>NZ_CM149653.1:0-4800000 GCF_056173025.1 Streptomyces sp. 63XJN7_1_ISO-PGPR-S23-121 | reverse complement strand
CTCAGTTCCCGCTCGTGGCCCGCTGCTGGGCGCGCTTCAGTGCGGCCTCGCTGGACTGGCCGGTCAGGGCGGACTGGAAAGCGCTCTGCAGGGCGAGCGACACCCCCGACCAGCCGGCGCCGAGCTTGGCGGTCCGGGACCGGGCGGTGGCGACCTGGTCGGCGAGGGCGTCCAGTTCGGGCACCCGCTCGCGCCACACGGCCGCGGCCTTGGCGTTCGCCGGGACCATCCAGCTGTTGAGCGCGTAGGTCAGCTGCTCCTTCTGGCCGGCCAGGCAGGCGACGATCCTACCGGCCGTCCTCTCGCGTGCCGCGTCGCCCGTCCTCGGCACGGTGAGCACCGCGCCGCCCAGTGGTCCCACCGAGTCGTCACCGGCCTCGGGCACCGGAATCCGCGCGATGCCCCAGTGCAGCGACTTGTCGGTGTTGAGGGTCTCCACCTGCCACGGGCCGTTGATCATCATCGCCGCGTTGCCGGCCATGAACTGGTCGTTGACGTCGGCCTGGGTCCAGTTGACCGTCGACTTCGACAGCGAACCGTCCTTCAGCAGGCTCTTCCAGTAGTCGAGCGCCCCGGCGACCTGCGGGCTGTCCAGCTTCGTCTCGTCGCCGCCGTTGGACCACATGAACGGCGTGAACTGGAAGACGCCGTCCTCCGCGCCGCCCGCGCTGAGCGCCAGACCGTACTGCTTGCCCCGCGTGAGCGTCCTGGCGGCCTCGCGCAGCTCGGCCCAGGTGGCGGGCACCCGGACACCCGCCTTGTCCAGCACGTCCTTGTTGTAGAAGAGGGCGAGCGTGTTCACGGAGCGGGCCGCGCCGTAGTACGTCCCCTCGTACGAGCCGAAGTCGACGATGCCGTCGGGGATGTCCTTCGTGCTCAGCCCGAGCGTCCGGAGGTCGACGAGGCCACCGGCGTCGGCGAACGTGGGCATCTCGGAGGCGTCGAACTGGACGATGTCCGGAAGTGACTTGGACGACGCCATGCGCAGCGCCTTCGTCATCACCTGCGCCGCGGGGACGCTCTGCTGCTCGATGGTGACGCCCAGCTGCTCCCCGCAGCGGGCCATCGCCTCCGCGTCCCAGCGGTGGTACGACTCGTCGGTCGAGGAGTTCATCACGGTGTACACATCGGCGTCGCGCTGCTGCCCGCAGCCGGTCAGTGCCGTTCCGGCGACCAGGACGGAGACGGTGGCGAGCGGGACGACGGCTCTGCGTGAGCGTTCGCGCCCGCGGTGCGCGGCGTTGAAGCGCTTCGACATCATGCGGCCCTTGCTGTCGTACGATCCGGCTTCCTTGCCGGACTGTTTTGTTTGTTGTGATGACTAATACGTCAGAGGCGGGCTGCGGCGCTAGGGGTAGACGGCCTCCATCTCGTTCTTCCGCCGGGTGAAGGCGTCGTTCTTTTACGTGATCGCGCCTGATCAGAGCGGTAAAGGTCGACCGGGGGCCTCGGTTTCCGGTTTTGTTCTGTGTACGATCAAAACGCTGTGGGACGGCCTCCGCGCACCCACTCGACCGTTCCCGCCCCATCCAAGGAAGATCATGAAGTTCACCGACGGCTTCTGGCTCATCCGCGAGGGCGTGCACCTGTCGTACGCCACTGAGGTACGCGCTGTACGCACCGAATCGAAGCGCTTCACCGCCCATGCCGCCGTGAAGAAGGTGACGCGGCGCGGCGACACGCTCAACGCCCCGCTCCTCACGGTCGAGTGCTTCTCCCCCGTCGAGGGCGTCATCGGCGTGCGGGTCACCCACCACGCGGGCAAGCACCGCCCGGGCCCCGACTTCGCCCTCACGGAAACCCCCGACGGCGCCGGCGCGGTGCGCGAGGACGGCACGGTCACCGAGCTGACCAGCGGCCCGCTGACCCTGCGCCTGGACAGCGCCGGCCCCTGGGGCCTCACCTTCCACGACGCCGACGGCCGCGAACTGACCCACGCGAACGCCAAGAGCACCGCGTTCGCCACGACCGGCGACGGCGCGCACCACATGCTGAGCCGGCTGGCGCTCGGCGTCGGCGAGCAGATCTACGGGCTCGGCGAGCGCTTCACCCCGTTCGTGAAGAACGGCCAGGTCGTCGACATCTGGCAGGCGGACGGCGGCACCAGCAGCGAGCAGGCCTACAAGAACATCCCGTTCTACCTCTCCTCACGGGGCTACGGCGTCTTCGTCAACCACCCCGGCGCGGTCTCCTTCGAGGTCGGCTCGGAGTCCGTCGGGCAGGTGCAGTTCAGCGTCGAGGACCAGACGCTGGAGTACTACGTCGTCGCCGGCCCCACCCCCAAGGACGTCCTCACCCGCTACACCGCCCTCACGGGCCGCCCCGCCCTGCCGCCCGCCTGGTCCTTCGGCCTGTGGCTCACCACGTCGTTCACCACGTCCTACGACGAGTGGACGGTGACGTCGTTCGTCGACGGCATGGCCGAGCGCGGCATCCCGCTGACCGTGTTCCACTTCGACTGCTTCTGGATGCGCGAGTACCAGTGGTGCGACTTCCAGTGGGACCCGGAGGTCTTCCCCGACCCGGAGGGCATGCTCGCCCGGCTCAAGGCACGCGGGCTGAAGGTCAGCGTCTGGATCAACCCCTACATCGCCCAGAAGTCTCCGCTCTTCGACGAGGCCGCCGCCCTCGGGCACCTGGTGCGCCGGCCGAACGGCGACATCTGGCAGTGGGACCTGTGGCAGGCCGGGATGGGCCTGGTCGACTTCACCAGCCCGGCCGCCCGCGACTGGTTCGCCGGCAAGCTCAAGCCGCTGCTCGACCAGGGCGTGGACTGCTTCAAGACCGACTTCGGCGAGCGCGTCCCCACCGACGTGGTCTGGCACGACGGGTCCGACCCGGAGCGGATGCACAACTACTACACCCACCTGTTCAACCGGACCGTCTTCGAACTCCTCGAGAAGGAACGCGGGCAGGGCGAGGCCGTCCTCTTCGCCCGCTCCGCGACCGCGGGCGGCCAGCAGTACCCCGTCCACTGGGGCGGCGACTGCTGGTCCTCCTTCGAGGCGATGGCCGAGTCGCTCCGGGGCGGCCTGTCCCTGTCCCTGAGCGGCTTCGGCTTCTGGAGCCACGACATCGGCGGCTTCGAGGGCACGCCCGACCCGGCGGTCTTCAAGCGCTGGCTGGCCTTCGGCCTGCTCTCCTCGCACAGCCGCCTGCACGGCTCCTCGTCGTACCGGGTGCCGTGGGAGTTCGGCGACGAGGCCGTCGACGTGGCCCGCCGCTTCACCCTGCTCAAGCACCGTCTGATGCCCTACCTGTACGGGGCCGCCGCCGAGGCCCACCGGACCGGCGTGCCGGTGATGCGGCCCATGGTCCTGGAGTTCCCGCACGATCCCGGCTGCCGTCCGCTGGACCGCCAGTACATGCTCGGCCCCGACCTCCTGGTCGCCCCGGTCTTCACGGAGGACGGCGACGTCGAGGTGTACCTCCCCGAGGGCACCTGGACGCACCTGCTGTCCGGCGAGCGCGTCACCGGCCCGGCGTGGCGCACCGAACGGCACGGCTACGACAGCCTCCCGCTGTACGTCCGCGAGGGCGCCGTCCTGCCGCTGGCCTCGGACGACCGGCGCCCCGACGGCGACTGGCTGGACGCCCCGGTGCTGCTGGTGCACCCCACCGCCGCGCCCGGGTACACCGCCGAGGTCACCGTGCCCGACCTGCTGGGCGCCCCGGCCGCGACCTTCCGCGTCCGGCGCGACGGCGACGTCCTGCGGGTCACCGCGAGCGGGACCGGGCGTCCGTTCACCGTGCGCGTCGCGGGCGGGGCGAGCGCCAAGGGCAGCGGCGAGGTGAGCGTGCCCCTGGCGTGAGCGACGGTCAGCGGGAAAGGCCGCCCAGCGCCGTCAGCAGCCGGTCCACGTCGTCCGCGCTGCTGTACGGCGCGAGACCGACCCGGACGCCGCCCTCGTCGCCCAGCCCCAGGTGACGGGAGGCCTCCACCGCGTAGAAGGACCCGGCGGGGGCGTCGACCCCCCGCTCGGCCAGCAGGCGGTAGACCTCGGCCGGGCGCAGGCCCGCCACCGTGAACAGCAGTGTCGGCGTGCGCCGCGCGGCCCGCGAGTACACCGTGATCCCGCCGAGCTCGGACAGCCCCCGCTCGATGCGGCCCCGCAGGGAGTCCTCGTGGGCCTCCAGCGCCGCGAAGGACGCGGCCAGCCGCTCCCGCCGGCCGCCGGAGGTGCCCGGCGCGAGGTCCGCGAGGAAGTCCACCGCGGCGCGGGCGCCGGCCAGCAGCTCGTACGGCAGCGTGCCCAGCTCGAAGCGCTCGGGGACGGCGTCGCTCGAGGGCAGCAGCTTGTCCGGGCGCAGGGTCTCCAGAAAATCGGGCCGGGCCGCCAGCACGCCGAGGTGCGGGCCGAGGAACTTGTACGGCGAGCACACCAGCGTGTCCGCGCCGAGCGCGGCCAGGTCGACGGCGGCGTGCGAGGCGTAGTGCACGGCGTCGACGTGCAGCAGTGCCCCCACGCCGTGCGCGAGCCGGGCGACGGCCGGCAGGTCGGGCATGGTGCCGATGAGGTTGGACGCGGCCGTGACCGCGACCAGCCGGGTGCGCGGGGACAGCACCGCCCCGATGTGCTCGGGCAGCAGTTCCCCGGTGGCCGGGTCGAAGTCGGCCCACCGCACGGTCGCCCCGGCCGCCCGGGCCGCCTGCGTCCAGGGCCGGATGTTGGAGTCGTGGTCGAGGCGGGTGACGACCACCTCGTCACCGGGCCCCCACGTCCTGGCGAGCGTCCGGGACAGGTCGTACGCCAGCTGCGTGGCGCTCCGTCCGAAGACCACGCCGCGCGGATCGGCGCCGAGCAGGTCACCCAGGGCGGCGCGGGCTCCGGTGACGATGCCGTCCGCGTTGCGCTCGCCCTCGGTGGTCCGCCCCCGGTTGGCCAGCGGGGCGGCCAGGGTCTCCGCGACGGCGTCGATGACGGGCTGCGGGGTCTGGGTGCCGCCGGGCGCGTCGAAGCGGGCGGTGCCGGACTTGAGGGCGGGTATCTGCGCGCGGATCGCGTCGATGTCGAGGGCCATGTGCACTCCAACCGGTGGCGGGGACTCCCGTCTCATGATCGCAGCCGGGCGGCGGCCGGAACAGATCCGCGGGGCGGACGGGGCGGCAGGTCAGGACTCGGCGTCGGCCTGGCTCTTCTCGCGGCCGCCCGGGTGGCGGTGCCGCCAGGTCCAGAACACCGCGCAGGACAGCAGCGCCCACCCGCCCAGCACCAGGTACGGGAACAGGTGCTGGTGGCCCTGGAAGTACACGGCCGTGTGCTGCGCGTTGACCGAGCCGCCCGGCGGCAGCCACCGGCCGATCTCGCCCAGCGGGGACGGCAGCAGCGGCCAGGACACCGCGCCGCCGGACGAGGGATTGCCGAGCAGCACCATGAGCCCCCAGGTCGGCAGCATCGCCCACCGCCCGAAGAGGGTGTTGAACATCGTGAACACCATGCCGCTGGTGAACAGGGTGAGCGTCAGGATCGACCACGACTGCGCGAACGGCAGGTCGAGCGCGCCCAGCAGCCAGTCCACGGTCGCGGCGATGGCGAACCCGCCGAGCAGCGCGTAGGCGATCGTGAAGAGGATGCGTTCGAACGGGGTCAGGGAACGGGCGTGCACGCTGAGCTGGATCGCCCCGACGAAGCCGATGATCACGGCGGCCAGGGAGATGTAGAAGATCGCCAGTCCGCGCGGGTCGCCCTCCTGGAGGGGATTGATGTCCCGGACGGTGACCGCGACCCCGGTCTTCTTCCCCACCGCCGGGGCGGTCTGCTCCAGCACCTCGGCGACGGAGGCGCCCGACGCGCTGGACAGGTCGAGCACGGCCGTCCGCCCGTTGTCGTGCAGTTCGAAGATCCCGAAGACCTTCTGGTCCTCGATCGCGTCGCGCGCCGCGGCGGTGGTGTCGTAGGGGTGCAGCCTCACCGAGGCGTTCAGCGCCTGCTCCAGGCCGTCCAGGAAGGCCTTGCCGCGTCCCTGGTCGTACGGGCCGACCACGGCCGTCGGGATCGAGTGCGGCGTCGGGTTCGCCATGGAGTAGGTGTACGAGCCCGCGAAGAGTCCGGCCGCCGCCGCGAGGATGAGCACCAGCACGGTGGCCGGCCAGAACGGCGACTGCCGGAACGTAGACCACTTCTGACCGCGCGTCGGCGGCTGGGCACGGGCGCCGGGGGAATCGGAGGGCATGTGGGCCATGACGGGACACTTTCACAGCGGAGGTGAAAGAGCGGCGAGGCGCTTCGGCGGCGGGCGCGGGGTGACCGCGGGTGCGGTACGGGCCGGCCTCGGAGGTCGGTCAGACGTGCACGAGAGGCGTGTCGACGAGGTGCTCCGCGAGGAACCAGGCCTGGAGCTCGTTGGTCCGCACGACCTCGGAGACCAGGAGGTCGTTCGTGCCGTCGTCGCCGAGTTCCTGGGTGCGGGCCGCGGCGTCGTGGCAGTCGGTGAGGATCAGCTCGTGCGCCTCCAGCAGCCGGGAGAGCATCGCCGGGACCTCCTCCACGCCGTCCGGCGGGCGCGGCACCGTGGTGATCTCCGCGACGTGCCGGGGGTCGCCGATCGCCACGCCGCCGAGCGTCTGGACGCGCTCCGCGACGGTGTCGATCAGCTCCAGCTGCTCCCCGGCGTGCCTGTCCAGCAGCAGGTGGAGTTGGTAGAACGTCGCCCCGCGCATGAGCCAGTGATACTTCTTGTACAGATCGTGCAGGATGCGGGTGTCCGCCAGGACCTTGTTGAGCCGCTGGCACGAGTAGAGGCGGGTCTCCATGGACATCGCCACGGGGAACTGCTTGACGGTGCCGAACTCCTGGATGGTCCGGCCCCTTTGGTGCAGCCAGGGCTGGCTGCCGTCGGAGCTCTGCTGCTGTGCCGACGGCTTCGGGGTGCTCACGCCTGTACTCCTTCCGGAGAAGAGCTGAAGGGTCCGCACCGGCGCGGTGCGACCGGCTCGCCCCCCGCGACAGTCGACCAGCCGCCCGCCGGTCCCGCAAACGCTGGGACCCGCTCCGGTCTCCCGTCCGCGGCTCCCGCGAGGGCTTGTGGGGTGCTTCCTCCGCGATCTAGGGTGCGCCGGAGGGCAAGCGCTTTCTAAGCCTTCGCGAGTGTCCGCGAAGGCGCACCCGCGGCCCGGAGCGCGGGCCGTCCGCCGCCGTCAGAGGAGGACCGCATGTCCCCACCCCCCGCCCGCCGCCGCGTCGCCGTGGTCGGTACCGGCGCCGTCGTCACCGGCGGCCACCTGCCCGCGCTCGCGGCCCACGCCGACCGCGTGGAACTGGTCGCCGCCGTCGACGTGGACCGGGCCCGGCTCGACGCCTTCCGGCGGGCCGCGGGCGGTGACGTCGCCGGCTTCACCTCGACGGGCGCCATGCTGGACGAGGTCCGCCCCGACCTGGTGCTCATCGGCACACCGCCGTCCCTGCACCGGGACCAGGCGGTGGCCGCGCTCGAGGCCGGGGCCTGGGTGCTGTGCGAGAAGCCGCTGTGCCTGTCCCTCGCCGAGTACGACGACATCGCGGCGGCGGAGGAGGCGTCCGGGGCCTACGCCTCCGTGATCCTCCAGCACCGGTACGGCTCCGGCGCCGCGCACGCCCGGGAGCTGATCGCGAGCGGCGAGCTCGGCGCCCCGCTGGTCGCGCACTGCCAGACCACCTGGCACCGCGACGCCGCCTACTACGCGACGCCCTGGCGCGGGCGCTGGGCCACCGAGGGCGGCGGCCCGACGATGGGCCACGGCATCCACCAGTACGACCTGCTGCTGCACCTGCTCGGGCCCTGGCGGGAGATCCGGGCCATGGCCGCGCGCCTGGTCCACGACACCGAGAGCGAGGACGTCTCCACGGCCCTGGTGCGCTTCGCGAACGGCGCCCTCGCCACCGTCGTCAACAGCGTGCTCTCCCCGGACGAGGTGAGCCGTGTCCGCGTCGACTGCGCCGATGCCACCGTGGAGCTCACCCACCTGTACGGGCACCGCAACGAGGACTGGACCTACACTCCGGCCCGGCACGTGGACCCCGCGCGCGCCGCTGCCTGGCGCACCCCGGCGGCGGACGTGCCGAGCTCGCACACCGCGCAGCTCGGCGCCGTGCTGGACGCCTGGGACGCGGGGGCGAGACCGCCCGGCAGCGGTGCCGAGGCCCGGGGGACGCTGGAGTTCGCCGCCGCCCTGTACAAGGCGGCGTTCACCGGCCGGCCGGTGAACGCGGGCGACATCGGTCGCGGCGACCCGTTCCACCCGGCCATGCACGGCGGCCACCCCGGCTGGGCTCCCGGGGGGCGCGCATGAGCACCCTGCGCGTCGGTCACACCCATGGCGACCACATCGCGGTCACGGCGGCGAACGGCACCGAGATCCTCCGCTACGTCTACCGCCCCGATCCCGAGGCCTTCGAGTGCCGCAAGCCCTACGCTCATCCCGTGCGCACCCTCGCCGGGCACACGGTCACCGGCTACCGGCCGAACGACCACCGCTGGCACAAGGGCGTGCAGATGACGGCCAGTCACCTCTCCGGCCAGAACTTCTGGGGCGGCAACTCCTACGTCCACGGCGAGGGCTACCTGCCGCTGCCCGAGCGCGTCGGCGCCATGCGACACGACGGCTTCCCGGATTTCACGGCCGGCGACGACCGGCTCGACGTCACCGAACACCTGACCTGGGTCGAGAACGGCGGTGCCGAGTGGGCCCGGGAGGAACGCGGGCTCGCCGTCCACTCGGTCGACGAGGAGGCCGGCGCCTGGTCCCTGGACTGGTCGATCCGCCTCACCAACCTCCGGGCCGAGCCGCTGGTCTTCGGCTCGCCGACCACCGCGGGCCGGGAGATGGCGGGCTACACCGGCCTCCAGTGGCGCGGCCCCCGCGACTTCACCGGCGGCACCGTGTTCGCCCCGGACGCCGGTGCCGGCGCCGAGAGGCTGATGGGCACGCAGGGCCCGTGGCTCGCCTTCACCGCGGAGCGCGACGGGAGCGACGGCCACTCGACGCTCGTCTTCGCGCACGCGCCGGAGAACCTGGACGGCGGGAGCGCGATCCACCCCTCGCACTGGTTCGTGCGGGCCACGCCGGTGCCGACGGTCGCGTTCTCCTGGGCGTTCTTCGAGGAGTTCGCGCTGCCGCCCGGGGAGTCCTTCGCCTACCGCTACCGCCTGGTGATCGCCGACGGGGCCTGGGACGCCGGCCGGGTCGGCGCCCACCTGGACGGCCTCCCGTGGTGAACGCCCCCGCCGGGCGCGGCGCGTCGAGGGCGCCCGCGCCCAAGAGTTAACGACCCGTTAGGGACGCGGAGGTGTGAAGAAGTGGCCGTGATGCGCATCATCTTGACATGAACCTGCGGTCCGAGGGGCGGGCCGCACCCTCATGGAGGTGTGGAATGCACCGCAGACTTGCCACCGGACTCGCCGCCTCGGCCCTGGCCGTGACCACCGTGGTCGCCACCGCCGCGACCGCCGACGCCGCTCCCGCCGACAAATCGCAGGTGCTCGCGAGCTGGACCCAGACCAGCGCGTCGAGCTACAACGCCTGGACCGCCGCCCGGGCGAACAGGTCCGCCTGGAGCGCGTACGGATTCGACTGGTCGACGGACTACTGTTCGAGCTCGCCCGACAACCCGTTCGGCTTCCCCTTCAGCACCTCCTGCGCACGGCACGACTTCGGCTACCGCAACTACAAGGCCGCGGGCACCTTCAGCGCGAACAAGTCGCGCGTCGACAGCGCCTTCTACGAGGACCTCAGGCGCGTCTGCGCCGGGTACGGCGGGGGAACGAAGACCGCCTGCAACAGCACGGCGTGGACGTACTACCAGGCGGTGAAGGCCTTCGGCTGACGGGTGCCTCCCGAACACGGGCAGACCATCAGCTGATGCCCGCACCCGTGCCGGCTGACAGTCTGTGCGCATGCACGCCTTCGACGTGCGCGCAGCCCCCGTGCGCCCCCGGCGCCCCGGGTCGCTCGCCGACGGAAGGGCGGCTTCGGGGCCGGTCGGCGAGTTCGCTCAGGAGGTATTCACCCGTGATCGATGAGACGCACCAGATCGACTCCGTGCGACGGCAGGTCGGCCGGCGTGCCGGCAGGGCGGGTGAGGCCCGCGTCCTCACGGTGGGCCGGACGTACGACACCCCCCTCGACGACCTGTGGGCCGCCTGCACCGATCCCCGGCGCATCCCGCAGTGGTTCCTGCCCGTCTCCGGCGATCTGCGGCAGGGCGGGCGGTACCAACTCGAGGGGAACGCGGGCGGCACGATCGAGACCTGCGACCCGCCCAGGAGTTTCGCCGCGACCTGGGAGTACGGCGAGGAGGTCAGCTGGATCGAGCTGCGGCTGACGCCCGGGGAGGGGGGCACCCGCTTCGAGCTGGAGTACCTGGCCCATGTCGACGACGAGCGGTGGGCCGGGTTCGGCCCGGGCGCGGTGGGCATCGGCTGGGACCTGATGCTCGTCGGCCTCACGCTGTACCTGTCGAGCGGCGGCACGCCGGTGGACCCCCAGGAGGTCGCGGAGTGGTCGGCCTCGGAGGCCGGGCGCCGGTTCGTGCTCTCCAGCGGCGAGGCCTGGTACGGGGCCGACGTGGCGAGCGGTACGGATCCCGCGTCGGCGCGCGTGCGGGCGGATCGCACCGCCGCCTTCTACACGGGCGGCGCCACCGAGTAGACCGTCCGCAGACCGGGCACCGGAAGCGCCGCGGCCACCGCCAGCGCGGTGGCCGCCCCGGCGATGCCGAGGACGGCGCCCGCCACCACGTCGCCCGGATAGTGCACACCGGTGTGGACGCGGGAGTATCCGACGGCGGTCGCCAGCGCACCGAGGGGCGCGGCGGCCGCCGGCAGGACGACGCCGACCGCCGTGGCGAAGGCGACCGCCGAGGCCGTGTGACCGGACGGGAACGAGGCCGACGCGGGCATGGGCACGTACCGGTCGACGCTCACGCGGGCCGCCTCCCGGTCGGGCCGGGGCCGGCGCACCAGGCGTTTGCCCAGCAGGTTCGCGGCCGTGGAGGTCACGGCCACCGCACCGACCCCGACGAGCGCCGCGCCACGGGCCCGCGCCCCGCCCAGGGCGAGGGCGGCGGCGATCCCGAGCGAGATCCTCGAATGGTCGGCGGCGCGGGACAGCCGTCGCAGGAACCGGTCCAGCGTGGGCGTGTACGTGGCGGCCACCGCCGCGTACAGCGCGCCGTCCACCGCCCGCAGATCGCCGAGCACGGCGGCGAGGGCGCGGCCGGGGGACCGCGCCGGCCCCGCGTCCGGTGCGAGCGGTCCGCCGGTGTCCCCGCCGGCGTCGGTCGGTTCGGTCATGGGCTCCTGCTCCGTGAGGTGGCGGGGGCATGTGCGGGGTGCGCCCCCTGCGTCCGGTCCGCGGTGCCGTCCGTGCGGCCCGCGGCCGTCCGTCGCGTCCGCCGCGGGATCCGTCCTCCGGACCAGCCTCGTCCGTGTCCTGCCGTACGGCGCCCCGGCGGCACCCGTCCGGGCGACGGCGCGCGCCCCACAGTGGCCCGGGGTCTGGCCTGGCACGCGGAAACGGGGCGGGGGCGGAGCCCGGGGCCCGCCCCCGCCCCGTGCGCGAGCGGCTCAGCCCGCGGCCTTGAACCCGCGCAGTCGCAGACTGTTGCCGACGACGAAGACGGAGGAGAAGGCCATGGCCGCCCCGGCGATCATCGGGTTGAGGAGTCCGGCGGCGGCGAGGGGGAGTGCGGCGATGTTGTAGGCGAAGGCCCAGAAGAGGTTGGACCTGATGGTGCCGAGGGTCCTGCGGGCCAGCCGGATGGCGTCGGCGGCGGCCCGCAGGTCGCCCCGGACGAGGGTCAGGTCGCCGGCCTCGATGGCGGCGTCCGTGCCGGTGCCCATGGCCAGCCCCAGGTCGGCCTGGGCGAGCGCGGCGGCGTCGTTGACCCCGTCGCCGACCATCGCGACCGAACGGCCCTCGCCCTGGAGGCGCTTGACGACGTCGACCTTGTCCTGCGGCATGACCTCCGCGACGACGTGCTCCTGGTCGATGCCGACCTCGCGGGCGACGGAGGCGGCCACGGCCCGGTTGTCGCCGGTCAGCAGGACCGGGGTGAGGCCCAGGGCCCGCAGCCGCGTGATGGCCTCGGCGCTGGTGTCCTTGACCGCGTCGGCGACCTCGAGGACCGCCCGGGCCTCGCCGTCCCAGGCCACGGCGATCGCCGTGCGGCCGGCCGTCTCCCCGTCGGCCTTGGCGCGGGCCAGGTCCGCCGGCAGGCTCATGGCCCACTCGGCGAGCAGCTGCTCGCGGCCGACGAGGACCGCGTGGCCGTCGACGACGCCCTGCACGCCGAGCCCGGCGACGTTCGCGAAGTCCTCGGGCGCCGGCAGGGTGCCCAGCTTCTCGAGGGCGCCGTCGGCGACGGCGCGGGCGATCGGGTGCTCGGAGGAGTGCTCCAGGGCGCCCGCGAGCCGCAGTACGTCGGACTCCTCGGTGCCGGCGGCGGTGTGCACGGCGAGCAGGGTCATGCGGCCGGTGGTGACCGTGCCGGTCTTGTCCAGCACGATCGTGTCGACCTTGCGGGTGGACTCCAGGACCTCGGGGCCCTTGATGAGGATGCCGAGCTGGGCGCCGCGCCCGGTGCCGACCATCAGCGCGGTCGGTGTGGCCAGGCCCAGGGCGCAGGGGCAGGCGATGATCAGAACGGCGACGGCGGCGGTGAAGGCGGCGGTCGGCCCGGCGCCGTTGCCGATCCAGAAGCCGAGCGTGGCCAGCGCCAGGGCGATGACGACCGGCACGAAGACGCCGGAGACGCGGTCGGCGAGCCGCTGGGCGGCGGCCTTGCCGTTCTGCGCGTCCTCGACCAGCTTCGCCATGCGCGCCAGCTGCGTGTCGGCGCCGACCCGCGTCGCCTCGACCACCAGCCGGCCCCCGGCGTTCAGGGTGGCCCCGGTGACGTTGTCGCCCACGCCGACCTCGACCGGCACGGACTCGCCGGTGAGCATCGACGCGTCCACGGCCGAGGCGCCCTCCACGACCGTGCCGTCGGTGGCGATCTTCTCGCCGGGACGCACCAGGAAGCGGTCACCGGCCTTCAGATCGCCGACCGGGATCCGCTCCTCACGGCCCTCCCTGATCACGGTGACGTCCTTCGCCCCCAGCTCCAGCAGCGCCTTCAGCGCGGCGCCGGCCTTCCGCTTGGAGCGGGCCTCGAAGTAGCGCCCGGCCAGGATGAACGCCGTCACTCCGGCGGCGGCCTCCAGGTAGATGTTCCCGGAACCGTCGCTGCGGGCGATGGTCAGCTCGAAGGGGTGCGTCATGCCGGGCGTGCCCGCGCTGCCGAGGAACAGCGCCCACAGCGACCACAGGAACGCGGCCGAGGTGCCGACCGAGATCAGCGTGTCCATGGTGGCCGCGCCGTGCCGGGCGTTGGTGAACGCGGCCCGGTGGAACGGCCAGGCGGCGTAGGTGACCACGGGCGCCGCCAGGGTCAGCGACAGCCACTGCCAATACTCGAACTGCAGGGCCGGCACCATCGCCATCGCGATGACCGGAACGGCCAGCAGGACCGCGGTGACCAGCCGCTGCCGCAGTGGCCGCAGTCCGTCCTCCTCGTCCCCCGACGCGTCCGGCGCGGGCTCGTCCCGGACCGGCTGCGGCTCGCGGGCCGTGTAACCGGTCGCCTCGACGGTGGCGATCAGCTCGGGGACGGACACCCCCTCCGCGAAGCTGACCTTGGCCTTCTCCGTCGCGTAGTTGACGGACGCCGTGACCCCGTCCATCCGGTTCAGCTTCTTCTCGATCCGGGCGGCGCACGAGGCACAGGTCATCCCGCCGATGGCGAGTTCCACCTCGGTCGGTGCACTGGTCGTACTGGTGGTCATGACTGCTCCTGACGCGGGGTCGTCGAGGGCGCCCCGGGAAGTGCGCCCGCCGACAACTTGTATACCCCAGGGGGGTATAAGTCAACCCTCGGCCGAGCCCTTGATTGCCTACCCCCTGGGGGTATGGTGAAGTGCATGAAGAGGTGCCCATGGATGCGGGCGCCCGGGAATCGAGGAGACGACCGCCATGAGCACGGGACTGAGCACCGGACTGAGGATCACCGCGTTCACCGCCGCCCTGGCCGCGATTTTCGGCACGGCGTACGGCGTGGGCCGGGTCGTCGACCCGGTCGTCGCGGACGCCCCGCCCGCCTCTCACGAGCGGCACCCGGACAAGCCGTCGGCGGATCCGGGAGGGGACGGCGGCCACCCGGGCGGCCACGAGGGCGAGCCGGCCGGCGGCCTGGGGATCTCCGAGGGCGGCTACACGCTCGACCTCGCCACTCCGCGCGTCACCGCCGGTCAGCGAACCGAGCTGCGCTTCACCGTCCGCGACGACAACGGCCGGGCCGTCACCGCGTACCAGCGGGAGCACGACAAGGAGCTCCACCTGATCGTCGCCTCACGCGATATGGCCATCTACCGGCACCTGCACCCCACCCGCGCCGCCGACGGGAGCTGGACCGCCCCCGTCGACCTGCCCGAGGCGGGCGGCTACCGCGTCTTCGCCGACTTCACCCCGGCGAAGAAGGGCGCCGGGAACCTCACCCTCGGCGCGGACCTCGCGGTCGGCGGCGCGTACCGGCCCGCGCCCCTTCCCGAGCCGAACACCACCGCCCCGGCCGACGGCTACCGGGTCGCCCTCACCGGCACCCTGAACCCCGGCAGGGCGGGCGAGCTGAGGCTGAGTGTCTCCCGGGGCGGGCGGCCCGTCACCGACCTCCAGCCCTACCTCGGCGCCTACGGCCACCTCGTGGCGCTGCGCTCCGGTGACCTCGCCTACCTCCACGTCCACCCGAACGGCGAGCCCGGCGACGGCAGCACGAAGCCCGGCCCGGACATCTCCTTCACGGCCACCGCGCCCAGCACCGGCACCTACCGTCTCTTCCTCGACTTCCGGCACGAGGGCAAGGTGCACACCGCGGCGTTCACCGTGAAGGCCGGATCGGTCCCCGCCGCCCGGGAGACCGCCCCCGGGCACACCGACGGCCACGCCCACTGACGGGCCGCCTACGCCGTGACGACCCGGATCCCGGCCTCCTCGAACCGCTGGACGGTCTCCGGGTCGGCCGCGCCGTCCGTGACCAGCGTGTCCACCGTCTCGGCGGCACAGATCCGGGCGAACGCCCGCCGGCCCAGCTTGGTGGAGTCGGCCGCCACCACCACGCGCTCGGCGCGCTCGCACAGCAGCCGGTTGATCGCCGCCTCCGCCTCGTCGTGGGCCGCGGCGCCGTGCGCGACGTCGAAGGCCACGACCCCCAGCACCGCCACGTCGAGCGTGACCTGGCCGAGCACCCCGTCCGCCAGCGGCCCGATCAGCTCGTACGACTGCGCCCGGGCCACCCCGCCGGTCACCACGATCTTGAACTGCGGCCGCACCGCCAGCTCGTTGGCGATGTTCAGCGCGTTCGTCACCACCGTCAGCGCGGGCGTGCCGGAGGCCAGATCGGCGCGCACCGCCAGGGCGCGCGCCACCTCGGTGGTGGTCGTGCCCCCGGTCAGGCCCACCGCCTCGCCCGGCGCCACCAGCTCGGCGACGGCCTGCGCGATGCGCTGCTTCTCCGAGGCCCGGCGGGCGGTCTTGTAACGCAGCGGCAGCTCGTACGACACTCCGTGCACGACCGCGCCCCCGCGGGTGCGCACGAGCATCTGCTGCTCCGCCAGCCGGTCGAAGTCGCGGCGGATCGTCGCGGCCGACACCTCCAGTTCGGTCGCCGCCTCCTCGACGTCCAGGCGGCCACGCTCGACGAGCAGCTCCAGCAGCGCCTTCCAGCGGGCGTCGCGCGACATCCGCGCCTCCGTTCCTCGACCTCCCGCCGACCCTAGCGCACGGCCATCCTTCGCCAGATTGCTTGATAGTGCTCGAAAGTTCGCTGTATCTTGCAGAAACAATCAAGCGAGCCAGGTCTGTTCCGAGACCGATCGGGAGTGTGCGCCATGACGTATGTCGAGGACGAGCTCAACAGCCAGCCGGAGTGCTGGACACGCGCCGCCGCCGAGGCGGCCGGGCACGCGCCGGCGCTGCCGGCGGCGGGGGAACGGGTGGCGATCGTCGGCTGCGGCACCTCGTACTTCATGGCGCAGTCGGCGGCGGCGCTGCGCGAGGAGGCGGGACTGGGCGAGACGGACGCCTTCGCCGCCTCCGAGTTCCCGCGGAGCCGCGCCTACGACCGCGTCGTGGCCCTCACCCGCTCCGGCACCACCACCGAAGTGCTGGACCTGCTCACCGCGTTGAAGGGCCGTACCCGCACCGTCGCGCTCACCGCGGACCCCGACACGCCCGTCATGGCCGCGGCCGACGACGTCGTCGTCCTCGACTACGCGGACGAGCGGTCGGTCGTGCAGACCCGGTTCGCGACCACCGCCCTGACCCTGCTCCGCGCCCACCTCGGCCTGCACCCCGAGGCCGCCGTCGCCGACGCCCGCACCGCACTCGCCGCCGGCCTGCCCGAAGGGCTCGTCGACCGCACCCAGTTCACCTTCCTCGGGCGCGGCTGGACCGTGGGACTGGCCAACGAGGCCGGGCTCAAGATGCGCGAGGCGTCCCTGTCCTGGACCGAGGCGTACCCGGCGATGGAGTACCGGCACGGCCCCATCAGCATCAGCACCTCGGGCACGGCCACCTGGATGTTCGGCGAGGCCCCCGACGGACTGGCCGAGCAGGTCCGGGACACCGGCGCGCTGTGGGTGGCCGGAGGCCTCGACCCGCTCGCCGAACTGGTCCGCGCCCAGCGGCTCGCCGTCGCCGTCGCCGCCGCCCGCGGACTCGACCCGGACCGGCCCCGCCACCTCACCCGCTCGGTCATCCTCGCCCCCTGACGCCCGCACGACAACCGGAACGTCCGGGAGAAGGAGACACCGTGCCCCTCGCCACGACCGGCGACCTGATCACCCGCGCCGCCGCCGCGCGCTCCGCCGTCGCCGCGTTCAACGTCATCACCCTCGAGCACGTCGAGGCCGTCGTCGCCGGCGCCGAGTCGGTGCGCGCACCCGTCGTGCTCCAGGTCAGTGAGAACGCGGTGAAGTTCCGCTACGGCCGCCTGCTGCCGCTGGCCCGGGCCGCCGTCGCCGCCGCCGAGGGCGCCGCCGTGCCCGTCGCCCTCCACCTCGACCACGTCGAGAGCGACGGCCTGCTGCGCCAGGCCCCGGACGCCGGATTCAGCTCCGTGATGTACGACGCCTCCCGGCTGCCGTACACGGAGAACCTCGCCGCGACCCGGGCCGCGGCCGACTGGGCGCACGCCCAGGGGCTGTGGATCGAGGGCGAGTTGGGAGAGGTGGGCGGCAAGAACGGCGGGGCGCCGCTCGACGCCCACGCGCCCGGAGCCCGCACCGACCCCGCCGAGGCCCGTGCCTTCGTCGCCGACTCCGCGGTGGACGCCCTCGCCGTCGCCGTCGGCAGCAGCCACGCCATGACCACCCGTACCGCCGCCCTCGACCACGACCTGCTCAAGGAGCTGGCGGGGACGCTGGACGTGCCGCTCGTCCTGCACGGCTCCTCCGGAGTCCCGGACGCCGAACTCGCCGCGGCGGTCGCGGGCGGCATCGCCAAGGTCAACGTCGGCACCGCGCTCAACATCGCCATGACGGGCGCGATCAGGGAGTACCTCGCCGCCCACCCGGACGCCGTCGACTCGCGCCGCTACCTCACGGTGGGCAGGGAGGCCATGGTACGGACCGTGGCAGCGCTGATCCGGGTGGTCGCGGGCCCTACCGCTTGACGGCCTTCAGCACCACGAACTTGCGGTCGCTCGCCACCAGTCGGCTGTTGCCGAACAGCCGGCGCAGCTTGACGTGGTAGCCGAGGTGCCGGTTGCCGACCACCCACAGCTCGCCGCCGGGGCGCAGCACACGCTTCGCCCCGGTGAACATCCGCCATGCCGTGGCGTCGGTCGTCGCCTGGTGGGAGTGGAACGGCGGATTGTTGAGCACCAGGTCCACGCTGCCGTCCGGCACCCCGGCCAGCCCGTCGCCGACCCGGAACTCCGCGTGCCCCGGAGCCCCGTTGGCCTTGTAGGTGGCCTCCGCCGAGGCCACGGCCTGGAAGGACTCGTCGGTGAACAGCACCTCGGCCTCCGGATCGGCGAGCGCCACCGCCGTACCGACCACGCCGTTGCCGCAGCCCAGGTCCACCACCTGCCGGGCGCCGCCGGCCTCCGGCAGGTGCCGCAGGAAGAAGCGGGTGCCGATGTCGAGCCGGTCGGCGCAGAAGACGCCGGCGTGGTTGACCACCGTCCGGCCCGAGAGCACGCCGACGTCGTCGGGAAGCCGGTAGCTGAGCGGCCACGGACTGTCGGGCCGCTCCAGCGCGGGATCGGGCGTGCAGAGGACGAGCCGCGCCTTCTTCTCGGCGAGCGAGGTGCGGGTCGGGCCGAGGATCCGCTCGAACAGCGCGAGCGTCGAGGTGTGGATCTCCTTCACCATGCCGGTGCCGACGACGACCGTGTCCCCGTGCACGGCGGGCGCCAGGCGCAGCAGCTGGTCCTCCAGCAGAGCCAGGCTCTTCGGCACCCGCACCAGCAGCACGTCGATCCGCCCGGGCGGCGGGTCCTGCGTGGTGAGCAGCCGTACCGAGCCGGGCGCCACGCCGTTGCGTACCAGGTTGCCGCGGGTCGCCTCCCGGGCCAGGTGGGAGTCGGTGATCTGCACCGGCCGGTGCGCGGCCAGCGCCGTCACCAGTGCCCCCCACCGGTCGCCGGCCACGACGACCGTGCCCGACAGCGGGATGTCCTGGTCCGCGAGGTGCCGCAGCAGGTACTCGTCGGCGGCGTCCCAGGCGCGCAGCCGGTCGCGCGGGTCCTCGGGGAAGCGGGCCAGCGCGTGCTCGCCCCACGGAGTCGTCATACGGTCGCTGCGGTCGTTCATCGTGCGTCCAGGCTAGCGGAGCCGCAGCTCAGGCCGGATCGGCGGGACGGTCGGGCAGGATGGAGGCATGGACGCCGAGCTGTTCCCGAGGGACCGCACCGAGGTCGCCCCGGGCGCGGTGCACCTGCCGGACTGGCTGGACGCCGGCCGGCAGCGCGAGCTGCTGCGCGCCTGCCGGGAGTGGGCCCGTCCGCCCGCCGGGCTGCGCACCGTCCGCACCCCCGGCGGCACGATGACCGCCCGGCAGGTGTGCCTGGGATGGCACTGGTACCCGTACGCCTACGCCCGCACCGTCGTCGACGGCGACGGCGCCCCGGTGAAACCCTTCCCGGCCTGGCTGGGCGATCTCGGGCGCCGGGCGGTGACCGACGCGCTGGGCGCGGAGGCGGCCCCGGCGGCGTACGACATCGCGCTGGTCAACTTCTACGACGCCGACGCCCGCATGGGCCTGCACCGCGACGCCGACGAGCGGGCGGACGCGCCCGTAGTCTCCCTGAGCCTCGGCGACACCTGCGTCTTCCGCTTCGGCAACACCGAGACCCGGACCCGGCCCTGGACCGACGTCGAGCTGCGCAGCGGCGACCTGTTCGTCTTCGGCGGCCCCTCCCGGCTCGCGTACCACGGGGTGCCGCGGGTGCACGCGGGCACCGCACCGCCCGAGTTGGGGCTCACCGGGCGGCTGAACATCACGCTCAGGGTCAGCGGCCTCTAGGACCCCGGCACCGGCGGATCATGGGAGACTCCCCTCCATGAGCGGCAAGGCGGACCCCCGGGCGGCGGGGGAAGGGACCACCTCGAGGACGCGGCTGGACCGGGGGCGCGGCGCGCTCGGACCCGCGTTGGAGCTCGTGCACACCGGACGCGCCCCCACCCGGGCCGTCCTCACCGCCGAACTCGGCGTGACCCGGGCCACGGCCGGCGCGGTCGCCGCCGAACTGGAGGCACTCGGCCTGATCCGGGTCGACGCCCGGCCCGGCGCGGCGGCCGGCTCGCAGGGCCGCCCCTCGCACCGGCTCGCGGTCGCCGAGGACGGCCCCGTCGCCCTCGCCGCCCAGGTCCACGCGGACGGGTTCCGCGCGGCCCTGGTCGGCCTCGGTGGCCGGATCGTCGCCACCGCGCCCGGCTGCGAGGCCGTCGACGCCGATCCGGCCAAGGTGCTCGGCTCCGTCGTCGAGGCGGGCGCCGGCCTGCTGCGGCAGACCGGGCGGCGCTGCGTCGGCGCGGGACTCGCCGTACCCTCCGCCGTCGCGGAACCGGAGGGCCTGGCCCTGAACCCGCTGCACCTGGCCTGGCCGGCCGGTGCCCCGGTGCGCCGGATCTTCGCCGAGCAGGTGCGCGCCGCGGGCATCGGGGGACCCGCGTTCGCCGCGAACGACGTCAACCTCGCCGCCCTCGCCGAGCACCGGCACGGCGCCGGACGCGGCGCCCGCGACCTGCTGTGCGTCGCCACCGGTCACCGGGGTGTGGGCGGCGCGCTGGTCCTCGACGGGCGTCTGCACAGCGGCAGTTCCGGACTGGCCCTGGAGGTCGGCCACGTCACCGTCAATCCCGAGGGCCGCCCCTGCCACTGCGGCAGCCGCGGCTGCCTGGACGTGGAGACCGATCCGCTGGCCTTCCTGACCGCGGCCGGACGCGACCCGGGGCCCGAGGTGTCCCTGCTCCAGCAGTCCAACGACCTGATCCGCGGCCGGTACGACGACCCGGCCGTCCGCACCGCCACCGAGGCCCTCATCGACCGCTTGGGCCAGGGCCTGGCCGGCCTGGTGAACATCCTCAACCCGGACCGGATCATCCTCGGCGGACTCCACCGCACCCTTCTGGACGCCGACCCGGAACGGCTGCGGGCGGTCGTCGCCGACCGCAGCCTGTGGGGGCAGAGCGGCAGCGTGCCGATCCTGCCGTGCACCCTGGACCACAACAGCCTGGTCGGCGCGGCCGAGTTGGCCTGGCAGCCGGTGCTGGACGACCCTCTGGGGGCGCTCTCCTAGGGACCGGTCAGGGTGCCGGCCGTTCGCCGCCGCCCGGCGCGTGGCCGAGATCGACGACGCAGAACCTGTTGCCGTCCGGGTCGGCGAGGACGACGAAGTCGGGGTCGGACGGGTAGAGGTCCCAGTCGACGGCCCGCGCACCGAGCCCGATCAGCCGCCGCACCTCCGCCTGCTGCTCCTCGGCCGTGTCCGTGAACAGGTCCAGATGCAGCCGGGGACGCGGCTCGACCGGGGACTCGCTGCGCATCACGGCGAGAGCCGGGCCGGAGCCGTCGGCGTGCAGGAGGGACCGCCAGGTCTCGCTCGCCCTCTCCGCACTGGGGACCAGATCGAGCGCGGCCGTCCAGAACGCCACCGCGCGGGGCACGTCGGTGACACCGACGACGGGGAATCCGAGTCTCAGCATGGGCCAGAGCCTAGGCGTGCCGCAGCCGGGCGCCGCCCAGGGAACGTAGTGGGCGATTCCGGCCCCCGCGACAACCCGCGCCTCTGCTCCCGGCACCCCGGCGGGAGCAGACGCGGCCCGCCGCCCTGCTCCCCGCGCGGTACGCGCACTGCCGCCGGCCGTACGACGACCCGGACCCTCTGCCGGGGCGAGGCTCGGAGGTGACACAGGACATCGCCACCGAGGAGCTGGACGACATGCAGACCCTGGCACACTTCGCCGACGGCGGGCCCGGCCCGTGGATCCTTCTGTTCCCGGTGATCTGGGCGCTGGTCATCGGCGGCGGCGTCGCCCTGCTGCGCCGCACCGGGTGGCGCGGCCGCCGCGGCCCCTGGCGCCCGCCCACCGTCGAGGACGGCTCGCCGATCGCCGTGCTCGGCCACCGCTTCGCCTCCGGCGAGATCGACGAGGACGAGTACTGGCGCCGGCTGTCCGTGCTCGACGAGCAGTTCGGCCGGCCGGGCAGGGGCGGCGCGGCATGACCCGCGAGCGTCCCCCGGCGACCGGCCCGCACCCACCGGCCGCGCGCGCATGGGCGAAGGGTCACCGCCCGGTCAGCCGGCAACGGCCGACCGGGCGGGAGCGGGTTGCGGTCCGCCCAGTTCGACGGCGCGCTCGGCGTCGGCGAACACGGCGACGGGCACCTCGTCGACCAGGCGGCGCGGCGGACGCGTGGCGACGGGAGCCACGGTGGCGGCCGTGGGGAGCGCGAACCAGACGACCTTGCCGGACTCGCCGTCCGGCCGGGCACCCCAGCTCTCGCTCATCGCGGCCACCATCGCGAGCCCGCGCCCGCAGGTCGCGAGGGGCTCGGCGTCGTCCACCACGGGCAGACGCGGATCGTGGTCACGCACCGAGACCGTGAGCCGGTCCAGGAGCAGTTCTATCTCCACGGTGCACGTCTTGTCGGGGACGGCATGCAGATGGACGTTGGTCAGCAGTTCCGTCACGCCGAGCGCCGCCCGGTCGATCAGGGAATCCATATGCCAGTAGCGCAATTGCGCAGATACGATTCTGCGGACCTGGCCGATCCGCGACGGCAGGGCTTGGAGCTCCACCGTGCAGTGTCTGCTTGGGTGACTGATCACGGCTGCGACTCCCCGACATAGAGGTCCGGAAGAACACGGAGTTCGGATCCAGCAGGGCGCACGCGGCACATCGCCGCCTGCTGTCATGGCCGGCGGGCTGGTTCGCAGCGTTATCGCCGGTAAACCCAGAGTGACGTGTGACCAGAGTGACGCAAGGGGTGGGGCACCGCAAGTTACGGACATTCTCAGCCGTTGTGTCCCGCCGCCCTGTGCACGGCCTCGATGAAACGGCGTGCGGCGGGCGGTCCCGGCTCACCGGGAGCGGGGTCGCGCTCCCCGAGGGTCAGCAGGTACCGCTTGCCGTTGAGGTCGGCGAGTGCCCGGTCCTCCGTGGCGAACCAGGGCCGGGAGGCGCGCACCGCCTGCACCGGCGCGCTGTCTATCTCGCTGCCGTAGCTGGTGAGCAACTCCAGCCTGCCGCCGCTGATCCGGACCTGGCCGGCCCGGGTGAGCGAACGCAGCCGCTTGCCGATCCGCACCCCCGTGGCCGTGAACTCCGGCTCCACCATGCCGCTGCCCCCTCGTGCGCGTCGGTCTGCCGGACCGTGCCACCGCGAGGGGGCCGGGACCGGCTCGTCTCGTGCTCCAGTTTGCGCCCGTGACGGGACCCGGTCCCGCCGGGTGAAGTCTGCCCGCACCCGGCGTCGAGCACCAGTACGCGCTGCCCCTTTCCGGGGTCGCCCGGAGCACTCGCGCGAATGCGCCCCCACCCGGACACACGCTCTGCCCCAGCGCGCCTTTGAGCCCCCCAAAGGGGTGTTTATGCTGGTGAGGAGCGTGTGGAAGGTGCTTATGATCGGTGTGCCGGCCGCGCGAGGCGCCGTCGGAGCGCAGCGTAAGGAGCCCCGTCGTGAGCACCCCCCAGCCGTCCCGCACCGGCGCCACCGTCGACGTCGACCGCAGCGACGCCGACTACCGCGCCTGGCTGAAAGAAGCCGTGCGCAAGGTCCAGGCCGACGCCAACCGGTCGGCCGACACCCACCTCCTGCTGTTCCCGCTGCCGGAGCGGTGGGGCATCGACCTCTACCTGAAGGACGAGTCGACCCATCCCACCGGCAGCCTCAAACACCGGCTCGCCCGCTCGCTCTTCCTCTACGGCCTGTGCAACGGCTGGATCCGGCCGGGCCGGCCCGTGATCGAGGCGTCCAGTGGCTCGACGGCCGTCTCCGAGGCGTACTTCGCCTCGCTGATCGGCGTGCCCTTCATCGCCGTGATGCCGCGCACGACCAGCCCCGAGAAGATCCGCCTGATCGAGTTCCAGGGCGGGCAGTGCCACTTCGTGGACGACTCGCGCAGGATGTACGAGGAGTCCGCCCGCCTCGCGGCCGAGACCGGCGGCCACTACATGGACCAGTTCACCTACGCGGAGCGGGCCACCGACTGGCGCGGCAACAACAACATCGCCGAGTCGATCTTCCGTCAGCTGCGGCTCGAGCGGTTCCCCGAACCGGCGTGGATCGTCGCCACGGCCGGCACCGGCGGCACCTCGGCGACCCTCGCGCGCTACGTGCACTACATGCAGCACGACACCCGCATCTGCGTCGCCGACCCGGAGAACTCCTGCTTCTTCGACGGCTGGACCACCGGCGACCCCGACGTCACCTGCGACTGCGGCTCCCGCATCGAGGGCATCGGCCGGCCCCGGATGGAACCGAGCTTCGTGCCCGGCGCGATCGACCGCATGATGAAGGTCCCCGACGCGGCGAGCGTCGCCGCCGTACGGGCCCTCGAGCGGGTCATCGGCCGCAAGGCCGGCGGGTCGACGGGCACCGGACTGTGGAGCGCGCTGAAGATCGTCGCCGAGATGGTGGCCGAGGGACGCCGGGGCAGCGTGGTCACGCTGCTGTGCGACCCGGGCGACCGGTACCTCGACAAGTACTACTCGGACGCGTGGCTCGCCGAACAGGGCCTGGACATCCGGCCGTACGCCGCGGCCATCGACTCGCTCCTGGCCACCGGAGCCTGGCCCGGGTGACCGCGCGCGGGCCTACCGCACGGCCAGCCGCCGGTCCAGCGCGGCGACCGCGTCCCGGAAGGCCCGCCCCAGCGCCGGACCGCCCAGGCGCACGGCCCAGCGGAAGGGCGCCGTGCCGTCGGCGGCGAACGTCCACCGCACGCGCGTCCCGGTGCCGGCCGGGGCCAGCCGCCACTCCTCGGCCAGGGCCCGGGCTCCCGGCGCGTTGGTGACGTCCACGCGGTACGCGTACACCTCGGGGCGCCGCGCCGCGAGCACCGCTTCCAGGAAGCGCCCACCGCCCACGAGCCGGATCTCGCGCCCCGCTCCCTCGCCTGTGGGCCGTGCGGACGTCACCGCGGCGAACCACGCGGTCCAGCCCGGCACGTCCTCGGCGAGCGAGCGGAAGACCTCCTCGGGGGCGGCGGCGGTCTCCGCCGCGAACACCAGACGCACGGGGGCCGACTCGACGAAGTCGAGCCCCACCGGGCGAAGACGGCGAGCCATGGACGACGACCCCCTGGTGACGAGCCCCTGGTGACGAGCCGCGGGACGCGGGCGACGGGCGAGGTGGCGTCACCCTAGCGGCCGGCGCGGCCGCTGTCAGCGGCGCCTCGGCCGGCCGCCGGACCGGACGCTCAGTCGCCGCTGTCCGGCTCGCCCGCCACGACCAGCCGCAGATGCTCCGCGATTCCCGCCCGTGCGTCCGCCGGCAGACCGCCGTCGGTCACCAGCGTGTCGACCTGCTCCAGCGTCGCGAACGAACTCAGGCCCACCACACCCCACTTGGTGTGGTCGGCGACCACCACGACCCGCCGCGCCGACTGCACCAGCCGCCGGTTCGTCTCGGCCTCCGCGAGATTCGGCGTCGACAGGCCGGCCTCGGCCGATATCCCGTGCACACCGAGGAACAGCACGTCGAAGTGGAGGGCCGCGATCGCCTGGTCGGCGACGGGCCCCACCAGCGAGTCGGAAGGGGTGCGCACACCACCGGTCAGCACCACCGTGGCCGCGCCCTGCCGCGTGCCCGAGGTGCGCTGCGCGACGTGGAACACGTCGGCCACCCGCACCGAGTTGGTCACCACGGTCAGATCCGGCACGTCCACCAGCCGGTGCGCCAGCGCGTACGTCGTCGTGCCCCCGGACAGCGCGATCGCGGCGCCCGGCGCGACCAGCTCGGCCGCGGCCCGCGCGATGTCCTCCTTGGCGGTCGGCTCCAGACCCGACTTCGCCTCGAACCCCGGCTCGTGCGTGCTCGCCTCGACCACCGGCACCGCACCGCCGTGCACCTTCTCCAGCACACCCTGCCGGGCCAGCGCGTCGAGATCGCGGCGGATCGTCATGTCCGACACGCCGAGCTTGCGGGTCAGTTCGTTGACCCGGACGCCACCGCGGCGGCGCACTTCGTCGAGGATCAGGGCGCGCCGCTGCTCCGCGAGGAGGTTCGGATTCTCGCTCACGTACGCTTCGGTCCTTTCGCCGCAAAACCCTCCGACACGCCCCGCCCACCCGCTCCCGTGAGATTCTTCCCGCTCCGGTGCGCGGACGACCCATCCTCGCACGCCCCATGACGGGCCGCGCCACCGGCCGCAGGAGCGCACGCACCCCTCGTGTCCCACCGGTCACCCGGTTCGGGGAGATTCCGTGCCGGGGGGTGTGCGACGGCCGGGAAGTGGAGATCCTTGTGCCCGCACGGACACGGCCGACGGCGCGTCACGGGGGGTGCGGACAGTGGAACAGGCACAGGAACGGGCGGGATCCGGCGGTGGGAGCGGCCCCGCCGACCCCGGCCCGCCGTCCCGGGAGACCGGCACCGCCCTGGAACTCCTGGTGCACGGGGTGGGCGGTACGACACCCGCACAGATGCTGGACGACCCGCGCACCGTGCGGATCACCGGCGACCACATCGCGGCCGTCTTCCGGCGCACCGAGGACGCCGACGCGGAGTCCCGGCCCGAGGACTACCGGGGCCGGCCGGTGCCCGAGGCCTACGTCTGGTGCAACCTCACCTCCGGCAACGGCACCCGCGCCCTGTGGCTGCTGCTCCTGCCGTTCATGGTGGTCAACCTCGCCCACTGGATGCGGCCCGGCGCGCACGGCCGGATCCGGACGGTCCGGCTCTACGGGCTGCTGGTGCGGCTCGCGGCCCTGACCCTGACCGTGCTGCTGGTCGCCGCGGCCTGCGAGGTCGCGATCGACCTCGTCGCCTGGCAGTGCGCGGGCACGCGCGCCTGCGCGGAGCGGCACTCCTGGCTGGGCTTCCTGTCGCCGGTGACGTCCGACGGCGGCTGGTGGAGCCCGCCCGGCCGCAGACTCGCCCTCGCGGCCGCCGTGCCCGCCGCGCTCACCGGCCTCCTGTGGTACCTGTCCCTGCGCACCTGGCGGGCGTACGAGTCCCAGCAGCCGATGGACCGCACCGCCGAGGCCGAGGGCGACTCCGGCGGGACCGCCCTGAACCGGCCGGGATTCTGGTACGGACGGCGCCTGGTGGCGCGGCTGCGCTCCGCGCACACCGCCGCGGGCCTGCTGACGGTCGCCGCCGCGGTCGGGGTGCCGGCGGCCCGCTTCGACCGGGCGCCCGGCGGCCCGGCGCCGCTCGACACGCTGGGACGGCTGCTCGAGGCCGCACTCGTCGCCGGCGCGATCGCGGCGGTGGGCGTCACCTGCCGCCGGGGCCGCAGCGAGAACCGCCTCGACCGCACACTCGACCAGCACGTCGTACGACGCCTGCCGTTCGCGGCCCTCGTCCTGCTCGTGCTCGCCCTGGTCTACGCGGGCTGGGCCCGCCCGGGGTGGACGTCGTCGGGCCGGCTGCCCGGGGACATGACCTTCGGCGGCATCGCCCTGGTGCAGGGACTGCTGGTCGTCGTCCTCGGCGTGGTCGCCCACGCGCTGTACCGCGCCCGCCCCGATCCGCGGGCCGCGATCCGCGGCCTCGGCGGGCCCGCCGTCGCCATGCTGGCCTGCGCGCTGGGCGGCGTGATGTCGGGCGGGGTGGCGCAGCGGGTGTCGGACTGGCTGGACGGCACCGGCACCTCCATCGACGGGCCCCCCGTCCTGCTGACCTGGCAGGCGTCCGTCATCCCACCGCTGCTCCTCGTCGTGCTGCTGCTCTGCGCCGTCCTCGCCGGGCACACCTGGCGTCTCGCCCGGGCGGAGCGGGCCACCGTGGAGGGCGATCACCCCGGAGAGGCCGGAGACCCGGCCCGCACCCGCCGCATCGCCGCCGCCCGCGCCATGGCCGGCCTCACCGACCGGGGCCCCCTGATCGTCGCCGTCACCTCCGTCACCACCCTGCTGCTGGGCGCGGCGGCACTCGTGGGCGCCCTGGCGACCGACCAGGTGCCGGCCGCCGCCACCCGCGGCACCTACGCCGTCGTGCACGGGGCCGCAGAGACCGCGCAGGCGCTGGGCTCCTGGCTCATCGGCCTAGGCTTCCTGCTCTTCGTCACCTGGGGCAGACGCGCCTACAAGGACGCCTCCGCCCGGCGCACCATAGGCATCCTGTGGGACGTCGGCACCTTCTGGCCACGCGCCGCCCACCCCTTCGCGCCGCCCTGCTACGCCGAGCGCGCGGTTCCCGACCTGACCTGGCGGATGGCGACCTGGACCCGCGTCACCGGCGGGCGGCTGGTCATCTCCGGACACTCGCAGGGCAGCGTCCTGGCGGCCGCCGCGGCCTGGCAACTGGCGCCCTCCGCCCGCAGAAGGGTCGCCCTGCTGACCTACGGCTCCCCTCTGGAGCGCCTCTACGGCCGCTGGTTCCCCGCCCACTTCGGCGCCGACGCGCTCGGCTCCCTGCACCGCGACGTCGACTGCTGGCGCAACCTCCACCGGCGCACCGACCCCATCGGCGGCCCGGTGCGACTGCCCGGCGACTGCGGCCCGGCCGTGGACCGCGAACCCCTCAAGGACCCGCTGACGTACGGCCGCACCGATCTGCACCCGCTGCCCGCACCGATCCTGGGCCACTCCGACTACCAGGCGGACCCGGCCTTCGCCGAGGAACGGCGGCGGCTGCTGGCCCGCCTGCGCCCCGAGGTGCCGGCGCCGCGCCACACCGGCCAGGCACCGCCCGTCGTCCCGGGCGCGGACGGCGGCCCCGGCGGCTGCTAGGGCCGCCACCCGGGGGCCTACCGGGGCAGCTCCGGGAGGTCCTCCGGGTAGAGCAGGCTCAGGTCGTCGGTGCTCGGGTCCGCGAGCTGGGCGACGCGGCTCGCGTGCCGCTCCACCATCGCCTCGAAGGTCTGGCGCGCGGTGCGGCCGTTGCCGAAGGCCGGACCCTTGGGGATGGCCGCGAAGTACCGCGTCAGCGCCTCGGGCACGCCCGGCGCCAGCCGGTACTCGTGCTCCTCGGCCTGCTGCTCCACGATCCGCAGGAGCTCCTCGGGCCCGTAGTCGCCAAAGGTGATGGTCCGCGAGAAACGGGACGCCACACCCGGGTTGACCGACAGGAACCGCTCCATCTCCGCCGTGTAGCCCGCGACGATCACCACGACCGAGTCCCGCTGGTCCTCCATCAGCTTCACCAGCGTGTCGATGGCCTCCTTGCCGAAGTCCCGGCCCGCGTCCTCGGGGGACAGCGCGTACGCCTCGTCGATGAACAGCACGCCGCCGCGCGCCCGCTGGAACGCCTCCTGGGTGCGGATCGCCGTGGAGCCGATGTGCTCGCCGACCAGGTCGACGCGGGACACCTCGACGAGATGGCCCTTCTCCAGGACGCCCAGGGACGCGAGGATCTCGCCGTACAGCCGGGCGACCGTCGTCTTGCCGGTGCCGGGGGATCCGGTGAAGACCAGGTGCCGTTTGACCGACGCGGCCTTCAGGCCCGCCTGCTGCCGGCGCCGGCCCACCTCGATCATGTCCGTCAGGGCCCGCACCTCCCGCTTGACGCTCTCCAGGCCGACCAGCGCGTCCAGTTCACCGAGCACGGCCTTCGACGTCCGCGCGGGCTCCTCCGGACCGGGAGCCGCGATCAGCGGCTCCGGCTCGGTGCTGCGCTGCCCGGGGATCGAGCCCAGCAGGCCGGCGGGGGAGTGGCCCGCCGTCTGCACGGCCGTCTCCCGGGCCGGGGGCGGCGCCAGGCCGCCGCCGCTCTCGTCACTGGAGCAGTCCTCCACGAGCGGCCCCGAGTCGGACGACCCGTCCGGGCCGCCGTCGGCGAACTCGAAACCGCCGCGCGCGCACCGCTCCGTACGGCACTTCCTCAGCGTCGTGCGGCAGCCGTCGATCACGTGGAAGCCGTAGCCGGCGCTGCCCGTCACCCGGCAGCCGAGGAAGCTGCCGCGGCCGCCCGCCGACACGTACACCCCGGCCTCGGAGGGGGAGTCGACCGTGCAGCGCTCGATGGTGGGGTCGGCGCCCTTGGTGACGATCACGCCGGTGCGGTTGCCGCTCAGTGTGCAGTTGTTCAGGGTGCCGCCGCTGCCGTGGTCGCGGAACCACGCACCGGTCGCGGCGTCCCGGATGCGGCAGTCGTCGAGCTGCGCGACGGCGCCGTCGCTCACCGACACCGCCGTGTTCCGCACCTGGGACAGGTCGCTGTCGACGACGTCCGCGCGCGAGCCGCGGTCCAGCACGAACAGCGCGTCCGGCACGTCGTGCACCCGGCAGGAGTCGAGCACCGCGGTGGCGCCGTCGCTGACCCAGACCGCCGGGTAGTCGCCCGTGCTGTCGAAGATCTCGCACTGGTTGGCGTCCACACGAGTGCCCGGGTCCCACACGGACAGTCCGTTGCGCCCGAACTGCCGCACGCTGGTGCGGGTCAGGGTGAGCACGGAACGGGAGCGCAGGTCGACCGCGTTCTCCGGGATGTCGTGGATGCGGCAGTCGGCGAGCGTGAGCACGGCGTCGGTGTCGAGCGTGACGCCGTCGGCGGTGGTGCGGTGCACGTCGCAGTCGGTCAGGTGGGCGGTGGCCCGGCCGGAGACCTGGACGCCGCTGCCCCGCACCTCGTAGATCTCGCACCCCACCGCCTCCAGCCCGGAGTGCTCGCCGGTCGCCGTCAGTCCGGAACCGGCGGCGTGGTGGATCCGGCAGCGCTCCAGCCGGGGGTGGGCGCCGGAGCGCACCGCGACGCCCGCCTGGCCGGCCGAGACGACCTCGCACTCCTCGAACACCCCGCCCCCGCCGTCGAGGACGGCGATGCCGACGCCCGCCGGATTGTCGACGGTGCAGCGCCGCACCGTGGGCCGGGCGCTGCCGCGTACCTCGATGCCGGACGCGGACCGCGTCACCACGCGGACGTCAAGCAGCTCCGGGGTGCCCTCCTCGACGAGCACCGCGGGAGCCGCGGCGTCCTGGCCCTCGATGTGCAGGTCCTGGACGACGGCCGAGGCGCGCACCGTCAGCGGCACCCCGTCCGCGGGCGCGATCCGGACCGAGCCCTGGGACCCCTCGGGGCCGCGCAGGGTGACCGCCCGCTGGACGACGAGGTTCTCCCGGTAGGTCCCGGGGGCGACGGTGAGGACGTCACCGTCGGCCGCGGCCTCCAGGGCTGCGGCGAGCGATGCGTACTCACCCGTGCGGCGCCGCCACCGCGAGGTGCCGGTGTGCGTCACCTGGACCGTGCCCTGTGCCATGGCGTTGCTGTGCCCCCACCTCGTCGTACTGATGGCTCGTTCACCGTCGGGGACGCACCGGCCGGGGCGGGTCCGCGGCCGTGCCCGGATTCGCGGGCCCGCACGCGCTCCCGACACCGGCGCGCACCTGTGGCTTCCTCACGCGCGAGTCGTCGCCGATTGGTTCGGCCGGTCCACCGTAGCGTGCGCGCAGACGGTGGGTTGACCAGAGGCGGAACCCGGTCAGCTGCCGGTGCCGGTCCGGCCCCAGTCCGGGCCCGCCCGGTCCCACTCCCGCTCCCAGCGGTCGTAGCGGCGCCGGACCATGCGCCACACGACGATGCGCCGGCCCGCCTCGACCAGGAGCGCGGCGGTCAGGGCGGCGCCGACACCGGCGAGCGTGGCGTGCGTCGTGGCGGTGGCGGAGTCCAGGGGGCGGGCCACCAGCCGGCCCTGCCCGTCGGTCCATATCCGGAAATGGTCGCCGGGGTGCGGGTCCCGCAGGCCCGCCAGTACGGAACCGCGCTGCTCGGAGCCGTCCGGCGCCGCCCACCGGGCGAGGACGCGGCTGCGCAGGTTCCCGGCCGAGACGCCGTCCGGATCGACGTCCAGCGAGGAGCGCTTCAGTTCGCGGACGACGGAGGCCGTCACCCGGTGCCGGGACGCGTGCTGGTCCCGGACCGACCGTTGCAGGGACTCCTGCGCCGCGCCGCCCACGAGGGCGCCGATCAGGGGCGCGACGAGGAGGATCAGCAGCAGGCCCGTCAGGGCCACCCAGGCCTCGACCAGGTCGGTGGTGCGGCGCAGCGGATTGTGCCGCCAGTGCCAGATCCCCCTGATCGCCCGCACCGCCCGGCCCCCTTCCCGCTCCCTGCCGCCCCCGGTCGATCCGTCCGCCCACGAGCCGGCCGGGGAGACCCGGCGGCATTCCGCGCCGGCGTCCTCGGCCGTCTCTCCTCGCATGTCCATGAAAGCCAACGCGCGGGCAGGGGACCGGGTTCCCGGTCGGCGGGGTACGAGCGTGTCGCTCTCGTCACCCGACGATCCGCAGCGGATCGCCGACCCGGACCGTGCCGGGACCGAGGGGCACGAGGTTCTGCCCGAAGACCAGCCTGCGACCGATCCGGCGGTGCCGCCCGAGGCTGTACAGGGGCTCCCGGCCGCGGACGGCGGTGTCCTGGTCGGTGGTCGTGACCACGCAGCGCCCGCACGGTTTGGCGACGCGGAAGCCGACCTCGCCGACCGCGATGCGCGACCAGCCGTCCTCGGCCCACGCCTCGGTGCCGGTGACGACCAGGTTCGGCCGGAAGCGGCTCATGGGGAGCGGGCCCTCCGCCGCGTACTCCCCGCACGCGATCCGGGAGTTGAGGGCGTCGAGGGAGGCCGTCGTGGTGAGCAGCAGCGGGAATCCGTCGGCGAAGGAGACGGTCTCGCCCGGCAGCGCGTACTCGGGGTCGACGGGCCGGCGCGTGGCGGGATCGTCCAGGTGCACCAGCCGCACGCCGGTTCCGAGAAGGGCGCTGCACCAGGCGTGCGCGGCGTCGTCCCGCGCCGGCACCGCCTCGACCTTGTCGCCGAAGAGCTGCACCGGGACGGTGCTCACCGCCTGCGGGACCGGGACGGTCAGCGGGCTGCGGCCGGGCGCGGACAGCCGGACGCCGCCGCCGGGCAGGAGCTCGGCGGCGGCCAGGGCGAGGCGCGGCTGCTCGCGTTGTGTGACGACCTTTCCCCCGTCGTCGACCAGCATCCAGCGGCGGTCCCCGGCCAGCCCCCAGGGCTCCACGAGGGCCTCCCGGGACGCGAGGCCCCGGAAAGCCTTGACCGGATGGACGTGGATCGACCGCAGTCGCGCGTTCCCCATGGGGTCATGGTGCCAGGCGGCACCGGTCGCCGGGGGATACGGCTCAGTAGCCGCGGTACTGCTGGCTGTTGTACGGGTCCTGGTAGGGCGCCGGGGCGGGCCGCGGTGCCGCGGGGCGCATGGCCTCGTACCCCGCGGGGCCGGGCGCGACCGGGCGGGGCGGCTGCGGCTGCTGGGGACCGGGGTATCCGCGCGGGGCGCTCGCCTGCTGCGGGATGTACGCGGCGGGCGCCTGCTGCAGCGGGGCGGGCTGCTGCATCTGCTGCGGATAGCCGTAGGAGGGCTGGGAAGGTGCCGCCGGAAGGGCGGGCAGGGCCGACGACAGCGCCGGCAGGTGGCTGCCCGGCGCGTCGTACGCGGCCGGAACCCGGATCGGGGCGATCTGCGGGGTGCCCCGCTCGGCGACGAGCGAGTCGTAGATCGGGGTGTCCGGGAAGGAGGCGGAGTAGTAGCCGCCGCCATAAGTGGAGCGGGGGGAGGTCATGGCACATAAGTTAAGCCCACGATGTGCTGGTTGGGGAGACCGATAAGAGGGTTGTTTTCCGCGCTCGCGGTGCCCTGGGATCCCCAATCCGAGCGAAATCGGCAAAATGGGGCAGCGTGGGGCGCGATCTTGGGGTAAAGGCCAAGTTCCGGGCGGGTTACCGGCGGTTGGCCCACGGGCCTCGCGCCCTCCTCGTGGGCGGCCGGCGGGCGGGGGGAATAGGTTGGGCGCGGAAAACCAGACGAACCGCCGGGGCGCGGCCCGGCGCGCTGACACGTGATGGGGGCGGACATGTCCATGTCTAAAGGCTCGAACACCCCGGTGCCGGCCACGGCGCTGCGGGTCGAACTGGGCTGGCGATCCGGCCCCGGCGTGCCCGACGCGGACGCCTCGGCGCTGCTCCTGGTGGCGGGAAAGGTCCGCTCAGACGCGGACTTCGTCTTCTACAACCAGCCGGCGCACTCCTCCGGGGCCGTCCGGCACGAGGGCAAGCGGGACGCCGGCGGCAGGGTCACCGACAGCCTGCTGGTCGACCTCGCCCGCGTGGAGCCCGCGATCGAGACGGTGATCGTAGCCGCCTCCTCGGACGGCGGATCCTTCGGCCGGGTCCCGGACCTGTACATCGAGGTGCGCGATGCGGCGAACACCGTCGTCGCTCGCTTCGACAATCCGGGCGCCACGGTCGAAACGGCCTTCGTGCTGGGCGAGTTCTACCGCCGTCAGGGCGCCTGGAAGTTCCGCGCCGTCGGCCAGGGCTACGGCAGCGGCCTGGAGGGGCTGGCCACCGACTACGGCATCACGGTCGACGAGCCCCAGCAGGCCCCCGCGGCCTCCACACCCACGCCCGTCCCGGCCACCGTGCCGCCCCCGCCCGTGACGCGGCCCGCGGGCACGCCGCCGCCCCCGGCCGCGGCGCCCTCCCCGGAGCCGGTCCGCCTGACCAAGGTCACCCTCACCAAGGCGGCGCCCTCCGTCTCCCTGACCAAGCAGGGCGGCACCTCGGGCGCCATGCGCGTGAACCTCAACTGGCAGGTGCGCAAGCAGTTCTCCGGCTGGGCCCGCAAGCTGGGCCGCCCGGTCGCCATGCACGACGACCTCGACCTCGACCTGTGCTGCCTGTACGAACTCGGCGACGGCAGCAAGGGCGTGGTCCAGGCCCTCGGCAACGCCTTCGGGTCCCTGCACCAGCCGCCGTTCATCCACCTCGACGGCGACGACCGCACCGGCGCCGTGACGACCGGCGAGAACCTGACCGTCAACCTCGACCACCGGAAGCACTTCCGGCGCATCCTCGTCTTCGTCACCATCTACGAGGGAGCGCGCTCCTTCGCCGACCTGCACGCCACCGTCACCCTCCAGCCGCAGTACGGCGCCCCGATCGACTTCTCGCTCGACGAGTGCACGGTCCCCTCGACGGTGTGCGCCCTCGCCCTGATCACCAACACCGGCGACGACCTCGTCGTCCAGCGCGAGGCCCGCTACCTGGTGCCCGAGCGCGGCGTGAGCCCCCAGCGGACGGTCGACTACGCCTACGGGTGGGGCATGAACTGGACCCCGGGCCGCAAGTGAACCGGCCCGGCGGGGGTCCTCAGCCCTCGTCGGGCAGGGCGCCCGGACGGGCGTAGGTGCGGCCCTTCCAGGCCGCACCGCGCCCCCGGTAGTGCTGCACCGCGGAGTCCACCGTCATCAGGAGGTACAGGAACGCGGTGAACGGCAGCAGCGGAGCGAGCCACGACGGCTGCCGGTAGTAGCGCAGCATCGGTACGTACGTCCCCGTCATCACCAACCACGCGGTCGCTCCGCACAGCGCCGTCCCACCACCGCCGACCACCGTGCCCGCGACCGCTGCCGCCGGCGGCACCAGATACACCAGCACCAGGCCCGCGACCGTGCCGGCGAGCAGCAGCGGACTGTGCCGCAACTGCGCGTAGGCGCTGCGCGAGACCATCCGCCACAGGTCGCGCAGCCGCGGGTAGGGACGCACACTCTCCACGCCGTCGGCCAGCCCCAGCCACACCCGGCCGCCACTGCCCTTGACCGCCCGGGCGAGGGCCACGTCGTCGATGACCGCGTGCCGGATGGCGTCCGGGATCCGTGCCCGCTCGGCGGCGTCGGCGCGCAGCAGCACACAGCCGCCCGCCGCGGCCGCCGTCCGAGTCGCCCTCCTCCCGTTCCGGCCCCCGCCGATCCGCCGGAACGGGTAGAGCTGCGCGAAGAAGTAGACGAAGGCCGGCACCACGAGGCGCTCCCAGGCGCTCTCGACCCGCAGCCGGGCCATCTGCGAGACGACGTCGAAACCGCCGGTGCGGGCCGCGGCCACCAGCTGCCGCAGGCTGTCCGGTGCGTGGGCGATGTCGGCGTCCGTCAGCAGCAGGAACTCGGGGTCACGCGCGCGTGCCAGGGCGATGCCGTGCCGCACCGCCCACAGCTTGCCCGTCCAGCCCGCCGGCGGCTCGCCGGGCGAGGCCACCGTGAGCGCCAGGCCGTCCTGGTGCCGGGCCAGCTCGCGCGCCAGGTCGCCGGTGCCGTCCGTACTTCCGTCGTCGATCAGGAAGACCTCCGCCCGCCCCGGATAGTCCTGGGCGAGCAGTGACGGCAGGCTCGCCGGCAGGACCGCCGCCTCGTCGCGGGCCGGCACGACGACGCACACGGGCGGCCACTCCTCCGGTTCCGCGCGGCGCGGCAGCCTGACGTCCGTGCGCCAGAAGAATCCCTGGGCGAGCAGCAGCCACAGCCAGGCGGCGAGGGACACGGCGGATACGGCGGTCACGACGGAAGTCCACGCATCGGCGCTCACGTGCGCAGTCTGCCCCACGAGGCGGCGCGCGAAGGCCCATCGTCTATCGTGGCCTGGTGAAGATCGCGCTCATGGACTCCGGAATCGGTCTGCTGGCGGCCACCGCTGCGGTACGGCGCCTGCGGCCGGACGCCGATCTCATCCTCTCCATGGACCCCGACGGCATGCCCTGGGGCCCGCGGACGCCACAAGACCTCACGGACCGGGCCCTGGCCGTCGCCGAGGCCGCCGCAGCGCACCGGCCCGAGGCCCTGATCGTCGGCTGCAACACCGCCACCGTGCACGCGCTGCCCACGCTCCGTGCCCGTTTCGAACCCGGCCTGCCGGTCGTCGGCACCGTCCCGGCGATCAAGCCCGCCGCGGCCGGCGGCGGCCCCGTCGCGATCTGGGCGACGCCCGCCACCACCGGCAGCCCCTACCAGCGCGGACTCATCGAGGACTTCGCCGCCGGCACGCCCGTCACCGAGGTGCCGTGCCACGGACTCGCCGAAGCCGTCGAGCACGCGGACGAGACGGCGATCACCGCCGCCGTGACCTCCGCCGCCGCGCTCACGCCCGAGGACGTGACGACCGTCGTCCTGGGCTGCACCCACTACGAACTCGTGGCCGAACGCATCCGCGACGCCGTGCAGCGCCCCGGTGCCCCGCGCCTCGTCCTGCACGGCTCCGCCGGAGCGGTCGCGGCGCAGGCCCTGCGCAGGATCGGCGCCCGCCCCGACCCCGGTGCCCCGGCCACGGGCACCCTCACCGTGCTGCTGAGCGGACGCGAGGGCGCCCTGCCCGCGGCCGCGACGGCGTACGAGGAAGGCCGGCTGCTGCGCACGGCCGCCCCCGCCGGCTGACGGACGGGCGCACGCCCGCTCGGCCCAGTCACCCTGTGCGACGAGGCGCCCGCGCAGCGAAATCTGAGTAGTCTCATATCCATGAGGCATCGCCCCGGCGAGAGCACCCCCGCACCGGACGTCTGGACCGGACGTGCCACCAATCGCGTCCAGTGGTTCCTGGCGCTCATCGGTGTCGCCTGCGTGGCTCTCGGTATCGCGCTGGCCGTCGACTCGGCCTGGGAGTCCGGCATCGCCCCGCTGGCCATGGCCGTCGTCGGCTGCATCGCGGCGGGACTGCTCGTCCTCTTCGGCACCGTGGCCTTCGTGCACGTCGCGCTGAGAGTCGACGACGAGTGCCTCGAAGTGCGCTGCGGCCACATCGGCGTGCCCCGCCGGCGGATCCCCCTCTCCCATGTCGTCGGCGCCGAGTTCATCCCGCACGTCACCCCGCGTCACTGGGGCGGCTGGGGCTACCGCTGGCGGCCGGAGAAGGGCACCGCCGTCGTCGTGCGGCGCGGCGAGGGAGTGGTGCTGCGGCTGTGGGACGGCCACACCTTCACCATCACCGTCGACGACGCGGAAGCGGCCGTCCAGGTCATCAAGGACCGCCTCCGCCCGAGGACCCCGGGCCCGGCGGCGCACTGAGACCGCACCGGCCGGCCGGCGGATCGTGGACGGCACGGCGGCCGGTGGCGCCGAAACGATGCGGCACCCGCCGTCCACGCCCCACCCGGCCCCTCGCACCGTGCTGCCGGCGGCCAGGACCCGCGCCGTACACTCCGGGGGGTGACCGTCACCGCAACCACCGTCGGCGAGCCGGACCGGCTGAAGCCGCAGGCCACCCCCGCCTCGCGTCTCGCCGCGCGGCTCACGCGCCTGTTCCCGGCCGCCGCAGCCGCGCTCTCCGGAGTGCTGCTCTACGTCAGCTTCCCGCCGCGCACCCTGTGGTGGCTCGCCCTGCCCGCCTTCGCTGTCTTCGGCGCCGTGCTGCGCGGCCGGAGCTGGAAGGCGGGGCTCGGCCTCGGCTACCTGTTCGGCCTCGGCTTCCTGCTGCCCCTGCTGGTGTGGACCGGTGTGGAGGTCGGTCCCGGCCCCTGGATCGCCCTGGTCGTGATCGAAGCGGTCTTCGTCGCGCTGGTCGGGGCGGGCGTCGCCGCGGTGTCGGCACTGCCGGCCTGGCCGGTGTGGGCGGCGGCCGTGTGGATCGCCGGAGAGGCCGCACGCGCGCGCGTCCCCTTCCACGGCTTCCCCTGGGGCAAGATCGCCTTCGGGCAGGCCGACGGCGTGTTCCTGCCGCTCGCCGCGCTCGGCGGCACCCCGGTGCTCGGCTTCGCCGTCGTCCTGTGCGGCTTCGGCCTCGCCGAGGCCGTCCGCCTGGCCGTCGGGGCACGAAGCGCCGGTGCGCCGCGGCGGGGCGTGGCGGCGGCGGCCCTGCTCTGCGTGGCCGTGCCCGTCGTGGGCGCCGTGGCCGCCCGGCCGCTGGTCACCGACGAGGCGGAGGAGGGCACCGCGACCGTCGCCGTCATCCAGGGCAACGTGCCGCGCGCCGGCCTCGACTTCAACGCCCAGCGCCGGGCCGTGCTCGACTACCACGCGCGCGAGACGGAACGCCTGGCCGCCGAGGTCGCGGCGGGCAGGATCGAGCGCCCCGACTTCGTGCTGTGGCCGGAGAACTCCTCCGACATCGACCCGTTCGCCAACGCCGACGCGCGCTACGTCATCGACCGGGCCGCCAAGGCGATCGGCGCCCCCATCTCCGTCGGCGGCGTCGTCGAACGCGACGGCAGGCTGCTCAACGAGCAGATCCTCTGGGACCCGGACAAGGGTCCCGTCGACACCTACGACAAACGGCAGATCCAGCCCTTCGGCGAGTACCTGCCGCTGCGCTCGATGATCGGGGCGATCAACGAGGAGTGGACCTCCATGGTCGCCCGTGACTTCAGCCGCGGCACCGAGCCCGGCGTCTTCACCATGGCCGGCACCCCGGTCGGCCTCGTCACCTGCTACGAGGCCGCCTTCGACTGGGCCGTGCGCTCCGAGGTCACCGACGGCGCCCAGATGATCTCCGTGCCCAGCAACAACGCGACCTTCGACCGCAGCGAGATGACCTACCAGCAGCTCGCCATGTCCCGCATCCGCGCCGTCGAGCACAGCCGGACCGTGACCGTGCCGGTGACCAGCGGTGTCAGCGCGATCGTCATGCCGGACGGCCGGATCACCCAGAGGACCGGCATGTTCGTGGCGGACTCCCTGGTCCAGGAGGTGCCGCTGCGCTCCTCCGAGACCCCCGCCACCCGGCTGGGTGTGTGGCCGGAGATCGCGCTCGTGCTCGTCGCGGCCGTCGGCCTCGGCCAGGCCGTCGGCGCCGCTGTGCGCGGGCGACGCGCCCGTGATGTGTGACCGTCCGCCCACCGCACGCCCCGCGAAGCGGGCGGGAGCGGCCCGCCCGGCCCGCTAGGGTCGGGCGCATGGCTACTCCCGACTTCATCCGCGACCTGCGCGCCTCTTCCGGACACCAGCTGCTGTGGCTCCCCGGGGTCACCGCCGTCGTCTTCGACGAGCAGGGGAGGGTGCTGCTGGGCCGGCGGGCCGACAACCGGCGCTGGTCGCTGATCGGCGGCATCCCGGAGCCCGGGGAGCAGCCCGCCGCGTGTGCCGTGCGCGAGGTGGAGGAGGAGACCGCCGTCCGGTGCGTCGTCGAGCGACTCCTCCTCGTCCAGGCACTCGAACCGGTCACGTACGAGAACGGCGACGTCTGCCAGTTCATGGACGTCACGTTCCGCTGCCGGGCGGTCGGCGGCGAGGCCCGGGTCAACGACGACGAGTCGCTGGACGTGGGCTGGTTCTCGGTGGACTCACTGCCGGACCTCGGGGAGTTCGGGCAGTTCCGGATCAAGCAGGCACTGTCCGACGCACCCACATGGTTCGACTCCACTGGATCCGTCTGAACTATGGGGCGTGCCCACATGGGGCCCGGGATGGGCCCTGCCTAGGGTCGGGACATGACCTCGCCCAGTGTCCTCCCGGCTCCCCACGCCTCCCCACTCGACCTCGGCGGCCGCACCGCGCTCGTCACCGGCGCCGCCGGCGGTATCGGACGCGCCTGCGCGCTACGGCTGGCCGCCGCCGGCGCCAAGGTCAGAGCGGTCGACCGGGACGCCGGGGGACTGGACGCGCTCACCGAGCTGGCCGTGGACCTCGCGGGCACCGTCGAGGCGCACGTCCTGGACCTGACTGACCTGGACGCCGCCGAGCACGCGGCCGCCGGTACCGACGTCCTCGTCAACAACGCCGGGCTGCAGATGGTGCGACCGCTGGAGGAGTTCCCGCCGGACGTCTTCCACACGGTGCTCACCGTCATGCTGGAGGCCCCCTTCCGGCTGATCCGCGGCGCACTGCCCCACATGTACGGGCAGGGCTGGGGCCGCATCGTGAACGTCTCGTCCGTGCACGGTCTGCGCGCCTCCGCCTACAAGGCGGCCTATGTGTCCGCCAAGCACGGACTGGAGGGGCTGTCCAAGACGGCCGCCCTGGAGGGCGCCGCCCACGGTGTCACCTCCAACTGCGTGAACCCCTCCTACGTGCGCACCCCGCTCGTGGAGAAGCAGATCGCGGACCAGGCCCGCGCGCACGGCATCCCCGAGGAGCAGGTGCTGTCCGAGGTGCTGCTCCGGGACAGCGCGCTGCGCCGGCTCATCGAACCGGAGGAGGTCGCCGAGGCGGTGGCGTACCTGTGCGGCCCGCAGGCGTCCTTCGTCACCGGCACCTCCCTCGTCCTGGACGGCGGCTGGACCGCCCACTGAGCCCGGTGACCGCCCGCGTGCGGCGGGGGAGGACGCGGGCGCGGGGCGGGCGCACCACGCGCGTGCCCGCCAGGGGGACGCCCCCGGCGGCCGGGGTTTTCCACAGGGCTGCCGGGCCGACCGTGCGATGGGGAATCCTGTGAGCATGTCCCGCGATCACGCGCAGTCCGCCGAGCGCCCCGTCCACGATGCCGGAGCGCCGGTTCTCCCCGCACCGCCCGCCGGTGCCGAGACGCCCTTCCTGGAGCTGCTGGCCCGGGGAGCCTCCGCCGACGCCTACGAGCAGCCGGTGCTCCTCGCCCGCGCGGACGGCGGACCGGCCGAGTGGATCACCGCGCTCGAGCGGGCCAAGTTCCTCGCGCTGCGCGTCCGCTCCGAGCTGGAGGGCCGGCGCAGGCGGGAGGCCGAACTGTCGGCCCTGTTCGAGACGGCCCACGATCTCGCCGGACTGCGCGACCTGGACGCCGTCCTGCGCGCGATCGTGCAGCGGGCCCGCTCGCTGCTCGGCACCGACGTGGCCTACCTCAGCCTCAACGACCCCGCTCGCGGCGACACCTACATGCGTGTCACCGAGGGGTCGGTGGCAGCACGCTTCCAGCAGCTGAGGCTCGGCATGGGGGAAGGGCTCGGCGGTCTCGTCGCCCAGACCGCCCGGCCCTACGTCACCGACGACTACTTCAAGGACGCCCGCTTCCAGCACACCCGAACCATCGACACGGGCGTACGCGACGAGGGACTCGTCGCGATCCTCGGCGTGCCCCTGATGCTCGGGCACCACGTCATCGGGGTGCTGTTCGCTGCGGACCGGCGCGCCCGGGTCTTCGAGCGGGAGCAGATCGCCCTGCTCGGTTCCTTCGCGGCCCTGGCGGCCGCGGCCATCGACACCGCGAACCTGCTCGCGGAGACCCGCTCGGCCCTCGCCGAGCTGGAACGGGCCAACGAGATCATCAAGGACCGCAGCGGAGTCATCGAACGCGCCTCCGACGTCCACGACCGGCTCACCGAGCTGGTGCTGCGCGGCGGCGGTGTCCACGACGTGGCGGCCGCGGTCTCCCAGGTCCTGGCCGGCACCGTCGAGTTCGCCGAGGCGGCGGCGGCACCCGCCCGGGCCCTGGAGTCCTCCCGCGCCGAAGGGCACGCGGTGCGGCACGAGGACGACTGGATCGCCGCCGTCGCCGCCGGCGGCGAGCTGCTCGGCGCGCTCGTCCTGCGCGGCCACCCCGGCCTCGACCCCGTGGACCAGCTCACCCTGGAGCGGGCCGCGATGGTCACCTCCCTGCTGCTGCTCGCCCGGCGCTCCGCCGCCGAGGCCGAACAGCGGGTGCGCGGCGAACTGCTGGACGACCTGCTCGACGCCCGCGACCGGGATCCGCGCCTGCTGCGCGAACGCGCCCGGCGGCTGCACGCCGACCTCGACGCCAGGCACGTCGTCCTCGCCGCCCGCCTCGACGCCCCCGCGCCCGACGCCGACCAGGAGGCGGACGCCCGCCGGCGCCTGTGGGCCGCGGCCTCCCACCTCGCCGCGACCCGGCACGGCCTGGCCGCCGCCCGCGACGGCGGCACCGTCCTGCTGCTGCCCCTCGACGCCCGGGACGGCGCCACGGAGCTGGCCCGCCGCACCGCACGGGACCTGGGCACCGCCGTCCACGAGGCCGTCACCGTCGGCGCCTCGGCCCCCGTCGAGGACCTCGCCGCCCGCCCCGAGACCGTGGCCGCCGCCTACACCGAGGCCAGACGCTGCCTGGACGCCCTGCGGCTGCTGAGCCGCTCGGGGGACGGCGCCGCCGCCGAGGACTTCGGGTTCCTGGGACTGCTCCTGGCCGGCGACCGCGACATAGCCGGCTTCGTCGACCGCACCATCGGCCAGGTCGTGGCCTACGACGAGCGACGCGGCACCGAACTGCTGCGCACCCTCGACGCGTACTTCGCCTGCGGCATGAGCCCCGCGCGCACCAAGGACGAGCTCCACGTCCACGTGAACACGGTCGCGCAGCGGCTGGAGCGCGTGGCCCGTCTCCTCGGCGACGACTGGCAGAGCCCCGCCCGCACGCTGGAGATCCAACTGGCCCTGCGGCTGCACCGGTTGTCGGCCCCGGCACAGCACTGACCCCCGTACGCGGGGGGCGTACGGGGGTCAGTGGCGCGACGGTCAGGCGGTACGCGCACCGGCGGGGCGGGAGTCGGCCGGCTCCTCCTCCGCGTCCTCCTGCGTGGCCGTCACCTCGGTGAGGTCCCGGTGGCGGGTCTCCTTGGCCACGCCGACGGCGACCAGCGTGAGCAGGACCGAGGCGATGACGTAGAGGGAGATCGGCGTCGAGCTGTCGTACTCGGACAGCAGCGCGGTGGCGATCAGCGGTGCGGGAGCGCCCGCCGCGACCGACGCGAACTGGGCGCCGATGGAGGCACCGGAGTAGCGCATGCGGGTCGCGAACATCTCGGAGAAGAACGCCGCCTGGGGTGCGTACATCGCGCCGTGCAGCACCAGGCCCACGGTCACCGCGAGGAGGAGGCTGCCGAAGTTCCCGGAGTCGATGAGCATGAAGAACGGGAACATCCACAGCCCGATGCCGGCGGCTCCCAGCAGGTAGACGGGGCGGCGGCCGATCCGGTCCGACAGCGCGCCCCAGGCCGGGATGACCGCGAAGTGCACGGCCGAGGCGATCAGCACCGCGTTGAGCGCGGTCTGCTTGGAGACGTCGGCCGCGGTGGTGGCGTAGACGAGGATGAAGGCCGTGATGACGTAGTAGCTGATGTTCTCCGCCATCCGCGCGCCCATGGCGATCAGCACGTCACGCCAGTGGTGGCGCAGCACGGCGACCAGCGGGAGCGGTTCGGCGTCCGCCTTGCGGGCCTCCGCCTGCGCCAACGCCCGCTTGAAGACGGGGGATTCGTCGACGGACAGGCGAATCCACAGGCCGACCATGACCAGGACGCCGGAGAGCAGGAACGGTATCCGCCAGCCCCAGCTGTTGAACGCGGCGTCCGACAGCACCGCCGTCAGCAGCGACAGCACACCGGTCGCCAGCAACTGGCCGGCCGGCGCCCCGGTCTGCGGCCACGAGGCCCAGAACCCGCGGCGCTTGGCGTCCCCGTGTTCGGACACCAGCAGCACGGCACCGCCCCACTCACCGCCGAGCGCGAATCCCTGGACGAGCCGCAGCACGGTCAGCAGCACGGGAGCGGCCGTGCCGACGGTCGCGTGCGTCGGCAGCAGCCCGATCGCGAAGGTGGCCCCGCCCATCATCAACAGGCTCAGCACCAGGAGCTTCTTGCGTCCGAGCCGGTCACCGTAGTGACCGAAGACCAACGCGCCGAGCGGGCGGGCGGCGAAGCCGACGGCGTAGGTCAGGAACGACAGCAGGGTGCCGACCAGCGGGTCGGAGTCCGGGAAGAACAGCTTGTTGAAGACGAGGGCGGCGGCGGAACCGTAGAGGAAGAAGTCGTACCACTCGATCGTGGTGCCGATGAGGGACGCGGCGACGATGCGCTTGAGACTGTTCGGAGCTGGTGGAGCGGCTGCGGGCGACGACATCGGCACCACTTCCTGCGTGTGACGGGGACGTTTGCGTGTCGCCACACCGTAGGAACGTGCTGGTCAGGCGCACATGTGGCGGGGCTACATAGTTCGGGGGTTGGTTATGGTGTGGCCACCATGCCAGTTCATGGAAAGGCCTCTCAGGGGATCGGTGGTGGTCGAAACGAGTGCCGTCCGAGACGCGTGGTTCAGGGGGATTTGACGGTGCGGTGCTGACTCCCGTGCTGGTTTGGTGCTGACTACGCTTCGTTGAACTCGGGCATCTGGGATTGATCGACTCAGAGTCGTTGCGTGGCAGGTGGCCGGACTGAGAAACCAAGTCCGGCCTTGCCGCTCAGCCGCCGTCGGCACTGGCCAAGGCGCTGTGCCTGGGCGCGGTGCACGTTGATGCCAGGAGGTTCTTCGTCTGCTGGTGGTACACGGCTCAGATGCAGTTTGACCAGCGAAAACAGCTCTGGTCGCCACAAGCTGCGGACGGCTGGTCCGGGTATGGTCCGGATCTTGGTTCGAAGGTTCGTGGTGATGAGCGCTGCTCGCATGTTGCGCTCGTACGACGATGACGGCCTCGGCACTGCTTCGAGAGGCGACGACGGACCGCAAAAGACTGTCCTGACCGGGCTGCACCAAGGCTGGATCCGGCGCTGGCGGAGGCCAGCGGCGGTTTCATTCGGCTCGGCCCTACAACCGTGGCGCTGTCCTTGCAGGACCGCGACGACACCGCGTTGAGAATTCGTCCCGTGGGGGTTCGGTTGGCCGAGGCGTCGCGGCGGCGGGTTGATCAGTGCCTACCAGTGCCTCCAGGCCCTGTGACGCCCCCGGGTCATGGTCGCAGAACCACGGTTCGACGGGGCGGCGCCGGTGCACTATGGCTGTGAGTGCGCTTCCGCTGCTTTTCGCCATTCGTCGGCAGAGCTCCGCTTGGCGTGACTGGGGCTGTTTCCGCAGGTGAGATACGGACGGTCACGCGCCGCGTGAGGGCTGGCGGAAAGGGCCATGGTGAACCACTTGGGAGCTGAGAAGGGCATTCGCCCAGCTGAGCTGCCTCAGGCTCGCTGTCCCGTGAATGGGCTGACGGTGTGGGCCCTCCTGACCTGATGGCGACTCGACCGGGGCGTAGCGCCGTGATGACCCATCAGCTGCTGTCAGTGCCCACTGCTACACCCTTTTGTTGGGATGAGCCGCGCTCCGCGGCCCACCGACGGGAGGGGGAAACATGTCGAAGGTGCCGGACGGGTTCCACCGGGTACGCGGACACATCCGTCGCAATCCGAAGCCCAGGAGCGCCAAGCGCATGAGCGGTTGGATGATTTCCGGCTTACTGGCCGGCGTGTGGCTGTGGGGGCAGGTGTTCGGGTTCAGTGAGTCCACCGCCACGACACCGCCGACGGATCCGAAGCCGGCGGCCAGCGCGACGGCCGACCGCTGATGCGACGGATACGTCTGCGGCGCCCTCGCGGTGCCGCGGAACTGGTCGCAGCGGCTCTGGTCGCCCTGGCTGTGCTCGTCCTGGTGGCGCGGACGGCGGCCACGGCGGTCGGCGCACTGAAGGCGGCCTGGCCTGCTCTGCTGGCTCTCGCTCTGTTCACGGGAGCCGTCGCGGCGTGGCGGATCAGGCAGGCGACCACGATGCGGCGTCGGGAGAAGGAGCGGCTGGCCACTCTGCGGATCACGCTCGCGGAGTTCGACACCATGGACGACCGTCGCTTCGAGTACGCCCTACGGGATCTGCTGGTCCGCGACGACTGGCCGGCCCGCAGAGTGGGTGGCGGCGGCGACCAGGCCGCCGACGTCATCGGTGACCATCCGCAGCGCGGCCGGATCGTGGTGCAGGCCAAGCACACCCGCGTCTGCGGGAAGGTGGGCTCAGCTGTGATGTACGCGGTGAAGGGGACGGCCGGGCCGGTCCACAAAGCCGATCACGCTGTCGTCGTTACCAACGGAGCCTTCACCCGCGATGCCATGGCGTGGGGCGACCGGCACGGCGTCCACTGGATCGACCGGGAAAAGCTACGGCGCTGGGCCGAGGACGGTGCCGCTCTGCCCGAGCTCCTCGGATTGTCCGCGCGCTCCCGCCCGAGCCGATCCAGGCGTGCGGCATGACTGGCAAAGATCGTGATCGCTGCCCAAGACGTCTGGAGGTGTGGTGTTCGACGAGGACGGGTCGCTCGACCCGCTGCTGAAGTTCCTGCTGTATGCGGTCATCGCGCTGGCCGTCGGCAGGATGCTCTGGAAGTGGCTCACTGAGGATGTCGGCCAGTTGGCTTCGTTCACGTGAAGTAGCAGCGATTGGTCACCGCTTTGGGCAGCAGTTGGCGATCTTGAGTGCTCCGGATGTTCACCGGAGATGACGTCACCCGGCGGTGATGGGGAGTGGTGTTGGCCGCGCCGCTCAAGGTTCCCACCCTCGGAGGGCGAGATCGTCTCCGTGGGACGTGGTGCTGGTTTGCGTCCCGGCCGTAATCAGTGCTGGTTCGCGATCCGTCGGCCGAACTGTTCGAGGAACTCCTGCAAGCTGGCCGCGGCAACCTCGAAGTCGTCAAGCCAGGAAGCCGTGGTGGACTTCCAGACTTGTCCGCTGTCTCCGATCGCGAACAGATGACCCCCGCCGTCGCTGGCGAAGACCAGTGCGATCGATTCGCCGTCGATCGGAGCGGGGCCGTACTCGCGGAAGTGCTCTGCCGCCGTCGCGGGTGAGTGGATGAAGTACCCGATGTCGACATCGGGCAGGGAAGCCTCGCTGATCACCCAGTAGAGCGTGGTCAGGTCGGAGGGGATCGGCGTCAGGTCCACGAGTGCGTCCGTCGCCTGGTGGCTGTCGTCGGTTGCGAGCATCACGGAGTTGTGGCCGGGTGGGAAGCCGTGCGTCGGGAGGAAGGACTGCATAAGCTTCGTCAGCGCCGCATCGGCCTGCTTCCACCAGGACCGGACCCACTCCGCGTCAAGCCGCTCACCTGGCACGTTTCCCCCTCAAATACGTGTGTGACCCGCAAGCGCGGGTTCGGAAGAACATATCGGAGGGCTCAGCATGGGGTGGGTGGGAGCCGGGCCAACTTCGATCCAGCCTCCGTCCGGAGTGCGGAGGCTGAATCGGGGGAGCCTGCAGCGGTCAGCCGGCCTTGGCCACCTCCTCGGCGCGGGCTCGGGTGCTGGCGAGACGGTAGGAGTCGGTGCCGGTCTCGATGATCGTTCCGTTGAAGGTGAGGCGGTCGACGATGGCCGCGCAGAGGCGGGGGTCGGTGAACTTCTTGGTCCAACCGCCGAACGACTCGTTCGAGGCGATGGCCACGCTGTTCTTCTCCTCGCGTTCGGTCAGGACCTGGAAGAGGAGTTCAGCGCCGCGGCGGTCGAGCTCCATGTAGCCGAGCTCGTCGATGCACAAAAGATCAACAGGGACTGCTGCATGATCGGGTGACAGCGGGGTTTATGCAGCCAGGGCTGCGGGTGGGGTCATGATGGTCTCGTACTCGACGGGGGTCAATCGGCCCAGGCGCTTCTGGCGCCGGCGCCGGTGGTAGGTCCGCTCGATCCAGGTGACGATCGCGATCCGCAACTCCTGGCGGGTGGCCCAGGTGCGGCGGTCGAGGACGTTCTTCTGCAGCAGGGCGAAGAAGCTCTCCATCGCGGCGTTGTCACCGGCGGCCCCGACCCGGCCCATCGAGCCGACCAGGCCGTGCCGGGTGAGTACGTCAGCGACCTTCCGGGACCGGAATTGCGAGCCGCGGTCGGAATGCACGATGCAACCCGCAGCCGGGCCGCGGCGGGCGACGGCGGACTCCAGCGCGGCCACTGCGAGGCGGGACTTCATCCGGGCGTCGATGGAATAGCCCACGATGCGGCCGGAGTACACGTCCTTGACCGCACACAGATACAGCTTGCCCTCGCCGGTCGCGTGCTCGGTGATGTCCGTGAGCCACAGCCGGTTCGGCCCGTCGGCGGTGAAGTTGCGGCGCACCCGGTCGTCGTGGACCGGCGGTCCGGCCTTGGCGTTCTTGCCGCGGCCCCTGCGCTTACCGAAGACGCTCCACCAGCGGTTGTCGCGGCAGATCCGCCAGGCGGTCCGCTCGGCCATCGCCTCACCGGCCGCGCGGGCCTCGTCGAGGAGGAAGCGGTGACCGAACTCGGGATCGTCGCGGTGAGCGTCGAACAGGGCGCCTGCCCGGTATGCCTCGGTCAGTTCGGCGTCGGTGACCGGAGAGGCCAGCCACCGGTACTGTGGTTGAACTCGCGGTGTCGTAGGGGCTGACGGCTCGTCGCCCGTGCGGTATCACGGGGGCATGCGGTATCCACAAGGGGGCGGACTGACCGTCGAACGGCAGCAGTTCCGCGAGGAGTTACGGCTCAAGGCGGCCGAGAGGTTCGCCCAGGGCGAGGCGAGCTCGGTGATCGCCAAGGACCTGCGGGTCAGCGTCCGCTCGGTGCAGCGATGGCGGCGGATGTGGGATGAGGGCGGTCCGCGGGCTCTGCGGTCACAGGGGCCGGCGTCGCTGCCGAGGCTGAGCCAGAAGCAGTTCGCCCAGCTGGAGGCGGAGCTGGCCAAGGGGCCGGCCGCGCACGGCTGGGAGGACCAACGCTGGACGCTCGCGCGGATCAAGACGGTGATCGGCCGGCGCTTCCACCTGACCTACACCATCCAGGGCGTGCGGAAACTGCTGGTGCGAGGCGGCTGGTCCTGCCAGGTCCCGGCCCGACGTGCCATGGAGCGGGACGACGACGCGGTGGCCGGATGGGTGAAGGAGGTGTGGCCCTGCGCGGAAGGCCCGCGGCGGCCCGTGGAGCCTGGCTCGTCTTCGAGGACGAGGCCGGATTCTCCATGACGCCGCCGCAGGCCAGGACCTGGTCCCAGCGCGGCCGGACCCCGGTGGTGCGGGTGCGGGGCCGTTCCCGCAGACGGGTGTCCATCGCCGCGCTGACCTGCTACAAACCCGGCCACCGGTCCCGGCTGATCTACCGGCCCCGCCGTGACGACGGCAACCGCGACGGCCGCAAGAGTTTCTCCTGGCGTGACTACCGGGACCTGCTGATCGCCGCCCACCAGCAACTCGGCGGCCCGATCGTGCTCGTCTGGGACAACCTCAACGTCCACAAGGCCGCCGACCTGCGGAAGTTCGCCGAAGCCCGGGACTGGCTGACCATCTACTACCTGCCGCCCTACGCACCCGACCTCAACCCCGTCGAAGGGATCTGGTCACTGCTGCGGCGCGGCTGGCTCTCCAACGTCGCCTTCCACACCCCCGAACACCTCGTTCAGCGCATCCGACGCGGCCTACGGCACATCCAGTACCGCAGCGACCTCATAGACGGCTGCCTCGCCGAGACCGGCCTGACCATCACGCCCACCTGAGCAACGGCACGACATCACGAGTTCAACCTCAGTAGTAGGGCTGGCGGGCCAGCCCGAGCACCCGGCACGTCACCGCCACCGGCACCCTGTGAGGGGCATCGGCGGCGGCCAGCTCGCGGACGAGCGGGTACATCATTTTGCCGGCAGGTTCGCCTGCGACAGATATGCCGCAGCCCTCCTGAGTACCTCGTTCTCCTGCTCCAGCAACCGGATCCGCTTGCGGGCCTCGCGCAGCTCAGCGGACTCACCCGATGTCGTTGCGGGCCTGGCGCCCTCGTCGGTGTCGGCGCGACGCAGCCACTTCGACAGCGTGATCGGGTGGACGCCGAAGTCGGCGGCGATCTGTTCCAGCGTGACGCCGGGCTCGCGGTTGCGCGCGACCCGCACGACGTCTTCGCGGAACTCCTTCGGATACGGCTTGGGCACTGCAACATCCTTCCAGGCTGCTTCTCAGCAAGCCAGGTCAGGTGTCACCCGATCATGCAGCAGTCCCGTCTGGGCATCAGCCGACAACACGGTCAGCGACTCGATCAGCAGGCGCTGGCGGAACGAAGGATCGGGACTCTCCACACCACGATCGTCGCATGCGCTCAACTCTCACGAGCACCCAGGCGAACAACAGACTGAGCACGTTCATCTGTACTTACCTGGGCACTTTCCCAGGTACGCCGACAGGAACGGCTGAACAATGAGATCCTCCCCCACGGCTGCGCCGCGGGAGGTGCCCCCAGCCGCACCGACGTGGTCGGCATCTTCCCCGACCGCACCGCCGTCATCAGGCTCGTCGGGGCGGTCCTGGCCGAGCAGAACGACGAGTAGACCGAAGCCCGCTGCTACATGGGCAGCGAACTCCTCGCCAAAGCCCGACTCCACCCGATCGAGTCAGAAAACGACGACCCCGCCCTGCCCACCGAACTCACCGCATAGCCTCAGACCGAGATCACCGAGTGGGCCGTCGATACACCACTCCAGCGGACGTGACTCGACGCTGCCGCGCATCGCAGAACGGTTCACCTCCGCCTGTGCGGAGCGGACGTGACCCGGCCCACCGGTCAGCGCTTTCCCATGGGGCCGGCAAGGTGGCAGTTGAGCCAAGACATCGCAGGTCTACCTACCGCACGGTTCTGGCATAGCCACCTGCGCTCATGCCGAATTCCCGTCGGAAGTGCCGATTGAGCTGGCTCTGGTCACAGTAACCAAGCTCGGCGGCGGTCTCTGCCACGGATCGTCCCGCTGCCAGCATGGACTTGGCGCGTGCCAAGCGCAACAGGGTCCGGTAATGGTGCGGTGGAACCCCGTAAGCCTGCCGGAAACTCCTGATCAAGTGGCGTTTGCTGCAACCGGCGACTGCCGCGAGGTCGTCGAGCTTGATGTTGGAGTTCAGTTGGCTGTGGAGCATCTCCCGTACTTGACGAAGCGCTCGAGGACGAAGTGTCGGACTCGCTGCGCCGGGAGCATCCGCATGCCTGGCGAGCAGGACGTTCAGCAAGTGGATCAGCGACGACTCGAGATCCAACTCGTCCTCGCTGTCCGCCAAACCCCTGTGCAGCGCGGCAATGCCGTTGAAGAGGCTGCGGTCTGGATAGGTCACCTCATGGAAGCGCGGCCGGCCTGTGCCGACTGGCATGAGATCGGCGTCGATGAACATCAGTTGCACAACGGCCTGGCCGTCAGCGGCGGCTTTGTCCTGAGCGAGGCAGCTCACGACCTCATGGGGCTCGATCACCGTCACCGCGCCAGGAACAGGGGGACCCTGGGTCCGCCCGAGGTACTGAAAAGGGGGCGCGGAGCCGCCATGCGTGATCTTGACGGTGTACCCGCTGTTCACAACGGTCGGGAAGTCACCCTCGGCAACGCGCACAGCCAGGCTTTCGACTCCGAACCGTGCTCTTCTGCGACGCCCTTCGATCGCGGACTCAGCCATGTCATTTTCGCCCTAGTTCGGCTTGTTCGATTGATCTTACAGTTCCCGGCAGGACAAGCGCATCCGTCGGGCCAGGGAGGTATGACAGTCGATGGTTGAGCCAGTCGCCCTCCCCTGCCGTCAGACCGCGGGACGAACACCTGACGAGATCTGTGCACCGTTGCGGAGATCACCGTCCACACCAACCCAGGTGCCGGGCGGCCGTTCCTGGCCCATCAGGCTCGCGGCCACGACCGCCAGTTCCATGCCTACCGCCAGTTACGACAGGCGCTATGTCGACACCGATCCTGAAAGGGCTCCGATGAGCAAGCCGTACAGCGACGCCGCCAACATCCCGGTCAACGCGTCGCAACCCGTCCTCACCTACCATCCGGTCACTCTCGACGTTCCCGGCCGGCCCGTGCCGCTGGAGGTCAAGGTGTCGATCCCCGCGACCGGCACCGACCTGCCGCTCATCCTCCTGTCCCACGGGCACGGGCCGGCGAACTTTCTGTCCTCCTACAACGGCTACGGGCCGCTGGCGAACTTCTTCGCCGCCCACGGGTTCGCGGTCATCCAGCCGACCCACCTGGACTCGACGGCCCTCGGTCTGCGCGACACCGACCTCAAGGACGCGCCCCTGTTCTGGCGTGACCGCGCTACCGACATGCACAACATCCTCGACCGCCTCGACGACATCGAGGCCGCCGTCCCTGGTCTTGCCGAACGGCGGATCGACAGGGACCGTGTCGGTGCCGTAGGACACTCCCTGGGCGGCAACACCGTCTCCCTCCTCCTCGGAGCCCAGATGCTGGACCCGGACGACGACCGGCCGAAGGACCTCTCCGACTCTCGTGTCAAGGCGGGAGTGCTCATCGGAGCTCCAGGTATCGGCAACGACGAGCACTTCGCCGAGTGGGCCAAGACGAACTACCCGGTGCTGTATTACACCGACTTCGAGCAGATGACAGGCACCGGCCTGATCATCGTGGGCGATCAGGACCTCAACCCCAACTTCTCCAATCGGCTCAGCTACCGTGCTGACGCTTACTCGGCCAGCCCCGGCGGCAACAAAACCATGGTGACCATGTACGGCGCTGGTCACATATTCGGTGGCATATCCGGATACGACGCGGCAGAGACGGACGACGAGAATCCCGAGCGCGTGGCGACTCTGCGGGCTCTCGTGTGGGCCTACTTGCGCAGCCAGCTCTACTCGGCCGACCCGTCCTGGAAGAACGCGGTGAACGCCCTGGAGAACGGTGAAGACCCGATGGCCCAGGTCGAAACGAGGTAGTTCCGCGCGGTGGGCGGCGGCGCGACGGCCGCCGCCCACCGCACTTCATCGCACCGCGACCTTCCACCCCAGCACGGATCGCACAGGAGCAACCGCCATGTGGACCACGTTCGCTGCAACCGTCGGCGGAAGCGCCGCCGGCCTCACCGGCCTCACCTTCATCGTTGTCGCCTTCCGCTTCGACGTCGTCGCCACCTCCCAGGAATACCGCAACCGCGCCGCGCAAACCGTCTCCCTGTTCCTGACAACCACAGTCACCGCATCGCTGGTCACCCTGCCGCAACCGACCTGGGCGCTCGGGGTCGAACTGTTGGTCGCCGCAGCAGCAAGCGCAAGTCGGGCCTTCCCCCGTGATGGTGGACACGCTTCGTTGATCACGCGGCGAGCGTGAGCTTAGCGGTGTGGTGTCGTCGTTCGTATTCGTTGGGGCTGAGGTGGCCGCAGGCGGAGTGCCGGCGGCGGGTGTTGTAGCGGGTCAGCCAGGCGAAGACCGTCCTTCTGCAGGTGGCGGCGTCGCCGTAGTCGTGGGCTCCCTGGAGGGTCTCGCGTTTGAGTGACGCGTGGAAGCTCTCGCAGGCGGCGTTGTCCGCGCTGGAGCCGACCGCGCCCATCGACCGGGTGACCTGGAGCTGGTCGCAGAGGCGGGCGAAGGCTCTGGAGCCGTATTGGGCTCCGTGGTCGGAGTGGAAGGTGGAGCCTTCCAGGCCGCCGCGGGTGCGGGCGGTCATCAGCAGCGCGTCGGCGACCAGGTCGGTGCGCATGTGGTCGGCGATGGACCAGCCGACGACCTTGCGGCTGAAGCAGTCCAGGACTGTGGCGAGGTAGAGGAACCCGCCATCCGCGAGGGGCAGATAGGTGATGTCGCCCATGTATTTGCGGCCCGGCTCGGCGGCGGTGAAGTCCCGCTGGAAGAGGTCCGGGACCTGGGAGGCCGCCGGATCCGGGACGGTGGTGCGGACGCGTCTGCGCAGGCGGACGCCGGTGATGGCAAAGGTCCGCATGACGCGGGCGATGCGTTTCTCGTTGACGTGCAGGCCCTGGTCGCGGAGCTCGGCGGTCACCCGCGGAGAGCCGTAGGCGCCGCCGGAATGCACGTGGACCTCACGGATCCTCGCGGCCAGGCGCTCGTCGGCCCGCTGCCGGACCTGCCTGGCCTCCCGGCCGGAGAGCCACTTGTAGTAGCTGGACCGGTTGAGGTCCAGGACCTCGCAGAGCCGCTTCACCTCGAAGGCGTCCCGGTGGTCGTCGACGAACTGGAAGCGGCTCCTCACCAGTTCGTCTCCCCGGCGAAATACTTGGCCGCCTTGCGGAGTATGTCCCGCTCGGTCGCGAGCTTGCGCTCATTCGCCTCGAGCTCGGCCACCCTCGCCTCGAGCTGCCGGATCCGCTCGTCCGGGTCCGCGGACGGCGCCGCCTGCGTGGCTCGGGCGGCTGTCTGCCCGGCCCGGGCGGCGGCCGGGCCGGCACCCCGGCGTTCCCGGTCCCGCAGCACCCACTCGCGCAGGGTGGCCCGGTTGATGCCCAGGTCGGCGGCGATGCTCTTGTACGTCGCCCCGGGGGTGGACTCGTACAGGGCCACGGCATCGGCCTTGAACTGGTCCGAGTAGTCCTTCATCGCCATCGGCGGTCTTCTCGCTTCCTCCGGATCAAGCAGATCCAGTATCAGCGTGTCCACCACTCAGGGGGAGGCCCCGTCTGCTCTCGGTGCTCGACCACGCAGCCCGCCGTGGCACGTCCCAGCATGCGCGGACCATCCTCGTCGCCGCGCTCGTCGTGTTCGCGGCAGGTATCGCCGCCGCCGGACTGTTCGCCACCGTCGGCTCCACCAACGGAATGGGCTTCTACGCCGCGAGTTCGCTGCTCGGCCTCATGTGGGGCGTCTACGGGACGTGGGTCTTCCTCACCCAGGCGGGCACAGATCAGATCAACGCGGCAGCAAACGTGCATGACCAGCCCGGCACCGTGCCGGCCGCCTGACCGGCCCCACACAGTGAGGCGGTGCGGGACTGTGAAGGAGTGCGGGTCTGTACGGTGAGTGGTGTAACTTCCAGACAGGAAGAGCCAGTTAAGACCGTGTCCTACGTGGTGAGGCGAACGAGTCGCTTGTAGCAGCACAGGGCGGCGGCGAGTCCGAGAAAGGCCAGGTAGTTGCGGGGATCGCGTTCGTAGCGGGGGCTGAGACGACGGTAGCCGGAGAGCCACGACATGGTGCGCTCGATGACCCAGCGGCGTCGCCCTAATCGCTCGCTGGACTCGATTCCCTTGCGGGCGATGCGTACTCCGATGCGCTTCCCGCGGAGCCATCTGCGCAGATCAGCCCGGTCGTAGGCTTTGTCTGCGTGCAGTCGCTGGGGCTTGAAGTGGCGGCCGCGGTGGGGGTCGTGTCTCGTTTGGTGACCCTCCACCATCGGCTTCAGCCCTTCGCTGTCGTGGGTGTTGCCTGCCGAGACGCCGACGAGGAGGGGCAGTCCGTTCGCGTCCGACAGGATGTGCATCTTGGAACCCGGCTTGCCCCGGTCCACGGGGCTCGGACCTGTGTGTTCGCCCCCTTTTTAGCGCGGACGTGGGCGGTGTCCAGGACGACGCGGGTGACGTCGATGAGGCCGGCGTCGTGGAGTTGGTGCAGCACGGCCTCGTGCAGCCGGCCCCAGACACCGGCTCTGGACCAGATGAGGAACCGCCGATGAGCGGTCGACTTCGAGACGCCGAAGCACGGCGGCAACGCACGCCAGGCGCAGCCGGACACCAGGACATAGATGATCGCGGCGAACAGCGTCTCATCAGGCGTGTCCTGCGTTCCCCCGCCCTGCGGCCGCACCCTCGACGGCGGGATCAACGGCCTCGCGATCTCCCACAACCCGTCCGGAACAATCCAACTCCACGTACCCCGCCCCATGAACGGACCAACGAGTCACCGCCACGTAGGACACGGTCTAAGACCGTGTCCTACGTGGTGAGGCGAACGAGTCGCTTGTAGCAGCACAGGGCGGCGGCGAGTCCGAGAAAGGCCAGGTAGTTGCGGGGATCGCGTTCGTAGCGGGGGCTGAGACGACGGTAGCCGGAGAGCCACGACATGGTGCGCTCGATGACCCAGCGGCGTCGCCCTAATCGCTCGCTGGACTCGATTCCCTTGCGGGCGATGCGTACTCCGATGCGCTTCCCGCGGAGCCATCTGCGCAGATCAGCCCGGTCGTAGGCTTTGTCTGCGTGCAGTCGCTGGGGCTTGAAGTGGCGGCCGCGGTGGGGGTCGTGTCTCGTTTGGTGACCCTCCACCATCGGCTTCAGCCCTTCGCTGTCGTGGGTGTTGCCTGCCGAGACGCCGACGAGGAGGGGCAGTCCGTTCGCGTCCGACAGGATGTGCATCTTGGAACCCGGCTTGCCCCGGTCCACGGGGCTCGGACCTGTGTGTTCGCCCCCTTTTTAGCGCGGACGTGGGCGGTGTCCAGGACGACGCGGGTGACGTCGATGAGGCCGGCGTCGTGGAGTTGGTGCAGCACGGCCTCGTGCAGCCGGCCCCAGACACCGGCTCTGGACCAGATGAGGAACCGCCGATGAGCGGTCGACTTCGAGACGCCGAAGCACGGCGGCAACGCACGCCAGGCGCAGCCGGACACCAGGCCATAGATGATCGCGGCGAACAGCGTCTCATCAGGCGTGTCCTGCGTTCCCCCGCCCTGCGGCCGCACCCTCGACGGCGGGATCAACGGCCTCGCGATCTCCCACAACCCGTCCGGAACAATCCAACTCCACGTACCCCGCCCCATGAACGGACCAACGAGTCACCGCCACGTAGGACACGGTCTAAGAGGCCATCTCATTTGGTGGCTACGTGCGGGGAATTGGCGACAAGTTGAGCCATCTCGCGCAGGCGGTGCCAGTACTCAGTGGCATCCGCTTCGCCTAGCACAGGTATGACCCGGTCCAGGCGGGTGACGCAGCGAAGCAGAGTGTTTCGGCCCCGCGCTTCGAGCTCGCCGCCGCCATTGATCCACGTGAAAATGCAGCCTGCGGTGTCCGAGTCCAGCATCACCAGGTCGAAGCCAGCCCGGTCCGCTCCAGCCAATCTGGGAGGAAACGGCAGTTTCATGAACTCTTGGTACAGGCGTGACACGGTCTCAAAAGCAGTCTCTTCGATCACGCGGACCATCATGGCGCAGCTTTCACGATGCCTGGAGTCGTCTTGAGTCTGCGGTAACAGATGAGGGTGCAGGCGATGCTGGTGAAGGCGAGGAAGTGGTCGGCTTTGCGTTCGTAGCGTCGGTGCAGGCGTCGGCAGCCGGCGAGCCAGGCCATGGTGCGTTCCACGGTCCAACGGTGGCGGCCCAGCCGCTGCGAGGACTCGACTCCCTTGCGGGCGATGCGATGGGTGATGCCGCGTTCGCGTAACCATCGCCGCAGGTGGGCGTAGTCGTAACCCTTGTCCGCGTGGAGTTTGCCGGGCTTGCGCCGTCGGCGCCCGCGGCGCGAACAGATCGGCGGGATGGCCTTCACAAGCGGGATGAGGGCCTGGCTGTCGTGCAGGTTGGCCCCAGAAATGCCGACGGATATGGGCAGACCAGACCGTTCCGTGATCAGGTGGATCTTCGACCCGTACTTGCCCCGGTCGACAGGATTCGGACCTGTCAGGTCCCCCTTTTCAGGGCCCACATGTTCACCGAGTCGATCGCGCACCGCGACCAGTCCAGCTCGCCACGGGCACCGAGTTCGTCGAGGACCAGACGGTGGAGCTTGGCCCACACCCTGGCCTTCGACCACTCCGAGAACCGCCTGTGGGCGGTCGCTCCAGACGGGCCGAACGACGCCGAAGGCAGCTGCTGCCAGGTACAACCCGACGTGGCCACGAAGACGATCGCGGCCAGCACTTCCCGGTCGCCGTGCCGACGCCGACCACCGCCCTGCGGCCGCGACGGCGCCTCCGGTACCACCCGCTGGAACAACTCCCACAACTCGTCCGGCACCAACCGCTCAACGATCCCCACCATGACTCACAGAATACCGAGTCAGCCCAAATGAGATGGCTTCTAAGACCGTGTCCTACGTGGCGGTGGCTCGTTGGTACGTTCATGGGGCGGGGTACGTGGAGTTGGATTGTTCCGGACGGCTTGTGGGAGATCGCCAAGCCGCTGATCCCGGAGGACCGGGTGCGGCCGCAGGGCGGCGGGAAGCAGAACACGCCTGATGAGACGCTGTTCGCGGCGATCATCTACGTACTGGTCAGCGGGTGCGCCTGGCGGGCTCTGCCGCCGTGTTTCGGGATATCGAAGTCGACCGCACACCGCCGCTTCATGATCTGGTCGCGGGCCGGCGTCTGGGGCCGCCTCCACGAAGCCGTCCTGCACCGGCTCGACGACGCCGGCCTCGTGGATGTCTCCCGCGTGGTTCTCGACTCTGCTCACGTACGCGCTAAAAAAGGGGCGAACACACAGGTCCGAGCCCCGTGGACCGCGGCAAGCCGGGTTCCAAGATGCACGTGCTGTCGGACGCGAACGGACTGCCCCTGGTCGTCGGGATCTCGGCCGCCACCGTCCACGACAGTGAAGGACTGAAGCCCATGGTGGCGGGTCACCAAACGAGACACGACCCCCACCGCGGCCGCCACTTCAAACCTCAGCGTCTCCACGCCGACAAAGCCTACGACGTCCCCCACCTGCGTAAATGGCTTCGCGGCAAGCGGATCGGAGTGCGCATCGCCCGCAAGGGCATCGAGTCCAGCGAACGCTTGGGCCGCCGCCGCTGGGTCATCGAGCGGACGATGTCCTGGCTGACTGGCTACCGCAGACTCAACCACCGCTACGAGCGGAAACAAACCAGGCAACTACCTGGCCTTTCTCGGGCTGGCAGCAGCTCTCTGCTGCTACAAACGATTCCTCAAACTGACCATGTAGGACACGGTCTAAGTGTGGTGTCTCGGGACCTTGGTTGCACGAAGTCCTCGAAGGTGAGCTGCTGCGGGATGTCCGTGAGTGGTTCGGGCGGCTGGTCAAAGACGATCCGGTAGTCGCTCCCGGCAGTCCGGCTGATGGGCGGTCGGCCGCCGAGCGCGGCGTGCGGCCGCTCGTGGTTGTAGTAGTTCACGAACTCCACCAGTGCGACGCGTCGTTCACGCTCGGTCGTGTAACCGCGGACGTACGCCCACTTGCGGGAGAGCGTCCCGTCATACCTCTCCACCTTCCCGTTCGTGCGCGGCGTGTACGGCCTGGTCCGCTTGTGCTTCGTACCGGTCGCGGCGAGCGCGTCAGCCCAGGTCGTAGACCGGTAGCACGCACCGTTGTCGGTGAGGCGGCGGCGGATCGGCGTGATGCCGTGGGCGGCGAAGAAGGCAACGGCACGGTGCCAGAAGGCGACCGCGGTGACGGCCTTTTTATTGTCCAGGGCCTCGGTGTAGGCGAGCCGGGAGTGGTCGTCGAGCGCCGAATGCAGGTACGTGTATCCGACCTTGCCGGTGTCGGGACCGGTGCGTTTGGAAGCGCGGGCGGACTCGGTGCTGACGCCGTGTATCCGCCAGCCGCCGCCGGTCGGGATACGTCCGAGTTTCTTGACGTCGACGTGGACCAGGTCGCCGAGCCGGTCGCGCACCGTGCGGCGGTATGTGGACCAGCTGATCGACCTGGACGTGCCCGTGGAATCGGTGCGCGGCCGCTACGGCGGGTACCGGCTCGCTCCCGGCTACCGCCTGCCTCCGCTCATGCTCACCGACGACGAGGCGCTGGCCGTGCTGCTCGGCCTGGTCGCCGGCCGCCGCACAGGACTGACGCCGGCGCAGCGCACGGCGAACGAGACGGCATCGGCGAAGATCCGGCGGGTGCTGCCCAAGAACATCGCCCGCCGGCTCGACACACTCCTGGAATCCCTCGCCTTCACGGAACAGCCCGGAACGTCCGACACCCCGGACTCCGGCGTCCTGCTCGCCATCGCCGACGCGGTGCGCCACCGCCGACCGGTCTCGATCCGCTACACCGACCGCGACGGGCGGCGCAGCGAACGCACGCTGCACGCGTACGGGATCGTCGCGCACGCGGGCCGGTGGTACGTCACGGGCAAGGACGCCGGGATCGGCGAGGACCGCACCTTCCGGCTCGACCGCATCGCGGACGCGCGGACCCTGCCCGGCTCATTCGAAGCGCCGGCGGGCCCCTATCCGGCACAGCGCGTGTTGTCAGGCTTCGCCACGGCTGACTACTGGCATGAGGTGACCTTGCGGATCCACGGGACAGTCGAGCAGATCCGCGCCCACCTGCCCGCCGGCATCGCGAGCCTGGAGGAGCACGAGCCCGCGGTAGGCGAGGACCGGGCAACCGAGCGCTGGCTGCGCGTCGAGCTGCGGGCGGAGCGGCTCGACTGGGTGCCTCCGGTACTCGCCTCACTCGACCGGCCGTTCGTCATCGAACGCCCCGATGAACTTCGCGACCTCGTCATCGAGCTCGCCGATCGCCTCGCGTCCTACGCCCGCCAAGCCTGACAGCGAGGAACCGATGTCATGAGATGGCACAATTAAGGCTGGTGAATCTCCCGGGGAGGAACATCATGAAGTAGAATGCGCGTTCGAGTGAGTCGGCGGCCGAGGCCGTTGAGGCAGAGCTGGCCCGGGCTCTCGTGGGTAGGCGGGTGGCCCAGGCGAAGGCCGACGAGATCCGGATGACCGGTGAAGGCGGCCTGCTGGCGCAGTTGACGAAGCTCGTGGTCGAGGGAGCTCCGGAGGGTGAGCTCACCAATCACCTTGGGCGGGAGAGCGGGGAGCGGGCCGACGAGGGCCGCAGCGGGAACTACCGCAACGGGCATCGCGCGAAGACGGTGACGACCGAGGTCGGGCCGGTGGAGATCAAGGTGCCCAGGGACCGCAACGGCTCGTTCGATCCGCAGTTGGTGCGCAAGCGGCAGCGGCGTCTGATCGGGGTGGACGAGATGGTGTTGTCGCTGTCGGCCAAGGGCCTGACCCACGGGGAGATCTCCGCCCATCTCCAGGAGGTCTACGGCGCGGAGGTGTCGAAGCAGACCATCTCCGCGATCACGGAGGCGTGGACACGGAGGTGGAAGCCCGCCCTCAACGCCTTCGACATTGCGTTCGGCGGCCGGCTCACCGTCGGCATGACCAACCACTGAAATCCAACAATCGAGTTACCCCACTGGCTGGACAGACCCGCTGTTGACACTGGGCAACCGTGTTCGGAGGCCGTTGGGGGGCCGTGGAGCGCGCTGCGACGCAGGTCGGCCGGCACTGAGTCGGCATGCCACGAGCCCCGTGCTGGTTCCATGCTGACTTCGAAGGCCGGAATCATGGAAAACCGCAGCTCCTAGCCCTGATCGGATGAGTTGTCGTACCACTCGATCGTGGTGCGGATGAGGGACGCGGCGACGATGCGCTTGAGACTGTTCGGAGCTGGTGGAGCGGCTGCGGGCGACGGCATCGGCACCACTTCCTGCGTGTGACGGGGACGTTTGCGTGTCGCCACACCGTAGGAACGGGCCCGTCGGACGCGTATGTGGTGGGACACCACAGTTCTGGGTGCGGGTGTGCATGCATCCACCATGGGGCGGCGGCGCGGATATCGAGAGGTCCTCCACGAGACGCCCGGCCCACTGTCCGGACGGCACTGCCCGGGCATCAGCCGCCCGGCCCGGCCGGTGGCTCCCCGCTCCCGGCGCGGGCAGGGGCGGGAGCACGCCCCGGAACCGGAAAAGCGCAGCTCAATCGGGGCGCCCCAGTTCATCCCACAGCGAAAACCTTGAGTGTCGGACGCGGGTCGGGAAGGGTGGGGCCACGAGTGCGTCCTCACCGGAACGCGTTCGCAGGGCGAACAGAACGGACGGAGTACATGGCTGACTCGCACGAGCAGAGGCAACGCTGGATCAGGCGGTTCCACCCCTCGCAGGACAGTGAGGTCACGGTGGTCTGCTTCCCGCACGCGGGCGGATCGGCCAGCTACTTCCTGCCGGTGTCGGCCCGGCTGGCACCCCGGGCCGAGGTGCTGTCCCTGCAGTACCCGGGACGTCAGGACAGGCGGTCCGAGCCTGCTCTCACCAGCGTCGACGCGCTGGTGGACGGGATCACCGAGGCGCTGCGCGACTACGCCGACCGGCCGCTCGTGTTCTTCGGGCACAGCATGGGCGGCACGCTCGCCTTCGAGACCGCCCGGCGCCTGGAGGCCGAGTCCCGGGGCAGGTTGCTGGGACTGGTCGTCTCCGGGCGCAGGTCACCCGGCAGCCGGCGCCAGGACAAGGTGCATCTGATGGACGACGCGGGGTTGATCGAGCAGATACGCAAGCTCCAGGGGACCGACTCGACGCTGCTGGACGACGAGGACGTGGTGCGGATGATCATGCCCGCCCTCCGCGCCGACTACACCGCGGTGGAGCGGTACGCGTACCGCCCCGGACCGGCGCTGAGCTGCCCGCTGTACGTGTACACCGGTGACGCCGACCCGCAGGTGCGCGACGACGAGGCGAAGGGGTGGGTCGAGCACACGCGTGCCGACTTCCGGATCCGCACCTTCACCGGCGGGCACTTCTACCTCGCCGAGCAGAGCGAACAGGTGATCGCCGCCCTGCGGGAGGACCTGGCGGACTTCCGCAAGGGGCCCCGGAGCGACGGCGGGTCCTGATCCGCCGTCACGGGCGAGAAAGGTGCACGCGCCGTCCGCGACGGCGCGTGCACAGGGGACCGGCGGGCCGGCGGGGGATCAGTCCACGACGGCGTAGCGGGCGACGAGTTCCCGCTTCAGCACCTTGCCGCTGGGCCCCAGGGGGAAGTCCGTCACGAACTCCACCCGTCGCGGGTACTTGTGCGCGGCCATCCGTTCCCGGCTCCAGGACACGATGCCGGCGGCGAGCACCGGGTCGGGCACCGTGCCCGGCCGTGTCCGCACCACGGCGCACACCTCCTCGCCGTACCTGTCGTCGGGCACGCCGATGACGGCGACCTGGGCGATGGCCGGATGGCGCATCAGCACGTCCTCCACCTCGCGGGGATAGACGTTGTAGCCGCCGCGCAGCACCATGTCCTTCTTGCGGTCGACGAGCGTCAGGTAGCCGTCGGCGTCCTTGGTCCCCAGGTCACCCGTGCGGAACCAGCCGTCGACCAGCACGGCCGCGGTGGCCTCCGGCCGGTTGAGGTAGCCGGCCATCACATTGTGGCCGCGGACGACGATCTCGCCCACCTCCCCGGACGGCAGCAGCTCGACGCGGTCCTCGACGCCGGCCGCGGCGATCTCCGCCTCGACACCCCAGATGGGGCGGCCCACCGTGCCGGGCCTGCGCGGCCACGCCTTCTGGTTGTACGCCACCACCGGTGACGTCTCGGTGAGACCGTACCCCTCGTAGATAGGGCAGCCGAAGACCTCCTGGAAGTCCTCCAGGACCTTGACCGGCAACGCCGAACCGCCGGAGAAGGCGCGGTCGAGGGCGGGACGGCGGGAGTCCTCGGCGGCGGCGTCCAGGAGGGCCAGGTACATGGTCGGGACGCCCATGAAGACCGTGCAGCCCTCGGTGACCATGAGGTCGAGCGCGCCGCGCCCGTCGAAGCGGCTCATCAGGACCAGGGTGCCGCCGGCGAGGAAGCAGGCGCTCATGCCGCAGGTCTGGCCGAAGGTGTGGAACAGGGGCAGGCAGCCCAGCAGCACGTCGTCGGGGGTCAGGTCGAACGGCGAGCGCATCGTCGTGCTGATGTTCATCACCAGATTGAGGTGGGTGATCATCGCGCCCTTGGGCCGGCCGGTGGTGCCCGAGGTGTACAGCACCAGGGCCAGGTCGTCGGGCGACCGCGGCGTCAGGCGGTCCAGCGGGTCGGCGTGTTCGGCGAGGACGTCCAGGCGTGGCGGGCCGTCGACGCCGTCCGTGCCGCCCTCAGCCATGACCGTGAGCAGTTCGACACCGGTCATCTCCGCTGCCTTGGCGCCCTCCGTCAGCATCGGGCCCGCGCACACCAGGGCCCTCGCCTCGGAGTCGCGGAGCACGTGGGCGATCTCGTCGGCGCGCAGCAGGCCGTGCACCGGGACCGCCACGGCACCGAGCGCCAGTACCCCGTAGTACACCATCGGGAAGTGCGGCGTGTTGGGCAGCAGCAGGGCGATCCGGTCACCGGGGCGTACGCCGTGGTCCCGCAGCACCGCGGCGTACCGGCGGGTGGCGTGCCACAGCCGCGCGTAGGTGATCCGCTCTGAGCCGAAGACGAGCGCGGGGTGGTCGGGGCGCCGTTCGGCGGACTCGGCGAGGACGGAAGCGGCCGTCAGCGTCATGCCGCACCGGTGTGCCGGGCGGCCAGAGCCTGCTTGTCCGGCTTGCCCGCGCCGGTCAGGGGCAGCGTGTCGTGGAAGGTGACCGCGGCGGGAACGTGCTTCGGGGACAACTCGGCGGCGACGTGGCCGGTCAGGGTGCCGGCGTCGGCGGTGCCGCCCGGCCGGATCACGACGGCGGCGTGGATGTGCTCCACGCGGTCGTCGTCGACCACGCAGTAGACCGCGGCCTGCCCGACCTCCGGGTGGGACAGCAGGGCGTTCTCGACGTCCGTGGGCTGGACCTTGATGCCGTTGGTCTTCATCACCTCGCCCAGCCGGCCGTGCAGGCGCAGGTAGCCCTTCTCGTCGACGGAGCCGAGGTCGCCGGTGTGCACCCAGCCGTCGCGGACGGCCTCGGCGGTGAGCTCCGGCTCGCCCCAGTAGCCGAGCATGTTGAACGGGGTGCGCACGCACACCTCGCCGATCTCCCCGGGCGGCAGGTCACTGTGGTCGTCCGGGTCGAGGACGCGGACCTCGGCGGTCAGCCGCCCGACGGTGTGGCGGAGCTCGGGGTCGAAGTGGTCCGGGGGGAGCAGCACGCTGATGCCGCTGGTCTCCGTGGTGCCGTAGAACTGCAGGAGCACCGGGCCGAACACCTCGATCGCCTCGGCCAGCCGTGCCGGGGAGGCGGCGCAGCCGCCGTAGGAGATGATCCTGATGCTCGACCGGTCGGTGGTGGCGATGTCGGGATGGTCGACCAGCATGTACAGCTGCGGCGGGGTGAGCGTCAGCGCGGAGACGCGGTGCCGTTCCACCGCGCGCAGCACCGCGCCCGGCTCGAATCCGTCGTGCAGGACTACCGTTCCGCCGGAGGCGAGGGCGAGGTCGACGCCGGAGCCGTTGGAGTGGCTCACCGGCAGGGTCGACAGGTACACGATGGGTTCGGGGGACTGAAGGCCCGCCATGAGATAGAGGCTGCGCACGCGGTACGGCAGGGTGACGCCCTTGGGCCTGCCGCTGGTGCCACTGGTGAACAGCACCACGGCGGGCATCTCCGGATTGGCCTCGACGGCCTCCAGGTCGAAGGCGTCCGGGTCGCCCGAGGACAGGTCCAGGACGTCGGGCCCGAGGTCGCCGAGCGCGGCGAGCCGCGGTGGCGCGGAGAGCCGGCCAGCCAGTTCACGGGCCGCGTCGAGGTTCTCCTTGTCCACGGCGAGGAACGTCGCGCCGGTCCCGCTGAGGATCTCGTGCCGGGCGGCGGCGGCCAGCTGGTCGGAGGGGTCCACGGCGTTCGTGGAGTGCAGGTGCACCACGGTGGCCCCGGCGAGGTTGGCCGCATAGCGCAGGATGATGGTCGCCGGGGTATTGGTGACGGTGAGCACCGCTACGATCGGAGTCGTACCGTCAGCGATCGGGTCCGGGCCCTGCGAAAAGCTGCGGCTCAGAAGTTCCGCTGCCGCGAGAACCGCCCGGGAGAACTGGCTCGCAGTCAACTCCTCGCCTTCGCGCCACAGGGCGGTCCGGTCGGGATCGGACGCCAGCGCCTCAAGTACCCGGCGGGCGTAATTCTCGTTCGATGACACCGAAACTCCACTCCATCGACCCGATTCTGGTCGCTGCAGGATTGCATGATCGCATGGGTATGACAACAGGTCATGAGTTACCGTCAACTTCCCCGACTTGTCCGGGTTGCCGTTTATGCGTTTCGCCCCGTCGCTTTCATGGGTAGGTTGGACGCCGACGGTGGGCTGATGATAGACAAGAGTTACTCTCGCGCACCTCCTCGAATTGGGGAAGGTCAGCCGCAATTGCCCCGCACGATTCCGCCGTGATGCGTCCGTGCCGGGGGGCGAGAAACAGCCATCGGCGCGAGTTTCAGCCAGCTCCACGCAGTCGCCTGTAGTTGTACGTGGCCTCGGACGGCCCGAAACGAAGCGAGTAGACGTGACCCAATACCTGGACCTCTTTTCACGCCTCATAGAGGGCTCTGTCGGGGGAAAGAGAGAGTTCCTGGAGATCGGACGGCTCGCCGGGAGGTTCCCCGCGGCCAGTGTGCGCACCGGCGGGGACGCGGACAGCATCAGCGTCTGGTGCAGCAACGACTACCTCGGCATGGGCCAGCACCCCGCGGTGCTGGCGGCCATGAAGGAGGCGGTCGACAAGTACGGTGCCGGCGCCGGAGGTTCGCGCAACATCGGCGGCACCAACCACTACCACGTGCTGCTCGAGGAGGAGCTCGCCGCGCTCCACGGCAAGGACGACGCCCTGCTGTTCACCTCCGGCTACACCGCCAACGACGGTGCGCTGTCCGTCATCGCCGGCCGCATGGAGGGCTGTGTCGTCTTCTCCGACGCGCTCAACCACGCCTCCGTCATCGACGGCCTGCGCCACAGCCGCGCCCAGAAGCAGATCTTCCGGCACAACGACACCGCGCATCTCGAAGAGCTGATCGCGGCGGCCGACCCGGACGTGCCCAAGCTCGTCGTCGCCGAGTCCGTGTACTCGATGAACGGTGACATCGCCCCCCTGGCGGAACTCGCCGACATCGCCAAGCGATACGGGGCGATGACCTACATCGACGAGGTGCACGCCGTGGGCATGTACGGCCCGCAGGGCGCCGGCATCGCGGCCCGGGAGGGCATCGCCGACGAGTTCACCGTGGTCATGGGCACCCTCGCCAAGGGCTTCGGCACCACCGGAGGCTACATCGCCGGCCCCCGCGAAGTGATCGAAGCGGTGCGCATGTTCTCCCGCTCCTTCATCTTCACCACCGCGCTGCCGCCCGCCGTGGCCGCCGGCGCCCTGGCCGCCGTGCGCCATCTGAGGTCCTCCGAGACCGAGCGGGAGCGACTGTGGTCAAACGCACAGTTGATGCACCGCCTGCTGAACGAACGCGGCATTCCCTTCATCTCGGACCAGACGCACATCGTGTCCGTCCTGGTGCGGGATGAGGAGTTGTGCAAGCGAATGTCCGCGCTGCTGCTGGACCGGCACGGGATGTACGTACAGGCGATCAACGCGCCCAGCGTGCGGGTCGGCGAGGAGATCCTGCGAGTCGCCCCCGGGGCCGTGCACACGGCCGACGAGGTCCGGGGCTTCGTCGACGCGCTGGACCAGGTGTGGGCGGAACTGGGCGCCGACCGCCTGCCGGCCGGCCCGGACGCGAGCCGTAGCTGACCCTCGCCCCGGCCTCCGCCGACGGTTGCCTGATGGCCTGTCAAGCGCTTTTCCCGGCACGGGCGTTGCTTGACACGAGATCGTCGGCGGGGGTTGGATGAGATTATCGAACGGCTAAACGACCTGTAGGTAGATGTAACCAGCAAGGCAGTGGTGGCTCCCTTGTGAGAGCCGTACCACAATGAGCCGCTCTGCGGCACACCCTCCCTGACCGGGAAGGGTGGGAACGGGGGTTCTGGGTGACGCTTGCGTATGTCCTCGATGGCGGCATGAATGACCGACCAGGGGCCGGCGCCGAACTGTACGAGCTCTTTCCGAGCGTACAGCGGACCTATGCGCAGATAGCGGACTGGACCGGCATCGAAGTTCAGCGGATTTTCCATGAACAAAGAGAGCCGGGACAGGAGCATCGTCAAGGAGTCGGCGCAATTCGGCAAGCGGCGGCCGTATTCGGAATTGCCGACGTACTCGCTGAAGAGTACGCAATAGCGCCGACCGCGGTATGCGGGCTCAGTTTCGGCGCACTTGTCGCCGCAAGCCTCGCCGGAGCGGTGGAACGCCGCGATCTCTTCACCTTGCTGATGCGCTTCAGAGAAGTCCCGTCACCCTCCTCGACGGAATCCCGGCGACAAGCTGTCGCCATGCTGCGTATTCCCTTCGAAACCGATCCCGCGGCCTTCGTGGCGGACGTCGCCGACGTCCACCTCTCCGCCGATCTCGGCCGCGTCGGCGCCGGCAGCGAACGCATGGTGCTGCTCGGCGGCTATCGGGAAGCGCTCGAAGGCTTCGGCGCGACCCTGCCGCCCGGCGCACTGCACGTCTCCGACGACCACGGAGCGGCCTTCCATTCACCGCTGCAGCGGCACGTCACGGAGTTCATCGAACCCACGCTGGAGTCCATGACCTTCCGGGACCCACGCGTGCCCGTCCACTCGTGCATGGAGCGCAAGACGCTCACCACGGGCGAGGAGATCCGCGACCTGTTCCGCCGCAACCCGACCGACCCGGTGAGCGTGCCCCACATGGTCGGCGGCCTGGAGGACGCCGGCACCGAGCTCGGCCTGGTCCTCGGCCCCGCCGCCTTCGGAACCTTCCAGAACGCCGGCTTCCCCGTGGTCCACGTGGAGTCCCCGGACCACGTCTTCGAGGCGATGACCGCGGTCTACGACTTTGGCATCGAACTGCCCCCCGTGGACGACGCAGTGATGGGAAGCCCCCGATGACGGACATGACCTCCCTCGTCGACGAGTGGCTGGACCAGGACATCGACGCCTGGACACGCCGCGTCGTCCGCCGCCACTTCGACCCCGACACGGGCAGCCCGTACTGGCTCAAGCGCGCCGCCGAACTCGCCGTCGACCCCGCGGACATCACCCGGTACGACGACCTTGCCGCCTTCGGGCCGATGCCGCTCGGCGAACTGCGCACGCTCGACCCGGCCGACCTCGTCCCGCAGGCCGTCCCCCGGCCCCTGGGAGGACGTGTCTGGGACTCCGGCGGCACCACGGGCAGCCCCTGTCGCGTCTTCTACACCGAGCCGATGCTCGTGCAGCGCGCCGCCTGGCGCCGCTGGGTCATCGAACGCGAGGGCTTCGCCCCCGGCCGCTGCTGGCTCCAGGCCACTCCCACCGGCCCCCACCTCATCGGTCAGGGAGCCGTGGACCTGGCGGAGCTCTACGACGGCCGCGTCTACGGCATCGACTTCGACCCCCGCTGGGTCAAGCGGCTGCTGCGCGGCGGCAGACTCAAGGAAGCCCAGGAGTACACCACCCACCTCGTCGAGCAGATGGCCGCCGTGCTGGAGAGCCAGCCAGTGGACTACCTCGTCACCACCCCGGCCCTGCTCCAGGCGTTCATCAAGGCCCGGCCCGAACTGGTGGCCCGGCTGAGCGGGGTACGGCTCAGCGGCACCCACGCCACCCCGGCGATGCGCCGCGCGTTCCACGAGGCGATCGGCGGCGGACTCGTCGTCGTCACCTACGCCAACACCTTCGGCAACACCGTCGCCCTCCCCGTCGAGAACGACGGCACCCTCATGCCCTACCTGCCCAACTACCCGCAGGTGACGATGTCGGTCGTCGACACGAACGACTGGTCGAAGGTCGTCGCCTACGGCGAACAGGGACAGGTCCGCCTGACCGTCCTGCACGACGACCTCTTCCTGCCGAACATCCTGGAACGCGACCTCGCCGTCCGGTACGACACCGGCGACGCCTGGCCGTGCGACGGCGTCGCCAACGTACGACCCCTCCAGGTCGTACGGTCCGCGCCGGAGGGGATCTACTAGACCGAACGCCGGGGCTTCGCACGGCCGACGCCCGCCCCGCCCCGGCCCGCACCGTCCGACACCGAGTGAGCGCCGCGGCCGTGCGCTCCGGGCCCCACTGCCGTGGCCCGGAGCGCCCCGCACCGCCCTCCTCCGTCCGCCGGGACGCGGCGGCACGGCACACACGCGCGCCGGCGCCCGTGCCCGACGCACCAGCCCACCGGGCGCCGACCCGCGCCCAACGGCCGGCTCCGGACGGGCCGCGGCGCCCCCGACTGCAATCCGACCACCGTCAGCCACCGGAACCGGGAGCGGCATCCTGTCGCGCCCGGCCTTCCACGTCCTGGTTCAGGGAGTCATGTTCATGAAGCGTTCTGAGACCGCCGTCGCACACCCGGCGGACGCTCCGATCGCCGTCGTCGGACTCTCCTGCCGCCTCCCCGGAGCACCCGACCCCACTGCCTTCCGGAACCTGCTGCGCGACGGCGTCGACGCCATCACGGACGTACCCCGTGAGCGCTGGGACGCCGACGAACTGGACGACGAGGACACCGACCGGCCCGGCACGGTCCACACCAGGCGCGGCGGCTTCCTGAACCAGGATCACATCGACCACTTCGACGCGGCCTTCTTCGGCATATCGCCCCGCGAAGCGGCCGCCATGGACCCCCAGCAACGCCTCGTACTGGAGCTGACCTGGGAGGCCCTGGAGGACGCGGGCATCGTCCCGGACCGCCTCCGCGCCACCGACACCGGCGTCTACATGGGTGTCATCGCCGACGACTACGCCACGCTGCAGCACCGGGGCGGCGTCGACGCCATCGACCGGCACAGCTTCACCGGACTGCACCGCAGCCTCATCGCCAACCGCGTCTCCTACCATCTCGGACTGCGCGGCCCCAGCCTGACCCTCGACGCCGGCCAGGCCTCCTCCCTCGTCGCCGTCCACCTGGCCTGCGACAGCCTGCGCCGCGGCGAGAGCACCGTCGCCGTCGCAGGCGGCGTCAACCTCATCCTGGCTCCCGAAAGCAGCGTCAGCGTCGCCAAGTTCGGCGGCCTGTCACCCGACGGCGTCAGCTACACCTTCGACGCCCGCGCCAACGGCTACGTGCGGGGTGAGGGCGGCGGCGCCGTCGTCCTCAAGCCCCTGTCGGTCGCCCTCGCCGACGGCGACCCCGTGTACTGCGTCATCCGCGGCAGCGCCGTCAACAACGACGGCGGCGGCACCCACCTCACCACTCCCCACCAGGCCGCCCAGGAAGACGTGCTGCGCCGCGCCTACCAGCAGGCCGGCGTGGACCCCTCCCTAGTCCAGTACGTCGAACTCCACGGCACCGGCACGAAGACCGGCGACCCGATCGAGGCCGCGGCCCTCGGCACCGTTCTGGGCAGCGCACGCCGCACCGGCGCACCGCTGCTGGTCGGCTCCGCCAAGACGAACGTCGGCCACCTGGAGGGTGCCGCGGGCATCGTCGGCTTCATCAAGACGGCCCTCGGCCTGAAACACGGCGAACTCTTCCCCAGCCTCAACTACCGCACCCCGAACCCCGACATTCCGCTGGACGCGCTCAACCTGCGCGTCCAGACGGAGACACGGGCCTGGAACGTCGACTCGGACACGGACGGACCCCGCACCGCGGGAGTCAGCGCCATCAGCGTGGGTGGGACGAACTGCCACGTGGTTCTGGAGCAGGCTCCGGCTGTCGAGGAGGTGCCGGCGACGGAGTCCGCTTCGGGTGTCGCGCCGGTGGTGGTGCCGTGGGTGGTGTCGGGGAAGTCCGAGGCGGCGTTGCGGGCGCAGGCCGGGCGTCTGGCCTCGTTCGTCCGGGACCGGGCGGACCTGTCGCCGGTGGATGTCGGGTTGTCGTTGGTGACGACGCGGTCGGTGTTCGAGCATCGGGCCGTGGTCCTGGACGGTGCGGACGGTCTGGGTGCGCTGGCCGAGGGTCGTGAGTCCGCGGGTGTGGTGTGGGGGAGTGCGGCCGGTGCTGATGGCCGTGCGGTGTTCGTGTTCCCGGGGCAGGGGGCGCAGTGGGCCGGTATGGCGGCCGAACTGCTGGAGTCCTCGCCCGTGTTCGCGGTGCGGATGGGTGAGTGCGCGGCGGCTCTGGAGCCTTACGTTGAGTGGTCGTTGACCGATGTCGTCCGTGACGCCGGTGGTGATGCCTGGCTGGGTCAGGTTGATGTGGTGCAGCCGGTGTTGTGGGCTGTGATGGTGTCGCTGGCCGAGGTCTGGCGTTCCCATGGTGTTGAGCCGGCTGCGGTGATCGGTCATTCGCAGGGTGAGATCGCGGCCGCGTGTGTGGCGGGTGCGCTGTCGTTGCAGGACGCGGCGAAGGTGGTGGCGCTGCGCAGCAAGGCGATCCGGGTTTTGTCCGGGCGGGGCGGCATGGTGTCGCTCTCTCTCGGTGTGGAAGCCGTGCGGGAGCGTCTTGCTGCTTGGGGTGGTCGTCTGTCGGTGGCGGCGGTCAACGGCCCGGCCGTGGTGGTCGTCTCCGGTGATGCGGACGCCTTGGACGAGTTGCTGGCGGCCTGTGAGGCGGAGGGTGTTCGGGCTCGTCGTGTGGCGGTGGATTACGCCTCGCACTGCGCGCACGTGGAGGAGATCGAGGACGTTCTCCTGCGGGACCTGGCGGGTATCGCTCCGCAGTCGTCCACGGTGCCGTTCTATTCGACGGTGACTGCCGGGGTCCTGGACACGTCGTCCTTGGACGCGGGTTACTGGTATCGCAATCTGCGTCAGACGGTCCGTTTCGCCGACACCCTGCGTGCACTCCTGGATGACGGTTTCCGTCTGTTCGTGGAGTCCAGTGCGCATCCGGTGCTGACGATGGGCGTCGAGCAGACGGCCGAGGATCACATCAACACCCCAGTCACGGCCGTGGGTTCGCTGCGTCGTGGTGAAGGTGGTCTGGGGCGTTTCCTGACCTCTGCCGCGGAGGCCTTCGTCGGCGGCGCTGCCGTCGACTGGGCGGGAGTGTTCACGGGTACGGGTGCCCGCCGGGTCGATCTGCCCACGTATGCCTTCCAGCGTCGTCGCCACTGGCTGGACGCGGAGCCTGGCCGTGGGAGCGAGCGGGTGGCCGAGCGAGCGACTGAGCCCATCGAGGCCAGTACGTCACCGCTCAGGCGACGCCTGGCCGCACTGGGTGAGGACGAACAGGCGGACCTCCTCCTGGAACTCGTTCGCACCCAGGTCGCCACGACACTGGGTTACGAGGGGCCCGACGCGGTAGACGCTGGACGGACCTTCAAGGAGCTGGGCTTCGACTCACTGGGAGCCGTCGAGTTCCGCAACCGGCTGAATGCCACGACCGGCCTGCGGCTGCAGACCACCGCGCTGTTCGACTACCCCACCCCGGCAGTCCTCGCGCGCCACCTGAAGACACTCTTCCTCGGCGCGGAGCGGTCGAACAGCGCCCCGTCAAGGGCCACCGTGGCCCACGACGAACGCATCGCGATCGTGGGAATGGGCTGCCGGTTCCCGGGTGGCGTGCAATCGCCGGAAGACCTGTGGCAGTTGATCGCGTCCGACGGCGACGCCATCGGCGAGTTCCCCAGGGACCGTGGCTGGGATCTGTCCGCTCTCTATTCACCGGACCGGGGCCGGCCGGGCTCCACATACGCGCGTGAGGGTGGTTTCCTCCACGACGCCGGCGACTTCGACCCCGGGTTCTTCGGTATCTCGCCGCGTGAGGCGTTGGCGATGGATCCGCAGCAGCGGTTGCTGCTGGAGACGTCCTGGGAGGCGTTCGAGCGGGCCGGTATCGCGCTGGACGGTCAGGGGACGCGCGAGACGGGAGTCTTCGTCGGCGCGATGTCTCAGGACTACGGCCCCCGCATGCATGACGCCTCGGACGGCCTCCAGGGGTACCTCCTCACCGGAAGCAGCGTCAGTGCCGCTTCGGGGCGGATCTCGTACACGTTCGGGTTCGAGGGTCCCGCGGTGACGGTGGACACGGCGTGTTCGTCGTCGCTGGTGGCGTTGCATCTGGCGGTGCAGTCGCTGCGGCAGGGGGAGTGCTCGTTGGCGTTGGCCGGTGGCGTGACCGTCATGGCGAGTCCCGGCATCTTCGTGGAGTTCGGCCGCCAGCAAGGCATTGCTTCGGACGGCCGGTGCAAGGCGTTCGCCGCCGGCGCGGACGGCACCGGCTGGGCCGAAGGTGCCGGGATGCTGGTGCTGGAGCGGCTGTCGGACGCTCGGCGGAACGGGCACCGGGTGCTGGCCGTGGTGCGGGGTTCGGCTGTCAATCAGGATGGTGCGAGCAATGGTCTGACGGCGCCGAACGGTCCGTCGCAGCAGCGGGTGATCCGGGCCGCGCTGGCGAATGCCGGGTTGTCGGCCGCCGAGGTCGATGCGGTGGAGGCGCACGGTACGGGGACGAAGCTGGGTGACCCGATCGAGGCGCAGGCGCTGCTGGCCACCTACGGACAGGATCGCCCGGAGGACCGGCCGCTGCGGCTTGGCTCCCTCAAGTCGAACATCGGACACACCCAGGCCGCGGCGGGTGTCGCTGGTGTGATGAAGATGGTGCTGGCTATGCGGCACGGCACGCTGCCCCGCACCCTGCACATCGACGAGCCGTCGACCCACGTGGACTGGTCGTCGGGCGCCGTCGAACTGCTGACGGATGCGATGCCGTGGCCGGAGGGTGAGGAACCTCGTCGGGCGGGTGTGTCGTCGTTCGGCATCAGCGGCACCAACGCGCATGTGGTTCTGGAGCAGGCTCCAGCTGTCGAGGTGGAGCCGGTTACGGAGTCCGCTTCCGGAGTCACGCCGGTGGTGGCGCCGTGGGTGGTGTCGGGGAAGTCCGAGGCGGCGCTTCGGGCGCAGGCCGGGCGACTGGCCGAGTGTGTGCGTCAGGCCGAGTTTGCGCCGGTGGATGTGGGTTGGTCGTTGGTGTCGGCGCGGTCGGTGTTCGAGCACCGGGCCGTCGTGCTGGACGGGCTGAACGGCTTGGGGGTGCTGGCCGCGGGCGGTGAGTCCGCGGGTGTGGTGCGGGGGCAGGTGGTGCCGGGCCGGCTGGCGGTGCTGTTCTCGGGTCAGGGCAGTCAGCGGGTGGGGATGGGCCGGGAGTTGTATGAGGCCTTCCCGGTGTTCGCGGACGCTTTCGACGAGGTGTGCGCGGGCTTCGACGGTCTGTTGGAGCGGTCGTTGCGTGAGGTGGTCTTCACCGATGGCGACGGGGTGCTGGACGCGACGGAGTTCACGCAGTGTGCTCTGTTCGCGGTCGAGGTGGCGTTGTTCCGGTTGGTGTCGTCGTGGGGTGTGCGTCCTGATGTGGTGGGCGGGCATTCCATCGGTGAGCTGGCTGCCGCGTATGTGGCCGGGGTGTGGTCCCTCGAAGATGCGTGTGTGCTGGTGGCGGCGCGTGGCCGGTTGATGCAGGCGTTGCCCGAGGGTGGGGCGATGCTGGCGGTGGAGGCTGAGGAGTCGGTGGTCCGGGCTGCGCTGGCAGACCGGGAGAGTGTGGATGTCGCCGCGGTCAACGGCCCCACTGCTGTGGTCGTCTCCGGTGCGGCGACGGAAGTCTCGGAGTTGGAAGGGCTGTGGCGGGGTGAGGGGCGGCGGGTGCGTCGGCTGCGGGTCTCGCATGCGTTCCATTCGCCGTTGATGGAGCCGATGCTGGCCGAGTTCCGCGAGGTCGCCCGGTCGGTGGCGTATGAGGCGCCGAAGCTGGCGGTCCTGTCGAACGTGACGGGTGAACTCGCGGATGCGGCTGTGGTGTGCGATCCGGAGTACTGGGTTCAGCACGTGCGGGAGGCGGTGCGCTTCGCCGACGGGGTGACGCATCTGGCCGAGCACGGAGTGACGGCTGTCCTCGAGCTCGGCCCGGACGGTGTCCTGTCCGGCATGGGCGCGGAATGCGCCCCACAGCTGCTGTTCGCTCCGGTCCTGCGCAAGGACCGTGATGAGGCCGACTCGATGGTGCGGGCCCTGGCGGAGGTGTTCGTCCGGGGCCATGCGGTGGACTGGGCTGGTTTCCTCGCTCCGTCCCGTCCCCGGCTGGTGGACCTGCCCACTTACGCCTTCCAACGAGAGCGGTACTGGATCCAGCCCACCAAGCCCCAGTTGAGTGCCTCGCTGGACTCGGAGACCTGGCGTTATCGGGTGGTGTGGTCTCCGGTGGCGGTGGGTTCTGGTGTGTTGTCGGGGGCGTGGCTGGTGGTGGTGCCGGCTGGGTCTGCTGGTGACGCGTGGGTGGATGAGTGTGTCGCGGGTCTGGCGCGGTGTGGTGCGCGGCCTGTGGTGCTGGAACTCGATGCGCGCGAGCACGGTCGTGATGTGGTGGCCGGGCGGTTGCGTGGGGTGCTGGCTGGTGAGCCGGATGGGTTTGCTGGTGTGGTGTCGTTGCTGGCTTTGGCGTCGGGCCGGGATGTGGAGTTCGGTGCGGTTCCGGTGTCCGTCGCGCTCACGCTGGGGCTGGTGCAGGCTCTGGGTGACGTGAATGTCGATGCCCGGTTGTGGTGTGTGACCCGGGGTGCGGTGGCGGTGTCCGGGGCGGAGCGGGTCAGCGACCTTGAACAGTCGCAGGTCTGGGGTCTCGGACGAGTCGCTGCGACCGAAGGCACCGAGCGGTGGGGCGGTGTGGTTGATCTGCCTGGGGTGGTGGATGCCCGGTTGGTGGGGCGTCTGGCGGGGGTGTTTGCCTCGGGTGAGGGTGAGGTGGCTGTTCGTGCTGCGGGGGTGTTCGGGCGGCGTGTGATCCGTGCCGGTGGTGCGGGTGGTGCTGCTGGTGTTGGTGCTGGTTCTTGGCGGGTGTCGGGGACGGTGCTGGTGACGGGTGGCACGGGTGGTTTGGGTCGTCGGGTGGCTCGGTGGCTGGTGGGTGCTGGTGCGGAGCATGTGGTGCTGGCTTCGCGTCGGGGGTCTGGGGCTGTGGGTGTGGAGGGGTTGCGGGCGGAGTTTGCTGCTGCTGGTGTGGGGTTGTCGGTGGTGGCGTGTGATGTGGGTGAGCGGTCGGCGGTGGAGGGGTTGCTGGGGTGTGTGCCGGCGGGGTTGCCGTTGTCGGCGGTGGTGCATGCGGCTGGTGTGCTGGATGACGGTGTGCTGGATGGTTTGTCGGTGGGCCGGTTCGAGTCGGTGTTGCGGGCGAAGGCGGAGGGTGCGCGTCATCTGCATGAGCTGACTCGGGGTATGGGGTTGTCGGCGTTCGTGTTGTTCTCGTCGTTCTCGGCGACGGTGGGCGGGGCGGGGCAGGCCAACTACGCGGCGGCGAACGCGTATTTGGATGCGTTGGCGGAGGCGCGGTGTGCTGAGGGTCTGCCGGCGACGTCGATCGCGTGGGGCCCCTGGGCCGACGACGGCATGGCCAGTGCGGTAGCGGATCGTTGGGAACGACACGGTCTGCCCGCGATGGCCCCCGACTTGGCGATCGCGGAGTTGGAGGCGGTCGTCAATGATCCGATGGCGGCGTCACTGCTCGTCGCGGACGTCGATTGGGACACCCTCGCTCAGGTCAGGGCCACCGCCCATACGTCACAGCTGCTGCAAGAGCTGACGCGGGTCAGCGCTGCGGACACCGCGGTCGACCGTACCGCCCAGGCCGACGGGACGTTGCGACAGCGGCTTGCCGGGATGGGGACTGCGGAGCAGGAGCGGGCGGTGCTCGATTTCGTGCGCTCGCATGTCGCCGCCGTGCTCGGTCACCGTCGAGCGGACACGGTGGACGCCGATCGGGCTTTCAAGGAACTGGGCTTCGACTCCCTGGCAGCCGTCACCTTGCGCAACCGGCTCAACGCGGCCGCGGACCTTCGGCTCTCGACCACCCTTCTGTTCGACCACCCCACGGTGAGGGCCTTGGCCCGGGTGCTGCGCAAGGAGGCGCTGGGGCTGAGCGGCGACGGCGAATCGGCGCCCGTCGCAACGGCTGTGACGGACGACGAACCGATCGCCGTTGTCGCGATGAGCTGCCGCTTCCCGGGTGGCGTACGCACACCCGAGGCCCTCTGGGACCTGCTGGTCGATGGACGCGACGTGCTGACCGATTTTCCCGCCGGACGCGGTTGGGATCTCGACGGCCTCTTCGACTCCGACCCGGACGAGACGGGCAAGAGCTATGTCAGCGAGGGCGCGTTCCTCGACGACGCCGGTGCCTTCGACCCGAAGTTCTTCGGAATCTCGCCTCGCGAGGCGACGACGATGGATCCCCAGCAGCGCCTGCTGCTGGAGACGTCCTGGGAGGCCTTCGAACGGGCCGGCATCGACGGCACGCTCCTGCACGGCAGCCCCACCGGCGTCTTCATCGGCAGCAATGGACAGGACTACGCCCGCAGCCTGCGCGAGGCGTCCGCCGAGAACGTCGAAGGCCACCTGGTGACCGGCAGCGCCGCCAGCGTTGTCTCCGGGCGCATCTCCTACACGTTCGGACTCGAAGGCCCTGCGGTCACGGTGGACACGGCGTGCTCGTCGTCACTGGTGGCCCTGCATCTCGCGGCCCAGTCGCTGCGCCAGGGTGAGTGCTCCCTGGCGCTGGCAGGCGGTGTCACCGTGATGTCCACCCCGGAACTCTTCGTGGAGTTCAGCCGTCAGCGCGGGCTTGCTCCCGACGGCCGGTGCAAGGCGTTCGCCGCCGGCGCGGACGGTACCGGCTGGGGTGAGGGCGTGGGCATGCTGCTGCTGGAGCGGCTGTCCGACGCCCGGCGCAACGGGCATCAGGTGCTGGCCGTCGTCCGGGGTTCGGCCGTCAATCAGGACGGTGCGAGCAATGGTCTGACGGCGCCGAACGGTCCGTCGCAGCAGCGGGTGATCCGGGCCGCGCTGGCGAACGCTGGAGTGCCGGCGGCCGAGGTCGACGTGGTGGAGGCGCACGGTACGGGCACGAAGCTGGGTGACCCGATCGAGGCGCAGGCCCTGCTGGCGACGTACGGCCAGGACCGTCCGGAGGACCGGCCGCTGCGGCTCGGCTCGATCAAGTCGAACATCGGGCACACCCAGGCCGCGGCCGGTGTCGCGGGCATCATGAAGATGGTGCTGGCGATGCGGCACGGGCTGCTGCCGCAGACGCTGCACGTCGACGAGCCCACCCCGCACGTCGACTGGACGGCCGGAGCCGTCGAACTGCTCACGGACTCGATCCCGTGGCCCGAGAACGGGCATGCACGCCGGGCAGGCGTTTCGTCCTTCGGCGTCAGTGGGACGAACGCGCACGTGATCCTGGAACAGGCTCCGGTCGTCGAGGAGGAGCCGGCCGCGGAGTCCTCTACCGGCGTCACGCCGGTGGTGGTGCCGTGGGTGGTGTCGGCGAAGTCCGAGGCCGCGCTGCGGGGGCAGGCCGAACGACTGAGGTCGTTCGTCGCGGTGAGTGCCGAACTCGCGCCGGCGGATGTCGGGTTGTCGTTGGTGACGACGCGGTCGGTGTTCGAGCATCGGGCCGTGGTCCTGGACGGTGCGGACGGTCTGGGTGCGCTGGCCGAGGGTCGTGAGTCCGCGGGTGTGGTGTGGGGGAGTGCGGCCGGTGCTGATGGCCGTGCGGTGTTCGTGTTCCCGGGGCAGGGGGCGCAGTGGGCCGGTATGGCGGCCGAACTGCTGGGGTCCTCGCCCGTCTTCGCGGAGCGGATGGCCGAGTGCGCGGCAGCTCTGGAGCCGTATGTGGACTGGTCGTTGACTGACCTTGTCCGTGACGCCGGTGGTGATGCCTGGCTGGGTCAGGTTGATGTGGTGCAGCCGGTGTTGTGGGCTGTGATGGTGTCGCTGGCCGAGGTCTGGCGTTCCCATGGTGTCGAGCCGGCTGCGGTGATCGGTCATTCGCAGGGTGAGATCGCTGCCGCGTGTGTGGCGGGTGCGCTGTCGGTCCAGGATGCGGCGAAGGTGGTGGCGCTGCGTAGCAAGGCGATCCGGGCTCTGTCCGGGCGGGGTGGCATGGTTTCCGTATCCCTGAGTGCTGACGAGGTCGGTGAGCGTCTGTCGGCTTGGGGTGGTCGTCTGTCGGTGGCGGCGGTCAACGGTCCGGCTGTGGTGGTTGTGTCCGGTGATGCGGACGCCTTGGACGATTTGCTGGCGGCCTGTGAGGCGGAGGGTGTTCGGGCTCGTCGTGTGGCGGTGGATTACGCCTCGCATTGTGCGCACGTGGAGGAGATCGAGGACGTTCTCCTGCGGGACCTGGCGGGTATCGCTCCGCAGTCGTCCACGGTGCCGTTCTATTCGACGGTGACTGCCGGGGTCCTGGACACGTCGTCGCTGGACGCGGGTTACTGGTATCGCAATCTGCGTCAGACGGTCCGTTTCGCCGACACCCTGCGTGTGCTTCTGGACGACGGTTTCCGTCTGTTCGTGGAGTCCAGTGCGCATCCGGTGCTGACGATGGGCGTCGAGCAGACGGCCGAGGAGCACATCAACACGCCTGTCACGGCGGTGGGTTCACTGCGCCGCGGCGAAGGCGGCCTTACGCGTTTCCTGACCTCTGTCGCGGAGGCGTTCGTCGGCGGTGCGGCCGTCGACTGGGCGGGAGTGTTCACGGGTACGGGTGCCCGCCGGGTCGATCTGCCCACGTATGCCTTCCAAGAGCAGCACTACTGGATCGAACCGTCCACCGCCCGTCAGGGTGACGTGACGTCGGCCGGTCTCTCGTCCGCCGATCACCCCCTGCTGGGCGCGGCCGTGGCGCTGCCTGCGACGGACGGGGTGTTGTTGACCGGTCGGTGGTCGCTGCGCACGCACCCCTGGTTGGCCGACCATGCGGTGCGGGGTACGTCGCTGCTTCCGGCGTCCGTCTTCGTGGAGTTGGCGTTGCGTGCCGGAGACGCGGTCGGCTGTGACCGGGTGGAGGAGCTGACGCTCGAGGCGCCCCTGGCGCTGCCCGAGCGGGGTGCCGTACAGGTTCAGGTGGTCGTTGACGGACCGGACGGCAACGGTGCGCGTTCCGCGGAGGTGTACGCCCGTACCGAGGACTCCGGGGAGGAGCCCTGGACGCGGCACGCTGCCATGGTGCTCCGTACCGTGACCGAGGAAAAGGTGACGGACGGTGAGCTGAGCGTGTGGCCGCCCGCCGACGCCCAGGCGATCGACCTGGACGGCTTCTACGACCGGTTGGCAGAGACCGGAGTGTCCTACGGCTCGGTGTTCCGTGGGCTGGAGGCGGCCTGGCGGCGCGGGGACGAGGTCTTCGCCGAGGTGACGTTGCCGCCGGCGGAACGAGCGGACGTGGGCGGGTACGGGTTGCACCCCGTGCTGCTGGACACGGCCCTGCAGGCGGGGCTGGGCTCGGTGGCGCTGGACGGTGAGGGCGCCGGGGACACGCGTCTGCCGTTCGTGTGGCGCGGGGTGTCGCTGTTCGCGACCGGTGCCTCGACACTGCGGGTGCGGCTCGCGCCGGCCGGGGCCGACGGGTGGTCCGTCGCGCTCGCCGACACGGCGGGAACACCGGTCGCGACCGTGGACGCCCTGGTGACGCGGCCCGTGTCAGCGGAGCAGCTGTCGGCGGTGACCGACCGCGCCCTCCGCACCGCCGCCGAGAGCACGCCCCGGAACAACGTGCGTCGGCGTGCGTCGGCCCAGGCGAGCACGGACGCGGACGAATCCGCCCTGCGTCGAAGCCTGCTTCGCGCCGGCGAGACGGAACGCCGCCGTATCCTGCTGCGACTGGTGCAGGACCAGGCCGCCGGCGTGCTCGGGCATGCCACACCGGACGAGGTAGATCCCGAAGTCTCCTTCAAGGAACACGGCTTCGACTCCCTCACCGCGATACAACTGCGCAACCGGCTCAACACCGTCACCGGGCACCGGCTGTCGGCCACCCTGGTCTTCGACCACCCGACACCCGTCGCCCTCGCGGACCACCTCTACGTCGAACTCCTGGGACGACAGGACGACGCCGCCGCGGCCACCACGCCCGCCGTCCGGGCCGCGTCGGACCAGGAGCCCATCGCCATCGTCGCGATGAGCTGCCGGATGCCCGGCGGCGTCCGGTCGCCCGAAGAACTGTGGGAGCTGCTGACCGAAGGCCGCGACGCGATCTCCGGCTTCCCCGATGACCGCGGCTGGGACGTGGACGGCCTGTACGACCCCGACCCCGAGGCTCCGGGGAAGACGTACACGCGCCACGGCGGTTTCGTGGCCGACGCGGCCGGTTTCGACCCGGCGTTCTTCGGGATCTCGCCGCGTGAAGCGATCGCGATGGACCCGCAGCAACGGCTGCTCCTGGAGACCGGCTGGGAGGCGTTCGAACGCGCAGGTATCGACCCTGCGTCCCTGAAGGGCAGCGAGACCGGGGTCTTCGTGGGTGCGGGCACACACGGCTACGGCACCGGCGCCCACGACCCCTCGAACGGCGTCGAGGGTTACCTGGTCACCGGCAACGCCTTGAGCGTCACCTCCGGCCGCCTCGCCTACGCCTTCGGTTTCGAAGGCCCCGCCGTGGCCGTCGACACGGCCTGCTCGTCCTCGCTGGTGGCCCTGCACATGGCCGTGCAGTCGCTGCGGCAGGGCGAGTGCCCGCTGGCCCTGGCCGGTGGCTCCGCGATCATGTCCACGCCGTGGACGTTCGTCGGCTTCAGCCGCCAGCGAGGACTGGCAGCCGACGGCCGCTGCAAGCCGTTCTCCGCCGCGGCCGACGGTTTCGGACCGGCCGAGGGCGTGGGCGTGCTCCTGCTGGAGCGGCTGTCGGATGCCCGGCGCAACGGACACCAGGTGCTGGCCGTCATTCGTGGCACGGCCATCAACCAGGACGGTGCGAGCAATGGCCTGACAGCGCCGAACGGTCCGTCGCAGCAGCGGGTGATCAGGGCCGCGCTGAGCAACGCCCGGGTGCCGGCGGCCGAGGTCGACGTGGTCGAGGCGCATGGTACGGGCACGAAGCTGGGCGACCCGATCGAGGCGCAGGCCCTGCTGGCGACGTACGGCCAGGACCGGCCGCAGGACCAGCCGCTGTGGCTCGGCTCGATCAAGTCGAACATCGGGCACACGCAAGCCGCAGCCGGGGTCGCGGGTGTGATCAAGATGGTGCTCGCCATGCAGCACGGGGTGCTGCCGCGCACGCTCCACCTGGACGAGCCCTCCCCGCACGTCGACTGGTCCTCCGGAACGGTGCGGCTGCTGACGGAGGACGTGCCGTGGCCGGAGACGGGACGACCGCGCCGAGCCGGCGTCTCCTCCTTCGGCATGAGCGGGACGAACGCCCACGCCGTGCTGGAACAGGCACCATCGGTTTCGCCCTCGACGGAGGAGCCGGCTGCGGCCGCCGAGCCGCCGGTCGTGGTGCCGTGGGTGGTGTCCGGTCGCTCGGAGAGTGCGCTGGAGTCGCAGGCCGAACGGCTGGCCTCGTTCGTCCGGGACCGGACGGACCTGTCTTCCGCGGACGTCGGGCTGTCGCTGGTGACGACGCGGTCCGTGTTCGAGCACCGGGCCGTGGTCCTTGCCGACGACCGGAAGCAACTCGGCGACGGCCTGAAGGCGTTGGCGGACGGACGCGTGCTGCCAGGTGTGGTGCGTGGCGTCGCAGGCTCCCGTGGTCAGACGGTGTTCGTGTTCCCGGGGCAGGGTTCGCAGTGGGCCGGGATGGCCGCTGAGCTGTTGGAGTCCTCGCCGGTGTTCGCGGAGCGGATGGGGGAGTGCGCGGCAGCTCTGGAGCCGTTCGTGGACTGGTCGTTGACCGATCTCGTCCGTGACGCCGGTGGTGATGCCTGGCTGGGGCAGGTTGATGTGGTGCAGCCGGTGTTGTGGGCTGTGATGGTGTCGCTGGCCGAGGTCTGGCGTTCCCACGGTGTCGAGCCGGCTGCGGTGATCGGTCATTCGCAGGGGGAGATCGCTGCCGCGTGTGTGGCGGGTGCGCTGTCGTTGCAGGATGCGGCGAAGGTGGTGGCGCTGCGTAGCAAGGCGATCCGGGCTCTGTCCGGGCGGGGTGGCATGGTCTCCGTATCCCTGAGTGCTGACGAGGTCGGTGAGCGTCTGTCGGCTTGGGGGGGTCGTCTGTCGGTGGCGGCGGTCAACGGTCCGGCTGTGGTGGTCGTGTCCGGTGATGCGGACGCCCTTGACGAGTTGCTGGCGGCCTGTGAGGCGGAGGGTGTGCGGGCTCGTCGTGTGGCGGTGGATTACGCCTCGCACTGTGCGCACGTGGAGGAGATCGAGGACGTTCTCCTGCGGGAGTTGGCCGCGATCAGTCCCCAGCCGTCCACGGTGCCGTTCTACTCCACGGTCACCGCCGGGGTCCTGGACACGTCGTCCTTGGACGCGGGTTACTGGTATCGCAATCTGCGTCAGACGGTCCGTTTCGCCGACACCCTGCGTGTGCTTCTGGACGACGGTTTCCGTCTGTTCGTGGAGTCCAGCGCCCACCCGGTGCTGACGATGGGCGTCGAGCAGACGGCCGAGGAACACATCAACACACCTGTCACGGCGGTGGGTTCGCTGCGCCGCGGCGAGGGCGGCCTTACGCGTTTCCTGACCTCTGTCGCGGAGGCGTTCGTCGGCGGTGCGGCCGTCGACTGGGCGGGAGTGTTCAGGGGTACGGGTGCCCGCCGGGTCGATCTGCCCACGTATGCCTTCCAGCGTCAGCGTTTCTGGTTGGAGTCGGAGGCGGTGGGTGCGGGTGATGTGAGGTCGGTGGGGTTGGCGTCTGCTGATCATCCGTTGTTGGGTGCGGCGGTGTCGTTGCCGGCTTCGGGTGGGGTGTTGTTGACGGGTCGGTTGTCGTTGCGTTCGCATGGGTGGCTGGCTGATCATGCGGTGGCCGGGGTGGCGTTGCTGCCGGGGACGGCGTTCGTTGAGTTGGCGTTGCGTGCGGGGGACGCGGTCGGTTGTGACCGGGTCGAGGAGCTGACGCTGGAGGCGCCGTTGGTGCTTCCCCAGGACGGCGCCGTCTCCGTGCACGTGACGCTGGAAGGACCCGGAGACGGTGGACGACGGGAACTCGGCGTCTACTCCCGCCCTGACGGCGTTCCCGACGGGGCATGGACACGGCACGCCTCGGGTGTCCTCGCCTCCGGAGGCGGACTCGACCAGGGCACCGACGCGGAGCTGAGCGTATGGCCGCCTACGGGCGCCGAGCCGGTGGATTTCACCGGGCTCTACGAGCGGCTGGCGGACACGGGACTGGCGTACGGGCCGACTTTCCGGGGTCTGGGCGCCGCCTGGCGACGCGGCGACGAGGTGTTCGCCGAGGTGGCACTGCCGGAGGAAGCGGCCGAGGAAGCGGGCCGGTACGGGGTGCACCCCGCCCTGCTGGACTCGGCACTGCACGCATGGCTGACGGACGCGGAGCGGGACTCCGGGAACATCCGGCTGCCGTTCGTGTGGCGCGGAATGTCGCTCTACGCGACGGGTGCCACGGCGCTGCGGGTACGGCTCTCGCCGGCCGGAGCCGACGGACTGGCGGTGCTGGTCACCGACGCGGCGGGGACGGCGGTCGCCTCCGCGGACGCCCTCGTGACACGTGAGGTCACCGGCCGGCAGGTCGTGGCGGCGGCACCGGGCGGGGTGAACGACGCGCTGTACCGAGTGAACTGGGCACCGCTACCCGTGGCCGAACACGGCCCGGTGGCCGCGAACGGCCGCTGTGCCGTCGTCGGGCCGGACACCACCGGCCTGCTCGGCGCGCTGAAGACGGCGGGCCGGGCCCTCGAGGAGCACACCGAGCTGGCGGCGCTCGCCGAACAGCCGGCCTCCGGTTCAGGCACCCCCGACCTGGTCTTCGTGAGCCTCGTGTCGGACGCCGCGGCCGACGTCGTGACCGCCACCCGGGACCTCACGCACCGGACGCTGGACCTGGTGCAGACCTGGCTGGCGACGGACGGGCTCGACGGGGCGCGGCTGGTGCTGGTGACCCGGAGAGCACTGGCCGTGGATGCCGGGGAGGCACCGGCCGACCTGCCGGCGGCTGCCGCCTGGGGTCTGGTGCGGTCCGCGCAGGCCGAGCACCCGGGCCGCTTCGTGCTGCTGGACGTGGACGACGCGGAGGAGACGCTCGCCGCCCTGTACGAGGCCGTGCTGACGGGGGAACCGCAGTTGGCCGTGCGTGACGGCCGGGCGCGGGTGCCGCGGCTGGCCGGCGGGGCCGCCGACGGAGTGCTGACACCTGAGGACGGCGTACGGGCCTGGAGACTGACGGCCGCCGAGGACGGCACGCTGGAGGGCCTGCGGCTGCGGCCGGCGCCGGACGCGACCCGTGAACTCGGCGAGCACGAGGTACGTATCGCCGTCCGTGCCGCCGGACTGAACTTCCGCGACGTGCTCCTCGCCCTGGGGATGTACCCCGACCCGGCCCTGATGGGCGGGGAGGGAGCGGGCGTGGTCGTGGCCACCGGGCCCGGAGTCTCGTCCTTCGCCGTGGGCGACCGGGTGCTGGGCATCTGGTCCGGCGGCTTCGGCCCGCTGGTCGTGGCGGACCAGCGGATGCTGGCCCGGGTGCCGGACGGCTGGTCGTTCACCGAGGCTGCGTCGGTCCCCGTGGTCTACGTGACCGCGCTGTACGCGCTGCGGGAGCTGGCCGGCGTACGCTCCGGCGAGTCGTTGCTGGTGCACTCCGCCGCCGGCGGGGTCGGCATGGCGGCGGTACAGCTCGCACGGGCCTGGGACGTCGAGGTGTTCGCCACCGCCGGCCCGGCCAAGTGGGAGGCGGTGCGGGCGCTCGGCGTGGACGACGCGCACCTGGCGTCCTCGCGCACACTGGAGTTCGCGCGGCGCTTCGGCGCCACCTCGGGCACGGGCGGGGTGGACGTCGTCCTCAACTCCCTGGCCGGGGAGTTCGTCGACGCCTCCCTGGGGCTGCTGCGCGACGGCGGCCGATTCGTCGAGATGGGCAAGACGGACGTGCGTGACGCCACGGCCGTCGCGGCCGGCCGTCCGGGGATCACCTACCGGGCCTTCGACCTCGGGGAGGCCGGACCCGAACGGATCGGGACGATGCTGGCGGAGGTCATGGACCTCTTCGCGCGGGGTCTGCTGCGGCTGCTGCCCACCCGCGTGTGGGACGTCCGCCGGGCGCCGGAGGCCTTCCGGTTCATGAGCCAGGCACGGCACGTCGGCAAGCTGGTGCTCAGCGTGCCCGCCGCCGCACCGGACCCCGACGGCACGGTGCTGGTCACCGGCGCCGCCGGCACCCTCGGCAGACTCGTCGCCCGGCACCTGGTGGAACAGCACGGCGTACGCAGCCTGCTGCTGGTCAGCCGCCGCGGGGCCGCCGCCGAAGGCATGCCGGAACTCCAGCGGGAACTGGCCTCGCTGGGCGCCTCGGCACGGATCGCCGCCTGCGACGTGGCCGACCGTGACGCGCTGTCCGCGCTGCTCTCCGGCCTGCCCGACGGGCACGGCCTGACCGGCGTGGTGCACGCCGCGGGCATCCTGGACGACGGAACGGTGGCCGCCCTGACCCCGGAACGCGTCGAAGCCGTCCTGCACGCCAAGGCGGAAGCGGCCTGGCACCTGCACGAGCTGACACGCCGCTTCGACCTCACCCTCTTCGCCCTGTTCTCCTCGACCGCGGGCGTCTTCGGCTCCGCGGGCCAGGCGAACTACGCCGCGTCCAACACCTTCCTGGACGCCCTCGCACAGCACCGCCACGCCATGGGCCTGCCCGCGCTGTCCCTGGCCTGGGGCCTGTGGGGCGAAAACACCGGCATGACCGGTCACCTGAACCGGACGGATCTCTCCCGCATGGCCCGCGGCGGCCTGATGCCCTTCTCCTCGGAGGAAGGCCTGGCACTCCTCGACGCGGCGGGGGGCCTGGCGGAGGCCGTCGTGGTGCCTGCCCGCCTGGACACCGCGGCACTGACCGACCAGGCCGCACAGGGCGCCACCCCGCTGCCGGCCGTGCTGCGCGGCCTGGTGCACCGCCAGGCGCCGGCCCGGCGCGCACTGGCCCGGGAACAGCGGCACTCCGACGAGCCGTCGCTGGCGCAGCGCCTGGCCGGGCTCGCCCCGGCGGAGCGGCGGCGAACGCTGCTGCGACTGGTCCAGGAGCACGGAGCCACCGTGCTCGGGCACGGCTCGGCCGTGTCCGTCGTGGCCGACCGGGGCTTCCTCGAACTCGGCTTCGACTCCCTCACCGCCGTGGAACTGCGCAACCGGCTCAACGCGGCCACCGGACTGCGACTGCCGGCCACGCTGATCTTCGACTACCCGACCCCCGAGGCCCTCGCCGGACACCTGGACGAGGAGATCGCGCCCGCCGCGGCGCCCGCCACGGAGGACTCCGTCCTGGCCGCCGAACTCGAACGGCTGGAGGCCGCGGTGCTCGGTGCCGCCGGCGGCGACACCGTGGCACGCGAGCTGGTCACCGACCGTCTCAGGAACCTCCTGTCCACGGTCTCCTCCTGGGGCGACGGTGCGGAAGGCGCCGCGGAACCGGCCGAGCCCCCGGCTCCCGGCGGAGCGTCGTCCGCCGACGGCGACACCGTCGCCGAACACCTGGAGAGCGCCGAGGCGGACGAACTGTTCGCCTTCATCGACCAGGAGTTCGGCTCGTCGGAGGAGTTCGGGTCCGCGTGATCACTGCCGTGAACGCCTCCACCCACGCGGACGACGGGCCCATCGTGTCGGCTGCCGACGCCGCGTCGGCAGCTTCCGTCGGGTTCCTCGGGTCCGCCGGGTCCGCCGTGTCCGTCGCGGGTTCGTACCGCCTCGTGAGCCCTCCGGGTTCCGCCCCGTCCTTCTTCCCGAACGCCCAGCTTCCCGAGCTCGTGAGGTCCTGATGTCGGAACAAGAAAAGCTCCTCGGTTACCTCCGGCGGGTCACGGCCGATCTGCATCAGACCCGCAGCCGCTTGCAGGAAGTGGAGGCGGCGGCCCACGAGCCGATCGCGATCGTCGGGATGGGCTGCCGCTTCCCCGGCGGCGTGCGCACCCCCGAGGACCTGTGGCGGCTGGTGTCCGGCGAGGAGGACGCCATCACACCGTTCCCCGCCGACCGCGGCTGGGACACCGACGCCGTGTACGACCCCGACCCCGACCGACCGGGCACCACCTACGCCCGCGAGGGCGGCTTCCTCCACGAGGCCGGCGACTTCGACGCCGACTTCTTCGGCATCTCGCCCCGCGAGGCGACCGCGATGGACCCGCAGCAGCGCCTGCTGCTGGAGACCGCCTGGGAGGCCATCGAGCGCGCGGGCATCGACCCGGCCTCACTGAAGGGAAGCCAGGCCGGCGTGTTCGCCGGCGCCGTCGCCCCCGACTACGGCCCCCGCGTCCACCAGGCGGCCGACGGCGTCGAGGGCCACCTGGTGACCGGCAGCGCCATCAGCGTGGTGTCCGGCCGCGTCGCCTACACCCTCGGACTCGAGGGCCCCGCCGTCACCGTGGACACGGCCTGCTCCTCCTCCCTGGTCGCCCTGCACCTCGCCGCGCAGGCCCTGCGCCGTGGCGAATGCTCCCTCGCCCTGGCCGGCGGCGTCACGGTTATGGCCACCCCCGGCACCTTCATCGGCTTCAGCCGCCAGCGCGGACTCGCCCGAGACGGCCGCTGCAAGCCCTTCGCCGCCGCGGCGGACGGCTTCGGCCCCGCCGAGGGCGCCGGCATGCTCCTCCTGGAACGCCTCTCCGACGCCCGCCGCAACGGGCACCCCGTGCTGGCCGTCGTCCGAGGTACGGCCATCAACCAGGACGGCGCCAGCAGCGGACTGTCCGCACCCAACGGACCCTCCCAGCAGCGCGTGATCCGGGCCGCCCTGAAGGACGCCGGACTCACGGCCGACCAGGTCGCCGCCGTGGAGGCGCACGGTACCGGCACGAAGCTCGGCGACCCCATCGAAGCGCAGGCGCTGCTGGCGACGTACGGCAGCGAACACACCGCCGACAAGCCGCTGCTGCTCGGCTCCGTGAAGTCCAACATCGGACACACACAGGCGGCCGCGGGCGTGGCCGGCGTGATGAAGATGGTGCTGGCGATGCGGCACGGGCTGCTGCCCCGCACCCTGCACGTCGACGAGCCCTCCCCGCACGTGGACTGGTCCTCCGGCACCGTCGAACTGCTCACCGAGGCCACGCCGTGGCCGGAGGGCGAGGAGCCTCGGCGGTTCGGTGTCTCTTCCTTCGGCATCAGTGGCACCAACGCACACGCGATCGTCGAAGAGCCCCCCGCCCCGCAGGCCGACACCGACCAGGAAGACCCGGACACCGCCCCGGCACCCGTGGTCTCGCCGACCATCCCCTGGGTACTGTCGGCGAAGTCCGCCACGGCCCTGCGCGCCCAGGCGGAAAGTCTCCTGGAGCACGTCGGCGGCCACCCCGAGACGACCGGCTCCGACACCGGCCTCTCGCTCGCCACCACGCGGACCGCCTTCGACCACCGCGCGGTCGTCCTGGCCCCCGACCCCACGGCAGCGGTGCGGGAGCTCCAGGCGTACCTCGCCGGCCGCGGCACCACCGCCCTCGTCGAGGGCACCGTCCGGCGTGGCATCGGCGTCGCCTTCGTCTTCCCCGGGCAGGGCTCGCAGTGGGCCGGCATGGCGGCCGAACTGCTCCACTCCTCACCGGTGTTCGCGGAGCGCATGGCCGAGTGCGCGGCGGCGCTCACGCCCTACGTGGACTGGTCGCTGACCGATCTCGTCCGTGACGCCGGTAGTGATGCCTGGCTGGATCAGGTCGACGTGGTGCAGCCGGTGCTGTGGGCTGTGATGGTGTCCCTTGCCGAGGTCTGGCGGTCGGTGGGCGTGGAGCCGGCTGCGGTGATCGGTCATTCGCAGGGTGAGATCGCCGCCGCGTGTGTGGCGGGTGCGCTGTCGGTCCAGGACGCGGCGAAGGTGGTGGCGCTGCGCAGCAAGGCGATCCGGGCTCTGTCGGGTCGGGGCGGCATGGTCTCCGTCTCCCTCGGTGTCGAAGCCGTGCGGGAGCGTCTTTCCGCTTGGGACGGTCGTCTGTCGGTGGCGGCGGTCAACGGCCCCGCTGTGGTGGTCGTGTCCGGTGACGCGGACGCCCTGGACGAGCTGCTGGCGTCGTGTGAGGCGGACGGCGTGCGGACCCGTCGTGTGGCGGTGGACTACGCCTCGCACTGCGCGCACGTGGAGGAGATCGAGGACGTCCTCCTGCGGGACCTGGCGGACATCAGTCCCCGGGCCGCGACCGTGCCCTTCTACTCGACCGTGACGGGCGGTGTCCTGGACACCAGTGTCCTGAACGCGGAGTACTGGTACCGCAACCTGCGTCAGACGGTCCGTTTCGCCGACACCGTCCGTGCTCTGCTGGACGACGGCTTCCGTCTGTTCGTGGAGTCCAGCGCCCACCCGGTGCTGACGATGGGCGTCGAGCAGACCGCCGAGGAACACACCGACACCCCCGTCACGGCGGTGGGTTCACTGCGCCGAGGCGAAGGCGGCCCGGGGCGGTTCGTCACGTCGGCGGCGGAGGCCTTCGTCGGCGGTGCGACCGTCGACTGGGCGATCCTGTTCCAGGGGACCGGCGCCCGCCAGGTCGAGCTGCCCACCTACGCCTTCCAGCACCGGCGCTACTGGCTGGAGTCCGCGACCTCGCAGCCGCTCGCTCAGGGCATGGCGGACGGCGACCGCACGGACGCCATCTTCTGGGACGCGGTCGAGCGAGAGGACGCCGAAGCGCTGGCAGCCACGCTCCGTCTCGACTCCGCCGAACAGCAGGAATCGTTCGACGCCGTCCTGCCCGCCCTGGCCCAGTGGCGCCGCCGCCGGCGCTCGGAGTCGACCGTCGACGCGTGGCGCTACGCCACCGCCTGGCGCCGCACGAGCGGCACGGCCGCCCCCTCGCTGTCCGGAACCTGGCTCCTCGTCACCCCGGGCGCGTGCACCGACGATCCGCTGGTGGCGGATGCACGGCTGGCTCTTGAGGAGCACGGCGCCGAGGTCGTGACCCTCACCCTGGACGGGAACGAAGCGGACCGGGCCGTACTGGCCGAACGGCTGCGCGCGGCCACCGCGGACCACACGCCGTCCGGTGTCCTGTCGCTGCTCGCGCTGGACGAGACCCCCTACCCGGAACACCCCGTCGCCGGCACCGGCCTGGTCCTCACCCTGAGCCTGATCCAGGCCCTGGGCGACCTCGGCACCGGCGCCCGGCTGTGGTCCGCCACGCGGGGCGCGGTGTCCACCGGCACCGCCGACCCCCTCACCAGCCTGGCGCAGGCCACCGTGTGGGGCGTGGGCAGGGTCGCCGCCGTGGAGTACCCGGACACCTGGGGTGGCCTGGTCGACCTGCCGGGCACCCTCGACGGGCGGGCCCGCACCCGGCTCGCCGGCGTCCTCACGGGCGCCGACGCGGAGGACCAGGTGGCCGTCCGCGCCTCCGGTGTCATGCTGCGACGCCTGGAGCCCGCGCCGCTGGGCGACAGCCGCCCCGGCCGCACCTGGAAGCCCCGCGGCACCGTCCTCGTCACCGGCGGCACCGGCGCCCTCGGCACCCACCTGGCCCGGTGGCTGGCCCGCAACGGCGCCGAGCACCTGATCCTGACGAGCCGCCGTGGACCCGCCGCGCCCGGCGCGGACGCCCTGGTCGCCGAACTCGCCGAGCTCGGCACCCGAGTCACCGTCACCGCCTGCGACATGGCGGACCGCGACGCCGTGGCCGGCGTCCTCGCCTCCGTACCCGAGGACTGCCCCCTCAGCGCCGTCATCCACGCCGCCGCCCACATCGACCTGGCCGGTCTCGCCGAGACGACGGTGGCGGAGTTCGCCGACGTCATGAACGCCAAGGCGGCGGGCGCGGCGCACCTCGACGCGCTGCTGGGCGACACCCCGCTCGACGCGTTCGTCCTGTTCTCCTCCGTCTCCTCCGTCTGGGGCGTCGGCGACCACGGCGCCTACGCGGCGGCCAACGCCTACCTCGACGCACTCGCCGAACGCCGCCGGGCCAACGGCCTGACCGCCACCTCCGTGGCCTGGGGCGTGTGGAACGCGGTCGGCGACAACGCCCCCGAGGCCCTCGACCTGGACCAGTTGCGCCGCCGCGGCCTGCGCTTCATGGACATCGACCTCGGCATCGCCGCGCTGCAGCAGACACTCGACCACGACCAGACTCACCTGGCGATCGCCGACATGGACTGGGACACCTTCCTCCCGGTCTTCACCTCCGCGCGCCCCAGCCCGCTCCTGGACGATCTCGCCGAGGCCCGCCGCCTCCGCCAGGAGAGCACCGCCGGCGCAGCGCACGGCGCCGACCCGGACACCGACCCGGCCGCACCGCTGCGGCAGCGGCTGGCCGGCCTGACGCCCGGCGAGCGCGCACACGCCCTCCTCGACCTCGTCCACGAGCAGGTCGCGGCCGTCCTGGGCCACGCCGACACGAGCACACTCGACTCCGGACGCGCCTTCAAGGAGCTCGGATTCGATTCCCTGACCGCCGTGGAACTGCGGAACCGCCTGAACACGGCCACCGGCCTGCGACTGCCCGCCACCCTGATCTTCGACTACCCCAACAGTGCCGTCCTGACCGAATACATCCAGGAGCAGCTCCTCGGCGCGGCGGCGGCAACGGCTCCGGACGGCACCGCGGTCTCCCTCTCAGGCGCCACCACCGAGGCCCGGCCGGCCGACGACGACCCGATCGCGATCGTCGCGATGAGCTGCCGCTACCCGGGCGGAGTGACCTCCCCCGAGGAACTGTGGCAGCTCGTCTTGTCCGAGGACGACGCGATCGGCGGTCTGCCCACCGACCGCGGCTGGGACATCGAGGGCCTCTACGACCCCGACCCCGACGCCCCCGGCAAGACTTACGTGCGCGAGGGCGGTTTCCTCTACGACGCCGCCTGCTTCGACCCCGCGTTCTTCGGCATCTCGCCGCGCGAGGCGGAGGCTACGGACCCGCAGCAGCGCCTGCTGCTGGAGACCTCCTGGGAGGCCTTCGAACGCGTCGGCGTGCCCGTCACGTCCCTGCGCGGCAGCCGCACCGGTGTCTTCATGGGCGTCAACTACCAGGAGTACGGGCCGCGCGTCCACGAGGCGCCCGAGGGCACCGAAGGCCACCTGATGACGGGCAACGCGGCCAGCGTCGTGTCCGGCCGCGTGTCCTACACGTTCGGGTTCGAGGGCCCCGCGGTGACGGTGGACACGGCGTGCTCGTCGTCGCTGGTGGCCCTGCACCTGGCGGCCCAGTCGCTGCGCCAGGGGGAGTGCTCGCTGGCGCTGGCCGGTGGTGTCGCCGTCATGCCCACGCCCAGTGCCTTCATCGCCTTCAGCCGCCAGCGCGGCCTCGCCGCCGACGGCCGCTGCAAGGCGTTCGGCGCGAACGCTGACGGCATGGGGCTCGCCGAGGGCATCGGCGTGCTGTTGCTGGAGCGGCTGTCGGACGCGCGGCGCAATGGGCACCGGGTGCTGGCGGTCGTGCGGGGTTCGGCTGTCAATCAGGATGGTGCGAGCAATGGTCTGACGGCGCCGAACGGTCCGTCGCAGCAGCGGGTGATCCGGGCCGCGCTGGCCAATGCGGGGTTGTCCGCCGCCGAGGTCGATGCGGTGGAGGCGCACGGTACGGGGACGAAGCTGGGTGACCCGATCGAGGCGCAGGCGCTGCTGGCCACCTACGGACGGGATCGCCCGGAGGACCGGCCGCTGCGGCTCGGCTCCGTCAAGTCGAACATCGGGCACACCCAGGCCGCGGCGGGTGTCGCTGGTGTGATGAAGATGGTGCTGGCGATGCACCATGGCACGCTGCCCCGCACCCTGCACGTCGATGAGCCTTCCCCGCAGGTGGACTGGTCCGCTGGTGCCGTCGAGCTGCTGACCGAGGTGGCTCCGTGGCCTGAGGGTGAGGCACCTCGCAGGGCGGGTGTGTCGTCGTTCGGTATCAGCGGCACCAACGCGCACGTGATCCTGGAGCAGGCTCCAGCTGTCGAAGAGGAACCCACCAGCGAGCACTCGCCGGTGGTGGTGCCGTGGGTGGTGTCGGGGAAGTCCGAGGCGGCGCTTCGGGCGCAGGCTGGGCGACTGGCGGCGTTCGTGGGTGAGAGCACGGATGCGGTTTCCGTTGATGTGGGTTGGTCGTTGGTGTCGGCGCGGTCGGTGTTCGAGCACCGGGCCGTCGTGCTGGACGGGCTGAACGGCTTGGGGGTGCTGGCCGCGGGCGGTGAGTCCGCGGGTGTGGTGCGGGGGCAGGTGGTGCCGGGTCGGTTGGCGGTGCTGTTCTCGGGTCAGGGCAGTCAGCGGGTGGGGATGGGCCGGGAGTTGTATGAGGCCTTCCCTGTGTTCGCGGACGCTTTCGACGAGGTGTGCGCGGGCTTCGACGGTCTGTTGGAGCGGTCGTTGCGTGAGGTGGTCTTCACCGATGGCGACGGGGTGCTGGACGCGACGGAGTTCACGCAGTGTGCTCTGTTCGCGGTCGAGGTGGCGTTGTTCCGGTTGGTGTCGTCGTGGGGTGTGCGTCCTGATGTGGTGGGCGGGCATTCCATCGGTGAGCTGGCTGCCGCGTATGTGGCCGGGGTGTGGTCCCTCGAAGATGCGTGTGTGCTGGTGGCGGCGCGTGGCCGGTTGATGCAGGCGTTGCCCGAGGGTGGGGCGATGCTGGCGGTGGAGGCTGAGGAGTCGGTGGTCCGGGCTGCGCTGGCAGACCGGGAGAGTGTGGATGTCGCCGCGGTCAACGGCCCCACTGCTGTGGTCGTCTCCGGTACTGAGGAAGTGGTCGGAGAGCTCGAAGGGCTGTGGCGGGGTGAGGGGCGGCGGGTGCGTCGGCTGCGGGTCTCGCGTGCGTTCCATTCGCCGTTGATGGAGCCGATGCTGGCCGAGTTCCGCGAGGTCGCCCGGTCGGTGGCGTATGAGGCGCCGAAGCTGGCGGTCCTGTCGAACGTGACGGGTGGGCTGGCGGATGCGGCTGTGGTGTGCGATCCGGAGTACTGGGTTCAGCACGTGCGGGAGGCGGTGCGCTTCGCCGACGGGGTGACGCATCTGGCCGAGCACGGAGTGACGGCCGTCCTCGAGCTCGGCCCGGACGGTGTCCTGTCCGGCATGGGCGCCGAGTGTGCGCCGCAAATACTGTTCGCTCCGGTCCTGCGCAAGGACCGTGATGAGGCCGACTCGATGGTGCGGGCCCTGGCGGAGGTGTTCGTCCGGGGCCATGCGGTGGACTGGGCTGGTTTCCTCGCCCCGTCCCGTCCCCGGCTGGTGGACCTGCCCACCTACGCCTTCCAGCGAGAGCGGTACTGGATGGCGTCTGCTCCTCAGGTCGTTGGCCAATCCCATGACTCGGTCGAGGCCGGTTTCTGGGATGCGGTGGAGCGTGGGGATGCGTCGGAGGTGGCGGATCTGCTGGCGTTGCCGGCTGAGGGGGCGTCACTGACGGCGGTGTTGCCTGCGTTGTCGGCGTGGCGTCGGCGGGACCGTGAGTTCTCGGCGGTCGAGGGCTGGCGTTATCGGGTGGTGTGGTCTCCGGTGGCGGTGGGTTCTGGTGTGTTGTCGGGGGCGTGGCTGGTGGTGGTGCCGGCTGGGTCTGCTGGTGACGCGTGGGTGGATGAGTGTGTCGCGGGTCTGGCGCGGTGTGGTGCGCGGCCTGTGGTGCTGGAACTCGATGCGCGCGAGCACGGTCGTGATGTGGTGGCCGGGCGGTTGCGTGGGGTGCTGGCTGGTGAGCCGGATGGGTTTGCTGGTGTGGTGTCGTTGCTGGCTTTGGCGTCGGGCCGGGATGTGGAGTTCGGTGCGGTTCCGGTGTCCGTCGCGCTCACGTTGGGGCTGGTGCAGGCTCTGGGTGATGTGGGTGTTGATGCCCGGTTGTGGTGTGTGACCCGGGGTGCGGTGGCGGTGTCCGGGGCGGAGCGGGTGGCTGATCTGGATCAGGCGCAGGTGTGGGGTTTGGGCCGGGTGGCTGGTTTGGAGCTGGCTGGTCGGTGGGGTGGTGTGGTTGATCTGCCTGGGGTGGTGGATGCCCGGTTGGTGGGGCGTCTGGCGGGGGTGTTTGCCTCGGGTGAGGGTGAGGTGGCTGTTCGTGCTGCGGGGGTGTTCGGGCGGCGTGTGATCCGTGCCGGTGGTGCGGGTGGTGCTGCTGGTGTTGGTGCTGGTTCTTGGCGGGTGTCGGGGACGGTGCTGGTGACGGGTGGCACGGGTGGTTTGGGTCGTCGGGTGGCTCGGTGGCTGGTGGGTGCTGGTGCGGAGCATGTGGTGCTGGCTTCGCGTCGGGGGTCTGGGGCTGTGGGTGTGGAGGGGTTGCGGGCGGAGTTTGCTGCTGCTGGTGTGGGGTTGTCGGTGGTGGCGTGTGATGTGGGTGAGCGGTCGGCGGTGGAGGGGTTGCTGGGGTGTGTGCCGGCGGGGTTGCCGTTGTCGGCGGTGGTGCATGCGGCTGGTGTGCTGGATGACGGTGTGCTGGATGGTTTGTCGGTGGGCCGGTTCGAGTCGGTGTTGCGGGCGAAGGCGGAGGGTGCGCGTCATTTGCATGAGCTGACTCGGGGTATGGGGTTGTCGGCGTTCGTGTTGTTCTCGTCGTTCTCGGCGACGGTGGGCGGGGCGGGGCAGGCCAACTACGCGGCGGCGAACGCGTATTTGGATGCGTTGGCGGAGGCGCGGTGTGCTGAGGGTCTGCCGGCGACGTCGATCGCGTGGGGCCCCTGGGCCGACGACGGCATGGCCGTCAGCAGTGCCGAAGTCAGCCGTACCCTGCGGCGCACCGGTATGCGTCCGATGGATCCCGAGCAGGCGCTGAAGGCTCTGGAGAGGGCCCTGGTCCTCGACGACGCCGCAGTCGCTCTGGTCGACGCGGACTGGCAGCGCTTCGCGGACACCTTCGAGGCCCGGCAGCTGTCCCGCACGCTCAGCGGAATCCCGGAGATCGCCCAGCTTGCGGAAGCGGCCGGGACCCGAGCGGCGGACACGGAACACGCCGAAGGGGCCTCCGCTCTCGTCCGCAAGCTGGCAGGGCTGCCCGAAGGCGAACAGCACCGGATCGTGCTGGAACTCGTACGTGCGCACGTCGCCGCCGTCCTCGGACACGCCGGGGCCGACGCCATCGCGCCAGGCCGCGCGTTCACGGAGATCGGATTCGATTCCCTGACCGCGGTGAACCTGCGCAACAGGCTCAACGAAGCCACGGACATGCAACTGTCGGCCACCCTGGTATTCGACTACCCCACACCGGCCGCGCTCGCCTCCCATCTGCTCACCGAACTGGTCGACGCGCGCGACGACGAGATCGTCCCGTCGCTCCCGGCCCCTGCGGCCGCCGCCGACGAGCCCATGGCGATCGTCGCCATGAGCTGCCGCTTCCCCGGAGGCGTGGCGACCGCGGAAGAACTGTGGAGCCTGCTCGCCGCAGGCGAGGACGCCCTCACCGGATTCCCGACGGACCGCGGCTGGGACCTCGACGGGCTGTACGACGCGGACCCGGAGGCGCTCGGCAAGAGCTACGTCCGCGAGGGCGCGTTCCTCTCCGACGTCAGTGGCTTCGACGCGGACTTCTTCGGTATCTCGCCACGTGAGGCGCTGGCCATGGACCCGCAGCAGCGACTGCTGCTCGAGACGGCCTGGGAGCTGTGGGAACAAGCCGGCGTCGACCCCGAGTCGGTGCGCGGCAGCCGAACGGGCGTGTTCATCGGCACGAACGGCGCTGAGTACGTGTCCCTCGTGGACCAGGGCTCGGACGTCACCGAGGGCTACGTCGCCACGGGCAACGCGGCCAGTGTCGTCTCGGGTCGCATCTCCTACACGTTCGGTCTCGAGGGCCCTGCGGTCACGGTGGACACGGCGTGTTCGTCGTCGCTGGTGGCCCTGCACCTGGCGGCGCAGTCGCTGCGCCAGGGCGAATGCTCCCGGGCGATCGTCGGCGGTGTCTCGCTGATGGTCTCGCCCCGGGGGTTCGTGGAGTTCAGCCGTCAGCGGGGGCTTGCTCCCGACGGCCGGTGCAAGGCGTTCGCCGCCGGCGCGGACGGCACCGGCTGGGGCGAGGGTGTCGGCCTGCTGCTGCTGGAGCGGCTGTCCGACGCCCAACGCAACGGGCACCAGGTGCTGGCCGTGGTGCGGGGCTCGGCCGTGAACCAGGACGGTGCGAGCAATGGTCTGACGGCGCCGAACGGTCCGTCGCAGCAGCGGGTGATCCGGGCCGCTTTGGCCAACGCGGGGCTGTCTGCCGGTCAGGTGGACGCGGTGGAGGCGCACGGCACGGGTACCAAGCTGGGTGACCCGATCGAGGCGCAGGCGCTGCTGGCGACCTATGGTCGGGACCGGTCGGAGGACCGCCCGCTGTGGCTGGGTTCGATCAAGTCGAACATCGGGCACACCCAGGCGGCTGCGGGTGTCGCGGGGATCATGAAGATGGTGCTGGCGATGCGGCACGGGCTGCTGCCGCAGACGCTGCACGTCGACGAACCCTCCCCGCACGTCGACTGGTCCTCCGGCACTGTGCGGCTGCTGACCGAGACCGCCACTCCCTGGACGGAGGGGGAGGAGCCCCGCCGAGCCGGTGTGTCGGCGTTCGGCGTCAGCGGTACGAACGCGCACGTGATCCTGGAACAGGCTCCGGCTGCCCTGGAGGAGCCGGTTGCGGAGTCCTCGCCCGGCGAGTCGCCGAGTGTCGCACCTGTGGTGGTGCCGTGGGTGGTGTCGGCGAAGTCCGAGGCGGCGCTGCGGGCTCAGGCCGAACGACTGAGGTCGTTTGTCGCGGACGGCGCCGAACTCGCTTCGGCGGACGTCGGGTTGTCGCTGGTGACGACGCGGTCGGTGTTCGAGCACCGGGCCGTGGTCCTGGACGGGCTGAACGGCCTGGGTGCGCTGGCCGAGGGCCGGGAGTCCGCGGGCGTGGTGCGGGGAAGTGCGGCCGGTGTCGACGGCCGTGCGGTGTTCGTCTTCCCGGGCCAGGGCTCGCAGTGGGCCGGAATGGCCGCCGAACTGCTGGAGTCCTCCCCCGTCTTCGCGGAGCGGATGGCCGAGTGCGCCATGGCCCTCGACCCGTTCGTGGACTGGTCGCTGACCCATGTCCTTCGGGACACGGACACTGACGCCTGGCTGGGTCAGGTCGATGTGGTGCAACCGGTGTTGTGGGCTGTGATGGTGTCGCTGGCCGAGGTCTGGCGGTCGGTGGGCGTGGAGCCGGCTGCGGTGATCGGCCACTCGCAGGGCGAGATCGCCGCCGCGTGTGTGGCGGGTGCATTGTCGCTCGAGGACGCGGCGCGGGTGGTGGCGCTGCGCAGCAAGGCGATCGGAGCGCTGTCGGGGCGGGGCGGAATGGTGTCCGTGTCGCTGAGTGCCGAGGAGGTCGGTGAGCGGCTGTCGGCCTGGGGGGGTCGTCTGTCGGTGGCGGCGGTCAACGGCCCGGCCGTGGTGGTCGTGTCCGGAGATGCGGACGCCCTGGACGAGCTGCTGGCGTCGTGTGAGGCGGACGGTGTTCGGGCCCGTCGCGTGGCGGTGGACTATGCCTCGCACTGTGCGCACGTGGAGGAGATCGAGGACGTCCTCCTGCGGGACCTGGCGGGCATAAGTCCTCGGGTCGCGAACGTGCCCTTCTACTCGACCGTGACGGGCGGTGTCCTGGACACCAGTGCCCTGAACGCGGGTTACTGGTACCGCAACCTGCGTCAGACGGTCCGTTTCGCCGACACCCTGCGTGCTCTGCTGGACGACGGCTTCTGTCTGTTCGTGGAGTCCAGCGCCCACCCGGTGCTGACGATGGGCGTCGAGCAGACTGCCGAGGAACACATCAACACGCCTGTCACGGCGGTGGGTTCGCTGCGTCGCGGCGAAGGAGGTCTGGGGCGTTTCCTGACCTCTGCCGCGGAGGCGTTCGTCGGCGGTGCGGCCGTCGACTGGGCGGGAGTGTTCGCGGGTACGGGTGCCCGGCGCGTCGTCTTGCCCACCTACGCCTTCCAGCACCAGCGCTACTGGGTCGAACCGTCCATCGCCCGCCAGGGCGACGTGACGTCGGCCGGTCTCTCGTCCGCCGATCACCCCATGCTGGGCGCGGCCGTGACATTGCCGGAGACGGGCGGGCATCTCTTCACGGGCCGGCTGTCGACACAGTCCCACCCTTGGCTCGCGGACCACGTCCTCTACGGCTCGGCACTCCTCCCGACCTCCGCCTTCGTGGAGTTGGCGTTGCGTGCCGGGGACGCCGTCGGCTGCGGTCGGCTGGAGGAGCTGACGCCCGAGACGCCCCTGATCCTGCCGGACAGCGGAGCGATTCAGCTCCAGCTCGCGGTGAGCGGACCGGACGACTCCGGCCGCCGTACGCTGAGCGTCTACTCACACCCCGAGGACGGGGCCTCGGAACTCCCCTGGACCTGCCACGCGCGTGGTGTGCTGACGGCAGACGCCCCGGTGAACCCGGAGGCGATCGCTCGGGGTATCGGCGAGTGGCCTCCGGCGGACGCCGACCCCGTCGATGCCGAGACGTTGTACGAAGGCGATGAGGAAGGTGCCGGCCTCGTCCGCGGCCCGGCCTTCCGTACGGTGCGTCAGGCGTGGCGCCGAGGCGAGGAAGTCTTCGCCGAGGTGACGTTGCCGGAGGAGCAGCGAGCGGACACCGGGCGCTACGGGATGCATCCGGTGCTGCTGGACGCCGCCTTCCATGCCCTGGACGGCATGGGGCTCAGCTCGGACGGCGACACGGCGGTGCTCCCGCACGCCTGGAACGGCGTCTCGCTCTACGCCGTCGGTGCGACCACGCTGCGTGTGCGGCTCACGCCGACAGCGCGGGACGGTGTCGCGATGCTGCTGGCCGACGAGTCCGGCCAGGTGGTGGCCACGGCGGACGTGGTGACGGCCCGGACGGTCACGCCGGACGACGTGGCCGTTGGGGGACAGGTGCCACACCAGTCGCTGTTCCGCGTGGAATGGGCGGCTCTGCCGACGGCGTCCGCCGCAATGGCGGCGGACGGTGCCCGACGGGCCGTCGTAGGCACCGGCGAGGCTGAGCTCCGTACTCTTCTCGGAGGCACCGGAACGGCCACTGACCAGTACGGCGCGGTGTACGCCGGTCTCTCCGACGTGCTGACGAACGACGAGAAAGTGCCCGACTACGTTCTGTTGCCGTTCCTCTCCGCGTCCGACTCCGGTGCCGGTGTGGGTGATCCGGCGGTGGTGCGGTCGGTGACGCGTCGTGCGCTGGAGGTGTTGCGGGAGTGGCTGGGTGAGGAGCGGTTCGCCGGGTCGCGTCTGGTGGTGGTGACCCGGGGTGCGGTGTCCGCTGTGCCGGGTGAGGATGTGACCGATCTGGCGGCTGCTGCCGTGTGGGGGTTGGTGCGGTCCGCGCAGGCGGAGCATCCGGAGCGGTTCGTGCTGTGTGACGTGGACGGGCACGAGGTGCCGGGCGGGGTGCTCGACGCGGTGCTCGCCACCGGTGAACCGCAGATCGCCGTACGCGAGGGGCGGGCGTCCATCCCGCGGCTGGCCAGGGCGACGGGCGCCGCCATTTCGGCGACGCCGGACTCCGTGGCGACGTCCGACTCCGTGTGGGACACCGACGGCTCGGTGCTGATCACCGGTGCGAGCGGTGTCCTGGGGCGCCTGGTGGCGCGACACCTGATCGCCGAGCACGGCATCCGGTGCGTGGTGCTGGCCTCGCGCCGGGGACGCGACATGCCCGGCGCCGCCGAACTGGAGCGGGAACTCAACGCTTTGGGGGCCGACGTGGTCTTCGAGGCGTGCGACGTGACGGACCGCGACGCGTTGGCCGGGCTGCTGGCGCGGATCCCCGCAGAACGTCCGCTGCGCGGAGTCGTCCACGCGGCCGGAGTCCTGGACGACGGCGTCATCGAGTCGTTGACGCCGGAACGGCTGGACCGGGTACTGCGTCCCAAGGCCGATGCCGCCGTGCATCTGCACGAGCTCACCAAGGACATGGGCCTGACGGCGTTCGTCCTGTTCTCCTCGGCCGCCGCGACCTTCGGCGCGGCCGGCCAGGGCAACTACGCGGCGGCCAACATGTTCCTGGACGCCCTGGCGGCGCACCGGCGCGCGCACGGCCTGCCCGCCGTCTCGCTGGCCTGGGGCTTCTGGGCCGAGCGCAGCGGGATGACCGGCCACCTGGGCGAGGTCGACATGGCCCGCATGGCGCGCTTCGGCATGACTCCGCTCCCCGCGGACGAGGGGCTGGCACTGTTCGACGCGGCCCAGACGACGGACGAGTTCCTGCTGGTGCCGACGCGTATGGACGTTGCCGTGCTGCGCGCCCACGCACGGCCCGGAACCGTACCCGCGATCCTTCGGTACCTCATCGGAGTCCCGGCCCGCCGGGTCGTCGAGTCGGCCGACGACGGCGGAACCCCCGCCCTCGCACGGCGCCTGGCCGGCCTCGCACCGCGCGAGCGGGAGGACGTCCTGCAAGAGCTGGTGGCCGACAGCGTGGCAGCCGTCCTGGGGCACGCGGACGGCGTCGCGGTGGAGCGTGCCTTCAAGGACCTCGGTTTCGACTCGCTCACCGCGGTCGAACTCCGTAACCGCCTCAACGCCGCCACCGGCCTCAAGCTCTCCGCCACACTCGTGTTCGACTACCCGACCCCGGTCGCTGCCGCCCGCCACATCCTCGGCGAGCTGCTGGGAGCGGATCACTCGGACGACGACCGGCAGGCAGCCGCCCCGCACCCGGTGACGACGACGCCGCGGACCGTGCCCGAGGACGAGCCGATCGCCATCGTCGGGATGGGTTGCCGCTTCCCCGGCGGCGTACAGACCCCCGAGGACCTGTGGCACCTGCTCGTCAACGACGTCGACGCGGTGGCCGGCCTGCCCACCAACCGCGGCTGGGATCTGGAGGCGCTCTACCACCCGGACCCCGACCACAAGGGCACGGCGTACGCGCGTGAGGGTGGTTTCCTTTACGACGCCGGTGATTTCGACCCTGGGTTCTTCGGCATTTCGCCGCGTGAGGCGTTGGCGATGGATCCGCAGCAGCGGTTGCTGTTGGAGACGTCGTGGGAGGCGCTGGAGCGTGCGGGTATCGACCCGGCGTCGGTGCGCGGCAGCCAGACCGGCGTGTTCTGCGGTCTGACCTACCACGACTACGGCGACCTGGTGCAGCAGGCCGGGGAGGCCTCGGAGGGCTACCTGATGACCGGCAACGCCGGCAGCGTCGCCTCGGGGCGGATCTCCTATACGTTCGGGTTCGAGGGCCCCGCGGTGACGGTGGACACGGCGTGCTCGTCGTCGCTGGTGGCCCTGCACTGGGCGGCCCAGGCACTGCGCCAGGGCGAGTGCACGCTGGCGCTGGCCGGTGGCGCGACGGTGATGGCCAGCCCCGGTGCCTTCGTGGAGTTCAGCCGCCAGCGAGGGCTCGCTCCCGACGGCCGGTGCAAGGCGTTCGCGGCCGGCGCGGACGGCACCGGCTGGGCGGAGGGCGTAGGCATGCTGCTCCTTGAGCGGCTCTCCGATGCCCGGCGCAACGGGCACCGGGTGCTGGCCGTGGTACGGGGTTCCGCGCTCAACCAGGACGGTGCGAGCAACGGTCTGTCCGCGCCGAACGGTCCGTCGCAGCAGCGCGTGATCCGGGCCGCGCTGGCCAATGCCGGGCTGTCGGCCGCCGAGGTCGACGTGGTGGAGGCGCACGGTACGGGGACGAAGCTGGGTGACCCGATCGAGGCGCAGGCCCTGCTGGCCGCCTATGGCCAGGATCGCCCGGAGGACCGCCCCCTGTGGCTTGGCTCGATCAAGTCGAACATCGGACACACCCAGGCCGCGGCGGGTGTCGCGGGGCTCATGAAGATGGTGCTGGCACTGAGGCACGGCGTTCTTCCGCAGACGCTGCACGTCGACGAGCCTTCAGCGCACGTGGACTGGTCGGCCGGTTCCGTTGAGTTGCTGACGGAGTCGGTGGCGTGGCCGGAGACCGGCCGCCCCCGCCGGGCGGGTGTGTCGTCGTTCGGTATCAGCGGCACCAACGCGCACGTGATCCTGGAGCAGGCTCCCGCTGTCGAGGTGGAGCCGGTTGCGGAGTCCGCTTGGGGTGTTTCGCCGGTGGTGGTGCCGTGGGTGGTGTCGGGGAAGTCCGAGGCGGCGCTTCGGGCGCAGGCTGGGCGACTGGCGGCGTTCGTGGGTGAGAGCACGGATGCGGTTTCCGTTGATGTGGGTTGGTCGTTGGTGTCGGCGCGGTCGGTGTTCGAGCACCGGGCCGTCGTCCTGGACGGGCTGAACGGCTTGGGGGTGCTGGCCGCGGGTGGTGAGTCCGCGGGTGTGGTGCGGGGGCAGGTGGTGCCGGGTCGGTTGGCGGTGCTGTTCTCGGGGCAGGGCAGTCAGCGGGTGGGGATGGGCCGGGAGTTGTATGAGGCCTTCCCGGTGTTCGCGGACGCTTTCGACGAGGTGTGCGCGGGCTTCGACGGTCTGTTGGAGCGGTCGTTGCGTGAGGTGGTCTTCAGCGGGGACAGTTCGGTTCTGGATGCGACGGAGTTCACGCAGTGTGCTCTGTTCGCGGTCGAGGTGGCGTTGTTCCGGTTGGTGTCGTCGTGGGGTGTGCGTCCTGATGTGGTGGGCGGGCATTCCATCGGTGAGCTGGCTGCCGCGTATGTGGCCGGGGTGTGGTCCCTCGAAGATGCGTGTGTGCTGGTGGCGGCGCGTGGCCGGTTGATGCAGGCGTTGCCCGAGGGTGGGGCGATGCTGGCGGTGGAGGCTGAGGAGTCGGTGGTCCGGGCTGCGCTGGCAGACCGGGAGAGTGTGGATGTCGCGGCGGTCAACGGCCCCACTGCTGTGGTCGTCTCCGGTACTGAGGAAGTGGTCGGAGAGCTCGAAGGGCTGTGGCGGGGTGAGGGGCGGCGGGTGCGTCGGCTGCGGGTCTCGCATGCGTTCCATTCGCCGTTGATGGAGCCGATGCTGGCCGAGTTCCGCGAGGTCGCCCGGTCGGTGGCGTATGAGGCGCCGAAGCTGGCGGTTCTGTCGAACGTGACGGGTGAACTCGCGGATGCGGCTGTGGTGTGCGATCCGGAGTACTGGGTCCAGCACGTGCGGGAGGCGGTGCGCTTCGCCGACGGAGTGACGCATCTGGCCGAGCACGGAGTGACGGCTGTCCTCGAGCTCGGCCCGGACGGTGTCCTGTCCGGCATGGGCGCCGAGTGTGTGCCGCAGATACTGTTCGCTCCGGTCCTGCGCAAGGACCGTGATGAGGCCGACTCGATGGTGCGGGCCCTGGCGGAGGTGTTCGTCCGGGGCCATGCGGTGGACTGGGCTGGTTTCCTCGCTCCGTCCCGTCCCCGGCTGGTGGACCTGCCCACTTACGCCTTCCAACGCGACCGGTACTGGGTCCAGCCTGTCCAGCCCGAGGCAGACACCTCACTCGACAGTCGTGACTCGGTCGAGGCCGGTTTCTGGGATGCGGTGGAGCGTGGGGATGCGTCGGAGGTGGCGGATCTGCTGGCGTTGCCGGCTGAGGGGGCGTCACTGAGGGCGGTGTTGCCTGCGTTGTCGGCGTGGCGTCGGCGGGACCGTGAGTTCTCGGCGGTCGAGGGCTGGCGTTATCGGGTGGTGTGGTCTCCGGTGGCGGTGGGTTCTGGTGTGTTGTCGGGGGCGTGGCTGGTGGTGGTGCCGGCTGGGTCTGCTGGTGACGCGTGGGTGGATGAGTGTGTCGCGGGTCTGGCGCGGTGTGGTGCGCGGCCTGTGGTGCTGGAGCTCGATGCGCGCGAGCACGGTCGTGATGTGGTGGCCGGGCGGTTGCGTGGGGTGCTTGCCGGTGAGCCGGATGGGTTTGCTGGTGTGGTGTCGTTGCTGGCTTTGGCGTCGGGCCGGGATGTGGAGTTCGGTGCGGTTCCGGTGTCCGTCGCGCTCACGCTGGGGCTGGTGCAGGCTCTGGGTGACGTGAATGTCGATGCCCGGTTGTGGTGTGTGACCCGGGGTGCGGTGGCGGTGTCCGGGGCGGAGCGGGTCAGCGACCTTGAACAGTCGCAGGTCTGGGGTCTCGGACGAGTCGCTGCGACCGAAGGCACCGAGCGGTGGGGCGGTCTGATCGATCTGCCTGGGGTGGTGGATGCCCGGTTGGTGGGGCGTCTGGCGGGGGTGTTTGCCTCGGGTGAGGGTGAGGTGGCTGTTCGTGCTGCGGGGGTGTTCGGGCGGCGTGTGATCCGTGCCGGTGGTGCGGGTGGTGCTGCTGGTGTTGGTGCTGGTTCTTGGCGGGTGTCGGGGACGGTGCTGGTGACGGGTGGCACGGGTGGTTTGGGTCGTCGGGTGGCTCGGTGGCTGGTGGGTGCTGGTGCGGAGCATGTGGTGCTGGCTTCGCGTCGGGGGTCTGGGGCTGTGGGTGTGGAGGGGTTGCGGGCGGAGTTTGCTGCTGCTGGTGTGGGGTTGTCGGTGGTGGCGTGTGATGTGGGTGAGCGGTCGGCGGTGGAGGGGTTGCTGGGGTGTGTGCCGGCGGGGTTGCCGTTGTCGGCGGTGGTGCATGCGGCTGGTGTGCTGGATGACGGTGTGCTGGATGGTTTGTCGGTGGGCCGGTTCGAGTCGGTGTTGCGGGCGAAGGCGGAGGGTGCGCGTCATTTGCATGAGCTGACTCGGGGTATGGGGTTGTCGGCGTTCGTGTTGTTCTCGTCGTTCTCGGCGACGGTGGGCGGGGCGGGGCAGGCCAACTACGCGGCGGCGAACGCGTATTTGGATGCGTTGGCGGAGGCGCGGTGTGCTGAGGGTCTGCCGGCGACGTCGATCGCGTGGGGCCCCTGGGCCGACGACGGCATGGCTGCCCAGAGCGCCCTGGTCAGTGGCCGCATGGAGCGGTTCGGGCTGCCGCCCATGGAGCCCGATCTCGCGGTCAAGGCAATGGAGCAGGCCCTCACCGGCTCCGATGCCTGCCCGGTGATCACCGATGTCGACTGGTCACGCTTCGCCAAGGAGCTGAGCGGTTCCCGCAGCAGTGCGCTGTTCGGCGAGATCGCCGAAGTCAGGCAGGCGTACCAGAGCGTCGGCGACTCGGAAGACGCCTCGGCCGAGCGCACTCAGCCGCTCGCGGAGACCCTGGCCTCCCTTCCCGCAGCCGAGCGGGAGTCGGTGCTGCTCGACCTCGTCCGCAAGAACACGGCGATGGTGCTCGGGCACGCCACCCATGCGGGGATCGACGCGGAGCGCGGCTTCTTCGAGATGGGCCTCGACTCGCTCACCGCCGTGGAGCTCCGCAACCGGCTGAACGCGGCCACCGGCCTGCGGTTGCGGCCCACCACGCTGTTCGACTACGCGTCGCCCTCGGCACTGGCTCACCACCTTCTGGCGGAGCTGGCCCCGGACGACGCCTCACCGGAGAAGGCGTTGCCCGTGGAGATCGACCATCTCGAGGCCGTTCTCACCGCACTGCCGCAGGACGACATCGCCCGGACCAAGGCGGTCGTCCGACTCCAGGCGATGCTCGCGAAGCTCGACCAGCCGGGTGCCGCGTCCACCGAGGGCGTCGGACCCGACGATGCGGTGACCGACGACCTCGAAGACGCGTCACTCGACGAACTCTTCGACGTGATCGACCGAGAACTCGGGGATGCCTGAAATGATCAAGAACTGTTTGGTGTCCGCGAGGGGGCAGGGCTAAGTGTCGAACGAAGAGAAGCTCGTCGAGTACCTGAAGCGGGTCATGGCTGATCTGCGTCAGACCCAACGCCGCCTCCGGGACGTCGAGGAGAAGGCCCAGGAGCCCATCGCGATCGTCGGGATGAGCTGCCGCTTCCCCGGTGGGGTGCGGTCCCCGGAAGAGCTGTGGGAGCTGCTCGCCGCCGGCCGCGACGCGGTGTCCGAGTTCCCGGACGACCGTGGCTGGGACCTCGACTCCCTCTACGACCCGGACCCGGACCGTGCCGACACGTCGTACGTCAAGGAAGGCGCCTTCCTCTCCGACGCGGGCGCCTTCGATCCGGCGTTCTTCGGTATCTCGCCGCGTGAGGCGCTGGCCATGGACCCGCAGCAGCGACTGCTGCTGGAGACCAGCTGGGAAAGCATGGAGCGAGCCGGTGTCGCCCCGGCCTCGCTGCGCGGTACCAAGGCCGGGGTCTTCATAGGCACCAATGGTCAGGACTACGTCGAGGCCCTGCGCCAGGCTCCGAAGGGCGTCGAAGGCTATCTGGCCACCAGCAGCGCGGCCAGCGTGATGTCCGGCCGGCTCTCCTACGCCTTCGGGTTCGAGGGCCCCGCCGTGACGGTGGACACGGCTTGTTCCGCGTCGCTGGTCGCCCTGCACATGGCAGTGCAGTCACTGCGCCAGGGCGAGTGCTCGGTCGCCTTCGCCGGCGGAGCCACCCTGATGACGACCCCAGGGCTGTTCGTGGCGTTCAGCCGCCAGCGGGGGCTCGCTCCCGACGGCCGGTGCAAGGCGTTCGCGGCGGGCGCGGACGGCACCGGCTGGGGTGAGGGCGTGGGCATGCTGCTGCTGGAGCGGCTGTCCGACGCCCGGCGCAACGGGCACCCGGTGCTCGCCGTGATCCGCGGTTCCGCCGTCAACCAGGACGGCACCAGCAGCGGCCTGACCGTACCGAACGGCATCTCCCAGCAGCGGGTGATCCTCCAGGCACTGGCGAACGCCCGGTTGTCCGCGGCCGAGATCGACGCCGTCGAGGCGCACGGTACGGGGACGACGCTGGGTGACCCGATCGAGGCGCAGGCGCTGTTGGCGACGTACGGCCAGGACCGTCCGGAGGACCAACCGCTGCGGCTGGGCTCGGTCAAGTCGAACTTCGGGCACACCCAGGCCGCGGCCGGTGTGGCCGGTGTGATGAAGATGGTCCTCGCCATGCGGCACGGACTGCTGCCGCAGACGCTGCACGTCGACGAGCCGTCGCCGCAGGTGGACTGGTCGGCCGGAGCTGTCGAGCTGCTGCGGGAATCCATGCCGTGGCCGGAGGGTGAGGAGCCCCGCCGAGCCGGTGTGTCGGCCTTCGGCGTCAGCGGTACGAACGCGCACGTGATCCTGGAGCAGGCTCCGGCTGTCGAGGAGGTGCCGGCGACGGAGTCCGCTTCGGGTGTCGCGCCGGTGGTGGTGCCGTGGGTGGTGTCGGGGAAGTCCGAGGCGGCGTTGCGGGCGCAGGCCGGGCGTCTGGCCTCGTTCGTCCGGGACCGGGCGGACCTGTCGCCGGTGGATGTCGGGTTGTCGTTGGTGACGACGCGGTCGGTGTTCGAGCATCGGGCCGTGGTCCTGGACGGTGCGGACGGTCTGGGTGCGCTGGCCGAGGGTCGTGAGTCCGCGGGTGTGGTGTGGGGGAGTGCGGCCGGTGCTGATGGCCGTGCGGTGTTCGTGTTCCCGGGGCAGGGGTCGCAGTGGGCCGGTATGGCGGCCGAACTGCTGGAGTCCTCGCCCGTGTTCGCGGTGCGGATGGGTGAGTGCGCGGCGGCTCTGGAGCCTTACGTTGAGTGGTCGTTGACCGATGTCGTCCGTGACGCCGGTAGTGATGCCTGGCTGGGGCAGGTTGATGTGGTGCAGCCGGTGTTGTGGGCTGTGATGGTGTCGCTGGCCGAGGTCTGGCGTTCCCATGGTGTTGAGCCGGCTGCGGTGATCGGTCATTCGCAGGGTGAGATCGCGGCCGCGTGTGTGGCGGGTGCGCTGTCGTTGCAGGACGCGGCGAAGGTGGTGGCGCTGCGCAGCAAGGCGATCCGGGCTCTGTCCGGGCGGGGCGGCATGGTGTCGCTCTCTCTCGGTGTGGAAGCCGTGCGGGAGCGTCTTGCTGCTTGGGGTGGTCGTCTGTCGGTGGCGGCGGTCAACGGCCCGGCCGTGGTGGTCGTGTCCGGTGACGCGGACGCCTTGGACGAGTTGCTGGCGTCGTGTGAGGCGGACGGTGTTCGGGCTCGCCGTGTGGCCGTGGATTACGCCTCGCACTGCGCGCACGTGGAGGAGATCGAGGACGTTCTCCTGCGGGAGTTGGCCGCGATCACTCCCCAGCCGTCCACGGTGCCGTTCTATTCGACGGTGACTGCCGGGGTCCTGGACACGTCATCCCTGGACGCGGGTTACTGGTATCGCAACCTGCGTCAGACGGTCCGCTTCGCCGACACCCTGCGCGCCCTCCTGGACGACGGTTTCCGTCTGTTCGTGGAGTCCAGCGCCCACCCGGTGCTGACGATGGGCGTCGAGCAGACGGCCGAGGAACACATCAACACGCCTGTCACGACGGTGGGTTCGCTGCGCCGTGGTGAAGGCGGCCTTACGCGTTTCCTGACCTCAGTCGCGGAGGCATTCGTCGGCGGCGCTGCCGTCGACTGGGCGGGAGTGTTCACGGGTACGGGTGCCCGCCGGGTCGACCTGCCTACCTACGCCTTCCAGCACCAGTACTTCTGGCTCAAGGCGCCCGCCTCCCGCGTCGGTGACGTGGCGGCTGTCGGTCTCCGCTCGGCTGACCACCCGCTGCTGGGAGCAGTGGTGTCGATGGCGGACGCGTACGGAATGGTGCTGACCGGCCGGTTGTCACTCGCGGCGCAGCCGTGGCTGGCTGACCACCTCGTACTGGGCAGGGTGGTGGTGCCGGGGACGGTGTTCGTGGAGCTGGCCCTTCGTGCGGCGGACGCGGCCGGTTGCCGGACACTGGAGGAACTGACGCTCCAGGCGCCGTTGGTCCTGCCCGAGTCGGGTGCGGTGCAGGTACAGGTCGTCGTGAGTGGTGCGGATGATCCCGAGCGCCGCGACATAGGGGTCTACTCCCGTCCCGAGAGCGACGACGACGAACCCTGGACCTGCCACGCCAAGGGCCTGCTCGCCACGTCCGAGGGTGAGGCCGGCAGGGAACCGCACCAGTTGGCCGTGTGGCCGCCCGCGGGAGCCTCGCCGGTCCCGGTGGACGACCTGTACGAACGACTGGCCGCGCTGGGACTGGACTACGGGCCGGTCTTCCGCGGCGTGCGGGCGGCCTGGCGGCAGGACGACGACCTCTTTGCGGAAGTGGCGCTCCCGGAGGAACAACGTGAGGAGGCGGAGCGCTACGGCATTCACCCCGCGCTGCTGGACGCGGCATTGCACGTGACCGGTGTCGGTCATCCGACGGATACGGATGCGGGCGCCGATGAGGCGGAGGACGCCGGTTCGGCGCGGCTGCCGTTCGCCTGGAGCGGGGTGTCGCTGCACGCCGTCGGTGCTTCCCTGCTTCGGGTGCGCCTGTCCAGGACTGGGGCCGACGGCGTGTCCCTGGTGGTCGCCGACGCCACCGGAGCACCGGCGGCGTCGGTCGGCTCGCTGGTGGGCCGTCCCGTTTCGCCGGAGTTGCTTCAGAGCGCCGCCCGGCCGTCGCTGGACTCGCTGTTCGGGGTGAGCTGGGAGACCGTGCCGACCGTTGCCGCGCCGGCCGCCGGGCAGGAGTGGGCCGTGCTGGGTACGGACCCCGCATGTGTCGAGGCACTGCGTGGATCGGCCGGGCGGCAGGCGCCGACCCTCGCCGAGTTGTTCCCCCCGACGGGACAGGCGTACCCCGAAGTTGTGGTGCTGCCGTGTGTCTCCTCGACGGACGACATCACAGCCGACACGCGTGAGCTGACCAGTCGCGCGTTGCGCGCCGTACAGGAGTGGCTCGGCAACGCGGCCACCGCCGGGTCGAAGCTGGTCTTCCTGACGCGCGGCGCTATGGCGACGACCTCCGGCGAGGACGTGACGGGCATGGCGGCCTCAGCCGTCTGGGGCCTCGTCCGCTCCGCGCAGACGGAACATCCGGACCGGTTTCGGCTGATCGACCTCGACAGTTGGGACGGCGCCGGCGACACGCTGCGCTCGGCCCTCGGCACCGACGAACCTCAGCTCGCCGTACGGTCGACCGAGCTGCGCGCCCCTCGCCTGGTCAGGGCTTCCGCGCCGACGACGGCTGCGGCGACCGGCCCCTGGAGTGCCGAGGGATCCGTACTCATCACCGGCGCGAGCGGTGTACTCGGCGGCCTGGTCGCCCGCCACCTGGCCGCCGAGTACGGCGTACGGCACCTGGTGCTGGTGTCCCGCCGGGGCCAGGACGCCCCCGGAGCCTCGGAACTGGCCACCGAACTGGAATCCTTGGGCGCTCACGCGGTCTTCGAGGCCTGCGACGTGACGGACCGCGCCGCACTGGCCGGTGTTCTGGAGCGTATTCCCGACGCCGCCCCCCTGCGCGGTGTGGTGCACGCCGCGGGCGCCCTGGACGACGGCGTGGTGGACGCGCTGACACCCGAGCGGATCGACGGCGTACTGCGACCGAAGGCGGACGCGGCCCTGCTCCTGCACGAGCTGACCCGGGACCTGGACCTGTCCGCGTTCGTGCTCTTCTCGTCCGCCGCCGCGGTCTTCGGCGCAGCCGGCCAGGCAAACTACGCCGCGGCGAACGCCTTCCTGGACGCCCTGGCGGCGCACCGGCGCGCGCACGGCCTGCCCGCCGTCTCGCTGGCCTGGGGCTTCTGGGCCGACCGCAGTGAGATGACCGGACACCTGGGCGACACCGACCTCGCCCGGATGGCGCGCGGCGGCGTCGTACCGCTGTCCTCGCGGGAAGGTCTGACCCTCTTCGACGCGGCCACCGCTGCCGACGAGGCACTCCTCGTCCCGGTACGGTTCGCCGGCACCGCCCTGCGAGGAGGGGACGGTCCCGTACTGCCGTTGCTGCGCCGACTGGTGCGTCCCCACGTGCGACGCGCCGCGACGGCGACGGACACGGCCGACGGACTGGCCGGCACCCTCGCCGGAATGTCGGAGACGGAACGGGAACAGACCGTCCTCGACCTGGTCCGCACCCACATCGGAGCCATACTCGGATACGCGGCGGGCGACGAGGTCGCACCCGACCTGGCCTTCAAGGAGTTGGGTTTCGACTCGTTGACGGCGGTGGAGTTGCGGAATCGGTTGAACGGGGCCACGGGGCTGCGGTTGCCGGCGACGTTGGTGTTCGACTATCCGTCGCCGGTGGTGCTGGCGCGTCATCTGCTGGCGGAGTTGGTGTCGGCGAGCGCGGTGGACGGCAGTGCGGGGATTGTGCGGCCCGCGGTCGGTTCGGGGCGTACGGCGGCTTCGGTGGTGGACGAGCCGGTCGCGATCGTGGCGATGAGCTGTCGTTTCCCGGGTGGTGTGCGTACGCCGGAGGAGCTGTGGCGGCTTCTCGAGCGCGGTACGGATGCCATGGCCGCCTTCCCCGACGACCGCGGCTGGGATCTGGAGGCGCTCTACCACCCGGACCCCGACCACAAGGGCACGGCGTACGCGCGTGAGGGTGGTTTCCTTTACGACGCCGGTGATTTCGATCCTGGGTTCTTCGGTATTTCGCCGCGTGAGGCGTTGGCGATGGATCCGCAGCAGCGGTTGCTGTTGGAGACGTCCTGGGAGGCGCTGGAGCGTGCGGGTATCGACCCGGCGTCGGTGCGCGGCAGCCAGACCGGTGTCTTCGCCGGGATCATGCACCACGACTACGGCTCCCTCTCGGTTCCGGACGGCGTCGAGGGCTACATCGGAAACGGTACGGCGGGCAGTATCGCTTCGGGGCGGATCTCGTACACGTTCGGTTTCGAGGGTCCTGCGGTGACGGTGGATACGGCGTGTTCGTCGTCGTTGGTGGCGTTGCATCTGGCGGTGCAGTCGCTGCGGCAGGGGGAGTGTTCGCTGGCGTTGGCCGGTGGTGTGACGGTGATGGCGACGCCGGCGTTGTTCGTGGAGTTCAGCCGTCAGCGGGGTCTTGCTCCTGATGGCCGGTGCAAGGCGTTCGCGTCGGGTGCGGATGGCACCGGGTTCTCCGAGGGCGCCGGGATGCTGTTGCTGGAGCGGCTGTCTGATGCCCGGCGCAATGGGCACCGGGTGCTGGCGGTCGTGCGGGGTTCGGCTGTCAATCAGGACGGTGCGAGCAATGGTCTGACGGCGCCGAACGGTCCGTCGCAGCAGCGCGTGATCCGGGCCGCGCTGGCCAATGCCGGGCTGTCGGCCGCCGAGGTCGATGCGGTGGAGGCGCACGGCACGGGCACGAAGCTGGGTGACCCGATCGAGGCGCAGGCGCTGCTGGCCACCTACGGACAGGATCGCCCGGAGGACCGGCCGCTGCGGCTCGGCTCCATCAAGTCGAACATCGGGCACACCCAGGCCGCGGCGGGTGTCGCAGGGATCATGAAGATGGTGCTCGCGATGCGCCACGGCGTGCTGCCGCAGACGCTGCACGTTGACGAGCCCTCCTCACACGTGGACTGGTCCGCGGGGGCTGTACAGCTGCTCACGGAGACCACCCCGTGGCCGGAGAACGGTCGACTCCGCCGCGCCGGAGTGTCGTCGTTCGGCGCCAGTGGCACGAACGCGCACGTGGTCCTGGAGCAACTGCCCGACACGGAACCGGTCGCGAGCGACCGTGACGGAACCGAGTCGCCTGTGGTGGTGCCGTGGGTGGTGTCGGGGAAGTCCGAGGCGGCGCTTCGGGCGCAGGCCGGGCGACTGGCCGAGTGTGTGCGTCAGGCCGAGTTTGCGCCGGTGGATGTGGGTTGGTCGTTGGTGTCGGCGCGGTCGGTGTTCGAGCACCGGGCCGTCGTCCTGGACGGGCTGAACGGCTTGGGGGTGCTGGCCGCGGGTGGTGAGTCCGCGGGTGTGGTGCGGGGGCAGGTGGTGCCGGGTCGGTTGGCGGTGCTGTTCTCGGGGCAGGGCAGTCAGCGGGTGGGGATGGGCCGGGAGTTGTATGAGGCCTTCCCGGTGTTCGCGGACGCTTTCGACGAGGTGTGCGCGGGCTTCGACGGTCTGTTGGAGCGGTCGTTGCGTGAGGTGGTCTTCAGCGGGGACAGTTCGGTTCTGGATGCGACGGAGTTCACGCAGTGTGCTCTGTTCGCGGTCGAGGTGGCGTTGTTCCGGTTGGTGTCGTCGTGGGGTGTGCGTCCTGATGTGGTGGGCGGGCATTCCATCGGTGAGCTGGCTGCCGCGTATGTGGCCGGGGTGTGGTCCCTCGAAGATGCGTGTGTGCTGGTGGCGGCGCGTGGCCGGTTGATGCAGGCGTTGCCCGAGGGTGGGGCGATGCTGGCGGTGGAGGCCGAGGAGTCGGTGGTCCGGGCTGCGCTGGCAGACCGGGAGAGTGTGGATGTCGCGGCGGTCAACGGCCCCACTGCTGTGGTCGTCTCCGGTACTGAGGAAGTGGTCGGAGAGCTCGAAGGGCTGTGGCGGGGTGAGGGGCGGCGGGTGCGTCGGCTGCGGGTCTCGCGTGCGTTCCATTCGCCGTTGATGGAGCCGATGCTGGCCGAGTTCCGCGAGGTCGCCCGGTCGGTGGTGTATGAGGCGCCGAAGCTGGCGGTTCTGTCGAACGTGACGGGTGGGCTGGCGGATGCGGCTGTGGTGTGCGATCCGGAGTACTGGGTTCAGCACGTGCGGGAGGCGGTGCGCTTCGCCGACGGGGTGACGCATCTGGCCGAGCACGGAGTGACGGCCTGTCTGGAGCTGGGTCCGGACGGTGTCCTGTCCGGCATGGGCGCGGAATGCGCCCCACAGCTGCTGTTCGCTCCGGTCCTGCGCAAGGACCGTGATGAGGCCGACTCGATGGTGCGGGCCCTGGCGGAGGTGTTCGTCCGGGGCCATGCGGTGGACTGGGCTGGTTTCCTCGCCCCGTCCCGTCCCCGGCTGGTGGACCTGCCCACCTACGCCTTCCAACGCGACCGGTACTGGCTTCAGGCAGCCCCGTCGGCTGGTGACGTGACCTCGGCCGGTCTGGGGGCGGCAGATCACCCTCTCCTCGGTGCGGCGGTTGCTCTGCCCGACTCCGACGGCTGTCTCTTCACCGGCCGTCTGTCGCTGGCGACCCATGGCTGGCTGGCGGATCACACGGTGCTGGGAGCCGTGCTGCTGCCGGGCACGGCCTTCGTCGACCTGGCCCTCCACGCCGGGGCCCGATTCGGCTGCACGCGGCTGGACGACCTCGTCCTGGAGGCCCCCCTCGTGCTGCCGGAGAACGGGGCGGTCCAGTTCCAGGTCGTCGTCGGCGGCTCCGACGACGACGGCCGGCGCCCGGTCACCGTGTACGCACGTCAGGAGTCCGGCGATCCGGACCAACCGTGGGCGCGTCACGCCGGCGCCGTACTGACCACGAGCCCGGCGGACACGGTGCGGTCGGTGTCGGACGAACCGGCCGTATGGCCACCGGCCGGGGCCGAGGCACTGGACGTCGAGGGCACGTACGAGCGGTTCGCGCTGGGCGGGCTGACGTACGGGCCGGTGTTCCAGGGCGTACGGGCGGCCTGGCGGCGGGGCGACGAGGTCTTCGCCGACATCGCGCTGCCGGAGGAGCACGCGGAGCAGGCCACGCACTACGGCATCCACCCCGCGCTGTTGGACGCGGCCCTGCACATGGCCGGGCCGGGTGGCCTGGTCGAGCAGGGGCAGGAGGGACTGAACCGCATCCCGCTGCCGTTCGTCTGGAACGGCGTCTCCCTCTACGCCACCGGCGCGGACAGGGTCCGGGTGCGGCTCGCATCCGCGGGAACCGACGGCGTGTCGGTGACCGTGGCGGACGAGTCCGGTCGGCCGGTGGTCCAGGTGGACGGCCTGGTGACGCGCCCGGTCACGGCCGAGCAGATCGACGCCGCCCGCGACGACCTCCGCGAGTCGCTGTTCCGGCTCGACTGGCGGGGTCTGCAACTGCCGTTGACCGAGGAGCCTTCCGCCGTCCGGTGCGCCGTGATCGGCGCGAGGAGCGACGACCTGGCCGCCGGCCTGCGTGCGGGCGGCTGGGACGTCGCGCGGCACCTGACCCTGAAGGGTCTGGATGAGCACCACACCGGCGACCGTGCCCAGGTACGCGATGACGACGCGCTCCTCCCGGAGTGGGTCTTCCTCCACGTACCCGGCGAAACCGGCATCGTCCCCGGCCCCCGCGACGGCGAGGACATGTACTCGGCGACGGGCATGATCGCCGGCTCGGAGAGCGGTGCCGGTCTGCGGTCGAGGGTGGTCGAAACCCTGGAGCGAGTACAGGACTGGCTGGCGGACGACCGGTTCCTCGACATGCGTCTGGTGGTCGTCACCAGGGGTGCGGTGAACACCGCGGCGTTCGCCGCGAGCCCCGCCGACCAGGGCGTGTCCGATGCGGTGGGAGCCGCCGTTTGGGGCCTGGTGCGCTCGGCGCAGGCCGAGCATCCCGACCGACTGCTCCTCCTCGACGTCGACGGCCCGGCCGAGGCCGGAGCCGCAGCGCCCTTGGCCGCCGCGCTCACTTCGGGCGAACCTCAACTGGCCGTACGCGGCGGCAGCATCCTGGTTCCGAGGCTGGTGCGCGCCACGACGGACGCCCCGGACGGAACGGATCCCGAGGGCCCGGCGGCGCTCGGGGCCGGTACGGTCGCACACGCCGGACCGGCTGCCGGGACCGAGCCGTCCGGCGCCTCCTCTGCCACGTACGGCGGTGCGGCGCATTCCGTGGCCACCTGGGACCCGCAGGGCACGGTGCTGATCACCGGAGCGAGCGGCACACTCGCCGGTCTGGTGGCCCGGCACCTGGTGACCGAGCACGGCATACGTCATCTGCTGCTGCTCAGCCGCCGGGGTGCCGACGCCGACGGGGCGCCTGATCTGACGGCCGACCTGAGCGGGGCGGGTGCCTCGGTGACCTGGGCCGCCTGCGACGTGGCCGACCGCGACGCTCTCCGTACGGTGCTGGCGGGCATTCCCGCCAAGCATCCGCTCAAGGGCGTCGTGCACGCGGCCGCCGTGCTGGACGACGGAGTCATCGCGTCGCTGACACCGCAGCGGATGGAAGCCGTGCTTCGGCCGAAGGCGGAAGCGGCGGCCGTCCTGCATGAACTGACCGCCGAAGCCGACCTCTCGGCGTTCGTGCTCTTCTCCTCCGCAGCCGGCACGTTCGGCGGCGCGGGGCAGGGCAACTACGCCGCCGCGAACGCCTACCTCGACGCACTCGCGACCCAGCGCCACGCCCAGGGCCTGCCCGCCCTGTCGCTGGCCTGGGGCCTGTGGGAGCAGCGCAGCACGCTGACCGGCGGCCTGGGCGACACGGACCAGCGACGCATGGCCGGCATCGGACTCGGCGGACTGCCCACGGCCGACGGACTGGCACTGTTCGACGCCTGCTGCGCCGGCCGGACGCCGGTGCTGGCGCCGATGCGGCTGGACACGGCGGCCGTACGGGCATCCGTGCGGGACGGCGGAGGCGAAGTGCCGCACGTCCTGCGGGAACTGGTCCGGCTGCCCCGGCAGCGGACGGCAGGGACCACGGAGATGGCGGCAACGGGCGGCCTGCGGGAACGGCTGGCCGGTGTGCAGACGGCGGAGGGCGAACGCATCGTGCTGGACACGGTCCGCCGGAACGTCGCGGCCGTCCTCGGTCACGGCGGCACGGAAACCGTGGAACCGGCACGCGCCTTCAAGGACTTCGGCTTCGACTCGCTGACCGCGGTGGAACTGCGCAACCGGCTCAACGCGGCCACCGGACTGCGGCTGCCCGCCACCCTCGTGTTCGACTACCCGACACCGATGGCCCTGGCCGGATTCCTCCACGAGGAACTCGCCCCTCGGGGTGCGACCGGCGGCGACGTGCCCCTGTCCGAGGGGATCGACCGCCTCGAGGCCGGACTGTCGGCCATGACCCTCGAGGAGATCGGCCGCACCGACGTGATCTCACGGCTACGGGATCTGCTTGCGAAGTACGGCGACCCGCAGGAAGGCACGGAAAGCGCCGCTCTCGTCGACAAGCTCGAATCGGCGACGGACGGCGACCTCTTCAGGATGGTGGAAGAGGATCTCGGACTCATCTGACCCGACCTCGGACGACACGCGACCCGCACGGTCGACTCCCCGTCCGTCGAAAGCCTTTGATCTGCCTCTGATGGGAAACGCGCGATGAGCAACGAAGAAAAGCTCCGGGATTACCTCAAGCGAGTCATTGCCGAACTGCACCAGACGCGGCAACGCCTCCAGGAGGCGGAGACCGCGGATCACGAGCCGATCGCCATCGTGGCGATGAGCTGCCGCTACCCGGGTGGCGTGCGCTCCCCGGAGGAGCTCTGGCGGCTGGTGTCCGCCGGCACCGACGCCATCTCCGGTTTCCCGGAGGACCGCGGCTGGGACGTGGCGGGACTGTACGACGCCGACCCGAGCGCCGTGGGCAAGAGCTACGCCCGTGAGGGCGGCTTCCTGCACGCGGCCGGTGACTTCGACCCCGCGTTCTTCGGTATCTCTCCGCGCGAGGCGCTGGCCATGGACCCGCAGCAGCGACTGCTGCTGGAGACCAGCTGGGAGACCTTCGAACGGGCCGGCATCGACCCCGCCTCGGTACGTGGCTCCCGCACCGGTGTCTTCGCCGGGGTCATGTACCACGACTACGGCACCGGTCTGGAGTCCCTCCCCCCGGGCGTCGAGGGGTACCTCGGCAACGGCACGGCAGGCAGCATCGCCTCCGGCCGGGTGGCCTACACCCTCGGCCTGGAAGGCCCGGCGGTCACCGTCGACACGGCCTGTTCGTCGTCCCTGGTGGCTCTCCACTGGGCCGGCCAGGCCCTCCGCCGACGCGAGTGCACGCTCGCGCTGGCCGGCGGTGTCACCGTGATGTCCACCCCCGGCACCTTCGTGGAGTTCAGCCGCCAGCGCGGCCTCGCCCCCGACGGCCGGTGCAAGCCGTTCGCGGCGGGCGCGGACGGCACCGGCTGGGGCGAGGGTGTCGGCATGCTGCTGCTGGAGCGGCTGTCCGACGCCCGGCGCAACGGGCACCCGGTGCTCGCCGTGATCCGCGGCTCCGCCGTCAACCAGGACGGCGCGAGCAACGGCCTGACGGCGCCGAACGGCCCCTCGCAGCAACGCGTGATTCGCGCGGCCCTCGCGGACGCCAGGATCTCCGCCAAGCAGGTCGACGTGGTCGAGGCCCACGGTACGGGGACGACGCTGGGTGACCCGATCGAGGCGCAGGCGCTGCTGGCGACGTACGGCCAGGACCGTCCGGAGGACCGGCCGCTGCGGCTCGGCTCGATCAAGTCGAACATCGGGCACACGCAAGCCGCGGCCGGTGTCGCGGGCATCATGAAGATGGTGCTGGCGATGCGGCACGGGCTGCTGCCGCAGACGCTGCACGTCGACGAGCCGTCGACCCACGTGGACTGGTCCTCCGGTGCCGTCGAACTGCTGACGGACGCCATGCCGTGGCCGGAGAGCGAGGAACCTCGTCGGGCGGGCGTGTCGTCGTTCGGTATCAGCGGCACCAACGCGCACGTGGTTCTCGAGCAGGCACCGGCTGTCGAGGAGGAGCCGGCCGCGGAGTCCTCTACCGGCGTCACGTCGGTCGTGGTGCCGTGGGTGGTGACGGCGAAGTCCGAGGCCGCGCTGCGAGCGCAGGCCGGACGTCTGGCCGAGCATGTGGGTGAGCGCGCGGACCTGTCACCGCTGGATGTCGGGCTGTCGTTGGTGACGACGCGGTCGGTGTTCGAGCATCGGGCCGTCGTGCTGGATGGGCTGGCTGGTCTCGAAGCGCTGGCCGAGGGTCGTGAGACCGTCGGCCTGGTCCGCGGACGGGTCGGTGGTACCGACGGCCGTGCGGTGTTCGTGTTCCCGGGGCAGGGGTCGCAGTGGGCCGGTATGGCGGCCGAACTGCTGGGGTCCTCGCCCGTCTTCGCGGAGCGGATGGCCGAGTGCGCGGCAGCTCTGGAGCCGTATGTGGACTGGTCGTTGACTGACCTTGTCCGTGACGCCGGTAGTGATGATGCCTGGCTGGGTCAGGTTGATGTGGTGCAGCCGGTGTTGTGGGCTGTGATGGTGTCGCTGGCCGAGGTCTGGCGTTCGCACGGTGTCGAGCCGGCTGCGGTGATCGGTCATTCGCAGGGGGAGATCGCTGCCGCGTGTGTGGCGGGTGCGCTGTCGTTGCAGGATGCGGCGAAGGTGGTGGCGCTGCGTAGCAAGGCGATCCGGGCTCTGTCCGGGCGGGGTGGCATGGTTTCCGTATCCCTGAGTGCTGACGAGGTCGGTGAGCGTCTGTCGGCTTGGGGGGGTCGTCTGTCGGTGGCGGCGGTCAACGGTCCGGCTGTGGTGGTCGTGTCCGGTGATGCGGACGCCCTTGACGAGTTGCTGGCGGCCTGTGAGGCGGAGGGTGTGCGGGCTCGTCGTGTGGCGGTGGATTACGCCTCGCACTGTGCGCACGTGGAGGAGATCGAGGACGTTCTCCTGCGGGAGTTGGCCGCGATCAGTCCCCAGCCGTCCACGGTGCCGTTCTACTCCACGGTCACCGCCGGGGTCCTGGACACGTCGTCCTTGGACGCGGGTTACTGGTATCGCAATCTGCGTCAGACGGTCCGTTTCGCCGACACCCTGCGTGTGCTTCTGGACGACGGTTTCCGTCTGTTCGTGGAGTCCAGCGCCCACCCGGTGCTGACGATGGGCGTCGAGCAGACGGCCGAGGAACACATCAACACACCTGTCACGGCGGTGGGTTCGCTGCGCCGCGGCGAGGGCGGCCTTACGCGTTTCCTGACCTCTGTCGCGGAGGCGTTCGTCGGCGGTGCGGCCGTCGACTGGGCGGGAGTGTTCAGGGGTACGGGTGCCCGGCGCGTCGACCTGCCTACCTACGCCTTCCAGCGCGAGCGCTACTGGCTGGAGAACACCGGCCCTGCGGTGAGCCAGAAGTCGGCTTCCGGGTTGGGGCTGGGCTCCGCCGACCATCCGCTCCTGGGAGCGGTCGTGGCTCTGGCCGACTCGGAAGGCTTCCTGCTGACGGGCCGGCTGTCGCTGCGCACGCACCCCTGGCTTGCCGATCACGCCGTGGGCGGGACGACGCTGCTGCCGGGTACGGCGTTCGTGGAGCTGGCGCTGCGCGCCGGGGACGCGGTCGGCTGCGACCAGCTGGAGGAGCTCACGCTGGAAGCGCCGCTGGTCCTGCCCGACGACACCGCTGTACAGGTGCAGTTGACGGTCGGTGCACCGGACACGGCGGGACGGAGTCCGGTCGCGGTGTTCTCCCGGCCGGAGGGCGAGACCGAGGGCCCGTGGACGCGGCACGCCGCAGGCACGCTGACCGCAGGCCCGGCAAGTGGCGGCGGGCAGACCTCCGTCTCCGCGGAACTGGCCATCTGGCCGCCGACCGGTGCGGAGCCGGTCCCGGTGGACGACCTGTACGAGCGGCTGGCGGCCACCGGTCTCCAGTACGGCGCGGCCTTCCAGGGCGTACGTGCGGCCTGGCGGCGCGGGGACGAGGTGTTCGCCGAGGTCGCCCTCGCCGACGAGCACCAAGCCGACGCGAGCCGTTTCGGCATGCACCCCGCGCTGCTCGACGCCGCCCTGCACGCCCTGGCGGGAACCGGAGAACTCGAGCCGGACGGCGATGAGCGGCGTCCCGGCCTGCCCTTCGCCTGGAAAGGCGTCTCGCTGTACGCCACGGGCGCGACCTCGTTGCGCGTACGGCTCGCCCCGGCCGGAACGGAAGCCGTGTCCGTGTTCGTCGCGGACACCACCGGAGCGCCGGTCGCGGCGGTGACGTCGCTGACGACGCGCACCGTGTCGCTCGAGCAGCTGAGGGCGTCGGCGCGGATCACCGACGAGGCGATGTTCCGCCTCACCTGGCGCAGGGTCGCGACGGAAACCCCGGCCACGTCCCCGGCGACCGTGGCCCATCCCGAGCTGGCGGAGCTGCGAGCGGCTGTGGAGGCGGGCGCGACGGCCGTGCCGGACGTCGTTCTGGCCTCCTTCACGACGCACGCGGACGACGGCTTTGGTTCGGGTGCCGGTGTGGGTGATCCGGCCGTGGTGCGGTCGGTGACGCGTCGTGCGCTGGAGGTGTTGCGGGAGTGGCTGGGTGAGAAGCGGTTCGCCGGGTCGCGTCTGGTGGTGGTGACCCGGGGTGCGGTGTCCGCTGTGCCGGGTGAGGATGTGACCGATCTGGCGGCTGCTGCCGTGTGGGGGTTGGTGCGGTCCGCGCAGGCGGAGCATCCGGAGCGGTTCGTGCTGTGTGACGTGGACGGGCACGAGGTGCCGGGCGGGGTGCTCGACGCGGTGCTCGCCACCGGTGAACCGCAGATCGCCGTACGCTCGGGCGAACTGCTTGCCCCGAGAGTCGCCCGCGCCGGAACCCCGGCCACGGACGGGTCCGGCCCGGCCTGGCGGCCGGAAGGCACGGTCCTCCTGACGGGCGCCACCGGCACCCTGGGCGCGCTGGTGGCCCGGCACCTGGTCACGGAACACGGCGTACGGCACCTGCTGCTGGTGTCCCGTCGCGGCCGGGCGGCGACCGGCGCCGCGGAACTGGCCGCCGAACTCACCGGCCTGGGTGCCTCGGTGACCATCGAGGCCTGCGACACCGCCGACCGGCCGGCACTGGCGGCCCTGGTGCGGACGGTGCCCGCCGAACATCCGCTGACCGCTGTCGTGCACGCGGCCGGTGTCCTGGACGACGGCGTCATCACCTCCCTCACACCCGATCAGATCGACGCGGTGCTGCGGCCGAAGGTGGACGCGGCCGTGCACCTGCACGAGCTGACCCGGGACCTGGACCTGTCCGCGTTCGTGCTCTTCTCCTCAGCCGCCGGTACGTTCGGCGGCGCCGGACAGGGCAACTACGCGGCGGCGAACGCCTTCGTCGACGCCCTGGCGGCACATCGGCGGGCACACGGCCTGCCCGCGGTCTCGCTCGGCTGGGGTTTCTGGTCCGAGCGCAGCGGGATGACCGGCCACCTGGCCGACGAGGACGTACGCCGCATGCGCCGCGCCGGTATCGCCGCCCTCACCTCCGACGAGGGCCTGAGCCTGTTCGACGCCGCGGTGACCACGGCGACCGACCCCGACACGGTGGACGCGGTCCTGCTGCCCATACGCCTCGACCTGGCCGCGTTGCGCGCCCAGGCCGCGACGGGCACCACACCGACGCTGCTGCGGGACCTCGTGCGCATACCCGCCCGCCGTACGGTGGAGGCACCCGGCGGCGCGGCCGGCACCTCGGCGCTGTGGCAGCGCCTGGTGCCCCTGGCGGAGGCCGACCGGGTCGACGCCCTGAAGACGCTGGTGTGCACGCACGTCGCCGCCGTCCTGGGACACGCCGACGACACCGCGGTCGATGGCGAGCGAGCCTTCAAGGAGTTGGGTTTCGACTCGTTGACGGCGGTGGAGTTGCGGAATCGGTTGAACGGGGCCACGGGGCTGCGGTTGCCGGCGACGTTGGTGTTCGACTATCCGTCGCCGGTGGTGCTGGCGCGTCATCTGCTGGCGGAGTTGGTGTCGGCGAGCGCGGTGGACGGCAGTGCGGGGATTGTGCGGCCCGCGGTCGGTTCGGGGCGTACGGCGGCTTCGGTGGTGGACGAGCCGGTCGCGATCGTGGCGATGAGCTGTCGTTTCCCGGGTGGTGTGCGTACGCCGGAGGAGCTGTGGCGGCTTCTCGAGCGCGGTACGGATGCCATGGCCGCCTTCCCCGACGACCGCGGCTGGGACATCGAGGAACTCTACGAACCCGGCTCCGAGACGCCGGGCAAGATCCATGCCCGTGAGGGTGGTTTCCTTTACGACGCCGGTGATTTCGATCCTGGGTTCTTCGGTATTTCGCCGCGTGAGGCGTTGGCGATGGATCCGCAGCAGCGGTTGCTGTTGGAGACGTCGTGGGAGGCGCTGGAGCGTGCGGGTATCGACCCGGCGTTGGTGCGCGGCAGCCAGACCGGTGTCTTCGCCGGGATCATGCACCACGACTACGGTCTCCTGCAGGGCCCCGACGGCACACCCGGCTCGCCCAGCCCCGGCAGTATCGCTTCGGGGCGGATCTCGTACACGTTCGGTTTCGAGGGTCCTGCGGTGACGGTGGATACGGCGTGTTCATCGTCGTTGGTGGCGTTGCATCTGGCGGTGCAGTCGCTGCGGCAGGGGGAGTGTTCGCTGGCGTTGGCCGGTGGTGTGACGGTGATGGCGACGCCGGCGTTGTTCGTGGAGTTCAGCCGTCAGCGGGGTCTTGCTCCTGATGGCCGGTGCAAGGCGTTCGCGTCGGGTGCGGATGGCACCGGGTTCTCCGAGGGCGCCGGGATGCTGTTGCTGGAGCGGCTGTCGGACGCGCGGCGCAATGGGCACCGGGTGCTGGCGGTCGTGCGGGGTTCGGCTGTCAATCAGGATGGTGCGAGCAATGGTCTGACGGCGCCGAACGGTCCGTCGCAGCAGCGGGTGATCCGGGCCGCGCTGGCCAATGCCGGGCTGTCGGCCGCTGAGGTCGATGCGGTGGAGGCGCACGGTACGGGGACGAAGCTGGGTGACCCGATCGAGGCGCAGGCGCTGCTGGCCACTTATGGACGGGACCGTCCGGAGGACCGACCGCTGCGGCTCGGCTCCGTCAAGTCGAACATCGGGCACACCCAGGCCGCGGCGGGTGTCGCTGGTGTGATGAAGATGGTGCTGGCGATGCACCATGGCACGCTGCCCCGCACCCTGCACGTCGATGAGCCTTCCCCGCAGGTGGACTGGTCCGCTGGTGCCGTCGAGCTGCTGACCGAGGTGGCTCCGTGGCCTGAGGGTGAGGCACCTCGCAGGGCGGGTGTGTCGTCGTTCGGTATCAGCGGCACCAACGCGCACGTGATCCTGGAGCAGGCTCCAGCTGTCGAAGAGGAACCCACCAGCGAGCACTCGCCGGTGGTGGTGCCGTGGGTGGTGTCGGGGAAGTCCGAGGCGGCGCTTCGGGCGCAGGCTGGGCGACTGGCGGCGTTCGTGGGTGAGAGCGCGGATGTGGCTTCCGTTGATGTGGGTTGGTCGTTGGTGTCGGCGCGGTCGGTGTTCGAGCACCGGGCCGTCGTGCTGGACGGGCTGAACGGCTTGGGGGTGCTGGCCGCGGGTGGTGAGTCCGCGGGTGTGGTGCGGGGGCAGGTGGTGCCGGGTCGGTTGGCGGTGCTGTTCTCGGGTCAGGGCAGTCAGCGGGTGGGGATGGGCCGGGAGTTGTATGAGGCCTTCCCTGTGTTCGCGGACGCTTTCGACGAGGTGTGCGCGGGCTTCGACGGTCTGTTGGAGCGGTCGTTGCGTGAGGTGGTCTTCAGCGATGGCGACGGGGTGCTGGATGCGACGGAGTTCACGCAGTGTGCTCTGTTCGCGGTCGAGGTGGCGTTGTTCCGGTTGGTGTCGTCGTGGGGTGTGCGTCCTGATGTGGTGGGCGGGCATTCCATCGGTGAGCTGGCTGCCGCGTATGTGGCCGGGGTGTGGTCCCTCGAAGATGCGTGTGTGCTGGTGGCGGCGCGTGGCCGGTTGATGCAGGCGTTGCCCGAGGGTGGGGCGATGCTGGCGGTGGAGGCTGAGGAGTCGGTGGTCCGGGCTGCGCTGGCAGACCGGGAGAGTGTGGATGTCGCCGCGGTCAACGGCCCCACTGCTGTGGTCGTCTCCGGTGCGGCGACGGAAGTCTCGGAGTTGGAAGGGCTGTGGCGGGGTGAGGGGCGGCGGGTGCGTCGGCTGCGGGTCTCGCGTGCGTTCCATTCGCCGTTGATGGAGCCGATGCTGGCCGAGTTCCGCGAGGTCGCCCGGTCGGTGGTGTATGAGGCGCCGAAGCTGGCGGTTCTGTCGAACGTGACGGGTGGGCTGGCGGATGCGGCTGTGGTGTGCGATCCGGAGTACTGGGTTCAGCACGTGCGGGAGGCGGTGCGCTTCGCCGACGGGGTGACGCATCTGGCCGAGCACGGAGTGACGGCCGTCCTCGAGCTCGGCCCGGACGGTGTCCTGTCCGGCATGGGCGCGGAATGCGCCCCACAGCTGCTGTTCGCTCCGGTCCTGCGCAAGGACCGTGATGAGGCCGACTCGATGGTGCGGGCCCTGGCGGAGGTGTTCGTCCGGGGCCATGCGGTGGACTGGGCTGGTTTCCTCGCCCCGTCCCGTCCCCGGCTGGTGGACCTGCCCACCTACGCCTTCCAACGCGACCGGTACTGGCTTCAGGCAGCCCCGTCGGCTGGTGACGTGACCTCGGCCGGTCTGGGGGCGGCAGATCACCCTCTCCTCGGTGCGGCGGTTGCTCTGCCCGACTCCGACGGTTGCCTCTTCACCGGCCGTCTGTCGCTGGCGACCCATGGCTGGCTGGCGGATCACACGGTGCTGGGAGCCGTGCTGCTGCCGGGCACGGCCTTCGTCGACCTGGCCCTCCACGCCGGCACCCGTTTCGGCTGCGGCCGCGTCGAGGAACTGACGCTGGAGGCCCCCCTCGTGCTGCCGGAACACGGCGGCGTACAGGTGCGGGTGTCTGTGGCCGACGCCGACGCCGACGCCTCCGGCATCCGGGCCGTGACCGTGCATTCGCGCCCGGACGGTGAGGACGGTCCATGGGTCCGGCATGCGACGGGCCGGGTCGCACCCGGCGAACCGCACCCGGAACCCGGGGACCGGACCTGGCCGCCGCACGACGCCGAGGCCGTCGCCCTGGACGGGTACTACGAGCGGCTGGCCGGGACGGGACTGGAGTACGGCCCCGTCTTCCAGGGCCTGCGGGCTGTATGGCGGCGGGGAACCGAGGTGTTCGCGGAGATCCGGCTGCCGGAGGACACGGAACCCGCAGCGAGCCGTTTCGGCGTGCACCCGGCGCTGCTGGACGCCGCCCTGCACGCCATGGGAGCGGCGGCCGGCCCGTCGGACTCGTCCGACGGAACGGCCGTTGTCCGGCTGCCCTTCTCCTGGAGCGGTGTGTCGGTGTACGCGACCGGCGCCTCCGAGTTGCGCGTGCGCCTCACCCCTGGCGGAGCCGACGGCTCGGACCTGACCATGGAGGTGACGGACCGGACCGGCGAACCGGTGGCCGCGGTGCGTTCACTGGTGACCCGTCCCGTCTCCGCCGAGCAGATCAGCGCCGCGGGCGGCATGCTGCACCAGTCGATGTTCCGGCTGGGCTGGAGCCGTGTGCCAGGTGCCGACGCGCTCACGGGACATGCCGGGGCCGCGCCGGCCCTGTTGAACGGCACCGGACTCGCGTCCCGGGACGCCTGGGCGGAGGAAGCGCTCGACCGGACCTCGTTCCATGAGGACCTCGACGCGCTGCGCGCGACCCTCGACGAGGGCGCGGCGGTGCCCCCGTTGGTCGCCTGCCTGGTGTCGCCCGCGCCCGGTGTGAACGCCGACGAGGTGCGGCACGCCGTGCACCGGGTCCTGCACCTGATCCAGGGCTGGCTGGAGGAGCAGCGACTGGCCGACTCGCGGCTGCTGATCGCCACCCGTGGCGCGGTGACGGACGAGGACGCCCACGACGTCGCGGACCTCGCGGCGGCCGCAGTATGGGGCCTGGTGCGGACCGCGCAGACCGAGCACCCCGGCCGCTTCGTCCTCGTCGACCTGGAAGCCGGTACGGCCGCCGCTGGGTCGGCGCCGCCGGAGCTGACCGCCGATGACCTGTCGCTCCTGTCCGCCGCAGCGTCCTGCGGCGAGCCACAGGTGAAAATCCGCGACGGGAGCCTGCTGGCCGCACGCCTGGACCGGGTCCGCACCACCGCGACGGAGCCCGAGCCCTCGGCGACCTGGGACCCGCAGGGCACGGTCCTGGTGACGGGCGCCGCCGGCAGCCTGGGCAGACTGGTCACACGCCATCTCGTCACGGCGTCCGGCGTCCGGCACCTGGTGCTGGTGAGCCGCCGGGGCGCGGAAGCCGACGGTGCTCACGCACTGACCGCGGAGCTGTCGGCCGCCGGCGCCTCCGTGACCTGGGCGGCCTGTGACGTGGCGGAGCGGGAGGAACTCGCGGCGGTCCTGGCGGCCATTCCGGCCGGCCGTCCGCTGCGCGCGGTGGTGCATGCCGCCGGCGTGCTCGACGACGGCGTCCTCGACTCGCTCACCCCGCAACGCGTGGACGCGGTGCTGCGGCCGAAGGTGACCGCGGCGGTCAACCTCCACGAGCTGACCGCGGAGCTCGACCTGTCGGCGTTCGTCATGTTCTCCTCGGCAGCGGGCACCTTCGGCACGGCGGGCCAGGCCAACTACGCCGCCGCCAACGCGTTCCTCGACGCTCTGGCAAGGCGTCGGCGCGCCGACGGCCTGCCCGCCCTGTCCCTCGCCTGGGGCCTGTGGGACACGGACGGCGGGATGGCCGGCGACCTGGCCGGTGCCGACCTGCGCCGCATCGCCCACTCAGGTGTGCGGGGGCTGTCCCCCGAAGAGGGGCTGGCGCTGTTCGACACCGCCTGCGCGGCGGACACGCCCGTGCTGGTCCCCCTGCGCCTGGACCCGGTGCAGGCATCCCGCGGTGGGGACGTGCCGCACGTACTGCGCGACCTGGTGCGGTTCACGAACCACCGCTCCGCCGGCCCAGCCCGGGACGGCAGCTCGTCGCAACTGCGCGAACAGCTCACCGGCTCCTCGCCCGCCGACGGTGAACGGCTCGTGCTGGGCCTCGTACGCCGGAACGTGGCAGCGGTCCTGGGACACGCGGAGGCGGAGGCCGTTGAGCCGGCACGTGCCTTCCAGGACTTCGGCTTCGACTCCTTGACGGCCGTGGAACTGCGCAACCGGCTCACCACGGCCACGGGCCTGCGCCTGCCCGCCTCCCTGGTCTTCGACTACCCGACCCCCGCCGCCCTGGCCCGGCACCTCCACGAGGAGCTCACCGGCCTGGCGGACCCGGCCCGCTCCACCGGCCACGACCTCCCCGTCGGCGCCGCCGGCGTGCACGGTTCCTCCGGCCGAAGCGGCGAGGACGACGATCCGGTGGTCATCATCTCCATGGGCTGCCGCTTCCCGGGCGGTGTCGGCACCCCCGAGGAACTGTGGCGCCTGCTCGCCGAGGGCGAGGACGCCATCTCCGGCTTCCCCGAGGGCCGTGGCTGGGACGCGGAAGGACTGTACGACGCCGACGCGGACACGGACGGCAAGAGCTACGTCCGCGAGGGCGGTTTTCTGCACGCGGCCGGTGACTTCGACCCCGCGTTCTTCGGCATCTCGCCGCGTGAGGCGCTGGCCATGGACCCGCAGCAGCGACTGCTGCTGGAGACCAGCTGGGAGACCCTCGAACGGGCCGGCATCGACCCCGCTCTCCTGCGGGGCAGTGCCACCGGCGTCTTCGCGGGCCTCATGTACCACGACTACGGCTCCCAGTTGCAGAGCATCCCCGAGGGCGCCGAGGGCTACCTCGCTACGGGTGGATCCGGCAGCATCGCTTCCGGCCGCATCTCCTACACCTTCGGCTTCGAAGGCCCCGCCGTGACGATCGACACGGCGTGCTCGTCGTCACTGGTGGCCCTGCATCTCGCGGCCCAGTCGCTGCGCCAGGGTGAGTGCTCCCTGGCGCTGGCGGGCGGTGTCACCGTGATGGCGACCCCCGCCACCTTCGTGGAGTTCAGCCGTCAGCGCGGTCTGGCCACGAACGGCCGGTGCAAGCCGTTCGCGGCGGGCGCGGACGGTACCGGCTGGGGTGAGGGCGTGGGCATGCTGCTGCTGGAGCGGCTGTCCGACGCCCGGCGCAACGGGCATCAGGTGCTGGCCGTCGTCCGGGGTTCGGCCGTGAACCAGGACGGTGCGAGCAATGGTCTGACGGCGCCGAACGGTCCGTCGCAGCAGCGGGTGATCCGGGCCGCGCTGGCGAACGCTGGAGTGCCGGCGGCCGAGGTCGACGTGGTGGAGGCGCACGGTACGGGCACGAAGCTGGGCGACCCGATCGAGGCGCAGGCCCTGCTGGCGACGTACGGCCAGGGCCGCCCCGAGGACCAACCGCTGCGGCTCGGCTCGATCAAGTCGAACATCGGGCACACCCAGGCCGCGGCCGGTGTCGCGGGCATCATGAAGATGGTGCTGGCGATGCGGCACGGGCTGCTGCCGCAGACGCTGCACGTCGACGAGCCCACCCCGCACGTCGACTGGACGGCCGGAGCCGTCGAACTGCTCACCGACGCCACACCGTGGCCCGAGACCGGCCGACCGCGCCGGGCGGCAGTGTCGTCCTTCGGACTCAGCGGCACCAATGCCCACATCATCCTCGAACAGGCTCCGGCTCCCAGCGCGGACGAGAAGCCGACGGCGGTCGCGGAGCCGCCGGTGGTGGTGCCGTGGGTGGTGTCGGCGAAGTCCGAGGCCGCCTTGCGGGCGCAGGCCGGACGTCTGGCCGAGTATGTGGGTGAGCGGGCGGACCTGTCACCGGTGAATGTCGGGTTGTCGTTGGCGACGACGCGTTCGGTGTTCGAGCACCGGGCCGTGGTCCTGGACGGTGCGAAGGGTCTCGGGGCGCTGGCCGAGGGCCGTGAGACTGCCGGCGTGGTCCGCGGGCGGGCCGGCGGCTCGGACGGCCGGGCGGTGTTCGTGTTCCCGGGGCAGGGCTCGCAGTGGGCCGGTATGGCGGCCGAACTGCTGGAGTCCTCGACCGTCTTCGCGGAGCGGATGGCAGAGTGCGCGATGGCCCTCGACGCGTTCGTGGACTGGTCGCTGACCGATGTCCTTCGGGAGGCGGATGCCGATGCCTGGCTGGGTCAGGTTGATGTGGTGCAGCCGGTGTTGTGGGCTGTGATGGTGTCGCTGGCCGAGGTCTGGCGTTCGCACGGTGTCGAGCCGGCTGCGGTGATCGGTCATTCGCAGGGGGAGATCGCGGCCGCGTGTGTGGCGGGTGCGCTGTCGTTGCAGGATGCGGCGAAGGTGGTGGCGCTGCGTAGCAAGGCGATCCGGGCTCTGTCCGGGCGGGGTGGCATGGTTTCCGTATCCCTGAGTGCTGACGAGGTCGGTGAGCGGCTGTCGGCTTGGGGGGGTCGTCTGTCGGTGGCGGCGGTCAACGGTCCGGCTGTGGTGGTTGTGTCCGGTGATGCGGACGCCTTGGACGAGTTGCTGGCGGCCTGTGAGGCGGAGGGTGTTCGGGCTCGTCGTGTGGCGGTGGATTACGCCTCGCACTGTGCGCACGTGGAGGAGATCGAGGACGTTCTCCTGCGGGACCTGGCGGGTATCGCTCCGCAGTCGTCCACGGTGCCGTTCTATTCGACGGTGACTGCCGGGGTCCTGGACACGTCGTCGCTGGACGCGGGTTACTGGTATCGCAATCTGCGTCAGACGGTCCGTTTCGCCGACACCCTGCGTGTGCTTCTGGACGACGGTTTCCGTCTGTTCGTGGAGTCCAGTGCGCATCCGGTGCTGACGATGGGCGTCGAGCAGACGGCCGAGGAACACATCAACACCCCTGTCACGGCGGTGGGTTCGCTGCGCCGCGGCGAAGGCGGCCTTACGCGTTTCCTGACCTCAGTCGCGGAGGCGTTCGTCGGCGGCGCTGCCGTCGACTGGGCCGGAGTGTTCACGGGTACGGGTGCCCGCCGGGTCGATCTGCCCACGTATGCCTTCCAGCGTCAGCGTTTCTGGTTGGAGTCGGAGGCGGTGGGTGCGGGTGATGTGAGGTCGGTGGGGTTGGCGTCTGCTGATCATCCGTTGTTGGGTGCGGCGGTGTCGTTGCCGGCTTCGGGTGGGGTGTTGTTGACGGGTCGGTTGTCGTTGCGTTCGCATGGGTGGCTGGCTGATCATGCGGTGGCCGGGGTGGCGTTGCTGCCGGGGACGGCGTTCGTTGAGTTGGCGTTGCGTGCGGGGGACGCGGTCGGTTGTGACCGGGTCGAGGAGCTGACGCTGGAGGCGCCGTTGGTGCTTCCCCAGGACGGCGCCGTCTCCGTGCAGGTCCATGTCGACGGCCCCGGCGAGTCCGGGCGGCGATCGGTGAGCGTCTACTCGCAGACGGACGGCGACTCCTGGACGCGGCACGCCCTCGGCACCCTCGCCGACGACGGCGGAAGCACGACGCGAGCCGACGCCGGCGACGGTGACTCGTGGCCGCCGGCCGACGCGGAAGCGGTCGACGTGGAGGGCCTCTACGAGAGGTTCGCGCGCAACGGCTTCGGATACGGGCCTTCGTTCCAGGGGCTGCGGGCCGTATGGCGCCGAGGTGAAGAGGTGTTCGCAGAGGTCCGGCTGCCCGAGGAGCAGTGGCCCGAGGCCCGGCACCTGGGCATGCACCCGGCCCTGCTCGACGCGGCGCTGCACGCGATGGCGTTCGGCGGATTCGTGCGGCTGCCCGGTTCGGTCACCCCGGACGGGGACACCGGACGCGTCCGCCTCCCCTTCTCCTGGAACGGCGTGTCGCTGCACGCCACGGGCGCGGCCGCGCTTCGCGTGCGGCTGGCCCCGGCGGGAACGGACGCGGTGTCGGTGACCGCGCTCGACGCCTCGGGCAGCCGGGTACTGTCGGTGGACTCGCTCGTCACCCGGGCGATCTCCCGGGAGCAGCTCAGCCGGGAGCACGGGACGTCCCACGAGTCGCTCTTCCGCATGGACTGGACTCCCGCGGCGGTCGCCGAAGGACCCGGCACTCGTCGCAGGTGGGCGGTGCTGGGCGACGACACCACGTCGCTGCCGACGGCCCTGAAGTCGGCCGGTGCGGCGGGCGCGGGCGCGGAGCTGTTCACGGACCTGTCCGCCCTCGCGGAGTCCGTCACGGCGGGCGGCGGCGTCCCGGACCTGGTGTTCGTGCCGTTCGGTCCCCAGCCGGACGCCGGCCCCGGCCCGGACGCCGTTCCCGGAACGGGGTCCGGAGCGCGGCGCGCCCTCTCCGCCGACGGTGTGCGCGCGGTGACGCACCGGGCGCTGGCGCTGGCGCAGCAGTGGCAGAGCGACGAGCGTTTCACCGGCTCCCGCCTGGTGTTCGTGACCCGGAGGGCGATCGCCGTCCGCGCCGGAGAACGGGTCGTGGACCCGGCCGGCGCGGCGGTGTGGGGTCTGGTGCGGGCGGCCCAGTCGGAGAATCCCGAGCGGTTCGTCCTGCTGGACCTGGACGACGAGGACGCCTCGCTCACGGTGCTGCCGCAGGTGCTGAGCGGCGACGAGCCGCAGCTGGCGGTGCGGGCCGGACGGGCGCTCGCCGCACGGCTCGCCCGGGCGCGGACGGCGCCCGCCGCGCCGGACGCGGCGGACGACGGCACGGCCGCCTCCCCGGTGTGGGACCCGCGAGGGACCGTGCTGATCACCGGGGCCACCGGCGTCCTCGGGTCCCTCGTGGCCCGGCACCTGGTCGCGGAGCACGGCGTACGCCATCTGCTGCTGACCAGCCGCCGCGGCCGGGCGGCCGACGGTGCCGCCGAACTGGCGGACGAACTGACCGCCCTGGGCGCGTCGGTGCGGCTGGCGGCCTGTGACGTGGCCGACCGTGCGGCACTGGCGGAGTTGCTGGCGAGCGTGCCCGACGAGCATCCGCTGACCGGCCTGGTACACGCCGCCGGCGCTCTCGACGACGCCCTCCTCGACTCGCTCACGCCGGAGCGGGTGGACACCGTACTGCGTCCCAAGACCGACGCGGCCGTCAACCTGCACGAGCTGACCCGTGACCTGCCGTTGACGGCGTTCGTGCTGTTCTCGTCGGCGGCCGGCGTGTTCGGCGCGGCGGGACAGGCCAACTACGCGGCGGCCAACGCGTTCCTCGACGCCCTGGCCCAGCACCGCAGGGCCGAGGGTCTGGCCGCGGCCTCCCTGGCGTGGGGCCTGTGGGCCGAACGCAGCGCCATGACCGGGCACATGGGCGACGACGACGTGCAGCGACTGAACCGCTCCGGCGTGGCCGCGTTCTCCTCGGCTGAAGGGCTCGCCCTCTTCGACCTGGCCGTGGCGCAGGCGGCCACGGGCACGGACCCGCTCCTGGTGCCCGTGCGCCTGGACGTCACCGCCCTCCAGGCGCAGGCGTCCTCGATCGGGACACCCGCCCTGCTGCGGGGACTCGTGCGGGTTCCGGCTCGCCGGGCGGCCGACCGGGCCTCCGGTCCGGAGCGGCGCGAGCCGGGGCAGGCGCCGCTCGGACAGCGGCTGGCCGGGCTGACGCCCGCCGGACAACTGCGGGCCCTGACCGAGTTGGTGCGCGAACACACCGCGACCGTGCTCGGCCACGACTCCGCGGACGTGATCGAGGACGACCACGCCTTCCTGGAGGTGGGCATCACCTCGCTCACCGCGGTGGAGATCCGTAACCGGCTCAACCACGTCACCGGTCTCGTCCTGCCGGCGACCCTCCTGTTCGACCACACCACGCCGGCCGCGCTCGCCGCGTACCTGCGCGGCCGGCTGCGGCCGGGCGCCGGTCCCGAACCGGAGACGCCCGCCGGGACCGGCGACACCGCACGGCCGACGGCACCCGCGGCCGGTGGCGGGGGAGCGGGCGGCTCGACGATCGAGGCGCTCTACCGGCAGGCGTGCGCCGACGGCGAGTACGTCGCGGGCACCCAGCTGCTGATGGCGGCGGCCCGGCTGCGCCCGTCGTTCCGTACGGCCGCCGAGCTGACGGACCGGCCCAAGCCGGTCCGCCTGTCGAAGGGCAGCACCGCGCCGGGGCTGGTGTGCTTCCCGTCCCTCGTGGCGATCTCCGGAGCCCGTGAGTACGCCAGGTTCGCCGCGGGGTTCCGGGGCCGCCGTGACGTCACCGTGCTGCCCGAACCCGGTTTCGGCCGGGACGAGTTGCTGCCGGCAAGCGTCGACGCGGTGGTGGAGATGCAGGCCGAGGCGGCGCTGCGGGCCGCCGGACAGGAGCCGTTCGTGCTCGTCGGCCGGTCGTCGGGCGGATGGATCGCCCAGGCCGTCGCGCGGCTGCTGGAGGAGGACGGGAACGCTCCGTCGGCGGTCGTCATGCTGGACACCTATCTGCCGCGCAGCGAGGCGCTGCCGTGGATCCAGACCAACCTGTCCGGCAAGATGTTCGACCGCGAAAAGATGTTCGGTGTGGTGGACGAGGGCAGGCTGACCGCGATGGGCGGCTACCTGCGGCTCTTCTCGAACTGGGGCCCGGCCCCGGTCGGCGTGCCGATCCTGGCCGTGAAGGCCGAGGAGACGTTCACCGGGTCGCAGCAGACCACCGACGAGGAGTCGGCATGGGGCCCCCGGGTCACCGTGACCGACGTGCCCGGCGACCACTTCACCATGATGGAGGACCACGCGGGCGCCACCGCCGCGTCCGTCCTCGACTGGCTTGCGGAGAACGTGTGATGTGAGCGCACGGCATCCCGCCGTGCCCCGGATCGCTCGTCGCGAGAAAAGACGGAAGCCGGAAGGACGTGCGCGCCTTCGCGCCCGGCACGTTCCTTCCGCCTCCGTGGAACACAGATGACAGATATGCGAAGGAGAGAAAGTGACATCCTCGAACTTCACCCCCGTCGGTGAGCAGGTCGGCCAGTTCTACGACCAGCTGATGGGGGCGTTCGACGCCTCGCTGTACGGCCCGAACATCCACGTCGGTTTCTGGGACAACCAGGAGGACTCCACCGGACTGGAGGAGGCCGCCAACCGTCTGACGGACATGATGATCGAGCGGCTGCAGGTCCGCCCCGGCGCCCGGGTGCTGGACATCGGCTGCGGCCTCGGTGGGCCGGCGCTGCGACTGGCCCAGGTCACCGGTGTCGAGGTGGTCGGTGTCAGCGTCAGCCGCAAGCAGGTGGACAAGGCCAACCTGCTGGCCGAGGAGGCCGGTCTGAGCGGCAAGGTCAGCTTCCAGCACGGCGACGCGATGAACCTGCCGTTCGACGACGCCTCGTTCGACGCGGTGTGGATGCTGGAATCCGTCATGCAGATGCCCGACCGGGCGGCCGCGCTCAAGGAAGCGGCCCGGGTACTGCGGCCGGGCGGCCGGCTCGCGCTCACGGACAACTACGAGCGGGAGACCATCTCGGCGGAACGCCGACCGGTGATCGAGGGCATCCTCAAGCGCTACCTCACGCAGTCGCCGGCGTCGTTCGAGACGTACCCGACCATGCTGCGCGAGGCCGGGCTGCGCTGTGCCGAGATCGTCGACGTCAGTGAGAACACCACCCGGCAGTCGGTCCGGCGGCTCGGCGAGGCGCTCGCCGAGAACATGGCCGAACTGGCCGCCAAGGTCGACCCGGAGGTCTTCGCCAAGCTGAAGCCCGCGGAGGGGGAGAACATGGAGATGCCCGAAGTGGGCTACCTGATCGTCACGGCGCGCCGCCCCCAGGACGCGTAGACACCCAGGGTCCGCCCGGACCCGGCCGTGAGGGGCGCGTCGCGACCGTGACGCGCCCCTCACGGCATCCGGGACACCCCGGACCCGCGCCTCCCCGGCGTCCGCCGGGCTCCCCGTGGGCTCCCCGCGCGTCAGCCGGGCGTGAAGCGCACCGGTGTCCCGACCGCCGCCTGGGCCGCCGCGGCGAGGGCGGACTCGTCGACGACGGCGATCACCGGGTAGCCGCCCGTCGTCGGATGGTCGTGCAGGAAGACCACGGGACGTCCGTCCGGCGGGACCTGGACCGCGCCCAGAACCATGCCCTCGCTGGGCAGTTCACCCGTCGACGCCCGGTGCAGCGCCGGGCCCTCGGTGCGCAGCCCGATGCGGTTGCTGTGCGGGGAGACGCGGAACGTCGCCGCGGTGAACGTGCGCAGCGCGGCCGGGGTGAACCAGTCGGCGCGGGGGCCGAAACGCACCGGGAGGAGCAGTTCGGCGGGCGGGCCCGGCCAGGGGGCGGCGACGGACGGCGCCTGCCGCGCGGGCACGCCCACCGGGAGGACGTCCCCGTCGCACAGGGGCGCCGGACCGAGCCCGGAGAGCAGGTCGGTGGAGCGGCTGCCGAGGACCGGCTCCACGGCGATGCCCCCGGCGACGGCCACGTACGAGCGCACGCCCGCGGTCACCGCCCCCACGTCCAGCACGGCGCCCGCCGGTACCCGCACCGGCGCGCCCCAGGCGGCCGGCCGCCGGTCCACCGTCACCGGGCAGGGCGCACCGCCGACCACGACGGTGACGGCACGGTCGGGCCGCAGGGCGCAGCCCGTCAGGGTGGTCTCCAGGAGGGCGGCGTCGGGGTCGTTGCCGGCCAGCCGGTTGGCGAGCCGCGCCGCGTGCGCGTCCAGTGCGCCGGAGCGGGGAACACCCAGATGGGCGTGGCCGCGCCGGCCCGCGTCCTGCACCGTGGTGAGCGCACCGGCGCGCACGGTCGTGAGCCGGGCGGTCATATCGCACCCTCCGCCGCGACGAAACGCACCCGCGTGCCCGGGGTGAGGAGTGCCGCCCGGTCCCTCCCGGAATCCCACAGGCGGTGCGGGGCCGGCATGGTGCCGATCAGCTGCCAGCCGCCGGGGGTCGAGCGAGGGTAGACCGCGCTGTAGGGGCCGGCGAGCGCGACCGCTCCGGCCGGGACCCGGGTCCGCGGGGTGTCGCGGCGCGGCACGTGCAGTTCCTGGGGCAGGCCGGTGAGGTAGCCGAAGCCCGGCGCGAAACCGCAGAACGCGACGCGGTACGTCAGGGCGGAATGCAGGGCCGCCACCTCGTGCGGGCCGACTCCCCACAGGGCGGCCACGTCGGGCAGGTCGGGTCCGTCGTAGCTGACGGCGATCTCCACGACGGCCCCGTCGTCGGCGGCGCCCGCCGGGATGTCCCAGGCGGCGACCCGGCGGGCCAGCGCCTCGGGGTCCCGCACCCCGTCCAGCAGCACCGTCCGTGCGCCCGGCACGATCTCCTCCACCGGCGGCAGGGCCCCCTCCGCGCGCTGCCGCAGCAGCTCGGCGTGGAAGGCGGCGGTGCGCTCGGCGTCGGGCAGTTCCACGAGGAGCGCGTGCCGCCCGGCGGGGCGGCAGACGAGCGGCGCGTCCCGGATCATGCGAACGCCCCGACCCCGACCCCGGCCGCCTCCAGCGCCTCGCGCACCCGCGCCGCGATCCCGGCCGCGCCGGGGGTGTCGCCGTGCACGCACAGGGACCGGGCGGCGACCGCGACGGTGGAACCGTCCACCGCCTCGACCGCGCCGTCCACGGCGAACGCCAGCGCCCGCCGCACCACCGCGTCCCCGTCCGTCACCACCGAGTCCGCCTCGCGGCGCGGGACGAGGGTGCCCTCCGGGGTGTAGGCGCGGTCCGCGAAGGCCTCGGCCACGCCGGTGAGGCCGGCGTCCTCCGCGGCGGCGAGCAGGCGTGACCCCGGGAGGCCGAGGAGGGGCAGGTCACCGCCCGCGAGGCGCACACCCGCCACGACGGCGGCGGCCTGCTCGCTGTCGTGGACCGTGCGGTTGTAGAGGGCGCCGTGCGGCTTCACATAGGCCACGTGCGCTCCGGCCGCCTCCGCGAAGACCCGGAGCGCCCCGATCTGGTAGGCGACCTCGGCCGCGAGTTCGGCGGCGGGCACGTCCATGGCGCGCCGGCCGAAGCCGGCCAGGTCGCGGTAGGACACCTGGGCGCCGATACGCACCCCCCGCTCGGCGGCGAGGGCGCAGACGCGCCGCATGACCGCCGGGTCACCGGCGTGGAAACCGCAGGCGACGTTGGCGCTGGTGACGACGGAGAGCAGGGCGTCGTCGTCGGTGAGGGTCCATCGGCCGAAGCCTTCACCGAGGTCTGCGTTGAGGTCGATCACCGTCGCAACGTAATGGATTGTTGAACGATTCGACAAGGGGCGAGTGAAGTGTGCGGTGGCCGTCCGCATGTGAAAGTCACCTCTTGTTAGATCGTTGAACGATCGTCTAGTGTCCGTGCATCCGCCACGTATCCGGGGTTATGGTCCGAGCTCAGCGCCGGCTCCGACATCCCGGGCCCGTGTCCCGCCCCCAATGCCTGAAGAAGGCCACCGAATGATCGTTCTCCTCGGTGTGGTCGTGGTGATCCTCGGATTCGTCACGCGCCGCAACCCCGTCCTCGTGGTGGGCGTCGCCGGCATCGCCACCGGACTGCTCGGCAGGATGAACCCGCAGGAGGTCCTCGCGGCCTTCGGCCGGTCCTTCGCCGACAGCCGCTCGGTCACCGTCTACGCCATCGTGCTCCCCGTGATCGGGCTGCTCGAGCGCTACGGCCTGCGCGAACAGGCACGCCATCTCATCGGCCGCCTGGGCAGGCTCAGCGCCGGCCGGTTCCTCACCGTCTACCTGCTGGTCCGGCAGGTCACCGCGGCCTTCGGCCTGAACAGCATCGGCGGCCCGGCACAGACCGTGCGACCGCTCGTGGCCCCCATGGCCGAGGCCGCCGCCGAGCGCACGACCGGGGCGAAGCTGCCCGACCGACTGCGGGAGAAGGTGCGCTCCTACTCCGCGTCGGCCGACACCGTGGGCGTCTTCTTCGGCGAGGACTGCTTCATCGCCATCGGCTCCATCCTGCTGATCACCGGCTTCGTGAACTCCACCTACCACCAGGACATCGAACCGACCCAGCTGGCCCTGTGGGCGATCCCGCTCGCCGTCTGCGCCTTCCTCATCCACGGCGCACGCCTGCTGCTCATGGACCGGCAGCTGGAGCGCGAGATGGCGCTCGCCGCGGCCGAACACGACCTGCCGCTACCCGAGGGGGCCGAGAAGTGATCAAGGTCGAATGGCTGTACTGGCTGATAGGCCTCGTCTTCGTCGTCATGGCCGTGCAGATGGCCACCGACCGCAGCAACCCCAAGCGGTGGACGTCCGCCGCCTTCTGGGGCCTGCTCGGACTCACCTTCCCCTACGGCACCGGCGTCGCCAACGCCACCGCCGACAACGGCGGCTGGACCCTGCCCGCCGAACCGCTCGGCGTCGCGGTCCTCGCCCTGATCGTGCTCGCCGGGTTCAACTTCCTCGGCAAGGGCGTCCCGGTCACCACCACCGACGCACAGCGCGAGGCCTCCGCCGCCCGGCTCGGCAGCAAGATCTTCGTCCCCGCCCTGACGATCCCGCTCGTCGCCATCGTCTGCGCCTCCGTGCTGGACGAGTCCGGCCTCTTCGAGACGGGCAAGGCCACCCTCCTCGGCCTCGGCCTCGGGTGTATCGCCGCACTGGTCGTCGGCATGATCGTCACCGGTGAGAAGAAGGTCTCGGTGCCGATCCACTCCGGCCGCTCCATGCTGGAGGCCATGGGCTCGGCCCTGCTGCTGCCCCAGCTGCTGGCCGTGCTCGGCTCGATCTTCGCCGCCGCGGGAGTCGGCGACCAGGTCGGCGACCTCGTGAACAAGGTCCTGCCGGACGACTCCAAGTACCTCGCGGTGACCGCGTACTGCGTCGGCATGTTCCTGTTCACCGTCATCATGGGCAACGCCTTCGCCGCCTTCCCCGTGATGACCGCGGCGATCGGCTGGCCGGTGCTCATCCAGCAGATGCACGGCAACGAACCCGCCGTCCTCGCGATCGGCATGCTGGCCGGCTTCGCCGGCACGCTCTGCACGCCGATGGCCGCCAACTTCAACATCGTCCCGGCCACCCTGCTCGAACTGAAGGACCAGTACGGACCGATCAAGGCCCAGCTGCCCACGGGGCTCGCGCTCCTCGTCTGCTGCACCGTGATCATGGCGGTCTTCGCCTTCTGAGCCGCCCGCCCCGCCACCGTAAGGAAGTGCCTTGACCCGCGTCCTCATCACCGGCTTCGCCCCCTTCGGTGGCGAGCGCGTGAACCCCTCCTGGCAGGCGGCGTCCCTGGTGGCCGCCGAACCGCCCGCCGGACTCTCGGTCACCGCCGCCGAACTGCCCTGCGTGTTCGGCGAGTCCCTCGACGCCCTGCGCGACGCCGTCCGCGCGACCGCCCCCGGCCTGGTGCTCTGCCTGGGGCAGGCGGGCGGACGCCCCGGCGTCACCGTCGAGCGCGTCGGCATCAACGTCGACGACGCGCGCATCCCCGACAACGCGGGCCGGCAGCCCATCGACGAACCGGTGGTCCCGGACGGCCCCGCCGCCTACTTCTCCACCCTCCCCGTCAAGGCCTGCGTCGCCGCGATGCGCGAGGCCGGAGTCCCCGCCGCCCTGTCAAACACCGCCGGCACCTTCGTGTGCAACCACGTCGCCTACGGGCTCGGCCACCTCATCGCCACCGAGTTCCCGCACGTCCGGGGCGGATTCGTGCACGTCCCCTGGGCCCCGGAACAGGTCACCGACGGCCAGACGCCGTCCCTGCCGCCCGCCACCGTCGCCCACGGCCTGCGCGCCCTGCTGGCCACCGCCGCCCGCACGCCGGCCGACAACGACCTCAAAGTGACCGAGGGAGCCACCCACTGATGCCGCTCAGCACTCACGTCGCCCCCTTCGCGCGGCTCGCCCTCGCCAACATCACCCGGGAGTACCCCAACTTCCCGGCCCACCTGACCCTCTCCGCCGACGAGCGCGTCGAGCCCCGGACCCTGCACCCGGCCTTCTACGGCGCCTACGACTGGCACTCCTCGGTGCACATGCACTGGCTGCTCGTCCGGCTGCTGCGCCGCCACGGCGGCACGCCCGCACTGCCGGACACCGGACCCGCCGTCGACGTACTCGACCGGCACCTCACCCCCGGCAACCTCACCGCCGAGGCCGCCTACCTGCGCGACCACCCCTCCTTCGAGCGGCCCTACGGCTGGGCCTGGCTGCTCGCCCTCGCCGCCGAGTGCCGCGCGTACCGGGGCACGGAGGGAGCCCGCTGGACCCGGGCGCTGGAACCCGCCGTCACCGCCGTCGACCGGCTGCTGGCCGACTGGCTGCCGAAGGCGACGTACCCCGTACGCCACGGCAACCACCCCAACAGCGCCTTCGCGCTCGGTCTCGCACTCGACTCGGGGGAGCTGTCGGCCACGACCGACCGGGCCGTACGGGAACGCCTGCTGTCCTGGTTCGCCGACGACCACGACGCGCCCGCGCACTGGGAGCCCTCGGGACAGGACTTCCTGTCCCCGGCCCTCAGCGAGGCCGACGCGGTGCGCAGGGTGCTGCCGCGGGAGGAGTTCGCCCCGTGGCTCGACGGCTTCCTGCCCGCGCTGGGCTCCGGCGCCCCCTGCGCGCTGCTGGACGTCCCGGTGGTCTCCGACCACGCCGACCCGCAGATCGGCCACCTGCTCGGCCTGACCCTCAGCAGGGCGGCCGCGCTGCGCTCGCTCGCCGGGGCCCTGCCCGACGGCCCCGCCCGCGGCCGTCTGGAGACGGCGGCCGAGGCACACCTCGCGGCGGGCCTGCCGGCCGTGGAACGCGGCGACTTCACCACCGACCACTGGCTGGCGACCTTCGCCACGCTGGCCCTGGACCCCGTCACCGGCCGCTGACACCCGGCGCCCCCGGCGCGGCGCGTACCGCCCCGGCCTGCGGAAACGCGCGAATCCAGCGGATTCACGCGATGCGCCGGACCCGCCCCGCTCGGCACGCTGTGTACCGCACACACTGACCGAACAGGGCGGAGAACATGCTGCCGGACCCACTCACACCCCAACCCCTCGGGCGGCCGTCGGGCACCGGCCCCACCACGGCCCTGCTGGGTCCTCTGCGGGTCGTCACGGCCGGCGGCCACCCCACACCGGCACCGTGGACCGCACGGCTGATCGCCCGGGGCGACGACCGGTGCCTGGTCGTCCTGCTCCTGCTCGACGGTGTCGCCGACGTGGAGCAGGACGGCCGCGAGACCCGGTTGCGTCCCGGCGGGATCGTCCTCTGCGACTCCGCGCGCCCGAGCCGAATCACGTTCCACCAGCCGTCCCGTACGGCGTCCCTCGTCCTGCCGCGACAGCTCGCGGGCCTGCGGGAGGCCGACCTGCGACGGCTCACGGCGACCCCCGTCGGCGCGGACACCCCGCTCGGCTCGCTGCTGCCGCCCCTGCTGGCCCGGCTCGCGGACACGGCCGCGGCCTGCCCGCCGGACACGGGCGAGGCACTGGCCCGCAGCGTCGTCGACCTGCTGACCGTCCTGATCGAGGACCGACGGGCCGGGGCGGCGGCCGCCGAGCCGACGGCGGCCCAGGCGTGGCTGCCGCGCATCAGGGCCCACATCGACCGGCACCTCACCGACCCGGAGCTGTCCCCGGAGGCCATCGCCGCCGCCCACCAGATCTCCGTGCGGTACCTGCACCGGCTCTTCCAGGCCGAGGGCACCACCGTCGGGCGGTGGACGCGGCGCCGCCGGCTGCAGGAGTGCCGGCGCGAGCTGGCCCGCCGGGACGCGGCGGACCGGACCGTCGCGGCCGTGGCCCGCCGGTGGGGATTCACCAACGCCACCCACTTCAGCCGCGTGTTCCGGGCCGCCTACGGGATGTCCCCCGGCGAGTGGCGCGACTCCGCGCTGCCCAAGCCCGCCACGGCCGCCCCGGCGGACGACGGGCGCGAGGTGCCCCGGGCCGCGGCGGCCTGAGGCGCGGAGGCCCGCCCCCCGGCGTCCACCCAGGTCAGTACCATGGTGGACGCCGGGCGCGTCGTACGTGTCCGCCCGGACCGCCCGGCCGCGACCGGCGGCCGGCACCGTCGCGGAGCCACCGGCGGGCGCGGGAGCACAGGGAGGGACGCGCGTGGGCAGCCAGGGCGGCAGCCTGTCCCGAAGCGGTCTGCGCGGCCGGGAGAGGGAACTGGGCGAGCTGCGGGAAGTGATCGCCTCGGTGCCCCGCACCGGCGGCGGCGCGCTCGCCCTGATCCAGGGGGAACCGGGCATCGGCAAGAGCACCCTGCTCGCCGAGGCCGTCGCCGGGAGCCGGACGGCCGGATTCTGGGTGGGCCTCGGCAAGGCCGACGAACTCCACCACATCGTGCCGCTGTCCTCGCTGGCCTCCTGCGTCCTGCACGGCGACGAACCGCTGCTGTCCGGCGACGCCCTCACCGATCTCGCCCGCCACCACGACCAGCGGATCTGGCTCCTGGAACGCCTGGCCGAGGCGATCGAGGCCCGAGCGGCCCGCGGCCCGGTGCTCATCGCCCTGGACGACGTCCAGTGGGCCGACCCGCTGAGCCGGTTCGCCCTGACGCAGCTCCCCGTACGCCTGCGCACCTCACCCGTGCTCTGGCTGCTCACCGGGCGACTGGAGCCGGCCGGCCCGGCCGAGGAGATCGTCGCGGCCGCCGCACCGGAACTCCGGACGGTCACGGTGCGTCTGGCACCGCTGACCGGCGAGGCCATCGGGCAGCTGGCCGGCGACACCCTGGGCACGGCCGTCGACGAACGCGTACGCGGCCTGCTCAACGGAGCCGGCGGCAACCCGTTCCTCGCCGTCGAGATGCTCGCGGGACTGCGGACCGCCGGGGCCGAGGGCGGCCCGGTGCACCCGGGGCTGGTCGTCGGCGTGCGCGGCCGGCTCAAGTCCCTTCGGCCGGCCACCCTGCGCTTCCTCCAGATGGGAGCGGTGCTGGGACGCGGGTTCGGCTTCACCCAGGCCGCCGCGCTGTGCGGCCGGGCACCCACGGAGCTGATCGCCGCACTCGAGGAGGCGGTGCGCGCCGGACTCCTGGACGACGACGGCGAACAGCTCGTGTTCCGGCACGACCTGCTGCGCCAGGCGGTCTACGTCGACATCCCGCCGTCCGCCCGCAAGGCACTGCACCGCGAGGCCGCCCGGCACCTGGCCGCCGCCGGGCACCAGCCGATCGACACGGTGCCGCACATCCTCAAGGGCGCCCTGCCCGGCGACGAGGAGGCCGTCACGCTGCTACGGCGGGCCGCCGAGGACGTCCTGCCGGTCACGCCGGGCCTCGCGGCCGACCTGATGACCCGGGCGCTGGAGCTGGTGCCGCCCGCGGGGCCGTCGGCCTTCTCCGTGGGCGAGCGGGCGATCGTCTGCCAGACCCGGGCCGGCCGGAACCGGGAGGCCCTGGCGACCGGCGACCGGCTGCTGGCCCTGCGGCCGCCGCCCGAGGTGTTCGGCCGTCTGCAGGCCGCGCTCGGCGGGACCCTGTGGAACATGGACCTCGCCGACGAGCTGCGCCGCCGGGCCGACACCGCGCTCGCGGTCACCGGCGCGGCCCCCGAGGTCGCGGCACGGCTGGCCGCCCTGCGTGCGCTCGCGCTGTCCCGGGGATCCGACCTCGTCGCGGCCCGCGAGGCGGGCGAGGGCGCCCTGCGCGACGCCGTCCGGACCGGTGACCGCGAGGCGCACGTCCTGGCCCTGTCCGGGCTGGGCGAGATCGCCCTCAACGCCGGCGAGAACGCCGCGGCGCTGAGGCACTTCGCCGCGCTCAGCGCCGTCGACCCCGCCTACCTGCCCGAGGAGATCGTCGCCCATCAGCACCTGGACGACTTCGCGTCCGGCGAGCGGCTGCTGCTGCGGGCGGCCGAAGACGCGGCCTCGCCTCGTCAGGCCATGCTGCTGTGGGCCCAGGGGCAGCAGCACCTCGGGCTCGGCCGGCTCGACGACGCCGAGGCGGACCTCGCCACGATGGAACGCCTGGAGGAGGACCTGCGGACACCCGTGCAGCAGGTCAACTCCCGGGTGATCCGCTCCCGGATCGCGCTCCTGCGCGGTGAGCGGGAAGCGGCGCGGGGACACCTGGCCGCGGCGCGGGAGGGCCTCGCCGCCAAACCGAACCCGGGCAACACGGCCGCCGTGCGGTTCCTGGAGGCGGTCGTGGCCGACGCCGACGGCGACACCGCCCTGGCCGTCGACCGGATCCGGCAGGTGCAGGAGAACGGCCCCTTCATGCGCTGGCGACTCCTGCGCACCTGGGTCGACTCCGCCGTACGCATCGCCCTGCGCGGCACGGACCACTCGCTCGCCGAGGACCTGGCCGCACAGGCCCGGGACCACGCGGCGCGCAACCCGGCCGTGCCCACCGCGGCGGGCGTCGCGGCCCAGGTGACCGGCCTCGTCCGCGGCGACGCCGCCCTGCTGGAACACGCCGTGGAGCTGCTCGGGGCCGGCCCCCGCCCGCTGGTCCGGGCCGCGGCCCTCGCCGACCTCGGACGGGCGCGCCCGGCCGCGGATGGGACGGCCGCGCCCCTGACGGAGGCCCGGGCCCTCTACACCGCGTCGGGCGCGCACGCGGCGGCGGCACACCTGCGGCGGGACCGGCGGGCCGGGGACACGGGCGGCCCCCGGACGGTCGTCGGCCGCCCCGTCCAGGGCTGGGAGGCGCTGACGGCCTCGGAGAAGAAGGTCGCCCGCCTCATAGCCGAGGGGCACACCAACCGGTCGGCCGCCGACCGGCTCGTCGTCTCCCCGCACACCATCAACACGCACCTGACCTCCGCCTTCCGCAAGCTCTCGGTCAACTCCCGGGTGCAACTCGCCCATGTGGTCATGGCCTTGCGCGAGGACTGAACGGTGCGCCTGGTACGTTCACGCGAGGCCCCTCCGCACCGGGTGACAGGAGCGCACCCGCTGTTCACAGGGCGGTCGCGACCGCGTCCCTCCCGGCGTCTACGCTGACCGAGTCGCCACACAGGCCCGAAACCACTCGTCACGTGCCGGGACCGGCGATCGGGACAGGCACGCACGCGGGAGCACACACCATGACCTCACCTGCCGGGCCGGCGGCACGGCGGATCGCCGGCCTCCTCGGGGCCCTCGCCCTGCTGCCGGCCGTCACCGGGTGCGGCGGCGCAGCCGGCACGGCGGCCGCCGGGGACGAGGTCACGTCCATCACCGCGCTCGACTACTACACCGACGACACCGAGCACGCGCAGTGGAGCGGCTGGCTCGACGCCTGCGGGAAGGCCGCCGGGGTCAGGGTCGAGCACTCGAGTGTCCCCGGCCCGTCGCTCGTCCCGACGGTCCTGCGGCAGGCGTCGGCGCGGACCCTGCCCGACCTGCTGATGCTGGACAACGCCGATCTGCAGCAGATCGCGGAGACCGGGGTGCTGACACCGCTGGACCGGTACGGCATCGACTTCGACGGCTTCGGCGAGGAGATCCTCGCGGCGGGCAGCTACGACGGCAAGGTGTACGGACTGGCGCCGACCGTCAGCACGGTCGTCCTCTTCTACGACAAGGACGCCCTGGCGGAGGCCGGCGTGGCCGTCCCCAGGACCTGGGACGAGCTGAGGACGGCGGCGGCCGCACTGACCCGCCCGGGGCGCTACGGCATGGCGGTCGACGCCGACGCCACCTTCGAGTCCGCCTGGCAGTTCCTGCCCTTCCTGTGGTCCAACGGCGGGGACGAGCGGCGGCTGGACTCCCCGCAGGCCGAGCAGGCCCTGCGGCTGTGGGCCGGCCTGGTGCGCGGCGGCTCCATGTCGGAGTCCGTGCTGAACTGGAACCAGGCCGACCTCCACGACCAGTTCGTCGCCGGCCGCACGGCCATGATGATCAACGGGCCCTGGCGGATCCCCGCCCTGAACAAGGCCCGCGACCTGAACTGGGGCATGGCCCCGGTCCCCGTCCCCACCGCGGGACAGGCCCCCGTCACACCGATCGGCGGCGAGGTGTGGACCGTTCCGCACAGTGCCTCCCCCGCCCGCCAGGAGAAGGCCGCGCAGGTGCTCGCGTGCCTGAACGACTCTCGGACCATGCTCGACCAGGCCGAGCAGCGGGTCACCGTGCCCTCGCGCCCCGCGGTGGCCGCCCGGTACGCGGAGCGGGTCCCGTCGATGGCGGCCTTCGTCGACAGCGTCGAGGGGGCCCGGTCCCGCACGAGCCGGCTCGGCGTCCGGTGGCCCGACGCGGCGACCGGGATCTACACCGCGGTCCAGTCCGCGCTGACGGGCGAGCGTACGCCGAAGGAGGCGCTGGAACAGGCGCAGCGGACCGCGACCGGTTCCTGAACGCCCCTCCGCCGGACTCCCGCCGGGCCGGGTCAGGACCGTACGAGGGGCGTGTCGACCAGGTGCTCGGCCAGGAACCACGCCTGGATCTCACCGGTGCGGATCACCTGGGAGACCAGCAGGTCGTTGGTGCCGTCGTCACCCAGCTCGGCGGTCCGGGCGGCCGCGTCGTGGGCCTGGGTCAGGATGGTCTCGTGGGCCTGGAGCAGGCGGGAGAGCATCGCGGGGACCTCCTCCACACCGTCCGGCGGACGCGGGATCGAGGTGATCTCCGCGGCGTGCCGGGGGTCCCCCACCGCGACCCCGCCCAGCGTCTGGACCCGCTCCGCGACGGCGTCGACGAGTTCCAGCTGCTCCCCGGCGTGCTTGTCCAGGAGGAGGTGCAGCTGGTAGAAGGTCGCCCCGCGCAGGAGCCAGTGGTGCTTCTTGTACAGGCCGTGGAGCATCTGGGTGTCGGCCAGGACCTGGTTCAGGCGCTGGCAGGAGTACATGCGGGCGTCGTGGGACAGCCCGAGGGGGAACAGCTTGACGGTGCCGAACTCCTGGATGACGGCGCCCTTCTGATGCAGCCACGGCTGGCTGCTCGGGGGCTTGGTGCTGGTGGTCATGGCCGCCTCCTGCGGTGCTGTGCCGTACGTTCCCGAAGGACGCTAGGCGCCGGGACCGGCGGGCGGTTGACCGGCAGCGCACACGGCCGGGTGCGTGAGCGCACGGTGTGCCGCCGTGCGCGCGGCCGTGCGCTGCGGGAACGGCGGCCGTGCGCTCCGAGGCACACGCCCGGCGCCGCCCGGGCCCAGCCTCGCGGTCGGACGTCCGCCGCGGCCGGTGCCGGCCGGAAGCCGGTCACCGCTCCGGCGGCACCGGATGCCCGCTCATGACGGAGACCCGGTTGAAGGCGTTGATGGTGATCGCCACCCAGATCACCGCGGAGATCTGGTCGTCGGTGAGCACGTCGCGGGCGGCCGCCGTGGCGGTGTCGCGTGCGGCGGTGTCGGCGGGCCGGGTGGTCGCCTCGGCCAGCGCGAGCGCGGCGCGTTCCACGGGGGTGAACAGGTCGGTGTCCCGCCAGGCGGCCAGCACACCGAGGCGCTGCGTGGTCTCGCCCGCGCGCAGGGCGGCCCGGGTGTGGAGGTTCAGGCAGTACGCGCAGCCGTTGATCTGGGAGACGCGCAGGTTGACCAGTTCCACCAGGATCCGGTCGAAGCCCGCTGCGGCGGCCGCCGCCCGGACCGCCTCCGACGCGCGCACCAGCGCCTGGTACGGCTCGGGGTTCTGCTTGTCGATGAAGATCCGTCGGTCCTCGGACATCGGCAGGGTGCTGCTGCTCAACCTGGGCTCCTTCGGACGCGGCCGGAACGGCCCGCAGTGGCGAATAGTTAAATTTGAAAATATCATGACGACGGGAGGTGCTTCTCAGTGAGCAACGTGGAAACAAGCCCCGGAGAAGTCCGCTGCGGAGCGGCGGACGGCGACGAGCGATCGGAAGGGGCACAGGTCGAGGTACTGACACCGCGCGACGTACCGCTCGGCGGGCCGCGCGCCATGACGGTCCGGCGCACGCTGCCGCAACGGACCCGGACCCTGATCGGCGCCTGGTGCTTCGTCGACCACTACGGTCCCGACGACGTCGCCCGCACCGGGGGCATGGACGTCGCCCCGCATCCGCACACCGGACTGCAGACGGTCAGCTGGTTGTTCAGCGGCGAGATCGAGCACCGGGACAGCCTCGGCAGCCACGCCCTGGTGCGGCCCGGCGAGCTGAACCTCATGACCGGCGGGCACGGCATCAGCCACTCCGAGGTCTCCACCGAGCGGACCACGGTCCTGCACGGCGTGCAGCTGTGGGTGGCCCTCCCGGACGAACACCGCCACACCGCGCGGGACTTCCGGCATCACGTGCCCGAGCCCGTCCGTACCGACGGCGCCGGGATCAGCGTGTTCCTGGGCCGGCTGGCCGGTGCCGTCTCGCCGGTGCCGACCTTCACGCCCCTGCTCGGCGCCGAGATCACCCTCGCGCCGCACGCCTCGCTCACCCTGCCCGTGGACCCCGGTTTCGAGCACGGGCTCCTCGTGGACCGCGGGGACGTCCGGCTGGCCGGCACCCTGCTGCACCCGGCGGAACTGGGCTACGTACGCCCCGGCGCCGGCACCCTGACGCTCCGCAACGAGTCCGGCGAGCCGGCCCGCACGGTGCTGCTCGGCGGGACCCCGTTCGACGAGGAGATCGTCATGTGGTGGAACTTCATCGGGCGATCGCACGACGACATCGTGCGGGCCCGGGAGGACTGGATGGAGGGAACCACCCGTTTCGGAGAGGTGCACGGGTACGACGGGGCCTCGCTGCCCGCGCCGGAGCTGCCGAACGCGCCGTTGAAGCCGCGGGGCAGGGCGCGTCGACCCGAGGAGGCGGTGAGGGCGGCGGCTCCGGACGGCGATCGCGACTGAGGCGACCCGGCGGGCGTGCCAGGCCGGAACCGCCGCCGGGTGAGGCGAAGGGGACCCGGAAGGGACGGGCCGCCGTTCGTCGCGGAGACGGCGAACGGCCGACCGGGCCGCCGTGTCGGCGGTTTCCGGTCGGCCGGGGGAGTACCGAAGGCCGTCAGGCGACGGCGCGGCGGGACCGGGACAGCGCCAGCGCGCCGAGGACCACGCCGGCCAGCCCCACGACCATGGCCACGACGGCGCCGCCCGTGCCGGAGCCCTTGCCCACACCGCCGTCCGCGACGGCGAGGGCGATGCCGCCGATGATCACGCCGAGGGCCCCCACCGCCACTCCCGCGAGGGCTCCGCCGCGCGCGTTGGCGGCACCGCGGCCGGCCGCACGCAGGGCCCGCACGCCGAGCACCACGCCGATCACCGCCACGACCAGGGCCGCGAGGGAGGGGCCCCGCCCGGAGCCACCGTCGTCGCCGTCGGCGGCCATGACGTTGGCGGCCGCCGGCGCGGCGAGCATGAATCCCGTGGTCACAGCGGCTGCGGCGGCGATGAGCAAGCGACGGACGGACATGGGGGTTCCCTTCGGTTCTCATGACGGCGTTCGGACTTCAGCCTAAGAACCGGCCGGCCGCAATTCGTCATGCCGGAGTATCCGTTCCGCCTACCGTCGGAGCGGTATCGGCGAAGGGCGGAGTCTGCCGCCGGAGCAGTCGACTACCGCGAACGCAGCACTCCTGCTCGTCTCCCACTCGCCAGGGGTGTTCGCGAATCCGAAATGTCCATCCCTCGTAGATGAACGGGCTTGTCCGAGGCGATGATTCCGGATCCGTTCAATGTGCGATTGTTGACCCGCTCAATTGTCGCGGGCTATCGTCCGGGAAGTCGTTGTTCGGACCGCATCCCAATTGCCAAGAGAGCCGGGGGCTCGGATGGGCGAACTGGAAAATTCACCGGGTAAGGGAACGGGACGGGCCGCCGGTATCGCCTTATGGGTGTGCCACGCGCTTCTGGTGATCGTATTCCTCGCCGCCGGCACCGCGAAGCTCTTCGGCGCCGCGGAGATGGTGGCGGCCTTCGACAACATCGGAGCCGGGCAGTGGCTCCGGTATTTCGTCGGCGTCCTGGAACTCGTCGGCGTGGTCGGGCTTCTGGTTCCGCGTCTGGTCGGGCTCGCCGCGCTGGGGCTGGCCGCGTTGATGATCGGAGCCATGATCACCAACCTCGTCATCGACGACTTCTCCCTCCTGGCGTTGATCCTCCTCCTGCTCAGCGTCACGGTCGCCTGGGGGCGGCGGAACGGCGTCGCGGCACTGCTCCGTCCCGCCACCACCGGCTGAGGGGAGATCAGATCCAGCCGGCCCGCGACGCGGCCAGCACGGCCCCGACCCGGTTCGTCGCCTTCAGCTTGTGGATGGCGGAGTGGATGTGGTTGCGGACCGTGCCCGGGCTCAGGTGCAGCTGGGACGCGATGGCGCTGAGCGGGCGGCCGTCCTCGGCCACCTTCAGGATCTCGGCCTCGCGCACCGTGAGGGGGTTGTCCCCGGCGGCCACCATCTCCGCGATCAGGTCGGGCGGCACGTGCCGGCCGCCCGCGTGCACTTCACGGATCACCCGTCTCAACTCGCCGATCGAGGTCTCCTTCGTCAGGATGCCGCGCACTCCGGCCTTCAGCGCCCGCTGCACGTGCCCGGGCCGGACGTCGCAGGTGAGGATCACCAGGGGGAAGCCCGGCCGCTCCCGGTGCAACTGCTCGGCGACCTCGATCCCACTCATGCCAGGCATGCGCACGTCAATCACGGCGATGTCCGCCCCATGCTCCTTCAGCAGTCCGACCACCCTGTCACCCCGACCGGTGTGGGCGATCACGTCGATGTCCCCGGACAGCCGGAGCAGTTCAGTGAGGGCTTCCCTGGTGAGGGCCTCGTCCTCGGCCAGGACCAGCTTGATCGCCATCTTCCCTCCGGACGTCGGTGTGACTGATGGGTACGCTCGCTTCGACGTGGTAGGCCGCGTGGGGGACCGGGCCATGGGTGAGCGTGCCGCCCTCGGCCCGCAGCCGCGCCGCCAGACCGAGGAGCCCGCTCCCGGAGGCCGAGGCGGTATGCCGAACGCCGTCGTTGGAGATCCGCAGATGAGCGGTACGGCCACGGGTCCAGACCTCGATCGAGCAGCTCGCGGCCTCGCTGTGCCGGATGACGTTCGCGCCCGCCTCCCGCACCACCCAGCCGAACACCTCCTGGACGGCGCGGGGCAGTGCGGCCCGGGTGCGCCGGACCTCCACCCGCGTGCCCAGGATCTCCAGGTCGCAGCGCACCCCCTCGATCTCGGTGGCCAGGTCGCTCGGGCGATAGCCGTCGACCAGGCCCCGGACCTCGGTCATGGACCGACGCGCCAGCTCCAGCACGGTCTCCAGCTCCGCGCGCGCCCGGTCCGGCCGGGTGGCGAGCAGCCGGACGGCGAGCTCGCCCTTGCGGTTGATCGCGGCGAGGGTGCGTCCGAGCACGTCGTGCACGTCCTGTGCGAGCAGCCGGTTGTCCGCCGCGGCCATCCTCCGCACCGACCCGCGCCGGGGTCGCGACGACGTCACCGCCGAACCCGCCGGTGACGCCGGCGGCGCGTCCGTGCCGGAGTTACCGACGATCGCCGAGGCGGCGAAGTCGGGGGCGACGAGCAGGTATCCCGACGAGACCGCGGAGATGGCGCACAGCACCTCCTCCGCGGGGGCGTCCCGCAGGAGCAGTCCGGAGGCGCCGGCTGTCAGTGCCTCCCTGCAGTACTCCCGCTGTCCGGGTACGGCCAGGACGATCACCTTGGGGGGATCGGCGGCGGCGAGCAGGCGTCCGGTCACGGTGGCCAGGTCCGGCCCGGCCGCCCCCGCCCCCAGGAGCACCAGGTCCGGGTGGGTCCGGGCGGCCCGCGCCACCGTCTCGTCCGCATCCGCCGCCTCGCCGACCAGGGTCAGCCCGGGAGCGGATCCGATCACCGCCGACAGCACCGCCCGGACGGACAGGTCGGGGTCGGACACGAGCACGGAGCACGTCTTCGCCGCCGCGAGACACGGAAGGACGGATGTCATCGGAGTGTCCCCCAAGGAAGGCCTGATCGAGAGCCGGCGCGACCGGTCGTGTGTGCCGTCCGGCCGCTGTCCGGGCAGGGGGTGGTGTCCCGGCCGTCGGACTCCGCGGGCGCCGCGGCCGGGTCCCCCTGATGTCCGGCCGGTGCGCGACGCCCGCTCGTGGGTCACTCTTCGTGGACGGGTGCCCGGCGGCCGGGGCGGACGCCACCGGTCGGCAGGGACCTCGTCGACGCGATGCGGTGGGACCTCGGCTCGCGGACGTGTCCGACGGTGATGGCCGGGCTCCGGCGGACCCCGCGTCCCCCGCGGGACGGACACGGGCTCGGCACACTCGGACCGGTGCCGTGTGCCACCGGAGGAGGTGAAGGCGAACTCACTGGAGGTGCGTGAAAGATCATTGAAAGAAGCCCCCGACCATGCGTTCGAGTCGCAGCCGTGACCTTAACCCGTCCGGCCTCGACTCCTCTACCCATATCCCGCTGGCAAGGCGTCACGGGCCGCTGCCCGAAAGTGACGGCAGCAGGCTGCCGCCGGCGCCCTGGTGGACGCAGGCGGCAGCCTCTGTCGGAGACGAGCGGTTCAGCCCCCGTTCACCTTCCGCTGGACGAACGCGTAGCTCATGTCACCGATCTTCGGCGCGTACTGCTTCGCGGCCTCGACCGCGGCGGGGAAGTTCTCACCGCCCCAGACCCTGCTCTCACCGCAGTCCCGGGCGAAGTCGGTCCAGTTGTCCCAGTGCAGCGTCATGTCGTTGGCCGGGGTGACGCCCGGTTCGATGAGCGAAGAGCCCTTCGCCACGGGATAGTTGATGTCGGCCTTGTCCGTGCCCGTGAACCGCCGCACCTGCTGGCTGAAGGCCAGGCAGAGGGCGGAGCTGGCCGACGGGTACTCGGGGGCGTCGGCGGAACGCCCGCTCAGGTAGCCCTGCCACTCGTTCCCGGGGATGTCGCCGACCGTGCCGGCGCCGGGGCCGCCCCAGGCGGTGACCTCCTTGCCCCGGTAGACGTGCCGGACGGCGCTGACCGGCCGGACCGAGTCGAACTTGCGCTTGAAGTGCCAGGTGGCGATCGTGGAATCGATGAAGGCCACATCGGAGGAGGTGATGTACTGCACCATCTTCTCGATGTCGTAGTTGCCGTGCGTGACCACCGGAGTGCCGGCCACGGTTCCGAACGTCACGACCTTGTCGTTGAAGAGTTCGGCACTCATCTTCTTGCGGTCGTCCAGGCGCGACGACGCCTTCAGCACCTCGTCGACCTGGCGCTTGTAGGCGCCGCGGTTGCGGTGGTTGCTGGCGGCCGGCGGGGACACCTCGAACCGGCTGGGGTCGTCGAACGTGAACGGCCTGACCCGGCCGTAGTAGGGGGTCGCGAACTGCTGGACCCTGTAGACGTTGTTCACCGAGGTCACGCCCGGCTGCCAGCGGGAGGCGTCGCGGAGCTGCTCCGCGGTGTTGACCGGCTTGTAGCCGGTGTAGTCGCTGTACGGCTTCCGGTTGTACTGCCGTCCGCCCTCGTCGCCGTACCGGTTGGAGCCGTCGTGCAGGCGCGCCTTCATGGCGTTCTTGGCGGCGAGGATGCCGATGCCGCTCGGCGTCGTGGGGTCTTCCGCGGTGTCGTACGGATCGAGCCCCGCCGACTCCATCATCTCGATCCAGCGGGACTTGTACTGCGGCAGCACCGTGCTCATCGACGTGTACGCCGCGTAGATGACGGCTATGTTCTTGTTGCGCGTCGTCCGTTCCGCCTCCGGACGGCGTCCGAGGTCGGAGAAGATGCCCTTCGCCGTCGGGTGGTACGGGGCGATGGCGTCGAACCACGGCATCTCGATGAGGATGGCGTGGTCGACCGTCAGCGACACCGAACGTCCCGAGCTCTCGTCGCGTGACACCCGCTGGAACTTCGGGTACACCACCTGGATCAGGGCGTTGCCGTGGTCCAGGTCGATTCCGGGCGCCGCCTGCCGCGGGGCCGCCGGCGCGGCACTGGTCAGCGAACCCACCAAGGCCGCCGCGGTGGCGATGGTCACCGTGTATCCCAGGCGCCGGCTCCGCGGCCGCCTCAATGTCGTCACCGGAAATTTCCTTTCGATCGGAATTCACGTGCTCCGTCAATTTCCCGGAAATCAGCTCGGACGCTATCCGGCCGTCCTTCGGCACGTCCACTGCTCGATCGAGTAGTAGTCGTACCGGAGCAGGGATCGCCGGGGTGCTGCTCGCGAACCGGCACCGTTCATTTCGCCCATGCCTCGATGAGTTCCAGGGCCTGTTCGGGATTGAGGCGCGGATCGCACAGGGAGGTGTAGTGGCCGGTGATTTGTTCCTCGCGCTCCACCGAGCCGCCAACGCATTCCGTCACGTCGTCCGCCGCGACCTCGAGGTGGAGTCCGGCGGCGTGCTGGCGGCACTCCCGGAGAATGTCGCGGAATCGCACCGCCTCGGTGATCACATCGGCGAGGTGACGTGTTTTCAGGCCGGCGCGGGACGTCACCGTGTTGCCGTGCATGGGGTCGCACAGCCAGATCACCGGGTGCCCCGCCTTCGCCACCCGGCGCACGATCGGCGGCAGGGCCTCCCGGATCCCGTCCCGTCCCATCCGCGGGATGAGCACCAGGCGGCCGGGCTCACGATGGGGATCGAGCGCCTCGCACACCCGCAGGATCTCCTCCGGGTCCGCGGCAGGACCGATCTTGCAGCCCACCGGATTGACCACGCGGGACAGCAACGTGACATGCGCGCCGCCCGGTTCACGGGTCCGCTCGCCCACCCAGGGCAGGTGCGCCGAGGACAGGTACAGCTCGTCCGTCCCGGCGTCGTGGCGCACCAGCGGGGACTCGTAGTCGATGACCAAGGCCTCGTGGCTGGACCAGGGGCCCAGCCCGGCCGGTGTACGGGCGCCGGCCTCGCGGTGCGCCCGCATCACCCGCTGCACCTCGGCTCCGGCGTCGTAGGCCCACGCCATGCGCAGCGGCTCGGGCTGCCGGGCCAGGGGAGTGGCGATCTCCGAGTTGATCATGTGCCCGCGGAAGGAGGGGATGTCGATCGAACCGTGCGACTCGGTGGCCCGCGACCTCGGCTTGGCGAACTGCCCGCCCATGCGGCCGACCCGCACGACACTCCGGCCCGTGAGTTCGCCGAGGCTGTCCGCCAGCCGGTCGACGACGCGCAGCTTCCGCTCCACGTGCCGGGGCGTGCACTCGAAGAAGCTCTCGGCGCAGTCGCCCAGTTGGAGCAGGAGCCCGCCGGTCGTCGTCAGGCCCGACAGCGTCCGCCGCAGTTCCCGGACCTCGGCGGCCGTCACCAGTGGCGCGGCCGATGCCAGCCTCGCGCAGACCGCGGGACGGGCGGCGTGATCGCGCCAGTCCGGTTGCTGGGCCGCGGGCAGGTCCTCCCACGGTCCGGGGCGGGCGAGGTCCGCCGTAGAGCTGAATCGCGTCATGAGTGCTCCCGTCGAGATCAGCGAGGCGTGACGTCCCGGGCCGCGCCGCGCACCCGCCGGACGACGGAAGCCGGGTCCAGGGGGGCCTCGTTGCCGCGCCAGGCCACGTGATGGTCGGGCCTGAGCAGTACGAGGTCGCGTTCCCAGGCCCGCCGGACCAGGGCGTCGCGCACCACGGTGTGGCCGACCAGCAGGCCCTGGGCGGCCGCCGCTTCGAGCAGCGCGTCGCCCCTGCCGTCGCCGGCGAAGTCGACGAGGGTGAAGGACGGCGCGAAGTGGTCGTAGAGCGCGGTTCCGTCCTTGAGGAGGAGGCTCGGCGGGCGTCCGCCGGGCCAGGTCGTGGGCGTGTACGCGCGGGGCGTGTACGGGGGTTCCGGCTCGTCGTCGTGGCAGATCACGGGCGAGTCGTCGTAGCGGTGGCCCAGTTCGATGCCCCGGTACTCGTTCTCGCCCCGCTCGGCCCGCAGATAGGAGGCGACGGCCTCCGTGGAGGCGCCGCCGCGCAGCATGTCCCCGGCCCGGAGGTGCACGTCCAGATGGCGTCGGGAGGTGTGCAGGGTGCGCAGCCCCACCGGGCGGCGTTCCGCCTCGTAGCTGTCGAGCAGTGCGGGTCCGCCGAAGCCGTTGACGAGAGCCGCGATCTTCCAGGCGGCGTCGGCCGCGTCGCCGATACCGGTGTTCATTCCGTAGGCGCCGGTCGGGAACATGCGGTGCGCGGAGTCCCCGGCGAGGAGCACCCGTCCGCTGCGATAGCGGTCGGCGATCATGAAGCCGGGGCGCCAGCGCGAGGTCAGGAGCACCTTGTCGATCTTCAGCTCGGTCCGCATGACGTCGAGCAGGAAGGCGGCCGGATCGGCCGGCGGAGTGTCGAACTCGTCCGGGCGCAGGCCGTTGACGTGCGCGGTCCAGGTGTCGGCCTCGTCCTGGGCGATGAGGACGTACCGGAAGGCGAAGTAGTGCCAGAACCGCCCGTGCCGGTGCAGGGTGTCCAGGTCGCGGCTCTTGAAGTGCACCATGAAGGCGCCCGGCAGCCCGGGGACGTCGAAGCTCTCCTCCCCGATGCCCAGCGCCGCGCGGACCTGGCTCGAGGCGCCGTCGCACCCGATCACGTACCGGGAGCGCAGCCGGATCTCGTCGTCGGTCAGCACGTCGACGAGCCGGCTGGTGACTCCGTCGTCGTCCTGGGTGAGAGAGTCGAAGCGCAGGCCGCGGCGCAGCTCGATGAGCGGGTTGAGCCGGCAGTGGAACCGCAGGACCGGCTCCAGGTCGACCTGGGAGATGCGCTGGCCGGGTTCGGTGGGCTGGGTGCCGTCGTTGTGCTCGGCGATGCGCCGCCGCTCCTCGGCGACCGAGGGCAGCTCCCACGTGGTGATCGGCTCGCCCGCCAGCCCGGTCGACCAGATCACGTCGGCCCGGTGCTCGGGGGCGACCCCGGCGGAGCGGATGTCGTCGGTGATGCCGAGGCGCCGGAAGAACTCCATGCTCCGCGGGTTGACGTAGTCGAGCTTGGGATGAACGGATGTTTCGAACTCTCGGTCGACGAGTACGCAGGGAACGCCCTGGCGGGCGAGCTCCAGAGCGGCGACCATGCCGACTGGGCCCGCGCCCACGACCAGAACCGGTACCGGATCCACGATTGCCCCTTCACAGGGGTGTGGGGCGGTGCGACCGCCCCACACCGTTCACGATGTCTCAGGGCGCCTTGCTGGGCGCCGCGCTCTTCCGTCCGGGCCGGCCGGCGCCGCCGACGGGACCCGGCCCACGGTCCGTCCGGGCGGGAGCGAGGCCTCCCGTCAGGGCTCGGACCTGCATCTCGGCGAAGGCCGCGTCGTTGCGCTCGCGGCTGGTGAGGGTGCCTATCCAGCCGAACAGGAAACCGGCCGGCACCGAGATCAGGCCGGGTTCGATGTCGATGAACTTGAAGTCGGAGTCGGCGAAGATGGCGTCCTCCGCGCCCGACACGCCGTTGGAGAACACGACCATGAACAGGGTCAGGGCGATCCCGCCGTAGATGGTCCACTTCAGTCCGGCGGTGTTGTAGCGCCGCCAGAACAGCGCGTAGACGACGGCCGGCAGGATCGCGGCACCGGCCACGTCGATCGAGGTGGGGATGAAGATGTGCGTCAGCACCGGAAGCATGGCGACAGCCAGGACGACGGAGGCGACGCCGATCACCGCCACGTTGCGTCGTACGTCCTTCAGCTCGTCGCCCGGGGCCGGCTGGCGGCCCCGCATCACGTTGATGTCCTTGGTGACACAGGTGACCGCGTTGATCAGCAGGGCGGCGAAGACCGCGGCGACCGTGAGGACGGCGACCGCGCCGAGCACGCCGACCAGCACCGGACCGCCGAGCTCGTCCGCGAGCTTGGGCAGGCTGATGTCACGGTGCGGCTTGATCACGCCGATGTTGTCCGCGCCGAGGACCGCGACGGCACCGAAGCCGACGACGCCCATGCACAGGTACACGCCGACGATGATCATCGAGGCCCAGCCGGCCGACCGCCGGGCGTCCCGCCCGCTGGTCGCCGTGAAGCTGCGCATGAAGAGGAACGGCATCGCGGCGACGCCGACGGCGATGCAGAAGAGCTTCGACAGGTGCACCCACCGGGCGTCGCCCTCGCCGAAGAGGCGGCCGGGGTCCAGCAGCTCGTGACCGCCGGGGTCCGGCGCCGCGTTGGCCTCCGCGCGCTCGAGCAGACTCACGACGTTCAGGTTGAACTCCGCCAGGACCAGGACGGTCAGCACCGCCACGACGCCCAGCACCAGGGTGACCTTGACCACCAGGATCCTGGTGACGCCCGGCATTCCGCCGATGTACACGAACAGCACGGTGACCAGGCCGACGACGGCGACCATGAGAGCCAGCCCGACGAGGGAGTCGAGGCCGAACCACCGGTTGAAGATGAACGCGATCGCGGCCATCTGGATGACCGTGAACATGGCGTAGATCAGCATGGTGACGACGGCCGCCGCGGTCCGCGCCTCGCGTTCACGCATGCGCAGGGCGAGGAGGTCGCCAAGCGTGTGGACGCCGAGATTGCGCACGTGCGAGGCGAAGATCAGCAGCCCGAGCATCATGGAGACCGTGAACGCCGTCATGAGCAGGGCGGCGTCGTACCCGCTCAGCGCGATGTGCCCGGTGATGATGAACAGCGTCGAGTACATCAGGGGCGCCGAGGACAGGGCGAGCGCGTTGCGGACCGGGCCGACCCTGCGGCCCGCGAGCAGGAAGTCGTCCTGGTCGCGTATGCCGCCGCGGGCCGCTCTCACGAGGAAGTACAGCGCCACGGTGACGGCGAGGACCACGGGGATGGCGATGGCGGGCGCGGCCCAGGTGTTGTCGACCGGTGGTGGCGGATCGGCGAGGATCATGCTCGTCGGGGAGGAGGAAGCGGCGAGGGCCGTGTTCATCGGGGGTCTCCTTCCAGGTCCGCCCGGATCCGGTCACTGAGGGGGTCCAGCCGGGTGCGGGCGTGGCGCAGGTACACCCCGGCGGTCGTCACCACGATCGCGAACGACAGCCCCATGAACAGCAGGCCCACGTTCACGGGCCCGCCCACCCCCTGACGGAAGAAGCCCGGGGCGAAGGTGGCGAGCGCGCTTCCGGCGAACCACCACCCGAAGAACAGGACGCTCGCCCACGTGATGAAGGTGTTCGATCGACGCCGCAGCTCCCTGAACTGGGCGCTGTCGTGCACGGTGACGTAGGGGTCACCGCCCACTGGCGATTCCATCGTGTCCATGACACTCCTTGTCGGGGGACGTCGCAGCGAGGACGTCGTTGATGTGACGGTCGGTACGGCAGTCTCGGCCGGCGCTCCCGCGGGGCACATGACTCGTTCACGGGAACCCGGCCTGCCGTGGCGTGTTGGCGTGCCGGCCGGTCCGAACGGCGCGAACGGGTGATGTCCGGTGCCGGCGCCGGCGCGGAGGGTGGCCCCATGACGTCAGTACCGAAGACGGACACCTGGACGTACGACGACTTCACGAGCGGCGAACTCGACCCCGCCCGCTGGACCGTCATGTCGATCAGGGGCGCCGACGGCGAACGCCACTCCTACCGGGACCGCAACGCACGCGTGCGCACCGGGGACGGCCGGCTGGAGCTGGCCGTCCGGCCGTTCACCCGCTTCCACGACTCGGACCCGAGGCAGAACAACGCCAAGCAGATGTACCGGTCCGTGCGGCGCTTCGCCGTACCGGCCGCGGGACGGCTGGCCTTCGAGGTCGACATGGGGGTGCGGACCCACGGCCAGATCCCCCACGACCTGCTCGACGCCTTCGGCACGGTGAACCTGTTCGACCTGGAGACCGGTGTCGTGCTCAACACCGCCGCGACCAACGACACCGTGTACGCGGTCGTCGAGCGGCTGGTGCTCCCCGGTGTCAGCCGGCCCGAGGACCACTACATCCACCGCGTGGTCCTGGACGTGCCGACCGAACCGGGTCAGGAGCACCGCTACGTCCTCGCCTACCGTGCCGAGACCCGGCAGGCCGAGTGGTACGTCGACGGCCGGCTCCTGTACTGGGCGCGACTCCCTGTCCCGGTGAGCGGATTCACCGCGGGCATGGCCCTGTTCTCCGCCCGCGACCTCACCCGCTACCCCCGCGCGGAGCGGGAGCACGGGCAGGGCGCGACCGGCCGGTGGGGGCCCTGGCGGATCACGACGGGCGTCAGATGAGCACGTCCCCGCCGTCGATGCTGAGGTTGACACCGTTGACCGACCGGTTCCGCAGCAGGAACGTGATCGCGTCGGTGCAGTCCTCCATCGTCACCGGCCGCCCGGTCAGCGCACGCGCCTGCGCGGCCTCCCGGGCGGCCGGCTTGTCGCTCCAGAAGGGCGTGTCGGCGACGATGCTCGGGTGCAGGGCGTTGACCCGGATCGGCGCCAGCTCCGTCGCGAGCGTCCTGACCAGCGCGCTGATACCGCCGTTGGCGGTCGTCACGGTGGTCGAGCCGGGGTAGGGCCGGTGGCTGGCCAGACCGCCGAGCAGCACGGCCGCGCTGTCGTCGGGCATCCGCGGGGCCAGTGCGTGCAGCACCGCCGTGTAGCCGGTGAGCTTCACCGTCAGCAGCCGCGTCGCCTCGGCCGGACGGTAGTCGCGCACCGTGTTGAAGTCCCGGTCGAGGGCCGAGATCACCAGCCAGTCGGCGCGTTCGACGTCGGCCAGCGCCTCCGCGACCCGCTCCGGCTCGGCCAGGTCCAGCACCAGCCCGCGGGTCCGCCCACCGATCTCGTGGGCCACCCCCTTGGTCCGTTCCTCGGAGCGGCCGGTGACGACCACGTCGTGGCCCCGGTCGGCGCACGTCTGGGCGAAGTGCCGCCCGATTCCCGACGTTCCACCGATGACGACGACCTGGGTGCGATCGGACATGGAGGAGATTCCCTTCGTCTCACTTGCTCGGCTGGCTCTGTCTTCGGGGAGTACGGCGCCGGCTACGGCGTCAGCTCGCCCAGCACGTCGTCCGTGGTCAGCGGAACCGCGCAGCGGTCCGCGGCGTAGCGCAGCGCCATGAGGTGGTCGTCCAGCGTCAGGTCGGCCAGCGCGTCCGCGACCAGGAACGGCTGGATGTCGCGGCTGAACGCGTCGACGGCGGTGACGAGACAGCCCATGTGCGCGTAGACGCCGCAGACGACGAGCTGGTCCCGCCCCGCCTGCCGCAGCCGTTCCTCGAGGTCGCTGCGGTGGAACGCGCTGTAGCGCCACTTGGTGAGCACCGTGTCCCCCGGCTCGGGCGCGACCTCGTCGACGATGCCGCGGTCTGACTCCCCGGTGTCCATGCCCGGGCCCCAGAAGTCGGACAGGAGCCCGCGGTCCTCGCGGCTCATGCCCCCCGGCTGGGCCGTGTACATCACCGGTACCCCGGCCGCACGCGCCGCCGTGAGCAGCTTCGCCACGTTGGCGACCAGCTCGGCCAGCGGGGACTGCCCGGCCGCGAACGCCCGCAGGAAGTACCGCTGCATGTCGTGCACCAGTACGACGGCCCGGTCCGGATGCGGCCGCCAGGGCACCGCCGCGCTCGGCAGGTCGCCGGCGCCGGGCATGCGGTACGGCTGGATCTGGGTCATGGCCATGGTTAGCCTCCTGTGTCGTCCGCGGGCGTCATACGTGCAGGGCGGCGCCGCCGTCCACGTACAGGTCGTTCAGGGTCACGTGTCCGGCCCGGTCGGACACGAGGTAGGCGACCGCCTCGGCCACGTCCAGCGGCCGGGCCACCTTCCGCAGCGGGATGCCGACCCGGTAGGCGGCCGGCGAACCCTCGATCACCTGCTGCAGGCCGGCGTCGCCGAGCATCGCGTGCAGCATGGGGGTGTCGGTCGAACCGGGCGAGACGATGTTGCACCGGATGCCGTACTCGGCGAGTTCCAGTCCGAGACACCGGGTGAACTGCGCGGCCGCGGCCTTCGAGGCGGCGTACGCCGCCATCTCCGTGCGCGGCACTCCGGCGGCGTTGGAGGCCACGGTCACGATCGAGCCGCGACGACGGTCCGCCATCCGCCGGGAGACCGCCCGGGAGACGTGGAACACGCCGTCCGCGTTGACCGAGAACGTCTCGTGCCATTGCCGGTCCGACAGTTCGGCCACCCGGCCGGTGTGCAGGACGCCGGCCGCGTTGACGAGGATGCCGATGGGCCCCAGTTCGTCCTCGACGCGCCGCACGAGCGCGTCCACCGCCTCGCTGTCGCACACGTCGACGGGGTAGGCGCGGGCCGACCCGCCCTCGGCCCGGATCTTCTCGGCGGTTCCGGTGAGGGCCTCGGCGTTGCGGTCCACGGCGGCGACCCGCGCTCCCGCGCCCGCCAGGGTGGCCGCCACCGCGGCGCCGATGCCCTGCGCCGCACCGGTGACCAGTGCGACCGTCTGCTCGATCCCGGTCAGTTCCATCACGCACTCCTCATGGTCACGGCCTGCTCGGCGTCGTAGGCGAACAACCACTCGTGCCGGTCCAGCCCCGGGGACGTCCGCGCGGTGGTGTCCCGGTCGCGCTGCGCCGCACCGTCGGCCAGGTGGAAGGTCTTCGCGTTGTCGCGGGACTGGCGCTGGATCCGCGCGGTGCGGGGAAGGCGGATCCGTTCGTAGCGGCGCAGGGCGGCGCCGAGCCGGGCGGGGCCGGTGCCGGCCAGGCAGGCCGCCAGCACGACGGCGTCCTCGATCGCCTGGTTCGCGCCCTGCGCCTGGAACGGCAGCATCGGATGCGCGGCGTCACCGATCACGGTCACCCGGCCCGCGCCGAGCCGGTCGATGCCGTCGCGGTCGTGCAGTGCCCAGCGGCCGACCGTCCCGGCCGCCCCGATCAGCCGGGTGACGTCCTCGTGCCAGCCCGCGTACGCGGCCGCGAGTTCGGCCGCGTCACCCCGCGCCGACCAGGACTCCTCCCGCCAGTCCGACGCGGGGACGGTCGCCCCGAAGCTCACCTGCCGGCCGGACGACACCGGGTAGCACACACAGTGCTGGTCCGGCCCGAGCCACAGCCGTACCCCGGACGGGGAGAGCAGGTGCGGCACCCGCTCGGCGGGCACCAGACCGCGGTAGATGGTCTGCCCGGAGTACCGCGGCCGGTCGGCCACGATCTCCTCCCGTGCGACCGAGTGGATGCCGTCGGCGCCCACCACCAGATCCGCGGTGACCGTCGTGCCGTCGGACAGGTGCAGCCGTGCTTCGCCGTCGTCCTGGGTCACGGCCGTGCAGCGGGCACCGAAGTGCACCTGGCCGGGCGGGACGAGGGAGAGCAGGCCGGCGTGCAGGTCGGCGCGGTGCACCGTGTAGTAGGGCGCTCCGAAGCGGCGGTGGCACGCCTCGCCCAGCACGGTGCGCTGCAGCAGCGCACCGTCGTCCCAGCGGCGCATCTCGATCGCCGACGGCGCGACCGCCACGGTGCGCAGACGGTCCCGCAGTCCCAGCCGGTGCAGCAACCGGGTCGCGTTGGGAGCCAGTTGGACCCCGGCTCCGACCTCGGCGGGCCGGGCCGCCTGCTCGTAGACGTGACAGTCGATCCCGGCGCGGCGCAACGCGGTGGCGAAGGCGAGGCCGGCGATTCCCGCGCCGGCCACGACCACCCTCATACCGGACATGTCGTCCCTCTCAGTAGTAGAGGAGCGCTTTGCCCCAGTCCTCGTCGGGCCCGAAGAGGCTGCGCGGCTTGACCACGTCGGGCATGGCCGTCAGCGCGGCATGGGGGATCAGGGTGCCCGGCGGGAGTCCGGCGACCGTGCTGTCGACACCCAGCGCGGTCCGCACCGCGGACGCCAGTTCCGCCTCCGCGGCCGCCCGGTGCTCCTCGGGCACCTCGATCTCGATGCGCAGCGCCGTCGGTTCCGCCCGCGCCCGCCAGAACACCACCCGGTAGGCGTCCGGGAGCGAGAAGACGAGTTCCTCCAGCCGGTGCTGGGTGACGGTCGCGGCGCCGACCCGATACCCGAACGCGGCCCTGCCGAGCACCCGGACCGTGGGCAGGTTCCAGCCGCACGCGCAGTCGTCGTAGGCGACCGACACGTTGTCCTCGAGGTTGTAGCGCAGCAGGGGCATCGCCTCGCGGTACAGGGGCGTGACCACGAGCTGGCCCTCGCCCTCGGCCCGGACGGCGCCGGTCCGCGGGTCGTACACCTCGAACAGCGCCCGGTCGGCCCACAGGTGCATCCGTCCGTGCGGACACTCGCCGGCCAGGCTGCCGGTCTCGGTGGAGCCGTACTCCTCGATCACCGGCACCCCCCACAACCGGCTGATCCGGTCGCGGCGGGCGGTGGTGAGCGGCTCGCCGCCGACGAACAGCGCGCGCAGCGCCGGGAAGTCCGCGTCGGGCCGGTGCCCGGCCGCGGTGGCCGCGGCGGCCCAGATGAGGCATTCGGTCGGCACCGACCAGGTAAGGGTGACGCCCAGGTCGTGCATGACCCGCTCCACGCGGGCGTACGGCATGGCCAGCGAACGGTTGTCACCGGGCACGACGGTGGCCCCGTGCAGCCGTCCGGCGGCGTGCGCGAGATGCCCCGTCAGCAGCAGCGCGTACGGGGTGCGCACCAGGAAGACGTCCTCGGCGGAGATGCCGATCCACTTGCGGGCGAAGCGCTCGGCCAGGTCGACCCAGTCGTCGGCCGTGTAGTACGAGGGCGTGGGCCGGCCCGCGGTCCCGCTCGACTCGTGGTATGTGGCCAGCCGCTCCTTCGGGACGGCCAGCATCCCGAAGGGGTAGTTGTCCCGCAGGTCCTGCTTCGTGGTCAGCGGCAGGGAGGCGAGGTCGCCGACGGTCGCGGGCAGGTTCGCCGGGTTCAGCCGGTCGCGGTAGAACGGCGAGCGGGACGCCCAGCCGACGGTCTGCTGAAGCTGCTTCTCCTGCAGCAGCCGCAGGTCCTCCAGCCCGCTCCACTGGCCGAGCCGGGGCAGGCTCGAGCGTGTCCGGTTCACTGCTTTTCCTCTCCTAGCAGTCGGTGGGCGTTGTCCCAGGCGACCTGCCGCCACTGTCCGGGCGGCAGGCGCAGGGCCTGGAACTTGGCCAGCTCCACGGCGGGGTGCTGAAGCGGGTACTCGGAACCGAAGACGACCCGCCCCGCACCGAGGCGGTCCACGGCCGCCTCGGCCACGCAGGTGTAGCCGCCGGAGGTCTCCAGCGAGATGTTGGGCTCGTCCCGGATCAGGGTGAGGGCGTGGAAGTCGATGTTGCCGACGCCGCTGTGCCCGAGCACGAAGTCCACCCCCCGGAACCGGCGGGCGAGGGCGACGAGATCGGCCACGCCCGAGCCCGGGCGGTCCAGGCACACCACGTATACCGGGTGGCGGAACTCGGCTGCCACACGCACGAGTTCGGCGGCCCGGTCGTCGGCCAGGCCGACGCCGTGCACCGCGGGCGAGATCTCCAGGCCGCGGAACTCGGCGGCCCGGTCCCGGTACACCCCGGGCGGGCGGTGCGGGTTGGCGAAGAAGAACGGCACCAGCCGCCCGTCGCTCCCCGAACAGGCCGCGAGCACGGCGTCGTTGTCGGCGTCGGTCTCCACGTGGCCGCCCTCGACGAGCTGGCGGGAGAGGCGGTCGAGGTCGATGGTCCCGCCCGCGCACACCACCGCACGGTCCAGCCGGCAGTCGTCCATCGCCCTCAGGAGCCGCTCGCCCGCCCCCGGTACCGGGGCCAGCCGGACGTGGAAGTCCAGGACGGGGTGGGAGGTCATCGCGGCATGGTCCACGGCATCGTTCACTTCTCGATGCAGAACTCGTCGATGGGGTAGCCGACGTGCCGCTTCTCGACGGGCAGGCAGCCGAGCACCTTCGTCCCCGGCGCCAGCTCGGTGACGTTCAGCACGGTGCCGCCCGGACCGAGCACCCGCACGTGCCAGTCGTCCTGGACGATGAGGTTGACCTTCACACCCGAGGCCGACACCGCGTCGATGGCGAGCAGCGGACGGGTCTCGATCTTGACCCGGCCCACCGTCACGACCCGGGACTTCCCCTGCGAGTCGACGGCCAGGACGCGGCCGCCCGAGACGAGCTCGCTCAGGTAGTTCGTCCGTCCGCTCGCCGACAGCGTGTACGAGTGCAGGGCGCCGGCGTTGACCCGGAACGGCCGGGTCGGCATGTACGGGAGGGGATGGGTCTCACTGCAGCACAGGATCATGCCGGTGGAGTGCGAGCCGACGAGGATCCCCTCGTCGAGGCGGAAGTTGGTGCAGGTGTCGACACAGGCGCGCTCGCCCATGCCGACCCGCCGTATGCCGGTCACCTCCAGCTCCTCCAGCGGCACGTCCGCCGCTTTGCTGGCCGCGGCCGTCTTCAGCTCCGTGGCCTCGCCGGGGACGCGGGGGGCGAGCATCACGCCGTCGGAGCCGTGCTCGAGGACACCGAAGACGATCTCGGCCTCCTCGACATCGGCGACCTGGGTGATCGTGCTGCCCTGCGCGCCGGCCGCGGCGGCCAGCACGATCTCCAGCGGGATCTTGGTGGGGTCGCGGAAGTACAGCAGACTCCACTTGTCCAGGCGCGCCGCACGGCAGGCGTCCTCCAGGCTGTCGGCGTCCTTGATCTCCACGTACCGGCCGAACTCCACATCGGGGTACCGCTGCGCCAGCTCGGCGGGTTCCCCGTGACGGGCAGGGTCGACGATGACGAGGTCGGCGGACCCCAGTTTCTCCGGCAGCTGCTGGTGCTGCGGGAACAGCACCTTCTTCACCGTCGGGGGAAGCGGCTCCAGGTCGGCCGGGTCGGCCGCCACGATCGCGTCCACCCGCTGGTGAACGGCTTCCTCGACGATGGCCTCCTTGGCTCCGTCGACGCCGCGGATGTCCAGCCAGCACAGCTTCACGAGTATCTCCTCAGCACAGGGGGTGGGTCTCGGGACGATCGGAGGGGTCAGGACATGAGGGCCAGGCGGTCGGACACGCCGTCCCGGCCGGAGGCCTCGGGGGCCGTGTGCACCAGCCGGGCGACGGCGGCCGCCATCCAGCCGGGCCGGTCGGCCTGGAAGACGTTGCGTCCCATGGCGACTCCGGCCGCACCGCCGCGCAGCGCGTCGGACACCTGGGTCAGCACGGTGTCGGTCTCCGCCGAGCGGGCGCCGCCGGCCACGATGAGCGGGATGGGACAGGCCCGCACCACATCGGCCAACTGCTCGGGCGTACCCACGTAGTCGGTCTTGACGACGTCCGCGCCGAGGTCGGCGGCCAGGGTCGCGGCGTGCGCCACCAGTTCCGGCGCCCGCGAATCGCTGATCCGCGGTCCGCGGGCGTACACCATGGCGAGCAGCGGAACGTTCCAGCGGTCGCACTCGTCCGCGACGGCCGCGAGATCGGCGACCTGCCGCTCCTCCTGCCGTGACCCCAGGTTGACGTGGACGCTGACCGCGTCGGCGCCCATCCGCAGCGCCTCCTCGACGTGGGCGACCAGGTACTTCGCGTCCGGGTCCGGGGCCATCCGGGTGCTCGCGTTGAGGTGCAGGATCAGCGCCATGTCGCGGAACCGGCCGGGGTCGACGTGGCGGAGACTGCCCTTGTGCAGGACCACGGCGTCGACGCCGGTGCCGGTCAGCTCGCCCAGCAGGGAGTCGAGGTCCCCGGGGCGCAGCGGTCCGTCGGTGACGGAGTGGTCGAGGGGCACGACGAGCAGGCGCCCGTCGCCGTGCCGGAACAGCCGTCGCAGACGGAGACTTCGAGCGAACGAAGCGTTGTGTACTGCCACTGTGTCCTGCCTCTCAAACGATGGCGGAAGGTGCGGTCGCGGACGCGACGTCGCGCGGCTCCTGCCGGTCGAGGTGGAACTCGCGGTGCAGGGCCTCGACGGCGTCGGCGGTGCGCTCGCGCGGCACGATCACGGACAACCGCATCTGGGAGGTGGAGATCCAGCTCGTCGGGATCCCCGCGGCAGCGAGTGCCGCCATGAGCCTGGCCGTGTACTCCGGGCGGCTGAGCAGACCCATCCCGACGACCGAGACCTTGCCGACGTTCTCGTCGAAGTGCACGCCGCCGCCGAAGGCGGACGTCACCTGGTGCAGGGGGCCCCGGACGGAGTCCGCCTGGCTGCGCCGGATGGTGAATCCCATGCGGAACTCGCTCTCATGGGCACCGGACCTGGCCACCAGGTCCACCACCATCCCCTGTGCGGCCAGCACCTCGAGCACGTCGGGCGCCAGGTCCCGGCGGCTGTCGCGGCAGTGCACGAGCACGCGGGCCACGTCGGTGTCGTGCGTCACCGCCACGACCGCCCGCCGGGTCTCCAGCGGCCGGTCCTCCGGCGGTTCGGCGACGACGGTTCCGGGTGCCTGCGAGGACACGTTGCGCACGTGCACTTCGACCCCTTCCATTGCGGCCAGTTCGATGCAGCGGGTGTGCAGCACCTTGGCGCCGGCGAACGCCATCTCCGCCATGACGCCGGGGTGGACCCACGGCAGGCACCGCGCCGCGGGAAGGATCCGGGGGTCGGCGCTGAACACGCCGTCCACGTCCGTGTAGATCTCGCAGGCCCTGGCGCGAAGTCGCGCGGCCAGCGCCACCGCGGTGGTGTCGGAGCCGCCACGCCCGAGCGTGGCGACGTCCCCCGCGCGGTCGACGCCCTGGAAACCGGTGACCACGGCCACCTGGCCGGCGTCCCAGGCAGCCCGCACCCGCCCGGCCCCGATGCGTGAGATGAGCGCTTCGCCGTGCCGGTCGGTGGTCTCGATCCCGGCCTGCTGACCGGTCAGCGAGATGGCGGGCACCCCCAGCCTGTTCAGGGAGAGGGCCATGAGCGCCGCCGACTCCTGTTCGCCCACGGCCAGCAACTGGTCCGTCTCGCGGGACGGGGACGTGGCACCGATGTCCGCCGCCAGCCGCAGCAGGTCGTCGGTCCTTCCGCCACGTGCGGAGACGACCACGGCCACCGAGGCGCCGCGCCGCCGCGCCGCCGCGACCCGGAGGGCGGCGTGCCGAACGCGGGCGAGCGTCTGCAAAGAGGTACCGCCATATTTCTGGACCAGCACATCCACAGTCTTTTTCACCGCTCTCGTCGAATCGGCATGGCACGACAGTAGGTGCGCCGTACGGCCCCGCCCACTACCCGCCCGAGTAGTGCCGACCCCTTCAGATGTTCACGCCATACGGGTACGCCACAAGGACATCCCGTTGGCTGAAACGCGGGATGGCGGCTTCACGTCATGTGCGGCGTCTTTCTCCTCCGCAATATCGCAAGGGGTCAGCCGATCTCACGTGAAGGGGAGCACTATGCATGGGACGGATTCGAGCACGGCCGGCCCCCCGGAAGCCCTGGCCGCCCTCGGCCGGGACGGGGGCGCCTTCGCCCTGCTGTACCGGCCCGGCGCGGTGGAGGGCGCGCACGTGGAGGTCCTGACCGGCGAGGTCTGCGAGGTGCCCGGTCTCTCGGAGCTGCCGTTGCCGGACGGATTGGCGGGCGGGGCGCGGCACGACCTGCTCGTGGCGGTCCCGTACCGGCAGATCACCGAACGCGGCTTCGCCTGCCGCGACGACCACGCGCCCCTGCTCGCCCTGCGCGTACGGGAACAGCACCGGGTCGGCCGTGAACAGGCCCTGACCGGCCTGCCCGACCTGGAGGTGAAGTCGTCCGGCGCCGGCTTCGACATCGGCGACGAGGAGTACGCGGCGATCGTCGAGCGGGTGCTGCGCGACGAGATCGGGCAGGGCGCCGGTTCCAACTTCGTCATCCGGCGGTCCTTCGTCGCGCGGCTGGACGACTACTCGGTGCGCACGGCGCTGGCCGTCTTCCGGCGGCTGCTCACCGGCGAGCTGGGGTCGTACTGGACGTTCCTGTTCCACACCGGGGCGGGCACGTTCGTCGGCGCGTCGCCGGAACGGCACGTCAGCATGGCCGGCGGAACCGTCTCCATGAACCCGATCAGTGGTACCTACCGGCACCCGCCGGCCGGCCCGGACATCACCGGAATCCTCGAGTTCCTCGAGGACCGGAAAGAGGCCGATGAGCTCTACATGGTGGTCGACGAAGAACTGAAAATGATGGCTCGAATGTGCACATTCGGCGGCCGGGTGCACGGGCCGTTCCTCAAGGAAATGGCGCGGCTCACGCATTCCGAGTACGTGCTGACCGGACACAGCGAACTCGACGTGCGCGACGTGCTGCGCGAGACCCTGCTCGCCCCGACCGTCACCGGCAGTCCCCTGGAGAACGCCTTCCGGGTCATCGCCCGGCACGAGACGGCGGGCCGCGGATACTACGGCGGTGTCCTCGCCCTGATCGGCCGGGACGACGGGGGCAGCCGCACCCTGGACTCGACGATCATGATCCGCACGGCCGAGATCGACGACGGCGGCCGGCTGCGACTGGGCGTCGGCGCCACCCTCGTCCGTGAGTCCGCCCCGGCCTCCGAGGTGGCCGAGACCCGGGCCAAGGCCGCCGGAGTGCTCCAGGCGCTCGGCCTCGCGCCGGACGGCGACGGCACCGGGACCGCCGCGTCGCCCCCGTCACCGGCCGGCCCGTCGCCGGCCGACGATCCCCGGGTACGCCGGGCCCTCGGGTCCCGCAACGCCACGCTCTCGCGCTTCTGGCTCGACGGAGCCCGGCACAGCCCGCCCGATCCGGAGCTGACCGGGCGCGAGGTGCTCATCGTCGACAACGAGGACACCTTCACGGGGATGCTCGGCCACCAACTGCGCGCCCTCGGCCTGCGGACCACGCTCACCCGCTTCGACCGCCCGCTGCCGGCCGAGGAGTTCGACCTCGTCGTCGTCGGTCCCGGCCCCGGCGACCCCCGCGACGCCACCGACCCGCGCATCGGCTCGCTCCGCGCGCTCACCCGCGAGCTGCTCACCGGCAGCGTCCCGTTCCTGTCCATCTGCCTGGGCCACCAGATCCTCGCCCGCGAACTGGGCCTGGACATCGTCCGGCGCCCGGTGCCCAACCAGGGCGTGCAGAAGAGGGTGAACCTGTTCGGCCGCGACGAACTCGTGGGCTTCTACAACACGTACGCGGCACGCTCCGCGCACGACACGATCCCCGGCACGGGGCAGCGCGAGCCCGTGGAGGTGAGCCGTCAGCCCGGGACCGGGGAAGTGCACGCGCTGCGCGGCGCGGGCTTCCGCTCCGTGCAGTTCCACCTCGAATCCGTGCTCACTCAGCACGGACCACGGATCCTCGGCGAACTGCTGACCTCCCTGCTGGCGGAGACGAGCGGTGCCGCGGTGCCCGCTCCCGCCGGCGTGCGCGTGGGAGCGCACGGCACCTGACCAACCCGGGCAGGAGGGCGCCCCGGAGCCGGCGCCGCACCTCCTGTCCTCCCGTTCCCGCACGACAGTGCGTCCCCCTTCCGGCCGCCACCGGCAGGCCGTTCCGGCCTCCGTGCTGCCACGACCAGACAAAGGAATCACTTCATGACGACCCCCAGACGCTCTCCGCTCGCATCAGTCGCGCCGCGGCGCAGGTCGCTGCTGCTCGGCGGCGCCTCGACCGTGACCCTGGCCACCATGGGGCTCGGCGGCAGGGCCGCCGCCGGCACGCCCTCCGGCTCCGCCGCGCCGGCGCCCGTGGACTTCGACTTCGACACCGGCAACTTCATCTGGGACCTGATCTACAGGTTCAGTCCGCTGGAGAGCGCCATCGCCCCCATGGACGCGACCGTGCTGCACCGGTTCGTCCACCTGTCCACGACCGCCTGGTTCGACGCGGTGGCGCCCTACCACCCGACCGCGGTGGGCGTGCACTCCCGGCTCGGCCGCCGCCCCTCCGGCGAGGCCGCCACCAACAGGAACAAGAACATCGCCGGCATGTACGCCTCGTACCGAGTGGTGCAGGGCGTCGAGCCGGGGCGGGAGACGGCGTTCCGCGACCTGATGATCGCGGTCGGCCTCGACCCCGACGACACGTCGGAGAACCGGACCAGCCCGGTCGGCATAGGCAACCTGGCCGGCAAGGCCGTCGTCGCGGCCGCCGAGCGGGACGGCATGAACCAGCTCGGCGACGTGGGCCGCCGGTACAACGGCCAGCCCTATGCGGACTACACCGGCTACCGGCCCGTGAACACGGCCTACGAGCTGGAGAACCCCTCGCGCTGGCAGCCGAACAGGGGACCGCACAGCCGCCGTCTGGGCGGGGGATCGGGCGACAAGGGCATCTTCGTCGTCCAGCACTTCGTCACCCCGCAGATGGCGCTGACCAAGCCGCACTCCTTCCGCGACCCGAGCCGGTTCAAGCTGGCCCCTCCCCGGCACAGCGACCACACCCGGGCGCGTGACTACAAACGCTCGGTGGACGAGGTCCTGGAGGCGTCGGCCGGCCTCACCGACGAGCAGAAGGCGGCGGTCGAGTTCTTCGACGACAAGCTCCTGGGCATCGGCCGATCGGTGGGCGCCGCGGGCCGGGCGCACGCCGACCGGATGGACCTGGACCGTTGGGTCCACCTGTTCTTCACGAACACCGTGGCCCTGTTCGACACCCTGATCGCCTGCTGGTACCAGAAGGCCAAGTACGACTCCGTCCGGCCCTTCAGCGCGATCCGCCACGTGTACGGCAGGAGTCCGGTCACCGCCTGGGGCGGACCCGGCCGCGGCACGGTCACGGACATCCCCGCCAACGAGTGGACCAGCTACCTGAACGTGGGCGACCACCCCGAGTACCCGTCCGGTTCCACCACGCTCTGCGCCGCCCAGGCACAGGCGGTACGGCGCTTCTTCGACGACGACGTCCTGGACCTCGGCTTCACCATGGCCGCCGGCAGGACGCGCGTGGAGCCGGGGATCACACCCGCCCGCGACGTCGACCTGCACTACTCCACCTGGACCGACTTCGTCCGGGAGTGCGCCGTGAGCAGGGTGCGGGGCGGGGTGCACTTCAAGAAGACGGTCGAGGAGTCCATCCCGTTCGGCACCCAGTTCGGCGACCTGGGCTACGAGTTCGCGCAGCGGCACATCAAGGGCGACGTCGCCTCCTGAGGCGGGGCCGCGTAGGGCCGGCCCGGGACACACCCGTCCCGGGCCGGCCCGCGCGGGGGACCGCCCGGCCCGAAAGGGGTACCGCGGACGCGGTAGTCGGCCGTTCCTTCACAGGGAGGACTCGCCGACGGCACGGTCCGGCTATGGTGCGCCTATGAGCACAGGACTGTCCCGTGTCTGGGCCCAGGTCGGGGACTACGTGATCGCGATCGGCCTGGCGGCGGTGCTGCTGGTCACCGCGCTGTCCGGGGACCACGCGGCCACCGACCTCGCGCCTGTCGGGTACGCACTGGTGGTGACGAGCGGTCTGACCCTGGTCGTCCGCCGCCGGGCGCCGGTCGTCGCCCTGGTCGTCACCGGCCTGTGCGTGGTGGGATACAACGCGGTCGGCTTCGAAGTCCCCGCGGTGGCCTTCCTGTTCGCGGTCTACACCGCCGTACGGTCCGGGCGTGGCCCGCTGACCGTGCTGGTGTGCGTGGTGATGCTGCTCGGCCTCCCCTTCGCGGTCATGGCGTCTCCCGGCGAGGGCCCCGCCGCCGACGCGTTCGCGCAGGCCCGTGGGGTTCTGGAGCTGGCATGGCTGATCGCCGCCGGAGCCGCGGGCGAGGCGCTGCGGCAGGCCGAGCAGCGGGCCGACGAGGCCGAACGCACCCGCGAGGAGACCGCGCGGCTGCGCGCCACCGAGGAACGGCTGCACATCGCGCGTGAGCTGCACGACTCGCTGACCCACCAGATCTCGATCGTCAAGGTGCAGGCGGAGGTCGCCGTCCACCTGGCACGCAAGCGGGGCGAGGAGGTCCCCGAGTCGCTGCTCGCGATCCAGGGGGCCGGCCGCGAGGCCACCCGCGAGCTGCGCGCGACCCTGGACACCCTGCGGGACGAGACCAAGTCCCCGTCGTACGGCCTCGACCGCGTCCCCGAACTGGTGCAGCGCGCCCACGGGATAGGCTTGAAGACCACGCTCACCATCGAGGGGCAGCGCCAGGACGTGCCGGACGCCGTCGACCGGACCGCCTACCGGATCGTGCAGGAGTCGCTCACCAACGTCGCCCGCCACGCCGCGGCCGCCACCGCCTCCATCCGCATCGACTACCGCCCCGACGCACTCGCCATCCGCGTCGACGACGACGGCAGGGCGAAGCCCGGCTCCACCCCGGTGGCCGGTGTCGGCCTGCTGGGCATGCGCGAGCGCGTCGCCGCCCTGGGCGGCCGCCTGCTGGCGGAGCCGCGCAGCGAGGGTGGTTTCACTGTCCAAGCCGAGATCCCGGTGGCCCGCATCTCATGATCCGTGTACTTCTTCTGGACGACCAGCCCCTCCTGCGCAGCGGTTTCCGCGCGCTGCTCGACGCCGAGGACGACATCGAGGTGGTGGCCGAGGCCGCCGACGGCAAGGAGGGCCTCGCCCTCGCCAGGAAGCATCTGCCCGACATCGCGCTCGTCGACGTCCAGATGCCGGTCATGGACGGCATCGAGACGACCCGGCAGATCGCCGCGGACCCGTCCCTGTCCGGCGTGCGGGTGGTCATCCTGACCAACTACGGCGTCGACGAGTACGTGTTCAACGCGCTGCGCGCCGGCGCCGCGGGGTTCCTCGTCAAGGACATCGAGCCCGAGGACCTGCTGCACTCCGTGCGCGTCGCCGCACGCGGCGACGCACTGCTCGCGCCGACGATCACCAGGATGCTGATCGGCCGGTACATCGCCCAGCCGCCCAGTCTGGAGGTAGGGCCCGGGCTGGCGGAACTCACCAACCGGGAACGCGAGGCCGTCGCGCTGGCCGCGCAGGGCCTGTCCAACGACGAGATCGCCGACCGCATGGTGATCAGCCCGCTCACCGCGAAGACCCACATCAACCGGGCGATGATAAAGCTCCAGGCACGCGACCGCGCCCAGCTCGTGGTGTTCGCCTACGAGGCCGGCCTGGTCGTCCCCCGAGGGCGCTGACAGCCCGACGGACCCGGAGGCGGATGCCCCGGGTCCGTCCGCACCGTGGGGCGGCTAGATGAAGTCCATCACCCCGGGCTTCCACTTGTAGTGGGACTCGAGCTTGTAGTACTCCCCTTCGGGCGCGAGAGCGACGCCGTAGACGAACTTCCGGTCCGCGCCGCTGTGCGGAACACTGCTCACGAACTTCTCGATCTCCGGGGCGATGCGTACCGGCAGGCTCTGCAGGTCCGTGGTGGTCACGGCATAGCAGATCCGCTCGATTCGCGCGGAGTCCCAGCTCAGCGTCACGTACAGTCCGAAGGCCGACTTGCCGAGTTCGAGCATCTGCTCGCTCGGCTCGACGAACCCGGATTCGCGGAGCATCGCGCGGATCGTCCCCGGTTCGAAGCACTCCGCGGGCACGTCGTTGAAGTACACGTTCACGGTGCGGTGCGGGTAGTCGATGCCGACGACTCCGACCCGGTCGTCCAGGCCGTGACGGGTGAGGAAGTCCCGGTTCGCGGCCAGGCCGCGCGGCATGGACGGGATGCCGATGAGTGCCTGCACGTCCTGCAGGGCGTCCGGGGTGAGGAACGAGTAGATCTTCTTGAAGCCGCCCACGACTCCGAAGTCGATCCCGTGACTGTCGACGGGCAGCCGCTCCTGCAGGGCGGAGTGCAGCGCGCCGACGGGGTGGTCGGTCCTCGGCGTCAGGCCGTTCGACAGGGCGAGGGCGTAGGGATCGCGCTGCGTGGGATGGGTCGTGAAGCGGCAGTCGAGTTCGCCGATGTGGCGTTTGCCGGTCGCGACCCGGAAGGCGACGACGGTGGCGTCGTGCTCGAACGTCTCCGCGTACGCGGACAGGACGGGCGCGACCGCGTCGCGCGAGCAGGCTACGCCCAGCAGCCGGGCGGAGTCCTCGACGACCGCTCGCAGTTCTGCCGCCCCGGCGGTTTCGGACATGTCTCCTCCAGTTGCCCCCCGGCGGGGGAGAGCTGATTGCGGCACGCGTACGCCCGTCGGCGTACGCGTTCGGCTCCTCGTGGCAGCGGCCCTAGCGGGGTTCGTAGACGCGTTTGTGACCGGAGAGCGCGGCCAGCCGGTAGGGCCCGGCCGTCTCCGTCGGCACCGGGTGGTCGCCGCCGTCGACCGGGAAGGAGTACTCGTGCAGCTCCCGGTACTTGGCGTAGTCGACGGGCCGGCGCCGGCTGATCGCGTCGCGGTGCGATGCCGTCCGCAGCCGCGCCCGGTAGCCGGGCACGACGGTGCCGCCGAAGAACTCGGCCACGCTTCCGGACCCGTAGCTGAGGAACCCGATGCTCTGCCCGGTCAGGTCGTCGGCCTGGTCGAGCAGGGCGGCCAGCCCCAGGTACGTCGACGCGGTGTAGCTGTTGCCGATGTCGGCGTTGTAGGCCGTGGTGAGTCCGATGGCGCGGGCGATGCGCTCCTCGTCGACCTCGTACCCGCAGTTCTCCAGCAGGTGCCGGTGCGCCTTGTACGCCATCCTCGTGAACGGCTGGTGGTAGCAGAAGGCCCTGAACTCGTCGAGCGCGCGGCCGCCCTGCTCGGCGTAGTCCTTCCACGCCCCCGCCACCGCCTGGAGGTACGCGAAGACCGACTCCTGCCCGTCGACCAGCGCGGTGGCCCGGTAGTTGGGCCGCCAGAAGTCCATGACGTCGGCGGTGAACAGACCGGACGGCTCCTCGATGCGCAGCAGTGCGGGATCGGCGCCGACGAGCATGGCCACCGCGGCAGCGCCCTGGGTGGCCTCGCCCGGGCTGTCCAGGTCGTACTTGGAGACGTCGGAGGCGATCACCAGGACCTGCTGGGAGGGGTCACGGTGGACGAGGCCCAGGGCGAACTGAAGGGCCGCCGTCCCGCCGTAGCAGGCCTGTTTGAGCTCGACCACCCGGGTGGCCGAGGGCATCCCCAGCAGTGAGTGGACGTGGATGCCGGCCGCCTTGGCCTGGTCGACGGCGGACTCGGTCGCGAGGACGACCGTCCGGATCCGGTCGGCCCCGTGCCGTTCGACTACGGGCGCGGCAGCGGCGGCGGCCATCGTCACGATGTCCTCGTCGGCGGCCGGCACGCTCATGCCCCGCTGGCCGATGCCCGCGTGGTACTTGCCGACGTCCGTGCCGTTGTGGGCGGCCAGGGTGGCGTGCGTCAGGACGAACCGGGTCGTCGCGAAGGAGAGGTCGTCGAGTCCGACGGCGAGGTCCGCGGGCATCGTCAGCCTCCGACCTTGGTGGTGGCGCTCTCGCGTCGCTCCAACTTGACGTGCGCACGCATCAGTTCGCCCGGGTTCGTCTGCGCCGCCAGCAAGGAGAGCTCGCCGCACAGCACCGTGGCGGCCGTGATCACCGCGAGCCGGCGCGCGTTCTCGCCGGGTTCGCGCTCCTCCCGGCAGCCGAGACGGGTCAGGTTCTCCTCGACGAAGTCGAGCCCCTTTCCGTTGCCGACCGTGCCCACGATCAGGTTCGGCAGCGTGCAGGAGAAGTACAGGTCGCCGTCCCGGTCCTCGGCCACGGTCACGCCCTGCGAGCCCTCGACGATGTTGGCCGCGTCCTGGCCGGTCGCCAGGTACATCCCGAGCAGCATGTTGGCGTAGTGCGCGTTGGCGGAGCGGATGCCGCCGGCGAGCAGCGTGCCGATCATGTTCTTGCGCAGGTTCAGCCGGGCTATGTCGGCGGCCGTCGTGTGCAGCACGTCGCGGACGATGTCGCGCGGCACCAGCAGCTCGGTGACCACGTTCTTGCCCCGGCCCAGGATGCCGTTGACCGCGGTCGCCTTCTTGTCGGTGCAGTAGTTGCCCGAGATCGAGCCGTACGAGATCCCCGGAATGGACTTCAGCAGGTGCGCCAGCAGGGCGTCGGCGGCCAGTGTCGCCATGTTGTGGCCGGAGGCGTCGCCGGTCGTGAACTCGAACCGCAGGAAGAGCAGGTTGGCCGCGATCTCGTGCCGGAACCCGATCAGTTCGGTGAACCGTCCGCAGCCGCGCACGATGTCGCGCAGTTCGTCGAACCGTGCGTCGACCTCCAGCGCCGCCAGGTGCGCGGTCTGCGCGTCCTCGGCGGTGACGAGCACCGAGCGCGTCATCCGCTCGTCGACGAGCGTGGCGACGATGCCCCGCTCGACCAGCATGGAGACCTTCGCGCCCCGGCCGACTGAGGGCCACAGGGGCGACTCGTACGTGGCGAGGGGGACCTTTGTCTCGGTCGTCGCCACGTTCCCGGAGATCCTCAGCGGCCCTACCCATTTCATCGGTACACCGGCGATCGCCTGGGTGTCGTTCATCGAATGCCTCCCACCGTCTCGTGAGTGATGTCGTAGGTGCTGGAGCGTGTGGCCGGCCGGCCGGTGTCGATCCCCCGGTCGGCGCAGAAGGCGCGCAGGTCGCCGTGGAGCAGCACGTCGCACCGGGTCAGTTCGGAAGGGGTCCGCGCGCCGAGCGCGGTCATCAGGGCCGCGAGATGGTCGAGCCAGGTGGTGATCCGGGCGACCAGCGCGGACACACCTCCGTCGAGAACGGTCCGGAGGAAGCCCCCGGACACCCCGGCGGCGGACGCGCCGAGCGCCAGTGCGCGCGCCACGTCGAGCGGGTGACGCACTCCGCCGGAGGCCAGCAGCGGGATCCCGGCACCCTGGGCGTCCAGCAGACAGGCGGGAGCGGACTGCCCCCAGCCCGCCAGGTAGCCGTAGTCGGCGTCCCGGCGCCGGTCGTTCTCGATCCGAGCGAAGTCGGTGCCGCCGCGGCCGGCCACATCGGCCACGCTCACGCCCAACTCCCGCAGCAGGTCGATGGTTTGGCGGCTCAGCCCGAAGCCGACCTCCTTCACGATCACCGGGACGTCCACCGCGCCCACGATCTGCTCGATCCGCGGTGCCCAGCCGGAGAACGACCGGTCGCCCTCCGGCATCACCGTCTCCTGGACGACGTTGAGGTGGATCTGCAGGGCGTCCGCCCGCAGCAGACCGACGGCCCGCCGCGCCTGCTCCGCCGAGGCGTTCGCGTTGATGTTCGCCATGACGAACCCGTCGGGGTTCTCGCGGCGCATCACGCCGAAGGTGTCGGCCACGGACGCGTCGGCGAAGTACGCGCTCATGGAACCGGTGGCGATGGGGACACCGGTCTCGCGGGCGGCGATCGCCAGGTCCCGGTTGATGGCACCGGTCCGCTCGCTGCCGCCGGTCATCGCGTTGATGTAGAGCGGAGCCCGCCACTCGATGCCGCCGAACCGGGTGGTCAGCGAGACGTCGGACCGGTCGATGCCGGCCAGGGCGTGGTGGACGAACGACACCTCGTCGAACTGGTTGTGTCCGCCCGGCCGGCGTTGCTGCTCGGCGGCGTACCGCACATGGTCGTCCTTGCGCTCGGCGATCACTCCGTGCTCTCCTTCGTCGACGTGATGGCGATCGGTACGGGGAGCAGCCCCGCGGCGGTCCACTTCTCCCGCAGCAGCGGGATCTCCGCCCCGGCCGTGGCGTCCAGCAGCGCGATGCCGCAGTCGCCGCCACCGGCGCCGGAGGGTTTCGCCGCGCCTCCCACGGCCTCGGCGGCGTCGCACAGCGCCGTCAGCCCGGTGGTGAAGATGCCGAGGCCGATCTCGTCGTCCAGACCGGCCAGCAGCCGCCGGGCGTCACGGACCTGCCGCAGCAACGCGTGGTCGTCTCCCTGTTCGAGGGCGCGGACCGCGGTGCCCACGCAGCCGTCGCTGCGGGCCAGGAAACGCCGCTGCGACGTGCTGCCCCGCCATCCGCGCCGGCCGAGGCGCCCGGTCAGTGAGGCGGTACGGACCGGCCGGCCGGTCCAGGCCACCTCCAGGGCCAGTCCCCGGGGCGGTGGCAGCGGCCGTACCGCGAAACCGGGCCACGGCGCCCGGAGCGTCTCCTCGACGCCCCGGCGCCGCGCCAGGTCGAGCACGGCGGAACGGTCGGGCGCGCGGTACTCGATCCAGCCGCCCCAGACTCCGGCGGCGAGGTCGCCGCCGGAGGCACCGGCCTCGAGCCGCGCCGTCGCCAGCATCGCGAGCCGGAACCGCGTACCGGGTGACAGGCCCAGGCCGCAGTACGCGGCCACGGCGTCCACGGTGGCGACCGTGACCGCGCCGCTCGACCCGAGGCCGAGCTTGGTCCCGTCGTGGTGCAGGCGACTGCCGATCGAGACGCGGACGCGGGGCAGGCCCGCCCCTCGTTCGGCCAGCAGTGCGCCGACCACGTCGATCGCCGACAGCACATGGGCGAGTCCGCCGGGTGCCGGCGTCCCGTCCTCCGCGGCGAGCCCTCCGGCCTGCCGCCGCAGTCGCGCCTCGGCGGGCCGGAGGTCGGACGCGATCACCACGTCGGCACCCTCGGCCGCCGACACGGTCACGGTCACGTGCCGGTCGACCGCGACCAGGATCGCCGGGTGGCCCGGCTCCATGACCGCGTACTCGCCGGCGACGAACAGCTTGCCCGGCGCCCGGCGGCTCACCGCCGGCCCCACGGTCACCGCCCGGCCCCCGCCCGCAGGCGGGCACCCGGCCCGCGCCGGGCCGTGACCACCGAGCACCCCGGCGCGGCGGCGAGCAGCGCCTCGCCCACCCGGGCGGTGTCGGCGGGGTGGCAGAGCACCTTGACGTTCGGTCCGGCGTCCATGGTCGCGTAGGCCGGCGTCCCCTCCCGCCGCAGTCGCAGGACGCCGTCGAGGACGGCCAGCGTGGCCGGCGACAGGTAGCGCACCGCGGGCCGGGCGGCCAGCATGGTCGCGTGCATGCCGAGGGCGTTGCGCTCGGCGATCTCTCCCACCGCGTCGAGATCGCCCCGCGCCAGGGCCGCCCGCATGCCGGCCAGGTCGTCCTTGCCCGACGTCGCCCAGGCCTCGTACAGGGGCGACGTCTCGACGGTGTGCCGCATGGCCGCACGGCTCGACACGGCCTTGGGGCCCGAGTCGACCAGCGCGATCACCAACGCGGGGTCGAAGTCCGAGGGCACCGGCTCGGCGTGGGCGCTGAGGTCCGCCGCCGCGCCGGCGCCCCGGCCCGCGTGGCACAGTGCGAAGCCGCCGAAGATCGACCGGGAGGCCGAGGCGGACCCGCGCCGGGCGAGCCGGGACAGCGCGGTGTCGTCGAGGTCGAGGCCGTACGCGGCGGTGGCGGCGACGGCCAGGGCCGCGAACCCGCTCGCCGACGAGGCCAGCCCCGCCCCGGTGGGCACGGCGTTGCGGGTGTCGACGACGGCCGGCGCGTCCCGCCCGGCCAACTCCCGCACCAGGTCCAGGAAGGCGATGACACGCCGCCGGGGCTCGTCCGCCGCGGGCGCGCCGTCGAGTGTGACGACGTCGCCGCGCGCCCCGGGAGCGAGCCGGACTGTGGTGGTGGTCGGGAAGACGTCCAGCGTCATCGACAGGCTGTCGACCCGGGGGATGACGAGTCGCTCGTCGCGTTTGCCCCAGTACTTGATCAGCGCGATGTTCGGATGGGCGACGGCGGTCGGGGCGCGGTCCGGCAGTCCGTGCCGCGGCCCGGCCGTCTCCCGCACGTGGTCAGCCGGCATGACGGGCGAACCTCCCCACCGGTACGACCCAGGTGCGGACGGCACCCGTGTCCCGCAGGCTCCGTACGACGTCCTCGGCGTGGGCCGGATCTCCGGCCAGCGCGATCATGCAGCCCCCCAGCCCACCGCCACTGATCTTGGCGCCCAGCCCGCCCGCCGCGAGCGCGGCGCCGACCAGCGCGTCGATCCGGTCCGTGCTGAGCCCCACCTCGTGGAGCAGCCCGTGGTTCTCGGTCATCCGCGCGCCCAGCTCGCCGGGGCGGCCGTCGGCGAGGGCGGCCGCGGCGGCGTCGGTCAGGTCCGAGACCCGCCCGACGAACTTCGTCCGGGTGCCCGCGTCGCGCTCGAATCTGTGTCGCAAGAGCTCCACCGCTTCCCTGGTACTGCCGCTGACACCGCTGTCCGCGATGACGAAGAGTCCGTCGAAACCGCCGATGTGGCCGCCGGCCGGCTCGTGCGGGCGCACGGGACCGCCGCCCGCCAGTGCGACGGGCAGTTCCCGGACGGTGCCGGAGCGGAAGAGCACCAGCGAGTCCGCTCCGGTGGCGACCGCGTCGATGCCGCTCGCTCTGCCGTGCGCCACGTTCTCCGACGCCTGTACGAGATCGAAGACCGTTCCGGCGTCGAGCCCGCGCCCGAAGAGGTCCGCGAGGGCCAGCACGGCCGCCCGGGCGCACGCGGCGCTGGAGCCGAGCCCGCGGCCCTGCGGGATCGCGCAGTCGACGAGCACCTCGACGCGCAGGCGCCCGGCCAGGCCGGTCCGCCGCTTGAACTCCGCGACCAGACGCCGCAGGCCCTCAGTGGGCGGTGCCACCGGTTCGGATCCCGGTCCCGTCACCGTGAACGAGACCTCGTCCTCGCCCTCCCGCGCCCGGTGGTGGCCCGTCGCGCCGGCCGTGACCGCCAGCTGCGGAACGGGCAGGGCCAGCGCCGGCGCCCCGTACACCACGGCGTGCTCGCCGAGCAGGATGGCCTTGCCGTGGGCGCGTCCCACTCCGGTCCGCTCTCCCGGCACACCCGGGTCGTGCGCCGGGACGCCCCGGCCGGTGAAGGTGCCCGGATCGGTCGCCGCCATCAGCGGGACCTCTGCGTCGCCTTGACCGCCATCTCGGCGAGCCGGCCCTTCGCCGGCTCCGTGGCCCCGCTCGCGTCCAGCACGGCGAGCGCCCGGTCGGTGCGCAGCGAGATCTGCCGCTCGACGTGGGCCACCGCGCCGACGTCGACGAGGAGGCGCCGCACCGTGCCGAGTTCGTCGTCGGACAGCTCGGTGCCGATCACGGACCGGAGGAACAGCGCCGCGTCCGGATCCTGTTCGTCCGCGCGCCTGAGCGCCGTCGCGAGCAGCACCGTCCGCTTGGCCTCGCGGAGGTCGTCGCCCGACGGCTTGCCCGTCACCCCCGGGTCGCCGAACACGCCCAGCAGGTCGTCCCGCAGCTGGAACGCGACCCCGATGTCGGCGCCGAACGCGCGGTAGGCCGCCACCAGTTCCGGACGCGCGTCGGCGATCGCGGCACCGAACTGCAGCGGGCGTTCCACCGTGTACGAGGCCGTCTTGTACTGATCGACGCGGAGCGCGGACCCGACGTCCTCGGCGCAGCTCGCCTGGTTGACCAGGTCGAGCAGCTGACCGTAGAGGACCTCCGAGCGCACCGCGGACCACACCGGCCCGATCCGGGTCTGCGCGTCCACCGGCAGCCCGGACGCGCGGATCACGGCGTCGGCCCAGGTCTGGGCGAGGTCCCCGACCAGCAGGGCGGTGCCGGTGCCGAACGCTTCCGGATCGCCGGAGAAGCGCCGCGTCCGATGGTGTCCGGCGAAGGCGACATGGGCGGCGGGACGGCCGCGGCGGGTGCGGGACGCGTCGATGATGTCGTCGTGGATCAGGGCCGCGGCGTGCAGCAGTTCCAGTCCGGCGCAGGCCCTCACCACCGCCGCCGCGTCCGGGCCGTCCGGGTCGCCGCCGGCGCCGATCCAGCCCAGCCAGGCGAAGACCGGCCGCACGCGCTTGCCGCCGTTCAGCACGAAGCTCTCCAGCTCGGCGACCATCGCCACGACGTCCCGTCCGAGCGCCTCGGACTCGGCCCGGCGCTCGGCCAGGAACTCACCGAGCGCGGCGTCGACGGCGAACGCGTCCGTGACTGCCTCGAGATGGCTCACGGTCATGCGCTCAACTCCCGATCGAGGCGGCGATCAAGCTCACAGGCATGCATCTGCTACTCCCAGGAATTCGCTGAGATCACGTCGCTCGGAACACGGTCCACCGGTCTCTTCGGAACGCGCACTCGCCGCCGTACCTCCACACCGGGAAGGCGGTCGATGAATACGGCGAGCTTCTCCGAAAAGCGACGCCGATTCCCGGCGAAGCGAATCCACTGCCGTGCGTCGCTCATCTCGGAATCGGCACGGCCCGATATTAGCCACGGCGTGATGCCGTGCCCACTACTCGCACGAGTAGTGCCGACCACTCGCTCGAACAAGGGACTTGGGGGGTAACCGGCCGTAGATTACCCGCCGTATTACCTGTGTGGCCGTGGTTGCCAGGGGGGGTTCGACCCGTCGAAACAGGCCGTCGAACACCGCGTGCGCCCGCGGGGCCGCAGCAGGCGTTGGAAGATCGTCCGGAGCAACGCGGGGGTAATCGTGAAGGCTTTGATCGGGCGCGAACACGTGCTGTCCGTGGTGAACGGTCACATGGACGCCGTCTCGCGGGGCTCCGGCGGCTGCCTCGTCGTCGAGGGACCGTTCGGGACGGGGAAGACGCACCTGCTGCGGGCCGCGACCCTCGAGGCGTCGGCACGCGGCTTCACGGTGGTCGCCGGGCAGGCGGGCGGGACGGACCAGCCGACCCCCATCCACCTGCTCATCAACGTACTGCGGCACCTGATGCCCGGCGCGGCCGACTTCGACGCCCTGGCACGCCCGGACAGCAATCCGTTCTGGCTGACGGACCGGGTCGGCGAACTGGTCGAGAGCGCGGCACGCCGGCGGCCGCTCGTGTTCGTCCTGGACGAGGCCCAGCGGATCGACGACATCAGCGGTCTGGCCCTGCGCGGGCTGGTCCAGTCGCTCGCCTCGTCACCGGTGCTGTGGCTGCTCGCCCGTCGGCCGGTGCCGGCCACGTCGCTCGCCCAGCACGCCCTCGGCTGGCTGATCGACCAACTCGCGCTGCGGCTGCCCCTGGAAGCGCTGGACGACGAGGCGGCTTCCGCGCTGTGCACCGATGTCCTGGGCGCCGAACCGGATGCTTCGGTGCTGCGTTGGGTGCACCGCTGCGGGGGCAACCCCTGGATGCTGGAGAACCTGCTCGGCGCCTTCCGCCGGGCGGGGCAGGTGGTGGTCGTCGACGGCACGGCCTCGGTGGTGGCCGAGCGGCTGCCCGAGGGCGTCCTCACGGCCGTCGAGCGCCTGCTGGACGGGATGTCTCCCGCGGTGCGGCGCCTGCTCGTGTCCGGCAGCGGGATCGGCCGTGTGTTCACGGCCGGGGACGTGGCGGACGCGCTCGGCGAGTCGGCGACGGAGCTGTCCGCGTCCGTCGAGGAGGCCGTGTGCGCGGGACTGCTGCGCAGGGACGGCGGCGATCTGGCGTTCGAGCACGAGGTGATCGAGGAAGCGCTGCCGCTGCTTCCGCCGGCGCGGGAGCGGGAGCCCACCGGGGCCCGGCCGCCCGCCGCGACGGCGGTCGGCGCACGTCCCGCCGGCGAGGCGGATCCGGCGGCGCCGCCTCGGGAGCCCGCCGGCGAACACCGCCGCCCGGCCTGCGCGGCGGACGCTCCCGCCCGGCAGCCGGGCCCGGCGGCACCGGCCCTCACGCCCGACGTCCCGGCGGCACCGGCACCGCAGCCACCCGGGTGCGACTGCGAGGATCTGGCGGCCCGGGCCATGGCGTCCCTGGGCGACGTGTTCGACGAGGTGCCGCGGACACTGGCCGGCGCCCTGCGTCTGCTCGCCGGAGCGGGACGGTGCACCGAGGCCGTCCGCCTCGCGCGAGTCGCGCTGCGCCCCGGGGTGGAGGCGGCGGCCGAGGCGCAGTTGGTGCTCGGGCTGGAACAGGGACTGCGGGACGCCGGCCGCCCCGGTCTGTCGGCCGGGCTGCTGCGGCGGACGCTGACGCGGCAGGACATCGGCGAGCCGGAGCGTGCCGCGCTGAACGAGGCGCTCGCCGGTGCCGCCCGGCACCCGGGTGGCACGCCCGACACCGCCCCGGGGGCCGACTCCGGCCACGGCGTGCGGGTCACGTCCGGCGGGTTCCGCGCCGGGGCACCCCGGCCGGCGCCGGGGCACTGCGGCGCGTGCGAGCGTCCGCTGTGGACGTGGCTGATCCGGGCCCTCGCCGCGGCCGACCTGTTCGACGGAGCGGCGGCCGTCTGCGAGGCCGTGCGGCGTGAGGCGGAGCGCTACGGCGACGTCTGGCCGGAGACCCTCTGGTACGGCCATCACGCCGAACTCCTCGCGGCGGCGGGCCGGCTCGAGGAGGCTCGGGGCGAGGCCGAGGCGGCGCTGCGGGCGGCGGACCGGTCGGCACCGCGGGATTCCGTCCCCGCGCGCCTCGTGCTGGCCCGGCTCAGCCTGCACCGGGGCGATCTCGCCACCGCCAGCGACCAGCTGCGCATGACCGAGCGGCTGTCGGCCCCGGACGGCGGGGCCGACAGGGCCCGCCTGGACTGGGTGCTCGCGCAGTTCCACGCGGCCGGCGGGCGTCCGGCGATGACGGTCCGGACGCTGATCGACGTCGAGGACCGGGTGGCACCTGACCCCCTGCTCTTCTCCGAGGCCCCGACGGCGGCGGCCACGCTGGTACGGCTGGCCGGGCAGGCGGGGCTCACGGCGGAGGCCGAACGGGCGGCCGCGTTCGCCCGGCACATCGCCGACCGCAATCCGGCCGTGCGATCGCTCGCGGGGGCTGCCGAACACGCCGAGGGAGTCCTGCGCAACGACATGGTGGCGTTGCACCGCGCCGTGGAACTCCACCGGCACGCCGCCCGCCCGCTGGCGGCGGGCAGCGCGCTCGAGGACGCGGCCCTGGTGGAGCAGTCGATGGGCGACAGGACCCGCACCGTCCGGCTCCTGGAGTCCGCCGTGGACCTGTATCTGGAGTGCGGGGCGCAGCGGGACACGGTCCGGGTGCAGAAGAAGCTGCGCCGCCTCGGTGTGCACCATGAGCGGGGGCAGACCGCCGAACGGCCCAAGACGGGCTGGGAGAGCCTCACGAGCGCGGAGTTGCGTGTCGTACGGGCGATCGTGGACGGCATGACCAACCGGGAGGCCGCGAGCAGCCTGTTCCTGTCGCCCCACACCGTCGACAGTCATCTGCGGCGTGTGTTCTCCAAGCTGGACATCAACAGCCGTGTCGAACTGACCAAGCACTTCCTCACCCATGAGGTCGCCGCCTCCGGTGTCGCGGCCTTCGGCCGGCCCGGATCGGCGGGCTGAGGGAACGGCGAGGCCCTCGGCGGGCCGGTCGGGACCTCCGGTCCCCACCCGGCCCGCCGAGGGCCTCGTCCGTGCGCGGGCCGGGCGTCACCCCGGGACGTCAGCTCATCCGGCCGCACCGCCGGCCCGTCCGGAGCCCGGGTTCCCCTCCGTCTCGGTGGAGTAGATCGCCGCTCTGCTCGAATAGGTGGCGGCTCCGCTCGCCAGTTCGACGCGGGTGTTGATGCCCAGCTTCCGGTAGATCTTGCGGAGGTGGTAGTTCACCGTGTGCGCGGAGAGGTGCACTTCCCGCCCGATCAGACGGTTCGTCATTCCCACGCTCACCAGGTAGGCGATCCGTCGTTCCATGTCGGAGAGGCCTGCCCAGCAGGCGGGGTTCAGCTGGGGGGCGGTGACCTCCTCGGCTCCCACCGGCGACGGCTCGGAGGGGAGCGACGCGATGCCCCGCCTCCTGGCCGGAGCCTTGCACCGGTAGATCTTGGCCAGTTCCTCGGTCGCCAGGGCGACGGCGATCGGGTCCGGCGACCGCGCGATGATGTGCGACAGCCCGGCCGCGTCGCCGTTCGCCACCGCGTTGGCGTGCAGGGCGCCGAGACCGACGACGGAGATCCCGGGGTTGTCCGCGGCCAGGGCGTCCACGGTCTCGAGCACGCTCCGCCGCAGGCCGGTGTCCCCCACGTCGAGCGCCAGGCGGACCAGGAACGGGGCGGCCACCGGGTCCTCGATGTACAGACTCCGCTGCGTGGGAAGGTCCCGGTACTTGCCCGCGAACAGGTCGACGGCCGCCCGCGGGCCGTCCCTCTTCACCGCGATGCGCAGTTCCGTCCAGGCGTACTGGGCGGAGGGGAGCGCGGTCCGGTCCGCCGCCAGCTCGCTCTGCGCCCGGTGCAGGTGCTCCGCCGCCGTGGGCATGTCCCCGATGTACAGGGCGACCGTGCTGAGCACGGAGTGGGCCAGCGGCCGCAGCACGGGGACGGCATGCGGCCCTGCCGCGGCGATCGCCGACTCCGCCTCCCGGCGGGCATCGCCGAAGCGTCCCGCCTGGAGGAACAGCCGGGCGCGCACGACCGCGGGCGCGGCGTTCCAGATCCGGGTGGGCAGTCCGTGCAGGCCGGCTTCGGCGTCGTCGATCAGCGCCTCGGCCTGCTCGAACTCGCGGAGATCCGTGAGCTTCCCGGCGAGCGCCAGCTGGACGTGCATGCGCCATACCGGGTCGACGCCGCCGCTGCACCGCACCGCGGTCCGCCCCAGCCGGAGACTTTCCCCCAGCTGCCCGGCACGCCACAGCGCGTCGGACACCGCCGTGGATGCCATCAGGGTGACGAGGTCGCCCTGCTCGACGCCGCGTTGCCGAAGAATTCGCTGTGCGTGTCCCTCGTCCTCCACCACGCCCAGCAGCGTGTGGCCGAGGATGACGGACGCTTCGGCATCGAGCCTGGCGGCGGACGAGCTTTCGGGATCCGTGAGAATGCGCTCGGCCGCCCGGATTCCGGCCTTCGCCCGTCCGTCCATGATCAGGGAATGGGCGGGGGAGCAAACGTCTTCGATGCTTTTTCCGGCTCCGGCGGAAAGCGCTCCTGGATGCCCGGAAACAGGCACTGGACGCTCGGTGGCGGAGAATGGATTTGCGTAGGCGGTGAAATTCCCTGTGAGATGTTCCGCCGCCTCGCGCTGCAACGCGAAGCGTGCCGGAGCGGGAATTGATTCGACAATTCCCTGGAGCAGGAATTCGTTCGGGAATGAGAGCCATAACTCGTCGGCGACGACGATGCCCGAGATGATGGCTTCGTCCAGCGGTGAGAGCAGGCTGGCGGAGGAGCGGTGGAGCATCCGGGAAACGTCCTCCAGCATGAAGGACATGCCCAGCGCGGCAGCGACCTGCAGGAAATGCCGACAACTCGCGCTCAGATCGTCCAGCCGATGCTTCACCAATGCCAGAACACGAAGTGGAATCCGTCGTTCGGCCAGCCGTGCGGTGCCCCCGTGTATCTCGAGGAGATCCTCTTCGAGCAGTCCGAGCGTGAACTCGACCAGCATTCGGTGATCCCCGCCGGCACCGGCCGCGAAATCGAGCAGTTCGCGGTCGGGGGCACTCCCTACGATGCGTCGCAGAACCTGCTCGTCGGTGGCGTCCTCGTTCAGTGGACTCAGGATCACCCGGCCGAAATCCGTACGGTTGCGCTTGACTACCGGTCCGCTGCTCTCGATCGTCGGTCCAGATACCATGACCTCGACTTACCCCCGTCTGTCGTCCGGTGTACTACGAGACCGCGCACTTCCCCTGCTCACCTGTCAACCGAATTTCCAGAAGGTGGCGACGGCCCGGCGTTGAGCACAACTTCACCTTCAGGTGACAATCGTACCGAATGTTTTCAGTCGCCATAAGAGGTGAGCGGCGAAATCTCGCGCCCGAGGTGCCGTATCTATTGACAGTCGGCCGGGCGGGGCGTAGTGCGGCGTAAATCCTAGGGGAAACCCTGTCGCTTTTCCATAGAACTTTTGTCATGCCTGACGGGCGGCCCGCCGTTTTGTCATGGCTTCCGCCGGCGGACGGGAGCGAATGCGTGGAGCGCGCCGAGGGCCCCGTCCGCGGTGGACGGGGCCCTCGGTCGAAGCGAGCGGGGACAAAGCAGGGACAAAGCGGAGACAAAGCAGGGTCAAAGAGCACGGCCGCACAAAGTGCGGGGAACCCACGAGGGGTTCCCCGCACCAATGCGAGGCAGGGTCAGACCCTGGCCTCCTCCTCGACCCCGGCCGGGGGAACCGGGGTCGGCTTCTTGGCCCGGCTGCCGGGCATCCACCAGTTGGCCTTGCCGCACAGTTCCATCACCGCGGGCACGAGAACCATCCGGATGATGGTGGCGTCGATGAACACGGCCACGGCCATGCCCAGACCGATCTGCTTGATCGAGACGTCGTGGCCGAGCAGCGAGGTCGTGAACACGGCGACCATGATGGCGGCCGCGGCCGTGATGACCTTGGCGGTCCTCGCCAGCCCCTGGGTGACGGCGGTCCGCGTGTCACCGGTGCGCTCGTACTCCTCGCGGACCCGCGAGATCAGGAAGACCTCGTAGTCCATCGACAGACCGAACAGGACCGGGAACATCATCATCGGCACCCACGTGGTGACCGGCATCTCGGTCGGGAACCCGAGGGCGGAGCCGAGCCAGCCCCACTGCACGACCGCCACGAGCACACCGTAGGCGGCGCCGATCGACAGGAGGTTCATCACGGCGGCCTGGAGGGCGATCGTCACCGACCGGACCAGCGCGACGAGCAGCAGCAGGGACAGCAGGATGACCACCGCGACCATCCAGGGCAGCCGGGTGCTGGTCTCCTCGGCGAAGTCGATCGCGCCGGCGTTCGGGCCGCCGATGCGGACGTTCTCGCCGCCGGACGCCTGGGGGAGCACGTCGTCGCGCAGCTCGTGCACGAGGTCCGCGGTCGCCTCGTCCTGGAAACCCGTCTCGGGGAAGGCCATGAAGAGGGCGGCCCGCTGGTCCTCGCTGACCCGCGGCTCCGTGGCGTAGGCGACCCCCTCCGTCTTCCTGACCGCCTCGACCACCGGGCCCAGCCCGGCGCCCTGGGAATCGACCTCGGCGGCGAAGACCAGAGGCGCGCCGTACCCCGGGCCGAAGCCCTCGGAGAGGATCTCGTACGAGGTGTAGCTGCTCCGGTCACGGGGCTGGACACTCGCGTCGGGCAGACTCAGCCGCATCGACAGCGCGGGGGCGGCCAGCACCAGCAGACCGGCTCCGGCCAGCACCGCCGCGAGCAGGGGCTTGCGCTGCACCGCACCGGCCCAGCGCTCGGCGGCCGTGCGACGCTCCGTCGACGGGACGCCCTCGGCACTCCGCCCGCGGGAGGTGCGACGGGGCAGCCGCAGAGAGTTGATCTTGTAGCCGGTGAAGCCCAGGAACGCCGGCAGCAGCGTCACCGCGGCGATCATCGTCACCAAGACGGTGACGGACGCGCCGATGGCGACGCCGGTCATCAGCCGCTGTCCCATGGTGATCAGACCCAGCAGCGCGATCACGACGGTCGTGCCGGCGAACAGCACGGCGTGACCGGCGGTGGTGATGGCCTTGACCGTGGCGGCCTCCGGCTCGTCGCCCTCCGCCAGGCTCTCCCGGTACCGCGTCACGATGAACAGGGCGTAGTCGATGCCGACGCCGAGTCCGATCAGCGCGGCGACGAGCACGGTGAAGTCCGGCGAGGGGACGATGTGCCCGGCCAGCTTGATGAAAGCGATTCCGCCGAGGATCGCCATCAGCGCGGTCACGATCGGCAGCCCCATGGCCACCAGCGACCCGAAGGCGATGAAGAGGATGACCGCCGCCGCCAGGACACCCACGCTCTCGGCGGGGCCCTGCGGAGGCGTCTCGGCCTTCTCGGCCTTGTCTCCGCCCAGGCCCAGGGTCACACCGTCGCCGGAGGCGTCCTTGACGGTGGTGACTAGGGGCTTGACCTCGGTCTTCTTCACGTCCTGATCGGTCAGCGGGATCGTCGTACGGGCGATCCGGCGGTCCTCGGTCACCAGCTGCCGGTCGTCGTACGGCGAGATCACCGGTCCGGTGACCGAGGAGGCGTCCAGCTCGGCGATGACCTTCTCGATCTTCTGCCGGGCGGCCGGGTCGTCGATGCCCTTCTCCGCCTTGATCGCGAGGGTCAGCGTGTCCCCCTGCTGCTCGGGGAAGTGCTTCTCGATCAGAGCCTGAGCCTTGGCCGACCCGGAGTCACCGCCGGTGAAATCGTTGTCCGGATCGGCTCCGAAGCGGAAGCCCACGAACGCCAGCGCGATCACGCCGATGATCCAGCTCACCAGAACCATGCGGCGGCGCCGGTAACAGAACCGGGCTAGCCCCGCCAGAGCTCCGTCCGTGCGGGGGGTCTCGGTCGGCATCGTCTCTCCTCGAGTCGTTGAGCGTTGAGTCCAATCCTCACGAGGAGTCGTCGCCGCGTCGATGTGCGTACGGAGGCACTATGCCGATCTCCCTACCGCGCTTGCGGTACTCCCCACGCAGTACTGCCGCCGGTGCCCCGCCACGACACACACGGCCCCCGTCGCCGCCTCGGGGGTGAGCGATGCCGCCAGTCCGTTCCCCGACAGGCGTGCCGGACGTCGCTGACGTGCGGATACGCTGGCGCGGGTCGGGCCACCCCGGAGACCGGCCGCCCGCCCCCGCACTGCCTGAGCCACCCCTGACACCGCGTCGCGACCCGCGCCGCCGAACCGCATGCGAAAGGTACCCGGATGAACACCCCCGCCACCGCCCCGACCGTCGAACGCAGGGACGACCGCCACCACTACGAGATCCTCGTCGACGGCGAGCATGCGGGCCTGACGGCCTACCGCGACCACGGTGACCAGCGCGTCTTCTACCACACCGAAATCGACGACGCCTTCGGCGGCCGCGGCCTGGCCGGCGAACTGGTGCGCCGGGCGCTGGCCGACGTACGCGCCCAGGGCATGCGGATCGTGCCGGTCTGCCCGTACGTGGCGAAGTACCTGCGCACCCACGACGAGTTCGCCGTCATCACCGATCCCGTCACCCCCGAGGTGCGCCACTGGCTGAAGGGCGAACTGGCCTGACGCGGAGCGGTTCGCGGGCGGAGCAGCGGTGGTGCACTCCTGGTCGATCCGCCCGCACCTCCCGGACCTAGCGTGCCGAAGGACGGACTCGTGCAGCAGCGCCTCACGCGCTCCACGGGTCCGGTTCCGCCGGCACGGTCCGGCGAGTCCCGTGCATCACCAGGAGGTTGTTGTGTCAGACGTCTTCGAGCCGGTCCGGCCGGTGCTGGAGCCCGCGGCGGCGGCGTTCGCGCAGGCGACGGCGAACCCGCCCTATCTCTTCGAACTGCCGCCCGCGGAGGGCCGCAAGGCGGTCGACGAGGTGCAGTCGGGCCCGGTCGGGATGCCGGACGTCGACGAGGAGTGGATCACCGTCTCCGGCGGCCCCACGGGCAGCGTCCGCGCCCGCGTCGTCAGGCCGGCCGGGGCCGCCGGCACCCTGCCGGTGATCCTCTACATCCACGGCGCCGGCTGGGTCTTCGGCAACGCCCACACCCACGACCGACTGGTCCGCGAACTGGCCGTCGGCGCCGGAGCGGCCGTGGTCTTCCCCGAGTACGACCTCTCGCCCGAGGCCCGCTACCCCGTCGCCATCGAGCAGAACTTCGCCGTCGCCCGGTGGATCGTCGAGCAGGGCGCGAACAACCTGGACGCCACCCGTATCGCCGTGGCCGGCGACTCCGTGGGCGGCAACATGACCGCGGCGCTGACCCTCATGGCCAAGGAGCGCGGTGGCGTCCCCCTGGTGCAGCAGGTGCTGTTCTACCCGGTCACCGACGCGAGCTTCGACACCGCCTCCTACCACCAGTTCGCCGAGGGCTACTTCCTGCGCCGCGACGGCATGCAGTGGTTCTGGGACCAGTACACGACCGACGCGAGCGAGCGCGCCCAGATCACCGCCTCCCCGCTGCGCGCCACCACCGAGCAGCTCACCGGCCTGCCCCCGGCCCTGGTCATCACCGGCGAGGCCGACGTGCTGCGCGACGAGGGCGAGGCCTACGCCAACAAGCTCCGCGAGGCCGGCGTCCCCGTCACCGCCGTCCGCCACCAGGGCGTCATCCACGACTTCGTGATGCTCAACGCCCTGCGCGAGACCCACGCCGCCCAGGCCGCCATCGCCCAGGCGGTCGCCACCCTGCGCACCGCCCTCCACGCAGCCTGACCACCGAGGAGCAGCCCTCTCATGTCCGCTTCCACGCCCACCGTCGTCCTGGTGCACGGCGCCTTCGCCGACGCGGCCTCCTGGTCCGGCGTCATCGAGGAACTCCAGCGTGAAGGGGTCGCCGTCGTGGCCCCGCCGAACCCGCTGCGCGGTCTCGCCTCCGACGCCGCCTACATCGCCTCCGTCGCCGCCCAGATCGACGGCCCCGTCGTCCTCGTCGGCCACTCCTACGGGGGCGCCCTGATCACCGTCGCCGGGACCACCGACAACGTCGTCGGCCTGGTGTACGTCGCCGCCTACGTCCTGGAGGAGGGCGAGAGCCTCGGCGAACTGCAGGGCCGCTTCCCCGACTCACCGCTGGTGAGCAGCCTCAAGCAGTGGACCTACCCCACCGCCGACGGCGGGACGGCCACCGAGGTCACCATCGAGGAGGAGGCGTTCCCGTCGGTCTTCGCCGCCGACGTGCCCGCCGAGGTCACCAGGATCCTGGCCGCCGCGCAACGCCCCCTCGCCCTGGGCGCGTTCGAGGAGAAGGCCGCGGCGGCGGCCTGGAAGACCAAGCCGTCGTGGGCCCTGGTGGCCGGCGCGGACCGGGCCATCGACCCGGACGTGGAGCGCTTCGGCGCCGAGCGTGCCGCGGCGACCGTCGTCGAGCTCGACGGCGCCTCGCACGCCGTCGCCGTCTCACAGCCCGGGGCCGTCGCGCGGATCGTCCTCGACGCGGTGCGCGCCACCGCCTGAGCGGGCGCCGGTCCGGCCCGGAACGCACGACGCCGCGCCCGCGGCCCTGCCGTCCCACGGCAGGGCCGCATCGTGCGTCCGGTCACCGGGCGGTGTCACGCGGACGCCGGCGAGGCGCACGGAGGTCACCGGCCCGCCGTCCCGCGGTACCGGTCGGCACCGCACCGGTGGACCCCTCCGGCGACCGCCGCACGGGAAACCGCGGATCGTCCTCGAGCCGTTCGGTGTTGAGGTCGTCCACCGCGCCCCGGGCGTCTCCGATCGTGGCGTAGTCCACGGCGACGAAGTTGACCGGTCTGCCCCGCCGCTGCTCGCAGTCGTGCGCCCGCTCCAGCACCCGCTGCCGGGAGTTGACCGTGCCGGCGTCCAGCCGCCTGCCCCCGCCGGCCGTGACGAAGTGGTTGAGCAGGAACAGCCGCTTGTCCGTGCCGCCCCGGTTCGGCAGGCAGGTCATCGCGCCGGGGCTGCGGAAGGCGAACGGCGTCTCCATGCCGTACCGGTAGAAGTTGCGGTACCACGGGGCCGGACCGTCAGCCTTCTCCGCGAACACCACCAGGCGCCGGCCGCTGTCGATCATGTCCCCGAGCTTCGGCCACGGACGGTCCGGATCGGCGTCCGGCACGTACAGCAGCCCACCGAGTCCGGCCCGCTCGAAGGCCTGCCGGGTGGCCACGGCGTCGACCCCGTCCTGCACGATCAGGGTGACGATCTCCGAGGGGTGCGCGCGCAGCCAGTCGCCGATCTGACGCAGGGCGGGCGTCAGTTCCAGGGCGCCCGCCCCGCACACCGAGTGACACAGCCACAGGCCCGGGTGGGGCGGGTTCACCCGCTCCAGGATCCCGGTGAGCCGCCGGCGCAGCTCCGGGGAGAACTCGGAGGTGCTCAGCCGGTCCGCGACCTCCTCGGGGCGTTCCCAGCGGTGGGTGTCGAGGAGCAGGGCGCGCACCCCGGCGTCCAGCTGGCCGACGATGTCGGGATCCTGGAGGGGGCCGATGAAGCGGTCCGCCGTCGTGGCCATCGCGTTGTGCGAGGCGAGCTGGGCGACCTCGTCGTAGCGGACGTCGCACAGCTCGGCGCTGCCCTGGCAGATCCGCGGGGAGGGGCCGGTGAGCGCCAGGGGGGCGAACACCGTCCCGGCCAGCGCGCACGCCGACACGACGACGGTCAGCGCCGGTCCGTGCCGCGGGTCGGTGAACACCGGCACCGTCGGCCTGGTCTGCCAGACCCAGGCGACGGTGACCAGCAGCGCTCCCGCGGCGAGGAGGATCGCGGCGACGACCGTGGCCGTGGTCAGCAGCCGGTCGAGAGCGGTGGCCTGGACGTCGGCGAGGAGGCGGGCGGCCGACGGGGGCCACGACGGCGGCGCCGCGAAGAGCGCGTCCCCCGTCGTGAGCCGGAGGAGGAACACCGCCAGCGCCGTGAGCGAGGCGGCGGCGGCCGGTACCCAGCCCAGCGGCATCAGCCGCCGCTTGACGGGGGACGGCGTGGAGAACCACAGCAGAGCGAGCGCGGCCGCGCACAGGAGGGCGGCGACCGGCTCCACCACCTCCCGGAACAGGCGGGTGACCGCGCGTGCCCGGTGCACCGGCGCCAGCTCGTCCCGGGACGGATCGAGGCGCACGGTGATGACCCAGGTGCCGTCGCGGGCCTCGCGCAGCAGCTCCGCGGCGGTCGCCCGGACCTGGTCGGTCAGGGCGACCGGCGTGAGCGCGGCCAGCGCCGCGGCCACGTCGCCCCGGTCCAGCGCGCTCTCCACGGTGGGGCGGATGCCCGGGCGCGCGTCCGGCGGCACCAGCCGCAGCAGCGCTCCGGTGGCCTCGGCGGCCTGGTCGGGGGAGAGCGGAAGCGTCGGCAGGTCCTCGAGCGGCGCCTCGCCCGCCACCACCTGCGCGGCCACCTCCGACAGGCGCAGCACGAAGGCCTGGAAGTCGGGCTCGGCACGCTGTTGCAGGGCGGCGACGGCATCGCCGAAGTACGCCCGGCTGAGCCGCTCGACGTTCGCGACGACGGGTTCCAGGTCCACCGTGACGCGCAGCCCGTCGCGGTCGCCCTCCAGGTAGTGGATCACCTCGGCGATCTGCCGGTCGCCCATGCTCCGCAGCGTCTCCGGCGGAATCACGACCTTGAGGTTCGAGGTGATGGTGGACTGCGGAACCGGCAGCCGGTCCAGCAGCTCCTGGGCCAGCGGCGTGCTGTGCGGGTCGACCAGCACCTCGTCGTAGAACCGCTGGTAGGCGTGCTCGTCCTCGAGTACCCGGCTGTAGAAGGACGGGTCGAGTACGGTGCTGCGCACGACGGCCGCCGCGGCCAGGACGGTCAGGCTCAGCACGGCCACGGTCCAGGCCAGCACGCGGATGCGGGCCGAGCGGCGAACCAGTCCTTCCATGGCGCCCATTCTCGTTCCCGCCGGCCCCGCGCCGGCCACCGCTTCCGCCCCCGCGGCGGCGACGGTTGCCGGCGGGGTGACCTGCGGGTCCGTGCGCAGGTCCGGTACCTCGTACCCCGAAGGGCGGACAGGTCACCCCTGTCCGCCCTCCTGGTCTCCGGACGGCCGGACGGCCGGAACGGTTCACCCCGTGGTCGTGGCGCGCGCCTCGGCGGGTTGCGGATGGACGCAGTGCCAGCGATGGCCGTCGGGACCGTCCGTCGCCGCCGGGAAGACGGTGGCGCACGCGTCGTCGGCCTTCCAGCAGCGGGTGCGGAACGGGCAGCCGGACGGCGGGTTGGTGGCCGAGGGCACCGGACCGTGCAGCACGATCCGGTCGGGCCGCTCCAGCAGGCTCGGCGTCGCGGACAGCAGCGCCTCGGTGTACGGGTGCCGCGAGGCACCGGAGACCTGTGCGGCCCCGCCCTCCTCGACGACGCGCCCCAGGTACAGCACCGCGATGCGGTCCGCCAGGTAGCGCACCGTCTGGACGTCGTGGGAGATGAACACCATGCCCAGGCCGAGACGGGCGCGCAGATCCACCAGCAGGTTGAGGATCTGGGCCCGCACCGACACGTCCAGGGCGCTGGTGGGCTCGTCGGCGACGATCAGCTCCGGCTCGAGGGCCAGGGCCCGGGCGATGGCCACGCGCTGGCGCTGCCCGCCGGACAGCTGACCCGGCAGCGCCTCGAGGGTGTGGCCGGGCAGCCCGACCAGGTCGAGCAGCTCCTCGACCCGGTTCTCCCGCTCGGCCGGTGTGCCGCGCTTGTGGACGTCCAGCGGATCGCGCAGGATCCGGCGCACGGGCAGCCGCGGATTCAGCGCGGTCGACGCGTCCTGGAAGACCACGCCGACGGCGGCCCCGAACCCGGTACGGCGCTCGGCGGCGCCCATCGTCCACAGGTCCCGCCCCCGGAAGTACACCTGCCCCTCGGTGGGGCGCTGGAGCCCGGTGATCACGCGGGCGAGCGTGGACTTGCCGCAGCCCGACTCGCCGACCAGCCCGAGGATCTCGCCGCGCCGGACCTCGAGGGAGGCGTCGGTGAGGGCGTGCACCGCGTCCCGGCGGAAGACACCGCCGCTGCGTGCCTTGTGCCGTACGTGGATGCGGTCGAGCCGGACGAGTGGGTCCATGGTGCTGTCCTCGGTGGCGGTCATCGGGCACTCTCCAGCGACTTCGCCGCACGGTTGGCGGACGCCGGGTGGTGGCAGGCGAAGACGTGGTCGAGACCGGCGTCGCGGTCGGTGGCGGGCGGCGGGGTGGTGGCGCACAGGTCGGTGGCGGCGGCGCAGCGGGACGCGAACCGGCAGCCGGGACCGAACGCCCTCGGGGCCGGCACGACACCGCGGATCTGGTGCAGCCGCTGGGCCCCCGACTCCAGCGACACGACCGAGCCGAGCAGCCCCCGGCTGTAGTGGTGCGCCGGGTCGGTCAGCAGCGCGCGGGTGCCGCCGGCCTCGGCGACCTGTCCGGCGTACATGACCGCGACCCGGTGGGCGAGGTCGCCGACGAGGGCGAGGTCGTGGGAGACGAGGACCATCGCGAAGCCGAGTTCGTCGCGCAGCCGGACCAGCAGCTCGACCACCTGGGCCTGCACGGTGACGTCGAGGGCCGTGGTCGGCTCGTCGGCGATGAGCAGGCGCGGGCTGCGGGAGAGCGCCATCGCGATCAGCACGCGCTGGCGCTGCCCGCCGGACAGCTCGTGCGGATAGCTGCGCAGGGTGCGCTCGGGGGACAGGCCGACCAGTTCGAGCAGCTCGGCGGGGGTGCGGGTGCCGCCGCGGGAGGTGAGCCACTTCAGCTGGGTGCCGATCAGCACGGACGGGTTCAGGGACGACATGGCGTCCTGGTAGACCATCGCGATCTCCGGGCCCATCAGCGCCCGGCGTTCCTTCGGTGCGAGCTCGAGCAGGTCGCGGCCCCGGTACAGGATCTCGCCCTCGGCCTCGGCGTTGCGGGCCAGCAGGCCCATGATCGCGAGGCTGGTGATGGACTTGCCGCAGCCCGACTCGCCGACCAGGCCGAGGGTCTCGCCCTCGCGGACAGTGAAGGAGATGCCGTCGACGACGCGGGTGTCGCCGTAGCGGTCGGGGAAGCGGATGGACAGGTCGCGTACGACCAGGAGTTCGGCCGCGTCCTCGGCGAGCGGCGGCACGGCGGGCTCCATGGCCTCGAGCCGGGTCGCCAGCTCGGCGAGCGCGGCGTTCACCTCGGCGTCGTCCGCCGCGGGCGCCGGGACGGCGGCGTTGTCGTCGGAGTCGGTGCCGCCGGTGCGGGACTTGTCCGGGGAGGCGGCGGCGTCCGTCATGCCCTCGGAGAGAACGTTCAGCGCGAGTACCGTGACCAGCACGCACAGGCCGGGGAAGAGGGTCGCCCACCAGCCGCCCGACAGCAGGATCTGCCGGCCGTAGGCCAGCACGCTGCCCCAGCTCGGGTCGGGGTCCTGCACACCGGCGCCGATGAAGGACAGGCTCGCCTCGAAGATGATGGAGTCGGCGACCATGACCGTCGCGAACACCAGCACCGGCGCCGCGCAGTTGATCGCGACGTGCCGGGTCACGATGTAGCCGCGGCGGGCGCCGATGACCCGTTCGGCGGCGACGTAGTCCTCGCCGTACTGCTCCAGCACGTTGGCCCGCACCACGCGGGCGAGCGAGGGTGAGTAGACGAACGCGATGGTGAAGATGATGACCGGCACGCTGGGTCCGAAGACCGCGACGAGCACGGCGGCCAGCGCGATCGGCGGGAAGGACATGACGACGTCGAGCGTGCGCATCACCGACTCGTCGGCGAGCTTGCGCGAGGTGGCCGCCAGCGCGCCCAGGGCGGAGCCGAGGACCAGGGCGAGCAGGGTGGCGCCGAGTCCGATGACCAGGGAGTAGCGGGCGCCGTGCACGACCCGGGCGAACACGTCGCGGCCGGCCCGGTCGGTGCCGAACCAGTGGTCGGCGCCCGGCGCCTGGGCGGGGATGCCGGTGGCGAGCGGGTCCTGGGTGAGCAGCGGGGCGAACACCGCGCCGAGCACCACCACGAGGAGGACCCCGAGGGCGATCCGGGAGGGCACGGGCAACCGGCGCAGGCGGGTGCCGGGCCGGGCGAGGCGCCCGGCGAGGGAGCGTGGAGCGAACATCACACCGTCCTGATGCGCGGGTTGACGAGCAGGTAGAGCAGGTCGACGACGACGTTGACCACGAGGAAGGCGATCGCGATGGTGAGCACGGTGCCCTGGACCAGCCCGACGTCGCCTCCGTTGACGCCTTCGAGGATCAGCTTGCCCATGCCGGGCAGGTCGAAGATCGCCTCGATGACGACGGCGCCGCTGAGCATGTAGCCGACCTTGACGCCGAGTACGGTCAGCGGGGTGACCAGGGCGTTGCGCAGCACCGACCGGATGATCAGGGACGGCGGCAGGCCGCTGCCCCGGGCGGTGCGCACGTAGTCGCGGTCGAGTTCGGTGACCATCGAGGTGCGGATCAGCCGGGCGAGCGACGAGGCGACCGGCAGGGCGAGGGAGATCGCGGGCAGCGTCATGCTCTCGATCCAGCCGGAGAAGGAGTCGGCCGGGTTGATGTAGCCGCCGGTCGGGAAGATCGGCATGTTCAGCGAGAACTGCTGGATGAGCAGCACGCCGATCCAGAACGAGGGCAGGGCGATGCCGGCCATCGACAGCACCCGGAAGACCTGGTCCGGCCAGCGGTCGCGGTAGACGGCGCTGAGGACGCCGAAGACCAGCGCCAGCACGACGGCCAGCGCGAGGCCGAGCAGGGTCAGCTGCAGCGTGAGCGGGAACGCGGTGGCGATCCGGTCGGTGACGGGCTGGCTGGGCGACATGGTGACGCCGAGGTCCCCCCGCAGCAGGTCGCCCAGGAAGGCGAAGTAGCGCACGGGCAGGGGGTCGTTGAGTCCGTTCGCCTCGGCGAACGCCGCTCGCGCCTCCGGGCTCGCCGACTCGCCCAGCGCGTTGTACGCGGGGTCGGTCGGTGAGAACTGGAGGACCACGAAGACCAGCAGCGCGATGCCGAGGACCATCACCGGCATCATCGCGACGCGGCGCAGCGCGAGCCGGAGAAATGCAACCATCGTGAGGTTCCTAGCGATTGGGGCGGGGGCCGCCGCAGCCCGTGGTGGCGCGGCGGCGGCCCGACGGCGTGGGCGTGCGGGGGTCAGCCCCGGCCGACGTCGATGAAGGACAGCCCGGTGGTGGGCAGCGGCCTGAAGTTCGTCAGCGTCCCTTCCCGCCAGGCGGTGGGCAGCTTGCGGTGCAGGATGGGGTAGAGGGCGGCCTCGTCGGCGACGAGGTCGGTCACCTGGCCCCACAGTTCCTTGCGCTTCGCCTCGTCGGCCTCGGCCGCGGCCTTGTCGAGCAGCGCCTTGGTCCGCTTGTAGGCGTCACTGCCCTTCCACGCGTAGCGGTTCTCCGGCCAGAAGCCGTAGTAGAACCAGCGCAGCAGCAGGTCGGCGTCGTTGCCGAAGACGGACGGGTCGCCCGGCGCGGCCAGTGCCTCGAAGTTGCCCTGGTCGATCTCGGCGTACTGGGCGGCGGACTGCTGGATGTCCAGCTCGGCGTCGACGCCGACCGCGGCCCAGCTCTCCTTGATCAGCGGCGCGATGTCCTTGACCCAGCCGTTGTCGGTGAGCATCAGCGTGAAGGAGAGCTTGCCCACGCCGGCCTCGGCGAGCAGCTTCTTGGCCTTCGCCGGGTCGTGCGTGTAGACGGTGGCGGCCTTGTGGTAGTCCGGGTGGGTGGCCGGGACGTACCCGGAGGCGGCCTCCGCGTTGCCCAGCAGCGCGGTGGAGATGATCTTCTCGGTGTCCAGGGCGTAGTGCAGCGCCTGGCGCACCCGCTTGTCCGCGAACCGCTTGTCGGCGCAGTTGAACATCAGGAAGAGCAGCCCGAACGACTGGACCGACTCCACCTTGTCCTTGCCGGTGAAGCCCTTGACGTCGATGTAGGGCACGTCCTCAATGGCCTGCACGCGGCCGGACTTGAGCGCGCTGACCCGCGCGGACGGGTCGGACATCAGCCGCCAGATCATCTTCTTGGCCTTGGCCGGGCGCGGCCCGTTGTACTTGTCGTACGCCTCCATGACGATCTTGTCCTCGCGGACCGCCGACACGAACTTGTACGGGCCCGTGCCCACGGGCCTGGCGTCGAACGACTTGGCGTCGGCGCCCGCGATCTTCTCCGGCACGATCCGCACCACGGATATGCGGGAGGGGAAGAGCGCGAAGGCGTACTTCAGCTTGAACTCCACCGTCGACTTGTCGATAGCCGTGACCTGGTCGATGAACGGGACGAACTGGGCCATCAGCGAGGCGTTCTTCTCGTCGAGGACGCGCTCGAAGCTGAACACCACGTCGTCCGCGGTGACCGCCGAGCCGTCGTGGAAGGTCGCGCCCTCGCGCAGGGTGGCCCGGTAGGTGGTGGCGTTGATCTTCTTGGGCATCCCGGTGGCGAGCGCCGGCCGCGCCACGAGCGTGACGGGGTCGAGGTCGACGAGCCCCTCGAAGATGTGCATGTTGGCGGCGTACGGGGTCGCGCCCGAGGTGATCATCGGGTCGAAGCCGGTCGAGAGCGGGTACGAGAGGCCGGCCTCGATGGTGTCGCCGCCACTGCCCGAGTCACCGGTACCGTCTCCACTGGAGGCCGGGCCTCCGCAGGCCGTCAGGCCCGTGGTGATCGCGGTCGCCACACCGATGGCACTGGTATATCTCATGAAGGTGCGGCGATCGACGCCGGCTGCACTGCGCGCGGACAAGGAGTCCTCCAGGCGGGAGATGAGAGATGTCGAGCAAGGTGGAGGAGGCGGATGTGGTCGGCGCCTCACCGACTGTGCATCAGACGTCTGATGTCTGATGCTTGATAACGTGGGAACGTAGCCGGGCAAATGAGAGGGGTCAAGAGGTGGCGGTGGGGCAAAGGGCGATTCGGCAGAGAGTGCCGGAGCCCAAGACGGTACGACAACCGTTGCGACAGGAGGTCGTGGACGGCATCAAGTCCTACATCCTGCGCAACGACCTGCGCCCGGGGGATCCCTTGCCGACCGAGCCCGCCCTGTGCGAGGCGCTCGGGGCGAGCCGTTCCAGCGTGCGGGAGGCGATCAGGATCCTCACCGCGCTCGACATCGTCGAGGTGCGGCACGGTCACGGCACCTACGTCGGCAGGCTGAGCCTGTCCGCCCTGGTGGAGAGCCTGACCTTCCGGGGTCTGCTCAGTCCCGACGACGACTTCCAGGTGATGAGCGACCTCATCGAGGTGCGCGAGCTGTTCGAGCGGGGCATGGCCGACCGGCTCGTCTCCTCCCTGGCCGAGGAGCAGATCGACCGCCTCGCGGAGCACGTCGACGAGATGCGCAGAGCCGGCGCGGGGGAGGGGCACGGGTTCGTCGAGGCCGACCGGGCGTTCCATACCTTGCTCCTCGCCCCGCTCGGCAACGACCTCATCGGTCAGCTGTCCACGGCGTTCTGGGACGTCTACGTCATCGTCGCACCGCACCTGGACGTGTTCACGCGCGAGCACGAGGCGGCCACCATCGCCAATCACCAGCGCATCGTGAACGCCGTGCGCGACCGTGATCCGGTCGAGTTCGCGGTGGCCCTCGCGGAACACTACGCTCCGGTGCGTCAGCGGATCGAGGAGGCCCGCGCCCGTAGCTGACCGTCCCGCCGACGACCGAGGCGCCCCTCCGCCAGGGGGCGCCTTTTTCGTGCGCGCCTCCGGACGTGCCGGACATCCCCGGAGCGGGACACTTGACGGTCGCCGCCGCGGTCTCTAGTGTCCTCGATCAACAGACATCAGACGTCTGTTGTTGTGACGGCCGGTTCCGGCCGGCCCTCCCGTTCTCCGCGCTGCGCCGCGCGCACGCCTCACCCACCAGGGCCCCTTCATGCCACTGACGGACCTCACCCTCGCCCAGTGCCTGGCACTGCGGCCGGACCTCGACGAGCCCGCCGACCTCGACGCCTTCTGGGAGCAGACCCTGCGGGAGGCCCGCGAACACGGCGGCGCACCCGGCTTCACCCCCGTGGACTCCGGCCTGACCGAGGTGACGACCTACGACGTCACGGCGCCGGGCTTCGCCGGCGAGCCCGTCCGGGGCTGGCTGCACCTGCCCGCACGGGCGAGCGGGCCCCTCGGCTGCGTGGTGGAGTTCCTCGGCTACGGACGCGGTCGCGGACTGCCGCACGAGCAGGTGCTCTGGGCCAACGCCGGCTACGCGCACTTCATCATGGACACGCGCGGTCAGGGCTGGTCCACCGCAGGCGGGGACACCCCCGACACCGCCGCCCTGAACGGCACCGTCCCCGGCTTCCTGACCCGCGGCGTCGAAAGCCCCCACGACCACTACTACCGGCGGGTCCACACCGACGCCGTGCGCTTCGTGGAGGCGGCCCTCGCCCATCCGGCCGTGGACCCGGACAGGGTCGTCGTCACCGGCATCAGCCAGGGCGGCGGCATCGCCCTCGCGGTGGCCGGGCTCGTGCCGGGCCTGGCCGGGGTGATGCCCGACGTCCCCTTCCTCTGCGACATCCGGCGCGGCGCGACGATCGCGGCCCAGCCGCCCTACACCGAGGTCGCCGAGTACCTGCGCCTGCACCGCGACCGAACCGGGACGGTCTTCACCACCCTGTCCTACGTCGACGCGGCACTGCTCGCCGCGCGCGCCACCGCCCCGGCCCTCTTCTCCATCGCGATGATGGACGAGGTCTGCCCGCCCTCGACGAGCTTCGCGGCCTACCACCGCTACGGCGGCTCCAAGGACCTGCGCGTCTACGAGTTCAACGGCCACGAAGGCGGCGGCGGCCACCACCGCCGCGAGCAGCTCGCCTGGGTACGGGAGCTGCTCCGCGCACCCCGGCCCGAGGCCCCCACCGCTCTCTCCGCCCTGCACGACCCCCAACTCGCCTGACCCCTCAACCGAGAAGAGGCCTGTTCATGCAGCGAAGAGTCACCCTCGCCCTCGCCACCGCGGCCCTGACCGTCCTGGCCGTCACCGTCCCCGCCGCCCACGGGGCCACCTCGGCGGCGGAGGCCACCGGCACCCTCACCTCCCAGGACATCGCCACGGCGGGCACCGGATCCCCCTACTACCGCATCCCCGCCCTGACCCGGACCATCCGGGGCACGCTGATCGCCGCGTACGACGCCCGCCCCACCCTCGGTGACCTGCCGGGCAACATCGGCATCGTCCTCAGGCGCAGCACCGACGGCGGCGCCACCTGGCAGGCCCAGCAGGTCGTGCGCAAGGACGCCGCCCCCAAGGGTTACGGCGACCCCAGCCTGCTCGTCGACCGCGAGACCGGCCGCGTCTTCGTCTTCTACGCGGCCTCCGTGAACCAGGGCTTCTTCGGCTCGGCCACCGGCAACGACGAGAGCGACCCGAACATCGTCCAGGCCGACTACAGCTACTCCGACGACGACGGAGTGACCTGGAAGCACGAGCGGATCACCGCCGACATCAAGAAGCCGGCCTGGGGCGGCATGTTCGCCGCCTCCGGCGAGGGAATCCAGCTGCGCCACGGCACCCACAAGGGCCGTCTCGTCCAGCAGTACGCCATCCGCGACAACGGGGCCAACTACGCGGTCAGCGCCTACAGCGACGACCACGGTGCCACCTGGAGGATGGGTACCCCCGTCGGCCCCGGCGGCGACGAGAACAAGACCGTCGAGCTGTCCGACGGCCGCATCATGCTCAACAACCGCTCCGCGCCGTACCGCACGGTGGCGTACTCCTCCGACGGCGGTGTCACCTACACCCCCTTCAAGCAGGACACCGAGCTGCCGGACCCGGCGAACAACGGATCCATCACCCGCTTCGCGTCGGGCGTGGCCGCCTCGCACCCGCGCGCCTCCTGGCTGATGTTCAGCAACACGGCGACGACCAACAGCCGCAGCAACCTCACCGTCCGCCTCTCCTGCGACAACGGGGAGACCTGGCCGGTGCGCAAGACCGTCGAGTCCGGCGCGGCCGCCTACTCGACGCTCACCCCGCTCAGCGACGGCACCGGCGGCAACCCCGGCATGGGCCTCCTGTGGGAGCGGGCCAACTACCAGCACATCACCTATTCGTCCTTCGACCTGAAGTGGCTCGGCGGAGTCTGCGCCCCGGTCACCGTCACCCCGCCCGCGTCCCTCCCCGCCGGCCGGACCACCGACGTCACCGTCCGCGTCGTCAGCCAGAACGACGTGGCGCTCCCGGCCGGCACGGTCTCGCTCACGCTGCCCGCGGGCTGGAGCGCCCCCACCGTCACCATGCCGGCGCTCAACCCGGGCCAGGGCGCCAACGTGAAGATCCCCGTCACGGTCCCCGCGAACGCCACCGCGGGCACCGTGTCGACGACCGCGACCTACGAGGTCCGCGGCAGCCGGCACTCCTACGGCGACGAGACGCTCACCGTCACCGCGCCGTAGCCCGGCCACGGGCCGCCCGGCGCCGGCATCCCGGCACCCGGCGGCCCGTTCCACCCGTACCACCACTCGCACAGCCCAGGAGAAACACCATGTCCTCGTCCCAGCCCCTGAGCGGCGTCGTGCCGCCCGTCTGCACTCCTCTGGACGCGTCGGGCGAAGTCGACACCGCCTCGCTCACCCGACTCGTCGAGCACCTCGTCGGCGGGGGAGTGCACGGGCTGTTCGCCCTGGGCTCCAGCAGCGAGGTCGCCTTCCTCACCGACCGGCAGCGGGCCGTCGCCCTGGAGACGGTCGTCGAGGCCGTCGCGGGCCGCGTCCCCGTGCTGGCGGGCGTCATCGACATGACCACGCCCCGGATGCTCGTCCACGCCGAGGCCGCACGCGAGGCCGGCGCCGACGCCCTGGTGGCCACCGCGCCCTTCTACGCCCGCACCCACCCGCGCGAGATCGCCGCCCACTTCCGCGCGCTCCGCGCCGCCGTCGACCTGCCCCTGTACGCCTACGACCTCCCCGTCTCGGTGCACAGCAAGCTCTCCGCCGCCCTGGTGCGCGAACTCGCCGAGGACGGCACGCTGGCCGGCCTCAAGGACAGCAGCGGCGACGAGGGCGGCCTGCGCCGGCTCGTCGTCGAACTGGGCGGACGCCACGGCCGCGCCGACGGTCCCGCCCCCTCCTTCAGCATCCTCACCGGCTCCGAACTGACCGTGGACGCCGCCCTGCTGGCCGGCGTCGACGGCGTCGTCCCGGGACTGGGCAACGTCGACCCGGCCGGCTACGTCCGCCTCTACGACGCCGTGCGCGGCGGCGACCTGGACGGCGCGGTGAAGGAACAGGAGCGGCTCGTGGAGCTGTTCGGCCTCGTCGACGCGGGCCCGGAGAGCGAGATGGGGCGCAACTCCTCGGCCATCGGCGCCTTCAAGCACGCGCTGCGGCTGCTCGGTGTGATCACCCACGGCACCACCGCCGCCTCGCAGGTCCAGCTGGGCGAGGAGTCCGTCGCCCACGTCGAGCGGCACCTGCGCGGCGCCGGGCTGCTGCCGGTCCGATGACCGCACGGCACCTCGACGGTCCGGTGATCGGCCTCGATCTCGGCGGCACGAAGATCGCCGCCGCCCTCGTCGGGGCCGGCGGCACCGTACTGGCCCGGCACACCCTGCCCACCCCGGCGACCCGGGGCGCCGGGGTGGTCCTGGACACGATGGCGGAGGCCGCCCGCGCGGTGTGGGCGCCCGGCGCCACCGCGATCGGCGTCGCCGCGGCCGGCGTGATCGACCCCGTCACCGGGACCGTCACCAGCGCCACCGACACGATCCGGGGCTGGGCCGGCACCGGCCTCGCGGCGGGCCTCGCCGGCCGTACGGGTCTCCCCGTGGCCTGCGACAACGACGTACGCGCCGCCGCCGCGACGGAACTGGACGGCCCGGACGACGACGGCACGCTGATCTACGCCGCCGTCGGCACCGGAGTCGGCGGCGCCGTCGCCGCCGCGGGACGCATGTTGCACGGAGCCGCCGGAATCGCCGGGCACCTCGGGCACCTGCCCAGCCCCGAGGCCGACGGGCTGCCCTGCACCTGCGGAGCCACCGGCCACCTGGAGGCCATCGCGGCGGGCCCCGCCATCACCGCGCACTGCGCACGGCTCGGCGGGCAACCGGCCGACCGCCTCCAGACCGTCGCCGAGCGCGCCGCGCAGGGCGACCCGCACGCGACGGAGGCCATCACGCTCGGCGCCCGCGCGACGGGCCGCGCCCTGGGCGGCCTCGCCAACGCGCTCGGCCCGCACCGTGTCGTCGTCGCCGGTGGCGTGCCCCGCATCGGCGCCCTGTACTGGGACGCCCTGTGCGCGGCCTTCACCGCCGAGCTCATGCCCCCGCTGCGGGCACTGCGCCCGCGGCATCCGAGGGGCGGCGCCGACGCCGCGGTCCTCGGGGCGGCCGCGCTGCCCCGCACCCTGCCCCTGCACCAGCCCGAGACCACCGGAGCACCGTCATGACCCCGCCCCTGTCCCTGGCCGACGCGTGGAAGGGCCGCCTGATCGTGTCCTGCCAGGCACCTCCCGGCGACCCGATGCGCCACACCGGCACACTGGTCCGCATGACGCTGGCGGCGCGCTCCGGCGGCGCGGCGGCCGTGCGCGTCAACGACCCGGAGGTCGTCGCGGCCACCGTCGCGGCCGTCGACCTGCCGGTGATCGGCCTGTGGAAGGACGGCGACAGCGGCGTCTTCATCACCCCGACCGTGCGCCACGCGCTCGCCCTGGTGGAGGCCGGTGCCGCCGTCGTCGCCGCCGACGCGACCGCGCGCCCGCGGCCCGACGGCAGCACCTTCGCGGAGCTGGTCGAGGCCGTGCACGCGGCCGGCGCCCAGGTCATGGCCGACGTGTCGAACCTCGGCGAGGGCCGTGCGGCCGCCGACCAGGGGGCCGACTTCATCGGCACCACCCTGTCCGGCTACGTGCCGGGCTCCCCGGTGCAGAGCGCCCCCGACCTGGCTCTCGTGACCGACCTCGCCGGCGCGCTCGACACCCCGGTGATCGCCGAGGGCCGTATCGCCACTCCCGAGCAGGCCGCCCGGGCGCTCGCGGCGGGGGCGCACAGCGTCGTCGTCGGCACCGCCATCACCGCACCGACCGCGCTGACGCGGCTTTTCGCCCAGGCCCTGGCACCCTGACCCGGCACGGGACGCGCGAGGAGCGGCGGAACCTCCGGGTCCCGCCGCCCCTCGCGCGTGCTCGTGCCGGTCGGGGTGCTTGTGGATCAGACCGCCGGGGCCGGGTAGGTCGGGTACTCCACCCCGGAGACGTGCTGGACGACGCGGACGACCTGGCAGGAGTAGCCGAACTCGTTGTCGTACCAGAGGTAGAGGATGGCGTTGTCGCCCTCGACCTTGAGCGCGCCGGCGTCGACGATCGAGGCGTGGCGCGAGCCGATGAAGTCGCTGGAGACCGCGTCGGGGGCGCTGATGAAGTCGATCTGCCGCTTGAGCGGCGAGGTCAGCGACACCTCGCGCAGGTGGTCGAGGACGTCCTCGCGGGTCGTCTCGCGGGCCAGCTGGAGGTTGAGGATCGCGATCGAGACGTCCGGCACCGGGACGCGGATCGAGCTGCCGGTGATCTTCGCCTCGAGGTCCGGGAGCGCCTTGGCGACGGCGGAGGCGGCACCGGTCTCGGTGATGACCATGTTCAACGGCGCCGACCGGCCACGGCGGTCCGACTTGTGGTAATTGTCCAGCAGGTTCTGGTCGTTGGTGAACGAGTGGACGGTCTCCACGTGGCCGCGCAGCACACCGTACTCGTCGGCCATCGCCTTCAGCGGGGGCACGATCGCGTTGGTGGTGCAGGACGCGCAGGAGAGGATCTGCTCGTCCGGCTTGATGGTGTCGTGGTTGACGCCGTGCACGATGTTCGGGACGTCACCCTTGCCCGGCGCGGTCAGCACGACCTTGTCGATGCCGGGGCGCAGGTGCTTCGACAGGCCCTCGCGGTCACGCCACTTGCCGGTGTTGTCGATGAGGATGGCGTTCTTGATGCCGTACGCCGTGTAGTCGACCTGCGTCGGGTCGTCGGCGTGGATCACCTTGATCGCGTTGCCGTTGGCGACGATCGTGCTGCTGTCCTCGTCGACGGTGATCGTGCCCTGGAACTGGCCGTGCACCGAGTCGCGGCGCAGCAGCGAGGCCCGCTTGACGAGATCCTGGTCGCCACCGCCCCGGACGACGATGGCACGTAGCCGCAGGCCGTTGCCCGAACCGGCCTTCTCGATGAGCAGGCGGGCGACGAGCCGGCCGATGCGGCCGAAGCCGTACAGCACGACGTCGCGCGGCTCACGGCGGTCGATCTTGTCGGCGCCGGTGGCACCGGCGACGGCCTCGGCGGTGAACTCCGCCACCGACAGGCCGCGGTCGTCGGCCTTGTAGGTCGCGGCCAGCATGCCGATGTCGATCTGGGAGGGACCGAGGTCGAGCGCGGTGAGGGCCTGGACGAAGGGGAGCGTCTCGGTGACCGACAGCTCCGCACCGGCGATCTGCCGGGCGAAGCGGTGCGTCTTGAGGATGCTGACCACCGACTTGTTCACCAGGGAGCGGCTGTGCAGCAGGACGGTGACGTCCCGCTCGCGGTGCAGCTTCCCGATCATCGGGATCATCGATTCCGCGATCTCCTCGCGGTTCTTCCAATTGGTGAACGAGTCGTCGTTGACAGTCACGTCTCTTATCTTTCGAGCTAGGCGGCGCTCATATGCTAACCCGACCGCCTCTCTGATCGATCAAGTGGGCCCCCGGTCGATCAGATGAGTACCGGATCACGCCCGGTCCGGGCCGCCGCCGGCCGCCAGCCAGGCGAGCGCGGCCGTGGTCAGCGCCCGCACGCCCGTGTCCAGCGTGGGCTGGAGGACCGGGGCGAACGCCGGGCTGTGGTTGTGCGGCACGTCCCGTTGCACGGTCCCGCGGCGCTCCGCGTCGGCGTACAGCTCCGGCGCGGTCCCGCCGATGCCCCAGTACGTGTACGGCACGCCGAACGCCGCCGGGATCTCGCTCATGTCCTCGCTGGCCGTCTGGAGTTCCAGCGTCCGCGCGTCGGCGCCGAAGCGGGCGGCGAAGGCGCCGGCCACCGTCGCCGTGGCCGTGGCGTCGTTGACCGTGGGCGGGAACGACGTCAGGTGCTCGACCGTCGGCTCGGCCGGGGCGCCGGACGCCCGGGCCTCCGCGCGGACGATCCGCTCGATCGCGGCCAACACGCGCTCGCGCACGGCCGGATCGTAGGTGCGGACGTTCAGCTCGAGGACGGCATGGTCGGGAATGATGTTCGGGCCGGTCCCCGCCCGGATGCTGCCCACCGTCACGACGGCGGGCGTGGTCGCCGCGATCTCCCGCGAGACGACCGTCTGGAGCCGCACCACGCACATCGCCGCCATGACGACCGGGTCGACGGCCGCCTGCGGCATCGACCCGTGGCCGCCGCGACCGTGGAGGGTGACGCGCAGGTTGTCGGCGGCGGACATGAACGATCCGGCCCGGGTGCCGACCAGGCCGGCCGGATACGGCAGTACGTGCTGCGCCAGCACCACGTCGGGCCGGGGCACCTTCCCGGTGAGGCCGTCCTCGATCATCGCGCGGGCGCCGTCGCCGTTCTCCTCCGACGGCTGGAAGAGCACGATCAGCGTGCCCCGCCACGCCTCGGTCGCCGCCGCCATGAGCCGGGCGAAGCCGACCATGCAGGCCACGTGCACGTCGTGACCGCAGGCGTGCATCACGGGCCGCTCGACGCCGTCGCCGTCCGTCGCGGTGGCGGTGGACGCGTACGGCAGGCCGGTCACCTCCGGGACGGGCAGCGCGTCCATGTCCGCGCGCAGCATCACCGTGGGGCCGTCCCCGCGGGCGAGGACCCCGGTCACACCGGTGCCGCCGATGCCCGCCGTCACCTGGTAGCCGTACCCCCGCAGCGCATCGGCCGCCCTCCCGGCGGTGCGGTGCTCCCGGAAGCCGAGCTCGGGGTGGGCGTGCAGGTCGCGGTAGAGGTCCTCCACGTCGGACCGGATGCCGTCCAGCCCGGCCAGCACGGCGTCCACACAGGCCTCAACGGTCATGACGATGCCTTCCTCGGGCGGTACGTGCACCGACAGCCACGGCACTCGGCTCTCGCGCCAGCGAAACACCCCGCACCACGCGCTGCAACCTTCCCCGAGGGCCCCGCCCGCGGGCACGCCGACGTCCGGCCGCGGCTCCTCGAACATGATTGCGCCGTGGGCGATCGGGTACGCGTGGCTGAACCGTGCCCGTGCCGATCACCGCGCGGGCCTCCACCCCACCGCCGCTACCAGGGAATGTGCCATGGAAACACCCGCGAACGACCACCCCGTCACGCCCGCCCAGCGGGCTCTGGACGCGCTCGCCGAGAACACCGAGGACACGGCGGCGCTCGACACCCTCGCAGGCAGCGACGTACTGGTCCCGGTACCGGACGACGCGAACGAGCCGGACGCCGACCCCGGGATGCTGGCCCTGCCGGTACTGGAGCAGCAGGGCGGGCGCCAGGTGGTGCCCGTGTTCACCTCGGAACTGGAGATGGCCGACCTGCTGCCGTACGTCTCGCGCTACCGCATGGTGCCGCTCGGCGCGCTCGCCGCGCAGTGGCCGGCCGACGACCTGTCGCTCTCCATCGACGCCGGCTCGGAGCACCGACTGACCCTCACGTCGGACGGCGTGCGCACACTGCTGGCCCGTCACTAGGGAAGCGGGAGCCGGCCCGCCCACGGCCACCGCGGGAGACCGGGCCGGCCCGTTTCCGGCTGCTACCGGCTAGAGGTCGCCCAGCATCCGGGCCAGCACGGACCGCTGCAGCGGCAGCACCTCGGAGTGCAGGTCGCGTCCCTTGCGGGTCAGTGCGACATACACACCCCGCCGGTCCTCAGCGCACATGGAGCGCTCCACCAGCCCGTCCTTCTCCAGCCGGGCGATGAGGCGGGACAACGCGCTCTGACTGAGATGGACCCGGCCGACCAGGTTCTGCACCCGGCACTGGGTGCCTTCCTCCGGCGCCTCGGCCACCAGGATGTCGAGCACCTCGAAGTCGCTCGCGCCCAGGCCGTGCGGATGCAGCACGCGGTCTATCTCGCACATCGTGCGGGCGTGTACCGAGAGGATCTCCCGCCAGCGCTCCTCGAGCCGCGCCCCGGCCGTCTTGGCTGCCATACCTGCACCGTAGCACCGGACCCGGCGGTCGTTGATCGTGCAACTACTGTGGATGCGAGGAACGCTCTGTTCCGCCCACGGCCGGACCGGCCGGGGTCACGGTCCGGACGCGAAACCATCACAGCAGGACGCCACAGCGGTACCGGCGCCCGTGCCGCCCGTTGTCCGGGCATGCCCCTCAAGGAAACCGACCCGGTCGAGGTGGCCCACGCCCGAGCGGCGGGAGCCCACTGGCCGGACGAGACCGCACCGCCGTGCGAGTGGTGCGCGCCGCCCTGCACCTCTCGCAGAGCCCGCGACCGGCCGGCTCCGCCGGGGGGCGCGGCATCGAGGAGCGGCTGGCGCGGGTGCGTGACGTGAGACTGCCCGTCGCCGCGCTCACCGTCCTGGCCGCACTCGTGTGGGGTCTCGTCGCCTGACGACGCCGCGCGCTGCCGGGACGCTCCCGCTTCCCGCGGGATGCGGGCCTAGGCGGCCAGCGTCTCGTCCTCGCGGGAGACGCCCGTACGGCCGCCGTACCGCGCGAGCAGGGTGTCCGCCGCGAGCAGGGCCTCATCGGCGGTGCGGGAGCCGGTCATCACGCACAACGTGTACGTGGCGTCCTCGAGCGCCCGGCTGGTGTAGCCGGTGGGGCGGACATCGTGCTCGATGCGCGCCTGAGCGAACCGGGCCAGCACCGCACGCAGTTCCTTCTCCGCCGGAAGGATCATGATGTTACCTCTCCCCTCGGAATCGCTTCCCGCGCGGCGGACCGCCGCCCGCGGGGAAGTGACTGTCTCCATGGCGTCTGACGACCGCGGTTCATCACCGGGCAGCGTCAAGCAGAGACTCGAATGCCCCGCGACGCGGCGTCCACGCCCCGGCGCGCACTGCTTTTTCGGCCGCCCGTCCACCCGCCGCCCGTCGCCCTAGCAAGCGGCGGCCTCTTCCACCGTCGCCCGCACCTTCAGCACCGTGTCGAGCGCGGTGAGCTCCAGGAGCCGCCGCACCTGCTGCGTCGGCGCGGCGATGCGCAGGTCCGCCGCATGGTGGGTGAGGACCAGCAGGTTCACCAGCGCCGAGTCCGCGAAGGTGATGCCGGAGGCGTCCAGAACCACCTTCGGACGCTCCCTGGCCGCGGCGTCCAGCGCGTCCGCCAGGGGCGGCACCGAGTACATGTCGTAGGAGCCCCGTGCGCCGACGACCCGGGCGCCGCACCGCTCGTACTGCACCACCACGGTCTGGTCCGGAGCCTGCGCCCGGCTCCCGCGGGCTCGGCCGGAGCACCTCGTGACCGCTTCGTCCAAAGACACCCTCGGGTCCCTCCTGTGCCGCTCCACCGGATCCTGTCATCCGTTGCACGAAAAATATGTCAGGTAACCAGTGTCAGGCAAGTGCGGTCCGTAGAATGCTGTGCATGGTTGAAGTGCCTGGATCTCACACCGGATGGACGTTCGTCACCAACCACGCGCGTGTACTGGCGGCCATCGCCGACAATCCGAACGTCCGGATCCGCGACATCGCCGCCCACTGCCGGCTCACCGAGCGCGCCGTCCAGCGGATCATCTCCGACCTCGAGCAGGATGGATACCTCTCGCACACGCGCGACGGACGTACGAACACCTACCGCATCGAGCCGGACAAGGTGCTGCGGCACCCGGCGGAGGCGGGACTGTCGGTCGCCGCGCTGCTCTCCCTGCTCGTCCAGGACGAGACCGACCGCGCGCGGCCCGGCAGCCTGTCACCCCGCCTGGCCGGTGCCGGCGGTACCCGGTAGCGGTGTGGTGGCGGGCGCTCAGTGCGAGGGGGCGGCCGGGGAGGCGGTCCCGCCGGCGTGGCGCGGCGCCAGGGAAAGGTAAGCGGTGATCAGCTTGCCCGTGGCGCGGAAGGCCACGGCGACCCCGGCGCTGACGGTGTGCACCAGATGCAGTCCGTGCCCGCCGATGCGGCGCGGGTCGGCCTTCCGGGCCGCCGGCGCGCCGGTGGAGCCGTCCCACACGGTGATCGTCAGCAGGTCGCCGGACAGGCGCAGGTTCATTCCGCAGGGCCCCGCGGCATGCCGGAGCGCGTTGGTGACCAGTTCGCTGGTGGCGAGTTCGGCGTCCATCGCCACGTCGGCCGGCACGGCCGCGCGGCCCGCGTCCGGGGCGTGGTCGAGGAAGACGCGCAGGGCCCGTCGGGCGTCGGCGGCGCGGGCCGCGCCCTGCCCCCAAGCCTCGCCGTAGCACAGCGGGACGTGCTCGTCGGTGCTCATGTCGGCTGCCTCCTGCCGGGCTCGGCGGGGTGGCCGCGCGAGGCCTCCTTGCCGCACTCGCCACTTTCGCCGCTTTCGGACTGTTTCGTCGTCCGGTTACCCGACGGGCGGCCGTCCACTCCAGGAACGCCGCCCGTGCCATCGCCGGCCGGGCCGGTGGCCGCGGGCGCCGGCCCCGCCCCCGAGGTGCCCCGGGCGGGTCCCCGGCGTTAGGCTGGCCGGCAGCCGCGCCGGTGCGCGCGGCGCGGCGGTGGGGCCCGCCGTACCCGAACCGCGGCACAGCGGCCGCCAACGGTCCCTACTTGCGAACGGGGGCACCCCCATGCCCGGCGAGTAGGAGACGTACGACCATGACAGCCCCGGAGACGGACCGCCTCGGCCGGACGCGCCCCGCCCCGCCACCACGACGCCGGCGTGTACGGGCACAGGCACCGGTCGTCGCGGTCGTGGCGCTCGGCGGCGGCATCGGCGCCGTCGCCCGCTACGCGGTCTCGCTGGGATGGCCCGCGCACCCCGGCGGCTTTCCCTGGGCGACCTTCTGGGTCAACGTCACCGGCTGCGCCGTGATCGGCGTGTTCATGGTCGTCATCACCGACGTGTGGGCCGCCCACCGCCTCGTCCGGCCGTTCTTCGGCACCGGCGTGCTCGGCGGCTTCACCACCTTCTCCACCTACGCCGTCGACAGCAGGCAGTTGTTCGCCACCGGCCACGCCGGCACGGGCCTGGCCTACCTCGCCGCGACCCCGGTCGCGGCCCTCACGGCGGTGGGCCTCGCCGCATGGGCGGCCCGCCGCGTCCTGGAGCGGAGGCAGCCATGACCCGGCTCACCGGCAACGCCCTGCGCATGACCGTCCTCGTCGGCGAGAACGACACCTGGCACCACCGGCCCCTGTACACGGAGATCGTCCACCGGGCCCACCGGGCGGGCCTCGCCGGCGCGAGCGTGTTCCGGGGCGTCGAGGGCTTTGGCGCCTCGTCGCTGATCCACACCACCCGGCTGCTGTCCCTGAGCGAGGACCTGCCGGTGGCCGTCGTCGTCGTGGACACCGAGGAGCGCGTACGCGCGTTCCTGCCGCAGCTCGACGAGCTCGTCACCGAGGGCCTGGTGATCCTCGACGACTGCGAGGTCGTCCGGTACACCGGCCGCGGACAGGCGCCCGAGGGGCCGGACGGGACGGACACGAAGGGTAAGAAGTCGTTGTGAACTGGCTGCTGGTCGTCGCGGGTGCCATGGTCGGCGCTCCGCTCCGCTACCTCACCGACCGCGCGGTGCAGTCCCGGCACGACTCGGTCTTCCCCTGGGGCACCTTCACGGTGAACGTCGCCGGATCCCTCGTCCTCGGCGTGCTGACCGGCGCGGTGCTGGCCGGGGCCGCCGGTTCCCGCCCCCAGCTGCTGATCGGCACCGGCCTGTGCGGCGCCCTGACGACGTACTCGACCTTCTCCTACGAGACGCTGCGGCTGACCGGGACGGGAGCGCGCCTGCACGCCGCCGTCAACGTGGCGGCGAGTGTGGCGGCCGGCCTCGGCGCGGCCTTCGCGGGGGTGACGCTGGCCGACGCGCTCTGGGCGTAAGACGTGGCGTTGACCTGCGTGTAGTAGGACTGGCCCGTCCGCGACTGTCGCCCCGCGCCCGCCCCGAGCAGAACTGGATCCCATGAGCGTCATCAGCATCGGTCAGGCCGTCGTCCTCGGAGCCGTCGAGGGGGTGACCGAGTTCCTGCCCGTCTCCTCCACCGGTCACCTCAAGATCGTCGAGGGACTGATGGGCATTCCCGTCGACGACGACGCCGTCGTGGGTTTCTCGGCCGTCATCCAGGTCGGTGCCATCGCCGCCGTGCTCGTCTACTTCTCCAAGGACATCGTGCGGATCGTCTCCGCCTGGCTGCGCGGCCTGCGCGACCGCGAGGAGCGCTACCACCACGACTACCAGTTCGCCTGGTGGGTCATCCTCGCGACCGTTCCGATCGTCGTCGTCGGCCTGGCGGCCAAGCCCCTGATCGAAGGCCCGCTCGCCTCGCTGTGGGTGGTCGCGGGCTCGCTGATCGCCGGCAGCGGCGTCATGTGGGTGGCGGACCGGACCGGCCGGCACAAGCGGGGCGAGGACGACACCTCGTTCAAGGACGCCATGCTGGTCGGCGGATCCCAGATCCTCGCCCTGCTCTTCCCCGGCTTCTCCCGCTCCGGCGCCACCATGTCCACCGCGCTGATGCTCGACCTCGACCGGGTGGCCGCCACCCGGCTCTCCTTCTTCCTCGGCATCCCCGCCCTGACGGGCGCCGGTCTGTACGAGCTGAAGGACGCCCTCGGCACCGGAGCGGGCGCGGCCCCGCTGGCCGTCGGCACGCTCGTGTCCTTCGGCGTGGCCTACGCCTCCATCGCCTGGCTGCTGAAATTCGTCGCCAAGCACTCCTTCGACGCCTTCGTCGTCTACCGGATCGTGGTCGGCGTCCTGCTGTTCGGGCTGCTCGGCACGGGCGTGCTGCACAGCTGACCGCCGCGCGCCGGGCCCCCGACGGCCAGGTGCCTCAGCGGGCGTCGCGCAGCGGCTCGCCGACGCTGCGCATGTGACGCAGCGCCTCCCGGTGCGAGGCGAGCAGTCCGGTCCGGTGGTACGGGACGCCCAGCTCGGCGCAGTACCGCTCGGTGAGGACCTGGGCCTCGGCGAGGGCGGGCGTGGGCATGCTGGGGAACAGGTGGTGCTCGATCTGGTAGTTGAGACCGCCCATGAAGGCGTCGACGAAAGCGCCGCCCCGCACGTTGCGGGAGGTGAGCACCTGCCGGCGCAGGAAGTCGAGCCGCGTGCCCTCCTCGATCATCGGCATGCCCTTGTGGTTGGGCGCGAAGACCGAACCGAGGTAGATCCCGAACAGGCCCTGGTGCACGGCGACGAAGGCGAGCGCCCGGCCGGGGGAGAGGACCGTGAAGAGGCCGCCGAAGTAGAGGACGAAATGGGCGACGAGCAGTGTCCCCTCCAGCACCGGTCGTTTCATCGACGGGCTGCGCAGCGCCTTGAAACTGCTGAAACTCAGGTTCAGGCCCTCGAGTGTCAGCAGCGGGAGGAACAGGGCCGCCTGATGCCTTCCGACGAAACGCGGAAGCCCCGTGGCCCTGCTCGCCTGACGCCGTGACCAGACCAGGATGTCGGGGGAGACGTCCGGGTCCCTCTCCTCGTGATTGGGATGCGCGTGGTGACGGGTGTGCTTGTTCATCCACCAGCCGTAGCTCATGCCCAGCAACAGGTTGGCCACCAACAGGCCGCCCGCCTCGCTCGGACGCCGGCGCGAGAAGACCTGCCGGTGGGCGAGGTCGTGGGCGGCGAGTCCGAGCTGACCGAAGACGACGGCGGAGAACGCGGCGACGGCCAGCTGGCTCCAGCTGTCACCCAGGACGGCGAAGGCCGCGACGACGCCGGCGAGCGCGAGGGCGACGGTACCGAAACGCACCGTGTAATACAGCGGGCGCCGCCGCAGCAGCCCCGCTCCGGCTATGCGCCGTGACAGTTCGGCGAAGTCGCTTCCCTTCTCCCGTCGCTCCTCTTTCTCGCGGGGGTCTGACGTCTCGATGAGCACCGTTGGATTGGCCATGCGCCTCAGTATGTGACGGGCCGGCCGCCCGCAGAATGACGTCTGCCCCCGAAGGGACGGTGTGGCTGGCCCCACCTCCCGGACGCCGGGTCGCACCCGGAGGGAAGATGGTGACCATGAGCACGCCGACGACCTTCCAGCCGGTCCTGGAGCGCATCGCCGAGGAGATCGAGCGCACCCCGGGCAGCGGCCGGCCCGCCGACTACATCCCGGCGCTCGCCGCCTGCGACCCCCGCCGCTTCGGCATGGCCGTCGCCGAGCCGGACGGCACGGTGTACGGCGTGGGGGAGTGGCGGGAGCCGTTCTCCGCGCAGTCCATCACCAAGGTCTTCACCCTCGCCCTCGACCTGTCCCGCGAGGGCGACGCGTTGTGGGAGCACGTCGGCCGCGAACCTTCCGGCAACCCGTTCAACTCGCTGGTGCAGCTGGAGTACGAGAACGGCATCCCGCGCAACCCGTTCATCAACGCGGGTGCGCTGGTCGTCACCGACCGGCTGCACACCCGTACCGGCGACGCGGCGGGCGAACTCCTCGCCTTCCTGCGCGCCGAGAGCGGCAACCCGGAGCTGACCTTCGACGAGGAGGTCGCCGCGTCCGAGACGGCCCACGGCGACCGGAACGCCGCCCTCGGCCACTTCATGGCGTCCTACGGCAACATCGACAACCCCGTACCGGTGCTGCTGGAGCAGTACTTCCGCCAGTGCTCCGTCGCCGCCTCCTGTGCCGACCTAGCCCTCGCCACCGGGTTCCTCGCCCGGCACGGGGTCCGCGCCGACGGCTCCCGGCTGCTGAGCCGCAGCCAGGCCAAGCAGGTCAACGCGGTGATGCTGACCTGCGGGACGTACGACGCGGCCGGCGACTTCGCCTACCGGGTGGGCCTGCCGGGCAAGAGCGGGGTCGGCGGCGGCATCATCGCGGTCGTACCGGGACGCTGCACGCTGTGCGTGTGGAGCCCCGGTCTGGACGAGCGGGGGAACTCGGTCGCCGGGGTGGCGGCCCTGGACCGCTTCACGACGCTGACGGGACTGTCGGTGTTCTGACCCGGCCCGACGGCCGGCCGGTCAGTCCCGCTCCAGCCGGCCGAACCTGAGCCACAGGGCCAGTGCCAGGGCGCCCGCGCCGAGCCCCGCCGTGCCCAGCAGCACGCCGGTCTCCGGCCGGCCCGGCTCGCCCGGGGCCGGTTCCGCGCTTGTCGTCGTGGGCGCGGATTCGGGGCCCGGCCGCGGCCGGATGCCGCCGGGTTCCAGCGAACCGACCGGGTCGACCCGTGCGGTGGCGCCGAACCCCCAGTCGAGCAGCGAGCGGGTCTCCTCGTACACGGCGAGGCCGCCGCCTTCCTGAGGGTTCATCACGGTCACCACCAGGGTGAGCCCGCTCCGCCGGGCTGCGGCGACGAGCGTGTTGCCGGCGCTCCTGGTGTAGCCGTTCTTGATGCCGATCAGCCCCGGGTAGGCCTCCACCCCGTCCGCGCCCGTGAGCAGCCGGTTGGTGTTCATGATCCCGTACGAGTCCCCGTCGCCGTCCGGGAACATCGCGTCGATCCTGGCGCAGTACCGCGCGAAGTCCGGGTCACGCAGCCCCGCGCGCCCGAAGACCGCCAGGTCGTACGCCGAGGAGACCTGCCCCGGCGCGTCGTAGCCGTCGGGGGAAAGGACGTGCGTGTCGCGGGCCCCGAGGGCACGGGCCTCGGCCTGCATCCGGGCGGCGGTGGCGCTCCAGCCGCCGACGAGCGAGGCGAGGACGTGGACGGCGTCGTTGCCGGAGTTGAGGAACACGCCGTTCCAGAGGTCGGAGACCTGGTACGTGCGGCCCTCCACGACGCCGACCAGACTGCTGCCGGGGCCAATGTCCGACAGCTCCTCGGTACTCACCCGGTGGCTGAAGCCGCCCGGCAGGACCGGGAGCACCGTGAGCGCGAACAGGGTCTTCAGGGTGCTGGCGGGCGGCAGCTTGCGGTGCGCGTCGTGCGCGGCCAGCACGTCGCCGCTGCCGGCGTCGGCCACCACCCAGGCCAGCGCGGAGACATCGGGGACCGCCGGTGCGCCGGGGTGGAGCCGGACCTGTGTACCGGGGCGGTCGAGCAGGGACGGCTGCGGTGCCGCGGCCCTCGGCCCACCGGACGCACCGGCGTCCGGCCGCACCGGACGGGCGGCCGCGGCGGCGGGCGCCAGCGTCAGCAGACCCGCGACGCAGAGCACGCAGGTGGACCGAGTCGTCCGTGATGAAAAGCCGATAGTCATACCGCAAACGTAGGAATATGCCCGTGCGACGCCACGCTGCCCGGGCCGAGCCGCGCCCGCGAGCACCCGGATGGCCCTGCCGGTCCCGGCCGGCGCCGCCCGCCGGGCCGTCAGTCGGCCGGCAGCGTCGGCCGGACCAGCCGCAGGAACGTGGCGTTGTCCGGTGTCTGGCGCATCCGTTCGAGCAGCGCCTCCGGGCCGGACTGCCCGTCCCGGGACTGCAGGGCCCGCCGCAGCCCCCGTACGGTCGTCGACTCTGTGGTGGTGAGCAGGAGCTCCTCGCGGCGGGTGCCGGAGCCGGCCAGGTCCACGGCCGGGAAGACACGCCGGGAGGCGAGCTCGCGGCTGAGCCGCAGCTCCATGTTGCCGGTGCTCTTGAGCTCCTCGAAGTAGAAGTCGTCCGCGCGCGAGCCCGTCTCCACCAGTGCGGTGGCGAGCACGGTGAGCGACCCGCCCTCCTCCGCCTTCCGGGCGGCCCCGAAGAACCGCTTCGGCCCGAGCAGCGCCCCGGCGTCGACACCGCCGCTGAGCGTGCGGCCGCCCGAGGCGGCGGCGTTGTTGTGCGCCCGGCACAGCCGGGTGAGGGAGTCGAGGAGGATCACGACGTCCTCGCCGGCCTCGACCAGCCGCTTGGCCCGCTCGATCACCAGCTCGGCGAGCGCGATGTGCTGCCTTGCGCCCAGGTCGAAGGTCGAGGCGTACACCTCGCCCCGGACGGAGCGCCGCATGTCGGTGACCTCCTCGGGCCGTTCGTCGAGCAGCACCACCATCAGGTGGGCCTCGGGATGGTTGCCGGCGACGGCGGCGGCGATCTGCTGGAGCAGGACGGTCTTGCCGGTCTTGGGCGGGGCGACGATCAGGCCGCGCTGGCCCTTGCCGACCGGGGCGATCAGGTCGGTGAGGCGTCCGGTCAGGCCGGAGGCGGGGTGTTCCAGGAGCAGCCGCTCGTGCGGGTGCAGCGGGGTCAGGTCCCGGAAGTGCCGTCGGCCGCCCTGTCCCGCGGGCGTGCGCCCGTTGACCCGGACGACGTCGGTCAGGGCGCGGCGGTCGCCGCGTACGCCCTCGACCAGGTCGCCCCTGCGCAGGCCGTGACGGCGGATCAGCGCCGGGGAGAGCGCGAGGTCGGACGGCTCGGGCAGCAGGTCTCCGGTGCGCAGGCGCCCCTTGCCTCCCGCGTCGATGTCGAGGACACCGGAGGCGATGCCGGCCGGGGACTGCTGCACAGGTGGGTGTTCGAGTGTGGTGGTCATGGTGGTCGGTCCTTTCGCGGACGCGGACGCGGGCACAAGGCATACGGAGGAGGAGGGGAAAGCCGTGCGTGGGGTCGGACGACGCCCTGGTGACGGCGGGGAACGGCACCTCGGACCTCGAGGGGGAACCCTGCTCACGAGGTGGTGCCGGGAAGCGGACGCGCCGGTCGCATCAGGACGGGCGGGTCGGCGAACCTAAGGGAGAATCGCACCGGCGCCCGGAGAGACCCGAAGAGGGAGGGGCGTACACAAGTGCTCGTCGCACTGTACCACCATGAGTGGTGGGAGGGCGGGACGGCCGGACCGTCGCACCCGGGGAACGCGGCCGGTGCCGCGCGTGTTCCGTGCCGCGCGGGCCGAAGCCCCGCCGGGGCGCGGCGCCCGGCGGGGCCCTGGACGGTGCGCGACCGTCAGGCGCCGCCGGCCTCCTCGGCGATCCGCTCGAACTGTGCGGCCATGGCGGCCTGCAGCGCCTGGGCGCCCGACAGCGGCCGCACCATCACGGTCAGTTCGTCGATGCGGCCGGCCTCGTCGAGGTGCAGGAAGTCGCAGCCGCCGATCTCCCGGTCGCCGACCCGCGCGCTGAACACCAGTGCGTGGTCGCGGCCGTCCGCCTCGCCGATGACCCGCTCGTACCGGAAGTCCTCGAAGACGCGCTCGACCGCGCGCAGGATCGCCGCCGTGATCGCCCTGCCGCGGTACGGCTTGAACACGACCGGGCTGGTGAAGACCACGTCCTCGGCCAGCAGCGCCTCGACGGCGTCCATGTCGTGCGCCTCGACGGCCGCGCGGAATGCCCGCATCGTTCCTCCCTATTAAACTATTTGAATAAGTGCGGAGTAGGGTAGCCAGTTCTTGCTAGCGTGTCGACATGTCTCTCAAGTACGCCGTCCTGGCCGCCCTGCTGGAGGGCGAGGCATCGGGTTACGAGCTGTCCAAGGTCTTCGACGTCTCGCTCGCCAACTTCTGGCCCGCGACTCCCCAGCAGCTCTACCGGGAGCTGGACCGCCTAGCCGCCGAGGGGCTGATCGAGTCCCGGACGGTGCCGCAGGAGCGGCGGCCCACCAAGCGCCTGTTCTCGCTGACGCGGGCCGGCCGGGAGCGGCTGAACGCCTTCGCCGCCGCGCCGACCAGGCGTCCCACCGCCGTCCGCGACGAGTTCCTGATCAAGATCCAGGCCATGGACGGCGTCGACCCCGCGGAGGTCCGTGGGCTGGTCGAGGAGCGCAGGTCCTGGGCCCTGGGCAAGCTCGCCCGCTACGAACGCGTCCGCGAGCGCCTCCTCGGCGGCCGCACGGAGGAGGAGCACCTGCGTGACGCGGACCGCGTGGGCCCCTACCTCACCCTGGCCGCCGGAATCACCTTCGAGCAGGAGAACGTCCGCTGGTGCGAGCGCGTCCTCGCGGTGCTGGAACGGCGCGCTCCCGCGGGGTCGGCGCGACAGCCCCTAGGCTGACCGGATGTTCAGCCCCGAAGGCCCCACCCTGCGCGAACTCGCCGTCCAGGCGCTGTCGTCGGTCGAGCGCGGCTACGACCTGCTCGCCCCGAAGTTCGACCACACCCCGTACCGCACGCCGGACCGGGTGCTGGACGCCGTGGCGTCGGCGCTGGAGCCGATGGGGCCGTTCGGCACCGGGCTCGACCTGTGCTGCGGCACGGGCGCCGGCATGGGCGTCCTCGGCCGGGTGTGCCGGGAGCGCGTCACGGGTGTCGACTTCAGCGCGGGCATGCTGGCCGCCGCACGCGGGCGCCCGCTGCCCGAGGGCCCCGAGGTCTCCTGGGTGCGCGGGGACGCCCGTGCCCTGCCGTTCGGGCCCGTCTTCGACCTCGTGGTGAGCTTCGGGGCGTTCGGGCACTTCCTGCCCCGCCAACTGCCGGGCCTGTTCACCCAGGTGCGCTCCGTCCTGCGGCCGGGCGGCTGTTTCGCCTTCCCCGTGGGCGCCCCGTCCCGCCCCGGCTCCCGGGCGTACTGGACGCTGCTGGGCTTCGACGCGGCGATGCGCGTGCGCAACGCGCTGTGGAAGCCGCCGTTCGTCATGTACTACCGGACGTTCCGGCTCGGCGACGTGGGCCGCGAGCTGGCACGCGCCGGATTCCGGGCCGACCTGCACGCCTTGCCCGCCTTCGGGGTGCGGCCCGACGGAAGCCCCCGTGCCCGGCTGGTCACGGCCCGCCGGCTGCCGTGAGGGCCACGGTCCGGATCAGCCCGCCGCCGGCAGGACGAACTCGTAGACGAGCGCGTCCTGCCGGGCGTCCACCACCAGATCGGTGATCTCCAGGGGGCGCGCGTACTGGTCGTGCACCCGCCTGGTGACCCGGACCGCCGGGGTATCCGCGAGCCGGGTGATCGTGTCGCGGTGGTGCAGGGTCAGCCCCGCCCCGCGCATCCAGTCGTAGGCCCGGCGCAGCTGCGCGCAGGCGCGGCCGCCGGCGCGGCCGCGATAGCGGGCCGGCTCCTCGACCTCGGCCAGCGCCACGGCGGAGAACGAGGTCACGGCCGTCCGCCGGCCGTTCCCGTCCGGGGCCGCGGACACGTAGCGGTGCACCAGGGTCGGCCGGCCAGGCGCCAGCCCCAGCGCCGCGGCGTGCTCCGGCGGCGGGACCTCCCAGGTGACGCCGGCCCGGTCGCCGGTGCACGGCTCGGCCGCCCGGGAGCCGACCGGGAAGGCGAGGGCCGCCGGACTCCCGGCGGGCGGCCCCGGCAGGGTGACATGGGTGCCGCGCCGGTCGGTGACGACCAGGCCGTCCCGGCGCAGCACCTCCAGCGCCTGGCGCACCGTCTCCCGGCTGACCCCGAACCGCTCGGCCAGCCGCCGCTCGCCGGGCAGCCGTCCGCCGGGCGTGGCGTACCGCAGCTCGTCGAGCAGCCGTCCGGCGACCTGCCGGTACAGGGGTGACGGCGCGTGGGGGAGAGAGTGGTCGTGCGGGGTGGTGCGGGCCATGCCGCGCTCTCCTGTGGGTGACGTACGGTAGCCGTGCCGGCTCGGTGCGCCACCAGAAGTACCATTGGTCTAAACCAGTAGGGAAGTGCGGCCCGCCGGTTCGGCCGGAACCGGCCGCCCGCACGGTACGCCGTCCGGGTGCGCCACCGTGCCGCCCGCCCCTCCCGGGCCACTCACAGGGCGCCGTACAGGGCCTCCACCAGCGCCATCTTCCGGGGGTCGTCGGCGATGTGCGGCCCCATGCGGTTCATCGCGTAGCCCAGCGAGACCCCGGCTTCGGGATCCGCCAGACCGCAGGACCCGCCGAAGCCGTCATGTCCGAAAGCGCGCGGGTTGGGTCCGTAGGAGCCGTTCGGGCCGCTGAGCCACAGTCCGAGCCCGATCTCCGTCTCGTGCGCGAAACCGGCACCGAGCACCAGGTCGCGGCAGGCGCCCTGCCCCTCGCGCACCCGCTCGGCGGCCTCCGGGGACAGCACCCGGTGGCCCCCGTACACGCCCCGCCCCGCGAAGATCCCGTACAGCGCGGCCACCGCGCGCGCCGTACCGTGCCCGTTGGCCGCCGGAATCTCGGCGGCCCGCCACGCGGCCGTGTTGGCCTCCGCCGCACCCACCGGGGGATTGGCCAGCGCGGCGAGCGCCGCCGGAGCCAACTGGGAGAGGACCGCGGCCTGTTCGCTGCCGGCCGCGGCGCGCGGATGCACCAGCTCGGCCGCCCGGCCCGCCTCCCGCTCGGGCAGTCCGACGCTGAAGTCGATCCCGAGCGGTCCGGTCACCTCGCGCTCGAGGAACGCGCCGGGCAGCAGCCCCGACACCCGCCGCACGACCTCGCCGACCAGGAAACCGTAGGTGACCGCGTGGTAGCCGGACCGGGTGCCCGGCTCCCACCAGGGCTCCATGGCTGCCAGGCGCGCGGTGGTCGCCGCCCAGTCGTACAGCTCGGCCACCGAATGCGGCTCCCGCAGGCCGGACAGTCCGGCGCGGTGCGACAGCAGATGCCGTACGAGCACCTTCTCCTTGCCCGACGCGGCGAACTCGGGCCAGTAGGCGGCCACCGGCGCGTCGAGGTCGAGCAGTCCGCGGTCGGCGAGGATGTGGGCGCACAGGGCGGTCGGGCCCTTGGAGGTCGACCACAGGTTCACCAGGGTGTCGCGCTCCCAGGGACGGCTGCGGGCGCCGTCGGCCCAGCCGCCCCACAGGTCCACCACCGTCGCGCCGTCGACGGTGACGGTCACGGCGGCGCCCAGCTCCCCCCGCTCCCGGAAGTTCTCCTCGAACGCGGTGCGCACCGCCGCGAAGCGGGCGTCGCAGCGGCCGTGAACCGGTGCCTCGTGCTCTGCCATGGGCCCTCCGTCGTACGCCGGGAACCGGACCGCCGTGTCACGGTCCGGGCCCGAAGAACGTACCGACTGGTCGGACCGGGCGGAAGCCCGCGAACACCGCCCGCCCGGGATCAGGCGTACGAGCGCAGCCAGCGGAGCTTCGCGGCCTCCTGGTAGGGACCGCCGCCCTCATGGTCGTTGAAGTCGTAGACCTCGATCGCCTTGTCCTCCTGCGCCCACGCGTTGAAGGCCGCGAAGACGGTCGACGGCGGGCAGGTCTGGTCCTCCAGGGCCGCCGAGAACAGGGCGGGAGCCCGGCCGCGCGCCGCGAAGTGCACGCCGTCGAAGTAGGACAGCGTGCGCAGGGCGTCCTCGGTACGGCCGCGGTGCGTCTTCAGGTACAGGCCGACCTCCCGGTACGGGTGGCGGTCGGTGAGCGTCACCGCTCGGGGGAAGTCGCAGAGGAACGGCACGTCGGGCGCGACGGCCGTCAGGTCCGGCACCAGACCGCCGACCGCGATCGCGATTCCGCCGCCCTGGCTGCTGCCGAGCGCGACGGTCCGCGCCGGGTCGGTCAGCGGGTGCGAGCGGGCCGCCTCGACCGCGCGCACCGCGTCGGTGAAGACACGGCGGTAGTAGTAGTTCTCCGGGGCGTCGAGGCCGCGGGTCATGAAGCCCGGGTACGCGGGCGTGCCCCCGACCGGGTCCGCGGTCCCGCCACCGCCGCCCCACGCGCTGCCCTGGCCGCGGGTGTCCATCACGAAGTGGGCCCGGCCCGTGGACGCCCACAGCAGGTGCTCGTGCGGCAGCCCGCGCCCGCCGCCGTACCCGACGAACTCCACGACCAGCGGCAGCGGCTCCTCGGCCGCGGCGGGCAGGGTCAGCCAGCCCTTCACCGGGTGACCGCCGAAGCCCGCGAACGTCACGTCGTGCACCCGTACCGTGGACAGTCCCGTGTCGACCGGTTCGAAGCGGGCGTCGAGGTCGTGCGCGCGTGCCTCCTGGAGCGTCCTGCCCCAGAACGCGTCGAAGTCCCCGGGCTCGGCGGACTCGCTGCGGTACGCGCGCAGTTCCTCGCGCGAGAGGTCGAACAGGGCCATCGAGAACCGCCTTTGCGGGGAGACAGTGCCGGACCGTACTGATGATCACACCGTACGTGAATGGTCGGACGACTGGCCAGGTCCTGCCGGGACCCGGCTCCGCCCCGGGCGCGGTGCAGCGACCGAGTGACCCCGCGACGTCACTGGTCACAGGGGCGCGCCGGTTGCGGGAGCGGTCACGTCGTCGCCGGTCGCCCGGCCGGGCCGGGCCAGGTCGTCGGGTCACCCGTGCCGGAATCCGCCCCGAGGCGTGCGGGCGGCTGCGCCGGCGTCATGCCCGGCGGTGCGTCCACCGCGGTTCCGTGCGCGCCCAGTCGCGCTCCCACTCGGCCATCCGGCGCCGGAGCGCCGTCCGGTGCACGACGCAGTTGCCGAGCAGGACCGTGAGGGCGGCACCCAGCGCCGTGAACGCGCCGACGGTGACGGTGTGCTCCCAGACCGCGGACTCGCCCGCCGGCGGCGGCACGTTCCGGCCGCGGGCGTCGAGCCACAGGGCGACCACGTCGCCCCGCCGGGCACCGGCCGGGACTTGGCTCGTGGTGGTCCGCGCGTCGCCGCCCGGCGCGGTCCAGCGCACGGTCGCGTGGTACGTCTGCTGCCCGCCGCCCTCCACCGACGACAGGGTCTCGGGGAGGTGTTCGACCACCGTGGCCTGGACCCGGTGGCGCTCGGCGCGCTGCTGCGCCGCGACCGCCTGCGCCGTTCCCTGGGCCCACCGGGCCGCGACCGCACCCAGCAGAGGGGCGCCGACGACCAGCAGGACGGCGACGACCAGAGCGGTCCACGCCTCGACGACGTCCGACCGGCGCCGCAGCGGATTGCGCCGCCAGCGCCAGCCGCGCACCCCTGTTCGCATGTCGACCTCCTCGCGATCACCGCGACCGGAGGACCGGACGGGTGGCCGTGCGTGGGCCGCCGCCGTCCCCGTCGCGTCACGCGTGCGAGTGTCCGCACAGGTCGGATGCCCGTCCGGCAGGTCCCGCTCACCGTCCGGCGCGTCGCTCGCGCCGCGTCGCCGGACGGCCGTGCCGCCGCCCAAGTGCCCCACCGGAGAGCCGGGGAAACACGGCCCGCCGCGGGGTCAGCCGAAGCGCTCGATGCGGATCCGGTCCACCGGCTGTCCCGCTGCCACCAGCAGCCGCGAGGCGTGCTCCGCGAAGGAGTTCGAGCCGCAGACGTACGCCTCCCAGCCCCCGGCGGGCGGGTCGGCGAGCAGGGGCGCCAGGTGCGTGGCCGCCAGCCGCCCCACCGGCGTCCCCTCCGGAGCGCTCCGGGTGAACAGGGGCGTCGTCTCCGCGCCGAACTCCCGCGCGTAGATCAGCTCCTCAGGACTGCGCGCCGACACCAGCAGCCGCACCGGCACCCGCAGTCCCCGTGCCCGCCGGTGGCGCACCATCGACATGAGCGGCACCACGCCGGAGCCGGCGCCGAGCAGCAGTGCGGGACGGTCGCCGGGCCAGGCGAAGAAGCCGCTCAGCGGGCCCCGCACCTCGATCCGGTCACCGGGCCGGGCCACCGTGTGGAACCAGCCCGACACCTCGCCGTCCGCCACGTGGTCGAGGGTCAGCTCGATGTGCCCCGAGTCGTCGGGCGCGGACGCCAGGGAGTAGTGGCGCTGGGCCACGTACCCGTCGGGCGCGGTCAGCCGCAGCATCAGGTGCTGGCCGGGCAGGTGGCCCGCCCAGCCGGGCACCGCCAGCCGGAAGGTGGCCGCGCGGGGCGTCTCGCGGCGGATCTCCGTCAGCGTGGCCGTCTGCCACGTCCCGGCCGCCCCGCCGTCCACCTCGATGCGCCCGGGCACGGCGAACCGCGTCGGAGGGGTGAAGGCGGGTGCCCTGTGTGTCGTCACCGTCTCAGTCACCGGAGTACCGCTGCTCCTCCCAGGGATTGCCGCGTGCGTGGTAGCCGTTCTGCTCCCAGAAACCCGGCTCGTCGTGGTCGAGGAGTTCCAGGCCCGCGATCCACTTGACGCTCTTCCAGAAGTACAGGTGCGGCACCACCAGCCGCGCCGGACCGCCGTGCTCGGGGGCCAGCGGCCGCCCGTCGTACTCCCGCACGATCCAGGCGCGCCCGCCGGTCAGGTCCGCCAGCGGCAGGTTCGCGGTGTAGCCGGTGTGGGCGTAGGCGACGGCGTGCGTGGCGGCCGGCAGCGGACCGGCCGCGTCCAGGAAGGTGTCCAGGGACACGCCCGCGAACCGCACGCCGAACTTCGACCAGCCGGTCACGCAGTGGATGTCGCCCGCGTAGGCCGAGGCGGGCAGAGCGTCGAGGTCGGCCCACTTCCAGGTGCGGGGCCCGGCCACCAGCCCGCCGACGCGGAAGGACCAGTCGTCGGGGGCCAGGTCTGGCGTGACCTCGGCGGACAGTACGGGCCAGTCGTCGCCCGCGTCGTACTGGCCGGGCGGAAGCCCGGGCCGGGCGGAGCGCGCGCGCCCGGTGAAGCCTCGGGTGGTGTTCATGCGGCGGGGCCTTTCGGCCGACGGGGAGGATGGCCCGCGGTCGGCGTGATCGGTGCGTACGCGGTCAACGGTACGTGCCCGCGGAGGGCACCTCAGTCCCGGTCCTCGCCGGGCCCGGCCTGCTGCCACGCGTTGTAGCGCTCCAGGTACGCGGCGAAGCGGGTCAGGTCCTCGGCGGGCCAGTCCGCGAGCCGTTCCCGGAAGGCGGTCCTGCGGCTCTCGGTGACCTGGGCCAGGATGCTGCGGCCGGCGTCCGTCAGGTGCAGGACCTGGACGCGGTGGTCGTCCGGGTCGACGCGCCGCTCGACCAGGCCGATGCGCTCCAGGGCGGCCACCTGGCGGCTCACGGTGGACTTGTCCAGGGCGTAGTGGGCGGCCAGGTCCGTGGCCCGGCAGCCGTCCCGCTCCTCCAGGTGCCCCAGCAGCGTGTACGACACCAGCGACAGCTCGGGGTGCATGCGCCCCGCCGAGGCGCGGGCACGGCGGGCGAAGGCCGTCATCTCCCGCTGGATGGTCTCCACGGCCGCGTCCGCCGCACGGGCGCCGGAGGTGGCGGTCGTCTCGTCGGGCCTGTCGGCTGCCGTCACGGATCCTCCCTCGCAGTGTTGGTTGTACAGTACAACTTGAAGACGAGTTGTATAAGCCAACCTTTGGAGGTCGCGGGCCGATGAGGTCGCACGCCCTGCGCCACGTGCTCACCCACCTGATCACTCCGCTGCTGATGTGCATCGGGATGGGGCTCGCCTACATGGGGGCCTTCGTCACCCCCGAGCCGAACCACCTGCCGGTCGCCGTCGTCGGCTCCGGCCCCGAGGCCAAGGTGCTCGCCCAGACGATCAAGGACGAAGGCGGCGACGCGCTCGACGTGCGGACCGTCCCGACCCGGGCCGACGCCGTCGACCTGCTCCGGCACCGTGACATCACCGGCGCCTACGTGCCCGGCGGGAAGGCACCCGAGGTCGTCGTGGCCACCGCCGCCTCCGACATGGGCGCCCTGGCCGTGGAGAAGGTCTTCACCCCGCTCGCCGAGCGGCAGAGTGTCCCGCTGAAGGTCACCGACGTCGCCGTCCCGGTCGACGACGACCCCACCGGACAGGGCCTGTTCTTCCTGCTGATCGCGGTGAGCATCGGCTCCTACGCCTCCGTGGCCGCGCTCGGCGCCGCCGGGTCGGCGCTGCCGATGCGGATCCGCGCCCTGCTGACGCTCGGCGTCTCGGCCGTGGTCGCCGGCATCGGCGCCCTGCTCGCCGGGCCCGTGTTCCACCTCGCGCACCACGACCTGGCCGGCCTGTGGGGCATGGCCTGGCTCTACGCCGCGGGCATCCTGTTCATCGGCGTGGGTCTGCACACCTTCCTCAAGCGGTGGACCACCCTCGCCATGATGGTGCTGTTCGTGATGCTCAACTTCACCTCCTCCGGCGGCCTGTTCCGGCCCGAGCTGCAGAACGGCTTCTTCGGCACCCTGCACGCCTTCTGGAACGGCGCCGGTTTCGTCGAGGGCGTCCGCAGCCTGCTGTACTTCGACGGCGACGGACTGGGCCGCAGCGTCTGGACGCTGGTCGCCTGGCTGCTGCTCGGCCTCGTGGTGACCGGTGTCGCCGCCCTCCGCGAGCGGGCCGTCGCCCCGGACCGTCCGGAGCACGCGCGGCCGGACGGGGAGAAGGCGGGAGCGGCAGCAGGCGAGAAGGCCGGGGAAGAGGAGCGGGAGGAGGCGGAGGAAGAGGCCGAGGAGACCGTCGGCGTCTGATCGTTGGGGTAGTGTGACCGACGGCCGCGGACCGTCCCGGCCGCCGGACACCTGGGAGGTGAGACCCATTACCGCTGTGTCGGCCCGGGTGCTCTCACCTCTCGGCAGCGCGGTCACCGGCAACGGGTGACCGGGAGAGCGCCCTTCGGTTCTCGAAAGGCTCCCGGCTTCCATGCCTCCACTCTTCTCCGCGTCCTCCTCCGACTCCGCCTTCCCCTCCCGTGACTCCGTCGTGGCCGCGCTCCGCGCCGCGGGGTGCGTCTTCGCCGAGGACGAGGCGGAGCTGATCATCGGCGCCGCCCGCACCCCCGGCGAACTCGCCGCCCTGGTCGACCGCCGCGTCTCCGGCCTGCCCCTCGAACTGGTCCTCGGCTGGGCCGGGTTCCGCGGACTGCGCATCGCCGTGGCCCCCGGCGTCTTCGTCCCCCGGCGCCGTACCGAGTTCCTGGTGGCCGAGGCCCTCGCCCACGCGCCCGACGCGGGCGTCGTGGTGGACCTGTGCTGCGGCTCGGGCGCCGTCGGAGCGGCCCTGGCCGCCGCCCTCGACCGGCCCGAGGTGCACGCCGCGGACGTCGACCCGGCCGCGGTGCGCTGCGCCCGCGGCAACCTCGCCGCCGCCGGCGGCCAGGTGCACACCGGCGACCTGTTCGAGGCGCTGCCCGCCGCGCTGCGCGGCCGGATCGACATACTGGCCGCCAACGTGCCCTACGTCCCCACCGGTGAGGTCGCCCTGCTGCCCGCCGAGGCCCGCGACCACGAACCGCTGGTCGCCCTCGACGGCGGCTCCGACGGTCTCGACGTGCTGCGCCGGGTCGCCGCCGAGGCGTCCGGCTGGCTCGCCCCCGGCGGCTGCCTGCTGGTCGAGACGAGCGAACGCCAGGCTCAGGCCGCCGTCGAGGCCTTCACCCGCGCCGGCCTGACCACCCGCCTCGCCGTCAGCGACGAGTTCTACGCCCATGTGGTGGTCGGCGTCGGGCGGTAACGGGGCGCGGGTCTACTCCGGCGGCGTGGCCCGCGCGATCAGCAGGGCCACGTCGTCGGAGTTCCGCGGCTCGTGCAGCGTGCGCAGGAGCAGGTCGCAGACCTCCTCCAGGGGACGGTCCGGGCCCTCCAGCACGGCCAGGAGCGCGGCCAGCCGCTCGTCGATCGGCTGCTGCCGCGTCTCGACGAGTCCGTCGGTGTAGAGCACCAGCCGGTCGCCGGGGTCCAGATCGACCGTGGTGGTGCGGAAGGCGACGCCGCCCACCCCGAGCGGCACCCCGGTGGGCAGGTCCAGCAGCTCCGGAGGGCGGCCGGCGCGCACCCGCACCGGCGGCAGGTGCCCGGCGTTGGCGATACGGCACTGCCGGGCGTGCGGGTCGTGGACGGCGTAGAGGCAGGTCGCGATGGCATGGTCCAGACCCGCCGTGGTCCGGTCGAGGTGTTCGAGCAGCAGCGCCGGGTCCAGGTCCAGGGCGGCCAGCGTGTTCGTCGCGGTGCGCAGCCGCCCCATGGACGCCGCCGCCGCGATGCCGCTGCCCATCACGTCGCCCACGACGAGCGCCGTCTTGCGGTCCTCCAGCGGGATCACGTCGAACCAGTCGCCGCCGACCTCGCTGGTGGCCTCGGCGGGCTGGTAGCGGGAGGCGACCTCCAGACCGCCCGTCTCCCGCGGGTGGCTCGGCAGCATGCTGCGCTGCAGGGTGAGGGCGGCGTCGCGGGCGTTCTGGTACCAACGGGCGTTGTCGATCTGCACCGCCGCCCGCGACGCCAGTTCCCGGGCCAGCAGCAGGTCGTCCTCGTCGAACGGCAGCGGATTGCCGATCCGCTTCAGGTCCAGGGCGCCGAGCACCTCGCCGCGCGCGATCAGCGGCACGGCCAGGTACGAGTGCACGCCGGCCCGGCGCAGCATCCCGGTCGCCTCGGGGGAACGGGCGATGCGGCCCAGGTCCTCGTCCGTCACCCGTGTCACCAGCACGGGCCGGGCGGTGCGCACGCACTCGGTGACCAGGCGGTCCGGCCCGTACCGGGCGACCTGTCCGGGCGGGTCGGCCGCCCGCAGCGCCTCGGGGGCGTCGTCCGCCTGGACGGCCAGGGCCCGGATCACCGCCGGCTCGGCCGGGCTCAGGGTGCTGCGCCGGCCCTTGACCACGGCCTCCAGCAGATCCACCGCCGCTATGTCGGCGAGGCCCGGCACGGCCACCTCGGCGAGTTCACGGGCCGTGCGGTCCAGCTCCAGCGTGGTGCCGATCCTGGCGGAGGCGTCGGCGACGGCGGCGAGCCGGCGCCGCGCGGCCTCGGCCTCCACGCCCGCCCGGTACTGCTCGGTGACGTCCACGATCGAGACGGCCACGCCCAGCACCGCACCGAAGGCGTCCTCCAGCCGGTACAGCGAGACCGACCAGGCGTGGTCCTGGTCCGGGTCGGCCGGGGTCCGGCCGGTCGCGGACCGGTCGATGACCGGCCGCCCGGTCTCCAGCACCCCGCGTGCCGCACCCTCCAGCGCGTCGGTGTCGACCTGCGGCAGCACCTCCCGGACCGTCCGGCCGATGTGGGCCTCCGCGGGGACACCGTTGATCCGCTCCAGCGCCGGGTTGACCGACACGTACCGCAGCTCCGTGTCCAGGACGGCCAGCCCGATCGGGGACTGCGTGATCACCCGGGCGGACAGTGCCACGTCGCGCTCCAGCCGGCGCACGGTCGACCGGTCGGCGGCGAGCCCGAGCGCGTAGACGTCGCCCCGGTCGTCGAGCAGCCGCATGTTGCGGAACTCCACCAGCCGGGTGCCGCCGTCCTTGCGGCGGACGGGAAAGGCTCCGGCCCAGCTCCGGCCGGTCCGCATCACGTCGGTGAACAGCTTCACGGCGAGGTCGACGTGCTCCTCGTGGACCATGATCCGGGCGGCGTACTCGCCCAGTGCCTCCTGGGCGGAGTAACCGAACAACTCCTCGGCCTGCGGGCTCCACAGGACGATCCTGCCCTCGGTGTCCAGCACCACCGAGGCCACTTTCAGCACGTCGAGCAGACCACTGGGGCGCATCGGTCCGCGCGGTGGCACGGCGCCCTCGAATCCGGCAGACCCGGTCGCATTCATCCCACGCCCCGCCTTCGCCGTTCCACGCGGCACGTCCTACCGGTACCGACTCCCCGTTCTACCGCGTTCCACCGCACACGGAGCCCCTTCTCCGAGGCATCCGCCGTTGCCTCCAGCATCTCCCCGCGCGGCGGCGACCGCTCCACGGGACGTCCGCATCCGGTGCGTTTCGGTCTGTACATGACTGTGGGGGGCCGGTCACACTGTGCGCCGAGTGCGTGCCGCCCACCCCCCACCGAGGAGCCGACCCATGCCTCTGCGCGCCCGGCTGCGCCGTCATGCCGTCCTGACCGGACTCGCCGCCCTCGCCCTCTTCCTCGCCGCTCCGCCCGCCACGGCCGCCGCCCCCGCCGCCGGCACCTGGACGGAGGCCGGCTCGGACCGGGCCGATCCGCTCACCGAGAGCCAGGGGCTGGCCTCGGTGGAAGTGCCGGCGGGCAGTCCCAACCGCTACACCGGGATCGGCACCGTCGACTGGGGCCTCGCCGGTAGGGGCTGGAACCACGTCGGCGATCCCGACGCGTCCTACGACGGGTACTACGTCGAGCCGTACCAGCGCGACGACGGCAACGCGAAGCTGTTCCGCGTGCAGGCGCCGGACGGGCGCCGGTCGGAGTACGTGCACACGCTGAGCGCGGGTGAGGCGCTGAACAACTCCTGGGTCGCGATCTCGCCGGACGGCCGGTGGATGCTCTCCGGCGAGTGGGGCACCATGGACCGGCTGCTGGTCTTCCCGACGCCCGGCGTCAACCCGGCCACCTCGCCCTCCGTGAACCTCCCGCAGGCGGCCACCGTCCGCCTGGACCACGCCGTGCGCGACGTCCAGGGCTGCGACTTCCTCGACGCGACCACCCTGCTGTGCTCCTCCGACGACCCCGAGGGCACGCTCTTCGGGCTCACCAAGCCGCTGCTGAGGATCGACCTCTCGGCCGCGCCGACCGGCGCCGCCGACGTCACCGGCCACGTCACCGCCCTGCGGCAGCTGCCGCTGCGCAGCTCCTGCTCCGGCAGCTTCGAGGCGGAGGGCATCGACTACGACCGCCGCACCGGCACCCTGCGCGTGATCGTCGTCTCCCCGGGCTTCTGCGTGCTGACCGACAGCAGGACGTACCGGTTCACGCGCGGCTGAGCCGGCCGCCGGCCCGCGCCGGTAGTGCTCCGCCCCGGGTGGTGCTTTTCTGGGGGTACGGGTGCGGTCTCCGTGGGACGTCCACGCCGTGGAGCGGCCCGCGGCACCGCACCGCGGCCAGGAGAGGAGCGATCACGATGGACGGCGAGCGAATGCATCCGGAGTCCGTCTCGGTGGAGCTGAGCGGGTGCGACAAGGAGGACGCCCGCACCGTGTTCGACGCCCTGTGCGCGTGCTTCTCGTCCGACCGGCACGCGGGCGACGTGACCCGGGAGTACGACGAGGTGCGCCCGACCGTGTGGCTCGGCACCTTCGACGTGGCCGACACCCACCAGGGCGAGTGCGGTCCGACCCGGCTCCATGCGTCGGTGGAGGCCGACGTGCAGGGAGGCTACTGGGCGATCGAACGGTTCCGCACCACCCTCGACTCCCTGTTCACCGTGCAGGACATGAGCACGGCCTCCGGCGACCAGGAGCGCGAACTGCACGTACGGCTGGAGAGCCGCTGACCGAGGCCCGCCGGACGCGGCGGTGTGGCGTGCGCCGCCTCTTTGTGCAACTAGTTGCACAAAGAGGCGGCCGTCCTCTACAACAGAGGCACGACACCGCGCACGGAGGGCCCGATGAGCCGTTACCCCCACCTGCTGAGCCCGCTCGACCTGGGCTTCACCACCTTGCCCAACCGGGTCCTCATGGGCTCCATGCACGTGGGCCTGGAGGAGGCCGAGCGGGGCTTCGAGCGCATGGCCGCCTTCTACGCCGCCCGGGCCCGCGGTGGGGTGGGCCTCATCGTCACCGGCGGCATCGCCCCCAACGACGAGGGCCGGCCCTACGAGGGCGGCGCCAGGCTCACCACCGAGGCGGAGGCCGCGCGGCACCGGGTCGTCACCGAGGCCGTGCACCGTGAGGGCGGCCGGATCGCGATGCAGATCCTGCACTTCGGCCGCTACGCCTACCACGCCGACCTGGTCGCGCCGAGCGCGCTCCAGGCGCCGATCAGCCCGCACGTGCCCCGCGAGCTGACCGACGACGAGGTCGAGCGCACGATCGACGACTACGTGCGCACCGCCCGCCTCGCCCGCGAGGCCGGCTACGACGGCGTCGAGATCATGGGCTCCGAGGGTTACCTGATCAACGAGTTCATCGCCGAGCGCACCAACCGGCGCACCGACCGCTGGGGCGGCTCCTACGAGAACCGCACGCGCTTCCCCGTCGAGATCGTCCGCCGGGTGCGCGCGGCGGTCGGCGAGGACTTCATCGTCGTCTACCGGCTGTCCATGCTCGACCTGGTCCCCGGCGGCTCGACGCTGGAGGAGGTCGTCACGCTCGCCAAGGCCGTCGAGGCCGCCGGAGCGACCATCATCAACACCGGCATCGGCTGGCACGAGGCCCGCATCCCCACCATCGCCACCTCCGTGCCGCGCGGCGCGTACACCTGGGTGACCAAGCGGCTGATGGGCGAGGTGTCGGTGCCACTGGTCACCACCAACCGCATCAACACCCCCGAGGTGGCCGAGCGGTTGCTCGCCGAGGGCACCGCGGACATGGTGTCGATGGCCCGCCCGATGCTCGCCGACCCCGACTTCGTCGCCAAGGCCGAGGCCGGCCGGCCCGAGGCCATCAACACCTGCATCGGCTGCAACCAGGCCTGCCTGGACCACACGTTCAGCGGGCAGATCACCTCCTGCCTGGTCAACCCGCGCGCCTGCCACGAGACCGAGCTGGTCCTCTCCCCGACCCGGCGGCGCAAGCGCGTCGCGGTCGTCGGCGCCGGACCCGCCGGGCTGGCCTGTGCCGTGAGCGCGGCCGAACGCGGCCACGAGGTCACCCTGTTCGACGCCGCGAGCGAGATCGGCGGGCAGCTGAACGTCGCCCGCAAGGTCCCCGGCAAGCAGGAGTTCGACGAGACGCTGCGCTACTTCCGTACCCAGCTCGACGCGCACGGGGTCGACGTACGGCTGAACACCCGCGTCGGAGTCGACGACCTCACCGGCCACGACGAGGTCGTCGTCGCCACCGGCGTCACCCCGCGCACGCCGGACATCCCCGGCGTCGACCACCCCTCCGTCGTCGGCTACCTGGACGTCCTGCGCGACGGCGCCCCCGTCGGCGACCGGGTCGCGATCCTCGGCGCCGGTGGCATCGGCTTCGACGTCGCCGAGTTCCTCACCGACGGCGGCGACAAGGCGCACGAGGACCCCGAGACGTACTTCCGCCTGTGGGGCGTCGACACCGAGTACCGCGCGCCCGGCGGCCTCGCCGCACCCGAGCGCCCGGCCCCGCCGCGCACCGTCCACCTGCTCCAGCGCAAGACCTCCAAGGTCGGCGCCGGACTCGGCAGGACCACCGGCTGGATCCACCGCACCGAGCTCAGGCACCGCGGCGTCACCATGGTCCCGGGCGTCCGCTACGACCGCATCGACGACGCCGGCCTGCACGTCACGATCGGCGACGAGTCCACGGTGCTCGAGGTCGACACGGTCGTCCTGTGCACCGGACAGGAGCCGCGCCGCGGCCTGTACGAGGAGCTGGTCGCCGCCGGGCGCAGCGCCCATCTCATCGGCGGCGCCGACGTGGCCGCCGAACTGGACGCCAAGCGCGCCATCAAGCAGGGCACCGAGGTGGCGGCGGCGCTGTAGGAGGCGCGGGGGAGCGGCGTGGGCCGTCCCTAGGATGAGCCCATGTCACTCCCGCACGCGATCCTCACCGCCCTGGTCGAAAAGCCGTCGTCGGGGCTGGAGCTGACCCGCCGGTTCGACAAGTCGATCGGCTACTTCTGGTCGGCGACGCACCAGCAGATCTATCGCGAGCTGGGAAAGCTGGAGGCCCAGGGGCTGATCCGCGCACTGCCCGCGCAGGCACCCGCGCGCGGACAGAAGAAGAGCTACGAGGTCCTGCCCGCGGGCCGGGACGAACTGGCCCGGTGGACCGCCGCCCCGCAGGACCCGCGCCCCCTGCGGGACACCATGCTGCTGCGGCTGCGGGCCGCCGCCGTGGTCGGCACCAGCGGCATCGAGGCGGACCTGCGTCGCCATCTGGAGCTGCACGAGAGGCAGTTGTCGGAGTACGAGGAGATCGAGAAGCGTGACTTCCCGCCCGGGAAGGACAGCGCCGAGGACCGGCTGCGGCACCTGGTGCTGCGCGCCGGCATCGACCTCGAGACCTTCTGGACCCAGTGGCTCCGGCACGCGCTGGCGGAACTGACCGGACTGCCGGGCGACGGCCCGTCCTGACGCCCGCCGGACGCGCTCAGAACCGGTACGGCTTCGAGCGGCGGCGCAGGAACCAGGCCGCCGCGATGACCCCGCTCCCCACCAGTGCGCCGCCCGCCACCAGGGTGGCCGTGCCGTAGTCCTGGACGGCCCCGCCGAGACCGCCGAGGACTCCGCGCGAGGCGGACGGCGAGGGGGAGGCGGACCGGCCGGGGGAGGTGGAGGGCGAGGGCGCCGAGGACACGATGACCGTCTGGGTGCCGGCGGTGCTGTTGTTCGAGCACACCACGACGACCGTGTAGGTGCCCGGTGCGATGCCCGACCACGCGGCGGACTGGCCCGCGGCGCTCCCCGACAGCGCGACCTGACGGCCCTCGGCGAAGCTGCTCTGGCCGCCGGTGAGCAGCGAGGCCGTGCCCCAGCTTCCGTTCAGCTGTGCGCAGGCGGTGGTCGTGACCGAGACCGTGCTCCCGGTGGTGCTCACCGAGATCCCCGGACCCGCGGCGGCCGGCCCGGTGGCCAGGGCGACGGGCACCGCGGCGGCCGCGACGGTCAGGCCGGAGCGGAGAAGTGGTGACGGGATGCGCATGTGGACTGCCCTCCGGCGGCACGGTCGGGACATGCCTTGCGCCGCCCGATCGGATCGCCCGTGCCCCTCAGAGGCAGCCAACAGTGCGGCGGCCGGGCCCGCATGCGGAACGGGACCGGCCAGGTGACGCGCCCGCCGGCCGTGCGGGCGGCCGGCGGGACGTCACCGCTGCCCGCCCGTCGTCACCGTCCGCTCCGCCGAGAAACCGCCCCAGGTGCCGTCGGGCAGCCTGGCGCGGAGCCGCACCCGGTGCGAGACGCCGGCCTCCTGCCCGGCGTAGAAGCTGTACTCGGCCCGGTCGCGCGGCGCGTCGCCGCCGTACACGAGCGAGGTGGCCCGGCTGCCGTCCAGGTGGATCTCGTACTCGGTGACCACACCGTCCGTCCGCGGCGGCACCCAGTCGAGGTCGATGTAGTAGGCCCCGTCGGCGCGGTGGGTCGCCGCGCGCAGGCCGGTGGGCGCGGTGGCGCGGCCGTCGTCCGAGCCCGGGGTGGTGAGGCGGACCGCGGCACTGGCGGGGGAGACGTTGTCGGCGGCGTCCCGCGCCCGGACGGTGAACGCGTAGCGGGTGGCCGGGCGCAGTCCGGTGACGACGGCCGCGGTCTGGGCGCCGCCGACGCTGTGGACCTTCGCGCCGCCCTGGTAGACGTCGTACGAGACGACGCCCCGGTCGTCCGTCGCGGCGGACCAGGTGAGCTGGACCGCCCGGCTGCCCGCCGCCCGGCCGTGCGCACCCGTCGGAGCCGTGGGAGCGGTGCGGTCTGCCGCCGCGGCCGCCGGGGTCGTCGCCCGGACCTCCGCGCTGCTCGGCCCGAGCCGCCCGCCGGCGTCGCGCGCCCGCACGGTGAAGACGTAGGCGGTCGACGGGCGGAGCCGGGTGACGTCGGTCATGCGGTCGGCGGCCGGCACCTCCTTCACCTTGGTGGTGCCGCGATATACCTCGTACGCCTCGGCCTCGCCGACGGCGTTCCACATCACGTGCACGCTCGTCGCGCTGCCCGCCGCGGCGGTGACGCCCGTCGGCGCCCCGGGCGGACGGCCGCCCCCGCTGTCTCCGCCCGTGCCCCAGCCGCAGGACGAGACGAGCGCGAGGGCGCCGCAGAGCAGGACACCGCGGCGCAGAGCGGAGCCGCGCGGGACGTGGTGGACGGCGGGAACGGGAACGCCTCGCACGGCTCTGCCTCCCGGGGCGGCCAGACGGCAATGGTCCGGACCAATATGCCGCTGTGACGCGATCACATCAAGGGGGTGGTCCTGAGCGATCACCCGGAGGGGTTACGTATCCTGAACCCACTGACGGCCCGACTGCCCGCGAGGACACGGGAGTTGCGGCCGGCGGCGCGGGCCGCTGTCGTCGCTGATCCCGCGCCGGCACGGGCGGCCGGGCGGGCCGTGACCGGTACCGGAGCCGGCCCGCCCGCCGCCCGACGCATCCCGGGTGTGCACCGTCTGGCCCTGTCCTGGTGGTCCGCGCGCCCGATCCGGGGACAGATGGGGCCGAGTGTCCGTCCATGTCCCCCAGGAGAGGCCCCAACGTGCGTGTCCAGTCGCTGACACTGGTCGCGGCCAGCGCCGCCCTGCTCGCCCCCACGGCGTTCCCCGCCGCACCCCTGCCGTCCCGGCCGGGGCCGCACTCGCAGACCCGGCTCACGCCGGAGGCCGGCCCCCGTCCCCGGGCGGCGTCCGTGCCCGAGGTTCTCTCCCGCCTCAGGCCGGAGCGCGGGGCCGGCTCCCGCTCCGGGGTCCGGCCGGTACCGCGCCGCGACGCCGGTCCCCGGCCGGCGGACGGCGCGTCCGAGGAGCCCGTCCGCGCCGCCGACCTGCTGGCCAGGACCCGGGACTGCACGCCCGTCTCCCGCGGCCGCTACCGCAGCGACGCGGGCACCCCGGCGGACATCCCGGTCTGCGGCACCCGGGACGTTGTGTTCTGGCAGGCCGACCTGGACATCGACTGCGACGGCCGGCGCGGCAGGCACTGCAACGCCCGCACCGACCCGCACTTCACCGACGCCACGGCCTGGACCCGGTCCGACGGCGGCCCGCTGGACGCGGAGAAGCTGCCCTACGTCGTCGTGCCCCAGCCCAGCGGCATCTGGGACCACCGGGCGGACGGGGTGCAGGGCGGCTCGGTCGTGGCGCTCGTCCACGGGGACCGGGTGGGCTACGCGGTCGTCGGCGACGTCGGCCCGCGCGACATCATCGGCGAGGCGTCCTACGCGGCCGCCGAGGCCCTCGGCGTGCCCGCCGACCCGAGCACCGGCGGCGTCGCCTCCGGGGTGACGTACATCGTCTTCAAGGACACCGGGACCAGACCCGTCGAGGACACGGCCGCCACCCGGCGGACGGGGGAGCGGCTGGCCCGCCACTTCGTCGACGGAGACTGAGCGGCCGGGGCGACGACCGCCCGCCCCGGCGCGCTACGCCTTCCGGTAGGAGTACGCCTCCGCGGCCGCCGCCTCCACCGCCGCGACGTCCGCGCCCGTCGCCGCCGTCACGACCGCGGCCACCGCGCCCTCGACGAAGGGGGCGTCCACCAAGCGGGTGTTGTCCGGCAGCTCGTCCCCCTCGGCCAGCAGGGCCTTGACGGTGAGCACCGCGCTGCCCAGATCGGCCAGCACGGCGACGCCCGCACCCCGGTCCACGGACGCGGCGGCGGCGGACACCAGCTCGGAACTGGTACCGAACCCGCCGGCCGCGGTGCCGCCCGCCGGCGCCACCGGCACCGCCACGCCACCGCCCGACAACGCCTTCGCCAGCTCGGCCACCGACGCGGCGACCTCGGCGCTGTGCGACACCAGCACGATCCCGACCAGCCTCTCGTCACTCACCGGACGCCTCCTGAAGTCCCGCGATCAGCAGCGCCGCCGACGTGGCACCGGGATCCTGGTGCCCGATGCTGCGCTCGCCCAGATAACTCGCCCTGCCCTTGCGCGCCAGCATGGGAGTGGTCGCCACGGCACCCTCCTCGGCGGCGGCGGTGGCCGCGGCGAAGGAGTCACCGAGTGCCTCCGCGGCCGGCACCAGGGCATCGATCATCGTCTTGTCGCCCGGCGCCGCGCCTCCGAGGGCCCGGACCGCGTCCACCCCCGTCCGCAGCGCCTCGGCCAGCTGCTCCGTGCTCACCTCGGCGGCGTCGCCGAGCGCCTTGCCGGTGCGGCGCAGCAGCGTGCCGTACAGGGGCCCCGAGGCGCCGCCGACCGTCGAGATGAGCTGCCGCCCGGCGAGCGTCAGGACCGCACCGGGCGTGCCGGGGGCCTCCTTCTCCAGCGTGGCCGTCACGGCCCTGAACCCGCGTTGCAGATTGCTGCCGTGGTCGGCGTCGCCGATGGGCGAGTCGAGGGCGGTGAGCCGCTCCGCCTCGCGGTCGACCGACGCGGCGGTCGCCGTCATCCAGCGGCGGAAGAAGTCGGCGTCGAGCACTGGGTCTCCTTGCCTCGTAGGTACGTGAGGATCCTTTCCCCGTCCACCGTCACATGCCCCACCTCAGCCCGGGCGTGCTCACCGGCGCGTCCCACAGCCCGAGCAGCTCCTCGTCGATCTCGCACAGGGTGACCGAGGCACCCGCCATGTCGAGGGACGTCACGTAGTTGCCGACGAGGGTACGGGCGACGGCGACGCCGCGCTCGGCGAGCACCCGCTGCACCTCGGCGTTGAAGCCGTACAGCTCCAGCAGCGGCGTCGCGCCCATGCCGTTGACGAGGACCAGCACGGGACCGCGGGGGGCGAGGTCGGTCAGGACCGCCTCCACGGCGGCCTGGGCGATCTCGCCCGAGGTCATCATCGGCCGCCGCTCCCGGCCGGGCTCGCCGTGGATGCCGATGCCGAGCTCCAGCTCACCGGCGGGCAGGTCGAAGGTGGGGCTGCCCTTGGCCGGCGTGGTGCAGGCACTGAGCGCGACGCCGAAACTCCGGGAGGACTCGTTGACCCGGCGGGCGATCTCCTCCACCTGCTCCAGCGGACGGCCCTCCTGTGCCGCGGCGCCCGCGATCTTCTCCACGAACAGCGTGGCGCCCGTGCCGCGCCGCCCCGCCGTGTACAGGCTGTCCGTCACCGCCACATCGTCGTTGACCAGCACCTTCGCGACCCGGATGCCCTCGTCCTCGGCCAGCTCGGCGGCCATGTCGAAGTTGAGCACGTCACCGGTGTAGTTCTTCACGACGAACAGCACCCCGGCCCCGCTGTCCACGGCAGTCGCGGCACGCACCATCTGGTCGGGGACCGGCGAGGTGAACACCTCGCCCGGACAGGCCGCCGACAGCATCCCCGGGCCCACGAACCCGCCGTGCAGCGGCTCGTGCCCCGACCCGCCGCCGGACACCAGGGCGACCTTCCCGTCCACGGGGGCGTCCCGCCGCACGATCACCCGGTTCTCGACATCCACGGTCAGCTCGGGATGGGCGGCGGCCATACCCCGCAGCGCGTCCGCGACAACGGTCTCGTGGACGTTGATGAGCATCTTCACGGGTACCTCCTGGGAAGTCTTCGTGCTGGTCGGAGCGGTCACGGACAGTCGTGCTCCCGGCGCGCGCGACGGTGGGAACGGATTCCGGCGGTCGGACGGACGGGCGGGTCCCGGCTGGGGTGCCGCTCTCGGCAGTATCGGTCTTGCGGCAGCGAAGGTCACGCGCGGGAACGCCATGGGCGCGCCCCGGCCGCCGGGCCGGCGCCACGGTTCGCAGGCGTCCTGCGGGGCACTGGGGCTGTGAGCAGAGAGGGCGGTGCGGTGGCGAACGACGGCAAGGTGAGCACGGGGACCGGCGGGTCCGATGACGGTACGGCGGAGTCGGAACTGCTGGACGGGCTGCGCGTGGACGACCGGCGGCCGGAGCGGCCGCTCCTGCTGAACGCCGACGGCAGTCCCGTCGAGACGTGGCGGGAGAACTACCCCTACGACCGCAAGATGCGAAGGAGCGAGTACGAGCGGACCAAGCGCGTGCTCCAGATCGAACTGCTGAAGATGCAGCGCTGGGTGAAGGAGACCGGACGGCGTGTCGTCGTGGTGTGCGAGGGCCGGGACGCGGCCGGCAAGGGCGGCACCATCCAGCGCTTCACCGAACGCCTGAACCCCCGCGGCGCCAGGGTGGTCGCCCTGGAGAAGCCCACCGAGCGCGAGGCCGGGCAGTGGTACTTCCAGCGGTACGTCTCCCATCTGCCGGCCCGCGGGGAGATCGTCTTCTTCGACCGCTCCTGGTACAACCGGGCCGGCGTGGAACGCGTCATGAACTTCTGCACGGACGCCGAGTACCGGCACTTCCTGGCTCAGGCGCCGATGTTCGAGCAACTGCTGACCGACGACGGCGTCATGCTGATCAAGTTCTGGTTCTCCGTCTCCCGCGCCGAGCAGCGCACCCGGTTCGCCATCCGGCAGGTCGACCCGGTGCGCCGCTGGAAGCTCTCACCGACCGACCTGGCCTCGCTGGACCGCTGGGACGACTACACGGCCGCCAAGGTCGACATGTTCCGCGCCACGGACACCGTGCACGCGCCGTGGACGGTGGTGCAGAACAACGACAAGCGCCGCGGACGGCTCGAGGCCATGCGGAGCCTGCTCTACCGCTGCGACTACCCGGCCAAGGACCTGGACGTCGTCGGCAAGCCCGATCCGCTGATCGTCGGTGCGGCGGACACCCTGCTGGAGCCCGGCGAGGAGCAGACGGCCCTGTCCCCGACCCCGCTCACCGGCCACGGAGACGGCCCGGGACTGCATCCGGAGCAGAACTGAGTCGGGCCGGTCCCGATGGGCACTCCGCCCGGACCCGGACACCTGTTTGACCGGCGGGGCAACGGTTATCCGCATGGGGGACGCTGCCCGCCGGGCAGCCGAGAGCCGTGGGGCGCCCGCGGCCGCGGCCGCCTCCCGCGCGCGGCGGACCGGGAGGCCGGCAGGCCGCCGAGGCGGACCCCCACCATCTGGGGAAGGGACTGGTCGCGGTGACCACAGTGGCGCGGCAGGGCGGCGGGGGCGGCTCCAGCGGCCTCTACGACGTGCTGGAACTGATTCTCGACCGGGGTCTGGTGATCGACGCCTTCGTACGGGTCTCCCTCGTCGGCATCGAGATCCTGAAGATCGACATACGCATCGTGGTGGCCAGCGTCGACACCTACCTGCGCTTCGCCGAGGCCTGCAACCGCCTCGACCTGGAGTCGGGACCGCGCAAGCCGGCCGGGCTGGCGGAGTTGCCGGGCCGCATGAAGGAGTCGGGAGCCCACGGCGCGACCAAGGGCATCCTGTCCGGGGCCGCGGAGACCATCTCGGACGCCTTCCAGCAGGCCCGCAAGGAGCGCGGCACGCGGTGACGCCCGGCACTCCCAGCCGGCCCCCCGCCCCCGGCCGGCACGGGCGCCGCCGCTCCCTCGCCACCCCGCCCCTCCCCGCACCCCCGGCTCCACCGACCCGACCGGACCGGGCACAGGATGTCGGGTCCGCCCCCGCGCGCGCTCCGTAGCGTGAGCGGTCCAAAGGGAAGGAGCGCGGGCGTTCCGCGCCATGCACGGTGTCGGACCCGGCGAGGCCCGGCGGACCGGTGCGGCGCTGCGCTCCCAGCCCCGGATGTCCTTCCGGATCGTCGTCGAAGGGAGCAGCAGCATGCGGTACCGGATCCTGGACAAGAAGGAGTTCCGGGTCGTCGGCAGGAAGACCCGGGTGCCCCTGGTCCACGAGGGGGTCAATCCGGCGATCGCCGAGTTCGTCCGGGGCGTCGGCCCCGAGACGCTGCGGCGCCTGGAGGAACTGTCCGACCAGGAACCGGAGGGCGTCGTGGGGGTGAGCGACCAGCTCGACCCGAGCCGGGCCGAGGGCACGGAACTCGACTACTACCACGCGGTGGTGACCGGGGCCGAGGCCCCCGGGGACATGGACGTCCTCGAGGTGCCCGCGGGGACGTGGGCGGTCTTCGACAGCTCCGGCCCGTTCCCGCTGGCCCTCCAGTACCTGTGGCGCGACGTGTACACGCAGTGGTTCCCCTCGAACCCGTACCGGAGCAGGCCGGGCCCCGAGATCCTCCGTGTCCGTGTGTCCGGGGACGGGACCCGGGCGGAGGCGGAGGTGTGGATCCCGGTGGAGCGGACCGCCGGCTGAGCGGGCGCCCGGCCGGCGGCCCGGGTCGGTCAGGGTGCCACCGCGGTGCCGCCGAAGGTCACGACGAGGCGGCCGTCCGAGGCGAAGGACCACTTCAGGGCACCGCTGTAGGCGGAGCACCGGGAGCCGTTCGAGCCGGTCCAGAACTGGTTCGTGCCGTCGGCGTCGCCCACGGTCTTGTCGTTCGAACCGTCGTCGCCGCGGCACGAGGTGTTGCCGCGGAACACCGATGTGCCCTTGTCGAACGAGAAGTTGCGCTGGGCGTTGTCGACGCTGACGTTGTCCGACACCGTCATCGAACCCGGGTTGCTGTTGTAGGTGAACCCGTGCTTGCCGTTGGCGTAGGCGATGCTGCGCCGGACGACGTGGTCGACCTCGATGTCCTCGCCGCCGAGCTTGTAGCCGTTGCGGTCACCGCTGGAGTTCTGGGTGCCGTCGGAGAGGGTGCCGTTCCTGTAGGCGAGGGAGTCCTCGATGGTCACCGGGCCGATGGGGCCGGTGTCCGTCTTGGTGTAGAGGTCCCAGCCGTCGTCGATGTTGTTGTGGGACACGGCGTAGCGGAAGACGTTGCCCGGCCCGACGGTGAGCTTCGCGGCGAAGCCGTCGGCGTCCTCGCCGTCGGAGTCGGCGTTGTCGTGCGACTCCGCGCTCAGGATCAGGTTGTTCGACGGCCACTGGTCGCGGGGCGTCGTGGAGGCCGTCCGGGAGAGCTGGAGGCCGGTGTCGCGGTTGAAGCGGGTGACGGTGCGCTCGATGACGTTGCCGCTGCCGCCGACGAAGATGCCGTTGTCCCCGGCGTGTTCGACGACGAGGCCCTTGATGTGCCAGTACGAGGCGTTCAGGGCGAGGCCGCGGTTGGCCGGGTCCTCGCTCTGCGCGGAGAAGTTCAGCACCGGGGTCTCGCCCGGGTAGGCGGACAGTTCCGTGCGGTCGGCGGAGGTGCCGTCGTCACCCTGCGGGATGGTGACGGTCTGTGCGTAGCGGTAGGTCCCGCCGCGCAGGTGGATCGTGCCGCCGGGGGCGACGCGGCCGATCGCGGCGGTGAGCGTCGTGGGGTCGGACAGCGTGCCGGCCGCGCCGTCGCTGCCGGTGGGCGACACGTACAGCGCGGAACCGGCCGGCGGCGGTGTCGTGTCGTCGCCCGCCACCTCGGCGTCGAGGTAGTCGACGTTGGGCAGGCCGGCGGAGGTGGTGGGGCTGAGCCGTACGGTGTTGCCGCCCGCCCTCACCGGCACGGTGAGCGTCTTCGTCGTCCACGCCGTCCAGGTGCCGGTGGTCTCGAAGGCGGCCGAGGTGACGGTGGTGCCGTTCACGATGATGTCCGCGGCCCGTGATCCGGTGGTGCCGTTGGCGAAGCGGACCTTCAGCGTCGCCGTGCCCGCGGCGGCGGCGTCGACCGTGAACTGGGCGTAGGCGCCGGTCTTGTTGGTGCCGTTGCAGAATCCGCTGCCGGAGTAGCCGGTCCAGTCGGAGTCGATGGTGCCGGTACAGACCGCCGGGGAGTTCTCGGCCTCCTGGCGGACGGACGCGGCCTGCGCCGTGGGTCCGGACAGGGCGACGAGGGTGCCGGCCAGCAGGCCGGCGCATGCGGCCAGGGGTCTCACGTGCATCGTGTCTCCAGGTGGGTCGGGGCACACCAGGACTCGGTGAGCGGGAACAGTGGGGGGAAAGCGCTTTCAAGCGGGACCGTAAAGGGCTTGCCGTGAACGCGTCAATGGATGTGTACATGATTCCTGTTCATCATCATGAACGCCGAGGGGGGCGTCGCAACGTCCCGGCGTGTCGTGTCGTCCCCGCTGGGCGCTGAGGGACGATGGAGGTTCCCCGGGCAGACACACGGGACCGGCCGGACAGGGAGGGCACGTGGACCAGCGGGCCGTACGGGAGGCAGCCGCGCCGGGACGCGGGCCGGCCCCGGCCCGCACGCGGGGCGGCGGGGCGACGGACGCCCGGCGGCGCATCCCCCGCACCGACGCCGTGCTGCGGGACCCGAGGATCGCGGAGGCGGTGCGCCGGCTCGGCCCCGAGGCGGTGGGATCTGCCGTCCGGCAGGCCCAGGAGCAGGCCAGGGCGGGAACGGTCCCGCCCGAGGAGGTGACGGACACGGCCCTCGGACTCCTGCCGCCCACGGCCGGCGGACTGCGGCCGGTGATCAACGCGACCGGGGTGCTGCTGCACACCAACCTCGGCCGTGCCCCGCTGTCCGAGGCGGCCCTCCGCGCGGTGCGGGACGCCGCCGGTCCGACGGACGTGGAACTCGACCTGTGCACCGGCGTACGCGCCCGCCGGGGACGCACCGCCCTCGCCGCGCTGCGGGCCCGGGTGCCCTCGGCCGGTGCCGCGCACGTCGTCAATAACGGTGCCGCCGCGCTGGTGCTGGCGGCGACCGCGCTCGCCGCGGGCCGCGAGATCGTCATCAGCCGGGGGGAGATGGTGGAGATCGGCGACGGCTTCCGCCTGCCCGACCTGCTGGTGTCGACCGGCGCCCGGCTGCGCGAGGTCGGCACCACCAACCGCACCTCCGTCGACGACTACGCCGACGCCCTCGGCCCGGAGACGGGCTTCGTCCTGAAGGTGCACCCCTCGAACTTCCGCATCAGCGGATTCACCCGCGCCGCCGGCACCGCCGAACTGGCCGCGCTGGGCGTCCCGGTCGTCGTCGACGTCGGCTCCGGACTGCTCGCGCCCCACCCGGTGCTGCCCGAGGAACCGGACGCCGAGAGCCACCTGCGGGCCGGTGCCTCCCTGGTGACGGCCAGCGGCGACAAACTGCTCGGCGGGCCCCAGTGCGGACTGCTGCTCGGCGACGACGACCTCGTGCGGACGGTGTCCCGGCATCCCCTCGCCCGTGCTCTGCGGGTGGACAAGCTGACCCTGGCCGCGCTGCAGGCCACCCTGACCGGACCCGCCACCCCGACCGCCGACGCCCTCGCCGCCGACCCGGCGCGGCTCGCGCGGCGCGCCGAGCGGCTGGCCGCCGCCCTGGGCGCCGACGGGGTCGACGCGCGGGCCGTGCCGAGCGACGCGACGGTGGGCGGCGGCGGGGCCCCCGGTGTGACGCTGCCCAGCGCCGCGCTGTCCCTGCCCGAGGCGTACGCCGCCGCGCTGCGCACCGGGCGGACCCCCGTGGTCGGGCGGCTGGAAGGCGGCCGCTGCCTGCTCGACCTGCGCGCCGTACCGGCCGAGGACGACGAGCGGCTGGCCGAGGCCGTGCGCGCCGCGGCGGAGAGGTGAGCGCCATGCGGGTGGTGGCCACCGCCGGTCACGTCGACCACGGCAAGTCCGCTCTGGTGCGGGCGCTGACCGGCATGGAGCCCGACCGCCACGAGGAGGAGCGCCGGCGCGGACTCACCCTGGACCTGGGATTCGTCTGGACCCGTACGGAAGACGACGGGGACCTCGCCTTCGTCGACGTGCCCGGACACGAGCGGTTCGTCGCCACCATGCTGGCGGGCGTCGGACCGGTGCCCGCCGTGCTCTTCGTGGTCGCCGCCGACCAGGGCTGGCAGCAGCAGACGCAGGAACACCTCGCGATCATCGACGCCCTCGGCGTACGGCACGCCGTCCTGGCGGTGACCCGCAGCGACCTCGCCGACCCCGGACCCGCACGGGCCGACGCTGTCGAACGCCTCGCCGCCACCTCGCTCGGCAAGGTGCCTGCTGTCGCGGTGAGTTCGGTCACCGGTACCGGACTCGACGAGCTGCGCGGCGAGCTGGGGCGGATGGCCCGTTCGCTGCCCGTCCCGCCGGCCGACGCGGACGTCAGGCTGTGGCTGGACCGGGCCTTCACGGTCCGCGGACGCGGCACGGTGGTGACGGGCACGCTCGGGGCGGGCACCCTGCGCGTCGGCGACCGGCTGCTCACGGGGGACGGCACGGGGGAGCTGCGGGTGCGCGGGCTGCAGTGCCTGCACGAGGAACGCACCGCCGTGAGCGGAGTGGCCCGCGTGGCCGTCGACGTGCACGGGGCCGCCGAGGCCGGCCTGCGCCGGGGCCAGGTCCTGCTGTCACCGGACCGCTGGCTGCTCACCGCGCTGACCGACGTCCGCGTCACCGGGGAACCGGTCGCCGAACTGCCCCGGAACCCGACCCTGCACATCGGGACGGCCGCGGTGCCGGTGACCGTCCGCCCGCTGGGCGCCGACACCGCGAGGCTGACGCTGAGCCGCCCGCTGCCCCTGCGCGTCGGCGACCGCGCCGTCCTGCGCGAACCGGGCGGCACCCGCGTCCCCTGCGCGGTGACCGTCCTCGACGTGCGTCCGCCACCGCTGACCCGGCGGGGCGCCGGCCGCGCCCGCGCCGAGGAGCTGGCCGCGACGACCGGATGCCCGGACGGCGCGGCCGAGCTCCGGCGGCGCCGGCTCGTCCGGCGTGCGGAACTGCTCGCGATGGGAGTGCCCCCGCCCGCCGAGCCCGTCGCCGGGGACTGGCTGGCCGACGCCGGCCACTGGGCACGGCTGCGCGCGCGCCTCGCCGAGGAGGTCGAGCGGCACGCCCGGCAGCACCCGATGGAGCCGGGGCTGCCCGCCGAGGCCGCGCGCCGCCTGCTCGGCCTGCCCGACCGGACGCTGATCGACGCCCTCGCCCGGACCCCCGGACGCCCCGAAGTCCACTACAGGAACGGGAGGTTGTACGGGTCCGCCACCGGGCCCACCGTGCCGCCGGGCCTGCGCGACGCCGTCGACGCCGTACGCCGGGACCTGGCCCGCGCGCCCTTCCGAGCGCCCGAGGCGGACCGGCTGGGCGAACTCGGCCTCACCCGCAAGGCGCTGGCCGCGGCCGTCACCGCCGGGGCGCTCCTGCGGGTCGGCGACACCGTGCTGCTGCCGGGTGCGGACACCGAGGCCGCCGCGGTATTGGCCCGGCTGCCCCAGCCGTTCACCCTCAGCGAGGCCCGCCGGGCGCTGGACACGACCCGCCGGGTGGCCGTACCGCTGCTGGAGCACCTGGACGCGCGAGGACTGACGGAGCGGGTGGACGACCGGCGCCGGCGCTGCCGGCCGGCCCCCGCGAGCGGCGGGGACGGAGGCGGACGGGAATCGAACCCGCCTGCCCGAGATCCTCGGACACCTCGGTTTTGAAGACCGGGAGGGCCACCAGGCACCCACACGCCTCCACCGCCCGGCCAGGCTACACGGACCCCCGGCCACCGGCCCGGCACCACCGCGGCCCGTCACCCGCCGGGTCCCGTCACCACCGGGTCCCTCACCACCAAGGAGCACCGGCATGACATCGACGCGCGACACCGCCGTCCGCCTGACCCAGTACGCCCACGGCGGCGGCTGCGCCTGCAAGATCCCGCCCGGCGAACTCGAGGACGTACTCGGCCCGCTGGCCCGGACGCGGACCGCCACCGGCGACTTCCCGCTCCTGGTCGGACTGGCCACCGGCGACGACGCGGCCGTCGTCACCCTGCCCGCACCGCCCGGCGGTCCCGCACGGGCCGTGGTGTCCACGGCCGACTTCTTCACCCCGGTCGTCGACGACCCCTACGACTGGGGGCGCATCGCCGCCGCCAACGCGCTCTCCGACGTCTACGCGATGGGCGGCATCCCGGTCCTCGCGGTCAACCTGCTGGCCTGGCCGCGCGGCGTCCTGCCCTTCGAGCTGGCACGCGAGGTGCTGCGCGGCGGCCTGGACGTCGCCGCCGAGGCCGGCTGCCACGTGGGCGGCGGGCACAGCGTCGACGACCCCGAACCCAAGTACGGCATGGCCGTCACCGGCCTGGCCGACCCCGGCCGGCTGCTGCGCAACGACGCCGGCCGGCCCGGCGTACCGCTGTCGCTGACGAAACCGCTCGGCCTGGGGGTGCTGAACAACCGTCACAAGGCGACCGGTGAGCGGTTCGAGCAGGCGGTCGCCACCATGGTCGCCCTCAACCGGGACGCCGCCGCGGCGGCCCTGGACGCCGGAGCGGTCTGCGCCACCGACGTCACCGGTTTCGGTCTCCTCGGCCATCTGCACAAGCTGGCCCGGGCCTCCGGCGTGACCGCCGTGCTCGACACCGCGGCCGTGCCCTTCCTGGACGGCGCCCGGGAGGCGGTGCGGGACGGTTACGTCAGCGGTGGCACCCGGCGCAACCTGGAGTGGGTCGCGCCGTTCACCGACTTCGGGGAGACGGACACCGACACCCGCCTGCTGCTGGCCGACGCCCAGACCTCCGGCGGACTGCTCGTGGCCGGCGAGGTGCCGGGGGCGCCGGTGATCGGCGAACTGGTCGCCCGCGGGCCGCACTCGGTCGTCCTGCGCTGACCGGTGCGCGCCCGCCGGACGCGCGTCACAGCTCCGTGCCGGTGTGCTCGTCGATGCCCGCACGGGCCCGGTACTCCCGCACCAGTTCCGGGGCCGCCGGTCCCCTCGGGCGCCGTCCCGGCCGGATGTCCACGGCGAGCGCCTTGGTCTCCTGGATGTGCGTGTTCGGGTCGAGGGACAGGTGCACCAGCTCGTTGGCCGCGTCGCCCGTGCTGTAGCCGTTCGGGCCCCAGTGGTAGGGCAGCCCCACCTGGTGCAGGGTCCGGCCGTGCACGGTCAGCGGAGCCATGCGGTCGGTGACCAGGACCCGCGCCTCGATCACGCCCCGCGCGCTGACGATCGTCGCCCAGCCGGTGTGCTCCAGGGCGCGTTCGGCGGCCAGCTCGGGGGAGACCTCGCAGAAGAACTCCGGTTGCAGCTCCGCGAGATACGGCTGCCAGCGCGACATGCCGCCCGCTGTGTGGTGCTCGGTGAGCCGGTACGTGGTGGCGACGTACGGGAACACCTCGGTGCCGGGCGCGCCCGCACTCGGCTGGTAGCGGTTGTCGGGGTGAGGTGGCAGCAAGTGCCGTACGGGGTTGCGCTGTTGCCCGTACAGCAGGTTGGGGAAGGGGGAGTCCTGCGGCTCGTAGTGCGCGGGCAGCGGGCCGTCGGTGAGCCCGGTGGGCGCGTACAGCCACGCCTTGCCGTCGGCCTGCATGACGAACGCGTCCGTGCCGGACAGGGCCTCGGGCCCGGTCGCGTCCGGCGGGGGCACGTAGTGGGGCGACTTGCCGGGCGAGAAGTCCGGGACGTCGTGCCCGACCCACTTCTCCTGGCCCTCGTCCCACCACACCAGCGCCTTGCGCTCGCTCCACGGCCTGCCGTCGGGATCGGCCGAGGCGCGGTTGTACAGCACACGGCGGTTGGAGGGCCACGCCCAGCCCCACTCGCTCGCCACCCAGTCCTGCTGCTCACCCGGTTTGCGGCGGGCGGCCTGGTTGACGCCGTCGGCGTGGACACCGCAGTAGATCCAGCAGCCGCACACCGTGGAACCGTCGCCGCTCAGCTGCTCGTAGGAGGACAGGGGTCCGCCGTCGGCGTCGTAGCCGTTGATCTCGGCCAGCACCGCCTCCGCGTCCGGCTCGGACAGCTCACCCTTCACCGGATAGTCCCAGGCCAGGTCGAGCAGCGGCCGGTCCATGGGGTCGGTCGACCCGGCGAGCTTGTGGCGGATGATCCGCCCCAGGTGGTACGTGAACCACAGGTCGCTGCGCGCCTCGCCCGGCGGCGGGACCGCCTGGTGGTGCCACTGCAGCAGCCGCTGGGTGTTGGTGAAGCTGCCGTCCTTCTCGGTGTGGGCGGCGGCCGGGAGGAAGAACACCTCGGTGCCGATGTCCTCCGTGCGCATCTCGCCGGTCTCGATCTCCGGGCCGTCCTTCCACCAGGTCGCCGACTCGATGAGCGAGAAGTCCCGCACCACCAGCCAGTCCAGGTTCGCCATGCCGAGCCGCTGCATCTTGGCGTTGGCCGAGCCGACCGCCGGGTTCTCGCCCATCAGGAAGTAGCCCTTGCAGGTCCCCCGCATCTGCTCCACGACCGTCTCGTACGTGGAGTGGGAGCCCGTCAGCCGCGGCAGGTAGTCGAAGCAGAAGTCGTTCTCGGCCGTCGCCGCGTCGCCCCAGTAGGCCTTCAGGAGGCTCACCAGGTAGGCGCGCATGTTGCCCCAGTAGCCCTTCCGGGCCGCCTCGGCCCGCACGAACGCGTCCAGGTCCTCCCGCTGGTGCGCGTGCGGCATCGGGATGTATCCGGGCAGCAGGTTGAACAGGGTCGGGATGTCCGTGGACCCCTGGATGGAGGCGTGTCCGCGCAGGGCCAGGATGCCGCCGCCCGGCCGGCCGATGTTGCCGAGCAGGGTCTGCAGCACGGAGGCCGCGCGAATGTACTGCACGCCCACCGTGTGCTGCGTCCAGCCGACCGCGTAGGCGAAGGCGGTGGTCCGGTCGCGGCCCGAGTTCTCCGTGACCAGCTCGCACACCTGCCGGAACAGGTCCTGCGGCACCCCGCAGACGCGCTCGACCATGTCGGGTGTGTAGCGGGCGTAGTGCCGCTTCAGCACCTGGAAGACGCAGCGCGGGTGCGTCATGGTCTCGTCCCGTTCGATCTCCCCCTCGCCGATGTCGGCGCCGCCCGAGCCGTGGGACTCGCCGCGCGCCGCCTCCGTGACCGAGGAGCCGCCGCCGGCGCGCTTGCCGTACTGCAGGTCCCGTTCACCGGACGCGGCCTGCATCTCCGTGCCCTCGTACTGCCAGCTGCCGTTGTCGTAGCTGCGGCTGTCGGGGTCGAGGCCGGAGAAGAGGCCGTCGAGGTCCTCGGTGTCGCGGAAGTCCTCGCGCAGCACCACGGGGCCGTTGGTGTAGGCCACCACGTAGTCGCGGAAGTACCCGTCCCGGGAGAGGACGTGGTTGACGATCCCGCCGAGGAAGGCGATGTCCGAGCCCGCGCGCAGCGGCACGTGCACGTCGGCCAGGGCGCTGGTGCGGGTGAACCGCGGGTCGACGTGGACCACCTTCGCGCCGCGTGCCTTGGCCTCCATCACCCACTGGAACCCGACCGGATGGCACTCGGCCATGTTCGAGCCCTGGATGACGATGCAGTCCGAGTTCTGCAGGTCCTGCTGGAAGGTGGTCGCGCCGCCGCGGCCGAACGAGGTTCCCAGACCGGGAACGGTGGAGGAGTGTCAAACACGCGCCTGATTCTCGATCTGCACCGCACCCAGCGCGGTGAACAGCTTCTTGATCAGGTAGTTCTCCTCGTTGTCCAGGGTCGCCCCGCCGAGGCTCGCGATGCCCAGGGTGCGGCGGGTACGGGTCTCGTCGACCTCCCACTGCCAGCCCGCGCGCCGTGCCTCGATCACCCGGTCGGCGATCATGTCCATCGCCGTGTCCAGGTCCAGGCGCTCCCAGTCGGTGCCGTGCGGGCGCCGGTACAGGACGTGGTGCTCGCGGGCACCGCCGGTCGTGAGCTGGAGGCTGGCCGAGCCCTTGGGGCACAGCCGGCCGCGCGAGATCGGGGAGTCGGGGTCGCCCTCGATCTGGGTGACGCGCCCGTCCTCGACGTACACGTTCTGGCCGCAGCCCACGGCGCAGTACGGGCAGACGGACTTGACCACCCGGTCGGCCGAGGCCACCCGGGGAGTGAGCCGTGCCGTGGCCGCGCTCCTGGCGGCGGCTCCGCGGCCCAGGGGATCGGTTCCCTTGAGCTGGCGGTAGACCGGCCAGGAGTCGATCCAGGTCCGCACGCCCATGCCGTCCCTCCGCCCTCTCGCGGTGTGTTCTGCCGGCCCCGGGTGTCCCGGTTCCGGCGGTCCAATCCCCTGCTCCTGTCGTCCGGCGGACCCGCGGCCCGCGCGGACCGGTCAGTCCGTGCGGGCCTCCAGCCGCTCCCGCTGCGGAACGACGGTGTACTTCGGATCCCGGGCGGAGGCCACGCCCGCGTGGAACACCCCGAACCGCAGGGCCACCGAACCCGCCAGCAGCGCGGTCCCGGCCGGCGCGGCCGCGCCGCGGTGCCGGCCCGCCACGACGGCGAGGACCGCGCCGCCCGCCGTCAGCGCCTCCGCCCCGCGCAGCAGCCGGCCCGCCCTGCCCCGCTCGAGGGGCTCGGACACCAGTCCCATCCGCCGTTTCATCAGCCGGAACGCCCCCAGTTCCAGGGCCGCCCCGAGCACCGCCGTCCGGCGCGCGGGCCCCGTCTGCGCCGACGGCACGGCGGTCAGCGCCAGCCCCGCCGCCGCGGTCGCCGCGGAACCGGCGAAGACGAACGGCAGCTCCCGGTAGCCGCCGTGCCAGGAGGGCACCGCGGTGTCCGACAGCAGCACGGCGGTGTACGTGGCGACCGCCGGGCCGAGCACGGAGGCCGCCGCCGTGGCGACGGCCCCGGCGGGCCGGAAGCGGCCCGTCACGTCGGCGGCCGCGGCGGCCAGGGCGAGCGGTGCGTAACCGGCCAGCAGCCAGGACCCCACGTTCATCGGCGAGGTGGGCTTGAACACGCGCAGCATGTTGAGGAAGCGGGCGGGCCGGCCCAGGTCGTGGACCAGCGCGGCCAGCGACAGCGAGACGGCGCCCGCCGCTCCCAGCTTCGCCGTCCGCGCCAGGGCCGGACGCCCCGTGGCGTGCGCGCCGGCCGCCAGCGGCGACGACGCGCCCGCGAGCCCGCCCAGCCAGAGGTAGCCCGCGATGTCCAGGGCCGCCCAGCTCGGCTCGTTCAGCACCGGCATGCCGTAGTACGAGGAGAACTCGGCGTCCGGCACCACCGGTTGCTCGCCGCGCCCACGGCGGCGCCGGCGGCGTCCGGCGTGCGCTCCCGTCGGGGCGTCCCGGCCGGGCCGCGCGCCCCGGACCCCGTCGCGCGTGACGTCCGAACCGCTCATCGGGACCTCCCGGCGAAACCGGCGGCGGCGAGCGCGGCGAGCGAGGCGGCGGCCACCGCCGCGTGCCGCCACATCGAGGGCAGGTCCCGGGTGGTGACCACCGGGTCGGGCGGCAGCCCGTACACCTCCGGCTCGTCCAGCAGCAGGAAGAAGGCGCCGTCGCCGCCGACCCCGTCGTCCGGACTCTCCCCGTACAGCCGGGCGTCGGTCACGCCTGCCGCGTGCAGTCGGGCGACCCGCGACGCCGCCCGCTCCCGCAGTTCGTCCAGCGGGCCGAACTGGATGGAGTCGGTCGGGCACGCCTTGGCGCAGGCCGGTTCCATGCCCACGCCGAGCCGGTCGTAGCACAGCGTGCACTTCCAGGCCCGTCCGTCGTCCCGGCGCTGGTCGATGACGCCGTAGGGGCAGGCGGGCACGCAGTAGCCGCAGCCGTTGCAGATGTCCTCCTGCACGACGACCGTGCCGAACTCGGTGCGGAACAGGGATCCGGTGGGGCACACGTCCAGGCACGCGGCATGTGTGCAGTGCTTGCACACGTCGGAGGCCATGAGCCAGCGCAGCTCGGTGCGCCCGTCCGGTGCCACGGGCGGGGCGGTCACCGTCGCCGCCTCGGGGGGCCCGAGACTCCGCGCGGCCTCGAAGACGTCCACGCTCCCGTGACCGATCCCCGGCTCCTGGCCGCCGAGCGGCTTGCGCTGTTCGACGAAGGCGACGTGCCGCCAGGTGTCGGCGCCGAGCCCCTGCGTGTTGTCGTAGGACATGCCGGTGAGCAGCAGGCCGTCCTCGGGGACGGCGTTCCACTCCTTGCAGGCCACCTCGCAGGCCTTGCAGCCGATGCACACGGACGTGTCGGTGAAGAAGCCGACGCGGGGCGGGGGGTCGGCATGACCGGCCGCGGCCGCCACGTCGGGCTCCGGCCCGGAGAGCCGGTGGGTGTGCTTCGTACGGCCGCCGGCGCCGGCGCTCTGTTCGGTCATGCCCGTACCTCCACGCCCCTGTCGTCCGTGACGTCCGGTTCCTCGGTCCCGGGGGCCCGTCCTCCCCTGGAGCCTGCCACGGGTACCCGCGGGGCGCGCGCCCGAAGCGGCCGGCGGTGGCTCGCGCGGGCCGGCGGGCGACGTCGACTCAGCCGACGCCGGGGCCGGTGACCGGCCTGCCGGCCTCGTCGTAGGGCCAGACGTTGGTGGTGCAGCCGTGCAGGCCCTTGATCTGCTGCATCATCACCGGGGCGGGCCGCCCGGGGCCCGGGCACCCCTCGTGGCCGTGGCCCAGGAAGTGCCCGACCTCGTGGTTGACGATGAGCGCCCGGTACGACGTCACGTCGTCCGCGTAGTACTGCGTCGCCAGCAGCCACCGCTTGAGGTTGACCATGACGTCCTGGCCGACGTTGCAGTTGACCTCGCCGCCGGTGTCCAGGCCGTACCTGCCGCAGATGTCGTCCACCGTCCCCGCCGTGGCGAGGCGCACCCGGAAGTCGGACGCGCCGCCGGACACGCGGCGGAAGCCCACCTCGCCGTCGGCCGTCCAGCCCCGGCCGTCGGCGAGGATCCGCTCGACCTCCGCGGCGACGTCCCCCGCCGGCAGCCCGATGCCGTCCTCGACCTGGACCGCGTAGGTCAGCGTGCGCCCGCTCCCGCCGACCCGGTCGCCACCGCCCTGCGCGGTGACGAACGTCCCCGGCCCCGACGACGGGATCGGGCCGGGGGTCCCGGAGTCCTCCGGCCGGACCTCTTCCTCCTCCTGCGCCGCCGTGCCCGGCACGGGGCGCCCGGCGGGGGAGGGGGCACCGGCGGGCGGAAGGGCCTCGACCGTCGTGACCGGTCCGGCGGCGCCGGCGGGACGCCCGGGGGCGGACGTACCGCCCTTCAGGGCCAGCCCCCCGGCGAGCAGCAGCACGACGGCGGCCGCGAGTCCCGCCCAGAGTGCCGGTGTCTTCCGGCCCCGCCGCCGGCGGGCGCGTCCCGCGCGCCGGCGGCGGCGGGCCCTGTCGGCGGACGGTGCGGGCGTCGATCGGTGCGCGTTCATGATCACGCAGCGTGCCCCGGCCGTGTGATGGCCCGTGGACCGCTTGTGGACCGCTCTGTAACAGCCACCCACCCGTGCGCGAACACCCGTTCGTCCCGACGCATACTGAGACCCATGCCACGGGTCCTGATCATCGAAGACGACCGCGCCGTCCGGGAGGGCGTCCGCCTCGCCCTGCGCCGCCAGGGGCACGAGGTCGCCGCCGCCGCGACCGGCGAGGACGGACTGCGGGAACTGCGGTCGTTCCGGCCCGACGCCGTCGTCCTCGACCTGATGCTGCCCGGCATGTCCGGCCTGGAGGTGTGCCGCCGCATCCGCGACCGCCACCAGGTGCCCATCATCATGGCCACCGCCCGCGGCGACGACGCCGACGTCGTCGTCGGCCTCGAGGCCGGAGCGGACGACTACGTGGTCAAGCCCGTCCGCGCACGCGTCCTGGACGCGCGCATCCGGGCGGTGCTGCGCCGCGCCGGCGGGCCGCCGGACGAGCACGGCGGCCCGCGCCCCGAGCAGCACGGCGACCTGACCATCGACCGCGCCGGACTCACCGTCACCCACCAGGGGCGGCCCGTCGCCCTCGCGCCGTCCGAACTGCGGCTGCTGCTCACCCTGTCCGCCTCGCCCGGCCAGGTGTTCAGCCGCCAGCAGCTCCTGGAAGCCGTGTGGGAGCACAACTACCACGGGGACGCGCGGCTCGTGGACGCCTGCGTCAAGCGGCTCAGGTCCAAGATCGGCGAGCCCGCCGACCGGCCGCGCCACATCCACACCGTGCGCGGTTTCGGCTACCGCTTCGGTGCCCGGTGAGGACCGTCGGGCTGCTGCGCACGCTGGGCGGACTGCGGGTGCGGCTGGTGGTGGCCTTCGCCTTCGTCGCCGCCGTGGCCACGGTCACCACGGGCGCCCTGACCTTCCGCGAGGCGCGGACCGGCATCCTCCAGCAGAGCCAGGACACGGTGATCGAGGACTTCCGGGACCGGGTGAACACCCTGGTGCCCAACTACCGGTTCCCGCCCGACCGGACCGACCTGGAGTCGTTCGCCGCCGACGTGGCGCGCGGCGGACGGTCCCAGAACTGGCGGGTGCTGGCCGTCTACCGGGTGTCGAGCGCGACCTCCGTCCCCGGCGACGCCTTCGCCGAACTGTCCCCGGGAATGCGCGAGGCCGTCCGGTCGCGCCGCGCCACGGTCTTCCAGCGGGTGACGAGGGACGGCAGGTCCTCCCTGGTCGTCGGCATGCCCGTCACCTTCGCCGGCCCGTACGTCACCTCGCGGCCGGCGTCCGGGCTCGAGGTCTACCTCACGGTGCCCCAGACCGAGGAACAGGGATACGTCGACGCCCTGGTCGCCGCCGCGGAACGCGCCACCGTGCCCGCCCTCGCCCTGGCCGTCGTCCTCGCCCTGCTGGCCGCGCGCGGGGTGCTGCGGCCCGTCAGGGAGCTGCGCCGGGCGACCCGCAGCATCGCCGAGGGACGGCTCGACACCCGCCTCGCGGTGCAGGGCACCGACGAACTCGCCGAGCTTCTCCCGCACCTTCAACGAGACCGCCGAGGCGCTGGAGGGGTCGGTAGCGGAACTGCGGCGCATGGAGGCAGGGGCCCGGCGCTTCGCCGCGGACGTCTCGCACGAGCTGCGCACCCCGCTGGCGGCGATGACGGCGGTCACCGACGTGCTGGACGAGGACGCGGCCGCCCTGGACGAGGACACCGCGACGGCCGTGCGCCTCATCAGCGAGGAGACGACCAAGCTCGCCGGCCTGGTGAACGACCTGATGGAGATCTCCCGGTTCGACGCGGGCGCGGCCGCCCTCCACCTGGACGACATCGACCTCGCCGAGTCCGTACGGCGCACCCTCGCCGCCCGCGGCTGGACCCGCACGGTGGAGACCGGCCTGCCGGAACCCGGCGCGCTGCGCGGGCGGGTCGACCCGCGCCGCCTCGACGTCGTCGTCGCCAACCTCGTCGCGAACGCCCTCCGCCACGGGCGTCCCCCGGTGCGCCTCGACCTCCGCGAGGAGAACGATCCCGGGACGGGCCGGCAGGCGGTCGTCGAGGTCCGCGACAGCGGGGACGGCATCCCCGACAGCGTCCTGCCGCACGTCTTCGACCGTTTCTACAAGTCGGACACCGCCCGGGTCCGGAGCGAGGGCAGCGGGCTCGGGCTGGCCATCACCACGGAGAACGTCCGCCTCCACGGCGGCACCGTGCGGGCGGCCAACCATCCGGACGGCGGCGCCGTCTTCACGGTCGTCCTCCCCCTGCGCCAGGACGGCGCGGCGGACGGAACGGGGACCCCGACGAAGGAGGACCGGTGACGAACGTCCGGCGCGCGCTGCCGGCCCTGCTGACGGCGGCCCTCGCCCTCTCCGCCTGCGACATCCCCGCGACCGGCGTGGTCGAGGCGGGCGAGCCCGCCACCGGCATCCTCGAACCGCCGGGCGCCACCCCGGAACCGAGGGAGACCCGGGCCGTGCCGGCCGCCGTGGTGCCGCTGTACTTCGTCTCCGACGGTGCCCTGGTCCCCGTCACCCGCACCCTGCCCGGCGGGGCGGAGCTCGGCAGCACGGTACTGATGCTGTTCGAGGGACCGGACGCGGAGGAACGGAGGAAGGGGCTCACGACCGACCTGCCGCCCACCGCCACCGCCCCCACCATCCGGACCGACGGGGCCACGGTCACCGTCGAACTCCCGCCGGCCGCCGCCGGGCTGAGCGACACCGCCGTCGACCAGCTGGCCTGCACGGTCGCCGGGGCCCGGCTGCACCAGGACCCCGAGCTGGGCAGTGCGCAGGTGACCGTGGAGCAGCCCGGCGGCCGGCTGGCCGGCCGCTCCAGCGACGACTGCCCGGGCCTGGAGACCGCCGTCCCCACCGTCGCCGAGCCCGTGGGCTGAGCACGCCGGCCGGCCGGGAGCCGAGGCCGTCGTGGACGCCGGGGTACCCGCCAGGTGGCCCACCCGACCCGTCCCGGGAGGACGATCGGCGCGACGACCGACGGCGGTGCGGCGTGGCCGGGCATCCGTCGCCCGGCCGCCTGGGTACCCTCCGCCGCATGGCGGTGGACGAGACGACCGAACCGCCGCGCCGGACGCCGACGCGGCAGCGGACCGACCGCACCCTCGGGCGGGCGCTGGCGCGGTGGGTGAGGACGACCGATCACAAGGTGATCGGCAACCTGTACATGACCACGGCGTTCGGCTTCTTCCTCCTCGGCGGCGTGCTGGCCATGCTGATGCGCACCGAACTCGCCCGCCCGGGCCTGCAGCTGTTCTCCGCCGAGCAGTACAACCAGCTCTTCACCGTGCACGGCACCGTCATGATGCTGCTGTTCGCGACCCCGCTGTTCGCCGGCTTCACCAACGCCGTCATGCCGCTGCAGATCGGTGCGCCGGACATGGCGTTCCCCCGGCTCAATGCGCTGTCCTACTGGATGTACCTGTTCGGGGGCCTGATGGTGGTGTCCGGGTTCCTCACCCCGGGAGGGGCGGCCTCCTTCGGATGGTTCGCCTACGCACCGCTGAACAGCGCCACGTTCAGCCCGGGGTCCGGCGGTGACCTGTGGACCATGGGCCTCGTGGTGAGCGGCGTGTCGACCACGCTCAGCGCGGTGAACTTCATCACCACCATCGTGTGTCTGCGCGCCCCCGGCATGACCATGTTCCGGATGCCGATCTTCACCTGGAACGTGCTGTTCACGTCGATCCTGGTGCTGCCCGCCTTCCCCGTGCTCACGGCAGCCCTGTTCGCGCTGGAGGCCGACCGGAAGTTCGGCGCGCACATCTTCGACCCCGCGAACGGCGGGGCGTTGCTGTGGCAGCACCTGTTCTGGTTCTTCGGGCATCCCGAGGTGTACATCGTCGCGCTGCCGTTCTTCGGCATCGTCTCCGAGATCATCCCGGTGTTCAGCCGGAAGCCGATCTTCGGCTACGTCACCCTGATCGGCGCCACCATCGCCATCACGATGCTCTCGGCGGTGGTGTGGGCCCACCACATGTTCGCCACCGGGGCCGTGCTCCTGCCGTTCTTCTCGGTGATGTCGTTCCTCATCGCGGTGCCCACGGGCGTGAAGTTCTTCAACTGGATCGGCACGATGATCCGCGGCTCGCTGTCCTTCGAGACACCCATGCTGTGGTCGGCCGGCTTCCTGGCGACGTTCCTGCTCGGCGGCATGAGCGGCGTCCTCATCGCCTCGCCGCCGCTGGACTTCCAGCTGACGGACTCGTACTTCATCGTCGCCCACCTGCACTACGTGCTGTTCGGCACGGTCGTCTTCGCGATGTTCGCCGGCTTCTACTTCTGGTGGCCCAAGTTCACCGGCAAACTCCTCGACGAACGCCTGGGGAAGATCCACTTCTGGACGCTCTTCGTCGGCTTCCAGACCACGTTCCTCGTCCAGCACTGGCTCGGTGAGCGGGGCATGCCGCGCCGCTACGCCGACTACCTGGCCGCGGACGGCTTCACCCTGCTCAACACCGTCAGCTCCGTCGGCGCCTTCCTGCTGGGCCTGTCCACGCTGCCGTTCCTCTACAACGTCTGGCGCACCCGTCAGTACGGCGCCCGGGTGGAGCACGACGACCCCTGGGGCTACGGCCGTTCCCTCGAATGGGCCACGTCCTGCCCGCCCCCGCGCCACAACTTCACGGCGCTGCCCCGGGTGCGCTCCGAGTCCCCGGCGTTCGACCTGCACCACCCCGCGATCACCCGACACGACCAGAGGCACGTGAGTTGAGGACCGAAGCCCGTCTGTTCACCGGTGTGGCCGTCTTCTTCGCCGCCACCGCCGTCCTCTACGGCTGGTGGTCGTCCGAGCCCGCCGGCACCGCCGCGCTGACCGTCGCGTTCCTGATGGCCTCGCTCGTCGCCTTCTTCTTCCGCGTGCAGCACCACAAGCGCGGACCGCGCGCCCAGGACATCGACGACGCCGAGGTCGCCGACTCCGCGGGCCCGCTGGACTTCTTCCCGCCGCACAGCCCCTGGCCGGTCACGATCGCGCTGGGCGCCGTCGTCCTCGCGCTCGGCATCGTCTACGGCCTGTGGCTCGCCCTGATCGGCTTCGGCCTGCTCGCCCTCGCCGTCTGCGGGCTGGTGTTCCAGTACGCGGGCCGGGGCGTTCAGCGCTCCGCGTCGCCCGGGCCCGAGGGGGAGGGTTCCCGTTCCGGCTCCTCGACGTCCACCCGGTCGCCGTAGTACCACTCGCTGAGCGTCGCGCGCAGCCGCCCGACGTGCGGCGCCTCGGCGTCGGGCGCGGTCCGCGCGAGCGGCTCGGGCTCCTCGCCCGACCGCAGCACGTACCGTTTCTCGGCGTCGAGCGGCGCGTGGCTCTCGGTGTAACCGCCCGCGAGGGTCTGCCGCAGCTCGCCCGTCTCCTCGCCCTCGGCCAGCAGGACGCGCTCCGACTCCCGCATCGCCAGGCAGACCCGCTTGGTCACCATGAAGGCGGCCGGTGGCAGCACCACCAGGCAGACCCGGAACACCCACGTCAGCACGTTCAGGGACAGGTCGAACGTGTAGGCGATGATGTCGTTGCCGCCCGCGGTGAGCAGCACCGTGTAGAAGACGACCCCGGCGACCCCGAGACCGGTCCGCACCGGCCTGTCCCGGGGCCGGTCGCACAGATGGTGCTCCCGGCGGTCGCCCGTCACCCACCGTTCGGCGAACGGGTACGCGTACAGCACGGCGAAGAACAGGGTCGGCAGCAGCACGGCCGGGACCAGGACGTTCCACATCACGGTGTGACCGGCCACCGTGGTCTCGAAGGGCGGCATCAGGCGCAGCGAGCCCTCCAGGAAGCCGACGTACCAGTCCGGCTGCGAGCCCGTCGAGACGACGTCGGTGCGGTAGGGGCCGTACGCCCAGATGGGGTTGACCTGCGCCACCGCCGCGAGCACCGTCAGGACCCCGGACACCATGAGGAACAGGCCGGTCGAACTCGCCGCGAACTGCGGGAACATCGGCTTGCCGACGGCGTTGCGCTCCGTGCGGCCCCGGCCCGCCCACTGGGTGTGCTTGAGGTAGAAGACCAGGACGAGGTGGAGGGTGACGAGCGCCAGCAGCAGTCCCGGGACCAGCAGGATGTGCACCGAGTACAGACGCGGGATGAAGTCGTGGCCGGGATACTCGCCGCCGAACACGAACATGCTGACGTACGTCCCCACCACGGGGACGGAGAGCATGATGCCCTGCGCGATGCGCAGTCCCGTCCCGGACAGCAGGTCGTCGGGGAGGGAGTAGCCGGCGAAGCCCTCGGCGAGCGCGAGCACGAACAGCGTGACGCCGATCAGCCAGTTGACCTCACGCGGGCGGCGGAACGCGCCCGTGAGGAACACCCGCAGCAGATGCACTCCGATGGCCGACAGGAAGACCAGGGCCGCCCAGTGGTGAAGCTGCCGGATCAGCAGTCCGCCGCGGACGTCGAAACCGATGTCCAGGGTCGAGCGGTACGCCTCCGACATGCGCACCCCGGCCAGCGGCTCGTAGGAGCCGTCGTACACGACCTCCGTCATCGACGGATGGAAGAACAGGGTCAGCCAGACGCCGGTCAGCAGCAGGACGACGAAGCTGTAGAGGGCGATCTCACCCAGCAGGAACGACCAGTGCTCGGGGAAGGCCTTGCGCAGCAGGCCTCCGCCCTCGGACACGGGCAGGCGTCCGTCGGCCCAGTCGGCGGTGCGTTCGGCCGCGATGCGGGCCCGCGCGCCGACGCGGGCCCTTCTCCTCTTCAACAGCACGGCGCATGGATTCCCCGGTGCCCGCGCCGGAAACTAACCGTGCGTCGCGCCACCGTTACGAACAGCCGCGCTTTGGTGTGCCGTGCGGGGAACACGCCGACGGCCCGTGCACGGTCTCGCCGACCGTGCACGGGCCGTCAGGAGCCGTGTCCGCCCGGAAGCGGAACGGCTGACGGTCAGCGTCCGCCGCCCGGGCCGCCACCGCCGAACGAACCGCTGGTGCCCTCGCCCCAGCGCGGCCGGTCCTGGCCGGACGCGGTGCGGCTGCCCTGGTGCCGGAGCTCGTGCGGCAGCGTCCGGTCGTCGGTTCGGGGCATCTCCTCGGGCTCCCGGTTCTCCCGGACCTCCCGGACCGGTCCGCCGTCCGGCATGCGGGGCTGCTCCTCGGGAAGGGGCGGCGGCGGCTCCTTGCGCTTCATGCGGCTTCCGAAGACGAAGGCGCCGATCAGTACCGCCACCACCACGACGGCCGCCACCACCAGCCATACGCCGGCGGCACCGGAGCCGGCGGCCATGTCCATGCTTGTGCTAGTCATGGACCGCGTGTACCCCCGGCCGACCGGACGAACCAGCTCAGTCCGACCGGGCCGCTCGCGTCCGCGAACGGTTGGCCTTCCGGATCGCGGCGAGCAGTTCCGCCTTGGACATCCGCGACCGCCCCGCCACGTCCAGCCGCTTGGCGACGCCGTAGAGGTGCTCCTTCGACGCCTTCTCGTCCACGCCCTCGCCGCTGCGCCCGCCCTGCTGCCGGGGCCGTCCCGACTGCGGGTCCGAGGGGCCCTTGCGGCCGCCCTCCTTGCGCTCCCAGTGGTCGCCGACCTTCTCGTACGTGTGCTTGAGCGCCCCGTACGCCACCCGGTGGGCGCGTTCACCCTCGCCGTACTCCTCCACGGCCGAGTCGTGGGCCTCGATCCACGTGCGCCGGGCGCCCTCGGGGGACCGCTCCAGGGTCGACGGCAGTTCCTGTCGTCCCGGCATGTCATGCACCTCCACGCATCGTCGGGTCTCGCCTGCGGTGCGTCGCCGGGTGCCCGGCGACGCACCGGCGGAAACGGGCCGGATCCCTTGGGAACACGGGCCTCGGCGGGTTTGGCGCCGACCGCGGCGGCAACCCGCGCGGTGTGACATCGACGACGACTTCCCAGCAGGAACTGTTCCGCTTCCTCGAGGACCGCTTTGCGTGTGCACAGGCGTGTACCGAGTGCGCTCGGGCCTGCGCGCTGCGGGCGAGTCTGGTGGACCCGGACGGGGGCGAGTACCAGGAACTCGTACGGCGCAAGGGCATCATGTGCGCGGAGGTGTGCGACGCGACGTGCCGGGTGCTGTCCGAGCAGAACCAGGTGGACGAGGCGGCGATCCGCGTCCAGCTGGAGTGGTGCATGCAGGTGTGCCTGGAGAGCGCGCACGCCTTCGACGGGCAGCCGGGCGCCGAGGACAGCGCCGAGGCGTGCCGCGCCTGCGCCCGGGCCTGCGGAGAGTTCCTCGCCACGCTGCGCTGAGACGGAACCGGCGCCGCGCAGGTGAACGGCGCCCGGCCGTGCGTCGTCACGGCCGGGCACGGCGCGCCTCGACGGGTCCCGCCACCGGCCTTCCACCCCTGGCCGCCCGGGATCACCTCGTGCTACCAAGAGCCATGACCCCACCCCGCACACCGCGCACCTACGACGCCGTCATCGTCGGCGGCGGCCACAACGGACTGGTCGCCGCCGCCTACCTGGCCCGCGCCGGGCGCTCCGTGCTGGTGCTGGAGCGCCTCGCGCACACCGGGGGCGCGGCCGTGTCCACGCGGCCGTTCGCCGGGGTCGACGCGCGGCTGTCCCGGTACTCGTACCTGGTCAGCCTGCTGCCGCGGAAGATCGTGCGGGACCTCGGCCTCGACTTCCGGGTGCGCGGCCGCACCGTCTCCTCGTACACGCCGGTGCAAAGGGACGGGCGGCCCACCGGACTGCTGGTCGGCGGGGGCGAGCGGCGCACCCGGGAGTCCTTCGCCGCGCTCACCGGCTCGGAGCGGGAGTACGCGGCCTGGCAGCGGTTCTACGGCATGACCGGTGACGTGGCCCGGCGCGTCTTCCCGACCCTCACCGAGCCGCTGCCCACCCGGGACGAGCTGCGCCGGCGGATCGACGACGAGGACGCCTGGCGGGCCCTGTTCGAGGAGCCCATCGGCGTCGTCATCGAAGAGCACTTCGACGACGACCTGGTGCGGGGCGTGGCCCTCACCGACGCGCTGATCGGCACCTTCGCCGACGCCCACGACCCCGCCCTGAGCCAGAACCGCTGCTTCCTCTACCACGTGATCGGCGGCGGCACCGGCGCCTGGGACGTGCCGGTCGGCGGCATGGGCGCCCTCACCGACGCGCTGGCCGACACGGCGCGCGCCGCGGGGGCGGTGCTCGCCACCGGGCACGAGGCGGTGCGCGTCGACTCGGACGGGAGGGAGGCCGAGGTCACCTACCGGTCGGCCGGCGGCGAGGAGGTGGCCGCCGCGCGCCACGTCCTGGTCAACGCCTCCCCGCGGGAGCTGGCGGCGCTGACCGGCCGGGCCGCGCCCCCGCCCGCCGAAGGTGCCCAGCTCAAGGTGAACATGCTGCTCAAGCGTCTGCCGGCGCTGCGCGACCCCGCGGTGGACCCGCGCGAGGCCTTCGCGGGAACCTTCCACATCGCGGAGGGCTACGAGCAGCTGGCCACCGCGTACGCCCGGGCCGCGGCCGGCGACCTGCCCGCCGCCCCGCCCTCCGAGATCTACTGCCACTCGCTGACCGACCCCACGATCCTCGCCCCCGGCCTCGCCGAGCAGGGCCTGCACACCCTGACCCTGTTCGGGCTGCACACTCCCGCCCGGCTCTTCGCCCGGGACAACGACGCCGTACGCGAGGAACTGCTGAAGTCGACCCTCGCCCAGCTCGACGCCCACCTGGCCGAGCCCCTCGCGGACTGCCTGGCGACCGACGCCGACGGGCGGCCCTGCATCGAGGCCAGGTCGCCGCTGGACCTGGAGCGCGACCTCCGGCTGCCCGGCGGCCACATCTTCCACCGCGACCTGTCCTGGCCCCACGCGGCCGAGGGCACCGGCCGCTGGGGTGTGGAGACGGCGCAGGCGAACGTCCTGCTGTGCGGGGCGGGGGCGGTGCGCGGGGGAGGGGTCAGCGGGGTGCCGGGACACAACGCCGCGATGGCCGTGCTGGAGCGGACCGGAGGGTGACCGCGCATGCGCCGGGCTGGGCTGGGTACCGCGACATAACGGACATTCCGTACCGACGATCAGGTGACAAGGAGTCTGTCATGGCGGACCTCAACCCCATCGACCTGCAGAAGGCCCTCAGCGGCATGGACTACCCGGCGGACAAGAAGGCGCTCGTCGACTGCGCCCGCAGGAACAACGCGGACGACAAGGTCGTGAGCCGCCTCGACGGCCTGAAGGAGAACAGCTTCGACGGGCCGAACGAGGTGCAGAAGGCCATGTTCAACGGGTGACGCGTCCGTCCCGGGCCGCCCCTAGGGGGTGGCGTTTGGATCTTGCCGTGGTCGCGGGGTCTGGCACGCGCATCTGCGGCGTTGTCGTCGGTTGCCAGGGCTCCGCCCTGGCGCCCTCCTCCGCCTTGCATCTGCCGCACCAGACCCCGCTCGGGTCGGTCTGCAAGGCACCGTTGCCTGGAGCCGGCCTGATCCAAACGACACCCCCTAGTCGGCCGACGGCGTCCACCCCACCGCTTCGATCCGGGCCGCGTCCGCCGGGCGCGCGTCGTCGAACAGGACGCCGCCGGCCGCCTCCGCGCGCAGCCCGTCGACGTACGCCCCGCGGCCCACGTACAGCCGGTCGGTCGTGTACCGCCAGCGCAGGACGAGCCCGCGGGCGGCCGGGAGGTCCGCCGTCAGGCGGTGCCACACACGCCCCGACCAGCCCCCGACCGAGCCCGTCCCGTGGGCCCGCGGGTCCTCACCGCGGCGTGAGGTGGTGAAGGGGACCGGCTGCCAGGTGGTGCCGCCGTCCGTGGTGGCCTCCAGGGCGAGCCCGTCCGCACCGGGCTCGGTGTCCCACCACAGCGAGCAGCGCAGCCGCGCGCCCCCGGCGGACGTGTCCAGCGCGGGCAGGGCGAGCGTCGCCGAGGCGGAGTTCGCCGTCCCCGAGAACCAGGCGGTGCGCCCGTGTGCCGGGCGGACGGGCACGGCACGGGCGAGGTTCGTGCCGGCCGCGACCCGGGGGGCCGACCCGGAGCGCCAGTTGCGCACCGGGTGCACGGAGTTGCCCAGGACGACCAGGAACGAGTCGGTCGTCGGGTCGAGCACCAGCGAGGTGCCGGTGAAGCCGGTGTGCCCGGCGGTGCGCGGGGTGGCCATGGCGCCCATGTACCAGTGCTGGTAGAGCTCGAAGCCGAGACCGTGCTCGTCGCCGGGGAAGGCCGTGTTGAAGTCGGTGAACATCAGCTCCACCGACTCCGGTCGCAGAATGCGCGCCCGCCCGTAGGAGCCGCCGTTGAGCAGCGCCCGGCCGAGCACCGCCAGGTCCCAGGCACAGGAGAACACCCCCGCGTGGCCGGCGACCCCGCCCAGGCTGAAGGCGTTCTCGTCGTGCACCTCTCCCCAGACCAGCCCGCGGTCGAGGCCGGACCAGGGCCGGCGGGCGTCCTCCGTGGCCGCGATCTTCGGCCGCCAGGAGGCGGGCGGGTTGTAGCGGGTGCGGTGCAGGCCCAGCGGGGCGGTGATCTCCTCGCGCAGCAGGACGTCCAGGGCGCGCCCCGTGATCCGCTCCAGCACCAGCTGGAGGGAGATCATGTTCAGGTCCGAGTAGAGGTACGCGGTGCCGGGCGGGCTCACCGGCGCCTCGTCGAGGATCAGCCGGACCTTCTCCTCGTGCGTCGGCGCGCTGTACAGCGGGATCCAGGCCCGGAACCCGGAGGTGTGGGTGAGGAGCTGGCGGACGGTCACCTCCTGCTTGCCCGCCCGCCCGAAGTCCGGCAGGTACGAGGCGACCGGCGCCTCCAGTTCCAGCGCCCCCCGCTCCATCTGCTGCACGGCGAGGAGCGAGGTGAACAGCTTGGAGATCGACGCGAGGTCGAACACCGTGTCCTCGGCCATCGGGATCTGCTGCCCGGCCGGGAACTCGACGCCGGTGTCGGTCTTCTCGTCGTACGCCCGGTAGCGCACCGCCCTGCCGATCGGCTCGTGCAGGGCCACCGTGCCGCCGCGCCCGGCGAGCAGCACGGCGCCCGCGTACCACGGGTGCTTCGGGGAGGGGCCGAGGAACGCCTCGGCGTCGGTGACCAGTTGCCGCAGATGGCCGCGGAGCAGCCCGGCGCGTTCCGCCGAGCCGCGCCGGAGGGTGGGGCGCGGAGCCCGGTCCGCCACGGCCTCGGCGGGCCCGGCCGCGAACGGGGCGATCGCCAGCGCCCCGCCCAGTGCCAGTACGCCGGCGCCCAGTCGACGCCGTGTGAATCCGCTCGTGCCCTGACCGGCCATCGAAGAGCCTCCCGCCGCCGAAGCTGAAAGTATCTTTCCCGGATCACCGTGCGGAGTGAAACTTTCCTGTCAGCGGCGGGCCGTGTCAATGGGGCGAGCGGGACCCGCGGCCCGCGGCCCGCCCGGTGCCTGCCGGACGGGCCGCGGAGCGGTACCGCTCAGCGTTCGCGCACCCGGACGATCCGCAGAGCGGGCGACGCCAGGACGTCCCGCTCGCAGAAGCGGGACGTCACCCACTTCCTAGCGGAGAACAGCCGTGTCTGGTCCGCGTGGTGGGGCGAGGCCGGGTCGGAGGACTGGGAGTAGGTCAGCAGCGTACGGGCCACCGGGCACGGGCCGCCGTTCCAGCCGACGGCCTGGATGTAGCTGGAGCCGGTGGTCACGTCGGTGTAGTCGCCGTGCGCCGGGTCCCAGACGGGCTCGACCTTGTTCCAGACGCCCAGCGACTCCGTGCCGCCGCCGACCGGGATGCGCGCGCCGCCGCGGACGACGTACTGGTGCTCCCCGAGCGGCGCGTCGAGCGGGACGCCCGCGGCGCGCAGCTCGCCGGCCGCGTCCGCGAGGGCGGTGGCGAAACCCTTCGCGCCGGTGTTCAGCGTGTTGGGGGTGCGGACGGGGTCGGCCGGCGAGAACGGCACCTGCCACAGTTCTCCCGTCGGCACGTTCCTGGTGAGCCCACGCCAGAACCGGTCGAAGAGCAGCGCGCCCCGGCTGCCGGTGTCCATGGTGCGGTCCCAGCCGGCGAGCACGTCACACGCCTCGCGCACGTCCACGGTCCGGCCGTCGCTGCCCGTCGCGGTGGATCCGGGCAGTGCGGCACAGGCCCGCGCGGCGTCGGCCGCGGTCAGGTCGCCGGCCGGCGCGCGGTCGGCGAACTGCTGCCCTTGCAGGTCGCGTACGGTCAGACCGCCCCGGTCCGCCATCGCCGCCACGTCCTCGACCGCGCCGCGTGTGCGCATCGACCGCTGGGTGCCGACGGTGCCGAAGATCCGCTCGTAACCGGTCAGCGGCCGGTCCGCGTTGGCCAGCCAGGCGCTGTCGTTGGAGTTCTCCGCGTAGGGCGCGTCCTTCAGCGTGGGCATGGCGGCCGGACCGAAGATGCCAGGCTGGACCGCGTCCCGGTCGCGTCCCGGCGCGCACTCCCCGCGCGAGCCGTCCAGCACCGCCAGCCCCGAGGACGGGTAGGTCACCCTGCCGAGCGGCGTGGAGCAGCGTCCGGCCAGCTCGTCGGTGATGCGGGGGAGCACCTGGGACTGGGTGAACAGAGTGTGGCCGCGCGAGTCGGCGGCGACCGTGTTGACCCACGGCAGCCCCTGGGTGCGGCGCAGCGAGGCCAGGACGTCGTCCGTGCCGCGGGCCCGGCCGAAGCCGAGGGCGGTGTCGGAGCCGCGCAGGTTGGCGGCGTTCGGATCATTCAGCGCGTACGCGCTCGCCGCCGTCCACGGCAGGGGCAGCGAGGCGCCGAGCGAGGTCACCACCGGTCCGTACCTGGTCCACCACTGCGTCCGCGTCACCGGCGCCCCGTTCCGCACGGCGACGGTGACGGACCGCTGCGTCATCCGCTCGCGCCTGCCGTCGACCAGATAGACCGTCGGGTCGGCCGGATCCAGCTTCAGCTGGTGCAGGTTGAGAGTGACGCCCGTGGCGACGGTGTGGCTCCAGGCGACGTGCGCGTTGTGGCCGATGGACACGGTCGCCGAGCCGAGCAGCGAGCCGCCCGTGACGTTCAGCCGTCCGGGGATCGTCTGCTGGGACTGCCAGAAGCGGCGCCCGCCCTGCCAGGGGTAGTGCGGATTGCCGAGCAGCAGCCCGCGGCCGTTCGCGGTGGTGCTGCCCCCGAAGGCGACCGCGTTGGAGCCCATGTCGGCGTCGCCGGCGGCGAAGAGCTCGCGGGCGGCGCGGGCGGTCGCCGCGGCATCGGGCGCCTGCGCGGTGCCCGCCCCGGCCGCCGGGACGGGGGGCCGCGCGGCCGTGATGCCGTCCACCGCCCGGCCCTGTCCGCCGAGCACGGAGAGGGCGAAGCCGCGCGCGGCCACGTCCAGCGCGGTCACCGGCCGTACCCAGGCGGCGCCGCGGCACGCCGGGTCGGTGATCCGGTTCTGTGCCAGCCAGGCGTTGTAGCCCGCGGCGAAGCCCCGCATCAGCTCCTCGGCGTCCCGGCTCGGGCCCCGGGGCGCCGGCTCGGCGAGCAGCTTCTCCACGGTGCCCGCCCGGCGTACGCCGGAGAAGTACAGGTCGCTGGAGAGGTTCGTGGTGGCCGAGGACAGGGAGAGGTCGGGCGCGGCGTCCGGCCCGAAGTGGCGGGAGCGTTCGCCGCGCACGGTCACGAAGCCGTCGGCCAGGGTGCAGACCTGGTCGGCGGCCTGCGCCCAGCCGGTGCCGAAGCCGAGGTTCGCGTAGTCCTTCGCGACGATGTGCGGAATGCCGTACTCGGTGTACCGGATGGTGGCGGACAGTCCGCCGTGGGACGGCCGCTCGGGCCGGCCGCCGGAGCGGCCGTCCGCGGCGGCCGCGGGCAGGGTGGCCGCCGCGGTGAGCAGGGCCACGGCCGTGACGACGAGTCGTCCCGGGCGGATGCGCATGGTGCCTCCCGACGTCTTTGGGAAGGAGCGGCTGAGCGTACCAGTGGGTATGTGCGCGTGTCAGTGGCATGACAGGACGGGCTCAGGGTCGCGCGCACACGTCTTGACCCGCCCCCCGTACCGGCCGAGGATCATGGCATGACGCCCGGACACCGCAGCACGGTCGACGGGGTGCTGCGCCGCAGCGCCCGGCGCACCCCCGCACGCGTCGCGGTGGAGTACCGCGACCGCTCCTGGACCTACGAGGAGCTCGACACCGCGGTCTCCCGCGCGGCGGGCGTCCTGCGGGACCAGGGACTCGCGCCCGGCGACCGGGTCGGCGCCTACGGGCACAACTCGGACGCCTACCTGATCGCCTTCCTCGCCTGTGCCCGCGCGGGCCTGGTCCACGTCCCGGTCAACCAGAACCTCACCGGCGACGACCTCGCCTACCTCGTCCGCCAGTCCGGCGCCGCCCTCGTCCTCACCGACCCGGACCTCGCCGGCCGCCTCCCCGACGGCGTGCGCACCCTCGCCCTGCGCGACGACGGCGACAGCCTGCTCGACCGGCTGGCGACGGCCCCCGTGTACGACGGACCCGAACCGGGCGGCGAGGACCTGGTGCAGCTCCTCTACACCTCGGGCACCACCGCCCTGCCCAAGGGCGCGATGATGACCCACCGGGCCCTGGTGCACGAGTACCTCAGCGCCATCACCGCCCTGGACCTCCGCGCCGGCGACCGCCCCGCGCACGCGCTGCCCCTCTACCACTCGGCGCAGACGCACGTCTTCCTGCTGCCCTACCTCGCCGTCGGCGCGACCAGCGTCCTCCTGGACGCACCGGACGGCGACCGCCTGTTCGACCTGATCGAAGCCGGCCGCGTGGACAGCCTGTTCGCGCCGCCCACGGTCTGGATCGCCCTCGCGAACCGCGCCGACTTCGCCACCCGCGACCTCGACGGCCTGCGCAAGGCCTACTACGGCGCGTCGATCATGCCCGTACCCGTCCTGGAGCGGCTGCGCGAACGCCTCCCGCACCTCGCCTTCTACAACTGCTTCGGCCAGAGCGAGATCGGCCCCCTCGCCACCGTCCTCGGCCCCGACGAGCACGAGGGCCGCATGGACTCCTGCGGCCGGCCCGTGCTGTTCGTCGACGCGCGCGTGGTCGACGAGGACGGCAAGGACGTGCCCGACGGCACCGCCGGCGAGATCGTCTACCGCTCCCCGCAGTTGTGCGAGGGCTACTGGGACAAGCCCGAGGAGACCGAGGCGGCCTTCCGCGACGGCTGGTTCCACTCCGGCGACCTCGCGGTCCGGGACACCGACGGCTACTACACGATCGTCGACCGGGTGAAGGACGTCATCAACTCCGGCGGCGTCCTGGTCGCCTCCCGCCAGGTCGAGGACGCCCTCTACACCCACGAGGGCGTCGCCGAGGCCGCCGTCGTCGGCCTGCCCGACCCACGCTGGATCGAGGCCGTCACGGCGGTCGTCGTCCGGCGCGGCGAGGTCACCGAGGACGAACTGATCGCCCACGCCCGTGAGAAGCTGCCCGCCTTCAAGGCCCCCAAGCGCGTCCTGTTCGTGGACGCACTGCCGCGCAACGCCAGCGGGAAGATCCTCAAGAGGGAACTGCGGGACCGGCTCTCCGGCGCCTGACACCGTCACGGCCGCCCGGTCACGGGACCCGCGACTCCAGAACGGTCCGCCTCCACTGCTCCGGATCCCGGTGGATCTCCAGCAGCAGCCGCGCGAAGGTGTCCCCGTCGTACAGCACGCCGCTGTACTCGAGCGGGATCCGCTTGCCGTCGATGACAGCGGTGGGTGTACCCGGGCCCCCGGGTTCCGCCGCACCGCCGGCCCGCTCGTACGCCTTCTGCGAGGCGGTCACGAAGGAGCGGTACTTCATCGTCCGCACGGCCGCGTCGAACGCGGGGCCGCGCAGCCCCTCCACCCGGCCGGCCAGCTCCAGCAGGAAGGCGTCGGTGTAGCCGTCGACGCTCTCCTCCGGCTGGTTGGCGTAGAGCACCTCGTGGTACTCCACGAACCTCCCTTCCTCCAGCGCCGCCCGCAGGGCGTTGACCGCCTTCTTCGACCCGGTGCCGCCGACCCGGTCGTCCAGGAAGGACGCCAGCGTGTACTCGGTCCCGACCTGGCGCGCGAGCATCGCCTCCCGCAGCTCAGGGGCGCCCCCGGTGGTCTCGAACTCCTCGCACACCGGGCAGCGAGGGTCCTCGTACAGCCGCACCCGGGTCGTCGCGTCCGGATCACCCACCAGGATGGTGACACCGTCCTCGGCGAGCCGCTCCGGCAACTCCTGAGCCGCCGCGAAGTCGGGCCGTGCCTCCGCCCCGGTCCGGCCGCACCCCGACAGCACCAGCACCGCGGCCGCGCACAGCACGACCCACCGCCCCCCACGCACCATGCGTCATCCCCTCCCCGGAGAAACAGGCAGACCATAGATCATCCGCCGGTCGTACGCACCGTCGTTCACCTCCCCGTCACGGAGCCGCGGCAACTCCGTTGCGGCGAGGTGCCGCCCCGGTCATGATCGGCCCCATGCCGACCCTCAGCGCGCCCGACGGAACCGAACTCGCCTACCACGCCCGGGGCGACGGCGACCCGCTGGTCGTCCTGCCGGGCGGGCCCATGCGCGCCTCCGCCTACCTCGGCGACCTCGGCGGCCTCACGGCGCACCGGCGGCTGATCCTCCTCGACCTGCGCGGCACCGGCGACTCAGCCGCGCCCGCGGACCCGGCGACGTACCGCTGCGACCGGCTCGTGGACGACGTCGAGGCCCTCCGTGTCGACCTCGGCCTGGAGCACATGGACGTCCTCGCGCACTCGGCGGGCGGCAGCCTCGCCCTGCTGTACGCCGCCCGCCACCCCGCACGCGTCCGGCGACTCGTCCTGGTCACCGCGACACCGTGGGCACTGGGCATGCCGGCCACGGCCGAGGACCGCCTCGAGGCGGCACTGCTGCGCAAGGACGAACCCTGGTTCGAGGAGGCCTACGGGCCCTTCCGGACCTGGCTGGCGGGGTCCGGCGACTTCGACCCCGCCTTCCTCCCCTTCTTCTACGGCCGCTGGGACGACGCCACCCGCGACCACGCCCTCCGAGGCGACGAGGAGACCAACGAGGAGGCCGCCGACGTCCATCTGTCCCCGGACGCCTTCGACCCGCCCGCCACCCGTGCGGCCCTCGCCCGCTGCGCCGCCCGGGTGCTCGTCCTCGCCGGCGAACTCGACGGCGGCCCCCGACCGGAACTCGCCCGCCGCTGCGCCGCGGTCTTCCCGCACGCCGAGACCGCGGTCCAGCCGGGCGCCGCGCACTACCCGTGGCTCGACGACCCGCGGTGGTTCGTCCGCCGGGTCGCCGCCTTCCTCGGCCACGGCTGAGGCGGGGGAGGCCGGGGAGCCCGGCGGGACGCCCGGGGACCCTGACGCCGATCTTCCGGGGGGCACTTCCCGCACGGCCTGTCGGGGGTACGGCCCGATCGCTAGGCTGACCCGCGGACGACGAAACCGGGAGGAGCACGGACGTGGCCGAGAGCACCACCCACCAGCGCCCGCTCAGGGGCTGGGACAAGCCGGACCTGGACCTCAGTAAGGCGCAGTGGCAGTCCAGCAGCCGAGGACTGGGGGATGTCCAGATCGCCTTCGTCGAGGGGTTCATCGCCATGCGCAACAGCGGCAGCCCGGAGAGCCCCTCCCTGATCTTCACCCCCGCGGAGTGGGGCGCGTTCGTGTCAGGGGCGCGGGAGGGGGAGTTCGACCTCACGTGAACCCCCGGCGCGCGGCGCGCCGAGGCCGGGGACCGTCCGGCCGATCCGGGGGTGTTCCACCCGATTTTCCGGACACGCGACCATGAGCGCCCTCTCGGGGCCGACGCCTGAGCGAGGCTGGCGCCACGAGGGGGAAGGTCGCCCTCCGGAGGTGAGGAACCCATGACCACCCTGCCGGTCATCGCGGCGGTCGACGGTTCGCAGGACAGTCTGCGCGCACTGGACTGGGCCGTCGACGCCGCCCGCGGGCGCGGGGCGCCCCTGCGCGTGGTGCACGTGCGGCAGTACGCCGCCTGGGCACAGGGCGACGTACTGGTCACCGGCCCGCCCGAAACCGGCGAGGACTCGGTGATCGAGGAGGCCCGCGCCCGCCTGCGCGACCTGCCCGACGTGCCGGAGACGGAGTACCTCGGCATGGAGGGCGTACCGGGCGCGCTGCTGCCGGGGCTGGGCGCCGATGCCCAGCTCCTGGTGCTCGGCTCCCGCGGCCGGGGCGGATTCGCCAGCCTGCTGCTCGGCTCCAACGGCCTGGCCGCCGCCCGCGACGCCGAGTGCCCCGTCGTCGTCGTGCCCCGCCCCGGCCGCGAGGTGCACGGCGAGCCGCCGTCCGGGCCCGGCCCGCGGGTGGTCGTCGGCCTGCACGTGGACAGCCCCGACGACGCGGTGCTGTCCTTCGCCTTCGCCGAGGCCGCGCGGCGCGGCGCCCGACTCCAGGTCGTGGCCGCCTACCCGTGGCCGGTGCAGACCTGGGCCGCCGCGGGCCAGATGATGCCCCTGGTGATCGACGAGGTCTCCGTCGAGAGCGAGACCCGCGTCCTGGCCGACGGCCTCCTCGCACCCGGCCGCGGACGCCACCCCGACGTCCGGGCCGAGACGTACGCCGTGGCCGGGGACGCGGCAGGGCACCTCGTCGCCGCCTCCCGGGACGCCGAACTGGTCGTCGTCGGCCGCCACCGCCGGCGCCTGCTCGCCCCCGCCCGCATGATGGGCTCGGTCACCCACGCCGTCCTGCTGCACGCCGCGTCCCCCGTCGCGGTCGTGCCGCCCGCCCCGCCGGCGGAGTGACCCAGGCTGACCCGCGGCCCGGACGCCCGCCCGCCCTCCGTTCAGGAGTCCGGCCACGTACCATGGCGGCATGTCGTTCCTCCGCCGCCGCAGCGCCACGCCCGCCGGGCCCGACTTCGACGTACTGGCCATGGACCCCGGCGACTGGCCCGGGAACCTGGGCGCCGGACTCCTCCCCGCGCCCGACGGCAGCTGCCAGGGCGTCTTCCTGCGCTACGACCTGTTCGGCGGGCGCGGACCCGCGATGATCATCGGCAATCTGCCGGAGGGCTCCCCGGCCCGCGAGGTCCCCGAGGGCGAGATCCCCTTCGAGGTGGCCCAGCTGCTGCTGGCCCTGGAGAACGACGAGGAGATCACCGTCGTCGGCACCGAGGACGTGCCGGTCATGCAGGGCGACAACCTGCTGATCGTGCGCCGCCTCAAGCTCTCCGAGAGCCGGATCTCCTGCGTGCAGTTCGACCGCAGCGACAACGTCCTGGTGACCATCGCCGCCTGGGACCGCCCCATCACCGACGACCTGTACGCCCTGCTGAAGCCGCTCCCGGCGGAGCTGTTCCAGCAGGGCTGACCCGGCCGCTACCGCGCGGTCGTGAGCGTGACGTCCGCCGCACGCACGTACGCGACCCGGTGGCCGTACTGGATCTCGTAGTACAGGTCCTGGCCGGCCACCACCTGGTGGGACGCCTCGTCGAAGGTGACGGCGTAGTAGTACTCGCCCGGCACCCTGTCACCCACCACGTACGCCTGACCCTTCGGCAGCGTGTACCGCAGCGGCGAGACGGCCTGGACGGGAACGTCCGCGGGATAGGCGGCCTTCTCCGGGTACGCGCGCCCGTACACCGGGACGCTCTCCAGGCCGGCGCGCGGGGTGATCAGCCGGCCCGAGGCCGGCACCGCCGCCGGGTGCTTCCTCGGATTGGGGAACCAGGCCTTCTGGCCCAGGTACCAGATGGCGGTCCAGTCGCCCCACCGGTCGGCCACCGCGAACTGCTGGCCGGTGGAGACCCGCGAGGACAGGTCGTTCACCCCGGGCGTCGGGGTGGTGCCGAGACCCACGTCCTTGATCAGGGGCGCGTTCAGGTCGTGGTCGGAGTACAGCCGCACCTCGCTCGAACCGTGCGCCGCGCACGGCACGCCCGCGGTCTCGCAGCCGGTGTACTCCGGGCGGTTCGCCTCGTAGTCGGGCCGGATCGTCACCAGCCGCGCCTTCTTGCCGGCGGTCGGCTCGACCGGGCGGCCCAGCAGCTGGAAGTAGTGCCGCCAGTCCCAGTACGGGCCTGGGTCGGTGTGCATCCCGGGGACGGTCGAGGTGGTCGGGCCGGGTACGTTGTCGTGGCCCAGGATGTGCTGCCGGTCCAGCGGGATGTCGTACTTCCCGGCCAGGTACTTCACCAGCCGCGCCGACGACCGGTACATCGCCTCCGTGTACCAGGCGTCCGGGTCCGCGAGGAAGCCCTCGTGCTCCAGGCCGATCGAATTGGCGTTCACGTACCAGTTGCCCGCGTGCCAGGCCACGTCCTTGGCCTTCACGTGCTGCGCGATGTGCCCGTCCGTCGAGCGCAGCGTGTAGTTCCAGGACACGTAGGTCGGGTCCTGGACCAGGTTCAGGACCCCGTTCCAGGCCCCCTCCGTGTCGTGCACGACGATGTACCGGATGCGCTGGGAGGCGGGACGGTTCCCCAGGTCGTGGTTGCCGTAGTCGCCGTCCCCGAACTCCTCGTACGGCGCCGGGATCCACTCGCAGGACACCGACGCCGGGCACTCGGTGCCGGCGGCGGAGGCGGCGCGCAGGCCGGTGTGCGCGAGCTGCGCGGTGTCGGGTGCCAGGCCGGGGCGGGCGGGCAGCGCGACCTGCTGACCGGTGTCCGTGGTCCGCCGCTCACCGGCGCGGATCACCCCGTACACGTCGTCGGCGTACGCCGCGGCCGTCGCGGAGTCGTCGGCGCCCGAGAAGCGGGCCACCGCCCCGTACCAGTCCGCGGGATCGTCGCTGAGCGGCTCGCCCAGCTCACGCTGGGCGGCGGCCAGCAGCGCGGCACCGCCCGACACGTTCGCGGCCGGGTCGGTGCGCAGCGCGTCCGGGCTCAGCCCGGTCAGCTCGGCCGCCCTCGGCAGGGTGGTCAGCCGGGCCGGCAGCTCGGTGGCCGCCGGAACGCCCGCCTCCCGCGGCCGCAGCGGCGCGCGGGCATCGTCGCCGCGCGGGTCCTCGCCGCCCCCGGCGTGGTGCGAGGCCCCGGCCACGGCGGTGCGGGCGTCGGTGAGGTGCATGGGCCCGTAGCCGCCGGTCACGCTCGGGGCGCCGCCGTGCGCGTCCCATCGGGACTGGAGGTAGGAGACACCGAGCAGGACGGACTGCGGCACGTGGTACTCGGTCGCGGCGGCGGCGAACGCCCGCTGGAGACGGTCCGGGGCGGGCGGCGCGGCAGGACCGGCCGCGGACGGGGCCGCCCCGAGCAGCGGCAGCAGCAGCGCCGCGGCGGCCAGGGCACCTGCCGTCGTGCGGACGCGTCTGCCGCCGGGGGTGGGCTCGGGAGCGGTGGCGGATCCTCGCAAAGCGGCCTCCTGTGACGGTCGGGCGGGACGGGACGTGCGGGGCCGGGCGTGGGGTCAGTCGTACCCGGCGGTCCGACGATCCGTCAATCATGCCGACGCTGCGACGATTTCCCACGTCAACGTGGCTTCGGCGAGTTTCGTGGCGGCGGTGCACGGGCCTGCGCGGCGTCAGTGGCGTACACCAATGGCCCTCGGCGAGGGGCCCGGACACACGAAATCCGCGGTGCGCCCCGGCAGGGCCGCACCGCGGATCACCTTCTCCGTCAGCGTGTGCCGACCGCCGCGCGCACGGCCCGCCGGGCCAGCTGGCAGTCGTCGTGCAGCCGCCGCAGCAGCAGCCGCTGCTCCTCCCCGACGGTCACGGCGGTCGCGGGAGCCGCCGTCGGGGACGCCGGAGGTGCGTCGTGCATCGACCGCTGGACGGCCGTCTCGTACGTACGGATCTCCCGGGTCAGCACGAGCATCAGGTTCACCAGGAACGCGTCGCGCGTCGCGGGCCCCTGCGCCTGGGCGATCTGACTGATCTGACGGCGGGCCACCGGGGCGTCGCCGAGGACCGCCCACAGGGTCGCCAGGTCGTAGCCCGGCAGGTACCAGCCCGCATGCTCCCAGTCCACCAGCACCGGACCGGCCGGTGAGATCAGGATGTTGGACAGCAGCGCGTCCCCGTGGCAGAACTGGCCCATGCCCTGGCGGCCGGCCGCGTGGGCGATGCCGCGCAGCAGCTTCTGCAGGTCGCCCAGGTCCCGGTCGGTGAGCAGTCCGAGGTCGTGGTACCGGGAGATCCGTGCCGCGTAGTCCAGGGGGGCGTCGAAGGTCCCGGCCGGCGGCCGCCAGGCGTTCAGCCGGCAGATCGCGCCGAGCACCGCCCTGATGTCCGCCCGCGGTGGTGCCTCCAGCGGATGCCGCTGCAGTGCCGCGGGCCGTCCCGGCATCCGCTCGATCACCAGCGTGCCGTTGTCCGGGTCCGCCGCGATCAGCCTCGGCACCCGCACCGGCGGGCGGTGCCGGACGAACGAGCGGTATGCCGCTATCTCGTGCTGGATCCGCTCCGCCCAGACGGGGGAGAGGTCCAGTAAACACTTGGCGACCGCCGTGCTGCGCCCGGTCGTGCCGACCAGGAGGACGGACCGCCCGCTGCGGCGCAGCACCTGCACCGGCGCGAACTCCGGGCAGATGCGGTGCACGGAGGCGATCGCCGTGCGCAGCTGGGCGCCCTGGGCGCCGGACAGGTCGATTCTTCCGCTGAGCGGCTGGGTGCCGGCTCCCGCGCCGCGCCGCACCCTGCCCGCCCCGAGCACCGGGGCCGCCGGACGCGCGGGGGCGAGGTAGGGGCCGCCGCCCGCCGTCTGGCGGGGGTGGAGCGATCGCTGCGGGGCGGACACGGAGGACGATGCTGCGTACATGGGCGAGACAGATCCCTTCGTGTGCCTGCTGTGCCTGCCTGGAGGCGGTGCCCGCCGGAACGGGCGCCCCTCCGAAAAGCCTTCGCGCTACCCGCCCGGCCGCCGGGGGCCACCCTGGGGAGTAACCCCGCGGCGACCGGGTCGAGGTGGCGCATTCCTACCTGACACCCGGCCGCCCGTGGCACACCATCTGGCGCACCCTGGCGAACGGTGGCGAATAGTCGCCCGGCAACCCGCACGGGGCTACTGTCAACTCAGCCGAGAACCTGGGGGCTTGACGTGAGCGGAGAACCCAACACCCGTCTGTCGGACCTGTTCGGCCTGGCCGGCTGGTCCAAGGGCGAAGCTCGCGAGGCTGGTCAACCGGCAGGCGGCGGCCATGGGCCACCCCCAGCTGGCGACCGACACCTCGCGGGTGCGGCGGTGGATCGACATGGGAGAGATCCCGCGCGATCCGGTGCCGCGGGTGCTGGCGGTTCTGTTCACCGAGCGTCTCGGCCGTGTCGTGACCATCGAGGACCTCGGTCTGGTCCGGCACGGGCGTGCGGGGAAACGGCAGGACGGCGGGATCGAGGAACATCCCGACGGAGTGCCGTGGGCGCCCGAGCGGACTGCGGCGGTCCTCACCGAATTCACGGGAATGGACCTCATGCTCAACCGACGCGGCTTGGTGGGCGCGGGCGCCGCGCTCGCCGCGGGATCCGCACTCAGCGGCGCCATGCACGACTGGCTGCACACCGACCCTGCCCTGGCTGCCGACGCACCCCACTTCACCGATCCCCTGCACGCCGACCCGGCCGGGTACGACCGTTACGAGGCCGCCCCCATCGGGTCGCAGGAGATCGAGGAACTGGAGCGCTCGGTCGAGGTGTTCCGCGCCTGGGACGCCGCCCGTGGCGGCGGGCTCCAGCGCAAGGCCGTGGTGGGCCAGCTCAACGAGGTGGGCGGCATCCTCGCCTACCACCATCCGCCCCATCTGCAACGGCGCCTGTGGGGCGTGGCGGCCAACCTCGCCGTCCTCGCGGGCTGGATGTCGCACGACGTCGGCCTGGAGCCCACGGCCCAGAAGTACTTCGTGATCGCCGCCCATGCCGCGAGAGAGGGCGGCGACCGGCCCCGGGCCGGCGAGGCACTGTCCCGGGCGGCCCGCCAGATGGTGCACCTGGGCCGGCCCGACGACGCGCTGGACCTGATGAAACTCGCCCAGTCCGGCTCCGGCGAGCAGGTACTGCCCCGCACCATGGCGATGTTCCACACCATCGAGGCCTGGGCGCAGGCGTCCATGGGCAAGGGGCAGGCGATGCGCCGGACCCTCGGCCGGGCGGAGGACCTGTTCGTCTCCGACAAGAGCGACGTGCCGCCGCCGAGCTGGATGCAGCTGTTCAACGAGGCGGATCTGTACGGCATGCAGGCCCTGGCCTACCGCACGCTCGCGGAGTTCGAGCCGGATGCCGCCGCGCACGCCCAGCACTACGCGGACAAGGCGCTGGCACTGCGGGTCGAGGCGCAGGAGCGGTCGAAGATCTTCGACCATCTCTCCATGGCGTCCGCCTGCTTCATCGCCGACGACCCGGAGCAGGCGGCCGGGTACGCGCGCCTGGCGCTGGTGTCGATGGGGTCCAACTCCTCGCGCCGCACCTGGGACCGGCTGCGCCAGATGTACCGGCTCACCGCCGAGTACGCCGGCTTCCCGAAGATCCGGGAACTGCGGGAGGAGATCGAACTGGCCCTGCCCAAGGGGAAGTCGTCCAGGTCCCGGGGAAGGGGCGGGAACACCGCTCCGGCGTAGCGGTCGACATGTTCCCTACGGTGTCACCCGGGCGGCCAGTACGCAGATGTCGTCCCGGCGGCCGGACGCGTCGGGTCCGCCGAGCGCCTCCGCCACGAGCCGTACGCCTTCCTGTGCCGAGCCCGCACCGCTCAGACGGGGGGCCAGGGCGAGGAGGTGACGCACGGCTGCCGGCAGGAGCCGGCCGGTCTGCAGGAGCAGCAGGTCACCGGCCTCGAGCGTCGCCGTGGCCCGTGCGTCCAGCTCGTGCCCCGTCCCGTCGCGGAACAGCAGCGGGGCGGGGGCTCCGGCGTGCGCCCATGTCAGGGTGCGGGTGCGGGGCCGGTAACCGCAGTACACGCCGCCGTGCACGGCCGGCAGGGCGGTGGACTCCAGCAACCGGGCGAGCCGGTCCGGCAGTTCCGAGGGGCGGGCCCCTCCGGCCGCCAGACCGCGCAGGGCGCTGATCACCAGCGCCGGTGCCGGGGGGACGGAGCTGTCCGGGCCGGCGAGGCCACCGACGCTGAGCAGCGTCTCGTCGCCGGGGAGCGGGCAGGCGTCGTACCAGCCACCGCACCGGGGTGCGCCGGCGGGGGCCGGCAGGTACCCGGCGGCCAGGTCGAGGCCGGGCCGCCCCCGCTCCGGGAACCGCAGGAGGGCGTGCCAGGGCGGTGGCACGGCCTCCCGCGGCTCTACCGCGGCCCGCTGCTCGCTGTCCGCGTCCCGCGGGTGGCGGTGGAGCGAGTCACGGGTCTCGCTCACCACCCGCTGGCTGCGGCGCAGTTCGCTGACGTCCCGCAGTACCGCCCACATCGAGGCGGTACTGCCGTCGGCGTCGAGCACGGGCTCGCCCATCATGTGCACCGTCCGTACGGTGCCGTCGGGGCGCACCACGCGGAACTCCCCGTCGATGGGGCGGGCGTCGACGAGACAGCCCGTGACCATCGCGGTCAGCTTCGACCGGTCCTCGGCGAGCACCAGGGAGGGCAGTTCGTCGAGGCTGAGGGGGGTGGTGGCCGGGTCGAGACCGAGGATCCGGAAGAGTTCGCCGGACCAGTCGGCCTCGTCGGTCAGCAGGTTCCATTCGGCGCTGCCGACCCGGCTGAGCAGCGAACCGGGGGGCGGCGCGGGAGCAGGCCCGTCCCGTAACTGCGCCAGGTGCTCGTCGAGATCGCTGAGCTGGTGCAGTGCCAGGTCGTACAGGGCGCGCTGCCAGCGGCCCCGCGGATCCGCCGCGTCGTGCCGGGCGTCCCGCCGTACCGCGTCCACGTCGCCCCGGAGCCGCCGCGCCTGCGAGATCAGTGCCTCGACCGAGCCGTGCCCCGGTGGCTGGGCGGCCGGGCGGTCCGCGGAGAGATGGGACGACATGACGCACTCCGATGTGCAGACGGTACGACCTAGGCGGATCCGGGGGTGGCGGAAGGACTGTTACGACTGTTGCACAGCCCGCGACGCCCCGTAAGGGATTCGGCGACACACGATACGGTGGTGCTTCCGGCATATGCCAGCGTCTTCCCGGAGCGACTTCCGCGCACGGATGACGTACCTCCGCGGCCGTCCAAGTCGTAGTGTTCCTGCGCGACTTGGGGTTCGCCGGCACCCGGGGCGTCGTCGCCCAGGTGTTCGTCGGACGCGCGTTCTAGGACGGGGTGTGCAGTGCCGGACGCGGCGCCGGTTCGATCGGGACCCGCACCCCCGTCTCCAGCGCCCGGACGCCGGCTTCGGCGACCACGGAGGCGGCGTATCCGTCCCAGGCGCTCGCACCCGTGACCCGCCCCTGCCGGGTGGCGTCGACCCACTCCTGCACCTCGCGGTCGTAGGCATCCGCGAACCGCACGAGGTAGTCCTGCGGCACCTCCTCCCGGGCGCCGCCCGCCGCCGTCACCACCATGGTGTGCGCCTCCCCGATCCGGGCACTGCCCGCCTCGCAGACGGCCTCGCAGCGGACCTCGTAGCCGAAACCGCAGTTGACGAAGACCTCCACGTCGACCAGCGCGCCCCGCTCGGTCTCGAAGAGCACGAACTGCGGGTCGAGCAGCCCCTCGGGCGCGCCCGAGGACGGCCGGGGCCTGAGCACGGTCACCGCGGTCAGCTCCTGCCCCAGCAGCCAGCGGGCCGCGTCGATCTCGTGCGAGACGGAGCTGTTGACCAGCATCGCGGAGGTGAAGTGCGGCGGGGACGACACATTGCGGTGCACGCAGTGCAGCATCAGCGGGCGGCCCAGCCGGCCGTCGTCCAGCAGGGACTTCAGCCGCCGGTACTCGGGGTCGTAGCGCCGCATGAAACCGATCTGCGCCAGTCTGCGGCCGAGCCTCGCCTCCGCCTCCACCACGCGCAGCGCGCCCGCGGAGTCGGGCACCATCGGCTTCTCGCACAGCACCGGCAGCCCGCGGGCGAAGGCGGCCAGCAGCGCCTCCTCGTGCGCCTCGCCGGGCGAGGCGATCAGGACGGCCTCCACGCCGGGCGCGTCCAGCGCGGCCTCGGCCTCCGTGTGCACGACCACCCCGTCGATCCCGGCCACGGCCTCCCGCGCCCGCTCGGCGTCGGGGTCCGCGACGGCGGCCACCCTGGCGCCGCTCACCAGCCTGTCGAGGCGCCGTATGTGATCGGCGCCCATGTGTCCCGCGCCCAGGACCGCCACGCCCAGAAGTCCGCTCACGCTCCGCCCGCTCCTTCCCTGTCCGCCCGCACCCGTGGGGGACGGATGCGTGTACGGCGGACAGGGTTTCATGGTCGTCAAGGCCCGAGGGGGGCGACGGCGGGTGTCAGTACCGCAGCACTCCGGCGATGCCGTCCGCGTCGCCCAGTGCGCCGTCCGGCACGAACCGGACGTCGGCGCCGGTCTCCAGGCACTGCTCGACGATCTCGTCCACGATGTCCTCGCGGGCGTCGAGGTCGCCGCTCTCCGCGGGCATCAGGTGTTCGCCGTCGTCCCGCATCGTCACCCGGAAGTTCTCCTCGACGGCGAGCAGCCGGACACGTCCGGTGTGCGCGCTCTCCCACAGCTCGTCCACGCCCGCCGCGAAGTCCTTGCGCCCCCGGGCCGCCTCCAGCTCCCTGGCCACGGCCTCGACGAAGCCGCGTGCCTCGTCGTCCAGCACCGGCCGCACCGCCTGCCGCACGGCCTCGGCGCTGCCGTGGGCGAGGCCCCCGTGCGGCACGGAAACGGCGTGTGCCGCGACCGAGCCGATCTCCTCGAACAGGGACAGCGCGGCCTCCGGGCCGGTGATGTACAGCGGCCGGGGGTGTGCGCGCAGCACCCTGCCCATCGCGGTGTCGGCCTCGCGCAGGAAATGATGGGTCCGCTCGTCGCGGAAAGCGCTCGGTGGGCCCCCGGTCCGTTCCTGCCGCTCGGGGTCGAAGTTCTCCAGGGGCCGGTCCATGGGGAAGCCGCCGGTGCGTTCCTCGACGACCCGGTCGCCGCCGCCGTTCCACAGCGTGACGCGGTCCGCGGCGACCGAGAGCACCCAGAACGGCCGCTCGGCGGTCTGCGCGGCGACGAGGTTGCGGGTCAGGAAGGTGTCCGAGAGCACCACGCGCTCGGGCACGGAACGGGCCAGCGTCCAGACCTGGTGCTCACCGGGGGCGGCGAAGATCGCCAGACCGTCCTCGGCGTACGTGAGATCGACCTCGGCGAGGGCCCGGTCCAGCTCCCGGGCGACCTCGAGGCGCCGCTCCCGGGTGACCGCCGGATCGTCCTCGAGCTGCTTCTTGGCCTCGGCGACCACATTGCGCAGGCGGACCGGGTCCTGGGCGTTGTCCGGTTCGCGGCGGTGCGTCGGCGTCAGCACGGACACCGCCGGATAGGGGCGGGGCCGGCGTAGCTCGGCAAGGGCTGCGGGACTCAGATCGTGCTCCATGTCAGCACCATAGAGCCGTTGGGCGTATCGGGCATTCGGAGCAATTTTCCTGGGTCGGGACGGCCCCGGCCGTGCCCCGTGCCCGCCGGTTCAGTCCTCCTCGTTCTCGGCGCCGCAGGAACTGCCGTCGGGCGGCAGGGAACCGTAGAGCAGGAAGTCGTCGACCTTGCGGTGCACGCAGCCGGAGGACGCGTAACCGGTGTGCCCCTCGCCCTTGTTGTCGAGCACCACCGCGGACGGGCCGAGCCGCTCGGCCGTCTCCACGGTCCAGCGGTACGGCGTCGCCGGGTCGCCGCGCGTGCCGACCAGCAGCATCTTCGCGGTGTCCACGTTCTTCACGTCGTCGCGTATGTAGTCGGTCCCCTTCGGGCGTCCGTAGCACATCAGCACCTGGGTGAGCCGGTACCGGCCGAAGACCGGCGAGGCGTCCTCGTACCGCTCGCGCAGCCGTCCCAGCGACCGGGCGACCTGCTCGGCGGAGGGGCGGTCCGGATCGTCCGCGCAGTTGACCGCCATCAGGGCGGCCGGGAGGTTGTCCATGGGGACGTCCTCCTCGTCGGTGAGGCCGCCGCCGGCCTCGCGGCCCTCCCCGCGGACGGGGAAGGTGACCCCGCCGGACAGGAAGCCCTCCATACCGCGGGTGTCGCCGTCCTCCAGCAACTGGGCGAGGGCGCGTTCCAGCGAGGGCCACAGCTCCCGGCTGTAGAGCGCCTGCCCGACGGCGCCCACCAGGTCCTGCCCGGAGAAGTCCTCGCCGAAGGCCGACGGCACCGGATCCGCGTCGAGCGAGCCGACGAGCCGGACCACCTGGCGCCGGGCGTCCCGGGCGTCCTGGCCGAACGGGCAGGCGATGTCCTCGACGCACCAGTCCAGGAAGTTGTCCAGCGCGGTCTGCTGGCCCCGGGCGCCGGCCAGCCCCTGCTCGGCCAGCGGCTCCGTGAGCGTGTCCACACCGTCCAGGACCACCCGGCCCACCTTGTGGGGGAACTGCGCGGCGTAGACCGCGCCCAGCCGGGTGCCGTAGGAGAAGCCGAGGTAGTTGAGCCGGTCGTCGCCGAGCGCCGCGCGCATCACGTCCATGTCCCGGGCGGCGTTCACCGTGCCCATGCGGGGCAGCACGGGACCCGAGTGCTTCGCGCACTCGGCGGCCGCGTCGCGCAGCTTTCGCAGCACGGCGCGCGGGTCGTCGATCTCCTCGTCCCCGTCGGTCGCCTCGATGATCCGCCCGGTGGCGGGGCCGCAGGTGACCGGCGAGGACCGCCCGACGCCGCGGGGGTCGAACGTCACCACGTCGTAGCCGTTGGTGAGGTGCATGAAGTCCTTGCCGCCGACGGCGAGTTCGCTGACGCCGGAGCCGCCGGGTCCGCCGAAGTTCAGCAGCACCGAACCCCGGGAGTCGCCCGTCGCCCGGTACCGGGCGAGGGCCAGGTCGAGGGTTTCGCCCCGCGGGCGGCCGTAGTCGAGAGGGACGGTGACCTTCCCGCACTGGAGGTCCTTCGGCATCTCCATGCCCTCGCACGCCGACCATCTGATCCTCTGGTCGTAGAACCGGGACAGGCCGGGTGCGGTGCCCTCCGCGGTCGCGGCCGGCAGCCCCGCGCCCAGCAGGGCCAGGCCGAGCGCCCCGGTGACCGCGCAATGCCGGACCGTCGGCCGAGTCGACAGCTTGACCAGCATCGATGCCTCCCGGGGATGCCCCGTCGCGGACCGGTCGTCGGCGCCCTCGATCACCATAAACGGGCCTCGCGTCCCGCGCCTCCGGGCGTTTTCGCCGGGCGGCGCGGTCCTGTGCGGGCGTACGGACACCGTGCCGCTTGTTCGACAAACCGCCCACTCGATGGAGTGAAAGGCCGATAAGCCATAACTCGGATGGTGCGCCCGCGTTTTAACCGGTGCGGGCGAGCGCCCGCGACATTGTCTGGAAGGCAGGGAACCTCATGCGAAGGGTTACCCGAAACGGTGTGTTCGCTGTCGCCGCCTCCGGCGCGCTGGCCGTGACGATGCCGGCGTACGCGGCGTTCGCGTCCGACGGTGCGGCCGCGGTCGGCTCAGCGGCCGGTTCGCCCGGAGTCGTCTCCGGCAACACCGTCCAGGTCCCCGTGGACGTCCCGGTGAACGTGTGCGGGAACACGGTGAACGTGATCGGGCTCCTCAACCCGGCCGTGGGCAACCGCTGCGCCAACACCGGCACCGGCGGGACGGCGCACGTGAAGACGGACACCCCGTCCGGCACCTCGGGCGGCGGCGCGACCGCGGAGAGCGTGACCCAGGGCTCGCCGGGCGTGCTCTCGGGCAACGGCGTACAGCTGCCGGTCCACGCCCCGGTGAACGTCAGCGGCAACAGCGTGAACGTGGTCGGCATCGGCAATCCGGCCGTCGGCAACGAGTCGGTGAACACCTCCGGCGACCGTCCCGAGGAACCGCGGCAGCCGGTGAAGCCGGCGCCCTCGACACCCCCCGAGGAGCGCGTGCAGCCCAAGCCGTCCCCGCACACGGCCCCGCCGCGGTCCGTGGAGGCCCTCGCCCACACGGGCGCGGACACGACGCTGCCCGCCCTCGCCGGCGGCGCGGCGCTAGTCCTGGGCGGAGCGGTGCTCTACCGGCGTTTCCGTCCGGGAGCCACGGGCTGACCGGGGTGGACGTCCGACCCGGTCACGCGCCGGCGGGGTGCGCCTCGGTGCCCGCCCCGCCGGGGTGACAGGAGGGACGGGCCCTCGGGCACTGCCCACCCGTCCTCCCCGCCCGTGACACCCCCGGCGCCCGGTCGCGCCGGGGGTTTCGTGCGACGTCAGGACCGTCCCCCGTGGAACCGGCGGTGCAGCGCCCGCACCTCCTCCGCCAGTCCGGGCACCGGCCCCTCGACCGGCACGCCGGGTGCGATGTCGCCGATCGGCAGCGGCCGGACCGGCGGGGCGGGCACACCCAACTCGTCGAGCCAGGCGCCGAGCTGCTCCGACGAGGCGACGTACACGATGCGCCCGAGGCCCACCCAGGCATGCGCGGCGGCACACATCGGGCAGTGCTCGCCGGACGTGTACACCGTCGCCGCGGCCCGCTCCCCGGGAGTGAGGTGGGCGGCCGACCAGCGTGCCAGCTCGAACTCGGGGTGCCGGGTGCGGTCGCCGGACGCCACCCGGTTGTGGTCCTCGGCCAGCACCGTTCCGTCCGCGCCCACCAGAACCGATCCGAACGGCTCGTCCCCGGCCTCCAGGGCCTCGGCGGCCAGTTGCACGCAGCGGCGCAGGTGTCGCAGTTCGACGTCGTTCACGACCATGGCCCACGGCCCTCCTCGAGATGTGATCACCGAGGGGCACCCTACGTCCCGGGCGACGGCCGGCCCGGCACGGCGGGTGGCTCGCGAACCGGTGCGGACGGACGAGAGCGGCGCGCCGTGTCCGGCGCACCGCTCGGGACCGTGCGGCCCTCCTTCCGTGTCGGGCCTCGCGGAGCTACCGCTTGTGGGCACTCCTGGCCGCGGTAGCGAGGCAGACCGTGCCCAGGGCCAGCGTCAGAGCCCCGATGACGACGTTGTTCCAGATGACGCCGGCGTCCGGATTCGTGCCGACGATCCATGGGGAGATGATCATCCACACGCCCATGGCGCACATGGCCCCGCTGAGGCCGTACATGCGCTCGGGGGCCCGGGTGAACCCGAGGGCGAGCAGGCCGATCGCGACTCCGATGATCAGATTGTGGGCGACGAGCGCGGGCTGGCTGGTGGTGAAGTGGACTATCCACGGGGACACGGCACAGTACAGACCGAGCAGGAACACCGGTCCGTCCACGAGTGCCACGTCGCGACCGCCCAGCATGCGGTCGTAGCGCGCCTGCATCTCCGGTGCGTCGGGGTGGCTGCTGATGTCACTTCTATGGTGCGAGACGTGGGCCATGAGTCGTCTCCTTCGACTTGCCGGGCCGACCGCGTCGGACGCGGTGCGTCAGCTCCGTACATGCCCCATTCTGCTCTTATTTCTCCCTTATGTGTAGAGATAGGTGCCCGGTACATGTCTCCCCGGATCCGGGGCATCCGCAGGGATACGCAAGTGATCGACCGATCCGGGACGCTGGAGGTGGCGGCGGTTATGGACGCGAAGGTGTTGGAGCGGTTCCCGGCGGGGTCTCCGCGCGGGTCGTGGCCGGCGGAGGAGTACGCGGCGCGACGCCGCGCCGAGGGTGAGCCCGCCACCGTGGTGATGGACCTGGAGACGGACGCCTTCCTGGTGGTGGTCCCGGCCCGCGACGAGGACAGGGTGCCGGCCGGCGCCCGATGACCGAGCCGGTGGCACCACCTGTAACCGGGGCCCCGCGCTGGCCCCACGCCCAGCCGTAGGATCCCGAGCCGGAGTTCGGCGAGGACGCTCACTGGTGCAACGCCGGCGCCGGTTCCTTCACCGTCTCGCGCATCGCTTTCGGACCGTACGGCTGTGTACGCGAGATCGGCGCCACCTTCGAGCAGTACCGCAACGGCGTCACCGTGCCCGCACGCGGTGGACTCCACGCCCGATGCCCGAGCCGCCCGCCGAACTCACCGCGACCACCCGGCGAGCGTGAACACCGGGCAGCAGACCGCCGAGGTCACCCTCGACAAGGCGTGACCTCCGCATGACGCCGGCGCGACTCCGCCGCCGGCGTCCCACTCAACCCGGCCGGAACTCGGCCGGGTTGAACTGGTCTACACCCTTGACTGGTACAGACCAAAGCGGTTGAGTATGCCTCCACACCCCCCACCACGGCCGCCCCCACGCCCGGCCGGTCCCACCGGCACGCGCGGACAGGGACCGGCTCCCCCCTGCCCTTGTCGCGGGGAGCGGCCGTGCTCCGCAAAGGAGGCAGACCCGTGCCGAGACGCCGTATCTCCGCCCTCGTGACCGCACTCGCCCTCGCGGGTGCCGTGCCCGCCTTCCTGCCGGCCACCGAGGCGTCCGCCGCCGCGTGTTCGAGCTACCCGAACTGGACGGCGGGCAAGTCCTACAACGCCGGCGACATCGTCCGCTACACCGACGGCAAGGCCTACATCGCCGAGCACGCCAACCCGGGCTACGACCCGGTCATCAGCACCTGGTACTGGGAGCCGTACGGCTGCGACGGCGGCTCGCAGACGCCGGTCGGCAACTTCGTGGTCAGCGAGGCCCAGTTCAACCAGATGTTCCCGGGGCGGAGTTCCTTCTACACCTACAGCGGCCTCACCGCCGCGCTCGCCGCCTACCCGGGCTTCGCCAACACCGGAAGTGACACGACGAAGAAGCAGGAGGCCGCCGCCTTCCTCGCCAACGTCAGCCACGAGACCGGCGGCCTGGTGCACGTCGTCGAGCAGAACACCGCCAACTACCCCCACTACTGCGACTGGAACCAGCCCTACGGCTGCCCGGCCGGCCAGGCCGCCTACTACGGGCGCGGACCGATCCAGCTCAGCTGGAACTTCAACTACAAGGCCGCGGGCGACGCGCTCGGCATCGACCTGCTGGGCAACCCCTGGCTGGTGCAGAACGACGCGGCCGTCGCCTGGAAGACCGGCCTGTGGTACTGGAACACCCAGTCCGGACCGGGCACCATGACCCCGCACAACGCCATGGTCAACGGGGCCGGATTCGGCCAGACCATCCGCTCCATCAACGGCTCCCTGGAGTGCGACGGGAAGAACCCCGCGCAGGTCCAGAGCCGGGTCTCCACCTACCAGCGGTTCAGCCAGATACTCGGTGTCTCCCCGGGCGGCAACCTGTACTGCTGAGCCCCGCCGGGCGTGTGCGAGACTCCGCCGATGACCTCGGAAACGATCACCGCGGAGACCGCGGGCACCTGGCACCTCGGCGACCTGCCCGTCAACCGCGTCGGCTTCGGCGCGATGCGGCTGACGGGCAGCGCCGCCTTCCACCTCGGCACGCCGAGCGACCGCGCGCGGTCCCTCGCCGTCCTGCGCCGGGCGGTCGAACTCGGCGTCAACCACATCGACACCGCCGCCTTCTACTTCTCGTCCCTGCGCTCCGCCAACGAACTGATCAACAGCGCGCTGGCGCCGTACCCCGACGACCTCGTGATCGTCACCAAGGTCGGCCCGTACCGCGACTGGTCGGGGGAGTGGGGCACCTCCGCCCGCCCCGAGGACCTGCGCGCCCACGTCGAGGAGAACCTGCGCCAGCTCGGCCGCGACCACCTCGACGTCGTCAACCTGCGCCGCATGCGGCAGGACTCGATCGCCGAACACTTCGGCGCCCTCGCCGAGCTGCGTGAGGCCGGCCTGATCCGCCACCTCGGCCTCTCCGACGTCGAGCCCCGCCACCTCGCCGAGGCCCAGGCCATCGCGCCCGTGGTCTGCGTCCAGAACCGCTACGGCCTCGGCTTCCACGTCCCCGCCACCGACGAACTCCTCACCCTGTGCCGGCACCAGGGCATCGCCTTCGTGCCGTTCTACGCCATCGCCGGCGAGGCGGGCCCCAGGGGCGCCGGCACCGCCCACGAGGACGAGGTCCGCGCCGTCGCCCGGGCCCACGGGGCGAGCCCCGCTCAGGTCAGGATCGCCTGGACCCTGCACCAGGGGCCGAACGTGCTCGCCATCCCCGGCACCGGCGACCCCGGCCACCTCGCCGAGAACGTGGCGGCGGGCGCCCTGCGGCTCGACGACGACGAACTCGCGCGGCTCGACGGCGCACGGACGGGCTGACGCGCCCTACACGGTCCAGACACCGTCCCGCATGAGGTGCCGTCCCCTCAGCTCGCGCGTCCCGTGCCACGCCTGCACCACGAGCGGACGCACCCGGAACCATGCGTACGGCGCACCGTCCCCGCGCGGGTCCCAGCCGGTCTTCGCGGTGAACGCCTCGGCCGCCGAAGGTGCCTCCGGCAGAGCGAAGGTCTCCACCTCGCCGTCGATCAGCACGACGTCCCGGGTGTCCCCGAACGCCAGTCGGGCCCGGCCGCCGTCCCGCAGGTTGCGGCCGGTCGGGTTGGTGAGCCGGGTGCACAGCCAGACCGACTCCCGGTGCCACACGAACCACAACGGGACCGCGCACGGCAGACCCCCGGCGTCCGCCGTGGCGACCCAGATGTCCGACTCCCGCTCCAGGCGGTCGAGTACGTCGTGCCTTCGGCGGCCGGGTTCACGCGGCGGTGCGGTGCTCCTCATGGTCACGACCGTAGGGTGCGGGCCGGGCCCGCACCTCGGGCCCGGGACGGTGCTCGGCCTCGGGCCCGAGACGTAGGACCGGAGACTGGCGCCCGGTGAGTTTTACGTATAACCTCTCCCGTCAATCGCCTGTCCCGGAAGGTCCCGATGTCGCGTATCGCCCTGGTCACCCTCGTCGTCGACGACTACGACGAGGCGATCCGCTTCTACACCGGGGCCCTCGGGTTCCGCCTCGCCGAGGACACCCCCCGGCCCGACGGCTCCCGCTGGGTGGTCGTCGAACCCGGCGCCCCCGCGCAGGGCACCGCTCTGCTGCTGGCCCGCGCCAAGGGCGAGGTCCAGCGCGCCCGGATCGGCGACCAGACGGGCGGGCGCGTCGGCTTCTTCCTGTACACCGACGACTTCGCCCGCGACCACGCCCGGATGGCCGCCGCCGGCGTGACCTTCCTGGAGGATCCCCGGCACGAGCCCTACGGCTCGGTCGCCGTCTTCCAGGACCTGTACGGCAACCGCTGGGACCTGCTCCAGCCCGCCGTCTGACCCGACCCGCACTCCCCGCACCGACCCGCCGAGGAATCGCCGCACATGTCATCTACGCGCATAGACAACGACACCGTCCGCCGCCTGCCGAAGGCGGTGCTGCACGACCACCTCGACGGCGGCCTGCGCCCGGCGACCGTGGTGGAACTGGCCGCCACCGTCGGCCACACCCTGCCCACCACCGACCCCGACGAGCTGGCCGCCTGGTACTACGAGGCCGCCAACTCCGGTGACCTGGTGCGCTACATCGCCACCTTCGAGCACACCCTCGCCGTGATGCAGAACCGCGAGGGCCTGCTGCGCACCGCCGAGGAGTACGTCCTCGACCTCGCCGCCGACGGCGTCGTCTACGGCGAGGTCCGCTACGCCCCCGAGCTCATGACGAACGGCGGCCTGAGCCTCGCCGAGGTCGTGGAGACCGTCCAGGAGGGCCTGGCCGCCGGCATGGCGAAGGCCGCGGCGGCGGGCACGCCGGTCCGTGTCGGGACCCTGCTGTGCGGCATGCGGATGTTCGACCGCACCCGGGCGACCGCCGACCTCGCGGTCGCGTTCCGGGACGCGGGCGTCGTCGGCTTCGACATCGCCGGCGCCGAGGACGGCTTCCCGCCCGCCGACCACCTCGACGCCTTCGAGCACCTGCGCCGCGAGAACGTGCCGTTCACCATCCACGCCGGTGAGGCCCACGGGCTGCCCAGCATCCACCAGGCCCTCCAGGTGTGCGGCGCCCAGCGCATCGGTCACGGCGTCCGCATCACCGACGACATCCCCGACCTCGCGGCCGGCAAGCTCGGGCGCCTCGCCGCCTGGGTCCGCGACCGCCGCGTCGCGCTGGAGATGTGCCCGACCTCCAACCTCCAGACCGGCGCCGCCACCTCCATCGCCGAGCACCCGATCACGGCGCTCAAGGACCTCGGCTTCCGCGTCACCCTCAACACCGACAACCGCCTGGTCTCGGGCACGACGATGACCCGCGAGATGTCCCTCCTCGTCGAGCACGCGGGCTGGACGGCCGAGGACCTGCGTACGGTCACCGTGAACGCCCTCAAGAGCGCCTTCATCCCCTTCGACGAGCGCAGGGCCCTGATCGAGGACGTCGTCCTGCCGGGTTACGAGGCCGTGCTCCGGACGAGCCCGCGCGCGTAGGCGGCCTGTCCGGCGTGCTGGAGGTCGTCGGACAGGACGCTGACCAGCCGCACGCCCAGCGTGACCGGCGGATCCCAGTTGTCGTCCACGACCCGCTCCAGGTCCTTGGCGGACAGGGAACGCAGGGCGCCGAGCGTCTGTTCGTGCACGGCGTCGTGGTAGCCGGTCAGCAGGCTCGCCGAGTCGACCCGCACCTCGGCGACCTGCGCGGAGCTGTGTCCGTACCCGGTGTCGTGGCGGGGCAGATTCAGCCCGAAGCGCTTCTCCCAGTCCTGGGTCAGCCACACCTGGTCGAGCCCGAAGGCGTCCGCGATGTGGTCGTCCTGCACCCGGGTGAGGTGCCAGACCAGCCAGGCGACGGAGTTTGCGTCGGGGGCGGGACGGGCGTTCAGGCCGTCGGGGTCCAGGCCCTCGACGGCGGCGTGGACTTCTTCCTGGATGCGGCCGTAGCCCTCGATGAGGATGTCCTTCGCAAGCATGGGTCCACCATCGCTCAGTCCGCCCTCACGCGCTCCCCGTTTCCAGCAGCCCCATCAGTGCCCGGGCCGCGGGACTGGTGGCCTGCGCGGGCGGCAGCAGGGCGATCGTCTCGTATGCCGTGTCGTCGGAGTCCGCGAACGGCAGCGAGGTGAGGGAGGCCCGCTTGTGCCGGAAGTGGCGCGGCACCACCGCGATGCCGAGGTTCTCGTCGAGCAGGTCGAGCAGCCCGTGCACGTCGTTCACCTCCAGCGCGACGGTCCGCCGTACGCCCGCCGCGGCGAAGGCCGTGTCGGTGACGCGGCGCGGGCCCCAGTCCGGGTGGAAGTCGACGAAGACCTCGTCGGCGAGATCGCGCGGGGCCAGCGCCGCACCGTTCCCCGCGAGGCGGTGGCCGGGATGGCACAGGACGGTCATCGGCTCGCCGGCCAGCGAGACGGACCGCAGCTGTTCCGTGTCCGCCTGCGTGCGGTAGGCGAAGGCCAGGTCGAGCCGCCCGGCCGCGACCTCCTCCGCCAGCTCGCCCGAGCCCGCCTGCCGCAGCCGGATCTCCACGTCCGGATGCCGGCGCCGGAACGCGGCCAGCAGCCCCGCCACCGGCACCCCGGCGATGCACTGCTCGGTGCCCAGCGACAGCGTGCCGCGCAGCACGCCCTGCACCGCGGCGACCGCCTCGTGGGCCGACCGCACCTGTGCCAGGATGCGCTGTGCCTCGTCCAGCAGCGCCCGCCCCGCCTCCGTCAGCGTCACCCTGCGGGTCGTGCGCACGAACAGCGGTGCCCGCAGCTCCCGCTCCAGCGCCCGGATCGACGCCGACAGGCCGGACTGGGACACCAGCAGCCGTTCGGCCGCGCGGGTGAAGTGCTGGTCCTCGGCGACCGCCACGAAGTGCTGGAGATGGCGCAGTTCCATGATTGAGAAGCCTAGCCGCTGAATACCATCGGATTCTTCTGTTGGACCACTGCCCGCAGGTCACGGAAGAGTGGGGCGCGGTTCCGCCCAAGCCCCGTACCTCGGGGGCCAACCCCTATGGAGTCGCGTTGTACACCGCACACCCCGACCGCTACGCGGAGATGCCCTACCGGCGCACCGGACGCAGCGGCCTGAAGCTCCCCGCGCTCTCGCTCGGCCTGTGGCACAACTTCGGCCCCGACCGCCCCGTCGAGACCCAGCGCGCCATCCTGCGCCGCGCCTTCGACCTCGGTGTCACCCACTTCGACCTCGCCAACAACTACGGCCCGCCGCCCGGCTCCGCCGAGTCCGCGCTCGGCGAGGCCCTGAAGGCCGACTTCGCGCCGTACCGCGACGAGCTGGTCATCTCCACCAAGGCCGGCTATCTGATGTGGCCCGGCCCGTACGGCGAGTGGGGCTCGCGCAAGTACCTGCTGTCCTCCCTCGACCAGAGCCTGACCCGCATGGGCCTGGACCACGTCGACATCTTCTACTCGCACCGCCCCGACCCGGAGACTCCCCTGGAGGAGACGATGGGCGCGCTGCACACGGCGGTCCAGCAGGGCAAGGCGCTCTACGTCGGCGTCTCCAACTACTCGCCGGAGCAGACCCGCGAGGCCGCCCGCATCCTCGCCGACCTGGGCACCCCGCTGCTGATCCACCAGCCGCGCTACTCGATGCTCGACCGGCGCCCGGAGAGCAGCGGTCTGCTGGACACCCTGGACGAGCTGAAGGTCGGCTCCATCGCGTACTCCCCGCTGGAGCAGGGCCTGCTCACCGGCCGCTACCTCGACGGCATCCCCGAGGACTCGCGCGCCGCGAGCGACAGCCCGTTCCTGAACTCCGACGCGGTCACCGGGGAACTGGTCGCCAAGCTGCGGGCCCTGGACGAGATCGCCAAGTCCCGCGGCCAGTCCCTGGCCCAGATGGCCCTGGCCTGGGTCCTGCGCGAGGGGCGGGTGACCTCGGCCCTCGTCGGCGCGAGCAGCCCGCGGCAGCTCGAGGACAGCGTCTCGGCCATCGGCAACCTCGGCTTCGACGCCGGTGAGCTGTCCCGGATCGACGCCGTCGTCACCCGCTAGGGCGGCCCTGCGCCACGGTCACGTTCCGGGCCGTTCCGCCGGCCGGACCGTGACCGTGGCGCGTTCCTCCCCGCCGGCGGTCCGGCGTCACGCCCCCGCGGGCACCCGGTCCAGGAAGCCGTACACGGCCCGGATCCTGCCCTCCTCGTCCAGGGTGATCACGTCGGACCCGGCCACGGGCGCCGAGCCGTCGGCCTCGTTCACCAGCTCCCAGGAGAAGCGGGCCGTGTCGTGGTGCCCGTCGACGGCACCGGACAGCCGGAAGACGAACCCCGGGAACTGCTCGTGCGCCGCCGTGATCACCGCGGCGATCTGCTCGTGGCCGCGGACGTCGGCGAGCGGGTCGGTGTAGCCGCCGTCCGCGGTCCAGGCCGCGGCGACCGCCTTGTCCCGCGCCTCCGCCCCGGCGTTCCAGGCCTCGAAGTAGCGGGCGACGGCATCCTCGTGACGGTGGGTGGGTGCGGACATGTCGATCAGCCTCCATCGAGGTGGTACGTACTGGTCAGGGACCGGGTCCGGTCTCGGCGACCCGGTAGCGCAACCTTGCCCGCACCCGGCAGGAGCCGTCGATTACCTCGGGGGTCATGACGGTGGCTCCGCCCGGTGTCACGTTTCGGCCAGCCAGTGCCGTGAATATGCCAGGAGACTGGCCGGAAATTCATGGTGACAGTGGTTCAGCAGTGAACATACTCACCCTTAGGGCGACTCACACCACGCGACAGTGCCCTCACGCACCGCACACGAGCCGCCCGGACGTCATGCCCGACCGGCAGGCGAGCCGGGCGACGGGGGAGGGGAGCAGTGCACGACGAGTTCCTGTGCCATGTCACCGCCTACGGGGTCTGCGACGGCCGGCGTGTCGGCGTCCCTCTGGGGACCTATCGGGCTCCCACCCTCGCCCTCGCCCTGTGGTGGCTGCGCGACCGCGCGTCCTGGATGGCCGAGCGCCTCGATCCGCAGCCCGACTCCCCTCACTTACCCCGCGGCGCCCTGACCCCGGTCGCCGACGACGCTCCCGACGTGCCGCGCGTCCTGCGCCACTGGTGCGCGGACGTCGTCCAGCAGGAACTGGTCGCCGACGAGCTGGCCGCGGGGCGCCTGGTGCGCATCGCCACCAGCGACGACACCACCGAGTACGAGCTGCTGGCCGAGTCCGTCGACGCGCTGCGCATGCAGCGGGCCGCCCCGCCGCTGGTCGTCCCCGTCGCCTGAGTCCGTGCGGCCGCCGCTGTCGGCCCGGACGTGGTGCGGACGGCTGGATCCGAGCGGCGTCGCTCACGTACCGCTCGCCCGGAGGCCGGCCCGCCCGGGGCCGTCGTGCTCGGGGGCCGGTTGGAGCGACGGCAGGGTCACGTGCCACCAGTCGCAGAGGCGGCCGGTGAGGGCGCCCGGTCCCTCCAGTGCCTCGGTGAGGGCGCAGAAGCCGAAGAAGGCGCGGACCAGGGTGCGGGCGGTGGGGGCCGGGCGGATGTGCGCGGCGAGCTGACCACTGTTCCGGGCCTGGCAGAGCAGACGTGTGGCGGCGGTCGTCCAGAGGGCGAAGGGGTCGGGCAGGCGCACGTTGATGGTGTCGCGCTCCGCCCACAGCCGGGCACCCGCGCGGGTCAGGGGGTCCTCGGAGAGGGCCCGGGCGATCTCGTAGCTCAGGGCGACGAGGCGTTCGAGCGGTGGCACGGACAGGTCGCCGTACCGCGCGGCGAGGCCGGGCCAGGTGGCGAAGCCGTCCCGGACGACGGCGAGGGCGATGCCCTCCTTGCTGGCGTAGTGGAAGTACACGGAGCCGCTGGTCCGCCCGGACCGGGCGCTTATGTCGTTGACGCTGGTGCCCGCGTATCCCTGCTGGGCGAAGAGGCAGGCGGCCGCCTCCAGGAGCGATCTGCGGGTTGCTCTGGCCCGTTCTTGCAAGATCTCGCGCACCTCGGCTCGTCGTTGATGAACGACGGAAAATGTAGTGCGCCCGCGTACGCCTGGAGCAATCGGGCGTCAACTGCGCGCGGTTATTGCATTTTTCTTTCGAAGATGAACGCGCGCGAGTGGCGACTGGCCTTTTGGGTGCTGCTCGCGCGCTCCACCGATCAAGGCAGTCGCGGCCCGTCGACGGGCGGTTGCCTCCCTGCGGCCGGTCTCAACTCCGCTGCGCTGAGGCGGCAATGATGGTTCGTCAGCAATGGCTGGGCGCGTATCGCGCCCGATGCCCGTATACACCCCGGACGCCCTGGGGTCGAGCACTCGAAGTAGTGATTGCGCTGCCTTTCCGGGCCGAAATAACGTAGCCGTCGTAATGTTTTCCTTTTGCGGCTGATGTCCCGAAATGCTGATCGTTCCCTCGTCGGTGGAACCGACGAGGGAACGCTAGACGGTCCCGGTGGCCCGTCGCGGGAGGCCGCAACCACTCACCCGGCGGCCCGTGACGCGCGTGGCCGCCCACCCCAGGAGGTCGCCGTGACCGGGATGTCGCGTTTTCCGTCCAACTGGTCGCCCGAAGCCGTCGTCTTCGACTGCGACGGAACCCTGATGGACACCGAATGCCACTGGCAGGACGCCCGCATCCGGACCTTCCGCGAGTTCGGTCTGCTGCCTCCCCCCGGCTTCGCCGAGCGGGCGAAGGGCGTGCACTACGCCGACTGCGGACGGCTCATGGCCCAGGAGACGAACAAGCCGGACCTGGCCGAGGAGTTCGCGGACGCGCTGCTCGAACACTTCATGTTCCTCGTCGCGCAGGACCCGCTGACGATGCCCGGCGCCCCCGAGTTCGTGCGGCTGTGCTCGCGGCGCCTCCCGCTGGCGGTGGCCAGCAACTGCCCGCTGGTGGCCGTGGAGGAGAGCCTCTCCCGGGCCGGACTGCGCACGTACTTCCGGCACGTCGTCGTCCCCACGGTGACGCCGGGAACGTCCGGCGCGGCGGGGCCGGCGGACGGCCTCGGGCAGGAGCACGTGGTGCGGCCCAAGCCCTGGCCCGACGTCTACGCCACGGCCGCCCGCCTGTGCGGAGTCCCCCCGCAGGCGGCTCTCGCCGTCGAGGACTCCCTCACGGGCGTCGAGTCCGCACGACGCGCGGGGCTGCGGGTCCTCGGCGTGGGACCGCGGCCGCCCGGCGAGGGGAGCCGGCAGGCCGACGCCTGGGTCACGGGGCTGGACTCGGAAGAGGTGCTCGGCTGGGCGCGCACACGGATGGCCGGCCCCGGAGACGATCCGGCCGGGCGGGAGCCCGGGCACTAGGCGGACGGCCGCCCGTCCGCGACGCCCCCGGTACGCACCCCGCGCACGATCAGCGCGCCGAGGAACCCCGCGACCAGACCCCACAGCAGGGCGAGGCCGACCGCGCCCCACGGCCGCGGGCGCAGGAACAACCGCCCGGACAGTCCTCCGCCCAGGTCACCGATGCCGAGCACGGACAGGCCGTAGTACGCGGAGACCCGGCCCACCGCGCAGATCATGAGCACCGTGAGCGCCAGCGCCACCGCCATGTGCACGGCGAGCCGCCACGCCGGCACACCGGCCGGGGACCGGGCCGCCGCCAGACACCCGGCCGCCAGGACCAGCACCACGGCCGCCACGAGGAGCCACCACATCCGTCCGTCCCGCTCGGTGAGCGTGCCCAGATTCACCGTGGAGACGTCCGGCGTGCGCAGCACCTCGTCGAGCACGTGCGGCATCGGCAGCCCGAACGGCCCCTCCACCCGGCCGTTCCAGGTGGCGCCGAGACCGATGGTGAGCGCCGGCCACGCCAGGTTCGGCAGACCGAGCAGCAGCACGGCGAAGGTGTCCGCCGGATGCCCCCGCGTCCCGGCGACGACCAGACCGACGACGGCACCGACCGCGACGTACGCCAGCAGCAGCGCCACCATCGCGTACGCCACCGGCCGCACCGACGCCCGGAAACGCAGCAGCCGTCCCGGCAGCGGCGCCCCGCGCGCCACCAGCAGGGCGAGCACCAGCACACCCGCCAGCCACAGCAGGCCGAACAGCGCGGTCAGCGGCACGTCCGTGGTGAAGCCGATCCGCGGGGTGATGCCGAACAGGTCCCCGAGGTCGTCGAGCACCCCTTCCCCGAGCGGCACCTCGAAGGTCTGCCGCGAGGCGAAGGCCAGTCCGACGAGGGCGAGTAGCCACAGGAGGGCGATGCGGCCGGCCCAGCCGGCCAGTTCCCCGGCGCCGGCGACCGCACGGTGACGCAGCGGCCGCAGGAATCCCGCCGCGATCACCAGCGCCCCGGCCAGCGTGACGGACAGCGGCATCACCGTCAGTCCCGCGTCGGTGCCGGCGAGGCCCCCGGCGTCCCCGGACAGCTCCACCGAACCGCCCACGGCGGCGACGACGGTCGCCGTGACGACCCGGGGGAAGGCGTTGTCGGGCAGGTCCGTGGCACCGGCCGCCCACAGCCCGAACGCGGCCACGGCTCCCATGGCGAGCAGCCCGGCCAGTACCGTGGCGAAGGCCTGCGCCCAGCCGTGACGGGCCACTGCCGGACCGGAGAGGGTTCGCGCGCTCACGCAGCCACGCTAAGCAGGCCCCGCCCGCCGCGCCCTCCCGGCGGGGCCGTCCGCGTCGGGGCGTGCCCCGGTCGCACCGTCCGCCCGGGCTCAGTCCTCCCGGACGACGAGCGCGTGGTCGCCCAGGCCCATCATGCGGCCGGGCGACACCTCGCCCCGCGTCGTGAACAGCGCGAGGACGCGGCCGGTCCGCGGATCGAACGCCACGTCCAGCACCGTGCCCCGCTCGACCCCCGCCTCGGTCAGGACCCGGTGGCCCAGCAGATCGTGACCGGGCGGCGCCGCGTCCGGCTCGGTCGCCGGACCGACCCGCAGGGCCCCGGGGCCGAGGGACCGCACCGCCTCCCAGGCCAGCACGGACTCCCCGCGCAGACGGCCGGCCCGGAACCGTACGTGGCTGACCACGCCGGCGGCGGCGTCGACCGTCAGGGACGTCACGGCCCCCAGTCTCCCCTCCCCGTCCCCGGTGAGCACGGGCAGCCCCCGCACCTCCGTGAACAGCATCACGACGGAGAGCCCCTCCGGCTGCCGGGCACGCCGTCGACCAGGGCCGAGAAGCCCGACAGGTCGTCGGCCACGTGCCGTACGGCGTCCACGGGAAGGACGAGCGACCGGCCGGCGACCGTCAGCGTCCCGCCCCGTGCCACGTACACCCTGCGCCGGTGACGGGTCGGGCCCGGCGCGAACCGCCTGCTCGCCGCCAGCCGGAACCCGGCGACCCGCCCCCCGGTGCCGCCCTCCACCACGACGTCGAGGACGGTACCGATCTCGGAGCCGGCGTCGGTCAGCACGCTCGCACCGAGCAGCCGTGCCCGCAGCGTCTCCTGGTGCAACGTCAGCAGCGCGGTGCTCACCAGCCCCCGCCGGTCGCGGACCATCACCGCGTCGTGGCCGAGCGAGTGCACCGCCGACCACGGAAGTCCCTCCTTCATCGGGCCGGACCACAGGTCCCGGCCGCTCAGCGTGAAACCGGTGATCCGCCCGGCGCCGGCGTCGAAGACGGTGTCCTTGACGTGGGCGATCACGTCCCCGCCCAGGATGACCACCGGCCGGGTGGTGAGACTGCGCGCGCCCATCAATTCGTTCATCGCACACCTTTCCCGTACCCTCCGGGTTCCCCGGCCGGCTGTGACGATTCCCGCACTGCGGGAAGAGGTGGACTGCAATGCCGGAGCGGGGGTACGAGGACTCGTGCAGCAGCGTCCGGCCAGTCCGGCTTCCGAGAGAGAAACGCATGACCGAATACCTGGACGGGGCAGTGATACCGACCGGCTTCGACGTTCCCGTGGAGCCACTGAGGCTGGCGGCCCACTATTCCGGCGAGCCCGGATGCATCGCGCAGGCGCGGCACCTGGCCTCGCTCTTCCTCGACCAGCTCAGGACCGAGTGGTGCGCCACGATCGGGCGGCGCGCCGACGGCGCGGTCCTCCTGGTGGTGAGCGAGCTGGTCACCAACGCCGACCGGCACAGCCAGGGGCCGTACATCCTGGAGCTGGAGGGCACGGACGCCGCCGTGACGGTGACCGTCTACGACAGCAGCGGGGCCGTGCCCCGGCGCTTCCCCCGCGACCCGGAGCGGGTCGGCCGGCACGGACTCGAGATCGTCCACGCCCTCGCCGAGACGGTCGTCGTCGAGCGGGTGCCGGTCGGCAAGCGGGTGAGCGCGGTGCTGCGCGTCACCGACGAGTGACCGGTCCGCTCTCTCGCCGCCACGTGGAAAACCGCACAAAGAAGCACCCCGGGGCCGTGACGCACCCCGGGGTCCTGTTCGTCGTCCGTGTCAGGCGCAGCCCAGCTCGCCCAGCATGCCCTCGCGCAGGCGGGTGATGATCCGCTTGATCAGCCGGGAGACGTGCATCTGGGAGCAGCCGAGCTGTTCGCCGATCTCCGCCTGGGTGGCCTCCTCCACGAACCGCATGTGGATGATCTGCCGGTCGCGCTCACTGAGCTCGGCCATCAGCGGGGCGAGCGAGTGGAAGTCCTCGACGAGCCGCAGCCCGTCCTCCTCCACACCGATGAAGTCGGCCAGCACCGACTCGCCGCCCTCGGGGCCGTCCCCGGTCAGCGCGGCGTCCAGCGAGGAGGAGTTGTAGCCGTTGGACGCGATCTGCCCCTCGACCACCTCGCGCTCGCTGATGTTCATCAGCGTGGCGAGCTCGGCGACGGTGGGCTCGCGGTCCAGCCGGCTGGACAGCTCCTCGCGCGCCTTGGCGAGCTCCACGCGCAGCTCCTGGAGCCGCCGCGGCACGTGCACCGCCCAGGTGGTGTCGCGGAAGAAGCGCTTGATCTCGCCGACGATGTACGGCAGCGCGAACGAGGTGAACTCGACCTCGCGCGACAGCTCGAACCGGTCGATGGCCTTGATCAGGCCGATCATGCCGGTCTGGACGATGTCCTCCATGTCGTCGCCACGGCCGCGGAAGCGGCCGGCGGCGAACCGCACGAGCGACATGTTCATCTCGATGAGCGTGTTGCGCGCGTACTGGTACTCGTGCGTGCCCTCTTCGAGCTCCGTCAGGCGCTGGAAGAACTGACGTGACAGCTGTCGGGCGTCACGCGGCGCCACGGTGCGCGGGTCCACGACGCCCGGCAGCGCCCCGTAGTCCGTCCCGCTCTCGGTTGTCCTCCCGACGACCTGCGCTTCCGGCCGGATCACGGCGGTCTCCATTACCTCTCCCACGAAAGTCACGGTTGGGCGTCTCCCCAGGTCCTTGCCGTTGGCGGGTACCCGGGTCGCGCGCGTCCATGCCACCCGGTTTCGCGGGTGGCGTGAATGCGGTGACCGCGGCGTCGTCGCGGGGCGGTGCAGGTCCCTCCAGGCTATGCCGGTGAGCCGCGGGCGGCACCATGACGCGGTGTCACGCGGCGGTTCGCCCTCGGCCGATTCCCCTGTCGGCGGAATGCCGCCCCCTTCCCCCCGGCCGCCGGACTCCTAGGCTGTACACGTGACCAGCCACTCGCCGGACGAAGCCCGCGTCATTCCCCTCCGTCCTCCCGCCGCGCGCCCGGAGGACCGTCCCGCCGTCAGAGAGCCCCTGTGGCGCGATCTGGTCGGCGACGTCCTGCGGCGCGAACGCCTGGCGCAGGAACGCACGCTGAAGGACGTCGCGGAGACCGCGCGTATCTCGATGCCGTACCTGTCGGAGGTGGAGCGCGGCCGCAAGGAGGCGTCGTCGGAGGTCCTCGCCGCCGCCGCGGGCGCCCTGGGCCTGGGCCTGGGAGACCTGCTGGCGCGCGCCCAGGGCGAGCTGGTCCGCGTCACCGCCCGGCACACCGGCGGCGGCCGCGGCCGCGGCGCCTCCGCCGCCCGCCACGACGGCATGTGCCTGGCCGCCTGACGGGCGTTCCCGCTGTCCGGCCCGGTGTCCCGCGGTGGCCGTCACGGTCGCCGCGGGACACCGGGCCGGAGTCTCACACCCGCACCGCTCACCCCCTCACGAGGCGCCGGCCGAGCACCTCGTCGGCCAGCCCGTAGGCCACGGCCTCCTCGGCGGTGAACACCTTGTCGCGGTCCATGTCCGCGCGCAGCGTCGCCGGGTCGTGCCCCGTGTGCCGGGCCAGCACCTCCTCGACCTGGGAGCGGATCCGCACCATCTCCTTGGCCTGCAGCGCCAGATCGGAGACCGTGCCCTGCCGTCCGCCGCTGGCCGGCTGCCCGAGCAGCACCCGCGCGTGCTCCAGCACGAACCGGCGCCCCGGGTCCCCGCCGGCCAGCAGCACGGCCGCGGTGGAGGCCGCCTGCCCCACGCAGAACGTCGAGATCGGCGCCTGGACGAAGGTCATCGTGTCGTAGATCGCCATCAGCGACGTGAACGAGCCGCCGGGGGAGTTGATGTAGACGGCGATCTCGCTCTCCGGGGCCGACGACTCCAGATGCAGGAGCTGCGCGATGACGACGTTGGCCACGCCGTCGTCGATCTCGGTGCCCAGGAAGATGATCCGCTCCGACAGCAGCCGGCTGAACACGTCGTAGGACCGCTCGCCCTGCGGGGTGCGCTCGACGACGCTCGGAATCGTGTAGCTCCCCATCACTGCAACCCCACCCTGCGCCGCGAGGCGGACGGCCGGACGTCCGCGAGGGACTCCACGACCCGGTCGACCATGCCGTACTCCCTGGCCTCCTCCGCCGTGAACCAGCGGTCGCGGTCTCCGTCCCGGGAGATCGTCTCCGGGCTCTGGCCGGTGTGCTCGGCGGTGATCCGCTCGATGGTCCGCTTGGTGAACTCCAGGTTGTCCGCCTGGATCTCGACGTCGGCGGTCGTGCCGCCGATGCCCGCCGACGGCTGGTGCATCATGACCCGCGCGTTCGGCAGGGCGTAGCGCTTGCCCGCCGCGCCGACGCTGAGCAGGAACTGCCCCATGCTGGCGGCGAAGCCCATGGCGAGCGTCGAGACGTCGTTCGGGATCAGCCGCATCGTGTCGTAGATGGCGAGCCCCGCGTGCACGGAGCCGCCGGGGCTGTTGATGTACAGGCTGATGTCGGTGCGAGGGTCCTCCGCCGAGAGGATCAGCAACTGGGCGCAGACCCGGTTGGCGGAGACCTCGTCGACCTGCGTGCCCAGCAGCACGATGCGCTGCCCGAGCAATTGCGCGGCCAGATGGTCGTCGAAGCGGGTGGGAGGGGTGTCGCCCTCCTCGGCCCGGGGAAGCCCGGCCGCCGGGCCGGTGGTGAGCAAGGACATCGGCGCTCCTCGTCGAGTCGTCGGGGGAGTCGTCCGCGGCCGGTACGCCGCGGTCCCCCCACTCTCGGGCCGCGTCCCGCCCAGGCGGGCACTTCTCTGCCCGCGGCAGATTCGCCGCCGGCAGAGCGCCCGGCCGCCCGGTCCCCGACCATGGAAAAGATCCGGAACATCCGGAACGTCCGCCGCCGCGACCGATGAGTTCCGTTGTCCGCACCGGTCGACAGTGGTGACCGCGTTCCACGTCCGCACCTGGGAGGTACTCATGACCACCGACGGATTCACCACGTGTCTCTGGTTCGACGGCCGGGCTGAGGAGGCCGCCGAGTTCTACGTCTCGGTCTTCAAGAACTCGAGCATCGGCGCCGTCACCCACTACCCCGAGGGCGCGCCCGGCACCGCCGGCTCCGTCCTGACCGTCGACTTCACGGCCAACGGCCAGAGGTTCGTCGCCCTCAACGGCGGGCCCCAGTTCACCTTCAACGAGGCCGTCTCCTTCCAGGTCATGTGCGAGAGCCAGGAGGAGGTCGACCACTACTGGGCCAAGCTCGTCGAGGGCGGCGGCGAGACGGGACCCTGCGGCTGGCTCAAGGACCGGTTCGGGGTGTCGTGGCAGGTCGTGCCCGCCCGGATCGAGGAGATGTTCCGCGACGAGGATCCGGCCAGGGCCGCGCGTGCCTTCAAGGCGATGATGTCGATGGGCAAGCTCGACATCGCCGAGCTGGAGAAGGCCTACGCGGGGCAGTGAGGCCACGCCGCCGTGCCCGGCACGACGGTGCCCTCCCGGCCCGCCCACACGGCGGCGACGCTCGGCGCGCGCGGCCGGGCCGGGGTGACTAGCGTGAAAAAACGGACCGTCCACACCGTCCGCACCACCACAGCCATCAGGAACACCCAGCGACGCGGAGGCGGCAGTCATGGCCGTGCAACCCGAGGGAGCCCCTTGTTGGGCCGACGCGATGTTCAGCGACGTCGAGGGGGCCAAGCGCTTCTACGGCGACGTCCTCGGCTGGACCTTCGGCGAGTCGTCGTCGGAGTACGGCAACTACACCCAGTGCTACGCGAACGGCAAGGCGGTCGCCGCGGTGGTCCCGCCGCCGCCCGGCCAGCAGGACCACTCCCAGTGGTGCCTCTACTTCGCATCCCCGGACGCCGCCGCGACCGCCGGCCGCATCCGCGAGGCGGGCGGCGAGCTGCTGATGGAGCCGATGCGGGTCGGCGACTTCGGCACCATGTGCCTGGCCCGCGACCCGGGCGGCGTCGTGTTCGGCGTCTGGCAGGGCGGCACCCACGAGGGCTTCGAGGCGATGGCCGAACCCGGCGCGTACTGCTGGGCCGAGGTCTTCACCCGCGAGCCCGGCAAGTCGGACGCGTTCTTCCCCGCGGTCTTCTCCTACACGGAGAAGCAGATGGAGGACGAGCACGTGGACTTCCGCCTGTACGACCTGGACGACCGCCCCGTCCTCGGCCGGATGCGGATGACCGAGGACTTCCCGCCCGAGGTGGCGCCGTACATCAACGTCTACTTCACGGTCACCGACTGCGACGACGCCGTGGCCCGGGCCACCAAGCTCGGCGGAGTCCTGCGCTTCGGACCCATGGACACTCCGTTCGGCCGCTTCGCCGCGCTCAGCGACCCGCAGGGCGCGAGCTTCTCGGTGATCGACGTCACGAAGACCGAGGGGGAGATGCCCAAGCTCACGCCCGTCTCCTGAGGGCCGTCCGGGCACCCGGCCGGCCCATGGCATGATCGGGGCCATGCGTGAACGTGTGGTGGCCGCGTGCGACGGGGCTTCGAAGGGAAACCCGGGTCCGGCCGGCTGGGCCTGGGTGGTGGCCGACGCCTCGGAGGTTCCGGCCCGCTGGGAGGCGGGGCCGCTGGGCAAGGCCACCAACAACGTCGCCGAACTCACCGCGCTGGAGCGTCTGCTGGCGTCGACCGACCCGGACGTGCCGCTGGAGGTCCGGATGGACTCCCAGTACGCCATGAAGGCCGTCACCACCTGGCTGCCCGGCTGGAAGCGCAACGGCTGGAAGACGGCGGCCGGCAAGCCGGTCGCCAACCAGGAGCTGGTCGTGCGCATCGACGAGCTGCTCGACGGCCGCTCGGTCGAGTTCCGCTACGTACCCGCCCACCAGGTCGACGGCGACCGGCTCAACGACTTCGCCGACCGCGCCGCCAGCCAGGCGGCCACCGCCCAGGAGCGCGCGGGCAGCGGCCTCGGTTCACCCGAGCCGCCGCCCTCGCCGGACGTCCCGGCGGCGCGGAAGGCGCCGCGCCGCGCGCCCGCGGCGGGCCGCAGGAGCGGGGGCGCCTCCGCGCGCACCATCAAGGCGAAGTTCCCCGGGCGCTGCGCGTGCGGCCGTTCCTACGCGGCCGGGGAGTCGATCGCCAAGAACGACCAGGGTTGGGGCCATCCGGAGTGCCGCACGGCGGCGGCCGGATAGCCCCGGCCGGGCGCGCGGTTCACGCGACGGTGCCGCGCCAGCCCCCGGTCTCGCGACCGCGCTCCTCGATGAACCGCTTGAACCGCTCCAGGTCGCCCTTGGTCTGCCGCTGCACGACCCCGAGCTTGTCACCGACCTTCTCGGTGACGCCCTCCGGCTGGAACTCCATCCGGAGCATCACCTTGGTGCGGTCGTCACCCAGGCGGTGGAAGGTGACCGAACCCGCCTGCTTGGCCTCGCCGGACACCGTGGTCCACGCGACCCGCTCGTCCGGGACCTGCTCGGTGATCTCCGCGTCGAACTCACGGTGGACGCCGTCCACGCTCGTCACCCAGTGGGTGAGGGTGTCACCGCGCTGCTCGATGCGCTGCACCCCGTTCATGAACTCGGGGAACGACTCGAACTGGGTCCACTGGTTGTAGGCGGTACGGACCGGGACGCGGACCTCGATGGACTCCTCGACCTGCGACACGCTGTCTCTCCTCCTATGGTTCGTGGGACGGAGCCGCGCGGGTACCCGACGGTTTCCGGGTGAATCACCCCCCTCGTCGCGCGGGGCGTCCCGGCGCGGTCGCGCGACTTCGCGGATGACAGACTGACGGCATGGACGAGCGCACTTTCGACAGGTCGGACCAGCACGCGTCGGTGATCGGCCTCGGCACCTGGCAACTGGGTGCCGACTGGGGGGACGTCGACGACAAGGAAGCCCTCGGGGTACTGGAGGCCGCGGCCGAATCGGGCGTGACCTTCTTCGACACCGCCGACGTCTACGGCGACGGCCGCAGCGAGGAGACCATCGCGACCTTCCTGCGCAGCAGGCCGGACCTGCACGTGCTGGTCGCCACGAAGATGGGCCGGCGCGTCGAGCAGATCCCGCAGAACTACGTCCTCGACAACTTCCGGGACTGGAACGACCGTTCCCGCCGCAACCTCGGCGTCGACGTCGTCGACCTGGTGCAGCTGCACTGCCCGCCGACCCCGGTCTACTCCTCCGACGAGGTGTTCGACGCCCTGGACACCCTCGTCGAGGAGGAGCGGATCGCCGCGTACGGCGTCAGCGTCGAGACCTGCCAGGAGGCACTGACCGCCATCGCCCGGCCCAACGTGGCGAGCGTGCAGATCATCCTCAACCCGTTCCGCATGAAGCCCCTGCGCGAGGTCCTGCCGGCCGCCAGGGAGGCGGGCGTCGGCATCATCGCCCGGGTGCCGCTCGCCTCCGGCCTGCTGACCGGCAAGTACACCAAGGACACGGTCTTCGCCGCGAACGACCACCGCAGCTTCAACCGCCACGGCGAGGCGTTCGACCAGGGCGAGACCTTCTCCGGCGTCGACTTCGCCACCGGCGTGGAGGCCGCCGCGGAGTTCGCCGCCCTCGCCCCCGAGGGGTATACGCCCGCCCAGCTGGCGCTGCGCTGGATCGTCCAGCAGCCCGGCGTGACCACCGTGATCCCCGGCGCTCGCTCGCCCGAGCAGGCCCGCGCCAACACGGACGCCGCCCGGCTGCCGGAGCTGAGCGAGGAGACGCTCACGGCGGTCCGCGACCTCTACGACCGCCGGATCAAGCAGCAGGTCGAAGGCCGCTGGTAGTCCGCTCCGGCCGCCTCACGGCGCCACGCGCGGTACCTCTTACGGCCCCGCTCACGGCACCAGGAGCAGCTGCCGTTCCCGCTCCTGGTCGCCGGAGACGGCACCCTCGTCGCGCGTCGAGAAGGCGCCGGTCAGCGTCCTGCTCGCGGCCTCCACGGCCTGCGGCGTGCCCTGCACGGTGACCGTCACCGGCTCCGACAGCCCGGCCCCCGCCTCCCGTGGGGCCGGGTCCGCCTCCGGGGACGGCGGGGAGCTGAACGTCGCCGTGCGGATCGTCGCCCGCTCGTCGGCGGGCAGCTCGTCGGGTGCCCCGAAGGCGCCCTCCAAGGCGCGGACGACCGCCCGCGCGTCGTCGATGCCGCCCCCGCTGAGCGTCACGGTGAGCTGAGTGTCGGACATGCTGCGCCATCCTCCTAGGCCTGGGTGCGTGGGTCCCGCCCGTGTAACCGCCCCCGGACCGCCCAAACCGGACGCGCCGGCGACACGTCGTCTGACCGTGGGGAACCCGGGAAGAGGGAAGGGGGACCAGGCGTCGGCAACGGGAGGAACTGTGGCGCACACGGACGCGGACACGACGGGGCACTCGGGACGGCGCAGGGGGCGCGACGAGAGCGAGGAGGAGCGCGCGGACCGGATGTGGACGGAGCTGATCCAGGAGGTCCGCGTCGCGCAGATGGGCGTGCAGATCCTCTTCGGCTTCCTGCTCACCGTCGTGTTCACCCCCAAGTACGACGACCTGTCGGACGCCGACCGCACGCTCTACCTGGTGACGGTCGTCCTCGGGGCCGTGACGACCGGCGCCCTGATCGGGCCGGTGTCCCTGCACCGCCTCGTCTCGGGGCGGCGCGTGAAACCCCAGGCGGTGCAGTGGGCCTCACGGCTGACCCTGCTCGGCCTGGTGCTGCTGCTCGCCACCACGACCTCGTCGCTCCTGCTGATCCTGCGCGTCGCCACCCATGACGGCTTCGTGCCCTACCTGGTCACCGGCGTGGTGCTGTGGTACCTGCTGTGCTGGTTCGGCATACCCCTGTGGACCCGGCACCGCCACACGTCACGCTGACGGCGCGGCCCCTCCCGGGGGAGCCGCGCCGCGGCGGTGCGCCGGTGTCCGCTCAGCCGTCGGCCATCAGCTCCGCGAGGAAGTCGTCGACGTGCACCTCTTCCTCGCCCGGCCGGACCACCCCGTGGGTCTCGCGCAGGAACGCGGCCACCGCCGCAGCCCACACGAAGACCACGGCGCGATGACGCTCCCCGTCGGGCCGGTGGTCGCCGAGGAACTCCATGCGCAGCTCCTCCCACATGCCCCGCGACTCGGGGCGCATCCGGACGTCGCCCACACCGACCGGGCGGGCGAGTCCGTCGGCCACCATCTCCCGGTCCAGCGTCCAGCGGGCCAGCACGCGACCGTCATGGCTGAACACCACGGTGAGGGCGAACGGGTCCGCCGGGTCGTAGCTCAGGTGGGCGAGGACCGGGAAACGGTCGGCGTCGCCCGTCTGGAGCTGCACGACCAGGGTCTTGTGCACGAGGGAGTTCACGGCAGGGGCCTCCGGGAGAACAGACGTAGGGCCCTCTAGTACCCCGATCCCGCGCTAGATGCTCCGGCAACCGGGTGACTTCCTCGCCGGCCCCCGCCCGTCAGGACCCGAAGGCGTCGCGCAGGGCCGGCAGCAGGGTCTTCTCGGACCAGTCCAGGAACGCCCCCTGGGACTCGCCGCCGATCTGCACCAGGGCGACCTCGGTGAACCCGGCCTCCGCGTAGGGGCGCACGGCCTCGACGAAGGCGTCGGGGTCGTCACCGCAGGGGATGGACTCGGCGACGTCCCCGGGCGTGACGAACTGGGTCGCCGCGTCGAACGAATCGGGGTGCGGAAGCTCGGAGTTGACCTTCCAGCCGCTGCCGAACCAGCGGAACTGCGAGTGGGCGCGCTCGATCGCCGCGTCCCGGTCCGGGTCGTAGCAGACCGGCAGCTGGCCGACGCGCGGCTTGCCCCGGCCGCCGTGCCGGTCGAACGCCTCCAGCAGGTCGGACTTGGGCTCCGTGGCGATCACGAGATCGGCGTGCTCGCCCGCCAGCCGGCAGGAGCGCTCGCCGGAGACGGCGATCCCGATGGGCGGCGGGCTGTCCGGCAGGTCCCACAGCCGGGCCGACTCGACGTCGAAGTGCGTACCGCGATGGTTCACGTGACCGCCCTCGAAGAGCGCCTTGATGATCTCCAGGGCCTCCTCGAACATCTCGTGGCGCACGTCGACGGACGGCCAGCCGCCGCCCACCACGTGCTCGTTGAGGTTCTCGCCCGAGCCGAGCCCCAGCCGGAACCGTCCCTCGGCCAGCAGCTGCATCGTCGCCGCCTTCTGCGCCACGACCGCCGGGTGGTACCGGAACGTCGGACACGTCACGTACGTCATCAGCGGAATGCGGGAGGTCGCCTGGGCCGCGGCGCCCAGCACGCTCCACGCGTACGGCGCGTGCCCCTGCGAACGCAGCCACGGGAAGTAGTGGTCCGAGGTCACCGAGAAGTCGAAGCCCACCTGCTCGGCCCGCACCACGTGGTCGACGAGCTCACGGGGGCCGGCCTGCTCGGTCATCATCGTGTATCCGATTTGCACCATAGGAGGCGAGTCCCCGTCCGTGCCGGGCGAAAACGGGGACGCTCGCCACGAGCCGGTGCGGCGGCGGTCAGCCGGCGCCCTCCCGGAACGTCCCGAGGAAGGCGGCGAGCGCCCGCTCGTTCGCTGCGTCGTCCCAGGCGGCGGCCGGTGCGGTCCAGCGCAGCGAGAAGCTGCGCCCGCCGCCCAGCAGGAAACCGCGCCCGAAGGTGCGCACCCGGACGCCGTCGTCCTCGGCGAGCCACTCCATGTCGGCCGCCTCGCGCCCCCGGTACGCCGTCGCGCGGATGCCGCCGACCCTCCGGTACCCGCCCGACCGCTCCAGACCGGGCTCGACCTCGTCGCGCCAGACCGCCACCGGATCCGCCCCGGCCCGCTCGCTGTAGGTGACCGCCAGCGTCCGCGGGTCGCCGGACGCGCCGAAGACGACCCGGTACGCCCCGTCCGGCACCCGCGAGGTGGTCAGACGCCCCCAGCCCTCGGGAAGGGCCACGGAGAATCCCTCCGGCGCCTCGTAACGGCGGAACCCCGCGGGGACGGCGGCTCCGGACGGTGACGGCGAGGGTGACGGTGACGCGGTCGGCCGGGGAGCGGGGGAGGAGGGCGCGGTGCCGCCCGCGGGCGGTGCGGCGGGCGCCGGGGGACGCGGTCGCGAGCCCGTGTCGCCGCCCGGACCGGGCAGCGCGTGGGTGACGGCGAGGACGGCGCCCAATACGGCGGCCAGGGCCAGCACGGCCCCGGCGGCCGTCGTCCGCCGGATCGTGCCGCGGCCGGCCCGGCGCGCGGCGGCGCGCGCGTCACGCGGCCGGGGCCGCGGGACCGGGGACGGCGCGGCCCCGGGGCCGTCCGCCGCCACCCGGGCGAGGGCCTCACGCACCGCCGGGCGGCCCGGCCGCTCCCGGGAGTTCCGGCGCAGCAGGCCCTGGACCACCGGGGTGAGCGGCCCGGCTCGCACCGGGGCCCGCAGCGGCAGCCGGTCCACGCCCTTCAGCGTGGCCTCGGCCCGGCCCCGGTCACGGAACGCCGGACGGCCCTCGACCATCGTGTAGAGGATCGCGCCCAGCGACCACAGGTCGGCCGCGGGCCCGATCCGCTCGTCGCGGGCCTGCTCGGGGGACGCGTACGAGGGAGCGGTGAGCCGCGGGGCGAGCGTGGCGCCGGCCAGCCCGAAGCCGGTGACGACGACGGAGCCCTCCTCGCTCACGAACACCTGCCCGGGGCTGAGCTCGCCGTGCGTGACGCCCTGGTCGTGCGCCGCCTCCAGCACGTCCAGCAGCTCCAGCCCGATGCGTGCCGCCCGCACGTGACCGAACGCGCCCGCCCCTGCCACGAGTTCGCTCAGAGGCGTGCCACCGACCCACTCGGTGACCGTCCACAGGGCGCCGTGCTCCACGACGGCCTCGACCACCGCGGCCACCCGGTCCGGGCGGAGCAGCCGCACGGTCTCGCAGGTCCGCACGACCCGGCCGGTCACCCGCCGGGCGCTCTCGGCCGCGGGGTCCTCCGGGAGGCCGACCTGTGTCACCAGGAACGGGCGGCCCGACCCGGCCTCCTCCCCGGACCAGCAGACACGGTTCGTCTCCCGGTGGACGACCTCGACGAGGCGGTACCGTCCGGCTACCAGGTCGTGTGTGGAGACGTGCGCCCTGCCCATGGCCACCCCTCGTTCGCGCCGCCGGCTGTCCGCTCGCCCAGGGGTACGGTGAGCGGGCCGGGGAGCGTTCAACGGACGCGCGAAACGACCACCCGGACCTTCCCGCGGCGATCCGCGCGGGTCGCCGCGCGGCGCAGCGTCAGCGCAGCCCGAAACGGTCCGCCCAGGCCGCCATGTCGGCGGCCGTGGCGTTGCCCCCGCACACCACCAGCCCGATCCGGGCGCCGTCGCCCACCCGCTCCACCACCTGCCGGGCCGCGGGCAGCAGACAGCCCGCGGCGGGCTCGGTCCACACCTTCCCGTGCTCGGCGAGCTCCAGCGACCCCCGGATCGCCTCCCGGTCGGGCACCACGAGCACGTCGGTGACCAGCGCGGACACATGGTCGTACGTCAGCCGCGAGACGGACGGGGCGCTGAGCGTGGTGACGACCGACGACAGCGGCACGGGCAGCGGGCCGCCCGCGGCACGCGCCCGGGACATGGCCTCGGCGCCCTCCGTCTCCACGCCCCAGACCCGCACGTCCGGGCGACGGGCCCGCATCGCCGCCGCCACGCCCGCGATCAGCCCGCCGCCGCCGACGCTCACGACCACGTCGGTGAGCTCCCCGGCGTCCTCCGCGAACTCCAGCCCCACGGTGCCCTGCCCCGCGATCACCACGGGGTCGTCGAACGGGTGGACCAGGGTCAGCCCCTCCTCCCGCAGCCGCGTCACCAGCGCGAAGGCACTGTCCATGCCGTCGGTGAGCCGTACCAGCGCGCCCGCCTCCTCGGCCGTCTCCAGCGAACGCGCGGGTGCCGTACGCGGCATCACCACCGTGGCCTTCACGTCGAGCGCCGCGGCCATCACCGCCACGGCGATGCCGTGGTTGCCGCCGCTGACCGCCACGACACCCGCCGCCCGCTCCGCCTCGGTCAGCGACAGCAGCTTCGCCGTCGCGCCGCGCGCCTTGAACGACCCGGTGCGCTGGAGCAGCTCCAGCTTGGCGGTGACCGGGGTCCCGAGCAGCGCGGTCAGCCCCGGGCTCGGCACCGTCGGGGTGCGTACGACATGGCCGGCGATCCGTGCGGCCGCGGCTTCGATCTCCGTGATCCCGATCAAGGCACCCATCCTTCCGGCGCGGGTGGTGATCCACGCCGTCCCGCAGCCTTTCGCGTGTCGCTTCCCAGGTCAACAGGGCTCCCCGGCGCGGCCGGTGAGGCCCGTGGCTCGGACTTGCCCCGGGAGGGCCCGTCAGCCGCCGAAGAGCTGGGTCCAGTACATGCCCGCCCGGCCGCCGCCGGCCAGGCCGACCCCGATGTGCGTGAAGTCGGCCCTGAGGATGTTGGCACGGTGCCCGGGGCTGTTCATCCAGCCCTCCACCACGTCGGCGGGGGAGCGCTGGCCGCAGGCTATGTTCTCGCCGACCGTGCGCCGCGTGGCGCCCGCGGCGGCGGCCCGGTCCCAGGGCCTTCCGCCGTCCGGATCGGTGTGCGAGTAGAAGTCCCGGGCCACCATGTCCGCGCTGTGCGCCTGCGCGGCCGCGGTGAGCCGCGGGTCGGCGGCCAGCCCGGGCAGCCCGGCCCGGGCCCGCTCCCGGTTGGTGAGCTCGACGACCTCGCCCGTCGCGCGGCCGAGACCGTCCGGTGTCAGCGGCACGGCCCACAGGGCCGTCCAGTACGTGTCGCCCGCGGGGCCGCCGGTGACGTACCCCCAGCCTGCGTGCGTGAAGGCGGCGTCGTGCAGGGTGCGGCGGGCCCGCTCGGTGCGCAGACAGTGCCCGACGAACTCCGCCGGCGTGCGCGGGCCCGAGACCAGGTGCTCGCCGACGGTGAGATACGCGTATCCGGCCAGGACGACGCGCTGATGGACCGAGACGCCGTCCCGGGTCTCCACGCTCAGGGCACCGGCCGCCGCCATGGCACCGGCGTGCGAGCGGGCCGCCGAGGCCAGGCGCGCGTCGGCCGAGACGGGCGGCGCTCCGGCCGCCGCACGGGCGGAGTTGACCAGCCCGAGAAAGCCGTCGGAGGCGGCGGGCTCCGGCGCCGCCGGGCCGGAGCCCTGGGCGTCGTCCACGACCTCCACCCCGAAGTCCCGCGCCAGGCCGGCGAGTCCGTCCGCGTACCCCTGGCCGAGGGCGCGCAGCTTCCAGCGGTCGCCCCGCCGGTAGAGCTCCGCCAGGAGCAGCACGGTCTCCCGGCGCGGGACGGGCGGGGTGAACCGGGCGAGGGTCCGGCCGGCCGCGTCGGCCACCTCCAGGGTGGGGGCGGGCGGGCCGCTCAGCGGCGTGCCGGGGACGGCGGGGCTGACGGCCACCGTCACCCGGGTGGCCCCGGCGCGCAGCCGCCGCGGATCCACGGTCAGCGTGTCGTCCCGCAGCCGGGCGCCGGGAGCGTCGGGCTGGTCGTAGAAGACGAAGTCGCCGTCACCGCCCACCTTTCCGCCGTCGTCCGTGACGAGCGCGGACACGTCGAACCCGCCCGGCACCCGCACGCTCACGGGGCCGTCCGGCAGGGGGATGTTGCCACCCGGGACCAACTCGCTCATCCTGTCCGCCCTGTGTCGTGGTTCGCCATGGGGTGGGGTGCCCGGACAACGTCCCCCGGCCGGACGGGGTTCCCGGCACGCCCGGACGGCATCAGCCCGAGGCGGTCGCCTCCGGCGCGACCAGCCCCTGCCGGTAGGCGACCGCGACGGCCTCCGTCCGGCTCGAAGCACCCAGTTTGGCGAGGATGTTGGAGACGTGGACGCTCGCCGTCTTGGCGCTGATGAACAGCTCCTCGCCGATCTGCCGGTTGCTGCGCCCCACGGCGAGGAGCCGCAGCACGTCCTGCTCGCGCGCCGTCAGCACGGCGGCACCCGTCCCGGCGGGCCGCGCCGGATCCGTGAGCCGGCCGCGGCGGGCCAGGGCGTCGAGCCGCTCGCGCAGCAGCGTGGCGCCGAGCCGGTCGGCCTCCCGGAGTACGGCGTCGGCCTCGGCGGCCGCCTCCTCGCGGCGGCCCGGCCGCCAGCAGGGCCTCGGCCAGCCGCAGCCGGCACCGCGCCCGTTCGTAGGGATCGCCGAACGCGAAGGCGGCCACCGCCCGCTCCCAGGACGCCGGGTCCGGCGCGTCGGCCGAGGTCCGCGCCCACTCCGCCTCCGCCCGGGCCAGCCACGCCTGGCCCTCCGGGCCCTGGGGGAGGTCGTCGAAACCGTGCTCGGCGGACCAGCGGGCCTCGGCCAGCAGTTCGGCCGCCGTGTCCGTCCAGCGGGCCGCCCCCGCCGCGTCCCCGGCCCGGCGCAGCTCCGCCACGGTGTCGGCCACCGCGGACAGCGCGAGGGTGACGAGCCGGACGGTCACGGCGGGCCGCGTGCCCCCCTCGGTGAGCGCCTCCACGGTGGACCGGCTCCACCGCACGGCCTCCTCCGCGTTCCCGCGCAGCGCCGCCGCGTCGGTCAGTACGAGCCCCCCGACCATTCGCGCCATCCAGTCGAACGGCCCCTCCAGCAGGCTCCGGGCCCGCTCGGCCGCCCCGAAGTCGCCCCGCGCCAGCGCCACGTACAGCCCGGGGCCGAGGGCGTGACCGCCCACGGCCGGCCGCACCCCGGCCTGCTCGGCGGACTCGCGCAGCACCTCGTCCCAGTGGCCCAGCGTGTACTGCACGAGCAGCCGCAGATACCGCATCTCCCGCGGATAGGGCGAGGACAGCAGCCCGGAGCGGCGGGCCCGCTCCAGTCCCTCCGACGCCCAGGGCAGGCACTCCTCCAGGTCGCCGGATTCGAAGCTGCCGATGGCGAGATTGAACAGCGCGCGCAGCTCCACGGGCGCGTTGCCCGCCCGCCGCGCCAGCTCGCGTGCCTCCAGCAGCCGTTCCCGGCCCGCCGGGGTGGAGCGGTTGCCGCCCTCCAGAGTCGTCAGGGAGATCAGCAGATCGGCGCGGGCGTCGGTGACCCCCAGCTCCTCCGCGACCCGCAGGGCCCGGTGGGCGACCCGCAGCGCGGTCTCGTTCTCCCCGACCTGGCGGGCCGCCGTCACGTGCGTGGCCGCGGCCCACACCCACGTCGACGAGGGGGGCTCGGCGGGGATCAGTTCGAGGGCCTCGGTGCTGTGGGTGTACGCGGCCGACAGGTTGTCGACGCTCAGCAGGTTCCCGGCGAGGGTGTAGCGGACGCGGGCGGCCAGCTCCAGGTCGGCGTCCTGGCCGAGGCCCGCCAGCGCGGACCGGGTCAGGGAGACCGCGCGGTGCAGCTCCCCGGCGTGCGCGGCGGCGGCCGAGGCCCGCAGGGTCAGCGTCACCGCGTCGGCGCCGGTGGGGCGTCGCGTGGCGTCGACCGCCGTCCACAGGTCGAGGGCCGCCTCCAGGTGCCGCAGCTCCTCGGCGGGCGCGCCGACGCGCTGGGCGTGGTCGGCTGCCTCCAGCGAGGCGGCGAGGGCCTCGGACAGGTCGTGGCTCTCGCGGTAGTGGTGGGCGCGCTCGGCGGCGCTGTCGGAGCGGCGGTCCGGCCCCGCGAGCAGCCGGGCGAACGCGCCGTGCAGCCGGGCCCGTTCACCCGGGAGGAGATCGGCGTAGACGGCCTCCCGGGCGAGGGCGTGCCGGAAGGAGTACGCGTTCCCGTCGCCGGAGACGAGCAACTGCCGCTCCACGGCCTCGCGCAGCGCCGACTCCAGCTCCTCCTCGGGCAGCCCCACGGCGTCCCGCAGCAGGCCGTGCCCCACGCGGCGCCCGGCGACGGCGGCGGTGCGCAGCACCTGCTGGGCGGTCTCGGACAGCTGCTCGAACCGGATCAGCAGGACGTCGGCCAGACCGCTGGGCACACCCCCGGCGGGGGTGTCCGTGGCCGCGACCAGTTCCTCGGCGTAGAAGGCGTTGCCCTCGGCGCGTTCGACGATCCGGTGCACGGTGGTGTCCGGCAGCGGCCGGTCGCGCAGGGCGCGCACCAGCCGGGCCACGTCGGCGTCCGGCAGGGGACGCAGCTCCAGCCGCTCCACGGCGGGCAACCGCACCAACTCGGCGAGCAGCGGGCGCAACGGGTGGCGGCGGTGCAGGTCGTCCGCCCGGTACGAGGCCAGCACCGCGATCCGGTGGCGCTGCAGCACCCCCCGGCTGAGCAGGAACCGCAGCAGGTCCCGGGAGGACTGGTCGGCCCAGTGCAGGTCCTCCAGGACCAGCAGCAGCGGCGCGGCGTCCGCCAGGGCGGTCAGCAGGGCGGCCACGCCCTCGAAGAGCAGCAGCCGGGAACGTGGGGCGCCACCGTCGTCCTCCGGGCCGCCCCCGAGCAGGCGCTCCGCTGCCGGATGCGCGGCCAGCACGGAGGCGAACCGCTCGTCGGCGGCCAGTACCCCGAGGATCTCGGTGAACGGCAGATACGGCAGACCGACGTCCCCCAGGTCGACGCAGTGCCCGGTGAGCACGGTCGTCCCGGCCGCGGCGGCCCGCCCGGCGACCTCGTCCAGCGTGCGGGTCTTGCCCACCCCGGCGTCGCCGGCGACGAGCACCGCGCGGGCCTCACCGGCACGGGCGCGCTCCAGCGCACCGGTGAGACGCGCGAGTTCGTCCTCGCGGCCGACGAGCGGGCTGGTGAGTGAGGTCTGCGGCACGCCGCCCATCCTGACACGCGTCCCGGACGACGGGCCCGGCCCCGCCGTCGCGGGCCGCGGGCCCGCGCGCGGTCAGCGGCGCAGCGTGGCGGCCCAGTCCGCCGGGACCCGCTCCGCCGGGCCGGGCGCCGGCTGGTCGGCGGGGTGGCTCCCCGGTGATGCGAGTGCCGGCCCCGAGGCCCGTATTTCCTCGGTCGCGTAGTCCCAGAACCAGTCCTCGCCGGGCTCGTAACTCTGCACCACGGGATGCCCGGTGTCCCGGTAGTGGCCGGTCGCGTGCTGTCCGGGCGAGCTGTCGCAGCAGCCGACGTGGCCGCAGGCCGCGCAGCGCCGCAGGTGGAACCACCAGCCGCCCGACGCGTCGCACTCGACGCAGCCGGTGCCGCTCGGCGGGACGGCGGGGTCGATTCCGGTGTCACTGGTCATGCGGGCTCCTCGGTCGGGTCGGATGATGCCGCGGTGAGCGGAAGGAGCACCTGGAAACGGGTGTCGCCCGGCACGGAGTCGACCCGGAGGGTCCCGTGGTGCTTGTCGACCACGATCCGCCAGGAGATGTCCAGGCCGAGCCCGGTGCCCTCGCCCACCGGTTTGGTGGTGAAGAAGGGGTCGAAGATCCGCTCCCGGATCTCCGGGTCGATGCCGGTGCCGGTGTCGCGGAACTCCACCAGCAGCCGGTCGTGGTGGAGCGCGGTCCGCACGGTGAGCGAGCCGTCACCGCCCGTGTCGTTCACGGCGGCGACCGCGTTGTCGATCAGGTTGGTCCACACCTGGTTCAGTTCCGCCGGATACGCCGGGATGCGCGGCACCGTGCGGTCGTACTCCTTGACGACCCCGATCCGGGGGCCGATCTTACCCGACAGCATCAGCAGCGTGCTGTCCAGGAGTTCATGGACGTCGACGTTCCGGTAGGGCGCCCGGTCGAGCTGCGCGTACTGCTTGGCCGCGTCCACGAGATGGGAGACGCGGGCGGTGGAGTCCGCGATCTCGTTCATCAGCAGCTCGGTCTCGACGGTGTAGTTGAGCCAGCCGACCGCGGCCGGCAGGATCTCCGTGTCCACGGCCGCCGCGACCTGGTCCAGCCACTCGGTGTCCAGCCCGGCCTGCACGAAGGTCGGCGCGAGCTGCCAGCCCTGCTCGATGCCGTGGTCCTCCAGCCAGTCGCAGAGGGCGTCCTCCCGGTCGGCGGCCTCCAGCGGGCTCAGCGAGGGCGCCTTCGCGACCCGCTCGGCCGTGCGTTCCTGTATCTCGACGAGACCGGCCAGCGCGTCCCGGGAGAACGGGCCCTCGGCGATCACGGCGAGCTTGTGCCGCATCTTCGCCACCCGCTCCCGCAGCGTCGACGTCGCGCGTACGGCCGCGGCCGCCGGGTTGTTGAGCTCGTGCGTGAGACCGGCGGACAGCGAACCCAGCGCCAGCAGTCGCTCCCGCTGGCCGATGGTCCGCTGGGTGTTCTTGGAGCCGAAGAACAGCCCCTCCAGCAGATGCACCGCCATGGGGAACCACTCCCGCATGACGGCCGCGAAGGTGTCCGCCGGCAGCACGAAGAACCGGGTCGGCTCGGTGACCCGCATGGAGTTGTTGTAGACCTGCGGCACCCGGTCGCCGACGTAGGCCTGCATCGCGCCCGCGTAGACCCCGCGCTGCGAGGTGCGGTTGGTCTCCACGTCGTCCGCGCCGACCCGTCGGGAGAGCACGACCGTACCCTCCAGCATCACGTAGAAGCAGGTCGCGGGCTCGCCCTCGGTGTAGACCGGGCCGGGTTCGAACAGCTCCACCCGGCCCTCGGCGCACAGCCGGCCCAACTGGTCGGGGGAGAGCTTCTCGAAGAGGAACAGCCGCCCGATCTCCGCGGGGCTGCACGGCACCGGCCGCCCGCTCACGACTGCTCCAGGTAACGGTGCACCAGCATCACGGCCATGGCTCCCTCTCCGACGGCGGACGCGACCCGCTTCGCGGACTCCGCGCGGGCGTCGCCCGCCACGAACACGCCCGGGACGCTGGTCTCCAGGTGGTACGGCGGCCGGTCCAGCTCCCAGTCCGCCGGCGGCCGCCCGTCGGGCGTCAGGTCGGGTCCGGCGAGGATGAACCCGCGCGCGTCCCGCAGCACCGTGCCGTCCAGCCAGTCGGTCAGCGGAGCCGCGCCGATGAACACGAACAGCCACTGGGCGTCGACGAGTTCGGTGCTCCCGCTCTCCGCGTCGCGCAGCGTCAGCCGCTCCAGGTGCCCGTCGCCGTGCGCGTTCTCGACCACCGTGCCGCAGCGCACGTGGATGTTGGGCGTCTCCTCGATCTGCTGGATCAGGTAGTGCGACATCGACGCCGCCAGGGAGCCGCCGCGCACCAGCAGCGTCACCGACTTGGCCCCCCGGGACAGGTACATCGCCGCCTGCCCGGCCGAGTTGGCGCCGCCCACGATGTACACGTCGTGGTCCTGGCAGGCCGCGGCCTCGGTCAGTGCCGACCCGTAGAACACCCCGCAGCCGGTCAGTTCCTCCGTGCCGGGGGCCGGGAGCTGGCGGTAGGAGACGCCGGTCGCCAGGATCACGCTGTGCGCGGCGATCGCCGAACCGTCCGAGAACCGCACGATCCGCGCCGCCCCGTTGGCCTCGAGTCCCGTCACCTCCCGCGCGGTGAGGATCTCGGCGCCGAACTTCGCCGCCTGCCGCCGGGCCCGCTCGGTGAGCTGCCCGCCGGACACGCCGTCCGGGAAGCCGAGGTAGTTCTCGATCCGGGAGCTCTGCCCGGCCTGCCCACCGGTCGCCGACCGCTCCACCAGCACCGTCCGCAGCCCCTCGGACGCCCCGTACACCGCGGCCCCGAGCCCGGCCGGCCCGCCGCCGACCACCACCAGGTCGTAGAACTCGGCCGCCGGTGTCGTCGCCAGCCCCACCCGGGCGGCGAGGTCCGCCGCCTCCGGCTCCACGAGCGGCGTCCCGTCCGGCGTGATCACCACCGGCAGCCGCTGTCCGTCCTGCCCGGCCGCCGACAGCAGCCGCCGCCCCTCGGGCTCGTCGGAGGAGTACCAGCGGTAGGGCACCTGGTTGCGGGCCAGGAACTCCCGGACCTCCGAGGAGCGCGCCGACCAGCGGTGTCCGACGACCTTGGTGCTCGGCACCGGCCGGTGGTCGCCGGCGCGCCACGCCACCAGCAGGTCGTCCAGCACCGGGTAGAGCTTCTCCTCCGGGGGATCCCACGGCTTGAGCAGGTAGTGGTCCAGGTCGACGACGTTGATCGCGTCGATGGCCGCGTTGGTGTCGGCGTACGCGGTCAGCAGCACCCGCCGGGCTCCCGGGTACACGTCGCAGGCCTGCTCGAGGAACTCGATGCCGTTCATCCGCGGCATCCGGTAGTCGGCGAGGATCACGGCCACCAGGTCACCGCGGAGCTTGAGTTCGCGCAGCGCCTCCAGCGCCGACTCGCCGGACTCCGCGCGCACGATCCGGTACGAGGCGCCGTAGCGCCGTCGCAGGTCACGGGCGACGGAACGGGAGACCCCCGGATCGTCGTCCACGGTCATGATGACGGTCCGCGTCGCCCCGTCGGCCTGTGCCATACGTCCCCCACGTCGAACGGCCGGATTCACGGCACGGCGTCCCCGTCACCGCACCGGCCTGTGACCATCGTATGGTCGTTCGCCCCGCACCGCTCGGGCCGGCGAGGGCCGCCGTGCCCGCCCGGTACCCGCTCCCACTGGGACATCGGGTGCGCACGGTAGGGAAGACTGGGCGCCATGGACGTGACCGCGACACAGGGAGGGGCCCGTATGACGCGCCCGATCACGGCAGGGGTGGACGGAACCGAGGAGAGCCTGGCCGCACTGGCCTGGGCCGCCCGGGAGGCGGTCCGCCGGGAGACCGCGCTGCACGTCGTGCACGCCTGGCGGGCCGAGCCGGAGTCGGCGGGCGCCGGGGACCGCGAGGCCCAGGAGCGATGGGTCCGGGACGCGGTCGCCGAGTCGGTCCGCACCGTCACCGAGCGGCACCCCGGCCTCGCCGTGTCCACGGATGTCACCGAGGCCGACGACGCCGTCGCCGTGCTGCTCGCCGCCGCGGCCGACGCCCGGACGCTGGTGCTGGGCTCACGCGGCCACGGAGCGGTGGTCGGCTTCCTGCTCGGCTCGGTCGGTCAGCAGGTGATCGCCGAGGCGCCCCGGCCCGTCGTCCTGGTGCGGGCCGGGGACGAGGCGGCGGCGGAGGCCGCGGGCCGTGAGGTCGTCGTGGGCCAGCAGGGAGATCCGGAGGACAGCGCCGACGTGATGGGGTTCGCCTTCGAGGCGGCCGCCGCGCGCGGCGCCACCCTGCGTGCCGTGCGGGCCTGGACCCTGCCGACGGTGTTCACCTACAGCCCGGGGTCGATGCGGCTCGCCGACGAGGCCGGCGGTCTGGAGCAGTACGAGAAGAAGGCCCTCGGTGAGGCGCTCGGGCCGTGGCGCGAGCGCTTCCCCGACGTCCGGGTGGTCGAGCACGTCGAGATGGGCAGCGCCGGGCAGGTGCTGCTGGAGGCGGCCGCGCACGCCCAGCTGACGGTCGTCGGCCGCCGCGCCCGGCGCACGGCCGTCGGGGCGCGGATCGGTTCGGTGGCGCACGGCGTACTGCACCACGCGGCCTGCCCGGTGGCGGTGGTCCCGCACGCCTGAGCCGTGCCCGGGGCGCCTCAGTCCGAGGTGGGCTGGAGCGTCTCCCGGGCCTTCGGCAGGATGTTCGTGAGGTAGTCCCGGACGGCGGTGTCCAGGCCGATGTCGTGCTGGGCCCGCTCGGACAGGTACCAGCGGTGCTCCAGCAGCTCGTGGTAGATCTCGGCCGGGTCCATGGCGCCCCGCAGCTCCACCGGCACCGCCCGCACGGTCGGCCGGAACACCTCCCGCACCCAGCGGTGGGCGAGCACCTCCGGGCGGGCGCCCAGGGGATCGCCCGGGGCGTAGTCGTCCTGGGTGGCCATCCAGCTCTCCAGGTCGTTGAGCAGCCGGCGGGCCTGGTTCTCCTCGGCGTCCAGGCCCGTCAGGCGCAGCAGTTGGCGCTGGTGGTGGCCGGCGTCGACGACCTTGGGCACGAAGGTGACGGTGTCGCCGTTGGAGGCGTGCTCGATCTGCATCTCGGCCACGTCGAAGCCGAGGTCGTTGAGCCGCCGGATCCGGCGCTCGATGTAGTGGTGCTTGCCCGCCGGGTAGACGGAGGTGCGGGTCAGCTCCTCCCACAGGCGGCCGTAGCGCGCGCAGATCTCCCTGCCGAAGTCCACCGGGTCGACGGACGGGTGCAGCGCGCCGGACGCCTCCAGGTCGAGCAGCTCGCCGCTGATGTTCACCCGGGCCAGGTCGAGGTCGTAGTCGCGCTGCCCATCGCTCAGCCGCGGGTGCAGCTCGCCGGTCTCGGCGTCCACCAGGTAGGCGGCGTAGGCGCCCGCGTCGCGCCGGAAGAGCGTGTTGGACAGCGAGCAGTCGCCCCAGGCGAACCCGGCCAGGTGCAGCCGGACCAGCAGGACGGCGAGGGCGTCCATCAGCCGGTGCATGGTGGCCGGGCGCAGCGTCGTCTCGAACATCGACCGGTACGGCATGGACCCGCCGAGATGCCGGGTGATCAGCACCGGTTCGAGCGCTTCGCCGGCCTCGTCGGTGCGGCCGGTGACCACGCCCAGCGCGTCCACCGCGGGGATGCCGAGCCGGTCCAGGTCGCGCAGCAGCTCGTACTCGCGCAGCGCGGGCCGCTCGGCGAGCTCCTTGACGGCGATCACCTCGTCGCCGGCCCTGGCGTAGCGGACGACGTGGCGGGAGATGCCGCGCGGGAGCGGCACGAGGTACTCCTCGGGCCACTCCTCCAGGGGCAGCTGCCACGGAAGTTCGAGCAGGAGCGCCGGGTGCTCCGGATTGGTGGCACTGATCTGCAGGGACATGGGCCCGACTCTAGAACGTCCGTTCCCGGGCCAGTCGCGCGGCGTCCTTCACCGGGCCCCGGTGGACGGGACCGTGTCCGGGGAGCAGCACGTCGCCGTCGAGCCGCGCGAGGACGTCGAGCGAGGCCACCGTGCGGTCCCGCTCGTGGTGGAACATGCCGGGCAGCAGCTGGGGCCCCTTCACCCGCGAGGTGGGGTGCCCGCTGACCAGGGCGTCGCCGGAGATCACCACCCCGGCGTCCGGCAGGTGGTAGGCGCAGTGCCCGTCGGTGTGCCCGGGGGTGTGCACCGGCACGGGCCGGCCGGGCAGGTCGAGCGGGCCGTCCGAGGGGAAGGGGGCGGGGGCGGTCACCGGGTGCCGCTGCGTGCCGCCGGAACGGAGCACGTGCACCATCCAGGGCAGCACGCCCGGCCGCCAGCTGTTGCGCAGCACCTCGCCGACGGACACCTGGTGGAGGAAGTCCCGCCGGGCGTGCGGCACCTCGGCCTCGTGGAGGAGGACGGGGATGCCGTGGGCGGCGCGCAGGTACTCGGCCGAGCCCAGGTGGTCGTTGTGGGCGTGGGTGACGAGGACGGCCGTGACCGCCTCGGGTGAACGCCCGATCGCCGTGAGGGAGTCGAGCAGGAGCCGCCGGTCGCCGGGGTAGCCGGTGTCGATCAGGGTCAGCGCGTCGCCCTCGGTGAGGACGACCCAGTTGGTGTTGCTCCCGTGCACCAGGTAGGTGCCGTCCGCGACGTGCCGCACGTCCGCGCGCATCAGTGTCCCCGCATTCCCAGGTGGCCGGCCGACGGGGACAGCCAAGCAGACGGGGAGGCCCCACGGGCCGTGCGACGCTCAGCGCACCCCGTGCGGACGGAACTGGACACTGATGCGCGGGCCCACGGCGCGGGTGCTCTTGGGGACGCAGTGCTCCCAGGTGCGCTGGCAGGAGCCGCCCATCACGATCAGGTCGCCGTGGCCCAGCGGGCGTCGCACGGTCTCGCCGCCCCCGCCCGCCGGGCGCAGCAGCAGGTCGCGAGGCGCGCCCACGGAGAGGATGGCGACCATCGTGTCCCGGCGCGCGCCCCGGCCGATCCGGTCGCCGTGCCAGGCGACGCTGTCCCGGCCGTCCCGGTACTGGCACAGCCCGGCGGTCGTGAACGGCTCGCCCAGCTCCTCGGCGTAGTGGACGGACAGGGCGTCACGGGCCTCGTCCAGCAGCGGGTGCGGCAGCGGCTCGTCCGCGCCGTAGAACGCGAGCAGCCGGGGCACGTCGACCACTTGGTCGTACATGGCGCGCCGCTCCGCGCGCCACGGCACGTCGGCGGCCAGCCGCTCGAACAGTGCGTCGGCCCCGCTCAGCCACCCGGGGAGCACGTCGATCCACGCGCCGGAGCCCAGCAGGGTGCGGCGCACCCCCGCGAGGGAACCGAGCCGGACCTCGTCCGTCTGGTCGAAGAGGGATCCCTGGAGGTGCCTGGTCATGGGACCAGGGTACCGCGTATTCGAAAATACGTTCTATGCGGGAGGCGTCCCGGGGCGGGTCGCGCCCGGGTGCCCGGTGCCCCGGTCGCCGCGGCCGGGCCGGCGTGACCGCTTACCGCCAGGGTTTACCGCCGGCTACCGCGCTGGTGTGACGCCCGCGGAGCGGCCCGGGGCTAGGTTCTGTGGTCGCCGGGGCGGTGCGGCGTCCGACGCACCCGCCGGTGAGCCCGGTCGACCACCGGGCGTTCCGACACCCGTTCACCAGGGGGATCGCATGACTCGCATGTTCGGAAACAGCCCGGGCCCGCGTCGCGTCGTGATGACGGCCGCGCTGCTCTCCGTGCTGGCCGGCCCGGCCGCCGCGGCGCAGGCCGTGGCCACCGAGCGGCCGGCCGCCGTCACGGCCACCGCGTCCGTCGAGTACTGCGGGTACGACAACCGCAGGACGCCGCCGACCATCTCCTACGGATCGAAGGGCAACACCGTGCGTGAAGCCCAGTGCCTGCTGCGGGACTGGGACTACTACCTCGGCCCGAACGGCGTCGACGGCGACTTCGGCACCTACACCAGGAGCGCCGTCCGGCAGTTCCAGAAGGAGTTCGGTGTGCCGGGCGGGGTCGACGGCATCGTCGGCCCGAAGACCTGGGACGCCCTGCGCACGTACATCCCCCCGTAACGGACGCCCTCGGCGCGCGGCTGCGCGGCACGGCCCGCGAGGCCGTGCCGCGCGGCCGCATCCTCCCCGGCCGCCGTTCTCCGCCCGTACGTCGGCGCGATGCGAACGCCGGTGCGCCCGGACCCTTTCGATGCACCGGTGTATTCGATACATTCGCGTATCGAACGACGGAGAGGCGGTGCGGGCATGCCGGTGGGGCAGGCGGCCGGGCGCGTGACCAGGCGGCGCGCGCGGACCCGCGCGAACCTGCTGGACGCGGCGTTCGCCGTGTTCGCCGCCAAGGGGTTCGGCCGGGTCTCGATCGAGGAGGTCTGCGAGGCCGCCGGCTACAGCCGGGGCGCCTTCTACTCGAACTTCGACAGCCTCGACGAACTGTTCTTCGCCCTCTACCGCGAACGGGCCGAGCTGATCGCGGACCAGGTGTCCGGCGCCCTCGCCCTCGACGGGCCGGACCTCGACGTACCGGCCGCCGTGCGCCGGGTCACCGAGGTGCTGCTGCTGGACCGGGACTGGCTCCTGGTCAAGACGGACTTCCTGGTGCACGCCGCCCGCGACCCGGACGTGGCGCGGACGCTGCTGGAGCACCGGGCGCGCCTGCGCCGGGCGATCGCCGACCGCCTCGCCCGGGCGCACGCGCACACCCCGCTGCCCGCCGTGTTCGGCGACGCGGAGGCCGCCGCGCACGCCGTGGTCGCCGCCTACGACGGCGTCACCACGCAACTGCTGCTCGACCGGGACGCCGAGCACGCGCGGGGCTGGCTGGGCCGGCTGCTCACCGCGCTGCTCGTCGTCGGGAGCACCGCCCCCGGCACCACCGGCAACACCCACTGAGAAGACGGACGAGGAAGGGACGGGCGCCATGGACGCCGACGTCATCGTGGTCGGAGCGGGCCTCGCGGGCCTGGTCGCGGCGCACGAGCTGACCAGCCGGGGCCGCCGGGTCGCGCTGGTCGACCAGGAGAACGCGGCCAACCTCGGCGGACAGGCCTTCTGGTCCTTCGGCGGCCTCTTCCTCGTCGACTCCCCGGAGCAGCGGCGCCTCGGCGTCAAGGACTCCTTCGACCTGGCCTGGAGCGACTGGCAGGGCAGCGCCGGCTTCGACCGGACCGAGGACGAGGACTCCTGGGCCGTGCGCTGGGCACGGGCGTACGTCGAGTGGGCGGCGGGGGAGAAGCGGTCCTGGCTGGCCGGGCACGGCATCTCCTTCCTGCCCACCGTCGGCTGGGCCGAGCGCGGTGACCTCACGGCCGGCGGGCACGGCAACTCGGTGCCCCGCTTCCACATCGCCTGGGGCACCGGCACCGGAGTCGTCGAGCCGTTCGTGCGGTACGCGCAGCAGGCCGCGCGAGACGGCCTGCTGACCTTCCACCACCGTCACCGCGTCGACCACCTGGTCGTCGAGGCCGGCACCGCGCGCGGCGTGCGCGGCACGGTCCTCGCCGAGGACTCCTCGCCCCGGGGGGTCGCCTCCAGCCGCGACGCGACCGGCGAGTTCGAACTGACCGCCCAGGCCGTGGTCGTCACCTCCGGCGGCATCGGCGCCAACCACGACATCGTGCGCCGCCACTGGCCCGCACGCCTCGGCACGCCGCCCGCCGAGATGGTCACCGGCGTCCCCGCCTACGTCGACGGGCGGATGCTGGACATCAGCGCCGAGGCGGGGGTCCGCCTGGTCAACCGCGACCGGATGTGGCACTACACCGAGGGCCTGCGCAACTGGGACCCGATCTGGCCCGGCCACGGCATCCGCATCCTGCCCGGGCCGTCGTCGATGTGGTTCGACGCCCTCGGGCGCCGCCTGCCCGCGCCGTACCTGCCCGGCTACGACACCCTCGGCACGCTGCGGCACCTGCGCACCGCCGACGACCTGGCGGGCCACGACCACTCGTGGTTCATCCTCACCCGGAAGATCGTCGAGAAGGAGTTCGCCCTCTCGGGCTCCGAGCAGAACCCGGACATCACCGCCAAGGACCGTGCGGGATTCCTGCGCGAGCGCGTCCTCGGCAAGGGTGCTCCGGGCCCGGTGGACGCCTTCCTGCGCCAGGGCGCCGACTTCGTGACCGCGCCGGACCTGGAGCAGCTCGTCGACCGGATGAACGCGCTCACCGACAAGCCCCTCCTGGAAGCCGCCCCGATCCGGCGTCAGATCGAGGCCCGTGACCTCCAGATGGCCCACCCGTACGCCAAGGACGCCCAGGTCCAGGGCATCCGCAACGCCCGCCGCTACATCGGCGACCGCCTCGGCCGGGTCGCGGCCCCGCACCGCATCCTCGACCCGGAGGCGGGCCCACTGATCGGCGTCAAGCTGCACGTCCTGACGCGCAAGACCCTCGGCGGCATCCAGACCGACCTGGACTCACGTGCCCTGGGCGCCGACGGCACACCGGTCGAGGGACTGTACGCGGCCGGCGAGGTGGCCGGCTTCGGCGGCGGCGGGGTGCACGGCTACAACGCGCTGGAGGGCACCTTCCTCGGCGGCTGCCTGTTCTCCGGACGGGCGGCGGGCCGGGCCGCGGCACGGCAGACCGCCTGAACCCAGCGGCCGCCCCGGGAAGGCACGGTGCGGGGACCCCGGGAGGCGGAGGTGCCTCCCGCGTCCCGGGGTGCGCCGCGATGTACCGGCCGTCGAGGGCCCGCGCTCACCCCGAGCGCCGGCGTGCCGCCGCGCGGCGCTTGAGCGCACGGCGCTCCGTCTCGCTGGTCCCGCCCCAGACACCGAGGGACTGTCCCGTGTCGAGCGCCCACTGCAGACACTGCTCCTGGACGGGGCAGCGCCTGCAGACCGCCTTCGCCTGCTCGGTCTGCATCAGGGCCGGGCCGGTGGTGCCGATCGGGAAGAACAGGTCGGGGTCCTCCGTGCGGCACACGGCGTGCTCGCGCCAGTTGTCCATCAGTAGTCACCTGCGTTCGAATCGTGTCGTGCCCTCGTGAATGCCTTACTCCGCTTCGGGTGACCTGTCGACCGCGGAGTGAAACCGGCGGTATCGCGCCGGTCTCGCCGTGCACTCAGTCGCGCAGCGCCTCGGCCGCCGCCGTCACCACCGCGTCGGCCACCGCCGCCAGAGCGGGGGAGTCGAGCTTCCACTGCTGCCAGTACAGCGGGACGTCGACGGCCGACTCCGGTGCGAAGTCGACGAGCCGGCCGCTGCGCAGCAGGGGCTCCGCCTGGGGCTGCGGCACCATGCCCCAGCCGAGCCCGGCGGCGACCGCCTGCACGAAACCCTCCGAGGTCGGCACGTAGTGCCGCGCCGGCCCGGCACCGTCACGCCCGAGCCGTCGCACGAAGGCGTCCTGGAAGTCGTCCCGCCGGTCGAACACCACCACGGGAGCCGTGGCGAGCGCGTCCCCCAGCGGCCCGTCCAGCTGCCGGGCGGCGAAGTCCGGGGCGGCGCAGGGCCGGTAGCGCATCCGGCCCAGGAACCGGACGGTGCAGCCCGGCACCGGATCGGGGGAGGAGGTCACCGCGGCCATCACCACCCCCTCGCGCAGCAGGGCCGCCGTGTGGGCCTCGTCCTCGCGGCGCAGCTCGAAGCAGAGCCGGGACTCCGGCGGAATAAGCGTGAGGGCGCCGAGGAACCAGGTCGCGAGCGAGTCGGCGTTGACGGCCACCGAGACCCGGGTCGGCTCCCCGGCACCGGTCAGCCCCAGCTCCGCGCAGGCGTCCCGCTCCATCCTGGCCATCTGCCGGGCCAGCCGCACCAGCACCGCTCCGGACTCCGTGGGCCGCACCGGCTTGGTGCGCAGCAGCAGCACACGCCCGGTGCGCTGCTCCAGCGCCTTCACCCGCTGGCTGACCGCGGACGGGGTGATGTGCAGCGCGGCGGCCGCCGCGTCGAACGTGCCCTCGTCCACCACGGTCAGCAGGGTGCGCACCTGGTCCAGTGGCAGGTCCGCCGGCACCGTCGTCGCCCCGGTAGTCACCGTTCCGCCCCTTTCCTAAGCTCCGCTGATGTTACGTAAGAATCTTCAGCTGTACGTCCGGTGATCGTCACGCTTAGCGTCGGGGGCATGCCCAACGCACTCACCGCCGCGGCCGCCGGCTTCGGCACCGGCCTCTCGCTCATCGTCGCCATCGGTGCCCAGAACGCCTTCGTCCTGCGCCAGGGGATCCGCCGCGACGCGGTCCTCGCCGTGGTCGGCATCTGCGCGCTGTCCGACGCCGTCCTCATCGCCCTCGGCGTCGGCGGAGTCGGCGCGGTGGTGGTGGCCTGGCCGGAGGCGCTGACCGCGGTCGCCCGGATCGGGGGCGCCTTTCTGCTCTGCTACGGCGCCCTGGCCGCCCGGCGCGTGTTCGGCCCGGCCGGTGCGCTGCGGGCGGAGGGCGACGCGGCCGGCACGCGACGGCGCGCGGTGCTCACCTGCCTCGCGCTGACCTGGCTCAACCCGCACGTCTACCTCGACACCGTGTTCCTGCTGGGCTCCGTCGCCGCCGACCGCGGACCGCTGCGCTGGACCTTCGGCCTGGGAGCCGCCCTCGCCAGCCTCTGCTGGTTCGCCGCGCTCGGCTTCGGCGCCCGCTACCTCGGCCGCTTCCTGGCCCGGCCCGTGGCCTGGCGCGTCCTGGACGGCCTGGTCGCCGCCACCATGATCGTGCTCGGTCTCACCCTCCTCGCCGGCGCGTGACCGAGGCCGGCGCCGGGACCGGCCACGCGGTTCGAACGCGCCCGAACGGAGCTGCGACAGTGAGGCCCGCAATCGAAAGATGTATCAAGCATGTAGGAAGCGCGTGGACACGAGCGAGAGCAGTACCGAATCCCCGGACGAGGCCCCGGCCGGGGACGGGCGGCGTGGCCGGCGCCGCTGGGCCATGGACACCCGTCCCCTGCGCCGTCCCGCCTATCGCAGGCTGTGGTCCTCGACCGTCGTCACCGCCGTCGGCAGCCAGCTCACCGCCGTCGCCGTGCCCAAGCAGATCTACGACATCACCGGGTCCTCCGCCTGGGTCGGCGCCGCCGGCCTGGCCGGCCTCGTGCCGCTGATCGTGTTCGCGCTGTGGGGCGGCGCGGTCGCCGACGCCGTCGACCGCCGCAAGCTGCTGCTGATCACCAACACCGGCATCGCCGTCACCTTGCTGCTGTTCTGGGTGCAGGCCGTCACCGGCCTGGAGTCGGTGGCCGTCCTCATGCTCCTGCTCGCGCTGCAACAGGCCTTCTGGGGCCTCAACGCCCCGGCCCGGAACGCCTCCATCGCCCGCCTGGTGCCCGAGGGCGAGCTCGCCGCGGCCAACGCGCTCGGTTCGACCGTCATGCAGACCGGCCAGGTGGCCGGGCCGCTGCTCGCCGGCGCCCTCATCCCCGTCGTCGGCCTGCCCGAGCTGTATCTCATCGACGCACTGGCCCTGTGCGTCACGGTGTGGGCGGTCCACCGGCTGCCCGCCCTGCCGCCGCTCGCGGCCACGGCGGTCCGGCGCGCGGGCGTCCGCGAGATCGTGGCCGGCTTCCGCTACATCGCCGGGCACAAGGTGCTGCTGCTCTCCTTCCTGGCCGACATCGTCGCGATGGTCCTCGGCATGCCCCGGGCCCTGTTCCCGCAGCTCGCCGCCGAGACGTACGCCCCCTGGGGCGAAGGGCTCGCCCTCGGCCTGCTGTTCGCGGCCGTCCCCATCGGCGCGGTGGCGGGCGGGCTGTTCTCCGGCACCTTCTCCCGGGCGCGCCGGCACGGCTGGATGGTGATCGGCGCGGTCGTCGTCTGGGGGGCGGCCATCACCGGCTTCGGCCTGAGCGGCAGCCTGTGGCTCGCGGTGGCCTTCCTCGCCGTCGCCGGAGTCGCCGACATGGTCTCCATGGTGTTCCGCGGGTCCATCCTGCTGTCCGCCGCGACCGACGAGATGCGCGGGCGCATGCAGGGCGTCTTCACGGTGGTCGTCGCCGGCGGCCCCCGCCTCGCCGACGTCCTGCACGGCGGCGCGGGTTCCGCCTTCGGTGCGCGGGAGGCCGTCGCGGGCGGCGGGCTGCTGGTCGTCGTGGTGATGCCGGCCCTCGCCGCCGCCGTACCCGCGCTGCGCCGCTACCGCGTCTGACGCCGTGTCACAGCACGCGCCCCCGCATCGCGGCGTGCTCCACGAGGCGGACCCGGGTGGCCTCCAGCCGGTGCGCGAGGATCTCGGCCACCGTCCGCACCAGCACGATCCCGAGCTGCGGGTCCCTCTCGCACAGTGCGAGCACCGACGCTGCCTCGAACTCGTAGGCGCGTACCGGGCTGAAGGCCTCGGCGCCGAAGTCCCACTCGTACGGCGGGAACAGCCAGGACCAGCCGAGCAGGTCGCCCACGCCCAGGCTGGCGACCGTGACCCGTTGCAGGGGCGTCACCTGCTGGATCAGGGAGACCGCGCCGGACCGGATGACCCAGAAGCGGTCGGCCCGGTCTCCCGCCTCGAAGATGCGGACGTCCTCCGGGAAGGAGACCTCGCGGGCGAGCTCCATGAGACGGGCGCGCTGGGGCGGGGGGAGGGCGGTGAGCAGTTTGATCGCTTTGGTCATGACCTGGGGCTCCTCGCCGGCGATTCGGTTCCGGTGCTATCCCTCTGCACCATTTTCAGCCGCTGTCGCCGCTCTGAGCACCTCGGCGGCCGGCGAATCCTGTACGAATTCCGTGCCGGTCCGGGGGACGCGGTGCCGGGACATGAAAAAGCCCTGGCTGGACGGGGGAAGCCAGCCAGGGCCGTAAGCGGTGACACACGGAGGACATGTCCGTCGACTCCGTCGCCACGTATGGATGAACGCTAAACCATCTCTGCGCGTTCCGGGAACCTGTAACCGGGTCACGTGACCTGTTTCACTGCCCCGTCACCCGTCGTGACGAGGTCATCCTTCCTCCGCGAGGACCCTGACCGTCTCCAGCGACGGGTCGCTCGGGTCCGGGAGGAACATCCCCGCCTCCAGGCCGCTGCGCAGGTACCGCAGTACGGGCTCGGTCAGCCGCTCGCCCGGCAGCACCGCAGGGATGCCGGGCGGATACGGCGTGATCATCTCCGCGGCGATCCGCCCGGCGGCCCGCTCGAGCGGCACGGCCTCGGCCGGCCCGAAGAACGCGTCCCGCGGCAGCATCGTCTGCGGCATCCGCAGCTCCGTCGGCGACGGCACCTCGACCCGCGGCGCGGCGTCCAGGTCCGGCGCCGCCCGGGCGAGGTCCTTGAGCGCGGTGAGCAGCTCGCCGGCCGTCTCCCGGTCGTCGCCGTGGGAGATCTGCGTGCCGATCCGGCGGTGGTCGGTGAGGTGTGCGACGACGCCGCGGTGCTCGCGGAGCCAGTCCGCCGCCTGGTAGCCGGACACGCCGAGCTCGTCGAGGTCGATGACGACGGGCAGCGGATCGAAGCCGTGGGCCAGCCCCGGGCCGCAGAAGTCGTCCCGGCCGTTCACGTGCATCCCGTCGATCTCCTCGACGGCCGCCCGGACCTCGGCCACCAGGTCCAGGGCACCGCCCATGATCTCCTTCCCGCGCAGCGCCATCTGACGGCGCCAGCCGTCCAGCCCGGCGAAGATCAGCGCGGACGGGCTGGTCGTGCCCAGCAGGTCCGCCCGCATGCCGAGGAGCTCCGGCGGGACCAGGTCGCCGCGCAGGTGGAACACGGAGCCCTGCTCCAGGCCGCTGCCCATCTTGTGGATGCTGGTCACGCAGATGTCGGCACCGGCGTCCATCGCCCACGACGGCAGGTCGGGGTGGAAGGGCAGGTGCGCCCCCCACGCCTCGTCGACGATCAGCGGCGCCGAACGGCGGTGGCACACCTCGGCGACGGCCCGCAGATCGGCACTCGCTCCGTACGGCGTCGGGCTGGTGATCAGCGCCCCCTTGGCGTCGGGATGCGCGGCGAACGCCCGCTCGAAGTCCTCGGCGGACGGGGGGTGGGCGAGATGCCGCTCGGCGTCCCAGCGGGGATCCACCCAGACCGGCTCGATGCCGGACAGGATCAGACCCGCCACGACGGACTTGTGGGCGTCCCGGCCGATCAGCAGCTTCTCGTGCGGGCCCGCCACGGCGAGCATCGCCGCCTTCACCGACAGGCTGCTCCCACAGGTCGAGAAGAAGGTGTGGTCGGCGTGCACCGCGTCGGCCATCAGCTCCTGGGCACGCTGCAGCACGCGGCCCCGGGTCAGCCGGTCGTCGAGGCCGCCGGTCGCCAGGACGTCGCCGTGGAAGACGGCGTCGCCCAGCACCTCACGCACCTCCGGATCGGCGCCGCGCGCCTGCTTGTGCCCGGGTGGCGTGAACGACAACCGTCCCTCGCGGCGGTAGTCGGAGAGGGCTTCCAGGACGGGTGCGCGGGTGTGGTCGGCTGTCATGCCGACCCGGTTTCCCGCCCCGCGCCCTCGTCAATCCGACCGGCGGCCCGGCCCTGCGCCCGGTCCGTCAGCCGGACTCCTCGTGCCGGCCCGGGGTCAGCACCTCGTCGAGCACCCGCAGGACCGCCTCGTACGCCATCGTCCGGACGGCTGCCTCGCGCGAGCCCTCCGGGTCGGTCGACCGCAGCTCTTCCCTTCGCGCCCGCCACGTCCGTTCCTGTTCCTTCGCGCAGGCCCTCGCGCGGTGCATGCGGCGCAGCAGTTCGTCCGAGTCCACAACATCCGTCATGCACTCCGCGTACCCCCGCACGCCGCCCGGATGGCCGTTGGGCCGTAAGGAGGGCCGAAGGTTTGGGGGTGCGGTCAGAGGTCAGCCGGAAAGTACGAGGCCCGCGGCGGGCGTACCGGGTGGGGTCCGGCCGTCCGCCCATCTCGACGACAGGGAGCCGACGGATGCATGACAGGCACACCACCCCCTTCACCCTCGCGCGGTCCGGCACCGACGGGCACCGGCCGGCACCGCCGTGCAGACCCGCCGAGGCACGAAGCGCCGTGGAGCGCGCGGTCACCGAACGCTGCCGGACCCGCCACCTGCCGTGCGACGCGGGAGCCCTGTCGGACGCCGTGCTCGTCGCCTCGGAACTGACCACCAACGCGATCCTGCACGGAGGCGGCATCACCGACTTCCAGGTCGACGTGGTCGGTCCCGGCGTCCTCCTGTCGGTCAGCGACCGCAGCGCCGACCTGCCGGTCGCCGTGGCACCGACCGACCCGCAGGGCCGACGGCGCGTCGGCGGACGCGGCTGGCCCATCGTCTGCCGGCTGGCGCGCGACGTGCGCGTGGCAGATCTTCCGTCCGGAGGCAAGTGCATCAGCGTCGTCGTTCCGCTGTCCTGAGTACATTTCGAAAAGCGGAGTTTGTTCCACCGGGGCGGGGGCAGTCGCAAGTTCGTGCTTCGGACCGGAGGCGCAGCAGCGGGAGTGGTATGACTGCTCCGGCCCCTCCGGGTGAGACCCGGACCGTGCCGCTTCCGCGGAATGTTCCCCTGAGACCACCGTTCAGGAGCGAATCCGCATGCTCATTGAAACGCCCACCATCCGTCCCGGTAACCCCGAGCCCGCGCACGACTCCGCCGGTCCGGCCGCCGCCAACCGCCGTCGGCACGACGACGCGCCGGACACCGCCGCGCTCTTCGCCCGGCTGTCGGTCCTGGAGGACGGGCCCGAACGGGACGCCGTCCGCGACGAACTCGTCACGGCCTGGCTGCCCATGGCCCACCGGATCGCCGGCCGCTTCCGGGACCGCGGCGAGTCCATCGAGGACCTGCGCCAGGTCGCGGCGCTGGGGCTGGTGAAGGCCATCGACCGCTTCGACCCGGAGCGCGGCGCCTTCGAGAGCTACGCCGTGCCCACCATCACCGGCGAGGTCAAGCGGCACTTCCGCGACCGGATGTGGGCGCTGCGCGTGCCCCGCCGGGTCCAGGAACTGCGGAACAAGGTGCGGGTGGCCCGGCGCGAGCTCACCCAGAGCCCGGGCAGCCCCGAACCGTCGGTCGCGGCTCTGGCCGCCCACACGGGGCTCACGGAGGACGAGGTCAGCGCCGGTATGGAGGCGCTGGAGAGCTTCAGCACCCTGTCGCTGGACGCCGAGCTGTCGGCCGGCGACGACGGCTACAGCCTCGCGGACACCCTGGGCGCGGCCGACGCCTCGTACGACACCGTGATCGACCGCGAGTCCGCCAAGGAGGGCCTGCGCAGGCTGCCCGAGCGGGAGCGGGCCATCCTCTACATGCGCTTCTTCGAGGACATGACCCAGAGCCGGATAGCCGACCGCCTGGGCATCTCGCAGATGCACGTCTCCCGGCTGATCAGCCGCAGCTGCGCCCGCGTGCGGGACGAGGCGCTGGGACAGCGCACGGTCCATCGGCGCACGACCATGTGAGGACGGCTCCGGCGGGACGCACCCGGGGAACGGATCGACACCCCGCCCCGCCCTGTCGTGCCGCCGCCCGCGGCCGCCGAGGAGTGCGGTGCGACAGCCGGGGAAGGCGGGATGGATGCCCCGTATGCCGAGCGACGGCATACGGGGCAGACGCTTGTCCAATGCACGAGCGCGGAGGGACGCATGACGGCGGCCGATCACGGGGTGGCGACCGAACGGGGGGACCCCGGGGAGGAACTGGAGCGGCTGCGGGCACAGATCCGGGACCTGAGGGCCAGGGCCCGGGTCCACCCGCTGATCTCCCAGACACAGGGCATGCTGCGGGAGCGGTACGCGCTGCCCGACGCGGAGACGGCGTTCGCGCTGATGCAGCGCGCCTCCCAGCGCTACAACATCAAGGTACGCACCCTGGCCGAGGCCCTCGTGACCACGCCGGGGCCGGACCGGCCGGACGACATGTGGTTCCCGCGCCGCGTCCGCCTGCCGCAGCCCCCGCTGTCCTTCACCGACGCCCACCACGAGGGGGCCGGCAACCGCGGCGGCGTCCTCGGGGCCGTACTGAGCCAGACGCTCGCCGTGGTCGGCACCGACATGGGCAACGTCCAGCTGGCCGACCGTGCCAGGGGCGGACTGAGCATCGAGAAGCACACCGGCCTCACCGCGGACTTCGTCGACTTCTTCGGGCACGTCGGCCCCGAGGGCACCTCCTGCGCCCGGGCCGCCCGGGACGTCACCCAGGTCACCGTGCACGACGTGGAGTCGGACCCCGTCTTCACCGAACCCGCCCGGCGGGCCATCCTCGCGGCGGGCAGCCGCTCCTGCCACAGCGTGCCGCTCACCACCGGCTCGGGAGGGTGCGTCGGCATGGTCTCCGCCCACCTCGGCCACACCCTGCGAGAGCTCACCCCGGCCCAGCGCGGGGCACTGGACGTACTGGGCCGCGAGGCGGGCCGCTGGGTCGCCTGGCACGACCGCACGGTGGTCCTGGACGCCCTGGAGCACCTCCACGTCCTCGGCCGGGCCGCGCGGGGCAGCCGGCTGCGCCGGAGCTGAGCGGGCGTCCCGTCACCGGCCGCGCGAAGTCCCCGGTGTGCGGGGGAGAAGGCGGGGCAAGCGGAGTCCCGGAGGGGAGGCTCGTATGAGTGTTCTGACACGCACCGGCCGCGGCAGGGCCCGACAGGCGGCCAACGGATCGGCCGCCGAGGGGGCCGCCGAGGGGGCCGCCCGGGCGGGACTGACCGCCCGCGGAGTCATCTACCTGCTGGTCGGACTGCTGGCCCTGCGGATCGCCTTCGGCGACGGGCAGCGCCAGGCGGACCGCGGCGGTGCCCTGGCCGAACTGTCGGACAAGCCGTTCGGCGCCGTCCTGCTGTGGGCGCTGGGCGCCGGACTCGTCGGCATGGCGCTGTGGCGGCTGTCCGAGGCGCTCTTCGGTGTGACCGGCAAGGACGGCCACACCGCGAAGAAGCGCCTGCCGGCCGCCGCCCGCTGCGTCTTCTACTCGTTCGTCGCCTACTCCGTGCTCGCCTTCGCGGCCGGTTCCCGCGGCAGCGGCGGCGGAGCCGGTGACCGGCAGTCCCGGGACGTCACGGCCAAGGTGCTGGAGATGCCCGCCGGACGGTGGGCCGTGGGCGTGGCCGGGGCCGCGATCGTCGTCGCCGGGGTGGTGATCGCCGTCCAGGCCGTGCGCCGCAGCTACCACAAGAAGCTGAAGCTGGGTGAGCTTAGCCGGCGGGTACGGCGGCTGATCGACGTCACCGGCGTCGGCGGCGGGACGGCCCGGGGAATCGTCTTCGCGGCGGCGGGTGCCTTCGCCGTGCAGGCCGCGGTCGACTACGAACCCGACAAGGCCAAGGGCATGGACGACACCCTGCGCTCCTTCGCCGGCACCCCGCTCGGACCGTGGCTGCTGGTCCTCGTCGCCGCGGGTCTGGTGCTGTTCGGCGTGTTCTCGTTCGCCCTGGCCCGCTGGCGCAGGGTGTGAGGGTCTGAGCCGCGCGGCACGGGGAACACGGGGCGAATGAACGAACACGAGATTCCTCCGCCGGACGGACGTCCCGTGGACGTCTACCTGGACCTGCTGCGCTTCCGCATGGAGACCGACGACTACCAGCTGCTGCTCAGCGTGGTGGAACCGGTCCTCCAGGCGATCGACGAGCACCAGATGCCCACCATCGACTTCTCCCTGGACGGCGACAACGCCGAGGCGCTGCCCCAGGAGATCCGGGACGAGGCCGCCCTGGTCATCGCCACCGCCGTCACCGGCCGGCTCGACAACGAGGTCGTCGAGATCAGCACCGACGAGACCGGCCCCGTCCGCGTCGTCACGGACGCGGCCACCGCCTCCGACCCCGAACGGCTCGGCGAGATCGCCGACTACCTCAAGGAACGCCACCGGCAGAACGAGGAGCTGCGCGGCATCGCCGAGGTGAGCGGCATGCCGAGCGACTTCTGACCCGTCACCGCTTCGGCGTCGCGACGGGCACGCCCAACGGCCGGGCGAGGCCGACCACGGCCTCGTCCAGCCGCTCCAGGTGCCGCAGCACGCGCCCGGTGATACGGCCGTACCGGGGCGCCCCGGCGGCGTCGAACTCCAGCAGCGACGCGATGCTGGGTCCGGTCTCCACCTCGGTGCCGGCGTGTTCGTCCTCGACCCGGGCGGCGATCGCCTCGATGTTGCGCACCGTGCGCCGTACCGCCCCGCGCAGCCGCGGGTCGGCCGCGATCGACGGATGGGTCGGCAGCAGCTCGGCCGTCGCCGCCAGGGACCGCGCGTGGTAGGCGCACGTCTCCAGCAGCGCCAGCACGTACTGGGCCGTGTTCCGGCGGGCCCGCAGCGGCGTGATCGGGTGGGTGAGCGGCTGGACGGCGCCGCGCAGATCGCCCAGCGCCTGGTCCAGGTCGCGCGCCGTGTCCAGCAGATCCGCGGCCGGCCCGCCGCTGAGCTGGTCGACGGCGCCCTCGGTGACGTCGACCAGCCGTTCCAGCACCGTGCCGAGCAGCTCGTTCGTACGCCGGTCCGTGCGGATCGGCAGTACCAGCGCCGCCGCGATGATCCCGCAGGCCGCGCCGAGCGCCGTCTCCTCCACCCGCAGCAGCAGCACCGACATGCTGTACGTGTGCAGCAGGGTGTACAGCAGCCCGAGCATCGCGGTCACGAAGAACGACATCAGCGTGTAGGACAGCGGCGCGGTGTAGAACATCGCGAAGACGAGCAGCAGCACCAGCCCGAACGCGGTCCAGGTGTGGTTCCCGACGACCCCGGCCAGCACGATGCCGGCCACCACCCCCAGCATGGTCCCCAGCAGCCGGCGGTAGCCCTTGACCAGGATCTCGCCGGTGGAGGCGGTGTTCAGGAAGACGATCCAGCAGGTGAGCACGGCCCAGTACCAGCGCTGGGAGGAGAGGAACTCCCCGCCGACGATGGCCAGCGACGACCCCACGGCGACCTGGACGGCCGCGCGGGTGGTGGGCCTGCGCAACCCCCTCGGCTCCTCCTCCGGCACCGCCTCCTCGCCGGCGTCGATGGCGGCGTCCTCGGCGTCCAGCTCCTCGCGTGAGCGGGTCGTGGCGGGGCTGTCGTCCGACTCGTCCTGCGGCCCGTCCAGGGCGATCCTGAGGCCCATGACCGCGCGGGCGGTCTCCCCGATGCCCCGGAAGACGTCCTGCACGGCGGGCGTCGCCTCCGGCAGGTTCTCCTCGTCGCGGTAGCCGAGCAGCCGGTTGCGCAGGTGGGCCAGCGCCGTGCCGCGGGCCTCGGCGGGGGGCCGCAGCACCAGCGCGCGCAGCGCCATCAGGTCACGGCGTACGACCGGCGTCGCCTCGCCGGGCGCGGGCGTGCTCCCCACCGCCGGGGCCGGCGCGCCCGGCAGATGCAGGGTGAGGGTGTCCGCCCGCTCGGCGCTGCGCGCGCCCAGCAGCAGCAGGCCGAGACGCTCGGCGGCGATCTCGGCGTCCGCGATGCGGCGCTGCACCAGACGCGCCGTGGACGCGTCGGGGGTGCCCTCCTCCAGCCGGGACTGGATCATCAGGGCCGTCTCATGCAGACGCGCGGTGCCGTCCCGCAGGTGCTCGAGCGTCTTGTCGATCTCGTCGGGCCCGGCGTCCAGCAGTTCGATCTGCGCCGAGATCAGCTGTGCCAGCCGGGCCCGGAAGGCCTGGCGCAACCGCCCCAGAACGCGCGCGGGCGTCGCCGGCACGATCGCGAAACGCACCAGGGCACTGCACGCGAACGCCACGGCCATCGCGGCCCACAGGCCCGGCAGGCTCGACACCTTGGCGCCCACGAACAGGGACACGAAGTAGACCTGGAAACCGATCAGGCCCAGGGCGGTACCGCGGTCGCCGAACCGGCGGCCGTACACGGCGCAGAAGATCAGGACGACGAAGAAGACGTCACCGACGACGACCCGTGGGGTGAGCAGCGCGCTCACCGACACGGACGCCAGCGCCACCGGCAGGCCCAGCGCCAGGGTGACGGCCTGCGCACCGGGCTGCTTCTCGCGGATGGCGAAGGTGGCGACCATCGCCGACATGGCGCCCGCCACCAGATGCTTGACGTCCACACCGGACAGCGCCAGCACGGCCAGCGTCAGAGCGATGGCTCCCACCGTCCGCAGCCCGGCCGTCAGCCGCAGCAGTCCGGGATCGGACGCGGCGACGCCGTCCCGCAGCCGTGCCCGCACCGAGCGTCCCGCTGACTTCACGCCGCCGTACACTCTCCCGTTTCACACCGCTTCACACCTAGATCCACTTCTCAGCATGCCATGCCGGGAGCGGGCCACGGGCAGCGGGTCACAGCTCCGCCCGGCCCGCTCCCTCGACCTGCTTGCGCACCTGCTCCGGCGACAGATAGGCGTCGGTGTACTCGAAGTCCTTGAGCTTCGCGGGCTTGCGGGCCTGGAAACCGGTGCGCACGAAGTCGTCGCCGGCGACCGCGTTCAGCAGCCAGTTGGTCGCCACCCGGGCCTTGGCCACACCCGTGCGCAGCGCCGACCAGTGGTACCCCCGGGCCACCGCCTGGGCGGGCACGCCGTGCAGTTCGATGCCGAGGGGCTTGGACACCGCGTCGGTGCCGCCGAGGTCGACGACCAGGCCGAGGTCCTTGTGGACGTACGGCCGCATCGGCTGGTTGCGCAGGGAGGCGATGAGGTTCTCGGCGACGTGCCGGCCCTGCCGCATGGCGTGCTGGGCGGTGGGCGGGCAGACGGCGCCCTCCTGGCCCTTGGCGAGGTCGGGCACGGCCGCGGAGTCGCCGAGCGCGAACACCCCGTCGTGGTTGGGCAGGCACATCTCGGCGGTGACGGCGAGACGTCCCCGGACGGTCTCCGCGCCGAGCGTGGCGATCAGCGGGCTCGCGACCACGCCGGCGGTCCAGATCAGCGTGCGGGTGGGCACCACCCGGCCGTCGGTGAAGGTGACCTCCTCCGGCCCGGCCTTCTCGATGGACACGCCCAGCGAGACCTCGATGCCGCGCCGCGTCAGCACCTCCTGCGCGCTCCGCCCGAGCTTCTCGCCCAGCTCGGGCATCAGCTTCGGCGCGATGTCGATCAGGTGCCACTTGATCAGGGCCGGGTCCAGGCGCGGGTAGCGCTTGACGGCCGCGTGCGTGAGCCGCTGGAGGCAGGCCGCGGTCTCGGTGCCCGCGTATCCGCCGCCGACCACCACGAACTGCAGACGGGAGGTGCGCTCGGCCGGATCATGGCTGGCGTCGGCGAGATCGAGCTGCGAGATGACGTGGTCGCGGATGTAGGCGGCCTCCGCGAGCGTCTTCATGCCGAACGCGTGGTCCGTGAGCCCCGGGATGTCGAAGGTACGGGTGATGCTGCCGGGGGCCAGCACGATGTAGTCGTAGGGTTCGTTGACGATCTCGCCGGTGATGGTCCGCACCACGCAGACCTTCGCCTTGAGGTCCACGCCGATGGCCCCGCCCGGGATGATCCGGGTGCGGTACCTGCTGCTGCGGCGCAGGGACAGCGCGATCGACTGCGGCGTCAGCACGCCCGAGGCGACCTGGGGCAGCAGCGGCAGATAGAGCTGATAGGCGAAGGGCGTCACCAGGGTGACGTCGGCCTCGTGGGGGGACAGCCTGCGCTCGAGACGGCGGACGCACTCCACGCCGGCGAAACCTGCGCCGACCACCAGGATCCTGGGTCGTGTCACGGTGTTCATCCCTTTCTGCGGCTCCGGGCGGTCAGCCGCGAACGCCATTCGCCTGCCCCTGGATCGCTGCTTCGCACCTCGTCGATCCCATCGCGTCGGCGGCGGTTCGGCGAGCCGGGAGCGCCAGGCAGGCGAAACACCCTGTGCACCACCATGCCCCGGCCCGGACCTGACCGCACCGGGCGGACGTGAACGGCCGGCAACGGGTGCGCGGGGGAGTGGTGACGGCGCCGGTCAGCCGGAGCCGTCGAGGTGGCACAGCAGCAGGCACACGTCGTCGTCGCGCTCGGAGTCGCTGAGCAGCGGCCGCAGGATGCCGTCCGCCGAACCCTCCAGGTCCGTGTCCAGCTGCTCGGGGGAGAAGGTCCCCAGGGCCTCGGCCAGTCGCTCGATGCCCGGGTCTATGCCCCGGGCCCGCCGCTCCACCAGGCCGTCCGTGTACAGCGCCAGCGTCGAACCCGGCGCGAGCAGCTCCGTGTGGTCGGCGATCTCCTGCTCCAGCGGGATGCCGAGCATCGCTCCCGGTTTGGCGTCCAGCGCGCGCACTCGGCCGTCCGGGGTACGCAGCACCGGAGGCGGATGACCGGCCGCCGCCCACGTCATCGTCGGGTCGTCGGGGTGGAAGCGCGCGATGACGGCGGTGGCGAACAGGTCCGGCTGGAGGTGGTGCAGGAACGTGTGCAGCCGGGTCAGCAGCCGGCCCGGGCTGCCGCCGTCGACCGCGTAGGCCCGCAGCGCCGTCCGCAGCTGGCTCATCATCACGGCCGCCCGCAGACCGTGCCCGGTCACGTCGCCGACCACGACGATCACCCCGCCGTCGGGCTGGCGGAACGCGTCGTACCAGTCACCGCCGATGTTCAGTCCGTGCGTGGCCGGCAGGTAGCGCGCGGCCAGGCCCAGGCCGGGCGGCGCCGGAAGCTCGGTCAGCAGGGCCCGCTGCAGGGTCTCGGCGATGTCGCGGTTGTGCTGGTAGCGCTGGGCGTGGTCGATCGCGATGGCGGCCCGCCGGGTGAGCTCGATCAGCATCACGGCGTCGTCGGGGTCCCACTGCTCCCCGGGCTGGGTGAGCGTCAGCACACCGAGGGCCGACCCCCGGGTCGGCAGCGGGATGCACAGCAGGGGGCGGTCCGGGTCCAGCGCCGACGGCGGCTGGTCGTCGACGCCCGGCAGGCCTCCCGGCCGCGCGCCGGCGTACTGCGGCCGTCCGGTGCGGGCCGCGGCCACGGCCGCGGCGGCGTGCACCGGTGGCCGGTTCCGGTCGCCCTCCTGGTCGAAGATCCAGACGTCGACGCCGGAGGCGTACTCGGGCACGAGCAGGTCCGGCAGGCGGCGCACGATCTCGTGGTGGTCGAGCGAGGCGTTGAGCACCGCGCTCGCGTCCGCCAGGAACGTCAGTCTGCGACGGGCGTTCTCCGCCTCGGTGCGGGCCTTGCGCTCGGCGGCGAACGCCTCCCGCTGGGCCCGTCCGGCGGCGTCCAGTTCGGCGTGCAGCGCCACGACGCCCTGGTTCGTCTGCTGGAGCTCCTCCCGGTGGAAGGCGACGAGGGCCTCCTGCTCGCCGAGCCGGTCCAGCACCAGCGCCGTGTCCTCGTCGGCGCCCAGCAGGGCCTCCGCCAGCGCGGCGGGGTCGTCCGCCACGGTGCCCTCGCCGGCGGCCGGGAGCGCCTCGGGACGGGGCACCGTCATCCGCCACGGCGGCTCCCCGTCGGCCGCGGCCTCACGCGCCGGCGTCACGACCGCGATCAGCACGCTCTGCCCGGCGTCCGGCGTCCCAGCGGGCGCCGTGGCCGCCTCCAGGGTCAGCCGCCAGGTGCCGCCCTTGGTCAGGCACTGCCGCAGCCGCGTGCTCAGCGAGGCCGCCAGCCGCGTGCGCTCCAGCGGCGCCACACCGCAGGCCGCGGCCAGCCGGGCGGTGGCGATCCGGGCCCGGGCGGCGTCGGTGACGCCGGTGATCTGCCAGGTACGGGTCATGGGCGGTCCGGCGGGGTCGAGGTCAGGACGGCGACGGCGGTGTCGTCCCGCACGGGGCGGGCGGAACTGCTGGCGTCACGGATCGTCACGGCAGCCGTCACGGCCGGGTCGACGTCCGGGGCACAGGCGTCGGGCGAGGGCGTCCAGCGGCTCGGCAGGCCGTCGCTGTGCAGGATCAGCACCCGGTCGTCCGCCCACTCCCGCTCCTCGTCGCGCACCCTCGTCGGCCGGTGGGTGCCGACGATGCCGGGCTGGGACACCAGGGCCCGCCAGGTGCCGCCCGCGCAGAGCCGGGCGCCGATGTTGCCGATGCCGGCGAACCTGAGCCGCCCGGCCCGCGTGTCGACCTGGGCGAGGGCGACGGCCGCGCCGCGGGTGCCGGCCAGGGCCGCGTCCAGGCGCTTCAGCGCCTCGGAGGGCACCAGGTGGGCGGCGCCGCGCAGCGCCTCGACCGCGGTCGACGAGGCCCGGGCCGCCTCGGGGCCGTGCCCCAGCCCGTCGGCCAGCATGAGCGTCACGCGGTCCTCGGTGCGCACCCAGGCCCAGGCGTCGCCCGAGTAGTCGGCGCCCGCGAACGGCACGTTCACGCCACCGGCCCGTACACCCGCCACCGGGTCCTTCCCGACGGCACGGGCCCGGGGCACGCCGCCGATCCGGGCGAGCGCCACGGTGCCCCGGCCCGGGACGCTGTGGACCTCGAAGTCGTCGGCGAGGCGCGCACAGGTGCCCAGGCCCGCGCCGAGCGACGCCGTGGTGGTGAAGCCGTCGCTCAGCGCGGTGGGCACGTCGGCGATGCCCGGACCGTGGTCGACCGTCGTGATCTGCACGGCCCTGGCCTCGTCCCGGTCGGCCGTGAGGACGGGCGGGGCCACCACGTCGATGAGGACCTGACCGCCTCCGGCGTGCTTGAGCAGGTTGGTGGCCAGCTCGGTCGCCACCAGCGCCGCGGAGGCGGTGCACTGCTCGTCCAGCCGGGCCATGGCCGCCGCGTGCTCGGCGGCCACCCGGGCGTCGCGCACCCGGGTCGAGTCGTGCACGGGTACGTCCCACACGCGAGGCATCAGGACTCCTCTCGGGGGCGCGGCGGACGGCCCACCCAGGACGTCACCCGCACGGTGGTCCCGGTGCCCGGCGCGCTGTCGATGGCGAACTCGTGCACCAGGCGCCGGGCACCGCCCAGCCCCATGCCGAGTCCGTCGCCGGAGGTGAAACCGTCGCTGAGGGCCTGCTCCACGTCGGCGATACCGGGACCTTCGTCGCTGAAGGTGAGCCGGAGGCCCCGCGTGCCGCCCTGGGTGAGGGTCTCCGTGTCCATTGTTCCGCCGCCGCCGTACACGAGCGTGTTGCGGGCCAGTTCGCTGGCCGCGGTGACCAGCTTGGTCTGGTCCACCAGCCCGAAACCGAGCTGGGCGGCGGCCTGCCGCACGTGCTGTCGCACCCACACCAGATCCATGTCCGACTGGATCGGCAGGCGGGCCTGAGCGCCCGCGGCAGTGTGCATCACGGACTCTCCTGGCGCAGTCCGCCGTAGCGGGCCGACGGGGCCTGCTCCGCGAGGAGAGCCATCGCCACCTCGGTGCTGAGCGCGGTGTGCACCCGCGGCAGGAGCAGGCCCAGTTCCACCAGGGTGATGGCGACCGCCGGCCGCATGCCGACCACGACGGTGCGCGCGGCCAGCAGATCGGTCTGCCCGGCGATCTCGGCCAGCACCCGGCCCAGGAAGGAGTCGACGATCTCCACACCGGAGATGTCGATGATCACACCGGTGGCCCCGGTGCGCACGATCGTCTCGGCGAGGTCGTCCTGGAGCCGCTGCGCCGTACTGTCGTGCAGGTCCCCCTGGAGGGTGACCAGCAGGACGTCACCGAGCCGCAGGACCGGTACATGACTCGTCACAGGACCCGCTTGGGGCCCGGGGAAAGCCTCGTTCACCGCGCGACCGGACCGTTCGTGACGGGGTTCACGATGCCGACGCCGAGCTGGTGCAGCACGTAGCCCAGCGCGTCGGCGAGGCTCGCCCGGGTCACCACCGTGCCCAGGTCCAGGCCGAGGTGGACCATCGTCTGCGCGATCGCGGGCCGGATGCCGGAGACGATGCACTCGGCACCCATCAGGCGGGCCGCGGCGACCGTCTTCATCAGGTGCTGGGCCACCAGCGAGTCGACCGTCGGCACCCCGGTGATGTCCAGGATCGCGTAGCGCGCCTGCTGCTCGACGATGGATTCCAGCAGGGTCTCCATCACCACCTGGCTGCGGGCGCTGTCCAGCGTGCCGATCAGCGGCACGGCCACGATGCCGTCCCACAGCTTGATGACGGGCGTGGCCACCTCCAGCAGCTGCAGCCGCTGCCGGTCGATCAGCGCCTGCCCCTCGCTCAGCGCCGTCTGCATGACCACCACCCGCAGGGTGCCCATCAGCACACTCAGCGTGGTGACACAGTCCCGGACGTGTTCGGCCGGGGCGTCCGGAAGGTCGGAGATCAGCAGCTTCTCGACCGGCGGGCGCAGGGCGGCCAGCTCGCTCGACACCTGTGCGGTGCTCAGGCCGGCGCGGGAACGGGCCGCCCCCATCCTCGCCAACTGCTCGCGCACCGTGGTGAATCCCGCGGCGTCCGGGTCCTCCACCCGGGAGGCGTCCGCGACTTGGGCCAGCGCGTCCACAACGGACTTCCCCGCCTCGACCGCCTCGTCCCGCGAAACGGTGAACACCGCCCGGAACAGGGGCTCGTCGGCCCACCGCTGGGCGATCTGCTCACGGTGACGCCGCAGGAACTCCCTGACCTCCTGCGTCGCCGACCCGGCCGTTCCCTCCGCCTGCTCCGGCACCTGCTCCACTCCTCATCCGCGCTGCGCCGTACCGACCCCTCGGGCGACGTGACGGCGACGTGACTCTGCCGGGCGACAACTTTATCCACCCGTCGACCTCGTACGACACCTGCTCCCGCACGAGCGGCCCGGATGAGCGGCGGGGCGTGCCGGCTCAGGCGTCCGGGACCTCCGGACCGCCCGGCTGCCGGTCGACGCGGGCGAGGGCCTCCTCGACGCTGTCGGAGACCGGCACGGTGATGCTCACACCGGTCAGGTCGAGGATGCGCAGCACCGCCGGCGCGGGCGAGATGATGTGCACGCTGCCCGGCAGGTCGCGTGCCTCCTGGTAGACCCGGAGGATGATGTTCATCCCGGAGGAGTCCATGAACGGGACGTCCGACAGGTCCAGCAGGAAGTGCCGGCGGCCGTGGTGCAGCTGGTTGGCCAGGTGGTGCTGGAACTCGGTCGCCGTGTCGACGTCCAGGTAGCCCTCCACCTTGAGCAGCGCGACGTCCTCCCGGGGCAGCGTCACCTCGACGGACAGCGGGTTCTGGGCAATGGGCACGTGTACCTCCAACGATCCTGACGGCCAGGGGCTGGGCCACCCCCGTGAGCGACTGCGCAGTCCGCGGACGAGGGGCACGTCCGGTGAGCGAAATCCCACCGTGCGCCATGCCCCTCGTCCGTGAACACCGCTCACCGCGCTCGGCGTCTACCCCCGAATCCCAGGAGCACACATCACCCCACCCGGATGCCCACGAGACATGTGTCGTCGTCCGTGTCCGACCTGCTGTAGGTGAGCAGACGGTCCAGGTGCTGGTCCAGGGACCTGGGGCTGAGACGGGCACTGCTCAGCAGGTGCGTCAGCGACTCCTCCACCGAGCGGTCACGGCGCTCGATCAGGCCGTCGGTGTACATCAGCAGCGTGTCCTCGGCGGCCAGTTGCACCTCGTCCTCCTCGTACACGGCCTCCGCCACCGCGCCCAGCAGCATGCCCCGCACCAGCGGCAGGGGCTGCGCCTCCGGCCCCCTCACCAGCACCGGCGGCAGATGCCCCGCGCGGGCCCAGCGCAGCGTGCGCCGGGCCGGGTCGTACAGGCCGCACACCGCGGTCGCCGTGACCCCGCCCGTCAGATGGTGCGCCACGATGTTCAGCCACGACAGCAGCTGCCCCGGCCCCGCGCCCGTCACGGCCAGTCCGCGCAGCGCGTTGCGCAGCACGACCATGCTCGTCGCGGCCTCTATGCCGTGCCCGGCCACGTCCCCCACGCACAGCAGCACCATGCGGTTCGGCAGCATCACCGCGTCGTACCAGTCGCCGCCGACCAGCTGCTCCGTCTCCGCCGGGCGGTATCGGACGGCCACCTGGAGGCCCGGCACCTTGAGCGGCGTATGGGCGGGCGGCATGATGGCGTGCTGCAGCTGAAGGGTCAGCCGGGCGCGTTCGACGGCCTGCTGCTCGGTGTGCGCGAGCTGGTCGCGGGTCGCGGCCAGCGCCACCTCCGTCCAGTGCTGGGCCGAGATGTCCTGGTACGCGCCGCGCACGACGAGGAGGCGGTCGTCGGTGTCCAGGACGGGTTCGGCCACCACCCGCACGTGCCGGGTCACGCCGTCCGGCCGTTGCAGCCGGAACGCCGCCGACGCCGGCCTGCGGTGGTGCAGCAGCGTGCGCAGGAAGCGGCCGATGGGGACGGCGTCGTCCGGGTGGGCGTGGGCGGCCAGCTCCTCCAGCGGCACCGGCGTACTCGTCTGCGGACGCCCGTACAGGTCGAAGAGCTGTCCGTTCCAGGTGATCTCACCGGTCAGCAGGTTCTCCTCGAAACCGCCGATGCGTCCGAGGCGCTGGGCGTGCTGGAGGAGGCTGGCCAGCCGGGCCGTCTCGTCCTCGATGCGCCAGATGAGCAGGACGGCGTTGCCGTGCCGGCTGATGCTGATGTCCGCGATCGCCGACAGCGGCACCTGGTCGACCAGCGCGGTCAGGTTCATCCTCCGGGCCCGGAACGACTCGCCGGTGGCGTACACCCGCTCCACGCTCCGGAACAGCTCGCTGTCCCCGGCGGCCATCGGATAGGCCTCCAGCAGCAGGGCGCCGCCCACGACGGCCCGCGGCCGTCCGGCGGGGTCCAGGAAACGGTTGTTCACGTGCTGGATGCGGAAGTCCGCCAGGTGCCCGGCGGCGTCCAGGTGCGGCACCAGGACCAGGGCGGGGTCGTGCAGCCCGTCCGCCAGGTCCATCAGCTCCGCCGCGTCCGGCAGCACCCGCGGCTCCGGCCCGGCGCCGTTCGGCGGCGTGTACGTCTCCAGCGTGTGCGCGCACAGCTCCGCCAGGGCCTCCACCTGGCGCACCACCTGGGGCGGCTGCGCGGGCAGCGGCTGCGGCCAGGCGATCTCCAGCACGCCGTGGATGCGTCCCCCCGTACCGGCGGGCACGGCGGCCCGGCCGCCGTCCGGGTACTGGTGCCGGCCCACGCTGGGCAGCCCGGTCTCCGCCAGCGAGGTGATCCACTGGCCCGCTCGCTCGGTCAGGCCGCGCCGCGCCACCGTCGCCACGGCCGGCGGCACGTAGCGCCAGCGGGTGGCCTCCGCGGCCGAGAAGCCCGCGCAGCCGGCCAGCGTGAGCGACCCGTCGGAGCCGGCCGCCCAGATGGCCACGGCCACCGCGCCGAGCGGGCGCAGCGCCTGCTCCAGCAGGGCGTCGGCGACGGCCTGGGTGTCGTCCGCGGCCAGCGCGCCGCTCTCGGCCGCCCGCAGCCGCACGGCCGCGGAATCGGCGGACTGCTGGTCGGCCTGCTCGGCCTTCTCGGCCTCGGCCGCGGCGGTGGCGGCCAGGAACGCGTCCGTGACCTCCGACATCCGGTCCCGGGCGGCCTGGTTGATGACGTCGACCGCGAACTCCAGCGGCGTCACCTGGGACTGCTCGGCGAGCTCGGCGAGCTGCCGGGCGGCCTGCGCCGGACCGCAGCCGAGCCGGGCCACCAGCACGCCCTTGGCCAGCTCGATCAGGGCCCGGCCCTCGGCCTCCGCCTGGGCGGCCCGCACCTCGCGGCTGAGCCGGTCCACGGTGGCCGCGAGCCTGCCCACGGGCGACAGCGGGGACATGCGGCGCAGGTCGCCGGGGCCGTCGGCCGCGCCGGACCGCGACGGTTCGGATCCCGGGGTCCGAGCCGCGGACGTACCGCGCGGCTCGGCGCCGGGCTCGGGCGGCTGCTCGGAGATGCTCACGGTCGGGTCACTCCTCGGCTGGAGGCCGCCACGGGGCGCGACGGGACGCGTCGCACGCCGCCCGGCCCACCGGTGTACGGGACGGGGACCGGCGCGCTCATGCGGGCAGCCAACGGCGGACGCAGGCGATGAGGTCCTGCGTGTCGACGGGCTTGGTGACGTAGTCGCTGGCGCCCGAGGCGATGCTCTTCTCCCGGTCGCCCGGCATGGCCTTCGCCGTCACCGCGATGATCGGCAGTTCCGCGTACTGGGGCATGCGGCGGATCTCGGCGGTCGCCGTGTAGCCGTCCATCTCCGGCATCATCACGTCCATCAGGACCAGGGCGACCTCCGGGTGGGCCATCAGGGTCTCGATGCCCCGGCGCCCGTTCTCCGCGTGCAGGACCCGGAGGCCGTGCAGCTCCAGGATCCCGCTGAGCGCGAAGAGGTTGCGGGCGTCGTCGTCCACGACCAGGACGGTGCGGCCCGAGGGCGCGTCGTCCACCGGCAGCGGCGTTAGGCGCTGCGGCTCCTCGGCGCGGACCAGGGACAGCACGTCGCCGGGCTCCTCGGCTGCCAGATGCAGCGCGATGCGCTCCCGCAGCTCGTCGAGGCTGGACAGGAACTCCAGCGCCCCGCCCGCGGGACCGGAGCGCAGGCTCTGCTCCAGCGCCGCGTCCGCGCGGTGCCCGCTGTGCACGAGCACCGGCACGCTCGCCAGCGCCGAGTCGCCGCGCAGCGCCTCCAGGAAGCGGGACGCCTCGGAGTCCGGCATGCCCAGCTCCAGGACCACGCAGTGGCACGGGTCGGCCGCCAGCGCGCCGGCCGCCTCCTGTGCGCCCACGGCGGTGATGACGTCGAGCGGCGGCCTGCCCCCCGCGTCGTCCCGCCCGTGCGACAGGTCCGCGACCACGCTCTCCGCGACCAGGGTCAGCAGACCGCGCGGCCGCTCCTCCACCACGAGCAGGCGCCGCGGACGCTGCCGGTGCCCGGTGGTCAGTTCGGGGACCGCGGCCGGACGCGCGAGCACGTCCGAGGGCGACTCGGCCGGCGCCTGTTCGGCGCCCCGGCCCAGCAGCTCCTCGAAGTCGGGCCGCGCCACCGGCAGGAACAGCGTGAACGTGCTGCCCCGGTCGGGCGTGCTGTCCACCGACACCGCGCCGCCCAGCAGCTGGGCGATCTCCCGGGTGATGGACAGGCCGAGGCCGGTGCCCCCGTACTTGCGGCTCGTCGTGCCGTCGGCCTGCTGGAACGCCCCGAAGATCGACTCCAGGTTCTGCTCCGGGATGCCGATGCCCGTGTCCTTCACCCGGAACGCCACCACGGCACCGCCGCGGATTACGCCCTGCGGCACCTCGTCGTCCGGCGCCGGCTCGATGGCCAGCTCCACCCGGCCCCGCTCGGTGAACTTCACCGCGTTGGACAGCAGGTTGCGCAGCACCTGACGCAGCCGTGAGTCGTCGGTCAGCAGGTCCGCAGGCGCGCCGGCGGCCGTCGTCACCGTGAACTCCAGGCCCTTCTGCGTCGTCATCGGCCGGAAGGTCGCCTCGACGTACTCGATGAGCTGCCGCAGCGTCACCCGCTCCGGGGAGACGTCCATCTTCCCGGCCTCGACCTTAGACAGGTCCAGGATGTCGTTGATCAGCTGGAGCAGGTCCGAGCCCGCCGAGTGGATGATCCCGGCGTACTCAACCTGCTTCGGCGTGAGGTTGCGCGACGGGTTCTGCGCGAGCAGCTGAGCGAGGATCAGCAGACTGTTGAGCGGGGTGCGCAGCTCGTGGCTCATGTTCGCCAGGAACTCCGACTTGTACTTCGAGGCCAGCGACAGCTGCTGGGCGCGGGCCTCCAGCTCCTGCCGGGCCTGCTCGATCTGCAGGTTCTTCGCCTCGATGTCCCGGTTCTGGGTGACCAGCAGGGACGCCTTGTCCTCCAGCTCGGCGTTGGAGCGCTGGAGCTCCTCCTGCTGCACCTGCAGCTCGGTGGACCGGGCCTGCAGCTCGGCCGTCAGGCGCTGCGACTCGGCGAGCAGCTCGTCGGTGCGGGCGTTGGCGACGATCGTGTTGACGTTGACGCCGATGGTCTCCATCAGCTGTTCCAGGAAGTCCCGGTGGATCGGCGTGAACGGGGTGACCGACGCCAGCTCCATCACACCGAGGACCTGGCCCTCGACGACGATCGGCACCAGCACCAGGGCGGTGGGCACCACCTGGCCGAGTCCCGAGGAGATGGTCACGTAGCCGGGCGGCAGCTCGTCCACCACGATCGTGCGGCGGCTGCGCGCGGTCTGGCCGACCAGCGTGCGGCCGAAGGCGATCCTGGTGGGCCGGTACATGTCGTCGGGGTAGCCGTAGGAGCCGACGAGCCGCAGCTCGGGCCCGTCCTCGCCGTCCTCGGCCAGGTAGAAGGCGCCGTACTGCGCCGACACGAGCGGCACCAGCTCGTCCATGATCAGTTCGGCGACGACGGGCAGGTCCCGGTGACCCTGCATCAGACCGGAGATGCGGGCGAGGTTGGTCTTGAGCCAGTCCTGCTCCTGGTTGGCCCGGGTGGTCTCGCGCAGGGACTGCACCATCGCGTTGATGTTGTCCTTGAGCTCGGCGACCTCGCCGGACGCCTCCACGTTGATCGAGCGGGTCAGGTCGCCCTCGGCGACGGCACTCGTCACCCCGGCGATCGCGCGGACCTGACGGGTGAGGTTGCCCGCCAGCTCGTTCACGTTCTCCGTGAGCCGCTTCCAGGTGCCCGAGACGCCCTCCACCTCGGCCTGTCCGCCGAGCCGGCCCTCGGTGCCGACCTCGCGGGCCACGCGGGTGACCTCGTCCGCGAACGCGGAGAGCTGGTCGACCATCGTGTTGATCGTGGTCTTGAGCTCGAGGATCTCGCCGCGCGCGTCGACGTCGATCTTCTTCGACAGGTCGCCCAGGGCCACCGCCGTCGTCACCAGCGCGATGTTGCGCACCTGGCCGGTGAGGTTGTTGGCCATCGAGTTGACGTTGTCGGTGAGGTCCTTCCAGGTGCCGGCGACGTTCGGCACGTGGGCCTGCCCGCCGAGCCGGCCCTCGGTGCCGACCTCACGGGCCACGCGGGTGACCTCGTCGGCGAAGGCCGACAGCGTGTCGACCATCGTGTTGATGACCTCGGCCAGGGCGGCGATCTCGCCCTCGGCCTTGACGGTGATCCGCTGCGACAGGTCACCGCGGGCCACGGCGGTGGCGACCTGGGCGATGGAGCGGACCTGCCCCGTCAGGTTGGACGCCATCACGTTGACGTTGTCGGTGAGGTCCTTCCAAGTGCCGGACACGCCGCGCACCTGCGCCTGCCCGCCCAGGTTGCCGGCCGTGCCGACCTCGCGGGCGACGCGGGTGACCTCGTCGGCGAAGGCGGAGAGCTGGTCGACCATCGTGTTGATGGTGTTCTTGAGCTCGAGGATCTCGCCGCGCGCGTCCACGGTGATCTTCTGCGACAGGTCACCCTTGGCCACCGCGGTCGCCACCTGGGCGACGTTGCGGACCTGGTTGGTCAGGTTGCCGGCCATGAAGTTCACCGAGTCGGTGAGGTCGCGCCACGTCCCCCTGACGCCCTGGACGTCCGCCTGGCCCCCGAGCCGCCCGTCGGTGCCGACCTCGCGGGCGACGCGGGTGACCTCGTCGGCGAAGGCGGAGAGCTGGTCGACCATCGTGTTGATGGTGTTCTTGAGCTCGAGGATCTCGCCGCGCGCGTCGACGTCGATCTTCTGCGACAGGTCGCCCTTGGCCACGGCCGTGGCCACCTGCGCGATGTCGCGCACCTGGGTGGTCAGGTTGCCGGCCATGGCGTTGACCGAGTCCGTCAGATCGGCCCAGGTGCCCGAGACCCCCGGCACCCTGGCCTGTCCGCCGAGGGTGCCCTCGGTGCCGACCTCGCGGGCCACCCGGGTGACCTCGGAGGTGAACACGGACAGCTGGTCCACCATGCCGTTGAAGACCTTGGCGATGTCACCCAGCAGGCCGTCCGCCTCGTCCGGCAGACGCGTGCCGAAGTCGCCGTCCCGCACGGCGGTCAGGCCGGCCAGGAGACGCCTCAACTCCTGATCGCCCGGGACCGTGTCCACGGTTCCGGCGCTGTCGCTGGTCATGAGCACCCTCGTTCCGCTCCCCAGGAGCCCTCGGCACCCGAGGACTCGGAACACCTCCGGACACGCCCGGCGGTCCGGTTCATTGTGCATTTCCGCAGTTCACGGATCTGCGAGATGAGAAAAATACGTAGAAGGCTAACCCAGGTGCGGGCCGGGCGACAAAGCGGGGCCCCTACCGAACCCCGCGGTCGGGCCCCCGAAGGACAGGCGCGAGGCCGCCGTCGACGACAGGGCGAGGCCGGGCGCATCCCCTGCCCACGACCTGTGCGTTCGGGGCGTTCACCGTGCAACTGAAAACGCGCACGCCCGCGGGCCTCGACCGGCTGTCCGGCGCGCCCGTGGACGGCACCGTGCTCCCGGGGCCAGCCGCGAGCACGGCGGGAGCGAGGCCGCGCCGCGGGCACGTGCGCCGGCACCTCATACCGTCGGCAACCTGCCGGCCGCGGTCACCGGGCCGGTGACCGCCACCCGTTCAGCGCGGTCCGCATCCGTACCGCCCCGGCGTTCGCGGACACCGTTGGGCGACACCCCCGCCGCACTGTGGCCCACATCACATCCAGTTCCTGTCAGGAATCGGCGTTCCGTCCCGCTCAAGTCACCGGAAGGCAAGTGAACCGACGGGAGCATCGCATGAAGCACCGCATCGTCGTCCTCGGCGCCGGCTACGCCGGGTGCTACGCGGCCGGGACCCTGGCCCGCCGCCTGTCCCCGGCGGACGCGGAGATCACCGTGGTCAACGCCGTGCCGGACTTCGTCCAGCGGCTGCGGCTGCACCAGCTCGCGGCCGGGCAGGCGATCGAGGCTCCACCGCTCGCCGACGTGTTCGCGGGCACGGGGACACGGCTGCACGTGGCCCGTGTCACCGCGATCGACCCCGAGCGCCGGGTCGTCGCCCTGGCCGAGGCCGCATACGGCAAGGGCGAGCTCGGTTACGACACGCTCGTGTACGCGCTCGGCAGTCGCGGCGACGACCACGGCGTCCCCGGTGCGTCCGAGCACGCCTTCGACATCGCCTCCCGCCCCTCGGCGCTGCGCCTGCGCGAGCGTCTCGACAGCCTGGGCGGGCGGGGCGGAAGCAGGAAGGTGGTGGTCGTCGGCGACGGGCTGACCGGTATCGAGACCGCTACCGAGATCGCCGAGTCCCGCCCCGGCGTGTCGGTGACGCTGGTCGCCCGCGGCGAGCTGGGCGCCCGGCTGTCCGCAGGCGCCCGCGGTCACCTGCGCCGGGCCTGCGACCGGCTGGGCGTCACCGTCCTGGAGCACACCGTCGTCGACGCCGTCGAAGCGACCCGGGTGCTGTGCGCCGACGGCACCCCCCTGGCGTCCGACGCCGTTGTGTGGGCGGCCGGGTTCGCGGTCGGCCCCATCGCCGCCGCCGGCGGGCTGGAGGTCACCGAGAACGGTCGGATCGTCGTCGACCGCACCATGAGGTCGGTCTCCCACCCGAACGTCTACGCCGTCGGCGACAGCGCCTACGCCATAGGCGACAACGGCCGACCGCTGCCGATGTCCTGCGCTTCGGCCGGCTACACCGGGATGCGGGCCGTGGCCGCGATCGTGGGACGCCTGACCGGCCGCACGATCGCGAACACCAAGCTGGACTACCCGGGAAACCACATCAGCCTCGGGCGACGGGACGGCATCCTGCAGATGGCCGACGAGCAGGGGCAGGCGAAGCCGAGGTACATGGGCGGACGGAAGGCCGCGCGGATCAAGGCGGGCATCCTCAGGATGTCGCTGTGGGCCAACGCGCACCCGACCTTCGGCCTGCCCAGGCGCAGGCATCGCCTGGTCCCCGCGCCGGACGCAGCCGCCGAGCCGACTGCCGCGCGCGCCGACGAGGCGGCCGCGTAGCCGTCTCATAGGGTGCTCCGCGTGGACAGCGCCGCCACCGACCGCTTCGAGGCCAACCGCAACCGGCTGGCCTCGCTGGCGTACCGGCTCCTCGGTTCCGCCACCGACGCCGAGGACGCCGTACAGGACACGTTCCTGCGCTGGCAGGCCGCCGACCGGCAGCGAATCACGGTGCCGGAAGCGTGGCTGACCAAGGTCCTCACCAACCTGTGCCTCGACCGGCTCCGCTCGGCGCAGGCCCGCCGCGAACGCGCGGTCGGTGCCTGGCTGCCCGAACCTCTCCTCGACGGCGATCCGATGCTCGGCCCGGCCGACACGTTCGAGCAGCGCGAATCGGTCTCCCTGGCCGTGCTGACCCTCATGGAGCGCCTGTCACCCGTCGAGCGGGCCGTCTACATCCTGCGCGAGGCGTTCTCCGACAGCCATGCCGAGATCGCCGGGATCCTCGACATCACCGAGGCGGCAAGCCAGCAGCACCTCCACCGGGCCCGGCGGCGCATCACCACCGCACGCCGCGGAGGCGGGGGAGAGGTCGATCCGGCATCCGCCCGCAGGATCGTCGAGGAGTTCCTCGCCGCCGCCTCATCGGGACGCACCGAACACCTGGTCGCGCTGCTCGCCGACGACGCGACCGCGATCTCCGACTCCAACGGCGCAGGCCCGGCCGGCAAGCTGCTGCGGTACGACACCCCGCAGCGCGTCGCCGCTGTCGCACGGGCCGGCTTCAAACCCACTCCGGCGAAGCGGCGGCTCGTCGGCGGCACGCCCGCCGCCCACTACGCGGTCGTCAACGGCGCCCCCGCCATCCTCTTCGTGCTCGGCGACCACGTCGTCGGCGCGGTCACGTTCGACATCGCCGGCGGCAGGATCGCCACCGTCCGCGGCATCGCCGTCCCTGCCCGTCTCGCACGCGTCGCCGAAGCCTGGCGAGAACACGAGCCGGACGCGCCGCTGATCACCCGCTGGTGAGCCGGCGCCGACCACGGCACGTGCGGCGCGCGCCTGCCCGTCACCCACGAGCCGATGCCGTTGACGGCCCCCCCCACCTGCGCGACCAGGAAACGCCGGGCGCGACGTCGCCCAGCGGCTCGTCGTGTCCGGGCCGGGACTCCGGGGCCGGGCACGACGCCGTCCGGCCGCATGCCCCGAATGCGGCGGCCCGGGCCGGGTATCAGCTGCTGTGGAGCCGGTCCGGCCGGCCCGCCCGCCCGGGGCATCCGCCGGGCCCGTCAATCGCCGATCCATGCGGAAGGGAAGGGAAGCGTGCCGACGGAAGACATCTGGTCGTACGCGGTGGGAAGCGGTCACACGGAGGGACAGGACCTCACGGGCTGCACCGTGCTCGCGAGCGACGGCACCGTCGGACACGTCGACCGGCAGGCCGACCCCGCCGGCATGCGGCACTTGGTCGTCGACACCGGCGTCTGGGTCTTCGGACGCAGTGTGCTCGTCCCCGTCGGCATGGTGCGGGGCATCGACGTCGAGGCCCGCACGGTCACCGTGGGGTGCACCAGGGCGGAGATCAAGGCCGCGCCCCGGTTCCGGACCGACAGCGAGACCATGGACCCGGAGTACCTGGCGGCCGTGGGCGGCTACTATGACCGGTTGCCGCCGCGGGACACCACGGGCGACTGACCCGGCAAGCGACCGACCCGGCACAGTACGACCGCACGGCCGAAGCGAGCCAGGGACACCACAGACATGGATCAGACCGACGGAACGACCACGTCCGGCTCCGCCACCGCGCTGGGCGGCGCACCGGCGCGGGCCGACGTGACCACCGCGGCCGAGGCGCGGGCGTACGCGGAGTCCGTGGTGCGCGCGCGATGGGACGGCGGCGGGCGCGGGGTGCGCGACGAGGACGTCGTCGATCTGCTGCTCGTCGTGTCGGAGCTGGTCACCAACGCGATCCGGCACGGCGGCGGCCTGGCCGGCTTCGACGCCCGGACCACCGGCGAGGGCGTGTGGATCGCCGTCCACGACAACAGCCGGGTGATACCGCGGGTGGTGCACGCGTTCCCCACGCGGCACCACGGCAGCGGCTACGGATGGCCGCTCGTCGCCCGGCTGGCGCGGGACATCGCCGTCGAGCTGCGCCCCGGGGGCGGCAAGACGATCAGCGCGCTGGTCCCGCTGCGTCCCCTCGGCGCCTGAACCGGGACGCGTCACCAGGGCAGGAAGACGTGGATGTCCTTGCCCCGCCCGCCGGTGACGACGCTCACCTGGTCGGACAGGGTGTGGATCAGATGCCAGCCGATACCGCCGCCGCCGCTGTTCGGATGGAAGGGGCGCGGCGCGGGCTCCGTGGTGCTGGTGTCGTGCATCACCACGTGCACGCCGTCGAAGGTCCGGCGCATGCGCAGCTCGAAGGGCCCCGGGGCGTACTGCACCGCGTTGGCCGCCAGTTCCGTGACGACCAGCAGAATGTCGTCCCAGTGCTCGGGCGCCGAGGGCGGCGCCGACCGCGCCAGGTCGTGGAGGAACTCCTCCGCGACAAGGCGCGCACCGGTCACATTGTGCAGTTCCCCGGTGAAGCTGGCGGTGCGGCTCGTGATCTCCTCGGAAGCCAGTGTCCTGTCCCAACGCGACTCGGCTGCCATTTCGCCTTCCCGGCCCGGTGTCCGCCGGGCGTCGTACCTTCTCTCGCTTTCCCTTCGTTTGTTAGTTCCCGGGTCGGCGGACCCTACGCGCCCTGTGGTCCGGACAACGTCGCAGCGCACCGCGGGTGGCCGCCCCGTCACCCGAAGAAGACGTTGTCCGAGTCCTCCCAGCCCGCCGGCTCCTGCGCCGGCACCCTGGGCCGCCGCCGCGAGCGCGCCTCGTACATCGCGTCGATCTCCAGGGCGTAGGTCCGCACGATCTCGTCCCGCCGCAGTTTCATCGACGGAGTCAGCAGCCCGTTGCTCACGTCGAACGGTTCCGGCAGGACGCGGAAGACCCGGATGGACTCCGAGCGCGAGACGGCGCTGTTGGCCGCGGCGACGGCCCGGGCGACCTCCTCCCGCAGCGCGTTCTCCTCGCGTGCCTCGCGCGCCGACGCGTCGCCCGGCAGCGCCAGGGCCGCTCGCCAGTCGGCCAGGAACTCGGGATCCAGCGTGATCAGGGCACCGACGCAGGGGCGGTTGTCACCGACGACCACCGCCTGGTGGACGAGCGGGTGCGTCCGCAGCCGCTGTTCCAGGGCGGCCGGGGCCACACTCTTGCCGCCGCTGGTGATGATGACGTCCTTCTTGCGGCCCGTGATCGCCAGGTAGTTCTCCTCGTCGAGGTGCCCGAGGTCCCCGGTGGCCAGCCAGCCGCCGCGCAGTACCCGGCGGGTGGCCGCCTCGTCACCGACGTACCCCTGGAACAGCGACGGTCCGCGGACCAGGATCTCCCCGTCGTCGGCCACCCGGATCTCCACGCCCGGCAGGGGCTGCCCGACGGTCCCCGACTTCTCCCGGCCCAGCGGCTGCATCGTCAGCCCGCCGCTGGTCTCCGTCAGGCCGTACCCGTCGTGCACGTACACGCCGATGCCCTCGTAGAAGAGGGACAGGTCGCGGCTGAGCGGCGAACCGCCGGACGTGGCCCGCCGGACCCGGCCGCCCAGTGCCGACCGCAGCCGGCGGTACACCGTCCGCTCGTACAGCGCGTGCTGGAGCCGCAGATCGAAGCCGGGCCCCGGCCCCCTGCCGAGCCGCCGGCGTTCCAGCGCCGCGGCGAAGTCCCGTGCCGTGCCGGCGGCGCGCTCGAACAACGCTCCGCGACCCCCCTGCTGGGCCGTGCGGAGGAAGGTCTTGTAGAGCTTCTCCAGGACCGAGGGGACGGCGTAGAGGTACGTCGGACGGAAGGAACGCAACGCCGACGACAGCGCCTCCTCGCTCATCGCGGGCTCGTGCGCCATGAGCAGTCCGCCGCGGACGCACAGGCTCTGGATCATCAGCCCGTACACGTGGGAGAACGGAAGGAAGGCGAGGACCGCGCCCTGCTCCCCTTCGGGCGCCACCGTGTGGCCCCAGCCGGCGAGCAGCGTGTCGCACGGGGCGGCCAGGCTGCGGTGGCTCAGCGCGCAGCCCAGGGCCCGGCCCGAGGTGCCGGAGGTGTAGGCGACGACGGCGGTCGAGTCCGGCAGCACGATGCGGCGCATGGAGTCCACCGTCGCGTCCGGGATGAACTCGCCCCGCGCCACCAGCGCGGCCGGCGCTCCCGTGTCCAGTTGCCAGACGTGCCGCAGCGACGGCAGCGACGCGCACACCGAGCCGACGGTCATCACGCTTTGCTCGTCCTCGACCACCACGGCCACGCAGCCCGCGTCCCGCAGGATCCACTCGACCTGGTCGCGCGACGAGGTCGGGTAGATCGGGACGATCTCGGAACCCACCGTCCACAAGGCGTAGCTGAAGACCGTCCACTCGTAGCGGGTGCGGGCGAGGATCGCCACGCGGTCGCCCGGCCGGATCCCGCACGCGATCAGCCCCTTGGCCAGCCCGACCACCTCGTCGCGGAACTCCAAGGCCGTCACCTCCTCCCACACGGCGGAGGACGGGACGGGGCGGCGCGCGAGCATCGGCAGCGCGGGGGTGCGGGCCGCCGTCTCGAAGAGACTGTCGGCGAGCCCGCCGGTCAGGGGCGGCGGGGCGGCGGGGGGAGCGAGAGCGAGGTCGCGCATGCGCTGCTCCTGACATGTACGGAGGGTGACGTCGCCGACGGGCACCGTCATCGGCCGCTCGAATCTAGCCGAGGCGCGCGCACCGGGGGGCCGGGACGGCAGAAGTGTTCCCTCGCGGTGATCCCGGCGGATCGGGGGACCCGTACGGCATGAGCTACACGAATCCCGATCCCGACCCGGAAAGCACCACCGGCCTGGAACCGGGCGGCGGCGTACCGCCCGGCGAGACCCCGCCGGCGGAGAGCAGCCTGCCCGAGGCGGGCCCGTTCGAAGCGCACAACCCACCGAAGGGCTGGGCCAAGGGGCCGCTGATCCTGATCCTCGCCCTCGTGGTGCTGATGGCGGCCGGCTTCCTCGCCTACGCCCTCGCGCTGATCTTCTGAACGGTCACGGCCCGCCCCGTCAGGCCTTCTGGGTGCGTCGCACGCACTCGGTGACGACGTCCCGCAGGCTGCCGGTGCGCTCCAGCAGCTCGCGCTGCACGCGGGCGCCGTTGCCGTGCCGCAGCAGGACCTCGGCCAGTTCCTCGGCCCGCTCCAGATCGCCGGCGGCGGCCAGCGCCTCCCGTACGTGGTCCAGCAGGGCCCGGACCACCGTCTCGGCGGGCATGCGCCGCATCGTCGCGGGGTGCAGCAGTTCCTCCGTCAGTCCGGACCGGGCGGCCCGCCAGGCCGCCAGGCGCAGCAGGCTCACGCTGTGCCCGGCCGGTTCGACGCCCTCCCGCCACTCGCGGGCGGCCGTCTCGACCAGGGCGCGGGCCAGCGCGGCGATCAGCACGGCGGTGCTCGCGTCCAGGCAGACGTCCATGACCCGGAACTCGACCGTCGGGTACCGCCGGGACAGCCGGACGTCGAAGTAGATCATTCCCTCGTCGAGGATGGTGCCGGTGGCCACCATGTCCGCCACCCGCCGGTGGTAGTTCTCTGCGGACCCGAACAGCTCCGTCGGCCCGGCCGACGGCCAGCGCTGCCAGACCCGGCTGCGGTAGCTGCTGTACGCCGAGTCCTGGCCCTGCCAGTACGGGGAATTCGCGCTCAGGGCGGTGAGCACCGCCAGCCAGGGCCGCACCCGGTCGACGACCGCGACGCCCTCCTCGTCGGACTCCACCGACACGTGCACATGGCAGCCGAGGACGAGCTGCTCCTGCACCACGACGCCGTACTGCTCCGCCATCCACCGGTAGCGGTGGTTCATGCTGACGGCGGGACTGACCGGCAGCGGGGAGGTGGCGAGCGCGGCGACGGCGCACCCTATCCTTCCGGCGTGCCGCCCGGCCTCCTCACGGCAGCGGACGATCTCCGCGTGCAGGTCCTCCATGTCCGCCTGCGGGCGGGTGGCGAACTCGAGCATCTGCTCGTGCAGTTCCTTCTCGAAGACGTCCTGCTCCGCGTCGTCGCGGGAGGCCCGGGCGAGTACCGCGGCGGACAGTGCCCGCGGCTCGCCGGACTCGGGGTCGACCAGGAGGAGCTCCTCCTCCACTCCGACAGTGCGCACCTGATGCCGCCTTTCCGGGACCTACGGGGTGACGACGGCCGGAGCGTCCGGGCCGTCGTCACCCCGATTGCCCCCTCAAGGGGACCGAACACCTGGTGTCGCCGTGTCTCAGCCACCGAAGGGCGTCAGCCACACCGTGGCCAGAGGAGGCAGCGTGATCCGGAGGGTGCCCTCCTCCGCCTTCACCGGGTCGGGGCCGGTCACGCCGCTGCCGCCGAACCGCTCGGCGTCGGTGTTGAGGACCTCCCGCCAGACGGCGACGTCGTCGCCGACGGCGAGCCCGTACTCGTGCCGGACCACGGGCGAGAAGTTCGACACCGCCAGCAGGGGGCTGCCGTCCCCGTCGAACCGCAGGAACGCGAAGACGTTGTCCTCGGCCGCGTCCACCGCGACCCAGCGGAAACCGGCCGGATCGGTGTCGCGCTGCCACAGGGCCGGCGTCCGGCGGTAACGGGTGTTGAGCTCGCGCACCAGGTCCTGGATCCCGCGGTGGTCGCCCGCCGAGGCGTACCCCTCGTCGAGCAGCCACCACTCGGGGCCCTGCTTCTCCGACCACTCGGCGCCCTGCGCGAACTCCTGTCCCATGAACAGCAGTTGCTTGCCGGGATGGGCCCACATGAAGCCGAGGTAGGCGCGGACGTTGGCGCGCCGCTGCCACCAGTCGCCCGGCATCTTCGACACCAGCGCCTGCTTGCCGTGCACGACCTCGTCGTGGGAGATCGGCAGCACGTAGTTCTCGCTGTAGGCGTACACCATCGAGAAGGTCATGTCGTGGTGGTGGTACTTGCGGTGCACCGGCTCGTGCGCGACGTACTCCAGCGAGTCGTGCATCCAGCCCATGTTCCACTTCAGCCCGAAGCCGAGCCCGCCGCCGTCGGTCGGACCGGTCACCCCGCCCCACGCGGTCGACTCCTCCGCGATGGTCACCACGCCGGGGCAGCGCCGGTAGACCGTCGCGTTCATCTCCTGCAGGAACGCCATGGCCGCCAGGTCCTCCCGGCCGCCGTACCGGTTGGGCTCCCACTGCCCGGAGTCGCGCGAGTAGTCCAGGTACAGCATCGAGGCGACGGCGTCGACGCGCAGCCCGTCGATGTGGAACTCCTCGCACCAGTACACGGCGTTGGCTACGAGGAAGTTGCGCACCTCGGTACGGGCGAAGTCGAAGGTGTACGTGCCCCAGTCGGGGTGCTCGGCGCGCCGGGAGTCCCCGGGCTCGTAGAGCGGGTCCCCGTCGAACCGCGCCAGCGCCCAGTCGTCCTTGGGGAAGTGCGCCGGCACCCAGTCCATGATCACGCCGATGCCCGCCGCGTGCAGGGCGTCGACGAGGTACCGGAAGTCGTCGGGCGAGCCGAGGCGCGCGGTCGGCGCGTAGAAGCCGGTGACCTGGTAACCCCAGGACGGACCGTAGGGGTGCTCGGCGACCGGCATCAGCTCGACGTGGGTGAAGCCGAGGTCCTTGACGTACGCGGGCAGCGCGTCGGCCAGCTCGCGGTACGTCAGCCCCGGACGCCACGAGGGCAGGTGCACCTCGTACACCGAGAACGGCGCCTCGTGCACCGGGGTGGCGGACCGGGTCCGCATCCACTCCCGGTCGTTCCACTCGTACCGGGACACCGTCACGACGGAGGCCGTGTCCGGCGGCTCCTCGGCCGCGCGCGCCATCGGGTCGGCCTTGAGGAACCGGTGCCCGTAGCGGGAGTGGATCTCGAACTTGTACCGGGTGCCCTCGCCGACGCCCGGCAGGAACAGCTCCCACACCCCCGACGAACCGAGCGAGCGCATCGGGAAGGCCGTGCCGTCCCAGTGGGTGAAGTCGGCGGCGACCCGCACGCCCTGCGCGTTCGGCGCCCACACCGTGAACCGGGTGCCGGCGACGCCCGCGTGGGTCATCGGCTCCGCGCCGAGCGCCCGCCACAGCTGCTCGTGCCGGCCCTCACGGATCAGGTGCAGGTCCAGCTCGCCGAGGGCGGGCAGGAATCGGTACGGGTCGTGCGTCTCCTGCTCACCCTCCTCGTACGCCACGACGAGGGTGTACGCGGGGATCTCCGCGAGCGGCAGGATGCCGGAGAACAGGCCGTCCCCCTCCGACACCAGGGGGTGGCGCTCGCCGTCGACGACCGCGCTCACCTCGCGGGCGAAGGGGCGCAGCGCCCGGAAGGCGATCCCGCCGGGCACCGGATGGGCGCCGAGCAGGGCGTGCGGGTCGTGGTGGGCGCCCGCCAGGAGGCGCCCTCGGTCGGTCGGGTCCAGCGGCGGGGCGGCCTCGCACCCACCGGGTGCGGGCGGGACGGGACCGGACGGCTCGGGGAGCGAGGTGTCGCGGAGGGCCACGGGTCAGTCTCCTCTCACGGCGAGTCGTTCGATCGCCGCCATGGGTACGGGAAGCCAGTCGGGGCGGTGCCGGGCCTCGTACAGCACCTCATACACGGCCCTGTCGGTCTCGTAGGCGCGCAGCAGGCCGTGCTTCTTGCGGGGGTCCCACCCGGCCCGGGCGGCGTAACCCGCGCAGAAGGACTCCCGGCAGCGGCGCGCCCACTCGGGACGCCACGGGCGGCGCTGCCGGGCGGCGTAGTCGAAGGAGCGCAGCATGCCCGCGATGTCCCGGACGGGGGAGTGGGCGCTGCGCCGTTCGGCGAGCGGGCGGGACGGTTCGCCCTCGAAGTCGATGACGAACCAGTCCCGGCCGGCCCGCAGCACCTGCCCCAGATGCAGGTCGCCGTGGATGCGCTGGGCGGGCGGCCCCGAGTCGCAGGTGGTCAGCGCGGCGAAGGCCGCCCGCAGGCCGGGTACGAAGGGCCGCAGCGCGGGCACGCAGTGCGCGGCGGTGGTCAGCCGCTCGGTCATCGCCGCCGCCGTGCGGCCGTTCTCCCCGGGGGCGCCGGCCGGGAAGGCCGAGGCCAGGGCCAGGTGCACGTCGGCCATGGCCCGTCCCAGCTCGTGCGCCTGCGTGGTGAAGTCGTTGCCGGAGGACAGGGCCTCCAGGGCGAGGGTCCAGCCGTCGGAGGCGTCGTGGAGGAACGGCTGCAGCACACCGAGCGTGGCCTCGTACGGATGGGTGGTGGTCAGCCACGCCACCGGTGCGGGCACCCGCCCGCACCCCTGCCGGGCCAGCGCGCTCGGCACCTCCAGGTCGGGGTTGACCCCCGGCTGGATGCGCCGGAACACCTTGAGGATGAACTCGTCGCCGTAGACCAGCGAGGAATTGGACTGCTCGGCGTCCAGGATGCGGGGTGCCAGCCCGCCCGGCACCGGACGGGACGGGTCGCACTCGAAACGCAGCGGCCCCGCCCGGCCGGGACCGCGCAGCCGCTCCAGGAGCAGTTGGGCCGTCCGGGGGTCGTGCAGCGCGTCGTACACCGTCCGGCCGGCCAGCGGGCCGCCCGGCACCTGCCCGATGAGCGCCCGTCCCAGGCGCGGCGACGGCCGCTCGCGCACACCGAGCAGCAGTTGGTAGCAGTCGCCGGCCGGGAGCGCGCCGCCGGGCGCGGGCACCGAGCCGTGCCCGGTGTGGACCAGCAGATGCAGGCAGCCCGGGAACAGCTCGGTCATGGACAGCAGGCCGAGTTCGGCCACGGGCCGGTCCTTGCCCGCGAACCAGCGCTGCCTGGGCAGCCACTCCCGCAGCAGCCCCCCGAGCGAGGCCATCGGCTCGGCGGGATGCGCCGGTCTCGGGCGCAGGGGTGCGGTCTTCGGCATGGTGACGCGTCCTTTCCTCGGCCCACGCTCACACGCGGCGGCCGATGCGGGATGCGACTCGGGTGAGCCGGAACCAGTAGAAGCCGTGGCCCCCGAGGGTCAGCAGGTACGGCAGTTCACCGATGGCGGGGAAGCGGACCCCGCCGAACAGCTCGACCGGATGGCGGCCGGCGAACTCGCGCAGGTCCAGCTCGGTGGGCTGGGCGAACCGCGCGAAGTTGTTCACGCACAGCACCAGGTCGTCCTCGTACTCCCGGAGGAACGCCAGCACGGCGGGGTTGGACGAGGGCAGTTCGGTGTACGAGCCCAGGCCGAACGCCACGTTCTGCTTGCGGATCTCGATCATGCGGCGGGTCCAGTGCAGCAGCGACGAGGGCGAGGCCATCGACGCCTCGACGTTGGTCACCTGGTAGCCGTAGACCGGGTCCATGATCGCCGGCAGGTACAGCCGGCCCGGATCGCACGTGGAGAAGCCGGCGTTGCGGTCCGGGGTCCACTGCATGGGCGTGCGTACCGCGTCACGGTCGCCGAGCCAGATGTTGTCGCCCATGCCGATCTCGTCGCCGTAGTAGAGGATCGGCGACCCCGGGAGGGCGAGGAGCAGGGCGGTGAACAGCTCGATCTGGTCGCGGTCGTTGTCCAGCAGGGTGGCGAGCCGCCGGCGGATGCCGATGTTGGCGCGCATCCGCGGGTCCTTGGCGTACTCGGCCCACATGTAGTCGCGCTCTTCGTCGGTGACCATCTCGAGGGTCAGCTCGTCGTGGTTGCGCAGGAAGATGCCCCACTGGCAGCCCGACGGGATCGCCGGGGTCTTGGCCAGGACCTCGGAGACCGGGTAGCGGGACTCGCGGCGCACGGCCATGAAGATCCGCGGCATTACCGGGAAGTGGAACGCCATGTGGCACTCGTCGCCGCCGGAGGCGTAGTCGCCGAAGTAGTCGACGACGTCCTCCGGCCACTGGTTGGCCTCCGCCAGCAGCACCGTGTCCGGGTACTGCGCGTCGATCTCGCGCCGGACGCGCTTGAGGAACTCGTGACTGGCGGGGAGGTTCTCGCAGTTGGTGCCCTCCTCGGCGTACAGGTACGGCACGGCGTCGAGCCGGAACCCGTCGATGCCGAGGTCCAGCCAGAACTTGAGGGCCGAGATCATCTCCTCCTGCACGGCCGGGTTCTCGTAGTTCAGGTCCGGCTGGTGGGAGAAGAAGCGGTGCCAGTAGTACTGCTTGCGGACCGGGTCGTACGTCCAGTTCGACGCCTCCGTGTCCACGAAGATGATCCGCGCGTCCTGGAACTGCTTGTCGTCGTCGGCCCAGACGTAGTAGTCGCCGTACGGGCCCTCGGGGTTCTTCCGGGACTCCTGGAACCACGGGTGCTGGTCGCTGGTGTGGTTCATGACGAAGTCGATGATCACGCGCATGCCGCGCTGGTGGGCGGCGTCGACGAACTCGACGAAGTCGGCCAGGTCGCCGAACTCGGGCAGCACGGCGGTGTAGTCGGAGACGTCGTAACCGCCGTCCTTGAGCGGTGACTTGAAGAACGGCGGCAGCCAGAGGCAGTCCACGCCGAGCCACTGCAGGTAGTCCAGTTTGGCGGTGAGGCCCTTGAGGTCGCCGACGCCGTCGCCGTTGCTGTCCTGGAAGGAGCGGACGAGGACCTCGTAGAAGACGGCGCGCTTGAACCAGTCGGGGTCCAGGAGCTTGGCCGGCGTGTCCTCGAAGGTGTCCGGTACGGGCTCGTTGACGCTCATGAGGCTGCTGACCCTTCGTTCTGCGGCGCGGCGGCGGACGAGCGCTGGACGTGGAAGACGTGCGCGGGGGCCCGGCCGGGCTCGAGGCGCACGTAGTTCGTCCTGCCCCAGTGGTAGGTCTCACCCGTGAGTTCGTCGTGGAACGGCGCCGACTCGTGCCAGTCCAGGCCGAGTTGCGGCATGTCCAACGAGACCGTGGCCTCCTGGGGGCGGTGGGGGTCGAGATTGACGACCGCCAGCACGACGTCGCTCCCCGCGCGCTTGCTGTACGCGATGAGGGCGTCGTTGTCGGTGCGGTGGAAACGCAGATTCCTGAGCCGGTGCAGCGCGGGATGGTCGCGGCGGATGGTGTTGAGCCGGGTGATGAGGGGGGCGATGGTGCGGCCCTCGCGCTGGGCGGTGTCCCAGTCGCGGGGTTTGAGCTGGTACTTCTCGCTGTCGAGGTATTCCTCGCTGCCTTCGCGCAGGGGGGTGTTCTCGCACAGTTCGTAGCCGCTGTAGATGCCCCAGGCGGGGGAGAGGGTGGCGGCGAGGACGGCGCGGGTCTCGAAGGCGGGGCGGCCTCCGTGCTGGAGGTAGGCGTGCAGGATGTCGGGGGTGTTGGCGAAGAAGTTGGGCCGCATGTAGGAGGCGGCGTCCCCCGTGAGTTCGGTGAGGTACTCCGTCAGTTCCTGTTTGGTGTTGCGCCAGGTGAAGTAGGTGTAGGACTGCTGGAAGCCGATCTGGGCGAGGGTGTGCATCATCGCGGGGCGGGTGAAGGCCTCGGCGAGGAAGACGACGTCGGGGTCGGCGCGGTTGATCTCGCCGATGACGCGTTCCCAGAACACCACGGGTTTGGTGTGGGGGTTGTCGACGCGGAAGATGCGCACGCCGTGGTCCATCCAGAACCGGAGGACGCGGACGGTCTCGGTGACCAGGCCGTCCAGGTCGGCGTCGAAGGCGATGGGGTAGATGTCCTGGTACTTCTTGGGCGGGTTCTCGGCGTGGGCGATGGTGCCGTCGGGCCGGTGGTGGAACCACTCGGGGTGTTTGCCGACCCAGGGGTGGTCGGGGGAGCACTGGAGGGCGAAGTCGAGGGCGATCTCCAGGCCGAGTTCGCCGGCGCGGGTGACGAAGGCGTCGAAGTCGTCGAGGGTGCCCAGGTCGGGGTGGACGGCGTCGTGGCCGCCCTCGGGGGAGCCGATGGCCCAGGGGACGCCGACGTCGTCGGGGCCGGCGGAGAGGGTGTTGTTGCGGCCCTTGCGGTGGGTGGTGCCGATGGGGTGGATCGGGGGGAGGTAGACGACGTCGAAGCCCATCGCGGCGATCGCGTCCAGCCGGCGGGCGGCGGTGCGGAAGGTGCCGTGGGGCTGTTCGGCGGTGCCCTCGGAGCGGGGGAAGAACTCGTACCAGGCGCCGTACAGGGCGCGTTCCCGCTCGACGAGCAGGGGCAGCGGGTCGGAGGTGGTGACCAGCTCCCGCAGCGGGTGCCGGGCCAGCACCGCGTCCACCTCCGGCGTCAACGCCGCCGCCAGCCGGGTCGCCACCGGCAGCGTGTCGTCCGCCAGCACCGCCGCGGCCGCCAGCACCACGTCCCGGCCGGAGTCCTTCGGCACGCCGGACGCGGCCCGCCGGTACAGCTCGGCCCCCTCCTCCAGCACGAGGCCGGTGTCGATGCCCGCCGGGATCCTGATGCGCGCGTGGTGCTTCCAGGTGGCGACCGGGTCGCTCCAGGCCTCCACCCGGTAGGTCCACCGGCCCGGCGCACCCGGGGTGACCTCGGCGCCGAAGCGATCGGTGCCCGGGGCCAGTTCCCGCATCGGCGTCCAGGGACCGGACCGGCCCTCGGGGTCCTTCAGCACGACGTTGGCGGCCACCGCGTCGTGTCCCTCGCGGAACACGGACGCGGTGACCTCGAACGTCTCCCCCGCCACCGCTTTCGCCGGGCGCCTGCCGCACTCCACCACCGGGTGGACGTCCCGCACGGGGATACGCCCGATCTCCACGGTCGCGCTCATCCGTTCTCACCTCCGCCGTGCTCGAGGCCGGGCCCGTGGGCCCGGCCGATGGGTCAAGCCGCGCCGGAGGGGGTCTTCCGCCCCGACGGGGTGAGCCGGTCCACCGTCGCCGGCGGGCCGCGCCGGACCGCTCGGGCGGTCAGGGGCCGCTCGTTCTGCTCCTGCAAATAGGTGACCAGGTTCGTCCGCAGATACCGTTCGGCGGCGTCCGCCGCCTCACGTGCGCACCGCTTCCCCATGAGCACGCAGAGGGTGTAGCCGGAGTCCTCGAAGGTGGCCCGGACGCGCACGTCCGCGGGGGACGCGAGCGTCATCCGTTCCCAGGCGCGGTAACGCCGCAGCTGCCGGGCGACTTCTGTCTTCGCAGGAAGCAGCATGGCCGGTCACCTTTCGGGACGGTCCGGTACGGACGATCTGATTCTTCACACATGGTGCACGGACAGTGACTTCCCGTCTTGTTGGATCTTCAACTGCTTTTTCGGGTGAAGTCGGTCGGTGTCCGCTCGTGTTGCACGAATGGACTACTGATCCCACTCTGGAGTGACTCAGAAGCGACCAGTGCTCACGCTTCGTGTATCAGGAGCCCGTCCTCCGAGGGACGCGGAGAAGCGCGAGCTTTCGCGGTGAGGAGCCACGACGATGAAGACCGCAGTGCCCTGCTACTACCACCTCGACGTGGAAGTCAGCCCGGAGCGGGTCGGACAGGTCAGGCGCATCCTGGCCGCTCACCTCAGGTTCTGGGACCTGGAGAACCTCGTCGAACCCGTCTGCTCGGGCACCGAGATGCTGCTGCGGGCGATCGACGAGCACGCGAGCGACAAGAACACGTCGATCGAGATGTGGTGGAACCGCCACCACCTCATCACGGCGGTAGGGGGCAACGACCACGCGCTCCGTCCCGACCAGGACCTGCGGACCTGTCTGCAGCACCTCGCCGCCAACAGTGACGGCTGGGGCTGCTGCGCCACCGAAACCGGCGCCAAGGTCATCTGGTTCTCGCAGCGCGCCCGAGCCGGCGAACGCGTCCCGCTGGTGCCGACGGCACCGGAACCGATCACCCAGGAGGGGCTGGAAGTGCCGCGAGAGATCTTGCCGGTGGGCCGGGTGGCCGGTCCGGGCAGCACCACCCACGGCGTCCTGGAGGAGGCCCGGTGACCCGCGCCGGGCCGAAGCGGAAGGGGTCGCCCGTGTGGAGCGGGCACCCCTACCCGCTGGGGGCCGCCTACGACGGACAGGGCACCAACTTCGCGCTGTTCAGCGAGGTCGCCGAGCGCGTCGAGCTCGTCCTCGTCGACGAGGACGGCACCCACGGACGCGTCCCGATGCCCGACGTCGACGGCTTCGTCTGGCACTGCTACCTGCCCGGCGTCGGCCCGGGGCAGCGCTACGGCTACCGGGTCCACGGGCCGTGGGCCCCGTCCCTGGGCCACCGCTGCAACCCCGCGAAGCTCCTCCTCGACCCGTACACCCGGGCCGTGGACGGGATGGTCGACAACCACCCGTCCCTCTTCGAACGCGCCCAGGGCGGACCCGACCCGGCGGACAGCGCCGGGCACACCATGCTCGGCGTGGTCACCGACCCCTTCTTCGACTGGGGCGACGACCGCCCGCCCAGGCGCCCGTACTCCGAGACCGTGATCTACGAGGCCCACGTCCGCGGCATCAGCCGCACCCACCCGGACGTGCCCGGAGAACTGCGCGGCACCTACGCAGGCCTGGCGCACCCGGCGGTCGTGGACCACCTGACCTCCCTCGGCGTGACCGCCGTCGAGCTCATGCCGGTGCACCAGTTCGTGCACGACGGCGTCCTGACGGACCGGGGCCTGTCCAACTACTGGGGCTACAACACCATCGGCTTCTTCGCGCCGCACAACGGCTACGCCGCCCTCGGCACCCGCGGGCAGCAGGTCACCGAGTTCAAGTCGATGGTCAAGGCCCTGCACGCGGCCGGCCTCGAGGTGATCCTCGACGTGGTCTACAACCACACCGCCGAGGGCAACGAGAAGGGCCCCACCCTCTCCTTCCGCGGCATCGACAACGCCTCCTACTACCGGCTGGTGGACGGCGACTGGCAGCACTACTACGACACCACCGGCACCGGCAACAGCCTGCTGATGCGGCACCCCTACGTACTCCAGCTGATCATGGACTCGCTGCGGTACTGGGTCACCGAGATGCACGTCGACGGCTTCCGCTTCGACCTCGCGGCCACCCTGGCCCGGCAGTTCCACGAGGTGGACCGGCTCTCGGCGTTCTTCGACCTCATCCAGCAGGACCCGGTGATCAGCCGCGTGAAACTGATCGCCGAGCCGTGGGACCTCGGCGAGGGCGGCTACCAGGTGGGCAACTTCCCGCAGCTGTGGTCGGAGTGGAACGGCAGGTACCGGGACGCCGTGCGCGACTTCTGGCGCGGCGAGGAGCACACGCTCGGCGAGTTCGCGTCCCGGCTGACCGGCTCCCCCGACCTGTACCAGCACAGCCGCCGCCGCCCCCGCGCCAGCGTCAACTTCGTCACCGCGCACGACGGCTTCACCCTGCGCGACCTCGTCTCGTACAACGACAAGCACAACAGGGCCAACGGCGAGGACGACGCGGACGGCGAGAGCCACAACCGGTCCTGGAACTGCGGCGCCGAGGGGCGGACGAGGGATCCGGCCGTGCTGGAGCTGCGCGGCCGCCAGCAGCGCAACTTCCTGGCCACGCTCCTGCTCTCGCAGGGCATCCCGATGCTCTGCCACGGCGACGAGCTGGGCCGCACCCAGCGGGGCAACAACAACGCCTACTGCCAGGACAACGAGATCTCCTGGATCGACTGGCGGCTGAACAGGGAGCAGCGCGGCCTGATGGACTTCGCCCGGCGCGTCATCGCCCTGCGCGCCGCCCATCCCGTACTGCGCCGGCGCCGCTACTTCCGCGGCGAGACGGTGACCAACGTGGACCAGCCGCTGCCCGACCTGGTGTGGCTGCTGCCGGACGCGCGGGAGATGACCGACGACGACTGGCAGCGCTCCGACGCCCACGCCGTCGCCGTCTTCCTCAACGGCGACGCCATCGCCGAACCGGACCCCTGCGGGCGGCCCGTCGTCGACGACTCCTTCCTGCTGCTGTTCAACAGCCACTGGGAGTCCGCCCGCTTCCGGCTGCCCCGTGCCGCCTACGGTGAGCGCTGGGCGGTCCTGATCGACACCGCCGATCCGGAGGGCGACCCCGACGAGGCGGAGCGCAAGGCGGGCACGAGCCTGACCGTCGAGCCACGCAGCCTGGTGCTGCTCTCGCGGCCGTCCCGCACCGGCCGCTGAGCCGGTGGGGTCACTGTCCGAGGCGGCGCGCGGTCACCGTGAACTGCGCGCCGTCGGCGTCGCGGAGCACGGCCTCGTCGTCGGTCAGCGCCAGGACGCTGCCGCCGTGCCGCTCGGCGGCGCGGGCGCAGGCCCGGACGTCGTCCACCGCGAAGTGCACCTGCCAGTGCGGCCGGACGGCGGGGTCGGGGGCGGCGCCCAGGGCGCCCGACTCGATGCGCGCCACGACGTCGCCCTGGCTGCGCAGCACCACCTCGTCACCCTCGTACTGGACCTCGCAGCAGCCGTTCGACGACGCCCAGTCGAAGATCTCGCCGTAGAAGATCGCGGCGTCGAACGCGTCACGCGTGTGCAGCCGGATGAAGGCGGGGCGCGAGGTGCGCCAGGTCTCCCAGTCCGAGAAGAGCTCGCCCTCCCAGATCCCGAACGTCGCGCCGTCCCGGTCGGCGAGCAGCGCCGCGCGGCCGGGCGGCAGGGAGATCGGCCCGACCGCGGCCGTGCCGCCCCGCTCGGCCGCCCGCGACACGGCGTCGTCCGCGCTGCGCACGGCGAAGTACGGCGTCCACGCCACCGCCATCTGCCACATTCCGGCGACCGCGGCGATCCCGGCGACCGGCACCTCGTCGGCGAGGGCGATGCGGAAGGGCTCGCCCAGTTTCGCCGGCCGCCACCGCCAGCCCAGCACGGCGGAGTAGAACTCCTCGGTGGCCTTGAGATCACGGCTGGTCAGACTCACCCAGCACGGGGCCCCGTACACGGATCGGGTGGGCAGAGCGCTGTCCGTAGCGGCGGCGGAGGGCATGTCGTGGTTCATGGCAGTCGCGTCCTGGTCTCGTCCACCGGCAGTCACCGGTTCCACACCAGTGTCCGACCGGAAGGGTGCGGGGCGCCTGCCGAGTACCCCGGCGGCGCCGCCGAAACGGTGGCGGGCGCGCCCCGCACGGTCCGGTGGCGCGGGGCGGCACGTGTGACGACGATGGAGGCGTCGGAGCGGTACCGCGCGGCACGAACGGCGGTGACACGCCGGATCCGGAGGTGACCATGCCCACGGACGGGGGCCCGGACCAGATATTCCGGCTGCAGGAGCAGATCCGGCAGCTGAAGGAGGCGGTGGTCTCGCACGCCGTCGTCGACCAGGCCATAGGGATGGTCGTCGTGCTCGGCCGGGTGGCACCGGACGAGGGGTGGGCGGTACTGAAGGAGGTTTCCCAGCATACGAACATCAAACTGCGCAACGTCGCGGAACTGATACTCATCTGGGGGCGCACAGGAGTGATGCCGGCGGAGATCCGGATCGCCCTGGAGGACGCCCTGGACCGGCACGGCCCGACGCAGATCCCCGGCGCCCCGCCGCAGGGGTGAGATTTCCCCGACGGCGGGGGCCGGGTCAGCGGGCCTCCGCGAGGATCTCCTCGCGGATCCGGTCGAAGCAGCCGCTGAGCAGCCGCGAGACGTGCATCTGGGAGATGCCGAGCTGCTGCGCGATGCGGCTCTGCGTCATCCCGCCGAAGAAGCGCAGGTAGAGGATGGTGCGCTCGCGCTCGGGCAACGCCTCCAGACAGGGACGGACGGCCACCCGGTCTATCACCGTGTCGAAGGCCGGGTCCGGACCGCCGAGCGCGTCCCCGAGGGCGTACCCGTCGGTGCCCGGCATCTCCGCCTCCAGCGACAGGGCGGAGAAGCACTCGAGCGCCTCCATGCCGGTACGGACCTCGGCCGTGGTGAGATGCGCGTGCTCGGCGATCTCCTCGATCGTGGGGGCGCGCCCCGGCGTGGTCTGCGCCAGCTCCTTCGCGGCGCGGCGCACCCGGTTGCGCAGGTCCTGGATGCGGCGCGGCACGTGCAGCGTCCACATGTGGTCGCGGAAGTGCCGCTTGATCTCGCCGGTGACGGTGGGTACGGCGTAGGCCTCGAACGCGTGGCCGCGTGCGGGGTCGTAGTGGTCGACGGCCTTGACCAGCCCTAGGGCGGCCACCTGGTAGAGATCGTCCAGACTCTCACCACGGCCGCGGAAGCGGACCGCGATCCGCTCGGCCATGGGGAGCCAGACCTGGATCAGTTCGTCCCGCAGCGCCTTGCGCTCCGGTCCGTCGGGCAGTGCGGCGAGCCGTTCGAACGCGGCGGCCGTGTCGGGAGCGTCGTCGTGCGGGTGGGGCTTGGTTCTGCCGGCGATACGCATGTGTGCGCACCTCCCTCAGCAGCAGTGCCTGGTGGTCGGACCACCGGGGTGCCGGACGCGCCGGCGCCCGCGGACATGCCTCCTGTCCGAAGCGCTGACAGGGGCTTTCCCTGTCGGACCGATTCCAAAGCGAATCCTCATATATAGGGACATTAAGCCTTGTGGGAGCGAAGCGCTCGCCCGAACGGGTCCATCGGCGCTCCCGGCGGACACCGGTGCGGAACGTGATGTGCGGCACGCTCCCTGTGATCGTCGGGCGGGCGTGCGGCGGATCGTCCCTGGGCAGCGCTTGATCACCGATCAATGGGGGTGAAGGCCCTGGCCACGGCGCTTTCCGCCCATTTGACAGTGCACTGAGCACACGGATAGGAAGCAGCTTCGGGAAGTCGAGAGGTGCGCTGTGTACGAGCCGAACGTGGTCGGGGACTGGCAGGAGTACGAAGAACACGCCGGTCTGCGGGTCCGCGTCCACCGTCTGGAGGCGGCCGAGCCGCCGCGTGGCCGTGACGACGCCGCCGAGGGCCTGACGTACTTCCGTGTCCGGGTGACCGTCGAGAACCGGGGCGGCCGGCCTTTCGGCATCCACCTGGAGGACGGGCAGATCGACGTGCGGACCGGCCGCGACGGAGAGGGCGCGTTCCTCGACTGGCGCAACTCGCAGTTCGTCGAGGGCTTCGACGTCCATCCGCTGCGCCGTGCCACCGCCGTCCTCTACGCGGCCGGTCCGGAGGAGAGCCTCGGTCAGGTGGACGTCCAGGTGCAGCTGCGGGTGGACGAGGAGTGGGCCGACCGCCGACTGTGGACCGGCGGTATCGGGCTGCACGAGCCGGCCGCCGGGGCCCTGTCGGGCGCGGTGCGGGACGACGGTCTCGCGCACCAGGTGAGCGCCTTCCTGCGGGACCAGGCGGAGGAGGGCACCGCCTGATCCGCCGGCCGGCGGCGCCTCAGTGCGCGATGCCGTCGATGACCTCCCGGGCGCCCTGACGCAGCAGCGCCACGGCGACCGACGTGCCGAGCGTGGCCGGGTCGAGCCGGCCGGCCCACTCGTGGGCGTTCAGCCGCACCTTGCCGTCGGGGGTGAACACGCAGGCCCGCAGGGCGAGTTCCCCGCTGCGGTCCACGCGGGCGTACCCGGCGATCGGGCTGTTGCAGTGCCCCTGGAGCACGTGCAGGAACATGCGTTCCGCCGTGACCTCCCGATGGGTGTCCGCGTGTCCGAGGGCGCCGACCGCGTCGATCAGCTCCGCGTCGTCCTCCCGGCACTGGAGCGCCAGCACGCCCGCGCCGATCGGCGGCATCATCGTCTCGGTGGACAGGACCTCGCTGATCACGTCGCCGCGGCCGATCCGCTCCAGGCCCGAGACCGCCAGCAGCAGGGCGTCCGCCTCGCCGGCGGCCAGCTTCGCCAGCCGCCGGTTGGCGTTGCCGCGGAACGGAACGCACGTCAGGTGCGGGTGCGTGGCGGCCAGTTGGGCGACCCGGCGCACCGAGGAGGTGCCGATGCGGGTCCCGTCCGGAAGCTGGTCCAGGGTGAGCCCGCCCGGGTGGACGAGGGCGTCCCGGATGTCGTCGCGCTTCAGGAACGCGGCGAACACCGTGCCCGCGGGGAGCGGGCGGTCGGCGGGCACGTCCTTGACGCAGTGCACCGCGAGATCGGCCTCGCCCGACAGCAGCGCGGCGTCGACCTCCTTGGTGAAGGCGCCCTTGCCCTCCACCTGCGACAGGTCGCCGAGCCACTTGTCGCCGGTGGTCTTCACCGGCACGACCTCGGTGCGCACGCCGGGGTGGAGGGCCGTCAACTCGGCCCGGACGCGCTCGACCTGAGCGAGGGCCATGGGGGAGTCGCGGGAGACGACACGGATCAGTTCGGGGGCGGACATGCGGACACGATAGTGCCCCCGGAGGTGTGAGGGCCGCCCGGTTCGCCCGACTGCCGCTCCTCCTGTCAGGCGTAGGGGTCGAAGGGGATGCCGGCGGGCTCGGCCGCCGCCAGGTGGGAGGCGAAGCTGCCGTCCTTCAGGCCGAAGTGGGCGCTGCCGAAGTCGTACGCGCTCAGCCTGTCGCGCAGCCCGGCCGGATAGCCGTTCCAGCCCACCAGGGCCGGGTACTGCCAGCTGCCCCGGTGGTTCTCCGGCGGTTCGTCGCCCGAGGTGGCGAGCCGGAAGCAGTGGGTGCCGATGCCGTCCTTGTGGTAGACGATCTTCGGATGGCTGCCGTCGAAGCGGACCGCCGAGCGCGCGTGCACGCTGAACGAGCCGTGGTTCGAGGCCGAGACGTACTCGACGGCGCCGTCCCGCACCCACACCACGACGTGCTCCCAGTCGTGCCGGTGACCGCCGAGGCCGGTGCCCGGCAGAGCCTGGTCCTTCTCGAAGTAGAGGCCGTACAGGTAGGCGCACCAGCCGTGGTCGCACTTGGCGCGCGCGTAGCTGTTGGTGTTGTCCAGGTCCGAGGCGTCCCGGCAGTTGCCGTTGAGGGCTCCGGTCGGGTTCAGGCCGCCGTTGACCGTGCCGTCGGCGCCGATGGCCGGCGTCGGGTAGCAGCCGTCGGTGTCGTAGTCGAAGGCGGGCTGGTAGGCCCGCTCCTGGCTGTCGGCGTTGCCGGGCAGTCCCGGCGGCGGGGCGGCGAAGGCGGTGGCGGGGAAGGCGACGACGAGGGCGAGGGCGCCGAGCGGGACGGTGAGCCATCTCCTGCGGCGGGTGCGGGCGGTACGCGACGACACCGGGGCCTCCTTGGGTCCGGGCGCAGCCCAACGGCTGGGGGGGAAGGGGAGTTCAGGGTCCCGTCAATTCACCCCGGTGCCAAGGGGGCACGGGCGTACCGCCGGTGAAGGGCGGGCGGACGCCGACTCGCGCGTCACACCATGTCGTCCGGCAGGTCCGCGGCCGACTCCTCGGGCGCCAGGTCCGGGCGGAGCCTCAGCCAGGACGGCTGGCGCAGCATCCCCTCCCGGGTGCGGGTGCTGTAGCGGACCTCGCCGACCAGCCGCGGAACGACCCAGCGCGCCTTCGGCAGCCGCGGCACCGGGTCGAAGGGGCACACGTCCGTCGCCGCGGCCCGCAGCAGCGCGGCCAGCTCGGTGCGCTCGGTCCCGCTCCAGCCGGTGCCGACCCCGCCGACGTAGCGCAGCCGGCCCGCGGCGCGCTGGCCGACCAGGACGGCACCCGGCAGACCCGTGAGCCGCCCCCTGCCGGGCAGCCAGCCGCCCACCACCACGTCCTCGCTGCGCATGTTGCGGATCTTGATCCAGGCCCGGGAGCGGACCCCCGGCTCGTACACCGAGTCGAGCCGCTTGCACACCAGGCCCTCGAGACCGTGCTCGCGGGTGGCCCGCAGGGCCTGTTCGCCGTGGCCGACCAGCGCGGCGGGGGTCGACCAGGACGGCCCGTCGAGACCGAGCTCCTCCAGGTGCCCGCGCCGGCGGGTGTAGGGCAGGCGGAGCAGCGGCCGGGGTCCCAGGTGCAGGGCGTCGAACAGCACCAGGTGCACGGGTACCCTGGCGGCCCGGTGCGCGGCCCGGCCGGGGGAGTGGGCGAGGCCCATGCAGGACTGGAGCAACTGGAAGTCGGCGCGGCCCTCTTCGTCCAGGGCCAGCACCTCGCCGTCCAGTACGGCGGGCGTCGGGCCCAGGGCGGTGCCCAGCGGCCCCAGCTCCGGGTAGGCGGCCGTGATGTCCTGGCCGGAGCGGGCGCGGAGCAGCACGCTGCCGTCGCCGGGCAGGTAGACCACCACCCGCTGGCCGTCCTGCTTGGTCTCGTAGGCCCAGCGGGCGTCCTGCGTGGGGGCCGGCAGGACGCCGGGGGTGGCGAGCATGGGTGGGATCAGCGGCAGCTCCACGCCTCAGTTCTCGACGCGCCCGCGCGCCCTCACGCGCGCGGTCCGCCAGGTTCGCCCGAACGGCACCGGTCCCCGCCGCGGGGACCGGCGCCGTCGCCGTCAGCGCGCGGAGGCGGCCTGCGTCTCGACGCCGCCGTCGGACGCCGCGGGCGTCACCGCGGCGGCGGGGCGGTGCCTCGGGATGAAGGAGGCGATGACGAAGGCGAGCACGGCCGCGCCGGCGCCGATGCCCATGACCACCTTGAAGGCGTTCTCGGACGGCAGGGCGAAGCCGCCGAGGCTGATGGTCATCTGGGCCAGGATCACTCCCGCGATCGCGCTGGCGACCGACGTACCGATGGACCGCATCAGGGTGTTGAGGCTGTTCGCGGCGGCCGTCTCGCTCGCCGGCACGGCACCCATGATCAGGGCCGGCATGGCGCCGTAGGTGAAGCCGATGCCCGCGCCGATGACGCAGGAGACCAGCACCAGGTGCCAGACCTCGGACATCAGCACGATGTTCAGCCCGTAACCGGACGCCACGATAAGGGCCCCGATCATCAGGGTCACCTTCGGTCCCCTGGCCTTGGACACCTTCGCGGAGACCGGGGCGAACGCCATCATCACCAGGCCGGAGGGCGCCATCACCAGACCGGCGGTCAGCAGGGAACGGCCGAGCCCGTAACCGGTCGCCTCGGGCAACTGCAGAAGCTGCGGAAGGACCAGGGACATCGCGAACATCGAGAAGCCGACGGCTATGGACGCCAGATTGGTGAACAGCACCTGGCGGCGCGCCGTGGTGCGCAGGTCCACCAGCGGCTGCGGGGTGCGCAGCTCCCAGCGGCCCCACACCAGCAGGATCACCACGGCCGCCGCGAACAGGCCGAGGGTCGGACCGCTGGTCCAGCCCCAGTCGGCGCCCTTGGAGATCGCTAGCAGCAGGCACACCAGGCCGGCCGCCACGCCGATGCCGCCCAGCAGGTCGAAGCGGCCACCGGTGCGCACCGCCGACTCGGGCACGAGCGCCAGCACCAGCGCCAGGGCGACGGCGCCGAGCGCGCCGGAGGTCCAGAACAGCATGTGCCAGTCGAGGTTGTCCGCGATCAGCGCGGCGGCGGGCAGCCCGAGAGCGCCGCCGACGCCCAGCGAGGCGCTCATCAGGGCGGTGGCGCCGGCGAGGCGCTCGGCGGGCAGCTCGTCGCGCATGATGCTGATGCCGAGCGGGATCACCGCGGCCGACAGGCCCTGCATGGCCCGGCCCACGACCATCGGGACCAGGGAGTCGCTCAGTCCGCAGACCACCGAACCGGCGATCAGCAGCACCAGGCTGAACAGCAGCATGCGCCGCTTGCCGGCCATGTCGCCCAGGCGGCCGACGACCGGGGTGGCCACGGCCGCCGCGAGCAGGGTGGCCGTCACCGCCCATGCCGCGTCCGACGCCGGAGCGTCCAGGAGCTTCGGCAGTTCCGGGACGATCGGGATGACGAGCGTCTGCATCAGCGAGACGACGATCCCGGCCAGGGCCAGTACCGCCACCACGGCGTTCGGCCGCGGCGCGGCGGGGGAAGGGGGCATGGACATGCCTTTCGGGGAGAGTGTGGATCCGGCGACAAATTAAGTCAGTCGCTTGAAGTATTCTAGGGGGCGCCGGGAGGGCACGCCCCGTCAGGGCCGCGCACCGCCCGGCATCCGCCGTTGCGTAGGCTGCGTGGGAAGGCGCCGCACGACGGCGGACCTGCGGCGACTCATGGGACTGGCCGCCGCGGGCCGTGAGGAAGGTCAGAGTCCCGGCACGGCGGTGAGCATGGCGAGCAGGACGGCACGGGCGGAACAGGTCAGCGCGACCCGGCAGCTGATCCTGACCACGGCCGAGCGGCTGTTCGCCGAGCACGGGGTGTACGCGGTCTCCAACCGCCAGGTCAGCGAGGCCGCCGGCCAGGGCAACAACGCCGCGGTCGGCTACCACTTCGGCACCAAGGCGGATCTGGTCCGCGCCATCGCCCAGCGGCACTCCGAGCGCGTCGAGGACCTGCGGGCCCGTCAGCTGGCCGCGCTCGGCGAGGCGCCGGACCTGCGCGACTGGGTGGACTGCCTGGTCCGGCCGCAGTTCGACCACCTGGCGGCACTGGGCAGCCCGACCTGGTACGCGCGGTTCTGCGCCCAGGTGATGACCGACCCGGCGCTGCGGCAGATCATGGTCGACGAGTCCCGCGGCTCCGCGTCGCTGCGCGAGATCATCGCCGGCCGCAACCGGTGCATGCCGGCGCTGCCGGACGAGGTCCGGGCCGAGCGGGGCGACATGGCGCGCCACCTCATCGTGCACACGGCGGCCGAGCGGGAACGCGCCCTCGCCGAAGGGCGTCCGACCCCGCGCGCCAGCTGGCGGGAGGCCGCGGACGGACTCGCCGACGCGATCGTGGGGATGTGGCTCGCGCCGGTCACGCCCCGGCGCGGGGCCTGACGGGCGCGGCGACGACGCCGGGCCGGAACCGCGCGCACGCGAAGCGTCTGCGGCCCACCGCGGGCGGCCGGGGGCGTCGCCGCCACCCACGCCGACCGGACCGGCGACGGCCGGCACGGCGAGGTGGCTCAGTCCCTGAGTCCGCGGTCCGTCGCCGTGCGCACGACGGGCGTCGGCGGCACCGGTTCGTCCAGGCCGCGCAGCAGCAGGCCGCCCGCCGCGGGCAGCAGCACCAGCGGCAGCAGAGCCGCCCGCAGCGACGTGGCGTCGGCGAGCGCGCCGACCGCGGGAGCGGCGAGACCGCCGACGCTCACGGTCAGCCCCAGCGTGACCCCGCTCGCCGTGCCCACCCGCCGGGGCAGGAAGTCCTGGCCCAGCGTGATGTGCAGGGAGAACGGCACGTACAGCCCGGCCGAGGCCAGCGCGACGAACAGGTACACCGCGTGCCCGGGCACCAGGACGACCCCGGCGACGGCGAAAACCGTCAGGACGTACGAGCGGCGCACCACCCTCAGCCGCCCGAACCGGTCGGCGAGCCGGCCCCCGGCCACCGTGCCCACCGCGCCGCCCAGGTAGAGCACGAACAGCGCGGCCGTCCCCGCTGCGGCGCCCCCGCCGGTGCGCTCGCGGACGTACAGCGACACGAACGTGCTCAGCCCGACGAAGACGACCGAACGGCAGACGACAGCACCCGTCAGACGGAGGAACGACGCCCAGTCGTCGGACCCCGCGGCCGTCACCGCACGGACACCCCCCGCGCGCACCGCACCGGCCGAGCGCGTCGCCGCCACGCACAGGACCGCGCCGGCGACGGCCGGTACGGCGAGCAGGGGAGAGGCGCCGAGCCCGCCGGTGGCGACGACGGCCCAGACCAGCGGTGGGGCCAGCGCGAAACCGACGTTGCCCCCCAGGGAGAACCACCCCATCGCGGTGTTGCTGCCGCCTGCCGCCTCCCGTGCGGCGCGGGCCGCCTCCGGATGGTAGGCGGCGACGCCGACGCCCCCCAGGGCGACCGCGGCGAGGGTGAGCGCGTAGGAGTCCGTGACGCCGCCGAGGGCGACCCCGGCCCCGCCGGTCAGCGTGCTCAGCGGCAGCAGCCACGGCAGCGCCCACCGGTCGGTCAGCGCCCCGAACAGCGGCTGCACCAGCGACGACAGCAGCGAGGCGGCGAGTACGACGCCGGAGGCGGCGGCGTAGGTGTAGGCGCGCTCGGCGACGAAGTACGGGACCAGGGCGGCCACCGCGCCCTGGTAGAGGTCGACGCAGGCGTGCCCGAGGGACAGCAGCACGACGGGCCGGTTGCGGTTGAGGATCACCCGTCGATCGTCACGCCCGCCGGGCATGGCCCGCTTCCGATAATCTGCCGCATTGTGTCGAATACCCGCCGCCGGCCTCCCGGCACCCCGTCACCGCCGGCCGGGCAGCGCGCCCCCGGAGCCGCGGGCGACCGCGCCCCGGCGGCCCCGCGCCGTGACCCCGGCGCCGTCCGGCACACGCCGACCGCGCCCACCCGGGCCCAGCACCTGGCCGCCGGGCAGCGCATCGACGCGCACCGGCACGACGACCACCAGATCGTCTACGCGGGCTCCGGCGTCGTCGCCGTCACCACCGAGGCCGGCACCTGGTTCGCACCGGGCACCCGGGCCATCTGGATCCCGGCCGGCACCGTCCACGCCCACCGGGCCCACGGCCGGCTGGACCTGCACCTGGTCGGACTGCCCGCCGGGGACAATCCGCTCGGCCTGGACACCCCCGCCGTCCTCGCCGTCGGACCGCTGCTGCGCGAACTGATTCTCGCCTACACCCGCGACCCCGCCGACGCCGGACCCGAACGCCGCCGCCTCCTCGGCGTCCTGCGCGACCAACTGCGCGCGTCCCCCCAGCAGCCCCTGCGCCTGCCCGCCCCGGCCGACCCCCGGCTGGCCGCGGTCTGCGCGCTCGTCCACGCCGACCCCGCCGACACCCGTACCCTCGCCGCGCTCGCAGCCGCCACCGGGACCGGTGAACGCACCCTCAGCCGCCTCTTCCGCAGCGAGTTCGGCATGACGTTCCCGCAGTGGCGCACCCAGTCGCGCCTCTACCACGCCCTGCGGATGCTCGCCGACGACCTGCCCGTGACCACGGTCGCCCACCGCTGCGGCTACTCCTCGGCCAGCGCGTTCATCGACGTCTTCCGCCGCTCGTTCGGCTGCACCCCGGGCAAGCGCGACCGCCGCGACCGGACCGGCGGCACCGGCGTCGAGACGGTCCGTTAATATCGCGCGGCAGGCCCCCAGAGGAGGAACCGTGTCCCGGTCCGAACGCTCACCCCTGCTGCTCGCCGGCCTGCTGGCCACCGCGGGTGTCGCCCACTTCGCCCAGCCCCGCCCCTTCGACGCGACGGTGCCGCGCAGCCTGCCGGGCACCCCCCGGGCCTGGACGTACGCCAGCGGTGTGGCCGAACTGGCCCTGGCCGCAAGCCTCGCCGCCCCCCGCACCCGGAAGGCCGCCGCGCTGGCCACCGCCGCCTTCTTCGTCGGCGTCTTCCCCGCCAACGTGAAGATGGCCGTCGACTGGCGGCACCGCCCCGCCCCGCAGAAGGCCGCGGCCTACGGCCGGCTGCCGGTCCAACTGCCGCTCGTGCTTTGGGCCCGCAGCGTCGCCAAGGACTGCGAGGGCCGGTCATGAGCCGCATCCCCGCCGTCGGCGACACCGCCGAGGACTTCACGCTGCCGGACGAGACCGGCACTCCGCGCCGCCTGTCCGAACTGCTCGCCGACGGGCCGGTCGTGCTGTTCTTCTACCCCGCGGCCCTGACCCCCGGCTGCACCGCGGAGGCCTGCCACTTCCGCGACCTCGCCGCCGAGTTCGCGGCGGCCGGCGCCCGGCCGGTGGGCATCAGCGGCGACCCCGTCGAACGCCAGCAGGAGTTCGCCGGGCGCCACACCCTCGGCATGACGCTGCTGTCCGACGCCGACGGCGCGGTCCGCGAGCGCTTCGGCGTGAAACGGGGACTGAGCCTCGCGCCCACCAAGCGGGTCACCTTCGTCATCGGGCCGGACCGCACCGTGCTCGAGGTCGTCCGCAGCGAACTGCGCATGAACACGCACGCCGACCGCGCCCTCGCCGCGCTGCGCGCTCACCGCGGGTAACAGGCCCCTCCACCCGTCCGCGATTGAAACCCTTTCGTATGGGGTCAATCCTGGACGCTATGGATGTCTCCGCCGTGGCGGCCCTGGACGCCGACGGCACACTGACGGGGTGGAGCGAGGGCGCCCGGCGACTGACCGGCTACCCGGCCGCGGAGGTCGTGGGACGGCCCGCGCGGGACCTGCTGGTCCACGCGGCGCCGCCCGGAGCCGTGGCCGTGCTGTCCGGCGTGGCCCTGATCCGCCACCGGGACGGCTCCACCCTGGCGCTGTCGCTGCGCGGATGCCCGCTGCTGGGCGCGGACGGCACGCCGGCCGGGTACACGGTGACGGCGGCCCCGGAGAACGGGCCGACGCCGGTGCTGGCCGGGGAGACCTTCCAGCAGGCGTCCCTGTCCATGTCCGTCCACGACACCCGGCAGCGGTACCTGCGGATCAACGACACCGCGCGGCGCATGCTGGGAATGCCCGAGGACGACCTGATCGGACGGCCGCTGCCGGAGGTCATGGCGGAGATCGACGCCGACGCGACCGGGTTCCTGAGCCATCTGCACCAGGTCACCCGGACCGGCCGGCCCCAGCGCTACGAGACGTACACGCCCGCCTCCTCCAGGCTCGGCGAGTTCGCCTGGACCATCGAGATGTGGCCGGTCCGCGACCTGTCCGGCGAGGTGGCCGCCGTGGCCGTGGCGGGGTTCGAGAGCACGGAGCAGCACCGGGCCCAGGAACGGCTGGCCCTGCTGAACGAGGCCGCGGCCGCGATCGGCACGAGCCTGGACGTGGTGCGCACCGCCGAGGAACTGGTCGGCGTCCTCGTGCCGCGGTTCGCCGACTTCGCCAGCGTGGACCTGCTCGACTGGGTCCTCGGCACCGACGAACCGCTCGCGGTGCCGGCCGAGGACGTCGTGCTGCGCCGGATAGCCCACCGACCCGCCGCCGAAGGGTTTCCCAGGATCTCCGTGCGCCTGGGCGACACCGACGTGTACCCGCCCTACTCCGCACCCGCGCGGGCGCTACGGGAGGGGCAACCGGTCCTCACCGGTCCGGGCGACCCGGACTTCGACCGGTGGATGCGGGTGCGCAACGAGCTGGCCCCCGCCAACCGGGCCTTCCGCGACCGCGTCAGCTCCACCATCGCGGTTCCCCTGCGGGCGCGCGGAACCACCATGGGCATCGCGACGGCGATGCGCATCGCACCCCGCAGACCGTTCGCCGCCGACGACGTCGTCCTCGCCGAGGAACTGGCCAGCCGGGCCGCCGTCTGCATCGACAACGCCCGCCGGTTCGCCCGCGAGCGCTCCACCGCGCTCGCCCTCCAGCACAGCCTCCTGCCCAGGGGCCTGCCCGGTCAGTCGGCCGTCGAGGTGGCCCACCGCTACCTGCCGTCCGGCTCGGCGGCCGGCATCGGCGGCGACTGGTTCGACGTGATCCCCCTGTCCGGCAGCCGGGTCGCCCTCGTCGTGGGCGACGTCGTCGGCCACGGCATCCCCTCCACGGCGACCATGGGCCGGCTGTGCACCGCCGTCCGCACCCTCGCCGACGTCGATCTGTCCCCCGACGAGCTCCTCACCCACCTCGACGACCTCGTCGGCCACCTCGCGGCCGACGACTACGGCGACGAGGTCGCCGAACTGGGCGCCACCTGCCTCTACGCCGTCTACGACCCCGTCTCCCGCCGCCTCACCCTGGCCACCGCAGGCCACCCCGCGCCGGCCCTCGTCCTTCCCGACGGCACCACCCGCATCGTCCCCGTGAGCGCCGGGCCGCCGCTCGGTGTCGGCGGACTGCCGTTCGAGGCGACCGAGGTGGTCCTGCCCGAGGGCTCCGTCGTCGCCCTGTACACCGACGGTCTCCTCGAGGACCGCGACCAAGACACCACGGAGCTGTGCCGCGCGCTGACCGCGCCCGCCGACTCGCTGGAGGCGCTGTGCGACGGCGTCATCAGGGCCGTGCGGCCGGTGGAACCCGGCGACGACGTGGCGCTGCTGCTGGCCCGCACCCGGGCGCTCGGCAGCGACCAGGTCGCCACCTGGGACGTCCAGCCGGACCCCGCGAACGTGGCCGCGATCCGGCAGGCCGCCACCGAGCGGCTGGCGGCCTGGGGCCTGGACGAGATCGCGTTCATCACCGAACTCGTCGTCAGCGAGCTGGTCACCAACGCGATCCGGTACGGCGCGCCGCCCGTCCAACTGCGACTCATCCGCGACAGCGCCCTGATCTGCGAGGTCTCCGACGGCAGCTCCACCTCGCCGCACCTGCGCCGGGCGCACGCCTTCGACGAGGGCGGCCGGGGACTGCTGCTGGTCGCCCAGCTCACCGAGCGGTGGGGCAGCCGCCAGACCGGCATCGGCAAGACCATCTGGGCCGAACAGCCGCTGCCGCCGCGGTAACCGCGGCTCCTTCCCGGCCTCGCGCGCCCGGCCGGTGCCGGGTACCGCCGTCAGAACTCCTCGTGCACCTCCGGGTCCCCGCCGATCCGCCGGTGCGGACGGTCGGCGACGGCGCGCAACTGGGCGTCGTCCAGGGTGAAGCCGAACACGTCGAGGTTCGCGCGCTGCCGTCCGGGGTCCGCCGACTTCGGGATCGGCACCGCGCCGAGCTGGGTGTGCCAGCGCAGCACCGCCTGGGCCGGCGTCACCCCGTGCGCCCCGGCGACGGCGGCGACGGCCGGGTCGTCCAGCAGGTCGCTGCCGCGGCCCAGCGGGCTCCAGCTCTCGGTGCGGATGCCCTTGCGCTCGTGGAAGGCGCGCAGCTCGTCCTGCGGGAGGAGCGGGTGCAGCTCGATCTGGTTCACGGAGGGCAGGACGCCCGTCTCCTTCTCCAGCCGCTCGATGTGCTCCGCCGTGAAGTTGGAGACGCCGATCGAGCGCACGAGACCGTCGTCGCGCAGCTTGATCATCGCCTTCCAGGAGTCGACGTACCGGTCCACCCGGGGCAGCGGCCAGTGGATCAGGTACAGGTCGACGTACTCCAGGCCCAGCCGGGCGCGGGACTCCTCGAACGAGGCGAGCGTCTCCTCGTAGCCGTGGTGCCGGCCGGGCAGCTTGGTCGTCACCACGATCTCCTCGCGGGGGACGCCGCTGCCGGCCACGCCCCGGCCGACGCCGGTCTCGTTGCGGTAGTTCGTGGCCGTGTCGATCAGGCGGTAGCCCGTCTCCAGTGCGTCGCGGACCGCCCGCTCGGCCTCGTCGTCCTTCATCGGCCAGGTTCCCAGGCCCAGGGCGGGGAGCGTGGTGCCGTCGTCGAGCGTGTGCGTCGGGATACTGATCACTGCCGGACCTTCCCTTGACTGTCGCGACCGTGTGCCGCCCCTCCAGCGTCACGGACGGGGTGGGCAATGATCAACCGGACGGGCGCGACGCGGGCGGCCGGGTGGGGCACCCCGCGGTCTCCCCCGTGTGCGACGGCGCCCTGTCGCCACGTCCGCCGAAGCTGCCACGATCTCTGCCGGGAGCCGCATCGGAACGACCGACCGACGGAGTGCGCATGACGAGTGACAGGCCCACGGCGGAATCCACGGCGACGCGGGACGCGGGGATCGAGGTGAGACCGGTCGCCGGGCACATCGGCGCCGAGATCGGCGGCGTCGACCTGGCCGCCGGTCTCGACGAGGCGCAGGTCGCCGCGATCCGCGCGGCGGTGCTGCGCTGGAAGGTGGTGTTCTTCCGCGGCCAGCGCCTCGACCACGCCGGACACGTCGCGTTCGCGCGCCGCTTCGGCGATCCGGTCGTCCTGCCCCGGCGCGGCAGGGCGTCACCCCCTCGGCACCCGGAGGTCGAGACGACGGCCGACCGGCTGGAGCTGGGCGGACGGTTCGGGATGGAGCACGAGGAGTGGCTGCACCGCCGGCGCCACACGCTGCTGCGCGGCTGGCACTGCGACCACGGCGCCCGCGTCGACCCGCCCGCCGCCACGATCCTGCGCGCCGAGACGGTCCCGCCCTACGGCGGGGACACGACCTGGGCGAACCTGGCCGCCGCCTACGCCGGACTGTCCGGCCCGGTCCGCGCCTTCGTCGACGGCCTGCGGGCCGAGCACCGGCTCGGGGTCGGCTACCAGCCCCGGCCGGGCGACGACGCCTACGTCCGGCACCTGCTGGACCACGGGACCGCGACCGTGCACCCGCTGGTCCGCGTCCACCCCGAGACGGGGGAGCGGGTGCTGTTCGTCAACGGCTACTACGTCGAGCAGATCGCCGGACTCTCCCGCCCGGAGAGCGCGGCGATCCTGGAGATGCTGCTGCAGCAGGCGACCCGGCCCGAGTACACGGTGCGCTTCCGCTGGGAGCCGGGCAGTATCGCCTTCTGGGACAACCGGGCCACCGTCCACCTCGCCCCCGGCGACAACGCCCACCTCGACCACCCCAGGATCATGCACCGCGTGATGCTGGCGGGTGAGGTGCCCGTCGGCGTGGACGGCGCCGCTTCGACGCCGCTCGCGGGCCCGGGACCGGGACGCTGGTGACCCGGGCGTCCGTCAGAGGAACGGGATCGTCACCTCGTCCTCGACCGGCGGGTCCACCTCCTGCGCCCGGTTGCCGGTGGCGGCGTAGCAGCGCAGCCGTACCGCGTCCGGGGCGACGTCCAGACGCAGGAAGCACTTGAAGAAGGGCGGGTCGTACGTCGCCGAGCCCGGCGAGAACAACTGCGTGTAGATCTTGCGCACGGGCAGCCGGAACCGCTTGCGGCGATCGGGGCGGCGCCCGGTGCCCAGCAGCCCGGCGACCAGCCGGGTGCGCCGGGTGACCCGTGCGGTGGGGCCCGGGGCGCGGGCCGGGCGGATGCCGAGGCGTTCGGCGATCACGGACGTCGCCTCGGCCTCCGTGAGCGTGAAGAAGCGCCGCAGCCGCAGCCGGCGCCCGTACAGCCCGCTGTAGAACGCGAGGGAGTCACCGCGCAGCGGATAGCAGCGGAAGTCGTCCTCGGTGACACCGGCCACCGAGACGCGGGGGATGGTGTGGGTGGCGTGCATGAAAGCACCGCCGCCGCCCGCGACCACGTACTGGACGGTGCGGCCGTCCACGTCGACCGGATAGCGCTGGTAGTTGTGGATGTCGCCGCCGATCGCCGCGACGTAGCGGTGGGCGGGGTCACGGACGATGTCGTCCACGGTGCCGCCGCCCTCGATGGCGCACGGGTGGTGCTCGCCGTCCACGTACAGGGGCGAGCCGGTGACGAGGATCTTCGGGCGCGGCCCCCGGGACACCTCGCGCAGCCAGGCGCCCTGCTCGGCGTCGAGCGTGCCCAGCAGTCCGGTGTCGATGCCGACGATCCGCACCGGGCCGGCGTCGATCGCCCAGTACGGGCCGGGCTGGACGGCCTGCTGGGCGGGCGCGGAGCGCATCGCGCGGGCCTCGTCCAGGTGCCGGCCGTCGTCCGGGCGGGGCCGGTGCCACAGCCGGGTCCGCAGCCAGGCCCCGGTGAGGGGGCGCGGGGCGGGCTCGGGCGGCAGCGGCGGGGCGTCGTCGCAGAAGACCCGCATGAAACCGCCGAGGTCCTCGTACCAGTCGTGGTTGCCGGGTATCGCGTAGACCGGCGCGGGATAGTACCGGTACGGGCGGAAGAACTTCGTGGCGTAGTCGTCGGCGCTGCCCACCGGGTAGATCACGTCGCTGGCGAGTACGGCGAACCGCGTGTCGCGGCCCTCCTTCAGCAGCCCCGGCACGACCGCGTACTGAGGGTCGTCGCCCTCCCCGGTGTCGCCGATGACCAGGAAGGAGAAGTGGTCCGGATCGTCGCGCCGGACGACCTTGTCGGCCGGTGCGCCGGCCGCCTCCCGCTGGGCGACCCAGCGGGCGCGGGTACGGCCCGTGGGGTCCCCGAACAGGGAGGCCAGCACGCCGTTGCGGGCCGCCCACAGCGTCTTCGGGCTCAGCCAGGACAGCTGCTCGGTGCGGGCCGGCATGAGGGCTCGGTAGGTACCGTGCTCGGCGGCGCCCCAGCCGGCGCCTTCGGCGGTATCACGTGAGGAGTCGGACACCGGGGAACGGTAACAACCGGCTGGACGGGGCGCGGAGCGGGGGAGCGGCGGCAACTTCCCGCCCGTTCCGGATCCTTGACGGCGTTTCGGTTCCGCGGCCGCGGCGGCAGTGTCTTCCCCCGGTACCGCGTCACCGGCCCGGGTGAGGGTTCCGGCGGCCGGCGCCGGTCACAGCGTCCGCCTCAGCAGAGCGAGCAGCTCGTCCCAGTGCCGCTCGGTCGCCTTCGCGTCGTACGCGGCGGTGTCGGCCTGCGTGTAGCCGTGGTGCGCCCCCGCGTAGACCTCGCAGCGATGGCGGACGCCCGCTTCGGTCAGGGCCGCCTCCAGGCGTGCTTGCTGCTCGGCGGGCATGCCCGGGTCCTGGTCGGCATGGGCGAAGTACAGCTCGGCGGTGACGTCCCCGGCCACCAGGTGCGGGCTCTGCGGCCCCTCGGTCGCCAGGTTCCCGCCGTGGAAGCCGGCCGCGGCGGCGACCCGGTCCGGGTGGGAGCCCGCGGTACGCAGGGCGAGCGCGGCGCCCATGCAGTAGCCGGTCACCCCCACCGGGCCGTCGGCGGCAGCCGCGGAGTCCGCGAGCCACCGCAGGTAGGCCCCCGCGTCCCGCACCGCCCGGTCCGGCGTCAGCGAGCGCATGACCGGGCCGAGGCGCTGGAAGATCTCCGGACGCGCACCCGGGTCGATGAAGTCGGGGAGCTCGACGACCGGCGCCCGCCCGTGCCGGTAGAACACGTTCGGCACCAGCACGGTGTAGCCCGCGCCGGCCAGCCGGTCGGCCATCTCCCTCAGCCGCGGCCGCAGCCCGAAGGCGTCCATGTAGAAGAGGACCGCGGGATACGCGCGCCCGTCGCCGGGACGGGCGAGGTACGCGTCGGCGGTTCCGTCGTCGGTGGGGATGTCGACGACGTCGCCCTCTACGGGGGTCATGGCGGGCTGCCTCTCGGTCGGGTACCGGCGTGCGGTCCGCCGGGCGGCGGCGGACCACGGTCATCGTGGCACGCCGCCCCCACGGGGCGCGGGGGGCACCCGTGGGGGCGGTGGCCGGCCCGCTACTCGAACCGCGTCGTGTCGCCGGCGCCCCGTCGCACGATCTCCGCCTCCCCGCCGGAGAAGTCGATCACCGTGGTCGGTTCGGTGCCGCACTCCCCGGAGTCGATCACCGCGTCCACCACGTGGTCGAGCCGGTCCTTGATCTCCCAGCCCTGCGTCAGCGGCTCCTCCTCGTCGGGCAGCAGCAGGGTGCTGGACAGCAGTGGTTCGCCGAGCTCGGCCAGCAGCGCCTGGGTGACGACGTGGTCGGGGATGCGCACGCCGACGGTCTTCTTCTTCGGATGCTGGAGCATGCGCGGCACCTCCCTCGTCGCGGGCAGGATGAAGGTGTAGCTGCCCGGGGTCGACGCCTTGATCGCCCGGAACACGTCGTTGTCGATCTGCACGAACTGGCCGAGCTGCGCGAAGTCCTGGCACACCAGGGTGAAGTGGTGCCGGTTGTCCAGGTGCCGGATCGAGCGGATGCGTTCGGTGCCGTCGCGGCTGCCCAGCCGGCAGCCCAGCGCGTAACAGGAGTCCGTCGGGTACGCGATCAGCGCGCCCGCGCGGACGCTGTCGGCGACCTGGGCGATGCTGCGCGGCTGGGGGTTGTCGGGGTGCACGTCGAAGTACTTCGCCATTCACCGAGCTTATGCCGAGCCGGCACCCGGGGCGGAGCGGACCCGGTCGACACCACGGCGACGCGCGGGCTCGGGGGACGCCGGTCGCGGACCCGCCCTGACCGGGTGGCTCAGCCGGACGGGTGGAGGGTGGCGCTGGCCACGACCGAGTTGTCGGCCGCGAGCAGGTGCACCTGGGTGACGGGTGCCGACCCGGCGGGGTAGTGGGCGACCCATTGGGCGTAGCCGGCGGTCACGGAGAAGGTGCCGATGGTGGCGGTGGAGCCGTCCGCCCGTTCGATCTGGCAGGTCAGGGTGCCGTGGAAGGCCGCTCGGGCGTGTGCGGGCAGGTCGTCGGCGTCCACCGACATGTACACCCAGTGCGGCGGCCCCGTGTAGGCGAAGACGCGTCCGACGTCCTGGCGGTGTGAGGTGAGGTCGGCGCTGAGCACCCGGTCGGGCCGGGCCGGGCCGTCGGTGGTCGGGGAGGACGCGGAGGTGACGCCGATCGCCCATCCGCCCAGGCCCAGCGCCGCGGCCGCCACACCCGACGCGAGGCCGAGGGCGAACCGCCGGCGCAGTGTCCGGCGACGGCGCTGGGGCGAGAGTCCGAGGCGCTGGAGCACGCGGGTCTCGAACCCCGCGGGCGGTTCGCGTCCGGGGATCAGGTGGTGCAGTCCGTCGGCCGTGCGCGCCAGTTCCCGGACGCCCTCCAGACAGGAAGGACAGCGTTGCAGGTGGGCCAGGGCCGCGGCGCGTTCCCGGGCGGGCAGTACTCCCAGTGCCACCTCGGCGGCGACCTCCCGCAGCCGGGGGCACACGAAGGTGTCGTCGCCGGTCATGATCTCGTGTCCTGCCTGTGCGTCAGGGCGTCGCGCAGCTTGGCCAGCGCCGTCCTGATCCGGGTCTTGGCGGTGCCGAGGGGGACCTGCTCCAGTTCCGCCACCTGCCGCGCGGTCATCCCGTAGACGCCGGCCATGACGATGGCGCGGGCCTGGCCCGTCGGCAGCTCCGCGATCGCCCGCCGCAGCTCGGCCGACTCCTCGTCGGCCACCGCATGCCGTTCGGGGGTGTCGGTGATCGCGTCCATCAGCGGTGCCATCCGGGTGGGGTCCACGGGGACGGCCCTGCGGGAGCGCACGGCGTCGACGGCCAGGTTGTGTGCGATGGCCGTCAGCCAGGTGCGGACCGAGCCGCGGCGCGAGTCGTAGACCTGGGCGTGGCGCCAGGCCTGCTCGAAGGTCTGCTGGGCCACGTCCTCCGCGATCTGGACGTCGCCGGTGACCGTCATGGCCACCCCGAAGACCTTGTGCTGGAACCGGCGGACGAACGCCACCGCGAACTCGGGGTCGCCGGTCGTCAGCCCCGCCAGCAGCGCGTCGTCGGGCATCCGCTCCAGAGAAAGCCCCAAAGGGTGCATATCTTCAATACGTAGCATCCTCGTGGAGGGATTGTCCGAGCCCCGGCTCGGGCGGCGCCGGTTCCACGTCCTTGCGGTGGCAGGGCAGCAGCGCGTCGAACGCCGCGGCGAGGGAGTCGATCCCGGGCCGGGCGGCGGGGTCCGGTTCCAGGCACGCGTCGATCGCCGTGGCGAGCGCCCGCGGCAGGCGGCGCCGGGCGCCCACGGGTGCGGCCCTGCCCTCCAGCTGCGGGTAGCGGTGCTGTCGGCCGCCGGTGTCGCCGGGGCCCGCGGACGCCGAGGGCGCGCGGGGGCCACCGGACGGCTCCCCGTCCGTCGCCGTGGAGGTGACCTCGGGGAACGGGAGGTCGCCGGTGGCGGCCTCGTACAGGGTGATGCCCACGCCCCACACGTCCGCGGCCGCGGACAGGTCGCCGCCGCGTGCCTGCTCCGGCGAGAGGTAGCAGCGGGTGCCGATGCCGGCGGGCGCGGGACCCGGCGGGCGGGCCACGCTGAGGTCGAGGAGCTTGGCACGCCGGCAGTCGATGATCACGTTCGAGGGCTTCACGTCCAGGTGCAGCAGGTCCCGGCCGTGCAGGTAGTGCAGTGCGGAGCACAGGTGCAGGCCCAGGAACGCCACGTCGGGGGCGGCGAGCCGGCGCCGCAGGCGCTCGATGAGGTGGGTGACGGTCTCGCCGGCCAGGGTCTCCAGGACGACGAGGGGCTCGGGCGCCTCGACGGTCTCGTACGCGCGGACCAGATGCGGGTGGCTGAAGGACTGCAGCCAGCGGCCCTCGCTCAGGAGCCGTTCGCGCAGGTGCGGTTCCTGCCGCCGGTCCGGCCGCAGCGTCTTCACCAGGCAGCGGCAGTCCCGCTCGTGACTCCAGGCGTCGTACACGTCGAGCCAGCCGGTCCGGGTCAGGTGGGCCAGGACCTCGTAACCGGCCGCCGGTACCGCTCCCGGCGGCAGGGGCGGGGCCGGCCCGGTGGACCGGTGCCGGGGGACGGCTCGCGGCGCGGGGAGGCCGGGCGAACTCATGGGAAGGCCTCGAACGCGGAAGCCGAGGCAGCGGGGTCGGCAGCGGCGTGGAGCCGGTGCAGCCGGGCGTAGGCCTTTCCGCTCAGCAGCAGGTCGGGATGCGTTCCCTGCTCGACGACCCGGCCGTGGTCCAGTACCAGGATCCAGGTGGCGTCGCGGACCGTGAGCAGGTTGTGGGAGATGACGATCGTGGTGCGTCCGGCCATCAGCCGGCGCAATGGCTCCATGACCCGCCGGCCCGACTCGGCGTCCAGGCCGGTGGTCGGCTCGTCCAGGAGGAGCACGGGCGCGTCGCGGATCATGGCCCGGGCTATCGCCAGGCGCTGGCGCTGGCCTCCGGACAGCAGGTTGCCGCGCTGGCCCACGACGGTGTCGTAACCCTCCGGCAGGGCGGTGACGAAGTCGTGCGCGTCCGCCGCGCGGGCCGCCGCGACGACCTCCCGCTCACTCGCGTCCGGACGGCCGTAGAGGATGTTCTCGCGCACCGTGCCGTGCAGGACGAGCGTCTCCTGGAGCACCACGGCCACGTTGTCGCGGACCTCGGCGAGGCCCAGGGTCCTCAGATCCGTGCCGTCCAGCCGGACGGCGCCGCGATCGGGGTCGTAGAAGCGCAGCAGGAGTTTGGCGACGGTGGACTTGCCCGCGCCACTGGGCCCGACCAGCGCCACGGTCTGCCCGGGCTCCACCCGCAACGACACGTCGCTCAGCGCGGCCCGGTCGGTCTCCGGATAGGTGAAGCCGACGCCGTCGAGCTCCACCTGCCCGCGAGCGCGCCCGAGCGGGACGGGGGTCGGGAGCTCGTTCACCTGAGGGCGCTGGTCGAGCAGCTCGACGATGCGCTCCGCGGCGGCGGCGGCCGCGTAGAAGGTGCTGGTCAGATGGGACATGCCCCGGATCGGGCTGTAGAGCTTGCTCAGCAGGGCCAGGAAGACCAGCAGCTCACCCAGGGTGAGACGGCCACGGGCCAGTTGCCAGGTGCCCAGGCCCATCACCAGCAGGGCCCCGCTCAGTTCGACCAGGTCGACCAGCGGCCCGAAGACGGCACGGATCCTGGTCGAGGTCATGGTGGCGCGGTACCGCCCGACGATCTCGCGCTGGAACCTGCCCTGCTCCCACTTCTGGCGGTTGTACGCCTGCACCAGGGCGATGTTGCCCAGCACCTCCTCGGCGACCGCGCTGACCGAACCGCTGCGCCGCCGGCGCTCCCGGGAGGCGGCCTTCACCAGACGGGAGAAGTACCGGGCCGCGGAATAGAAGAGCGGCACGATGACGAGGGCGAACAGCGTCAGGTCCCAGCTCAGGTAGAAGAGCATGCCCAGGAAGATGCAGAGCCGCACCAGGTACCACAGTGCCTCGGCCACGCCCGAGAGCAGGAACGTCTCGACCGCGTCGACGTCGCCCGTGATCCGGGCCAGTACGTCGCCGAGCCGGCGCCTTTCGAAGAAGCCGAGCGAGAGACGCTGCACGTGGCGGAAGACGTCCGCCCGCAGCGCGAGGAGGAACCGCTCACCGACCCAGGTGGAGGTCACGTCGTCGGCGAACGACAGGATGCCGGAAGCGAGGCTGAGTCCGACGTAGGCCAGGGCGATCGGCAGGAAGGCGCTGAGGTCGCGCTGGACGAGCACCTCGTCCACGACCACCTTGAACAGCCAGATCTCGGCCGCGTCGATGGCGGGGCCCACGATGCAGAACGCCACGAGCGGCAGCAGCCACTTCCGTCCGCCGTGCGTGTACGGCCAGAACCGGCGGAAGATCTGTCGCACCGGCAGGGCCGGTGCGGCGGCGACGACCTGTTCGCTCTCCGGCTCGGCCACGGTGAGCAGCCGTCGCAGCCCCGAGAGCCGGGCGACGCCGCGAACGGCATGACGGCGGAGGTTCACGGAACCACGTCACCGGACGTCGGCCCCCGGCGACCGGAGGGTCGCGCCCACCGGCCGCCGAAGGGAAACGACGACGTCACTTGCGCATGCCGGTGCTGGAGGTACGGCGACGGTTTTTGCGCTGGTGGGACGTCCTCCCCTTCCCAGTAGTGGTGTGGTTCCTGCCCTTGGAGTGCCTCTTGGCGGGTGCCAGGTGGCTGAAGAGCGACATGGTCTTTCCCTTCTTGGCGGACGGTTCACTAGGACATACGTGTCATCTCGCTCGGGGGATGGCGGTTCGGCAAGATTTTATCCGTACGGGAGCCCGGCACCCGCGCGCTCCGTGCCGCGGGCGGGCATGCGGTAACGTCCCCGGCCAGGGCCGAAGGCGGGGCGACGGACGAGGAGCAGGCCGACGTGGCGGGCCGCGAGGACGGGACACGGCAGCGGGAGACGAGGGCCGGCGGGCACGCGGGGTGGGCGGAGGAACTGCTCGACCACCTGAGACCCGCCGGACGCGACGTAGGCAGAGTCGTGACCTGGCTGGCCCGAGCCGTGGACGCCTCCGTGACGCTGCGGGACGGCACCGGCGGCCTCCTGGCCGGGACCCGTACTCCGCTGGACGAGTACCTGGTCGCGGACATCACCGCCGGCCGGATCGCCTCCGCCGCCCTCGAGGACCGGGGCCGCCACCTGCGCCTGGTCCGGGTGGAGCGGGCGCACCCGGCACCGGCCGCCGTCCTCGCGGTGGCCCGTGACGCCCCCTTCGACCGGCGGGCCGCCGACATCGTCACGCACACCGCCCAGGTGGTCGGGCTCCTGCTGGCGGAACACGAGTCCGGCCTCGCCGGACGACGGCTGCGGCGGGCCACATCCGACCTGCGCCTGGCCATCCTGCAACTGCTGATGGTCGAGGACGCCGTCTCCGCGCGCCGCGTGGCCGCCGGCCTCTGGCCCGGCCTCCTGGACACCGACACGGCGTGCGTCTACGTCGTGGAGAGCGTCCCCGAGGAACGCGACCGCCTCGCCGAGGAGTGCCTGTCGGCGACGGGGGAGCGGGCCCTCGTGGTGCGCTGCCCCGCCATGGACGGGCACGTCATCGTCCTGACGCCCCGCGACGCGTCCGGCGAGGCGCTGCGGTCGCTCGTCGGGCGCACCCCCGGCGTCTTCCTCGGCGGCAGCGCGCGGCAGAGCCTCGCCCGCACCGCCGTCGCCTACGGGCAGGCCGTGAGTGCCCTGGCGGTGGCCCGGTTCCGTCCCGGGAAGGCGGCCGTCTACGCCGAGCGGACCCGCCCCGAGCGCCTCATGGACCCGGCCGCCCTGTGGGGGTGGACGGCCCGCGTACTGCGCCCGCTGGACGGGCTTCCGCACCACACCCGCGCCGAACTGCTCGCCACCACCCGGCTCGGCCTGGAGTTCACCGCCGTGAACACGGCCAAGGTCCTCGGGGTCAGCCGCAACACGGTCCGTGCCCGCATGGACCGGGTCGAGGGCCTGCTGCGCACCGACTTCGCCGACCTGACCGTCCGCGCCACCGTCCACCTCGCCCTGAACGCCCAGGCCGCCCTCGACGCGGGCCCCGGCGGCAACACGGCCGGACCGGGCCGCGCGGGCCTCGACGACCTGCTGGCCGGGCCCGCGCTGCGCACCTGGGCCGGCGACCTGCTCGGCCGGCTGGAGCCGGACCCCCGGAACGTGCGGCGCACCCTGCGCGCCTGGATCGCCGCCGGCGGCAACGCCGAACGCGCCGCCCGGGAGCTCGGCGTCCACGCCCAGACCGTGCGGGAGCACGTCCGCAGCGCGGAACCCGTCCTGGAACGCCAGCTGCTCGCCGCCGGCAGCGACCTCTACGAGGTGGTGCTGGCCCATCTGGCGGTGGGAGAACTCGACCGGCCGTGCCTGCACGGGACGAAACCGGGCCATCCGGACTCACCTGTGCACGGGTGAGTCCGGACGGCCCGGCAGCGGGCACCGAGACGATTCACAACCGGCCATCGGTCCACGTAGGTTCGACGAGCCGCGGGGGCACGACCGGAACGGGGGACCGGTCGCGCTCCCTGCGGCCGTTCGATCTCCCACCCGGCCGCGCGCCCGGTCAGCCGTGCGGCAGGATCACCGCACGGCCGTTCACCAGACCCGAGTGCAGCCGCTCGTAGGCGAGCGGGGCGTCGTCCAGGGAGTACGTCTCGGTGTGCACCGAGACGGCGCCCGAACGGGCCAGGTTCAGCACCTCGATCAGCTCGCTCCGGCTGCCCCAGTAGGGGGCGTTGACCGACACCTCGAAGGGCAGCACGCCGAAGCCGACGGGGAGCGATCCGCCGCCGATGCCGACCAGCGTGACGTCGCCCTCGACGGCAGCGACGGCGCCGGCGGTCCGCACGGTCGGCGCCACACCGACGAAGTCGAACACGGCCTCGGCGCCGAGACCTCCGGTGAGCTCGCGCACCGCGTCCGCGGCCTTGGCGTCGGACAGCACCGCCTCGTGCGCGCCCACCTCACGGGCGAGGCGCAGCTTGTCCTCGCTGACGTCGAGGGCGACGACCCGTGCGGACGTCAGGGCGCGCAGCAGTTGGATGGCGACGTGGCCGAGGCCGCCGGTGCCGATGACCACCGCCGTCGAGCCGGGGACCAGCTTGGGCAGCGACCGCTTGATCGCGTGGTACGGCGTCAGCCCGGCGTCCGTCAGCGGCACCGCCGCGACCGGGTCGAGTCCGTCCAGCGGGACCAGGTGCCGCGGGTCGTCGATGAGCAGGTACTCGGCCATCGAGCCGGGCCGGCCTAGGCCCGGCGGGCGGATGCCCAGCTCGTCGGCGCGCAGGCAGTAGTTCTCCTTGCCCTCCGCGCACTTGGCGCAGGTGCCGCAGCCCCAGGGGCCGTACACGGCGACCGCGTCGCCCTCCGCGAGGCCCGTCACGCCGGCGCCCAGCGCGGCGACCGTGCCGACGCCCTCGTGACCGAGGGTGAGCGGCAGCTCGTACGGGAAACCCTCGGCGGGCCAGCTCATCACCGCGATGTCGGAGTGGCAGACCCCGGCGGCGGTGACCTTCAGCAGCACCTGGCCGGGACCGGGCTCGGGGTCGGGGACGGTGACCACCGCGGGCGGCGCCCCGATGGTGCGGTATTGCAGTGCGTTCACGGCCGGACTCCTTTGCTCTGCCCCCGTGATGTCTCCCGGTGTGCGGGACGGATCAGACGGCGGTGTAGGCGCCGTCCACCAGGTGGTAGCCGCCGGCGACGAAGGACGCCCGGTCCGACAGCAGGAAGGCGATCAGCTCGGCGACCTCCTCGGAGCGCCCGAGACGGCCGGCCGGGTGCAGCGCGACCAGGCCGTTGTACGCGGCCTCGTCCATGGTCCTCAGCAGCGGGGTGTCGATGAAGCCGGGGCCGACCGCGTTGACGCGGATGCCCTTGGCGGAGTACTCGGCGGCGGCGGTCTTGGTCAGGCCGACCACGCCGTGCTTGGCGGCGACGTAGGCGGGGGAGCCGGCGAAGCCGACCGAGCCGAGGATGGAGGCGACGTTGACGATGGCACCCCGGCCGGCCGCCTCCATGACGGGCAGCTCGTAGCGCATCGAGTAGAAGACGCCGTCCAGGTTGGTGCGCACGACGCGCTGGTAGGCCTCGACGTCGTACGCGCCGGTCGGGGCGCTCGGACCGCCGATGCCGGCGTTGTTCACGGCGAGGTCCAGGCCGCCGAAGGTGTCGACGGCGAAGCGGACGGCGGCCTCGACGGACTCCGGGAGGGTCACGTCCAGCGCGACGGCGGCGGCCCGGATGCCCTCCGCCGTCAGTTCGGCGGCGGCCTTCTCGGCGCCCTCGGCGTTGTGATCGGCGATGACGACGTTCGCCCCGCCGGCGCCCAGGCGGCGGGCGGTGGCCAGGCCGATGCCGGAGGCGGCACCGGTGACGAGGGCGGTGCGGCCGGCGAACTCGGCGACGTCGGCGGCGGGGGTGGTGCCAGTGGTGCTCATGGTGCTCTCACTCTTCGGTGGTGCTGTCGGGGACCGCGGTCGCGGCCTCCGAGGTCAGGGCGTCGTAGGCCCGCTCCACGAGGGCGGCGAGGTCTGCGGCTCCCGGGTCCTCGCCGGCGCCGCGCGCCCACAGGCGCAGGGCGGCCACGAGGACTCCGGCGGCGGCGTCGACGATCGCGGCCGGGCGCACGTCCCGGGCGCCGTCGGTGCCGAGCCGGCCGGCGACGATGCGGATCGACTCCTCCTGGGCGTCGACGCGGATGCGCTGGTAGGCGGCGAACAGGTCGGGCTCGCCGTCCACCAGGGACAGCAGCCGGCGCATCCGCGGACGCACGTGCCAGGCCGGGTCGTCCCGGTCGGCCAGCCAGTCGCGCACCGCCCTGCGATAGGCGAGCAGCGGCGGCTCGCCTACCGGGCGGCGGCGCAGCATCGCGTTGATGCGGTCGCCGTCGCGACGGACGAAGTCGAGTGCGGCGTCCTCCTTGCCGGCGAAGTGGCGGCTGAACGTGCGGCGTGTGACGTCCGCCCGCTCGGCGATGGCCTCCACCGTGGTCGCCGCCAGGCCCTGTTCCAGGATCAGGTCGCAGGCGGCGGCGGCCAGCGCGGCGCGGGTCTGCCGCGCCTTGCGCTGCCGTCGGTCCTCGGGGGCGGGGGAGGGCTTCGCTGCCGTCATGCCTCCGAGCGTACACCCGGAAATGTCCCAGTGGGACATGTAGCCCATTGGGACATGACTGGTCCGTGGGGTCCGGTTCCGCGGCGCCGTGTGCCCCGGCAGGCCCCGGGTACCCGGGGCCGGATCCCGGAACGAACCGATCGAGGAGGAGGCCCGGATGGCCAGCGGCACGGAGACCGGCGGCGTGACCGGCACGCAGGACAAGGACTACAACCTCATCTGGTACGTCGAGTCGTGCCTGAGCAACGCGCTGCGCCTGGAGACGTACATCCAGGACGCCGAGCGCGACAAGGACACCGAGGTCGCGGAGCTGTTCCGCAAGGCACAGGCGGACAGCCGCAAGGGAGCCGAACTGGGCAAGGAGTTGTTGCGCGCCCGCCTGGACGGCGGCTGACGGCGACCCGCCCGCCCCACCGGGCCCGGACACCGGCACGACCCGGTGACCGGGCCCTCTGCGGGCCCCGGACCGGCGCGCGGGGTGCGGCCCTCGCCCTGTCGCACCGGCCCGCACGACAGCGGTCGGCGAAGCTGCGCAAACTGGGGTGTGACGGCCACCGTGCGCCCGGGTACCCGGGCCGCCCATGTGCGCGGCCGACGGCCGCCTCGCAGCTCAGGGCCGCGTCCCACGGCGGCCACGAGTCGAAGGAGCCCACGAACATGACGGACGTATCGAGCCAGGGGCCGGCCCCGGGCGACGACCGGAAGGTGCTCACCAACCGGCAGGGACACCCCGTCTACGACAACCAGAACCAGCGCACGGTCGGCGCACGCGGCCCCGCCACGCTGGAGAACTACCAGTTCCTGGAGAAGATCAGCCACTTCGACCGGGAGCGCATCCCCGAGCGCGTCGTGCACGCCCGCGGGGTGACCGCGTACGGGTACTTCGAGGCCTACGGAGCCTGGGGCGACGAGCCCATCGACCGCTACACGCGGGCCAAGCTGTTCCAGGAGCGGGGCAGGCGCACGGACCTGGCGGTGCGCTTCTCCACGGTCATCGGCGGGCGCGACTCCGCCGAGACGGCCCGCGACCCCCGCGGCTTCGCGGTGAAGTTCTACACCGAGGACGGCAACTGGGACCTCGTCGGCAACAACCTGGGCGTCTTCTTCATCCGGGACGCGATCAAGTTCCCGGACGTCATCCACGCCCTCAAGCCGGACCCGGTGACCTTCGAACAGCAGCCGCGGCGCATCTTCGACTTCATGTCGCAGACACCCGAGTGCATGCACATGCTGGTCAACCTGTTCAGCCCGCGCGGCATCCCGGCGGACTACCGCCACCAGCAGGGCTTCGGCGTCAACACCTACAAGTGGGTCAACGCGACGGGCGAGACCAAGCTCGTCAAGTACCACTGGATGCCCAAGCAGGGCGTGCGCAGCATGACCGAGGAGGACGCCGCCAACGTCCAGGCGAACAGCCTCGGCCACGCGACGAAGGACCTCTACGACGCCGTGACGCGCGGCGACTACCCCGAGTGGGAGCTGCTCGTCCAGATGATGGACGACCACGACCACCCGGAGCTCGACTTCGATCCGCTCGACGACACCAAGACCTGGCCGGAGCAGGACTTCCCGCCCAAGCCGGTCGGCCGGATGGTGCTCGACCGGATGCCGGAGAACTACTTCGCCGAGAACGAGCAGATCTCGTTCGGCACCGGCGTCCTCGTGGACGGGCTGGACTTCTCCGACGACAAGATGCTGGTCGGCCGCACCTTCTCCTACAGCGACACCCAGCGCTACCGGGTCGGCCCGAACTACCTTCAGCTCCCCGTCAACCAGGCCAAGAACGCGCAGGTGCGCACCAACCAGCGCGACGGCCTGATGGCGTTCGACCAGGACGGGGGCGGCGACAACCCCCTCGTCAACTACGAGCCGTCGATCATGGGCGGTCTCCGCGAGGCGCAGTACCCGACCCACGACGAGCAGGGACCGGAGATCAGCGGCCGGCTCACCCGCAAGCGCATCCCGCGCACCAACGACTACCAGCAGGCCGGCCAGCGCTATCTGCTGCTGGAGGACTGGGAGCGCGACGACCTGGTGACGAACTTCGTCAACCTGCTCTCCCAGTGCGACCGGCCCGTGCAGGAGCGCATGGTGTGGCACTTCCTTCTGGTCGAGAACGACCTCGGCCTGCGGGTCGGCGAGGGCATCGGCATCAGCCCGCAGGACGTGCGGCACCTGGAACCGCTGGCGAGCCAGACCCTCACCGACGAGGACCGCGAACGCCTGGCCAACCTCGGCAAGAACCCGCCGCGCGACGTGGAGGGCCTGACCATGACCCACTGCGTCCCCGACGAGCGGCACGTCGTGACCCGCTGACGACAGCCGCGGTCGCTCCGCTACCCGGCGAGGGCCGACCGCGCGGCCGCCACGGCCTGCTCCGCGTAGCCGCGCCCGAACAGCACGGCGTGCACCAGCAGCGGGAAGAGCTGGTGCACGCCGACGCGGCCGGCCCAGCCGTCGGCGAGCGGCACCGCCTGCTGGTAGCCCTCCACGATCCGCTCCAGGTGCGGGCAGCCGAACAGGCGCAGCATCGCCAGATCGGTCTCACGGTGCCCGCCGTGCGCGGCCGGATCGATCAGCCGGACATGACCGTCGGCACCCCACAGCACGTTGCCGTTCCACAGGTCGCCGTGCAGGCGCGCGGGCGGCTCGGCGGGCCCGGCCAGCCCGGGCAGCCGCTCGCACACCCGCTCCACGTCGGCCGCCTCGGCGCCGCGCACCGTGCCCGCGTCGACCGCGCGCCGCAGATACGGCAGTACCCGGTGCTCGGCGTACCACCGCGGCCAGGCGTCCGCCGTGACGTTGCGCATCGGGGCGAGCCCGATGTACGCCTCCACTGGTCCGCCGGGCGGCGGGGACCCGAACGCGGGTGCCCCGGCCGCGTGCAGGGCCGCCAGATCCCGGCCGAACCGGGCCGCCGCCGCCCAGCTCGGCGGCCCCTGCACGACCCGGTCGGTGACCAGCCAGTGCGCGTCGTCGCCGTGCACCGAAGGGACCCGGACGGCGCCCGCCCCGGCCAGCCAGCGCAGCCCCGCGGCCTCGGCCCGGGCCGCCCCGGCGCCCTCCCCGCGCTTGACCACGACCGTGCGTCCGTCGTCGAGGTCGACCTCGGCGAGCGTCCCGGACAACCGGCGCTCACCCCTGACCGTCCGGCCGGTGAGCCGGGCCGCGACGGCCGACGGCGAGGGTGCGCAGGACATGGCGGTCAGACTACGGCCGGGGCGCCGCCGACCTGGTGAAAAACGCTCACGGCGTCGATCGAACACCCCGGGAGCGGGGGAGCAGTGGGACTATGACCAGTTCAGCATTCCATCGCACCATCGTCCTGCCGGCCCCTGTGTGCGAACAGGCCGCACAGCATCTCGAGCACGCGGTCCAGAAGGCCATCGACGGCGCCGCGACCCCTTGGCGCGCCTTCCGCGGTGCCGACGGCGACGACTTCGCGTTCTCCGTCCCGGTGGTCGAGCAGGCCGCCGGCTGTCTGCTGGTGCTGGCCGCCGAGAGCGCCCAGAGCCTGCGCCCCTCCGCCCTGCGCGCCCTGATCACGGTGGCCCTGCACCTGCGGGACGCCGCCGAGGCCGTACGGCGCCCCCATCTCTCCGGTGGAGCCTGGTGAACGAGGCCGCGGGCCGGCGTGCCGGGCCGCGGGGCGGGTCAGGTGCCGACGAGGCGCAGCATGCCCCACAGGGCCACGGTCGAGGCGGCCAGCGTGGCCGGGACGGTGAGCAGACCGAGCCGGGTGAACAGGCCGAGGTCCGCCTCGACGCCGTGCCGGTGCAGTACCCGCCGCCACAGCAGGGTGGCGAGCGAGCCGATGTAGGTCAGGTTGGGGCCCAGGTTCACGCCGATCAGCACGGCGAGGACGGGGCCCGGTCCGGCGGGCGCGGTCAGGGGCAGCAGCGCGAGGACGGCCGGCAGGTTGTTGATGACGTTGGCCAGCACCGCGGCCAGCGTCGCCACGCCGAGCAGCGCCGTCAGCGAGTGCCCCGCGGGCAGCAGGTGCCCGAGCCCCGTGGCCAGGCCGCTCGACACCACACCCTGCACCACGACGCCGAGGGCCAGCACGAACAGGCAGAACAGCGGGGAGGCCGCGCCCACCAGCTCCCGGGGGGTGACATGGCGCCGGGACAGCGCCCGCACCCCGAGCACCAGGACCCCGGCCAGCGCCGCCCACGCGGGGTCCAGTCCGGCCGGCGAGGCCACCGCGAACCCGGCCAGGGTCAGGGCCAGCACGACGACCGTGAACCGGGGCACGGCGGGCGCCGGGGCCGGGACACGCGGCGCACCGTCCGGACCGGCCCCGGGTCCCGGCGGCCCCGCGGCGGGAGCGGCGGCCGGAGCGGGGAGGGGCGCGGGCACCTCCAGATCGGCGCGGAAGAAGCGGCGGAACACGGCGTACTCGACGGCGATCGCGGCCAGCCAGGGCAGCGACATCAGCAGCGCGAAGCGGGTGAAGCTCAGGCCGCTGGCCGTGAACGCCAGCAGATTGGTCAGGTTCGAGACCGGCAGCAGCAGGGACGCCGAGTTCGCCAGGTGTGCCGTGGCGTACACGTGCGGGCGTGCCCGGGCACCCGAGCGGGCCGCGGTGGCGAGAACCACGGGGGTGAGCAGGACCACGGTGGCGTCCAGGCTGAGCACGGCCGTGACCACGGAGGCCACCACGAACACCCCCGTCAGCAGCCGTCGCGGACTGTCGCCGCACCGGCGGGCCACCGCGGCGCCGACGGCCTCGAAGAGGCCCTCCTTCGCGCACAGGTACGCCAGCATCAGCACCAGGGCGAGGAAGCCGACGACCGGCAGCAGCGTGCGCGTCTGCTGCCAGGCCTCGTGCGGCGTCACCGTGCCCAGCACCACGGCCAGCGCGGCGGCGGGTACGGCGGCCGCGGCCTCCGGCAGGCCCCGCGGGCGCAGCACGGCGAAGGCCAGGACGGCGAGCAGCAGGGCGGCCGAAAGGGCCTCGGGGGCGAGGGCGGTACTCAGGGGTTCTCCTCCACACCAGAGACCGGGCGGGCACCCGGTGATCGGCAGGCTCCCAGGATGGCACCCGCGGGCAGGGGGCGGTCACGCCCGGTCGCCCATGTCCGGTCGGTCTGGGGCCGGCCGGATGCGGGCTGGTCGGGCACGCCGGACCGGACGGGCGGTGCCGGATGGGCCGGGCTGGAAGGGGCCGGGTTGGACGGGGCGGGGCTGGATGGAGCCGGGGCGGATGTGTCCGAGGCCACGCCGTGGACGAGAGCCGGGCCATGTCCCGCGCGGTGCGCCGCGGGCTACGGTTTTCGCGGGCTTCCCGTCCCGGGACCCCGCGTCCTGTCCCCACGACGAGCAGTTCGGACGGTCCGGCAGTGCAAGCAGATCTCTCCCCCGTGATCGCGGCGACCACCCAGTGGCTCACGAGCGCCTATCCGGCGTCCGGCGGCGCGCTGGCCTCCGCCCTGTGCGAGGCGCAGGCCCGGCAGGCCGTGACGGTCGCGGCCCGGCTGCGCTACCCCACCCCGATGGACGCTGCCCTGATGACCATGTCGGGTCCGGGCGGTTCGGCCCGCCTCGACTGGATCACCGGCGCGGACGGCACGCCGGCCGCCGACACGGACGAGTACGCGTGGCGGACCTGGGTGGACGAGGTGGTGACCAGCTGGGCGGCCTGTCTGCTGACCGACCCGGAACTGGCCGCCCTGGCCGTGGCGGCGCTCTCCGAGGCCGGTCCCGCCGCGGGGACGCCGGTGGAGTTCCGCCGCCTGCTCGCGCCCGACGCGAGCGACCGGCGGGCGGCGGCGCTGCTGCGCCACCCCGACCTGCTCGCCTCCGTGGCGGAACTGCACCTGGACCAGCTCGTCGACAGGCTCGGCCCGGGGCAGGCACTGGTCGCCTGACCGGCGCCGGCGGGCGGGCGATGCCTGCGGCGGCCCGCGCGGGTTCGGTGGGGTGCGTCCCCAGTTGCGGGCAGTCGTGCCGCCCCCAGTGCCTGGACGGCCTGGGAGGTACCCCCAGGGCGGCACGGGTGGGCGGTGGGGGTCCCTCCCGCTCGAGCGAAGCCGAGAGTGGGGGGAGGCACCCCGTTGCGCCGGGCCACGCGACCGACCCCCGCCCCCGGGCGCCGAGACAACGCCCGCCCCGCCCCGCAGGGTCAGGCGGCGGTCCCCAGCGCCGCCCGCGTCGCCGCCTCCGGCGCCGCGGGGGGATCCACCGGCACCGCCTCCGCAGGCCTACGGGCACACAGTGCGTACCCCGCCCCGATACTGCCGGCGATGATCAGGCCGCCCGCGATCAGCGCGCCCCGCGCCCCGGCCAGCTCCATCAGCAGGCCGAGCGCCGGCGGCCCGCCGAGGCTCCACACCGTGCCGACGCTGCCCCACACGCCGAGCACACGGCCCCGCAGGTGCGGCGGCGGGTCGGTCTGCAGGACCGCCGTTCCCGCGGTGTCGGAGACGGACTCCACCACCGCCATCGGCAGCACCATCACCAGCAGCACGGCCAGCGACGGTGACAGCCCCGCCACCACCTGCAGCAGACCGCCCGCGGCCGCCAGCGCGCCCACGACCCGTACCGAGGGCCGGCGCAGCCGGGCACCCAGGACCGCGCCGACGATGCCGCCGGCCGCCAGGACGGTGGAGACCGTGCCGAACGAGCCGGCGCCGCCCGCGAGCGGACCGGTGACGAGCACGGCCAGGGTGAGCTGGTAGTTGCGCCCGAAGACGGCGCTGACGCCGGTCACGCCGGCCAGCGCGAGCAGCCGAGGACGGCGTGCGAAGAAGGCCAGACCTTCCCGCACGCTCATGGCGCCGTCCGTGGCACGCCGGCCGCGCACCGCCGCCCCGGCCGTCCGGACCGCCCCGCGGGCGGGCCGGAGGAAGGGGATGACCGACGCCACGAAGAGGAACGACAGCCCGTTCGCCGCGTAGGCGGCCGCCGTGCCGAGGAAGCCGACCGTCACGCCGGCGAGCGCGGCGCCCGTGAGGCGGCCCGACTGGTGCACCAGCGCGCCCACCCCGAGCGCGGACGGAATGTCCTCGGGCGGGACCAGGTCGTTGCCCAGCAGGGAGCACGCCGGGCCGTCGACGGTGGCGACGACGCCGGTGACGGCGGCCAGCACCATCAGCGAGGTGAGGTCGAGGCGGTCCAGCGCCACCAGGAGGGCCGTCGTGAAGGCCACGGCGCCGAGCAGCGTCTGACTGACCGCGGCGGTCAGTTTCCGCGGCCAGCGGTCCACGGCCGCGCCGCCGAACACGCTGATCAGCAGCGCGGGCGCGGCCTGCACCGACATGGACAGGCCCGTCGCGGCGGCAGACCCGGTGATCTGCAGGACCAGCAGGTTCTGCACCGTGAGCTGCATCCACGTGCCGGCGTTCGACACGAAGTTCGCGACGGACCACCAGCGCATGCTGCGGTACCGCAGGGAACGCCACGGCGAGCGGGAGCCGGCCTCCGAAGGGACCGGTGCGGAGGGCCGGGCAGGCGCCGGCGGAGCGGGGGCGGAAGAGGAAGACACAGTGCGCCACTCGAAGGCGGGTCGTAGGACCCGTAGGGACAGGAACACGGGAGTGAGGACGCCGGCTGCGTTGCGCGGCCACTCCGACGAGCCGGGAGACGGCGCCGACCATCGTGGCAGAAGGGGTGGCCGAGTCGGTGCCGGCCGGCCCCGCGACGCCGGTCCGCCGGACGGCAAGTGGCCTGCCGCTTGGTGGAATTGGCGCCAAACGTGTGGTTGATCACAGGGGCCGGACCGTGCGGAGGAGACGTCCCGGCGCCCGTGGCGTCCGCCACAGCCGCCGTCCCGGGTCCCGGGGGACGTTCGCACGCTGCCCGCCCGGCGGCAGTCGTCGGAGTATGAAAGCGACTCGGTGGGGCACCCGGGGCACGCTCGTCACGCGGTCCGCCGGCGCAGCGCGGAGGAAGGACGGTCTCCTCATGATGCCGATGGCGACGTTCACCACGTACGACAGGGCCCGCGCGCCATGGAACCGGGCCCTGGTGACCGGCGGCGCGGGCTTCCTGGGTTCCCACCTGTGCACCCGCCTGCTCGATTCGGGCGTCGAAGTCGACTGCCTCGACAACCTCTCCACGGGACGGGCCGAGAAGGTGGCCCATCTGGCCGGCCGCCCGGGCTTCCGCTTCCTGGAGCGGGACATCTCCGAGCCCGGCTGCGCCGAGGTCCTCGAGGGCCCCTACGACCTGGTCCTGCATCTGGCCGGCCCCGCGTCCGCCGCGGCCTGGCCGGACCGGCCCGTCGAGCTGCTCGACGCCGGCAGCCTCGGCACCCGGGTCGCGCTGGGCCTCGCGGCCCGGGACGGCGCCCGGTTCCTGCTCGCCTCCTCGCCGCCGTTCCCGCCGTCCGGCCGGGACGCCGATCCGGTCGGCCCGCACGGCGCCCGGGCCGAGGCAGTCCGGTTCGCCGAGGCCCTGGTAGCGGCGCATGCGGGGGCCCACGGCGCCAACGCCGGGATCGTGCGGCTCTTCGAGGGCTACGGGCCCGGCATGCGGACCGATGACGGCGGAATGCCGGCCGCCTTCATCGAGCAGGCGCTGGCCGGCCGGCCGGTCACCGTCGACGGGGACGGCAGCCTCACGCACCCCCTGTGCTACGTCGACGACATGGTCGACGGTGTGCTGCTGATCGCGGCCGGCCGCTCGGTACGGCCCGTGGACCTCGGCGGCGACGAGGAGCCGGCGGCCGTGGAGATCGCGCGGCGCGTGATTGGCCTGACCGGCTCCGGCTCGCCGCTCGTCTTCGTCGCCCCGCCGGGCGACCGGCCCCTGCCGCCCCGCCCGGTCACCGGCTTCGCCCGCGAGATCTTCGGCTGGCTGCCGGGCGTGAGCTGGCAGGACGGTCTGGAGCGCACCGTCGCCGCCTTCCGGGACCGGCCCGAACCGGCGCCGACGGTGACGGGGGAGCCCAGGGAGCCCGCGGGGGAGTGGTGAGCGTCGCGAAGGGGCCCGCCACCGGCGGGCCCCTTCCTCCATGACGCGACGCGTTCGTCAGCCGGACTTGCCCCGCCCCGTCAGGGCGTCCCGCACCCGGTCGACCATGCCCGCGCCCGGGGCCATCAGCTTGTTCATCGGCGGCCTGTCCGGGCTGGACGGATGCGGCCGCGTCGGCGCCGTCTTCTTCGCCTGCCGCACCTTGTCGCCCAACTGGTCCAGGGCCCCGGCCGGGCACGCCTCGCGGAGCCTGGGGAAGAGGTTTCCCTCCTCGTCGGCGACATGGGAACGGATCTCGCTCATGAGCTTGCCGATCAACCGGTCGAACTGCGGGTCGTCCGCCTCGCAGCCCTCCAGGTCCTTCATGATCTGCTCGGCCTCGGCGTGGTCCTCGAGCTCCTTGTCGGCGAGCGCGCCGCCGTTCGCCACGTGCTCGCGAACGGCCGGGTAGAGGTACGCCTCCTCCGCCACCGAATGCCGGACCAGCTCGATCGTCACCTGGTCGGCGTACAGCTTGCGGTCCTTGTGACCGGCCGGCAGCGCCTCGATCTTCCCGAAGAGCTCCTCGACCTCGCGGTGATCGGTCGTCAGCTCGTCGATGACGTTCCCACCGTGTCCCATGTTCCACCTCCAGTCGGATCGTGACGGCTGCGGGACCGCCCCGCCACGTGCGCCGGGTCCCCTCGCACCCGCCCGGCTAACGTCAGGTCAGACGCCCAGCTTGGTCCGGACGCCGCCGACCGCGGCGGCGGGGCGTGCCGTGGCCCGGACCGAGCGCCGCACCGTGCGGGCCTCGTGCCGCAAGCCCTTGACGGCGTGCCGGCCGCGCCACACCAGCGAGGGCGCGCCCCCGGTGTCGTCCGCGGCGATCAGCAGGCCGCCCAGCATCGACAGGTTCTTCAGGAAGTGGATGCGCTGCTGGGCCCGGTCGCCCGGGTCCTCCGCCTCCCAGAAGCGGTGACCGGCCAGCGTGGTGGGCACCAGGGTCGCGGCGATGGCCAGTGCGGACAGCCGGGGGAACCGGCCGAGTCCGAGCATGATGCCGCCCACCACCTGCACGGCCCCGTTGAGCCGCACGAGCTGTTCGGTGCTGTCCGGCAGCGCGGCCACGCGTTCGGTCACGGGCCGGACGACGGGCTCGGCGGCCGGCGCCACGTCCTGGGGACGGCGCAGCGAGTGCAGGCCGCCCGCGACGAACATCGAGGCGAGCATCGGCCGGCCGGCCATGCGCAGAAGACTCATGACGCTCTCTCCATGGTTGACGGGATCGACTGGGGTGTGTCTACCGGGATCATCAGGTGCCCCGGACGGGCGGCGCCATTCGGCGGCGGGCCGGTACCGGGCGCCGGATGGCGCCGCCCGGTACGGGTTTCCCGCAGGTCACAGACTGGTGAGGAGCTGCGGGGACAAGTTCTTGATCATGGTGTTGGTCCAGCGCATTTGGCGCAGCGTCTGCGGATGGCAGTCGGAGGCGAGCTCCAGGAGACCGCTGTCCCTCGACGCCTGGGCGACCTGGGCGAGCATCACCCAGTGCAGTGAGTTCTCCGCGGCGGCGAGGTGCAGTTCCCGCAGGTCGCGCAGGAGCAGCAGGCCGGGCTCGGGCCGGTGTGCCACGGCCTGCGCCGCCTTCTCGCGCAGGGTGGCGAACACGCCGTCCGGTGCGTCGTCCGGCGGGCCGGCGAGGTCGAGGCCGTGGTGTCCGGCGGTCTCGGCCAGCCGCCGGACGTGCTCGCGCGACCAGCGGGCGAGGTCGGTCGCGACGTGGTGTACCTCGTGCTCGGCGCGGTGCCGCTCGGCGGCGGTCGTCAGGTCGTGCGCCAGTCGCCGTTCGCCCCGGTGCAGGGTGCGCAGGGTCAGGGTGATGCCGTTCACTGGGCGCCCTCCTCGCGCTCGTGCGGGAACCGGGCCGGTGCCTGCGTCGTGTGCGCCGCCGGTCCGCCGGTCGTGGCGGGCACCGTGCCGGGCACGACCGGTGCCGACGCGGTGGTGGTCGGGGCCGGCGCCGGGCGGCCGTCGCCGCGTTCGACCAGGGTGAGCGCGGCGACGGACGTCTTGAACAGCGGTTGCTTGGAGACCGGGTCCCAGTCGGTGACGGTCGTCTCGTTGGCGGCCCGGCCGGGAGTGTCCGGGCCGGGCCCGGACCCGCCCTCGGTGTCCCAGTAGCCGTAGTGGAACGGCACGAACAACAGCCCCGGCCGGATGCCGGTCACCCGCAGCCGCCCCCGCAGCGAGCCGCGCGGGTTGGTGACCTCGACCAGGTCTCCCTCGCCGAGGCCGAGCCGGTCCGCGTCCCGGGCGGAGATCTCCACCCACACGTCGGGGGCGGCGTCGGCGAGCTGCGGGGCCCGGCCGGTCTTCGTCCGGGTGTGGAAGTGGTAGATCGTCCGTCCCGTGGTGAGCTGGAACGGGTGCTCCTCGTCCGGTTCCTCGTGCGGCGGCAGATAGGCGGCGGCCTTCAGCACGGCCTTCCCGTCCGGGTTGAGGGAGCGGTACTCCACCACCTCGACGGACGCCCCGGTCTCCAGGTCCTTGCCGTAGCTCTCGCACACGTCCGGGTGGGCCCAGGAGATGCCGTCGGTGTAGAGCCGTGCGGTGCCCTCCGGGGCGTGCTCGTCACAGGGCCACTGGATGCCGCTGGTGCCGCGCAGCTTGGCGTAGGTGATGCCGGTGTAGTCGCAGGGGCGCCCCGCGCTGCACCGCTTCCACGCCTCGAACGCGGACTCCGGGTCCCGCCAGGTGACGAGCGGACCGCCGTCCTTGTCCCGGAAGTCCATGCGCCGCGCGTAGTCCAGGAGGATGTCCAGGTCGGGCCGTGCCTCGCCGGGCGGGTCGACGGCCTTCTCGGACAGGTGCACCGTGCGGTCGGCGTTGGTGAGCGCGCCGGTCTTCTCGCCCCAGGTCGCGGCCGGCAGCACCACGTCGGCAAGCTGGGCGGTCTCCGTCAGGAACAGGTCCTGCACCACCGTGAACAGCCGTTCCTGCGACAGGACGGAGCGGATGCGGGCGAGTTCGGGCAGCGAGACGGCCGGATTGGTGCCGCTGATCCACAGCATGCGGATCGAGCCCTGCTCGGCGTACCGGAACATCTGCATCGCGTGCGTGGGCGGACCGTAGTGCGCGATCGTCTCCGGTTCCACGTTCCACACCCTCGCCAGGTCGGCGACGTGGTCGTCGTTCTGCCAGTTGCGGAAGGCCGGCAGGTCGCCGTTGGCGCCGCACTCGCGGGTGTTCTGGGCGGTGGGCTGGCCGTTCATCTGGAGCAGGCCGGCGCCCGGGCGGCCCAGCATGCCGCGGATCAGGTGCAGGTTGTTGATCTGTACCGCCGCGGCCGTGGCCTGGTGGGACTGGTAGACGCCCTGGAGGACGGTGGACACCAACGCGTCGGTGGTGCCGACGAGTTCGGCGGCCTCCTCGATCCGGGCGGCCGGGACGTCGCAGATGTCCGCGGCCCACCGGGGAGTGCAGTGCGCGACCCGGCCGGCCAGTTCCTCGAAACCGACGGTGTGCGCGGCGATGAAGTCGCGGTCGATCCTGTCGTGCCGGACGGTCTCGTGCAGCAACGCGTTGAGCAGCGCGACATTGGTCCCGCCGCGGGGCGCGAGGTGCACGGTGGCATGCTCGGCGACCCGGGTCGGCCGCGGGTCCACGCACAGCAGGCGCGGCGGATCGGCACCCTCCAGGCGGTCCAGCAGCCGCATCCACTGCACGGGCTGGGTCTCGGCGATGTTGTGTCCGTACAGGGCGACCACATCGGCGTGGTCGAAGTCGTCGTAGCTGCCGGGCTGTCCGTCGCAGCCGAACGTCTCCTTCAGCGCCTCCGCGGCCGTCGAGGTGCACAGCCGGGTGTTGCCGTCCAGGTGGGCGGTGCCGATGCCGGCCCGGGCGATGACGGCGAGCGTGTAGTACTCCTCCAGGAAGAGCTGACCGCTGGTGTAGAAGCCGATCGAGCCCGGACCCCGCTGCTCGAGCAGCTCGCGCGAGTGCGCGGCCACCAGGTCCAGCGCGGTGTCCCAGTCCGTCTCCACCAGGCGCCCGTCCCGCCGGACCAGCGGCCGGGTCAGCCGGTCCGGGGAGGCGTTCGCCTGCCACCCGAACAGGTCCTTGGGGCCCAGCCTGCCCCGGTTGACCCGGTCCGTGGCGCGGCCCCGCACGCCCACCATCCGGCCGTCGGCCACCGCCACGTCCATGGCGTCGCCGTCGGAGTGCAGGATCGACGCGGACTGGACCCACCGCTGCACCGCCCCCGGGTCCTGCCCCTCCGCGAGGAACGTGTCCACCCGGGCCGGCCACGTCTCGTGCCGTCCGTAGGGCGTCCTGCCGCCCCAGGGGTGCGCGATGCGGTCCGCGGACTCCTCCATGCACTCTCCTCCATCCAGGTTCCGCCGCACTGGCGGGTGGCGGGTACCCGTTCGCGCCCGCCCGACGCCCAGGGCTTGTGGGAGCGCTCCCAAACCGGCAGGATGCTGCGGTGACCTCGACTGCCGCCGTACGCCCCTACCGCCCTGCCGACGCACCGGCCCTCGACGACATCTGCATCCGCACCGCCCACAACGGCCGTGACAGCCGGCCCGTCTACGCCGACCCCGGCATCCTGCCCGTGATCTTCGCGGCGCCCTACGTCCATCTGGACCCGGACCTGGCCTTCGTGCTGGACGACGGGCAGGGCCGGGCCGTGGGTTACATCCTCGGCACCGCGGACACCCCGCGCTTCGCCGAGGAGTTCCGTGCGAAGTGGCTGCCGCGGGTCGCCGGCCGCTACCCGGCGCCGGACGGGCCGCCCCGTACTCCGGACGAGTTCATGGCCACGCTGCTGCACGACCCCGAGCGCATGATCGTGCCCGAACTGACCGCTCATCCCGCCCATCTGCACATCGACCTGCTGCCCGAGTGGCAGGGCCGCGGACACGGGCGGGAGCTCATGCGCACGTTGTGGCGGGCGCTGCGCGAGCGCGGGGTGCCCGCCGTCCACCTGGTCATGGCGACGGCCAACGTCCCCGCCCGCGCCTTCTACGACCGCATGGGCTTCCACGAGATCCGGGCGGCCGCCCTGGACCCCGCGGACGTCACCTGTCTGGGCCGTACGACCGAGGACCTCGCCGGCCGCCCCTGAGCCGCGGGGCGGTCAGGCCGGCCCCAGCTGGTAGACGTTGAAGGCCCGGCGGATCACCGGCTGCGCCACGTTGCGCACCCGCACGCCGCCCGCGGTCATGCCGTGCTCCGAGCCCAGGTGCGCGTGCCCGTGGACCGCGAGATCCGCGCCGGCCGTGTCGATGGCCTCGGCCAGCAGGTAGCTGCCGAGGAACGGGTGGATCTCCAGCGGCTCACCGGCGAGCGTGTCGGCCACGGGGGAGAAGTGGGTGAGGGCGACGCGCACCGCGCAGTCCTTCCCGCCCAGCTCCTCGAGCGCGGCGTGCAGGCTGTCCGCCGAGCGGCGCGTGGTGCGGACGAACTCCTTCATGACCGGCTCGCCGAACTCCCCGGCGCTGCGTCCCACGAAGCCGCCGCCGAACCCCTTGGTCCCGGCGATCCCGACGCGTGTTCCGGCACACTCCACGACCGTCGCCTCGCCCTCCAGGACCGTCACGCCGGCGTCCTGGAGGAGTGCGGTGACCTTTTCGGGCTGCTCGTCGTGGTGGTCGTGGTTGCCGAGCACGGCCACCACCGGAACCGGCAGGCCGCGCACCTCCTGGGCCACCACCCGGGCCTCCTCCGGCGTGCCGTGCCGGGTGAGGTCCCCGGCGAGCAGCAGCAGGTCCGCGCACTCGGGCAGGGTCTCGAAGGCGGGCCGCAGCAGTCCCTGGCTGTCGAGGCCCATGTGGATGTCTCCGACGGCGGCGACGCGGATCATCACAGTTCCTCCGCACGGTCGGGGCGGGAGGTGTCGGCCACCACCATGTCGCTGTGCACGGTGAGGCCCGCCAGCTCCTCGCGCACGAGCCGCAGCACGGTCTCGCGGCACTGCGCGGAGGGCACCGTGCCGGTGACCGCGACGGACCCGGACCGGATCTCGGCCCGCACCCCGAGCTCACCGAGCTCCTCCGCGGCGAGCCGCTCGTGCAGGTGGGCGACGCGGTACTCGACGTTCTCGGCGGCGGGTACGGGACCGCTCGCGGCGGGTCCCTGGTGTGCGACGGGGTCGCTCATCGGTGCTCCTCCTTCGCGGGGGAGGCCGGGGAGATGATCTCCAGCCGTTCGAGGATGAAGAAGAACGCGGCCGGCATCGGGTCGTCGCCGCAGTCGCGGCGCAGCTCGTCCCAGTCGATCTTCTCCCGCAGGGTGCGGGCGATGGGCAGCACCGCCCCGAAGTCGCAGTGGTGCTCCGAGAAGGCGGCCAGCAGACCGTGCAGCAGGTCGGTCGGCGACAGGACCGGCATGAGCACCGAGTCGACCGACAGCTCCTCGGCCCGGTCCAGCAGCCCCGCGGTGACCGGCTGGTGCGCCAGTTCGAAGATGAGATCGACCTGCTGTCCCAGGCAGTTGGCCTTCAGCAGCCAGTCCTCGGGCGGCGTGTAGACGTCGAGACCCGCTCCGCGCAGCGTGCGGGCGACGGCTTCCGCGTCGTCGGGCCGGATGCAGAAGTCGACGTCGTGCTGGAGGTTCTGGGTGCCTCCGTGCGCGTACACGGCGACACTGCCCGCGAGGGCGAACGGATGCCCCTCCTTCTTCAGGATCGCGCCCACCTGCTTGGCCGCCTGAAGGATGGCCTGGTTGCGGTCGACCGGGAGTTCCTCGTGGAGTCTTCCGTCCCGGCCGCCCGGCTTGGGTTCCCCCGCCGCCGGGTGGAGCTCGGACACGCCGGCGCGCCGGTCGAGGGCGTGATCGTCGGCGGGCTGCGTCATCGTTGTCCCCTTCTTCCGATTGCGCGGACCGGGCCGGTCGTCGCCCCGTTTCGGGTACCCGGCGCGGCATCGCCGACACGGGACCGCAACCGCTCGCCATCAGGGGGGACCTCCGGCCGATTCCGGGCACCCGGACGGCATGGACGACAGGGACGAGCGACAGCAGGGCCGGGCGGACCGCCGCAACGTCGAGCGGCTGGTGGCGGCGTGGCTGGAGGAGACGGAGCGGCACGATCCCGCCGCGGCCCGGGAGGCCCGCGCCGGCTGGGAGCGCGGTGCCCTGCCGGAGCGGGCCGCGCAGGACCTGGCCACCTGGGTCACCGCGAGGATCACGGACACCGGCTTCACCGAGGACGAGGGCCCGTACACGGAAGGCCCCGTGCGCATCAGCCCGTCGGACAAGGACACCGTGCACCACTGGCTGCGGGCCCACGGTCACGCGCTCTGACCCGCCCGGCGGGACGGGGGCCCCGAGGCGTCAGTCGGCCCGGGGCCGCCACTCGAACATCAGCAGGGTCGCGTCGTCCCGCAGCCGGCCCTCCTGCGTGTCCAGGATCGAGTGGATCAGGCGGCGCATCGACTCCGGGGCCGGCTCCCCGCCCGCCGTGGCCCGGATGACGTAGTCGGCGAACCGCTCGAGACCGAGCAGCTTCGCCTCCCGGGTGCGGGCCTCTCTGACGTCGGCACCTCGTCTCCCCTCGTCGAGTGACTGCCGGGTCGGGCGCCCTGCGCAGCAGTCCGGCACCGCGCACCGGGGCGCGCGCGCCGGGCGGATCGTCCGCGGGACGCTTCGGCCGCCGCGGACCGGGCACGCGGTCCGTCGGACGGTACCGAGCGCCGAGGAGTGGTCCCCATGACCGAGTACGAGCGTTCCCGCACCATGCCCGCATCGCCCGAGCGGGTCTTCGACCGGGCCGCGGACGTCGGCCGGCTGGACGCGTGGCTCCCGCGGGAGCTGCACGTGGAGATGGAGGAACCGCCGGCCGTCACCGTGCACGAGGACGGCAGCGACCGCGACACCTCCGCGTTGCTGAGCGCCCGGCCCGAGCAGATGCGGCTCGAGTGGGGCACCCGTGACCAGGGCAGCTACGCCGGCTGGCTGCAGGTCGCGGGCCTCGACGCCGGGGCCAGTGAGGTCACCGTGCACCTGTCGTTCTTCGACGACAGCCACGACCCGGGCGGCCGGGCGGTGACCGACGCCCTCGACACCAGCCTGCGGCGCCTGGAGGAACAGGTACGGCCGCGCACCGGCGACGCGGCAGACTGACCGGCCCCGCCGCCGCACCCCGCCTCCGACTGGTACGCCGGTCCCGTCACCGCCGGGCAGCCGGACCCGCTTCCCATGTGTGTGGGCGAGGCGCCGCCGTCCATCGCCTCCCACCGCCGGTACTGGACCGAGTACGACACCGGCGCCCTCCAGGTCACCGTGGTCGAGCGCAGCACGAAGCGGGCCAAGGAGTTCGCGGCCCTGCTCCGCAAGGACCTCGCCCCGGCTGCGCGCGCACGGTGCAGGAGCGGTATCCCGACATCTACGCCACCCAGAAGTACTACGGGCGGCTGAACGTGGAGGACGGCGCCCACGTCTACGGCGTCCACACGGTCTCCGCGTGGGGCGCCTCCGACATCGGCCTGTTCTCGGTCGGCCGGGACGGCACCACCGTGACCGTCGTGCAGTGGGGGCAGATGGGCACCTTCGCGCACGCGCAGGTGGCCGACTTCGAAGCCACCACCGTCACGGCCGTGGACAAGCTGTACTGACACGAACTCCCGTCAACTGAGAGGGTGTTGGACGTCTCCGTGGGCCGGGGAACCGGCCGGCCGGGCATCTGCCCGCGCTACCTCACGACGGGTGCCCCGCCACCCGGCCGGAACGTGGCCCGCTGACCGTGCCGGCAGTGCACTACACGGTCGGCGAGTCCCCTGCGGTCGGCCTCGGCGAGGAAGGCGTCGAGCGGCGAGCGGAAGACCGTGTAGTCGTCGTAGTGCACTGGCAGGATGTGCCGGGGGTTCAGGCGCCGCGCGAGCTCCGCGCCCTGGCGTCCGTCCATGGTCACCACGAAGCCGCCCGGCAGCGTGGTGCCGCCCAGGTGCAGCACCGCCAGGTCCACGTCGGGGAAGCGGCGGGCGATCTCGTCCAGCCCGTCGAAGAGCAGTGTGTCCCCGGACACGTAGAGCCGGTGCTGCGGCGGCCCGTCGGCCGGCCCGAACTCCAGCAGGCTGCCCATCACCGGGGGCAGCAGGCGCCGGAGCGCGGGGTGGCCGGCGTGGCGGCCCGGCAGCGCCGTGACGCGTACCAGCGCGTCCCCGTGCCGTACGGTCTCCTCCTGCCAGGTGCGCAGTCCCACGGCCCGGTGGAAACCGTGCACGCCCTGCAGCCGGCGGGAGGCATGCGGCGTGGTGACGATCGGCAGGGAACGGGACAGGCACCGTCGGGTCACCCGGTCCCAGTGGTCGCCATGCAGATGGGACAGCAGCACGGCGTCCAGTTCCGGCAGATCCCGGGGGTCGAGGGCGGGCTCGGTCAGGCGCCGGCTCGTGAGGCCGTGACCGAGGTAGGCGCGCTGCCCGCGGTGGAGGAAGTTCGGATCGGTCAGCAGGCTCAGCCCCCGGTACCGGAGCAGCACGGTGGCGGTGCCGATGAAGTGGATCCGCAGGGAGTCGTCGGGGGACGGGGACATCCGCGTGCTCCTGTCCGGGAGTGCTCGCCGGACCCGGTCCGGCCGGGTCCTCGTGGAAGCGGGGGAGTACCCACCGGGCACGCGTTCACCCGGGCGTCTCCCCGCGCCGCGTCCCGGCCCGACCGCGTAGCCCCCTGAGGTGCCGTCACCCACCGGGGCCGTCGGCTGCGTCGACGGCACGTCACGCGCCCACCCGTGCAGGGCCGGTTGGCTGATCGTTTCTATCCGTCCGGGTGCTCGTGGCGTCCGCCGGGGCGAATCGGCCGTCACCCGAATGGCCCCCGCGCGCTAGGGGTGACGGCCGATCCGGTGTCTCCTGGAGTATGTCAGCGGCGTCCAGGCTGGGAGGCCGGTCATGTACGAAATGTGCGTGGGCCCGGAAAAGACGGGCGGAGCATTGGTGTGGCACGTGATGGCCAAGCAGGCCGCGGCCACCTTGTGCGGACAGAAGCTCCGCGAGCGTATCGAGGCAGCCGACGGTGAGAGAGCACGTCACTGCCCCGACTGCATGGCTTCGTTCGAGAGGCTCATGACAGCAACGCCGTGCTGACGGACCGTCCGCCACGTCGACCGCCCCGCCGCATCCCGCGGCGGGGCGGTCGGCGTACCGCACCGGGGGGTTCCCGGAACCACTCGGATGGTGCAGTGTCACATCGTTCGGCCGGGGAAGGCGCGGGCCGTGCCGGACGCGGTCCTCCCGCGTCCGGCACGGCCGGGATGCTCCCGCGACCGGCCGTAGGGCGTCCGGCGCCACCGTCGGGGCGGGCGGCCGTGATGGGTGTCGGCCACCGCGGGTTATGGGTGCCGTCCCCGATGGCCGCACCCGGGCGCCGCGTGTGACCGTGGAACAGCGCCGCGCCCCGGGGGCCTCCGGGGGCCGGGGACATCACGGGGGAGCCCGGCCCCGCCGCCCGTTCGCGATGGTGCCGCGCGGCCCGGTCCGGGCCCGTCGGCACACCCGGGCGTCGGCAACGCCCGGCGATGGCCGGGTGGCCGGGGCGGACCGGAGCGGGGGACCGGAGAAACCGCCTCGGGGCCGGACGCCCGTACCCCGTCGTCTCGTCCACGAATCCGCGGGTCCGGGAGCGGCGCCGCCTCACGCCGGCGGCCGACGGCGTTCGAGCGCAGGACAGCCGACCGCGTCACACACGAAGGAGAACGCGCATTCCATACCATCGACTGAAGCCCTTCCGACCCTTCACGCGGCCCGAGGCGGTGTCCCGTGGGACACGCTGACACCCTGCTCGCCATGGGTGGTGCCTTCCTGGCCGCCGCGTTCCTCGCCCGCCTCGGCGGCAGGATCGGACTTCCGACGATTCCCCTGTTCATGCTGGCCGGCATTCTGCTCGGCCCCCACACGCCGGGCTTCGTCCTGGTCGAGGACGCGCACGACTTCGAGATGCTCTCCGCGCTCGGACTGGTGCTGCTGCTCTTCTACCTGGGACTGGAGTTCCACCTCGACGACCTCAAGAGCGGCGGCAGACGGCTGCTGACCGCGGGCGGCGTCTATCTGTTGCTCAACGTCGGCGCCGGCCTCGGCTTCGGCTTCGCGCTGGGCTGGGGGGTGCGGGAAGCGCTGGTGCTCGCGGGCGTACTCGGCATCTCCTCGTCCGCGATCGTCACCAAGATCCTCATCGACCTGGGCCGCATCGGCCGTCCCGAGACCCGGCTCATCCTCGGCGTCATCGTGGTGGAGGACATCTTCCTCGCGCTGTACCTGGCCGCTCTCCAGCCGATCATCGCGGGCGCCCACGGGGTCGCGGACATGGCGCTGCAGGCCGGCAAGGCATTCGGGTTCCTGCTGGTGCTGGCCGCCGCGGCCCGCTGGGGCACCCGGCTCGTGGGACGCCTGATCGAGACCCGTGACAACGAGCTGCTCGTCATCAGCTTCCTCGGCGCCGCCGTTCTCGTCGCCGGCGTCTCCGAACTCCTCGGCGTCGCCGACGCCATCGGCGCCTTCATGGTCGGCCTGATCCTCGCCGGGACCCCGTCGGGGCCACGGATCCGGGAACTGGTGCATCCGCTGCGCGACGCCTTCGCGGCGATCTTCTTCTTCGCCTTCGGACTGGCCATCGACCCCGGCGACCTCGCCTCCGTCGCCGGTCCGGTCGCCGCGGCGGCCGGGCTGACCATCGTCATGAACGTCGTCGCCGGGCTGTGCGTCGCCCGCGTGTACCGCTACGGCTCGGAGCCGGCGGCGGAGATCGCCACCACCCTGGTGGCGCGTGGCGAGTTCGCGCTGATCCTGGCCGCCATGGCCGCCGGCGCGGGACTCGACGCCCGGCTCGCCCCCTTCATCGCCGGTTACGTCCTCGTCCTCGCCGTCCTCGGCCCCGTCGTCGCGGGAAGGGCGTACGTGCTCGCCGCCGCACTGCGGGCCGGACGACGGCTGCTGCCGGGCGCCGGCGCCCCGGAGCGGCCGGCGCGCGACCGGCCGGGCGAGGACACGGCGGACGACGACGTCGCGTCGGTGCCGGCCCACGCGGACGCCGAACGGTAGGACCCGGGCGACTCACGGCCGCCCCGGGCGGCGGCAGGATCCCGGCACCGTCCGGAGCCGCCGCCCGGGGCGACCGAGACGAGGCCGCGGGAACGTGAACGGCACGGCCCGCCTCCCCGCCGGGCGGCGTCCCTGACGGCTCGTCGCCCACAGGCGGCCGGCGCCGCACATCGCACGACCGCAGCGGTTCCTGCCCTTCGCCCGGTTCTCCGGCACAGGCCGCGCCGCGCTCCGGTCCGCCCCCGTGCTCCGACGGAAGCCGGAGCACCCCCCCGGCCCGGGGGAAGCCCCTTCCGCCAGTGGGACAATCTGCTCGCAGGGGCGGCACCGTGGTCGTGGCCGTCCGGGAGCGGAAGGAGCCGTGAGCATGATCGAGTGGGTGCCTCTGGGCAGCGGTGCCAGACCGGTTCCCCGGCCCGTCGCGGCTCCGCTGGTGTGGGCGGGAGCCTTCGCCGGCGCGCTCGTCCTGGTGGCGCTCCTCAACGGCACCGTGGGATCCGGCCGTCCGGGACTCGCGCTGGTCGTCCTCTCCCTCCTCGCGGCACTGCTCGGGCTCTGCGCCCGCTTCACCGCCGCCCCGGGGACGGCCCTGTTGTGCTGGCTGTCCCTCAACGGCTTCGCCATCCCGCCCGCCGGCACCCTCACCTGGGCCGGGCGGCGGGACGCGGTCTGGCTGGCGTGCCTGCTCGGGGCGGCCCTGGTCGGCACGGCCCTGGCCCGGCTGGTCCACGCCCGTGCGGCCTACCGCCGGCTCACGACGGCACGCGGTCCCGGGACGACGGCGCCGGGCGACATGTGACACGACGGCACGTGACGCGGCGGCAGGTGCCGGACCCGGGTGCGGGAAGGGGCTCACCGGGTGCCCGGCGAGCCCCTTCGTGTGCCGGTGGATCCGCTAGGCCGTGTGCAGGGTCAGCCCGTAGCGGTTCAGGATCTCGTTGACCGGCTGGAACCAGGTCTCCCCGCCGCCGGAGCAGTTGCCCCAGCCGCCGGAGGTGACGCCCTGGGCCTGGTCGCCGCTGATGAAGGAGCCGCCCGAGTCGCCGGGCTCGGCGCAGACGCTGGTCTTCGTCATCTGGTGCACGGCGCCCTGGCTGTAGTTGACCGTCTCGTTCTTGGCCAGCACGGTGCCGCAGTGCCAGTGGGTGGTGGAGCCGGAGCGGCACACCGACGCGCCCACCGGCGCCTCGGCCGAGCCGCGCACCAGCTGGTCGGGCACGGTGCCCCAGCCGAGGACGACCGGGACCGTCCACCAGCCGCTGCCCACACTCACCCAGGCGTAGTCGTTGTCCGGGAACGAGGAGCCCCGGAACGTGCCGACGTACGACCGGTCCCAGCCGCTGACGCCGGCGCCGGCCCCGCCGCAGTGCCCGGCGGTGACGAAGCCGCCGTACACCGAGAAGCCGATGGAGCAGCGGACGTTGCCCGTGTAGTACGGGTCGCCGCCGACCGTGCCGGCCGCGAAGGTGCGCGGGGCGGACGCAACCGTGCGCACGGTCACCGGACCCGCCGCTCGGGCCCGGGCCACGAAGCTCCGGACATCGTTGTCGGAGCGTTCGCCGCCGACGACGTCGACGACCACGGTGTTGGCCTCCGGGTCGACGTGCCAGCCGCTGACGCCGGCCGGCGCCCTCATGCGGTCGACGCGCTGCTTGGCGGCGTCGAGCTGCCGTGCGCTGTGCGTGACGGTGCGGACGCCGGCGCCCGTGGAGCGGACCGCCCGGACCGTGGCGGGGGAGGCGTCCGAGGTGACGGCCACGGTCAGCCGCCCCTGGCCGGCGTCGAACCACGAGCCGCCGAAGGCGTCCCCGGCGGCCCGGCGGGCGGCGGGGGCGAGCTCGGTGGCGTGGCGCTCGGCCGCGAGCCGGTCCTCGGCCTGGGACGGGGTGAGGCCGAGATCCCGCTGCATGGCCCGGAGGAGACCGGCGGAGGCGGTGGGGGAGTCCGCGGACGAGCCGGTCGCCGCCGCGGGCAGCGTGCCCGCGGCGGTCCAGCTGCCGAGGACGAGGAGGGTGGCCAGACCGGCGTTCCTGAGTCTGCTGCGTCTCATGGGGGTGCCCTTCGTCGTTCCAGCGAGGTGGGGGTGGAACAACCGCGGTCTGAGAGCGCTCTCATCGGGGTCGTATCGAGCTTAGCCAGGCTCGGTTATCAGGTCCATGCCAATGCAGTGACTTTTCCGGAGTGCCCCGTCCGCCCTGGTTGGCCGCCCGCTGACGGGGCACTCAGTGCTGAGTCCTGGCCAAGCTCTCTGACGTGGAGGCGTGCGTGGCGGTTCGGCATCGGTTGATCAAGACGACTCCGCAGGCGGTGTGGGACGTCCTCGCGGACGGCACCCAGTACGCGGACTGGGTCGTGGGTACATCGTCCTCCACCCCCAAGCGGGGACAGTGGCCGCAGGTCGGCGCGGCGATCGACTACGAGGTGTCCCTCGGCCCGGTCAGCCTGACCAACGAGACGGTCGTCAGGCGCTGCGTGGAGGGCTCCGTGCTGGAGCTCGAGGCGATCGCCGGCCCGCTCGGCACGGCGCGGATCGCCATCGAGCTGCGGCCGTGGGGCGAGCAGTGCCTGGTGATCGTGGACGAACACCCCCTGCGCGGCGCCGGCGGAATGCTGCACAACATGGGCGTCGAGGCGCTGATCCAGCTGAGGCACCGGGCCATGCTCGCCCGGCTGGCCGGACTGTGCGAGGAGGAGGCCGGCGAGAAGCGCCGGCCGGACGCGGCTCCGGCGCCCGAACCGGGAGCCGGTCATGCCTGACGCCGTCGTGATCGGCTCCGGCCCCAACGGACTGGTCGCCGCGAACCTGCTCGCGGACGAGGGCTGGAGCGTGGAGGTCCTCGAGGAGCAGCCCGAGCCGGGCGGGGCCGTGCGGCACGACGGCGAGGTCGCCCCCGGCTTCGTGAACGACCTGTTCAGCTCCTTCTACCCGCTCGCCGCGGCCTCCCCGGTGCTGTCCGGCCTTCACCTGGAGAAGCACGGCCTGCGCTGGGCGCACGCGCCCCACGTACTCGCCCACCCCCTGACCGACGGCACGTGCGCGGTCCTCGACCGCGACGTCGGCACCACCGCCGCCTCCCTGGACGTCTTCGCACCCGGGGACGGCGCCGCCTGGCAGCGCCTGCACGACGTGTGGGACCGCTACCGGGCCGACATCCTGGACGCCCTCTTCACGCCCTTCCCGCCGGTGAAGGCCGCCGCCCGGCTGGCCCTGCGCCTGCGCGGCGCGGGCGGACTCCGGCTGGCCCGCACGCTGGTGCTGCCGGTGCGCCGGCTGGGCGAGGAGGAGTTCCGCGGGGAGGGCGGCAGACTGCTCCTGGCGGGCAACGCCCTGCACGCGGACCTCGCGCCCGAGGCCGCGGGCAGCGGCGGCTTCGGCTGGCTGATGTCGATGCTCGGCCAGACCTACGGCTTCCCCGTGCCGGTCGGCGGTTCCGGCGCCCTCACCGAGGCACTCGTGCGCCGGCTGCGCTCCCTCGGCGGCACCCTGCGCTGCGGACAGCGCGTGAACCGCGTCGTCGTCCGCGGCCGGCGCGCGGTGGGCGTGCGCACGGCCGGCGGGGAGACGATCGCCGCCCGGCGCGCCGTCCTCGCGAACGTGTCCGTGCCCGCCCTGTACGGGACGCTCGTCGACCCGGCGGACCTGCCCGGCCAGGTCCTCGCCGACCTCGAGCGCTTCCAGTGGGACTTCGCCACCTTCAAGGTGGACTGGGCGCTGAGCGGCCCCGTGCCCTGGCAGTGCGACCGGGCGGCCGGGGCGGGGACCGTGCACCTGGCCGACGGCCTCGACGAACTGACCCGCTTCGCCGCGCAGATCGCCATGCGGCAGGTCCCCGACCGCCCCTTCGCGCTGTTCGGCCAGATGACCACCTCCGACCGTTCCCGCTCACCCGAGGGCACCGAGTCAGCCTGGGCGTACACCCACGTCCCGCAGGACATCCGGGCCGACGCCGGCGAGGAGGGCATCACCGGCAGCTGGGACGCCAGGGAGCAGGAGCTCATGGCCGACCGGGTCGAGCGCCAGGTGGAGCGCTTCGCCCCCGGTTTCCGGTCCCTCGTCCGCGCCCGCCGCATCCTGGCCCCGCCGACCCTCCAGTCGATGGACGCCAATCTGCACGGCGGCGCCATCAACGGCGGCACCACGGCCATGCACCAGCAGCTCTTCTTCCGGCCCGTGCCCGGCACCGGCCGGCCGGAGACACCGGTCGCCGGCCTCTACCTCGCCTCCGCGGGAGCCCACCCGGGGGGCGGCGTGCACGGCGCCCCCGGCGCCAACGCGGCGCGGGCCGCCCTGCGTCAGCACCGGCTGGCCGGCCTCACCCGCGTCCAGCGCGTCCTGACCCGCCGCGACCGGACGGGCGACCGGCGATGACCGCCCCGGAGAAGGAAGGGAGGGGTCACCGGTGAACGCCAGTCCCCTTCACGGCCGCACCGTCGTGATCACCGGCGCCGCGCGCGGACTGGGCGCCGCACTGGCACGCGAGTGTGCGGGCCGGGGTGCCCGGCTCGCCCTGCTCGGTCACGAGAAGCCCCGGCTGGACACCCTGGCGGCGTCCCTGCCCGTTCCGGCGCTCGCCCTCGACGTCGACGTCACCGACGCCGCGGCCCTGGACGCCGCCGCGCACGAGGTGCGCGCGCGCCTCGGACTGCCGTCGGTCCTGGTGGCGAACGCCGGCATTGCCGAGGGCGGCCCGTTCGCCGCGTCCGACCCGGCCCAGTGGCGCCGCGTCATCGACGTGAACCTGACGGGCAGCGCCCAGACCGCGCGCGCGTTCCTGCCCGACCTGTTCCGGACGTCCGGGTACAGCCTCCAGATCGCCTCGACCGCGTCGTTCGGCGCCGCCCCCATGATGAGCGCCTACTGCGCCTCCAAGGCGGGCGTGGAGTCCTTCACCCACGCCCTGCGCGCCGAGGTGGCGCACCACGGGGTCGGCGTGGGCATCGCCTACCTCAACTGGATCGACACCGACATGATCCGCGACGCCGACCGGTACGCCGTCCTGCGCGAGCTGCGCGCCCACATGCCCGCACCGGCCCGCCGCACCTACCCGGCCGACTTCGTCGCCGCCCGCCTGGTGCGCGCCGTGGAACGCCGCCGGCCGGCCGTGTACGTGCCCGGATGGCTGCGCCTGGCGCAACCGGTGCGCGCCGCCCTGCCGGCCGCGGTGATGCGGGTGTCGCGCCGCGACCTGCCCGGGCTGGAGGCCGCGGGCGACATGAACCCCACCGGCCCGCTCGGTGCGGGCGGCCGGGCCGACCGCACGGTGGACGAACCCCGGACATAGCGGTGCGCACGGCGCGTCCCTCGGGCGGCCGGTGCGCGGACCGCGCCCCGGCCGCCCGAGGCAGGCCAGCTCGCCGACGCCGGACCGCGCCGCCGCGGCCCGGCGTCGGCCGACCGGAGGAGACCGTCATGCAGACCTTCCTGCCCCACCCCGGCTTCCGGGAGTCGGCGCTCGCACTGGACCGCCGCCGGCTGGGCAAGCAGCGGGTCGAGGCGCTCCAGGTGCTGCGCGGACTCACCGTGCCCGGCTACGGCTGGCGCCGGCACCCGGCGGTGCGGATGTGGACCGGCTACGAGGAGGCCCTCGTCCGCTACGGCCTGGAGATATGCCGGGTCTGGCGGGAACAGGGCCACCAGGACGGCTGCGCCGCCCAGCTCGTCGCCGGCCTCGCCGAGTCCCGTCCCGGCACCCCGGTGCGCTGCCAGCCGGAGCTGGCGGGCGCCGGGGAACTGCCGCCCTGGCTCGGCGACGACGCCTTCCACCTCAGCCACCGCTCGGCGCTGGTGCGCAAGGACCCGGAGGCCTACGCCGGACAGTTCCCCGGGGTTCCGGACGACCTGCCCTACATGTGGCCGGCCTCGGACCGCGAGCCGGGGGAGGCGGACACCACCGCGTAGGACCGTCAGGACGCCTGGCCGCCGGCGAGCTGCTTCATGTCGACGGTCTCACCGGCCGGCGGCTGCTCCGGCCGCACCGGCTCGTTGTAGTCGCTGAACGTCATGCTGCCCGGGTTCTTGCCGCCCTCGGTCGTGGTGCGCAGGAGGTAGGGCTCGTCCTCGGTGGCCACGTACAGGCTCAGCTGCTCGCCCTCCGCGGTCTTCTTGGTCAGTTGCAGCGCCTCCTCGCCGTCCACCTCCGTCGTGGAGCCGCGCTTGAGGTCCTTGCGCTCGGACTTGTCCTCGTCCAGCGCGGCGATGAAGCCCTGCTTGTCGCAGACACCGGCCAGGGACGCGTCGTCGGCGGGCATCTTCACCCACTTGTCCCGCAGCTTGGGCACCATCTGCTGGGCCGCGGCGGGCTGCTGCTGGAGGGCGGTGCGCCAGTACTGCTCGTCACCGCGCAGGAAGAGCGTCGCGTCGGTGTGCCGCACCTCCGCCTTCCCCTTGCCGGTGTCGATGGTGCCCTGACAGTTCTTCTCCTGGTCCACAGCGACGTCGACGGCGAGGGTGCTGCCGTCGGGCAGGCGGGTGTCGCCCTTCATGTGCACGGACTTCGCCTGGCGGGTGGCCTCGACCGCCTTCGCGGCGACGGCGTCGGCGCTCTGCCCCTCGAAGGGCTTGCCGTCGTCACCGGAGCCGTCGCCGCAGCCGGCGAGTAGGGCGAGCGAGACGCTCGCGGTCGCCACGGCGGTCGCCACTTTGCTGGTGCGCACAGTCGATCCCCTCTTCGAAACGCCAATTCCCTTGCGAACCCGGCCTGTTGACGCCGGAGCGTTCCGATTACCCCGATTCCCTCGTCCCTCACGTGATGACGGATTCGTGATCCTTCCGTGAAGGAGTCCCTGCGCGAAGTGGTCCCCGACAGCGGCCGGGAAGTGGACCTCTCGACGGACCGCCGGGCTTCCTAACGTCGTGTCCATGAACGCCACCACCACGCGCGGCACCCTGCTCGCCGCGCTCGCCTGTGTCCTCGTCGGAGGCTCCTTCACCGCCAACAGCCTGCTCGGCGACTACCCGTACGCGGGCGGCCAGTTCCTGCGCTACGCACTGGCCTTCCTGCTGCTCCTCCCGCTCGCCGGTCCGGGCGCCGGAGCCCGGCTGCGCACCCTCGGGGCCGGCCGGTGGCTCCGGCTGGCGCTGCTGGCCGCCGTCGGCATGGTCGGGTTCAACCTGGCCGTCCTCGCCGCCGAACGCACCGCCGAACCGGCGGTCCCCGGTGTCTTCGTGGGCTGCGCGCCGGTGGTCGTGGCCGTGCTCGTCCCGCTCCTCGACGGACGTCGGCCGCAACGGGCCGTGCTCCACGGCGCCACGCTCGTGGCCGTCGGGGCGTTCACGGTCCAGGGCTGGGGACGCACCGACGGCGCGGGCCTCGCCTTCTCCGTGTGCGCCCTGGCCGGCGAGGTCGGATTCGCGGTGCTCGCCGTGCCCGTCCTACGGCCCCTCGGCCCGCGGCTGCTGTCCGCGGTGGTGTGCGGGATCGCCGCCGTCGAGTCCGCCGTGGCCGGCGTGTCGGCCGACGGCGCCGGGTGGCTGCGGCGGCCGGACGCGGCGGAGACCGGTGCGCTGCTGTGGCAGGCCGTGGTGGTCACCGTCGTCGGGTTCGTGTGCTGGTACATGGGCATGCAGCGCATCGGGGCCGAGCGTGCCACCCTGTTCTCCGGCCTGATCCCCGTCGCCGCCGCCTGCACGGCCCCGCTCGTCGGCACGGGTGCCTACGGTGCCGCGCAGGCCGCGGGCAGCGCCCTGGTCTTCGCCGGGGTGGCCGTGGGATCGGGCGCCCTGCCCCGGTTCGCCCGACGCCGCCGCGCCGGGACGGGTCACGGGTTCGCGGAGCGCTCCTTGGAGAAGCTGTAGAGGTCCTCGGACGTCGTGATCAGCTCCCGCTGTTCCCCGCGGGAACCCACCATGGGCGGCGAACCGTGCAGCGGCACCTGGGCGCTCTCCGGCAGGAATCTCACCGTCACCAGGCCGATGGCGCCGGCCACCATCAGGTAGTAGGCGGGCATGAGGTCGTCGCCGGTGATGCTCACGAGGGCCTCGGTGACCAGCGGAGTGGTGCCGCCGAAGGCGGCGACGGCGAAGTTGAAGCCGATCCCCATGGCCGCGTAGCGGACGGCGGTGGGGAACAGCGCGGGCAGGGTGGCCGCGCTCGGCGCGGCGAAGCAGGCGAGCAGCGTGGACAGCAGTAGCACCCCGAGGACGGGCGCCGCGGTGCCGTGCGCCCTGAGGAGCAGGAACGCCGGCACGGCGAGGACGATCATCGCCGCCGCGCCGACGGCGTAGAGCGGACGGCGGCCGACGTGGTCGCTGAGCCGGCCGAGGAAGGTGATCAGGACGACGATCCACAGCATGCCGATCAGCACCAGCACGTCGGCGAAGGTGCTGGAGCGGTCCAGGGTCTCGGTCTGGTAGGTCGGCAGGTAGCCGGTGACCATGTAGTTGGTGACGTTGTAGAGCAGCACGATGCCCATGCACACGAGCAGGGGGCGCCAGTGCTCCCTGACGATGGTCCTGAACTCGCTGCCCGCCGACTCCTGGGCGAGGCTCTTCTCGTGTTCGTCGAGCTGTTGCTGGAAGGCGGGGGACTCCTCCAGCTTGAGCCGCATGTACAGGCCGATGACGCCGAGCGGACCGGCGATCAGGAACGGCAGCCGCCAGCCCCAGGACAGCATCTGGGCGTCGGTGAGCCACAGGTTCAGGCCGGTGACGAGCGCCGAGCCGAGGGCGTAGCCGACGAAGGTGCCGAAGTCGAGCCAGCTGGAGAGGAAGCCGCGCCGCCGGTCGGGCGAGTACTCGGCGACGAAGGTGGTGGCCCCGCCGTACTCACCGTCGGTGGAGAAGCCCTGGACCATCCGGGCGAGCAGCAGCAGGACCGGGGCGGCGAGGCCGATGGTGGCGTAACTGGGGATCAGTCCGATGGAGAACGTGCCGGCCGCCATCATGATCATGGTGGTGGCGAGCACCTTCTGCCGGCCGATGCGGTCCCCGAGAGGACCGAAGACGAGGCCGCCGAGCGGGCGCACCACGAACGCGGCGGCGAAGGTGGCGAACGACGAGATGACCTGGGCGGCCGGGGAGGCGCCGGGGAAGAACACCTTGCCGATGGTGGCGGCCAGGTAGCTGTAGACGCCGAAGTCGAACCACTCCATGCAGTTGCCCAGCGCCGACGCGCCGACCGCGCGTTTGAGCAGCGGCTTCTCGACGACCTGGATGTCCTCCTCGCGGAAGGCCCGCTTGGAGCGGCGGAGCCGGCCGGCCAGCTCCTCCCGCACCTGCCGTGGCAGGGCCGCGACCGTGCTCGGCGTCTTCGTCCGGCCGCGGGGGCCGGTCGGACCGTCAGGCTTCGCGTCCGTCACGCTGCCGCCTTTCTGTGACTGCACCACGTTTCGCCTCAGCGAATTCTGCGCCGCAGTGATCGACCGGCGCATGTCAGAGCTGCTGCCCGTGTTCACGCGGGTCACACCGCCGCATGTGCGTGTCCGGGCCGTCCGGCCTCCATGATGACGCCCGCCGCGTTTGCGACGTCGAACGCCTGGGCGAACGAGGGCGCGCACCCCGGCAGCGGGTCGCCGGGGTGCGCGCGGTTCGGTGCGAGGCCGCTCAGGGCTGTGCGGGCATGGTCCAGCAGTTGGAACCGGCCGGCTTGCCGTCCAGCCGGTCGGTGAGCCAGGAGATGGCGGTTCCCTGGTCGGTGAGCAGCGGAGCGGCGTGGTCGAGCAGCCCGCTGCCCACGCCCGGGAGCAGGACCGGCGCGTAGGTGACCCGGCCGCCCCTGCGGCACCAGTCGACGGCCAGCTGACGGGCCTGTCCGTGCGGGACGAGGCCGTCGCCGACGCCCGTGGCCACGCGCACCGGCCCGCTCGGCTTCGAGGTGCCGATGCGCTGCTCGTCGAGGAAGTCCCGGAGGCTGGGCTCGGCGCGGACGATGTCGCCGAGCGACTGTCCGGCCTTCGTCCAGGACGTGCTCTCGTCGCCGCCGTAGGAGAAGAGCGCGTCGCCGATGCACATGGTCGACAGGTCCTCCAGCGCCTTCTCGCCCTCGGCGTTCACGTACCGGTCGGCGATGGGCCGCAGGGACGGCTCGGCCTGGAGGAAGCCGTTGAGCGACCAGCCCAGTGCGCCCGCGAGGTCGCTGCCGTCGATCGCCTCCATCACCTTGGCCAGGTCCGCGGGCGGGGCGCCCGCGTAGGTGCCGGCCAGTTCCACGTCCGGGGCGTAGGACGGCTGGAGTTCGGCCGCGGCGGCCGTGGCCCCGCCGCCCTGGCTGTAGCCGAACAGTCCCACCCTCGAGCCGGCGGTGACCGACGCCGAGTCCAGGGCACGTGCGGCACGCACGGCGTCCAGCACCGCATGGGCCTCGTCGACGCGGTTGACGTAGGTGTGCAGCCGGTCGGTGGCACCGAGGCCCGCGTAGTCGGTGACGACGACCGCGACGCCGCGCGCCAGCAGCCGGTAGACCGACAGGTCCTCGTACCCGATGGAGACGGTGTCGGTGCCCAGCCGCAACGGGTGCTCGAGGCCCATCGACGCGGCGCACTGGTCGCCCTGGCCCATGGTGCCGGGGGCGACCACGACCAGCGGGCGCGGCCCGCCGCCGTGCCAGCGGGCCGTCGGCTCGATGTAGGCGCCGGTCACGGCGACCGGCTCGCCGTTCGAGTCCGTGGACTTGTACATCAGCCGGGTCGCCCGTCCCGGCAGGGGGCCGCCGAGGCTGGGCAGGCTCAGGGCGAGGCGCAGCGGCTCGCTGCGGATCAGGGCGCCGTCGGCGTCGGGCAGCGTGGCGGGCGGGGTGTAGAAGGCGGGTATCTCGACGCCGCGGGACACCACCGGGGCGGGACCGTCCGCCGCGGCCGCCGGTACGGCCTGGGCGCCGAGCGCGAGCGCCGCGGCGACGGCCGCGGCGAGCATGCGTGGACGTGTGGGCATGGCGAACTCCTGGGGAAGGGCCGGGCCGGTCGTCCGCCGGTCCGGGTGGGTGAGAGGCCGTGGTCGCGCTGCTGCTGTGGGTGTCGGGACCGTAACCGGCCAGGAGTTACCGCGGGTAGCAGCCGGTAGATTACGGTTCAGTAACTTGACGATCTGTCTAACAGCGGTCACCCGACGAGTGCTGCCGCACAGGTTGACGATCCGTCACCACGTCCACGCGGCGACAGATCGTGACCCATCCCTCCCACCGGTCGGTTCCGTACCCGGCCCCCGTGCCGCTAGCGGTCAATACAGCTAGCGCCTGCTGCGCACCAGCAGGTACAGGAAGTACGGCGTTCCGATCACCGCCGTCATGAGCCCGGCGCCGAGCTGGGCCGGGGCGATCACCGTGCGGCCCAGCAGGTCGGCCGTGCAGACGAGCGCCGCGCCCAGCAGGATCGCGACGGGGACGACCCGCACGTGCCGCCGGCCCACCAGGGCGCGCGCCGCGTGCGGTGCCACCAGGCCCACGAAGCCGATGGTGCCCGCGCAGGCCACGGCGGTCGCGCTGAGCAGCACGCTCAGCACCAGGAAGCCGAGGCGCCCCGGGCCCAGCGACAGGCCGAGCAGACGGGGCGTGTCCTCGTCCAGGGAGATCAGGTCCAGCTCCGTGCGCCGGGCCACCGCCACGACCGTGCCCACGGCCAGCACCAGGGCGACCGGCAGCACGTCCGGCAGGGTGCGCCCGTAGGTGGAACCCGACAGCCACGTCAGCGCCTTGGTGGCGTTGAACGGGTCGGTGAGCACGATCAGCAGGCTGATCAGCGCCGTCGTCGCGGCGGCGACACCGATGCCCACGAGGACCAGCCGGTTCTGCCGGAAACCGCCCCGCGCGGCGAGCCCGAAGACGACGACCGCCGTCACACCGGCCCCCGCGAACGCGGCTCCGGCGACCTCCCAGCCGCCGGCGACGGGCGCGCTCGTCACCAGGAGCACGGCACCCAGCGCCGCCCCGCCGGAGACGCCCAGGACACTCGGTTCCGCCAGCGGATTGCGGGTGACGGCCTGCACCAGCGTGCCGGACAGGGCGAGTGCCGCACCCGCGCCCAGCGCGGCGAGCACCCGCGGCACCCGGGTGTCCAGGACGAAGGAGACGGTTCGCCCGGCCTTCCCCTGGGCCCAGTTCACGACGTCACCGAGCAGCAGCTTGCTGTCGCCCACCAGGACGGCGGCCACGACCAGGCCGAGCAGGACGGCCACGAGAACCGCCACCGTCGCGAGGAACACCGCCCGGCTCGGGATGCGCAGCCGGTCCGGCGCCCCGGCCCCCGCGGTGTCCCGCAGCCGCACTGCCGTCACGACCAGGAACACGGCGCCGACCAGGCTCGTCACGACGCCCGTGGGCACGGCCACCGACAGGTCGTCCGGCACCAGGGCCCGCAGCAGCACGTCCGACCCGAGCACCAGGGCCGCGCCGCTGAGCGCGGCCACCGGCAGGGTCGCGCGGGAGCGGGCGAACCCGCGGAACCGGCGGGCGAGCGGACGCACCAGGGCGGGCGCGGCCAGGCCGACGAAGCCGATGGGGCCGGCCAGCGTGACCGCAGCCGCGGACAGCAGCGCCGCCAGGACGACCACCGTGACACGCGTGGCCCGCACCGGGACGCCCACACCGCGTGCCGCGTCGTCGCCGAGGGCGAGCGCGTCGATCCGACGGGCGGTCAGCATCAGTCCCGCCAGGCCGACCAGAGCGACCGGCAGTATCTGGAGGACGCCGTCGAACCCGTTCTGGGCGATGCTGCCCTGGTTCCACTGGTACAGGCCCTCGGTCCGTTCCGGGAACAGCAGGAGCAGCCCCTCGGTCACGGAGTTCAGCCCCAGCATCAGCGCGGTGCCGGCCAGGACGAGCCGGACGGTGCCCGTGCCGAGGCCGGACAGGCCGAGCACCACGGCCGCCGCCGCCAGACCGCCGGCGAAGGCGACACCGGAGGAGGCGATCACGGGGAGCGAGACGCCCGCGGCCCCGACCAGCCCGAGGGCCAGGTACGAACCGGCGTTCACCGCGAGGGTGTCGGGCGAGGCGAGGACATTGCGGCTGACCGCCTGGAGCACGGCGCCGGCCGTGCCGAGCACGGCGCCGACCAGGAGACCGGCGGTCATGCGCGGCAGCCGGGACGCGACGACGACGGACGCGTCGTCGGGGGCGGCCCGCCCGGTCAGGGCCTTGAACACCTCGGCGGGTCCGACGGCGGCGGTGCCCTGGGTGATGTCCACGACCGCGAGGAGGGCGACCAGGAGGACGAGCCCGGCCGTCACCGCGGCCGCGCCCGGCCGGGACGTGGGAGCCGTCGACGGACGGGCGGCGGGCTTCGTTGCGGTGACGGCCATGGCCCCGCTACTTCGTCAGCGCGCCGACGAGGGCGTCGATGTACGCCGACATCGAGGCCGGGCCGCCGAACATCCAGATGCCGTCGTCGAGCCGGTGCACGTCGCCGGCCTTCACGAACGGCAGGGACTTCCAGACCGAGTTCTTGGCCAGCGCGCCGGTGAACGGGGTGGCGTTCGGGTCGTCGTCGTTGCCGATGTAGGCGAACCGCACGCCCGCGGGCAGCTCGGTCAGCCCTTCGACGTCGGTGGAGCCGAGGCCGTAGGCCTCGTCGCCCTTCACCTTCCAGGCGTTGTTCAGGCCGACCGCCTCGTTGACCTCGCCGATGAGCGACGTCGCCGTGTAGGGGCGGACGGAGACCTGGTTGGAGGTGACGTAGCCGTCGGCGAAGGCGATCTCCTTGTCGGCCATTCCGGCATCGGCCAGGGCCTTCTTGCCCTCGGCGATCTTCGCCTCGAAGGTGTCGCGGACCGTCTTCGCCCGGTCCGCGGTGCCGGTGGCCCTGGCGATGAGGTCGACGTTCTCCAGCATCTGCCCGATCTGGTCCGCACCGTCGGCGGACGTGACCTCCAGCACCGGGGCGACCTCGCGCAGCTGCTTCACGGCGGCCGGCGGCAGGTCCGTGGTGGCGACGATCAGATCGGGGGCGAGCGAGGCGACGGTGTCCATGCTCGGCTCGCCGCGCGTGCCGATGTCCTTGGGCTCGTTCTTCAGCGGGGCGGCGGTGTCCCAGGTCCGGTAGCCCTTGACGTCGGCGACACCGACCGGGTCGACACCGAGCGAGACGAGGCTCTCCACGACGTTCCACTCGGTGGCGACGACCTTGGTGGCCGGGCCGTCGAGCTTCACCTCGGTGCCCTTGCCGTCCTTCAGCGTGACGGCCTCGGAGGCCTTCTTCTCCGTCTTGTCGGCGGCGGGTTCGGTGGTGCCGCAGGCGGCGAGGGTGAGCGCCGCGGCGGTGGTGGCTGCCGCGGTGAGCAGGAGGCGTCTCATGAGGTGGTGCCGAGCCTTTCGGTTCGTATGTGGTGGCGGCCGATCGGGCGGGTGCGCAAACGGCCGGTCAGGGGGTCGGTGTCGACGTCGATCCGGATGCCGTAGACGGCGGTCAGGCGTTCCGGCGTCAGGACGTCCTCGGGCGGGCCGTCGGCGACGATCCGGCCCGCTTCGAGCAGCGTGATCCGGTCGGCGACGGCCGCCGCCTGGTCGAGGTCGTGCAGGACGACGCCGACGGCGATCCCGTGGTCGTCCGCCAGATCACGCATGAGGTCGAGGAGTTCGATCTGGTAGCGCAGGTCGAGGTAGGTCGTCGGCTCGTCGAGGAGCAGTACGCCGGTCTCCTGGGCGAGACAGCTCGCGAGCCAGACCCGCTGCAACTGCCCGCCGGACAGGTGGTCGGCGCCGCGGTCGGCGAGACCGTCGACCCCGGTGAGCGCGAGCGCCCGGTCCACGGCGGCCGGACCGTCCGGATCGGGCCGCCCCCAGCGGCCCCGGTACGGATAGCGGCCGAACTCGACGACGTCCCGTACGGTCAGTCCGCCGGGCGTCGGCCTCCCCTGCGTCAGCAACGCGACGTGGCGGGAGAACTCACGCGCCGTCAGCGCCAGTCCGTCGGTGGTGCCGTCGATGCTGAGCGTGGCGCTGCGGGCCCGCTGCAGCCGGGCGATCGTCCGCAGCAGCGTCGACTTCCCGCTGCCGTTCGGACCCACCAGGACGGTCACTTCACCGGGCCTGAGCCCGACCGCGGCGTCGTGCACGACATCGACACCGTCGTACGACACGGTCACGCCCACGGCCGACAGCTCATGGCCCCGCAGGCGCGGGGTGCCGGCTGCGTCTTCACCAGATCTCACGTAACTAAGGTTAGCCTAACCTAAGAAGCGCTGGTAGCGGGGGGTGCCGGACGCCGCGGGCCGCGGAGTCGCGCGCCCGGTCTGCCTTCCTGGGGGGGCTTGATCAACTCACCGGCAGGGCGTGGGACTTCCACAATCCGGCGCGGTTCAGGGACTGCGGGCAGTGGAGGTAGATCTCGTCGATCTCCAGGAGCAGCGCCAGGTCGGGACGCCGGCCGTCCCGCGCCATCGCGTCGAAGAACGGCGCGTCGGTGAGGACGCGGGCCCGGCCGTTGATCCGCAGCACCTCCTTGCCGCCGGGGATCAGGTGGAGGAGCCCGGCGTGCGGGTTGTCGAGGACGTTGTGGAAACTGTCCCCCCGCCGGTTGCCCGGCCGGTCCGGCAGGGCGATGGTGGCGGCGTCCAGTACCCGCGTGAAGCCCGGGGCGTCGCCGCGCGGGGAGACGTCGCAGTTGCCGTCCGCGTCCGAGGTGGCGAGCAGGCAGAAGGGGGAGCGGGCCAGCATGTCCCGGTCCTCGTCGGTGAGACGGTCATGGACCTTGTCGATCACGACGGGCCAGGGCTCGCCCAGCAGCTCGCGGAGTTCGGCGCGGGAGCCGACCTCGGTCCAGCCCCTGTCGGTGACGGCGCCGGGCCGGTCCTCGGTCGTGTCGATCGTGTGCGGCAAGGCCGGCTCCCCACAGGTGTGCGTCCGAAGCGAATGGTTGCACGCAGCACTTAACTGACTTAGGTTCGGCTTACCTAACCGACTGGCGAGGTCAGAAGGCGTACCGGATGCGCAGCCAGGGTGCGTGGGCGTCGGCCAGCGCGCGGAGCCGGGCGACCGCGTCCGCCTTGACGCGGGTGCGGTAGCGCACGTTGAGCGCCCCGTTCTCGGAGCGCTTGGCCTGCTGGAGCTCCGGCCGCCACAGGGTGTCCTCCGCCCGCGGGTGCCAGCCCAGGTTGACCTCGTGCAGCTCCCGGTTGTGCGTCAGCATGATCACCTCGGCGGCGGCCTGCCGCTTCACCCGGTCCGGCAGGACGTCGTCGAGGTGCCTCAGCAGCTCCGCCCAGGCATCCTCCCAGCCGGGCCGCACGACCACGGGGGACAGGTTGAAGTGCACCTCGTACCCGGCGTCGAGGAAGTCGGCCGCCGCGGCGATGCGTTCCGCGACCGGGGAGGTGCGCACGTCCAGCAGCCGGGAGTCGTCCGGCGGCATCACCGAGAAGCGGATCCGGGTCCGGCCCCGCGGGTCGAGGGCGAGCAGGTCCGGGTTGACGAACTTGGTGGCGAAGGACGCCTTGGCCGTCGGCCAATGCCGGAAGGCGTGCACCAGGTCCGCCGTGTTGTCGCTGATCAGGGCGTCCACCGAGCAGTCGCCGTTCTCGCCGATGTCGTACACCCAGGCCTCGGGGTCGCACTGGTTCGGCTCGGGTTTGGGCCCCTGCCGGGCGATGTGCCGGCCGAGATGGGCGATGATCCGGTCGATGTTGGTGAAGACGGTGACGGGGTTGGCGTACCCCTTGCGCCGGGGCACGTAGCAGTAGGCGCAGGCCATCGCGCAGCCGTTGGAGGCGCCCGGTGCGATCCAGTCCGCGGAGCGGCCGTTGGGGCGCGTGGTCAGCGTCTTCCTATCGCCCAGGACGAGCGTCTCGCCCTTGACGCGCACCCAGCGCTCGACGTTGCCCTCGTTGCCGTGCAGACCGGGGATGCGCCAGTGGGAGCCGACCTCGACCACCCGGGCCTCGGGGAACCGGGCGATCACCTGACGGCCGCGCGGGGACGCGGCGGCGGCGGGCTCGGCGTGGATCTCGCGCACGGGCAGCAGCCGGCGGGCCGCCGCCGAGTCCCGGAACAGCGGCCCGGCGCCGGGTGCGGAGGCGGGCGCGGCGGCCGGGGGCAGGGGCGGCAGGGCGTCGAGGCCGAACAGGGTGCCGGAGCCGTCGTCCGGTGCGGTGGACGGGTCGTGCATGAGAGCTCCGGTGCGCGAGTGCCAGGACGGACCGCCTCGGGCCTCGGTGTGCCGCGGGACGGTCCCGGTCCCTCCACTGTACGAAAGCGCGCGGTGTCTCCCGTCCCGTCGGGGGCATACGCGTGACACGGCACCGGCCCGGTGCCACCTATCCGAAGGGGTGTACACCGTGCTCGCCATCATCGCGGCGGTCCTGTTCCTCATCGCCTGGCTGATCAACGCGGCGGAGATCTCGACCAACGACGTCTTCACCTCGACCAACGTCATGCTCATCGGCCTCGCCCTGCTGGCCCTGCACGTCGCCGGGATAGGCAGCGGCCTGGCGGCGCGCGGGCGCCGCCGCTGAGCCAACCGGCCGGCGCCCCGGGCCGGAGGACACGCGCGGCGCCCGCCTCCGTCAGGGGATGCGCGCCACGCCCGCGTAGATGCCGCTCTCCTTCGCGACGGGCGGCTCCTGGCCGGCGCCGTACCACTCGGTGGCGGTGACCAGACCCGGCGGCACCAGTTCCAGTCCGTCGAAGAACCGGGCCACCTCCGCCCGGGTGCGGAAGCCGAGCCGGATGCCGCCCTTGGCGTACTGGGCGATCACCTGTTCCGCCAGCTCGGGGAACAGGTCGATCGCGGCGTGCGAGAGCACCAGGTGGCTGCCCGGCGGAAGGGTGGCCACCAGGCCGCGGACGATGCCGTGGGCGTCCTGGTCGTCCGGGACGAAGTGCATCAGGGCGATCAGCGACAACGCGACGGGCCGGTCGAAGTCCAGGATCTCGCGGGCGTGCCGCACTATCTCCTGCGGCTCGCGCACGTCGGCCTGGATGTAGTCCGTGGCGCCCTCGGGGCTGCTGACCAGCAGCGCCTCCGCGTGCCGCAGCACGATCGGGTCGTTGTCGGCGTAGACGACCCTGGCCGCCGGCACCGTGCGCTGGACGATCTGGTGCAGGTTGGGCTCGGTGGGGATGCCCGTGCCGATGTCCAGGAACTGGTCGATGCCCTGAGCGGCGAGATGGGCCACGGCGCGGTTCATGAACGCGCGGTTCTGCCGCGCCGCGTCCCGAGCCTCGGGCGGCAGCGTCTCGCCCACCGCCTCGTCGACGGGGTAGTTGTCCTTGCCGCCCAGCAGCCAGTCGTAGACCCGCGCGGGATGGGCCCGGCTGGTGTCGAGGCGAGGGGGCTGGGAATGGTCCGTCGTCATGGCACGCTCCGTCGTCCGGGAGGTGAGGCCTCGCCGCTGATCTCGATCATCGTACTGCCCGGCGATCGTGCCATGTGCGGTGTGTATGACTGGAGTTGAGGTCGTCTGTGCCCCGGGAGCCCGACGGGCTCCCGGGGCACAGGTCCCTCCCGTCAGCGGGGAAGGGGCAGTTGGCCCGGGTGGGCGGGTCAGCCGGCGGACACGTCCGTCACCGTCCACCGCTGGTTGGTACCGGAGTTGGGCGGCCAGGTCGTGACGGCCGCGCCCTGGTGCGTCGCCTGCCCGCCGACCTCCAGCAGGCGTCCGGTGGCGGCGTTGACGAGTGTCCAGGTGCCGTCGCCGGTGGTCGACAGCAGCCATTCGGCGGCCGCGTCGCGCCTCCCGGTGTCCCGTTCGGCCACCGGGACGTCGTCGCGTACGGCCAGCCGCGTGCCGGCCCGCGGGTCGGTGAAGACGTAGCGGTCGCGGACTCCGCTGCCGGGGCGCACCGCACTCAGCCGCCACTGCTGGGCGGCCGTGCCGGTCCCCGGGCCGAGGACCAGGCTCGTGCCGTCGTCCGCGACGTTGACGGCCCTGCCGCTCTGCACTCCGGTCAGCGTGTAGGTGTGGCCCTTGCGGAGAGCCGGGGCGTCCTGGGCGACACCGGAGACGCCCTTGATCTCGAAGGAGGTCACGGACTGCGCGGGCACGGTGAAGGTGGCCGCGCGGTCATGGACCCTGATCGGGGCCTGCTTCGCGAGTCTGCCGTCGGCGCTGGTCACGACCGGGGTGACGGTGGCCCCGCGGCCGACGCTGCGGAATTTCGACAGGTCGACGGTGACCGTGCGGGCCTCGGTCGTTCGGTTGACGTGGACGAGCGAGGCGCCCTTGCCGTCCCGGGTGACCGCGGCGGCGCTGGAGGTGTCGTCCGTCCTGATCAGCCGGTCGCCGGGCTTGATGAAGTGGGTGAAGTTGCGTGCCGTGTCGAACTTGGTGTTCGTCCGGACCGGGCAGGTCTCCAGGGTGTCCTGGTCGGTGCAGCCGAACGGGACCTGGATGCTGCCCCAGTTGCCGCCCTTCGCGGACTCGCCGCCGGGCTTCATGTTGTCGTAGTCCTCGACGGGCTGCCAGAACACCCAGGCACGGGGCTCGAGTTCACGCAGGTCGTCGACGATCTGCTGGGCGAGGCCGAGGCCGGGCCGCATGTCCTCGAAGTCCTGCCCGTCGCCCCAGTCGCCGCCGACCTCGCTCATCCACAGCGGCTTGCCGGCGGCCTTGGCCAGGTCGCGCACGGTGGTGCGCTGGCCGGTGCCGTAGGTGTGCACGTTCATCTGGCCGACGAGGTCGCGGTCGGCCTGGGAGTACGCGCTCCAGTTCTTCGCGTAGGTGCCGGGGTCGGTCTCGTCCATCGCCGAGATGTCCGCCTTGACCTTCTCCTTCCTCAGCGCGGGGGCGAGGGCCTGGATCACCTTGCGCTGGAGCTCGGGGCCGATGTGGGCCCCCTCCTGCCGGCCGCCGACGGGTTCGCCGTCGGCCCCCAACTGAGTCCCCCAGTACGGTGTGTTGGGCTCGTTGAACGGGTCGACGGTGTCGACCTCGATGCCCTCGGCCTTCTCCAGCCGCCTGGTCGCTCCCGCCAGATAGGCGGCGAAGTCGTCGACCGAGTCGGTCCTGAGCTGGTCGGCGGAGGAGTCGAAGCCGCCGGAGACGTAGCCGCTGACGGTCATGAACCACGGCGGTGAGTTGCTGAACGTCTCCCAGTGGTCGATGTCGTCCTTGATGCGCTCGACCCACCAGCGCTGGGTGGCGTCGGCATCCTCGTTCCAGTCGGCCGGGTCGTCGGCGCTCCACCACTCGGTGTCCTCGCGGGTGGTGCCCGCGGGCGCCTTCCACCAGCCCTCGACGGCACCGCCGGCGCGCAGGTAGTCCCCGACGCCGGGCGCGTTGCCGCCCCCGATGTTGTAGCGGGCGATGTTCAGCCCGAGGCCGTCGTCGCCGAAGAGGAGGCGGGCCAGCTTCTCGCGGATCTCGGGCGGGTAGTCGCCGGTGGCGTTGGCGAACCAGACCAGACTGGTGCCCCAGCCCTCGAACGCCTCCTGCTGGTACGACGGGTCCGGCCGCACGGTGACGGAGGCGGCGGCCGCGGCGGGTTCGGCCTGTGCGGGGACACTGATCAGAGCGGCCCCGGTGGCCAGGGCGGTGAGCGCAGCGGCCCCGAGAAGGCGTCTGCTGCGGGTACGGCGTGCCATCGTGTGCTCCCAACGGGAAGGTGTGGTCGCTGCGGTGGCCCCTGCCGCCCGTGAGCGGGCAGGAGGGGACGCCCCGGAGCGGGCGCGTGCCGCTCCGGGGACTCGTGGGTGGTGTGCGGCAGGGGCCCGTCAGGCGGTGGGCGTGCGCACGACGGCGACAGCCCTGGGCGCCAGGACGACGGCGCCGGAGTCGTCGGTGGCGCCGACCAGGACGTCTCCGGCCGGGCCCGGGACGGTGACCGTCTCGTCGGTCCGGTTCACCAGGAACACGAACCGCCCGCCGGGACCGCGGCGCACGGTGGTCTCGACCAGCCCGCGTACCTCGGCGGGCAGGCCGCTCGCCACGCCGGCCGGCTCCAGCAGTCGCGGCAGCAGCGAGGTGAGCCCCTCGGCACCGAGCCGGGTGGACACGTAGGCGGCCGAACCGCTGCCCGCCGGGCGCCGGGTGACGGCCGGGCGGCCCGCGTGGGCGCCCGTGCGGTACCGGACGAGCACCTCGGTCTCGGGCGCGGTGACGGTGAGGTGGTCGGTCCACAGGGCGCCGGTCGTCGCGTCGTCCAGCTGCACGGTCTGCCCCGCGGGCAGGGGGCCGAACTCCTCGACGCGGACGCCCAGCAGGTCCCGCAGGGCGCCCGGATAGCCGCCGAGCCAGACGTGGTCGTTCTCGTCCACGACGCCGGAGAAGTAGGTGGTGACCAGGTGCCCGCCCTGCTCCGCGAACCGGGTGAGTTCCTTGGCGAGGTCGGCGGGGACCATGTGCAGCACGGGTGCGATCAGCACCCGGTGGCGGGTCAGGTCGGCGCCGGTGGTGACCACGTCGGCGCGGACGCCGAGGGCGAGGAGCGCGGAGTACCAGTCGAGCGCCTCCTGGTGGTAGTCGAGCAGCGAGGTCGGGTGCGAGTCCTGCTCGCTCGCCCACCGCGACTCCCAGTCGAAGAGGATGCCGACCTCGGCGGGCTCCCGCTCGCTCCCGGCGACCGGCGCCAGGGTCCTCAGCGTGTCGCCGAGCGCGGTGACCGCGCGGAACAGCTCGCTGTCGGCGCCGGCGTGCGGCACCATCGCCGAGTGGTACTTCTCGGCACCGGCCGCGGACTGGCGCCACTGGAAGAAGCAGACCGCGTCGGCGCCGTGCGCCACGTGCGTCAGCGAGTCCCGGGCCAGCTCACCCGCGCGCTTCGCCAGGTTGACCGGCTGCCAGTTCACCGCGCTGGTGGAGTGCTCCATCAGGAACCAGGGCCGGCCGCCCGCGATGCCGCTGGTCAGGTTCGCCGAGAAGGACAGCTCGTCGCGGGCCTGCGGGTGCGGGACGACGTAGTGGTCGTTGGCGACGAAGTCCACCTCGCCCGCCCAGTCCGCGTAGTTCATGCCCTTGGTGCCGGGCATCACCATGAAGTTGGTGGTGACGGGAACGTCCGGCGTGAGCTCCCGCAGCACCTCGCGCTCGGCCCGCAGGTGCTCCTTCAGCGCGTCCGACGAGAAGCGCTTGAAGTCGAGCTGCTGGGTCGGGTTCGGGTGGGAGGCGGCGAGCCGCGGCGGCAGGATCTGCTCCCAGTCGCTGTAGCGCTGCGACCAGAACGCCGTTCCCCAGGCGTGGTTGAGGGCGTCCAGCGTGGTGTACCGGGCGCGCAGCCACTGCCGGAAGGCGCGGGCCGCGTCGTCCGAGTAGTCGTAGACGTTGTGGCACCCGAGCTCGTTGTTGACGTGCCAGGCCACCAGTGCCGGGTGGCCGGCGTAGCGGGACGCCATCTCCCGGACCAGCCGCAGGGCGTGCTCCCGGAAGACGGGGGAGGTCGGGCGCCAGTGCTGCCGTGCTCCCGGCCAGAGCGTCTCCCCCCGGTCGGTGACCGGCAGGATCTCCGGGTGCGCGGTGGTCAGCCAGGGCGGCGGGGAGGCGGTGGCGGTGGCCAGGTCGACGCCCACGCCGTTCTCGTGGAGCAGGTCCATGACCTCGTCGAGCCAGGCGAAGTCCCAGGTGTCCGGGCCGGGCTGGATGCGGGCCCAGGAGAAGATGCCGACGGAGACGATGTTGACGCCGGCCGCGCGCATGAGCCGTACGTCCTCCTCCCACACCTCCCGGGGCCACTGCTCGGGGTTGTAGTCGGCGCCGTAGGCGAGACGGGGGGCGGGCGCGCCGTCCGGTCCGCGCCCGAGGCGGGACAGGAGGGTGGAGATCATGGCGGTCCTTCCGGTGTGGTGCGTGCGGCGCGGGGGCGGCGCGGATGCCGCGCGCCGCCCCGTGCGGGCCGCCGCATCGCGTGCTGGTGCTACTGCTCGACGGTGAAGCCCTGCTCGTTGCCGTACTTGACCGACGCGTCCTGCCAGGACTTCAGCCCCTCGGCGAGCGTGGTGCCGGAGACGTAGGCCTTGCCGACGGTGTCGTTGAAGATCGAGTTCGCGTACACCTGGTAGGGCAGGTACGACCAGTCGTCGGCGACGTTCGCGGCCGCCTCGGCGAAGATCTTGTTGGCCTGCTGGCCGCCGAAGTACGGGAACTTCGTGTCCTGGAACGCGGTGGACTGCAGGTCAGCGGTGGTCGCCGGGAAGGCGCCGTTCTCCAGGCGGGTCTGCACGCCCTTGCCCGCGTTGGCGTACTCGACGAAGGCGTACGCCAACGCCTCGTTCTTGCCGAGCTCGGGCAGGGCGAGCGCGCTGCCGCCGTTCTCGGCCCCGGCCTTGTCGCCCGCCGCCCACTGCGGCAGCGGGACGGCACGCCAGTCACCGGAGGCGTTCTTCACGCCCGACTCCAGGTTGGCGGGCATCCAGGCACCGGTGGCGAGAGTCGCGATGCTGCCGTCCCCGAGGCCCTTGTACCACTCGTCGCTCCAGCTGGTGACGGGAGCGAGCAGCTTCTCGTCGATGAGCTTCTGCCACACGCCGGTGAACTTCGCGGCGCCCGCGTCGGAGAAGTCGACCTTCACCTTGGTGCCGTTCACCGTGTAGGGGTGCGAACCGGCCTGCCAGAGCATGCTGGTGGCGAAGCCGGCCTCACCGGTGTCGGCGGTGATGTACGCCTTGGGGTTCTTCCTGTGCAGGTCGCGGGCGGCGGTGAGGTACTCGTCCCAGGTGGTGGGCACCTTGATGCCGTACGTGTCGAAGACCTTCTTGTTGTAGAACAGCGCCATCGGCCCGGAGTCCATCGGCAGGGCGTAGACACCGTCACCGCCCGCCTTCACGCCGTTCCAGGGGCCGGGCGAGTAGCGGGCGGCGAGCTTCTCGGCGCCGAATCCCTTGAGGTCGGTGAGCTGCTCGGTCAGCGCGAACTGGCCCATCGCGTAGTACTCGATCTGGGCGACGTCGGGCACGCCCTTCTCCGCCGAGATGGCGTTCTGCAGCGCCGTGTACTGGTCGTTGTTGGTGCCCGCGTTGACCAGGTTCACCTTGACGCCGGGGTGCTCCTTCTCGAAGCCGGCGGCCACCTGCTTGAGGGTGGGCTCCCACGCCCAGACGGTGAGGGTGCCGCCCTTCTCCAGAGCCGCCCTGACGTCCTCCTGGGAGACCGGCTTCCCGCTCGATCCGCCGTCGTCGCCGCCGCAGGCGGTCGCTCCCAGGGCGAGGGCGCAGACGAGACCGATGCCGCGCAGCAGGCGGCGGGATTGCTTGTGCATGGGCGAGCTTCCACTTCTTCGTGGCCGGGGACCGGCGCAGTCGAGGGTCGGAGAGGAGAAAGGAGGCGGGACGGGGGCGGAGCGCGGGGGAGGGGTGCCGGGCGGCTACTCCTTGACGCTTCCGGCGGCCAGTCCGGACTGCCAGTACTTCTGCAGCAGCAGGAACGCGGCGATCAGCGGCAGGATCGTGATGAGCGAACCGGTGACGACCAGGTTGAACACGGCCTCGCCGCCGGCGGTCTGGGCCTGCTGGTTCCAGCTGTTCAGGCCCAGGGTCAGCGGATACCAGTCCGGGTCCTTGAGCATGATCAGCGGCAGGAAGTAGTTGTTCCAGGTGGCCACCATGGTGAACAGCAGGACGGTGACGATGCCGGGCGCCAGCAGCGGCAGGGCGACCCGGAAGAAGGTGCGCACCTCGCCGGCGCCGTCGATGCGGGCGGCCTCCATCAGCTCGGTCGGGATGGCCTCGCTCGCGAACACCCACATCAGATACAGGCCGAACGGCGAGATCAGGGACGGGATGATCACCGCCCAGGGCGTGTCGGTGAGCCCCATCCTGCTGAACATCAGGAAGGTCGGTACCGCCAGTGCGGTACCCGGCACCGCCACGGCGCCGATGACGACGGCGAAGACCCCGCGCCGGCCGGGGAAGTCGAACTTGGCCAGCGCGTAGCCGCCGAGGACGGCGAGGAAGGTGGCGCCGCCCGCGCCCAGCCCGACGTACAGCAGGGTGTTCAGCAGCCAGCGGGTGAACACGCCGTCGTTGTAGGTGAACGTCTGCCTGACGTTGTCCCACAGGGCGAAGTCGTCGTCGAACCACAGGCCGAAGGAGTCCGACAGGCCGGCCTGCGTCTTGGTGGCGCTGATGACCAGCCAGAGCAGCGGCACCAGGCTGTAGAGCACCACGAGCCCGGTGAGCACGGTCAGCAGGACGCTGCGCCGCGGCTTGCCCGGGGAGTGCCGGCGGCGGGCGGCGCGCAGCTTCGGTGCGGCGCGGCGGGTGCCGGGCGGCGCGGGCGCGGGACGGTCGGAGACGGTGACGACAGAACTGGTCATCGCTGCTTCACACTCCCTTGCGCATGCCGCGCAGCTGGACGACGTAGGCGATGACCATGGTGATCAGCCCCATGACGATGGCGACCGTCGCGGAGTAGTTGTACTGCTGCCCGTTGAAGGACAGCGAGTACGTGTAGAAGTTCGGGGTGTAGTCGGTGGTGATGGCGTTGGGGGCCAGCGGCTGCAGGATGTTCGGCTCGTTGAAGAGCTGGAAGCTGCCGATGATCGAGAAGATCGTCGCGATGACCAGTGCCCCGCGGATGGCCGGGAGCTTGATGGCCGTGATGACGCGGAGCTGTCCGGCCCCGTCGATCTCGGCGGCCTCGTACAGCGAGTGCGGGACCACCCGCAGGGCCGCGTAGAAGATCAGCATGTTGTAGCCGACGAACTCCCAGGTCACGATGTTGCCGATGGAGGCGAGCACCAGATCGGGGGAGAGCGGGTCGGGCAGCGTGACGCCCAGCGCGTCGTTGATGTCGCCGACCAGCCCGAACCGGGTGCCGTACATGAAGCCCCACATCAGGGTGGCCACCACGGCGGGCACGGCGTACGGCAGGAAGACCGAGATGCGGAAGAAGTCCCGGCCGTAGAGGCGTCCGCTGTCCAGGGCCAGCGCCACCAGCAGCGCGATGCCGAGCATGATCGGCACCTGGACGGCCAGGAAGAGCGCGACCCGGCCGAGCGAGGCCCAGAACCGGTCGTCCTGGAGGGCCTGCGTGTAGTTGTCCAGGCCGACGAAGGTGGTACCGCCGATGAGCTGGTCGCGGAAGAGGCTGAGGTACACCGAGTAGGCGATCGGGGCGAGGAAGACCAGGGCGAAGACGGCCACGAACGGACCGAGGAAACCCCACCCCGTCCAGGACCGGCGATCCCGTCTCGCCGGGGGCGGGGCCGGCCGCGGCTCGGCAGCGGCCGGCGGTTGCAGCGTCGTCATGTCGTTCCTCGCTCGTCCACGTGCGGAGCCTCCCGATATTTACGTAAACATCGAGCGCCGCGAAACGACCCCCGGGCTGTTATGTTTACGTAAACATCTGATGGCGGCATGTCTACACTGCCCCGATGACGACGGTCAAGGGTCCTTGCGCACCGGGGCCCGGCAGCGACAGAGAGGCGGCTGACCTCGAGTGAGCACGGCTGAGGAAGTCCCGACGAGCGCACCCGCACGGTCCCGCCGCGGCCGCGAGCGCACGGCCTCCATGGCGGACGTGGCACGGCTGGCCGGGGTCTCCTCGCAGACCGTCTCCCGCGTCTCCAACGGGTACGCCGGAGTGACCGAGGAGACGCGGCAGCAGGTGCTGGCGGCCATGAAGGAGCTCGGATACCGCCCCAACAGCGCCGCCCGGGCGCTGAAACGCGGTGAGTTCCGCACCATCGGCGTCATCACCTTCTCGCTCTCCACCACCGGAAACGTGCGCACCCTGGAGGCCATCGCGACCTCCGCGGCGAGCGAGGGGTACGCGGTGACGCTGCTCCCGGTCGCCGTGCCCACGCAGGACGAGGTGCGGGGCGCCTTCTCCCGCCTGGAGGAGCTCGCCGTCGACGCGGTGATCGTCATCATGGAGGTCCACCTGCTGGACGCGGCCACCGTCACGCTGCCGCCCCACGTCCAGGTCGTGGTGGTCGACTCCGACGCGGGTGACCACTACACGGTCGTCGACACCGACCAGGCCGGCGGCACCCGTGCGGCCGTCCGGCACCTGCTCGGCCTGGGGCACGGCACCGTCTGGCACCTGGCCGGACCCGAGGACTCCTTCGCCGCCCAGCGTCGCGCGGACGCCTGGCGCCGGACGCTCTCCGAGGCGGGCCGCACCGCGCCGCCCCTCGCCCGGGGCGACTGGTCGGCCGAGTCCGGTCACCGGGCCGGCCTCGAGCTCGCCGCCCGCGAGGACTGCACGGCCGTCTTCGCGGCCAACGACCAGATGGCCCTCGGTCTGCTGCGCGCCCTGAACGAACGCGGCCGGCGGGTCCCGGAGGACGTCAGCGTCATCGGGTTCGACGACATACCGGAGGCCGGTTCCTTCCAGCCGCCTCTGACGACCGTCCACCAGGACTTCGCCGAGGTGGGACGGCTCTGCGTGCGGGCCGTGCTGCGCAAGATGCGCCAGGACGGCCCGGAGCGGGGGACGACGCTCGTGCCCACCCGGCTGGTGGTCCGCACGAGCACCGCACCGCCCCCGGCGCGCGGACGCTGAGCGCGCGGTTCCGCCGGGCGGCGTGGTGACGGCGCGAGCCCCGTGGGTATACGGCCGGCCCTCGCCCGCAGCAGGCGAGGGCCGAGCGTCACGCCGGGGGAACGGCGAGCTTGGCGGCCACGGCGTCGAGGACCCAGTCCAGACCGGTCGCGAAGGACGTCCCGGCGTCCACGTCCGTACCGTCGTGCACGACCTTGCCGAGCGCCGGGAAGCGGCCCGTGGCCAGCATCCTCGTCACGTGCGGGCCGGAGGAGCGCTGCCAGTCGCGCTCGGACAGGCCCGTGGCGCGCTCGGCCCGCAGGTGGGCGATCTCGCGCCTGATCGCGCCGTTGACGTAGGCGCCTACCGTCTCCACGGCGCGCAGGACGGTGTCGACGTCGGCGAGGCCGTCGAGGGCCGCCAGCGTCGCCTCCGTCACGGCGAGGCCGTTCGGGCCCAGGGCCGGCCGGCCGCCGAGCAGGTCGGCCAGCCATTCGTGCCGGAGGGCGGCCTGCCGGGTGCGGTGGGCGAGGGTGCCCAGCGCCTCCCGCCAGTCACCGGGCCGCTCGGCGGGGAGGATCTCGGCCTGGACCGCGTCCACCATGAGGTCGATCAGCTCCTCCTTGGCGGCGAAGTAGCCGTACAGCCGCATCGGGCCGGCTCCCAGCCGGGCGGCGACCTTGCGCAGCGACACCGCATCCAGTCCGCCCTCGTCGGCCAGCGCGACGGCGGCGGCGACGATGCGCTCCCGGTCGAGCGGCACGGGGCGAGCCGGTGGTTCCGGGCGGTCCCAGACAGTCATGGCGACATCGTACTGTTGTGATACGCCGTCCAGTCTCAATACGCTGTATAGCCATGAGACATCGCATCGCCGTGGTGGGGAGCGGTCCCGGCGGCCTGGCCTTCGCCCGCGTCCTGCACCGCCACGGCCACCCCGTGGCCGTCCTCGAACGCGATACCGCCCCCGACGCCCGCCCGCCGGGCGGCACGCTGGACCTGCAGGAGGGACTCGGCCAACTCGCCCTGGAGAAGGCGGGGCTGCTGGCGGAGTTCCGGGCGGCGTCCCGTCCCGAGGGGCAGGCCATGCGCATCCTGGACACGGACGGGACCGTCCTGCGCGACTGGCGACCCGGTCCGGACGACCGGGCCAATCCCGAGATCGACCGCGGGCAACTCCGCGACCTGCTGCTCGGCCCGCTCGACATCCGGTGGGGGCGAGACGTGACACAGGTGGTGCCCGGGACCCGGGAGGGCACAGTGGTCCGGTTCGCGGATGGACGGCAGGAGACGTTCGACCTCGTCGTCGGCGCGGACGGCGCGTGGTCCCGGGTCCGCCCGGCGGTCTCGCCGGTGACTCCGCACTACACCGGCGTCACCCTGGTCGAGACCTCCCTGGACGACGTCGACACCCGTCACCCCGGCCTCGCCCGCCTCGTCGGCGACGGATCCGTGGCCGTGTACGGCGTGAACCGGGCCCTCGTGGCCCAGCGCAGCAGCGGCGGCCACGTCAAGGTGTACGCCCAGTTCCGCGCGCCGCTGGACTGGCACGCGCACCTGGACCCGACCGACGCCGAGGCCGTGCGGTCGGCGCTGCTGGCGCTGTTCGACGGCTGGGCCGCCCCCGTCCTCGACCTCCTCCACCACGGCACCGCCTTCGCCCACCGGCCTCTTCATGTCCTGCCCGAGTCCCACACCTGGACCCACGTGGCCGGGGTCACGCTGCTGGGCGACGCAGCCCATCTGATGCCCCCGTTGGGAGCGGGCGCGAACCTCGCGTTGCTGGAGGGCGCCGAGCTCGCCGAGTCCGTCGCCGCCTGCCGTGGGGATCTGGACGAGGCCGTCCGCGCCTTCGAGGAACGGATGTGGGCACGGGCCGGCCGCTGGGCGAAGATCACGGCGGCCGGTCTGGAACGCCTGGTGAGCCCGAACCCGGCCGAAGCCCTCGCCCTCTTCGACCAGGTCCAGCCGTCCTGAACGCCGCGCCCGGGAGCCCGACGGCGGGGTTCCAGGGGAGGACACGGCGAGCGGGACGCAACCCCCCACCTTTCTGGGATGGGATGTGCCGGCCGGCCACAGCATTCTTTACCTCGCCGGCGGCGGTGAGCCGCCTCCGGCGCATCCGTGACGACACGAGGGGGAAGACATGTCCATGCGAAGAAAAGCCGTCGGGATCCTGGTCGCAGCCGCCGCCGGTCTGACGGTGGCGGGGGCCCCGGCCGCTGTCGCGGCCCCGTCCCCGACGGGCACCGCGCTCGCGGCGTCCGTGTGGCGGAACATCGCCCTGACGGGGACGTACACGATCCGCGACGACGAGGGCATCTTCGCCGCCGGCACGTACTGCAACGGCAACGTCGCCTCCGAGGGCTGGGTGAACGAGGTCCGCACGCCGTCGCTGTGGTGGGAGACCACGTGCGGGGGCGAGATCCGGGTGGAGAAGCACGTGTCCGCCCAGACGGACGCCACCGGCGGGGTCATGATCTACGTGACCCTGCGGTTCTACGAGGGCACGAACGACACCAACACCGACCTCGACGCCGAGTACGGCTTCAACCGCTACGTCCCCGCGGGACAGAGCTCGACGGTCGCCGAGATCACGCTCCGCAACGGCGAGAACGGCGGCAAGGACTGGGCGAAGCTCAACCTCGTCCTGCGCAACGACCGCTGACACCGAAGCGAGGCGCCGGTCGCGCGCCTCGGGCACACCCGGCTCCCGGGCACGGCGAACGCAGGCGCTGCCACCTGCACGGACCGGTCCCGGGAGCCGCGGCAGGCGCTAGCCTCGGACCATGAAGCGCTACGGGGGAGTAACGCGGATCAGCGGGATGGGGGACACGGCGGCGCGGGCGGTGCGCTCCGCGCGGACCGTCGAGGATTTCTTCTCAGCGGTGAAACAGGTGACGAGGCCCGTGCTGCGGTTCGACGTCTGTGCCTGTGTGACCGTGGATCCGCAGACGTTGATGAACACCGGGGGCGACTACCAGGACGGCCTCCCGGCGGCCATGATGCCGCGCATGCTCGACATCGAGTACCGCGAGGGGGATGCCAACGACCTGTCGGACCTCGCGGCCAGACACACACCGGTCGGCCTGCTCAGCCGGGAGACGGGCGGTGACCTCGACCGCAGCCCCCGGTACCGGGACATCATGCGGCCCCTCGGATTCCGCGACGAGTTGCGTGTGCTGCTGCGGGACCGCCACGGGACGTGGGGTGCCCTGATCATGGGCCGCGGCAACGACATGCCTCCGTTCGGCTCCCCGGACCTGGCCGCGGCGGCGTCGCTGGTCCAGCCGCTGGGCACCGCACTGCGCCGGCTGCACCTGACGAGGCTCGCCGACGAGGCCGCATCGGCGGTGGCGCCCGGACTGGTGCTGCTGGACGGCGACCACCAGGTGGTCCATGCGACGCCCACCGCGGCCCAGTGGTTCGACGAGCCGGCCCCCGCCGGCGGCCCGCCGTCGGGCGGTCGCCGTGGGCTGCCCCCCGCCGTCTACGCGGTGGCGGCGGCGGTGCAGGCTCCGGGAGCCCCGGCCTCCCACACCTCGTGGATGCACAGCCGGCGGCACGGACGGGTCCGGTTGCACGCCTGGCGCCTGGAGGGAACCGCGGAGTCGCCGGCCCGTGCCGCCGTCGTCGTCGAACAGGCAGGTCCCGCCGAGCACATCGCACTGATCGTCGCGGCATACGGGCTGACCCCTCGGGAGAGGGACATCACGGCCCTGGTGCTGCGGGGGCGGTCCACGGCCGACATCAGCCGTGACGTCGGGCTGTCGCCGCACACCGTTCAGGACCACCTCAAGGCGGTGTTCGACAAGACGGGCGTCCGCAGCCGGCGTGACCTGGTCGCCACCCTCTTCGCCCGTCACTACCTGCCGGACGTGGCGCCGTCCGTGGCCGGGCCGCGCATCCGGTCCCGGCCCGCCGCACGTCCGGACGGCGGCTTCGGGCGTGGGTGACGGACGGTTGAGTACGGCACGGTTTACGCGTCGCCGGGGAAGGCACTCGGGACCGGCACACCGTTCCTCGTCCCTGGAGTGCCCATGACTCGTGTCGCCGACCGTGTACTGCCGCGCCGGCAGGAGTGGGGCGCGGAGAGGGTCCACGGCCGTCCGGGTGGCGGCGGTCTGCCCGGTGGACTCACCGAGCACCTGTCCGCCCGGGGCGGGAAGTGAAGGGCACCGGCCGCCTCGGGCGCGGCGGGCGACGGCGCAGGGCGGACGGCGCCGAGGTGGTGGTCGTGACCGGCGCGACCGCCGGCGTCGGCCGGGCCACGGCCCGTGCCTTCGGCGCACGCGGCGCCGCCGTCGCCCTGCTCGCACGCGGCGAGCACGCCCTGGAGCGGGCGGCCGAGGAGGTCAGGGAGGCGGGCGGACGGGCACTGCCCCTCGTCGTGGACGTCTCGGACCCGGAGGCGGTGGACGCCGCCGCGACCCGGGTGGAGGACGAGCTCGGCCCGATCGACGTCTGGGTGAACGCCGCCTTCACGACCGTCTTCGCGCCCGTACCGGACGTGGCGCCCGAGGAACTGAGGCGGGCCACGGAGGTCACGTACTTCGGCTTCGTCTACGGCACCCAGAGCGCGCTGCGGCGGATGGTGCCGCGCGACCGGGGCACCATCGTGCAGGTCGGCTCGGCCCTGGCCCGGCGCAGTGTCCCGCTCCAGGCCGTGTACTGCGGTGCCAAGCACGCCATCCAGGGCTTCACCGAGTCCCTGCGCTGCGAGCTGCTGCACGACGGCAGCGGAGTGCGGGTCACCATGGTCCAGATGCCCGGCCTGAACACGCCCCAGTTCAGCTGGGTCCTCAGCAGGCTTCCCCGGCATCCGCGCCCGGTGGCGCCGGTGTATCAGCCCGAGGTCGCCGCCGAGGCCGTCCTGCACGCGGCCGACCACCCCGGGCGGCGTGAGTACTGGGTCGGCGGTTCCACCGTCGCGACCCTCCTCGGGCAGAAGCTCGCCCCGGGCCTGATCGACCGCTACCTGGCCCGCACCGGCTACGACGCGCAGCAGACCGACGACCCCGTGGACCCCTCCCGGCCGGTCAACCTCTACGCGCCGGTGGACGACGCCGCGCCCGTGGACTACGGCGCCCACGGGCTCTTCGACGACGAGTCGCACCCCCGCAGCCTGCAGTTCTGGCTCTCACGCCACCGCCGGCCCCTGGCGCTGGCCGCGGCGGCCGCCGGAGCCCTCGCCGCGGGCCTGACCGGCGGGCGCGGCGACGCCGGCCGGAACGCGTGCGTGGGAGGCCGGGGGAGGGCGTCGCGCGGCTGACGCGAGAGGCCCCCGGTCGGGTCACCGCTCGCGGTCGATGGTGCGCGTCCACCAGTGGTGCTCGCAGAACCAGTGGCCGACCATCGCGCCGCCGAAGACGACGAAGCCGACCCCGATGAGCCAGGACTCCACCACGAGCACGATGCCGACCGCGCCGTAACTGATCGCGTTGTCGAGGATCAGCGGGCTGAAGACGAGGTAGGAGAAGCCGCGCAGCCCCACCAGGCCCATCATGGTGGCCAGCGCCCCCGGCAGCAGGTCGCGCCAGCGGACCTGGCCGCCCAGCAGGAAGTGCTGCCCCCACCAGAAGAACAGCGTGCCGACCGACGTGGAGAGCGCGATCCGCGCCGAGCCGTGCAGCGCGGTCCGTGTCTGCACCTCCTGGTAGAGGTACGCGGTCAGGGCGATCACCCAGGTCATCTGCCGCCAGACGCGGTGCCAGGGGCCGGACGGCAGACCCCAGATGCGTTCATAGCCGTTCTGGATGCTCGCCGCGAAGGACACGCCGAAGACGGCGAGGGCGATACCGCCCCACACGCTCGTGGTGCCGACCACCTTCGTCGGCGGGCTGATGATGTCCGTCAGCACCTTGGCGGACCGGCCGGACAGCCCCATGCCGTCCGCCAGCCAGGAGGCGAACCCGCCCTTCCCGAGGGGGTCGGCGGCCGCCACCACGATCAGCAGCGGCGCCAGCGTGACCAGGGCGAGGGTGGCGAAGCCCATGGCCCGGTGCATCAGCTCGAGTTCCCGGCCCCGCCGGACCAGCGCGGACGCGGCCAACCCGTCCCACAGACGGACGAAGGGGCGCCGGTACCGGTTCACGGGTGCTCCTCGGGCGGTCCTGGGACTGACTCGCCGCTGCGGAACTGAGTGACCCGTGGCCGGCGGGACAAACGTGACACCAGTATGCGCCCGGGTCCGCACCGGGCCGGACTGCGAAACGGGGAACCCGCGCGCGCTCCTCCTCGGGGCCGTACGGCGCCCCACCCACCGATGCTCCGCGGCGCCCGGACAGAGGTGGGCCCCGAGGCGCCGAGTCCGAAAGGCAAGTTCGGCTCGACACATCGCAGCGCCCGAGGCATCCCGGCCCGGGGGCACAGTCCGCGCCCGGAGCCGCCCCCGTTCCCGCGCCCTGGACGGGGCAGGACATGGTTGCTGCGGCCGGGTGAACACGCGGGGGACGAGAATGAAGCATCCGCCCGGCGGGCATCGCCCCGCGGCGGGTATGGAATTGAAGTGAGGTGAAGCTGCGCAGGCACCCCTCCTCCCGGCTCGTGCACCAGGGCCATGACCGGGCCCGCACTTGGCGGGTGCGCAAGAGCCGCTGGTACTTCCCGCTGCTGGGGCTCACGTTTCTCGGCGCCTTCGCCGAGGTGTTCCTGATCGCCATGGCAGTGGCCAGGATGGTGGGACCGTCGCCGCTGCACGCTCCGCTCCGGTGGATCGAGGGGCAGTGCGACGGTGAGGGTCGCTTCGCCTGTTCCCTGCTGCAGGGCATCGTGATGCCCTTCCTCACGATCGCCTTGGCCACCGTCGCGTACCTCTTCTTCCGGTTCACCCGGGTGAGCCGGGCCTACCTCCGCAAGGCCAGGGAGGTGCCGCGGGACATGGTGCCGACGGCGGGCGGCATCTTCGGGCGGGTGGTGGGACGCGACCAGCTGTGCGAGGTCCTCATGGAGGACCTGCGCGACAGCCGGTTCCGCCGCACGCATGTGGTGGTCGGCGGCATCGGGACGGGCAAGACCGCCCTGCTCGTGCTGCTCACCGAGCGACTTGCCCGGCGGGGCGCGGTGCCCGTGCCGTTGCGGTTGCGCGGTGTGTCGGGGGACCTGGACTTCCGGCAGCTGGCGTTCGAGCGGTTCAGGCTGGAGGTGCAGGGGCACATCCGTTCCGGCGACGAGGCGGAGAAGGTGTGGCGCCACCTCAGTCAGCAGGGCCGCATCGTGGTCCTGGCGGACGGTCTGGAGGACGCTCTCGCCGGGGACACCCTGACGGAGGAGCGCGACACCCTCATCCGACTGGCCGTCCGCCGGGCCAACGAGGAACGGCTGCCGCTCGTCATCGCCTCGCGTCCGCACGACGCACTGCGGGGGCTGGACGCCTCGCTGACCGACCTGGAGCCGCTGAGCGAGGAGGCCGCGCTCGCGTACATCTCCTCCGGCGCCGTCTGGGAGGATCGGCAGCGGCTCGACTGGATCGTGGAGAAGGCGGCGATCGCCGAGGCGCCCACGTACCTGCAGGTGGCGCGGGAACTGCACGACGAGGGGCTGCTGGAACGGGCGCTCAGCGGCCGGTTCGAGGAAGGCGTGGAGACCCGCGGCGGCGACCGGGCGGCGCTGCGGCTGCACCTGGTGGACACCTGGCTCAGCGCCGTCGTCACCGGACGGCTGTGCCCGTACCTGCCGCTCGGCCAGGACGAACGCCGGATGGCGCTGGAGTACCTGTCCGCCCTCGCGTGCGCGGGTCTGGCCGACGACTCCGCAGAGGTCCGCATCGGCGACGTCGTCGACGAACGCGACCCCACCCGGTCCCGCTTTCCGGAGATCATGACGGAGCTCGCGCGGCGTGTGCAGGGCAGCCAGCTGGACGTCCGGCTCGCCGCGGACTGGGGTGCCGGCATGGAGCTGGTGGAGCTCGCCGGGGACCGGGTCCGCTTCCAGCACAGCGTGATCCAGGCCCATCTCGGCGCCCGCTTCATGGGCGCGGTGATCCAGCCGCCGGCGTCCGGGGAGACCACGGAGAACCGGTACTTCCCCGCGGCGCTGGAGAACCCGGGACGGGAACTGCTGATCGCCATGGTTCTGCACTCCCGCACACCGAAGGGCTCCTGTACGCACCCGGGAGCGCGGGGCGGCCACGACGGCTGGTGCCCGGTGGCCGCGGCGCGTGACCTGGTCCTGAACGCGGCCTGCCAGGCGCAGCAGAACAACGCCCACCGTCAGGACGGGGACCGGCAGCCCGGCGGCCGCCGGGCTGCCGGGGCACCACGCGACCCGGCCGACCCGAGGCAGGTCTTCCGCCGCACCCTGCACACCAAGGCGCTCCAGCTCTACGCGGCGGCCCTGCAGATCGACAGCGTCGACGCGGCGTCGGAGCAGCACCGCATCGCGATGGAGCTGACGACGGCGTGGCCCGACCTCCATGCCCGCGATCCTCACTCGCTGGGAGTGGCCAAGGAACTGCTCGTCTCCCGCTTCGGCGAAGCCCTGCGCAGCCTCGATCGCCGGGACGGCGTGCACCCGGCGTACGCGGAGCTGTTGCAGATCGGGTGCCTGGAGCCCTCCTACGGTGTGCGGGTCGCCATCGCACAGGAGATCGGCGCGGGCGGCGACAGCGCCTTCGCACTGCTCCAGGCGCGGCTGCTCGCCCCGCGGACGGAGCCGGAGCAGCCGATGGAGCGCAGACCGGAGTGGATGCTGGACATGTGGGAGAGCCAGCAGCCGCGGACCGTCCGGGCGGGCGAGGACGCCGGACGCACGCGGGCGCCGCGCGACCTCGCACGGTTGCGTCGGCTGGAGGAGCAGGAACGCGAGGAAGAGGAACGCGCATGGCGGCACGACACGATGTGCGCCTGGCTGATCCCGCTGCTCGTGGGCTCCGTCACCGTCCGCCGCCACCACGACACGCCGTACGAGATCCTGGCGGGCTGGGTGGAGCGCGTCGGCGTGCCGAACGGCCCCGACCGCAGACCGCTGGACCTCACGCTGGAGATCGCCCTGGCCCAGGGGTTCAAGTACGCCGCCAACCGCAGGGCCCGGCACCCGCACGCCCGACCGCAGGCCCGTGAGTACCTCATCGAGCAGGCCTGGGACATGCTCAAACGCTCCCGGTTCTGGTTCACCCGGCTCACACTGCTGCACGCGCTGACGCTGTGGGAACTGCCCGACGACGGCTCGGCGGCCGGCGGCCGGTCCGGGCACGGCGCCGACCCGGCTGCACAGATCCGCCAGTGGCTCGGCCTGCGGGACGGCGACCCGCAGCACCCGTTCGTCGAGGCCACCGCGGAACTGTGCGTCCGGGCCCTGGAGACGGGCCGGCCCGAGCGCTATCTGTGGATCGACGAGTGCGGCGTGACCGCGCAGGTCGGTTCCAGGTCGACCGACCGGGAGGCGCGTAGGCACCGGTTGTGGATCCCGCCGTCCACTGGCTGGAGCACGCTGCACCCATTGGCCCGGCAACTCCTCGCGGACATCCTGCTGTTACTCAATCTCGCCGAACGCGGTGACTGGCCCAGGGACCGGCAGCAGCGCCTGCACCGGACCGATCGCCCGGACCTGCCGCCGTGCCTGATGAAGGATCGCCGCCCCCTGGATCCGGACGGGAGCCTCATGCGCACGGCCGCGGCCCACGCCGGCTCCAACTGCCGCGACGACTGCGCCTTCGAACTCTGTCCGTACCCGCCCCTGGGGGCGAGCGGACACCGTCCGGCGCTGTCCGAAGCCTTCTGCCGCGCCCAGTTCACCCTGCTGTCGCGCTCCTGGTCCTTGCTGCGCCCCGCGGCACCCTGGCAGCGGGAGACGGACCTGCCGCAACTGCGCCTGTTCTGGGAGCGGATGAGCAAACGCTCCCGCGGCAGCCCGAATGGACGCTGACCGAGGCCGTCCCTGGGCGGGCTGCCCCGCACAGCGCTACGCCGTTCCGCCGAAGTGGTCCATGAGCCGTTGCTGGAGTCCCTGGAGCACCAGGCTCGACTGTTTGAGCATGGCAAGGCGCCGAACCGCAGTAGCGGCGTATTCCTCCCCCTCAACCACTGCCGCCGCGATCACGTACCCGTTCAGAGCGTCCATGTTCGATGCCGCACCGAAATCCTGACCCGTTGGAACCAGTAACCGGTCCAAGGAGGTCGAGTCGCTGGTGACTGCGTTCACGACCACTGACGGCTGCCAGTCCTCGGCATTCGTGAGGCGTCGGTGAAGACGTGATCGCTCTCTCGCTGCGATAGACGCTGACCTTGATCATCTTGATCGGACTGTTGTCAGAAATCGCTCGCACCTGCCCGAACACCCTGAGTCTCCTCCCGATCGGACTGCCGCTGGAGGCCACCCCTGTACCCAGTCTGTGCGTGCACTTCCACCGCCGCCGGTTGTACGCGACAAGGGCTCCAGCAGGACCCGACCAACTGGGACCCACGCGCGTCCCAGCGGGTCAGACGAGAGTGACTGGTGCCTCCAGACCTTCGGCGGACGCTGACCGAACAGGTACGGCTTGAGTGTTGATGAGGTCACCCGATTCGAGCGTTCCGCTCCCTGAGCGGTCGATGTGCACGCGCAGTCCGTAGGATGCCGAGGCGTCGAGTTCGGGCACGTTCACACGGAAGGGAACCCGGCCTCCCGGAGACAGCCGGACGTCCGTCTGCACCTGCGCACCGACGACGGTGGAAGGCGCGTCGGCCAAGGAAACGTCATGAACCTCCACCAGGAGAGAGGCGGCCGTTCCGTCCGGAGTGTCGGACGGCAGGGACACGAAACCCTGGATGGTGGCCGTCATCGCGCCCCTGCCGCGAGTGAGTCTTCTGCCACGGCCGGATCCGGTTCACGTTCGTCGAGGCGCGACAGGAGCGCGGCCACCTCCGCCGTGATCGGCAATCCGGTCCGTTCCTCCACGAACAACCACTGACCCGCCGGGTTCACCTCCAGAAACACGTACTCCCCGTCGGCTCGCCGACGCAGATCGACCGCACCGAACACCAGGCCGAGAGCCCGCATGAGACGCAGGATGCGATCGGTGACGGCCGTGGGCAGATCGACCGGTCGTACCCGCGCCTCGTCGACGACCATGCGCATGTCCACCGGATATTTCGTCTGCGAGGCGTCGATCTCCGCGGGGAAGAAGCGGTCGCCCACCACGGTTACCCGCAGATCCCTCCCCGGCACGTACTCCTGAAAGATGACAGGCGCGTAGCGTACGGCGTCCAGGACCGTCAGGTCTTCCGCCCGTACGAGCCGGGTCTCCCGCCACGCGTCGGCCGAGGCGACGAAGGCCTTGAAGACGGTTCGGCCGACGCCGGTCTCGCGGATGAAACGGCGGGCCTGCTCCGCCTGGTTGGTGACCAGTGTCCGGGGGAGGGAAAGCCCCAAGCGGCGAGCCACATGCCACTGGTAGGGCTTGTGGTGGGCGATCGCGTCCAGCGCGGGCGGATTGACCCATGCGCAGTCGAGCGAGTGGAACATGCCGTGCAGCGCCTCGCCGGTCTCGCTGATCGCGAACCGCTGATCGCGGAAGGTGCCCAGCCGGCGGTCGACGGTGAAAGGGCGCACGCGCCGCCACCAGGCGGCCCGGCAGTGCTCCAGGCGGGTGTGTGCCGTCGGCGTGCGCACCGTGCACACCGGGTCCCCGCCCGCGGCGTAGTCGAGCGTGACGTCGCCGCGGGCGGGGAAGTCGGCCAGGTCGAGACGGACCACCTCCCGTCCGGCTGCCTCCAGCCTGCGCACGACTGCGCGCGTGTGGTCCTCGTCGTGGGACACGACCAGGATCATTGGGGCCGCCCAGCGACACCGGGCTGGGTGCCGACCTGAGCCAGCAGGAGGTTGTAACCGGCCTGCACCGCGGACAGCCCCTGCTGCAGTGAAGCGACCATCTGGCCCAACTGGCGCATCTGCTCGGACACTCCGTCCGGCTGTCCGGTCATCGCCGGAGACTGATGGGGCGTCGCCAGCACGAACGGACTGCTCGGCGCGGGCGGGCTCATGAGGTCGTGCCAGGGAACCTTGTGCGTGCCCTCGAACACCGGGTCCTTGGACATTTCCTTGAGGGTCGTGTCCACGACGGGGTCCTTGGAGATCTCCTTGACCGTGGGAGCCTGCGGGGCCGGATACATCATGTGGACACCGTCGATGTCGCCCTGGGAGAGTCCCGAGCGCTGTCCCATCGTCACTCCAGGAGGCAGCGGCTCCCGGGGAATGATGGTCGGCTGGTTCGGGTCGATCGCGAAGGCCGTCGCCGGGTAGTGCATGATCGAGCCGAAGTCGTACGGCCCCAGGTCGTCACCGTCCGCGATCTGTTGCAGGAAGTTGTGCTGCATGTCCGGCTGGATGTTCGTGAACGCGATCGTGACGTGCTGGTCCCGGTCCTCGCGGCTCTGCTCGTGCCACAACCCCACCGTGTGACCGATCTCGTGAATGGCGTTGCCAGTGGAGCAGTTGGGGCCCAGCGTCACCTTCTGCATGCCGCCGCGCCGGCCCACGTTGGACGTGCAGCCGCCGCCCGGCACAAAGCGCACGAAGTCCGGGAACTGTGCCGCGTTGGCAGGAGTGCGTTCCACGAACCGGATGCGGGTGCGGGACTGCCAGTGGGCGATGGCGTCCGTGACGCGCTGTGGGTCGGGCAGGCTGGGGTCGATCTCGAACGGCACCGTTGCGTTGGGCCAGACGATGTGGGCGGTGAGCTGAGCGGCTTCCTGGAGGCTGATCCGCTGGGGTGATCCATGGTGACCGGCCGCTCGCTCCACCACGTACGGCCCATGCCCACCAACACCCCGAGGGCACAACCGGGTTGGAAAGGGCCTATCTTCTCGGGCATGGATCATCGGGGAGAGTTCCGTCGGGCAGCGCTTGAGTTGGGCATCCCGGGCGACGAGATCGGCAGATTCAGCCGGCACCTTCGTTTGTCGATCGGACTGTCCGTGGGCGGTGGTTCTCCGGTCGGGCAGGTCGGTGGGTTGCCCCGGCTGCCGGTGGGCATGAAGTGGCCGTCCGCCGGGGACATTCCGTTGCCGTTGCTCCTTTCCGTCGATTGCGGGGCGCTGCCGAGAGTCGACGGCTTCGATCCGCCGGCGGACGGGACGCTGCTCTTCTTCGTGCACCAGGAGATGGACCATGAGGATGGTTCCGGTAGGTACGCGCGAGTCGTGTATGTACCGGACGGCACCGAAACCGCGGTCGCGGAAGCCCCCAGCTCACAGTGTGTCCGCGAACAGTTCGACGTCAGCGCCGAGCTCGGAGCCGAACTGCCCCTCTGGCTCCAGGAGGGCGACGAGGACTGGCACGAGTTCTGGGAGGATCTCGAGTGGGAGGACATGTCGCCCTTCCAGCAGAAGTTGTTCAGGTACATGGAGCATGACCTGCCGCACCTGGACGAACTCCGGGCTTTGGCCCACGACCTCTGGCCGTCCGGCGCCGGCGTTTTCATCGGCGGGTATGCCGATGACGAGGTGATCAACAGCATCGCGGAACAGACTCTCGCGGGACGCGAGAAGGCAGGCGAGATCCCAGCCATCCCGATCGCGGAATGGTTTTCCCACCTGGAGAAGGAAAAGCACCGGCTGACGAGCGAGTGGATATCGCTCGCCAGTGAAGCCAGGGTCTACGAGGAGTACTGCACGAGTTTCGTGATCCGCCACGACGACTTGGCCGCCGCTCGGGTGGACAAGGCACTAGCCGTGACCAGATTCGAGGCCCCGTGACCAGGTTCGACGCACCTCTACCACTGGGAGGGGCCGGCGAAGGCTGTTCACAAAGGCTGTCCAGACGTCCGCACCGAGTCTGCGGAGGAGCCTCCAGGCTCTGAGTGGCCACGGCCTGCTCGACGAATGCGCGGATCTTCGCACGGGACCGGTTGACCACCAGCCGGGTCAAGGCTTGACGAGGACCTTGAGGCTCTTGCGGTCGGCCATGTCCCGGTAGCCGGCCGGGACGCCGTCGAGGTTGGTCGTGGCGTCGAAGACCTTTCCGGGCTCGATGGTGCCGTCGAGGATGTCGGGCATCAGTTCCTCGATGTAGGCGCGGACCGGTGCGGGTCCCCCGGCGAGCCGGATGTTGTGGCGGAAGAGGCTGCCGAAGCCGACGGGTGCCTCCTCGTACTGCGGTACGCCGACGCGGCTGATGACGCCACCCGGGCGGACGATCCCGGTGGCCTGCTGATAGGCGGGCATGGCGCCGACGCACTCCAGGACCACGTGCGTGCCGTGCCCGCCGGTCAGCTCCCTCACCCGGGTGATGCCTTCGTCGCCGCGTGCGGAGACGACGTCGGTCGCGCCGAACTCCCGGCCGAGGTCCGTGCGCTCCTGATGGCGGCCCATCAGGATGATCTGCTCGGCGCCCAGACGTTTGGCGGACAGGACGCCCAGCAGGCCGACGGCGCCGTCACCGATCACGGTGACGCGGGTGCGCTCGTTGACACCGCCCGCCACGGCGGCGTGGTAGCCGGTGCCGAAGACGTCGGAGAGGGTGAGCAAGGACGGGACGAGGGCGGAGTCCGGGGCGACGGGGAGCTTGACTAGGGTTCCGTCGGCGAGCGGGACGCGGACCGCTTCGGCCTGGCCGCCCTCCTCGGCTTCGCCGTCCCAGAAGTTGGCCTGCGCGTGGGTGCAGGAGGTGTGCAGGCCCTCGCGGCAGAACTCACAGGTGTTGTCGGAGATGGCGAACGGGGCGACGACCAGGTCGCCGCGCCTGACGGTGGTCACCTCGGAGCCGGTGTCCTCGACGATGCCGATGAACTCATGGCCCATCCGGGCCGGGCCGTCCTCGGACTTCATCGAGGCATAGGGCCAGAGGTCGCTGCCGCACACGCAGGAGGCGGTGATGCGGACCAGGGCGTCGGTGGGGTGCTTGACGACGGGGTCGGGGACGTTCTCGACGCGGACATCGCCGGCGCCGTACATGAGGGTCGCGCGCATGGGTGGTGCTCCGTTTCCAGATGGTGAGTGATGCTGTGGATCAGCGCCCGTGGAGAGCAGGTCCTGCCCAACCACTCTTGACGGTTTGATCCGGATTATTCATATATGCGTCATCCGTCTTCGCATCCTTTACCGCGCGGTGTCCGCTGTGGCCTGGGCGACTGCGGCTGCCGCTGTGCGGCGGCGCTGGAGGAGCGCGAGCGTGACGGTGGGGATCAGGGTGAGGGCGGCGATCACGGTGCCGACGACGGCGGGGCCGGTGGCAGCGAGCGAGGAGTCGAGGGTGCGGCCGGCGATCCAGGAGCCGATGGCGGTGCCGAGGTTGAACGCCGAGACGGTCAGGGCGGAGGCCAGCACGGGTGCCTGCTTCGCGAAGCGGACGGCCAGGGCCATCAGCACCGGGTTGGCGCCCAGTCCGAAGAAGCCCAGCAGGGCGACCAGGACGATGGCGGGCACGGCGTAGCCGGCCAGTAGAGAGATCGCCAGCAACAGGAGGGTGGCTCCGGCGGGGGCCACGATCGTGACCGTGTGCGGGCGGCGGTCACCCAGGCGGCCGCCGACGAGAGAGCCGGCCAGGGCGCCCAGGCCGAAGCCGACCAGGACCAGCGGCACGATCCCCGAGGTAATCCCGGACCGGCCGGTCAGCAGCGGGGCGATGTAGGAGTAGGCGGCCAGGACGCCGCCGGTCGTGGTGGCGCAGGCCGCCAGCACCAGCCACACGCGGCCCGAGCGCAGCGCGGTCAGCTCGGAGCGGACCGACACCGTCTGCTGGGCCGGTCCGTCGTGCGCGACGGTACGGGCGATCAGCACGATGGCCGCGGCGGAGAGGGCCGCCAGGGCCCAGAAGGGGCCGCGCCAGCCCATGAGCTGTCCGGCGAACGCGCCCAGCGGCACGCCGACGACGTTGGCGAGCATCGCTCCGGCCCCGACCAGGCCGAGGGCGCGGGAGTCGGCGGCGGGGCCGGCGGCGTTCGCGGCGGCCACGTTGGCCACCGTCCAGAACGCTCCGGTGGCGATCGCGGTCAGGAAACGGGCCGCCAGCAGCACCGTGAAGTCCGAACCGAGGGCGACGACGACGTGCCCGGCGGCGAAGACGCCCAGGGCGAGCATCAGGGTGAACCGCTTGGGCAGCCGCAGGGTGAGCATCGCCATCAGCGGCGCCCCGATGATCATTCCGATGGCGAAGACGGTGATCATCAGGCCGGTCCCGGCCACGCTCACGTCCAGGTCGCCCGCGATCTCGGGCAGCAGGCCGGCCACGACGAACTCGGTCGTGCCCATCAGGAACGTGCCCAGCGCCAGGATGTGGACGACGAGTGGCAGCCGGGACGGTGCCGGTTTCTGCCCGGCCGGTTCGGTCCGTATACCGGCGGGAGCCTGGAGGGTTCCTCCTCGCGTAGTCACAGTGCATCTCCATGGAGGTCGTGATCGGGTTCGTCGTCCAGAGAACCGGCCCCGCCACCCTTGAGGAAGGTCGCGTTCATGGGGGGTACAGGCTCAACCTCCCTCCGCGAGCGAGCGTGGCTACCGTGGAAGACATGGACGACCAGCACGATCACCGCACCGAGATCCGGGACTTTCTCGCCAGCCGCCGCGCGAAGATCACCCCGGAACAGGCCGGGCTGCCCACCAGCGGCCGGCGCCGGGTCCCGGGCCTGCGTCGCGAGGAGGTCGCCGTCCTGGCCGGGGTGAGTACCGAGTGGTACACCCGCCTGGAGAAGGGCCACATCAGCGGCGTCTCCGAAGACGTCCTCGCCGCCGTCGCCCAGGCCCTGCAACTCGACGACGACGAGCGCACCTACCTCTTCGACCTGGCCCGCGCCGCCCGCCCCGCACGCCGCACACCCTCACGCCGCCGGGACGTCGCCGTACCGCCCCGCACCCAGTGGCTGCTCGACTCCATCACGATGTCCGCCGCCTTCGTACGCAACGGCCGCCTGGACGTCATCGCCCACAATGCCCTCGGCCGGGCCCTGCACGCGCCCATGTTCGACAGCCCCACCACCGATCGGCGCGGGCGCCCGAACTTCGCCCGTTTCCACTTCCTCGACGACGTCTCCCGCGACTTCTTCGTCGACTGGGAATCCGGCGCCGCGGCCACCGTCGCCCTGCTGCGCGCCGAGGCCGGGCGTGAACCGCACGACCGGACCCTGCGCGAACTGATCGGCGAGCTGTCCACCCTCAGCCGCGACTTCCGCACCCTGTGGGCCGCGCACGATGTCCGCATCCGCCACGACGGCGTCAAACGGCTCCAACACCCGGACGTGGGCGAGCTGGAGCTCACCTACCAGTCCGTGGACCTGCCCGTGTCCCAGCGGGCCGTGCACGACCTGAGCCTCTACACCGCCGAACCGGGCAGCATGTCCGAAGAAGGCCTCAAGCTCCTCACCAGCCTGGCAGCCACTTCCCCCCGAACGGCAGAGCCCAGCGACCGGCTGAGCTGAGCAGGAGGACCCCTCCTCCGTGCCGCTGTCCCGGTGCGCATCCTGACCCGCACCTTGCGTCATACTCCGCGAGTGACCGCGCCGACAGGTCCCGTGATCCTTTTCGATGACGATCACCACATGTACGTCCTCCGGGACCGAGCCTCCGCCGAGGCATGGTGGGAGATGCCTGACGAGTACGTCTGTGGGTTCGACGCCCTGGCCAGACCGTTGCGCAGGACGGGTGAGCCACATCGGGTCGCCCTCGAACTCGGTGGTCATGCACGGGCCGAGGCAGACCTGCGCCGTCTCGTCGCCGACCACTACCAGCGGTTCCTGCACGGACAGGTGCCGCCCCAGGCGTCGGATCTTTCGGAGTTCGTTGCGGGGCTGCCCGTCGAGGGTTCGTGATCCGGGGCCGTTCGTCCCATAGCGCTCCGGCGCATCAGGCCGGGTCCGCGTACGATGACCCACTCGAGGGGGTGGTGGCATGGCCATGAGAATGCACCGGTGGTATGCGGCGACCGCGGTGGCACTGTTGCTGACCGGTTGCCAAGGCGCACCGGAGAGTGACAGCACAGCCGGCAAGGCGGCGGCACTCACCAAGGAACAGGTCGGCCAGACGCTGCCGGACGGCGAGGTCATGACGGGCTGGAAGCAGTCCTTCCAGCCCACAGCCATCGAGATGAACAAGCTCTACCGCTCGCAGGCCTGCCCCAGCAAGGGCAACGCGGGCTGCGAGAACTCCCGCTTCTTCGGCGCCGCGACCTTCCGGCGCGAGAACCCCCTCGCCTCCGTCACCTTCCAGGTCGTCGCCTACGACAGCGAACAGGCCGCAAGGGACGCGTACGACGTGCTCTGGGACGGCTACTACTCCAACCAGGCCGGCCGGACGGGCCAGGGAGCCAAGACTCTGAAGCTCGGCCCGATCGGTGACGAGAACGACGCCCGGCTCGGCACCTCCGGCTTCCACGGCGAGCCCGGCGCCGTGACCCAGACCCGGGTCGGCACGACGCTGCTGTGGACCATGGAGTCCGCCGCGCACAAGGGCGACATCGACGAGGACAGTGTCCGGGACCTGGCCACGATGCTCGCCAAGCGGTCCCAGCAGGCCCAGAACGGCAACGAGCCCTCCGCCGCGCTCAGCGGCTGACCGCAAGGCAACCTCAGGCCCCGGGGAGGCTGATCCAGCAGTACGCGGTCCGGGCGGACGGCGCGAACCGCGCGGTGAGCGTGTACAGCGACGACCACGGCGAGACGTGGGGGGCCGGCACACCGACGGCGGGGGCGGGGACGAGAACAAGACCGTCGAACTGTCCGACGGCCGGATCCTGCTTAACAACCGTTCCGCGCCCTACCGCACGGTCGCCTTCAGCACCGACGGCGGAGTCGCCTACACGCCCTTCCAGCAGGACACCGCGCTCCCCGACCCGGCGAACAACGGGTCGGTCACCCGCTTCGCACCGGACGTGCCCGCCGGCCACCCCCGCGCCAAGTGGCTGCTGTTCAGCAACACCGAGGACACCGGTATCCGGCGCGATCTCACCGTGAAGATGTCCTGCGACGACGGCAGGACCTGGCCCATCCGCAAGGTCGTCAACACGGGGGCGTCCGCGTACTCGACGCTCACACCGCTGTCGGACGGGACCGGCGCCAACCCCCGCGTCGGCATGCTCTGGGAGCGCGAGGGCTACCAGCACATGACCTACTCCTCCTTCGACCTCAAGTGGCTCGGCGGGGTCTGCGCCCCGGTGACGGTCGGCGCACCGGCGCAGGTGAAGGCCGGAGAACAGGCCCGGTTCGACGTGCGCGTGGTCAACCAGAACGACTGGGCCCTGCCCGCCGACAGCGTGCGGCTGGACCTCCCCGCCGGATGGACCGGCGCCTCCGTGAACGTACCGGCCCTCGATCCGGGGCAGGGCGCCACCGTGAAGGTGCAGGTCGACGTGCCCCTCACCGCCAGCGGCGCGCAGAAGGTCACGGGCGTCCACTCGGTCCGCGACGCGCACTCCTACGGCACCGCGACGGCAGGCGTCTCGTTTCATGCGGATGGCCATCCTGAGCTTCGGTGGGCGGGAAGGCGTGCGCCGGTTCGGGAGGAAGGGCGGCGGGACGGCCCTGGGCAACGGCAGCCGGCCCGCGGTCCGTGCCGCGACGGCCTCGTCCTCCCGCGCCGGGGAAACGAGTCGAGCCTGGAGAGTAGACGTCTGATGTCTGCCGTTCGCAGCACCGTAGGAGCCGGGCCGCCGGATGACAAGGGGTGTGCGGTGGCGGCTGTAGGCACCGTCGCGGTGCCCCGTTCGAGGCCGGCCGGGCCTCCGTGCGGGACGTGGACGCGGCGGGGACGGTCGTCACGCCCGGTCCGTCCCCCGGGTTGGGCCACCGGGGGGAACCGCGCGCCCCGGTGGCACGGACGACGGCTCGGGCGCGCGGGTGGCGGAGAGACTGCCGGGGACCGCGGTGCCCGCCGCGCGTGGCCGGGCGCCTCGACGGCGCGTGAGTCCTGCCGTCCTCGGGAGTTCCGGCTCGCAGGCTCCCGGATGTTCCGCGGGACGGCGCCGCCCGGAAGCGATCACGTTGGGGATGTGGGATGCGCAACGGCCGCACGGAAGCGCCGGCGAGGGAGCTGTGGCTCCGATGGCTGCCTGCCGTGGTGATCGCGGGGGCGTTCGTCCTCGACGTCGCCACCAGGGGAGGCGTCAATACGTTCCCCTTGCTCGCGGCCGCCCCCGGGGTGGCCGCGAGTGTCCTCTCCCTGCGGGGGACGATCGCCACCGGCGTGGCGACGATCCTCGTGGGACTCGTGCTGGTGTACCTGGAGAGGGAGCCGGTCCGCGCGGACGTCGCCGTGTTCAGCAGCCTGGTACTTCTCACCGTCATCGCGGCGGTCCTCAACGTCCAGCTCACATGGAACCGGCGGCAGCTGAGGACGAGTCGCGAGGTGGCCGCCGCGGTCCAGCACGCGGTGCTCCCGGATCCGCCCCGACGGGTGGGGCGACTGTCCGTGGCGTCCCGGTACGAGGTCGCCCACGAGGAGGCGGCCATCGGTGGCGACCTCTTCGCGATCCATGAGACCGACCACGGCATCCGGATGCTCATCGCCGATGTGCGGGGCAAGGGGCTCGAGGCGGTCCGCACGGTCAACGCCCTGCTCGGCTCCTTCCACGAGGCCTGCCACCACCGGCCCGACCTGCCGGGCGTCGTGCGGCAACTGGAGGACCGGATGCAGGAGGTCATCAGGCGGTCGAGCGGTGCGGAGGCCGAGTCGTTCGCCACCGCCGTCGTCGCGGAGCTGCCCCCGGACTGCTCCGGACTGCGTATCGTCAACCGCGGCCACGCGGCACCGTTGCTGGTCCGCGGCGGCAGGGTGACCCCGCTGACACCGAGCAGTCCCTCGCTGCCGCTCGGCCTGGGTCTTCTGCACGGCGACGACGTCGTGGTCGACCTGTTCGATCCGCCCGCCGGAGCCACCCTCGTGCTGTTCACGGACGGCATCAACGAGGCGCGGGACGCGGACGGCGTCTTCTTCGATCCAGTTCCTGTCCTGTCCCGGCCCCTTCCGGCGGACCCGGACGCGGTGCTCGACGCCGTGCTCCGCGCCGTCCTCCGGCACACCGGCGGAGATCTGCAGGACGACGCGGCGCTCTTCGCCGCCACCCTGGACGAATGAACCCGGGTCCGGTCCGCGGGGGCGGAGAGGCGGCGCCGCGGACCCCGTTTGCGTGAGCGGTGAACGGGTCACTCACTGATGAGGTCAGAGGTGCCTTCGAAGGAGTTCGGGTGATGACGCGGGCCGCCGGCACCACGGCGCTGGACGACTGCACGGTCGACGCGGTCGACGTCCACGCCTTCGAGATCCCCACCGACGGCCCGGAGGGCAGGGAGCAGGACGGCACGCTCGACTGGGACACCACGACCGTGGTCCTGGTCCGGGTGCACGCCGGCGGAAGGACGGGGCTGGGTTACACCTACGGGGACGCCTCGGTCGCCTCGTTCGTGCGGTCGCAACTGGTGCCGGTGATCGACGGCGGCTCCGCCGCCTCGCCCCCGGCGCTGTGGCAGCGGATGGGCGTACGGATCCGCAACGCCGGGCGTCCCGGTGTCGGGGGCATGGCCCTGTCCGCCGTCGACGTGGCGCTGTGGGACCTCAAGGCGAGGCTGCTGGACCTGCCGCTGGTGCACCTCCTTCCGGCCTGTCACGACCGCGTACCCGTCTACGGGAGCGGCGGCTTCACCAACTACGCCCCGGACCGCCTCACCGGCCAGCTCGCCGGCTGGGTGGAGCAGGGCATCCCGCGGGTCAAGCTGAAGACCTCGCGCGACCCGGAGGCCGACCCGCGGCGCCTGACCGCCGTGCGCCGGGCGATCGGCGACGGGCCGGAACTGTTCGCCGACGCCAACGGCGCGCTCGGCCGCAAGGAGGCCCTGTACTGGGCGCGCAGGTTCCACGAGGAGTGGGACGTGAGCTGGTTCGAGGAACCCGTCACGTCCGCCGACCTCGAAGGGCTGCGGATGCTGCGTGACCGGGGACCGGAGCGCCTGGAGATCGCGGCGGGGGAGTACGGCTTCACCGCTCAGGACTTCGTGAACCTCGTCGAGGGCCCCGCCGTGGACTGCCTCCAGGCCGACGTCACCCGGTGCGGGGGGATCACCGGCGTGCTGGAGATCGCCGGGCTGTCGGCCGCCCGGCACCTCGACCTGTCCGCGCACTGCGCTCCGGCCATCTCCGCCCACGCCTTCTGCGCCGTACGCCGGCTGCGGCATCTGGAGTACTTCCACGACCACGTGCGCGTCGAGAGCCTGCTGTTCGACGGCACCCTGCCGCCCGTCGGCGGAGCCCTGCGGCCCGACACCGGCCGGCCGGGACTCGGCCTGGACGTCAGGTGGGCCGACGCGGAGCCCTACCGGGTCCACGGCACGCGGCCGTCCTGACGGCACCGGAGGCCCCGCACGGCACCGGAAGCCCCGCACGGCACCGGAAGCCGGGCGGGGCGGGAGAAAGGTCCGGGGCCGGCTCAGGGGTCCATGCGCTGCCGCTGGCGCATCTGCTCGTTGTGCCAGGCGATCGCGCGGCGGATCTGCGGTTCGTGCAGGCCCGTGCGGCACGCGAGCTGATCCATGGAGAGCGCCGGCGGCCCCGTGGACAGCGCACGGGTCAGTTTCGCGGCCCAGAGCTCCTCCTCGACGAAGGGCCGGTCCTGGTAACCGTCCTTGACCACGTCGAAGTGGTCGTCGCAACACGCGGTGATGAGCCGCAGCCCGTCGTAGTACGCGTGGGTGGCATGGGCGGACGAGGAGTCCGGCACGTATCCGCGCACGGCCCGGTCCTCGGGGAACACCCTGGCGCACAGGTCGCACAGCTCCACGGCGGCGGCCCGCGCGCTCCGGCGGTCCTTCCTGCGCTTACGGTTCCACATCGCGCCTCCTGGAATCGCCGTCCAGCAGCGTAGACGCCGTATGCCGCGTCGGGCCGGCGTCCGGAATTCCGGAGTTACCCGATGAGAAAGGGACAAACGCCCCTCCCGTCCCACGGGTGCCGCTCAGGCGGGGCGGGTCTGCGGGTTCAGGGGAGACCGCCCCGCTCGCAGACCTGGCGGGCGATGTCGCGGAGCTTGACGTTGCGGTCCTGGGAGGCGCGGCGCAGCGTGGCGAAGGCCTGCTCCTCGGTGAGACGGTGGCTGCCCATGAGAATGCCCATGGCCTCGCCGATCGTGTGCCTGGTGCCGATGGCCTCCTGCAACTGGGCCTGGGTGCGGGCGCTGGAGAACGCGACCGCGGCATGGGAGGCCAGCAGCCAGCCGGCGGTCTCACTGGCCTCGGTGAACGCGCCGGGCCGGCGGGAGTAGAAGTTCAGCGCCCCGAAGTCCTCGTCCTCGGTGAACAGCAGGATGCCCATCATGCTGCCCAGGCCCAGCTTGCGGGCCTCGGGCACGTACTTGGGCCAGCGCCGTGCCACATCGGTGAAGTCGGCGATCCGGAAGTGCCGCTCGCCCTCGGAGGTGCGCGCGGCGTCGAAGCACGGACCCTCCCCGACGCGCTCCTGGAGCTGGTCGCTGTCGATCACCAGCTGCTCGGTGGGCGCCAGCGACTGCACCCGGTTGCCGCGCAGCAGGAGAATGCCGGCGGCGTCGCAGCCCTCCACCAGCTCCGTGGCCGAGCCGGTGATTCTCGCCAGCGTGTCGCGTACGGACTCCTGCGCCAGCAGGTCCCGCGCCAGCGAGGCCATCTGCTCGGCGAACGCTCGCCAGTCCATTCCGTCCTCCTGTTCGGCGCCGACCCTCCTGCGAGTGCCCGAGGGCGAGCGGAGCAAAAGGCGGGGAGTCACCCGGGCGAGGCGCCCGGTCACCTTGTTTCACGCTACATCTAAATGCATAATGCGCTTATGGACACGCCCGTCACCGGCCCCGGGGAGCCCGACGCCTCCTCGGAGGAACTGATCATCGCTGTCGAGCGGATGATCCGGTACGTGCGCCACAGCGCGCGGACCGGCGGTCTGAGCACCGCGGCCTCCTCGACGCTGGCGCGGCTCAGCCGCGAGGGCTCCCAGCGGCTGACCGAACTCGCCAGGAGCGAGGGCGTCTCCCAGCCGAACATGACCCAGCTCGTCACGCGCATGGAACGCACGGGGCTGGTCCGCCGGGTCGCCGACCGCAGCGACGGCCGGGGCGTGCTGGTGGAGATCACCGCCGCCGGCCAGGACGTCTTCGCACAGCGCCGGGCCGAACGCGCCCGCGCGCTCGGACGGCTCATCGGCGAACTGACCGAGCCGGAGCAGCAGGCCACCAGGACGGCTCTGCTGGCCCTGGCCCGCGTGCTCGGCGACCGCCACGACACCACCTGACGGAGCCCGTCCCCCCTGACCACCTCTCTTCCGTCCCCGTCCTCACCCGAAAGAGAACCGCCCATGAGCGCACCGCACGGCAAGGCCGCAAGTCCGTTCCGGCAGCCCAAGGCCGTCTGGGCCGTCGCGTTCGCCTGCGTGATCTCGTTCATGGGCATCGGGCTGGTCGACCCGATCCTGCCCGCCCTGGCCGAGAGCCTCGACGCCACGCCCAGCCAGGTCTCCCTGCTGTTCAGCAGCTATCTGATCGTCACCGCCGTCGCGATGCTGATCGTCGGCTGGATATCCAGCCGCATCGGCGCCAAGCGGACCCTGGTCACCGGACTGGCGATCATCGTCGTGTTCGCCGCCCTCGCCGGCGCCACCGATTCCATCAACGGCATCGTCGGCTTCCGCGCCGGCTGGGGACTGGGCAACGCCCTGTTCATCGCCACCTCCCTCGCCGTCATCGTGGCCTCCGCGAGCGGCGGCTTCGGTGGCGCGATCATCCTCTACGAGACCGCCCTCGGCCTCGGCATCGCCGTCGGCCCGCTGCTCGGCGGCGAGCTGGGCGGCATCAGCTGGCGCGGCCCCTTCTTCGGCGTCGCCGCCCTCATGGCCGTCGCACTGGTCGCCACCCTCGCCTTCGTGCCCGACCTGCCCAGGCCGGAGCACCGCACCTCACCGATCGCCCCGCTCAGGGCCCTGCGCCACCGCGGCCTGCTCACCATGGGCATCATGGCCCTGCTGTACAACTGGGGCTTCTTCACCATGCTCGGCTACGCCCCGTACCCCATGGAGCTCGACGCCCACCGACTCGGCCTCGTCTTCACCGGCTGGGGCCTGCTGGTCGCCGCCTTCAGCGTCTTCTTCGCCCCGCGTCTGCAGGCCCGCTACGGCACCGCCCCGGTCCTCTACGCCAACCTGCTCGGCCTCGGCATCGTCATGACGGTCATCGCGGCCGGCGTCACCAGCCCCACCACGGTCATCGTGGCGGTCGTCGTCAGCGGTGCCTTCATCGGTATCAACAACACCCTGACCACGCAGGCCGTCATGCTCGTCGCGCCGGTCGAGCGCCCCGTGGCGTCCTCCGCCTACGGCTTCCTCCGCTTCATCGGCGGCGGCCTCGCCCCCTACGCCGCCGGAAGGCTCGCCGACGCCACCGACCTGAGCGTCCCCTTCTACCTCGGCGCCGCCACCTTCGTCCTCGCCGTCCCCGTACTGGCCAGCGGCCACCGGCTGCTCCGCCGGGCCGAGACCGGGGCCGCCGGCGGCGAGCCCGTGACGCCGGCGCTCACCGCCGTCGGCGCCCCCGCCACGACCGACGCGCCGCCCGTCGTCGTCGCCGTGGGCGCCCACGACCGGGCCGCCTCCATCGTGGACGCCGCGGCACGTCTCGCCCGGGACACCGGCAGCCCCCTCGAAGTCGTCCACGTCCAGCAGACCGCCGTGGTCGAGGGGCAGGCCGTCGACACCGAGACCGACGCCGGGGCCCGCAGGGCGGTCACCGCGCACCTCGAGCGGCTGACCGGCCTCGGCATCGCCGCCTCCGGCCAGATCCTCACCAGCGTCGGCGACCACGCCGCGGCCGGCCGTGCGCTGGCCCGGCACGCCGCCGAGGCAGGGGCCCGCACGGTCGCGGTCGGACGTTCCCCGCGCGGCCCCGTCGCCCAGTTCGCCGACGGCAGCTTCACCAGCGCGCTCACCCACGCCGCCGCCTGCACCGTCGTCCTCGTCGACCCCGACGACGAGCCCCGGCCCCTCACCGCCGCCACCCTGCCCGGCCTGCGCGCCGAGGCGGGCTGAACCGGCCCGGCTCAGCGCCGGATGAGACCGAGACCGGTGGCCGTGGCGACGGCGGCCGTGCGGGAGTCGACGCCCAGCTTGGCGTAGACCCGGGCCAGATGGGACTTCACCGTGCCCTCGGTCAGGTGCAGACGGCCGGCGATGTGCTGGTTGGACAGTCCCTCGGCGACCAGCGAGAGGACCTCGGTCTCACGGCGGGTCAGCGAGGTGTGCGGTTCGCGCAGCCGGGTCATGAGCCGGTCCGCGACAGTGGGGGCGAGCGCGGTCCGGCCCGCCGCGGCGGTGCGCACCGCGGCGGCCAGCTCCTCCGGCGGCGCGTCCTTGAGGAGGTACCCGGTGGCACCCGCCTCGATCGCGGGCAACGTGTCGGCGTCGGTGTCGTACGTCGTGACGATCAGGACGCGCGGGGCGCCCGAACGCGCCGTGATGGCCGCCGTGGCCTCGGCACCGTTCATTCCCCTGCCGAACCGGAGGTCCATCAGCACGACGTCGATGTCACCGAGTCCGGACCGGACGACGGCCTCCTCCGCGGTCGCCGCCTCCGCGACCACCGTGATGCCCTCCTCGGTCTCCAGCACCGCGCGCAGGCCCGCCCGGACCACCGGGTGGTCGTCGGCGAGCAGCAGCCGGATGGGTGTTGGGGCGATCTCGGTCACGGCCGGTCCTCGGGGTCGTCGTCGGTGGAGGCGAGGGGAAGCCGGGCGGACAGCGCGGTGCCCCGCCCGGGGGCGGACTCGACGGTGAGCGTGCCGCCCTCGGCGCGCACGCGGGCCCGCATCGCGGCCAGCCCGAACCCGCCACCCCCGTCCGCGCCGGGCACCCGCACGGCGGCCGGGTCGAAGCCCACGCCGTCGTCCACGACACCCAGGACGACCGCGTCGTCCCGATAGCTCAGGGTGACCTCGGCCGTGCCGGCCCGGGCGTGCCCGACCGTGTTGGCCAGCCCCGACTGGGCGACGCGCAGCAGGGCCACCTCCCGCGCCGTGGACAGCGGGCGCGGCCGCCCGGCGAGGCGGAACCGCACGCCGAGCCGGTGCCGGTCGGCGGTGGTGGCGCACAGCCGCTCCAGCGCGTCGGCCAGCGGGGTGTCGTCCAGCGCGGGCGGGGAGAGGGCGGCGACGAAGCGCCGGGCCTCGGCGAGACTGTCCAGCGCGGCCTGCCGGGCCTGGCTCACGTGGGTGACGGCGGACTCCGGCCGGCCGGGCAGCGCCCGCTCCGCGGCGCGCAGCAGCAACTGGATGCTCGACAGCCCCTGGGCGAGCGTGTCGTGGATCTCCCGGGCCAGGCGCTCGCGCTCCTCGAGGACACCCGCGGCACGCTGGGCGTCGGCCAGGTCGGCACGCGTGACGGTGAGCTCCTCGATCAGCCGGCGCCGCCGCTCGCTCTCCCGGTACAGCGCCTGGTAGCCCCACACCACCGCCACGGCGACGGCGGCACCGAGGGCCGGGCCGATCGCGGTGGCCGCGGTGAACGTGCCCTCGTGGGCGGAGAAGGCGGCGACCGCCGCGACCGCCGTGCCGAGCACCGCGCCCAGCCCGGCCCGCCGCGGCAGGAGATGGAGCTGGACGAAGTACAGCGGGAACGCCAGCCACACCGCCTCGGCGGACAGGACCAGCAGCACCAGCCACACCGCGCCGACGGCCGTGAGCCACAGGGCCGCGGCCCGGCGGGACGCGCCGATCGCCGGGACGGCCGGGCCCACGGCGTACACCGCGCCCAGCACCGCGGCCACGGCGAAGACGGCGGGCGCGTGCGGCCGGCCGTCCGCCACCGCACGCAGGGCCACCAGGGCGAGCAGGCCGGCCACGAGCAGGTGCATGGCCCGGGCGAGGGAGCGGGGGGTGGGAGTCAGCGCGTTCACGGTCGTTCCAGCCTACGGACCTCCCGGCGGGCCGGGCATCTGCCGAAAGTGAGAGGCCGGCCCGCACCCTTCGGCCCGCGAAGTCCCCGCCCAGGGCCGATGCCCGACAGGGTCCCGAACGGCGACGGTGGGGACGTCGCCGATTCCGCGGCGACAGCTCCTCACTCCACCACGCCGCATCGAGAGGCCGGGCGAAAGACGTGTTTGTCGCCTTGAGAGACCTGACGTTCGCCAAGGGCCGGTTCGCCCTGATGGGAACCGTCGTCGTACTGATCACCCTGCTGGTCGGGCTGCTGTCCGGACTGACCGCGGGCCTGGCCCGGGAGAACGTCTCCGCCGTCACGTCCCTGCCCGCCGACCGGATCGCCTTCGCCGCGCCGAGCGGCGGCCAGGACCTGTCGTACGCGGACTCCACGGTCACCGGGACGCAGTGGCGCCGGTGGGCCGACGCCCCCGGCGTCCGCGGCGCGGAGCCCCTCGGCATCACCTCCACCCGGGCCCGCGCGGGCGACCGCAGCGCCGGGGTGTCCGTCTTCGGCGTCCGGCCCGGCTCCCCCCTCGCGCCCGCGGGCAGCCGGATCGACGACCGTACGGTGGTGCTGTCCGCCGACGTCGCCGACGAGCTCGGCGTCCGGACGGGCGACACCGCCACCGTGGGCAGCCGGCGGCTGACCGTGGCCGAGGCCGGGGGCGACGCCTCCTTCAGCCACCTGCCGGTCGTCTGGACGAGCCTGCGGACCTGGCAGGCCGTCGCCCCGCCCACCGGCGACTCGGCCGGCCCCACCGCGACCGTGATCGCCCTGGACACCACCCCCGGCGCCGACCTGGAGGCCACGGACCGGGCGGCCGGCACCCGGACCGTCACCAGGGACGACTCACTGGCCGCGATCGGCTCCTACCGTTCCGAGAACGGCTCCCTGCAACTGATGCGCGGCTTCCTGTTCGCCATCTCCGCCCTGGTCATCGGCGCCTTCTTCACCGTGTGGACGATTCAGCGCAGCGGCGACATCGCCGTCCTCAAGGCCCTGGGCGCCACCACCGCCGGGCTGCTGCGCGACGCGCTCGGGCAGGCCGTCGTCCTCCTGGCCGGCGGCACCCTCGCCGGCACCGCCGGCGCCGTCGCGATCGGCGCCGCGGTCTCCGGCTCCGACGTGCCGTTCGTCCTTGCTCCCGCCACCGTCCTCCTGCCGGCCGCCGTGATGATCCTGCTCGGCGGTCTCGGGGCGGCACTCGCCGTCCGCCGCATCACGTCCGTCGACCCGCTGACCGCCCTGGGGAGCGCCCGATGAGCCTGCACCTGACCGGCATCACCCTGACCTACCCCGACGGCGACGGCCGTCTCACCGCCCTCGACCGCGTCACCCTGGACGTGCCGCGAGGCACCCTCACGGCCGTCGTCGGCCCCTCCGGATCCGGCAAGTCCAGCCTGCTGGCCGTCGCCGCGACGCTCGTCACCCCCGACTCCGGCACGGTCACCGTCGACGGCGCCGACACCGGCCGGATGAGCCGCGGCGAGCTGGCCGACCTGCGCCGGCGCCGCATCGGGATCGTCTTCCAGCAGCCCAACCTCCTGCCGTCCCTCACCGCGGCCGAGCAACTCCAGGTGATGGCGCACATCGACGGCCGCAGCCCGCGCGCCGCGCGGGAGCGCGCGCTGGACCTCCTCGCCGCCGTCGGCCTCGCCGACCAGGCCGACCGCCGGCCCCACCAGCTCTCCGGCGGCCAGCGCCAGCGCGTCAACATCGCCCGCGCCCTGATGAACGACCCCGGGGTGCTGCTGGTCGACGAGCCCACCAGCGCGCTCGACCACGAGCGGGGTGCCGCTGTCGTCGGCCTGATCACGCGCCTCACCCGCGAGCGGGACACCGCCACCGTGCTGGTCACCCACGACCGCACCCACCTGGCCGCGGCCGACCGCGTCACCGAGGTGCGGGACGGGCGCCTGAGCGCGCCCGCGCCGGCCGGCTGACCGGGCCGCCGTTCAGGCGCCGTCGGGACGGAGCCGGGCGGCCGCACCGGGCGGCTGGATCCGCAGGCCGGGCCGGCGCCGGTGGACCGTCAGGTACGTCACCCCGTCGGGTCCGGCCTGGACGGCGCGCGTGGAACCGTGCGGAAGCCAGGTCAGGAGCCCCGGCCGCAGCGGGCGCTCGCCGTCGGTGCACTCGAGGGTGGCCGCCCCGTCGAGGACGAGCAGCAGGACGTCGAGGTCGGGCTCCGTGTGCGTGCCGACCCGTCCGGACGCGGGGACGCGGACGACGTTGGCGTCCAGCTGGCGTCCCGGTTCCGCGAGCCGCCACAGGGCGCCGGCGGGTGCGTCCCCGGCGAGGGCGAGCAGTTCCGCGGTGTCGCACAGCACCCGGGGGAGGGGAGCCCCCTGGTCCGGAGCGGGGGAGCCGCCGTCTTCCGCTGCCATCGGATGTCACCGTCCGCCGTGTCCAACCGCGGCCGCCCGCCGCCCCGTTGGGCGGCCGTCCTGGCACGGCCCGTCAAGTGACGCACTCCACAGGCCCACAGCCGCGGGTAAAGGGGAATCTAACATGCGTGTTTGTTAGGGTCCGGGTGTGCGGCTGACGAAGTTCACCGACCTGGCGCTGCGTTCCGTGATGCGCCTGGCGGTCGTGAAGGACGGCGACGATCCCCTGACCACCCGCGAGGTGGCCGAGGTCGTCGGGGTGCCGTACACGCACGCGGCGAAGGCCATGACCCGCCTCCAGCACCTCGGTGTGGTGGAGGCCCGGCGCGGCCGCGGCGGCGGACTGACACTGACCGGTCTGGGGCGGCGGGCCTCGGTCGGCTGGCTGGTCCGGGAACTCGAGGGGGACGGCGAGGTCGTCGCCTGCGAGGGCGAGACGCCGTGCCCGCTGCGGGGGGCCTGCCGGCTGCGGGGCGCCCTGCGTGACGCCCAGGAGGCGTTCTACGGCGCGCTTGACCCGCTGACCGTCGCCGACCTGGTGGCCTCACCCACCGGCCCGGTCCTGGTCGGCCTGACGGTTCGCCCGTCCGGCTGACGGATGAGCGGGGCTGCAGGTGCCTGCCTGTGACTCAAAACACGAATCTCATCTACCAATTAAGGAGTCGCCGTGCTCTCCGAACAGTCAGTCCCCGTGGTCCGGGCCACCCTTCCGGCGGTCGGAGCGGCCATCGGTGACATCACCGAGCTGTTCTACCGGAAGCTCTTCGACGCCCACCCCGAGCTGCTGCGGGACCTGTTCAACCGGGGCAACCAGGCCAGCGGGGAGCAGCAGAAGGCACTGGCCGGGTCCATCGCGGCGTTCGCCGGCATGCTGCTGGAGCGTCCCGACGCCCGTCCCGACGCGATGCTCTCCCGGATCGCCCACAAGCACGCCTCCCTCGGCATCACCTCCGACCAGTACAAGATCGTCCACCAGCACCTGTTCGCCGCGATCGCGGAGGTCCTCGGCGACGCGGTCACCCCGGAGGTCGCCGCGGCCTGGGACGAGGTCTACTGGCTGATGGCCAACGCGCTCGTCGCCATCGAGGCCCGCCTCTACCAGGAGGCCGAGGCCGTCGAGGGAGGGGTCTGGCGCCGCATGGAGATCGTCGAGCGGCGCGAGGAGAGCGCCGACGCCGTCTCCTTCGTGCTGCGGCCGGCCGACGGCCGGCCCGCGCGGCCGTTCCGCCCGGGCCAGTACGTCAGCGTCCGGTCCGAACTGCCCGACGGCTCGCGGCAGATCCGCCAGTACAGCCTGTCCGCCGCCCCCGGCCGCTCCGACCGGCGGATCACCGTCAAGCGCGTCCAGGGCGCCGGACAGCCGGACGGCGAGGTCTCGTTCTGGCTCCACGCCACCGCGCGCGAGGGTGACGTGCTCACCGTCTCCGAGCCGTTCGGCGACCTCGCGCTGGCCGACGGCGACGGGCCGCTGCTGCTGGCCTCCGCCGGAATCGGCGTCACCCCCATGCTGGCCATGCTGGACCACCTGGCCGCCACCGGCACCGGCCGTCCGGTCACCGTCGTCCACGCCGACCGCACCCCCGCCGACCACGCCCACCGGCAGGAACAGCTCGACCTGACAGGCGCCCTGCCGAACGCCCGGCTCCACCTCTGGTACGAGGAGCCCGGCGACCAGGCGCCGGAGGCGTCGGCCGGACTCGTCGACCTCGACGGCGTCGACCTGCCCGCCGGGCTCACGGTCTACCTGTGCGGCCCGCTGCCCTTCATGCGCGCCGTCCGCGGCGACCTGCTGCGCCGCGGCGTACCCGCCGAGGCCATCCACTACGAGGTCTTCGGGCCCGACCTCTGGCTCGGGCAGCAGTAGACCCGCCGGTGCCGCCGCGCACCGGCCGGCTGCACCCGCGTGCCGGCGACGGACTCCGCCGCCGGCGCTCCCGGCCCCGGACCGGGTCAGGCCGCCGCGGTGAAGGCGGTGGTGATGGCGGTGTCGACCCGGGCGTGCACGACCAGACGGGGGCCGGACGAGTCGGCGTCGTTCGCCAGTAGCCGCCGGACCGGGGCGCTGTGGGTGACGACGCTCATCAGGACACCGAGGCGGCCGCACCACTGATGGGCCCGGAGCACGGCACTGACCGCGGCACCGCTGGAAGCCTCCTCGGTCAGGACGATGACGACCGGAGCCGGCTGATGGGCGTCGACGAGAGCGGTGATGTGCGTGGACAGCCCGGCCCGCCCGTCGATTCCCGGATCCCGGTCCACCGTGATGACGAGGACTCCGTGCTCCAGGGTGTGGGACAGCATCGTGGTGGCCTCCGATCTGACGCCTGACGGCGAAGTGCCTTCAGTGAAAGTGCCCAGGACCCGGTCCGCAACGCGCGGCGACGGCGACACCGCGGCCGGGGCGGACCCCGCGCAGCCGTGCCGCGGCACCGGGTGCCCGAGGACGGGCGGGTGAACACCCGGCCGTCGCGGGGCCCGGCGGAACCCCGCACCGCCGCCGCGTACGATCGTCCGGTCCGTCCCCGAACCGGCAAGGAGTCCCGACCGGTGCCCGCCCTCCTTCCGCCGCCCCGAACCGGGTCCCGTCTGCTGGACCCGGAGCGCCTGACCCGCGTGGAGGACGGTGAACGGCTGCACGCCCTGCTGTGGCGGCCCGGCCCGGGCTGGCGGATGGCCGGCAGCGCCGTGCTCGGCGGCGGCATCGCCGACTGCGCCTGGGTCCTCAACGCCCAGGTGGAGCACGGCTATCGGCGCACCGACCCCGCCCGGCACCTCGCCGAACTGGCACGCACCGCCGGAGCCGAGGGCCGGGGCATGGGCCTGATGACCGCCGCCGACGTCCGCGAGCCCGGCCGCGCGCGGGACGGGGGCGCGGAGGCCGTCGTCACCGCGGGCGTCTCCGTACGCGGGTGGGCGGCCGCACCGCAGGAGGGCGGCACGGGGACACCCGGGCCGGGCACGATCAACATCGTCGCCGCCCTGCCGGTGGCCCTGAGCGACGCGGCCCTGGTCAACGCGGTCATCACGGCGACCGAGGCCAAGGTGCAGGCACTGCTCGAAGCGGGCCTGGACTGCTCCGGCACACCGACCGACGCCGTGTGCGTCGCCGCCCGCGCGCCGCGACCCGGCACGCAGGTCCACGCGTTCGCAGGACCCCGCTCCGAGTGGGGCGCCCGGCTGGCACGGGCCGTGCACCGCGCCGTACTCGACGCGCTGCCCGCCGCCCCCGGCTGAGCCGCCGCCCAGCCTCGAGTCCCGCGCGCCACAGCCGGCTTGGGCCGCCCGGACGGCCGCGGGGAACGGGCTACAGGGAGGTCCTGCGCCGCGTCGCCGCCGCGCGCAGGGCCAGTGCCGCGGCAAGCAGGACCCAGGCCACGGCGCAGTACGCCCAGGCCGTCGCACCCCGGGCCGCGCCGACCGCGCTCCACACGGCCCACAGCGCGAGCACCACGCACAACGCCGTCCACGAGATGTCGGCGACGCGGGTGCGCAACTGCGCGCGCTGCCGCGTGCCGGGTTCCAGATCACCGAGACCGTTGCCGGCGGGTGCTTTCCGCTCGTCCACGCAGGGCTCCTTCGACGGATGCTCACGAATGGACGTCGGGTACCCCCTCGGGGATCTCGCACGCGCGCCGGGCACACGTGCGCGGGGACGGCCCGCTCCGGCCGTCCCCGCGACTGTTCCTCAGGTACCGATCAGCGCTGTCCGCTCTTCTCCAGCGCCTTGTCCAGGGCGGCCGCGAACCCGTTGGCCCACAGCTGGTTCACCCGGCTGCGCTCGGTGGAGTTGGGGTACGCGTTGGTGCAGGACGTGCCGGGGCCGCCGCCCGACATCAGTTCGCTGCACGGGCCGCTGTAGTGGTCGGGCAGACCGAGCACGTGCCCGGTCTCGTGGGCGGTCACGCGAGTCGAGTCGTACTGCCGGTTCTGCGTGTAGTCGAGGAAGATGTAGCCGCTGCCGTGCCCGTTGGTGGAGGCGTACGAGCCGCGCGAGTCGTTGCCCTCGTAGTACGAGAAGTCGGCGCCGGAGCTGGCCTCCTGGAGGCGCACGTTGGACACGGAGCTGTTCCAGATCTGGGCACTGCGGGATATCTGGGTGCGGAAGCTGGGCGCGTTTCTGGTGCTGTAGTAGACGGTGACGGCGGCCGCCGCGGACGGGTTGGCCGCCCGCTTCTTGGCGACGGACTTGACGACCGCCTCGAAGAACTCCTGGTTGGCGCGGGCGTCTTCGCCCGAGCCGGCCGAGGGCACGTAGCCGGCCTGCGCCGCGGGGGCCTGGGGCTGGGGAGCGGCGGCGGTCACGGCCGGGCCGGTGCCGAGCACGGCGGCGGTCAGACCGAGGCCGACCGCGGTGGACAGCAGGGGCAGGGTGATGCGCATCGATGACTCCTTGTGTGGGGGAGTGGGGAGAAGTCGTCACCGGTGAGTGTGGGGCGCCCATGAGCCCGCTGTGATGATGGCAACAGGTGATAGGGCCGGGCTATCACCCAGGTTCGACCGGCGTGCAGAACTCGCCCTGTTCCGAAGCCTTTTGTTCACCTGGCGCAACCAACTGTTCCGCTCTACGCTCCCTGCATGGAGCTCGAGGTGAGGCACCTTCGCGCGCTGTGCGCCATTGCCGACGCCGGCAGCCTGCACCGCGCGGCACGTCAACTGGGCGTCTCCCAGCCCACGTTGAGCACCCAGTTGAGCCGCATCGAACAGGCCCTGGGCGGGCAGCTGTTCGTCCGGGAACGCACCGGGTGCCGCCCCACCCCGCTCGGCCGCACCGTCCTGGGCCGGGCCCGCCCGCTGCTGGCCGACATGCGGACCCTCGTCCGAGAGGCCCGCGCCGCCGCGGCCGGCGGCGAAAGCCGGCTGCGCGTCGGCTCCACCGCGAGCCGGGCCCTCGCCGGCTGGCTGCGCCGGCTCAGACGCCCCGGCCTGGAACCGACGCTCCAGATGGACGTCTCCGCCAACGCGCTGCTGCGCAGGGTCTGCGACGGCCAGCTCGACGTCGCCTTCGTGCACGAGGTGGAGGGCTGCCCGCTGCACGTCCCCGAGGGCCTGCGGGTGCGGGTGCTGGTCGAGCGGGAGCCGCAGTTCGTCATGCTGCCCGCCGACCACCCGGCGGCGGCCCGCCCCGTCGTCCACCTCACGGACCTCGCCGACGACCGGTGGATGGTCGACCCCACCGTCGACGGCGAGTGGGACGGCGTGCACCGCATGCTGCGCGCCGTCGGCCTCGACCCGCGCGTCCTGCACGGCGACTACCACACCGCCGCGTCCCTCGTCGCGACCGGCGAGGTCGTCACCGTCTGCCAGCCCAGCTCCCAGTCCCGGCCCGACATGGCGGTACGGCGCCTCCACGGCGACCCCCTGGGCGTGCGCCTGCTGCTGGCGGCGCGCACCCGGGCCGAACTGGACGCGGTCTACCCCGCGCTCGAGGAGGCGTACTGGGAGGTGGCCCGGCAGTCCTCCGCCTACCGCGAGTGGCTGGAAGGCCCCCGGCCGCACGCCGTGGCCACGTGCCCGCCGGTGACCGGTGCGGGGCCCGGCCGGGCGGACTTCGTTCCCGTCCGCCGAACCGGACCATCCGACCATTCGGGTGCTTTCACTCCCGAACCGGTATGACAACAGGGCCAAACGGTTACGCAGAGGTGCATGAGCTCTGTGCGACGACTTCCCCCCATGCGTTCTGCGGCCGTGCTGTGTGCCCTGGGCAGTTCCGTACTGCTGATGACGGCCTGCACGAATGCCGATACGACCCGCTCGAGTGTCGCCGAGGCGGCCCAGACCGGTTCTCCCACCGGTTCCCCCTCGGCCACCGACACCGCCTCCCCCACCTCGGCTTCCCCCTCGGCCTCGATGGACGAGGACAAGGCCGAGCGCAAGGCCCTGGTCCCGATGGCCAAGGTGACCTGGGACCAGGCCGCCGACACCGCCGTCAAGGAGGTCTCCGGCGGCAAGCTCGTCGACCTCGAACTGAAGATGACCCCGGCCGACGCGACCGCGTCCCCCACGGGCTCGCCGATGCCGAGCACCCCGAACCCCGCTCCCAGCCAGGGCTCCCCCGAGTGGGAGGCCAAGGTCGCCGCCTCCGACGGCACCGTGCACATGATCGACGTCGACGCGGTCAGCGGCAAGGTCTTCCGCACCCAGCCCGAGGCGGACCAGAGCGCCGACGACAAGAAGAAGATCGCCGGCTGGCTGAGCAAGGCCACGCAGACCCCGCAGCAGGCGGTGAAGGTGGCCACCGGCAAGGTCAAGGGCACCGTCACCGGCGTCGAACTCGAGGAGAATGACAACCAGCAGGTGATGTGGGCCGTCGACGTCGTGAACACCGACAACTGGAACGAGACGACCGTCGGCGTCGACGCCACGAACGGCAAGATCCTCAGCGAGGACGTCGACACCGACTGAGCGCCGGTCCGGCAAGCACTTCGGGAGCAGCGGGCATCGCCCGGCTGCTCCCTTCTCTCGTGCGGTGCGGTGCGGTGCGGCGTCAGGCGGCGGCCTCGGCGACCCCGGTGGCTTCCGCCTCCTCGCCCCGCATCCGGCCCGGCAGGGTCAGTACGGCCAGGAAGCCGCACACCGCGACCGCCGCGAAGAAGTAGAAGCCCCACGGGTGACCGATCCCCGAGGAGACCAGGGCACCGGTGATCGACGGACCGACGATCGAGCCGATCCGGCCGATGCCGGACGCCGAGCCGAGCGCCGTGCCGCGCACGGACGCCGGGTAGTAGTTCGTCACGTAGGCGTAGACGAGCACCTGCGCGGAGAAGACGAACACACCGGTGAGGAAGACGACCGTGTTGAGCAGCAGGTCGCTCTCCATCCTGACGCTCAGGCAGGCCAGCATGAGCACCGACACCGCGAACCAGCCCATCGTGGTGCCCTTGATGCCCCTCCGGTCGGCGACCCACCCGCCGAGGACCAGGCCGACGACACCGCCGACGTTGAGGACGAGGAGCTGGGTGACGGCCGTGGGGACGGGGTATCCGGCGTCGTTCATCAGCTTCGGCAGCCAGGTGTTGAGGCCGTACACCAGCAGCAGCCCCATGAACGAGGCGACCCAGATCCCGATTCCCGCGCGCAGGTACGCCGGCTTCAGCAGCTCCGTGAACGGCAGCCGCGCGGCTCCGTCCTGCTTGGCCCGCACGAAGGCCTCCGACTCCGGGAGCTTGAACCACTGGACGCCGGCGACGAGGAGGCCGACGACACCGAGCACGTAGAAGAGGATCTCCCAGTCGTCGGTGACCTGGAGGGCCAGCAACGAGGTGATCACCGCGCCGGTGTGGTAGCCGGTCATCGTCAGGGTGCTGGCCCGCGCCCTGCGGCCGGCCGGCATGTGCTCGGCCATCATGGTCAGCGACACCGGCATGCAGGCGCCGAGGCCCAGTCCGGCGGCGAGACGCAGGGCGGCGAACATCGCGACGGAGTTCGCCAGCGGCACCACGAGGGTGAAGACCGAGAACACCACCACCGAGCCGATGAGCAGGCGGCGGCGCCCCAGCCGGTCGGCGAGCGGGCCGACGCAGACCGCGCCGATGGCCACGCCGACGAGCGACAGCGTCGCGACGGTGGTCGCGTCACCGGCGGTCATGCCGAGATGGTGGGTCTTGAGCAGGGTGGGGATGATGGCGCCGAGGACGACGAGGTCGTAGCCCTCCAGCAGGACGGTGATCCAGCACAGGAGCACGGTCCATCTGCCGTTTCCTGTGGTGCCGGTGCGGGCCGGCGCGTCGGACGTGGTGGCGGAGGCCATGGTGACATTCCCCCCAGGGGACGGGAGCGGGCGAGCGGACGGGGAGGAGCGGGAGAGCAGGTTCAGAAGGGGTAGTCGGCGATGTCCGGGCGGACGGTGACCCACTGGGTCTCGGTGAACGCCTCGACGTTGGCCGCGGCGCCGCCGAAACGGGAGCCGGTGCCGGAGGCCTTGACCCCGCCGAAGGGGGCGTTGGGCTCGTCGCCCACGGTCTGCTCGTTGATGTGGACCTTGCCGGATTCGATCCGGTCGGCGAGCTTCATCGCCGTACCGACGTCACCGAGGATGCCGACGGACAGCCCGTACTCGCAGTCGTCGACGATCCGCGCGGCCTCGTCCAGGGTGGTGAAGGAGACGACGGGGGCGACGGGGCCGAATATCTCCTCGCGCCAGGCCGGCATGTCGGCGGTGACGCCGGTCAGTACGGTGGCGCGGTAGCAGGCGCCGTCGATCTCGCCGCCCGCGGCGACCTTCGCGCCCGCCGCGACGCTGTCGGTGACGATGCCGTGCACCCGCTCCAGCTGGCGGCGGTCGATGATCGGCCCGAGCGCCACGTCCTCGCGCGCGGGGTCGCCGACGGCGAGAGCCTCGGCCTTCGCGGCGAGCGCGGCGGTGTACTCCTCCACCAGCGACTCGTGCACGATGTGCCGGCCGGTCGTCATGCAGATCTGGCCCTGGTGCAGGTAGGAGCCGAACGCGCCCGCCGAGGCCGCCCTCCGCACGTCCGCGCCCGGCAGCACGACCAGGGCGTTGTTGCCGCCCAGCTCCAGGTGGGCCCGCTTCAGCAGCCGGCCGGCCTGCTCGCCGATCGCCCGGCCGACCGGAGTGGAGCCGGTGAAGGAGACGACCCGGACCTCGGGCGCCTCGACGACCGCCCGGCCGACCGAGCCGTCGCCCGGCAGCAGGTGGAGGACGCCGGCGGGGAGCCCGGCCTCCTCGAGGACACGGGCGATGACGACACCGCCGCTCACCGCCGTGCGCGGGTCCGGCTTGAGCAGCACCGCGTTGCCGAGGGCGAGCGCGGGGACGACCGAGCGCAGGCCGAGGATGAGCGGGAAGTTGAAGGGCGCGATCACGCTGACGACACCGGCCGGGCGGCGGCGGGCGAACGACCAGCGGGCCTCCTCGGAGGTGAGCACCTCGCCCTGGGGATGCGTCGGCAGACCCGCGCACTCGAAGCACTCGCCGATCGCGAGCCCCACCTCGAAGCCCGCCTTGGTCCGCACCGATCCCGCCTCGCGCACCAGCCAGTCCTCCACCTCGGCGGCGTGCTCGGTGAAGAGCTCGCCCGCGCGGCGCAGTACGGCGGCCCGCTGCTGCGGGGAGGTCGCCGCCCACTCGCGCTGGGCCCGCGCGGCCCGGGCCGCGGCGCGCCCCACGTCCTCCGCCGAGGCCAGGCCCACCGAGCCGAGCCGGTCACCGGTCGACGGTTCGGTCACCGGCCGTTCGGTGGGGGAGTCCTGCCAGCCGTCGCTGAAGAACTTCCCGCCCCAGACGTCGCTGTCCAGGAAAGTCATCGTCTACCCCTTCGTCGGGTTCTTCGGGTGCCGAGCGCCTCAGCGGCTCCGGGTGCTCGGCCGGCCGTCGGGCCGGAGGTCAGGACGGCGTGGTGAGCGCCGTGTCCACCTGGATCAGTCGCGGGCCCTCGGGCCGCTCGGCCAGCGCGGCGCGCAGCTCCTCCACGCCGCCGACGTGCTGGGCGCGGACGCCGTACCCCTCCGCGATGCGGGTGAAGTCGAGCCCCGGGATGTCGAGTCCGGGAGCGTCCGGCACGCCGAGCAGGCCGCCGAACCAGCGCAGCGCCCCGTACGTGCCGTTGCGCAGCAGCACCACGGTCAGCGGGACCCGGTGCTGCGCGGCCGTCCACAGCGCGGTGATGCCGTAGTTGGCCGAGCCGTCGCCGACGACGCCCACGACCGGGCGGCCGGGCTGCCCCATCGCGACGCCCACCGCGCCCGGCAGTCCGAAGCCGAGCCCGCCGGCCGCCGGGAAGTAGTAGGAGCCGGGCCGGCGCAGGTCCATCTGCCGCCACCACGCCGAGTTGGTCGACGTCGACTCGACGACGTACGCGGTGTCTTCGGGCAGTTCGTCGCGCAGCGCGGCGAAGACCTGCTCCGGGTGCAGGGCCGGCCCCTGCGCGGTGAGCGGCTCGGGCACCGGCCGGTAGGGGCCGCCCGGCTCGGCGGGAACCCCGAGGGCCTTCAGCAGAAGGTCGACGACCGCGCCCGGGGCGGCCACCAGCGCCTCGCCCATCGGTGCCCGCGCGGCGGCGGAGGCGTCCTCGGTGACCTGGACGAGCCGGGTGCCCTCGGGGAGATACCGCCCGGGCAGGTACTCGTGGTAGCGGAACACCGGCGCGCCCAGCACGAGCACCAGGTCGTGGCCCTCGAAGGCCTCCGAGATCGGCGCGATGCCGGCAGGCAGCACGCCCCGGAACAGCGGGTGCCGGTTCGGGAAGGGCAGCCGGAACTGCGACGGCGCCGCCCACACCGGCCCGCCCAGGCGCTCCGCCAGCCGCACGGCGTCGTCGAACAGGCCCGCCGAGTCGATGTCCCCGCCCAGCACCAGCGCGGGACGCCGTGCGGCGGTGACCCGCTCGACGAGCCAGCGGCTCTGCTCCGCGTCGGGCACGGAGGCCCGCCGCACCTGCCGGTCGAGGACGGCCAGGGCGTTGTCGCCGACCTCGGCGTCCCAGTCGTCGTAGGGGACGGACAGGTACGTCGGCCGCCGCTGGAGCCGCGCCTCGAAGACCGCCTGGGCGAGCGCCCGCGGCACGTCCTCCGCGCACGCAGGCTCCGCCGCCCAGCCGACCAGCGGCTTCATCAGGGCCGGGGCGTCGACGCTGGCCAGGTTGGCCTCGGGGCCGACGGCGGGCCGCACCTGCTGTCCGGCGACGACCACGAGGGGGGTGCGGGAGGCCACGGCGTTCGTCAGGGCGCCCATCGCGTTGCCGGAGCCGGAGGCGGCGTGCAGATTGACCAGCACCGGACGGCCGGTCGCCTGGGCGTAACCGTCGGCCATGCCGACCACGGCACCCTCGTGCAGACCGAGGACGTAGCGGAAGCCCTCGGGCAGACGGGCGAGGAAGGGCAGCTCGTTGGAGCCGGGATTGCCGAAGACGGTGGTGAGGCCCTGGCGTTCCAGGAACTCGTGGGAGACACGGCGCACGGATGGCACGGACGTTCCTTTCGGAGTGACGTCGGACACGCTAGGCACCCCATGACATGGGCACCAATAGATGTTTCGGGGGCCCGATATAGAGTCGATCGATATGGGCACCTTCGATCTCAACCTGGCCCGGGTCTTCGTCCTGCTCTACGAGACCGGCAGTGTCACGGCCACTGCGGAGACGCTCCACGTCACGCAGCCCACCGTCAGCTACAGCCTGGGCAAGCTCCGCCGGCACTTCGCCGACGAGCTGTTCCGCCGCACCGGGCGGGGACTGACGCCGACGGCGGGTGCCCGGCGGCTGTACGAGCCGCTGCAGCGTGCCCTCGCGGACATCGACGGGACGGTCCGGCAGGCCGACACCTTCGACCCCCGGGCGATGTCGGGCCGCTTCACCATCGCCCTGTCCGACCTCGGCGAGGCGACCCTCCTGCCGAGGCTCCTGGCCGCGGCCCGCGAGCGGGCGCCGGGGGTGTCCTTCACCGTGCGCCCGTTCGACGTGGAGGACGCCGAGAGCCAGCTGCGCCGCGGCGACCTCGACGCGTTCGTGGCCACTCCGGTGCTGACCTCGCACCGGACCGTGCGCATCCCGCTGTTCCAGGAGCGCTACGTCCTCATGGTCGCGGCCGACCACCCCCGCGTCCGGGGCGACGCGGTCACCCTGCCGGAGCTGGCCGCCGAGCACCACGCGACGGTCTTCGGGCCGAGCGGGCACGTCACGCCGCGTGCGGTACTGGCCGCGCACGGACTGCTCGGCCGGGTGGTGGTGGACGCCACCCGCTTCTCGATGCTGCCCTACCTGCTGGAGCAGACCGACCTGATCGCCATCGTCCCCGAGTACGTCGGTGAGGTCTTCACCAGCTCCCACCGCGTAAGGCTGGTACGGCTCCCGTTCGAGACCGACCCCATCGAGGTGGCGCTGTACGCCCGGCACGAGTCCTCGCGCAGCCCGGCGCAGCGGTGGCTCGTGCGGTTCATGGCGGAGGTCCTGGGCGAGCAGATCAGTCCCGCCCAACTCCCGCCGACGGCCGCCCGTTGAGGCCCCCGCGGCACGGGCGTCCTGTACTCCGCCCCCACGCGGAACTCGCCGCCCGGCGCGTCGTGTCGGGGCGGCCGCGCCGGCGCGGCCGTGGGCCCGCTCCCCGACGACAGTGGGCGGCGCCGCCGGATCAGCCCTGCTTCAGCCACTCCTCGTACCGGGTCGCGGCCCTCTCCACGGTCTCGTCCCCGGTCAGGATCCCGTCCGGGACACCGGCGAAGAGGCCCGCGTTCTCGTCGGTGACGACCGTGCGGCCGTCCGGGCGGGCCGCGAGGGTCATCTCGCCGAGCCTGTCGAGCCGGTGGAGCTCGGGGCCCGCGATCTCGCGGAAGTTCCCCAGGGGTTGGCCCTGCGCCGCGTCGGCCACCGCGCGCGCGACGTCGGCGGAGGCGATCGGGCGCAGCTGCGTCGAGGGCAGGCGCACCTCCGTGCCCTGGGTGCCCATGTCCATGACCTGTCCGACGAACTCGAAGAACTGGGCGGCCCGTACGACGCTGTACGGCACACCGCCGTCGCGCAGGGCCTCCTCCTGGGCGACCTTCGCCCGGTAGTAGCCGATGCCGGGCAGCCGGTCGATGCCGATGATCGACAGTGCCACGTGATGGCGGACGCCGGTCTCCTGCCCGGCGGCGATCTGGTTGCGCGTCGAACGGACGAAGAAGTCCCGGGCGACGTCCTCCTCGAAGGAGGGGGAGTTGGTCACGTCCACGACCACGTCCGCGCCCCGCAGCGCCTCCGTCAGACCCTGACCGCTGAGCGTGTCGACGCCCGTGCTGGGCGAGGCCGCCACGGCGTCGTGACCGCTGTCGCCGAGCAGGCGCACCACCTGAGTGCCGATCAGCCCCGTACCGCCGATGACCACGATCCTCATCGTTCTCTCCGTCCACTCGTTCCGCTTCCTGCGGTGACCGGCGCCGTTCACCGGTCCCGTCGCGCCGAGGCGCACGACGACAGGACAGGACGGCGTCCGGATCTGTGACAGCCGGGCACGCCCCGTGTTTGCCGCCGGAGTGACAGGCAAAGCGGTGTCCATGAGCGATCCGAACAAGGACACGAACAAGAAGCCCGACACCACCCGGACGGCCGAGTCCAAGGCCCGTGGTGCCGCCAGCCGCGCGACCGCGCCCGCCTCGCGGGCCGCAAAGGCCGCCACCGGCAAAGCCGCTGACGCGGGGTCGACGGCCAGGGCCGGAGCCGAACGCACGGCGCAGGCCGCGAACGGCGCGGTCCAGACGGCGGCCAAGGGCGTCGAGGCCGGACGGCAGGCGGTCATCACCACCTCGGGGCACGTCGTCACCACGGCGAAGACGGCGTGGACGGTCATCGCCCAGCGCCGGCTCGTCGCGGCCGGCGTGGGCGCCGGCCTGACCGCGCTGAGCGCCGCCTCGTACGCCATGGGCCGCCGTGCGGGACGCCAGACGTACGGCCCTCTCACCCGGCTCACCGGCGGCCGCATCTGACGCCGGTGGCGCGGCGCGCCGGGTCGGGCGGGCACGTCCGTCCGGGCACGGGGCCGGGCCGGACGGTTCACCGGTGACGTCGAGCGACCCGCACGGGGCCGGGACGACGGCCGGTGACCGCTCCGGCCCGCGCGTCGTCGCCGGCGCGCCGGACGGGACACGGCCGGTCCCGGCGCCCGCCGCGTCACCGGCCACGGCGTGACGTTCGCCCCGCCTTCCGGCGGCAGGTCTTCACCGCCCCGGACAGGGGAAGATAGGACCGCGAGCGAATGCACGACCGATGCGGAGGAGTGGGCGCATGCAGCACGACCGAGCCGGCAGGCCGGCCGGCCCCGAGGACCTGATCGACGCCGCCAGGCTGGTGACGTCCTACTACGCCCTGCACCCGGACCCCGCCGAGCCGGGACAGCGCGTGGCCTTCGGCACGTCCGGGCATCGCGGATCGTCGCTCGCGGCGGCCTTCAACGAGGACCACATCGCCGCGACCAGCCAGGCCATCTGCGAGTACCGCGACTCCCAGGGCACGACCGGCCCGCTCTTCCTCGGCGCCGACACCCACGCGCTGTCCGAGCCGGCCCGGATCACCGCGCTGGAGGTGTTCGCCGCCAACGACGTCACCGTGCTCATCGACACCGCGGACGGCTACACCCCCACCCCGGCGGTCTCCCACGCCATCCTCACCCACAACCGGGGACGTACCTCCGGCCTCGCCGACGGCGTGGTCGTGACCCCCTCGCACAATCCGCCGGCCGACGGCGGCTTCAAGTACAACCCGCCGAACGGCGGCCCGGCGGGCTCGGACGCGACCACCTGGATCCAGGACCGGGCCAACGAGATCATCGCCGCCGGTCTGAAGGACGTCCGGCGCGTCACCTTCGCGAAGGCCCTCGCCGCCCCCGGCACCGGCCGCTACGACTTCCTCGGCGCCTACGTCTCCGACCTGCCGAGCGTCCTGGACCTCGACGCCGTCCGGTCCGCCGGAGTGCGCATCGGCGCCGACCCGCTGGGCGGCGCCTCCGTCGCCTACTGGGGCCGGATCGCCGAGCAGCACCGCCTCGACCTGACCGTGGTCAACCCGCTGACCGACCCCACCTGGCGCTTCATGACGCTGGACTGGGACGGCAAGATCCGCATGGACTGCTCGTCGCCGCACGCGATGGCCTCCCTGATCGAGCAGCGCGACCGCTTCACCATCGCGACGGGCAACGACGCCGACGCCGACCGGCACGGCATCGTCACCCCCGACGCCGGCCTGATGAACCCCAACCACTACCTGGCCACCGCCATCCACTACCTGTACGCCCACCGCACCGAATGGCCCGCCGACGCGGGCGTGGGCAAGACGCTGGTGTCCTCCGGCATGATCGACCGGGTCGCCGCGGACCTCGGCCGGCGGCTGGTCGAGGTGCCCGTCGGGTTCAAGTGGTTCGTGGACGGACTGGTCGACGGCACGCTCGGCTTCGGCGGCGAGGAGTCCGCCGGCGCCTCCTTCCTGCGCCGGGACGGCTCCGTGTGGACCACGGACAAGGACGGCATCATCCTGGCCCTGCTCGCCTCCGAGATCACCGCCGTCACCGGCCGGACCCCGTCCGAGCACTACGCCGCGCTCACCGCCCGCTTCGGCGAGCCGGCCTACGCCCGCATCGACGCGCCGGCGACCCGCGAGGAGAAGGCCCGCCTGGCCCGGCTGTCCCCGGCCGAGGTCACCGCCGACACCCTCGCCGGCGAACCGGTCACCGCCGTGCTCACCGAGGCTCCGGGCAACGGCGCGTCGATCGGCGGCATCAAGGTGACCACGGAGAACGCCTGGTTCGCGGCCCGCCCCTCGGGCACCGAGGACGTCTACAAGATCTACGGTGAGTCGTTCCTCGGCCCGGACCACCTCCGGCAGGTGCAGGACGAGGCCAAGCTCGTCGTCCTCGGCGCCCTGGGCGGCTGACGGAGCACCCGGACCCCGGGGCCCGCCCTCCCGGGCCGGTCAGACCGGACGACCGGCCCGGGGGAGTGCCACGGTCAGCCCGCGGATCTCGTAGCCGTCGATCGCCCGCTGGAATCCCACGCGTGGCCGGGCGGCCATCCGGACGCCGTCGAGGGCGAACAGACGGCTGAGGAGGACATCGGTCTCGAGCAGGGCGATGTGCGCTCCGGGGCACCGGTGCGGCCCGTCGCCGAAGGAGAGCCCCGAGCCGATCTCCCTGCCGCGGCCGGGTCTCACCAGGAACGGATCGTCGCCGACCGCCGCGGCGTCGGTGTTGACGTCGTCCAGCAGGATCTCGATGTGCTCGCCGGGGCACACCGTCACCGCCGGCCCGGACGACGGCAGGTGCAGCGTCTCGGTGGCCCGGCGGCGCAGCCGTCCGACCACCGGCTCCAGTCGCAGCAGCTCACGAAGGGTGGCCAGGCGCCATGTCCGGTCGTCGGCGCGGGTGACCGGGCACGTCGGCCGGTCCCGGCCCCGGTCGGCCTTGCGCGCGGAATCCTTCGCGTCACGCACCGGCGGACACCCCCAAGTCGGTTGCCGCGCGGCCCGGACGGGCACCCCGCCCGACCCTCGAAGTGACAGGGTCCGGCACGCCCCGGGCCGCCGGCCAGCCCCGATCGCGCCGTTGACGGAACGCCGGGAGCGGTGGTGCGGGCACCGAGGGGCGCGGACGCGCCCCGACCGGCATCCGCGCCGGCTCCGCCCGGTGACCGTCGCCGCATGATGTTTCCCGCGATCGGGGGTAGACGGGCTGGCGTAACGGTCAAGGCTCAGGAAGAGGGCGGATCGGATGAACGGGGCTGCCCGGAATGGGGATCGGCTGGAAGGGACGCCGGTCAGAGTGTCGGCGCGGTACGAGGGCATTCCCGGTGACATAGCCCGGGGCCGGGAGCTGGCCCGGGGTTTTCTGGCACGTTTACGGTCGGCTCGGGGGATCGCGGTGTCCGACCGGGCGGTGGACGTGGTGCAGCTCGTCGTCAGCGAGCTGCTGACGAACGCCTGCAAGTACGCGCCCGGGCCTTCCCTGGTCGCCCTGGAGCTCGCCGGGGACCAGGTGGAGGTGAGCGTGTGGGACAGCGACCCGGTGCTGCCCGTGGCCGAGGACGCGGATCCCGGGCGGATCGGCCGGCACGGGCTGGAGATCGTGATGGCGGTCTGCGAGACGTTCGAGGTGCGCAGGGAGACGGTCGGCAAGCGCACGACGGCCGCCGTGCTGCTGGCCGACGCGTGAGCGTCCGGTGACGGGCCGGGGCCCTCCGCGACCGGAGCCGGCCGGTCCCAGCGACACCCGTCACCGCCCGGAGGGCCGCCAGCCCGGGCGGGGGAGCCGGTACAGCACACTCCGGCGCAGGGGGCCCTCGGGCACACCCGGGTCGTCGAAGTCGTCCGCCGGATCACGGGTCATGCCCAGGCGGCGCATCACCGCCCGCGACCGGCGGTTGGCCGCCGCGGTGATCGCGAGGACCTCGGGCGGACCGAGCTCCTCGAAGGCGAAGGCCACCACGGCACGGGCGGCCTCGGTGGCGTAACCGTGTCCCCACGCGGGACGGGCCAGCCGCCAGCCGGCCTCGATCCCGGTGAACGGCAGGCCGTCCTCGACCGGATCGAGCCCGGTGAACCCGATGAACTCACCGGTGGCGGTGACCTCCACGGCCCACCATCCCCAGCCCCGCTGCTCCAGGTCGGCCTGGAAGGCGGCCGCGGACGCCTCGCTCTGCTCCCGCGTGAGCACCGCGGGGAAGTACTCACGGACCACCGGGTCGGCGTTCAGGGCCGCCCATGGGCCCAGGTCGGACTTTCGCCACTCGCGGAGGACAAGACGATCGGTACGCAGTTCGGGCATCAGGTCAACGTAGCGGGGCCTCGCCCGCGGAGCGACCGGATTAGCGCCTGGGCAGGCGCTGCGCGGGAGACCGGCGCCGGTCCCTCCAACGGCCGTCTTCGGAGCGGTTCACCCACCATCCGCGGGGGAACCTGGCGGGGTGGACGGCATCGGAAGGCTGTGAGGGTCGTGACGTCACGCTGGGCGGGCCCCCAGGAGGGTGACGAGCCAGGGCCCGGGGCGGCCGGTGTCCCGGAGGCCGGCTCGGCCGCCGTCCTCCAGGCCCTCGGCGCCGGCGTCCTCACTCTCGACGCGTCCGCCCGCATCACGTCGGTGAACCCGTGGGCCGAGGAGATGCTCGGGCGGTCCGCGGCGGAGATGACCGGGCGCGACGCGCACGACCTGCTGCACCGGTACGCCGACGGCAGCCCCGTGCCCCGGGAGCGGTGCGCCCTGCGCGGCCCCCTGGGCGGGGCACCGGCCGTGCAGGGCAGCGACGAGTACCTCCAGCGGGCGGACGGCAGCACGGTCCCGATCATCTGGGCGGCCACCCCCCTCGTCGTGAACGGCCACCGGGAAGGGCTGGTGATCGTCTTCCACGACTTCAGCCTGCACCGCAGCGCCGCCGAGGAGGCGCAGGCGCGCACCGAGGCGCTGGAGACCCTCACCGCCCAGCTGCACCTGGTGGCCGAGATCTCGACGGTGCTGGTCCCCACCGAGCGCACCGGCGTCACCATCCGCCGCCTCCTGCGCCTGCTGGTGCCGGAGCTGGGGCAGTGGGCCGCCGTCGACACCCACCCGGGACAGCAGGATGTCCTGGAACGGCTCGCCGTCCGCAGCAGCACCCACCCGCACCGGGCCCGGCGTCTGCGGGGGCCCCTGACCCGGCTGCCGGACCGCTCGCGCGCGGCGCTGGCACGGCTGGTCAACGGCGACCGCCCCGTCCTGCTGACGGCCGAGGACCTGCTCCACGACCCGCGGGCGCCGCTCGCGGCCACCCACCGCCCCCTGTTCGAGCAGCTCGGCGGCCACAGCGCCGTGGTCGTCCCCCTGCGCACCCGGCAGCGGTCCTACGGAATCCTGACCGTGGCCCGCACCGGGGAAGCGCCCGCCCACACCGAGGCCGAGGTCGCCCTGCTCGCAGACATCGGACGCCGCGTGGGGCTGGTCATGGACAACGCCCGGCTCTACCACGAGCAGCAGAACGTCGCCGAGACCATGCAACGCCAGCTGCTCACCCCCCTCCCCCAGGTCGACCACGTCCGCATGGCCGCCCGCTACTGGCCGGCCGAGAGCGCCATGGAGATCGGCGGCGACTGGTACGACGCGTTCCTGCTCGCCGACGGGGTGATGGCCCTGGTCATCGGGGACGTCGTCGGGCACGACCTGCAGGCCGCGGCGCACATGGCGGAGGTCCGCAACATGCTCCGCGCCCTGGCCTGGGACCACCAGGAACCGCCCAGCGTGATCATGCACCGGCTCGACGAGGCCGTGACCAACACCAGCGACGCCCCCATGGCCACGCTCGTCTTCGCCCGTGTCGAGGGCCCCGAGGGCGGCCCCTGGCGACTGCACTGGGTCAACGCCGGTCACCCGCCGCCGCTGCTGATCACCTCGGACGGCGAGACCCGCTACCTGGAGGGCGGCCACGGCCCGCTGATCGGCATGAGCGACGCCCTGCGCCTCGGCCTGGAGTGGCCCGACGCGCGCGAGGAGCTGCCGCCCGAGAGCACCCTGCTGCTCTACACCGACGGCCTGGTGGAGAGCCGTGAGCGTCCGATCGACCTCGGCATGACCAAGCTCCGCCACCACGCCGGCGTCCTGGCCCGCCGGCTGAGGGAGCGGACCGTCGACGACTTCTGCGACGAACTGCTGGCACGCATCGCCCCCCGCGGCGACGACGTGGCCCTGCTCGCGCTGCGCCTGCCCGCCGCGGGCGTCGGCGCCGCCGGCGACACGGCGCCCCCTCCGCCGTCCCAGTCCCCGCTCAGCGAGGCGGCCCCCGACCGGGCCGCCCCCGGCTCCCGCCGCGAGCACCCCGAGGTCGAGGACCCGACCCGCGCCGATCCGGAGGACTAGGAACCGCCCGCGACGACGCACGGCGCCCCCACGCCGAGTCCGGCGAACAGGCGCGGCGGGTGGGTTCCGACCGTCGCTCCCGAGGTGACGAGGCGCCAGGCACAGCACCCCGAACAGGAGCCGGCCGACGACGGCCCGTCAGGGGTACCGAGCGCTCCGGCGAGCCCTGGGCAAGGTCGTCGGGTTCGTGGCCGAAAAGCCTTGCGGGAATGGAAAGTTGACGAGCCCTGGTGTCCGGCCGGACCGCCGCCCACCGACCGGTGGAGCCGGCACGGGCGCCGCCCCCCGGTGTCCGCCGGCGGCGTGAACCGGGCGGGTGGCGTTCACCCGGGTGAGCGCCTTGAGTGGTGGAAGCGAGTGGCCTGGCTGACGGTAAATCACGTCAGGGCCGGGTCACATCAGCTGACGAAGCACCAGCTGCCCGGTCGTGGCGGAAGGAATCTCAGATGCGATCTGCTCGCACTCTCCTGGCCACAGCGGCGGCTTCGGCCGTCGTCGTCCTCGGTGCTCCCGGCGCCTACGCGGCCGGCGGTGACTGGGACCACGGCGACTCTTCCTACAGCAAGGAGCAGGACAACGGAGGCAGGCACGACGAGCCGCGCGGTGGAATGCGCACGGGTGGCGGTGCGCTGACCGCGGTGAACGAGGGGGACTGGGGCGGTTCCGGCGACAGCGGTGAGAAGTCCGGCGGCAGCGGCGAGAAGTCGTGGGGCGGCTCGGGCGACAGCGGCGAGAAGTCCTGGGGCGGCGGCGAGCGCGACGAGCCGCGCGGTGGAATGCGCACGGGTGGCGGTGCGCTGACCGCGGTGAACGAGGGGGACTGGGGCGGTTCCGGCGACAGCGGTGAGAAGTCCGGCGGCAGCGGCGAGAAGTCGTGGGGCGGTTCCGGCGACAGCGCCGAGAAGTCCGGCGGCAGCGGCGAGAAGTCGTGGGGCGGCTCGGGCGACAGCGGTGAGAAGTCCTGGGGCGGCGGCGAGCAGGAGAAGCCGCGGGGCGGGATGCACACCGGCGGCGGCGGACTGTCCCAGCAGGGCGCGACCGCGGGCGGGCTGGCCGTCCTGGGCGTGGCCGCGGCCGGCCTGTACGCCGCGCGGCGCAGGAAGTCGGCTCTCGGAGCGGTCTGAGCCATGCCGGGCGCTATAGCAGTCGGGCCGCCACCCGCGCACCGCGTGGCGGCCCGGCTCGCCGCCCGCCCCCGTCCCGCCGCAGTGCCCAGTGAGGTGTTTCCCGATGGCAGTCCCCCCTCCTTCTCCCGCCGGCACCGCACCGGCCCCCTCCGGCCAGGGATCCCGCGGCGGCCTGACCGTGCTGTGCGCCGTCGCCCTCCTGGTCCTGGCGATGAGCCTGCTCGGCGGCCACGACACGTCCGCGGACTCCTCGCGTCCACCGCTCGCCCCGGGGGCCGAGGCATCGGCTCCGGCGGTGGCCGGCTCGGCCGACGCCGACCCGCCCGCCACCGAACCGCCGGCAGCCGATCCGACCGGTGCGAGCCGGACGGCCGGTCTGCCGCGGTCGAGGCCCGTGCGCCTGCTGATCCCGGAGATCTCCGTCGACGCCCCCTTCACCGACCTGGCCATCGGCGAGAACGGGCAGCTCCAGCCGCCGCCCGCCGACGACACGAACCTCGTCGGCTGGTACGCCAAGGGAGCCTCCCCCGGCGAGACCGGCACCTCGATCATCGCCGGGCACGTCGACACCAAGACGTCGGCGGCCGTCTTCGCCCGGCTCGACCAACTGAAGCAGGGTGACGTCTTCCACGTCGAACGGGCCGACGGGCGCACGGCGTCCTTCGTCGTCGACAGCCTGGAGACCTTCGACAAGGACGCGTTCCCCAGCGGGCGCGTGTACGGGGACGCGGACCGGCCGGAGGTGCGGCTCATCACCTGCGCGGGCGAGTACGACCACAAGGTCAAGGACTACACGGACAACCTGGTGGTCTTCGGTCACCTCACCTGAGCCCGCCCCGCACCCCCGTCCGCGCCGGTCACCCGCGCGGTTCGGGAGGTCACCCGCGCAGTTCACACGAGTCGCGCGTTCCCGGGGGCGGGCACAGGATCAAGGCACACTGGCGTCGCATCACCGCGGCCGACGTTCAGTACCGCCCCCGCGAAGGAGATGTGCGCAGGATGACCACCATGTCCACCCCTGCTTCGGAATCGCCGGCGCGACAGGTGTCGCACCGCGTCTCCCAGTCCGTGTTCGACGGCTCCAGGCTCCGCGTCGTCCTGCTGGTGGACGTCAACGACGGCGCCCAGCAGCAGTTCCTCGAGACGTACGAGCAACTGCGCAAGCATGTCGAGTCCGTGCCCGGGCACGTCAGCGAACAGCTGTGCCAGTCCATCGAGAACCCGTCCCAGTGGCTCATCACCAGCGAGTGGGAGAGCGCGCCGCCGTTCCTCGACTGGGTGAGCAGCGAGGAGCACGTGCGGATGGTGAAGCCGCTGCACGCTTGCGTCCGGGACACCAGGTCGCTCCGCTTCCACGTGGTCCGTGAGACCGGTGGCGCCGCGCTGGGCGACGCCGAGACCGGCAAGGGCGGCCTCCAGACGTCACCCCGGGTGGGCGACGGCGTGATCCGCCACGCGCTCACGTTCACCGTCGAGCCCGGCAGCGAGGAGGCCGTCGCGAAGCTCCTCGCGGACTACGCCGCCCCCGAACCGCAGGTCGACGCGAACACCCGGCTGCTCCGCACCTCCCTGTTCATGCACGGCAACCGCGTCGTGCGGGCCATCGAGGTGCGGGGCGACCTGCTCGCGGCGCTGCGGCACGTGTCCCAGCAGCCGGAGGTGCAGGCCGTCGAGGAGGCCATCAACCCGTACCTCGAGCAGGACCGGGACCTGAGCGACCCGGAGTCGGCCCGGGTCTTCTACACACGGGCCGCGCTGCCGGCCGTCCACCACGTGACGGCCGGACAGGAGGAGCCGGAGGCGGAACGGCACGCGCTGTCGTATCCGGCCCGCCCCGGCTGCGGCATGCGGCTGGCCCGGCTGCTGGCCCAGCGGGACGAGGCGGCGGCCGACGACCCGCGCAGCCCGGTCCTGTGCAGCACCATCTTCCAGCGCGACGATGTCGTGGTCCGGCTGATCGACGTACGCGGCGGTCTGGACGCCTGCGACCCGGCGGTCGGCCTCGGCCTGCCCGACGCCCGCCAGGCGGCCGAGCTCACGACGCTCCTGGACGCCCCGGCGGGTGCGGACGCCGCCGGGGAAGGAGGCGACGACCTCGGGCGAGCCCTGCGCGGTGCCCGGATGACCCCCGTCACCGACCGCCGCTCGCCCGGCGCCTGAGACCGCACCGGGCCACGAAACCGGCCGGCCGCCGGACCGCGATGTGCGCGGTCCGGCGGCCGTTGTGCCTGGCGCTCGTGGTCGGCCTACTTCTTCGGCGGCACGGTGCAGTCGAAGGCGTGCAGGTAGGGGTTGACCGGGCGGATGTCGTCGATGACGAGACCCGCGTCGGTCAGCCGGCCGACCATGCTGTCGGTGGTGTGCTTGGCACCGCCGACGTTGAGGAGCAGCAGCAGGTCCATGGCGGTGCTGAACCGCATCGAGGGCGTGTCGTCGACGAGGTTCTCGATGACCACGACCCGTGCCCCGGGGCCGCCCGCCTCCATGACGTTGCGCAGGGCGCGGGCGGTGCTGTCGTCGTCCCACTCCAGGATGTTCTTGATGACGTACACGTCGGCCTGGACGGGAATGGCCGTGCGGCAGTCGCCCGGCACGATGCGCACGCGGTCCGCGAGCGTGCCCCCCTCGCGCAGCCGCGGGTCGGCGTTCTCGACGACGCGCGGAAGATCGAGCAGGACGCCCTGCATCGACGGGTACTTCTCCAGCAGGCTCGCCACCACGTGCCCCTGCCCGCCGCCGATGTCCGCGACCGACCTGCTGCCCGAGAGGTCGAGGAGGGCCGCGACGTCCTCGGCGGACTGCCGGCTGGACGTCGTCATGGCCCGGTTGAAGACCTCGGCCGACTCGGGAGCATCCTCGTTGAGGTAGGTGAAGAACTCCTTGCCGTACAGGTCCTCGACGACGTTCCGGCCGGTCCGCACGGCCTCGTCGAGCCGGGGCCACGCGTCCCAGGTCCACGGCTCGGTGCACCACAGGGTGATGTAGCGGAGGCTGTGCGGGTCGTCCTCGCGCAGCAGCAGGGACATGTCGGTGTGGGCGAACGTCCCGTCCTTGTGCTCGGCGAAGACGCCGTAGCACGTCAGGGCGCGCAGCAGCCGGCGCAGCGGCCGGGGCTCGGTCTTCACCGCGGCCGCGAGGTCCTCCACGGTCATGGGTGTCTCGCCGAGGGCGTCGGCGACGCCGAGCCGGGCGGCCGCGCGCAGGGCGGCGGCGCATGCCGCCCCGAACACGAGCTCCCTCAGCCGCATCGGCGGGGGAGGGGCGGTCTGTACGGTCGTCATGTGCCGCTTTCCTTCCTTCTTCGGTCCAGGGGTGGCTACGGCCGGGCGGTCAGCACAGTCCCGCGGGCTTGGACGCCCGGCACGAGTTGGCACTGAAGGTGTTGGTCCTGCCGGTCTCCGTGCTGACGAGGTCGGCCGGCGAGTTGTCGCGCAGCGCGTTGCGGCTGACCTCGTTCTTCTCGCCGGCGACGCCCACGAGGCTCTTGAACAGGACGATTCCGCCCGAGAGCGGGGAGGTGCCGGAGTGGCCCTCGACCGTGTTGGCCGTGACCCGGACCTTCTCGGTGCCGGTCAGGACGATGCCGGAGCCCTGCAGCGCGGGCAGCCGCTCGGTCTTGGGGCACGACTTGTTGTTGCGCGCGACGTGGTTGCCGCGCACCACGAGGTCGCCGGCCCTGGGGCTGTTCTCGTCGCCGACGACGAACACCCCCGCGCAGTTGCCGGTGATGTGGTTGTCCGCGACGGCGAGGTTGCGCAGCCGCCGCACGGTGACGCCGATCCGGTTGCCCGAGAGCCGGTTGTCCTCGACGATCGTGCCCCGCGTGTCCGCGGCGCCCTGCTCGGCCTTGATCGTGTTGGCGAGGAAGATGCCCGCGTCGCCGTTGTCCCGGGCGGTGTTGCCGCGGAAGACGCCGCGGACCGAGCGCTCCTGGGCGATGCCCCAGACGTCGTTCCTCTCGGCCGTCACGTTGCGCACGGTCAGTCCGTCGGTGCCCATCGAGAACACACCGGCGCGGGCGAACCCGGTCACCTTCAGGGAGGCGACGGTGACGCCCTTGACCTTCTTGGTCTTCGTCCCGACCACGCAGATGCCGTTGCCGTTCTCGGCGCAGATACCGGCGGCCTTCTTCGTGCTCGGCTTGATGACCGTGTGCCGGCCCATGCCGCGCAGGGTGAGCCCGGGGGTGCTGACCCTGACGCTCTCGTGGTAGGTGCCGACGCTGACGAGGACGGTGTCGCCCGCCTCGGCGGCGTCCACGGCCTTCTGGATGGACTGTCCGGGGTGGACCACGTGGAGCGCGGGGACGTGGGGGACGTCCGGGAAAGCGGCTGCCGGAGCCGCCCCGAGACCCGTTCCGACCATCGCGGCGGTGCACACCAGGTACACGATTTGGCATTTCTTCATATTCGGCACGTTATGCCCGAAGGGTTCAGGGGCGGCGGACGATGAGCCATCCGACGGCGTGTCATGTGATCGACCCGCACGGGGTGTTCACCGCGACTGGCCACGCCGCCCGAGGGCAGACGGTCAAGTGATCTTCACACCGGCTCCCCGAGGAGGACCCGCACGTGACCACGCCCGAGCAACGGACACGCCGCCTGCCCACCGGACGCCGCTTCGACCTGCGCGCGACCGCCATGTTCTTCGGACTCGCCGCCCTCGGCCTCGGCCTCGTCGGCCTGGTGGTGCGCATGGCGCTGGGCGTCGCCGAGCGCCGGCCCGCGTGGGCCGTGCTCCTGCTGCTGGGTGTGGCGGTGACCCTCCTCATCGCCCGGCGCGGCAGGGCCCGCTTCTCCACCGCGCGGCTGGCCCGCCGCACCACCGACGCCCTGGAACAGGCCACGGCCACGGCGCTCGACGCGCTGGACGCGGAGCGCCCCGCCGTACCCCCACAGGCGACGGGGCCCCGGGGTGAGCCCCCCGCGCCGGAGGTCACCGCGGTGGACGTCGCCGCGGTGGACGTCGCCGCGGTGGAACCCACCGTGGCGGAGGTCCCCGTGGTGGAGGCCGTCGATTACGCCGCCCTGAGCCCGGACGAGTTCGAGCAGGCGATAGCCGACCTCTGCGTACGGGACGGGTGCGCCGAGGTCGAGGTCGTGGGCGGGGCCGGAGACCTCGGCGCCGACGTGCTGGCCGTGACCCCCGACGGGCGGCGCCTGGTCATCCAGTGCAAGCGCTACTGCGAGGACAACAAGGTCGGCTCCGAGGAACTGCAGCGCTTCGGCGGCACCTGCTTCACCGTCCACGAGGCCGACGTGGCCGTCCTCGTCACCTGCAGCGACTTCACCGCGCCCGCCGTCGACTACGCCGAGCAGTGCGGCATAGTCTGCGTCGACCAGTGGCGCCTGCGCGCGTGGAGCGAGGGCGCGGGACCCGAGCCGTGGGCCGTGGAGGCCTGGGCGGAGCGACAGACGGACAGCTGCCTGCCGGACGGGGCGGCGCGGTGATGTCCCCCGCTCCTTCGCATATGGCGTCGGCGTCGGCCCGGCGGCACGGTTGACCCGCCCTCCGGTGGCAACCTGGACGGCATGGGCAAGACCGCACTGATCGTCATCGACATGATCAACACCTACGACCACAAGGACGCCGACCAGCTCATCCCGTCCGTGGAGCCCGTGGTGCCGGTGGTGACCGGCCTGCTGCGCCGGGCACGGCACGAGGACGTTCCCGTGATCTACGTCAACGACAACTTCGGCGAGTGGCGCTCGCACCACGGAGAGATCCTCGACAAGGCCCTGTCGGGTCCGCACGCCCGGCTCGTCGAGCCGCTCCAGCCCGACGAGTCCTCGCTCTTCGTGGTCAAGGCACGCCACTCGATCTTCTTCGAGACCCCGCTGACGTACCTGCTCCACGAGCAGGGCATCGACCGGCTCGTGCTGTGCGGTCAGGTGACCGAACAGTGCGTGCTCTACTCGGCGCTCGACGCCCACATCCGCCATCTCGACGTCGTCGTGCCGCGGGACGCGGTCGCGCACATCCACGCAGACCTCGCGGACGCCGCGCTGCGGATGATGGAGCGGAACATGGGCGCCCGGGTGTGCGACAGCGACGAGCTGTGGACGTGACGAGACCCCGGCGCGGGTCCTGTGCGCCGCCGCCGGCGTGGTGACGGCGGCGGTCCGTACACCACCGTGACGCCCCGCGCTCGTCGATCTCACCGGACCGGACCCGTCGGGGGCGTCCGGATGCTCCGTCCGGCGCAACACGGACGCGGCCGGCTCGGCGCCCCACGGTCACCTGGTGTAACAGTCTTTGTATGATCTGTAGACGACATGCTCATACGAGCACGCGGACCGGTTCGCACGGCCGCGGCATCCCGTCCGTCCTGGCGACCCTGGTCGCCGCCACCGTCCTGGGGACGGCCGCGCAGGCGGCCGCCTCGCCGTCGGTCCACCGCGCGACGAACTGGGACGCCATCGCCGAGTGCGAGTCCAGCGGCAACTGGAAGGCGAACACCGGAAACGGCCACTACGGAGGCCTGCAGTTCAAACAGTCGAGCTGGAAGGCGGCCGGCGGCCTCAAGTACGCGCCACGCGCCGACCTGGCCACCCGCAAGGAGCAGATCAAGGTCGCCGAGCGCCTGGCCCGCATGCAGGGGATGTCGGCCTGGACCTGCGCCTGACCCGGCCGACGGCGCCGATGCCTCCTTCGCGCGGACCTGGGCAGACTAGTCATGAGACCCGTCCGGTCCCGGCAGGCAGAGGAGGGCTCGGCAGCCATGACACGTCCACCGGGAGACCGCCTCACCGACCCGCGCGCACGGCTCGGCGACATGATCTTCTCCAAAGTGGCGGGGCCCGAGGGCCGGGAGAACCGCGCCCGCATCCACGGCACGCCCGGCCCCCGCTGGTTCGGCCCCGACCGGCCCGTCCGACGGGTCCACGGTGACGCCTCGATGTTCATCGGGGGCCTGTCCGCCCTACTGCTCCAGTCCCTCCATCCCCTCGCCATGGCGGCCGTGTCGGCGCACTCCGGGTTCCGCGGAGACCCCTGGGGCCGGCTACAGCGGACGAGCACCTTCCTGGCCGTCACCACCTTCGGCACGGCCGACAGCGCCCAGGAGGCCTGCGACCGGGTACGGGCCGTCCACGACCGGGTGCGGGGCACCACCCCCGACGGGGAGGCGTACTCCGCGGCCGATCCGCACCTGCTGTGCTGGGTGCACGTCGCGGAGGTCGACAGCTTCCTGCGGGCCCACCAGCGCTACGGCGCCCGGCCCCTGGACGACGAGGGCTGCGACGGCTACGTCGCCGACATGGCGCGCGTCGCGACGGCGCTCGGGGTGCCCGACCCGCCCGTCGACCGCGCCGGTCTCGCCGAGCGGCTGGCCGCCTACCGCGGCGAGCTGCGCGCCACCGCCGAGGCACGCGGCACCGCCCGGTTCCTGCTGCTGAACCCGCCCGTCCCCCTCGTCGCGCGCCTCCCGTACGGTCTCATCGCCGCGAACGCGGTCTCGCTGCTGCCGAGGTGGGCCTCGCGCGCCCTGTGGCTGCCGCGGGTGCCGCCCGCCGAAGCGGTCTGCGTACGGCCGCTGGGCACGCTCGTGACCGCCGGGATCCGCTGGGCGATGACCCCGCCCCGCGACGCCGCCTGACGACCGTCCGCGCCGACGGACCCCGCCTCAGTCGCCCGGCCCCGGGTCCGGACGGACCGGAGTCCGCAGACCCGCCCTGGCCGCCTCGAGCTGCGCGGCGAACGCGATGCCGAGGAAGAGCGCCACCGCGGTCAGGTTGGCCCACAGCAACAGGGCGATGAACGCGGTCAGTGGGCCGTAGACGGCCCCGAACGCGCCGCTGCGCCCGACGTACAGCGCGAGCAGCCACGTCGCGGAGACCCACAGCACCAGGTGGACGGCGGAGCCGAAGGCCAGCCAGGTGTAGCCCGGCTGGTCACGCCGGGGCGACCAGCGCAGTATCACCGCCGAGGCGACCCAGACCAGCAGCAGTCCCGCCGGCACCTCGAGGGCGCCCCACCAGCCGGCGCCGCCGCCCGAGCGGCCGGTCGACCGGGCCACCGCGTCCCCGACGGCCTCACCGGCGACGAGCACCATGAACCCCAGCACCATCGGCAGCCCGGCGGTGACCGAGAGGACCAGCGCCCTGCCGTACTTGCGGGGGAAGGGCCGGTCCCGTTCGATGCCGTAGATGCGGTTGGCACCCCGTTCGATCTGGCCCATGGCCGACGCCAGGTTCAGCAGCGCGAACCCCAGGCCCAGCCACAGCGCGACCGTGCTCCAGGCGTCGCTGTGGGCGCTGCGCCGGGTGCCCTCGAACGCCCCCTCCACGACGTCGGCACTGGCACCCGGAACGATCCGGCCGAGCGTGAGCTCGATGACCCGGCCGACTCCCTCGGTGTGCACCGACGTGGCGAGACCCACCAGCACGACGGTGAACGGCACCAGGCCGAGGGCCACCTGGAAGGCGAGGGCCCGGGCGTTGGTGAAGCCGTCCGCGTAGCGGAACCGGGCGAAGGAGTCGGTCAGCAGCCGCAGACCTCCGTACCGCCTCAGCGCGGTCAGTGCTTCGTCGCCGGAGAGTTCCTCCCCGATCATGTCCCGCGTCTGCGGCACGTGCACGGCGGTTCCCACGGTCGGCTGCTCCTCGGGTCGGGGCGGTGGAGTCTTCCACCGTCCGGATGCCCCGTGCCACCGGGTTGACCGGGGTAACCCGTGGGCGTGCACTCGGGCCGGTGGCCGCCGTGCCCCGTTTCCCTCCGACGAGCGCCGGGCAACCAGTCGCGGGGGGAGCCGACGGGCGTCCCGGACGTTCCGTACGCCGATACCTCCGGGGCCGCCCCGGCGTCCACCGTGCGGACTAGCCGTGAGGCCGGCTGAACGGATGGCGCCGTCCGGCGCGCCTGCGACTTCCGGCTGCCACCCCGTCCAGTGGCACCCGCCCGAGATCCTCCGCGGTCTCCCCGGTCTCCGCGTCGAAGCCGCGTGACGGCCCCCTCGCGTTCTCCACGACCTTCCTGCCCTGCGCGTCGATCAGACGGGTGACGGATTCCTGGGCGACACCGAAGACGAGCGCCCAGGCAAGGATCTGCGCCCCGCTGTCCAGGTCGGACAGGCCGGGAATGAACCCGCCCTGGATGATGAGAAGGCCGAACAGGGCGGCAAGCGCGCCGACCGGCAACCTGAGCAACAGCAGACAGATGGGCATCATGTACGGCGTGGCGGTGCCCTGCATCTTGCGCAGCGAGACGGCGCCCGCCAGGACCGCACCGCACAGACCGAAGAACTCGACGATCAGGACGTCGCCGCCCGCCGGAGTGTCACCGATCGGGCAGAACGTCGCCCCCTTCTGTCCGGTGAAGCAGAGTTCCCGGCGATCGCCTGCGGGTCGATGTAACCCCAGATCGCGAGCAGCGCGGCGATGACGCCGGTGATGACGACGGAGGTCAACAGGATGTTCCGGAAGCTCCGCACCCGCGAACGCTCGAGATCCTGGGCGTCGTTGGCCGCTCGCAAAGCCCTGACCGCCAGGTCTCTGAACCGCCCGTCGAGTCTTCTGCCGTTCGACTCGAACCGGGACTCCAGTGCGTTGCGAATGGGGTCCTCAACGCCCCAGATGCTGCCTGGTGCGCGCGAGGATCTCCGTCCCCCACCAGGTGAGATCCTTCTCGACGGCGAGCTTCAGGATGCTCAGTTCAGCCCGGTGGATGTTCGCCCAGGCCCGGTCCACGGTTGCTCCGGAGAGCAGTGAACGCGGCGTTTCCCTGGCGTCTATGGCCTGTCGCGCGGCGGCGAGTTGCACCTCGGCCTTCTCCAGCAGACGCGCCGCCTCGTCCGACAGGTCGCCGCGGACTTCGATGCCGTCCAACTCCGCCTGCAGTTCCGCGACGTTGATCGCAACCCGGGCTGACCTGGTCGCATGCCGTCCGCGACGTCCGGCCCGTGCGGGTCCGCCCTCACGGCCGGCGTCCGCGTGCCCGGCCCGGCGGGGTCCCGTCCCGCCGGGCCGTCGCGGCCGGCTCAGACGAGGCCGGCCGGCCGGAGTGTCGCCTCGCACCACCGGCGGAAGCTCGTGGGCGCGGTGTCCGGTGTGGGGGGCTCGGCCGAGCCGTAGAAGCCCTGGGTGTCCATCGCGGAGGCCATGTCGGCCAGGCCCCGGGCGCCGTCCTCGCTCGCCCCGAGCCGCAGCGCCGCCGCCCGGTACTCCTCCGGAGTGCTCACCCGTACCCGCACCGGGCGGCCCAGTACGTCGGACATGACCTCCGCCATGCCCTCGGGGGTGAGGTCGTCGGGGCCGACCAGTGGGACGTCGGCCCGGCCGGTCCAGGAGTCGTCGAGCAGCAGCCGGGCCGCCGTCGCGGCGATGTCGCCGGTGGCGCAGCTCCGCAGGACCCGGTCCGCGGCGTACGCCACGCGGAATTCGCCCGTGGAGCGCAGGGCCGCCGCCTGGCCGAGCAGGTTCTCCATCAGAAAGGGCGGGCACAGCGCCCGGTAGTGCACGCCGGTGGCCGCGATCCGGTCGTCCATGGCGAGCGAGGCGGAGATCGGCCCGGCGTTCTTCGCGACACCGCGCCCCAGGGTGGAGACCGCGACGACCCGCTGGACACCGTGCCGCACGATCGTCTCGCACAGGGGCAGCGTGAAGTCGCGGAAGTGGCCCTCGACGCTGTCGGCGCCGGGCGCCGGCGGCACCAGCCAGAACAGCCGGTCGGCACCGGCGCAGGCCGCTTCGAGGACCTCGGGGTCGGCGTGCGAGCCGCGGAAGACCTCGGTCCGTGCGCGTGCCCGGGGAGTGAGGCGGCCGGGGTCGCGGGCGATCACGCGGATCGCGGTCCCCTCGTCGAGGGCGTCGAGGACGTTGTCGAGGACCTGTCGGCCGATGCCGCCGGTCGGGGTGGTGATGACGATCACGGAACACAACTCCGCTTCAGGGAAAAGGTGGTGGACCGCGCCGGACCCGCGGGCCCGCTCCGGCCCGAGCTCCGGCGTGTCCTCATCCTGTGCCGCGGCCGCGGGGAACTGAAGGACCGTCCTGATCCCGGTAGTTACCCTGAGGGCAATACCGAAGAGAGGCGGAGAGCATGGAGTCCCGTCCCCTGCGCTACTTCGTCGCCGTCGCCGAGGAACTCAACTTCGCGCGCGCGGCCGAGCGGCTCGGCATCTCCCCGCCGCCCCTGTCCCGGGCGATCCGCCGGCTGGAGGCCGAGCTGGGCGTCACCCTGTTCGAGCGGAGCACGCACCAGGTGACCCGGACTCCGGCGGGCGACGTGCTGCTCGTCGAGGCCCGCGTCGCGCTGGAGGCACTGGAGGCGGCCGGGCGCAGGGCCCGGCGTGCGGCGGCGGCCCCGGGACTGGTGCTGGCGGTGAAGGCCGACGGGGACGCGGGCCTGCTGGAGCCGATCCTGGCACGCTACGCGTCCGAACCCGGATCCGTGCCGGTCACCGTCCGGCTGTGCGGCTGGCAGGAACAGCCGAAGCTGCTGCGCGGCGGCGAGGCGGACGCCGCCCTGGTGCACGCGCCGTTCGACGGCACCGGCCTCGACAGCGAGCCGCTGACCGCCGAACCGCGCGTCGCCGTCCTCGCCTCGGACCACCCGCTCGCCGCGCGCGACCGGTTGGAGCTGGCCGACCTCGGTTGGAGCCCCGGCAGCGTGGAGCGGCGCATCGACGAGGCCCGGCGCGGCCGGGGCGACCTGGCCCAGGTGCTGACGGCCGTGTCGCTCGGGGAAGCGGTCACCCTGCTGCCCGCCTCGGTCGCCGTACGCTATCCGCGTCCGGGAGTCGCCTACCGTCCGGTGTCCGACGCGCCGCCGGTCGTCCTCGCCCTCGCCTGGCCCCAGGAGTCCCGTTCGACCGCGACCGCGGCACTGGTGCGCGTGGCGGCCGAGGTGGCCGGGACCGCCCACGACGGAGCGTAGGCGGTCCCGGGGCCGGAGCCCTGCGTCCGGATCAGCAGGTGCGGCCGGTGTACCACGCGCCGTCGACGTCGGAAGCGGATCCCAGCCAGGTGACACCCGGTCCCACGCACCGCTCGCTGTTCGGACCCCAGTCGTCGATCTCGATGACGATGCGTGAACCGTCCGAGGTGCAGTGGTTGTAGTACGAGTCGGAGGCGGTCTTGAAGAAGCCGCAGGGATCCGCTGCGGCCGGACCGGCGCTCACGGTGACCGCGCCGACGGAGGCGAGACCGAGAGCGAGGGAACCGAGGGCACTGGTGACGATGCGACGAACGCGCAAGGAGAGCTCCCAACAGTGGAGTGATCGGTGGCCGGGACCCGTGGGAGCCGGCCGGTCCGTTGTCGAGGCCCCAGGCTCACAGCTCGGAGCCGCCGTCACGACGGCCGGTGGTCTCGTTCACCCGGCGAATCGATTCACTGCTGCGCCGATCAGTTGATCCTCACCGGTTCCCCGCACGGCGGGCGGAGGACGACCGGCAGGGCGCCCGGAGCGAGTCAGCCCCAGGTCCGGCCGGCCGGTTCCTTGATGGTGCGGTTGATCCGGTTGAAGAAGTTGGTCAGCGCGATCTCCAGGTTGATCGCGCCGATCTACTCCTCGGTGAAATGGGCGCTGACCTCCGCCCAGATCTCGTCGGTGACTCCCTCCGCACCGTCCTGCAGCCGGGTGGCGGCCTCGGCCAGCGCCAGTGCCGCGCGCTCCGCGTCGGTGTAGAACGGCGCCTCACGCCACGCCGCCACGTTGTGCAGCCGCTCGTCGGTGTCACCGGCCTTCTTCCCTCCGGCGACACTGGCGTGGACGCACGCCGAGCAGCTGTTGATCTGGCTGGCGCGCAGGTGCACCAGCGCGAGCAGCTTCGGGTCGACGCCCCCGGCGGCGATCGCCTTCTGCAGGTGCCCGACCGCCTTCCACAGGTCGGGTTGTCGGTGTTCTCGTTCTTCAGCCGGTTCTGCATGGCAGGTTGCTCCTTCGTCGGGGTTACCTTGCGGGGCTGGTGCCCGTCACCCCTGTGACGGAGCTGCTCCCAGGGAGGCAACACCATGTCCGGCGCCCATCCCGCCGATCCGATCACCGAGGCCTTCGAGGCGCACCGCGAACGGCTCACGGCCGTCGCCCACCGCGTGCTCGGCTCGCACGCCGACGCGGACGACGCGGTCCAGGAGGCGTGGCTGCGCCTGTCCCGCCAGGACGCCGGCGCCATCGACAATCTCGGCGGCTTGCTCATCAGTCGCGCCCGCCGGAAGGTGCGCGCCGCCCGGCACACGCGGCGACCGTCGACGGGCGGCCCGGCGTCATCGCCTGGAACGAGGACGGCACGCCGCTGTCCCTGCTCGCCTTCACCGTCGCCGACGGCCGCATCACCAGGATCACCGCCGTGGTCGACCCGGCCGAACTGGCGCTCATGGACCTGCCGGGCCCGGTCAGGCCAGTGCGTTGACCGCCGCCGCGAAGAGGCGGGGCAGGCGGGCGGCCGTGGGCATGATGTGTGACGCCAGCGCCGGTTGCTGGCGGGCCCTCACCAGGAGGTCGGTCAGGAGCCGGTGGCGGCGGGTCGCGCGGCACCAGTCGCTTTCGTAGCGGCCAGGCGTGCCGCGGCGCACGTTGGCGACCAGGGCCTCGGCACCGGTGAGGGCCAGGGAGACGCCCTCACCGGTCAGCGCGTCGGTGTAACCGGCTGCGTCACCGACGAGCAGCACCCGTCCGTGGGCGCGGGTGCGTGCCCGCTGGCGCAGCGGCCCCGCGCCGCGTACCGCGGTGACGGCCGCGTCCGCGGGGAGGCGGGCCGCCAGTTCGGGAAAGCCCTCGAGCTGGGTGCCGAAGGGCGCTCGTCGGCCCGTCAGCAGGGCGACGCCGACGAGCGCGGGGCCGAGCGGAGTCACGTACGCCTCTCCGTGGGGACCCCAGTGCACCTCGACGAAGGAGGACCAGGGAGGCACCGCGTAGTGGCGGCGCAGGCCGTATCTGGGCGCCGCACGGGTCTTCACCTCCAGGCCGAGCGAACGGCGCAACGGCGAGTGGAGCCCGTCCGCGGCGACCAGCCACCGTGCGCGCAGCCCCGTACCGGGTACGGTCACGCTCGTCGCGTCCTGTCGTACTTCCCCCACCCGCAGGGGCAGTACGGGCACCCCCGCGTCCACGACCGCCTGGTACAGGGCACCGTGCAGGGCGGTGCGGCGCGCGCCGAGGCCGGGGCCGTGCCGGAAGGCGGCCTGTGCCCGGCGGGGGCCCTGGACGTAGCGGATGCCGGTGACCGGGTGGCCGGGAACCTCCAGGCCGAGCGCGCCCAGGGCACGGACCGCGCCGGGCATCAGACCCTCGCCGCACGCCTTGTCGACCGGTGCGCGGCGCGGCTCCGCCACGACGGTGTCGAGACCCGCGCGCACGGCGTGCAGGGCGGTCGCGAGACCGGCGGGACCGCCTCCGACGATCAGCACGTCGTGACGGCCGCTCACGCGGGCGCCGCCGAGGCGAGGGCCGTGTTCTCGCAGCGGATGCGGACGGTGAGCAGCAGCGCGTTGGCCGCGGTGAACGCCGTCGCGGTCAGCCAGGCGGAGTGGACCAGGGGCAGTGCGGCGATCTCCACGACGACGGCGACGTAGTTGGGGTGACGCAGGAACCGGTAGGGCCCGGCGCCGACCAGGCGCGCCCCGGGGACGACGATGACCCGGGTGTTCCAGTACGGCCCCAGAGCGGTGATGCACCACCAGCGCAGTGCCTGCGCCAGGAGCGCGAGCGCCAGCATGACCCACCCCAGAGCGGGCAGGAACGGCCGGTCGGCGAGCGCGGATTCGGCGAGGCAGCAGGCGAGCAGACCCGTGTGCAGCACGACCATGACCGGGTAGTGGCCGCGGCCGTGCTCCACACCGGCGCGGGAGAGGGTCCAGGCGGCGTTGCGTCGCGCGACGAGGAGCTCGGCGACGCGTTCGCCCGCGACGGCGAGCACGAGAAGCGTGTACCAGGGCATGAGGTCACTCACCAGCGCAGCAGGACGACTTCGGAACAGAACCCCGGCCCCATCGCCAGGAGCAGGCCCCACGTGCCGGGCTCGGGGCGGTGGGACTCCCAGGTCTCCCCCAGGATGTGGAGCACGGAGGCGGAGGACATGTTTCCCACCGTTGCGAGCGAGTGCCAGGCGGTGTTCAGGGCGCCGCCGGGCAGGCCGAGGGTGTCGGCCACGGTGGAGAGCACCTTGGGGCCTCCCGGGTGGCACACCCAGCTCCCGATGTCGTCCGTGGTGAGACCGTGCTCGGCCAGGAACGCGCGCAGGTGCCGGCCCAAGTGGTCCCGCACGATGTCGGGGACACCGGCGTCGATCACGACACGGAACCCGGTGGGGCCGATGTCCCACCCCAGGAGTCGTTCGGTGTCCGGATACAGGCGGCTGCGTGTCGCGACCACCAGGGGCCCGGCCCCGTCCGGCCCGGCGCCGCCATCGCCGCGTGCCACGAGCGCCGCGGCGCCGTCGCCGAACAGGGCGCCGGCGACGAGGTTGGCGCGTGAGGCGTCGCGCCGCTGGAGGGTCAGTGAGCACAGTTCGATGCTGAGGAGTACGGCGGTGTCGCCCGGGTGGCCTCGCAGGTAGTCGTGCAGCCGTGCGAGTCCGGCCGCGCCGGCCACGCACCCCAGGCCGAACACCGGGAGCCTCTTGACGTCGGGCCGCAGTCCCAGGCGCCCGGCCAGCCGGGCGTCGAGCGACGGAGCGGCGATGCCGGTGATGGAGGTGCACACCAGCAGATCCACGTCGGCCGGTCCGAGCCCGGCGTCCCGCAGTGCGCCGGCGAGGGCTTCCTCGCCCAGTTCGAGTCCGGCGGCCAGCCACGCGTCGTTGCTCCGCCCGAAGTCGCCGAGGTCGGTGTACCGCTCGATCGGCAGGGCCAGATGGCGTGTGCGCACACCTGCCGACGCGTGGAGGCGGCGCAACAGGGCGCGGTCGGCACCGGGGGGCAGGCACAGATCACCGATGGCCTCGGTGAGGTCCTCCTGGGCGTACCGGTTCGGCGGCAGCGCGGTGCGGATCGCGGTGACCGAGGTCGCCGTGCCCGGGGGAGCCGGGCGGGACGACGTGGCGGGCAGGGGGAGGGCGTCGTCGACGATCGCAGTGACACGCATGCCGGTCATGCCCTTCTCTTGCCGGATTCTCCCTTAACGTCCCTGTGTGTCTCTACACGCACCCGGAACCCTTACGTCCGCGACACGCCGCGTTCCGGTGCTGTTGCGCTGCTGCCACCTGGAACCGGCGGTCGCGGTGACGGTGTTCATGACCGCGCTCGCCGTGGCGGCGGGCCGCGGGGCGGCGGGGTCCGCGGCGGTGGCCGCGGCCGTGCTGGCGGGCCAGCTCTCGGTCGGCTGGTGCAACGACGCGGTCGACGCCCGCCGCGACACGGTGTGCGGACGCCGCGACAAGCCGCTGGCCACCGGTGAACTCGCGCCTCGGGCGGCGGCTGTCGCGGCCGGGACCGCGCTGGGGCTGTGCGTGCCGCTGTCGCTGCTGAGCGGCGCCGCCGCCGGAACGGCGCACCTGGGCATGGTGGCCATGGGCTGGGGATACAACCTGGTGCTCAAGCGCACGGTGCTCTCACCGCTGCCCTACGCCGTGGGCTTCGGGGCGTTGCCGGCCTTCGTCACCCTCGGTCTTCCGTCACCGTCCTGGCCCGCCTGGTGGGCGGTGACGGCCGGGGCGCTGCTGGGCGTGGGTGCGCACCTGGTCAACGTGCTCCCGGACATCGAGGACGATCTCGGAACCGGTGTGCGCGGTCTGCCGCAGCGGCTGGGCCGCGGAACCTGCCGGTGGCTGGCCCCGGTCGTGATGCTGATGGCCGTGGGCGTACTGGTCGCGGGCCCGCCCGGCGCGGTGGGCGGGCCGGGCGGGGCACTGGCGGTCACGGCGGGGGCCGTCGCGGTCGCGGGTACAGCTGTGCCGTGGGACGTCCGGAGCCGGTGGCCGTTTCGGGCGGCGATCGTGGTGGCGGGCATCGCCCTGACGCAGCTCCTGCTGCGGGGGCCGGACCTTGCCTGACCGTCCCCGGCCCTTCGGTACCGCCCCGCGACTCAGGGTGTTCAGGTGCCGTGCCCGCGGCCGGCGGTGCGCCGACTCACGCCGATCACGACGATGCCGGCCACCATGAGCAGGCTGCCGGTCAGGGTGGCGTCGTGTCACGGGACGGAGCGGCGCGCAGGATTCACGCCGGGACATCGGACGGAGCCCGGCCCGGCGGCGGGTCACCGTGCGGTCGCATGACGGCGTCCCCTCATGCGTTCCACCAGGACGAGCGCGGCCACGGCGGAGGTCGCCGCGGCCCCAGTGGCCAGCGCGTCCGCGACGTAGCGGTTCAGCTCCGGCCGCAGTACGTCGACGAGCCCGAACAGCACCACGGCTCCTGCGAGGCCGGCCGCGACGGCCGCCGGCCAGGAGTGGCGGCGCGTCCGGAACCACCGCACGAGCCCGGCGCCGATGAGGGGAGCGACGGGCAGGAGAGGCTCGTCGAGGGCCGCGGTCACGCTGTGGCCCAGCACGCTGACCGCCCAGCAGACCCCGATCACCAGGGCGGCCTCGCTCCGGATCGGTCCGGATCCCCGGCATCCGCGCCTCGCTCTTCGCCTCGTACGAACTTCAGCCCCCAGGGTCCGCCCCGGTTGATCATGATGGCCGCCGGGGTGCGAAGCGTCATCTGCGCAAAACGGCAGACGGCGGGTGCGGCTCCTTGCCGGGGTCCGGCAATGTGGGCGCCTTGCCGCACGGCAGTGTCACAGGGCTCGGGGGGAGCAGGGCGTTGTCCGCCGCCATCCCGGTGAATCCCGGGACGGCCACGGGCCTTGCGGCCCGTGGCGAGCGCGCGGACCGGTGAGCATGCGTTCATCGGCCCCCGGACATCGGGCCTTACGCACAGTGGAGCTGAGATGAGGCGTTTCCGCCTGGCCGTCATGGTGTCGGCCGCGTTCGTGACGATCGCCGCGTCGAGTGGATGTTCCGACGGCGGCGACGGTGGTGGGTCCTCGTACTCGACGCCGTCGAGCACGGCCCCGAGCAACGCGACGGCCGTTCCGCGGGCGGTGGTGAAGACCGCCTCGGCCGGCTCGCTCGGCACCATCCTGGTCGACGGACAGGGGCGCACCCTGTACCTGTTCGAGGCTGACAAGTCGACGACCTCCACCTGCAACGGGGCGTGCGCCACGGCCTGGCCGCCGCTGCTGACGTCCGGGACGCCGTCGGCCGGCGGCTCGGCGAAGTCCGGTCAGGCGGGCACGTCGAAGCGGTCCGACGGCACGGCGCAGGCCACCTACCACGGGCACCCGCTCTACCGGTACGCGGGAGACTCCAAGCCCGGCGACCCGAACGGTCAGGGCCTCAAGCAGTTCGGCGCCGAGTGGTACGTACTCGACGCCGGCGGCAACAAGGTCGACAAGAGCTGAACGGTGACGACAGGGAGGGACGGGCGACCGACGTGACGACGAGGACCGGCCACCGGGACCGCCGCCGCAACGCTCCGGCGCGGGTCGCCGCTGTCGTGCTCGGCGCGGCCCTGTCACTGGCCACGGCGGTGGCGATCTGGGTGACCGGCCGGCACCACAGCCCCCAGTACACGACGAACCTCTTCGGTGCCCAGGGTGCCGACGCGGTCATGCTCAAGGCCCGCCTGGGCACGGCCCTGTTCGGCCTGGCGGTCGTCCAGCTCCTGCTCGCCCTGTGGATGTACGGGCGGCTCCCCGGCCTCACCGCCGCGTCACGCGGCGTCCCCACCGCGCACCGCGTGACGGGCTGGGCGGCCTTCCTGCTGTCGGTGCCCATCGCCTTCCACTGCGTCAACACCTACGGTGTGGAAACCACCAGCACCCGGGTCTTCCTGCACTCGGTCGCCGGCTGCGCGCTGTACGGGGCCTTCGTCGCCAAGGTGCTGGTGGTGCACAGCCGGCACCTCCCCGGCTGGACGCTCCCGGTCGCCGGAAGCGCCCTGTTCTGCGCCATCGGCGTGCTGTGGTACTCCGCCGCGCTCTGGGCCCTCAACGGATCCGCCGTTCCCGGTCTGTAGCGAAAGGCCCCGGCGGAACGAGCCCGGCCGCTTCAGCCGCTGAGCGCCTGCTCGCGGGTCTCACGGATGTCGATGAGGGTGTCGACGCCGACGAGCTCCAGGGTGCGCATCACGGAGGGGCCGACGGTGGCCAGGCGCAGCCAGCCGCCGGCCCGCGTGAGTGCCTGGTGGGCGCCGATGAGGATGTTGATGCCGCTGGAGTCCATGAAGGTCACCTGCCGCATGTCCACCACGACGCGGGGGCGGGGCGTGCCGCTCAGGTCGAGGGACCGGCGCAGGGCGTCGCCGGTGTGGTGGTCGATCTCCCCGGCCGGGGTCAGCACGTCGATGCCGTCCGTGACGGTGGCCACGACGGACAACTGACCCGGCAGTGCGACGTGTTCCGTGCCCGGTACTTCTTCCTCAACCATGTCGGTGATCTTGGCACATCAGGACCCCGCCTCGACTCGCCACCCCGCGGCCACCGGCTGATTCCAGGTGCCTGGAAGGTGTGACCGAGCCGACAGGGCATCGGCAGGAGTCGATCACGCGGACGCGGGTAGGCGGGGGTCGTGAACGGGGTAATGAATGCGTCTCGAATGGACTCCATGCCCGTGGGCGAGGACGGCACCACGCCCGGCGGGCAGAGCATGCACACCACGATGGCCCTGGACGGGGACGGCGCGGTCATCGCTCAGGCGCGCCACTTGGCCGCCGACTTCCTGAGCCGGGTCCAGGCCGAACACGGCCTGCCCGTCTCCCAGCGCGCGATGGAGCTCACGCAACTGGTGGTCAGCGAGCTGGTCACCAACGCCCGCAAGTGCGCTCCGGGCCCGGTGCTGCTCGATCTGCGCATCCTCGGCGACGTGGTCGAGGTCGAGGTGTGGGACTCCGACCCGGCCCTGCCCATCGCCCGGGCCGGGAACGCCGGCCGGGTCGGCCAGCACGGCCTGGAGATCGTGATGGCCGTCGCCCAGGGCTTCGAAGTCCAGCGCGAGCCGGTCGGCAAGCGCGTCACCGTCCGCCTCGCCCTGGCCGACGACCCCGGCGGCGCCGTCGCCGGCCGCTCACCTCAGTAAGGCGGAAAAGGCACCCGCGCCGGGGGCGGCCGGCGGGCACTGCCGTCGTATCGGCGCCCTTCGCCGGGGTTCCGGCCCGCCGCGCCCACTGCCCTCAGCCGTGCCCCTTCCGTACCGGGGGGTGCGGGGCCTTGTTGGCGTTCGCGGGCACCTTCGGGGTGCCGTGCGGAGCGTTGCGGGTGTGGGCGTTCGTGTCGCGGGTGTGGGCGTTCGTGTTCCGGGGGTGGTGCGGCGCCGAGTCCCCGGGTCCGGTGCCGCGCTGTAGGTCCGGTGCCGGGCCGGCCGGGTCCAGGGTCCGCGAGACGGGCTCGGCGTGGGATCCGGTCGGGGCAGCGGCCGGACGGGATGTACCGGTCCTGGACGGTTCGGCGCGAGAGGCGGTCGACGGGTCCGCGCTGGGCCTGCTTCCGGACGTCGCCGTGCCGGAGGGGGTGCGCACGGGGGTCGAGACCGATTCGGCGCGGTCGTCGTTGTCTCCACTGGTGCCCGGGGCGACGGCAAGGGTCGCCCCCAGGGCCACGGAGAGTGCCGCTACGGCGGTCCCCGCCGCCAGGCGGCGGCTGTGCCGGGCGGTACCCGCGAGGACGGGCCGGGCGGTCGCCACCTTGTGCGTCCGTACGGACTCGTCCGCTTCGCGGTGGGCGGAGACCGGTGCGGTCGCCGCGAGAGGCGACGAGTGCGAGGGCCGTCCGGCGTCCAGGGCGGCGAGAGCTCGCGCACACCGCTCGGCGCTCGGGCGCACCTCGGGATCCTGGGCGGTCATGGCCCGCAGGAGGGCCGTCAGGTCCGGTGGGAGGCAGGCAGGGATCACGGGCGGGCGGTGCAGGCGGGCGATCGCCGCCTCCAACGGGGTGCCCTGGTACTCCAGTTCTCCCTTCAGGCACTCCAACAGGACGAGGCCGAGCGCGTAGATGTCCGCGGAGGTTCCGACACCCCTTCCCTCGACCTGCTCGGGCGCGAGGTAGGCGGCGGTGCCGGTCAGCACGTCGGGCGAGGAGTGGCGCGTGGCGTTCGCCAGTTCCGCGATGCCGAAGTCGGCCAGGTGGGGTTCGCCGGCCGCGTCGAGCAGGACGTTCGACGGTTTGACGTCGCGGTGCACGATCCCGGCCCGGTGCACATGGGCGAGCGCCTGTGCGAGGGCGCTGCCCAGGTCGGTCACCCGTCGATGGGGCAGCGTCCCGCGCGCCAGGACATCGCGCAGTGTGGGACCTTCGACCAGTTGCATGACCAGGTAGCTGCGGTCGTCATGACGGCCGGTGTCGTAGACGGTGACCAGACCGGGGTGTTGCAGGCGGGCGAGAAGGACGGCCTCCGCGGCAAGACGGTCCTCGATCAGTGGGTCGGGGCCCGGCCGGAAGACCTTGATCGCCACGGGCCGGCGAAGACGCGTGTCGACGCCCTCGTACACGTCGGCCATGCCACCCGATCCGATCCTCGCGCCCAGTCGGTACCGGCCGGACAGGACGTCGGCACACCGCTGATCCGGCGGAGCCGGGGCGGCAGTCGACGGGGCTTCTGATCGGCGGGCCTTCATCTGATTCTCCGTTTGCTGTCACCGCGTACCGGGCCTGTCCTGGTCCGTGCTGTGAGGCGGGTACCCCGAGGACGCGGCAGGCATCCGGACGAAGTCGGCGACGCCCCGCCGGCGCCGGAGCCGACACCTGGAGGCCCGTTCGGACGTGCGCCGAATAAGGCGAGACGTATCGTCTTGTCTAACCGCGCTTCGTGGCGTACCGTCCTGCTCATGGGTTCCCTGTGAGATCACCGGCGCCGACCGCGTAGAGCAGTGCTCCGCCTCGCCGCGCCTCGCCGTGCAGCCGTCCACCCCGATCCGGCCCGGGCCGAAGCCCGCGTGGCCAGGAGGGATCCGATCTTGCACACCTCACAACTCACGCTCGACCACGTCACCAAGCGCTACCCCGGCCGCACCGTTCTGGACCAGGTCTCCTTCACGCTGAAGCCGGGGGAGAAGGCCGGGCTGATTGGTGACAACGGCGCCGGCAAGTCCACGCTCCTCAGGCTTGTCGCAGGTCAGGAGCGCCCGGACAGCGGCGAGGCGACCGTGACCGCCGCCGGCGGAATCGGCTACCTGCCCCAGACCACCCTCCTGCCCCCGACCGCCACCGTCCAAGACGCCGTCGACCTGGCCCTCGCGGACCTGCGTTCTCTGGAGGCCGAGCTCCACCGGGCCGAGCAGGCGCTCGGCGACGGTGAGGACCCGGCCGCGCTCGCCGCGTACGGAATGCTCCTCGGACGCTACGAGGACCGGGGCGGCTACCACGCCGACCACCGGGTGGACATCGCGCTGCACCACCTCGGCCTGCCGGCTCTTCGCCGTGAGCGCCGACTCGGCACCCTCTCCGGCGGCGAGCGCTCCCGTCTCGCCCTGGCCGCCGTCCTCGCGGGCCGCCCCGAGCTGCTCCTTCTGGACGAGCCGACCAACGACCTGGACGATCAGGCCGTGGAGTGGCTGGAGGCACAGCTGCGGGCGCACCACGGCACGGTGCTCGCGGTCACCCACGACCGCGTCTTCCTGGAACGCCTGACCAGCACGGTCCTGGAGGCCGAGGGGGGAAAGGTCACCCGCTACGGCGACGGCTACACCGGCTACCGTACGGCGAAGGCGGCGGAACGCCGCCGACGGCTCCAGGAGTACGAGGCGTGGGGGTCCGAACTCGCGCGCAACGAGCGGTTGGCCGCCGGCCAGGCTGCCCGCCTCGACACGATCCCCCGCAAGGCGCCGCTGGCCAACTTCGGCCATGGCGGCTTCCGGGCCCGCGGCCGGGCACACGGCGCGATGGCCCGTATCCGCAACGCCCGCGAGCGGGTCGAGCGGCTGACCGCGAGCCCGGTGGCACCGCCGCCGGACCCGCTGGCCTTCACGGCGCGCGTGGCGACGACGGGGGCCGTCGCGGGAAGAGGCACCGAAACCGCCTCCGCGGAGCTTCCCGCCGCCCAGCTGTCGGACGTACGGGCAGGGAACCGCCTGCGCCTGTGCTCCCTCACCCTCGGCCGCACCGGCAGGCTTCTGGTCACCGGCCCCAACGGAGCCGGCAAGACGACGCTGCTGAAGCTGCTCGCCGGTGAGCTGCGGCCGGACGAGGGCTCGGTGCGGGTGCCCGGCCGGGTGGGCCATCTGCGCCAGGACGAGACGCCGTGGCCGCCGGACCTGACGGTGACCGAGGCGTTCGGCCTGGGCCGTGTGGGCTCCGCAGACGAGCACGCCGACGCCCTGCTCGCCCTCGGCCTCTTCCGCCCCGCGGAACTGCGGCTGCGCATGGGCGAACTGTCGTCCGGTCAGCGCCGCCGCGTGGACGTGGCTCGACTGGTCTCGGACCCCGCCGACCTCCTGCTGTTCGACGAGCCGACGAACCACCTGTCACCGGCGCTGGTCGAGGAACTGGAGGAGGCACTGATCGGATACCCGGGGGCGATCGTGCTGGTCACCCACGACCGCGCGCTGCGGGCGCGGTTCCAGGGCGATCATCTGGCACTGCCGGAGACCGCGGGAGCCCGGGTGGAGTGAACTCGGCGTACGCCGGGTCGTGGAGCGACGCTCCGGCCGGTGGCCCGTCGGGTCAGACGCGGACGCCGAACATGAACGGTCCGCCGATGGTGTCCATCGACTCGTACCGCACGACCGTGCCGGTGCGAGGGGCGTGCAGGATCTGGCCGTTGCCCGCGTACAGGCCCACGTGATGCAGGTCGTTGAAGAAGAAGACCAGGTCGCCGACCTGGAGCTGACTTCGGGTGAGGCGGGTCCCGATGCCCGACTGGGCCTCGGAGGTGCGCGGTATGTGGACGTCGGCCTGGGCGTAGGCCCAGGAGGTCAGGCCCGAGCAGTCGTACGAGGAGGGACCGGTGGCGCCGCGGATGTAGGGCTTGCCGATCTGGCTCTGGGCGGCGGCGAAAGCGGCGCCGGCCCGGCCGGACGCGGGGGCGTGATGACCGATTCCGGCCTGCTCGGCGGAGGTGCGGTCGGCGCGCTGCTGCTCGGCGGCGAGGGCGGCCTTCTCCTTCGCGGTCAGGGTGTTGAGCAGCTTCTGCGCCTCGGCGAGCTTGCTCTGGACTTCCTTCTTCCTGTTGCCCAGCTCGGTGCGGGTGGTGGCGAGATCCTCGAGCTTCTCGGTGGCCTCGGCGCGCTCCTGGGCGAGTGCCCGCTGCTTGCCCTGGATCTTCTTCAGGGCGTCGACCTGCTGGCTGCTCAACTGGTCGAGCGTGGACGCCTTGGTGAGGAAGTCGTCCGGGTCCGACGAGAGGAGGAGCTGCACCGAGGGGTCGATGCCTCCGGAGCGGTACTGGGCGGCGGCCAGTGAGCCCAGTCCGTCGCGCAGCGTGTTCAGTTCCTGCTGGCCGCGGGCGACGCCGTCCTGGAGGGCGGAGACCTCCTTCTGCAGCTTCCGCTGCTTCTCGTTGGCCCCGTTGTACTTCTCCGTGGCCTGCTCCGCCTGCACGTAGAGCTTGTCGACCTTCGCCTTGACCTCGTCCTTGCCGAGCTTCTGACCGGGTGCGGCGTCGGCGGTGTTCGCGCTCAGGGCGACGGCAGCGGCGGCTGCCGTGGTCAGCACGCTCACGCGTGTGCGGCTCGGCTGCTTGGGTCGACGATGGGACGTCACGAGAACGGACTCCTGTTCACGAGCGGCGTGGTCCTGCAGAGGCGAGGAGAGGAAGCCGGTGTCGCCCCCGGCCTCTGGCGAGTGGACCACGAGCGCGTGGGGGTGGACCATGCAGAACCACCGGCAGAAGTAGCCCTTTGACGGGGTGCGGTGCCATCGGACCAGCACGTCGCCGCCGCCAGGGCCTACCAAGCCGACGGCCGGCTGGACAGGCTCGGCAGCGCCTCCTAGGCGTGGGTACGGCGGCCCGAGTAGGCCGACCAGCGGCCGCCGCGCCGGGTGACCGTGATGTCGCGGCCGAAGCAGGCGGTCAGCAGGGGATCCGTCAGCACCGCGTCCACCGGCCCCCGGGACAGGATCCGGCCCTCGCGCAGCAGCAGGGCGTGGCTGACCGCAGGGAACAGTTCCTCCAGGTGGTGGGTGACCGTCACGGTGGCCAGGTGCGGGCGGCTCTCGGCCAGCTGGTGCATCGCCTCCACCAGGTCCTCGCGGGACGGCAGGTCCAGGGCGTTGAACGGCTCGTCCAGGAGCAGCAGCGCCGGGTCGGCCATCAGTGCCCTGGCGATCAGGACGCGTGCCCGCTGTCCGCCGGAGCAGACGCCGTACGGCCGGTCCGCCAGCTCCTTGACGCCCAGCTCGGCCAGCAGGTCGTGGGCGCGGAGCCGTACCTCGTCGTCGTACGTCCGCCACAGCGGCTGCACCGTGCCGCCGTGGCCGGTGAGCACGACCGTGTGGGCGTGCAGGTCCTGCGGCACCCGCTGGGCCGAGGTGACGTGGCCGATGCGGGTCCTCAGCTCCCGCACGTCCACCCGGCCGAGCCGGCTGCCCAGGACCTCCACGCTTCCGCACGTGGGGTGCATCAGGGCTCCGAGGAGCCGCAGCAGGGTGGTCTTCCCGGCCCCGTTGGCCCCCAGCAGGGCCCAGTGCTCCCCGGGCCGGACGGTCCAGTCGATGCCGTCCAGAATCAGCTGGTCAGTCGTGTGGCGGCGTACGCTCACGTCCTCGAGGAGGAGTACGGCCGCCCCGCGACCGTCCACCTGGGTCTGCGTTGTCTGCCCGGCCATCAGGAGCTCCTCCGCTCGCGGCACCACGTCCACCGCGCACGGTAGATGCATCCCAGCACGCTCTTGTCGGGGCGTCCGTTTCCTGGACGCGCGGCGACCGGCGGGCGCGGAAGGAGGGACAGCCGGGGGAGCGGTCAGACGCCCGCCACGGACTGGATCCACGAGCGGTAGGCGGTCACGTTCGTGTACGCCGTCGTGGTCTGCCGGTCGCTGGTAGAGGCGACGCCGACCTGTACGCCGCCGGCCATCATCGGTCCACCGGAGTCGCCGCCCGCGGTGATGCCGTCGACGGGCCGCGCGCAGATGGCCGAACCGTAGTAGGCGTCACTGCAGCCGCTGGTCACACTGACGTTGGCCACCTTGAGGGACGGGGACTGGCAGTTGATCTCCGAGCCGCACCGGGAGGTGGCGCCCCAGCCGTAGACCTGCACGGTCTGGCCCACCCGCACCGTGCCCGGCTGGCCGAGGCGCGCGTAGGTGGCCGCCACGGAGCGGTCGAGCCGGACCAGCGCCAGGTCGGCCGAGGGATGGGTAATGGTCTGGACGTCGTTGGCGACCGTTCCGCCGGTCCGCTGGTCGAGGCTGCCGATGCGGAAGGCCAGCCCGCCGCCCCCGACGCAGTGCTTGGCCGTCAGTATCCAGTTGGCGGAGATGATGGTCGAGGTACAGGTCTCGGCGCCGTTGGAGAACAGGCGGGCCGCCCAGGGGGCGTTCTGTGCGTACCCGCCGCCGATGATCGGCTGGGGGCCGCCGGTGCCGGGCCGCTGCTCCGCGGCGGAGGCGCTCGGCGCGAGGGCGAGGACGGACAGCAGGACGGCGGGGACGACTCTGGTGATGCGCAAGGCTCCTCGATTCCGACGGCACGCGTCGCGGCGAGTGATGGGTGTGGGTGCGGTCCAGCATTTCGGCCGGGGTGCCGGCACCGCCACTCCCGGATTTCCATAACACGCCGTTATGCCAGGGGAGTTGGCGGGGGGACGCGGCCGCGGGGTGGGGCAGGCACTACCCCCGTCCCACCCCCTGGGCCGATGGCCGCCGCCGGGGCGGACCTCCTACGGTGAGCCGCATGCATCCTCGCAATGTGCGGCAGGCCATGTCGCGCCCCGGTTTCCTGCTGTCCCCGTGGCCGTGGCGCTCGGCCGGATACCTGCTCACCGGTGTACCGGCGGGCGTCGCCGCCCTCGTGGGCATCGTGACCGCGGCCGTGCTCGGCGCCGCCCTCACCCTCGTCCTGGTGGGCCTGCCACTGTTGCTGCTCACCGCCCTCGCCGGCCTCCCCGTGGCCCGTGTCGAGCGCCGCCGGCTGCGCCTGGTCGACACCGAACCCGCGCCCGGCCCGCACCGCCCGTCCGCCGGCGGAGGAGCGCGGGCCTGGCTGACGACGCGGCTGCGGGAGCAGGCGACCTGGCAGGAGCTCGGCCACGCCCTGCTGCTCGCGGTACTGCTGTGGCCCCTCGACGCCCTCGTCGTCACCGTGGCGCTGCTCTTCCCCCTCTCCATGGCCGCGACACCGCTGCTCATGGCCACGGCCGGCGACGGCGAGGAGGCGAAGGTGCTCAAGCAGTGGACGGTCACCACCTGGCCGGCCGCCTGCGCGGTCGCCCTGCTCGGGCTGGTCCTGCTGGCGCTGGGCGCCTACGTCCTGGGCGCGGCGGCCGGCGCACGCGCCGAGCTGACCCGCCTGCTGATCGCCCCGCGCGGCGGCGGACCGCAGGCGAAGGTGGTCGAACTGACGCGTTCCCGCGTGCGGTTGGTGGACGCCTTCGAGGCGGAACGCCGCCGCATCGAACGCGACCTGCACGACGGGGCCCAGCAACGCCTGGTCGCGCTGACCATGACTTTGGGCCTGGCCCGCCTGGACGTCCCGCCCGGCCCCCTCGCCGACCAGCTCGCCAAGGCCCACCGGGAGGCGGACCTTGCCCTGGAGGAGCTGCGCGAACTCATCCACGGCATCCACCCCAAGGTCCTCGCCGACTACGGCCTCGAGGCCGCCGTCGCCGACGCCGCAGACCGGTCCGCCGTCCCGGTCGACCTTGACCTGGAGCTGCCCGGACGGCTGCCGCAGGCCGTGGAGGCGGCGGCCTACTTCGTGGTGTGCGAGGCCCTCGCCAACGTCGCCCGGCACAGCGGGGCGAGCCGGGCCGAGGTGCGCGGCCGGTACCGCGGCGTGCGGCTGCTCCTCGAGATAGGGGACGACGGGCGGGGCGGCGCCCGGGCGGGGGAGGGCAGCGGGCTGACCGGGCTCGCCGACCGGGTCTCGGTGCTCGATGGCAGACTCTCCCTGTCCAGCCCGCCGGGCGGACCGACCCTGTTGCGTGTGGAGATGCCGTGCGAGTGGACCGAGCGCTGCGCGTAGTGCTGGCCGAGGACAGTGTGCTGTTGCGGGACGGGCTCATCGCCCTGCTCGACCGCTGCGGGCACCAGGTCGTCGCGGCCGTCGGCGACGCGGAGGCACTCGTCGCCGCCGTCGAGGAGCACGCGCCCGACGCCGTCGTCACGGACGTCCGCATGCCCCCCGGCTTCCAGGACGAGGGCCTGCACGCCGCGGTGCGGCTGCGGGAGAAGCGGCCCACGCTGCCCGTGCTGGTCCTCAGCCAGTACGTACAACGCGCCTACGCCGCCGAACTGCTGGACTCCGGCGACGGAACCGGCGTCGGCTACCTGCTGAAGGACCGCGTCGGCCAGGTCGAGGAGTTCGTCGAGGCGCTCTCCGAGGTCGCGTCCGGCGGCACGGTCGTCGACCCCGAGGTCGTACGGCAGTTGCTGCGCCGCCGCCGGGACCCGCTGGAGCGGCTCACCCCGCGCGAGCGGGAGGTGCTGGCGCTGATCGCGGAGGGGAAGTCCAACGGGGCGATCGCCCGCGACCTGGTCGTGTCCGAGGCGGCCGTGGGCAAGCACATCGGGAACATCCTGACCAAGCTGGACCTGCCTCCGGCCGACGAGACCCACCGCAGGGTCCTGGCGGTCCTCGCGTTTCTGCGGGCGTGAGACCGGGCGGGGACGCGGGTCAGCGCAGCAGCAGCTGGACGAGCGCGACGGTACCGATCGTCAGGACGACGGCCCGCAGGAGCGTGGGGGTGAAGCGGCGGCCCACCTTGGCCCCGAGGTAACCGCCGAGCCCGGAGCCGGTCGCGACGAGTACGACGGCCGTCCAGTCGAAGTCCGCCGCGAAGAGGAAGAAGAGCGCGGCGACGCTGTTCACGACGGCGGCCAGGACGTTCTTCACGGCGTTCAGGCGTTGCAGGGGTTCATCGAGGAGCATGCCCATCAGGGACAGGTAGATGATCCCCTGAGCGGCGGCGAAGTAGCCCCCGTAGACGCTGGCCAGAGTCAGACCGCCGTACAGCAGTGGACCGCCGTCGCGGCGGGTGTCGCCGGTCCGTTCGCGGCGCCGGCGCACCATGGCGCCGAGCCGGGGCTGGAGGGCGACCAGCACGAGGGCGAGCCCGACCAGGACCGGCACGATCGTCTCGAAGGCGTCGGCCGGCAGGGACAGCAGCAGGGTGGCCCCCGCGAGCCCGCCGAGCAGGGCCCCGGTGCCCAGTTTCAGGACGCGCCGGCGCTGGCCGCGCAGTTCCGCGCGGTAGCCGATGGCGCCGCTCACGGAACCGGGGATGAGACCGAGGGCGTTGGACACCGTGGCCGTGACGGGCGGCAGTCCGGCGGCCAGCAGCACGGGAAAGGTGATCAGCGTCCCCGAGCCGACGACGCTGTTGACCGCCCCGGCCCCGACGCCCGCGGCGAACACCGCCGCCATGGCCTCGGGCGTCACGCCGTACCGCCCCGGGACGGCCGGATGTTCCGCCGGAAGGTGTCCTCTGCATCTGCCACGCGGCCGACTGTACCCAGCGCGTACGACGCCGTCGCTGCCGACCTCCAACCAGTCGTGCACGCACACTTCTTGACGTAAATTCACAAGATCCGACGGTGATACGATCACCGCGTTTGCGGAGCGGGCGGATGGGTGAAAGACGGCATCCCCGACTTCAGGGACGGCCCGGGCAGCAACCGGCGCGGGCGGTCCGCCGGGTCGCCCGCGTGGACGGGATTTCAGCAAGCCGTCAGTCGCCTGAAGAGAGTCTTATGACGGAATACACAGGGAACCCACTGGTGTGGGTCCTCCTCGTCGCCCTCGTCGCCGCCGCCGTGCTCGTCAGCCGTCAGCGCAGGGCGGCCCGAGCGCTGCGGCAGGAAGTACGGGGCCTGAAGGACCATTACACGGAGCTGGAGAACAATTACGGAAAGTCCGTGCAAGCCGCCCAGGAGCGGGCCGAGGACGAGACCAAGACCGTTCTGAAGTCCGCCATGCGCACCCTCCAGGGCCTGGCCGCCGAGCAGCAGCTGGTGCTCACCCGGCTCCAGACCAAGTACGGCGACTCGGCCCTGCTGCAGGACCTGCTGGAGATCGACCACACCAACTCGCAGTTCGGCCGGCGCGCGCAGTCCATCGCCGTGCTGTGCGACGGCTGGCTCGGCGGACGGCGCGACACCGCCTCCGTGTACGACGTCGTCCGCAGCGCCCAGGGCCGGATCCGGCACTTCCGGCGGGTGGAGATCCTCTCTCAGGTCGACTTCGGCATCACCAGCCGCGCCGTCGAACCCGTCGCCCTGGTGCTCGCCGAACTCCTCGACAACGCCACCAGCTACTCCAGCCCGGACACCGTCGTCGAGATCAACATCCGCACCGTGCCCAAGGGCATCTGCGTCGTCGTCGACGACGCCGGTGTCGGCATGAGCGACGAGGAGCGCACTCGCGCCGAGAAGCTGCTCTCCAGTGAGCGCGCCTCGGGCGTGGCGGGGCTCGGCAACCCCCCGCAGTTCGGCTTCGCGGTCATCGGCCTGCTGTGCGAGCGCTTCGGCTTCGAGGTGTCGGTGGACTCCTCCTCTCCCTACGGAGGCGTACGCGCGGTCGTCCTGCTGCCGCACGAACTGCTCACCGCCATGCCGGAGAAGAAGGCGCCGGCGCCGGCCGCGGGCGCGGCCCGGCCGGTCCTGGACGGCGGGCCCGAAGCCGCGCTCCCCTCGTCGCAGACCAGCGACGGCCTTCCCCGGCGACGCCGCAAGCGGCCGATGGCCATCGTCCCCGGCAACACCTCGGCCCCGCGCGCCGCGGGCCGCTCCGAGTCCGAACAGGCGCAGATCATGGGCGCGTTCCAGCGGGGCACGCAGTCCGGCCGCGCCGGCCGGCCCGAGGACGAGGACCGGACGAGCAGAACACCTGGTGCAAGCAGCGAAGGACATGGAGTCTCGTGAACGACGATCTGTCATGGATGCTCGACAGCGCCCTGGAGATTCCCGGGGCCCTGCACGCGGTCCTGATATCCGCCGACGGTCTGCTGATGGCCCGGACGCAGGACTTCGACAAGGACGACGCGGACCGGGTCGCCGCCGCGATGAGCGGCGTGCAGTCCCTCAGCCGGACGCTCGCCTTCTTCTGTGAGGACCCGCACCAGGCGTGGCGGCAGACCCTCGTCGAGTTCGACGGCGGCTGGGTGTTCCTGATCTCCGCCGGCGAGGGCGCCTACCTCGGTGTCTCCGCCTCGCCCGAGGTCGACATGGCGGACATCACCTTCCGCATGCAGCAGCTCGTCGCGCAGCTCGGCAAGCGGCTGACGACGCCGCCCCGCGAGAACCTCGGCACCCACTCATGACCGGGCACGACGGCTGGGAGCCGGAAGCCGCGGAATTAGTACGGCCGTACGTCATCACCAGGGGCCGGGGGCTGCCCGACGACGAACAGCTCTCGCTCATCACACTGGTCACCGCGTCCGCCGACCACGCGCGGCGGCCGACCCGGCTGTCGCCCGAGGAGCAGAGCCTGCTCGACCTCTGTTCCGCCGGCTACCTCTCGGTCGCCGAGATCGCCGGACACAGCCACCTCCCGCTGGGCGTGGTGCGCATCCTGCTGGCCTCCCTCATGGAAGGCGGCTACGTCATGACCCGCCCGCCGGTGGCTCGCGCCCGCCTCGCGGACAAGGAGATCCTGGAGGAGGTGCTCAATGGTCTCCGCGCCAAGTTTGGATGAGCAGGCCTACGTTCGTGGCGGAGCGACCCAGACCGCCGTCAAGATCCTCGTCGTCGGTCACTTCGCCGTGGGCAAGACCACCCTCATCGGGTCCATCTCCGAGATCGAGCCCCTGTCGACCGAGGAGACGATGACGCAGGCCGCCGAGTCGGTCGACGACCTCAAGGGGGTCAAGGGCAAGACCACGACCACGGTCGCCATGGACTTCGGCCGTCTGACCATCAGCGACCGCGTCGTGCTCTACCTCTTCGGCACGCCCGGCCAGCAGCGCTTCGTCCAGATGTGGGAGGACATGGCGCGCGGCGCGCTCGGCGCCCTGGTGCTCGTCGACCCCGAACGGCTGGCGGACTCCTTCCCCGTGATCGACCTCATCGAGCAGTACGGACTCGAGTACGCCATCGCGGTCAACCACTTCGACGGTGCCCCGCTGCGCGACGAGCCGGCGTTGCGCGAAGCCCTGGACCTGCTCGACGACACCCCCGTCGTCACCTGCGACGCCCGCGACGAGAGGTCCTCGGCCGCCGCACTGACCACTCTGGTCCGCTACTTGCTGGACCACACCCGCTAGGAACCGAGAACAACATGGACGCTCACGACACGGCCCCGGTGCCCCCGCCCGGGTGCCCTGCCCACGGCTCCGGCGGCCGGGTGCCGCTGTACGGGCCGGAGTTCGCCGCCGCTCCCCAGGCGTACTACGACTACCTGCGCCACTACGGGCCCGCCGCTCCCGTCGAGCTCGCCCCCGGGGTGGAGGCGACGCTGGTCACGGACTACGCGGCCGCCCTGCAACTGCTGCAGGACTCAGGGACCTTCCGCAAGGACGCGCGCCGCTGGCGTGCCTTCAACGAGGGCAAGGTCGGCCCGGACAGCCCGGTCGCCCCGCTGCTCGCCTACCGGCCCAACTGCATGTTCGCCGACGGAGCCGACCACCTTCGGCTTCGGCAGGCCGTCACCGACAGCATGGCGCGCGTGGACACCCGCCGGCTGAGCCGGAGCACCGAGCAGATCTCCGGCTACCTCGTCTCCCAGTTCGCCGCCCGCGGATCGGCCGACCTGCTCGGCGACTACGCCAAGCAGCTGCCGCTGTTCGTGTTCAACGAGCTCTTCGGCTGCCCCGCCGACATCGGCGACCGGGTGCTGTTCGGCATCTCCGGCATGTTCGACGGGGTCAACGCGGACAAGGCCACCGCGGTGCTGTTCCAGGCCGTGGGCGAGCTCGTCGCGCTCAAGCGGGCCAGGCCGGGCGACGACGTCACCTCCTGGCTGATGCAGCACCAGGCGGGCCTCACCGACGAGGAGATGGTCCACCAGCTGGCACTGCTGCTGGGAGCCGGCGCGGAACCGCTGCGCAACCTCATCGGGAACACCCTGCACCGGCTCCTCACCCACGAGCGGTACGCCCGGGAGGGCGGCCTGATCGACGAGGCCCTCGACGACACGCTGTGGGAGAACCCTCCCATGTCGAACTACGCGCCGCACTACCCGGCCGGCGACGTCGAACTCGCCGGACAGCGCCTCCAGTCGGGCGATCTGGTGCTGGTCAGCTTCGCCGCGGCCAACACCGGTCCCGCCCTGCAGGCCGCCCGTCAGGCCGGCAGCAACCGCGCCCACCTGGCGTGGAGCGCGGGCCCGCACGCCTGCCCCTCCAAGGAGCCGGCCCGGCACATCACCGTCACCGCCATCGAGAACCTGTTCAACGAGCTGCCCGACGTGGAACTCGCCGTCCCCGAGGACAGCCTGACCTGGCGGCCGGGACCCTTCAACCGGGCCCTCGCCACCCTCCCGGCCCGCTTCACCCCGGTGCAGCCGGGCCGGCGTCCCGGCCCCGGCGGCCCGGCGGTCGCCACGCAGGAGGCGGCGGCCGGCCAGGCGGCGCGTACGCCCGAACGCGGAGGTATGTGGAGCCAGTTCCTCAACTGGCTCACGCGGTGATATCCGTAACACACGCCCGAACTGCCACAATCGCATAAACGTGCAACGGCACGGGTAGTGAGCACGCGGCTCAATTTGCTCACGAGTAAAAGGAGGTGTCGTGGACCACATATCCACGAACGCCGCTTCCCCGCCGCCGTTCTCCCCGATACCCGCCCGAAGGGGCGGGTATCCTCTTGTCCGCCTGCGGCCCGGGACGGACCGGTGACGGGGGCGTCCCTGGGCGGCGGACCGCCGGGCTCCACGACTCTCGGCGCCTTCACGAGCAGTCAGTTGCGAAGACTCGGCGCGGTGGCGGGTCTGTCCGAGACCGACCTCGACACCTATGCCCGGCTACTGACGGACAGTCTGGGTGACGAGAGTGACCGCTCGTTGGCACTTCCCCCGCCCAACCGCACCTTCCTGTCCGACGACCACACCCCGGTGGAGTTCTCCCTCTCCTTCCAGCCGGGCGCGGCCCCCGCTCTGCGGGTGCTCCTGGAACCAGGCTGCGGCGCAGACAGCCTGGCCCACAACGGTCGCGCCGGCTACGAGACGGTGCGGGCGATGGCGAAACGCTGGAACTTCGGCACCGGCCCGCTCGACGCGGTGCGGGACCTGTTCCTGCCGCGCTCCCCGCAGGGCCCGCTGGCCCTGTGGTGCGCGCTCGAACTGAGGCCCGGCGGCGTGCCCAAGGTCAAGGTGTACCTGAACCCCGCCGCCTCCGGGGCGGAGCGCACCGTCGAGACGGTGCGCGAGGCCCTGTACCGGCTGGGACACAGGAAGGCGTTCGCCACGCTCCCCGCCGCCGACGGGTATCCGTTCGTCGCGCTCGACCTCGGCGACTGGGACGAGCCCCGGGTGAAGGTCTACCTGCGGCACGACGACCTGACCGCCGGGCGGGCGGGACTGCTGTCCCGCATGGACCCGAGCCCCCACCCCGCCGCGATCGAGGACTTCTTCCTCACGGCCGCGGGCGCGGCCACGCGGGTGGCGCGTCTCGACGGGCGGCCCGGCCTGACGTGCCACTCCTTTACCGACACCGGCTCGGCACGGCCGAGCGGCTTCACCCTCCACATCCCCGTCCGGGACTACGCCCGGCACGACGGGGAGGCCCTCGCGCGGGGGGTGAGCGTGCTGCGCCGGTACGGCGTGGACAGCCCCGTGCTCGGCCGGGCGCTGGCCGCCGTGACCGGGCGCCGGCCGGAGGACGGCGTGGGCCTGATCGCCTACCTGGCGCTGGCCCACCAGCGGGACCGCGCGCCGCGGGTGACGGCGTACCTCTCCTCGGAGGCGTACGCGGTCAGGCCGCCGGCCGCCCGGGAGGTCCGGGACGCGGTGGGGGCGCGCTGAGCGAAGCGCCCGGCAGGACCGCGGGCCCCCCGGTGGACGTCACCGAGGGGCCCTGGGCGTGGACGGCGCGCGTGGACGCGCAGGACGGCTACACGTTGAGCGTCTCGCGGAACTCGTTCAGGTACGGGCCCACGTCGACCTGGATCGAGGCGCCCTGCGTCCTGCCGTAACGCTGGGCGATCCCGGCGAGGTACGTGCCGATCTCCTCACGCATCGTGTCCTGGCCGGGCAGCGCGGCGTGGCCCTCGATGAGCCGCGTCACCCACTGTGCCTGGGCCTCCACCAGCCGCGTGATCGCACCCACGGGCCGGACGAGGCCGACGAAGTACAGGCCGGGCCGGCCGGCCGGGACGACCCGTCGGTACAGCTCGACCGAGCCGTCCGGCCCGAGCGGGCAGCCCGCGGGCAGGAAGGGGAAGGCCATGCGGAAGCCCGTGCAGTAGACGACCGTGTCCGCCTCCACGGCGGTGCCGTCGGTGAACACGACCCGGCTGCCGTCGAAGGAGCCGATGGCCGGCTTCGGTGTCACCGCGCCGTGCCGGATGCGGCTCAGGATCTCGTCCGACAGGGTCACGGCCGAGGAGAAGACCGGGTGGTCGGGCTCCGGCAGCCCGTAGTCGGAGAGCCTGCCCCGCGCGACGTGCAGGGCCTGTTCCACGAAACTGCGCTGTTCGGCGAAGGACATGGCGGCCCACCAGGGCGCGTCGGCGATCTCGTCGACGGACATCCCGAAGAGCTGCTTGGGCACGATGTGCAGTCCCCGGCGCACCGACAGCACGGTCCGCGCCGCGTGCCGGGAGAGGTCCGCCGCGATGTCCACCGCGGACGCGCCCAGTCCGACCACGACGGTGCGCTGCCCGGCGAAGTCGCTGCCGTCCCGGTAGTCGAGGGAGTGCAGGATCCGCCCGGTGAAGGAGGCCGCGCCCGGCGGAAGGGGATTGGGCAGGGCCGGCTCGCTGTGGTGTCCCGAGGCGACGATCACGTGCTCGAACCGCCGCGACGCCACCTCCCCGGCCGCGTCCCGGCTGACGACCGTCCACATGCCGTCCGCGTCCTGGCGCACGGAGGCCACCTCGGTGCGCAGCTCGACCCGGTCCAGTATCCCGGCCCACTGGGCGAACGACCGCAGATAGGCGGCGACATCGCTGTGCCGCGGGTAGAGCGGGTACGTGGACGGCATCGGGTAGTCGGCGTAACAGGTGAGCTGCTTGGCGGTGTTGAGGTGCAGTGACTGGTAACCCGGGCCGCGCTCACCCGCCTGCGGCTGACGCCAGATACCGCCGACGTCGGGAGCCTTCTCCAGGCAGACGAACTCGATGCCGCGGTCGTTGAGGGCACGGGCCACAGCCAACCCCGACAGACCGGCACCGATCACACACACTCGCACGGGCTTTCCCCTCAGGACGAACACAACCTCCCCCGATCATGCATTGATTGCCCATCCGTGTCTCCCCGCACACCAGTACCCCCGCCGAACCGCTGTGTCCGTGCTCACGTTTCGCCCGGTACGGCGTCCGGTGAACCCCACCGGACGCCGTACCGGGCGGGCGGTCACGGCCGGCGGAGATCCTGCACCCGGCGGAGCTTGCCGACCGAGCGCTCCAGCGTCTCGGGATCGACGACCGCCACCTCGACGGTGATGCCGACACCGTCCTTGACCCCCTGGCCGATCGTCCGCGCGGCGGCCTCGCGCTGCTCGGGGGCGGCGTCCGGGCGGGCCTCGACCCGGACGACCATGTGGTCCATGCGGCCGCGCTCCGTGAGCTGGATCTGGAAGTGCGGCGCCACACCGGGTGTGCGCAGCACGATCTCCTCGATCTGGGTCGGGAAGACGTTCACACCACGCAGGATGATCATGTCGTCGCAGCGGCCGGTGACCTTCTCCATCCGGCGGAAGGCGGGGCGGGCGGTCCCGGGCAGCAACCGGGACAGGTCACGGGTGCGGTAGCGGACGACGGGGAGCGCCTCCTTGGTGAGCGAGGTGAAGACGACCTCCCCCTCCTCGCCCTCGGCCAGCACCTCGTCCGTGAGCGGGTCGACCACCTCGGGGTAGAAGTGGTCCTCCCACACGTGCAGCCCGTCCTTGGTCTCCACGCACTCCTGCGCCACCCCCGGGCCGATCACCTCGGACAGCCCGTATATGTCGACGGCGTGGATGTCCATGCGCTCCTCGATCTCCCGGCGCATCTCCTCGGTCCACGGCTCGGCGCCGAAGATGCCCACCTCGAGGGAGGTGGTGCGCGGGTCGATGCCCTGCCGCTCGAACTCGTCGAGCAGGGTGAGCATGTAGGACGGGGTGACCATGATGATCTCGGGCCGGAAGTCCTGGATGATCTGCACCTGCCGGGCCGTCATGCCGCCGGAGGCGGGGATCACGGTGCACCCGGCGCGTTCGGCGCCGTAGTGGGCGCCCAGGCCGCCGGTGAACAGGCCGTAGCCGTACGAGATGTGGACCTTGTGGCCGGGGCGGCCGCCGGCGGCCCGGATCGAGCGCGCGATGACGTCCGCCCACATGGACAGGTCGTTGTCCGTGTAACCGACGACGGTGGGGCGGCCGGTGGTGCCGCTGGAGGCGTGGACGCGCCGCACCTCGGACATCGGGACGGCGAACATGCCGAAGGGGTAGGTCTCCCGCAGGTCGGCCTTCGTGGTGAAGGGGAACCGGGCCAGGTCCGCGAGGCTGCGGCAGTCGTCGGGCTTCACCCCGGCCGCGTCGAACTTCCTCCGGTACAGCTCCACGTTCTCGTAGGCGTGCCGCAGGGTCGCGCGCAGACGGTCGAGCTGGAGTTCGCGCAGCTGTTCGCCGGTGAGACGCTCGCCGTCGTCCCGCAGGTCCCGGGGGAGGGGTCCCCCGAGGCGGGGGGCGGTGACCGTCGGTCCGCCGGTCGTCGGTTCGCTGCTCATCGCGACTCCTTCGTCGTGCTCGGCGCCCCGTCCGCGGCCGGGTCCGCCGTCGTGTCCTTCGTCGAGCCCCGGACGCTCCGGCTGCGCCCGCGGAACTCCGCGATCACTTCCTCGCCGCGCCGCACGCTCACGTCGTAGACGCCGCTGCGGCCGTACCGGGTGCGTTCCTCGGCGGTCGCCACGAGTACGTCACCCTCGTGGGCGGGGGCGACGAAGACGATGTCGGCACCGGCGGCCACGGTCACCGGTCCGTGGCTGTTGCAGGCGCACGCGAAGGCGGTGTCCGCGAGCAGGAACAGATAGCCGCCGTGGGCGATCCGGTGGCCGTTCACCATCGAGGGGGTCACGGTCATGCGGACCACGGCCGTGCCCTCGCCCCGCTCGAGCAGCTCGATGCCGAGCCGACGGGACGCCTCGTCCGCGGCGAACATCACCTCCGCCGACGTCGTCGTCTCAACGGCCTGCGCCACGTCATCCACCACCTTGTTTCCCGACCGAACATTCGGTTACCGTGCGGCACGGCCTAGTAATCCAGTCGCATCGGGGCCTGTCAAGAGCCGGACGCCCGTGCCGTGGCCCGTCGGCCGGGGAGGCGGCCGGCCGCGGGTCTTGCCCGGTCCCGGGAAACACGTCAGACTGGTACCGAACGAATGGTCGGTAGGGGAAGCTGGTATCGATGACCACGACACACGCAGCCGAGGCGCCGCCCCCCGAGGGGCTGCAGGAGCACTTCGACGCCACGATCGCGCACGACCAGCGGATCGAGCCGCGCGACTGGATGCCGGACGGCTACCGCAGGACGCTCGTCCGCCAGGTCGCCCAGCACGCGCACTCGGAGATCATCGGCATGCAGCCCGAGGGCGAGTGGATCACCCGGGCGCCGTCGCTGCGCCGCAAGGCGATCCTGTTCGCCAAGGTCCAGGACGAGGCCGGCCACGGCCTCTACCTGTACTCGGCGGCCGAGACGCTCGGCGCCGACCGGGCCGACCTCACCGAGCGGCTCATCGAAGGCCGGCAGAAGTACTCGTCGATCTTCAACTACCCCACCCTCAGCTTCGCCGACGTCGGCGTGATCGGCTGGTTCGTGGACGGCGCGGCGATCTGCAACCAGGTCCCGCTGTGCCGCAGCTCCTACGGGCCGTACGCGCGCGCGATGGTGCGCATCTGCAAGGAGGAGTCCTTCCACCAGCGGCAGGGCTACGAGCTGCTGATGACGATGATGCGCGGCACCGACGCGCAGCGCGAGATGGTGCAGGACGCGGTGAACCGCTGGTGGTGGCCGTCGCTGATGATGTTCGGGCCGCCCGACGACGCCTCGCCCAACTCGGCGCAGTCCATGGCCTGGAAGATCAAGCGGCACAGCAACGACGAACTGCGCCGGCGCTTCGTCGACATGACCGTCCCCCAGGCCGAGAAGCTCGGCGTCACCCTGCCCGACCCCGAGCTGCGCTGGAACGAGGAGACGGGGCACCACGACTTCGGCACCCCCGACTGGGACGAACTCATGCGTGTCATCAAGGGCGACGGCCCGTGCAACGCGCGGCGGATGGAGCGGCGGCGCTCCGCCCACGAAGAGGGCTCCTGGGTCCGCGAGGCGGCCACCGCCCACGCGGCCAAGCAGGCCGCCCGTACGGAGAAGGGAGCGGCGGCATGACCTCCGAGAAGCGGGACTGGCCGCTGTACGAGGTGTTCGTACGCGGCAAGCGCGGCCTCAACCACGTCCACGTCGGCTCGCTGCACGCCGCCGACGACACGATGGCGCTCACCCACGCCCGCGACCTCTACACGCGGCGCAACGAGGGCGTGAGCATCTGGGTGGTCCGCTCCGAGCACATAGCCGCCTCCACGCGCGACGAGAAGGACCCCTTCTTCGCCCCCAGCGCCGACAAGGTCTACCGCCACCCCACCTTCTACGACATCCCCGACGACGTCCCCCACATCTAGGAGCAGGGCATGAGCGACGACCACGTCTACATGACCCTCGCCGAGGGACACGAGGACGACACCCGGTGGGCCTACGGCACCGGCTTCGAGGACCCGCTGCACGGCGTGGACACCGCCGTGCCCGAGGGCGTCGACACCGGGGAACTGGCCGCCCAGTGCGTGGCCCTCGCCGACGACGCCCTGGTCTCGTCCCAGCGGCTCGCCGAGTGGGTCACCCGCGCGCCCGAGCTGGAGGAGGAGGTGGCGCTGGCCAACATCGGCCTCGACCTCCTCGGCCAGGCCCGCCTGCTCTACTCGCGGGCAGGCCAGACCGACGGCACCGGCCGCGACGAGGACGCCTACGCCTACTTCCGTGACGCCGCCGACTTCCGCAACGTGCGCCTGGCCGAACTGCCGCGCGGCGACTTCGCGTTCGCCGTCGTGCGGCTGCTGGTGCTCTCCACCTGGCGGCTCGCGCACTTCGAACGGCTCGCCTCCCACCCCGACCCGGTCCTCGCGGCCGTCGCGGCCAAGGGCGTCAAGGAACTGACGTACCACCGGCAGTACGCGGCCGAGTGGGCCGTGCGACTCGGCGACGGCACGGACGAGTCCCACCGCAGGATGCGCACGGCCCTGGAGCAGGTCGCCCCCTACCTCGGCGAGCTGCACACCGCCTACGACGTGCGCGACGAGCTCACCGACGTCCTGCGCCAGGTCACCGAGGCGGCCGGACTGCCGATGCCCGTGTACCGGCCGCTGCCCGGCTCCGGTCGCGAGGGCGAGCACACCGAGCACCTCGCGCCGCTGCTCGCCGAGTTGCAGAGCGTGGCCCGCGCCCACCCGGAGGCGACATGGTGACCACCCGCCTGGACGCCCGGCAGGCCCGGCGCATCGCCGAGCGGGTGCCGGACCCCGAGCTGCCCATGCTGACCCTCGCCGACCTCGGTGTGCTGCGCGACGTCGAGATGACCGAGGACGGCGCGGTGGTCGCGAGCCTGACCCCCACCTACTCCGGCTGCCCCGCCATGGCCGAGATGCGGGCGGACGTCGCCGCCCGCCTGCGTGCCGCCGGGTACGCGCGGGTGGAGATCCGCACGGTGCTGAGCCCGCCGTGGACCAGCGACTGGATCACCGAATCCGGCCGCCGCAAGCTCGCGGAGCACGGTATCGCCCCGCCCGGCGCCGCGCCCCGCGGCCCGGTCCCCCTCGTGCTGTCGCCCACCCGGCGCACGGTGCCCTGCCCCCGGTGCGGTGCGGCGGACACCGAGGAGACCTCCCGTTTCGCCGCCACGTCCTGCAAGGCGCTGTGGCGCTGCCGGGCCTGCCGCGAGCCGTTCGAGTACGTCAAGGAGATCTGATGGCCCCGACCGCCCCCGCCTCGGCCGTCCCGGCACGCGTCCGCCGCCGCCCGGCCTTCCACCGTCTGCGCGTCGCCGCCGTCCAGCGGCTGTGCGCCGACGCGGTCGCCGTCGCCTTCGACATCCCGGACGAGCTGGCCGGGGAGTTCGCCTTCGCGCCGGGACAGTCGCTCACGCTGCGGCGCGAGATCGACGGCCGCGACGAGCGCCGCTCCTACTCGATCTGCTCGCCGGCCGGATCGTCGCCGCGCATCGGGGTGCGGGTGGTGCCGGGCGGCCTGTTCTCGTCCTGGCTCGTCAACGACGTACGGCCCGGTGACACTGTCGAGGTGATGGCCCCCACCGGCCTCTTCACCCCCGACCTCACCGCGCCCGGCCACCATGTGCTCATCGCGGCGGGCTCGGGCATCACGCCCATGCTGTCCATCGCCGAGTCGGTGCTGGCCGCCGACGACCGCTCCACCGTCACCCTGTTCTACGGCAACCGTCGCACCGACACGGTGATGTTCGCCGACGAACTGGCCGACCTCAAGGACCTGCACCCCGCCCGCTTCCAGCTCGCCCACGTGCTCTCGCGAGAGCCCCGGGAGGCCGAGGTGCTCTCCGGCCGGCTGGACGCCGAACGGCTCTCGGCGCTCGTCGACGCCCTGGTCGACGTGCCGAACGCCGATCACTGGTGGCTGTGCGGCCCGCACGGCATGGTCCTCGACGCGCAGCAGGTCCTGACCGGCCTCGGCGTACCCGCGGACCGCGTCCACCGGGAGCTGTTCTTCGCCGACGACGAGCCGGTGCGCGAGGTCCACCACGAGGACGCCGGACCCGAGGGGCCGGTCAGCGAGGTCACCATCACCCTGGACGGCCGGTCCACGACGGCCTCGCTGTCCCGGGAGCGGACCGTCCTCGACGGAGCCCAGAAGAGCCGCCCCGACCTGCCGTTCGCCTGCAAGGGCGGTGTCTGCGGCACCTGCCGAGCCCTGGTCACCGACGGCAAGGCCGACATGCGGCGCAACTACGCCCTGGAAGCCGCCGAGGTCGACGCCGGCTACGTCCTGACCTGCCAGTCGTACCCGGCGTCCGACACGCTGACCGTCGACTACGACAGCTGACCCGGCTTCACGGCGCTTCCCCCTCCGGTCTCCTCCAGCACCGCCCGGATCACGTGCCGGGCGTTGCGCGCCATCGCCTGGTTCGTCCTCCGGTAGTAGGGCAGTGCGATCAGTGCCTGGGAGAGCGTCCGCCCCCGGCCGCGCAGCCAGGTCGCGTCGTCCACGCCGAGCGCCCGGCGGAAGACCTCGCGCGCGCGGGCCGGCAGCAGGTTCCACGCCGGGAACAGGTCGCAGGCCGGGTCGCCCACGCCCGCACAGCCGAAGTCGATCACCGAGGAGAGCCTGCCGGCCTCGAGCAGCACATTGCCCGGCATCAGGTCGGCGTGCAGCCACACCGGCGGCCCGCCCCAGGCCGGGGCGCGCAGCGCGTCGTCCCAGACGGCGGCCAAGGCGTCGCCGTCGACGCCCTCCTCCGGAAGGCGGCGCAGCTCCTCGATCGCCGCCCGCGTCGACGCGTCGAGCGAGGCGAGCGGGCCGCCGCGGTACGCCGGCGGCGCCCCCGGCAGGGTGACGCTCCGCATCGCCGCCACGAACCCGGCCAGATCCTCCGCCAGGCGCACCGGATCGCTCAGCGCCCCTTCCTCGGGAATCTCCCCGGGCAGCCACCGGTAGACCGACCAGGGCCACGGATACCCCTCGGCGGGCTCACCCGTCCCCACCACCTCGGGGACGGCCGCGGGCAGCAGGGGCGCGAGGCGCGGCAGCCACTGACGCTCCGCCAGCACGTCGGCGGCCCCGCCCTCCACTAGCGGCAGCCGCACGACCAGCCGGTCGCCCAGCCGGTACATCGCGTTGACCGTGCCGCCGGACGGATACCGCTTCACCGGCAGGCCGGACCACCGGGGGAACCGTCCGGCGACCAGCCGCCGTACGAGGTCGTCGTCGATGGGGTGCGTGCCGGGACGCGGCTGCCCTGAACTCATGGACGCCATCCGATCGCCGGGCGCGGACGCGCGTCAAACGCTTTCCGCCCGGCGGCCCCGGGCGCTCAGACGCCGAACTCCGCGGGAGACAGCCCCAGGGCGGTGCACGCCTCACGCACCGCGTACTGTTCGGCCGCCTCGAAGACCCCGTCCGCGCCGGCGACGACCATGCCGGTCTGGACGACCGCCCGGGCCTCCGCGGGTTTCTTGGCGGCCTTCGCGATCACCTGCAGCGCCTCGGCCCTGCCCGCCTCGAAGTTGCTCAGGAGCCGGTCCACGTGCTGGTTGAACCGCTGCCGGAGCTGGTCCGCGGGGAAGTTCTGCAGGACCTCGTTGGAGACGATGAGCTCCTCCACCCGCTGCCGCTCCGCCGGGTCCACCCGCCCGTCGGCCGCCGCCACCAGCGCGCACATGGCCATGCTCGCGTCCCGGTAGGCGCCGCTCTTGAGTTCCGTCTTCACCGACGCGAGCTGGGACTTGAACAGCCCGATCAGCTGGGCCTTGGAGCCGCCGGACGACGAGCCCGGACGGCCGGACGCCTGCTGTCCCGGCCCGTGCCCGCCCGTCCCACGCGTGCCCTGGGACTGCTGGAGCGTCCTGGCCTGGTCCTTGATCCGGTCCCACATCGCCACTCGTGCCACCTCGGCTTCTTCTGCTGCGTATCCCGTCGTGGTCCGCGGTCGTGCCGGGTCGCGGTCCGTCAGGTTGAACGCTCCCGGGCCGGGAGCGGTTCCCTGATCGTAAAGGAAAAGCAAAACGGTCTGTGGGACGTCACCCGGACGGACTCCGGGCAGGCCCCGCGGGTGCCCGTAGTAGGCTCCGCAGCCACGGGTGCCGGACGGGGGCGGCGGGCACCGGAACCTACGGCGACGTGGCGATGCCGCGGCCGGTGATCTGCGGTGGAGGGTGACGCGTGGCTCGGCCGTGGACGTCCGGTACCGCCCGCACCACGGTGGGCCGCCGTCCGGTGCGGAATGCCGGGCGGGGTGAGGGGGCACCCGACGCCGCCCCCCGGCGCGGGGTGTGGTCGCGGGAGGTCGGCTGGTTCGTCGCCATCGGCGTCGTGTCGACCGTCGGACAGGCCCTGCTCTACTGGCTGTTGCGCACCTGGTGGCCCCCGGTCGTCGCCAACCTCGTCTCCCTGCTCGTCCTGACCGTGCTCAACACCGAGGCCAACCGGCGCCTGACGTTCCGGCACGCTTCCGTGCGGCCCGCCCGGGCCCACCTGGGCGCCGGGGGCCTCTTCCTGCTCGGCTACCTCGTGACCTCCGGTGCCGTGCTGGGCCTCGGACACGCGGACCCGGGCGCGTCCCCGGCCGCCGAGACCGTCGTCCTGACCGGCACGTCGGTCGTGGTCACCGTGGTGCGCTTCGTCGTCCTGCGGCTGGCCGTCTTCCGCGGCCCGCGCCGGCCCCGGCGCGCCTGACCCGGCAGGTGCCGGGCCGCCGGCCCGGATGTGCGTCCCCGGGGCGGCTGCGCTACAGTCTTCCCAGGTCGTCCCGCCGGAACCCGGTGGATGTCCGTGCGTTGGTCGTCTAAGGCAAGACGTCCCGCTTCCTGCGGGGAAATGCAGGTGCAAGGCCTGCCCGGCGCTCCATTCCGAACCCCCGCCCCTGGGTCCCAGGGGCGGGGGTTTCGCGTGTGCCCGCTCAGAGCGTGATGCCGGCGGCCACCGGCAGGTGGTCGCTTCCGGTGGCGGGCAGGGTGCGGATGTGACTGACCGTCGCGGAACGGGCCATCACCTGGTCGATCCTGGCGAGCGGGAAACCGGCCGGGAAGCTGAAGGCGAGACCTCTCTCCGCGGGTTCCAGGTGGGCGGTCAGCGGGGTCAGTCCACGGTCGTCGACCGTGCTGTTGAGGTCGCCCAGCAGAAGCACCCTCCTCTGCTCCTCGGCGCCGACGGCCTCGCCCAGCAGGCGGGCGCTCTCGTCGCGCCACGACGACGCCAGTCCGGTCGGCCGGACACGCACCGACGGCAGGTGCGCGACGTACGCGGCGATCTCGCCGTGCGGCGTGTGCACCACCGCCCGCAGCCCACGGTCCCACGGCTCCGTGATCCCGCGCGGTCTGATGTCCACCGGCCGGACTCCGGTCAGGGGATGCCTCGACCAGAGCCCGACGGTGCCCTGGACCGCGTGGTACGGATACCGGGCGGCGAGGGTCGCCTCGTACTCCGGCAGCGCCCGGGGCACCAGCTCCTCCAGGGCGATGAGGTCGGGCCCAGCGCCGGCCAGGGCACGGGCCGTGCCGGCGGGGTCGGTGTTCTCGTCGCTGACGTTGTGCTGCACCACGACCAGGTCGTCACCGCCGGCCCGCGCCGCGGGCAGCAGCAGGACGCCGAAGTGGTGCGTCCAGGCGGCGACCGGCAGCAGCACGGCCACCAGCGCGACGGCCGAGCGGCGCAGCAGCGCGAGGCCGAGCAGCACCACGACCACCAGGCCGAGCCACGGCAGGAACGTCTCCAGCAGACTGCCCGCCCGCCCCACGGAGTTGGGGACCACCGCCGGGAAGGCCAGCAGCCCCGCGGTCAGCACCGCCGAAGCGGCCGCCACCCGGCCCCCCGTCCGGGCCGGCGTGCCCGTGGCGGCGAAGGGCGGACGGCGGCCGGTCACGGGAATCACGGCTTGCGGGCGAGGCCGCCGTGCTCACCGATGGGCTCGGGTGCGGGGGAGAGGACGTCCGGGCGCCAGAGCGGGACCGACACGACTCCGGGCTCCACCAGGTCCAGACCGTCGAAGAACGCCGTGATCTGGTCCACGGTGCGCAGCACGTACGGCGCGGCACCGCTCTCGTTGTAGGAGTCCTGCGCCTGCTCGAAGTCCGGGTCGACGCCCCGCGAACCGTCGTTGACGGACAGGTAGCTGCCCGAGGGCAGCGCGTCCATCAGCCGGGTGACCACGGAGCGCGCCACGTCGTAGTCGGGGATGTGGCCCAGGATGTTGCTCAGGACCAGCGCGACGGGACGGTCGAGGTCGAGCGTGCCGGCCGCCGCTGCCACGATGCGGTCCGGGTCGAGCACGTCCGAGTCGATGTAGGCCGTAGCCCCCTCGGGCGTGGAGGTGAGCAGCGCGCGGGCGTGTGCCAGGACCATCGGGTCGTTGTCGACGTAGACGATCCGGGTGTCCGGGGCGATCCGCTGGGCGACCTCGTGGGTGTTGTCCGCGGTGGGCAGGCCGGTCCCGACGTCCAGGAACTGGCGGATGCCGGCCTCGGCGACCAGGTGGGTGATGTTGCGGCGCAGGAAGGCGCGGCTGCTGCGGGCGATGGTGACGATGCCGGGGAAGACGGCGGTGTAGGCGTCCCCGGCCTGCTCGTCGACGGGGTAGTTGTCCTTGCCGCCCAGCCAGTAGTTCCAGATGCGGGCCGAGTGCGGCACCGAGGCGTCGATGTTCGGGTGCGCGGGTCCGGGCGTCGTCACAGGGTCGCTCATGAGGAAGGTCCGTCTCTCGGCCGAGGCGTGAACTGTCCCGACCCAACCTACGTCTCAACGTTCCCTCCGTGTACGGGGGTTCGCGTACCGGGCCGCGCAGGGGTGCGTGCCTCGGAGGCCGGGAGCCCGGAGTGTACGTTCGTACGTCCAACATATGAGCTCCGCGCATGACTGTCGATGTCCTGCGCCCGCCCGGGCCCGTCGAACGGAAGGCCCGCGCTCGGCATGGGCCTGGCACTGGCCTTGCCCACGGTGCCCGGGACGGTTCTCGGCTTCGCCGCGGCCGGGTCCGGGGTGGCGACCCTGGTGCCCGCCGCGATGCACGAGGCCGACGAACTGCCGGGACTGACGCCCGGCACCGGGCTGACCGTCGTCTCCTGGCTCATGCGTCTGGGCTTTCTGCTGCCGCCGCCCGTCGTCGGGCTGGTCGCCGACACGGCCGGTCTCCGGGCCGGCCTGCTCGTGGTGACCCTCGCCGGCGTCGTCGTGCTCCTCACCGCCGGGGTGCTGGGGACGAAGCGGCGCTGACCGGACGCCGGAGCGAGGCGCCGTCTCCCTCGTACGGCGGTGCGGGAGGTCCTCCGATCCAAGGTGTACGGTCGTACGCATGGCGACGGACTACTTCGCACAGGACCCCCGCACCAACCTCGAGCGCATGCTGGCGGGCGACCTCTACATCGCCGACGATCCCGAGATCGCGCGCCGGCAGCAGCTGGCCGTGCGGCTGGCCGCCCGCTATCAGGCCGCCTACGCCGAGGACGTCGACGCCGCCCGGCCGATCCTTGCCGAACTGCTCGGCTCCCTGGGCGAGGAGGCACACGTCAGGCCGCCGCTGTATGTCGACTACGGCAGCAACATCACCATCGGTGCCCGCACCTTCGTCAACTACAACCTGACCGCACTCGACGTGGCGGCGATCATCATCGGCGCGGACTGCCAGATCGGTCCGGGTGTGCAACTGCTGACCCCGACCCACCCGCTGGAGCCGCAGCCACGACGCGACAAGCTGGAGGCCGCCCGCCCGATCACCATCGGGGACAACGTCTGGCTCGGCGGAGGCGCCGTCGTGCTGCCCGGCGTCACCATCGGCGACAACTCCGTCATCGGCGCCGGAGCGGTCGTCACCAAGGACGTTCCCGCCGGCGTCGTCGCCGTCGGCAACCCCGCGCGCCCGGTCCGCGACCTCTGAGATTCTTCCGCCATGGCTACCGGACACGCAGACCCCCAGCGCCGCGAGCGCATTCTCGACGCGACCCTGGACCTCATCGCCGAAGAGGGCCTCGCCCAGGTCTCCCACCGGAAGATCGCCGCCCGCGCCGGTGTCCCCCTGGGGTCCATGACCTACCACTTCAGCGGCATGGACCAGGTGCTCCGCGAGGCGTTCGGCCGCTTCACCGACCACATCGTCGCCGTGTTCGACGCCCACCTCGCCGCCCCGGCCGACGGCGACCAGGCCCGACGGGCCGTGACGGACCTCGTGCACGCCCTCTCCGAGGGAAGCCCGCGCGACCTCGTGCTCACCCAGGAGCTCTACACCCTCGCGGCACGCCGGCCCGCCTACCGGGAACTCACCCACGAATGGATGCGGCGCAGCCGCACCCATCTGGAGAAGCACTTCGACCCCGGCACGGCCCGTCAGCTCGACGCCCTCATCGAGGGCCTGACGCTCCATCGCGCCCTGGCCCGTGAGCCGCACGACCGGGCCCTCACCCTCGAAGCCGTCACCCGCATCACCACCACCGGCCGGCCCGCCGCATAGGGCCGGCCGCCGGGTCGACCCGCGTCCGGGTGGGAAGATGCCGGAAGGAGGGCGTCTTATGGTGGTTCGATGCGAATCGTTCCCAGGTGGGTGTTGTTCACGTCGGGGTGCGCGCCCATCCTGCTGATCGGAGGGTGGGCGATCGCGGCCCTGCTGATGGGGCCCGCCTACGACCCGTCCGCCGATACGATCAGCGTTCTGGGATCCTACGGGGCCTCGGGGTTCTGGGTGATGAACGGGGCGTTCCTCGCGCTGGGACTCTGCCATCTGCTGACCGCCTGCGGGCTGCGGGCGGCCTCGGCCGCCGGCCGGCTGGCGCTCGGCGGGGGAGGACTGGCGGCGTTCGCGGTGGTGCTGCTGCCCGCGCCGAGCAGCGGAGGCTCCCTGCGTCACGGCACGGTGGCCGTGGTCGGCTTCACGCTGCTCGCGCTGTGGCCGGTCCTGGCCATCGACGGCGACGGAGGCGCCCCGTGGGCCCTGCGGCCCGCACCGTCGATCACGGCGACCGTGCTGATGGCCGTCGGCGGCGCGTGGTTCCTGTTCGAGATGACGCGCGACGGCGCGGCCGGCCTAGCGGAACGGGTGGTCACGTTCGCCCAGTCCCTGTGGCCCTTCGTGGTGGTCACGTCCTGCCTGCCGCGCTCCGGAAGACGTGACGAAGGAGTCGGGCGGAGACGGTAGGGCAGAGCCCGCGTCGGCCCCGGGCGGCCGGCCCCGCCCGCCATCAGCGACCGGACGCCGGACCGTCGCCGTCGGCCTCGCCCGTCGGCCGGAACTCCACGGCGACGACGCCGTCCACGCGCCGGCACAGCTCCTCCAGTGCGGACACGGACACGTCCTCGGGGAGCCCGCCGCTCAGGACGACGTGCCCGTGCGTCACGTCCACCTGCACGGAGGAGGGCGGCAGGCCGAGGGTGCGCACCAGGGTCTCCTCGATGATCTCGGTCCGGATCGCCCGGTCCTTGCGCAGGAAGACCCGCAGCAGGTCGCTCCTGCTGACCACCCCGATCAGCCGCCCGTCCTCGCCGACCACCAGGAGCCGCTTGATGCCGTGCCGCGCCATCACGCGGGCGGCCTCGACGACGCTCCAGTCCTCGCGGGCACAGACGGCGGGCGACGTCATCAGCCCCGCCGCGTCGGTGGCGGAGGCCTTGGCGCCGACGGACCCGGCTCCCGCGCCCGGCCCGGCGGGCCCGTCCGGCTCCGCGCCCCACATCTTCTGCAGGAGGTCCGCCTCCGACACCACCCCCACGGGCCGGTCCGCCCCGTCGACCACGGGGACCGCCGTGATGTCGTAGTCCTGCAGCAGGTGGGCGATCTCCTTGAACGGCGTTCCGTGCTGCACACGGACCACGGCGTCGCTCATCACATCGCACACCCTCTGGTGCTTCATTCCAGGACTTCCTCTCCGCTGCCGGGGCGCGTCGACCGGCATCCGACCTTCTCACCACCTGAAACGTCCCGCGAGCCGGAAGCGTGCCCCTGTCCGCCGGCAGCGCACACGGGCGCCGCCCGGCCGGTCAGTTTTCGAGAAGCGCCGGTGACCCGGCCGCCCGTACCGTCGATGACATGAACGCCATCGACTACGTCACCCTGGAGGTGGCCGACACCGCGGCCGCCGCCCGCTTCTACGACGACGCCTTCGGTCTGGACCCCTCACAGGTGCGGCTCCGCGGCTCCGACGCCCCCACGACCGGTTTCCGCGGTTTCACCCTCTCGCTCGTGGTGTCCCAGCCGGGTGACGTCGACGCGCTCGCCGCCGCGGCGGTGGATGCGGGTGCCACCGTCCTCAAGCCCGCCGCGAAGTCGCTGTGGGGCTACGGCGGCGTCGTCCAGGCCCCGGACGGCACCATCTGGCAGCTCGCGACGTCGGCGAAGAAGGACAGCGGGCCGGTCACCCGGAACGTCGACGAGATCGTGCTCCTTCTGGGGGTCGAGGACGTGAAGGCCTGCAAGCAGTACTACGTCGAGCAGGGCTTCGGCGTGGGCAAGAGCTTCGGAGGCAAGTACGTCGAGTTCACCCCCGGGGCGGGCACCGTCAAGCTGTCCCTGTACAAGCGCCGCGCGCTGGCCAAGGTCGCGGGCGTCCCCGTCGGGGGCACGGGCTCGCACCGGCTCGTGCTCTCCTGCGCCACCGGCCCGTTCACCGACCCGGACGGCTTCGTCTGGGAGGCCACCGTCCCGGCGACCGCAACCCGCCCGGGGAGCCCGGACGGCCACAAGGCGGGCTGACGGGGACGGCCACCCGGCCGCCGCACCCGTCCGCGCCGAGGGGGCCGGTCAGGTCGGCGGCAGGGTCACTTCGCACCACACCGTCTTGCCGTTGCCCCGCGACTCGACCCCCCAGGCGGAGGCGAGCTCCTCGATCAGCATCAGTCCGCGGCCCGACGTCGAACGTTCGGTCGCGGCCCGGCGCCGTGGCGAGACCGGTGACGTGTCCGTGACCGCCAGCCGCACGGTGGGGCCCCGGCCGGCCACCGGCGAGACCGTGAGGGTCGAGTCGCCCCGGGCGTGCAGCAGGGCGTTCGTGGCCAGCTCGCAGGCGAGCAGCTCCGCCGTCTCGGACAGCGGGCCCAGCGACCAGTCGGCCAGCGCCGTCCGCAGCGCCAGCCGGGCCGTGCGCAGGGTGTCGGGGTCGACCGGACGGATGGCGACCTCCAGCCGCTCGCTGGCCTCGGACGCATGGCGGTCGCGCCGTATGATCAGCAACGCCACGTCGTCGTCCTCGCCCGTGTGGGCGCTCATGGAGCTCAGCACGTGGTCGGCGAGGCCGTCCGGCTCCACGGGCCCGGCGGCGACGGCGCCGAGCAGCCTGCGGCAGCCCTCGCCGATGTCGGCCGTGCGCGACTCGACGAGCCCGTCCGTGCACAGCAGCAGCGTCGAACCGGGGCTCAGCACCATCTCGAGGGCGGGATGCCCGGGCCGCGACCCCGGGTTCGACAGACCGAGCGGAAGGCCGCCGGGGGTCTCCAGCCACGTACAGGTGCCGTCCGGACGCCGCAGCACGGGACCCAGGTGACCGGCACGCACGATCACGGTGCGTCCGGTGCGCGGGTCGATCTGTGGCCCTCGGCCGCGTAGGCCCGCAGGGCGATGCGCAGTTGGCCCATCACGGCAGCGGCCGTGACGTCGTGACCCTGCACGTCGCCGACGACGGCGACGACCCGGCCGTCCGGGAGCGTGAGCGCGTCGTACCAGTCGCCGCCGATCCCGCCGCGGGCGCTCGCCGGACGGTAGCGGGTGGCGGAGACCAGCCCGGGAGTGGGCGGCATGTGACCGGGAAGCATCGCGGTCTGCAGCCCGGCCGCCAGCTCGTGCTCCCTGTCGTACAACAGGGCCCGCTGCAGCGACTGGGCGACCACCTTGCCCAGGGCGTTCAGGACCGTCCGCTCGTCGTGCGTGAACATGCCCTTGCCGTCGAAGGTGAGGCCAAGGGCACCGATCGGGGTGTCGTGGGCGATCAGCGGCTGGTACACCGCGCCCGTCGCCCGCGAGAACATCTTCAGATAGGGCAGCAGCGCCGGGTACCGCTCGACGAACTCGTCGCGCTCGGTGACGAAGACGGGCTCACGGGTGCGCACCGCCTCGCTGAGCGGCAGCGGCTGGTCGAGCCGGGACAGGTGGAAGTCCCGGACGAGCTGCCGGCTCAGACCGTTCGAGCCGATCAGCTCCATCCGGCCGTTGTCGACCAGCCCCAGGACGATGCTCGAGGCGCCCAGCCGCTCCATCAGGCTGGCCGAGGTGAGGGCCTCCGCGACGTCCTCCACCGTGACCGTGGGCATGAGGGCGTCACTGAGGTGCGCGACGATGTCCGCCTGCCGGCGCCGGTCCTGTCTGGCCTGGCGCAGCTGCTGGGTCTGGTCGATGGCCCGCAGCTCCTGGCTGGCGTCCCGCACGATGCCGATGACCTGAAGGGGACGCCGCTGGGCGTCGCACACGACGTGGCCCTGGGTGTGATTCCAGCGCAGCCAGCCGTCGGGGTGCCGGACGCGGAAGTACAGACTGAAGCCGGACCGGTCCTCGAGGGCCCGGTCCACGCTCGCCCGGACCGCGGGCAGTTCCGTCGCGAGCATCCGTTCACCGAGTGTGCTCAGCCGGCCGTCGAACTCGCCCGGGCGGAAGCCCATGACGGCGAGGGCGGCGTCGTCGTACTGCATCTCCCCGCTGGGCACGTCCCAGGTGAAACTGCCCATGCCGTTGACGGCCAGGGCCACATGCGCGGCAGCCCGTCGGTCGCCTCGCGGCCGGTGCTCACCGCGTCGGCTCCCGGAGTGCTCCATCACTGCCTCCCGGCAGGTCGCGTCGCATCGGTGCGCCCCGTCCCGAGGCGGCCGGACGCCACCGAGCCGGCATGTCCTCCTCCCATTCTGCGCGCCCGCGGTCCGCGGCGCGCGTCCGGTGGTGGTGGTGAGGGAGGCCGACCGCATCCTGAGACCGGGGGCCGTGGGGGAATGACAGGAGGAAGATCTTGGTTGGCACCTGTCATGCCCGAATCCTCCGCGCGGCCCGTGGCGCCCCGCATGCCACTCGCCGTCTACATCCTCGGCCTCTCCGTCTTCGCGCTCGGTACCAGCGAGTTCATGCTGTCCGGCCTGCTGCCGCCCATCGCGGACGACATGGGCGTGTCCATCCCCCGGGCCGGACTGCTGATATCGGCGTTCGCCATCGGCATGGTGATCGGCGCCCCGCTGCTCGCCGTCGCGACGCTGCGGCTGCCGCGGAAGACCACCCTGGTCTCCCTGATCTCGGTCTTCGGCCTCGGCCAGGTCGCGGGCGCCCTGGCACCGACGTACGAGGTCCTCTTCGTCTCACGGGTCGTCAGCGCCCTGGCGTGCGCGGGATTCTGGGCGGTGGGCGCGGCGGTCGCCATCGCGATGGTGCCGCAGACGTCGCGGGCCCGCGCGATGGCGGTGATGATCGGCGGACTGTCGATCGCGAACGTCCTCGGCGTCCCGGCGGGCGCGTTCCTCGGTGAGCACCTGGGCTGGCGCTCCGCGTTCTGGGCCGTGGGCGCGGCGTCCGCGATCGCCCTCGTCGGAGTGGCGACGAAGATCCCCCGCATCCCGCTGCCGGAGCGGCTCCCCGTACTCAAGGGCGAACTCGCGATCTACCGCGACCGCCAGGTGTGGCTCTCCATCGTGGTGACCGCGCTCGCGGCGGGCGGCGTGTTCTGCGCCTTCTCCTACCTCGCGCCGCTGCTCACGGACGTGGCCGGCCTGGAGGACGGCTGGGTGCCGACCGTGCTGGCGCTGTTCGGCATCGGCGCGCTGGTCGGTACGACGATCGGCGGACGCGTCGCCGATGCCCACCTGTTCGGCGTGCTCCTGTCCGGTATCACCGCCTCGACCGTGCTGCTGACCGCGCTGGCCCTGTTCGCCTCCAGTCCCGCCGTCGCCATCGCCCTGTCGTTCCTCCTGGGCGTCTCCGCGTTCTACACCGCGCCGGCGCTCAACGCCCGCATGTTCAACGTGGCGGGCGCCGCGCCCACGCTCGCGGGCGCGACGACGACCGCCGCCTTCAACCTGGGCAACACCGGTGGTCCCTGGCTCGGCGGCACGGTGATCGACGCGGGCCTCGGCTACGCCTCCACGGCCTGGGCCGGCGCGGCGATGACGGCGGTCGCGATCGGCCTCGTCGCCGTCTCGCTGCGCCTGCACAGCCGTTCCCGCGTCGTGATGGGAAGCCTCGCCGCGGAGCCCGCGGGCACGGAGCACACGCAGCGCGTGTGACGGCAGGGCAGCCGGCCGGCCGCCCCCGTCCGCCGCGCGCCGTCGCGGAGCGCGCGTGGTGCGGAGGGCGCGTGGTGCGGCCGGTGGGCGGTGTGGACGGTGGGCGGTGCGGACGGCGCGTGGCGCGGCCGGTGCACGCCCAGCGGGCGCGCCGCCCGCGCCCTGCCGCTTTCCGTACTCCGGACTGATCCGCGCATCCCTTCGGCGGGCGGCCGCGCCGGCGTGATGCCCCCGCCGGAGGGCACGCCGGCAAATCGTTGCGCCCCAGCCTCCTCCCCGCGCGCCTCTCCGTCCTGTCTCACGGCTCCCAGCGCGCCCCACCCCTCCCGCTCCGCCGCCCCACGCCCCTTGACGCTCGGCCGGAGGGATCACATACTGGCGGCCAAATCGATTTGGCCAAATCGATTTGGCTCTCGGTCCAGGGCCGGATCGCGGCTGAAATCCGAGCGTGCCCGTATGCCCGAACGGAGCCCGAACGTGTCCAGTCCCCGCCAGAACCGCCCCCCGGCCGGAGCGTCACCGAACCCCGGCGGCGAAGCGGCCGCACAACCACCGGTCGCATCCGGCGTCGCCCCCACCGGGACGGCCGACCGCCGCCCCACCGTCGAGGAGACCACCGGCCCCGACCGGACCCCGCCCGGCCGCGGCCCCGCCCAGGCCTCGCCCGACCCCGCCGAGGCGCCGTCCGGGGACGTCACCCGGCCCGCCGTGCACCCCGTGGACGAGGCCCGGCCCGTGGGGCGGATCCTGCTCTTCGGCATCCAGCACGTCCTCGTCATGGCCGCCACCCCCATCTCGGCGATCTTCCTGATGAGCGCCACCCTCCGCCTCGACACCGACCTCACCGTCGACCTGCTCTCGGCCGCCTTCGTCCTCTCGGGGGCGGGATCGCTGCTCCAGTCGCTCGGACTGTGGAAGTTCGGACCGCGGCTGCCGTTCGTGATGCTGCCGGGCGGGGCACCGCTCATCCTGTTCCTCGCGATCGCCGAACAGCACGGACTGCGCACCGCCACCGGCGCGGTGGTCCTGACGGCGGTGTTCACCTTCGTCGTCCTGCCGGTCTTCTCCCGGCTGCTCAGATACTTCCCCGCCCTCGTGATCGGCACGATGATCGTCATCGTCGGCGTCAACCTGGTGAAGGTCGGCGCCGTCCTCGTCACCGGGCAGCCCGGCGCGCCGGGCTTCGCCGACCCCGCCGACCTCGGTCTCGGCATGGCGACGATCGGGTTCACCGTCGTCTTCTACCTGTTCTCCAGCGGTGTCGTGCGCCAACTGGCCGTGATGCTCGGCCTGCTCGCCGGCACCGCGCTCGCCGCCGTGACCGGTGTGCTCCACGGGGGAGGCGCGGCGGGGGGCAGCCTGGTGAACGTGCCCCACCTGATGCCCTTCGGCTCACCCCAGTTCAACCTCGTCGCCGCGCTGCCGCTGATGCTCTACAGCCTGGCGTCCATGGCCGAGGCCACCGGCCAGACCGTCATCAACGCCGAAGCCGTCGGCAAGGAGATCGACAAGCGGACCGATGTGCCCAAGACCGTCCGCGGAGACGCGCTCACCTCGCTCTTCGGCGGCTTCTTCGGCCTGCCGCTCATGGTCACCAGCGGGGAGAACATCGGAATCGTCCGCGTCACCGGGGTCCGCAGCCGGTTCGTCACCGCCGCGGCCGGCGTCGTGCTCATCGTCGTCGGATTCCTCGCCCCCGTCACCCGCACGATCAGCGTGATCCCGACCGCGGTCGTCGGCGGCACCGCCATGGTCGTCTTCGGCGTCATCACCGTGCTCGGCGTCCAGATGCTCGGACGCTCCGACCTCGACCGGCACACCAGCACCTTCATCTGCGCCGTAGCCCTCGCGCTGGGACTGCTGCCCATCCTCGTCCCCGGCGTGTACGGGGCCTTCCCCGCCAACGTCCGGATCCTCCTCGAAAGCGGCGTCGCCGTCGGCACGTTCACCGCCGCCGTCCTCAACATCCTTTTCCACCACGTCAGGCCCGGCGCCGTCGCCCGCCTGACCTCCGCACGCACAGGAAGCGACCGATGAACCCATCCGACCGTGACGCCCTCGCCCACCCCGCCCCGCTGCTCCTCCTGCCCGGCGCGGTCCTGCTGCCGGAAGGCCCCGTCGACGGCTGCGCGGTCCTGGTGGACGACGGCCGCTTCAAAGCCGTCGGACCGGCTGCCGAACTGGAGCGCGCCCACCCGCGGCAGCGGACCGTACGGCTGCCCGGCCACCTGCTGATGCCCGGCTTCGTCGACGCCCACCACCACCTCACCCAGAGCTTCGGCGCGGCCCTCGCCTTCGGGGAGCCGTCCGAGATCTTCCGCCGGGTCTGGGTACCGCTGGAGGGCGCGCTGGACGAGGAGTCCGCCTACACGGCGGCCAAGCTGGCGGCACTCGAGGCACTGCGCGGCGGCTTCACCACCGTCGCCGACGCCGGCACCCGCGCCGACGTCGACGTGGACGTCATCGCCTCGGCCGCACGCGACGCCGGGATCCGCTGCGTACTCGGGCTGGTCTGCAACGACGCGGACGCCGGTGACGGCACCGGTCCGGCCGTCCTGGAACACGCCGAGAAGCACCTCGCCCGCTACACCGGCGACGCCCTGATCCACCCCTCGCTGGCCGTCTCGATCCCCGAGGCCGCCACCGAGGACACCCTGCGCGCCACCGCCCGCCTGGCCGCCGAGGCCGGGACCGTCGTACAGATCCACGTCAACGAGCACCTCGCCGGCGTGGAACGCTCCCTGGTGCGGCACGGCCTGCGCCCCCTCGAGCACCTGCACAGCATCGGCGCGCTCGGCCCCCAACTGCTCGCCGCGCACGCCACGCTCCTCACCCCGCGCGAACTGAGCCTGCTCGCCGACACGGGAACGGCCGTCAGCTACAACCCCGTCGCGAGCGCGTGGAAGGGCAACGCGGTGGCCCCCGCGACGGCGATGGCCGAGCGCGGCGTCCGATTCGGACTCGGCACCGACGGCACCCGCGGCGACGGCTTCCGGCTGGCGGACGCCGCCGAGTTCGCCCAGCGGCTGGCCTACGGGCTGGCGACCGGCGACTCGTCCTGCGGAGCCGGCTGGACGTGGCTGGACCGTGCCACCCGCGGGGGAGCGGACGCCGTCGGGCTCGGCACCCTCACCGGCACCGTCGCACCGGGCGCGGCGGCCGACTTCCTCCTCGTCGACGCCGACACCCCGGAGACGGCGCTCTCCTGGGACCTGCCCTGGGAGCTCGTCCGGCGCGGCAACCGGGACCAGATAACGGCCGTGTTCGTCGCCGGGCGGCTGCGCATGTGGCACGGCCGCCCCGTCGGCTGGGACGGGCCCGCACTGGTGAGACGGGCCGCCGACCTGGCCCGCGCCACCGTCGCCAGGGCCGGCGTCACCCGGGTGCACCCCACGTCGACGGCGTCACGGGCGCTGAGCACGACCCAGGAGCGGAGCGCGGCACAGTGAGTACGCAGATGCTGGCGGTCCTCGCGGTGACGGTGGCCGTCGCCGCGTTCGTCCAGGGCAGCAGCGGACTGGGCTTCGCGCTGATCGTCGCGCCCGTGGCCGGGATCGTCGACCCCGGACTGGTCCCGGTCTTCGTCCTGGCGTCGATGATCCCGCTCAATCTGTACGTCGCCTGGCGGGAACGGGCGTCGATCGACCTGCGCGGCGCCGGCTGGATCACCGGGGCGCGGCTCGCCGCCACCCCGGCCGGTCTGGCCCTGTTGTGGCTGATCCCGGAACGCAGTCTGGGCCTGTTCGTGGGCGTGGCCACCGTACTCGCCGCGGTCGTCAGCCTGACCGCGCCGGCGTTCGCGCCCGGGCGGGTGGCGTACGTCGGCGCGGGTGCCGTCACCGGGCTCACGGAGACCGCGACCGGCGTCGGCGGGCCCCCGCTCGCGCTGGTCTACCAGCACCGGCCGCCCGCCGAGCTGCGCTCCACCGTTGCCGCCTGCTTCCTCGTCGGGGAAGTCGCCTCCCTGATACTGCTGTTCGCGACGGGCAAGGCGCAGCCCGCGGAGCTGGGCCAGGCGACCCTGCTGCTGCCGGCGATCGCCGTCGGCGCGTGGCTCAGCCGCCTGGTGCACCACCGACTGGACGCACGCAGGATGCGGCTGTTCGTCCTGGTCTTCGCGCTGGTCTCCGGCGTGGTCCTGATGTTCGGAGCCTGAGGGGCCCGGGGCCCGGGGCCCGGGGCCTGAGGGCCGCCAGGCCCGGTCCGTGGCGGACTTCAGGGGCGGGCGATCCGTACCGACGAGGCCCGGGCGATCACCCGCGGCCGCGGGGACACCGCCACCGACGCGGTGGCTGTGTCCCCGCGCAGCCGTCCCAGCAGCAGCTCCACCGCGTCGGCCGCCGCCCGGTCCAGGTGCAGATCGACCGCGGTCAGGGGCGGCTCGCAGGTACGGGCCCGCAGGCCGTCGTAGCGGGTGACGACCATGACGTCGTCCGGGACCCTCCGCCCGCTGTCCCGGACGGCCCGGACCGCGCCCACCGCGAAGGCGTCGACCAGTGCGCACACCGCGTCGGTCTCCGGGTGCTCGGCGAGCAGGGCCGCGCACCTCTCGTACCCCGCCTGCTCGCCCCCCGACTCCGGCACCTTCGCCACTACGGGCGTCCAGCCGTGCCGTCCGGCGACCCGTTCGTAGGCGGCGAGCGCGTCGACGGACGAGTGCCGGGTACCGGAGCCGACGATCAGCGCCGGACGTACCGCGCCCTGCTCGTGCAGGTGCTCGAGCAGCAGTTCCGCCACCAGATCGCCGCGCAGGTCGACGTAGGGCGCGTCGTCGTCCGGCGACACCGGCCTGCCGAGCGCCACGTACGGCAGCCCGCGTTCGCGCAGCTGCGCGGCCGCGGCGTCGCCCACCTCGGGCTCCACCACGATGGCCCCGTCGATGTCGACGGAGTACAGCGCGGAGCCGGACTGGACGGGAGGCACCAGGACGAGGGCGTAGTCGTGGAGGAGGGCGCTCTCCGCGGCGGCCGCCGCGACCTCCATGTAGAACCCGAGCCGGGACGGCCCGCCCGCCACCGCGAACGGCATCGAGGAGGCCAGCGCGATGGCCTTCGCCTGTCCGCGCCGCAACCGCTGCGCCCGCAGATTCGGTCGGTAGCCCAGGTCCGCCGCGGCCTGCCGGACGCGCTCCCGGGTCCGGGGGTCGACCTTGCCGAGCCCGTTCAGGGCATGCGACACGGTCGTGCGCGACACACCGGCGACGCGGGCGACATCGGCGATCGTCGGCGGCTTCGGGCCGGGGGCGGAAGTAGCCATCTGCGCGAAGACTCCTCGCTGGCGTGGACGGTTGACGCCGACCATCTTCGCCGACGCGCCGTCCGGCCGGACAAGGTCCCCGGCCCGGGCCCGGGTCAGTCCGCCCCGGCCGGCCGAGCGGGGAGCGACGGCCCCTCCGCGAACGGCGTGAAGTGCGCGGGCGGATGATCGATGCGCGGCAGGTCGCCGCGCCAGGAGGTCAGGATCTGGGCACTGCACTCGAACAGTCCCTGCGGCAGCCCGTCCAGCGGCCACCAGCGCCAGTCGCCCACGCTTTCGCCCGGCTGGTCGCGGGGGTCGCCCCGCCACGCCGCGACGACGGCGCCCACGGTGACGCGCACCACGTCACCGACGTGGTCGACGAGCGTGCCCAGCAGCGTCACGTCCTCGGGGCGGGCGAGCAGTCCGGTCTCCTCGTCCAGTTCCCGCACGACCGTCTCCCGCAGGGACTCCCCGGGCTCGACGGTTCCACCGGGCAACTCCCACGTGCCGTGCCGGTGGCGGCCCAGCAGCAGGCCGTGCGGTCCGAGTACGACGGCGCCGACACCGATCGCGGCGTGGGGCGCGGGGGGCCGGTGGGTCCGGGGCCGGCTGGACAAGGCCGTGCCGCGGGGCGCGCGGTGGCGCCGTGCCCGGATCAGATGAAGTGCCGAGGGGTTGTCCGCGTCCGGGGCCCGAAGGAGTTCGCACCCCTCCACCCTGAACCCGTGATCGTTCAGCAACTCCTCCCACAGCCCGGGTGCGAGCACCCACATCAGGGTGGGGATCGGCTCCTCCTGCCGCAGCCGGACGAACTCCGGGCGCGACTCCACCTGCTCGGACGGACCCTTCCCGTCGGAGTCGGTGTGCAGGGCGGAGAAGACGAGGGGAGCGCCGTCGACCAGTCCGTCCCGCAGGGCCGGCAGCAGATGACGGGGGTCGATGCAGGCGAACGTACGCAGGCCGTACGCCGCGTCGTACGGCCGCTCCCGCCGCAGGTGTTCGGCGACGTCCGCGCACACGAAGCGGACCCCGGGCTCCGCACCGTGGTCGTCGAGCGCGCGCCGGTGCTGGGTGGGGGACAGGTCGACGCCGTCCACGAGGGCGCCGTACGTGCGGGGCCAGGTGGACGGCGTGGTGACCGGGCCCCGACCCGACGTCGAGGACCCGTTTGCCCCGGATGTCGCCGAGGACCTCCGCTCCCGGACCCACGCCGGGCCAGAACCCCCAGTCGATGCGGTCGGGCACCGGAGGCGACCAGCCGTGGTCCAGTTGCCGCTGACCGTAGACGGTCCAGCACTGCTCGTAGTCGGGGTCCGTCGTCATGGGCGGCTCCTTGTCCAGAGGGGCGGGCGCACTGTCAGGTCCGCAGGGCGTAGCAGCGGAAGGACGGGTCCAGGTGCGCCGTGAGGTCCCCGTCGCCGCAGCCGAGATGCCGGCGCACCGCCTCGGACTCGGCGCTGTCGACGGCCCGGTAGCACCGGCCACGCTGCCGGACGGGCTCCCAGGACGAGGCGGCGCCGCGCACCCGGTACGGCGGGTCGGCGGACGACGTCATGAGGCGCGGCCCTTTCGTGGCGGGCCCGCGCACGCCCGGGCGGGACGGCGGCGGTGGGGCGCCCGCGCCCCCGACGAGGAACACATCGCCCTGAACAGTCCCCACTTCGGGACACCGTCACACGCCCGGCCGGGTGAACGCCTCGGCGACCGCGCGGGCGACGCGTCAGCCGCCCGTCGCGGCGAAGGGACCGCCGTCCGCGAACACGAGCCGGGCGAAGTTCTCGCCGATGCGGCGGTGACCGGCGGGATCGGGGTGGACCTCGTCCGGCAGCGGGAACTCCGCGTAGTCCTTCTCGCCGTACAGCTCACGGCCGTCGAGGTAGTGCAGGTTCACGTCGTCGGTGGCCCGCTGCTCGACGATCCGGGCGAGCGCGTCGCGGATGACGTTCAGGGTCAGGCGTCCGGCCGCGCGTTCGGCGGGATCGCCCGTCGCCTTGAACCGCACCGTCCCACCGTCGAAGTCGGGCGCGAGAGGGCCGGGAGTGTCCTCCTGGACGGGGCACAGGACGGGCGACACGACGAGCAGCGGCGTGCCCGGATGCCCCTCGCGGACGGTGTCCAGGAAGCCGTGCACCGCGGGGACGAAGGCACGCAGGCGCATCACGTCGGCGTTGACGATGTTGATGCCGACCTTGAGGCTGATCAGGTCCGCGGGCGTGTCCCGCATGGCGCGGGCGGTGAACGGGTCCAGCAGCGCGCTGCCGCCGAAACCCAGGTTGACCAGCTCCACTCCGCCCCGGCTCGCGGCCAGTGCCGGCCAGACGGCGGTGGGGTGGGTGGCGTTCGAGCCGTGGCTGATGGAACTGCCGTGGTGCAGCCACACCCGGCGCCCGCGGTCCGGCGCCGCTTCGACCGGGGCGTCGGTGCGCAGCGAGATCAGCTCGGTGATCTCCGTGTGCGGGAGCCAGATCTCGACGTCCTTGTCCCGTGCGGGCAGACCGGTGAACCGGGCGGTGCCGGCAGGCCCTTCGTGCAGTTCGGCGCGCTGGGTGACCATGTCGACGACCGTGCGGACGTTGCCGCCCGCGACGGTGGCCTGGGCGGCGAGGAGGCCGTCGACCAGCAGGTCGTAGACGCCGTCCGCCGGGGCGGGGAGGCCTCGGTAGGCCCGCTTGGTGGGCAGGGTGACCAGTTCGACGGTGGTGGCCCGGGTACGGAAGACCAGCCGTACGCCGGAGGGCTGGGCCTCGGCCACGGCCAGTTGGTCGTCGGGGATCTGCCGGCGGGCCCCGGCGGGCAGCCGGTGCGGCAGCAGGCCCTGCGCGGTGCGCTCGACGTCGAGGTGACCGCGCAGCAGGTCAGCGGTCACGGGTGTGGTGACCCAGTCGTGGTCGGTGTCGTGGTCAGTGCTCATTGCCTTGGTTCCGTAGTAGGGCGTCGAGTGAGTCGAGCATCCAGGCCCACGACTCCTGCGGATCGACGGCGGTGTGGCTGAAGCCTCCGGCCATCTCCAGGCTGACGTAGCCGTGGAAGACGCTGCCCAGCATCCGGACCGCGTGGGTCTGGTCCGGCTCCGTCAGGTCGTAGCCGCGCAGGATGGCCCGGGTCATCTGCGCGTGCCGGACGCCGGCGCTGGCCGCCGCCGTCTCGGGGTCGAGCCGTAGCCGGGCGGCGTCATAGCGGCCGGGGTGCTCCCGGGCGTAGTCCCGGTAGGCGTCCGCGAAGGCGGCCAGGGCGTCCTTGCCGGCCCGCCCGGCCAGCGCGGCGGCCGCCCGGTCCGCGAGCTCCTCCAGCGCGAGCAGGGCGATCCTGGTCCTGAGGTCGTGGGAGCTCTTCAGGTGCGAGTACAGACTCGCGACCTTGACGTCGAAACGCCGGGCGAGCGCCGAGACGGTCACCTGGTCGAAGCCGACCTCGTCGGCCAGTTCCGCGCCCGCCCGGGTCAGCCGTTCCGGCGTCAGCCCTGCTCGAACCATGACCTGCCTCCCGTTCACCGAAAGGCATTATGCTCATGCCTAATACCTTTAGGCAAGCGCGGGGTCATTCGGGCGGCAGTCGCGGATGGTGCGGCGCCGGCCGGGCATCACTCAGGGAGCAACGGGTACGCCGTGCCGCGCGGTCAGCGAGGTCCCCGGATGCCGTCGATGATGCGCGTCCAGTTGTCGCTGCCGTGCCCGTCCTCGATCGCGCGACGGTAGTGGGCCTGTACCGCCAGGGGGAGCGCGAGGTCGAGGCCGAGCGCCCCACTGGTCTCGACGATGTGGTCGGACGTCGCACCCATCATGGTGACCGTGCTGAGGTCGCCGGGGTGCTCTCCCGCGTCGAGTGCGGCACCGGGACGCTCCTCACCGGCCCGCAGTATGGCGCCGATCGAGTCGGTGAAGAAGAGCAGCTCCGGCAGGGACTCCTCGGCCTTCATCCCGGCGGTGCCCAGCATCGCGGTGGCGTGCATCAGGCCGGACAAGGTGGTCAGGAACACCGCGAGTTGCGCCTGGTACATCATCTGGGCCAGGCCCGGGTCCTCACCCAGGTACTTCGGCGTCCCGAGCGGCGCCAGTGTCTCCCGGTGACGCTCCATCACCTCTTCGCGGCCGCTGTAGAAGACGTACGACGCCTCCGTGCCGACCATCGGCGCGGGCACCATCACACCTCCGGTGAGGAACGCGGCGCCGTGGCCGGCCGCCCAGGTCGCGGCCTCGCGTGTGCGGTCGGGGGTGTCGGAGCTCAGGTTGACCAGGGTGCGGCCGGCGAGCGACGCGGTGGCGGTGCCGAGGACGTCGTACATCGCCCGGTAGTCGGTGAGGCTGAGGACGACGAGGTCGCTCGCCTCGGCCGCCGCGCCGGGCGTCGCCGCCGGCGTCGCCCCCTCGGCGACGACACCGTCGGCCCGGCCGGCGGTGCGGTTCCACACGGTGACCCGGTGGCCCGCGGCGAGGAGCGCACGGGTCATCGCCTGACCCATCGGGCCGAGCCCCATCACGGTCACGGCGCTGTTCTGCCTGGTGGTGCGGTTCTGTTCGTTCACGCCTCCATCCTCGAAGAGCGTGACTAGGCTCGGAAGTACCCACTATTTACTGCGGTACTTACCTTTTCGTAAGGGGATCGATGATGGCCAAGGCGCCGAGGAACGGGCCCTACATCTGCGGCGTCGACGCAGCGCTCGATGTGGTCAGCGGCAAGTGGAAGGGACTGATCCTCTGGGAACTCGACACTCATGGCGTGCGCCGCTTCGCCGAGCTGCGCCGCGGTCTGCCGGGGGTGAGCGAGAAGATGCTGACGCAGCACCTGCGTGAGATGGAGGCGGACGGTCTGGTGCTGCGGAAGGTGTATGCCGAAGTGCCGCCGCGCGTGGAGTACTCCCTGACCGAGCACGGGCACACCCTCAACCAGGCGCTCGGGCCGCTCGGTGCCTGGGGGAGCGAACGGATGCGTCGCGAGGGCTGCGAGACGGTCGACGTCCCCGGAACCGCCGCCGCCCCGGCGTGAGCGCACCCGGCCCCGACCACGGCCTCGAGGGTTGGTTCCGCGACGACCGCGATGATTCCGGCGCGCGGAACCGGTCCTCATGAGGAGAGCGCCTCATGAGGCCTCATACCGAGAGGGAAGGCGAACCGCCATGCCGGCACAAGATCGCCCCGAGCGGCCCACGACCGAGCTGGACGCCCGCTACAGCTCGGCGCTCAATCCCCGTCCGGGTGCCGCGGACGTCACGGCGACCGAGTGGGCCGAGGCCCAGCGGCAGCTGGAGACCGCCGAGATCTTCTGGGTGTCCACGGTGCGGCCCGACGGGCGCCTGCACGTCACCCCCGTGATCGCCGCCTGGCACCGCGGGACGCTGTACTTCTCCACCGGCGTGGGGGAGCAGAAGGCGAGGAACCTCGCCCACGACGGACACTGCGCGCTGACCACCGGCGGGAACTCACTCACCCGGGGGCTCGACCTCGTCGTCGAGGGCACGGCGGAACCGGTCGTCGATCCGGCCGTCGTCGAGGAGGTGATCGCGGCGTACGAGGCGAAGTACGGGCGGCACATCACCTCACCCGAAGGGACCTTCCACGGGATCGGGGACGCGTTCCGCGAGGGGCACGCGACGGTGTACGCGGTCGCCCCGGCCACGGCGTACGGCTTCGGCCGCGACGGCGGGGTGTACAGCCACACGCGGTGGGTGTTCCGACGACCGGCCCGCTCGGGACCGCGGCTCAGCGACGGCCGCCGTGGACGCGGCGGTAGCTCCAGGCGAGGAGGGTGAACAGGACGAGGCCCGAAAGGATCAGGCTCGCTCCCGTGCCCCACCCGGCGAACGGGACCCGGGGGACCAGCCCCCACACCAGACCCGCCCCGACGAGGCACAGTCCCGCCGTGACCGACCCGGCGATACGCCACGGCGAGGAGACGCTCTCCTCGACCCCGCGCATCGCCTGCCTGCGAACGGGGGCGACATACCGGTCCAGCGCGGGTACGGCGCGGGACAGCAGCACCACTCCGGCGAACACCAGCAGCAGCCCCGGCCCGGGCAGCACCAGCAGGGCCACACCGACCAGCACCAGCACCGCGCCGAGGACACCCAGCGCCACTCGCCGGACCGATTCGACGCTTCGCGCCATGTCGTCCCACTCTCCTGAGCTCAGCGCGGACGGCCCCACGGTGACGCGCGTCCGTGCGGCCGATGCCACCGCGCCACTGTTCCCCGTACGGCGGCAAACCATGCCCCTGCCGCAGCGGCGACCGCGTCGTGCCGTCGATCCCCGCATCGCCGCCCGGACCACCCGGCGGATCACGGCGGCCCGCGTCCGGTTGATCCGCCGCCGTACGGCCGCTTCGCGGCTCAGGCGTGGGACAGGGCGAACGAGACGAGGAAGCCGCTCACCGTGACCAGGCCGATGGCCAGGTGGGCGTCCTCGAAGGCCTCCGGAATCATCGTGTCGGCGATCATGGCGAGGATCGCCCCGGCCGCCACGGCGGTGACGGCGGCGATCACCGCCGGGGAGAAGGCCCCGACGACCGTGTAGCCGAGGACGGCGGACACGGTGCCGGCGGCCGCGATCGCGCCCCACACACCGAAGACGTACCCCTTGCTCCGGCCGGCCCTCCTCATCCCCGCGGAGCTCGACAGCCCTTCCGGTACGTTGCTGATGAACACCGCCGCGACGGTCACCAGGCTCACCGCGCCGCCGTCGAGCAGGCTCACCCCGATCACGGCGGACTCCGGGACCCCGTCCAGCAGGGCCCCGAGCGCCAGCGCGAGACCGGACCCGCCCTGCTGGGCCTCGGACGGCTGCGCCTGCGCCGTGCGGTGGCCGGAGCGCTTGCGGTGCCGGGCGCCGCGGCGCGCCAGCCAGAGGTTGCCGACGGTGTAGGCCACCGCGCCGAGGATCGTCCCGACCGCGGCCGGAGCCAGCCCGGCCTCGTCGTAGGCCTCACCGACCAGCTCGAAGGAGACCGCCGAGAGCAGCACCCCCGCGCCGAACGCCATCACCGTGGCGATCATCTTCTGCGGCACCCGCACCCCGAAGCCGACCACCGCCCCCAGCAGCAGGGCCGAGCCCGCCAGCAGTCCCCACAGCCCCGCCTGCACCACCTCGATCATCCCCTGCCGGTACCCGGCGGCGCCCCCCTGATGCCGTGCGTCAGGAGCCCGGGGCGGGGGCGCGCCGGATGGGCATCATCGTCTCGACCGAGTCCTGCGCCAGATGGTCGAGGATCAGCCGGTTGACGAGGGCCGGCTTCTCCAGCGGGACCAGGTGCGAGGCGCCGGGGACGACGGCCAGCTCCGACTCGGGGATCGCGCGGTGGAGCGCGGTCGTGTGCTCCAGCGTCATCATGTCGTCGTCGCCGACGAGGACGAGAGTGGGTGCCCGGACGCGGGCCAGGTCCTCGACGGTGATCGTCGGCTGGGTGCGCCACATGTCGGTCAGCTTCGCGGCGACCGTCGGCCAGTGGTCCGCGCCGTCCGGCGTGGCGGCCTCGTACAACTCGCGGAAGAACGCGAGATCGGGGCTCTGCGGCGCCATCGCGTCCAGCATCGACGGCTGGACGAAGCACTCCGGGCCCGGACGGAAGTTCGCCCCGATCAGCACGACCTTGCGCACCAGGTCGGGCCGTGCGGCGGCGACGAGCAGGGCGACGATGCCCCCGTCGCTCCAGCCGACCAGGTGGGCCGCTGCCCCGACGACCGTCTCGAGGAAGTCCACCGTGTCGTCGGCCATGTCCTGGTAGGTGAGCGGCCCTTCGACGTCGGGGGTGTGTCCGTGCGCCCGCCGCTCGGGGAGGAAGAGGCGGTACGCGGCGGCGAGGTCGGCGCGCTGCGCACCCCAGGTGTCGTTGGTGCAGAAGCCGCCGTGCAGCAGGACCAGCGGATCGCCGGTCCCCTCGGTCTCGTACCAGGTACGGACCCCAGGGAGGTCCGCGTAGTCGCCCATCGTGTCCCGGCCCTCTCCACGGCTGTCCCCGCGGGGCCAGTCTCCGGCGCGGCCCCCGCACCCGCAACAGCGTGCCGGAACCGGACCGCCTGTCGCGCCGGTGCCTCCCGCCGCTGTGCCGCGATCCGGACGGGCCTGGCGAGCATCCTGCTCCGCCCGCGTCAGCCGATGGTGACAACACGTGCCCAGGCCGGGGGAGTGTCCGGGACGTAGTCCGGGTCGCTCTCGTCGACGCCGCCGGCCGGTCGGGGGAAGAGCCCGACCACCGTGCGGCACGGAGGCTGCGCGGACGGCCACGGCGTCTGACCGTCCGTCAGCGCGACGATCACGTCCGGGCGGGGCCGGGACCGCAGCGCCTGCGCGAAACCGGAACGCAGGTCCGTTCCGCCGCCGCCGAGCAGCTCGATGTTCTCGGCCCGGCACAGCGGGGCGGCGACCCCGGCCGCGGCGTCGCAGGAGACCACCGAGACGAGGTCGCGCCGCCCGCCGACCGCCTGCGAGATCGCCGCCACCTCCAGCAGTGCGCTGCCCAGCTCCGCGTCGCTCACCGACCCGGAGGTGTCGATCACGACGCAGACCCGGGGCGGCGTACGGCGCAGACTCGGCAGCAGCACCCCGGGCACGCTCGCCGACCGCCGGGACGGACGCCGGTAGCTGTGGTTCTCGCCCGCCCCCGGCGCACCGGCCGCCGAGCGGACCGCCGCTCCCAGCAACTGCCGCCACGGCTGCGGCGGGTGGAAGGCCTCGTCCGCCCAGCGGCGCCACCCGTCCGGTGCGTCACCGGGCCGCGACTTGATGCCCTCCGCGACCCGGAAGCGGACCGCGTCCCGCTGCTGCCTGCTCAACCCGTGCGCGCCGTCGGGCCCCAGCTCCCACGGCCGCTCCTGCCCGTCGGCGCCGCTCCCGCAGTCCAGCCAGGCCAGGCCGGCGGCGAGCCCGGACATCGACGCGGTCCGCAAGTACTCCTCCATCAGCAGACCGGAGGACAGCCGCAGCAGCGAGGGCAGCACCGCGCCCTCGGGCCGGGGCAGGCCGTCCCCGTAGATGTCGTCGTTGATCTCGAAGTCGGCGGCGATGTTCCGCCGCAGCCGCTCGCCCGGCCCGTGCTCCTCGTGTTCCCGCGCGTACCGCTCACCCCGCCCGTGATGGTCCCGGAGCAGATGGGAGACCTCATGGACCCAGACGCCCGCCAGTTCCTCCAGCGGCATACGCGCCACGAAGCCGGGGGAGACGTAGCAGCGCCAGTGCGCGTCCACCGCCATCGTCGGCACCGACCGGTCCTCCACCACGTGCAGCGCGAACAGCGCGTCGGCCAGGTAGGGCCGGACCTTCACCGCGTACAGCCGGGCGGCCAGCAGCTTCTCCATGTCCAGCCGGAGCTCCGGCCCGCCGGCCCGTTCCCCGGGCACGGCCGGCTCACCCTCCCCGGCCCTGGTTCCGTTCCACGGCTCCGGCAGCTCGGCCCGTACCGGACGCGGTGGCGCGACCGGCCTCATCGGGTACGGCACCGGCCGCTTCCGGCGGGACGCGGGACGCGGCTCCGGTCGCCGCCCGGCCCCCGTCATCGGCGCGTCCCCGCCGCCCGCGCGGTGCCGGCCGCCGCCGCGACCCGCTCCACCGACCGGTCCGCCCGCCGGGCGAGGCCGATCACCCCCGCCATCCGTTCCACCGCCGCCGGCACTTCCCAGTCGTCGCGCCGCAGCGCGGCCAACGCCGTCGCGGGGGCGACCAGCAGATCCGGGGTGCCGGTCTCCAGGGCCCGCACCAGCACCGCCCAGCCGGCCTCCCACCGCTCCCGCCGCGGACGCGCCCCGACGGCGGCGACCACCGCCTCCAGCGTCGCCTGCCTCAGGTCCCCCCGTTCCGGCAGTTCGGCGGCGGCCGGGTCGGCGAGCAGCGACTCCGGGTCGGGCAGGTCCATCCGGTCCAGATGCGCGAGCAGTTCGAGGCCCGGCCCGTCCCCGACAGCCCCCCGCACCAGCAGCGCCAGCACGTCCCGGGAGACGGAGGCGGCCGTGCCGAACGCCAGCAGCGTCAACGCGGCCTCCCAACTGCGGGGCGAGGGCCAGGCACCGCCGCGCCGCGCCTCGCTGCTGGGCAGCCGGTGGATCAGCGTCGGCCGGGCCTTCAGGAAACCGCAGACCGCCCGCCGGGCGAACGCCACCGCCTCCGGCAGCCGTTCGGCATCCAGCCGGGGCAGCTCCGCCCGGGGCCAGACCCCGCCCAGCCCACGCACCACCACCTCCCGGTCGTGCGCCCAGTACAGGTGCACGAACCGGTTGGCCAGCGGCGGGCTCAGCTCCCACCCGTCGGCCGCGGAGGCCCGCGGATTGGCGGCGGCCACGATCCGTACCCCCGGCGGCAGTTGCAGTGCGCCCACCCTCCGCTCCAGGACGACCCGGAGCAGGGCCGCCTGGACGGCCGGGGTGGCGGTGGAGAGCTCGTCCAGGAAGAGCAGGCCCCGCCCGGCCCGCACCAGCTCGACGGCCCACTGCGGCGGCGCCATCGGCACCCCCTGCACGGCCGGGTCGTCACCCACGATGGGCAGCCCGGAGAAGTCGGACGGCTCGTGCACACTGGCGATCACCGTGGTGAGGGGCAGGTCGAGGGAGTCGGCGAGCTGGGTCAGGGCCGCGGTCTTGCCGATGCCCGGCTCGCCCCAGAGCAGGACGGGCAGGTCGGCGGCGACCGCCAGGGTGAGCGCTTCGAGGTTCTCGTCGGGGCGGGGCTCGGTGGTGGTCGTCCGCAGAAGGGACAGCAGGGCCTCGGCCAGGACGAGTTCGGAGTCGGTGCTCCCGGTGGATCCGGGCAGGGAAGTGCGGGAAGTCATGGGCATCACCTGGGTGTGTGGGACGGAGGGACGGGAGGGCCCGTCCCGGAGGTCATGGGGGACATACGGCGGGAGCCGCGGAACGGCACGGGGAAGGGGGTGGGCCGGCCGGTCAGGAGGCGAGGCCGGTGCGGGGCCGGACCCGGCTGGCCCGCTTGCGGCGCATGGCGAGCGGCATCCGGCGGTCCGCCCGGGGACGGTGCCCCGCCTCGGTGCGCGCCGCTCCGGCGGCGGGATGCGCGGCGACCAGCCCCGAGCGGTAGAGCCCGTGCTCGATCCGGCGGGCCGCGGCCGACTCCAGCGCGTCCCGGAGCGGCCCGTCGCGCAGGACCGCTCCCGGACCGAGCAGCGCCTCGACCACGGCCAGCGCCCCGGCCGCGTCACCGTGACCGAGTCGCTCCCGGACCGCGGGCAGGGCCTCCGGGCTGCGGTGTACGGCGTCGATGGCCCGCAGGCAGGGCAGCGGCGGTCCGCCGAGCGCCGTCAGCAGGTCCTCCCGCCGCAACTGGTCCGCGTCGTGGTCGACCGCCGTCAGCACACCGTCCCGCAGGGCGATCCGGTGGATCTCGCCCCGGCACTCCACCCGGTGCGGATCGCCGGACCCGGGGACGAGTCCGGCCCGCGGACCGGAAGCAGCCGGCCCGGACGGTACGCCGTGACCCGTCAGGGCCGGGGCGACGAGCGGATGCAGTTCACCGGCCGTGACGAGCCCCGCCCGCAACAGCTCCAGGTCCGGCAGGACCCGGGCCGCCGCCTCCGGCAGCACCGGGAGCGCCGCGACCTCCTGGGACGGCAGCGCTTCGGGCACGGGCCGGAACGACGGGACATGACTGTCGTCGGGGGCCACGAGCCGGAGCACGGCGCGGGTCCGAGGCCCGAGCCGTACGGTGAAGGAGTCCCGGGGGCGCTCCTCCGCACGCAACAGGTACTCCGCCTCGACGGCCCAACGCCCCACCGCCCAAGCCTCGTTGGGCAGGTCAGGAGTGGCGTGTCCGGTGACATCGCGGGGCGCCGGCGCGGACCCTGCCCCGACCGCGCCGCACCGCCGGGCCAGCTCACCGCTCCGGTCGGCGTCCCAGAGGTGCCGGTGCAGGTCGAGCCGGAAGCGCCGGTCGGGATGCGGATGCGGATGATGCCCGGCGGGGTCACCGCCGGACCCGTCCCACAGGCTCAGGGACATGCGCTGGCCGGCGTCCGCCCGGGCGGGCGGTGTGCGCACCACCAGATGCGGCGTCGTGGTGCCGGAGCCGGGATAACGGGCGAGGGAGAGGGTGAGGCCGGGTCGCAGCCGTCCGTCGGGGGCGATCCGGGGCATGTGCCAGCGCAGCAGATCCGGCGCCAGCCGGCGCAGGTCCGCGCGGAGGCGGTGGGCGAGGTCGGTGCCGTGGCGGTCGCGCACGGCGCGCAGATCGAGGTCGACGTCGATCCGGGCGGCGCCACAGGCCCCCGCCCAGTCACCGACCGCACGCCGTGCGGTCGCGGTCTCGATCATGGACGGTGGCACGGCGTACTCGCGCACGCGCTGCCACATCAACAGGTGGGCGGGAATACCGTTCGCGAAGTGATGTGCCATCAGCACTCACCTTCGGCGGACGATTCCCCCAATCCGTGCGAGGTGAAGTTCGTCATCGCGGGCATGGTAGCCGCCGGTGTGATGATCTGTCACTCATGTTGTGCCGCACGGCCCTCAGGAGTCCTGCGGGTACCAGCGCAGTTCCACGGTGTTGCCGTCGGGGTCCGCCACGTAGAGCGACACGGCGGTGCCCCGGGCCCCGAAGCGCTCGCCGGGCCCGTCCAGGACGGTGAGGACGCCGGAGTCGACGACCTGCTGCCAGTCGAGGGGCTCGACCACCAGACAGATGTGGTCGACGTTCGCCCCACGCGGCCCGTCGGCGGGACCCTCGACGAGGTCGATGATGGTGGTGGGGCTCACCCGCACGGAGGGGAAGGGCGCCTTGCCGGCCCGCCACTCCTCAGCCCGCACGGGATCCAGGCCCAGGGGACCGGTGTAGAAGGCGAGCGAACGCTCGACGTCGGCGACGTTGAGGACGAGGTGGTCGAAGGCGATCACGCGCATGGGTGTCTCCACTGGTGAAGGCGCCCGGGGCGCCGAGGGACCGCGAGGAGCCGGTCATTGCCGTCCGGCCCGGCCTTCAGCATGGCGGAGCGGTCGTTCGGCGGTCCAACGCATCTTTGTCATCCGATCCATCGTGCTCCACGATCCACGCATGGATCTCCAGCAGATGCGCTACGTCCTCGCGGTCGCGGAGACGGCCAGCTTCACCCGCGCCGCCGAACGGTGTCACGTCGTCCAGTCCGCGCTCAGTCACCAGGTCGCCCGGCTGGAGAAGGAACTGGGAGCCCGGCTGTTCGAGCGGACCAGCCGGCGGGTGCGGCTGACCGCGGCGGGCGAGGCGTTCCTGCCGGCCGCCCGCGAGGCCCTGGAAGCGGCCGAGCGTGCCCGGCCGGAGGTGGCGGCGGCGACCGGCGAGATACGGGGCAGGCTGACCGTCGGGTCGATCCCCACCGTCGCGGCCGTCGATCTCCCGGCACTGCTGCGCGACTATCGCCGGCGCCACCCCCAGGTGCGGATCAGTCTCCGCGCGGGCTCCAGCGAGGGCCTGGTCGAGCAGGTGCGCGACGGCACACTCGACGCGGCCTTCCTCGGCTTGCAGCCGGGGTTCCGGCTCGAGGGCGTCCACGACAGGGAACTCGCCCAGGGCCGGCATGTCGCCGTGGTCGCCCCGGACCATCCGCTGGCCTCGGAGGACGAGGTGGACCTGCACCGCCTCGCCGACGAGGTGTTCGTGGACTTCGCCGAGGGCAGCGCCGCCCGCGCCCAGTCGGACCGGGCGTTCGCGGCGGCCGGCCTGCGGCGCGAGGTCACCTTCGAGGTGTCGGGGGTCGAGCTGATGGTCCGGATGGTCCGCCACGGACTGGGCATCGCCCTGCTGCCCGCCGCGTTCACCACCGAACTGCACGGGTTGCGCTGCGTGGTCGTCGCCGACGGACCCGTACGGACGGAACACCTGATCTGGCGACGCGTCCCCCCGTCACCCGCCGCCTCGGCCTTCCTCCTCCTGCTGGACGTGCGCGCCGCCCGCCCCCTGCCGTAGCCCGCCGGCCGTCGGAACTACGAGGGGCGCCCACCGAAGTCCCAGTTGTGCACCTCGACACCGGCGTACCGGTCCGGGGTCAGGACGGCGCGCGCCGTCCGCGAGTCGGGCGCCCGCACCAGCGCCGCCGTCCCCAGCCAGGTGACGCCGTCGTCGGACAGCAGAGGCCCGTAGGCGATCAGCTCGTCCCGGTCGTGCGGCACCGCGAGGTCGGCCGCCTCTCCCGCGCCGAGGCCGAGCACCAGGTAACGGCTCCCGCCGGTCCGGCCGCCGGGGAACTCCCACATGGTGCGCCCCAGCATGTTGCGCCACCGCCGCAGCAGCACGTCCCGGTAGGCGCCGGCCTGGTAGTTCGGCTCGTCGAAGGCGAACGCCCGGGCGGCGGCGGAGTCGGGCAGGTCGACGATGTGCAGGCTGCCCGTGGGCGTGTCGAGGTCGTCGGCGAGCGTCGGACCCCGCGCGATCATCACCTTCGCGTAGCGGTCCATGTAGGACAGGTGCTCTTCGTTCAACTCGTGGCGCAGGGCCGCTGAGCCGGGCCGGTCGCGGTGGTAGCAGAGGAACTCCATGGCCCGAGGATCCCCTCCGGGGGCCGACCCGGGCGAGCGGGTTTCCCCGCGGCGCGGTGCGGGTGACGGCGCGGTCAGGACCGTGCGTCCGACTCCCGGTCGGCCGACGCGTCGGCGCCCCGGCGGCAGGAGCGGTCGTGCAGCTCGCCCAGCGACGTCCACCACCGCTCGCAGCAGTCATGGACGGCAGGGCGGGGATACGCGGCGGACCGGGTGCACCCGGGACCGTGCGCGAGCGTGTCCGCAGACCGCCAGAACGCGCAGCACGGTGCCGGGACGGCCAGTGGTCCTTCCGGCTGGGGCCGGGCGAGCCGCTCCTCCCACCGTGCCCGCGTGATCTGCCGCCGGTACTCCGCGCGGGCATCGGCGGCACAGCAGACGAAGAGGGCCGCGCCCAGCAGGCCGGGCACGGCCAGCAAGGGATGAAAGGTGGCCGCGTAACCGGCACATCCGAGAAGCAGGACGGCGACCGCACTGCACGTGCGGAAGGTGCACAGGCTCGGCTGCACGGGAGCTCCCAGTGGTCGGCGACGTTCAGGCTCGGAAAGCCGTATGCCCCGTCGTCGCCGCCGTACGTGCCCGGACCCGTGACGCGCTGCGACTCGTCACCTGTGACGGTCGACGACGTGCTCGGGGACGAGCTGCGGTGGTGCCCCGACGGGTGGACCATGGAGTCATGGCCAGGCGTCCCGTGGTGGTCGGGCGGCCGTCGCCGAGCGGCGGACGCAGGGTCCGTGCGGACGGGGAGATCCTGGGGCTCGCCTACGACCTGCGGGACGTGGAGGAGTTCCTCCGCCGGGCCGGTCTGGAGGACATCGACGTGGTCTCTTCGGACCTGATCGAGTGGCGCGGCGGCGGCCCGGGAGTATGGACGGTCCGGACGTAGCGCGCCCCTGTGGCGGGCCGACGGCACCCTCGGGGCGGCGGCTGGTGTGTGCGGCGGTTGCCGCGGGGCGGGTGCGAGCGTGTAAGGTCGGGGGCTGCGAAGGGGAGTAGTCCCGCAATACCGCTGGTCGACACACTGGACAGCCTGCCTGTCCCGGCCATCGGGCCCCGGCACCCGTGCCGCGGCGGACGAGACCTTCGGCCTGTATGACCACCATGTCCGCACATCCGTGCGGGCTGATCCGTCGTACCGGGCCGAACTGGTTCTCGCCGCCCGCCCAGGTGCTGCGTGAACCGGCGGCCCGGCCCAGCAGAAAGCACCAGGATGACCTTCGACCCCCTGGCGATCCTCACTGCCTTCGGGCTGATCTTCCTTGCCGAACTACCGGACAAGACGATGTTCGCCTCCCTGGCCATGGGCACCCGCATGCGGCCCCTGTACGTGTGGTTCGGTACCTCGACCGCGTTCATCGTCCACGTGGCCATCGCCGTCGGCGCCGGCAGTCTCCTGAGCCTGCTCCCGGGCATGGCGGTCAAGCTGGTCTCCGCCGCCCTCTTCGCCTTCGGCGCCGTCGTCCTGCTGCGCAGTGGCGGCGACGACGACGACGAGGACGGAGCGAAGACCGTAACGGGCTTCTGGCCGGTCTACACGACCGCCTTCATGGCCGTCTTCATCAGCGAGTGGGGTGACCTCACCCAGATCACCACCGCCAACCTCGCCGCCACCAACGGCTGGCTGCCCACCGCCATCGGCTCCGCCGCGGCCCTGATGTCCGTCTCGGCCCTGGCCCTGCTCGCCGGCCGGTTCATCGCCAAGCGTGTCCCGCTGAAGACCGTCCAGCGTTTCGGCGGTTTGTGCATGGCCGCCCTGGCTCTGTGGACGCTCGTCGAAGCCTTCACCGGTTAGAACGCGCCGATCGCGCGCCTGCCCGCCACTCCCTCGGGGGAGCCGGGCTCGGCAGGGGCGGCCCCCGGGGCCGAGCGGGAACGGCACCTGCCGCTCCCGCCGGCCCGCCGGGCGTCCATGCCCGGCGGTGCTGCCCTGCTCCCGGAGCGGTACTCCGGGCGTTCGGGGTACTCATACCGTCCCGAGGAAGGAGCGATCATGCAGTACCGAAAGCTGGGCAGCTCGGACCTGGAGGTCTCGGAGATCTCGCTGGGCTCGTGGCTGACCTACTCCGGCGGCGTCGAGGCCGACGCCACCCGCGCCTGCACCGAGGCGGCCTTCGACGCCGGCATCAACTTCTTCGACACCGCCAACGTCTACGGCCAGGGAGCCGCCGAAACGGCCTGGGGCGAGATCCTCTCGGCCCACCCCCGCGACTCCTACATCCTGGCCACCAAGGTCTACTTCCCCATGTCGGACGACCCGGCCGACCAGGGTCTGTCCCCGGCCCAGATCGCCAAGCAGATCGACGCCTCCCTCACCCGCCTGAAGACCGACCACGTCGATCTGTACCAGGCGCACCGCTTCGACCCCACGGTGCCGATCGAGGACACGGTCGAGGCCTTCCGTGAGGTCGTCGAGCAGGGCAAGGCCCGCTACGTCGGCTTCAGCGAGTGGACCCCCGAACAGATCCAGGCCGGCATCGACATCGCCGGACCCGACCTGTTCGTCTCCTCCCAGCCGCAGTACTCGATGCTGTGGCAGGCCCCCGAGGCCCAGGTCTTCGGCCTGTGCGCGGACAACGGCATCTCCCAGATCGTGTGGTCCCCGCTCGCCCAGGGGGTCCTCACCGGCAAGTACAAGCCGGGGCAGCCCGTGCCGGAGGGCAGCCGGTTCGCCTCGGCGGACATGACCGTGTCCCAGGACCTCGTCTACAGCGACGCCACCCTGGAGGCTGTTCAGCGCCTCGTCCCCATCGCGGAAGAGGCCGGCATGAGTCTGCCGACCCTCGCCCTCGCCTGGATCCTGCGCCGTACCGAGGTCGCCTCCGCGATCACCGGCGCCTCACGCCCCGAGCAGGTGCGCAGCAACGCCGCGGCGTCCGGTGCGACCCTTTCCGCCGACGTGCTGGCGGCCGTCGACCGGGCCCTCGGTGACGCCCCCGTCACCGAACCCACCCTCGCCCCCGCCGCCCGGACCGGCGTCAGACACCGCTGACCGGGCGGCGCGGGGATCAGCGGGCCCTCGCGCTCGGGTGGTGCGCGGCCTCCCCGGAAAACAGCTGGCGGACCACGGCGGCCGTTGCTAACCTCCGGGAGACCGTGCGAGAGATCGAGGAGGTGGTACCCGTGAACGCAGTATCGACATGGGTGCTCCCCTCAGGGGTCACGGTCGGTCGGTAGGTCGTCCGGGAGCGCCGTTCAGCAGCACTCCCGAAAGGCACGATCATGCGCTTCACTTCCGAACTGCGCCTCGACGGCGGCGTCCTCGAGCGCGAATTCACGCTCGGCGAGATCCCCGGCACCCTGTGGACGCCCGGGACCGCACCGGCCCCGCTGGTCCTGATGGCCCACAACAACGGCCTGCCCAAGGCGGAACCCCGGCTGGTCGCCCGGGCCCGGTACACCGCGCAACGCGGCTACGCGGTGGCCACCATCGACGCCGCCGGGTGCGGTGACCGGCCCCGTTCCGCCGCCGACGAACAGGCACGCGCCGACCTCCGGCGGGCGATGCGGGCCGGAGAGCCGGTCGACGAGATCTTCGAGTCCTTCATCGGCCCGCTCGTCGAGAACGCGGTCCCGGAATGGCGCACCGCTCTGGACGCCCTCCTCGAGCTGCCCGGGATCGGCGGCCCGGTCGGCTACGCCGGAGGGTGGACCGCCCTCGGCATCCGGCTGGCCGTGGCCGAACCGCGCATCACGGCCGCGAGTTTCTTCGCCGGGGGATACGTGCCCCGCGCCCAGCGCGAGGAGGCCCGGCGGATCACCGTCCCGCTGCTGTTCCTGCTGCAGTGGGACGACGAAGGGAACTCCCGGCGGGACGCCCTGGAGCTGTACGACGCGTTCGGCAGCAAGGAGAAGACACTGCACGCCAACCTGGGCGGACACACCGGCACGCCGGCGTTCGAGCTGGAGGACGGGTGCCGCTTCCTGGACCGCCACCTGAAGTGAGCCGGGTCCGTCCGGCGGACAGCATCCGGTAGGCGCCGTCGGCCAGGCCGCCGTACCGGCCGTACCCCGGGCTCAGCCTCCGACCTGCTTGCCCTTGGCGTTCAGCACGTACCAGACGGCGCCGAACTGGTCGAGGCCCTGGCCGTTGGTCTGCCCCGGCTTGGAGTCACCGGCGTAGTAGTAGAGGGGGTGGCCGTTGTAGGTGACCTGCTCGGCGCCGTCGGAGCGCTTGGCGGTGTCGAGCAGCTTGTCGTCCACCCCCTTGCCGGCCTTGGCCGCGCCCTTGGTGAGCAGCGGCGGCCACGCCTTGGCGCAGTCACCGTCGCAGTTCGACTTGTTCTTCTTGTCGGCGAGGAACAGGTAGAGGGTGCGGTCCTTGTCGTCGACGAGGATGGTGCCGAGGTCACCCGCCTTCTTCGTGTCGACGGTGGCCTGCTTCGTGTCCGAGTTCGAGGTCGTGCCGTAGCCCGCCTCGGAGGAGCCGGCGGAGCTGTCGGAGCAGCCCGTGAGGACGGCGGCGAGCAGAACGGCGGCGGCGCAGGTCGCGGTCGGGATGGTGCGCTTCATCAGAGGGCTCCGGGGGTCGGTGCGACGGGGCCCGGTATGCCTTCCCTCCGGCGCCGGGAAGCCCCCGGGGCTCCGGCCAAGAGCACTCCTCCAGCGCAATGGCCGGGCACGCGGAGAGCCGGACGTTCGGGTCGAGTCAGTCCAGCCCGGGCGTCCGGCCGGACTCCAGCGTCTTCAGAGCGCGTGACGCGTCGAACGGCAGGATGGTCACCGCGACGTGCGGCAACTGCTCCAGCGTCCTGGCCATCGCCTCGCCGGTACCCCGGTGGAGGAGCTTGCCCAGGGCGTTGGCGTACATCCGGCGGGGCACGAGCACGGTCAGCGAGGTGTCCCCGTCCTGCGTGGTACGGACGGCCAGCTCCCGCATCGCGTGACGTAGCCGGCGGTCCGGACACGCCACCAGCTCCAGAGGCACCGAGGTCGCGGACGTCGACTCCCACGCGTCGGACAACCGCTGGGCGTGCGCCTCGTCGATGGCGAAGTGCACCGCCAGGACGCTGTCGGGCCGCAGCTCATGGGCGTAGCGCAGGGCCTTCAGCGTGGCCAGGTCCAGCGTCTCGACGAGGACGAGAACACGGTGGCGGCGGGACCGCGGCCGGTCTCCGTGCGCGGGCAGCCGTTGCAGCGCGGCGGTCTCGTGCCGGTACTCGCGGTTGATCCGCACCAGCGCCCAGACACCGAGTGGAAAGATCACCACGACCAGCCAGGCGCCCTCGGTGAACTTGGTCACCGCGAAGATCAGCACCACGGCCGCGGAGATGACCGCCGCCAGCGCGTTAACCGTGATCTTCACCCGGCGCATGGGCTCACGCCGACGCAGGTGGTACGCCGTGAGACCGGAGCCCGCCATGGTGAACGCGGTGAACACGCCGATCGCGTACAGGGCCACCAGCCTGTCCACGTTGGCGCCCGTGACGAGCAGCAGAGCCAGCGAGACGGCGGTCAGCGCGATGATGCCGTTGGAGAAGGCGAGCCGGTGCCCGCGCCGGGTCAGTACCCGCGGCAGGAACCGGTCCTCCGCGACGAAGCTGGCCAGAAACGGGAAACCGGTGAACGGGGTGTTGGCGCCGGTGTAGAGCACCAGCGCGGTCGCGAGCTGGACGAGGACCAGTCCGGCCGTCCCCAGCGGTCCCGCCCCGAAGGCGAGCCGTGCCTCCTGCGCGATGACGGTCGGGGTGCCGTCGGTGTAGGGGACGGCGTGCGTGTAGTGCGCCAGGGTGGACACGCCCAGGACCAGGACGGCGAGCACGCAGCTCATGGCGATGAGGGTGCGCCGGGCGTTGCGGCCCTGCGGTTCCCGGAAGGCGGAGATGCCGTTCGAGATCGCTTCTAGCCCGGTGAGGGACGAGCCGCCGTTGGCGAAGGAGCGCAGCACGATGAACAGGGACGCCCCTTGGAGCCACCCGTCGCCGGGGCTCCCCAGGGGGACGACTCCGGCGGCCTCCAGGTCGGCGTGCGGCAGCTCGCCCGTGAGCCCGCGTACGGCCGCGACGAGGAGGACGAGACCAATGGCGGCCATGAACAGATAGGCGGGCAGCGCGAACATCCGGCCCGCCTCGCGCACTCCGCGGAGATTGCCGTACGCGAGCAGGAGAATCACCGCCACGGAGACCGGCAGCTGCAGGTGGTCCAGGCCCGTCCAGCCGTTGCCGGCCAGGTGGGCGAGCGAGATGAGGGCGTTGGTGCCGGCCGACACCTGGACGGCGACGGTCACGATGTAGTCGACGAGCAGCGCCACCGCGGCGACCTGCGCGACGTTCGGCCCGAAGTTCTCCCGGGCGACCACGTAGGAGCCGCCGGCCCGGGTGTAGAGCGTGACCACGTCGCTGTAGCAGAGGGTCAGGAGCAGCAGGACCAGCAGGATCGCGCCGGTCAACGGCAGGATCATGGTGAAGGCCGCGACCCCGACGACCGGGACGAGGACGCGGAGCATCTCCTCGGAGCCGTACGCCGACGAGCTGATGCAGTCGGAGGCGAGCACCCCGAGCGCCGTCCGGTTGGTCAGCTTCTCGTCGCTGACGTGCTCGGTGGTGAGCGGTTCGCCGAGGAGGCGTCGCTTGACGCGGTACGCGGGCCGGTCGAGGGTCATGCCGCCATCCAAGCGGGCGTTCGCCCCGGGACCGGGCAGACACCACCGGCAGGCCCGAAGGCTGCGGCGAGCGGGGGAGGGCGCCGGCCCGGGACCCGGCAGCGGCAGGTCAGCAGAGCCGCCGGGCCCGCGGCGGAAACTCGGATGCGGGTACCGACCGGCCACCCTAGGCTGCGCTCGCGGGGGAGGCGAAGCCCCGTGCCGTCGTTGGTGGATCGGAGATGCACGGGGTATGACCAGTCGACTGTCCGCGATCTGTTTCCACGCGACCCGACCCTCGGACCTGGCGCGGTTCTGGTCCGGGGTCCTGGGCTGGGAGCAGGCCGACGAGCCGGACGGCGACGTCGCGATCGCGCCGCCCGGTCCCGCCGGGTTCCGCATACTCTTCCTGCCGGGCCAGAAGCCCAAGAACGGCCAGAACCGCGCGCACTTCGACCTGACGAGCGCCTCGCCGGAGGATCAGCGGCGGACCGTGGCCAGGGCACTTGAGCTCGGCGGGAAGCACATCGACGTGGGTCAACTCCCCGAAGAGGGACACGTGGTGCTCGCCGATCCGGACGGCAACGAGTTCTGCGTCATCGAGGCCGGCAACAGGTTCCTCGCCGACACCGGCTTCATCGGAGCGCTGGCGTGCGACGGTACGCAGGAGGTCGGCTACTTCTGGAGCAAGGCGCTGCGGTGGCCCCTGGTCTGGGACCAGGACCAGGAGACCGCGATCCAGTCACCGGGCGGCGGTACGAAGATCACCTGGGGTGGTCCGCCGGTGGCGCCGAAGAAGGGCACGAACAGGCTGTGCTTCGAGCTGGCGCTCCCCGCAGGCGCCGACTGGGAGGCGGAGGCCGCCCGCCTGGTCTCGCTCGGCGCGACGCGCACCGGCACCGGCGAGAGCGCCGGCGGCCGGGCGCTCCTGCTCGACCCCGACGGCAACGAGTTCTTCGTGCGGAGGTCCCGGTAACGGGGGTGAGGCCGCGTGCACCACCGCCAAGCTGTTCACCTCGACCAACGTGTCGAATCACCCCATGCAGCGGCTGCTCCGACGCGCCTGCTGGCGCCCGGCCGGTCTGCTCCACGGCCTGGACGAGGGAGATCCCGAACTTCTCTACCTCCGGCCGAGTGCGCGGCTCCGGGACGCCGCGGACGCCGGAGGCACGCCCGGCCTCAGGCGATGAGGCACGTGTAGCGGCCGCTCTGTCCGAGGCCGATGCGGCCGGTGCGAGGGAGCAGGACCGGGTCCGGTCGTCCGACGGAAGCCATGGAGCAGGCGGGGTCGCCCACCACTCCCGCGACGGCCATCCGCCGGGCGGCGGCCACCGCGGCCGGGGACGTGTACCACGTCGTGGTCGCCGTCCCGCCGGTGCTCGACGTCGGTGCGGCGGAGGCCTGGCGCCTCGGCGTCGGCTTCGGCTTCGGTGCGCGGGTGACCGACGCCCCTGGCGGTGCGGGCGGTGATGCCGTGCTCCGGGCGGGGGGCGGCACCGCACCGCGCGAGGACGGTGCTGCGGAGCGCGTGGGGGTCGCCCTCGCCCGGGAGGACGGTGCCGCGGGGGAACCGGGCGTGGCCTTCGGTGTCCGCCCGGTCTCCGGAGCGGTGGTGGTCCTGGGAGGCGACGGCGTCCGAGGCGGCCGTGGGCTGGTCCCGTCCCGCGAGGACGCTGCGGACGGGGCGGCCGTCCTCCGGGGCGTCGGGGCGGTGGTGGTGCGGGGACGCGGGGCCGTCGGAGTGGTCGTCCGCGATCGTGGGGCCGTCGGGGCGGCGCTGGAGTGCAATCGCGGCGGCGTCGGACCGGCGCTGGGACGCGATCGCGGCGGCGTCGGCTCCCGGCGCGCGGCTGTCCCGGTCCGCGAAGACGCGGGGGAGGGGACGGGCACCGCTCCGGGTGTCCGCGCGGCCGACGGGGCGACGGCGCCCCGGGAACGCGATGTCTGGTCGCTGGGCGGTGCCGGCGGCCGGGGACCGGCCGGTGTCTTCGGGGCGGGGTTCGAGGCACGGGGCGGTCTCGGCAGCGCCGTGCTCGACGTCTCGGGCGTCGACGACGAGGGCGACGGGGAGGACGGGGACGGCAGCGGAGCCAGGGTCGGCAGAGAGAGGTCGGCCGAGGCCGACGGCGCCGGACTCGGCGTACCGCCGTTCTGCGCCACCCACGCCCACACGCCGACGCCACCGAGGACGAGCACGGCGGCGCCGCCGGCGATCCAGGGGGCCCGCCGGGGTGGGCGTCGGTGACGGTTCATGGTCCTCACCGTCTCCCGTCCGGCGGCAGGGCGCTCGCCGGGAACAGCCGTGTGCCGCGCAGGCGTCGGGAGGCCTGTCCGAAAGCCGCCCCCTCGGGGATGCGTCCCTGACACCTCGGGTATGTCTCGTCCACGCGTGCGTGCGCGGGGTTGGGGGGAACTGGCCCGTGACATGGTGCCGTCCGGGAACCGGAGTCCAGGAGTCCAGGAGAGCACGGCGACGCCAGGCGGTGCGCCTGCTGAGAGCCGGCGGCACGTACGGACCCGAGCTGCGGGAGGTACTTCCGGCGCTGGCCGGAACGGTCCTCACGGCGTGCGGCGCGTTCACCGGCCTCGTGGTGGCCTACCGCTTCCTCGGCCCGGCGGTGCCGCTGGCCGTGCTCGCCCTCGGGGCGGTCGTCGTACCGGTGGTCGTCCGGCGCCGTCGGCCGCTGACCCGGCGCCGCCGCGGGTACTACACGCCGCAGGAGATCGCGGAACTCGACACCGACGGCCTCGCGCTGGCCGTGTGCCGCATGCTCCGCCGGGACGGCTGGACCGTGCGGCGGTCGGCAGACGACGGCGTCCGGCCGCGAGTACGGGCCCGCCACGACCGCGGGCACCGGCTGGAGGTCGCGTTCCGCCCGGTGGCCGAGCCGCTCCCGGACGAGGATCCGCCGCCCGCCCCGGCACACCGCGGGGGCCTCCCGCCACGGCTCCGGCTGGTCGTGCACCGCGGCACCTTCACCGGGCGCGACGTCCGGTGGGCGCGGGCCGAGGAGAACACCCGCCTGATGGACGGCAGCCTGCTGAGGCGTTGGGCGTACGGCACCCCGCTGCACCGGCTGATCGATCTCCGCTGAGCCGTGGACAGGCGTCCGAGCATTTGTACGACGAACTGGGGATCGACAGTGTGCGGGGGGGGGGGGGGGGGGGGGGGGGGAGTCGCCGCCAGCCCCTCAGGACACCGGCGGCACAGCAGCACCACGGGCAACGACCGAGGGCGACGCCGCCCCGGGCCGCCCTCGCGAAGTTCAACGGAAACCCTCCGCGTGGGCCGACCGCCCGCATAGCGTGCGGAGACCCGAACCGCCCCCACCCTCGCGCGGTCCGTGCACGTCGGGCCCCGGCCGCCCCAGGAGTTCGAGATGTCCTACGACCGCTCCGAGTCACCCCCCTTACGACAGCAGAACGGACGGGCCCCCTCCGCCTCCTCGTACCTGCCGGTTCAGCTCCCACCGGCCGACGAGCGACCGGGAAGCGGGGCCCGTCGTGGTTCGGCCTACGGCTACCATCGCGCGCTGCGAGTACTGCGCCGCGCCGGCCGATGGCAGCGAAGGGTGGCCACCCTCGTCGCCCTCGGGTACTTCGCCGTCTTCCTCACGCTCACCGTCGAAGCCCCCGCCCTGATGGCGCGCCCCGTCCTCGGCGGTCTGCCCACGGGACTGCTGCTCGCCCTGGTGCAGGTTCCGGTGACCTGGCTGGCCGTCGTCCTGTTCGAGTACACGGCGCGACGGTACGTCGATCCCCTGGCCCGGAGAGTCGGCCGGTACGCAGCCCCGGACGACGGTGACGGGAAGCCGCGCGGATGACGGAACTCGGCGGCTCCGCGCAGTCCTGGTCCCTCGTCGCCTTCTGCAGTGTCGTCACCGTCACGCTGCTGCTGTGCGTGGTCACCGGCCCCGGCCGCGACGACCTGGAGGAGTTCTACACCGGCTACCGTTCGCTGTCCCCGATGCGCAACGGCCTGGCCGTCGCCGGCGACTACATCTCCGCGGCGACGGTGCTCACCATCGGCGGCGTCATCGCGCTGTGCGGCTACGACGGTGTCGTACTGGCCCTCAGCACGCTGCTGTCCCTGCTGCTGCTGATGGTCCTGTTCGCCGAACCGCTGCACAACACGGGCCGTTTCACGATGGGCGACGCGCTGGGCCGGCGCACGGCGGGCCGGTCCGTGCGCGTCACCGCCTGCGCCGTGACCTTGCTGTCGCTGATGCCGATGATGATCGTGCAACTGGCGGGCGTGGGACAGCTGCTGGCGTTCGTCCTGGGCTTCTCCGGCAGCGTCCTGAAGACGGGCTGCATCGTCGGGGCGGGAACGCTCATGATCAGTTACGCGGCCCTGGGCGGGATGAAGGGCACCGCACTGATCCAGATCCTCAAGACGGTGATCCTCCTCGGCTCCGGTCTCGTGGTCGCCGTGCTCATCCTCCACACCTTCGGCTGGCACCCCGGGACGATGGTCGACACGGCCGCACGGCGCAGCGGGGCCGGTGAGGCGTTCCTGCGCTACGGACTGCAGTTCGCGGACGGGCCGCACCCCGCGGCCGACATGGTCAGCACCCAGGTCGCCATCGTGCTGGGCGGCGCCTATCTGCCGCACGTCACCATGCGCATGTACACCGCGGGCAGTGCCCGGCAGGTGATGCGCACCATGTCCTGGGCGGTGTCGGCGGTCGCCCTGTTCATGCTGGTGATCACCGTCATCGGCATCGGCGCCACGGCGCTCGTCGGCCGGCAGCGGATCACCGCGGCCGACCCGCGCGGCAGCACCGCCTATCTGCTGGGCGCGCGGGCGGCGTTCGGGCCCGAGGTGTCCCGCGTGGAGAGCCTGCTGTTCGGCACGGTCACGACGGCGGTCTTCCTCACCCTCCTCGCGTCGGTGGCAGGCATGACGCTCGCCTGCGCCAACTCGCTGGCGCACGACGTGGCGGCCTCCCGGTCCGCCGGCATGGCGCCGCCGCGCGAGATGACCCTGGCACGCGTCTCGGCGCTCGTCGTCGGCGTACCGGTGGTCCTGCTGGCGGCCCTCTTCCAGCACCGCAGCCTGCAGCCGCTCGCGACGCTGTCCTTCTGCATGGGCGCCTCGGCCATCGCCCCGGCCCTGGTGTACTCGCTGTTCTGGCGCCGTTTCAGCCGCACCGGTCTGCTGTGCACGCTGATCGGCGGTTCGGTCACTGTCCTGGTGCTCATGTCGGGCACCCGGCTGGTCTCCGGTTCGCCGACCTCGGCCTTCCCGGAGGCCGACTTCGACTGGTTCCCGTTCACGACGACCGCCCTGGTGTCGGTGCCGCTGGGCTTCGTGTTCGGCTGGCTGGGCACCCTCCTGGGCGGCCGCCGCGGCGCACGGCGCGAGCGCGACCGGTACGCCGCCGTCGAGCACCGCATCCTCGCCGGCCCACCGAGGCGCCGGCCGGAATGGAGCCCGGACGGGACCACCGCGATCTCCCGCTCCGTACGTGATCGGCGGGACAAGCCCTAGAAGGCTCATGAAGATCTTGGGGTTCTGGCCCCGCCGCGTGAGCGGCGGGGCCAGACTCGTTTCGTGGTGATGGGGGAATGGGCCGGGGAGACGGTCGGGCCGGATGTGTGGGAGACCTGCCGGGAGTTGATCCCGGCCGGGAGTGTGTTCGCGTTCCTGGCCGAGCACCGTGGTGCGCTGTTCCCGGCGGAGATGTTCGCGGACATGTACCCCTCGGCGAACGGGCGGCCGAGTATGCCGCCGCAGATCCTCGCCTCGGCGATCACACTGCAGGCCCTGCACGGGCTGTCGGACTTCGAGACGGTCCAGGAGCTGCGGTGTGACCTGCGGTGGAAGGCCGCTTGCGGGCTCGGTCTGCATGACATGGCGTTCGACCCCTCGCTGCTGGCCTACTTCCGGCGCCGCCTTTCCCGCTCCGCCCGGCCCGACCGCGTCTTCGAGGCGGTGCGGGAGGTGGTCAAGGCCACCGGGGTCCTCAAGGGCAAGCACCGGCGGGCTCTGGACTCCACCGTGCTGGACGACGCGGTCGCCACCCAGGACACCGTCACCCAGCTGATCGCCGCCGTCCGCGCGGTGATCCGCGAAGTCCCCGGCGCCGACCGGGTCGCGGCCGTGCAGTGCACCGCCCATGACTACACCGATCCCGGCAAACCCCGCATCGCCTGGAATGACGAACAGGCCCGCGCCGCTCTCGTCGACGCCCTCGTCGGCGACGCGCTCAGGCTGCTGGGCCACCTTCCCGAGCAGGAACTGGGCGAGAGGGCCGCGAACGCGGTCGGCCTGCTGGCCCTGGTCGCCGGGCAGGACGTGGAGCCGGCCGAGGACTCCGACGGCCGCGACGGCCGCTGGCGCATCACCCGCGGCACCGCCTACGACCGGACCGTCTCCACCGTCGATCCTCAGTCCCGGCACGTCCACAAGAGCCGCACCCGCCGGCAGGACGGATACAAAGCCCACCTCGCGATCGAGCCGGAGACGGGGTTATACACCGCCGTCGCCCTCACACCCGGGGCCGGGCCCGAGCACCACGAGGCCAAGGTGGGCCTGGACCTGCTCGCCGACGAGGACACTGCCCTCGATCTCTTCGGCGACACCGCCTACTCCACCAGCGACGTCCGCCACACCCTTCAGCAGCAAGGTCACCGGCTGTTCCTCAAACCGGCCCCGCTGCGGCCGGCCGTCCCCGGCGGCTTCACCCCCGACGACTTCGCTATCGACACCACCGCCGCCACCGTGACCTGCCCGGCCGGACACACCGTTCCCCTCTCCGAGTCCGGAGGACAGCACCAGCAGCGCAAGGCCGCTTTCAAGGACCTGTGCTCCGGATGTCCCCTGCGCGAGCGGTGCACCAAGGCCAAGGCCGGACGCATCCTGACCATCCGCCCGCACCACGACCTCCAGGCAGCCGCCCGCGACCAGGCCGCCACCGACCCCGACTGGCAAGCCCACTACAGGCGCTGGAGACCCCCGGTCGAACGCGCCGTCGCCTGGCTCGTCCAGCACGGTAACCGCCGCCTGCGCTATCGCGGCACCATCGCCAACAACACCTGGCTACACACCCGAGCAGCAGCCCTCAACCTCCGCCGACTGATCAACCTCGGACTCACCCGAACAGGCAGCACCTGGACGATCAACCCAGCAACCGCATAGACCAAGGGGCCGCCCGGCCTACGGCCGGACAGCCCCTCACCAAGATCTTCATGAGTCTTCTAGGTGTCCAAGTGAACGACCTCTTGGCCGACGGGGGGCGATCGGCCAGGCGGTGTCTCCACGCGGTGGCCCGAGCGGGCGGCGGTGGTCGGCCCACCCGCCGCCCGCGAAAACGGGACGGCCGGCCTCAGCGCTACCTGGTCAGTTGGTGCCCAGGGCGTCGCGCAGCGTGGTGATGGCCTGGGTGATGGCGGCCTGGGCGGCGTGGGTCTCGCGCAGGGCGTTGAGCATCACGAAGTCGTGGATGACGCCCTGGTGGCGGACGGCGGTGACGGGGACGCCGGCCTCGCGGAGCTTGTTGGCGTAGGCCTCGCCCTCGTCGCGCAGCACGTCGGCCTCGCCGGTGATGACCAGGGCCGGGGGCAGGCCGGTGAGCTGCTCGGTGGTGGCGCGCAGCGGGGAGGCGGTGATCTGGGCGCGCTCGCTCGCGTCGGTCGTGTACTGGTCCCAGAACCACTGCATGCCGTCGCGGCGCAGGAAGTAGCCCTCGGCGAACTGGTGGTAGGAGGCGGTGTCGAAGCTCGCGTCGGTGACCGGGTAGAACAGCACCTGCTGCACCAGGGGGACGCCACCGCGCTCCTTGGCCATGAGGGTCAGCGCCGCGGTCATGTTGCCGCCCACGGAGTCGCCGGCCACGGCGATACGGGTGGCGTCCAGGTTGTTCGCGGCGCCTTCGGTGACGATCCAGCGGGCGACGGCGAAGTTCTGCTCGATGGCGACGGGGTAGCGGGCCTCGGGCGAGAGGTCGTACTCGGGGAAGACCACGGCCGCTCCGGCGCCGACGGCCAGTTCGCGGACCAGTCGGTCGTGGGTGTGGGCGTTGCCGAAGACCCAGCCGGCGCCGTGGATGTAGAGGATCACCGGCAGGACGCTCCGAGCGTCGGCGGGGCGGACGATGCGGACCTTGACCGATCCCGTGGGGCCGCCGGGGACGGTCACCCACTCCTCCGCGATCTCCGGCTTGCCGATCTCACCGGACTGGACCTCGTCGACCGTCTTCCGGCCTTCGACCGGCCCCAGGTCGAAGAGGTACGGCGGGTTCGCGGTGGCCTCGGCGAAAGCAGCGGCGGCAGGCTCCAGCACGGGACGGGTGGCGGACTCGGACATGGGTCGCTCCTCGTAGGGGATGGCGGTGGGCGGCGAGCCGGGGACTCGGCCGTCCGGCGGGACCGATGGAACAGGCGCGGCCTGCCCACGCGAACCGACGAACTCGCCACTCTCGCCAGGCCGCGCTCCGCCTACCCCTGTTTGATCGCGGAGATGTCGAACTCCAGGACGATCTTGTCGCCGACCAGCACGCCGCCGCCTTCCAGGGCCGCGTTCCAGGTCACACCGAAGTCCTTGCGGGAGATCGTCACCGATCCCTCCAGACCGACGCGCTGGTTGCCGAAGGGGTCGACGGCGTTGCCCGTGTATTCGAAGTCGATGGTGACCGGCCGGGTGGTGTCCTTGATGGTGAGGTCCCCGGTGACGCGGTACTCGGTGCCGGAGCGCGGCTCGACCGAGGTGGTGCGGAAGGTGATGTCGGGGAAGTTGGGGGCGTCGAGGAAGTCGTTGGTGCGCAGGTGCTCGTCGCGCTGCTCGACCCCGGTGTCGATGCTCTGGGTCTTGATCACCACGTGAGCGGTGGAGCGGGCCGGTTCGGCGCCGTCCAGATGGGCGGTGCCCTCGAACTCGTGGAACGCCCCGCGGACCTTGGTCACCATGGCGTGGCGGGCCACGAAACCGATACGGGTGTGGGCGGGGTCGAGGACGTAGTCCCCGGTGAGGTCGGCGTGGCCGGCGGGCGTGGTCATGGTTCTCCTTGAAGGTCGGCATCACGGCGGCGATCGTCCGGAACGTTCCCGAAGCACGCTAGGCCGTCGCGCGTCCCCGGCTCGCCCGGACGCGCGAACTACTCCCGGAGTGCACTCTGACCGGTGATGTCGAGCCATCGGTTGAGTCGTCTCCACAGCGGGGCCCCGTTCGGCGTCCCTTCCCTCCGGGACCCCACTGCCGGGTCACCCGTCGGCTTCCCGGGCCGTCACACCCAGTGGCCGACGGACCCGTACAGGTCGATCCCGGCCTGCACGGTGCGCAGCGTCCAGTACGTGGCCGTCATGCCGGCCGCCACGATGACGCAGCTCCTGCGAAACCTCCGCCACACCTTCCACTCGCGCATTGCGTACCTCCCCTTCGTGCGTACTGACCTGGGGCCAGGGCCCGGTCCGCGCTCTCGGGACCGCGGTGCTCGAGAGTCGTAGGCCGGTGCCGGAGGGGGCGACGTCGAACGGAACAGGAGGAGCAGGGAACACACGCTTCGGGGCTGGGTACCGCGCCTCGGTCACGGAGGGACGGGCTTCGGCGCAGCTGGGGAACACGCGCTGCAGGTCGCGCACTTGACGATCTGCTGATTCGGGTTGGGCGTCGCCGCCCTTCTCTACCTCGGATGATCCCGCCGTGATGCATGCCGTGCGCACTTTGGCGTGGCGTGTCGTCGGTCAAGCCCCCGGACGGCCGAGTCCCGGGGCCGGGGGAGTGGTCCGCCGCCGGGCCTCGCACGACGTCACGGCGCTCGCCAGATGTTGTCGAAGGCCGCCTCTTCGATCTGCCGCTGTTGCCGTACCCCCGCGAGTTCCGTCACGGCGTCCTCGACGGCGGTCAGTACCGTCACGAGCGCGTCGGCGTCGAAACCCTCGAAGTCGCCGACCGGCTCGTCGTGCACCCCCACGACGGCGGCGAGGCCGGAGAGGACCGGCTCGCCCGACCTCCAGCGCTCGGCCGCGTGGCGCCAGGCCGGCGAGTCGACCGGAGTCTGCCGGTCGGACCTGCGGCGAAGCCAGCCGCGCCGTTGCCGGGTGTCGTCCCCTTCCGCTTCCAGCGTGGCGCGATATGCCTCGGACAGGCCGCGGCCCCGGCGCCACAGCCAATCCTCGACGGACTCGTACGGCGCCACCCGGTCGAGCGACGACTCCGCCTCGTCCAGCAGACTATCGTCCATGCCCCGCTGCGTGCCGGGCACGATGCGGTCGCCGTGCAGAGTGACGGCTCCGGTGCCGAGCAGGTCGACGAGTTCCGCCCCCGCGAGCGCCAGCGAGAGATCGCCCTTCTCCACAGGGCGGTCGGAGGCGGTTTCCAAGGTGACGATCAGCAGGTCCATGGGTGTGGTCATGTCGGACTCCGTAACCGGATGCGCAGTAGGGACGGCAGCGGTAACCCAGGCCATCGCTTCCGTCACGCCGGCTGGGCGTGGGGATCGTGGCAATCCCAGCTTACGTACGGCCCGGTCATCGCGGTGCTGCTGATCCACCGTCAGGTCGGCGTGGCCGCCCAAGCAGAACGGCGTCGTACCGAGCGGCACCGGCATCCGGCCCCGCCGCCCGCCGGGCGGACACCCGGCGGGCGGTGACACCCACTCCCTCAGGGGGCGATGGGCAGCTGACGCTTGTGCTCGGTGAGGTGGTAGCGCGCGACGATCTTCTTGAAGACCGCCTCGTCCACCGGCTTGCCCTCCAGGAAGTCGTCGATGTCGTCGTAGGCGACTCCGAGGGCGTCCTCGTCGGCCTTGCCCGGGGCGAGGGTCTCCAGGTCGGCCGTCGGCGTCTTCCACACCAGCTCGGAGGGAGCACCCAGCGCGTCGGCGAGGGCGCGCACCCGGCGCTTGGTCAGGCCGGTCAGCGGCACCAGGTCGGCGGCGCCGTCACCGAACTTCGTGAAGAAACCGGAGACGGCCTCGGCGGCGTGGTCGGTACCGACGACCAGGCCGTCGTGCGCCCCCGCCACCGCGTACTGGGCGATCATGCGCTGCCGGGCCTTGATGTTGCCGAGGACGAAGTCCTGGTGGTGGGCGTCGCGGAAGGCGACGTCGGCGGTCACCGCGGCCTCCAGCGCGGCGTCGCTCGCGCGCTTGACGTCGACGGTCAGCACATGGTCGGCCTGGATGAAGGAGAGCGCGAGCTGCGCGTCGTGCTCGTCGGCCTGGGCGCCGTAGGGCAGCCGCATCGCGTAGAAACGCGCCTCGTGGCCGGCGGCGCGGGCCCGCTCGACGGCGAGCTGGCACAGGCGGCCCGCGGCCGTGGAGTCCACTCCGCCGCTGATCCCGAGGACGAGGGACCGCAGACCGGTGGAGGTGAGCCGCTCGGCGAGGAAGGCCACCCGGCGCTCGATCTCCTGCTCGGCGTCGAAGTTCTCTGCCACGTGGAGTTCCCTGGCGATCTGCTGCTGCTGGGCGATGGGCGCCGGCTCGCTCACGTCTGCTCCTGATCTCGTTCGCGTTGTGCTGCCGTTCCCAGCCTACCCAGACGCCCCCACCAGCATGGGGGCCGCGTCAGGCGCAGGCCGCTCGGGCGGTGAACCGCGTCATGGGCGGCCCGGTTCCGGAAGTTCACGGCCCAGGCGGGCGAGCGGGGAGAAGGCCATCACCGCCGGGGAGAGCATCATGCCCGCGGCCGTCACGAGGAGACTCGTGCGCAGCCCCCACTCCGCCGCGAGGAATCCGCCGGCCAGCGAACCCAGCGGCGCCGTCCCCATGCCGGCGAACGTGATCGTCGCGGCCACCCGGCCCTGCATCCCGTCCGGAGTGACGGCCTGCCGGACGGCCATGAGCGTGACGTTCACCAACTGGCCGCCGAGCCCGAACACGAAGCCGACCGCGACGAGCGCGGTGACCGTCACGGCCGACGAACCGTGCAGCGCCGCCACACACAGGAACGCGCCGTCGCCGAGCACCGCCGCCCACACGAGCACGACGCCGTGACCGAACCGGCTCGGCAGCCGTGCGGCCAGCGCCGAGCCGACCAGCGCCCCCGGCCCCGCCGCCGCGAGCGCGAGCCCGACGACCGTGCCCGACAGGTGCAGTTCCCGCGGCAGGAAGAGAAGCTGGACGGTCGTCACGGCCGCGAAGGAGAACTGGAAGACGGCCGAGGCCAGGCACACGGTCCGCAGTGCGGGGTCGCCGGCCACGAAGCGCAGGCCCTCGCGAACGCGGCGCCGGACCCGGGGCGCGTGCTCCGCGCGTCCCGGGACCGCTTCGGACCGGCGGACGCGCCGGATCGACAGGAACGACAACGCGAAGAACAGTGCGCCGGAGGCGACAGCGACCGGTGCCGACAGCAGCGACACCAACGCACCGCCGAGAGCGGGACCCCCGACCTGTGCCGCGGACCTGCTGCCCTCCAGTGCGCTGTTGCCCCGCACGAGCCGGTCGCGTTCCACCATGCGAACCAGAGACGTCTGGTAGGCCACGTCGAAGAACACGGACAGCGTTCCGACGGCGAAGGCCAGCACGAGCAGGCCGGGCAGGACCATGAGGCCGAGGACACAGGCCGATGCGGCGGCGCCCAGCGCCAGAGCCCGGCCGGCGTCCGCGAGCACCATGGTCGTCCGGGTCCGCCACCCGTCCACCCACGCGCCGGCGACGAGCGAGAGCAGCAGCACCGGCGCCTGGCCCACCGCGCGGAGGACGCCCAGCTGACCGGCACTGGCGTCGAACGTCAGGACCGCGAGGAGCGGCAGGACGACCAGACTCGTGTGTTCACCGAGCTGAGAGGCTGTCTGACCCAGCCAGAGCCTGCGGAAGTCGGCGTCCCCCCACAGGCTCGAGGGCACGGGCTCGACGGAATCGGGTACGGCGGGGGAAGCGGACGGCACGGGAGTCCCTCGGGTGGCCGACGACGAGGCCCGCCGCCGGCACCTGAACGGTGTGCCGGCGGTGTTCGGGCGGGGGAAGGCTCGCTGTGCCGCGCATCAGGGGCAGCACGCGATGACGGGCCGGTCACGGCCCACAACGTCAACGCGCGCTCGGACGACCGACCATGTCTCGACTCCTCGTGGGTGACTCCGTGCGCCGTACCGTAGCCGACGGCGGTCACGGCCGGGCGGGCGTCGCGCCGCGCGGCGGCGGCACGGACAGGTCGGGATCGCCGAACTCCGTGCGCAGGGCCTGGAAAGCGGTGACCTTGTCCGCACCGAAGCGGCGCACCTGGGAGGCGTACTCGTCCGCTGTGAGGAACGCCGTGGGCCTGGACTTGCTGTGGAACTTGTCCGCGTACATGACCAGCCGCTCCTCGTCCGTCACCGCCAGGTAGTCGGCGACGGGCAGGGGGAGGCCCTGGGTCACGACGTCCTCCTTGGTGACCCCCACTCCCGTGTGGTGGGAACAGAAGCGGCGCAGCGTCTCCGGGAAGCCCTCGTCCTCCAGGATCCCGTGGCCGAGCAGCCCGTGCCGGATGTAGTTGCCGTGGTCCAGCCGTCCGTCGTCCCCGTAGAGGCGGTAGACGCCGATGTCGTGCAACAGGCAGCCGGCGCGGACCAGTTCGGCGTCCAGGTGACCGAGACGGGGCGCGGTGAGGAGCTGCTCGGCGATGCTCCAGACGATCTCGCAGTGGGTGTGCACGAGATCGAACGCCTCGGTGGTCGGGGCGTACTTCCGGTGCAGCGCACGGATCTCTTCGGTTCCCGGAATCCTCACCGGGGGAGCCTAACAACGTCCTCGATGACGACGACGAGGCCGCCCGGCGGATCCCCGGCCACCGTCGCCTACTCCGGGGGAGTGGGGGTGTCGTGGGTGCGGTACATCGCCTGCACGTCCAGCTCCAGTTGGACGGTCGGCCCGACCACCGCGATGCCGCGGGCCAGCATGGAACGCCAGTTGAGGGTGAAGTCCTCCCGGTGGAGTTCCGCCTTGGCGAGCGCCGCGCAACGCAGTTCCTGGTCGTAGCCGCCGTTCACCGTCCCGAGGTAGGTCGTGTCGAGACCGACGGAGCGGCTGGTGCCGTGCATGGTGAGCGTGCCGTGCAGCGTCCACTTGGACCCACCGCGGTAGACGAACCGGGTGCTGGTGAAGTCGATGTACGGATACCGCTCGACGTCGAGGAAGTCCGCGGAACGCAGGTGGTTGTCACGGGTGTTGTTGCCCGTGGTGAGACTCGAGGCGTCGATGCGCACCGAGACGTGGGAGTCGGCCATGTTCGGCGCGACGCGGATACCGCCCTGGAAGCGGGTGAAGCGGCCGTGCACATGGGCCATGCCCACGTGCTTGGCGATGAAGCGGATCGCGGTGTGCGGGGGGTCGAACAGCCAGGTGCCGGCCGTCGGCAGTTCCAGTTGGCGGGCGGACTCCAGCGCGACACGCACGGGAGGAAGCGCCACTCCGGCGGTGATGTCGAGGTTCTCGCGGGCCGGCGCCAGGCCCTCGGCCACCGTCATCACGCTGTAGGAGCCGGGTGGCAGCGTGGCCACGAAGTAGCCGTTCGGGTCGGTGGTCCCGTGGGTCGCCACGCGGTGGCTGTCCACCGCGGTCACCGTGACGTCGGCTCCGCCCATGGGCTGTCCCATGGGGTCGACGACCTCGAAACCGAAACCTCCCGCGCCGGGCGGCAGGGGGACCGACAGGCTCGGCGGGGCATCGGACGAGCCGCGGGAACGCCGGCGTCGGAGCAGCCCGAGGGCCATGGAGTTCACCTTTCATCACGCGTGTCACTGACGCGTCCCGCTCGACCTCCTGCGTTCGCGGTCGTCAAGAACCCTCCGGAAGGGGGCGCGGGCGTGACGCGGCAGTTCGTTAACGATCATAAAGCCGTCGTCTCGCGCAGGGTTACTCAGGGGTCATGAGCTGGCAGAACCGACTCCAGGCCGAAGAATCGGCGTACAACAGTGCTGCAATGCGGTGAATCGCCGCGCTCCGGACCCGGAAATTTGCAGTGGTGCTGTGGCGAAGAACACGGAGGAAGGTCGCGCACCGTGGGACGCACCGTGAGCGTGGTCTTCCGTATTCGGGGGACATGAGGCGACATGGCGAATGTCGGAACACAACCGTCGGCGGACGTATCGGGTCCCGCGCTCAAGCGCGCGCTGACCACCCCGCTGCTGTACTTCTTCATCCTGGGCGACGTCCTCGGCGCCGGCGTGTACGTCCTCGTGGGGCAGGTGGCCTCCGACACCGGGGGAGCCGTGTGGGTGCCGCTCGTCGTCGCGCTGCTGCTGGCGCTGCTGACGGCCGCGTCCTATGCGGAGCTGGCGACGAAGTACCCGCGGGCGGGCGGGGCCTCCCACTACGCCACGCGGGCCTTCGGGCCGTTCGCCGGGTTCATCGCGGGGTTCTGCATGCTCGCCGCCGGCATCGTCTCCGTGGCGGCCCTCGCCCGGGGCTTCGGGGGCGACTACCTGTCCGCCTTCGTGACGCTCCCGGTGGGCGTCGTCGCCGTCCTCTTCCTCGCCCTGCTCGCGCTGGTCAACGCCCGAGGCATCACCGAGTCGACCCGCGCCAACGTCGTCGCCACCGTCATCGAGGTGAGCGGCCTGGTCGTCATCATCGTCCTCGGCGGGTGGCTGCTGCTGCGCGGCGACGGCGACGCGGGACGCCTCGTCCAGCTCGGCACGCCGGAGAAGGGGGCCGCGGCGGCCGTGCTGAGCGGCTCCGTGCTGGCGTACTACTCCTTCGTCGGGTTCGAGACGTCCGTGAACGTCGCCGAGGAGACCCGCGACCCGCGGCGTTCCTACCCCCGCGCCCTGTTCGGCGCCCTGGCCACCGCGGGGGCCGTGTACGTCCTGGTGGGCGTCGCCGCGTCCGCGGCCGTACCGACCTCCCGGCTCGCCGAGTCGAGCGGCCCGCTGCTCGAGGTCGTGAAGGCCGCCGGAGGAGTCCCGACGCGCCTGTTCAGTGCCATCGCGCTCGTCGCCGTCGCCAACGGCGCGCTGCTCACCGGCATCATGTCCTCCCGGCTGGCCTACGGCATGGCCCGGGACGGACTCCTGCCCGCCGGGCTGGCCAAGGTGCTGCCCGGCCGCCGGACACCGTGGGCCGCGATCGCGGTGACGACCCTGCTGTCGATGCTCCTCGCGCTCACCGGCAGCGTCGCCACCCTGGCGTCCACCCTGGTCCTGCTGCTGCTCGTGGTCTTCTTCATGGTCAACACCGCCGTGCTCGTCCTGCGCCGCGACCCGGGCGGCACCGACCACTTCCGGACGCCGACCGTGCTGCCCGTGCTGGGTGCCGTGTCCTGCGTCGTGCTGGCCACGCAGATCGAGGCCGAGGTGTGGCTGCGCGGCCTGGTGGTCGTCGCCGTCGGTGCGGTGCTCGCCGCACTCGGCGCGGCCCGGCGAAGCAAGCACCCGCACGGAGAGGAAACCTCCCGGGCCACCGGCACCGCCCGGGAGCCCGACCCCAGGTAACCGCTGCTCCGTGGGGTGCCGAGCCGGGGCCGGCCGTCCAAACGGATTGCCGCCGGCCGGCCCGATCGGATAGGAAGCTCGCATGCTACGAGGGGGCAAGGTCGGGCTGCGGGCCCGGCACGAGGCGGACATCCCGGTCCTGCGGACCGAGCTCTACGACGACGTGGTCAACTCCTCGCGCGCCGGAGGCCGGCCGTGGCGGCCGATCACGCCGGGTGCGAAGGACCCGCGGCTGGTGGTGGACGACGACGAGGAGGGGCACGTCCCCTTCTCGGTGGTGGAGCTGGACGGCGGCACGCTGGTCGGCACCGCGAATCTGTGGGGCATCGACCTGCACAACCGGTCCGCGCACATCGGCTTGGGGCTGCTGCCGTCCTGCCGCGGCAAGGGCTACGGCACCGACGTGGTCGCGGTGCTGTGCCACTACGGGTTCGCCGTGCGCGGCCTGCAGAGGCTGCAGATCGAGACCCTGTCGGACAACGCCGCGATGCTGCGCTCCGCCGGGCGCAACGGGTTCGTCCGCGAGGGCGTGCTGCGCTCCTCGGCCTGGGTGATGGGCGAGTTCCTGGACGAGGTGGTCCTCGGACTCCTCGCCCCGGACTGGAAGCCGGACCCGAGGGACTAGAACCGTTCCTCTTGGATCATGGCGCTGACCGGATGAGGCAGGCGGGGCGTCGCAGGCCCGGCCTGCCGGGATCACGAAGGCCGGAGGCCGGCGGTTACTCCGGGCTTCGGTGAAGATCCGGCTGGACCTCGGTCAGTCGATGCCCTCGACGATGCGGAAGTCGCGCTCGACGCCGTCGGAGAGGGCGGCCAGCGCCTCCTGGTAGGCCGCACTCTCGTGCGCCACGACGGCCTGCTCGAAGCTGTCGAACTCGACCAGGACGGTGCGCTCGGCGATTCCGGCGTCATGCGCCACGACCCGACCGCCACGGGCGAGGGTCCGACCGCCCCCGGCCTTGACGGCCGGACCGGCCAGCCTGTTGTAGGCAGCCAGCTTCTCAGGGTCCGAAATGGTGTGGTAGGCGCTGACCCAGTAGCCCTTGGGCACGGAACCTCCAGTGTTGGGATGAGTGCAACCGACTCACGGGTTGGTCGCGGACGAGCGTCGGCGGGTGAGAGCGAGGCTCGTCAGCGTCGTGATCGCCATGGCGCCGATGCCGGCCAGCGCCGCGGTGGTGTAGGCGCTGTCGTCGGGGAAGAGGTGGCCGGGGCCGGTGCCCGCGGCGAGGATCAGCCCGCCGATGGCGCTGCCCAGGGAGTACCCGACGCTGCGGACGACGTAGTTGAAGCTCATGGCGCTCGACGTCTCGCTCCTGGGGGTGACGGCCAGGATGACGCCGGGCATCGCGGCCGAGAAGCCGCCGACGCCGAAGCCGAGCACGCCCATCGCCGCGAACAGTTCGGCCAGGTCCGACCGGGCCGCCGCGAACAGGGCGAACCCACCGCCGACCACGACGGCGCTGCCGGCCAGGAGCAGGGGGTCGGCGATCCGCGTCCGGACGCGCGGCGTGAGCTTGCCGGCGACGAACCCCAGCATCGAGAACGGGATGAGGACCAGCCCGGCGACGAAGGTCGTCAGCCCGAAGCCGTAGCCGGTGCCGTGCGGCGTCTGTGCGTACCGGGTGATGAGCGTGAGCAGGAGGTACATGCCGATGCCGCCGACGAACATGGCGAGATTCGCCCCGGCGACCGCCGGGTGCCGCACCGCCCGCACATCGACCAGGGGCGTCGTGCTGCGCAGCTCGATGACGGCCCAGACGCAGAGCAGCACCACCGCGACGACGGTGAGGCTCGCCGCCACGGCGAGGTGCCGGCTCCACAGATTCCGTTCGCCGGCGAGGAACAGCACCAGGAGCAGTGCGGCGGCCAGGACGACCGCGCCTGCCACGTCCACGTGGGCGGAGCGTCCTTCGGGTGCTTCGGGCATGGAGCGCCACGCGGTCAGGAGCGCGGCGGCGGTGACGACCAGACCGAGGCCGTAGGCGGCCCGTACCCCGCCGAGCTCGGCGAGCAAGGCGGCCAGCGGGTAGCCGACGCCGACCCCGATGATCGAGACCACCGAGATCAGGGCGATCACGGCCGCGCCGCGCTTCTCGGGGAGGTGGTCCCGGGCCACGCCCATCATCAGCGCCGTCAGCCCGAGCCCGACGCCCTGGGCCGCCCTGCCGGCCAGCAGCCACGCGAACGGCAGCGGCAGCACGGTGAGCGCGCTGCCGGCGACGACGACCGCCAGCGTGGCGAGGATCGTGGCCCGCCGGTGCGGGCCGGCTCCGAGCCGGCCCAGGACCGGCGTGGCGACCGCGCCGCTGAGCAGCGCGACGGTCAGCGTCCACTGCGCGCTGCCGAGCGAGACGTGGAACGAGGTCGCCACGCTGGTGATGAGCGGTGCCCCGAGGCTGCCGACCGCCGCCACGACCAGAGCGATGAACATCAGGGCGGGGACCAGCAGCCGCGCCTCGGAACGCGCCACCGGGAACGTCTTCGCCGCGACCCCGCCGACCGGCTGCCCGGTCACTGCTTCGGCCCTTCGCGGTCCTGGCTCTCGAGCTCTGCCAGATGCTTCAGCGCCGGAAGGGCCGCCATCAGCGCCTCGACCTCGTCGCCGGTGAGCTCGCCGATCAACCGCTCGAAAGCGTGGACGCCCGCCTGGTGCCGCGTCCGGACATAGGAGGCGCCGGCCTCGGTCAGGCACACCAGCGTGACCCGCTTGTCGGACGCGTCGCCCCGCCGCTCGACCAGGCCGGACTGCTCCATCACCCGAACCAGGGCGGTCATCGCGGGCTGGGTGACGCCCTCGACCGCGGCCAGATCGGTGATGCGCCGCGGGCCGGTCCGGTCCAGGGTGGCCAGGGTGGCGGCGGACGTCAGGCTCATGTCCCGGGGCAGGCGTCTCGCGGCCCTGGTGGCCAGGCTGTAGAGGGCTGCGCCGATGTCGGCGGACGCGCCAGGAGCGGTGCCTTGACGACTCATGCCCGAAGCATAGCATTTTTATATTCATAGTTTATGTAAATGGCCCGCTTCCGCCCAGCACCACCCGCGGCACCGTCCAGGACCTGGCGGACGGCGGACAGGCAGGTCACCGCTTGAGGAACTCCAGCAGATCCTGGTTGAAGCGTTCCTTGTCGCCCGGCACCAGGGCGATGCCGTGCGAGCCGCCCTCGTAGACCTTCAGCTCGGCGTCCGCGATGAGCTGAGCGGACTTGCGGCCAGTGGCGTCGATCGGGACCACCTGGTCGTCGTCGCCGTGCACGACGAGTGTCGGGATGTCGAACTTCTTGAGGTCCTCGTGGAAGTCCGTCGTGCCGAAGGCGTCCACGCAGTCGACACCGCCTTCGATGGTTTGCGCCATGGCCATGTACCAGAAGGCGTCCTTGTTGCCCTGGGTGACCTTGTCGCCCTCGCGGTTGGCGGAGAAGAAGCCGACCGCGGTGTCCTTCCAGAACTGGGAACGCTCCTTGAGGATCCCGGCCTTGATGTCGTCGAAGACGGACTGCGGGACGCCTTCGGGGTTGTCCGGGCCCTGCAGCATCAGCGGTGGGATGGCGGACAGCAGGACGGCGGAGCGGATTCGTCCGGTGCCGTGGCGGCCGATGTAGCGGGCGAGTTCGCCGCCGCCCATCGAGTGCGCCACGAGCGTCACGTCCCGCAGGTCGAGGCTGGTGATCAGGTCGTTCAGGTCGTCGGCGAAGGTGTCGAAGTCGTAGCCGTCGTACACCGGCGTCGAACGGCCGTGACCGCGCCGGTCGTGCGCGATTCCGCGGTAACCGGCGTCGGCGACGGCCTTCAGCTGGTCCTGCCACGCGTCACCGTTGAGCGGCCAGCCGTGGCTGAACACCACCGGACGGCCACGCCCCCAGTCCTTGTAGAAGATCTCGACACCGTCTCGCGTCGTGCAGATCGGCATTGCGTGTCCTTTCACCGCGGCGAACAGGGCCCCCGGCCGAGCATCCCTCCCGCCTCCTTCGGATGCCACACGAACCCTCACCCAGCGTGATGATGTGTCTCCGGACGGGCGCGCCCCGGGCGTGGCTTCCTCGTCGCCGGGTGCGAAGGGCACAAGCCGTGGGCGGGGATCACCGCTACCGGGTCAGGTGCGGGCCCTGCGCCCCGGCCTCCGTCCCCCTGCCGCCCCACCGCCGGACGCCCATCACCGCGCCACCGGCCACCGCCAACCCAGCGACCAACCCGGCCGCTACCACCCGACCCAGCCCGGACCCCGTCCCGGTCACCGGAGCAGCCGCGGCAACCAGCACCAGCCCGGCCCCCGCACAGGCACCGACCGCTTCCGCCCACACCCGCACGGTCCCGCGTTCCCGCCGCCACAGCCACGTCTCGCTCGCCACCAGGTAGGCGACCAGCAGCGTCACCACCCCGACCCTCTCCCACCACGCGGGGTCCCCGAACGCCGCGATCACCACGACACCCCCCGCCAGCACCGTCGTACGGTGCCGCGACGCAACGTGAGACCAGCGCGCCGACTCCAGCGACGGCCGCCGGTCCACCGCGGCCGCCGCCCACGCCGCGCAGACGACCGCGCACCCGAACAGCACCGCCCCCCGCACACCGGTCACCGTCACCCACGGCCGCCAGGCCAGCACGACGGCCGCCACACCGAGCACCCGCACCGGCACCGTCCCGGCCCAGTACTCGACGTACTCGCGGAGGCCCACCCGCGTACCGCGCACCGTCATCGACCTCGCCCCCGGCTCTCGATCCGACCCGACAGCAACGGCGCCAGCGCCAGATCCAACGGCTCGCCCACGACGTGCCGGAGCACCGGCACCCCGCTGTCCCGCAGCGCGAACCGCATCGCGTCCCGGTCCGCATGCCACAACCGGAGCCCCAACTCACCCGCTACATCACCGGGTTCGACCTGTGGATCCCCGCTCGGTATCTCGACGACGACCGGACGGCGCCCCCGCCCCTGGAGATCCCGCAGTACCTTCAGCACCCGCGCGTCGCTCAACGGAGTGAACACGTACACCAGCGCTCCCTCCGGCAGCGCCGGCGGCGGCACCCGCTCGAGCCCGGACCCGTCGAAACGGCGGTCCTTGCGGACGTCGAGGACGCTCTCGACGATGCGGTAGAACGCCGCGTCCCCGGTCCCCGGCGTCAGCCATCGCGTGGTGCCCCCGGTCGAGACGACCCCCACCCGGTCGTGGGTGCGCAGATAGGCCCGGGCCAGTCCGGCCGCGGCGCGCACCGTCTCGTCCAGGGACGACACCCCGGTCACCGGGTCCACGACGTCGCCGAACGCGTCGAGCAGCATCACCGCGTCGGCGGCCCGCTCGGCCGCGAACCGGTGCAGCTGCACGGCTCCGCGGCGGGTCGTCGACGGCCAGTGGATGCGCCGCTGCCGCTCCCCGGGCACCCACGGCCCCACCCCGACGACCTCGACGCCCTCTCCGGCCTCCAGCGAGGCGTGCTCACCGAGCCGCTGCGGCAGCCGCGCCGGTATCGGCGTGAACCGGGCCTGCGCGGCCTGCGGGAACACGGACACCTCGGCCGCCTCGACCCGCACGGTGCGGCGCACGGTGCCCCCGGCGTCGTACACGTCGAGGTCCACCGGACCGAGCGACCAGCGCCCCCAGCGCAGCGCGGTGTGACGCAACGTCACCGTCGATGAGCCGACGACGACCTCGTCCAGACGCAGGCCCGGGCCGAGCGTGACACCGGGATCGAGACGGACGGCGCTGCCGTCGTGGGCCACCGAGATGCGGACGGTGACGGTGTCGCCCTCGAAGCAGCGCCTCGGCTCGACGGTCGTCGACGTCTCGATGCGACGCGCGTAGGCGCGGGGCAGGGAGAGCGCGAGCAGCACCAGCGCCGCCGCCGCCGGCGCGAACAGCCACGCCCGGCCGGTGAGCAGGGCGGCGGACAGCGCGACGACGGCGACGGTCAGCAGACGCAACGTCCGCTCGTCCGGACGCGGCCCGCCGGGCGGCGGGGGCGGCGGCTGCGTCGGCCACGTACGCCCCTCCAGGGCACGGACCACCGCGGCACTCGGCCGCGACGCGGACGCGGTCACGACGGGACGGCGGCCGTGCGCCGCGTGGACGGCGTTTCGACGCTGTCGACGATCTCACGCAGGACGTCGTCCGTGGACACCTCGCGCACCCACAACTCCGGCCGCAGCGAAACCCGGTGGGCCAGCGCGGGCACCGCGAGGCTCTTGAGGTCCTCCGGGACGACGTAGTCCCGGCCGTCCAGCACGGCCCGGGCACGCGCGAGCTGGACCAGGGCGAGTCCGCCGCGGGGCGAGGCGCCGATGCTGATCTGGGGATGGCCGCGGGTCGCGCCGACCAGCGCGACGGCGTACTCCAGCAGGTCGTCGTCGATCTCCACGCGCTCCACGACGGCCCGCCACGCCAGGACGTCGGCCGGCCCGGCGAGCGTGTCGAGCACGGCCTCGGGCGCGGCCCGGTCGATCCGCGCGCGCAGCATCGCCAGCTCCTCGCGGGCGTCCAGGTACCCCATCCGCACGCGCAGCTGGAACCGGTCCAGCTGGGCTTCGGGGAGGGAGTAAGTGCCTTCGTACTCCACCGGGTTGGCGGTCGCGATCACCAGGAACGGTTCGGCGAGCGGCCGGGTCTCGCCGTCCACGGTCACCTGCGACTCGGCCATCGCCTCGAGCAGCGCGGCCTGCGTCTTGGGCGGCGTCCGGTTGATCTCGTCGGCGAGCAGGAGGTGCGTGAAGACGGGCCCGGGGTGGAACACCATCTCGCCGGTGCGCTGGTCGTACAGCGGCGCCCCGGTGACGTCCGACGGCAGCAGGTCGGGCGTGAACTGGATCCGGCGGAAGTCCAGGCCGAGCGTGGTGGCGAAGGACCGCGCGAGGAGCGTCTTGCCCAGCCCCGGCAGGTCCTCGACCAGGACGTGCCCGCCGGCCAGCACGGCCAGCATCACGAGTTCGAGGGCGTCCGACTTGCCCACGACGGCACGGCCGACCTCGCGCAGTACGGCATCGGCCTGCCGGCCGACCTGCTCGGCGGTGCGGGGCTCGGACACGGAGGGGCTCGTCACGTCGCTTCTTCCTTACGGGTACGGGTACGGGGACTCGGAGTTCGCGGTGCGGGTGTGCCGAGTGCTTCGAGCCGGTCGACGAGGTCGCGCAGCACGTCGACGGGAACGTCGCCGTCGGGCCCGGTCCGGGGCGGTTCCGGCCCCAGCCACGGCCACAGTCCGGGCCCGATCAGCTCGGCGGCCCGCTCCGGCTGCTGGTCGAGCGACACATGGTGGTGCTCGGCGAGCACGGCGGCGTACAGGCGGCGCAGTTCGGGCCGGAGCACCGCGCGGTAGTAGAGGACCCCGTCGGGGCCGGTGGCGGTCCGGATGTTCCGTCGCCACTCGCCCATGCCCGGCGCCCGGGTCCGCAGCAGCCGTACCTCTTCGCGCCGTCCGTTGTCGAAGGCGGCCGCCCCGGCGACGTACCGGGCGGCCACCAGCGCCGCGACGACGAGCACGGCCACGACGGCACCGGCCGCCACGGGTCCGTCGAGGAGCAGGACGAGCAGGACACCGGAACCGGCGACCGCCCCGCCGAGCAGCCCGAGTCGGCGCAGCGGGAGCGGTTCCGGCTCGGGGAACCGGTCAGTGGCCCGGTTCACCGCGCGGTCTCCCGGTCCTGGAGCAGCGAGGCGATCTCCTCCAGGGCCTCGGCCGCGGCCTCGCGGTGCGGGGCACCCATCGGGTGTGAGGAGTAGCGGGCCTCGCGGAACAGTGCGGTCAGACGCGGCGCGGCCGGACTCGGGGCGAGACCCGCGGCGGCGGCGCGGGTGAGCAGGTCGGCCGGACTGTCGGACGCGTGCCGCCGCACGCCGGACGCGACGAGGGCGTCCTCCATCGCGGCGTAGCAGGCGATGACGGCCGCCCGGGCGTCACCGGCGTCGGCCAGGGCACGCCGGCCCGATCGCACGGCGGACAGCAGCAACCTCGCGTCGTCGTCCTCCACTCGCGTGCCCGCGAGGTCGGGGCGCGGTGGCACCGTCAGCCCGATCCGTCGCAGGCGCCGCACGACGGCCACCGCGACGATCAGGACGACGAGCACGGCCAGCAGACCGAGCAGGAGGTACAGCGGCAGGGACATGGCGTGCCCCGCATCCTCGCCGGGCGTGGACCTGTTGCGGGCCGGCGGCATGGAGGGCGGCGGCGTCGGGGAGGGCGGCGGGAGGTCCATCGACGGGGGCGGTGTGCTGTCGCGGGTGAACGCGTGCAGCACCAGGGCCAGGACGCCGACGACACCGGGCCCGGCGAGCAGCAGTGGCACGGCGGCCTGCCGCAGCCGTTCCTCGCCCGGTGGCAACCCGACGCGGTCGGCGCCGATCCGCGGCCGCAGACGCTGGGCGGCGTGCGTGGCCCCCACCGCCCAGGCGACGGACAGCCCGATCGCGACGATGCCCCAGTGGCCCAGCGGCCCCTTGCCCGCGTGCAGCAGCCCTTCGGCGGGCCGCAGTACGAGCGCGGCGACGGCCAGCACCCCTACGGCCCCGACGGCGACCACTGCCCCGGGTGCCGTCCGGCGCTCCTCCCGCTCACCCTGCTTCATGCCGTCCCCCCCGCCGAACCATTCCCCCGAACGTCAGTTCACCGTATCGTCGCACGCGGCTCGGGGCGCAGGCGTTCTCCGCCTGACGGCGACGCCGTCACGCCGCACGCCACGGCCCCGGGCGCGCACCCCGGGCGCCCGGGCCGAGGCCTTCGCCGGCCCCGGGTGATCACGGCCGTCGTCCTCTCGAAGCCGACCGGTCAGAATCCTTCAGTCGCCCAGTAGCTGGGCGCTGAGAGTGTCGTACGCCCATCGCTCCCACTTGGCCGGCGGCCACGCGCGGTCGCGAGTGAGGACCAGGAAGAGCTCCGGGCTGAGGACGGCGTACAGGATGTCCGCCGCTTCCTCGACGGGGAGGTCGTTGAGGACGCCCGGCTTCCCGGCCAGGGCCTGCGCGGCCGTGGAGATCACCGTGAAGCGCGGGCCCGTACGCTCCGGCCACAGATCCCGGATCTCCGGATTGGTCGCCGCCGCGGCCCTGACCATCTCGTTGACGGCCGCGATGCGTTCGAGCGTCCCGCGGGTACCCGTGATCAGTGCGGCCAGCGCGGACCCGGCCGTGGGCGCGGTCCTGATCTCCGTGAACCAGGGCCGTTCCATCGTCGGGAGGGGCTCGTCGTCGCCCGCGATCGCGACGTCGACGAGTTCCTTGAGCAGCGAGGGCTTGTTGCGGAAGACGAAGTAGATGGTCTGCACCGCCACCCCCGCCCGGTCGGCGATCTCCTGCAGCTTGGTCGCCCCGCACCCCTGTTCGCCGCCGCGGGCATCGAGGCACGGGACTCGGTCCTCGACGTCGGCTGCGGTACCGGCCAGACGACGCGCCAGGCAGCACGCCGGGCGTACGACGGGAACGTCGTGGGAGTCGACCTGTCCGGGCCGATGCTGGAACGCGCCCGCCGTGACGCGGCGGCGGAGGGCCTCGTCAATGTCGCCTTCGAGTAGGGCGACGCACAGGTGCACCCGTTTCCCGACCGCGGGTTCGACGTCCTCATCAGCCGCGGGGGTGTCATGTTCTTCGCCGACCACGTCGCGGCCTTCACCCATCTGCGGAAGGCGCTCGTGCCCGTCGGCCGCCTCGCGTTCCTCGGCCCGCAGCCCGCCGGCCCCGACAGCGCCTACGCCCGGGCGACCGCCGCCCTGTCACCGTTCCTGCGCGAGGCGTCCCCCGCTTCCCGGGGCATGGGGTCACTCCTGGAACCCACCCGCATCCGCCGGGTGCTCGCCGCCAGGGGGTTCACCGACGTCGAGGTGGCACCCTGCGCGGCGCCCATGACCTTCGGTGCCGACGCCGGCGACGCCGCCGACTTCGTCTTCTCCATGGGCCCGACGCGCCACAACCCGCGCGACGTCGACCCGGCGACCGTCACCCGTCTCCGGGCCGAAGTGCGGGAATCACTTTCCGAGTTCGAGACGGCGGACGGTGTCCGCATCCCCGGGGCGGTATGGATCGTCACGGCGACACGGAAGCGTGCCTTCTCGAGCGAGTGACGCGGGATCCCCGGCGTGATCGGCAGGCGGACCCGACGGACGACGAGGCGACCGCCGGCGGCGGGGCGCACACGCCGCGAGGGCGAGAGTCACGGTGACGGACCCGGCCGCCATCAGCGTCATCGCCGCGGCCGGTGAGGTCAGCTGGGCCAACGCGCCCGCGAGGACGGTCCCGACGCCCTGCAGGGCGGCCATGCCGGTGGTGTGCAGGCCGAGAGCCTGGCCCGCGAGGTGGTCGGGGGTGAGCGACATCAGGCGTTCCTGCAGCACCAGGCTCGCGGCGAAGCCGACGGAGGCGACCGTGACCGCCACGGCCGACAGCGCCATCCCCGGCCGCAGGACGAAGAACAGGTAGGGAACGGCCAGCAGCAGGCGCAGCGGCGTGGCGAGACGGGGGCGCACCGTGACCGGCACCAGGCGGCCCACCGCCAGGTCACCCGCGAACATACCGAGTGCCCCGAGCGCGTACAGCGTGCCGGCGGCTCCCGGGGCGTAGGAGACGTACAGCGAATCGCCGCCGACGATCAGCCCGTTGGGGACCCACAGACCGAGATACGTCAGACGACGGGAACGCGAGGACCACAGCACCGAGTGGGTGCGCCAGGTCGCCGAGACCGACGGGCGGCCCGGGGAGCGCGGCGGCCGGGCGGTGAGACCCAGGCGCGTGACGAGCGCCGACACCGCGTACACCGCCGCCGCGAGGAGCAGGCAGAGACGGGGCGACAGGAGCACCAGCAGCGCGCCGCCCGTCGCGAAACCGGCCATCTGCGTCAGCCCCCAGAGCATGTTGTACACCGAACGTCCGAGGACGTAGCCGTCCTTGGTCAGGATCTCGGTCATCAGTCCCCCGCGCACCCCACCGCCCAGCGACGCCACCAGGCCCTGCACCAGGACGACGGCGAAGACCGCCCGGACGGGCAGATCCGGCACCGCCAGCACCGCCGTACCGGCCGCGAAGGCGAGACCGAGCCCGGACAGGACCGCTCGCGGGGGCAGGCGGTCGGCGCCCGAGAGCAGGAACGCGCCGCCCAGCAACTGCGCGAGCTGCGGACCGAACATGCTCACCGCCGACAGGAACGGGGAGCCGGTGGCCCGGAACACCAACGTGCCGAGGGCCAGACCGCCGATCGTCTGGGCCACGGCGAAGGCCGCGAAGGAGAGCAGGAACGGAGTGAACTCCGGGGTGCGTAACAGGGAGCGGTAACTGCGCATGCGCCGAAGTCTCGGACCGGGCCGGGGAGCGCGGGTACTGTTTCGCCGACACCCGAAAGGTCGTGCGCATGGGCCTGTGGCAGATCGGCACCGACACCCTCGCCCGCAGCCGGTTCGTACTCTCTCCGTTCGCCGAGACGTTCGCGAGCCTGAAGCTGCTGCACACGGGGACCGGTGCCCATCCGGGCGAGGAGGCATGGCTGCGCGCACACCTGCCCGGCTACCGCGCGCGCCTCGCGGGCGACCCGGTGACCGCCCCGCTCGTGCGGGCAGCACTCGGCACCTCTTGGATCGCCGACTTCTTCTGTCCCACCTCGTGCGTCGGGGAGAGCTTCGAGGAGACCGTGACCCGGGTGCGGGAGACCGGGGCCGCCGAGGCCCGCGCCGACCTCCGGGTGTCCCTCGGAGGGCGGCTCCCCGACGCTCTGGAGCGGGACGACCTGCCCGAGCGGGCGACCGCGCTCCTGGCGTACGTCTGGGAGGAGACCGTACGACCGTACTGGGAGCGCCGTCGGCGCGTCCTGGAGGCCGACGCGGTCGCCCGGACGGCGCAGGTGAGCCAGGGCGGCTGGGCCGCCGTACTGGACTCGCTCAAACCGGGAGCACGGTGGATCGGGGAGAGCCGTCTCCAGGTCAACCCCAACGACTGTCCGCCGCGGCAGATCTCCGCAGGGGCCGATCTGCTGTTCATGCCGGTGACACCGAGGACCAGTTGGGTGTCGTGGGAGGGGCAGGAACGCTACGCCGTCGTCTACCCGTGTCTCGGGGTGCTCGCCGACGACCACGACCGGCGCCCGGTGCCGACGGCACTCGGGGCACTCGTCGGCACGGCGCGGGCGGGACTGCTGGTGCTGCTGGGAACTCCCATGAGCACGACGCAGCTGGTCGCCGTCACCGGGAAGGGCCTGGGGTCGGTCGGAGGACACCTGCGCGTGCTGCTGGACGCGGGACTGGTGGAACGACGGCGGTCCGGGCGGTCGGTGCTGTACGTGCGGACGGCGGCCGGGGAGGTGCTCGTGAAAGCCTCGGGAGCCGCCGCGGACGACGACCCGGGGGCCGGCTGACCCGGCGGTCAGAGACCGGCGCACTCCGACCGGGCGGCCTCGAGGTCCTTGCGCACTTCCGGTTCGGTGAAGTCCGCGAAGCGGTAGTGCTGGTTCTGCACCCGGTGCATGGCCTCGGCCAGCGGCTTGTACTCGGCCTCACCCGCGGCTGCCGCGTCGGACAGCACGACGGCGGCGGCGAGACGGTTCAGGGCGACGTCGCCCTCGGCGCCCTTGGCCCCGTAGTCGGATTCGTCGAAGCCGCGCAGCGCGTCGCAGGCGTGTCGGGCGTCGCGGGCCGCGTCGTTGCCGGGGGAGTCGCCGTCGCCGCTCAGGGCCCAGGCGGCGCCGACCCCGCCCGCGCCCAGCACGAGTCCCGCGACGAGGGCGACGGCCGGGGCCGGACGCGAGCGGCGTGCCGGTGCGGTGGGGGCCGGGTCGCCGGAGGACGTGCCGTGAGCGGGCGGTACGGGGGTCGACATGCCAGGAAGGATACCGACCGTGATCGCCCGCGCCGCGGGCCGGCCGATGCGGCAACCCCGACTACGTCCACGGCAGTTGTGTTGCGGGCGTGTGTCAGGATCCGCGTCGTCGCCCGCCGTACTGGTGCCACGGCGCGGCGGTGTGCTTCTCTGACGTCATGACCGTGCTCGTGACCCGCCGCCACGTCGACTACGTGCGTGTCACCACCACGGGCTGTACCGCTCAGGGCTGACGCCTCGCCCGGGCCTTTGCCCGTCCCTCCTCCCCGCCGCGCCGACCGCTGCCCTCGTCCGGGCACGACGCTCGGTCTTGCGGTTCTTCCCCCGCGCCGTCGGCGCGCCGCGACGTCCCGCCGCGGCGCGCACCCGCGCGTCACGCACTCCGCCCTCCGTACAAGGGAGCAGCACCATGAGCCAGCCGATCGACTCCGTCACCGCCGGTCACACGCCGGACGAGGAGTCCACCGGGCCCGACACCTCGGCCTGGTCCTTCGAGACCAAGCAGATTCACGCGGGCGCCGCACCGGACCCGGTGACCGGCGCCAGGGCGACGCCGATCTACCAGACGTCGTCGTTCGTGTTCCGGGACACGCGGCACGCCGCCGACCTGTTCTCGCTCGCCGAGCCGGGCAACATCTACACCCGCATCCACAACCCCACCCAGGACGTCTTCGAGCAGCGCGTCGCCGCCCTGGAAGGCGGAATCGCGGCGGTGGCGCTGGCGTCCGGGCAGGCGGCGCAGACCCTGGCCCTTCTCACGCTGGCCGGCTCGGGTGACCACATCGTCTCCAGCGCCTCCCTGTACGGGGGCACGTACAACCTGTTCCGCCACACGCTCCCCAGGTTCGGCATCGAGGTGTCCTTCGTCGACGACCCGGACGACGTCGAGGCATGGCGGGCGGCGATCCGGCCGGGCACCAAGGCACTGTTCGCCGAGTCGCTGGGCAACCCGCGCGGCAACGTGCTCGACGTCCGGGCCGTGGCCGACGTCGCGCACGAAGCCGGTGTCCCGCTGATCGTGGACAACACCGTGCCCACCCCGTACCTGCTGCGGCCCATCGAGCACGGCGCCGACATCGTCGTCCACTCGGCCACCAAGTTCCTCGGCGGGCACGGGACCACGATCGGGGGAGTCGTCGTCGACGGCGGGACCTTCGACTTCGGCGCCCGCTCCGACCGGTTCCCCGACTTCACCGAGCCCGACCCCAGCTACCACGGCCTGCGCTACTGGCCCGCGCTGGGCCCCGGTGCCTTCGCCGTCAAGCTGAGGGTCCAGTTGCTGCGCGACCTCGGCCCCGCCATCTCCCCGCACTCCGCGTTCCTGCTGCTCCAGGGCGTGGAGACACTCAGCCTGCGCATCGAGCGGCACTCCGCGAACGCCCAGGCCCTCGCGGAGTGGCTGGAGCAGCGCGACGAGGTCGCCGCCGTCCACTATCCGGGGCTGCCGTCCAACCGCTGGTACGAAGCCGGCCGGCGCTACCTGCCCCGCGGCGGGGGCGCCGTCCTGGCCTTTGAACTGCGGGACGGCGTCGAGGCCGGCAAGCGCTTCGTGGACGCCGTCGAACTGTTCAGTCACCTCGCCAACATCGGTGACGTCCGCAGCCTCATCATCCATCCGGCGTCCACCACCCACAGCCAGCTGGACGAGGAGCAGCTCGCGGCCACCGGCGCCTCGCCCGGTCTGGTGCGGCTCTCCGTCGGCATCGAGAACCTAGCCGACCTGAAGGCCGACCTGGAGGCCGGGTTCCGGGCGGCGAAGGGCGCGTCCTGAACACCGTACTGACGCCTGCACAGGTCCCCTTCCCGCCGGCCTCCGGGGCCTGGCGGGAGGGGGACCCGCCCGGGCGTCGCCAGTGGTACGAGCGCGAGGCGCCGCTCAGCCTGGAGGCAGGCGGCCGGCTCCCCTCCCTGCGGCTGGCCTTCGAGACCTGGGGGCGGCTCGCTCCGGACCGGTCCAACGCCGTGCTGGTGCTGCACGCCCTCACCGGTGACAGCCACGTGACCGGTCCCGCCGGGCCCGGACATCCGACTCCCGGCTGGTGGGACGGGCTCGTCGGGCCCGGGCGGGCCCTCGACACGGACCGCTGGTTCGTCGTGGCCCCCAATGTCCTCGGCGGCTGCCAGGGCAGCACGGGCCCGGCCTCACCGCGTCCCGGCGGACGTCACTGGGGCGGTGACTTCCCGTTCCTGACCCAGCGGGACCAGGTCGCCGCCGAGGCCGGCCTGGCGGACGCACTGGGCATCGAACGCTGGGCCCTGGTGGTGGGCGGCTCGATGGGCGGCATGCGCGCGCTGGAGTGGGCCGTCGCGCATCCCGAACGGACCGACGCGCTGCTGCTGCTCGCCACGACGGCCGCCGCGAGCGCCGAGCAGATCGCCTGGGCCGACATCCAGCTGCGTGCCATCCGCTCCGACCCGCACTGGCGCGGAGGGCACTACCACGCCCATCCGCACGGGCCGCACGCCGGACTCGGTCTCGCCCGGCGGCTCGCCCACGTCACCTATCGCAGCGAGCCGGAACTCCAGGACCGCTTCGGCCGTTCCGCCCAGGCCGAGGAGGACCCGTGGTCGGGCGGACGGTACCGGGTCGGGTCCTACCTCGACCATCACGCCGCCAAGCTGGTACGCCGCTTCGACGCGGGCAGCTACGTGGTGCTGAACGAGGCGATGAACAGCCACGACATCGGCCGGGGCCGTGGCGGTGTGCGGGCCGCGCTGGGCCGGGTGACCGCCAGGACCCTGGTGGCCGGGGTCGACACCGACCGGCTCTACCCCCTGTCGCAGCAGGCGGAGCTGGCGGCCGGCATCGGCACGGCCGACGGCCTCCGGGTCGTCGAGTCCCCCCGCGGCCACGACGGCTTCCTGATCGAGGTGGCGCAGGTCGCGGCGCTGGTGGCGGAACTCCTGCCCTGAGCCCGCCGGACCGGCCGGCCCGCCGCGTCCCCGGCGGGCCGGCACGGCCGGCACCCGTCGCCCCTCAGAGCGACTCCGCCAGGGCGAGTGTCCCGGTGCGTCCGCCCAGCGCGGCGGAGAAGGTGTCCGTGACCTGTCCCAGCGCCTCGGCGGCGGCCGGGGCGACGAGCGGTGAGCCGTGGTCGTCGGCGGCCACGTCCGAGTCGAGGGTGAACAGGAGCGCCGGGATGCGGGTTCACGGCACATGGGTTAGACAGCAGGAGAGGAGCGACGTCTTCGGTCTTCCCGACGGACGGGCCAGGACGGCCGGCCCCGACCGGGCGACCGTGGCGGCTCCGCAGCTGAACCACGTGACGCAATGCCCTGGTCATTGCCCTGGTCATCAAGAGACGGCATGCCGGAATCCTGGGCGCGGAAACAGCCGACTGCGGTCGAGCAGGCGGCCTGGTGGGACGTGCTGCCGGTCGCGCTCGTCGTCTGCGACGGCGACGGCCGCACGGTGCAGTGGGCGATGGCGGCGCAGACGCTGCTCGGCTGGAGACGGCGATGCGCCGGGTACTGGACACGGGCGAAGCGGTGGTGAACTTCCGCCGCGTCGGCCGCACCCCGGCCACCCCCGACCTGGACCGGGTCTGGGCCTGCTCCTACTTCCGCCTGGACGACCCCCGCGGCCGCCCGCTCGGGGTCAGCGCGTCGATCATCGACATCACCGCGCACCAGGAGGACGACGCGGCCACCTCCGGGGGACGCGCCCGGCTGGAACTGCTGAACGACGCCTCCCTGCGGGTCGGCACCACACTGGACGTGGCGCGCACCGGGCAGGAACTCGCCGACGTCGCCGTGCCCCGCCTGGCCGACATCGCCGCCGTCGACGTCCTCGCCGAGGTCATCGAGGGCGCCGACCCCTTGACGGGCCTGGTGTCCGGCGCGGTCATGCGCCGGCTCGGCAAGGCTCCGGCCCGCGCATTGACGGCCGCGGACGCCCTCGCCCCGGTCGGCGCCACACTCCACTTCCCCATCGGTGCGCCCTACGCCCAGTCGCTCGTCGACCGCCGCCCCTACCTGCTGGAGCACTTCGACGCCGCGACGCTGGCCCGGGCCGCCCGGCACACCGCCACCCCGGGACGGCTCCACCGGCTGGGCGTGCACTCGACGATGATGGTCCCGCTCATCGCCCGAGGCTTCGTCCTGGGCGTCGCCACCCTGCTGCGCGGCGCCGGCAGCCCCGCCTTCGGCACCGCCGACCTCGCGCTCGCGGGCGAGCTCGCCGCCCGTGCCGCGCTCAGCATCGACAACGCCCGGCTCTACCACCGCGAGCACGACACCGCCCTGATCCTGCAGCGCAGCATGCTGCCCCGGCACCTGAGCCCGCCGCAGGGCATGGAGATCGCCCACTGCTACCAGCCGGCCTCGGACGTCAACGAGGTCGGCGGCGACTGGTACGACGTCGTCCCGCTGGGCCCCGGTACGGCCGCCCTGGTCATCGGCGACGTCATGGGCCACGGCATCACCGCGGCCGCGGCCATGGGGCAGATCCGCACCGCCGTGCGCAGCCTGGCCCACCTCGGCCTGCCGCCCGACCAGGTGCTCAGCCACCTCGAGCGCACCGTGCAGGAGATCGACGACGCGATGCTGGCCACCTGCCTGTACGCGGTCTGCGACGCCACGACCGGACACTGCCGGCTCGCGTGCGCCGGGCACCCGCCGCCCGTCCTCATCACCCCGGACGGCACCGCACGCCTGCTCGGCCTGCCTCCCGGGGCCCCCTCGGGATCGGCGACATCCCCTACGTCACCACCGACGTCGTGCTGCCCCCGGGCAGCGTCCTCGTACTCTTCACGGACGGCCTGATCGAGACCAGGGGCGGTGACCTCGACCAGCGCCTGCGCGACCTCACCGGTCTGCTCAGCGGCGGCGACCACCCACTGGACCGCATGGGCGACACCCTGCTCAGCCACTTCGCCCCCGCACCCGCCCAGGACGACATCGCCGTCCTCCTGGCACGCGTCGGACGGCCCAGCCGGCAGTGACGAGTCCCGCGGCCGCCGGAGGCCACCGTGCCGGGGCCTTTCCACTGGAGCCGGTCGACGCGTACCGGCGTGCCGGCCGGCACCGCCGCGTCACCCCATCCGGCGTGAGTGCCGGCTGGACCGCCGGCGCACGGTGAAGAGGCAGGCGAGCATGCCGAGGCCCCAGGCGATCAGGAGCGCGCCCCACAGCGGCATGGTCACCATCGGAACGAGAAGGCGGATCTCGACACTGGCACGGTTCTCGAAGATGAAGATCAGAGCGATCGCGGTGATCAGGGCGAACGGTATGAGGCGGCGGACGCCGGGGCGGGAGAAGAACGGCGCGTGCGCCTTGTCCGTGCTGGTCCGAGTCATGGTGTCTCTCCATTCACGCGGCGGGCCGCTCACAGGCGTACGACGACGATGGCCGTGTCGTCGGTGTTGCCGTCGTCGCCCAGCAGATCGGCCAGGAGGGCGTCGGCCAGGGGTTCGGGGTCGGCCCGGCGGTGGCGGGCGAGGCAGTCGGCGAGGCGGGCCAGGCCGACGTCGATGTCCTCGCCTCGGCGCTCGATCAGGCCGTCGGTGTACAGGACCAGGGTGGCCCCCTCGGTGAAGGGGAGGGTGGACTGAGGTCGGGGGACGTGTTCGGGGCGGGCGCCGAGCGGCGGGTCGGTGGCCTCGTCGAGGAAGGTCGTCGTGCCGTCGGGGGCGAGCAGCACCGGAGGGGGATGCCCGGCGCTGCTGTAGGTGACGGTGTGGTCCTGCCAGTCGACGAAGGTGGTCGCCACGGTGGTCGACTCCGCGCCCTCGACCGAGCGGGCGTACAGCCCGAGGACCTTCAGGACCTGTGCCGGGCCGTCGGCGACGAGGGCCGCCGCGCTGAGCGCACTGCGCAGTTGCCCCATGACGCAGGCCGCGCCGAGGCCGTGGCCGACGACGTCCCCGACGGCCACCGCGATGCGGTCCCCCGGCAGGTCGACCAATTCGTACCAGTCGCCGCACACCCGGAGCCCGCCGACCGCGGGCCGGTACCGCACGGCCGCCCGGTGGTGTCCGACGGGCCTGAGGGAGGGGAGCATCGCCTCCTGGAGGGCGAGGGCCACCTGCTGGTCCCTGGCCTGCGACGCGCGCAGCCTCTCGTTGGCCGCGTGCAGCTCGCGGGATCGGGTGTACAGCTCGGACTCCAGGACCCGCGCACGGTCGCCGTCCCCCGCGCCGTCCCGGGCGCGGATGAGCTGGGTGACGTCCTCCACCCGGTGCACGATCAGTGCCACGCGGCCGTCGGGGCCCGTCACGGGCGCGTTGACGGGGCTCCAGAAGTGTTCCCGCCAGTGGCCGGGACGGTCGGAGTCCTCGATGTCGTAGCGGAGCACGGCCATGGTGTCGCGATCGCCGGTGGCCATCACGCGGAGGAGGGACGCCCGGGTCTCCCGCATGCCGGTGGCGGCCCGCTCGTCCGGGTTCTCGGGGAAGACGTCGAAGATGTGGCGGCCGATCAGCGTCTCGCGGGGGCGGCCGGTGAGCCGGGTGAAGTCCTCGTTGACGTCGACGTAGACGAGGTCGCGGTCGAGGAGTGCGACCATGCCGGGAAGGGCGTGGAACACCGCCGCGTAGTCGACCTGCTGTCCGTCCATCGTGCTGCCCGTCTGCCGCCGACCGTCTCGTGTGCTGTTCACGGTAGGCGCGAACGCGACGTGCGGGCGGGACACTGCTCCTTCCGGTCCCGGACCGTCACCTCGTGACCGCACCGGTCGGTCCCTGTTCCCCGCCTCGCCGCTAGCGCGTCCCGCGGTCACCGGAGGTGTCGTAGAGGTTGCTGCCGCGCTGCACCACGCACAGGGCCCAGATGACGAAGCCGGAGATGGTGATCATGACGACGGACCACACCGGGGAGTACGGCAGGGAGAGGAAGTTGGCGATGATCACCAGTCCGGCGATGGCGACGCCGAGGACCCGGGCCCACATCGCCGTCTTGAGCAGTCCGACGGCGACGACCATGGCGAGCGCGCCCAGCGCGAGGTGGACCCAGCCCCAGCCGGTGAGGTCGAACGCGAAGACGTAGTTGGGCGTGGTGACGAAGACGTCGTCCTCGGCGATCCCCATGATGCCCCGGAAGACGTCGAGCAGTCCGACGAGGAAGAGCATCACGGCGGCGAAGGCGGTCAGACCGGTCGCCCAGTCCTGCCTGGCGGTGTGTGCGGGACGGGCGTGTGGTGCGGTCATCTTCTTCGGCCTCGATTCGTGGTGTGCGGTTGCCTCAGCGGGCGGAGGCGCCGGTGCCGGTGGTTCCCGGGTGGTCCGACGGACCGTGACCGGTCAGCACCAGTTCCTTCGCCCGGCGGAACTCCTCGTCCGTGATGACCCCCCGGTCCCGGATCTCGGAGAGCCGGGTGAGCTCGTCGACGCTGCTGGAGCGGCCGCCGGCCGCGGTCTTCCTGATGTAGGAGTTGAACTCCTCCTGCTGCGCGCGGGCCTGTACCGCCTCCCGGCGGCCCATGTTCCTGCCGCGGGCGACGACGTAGACGAAGACGCCCAGGAAGGGCAGGACGATGCAGAACACCAGCCAGCCGGTCTTCGCCCAGCCGCTCAGCCCGTCGTCGCGGAAGATGTCGGTGATGATGCGGAAGAGCAGGATGAACCACATGATCCACAGGAAGAACAGCAGCAGGGTCCAGAAGGCGCCCAGCAGCGGATAGTCGTACGCCAGATAGGTCTGTGCGCTCATGTCCGTCCTCCGTTCCGGGCGGGGCCCGGCAGAGTCGTTCCGTACCTCTTCCAGAGTGGTCACGAGGCGCGCCGGGTGACATCACCCGGCGCGGGTGAGTGTGGCGGCCGCGCACGGCGTCCCTTCCGGGCGCCCACGAGCCGCTCGGCGCGCCGACGGTTCACCGGTCCCGCGCCCGGGGCGGTCCCGCGGCGGCACCGGGATCACCCGTCAGGGGTGATCCGTGCGAGCCATCGGGGCGGTGAGCTGGAGACCCGGGCCGTCGGCCGGATCGGTGCCGACGACACGAAGAGACGCGGGACGAACCGCACGGGCACGGGCGGTGGCGACGCCGGTCCCGCGGAACCGGAGGCACACCATGACCGCAGCCGGCGCCTTCACCGCCTCCCTGACACCGGCCGAGCGAGCCGCCTACGGCAGGCAGGCCCGCAAGCGGGCCTCGCGGTCGTGCCACGGCTGGTACGAGCCCGGCCAGCGACGTCCCGATCCGGTCGAGCTCGTGGAGAGCCAGTCCGCCGAGCGCGTACCGGAACTGGTGCCGATCCGCTACGGCCGGATGCTGGAATCGCCGTTCCGCTTCTACCGCGGCGCAGCGGGGATCATGGCGGCGGACCTGGCGCCGCTGCCCGGCAGCGGACTCCAGGTGCAGCTGTGCGGGGACGCCCATCCGCTGAACTTCCGGCTCCTGGCCTCGCCGGAGCGCCGCCTGGTCTTCGACATCAACGACTTCGACGAGACCCTGCCCGGACCGTTCGAGTGGGACGTCAAGCGTCTGGCCGCGGGGTTCGTGATCGCAGCGCGCGAGAACGGGTTCTCGGCCAAGGAGCAGAACGGCACCGTGCGGGCCTGCGTGGGCGCCTACCGGCAGCGCATGCGCGAGTTCGCCCGCATGCCCACCCTGGACATCTGGTACGCCCAGGACGACGCCGACCACGTGCGAGAGCTGATGGCGACGGAGACGGGGGCGGGAGGCCGCCTCCGCGATGCCGCCGTCAAGGCCCGCACCCGGACCCACCTGAGGGCGTTCGCCAAGCTCACCCGCCTCACGGCGGAGGGCCGGCGCATCACACCGGACCCACCGCTGATCACCCCGCTCGAAGACCTGCTGGCCGACCCGTCCGAGGCCGGCCGGGAGAAGGAACTGCGGTCCCTCGTCGAGGGTTACGCACGGACGCTGCCCGCCGAGCGCCGGCACCTGCTGCGCCACTACCGGCTGGTGGACATGGCCCGCAAGGTGGTGGGCGTCGGCAGCGTCGGCACCCGCTGCTGGGTGCTCCTCCTGCTCGGCAGGGACGACGACGACCCCCTGCTGCTCCAGGCCAAGGAGGCCTCGGAGTCGGTACTGGCCGCCCACACCGGCGGTGAGCGCTACGACAACCAGGGCCGCCGCGTCGTGACGGGGGAGCGCCTGATCCAGACCACCAGCGACATCTTCCTCGGCTGGACCCACGTCACGGGCCTGGACGGGCAGGGCCGGGACTTCTACGTGCGCCAGCTCTGGGACTGGAAGGGCATCGCGCGGCCGGAGACCATGGGCCCCGACCTGCTCTCGCTCTTCGGCCGCCTGTGCGGGGCCTGCCTGGCGCGGGCCCACGCCCGTTCCGGCGACCCCCTCGCGCTCGCCGCCTACCTGGGCGGCAGCGACCGTTTCGACCGCGCGCTCGCCGAGTTCGCCCAGTCGTACGCCGACCAGAACGAGCGGGACCACGAAGCCCTGAACGCCGCCTGCCGCTCGGGCCGGATCAAGGCGGAACGTCGCTGAGAGTCGCTTCGGAGGTGTCGGAGAACCACTTGTCGCGTCGGGCAGGCGAAACCGGGTCCTCGGCGGCCCTACCGGATACCCAGGTGCTGGGCAGCCCTCTGTTGCCCGAGGGCCTGGTAGCGGCTCGCCAGGGCGTGGAACGCCTCCTTCGGTTCCCAGGGCATGTCGGGGTACCTGCGCGCGTCCGCCGGGTACTCGCTGTGCTCGTCGAGGATCTTGACGATGCCGTAGGAGGCGAGGTCGGGATCCGGTCCGGACAGACGGTGGGGGGTGCCGAAGCCGGCGAAGCTGAACCAGAAGACGGAGTCGACGCCTTCGTCCTCGAAGACGGGCATGAGCTCGTCGAGACAACGGACCTGCTCGCTCTCGTCGCGCACCAGGTCCGGCTTGGGGGTGACACCGTCCGCCCCCATGGCCACGTACCAGCCCGAGCCGCCGTAGTCACCCGCCCCGTGGAAGGTGCAGCAGCCGACCTCCATGATGGCGACCGGCTTGCCGTGGACGAACTCCTCACGCAGGTCGTCGCGGTAGGTGGCGGCGTTGCGCAGGCCCCGGAAGGCGTCCAGGCCGACGATGTCGAACGGGCTCCAGTCCACGCCGTCCAGGGGGCACGAGGCGTAACTGACCGGTCCGGCGAAGAGGGGGCGGACGGTGCGGACGGCCTCGCCGAGGAAGGCGTTGACCTTCTCGGGGAGGGGCCGGAGCGCGGCCTCGCGGTCGGGGCCTGCCAGGACCGGGATGCGCTCGTTGAAGGTGTCGCCGGGCAGGTATCCGCGGGCGAACAGGCTCAGTTCGCAGCCGGTGACAAGGACGACGTCGGCGCCGTCACGACGTAGGCGCTCGGCTCGCTCGGCGCAGTCGGCGAAGTACGGAATCATCTGTTCGTCGGTCATCTCGCACGGGAACGGCGAGAACCAGACCTCCAGCCCGGCGGTCGCCGCATGCCGTGCGGTGGTCTCGATCCGCTCCGGGTCACCGCCCGTGATGCGGATCGCGGTGCAATGCAGATCATCGGCGATGACCCGTATGTCCCGCGCGACGACGTCGGCGTCGAAGACGGGGCGGGAGGTGTCGCCGTTGGGAAAGGTGCCGGTGTCGTAATGAATGCCTCTGCCTCGCATGTCCTGCGCCTCCGATGACGATCCGCGTGTTGCCTGCAGCGCGATCGTCATGTCTCCAGCGGCGTCAGGGTCAAGCCGGGACGATGCTCAGCCGTTCGGAGCCGACGGGATCAAGCGCTCGCCCGGCACGCGGCGGCACCGCACTACAGCGCACCGCATACGGAACGTCACTGATCACCGGCGCCGACACGCGTTCTCACTCCGGGAGTTGCCGCATCTCGACGACACGCAGCCCCAGTGACTGGCAACGCGCGAGCAGACCGTACAGCTGCGCCTCGTCCACGACCCTGCCGAACAGGACGGTCTGGCCGGACATCACCACGTGTTCCAGTTCCGGGAACGCGTTGGCCAGCGTCTCCGACAGGTGTCCCTCGACTCGGATCTCGTAGCGCACGCGCGGTCCCTCCCACCGGACGGGCTCGGAACTCATCCGCGCTCGGGCGCGGACGGCGCTCTCCACCTCCGATCATCCGTTTCGCGGCCCTCCGCGTCCTCACCCTGTACAGGTGACTCGCCGGCGCGGCCTCAGTGCGTCACCGCGATCTTGAAGACGACGATCAGCAGGCCGAGCAGTACGTTGACCGACGCGGTGGTGGCCATCAGCCGCCCCGAGGCGCCCGCGCGGTGGGCCGCGGCGACGGACCAGCCCACCTGGCCGGCGACGGCGACGGACAGCGCCAGCCACAGGGCACCCTGGACGTCCAGCCCCAGCAAGGGGCTCACGGCCACGGCCGCGGCGGGCGGTACGGCCGCCTTGACGATCGGCCACTCGTCCCGGCACACGTGCAGGATCTCCCGACGGTCCGGTGGGTTCCTGGCGAGCCGCGCGCCGAACAGCTCGGCATGGACGTGGGCCAGCCAGAACACCAGGCCGGTGAGCAACAGCAGCAGCACCAGCTCGGCACGGGGGAACGATCCCAGGGCGCCCGCGCCGACCACGACGGAGGCCGCGAGCATGGAGCCGTAGACGCCGCCGGTGTAGTCGGCGTGCGCCCGCCGCTCGGTCCGCCGCTCCCGCCGGCCGGCGGCGCCTCCGGCTCCGCTCTCGCCTCCGGACATCCGCGTTCCCCTTCGCCGCTCAGCGCGTCGATCCGGTCGTCCCGGCCGGGTCGGTATCGGGCACGGGCTCGTCCGGACGGCCTGCCCGGGCGGCCGGCAGGTGCGACGTGACCAGGAAGGTGACCAGCGCGACGCCGCCCGTGGCCAGGATCGCCGCCTTCAGCCCGTCCAGCTGTGCGGAGGCGTAGGAGTCGGTGACGGCGTCCACCTCGGGAGGTGGCAGTCCGGCCTGCTCGGCCGCGGTGCGCACCTGGTCGGTGGCGACGAAGGTGACGCCGGCCTCCAGGCGGATCCCGACCTGCTCGCGGGCCGCCGGGGACAGCCGCGGGTCGTCGGCGACCTGGCCGGTGAAGGCGTGGGCCAGCGCGCCGACCTGAATCGACCCGATGAGCGCGGTGCCCAGCGCCGAGCCCAGGTTCTGGGCCGTGAACTGGAGCCCGCCGGCCTCGCTGCGCTCGTCCTCGGCCACGCCGGACTGGACGATGTTGCCGAGCTGCGACACGAGGAGGCCGACGCCCACGCCGAGCACGGCCATCGCTCCCGCGAACTGCGCGTCGTCGATGGCCGGGTCGATGGTGGCCAGCAGCCACACGACGGCGGCCACCAGGATCGCCAGGGCCAGCCGCACCACCCGGCGCGGTCCCACCCGCCGCCCCAGCGAGGATCCGCACAGGGAGGTCACCAGCATGGTGGCGGACACGGGAAGCAGCCGCAGCCCCGTCTGGAAGGCGTCGAAGCCCTGCACCACCTGGAGGTACAGCGGGATGGCGAAGAACAGCCCGAGGAGGATCAGGTTCTGGCTCAGCAGCGTCGTCAGACCGGCCCGCAGCACCGGCCGGCCCAGCAGGGCCAGGTGGACCAGCGGGTCGGCGCCGCGGCCCTCCCGCCGCCGCTCCCAGGACCGGAGGACGGCCAGCACGGCGACCCCGGCGCCCACGACGAACAGGGTGGGGGAGAAGCCGAGGACGGTGAAGGGCGGGTTGCGGGGCTGCACCCAGCCCCAGGTGCTGCTCTGCAGAACCCCGAGTACGCCCAGTCCCAGCCCGGCGGCGGACAGCACCGCGCCGACGCCGTCCAGCCGGGGACGCGGTCCGGCCGGGGCAGGCGTCGCGATCACCCTTCGGCACAGCAGCACGGCCACGACGACCAGGACCTCGCCGGCGAAGACCAGCCGCCAGGTGAGGTACGTCGTCATCCAGCCGCCGAGCAGCGGGCCGACCGCGATGCCGGCTCCGGCGAGCCCGCCGATGACCGCGTAGGCGACGGCCCGGTCCCGTCCGCGGTAGGACTCCGCGACCAGGGCCGCCATGGCCGGCAGCACCATGGCGGCTCCGAGCCCCTCGACGACGGACCAGCCCAGCGTGAGGACCCACAGCGTGGGCGCCACGGCGGTGACGGCCGACCCGACACCGTAGACGGCCAGCCCCGTGAGGAACATGCGGCGCCGCCCCACGATGTCGCCGAGCCGGCCGCCGATGAGCATGAAGGCGGCCATGACCAGTGCGTACAGGGTGATGACGGCCTGGATGGCGGTGACCTCCGTGTCGAAGTCCTCGACCAGCCGGCTGATCGACACGTTCATGACGGACGTGTCCAGGACCATCAGAAACTGCGCCGTGCCCAGGACCATCAAGGCCCGCCAGTGTTTCACGTCGTCCACCTCGCCGAGTCGGCCCGGTACGCCGGCGCCTGAACGCCCGAGCGGTGACCCGCACCTCGCGCCGGGCCGCCGCCGTTCCCGCGTCGCGGCGTACGTCCTTCCATCGGACCCGACGAGGGCGCCGCGTGCTTCACCCTCCACGGGGGAGGGCCGCTGCCCGGGCGCGCTGTCACAGCAGGCCGAGGTCGCGAGCCCGGTGCACCGCCTCGTTGCGCCGGTTCACCGCCAGTTTGCGGTACGCGCTCTTGAGGTGGGTCTTCACCGTGTTGACCGACACGCACAGATCGTCGGCGATCTCCTCCGTCGACATCATGCGGGCCAGCCGTCGCAGGACGTCACGCTCGCGTGCGCTCAGTTCCACCGCCACCAGGGGCGCGGGGCCCGGCTCGGGCCGCGGTCGTCCACCCTGCCGCCGCGGTGGGCCGGTGACGAGCCAGCCCGCGGCCAGGTCGCGCGACGGGGCCGTGGCCAGCAGCGGCCCGATCCAGTCTCCTGCCTTGAGGAAGGGTCGCCGCAGCCGCTCGCGCCGGGCGTCGAGCAGCGCCCGTGCGACGAGCCCGCGGGCGGCCGCCGCGTTCCCCGACTCCTGGGCCGCCCGGGCCCTCACCAGTGCCGCTCCCACGCTCACCACGGGGCCGGCGCGTCCCTCGGCGCGAACGGTGTCCAGCAGGTCGACGGCTTCCCGGGTGTGTCCTGCGGCGCTCTGGATCGCCGCGGCCTCCACCGCGCACACCGGCTGGTCGCCGGAGACGCCGTGGAGCGTCCGGACGGCCTCGTCCGGCCGTCCTTCGGCCAGAAAGGCGGCGGAGACGACGAGCGCCGCGTGGCTCTCGGCCCAGGGCGATGCCACGGCCGCGGCAACGACGGGCTCCGCAGCCCCGACGGCGGAGCCCACGTCGCCGCTGTCGAGAAGCAGGCGCGACGTGACGAGGGCCCGCCCCGCGGTCGGCACCGGATCGTGCTCCCGCGCCGGGAGCCGGGCCGTCTCGTCGAGCAGGGCCCGGGCCCGGTCCAGTTCATGGCGGTCCACGGCCACCGCGGCCAGGACCAGCCGGCCGAGGCCCGCTCCGGGAGGCCGGGGCAGACCCGCCCGCTCTCCCTCCGACACCGCGGCCAGGGCCCTGCGTTCCGCGCGGCCGAGCCAGCCGTTCAGGTAGTCGAGCAGCGCCAGGTGTCCCACGGAATCTGTACGGGGCAGGACCGTGGCCGCCCCGCCCGGGGTTCCGGCCACCCTCGTCAGGACGGCGCGCGCGCCGTCGAAACGGCCTTCCCAGAGACGCGTCGAGCCCACATGCGTCATCAGCAGCGCGGTCAGCTCCGGGTGCCTGTCCAGCAGTTCCGCCGGCAGCTCCCGCAGCAGCTCCTCGGCGGCCGCGCAGGCCTGCTCGGCCCGTGGCGGACATCCGGTCAGCCGCGCGGCGAGCGCCTCGAGCAGCGTGCAGCTCAGCCGGGCCGGTCCCTGGCCGGGTGCGCTGTCGGACAACCGCTCCTCCGCGCGCCGCAGCTGCGTCAGCCCCTGGTCGAGGTCGCGTCGGGACAGCGCGCCGGCCGCCCGCACGAGGTCGCTCGCCGGGCTCCCGGCCCCGGACCCCATGCCGGCGAAGAGCTGCGTCAGGCCGTTCGCGTGCAGGCCCGTGAAGAGCTGGCCGATCGCGAGGTCGTCGACGAGCGCGCCGGCGGCGAGGTCCCAGTCGCCGCCGGCGGCGCCGTGCGCGAGCGTCTCCGGGAGGAAGCCGGCACCGCGCAGCCACCGCGCGGCCCGCCGGTGCAGTTCCGGTTCGACGCCCGGCATGCGTTCGCGCAGATGGGCCCGGAGGATCTCCCGGAAGAGCGGGTGCAGCCGGTACCAGGCGTGCCCGAGCCGCTCGATGAACGCGTTCTCCCGGTGCAGCCCCGCGAGGAGGGGTTCGGCGTCGGTCCGCAGGGTCAGGGCGTCGGCCAGGCCGGGACAGAAACGGTCCAGGATGCTGACCCGCAGCAGCAGGTCCTGCGTCTCCTCCGTCCTGCCCTTCAGGACCTCGGCCAGCAGAAAGTCCGCGACCGTGCTGTGACCCGCCTCGAACTCCTTCAGGTACCGCTCGGGGTCGGTGGTCTCCCGGGCCGCCAGCGCGGACAGGCGCAGCCCGGCGGCCCAGCCCCGGGTGCGCTCCACCAGGGCGGACGCGGCGTGTGCCGGGAGGTGCAGGCCGTGTCGCCCCAGCAGTACACCGGCCTCCTCGGGAGTGAACGACAGCTCGGCGCCGCGGATCTCCGTCAGCTCTCCGGCGGCCCGGTAGCGGTGCAGCGGAAGCAGCGGTTCGGTGCGGGTGACGAGGACGAGACGCAGTCCCCGTCCGGCGTGGTGCAGTACGAACTCCAGCTCCTCCGCGACCTCGGGGGAGGTCATCCGGTCGTACTCGTCCAGCACCAGGACCACGGGACGGTCACGGGAGTCCAGCTCGGCGGCGAGCGAGGCCAGCAGTCCGCGTCCCACGCCGCCCGGGTCCGCGGGGGCTCCGACCACGCCGGCCGCCCGTGCCCCGCAGGCGTGCAGGGACTCGAAGACGTAGGCCCAGAAGACCCCGGGTCGTCGGTCTCCCGCCTCGACGGTGAGCCAGGCGACCGGTTCGCGCAGTCCGGAGGCCCAGTCGGCCGTGAGCAGGGTCTTGCCCGCCCCGGCCGCGCCGTTGACCAGGGTCAGCGGTGTGGTGAGCGCCCGGTCGAGATGCTCGACGAGCCGCTGCCGGCGCAGGAACGTGGCCGGCCGCGCGGGAACGGCGAACCGGGTACGCAGGAACGGATCACCCGAGGGGCCGGCGTACGGGGAACCTGCTCCTCCGGAGTTGTCATCGGCTTCGGCCACGGTGTCCACCACCCGTCCGCCCTCGCCACGTCACGGGTGGCGCCCTGCCTCCATCTTCCCAGCACTCCCTCCCCGGCGCGCGCCGCACCGGCCCACGCCGCCGGGGGCGGTGTCTACTCCGTGGGGTAGATGTCCCCGCTGCGCATGCCGCTCTCCTGCTCGCAACGGGATTCCAGCGAGCGCGACTCCTCGCGAAGACGGGCACGCTGCTGCGGATCGCCGGCCCGCTCCGCGGCGTCGGCCAGGTTCCTGGCCTTCTCCCGCATCAGCCGGAGCCGTTCGCGCGTTTCGTCCGAGCTCATGGTCGGTCACCTCGTGAGTGGGAAACTCCAGGGCGAGCGCGGTCGGGGTGCCGCGCAGCGGTACGCCCCGGGCGCCGTACCTTCCAGGGTGCGCCGGTGACGTCGTACGTGCAGCACGGGGCGAGGCGCGGTGGGGCTCCGAGCCGGCGTGCGACCGAGGCGTACCAGTACTCAACGGCCACGTGCGGCACCCTCCTTGAGACGCGGACCCCCGCCCGCGCTGGGAGTGGCCAAGCCTGTGCCGTACCACGGGTGCCGTGTCCGAAGGCGGCGAGCTGCCGGACAACTTTTCGCCGGGTCAAGGAAGTTGGGAGGCATGACCCGGCAGGGACGGGCAATCCGAAAGGAACCGAAGGCATAAAAGAAGCCAACCGCGACAGTTTGGGAGATACCGATGTCGTCCTACAGCCGAACGAGCGCGCACCACACGAGCCGGACGGGCGGCCTGGCGATCGCGGGACTGGTCTGCGGCATCGTTGGCCTGTTCGCCCTGCCGATCGTCCTCGGTCCGCTGGCCATCGTCTTCGGTGCCGTGGCCCTGCGGCAGACCGGTTCCACGATGGCCAAGTGGGCCATCGGACTCGGTGTGGTCGACATCGTCCTCATGATCGTGATGTTCGCCGTCGCGGCGAACAACGGCGGCAGCTTCATGTGGCAGGTCGGCTGACCCGCGCCCTCCCGCCGCGCCCGCCCCGCGCCGCCTCGGTGGCCGGGGCGGGCGGCGCTGCGTGCGGGAATGCAGGCGCGGCCGTGAGTGTTGTCGGAGGTATGGCTGTGAAGGGAACTGTGACCCCGGGCCTCATCTCATACCTGCGGGGACGATCGTTCGGCTGAAGCCCCGCAGTGCTCTACGCCGCGGAGGCGACCGCCCTTCACAGCCACCCTCCTGCCCGCGGCCCGGTCAGGCGGTCGGCGCGGTGAGTTCCGCGTCGGCGCGCTGCTTGACCAGGGCGAGGACGCGCCCGGCGGCCGCCAGGTCCTCGGCCGGTATCCCGCCCCAGATGCGGGCGCCGACGGCGGCCGTCAGTTCACGCCCCGCGTCCGTGGGGAGCAGGTGTATGCCGTCGGCGACGAGGAGCTGCTTGGCCAGCAGTTCGTCGAGAGTGGCGCGGATGGCGGCCGGATCGGCCTTGAGCGAGTCACGGACCTCGGCGACGAGATCGTCCGGTGTCCGCGGGGCGTCGGCGGTGAGGGCGGCGCGCAGGGTGATCTGCTACTGGAACGTGATGCCGTGCCGCGCCAGGACATGCTCCAGGACACCCCGGGCGGCGTAGTGGGCCAGGGCCAGGGAGCGGGCGTCAGCGGCAGTCGAAGCGGAGGTGGTCATGGTGTCCCCTGAGTGCTCTCGTCGTTCGGTGCGGAAGGTGCGAGAGGTGCGTCGAGCAGGGTCCTCAGCTCGTCGGTGAACGCGCGCGTCCGTGCGGACCCGAGGCCGCCGAGCGGCTCCAGAAGCTGCTGGAGCAACTCCTGGACCACCTCGACGGCCCGCCGCGTGACGACCTGCCCCTCCTCGGTGAGGGCGAGCTGCGGACGGCTCCCTTCAGTACGTGGGAGCGGGGCGTACAGGACCGACCGGCCCTGGTCGCGGAATCCGGATGCGCGCCAGACTGGTACTCGCGTCCGTACTCACGCCGAGGAGAGCCGATGGTGGACAGCGAGCGAGCCGGCGGGACGACCTCGACCAGGGTCTTCCTGCTGGACGACCACGAGGTGGTCCGGCGCGGAGTGCACGACCTCCTGGACGACGAACCGGACATCACCGTGGTCGGAGAGGGAGCCACCGTCGAACAGGCTCTCGTGCGGGTACCCGCTCTGCGGCCGGACGTGGCGGTGCTGGACGTCCGCCTGCCGGACGGCGACGGGGTGACCGTGTGCCGCGAGCTGCGTTCGCGACTGCCGGACCTGGCCTGTCTGATGCTGACGTCGTTCGACGACGAGGAGGCGCTGCTCGACTCGATCATGGCAGGGGCCTCGGGGTACGTGCTGAAACAGATCGGGGGATCGGACCTCGTCTCGGCCGTGCGTACGGTCGCCCGCGGCCAGTCGCTGCTCGACCCCACCGCCACGGCCAAACTGATGGCCCGCTTGCGGGGAGGCAACGAGCCCGAGCGGGAGCCGGACGCCCTGCCCGGACTCACCGAGCGGGAGCGGGAGATCCTCGCCCTGATCGGGGAGGGACTCACCAACCGCGAGATCGGCCAGAGGCTCTACCTGGCCGAGAAGACGGTGAAGAACCACATCTCCCGCCTGCTCGCCAAACTGGGCGTGGAGCGCCGCATCCAGGCCGCCGTCATCGCCACACAGGCCCAGAGCGGCATGCGGTCCACGGCGCACTGAGCGATGACCGGCCGGAGTCGCAGGAGGGTGACCGAGTAGGAGCGGGTGGCGGACGAGAGCCGGACATCCACCTTCGCCCTGAGCCGTTACCGTGGCAGGAGAGCGGGAACGGTCGGGACTCCAGGGCCACGGAGGCGGAGCGGTGGGTAGCTCGGAACAAGCCCGTGAAGCACATGTGCAGCTGCCTCAGCTGAGGCTGGACGAGTTGCTGGGGGAGCTCCAAGCCCGCCTGGACGCCGCCCGTGGCACGCGGGACCGTGTGCACAGTCTCCTGGAGGCGGTGCTCTCCGTCGGGCGGGACCTGGAGCTCGAACAGGTGCTGCGCACCATCGTCGAGGCCGCGGCGAGCCTGGTCGACGCCGAGTACGCCGCACTCGGCGTGATCGGTCCCGACGGGCAGCGGCTGTCCGCCTTCCACACCGTGGGCGTCGACGAGGAGCAGATCGCGGACATCGGCCACTTCCCGGAGGGGCACGGCATTCTCGGCGAGCTGATCCGGAATCCCGCGCCACTGCGGCTGGTGAAGCTGTCCGAGCATGCGGCGTCGTACGGATTCCCGGCCCATCACCCGCCCATGAACACCTTCCTCGGCGTGCCCATCCGGGTGCGCGGCCAGGTCTTCGGCAACCTGTACCTGACCGAGAAGCGTGACGGACTGCAGTTCGACGGGGACGACGAGTCGGTGCTGTCGACGCTGGCCGTGGCGGCCGGTGTGGCGATCGACAACGCACGGCTGTACGAGGAGTCCCGGCTGCGCGAGCGGTGGCTCCAGGTGAACGCCGAGATCACGCACACGCTGATGTCCGGCGCCGACCAGGGCGACGTGCTGGGACTGATCGCCGAGCGGAGCCGGGAGATCACCGCCGCGGCGCTGGGCATGGTGGCCATCCCGGTACGTGGCACCGACTCGCTGACGGTCGAACTGGCCATCGGGACCGGGGCCGAGGTACTGCGGGGGATGGTCCTGCCCGTCGAGGGCAGCCTGGTCGGCCAGGCCTTCGCCTGTGGCATGCCGGTGAGCAGTCCGGACGTGTCCCGGGACAGACGCATCTCGGCCGGACCGCGGCGCTTCGACGGCCTCGGCCCAGCGGTCACCGTTCCCATCGGCTCGGGCGGAGACGTGCGGGGCGTGGTCCTGCTGGCCCGGGGGACCGGCAGCGAGGAGTTCAGCGCACAGGAGACGGAGTCGTTGCAGGTCTTCGCCGCTCAGGCGGCCGTCGCGATGGAGCTGGCGGACCGTCGTCGCGACGTCGAGCAGATCGCCCTGCTGGAGGACCGCGACCGGATCGCCCGCGATCTCCACGACCTCGCGATCCAGCGCCTGTTCGCCACGGCGATGACCCTGCAGAGCGCCGGCCGGTTCATCGAGCACGAGACGGCCAAGGAACGTGTACTGCGTGCCGTGGGCGATCTGGACGAGACCATCAAGATCATCAGATCGACGATCTTCGGCCTGCGTTCCCGCGACGACGGCACGACTCCCGGCCTGCGCGCGCGGGTGGTGCGGGCGGTCGGTGAGGCCGCGCCGCTCCTGGGCTTCGCGCCCGGTGTCCGGATGGAGGGTCTGCTCGACACGTATGTGTCCAAGGAGACCGCGGACCACATCATGGCGGTGCTCTCCGAGTCACTCACCAATGTCGCCCGCCACGCACGCGCCGAACGTGCCGACGTGGTGCTCGAGACCGACGGCAAGCTCGTGCGGGTCGTGATCAGTGACGACGGAGTCGGCCTCGCGCCCGGAGGACGCCGCAGCGGCCTGCGCAACATGCAGGAACGCGCGCGGACGCTGGGCGGGGACCTCGAACTCGGCAGCCGGGAGGGCGGAGGCACCCGCCTGGTCTGGTGGGTGCCGGTAGGCCGGTCGGAGCGGTGACGGAACGGTGAGGGGCGGGGGCCGGCCGGCCTCTTCCGCGGCCCCGGCGGACCGGCCTCGCCGCGGAGGTCGGGCCCCTTGAGGGGCCGACCGGCCCAAGCGCGCCGTCGTCACTCCCGACAGGCTGGAATCCGTGGACGTCCGCCACCGTGCCGGCCTGCGCTGATCAGCGCGAAAGGTGGGCCGGCGGCGCTTCCCGAACACCTCCGAACAGCCGCGAGAGGGTGAGGAACGAGATGAAGGGTTACGTGTTCCACGGCCCTGGGAGCTCCGCCTGGGAAGAAGTACCCGATCCGGAGATCGACGAGCCCACAGACGCGGTCGTCAGAGTCGACGCCGTCACGATCTGCGGGACCGACCTGCACATCCTCAAGGGCGATGTCCCCGAGGTCCGCCCCGGCACCGTCCTCGGACACGAGGCGGTCGGCGAAATCGTCGAAGTGGGCGGCGACGTACGGACCGTACGTCCGGGGGACCGGGTGCTGGTGTCCTGCATCACCGCCTGCGGCAGGTGCCGGTACTGCAGGGAGGGCGCGTACGGTCAGTGCCGGGGAGGCGGCGGCTGGATCCTCGGGCACCTGATCGACGGGGCGCAGGCGGAGTACGTCCGCGTCCCGTACGCCGATCTCTCCGTTCACCCCCTGCCCGGCGCGGTGACCAACGAGGACGCCGTGATGCTCGCCGACATCTTCCCGACGGCCTACGAGGTGGGGGTGCTCAGGGGACGCGTACGCCCCGGGGACACGGTCGTCGTGGTGGGCGCCGGTCCCATCGGACTGGCCGCCATCGCCACCGCCCGCCTGTTCGCGCCCGAGCGTGTCATCGCCGTGGACGTGGCGGCGTCCCGGCTGGAGGCCGCCAGGAAGCTCGGCGCGGAGGTCGTGGCCGACGCCCGGGAGGGCCCCGAGCAACTGGTCGAGGATCTCACCGAAGGCCTCGGCGCGGACGTCGTCGTGGAGGCGGTCGGGGTGCCGGAGACCTTCGAGACGTGCACGCGCATGGTGCGCCCCGGAGGACACGTCGCCAACATCGGCGTGCACGGCAAGCCGGTGACACTGCACCTGGAAGACCTGTGGATCAAGAACGTCACCATCACGACAGGTCTCGTCGACACCCACTCCACACCCACGCTGCTGCGCATGGCCACGGCCGGCCGGCTGCCCCTCACCCAGCTGATGACGCACACCTTCCCACTCGACCGCATGGAGGAGGCGTACGACGTCTTCTCACGGGCCGCCGACACCGGGGCGCTCAAGGTCGTGCTGGGCGGGCCCCGGCGGGACGTGGTCACCGCGGACGCGGGCTGAGGCCGCCGCCCCCGGCCGCCGTTGGACCGGAGGGCGGAGGGCCGCCTCCGGACGCCTGAAGGACGACAGGCTCATGTACCGCAACGACGGATTCCGTGAACTGGATCTGGAGGAGTGCCGGCAGCGGCTGGCGCGGGCGGCCCTGGGCCGTATCGTCCACACGCGCGACGCCCTCCCGGCGGTTCTCCCGGTCAACTACCTCCTGGACCCGGACGGCGCCGTGCTGCTGCGCACGTCGGCGGCCTCGGAGCTGGTGCGTGCCATCGACGGAGCCGTGGTCGCCTTCGAGGCCGACGAGGTCGACGTGGCGTCCCGCTCGGGCTGGAGCGTCGTCGTCACCGGACCCGCGTCCGTGGTGACCGACCGCACCGAGCACGAACGCCTCGTCCGCACCGGCCTCCTCTCCTGGGTCGCCTGGCCCGTCGAGGTCTTCGTGCGCATCGAACCGGAGCTCGTCACCGGCCGGGAACTCGTCGGCCGGTACCCCGCGGAATGATCCCGCTCCCGACGACTCCCCGGCACGAGGGCTGGTCGGCCGGGTACAGGGCCCGGGCGGCCCTGTACCGGGGCCGGCGCCGGAGGGACGGTGGAACCGGGGACGGGAAGCGTGCGGCGAGGGAGGTTGCCATGAGGGACCCGGAAACCGGAGAAGCCGGTCGGGCGCCGACGCCGGCGCGCCGTGCCGTACCGTCCGCCGTGCGGCCGGCCCCGCGGCACCGGCAGGACTTCATGGTGCGCTACCTGCAGGCCATGGCGTCCCACTCGGCCGGGACCACCGCCGAGGAGCTGTCACCGGAGGGCGGCCCGTGGGACGCGGGCGGACCTCGCGTCGCGCAACGGCCGACCCCGGACGTCGGCCTCCAGGTGTCCGACATCATGAAGCGGTCCTCCGCCGTGCCGACGGTCACGGTCGACACCCCGTACCTGGACATCGCGCGCACGATGGCGCGGCGGCAGGTGGGCGCCGTACCCGTGACCGACGACGAGCGGCACGTCGTCGGCGTGGTGGCGGAGTCCGATCTGCTCGCCCGCGCCGCGGCCTTCGCCGGGGCGGAGAAGGACCGGGGGTTGCACGCCCTGCTGTTCCCCGGGCACGTCCGCGGCGACGAGGCCGCGACGGCCGCCGCGCTCATGACGGCGCCGGCGGTCACCGTCAGGCCGTGGACCACCGTGGTCGAGGCCGCGCGGCGGGCCGCCCGCTCCCGTGTCCGGCAGATCTTCGTCACCGATCACCACGACCGGCTGATCGGCGTCGTCAGCCGCAACGAACTGCTGCACGCCCTAGTGCGGGACGACACGGCCATCCACGACGAGATCGTCGCCCGCGTCCTGCGCGAGCTCGGCATTCCCGCCGCACAGGTGAGAGTGCGGGTACGCAACGGCACGGTCACCCTCACCGGTGCGCTGAAGTCGGAGCGCATCGCCGCCCTGACCGGGGCCGTGGAGCGCATCGCCGACGTCAACGAGGTGGAGGACCTGCTCACCGAGATCTGACGGGCGGCACCGGCGTCCCAGGGACGCCCGGACCCCGCCGGGCCGGAGCCGGGCACACCCCACTCACTCGTGCCGTTGCCGTGCCACGACGAGGGGACAGTGCGCGTGGTGCAGCAGGGCCTGGCTCCCTGGCGGGCCACCGTGACCTGCGGAGCCACTCGGCGCGCCAGTTCCTCGGCCTCGGCCAGGGTGCCGTCCACCAGCTCGCGGATCCCTGTCCCGCCGGGGTTCCAGGGCGGGCTGCCCGGAGGCACGTGCGGGATGGGCCAGCCGAAGGCGTGCACCAATTGGAGCTCGGCACCGCGGAGTCCGGCCTCGTGTGCCGCTGTCCTGACCGCTTGCCGGCTCGACGGGGAGCCGTCGACTCCCACCACCACCGACGGCGTCGGCGTCATGATCGTGCCCCTTCCTCCACGGTGGCCGCCCGCACGCTCACCGGTCCCGCCGGTGGGGCACCGTGATCACGGAACAGCGTGCGTGGTGCAGAACGCCCTGACTCACGGAGCCCAGCAGCATGCCGCGGAAGCCGCCGTGCCCACGGGTGCCCACGACCAGGCCGAGGGCGTGGGCCGATGCGTCGGCCAGTACCTGCACCGGGTGTCCCTTGACGACCTCGTGGTGCAGCTCCACCTCCGGATGGGCGGCGGCGCGCCCCGCCACCGTCTCGGCGAGGACCCGACGGCATTCCTCGAGCGCCGCGTGCTCGTCCAGGACCCCGAGCAGGGGGGTGTGCCACACGTACAGGGCCCGCAGGTTCGCGCCGTGCAGCCCCGCCTCCTCGAAGGCGAAGTCGACGGCGGCCGCCGAATGAGGGCTGCCGTCGACACCGACCACTAGGTGCGGCGGCCGCCGCGGGGCGTGTTCGGGCTCGCGCAGGACGACGACCGGGCAGCCGGCGCGGGCGGTCAGGGGCAGCGCGACCGCGGCGGAGGGAGCGGGATCCCCCGTTCCGGCCAGGTGCCGGGACCCGATCACCACCAGTTCGGCGTGCCGCGACTGCTCGGCCAGCACCCATGCCGGACGCCCCTCGGCCAGCACGACGGAGATCTCCGTGGCGGGCAGGCGGTCCTCGACGAAGGCGAGCGCCGTCCTCAGCACGTCGTTGCCCGTGACGTGCAGTTCCTCCGACCACTGCTCCCACGAAGGACGGCCGCCCTCGGGCCGGTATCCGGGGACCGGTTCACCCTGCGCGTACACCACCGTCAGGGGACGTCCCCGCCGCCGGGCCTCGTCGGCGGCCCAGGCGAGTGCCATGCGCTCGTCCGGATCGGGATCGGCGCCGACGACGATCGGGGCGGGACTCGTACCGGTGCTCATGGTCGGCACCTCACTCCAGAGGGTTCGCCCGGCCGTGCCGGGAGGTCATCCCCGTACGACTGCCACAGGGCTGTGTGCGTGATGGAGGACGGCCTGGCTGACCGAACCGAGCAGCAGTCCGGTGAAGCCCCCGCGACCCCGGGCGCCGACCACCGTGAGGCGGGCCGTGCGGCTCGCCTCGATCAGTGCCGGACGCGTCGGGCCGTGCACGGTCCTGCGTTCCACCTTGACGTCGGGATACAGGTCACTCGTGCCCGCCAGGGTCTCGGCCAGGAGCCGCTCCTCCTCCGCGGCCAGTACACCGGGCCCGTACGCGTAGGGCTCGGACGGATCCGCCGGCGGCGGCACGGGGGCGTTCCACGCCGTCCAGGCGTGCAGCGCCACGACGTGGGCACCCTGCGCCGCGGCCTCCTCGAAGGCGAACCGCAGGGCCGCCGATCCCGCGGGCGAACCGTCCAGGCCCAGCACGATCGGGCCGACCGGCGCCTCCGGTTCCCGGACGACCAGCACCGGGCACCGGGCATGGGCGGCCAGCCCGGTCGCCGTGGACCCCGTCAGCGGTCCCGCGAACCCGTTCAGGCCGCGATGTCCCACGACGATCAGCTCGGCGGTCCGGGACTCGGTGGTCAGGACGCCGAGCGCCTCTCCGGGGCGGACCAGGCCCGACACGTCGACGCCGGGTGCCGTCGTCCGGGCCCTGAGCACCGCTTCCTCCACCACCGCGTCCGCCCCCTGGCGGAAGTGGTCCCTGACCGCCTTCGGCAGGGCGGTGTCCAGAGGCAGGCGCGCCGGCCGGGCCAGCGCGTGCACCACCCGGAGCGCGATCTTGCGCAGCGAGGCCTCACGGGCCGCCCACGCGACGGCGTCGAGGGCCGGCGTGGAACCGTCCGTGCCGACGACCATGAAGCCGCTCATCGCGTCTCCTCTCCGCACGTTCCGCTTCAGCTGGCTGTCCGCCCCCACTGGGATCCGATCTCCCGCCATTCGCTCTCCCAGGCGGCAAGGCGCCGCCGGTCGAGCACCAACCGGGCTCCGCAGTACCCGGTGGCCGCCGCCGCGACGACGGCGAAGGACGAGGCGGCACCCGTGAACGCGGCGTCCAGTCCGGCCTGGGCCGCGGTGGGCGGCGCGGCGGCCGGACGGTCCTGCCGGTCCGTCCACACCGTCACCCGCGAACCGGCCTTCAGCCCTTTGTCGACCGATGCCTTCCCCGAGTGCTGTGTCCCGTCGGAGGCCGTCCAGCGCACCGTCGTGTCGACACGGCCCCCCGTCGTTCCGCCGACCGGGCCACTTCCCGTGGCGTCCGCGACGAGCGTGGCCGTGACCGCGTGACGATCCGCTCGCCGCTGTGCGGCGTCGTCCGCGCCGGCCTGGGCCCCGAGCACTCCGGCCACGGGACCGGCCACCGCGATGGCCAGCCACATCACCACCAGGAACCACGCATCGAGCACGTCCTCACGGCGCCGCAGCGGATTGCGGCGCCAACGCCACAGAGACCGCCGAACGGTCCGGGCTTCACGCATCGTGCTCACCTCCGGCTGCCGTCTCCAGCCTGACGCCGGCCGGAGCGGGAGTGCAGGGGCCGTTCGGGCACCCCTCGCGACCCACCTGGGCCGGAGGGCCCTGATGAACCCGGGTGGACCGGGGTGGACCGGGTTGGGCGGCGGCTCCGTCCCTGGGGGCGCCCACCGCCCTCGGGCCCGCCCGCGACGAGAAGGGGCCGTTCGGCGGGGCCCGCCGGGACCGTCAGCCGTCTGGTGGACGCGGCGCCGGCGCGTGACGCTGGACCGAGAGACCCGTCGACGGAGAGGGCACGGTCATGTACGCACACCTGGGCGACCGGCTGATCGTCGAAAGTCCGGCCGACGGCGTCACCCGGCGGGACGGGGAGATCGTCGGTCTGCACCACGACGACGGAACGCCGCCGTACGACGTCCGCTGGTCCGACACGGGTGATGTCACGCTCGTGTTCCCGGGCCCGGACGCACATGTGCACCACGGCGGTCCGGAGGCGCCGGAACCGGGCGGAAGTGCGCTGTCGGACGGGTCTCACGAGTCACCGGCGGAGCCCGCGGTGCGGACCGGGCAGGCCGGTGACATCGGACGGCGTCTTACGGCTGCCCGGCGGCGAGAGGGCCTCGGTCTGGAGGAGGTGGCCCGCCGCGCCGGCATGGCGCCGCAGTACCTCGCCTACCTGGAGACGCACACGGCCGATCCGGGGTTCGGTTCACTGGTGCGGCTGGCCGACGCGCTGGGCACCACGTACACCGAGTTGCAGGGAGGCGGCGCTGACCGCCCTTCCGGCCAGGGGCGGGCGTTGCGCGACCCGCTGCTGCGGGACCTCGACGCGCACGAGTGCCTCGCCCTGCTGTCGACGCACGGCGTGGGCCGGCTCGCGCTGATCACGCGGCAGGGCCCCGCGGTGCTCCCCGTCAACTACGAGGTGACGGACGGGACGATCGCCTTCCGCACCGCCCCCGGTTCGGCCGCCACCGAGGCGGTGGGCCAGGAGGTGGCCTTCGAGGTCGACCACATCGACGACGCGATGAGCCGGGGCTGGAGCGTCCTGGTCGTGGGCAGGGGACGGGCCGTGACGGATCCCGAGGCGGTGCGCGGGCTGGACGAGGCGGCGCACACCGAGCCCTGGGCCGGGGGAGGGCGCTCGATGTGGCTGGCCGTCGGCATGGAGCGGGTGACCGGGCGCCGCATCGTTCCGGCCGGCGGTTCGTGAGTACCGGTCGTCGGCGACGGCTACGGGCCCGTGCCGGCTCGCCCGGTGCACGGAATGAGCCCGGTGGACCGAATGAGCCCCGTGGACCGAGTGAAAGGGATCATCAGTGCGCCGGATCCTGCTCCTGCCGGACGATCACGACGGGACATGCCGCGTGCTGGGCGCAGCGCTGGCCCACGGATCCCAGCATCGCCCTGGCGAAGGCTCCCCGTCCCCGGCGTCCCACGACGAGGATGTCGGCCCCCTCCGAGGCGAGGACCAAGGCCTCCGAGGGGTCGCCTTCGACGAGTACCTCCGTCAGTCCCGGCGGCCGCTCCTCCGGGAAGACGGCACCCAGCTCCTCCGCGAACCGCTCACGTGCCTGTTCCAGGTCGAAGTCCGGGTCGATGGCCGGCCCGGTGAAGCCCGTGGCGGACGGGGTGTCCCAGACGTGGATCGCCTCCACGACGCCGCCGACGGTCCGCGCGTAGCGGGCCGCCCAGCGCAGCGCCGCGTACGAGGACGGAGACCCGTCCACACCCACGACCACCCGTGGTACCGCCTCAGAGGGTTGCATGATCACCTCGCATGAGTGTTGTCCGCTGTGTCCACGCTGCCCGGTGCCGTGCCACCGCGCCAGCCGGCGGGTCGCCCACGCGGCCGGTCGGCCGGACGAACCACGGGCGGACACGACCGCGTCGGGGCTTCCGAGACGCCCGCGCAGGTCCGCGGTCAGTCCGGACAGCTTTTCGGACACCACGGCCCGGCACGGTTCGGGGGCACGGACGCGCAGCGCCTCGGCGGGAAGCGCGGCCGGGTCGGCCGTCAGGCGTGCGTGCGCCTGCGGAAGCGTGTCCGGCGGGCCGAGACGGCGTCCGCCGCTCATCACCGTGCGCAGCAGCGGTTCGGCGCCGGCCGGCCCCGCCTCCTCCAGCAGGGCGATGACATCGCCGCCCTCCGGCACCGCGCGGACCTCGCCGGTGAACCTCAGGCCGCGCAGAGCGGCCAGGGCAGCGGGCGGGCGGCCGAGCGCGGTGGCGAAGTCCTCCCTGTCCGCGGGCGTGACGAGGTAGTCGCTCAGATGGTCGAGGGCCGGTTCGGCTCCGGCGCTCACCAGGAAGCCGCGTTCCGGTGGCAGGGCGCGCACGAAGAGGCTGAACGTCGCGGCCCGGTCCATGCCCTCGTGGAGGTAGGACAGCGCCATCGTCACCTCGTGCAGGTCCGTGGTGGTCACATCCGACATGACGCTCACCCTCGCCCGGTCCGGCGTGCGCCGGACCGGTTCTCAGCGTCGCCCGCCCCCGGCCCGGCGGAAGGGCCGGCCGGCCGTCGGCACCGGGCCGCTCGGCCCATGCCTCGCCCGTCCCGGCGGCGGGATCCTGGTGTGCGACGGGGTCCGGCCACGCCCACCGGCCGAGACCCTCCGACGTCGTCAACGTCCAGAAGCGCGAAGTCCTGGAGGACGTCATGGAACACCCCGAGACGTACCCGGACCTGACGCAGCACTCGGACACCCGGCGCACCCACCCCCACCGGCCGGGTCACGAGGAGGGCCCCGTGGCCCGGGCCGAACTCGACGCGAATACGGTGACCAGGCTGGTCGCCGACGCCACCACCGCCCCGTCCATGCACAACGCCCAGCCGTGGCGCTTCCGCTTCGTGGCCGACGAGCGCCTCCTGCTGCTGCGTGCCGACCCGGAACGGAGCATGCCGCGGTCCGACCCCGGGAACCGGGCGCTGCACATCGGCTGCGGCGCGGCCCTGTTCAACCTGCGTGTCTCCGCCGTGCACGCCTCTCTGGTGCCGCGGACCCGCCTGCTGCCCGACCCGAACGACCCGCTCCTGCTGGCGGCCGTGCGTCTGGCCGATCCGACGCACGCTCCGCGGCAGAAGGACCTGTGGCGGCTGTACCCGGCCGTCCCGCAGCGCCGCACCAGCCGCCACCCGTTCTCCGAGGAGGACGTCCCCGAGGGTGTCCGGCTCGCTCTGGAGGACGCGGCGGCCCGGGAGGAGGCGGTCCTGCTCTTCCCCGGACGCTGGCACACCGACACCGTGCTCGACCTGGTCCACGACGCCGAGAGCCGCGACCTGATGCACCCGGAGACCAACGAGGACCTGGTGCGCTGGACGAGGCTGGGCAGCGAGGCGGACACGGCCACCGACGGCGTCCCCGAGTACGCCTTCGGCCCGCTCAAGAAGGACGGCAAGGCCCCGGTGCGCGACTTCTCCGGGCGCAGGCCGGTGGCCGACCGGGGCAGTATGGCCTTCGAGCACACTCCGCACCTGGCCCTGCTCAGTACCCGCGGCGACGGCCCCGCCGACTGGCTGAGGGCCGGCCAGGCACTGGAGCGCGTCCTGCTGGAGGGCACCCTGGCCGGTCTGTCCACGTCGTTGACCTCGCACCCCCTGGAGGACCGGGGGCTGCGCCTGCTGGCACGCGATCCGGGTTCGGGTGTCGGTCACGTGCAGATGGTGCTCCGTCTGGGGTACGGGCCGAAGGGGCCGGCCACACCCCGCCGGCCGGTGGGGGACGTACTCGCGTTCACCTGACGCGGGTCAGGAGTCGTCTCGGAGCGCGTCGCGCTGGATCTGGTGCGCGAGGGCACGGCGCACGGAGGCCGACGCGGTGGCGGTGACGTTCGCGGGGACGTCGAGACCGCGACTGATCGCGTCGTAGGCGTCCCGGTAGCCGCCGGGCATCTCCGCCCGGTGCAGCATCAGGTCCGCTTCGACGAGGCGACGCAGCTCGTCGACGTTCTGAGGCGTGAACCGCTTCTTCCCCCGGGCGAGGGCGTGGACGTAGCGCGTGCAGCGGGCGGTGTCGTAGTTCTCCGAGATCTCCTCGGCGAGGCCCCAGAGGCGTCCTTCGAGCCAGGGCACGTCCTGCTGGTCGAGCGAGAGCTTCGCCGGGGGCGCCGGGTCGCCCGTCCTGTGCTTCGCCACCTGCTTGGAGACTGCGGGCTGACTCATGTCGGTGAGCCGGGCGATCCTTTCCTGCGTCCAGCCGAGATCGGCGAGCAGCCCGATCATCTCGGCGCGCAGCCTGCGCATCTCCTCGCCCGCGCGAATGACCTCGTTCATGCCGGCGAGCATCCGTTCGGCCTGTTCCTCGGTCAACGTCCCGAGGTTTCCGGGTGTGTCCTCCACGTGCGTCACAGCTCGGTTATATACCCCGGCGGCGCCGTCGCACATAACCGGGTTGTACAACTCGGTTATGGGTGGCAGGATCCGCGGCATGCCCACCTTCTCCGCACCCGACGGAACCCGGCTCGCCTACCGCGTGACCGGAGACGGCGACCCGCTGGTCTGCCTCCCGGGAGGTCCGATGGACTCCCGCTACCTCGGCGACCTGGGCGGCCTGTCCGCGCACCGCCGGCTGATCGTCCCGGATCTGCGCGGCACCGGCCGTTCCGCGATCCCCGAAGACACCTCGTCCTACCGCTGCGACCGCCTGGTCGACGACGTCGAGGCGCTCCGTGAACACCTCGCCCTCCCCCGGATGGACCTGCTCGGCCACTCCGCCGGCACGAACATCGCGACGCAGTACGCGGCCCGGTACCCGGCCCACGTCGGCAAGCTCGCCCTGATCGGTCCCAGTCCCCGGGCCGTGGGCATCACCGTCAGCGGGGAGACGCGGCGCGAGCTGGCGAGGCTTCGTGCGGACGAACCGTGGTTCCCCGACGCGTTCGCCGCCCTGGAGGCCGTCGCGGCGGGCACGGGCAGCGACTGGGAAGCCCTCGCCCCCTTCTTCTGGGGCCGTTGGGACGCCGCGGCACGGGCCCACCAGGCGTCCAGCCGGCCGGAGAACGAGGAGGCTGCCGCCCTCTTCGCGGCCGAGGGCGCCTTCAGCCCCGAGGCCACGCGTGCGGCGCTCGCCGGATACGAGGCTCCCGTGCTGCTGCTCGCCGGAGAGTTCGACCTGAACAGCCCGCCCCGGTCGACGGCCGAGTTCGCGGCACTGTTCCCCGACGCCACGCTCGTGGTCCAGCCGGGAGCGGGCCACTACCCCTGGCTCGACGACGCCGGCCGGTTCGTGACGACCACCGAGGCGTTCCTGACCGGATGACCCTCCCCTCGCGGCCGGATCCGGTGCGCGCCTGCCGGCGACCCCGCCGGGCTGGCCGCATCACCGGTCCGGCCGCACCGCGAAGGAGAGACTGCCGTCCGACCGGACGCCCACGAGCCCTGAACGGCCACCCCGGGGCACTCCCCGCCGTCGGTGACGTCCGCATGCGTCAACCACGCGCATGCGGTACTCCTCGAAGGGAGAACGCACCATCCCGGCACAGCGGAGGCTGCCTGTGATGTCGTCCTGGTCGGCCGACGCGACCGCGGGAGCGGTGCCCCATGACTGAGCCGGGGCGCCACGAGGACCCTGTGCGCCCACCGCACCCGCCCGTCTCCGCCGGCCGGCGTGACGGTGACGTACCGGAGCGTGCGGACGCCCGTGAGACGCACACCGCGATGCTCTTCTTCGCGGGGGACCGCGTGTACAAGCACAAGAAGCCGGTGGACCTCGGCTTTCTGGACTACACCACGCCGGCGTCCCGCCGTGCGGCCTGCGAGCGCGAGATCGAGCTCAACCGGCGGTTCGCACCGGACGTGTACCTGGGGCTGGGCGAGCTCCGCACCCCGGGCGAGGAAGAGGCCGAGCCACTCGTCGTGATGCGGCGCATGCCCGCCGGCCTGCGCCTCGCGCATCTGGTGCGGACCGGGGCTCCCGTCGACAGCGCCCTGCGGGCCGTGGCCAGACAACTCGCCGTATGGCACGCCGCCGCGCCCCGCGGCCCCGTCATCGCCGAACAGGGCACGCGGGAGGCCCTGTCCTCGCGCTGGGAGGCCGGCTTCGCGCAGGTCGCCGCCCTGGCCGACGAGGGCCCGGCACTGGACGGCACGGCGGAGACCGAACGGCTGGTCCGCCGCTATCTGGCGGGCCGCAAGCCGTTGTTCGACGCCCGCATCGAGCAGGGGCGCGTGGTCGACGGGCACGGGGACCTGCTCGCCGACGACATCTTCTGCCTCGACGACGGACCGCGGATCCTCGACTGCCTGGAATTCGACGACCGTCTCCGCCATGTCGACGGCCTCGACGACGCCGCGTTCCTGGCCATGGACCTCGAACGACTCGGCGCCCCCGAGTCCGCGGCGTTCTTCCTGGCCCAGTACGGCGAATACTCCGGGGACCCCGCGCCGCCCTCCCTGTGGCACCACTACGTCGCCTATCGCGCCTTCGTCCGCGCCAAGGTCTCCCTGATCCAGGCCCGGCAGGGTGCGCCCGGCGCGCAGGCGGTGGCACAACGGCTCGCCGCCATGGCGCTGCGCCACCTGCGCACCTCCGTCGTCCGGCTGACGCTCGTCGCCGGACTGCCCGGCAGCGGAAAGTCCACGCTGTCCGGCGCGCTGGCCGACCGGCTCGGCGCCGTACTGCTCAGCAGCGACCGCCTGCGCAAGGAAATGGCGGGGCTCCCCGCCGAGCAGCCCGCCGCCGCCGGCTACGGCGAGGGCCTGTATTCGCCCGAGTGGACGGCCAGGACCTACGCCGAGCTGCTCGACCGCGCGGGGGCCCTCCTGCTCCGGGGCGAGTCCGTGGTGCTGGACGCCACGTGGATCGACTCGGCCCAGCGCGAGAGAGCACTGCGGACGGCCGAACGCACCAGCGCCGACCTCGTGGCCCTGCACTGTCACGTTCCCGAGGAGACGGCGGCGGCCCGCCTGAGCACACGCGCCCCCGGCGCGTCCGATGCTGACCCCGGCGTGGCCGGCGACATGGCGGCCAGGGAACAGCCGTGGCCCGAGGCGGTCGCGGTCGACACCAGCGGCTCACTCGAGTCCGCGGTCGCACAGGCGTTGGCAGCCGTCCGGCCCTGGGGATCGGATCAGGCGAAGATCCTCCGCCGCCCCTACATGGAACCGGACTGAGCAACGGTCCGCTCCGCAGGACCGTGCACCCGTCCGCCGTGCCGGCCTCCACGCTGCTGTCCGACCGGCCCTCGCGGAGGGCCGGTCGTCCCCTGCCGCCGGGACCGCGCGCCGCGTTGTGATGGAAGGAGCGGCTCGACGCCGCCGCGCCGTACGGACCGAGGTGCCCATGAACCTCTCCCTCCCCGTGACGCGACTGCGCCGCTCGACGGCGGCGCGGTCGGTCCCGCGGCTCGAGGCCGGCCTCCTCGCCGTCACGGCCACGGCTCTCGTCGCGGGCGGCATCGCCCGGCTCGCCGGCGCGGCGGGCCTCGCGGACCTCTTCTGGGGGCTGGGCACCGTGTCGGCCGCCGTCCCCGCCGTGGTGTGGGTGGTGGCCGCGCTGCGGCGCGGGCACGCGGGCGTCGACCTGATCGCCGTACTGGCGCTCGGCGGCACCCTGGCGGTCGGTGAGTATCTGGCCGGGGTCCTGGTCGCGTTCATGCTGGCCACCGGCCGCACCCTGGAAGAGGCCGCCCAGCGGCGCGCGTCCCACGATCTGCGTGCGCTCCTGGCACACGCGCCGCGCTCGGCCCGCCGCCGCACCGACGGCAAGGTGACCACGGTGCCGCTGGGCGAAATCACCGCCGGAGACCTGCTGGTCGTCGGACCCGGTGAGGTGGTCCCGGTAGACGGCCGCGTCGAGAGCGCCGCCGCCGTCCTCGACGAGTCGGTGCTCACGGGCGAGGCCCTTCAGGTCGTACGGCAACGGGGTGAGGGAGTCCGCAGCGGCGCCGTGAGCGCCGGCGGCGCCTTCGAACTGCGCGCCACCGCCACCGAGCGGGACAGCACCTACGCCGGCATCGTGCGCCTGGCACAGCAGGCCGGGGCGGAGGCCGCGCCGGTCGTGCGGCTGGCGGACCGGTACGCCGCCCGGTTCCTGCCCCTGACCCTCGCCGTGGCGGCACTGGCGTGGCTGCTCAGCGGCTCCGCGGTGCGCGCGGTCGCCGTCCTCGTGGTCGCCACCCCCTGCCCCCTGCTGCTGGCGGCACCGGTCGCCGTCGTCTCCGGTCTCTCCCGCGCGTCCCGTCTCGGCGTGGTCGTCCGCGACGGCGGCGCGCTGGAGAACCTGGGCCGCGCCCGCACCCTCCTGCTGGACAAGACGGGAACCCTGACCCGGGGCCGTCCCAGCGTCCTGGACGTCACGGCCGCTCCCGGCCGCACGGCGGCGGAAGTCCTCCGGACGGCGGCCTCGCTCGACCAGTACTCCCCCCACGTACTGGCCCGGTCCATCGTCGATGCCGCGCGGGAGCGCGACCTGGAGTTGTCGGTGCCGGCGGACGTCACCGAGGAACCCGGCCGCGGGGCCGGCGGCACCGTCGACGGCCACCGCGTCTTCATCGGACGCACCGGCACCGCCCGGGCGCGGCCCGCCTGGGCCGAAGCGGTCGACAACCGCGCCCTGCTCGACGGAGCGGCCGTCGCATGGCTCACCGTCGACGGGCGCCTGGCCGGCGCCGTGCTGCTGCGTGACCCCGTGCGCAGCGACGCTCCCCAGGCCCTGCGCCGGCTCCGGTCGGCCGGCATCGAGCGTCTGCTGATGCTGACGGGCGACCGGGCGGAACCCGCGCAGGAGGTCGCGGCCGTGCTCGGCCTCGATGGCGTCCACGCCCAACTCGGCCCCGCCGACAAGGTCGCCGCCGTGCGGGCCGAGCGTGAACGCGCCGTCACCGTGATGGTCGGAGACGGCGTCAACGACGCACCGGCCCTGGCCGCCGCGGACATCGGCGTCGCCATGGGTGCCCGAGGCTCCACGGCCTCCTCCGAGGCCGCCGACATCGTCCTGACCACCGACCGCGTCGACCGCCTCGCCGACGCCGTCACCGTCGCCCAGCGGTCGCGCCGCATCGCCGTGGAGAGCGCCCTCGGCGGCATGCTGCTGTCGTTGGCCGCCATGGCCGCGGCCGCCGTCGGTCTCCTCCCGCCCGCGACCGGCGCGCTGCTGCAGGAGGCCATCGACGTCGCCGTCATCCTCAACGCCCTGCGGGCCCTGCGCCCCGGGCGGGCCGGGCGGCCGGCCCTCACGCCCTCCACCGAAGCGCTCATCCACCGCTTCGCCGCGGAGCACGACGATCTCCAGGACGTGCTCCAGTCGGTCCGCGACGCCGCCGACCGCCTCTCCGGCACTCCGGGCCCGGCGGCCCTCGCGGCCGTCGAGGAGGCGCACCGACTGCTCACCGAACGGCTGCTGCCGCACGAGTACGCCGAGGAGCACCAGCTCTACCCGGCCCTCGCCCCGGCTCTGGGGGGTCCCGAGGCGACCGCCACCATGAGCCGGGCCCACGCCGAGATCGGACGCCTCTCCCGCCGCATCGCCACCCACCTGGAACTGGCTCGCGCGGCCGGCGGCCTGGCCGGCGAGCAGACGGACGACCTGCGTTCCTGCCTCTACGGCCTGAGCACCGTGCTGCGCCTGCACTTCACCCAGGAGGAGGAGAACTACTTCTCCCTGGCTCCGTGACGCGGCCCGCGGCGGTCGGTCCCGGCGCCGCGGGGATGCCGGGACCTTTGGCCGTGGCGCGGGCCCCGGAGGACCCGCGGCCCGACCGGCCGGAACCACCGGTGCGGCAGCCCGGGGCTGTGCGGGCGGACGGACAGGGCCCATCGGCCCGGATCGGGGCCGAAACACCCAAGCCGCGCCACGGCCACGGTGGGAGCCTGACGGAAGGTGCCCCGTGCTGCTCTCCGCGCAGCCCGACGAAAGGTGGTGGGGACGGTGGAGTTCCCGCTGGTCGTAGGAGTTGATGGGTCCACCGCGAGCTACGCCGCTCTCGACTGGGCGGTGGACTGCGCCGCCCGGCACGGACTGCGGCTGCACCTGGTGTACGGCTCCCTCTGGGAACGCTACGAAGGCGCCGTCCCCTCCGGCCTCGCCCGGCCGTCGGGACAGGTGATGGCCGAGAACGTCGTCGCCGTCGCCGCCGAACGCGCCGGCCGTCGCAGCCCGGAGGCGAAGATCACCACCGAGGTGGTCCCCGAAGACCCCGCGCACGCCCTGCTGGAGCGGGGCCGCGACGCGTTCGCCGTGGTGACCGGTTCACGCGGCCGTGTGAGATCCAGGGCCTGTTCCTCGGATCGGTGGGTCTGGCGGTGGCCGCGCGGGCCACCTGCCCGGTCGTCGTGGTCCGTGGCGACCAGGCCGGCCTGGCGGGCTCCCATCGGCGGATCCTCCTCGGCGTGGGTGACGCGGAGGCCGGCGACGAGGCCGTCCGGTTCGCCTTCCGCGAGGCCGAGGCGCGCGACTGTGCCCTCGACGCCGTCCGCGCCTGGCGGCGGCCGGCCGGACAGGACGCCGGCGGAACGGCCGGCCCCACGGACACGGACGCGGAGAGGGCGGCGGCCGCGCTGGACGCCGCACTGCGCGAGGCGGAGGCCGCCCATGCGACGGTGAAGGTCCGCCGCAGCACCGTGGAGGGACCCGCCCGCTCGGTGCTGCTCCACCGGTCGGCGGCCGCGGATCTCGCCGTCATTCGGCGCCCGGCGTCGCCGTGAGCCCGTCGGGCTGCAGTTGAGCCGGGTGGCGCACACACTGCTGCACCACGCCGACTGTCCGGTCGCGGTCGTCCCGCACGTCGAGTGACCCGGGCCCCGGTGCGTGCCCCGTCGCCGAAGGAGCTCGGGGCTCCCGGCCGCGGGGACACGCGCCGGGCCGGTGTCCTCACCCGCTCGGGCCGTCGGCTCCCGACAACTCGAACCGCACGTCCACCACACCCTCGACGGCGCGTGCCAGCCGGGCCGCCACCGGCACCAGCGCCCGGTCCCGCACCCGGCCCCCGAGCCGTACGACCCCGTCGTCCACCCGCACGGACACCGATGAGTCGGGAAGCGGGAAGAGGTGGGCCACGATTTCTCGCCGTACCTGCTCGGCGATGTCCTCGTCGTCCCGGAGGAACACCTTCAGCAGGTCGGTGCGGCTGACGATGCCCACCAGCCGGCCCGTGCCGTCGACGACGGGCAGACGTTTGACGTGGCCCCGGGCCATGATCCGCGCCGCCAGGGCGAGAGTGGCGTCCGGGGGCACGGTGAGCGCGGGAGACGTCATCGCCTCCTCGGCCGTCACCGATCCGGCCTTGGCCAGGTCGGCCAGCCGCCGCATCTGGGTGGCCCGGTCGGGGTCGCTGTCGCGGAACTCCTCCTTGGGCAGCAGGTCGGCCTCCGAGACGATCCCCAGGACCCGGCCCGAGCCGTCCACCACGGGCAGAGCGCTGACCCTGCGGTCGCGCAGGGTCCGCACGATGTCCTTGAACGCCGCCGCCCCGCCCACGGTGGCCACCTCCCGTGTCATCACGTCACCGACGACGTGCGGGACACCGGCCGGGATCATCACAGGCTCCCGCTGCCGTGGGGCGCGTACAGGTCGAGCAGGTGGGTGCGTGCCGCGTGCAGCCGGCGGGTGACGACACCGCCGACCCACAGGGCGACGTTCATGCCGAGGTCGGTGTCCTCACGGCACATCTCCCGCACCCGCGCGGCGTCGAACTCGAAGGCGCGTACCGGCGTCACCGCCTCCGCGCCCAAGTGCCACACGTGCGGCGGGTACAGCCACGACCAGCCCACGAGCTCCTGGTGCCCGAGTGACTCCACGACAGCGGCCCGCCGGCCCGGGACGCGCAGGTCCAGGTCGACCGTGCCGGTCCGGATGATCCAGAACCGGTCGGCACGACCGCCCTCCTCGAAGAGGCGGGCGTCCTGGGGGAACGCCGTCTCGTGGGCCGCCTCGAGCAGCCGCTGCCGGTGTTCGGGGGACAGGGCACGCTGCAGCATCGTGGTGAGGGGAGCGTTCATGGCACGCCTCCGGAAGGGTGACGGGAGTACCACCACCAGTCTGGACAGTGTCACCCGAGCGGCCCATGGGCCGCTCGGTCCCCGGCCCGGCCCGACCGGCGGCCGCGTCCGTCCGCCCGGGGCCGGTCGGTCGCCACCCGGGACCTGCGGCCCCTGGAGACCTGAGGCAGGGTGCTGCGAGGCTGGAGACAGGTGTCCGGCGAAGGGATCGATCATGGTCCGAACTCTCGTGGCAGGCCGGGACGGTCCCGCGGAGAGCCGCGCAGTGGCCTTGAGGGCCACGCGTGACACGCGGGTGGAGCCCGTGCACGTCCGCACCGTGGGCGGCCACGCGTTCCGTCCGCTGCCCGCCGACGCCGGGGCGTCGCGCGGGCCGGGCGGCTCCCGCGCCCCCGTCGGCCCGGGCGCCGGGCGGTGAGCGCCGTGAAACTGCCTGTCGTCGTGGGCGTGGACGGTTCCGAGGCCAGTCTTCGCGCCGCGGAGTGGGCGGCCGACGAGGCCACGCTGCGCGGACTGCCCCTGCGCATCGTGTACGCGTCGCTGTGGGAGCGGTACGAGGGCACGGACCTCGCCGAGGACCTGGCCAAGCCGCCGGAGGAGGTGCGTGCCCAGGACATCGTCGACACCGCCGCGCGGCGGGCCGTACGCCGCCGGCCGGATCTTGGGGTGACCACCGGCATCCTGCCTGAGGAGGCGGAGCGCGCCCTGGTGGGGGAGGGGCGCAACGCCTCCCTGCTCGTCGTCGGCACCCGCGGCCGCGGCGGCCTCACCGAGCTCCTGCTCGGCTCGGTCAGCCTGGGCGTCGCCGGGCATGCCGACTGCCCGGTGGTCGTACTCCGCGGCAGTCACGACAACCAGGCCGGACGCGCCGTGCGGGGGCGGGTCGTCGTGGGCATCGGCGAAGGCGCCGCCGACGCGGCCGTGGTCCGCTTCGCCGCCGAGGAGGCGCTGCGGCGCGGTGTCACGCTGGACGCCGTGCGCGCGTGGCGGCGCCCCGCGCACGAGACGGCGGATCCGACGACGGGAGAGCCGGCCGGGACGCACGAGCGGGAGGCGGCCGAGGTCCTGGACGCCGCGCTGGCGGGTGTCCCGCCCGAGGTGCGGGTCCACCGGCACGCGGTGGAGGGGCACGCCCGGAGCGTCCTGGAGGCCGCGTCCCGCGAGGCCGACCTGCTGGTCGTGGGAACGCGGATCCACCGTGGTCAGTACGGGCTCCAGCTCGGCCGGGTGACGCTGGCGGTACTGCACCACTCCACCTGCCCTGTGGCCGTCGTGCGGCACATGTGACGCGCCGACGGGACCGCAGGCCGCCGCGCACGCCGGTGGCGCGGCCAGGGGCCCGGAAGAAACGGGACGGAGACGGCAATGAACAGGAAGGTACTGGTCGCCTACGGGACGACCAACGGATCGACCGCACGGATCGCGGAGACCGTGGCCGATGTCCTCCGCAAGGAGGGCACGACCGTGGACACCGCGCCCGCCGCATCGGTCGACGACGTGACTCCCTACGACGCTGTCGTCATCGGCGGTGCCCTGTACGCGGGGCGCTGGCACAAGGACGCCCGTCGTTTCGTCCGGCGGCACCGGCGCGCGTTGTCGGAGCGTCCGGTGTGGCTGTTCAGCAGCGGGCCGCTGGATCCGTCGGCCTCGGAACGGGACATTCCCCCGGTGCCGGGGGTACGGCGCGTCGTGGCGTGGATCGACGCCCAGGAGCACGTCACCTTCGGTGGCTGCCTGGAGGAGGGGGCCGACGGGTTCGTCGCCCGGATGATCCTGCGGAACGGAAGGGGAGGCGACTTCCGTGACTTCCCCGCTATCGAGCGGTGGGCGGCGCGGGTCGCCCGGGAGATCGGGACCCCGGTGAAGACCTGACCCACCCCGGCGAACGGCCTCCGCGCCGCGGCCTCCCCCTGCCGTCGGCGCGGCCCCGCCGGACACAGGGCCGAACGTCCCTGGCGCGGGCCCGGCGGCCCATGGTGACGCGCGGTCGTGGCGCACGAGACTGGAAACCGGGCCGCACCACTGATCCCGCGGCCCGCCATGCGCGTTGCCGCACGGGCGTCGCCTCCGACGAGCGAGGGCCGATCGCATGACCACTCCCACGAAGTACGTGTACACCTTCGCCGAGGGCAGCCGGGACATGGCCGCGCTGCTCGGTGGCAAGGGAGCCGGACTGGCCGAGATGACCCGCCTGGGACTTCCCGTGCCGCCCGGCTTCACCGTGACCGCCGATGCCTGCCGTGTCTATCTGGCCACCGGTCAGGAGCCTGCCGACATGGGCGTGCAGGCCGCGCACGCCCTGGCCGAGCTTGAGAGGGCCATGGGACGGTCACTGGGCAGCCCCGACGACCCCCTGCTGGTGTCCGTGCGTTCCGGCGCCCGGTTCAGCATGCCCGGGATGATGGAGACGATCCTCGACATCGGCCTCGGCGACCGCTCGGTCACCGGGCTCGCCAAGGTGTCCGGCGACGAGCGGTTCGCCTGGGACTCCTACCGGCGGCTCGTGCAGATGTTCGGTCACACGGTGATGGGCGTGGACGGCGAGCTGTTCGACCGGGCCCTGGCGGCACACAAGGCACGCAGGGGAGTGTCCGACGACCCGGACCTCGACACCGGCGAACTGATGCTGCTGACCGACGAGTACAAAAACATCATCCGCGCGCGGACCGGCCAGGAGTTCCCGCAGGACCCTGCCGAGCAGCTGGCCCGGGCGGTCCGCGCCGTCTTCGACTCCTGGAACGTCGAGCGGGCCCGGATCTACCGTCGGCGCGAACACATCCCGGACGATCTCGGCACCGCCGTCACCGTCCAGGCCATGGTGTTCGGCAACCTGGGCCACGACTCCGGTACCGGCGTGGCGTTCACCCGCGATCCCGCCACCGGCGAACGGGGCGTGTACGGCGACTACCTGCCCGACGCGCAGGGCGAGGACGTCGTCGCCGGCGTCCGCGACGCCCTGCCGCTCGCCGAGCTCGGGCGGCTCGCCCCCCGCGTGTACACCGAACTCGGTGATCACATGCGCACCCTGGAGGACCATTACCGCGACCTCTGCGACATCGAGTTCACCGTGGAACGCGGGAAACTGTGGATCCTGCAGACCAGGGTCGGCAAGCGCACCGCCGAGGCGGCCTTCCGCATCGCCCACGACCTGCGCCGGGAGGGCGCCATCACCGCGGGCGACGCCCTGCACCGGGTCGGCGGCACCGCACTGACCCGGTTGATGTTCCCCCGCTTCGACACCGGTCCCACCGACATCCCGCTCGCCCGCGGTGTGCCCGCCTCCCCGGGAGCGGCGGTCGGCGTGGCCGTGTTCGACTCCGCGGAGGCGGTACGCCGTGCCGCGGCGGGCGACCGGACGGTGCTGGTGCGCCGGGAGACCACCCCCGACGACCTGCCCGGAATGATCGCCGCGCAGGCGGTGCTCACCAGCCGGGGAGGCAAGACCAGCCACGCGGCCGTCGTGGCCCGCGGCATGGGCAAGGTGTGCGTCTGCGGTGCCGAGGAACTCACCGTGGACACCGAGGCGCGGCTCTTCACCACCTCCTCCGGCGTCACCGTCCACGAGGGCGACACCGTCTCCGTCGACGGCACCGCCGGCACGGTGCACCGCGGCGCCCTGCCGCTCACGGCCTCGGACGTCGGCCGTGCCCTGCACTCCGGAATCGCGACCGACCCGCTCACCGAAGCGGTCCTGACGACGCTGACCCACGCCGACGGAGTGCGCCGCCTCCAGGTGCGCGCCAACGCCGACACCCCCGAGGACGCCGCCCGGGCGCGGGCGTTCGGCGCCCAGGGCATCGGTCTGTGCCGCACCGAGCACACGTTCCTCGGCGAACGCCGGGCACTGGTCGAAAGCATGATCCTGGCACCCGACGACACCGCGCGGGACGCCGCCCTGGCCGCCCTGCTGCCCCTGCAGCGGGCCGACTTCACCGGCATCCTCGCGGCGATGGACGGCCTGCCGGTCACCATCCGGCTGATCGACCCGCCGCTCCACGAGTTCCTGCCGGATCGCGTCGACCTCGCCGTCCGCCTCGCCCGTGCCGCGCACCCGGACCCACGCGACCGGGCCCTGCTCGACGCCGTCGAGCGCATGCACGAAGAGAACCCGATGCTGGGCCTGCGCGGGGTGCGGCTCGCCCTGACCGTGCCGGGACTGATGGCCATGCAGGTGCGGGCGATCGCCGAGGCGGTGGTGGACCGGCTGCGCGACGGCGGACGGCCGTACGCCGAGATCATGGTCCCGCTCGTCGGAGCCGTCGAGGAACTGCGCCTGGCGCGGACCGAGACCGAGCGGGTGCTCGCCGAGGTGGCCGCGGAGACCGGGACACCGCTCACGTGCCCGATCGGCACGATGATCGAGCTGCCCCGTGCCGCCCTCACCGCCGGGCGGATCGCCGAGGCGGCCGACTTCTTCTCCTTCGGGACCAACGACCTCACGCAGACCACCTGGGGACTGTCCCGCGACGACGCCGAGGCGTCCTTCTTCCCGCGCTATCTGGAGAGGGGTGTCTTCCCGGTGTCCCCGTTCGAGACGATCGACCGGGACGGCGTCGGCCGGCTCGTGGAACTGGCCGTGGCCGAGGGGCGTGCGGCCCGCCCCGGCCTGGGGACGGGGATCTGTGGTGAGCACGGGGGAGACCCGGACTCGATCCACTTCTTCCACCGCGCCGGCCTGGACTACGTCTCCTGCTCGCCCTTCCGAATTCCGGCGGCCCGACTGGAGGCCGGGCGGGCCGCTCTGCCGGATTCCGCGGACGCGAGCGACATCCGGTGACCGGCGAGGTACCGGGACGGGCACCGGCACCGGCCCGTGACATCGGCGACGGCTCCGCGCTGGCGGAACGGCGGACCGTCTGCTCCCCTGAGAACAAGCCGGATGAAGTGGGGTGAACCGTCGTGCAGGGCGATCGGGACCGGACCGGACCTGCGGCCGACGCCTCCTCCCGGGGCGACGGGGGCGACAGCATCGCCACCCGTATCGCGCTGCGGCGGGAACAGCTGGGGATGTCCCGCGCGGAGGTGGCCGTGCGGGCCGGGATGTCGACGGCCTATCTGCGCCAGGTCGAGGAGCTGGCGACCGGCTTCGACCCGGGCGCGCTGAGGAGGCTCGCCGCCGTGCTGGACATGCCGTACGAGGAGCTGACGACCGGCCGCCGCGACGCACCGCAGGGGCGGGGCGGGCCGACCGCCCACCCGGTCCTGATGCGGCTGTCCGAGCAGGAGTGCTGGCAGCGGCTGGGCACGCACGGCATCGGCCGCATCGCCCGCACGACCGACACGGCCGGCGGGGCCCCGCTGGTCGTGCCGGTCAACTTCCTGGTGGACGCACGGAGCGTCGTCTACCGCACGGACCCGGCCGGTGCTGCGGCGGTCCGCGCCGGGACGCGGGTCGCCTTCGAGGCCGACCACGTCGACGAGGCGACCGGCCTGGGCTGGAGTGTCCTGGTGACGGGCACCGCGGAGCACCCCGCCGATCCCGACGCCCTCGACGCCCTGTCGCGGCGTCACGGGTCGACGCCGTGGGCCGGGGGCCGGCGCGACCTGTGGATCCGCGTCCTGCCGCACAAGGTGAGCGGCCGCGTCATCCGGCCGCTGGAGGAGCGCTAGGGCCGCCGGTCCGGAAGGCGTGGAACACGGTCCGCCGAACACCCGCACGACCGGTGACACTCCGGAACGAACGCGCCGGTGAGACCGCCCTCGGTGGGTACAGGGAAGGCCTGCGGACCCGACCCGTCTCCCTGTGAGGAACCGAGAATGACCGACGACGCCTACCTCGTCCTGCTGAACGGCCCGGCCCAGGCCCTCGGGACACCGCCCACGGCTCTGGGGGATCTGGCCTGCATGCAGACTCCCGCCGTACGCGCCTGGCTCGACGCGCAGGGCGTCACCGCCACGTCCCCCGCTCTGCGGCTGCTGCCGCCGGAGGAGACACAGTCCATCCCCGAGGGCGCCGAGCGGCTGCCCGTTCCCCTCGGTGAGGAGGAGCTGAGCCTTCTGCGCCACCATGCCGCTCCTGAGAACGTCGCCCGGCTGGAGGAGGAACTGCTCGCCTACCGGTCGCAGACGGACGGCCGTGAAGCGCTGCTCACCCGGGCGCTGGCAGCGGGCGTGCCGGCGCACCGCATCGCGGAACTGACCGGCGAGGACCTGGCCGCCGTAAAGGCGGTCGCCCACTGACGCCGCCGCGACACGGTGACACCCCGGGCCGACGGAATGGCAATTGTTGCTAATTGTCTGTTCTGGCACTGTCCGGGGTTGACTGCTGTGGGAGGATGGCCGGACGAGAGTCTGACCGGTGCCCTGCTGGACCTGCGGGAGCCGTTTCACGGGCCCGGGCATCGCCCCCATCACGGGCAGCCGGGCCCGCCATTGCCGCCGAATGGCCCGAGAGGCAACCCTCGGCGTTTGCGGACTCGTCCGACCCCCGAAGGGGGGCGCACGATGCTCGTTACCGTCGCGATCGACGACACCGCCGCTGTTCTCACTCCTCCCGGCGACATCGACGCCGATGCCCTGCCCGGCCTGCTCGCCGCCGTCCGCGAACTCCCGGCGTCCGTCACCACGGTGACCTGGGACCTGCGGCACGTCGGCTTCATGGACGCCGCCGGGCTGCGTCTGCTCACCGGGCAGCGGCAGGACTGCCGCACCGCGAGCCGCACCCTGACCGTCACCGGCCTGGGATGGCAGCCCCTGCGCCTGCTGGATCTGGCGGCCCAGTGCGTCCCGGACGGGCTGTGGGAGGACTTCCGGCGGTCCGCCGCGCCGACGAACGCCGCCTGAGGGTTCCGCGCCGCCCTGCGACGCCGCCCCGACCGATCCCGGCGCCCCGACGGGCGCCGGGACCGGCGTCCTCCCACCGTCCCCGCCCGCGCCCCGTGCGGCACGGCGATCCTGGGCCGGTCCGAAAATCACGGCGGTCCCCGGACCCCGCCGCGTACCCTCGGCCCTGTGCCCCGCCATCCGAACAAGCCCCGCCGGCTCGTCGCCGACGGACGGACCTACCTGTGGACCCTGCGCCACAGCCACCGTGTCCTGGACGGCAGTGGTCGCCCCCGATGCCGGCAGATCCTCACGCTGTACCAGGACGACGCGGACGCCGGCGGCGCGCTGCGCATCGTGTTCGCCGAGGGGCCGGGCCGGTACGTGCCGGGCGGCTACCCCCTGGGATCCGGGGACGTCGGGTTCACCAGGGGAGGCTCGATGAACCTCCATGAACCCGGAGCCGTCCGGGCCCTGCTCGACGCGGCGGTCGCACGAGGCCGGCAGCCGGAGGGCCGACGGACGCTGGAGATCGACGGCTGGTCCCTGCTGAAGGCGGCGGTAGCAGCGCAGGCTGCCGCGAGGACCGGCCCCGCGGACGCGTGAGGCGCGCGACGAGGCCTCACGGGCCGCGTCGACGGACTCGATGCCGACGTGGAAGCGTCGGGGATAGCCTCTGGCCATGCCGAGCTTCGAGATCACACCGATAGGTACGGTCCGGAACGAACGGACGGACGTCCAGCACACGGACAACTGGGGTGCCGTCCGCAGCACCATCACCGTCGACGAGCGCTTCGGCGACGCCTGCCTCCAGGGCCTGGAGGGTTTCTCGCACGTGGACGTCCTCTTCATCTTCGACCAGTTCCCGGACCGCGACGACCACCGTGAACCCCGGCCCTCCCGCGGCCGCCCCGACCTCCCTCCCGTCGGTATCTTCGCGGGCCGCGGTCCCCGCAGGCCGAACCGCATCGGGGTGACGTCCTGCGCCATCGAATCCGTCCGAGGCCGCGAACTCACGGTGGTGGGCCTCGACGCCGTCTCGGGCACCCCGGTCATCGACCTGAAGCCGACGATGGAGGAGTTCCTTCCGGTGAACGTCAGACAGCCGGAATGGGTCGGCCGCCTCATGTCGGAGTACTTCCGGCCGTAGGACGCCGAACCGGTCGCCCCGTTCCTCCGCACCGAGCGATCGGGCCCGGCGGGAGAATACTGGGTAGTGAGCGGCGCGGGAGCGGACGTTGTCCGGCGCTCCTCCGGAAGGCGCGCCGGACAGGCGTTCTCGCGAGGAGGTCAAGGTGGAGCATCGCACCGCTGACCTGGCAGGTACCCGGACGGGCCGGGAGACGGGCGGAGTGCCGGCGCTCCTGCTCAAGGCGTACGACGCCCTGCGCGAAGCGACTCGCCTCGTCACGGTGCCGGAAGACGCCGAGACCGAGATCCGGGTGACGTCGTACGCCAGGAGCCTGTCCGCCCTGTGGAGAGAGACGGAGGACATCACGTCCCTGGCGCTGGGGGGCCCGTCCCGGGAAGCGGACCGACGCTCCGTCCTGGCCGCGCTGTACGTGCGGGGCGACACGGGACGCATGGCCCTCCTGATCGAGCAGGTCGGCGACATCGCCGTGGGGCGGAGGGCACAGCCGCTCGCCGAGCCCGTCAGGGCGCCGGTGCGGGAACTCGGCGATGCCTGTCTGCACCTCATGGCCCAGGCTCACGACGTCCTTCGGCTGTCCGGCCCCCCGGCTGTGCTGGACCAGGGTCTGGCGGACATCACCGCACGTCAACGTCGCCTGAGCCGAGCGCTGCTGACGGACGACCTGGCCTGCTCCGTGCGGGATGCCGCGGATGCGGCGGTTCTGGGCCGATGTCACGAGGAGTGCGCCTGGCGGACCGTGGCCCTGGCCCGCACCGACCTGCAGGTGCGCGAGGCCGCCGCCCGCCGCTGATCCGACGACGAGCCCGGTCCGCGCATGATCATCTGGCGTCCTGGGGTGAATCGCTCATGCTGGGACGCAGGGGACGCGATGGCACCGGCGGTTCGGGAGGAGGACGCGGACATGCCCACCAGTGCCCTTTCCGGCTGGCGGTTCTGGATCGACAGAGGCGGCACCTTCACCGACGTCGTGGCCCAGGCGCCCGACGGCCGCATCCGGGCGCTCAAGCTGCTGTCCGAGGATCCCGGCCGCTATCGCGACGCAGCCGTCGAGGGCGTCCGACGCCTGCTCGGGCTGGTCCCGGGCGCATCGATTCCGGGCGATGCCATCCACAGCGTCCGCATGGGCACGACCGTGGCGACCAACGCCCTGCTGGAACGCGCCGGGGAACGCACGGCACTGGTGATCACGCGCGGTTTCCGTGACGCCCTGCGCATCGGCTACCAGAACCGCCCACATCTCTTCGCCAGGGAGATCCGGCAGCCGGAAGCCCTCTACGAACGCGTCATCGAGGTCGACGAGCGCGTCACGGCCGAGGGGGAGGTGCTGCGGCCGCCCGACGTGGACGCTCTCGCGAGCGAACTCGAGCGTGCGCACGCGGACGGCATCCGCGCGGTGGCCGTCGTCTGTCTGCACAGCGCGCTGCACCCCGCGCACGAGCGCGCCATCGGCCGGCTGGCCGCCTCCGTCGGCTTCGACCAGGTCTCCCTCTCCTCCTCGGTGGGGCCGCTCACCCGTCTCGTCCTGCGCGGCGACACCGCCGTCGTCGACGCCTACCTGTCCCCGGGGCTGCGCAGGTACGTGCACGACGTCTCCCGTGAGCTGGCCGGTGTCCGGCTCATGTTCATGCAGTCGAACGGCGGTCTCGCGGCGGCGGACCATTTCCGCGGCACCAACGCGGTGCTCTCCGGCCCGGCCGGCGGCATCGTCGGCATGGCCGGCCTGTCGCGGCAGGCCGGACACGACCGCGTCGTCGGCTTCGACATGGGCGGCACCTCGACCGACGTGTCCCACTTCGCCGGTGAGTTCGACCGGGTACCCGTCACCCGTATCGCCGGGGTCCGTCTGCAGGTACCGATGCTGGACATCCACACGGTCGCCGCGGGGGGCGGTTCGGTCCTGCGCTTCGACCACGGACGCTACCAAGTGGGCCCGGACTCCGCCGGGGCGCGCCCGGGCCCGGCCTGTTACCGCGCGGGCGGGCCGCTGACGGTGACCGACGCCAACGTCATGCTCGGACGCATCCCGCCCGCCCACTTCCCGCACGTCTTCGGTCCCGACGGCGACCAGCCGCTCGACGAGAGCGTCGTGCGGCGGAAATTTACCGAGCTCGCGGCCCGGATCCGCGGGGCCACCGGTGACCGGAGAACCCCCGAGGAGGTGGCCGAGGGCTTCCTCCAGGTGGCGGTCGCCAACGTCGCCGCCGCCGTCAAGCGCATCTCCGTGCACCGCGGCCACGACGTGCGCGCATACGCTCTGACGTCCTTCGGCGGGGCCGGCGGCCAGCACGCGTGCGCCGTCGCCGACGCGCTCGGTATCCGCACCGTTCTCGTGCCGCCGCTCGCCGGCGTGCTGTCCGCCCTCGGTATCGGGCTGGCCGACGTCACGAGCGTGCGCGAGCAGTCGTCGGAACTGATCCTGGACGACGCCCACATGGACGAGATCCGCGCGGCCGCGGACCGGCTCGAGGCCGGCGCCCGGGCGGAGCTGGCCGACCAGGGGACGCCGGACGAGCGGGTGCGCATCACCCGGACGGCGCGCCTGCGCTACGACGGGACCGACACGTCCGTCACCGTACCGCTCGGTGGGGCCGGCGAGATGGCGCGGACGTTCACCGAACGGCACCGCGCGCTCTACTCGTTCCTGCTGGAGCGCCCGGTCGTGGTCGAGGCCCTCTCCGTCGAGGCCCGGGGACTGACCTCCCGGCCCGACCTCGGCCGCCTCGGGGGCGAGGGCACGCCGTACGACGAGGCGACCGCACCCACGACCCGCCTCCACCTCGCGGGCGAGTGGCGGACCGTGCCGCTCAGGGAGCGTGAGCGGCTGCGCCCCGGAACGGTGGTGCGAGGGCCCGCCGTGATCGCCGAGGACAACGCGACCACCGTCGTCGACCCCGGCTGGCAGGCCGCTGTCACGGAAGGCGGCCACCTCCGCCTGACCCGGACGGCCGCCGTGACCCGGGACAGGGTCCGGACCGAAGCCGACCCGGTCCTGCTCGAGATCTTCAACAGCCAGTTCGTCTCCGTAGCCGAACAGATGGGCGCCAGGCTCGCGGCCACGGCCCAGTCCGTCAACATCAAGGAACGGCTGGACTTCTCCTGTGCCCTCTTCGACCCCGAGGGCCGCCTCGTCGCCAACGCACCGCACATCCCGGTCCATCTGGGCTCCATGGGGACCGCCGTCCGCGAGATCGTCCGACGCCGCGCCGGAACCATGCGGCCGGGAGACGCGTACGCCGTGAACGACCCGTACCACGGGGGAACCCACCTGCCGGACGTCACCGTGATCACGCCCGTCTTCGGGGAGGCCGGCACTCCGTACGCCGGCCGGGTCCTGTTCCACGTCGCCTCCCGCGGGCACCACGCGGAGATCGGCGGTCTGACCCCCGGCTCGATGCCGGCCGGCAGCCGGCGCATCGAGGAGGAGGGCGTCCTGTTCGACAACTGGCTGCTGGTCCAGGACGGCCGTCTGCGTGAGGCCGAGACCCTGGACCTGCTCACCGGTGCGCCGTATCCCTCGCGCAGTCCGGCGACCAACCTGGCCGACCTGCGCGCCCAGGTGGCCGCCAACGCCAAGGGCGTCGACGAGGCCGGCCGGATGATCCGGCACTTCGGCCTCGACGTGGTGCAGGCGTACATGCGGCACGTGCAGGACAACGCCGAGGAGGCCGTCCGGCAGGCTCTCGGCACTCTCACCGGCGGGGCGTACCGGTACGAGACCGACTCCGGGGCCGTGATCGCCGTACGCGTCACCGTGGACCACGAGCGGCGCGACGCGACCGTCGACTTCACCGGGACCTCCCCGCAGCTCGGCTCCAACTTCAACGCGCCGACGTCCGTGGTCACGGCCGCCGTGCTGTACGTCTTCCGCACCCTCATCGCCCAGGACATCCCGCTGAACGACGGTTGTCTGCGGCCACTGAGCATCGTCGTCCCGCCGGGGTCGATGCTCGCTCCCGTTCCGCCGGCCGCCATCGTGGCCGGCAACGTCGAGACCTCACAGGCCGTGACCGGGGCGCTCTACGCCGCGCTGGGCGCCCAGGCGGAGGGCAGCGGCACCATGAACAACGTCACCTTCGGCAACGAACGCCACCAGTACTACGAGACGGTCGCCTCGGGCGCCGGTGCCGGCCCGGGATTCCACGGTGCCTCCGCGGTCCAGACGCACATGACCAACTCCTCCCTGACCGACCCGGAGATCCTGGAGATGCGCATGCCGGTGCTCGTCGAGGAGTTCTCCGTGCGCGGCGGCAGCGGGGGCGCGGGCCGTTGGCACGGGGGCGACGGCGTGGTGCGCAGGATGCGCTTCCGCGAGGCGATGACCATCAGCGTGCTGTCGGGGCACCGGCGGATCCCTCCCTACGGCATGGCCGGAGGGGAGCCGGGGGACCTCGGGCGTCACCACGTGGAACGGCAGGGTGCCGTCCTGCCCATGACGGGCTGCGGCTCCATGGCCGTACAGCAGGGTGACGTGTTCGTGCTGCTCACTCCCGGTGGCGGTGGCTACGGGCGACCGGACCCGTCCGGCTCGTGACGTCCCCGTGGGCCGACCCCGGCTCGATCACGCGCCCAGAACACCGGTGCCCGAGGCGCTGAGACCCGTGCGTGGTGCCCCGGCCGGGCACCACGCACGGTCGGCGGCGGGCACGCCGGCCCTTCGTCAGGCGTCCACCCGCCCCGTCAGCATGACGATGTCCTCGGTGGCCACGTCGTGCAGACGGACGGCCAGGTCCTCCAGAGCCCGGCAGGTGGCCAGCTCGTCGCCTATCTCCGGCACGGACCTGTCCAGGGGGTTGCGTCGTGCGACACCGTGACCGGTCAGCCGCGCCGTGTCCCGAGTGGCGAGCACCGCGCGAGCCCGTGTGTCGTCTCCGTCCTCGGTGATGTAGACCTGCACGGTCCACTGCTTCGCGTCCACGACCATCACTCCTCGCAGAATCGCTTCCTGCGTCCATTCTCCGCGCGATCCGGCCGCTGTCCCAGTGCCGGAAGGCCCCGCTCCGGGCACCGGAGGTCCCGGCAGCGGCGTATCCGACACCGTCAGGTCCTCGATCTCAGGTGCGTTCGCGCATTCGCCGCCCTCTCCCCAGAATGGTGCTGTGCCCAACGGCGGCCACGACCCGGACGGGAGAGCTGACATGCAGCACCGAACGGTGGCGGAACTCATGACCCGGAACGTTGTCAAGGCGCGGCGCGACCTGCCGTTCAAGGAGGTCGTCAGGCTGCTGGCGGAGAACGACGTCACCGCCGTGCCCGTGGTCGACGACCTGGACCGCCCCATGGGTGTGGTGTCCGAGGCGGACCTGCTGCGCAAGAGCGCCGACCAGGCCGACCCGTCGGGCAGGGTCCCCCTTCCTCACCTGGAGGCATGGGAGCGGGCCAAGGCCGAAGGCTCCCGCGCCGAGGAACTGATGTCGGCTCCCGCCGTGTGCGCGCGTCCGGAGTGGACCGTGGTGGAGGCCGCGCGCCTGATGGAGGCGCAGCAGGTCAAGCGGCTGCCCGTCGTGGACGAGACCGACCGGCTCCTCGGCATCGTCAGCCGGGGCGATCTGCTACGGGTCTTCCTGCGCCGTGACGACGCCATCCGCGACGAGATCACCGGGGACGTGCTGCGGCGCACGATGCGGCTCGCTCCCTCCGAGGTGACGGCCGAGGTGCGGGACGGGCGGGTCGACCTCAGGGGCTCGGTCGAGCAGAGAAGCCTGATCCCCGTCATCGAGCGGCTGTGCCGGAGCGTCGACGGAGTGGTCTCGGTCGCCGAGCACCTCGAGTACCGGACGGACGACGCGCGACCGTCCTCCAGCACCACCTGAGCCCAGGGGTGAGCCCTACGACTCGGACGTCGCTTCCGCGGAGGACTCCGTCGCCGACTCGTCCGGGTACGAAGTCGTCAGGTGCTCGTGGGTCCCGGTGATGTCGAGCAGGCGCCTCAGCGCCGGGCCGATGTTGTCCAGGTGGAAGCCGATGCGGTCCTGGCACGCCAGGCGGTGTGTCAGCAGCAGGATGAACAGCCCCGTGGAGTCGATCGTCCCCAGTTCCCGGCAGCCCAGCCGCAGTTCCCGCGCGTCCGGGTGCTCACGTACGGCCTGCTGGGCGATGCGGAGCGCCCAGTCGCCGTTGTCGTAGTCGAGGTCGCCGAGCAGGGCGAGGCGCACGGTGTGCGGATGCGTGGTCGGCTGAACCACAACGGGCGTGTCGGGCGAGACGGTCACGGTGTTCTTCCAGCGTTTCGAGGGTCAGTGGCCGGTGGTGAGGGCGGTCCGTCCGGCGTCGAGGAAACGTCGGGTGCGGGGGAAGTCGTGCAGCCGCTCCTCCAGCAGGTCCAGCACCGGCACCAGGGTGGGCGCCGGTACACCGCGGGCCGCGAGGATGTCGCCGGTCCAGGTGAGGAAGCTGGTGAAGAGGTCGGGGTCGTCCACGTACAGGGCGGCGGTGAGGAAGTCGACGATGTGTGAGATGTCCTCGGCGGTGCGTTCACGCTGCTCGTCGTCGTAGCCGGCCATGGCGGGAACGCGCTCTTCGAGGCGCTCGAAGGTCTCGCGCACCAGGTTGCGGGCGGACTCGGCGACCAGGGCGTATTCCTGGTCGGCCAGGTGCGGCAGAACTTCGAGTGTCCGGTGCGGCGGGCGAGGCCGGGGCAGGGGGCCGGCGGCCAGCCGGTCGGCGGCGGCGCGCGCATCGGGTTCCCAGGCGTCGGCGCCCAGCAGGCGGGCGTAGCGCCCGTCGGGCCCGAAGGCGAGACCGCCGACCATGACCGGTGTGCCGGCGGCCTGGACGGCGGTGATCGCGGCGTGGGCCAGGGGCAGCCGGGTGGACAGGGCGGCGGACAGGCAGACGGCGTCCGCTCCGGTGCGGTGGATATGGCTGATCAGGTGGGCGGTGGGGACCTGGGCACCGAGGTAGCCGACCTGCCATCCGCGCAGCCGCAGCGTCTCGGCGAGCAGGCGTGCGGGCAGCGCGTGCCACTCCTTGTCCACGCAGGCGACCGTCACCTTGCCGAGGAACTTCTGGGGGCGTTGCACGGGAAGAGCGGCGACGAGACGGTCGCTGATGGCCGTCGCGGCGTGTTCCTCGGCCACGCTCATGCGGTTGGCGGCCCACTCGATGCCCACCTTGTGCTGGACGGCGCCGATCACCTCGAGCAGGACCGTCTCCGCTTCCAGCCCGGCGTCCAGGGCGCCGGTGACGACGTCGAGCGCCGCGTACTCGTCCGCCGTCCGGACTGCCGTCCAGAGTTCGTCCGCCCAGGCCCCGGCACGCTCGTCGCCGAGGGCGGGGGCGAACCGGGCACCGACGCGATGCCTGGGGGGTCCGTTGCCGGGGCCGGGAGCCGGGATGTCCGTCATGCTGTGAATCTGCCCGGAGTCGTCCCGTTCGCGGCACTGACAAGTGCGCCGCGGCGGGCGGTGATGGCCAGCACCGCGATGTCGTCGTGGCGGCCGTCCCCGAGCCATTCGTCCACGAGCATCTGCACGCGCTCGACGACGGCCTGGCCGGGCATCCCGGCGCACTCGAGCAGGGCACGCCGCAGGCGTTCCTCCCCGAACATGGTGTCACCCAAGGGGCCGCCCCTGGCCTCGGTGACGCCGTCGGTGTACAGGAGGCAGGTGTCACCCGGCGCGAGCCGCACTTCGGCGGTCCGGGTGGTGATGCGCGGCAGGACACCGATCAGGGAGCCACCGGTGTCGGCCGCCTCCACCGTGCCGTCCTGTCGCACGATCAGCGGCGGGGAATGACCGGCGGCGGTCAGACGCAGCACCAGGTCGCGGTCCTCGCGGCGGGCGGAAGCCAGGACGAGGGTGACGAAGCGGGTGGAGTGACTGTTGCGCAGGGCGTTATTGAGCAGTCGCAGCATCTGGCCGTGGTCGCCGGCCATGGGCAGCAGGGCCTGCAGGGTGTTGCGGATCTTGCCGGTGAGGACCGCCGCCTCCAGGCCCTTGCCGGCCACGTCACCCAGCACGGTCAGGGACTCCGGGCAGTCCTCGCTCGCGGGGTGGACGTCGTAGAAGTCACCACCGATGCGCTCGGTGTCGACACTGGCCCGGTAGGCGGCGGCGAACTCGACACCTTCGACCTGCCGCAGAGGCGGCGGCAGCAGGTCGTGCATCAGGGTGTCGGTGATCGTGCTCTGCTCGGCGTACAGCCGTGCGGCGGACATCGCCGCGCCGGCCCGGGCGGCGAACAGGCCGACGAGGGCCTCCTCCGACTTGCTGAACGCGGCCTGTGGCGCCCGGCGCAGCAGGATCAGGGCTCCGGCCGGCACGCCGTGGCCGGGAAGAGGCGCGATCGTCAGTGAGCCGACCTCACCGAAGCCGTCGGGAACCAGCCACTCGGGAGCGGTGGCGGGGTCGATCCGGCGCGGAGGCGCGGGCGGGAAACCCCGCAGTGCCTCCGGCAGCCCCGGCACCTGCTGCACGGCACCGGGGACGGAGCCGTGGACCAGGCGTCCGTTCTGGTCGCAGAGGACCATGAGCAGTTTCATGGCGGAGGTCGGGGAGATGACCAGGACAGCGTCGGCCAGCCGGTCGGCCGCCAGGCGGGCGGTGACCTCCATGCACCGCTCCAGGTTCAGCGACGCCAGCAGGGCATGGGAGGCCTCGGCCAGGAAGTCCGTGCGTTCGCGTTCCGCCGCCAGTTCCTTCACCGTCGTCCGGTGGGCGGTCTCCTCGATCAGCCACCACGCGGTACTCCCGCCGGACAGGACGGACGGATGGGCCGAGAAGAACGCCTCTCCCACCGTGCCGCTGACCGGGCCGTTGCCCGGGTCGCGGTGCGCGGCGGCGAGCCAGTCCGGTGACAGCAGGGCTTCGCCGACGCGGGCGTGGGGCAGCAGAGCGCCCGCGGCACCGTTGAGCTCCACCACGTGCCCGGCCGCGTCCATGACGACCACGGGAAACGGGGAGGGGACGGCACCGACCACACTGGTGGTGCCGATATGGGAATCTTCCGGGGACGCTGACATGCGAGGGACACCTCCGAGGAGAACCCTCAAATTTCCTCAAGGGCGACACGGTCGCTATCCGACAACCGTCTCTCAGCGGGTGCCACGAACGCAACCACGGACCGCGGCCTTGTTCCGCCGCCCGGGGAGGGGTTCCCGCAGCGCACCGTGCCATGCACCCTCCTTTCCGGCGCCCGGCCGGCCGCTGAATCTTCACGGTGCGTCCGTACGAACACGGGGCAGCGGAATCGGGGCGTCTGTGTCGGCCGTGCCGTACGCGAGGCTCAGCCGGCCGGCTGCCCGTCCTCGGTCGCGGACGCCATCGCCTACGACGTCGGCCAGCCGGAGCAGGTCGACGTCGGCGAGATCGCCGTACGCCCCACCGCGCAGGGGTGACCGGCGGCGCACCCCGCCGGCCGCCTCACCGCGGCGGACCGCCGGCCGGGCGTCGTGGAGACCGGGCCGGTCGCGTTCCGGTGCGTCGTGCGCGGCCGGGTCAGCGCAGACGGCGCGTTGCGCCGGGCGCGGGCACCTCGCGGCAACGACCCATTCGTCACGCCGCGCGCCCTGCCGGGGCCCGCCCAGCGTGGAAATGATGTGCGGACCGCATGTGAGCCAGGCGAATCCGCGCATCTGCTGTCGGCAGGTGGGCCTGCTGGGGAAGGATTCCACCTTGTTGCTTCTCATCTCTCCGGACGGTGTCGACGAAGCCCGCGAATGCGCCAAGGCGGCCGAGCACCTCGACATCGTCGACGTCAAGAAGCCCGACGAGGGCTCGCTCGGCGCCAACTTCCCGTGGGTCATCCGGGAGATCCGCGACGCGGTCCCGGCGGACAAACCCGTCTCCGCCACCGTGGGAGACGTCCCGTACAAGCCCGGCACGGTGGCCCAGGCGGCGCTCGGCGCGGCCGTGTCCGGCGCCACCTACATCAAGGTCGGCCTCTACGGCTGCACGACACCCGAACAGGCCGTCGAGGTCATGCGCGGGGTCGTCCGGGCCGTGAAGGAGCACCGGGCGGACGCCTTCGTCGTCGCGTCCGGCTATGCCGACGCCCACCGCGTCGGCTGCGTCAACCCGCTCGCGCTGCCCGACATCGCCGCGCGCTCCGGCGCCGACGCCGCCATGCTCGACACGGCGGTCAAGGACGGGACACGGCTCTTCGACCACGTTCCGCCCGACGTGTGCGCCGAGTTCGTACGGCGGGCCCACGAGTCCGGCCTCCTCGCAGCCCTGGCGGGCAGTGTGAAGCCCGGCGACCTGGGCGAGCTGGCCCGCATCAGGACGGACATCGTCGGGGTGCGCGGGGCCGTGTGCGAAGGAGGGGACCGCAACGCGGGCCGGATCCAGCCGCACCTGGTGGCCGCCTTCCGGGCGGAGATGGACCGGCACGTCCGGGACCGCGCGGCCGCCGCCGCGGCGAGCTGACCGGCACCGTGACGACCGGACATCCCCGTCCCGGGCCAGGACGACGGGGCGGGCACCTCGACGTCGTCGATCCGGCGACGGGCGAGAGCTTCGACGAGGCTCCCGACCAGCACCCGGAGGAACTGGACGCGGCCGTCGAACGGGCCCACGAGGCCTGGCGCGGCTGGCGGGCCGACCCGGACGCCCGCCGGGACGCGCTGCTCGCGGCGGCGGACGCCGTCGAGGAGGCCGCCCCCGATCTCGCCCCGCTGCTCACCCGGGAGCAGGGCAAGCCGGTGACCGAGGCGTACGCGGAGGTGGCCCGTACGGCCGCCCGGCTGCGCTACTTCGCCGAACTGGACGCCGGGACACAGCCGATCACGGACGGCCGCCCCGTGCACAGCGAGCTCCGATGGCGACCGCTCGGGCCCGTCGCCGCGATCGTCCCGTGGAACTTCCCGCTGCAACTCGCGTCGGCGAAGTTCGCGCCGGCCCTCGCCGCGGGCAACACGATGGTGCTCAAGCCCTCTCCGCACACGCCCCTCGCCACCCGGCTACTGGGGTCCGTCCTGTCCGGCACGCTGCCCGAGGGCGTACTGACAGTCGTCACCGGGCGGGAACCGCTCGGCGCCCGTCTCGTGTCGCATCCGGGAATCCGCCACGTGACCTTCACCGGTTCAGTGGCCACGGGACGGGAGGTCGCCGCGGGCGCGGCGGCCTCGCTCGCGCGGGTCACCCTGGAGCTGGGCGGCAACGACGCTGCCGTCCTGCTGGACGACGCCGACGTGGAGGAGATCGCGGACCGGTTGTTCTGGGCGGCGTTCCGCAACTGCGGGCAGGTCTGCATGGCGGTCAAACGCGTCTACGCCCCGGTCCGTCACTACACACGGGTGGTGGAGGCGCTCGCGGACCGGGCGAGGACGACCGTCGTCGGATCCGGGCTCGCCCCGGACACCCGGCTGGGACCGGTCAGCAACGCCTCTCAGCTGGCCCGCGTCGAGCGGTACACGACCCGGGCCCTGGCGGACGGTGCCCGAGCCGCCGCCGGGGGGCACCGCCTGGACCGGCCGGGGTACTTCTTCGCGCCGACGGTCCTGGCCGACGTGCCTCCCGACAGCCCGGTGGTCACGGAGGAGCAGTTCGGTCCCGTCCTGCCGGTGCTGCCGTACAGGACCCTCGACGAAGCCGTCGGGGCGGCCAACGGGACCGGCTTCGGCCTGGGCGGCTCGGTATGGGGTGCCGACGTCGACCGGGCCGCCGCCGTGGCCGACCGCCTGGAGTGCGGAACCGCCTGGATCAACCACCACGCCGAACTGTCCCTCGCCCAGCCCTTCGCGGGTGTCAAGGACAGCGGAGTGGGCGTCGCGGGCGGACCGTGGGGGCTCTACGGGAACCTCGGACCGTTCGTCGTGCACCGACCCGAGGAGGCCTGACGTGCGGTTCGGCGCGGCGGTACTGCGCTCGTACGGGGACCCCTTCACGATCGAGGAGGTGACGCTGGCCGACGGGCCGGCCGAGGGCGAGATCCTGGTCCGGATCGCGGGATGCGGCATGTGCCGGACCGATCTCGCGGTCCGGCGATCGGCGGGCAGCTCGCCCCTGCCGGCCGTCCTCGGGCACGAGGGGTCCGGAGTCGTGGTGGAGACGGGCGGCGCGGGCACCGGCGTGGACGCCGGCGACCACGTCGTACTGAGCTTCGACTCCTGCGGACACTGCCACAGCTGCCGGGCCGCGGCCCCCGCCTACTGCGACTCCTTCGCCTCGCTGAACCTCTTCGGCGGGCGCACGGAGCACGCCGCACGCCTCGCCGACACGACCGGTGCCGCCCTGGCTCCTCGCTGGTTCGGCCAGTCCTCCTTCGCCGAGTACGCGGTGGTCCCGGCCCGCAACGCCGTCCGGGTCGACCCCTCACTGCCGCTGCACCTGCTCGGACCGCTCGGCTGCGGCTTCCTCACGGGCGCCGGAGCGGTCCTCAACTCCTTCGGCGCAGGCCCCGGTGACACCCTCGCCGTCTTCGGCGCGGGAGCGGTGGGACTGGCCGCGGTGATGGCGGCACACGCCGCCGGGGCGGTGACCGTGGCCGTCGACCGGCATCCCGGACGGCTGGCCCTCGCCGAGAGGCTGGGCGCCCGTCCGCTCCCCGCCGCACCGGCCGGCCTGCCCGACCGGATCCGGCGGCTGACCGGAGGCGGAGTGATGTACGCGCTGGACACCACCGGGTCCGCCGGGCTGATCAACGACGCGCTCCGTTCGCTGCGGCCGACCGGCCACCTCGGCCTCGTGGCCCGGCTCCGCACCGCCCTGCCGCTGGAGACGGGAACGCTGGACCGCGGGCGCAGGATCTCCCACATCTGCGAGGGCGACGCCGTCCCCGGACTGCTGGTCCCGCGGCTGATCGCGCTGTGGCGGGCCGGGCGGTTTCCCTTCGACCAGCTGATCCGCACCTATCCGCTCGCGGACATCAACAAGGCCGAACACGACTGCGACACGGGCCGCGTCGTCAAACCCGTCCTGATCCCGGACACCACGCGGCGGTGACCGCGGCGCTCCACGACACCACCCACCCGAGCCGCCGTCGCCGGGCGACGCCGGCCCCCGAACCAGGGAGAACGCATGGTCGACACGGCACCGCGCGGCACCGGTGCGAACGGCGTGGACGGAGGAGTCGGCCTGACCGCCCTCCTGGTCGCCGCGGCACGGGCGATCGAGACCCACCGCCCAGACAGCCTCGCCCAGGACGTCTACGCGGAGCACTTCGTGCGCTCCGCCCCGGCGTCCGCGCACTGGCCGGTCCACCTGGACCAGGCCCCGGACGGGGACGCGAGCCCGCTGTGGGGCCGCTTCGCCCGCTACTTCGGTCTGCGCACCCGCGTCCTCGACGACTTCCTGCTGCGGTCGGTCCGGACCGGCGGTGCCCGCCAGGTGGTGCTGCTCGGGGCGGGCCTGGACGCGCGGGCGTTCCGGCTCGACTGGCCGCCAGACTGCGTGATCTTCGAGATCGACAGGGACGGTGTCCTCGCGTTCAAGCACGAAGTGCTCGGGGCGCTGTCGGCAGCGCCGAGGGCGCCCCGTGTGCCGATCGCGGCCGACCTGCGCACCGACTGGGCCGGGGCGCTGAGAGCGGCCGGTTTCGACCCGGCGGTCCCCACCGCCTGGCTGGCCGAGGGGCTGCTGTTCTACCTGCCCGGCGCGGCCGAGACCGACCTGATCGGCACGGTGGACCGGCTGAGCCCGGCGGGCAGCGCCCTGGCGTACGAGGTCAAGCTCGAGAAGGACCTGATGGAATACCGCGCCAGCCCGCTCTACACGTCGACCCGCGAGCAGCTGGGCATCGACCTGCTGAGCCTGTTCAGCAGGGAGCAGCGGCCCGACTCCGCGGCTCGGCTGGCGAGCAGCGGCTGGTCCGCCTCGGTCCACACCCCCTTCGAATTCACACACCGGCACGGACGCGGTCCGCTGCCCGACAACAGGAACGACGCACTGGCGGGCAACCGGTGGGTGTTCGCGTCCAGGCCGGGCCCGGAGCGGTAGCGACCCCGTCGTCCTGGTCCGCGGCACTAGTCGCCGGTTCCGGGCGGTCCGTCGAGGACGGTGGGCACGTACTCGAGCAACTGGAGCCGCCCGTCGAAGGTGCGGCTCTCGATCAGATCGAGAGCGACGTCGGGGTACTCGTCGAAGATGCGTTCCTTGCCGGTGGCACCGGTGATGACCGGGAAGACGACCACGCGGAAACGGTCGACCAGACCGGCGGCCAGCAGCGACCGGCAGAGGGTCAGGCTGCCCAGGGTGCGCAGGTGTCCCGCGTCCAGCCGCTTCATGTCCCGCACGGCCCGGACGGGGTCCTCGCGGACCAGTTCGCTGTTCTTCCAGGGCAGCGGTGAATCCAGCGTCGAGGAGAACACCACCTTGGGCATCGCGGTCAGCCCGGCGAAACCGGGATCGTCGGGCATCTCCTCGGCGAACCCGGACATCAGCCGGTACGTCGTGGCGCCCATGAGGGTGGTGTGCCGCTTCTCGCCCTCCTGGTCGAGCCAGGCGAGGTACTCCGGTCCCCCCATGCCCCAGAGCCCGGGCCAGCCGTCCGCGGACGCGTAACCGTCGAGCGAGATGATGAAGTCCACCATGAGGCTTGACATCGAGCTGTCCCTCCTGTGCGCAAGGCGTGCTTACCCGATATGACCGGGGCCGCACCGGAAAGTCATCGCGGCCGGGCCCGAACGGGCGTGACCGTGCCCGCGACGCGTGAGCGGTCCGCGCCGGGGGAGCGGCGACGCGCTCGGGTACGGGCCGCGGGCCCTCCCGACCCGCGTGGCGCCTCGTCCGCGGACGAGGCGCGGGTGAGCATAGGGCGACCCCGTTCTCCTCCCGCACCGAGGCGATGAGATGCCCGACCGCGCCCACAACGTCCGCCCCGGGGGCCACGCGCCGAGGGGAGGCCTTCGGCCCGAGCTGGCGGACCGGTGGCTGTTCCGGGGCATCTACGGCCTGGTGCTGGCCAGCGCCATGGTGTCCGCGCTGGACGTACCGGGCGAGGCCGCCGACCCCGGTCAGGACGCGCTGTGGGTGCTTCTCACGGCGCTGGCCTCGGGCGCCGCCCACGGGTACGCGCACGTCGTCGCCCGGCGTGCGGCCGCCGAAGGGACGGCCGGCCCCGGCAGACTGCGGGCGGTGGCCGCCGAGTGGCCGTTGCCCGTCGCCGTGCTGCCCACCGTGCTGCTCCTGGTCGTGGCGGTCGCCGGGTGGTGGTCGGAGGACACCGCGGTCGAGGTGGCTCTGGTGTTCAACACCGCCGCCCTGTTCTGCCTGGGAGCCTCGGCAGCCCGCACCGCGGGCCTCGGCTGGCTGACCTCCTGCCGGGCAGGAGTGGTGGACATGCTGATCGGACTCGTCGTCGTCGCCGCGGACTCACTGATCCAGTAGCGCGGCCGCCGGGTGTGAATGTCCCAGGAGCGGCAAGGCGGCTGGAATGAGCAGCTTTACCGGAAGCACCACGGCGAGCGAGGGCGGTTTCCCCGCCGTGGCCCCTGGACGTGAGCCGTCGGCTCGACCGGTGAGCGCGGCCCCCATGCAACCCCGCCGGGACGGCGAGGGCAGCCTCGCGCACGTGGTGGAGACCCTGCTGGACAAGGGACTGGTGCTGAACGCCGACATCATGGTCTCGGTCGCCGGGGTCGAGCTGTTGGGCATCCGGCTGCGGGCGGCGCTCGCCTCCTTCGAGACGGCGGCCCGCTACGGACTGGAGTTCCCCTCCGGCACGGACACCGAGACCGCCGCGTGGCGCGAGGCCCGCGAGGAGAAAGAGACCTGCCCGGCCTGCGGCAAGCGCGCTGCCGTCGAGCAACTGCTGAACCAGTGGTGCCCGTGGTGCGGCTGGCGCAGCGCCCAGGCGCAGATGCGGGACGGCGCCGGGCAGGCCGCGCTGACGGGTGGTCAGGAAGTGGACGGCCGCGGGGACGACGAGGCCGACGGAGCACGCGATCGGGCCGAGGCCGGACGGAAGGCCGGCAGCGGTGACTGAACGGCCCCCGATGCGGCCCACCCGGGAACCGCGAGTCACCCTGGACGACCTCGTCGAAGTCCTGCTCAACAAGGGCGCGGTCCTGCACCTGGACCTCATCGTCGCCGTCGCCGACGTCCCGTTGATCGGCGTCTCGGTGCGGGCGGCCATCGCCGGCATGGAGACGATGCTGGAGTACGGCATGATGCGCCACTGGGACGAGGCCACCCGCGCATGGGCCGAGCGCTCCGTCGCTCGCCGCGCCCTCGACCTGCGCGAGGGCGAGAACGTTGTCCGCCGGATGAGCGGCGGCCACCTGCTGACCGAGGGCGTGTACCGCGGCTGGCGGCCGGGCACGGTGTACCTCACCGACCAGCGCCTCGTCGTCCTGCGCGAGGAGCCCCGGGAAGTGCTCTGGCAGACCGGCCTGGACGCCGTACGCGGTGTGAGGCTGAAGCCGGAGCGGACGGTCGGCGGGGAGGAACGACTGCGCCTGGAGGTGTCGCTGGCCGACGGGCGGCGGGAACTGCTCTCCGCCAGGGAGCCGGAGTCACTGCACGACCTGCTCGTCCGCTCCCGCGCCGGAAGCCTCGCGCCCGCCCTGCCGTCCGGGGCCGCCCCCGAGGAGGAGCCGCCGATCGCCGAGGGGCATCTGTGGTACGAGGAACCGCGCAGGTCCGGCCCGTTGTGGCGCGGCGGCCGGGCACGGCTCACGGCCGGCCGGCTGACCTGGAAGTCGCCCGTCGACGCACGGCCCGCGCTGGCGCTGCCCACGAGCGAACTGGCCGGGGTGAGGCGGGTGCCCGGATACGGACCCGGCGGCGAGGGGAGCGTCCTGCTGCTCCTCACCACCGGGGGCGACGAGATCCGGCTCGCCGCCGGCGACCCGGACCGCTGGGCACGGTGGCTCGCGGCTGCCGGCCCGGTGGCGGCCACCGCGTGAGCGGCATGGACGGAGGACGAGCGGTGCTGTGGACAGAGGGGAAGACGACATGCCGTTGACCGTCGACGAGAAGAGCCTCAAGCACGGGGTGCTGTCCCTCGTCGTGACGCTGGTCGAGGTGATCCAGGAGGCGCTGGACCGCCAGGCCATGCGCCGCATCGACGGCGGCGACCTCGACCCGGAGGAGGCCGAACGCCTGGCCGACGCCCTGCTGGAACTGGACGAGGCGATGGAACAGATCAAGGAGGACCACGGCATCGTCACCTCGGTCGCCGACCTGCACCGCGGGCTGGACGACGTGGTCGACGACGTCGTGGACAAGCTGATCAACCCGCAGCGCTGGGCGGAGGAGGCCGGACGATGAAGGAGAACACCGCCCTGTACGTGTACGCCCTGCTCCCGGACCGGCAGGGCGCCGCCGACGGCGTCACCGGACTCGACGGGCGTCCGTTGCGACTGGTGGCAGTCGAGGGCACCGGCGTCGCCGCGCTGGTGCACGACGCCGATCCGGCCCCCTTCCAGGGCGCCGACGACCAGGTGCGGCGATGGGTGGCGGAACAGAGCGAAGCGGTCACCACGGTCTGGGAGCGCGCCGGCAGCCTGCTGCCGATGACCTTCAACGTCCTGGTCGACGGCGACGCCGCGTCCGGCCGGAGCGCCGAGCAGCGGCTGGGGGACTGGATCAGGGAACAGCAGGAGGACGTCACCGGTCAGCTGAGGGCGCTCTCCGGACGGTGCGAACTCCGCGTGGAGATCACCCTGGACAGGGCGGCCGCCGCCACGGCCGACGGCCCGGCCGCCGACCCGGGCGGGACGGAGGGCGACACCCGGTCGCCCGGCCTGCGCCGGCTGCTCGCCAAACAGCGGAAGCAGCGCGAGAAGAACGCGGCCGGACAGCTCGCGGACACGTTGCACGCGGGCATCCGGCGCCGCCTGCTGACGGTCGCCGAGGACTTCCGCGACCGTGCACCGGCCCACCGGGCCCCAGGCGAGACGGACGTGCTGTGCGCGGCTCTGCTCGTCCGGCACGAGGACATCGACGCCGTCGGTGCCGTCCTCAGCGACGCGCAGGCCGGCCGGCCCGGGCTGCGCGTCCGATTCCTCGGTCCCTGGCCGCCGTACTCGTTCACCGAGACGCGGCCGCACGAGCCGGCGGAGCACGCGGCGCACTGAGTCCGGGCGCGCCCGCCGGTCCCGCCGGCGGACCCCCGCGGGACCGGGAATGCCGGCGCGTCCGGCCGTGTTGTGGCCACCGTGAGCGTGGAGGGGACAGTGTCCCCGGGCCTCACTTCAAGCCTGCGGGGACGATCGTCCGGCTGAAGCCCCGCGGAGCCTCCCGCCGCGTAGGCGACCGCCCTCCACGCCACCCTCGTCGGGAATGCGGAACCCGCCGCGGGCGTTGTACCGCACGTATGACATGTCCGAGTCAATCGCTCGGTGGCGACAGGAGCACTCCATGGCACGCAGCACCACGCGTCCGGTCGTCCGGCTCACCTCCACGGCCGGCACCGGCGTCACCTACGTGACCCGCAAGAACCGTCTCAACGACCCCGACCGACTGGTCCTGCGCAAGTACGACCCGGTCGTCGGCGGGCACGTGCTCTTCCGCGAGTCGCGCTGACCCGGGCGATCGCGGTTCCCGCTCCACCCGCCCGCCGCCCCGCGGTGGGCGGCCTCCAGGAAGGACAGCACCCAATGAGGCACGGAATCCACCCCGTCTCCCGTCCGGTCGTCTTCCGCGACCGCGCGGCGGGCTTCCGCATGCTCACCCGCTCCACACTCGACGCGCGTCGGACGGTCGAGTGGGAGGACGGCGTGACCTACCCGGTCGTCGACGTGGAGATCTCGTCGGCGAGCCACCCGTTCTACACCGGCACCTCGCGCGTGGTCGACACCGCGGGCCGTGTGGAGCGCTTCGAGCGGCGCTACGGCACCGCCGCTCCCGCCCGCCGCTGACGGCGGGTCCCGCCCGGCTCCCCGGAGGTGCACCGCGATGAAGGTACGCAAGTCCCTGCGCTCGATGAAGACCAAGCCCGGCGCCCAGGTGGTGCGCCGGCGCGGGGTGACCTACGTGATCAACAAGAAGGACCCGCGTTTCAAGGCCCGGCAGGGCTGACGGGGCAACACGACGGACCGACGGCCCGGCATCGCACGCCCGCGGTGCCGGGCCGTCCACGTCGGGGCGGGCGCCCGGCCGGGCGGAGCGGCGCCGACGCCGGGCGCCGCGGTGACCGCGTGACCGCCCGTCAGGCGGTGCGGAAGTGCTGCCGCAGCGCCGCGGCGACGGTGTCGGCGGCGGCCGTGGGGCCACGGCGCCGGTGCCGGGCGAGGAGGACCGGGACGTCCGGGAGGGCGGGGCCCGTCACGGCGGCGAGCGTGCCGTCGCGGAGCGAAGGGGCCGCGTTGGCGAGGGGGAGCACGGTCAGTCCCAGCCCGGCCGCGACGCAGGACCGGACCGCCTCGATGCTGCCGAACCGGGTCAGGCGGGGCTGTGCTCCCGCGACGGCCCGCAGCCGGCCGGCGAGCCGGTCGCTGTAGGAACAGCCCTGCTCGTGGAGGAAGAAGTCCGCCCCGGCGAGCTCCGGCCAGCCCACCGGGGTCTCACGTCCGGCGAGCGGGTGGTGGGGCGCGGCCAGCAGCACCAGGGGCTGGCCCGCGATCCGCTCCTCGACGACGTCCGGGTGGTCCACGCGGTCCTCCAGCAGGAGCGCGCAGTCGATCACGCCCGCCCTCAGCCCGTCCACCGCGGTGTCCGTACCGCAGGCCCGCAGATGCACCTCGATCCCCGGATGCGAGCGGCGCAGCGAGGCTATGACCTGGGGGAGGTGGGCGGAGCACAGGGTCTCACCGGCGCCCACCGTCACGCCGCCCGTGACCGGACCCTCGCCGCCGGCCGCGGTGAGCAGGCGCGACTCGGCCTCCAGGACGTCCTCGGCCAGCGGCACGAGACGGCGTCCCGCTTCGGTGAGCAGCGCGCCGCGCGGCATACGGTCGAACAGCCGGGCGCCCAGCGCCTTCTCCAGCGACTTGATCTGCACGGTGACCGTGGACTGGGAGAGGCGCAGCTCGACGGCGGCGCCGGTGAAGCTGCCCGTCCGGGCGAGCGTCGCGAAGGTCTGGAGCAGTCGGGTGTCCATGACGGCACCCTACCCGTGCCATCGAATTACCCAATGGCAGTGATGAAAAACCATCGCTGGATTCCATGAGCGCGGAGCGGAATGATGGGGGCATGACCACTTCATCGCCTGTCGTCGACGTGCTGCGCTACACGGCTTTCACCTCCCGCCCCGACGGGGGCAACCCGGCCGGTGTCGTCCTGGACGCCGGGCTGCTCGGCCCCGACCGCATGGGGGTTGTCGCCGCCGAGGTCGGATACTCCGAGACGGCGTTCGTCACCTCCCGGGACGAGGAGCGGCGCCGGTTCACGCTCCGGTACTTCAGCCCGCTCGCCGAGGTCGCCTTCTGCGGCCACGTCACCGTGGCGACGGCGGTGGCGCTCGCCGAACGTCTGGGCGTCGGGGACTTCGTCTTCGACACCCCTGCCGGGGAGATCCCGGTGACGACGGAGGCGGACGCCGACGGCGCGGTGCGGGCGACGCTCACCAGCGTGCCCACCCGGTCGCGGCCGGCGCGGACCGACGAGGTCGAGGAGGCCCTGTCGGCCCTGCACTGGGACAGTGCCGACCTCGACCCCGAACTGCCGCCGCACGTGGCCTTCGGGGGCAACGAGCACCTGGTGCTCGCCGCCGGCTCCCGGGACCGGCTGGCCGATCTCGACTACGACTTCGAGGCGCTCGCCGCCCTCATGCGGAAGAACGGCTGGACGACGGTGCACCTGGTCCGGCGCGAGGACGAGCACCTGTACCACGCGCGCGATCCGTTCCCGGTGGGAGGTGTGGTTGAGGACCCGGCCACCGGAGCGGCCGCGGCCGCGTTCGGCGGCTACCTGCGCACGATCGGCGCGCTGCCCGCCTCCGGCGTGCTCACCGTCCGGCAGGGTGAGGACATGGGCCGGCCCAGCGAGCTCACCGTTCGTGCGGACCTGCACGATCACCGCGTCCGCGTCACCGGTCACGCCGTGCCGATCGCCGGATGACGGACGCCGCGGGCGGCCCCGTGGCGAGTTCCGCGCCGTGGGCGGGCGTCCGGCAGGGACGTCGCCCGCGGCGTCCGGAGCGGGGTGCTGTCCCGTCGGACCCCGCTTCATGCACGGACGGACCGATTCCCTCCGATCGTGTGTGAAGTACCGGGCTTCCCCGTCGCGGTGGTCGGAACGTCTGGATAGTGGGGCAACCGCCGGGCACCGTCCCCGGCGCATTCCGACGGTGACGTTCCACCAGGAAGGCAGGGATGCCGCATGACGCCCACCACCGAGGCGACCGACCGCGTCGAGTTGGTCTTCTCCCTCTTCGACGCGGACGGGAACGGATACCTGGAGCAGTCCGACTTCGACCTGATGAGCGCGCGCGTCGTGGCCGCCGTACCAGCAGCCGGCGAGGCCGCGAAGACCAGGCTGTCCGGTGCCTTCCGCCGCTACGGTGAGACCCTCCTGACCGAACTGGACGCCAACGGCGACGGCCGCGTCAGCCCCGCGGAGTTCACCTCCGTCGTCCTGAATCCGCAGCGCTTCGACGCCACCGTGGACGAGTTCGCCGACGCACTCGCCGAGATGGGCGATCCGGACGGCGACGGCTTCGTCGCCCGCCCCGAGTTCCTCGCGCTGATGCTCGCGATCGGCTTCGCGCGGCCCAACATCGAGGCGCTGTTCCAGGCCTTCGGCCCGGACGCGGAGGGCCGCATCCGCGTGTCCACCTGGGCGGACGGGATCAGAGACTACTACCGCCCCGAGAAGTCCGGTATCCCCGGCGATCACCTGGTCCCGGCCGGGACCGGCTGACGGCCACCCGGCCGCGGTACGGGTGCAGGAGCCCCGACGCGCGGGGGAACCGGAGAGCCGGACGCGCGTGTCCGCTCATGCCGCCCGGCGCACGGTGACGACAGGGCAGTGGGCGTGCGTCATCAGGGCCTGGCTCACCGAGCCCAGAAGCAGCCCGGCGATGCCGCCGCGTCCGCGGGAGCCGACGACCAGCAGCTGAGCCGTCCTGCTCGCTTCGAGCAGCACGTCACGCGCCTTGCCCTGCACCAGGTCGCGCCGGACGGTGATGTCCGGGCGGCCGTCCAGGGCCCGGGTCAGCCTCCGCGCCGCGGGCCCGGGGTCTGCGCCGGCCGCCCCGTCCGGCTGCCAGGCGTGCACCACCACCAGCTCGGTCCGGCGCTGCGCGGCTTCGGCCAGGGCGACGTCGACGGCCCTGTCGCTGTCCGGGGAGCCGTCGACCCCCAGTACGACGGGCCCCGCGTCGGCGGTGGGGCGGTGCTCTTCGCAGACCGTCATCACCGGGCAGTGGCTGTGGGCGGCCAGGGCCGTCGGGGTGGAGCCCAGCAGCAGGCCCACGACGCCCCCCTTGCCCCGGGAGCCGACGACGATCAGGTCCGCGGCCCGTGACTCGGCTTCCAGCACGTGCACCGGGTCACCCGTGACCACGGCCTTGGTCACCACGACCTCGGACGCCACGCGATAGGCGTGGGCCGCCGCTTCGTGGACGAGAACCCCGAGAGCCGGGTCCGGCACCATGTATCTGGGCTTGACCGGTCTGTCGGCATGCACCACACGCAGCTCCGCACCGCGCCGTACCGCCGCCGCGGCCGCTGCTTCCACGGCGGTGAGACTCGTCGCCGAGCCGTCCACCCCGACCACGACCGGATTGCCCATAGCTGGCTGCTCCACTTCGGGCTGTGCGTTCCCAGCGTCGCCCCATCGGCAGGCCACTGCAATTCTTGGAGTGAGCGGTGCTCACGTGATCCGACGGACGGCGTGAGCGTTGTCCGTCACCATGGGGCATACGGACAAGCAGACCGGCAGGCGCCGCCGGACAGCCGCACAGCAGGAGCGGGACCGAGGCGGCGCGGCCACGAGGAGGACCGGACATGGCAGGCGCGAAAGAAGCGGGCACCGGCAACGAGCAGTTCCGGGAAGCGCCTCATGCACAGGTCGTCGAGGCCCTCGAGGGCATCAGGGCCGGAGCGTACGTGGTCGACGAGCAGGGCCGGATCGTCGCCGTCAACAAACGCACCGAAGAGCTGCTGGGCCGCCGGGCCGCGGACATGGCCGGCCACGACGCCCACGAACTGCTGCACCGGGGACCTCGCGGCGAGGAACTGCCGGCCACCCGGTGCGCCATGCGGCTGGCCTTTCACGCCGGGCACCCGGCACAGGGCGAGGACGACTATTTCGCCCGTGCCGACGGATCCGTCCTGCCCATCTCCTGGTTCATGGTCCCCTACGCCGTGGACGGCCACGACACGGGCACGCTCGTCATCTTCCATCTGCGTGAGGAGGCGCAGTCCGTCGGACCGCGCACGGAACCGTCCGCGGAACCCATGAGTGAACTCGAGCGCCTGGCCCTGCTGGCCGAGACCACCACGCAGGTGGCCTCCACCCTCAACGTCGACGAGACGCTGCGCCGACTGGTGGCCCTGGTCCTGCCCCGGCTGGCGGACTGGGCCGTGATCGACCTGATCACCGAGCACGAGGAAGTGTGGCGGACCGCCGTGGTCCACGTCGACGGGGGCCGCCTGGTGCACCGGGAGGAGCTCGAAGGGCCCATGCCGCCCGTGCCCGAGGAATCACCCATGCCCCTGTCCCGCGCCCTGCGCGGCGTCGCCTCCGCCCTGGCCGGACCCGGCACCTATCAGCGCGCCCCGGACTCCGGCATCGCCGTCGAACAGGGTCGCCTGTTCGACGCCACCGGCATCCGCTCCGCCGCCATCGTTCCCCTGCGGGGGACCCGGGAGGTCCTGGGAGCCCTCACCCTGGGCCGAGCCGACAAGCCGGGTGACTTCTCCACCTCCGACCTGCCCCTGATCGAGGACATCGCTCGCCGCGCCAGCCTGGCACTCGAGAACGCGCGCCTGTACCAGCGCCAGCGAGCTGTCGCCGAGACCATGCAGAATCACCTCCTGCCCCAGATGCCGCGTGTACCCGGACTGCAGATGGCCGTCCGTTACCTGCCCGCTCCCGACGCCTCCCAGGTCGGAGGGGACTGGTACGACGCCTTCTCCCTGTCCGACGGCGCGACCGCGCTGGCCGTGGGGGACGTCGTCGGCCACGACCTGGAGGCCGCGGCCGGAATGGCCCAGCTGCGCAACATGCTCCGTGCCTACGCATGGTCCCAGCAGGAGCCCGCCAGTCGCGTCGTGGAGCGCCTCGACGAGGCGATCATGCCCATCACCGACGTCTCCATGGCCACGCTCGTCTTCGCCCGCCTCGTCAAGACGGACGACGGGACCTGGAAACTGTCCTGGACCAACGCCGGTCACCCCCCGCCCCTGCTCGTCAGCCGCGACGGCCTGACCGAATACCTCACCGACGGCCACAGTCTCCTGCTCGGCACCGGACTCAGGACGTCCCGTCCCGACGCGACGGTCCTGCTGCCGCCGGGCAGCACCCTCCTGCTGTACACCGACGGGCTCATCGAAGTACCCGGCCATACCCTCGACGAGGGTCTGGACCGGCTGCGCCAGCACGCCGCGGCACTCGCCCACCGGCCGCTGCCGTCCTTCGCCGACCAACTCCTGCGCCGGGTTCAGCCGCCGGGCCTGGACGACGTCGCCCTCCTGGTGCTGCGCACACCGACGCGGGCGAACGGCCGCATCGATAAGGAGGCCGGTCCCGCTCAGGGAGTCCGGTGAGGCGCGCCGGGCATCGACGAGGCCGTTGCGGGAACTCGTCCGCCGTCCTGTCCCGACGCGCGGAAGAGATCATGACGAAGACACCAGAGGACCGGAGCCACAACCGCTTCTGCAAGGCCTGCGGCACTCCCGCCGGAGACGGAAAGCTGTGCGAGCACTGCGGAGCCGTCCTGGAACTCCCGGACGACGCCGGACTGACGGAGGACCAGGGGGCCGCGGTCCGCCGGGACTTCGAGGGACGCGCGTAGCGGTACGTGACGGTGGCGGGGGCTCCCGTCTCCGCCGCGTCCCGCGTCGCACCCGTTGACTCGGTCCGGCCCCGACAACACGAGCCGCCCCGTCCGCGCCCGCCGCGTGGACGGGGCTTCGCATGGCGCGAGCAGCCTTGCACGCAATTACATAATTACGTAATCTCATCAACATGGATCTCGAGGAGCGCGTTGCCGCGCTCGAACGACGCGTGACGGAACTGGAGAGCACGGGCCCGGCCGCGCCCCCGGTCGCAGAGGGCGACTTCTGGGCTCTCGACGCCCTGAAAGCTCGGCACCCGGTGACGCGGGAGGCGGACGGCGCGGTGCTGTTCACCGGGGCGGTGCGCGTGCCCACGGGACACCGGTACGAGTGGCAGTACGGCCTCCTCACGGAGACGCTGTTCGCGGACGACTGGCCGCAGGCAGCCGAGTCGTTCGCCGCCCTCGGCAACCCCGTTCGGCTGCGGCTGCTGCGGGAGATCCTGGGCGGCCTGCGCACCGCGGCCGAGCTGGCCGCGCTCGAGGACGTCGGCACGACCGGCCAGATCTACCACCACCTGCGCCAACTGACCGGCGCGGGCTGGCTGCACACGCCGGAGCGCGGCCGGTACGAGGTCCCCGCGGGGCGAGTGGTTCCGCTGCTCGTCGTGCTCACGGCCGCGCGCCCCGGCACCTGACCATTGTCCGCACAAGGGGGAAGCATGTCCGAGGGTCGACGTAAGATCGCTGCGAGGGTCCGGCACGGGCTGTGGCTGATCTTCTTCGTCCAGATCGTCGTCAGATCGTTCGTGGACCTGCCGTACGGCTACTGGGTGAGCTGGTTGCCCGCGCTCGGCGCGATCGCCGTCGGTCTGGTGGTCTCCCGCTCCGCCCGTCGGCGGGCCGTGACACGGCCCCCGGCGCCGGTCGAGGTCGCGCCCCCGGTCACCGGCCGCTGGTCCGCCCTCAACAGTCCCGCCGACAAGGTGCCGAGCCACGGAACGCACCACCTCGGGCAGACCTACGCCATCGACATCGTCGCCGAGCCGGAGGACGGGCCCGCCCGCCCGGCCCCCGTCTGGTTCTGGCCCGTCGCCCACCGCAACCAGGCCTACCCCGCCTTCGGGGCGCCCCTGCACGCGGTGGCCGACGCCGTCGTCGCCCACGCCGAGGACGGCCAGCGCGACCACCTCAGCCGCAGCTCGCTCGTCGGCGTCCTGTACTTCTGGCTGATCGAGGGCGCCTGCAGGATGATCGGCGGGCCCCGCCGTGTCGTGGGCAACCACATCGTCCTCGACCTGGGTGAAGGGACGTATGCCCTCTACGCGCACGTCCAGCGCGGCTCGCTCGGGGTCCGGGCGGGCGACCGGGTGGTCGCCGGGCAGGTGCTCGGCCGCTGCGGCAACTCCGGCAACTCCACCCAGCCGCACGTGCACTTCCAGCTGATGGACGGGCCGGACCTGGACACGGCGCGCGGTGTGCCGTTCCGCTGGCGCGGCGTCGGGGTGCCCTCGGGCGGCGAGGCGTTCACGGCCGGCGAGGACGCCGGGGCGCCCGCACCGTCACGCGGGGCGTGACCCCGGGCGGCGTCCGTCACCCGGCGCCGTCCCGTCGCCCTCGCCCGGGCTGTGCAACAGCAGCAGAGCGATGTCGTCGGTGTGTGTGCCGGGGAAGGGCGTGGTGCACCAGGTCGTCGGCCAGTTGGTCGACCGGCCGGTCGCCCACCCCGGTGAGGTGCTGGGCGAGGGCGGTGATCGACTCCGTGATGTCGCAGTCGGGAGTCTCCACGAGGCCGTCGGTGTACAGGCGAGGGTCGACCCGGCCGGCAGCGGTGCGGTGGTGACCGGGTAGTCGGCCGCCGCGCCGATGCCGAGCAGGGGGCCGGGCTCCACGTCGAGCACGGCGGTCGACGCCGCGGGCACCGAGGTGCGCAGGAGCGGAGGGAGATGTCCCGCGCTGGCCAGGTGCAGGCGTCGCTCGGCTAGGTCGATGTGGATGTACAGGCAGGACACGAAAAGGTCCGTCTCCAGGTCCGCCAGGACGCGATCGGTGCGGGACAGCACGTCGCCGGGGCGCGCGCCCGCGGTGGCGTGGACGGCGGTGCGGACCTGCCCCATCAGGGCGGCGGCGTTGATGTTGTGCCCCTGCACGTCCCCGATGACCGCGGCGGCAGTCGTGTCACCGAGCCGGATGAGGTCGTAGAAGTCACCGCCGATGTCCAGATGTCCATGCCGTGGGCACTCGGCAGGTAGCGGGCGGCGATCTCGAGCCCGGGGACGTGCGGCAGCGTCGTCGGCAGCAGCGCCTGTTGCAGGCCGTGGGCCAGATCGTGCTTGGCGTCGTACAGCAGGGCGCGATCCATGGCCTGGGCGATCAGACCGCCCAGGGAGACGAGGACGGCGCGGTCTCCGGCGCCGAAGGAGCGCGGGTGGTCGTAGGACAGGACGCAGCAGCCGACCCGGCGGACACCACGAGCGGGAGGAAGGCCCAGGCCTGCTTGTCGCTGAGTCCGGAGGCCTTCGGGTACTCGCGGGCCATCTCCTCGGGATCGGAGAAGAAGACCGGGGAACCGTTGCGCAGCACATGTCCGGCCGGCGTGAGTTCGGTGTCCAGCGGCAGGCCGTCGAGGCGGGTGAGGGCGCGCGGGTCGTACCCCCGGTGCCCGGTGATCCTCAGGCGTCCCGAGTCGTTCGTGGAGAGGACCATGCCCTGGGCGCCGAAGGCGGGCAGGATCTGGTCCGCCACCACATTGATCACATCGGAGGCGGTGACGGTCTGGCTCAGCGCGGCCGACAGGTGGATCAGCTGGTGGATTCGCCCCGTGCCGGCCCCACTCGGCGTCGCGAGGGGGGCGGTGACCCGGGGCGGCGGGGCGTCGGCCGGGTGCTGGTCCTGGTTGGGGGCCACGAGGACGCTGATGCCGCTCTCGTCGGGGTAGAGCCGGAAGTCGAGCCACCGGTCGGGAGGCCGGAGCGCGGTGAAGGCGACCGGCTCACGGCTGAAGACTGCCGCGCGGTAGTGCTCCTCGTGGACCGGGGCGTCGAGCCAGGACACCGCCTGCCACGGCGCGTTGCCCAGAAGACGGTCGGTGCTGCGGCCGAGCAGGCGGGCGGCGGTTTCGTTGAGGTAGGTGATGCGTCCCTCCAGATCGAGGCCGAGGACGCCGAGGGGCAGGCGCTGGACGAGGTCGACGGCCGCGAGGCCGGCCTGGTCCGGAGCCGGACCGGGCCGGCGCAGGGGTACGGCACGCGGCTGGTCCGGCATGGTCCAGGAGCCGGGCCCCTGGTCCAGGACCTGGGTGAGGCGCCCCGCGCTGGACTGGATGTGCCCGCGTTCGCGCAGCGTCAGGGAGGGCGGGTGGCTCTTCGACCACACCAGTGCCATGACCCCGTAGCGGCGGGCACCGTGCAGGGGAGCGAAGGCCACCGCGAACTGGTAGGGCATCCCGGCCGCGGCGTTCGGATACAGCCGGGCCATGTCCTCCTGACGGCCCACCCAGACCAGGTGGTCCTCCCTCAACGCCTCCGACAGGGGTCCCGCGGCCGAGACCGCCACCCGCGCCCACGGCGCCACGGTCGTCACCGGCATGCCGCAGACCGCGGTCAGGACGAGCACCGGCTCCCGCGCCGACAGCATGTACACGCCACCGGCGAGAGCCCCCGTTCTGCGCACCGTGGCGCTGAGCGCCTCGTCCAGGGACGCCACGTCACCGCCACTGCCCGGGGCATGCGTACTCACATGTCCGACAGTATTCCGTCGATCGCCGACAAGCGAAGGCACGCCGAGACACCCGGGCGCCGCCCTCCGGGGGAGCGGTCAGGGCGCCACGTCGGGGAGGCGGGGTGCGGCGGCGACGACGGCGTGTACGACGCCGGCCACCAGCCGACGGTCGAGCGGGGTGTCGTCGAAGTGGCGGTGCATGGGCCAGCCCTCGATCAGGGCGTCGAGGGCGCGGGCCACGCCCGGGGTGAAGTGGAGCGCGAGGCTCTCCCGGCTGCGGGCCGCCCAGGAACGGGTGGTGGCCCGTACCGCGGGGTTGTGGTTGGCGTACGCGTACATCTCGAAGATGAGCGTCATGTCGCGGTCGGTGGCGTAGGCGGGCCCGCAGATCAGCTCGACCACCGCCTCCTCGGCCTCGGTGACGGAGCCGGCGCGCCGGACGGTACGGCGGTAGAGCGCGGACATCGTGTCGGCCAGGCGGGCGAAGGCCTGGGCCAGCAGGTCGTCCATGCCGTCGAAGTAGTACGTCAGTGAGCCCAGCGGAACCCCGGCCCGTGCGGCGATCCTGCGATGGGTCGTCCCGAAGACGCCGCCTTCGGCGACGACGTCCAGGGCGGCGTCCAGGATGCGGTCCCTGCGCCCGGGGTCGTTGGGGACTTCGCGCCGTGTGCCGCTCACGGCCCCAATGTGCCACAGGGCCGCTTTCCGCGAGTGTGTACGCTCGTACAGACTCTGCTCGGCGTCCTCCGGAGGAACCTTCCCGTGACTGTCGGCCCCGGCCTGCGCCGTACCGCGGCGTTCGCCCTGTTCTTCCTGCCCGGCCTGGCCATGGCGTCCTGGGTGACGCGCACCCCCGACGTGCGGGACCTGCTCGGTGCGTCCACCGGCCGGATGGGGCTGGTCCTCTTCGGTCTCTCGGTCGGGTCGATGGTGGGCATCCTGTGTTCGGGGCCGCTCGTGACCCGCTGGGGCGCCCGGCCCGTCATCGCGGCCGGAACGCTGGCGACCGCCGCGGGCTCGGGCGTCGTAGGCCTCGGTGCGGGGGCGGGCTCGGACCTCGCCGTGGCCCTCGGGCTCGCGCTCATCGGCCTGGGCATGGGAGGCGGTGAGGTGGCCCTCAACATCGAGGGAGCCGAGGTCGAGCGACTGCTCGGCCGGTCCACCCTGCCCGCGATGCACGGCTTCTACAGCCTCGGCACGGTGGTCGGAGCGGTCGGCGGCATGCTCCTCACCGCCGCTTCCTTCTCCGTGCTGTGGCACCTCGTCATCGTCGCCGTCGTCGTCCTGGCCGTGCTGGCAGTGGTGATCCGGTACGTGCCCGCAGGGGTCGGGCGCAGGACGGGCCCCGCGGCGAAGGAGCAGGGACGGGACGCGGTGCGGTCCGCGATGTGGCGGGAACCGCGGCTGCTGCTCATCGGCTGCGTCATCCTCGCCCTCGCCATGGCGGAGGGGACGGCGAACGACTGGCTGCCCCTGGTCATGGTCGACGGCCACGGCTTCGATGCCGCGCTCGGCTCGGCCGTGTACGCCGTCTTCGCGGCCTCCATGACCGTCGGACGGTTCGCGGGCGGCCGGTTCGTCGACCGCTACGGACGCGCCGCCGCGCTCTGTGCCAGTGCGTTGATCGGCGCCCTCGGCATCGCGCTCGTGATCCTCGTCGACAACCAGGCCGTCGCGGCCGGCGCTGCCGTCCTGTGGGGAATCGGCGCGTCACTGGGGTTCCCCGTCGCGCTCTCCGCGGCCGGCGACTCCGGCGACAACTCCGCCGCGCGGGTCTCCCTCGCCGCCACCGTCGGCTACGTCGCCTTCCTTGTCGGACCGCCCTCGCTCGGTCACCTCGGCCAGCACTTCGGGCTCCGCAACGCCCTGCTCCTGGTCCTCGCGCTCGTGGTGGCCGCGACCTTCGCCACACCGGCCGCCCGCGGTCCCCGCACCGCGCGGTGAGCCCTCGGCCGGCCTGGCGCAGCCGACACACCTCGGGGCGGGCCGGTAACAGCTGTTACCATGCCGGGTATGGCGAAGACACAACTGGGTGCCCGTGTGGACGAGGACATCGCTGACCTCGCGAAGAAGCGCGCCGCCGACCTTGGACTGAGCGTCGGCGATTACCTCGCCCGCCTGGTGCAGGACGACGCCAGCGGCCTGCGTGCGCGAGCGGTGGACGCCGCCGCCCGCTTCCTGGCCGAACACCAGGCCGTCTTCGACGACGCCGAGGACGCCCGGCAGGCGGAAACGGCTCGGGGAGCACACGCGGCCTGATGGACCTGAACATCGACGTCCCCTGGATCCTGCAGGTCGCCGAAGCCGCCGGAGCGGACGATCCGGCCCCCGACGACTACGGCGTTCCCCTCGCGGCGGTCGCCCGGCACCGGGCCGAGCTGTTCGAGCAGCCCGTCTACGACGGCCCGTACGCCAAGGCCGCCGCGCTGGTGCACACGCTGGGGCGCTGCCGCTGGCTGGAGCGGTCCAACCTGGCGGTCGCCGCCGCCACCGGCGTCATGTACCTGGAAGCCGCCGGGATCACCGTCAAACCCGCCCGGGAGGACGCCGTCGCCCTCAAGGACGTGCTCGTGGACCCCGCCTGCACGGCCGGGAAGATCGCCGCTGTGCTCCGCGGCTGGCCCACCGCCACCTGACCGGCATACGTGTCACGCGGTGAGGGCTCGTCCAACCGCACGCACCGGCGGATCCAATGGCAGCAGCGGCACCGGCGGCCGGACCGGTGTCCAGTTTGCGCGAGAGAGGCCTCCGAGAGTAGCGACGCAGGCAAGAGCAACGATGAGGCGAGCCATCTTTGGACGCGGCGGAGGTGCTGGTATCCCGGCTGATGCAGCAGGACGCCGGAGTCCGCGAGAGGGTGGACGATGTCGTTTTCGCGGGCGGCCCTCGAATCGGGGACAGCACCCGGCAGGTCTGGTGCGAGGCGTATGGCAGCCTGGACGGACGGGTGCACGTCCAACGCCTTTCACGCTTGTCCCGAACCGCTGAGGTCAGCCGTACCGGTTCGAAGGTGCCGGGTGACGTAATGTGCGCTTAGATGGGAACGATGGGTCCGCCGGTGTGGTGCGTGTTCCCAACCGGCGCGCGAAGCCCTCTTCAGGTGGCTCGCGGTAGATCAGTCGACCCCAGGCCCAAGCCCTCCTTCATAGGGAACGAGGAATTGGTATGAAGTCCGTGCGCATTCGTAGCACCGCTGTCACAGCGGCAGCAGCGCTGAGCCTCCCGCTGTCGTTGGGCGTACTGGCGTCCCAGGCGTCGGCCTCCGATTCGTCGCAGAGTGCCCCCGACACAGCGTCGCCGGCACCGAGCGAGCAACCCTTCGGCGCAGGCTGTTCCATGCTGCCGCAGAGCGGCAACGGAAGTGCCGCACAGATGGCGCACGAGAACATCACAACCGCAGTGGCCAACAACCCGAACCTGTCCATGCTGGCCGATGCAATCAAGAAGACCGACCTGGCGAACACTCTGCATGGTCTCAAGGACAGCACCGTCTTCGTGCCCACCAACGACGCGTTCAACAAACTCGGCGCCGCCAAGAGGGACGCGCTTCTCAACGACAGCGCTCAGCTCAAAAGGGTGCTGACCTACCATGTGGTCGAGCACAAGAAGATCACCAAGGCGCAACTGCCTCACGGCACGTTCACCACGCTTGAGGGCAGCACCCTCACCACCACTGGCTCCGGTGACTCCTTCAAGGTGAACGGCAGCGTACCGATCGCCTGCGGCAACATCCCCACGAAGAACGCGACGGTATACATCGTCGACGGTGTGCTCGTCCCGCCGACTGCCACCCCAACGACACCGTCACCCTCCTACTAGGACTCCGTCAGGTCTGTCTGGATCTTGGCGTCGTGTGCGGTCTGCTGGGCAGGGGCTGGTGGCAGGTGGTGGAGATGCCGGTCCAGACCCTCGATGCCCTCCAGGGCATCGAGGGTCTGGTAGAGGGTGAGCCCGGTGCGGGTGCAGGGGCCAGACTCTTTGAGCGGCGTGACTCGAGCACGGGAGGTTGGCGCCGCCAGACAGGCTTTGCCGGAAGGCGCCGCCTCGTGACAGGTGCCGTCAGTTCACTCATCAACCCTTCCCCCTTCGTCCTGCGCAGAGATACCCGCTCACGAAAGCGTTCCGCCCCGCCGGAACAAACGCCGGGCAGGCTTGGCCGGACGAGGCGGGGACAAGCCACGTCCACGACCGTGGTGTGCACTGGAGAGCTTGGCTGTTGGAGGCAACGGCGGTCACGTCGATGTCATCGCGCTCATGGCCACAGGCCGCCGTGGATAGGGATTGGCCCTTGGTTGAGACAACCGCAGGCAGTGTAGGAGTTTCTGACGCCGGCTATGACACGGCCGCCTGCACTCCTCAGAAGGATCGCTGACGAGATCAGGACCTCGGACTGTGCGGTCGGCGCCCCACGGTGGGGGTGACGCTGGGGCGGACGCGGTGCCCTGCGCGCTGACTTGAGTGGTGCCGAGAACTCGGACTATGGAGGCGGCCAGATTTCCGGTGGCGAAATGCGTGCTTTGTGACCGACGCTTTGAGCGCCAGGCGGTGGCGGAAGAGAGCCTGCAGAAGACCGCCGTTCAGGGACGGCGTCGGCACGTCGCTGACGATTGAAAACCGTGTGCCAGTCGGTGGCGGCGAACCCCCCTGTCGAGAGGTGACTGAATCCGTGCCTGCGCCGGGCCGTGCTCCCGCGGCCCCGGGGCCACCGTCCGGGCAATTGGCTGTGACGGTCGGGGTGGGGCAAGTGTGCGGCTATGTCGCGTTCGCTGAGCAGGTCTGGCCGTATGCGGCTCGCCGGGCGTCGCGGATGAGGGAGGCGGCGGCCCGGGTAATTTCGTCGCAGCCTTGAGTTGTTCATGGAGCGACCCGCTCGAGAAAAGCTGCTGGAGCGCCGCCGAAGTGTTGGGGGAGGATGTCGCTGACGAGGAGAGAAGCCGGTCAGGCGGATTGCGGTCGCCGTGGTCATGACCGGCGCGTCTTGGTCAAGAAGTGGACCTCAGCGGCGGTGCCTGCCACGTCATCCCGGGTGGCTGGAGTAGGGGCGAGGGCTCGGGTCCGGGGTCATCGGTGTCGACGACTCCGGCGGCCGTGTGGTCGAAGTCGGCAGGCCAGCGGGTTTGCTCACTGGCCAGGGCGCCGGTCAGGCGGGCTTCGAGAAGGTCGGCGGTGCTCAAGTCGGTGCCGCGCAAGTCGGCCATGCGGAGGTCGGCGCGGTGGAAGACGGCGCCGTGGGCGTCGGCCTTACGCAGGTTTGCCTCGCGCAGGTCGGTCTCGGTGAAGTCGGCGTCACGCAGATCGGTTCCGACCAGCTTCGCGGCCCGTAGGTCGCCCAGAATGCAGCGAGCCCGGCGGAGAATCGCCGTCGTGAGGTCGGCGTGGCGCAGGTTGACTGAGACCAGGGACGCCTGGGTCAGATTGGCGTGGTACAGGCCCGCCGCCTCCATGCAGGTGCGGTCGAAGTTGACCTCGGGGAACCACAGACCGTCGCAGTCGGCCCGGCGCAAGTCGGTGATGCTGAGATTCACCCAGGACTGCTCCCTGTGCCGGCACAGTACGCCGAGCGCGGTCAGCGCCACTTGGGCGTCGGCGGCACGGGTCTCCAGGGGCGCGATGTCGTTGATGGGCACGTCTGCCGCCGGTGATTGGGGTCCGGCGGGCGGCCAGGGCAGGTGTGTACGCAGATACGCGGCCTGGATGGAGATGATGGCCTCCCGGTCGCGGTCGGACTGCTCCGCGATCCGCCACAGCGCGTGCAACCCGCCGATGCGCACATCCAGCTTGTCGCTGCCGAGCTGGTCGACCGCCCGGCTGAATCGGTCAGTGACGTAGCCCTCCTGGGTGGCGCGCAGACCATCCTGACTCACCCGCAGTTGCCGCCAGGTGGCATACGCGCCGAAGAGCACGACCAGGCCGCCGACCACCTGCAGAAGCGTCGTACGCACATCGTTCACCGCCTTCAGCCGATCCTGCGCGGCGACGCTCGCCCCGGCGAGATCGTGGTCGACCACCAACCCCGGCAGTACGACGAACACCGTGCCCAGAACGACCAGCCCCGCCCCGGCCAGCAGAGCTGCAACTACACGCCGCCCGACCAGCCCGCCATACCATGCCCGTCGCCCGCGCTCTGGTTCCCCCATCTCCATGGGCATGGGAGCCTAGGCGCCGCTCAGAAGACGATCAAGCGTGCCGTGCCACTTGCCCGCGACACGAGAACGGCCGTACGGGATACACCGGTTGTGAGGCTCAAATGGGCCCGTGCGGCCTGTTCACTCCTGCTCTGTTCGGCATCCGGCCCGGCAGGCACGGGTGTATGTGAGCCGGCGGGGACGGGGACTGGCCACCTCTGAGGCCGACACGTTGGAGCTCGTCCGTGTCCAGCATTGGCTGGAGGATCCGATGCGCCGGCGCGTCCCATCGGGTGCGGTGCTGGAGGCCTGGAACTTCTTCGAGGATCTGGCCCGAGGACTCGGTCAGGTCCACCGGCTGCCCCGGCAGAGAGCGGTGCACAACAGCGCCGTTGAGCGCGAAGTAGCGCAAGGCCGCAAACTCGGCCTCGATCCAGTTCAGCCAGGAACCGTAGGTCCCGCCTACGGCCCCAGCTGGGCCGCGAGTGCCTCGGCGACCTTCCTGAGCGACTCGCCGGCCAGGGCCGGGTCCGCCTTGGTGACGGTCGATCCCTGGGAGACCACGAGCACCAAGTCGCCCTTGCCCGCCACCGCCACCCGTGCGACGGCGACCGTGCCCCGGCCCGGGGTGACCCTGGTCTGGCCGATCCCGGGCTCGTCCTTGGAGAACGCCATCACCTCGTCGGCGCCGAGGTTGCCGAGGGCGGCGATCTGCGGCAGCGCCAGGTTCACCGCCACCCCGCCCTCGGACACGGCCACGAGGTCGATCTCCACCGGGGCTTGCGAAGCCGTGAAGTTGCAGACGACGGACGCGTTCGGCGGGACGGCGGGGATGGAGGGGACCCCGGACGGCGTGGGCTGCCCGCTGGGCCAGGCCTGGGCCGGCCGGCCCGGGTCGACGGTCCCCTGAGCCGCGGGGTCGCCGCCGGTAGCCGCCGGGGTGACGGTCCGCTCGGCCCCGGCCGCCTTCAGCGCCGCCGCTGGGTCGAGGGCGAACGGGCAGGCCGACGTATCAGTCAGCTGCTTCGCCGTCGAGGCGACCCGGTCGTAGGACAGCCTCTCACCGCCAGAGGCGGCCCCACCGGAACTCCCGGCCGAGGAACAGGCGTTGCCGGCAACGGCGATCCCGGCCGCGCCGACCAGGGCGAGGATGCGGCGGCACTTGGCTGCTGTGCGATCAGCTGTCATCCGGTCAGCCTAATGCTGCTACCGCATCTGCGTGACGGATGTGGTAAGGGGCTCGTTGGTGTAACTGTGTGCCGATGATCGACATCGAAGGCTTGATGTTCTCTCGATGCCGAGTGGGAGCACGTGTTCCTGCAGCTTCGCTTCGGCGACCAGTACCCAGCCTTGTCCCGCCCCGGACTCGATCCAGCACGGCTCGACCTCATGGTGGCGCCGTCGACTTCCACGAAGGCCCGCAGCATCGCCCCGCCGTCCTCGCCGTCTCCGCTGTTGTCCGTCCTGCTGGTGCTGCGGCTGCGGTAGTAGAGCGGGACGTCGGGGATGACGCCCTCGCCGCCGCTGAGAGGGTGGTGGATTTCGGGGATCCAGTCGAGGGGGTGGCACAGGCCGCCGCGGCGGGGGGCGTCCTGCAGGAACGCCAGTGCGGTCTCGATGACGGTCAGCCCGTGCCCGATGCCCAGCCGCACCGCGGTCCGGTCGTGCGCGCCCCGCGGGGGCCGGCGCCCACGCAGCTCGGGCCACTCGGACGCAGTACAGCACCGTGGAAGACACCAGCAGCGGGGCGGGGTTGTGCCGCTAACCGGCCCCTGCTACATGCTGCGTTCAGCCGGGGGCGCCCCCGCACGAGCCCCCTCTGGTGCGACCGCGCCGCCCGGCACCGCCGGGCTCGACCCACGCGCCCGCCGGTTCCACCGTGACTGGAGCGGGGCACTGGTGTCCGCGGGCGCCGTTGAGGTCACGCCGTATTGGTTGATGCCGTCGAGTGATATGCCGCCGTCGACCCATCCCCAACCGATGGTCGTCCGCGCCGATGACGGGTTCTCGCCGCGGTAGATCACATCAGCCCAGGCGTCGCCGGTGCAGGGCGATACGTCGCTGCAGCCCTTGGAGTCGCGCGGTCCGATCTCCAGCGTGCCGTCCTCCTCGCGATCCAGCACGACATAGTCCGGGATTTCGCACCAGAACCGCGCCAGCAACTCGGGGTCACGGCAACCGAGCACGAGCTCACTGGTACGACATGCCGTAAGAAACCTGCTTCCGGCCGGGGAACCGTCGGGAAGGTCACGCGCGAAGCTCACCGGCTCCCAGCAGTGAAAACATCCGCGACCGGTACCTGACGGGCGAGCCCGGTCGAAGTGATTTCCGGACCTTCGGCGCCCCCGTCAGTCGGCAAGGCTCTCCGCCGCCTCCCTTCGCCGGCGCTGTGCGGCGACGTTCGCCACGGGCGCGGAGAGCATCAGTGCCCGGGTGTCGGCGTGCCGGGGAGCCCGGGTGACATCGGCGGCGTCACCCGTCTCCACGATCTCCCCGCGGTGGATCACCGCCACCCGGTGGCTCATGAAGCGCACCACGGACAGGTCGTGCGTCACGAGGAGATACGCCGTCCCGGTCTCTTCCTGGATGTCCAGCAGCAGGTCGAGCACGGCCCGCTGGGTCGTCAGGTCGAGTGCGGATACCGGCTCGTCGCAAATGATGAGCCGGGGACGCAGCGCCAGCGCCCGGGCGATGGCGACGCGCTGCCGCTGGCCCCCGGAGAACTCGCGGGGCAGCCGGTGGGCGGCGTCCGCGGGCAGGTGGACGCGGTCGAGGAGGTCACGGACCCGGTCCCGGGCCTCCCGCGGACCCGTAGCGTGCGTGACGAGCGGCTCGGCGAGGGTGTCCCCGACGGTGAGCGAGGGGTTCAAGGAGGTATACGGGTCCTGGAAGACGACCTGGATGTCTCGGCTCAGTGCGCGGCGGCGGGCGCGGCCGGCCGCGTGGACGAGCTCTCCGTCGAAGCTGATCGAGCCGGACCGCACCGGCACCAGGCCGAGCACGGCGCGTCCGATGGTGGTCTTGCCCGACCCGGACTCCCCGACCAGGCCGAGCGTCTCACCCGGCCGGATGTCGAGGGACACTCCCATGAGCACCTCGGTCCGCGGGGCGCGCCGGCCGCGGCCGGGAAAGGACACCCGCAGGTCCCGCACCTGGAGCAGGGGGTCCGCCGCGACGGCGGGATCGGCGGTCTCGGTGACGTCGGCGGCGGTCATACGGCGGTGCTCCTCGCCTCCCGGGGCTGCCAGGGGCCACGTGCCGGAGCCTCGTCGAGGACGGCATCGAGCAGAGTGCGGGTATAGGGGTCCTCGGGTGAGTGCAGGACCTGTTCGACGGTGCCTGTCTCCACGATCCGGCCGCCGTTCATCACGGCGACGCGGTCGCACAGATCCGCGACGACCCCGAGGTCGTGGGTGACCAGGAGGACGCCGAGTCCGCGGTCTTGCTGCAGCCGGCGCAACAGGTCGAGGACCTCCGCCTGGACCCGGCGCGCGGCCCGCGGGCGGGTGGCGGCCGGCCGGCCAACGCGGTCCTCCAAGCCGTCGCGCAGGGCCGAGGCGAACAGGACGAGGGCACCGTTGGTCAGCCCCAGGGCAAGGCCCGGCCACAGCATCAGCAGGGGCGCGCGCTGGATGTTCTGGAAGGCCTCGTTGAGCATCGCGCCCCAGGTCGCCGTCGACCCGCTGCCGATGCCGAGGAACTCCAGGCCTGCCTGCAGGCCGATCGCGACGCCGGCGACGAGCGCCACCTGGATGATGACCGGTCCGCGCACGACGATCAGGACGTGACGGGCCACGATGCGGGTGTCGGACAGGCCCGAGACCTTCGCGGCGTCGATGTACAACTCCTTGCGCACGCCCGTGACGATGCCCCGCACCAGGCGGTAGAAGCTCGGTGCGGCGAGCACGCCCAGCACGACCATCAGCGCCCACACACGGGGACCGAGAATGGCGCGGGAGGCGAGGAGCACCACCATCGCGGGCAGTGCCATGACGAGGTCGACCGTCCAGTTGGCGGCGGAGTCGAACCGGCCGCCGCGGTAACCGGCGTACAGCCCGGCCGGCACGCCGACGGCGAGGGCGATGCCGAGGGCGATCAGCGCTCCGCCGAGGGTGTTGCGCCCGCCGTACAGGATGCGGGAGAGGATGTCCCGGCCCGCGGAGTCCATGCCCAGCGGGTGCGCTCCGCCGGGGTCGGCGAAGGCCTGGCCGAGCGAGGCGGCCGAGGGATCCTGCGGTGCGAGCCAGGGCGCCAGGAGGACCGCGGCGACGAGCAGCAGGAGCACGGCGGCGGACCCCGCGCCGAGGGGGTCGCGCAGCAGGCGTCGCAGCACGCGGCGACCGGACGCCGCCCCGGGACCCGCGGCTCGTGCAGCGCTGTCGGGAGGGCTCGCGACAGGGGTGGGCACGTCGGCCGGAAGGTTTTCGCTCATGCGGCCCTCGCCTTGGGGTTGAGCCAGCCGATCATGATGTCGACCAGAAGGTTGATCAGGACGACCCGACCACGGTGAGCATGACCAGCGCCATGATCACGGGGATGTCGCCGCGGGTCGTGTAGGTGACGGTCATGCTGCCGATGCCGGGCAGTCCGAAGATCTGCTCCACGACGACGGCGCCGCCGAGCAGGCCCACGAACTGCATGCCGAGAACCGACAGTGCGGGGGCGGAGGCGTTGCGCAGGACGTGCCGGAAGACGACCCGGGAGGCGGGCAGACCGCGGGCGCGCAGCGTACGGACGTAGTCCTGGCGCAGGACGTCGATCACCGCGCCGCGGACCTGCTGGGAGACGCCGGCCACGGAGGCGACCGACGGGGACAGCACCGGCAGCGTGACCGTGGACAGCCAGCCGCCGGGGGAGGGGCGAACGTGATGTAGCCGATGGCCGGGAACCAGTTCAGCCGGACCGCGAAGACCAACACGAGGACGAGCGTCACCAGGAAACCGGGCAGTGCGTAGCGCACGACGCCCAGCACCTGGACGAAGCGGTCGACGGCGCCGCACCGCACTCCCGCCAGGATGCCGAGCAGGAAGGAGACCACCGTGGTGACCAGCGTGGCGCCGGTCATCAGGCTGAGGGTGACCAGCAGCCGGCCCAGCACCGCCTGTGTGACGTGCTCGCTGGTGAACCACGAGGTGCCGAGGTCGCCGCGGACGGCGTGGACCAGCCAGTCGGCGTACTGGCGGAGCACCGGCCGGTCCAGGCCGAGGGCGGCGTTCTTCGCGTCGACGGCGGCCTGATCGGCGCCTTGGCCGAGGAGCTGCCGGCCGACGTCGGTGCCGGGGATCGACAGCAGCACGTAACTGAGCAGGGAGATGACGACCAGGAGCAGGACGCCGGAGGCGATCCGGCGGGCGATGAAGTTCAGCATGGCACTCGGTATCCGTGACGGGCCGCCAGGGACGGTGCGGGCGTCGGCGGCCCGCACCGCTCCGGGCACTTTTGGGTCACTTGGCGGGGGAGTAGTTGTAGATCGACGGGACGGCCATGCCGGACTGCGGGCGGATGGTTACCGATCCGTCCGAGACGTGCAGGTAGCTCATCCGGTAGAAGGGCACGAACCACGTCTCCTTCACCAGATGCTCGCCCAGCTCGCGCACCGCCGTTCCGGCTTGTCCGGCCGTTCCGGACTGGATCCGCGGGGGCAGTTCCCGCACGGTGGTGTCGGTGGTGCCGAACATGTTGAAGGCACCCGGGTTGACCAGTTCGTCGACCACGACCCAGTCCGACGAGGACTGGCCCATGTTCATCACCATCCCGGAGTACGCGCGGTCGGTGAAGACCTTCTGCACCGCCGAGGCACCGTCGAGGTCGTCCCAGACCAGCTTCACCCCGACGGCCTCGAAGTCGCCGGCCAGCGAGGCGGCGAGCGCGTCGTTGACGATGGCCGCGATACGGGGGAGCTTGAGCGTGAAACCGTCGGCGTACCCGGCCGCCCGCAGCAACTCCCTCGCCTTGGCCGGGTCGTGGGCGTAATAGGTGTCCAGCGTCTTGTCGTACCCGTGCGTGTCGGGGCCGAAGACCTGGGAGGTGACCTCGAGCATCGTCTTCCGGTCGATGGCGAGGTTGAGTGCCTGGCGGACGCGGGGGTCTTTCAGCGCCGGGGTGAGCTTGCCGCCCCGGTCGAAGAGCAGCAGTCCCTGGAAGTCGAACTCCTGCTTCGTCGTCTTCATGCGGGGATCGGACTCGATGCTGATTTGCTGGTCGGCGCTCTGCAGGAGAGCGGCGTTCACCTGGCCGGTCTTCAGGCCGTTGACGATGGCCGTCTCGTTGTCGAAGAAGCTCATGGTCAGCGTCTCGTAGGGGAGGTGATCGCCCCAGTAGTCGGGGTTGCGCCGGTAGACCCACTTGGTGCCGACGGTCGTCTTCGCCTTGTCGAGACGGTAGGGGCCGGTGCCGTCGGGAGTCGTCTTGAGAGCGTCACCCCCGGCGAAGGCGGCCGGGTTGGCCATCAGACCGGCCGCGTCGCTCAGGTAGAAGATCATCGCGGGGTTGGGCTGCTTCAGCTTCAGCGTCGCGTGCGAGGCGTCCGCGACCTCGACCGACTCCAGGTCCTTCAGCCACTTGGCGTCGGCGCCGCCGCCCTTGGCGAAGCGTTCCATGTTCGCCTTCACCGCCGCCGCGTCGAAGGGGGTGCCGTCCGCGAACTTCACGTCCTTGCGCAGGGTGAGGGCGAGCTCGGTGCGATCGGCGTTGTACATCCACGCGGTGGCCAGCATGGGGCGGAACTCGCCGTCGGGCTCACGTTTGACGAGGGTGTCGTACGTGGCCTGGAAGAACGGCAGGGCACTGCCGACCGCCTGGGCGGGGTCGAGGCTCTGCGGAAACGTCATGGTCGCGATGTTCAGGGCCGACGAGCCGGTGGCGGCGGTGCCGGAGTCGGTGCATCCCACGAGGGCGAGCGATGCCGCGACGCAGGCGGCCACGGCCCCGGTTCGGATGGTTCTGGTCATGAGGTTCACTTCGTGTGGAGGGCCGGGGGTGGGTCGTCCCGGACGAGATGGGCGGTGAGCTTAACCGCAGAACTAACCACTTGGTAGGTTTTTCTCGCGGTGCGGTCGGCCGGCTGGTAATTTCCGGGGATCCTCACGGGGCCGTGCTGCCCCGCGATCCACCGGTGACGACGGGAGGAGACCGCCGCAGTGAGCGCACGACCCGAGGACGCCCCGCGTCGCCTCTCCAAGGGCGAGCGGACGCGGGCCCGCATCCTGGAATCCGCGGCCGAGTTGTTCTCCCGCGCCGGCTTCAACGCCGTATCGGTGCGGGACATCGCCGCGCACGCGGGGCTGACCCACGCCGGAGTGCTGCACCACTTCGCCGGCAAGGAGGCCCTGCTGACCGCGGTGCTGGGCCACCGGGACCGGACGGACGCCCAGTCGGTGTTCCCCGGCATCACGCATCCGGGCGCGCCCGAGCCGGTACCGGCCGAGCGGCTGCGGATGCTGGTCGGGCTGGTCGCCCGTAACAGCGCGACCCCGGGCCTGGTCGCTCTCTACACCAAGTTGTCGGCCGAGGCCACCGACCCGGGGCACCCCGCCCACCACTACTTCAAGAAGCGTTACCGCATCCTGCGGGAGGAGCTGACCGTGCTCGTCGAGGCGCTGCGGGCGGCGGCCGACCCGCCGCCCGCCGTGGATTCGGCGGTCGTCGCACGGCAGTTGCTGGCGCTGATGGATGGGCTCCAGACGCAGTGGCTGCTGGAGCCGGAAGCCGTGGCGATGGAGGATTTGGTGCGGGACTATCTGGTCCGGCTGGGTCTCGAGCCGGACGGCGGTGTGCGGGAGGCGGGCGTCAGCGGGTGAGTGCGGCGAGCACCGCATCGGCCGTACTCCGGTGCCCGGCGGCGTTGGGGTGGAACCCGGCCGCCGCGGCGGTGTCCTCGGGCTCGATCCAGCGCACGCCCGCCGGCCGGCACACGTCGTGCCCGACGGAAGGGCCGTCGGCGTCGACATATGAGGCGTCATTCAGTACGGCCTGGCGTGCGAGCGTGGTGTTGAGCTGCTTCGCCTTGTCCCGGAGCCAGGGAAAGTCGCCCTCGGCGAGCGCGACCGTCTCCCGGCAGGCCGTGCCGTCGTCGGGGAAGATCGCCGGATATCCGACCACCAGCACCCGGGCGTGCGGGGAGCGAGCGTGGATCTCGTCGAGGACTGCCTCGACGCGCGGTGCCGTGGCCTCGATGCGGGAACCGATCTCGTCGGTGCGGAGGTGAGCGAGCCCGAGGCGTCCCGCACCGGGCTGCCCGCCGGCACGACTGTCCCAGCCGCGGTACGGCATCCTGTGGAGGCCGCCCTGAGCGCGCCGCTCGGCACGCTCGTCGAGCGCGGCGTCGTGTCGTCGGCGGAGGTACTCGCCACGTTCGTGCCGCAGCTCGTGGCCACCACCACCGCACAAGCCTACCCGGACCCGGCGCTGCGCACCCTGGCCACCGCCCACTATCGGGCCTTCCGCAACCGGCGCTCGCTGCTGCTGCTCAACCTGGAGCGGCAGGTGCGGACCGAGGAACTGCTGTGGGTGCGGGCCGTCGCCGCACACCGCGTCTCCGGGGAGGCCAAGGACGTCGCCGCCGCCGCGCTGCGGCAACTCGGCGGCCTCGCCGTGCAGGCGTTCCCGGCCACGGTCCTGCCGAACCCGCTGGTCAGGGAGCTGTCCGTGCTGGCCCGGCAGGCGGACCTCGGCGCGCCCCTCGTGGAGGAGCTGGCCTCGGACATCTTTATGGGCACCTTCGCGCCCAAGTTTCTCGCCGCCGCGCGCGTGGCCGCGGAGCTGCTGGGTGGCGGGTCCCTGTACGCGCGCTACTACGCCGTCGACTACCGCGCCCTGCGCAACCTCGCGATCGTCGAGGCCGGTGAGGCGGCCCGGAGTTCGTCCGGGGCGCGTCCGTCACCGGGGTTCGCCGAGCTGTGCAAGCGGCGGGCGGCGCAGCTCCAGCCGGGCGTGGACAGCGGCGCGCGGAACCGCTCGGGCGGCGGCTCCTGGGTCGCCGCGAACGGCACGGTGATCGAGCAGGCACAGATCCTTACCACGCACAACCTGGCCACCTTGGCGCACCGGGTGGGCATCGCCCCCGAGGCGGGCTGGGACGACCTGGCCCGGCGGTCCTTCACGACCGTGTGTCGGCTGACCGCGCGCCTGCACCACAACCCGCGGCCGCTGGGCGGGATCAAGGACGTCGCCTACGCCTGGCGGCAGATGCTGTTTCATCTGTCGCTGTGCACGCCGGGTGGGCGGTCCCGCGTCCTGGCATGGCTGCCGGAGGAGGCGGCCCGCCACCCGTGGCATGTCGCGGCCCGGCTCGTCCCCGCGCTCGCCGGCCTGCGCCAGGTCGCGGAGGGCGGCTCGGCGCGCGAGGGCGAGGGACGGATGCTGCTGGGCTGGAGCACCGGCGGTCACTGGCTGCGGCCGGACCCGGTGCTTCCAGCGCAGGTGCCGGTCAGGTCCAGGTGATCAGAGGCCTGGGCTGCTCCAGAATCGGAATGCGGGCCGGGCCGCGGGTGGTGGTCAGAGGGTGCGGCAGACCGTCCCGTTGAGGGTGAACGTCGTCGGCGTGGGGTTGGCGCCGTCGTTGGCTCCGACGAAGCCGAAGGTGGCGGTGGAGCCACCGCGCGGGGCCAGCTCGGCGTTGGCGCCGTTGTCGGTCACATGGACGCGCTTGCCCGAGCTGGTGACGTTCGCGTTCCAGGAGCTCTGCACGGACTGGCCGGTGGACGGCCAGGAAAAGTCCAGGGTCCAGCCGTTGATCGGGGCGTCACCGACGTTGGAGACCGTGACGGTGGCGACGAATCCGCTGCCCCAGCCGCTGTCCACCCGGTAGTTGACCAGGCAGCTGCTGTCGTGCGGAGCCGTGGTGGCGAAGGTCAGCGGCTCGGAGGGGCGCGAGAGGCGGCCGTCGGTGTCCCGGGCGAGGACGTTGACCATGTGCTCGGAGCCCGGCGGCAGGTTGTTCAGCGTCGCCGAGGTGGAGGTCGAGGTGGCGAGCAACTGGGAGTTCGCCCCCAGGCGTTCGTACACCTCGTAGCGCACCGCCTTGCCGTTCGCGGGAGCCGTCCAGCTCACTGTGGCGGTTGAGCTGCCCACGGCGGTGGTCTTCGGTGTGCCGGGTGCGCCGACCGAGGCCGTGGTGGCGTGTGGAGCGACGGTGATCGTGGTGATCGAGTACGGGGGCAGGACCTGATTGCCCCCGGCGGTGGCGGGCACCCGGGTGACATCGGTGTCGCCGCGGCCGTAACGGTGCACGATCGGTGCCTGGGCATTGGGCGCGTATCCGCTGTAACTGATGTCCGCAGTGCGGGAGTTCAGTGGGTCTTTGTTGATCAGCATGACGCTCAGGGTGCCGTCGGTCCGGTGCACGGCGTGAGCGGAGACCTGGTCGCTGTCGGTGGAGGAGGCGACCATCGTGTCACCGGGACGACCCAGCTTCGTCAGCGACTTGATGCCGAAGTACGGGTGGAACGGCGTGTTCACGGCCGGCTGGCAGACGTCGCCGACGCAGCCGCCGCTGGAGAGCAGGCCGAAGTCGTTGAAGTCGGTGTCGCCGTCCACCGTCTCCACCTTGGTGGGCCCGTTGTGGACGTTCCACCAGTCGACGTTGAAGACGCCGTTCTCCAGCGCCGTCATGTAGGTGTCCGCGGCGAACAGGCCGTTGGGGCGACTGTTCATCTGGACATTGGAGTTGACCTCGGTGAGCGCGATGCCGATCTCCGACGAGCGGTCGCCGGCGTACCGGTCGATCTGCCGACGGACCTCGCGGAGCTGCCCGGGCAGCCGGGCGGTCCGGTCCAGGGCCTCGTCGGCGGTGGCGCCGCCCGGGTAGGAGTGCACGATGGCGAAGTCGATCGTCCCGGCGACCGCGGACAGCACGGTGTGGTTCCAGTCGGCCGAGTCACCCGGGCCGACGATGCCGTCCGGCCAGTCGCCTGGCGTGGTCAGCACGGCGCCGATCTTGATCGTCGGGTCGACTGCCTTCATCGCCTCGGCGTAGGCGAGGACGTTGCGGGCGTATTCGCGCGGGTTCTTGTCCGGGTGGTCGTCGGCCTCCCAGCCGCTGCCGTAGTGGCCGTTGCCGTAGATCTCGTTGCCGATCTCCCAGTACTTCGCCCCGTAGCCGCGGGTGACGTTGGCGTACCGGACCCAGTCGGCGGCCTCCTGTGGGGTGCCGGTGCCGTAGTTGGCGATGATCATCGGCTGGGAGCCGGAGGCGCGGACGCTGCCCATGAACTCGTCGAAGGTGGTGCCGGGCGCCACGTAACCGCCGGGGGCGGTGTGGTCCTTCCAGTGGTAGATGTCGCCGTAGGAGCCGCCCGGATAGCGCATCATGCCGACGCCCGCCTGGCCCAGCAGGCCGGTCACCTCGGGGTCGTTCATATGCGAGTCCCAAAGCGCGTGGTTAACGCCGAACGCCGCCTTGTCGATGGTGCCGAGCCCCACCCCGGCATTGACGGAGACCTCGACGGTCGACGCCTCGCCGGCGGCCGTTGCCGTGGCGGCCGGGTCCGCGGCGGTCCGGCCGGTCGCGGCGGGCGCCGGGGGAGCGGCGGCGAGGGCGGCGGCCGTGGCCAGGGCGCAGACGAGCGCGGCGGCGGAGCGTCTGTCCGCGGTTCTTCCGGCTTTGCGAGGCGATCGGCCCAACCGGCCGGTGGCGGGTAGGTGTGCGAGCGGCATGAGGTGTCCTCCTCGGGCGAGCGCCGCGTCGGTCGGCAGGCCGCCCGGTGTGAGTGGTCGGTGGGGTGCCTTCGATGGAACGTTGATGGGAGCGCTCCCATGATGATGCGAGGGAGGCATGACCACGTCAATGGTGCGGACGAGGGTGTTCTGATCCCCCGTCACCCCTGCCACCGTGAGCCATCGGCCTGCGTGCTCCGAAGTCATGATCCACCTCGCCATGGCCGGCCTCATGGCCCGCCGCCTCACCGGCGAGAACGCCATCTCCGGGCTCGACCCGACACTGCAGATCAAATAGCCGGTTGCGGGATAAAATATCGGACGAAAACGCCCGCTATGGCCGCGCAAGGTCGGCCGGGCCCTTCCGGCATCGGATCTTGGGGGAGCGGTCCGTGGTCGGATCGGCTCCCCCTTCCGGTTGGTCGTGTCAGCAGCCGATCGGTGACGAGCCGACGGCCACGTCGTCGAACCACAGGGTGTCGTCGCCCGTGCCGTAGCTCTCCCAGCCCAGGCGGAAGGCGGTCGGACGGGGCGGTGCGGTGCGGGCGAGTCACTGCCGGTCGATGTCCTGGTCGGGGACGCCGTCGGCGTGCAGGCCCGGGACCTGTTCGTCGCCGAGCCACGTGTCGAGCTTGGGTGCGGACGTGTCGATCGCGAACCGCAGACACTGCCAACTGCCGGTCGGCAGCGGCCTGCTCAGCGCCACGCCTGACGGGCTCTGCGCGGGCAGGGTGGCGTCGTCCGTCTCCCGGTTCCACTGCAGGGCGCCGTTCTGGCCCCCGACGCGCAGGCTCCGCCCGCCTTGGGAGGAGTCGGGCATGGAGACGAACGTGACGTGGGCGGCCGGCAGCGCGGTGGTGTGCCGTACCCACAACCGTACGTACATCACCGGGCCGACGGAGGACAGATCGGCGGTGGCCGCCACGAGAGCGTGGTTGCAATAGCCCGCCCTGCCGTCGACCCGCAGCGACCGGCCGCCGCTGTGCGCGACCGCGGTGTCGACGGCGGCCGTGCCCGTGCCCTGGCAGTCGGGTGCGGTGAAGCGCCATGCGCCGGACGGGGTGGGGCCGGTCTGGTCCTCGAAGCCCGAGCAGATCACGGCCCCACCGCAGTCCCCGGTCGGCGGCGGGGTGGTGGGCGCCGGTGTCGTCGGGGGCGGGGTGCTCGTCGGTGGGGTGGTGGGCGGAGGGGTGCCGGTGCCGCCGCACGATACGCCGTTGAGGGCGAAGTCCCCTGGTGCGGGGATGGAGGAGCGCCAGGTGCCCTGGAGACCGAAGTCGGCGGTGCCGCCCGTGGCCAGCGAGCCGTTCCAGTTCGTGTTCTCGGCGACGACGGTGTTGCCGGTCTGGGTGACGGTGGCGTTCCAGGCTGCGGTCACCTGCTGGTCACCGGCGTAGGTCCAGGCCAGACCGCCAACTCGTGACGGTGGGGCCGAGGTTGATGATCTTGATTTGTGCCGTGTAGCCGCCCGTCCACTGGTTCACGGTGTAGTCGACCCGGCAGCCGGATTCCGCGCCGCTCGCGGACAGGACGGTGAAGCCGGACGCGAGGAGCGCCACGGTTATGAGGAACACCGCGGCGGTCCAGGGACGGCGCGGGCGGCGCAGTAAGCGACGGAGAAGGATGGGCATGGGTACCTCCGGTGGGGCGAAGGGACGGGGGGAGCGCCCCATCTTTCTCGGGAGCGCTCTCCGTATGTCGGTGCCTCGCTGCCTGGGTGCGTGAGCGCCGCGTACCGGTCTCCCGGTACTCGGGCGGGGTCAGTTGGTCGGGTAGTTGTCGGCGGTGCTGATCCGGTTCTTGACCAGCGCACCGGACTCGGTCAGCACGCCGCTGCCGCTGTAGTCGCCGCCGTCGCAGGTGCCCGGCTTGAACGCCGCGCTGTTCTCGTCGGCGTCCGAGTACGTCCAGTTGGCGTAGCTGATCTTCAGCTGGTCAAGGAGGTCCAGCCAGGCCGTGGTGCTCGTCCGGTCCAGCGCTCCGTTACCGGTGGCGCTCACCGTGCCGAACTCCGTGACGAACAGTGGCAGTTTGGCGGCCGCCCGGCTCACCGTGGCGCGGTAGTTCTCCTTGTGGCTCGCGGCGTAGAAGTGGAACGCGTACATGATGTTGGAGGCGTTGACCGGGTTGTTGACGACCTCGGTCTCGTTGGAGCCGTCCGAGACGCCCAGTGAGGACCAGCCGCGTGTGCCGACGATGACTACGGCGTCGGGGTCGGCGGCCCGGATGACTGGGATGACCTGCTCGGCGTAGTTCTTACGAGCTGGTGCGTGATTGCGGTTGAGGCGTGTTTGCCTGATCAGGGTCGTGGTCACGCGTTGGCGGTGCGGTCGGAGACGAGGCCGGCGATGGCCCGGTAGGTGTCGGGCAGGGCCTCTCGCCGGTGCGTCCAGCGGGTCAGCTGCTTCCAGCGTTTGTGGTCGGCGAGCGCGTGCTCGACGGTGATGCGCTTCGATGAGTGTCGGTGCCGGGCCTCTTCTCTGGCGGCGTGTACGTGCGGCAAAGCGATCTTGTTCGGTTTTCTGGGCGGTGTGATCGCCTGGCCGGGGTGGTCACGCCGGAGACCGAGGTAGCCGTCGTCCAGGAGCACTTCAACGTCGGGGAAGTGCTGGAAACAGGTTCCGATGCCTTCGTTGCGTGTGGCGGTCGCATCGTGCATCCGTTCTGGCCGCAGGGCGTCGGTCCAGAGAGTGCGGCCCTGATGGTCGGCGACGACAGTGGCCTTCATCGTGTTCTGCTTCTTCTTGCCCGAGACGAACGCCCGGCGTCCGCCGCGGCCGGCTGCGGGCCGGCGGACCTGGATCTCGGTGGCATCCAGCCGCAGCTCGATGCCCTCGGCCTGGGCGTAGGCGAACACATCCGCCAGGGTCCGAAGCCGCAGGCCAGGACGGTCAGGGACTGCGCATCCGCGTTCGGCCAGGAGCCCGCGTATCTCTCCGATCGCGCGGGTAACGGTGGAACGGTCGACACCGGACAACAGGGCCAGGACCGAGTGCGGGAGATCGTGCCGCAGGTGGATCAGCGTGACGACCAGCCGGTCGACGAACACCAGCCGATGCCGGGCACCGGCCCCCGCCTCACGTTTCCTGGCCCCGCCGCGAGCCTCGTGACGACGACTCTCGACCACGGCCTGCCACGGGTCAGCCAACTCCTCGACCAAGCAAGCCAGATGCTGCCGGGAGACACCGGTGAACAGCTGATGCGCGAGGATGTCCCGGTCGACCATGATCAGGTCACGTCCGCTGGAGTGGTGTATCGACGGCCACTCGGTGATCTCGGTTTGAGGCTATGCGGTGAGTTCGGTGGGCAGGACGGTCTCGTCGGTTTCTGACTCGATCGGGTGGAGACGGGCTTTGGCGAGGAGTTCGCGGCCCATGTAGCGCCGGGCCTCGGTCCACTCGTCGTTCTGCTCGGCCAGGACCGCGCCGACCAGGCGGATCACGGCGGTGCGGTCGGGGAAGATGCCGACCACGTCGGTGCGGCGCCGGATCTCCTTGTTCAGCCGCTCCTGCGGATTGTTCGACCAGATCTGCCGCCAGATCTCACGTGGGAACGCGGTGAAGGCCAGCAGGTCGTGCTGGGCGGCGTCCAAGTGGGCTGCCGCCTTGGGGAACTTGGCCTCCAGTGCGTCCAGAACGTGCCGCATCTGGGCCCGGACGGCGTCGGTGTCGGGCTGTTCGAAGACAGTCCGCAGCAAGGTGGCCACCCACGGCTGAGCAGACTTCGGGACCTGGCTCAGCAGATTTCGGGCGTAATGAAGCCGTAAGGAAATAACACGTTGCTTCGCGAGGACGCGTTCGTTGGTCTGGTATGCGAATATCCGACGAGGCCCGTGTCCTGCTGACCCGGCGGTTCGAGGTTCTGCTCCCGCACCTGAACGAACGGCAGCGCCGTCTCGCCCTGGCCACCGAGGCCCGACTGCTGGGCCATGGTGGTGTGAGGCTCGTGGCGAGAGCTGCCGGGGTCAGCGAGACTACGGTCCGCAGAGGTGTCTTCGAACTCGAAGGCGGCACCGGATCGCTGCCCGAAGGCCGTGTCCGGCAGGCGGGCGGCGGGAGGATGCGCGTCGAGGACGTGGACCGCGAACTCGTCCCCGCGCTGTTGGCGCTGGTGGAGCCGGATGAACGGGGCGATCCGATGTCTCCGCTGCGCTGGACGACCAAGTCGCTGCGCAACCTCGCGGAAGAACTGACCCGGCAGGGGCATCCGGTCTCCGCTCCGACCGTCGGCCGGTTGCTGAAGGAGCAGGGCTTCAGCCTGCAGGCCAGTGCCAAGACCCTGGAGGGGAAACAGCACCCCGACCGTGACGCGCAGTTCCGCTATCTCAACGAGCAGGTCAAGGAGCATCAGTCCGCCGGACAGCCGGTGATCAGCATCGATGCCAAGAAGAAGGAACAGCTGGGGCAGTTGCCCAATCCCGGCCGGCAGTGGCGACCGGCAGGTGATCCAGTACAGGTGGAGGACCACAGCTTCTACTTCATCGGCCCCGACGTTGACGTGGCGATCCCCTTCGGCATCTACGACCTGGCCAACGACAGCGGCTGGGTGAACGTCGGCACCGACCACGACACCTCCGTGTTCGCCGTCGAGTCAATTCGCCGCTGGTGGCAGGCGCGTGGACGGGCGGACTACCCGGACGCCGACCGCTTGTTGATCACTGCGGACTGCGGAGGGTCCAACAGTTACCGCTACCGGTTATGGAAGGCCGAACTCGCCGCCTTCGCCGCCCAGACGGGTCTCACCGTGACTGTCTGTCACTTCCCGCCGGGCACCTCGAAGTGGAACAAGATTGAGCACCGGCTGTTCTCCCACATCACCATGAACTGGCGCGGCAGGCCCCTGACCAGCTATGAAGTCGTCGTCAACAGCATCGCTGCGACCCGCACCCGTACCGGCCTGCGCGTTCACGCCGAGCTGGACGCCGGTGCCTACCCGGTGGGCATCTCCGTCAGCCGCGACCACCTGCGCTCTCTGCCGATCACGCCCCATGACCAGCACGGATCCTGGAACTACACGATCGCCGCCGCCGCCGGTGCCGAGGACGGCAACCAGGTCAGCCCCAGCGATCGAGACCGCACCAGGGCGCAGGTCCTCACGATGCTTGCCGACCCACGCTTGAGCGGCATGACCGCATCGGAACTGGACGCGCTGCGCGACCAGTTGGCCCCCGCACAAGCCGCCCAGGCGGAACAACGCAAGTTCCACCAGCGCGGCGGCCGACGGCTGCAGGCCCCCGGAGCCCACGGCAGACCCCTGCTCTCGAACGCTGAACGCGTCCTGATCACCGTGATCTACCTGCGCCGCGTATGTTCCCAGAAGGTCCTGGTCGATCTGCTGGCCATCAACGCGGTCACCATCGGCAAGGTCATCGGTGAGACCCGCACGCTCATGGACGTACAGAAGATCAACCATCACACAGACCGCGCAATACTTCTCCTCCGCCCGGGAACTGCGCGACTGGGCGGAAGGCGGTGCGACCACCAGTCGCATGGAACTCTCCCAAGCCCTGTCCCACCCCGCCCTCACCGGCATGCCTCGATCAGACCTCCAGGCACTGATCGACCGGATCACCCTGCCCTACCAGGCCGCCCTCGAAGAACGCCGGCATCGCCAGCGCGGCGGTGACAGGCGACCCGGAACCCGCGGCGACCTCTTCCGCCAAAAGATCACCGACGCCGACCGAATCCTGGCAACTGTCCTCTCGCAACGAGGTCTATGCGACCAACAGGCCCTGGCCGCCGTGTTCGGCGTCAGCCGCGGCACCATCCGCAACGCCATCGAGGACGTCCAGCCTCTCCTCGACCAGGATCAATACCTCGTGACACCCGCCTAACGACGCTTCGCCACGGCCGCCGACGTACTCAAGTTCGTCGCCGAAAGAGGCGAAACACCATGTTGATTCCTTACGGCTTCAATGGGTGCGGCATCGCTGCCAGGACGCGCCCGGCAGGACCGCGCCGATCGCGTTCACCAGGCCGGTGTGAGCGTCGGAGACGACCAGCTGGACGCCGGACAGGCCGCGGGCGGTCAGCGAACGCAGGAAGGCGAGCCAGCCGGCGCCGTCCTCGGCCGTGGCGACGTCGATGCCGAGGATCTCGCGGTGTCCGTCGGCGTTGACGCCGACCGCGATCAGGGCGTGGACGTTGATGATGCGGCCGCCCTCGCGGACCTTCTGGGTCAGTGCGTCGACCCAGACGAAGGCATACGGCCCCGCGTCCAAGGGGCCGGTTGCGGAAGGCTGCGACCTGCTCGTCCAGATGCTTGGCCATCGCGCTGACCTGGGACTTCGACAGTTGGGTGACGCCGAGGGACTCGGCGAGCTTCTCGACCCTGCGCGTGCTGACGCCCAGCAGGTAGGCGGTGGCCACCACCGAGATGAGGGCCTGCTCGGCCCGTCGGCGCCGTTCGAGGAGCCAGTGCGGGAAGTAGCTGCCCTGCCTCAGTTTGGGGACGGCGAGTTCGACGGTCCCGGCGCGGGTGTCCCACTCGCGTGGGCGATAGCCGTTGCGGTGGTTGACGCGTTCGTCGCTGACCTGCCCGTATTCGGCGTTGCAGAGGGCGTCGGCCTCCGCGGACATGAGCGCGTCGGCGAACGTCTTGACCATCGCGCGCAGCAGATCGGGACTCGCCGCGGCGAGGTTGTCCTCGGCGAGGGCGTGCAGGGGCAGACTGTCTGGTGCGGTCATCGTGCTGATCTCCTTCGAGCTTCGACATCTCGAAGATCAGCCGGTGGCCGTTCTCATATCCGGGCCCTCACTCCGACGCGAGGACAAACGCCCGGATCAGGTGGGAACCCGTACACCACTTCCCAGGACGCAACCAGCCGCCGACGTCACCGGAGGAACCCGGGGCCTGAGGAAGTGCGGCAGCAGACGGTCTGTCCGGCTGTCCGGCTGGGTGGGCGGTCGCAGCCTTCTGGGCCTGGCGGGGGACGGTCTGGGCTCGGCGGGGGACGGTCTGGGCTTGTCGAGGTGCCCGTGCACCGTGAAACGGGGCACGCCGAATCTGTCGGGGATCTGCTGGCCGGTCTTCTCCCGCTCGTCGTCGTAGAGCCGCTGGACGAGCACGGCCTGGTCCGCGGTGAGCTCGGCCTGCGCCCGCCGTCTGTTCCGGCGGCGGATCCAACGCGTTCGGCGCGGGATTTCATCTCCACGCTCACGTCAGTCCGCCCCGGTGGGCAGAACCCACGCCGAACCCTACGGTTCGCACGGGGTCGCCCAGCTGATCAGAGAGGCTGGCGAGGTGCCGCGAGTACGTCCCTGAGTACCTTCTCGAGCGTGACGCGGGCCAGTTCGTGTCTCAGGGTCTCCTCGATGTCCTGGTAGATGCCCCGCATTGCCGGCTGGATGCCGTGACCCACCACGCATCCCTGGTTCGGGGTAGTGCGGTGCATCGCGAACAGTGGGCCGGGTTCCACTGCCTCGTACACGTCGAGCAGGGTGATCGATCCCAGCTCGCGCGCCAGCGACCAGCCCGCGCCCGCGCCCCGCCGGGACTCCATGAGCCCGGCCCTGCCCAGCTCGCCGAGCAGCCGCCTGATCACCACGGGGTTGGTGTTCGCGCTGGCTGCGATCGGCTCGGAGGTGGCGACCTCGTGGCCTTGGCGCTGGTAGAGACCGATCCAGGCCAGCGCGTGGGCGGCAATGGTCAGCCTGCTGTTGGCGCTCATAATCCCTCCTCCGGTCGCAACACTCCATGTTACGACAGCATAGTCGTAACAGTGTAGGTTGCAACAACCTGTCGTAACGGTTATCGTTACGACAGCCGGGGAAGGGCCAATCAAGGACAAGCGCGGACCGTCAGCGTGTTGCGAACTCAAAGGAGAACAGGAATGGAAAGTAACGAAAAGACCATTCGCGAGGCTTACCGGCTCGCGGAAGGGAACGTTCTCGACGGTGACGGTTTCCTGGCCTTGTTCACCGAGGACGGGTCGTTCAACGACATGTCGACCTCGCAGAGCTTCCGCGGAGAGCAGATTCCTCAGGTGATCGCGGGCCTCGCCCGCTCGTTCCCCGATGTACACCGTGAGCTGCTCGAGGTCCATGCGTTCGGTGATGTCGTCGCCGTCGAGTTGCGAATCCAGGGCACGCATCTCGGAGGGTTTCCGACTCCGGTCGGCGAGATCCCACCGACCGGGAACCGGATCGACGTGCCGGCGGCGGACCTCTGGTACCTCCGTGACGGAAAGATCGAAAGGTTCAATTGCTACAACTCGATGAGCGTGTGGCTTGATCAAATCGGGGTCCACCCCGACTTCAAGTCCGCAGTCGAAGCCACCGAGACAGCAGCCACGACGGCGTAACTCTGCCGGTCAGCGCCGAGTATGCGACAAGACACTCCCTTCTTCGGGCCGCATACCCGGCGCTGCTTCTTGAATAAAGTTGTCGTTCGCACCCACCCGCCGACACGACGTTGTTGATAGCCGTCGTGTCCCGTGGGTGCTGGGGGTGGGGGGTGTAGTTCCAGTCGCCGTGGAAGCGGTGCGGGTGATCGGGAGGGCGGCAAGTTCGTCATCGCTGACCTGGATGCCGGTGGGGTAGGGGTTGGTGTCGGCTTCGGGGTGAACGGTCAAGCCGGTCTTCGTGGTGGTCGCGGCGATGCTCTGGACGCTGACTTCGTGGATGGTCAGGGGCCTGCCTCGCCAGTTCATGGTGATGTGGGAGAACAGCCGGTGCTCGATCCGGTTCCACTTCGATTTGCCGGGAGGCAGGTGGCAGACGGTGATCGTCAGCCCGGTCTCGGCGGTGAATCGGGCAAGTTCAGACTTCCAGGTGCGGGTGCGAAAGCCGTTGGAGCCGCCCGCATCGGCGGTGATCAATAGCCTGCCGGCTGTCGGATAGGTGGCTCGTCCGGCGCCGTTCCACCAGCGGCGGATGGACTCGACGGCGAACGCGGCGGTGTCGTGGTCGGTGCCCACGTTGACCCAGCCGGTGTTCGCGACGACGTCGTAGATGCCGTAGGGCACCGCCCTGCCCAGCTTAGGGTCGGGAAAGTCGTGGGTATCGACCCGCACCGGCTCGCCTCGCGGCTCCCACTCACGGCCATTTTTCTTGAACGGGCCGACCAGTTCCTTCTTCTTCGTGTCGACGCTGATCACCGGAGCCCCGTCGTGCTGATGATCGCGGGCCTGTTCATTGAGGTGGTGGAACTGTGCGTCCCGGTCGGAGTGCTGCCTGCCTTCAAGGGTCTTGGCGTTGCTCTGCAGGCTGAAGCCCTCCTCGCGCAGAAGGTTGCCCACCGTATCCGCACAGATCCTGTGGCCCTGCCGGGTCAGCTGCTCGGCGAGCTTGCGGGTGGATTAGACGTCGTTTCCTTTGGTCGCCGGGGTCGTTGTGTTGGTATGACGAGTCTTGCTGAGCGCCTGGTGCCGGACGAGCTGTGGGAGTTGTTCCGGCGGGTCGTGCCCGAGACGGTGGTCGTACGCGCACAGGGAGGCGGCCGGCGACGGGCCGGGGACCGCGAGTGTCTGGCTGCAATCGTGTTCGTGGCCACGTCAGGCTGCTCGTGGCGGCAACTGCCACCGGTCTTCGGGCCGGCCTGGCCCACGGTCTACCGGCGCTTCGCCCGCTGGAGCCAGGCCCGGGTCTGGGCACGTCTGCACCACGTCATCCTCGATGAACTCGGAGCCCAGGGCGAGCTGGACTGGTCGCGCTTCGCCGTCGATTCTGTCAGCGTCCGAGCACTCAAAGGGGGCAGCTGACCGGACCGAATCCGACCGACCGAGGCAAGAGTGGATCGAAAATCCACCTCGTCGTGGACCGCAGCGGCCTTCCCGTCGCCGTCGCCATCTCAGCTGCCAACACACACGACAGCCTCGCGCTGCAGCCGCTGATCGCATCCATCCCGCCGGTGCGCAGCCGACGCGGTCCCCGGCGACGGCGGCCTGCGAAACTCCACGGAGACAAGGGCTACGACTACTCTCACCTGCGGCGATGGCTCCGCGAGCGAGGCATCACACCCCGCATCGCCCGCCGCGGCACCGACACCTCACAGCGACTGGGCCGACACCGCTGGGTGGTCGAGCGGACCATGTCTTGGCTCGCCGGCTGCCGCCGCCTGCACCGCCGCTACGAACGCAAGCCTGAGCACTTCCTCGCGTTCACCGCCATCGCCACCAGCCTCATCAACTACCGACGACTCACCAAGTGAAACGGCGTCTTAGGTGGTCCAGCGCGGCGGCGACATGGGATCTCCGCGGACGTCGGGCTCGACCAGTGTGAGCAGTGCCTCCCGCACGGCTGGGTTTTGGTCTACGACGCGTTTGCGGCCGGCACCGGGCCGGAGGATACGTCTCGACGGGGCCTCTCCGGAGTCGAGTTCCCGCACTCCGGCAGACACAGTGGCCTCGTCGGCTGCGGGTGATCGACATGGATCGACGCGACTGCTGCGGTGCGGCACCCGCAACCTGGGAGGATCCTGCGTATCCCGGGCACGGTGACTGGTCGATGCTCGGCGCCGGCGGCTGTGGCGCCATGGCGGTGCACGTGGACGCGACGCCCGTACGCTTCGACGTGGCCATCCCCTGGTGAACTGCTTGCAAGGCTTACCTGGCGCAACCGCCGAGGTCAGACCCGCGGTCTGAAGCACGTGGTGGAGGGCCGTCTTGAGAGCTCGGTCAGCCTCCAGGGGTTCTACCGTCTGACCCCCGAGGCAGCGGGCGAGTTGGCGGAAGTCGTCGGCGCCTCTGCCCCCTGAGACCGAGGGACGAGGGAGGCATGAGCATCCGGCACGCGTCGCGCCCCCCTACCGCTGAGCACGAGTGAGTGCGGCTGCCAGTTGCGTGCCTGGGTCGCCGGTGAAGCAGCGGCGGGAGTGACCGGTCGGCCATGTCGAGATCCCGTCGTCCACCCACCGAGGAACGACGTGGAAGTGCAGGTGAGGAACGGACTGTTCCGATCCCGGTCCGCTGGCGCTCAGGATGTTGACGCCCGAGGCGTCCAGGGCAGTGCGCATGACCGCTGCCAGGCGCTGGACCAGCATCATCGACGCAGTCAGGACATCGGGCGGGGTGTCGAACACGTCCGTGAAGTGGCTGGTGGGGATAACCAGTGTGTGCCCCGGCGCGAGCGGGTTCAGTGGGGTGAATGCACAGGTCTTAGCCTCGCGGGCTACCCAGCGTGCGGTGCCCTCACGGATGAGTTGGCAGAAGACGCAGTCCACGCCGCCTACCCTGTCACAGTCCGCCCGCGGCTCCGGTCCCGGCGGGCATGATTACCGGTCTTGGACCTGCCGTCCTGTGGGTTGATTACACAGAAGTTGAGCCAGAGCCCGTTCTCATGGACAAAGCCATCCCGGCCCGGCCGGCCTCCCAACCCGCCTCCCGGGCCTCCACGCCGCCGGCAAGCCACGACACTCGCCGCCGTCCCAGGCGCCCCGGGCGGGCGGCCTTTGGCCCGCTGAACCCGAGGCGAGAGGCTGCCGACCCAGGCGGCTATCCCTGGTGCAGGAACGCGCGCAGGTCTTCAGCGACTGCCGTCATCCCTTCCCCGGCCTCGATCATGGTCGTCACCGTGCACGTCCAGTCTGCGGAGAAGGGGTCGGGCCGAAGCGTCCAGCCCAAAGACACATGACCACCCGAGCCGAAGACCGCGGTCACGACCAGGTGATTGTTGCTCCAGACGCGTTCGCCTTCCCAGCCGCGGAAGTCCCGTGCAAGGCCGTCGAAGAACGCACTCATGTCGTCCCAGACGGTGACGGTCACGGTCTCGAGCCGAGCCCGCATGCCGTCAGCAACGGCCTCGACCGCGAAGGCCGACTCGTACTCATCCGCCCGCACCCAGTCGAACAACCGGACACGGGGCGCCAGCGCCCCCGCCCCTCCTACGACGACCTCGTCCTGCCCCGGCCCCATCTCGATCAGACTCACCCGCCGGAGGATACGGACATCAGCACCCTGAGGGCACCGCAGTTTCCGCGGTCGCGGACCGCGTCCGAACGCGCCACTCTCCTGCCGCCCCGTTTCACCGCTGCGCCGGCAGCCCACGCGAGTGCAGCCGGCCCGGCCACTGTCCGTCCGGCGTACCGAGCCCCCCCAGGGGCTTGGTCTGTCAGAGCGGTTCGAAGCCCGGCTGGACGGGACCGATCTCTCCGGCGGCGGCCAGTTCTTCGAGGTCCTCCGGGGCCAGGTACTCCAGGGCATCGAGGTCGATGCCGTGGTACCGGTCCACGTCGAGCAGCTGCCGCACGAACGCGAGGGCGAACGCCGAGAAGGGCCCGTCGAAGGTCACACAGCCCTCTTCATGAGCCATCGTGACGACCTTCCACCGGTCCGGGTCCGGGTCGCAGGGCCAGAAGAAGTACTCGTCCCCGCTGTGGTCGTACCCCCACGAGATCAGCCCGCCGGGATCGGGATGGAAGGGATAGGGGACGTGCTCGGCGTCCCCACTGGCAAGTGCACTGGCGCGACGTCGGGTGAACGTCGCGTGCGTCGCGCGCATACGCTCCAGCAGCGGGCTCGACCCCCGCGGATGGAAGACGGCAAGCTCGCCGCAGACGAGCCCGCTGCCGTACGCACCGACGAACGCCTTGAAGTCGCCGGGCAGGGCCGCACCGACGTACTCCTCGACCTCATCCCAGCCACCTGGGTCCGCACGCTTGGCGACGGGCTCGCCCAGCAGGGGCCGCAACTCATCCAACGAGGACATACACCTCTCCCAGATCGGTCAGCGAGTAACTGCGCGCCAACCTAGCCGCGCACTACGACGTCGCGCGGCGCGGCCGTCATCAGACGGGGCACTGTCCGCGGCCACCGACTCACCGCGCGGGTGGTCCCGCTCGACGAGAACGAGACCCGCGCCCGCCTCAAGCAGGCCGTGGCACGCCCCGCCCCTCAGCCCGACCCCGCACCGGCCGGACCCGCACCCACCACCGCCGCGGCGAGCGCCGCGCACGACGACAGGCACGTCCAGGCGCAGGCCGCCGGCCCCAGCGTCCCTGGCATCCATCGGTGACCATGCGGGCAACGGAGCCCCGAGGGCCGATGACGTCTTCGCGGACGGCCGCAGGAGACTACCCGCAGTGCCTGCGGGTCCAGGCGTGCTGCAGCTTGCGGGTGAAGCGGTGCACGTGGGGGTCGAGCAGCTCGCACGGCTCCTGGAGTACCTGCTCGCTGGTCAGCCACCGGATCAAGTCGAACTCACTCTCGTCCCAGGAGGTGATGGTGTGGGCAGCCGCGTTGAGCAGGTACCAGAGCGAGACGTCGGTGTGCGGGCCGTGCCCCCGGGTGCGGGTGACGGTCAGGAAGAAGGGACGCTTGCCGGAGACCGGCGATGCCACAGCCTCGATGCCCAGTTCCTCACGGCTCTCACGGACCACCGCCGCCCACGGATCCTCACCCGGCTCGACATGACCATCTGCCGGCAGCCACAGACCCGCCTTGCGGTGAGCGACGAGCAGCAGCTGCCCACGCGTCTCGTCCAGGACGACGAAGTAGCTCACCAAGTGCATCGCCGGACCATCCGGCTTGCGCACCCGGTAGAGAGGGGCTCCGCCGCTGATCCACTGCGTGGCGGTCTTCAGATTGGGCGTGTTCATACTCACCGCCTGCACCCACACCCGCGCGCCTGCCACCGCGTGAGCACCGTAGTAGGGCCCGCCATCACCAAGATGAACACTCACCCCGGGTCAGCCCTGGCGCACGTCGGCTGCTGCTCCGGAGCCGGGCTGGAGGTCACGACACCGTGTCACGCTGTTCCGCAGCGACTGCGAAGCAGTTCCACACCGTCGCCTTCGAGATCGTCCAAGTACGTGGCGCGCCCCGTCATGGCCATGATCAAGGCTACGGTGCGGCCGGACACCAAGGGCCCCGAACCGCTGGTGAACGGGCTGTCGTCGGCTACGAGTCGCAGGCCGCTGATGCGGCCCTTGGCGACGACTACAAGGTCTGATCCCTGGTAGTACCCGGCCGTCTTCGCCACGGCATCGATCGGATAGTCACGGCGGATGCCCAGTGGGCGCCGGATGTCTTCTGCGTGCACGATCGCCTCGCCCAGCATGGCGATGGCAGGCAGGGGAGGCTTGGTCGTGCTCGGGACGGTTCGATGGAAACGTTCAAGAGTCTCGCCCGGGGTCGTGCCGAGTTGCTGGGCCAGCCGCATGGCCACCTGTTTGTCGAAGTCGAACCGGCAGCGGATCACACCCGCCAGCCAGCGCATCGTGTTGAGGCTCGCGCCCGCGGTCAGGTGCGCCAGCACCTCACGCACTGTCAGGCCAGTGCAAAGCGACGGCGTCGCCCACTGCTCGTCCGTCAGATCTGCCAGATCGGCTGCCAGCGCCGCTCGCTCAGCGTGGATCAAGGGCCACACCCCGGCCTCACGCCTGTGGTCCGCTGTCAGTGCCGCATTACTCATATGGGCTGTACTCCTGTCCAGAATCGTGAACTGCGTGCCCCGGCGCAGGACTCCGGCAGGGGCATTCCTGAAGGAGACTGTTGCTCCCGAGGAATGTCATCGCCGTTGAGCAATCTTTCTCCTGCCGCCTGAATCCGGATGGCACCCGCACGGCGGCTACCACAACTGCCAAGCTCATCATGGGCTGCGCCATGGCTGTCAGCCCTCACGAACTCTCCCACCCGTCTGATCAGCTAACAAGTCATCTCATTTGGCTGGGTAGGCTGCTGCCGTGGCGGGGACCGTTGAGCGGCTGGTGCCGGATGAGCTGTGGGAGCTGTTCCAGCGGGTGGTGCCGGAGGCGCCGTCGCGGCCGCAAGGTGGCGGCCGGCGTCGTCACGGCGACCGTGAGGTGCTGGCCGCGATCGTATTCGTGGCGACCTCGGGCTGCACGTGGCAGCAGCTGCCGACGGCCTCATTCGGTCCGTCCGGCGCGACGGCCCACCGCCGCTTCACCGAATGGACGAAGGCCCGGGTGTGGGCCAAGCTCCACCGCCTGGTCCTCGACGAACTCGGCTCCCGCGGCGACCTGGACTGGTCGCGGTGCGCGATCGACTCGGTCAACATGCGGGCCCTGAAAAGGGGGACCTGACAGGTCCGAATCCTGTCGACCGGGGCAAGTACGGCTCGAAGATCCATCTGATCACCGAGCGGACCGGTCTGCCCCTGTCCGTCGGGATCTCCGGCGCCAACGTCCACGACAGCCAGGCCTTCGTCCCGCTCGTGAAGGGCATACCGCCGATCCGCTCCCGCCGCGGCCCCCGTCGGCGAAGGCCCGCCAAACCACCGCTCTGAGTGTCGCCGCCAGTGCCGCGACGGCCCTGGACACCGCGCCGACGGCCTCGGCCGCGGGCTACCGCTGCACCACCTCGAAGAGGACGGTCGACGACCCCGCCTACAGCGGCCCCTGGCCCGACAACTGGGCTCTCGCCGCCACGATCTGCGCCAAGCGCTTCGGCTCGTCCGCGTACGCCTACGCCAAGGTCAGCGTGAACAGCCCGAACTTCTACGACGAGGGCCCGGTGTTCGACGCCGCCCGCTGGGTCCAGCAGATCAAGCACTCCCGTTCCGGCCCCGGCACTGTCCAGGCCTGGAAGAACTTCTACGGCATCGAGAACAACACCCGCTCCGGCTCCTACACGACCTCCGCCATCCGCTGGGCGGCCGGAAGCCGCCGGGGACTCGGCGACGGCTACCTCCAGTTCGACTGGGATAACGACGGCAAGGGCTACCGCCCCTACCACTTCACCGCATCCCCCGCCGTCTGGGCCAGGCCGTCAGTGGGGGCCAAGCCGGGCACGGCACACTCCGCTGGTAGCCTTCCAGGCCGCTACCGCACGGACCAGCAGAGCGTCAGGAACCCAACGTCTGGATGCAGCACAGTCAAAGAAGTGGACGTGGGCGGGATCCCTCGGACAGCGGCACTGGAGCAGGTCGTGCCGACGGCGCACGGAGTGGATGAGCGGATCGACTGGAGTGAGCTCGAGGAGATCTGGGGGACCCGGTTTCCCGCCGACTACGTCGCCTTCATGCGGGTGTACGGGGCAGGGCGGCTCAGTGCCTGGGGCGTCACCAGTGGCGCGGACATCTACTGCTGGCTGACCACGGGCGACGATCCCGACCTGTGGCCCGTGCTCGTGTGCGGGCGGGACACGAATCCTCATCTCCAGGTCCACCCGTTCGGAATGGCCGAGTTCCTGCGCAGACTGCTCACCGACGAAGAATTCCAGGAGGAGACGATCAGCGTTGGCCTCCCCGAAGAGCCCTCCTTCGTCAACTGGCGCGAGGAGCAACGTCGTTTTGATGCGGGCCTCGACCCCTCCACAGGTGAGCCCTGGTAGGAGCAGCCCCTTCGGAGCGGCCGATGGACGCGAGGCCGTGGGTGTGGCCGTCCTTGCCCGGTTCGTGCGTCAGGTGCGCAGATACGACGCGCCGTTGAGGTCGACGACGCTTCCCGAGGCCCACGCCGCCGCCGGGGAGGCGAGGAAATGCACAGCGGCGGCGATCTCTTCCGGGGTGCCGACCCGCCCGAAGGGACTCTCCGCGCGCAGGCGCTCGCCCTCCGGGCCGGACAGCTTGGCCGTCTGCCGTTCCGTGGCCACGAATCCGGGCGCGACGGACGTGACCGTGATGCCGTGCGGGGCCAGCGCCACGGCCAGCGACTGGCCGAGAGCGTGCAGAGCGGCTTTGGTCGCCCCGTAGGCCGGGAAGTCCGGTTCGCCGCGGAACGCGCCGCGCGAGCCGACGTTCACGATGGCACCATCGGCGCCCCGGTCGACGAGGTGACGGGCCACGGCCCAGCTCAAGTCGGCCGCGCCCAGCAGGTTGACGTCCACCATGCGCCGCCAGACCTGCTGCCAGTGGTCCAGCGGGGTCTGTGCGATCGGATGCCGGGTGTCCGCCGCGGGCGCCACGGCCGCGTTGTTCACGAGTACGTCCACGGTGCCGAGCGCGGCCACCGCCTCGGTCACCACTCGCTCGGCCGCGCCGGGTTCGCCCAGGTCGGCCTGGAGCAGCGTGTGCCCGGTGCCCGGCAGTTCCCGCAGAGTCCGTTCGGCGTCCGCACGACGGGCGGCGTACTGCACCGCGACTCGGTCGCCGCCGGCGGCGAAGGCCATCGCGACGGCGCGGCCGATGCCGCGCGATGCGCCGGTGACCAGTACGCCCCTCACCTGGCTCATCGGGCGAACACCATTGACTCGTCACGGAAGGCCTTGAACTCCAGGGCGTTGCCCGCGGGGTCACGGAAGAACATGGTCCACTGCTCACCGGGCTCGCCGGGAAAGCGACGGTGCGGCTCGATGTCGAAGGACACGCCGGCGGCTCGCAGCCGCTCGGCGAGCTCGTGGAACTGCTCTTCCTCCAGCAGGAGACCGTAGTGCGGGATCGGCACCCGGTGCTGTCCGACCAGGCTGGTACCGGCCGCTTGCGGCGCGGTCGGCACGAGGTGGGTCACCAGCTGGTGCCCCTCGAGGTTCCAGTCGACCCAGTGGTCGGTGCTGCGTCCCTCCGGCAGGCCCAGCACCTGTCCGTAGAAGCCGCGGGCGGCCGCCAGGTCGTCGACCGGGATGGCCAGGTGGACAGCGGGTCGATGAGACATCGGGGGTCCTCTCCGGCGGGCTCGGCGTCCCGGGCAGCGTGTCCCGGTCGTGTCCCAATGTCAACATCAGGACAATGAGGTGCCCAAGTCGGGGACGAGGTCTGGCGGCAGAGTTGTCCGGATGTCAGCATCGGGGGATGTCCTCTGCACTGCCGAAGGCGGCCCGGCGCGGTCTGGCCGACGAAGCCGCCGACTTGGTGCGGGCGGCCATCTTCTCCGGTCACTTCCCGCCTGGAGCAGCACTGCGGGAAGTGGAGCTGGCCGAGCGCCTCGGGGTCAGCCGTGGCTCGGTCCGGGAAGGGCTGGCCCGGCTGGCGCAGGAAGGCCTGGTTCGCGGCGGCTGGCACCGCGGCACCACCGTCATCGAGGTGACGGCCGAGGACGTGCAGGAGGTCTACGCGCTGAGGACCGCGCTGGACCGTCTGGCCGCGACCACCGCGCGGCGGACCGCGACGGCGGAGCAACTGGCCGGCCTCGATCGGCTGGTGGCCGAGATGGCGACCGGGGTCGCCGGAGGCAGCGAAGCTCGCCGACTGGTGGCACTGGACATCGCCTTCCACGATCAGATCTACACGGCCGCCGGAAACGGCCGGCTCACCACCGCCTGGCAGGCGATCCGCTCCCAGCTGCACCTGTTCCAACTACGTCGCGTCGACGCGGATTACGACCATTACCGCGCGCGTGTGGTCGACGAGCATCGTGAACTCGCCGTTCTCCTGCGCTCCGGCGACAGCCGCACCCTGGCCCGCCGGGCCGAAGAGCACGTGGAGTCCGCACGGCGCAGCCTGCTGACCAGCTTGCCGGCCCGCGCGTGACGGAGAGCGCCGAGGCCTCAGGCCACCGGGTCCGCATCGGCTGAGGTCGGAGGCCGGACCGGGACGAGGCCGGCGCTCCGGAACGTACGCCATCGCCTGGGTAAATCCGTTGCGCCGAGGACGCGTTACATCCCCTGTCGCCGACGAGCGAGTGGGTGACCTCGGCGACCGAAGTGCACCGGCCGCGACGGCCCGCCGGCGCCGGTGTCCAACTTCTGTGCCGTCCCGAGGCGTTGACAAAGTCGATACGCGGTAGAAACCTGTCACCTCAGTGCTGCAAAAGATTGACGAAATCACTCAACTTTTGGATTTGAGCGGGCCTGGCTTCACCTCGGCTTCTTCCGGGCCTGCCGACCGCCACCGCCCACCAGGCGCACCGGCCCCTCCTGCCCGACGATCACCGCCGCTCGGCGCTCCCGTGCCTCGGCGTGCGGTGCGCGGCGGGCCACGCACGGCGGGCCGGTTCCCGGGCACTCAGGGAAAGGAAACGAGTGAGCCTCATGAGGGGAAGACATCCGGGCCGGCGGGTATCCGTCGGCCTCGTGACGGCGGGTCTGCTCACGGCGGGCGCGCTCCCCGTGACCGCCCACGCGGCCACCGCGGAGGGCCCGAACCTGGCGCTGGGCCGACCGGTGACGACAGGCGGGGCCCTCGGCGGCTACCCGGCGAGCAATGTCACCGACGGCAGCCAGGCCTCGTACTGGGAGGGGCCTACGGGCTCGTTCCCGCAGTGGGTGCAGATCGACCTCGGGACCAGATCCGAGCTCGACGACGTCGTGCTGAAACTCCCCGCATCCTGGGAGGCCCGCACCGAGACCATCAGCGTCCAGGGCAGCACCGACGGCCAGGCGTTCTCCACCCTCTCGGCGGGCGCCGCGAGAACCTTCTCCCCGAACGCCGCCGGCACCGTGGTCGTCGGCGTCGACGGGGATGCCCGCTACGTCAGGGTTCAGGTGACCGGCAACACGGGCTGGAACGCGGCCCAGTTGTCTGAGGTGGAGGTCCACGGCGACGCCGGGGGAGGGGACCCCGGGACCCCGCCGGCCGGCACCAACCTCGCCCTGCGCAAGCCGATGGAGGCCTCGTCGACCACCCAGAACTACGTCGCCGCCAACGCCAACGACGGCAGCACATCCACCTACTGGGAGGCGAGCGGCCAGTCGTCGACACTGACCACCCGGCTCGGTGCGGACGCCGACCTGAGCGGCGTCGTCGTCAAGCTCAACCCCGACCCGGTCTGGAGCACCCGCACTCAGAGCATCCAGGTACTCGGCCGCGCGGCCGGCGCCACCGGCTTCACCTCCCTGAAGAGCCGTGTCGACTACACCTTCGGCCCGGCGCAGAACAACAACACGGTGACCATCCCCGTCTCCGGCCGGTACGCGGACGTGCGCCTGGAGTTCTCCGGCAACACCGGCGCCGGCGGGGGACAGGTCGCGGAGTTCGAGGTCATCGGCGCGGCCGCTCCCGCACCCGACCTGACCGTCACCTCCCTCACCTGGTCACCCGCGGCGCCCTCCGAGTCGGACGCGGTCACCGTCGAGGCCACGGTCCGCAACGACGGCAGTGCCGCCTCGCCCGCGACCACGGTGGACGTCAGCCTCGAGGGCACCGTCGCCGGCAGCGCCGCTGTCGGCGCGCTCGCCCCAGGCGCGTCGGTGAGGGTGCCGGTGCACGTCGGCAAGCGGCCCATGGGCAGCTACACCGTCTCCGCGGTCGTCGATCCCTCCGACTCCGTCGCCGAACTCGACAACAGCAACAACAGCCGCAACGCCGGCTCGAAACTGGTCGTCGGCCAGGCACCGGGCCCGGACCTCGAGGTCACGGGCATCACCACCAACCCGTCCAGCCCGGCCGTCGGAGCCAAGGTCGGCTTCACCGTCGCCGTGCGCAACCGGGGCACGAGCCCCGTGCCCGCCGGATCGGTCACCCGGCTCACCGTCGGCGGCACCACCCTGAACGGCACCACCGGCGCCATCGCGGCCGGTGCCACCACGAACGTGGCCATCAGCGGCGACTGGACCGCGACCAGCGGGGGAGCGACGCTCACCGCCACCGCGGACGCCACCTCCGTCGTCCAGGAGACCAATGAGGACAACAACACCTTCGCCCGCTCGCTCGTCGTCGGCCGCGGCGCCGCCGTGCCGTACGTCGAGTACGAGGCGGAGGACGGCCGTTACAACGGCACCCTGCTGAAGACGGACGCCAGGCGGACTTTCGGGCACACCAACTTCGCCACCGAGTCCTCCGGGCGCCGCTCGGTCCGGCTCGACTCGGCCGGAGAGTACGTGGAGTTCACCTCCACCACGCCGTCCAACTCGGTCGTCGTGCGCAACGCGATCCCGGACGCGGCCGGCGGCGGCGGACAGGAGGCGACGATCAGCCTCTACGCGAACGGCGAGTTCGTCCGCAAGCTCAACCTGTCGTCCAAGCACAGCTGGCTCTACGGCACCACCGACGACCCGGAGGGCCTGACCAACCGCCCCGGCGGTGACGCCCGGCGCCTGTTCGACGAGTCCCACGCCCTGCTGACCGAGACCTACCCGGCGGGCACCACGTTCCGCCTCCAGCGCGATGCCGGCGACAACGCCGCCTTCTACGTCATCGACCTCGTCGACCTGGAGCAGGTCGCCCCCGCGGCCGCCAAGCCCGCGGAGTGCGTCTCCATCACCGACTACGGAGCCGTGCCCAACGACGGCCTCGACGACGCGGACGCCATCCAGCGTGCCGTCGCGGCGGACCAGAAGGGGGAGATCCCCTGTGTCTGGATCCCGGCGGGCCAATGGCGCCAGGAGAAGAAGATCCTCACCGACGCCCCGCAGAACCGGGGCCAGTACAACCAGGTCGGCATCCGCGACGTCACCCTGCGCGGCGCCGGCATGTGGCACTCCCAGCTGTACTCGCTGATCCAGCCGCAGGACGCGGGCGGCATCAACCACCCGCACGAGGGAAACTTCGGGTTCGACATCGACGACAACACCAAGATCTCCGACATCGCCGTCTTCGGCTCCGGCACCATCCGCGGCGGAGACGGCGGTGCCGAGGGCGGCGTCGCGCTCAACGGCCGCTTCGGCAGGAACACCAGGATCACCAACGTGTGGATCGAGCATTCCAACGTCGGAGCCTGGGTCGGCAGGGACTACTCCAACATCCCCGAGCTCTGGGGCCCCGCCGACGGTCTGGAGTTCAACGGCGTACGCATCCGCAACACCTACGCCGACGGCGTCAACTTCTCCAACGGCACCCGCAACTCGACCGTCTACAACTCCTCCTTCCGCAACACCGGCGACGACGCGCTGGCCGTGTGGGCCAACAAGTACGTGAAGGACACCTCCGTCGACGTCGGCCACGACAACCACTTCCGCAACAACACCATCCAGCTGCCCTGGCGGGCCAACGGCGTGGCGATCTACGGCGGTCACGGCAACTCCGTGGAGAACAACCTGATCTCCGACACCATGAACTACCCGGGGATCATGCTGGCCACCGACCACGACCCCCTGCCCTTCTCCGGTCAGACCCTCCTCGCCAACAACGGCCTGTACCGCACGGGCGGGGCGTTCTGGGGCGAGGCCCAGGAGTTCGGCGCGATCACCCTCTTCGCCCAGGGCCAGGACATCCCCGGCGTGACGATCCGCGACACCGACATCCACGACTCCACCTACGACGGCATCCAGTTCAAGACGGGCGGCGGCGCCATGCCCGACGTGCAGATCAGGAACGTCACCATCGCCAAGTCCAACAACGGGTCCGGAATCCTCGCGATGGGCGGGGCGCGCGGCAGCGCCACCCTGGCCAACGTGACGATCACCGCCTCGGCCCAGGGCGATCTGGTGAAGGAACCCGGATCGCAGTTCACGTTCAACGGCTCGGCGAACGGTTCCGCCGCCTCGCGCGGCTGACCACGGCATCACCGCGGTGCGCCGGCCACGGCCGGCGCACCGCCCCCCACCCATCCCACCGCCGTGCCCCGCCGCCCGCGGGGCCGAGATCGGGGACGCATGACAGCCCGCAGACGACCGTCGGTCGGCGGGAACGTCACGACGTACACCGACACCCGGCCCGCGGGCACCCGTGTCAGCTCCTTCGTGCGCGCCAGGGACGCGGCGGGCAACCAGTCCGCGAACAGCGACACCGTGACCCGCGCGGCCGACGACGGCGACACCGAGGCCCCCACCGCCCCGGTGAACCTGTCCCTCACCGAGCCCGAGGCCGGCCGGATCCGGCTCACCTGGGGCGCCTCCGCCGACAACAGGGCCGTGACCGGCTACGACATCTACGCCAACAACATCCGGCGCGCCTCCGTCGCCGGTGACGTGACCACCTGGACGGACACCCAGCCCGCCTCCGCGACCGTCACCTACACCGTGCGCGCCAGGGACGCGGCGGGCAACCAGTCACCGCCCGGCAACCAGGTGACCCGCAACGGCAGCGGAGCCGACGCCGACCTGGCGGTGGGCAAACCCATCGAGGCCTCCTCCGTGATCCACACGTACGTCGCGGCCAACGCCAACGACAACAACACGGCGACGTACTGGGAGGGCGGCGCGGGAACCTACCCGAACACCCTCACCGTCAAGCTGGGCGCCAACGCGGACGTCGACCGGCTGGTGCTGCGCCTGGACCCCGACTGGGGCAGCCGCACCCAGACCATCGAGGTCCAGGGCCGGGAGCAGAGCGCGACCGGCTTCACCCCGCTGGTGGCCGCCAAGGACTACGCGTTCACCCCGGCCGGACGGAACACCGTCACCGTCCCGGTCGGCAAGCGCACCGCCGACGTGCGGCTGCGCTTCACCGCCAACAGCGGCGCGACGGCCGGACAGATCGCCGAGTTCCAGGTCATGGGCGTCACCGCGCCCAACCCCGACCTGGAGGTGACGAAGCTGACCACGTCACCGGCGACGCCCGTGGAGTCGGACCACATCACCGCCTCCGCCACCGTCCGCAACAGCGGGGCGGCCGACGCGCCGGCCAGCAGGCTCGCCGTGCGGCTCGGCGGCTCCACCGTGGCCACCGCGCAGGTCGGGGCGCTGGGAGCGGGGGAGCAGACCACGGTCACCGCGTCCCTCGGCAACCGCGAGGCGGGGACCTATCCGCTGAGCGCCGTGGCCGACGACGGCGACGCGGTGATCGAACAGAACGAGACCAACAACACCTACACCGGCCCGGACGCGCTGGTCGTCAAGCCGGTCGCCAGCTCCGACCTGGTCGTCGCGGCGGTGAGCACGTCCCCGTCGTCCCCGGCCGCCGGGGACGACGTCACCTTCCGCGTCGCCCTGAAGAACCAAGGCACGGTGGCCTCCGCGGGCGGCGACCACCGGATCACCCTCACCCTGACCGACAGCAAGGGCGCGACCGTCAGAACCCTGGCGGGCACCCACACCGGCGTCATCGCCCCCGGCGCCACCACCACCGCCGTCACCCTCGGCTCGTGGAAGGCCGTCAACGGGTCCTGCAGCGCCAAGGCCGTGGTCGACCCCGACGCGGAGGAGATACCGGCCAAGCGGGACAACAACACCTCCACCAAGCCCCTGTTCGTCGGGCGCGGCGCCAACATGCCGTACGACATGTACGAGGCCGAGGACGGCTCGCTCGGTGGCGGCACCAGGGTCGTCGGGCCCAACCGGACCGTCGGCGATCTCGCCGGCGAGGCCTCGGGCCGCAAGGCGGTCACCCTGACCGGCACCGGTCAGTACGTCGAGTTCACGACCCGGGCCACCACCAACACCCTGGTCACCCGCTTCTCGATCCCGGACGCGCCGGGCGGCGGCGGCATCGACTCGACGATCAGCGTCTACGTGGACGGCGTCAAGAAGAAGACGCTGCCGCTCACCTCCCGCTACGCCTGGCTGTACGGGGCGGAGGCCGCGCCCGGGAACTCGCCCGGCTCCGGGGCGCCGCGCCACATCTACGACGAGGCGCACCTCATGTTCGACCAGACCGTGCCCGCGGGGTCGAGGATCCGGCTCCAGAAGGACGCCTCGGACTCCACCGCGTACGCCTTCGACTTCGTGAACCTGGAGCAGGTGGCGCCCGCCGCCAACCCGGACCCGGCCGCGTACGCCGTACCCGCCGGACTCACCCACCAGGACGTGCAGAACGCCCTGGACCGGGTGCGCATGGACACCTCGGGCAAGCTCGTCGGCGTGTACCTGCCGTCCGGGGACTACCAGACGTCCAGCACGTTCCAGGTGTACGGCAAGGCGGTCGAGGTCGTCGGCGCCGGGCCGTGGTACACCCGGTTCCACGCTCCCGAGGGGCAGTCGAACACCGACATCGGCTTCCGGGCCGACGCCACCGCCAAGGGCTCGTCCTTCGCGAACTTCGCCTACTTCGGCAACTACACCTCGCGCATCGACGGGCCGGGCAAGGTCTTCGACTTCCAGAACGTGTCGGACATCGTCATCGACAACATCTGGAACGAGCACATGGTCTGCCTGTACTGGGGTGCCAACACCGACCGGATGACCATCAAGAACTCCCGCATCCGCAACATGTTCGCCGACGGCGTCAACATGACCAACGGGTCGACGGACAACCTGGTCTCCAACAACGACGCCCGGGCGACCGGCGACGACAGTTTCGCGCTGTTCTCGGCGATCGACGCCGGCGGCGCGGACATGAAGAACAATCTCTACGAGAACCTGACGACCACGCTGACCTGGCGTGCCGCGGGTGTCGCCGTGTACGGCGGCTACGACAACACCTTCCGCAACATCCGCATCGCGGACACCCTGGTGTACTCCGGCATCACCATCTCGTCGCTGGACTTCGGCTACCCGATGAACGGCTTCGGGGCCGCCCTGACCACCTTCGAGAACATCTCGGTCGAACGGGCCGGCGGGCACTTCTGGGACGCGCAGACCTTCCCCGGCATCTGGGTCTTCTCCGCCTCGAAGGTCTTCCAGGGCATCCGCGTCAATCACGTGGACATCGTCGACCCCACCTACAGCGGCATCATGTTCCAGACGAACTACGTGGGCGGGCAGCCGCAGTACCCCGTCAAGGACACCGTCTTCACGGACGTCACCGTCACGGGGGCGCACAAGAGCGGTGACGCCTACGACGCCAGGTCCGGCTTCGGCCTGTGGGCCAACGAGATGCCGGAGCAGGGGCAGGGCCCGGCGGTCGGCGAGGTCACCTTCAACGGGCTGAAGCTCGAGGACAACGCCGTGGACGTCCGCAACACGACCTCGACCTTCAAGATCAACATCAACCCCTAGCCCAGCTGGTTCCGTCGCGGATCGGCCATGCGTAGCGCAAATCCTTGCGGGGGTTTGCGCTACGGTTGCGAGTATGACGCGACGACTTGCTCAAGTGGCGAAGAAGGTGGGAGTCAGTGAGGCCACGGTCAGCCGGGTCCTCAACGGCAAGGCGGGGGTGTCGGAGGCGACACGGCAGTCGGTGCTGACGGCGCTGGACGTCCTGGGGTACGAACGTCCGACGCAACTGCGGGGGGAGCGGGCCCGTCTGGTGGGGCTGGTGCTGCCGGAGCTGCAGAACCCCATCTTCCCGGCGTTCGCCGAGGTGATCGGCAGCGCACTGGCGCAGCAGGGGCTGACGCCGGTGCTGTGCACGCAGACCAAGGGGGGTGTGTCCGAGGCCGACTACGTGGAGCTGCTGCTCCAGCAGCAGGTCTCCGGCGTGATCTTCGCGGGTGGGCTGTTCGCGCAGGCGGACGCGCCGCACGAGCACTACCGGCTGCTGGCCCGGCGGCGCATCCCCGTCGTCCTGATGAACGCGGCCATAGAAGGGCTCGACTTCCCCAGCGTCGCGTGCGACGACGTGGTGGCGACCGAGCAGTCCTGGCGCCATCTCGTGTCGCTCGGCCACGAGCGGATCGGGCTGGTGCTCGGCCCCTCGGACCACATCCCCTCCCGTCGCAGGCTCCGGGCCGCCGCCCGGGCCGCCGGCGGCTTCCTGGCCGACGAGCTCGTGCAACGGTCGATGTTCTCCCTGGAGGGCGGCCAGGCGGCCGCCTCGCGGCTGCTGGACGAGGGGGTGACGGGCATCGTGTGCGCCAGCGACCCCCTGGCCCTCGGAGCGGTCCGGGCCGCCCGCAGGCGGGGTCTGAGGGTGCCGGAGGACGTGTCCGTGGTGGGGTACGACGACTCCGCCTTCATGACGTGCACCGAGCCGCCGCTGACCACGGTGCGCCAGCCTATCGAGGCGATGGGACGCGCCGCGGTCGAGTTGCTGGCCACTCGGATCCAGGGCGGCGACGTGCCCCACAACGAGTTGCTGTTCGAACCGGAACTGGTGGTTCGTGCGTCGACCGCCCAGGCCGCGGGTCTGCGGGCCGCCACCACCCCCGCCGTCGACCTGGTGGCCGGCGGCTGACGGGCTTTTCGACCGGTTGAGCGTCCGTTCTGCCTCTGTGTACCGCGAGCTTGTCAAACAATTACGAAATGAGCGTGAGATCTTGCGTTCACTTGTTCGTGGTGGTTGAGTGAGCGGCGCCCCGCCACGCATCGGCGACGGGGCGCCTTCCTCGTTCATGCCCGAAGGGGTCCACCCATGAGAAGTGCTCGGCTGTCCGGTGTCCGCGGTGTCGGCGCCATGACCCTTGTCTCCACGCTCATGCTCACCGCGCTCGCCGCCTGCGGAACGAGCAGCAGCGACGACGGCAACGGTTCCTCGAACGGAGGGTCCTCGGACCCGTCAGCTCCGCTGGACCCGAAGACCAAGGTCACGCTCACCATCGACTGCATGCCCCCGACGGCCAAGGCGGCCGAGCTCAAGGAGTGGAAGGAGGACGTCGAGGAGTTCAACAAGACCTACCCCAACGTCACCATCCAGGGCCGCTCCACCCCGGGCCAGTGCCTGGAACCCCCGCGGTTCACGGCCATGCTGAAGGCCAAGTCGCAGCCGGACGTCTTCTACACCTACTTCACCGACCTGCCGCAGGTGCTGGACAACGACGGCGCGGAGGACATCACCGCGTACGTCAACGACAGGACGGTGCCGCTGCTGAAGGACATCGACCCGGACGTCCTCGCCTCCCTCAAGAGCGACGGCAAGCTCTACGGCCTGCCCACCAGCAACTACACCATGGGCCTGCTGATCAACCGCAAGCTCTTCGAGCAGGCCGGCCTCGACCCCGACACACCTCCGCGCACCTGGGAGGAGGTCCGCACCGCGGCCGGGAAGATCGCCGGCCTCGGCAACGGCATCGCCGGCTTCGGCGAGTACAGCGCCGGAAACACCGGCGGCTGGCACTTCACGGCGCACATGTACAGCCTGGGCGGCGACGTCGTCGACGCGAGCGGCAGGAAGGCGGCCTTCAACGACGCCCTGGGGCACCAGGTCGCGCAGAACCTGCACGCCATGCGCTGGCAGGACGACAGCATGGGCAAGACGCAGCTGCTGAAGTGGGGCGACCTGCAGAAGCAGATCGCCACCGACAAGCTCGGCATGTTCCTCGCGGCGCCCGACGACATCGCCTACATGGTCCAGCAACTCGGCGCCAAGTACGAGAACTTCGGCATGGGCCCGATCCCCGGTGAGAAGAACACCCTCGCCGGCGGCAACAGCTACATGATCAAGAAGGGCATCTCCGGCGACAAGGTCAAGGCCGCGATCGCCTGGCTGAACTTCAAGAACCTAGCCGTCGGTAAGGGCCAGTTCGACTGGGAGCGCACCAAGGCCGACGACCTGCCGGTGGGCATCCCGCAGCCCAACTTCTGGACGGGTGAGTCGAAGACCAAGGACGACGCCGCCCGCAAGCAGAACGCCACCATGCCGGTCGCCAACTTCAAGACCTTCATGGACAACCCGGTCGCGGGCAAGGCCGAGCCGCCGAAGGCCCAGGAGATCTACAAGGTCCTCGACAACGTGATGTCCGGGATCCTCACCAACGAGGACGCCGACATCGACAAGCTGCTGGACACCGCCGAGAGCCAGGTCAACCAGGTGCTCGCCCACCAGTGAGCGCCCCGGCGGGGCGTCGCGACCGCCCCGCCGGACGCCGCCCCCCAGGGGAGCGGACCAGACCACTTGTGGCATCCGGGGCGACGCCCCGGCGGACCAGTGTCAAGGAGCGACGATGTCGGCCCCCAGCATGAACCCGAGCAAGGCGGCCAGTCACCGCCGCACCCCTCCGCACGCGGCGGACCCCGAGCCACCGGGCGGACGCTTCGCCAAGAGCCTGCGGCGCAACCTCACGGCCCACGGCTTCCTGATCGGCGCGGTGCTCTGCTTCGCCGTGTTCTCGTGGTACCCGATGATCCGCGAGTTCTTCCTCGCCTTCCAGAAGACGGACAACGGCGACGTCAGCTGGGTGGGGCTGGACAACCTCACCACGGTGTTCAACGACCCCGCGTTCTGGCAGGCGTGGCGCAACACCCTGCTCTTCACGGTCCTGGCCCTGGTCTTCGGCTTCGCCGTACCGTTCGTCGTCGCCGTCGTGATCAACGAGTTCCGGCACGGCAAGGGATACCTGCGGCTGCTCGTCTACCTGCCGGTGATGCTCCCGCCCGTCGCCTCGGTGCTGCTGTTCAAGTACCTGTACGACCCGGGGTACGGGCTGCTCAACGAGGTGTTCGGCTTCTTCGGTCTGCCCGCGCAGCAGTGGCTCCAGGACCCGGACACCTCGATGCTCTCGATCGTCATCGCCTCCACCTGGATGAACATGGGCGGTGCCGCCCTCATCTACCTCGCAGCCCTGCAGGGAATTCCCGGTGAGCTCTACGAGGCGGCGGAGCTGGACGGGGCCGGGGTGCTGCGCAAGATCTGGCACGTGACCATTCCGCAGACGCGGCTGATCCTCTCCCTGATGCTGCTGATGCAGGTCATCTCCACCATGCAGGTCTTCGTCGAGCCCTTCCTGCTCACCGGCGGAGCCGGCCCCGAGGGGTCCACCACCACCGTCGTCTACCTCATCTACCAGTACGCCTTCAACTTCAACGACTACGGCGCCGCGGCAGCCCTGGGGCTGCTCCTGCTCGTCATCCTCGCCGGCTTCTCGGCGGCTTACGTCAAGCTCAACCGCGCCGAGAACGAGTAGGAACCGGAGCCCCGGCATGTCCACACGCACGCTCATCTCACCGGCCCAGCTCGCCAGGCCCCGCGGCAAGGCCGTCTACTGGGTGATGTTCACCGTCGTCGTCGCCGGCTTCACCCTCGTGTTCCTCGGACCGCTGTACTGGATGATCTCCAGCGGCTTCAAGGACACGCAGGAGGTGATCCAGACGCCGCCGACACTCGTGCCCGGCTCCTTCGAGCCGGACAACTACTCCAGGGCCTGGGAGGTCATGGACCTGGCCAAGCTGCTGTTCAACACCCTGTACTACGCGTTCGGCGCTCTGGCCTTCCAACTGGTCCTCGACGTCGCCGCGGCGTACTCGCTCTCCAGACTCCGTCCCGTCTTCGGCAAGGCCGTCCTCGGGGCGATGCTGGCGACGCTGATGATCCCCGCGACCGTCCTGGTCGTCCCCCAGTACCTCACCGTGCTCGACGTGCCCGTCGTCGAACGCAACCTCCTCAACACCCCCTGGGCCATCTGGCTCCCGTCGGTCACCAACGCCTTCAACATCTTCCTGCTGAAGCGGTTCTTCGACTCGATCCCCAAGGAACTGCTGGACGCGGCCGCCATGGACGGCGCGAGCCCGATGCGCACGCTCCGGTCGATCGTCCTGCCGATCTCCCGCCCGATCCTGGGCGTGGTCTCCATCTTCGCGATCGTCGGCGTCTGGAAGGACTTCCTCTGGCCGATGCTCGTCCTGCCCGACCCGGCCATGCAGACCCTGAACGTCGGCATCTACTCGCTCTCCAACGGCGTACCGATGAACGTGCTGATCGCCGCGCTCACCATCGCCTCACTGCCGACGCTCCTGATCTTCCTGATCTTCCAGCGCAACATCATGAGCGGCCTCACCGCCGGCGGGCTCAAGGGCTGACCCTTCCGGAACCCCGCACCCCGCCTCTCCCAAGCCTTCGCCGCCGACCCGTCCGACGCCCCGCTTCCGGGCCGGCGGCGAAGACCCACCCTGCCCGAAAGGACCGCACCCGTGGCAGCCCCTCTTCCGCCCCGCACCGACGACTGGTGGCGCGACGCCGTCATCTACCAGGTGTACCCACGCAGCTTCGCCGACGGCGACGGCGACGGCACCGGGGACCTCGCGGGCGTCCGGGCGAGACTGCCCTACCTCGCCGGTCTCGGCATCGACGCCGTGTGGTTCACCCCCTGGTACGCCTCCCCCCTGGTCGACGGCGGCTACGACGTGGCCGACTACCGCACCATCGATCCCGCCTTCGGCACCCTGGACGAGGCGGAGAAGCTGATCGCCGACGCCGCAGAACTCGGCATCCGCGTCATCGTCGACATCGTCCCCAACCACGTCTCCGACCAGCACGCCTGGTTCCGCGCCGCCCTCGCCGCCGGCCCCGGCAGCCCGGAGCGGGAGCGCTTCCACTTCCGGCCCGGCCGGGGTGAGAACGGCGAACTCCCGCCCAACGACTGGCCCTCGCAGTTCTCCGGCGCCACCTGGACGCGGGTGCCCGACGGCGAGTGGTACCTGCACCTGTTCACCCCCGAGCAGCCCGACCTGAACTGGGCCCACCGCGACGTCCGCCGCGAGCACGAGGACATCCTCCGCTTCTGGTTCGACCGGGGCGTCGCCGGCGTGCGCATCGACTCGGCCGCCCTGCTCGTGAAGGACCCCGCGCTCGCCGACTTCGAGGAGGGCGTCGACCCCCACCCGTACATCGACCAGGACGAGATCCACGACATCTACCGTTCCTGGCGGTCGATCGCCGACGAGTACGGCGCCGTGTTCGTCGGCGAGGTCTGGCTGCCCGACGCCGAGCGCTTCGCGCGGTACCTGCGCCCCGACGAACTGCACACCGCTTTCAACTTCAACCTCCTCACCTGCCCGTGGGACCCGGACCGGCTGCGCGCCACCATCGACGCGACCCTCGCCGAGCACGCTCCCGTCGGCGCTCCCGCCACCTGGGTCCTCGCCAACCACGACGTCACCCGGACGGTCACCCGCTACGGCCGCGCCGACACCGCGTTCGACTTCGCGACCAAGGCGTTCGGCACCCCGACCGACCTGGCGCTCGGCACCCGCAGGGCACGCGCCGCCGCCCTGCTGACCCTGGCCCTGCCCGGCTCGGTCTACCTCTACCAGGGGGAGGAACTGGGGCTGCCGGAAGCCGACATCCCCCTGGACCGCATCCAGGACCCCATGCACTTCCGCTCCGGCGGCACCGACCCGGGACGCGACGGCTGCCGGGTGCCGTTGCCGTGGACGGCCACGGCACCCTGGTGGGGCTTCGGTTCGGCGACGGAACCGTGGCTGCCGCAGCCCGGTGACTGGGCCCGCTACGCCGTCGACCGGCAGCTCGACGACCCGGAGTCGATGCTCACGCTGTACCGGGAGGCCCTGGTGCTGCGCCGGACCGGCAAGGGCTTCGGCGACGGCACCATGACCTGGCTGCCCGCCCCGGAGGGCGTCCTGGCCTTCAGCCGGACGGACGGCCTGGTCTGCGTGGTCAACCTGTCCGGCGAACCGGTCGGCCTGCCCCCGCACGAGCGGATACTGCTCTCCAGCGCCCCGCTCGCCCCCGACGGCCTCCTGCCGTGCGACACGGCGGTGTGGCTGCGTACCGGGCGCCGTGCGGGGCCCGGTACGACCGAGACGGTTCGCTGAAGGTCCGGGGCAAGCGGGTGGCGACGAAGCACGTCTTCCTGATCGAAATGATCGAAGCCAGTCGCGGCACGGAGATGAGGGCACCGCGCGAGGGCACCGCGCACCGTCCGGCCGGCCTCCGGCAGGGTTGCCTGCGGGTACGGCGTCATGTGGAGCGGTCGAGTCCGTCGTGTGCGTCGGCCGCCGCTCCCCGGCCGGACACGGCCGACGGCATGGGCGGCAGGCCCGCGGAGAGGCCCGGCAACAGGACGGGTTCCAGCCGTACCCGCTCCTGCCTGCGCAGGTAGCGTTCCAGCTCCGGTGGCCGGTAGTCCGCGTTCCGGTCGTGACGCTCCTTAGCGGGCACCGAGAGGAACTCGTTGCCGTCGGGCTGGCCGTCCTCGCCCACCGCCTCCCCGAGGGGCCGGTGCAGCGGCTCGGCCAGTCGGTACATACCCGTCCGCGAGACGTGGAGAGTGTCCGAACCGTCCGGCCGCACGCGGAAGCCGACGCTTTCCGAAGGCCGCATCACCCGCGGCCCGTCCGTGCTCAGCGCCTCGGTGTCGAACTCCAGCCCATGCCTGCGGGCCTGGTCGACCATCCACAGCAGGGCGACGTCGGACAGTCCCGTCTCCCGGTAACCGCCACCGACGTCGCAGTGCACTCCGGCGAACCACACCTGCTTCAGCTCCTGACCCGAGGCGGCGGCACCGGACTTCTGATGCCACAGCGTCGGCCGGAACGCCGAGCGCTGCTCGTCGACGGCCAGCGCGTGGAAGGCCGCCTTGACCCAGCCGCTCAGTTCGGTGTTGTGGAACGCCCAGCGGTGGTTGAAGCGCTCCGCCGCCGGCTGGAGCCATGTCGCGTCCGGAACCGGGACGCCCAGGGCGCCGACCGTGTCCCACACCCCGACGAAACCGATCTCCGTCTCGCGCGCGTAGGAGCGGCGGAACAAGGTGGCGGCCGCGCCGTTCGGTTGCTCGATCCGGTCACGGTACAGAGCCCAGGCCTCGGGAATCCGGTCCGCGTGGTCCCGACGCACGATGCCGCTGTTGCGTACCAGCCCTGCGAGGCTGCGGGCCGTGAACGCGCCGCGGCTGAAGCCGAACAGGAACAGTTCGTCGTCGGGCTCGTACGTCTCGACGAGGAACCGGTAGGCGTCCAGAATGTTCTGGGACAACCCCACACCGAACGCGCCGCCCCGCAGGCGCTCTCCCCGCCGGCTGCCTACACCACTGTGGTAGTAGACGCGTTGCTCCGTCCCGGCGACGGACCCGGGGAGCACGGACAGGGCGACCTTGGCGACGTTCGTCCTGCTCGGCTGGTCGGCGACATTCCATGTCCCGTCGCAGCAGACGACCAGACGCTTGGCCATGACCATCCCTCCTCGTGAAAGCTCGGAACGGCACACAACGCAGCCCCCGTCACGCGTTGTGCGCCGCCTGGTTGTTGCCGTCTCAGGGCCCGGGCCCTACCGCATCACATGGGTCCCGGCCAGAGCGGCGCTCAGACGGTCCTTGATCCGGCCCCGCATCGAGGCCATGGTGAAGCCCTTGGGGTCGATCTTGCCGGGCTGCCATTCCAGGTGACCGATCACGCTGCGCTCGGTCCAGTGGTGAGCCCGGCAGATGGCGGCGGCCGCCTTCTCGATCGCCTTCAGCTGCTCTTCGGGCCAGGGGTCGACGCCGTCGCCGAGGTTGATCGCCTCGAAGCCGTAGAAGTGCTGGTTGCCGTCGGTGTTGGCCTCGTTGTCGGGCGGCAGCGCGACCTCGTCGATCACCGCGCGCAGTACGTCGTCGTCACCGAGCCCGGCGTGGTTGGCGCGGCCGTTGCCGACCATGTGCACGGTGCCGTCCTTGGCGATGACTCCGTGGCACAACGGCCCGGGCAGGGCGGCGTGGCCGTCGTAGCAGAGCTGGACGCTGCCCGTCGTGCCGCTGGTGACCGTGTGATGGATCATCACCCCGTTCACCGGGCCCCAGGGCCCCTTGTGATTGCGGTTGTGGGTGCGCCACGACCGGTGCTCGACGACGGTGAGTCCTTCGGCGCGCAGCGCGTCGAGGAGCCGATCTGCTGACATTGGGGTGGCCATGGCTGTCCTCCTCGGGTTGCCGTGCACAGGAGATCTCCTCGACGGACGGCCTCCGCGAGGAGCCCCCGTGACATGAGAGGGTCCTGTCGACCCCCTGATGGTTCGAGTGTCCCGGCCGAGGCGTCACCGACGTGTGACGGCCGCGTGGCCCGCCGCCGATCGTCACCCTCCGTCGGGGTCGACCAGCATCTCCTCCAGCCATTCCTGGACCACCCGGCACACGGCGTCGACCCGGGTGAGCGTCATGTCGCGCTCGACGCCCGAGGCGATGTCGGCGGTCGCGCGGACGTGCGCGCGCAGGGGACGGGCGGAGCCTTCCTCCACCCAGACCCGGAGGATCATCACGCCGGTGCTCGAACGTGTCATGCCTTCACCGTGCGGGCCGGCCGTCACCGCGGCGTGACGGGGCGAGACCGGCTACCAGCCGGTGCAGCCGCTCGGTCGGCTCCAGCCCCAGCTCGTCGTACAGGCGGCGTCCGTATCGGGCGAACGCGTGCAGGGCCTCGGACGGGTTGCCCTGCGCCAGGTGGGCTCGGACCAGACACACCTGGCCGCTCTCGCGCAGCGGATCGGCGTGCACGGCGGCCTGCGCGGCGGTGACGGCGTCGGCATGGCGCCGTGCCGTGATCAGCCGTTCGGCCAGCGTCTCCAGGGCGTGCAGTCGCAACTGCCGCCAGTCCTCGGCCTCCAGCAGCGCCCAGTCGTCGTACCAGCCGGGCAGCAGGTCCGCGGAGAGGGCTTCGATCGCTTCCAGGACGGAACAGCCGGGGAGCCGGCCGGCCTCGGCGGAGGCAAGGATGTGGAGGGCGGTCCGGCGGGCTTCGTGGAGGTCGACGGTGGTCTCGGGGGCCAGACGTACCTCGGCCGTGCCGATCTCCAGGGCCTGCCGGCCGGCCTGGTGCAGGCGTGCCAGGGCCGATCGGAGATTGGCGTGCGCACTGTGCTCGGGCGACGCCGGCCACAGAGTGCCCGCGATGAGAGGGCGGGGCACTGCCGCACGGGCGCACAGGGCGACGAATGCCAGGACGCGCTCCGACCCCGCCGGGACGGCAGCCGGCTCCCCGCCGACCCAGAGACCGAAGCCGCCCAGGACACCGATGCACGCTCCGGGTCCGGCCCGCCCGGACGGCGCGGCAGCCGCAGCGGAAGCCGGGGAGGATGGAACCGGGAGGCCTTGCCGCGGTGCCCGCCGGCCGACCGAGCCGCGATCATCTCGGTGCCCGTTGCCCATAACCTTCCTTTGCCGGAACACAGTTCCGGCACCGCCGGAACGACTGGCGGAGGGCACACCCGCACCGGGTCGGGCGAGGCCCGGGCCTCCGGGCCGAACGTCCCCCGGTCCACGGGCAAGCCCGCGGTTCGTACGTCCAGTCTCCGCTCGGCCAGGGGGCGCGGCAACTCGGGCCCGGGGCGCACGCCTGATCGAACCGGCGCTCGGTGCGTTCGTACGGGGCGTGGTGTCACACGTCGGGCCTGATGCGCTCGAGAGCGCTGTTGGGTGACGGGTGGAACTGGACAGCCTGTACCCGAAACAGTGAGTCGAGGGGGGTTCGTGGTGGCCAGTGGGTTCCAGAGGACGAAGATCAAGCCGATGTTCGATGTCTTCGACGTGGACGGCAACGGCTGTCTGGAGAAGGGGGACTTCGAGGCGCTGGCGGCGCGATGGGGCCGGTTGCCACGGGTGACGGCGAATCCCGAGCTGGCCGCGCGTGTGCGTGAAGTGATCATGGGATGGTGGCAGCATCTGTCGGCCGCCGCGCACCGGGGCGAGCAGGTCGGCATGGACGAGCTGATGACCGTGGTCGACCGGCTGCCGTCGATGCCGGAGGCCGTCATGGCGACGGCCGACACCATCTTCGACGCGGTGGACGAGAACGGTGACGGGCGTATCTCCCGTGCCGAGCACCAGCGGCTCATCGACACCTGGCACGGCCGCAGGATGGCGACGGGGGATGTGTTCGACCGTCTCGACCAGGACGGCGACGGTTACCTCGGGCGCGCTGAGTTCGCGCTGCTGTGGACGCAGTTCTGGATCAGTGACGATCCGTCCGAACCCGGCAACGTGATGTGCGGGCCCCTGGCCCCGGTCGCCTGAGGGCTACTCACCGTCCCCCGGCGTGGCGCCGCACGAGGGACCTCGCGGCCCCCCGCCACTCGGGATGGGCGAAGGTGAACCCGGCGGCGCGCAGCCGACCCGGCACCACCCGACGGCTCTTGAGGAGCAGCTCCGTGTCCGAGCGCAGCGCGACCGCCCCCAGCTCGGCCATCCAGCGCGTCGCCGGGAGCCCCACCGGCATCCCCCACGCCGTGCGCAGCGCCCGCATGAACGCGCGCTGGGGGAGGGGGCCGGGCGAGGCGAGGTTCACCGGCCCCTCGAGGTCGTCCCGGTCGATCAGGAATTCCACCGCGCGTACGAAGTCCTCGTCGTGGATCCAGGACACGTACTGCGCGCCCCCGGCGACCGGGCCACCCAGCCCGAGGCGCGCCAGCCACGACAGCACGTCGAAGACGCCGCCCCGGTCAGGGCTCATGACCATCGCCGAGCGCAGCGCTACTTTGCGGGTCGCGGGAGTCGGCGCCTCGGTCTGCGCGCGCTCCCAGTTCTTCGCGATCTCGACGCTGTACGCCCAGTAGTCCGGCACCCCGGCCTCCGAGCCACCGATCACCCCGGCCGCCTCGTCGTGTGCCGTGCCGTAGGTGTGGGCGTAGACCGTCGCCGTACTCATCTGCAGCCAGACGCGCGGTGGCCGCCTGGCGGCGGCGATCGCCTCGCCCACGACCCGCGTCGAATCGACCCGCGAGTCCATCATGGTCCGCAGGTTCTCGGCGGTGTAACGGCACGAGACGCTGCGTCCGGCCAGGTTGATGACGGCATCGCAGCCGTCGATCGCCGCGGCCCAGCGGCCGAGCGTGGCCCCGTCCCAGCCGACGTCGCGCGCTCGCGCAGGGCGCCGGGTCAGTACCGTCACCTCGTGACCGGCGGCCGTCAGCGCACGGTCGAGAACCGTGCCCACCTGTCCGGTTCCTCCGGGCAGCACTACCTTCATCGGACCCCCTCGGCCTTCGCTCGGCTCAGCGTAGCTCCCAATTTTGAACATGTTCAACTCGGCGGTCCGGTACGCATGCCGAGCCGACCGGCTCGGGATGCCTCGCCGGAGTGCCGCCGGTCCGATTCGGCGGAGATTTCGTGAAAAGGCGGATACCGGGTTCCCGGAAAGTGGAGCATTCCGTGTGCTGCCGGTCATGTGCCGGATCAGCGACATCTCCCCACAGGAGTAGCGGATGAAGCGATTGCGGAGAACACGGCTGCTGGGCCTCGGAGTCATGGCGCTGCTGCTCGGCCTGGTGGCCGCGCCCACCGCGCAGGCGGCGCCGGCCGAGGCGGTGGGGGCGCACGCCGCTGCCCCCGCGGCCGTCGAGTGCAGTGGCAGCTGGGACGGCAAGACGTACTGGGCTAAGAGCCCCGCGGGGCGCAGCGGGGGCGGCTACGCGCGCACCTACTGGAACGCCTCGACCAAGCGCAACTGCGCGAAGTTCTGGTCCAGCCCCTACGACGGCCTGGCGTCGAACATCACGCTGTACCTCCACGACGAGAGCGGCGACTACGCCGCCGACCCACCTCCGGAGCACCCGCAGAACTACCACTACTACGCAGGACCGCTCTACACCTGGTTCAACGCGACCGGTCACTGCATCCACCTGAGCGGCTCGCTCGTCCGGGGCGGGGTGACCTACCGCCTCAGCACCCCGGACATCCGTTGCGGCTGACGGACCGTCGCTGACGGACGGCCCGCCGGCCTCGCTCGTCGCATCGGCTGCGGGCCCCCGATCCCTCGGACCAGGCCCTAGAAGGGCTCGGCGGCCCGCAGAAGGCTCTGCGGCAGGTAGGGGGATTCGACGCGGACGGCCCAGCCGCGGCGGCGGGCGTGGCAGGCCAGGGCGAGAACGTCGAGGTCGACGGAGGCATCGGGATCGTCCGCTCGGTCGGCGACCTGGTAGTAGGCGCGGTGGCCCTCGAGGGCGTCGGCCAGGGCCAGGTTGAAACTCTCCTCGTCGCCTTCCACGAGCTGCGACAGCAGCACGGCCGGGGGCATGGCGAAACCCCAGTCCTCGGCCTTCTCGTCCTGCTCCAGCGCACGCCGCGCGGCCTGCTCGGTGTCGGTGCCGGTCAAGTAGGCATGGAGGGCCTCGCGGTACGCGGTGAAGGCGGATCCGTCCGGGCGGGCGAAGGCGGGTCCGGTGAGCACCAGCGGAGCCAGGTCCTCGCGTGCGCCCGTGATCAGGGCGAAGGCGGTGGCCGTATGCCAGTTGTGGGCGCCGGCTTCTTCGCCCCGCCCGGCCGGGTAGCGCAGCGTGCGGCCGCCAATGGTCACCTCCGCCTCTGTGCCCGGCTCCGCCAGGGCGATACGGAACAGGGCCGCCCCCATCCCGGAGGCCAGCCGAGCGCTGGCGAGCAGGGCGTCCGTGCCCCCGTCGGGGTCACCCGCGTGCCACTTGAAGAGCCGCTCCTGATCGCCCATGACCCAGCCGAGCCGCGAAACGGAGAGAGGCTTTCCGTCGGCCGAGGTGAACGCCTTGCGGAGGGCCTCCTCGTACCCGGCCCTGGTCTGCGGGTGCACGGTCCACTCGCAGTCCGGCCGCTCCACCACCAGCGGGCCCGCGGCGAGTGCGGCGACCGCGTCCGGCCGCCGCTTCCGGCCGAACCCCGCGACCCGTGGGCCCCGGGTCGCGAAGCCGGTGATCAAGGCGTGCGGGAGGTAGTCGGTCTGAACGGCCGGCGCCCAGCCCAGACTCCGGTACGCCAGCACGGCGAGGGCGATGGGGACCAGCGGAAGAAGGCTGCTGGGGGAGGCCGAGGCACTGTGCAGGGCGGAGTGCCCGACCAGGAGGTCGGACAGCGCGGCATCGAAGGCATCCCGGTCCTCCGCGGCCAGGGCACGCAGTGTACGCAGCGCCACGCTGTCCGGCCGCTCCGTCAGCGGCTCGCCCGTCTCCTCCGCGCGGGCCCGGACCCGGTCCAGGGCCGCGTCGACAGCGGCGAGCCTGTCCCGCGCGCTCGGCGGATACCGCTCGTCGTCGCCGGTGTCGTCCAGGACCACGGCCATCAGTCCGGTGGCCAGCTCGCCGACGGGTGTTCCCTGCACCCGCCCGGCGAACTTCTGCCGGGCGAAGTGGAATGCCTCGCCGTGCGCCTTGGCCCTGTCCCGGAGGACCGACAGGCACAGCGCGTCGATCCACGCCCCGGGCGTGACGCTCTCCTCGGGGGCGTCCTCGCCGGGGTCGTAGCTCATGCCGAAGTTCACGTACTCCAGGAAGACCTGGAAGCTGCAGTGCGGGTGGTACGCGGCGTAGGCGACGGCACCGGCGGCGGCCTCGGAGGCGTCCTTGAGCGCGGCTCTCGCCTCCGGGGTGTCGAGGTCGGGCGTCTCCACGGAGAGGGCGCCCAAATAGTCGAGGAACTCCTCGGCGATCGACTGCCATTCATAAGTGGTCATCCGGTCGGCCCGCGACATGGACCGCACCAGCCCCCCGATCCGGTTCGTGAAGTCCTCGCGTGCGGCCGACACGACGGCCTCGCCCACCTGATGACGCTCTATCCGCACTGCCCTGCTCCTTGATCGGATCGTGGGGGCCAGCGTAGATGCCGGGTCCGACAGCGGGCCGGAATCGGGGAAGCCGGGAGCAGCGGCCCTGATGCCGACCGGACATGCGGACGGCCCGCCGCGAAGCGCGCCGAGCCGTCTGCGTGCGGTGGGGTCCCGTGCCGTCAGGGGGCTATGACCATGTCGAAGATGTGGACGTTGCCGTTGGACGGGAGCACCACGAACTGGACCTGCTTCGTGGCGTCCAGCGGGACGGAGTGGGCGAAGATCCGGTAGGCGATGCCCGCGTTCCCGTAGCCGTCCTGCCGGTTGCGGCCGTCGGCGGAGGCCACCAGCGTCGCGCCGTGGGCGTCGGCAGGGTCGAAGGACCAGTTGGGGAAGCCGAACGAGCCGCGGCTGCTGGTGCCGTCGGTGTAGTACACCGTGGCTGTACCGGTGGCTCCGCCGCTCACGCCGGAGCCGAGGAAGACCAGCTTGCCGCCCTTGCCGCTCAGTGCGATCGCCTGGCCCGCACTGGAGACGTTGCCCTTGGTGCCGGGAGCCGCCGCCGGCCAGGTCAGCTCGGCACCCAGCGCCTCGACCCGGCCGCCCGGAGTCAGCCCGGCGGCGGCCAGCTTCTGCGCGGAGAAGCTGTTGCCGTCCCCGTCGTAGTTGCCGGGCCCGGTGTTGCTCTCATCCGTGACCCCCACGTTGTTGTAGGCGGCCGAGAGGTCGGAAAGAGGAGCGCCGCTCGTCTGGGTACGGGTGGCGGTTGCCGAGCCCAGGCCGTCGCCGCCGGCGTAGGTGGCCGTGGCGGTGAAGCTGCGCAGCGTGAAACCGCCGCGCTGCTCGGGAACCTGGATGCGGAACTCCGTGGAGGCCGAGGCTCCCTGCGCGAACGTTCCGGCGATGCCTGCGACGCCCGGCTGGACGGCCCAGCCGACCGGACCCGTGAACGACACCTTCAGCGACCGCATCTTCCCCGGCCCGGCGTTCTTCACGGTCACCTTCACCGTCGAGATGGCCGGACCGTCCAGGTCGACGGGTGAGATCGACACCTCGGTCCGTACGGCCGCGGGCTCGGGCGGTGGTTCGGCGGCGGTGGCGGCGGGCGCGAAGGCGAGTGTCACCGCCGCCGCCACCGCCATGGCTCTGAGCGAACCGATCAAGCGGGTCAACTTCACTGACTGCTCCTTCTGTCGGTCGTCCGGGAAGGCGCTCAGGCCACGGGAGGCATGCTCGATTCACGGGAGTCCAGGCCCAGGCGCAGGTTCACCCAGGAGCCGCGGGTGAAGTCCGGGATCGCCACCGGACGGCCGCCCATCGCAAGCGACTTGACGCTCAGCGGGACGGGGGAGCACCAGGCCGCCGAGTCGTAGACGTCGATGTCGGGGACGAGTCCGGACCGCATCAGCTGGACGGTACGCCACTGCAGCACGTAGTCCATGCCGCCGTGGCCGCCGTTGTTCGCCGCGTCGTCGCCGATCTTCTTCCAGAGCCAGTGGTCGAACTCCTTCCGGTACGCGTCGAAGTCGCGCCAGGAGTGCCCACTGTGGTCGGGCTCGACGTAGATCCGCCCGCCGGTCGACGACGTGCCCGCGTAGTCCTCGAAGATGCCGCGGCTGCCGGCCAGACTGTTGATGCGACTGTAGGGCCGGGGCGAGCTGACGTCGTGCTCGGCCCGGATGACGCGGCCCTTGGCGGTGTCGATCAGACAGGTGACCAGGTCACCGTTGATGTAGGTCTCCTTCCACGAGGGATGGGACCTGTCGATGAACCGCTCCCGGTAGTCGGCCAGCCCCTTGGGCTCGGTGGCGGTGGCCCTCAGTACGGTCATGCGGTCGCCGCGGTTGATGTCCATCGCGGCGGCGATCGGCGCGAGGCCGTGCATCGCATAGAAGGAGGCGGTGCTGCGGGTGTGCCACAGGCGCCGCCAGGAGTCGGTGTAGTACGTGTCGGAGAACAGCAGTTCACGCAGGTCGTGCAGGTAGCCTCCGTGGCCGTTGGTGACGTCGCCGAACAGCCCGTCGTGGGCCATCTTCAGCATCGCCAGCTCGTTGCGGCCGTAGCAGCAGTTCTCCGAGAGGAGCAGATGCCGGCGAGTGCGTTCCGAGGTGTCGACGAGGTCCCAGAGCTCGTCGAGTTCGGTGGCGATGGGGAGTTCGACGACGACGTGCTTGCCGGCTTCCAGCGAGGCCTTGCCGTGCTCGTAGTGGAACTCCCAGGGCGTGGCGATGTACACGAGGTCGATGTCGTCCCGCCGCAGCATCTGCGCGTAGGCGTCCTCGGTGCCGCCGTACTCGGCGGGGCGGGGCTTGCCCTGCGCGACGAGGCGGTCGGCGAGCGCCTTGGCACGGTTGGCGCGGATGTCGCAGACGGCGGTGACCCGGCAGCCGGGGACGGCTGCCCACCCCTCGCCCATGCCGGACCCGCGGTTCCCGATCCCGATCAGGCCGACGCGGACGGTGCCGTAGGTGTCGAAGGGCACGTTGATCATCGACTTCTGGGCACTGCCGCGCCGGGGCGAGGCGGCCGGAAGTGGCGCGGCGGGATCACCGGGTGCCGCGTGCGCGGCCCCGGCACCGGCCACCATCGCCCCGGTGGCCAACGCACCTCCCAGGAGCAGGCGGCGTGAGACTGCGGGGATTTCGGGCATGGGGACGCTCCTTCGGTCCGCGACCGGGCATCACTGGCGGCAACGACTCTGACGGGACCGACGGAGGCGTGTCAATAGTTGCTCAAAGAGGCGTCACTTCGAACAGAAACAAGCAAGTGCCGGTGCGTCAGCACACAGGGGTGGTCCATGGGCCGGCACCGTCACTGTGCGTAGGCGGAGTGACGCATCACGACTGCTTCGTCGACTCCGACGGAGTCATCCGTTTTCCCTACGACCCGCAGAGCGACGACAGCGTGACGCATTGGGCGGAGCTGCCCACCCTGCCCGGTGCGCCGACGCATCTCCTCCTCGGGGAGGACGTGCGGCCGGCCCTGCGCGACGCCTGGAGTTCACGCCCCGGCATCCGAAGCCTCGGAGCTTGACAGATCGTTCCTCGCGGTCAGTTGCGGCGGGCGAGGGAGGCGCTGAGTGCGGTGGCGACCAGGCCCCAGCCCGCATGCGGAGCCAGTGCCGCGGCGGCCTTGGGATCGCCGCGCCACACCTGGCGGACGAGCTGGACGTTGCTCGCGTCCAGCAGCACGGTGCCCCAGACGCCGGCGGTCGGACTGCGACGGCCGAAAAACAGCCATGTCCACGACGCGTTGAGAGCCAGATTCGCACCGAAGCCGATCATCAGGGCGCGCCGCCGGCGTCCGTCGGCACGGCTCACGGCATGTCCGGCACTCCACGCGATCGAGGCGTACAACGGCGTCCACACGGCGGGAAACGCCCAGGCAGGTGGCTGCCAGCCGGGCTTGTCCAGCGATGCCAGGTGTCCGACCGGCCGGCCGCCCGCGCACCTGTCCAGGCGCTCACGGACACCGCGGCGCCGGACACCACGTACGGCCAGCGGCCGGCTGAGAGACGGGAAACGAGTGTGCGCTTCGGTTTCATGCCGTCCGTGTACCCATGCGCTGTGGTGTCGTGGCTGTGACGGTCCTTGACCGGGCCGCGGGCGCCGCCGCGAAGATCAGTACGGATGCCCAGGCCCCCGGGACCGGGCCGGACCCGGCTGCGGCGACGAACCCGGAGGAAGACGCCCGCACCGGCCCGGTCGGTACGTCGAAACCGCGACGGTCGCTCGTCTTCCGGATCTCAGCCGAAGATGTCCATGAGATCCGGCCAGGAGCCGTCGCCGGCGGGACGGGGCCGCATCGGGATCGGATCCGGGTAGGTCTCTGCCGCGACCCGCGCGCGGACGATGTCGGGCCCGCCGCAGGCCGCGAGCGCGAAGTCGCCGAAAACCTCGGCATATGCGGCAGGATCGCGGAATTCCACGCCGAACGCTCGGCCGTCCTGCAGCGGCACCCACACCACCCGGTCGAAGCGCCGCCACTCCCGCACCGGCTGGTCGTCCGCGGTCGACCGCCCTTCCAGCCACAGCCGGGCCACGTGCAGCAGGTTGATCCTCTCCATCGGCAGCCGTTTGCGTCGCACCCGCAGTTCCTGCGTCGTCAGCTCGACGCGCTGGTCCTTCTTCGGGTACCAGACGACGCCGATCCCGAACGGCACCCACAGCAGGATTCCGATCAACGGCCAGGCCAGAGCGTCGCCCCACGACCGGAGCAGCCCGCCGTCCAGAAGGTAGAGGGCCCCGAAGACCAGGACCCACTTCGCCGTCATCCGCCAGAACCCCGTGCCCTGCCGGTACAGGACCCGTCGCTTCCCCGTCATCGTCATGCCCGCACGCTATCCGCCGCCCCACAGCTCACCGTAGGCGCCCTCGACACGTCTCCAACTGGTCGCGGCGTGCCGCGACAACCGCTGAACTGCTCGGCGTTGTGAGTACCTCAGTGGCGTCCAGGGCCGGATGGGTGAGGTGGAACAGGCGGAACTCATGCCGGCGCTGCCACGAGAGTGCTTCCCGACCGCCGCCCCAGTGTGGTCTCTTACCGCGGCACGACGGCCGCCAGTACGCCCCGCGCGGCCGCACCGTTCGGCCACGTCCACCCGCCGACGAGGTGTCCGGACGACTCCTGAGCAGCCTCCGCCGGCCGCAGGACGCGGGTGACCCGAACGTCGAGCCCGTCGCCAGGGCCAGTGCCGTGCACCGTGACGGTCGGGTCGGGGGTGTCGCTCCTGCTCTGGTGCTGCGGCGTCGCCTCACCGCACAGGAGCGCACGCAGCTGTGCCATCACCACCGGGTCGTGGACGCCGTCGTAGACCCATCGGGTGCCGAGGACGCCGTGCTCGGAGGTGCCGATCAGCGCCTCGCCGGGGACGCCCTCCAGTGCCGCGTCGCGGTAGCCCATCGGCACCAGATACGCCACCGGATCCTGCGCGGTGGTGGGCGCAATGATCATGAACTCGATCCCGACCGCGCCTTGCGGATCGTCCAGACGGAACCCACCGGCGTTGACCAGATCCGCCGTTCCCGGGTTGCCCACGTACCAGCTCTGCTTCGGCAGCCACTCGGCCAGCAACTCCAGCTTGGTGGGCGTCATGGTGGTGCGGTGGATGGAGGCCATGCGAGCTCCCTCACGCGTAGGTCTGGGCCCCGTCCGCCGACGGAACGTGATCAACCTATAGGAAACGGCAACCTGCTTCTCGAGCGGCACCAAGTGGTCGTGCAAATGGCTCCGTTGGCCTCGTGGTCTCACACAGTCGCCTCCCCGTGGCCGACCGCTGAGACACTGGCCCGTTCGGCGACGGCCTGCCGTGGCCCACGTAGGATGCCCGGATGCCCAAGCCGTTGTGGAAGAGCCGGCGCATCTGGATCACCGCGTGGGTGGTGCTCTGCGCGGCCGGTCTTGCCGTCACCGCCGAGCTGACAGCCTTCTCGACGACGGACGCGCAGCGGCCCGAGACGCCCGTCAGCGCGGAGTGCGCCGAGTACATCGCGGACGTCGAGACGAAGCTGGCCGAGGCCAAGCAGGAAGGCACGGACGACGGCGTGCTGGCCTTCGCTCGAATCCGGGTCGGTGCGAAGGACTGCAGTGACGAACTACGCGACCACTTCCGTGGCGACCGGTGAGCCGCGCCACCGGGCTCGTCGTGGCGGCGGGGCAAATGGAGCGGGTGGCGGCGTAGGGAAGGTGCATGGACCCGCACGGCGCAACGGGTGCGCTGAGCCGCATGGTTGGCCGAATCGTCGAGGCTCGCTCCGGCGGACTCGACGGCCTGAGCGCACCACCGCCGAGACGTGCCCCGTAGTACCACGCGAGGTCGATGTCGAGCGGCGTGTGACGGAGCCGGTGTCGATCGAGGACTTGAGGAGCTCACGCGGCAACTGGGCGTGCCGCCGCACCCGGGACGCCGGCCCGCCACCCAGGATGCTGGGCGGTGGCCCAGGTGTTTCGACACGCGGTCGAGCGCGGTGCGGCCGCGGATGGCCGACCCTTCTCTGGACCGCCCACCGCTGAGTCCGCGTGCCACGTCCAGCGCATGCTGACGTTGCGGTCCGTGGGGACAGCGCCTTCGGCGGCCGGTTGGAGTGGCTCACGCCATCTCCTGCACACTGTCCGGCCGGAGAGGTCCGATCGGCCCGCTGGTCCGGGTGAACCTGCAGACTGTCTTGCCGTAGACGATCACAAGCGCTTCAATGCCCCCACCGTCCACAGAAGGAAACCCGATTCATACCCAGCGAAGGGCTTCTTCTTGACCGCCATACGCGCCACCGCCATCACTGCGGCCGCCTGCGCCACCGTGCTCGCCATTGCGTCGCCCTCGTCCGCGATCAATTCCTACAACGCGACCCCCGCCCCCGAGCGCACCGAGGTCGGCGCCCTCGTGGCCACCTGGGACGACGACGGTGACCCGGCCACCCCGGACCGCGTCGACTGGGTCTGTTCGGGCACGATGATCGACCCGGACACATTCCTGACGGCCGCTCACTGCACAACCGATTGGCCGGACAACGTACGATTCCACGTCTCTCTCAGCCAGGACGTCCAGGCCGACCTGGACGCCGCGGCGAAGAAGTACCCCGGTGACCCCGCCGCCCAGGCGAGAGCCGTCGCCGTTCAGGGCACGGCCCACAGCCACTCCGACTACCCGGGACCCGCCGCCGACACGCACGACATCTCGGTCGTCGAACTCCCGGCCGCGCAGATGAAGTCACGCTGGTCCTTCACTCCGGCCGCGTTGCCGACCGCCAACCAGCTCGCAGCGCTCGGGTCGAAGAAGCTCAACTCCACCGACTGGGTCGTCGCCGGATACGGCACCCAGGAGGCAGTGAACGGACCGGGCGGCCACACTCACCCGGGTGGCGGTGTCAGGATGAAGGCGCCAGTGAGCTTCAACGCCCTCAACGATGCCTGGGTGCGCCTCGCCATGACGGCCCCGCAGGGCAACGGAGGCGCCTGCTACGGCGATTCGGGCGGACCGAACTTCGCCGTCATCGGTGGTAGGCGCATCCTCGCGGCGACGACCATCACCGGCGACAGCCCGTGCTACGCCACCAATGTCACATACCGGCTGGACACTCCGGGAGCGCGCGCTTTCCTGTCGCCGTTCGTGCAACTGCCGTAGCCCTCGAAACGCACAGAGGCCGGGTGGTGCCGGTGGCATGCCGCGCCGGCGCCGGCCGGCCCACCTCGGCCCTGTCCCCGCCGACAGGCATGAACAGGTGCCGGCCACTTACCACCGCACCCCCGAGGTACGCTACTTCCACGACTGCTACTCGGTCGGCGATGAACGCCTGTAGGGCGTGGGATCTTGGACAACCTGTCCGCACACAAGGGCGCCGACATCCGCCGCTGAGCCAAGAAGCACAAGATCGAATGGTGCTTCACCCCGGCCTAGGCATCGGGCGAACCCGATCAAGGCGCACTTCGGACCGTTGTGGCAGTTCACCATCGCCGACTCCAAGCACCCCAAGGAAGGCGTCTGCTGGGGCGGACGTCCCCTCAAGACCGCAGCGTGACCGTACTTCCCGCCCCGCACAGCTCCTCGTGAAATGCTGGGAGCATGATGGGCGGACGGTCTGAGAACCCAGAACTCTGGACGTTCCTGGAATCACTGCACTGCGGTGAGCTCCTTTCCGGCACTGTCGCAGCGATCGAACGGTTCGGTGTATTCGTAGCGCTGGACGACGGCCCCGACCACCCGGTCTTTCCCGGCGTCGGGTTCATCACCATCCCCGAACTGTCCTGGCGGCGCATCGAAGCAGCCTCCGACGTCGTGCAGGTCGGACAGCGGATCTCATGCGAGTTTCTCCAGTTCGACGCATGGAACCTGGAGGCCAGACTGTCCTTGCGAGCGACACAGCCAGACCCCTTCGAGACATTCGCCGACGGCATCGCGGTAGGGCAGAAACTGCACGGACAGGTCACCAAGCTGGTCCCATTCGGTGCCTTCGTCCAGGTCGTCGACGGAATCGAGGGACTGGTCCACTTGCGAGAGCTCACACGGGCGCCCGTGCAAACTCCGTTGGATGCCGTCCAGGTCGGCGACGAGGTTACGGTGGTCGTCACCGAGATCGACCGAGAGCGACGCAGGCTGGCCCTCTCCCGACGACAAGCCTCATTCGAGCAGCCGTGACCTTCCGTGTAGCCCAGGTCAGACACAGCCGGTGACCTTGGTGAGGAAGTCGGCGTTCGCCCCGAACACGTCGGGGTAGCGGTCCTCGGTTGCCCCGCTCATGTGGCCGCAGCGAGGTCCTCAACGCCGCTCCGGATTCCAACACCCGCTCCCGCTACCCGCAGTACTGGCACATCAACGGCGGACCGCCGACGACTACGGCCAAAGCGGGGTGGGCAGGTCCTGACGGCGGGCGAGTGAGGAGAGGAAGGAGTCGACCATTGCGGTCTGCACGTCCAAGGGAAAGCGGTCGGGATCGAAGAGGGCTTGAACGACAAGGCCGTGGGTGAAGGCGACGGCGGTTGCGGCGAGTTGTTCCGGGTCGGCGGTCGGGGGGAGCTCGCCCGTGTCGCGTGCGGCTTCCAGGTGGGGGCGGATCGTCGAGCGCAGTCGGGTGCAACGGCCGGCCTGCTCCGCGGCAAGGGCGTCGTCGGCGAGGGAGAGGTCCCAGGAGCTGACCCAGATGCGGTTGCGCGCGGTGTCGCCCGAGGTCAGCGGCAGGATGTCAAGGAGCATCGCGCGCACCGTGGCGAGCCCCGGCGCCGGGCGCGCTCGTCGGGGCCGTTGCGCGGTGTCCTTCTCCAGCAGGTCCAGGGCGTGCCTGACGAGGGCCCGTTTGGTTGGGAAGTAGTGCATGAGCATGCCGGTCGAGACGCCCATCGTGGCGGCGACGGCGCGCAGGGTCAGCCCGCCGAACCCCTTGTCCGCGAGGACACGCCACACCGCCTCGGATACGTCCTTGCGGCGGGCTTCACGGTCTCCAGGCGCGGGGGGCATGCTGCTGGCTTACGTACCGAACGCTTGTTACGTACCTGGAGTGTGAGGCCCCGTGTTCACCCTGCCGCTCGGCGACCGTGCTCAGCTCCGCCCCCTGGAACCCTGGCAGGCGCCGGAGTTCCTGGCTCACATCGACCGGGCCCGGGCCACCGTCGACCCGTGGATACCCTGGGCCTCCCTCAGCACCGACCTCGCCTCCGCCACGGCCACCCTTCAGCGCTACGCCGACCGGCAGGCCACGGACGGCGCCCGGATCCACGGCATCTGGCTGGACGGCACCCTGGTCGGCGGCGTCATGTTCACCCGTTTCGAGCGCGACTCCGGGGTGTGCGAGATCGGATGCTGGCTGGAGCAGGCGGGCGAGGGGCAGGGGCTGGTCACACGGGCCTGTCGGGCCCTGATCGACTGGGCTTTCGAGCACCGCGGGATGAGCCGGGCCGAATGGTGGGCCGCCTCGGGCAATGTCCGCAGCATCGCTGTCGCCCGCAGGCTCGGTATGAGCCGCGACGGTGTGCTGCGGCGGCACTCCGTCCACCAGGGCGAACGGCGCGACATCGAGGTGTGGTCGGTCCTCGCCGAGGAGTGGCCGACCGTCGTCGACGCGTCCGAGACCGCTGTCCGCGCCGAACTGGACCGGCTGATGGGCGTGTTCGTGGGCGCCTTCGACAACACCGGCGGTAGGCGGCCGGATCTCGGCGTCATCCGTGGCGTCTTCGTACGGCAGGGGCGGATCATCGCGAACGTCGGCGAAGAACCCGTGATCTACGACCTCGACGGGTTCATCGCACCACGCCAGAAGATCCTCACCGACGGGACCCTGACGGAGTTCTCCGAGTGGGAGGTGGCCGAACGCACCGAGGTTTTCGGGTCGATCGCCCACCGATTCAGCGAGTACCGCAAGTCCGGGTACCACAACGGCGAGTGGTTCGAAGGGTGCGGCCACAAGACCACCCAGTTCCTGCGCACCCCTGAGGGCTGGAGGATGTCCTCCCTGGCCTGGGACGACGCCCCTGCAAGGCCCTGAGACCTGTCCGCCCGGGGCCGTGAGAAGGGCATCGGTGACAGGGCCGGGGTCTCAGGGTGAGGGGCGGTGGGCTTTCAGGGCGGTGAGGGCTTCGTCGGTGGTGGCGAACAGGTCGAGAAAGCTATCCGTGCCGGTGCGGGTGATCAGCCGCATGGTCTGGTCAGGGACGCATGCCAGTGCCAGGGTGCCGCCGGTTGCTTGTGCGTGGCGGTGCAGGCGCAGGAGGGTATTGAGACCGGAGGAGTTGCAGAACCCGACGTTGGACAGATCCAGCACCAGCTCCGGGTGTGTGTTCTGGATGCCGGTGGCCTGCTCGCGCAGGGCGGGGGCGGTGTGTAGGTCCAGGAAGCCCCGCACGGCGGCCACGGCCAGGCCGCCGCAGGTCTCTCGGACGATGACATTCAGGTCGTTGCTCATGGGTGGGTCGCTCCTGTGCGGGCTCCTCGAACTCAGGACGGTCGGTGGTCATGGCTATGGTGCCGTGAGGCCGGCCAGGGTCTTGGCTTCGGTGGTGTTGCCGGGGTCGGGGCCGATCCATTCGCAGACCAGTACGGTGGCATCGTCGTCCAGCTGAGCCTTGTGGTACTCCAGGACGGCACGGACGAGCCGACGCAGTGTCTCGGGCACGGGCAGGCCGTCGGCGTTGTGGCGGATGAGGAAGTCGATGAACCGCTGCAGGCCGAATTCCGCATCGCCCGGGCCTCGGGTTTCGGTGATCCCGTCGGTGTAGAGCACGATCCGGTCGCCGGGCTCCAGCTGCTCACGGCACAGGATGGTCTCCAGTCCCAGGCCGGTGCCCATGGGGTGGGCCGGCTGGCAGTGCAGCACGCTGGTCCACCGTCCCCCGCGGATGATCACCGGCGGGTGGTGGCCCCGGTTGACCCAGGTCAAAATGCCGGTACGGGTGTCGAGGTCGGCGACGACCCCGGTCGTGTAGCGAGTCTGCTTGTACTGCTCGAGTAGGACCTGCTCAATCCGCTCGGTGATCTCCATGAGACCGGCGTTCTGACGGCGGGAGTTGCGGCACGTGGCCATGGCGAGGTTCGCGGTCAGCCCGGCGGCGGTGTCGTGTCCCATCGCGTCGAAGATCGACAGGTGCACGACCGGTCCGGCCGTCGCGTAGTCGAAGGCGTCGCCGCTGATGCGGTAGGCCGGTTCCATCGCCGCGGAGATCACCACCCGGCCATCGGCGTAGGTGCGCGGTGGCATCAGGTGCCACTGCATCTCGGCGGCGATGTTCATCGGCTCCGTACGGGTCAGCCGCGCATAGGAGTCGCTGTGCTCGCGTATGCTGACCAGGATCAACGCCACCAAGGACGCCAGCGCCGCCATGTCCTGCCGCACGTGTGCGGTGTCGGCGGCGGGCGTGATGCGCAACACCCCGATCCGCTCGGTGCCGTCCAGCAGCGGCACCCACCAGTGATGCTCCTGCGCGTCGCTGGACCTGTCGGCCAGTACCTCGACGTACTGGTAGGACCGCCCGGGCAGCGTCCCCTCGATCTTCAGCTCGGCTTCCTCATGATCCGCAGCCTGGCCAGCGTCCTCACCTCGCCCGGTCAGCAACCGCAAGACATGGCGTTGCACGTCTGCTATGTAGATCAGCACCTCGTTCAAGCCTGCTGTTGCCGCGTGCTCGGTCACCCGGGCCGGCAAGAGTTCCAGAGGCATCAGGTGGCTGGCAGCCAGCAGTCCTTCCAGCATTCCCCGGTCATCACGGTTCCGATCCTCCATAGCCCGCACCCTCCTTCCTCGGCACGGCGTCACCGCCGTCCGTAGACAAGTGCGCCTCTACCAGTCTGTCCCCGGGCTCGAGTGCCGGGTGCCCATAATCGACGCTGTGCAAGCGATCGCCCACTCTGAGCAAGGCCACTGGGCGATGCGCGTGATCTCGGGCAACGTCGCGTCTCCCAAAGGGTCCGCCCTTTGGCCGTGGGCACTCGTGGCTGAAGACGTCGAGCGCTTGCTGTGGGTACTGGGAGCGGTGGTTCTTGAACAGCGCGGCCGGTCTTTCGTACCCTCGCTCAATGGGACCTGACGACCTTCCGACCGTTGAACTCGCCTTCCCCGGTCCCGAACGCGACCGTGGTGTGGCGGCGATCCTGAGCGGTCAGAAGACCGCACTCACGGGTCTCCTGGAGATCTACGAGCACGACGGTGAGGCAGTCCCGATGGCCGGTCAGCGATTCTCGGTGCTTGATTCCGAAAGTCGTCCCGCCGTCACGATCGAGCTTGTCGATGTGCGCGTCGTTCCCATGAAGGAGATCGACGACGATTTCGCGCGAGCCGAGGGACGCGGCTATTCCAATGTGGCCCAGTGGCGGGCAGCCCACGAAGAGTTCTTCCGCAGCGACGGCGTGAGCGAGTACCTGGGACACACCCCAGTCATTGATCACAACACCCTTGTCGTTGCGGAACGCTTCCGAGTGGTCGAGCCCGAATGACCCGGGTAGTCCGTGACCCGCGTCCGACTCGATGAGAGTCCTGGAAAGTCGTCAGGAGCCCCGCGCGCTGACCACACAGGCGCCGCACCGTTCGTACCGCACCATGCGCGAACAGTGCGTTATGTATTCGGCGTCATGCAAAAGCGGTCTCTGCAATGCTGTGCATGGTTGAAGCGCCTGGATCTCACACCGGATGGACGTTCGTCACCAACCATGCGCGTGTACTGGCAGCCATCGCCGACAATCCGAACATCCGGATCCGCGACATCGCCGCCCACTGCCGGCTCACCGAGCGTGCCGTCCAGCGGATCATCTCCGACCTCGAGCAGGACGGATACCTCTCCCACATCCGCGACGGGCGTACGAACACCTACCGCATCCAGCCGGACAAGGTGCTGCGTCACCCGGCGGAAGCGGGCCTGACCGTGGCCGCGCTGCTCTCTCTCCTCGTGCAGGACGAGAGCGACCGCGTACGGGAGCCCGACAGCCACGCGTCCGGCCTGACCGATGTCGGCCAGGCGTAAGTGCGGGAAGCCCAGACGCTGGTCGAGGTACCCGCCTGCCTTCAACCAGCATCACCAGCCGTGACATCGGCATAAGAAGGGAAGGACTACGTCAGCCTCCCCAGCCCACCAGGTGTCGCGCGGCCCTTCCCAGTCTGCCTGCGGCGGATGAGGCCCGATCCGAACTCGATGCCGCGAGGGAGACCACCGGGACCTGACCAGAACTGTCATCCAGCGCGGCTGAGACGCTCCGCCGGCACCGCCTCCCGCATACGACCTGCCCGATGGATCAGGCCACGAACGCTGACAGCGAGCGCCCAGCACAGGAGAGGAAAAGCGGCGACCCGTTCCATACCTCCCATCCCCAGACCGAAGTAGTGGTGGGAAAGAAACAGCCCGAAGGCCGTGATCGCGGTGACTCCCAGCAGGCTGGTGCCCCACCGCAGGGTGGCCGGAGTTCCTTCTGCCAGGCCGGCCCCCGCCACGACGAGACCGATATTGCCCGCTGCCATGATGAAGAGGGCACCCAGGAGATGCTGGTTCTCATTGACGTCCGCAGGAGCCAGCCCAGCCAACACAAAACCCATGCCAGCACTGGCGAACAGAAGCCGGGCCACGGCGGCGGCCCCGCTTCTGCGCCAAAGGACACTACCGGTCAGCGCGACGCCAACAACGAGCAGCACTCCCAAGATGACGAAAGAGACATTCATCAGACCGTGCTCGGGGGAACAGATATACCGCGGCTCAGGGTCTTGCTGCAGAGCGCAGTGAGCGTTGCCCAAGTCGCTGATGTTGTTCCGCGCCCAGCTATACGGTCTCGCCCAAGCGGACTCGGCGATCGCGTGGATGGCGAAGAACTGCACCACACCCGCGATCCATGCCGAGTACCCGATCCGAACGCTCACCTGTCCACCTTCCGACGCGTGAATCCCGTGCCAACAGACGATCATGCGATGCTGGAGTCAGGCACTCCGACAAGCCCCCCTGGAACAGAGGGGCAGACCCTACTGCGGCCAGGCTCAGGTAATTCCTGTGGCCGCGACTGCGCGAGGTCCTCCTCGCCAAGCTCCGCAGCGCGAACCCCTGGACTTCTCCCGGGCGGCCGTCGACGGCTCCCATATCCGCGCGTTGTAGGGGGCTCCAAGACCGGACGAAGTCCCGTCGACCGGGGCAGGACGGGCAGCAAAAACACCAGCTGATCACCGACGCCACCGGCATCCCGCTCGCCGTGGCCCTGACCGGCGGCAACCGCAACGGCGTCACCCAGCTGATCCTGCTCCTCCAGGCCGTGCCGTCCGTGCGGGGCAAGCGTGGCCGGCCCCGGCGCCGCCCGTCGGATGCGCACTCATCTGCTGGCGAGGCCTGGCCGCAGTTCAGCGCCGCCACTCATAGGCACCCGGGGACCTCTGCGTCGAGCTGGTCGTGAAGATGCAGCACGCCCGGCGACCTACGCCCCAGCACACGCACCCGGAAGCTGTTGTCGCCATCCGAGAGACTGATCAGTTCCACCGTGCACCCTCTGCCCTGCCCGATCGCATCTGCCAGAGCTCAGGGTCTCTGAACCAGATCAACGGGCACAAGCAGGTTGTCCCCGCCTCATTCCGTTAGAAGTTCTCAGAGGCCATAACAGAAGTGTTGATCACGTGACCGTCGGCTTGTGTGCTCGTTGGTCGGGTCGTGTGGAAGCGTCAGTCGCGGTCGTGGATCGCGTCGGACAGACTGCGGTCGCTCATCGAGCCGTTGCTGCCCGAGCTGGGATCGAGCGGGTGGCGGCCCGACCAGCGGTGATCCAGGACGGCGCTCGCAAGCACCCCCACGTATCCGCTCACCAAGCACCTTGAGGGCTGCACGGCGAGCATCCCCCCGAGGGGGGACGCTGATCAGTACGGCGTCCCTCGCGCGGGGTAGCGATTCGGCCCGCCGGGATGACCCCTGGTTGTGCAGGCTACACGAGGATGAAGCCATGAAGCTGAAGATCCTTCACACGCCTCCGTCCGTCAGTGATACAGAGCGGCCCGTTCCCCGCTGGGCTGTGCGCCTGGCCTACGCGCTTCCGCTGCTTCTGCTGCCGTCGTGCCTGTGGCGATTGCCCTTCGCTCTGCACTTCGAGATGGGGCAGGTTCAGGAGCTCGGCATGCCGCCCTATTGGGTGAGCATCCCGTACGTCCTCGGGCTCAGCGTGTTGTCGGAAGCGATCGCGATCCTGACCATCGGGCTGGTCCGGGGCTGGGGAGAGGTGGCGCCCACCTGGATCCCGATCATTGGCGGCAGACGGATCCGGCCGATGGCGGCCGTCGTCCCCGCGGTCCTCGGCGGCCTGATCCTCACCCTGCTGTTCACCGACGTCCCGATCGGCGACGGTCGCCGGCTCACCCCCTACGGCATCGTTGACACCGTCGGATACACCAACGACGCCTGGCAGGCGCTTGCGACGGTGTGCATCGCCCCGATTGCCGCATGGGGACCTATCACCATCGCTCTCGGGATCGCCTACTACCGCCGCCGAACCGCGCCGTCGCCGGGTCAGATGTCCTGACAACGGCGTCGGACGTGGCGGTGGGTGATGAGACCGGTGGCGAGGCCGGGGAAAACTTCGTGGACAGAACGAACCCCTCGCTCGATCCGGTCCGGGACACCGGTCACCCGCGACCACGCAGCGCTTGTCGACGCAGTCACTCCTCTGGCGCCCGCAGTCCCCGCACCTGGGCCGGAGCGGGTCCGGTCGACTCGCGCGCGATGTAGGTGGTGCGCAGGGTGTGGCGGCGGGGTCGGGCCGTGGAGCCGTTGATGCGGCGGACCAGGATGTCCGCCGCGAGGCCGCCCAGTTCCTGAACCGGCTGGCTGATCACACTCAGCCGTGGTCGGACGAGCGTGGTCCACTCCGCGTCGTCGAACCCGATGACCGAGACGTCGTCGGGGATGCGGGCGTTGAGGTCGAGCAGGGCGTCCAGCGTTCCGAGTGTGGCCACGTTGTCGGTGGTGAAGAGCGCCGTGGGCCGGTCGTCCGAGGTCATCAGGTCCAGTACGGCGGAGCGCGCCCACGTCCGGTCGTATCCGGTGTGGCGGATGAGTTCGGCCTCGCGTGGGACACCGGTGGCTCGCAGGGCCTGGCGGTAGCCGGTGAGTCGCTCGGTCGTGGTCCAGATGTCCGCGCCCGGCGCCAGCTGCCCGGCAACCTCATCACCGGATGCCGAGGTGATGACCGCGATCCGCCGGTGCCCCGCGTCGGTGAACCTGGCCACCGCGGCCTTGGCGGCACCGCGGTTGTCGACTACGACCGTGTCCAGTTCGGCGCCGGCGAGTACCCGGTCCAGGAGGACCACGGGGATGCCCGAGGCGACGGCCTTGTCGAGATGCCCGTGCTCGGCGGCCGCGGGTGCCACGACCAGGCCGTCCACGCGCCGTTCGATGAACATCTGTACTGCGGATTTCTCTGTTTCGCCGTTCTCGTCGCTGTTGGCGAGGACGACCTGGAGGTCGGCCTTGGCGGCGACGTCGGTGACGCCGCGCACGGCACGGGCGAAGTAGGGGTTCTCCACGTCCGCGACCACCACGCCCAGCGTGTGGGTGCGGCCGCTGATCATGCTCCGGGCCACCGCGTTGGTGCTGTAGCCCAGTTCGGTGGCGGCGGCCAGGACGCGTTCTCGGGTGGCGGCGCTCGCCGACCCGTACCCGCCCAGGACCCGTGCGGCGGTGGCCTGTCCCACTCCGGCGTGCCGGGCGACGTCGGGAATGGTGACGCGGCGCGGAGGTCGGGGGGGACTCGGCATGGGTGGTCTCTTCGTCGGTGAGAGCTCGGCGGACGCCGGGGAACGGGTTGATGAAATCCAGCGCCATTCAACCATTGACGGACGGCGCCTGCTGGTGGGTAAGGTACGAGCCCGTTGGTAACGTTATCAAAATCCACCGGCCACCGCCCGTCCGCCTTTCCCCGGGCGACCACGGCATGCCCTCGTGCACGGTCACCCCGATCCCACGCCCGAACACCGGAGGTATCACGGATGGCACCCGAAACCCTCTCGCCGCCACCGGCCGCAGGCCCGGCCATCACCCTCGTCGACGTGGTCAAGGACTTCGGCGGCGCCCGGGACGCGGCGGCCGTCCGCGGCATCGACCTCACCATCGGCGAGGGCGAGTTCTTCTCGCTGCTGGGGCCCTCCGGCTGCGGCAAGACCACCACCCTGCGGATGATCGCCGGCTTCGAAGAACCCACCGGCGGGCAAATTCTCCTGCACGGCCGCGACATGGTCGGCGTACCGGCCAACAAGCGCGACATCAACATGGTCTTCCAGTCCTACGCCCTCTTCCCGCACCTGAGCGTCGCCGACAACGTGGCGTTCGGACTGCGCCGCAAGCGCGTCCCCAAGGACGAGATCCGCGACCGCGTCGACAGGATCCTGCACACCGTCGAACTCGCCGACAAGGCCGACCGCCGCCCCCGCCAGCTCTCCGGCGGGCAGCAGCAACGCGTCGCACTCGCCCGCGCCCTGGTCAACCGCCCCCGTGCGCTGCTGCTAGACGAACCCCTCGGCGCCCTCGACCTCAAGCTCCGGCAGTCCATGCAACTGGAACTCAAGCGGATCCAGCGCGAGGTCGGCATCACCTTCATCTACGTCACGCACGACCAGGCCGAGGCGCTGACCATGTCCGACCGGATCGCGGTGATGAACCAAGGACTGGTCGAACAGGTGGGCCCGCCGCAGGAGGTCTACGAACGGCCGGCGACCGCGTTCGTCGCCGGGTTCATCGGCACCTCCAACCTGATCGGCGGGCGTCTGACCTCAACGGACACGGAGACCGGAGTGGTCGACCTCGGCGACGGCGAGCGCATCACGGTCCCGTTGCGCGGCTCCCTCGGTCCCGGAGCGGACATCGAGGTCACCGTGCGGCCCGAGAAGATCAGACTGGCCACCGGGCCGGCCGACAGCGCCAGCCGAGTCCGCGGCACCGTCCGGGAAGTGGTCTACCTCGGTACCTCCACCAGTTACACGGTGGAGACCCGAGGCGGCGTGGAAATGACGGTCTTCCAGCCCAACGACGGCACTGCCCCCGTCGACCCGGCCCGCGGCGACACCGTGTGGCTCTGCTGGGCCACTGCCCACTCCTACCTGCTCACCACCGCACCCAGCCCTTCGGCGACCGCCGCCGGCCCGGTTCCCCTCACCTCGCGCTGACGACAGGCAGACCACCATGCCCGAGCACTCCATACCCTTCCCGCCCCGGCGGCGCGGACCGATCTCGCCCGGCCTCTCCCGGCGCGGTCTGCTGCGTGCCGCGTTCGGCGCCGCCGTGCTGGCCCCGCTCGCCGCGTGCAGCGTTCCCGGCGCCCGCGTGCACGTTCCCACCGGTAAGGCCGAGATCGCCGCGGCCGTCAGCGACTTCTGGACCGGCAGGGACAGGTCCGGGAAGCTGGACTTCGCCAACTACACGCAGTACATCGACGTCGACCCCGCCGACCAGGGCAAGCATCCCACCCTGGACGCCTTCACCCGCGAAAGCGGCATCGAGGTCTCCTACAACGAGCTGATCGACGACAGCGCCTCCTGGTTCGGCAAGATCCAGCCCGAGTTCGCCTCCGGCCAGGGAATCGGCTACGACCTCATGGTCGTCGGTGGCGACAGCTATCTCACCAAGTACATCCAACTGGGCTGCCTCGCCCCGCTCGACCACAGCCGGCTGCCACACTTCGCCCAGCACGGCGGGGCCGCGTTCAAGAACTCCTCCTTCGACCCCGGCAACGTCTACACCATCCCCTGGCAGTCCGGCATGACCGGCATCGGCTACGACCCGGCCCAGGTCGGCCGGAAGATCACCAGCTGGCAGGACCTGCTCGACCCGAAGCTGAAGGGCCGGGTCGGCATGTGGAACGACGCAATCCAGATGGGCAACATCGCCCTGCTGGCCATCGGCGTCGATCCGGAGACCTCCACCGTCGCCGACTGGCACAAGGCGGCGGCCTGGCTGCGCAAGCAGCGCGACGCCGGCATGGTCCGCTCCTACTCCACCGCGACCTACCAGTCCTCGCTCCAGCGTGGCGACCTGGCGGCCTCGCTCGTGTACTCGGGCGATGTGTTCCAGGCCAATCAGAGCGGCTCGGCTCTGGAATTCGTCATTCCTGAAGAGGGCGGTCTGCTGTGGACCGACAACCTCTGCATCCCGTCGACGGCCGCCCACCCCGTCGACGCACTGACCTACATGGACTACGTCTACCGCCCCGAGGTCGCCGCGAAGATCAGCGAGACCGTGCAGTTCGTCTGCCCCGTTCCCGCCGCGCAGCAGGTCGTCGCCCGGGACGCGGCCGCCGCCACCGGCAAGCGGCGCACCGTACTCAACGCCCTGAGCACCAGTCCTCTGGTCTTCCCGACCGAGGCCGACGAAGCCAGGCTGCGCCACCTGCGGGTGCTCGACCAGGAGGAGGAGAAGCAGTGGAACGCACTGTTCGAACCGATCTACCAGGCGTGACCCGCAGGCGACGGCCGCGGCGTCCCGGGCCCGCGCTGGCGCCCTACTGGATGATCCTCCCGGGCTGGCTGTGGCTGGCCGCCTTCTTCGTCACCCCCGTGATCGTGATGGTGTCGCTGTCACTGCAGACCGGCGACTTCATCGACGGCTTCCGCCAGACCTGGCACTTCAGTACCTACGCCGACGCGATCGGCACCTATCACGTTCAGCTGGTCCGGTCCCTGGTCTACGGCGCCGCGGCCACCGTTGCCTGCGCCCTCATCGGCTACCCGGTGGCGTACTGGATCGCATTCCGGGCCGGCCGGCACAAGTCGGTCTTCCTCTTCGTGCTCCTGCTGCCGTTCTTCGTCTCCTTCGTCATCCGCACCCAGTCCTGGAACGTGGTGCTCGCCGACCGCGGCGTCCTGCTCGGGCCGCTGAAGGACATGGGCCTGCTCTCCGACAACTTCCACCTGCTGGCCACGCCGTACGCGGTGATCGGCGGACTGACCTACAACTTCCTGCCGTTCATGGTGCTGCCGATCTACGTCGCCTTGGAACGGGTGGACCCCAAGGTCATCGAGGCCTCCACCGACCTGTACGCCTCCAAGGCGGGAACGTTCCTGCGCGTGGTGCTGCCGCTGTCGCTGCCCGGCGTGTTCGCCGGCGTGCTGCTGACCTTCGTGCCCGCCTCCGCCGACTACGTCAACGCCGGCATCCTCGGCGGCCCCTCCACCACGATGATCGGCAACATCATCCAGACCGAGTACTTCACCAACCTCGACTACCCCGGTGCCGCCGCCCTGTCCTTCGTCCTCATGGGCGCGCTGCTGCTGGCTGTGTTCACCTACGCCCGCGCCCTGGGCACCGACGAGGTCCTGGAGGTGGCGGCGCGATGACCGCACAGACCGTCGTGCCCGCCACCGACGTACCCGCCGCTGCGCGACCGCGCCCCGTCCGGCGCGTGCGACGCCGCCCCGCCCTCACCCTGTACACCGGGCTGGTCCTGGCCTGGCTGCTGCTGCCGATCGCCGTCATGATTCTGTTCGGCTTCAACAACACGGGCAGCAAGGTGAACTTCACCTGGCAGGGCTTCACCCTGGACTGGTACCGGAACCTGTTCGCCATCCCCAACCTGACCGCCGCCCTGGTCAACAGCCTCACCATCGCTGTGGTCGTCGCCGTGGTCGCGACGCTGCTGGGCACCCCGATCGGGCTGGCGCTCGGCCGCTACCGCTTCCGTGGCCGGGGCTCCGTGGACCTGCTGATGTTCGCCGCCATCGCCGCACCCGAGATCGCCCTCGGCGCCGCTCTGCTGTCGCTGTTCATCGTCATGGGCGTGCCCCGCGGCTACTGGACGGTCGTCATCGCTCATGTGGCGTTCTGCATCCCCTACGTCGCCATCACCGTACGGGCACGCATGACCGGGTACGACCCGACCCTGGAGGAGGCCGCCCGCGACCTGGGGGCGGGCCCCTGGACGGCGTTCCGGCTGATCACCCTGCCGATGTTGCTGCCGGGTGTGGCCTCCGGCGCGCTGCTGTGCTTCGCACTGTCCGTCGACGATTACGTCATCACCAGCTTCAACGCCGGCCGTACGGTCACCTTCCCGCTGTGGGTGTACAGCGCCAGCCGTACCGGCGTACCCCCGCAGGTCAACGTCATGGGAACGCTCATCTTCGTCGGCGGCCTCGTCATCGCCGGGGCGAACGTGCTGTTCTCCCGGCGCCGCGCGGTCTGACCCGATCCGGTCCCCGCGCCCACTTTTGTCACCGGCTCACCGGCACTCGCCGGCCGGTGCGGAACAACCCACGAAGGAACCAGTCACCGTGCTCTCTTTCAACGAATCCGAGTTCGTCGCCCAGACGGAAAGCCTCGTCGCGTTGCGCCCCCAGATCGAGAAGGTCGCCGACCGGCTGATCGACGACGGGTACGACAATGTCCTCCTCGTAGGTGCGGGAGGGACGTACGCGCAGATGTGGCCCTACGAGCACCTCGCTCGGCGCACCTCGCTGCTGCCGGTCCGAGCCGCCGTCGCCGCCGAGCTCGTCGCTTCCGGCGACGCCCGAATCGGGGAGCGCACCGTCGCCGTCTTCACTTCCGTCTCCGGCACCACCGAGGACAGCCTCCGCGCCATCGACTACTGCAAGTCCCGGGGCGCTCTCACGATCGGCTTCACCGGCATCGCGGACTCGCCCGTCGCGCAGAACGTGGACACGGCGATGGTCTCCGCGCCCAAGGCCTGGCCGTTCGACGTCCAGCTGCTGCTGTTCATGGGCCGACTGCTGTCCCGGCGGGGCGAGTTCGAGGGCTACGAGCGGCTGGCCGACGAGCTGGCGGGGCTGCCGCGCATCCTGGTGGACGTCGCCCGGCAGGCCGAGCCGGTGGCTGCGGCCTTCGCCGAGGCTCACAAGGACAACGACTACCACTTCCTCATCGGCGGCGGAAACCTGTGGGGATTCACCTACCTGTACTCCATGTGCATCCTCGAGGAGATGCAGTGGCTGCGCACGACCCGAGTGCACAGCGCGGAGTTCTTCCACGGCTCGCTGGAGCTCCTGGAGGAGGACACCAGCGTGATCGTCTTCCAGGGTGAGGACGAGACGCGGGGGCTCACTGACCGGGCCGAGGCCTTCGCCAAGCGCGTCTCCAAGGACGTCACCGTCTTCGACACCCGCGACTACCCCCTGGAGGGCATCAGCCCGGAGTTCCGCGGACTGCTCGCGCCGCTGGTGCTGGACACGGTGATGGACCGGGTCAGCAAGCACCTGGAGCGGGTGCGGGACCACTCGCTCGACCTGCGCCGTTACTACCGCGTCATGGACTACTGACCGCCGGGCCGGTTCCCCTCGTACATCCACCCCGCGCGCTGGTGCCCCGGCACCGGCGCGCCCATGGCGGGCACCGCGTTCCCCGCACGCCGTGCCCGCGCCTCGGGAGAGCTTGATGAACGTGCTCGGCTTCGGAGACAACACCGTCGACCGCTTCGTGGACCGCGGCACCGACTACCCCGGCGGCAACTGCGTCAACGTCGCCGTCTACGCCCGTCGGCTCGGTCTGGACGCCGCCTACCTGGGAGTCTTCGGCGACGACGACCTCGGCACCTTCCTTCGTACGGCCGTGACGGCGCAGGGCGTTGCCGTGGACCACAGCCCGGTACGCCGGGGCGGGACATCGGTCTCCACCCTGCACGTGCGGGACGGCGACCGGGTGTTCCTCACATACGACGAAGGTGGTGAGGCCGTGCGCGCGCCACTCGTCCTGAACCCCGGCCTGCTGTCCTACGCGGCATCCTTCACTCTCGTGCACTCCAGCGTCTACTCCCGCACCGAAGCCGAACTGCCCGGGCTCGCCGCCGCCGGCCCCCTGATCAGCTTCGACCTTTCCGACGAGGAGGAATTCCGTACTCCCGCCTACCTCGACCGGGTGTGTCCGCACGTGGACCTGGCGCTGTTGTCGTGCTCGCACCTGGACGAGTCCGCGACGCGCGGGCTGCTCACGGAGGTGGTGGGACGGGGTGCCGGGATGGCGCTCGCCACGCGTGGCCTCGAGGGAGCGATCGTGCACGACGGACGTGTCACGGCCACCGCGCCGGCCCGCTTCGCGGACCCTGGGACGATGCGCGACACGATGGGCTGCGGAGACGCCTTCCTCGCCGGATTCGTCGTGAGCCTCCTCGGTAACGGCTGGTCCCGGCGGGTCCCGCCAGGACCGGAAGCGTTGGATCACGCACTGCGCCAGGGTACGCAGGCGGCCTACCAACAGTGCTTCGTGGAAGCGGCCTTCGGCTGCGGCCGCCCGACGGCGGGCACCGATGCGGCTGCCGTCTAGCTGGATGCCGAGGGACCTCGTGTGCGTGAAGGGTCGGTTGTGATGAATTGGGATTGCGACGCCCGTCCCGTTGGGTTTACGTTGCTCTGCTTTGCTCCGATCGGAAGGAAAGCAGATGGACGTTCCCTCCTTGCACAGCCAGTTCCTCGGCGACGTGCTTCCTCGAATCCGGCAGGATGCGCGAGTGGCCGGCGTGGCGATCACCGGGTCCCTCGTGGAAGGCCGCCCCGATGTCTACTCGGACCTGGACCTGATCCTGGTCGTCGATGACGAGGCGTACGACACGGTCATGCGGGAGCGGCTCGTGCTGATCGGCTCCTGGGCCTCTCTGGTGGCCGGATTCACTGGGGAGCATGTCGGCGAGCCGCGCCTGATCATCACGCTCGTCGGGCCGCCCCTCCTGCACGTCGACTTCAAGTTCGTCAGAGCCTCCGGCTTCGCCGAGCGGACCGAGGACCCGGAGATCCTGTGGGACCGGGACGGCCTCCTAGCCGGCGCCCTCGCCCAGCACCCGCCGGTCACTCCGGCTCTTGACCTGCAGTGGATCGAGGACCGGTTCTGGATCTGGGTGCACTACGGTGCGACGAAGCTAGGCCGCGGAGAGCTGTTCGAAACCATCGGCTTCCTCACCTACCTCCGCGAGACCGTACTCGGCCCCCTCGCTGCCTACCGGATGGGCGCGATCCCCCGTGGTGTACGCCACCTGGAGACCATCGCGCCCGAAGAGGCTCGCGACCTTCAGGCAACTCTGTGCGGCTATGACCGCCACGAAGCCGGACGGGCGCTCCTCGCCACCGTTGAGCTCTACCGCCGATGGTCCGATGCCGCTGGAGCGATCGTCGAACGGCGCCACCACGCCGAGAAGCTCGCCATGCAGTACCTCCACGACGTCATCGACCACGGCTGCTGACTCAGCCGCGATCTCAGGGGCTTGATCTCGACGGTAGCCACAAGCTTCGGAGGGCAGCGTCCCCGACGCCGGCTGACATGGCATGCACGCAACTCAGTCGCCGGGCTGGGGATCGGACTCGGCGCCGGTCTCCGGCACTCGCTGATCATCGCCTTCATCAACCCGGCGGGGCGGGTGCTGCTGACAGCGGCCTTCGGCAGTTACGTCCGGGTGCGCCGGGAGTACGCCGCCGCCCGGGCCGAGCACATGGAGCGTGAACGGGAGGAACTGGCCCGTCACCGGGTCGTCCAGGAACGCATGCGCATCGCCCGGGAACTGCCACGATGTCGTCGCCCACCATCTGGCGCTGGCGAACGCGCAGGCCGGCACGGCCGCACACCTGGCCCGGTCGAACCCGGAGCGGGCCGTGGAGATGCTGGAGAACCTCTCCGGCACCACCGCCGAGGCGCTGCGCGAGATGAAACGCACCGTGGGCCTGCTCCGCCAGGACACTGACACTTCCGAGGAATTGGGTCCGGCTCCCGGCCTCGACCAGCTCCCCGACCTGGTCACCACCTGTTCCGAAGCGGGCCTGGACGTAAGTGTCGAGGTACGGGGAGAGCCACGCGTCCTGCACCCCGGCCTCGACCTGACCGCGTACCGGATCGTCCAGGACGCTGACCAACGTCGCCAAACACGCCGCCACTTCGCGCGCACGCGTGCGGCTGGCCTATACGGCACACGACCTGACGGTCGCCGTCACCAACGACTCCGACCCTCGGGCAGGCGCGGCCCCACGCCGTGCCGAGCGGGGTTTCGGACTGGCCGGCATGCGCGAGCGGGTCCTCGCCGCCGGGGGGGAGCTTCCGGGCCGGACCGCGCGCGCGTGGCGGCTTCGAAGTCCTCTGCTCCCTTCCGCTGAACGACGACGAACGGTCCGCCGCATGACCATCCGTGTGCTGCTCGCCGACGACCAGACCCTGCTCAGGGCCACCTTCCGTATCCTGATCGAGTCCGAACCGGATCTGACGGTCGTCGCGGAGGCCGCGGACGGCCGGGAAGCGGTCGAGCTCGCGCGCACCCACCGTCCGGACGTGGTCCTCATGGACATCCGGATGCCCTCGACCGACGGGCTGGCCGCTACCGCCGACATCTGCGGACGCGAGGAGCTGTCCGGCACCCGGGTTCTGGTGCTCACGACCTTCGAGAACGACGAGAACGTCGCCCGTGCCCTGCGCGCCGGGGCGACATGGGCGCACCCCGCATGCTGACCGCACACATGCTGGCCGAGGCGAGTGAGGTCTTCCGCTACTACGCGGGCTGGCCTACCAAGCTGTCCGGCGTGAGCGTTCCCGCAGGCAAGGACCGCATGGCCTACACCCGCAAGGAGCCCCTCGGTGTCGTCGGCATCATCTGGGGCTGGAACGGTCCGATGGGCCAACTGCCCGGCAAGCTCGCCCCGGCCCTGGCCGCCGGTAACACCGTCGTGCTCAAGCCGGCCGAGACCGCCTCGCTGAGCACGCTGCGCCTGGCCGAGCTGCTGGCCGGCACCGACCTGCCGGCCGGTGTCGTGAACGTCGTCACCGGCCTGGGCGCCGAGGCGGGCCAGGCGCTGGTCACGCACCCCCATGTCGCGAAGATCGCCTTCACCGGGTCGACCGCGACCGGCAAGCTGGTCCAGCGCCAGGCCACCGACACGCTCAAGCGCGTAACGCTCGAACTGGGCGGCAAGTCGCCGTCGGTCGTCTTCGCCGACGCCGACCGCGACGTCGCGGTCCGCGGCGTGGCGGCCGGCTTCCTGGGTAACGCGGGACAGGTCTGCGTCGCCGGATCACGGGTGTTCGTCGAGGAGAGCATCCGCGAGGAGTTCGTCGAGAAGTTGCTGAAGACGATGGAGGCGTACACCCCGGGCGACCCGCTGACCCAGGGCACGCTGGTGGGACCACTCTCCACCAAGGCGCAGTTCGACCGCGTCAGCTCCTACCTCGACATCGCCCGCGAGGAGGGCGCGAACGTGGTGACCGGCGGCGGGCGCTTCGGTGACCATGGATATTTCTTCGCCCCCACCCTCCTCGACGACGTCCGCCCCGACATGCGCGTCGTCCGCGAGGAGATCTTCGGCCCCGTCGGCGTGATCACCACCTTCACCGACATCGACGACGCCGTCGCCCAGGCCAACGACACCGACTACGGACTGGCCGCCTCCGTGTGGACCACCAACCTCACCACCGCACACCGCATGGCCGCAGCGATCGAGGCCGGCACCGTCTGGATCAACACCTGGGCCGAGATGAGCACCGGCAACCTGCCCTTCGGCGGTTACAAGCAGTCCGGCCTGGGCCGCGAAGGCGGCCTGGAAGGACTCGACACCTACACCCAGGTCAAGACCGTCCGCATCGCGCTGTGACCACGCCACCTGACACTGCTCCGCGAGGAAGGCGTCACCTTTCCCCCGACGGACGTGCGCATCACGATCATCCGCGACACCTACTCACCCCACCTGACCACCGGGAGCTGCCCCCGCGTGAGGGACTCGGCCGACGCCCACGCAGAGCCCGCTCCATCGTCTCGACCACCGCCTCGTGAGGCAGAGCCGGAGGGGCCGCCACCCCACCCGGCAGGACGGGGCGGACGTTGCCTGACGCGGCACCAGCACATGCCGCTACGACTCCGTTGGCCCTGGCCGTAGTCCGCCTCCGTAGAAGCAGGGTGCATGTATGCCTGGCGTCGGCATCGACCCTCGGCCGGACGTATCCACAGCCCGGCCCCTGGGATGGCGGGTTGCCTGCCGTGCCCGAGCGTGCACAGCTTGTGCCTCCGAGTGCCCTGTTGCCAGCCGTCGGGCACGCCGTCCAGGTAGACAGTGGTCACAGGCCGATGATGGGCGAGCGGAAGTCGAAGCGAGTGAAACGAGGATCCCTCATGACCGATGAACCGATTCTGGTGCTCGCGGCCACCGGTGGACAGGGTGGTGCGGTGACGAAGGCGTTGGCCGGCCGCGGAGCCCGCGTCCGGGCGGTGGTACGCGACCCCGCCCGGCAAGCCGCACGGAAGCTCGCCGCAGCCGGGGTCGAGGTCGTCACCGGGTCGCTGAGCGACGCCGACTCTCTCACTGTGGCCATGGCCGGAGTGAGGGCGGTCTTCGCCTACACCACTCCGTTCGAGGCCGGCCTTGAAGCCGAAGTCGCACAGGGACGGTCGATCATCGCTGCCGCAACGCGGGCGTGCGTCCCGCACCTCGTGTTCAGTTCGGTGGCTGGAGCCAATCAGGACAGCGGGGTGCCGCACTTCGAGAGCAAGGCACTGATCGAAGCGGAGTTGGCCTCGGGAGACGTCCCGCATACGGTGCTGGGACCCACGTACTTTTTCGACAACGCACTTGGCGGAGCCGAGCGCATCCTCGAGGGTCTCCTGGATCTACCGCTGCCGGGGGACCGTCCGTTGCAGCCGCTCGACCGCGCAGATCTCGGGGCGTTCGCCGCGAAAGTACTGCTCGATCCGGTCAGGTACGCCGGTCAGCGCATCGAACTCGCCAGTGACGCGCCCACTCCCGTGCAGATGGCCGAAGCACTAGAGGGCGCCTTGGGGCGGGAGGTTCGGCACGAGCGCTTTCCGCTCTCGGCGGTGAAGGATCCTGACATGCATGCCATGTGGGCCTTCTTCGGCAAGGGGGGATACCACGTCGATATCCCAGCGCTCCACGGGGATCACCCCGAGATCAACTGGACCCGGTACGCGGACTGGGCCGGCCGTGCGTGGACAGCCGTCCGCTGAGCCCGCCCATCTGTGGTGCCGTTCATCGACTCCCTGTGCCGCGACGACCACCTGCGCCGGCTCATCGAGTACCGGCGCTCCCTCCAACGCGACCGCGCGGTCCTGCGCTGCGCGGAGCACGTGCGTATCGCCGACCTCCTCCTGGCCGGCGAACGCGCCGAGGCATCGACATACCTGCGGGATCACCTGTCGTCCGTCGGCCGGGAGAAGGACGGACGCGGGGCGGGTAACGCCGTCGGACGGTGCGGGCCTTGCGGGACGAGGCCGACTCGGTAGGCGGCCTGCCGCTTCCACCACGAGCCCGCCCGGCCGGCATCCCGGCGGGTTCGCGGGCTCCGCCCCCCTGACCTCAGTCGATCCTGATGCTCGCGCCCGGGACCAACCGGCGGTAGCGGGCCGGCACTCCAGGGCCCCGCTCTCCGAGGAAGCCCTCGACCATCGTGGTACCGATGTCGTTGAGGGCGCCATCATGCACGGCGAAGGCTTCACGAGGGGCAACCTCGCGCACGTAGTCGATCAGATCGCCGACAGTGGACCAGGGGGCGTGTACGGGCAGCAGAAGCGTGCTGACGGGAGTGCCGGGGACGGTCAGGGCGTCGCCGGGGTGGAAGAGGGTCTCCTCCACCAGGAAGCCGATGTTGGGAATGCGCGGGACATCCGGGTGGATGGGCGCGTGCCAGGTGCCGTGCACCTGGATGTCGAAGCCCGCAACACTGAAGGCGTCTCCGTCCCCGACGGCGGCTACCTGCGTGCCGAGGCCGTCCAGTCGCTTCGCTACGGAGGAGGTGGTCCAGATGCTCAGCCCCGGTCGCGCCGCGGCCGCCCGACGCAACACCTCCTCCGAGAAGTGGTCGAAGTGCTCGTGCGTGACGAGGACGGCCTCCGCGCCTTCCAGCGCCGCCGGGTCACTCAGACCGCCAGGGTCGATGACCAGGCGGCGCCCGTCCTTCTCGAGCCGCACACACGCATGACCGAACTTGGTGAGCTCCATGACCGCGATGTCCTTCCGTCTTCGCCAACAAAATATACAACTCAACTGTACAACTAGGTAGCGAAGCTCCGGCTACGATGGCTGCATGGACGAAGACGCGCTGGCTGAGGATCTGCGGCGAGAACTCGGAGAACTGGTACGGGCGGTACGAACCGTAGACACCATGCCGACCGGCGAGGCCGCCATCCTCGGGTTCCTCGACCGCCGCGGCCCCCTGACCACAGCCGACCTGGCCCGACTGCGCGGCGTCACCCACCAGTCGGCCGCCAAGTCGGTCAAAGCACTCACCGGTGATGGCCTGGTCCGGCCGGAGCCGCACCGCGACGACGGCCGCAAGTTCGTGCTGCACCTCACCGACGCCGGCCGCTCCCGCCTCCAACGGGAACGCGCACTCCGCGCGGGCGCCCTCGGCGCCGCCATCCGTGAGACCTTCGACCCCGACGAGAAACAGATGCTCAGCGAGTCCGTCTCCCTGCTGTCCCGGCTGACGGCCCGCCTTACCGGACACTGACCGAGCATGGCGTGATCACGGCGTCGAAGCCAGGCCGAGTGCCCGCGATATCGGTCGATCCCGTCCCGGTGGCGCGTACGACCGCGCAGGACCCCCGGGTGAGTGTGCGGTCGTCCAGGCTGCCCTCGTCAGGGGCACCTTCCTGGTGGCTGTCAGTGGGCGTCATTGGACCGTCGTGTGGTCGAGAAGGTACGGGCGCTGGGGGCGAGGGCGGCGGTGGCGGGTGCCGCGAAGCAGATGAGCGCGCAGCCCGTGAGGACCGCTGTGGCGCCGAAGGCGTCGATCGCGGGGGCGATGACGGCGAGTCCGGCCGGGGCGAGGCCGTAGGAGAGCAGGAAGTCCAGTGAGGAGACACGGGCCAGTTTGTCCGGGGCGACCTCGCGTTGGGCGGCGGTGAACCACGGCACGTTGAACAGTTCGATGCCGAGGCCCGCCATGGCGTAGGCGGCCATCACGAGGACCGGGTGCACGGGGAGCACCAGGCTGAGCGGGGCGAAGCCGTAGGACGCCAGGCCGGCGAGGGCGGCCCAGCCGGGGGAGCGTGGGCGCCAGCGGGCGATGAGCAGTGCACCGCCCAGCGCTCCGGCGGTGTAGGCGGTCATCGCACCCGCGAGGACGACCTCGGTCCCGTACTCGTCGCGGCTGACCATGGGGAGGGCGACGCCGGTCGCGGAGTAGCCGGTGGCTATGACGGCTGTCAACGCGCCCAGACCGGCGAGGAACCAGGGGTGCCTGCGCGCCTCGCGGACACCCTCCGTGAACTCGGCGAGGAAGGACGACCGGCCCGTCCCGGCCGAAGGCTCCGACGCGTCTTTCGCAGCCCCAGGCCGTGCGCCCCGTCCCGGAACGCAGGCCGCGACGAGCCAGAGCAGGCCGATGCCCACCAGCAGGGCCCAGGTTTCCAGGAAGGCGGCGAGGAGCGCGGCCAGGGAGGGGCCCACGAGTGTGGTGACCCGTACCGCCAGGGTCATGGCGGCGTTGGCCTGCTGCCTGCGACCGGTGTCGACCACCTCGGCGGTGAGGGCCTGGTAGGCGGGTCGGCAGGCGCCCTGGCCGGCTCCCGCTGCCGCGGCGGCCGCTGCCATCAGCAGCACTGAGCGTTCCAGCCCGGCGGCGATCACCGGGGCTGCGGCTCCGGCGGTAAGTCCCGCCCACAGTACGACGCCGCGGCGGGAGTGCCGGTCGGCGAGCACTCCGGCCACGGGCACCGCTGCCAGGAACCCGACGGTGCGTGCGGCGAGCAGCAGGCCGAGGTCGGTGGCGGCCAGGGTCCGGTCGTGGACGGCGAGGCCGAGGACGAAGGGCAGGGCCCAAGTGGCCAGGCCCGAGGCGGTGGCGCCTGTCCAGAGGCGGAGGAAAGGGAGGTCGAGCAGGATCGAGCGCTGCTTCGTGGGAGGGGACACTGCGGCGGTCGCGGGGGCGGATGGGGTGGGCATGGGGGAGTACTCCTGTCCTGTTTGCGGCAACGGACTGCACGTGAACCGGCTGCAACTTCCCTGCTCTGCCAGTGCAGTTGAGCAACGGGGGCAGCTGGCGCACGGCGGGCGGCGCGGCGGGAGCAACACACTATCGCAGTGATAATCATTTCCATTAGAGTCCTACCTGGCGCCCCTTCGTGACGGATGTCGCGACTCCGTGCCACCCGCTGGTCTGGATTGCCTGCAGGGGCAGGGGGCGTGTTAGGTTCCTGTACATGAACATGATTTTCATTAGTGAGGGAAAGTGAAGCTATCGCACAGGCCTCCGCCCGCGGGCTCGGTGTCCTCGGCCGGCACGGACGCGGTCGTCCCGGCCGATGCGTTGGCGCCCTGTTCCGCGCAGGCTGCGCGAGCTCGACTCGCGTCCCGGCGAGTCCTGCTCCTCAGCTGCGCGGTGTTGGCTGGAATCCTGCTCATTTCCGTCGTCGTTGCCATCGGGCTCGGCCCCGCGGTCGTCACCCCGGGGGAGACCGCCCATCATCTGTGGGCGGCTCTCAGTGGAGGGCGCATCGCCGCGGACGAGGTGACGACGTACCAGATCATCTGGCAGATCCGTACGCCGCGAGTGCTGCTGGCGGCGCTGGTGGGGGCCGGGCTGAGCGCGGTCGGTGTGGCGATCCAGGCCATGGTGCGCAACGCTCTGGCCGACCCCTTCGTCCTCGGCGTCTCCTCGGGAGCCTCCGTAGGTGCCGTCGGCGTCACCGTCACCGGAGGGCTCGCCGCACTCGGCGTCTACGCCGTCTCCGCCGGCGCCTTCATCGGCGCGCTTGTCGCCTCGCTCCTGGTGTACGTGGCCTCCTCCAGCAGGGGTGCGCTGTCACCGCTGCGCCTCGTGCTGACGGGCGTGGCCATGTCGCTGGGCTTCCAGGCTGTCATGAGCCTGACCATCTACTTCGCGCCGGACAGCGAGGCGACGAGCATGGTCCTGTACTGGACCATGGGCAGTTTCGGTGCCGCGACCTGGGGTGCGTTGTCCGTGGTCTCCGTCGTGGTGCTGGTCGGACTCGCGGTCCTGCACCGCTACGGGCGGGCACTGGACGTCCTCTCCCTGGGCGACGAGACCGCCGCGAGCCTCGGCTTCGAGCCCGACCGGTACCGCAAGGTGCTGCTGGTGCTCGTCTCGCTCGTCACGGGCGTCATGGTCGCCGTCAGCGGCGCCATCGCCTTCGTCGGTCTCGTCATGCCGCACGTGGTGCGGATGGTCGTCGGTGCCACGCACGCCCGCGTGCTCGCCGTGGCTCCACTGGTCGGAGCGATCTTCATGGTGTGGGTGGATCTGGCGGCACGGACCCTGGTCGCCCCGCGCGAGCTGCCGCTCGGGGTCATCACCGCGCTCGTGGGGGTGCCCGTCTTCGTTGCCCTGATGCGCCGCAGGGGCTACACGTTCGGAGGGCGCTGACATGGACCTGAGACTCGACGCGCTCTCCGTCGTGACCGACGGCCAGAGCCTCGTGCACGAACTGTCCCTGGAGGTGGCGGACGGTCAGGTCGTGGGCCTGGTCGGTCCCAACGGAAGCGGCAAGTCCACCGCACTGCGGTGCGTGTACCGGGCCCTGCGGCCCAGCTCGGGAACCGTTCGCGTGGGCGAGCGGGACCTGACCCGGTTGCCGGTGCGCCACAGTGCGCGGACCATCGCGGCGATGACGCAGGACGGTGGCGTCGACTTCGATTTCACGGTCGAGGAGGTCGTCGCACTCGGACGGGCGCCCCACCTCCGCGGCCACCAGGCGCTCAGTGACCGGGAACGCGGCCTGTGCGAGCGGGCGATGGACCAGCTCGACATCGGACACCTCGCGCACCGGGGCGTTCTGACGCTGTCGGGCGGCGAGCGCCAGCGCGTCCTGCTGGCCCGCGCGCTCGTGCAGGAACCGGAGATCCTCGTCCTGGACGAGCCGACCAATCACCTGGACGTCCGTCACCAGGTCGACCTGCTCTCGCTCCTGCGCGGGTCGGGACTCACCGTCCTGGTCGTCCTGCACGACCTGAACCTCGCCGCGGCGGCCTGCGACCGGATCGGCGTGCTCTCCCGGGGCCGCCTGGTCGCCTCCGGCACGCCCGTGGAAGTGCTCACGACAGAGCTCGTCGGTGACGTCTTCGGCGTCAGGACCAGCATCGTCTCCCACCCGCTGACGGGCGATCCCCAGCTCCTGTACTCGATCGACTCCACCCGCTGAAAGGCTGCCCACACATGCGTACATCCCGAACCCCCGCCACGGGTCGCAGGCCTGCCGCTCTCGGCTCCGCCCTGGCGGCGGCCCTGCTGCTCGGCGGATGTGGTGCCGAGGTCGAATCGAAGGCCAAGGAGTCCGGCAAGGTCACCGTCAAGCGCTGCGGTGAACCGGTGGAGTACACGGTGCCCGAGCGCGCCGTCGCCTACGAAGGCGGCAGTGCGGACAAGCTGTTCGCCCTCGGTCTGACCGAGCACGTGTACGGCTATGTGATGCCTCCCGCGAACCCGCCGGTGAGCGAGTCCCCGTGGGCATCCGACTACGCGAAGGTGAAGATGCTCAGCGACGACCTCCTGAACAAGGAGGTCGTGGTCAAGGCCAAGTCGGACTTCGTCGTGGCCGGCTGGAACTCCGGCTTCAAGGACGAGCGGGGCATCACACCCGAGATCCTGGACAAGCTCGGCATCCAGAGCTTCATGCACACCGAGAGCTGCTTCAACTACCCCGGCCACCCCGAGAGGATGACCCCCTTCGAGGCGCTCTACACCGACCTCGAACGGCTGGGCAGGATCTTCCGGGTCGAGGAGAAGGCCACGGAAGTCGTCGGCGGGTTGAAGAAGCGCGTGGCGGAGGTCAAGGCCCAAGCCCCGGCGGGCGACCCGGTGCCCGTCTTCCTCTACGACTCCGGCACGGACCAGCCGTTCACCGCGGGCAATCAGGTGCCCCCCAACGACATCATCAAGACGGCAGGGGGCCGGAACGTCTTCGGCGGCCTCGACGAGCGCTGGACCCAGGTCAACTGGGAATCCGTGGCCGAGGCCGAGCCCGAGGTCGTCGTCATCCTCGACTACGGCGACCTGCCCGCCGAAAAGAAGATCGACTTCCTGAAGAAGTCCCCTCACACCAGGGAACTCCCGGCCGTGCGGAAGAACAACTTCTTCGTCCTCGACTACAACGAGGGCATCAGCGGGCCCCGCAACATCGACGGCCTGGAGAAGTTCGCCACCTACCTGCGTGAACTCGAGGGCTGAGTCACCACGCGCCACGGTCTGCCCGACACGCGTGAACAACTGCCCGGCAGACCGGACTTCGGTGTGAACGCGCACCGCCCCGTCATACGTCAAGGAAAGGAACCCATGGACCGCCACGTGATCGGCCAGGCTCTCCTGGAGCAGTTGCCCCCACCGCTGCCCGCCGACCGGATCATCGCCCTCAACCAGCCCAGGGCCGACCTGCACACCACTCGTTCCTACGGGTGGAACGGCTGGACGTTCGACGTTCCGCCCGGCGTCTTCACACCCGGCTGGACCAGCCGCCTGATCCACGAGCGGGTGCTCGACGGCCGTATCGAGACCCGTGGCCGCCGGTACGCCGCCATGGGCGTCGGCCTGGGAGTCGAGGCCGTCGCGGCGGGCGTCCGGGGCGCGCGGGAGATCCACGCCCTCGACGTCCACCCGGAGAGCGTGGCCGCCGCCACCGGTCACTACCGGCGCCTGGTCGGCGCGCGGCCGGACACCGCGTTCCTCCCCGCGGTGAGTGACGTCTTCGACGCACTCCCGGAGGATGTCCGGCTGGACGTGGTCACCTTCAACCCGCCCGCCGTCAGCCAGACCGTCAGCGACGACCCCGACGTCGTACGCAACGTCTGCGTGGGCGCGCCGCTGCTGGCGAAGTTCTTCGCCCAGATCACGGAGAAGGACCTGCTGGCCCCCGGAGGCGAGATCTACGTCATCGCCTCCAACACCGCTGATCTGCGGGCCCTGGTCCAGCACGCCCTGGACCACGGGCTCAGCCCTCGGATCGACCATCTCCACGACTGGCAGGACGGCGTGCTGACCTTCCTCTTCCGCATCACCCACGACACGCCCCGCACCGGAGGAGAGCGATGAAGCACACCGAGGAACTCCTGGCCGCCGTACTGGCGGGCGAGTACGGTCCACGCCCCGCCGACCTCGTCGCCACCAGCGTGTTCTGGGTGCACCACGGCACCCGGCTGGCCGGCGGGAACAACACCACTTACCTCAACCAGTACGTCCTCGTCCGCCTGGGCGATTCCTTCGGCGGCTGCGCCTTCGAGACGGGTGAGGTCGACGCGTCCATATGCCGCGACGCCTCCGGTACCCCCATCGGCACGCTGCTGCGCGAGGCGCCGATGCCGCTGCGTATCGCCGCGCTCGATGCCTACCTCAGCGCCATCCACCCGCACCGGGAGGCGGCGGAGGCGGAACCGGTCATCCTGCCCGCCGGGACACCCGAGACCCGGGCGCTGGCCAGGGACGCGGCCATCGCCGGGCTCCTCGACATCGACGCCGGGGCCAGGGTCGGCCTGATCGGGGTGGTCAACCCGCTCGTCGCGGCCATCCGTGAGCGCGGAGGTGATCCCCTGCTCTGCGACTTCAACCTGCGCACCACGCAGTGGGGCGACCCGGTCACCGACGACATGCACGAGGTGCTCGACACGGCCGACGCGGTCGTGGCCACCGGGATGACCCTCAGCAACGGAAGCTTCGACACCGTCCTGGGACGCTGCCGCGAACGCGGCGTGCCTCTGGTGGTCTACGCCCAGACCGGCAGCGCGGTGGCGCGAGCCTTCCTCGGACGGGGTGTGACCGCCCTGTCCGCGGAGCCCTTCCCCTTCTCCCAGTTCAGCGCCGAACCCACCACGCTGTACCGCTACCGGGTGGCGGCCGACGCATGACGGCCGCCACCCGCCGGCCGGAGGCCGCCGCCCGTCCCGCGCTGGGCACCGGAAGCGCGGCCTGCCATCACGGCGAGATCCTGCAGGGTGTCTTCCTCGACGAGCGGCGTCGCCCCGTCCACGCGCTGGTCACGCTGCCTCTGTACGGACCGGGCAGCAACGCCCGGTTCGCGCACCGGCCCGGCAGCCCGCCGGAGGAGGTGACGGTGACGCCCGCCGGCCGGACCAAGGCACGGGCGGCGGCCGTCCTCGCGGTACGGGTGTGCGCCGCCCTCCACGACGCGGAGCCCTGCGGCGGGGAGCTGACCCTCACCGGGGACCTCCCCGTCGGCCTCGGGATGGGCTCCTCCACCAGCGACGTCATCGCCACGGTGCGGGCGGTCGCCGACTCCTGGGGCGTGCTGCTGCCGTCGGAGACGATCGCCCGGATCGCGGTGCGCGCCGAAGGCGCCAGCGACCCCCTGATGCACGCTTCACGCCCCCTGCTCTTCGCGCAGCGCGAGGGCCGTGTTCTGGAAGTCCTGGGCTCGGCGCTGCCGCCCGCCGTGGTGGTCGGGTGCGCGCTCGCCGGAGGCGCACCGGTCGACACCCTCTCCCTGCCTGCCCTCCACCACGACGGCGACCTCGCCGCCTACGAACACCTGCGCCGTATGCTCCGCCGTGCGGTGAGCGCCGCCGACTCGGCACTGCTCGGCCGGGTCAGCACCGCCAGCGCCCGCCTGCGTCAACGCGTCCTGCACCACCAGGAGTTCCCCGCCCTCACCGGCATAGCGGACAGCACGGGCGCCGTCGGCGTGCAGATCGCCCACAGCGGCAACGTCGCCGGCATCCTCTTCGACCCCCGCACTCCCGGCCTGCGGCACAGACTGCGCCGCTGCACCCGTGCCCTGGACCGCGAGGGCATCGCACCGACCCGCACCTTCACCACCTTCGCGTCCCACACCAGCGAGGAGTTCCCGTGGACGAACACATCTCGGAAGCCATCGGCCGCCCGGACCTGATACGCCTCGACGACGGCCTCCTCTGCCTCCGCTTCGAAACCATGAAGGTCGTCTCCGCTCTCGCCGCCGTGAGCCACCTGCTCGACACCGGGGCCGTACGACGCGGCGACACCCTCGTCGACAGCTCCAGCGGCATCTACGCCTACGCGCTCGCCCTGGCCTGCCACCGCTACGGCATGCGCTGCCACATCGTCGGCTCCACCACCGTCGACCACACCCTGCGCACCCAGCTCGACATACTCGGCGCCCACCTGGAGCAGATGCCGCCCAGCAGCAGCCTCAAGCTCGACCAGAACCGCCGCGTCGAGCGCGTCCGCGAGATCCTGCGGGAGAACCCGGACTACCACTGGATGCGCCAGTACCACGACGACGTCCACTACCTCGGCTACGAAGCCGTCGCCGAACGGATACACGCCCGGACCGGCGGCGGCTCCCTCACCCTCGTCGGCGGAGTGGGCTCCGGAGCCTCCACCGGCGCCCTCACCCACTACCTCGGCAAACGCTCCGTCGACGTACGACTCGTGGGCGTCCAGCCGTACGGGAGCGTCACCTTCGGCAGCGGACACGTCGCCGACCCGGAGATCATCATCGCCGGCATCGGCAGCTCCATCCCCTTCGGTAACGTCCGTCACGACCTCTACGACGTCCTGCACTGGCTCGCCTTCGACGCCGCCCTCGCCGGGAGCGTCGACCTGCTGCGCCGGCACGCCGTGTTCGCGGGTCTGTCCACCGGCGCCGCCTACCTCGCCGCCCGGTGGGAGTGGCGCGAGGAGCCCGGCCGTACGGTGCTGTTCGTCGCCGCGGACACCGGCCACCGCTACGTCGACACCGTGTTCGCGCGGCACCAGGAGGCCGCGCGTGTCCAGGACCTGGCCCCCCGGCCGGTCCGAGGCACGCACGAACTGACACTCCCCTGGTCGCGTATGAGCTGGGATGGGTCACCCGCGCCCGAGGGAGCGCTGCTCAGGTCGGCCGCCGCAGGGGCGGGGCCGGGTGATGGCCGGAGAGCGTCGAAGTGTCAGCGTTCTCGCGCCGCCGGTGAAGGCGCGACGTCGATGTAGCGGCCACCGGGAGCGGTCGCGGCCAGAAGGATTCGCTGCGCTGCGCCGAGTCGTTCTGACGGCCTTACCCCGAGCTTCCCCGGTCCGGACGAAGGTCAGGGCCTGCACGGAGGCGGAGGGTGTCGGCTCGCCCTTGCCGTCGGCTTGATCGCCGTGCTGATGAAGTGTCCCGAGTGGGGCCCGGACGGTTTGACGCCTGGGCCCCACAGGGCGCGGGAGTGTCAGCGCTTCATGAGAGCGAAGACGCCCCAGCCGAGGTACTCACGTCCGTAACGGGCGTAGTGCGCGGGCTCGGTCGTGAGTTCTTCCCGTACTTCGGGGGCGAGTTCGTCGTCCGGGTTCTCATCGAGCCAGCGGCGCATGCTGAGCCACTGGGCTGCGGCGTAACGGTCCCAGCTGTTCTGGTCGGCCAGCATCATCTCCACGACGTCGTAACCGAGTTCCTGGAACCGCTCGATCAGAGCGGGGAGGAGCAGGAAGTCAGCGACGGAGGTGGCGTGGCATGCCTTGGCGGTCTCCTCGTCCGGAGGGGTATGCCGCCAGAACGGTTCGCCGATCAGCATCATTCCTCCCGGGCGGAGGCTGCGCTGGAGCAGTTGGGTCGTTCCGGCGACGCCGTTGCCGATCCAGGTGGCGCCCACGCAGGCGGCCAGATCGACCGGCTGGCCGGCGACGTGGCCGGCGGCGTCACCGTGGATGAACTCGACCCGGTCGGCGACGCCGAGTTCGGCGGCGCGGGCTTGGGCCTGCTCGGTGAAGAGTGTGCTGATGTCGACGCCGGTGCCCGTGAAGCCCAGGTCGCGGGCCCAGGTGCAGAGCATTTCGCCCGAGCCGCTGGCCAGGTCGAGCACGCGGGTCCCAGCGGGGAGGCGGAGGGATTCGCCCAGGGTGGCCAACTTGTCCGCGGTCAGCGGGTTGTGGATGCGGTGGCCGCTCTCTCGGATGGTGAAGATGCGGGGAAGGTCCATGACCAGATTCCTTTCCGTCACGCCTTGAAGTGGGGGGACTGCTTGAGGGCGCGCACCTGGCGCGAGATCTGCTTCATCGGCCGTTCCAGTTCGACGCGCAGCCGCGCGTCGGTGCGGGAGGCGGCGTAGCTGTTCTCGCGCCTCAGCCGGTGGTAATTGTCGAGGCGCCGCCGGGTGAGACGGCCGTCCTCGACGGCGGCCAGCACCGCGCAGCCCGGCTCGGTGGCGTGTGCGCAGTCCGCGAAGCGGCAGTCGCGGGCCAGTTCGTTGACCTCGGCGAAGGTGTGCTCCAGGCCGTCGTCGGCGTCGTGCAGGCCGATGCCGCGCAGGCCCGGGGTGTCCAGCAGGACTCCGCCGTGGGACAGCGGCATCAGTTCGCGCCAGGCGGTGGTGTGCCGGCCCTTGCCGTCACTGCCGCGTACCGCGCCGGTGGCCAGGAGCTCCTCGCCGAGCATGCGGTTACCGAGGGTGGACTTGCCCGCGCCCGAGGGTCCGAGCAGGACGACCGTGCCCGACAGGACGGCGGTCAGGATGCCCAGGCCCTCGCCGGAGGTGGCGCTGGTGACCAGCACCTCCACCCCCGGGGCCACCTCGGCCACCTCTGACGCCGCCGAGGTGGGGTCGGTTGACCGGTCGGCCTTGGTGAGCACGATCACGGGTGTGGCGCCGCTCTCCCAGGCCAGGGCGAGCATTCGCTCGATCCGCCCGAGCTTGAGCGGGGCGGCCAGGGAGACGGCCACCGCCACGGTGTCGACGTTCGCGGCCAGTACCTGGGCTTGGGAGGTGCGCGAGGAGGTGGAGCGGACCACGGCGGTCCGGCGTTCCAGTACCTCCACCACGGTGGCGGAGGTGACCGGGCCGGCCGGACGGACGGCCACCCAGTCGCCGGTGCACGGCGTCAGCCGATCACCGGTGCCCGAGGAGGGGAGGACCATCGCGCGGACGGGGCCGGTCTCGGCGACGACGTTGCACAGACCGCGCTCGGCCCGCACGACACGGCCCGGGACCAGTCCCTCGCTCCTCGATGGAACGAAGGATCGCTCACGCACCGTGTCCCAGCCGTAGTCGGCCGGAGTCAGGACGCGCGAAGGATGGGAGAGAGCAGACGGATGTGAAGCGTGTTGGTGAAACAAAGTGAAGACCCTTGAGAGGGGGTCTCGCCGGACGGCAGACATGCCGGAACCACTCCCCGCGGAGGAGAGAACCGGCAGAGGAAAGGTCAGGCCGAGACCCGAGAGATGCGAACGAGTCGGGCACCGCACACAGCGGTGGTCACCACGACCGTCATCGCGCATCTCCTCCGATCTCCATGAGTGGCACGGGCCACTGTCGCTGGAACCGTAGCATCTTCTGGGCATGTCTGCGCCGGCCGGGCGACGCGGGGCGGGCCTCCTCTGCGGATACACCGGCGCACCACGCGGCTCAACGCAGACACAGCGCCGGTGGGAGGCAGCATCGAAGGCCGAATCACCCGCATTGGTCGCATGCGCACGAGCGCCTTCCCCCCCGATGGCCGCGACGATCTCGCGCAGGAGACTGGGGGCAGGCGTCGCCGGCTCGGGTTCCGCCAGTCGTCTTCGCTGATCATGGCGGTGGCGGGTCCGATAATCCGTTGGCGCCCGCTCATGGTCCATGGCTACTGTTCGGGCGTTCCGTCGAACTAGTCGGGCCTGCTGCGCCCCGGAGGGAGTGAGTTTTGTGCCCCGGCCTTTGCCGCGCGCGCCTCGCTGCACGGCTCCAGCCGTCACGTCCTCCTGCCTCCCGTCCTACTCGGACGGCTACCGGACGCGGCTTTCCGGTGCTCTGACCTGCCCACTCACCCCGTAGCCCTCGCGCGCTGCGGCATACAGGGGGCGCGTCTTCGGCGAGGCCGCTCGGCCTGCTCTTGCTGTCATGACCGACTTCTCAGCAAGGAGCCCTCCGGGTGTCCAGTACCAACAAGAGTCTCTCCAGCGGCCCGAACTCCGCTCTGACCCGCACTTTCACCTGTGCGTGGTGCGGCCTGACGGTGTCCGCCGCCACTGGCGACGGCACACGGCGAAACCACTGCCCGTCGTGCCTGCACTCCCAGCACGTCCTCGACCATGTCGATGGTGGCCTCAGCGAATGCCAGGGCCGGATGTCGCCGATATCCGTCGCCGTGCTGCGTACCGGCGACTGGATGGTCATCCACCGTTGCGTGCGCTGCGACGAGCTGACCTCCAACCCGATCTGCACCGACGACAACCAGCTCGTCCTGATGCGCATGGCCGTGCGTCCGCTGGCGCAACCACCGTTCCCGCTCGAAGCATTCGGCGACCTGTGAACCGGAAGGAGAAGAAACCATGCCGAGACGAGCGAACAAATCCAGCACCCAGAGAACACGGCGGCCACAGCGGCACAAGGACGTCCTGCACCGTCAGGGAGGGCACCGGCGACACGATTTCCGGTGCGTGGGCTGCCGACTGGACGTGTCCTTGGACGCGCCCGGCACCACACACCGCAATCACTGCCCGAACTGCCTGGCCAGCCTGCACGTCGACCGCCGGATCCCGGGTGACCGAGCAGCGCACTGCCGTGGACGGATGGACGCACTGAGCATGTCCGTGCGGCCAGACGGTGAGTGGATGATCATCCACCAGTGCAAGTCCTGCGGTGAGCTCAGCGCCAACCGGATCGCTGGCGACGACAACGCACTGGCCCTGGTGCGCCTCGCGCTGAAACCGCTGAGAGACAGCAGCATCGCCCACCGCGCGCTGCTTCAGCTGTGACCTGAGCCGCACCTCGCGGCGTCGTGCCGCAAGAACCGGGCAGAACGCCGACCGTTTCGTGCGGCATTCTGAACCCTGCTCTCGCCGGTGTGGCATCAAGACCACACGAAGGGGCGAAGCGTCCATGCGCGGACGTGCTCGGACGCTTCGCCCCTTCTCGGCGTACTCCAACGGCCAGGGTCGTCCACCAACCTGTTCGCCGTCAGTGCCGGCTCGAACTGACCCAGGCCGATCAGTCCCGACCGAGTGGCTGAGCCGCATGGCGCCGATGGCGAGATTGCGCCAGGTCGCCATCGTCCGGGGTGCATCGCCTGCCCGCAGTTGGGAGGGAGGTGGTGTCGCGGACGTGGTGCAGGGCCTCGATCTTCCAGTGGTCCCGGACCAGCTGTGCGAGCCGGGCGGGGGCGGCCGTCGGCGTAGTCCACCAGGGGAGCGGTCTTCCCAGGAACCCGAGCCCCCGGCCCAGCAGCGCCGTTCCTACAGCCGGAACCGAGGGGCATCCCGACGCTCCCGGGGCCGTAGCCCCGGTGCCGCCTGATCCCTTCATCCCGTGCGGCGGCGTTGGGGGACGGCTGTCAGAGGCGGATGCGGTAGACGCGCCGGGTGCCGGGGTGTTCAGCGAGGCCCCACAGGGAGCCTCCCCTGGCCCGTGGCTGGTAGCTGAGGTCTTCCGGCCCCAAGCTGAGCTTGCCTCGAGGCGCGGTCATCTTCTCGCCCCGGGGCCACTGCGGCCATAGGTTTCCTGCTTCGGATCGCCGGGATTGACCTCCACGGGGGCGTTGGCCGAGTAGTAGGTCTGGTCACCGACACAGACCGCGCCCTGCACCCTGGGGATGCACAGAGGCCAGGCCGAGGCAGCCCGCTCAGTGGCGATGTAGCCGGTTCTGTTCAGGGCCCACCGCACGGCCACGCCGCCGGGACTCCTCTCGAAGTACTCACTGACGACGAGCGACTGTGTGGCCCCCCCCGGTACGGTCCACGGACACCTGGGAGTATTCCAGCTTCGCCGACCAGTTGGCCGACCGGTACACATGATGAAGAGGCATGACGTACCGGTAGCCGTGCGCGTAGTACTTGTTGTCCCCACCGTGATAGCCGCACCAGTGCCGAGCACGCTCCCGGGTCACCTCCTCGACCCGCGCGACACCTTGAGCGTCCTGGTGGTGTCAAAGACATACAGGCCATGGATCCTGTCCGCCACGGACAGCCACTTGCCCACCCGAGCGATACCGCCCGCGTGGAGGTTGGTGACGTTGTAGTCGTAGGGCTCACCCGACTCCTTGGTGGGCATGACCAGGAGGACGTGGTCGTATCGCGGGCGGCTCGACGAGCCGGTGCAGGTGACGTCGATGACGGACACCCTGGCGCCCTGGTTCCCGCCCGTCTGCCTGTCGTACCAGGAGACGAGAGCGACCTTCCTGCCCCCACCCTCCGGCACGGAGCCGCCATAGGCGTCGTAGCTCGTGGTGATGCCCTGGGGGTACCATCGCTTGCCGCCAGCGTCCGCACGGTAAGGGCGAATCAGCCGTTCCGGCCCCTTCCCCCTGTACCGGACAGCGGACGAGGCGAGGAGGCCCGACAACCGTACTTGGACGGTCGGCGAACTCCTGCTACGGACGTATCCCGCGTGCGCGAAGGAGGGCTTGGGCCCCTGGGGTCGACTCCGCAGACTGTCATGCTCACCACTCGCATCACGAGGCTCGACCAGCCAAAAAGCTCGAGCATCACTGCGGCGGTCGTTGCTGCGTAACGGGTGGGCGCTGATGCTGGGCTGCTACGACGCGGCGGGCCGGCTGCTGCCCCTGGCCTCTACGGCTCCGCTTTCGTGGACGGCCTGACGGGGAGGTGGGCGGCGGATTCGGCTACTACGGTGAACCCCCAAGACGGCGAAGCTGTGCGGAATCGTGCGGGCCCGGTCAAGGGGATCGTTTCCGTGCCCCCGAGCGTTGTCCTAATGGAGGCTCAGGAGTGGGAGGGGCGGTGGCGACCGGCCGCAGTTGCCGCCGGGACCAGACTTGCCCGCTCCGGCCGCCCGATGCCGTCCGTGCCTTCGACGTGGAGGAGATCCGGTGCTGGACCAGACCCTTGCCGCCCTCGCCTTGTCCGGTGCTACCACCGTGGTAGCCGCCATGGCCACCGATGCCTGGGAAGCGGCCCGGACCGGCACTGCCAGGCTCCTCGGACGGGGTGAGCCACCCCGGCAGGCGACCGTCGAACACCAGTTGGACGCCGACGCCGAGCTGGTGCTGAGCGAGGCTGACAGTTCCGGCGTGCGACGGGAACTCGTGCCGGTCTGGAACCGCAGACTGGTCGCCTTCCTTCGCGAGAACCCGGCCGCCGCAGACGAACTGCGTACTCTCCTGGACGAGATACAACCGGCTCTGCCGCAGGGCGAGCACCGGTGGGTGCAGCAGGTCACCGCCCACGGTCAGGGCACCGCATTCGGCGTCCAGGGCGGTGACATCCACTATCACGCGGGGCCCGCCACGCCGACGGCCGGCGACGCCACGCAGGCAGACCGTGGGTGAGGAGGGCGGGGCCGGGCCCGAGCGGCCCGCGGTGCCACCGTCCCTTCAGCAGAACGTCACCGCTGTCGGCGGTTTCGCATACGGTGTGGTGGGTGCCTCCGTCCACGTTTTCGGCGACGGCCTGCCGCTCTATGTACTGGAGGAGTGGTGTCCGGCTCCGGACACTGATCCGGAGTTTCTCCGTGAGCTGCCGAGCAGGATGCTCAACGCCCGCTTCGCCGTTGTTGAGTTCACCGGCCGGCAGAACGAGCTCGCCGATCTGCACCGCTGGTGCCGTGACGGGCCCCGGCTCTCAGCCCGCTGGCTGTACGGCCCGGGCGGGCAGGGCAAGTCCCGGCTCGCAGCCCGCTTCGCCGCCGAGGCCGTCGATGCAGGCTGGAAGGTGATCACGGCCACCCACGGCCCTGGCAGTGTGCTGCCGCCGCCCGGCAGCCAAGATCTCCGCGCGGACGGGGCAGCCGGGATACTACTGATCGTCGACTACGCCGACCGCTGGCCCCAGACCCACCTGGCATGGCTGCTCAGCAACGCGCTCCTGCACCAGACCGGGGTACGGGCCAGGGTGCTGCTGCTCGCCCGTACCGCGGACGCATGGCCGGCTCTGCGGGCCTCCCTCACCAACCAACAGGCGGCCACCTCCACCCGGTATTTGCAGCCGTTGGAGCAGGATGAGGGGGGCGGAGGTCGCCGACTGATGTTCGACGCGGCGCGCCGCGCCTTCGCAGCCCGCTACGGGCTCGGCAACCCTGCGGCCGTCCCGGTCCCGAGCGGTCTGGACAACCCTGACTTCGGCCTCACGCTGACCGTGCACATGGCCGCACTGGTCGCCGTCGACGCCCACACTGAGGGCCGTCCACCGCCCGAGGGGGCCGCGGCGGGCCTGACGGCGTACCTGCTGGACCGCGAGCACGCCCACTGGGCCCGGCTGTTCGGCGACGGCACCCATGAGCTGGACCTGGCCAAGCGCACGTTCCGGACCGCGCCCGAGGTGATGCGCCAAGCCGTCTTCGTGGCAGCGCTCACCGGCCCGCTCACCCGCTCCGCCGGTACCGGCGTACTTTCATCACTTGGCATCGGCCCGGCCGAACAGGTCTGCGGCGACCACGCCATCTGCTACCCGCCGGATGGCGTACCGGGCGCGAACACCCAGAAGGGCGCAGGTCCTGCGGTCGACGTGCCGGTTCTGGAGCCGTTGTACCCCGACCTCCTCGCCGAGGATTTCATCGCTCTCACGCTCCCAGGCCATCGCGCCGACTATCCGCCCTCGCTCTGGGCGGCCGATGCCGTACGAACCCTCCTCGGCCGTGATGGCCACGGCGCCGCCCCGGCCTGGACACCACGGGCGGTCACCTTCCTGGCCGCCGCTGCCGAGCGCTGGCCGCACATTTTGTCCGGACACCTGCAGCCGCTGCTGCACAAGGATCCCCGTCTCGCGGTCGATGGCGGAAGCGCCGCACTGGCCGGCATTGCCCGCATCGACCGGCTGGACACCCCGCTGGGCCAAGCCATCGCCGGGCACTTCCCTAAACGCCGCCACGTCGACCTGGACGTGGGGATAGCCGCGCTGACGGCACGCCTCGCCGAGCGGCTCATAGTCGAAACGCGGCTGGAAGACGAGTCGCAGCGCCCGGTGCTGCGGGCGCTGCTACGCTCCGACACCGCCGTCCTTCACTCGTACGCCGGACAGTACGACCTGGCCGTCTCGGCGATGGAACGGGCGGTGGAGGACTGGGAGGCGGCCGCGGCCACGGTGCGTACCGGCTTCGAGATCAGCCTGGCAGGTGCCTTGAACGGCCTCAGCAACTACCTCTGGCGCACGGGACGGACCACGGAGGCCCTCGCGGCGAGCGAACGTGCTGTGTCCCTCTGGCGGAGGTGGGCCGATCTCACTCCCGACCAGACCGGCCTGCCGGCGGCACTCGGCAATCTCGGCCTCTGGCTGGCCGAAACCGGCCGTCGTGCCGAGGCCGGACAAGCTCTGGTCGAGGCCGTGGAACTGCTGCGTCCGGTGGCCAAGACGGATCCGGAGCAGCACGACCACCGCCTCGCCACTGCTCTGCACAACCTCGGCACGTGGCTGGCTGACGAGGGCCGCCGCGCAGAGGCCCTGGAGGCGACAGGGGAGTCCCTGGCCATCCGGCGCCGACTCGCCGCCGTCCACCCTGAAACCCACGAACCCGATCTCGCCGACATCCTCGTCAACCACGCCCGCGACCTTGCCGCGCTCGGTCACCGGGCGGAGGCTCTGGCTGCCTCGGGTGAAGCGGTCGACATCCAATCGCGCCTGGCCCGCGGCAACCCTGCGGCGCACGAACGCGGGCTCGCAAGCGCACTGTCCGGCCTCAGCGTCGACCTGGCGGAAGCCGGCCGGTGGAATGAGGCCCTGGCCACGAACGAACAGGAGATCGCCGTGCTTCGGCGGCTGGCCGAAACCAACCCGAACGGGTTCGAGCCGATGCTGGCGCAGGCCCTGGACAACCGGGGCCAATGGTTGGCGGAGGTCGGCCACCCGGCAGAAGCGCTGGCGCAGACCGAGGCGGCCGTGGCCATCCGGAGCCGACTCCGGCAGGAATGCCCTGCGGTCCACGAGCGGCCGCTCGCCACCGCGCTCGGGAACCTGGGCATCAATCGGGCACGGGCGGGAGATCCGGCCGAAGGACTGGATCCCGCTACGCGAGCGGTGGCGATGCTCCGACGGCTGGCACAGGCCAACCCCGAGGCGCACGACGCGGAACTCGCCCGCTGCCTCAACAACCTCTGCATTGTCCTGACGGTGCTGCGCCGATGGCCGGAGGCGTTGGTCGCCGCCGAGGAGACGGCCGCACTCTGGCAGCGCCTGGTCGCCGACGATCCGGCGCCCCACGCGGCCGCGGCAGCCAGAGCTCTGTACACCCTCGGTCTCTGCCGGGCGCTGACCGACCGTCCGGCCGACGCGCTGGACCCGCTGGAACGCTCCGTCGCCGCCCTGCGCCCGCCCACCGGCACAGACGTCGGAGCACAGGCGCCCCACCTGGCCCGCAGCCTCGACGCGCTCGCTCGCGTGTACCTCGCTCTCGGCCGTATGGACGAGGCCGTCGCCACGGCTGAAGAGGCGCTCTCCCTGCGCGAACAGCTCGCCGAGGACGTCCCCGGGGCGCACGGGGCCGCGCTGGAGGATTCGCGGCGACTGCTCGCCGGACTGCGGAATGTCACCCCAGCGCAACGGCCGCGCCACAGCCGATGGCCGTGGCGACCGCGGTAGGCGCTGTTTCTCGGATGGGTGCGGCTCGTCTTGAGGGATGGGCTGACCTGAAAAGTTGATTGGTGTCCGGGGGCAGGCCGTCTTCCTTGAGCGGATGGTGCGCGGTCGGCTCTGGCAGGTCATCCGCTGGCCATCGACGAAGCCCGACCGTCGGTTAGGTCCCGAATGATTTTCCGGGCCACCCCCTGACAGGCCGGGGATGCAACCATTCCTTGCAGAGCTGGAACCCCCGAAAGCCGACCGCGCGCTTGAACCTTAGGCGCCGACGCTGACAACGGCCGTGGGTACGTCTTCGACGGATGGGCTGACCTGGGGAGACGTTGATTGGTGTCTCGCTGGGAAGGTCCTCTCCCTGAGGGGAGGAGGCGGTGTTGAAGGGCTCGTTGTTCGAGGCGATCGAGGCCGAGGTCCGGGGCCGGGTGGAGTAACTCGAGGCCCGGCTGGCCGAGGTGACCGAACTGCTGGAGTCCGAGCGGGAGAAACTCACAAGGCTGGAGATCACCCGGGAGACGGCTGGTTCGCTCCGGGCCGGGAGGACCGGCGGCAGCGGCGCGGACGAGCCGGCGGGCGAGACGCCGCCGACGGTGGCGGGGGAAGGGTTCGCCGTTCGAGGGGGCCGAGCGTCGGGGTGTGGGGACGCTGTCGGTGCTGAAGTGGCAGCCGGGCATGGCCACGAGTGTGCTGCCGTGGAGCTACCAGAACATTCTCGAGGTCGTCGATGATGAACCGGGGCATGGCGAAGAGGACGTCGATGCGGCGTCGGGCCAGGCAGACGATCGCGGCGACGTGGTGTTTTCTCATCGAGCGCCAAGAAGATGTCTGCGACGAGCCGTTCTGCCATGCGCGGTGCCTTGGGCCGCAGCATGGATATCAGCCGTCGTCTGCCGGCTTTCCGTAACTGTGCTGGAGATCCGGGGCGTTCGAGCGGGAACAGCACGGCCGGGTGATCCACGGATCTTCGTAGGCCCCCGCCTGTTCAGGCGGAGGCCTACGCCCTGTTTGACCACTTCGGTCAACCCGATCTGGGTGCTACTGCTCAGACCGGCTGAGTAGCAGAGCGCTGCCCCGCATCCCGCCCGGGCGGCTTTGATCGACAGCATGAAGTCGAAGATCGTGGCCCCCGTGCTCGGGGTCGCCCTAGTGGCTCTCCTCGGGCTGACGGCCAAGGCGTGCGAGACGTTACAAGGCGGGCCCGTTCACAGCACCGAGGAGTTCCGTGACCATGTCCGGGCCACCACCCGGGCTGGCGAGGATGCCTACCGCGCGCTGTCCCCGGCACCGGCCAAGGAACCATACGCCTCTCGGCAGGGCAGCTCCTCGTGCGTGGATGACTTCGGCTTCGACGACACCGGCGTCAGCCGGGATGAGCCCATCTTCACCTGGGACCTGGATTTCGCCAGCGACGACGACTACCGCGCGGCGCTGGCATCCCTCCGGGCCACCTGGCGCGAGGACGGCCGCACCGTCGAGAACGTCGACAACGGCATCACCGCCACCCTCGACGACGGCATCCGGGTCACCCTTCACTTCGACTACTACGACGGCGAGCCCGAACTGCGCGCCGAGGGCACGTGTATGCGCTACCGGCACAACTACGGCGATGCATACGACTACATGCACGACGACAACGGAGACGGGACGATTGACGAATACGAGCGACCGAACTGAGCGCGCGGCCGACACCGGCAACATCTTCAGAGAACAGCGGCCGAAGCCGCGACCTGGATCCCTGCCACAAGCGTCAGCCAGAATCGGACAGCAGTTCACGGGCCTTCGAAGCACCCCAGGACGGTCACCTGGTCGAAGCACCGCGCCCGCACGTCCTTCCTCGCGATCGTCCAGAAGACGTCACCGCCTATGTAGTAGTTACCGAAGTCCAAGACGCCGCCATACCATTGAGCGAGGAGCGCCCAGTCGTCGGGACGAGGCCGTGCCCATGGGCTGGCCCGCCTGCCCTCCGGCTTCCCTGCCCTTTGTGCCGCCATGGCGGCGGACGCGGTGATGGGGTCGTCCTCGCCGTAGGAGTCCCTGGAGTACCCGTCGATCTGCAGGTGAGTCTCGAGTTCTTTGGCGTGCGGGTGCTCGACGGGGTAGATAAGCACCTCGTTGTCTGGCAGGGAGAGGTCGTGCTTCAGCCGTAGCTCTGCGCGGTCATAGCCGTCGTCCCCAGGGCGTTCATCGAGAGGTGTGTCGGCGGGGACAAACATCACTCGGCCGGAAGCGCCAAGGTCGTCGGGATGGAGTCGGGCGAAGGCCTGGGTGTGGTGCTTTCCTTGCGCAATTTTCTTGTCGCAGAAGGCCCGAGATGCCGGATCGCTCAAGGCAGCGAAGGCGGAGAGGAAGGCCCGTTTGAGCTGATTGTTTCCCGTCTGGAGAGTTGTTCGCCGCGGATCGAGGAGCCCGAGCTCCGGGTCGCCGGGGCGAGTCCTGCGTAAGCGGCGAGGTGACCGGCGGTCGGGAAGGCGCTGCCGTCACCGACCTCGATCAGGATCCGGGTTCCGGTGAGGAAGACGTCGATGTCGTCGATGTCGATCACACGCAGGCCCCGGTCACGTTCTCGTCTGGCCTGCCTGGGCACCGAGCTGCCACATCCACGTCACGGAGAGCTCTCCCAGCTCGGGTGAAGCCGGTGCTCAAGCCCCTCATCACCGGGTCCGTGATGCCTCCGGACCTGGTGACACCCCCCCGGATCATCAACACAATGCCGTTGCTTTTGGTGGTTACTGCCATCTTTGGTTCACGGTGATGACGGCTGGTGGGCGGCGGTGGCTGGCAGGTTCGTCGGGGGCCTTGCTGCTGAACGGGGTGATCGACGACTTCAGTTTGCGGGGGCAGTCGCGTGAGCGTCGTCGTGGCAGGAGAGACCAGCGGATCTCGGCGAGGCCGAGAAGGCGGTCATGATTTCGGGCTGAGGGGGGAAAAGCCGCACGGCGCGATCACCGAACGGCGGACAACATGCTGAGCCCGGGTAAACGATGTCCGCTCGGCGGAAGTCTGCGCGATCCGGGCCACCTCGTTGAGCAGGTCGCGGGTCGCGTGGTGGACGATCAGGTGAGCATAGATCTCCTGCCTGACCCCGTCCGGAGTCTGCGAGCGCAGGACCGGTCTGCCCCGCTGATGAGTCTTGATCTCATCGAAGATGATCTCGATCTCCCAGCGCCGGGCATACAGGGCGGCGAGTTCGGCGGCCGGATACTCCTCATGGTCCGTCAGGCTGGTGACAAGCCGGATTACGTCCGCCTGACCGTCCACGCGGTACTCAATCACCCTCACCAGGACTGGTGGAGCTTTGACGGTTCCGGCGGCCTTGGCGTGCTTGTTCGCCTGGATCAGGGCCAGGTAACTCCCGTCCGGCAGGACGTCCTGGACCCTGCGGGCTGCCCGGCGCTCGATCCTCCACAGCAGGTGGGCGCCCCGGTCGCGAAAGCGGTGCCAGCGGGCCAGGCCCCATAGTCCGCGGTCGGCCAAGACCAGCGTCCCGGCCCCGATATGGGCTTCCAGTTCGTCGGACACGATCCGCTCGGAGTCTTTCCAGCCGCCGATCACCGCGTCCAGTACCGCGTGCGACGAGCACTCCGTCACCGCGACCACCCGGGCCTGCGGATAGCCCATCGGATTGCGTTGCGAGCCGGACTTGCCGAAGGTTTCCCGGTTGTGGGCCGAGTCGGGGACGGCCAGCAGCATCCCGTCCAGGGCCAGGACCCGCAGCCCGTGGAAGAGTTCCGTGCTCCGGCCCAGCGGCCGGGCCACGGCCCGGAACAGCTCTCGCATCACCGGCCAGCCCAGCCGCTGCCTCGCCCGTGTCAGAGATGACTTGTTCACCCCGGCCCACGGCCGAAGCGTCGGCTCGCCGGCCTTCACCAACCGCAAGACCTCCAGGTAGTCGGCCTGCGGAAACAGGCACAGTGCCAGCACGAAGTACACCGTGAACCGGGCCGACAGCACACGCCGGCGTTTCTCCGCGCACCCGGCCTCGGCAACGACCCGGTCCACCAGCTCAGCAGGACACGACCGAGTCAGGATGCCCAACCCCAACCGCTCCAGACGCGACACCAACACGCATGGCTCAACACCACGCACACCCCAAAAGCAACGGCATTGATCATCAACAACCGGGGGGAACGGGCTGCTGGAGACTGGTGTCGTGCTTGTGGATCAGCCGCAGCGCCTCGTCGCGGTGACGCGAGTCCAGGGCATCGACCAGGTCGCGATGCAGTACGTGCCGGTGCGCGATGTACTCGTGCAAGGGCTGGTCGCTCGTGGGCAGCACGGACAGCGTGTGGTTCTTGATCCGACCGAGCAGATGGATGTACGCCGTGCCGTCTCCGCCGGAAAGGCGAGGCTCCCGGCGTCGCGACATGATGGACTCACCGGCCCATCGGGAGGCGGTGACGACGGCATGAACATGGACGACGCGGCCGAGGGTGCTCCGCCGAGCCAGGTGGCGGCCGCACTGATCGACCGCCGCGGTGTCGTGGTCGGCTGGTCACGCGCCGCAGAAGACCTCGTGCAGCGGCCGGCCGCGGAGGTCCTGCATCGTTCCGTCCTCCGGCTGCTGGCCGACCCCGACGTTGCTCTCACCGGGCGGCTGCCGGACAGCGGAACGACCACGCTGCGGTCCGGCCCAGGGAAGATCATCCCCGTGTGCTACCGCGTCGACGGACTGCGGAATCCCGTACTGTCGCTCGTTCCGGCCGTCGCCGCCGACCAGGCCTCCGGGTCCGAGTGGGACGCGGCCCTGTCGCGTGCGCTGCTCGAACAGAGTCGCATCGGCTTCGTCCTCAGGGACACGGATCTCGCCGTCGTACAAAGCAACCTGGCGCGTAGCCCGCTCGCCGGACCGCCGCTTCCTGTGGGCAGCCGGCTCTCCGACGCGATGCACCCGGCCGACGCCGTCGGCGTAGAAGCGGAGCTGCGGGGCGTACTACAGACAGGGGTTCCGCTCGCCGCACACGAGCAGCGGGTCAGGTCCGCGCTGCCACCGTACGTGGAGTGGTCCCTGTCCGTGTCCGCGGTACGGACTGAGGACGCCTGCGGCCGGCCCACGGGCGTCGCGGTCCTGTTCACCGATGCCACCGAGCACTGGCAGGCTGAGCGACGGCGTGAGTTGAGGCATCACGCGTCAGCGGACATCGGGGGCACGCTCGACATCAGCAGGACGGCCGAAGAGATCGTCGACACGCTGGTTCCGGACTTCGCCGACGTCGCGTGGGTGGATCTGGGGGATGCCGTTCTCACGGGAGACGAACCGCCCAAGACCTTCGGCGGAGGCGATCTCCACCTGCGCAGGGCTGCGGTCCGCTCGGCGAATGGTCGATGGCCGCCGGGACTGCTTAGGCCCGGCGCGACCGTCCCGCCTTTCCCCAACGTCCCCATGGTCCGTGAGCTGCAGGAAGGCCGCGCGATCGTGATCGACCGGGAGACTCTGCGGCGGGGCTTGGCGGACCCGGACCACCTGCGCCTTGCGGCGCCCGAAGTCGGACACTCCATGATCGCCGCCCCCCTCTTCGCGCGTGGCTTGGTGCTTGGACTGGTCGCTGCCTGGCGCACCGACCGCCCCGACCCTTTCGAGGAGGAGGACGCGGCCCTGCTCTCCGAGATCGCGGCTCATTCGGCCCTCGGCGTGGACAACGCCCGCAGGTACACGCGAGAGCACCGCGCTGCCGTGGCCCTGCAGAGGCGCCTGCTGCCGCAGGCGTGCACCTCCACTCGCGTCATGGAGACCACGGGTGCCTACCGGCCCGCGTCGGGCGGCGCCGAAATCGGTGGGGATTGGTTCGACGCGATCGAACTCCCCTCACTGCGGACCGCGCTCGTCGTCGGAGACGTGACCGGCCACGGTCTGCACGCCATTGCCACCATGGGGCGACTGCGCACTGCCGTGCAGACACTGGCGGATCTGGAACTGACGCCCGACGAGCTGCTCACCCATCTGGATGACCTGGTGTGCCGGCTGGCTGGTGAGGCGGATGCCGCACAGGGGGACGTAGTCAGCGCGACCTGTCTGGTCGCCGTGCACGACCCGGTGGCCGGACGCTGCACGATGGCAACGGCGGGACATCCGCCGCCGCTGCTGGCCCTACCGGACGGCAGAGTCGCTCCGGTGACCATGCGGCCGGGGCCGCCCCTCGGAGTCGGCGGCCTGCCGTTCGAGGCGACGACCGTCGACGTCCCACCGGACAGTTACCTCGCCCTCTACACCGATGGCCTCCTTCAGTATTACGGCATCGACATCGACGGTTCCACCCGTGAACTGGCGGACAGGCTGGCGCGGCTCCAGTCCTCCGGTGGTGAGCTCACCGCAATTGCCCAGGCGCTCATGGCCGGTTCCGGGGCACGTCCCCTACGCGACGACGCCGCCGTCCTGGTCGCGCGCGTCTCCGCACTGGAGGCGGGCTCCGTCGCCGACTGGGAGTTCTCGGCCGACCCCCGGGCGGTCGCCTCGGCGAGAGACGCGGCGACGGGCCAGCTCGCCGAATGGGGACTTGAGGGCAATGCCTTCGTGACCGAGCTGATCGTCAGCGAACTCGTCACCAACGCCGTGCGGTACGCGGGCGGCCCTGTGGGGCTGCGCATGATCCGCGACGAGGCTCTCTTCTGCGAGGTCACCGACCCCGGCAACACCCAGCCCCGCATGCGCCGAGCCCGCACCAGCGACGAAGGGGGCCGAGGTCTGTTTCTGGTGGCTCAGCTAAGCCGCCGGTGGGGAAGCAGGTACGGGCAGACGGGCAAGACGATCTGGGTCGAGCAGGAGCTGTCCAGGTGAGGTCTCCGCCGCCACGCCGTGCACCCCATCTGTGACGTACAGATCGAGTACTCCTTCTTCAGCCGTGGCCCCGAGACCAACGGCATCCTGGACACCTGCCGCGAGCTTGGGATCGGCGTCAGCGCTTACGGGGTCCTCGCACACGGTCTGCTCACCGGTTCCTGCCGGCAGCCGGCCGGAGGTGGCCCACGCACCCACTGGCTGCCCCGCTTCCACCCCGACAACCTCGCCACGAACCTCACCCTGATCGACCGGCTGCGACCACGTGCAGACGTCCTGGGCGCCCGCCGACCTCACCGCATCGAGGAGGGTCTGGCGGCTGCCGACATCACCTTGACCGAGGCTGATCTCGGCAGGACAGACGAGGCCGTCCCGGCCGACGCGATGGTACCCGCTACGCAGCACCCCTCAAGGTCCTGCTGGAGAGCGAGCGCGGCTCGAAGTCATCTGCACACGCCTGAAATTGACCTCTACCTGCCAGGTCGGCTTCAGGTTCGGGCGTGCCAGCGACACGGTTTCCGTCAGCGTGTTCGGTGAGCCGAACCGAGCGTTTACGACACCCAAGTTGTTTTCCGACGGCTCACTGGGCCGCTCAGGGGTCGACCGGGTCCGGAGCGGTGTTCTCTCAGGCCGAGACGGCAGGTAACGCGGCCTCAGATGGTCGGGGTGTCGTCAACAATCGGCCTGTGAATCTCAACGACCGGCTTCCACCCGGGGGAGAACTCGATGAAGTCCGCACGGGTGGGGTAGGTGTCGATCGCGCGACGGTCACGCTTGGGGCTGTCGCTCGCCTTGCGCCCCCGGGGAATCTGCTCCTCGAAGATGTCGACCTTCACGTCGGGAACCTCCTTGAGGCCCTGGCGCCAGATCTGCACGATGTCGGCACCGAACGCCTGCCGGGCCGCAGCGTAAAGGGCCGTGAGGGCCCCCTTGTCCCCACCAGGGACGAAGAGTGTCAGGTCCAGCACGACACCGGCGGACTGGAGGACCTCGATGGTCGCCGAGCCGTTCTCGTCGGCGAGATATATTCCGGCTTCATTCTCGTCGTCGGGAAGGCAGGAGACCTCTTCCTCGAATACGGTTCTCGCCGTGATCGAGCCGCCCTCGAATTCCTCACCGGACTTGGTCAGAAAAGCAGGGACATAGCAGTCGGGAAGTTTGAGTTCTGCCGTGTCGGCGGATACGAAGACTCTGTCCTTCACGCCGAGCTTCGTCACCTCTTCCAGCGAGAGGCGGCGAGCGGCGATCTTCTCCGTGTTCACGATTTCCCTTTCAGGTTGCACTGTCCCTCCGAGCGAGGACGCTACCACGAAACCCTGAGGTCAACTGCCCAGTAGTCTCTGGATAGATGACCTGTGATGACCCGCACGGGAGGGTATTGAAGCGAGTGCCACTCGGTCGGGAGCACGCATCCGCCAGGCAGTATCCCTCGTCATGGTGTTGGGCATCAACTGGCGCTGTATTTCGGTGCGTTGGGTGGCGCGAAGGAACTAAAACAGAGCCTATGGTAGATATCGCCCATATCGACTCGGGGGGGGAGTGCCGAGGTAAGGCGATCCATTCGTCGTGCATCTCGGAGAGCGCAGCGGAAACCAATCGGATGGTCCGACAACGCAACGACCGAGACCCCACCGGCAACATCTGGATGGAGCGCGAACCGGAAGTCGCGTTGCCGGTGCGATGCTCTCCTACGGGGCGGGCGCCGGCGCGGCGGACACCGGCGGGCGCTGGATGGCCACGCTGTCCGGTCTCTACCAGGCCCGCGGCCACGCGCTCGCCGGGAACGCGGCCGAGTGTCGACGCCTTCTCGGTCCCGGCGGCGAGTCACGGGCGAGTGCGTCGGCGGTAGTAGTGCGTGGTAACGACAGCCAACAGTGGTCCCCACGCCACCATCGGCACATAGCAGGCTGTCATCATCCACTTCCCCCACTGCGTGATCGCCATGTCGGAGTGCAGCGTCGTCCACACGAAGAGCACGCCGTAGACCGTGCAGGCGAGTGCGCCCAGCGTCGCGGGCACGGCTGCGGCGAGCACTGGGATGCGGCGCCCGCGTAGGAGCGGGACCCACCGCGGCCAGACCTCGCCCCACGGCCGCACCAGTCCCAACGTCAGGAAGGCCAGGGCCTCCTGCAGCACGGACAGCAACGGCACAACGAGATATCCCCAACCGGGAATCTGCATCGCCTCGTACTCGGACTGGGCGAGCCCGAGCGGAACACCGGTCACCACAGCGAACCGCCACAACGCCGACGGCATGGAGGTCCACAGGACCGCGCCTGCCGCATGCCGGGCCCATGGAGGGACGGGTGCGGTGGTTGCGGGGCGTGCAGGGGTGGGCGGTGGCGCGCTGATGGTCATGAGGCCGGCTCCCGGTTTCTCCGACTGTTGCGACACCCCGGAGGCTCTCACTCACCTCCACGCGACCACATCAGCCATCAGAGGGGGAGCATGTGCGTCCTTGGGGCCACGCGTCCGCGAGGCATCTCAGACCATCGAGCTAGGAACAGTGATACGCCGGTCGGAGCAGCACCCCGCACACCTTGTTCTTCTGACGGCCGCTCACCGGCGGCCGTCACACATCGGTGAGCCACGGGGAGATCACGCCCCAGCCCGGCTTCAATGCGGGCGAGATCACCCGCTGACCCGCGCATTGCCCCGGTCATCTCTTAGGGTCATCCGTATGATGATCGACATCGGAGCCGCTGGCGCGCTCTTCGAAGCCCTGCGGGCGGACGCCCTCACCAGCCCGGACCAGCTGCGCGAGCTCTACCCGCAGCCGAAGCCGCATGCGCTCCGCAAGGAGACCGACCGCCTGACGGAGGAAACCCGGGCGCTGATCGGCTGTTCCTCGCTTGTGTTCATCGGCACTGCGGACGCCGAGGGGCGTGCGGACGTGACCCCGCGGGGCGGCCCGGCCGGGTTCGTCTCGGTGCTGGACGAGCGGACCTTGGCGATCCCAGACGCGACCGGCAACAAGCGGCTCGACACCATGCACAACGTGCTGCAGACCGGACGCGTCGGCCTGCTCTTCCTCATCCCCGGCCGCCCGACCACACTGCGCGTCAACGGCCGCGCCTGTGTCTCGGCGCGCCCGGAGCTGCTCGCCCAGCTCACTCCCGTCGGCAAACCGCCGGTCTCGGCGATCGTGGTGCAGGTCGAGCAGGCCTACCCGCACTGCCCGAAGTCGCTGATGCGCGCCAACGCCTGGCGACCGGAGCACTGGGTGCCTGCCGAAGCCCAGCCGACCAGCGCCGAGGTGACGCTGGCCCAGCTGGATTTGCCCGGCCTGACCGTCGACCAGATCGAGGAGGTCGAACGCGAGTCACTGCGCCTGCGTTACGAGTGAATCCAGCCGGGACCACCGCTTGCCTGAGGCTGAGGAAACGGCGTCTCAGGAGCGCGTCCCCGCGTGCGGACGGGCCACGCCGAGGCTCAGCGTGCCGTGTGCCCCGAACGGAGCTCGTCGGGGTCGACTGTCGTCAGCGCCACACTCAGCGGCACGCCGGTGCCGGCGGCGGCGGCCAGCCGCTCGCGTACCTCGCGTGGTGTTCGCGGCCGCCAGCCGGGCCCGTCGCAGCAGCCGGAGTGGAACGTGACACCCGCGTTCAGCAGGGCGGTCAGCGTACGCCACCCCGCGGAGTCCCTTCGCTTCGGCACAGCAAGGTCCTGGCCCGCGTCGATCAACTCACCGCCGCAGCGCGCGCATCGGCTCGCCCACGTGCCACGCTTCTTGAACGAGGAACGGCACGGCAAGCACACGTAATGTCGGTTAGGAGTTCCCCCACGAAAACACATCGCGCCAGTATGGCAAACCCACTTGGCCCCTCCCAGTCGTCCTGTGCCGGTTGTCGGCCATCGGTGGCGGAATCAGATGGCACCAGCAGACCATCTGGGTAAAGTTGGGGCGTGCCCAAGCTGGAGCAACTACGTGCTGGCCATTCCCCGGCAGTCCTGGCCTTCGAGTTGGTGAACCGCGCCTACTTCGCTGCCTCGATCGGCGATCGCGGCGACACGTTCTTCGACCAGTACCCTGACCGGCACCGCGCCTTGCTGGCTGAGCAAGAGGCCGGCGTCTGTGCCTTCTACGCGCTCGTCGGGGATGACGGCTCGGTTCTGGGCCGGTTCAACCTGTACGACCTGGAGGACGGCACCGCAAGACTCGGCTACCGGGTCGCACAGCAGGTTGCCGGCCGCGGCGTGGCGACCGCGACCGTCCAGGAGGTCTGCCGGCTGGCAGCAGCGCGGCACGGGCTGCGGACACTACGGGCGGCCACCTCCCACGACAATGCCGCGTCCCAGAAGGTGTTGAGCAAGGCCGGTTTCGTCCCGGTCGGCCCGGCCGCTCCGTCCGATCTCGGCGGCAAGTCGGGCACCTGGTACCAGCGCGACCTTCAAGCGTAGGCCGTGCTCTCCCAGTTGGAGCGACAACTGGCACGAGGCGCAGGACGGCAGCGCCAGTGCGGTCCCGGCTCACTGCATTGTCGCGCAGACGTCGGTCAGCAAGGCTGGGCGCATGCCAGGACAGGGAAAGCGGAAGCGGCGGCAAGAGGCTGGGTGGCAGCGGCTGGCTGCTCGCACTGCACCGGACAGAGGGCAGTGGAAAGTGATCCTCGAAACAGGGGACCAGGCGGAGCTGCGCGCGCACTTGGGCTCACTCCGGGAAGCGCGAATCGACGACTCGCTCATCCGGATCGACACGCTGTGTCGACGCCCAGTGGAGCAGAGCACCTATCGGCTGAGCCGGTTCGTGGCAGACACCGTGCATGAGTCGGACCGTGAGTCCGAAGAGGGGACCTCGACGACGGTGCGCACCGGGAGCGATGTCAGGGCATCGGGTTTTTGGCAGAACTGAGCGCCGCTCGCGAGGGAGTTGGCGTGAAAGACTTATTCGGCGGACCTCCTTCTGCCTCCGCCCAGTCTCTGTCTCCCTGGAGCCTGCTGTGCCTCTGCGGACAGGTGTCAACCGCCCGATGTCCCTGGTCCTGTCGACCGCGATCACGATGGGAACGCTCACGGGCTGTGCTCTGCTGGAAGTCGCCGGGGAATGCGAGGGGACAGACGACCGGGTCAAGGAGATGAGGGCGCTGCGCATCCTCAATTCCCGGCCCGCCGGAGGCGCCGTCGCTCGGGGCTTCGAAGAGGCCGAGGCGGGCTGTTGGGCGGACAGCGGCGATGTCTTGATGTACGCCGACCGGACGTACGCCTTCCCCGGTACGAGGGCCGACGTCGTCGCGTACTACCGGACGGCAGCGTTGAGGGACGGATGGAAGCCGGACCTCGACGCCTTGCCCGACGACCCGTGCTTCCTCAAGGAAGAACTGTCCCTGCAGATCGTCTTCCTCACTCCAGAGGGCCTCGCGGAGGACGGCTACGGAAACCGGCCCGACCTCACCACCGGAGCCGGCTACTTGATCAGCGCCAACTCCAACGTGGGCAGCGGCGACAAGGCGGGCTGCTGAGAACTGCCGCCGAGCGAGCCAGGTCCGACGGCTGCCCCGGCACCAGGTCCCTTACCCGGCGCCGGGACTCAACCTCCGTGGACAGGCCTCCTCAGTCGTGGGGATGGAGGACGACCTTGGTGTAGCCCTCGACGCGCTTGTCGAACTTCTCGTACGCCGATGGTGCCTGGTCGAGGGGCAGCTCGTGGGAGACGACGAAGCTGGGCCGCGCGCGTCCGGCGATGATCAGATCGCGCAGATGCCGGTTGTAGCGCTTGACGTTGCACTGACCGGTGCCCATGCGCAGGCCCTTCTCGAACATGCGGCCTATGGAGACCATCAGCATGCCCTGCTTGGCCTGTTCGTTCGGTCCACCCGGATCGCGCGGGACATACAGGCCCGGCACTCCCAGAGCACCCGTCGGCCGGACCGTGTCGACCAGCGAGTTCAGTACGATCGCCGGTTCCTCACGGTCCTCGCCGCGGGCCTGGGCCTGGTAGCCGACAGCGTCGATGCCCTTGTCCGTACCCTGGCCGTCGGTCTGCTCCTGGATCTGCTCCACCGGGTTGCCCTCGGTGAAGTTGATCGGGATGGCACCGATCTCCTCGGCCTTCTGCAGCCGCTCGGTCACCCGGTCGACCACGAAGACCTTGCTCGCCCCGCGCAGCATCGCCGAGTACGCGGCCATCAGCCCGACCGGGCCACCGCCGTAGACGGCGACGGTGTCACCAGGGCGCACGTCGGCCAGCTCGTTGCCGTGGTAGCCGGTGGGGAAGATGTCGGCGAGCAGGATGAAGTCGGTTTCGTTCTGGGTGCCCTCGGGGAGCTTCAGGCAGTTGAAGTCCGCGTAGGGCACCTTCACGTACTCGGCCTGGCCTCCCACGTAGGGACCCATGGCCACGTAGCCGTACGCACCGCCGGCGAACCCCGGGTTCACGGTCAGACAGAAGCCCGTGTATCCGTCCGTGCAGTTCTTGCAGAAGCCGCACGCCACGTTGAAGGGCATGACGACTCGGTCGCCGCGGCTGAGCGACGTCACGCCCTCCCCGGCATCCTCGATGACGCCCAGGTTCTCGTGCCCGAAGACGATCCCGGGCTCGGCGGCGGTCCGACCTTCGTACATGTGCAGGTCCGAGCCGCAGATGGCGCTGGACGTGACACGCACGATCACATCGTTCGGGTGCTGTATTCGGGGGTCCTCGACCTGCTCGATCGCTACCTCGAACGGTCCCTTGTACACGACAGCCTTCATCGTCGAGTACCTCCACTCAACGCAATCGCTCGATCACTGTTGGAAACGGCGGCTCAGGAGAGCTTCTTCACTCCCTCGTACAAGAGGTCCTGGTCCACGCGGCTCGCCCGGCCATTTGTGTGTTCCCTCACTGTCCAGATTGGTCCAGGATGCAATGCTTTGCATCTAGGGAAGGAAAATCGCACCTCCGTGCGACGCGGAAAGGATCAGAAACCGTGACACGACGACTCGGCGTGCTGCTCGTCCCGGTCTCCGGGCTGTCCGGCACCAGCTACCCAGTGGGGACCCGGGTGGCCATCCGGGGCACCGGCGCATCCGTAGACGGCTTCGTCGGCGGCGACTGGCTGCCGCTCGCGTGGTGGGAGTTCTCGGACACCCAGCCGGACGACACACCCCTCATGTAAGTCCGCTCCGGTGCCCGGGGCCGCTCCCTCGGCGCCAGAGCACAACGCCACGCCCCTCGCACATGAGGGGATCGCTCCATGAACGCCGCCGCACATCCCGCTCCGGCATGTCGTGCTCCCCTCGCCGTCAGGGTCGGCGAGGATTCAGAGCACACCTGGCATACCGGTATGAAACCCGCAGGGAGACGGCGATGGCGATCGAGCGGGTCGGACTCGTGGTGCACGGTGGACGCGAGGGCGCCGCGCAGGCGGCACGGGAGGTCCGGGACTGGTGTGCGGAGAACGCCGTCGGGTGCTCGGACATCGACGTGTGGAGCGGCCATGGCCGGCGCAGCGCCCAGGAGGAGCTGGACGCGGCAGGCGACCCGGACCTCATCGTCACCCTGGGCGGTGACGGCACCTTCCTGCGCGGCGCTCGGCTGGCGGCGCGGAACGACGCCCTGATCCTGGGCGTGGACCTGGGGCGGGTCGGGTTTCTGACCGAGGTCCCAGCACCGGAGGTGCGGGCGGCGCTCGACGCCGTCCAGGGCGATCTCGTGCAGCCGGAGAACCGCATGCTGCTCACTCTGCGCGCCTCTCGTCCGCTGGAGATCCCGCAGGAGATGGAGACGCTGCTGCGTTACGGGCGAGGCCCGTCGCTGCCACCTCCGCGGGTGCGCGACGACTGCGCCAGTGGCGACGAGTGGGGCGTCGCCCTGAACGTCACGGCCCTCAATGACGTGGTGCTCGAGAAGCTGTCGAGGGACCGGCAGATCTCGGTCGGCGTCTACGTTGCCGGGCGGCTGCTGGCCTCATACTCCGCCGACGCACTTCTGGTGGCGACCCCGACGGGTTCGACCGCCTACAGTTTCGCCGCCGGCGGCCCGGTCGTCTCCCCTCGGGCGGAGGCACTCGTCTTCACGGCGGTGGCCCCGCACATGACGTTCGACCGGTCCGTGGTGACCGCCCCGGACGAGCCCGTCGGACTACGCATTCTTGAACGGTCGGGTCGTGCCGCCGTGAGCATCGACGGTCAGATGCGGGGTGTACTCGATCCCGGCGACTGGCTCGGTGTCTACGCCGCCCCTCGCCGGCTGCGCGCGGTGCGGCTGGGGCCCATGGACTTCTACGGCCGGCTGCGGGAACGCATGCGGCTGACCGACGCCCCGGCCGCGGTCGCTGACGGTGTTGCTGCTCCTTTGTGGCCGGTGAGCACGTCTCCTCCTGGAGACCTTGCTCATTTGGCTTTGCCGGTGCTGGGGGCTGGTGGGGGCGGGGAGGGGGATCGCCGGCCCTGATTCGTCACGAGGTCCTGACGCGTGGTCAGGTGGGTGTGGTGATGGGTCCGTTGGTGGTGGTGTTGAAGATGGTGTTGTTGTTGTGGTGGCCGGTGATGTGGGTGGTGGTGGCGGCGGCTTGGCGGGCGGTTTGGAGGAGGACCATGCCGGGGAGGTGGCCGCTGCCTTCGCCGGCCTGCTGGCCTGCGAAACCCTGACTGCGACCGCCCTGCGCGCAGCCACAGCACCGGCCACCCGGACCCGGACGATGCTGGCCGACGCCGCCGGATACCTCGTGCCGTCGCTGGCCGGCGAGGTACTGGAACACCTCCGCCTCGTCCTCGGCGAGTCCACCCCGCCCGCCGGCGGCGCCGCACACACCCTGCCGGCCAAGATCACCGGGGACCGGACGGTGACCGGAACCGGCCCGGCGGCCGCCGCCTGCCAGGCCCGGCTCGTCACCGCCCTGACCGGCTTCACCCACCCCCCCCACACACACCGCGGCCGGCACCGGGCACCTTCTTCCACCTCGCCGACCCCCGGCCCCCGCCGCCTCGCGGAACTGCACGGCATCCGTGCCCAGGCGGCGGCCGGGCCGAGCGAGAAGGCGACGGCGGCGCAGCGCGCCAAGGGCAAGCTGACCGCGCGCGAACGGCTTCGGCCTGGGAGCCAGGAAAGCCCTATACCGACGGTGTGATCACCGGCTGGGGCACGGTGGAGGCACGAAGATCCACAAGATCATGGACATGGCCATCGCGGCCGATGCCCCGCTGGTCTTCCTCAACGACGGTGCCGGCGCCCGCATCCAGGAGGGCGTCAGGGCGCTGGCCGGCCGACGCGCGACGGCCGCCCCGGGAATCCGGGACGGCCGTGATCGCGCTCGTGGCGGCCGGGGGGCTGTTCCGTTCACAGGGCGGCGCGTGCCTTCAATGGCTCCCACCAGGCGCGGTTGTCGCGGTACCAGGCGAACGTCTCCTTCAGACCCTCGGTGAAGTCCTTGCGCGGACGGTAGCCCAGCTCGGTGGAGATCTTGGTGCAGTCGACCGAGTACCGCAGGTCGTGTCCGAGCCGGTCGGGCACGTGCTCCACGCTCTCCCAGCCCGCCCCGGCCAGCTCCAGCAGCAGCGCGGTCAGCTCCTTGTTGCTCAGCTCGGTGCCGCCGCCGATGTTGTACACCTCGCCGGGCCGGCCCGAGGCGCGCACCAGCTCCAGGCCCTGCACGTGATCGTCGATGTGCAGCCAGTCCCGCACGTTCAGCCCCTCCCCGTACAGCGGCACCGGGCGCCCGTCTAGCAGGTTGGTGATGAACAGCGGGATGACCTTCTCCGGGAAGTGGTGATGGCCGTAGTTGTTGGAGCAGCGGGTCACCCGCACGTCCAGGCCGAAGGTGCGGTGGTAGGACAGCGCCATCAGGTCGGAGGAGGCCTTGGACGCGGCGTAGGGGGAGTTCGGCCGCACCGGGTCGCTCTCCGGCCAGGAGCCCTCGGCCAGGGAGCCGTACACCTCGTCGGTGGACACGTGCAGGAACCGCGCACTGCCGCCGGGCCGGCGCAGCGCCGCGTCCAGCAGCGTCTGGGTGCCCAGCACGTTGGTGGTGACGAACTCGGCCGCGCCCAGGATGGAGCGGTCCACGTGGGACTCCGCGGCGAAGTGCACGATCTGGTCGTGCTCGGCCACCAGGCCCGCGACCAGGTCCCGGTCGCAGATGTCGCCCCGCACGAACCGGAACCCGGGATGGCCGCGGACCGGGTCGAGGTTGGCCGGGTTGCCGGCGTAGGTGAGTTTGTCGAGCACGGTGATGCTCACGTCGCCCGGCCCGCCGGCGCCCAGCAGCCGGCGGACGTAGTGCGAACCGATGAATCCCGCGCCGCCGGTGACGAGCATGCGTGTGAGGGTCATGACGAGATCTGTACCTTGCCGTGGTCGCCGAGGATGAGCCGGTGCGCGGCGGGCGCCCGCGGGGCGGGCGTCACCTCCACGTTGCGTCCGATGATCGACGCCTCCACACGCCGGGCGCCGCGCACGGAGGAATTGTCCAGGACGATGGAGAACTCGATCTCGCTGTCGGTGATGTCGCAGTCGTTCGAGATCGACGTGAACGGGCCGACGTAGGAGGAGCAGATCACCGTGCCCGCGCCGACCACCGCCGGGCCGACGATGCGCGAGGCGGTGACCTTGGCGCCCTCCTCGATCCGCACCCGCCCGATGATCTCGCTGGCGTCGTCGACGTCGCCCTCGATGCGCGGCTCCGCGGACTCCAGCACGGACCGGTTGACCTCGAGCATGTCGGTGACGTTCCCGGTGTCCTTCCAGTATCCGGACACGGTCGTGGAGCGCACGTCGTGCCCGTGGTCGATCAGCCACTGCAGGGCGTGCGTGATCTCCAGCTCGCCGCGCCAGGACGGCTTGATGGCGCGCACGGTCCGGTGCACCGCGGACGTGAACAGGTAGGCGCCGACCAGGGCCAGGTCGCTCTTGGACGTGGCCGGCTTCTCCTCCAGGCCGATCACGCTGCTGTCCGGGCCGGGTTCGGCCACGCCGAAGGCCCGCGGGCCGGAGACCCGGGTGAGCAGGCTCTGCGCGTCGGGGCGCTGCGCGCGGAAGTCGTCGACGATGGAGGAGATGCCGCCGACGATGAAGTTGTCCCCGACGACGATCCCGACCTCCGTGACACCGGCCTCCGCGATCGCCTCCAGGCCGTAGAAGAGCACGGGCTTGTTGGCCACGGGCACCAGTTGCTTGGCTGATGTGTGGGTGAGGGGGCGCAGGCGGGTTCCGGCCCCGCCAGAGAGTACGAGAGCCTTCATGCCACCCTAGGAACGCGCGCCAGAGCGGGAGCGGGGGATCGCACGCGCCTTTGGGGGCCTCCGGGGCCGCTCGAGACGCGGCCGTGATGCTCCAGGCATGGCAGACAACCACCGTGCACTCATCCAGGCCTTCGTCGACATGATCAACAACCATGACGTCGGCATCATCGGCGAGCACACCGCGCCGGGCCGCATCGACCACAGTCCGGTCGTCGCCGACGGCCTGGAGGCCAGCGCGGCCTTCTTCCAGGCGGTCTTCGACGCGTTCCCGGACGTGAGGGTCGTCGCCCACGACGTGATCGTCGGCGGGGACCGGATCGGGGGCTGTTTCGAGTACTCCGGCACCCACCGGGGCACCTTCTTCGGCGTCGAGGCGACCGGGCGCCCGCTGACCTTCCAGTCCATCGACATCTGGCGGGTCGAGGACGGCCTGCTGGCCGAGCACTGGGACCAGCTCGACATGGGCGGCGTGTTCCGCCGGCTGGGCGTCGACTTCTACGCGCTCCAGCAGGCGTGAGCCGCCCGCATCCGCCGGCGGCCCGGCCCGCCGGCGGATGCGCCCGCCGGGTTCAGCTCGCCCCGCCCTGCCCGGCGCTGCCGATCGGGCCGACCGTGACGGGGGAGCCGGAGCCGTCGGTGACGGGCAGGGTGGCGGCGCCCGGCCACTCGAGGGAGAACGGCTTCGTCTCGTTTGGCGGGGTCACCACGAGCGCGGTGACGCGGACGCCGGAGCCGCCGCTGTCGTTGACCGGGTAGCCGACGGTGAAGGACACCGACTCGCCGGCCTTGAGGACCACGGGGCCGGCGTCCTGGCCGGTGCGCTCGGCGGACAGGTCACCCGCGTCGGTCCTCAGATCGACGCCCGCGTAGCCGGACAGCAGGCAGTCCCGGCCGCCGCCGTTGTCGAACGTGACCGCGACCGAGCCCTCGGTGTCGCCGTCGATGGTGCTGTCCGACGCGGTGATGTCCAGGTCGTCGGTACGGCACTTGCCCGCCCCGGCGTCCGTCCCGGCCCCGGCGGAGCCCTTGCCGCCGGTGTCCCGCGAGCCGGAGCCCTTGCCGACGGTGTCCTTCCCGCCGTCCTGTTCCGCGCCGGCCGAACCCGCGGTCCCGTCCGGGGAGGCGGCGGACGCGGACGCGGAGCCGCCGCGTGACGTGTCGCCGTCGCCGTCGCCGTTGCAGGCCGCGAGCGACAGACCGGCGGCGACGGCCAGGGCGGCGAAGGTGACCTTGCGAACGCGCATCGTTTCTTCCTCAGTGTCGGTGGCAGGTGCCGGCCGCCCGGCCCCGGCGGGGTGCGAGCGGGTGTCCGTGCCCAACAGGACCGGCCCGGACCGGGGTGCCGTTCCCTGCGGCCGCCTGCCAGGACACCCCTGTTACACACCGCCCGGCCCGCACACGGCGACGGTGTGCCCCGGCGCACCGGGACACACCGTGCCGGGCCCGGGCCCGGGCCCCGGCCCTGCCGCCCGGCCCCGAGCCCGCGGCCGGCACCCGCCGGCGGGCCGGCCGCCCCGCCGGGACGAACCCGTGACCCGGCAGACCTTGACGCCACACCCCCCGGCCGGAGCCCGGACCGCACACGCCGCCGGGGCCGGGGGAGGGACCCCGGCCGGCAGCCCCCGCTCAGCCGGCCGCCGCCCGCTCCGCCTCCTCCAGGATGTCGCGTGCGTGAGGGGCGAAGTCCCCGCCCTCCAGCACGGTCCGGGCGAACACACCGGCGATGTTGGTGAAGTGACGGTCCGGCCGCAGGGCGATCTCCCGCACCGTCCCCTCGCGTTCCACCCTCAGCACGGGCGTGTGCTCGTCGGGGGTGCTGAAGGCACGCTCCAGACGCAGCCGGCCCCGGCTGCCCCACAGGCTGTAGCCGCTGCGGTAGGCGTGCTCCACGCCGTAGGCCACCTGCGCGGCCGCCGTCCCCGCACCGGGGCCGGCCCGGGCCCGGCGGCACCTAACCGGGCAGCGACGCCGGCGTCGCGCCCGCCGCCCGGGCCGCCGGCAGCAGGTCGTCCACCGGGGTCGAGGGAGCCGACAGCGCAAGCGCCAGCAGCGCGGCGCTCACCTCCCCGGCCAGCCGTGCCGCCTCGCCGAGGTCCTGGCCGAGATCGAGGAGACCGTCGCCCCCCCCCCTGGCCGCGGGCCGCGACCCCCGCACGCTCACCCCGATCCTGTGGAGCGCCTGGCACGGCATGGCGACCCTGGCCAACGCAGGCCGCCTCGACGCCGGCCAGGCCCCGGAGCGACTGGCCGTGCTGACCGACGTGCTCACCGGCCCCGCCGCCCAGCCGGCCTGAACCGGACGCGCCACCCACCGGCCCGGGGCAGCCCCCGGCCGGCGGCTCAGACCGAGGTCCTCGCGTGCTCCGGCTCCCCGGCGGGCGGCCGGTGCTGCCCGGCCGGCTCCTTCAGCCGCTTGCCCAGCAGCACGAACAGCAGGATCAGCCCGACCGTGAGCAGGATGTGCCCCAGCCCCGCGACCAGCGACAGCGCCTCCGGCATCTCGTGCCCGAGCACCGTCAGGCAGCCGTGCACGCCCATCATGCCCACGGACACCACGATTCCCGCGTTGTAGAACCAGAAGAAGTTCGTGAACAACTTCGACGAGGACAGCCCGAACTGCTTGTCCAGCCCCAGGACGATCAGGAAACCGAACATGCCCAGCGTCAGCAGGTGCGTGTGCATCACCGACAGCTGTGTGTCCCCGGTGAAGTCCTTGATCTTGGTGAACTCCCGGTAGAACAGCCCCGAGACCACCCCGACGATCATGTAGACGTGCGCTGCGTAGAACGACTTTCGCATCGCGGTGCGCTCCCTGCGGTCGATTACCTTGCCGGCACCGCTCATTCAAGCACCCCCGATCGATCCCAACTGCCCCTGACGCAGGCCGTCTCAAGCGCGCGTCCAGTGAAACTCGAGCGGCCCGGCGTCAGCCGGCGACCGCGTCCGCTGCACCAGCGCCTCCGGCAACTCCTCCCGTCCCCGGATGCGCAGCTTGCGGTAGATCCGCGTCAGCCGCTGCTGAACCGTACTCACCGACAGCAGCAGCCCCGCCTCGATCTGTCGGTTCGTCAGCCCACGCGCCGCCAGCGCCGCCCCCCGCTGCTCAGGGGCCGTCAGCGGGTCCCGCTCCTCCACCGCCGCCGGCGAACCCGGCTACAGCGAGATCTCCGCCATCCGCAGCTCGACCGCGGCCCGCGCACGGCGTCCGAGCAAAAACCGCTCGAGAAACACCCCGGACACCGCCCACCCCGGCACGAGGACCCGCGCCCACCTGCGAGGCCCAGCCGGCCGGGAACCGGCACACCGGCTTGGCAACGCCTGGCAAACCGCGGACGCGGGACGCGCGAACGCAACGCCGGGCGAGGTACGAACCGGGTACGTGGTCCGTACGCGATCCGTACGGAACTAGGGTGTGGGGCAGGAGGTGCTCCATGTCCGAGTTGTTCGACGCGGTCGACGCGCTCGTCGCTTCCCGTTCCGCGCTGCCGCCGGCGGAGGAACGCAAGCGGCTGCGCACCGCGCACGGCCTGACGCTGGACGAGGTCGCCGCCGCGCTGAAGGTCCGCCGGGCCACGGTGTCCGGCTGGGAGTCGGCCAGGAAGCCGACCGAGCCGCGCGGCCCCGAGCGTGAGGCGTACGCGCGGCTGCTGAACCAGCTCGCGGAGCTCTACCCCACACCGAAGGAGCCGCCCGCCCCGGCACCCGCCGCGCCCGCCCCGGGGGACGCACGGACACCGGCCGCGGAGCGGGTATCCGGCGCCCCGGCCACACCGGCACCCCGCAAGAACCGGGCCCCCGCCCAGGCCGCCTCGCCGGCGGCCACCGCCCCGGCCGCCGCGCCGCGTCCGGCACGCAGAGCCACCCCGTCGGCGGCGCGCCGTGCGGACGTGCCGAAGGCCGCCCCGGCGCAGGTCAGCGACCCGCGGTTCCCGAACGGGCCGCTGGCGGTCGTCGACGTGGACGCCGACGGCAGGGCGCTGGCGTACTGCACCGGCGGCCCGGTCCTGGACGTGCCCGCCAAGTCGGTCCCGGCCCTGGTGGAGTGGGCCCTCGAGGAGGCGCGGCTCGGGCAGCCGAAGCTGTCCGGTCCGGGCAAGGACGCCGACCCGCTCCTTGTGCTCACCGAGGCGGCGCTGGAGCGCTACGGCCTGCCCGTCGCCCTGACCGAGGAGGAGCGTCACGCCGGGCGGCTCCCGGAGGGCCACAAGGTCGTCAAGCAGCTGGTCCGTGCGGAGTGGAAGCTGACGAAGCGCGGGTTCGGGCCGTGGGCGCGGATCTACCGCCCGGCCACCGGCCCGGACCGCCGGTGCGTGCAGCTGTGCATCCCGTCGTGGAACGCGCTGGACACCCGGCACTGGGGGAGGGCGGGACAGCTTCCGCCGGCGGACCTCGCGCGCGTGCTGGGCGTGTACGCGTCCCGGGTGATGACACCGCGCGGCTCCACCGCCGTGACCGGCCTCGAGCTGATGACCGCCCTGCACCCCGCGACCCGCGCCTCCGAACCGGACGCCGACGGCCGCCGGCACTCCGAGCACAACCCCGGCAGCCTGGGCAAGGACCCGGTCGACCCGGCGCCGTGCGAGGCCCCCGACGGGCACCCGCTCCTGGCGGACCTGCCGCGCTTCCACGTCCGCGGCCCCGGCGAGAAGCTCTTCGAGGAGGCGTACGACTGGGCGCGGCCGATGACGGACGACGAGTGCACCCTGCGGTACCTGGTCGGCATCGACGTGAACATGGCCTTCGCGGCGGGCGCCAACGGACTGACCGTCGGCCTCGGCGCGCCGACGCACGTCAAGGCCCCGGCGTTCGACCCGAAGCTGCCCGGCTCGTGGCTGGTGGACCTCTCCCGCGCCGACCTGTCGAGGGTGAGGCTCGGCAAGGAATGGGTGGAGCTGGACGCCTCGATGCTGCCCAGCCCGTTCACACCGAAGGGCGAGCGCCCCGAGGGCCCGGCCTGGTACGCCACGCCCACCGTCGCCTACGCGGTGGAGCTCGGCTGCGAGGTGCGCCCGATCGAGGCGTGGGTGCGCTACGAGACCGGCCGCTATCTGGACGGCTGGTACAACCGGCTGCGGGACGCCTACCTCGCCACCATGGCCGACCTCGGCGTCACCGCCGACCTGACGCCGGCCGGCTTCCTCGCCGCGATGGACGGCCACCGGGACCGTGACCCGGAGCTGGCGGCCGTCGTCTCGGCGATCAAGGCGACGGTCAAGGGTGGCCTGGGCAAGCTGCGCGAGCGGCCCCGCGGTGAGGGCTGGCGGCCCGGCCGGCCGTGGCGCGCCCTGTCCCGTCCCACCTGGCGGCCGGACATCCGCGCGGCCGTCATCTCCCGCACCCGCACCAACCTCCACCGCAAGATCGTCAAGCATGCGGCGTACACCGGGCATTACCCGGTCGCGGTGCTCTCCGACTGCGTCGTCTACGCGGCCGACGGGCCCTCACCGCTGGACTTCCTGCCCTACCGCGACGGCAGGCCGCTGCCCGGCGGCTTCAGGCTCGGCGTCAACCCCGGCCTGGTCAAGCACGAGGGCACCCAGACCGTGCTGTGGGGCGAGGAGGTCCGCGAGCGGTTCGACGCACCCGGCCTTAACCTCGCCCGGTACATCAAGGACGGCACCGTCACCGACGCCGACGGCGGAGAGTAGGAGAAGGCGCCCATGAGCCTGTTCGGGGACGGCCTGGACGCCGCCGTGCAGAAGGCGTTCACCCGCCCGGCGCCCAAGGGCGCCGGCGCGCGGATGCGGTACCTGGTCCGGCAGCTGGGCGGTACCAGGGCCGCCGCCCGGCTGCTGCGGATCTCCCAGCGCACCGTCGAGCGCTATGTGAAGGACCAGATCAAAAGACCCCGCCCGGACCTCGCCGCGCGCCTGGAGCGCGAGGTGAAGGCCCGGTGGCAGCCGCAGGTCCGGGCCAGGGCCCGGCGGCGGGCGGCCACCACGAGCGGCATCGTCATTGACACCCGCGCCCGCATGGGCTACACCGCGCCGGTCGGGTCCACGGACCAGGACCGCGTCCGGCACCTGACCGTCGCCCTGCCCCCGCAGTACGCCGCCCGCCTCTTCGACGCCCGGGAGGCCGGCGCCGGCGAACACGAGCTGCGGGAGATCGCGGCCGAGGGGCTCAAGGAGGTGTACTTCCAGGACGGCGGCCGCCGGGCCGGCTCCCTGGAGGAGGTCCGGTTCACGGACATCGAGCACCTGGAGTTCGGCCTGTAGCCCTCCTTCCCTGCCGAGGACCGTGCGGCGACCGGCCTGTTCAGTCCGGAAACGTTCCACCCATGTGATATCCGTCACGCATTCGATGGTTCGGCAGTGCGTTCGGGGCGGCGGGAGCGACCGGTTCCGTGCGGCACGGGGAGCACGTTCCCGCAGCTCACGCATGGTGTCTGAGAGGTAACTCAATGTCGTGGCCCATGCCTGTGCGTGCTGAAGCGATCATGAGCCGTAAAAATTTGGTCGAGAAGGGCATGCGCGTTTGACCCCTCTCATCGGAATCCTGCAGCCGAGGAACCAGAGCGGCGTCCTCCGCAGCGTCATCTCACCTTCCCACGGGCGGAGTTGACGCCGTGTTGGCAGGAGAGGACCAGGTCCCGATGACCGGGAACGATCTGCTCGCGCTGCTGGCGGTCACCACCGCCGTGCGCGTCTTCCTCCCCGACGTCGTCGCGGGAGCGCGCCGGATGCTGCGCGCCGGCGCCCGGGTCGGCATCGCCGAGCTGCTGAGCACCCAGCCAGCACGCACCGCGGCCACCGAGACCCCCGGCGCGGCACCCGTCCGCAACGAGGAGGCATGAGATGGCCATCCCCGAGGACAGCAACGCCCCGCACACCCTCCCCGAGGACGGCAACGCCCCCTTGAGGGAGCTGAACTCCCTGCAGGGCGTCCACTACGAGATGCCGTCCGACCTGGACGCCTTCTACCGCATGTACGCCCGGCCGCAACTGCGCTACGCCGCCACCGTGCTGGGCGACATGAAGGCCGCCCAGCAGGTCGTGCGCCGCCTCCAGAGCCACCTCGCCCTCAACTGGGCCGTCGTCCTGCTCGAGGACGGCGGACCGGAGGCCTACGCCTGGCGCCTGCTGAAGATGCGCGTCGAACTCCACCTGCGCATGAACCTCGGCCCCGCCGCCGACGGACGCAGCACCGCACCCGCCGGAACCGCGCGAACCACCGCCGTCCACGACGCTGTCCGTGCCACGCTGGAACGCATGCGCACGCAACTGGCGGCCATAGAGTCCCCCTGGGCCTCTACACCGCCATCGCCACCCTGCCGGAGCGCCAGTTCGACGTCATCATCCTGCAGTACGTCCTGGGCTACTCCTGCAAACAGGCCGCCAACACCATGGGCATCACCCCGGCCACCGCCCGTACCCACCGCCGCCTGGCCCGTAAGCGCATCGCCGCCAAACTCGGCATAGACCTGGGTGACGACGAGGAGAAGGAGTAACACCGTGCCACGCAGCATCGACGACCACCTCGATCGGACCGCCCTCGCGGACACGGTCACCGACGCCGACCTCGACACCCTGCGCCAGGAGATCGTCCGCGACGTCACCGCCACCCTCATGTTCGGCGCCCGCCCGGCCCCCGACGGCTACTATCCCACCGCTCTCGACGAGGCGCGGTCGGCCCTGGCCGCGCTCTCCAGCGAACTCATCCGCCGCACCGACGCCGCCGGACACCTCGCTCGCATCGCCGACGTCCCCTACGACGCCGACGGCGCCCTGTACTTCGGCTGCCTGCTGAGCCTCGCCCAGGAACCCGACAGCGCCCTGTGGTGGTGGCAGTTCGCCGCCGGCGCCGACAACGCCACCGCCGCCTACTGCCTGCACCACCTGCTGCGCGGTGAACTGCGCGACGCCGACCACTGGGCCCACCAGGCCCTCCACCTCGACGACGCCATCCCCCTCACCCCTGCCGCCGCCTGGCCCGCCCGCCGCCTGCCGCACCCGGCCCTGGCGCTGCGCGAGGCCGTCGAACGCCTCAGGGTCGAGGAGGAACTGGCCGGCGCCCCCTTCCACCACCCCGACCACCGGCTCGCCGACCAACTCGAGGAACTCACCGGCGCCTGCTGAACCCGGAAGACGAACCCGGAAGACGAAATACCCGGCAGACAGAAAGGTCCCGTCCCCCGCATCGGGGGACGGGACCTGATGGAGCGCCGGGCAGGCCTTGCACCTGCATTTCCCCGCAGGAAGCGGGGCGTCCTTCCTTAGACGACCAACGCACAGCGGACGGCCGCCGCAGCGGCCCGCCTTGCAAGATCAATCATACCGGCAACCGCCCCCCGGTGCACACCGCCCCCGACCGCGTGAACGTCCGGCACCCCGGCCTTGCTCCTCGTTCTCGGCGACAGGCCCGACTCGCTACCTTGAGCGCATGTCAGGCAACGTCAAGTCCCGCCTCATCCCGGCCGGCATCGCCAAGTACGCCGTAGCCGGCCTCGCCGCCGCCCTGCTTCTCCTCACCGCGTGCGGCAGCGATGCCGAACCTGCTTCCACCAGCCGTCCGGACGAGGTCACGGAACCGCTGACGGAGGAACCGGCCGCCCCCGAGCCCGCCGTCGAGGAGTCCCAGGACACCTCCGTGCAGGACTACCTGGACGAACACGGCATCACCGACGCGATGGTGAGGCAGCTGGCGGCCGTCGCCGAGGCCAACAACTACGCGGACCCGCCGATGGGCGACGAGAGCGCCAGGCTGTTCGCCACGGTCATCGGGGACCACTGCGAGACGGTCGCCTCCGGTGAGCGGACGTGGAACTACTACAAGGAGGACGACAAGAGCACGGGTGGCACGCAGGCGCAGGTGGATGCGTTCTACGGGTTCACGCAGGACACCTTCTGCCCGTCGATGAAAACCGGGGAGTAGGGGCGTCGCCTGCCGCCGCTCAGCCCTCCGTGCGGGCGGGGCCGTCCGCCTCGTCGTGCGGGGTGTCGTCCCGGCCGCGGCGGCGGGCCAGGAGTGTCGTGCCGGCGACGACGCAGCCGATGGCCAGGATCCTGCCGGCCCCGTGGTAACGGGACCAGTCGCTGCCGGCGGCTCCGCCCAGGACCGGCCACGGCAGCAGCCCGAGCCCGCTCACGACGAGGACCGCCCTCCGTCGCACGCCTGCAGCCTGACCCCTCCCTCCCGCCGCCACCAGGCACCCCCCCCCGCTCACGCTGCGGCCCCGGACGGGCCCCGCGCCGTCCAGGTCCCCCCGTCCGCCGTCACGGCGAACGCGGTGACGCCGGGCAGCGAGGAAAGCCATTCCCGGGCCCCGGCCCCCATGCAGTACGCCGCCGTCGCCAGCATGTCGGCCTCCGCCAGAGAGGGGCAGGTCACGGTCAGCGAGGCCAGGGCCTCAGCGGGCGGCGCCCCGGTGTGCGGGTCGACGAGGTGGCAGCCGCGCTCGGCGGGACCGGAAGTGGCGATGGCCACAGGCCCGCCGGCGGACTCGACGACCGCGGCGCACCTGCCGGGCAGAAGCGGGTGGGAGATCCCCACGCGCCACGGCCCGCCGTGCAGTTGGACGTCACCGCCGCCGTTGAGACACACGTGTTCCGCACCCGCCTCGCGCAGCAGGAGCGCCGCGCGTTCCACCGCCCAGCCCTTGACCAGACCACTGGGGTCGAAGACACCCGAGTGCCGGCAGGAGAACCAGCCGTCGCTGCGCCGGTGGGCGTCCGCACACAGATCGAGGACCTCACGCAGTTCCGGTTCCCACTCCCTGGGCACCGGCTCCCCGCGCCCGACGCGGCTGACGGCGCTGTCGGCTCGGAACGGGGAGAAGACCGCGTCGACGTGGTGCAGCAGGGATTCGGCGGCATCGAGCGCCCGGCGAAGGCGGGCGGTCGGCTCGGCGCGCACCGAACAGGAGAACACGGTGCCCATCGTGTGCACCACACGGTGCAGTCCCGGCCGCTCAGGCATGGGCCTGGTCCAGTGCGCTCTGCAGGGAACCGGTGTAGCCCTCACTGGTGTAGGTGGCGCCGGAGACGGTGTCGACGTGGGCGCTCTGCACGTCCAGGGTCTCCTGCACGAGAACGGGCACCGCGGAGGCGTTGATCTGCAGGCTGCGCTGATCGCCCCCCGGGGACCGGACGGCCCGCGCGGCCGTGATCCGCGACCCGCTGAAGGTGAGCTCCACCTGGACGGGCCCGTAACGGGTCTGCACCGTGGCACCGGTGACCGTACGCGTGCCCGAGGACGGCCCGCCCGCACCCGGGCCGCCGCTCGGCGCGGGCGGCACGGCGGACGGCAGGGCGCCGGACGTCACGTGGTGCGGCTTGAGGGACAGCGCCAGGACCGTGACCGTGACGGTGGCGACGCAGGTCAGGACGGTACGGCGGACGGGATGGGCGCGCATGGCGGGGCTCACAGTTCGAAGGACTCGTGATGGATGCGGGACACGGGCACTCCCGCGTCCCGCAGGGCGTCGTACGCGGCCAGTGACAGGCCGCGCGGACCGCAGAGGTACACGTCGTGCCGGTCGACGTCCCACACCAGCGCCCTGAGCCGGTCCGCGGTGATCCGGGCCCGGGTGCCGTCGGGGCCGTTGAGGACGTACACCAGGCGGGCGCCACGCGCGGCGGCGACGGCTTCCAGCTCACCGCGCAACGCCAGCTCCCGCGCGGTACGCGCCCGGTACAGGAGGGTCAGGTCACCGGGGGCGGCGGGCAGCGTCTCGAACAGGGTGCGAAGCGGTGTGATCCCGGTGCCGCCCGCGATCAGCAGTACCTTCCGGCGCCTGCGCCGCTCGGCGGTCAGGGCACCGTACGGTCCCTCGGCCCACACCCGGGTGCCGCGCGGAAGGGCGGCGACGGCGGCACTGTGATCGCCCAGTGCCTTGACGGTGATGCGCATCAGCCCGCCGCGCGGCACGGCCGACAGCGAGTACGGATGACTGGCTCCCCACATGCCGGGCGTCAGGAAACGCCAGCGCAGGAACTGCCCCGGGAGGACCCCCAGACGCTCCAGTTGGCGCCCGCGCAGCCACACGGAGTACACGCCGGGTGCCTCCGGCACGGTGGCCTCCACGCGTATGCGGTGCCGCCGGTTGAGCCGCAGCGGGGTCAGGACGCGGAACCACAGGACCAGGCAGGCGGCGCACAGGTACAGGGCGTACCAGGCGGCGCGGGCCGGTGCGGCGGCCACGAAGTCGGCACCGGCGGCCAGCTGGTGCGAGAAGGCCAGGAAGACCGCCGCGTAGGTGAACAGATGCAGGTGGTACCACGTCTCGTAGCGCATCCGGCGGCGCACGGCCCGCACCGAGGTGCAGCCGACGGCCAGCAGTATCACGGCCGCCGCCGTGGCCTTGACCATCTCCGGCAGGTCGAACACGATCGTGCCGAGTTCGCGCAGCGGCCCCACGCGGGCCTGCGCCGCGTAGCCCAGCACGATCAGCAGCACATGGGCCACGAGGAGCCCGATCGTCCAGCGTCCGGCCGAGGCGTGCCAGCGGGCGACACGGTCACTGCCCACCCGGTTCTCCAGCCACGGCACCCGCGCCATCAGGACGACCAGCAGCGCGCACATGTATCCGCACAGCAGCCCGGTGATACGGCCCGCGCCGGTCAGCCAGCCGGCCGCGCCGACGACCGCGCCCGTGTCCCGCCACCACAGAGCCAGTACGGCGAGGCCGCCCGCCCACGCGACGGCGAGCAGCGGCACGACGGGCGATCCACGCCACGACGCGCCGGCCGCGCGGTGCCGCGCCGGCGGCGGTCGGTCGGTTACGGTGGCCATGACGGTCTCCTCAGGGGTGCAGGGGCTGCCCACTGTGGGACCGCAACTTCTGAGCCGGCTCTGAGCGGCGCCCCGCACCCGCCCGCACGGCACGGCCCGGCGGGACTCTCAGAGGAAATCCAGAGGATTCCGGGGGATGCTGGGCAGGACATGAACGCACACCCCGCGGCCCTGGCCCGCCCCGACGGCACCCCCGTGCGCGTCCTCGTCGTCGACGACGAGCCCGACCTCGCCGAGGTCGTCACCGGAGCCCTACGCTACGAGGGCTGGGAGGTACGCAGCGCGGCCTCGGCACGAGCCGCCCTCGGCGAAGCCCGCGCCTTCCACCCCGACGCCGTCGTCCTGGACATCATGCTGCCGGACCGCGACGGGCTGTCGGTCCTGCGCGACCTGCGCGCCGAGCAGCCCCACGTGTGCGTGCTGTTCCTCACCGCACGCGACACCGTCGAGGACCGCATCACGGGGATCACGGCGGGCGGCGACGACTACGTGACCAAACCCTTCAGCCTCGGAGAACTCGTGGCACGCCTGCACGGCCTGCTGCGCCGCGCCGGCATGACCCGCGAGCGGGCGGCCGACGCGCTGCTCGTCGTCGGTGACCTGGAGCTGGACGAGGACGCACACGAGGTCACCCGGGGCGGAGACCCGATCGACCTGTCACCGACCGAGTTCCAGCTGCTGCGCTGCCTCATGCGGCACGCTCGTCAGGTCCTGAGCAAGACACAGCTCCTCGACCTGGTCTGGTCCTACGACTTCGGAGGCCGGGCCCACGTCGTCGAGCTGTACATCTCCTACCTCCGCAAGAAGATCGACTCGGGCCGCGAACCCATGATCCACACGGTGCGGGGAGCCGGATACGTCCTGAAGCCGGTGAGCCCGTGAGGCGGCCACACCTCCACACACTGCGGGCCCGGCTCACCGTGGGACTGCTCGTGCTGCTCGCCGTCGGCTGCGCCGCGGTGGGCGGAGCGGCCGTACTGGAACTCGGCGGATTCCTCACGGACCGGCTCGACCAGCAGCTCTCCACCACCGGCAGTACGTTCGCGGCGAGCCTGGAACACCCGATCACCGGCCACGAAGACCGGGACGACCACGACGGGGACGAGCGCGGCGACACCCGCCGCCAGGCCGCCGAAACCCTGGGCGTCCGCCTCGTCGGCGGTGACGTGACCAACGCCGCCGTGGTCAGGGGCGGCGACGAGGCGGGCGACGTGAACGCCGTCGACGTCGGCGGCGGCGACGCACGGGCCCTCGCGGCCGTCCCACGCGACGGCCGGGGGCACAGCGTGGAACTGTCCGGCCTCGGCGGCTACCGGGTGATGGCCTGGCAGGGCCGGGACGGCGACACCCTGATCACCGGCCTCCCCCTGGAACCGGTCGAGGCCGCCGTACACCGGCTGGAACTCGTCGCGGGCAGCGTCTTCGGCCTGGCGCTGACCGGAGCCGGCGTCACGGGAGCCCTCTGGGTGCGCTGGTCACTGCGCCCCCTCAGCCGCATCGCCGACACCGCCACCAAGGTCAGCGAACTGTCCCTCGCCAGCGGAGAGGTGGCACTGCCCGCCCGTGCCCCCGACACCCGGCCGCGCAGCGCGGAGGTCGACCAGGTCACCGTCGCGTTCAACCGGATGCTGGGCCACGTCGAGAACGCCCTGACCCAGCGCCAGCGCAGCGAGGAACGCCTGCGCAGCTTCTCCGCCGACGCCAGCCACGAACTGCGCACCCCTGTGGCATCGGTGCGCGGCCACGCCGAACTGGCACTGCTGCACCCCGGCCCCGTGCCGCCGGAGGTGACCCGGGCGCTGGAGCGGATCGCCGCGGAGTCCACGCGCATGGGCGCCATGGTCGACGACCTGCTCCTGCTCGCGCGCCTTGACGCGGGCCGCCCCCTGCGGCGCGAACCCGTCGACCTGACACGGCTCGTTCTGGACGCCGTCACCGACGCACGCGCCGCCGGCCCGGAGCACCACTGGTTCCTGGAACTGCCCGAGGAGCCGGTCCTCGTGCCCGGCGACGAACACCGCCTGCACCAGCTCCTGGCCAACCTCACGTCCAATGCCCGGCTGTACACGCCTCCCGGCACCACCGTCACCGTCGGCGTCGCCCCGGGCGACGACGGCACGGCCCACCTGACGGTCACCGACAACGGCCCGGGAATCCCGGCCGCGCTGCGCGGCGGCCTCTTCGAACGATTCGTCCACGGCGAAGGCCCGCGCGGCGCCGACGGCGGCGGCACGGGCCTCGGCCTGTCCATCGTCGCCGCCGTCGCCGCCGCCCACGGCGGCACGGCGACCGTGACGAGCGACCAGGACACGACCCGCTTCACGGTCCGCCTTCCGTACCCGGACCCGGACACCGCCCATGACCGTTCGTGATCACCCCCGCCGCGCGTCTTCCTCCGGTCGAGAGTGCCGTCCAGACCCCCGGCGGGTGCTCGGCCGGCTCGAGCCACAGCTGCGGCTGCGGCTGCCGGTAGCGCTCGCCGGTCCCCGGCTGCCAGAGGAAGCGGCCGTCGGAGTCCGGCCACACCGCTTGGAGGACCGGGAAGGGCGGCCGCCGGTAGAAGGAGATCGCACGCCCGAAGAACTTCCGGTACCAGCGCAGATCCGCGGGCTTCAGGACGACGGGCCGGTCCTCGACGATGCCGTGGTGCTCCGCGTCACCCTCCGGCACGGCCCCGGCCGCGGCCCTGCGGCCGAGGGCGTTGAGCATCACGTGCATCGTCTGGATGTCCAGTCCGAACATGGCCAGCTCAGGCACGGCGTGCGTGTGCCAGAGCCCGATCGTGTACGCGAAGCCGGGCCCCTCGTCGTCGGCCGGCACCATGACGACGCTCCAGCCGTGCTCCTCGACCTGCTCGATGGTCCGCAGGTCCATGTGATCGGCCTCGTCCCGGTCACCGTAGTCATGGCAGATCGCACAGCGGCAGGAAGGCAGCTCGCGAGGCATGCCCGTGACAGTACCGTGCACGCCTTCGGCCGCTTCCGGCCTGCCCGGCGACGCCGGCGGGCCCCGCACGGGCTGGAGGAGGACGGACCGGTAAGGCCGGGGTCCGGCCATGGAATCGGTGGAGGACGGTGCCCGCAGTCGTCGGACCCTCGTGGTCCGCGAACGCTGCCTCGTCGACAAGCGATGCCGCAAAGGTGATCGAAGGCAGACAGAGCGTCACTGCTGTCCAGTATCCTCGTCTCCAACTCGCCACAGACCAGGAGCCGGCATGCCCACCGCCACGGAGACGGCCTTCACCTCCGGTGACGCAACCCACCGGCTCACGGGAGACATGGTCCGGGCTGCCGCCGCCCACCTGACACCCGCCGACTCCGCCCATCCGCACCCCAACCGGAGCTGGTACGGCCTCGTCGGTACCCACCTGTACTACGTGGTCGACCTGATCGAGGAGGCCACCGGCGCTGCGGATGTGAAGGTCAAGACGGCTCGACTCGCCCTCGCCGAACTCGGCTTCCCCGTCTTCGCCCTGGCCTGGAACACCCTGCTGACACAGGGCCATCCCGGCCACACCGGCTGAGTCTCCCGTCCGGTCCCGGCGCCAGGAAGCACCTGACGTCACCTGGCGCGACCGTCACCGATTCCCGTGCTGAACCGGCCCTCCTCGGCACCCGACTTGGCCTGCCGACGCCCTTGACGCCGCCTGCCGTGCCCCGGCGGCACCGACGACCGCGAGGCCCCCTCCGTCCCGGGCTCCCCGCGAACCACCGCAACGTCCGCGACCAGCGTCTCCCTCACCTGGAACGCCTCCACCGACAACGTCGGCCTCACCGGCTACGACGTCTACCGCGACGGGACCCTGGCCACCTCGGTGACGGGCACCACCGCGACCGTCTCCGGCCTCACGCCCAGCACCGAGTACCGCTTCACCGTGCGGGCCGGCCGGCGCCTACCAGAAGGTGATCGACGCCTACGGCCTCAAGGCGATCGACATCGACATCGAGAACACCGACGAGTTCGAGAACCCGGCGGTCCAGGACCGCATCCTCGGCGCCCTGAAAATTGTCAGGCAGACCAAACCGGGACTGCGGACGATCCTCACCTTCCCCACCCTCAACACCGGCCTCAACTCCTGGGGCAACCCCCTCATCGAGCGCACCCAGGCCCTCGGCGCGGACATCGACAACTTCACCATCATGCCGTTCAGCGCGAGCGTGCCGTCCTCGCCCGCGGCCCGGCTGACGAGCGTCCACTCGCCGGCGGGCAGGCCGTCGTCGAACAGGCGCGGTCCGCCGCCGAGGAGGACGGGAAGGACGGTGAGGGCCAGCCGATCGATCGCGCCGGCCCCGAGCAAGGCCTTGATGACGCTCGCGCTGGAGAGGACGAGGACGTCGCCGTCCCGTGTGCCCTTGAGGTCTTCGGCGACCTGGACGGCCTGCTTGTCGACGACCGTCGTCCGTTCCCACGGTGCGGTGCCGAGGGTGGAGGACAGGACCACCTTGTCGGTCTCGACGAGCCACCGCGCGAAGCCCTCGTCGCGCGGGTCGGCACCCTCCATGCCGATGACGGTGGGCCAGAACCCGAGGAACCCCTGCGCGTTGACGAGACCGAGCAGGGCCGTCGTCGCCGTCCGGCAGAGGCTGGTGAGATGGTCGCGGGCGACGCCGGACACCGTGTAGGGCATCACCCAGCTCATGTCGAGCGGGTTGTCCGGGGCGGCGTAGCGGCCGTCGAGGGAGAGCGCCATGTTGGTGACGATGCGGCCGCCGGTCGGCTGGTTGATGTCGTGCTCCTCGTTGAAGGAGGGGTTCAACGCGGGGACGGAGCCGGCCACGGAAACTCGACACCGGCGCCGGCCCGGTCAGTGACCGCCCTCTTCTGCATCGACGAGGACCCCGAATCCCACCGCGTAGGCGGCCACCGCACGCACGGCAGAGCCCCACCTCGTCACGCCTGGCGTCTACCCGCCATGCCCACCCCACCGAGCAGGGGCGCCCCTTCGGCCGTTGGTGGGCCGGGCGCCCAATGAGCGCCCGCAGCCCCCTGCGCGGGCCCCTACCGAGAAAACGCGCCGCAACCAACCCGTACGCAGATGCGGGGCCCGGCCCGTGCGCGACCGCGGCAAGGCGGAGCGATGTGATCACCCGGACGTCACCATGATTACCTGAGGGGCGACACCGAACGGGGGACCACACATGAGCGAAAACAAAACAGCAGGCAGTGACGGCAAGACCACAGGAGACGACCGGCTTCCGGAGCCCGACGGGGCGAAGCTTCCGCTGTCCCCGGACGAGATCGAGCGGCACAAGGTCCTCCCCGGCTGGGAGGGCCACTACACGGCGCCGCCCGCGGACAGCACCGCCGACCCGCTGAACCGGCCGCAGCTGCTCCCGGACCCTCCCGGCCTCCTCCGCCCACCGCCCTCCGGCGGACGACCGGTCGACCTGAACATCGCACCGGGAGTCCTCAAGAAGGCCGCCGGCCAGATCGACGACATCTACGACCACTTCTACAAGCCGGCCGCGTCGCTGGAGGAGCCCGCGCTGAAGGCGGTGGGCGCGCTGGAGGGCCTGGAATCGGCGCGGGCGGTCCGGCTCGCCCACCGGCAGTGGGAGCGGCAGGCCGGCACGGTCACGGCATGGCTCGCGCACATCGCCGAGAGCCTGCGCCTCAGCGACGGCAGCTACACCCGGGCCGACATGGCCGTGGAGCAGACCGTCGGCCAGGTGCGGCTCCGCTCGGCGCTGGAGGACTACTGATGGCGGAGACCTTCTACCTCACCCTGCTGGCCGTGGACCTGTCGGCGCTGGACGGCCTGGCGGACCGCTGGGAGAGCATCCACCGGGACATCAAGGGCCTCGGCAAACGCATGCACGACGAAGCCCTCACACCGCTGCGCGACAAGGGCTACTGGGAAGGGGCGGCCGCCCCGTACGCCTGGAAGATGATCGACGACATCGAACGCCAGCTGGAGAGCGCCGCGAAGGTGGCGGACGCGGCCCGACGCGTCGTCGAGGACGGCGTGGGCGATCTCAGGTCCGCCCAGAAGGACCTCAAGGACGCCACCCGCCGGGCCACTGAGAAGGGCCTGCACATCAAAACGGACGGGACACTGTCCCCGGACGTCATCGGCAACGTCTGCAAGGTCGAGCTGACCGACGAGGAGAAGAAGACCATAGAGGCGGCGGACCGGGAGATCGGCCAGATCCTCAAGCGCGGTGTCACGGCCGACCGCAACCTCGCCTTCAGCCTGATGGCCGACATCGGCCTGAGCCAGTGGTTCAACAAAAAACCGGGACTCACCGACATCGACTCCACGAAGAAGATCAGCGAGGACGCGTACAACGCGCTGGACCTCGCCCTCCAGGGCAAGAACCCCTACCCGGGGCTCAGTTCGGACGACCCATACTCGCTGGGCTGGGACTGGATGACCGGCGACGGCGCCCGGCACCGCGACTACTACTACGGCGACGAGATGACCGAGCTGATCAGATCCAGCGACAGCATGGAGCAACTGCGGCTGGACACGCTGGAGCAGTGGCGCTCCACCGGCCAGCCGCAGGGCAGCGTGGCGTACTCGATCTCGGAGAGCGGGAAGCTGGGCGCGTTCAAGAAGCTCATCACCACCGACCTGCCGGCGATCGTCACCGGCGACGAGGACCACCTGGGCGAGGCGTTCACCGGCTCCTACAACCTCAACTACACGGTCAAGGGCCAGGACCCCGACGGCTCCCTGGTCGTCGAGTACACCCTGAAGAACAACACCAGCAACGAGTCGTTCCTGCACTACATCGGCTACTACGACTGGCTGGAGAAGGCCAACCGCGAAGAGGGCGCCTTCTCGTCCGTGGACCAGAAGGTCGTCTGGACCGAACGCATCCCGGCGAAGGAGAAGTGAGTCGGTGTCCCGAGTACGTCTGCCGGCGGCCGCCGCCGTGCTGGCACTGCTGACCTGCCTGCCGGGCTGTTCCTCGGCGCCCACCGCCGTCGAGGCCTGCATGGGGAAGCAGGCGGCCGGCGCCACCTCCGGGCAACTCGCCGGCACCTACCGGGGCGAGGGCGACGCGGAAGGCGTGACACTCACCCTGAAGGCGTCCGGCAGCAAGCCGGGCAGCGGCACGGTCACGGTGCGCCACTGGCCGACCGGTGACTGGTACCGGAGCGAACTCGGCGAGACCTTCGACGGGTCCGGCACCTGGTCCGTGGTCCAAGGCGGAACCCCGGCCACCGAGTTCGCGCACATGTCCCTGTCCTTCACCACGCCGAAGCGCTTCCTGAACGGGGACACTCTCGACTCCCTGTCGATCGCCGACGGCGACGGGCGCACCTACCTCTACGAGGACGACGACCCGGACGTCTGCCCCGCCTTCCGGCTGCGGCTCCAGAGCAGCTGACCCCCCGCACCGCGCGGCAGCCGGTGAGCGCCTCCCAGGGTCCTCGCCGGCTGCGGCCGCCCAGCCGCCGATGACCGGGCCGGGGAGTGCCGGAGGCGTCGCCGGCCGACGGCCGGAGCCGACGACGACGTCATCGGTTCGCTGCCGGGCAGTGCGCGGCGCTCTCGTCGACGAAGACGCGGAGCCGGCTGACGGCCGCGCGACAGCGTCCGGCGTGCCGTGGTGCTTCTTGTGAGGCGGCCCGTCGATCCACTGCTGCCAGAGGCCGTCCGCGGTCAGGAACCGGCCTGCCTGATCGGCACGGAGCTCGGCATCGAGGTGGAGAAGCGCACCCATGGCGGCCGCCTGGTCGTAAAAGAGGTCGGGGCGTCGCAGGTAACGATCGAGGTAGGCAGCCAGCAGATCCGCGTCGGCGGGAGTCGCGAACGTGGCCAAGGCGACGCAGTAGGCCGAGCCTGCGTAGCAGACCTCACTGGCAAGCAGCAGCTCGCCGAGACGTTCGCGGAACTCGGTCCTGCGGGCGACGGCGATGAGCCAGGCCGCGGTCCTGCGTTCGCGCCACCCGCCATCGAGCAGAACGGACAGCTCACGGGACGTGACGTCACCGGCAGCCGCGCCGAACTCCCGCAGAAAAGCGCCACGTTCAGGCTCGGCCATGCGGATGAGAGGACCGCCGAGTCTGAGGTAGCGCCTGCCGGGCGTGACATAACGGCGAACAAGAGCAAGCAGCTCGGAATCCTCGCTGGCACAACGCATAACCGCATCCTGACCCGAGCAAAGCCGTTCGACCAGTGCATTTCTCACCCGCACACACCAGCCGGCCGGCTCGCCGCGTGCGGGAGGCCGCCGTGCTGATCGTGGACGGCACCCTGGTGCCCACCCGCGACCAGCTCCATCCCGGCATACACCTGGGGTTGTGGTCCTTGCCCGCCCCTCCAGCCGATGCTCGCCGAGGCCCGCCCTGTGCTGCCGCCCGAGCGGGCGCTGCCGGGCGGGCTGGCCTACGAGCCGAAACCGCACGCCCTCGTCAGGGCCCTGGTGAACCGGCTGTTCCTAAACAATCGTGACCTGCATGCCTACCGGGTGCTGCTGATGGCGGCCACGGGCCGGGCCCCGGAGGAGGTCACCGCGCTGAGTGAGAACGAGATCGAGTTCGGCCCGTCCAGCGTGACGATCGATTTCAGCAAGGGCAGGGCCCGCGCGCGGATGCGGCAGGCGTTCAGCACCGGGGAGCCGCAGAGCCCGACGCTGCTGCATCCGGCCCGACCGCGGCTGGACGCCGGTGAGATCAGCCATCGGCTGCTGGAGCTGAACAGACCTCTGGCCGAGCGGTTCGGTGTTATGCCCGTCCCGCTGTTCCTGCGGGCCGCAGTGGTCTGGCCGGAGGTCACGGCCTCGGTGATGGACCGGGCGCTGCCCTTCACTCGCTGGCTGAAGGAGCAGGGGGTGTCGGTGGACGGGAAGCCGGACATCCGGCGTCTGCGCAAGTCGAGCAAGGTCGAGAAGGCCATCGCTTTCAAGGGGCGTGTCAGCGACATCGCCGATGACCATTCGGTGCAGACCTTCCACCGCCACTACGCGCACGGCACCACGCTGAAGGTGATCGCCGGGAGTGTGATCACCACGGCTCAGAGCCGGTGGCTCGACAAGGCCCTGAACGGTCCCGTCGTGCTGAGCGGGGAGGCCGAGCAGTCGCTGGGCGAGCCGGGCTCCGCCGCCGCCCTCGGGCTGACGGGGGAGCAGATCGAGCACTTGCGCTCCGGGCAGCTCGACATGGGGGTCTCCAGCTGCAAGGATCCGTTCGCTTCCCCCTACGGGCGTCCCGGTCAGCTCTGCCCGGTTGCTCCGACCCGCTGCCTGGAATGCCGCAACGCGTTCGTGCTGCCGTCGAACCTGCCCCAGCTTCTGTTGTTCTCCGACCATCTTGAGCGGCTTCAACTGCGGCTGTCGCCTCAGCATTTCCACGCGCTCTGGGGGCAGAGCCGTGTCAACGTGACCGAGGCGATCAGGGCCCGCACCAACGCGGAGATCGGCCAGGCCCGCCAGCAGATCGCCGAGGACCAGCTGGCCCTGCCGCTTCCCCTCTCAGCGCATGTGGAGTTCGACGCGTGAGCAGCCGCCTGCCCCTGGCTCTTCCCGATACCGTCTTCCGGGACGACGAGCCGGTCATCCAGTCGCATCCGCTTTTGAAGGACGCCCGGCTTCCGCTGTTCGGCCACACCGGACTCTGGGACCTCAACGGCGTTGTCCGCAAAGCCCCCAACCTCCAGGCCGCCGGCATGCGCGTGATCTTCCGCGGGCTTGACTTCCAGTGGAACCTGCTGGCCCGGGAAATGGCCATGATCTGGTTCAACCCGTGCCACCCGGCCGTCCTCGCCCGCGGCCTGCATCTGCCGCCCGACCCGGTGACACCGATGACGGCCTCTCAGCGCATCGGACACCTGCGGGCCATGCACACCTTCGGCGTCTTCCGCCAACTGCCCCAGTGGGTCGGAGAATGGAGCGACGACGACTTCAAGAGCTACATCCAGCACCGGTGCGAGCAAGGCGAGCCGGCCAGCGCCATCGGACACGTCCATGTGATCAAGGCCCTGCACCGGTTTAGAGGAACTCTCGCCCGCGGAGGACTGGCCCGGGACCCCTGGCCCGACACCAGCACGAACGCCGTGGTCAACGTCCCCACGGTCCCCGAGCTGAAAACGCGCGTGATCCAGCCGAGTACCTGGTTCCCGCTGGTCCGAGCGGCCTGGATTTACATCAACGATTTCGGTCCCGACATCCTGCGCGCGCTGGAGCGCTGGCACGGGTTGCAGGCCGCGGCCCGCCCATTGCCGATGGCCGAGGCCGACGCACTCTTCACCGCCTGGCTCGCGGACTCCGGCAACCGGGTCCCGATCCACGAACGGACCGGGAAACAGGCGGTGAACTGGCAGCTGATGTCCTGCCTGATCGGCATCGATCCCCACACGACGGACTTCTTCACCACACAAAAACGCTCCGGGCTGGCCCGGCGGGCAGCCGTCGAAGAGGCCGTGGCCGCCGACCGGATCCGGCACAGCCTGATCGACGACCTGCACCAGGTCTCCCGACCGGACGGCAGCAGCGGCCCCTGGCACCGGGGTCTCCAGCCCAGTGAGCTCTTGGGTCGAGTGCCTGGCCCTGCGCAACGCCTGCTACGTCTTCGTCGCCGCGTTGTCGATGATGCGTGACTGCGAGAACGGGGCGGAGTTGCATCTGATGCAGCACTCCGCAGGTTCCAAGTAAGCGCAAATCAACAGGTGTTGGGCCCCTGCCCCGCCATCCTCTCGCACTGCGCAGGCGATCTACCAGCAACTCTTGCGCTTCGCCGATGCCATCCCAACAATGATGCGTCTAACTGGCCGTTCTCTATCCGGTCGTGCGCTCGGTCTGGTTCGAACGGGGTCCTGGATCGGGTGACTCGTGGACTGGTGGGGCATAGAGGAAGGGCCTCTTGGTAGCTCGCGGTTGTCGAGTCCAGCGAGGAGCAAGAGGCCCTGTTGTCGAAGTGTCGCGTGGTCGTGGTTGCCGGGTCCAGTCCGTCCACTCCTGGGTGTGACTGTCTCGCCCATCGGTTCGGGAACGCGGCCGACCGGCCAGAGCGCCGGCCCCGGTACGGCTCGGACATGAGCGATACGGAATGGGCACTGGTACGGGATCTGCTGCCGCTACCGGGATGGCTGGCAGGCCGGGGAGGCAGGCCAGAAGGCTACTGCCACCGGCAGATGATCGACGCTGTGCGCTATCTCGTCGACAACGGCATCAAGTGGCGGGCGATGCCCGCCGACTTCCCGCCCTGGCCACGGGTCTACGCCTTCTTCGCCCGCTGGCGGGATGCAGGGCTGGTGGCCGAGCTGCACGACCGGCTGCGCGAGGCCGTCCGCCGTTCTGAAGGCCGCCACGACGAACCGAGTGCGGCGGTCGTGGACTCGCAGTCGGTGAAGGCGGACGCCACCGTCCCTCACACCTCGCGGGGATACGACGCCGGCAAGAAGATCAACGGTCGCAAGCGCCACCTGCTCACCGACACCCTCGGCCTGCTTCTGGCCGTGCGGGTCACGCCGGCTTCCACGACCGACCGGGACGCCGCTCGCACGCTGCTGACCGCGGCGAAGAATCACTGGCGGCGGCTGGTGCGGGTCTGGGCCGACGGTGGTTACACCGGCCACCTCACAGACTGGACCGCCCAGCACCTCGGAGTCGTCCTCGACATCGTCCGCCGCAGCGACGACGTCCAAGGTTTTCAGGTCCTGCCTCGCCGCTGGGTCGTCGAAAGATCCTTCGCCTGGATCCTGCGCAGCCGCCGCCTGGTCCGTGACTACGAGCGACGCGCCGATACCAGCGAGAGCGTCATCCTGTGGTCGATGACCATGCTCATGAGCCGCCGCCTGGGCGCCCAACGCCGGCAGCGTCCTGCTGCGGCGCGGGCATCATGAACCGGCCCGGTTTTTCCTCCACCAGCCAGCCCCTTCCCACCAGCCGTTTCAGGCGGGCCCGCGCTCCCTCGACGCGGGAGACGGATGCGCTGTCCCAGCCCAGGACCACCGCTGCCCGCCGGGCGCCCAGCCCATCGGATCCCGCCTCCAGTGCGGCGGCCATCAATGCCTGGTAGTCCACCGACAACACCTCAACCCCGGCCGCGTCATAGCGGTGAGGCACCGCCCGGCGCGGACCCACCGGCTTCCTGGGCGACACGACGGTCGCGGTCGGCGCTTCCTCCTCGGCCAGCGCCTCCAAGTACTGTTCCAGACCGATCACCCGGCGCCTGAGCACATCTTCGGCGTCCGCCAGAGCCGCCCGCACCCGCTCGAGCTCGGCTTCGAGTTCCTCCACCCGCCTCGCCGCGGACTTCTGCCGCGCTTCCAAGACCGCCCGCATCGACGGCATCCGCCACCCCCATGAAGTCTCGATCAGCGGAGCGAGACTTCCGCGACAGCCGCCACTTCATGTCTGACCAGCAGAAACCGCACATGAGGTTCGGAAAGAGAACGACCTCTAACGCAACGGAGGTTGGAGTGGCGAAAGCGGCCGATTTGGCGGGTGCGGCACACCTGACGCTCGTGGACGGGATCTCCTACATGGACCCCGCGCCTGCCGTGTTCGAGGCCATGCTGGAGGGGTGGACCAAGCAGCAGCGGGCCCGCTTCCTGAAGTGGGACGGGACCATCAAGCCGCGGCTGTCGCTGGTCCGCCGGTTCGCCGAGTACTCCAACCAGTACCCGTGACAGTGGCAGCCGGCGGAGTTCGAGGCGTTCATCGACCACCTGCGCACGAAGACGCCGACGTTCACGGTGTCGAGCGGCCGCAACTACCAGAACCACCTGCGGCTGTTCTGCGAGTACATCACCGATCCGTGCTACGGCTGGATGTCCGTCTGCCAGGATCGTTTCGGTGAGGTGCCGGTCCAGGTCCTGCACGAATGGAACACCGTCACCCACGTCAGCGAGTACGAGGGCGATCCGAGCCGACGACCGCTGACCTACGACGAGATCCAGGACCTGTTCGACGCCGCCGACGGGCGAGTTGAGGAGATCCGAAAGCGCGGCCGCAAGGGCGCGTTGACCGCGATGCGCGACTCCGCCCTGATCAAGACCTACTACGCCTACGGCATGCGGCGCCGGGAGAACGTCGGCCTCGACCTCGCCGACCTGCGGCGCAATCCGAAGGCCCCGCAGTACAGGCGCCACGGAGCGGTGTTCGTACGTTGGGGCAAATCCTCCAAGGGCAGCCCGCCCAAGCGCCGCACCATCTTCACCGTCCCCGAGATGGACTGGATCGTCGACGACCTCGACCACTACCTGACCGAGGTCCGACCCCGGTTCAACGTGGGCAAGCACCCCGCGATCTGGGTCACCGAACGCGCCGGGCGGCTATCACGTCGATCGGCGAACGAAGCCTTCGATGCCGCCAAGCAAGCCGCTGACCTGCCCGAAGAACTCGAATTGCACTGCCTGAGGCATTCCTATATCACACATTTGACCGAATTTGATTACCCGGAAAGATTCGTCCAGGACCAGGCTGGCCACGGCTATGCCAGCACCACGGCCCTCTACCGGCGTCTCGGACGAGTACCGCAACCGGCTGCTGCACAAGAAGTTGGGCCAGCGATTCCCGGCATCTGGGAGGACCCGAAGTGATCAAGAAGATGGGATACCGCTGGAACCTGCGCAAGCTCATGGCCGACCGGGAGATGTTCCAGACCACAGACCTGGTGCCGCTGCTGGCCGAACGGGGCGTCAACCTCTCGCGCGAGCAGGTCTTCCGCCTGGTCACGCAGCCGCCGCAGCGGATGTCGATGGACACCCTCGCGGCCCTGTGCGACATCCTCGACTGCCAGCCCAACGACCTCATCGAGATCCAGCGTCAACGAAGAGGTACGCAAGACCGCCGGCGGCGAGACGCCCGGCCCGCTCCCGGCCGTGCGCCGGACCTCGATCCGACGGCCGGAGGGACTGTGACCGCACCCTCGCCGACCGCCCCGTCGGTCGTCGCCCGGCTTGCCGCACAGGCGGTACGGATGGAAGCCGCCACGACGGCCGCCGTTGGCCAGGTCACTACGGCTCTGCCGACCCTCAGCACCGCCGACGCGAACGCGGCGTTGGAGGCGGCGGTGCCGATCCCTGTCCGTGGCGCCGCTCGGTTCCTGGAAGAGCTGGCCGATCACATGGCCACTCATCCTGACGCCCTGACCTCGGGCAGCTCCCTCTGCCCACCGGTTTTGCTGCGGCTGGCCGAGGTGCTGCACGAAGCCGGACATTCGGTCGTTCGCCCCGGATGCGCGCACTGCGGAAAGATCCGGTCTGACCTGCGGCAACTCCGACCCGAAGGGCGGGTCTGCGGTTCGTGCGACGCCCGAAGCCGCAAACGCGAAACCTGCGCACGGTGCCACCGTGACGGCCAGCGCGTCGTTGCCCGCCGCCCCGAGGGCCCGATCTGCCATCGTTGCTACCGCGCGGACCCCGCCACGTTCGAAGAGTGCGCCGACTGCGGTCAGCTCAGACACCCGGTGGTGCGACGGGCCGACGGCCGAGGGCTGTGCATCAAGTGCTGGAAACGCCCGATGCACACCTGCGTGAGCTGTGGAAAGACTGCAGCCGCTGCCCTCGTTGACGATAACGGCGCGCTCTGCCACCTCTGTTACAACCAGCACCGTCGGCCGCGGCGTGCGTGCGGTCGGTGCGGACAGCTCAAGCGCATCGCCCGCAATGCGCGCGACGGGCAGCCAGACCTCTGCGACGGCTGCTACCAGGGCCCCGAGGCAACCTGCTCGATCTGCAGCCGGGTCCGCCCCTGCGTTAGCCACGACCAGCAGGGACAGCCGGTCTGCGGCACCTGCTACCGGCGCACTCGCACCGGGGAACCGTGCGCCGGCTGCGGCCAGACCAAACCGGTCAACGCGCGATGGCCGATCGGGCCGGTCTGCCATGTCTGCTATACCGCCGTACTCCGGTCACCGGCCCAGTGCCCCCGCTGCGGCACGGTCCAGCCGCTGATCGCGCGAGACGACGACGGCGCCGAGGTCTGTGGACCCTGCGTCGGCTTCGCCGCCGACTACACCCGCCGCCAGTGCGGCCGGGCCGGCAACCCCCACAGCCGCGGCCGATGCGCGCACTGCGTCCTCACCGAGCGGGTCAACGCCCTGCTGGCCGGGCCGAACGGCACAGTCTCCCCACAGCTGGAACCGCTCGCGGCCGCGCTGGCGGACGCTCCCTCACCGTTCCGCGCCATCCAGTGGATCAAGGAGAGCCCAAACACCAAGCTCCTCGCACGGCTGGCGGCCGACGGGAACGAGCTCAGCCAACGAGCTGCTGGATGAGCTCCCGCCCAGCCGGAACCAGCGCTACATCCGCCAACTCCTGGTCCACACCGGCATCTTGGACGAGCGGAACGAGGACCTCGAACGCATTCCCGGCTGGCTGGAGCGCGAGCTCGCGGACAAGCCGGCCGCACACGCCAACCTCGCCCGCCCGTTCCTGCACTGGTTCCTGCTCCGACGCGCCCGCCAGCGGGCCGCCACCCGCCGCCATCCCGCCTCCGCCGACCGCGACCTGCGGCGCCGCGTCAGTGTCGCCCTGGACTTCCTGGCCTGGATGGACCAACGCGGCCTGGCCCTCGCCGATCTCGCCCAGGAGCACATCGACGACTGGATCGCCGGAGCCAGCAGCCAGCGACGCTACCTGATCCGCTACTTCCTGAAATGGACCACGAGCCGGCGGCTCACCCGCGAACTGACCGTCCCCTCCATCCCGAGCCAGGAGCCCCAGAACCTGCTCGACGAGGACGACCGGTGGCCGCTCGTCCAACGCTGCCTGACCGACGATGCCCTGCCCACGGACGTCCGCGCCGGTGGCGCGATCACCCTGCTCTTCGGTCCGTCCACCGAACGTCTCTGCCATCTGACGCCCGAGCACCTCAAGTTCGGCGACAAACACGCTCACCTGGTCCTGGGCCGTCACCCCGTCCTGCTACCGCCACGGCTCGCCGAGCTCCTTCGGCAACTTGCCGAACAACCCCAACTGCGACCGCAGCTCTCGCGAGCCCACCCAGGCCCTCGGTGGCTCTTCCCGGGCATGGTCCCGGGCAAGCCGATCTCGACGCACGGCATGACCCAGAAGCTGGGCCGCTACGGCATCCCGGTCCGCACCGCGCGCAACGCGGCGCTGGCCGCCCTCGCCGCTGATCTCCCCAGCCCGATTCTCGCCGACGTGACCGGGATGCACCGCCACACCGCACTCCGCTGGGTCGCCTACGCCCGACGCGACTGGGCCGAGTACCTCGCCGCCCGGGCTGCGGACAAATCGGGAGACGTCGTTCCAACCATCGACTACTGTGGTTGAACTCGCGGTGTCGTAGGGGCTGACGGCTCGTCGCCCGTGCGGTATCACGGGGGCATGCGGTATCCACAAGGGGGCGGACTGACCGTCGAACGGCAGCAGTTCCGCGAGGAGTTACGGCTCAAGGCGGCCGAGAGGTTCGCCCAGGGCGAGGCGAGCTCGGTGATCGCCAAGGACCTGCGGGTCAGCGTCCGCTCGGTGCAGCGATGGCGGCGGATGTGGGATGAGGGCGGTCCGCGGGCTCTGCGGTCACAGGGGCCGGCGTCGCTGCCGAGGCTGAGCCAGAAGCAGTTCGCCCAGCTGGAGGCGGAGCTGGCCAAGGGGCCGGCCGCGCACGGCTGGGAGGACCAACGCTGGACGCTCGCGCGGATCAAGACGGTGATCGGCCGGCGCTTCCACCTGACCTACACCATCCAGGGCGTGCGGAAACTGCTGGTGCGAGGCGGCTGGTCCTGCCAGGTCCCGGCCCGACGTGCCATGGAGCGGGACGACGACGCGGTGGCCGGATGGGTGAAGGAGGTGTGGCCCTGCGCGGAAGGCTCGCGGCGGCCCGTGGAGCCTGGCTCGTCTTCGAGGACGAGGCCGGATTCTCCATGACGCCGCCGCAGGCCAGGACCTGGTCCCAGCGCGGCCGGACCCCGGTGGTGCGGGTGCGGGGCCGTTCCCGCAGACGGGTGTCCATCGCCGCGCTGACCTGCTACAAACCCGGCCACCGGTCCCGGCTGATCTACCGGCCCCGCCGTGACGACGGCAACCGCGACGGCCGCAAGAGTTTCTCCTGGCGTGACTACCGGGACCTGCTGATCGCCGCCCACCAGCAACTCGGCGGCCCGATCGTGCTCGTCTGGGACAACCTCAACGTCCACAAGGCCGCCGACCTGCGGAAGTTCGCCGAAGCCCGGGACTGGCTGACCATCTACTACCTGCCGCCCTACGCACCCGACCTCAACCCCGTCGAAGGGATCTGGTCACTGCTGCGGCGCGGCTGGCTCTCCAACGTCGCCTTCCACACCCCTGAACACCTCGTTCAGCGCATCCGACGCGGCCTACGGCACATCCAGTACCGCAGCGACCTCATAGACGGCTGCCTTGCCGAGACCGGCCTGACCATCACGCCCACCTGAGCAACGGCACGACATCACGAGTTCAACCTCAGTAACCTCACGAGGTTTTTCTCTGCACCTTCAGGAGGCGACCATCTTGGCTCAGCCGTTCCCGCCTATCGAACCGTACGCGCACGGTCTCCTCGATGTCGGTGACGGCACCCAGATCTACTGGGAAACGAGCGGCAACCCCAATGGAAAGGCAGCGCTGTGCGTGCACGGCGGCCCCGGCAGCGGGGGCGCCGCGGCAGTCGAAAGATGTTCAATCTCGAGGTCTACCGGATCGTTCTGTCAGCTGTCAGCCTCGATTACAACACCACAGACCACCTCATCGCCCGTTATCTTCTTCGCCGTCCTGCAAGAGGGCCGCTGGCCCCCGGGGCCCGCCATGACTGTGTCCCCCTGTCGAAGGGATGGCCTGGAGGGTGGTGTCAACGGGCCCGGGGGTGCTGACGAAAGACGTAGCGGCACCCCCGACCAGTCCTCCGGGCTAGTCCACCGTGCGGACTCGGATGCCTCCCGCTTCACTGGAAGGGGCTCTTACACGCCCATGAGACGTATGTGACTCGGAGGCGTCAGAACATGCAGCTCCAGTTCAGGACGCAGAACGTTGCGTCGGCCCACGGTTTCCTGTCGATCGCCGAGTGCCGCGATGTCGTCCGGGCCATGGAGGACGCGCCGCGGGAGCCGGCCCAGGTCGTACGCGCGGGCGAATCAATCCTGGACCAGTCGCTGCGCCTTTGCTTCGATCACCATATTCCCGAAGATTTCAAGCGGGCCGTCGGCGATCGCATGGCGTCCTATTTTGCCGACCACCGCATGGCATTCGACTCGGACGCGGACTACCTGTACGGCCCCTACTTCATGTCGTACGAGAAGGGCAGCTACTTCCGGGCGCATCGCGACGTCGCCAACCACAAGAACGACCCGCCCCGGCTGGCCGCGCACCGCTGGTCGCTCTTGCTCTACCTCAACGGACGCAACGCCGTCGATGCCCTGCCGACATTCGACGGCGGCGCGCTCACCATCTACGAAACCGACCCCCACCTTCGTGATCGCCGGGTGGTCATCGTGCCGGAGCCCGGGATGCTGTTGCTGTTCCGGTCCGCCTTGATGCACGAGGTGGCGACCGTACGCGAAGGCACGCGGTATGCGGCCGCGGGTTGGATGTCCAGTTCAAGTTCCCTGCCGCTCGGAGGTCAGCAATGAACCACCACGCCCCCGCCAACGAGTCGATCCGGATGCGGGTGACCAGGGATGTCGACCTCGAAACAAGGACCGCTCTTGCCACGTTCTGCCGCCGCAACCGGTTCCCGTACCTCTATTTCGAGGTCCTCGAACCCCTGTTGTCCCGGACCGACCTCGTGCTGGCGCTCGCCACGACAGAAAGACCGTGGCCGCCCAAGGGGATCGGGTCGCAAACGATCGAGGCCGTGGGCATCGCCATGATCGGCAGTGAGGATCAGGCCCATCTCACTCCGGTCCTGACCGACCGCAGGCATGCCACCAACATCGGTCTCGTCGGCGCCGTGACGAAGCAGCTGCTGGAGAATCTGCGCGATGCGAAGGTGCCGTCGGCCAGATACTTGGTCCGTCAGGGCGACCGCGCCCTCGAACGCGCCCTCCAACAGGCCGGGTTCGCCGAGGCCGATTTTCAGTCGTCCACTGACTTCGCCGAATACCTCGAATACTCTGCGGCGCCCGAGAAGGTCCTCGACACACTGAGCCTCGGCCGGCTGAGGCTTGGGGACCTCCTGACGCTCACCCTGGACGGCCAAGAGCTCGATCGCCTGAGCACCTATCACTTCGCGCTGGTTGCCGGATTGACGTCCTATCTGCAGGACTCGATCCGGTACGCTGCGCTGCTGCCCGGCCTGATCGACGCGGTCGCCACGTCTCCGATCGGGGGCGTGCCGCCCGGCACTCCCGGTCCTCCGGTGAGATGAACCGGGCGGCTCCGGTGACACCGAAGCGGCCGGCGACCTTATCGTTGATCATTTCGAGCCTGGACGAGGGCGCCGAGCTTCGTGAAACCCTGAGGTCCGTCTTCGCCGGATCGGTCGCCCCTGCCGAAACCGTCGTCGTCGACGACGGGGGCAGCGACGGCAGTTGTGCCGATCTGGAGCGGGACGAGTGGCGCGCGCGAGGCGTCACGGTGCACCACATCGAGCGCAGCGGCGTCGCGGCGGCGCGCAATGCGGGCGGCAGGCTCGCACAGGGCACATACCTGCTCTTCCTGGACGCCCACTGCCGCCTGGAACAGGACTGCCTCGCCCGACTGCAAGCCGCATTGATCGCCGAGCCCGACGCCATCCTCGCACCTGCCCTGTGCGACGTCGGCAGCACGGCGTACGGCTGCGGCGCCCGCCTGATCGATGCCGAACTGCGGGTGCGCTGGCTGCCACCCGGACCGGACGGCGCCTCGTACTCCGTGCCCATCGCACCAGGAGGCTGCCTCGCGCTGAGCAGGGCTACGTTCGACCACCTGAACGGCTTCGGCGTCTTTCGCGAACTCGGACTGGAGGACGTGGATTTCAGCCTGCGCGCATGGCGTGCGGGCATTGATGTCCTGGCCGTCCCGTCGGCACGCCTGACACACCGTTTCCGGCCAAACCCGCCCTACCGCCTGAGCTCCGCAAGCAGGTCCTACAACGTTGCACGTGTCGCGCTCGTCCACTTCAGCGGCTCTCGCCGTGCGGAATGCCTGCGCAGGATCATCGGCACGCCCAGGGCCGCTGAGGTACTGGTTGATGCGTTCGCTGGCGACTGGGAAGAACAGAGGGACATGCTCGCGGCGACCAGTCTGCGAAGCATTGAGGAGTTCTTCGAACTCTTCGGCGACTGGACATGACGGACCCCTGCACCGCCCGGCTGATCGACAAGGTCTTCGACGCGCTCGACAAGTGTCGAGCCCGCGGAAAGCCCCACACCCAGGCTCTTCTCCGCCTCGCCCGACACCGGGTCTGTGCTGTTCGCGATGCTTCGCGAACAGCACCTTCTACGAACACAGAACACCCTGCCTCACTTGACGAAAGACGATAGAGGCACCGCCGAGCGGGTCTCTGAGATCGTCATCCCCGGTGTCACCATGACCCGACCGGAGGAGACTGAGCTGTTTCAGCGCTGCGCTCCAGGGTGAGGATGGCGGCGGAGATTGACGACTTCGATTCAGGCTGCAGCGGGCCCTGCGGAAGATCCGCCATGACTGCAGTCGCGCGACGCCGCGCTCGACCGGTGCCCGTGCCGCAGACAGTGCGCGGTTGATGGTTTGCTGGGTTGGTGTGAGGCCGCGGCCCGGCGGGCGTCTGGGGGTGTCGTCAGCCACGGGCCAGCTCCCATGTAGGCGCGGTCGCGTACCAGGGTGCCGGCTCAACCGTCCGCACTCCCTACTACCGACACCACGAACTCCCACGCCACTACCAGCGGTTCAACCGCGTCCACGCACGCCTCCTCGCGCCCGGCGAACGCGCCTTCGCCCGGCTCAAGCAATGAGCCAGGGCCGAACACCGCGAACCTCCACCTACTGATCAACAACCAGACCGCCACCAAGACGGGCCGCGCCAGCAACCACTGGATCAGCGTGTCGATGTGCGGGCAGGACGCGACCCTGGAGAGGCCCCGCGTCGACCGGCAGCTCGAAGAGGCCATGATCCAGGGCCCTGCCCCCCTCCACCTCGCCGAGGGTTTCGGGCTGGACGAGAAGACGGCAATGCGCTACGCGGAGTCCGCACGGGCCCTACTGATGAAGGCCGCCGAAGCCGCACCCGCGAGTTGACCGCGAACCCACGGGTCCATCGCCCAGAATCGGGACACCGCACCCTCGGGTTCACGTTGAAGAATGAGCCTTTCCGATCGTGACCGGCTCGGGTGACGTGGTGGCCCGTGACGCAGGACGCGTCGGCCCCGCCCTGCTCCCACGAGCGCCGCCAGCGCCGCACCGACCGCGGTGTCACCCGCAGATCCCGCGCAACGGCCTCGGTCTTATCGCCACGTGGGAACCCAGGGCTTCGGCGTAGTCGGCCCTCGTCCTTTTTGATCACGTGAGGCCGAGAAGGTTGAGGGCGCGGGTTTGGTCCCGGGCTGTCCGGCGGAGGCCGGCGGCGATGTTGCGGACGCCGGCGAGGCGGAGGGCTCCGATCGCGAGGTTTCTGCAGGTCGCCATCGCCTGGGGTGCATTCCCGGTCCGCAACTGTGAGGCGTCCTCGGTGAAGGTGACGTCTCTGACGTGGTGCAGGGCCTCGACCGTCCAGTGCCCGCGGACCAGTTGGGCGAGCTGGGCGGGTGGGGCATGCTCGGCGGCGAGGCTGGTGACCGCGTAGACGGTCTTGAGACTGATCTTCCCCGTCTTGCGGTGGACGCGGCGGCGGACGATCTGGACGGCCTGGCGGGCACCGGGGAAGAGCAGGTTGTTGACCGTGCAGACTTTCAGCCTGCGGATCTCGGAGCGTCCGTGACCGGTCGTGCGTGTCCGGTCCTGGAGCGGTATCTGCTTCCAGGGAAGGGACTTCAACTGCGTGCGGAGCTTCTTCGTGTTGCGCTTCACGATCACGATGTAGTGGGCGTCCCGCCCGCGCAGATAGGTGGCGTGGTCGTACTGGGTGTGCATGGCGTCGCTGGTCACGACGGTGCCGGACAGGTCGTGCAGCGTGTCCAGGAGGGGCTGGAAACGCGTGATCTCGTTGGTCTTCTCACCGACGTCCATCTGCGCGAGGACCAGGCCGTTGGCGTGGTCGCAGGCGGCCAGGAGATGGATCTTCCGGCCCTTCGCGCGGGCGGCGCCCCGCAGCGACTTCCCGTCGACGGCCAGTCCCCGTAAACCGCCGCATCCTTCTGCCGGTCGGCGAGCCAGGCTCCGACGGCCCGGTCCAGGGCGTCCGTGTCGGTCCTGGCCAGGAGTCTGCGGATCGTTGATTCCGCAGGCCAGGAGCGCTTCGGGAAGAGTGGGTCGACGCGGATGCCGAGCCGCTCGAGGAGTTCCGCGGGGGCGTCGGCCACCCATTCACTCACGGCCAGCAGTGACCTCGCGCCGGCGAGGACCGCGCAGGCTGTCAGCGCCAGCACCGTGACCAGTGGATGCCGCACTCCGCGGGGATCACGTGGGTCGGGGACCTGCGCGAGGCGTTCCAGCAGGTCGGGGATCTCCCTGGATGTAGCTATCGAGTGGGGGCCAAGTTGGTCAAAGGCGGGAGGGATCAGAGATGATACGTCGACAGGCACGGGCTTCCCAGGATCACAGAGCGTAGAGAACTCCATGATCAAGGGCGTCCGTGCCTGTTTTGCATCGGACCCCGCCCAACCTGGTCATCCGTCAAGAAGCGGACGTCAGCCGACTACGCCGAAGCCCTGCGTGGGAACCGCCTGGCCGCTTCCAACCGCAGCCGCTCCCGCTTCTCCTGTTTCTTGGGCGTCGGCCCGCCCCCTTGCGCATACCGGATGATGACGTTGTACCGCAGCGATCATGAACCGTCACCGGCCCACGGACATCACGACTTCAACCTGAGTAACGAACTACCGGTACGTAGTGGTCCTGCCACGGACGTCGGTTGCGTTCGCCAGTCTCATTCCCACAGCCACGTTCTTCCCAATAGCGAGGCGCGCATAAGGGTCGTACGGTGAGAGGGAAGCAGGATTCATCACCTCCTGGGGGCTGGGCCGGTGACCTGACCATTTCATCGGTTGCCCCCGCACCTCTGCCCTGCGAGGAAGAATCATGCGCGAAGAATTCACCCTGCCACCGCCCTCGTTCTTCAGCGTCGAGGTCATCAATCTGGGTCCAGTCATCGATCCGCCATTCTCCGATGCCCGTGACTGGAGTGATTTTTTGCCTCCAGTGGAGACAACACCGGTCTACAGCGAGAACGTCGAGCCCAAACTCACGGAATCGGGAGCCCAGCAAGCAGTCAGCACCGCTCTCTCCGGGGAGTTGGCCGAGGAGCTAGCTGGAAAGCGTTACGAGGTCCTGGGGGTCGGGACGAAGTCCGTTGACCGGCAGACGCAGTATCCGCTCGTGGTCAGCTACAACTACACCGACGACATCGTCGTGGAGGCCACGGTGGATCTGGTCCGCTCCTCTGTACTTGACGTGCAGACGAAGCAGTACCAACCCTCGCTCGCTGCTTCCGAGCGTGACCGAGCCGTCGACATGGTCCGCCAGGACGGTCAACTCGCGGAGCACGGCGTCGACGTCGACACCGGAAGAGGACTCGCGGTCGAAGATGTGAACGTCCGGAGTCCTCAACACGGGCACAGGCTCGTCGACCTCAGGTTCGGTCCGGCTGACAGGCGGTTGCCCACAGCCTTCGCTCTGGTCGATCTGAGCAGCCAGGACGTCATCAGGACGGGAGCCTTCCCTCAGGAGGAGTCATCATGAGCAGCTCCGGCAGGATCAGCTGGCCCCCCGAGGCCCCGCTGTGGACCTTCCTGTGGGAGGTCGCAGACTTCGACAGTGAAGCCATTGCCTTCCGGGACGTGCACTTCCGGGGGAAAAAGGTATTGCACAAGGGAAGTCTTCCTATGATCCGAGTGCACTATGACTTCGTTGGGGGCAGCAGGCCTGGACCGTACAAGGACCCGCTGAGCGGATCGAACATGCAGGGGCCGGTCAAGGTCTACGAAGGAAATACTTCGGGCGTCAGATTTCTGGTGGTGGAGAGCTATCACCGGATCGGGATGTACCACATCGTCAACCGTTGGATCTTCCGGAGCGACGGCATCATTCTGCCGCAACTACACAGCGCCGGCCTCCAGCACAACGCCTCGCACCGGCACCACGTTTATTGGCGATTCGACTTCGACATCCTCGGTGCGTCTTCCAACCTGGCCTTGCAGCATATCCCCAACCTCGGGAATATCTGGGGTTATGGTCCGGGATGGATGCCTATCCTAAGGGAGAGGGGCACCCGGAGGGACGATCTGAACCCGGGATGGTCCTGGGAAGTGATGAACAAGCAGAACAACGTGGGCTACTTGATACACCCCGGCCCGAACGACGCCCTGTTCGACTTCTTCTCCACCGATGACGCGTCGGTGACCGCCTATCACGGGGAAGAAGACCTGAAGGGACGTCTCGGGACTCCCAATGACGATCAGATCTGGCTGCACATGAACAACACAGAGGACGTCGATGGGAAGGACGTCGTGTTCTGGTACACCGGACACCTCCACCACGACGCCCATGACAGCGGAGACGAATGGCACGTGTGTGGTCCGATTCTGCAGCCGGTCGGCTACTGATCCAGCGAGGGGGGCCGCAGATCCGAGGGCGATGTGGAGATAGTCGGCCGCTAGTTACATTGAGCCTTCCGATCGTGACCGGTTCGGGGGACGTGGTGGCCCGTGACGCAGGAAGCTCCTTGCCGTTGCAGAGGTGTCAACCAACCTGCATGGCAAGGAGCTTCGTGGTCACCTATCGTGCCACCCTCGACGTCCCCGACAACCTGGTTTCCTGGCTCGAGAACCTCATCGCCACCCGAAGGAGCGAACGCGGCAGTCGATGGAGGGCGCTGACCTCCTATGAGCAGGCCGTCATAACGCTGGTCTGGTTCGCCAAGGGCGACACCTTCGCGCAGCTCGGCGCGCACTTCAAGGTGTCCACCGACACCGCGTGGCGCTACGTCAACGAGACGCTGGAGGTCCTGGCCCCGAGCGCCCCGACGCTCGAGGAGGCCCTGGTCGCCGCGGGCGAGGAGCGCAGCCTGCTGCTGGACGGCACCCTCAGTGCCTGTTTTCAATCCTGAGCTGCGCATTTGCCCAGAGCAGGACTCGAGTAGGGACGGCTTGGGGTTACTCCGGCGACGACATCAGTGGTGTGCTGCGGGTGGCAGGGACGGGGCTCATACGGCCCAAAGTCCGGGTTCCGGGCTGGCTAGAGTGGCTGCTATGAGCGATCACTCCGGACCTCAGGCCGTGTCGCCCGCGCTGCTCGGCGCCGGTGGTGGCGACTGGCTTCCTGTCACCGCGGGTGAGTCGGGAGCCCGCGTCTTTCGCAGTGCGGATGCCACCCGGTATGCCAAGTGCGTACCTGCCGCGGATGCAGCCGATCTGAGGGCTGAGCAGGACCGGATCGCGTGGCTGAGCGGTCAGTGCGTACCAGGGCCGCAGGTTCTCGACTGGTATTCCGGTGATGCGGGCGCCTGCTTGGTAACAAGTGCCGTCTCCGGCATACCTGCTGATCAGGTGCGTGCTGATGATTTGTGGGCCTCCTGGGAGCGCATCGCGGATGCGGTCCGTCGGCTGCACGAGTTACCCGTGACGGAGTGTCCATTCCGCCGGGACCTGGACACCATGGTCGCCGTGGCGCGTGACGTCGTGGCCCGTGATGCCGTGAACCCAGAGTTTCTTCCCGTCGAGCAGCAGCACACGCCCGCCACGGAGCTGCTGGCCCGCGTCTCCCGGGAGGTCTCCCGGCGACGGGATCAGGAGATCGCCGACAAGGTCGTCTGCCACGGGGATCTGTGCCTGCCCAACATCATCCTCGATCCGCAAACCCTGGACGTGTCGGGCTTCATTGACCTGGGCCGCCTCGGACTGGCCGACCGCCACGCCGACCTGGCGCTGCTACTCGCCAATGCGCGAGAGACCTGGGTGGATGAGGAGCAGGCGCGGACCGCGGACGTGGCGTTCGCCAAGAGGTACGACATCTCCTTTGACCACGACCGCCTGCGCTTTTACCTCCATCTTGACCCGCTCACCTGGGGATAAGAGCTCTGTGCTGGCCATGACACGGCAGCCGGTGGGGCCACGGTGTTCTCCCAGCTCAGAGCTCGAACGGCAGGGTATGAGGGGTGAGGTCGGCTGGTCGACGGCTGGCCTCGTTGCGGATTGCCCGACGGAGCCGTACTGGTGGTGCGACGATGGGGCCGATTCAAGCGCCCGGTGACCTCTTGGCGGGACTGCTGACCGTCAGTGCCGAAACGATCAGTCGCGTTGGGCCTCGCGGGAGGCGGGCTGTCCGCTCCTGCGGGAGTTTCGGCGGGTGATGCGCCTGGTCATGAGGGTGATCGCGGCCCAGGTGATGAGCGATTCCGAGTGCTGGATGAGCCGTTCGTAGTCGCGCGCGTGCCGACGGGCATGCCTGATCCAGGCGTGTGAGCGTTCGACGACCCAGCGCCGGGGCAGGACGACGAAGCCGGGGGTGTCCTTCGGGCGGCTGACAGTCTTGATCGTCAGGTTCAGGTAGGTCTTCGCCCAGGTCACGAGCTGTCCGGCATAGGCGGAGTCGGCCCAGACGATGGTGATCTAGGGGTGCATCAGCCGCAGCCGGAACAGCACTTCCTTGGCCGCGTTGCGGTCGGTCATGTCGGCCGGGGTGACCATGACGAACAGCGGCAGACCCTTGGTGTCCACGACCAGGTGCCTTTTCCGGCCGTTGATTTTCTTGCCGGCGTCGTAACCGCGGGAGTCCTTACCGACGGTGTCGGCGGCCTTGATCGACTGGGAGTCGATGACGGTGGCGACCGCTCCGGGCGCCTTGCCCATCTCGCGGCGGATCCGTTTGCGGAGCTGGTCACGGATCTGTCCGATGACACCGGCCGCGGCCCAGCGGGCCATGAACCCGTAACACGTGCGCCAGGGCGGGAAGTCCTTGGGCAGGGCCCGCCACTTGCAGCCCGTGTCGACGACATAGCGGATCGCGTCGACGATCTCCCGGCGGGGGTGCTTCTCGGGTCTGCCGCCCGCCTTCGTTTCGCAGGCCGGCCTCGGTAACAGGGGCTCGATCAGGGTCCATTCGTCGTCCCAGGTGTCGGAGGGATAGCAGCGTCGCTGTGCCAATGTGTCCCTCCCCGAAGACGGTGCGGGACCGGCCGCTTCGCGGCCGGTCCCGCCGGTCAGGCGTCGGTGAAGTCGGCGATCACATCGAGCGTGGACTCGACCGAGTTGAGCTGGGTGTTCAGGTGCTTGATCCACCGGCCCTTGGGCTGGAGAGCGGCGTGCGGGGCGACGGTCCCGGTGATGAAGCGGCGGATCTCGGTGAGCTTGCCGCGGATGACCGCGACCTCGTAGGCCTGGAGTTCGGCGGGGTCGGCGCAGAACTTGTAGCCGTCCGGCCGGGTCCAGATCAGCGGCGGCCAGCCGCGTTCGGTGATGGTGTCCCGCAGGCAGGCCAGGCCCGAGCGGGTCTGGTGGGGCGACAGTTCGCTGGATCTGACCAGATGGACGAAAGTCAGACCGGCCGGACGTGCCTCGAACAGCACGAACCGGACGGTGTCGGCGTGTCGCTGAGCGGCTGCCGATCTGCGCTCGGAGGCGCGCGGCACGGTTACTCGCCTTGCAGGAGCTTGGCCAGTTCACCGTCGGCGTCGACCTTGCCAGTGTCAACGGCCGTCTCGATCCAGTCCAGCGTCGCCCTCACGCGGGCGACGTTCTCGTGCACGATCACGCGTTCGTCGTCGCCGAGCTGGCGGTCGCGCATGCCCGGGACGACCCGGCCGGCCGCGGCGACGAACGCGTGGCAGGCGGTGGCCAGGTCCAAGAACTCCACCGACCGGTCGATGCTGCGGATGGCCGGGGCGACGGGACTGGTGTCCTCGAAGTGCTCGCGGGCCTGCCGGCCCCGCTCGACCTGGGCGTGGTTGACCTGGTGGCGGGCGGTGTCGTCCGACATCGCCTTGAAGGCGACGTCCGGCCTGCGCAGCAGGCCGGTGGTCACCTCGGCGGCGACGTGCTCGTCACGGGTCAGTTCCTCGACGACCTTCACCTTGTCCGCCTTGGCGACGCGGGCCACGACCGCAGGGCGGCGCAGGAAGTCCGGGGCGACGGCCGCCGCGACCTGGTCCTCGCGGGTCAGTTCCTCCACCGCCCGAACCTTGTCCTCGTCCTTGACCTGCGCGACGACCGCCGGACGCCGCAGCAGGTCACCGGTGACGGTGGCGGCGACCTCCTCATCCTGGGCGAGGGTGTGAATCGCGCTGACCTTTTCCTGCGGGGTGACGGGCTTGACGACCTGCCGGCCGACCCTCCGGTTCGCCTCGTCCGGTGTCCAGCGGGACTTCCCCGCAGGCGGGGTCAGGATGGTGGCGAACCGTTCCTCGTCGTCGGCGATGGACGCCAGGATCTGGTGGACCGTGAACGACACTCCCGTCACCCGCCGGTCCTTCGGCCACTTCGACGCGGTCCACCGGGCCTTGTCCACCATCGCGTAGGACAGCCCGATGTCCTCGGCCAGGCGGAACAGCGACTCCCTGACCGTGAACAGCGCGTCGCTCCGCTCTTGACCGCCGGACTCACGCATCGGCTCCACTTCGAGCGCGTAGTCGCCGACCGTGAACTGGATCCGGCTGGCGGTCTCCACCAGCTTGCGCAGCTCGGCCACGATCTCCGCGTACCGGTTCGCGCTGACACTGCCGACCTTGTCGACGTCCTTGATCTCTTCGGGCATGGCATCCACCACCCACCGCGGGCCGGAGCACGGCCAGCGGCCGCGGCGAGACCCGTCCCGCTTCCCGACCGGGAGTCAGACCGTATTATGACAATCACAACAGATGACCGTAATTGACCAGCTTCTGACCGGAGTTGGGATTCAGATGCGTTCGTGATGCGCTCACAGTGACCGTTCGCCGAACGTTTCCTTCCGGGCCCGCCAAGCCCTCGTGACGCACCGCCGCGAGCAGTAAACGGCGTTCGAGCGCCGATCCGCCCCAGCCACCCAAGTCGCCCCGCACTCGGGACACTCGGCCCGGCCCGCCCCGCTCAACTCAGCGGCTACCCGCTTGCGCAACCGACGGTCCCGGCGCCACTGCCTGGCACGACATGCCGCCGAGCAGTACACCGCAGCGGGCCGTGCGTCCGGCCGCAGCCGTTCACCACAGCTCCCGCACACTCGTTCCCCGGCCTCCCTGGCGCCCTCGGACACCCAGCCAGCCTAGGACCCAAAACTACTCAAATCCGGGGATCGAAAACAGGCACTGAGAGGTCGTTTTCATCTGCGGTGCCCACTTATTGGGCGATTCATTAAGCGATGGATGGCGGTACAGGTGAGGTCACGGAGACCGTCGATGCCAGCGAGTCGTGGGAGGTTGCGGATGAGGCGGAAAAGGCCGTAATCCTGTCTCATCCCAGGATGCCCGGCCTTCGAGGCTGTGTGCTTCGACCGCCGTCGGCGTGCGACTGGGCGCACTCGGTTCGCGGCAGTACGACGGAAGCATGCCGAAGCGACGCCCGTATCCGAGTGATCTGTCCGATGCCCGCTGGGAGTTGATCGAGCCGGTCCTGGCTGCCTGGCGTTTCGAGCGCCGCGGCCGAGCCCTGGACTTCGGCCGGCCCCCCGAACACGACCTGCGCGACATCATGGACGCGATCTTGTACGTGGACCGTACCGGGGTCCAGTGGCGCTACCTCCCGCACGACTTCCCGCACTGGAACACGGTCTACGGCTACTTCGCCAAATGGGCCGACGAAGGCGTGTTCGCCCAGCTCAACGGCCTGCTCCGGCAGCTGCTGAGCGAGAAGGAAGGCCGGGACGCCGAGCCAACGGCCTGCGTGATCGACGCACAGAGTGTCAAGACCTCCACCAGCGTCCCCGCTACCGGCCAGGGCATCGACGCGGGAAAGAAGATCGTCGGCAGGAAGCGGAGCATCGTCACCGACACGCTCGGCCTCCTCCTCGCCGTGCTCGTCACCGCGGCCAGCGTGCAGGACTCCGTCGCCGGCACCCGGCTCATCGACCAAGTCGCCGCCGACCACCCCGGCATCCGCAAGGCGTGGGTCGACGGCGGCTACCGCCAGCACCTTGTCGAACGCGCTGCCACTCTCGGCATCGACATGGAGATCACCGCCCGCAAGCCCGGGACCAGGGGCTTCACCCCGATCCCGAAACGGTGGGCAGTCGAGCGGACCTATGGATGGCTCATGCTCCACCGCCGACTGGCCCGCGACTACGAAACCCTCCCGACCCGCTCCGAAGCCATCGTTCACCTCGCCATGGCCGACCTCATGGCCCGCCGCCTCACCGGCGAGAACACGATCTCCTGGCGCGACCCAAAGCCCGCTAAACAGCCGATCTCGGGATGAAAAATCGGACGAAAACGACCTCTGAGACCGGCGCGCCGGGAGGAGCCGGTCGGCCGGCGGTGCGCTCCGAGCCGGGGGCCGGGTCCGTGTCACCCTGTTCCTGGCCGTGCTCGTACAGGGCGGGGGCCTTGGTCATGGCAGGCTGCCAGGCGTGTTCGTCGCCGCGTGCTCGCGAGCCAGCCGCGCGGCCGTGCCGTGCCGCGCGCGGTGGCGGAGCCCGGGTGTCCGGGCCGTGTTCTGCGTGCCGGTCACCGTCCCTTTGCGTCGTAGTTGTTGTCTGTGTCGGGGTCTGTGGTGCCGGGTCCTGTGCGTTCGGCTGTGGGGGAGGCCGTTGTTGTCCGGGGCCTTTCCCGGCGGGCCGGGGCCGCCGGGGTGGCCGGTCAGTTCGTGCGTCGGAAGCGTGCTGCGAGCGCGGTACCGCTGGGTGTGCCGTTCAGCATGCGGCGCAGTCCGTGGGTCATGGCCTGTTGTTCCTCGGGGGTGAGGCAGTCGTTGACCATGGCGTCGGTGCGGGTGTCGATGTCGCGCAGTGCGGGGAGCAGGTCCTCGCCGCGTGGGGAGAGGCGCAGGTAGACGACGCGGCGGTCCACTTGGCCGGGTTCGCGGTCGATCAGGCCGCGCTTGGTGAGGGTGTCGACGATGCGGCTGGGGCTGCCGCTCTCGCAGACGATCAGGCGGCCCACCTCGGCGAGCGTGAGGGGGGCGCGCTCGGCGAGCACGAGGAGGATTTCGGCCTGGGCCGGGGTCAGGTTGAGGGGGCGGAGGTGCCCGGTCATCTGCCGGGCTCCCTCGCGCTGGGCGGCCAGGAGCAGGTAGCGCAGTTCGGAGTCGTTGCGGGGCGGCTCGGGCGTCGCGCCTGGTGGCGTTTCGATGGTGGCGGGGGAGTGGGACATGGCGGCTCTCCTGGGTGTCGAGCCGGCTGCGGCTGCCGCAGCCGGACGGGGGTGCATCGTTTCTCGATGATGCAGCATCCATGGCGTGTCATTCAATGCTACGTCATCGATATACGTCGCTTCGGCCTTTTCCGGAGCCTCGCTTGTCACTTTGGGTGACTCCAGGAATGTTGTTGCAACAACGATGCTGTGACATGCATGATGAAGCATCGGTGTTACGCCATCGATGTCGGAACATCGATGTCGGTGTCGTGCATCGCTTCTTGAACCCGGTGCACGACCTCAGCGCAAGCCCACGTCAAGCAAAGGAAGCAAGATGACCGCGCAGATCCTTGAAGGCACTCCCGTCGCTCTCGACGCCCCGATCGTTCTCGATGACGCCGCGGCGGCCGTGGCGGCCATCGCGCGGGGTGAGCTCGTCGTCGTGGTGGACGACGAGGACAGGGAGAACGAAGGAGACCTCATCGTGGCGGCGGAGTACGCCGACGCCGCGGCCATCAACTACATGATCACTCACGGTCGCGGCCTGGTCTGCGTCTCGGTGACCGAGGAGCGCGCCGCACAGTTGGAGCTGCCGCCGATGGTCGAGCGCAACGAGGACCACCACGGCACCGCGTTCACCGTCAGCGTCGACGGCGGCCCGGAGCACGGGGTGACCACCGGAATATCCGCCCCGGACCGGGCCAAGACGATCGAGCTGATGCTGAAGGGCTCCAGCGGCGATCTGCGCCGGCCGGGCCACATCTTCCCGCTCGTGGCCCGCCCGGGCGGTGTCCTGGAGCGGCCCGGCCACACCGAGGCCGCGGTCGACCTCGCCCGCTTCGCGGGGCTGGCGCCCGCCGGTGTCATCGTGGAGATCATCCGCGAGGACGGGACGATGGCGCGCCTGCCCCAGCTGGCGGAGTTCGCCCGGCGCGAGGGCCTGGTGCTCACCAGCATCGAGAAGCTGCGCGAGTACGCCGCCGCCCGCGGCGAGCGGGTTCTGTGAGCCGCCTGTCCCGGTGGATGGCCGGTGCGTCGACCGCGGTGACACGCCCCGCGGTCACGCACCGGTACCTCGCCGGTGTAGAAGGAGTGCGGCACCTGCCGGCCGACACGCCGTTCGTCCTGGTCGCCAACCACAGCAGCTTCGCGGACCACCTCGTCCTGGACGCCGTTCTCGACGGCCTGCGGGACACTCCCACGTCCTACCTCACCAAGGCGGAGGCCTTCGTGCACCCCGTGCGCCGCCGGTGGACCGAGGGCATGGGGGGCATCCCGGTGAACCGCGACCGGCCCGACAAGGAACTGCTGGCCGCGGTGGACGGCGTCTTCGCCGCCCGCGGTGCCCTGGTGGTCTACCCCGAGGGCACCCGCGGGCCGGGCTGGCCGCTGCTCCCCTTCAAGGACGGTGCCTTCCGCTTCGCGGTCCGGGCGGGCGTGCCCGTCATCCCCGTGGCGCTGTGGGGGGCGCAGGACGTCCTGCCCAAGGGGGGCTGGCGGCCCCGCCGGGCCCAGGTGCGGGTCGTCTTCGGCCCCGCGCTGCCCGACGACACCGCACGGCCCAGGCCTCAGCGGGTCGCGGCCCTGGTCGAGGGGGCGCGTCAGGCGCTGGAGCGGCTGGTGGACACCGCGCGCACGGCCCCCGACCCTCGGCGGGCCCGGCAGGCGGCCGCCGAACTCGTCCAGCGGGCCGAGACGGTCGTGGAGACGATGCTCAGCTACACCGACCAGTTGCCCGCCCGGCGGCGGCTGCAGCAGGCGCGCCTGCTGCTCGACCTGGCCCGCGTCACCGATCCCGGCGGCTTCACCGGACTCGGCACCTCTCTGGGCGCCGACGCCCGCGTTCTGGAGGCCCGGCTCACCGGACTGCGCGCCCTGAACGCCCCCGCACCGCTGCGGCCCGCCGTGCTGCGCGGGGTGCGCCACACCGCGCAGGAGGTACTGCGTACACACCCCGACCACCTGATGGCCCGCTATCTGCTGGGCCGCTGGCACCTGCTGATGCCCCGAGCCCTGGGCGGCCGCCGCCCCCAGGCACTGGAGCACCTGCGGCACGCGGCCCGCCTGGGCGCCCACGACACCCGCTATCCCATGGCGTACGCCGAGGCGCTGATCGCGGTCGGCCGTGACGACGAGGCGGCGCCGCACCTGCGCGGCATCCTCGCCGCGCCGGCCCCCGACGCCAGAACAGCGGACCGACGGCGCCGGGCCGAAGCCCACTACCAGCAGCTCGCCGGCGTCGGCGGCCCTTCGAATCCGAGGTCATGAGAGAACGATGAGCACATCAGCGTTCCTGCGGTGCGGTAAGACACTCGTGGTCTTCGACGGGCCCCGTCGCCTGTCCTGGCACGCTTCCGCACCCGGCGACTACATCCCCACGGCTCTGTGGCCGAGCCCCGCGCAGGCGGCCGAGGTCATGGACCATCTGTACAGCGGCGGTTGTCTCCTGGTCCTGATCGAGCAGGAGTGCATCTCGGTACCGATGTACGCCGAGGAGGCCGAGCGTCTTCCGCCCGACGTGGCCGCCCGGGCCACGCTGACCAGTGACGGTGTGGTGAGCGAGCTGTACCTGCCGGTCCTGGACTGGATGCCGGCCGCGCTGCGCGAACGCGGCCTGCGCTTTTTGGAGCACAGCACGCGGCTGCTGCGCGAGGAGCCCGACCTGCTGCTGCCGCATCTGATCGTCGAGGACCCCCCTCGCCATCTGGCAAACCTCAGGTTCGCCCGTCTGCGCCCGCCCCGCCCCTTCGCCGACGACCGCCTCGCGCCGGTCACCGACCACCTGTTCACCAGCGACCTGACCACCGGCATCACCGCCACCGTCGACCCCGCCGCCACGCTGTGCCCGTCCGGCAGGGCGGTGGCCGCGGTCCGTACCTGGGAGATCACGCCATGACTCTTCCGACTTCACCGGCCCCGCCCTCGGCAACCCCGCTGACGGGACGGGTGGTGCTCCTCACCGGGGCGGGACGGGGTCTCGGCCTGCTGACCGCGCAGACGCTCCTGGAACAGGGAGCCATGGTGGTCGCCAATCACCGCTCACCCTCGGAGGGACTGGAACGTCTGGCGGGCAAGTACCGCGACAGGCTCCGGCTCGTCCCCGGTGACGTGGCCACCGACGACACGGCCGCCCTGCTGGCCTCGGAGGCCCGCAGGTTCGGCCGGCTCGACGTCCTCGTCCACAACGCCGCGATCACCCGCGACCAGCCTCTGGTGCGGATGTCGGTCGAGGACTGGGACGAGGTGCAGCGGGTCAACCTGCGCGGTGCCTTCCTCACCACCAAGTACGCGGTGAAGAGCATGATGCGGGCACGCTACGGCCGCATCATCTACATCTCTTCGATCACCGCGCTCACCGGCAACGCGGGGCAGGCCGCCTACGCCTCCTCCAAGGCCGGCCTGCACGGCCTGGCCATGACCGTCTCGCAGGAGTACGCCTCCTACAACATCCGCACCGCCACCCTGGCTCCCGGGATCCTCGACACCGGCCTGGGCGCCGCCGTGGCCGCCCCGCAGCGGCGGCGCATGACCGACCGCTCCCTGCTGGGTCTGGGCGAAGCCGCCCAGACGGCCGAGACCATCGCTTTCCTGGCCTCTCCGGCCGCCGACTACATCAATGCCACGGTCATCCGCTCCGACGGAGGAATGAGGTACTGATGAATACCGCCGACGCACACATCCTGATCCCCGCCCCCCTGCGGACGGTACGGCAGATCCTCCTGGAGCCCACCAGACTGGCCGAATGGAACCCCGCGTTCCTGTCGGTCGGGGGCCCCGAGGCGGCGACCACCGGCCGGCGCTACCCTCTCACGGCCCGCGGTGGTCTCACCGGCCACTGGGCGTACCGCAGCATCGGCGAGAACCACATCGAGGGCTGCTGGGAGGTTCCCGGCCTTGCCGAGACCAACAGCTGGCGCCTGCTGCCCCACGGCGACGGCACCCATGTCATGCACTCCTTCACCAACCGGGGAACCCTCGCCGCCCTGCTGCGCCCGGCGTTCGCCGGCGTCGCCGACCTGCGCCTGGGACGCCTGTCCCAGCGGGCCCGGCAGCGCGCCCTGGCCTCGGTGGCATGACCATGCCGCCCGCCGCCCCGCCCGCCGCCCCGTCCGCCACCACGACGCCCGGTGACCACACGCAGCCGGACACCGCGCTCCTGCCCGCTGCCGCCCGTAGCGACTGCTGGGCGCTGCCGGTGCCGCTGCACCTGGCCCGGCTGAACGGCGAGGCGGCCGAGGAGCACATCCTGCGCGGCCTCGACTGAAGAGACCGCCCCTCTTCGAGACGGGCCCGCAGACATCCCCCGCCCGGGCCCGTCACCATCCGCCCTTCCCTCCGGCCGTCCTCGACCCCCGTCCCAGGGAGACGCATCGTGTCCGCACCCTCCGTGCTCCGGCCTGCCACGGGCCCGGCGTACGCCCGCATCACCGGCGTGGGCGGTTACCGGCCCTCTCGCGTGGTGTCGAACCAGGAGATCGCCCTCCGGATCGACTCCAGCGACGAGTGGATCCGCGAACGCTCCGGCATCGCCGAACGGCGCTGGGCGGCCGAGCATGAGAGCGTCGCCTTCATGGGCGCCGCAGCCGCCGAGAAGGCCCTTGCGCACGCCGGAGTCACCGTGGACCAGGTCGGCTGCGTACTGGTGGCCACCTCCACCCACTTCCGGCAACTGCCGGCGCTGGCAGCCGACATCGCCCACCGGATCGGAACCGCGCAGGCCGCTGCCTTCGACCTGTCCGCGGCGTGCGCGGGCTTCACCCACGCCCTGGCCGTCGCCCACGACCTGGTCCGCGGCGGCAGCGCCGGCCACGTCCTGGTGGTGGCGACCGAGCGGATGTCCGACCTGATCGACCACGACGACCGCGCCACCGCCTTCCTCTTCGGCGACGGGGCCGGAGCCGTCGTCGTCAGCCCCAGCGACACCCCGGCCATGGGTCCGGTGTTCTGGGGCTCCGACGGGGCACAGGGCGGCGCCATCGACCAGAGCGCCTCCTGGCTCGAACTGCGCCACGGCCGCCCGCCGCGCTTTCCCGCTCTGACCATGCAGGGCCAGACGGTGTTCCGCTGGGCCGTCTACGAGATGGCCCGCGCCGCCCGCCGCGCCCTGGACGAGGCGGGCATGGACACCGCCGACCTCGAGGCGTTCATCCCGCACCAGGCGAACCTGCGCATCGTCCAGGCCCTCGCCACCACACTGCGCCTGCCCGCACATGTGGCCGTCGCCCGCGACATCGTGCACACCGGCAACACCTCGGCGGCCTCCATTCCCTTGGCGATCGAGCACATGCTGGCGGCCGGAGCCGCCCGCAGCGGCGCGCTCGCCCTCACCATCGGCTTCGGTGCGGGCCTCTCCTACGCCGCCCAGGTGATCACGCTGCCCTGACGCCCGCCCCCGTCCCCGCGCACACCCTGGAACACCTCCCCGCCCGTCCGACCCAGCTCAGGAGTTGCCATGAACGTGACCACCGCGCAGCCGGACACCGACCTCCTCGCGTGCGGCGAGGAGACCCTCGCCACCGACGCCGACCGGCCGGGCACGGCGCCCCAGGAGCTCACCACCGTGCTGGACATCATGGCCCGCATCTTCCAGTCCGTCTGACAGGCCGTCCGGCCAGGTCCTCCCCGCCCTTGGAGCACATCCGGCGCGAGAGACCAGCCGAACCTCGCGATCCCCACCTCCAGGAGACCCACGATGACGCACGCCGGCCGCAAGGTGCTTGTCACCGGGCTAGGAGCCACCACGCCGCTGGGCGGCGACGCCGCCTCCACCTGGCAGTCCCTCCTGGCCGCCCGCTCCGGCGCCCGGGCCCTGACCGAGCCGTGGGCGAGCGACCTCACCGTACGCATCGCCTGCCCGGCAGCGAGCGAACCCGCCCCGCACATCGGCCACACCCTGGCCCGGCGGACGGATCGCTCGGCACAGTTCGCGCTCGTCGCGGCCCGCGAGGCCTGGCAGGACGCCGGCCGGCCGGACGTGGACCCCACCCGGCTCGGTGTCGTCATCGCCTCGGGCCTGGGCGGCCTCACCTCGCTGCTGACCTCACACGACGTGCTGCGGGAGCAGGGGCCGCGCCGCGTCTCCCCGCACACCGTGCCGATGTTCATGCCGAACGGGCCGGCCGCGCACGTCGGCCTCGAACTGGGCGCGCGGGCCGGCGTCCACACGACGGCTTCCGCCTGCGCCTCGGGGGCCGAGGCGGTGGGGCACGCTATGGGGATGATCCGCTCCGGCCGGGCGGACGTCGTGGTCGCCGGAGGCACCGAGGCCCCCATCCATCCCCTGATCATGACGGCCTTCGCCAACATGATGGCCATGTCGCGGCGCAACGACGGCCCCGAGGCCGCCTCCCGCCCCTACGACCGTGACCGGGACGGGTTCGTGATGGGCGAGGGCGCCGGCGTCCTCGTCCTGGAATCCGAGGAGCACGCCCGCTCGCGCGGCGCCCGCGTCTACGGCGAGGCGGCCGGCGTCGGCCTGACGTCCGACGCCCACCACATCGCCCAGCCCGAACCCGAGGGCCGTGACGTGACCCGCGCCGTGCGCGCGGCGCTCGCCGACGCCGGCAGCTCCCCGCAGGAGGTCACGCACGTCAACGCCCACGCCACCTCCACGCCGCTGGGCGATCTCGCCGAACTCGCCGCCCTGCGCCAGGTGATGGGCTCCCACGCCGAACGGGTGCCGATCTCTGCCACCAAGTCGATGACCGGGCACCTCCTGGGCGCGACCGGGGCGGTGGAGTCGGTGGCCGCGGTCCTGGCCCTGCACCACCGTCTCGCGCCGCCCACCATCAACATCGGCGCCCTCGACGGGCGGGTCGACCTGGACGTCGTCCGCGACAAACCGCGCGAGCTGGCCCCCGGCCCCGCCGTCGTCCTCAACAACTCTTTCGGTTTCGGCGGCCACAACGTCTGCCTGGCCTTCCACAGCACCGGCGACGCCACCCGTCAGCACTGAGCCGAACGGGCGACCGGGCCACGCCCGGCCGCGCCGTTTCAGGTCAACACGAGACTCGATTCTGTAAACCACCGCCGCCGTCCCGGCGGCGAAAGCCCAGGCCATACGCATAGCGACGGAAGAAGGCCCCGCGGCGGCCCTGCGGCAGATTCAAGCCGTGTTGCCCAACCGTCCACCCGGCGCACCAGGGCACGTTTTAGCGTGACGATCGCGCTGTGGCGAACGACAGGCGTTGATCCTCCGCGGTACCGGCAACCGACGCAGTGAGTGACAGAGGGACGATGAAGGACGCCACCTTGAATCCCGCCGTTTCCCGCCTCGTCGAGGCCCACTCCTCGCCGCGCACCGGGCCATGTACGCCATGCTGCGGACAGGTCGGCACCCTGGGCCTGTCACAGCGCTCATGACACCGGCCGCCGTCCCGCCGGAGCATCACTACGTCCGGATCGTCGCGCGCATTACCGACCTGGCCGGACAGGGCTGCACCGCCCCCACCATCACCCGGGTGCTGCGGAACGAGGGCTACACCATGGCCCCCGGCCGCAGCGATGCCATCAGCCTGACCACGGTGCGCCGGCTGCTGCGCGAGAACGTCCCCCCGGCCCGCCGTCGGCCCGCCCCGGCTCCCGAGGAGAGCCTGGCGGCCGACGAGTGGTGGCTGAGGGACCTGGCCGCGGAACTCTCCATGCCGCACATCACCCTGTACGCCTGGGCCCGGCGGGGCTGGGTCACCGTGGCGCGCCAGGAGAGCCGTCCCCCGTACCGCCTCATCCTGCGTGCCGACCACGGCGAACTTGTGAGGCTCCGCGCCCTGCGCCCGAGCGCCGGCGGGCGTGCGGCGGCGCCTGGCCTCTCCAAGATCCTGCTCTGACGCGCTGCCGTTTTCCGCGCAGCCACAGCCACTGCTGAGGCTCCTGGCCGGTCCGCCGACAGAAACCCGTCTTCAAAGATGTTGCGTATCGATGTTCCATCACGCATGATGGGTCATCGATGATGCATCATCGTTGTTCCAACATCGAAATGCGCCCTGTCTGGCTGCTGTCGTACGGCCCGCTCCCACAAGCGGTGGACGGACCCCCGGAACCCAGGAGTAGAAGTGAAGAAAATCGCCCACCTCGCCGCCGCGCGGCCCAAAGCCGTCATCGCCGGCTGGCTGCTGCTGCTCGCCCTGGCCGTCCCCTTCGCCCTCCAGCTCGAAGGAGCCCTGAAGACCGGCGGCTTCTCCGACCCCCGCGGCGAGTCCGTCAAGGCCCAGCGCACCCTGGAACGCGCCTTCGACGAAGCCCCCAACTCCCTGCTGGTCGTCCTGCACAGCAAGGACGGTGCCGTCCAAGACGCCATCGGACAGGCCCGCAAGGCGGTGCAGCGCGAAGGAGTCTCCGCCGTAACCGACCGCACCACCCACCCCGAGTGGCTGTCCAAGGACGGCCGCACCACCTTCCTCCAGGTGGGCTTCACCAGCGACAACACCACAGTCCAGAACCTCGTGCCCGACCTCCAGGACGACGTGCGCAACGCCGTCGGCGACAAGGTCGAAGTCGACGTCACCGGCGCCCCCGCCCTGGACTACGCACTGAACGTGCACTCCAAGGAAGACGTCACCCGCGCCGAGATGATCGCCTTCCCAGTTCTCTTCATCGTGCTGCTGCTGGTCTTCCGGTCCGTGGCCGCGATGGTCGTCCCCCTCCTCATGGCGGGCGTCACCCTGATGGCCACCCAGGCCATCGGCTACGGGATGACACAGTTCACCGACGTCAACAGCCTCTTCACCAACATCGTGAGCATGGTCGGCCTGGCCGTCGCCGTCGACTACTCGCTCTTCATCATCAAGCGCTTCCGCGAGGAGCTGGCCGACGGCCACACCGTGCCCGACGCCTTGGACCGCACCATGCGCACCGTCGGCCACTCCGTGGTCTTCAGCGGCCTGGCCGTCGTGGTCGCCCTCTCGGCCCTCTTCATCCCCCGCGCCATGTCCTTCACCAGCATCGCGCTGGGCGGCGTGGCCGTCTCACTGGTCGCCGTGGCCATTGCCGTGACACTGCTGCCCGCCGTGCTGAGCCTGCTGGGCCACCGCATCAACTGGGGCACCCTGCGCCGCCGCAAGAACACCACCGAGACGACCACCCCCGCCAAGGCCGGCAAGAACAACCGCCCCCGCAACCGCTTCACCCGCCGACCCGGCCTCGTCCTGGCCGCCCTCGCGGTCGCCTTCGCCGCACTCGCCGCCCCCGCCGCCCAGCTGACCCTGCGCGTCCCCGTCGCCAGCGCGGACATCCTGCCCGCCGACGACAGCGCCCGCACCGGGATGGAGCGCATCAAGCAGGACATCGGCGTCCGCGAGATGTTCCCCATCCAGGTCGTACTCAGCGCCGACCGTGACCAGTCCGACGCCCTCCTCAAGAGCGCCACCGACATCGCCTCCTACGCCCAGTCCGCACCCGGCGCCGACAAGGTCCAGTCCGTCGAGCCCTTCTCCCGGTCCCTGGACGACCCCGCCTCCCTCGACGCCACCGCCCGCACCGCACTCCACCAGCTGTGGACGCAGGACGGCGACAACCTGGTCACCCGCGTCATCATCACCCCCAGCGCCGACCCCGACAGCTCCTCGGCCCACCACCTCGTCGACGACCTGCGCGACCACCTCGACGACCGCGCCCAGCCCGAGGTCACCGTCCAGCTTGCCGGCGCCACCCCCACCGGCTCCGACTTCGACGACCTTGTCCTGCGCTCGGCCCCCCTGGTCGTCCTCTCCGTCGCCCTGCTCAGCTTCCTGATCCTGCTCTACGCCTTCCGGTCGGTCCTGCTGCCGCTGCTCGCCCTGGCCTTCAACATCGCCGTCGTGGGCGCCAGCCTCGGCTTCCTCGCCATGCTCACCGGCAACGCCGACAACTCCATCAACAGCGTCACCCCGCTCATGCTCTTCGCCGTGATGTTCGGCCTCAGCATGGACTACATGGTGATCATGATCTCCCGCATGCGGGAGTCCTACTTGGGTGGCGCCTCCCACCGCGAGGCCGTCCTCGGCGGCCTCGCGCGAACCGCCGGCCTCGTCAACGGCGCCGCAGCGATCATGGTCGCGGTCTTCGCCTCCTTCACCAGCGCGCAGATCAGCATCGTCCGCGAACTCGGCATCAGCCTCGCCGCCGCCGTCATCCTCGACGCCGTCGTCATCCGCCGCCTGGTCATGCCCGCCACACTCCTGCTCATCGGCGACCGCACCTGGGGCCGCCACCGCCGCACCGAACAGCAGCCCCCCGCCTCCGAGCAGCCCACCGGCCCCGAGCCGGTCCCCGCGACGGCCGCGACGGCGGCCACCACGAGCCGGCACCCCCAGCTGGCCGACCACACCACACGGTGACCCGACCCGCCCCTCCCCACCCCCCTCCGTGAAACCCGCTGCGCCGATCGGCTCACCTCCCGAGCCGACGGCGCAGCGGTCACTTCCGCCGCCCCACCCGAACCCGACGTCACAACCCACCAGGACAGGGAGACCATAACGGACCCCACTCCACCGCCGCTTCAGCAGGCGGGCAACGACGAGATCTTCCAGCGAAGCGCCCTGCTGATCACCCGCCGAGGCTGGTGCCAAGGACAGGGACTGCTGTACATCGGATCCCCCCACGACCCGCAGGCAGCAAGCCTGGTCGGAGCCCTCGCCTGGGCGGCGACCGGACACGCAGAGTCCTGCGGAACCGAGGTGAGAGCCGCCCTGGCCGCGGTACGCGCTTGCCTGGACCCCCACAACAGCGCCTACTTCAGCGACTGGGAGCTGGTGTGCGCCTGGAACGACGCGCCGGCCCGCACCCGCTGGCAGATCATCGCCCTGCTCCAGTCCTGCCGCTACCCCACCCTGCCCTTGCCCCGAAGAGGCGACAGGCTGATGGGCCTGCTGGAAGAGCGAGAGGCAGTCGCCCGGATGCGAGTGGACCAGCTCCAGACGGAGGCCGACTGCGTACCGTCCGAACTCGCCGCGGCCAAAAAGGTGTTGGTCTCCAGTAGGGGAGCTCCAAGTCGTCAGCTGACTCCCCACACGGGCCTGTGACCTGTCGTGGTCGGAACTGTCGGCCTGAGCCCGGCTTCAGGAAGGGAAGGGCGGGACGGGCGGTGGGTGGCGTGCGGCCGGGGGATCGGGGCCGTCCTTGGTTCTGTTGCGCGTCGGCCCGGGCCTTTGCGCGCTGACCGCACAACGGCCTGCCTGCGCCCCTAAGCTCGGCACGAGCATGGGCCGCCGTTTCTGAACGGCAGTCGATGACCCCGTGACCGCGGCGGGTTCTGTCCGTTGGGCAAGGCGACACGCGTGCATCGGTGCCCTGCGGTTCTCGTTCTCGCCGGCGTGGGCCTGGGAACCGCTGGCTCTGGTGACCGCTCTGTCATGGCAAGTAGCCCCCGGCCTCCCCCTCGAAGGCCGGGGGCTCTCGACGTCGGGCGAAGCCAGGGTGGCGAGGCCCCCGTGAACGTCCCCGACTTCTCACAGGGATGCCGACCGGACGGTGTCGCGGCATCAGACGTCAGGACGTGGGCTGCTCCGGGTACGCGGCCGCGGCCGCGTCGTCCAGGACCTGGCCGTGCTCGTACAGGGCGCGGGCTTCGGCCGTGGCGCGTCGCCAGCTGCGTTCTCCGCCGCCGTGTTCGCGTGCGAGGCGTGCGGCGTCCTCGTCCAGGGCCCGACCACGGTCACGATGCGACAACACCGCCGCCGACCAGGTCCACAACCCCACCGACAACCCCGCCGACAACCGTCTCCCTCCACCAGTCCTCGCCAGCTCAAAGGCGCAGGTCACCATGCCCTCGGTGGCGTGGTCGGCAGCCCGCCGTCCCCCTCTGCACTGGTCCCGGACCGGAAAGAAGAAGGGAAGGGAAGGGGCGGCGGGGCGGCGTGCGGCCGGGGGATCGGCGCCGTCCTTGGTCCCGTTGCGCGTCGGCCGGGACCTCCGCGCTTCGCGCCGCCAGGAGCCGGGCGCACCAGGAGTGCCAGACGCCGGCCGCACACGGCTACGGAACGGACGTCAGGAGGCGGGCTGCTTTCAGGAGACTTATGGAACCTTCGGTAGTGAGTAGTTCAGGAGCCTCTGCCGTGCTGGTGCAGTGCGAGAGGACGTACGTAATCTGTACGGTAAACGTACGGAATTTGTGCGGTGGAGTATGTAGGATGTGGCTGGAGGTGCTCCATGTCCGAGTTGTTCGACGCTGTTGACGCGCTGATTGCATCCCGCTCTCCACTGCCGCCGGCGTCTGAGCGCAAGCGGCTGAGGGTCGCACACGGCCTAACGTTGGACGAAGTCGCGGCCGTGCTGAAGGTCCGCCGGGCTACGGTGTCCGGCTGGGAGTCGGTCAAGAAGCCGGTCGAGCCGCGCGGTCCGGAGCGTGAGGCGTACGCGCGGCTGCTGCGGCGGCTTGCAGACCTCTACCCCGCCCCTGAAAAGCATGCCGCCCCGGTGCTCTCCGGGAGCGGCGCTTCCGACTCGGTAGAAGCACCGGCTGTGCCCGCAGGCCAGACCTCGGAAGCCGCGGCCATGCCTGCGCCCGTGAACACGCAGACCTTTGCTCCTGCCTCTTCTCCTGTCACCGCTGCTCCGGCCAGCGCGTCGCGTTCGGAGGCCACCACCAGGCCCTCGTCGACGTCGCGCCGGCCGGGTGCGAAGAAGACGGTCCCGGCAGGCACCCCGGCTGGGGCCGTTGACCCGCGGTTCGAGAACGGGCCCTTGGCGGTCGTCGATGTCGATGCCGACGGGCGGGTGCTGGCCTACTGCACCGGTGGCCTGGTCCTGGACGTGCCCGCCAAGAGCATCCCGGCCCTGGTCGACTGGACGCTGCGCGAGGCCAAGCTCGGTCAGCCGAAGCTCGCCGGCCCCGGTAAGGACGCCGACCCGCTCATCGTCCTCACCGAGTCCGCGCTGGAGCGTTACGGCCTCCCCGTCACGCTCACGGAGGAGGAGCGGCTCGCCGGCCGGATCCCGGAGAACCACAAGGTCGTCAAGCAGCTGGTGCGCGCGGAGTGGAAGCTGACGAAGCGCGGGTTCGGGCCGTGGGCGCGGATCTATCGCCCGGCCACCGGCACGAAGCGGGCCTGCGTGCAGCTGTGCATCCCGTCCTGGCACGCGCTCGACGCGCGTCACTGGGGCAAGGCCGCACAGCTTCCGCCGGCGGAACTCGCGCGCGTGCTGGGCGTGTACGCGTCCCGGGTGATGACGCCGCGCGGCTCCACCGCCGTGACCGGCCTGGAGCTGATGACCGTCCTGCACCCGCCCACCCGCGCGTCCGAGTCGGACGCCGACGGCAAGCGGCACCCCGAGCACAATCCCGGCTCCCTGGGCAAGGACCCGGTCGACCCGGCGCCGTGCGAGGCCCCCGACGGCCACCCGCTCATCAAGGACCTGCCCCGTTTCCACGTGCGTGGCCCGGCGGAGAAGCTGTTCGAGGAGGCGCACGACTGGGCGCGGCCGATGACCGACGCGGAGTGCACCCTGCGGCACCTGGTCGGTATCGACGTCAACATGGCCTTCGCCGCAGGCGCCAACGGCCTCAACGTCGGCCTCGGCGCGCCCACTCACGTCAAGGAGCCGGTGTTCGACCCGAAGCTGCCGGGCTCGTGGCTGGTCGACCTGTCCCACGTCGACCTGTCCACGGTGAAGGTCGGCAAGGAGTGGGTGGAGCTCGACGCCTCGCTGTTGCCCAGCCCGTTCACGCCGAAGGGCGAGCGCCCCGAGGGACCGGCTTGGTACGCGACACCGACCGTCGCCTACGCGGCGGAGCTCGGCTACGAGGTCCGCCCGGTGGAGGCGTACGTCCGCTACGAGAACGGCCGCTACCTGGACGGCTGGTACAACCGGCTCCGTGACGCCTACCTCGCCACCATGGCCGACCTCGGCGTCACGGCCGACCTGACGCCGGCCGGCTTCCTCGCCGCGATGGCCGACTATAGGAGCCGTGATCCGGAGCTGGCGATCGTCGTCTCGGCGATCAAGGCGACGGTCAAGGGGGGCCTGGGCAAGCTGCGGGAGCGCCCCCGCGGGGAGGGCTGGAAGCCCGGACAGCCGTGGCGTGCCCTGTCCCGCCCGACGTGGCGGCCGGACATCCGCGGGGCGGTCATCTCCCGCACCCGCATCAATCTGCACCGGAAGATCGTCAAGCACGCGGCGTTCACCGGGCAGTACCCGGTCGCGGTCCTGTCCGACTGCGTCGTCTACGCGGCGGGCGGGCCTTCGCCGCTGGACTTCCTGCCCTACCGGGACGGCAAGCCGTTGCCCGGCGGTTTCAAGCTGGGTGTCAACCCCGGCCTGGTCAAGCACGAGGGCACGCAGAGCGTGCTGTGGGGTGAGGAGGTTCGCGAGCGGTTCGACGCTCCGGAGCTGAACCTCGCCCGGTACATCAAGGACGGCACCGTCACGGACGCCGACAGCGGAGAGTAGGAGTCGGCGATGAGCCTGTTCGGGGACGGCTTGGACGCCGCTGTGCAGAAGGCGTTCACCCGCCCGGCGCCCAAGAGCGCGGGCGCGCAGATGCGGTACCTGGTCAAGCAGCTCAAGGGCACCAAGGCGGTCGCCCAGATGCTGCGGATCTCCCAGCGCACCGTCGAACGGTACGTAAAGAACCAGATCAAAAAGCCCCGACCGGACCTCGCCGCACGCCTGGAACGCGAGGTGAAGAAGCGCTGGCAGCCGCAGATCCGGGCCAGGGCCCGGCAGAAGGCGGCCACCACCGACGGCATCGTCATCGACACCCGCGCCCGCATGGGTTACACCGCGCCGATCGGGTCGACGGACCAGGACCGCATCCGCCACCTGACCTCGCCCTGCCCCCGCAGTACGCCGCCCGCCTCTTCACCGCCCAGGAGGCCGGGGCCGGCGACGCCCGACTCCAAGAGATCGCGGCCGAAGCCCTCAAGGAGGTCTACTTCCAGGACAACGGCCGCCGCGCCGGCAGTCTGGAAGAGGTCCGGTTCACGGACATCGAGCGCCTCGAGTTCGACCTGTAGGACGGGCTGTTAGGTGGAAGGAAGCTGGTGCTGCGGTCGGTGTCCGCGGCCCTAGGTGTGCTGTTCCGGGACGTTGGTGACACGCGTGCTGGGTGCTTCAACGGGTGAGGGCCTTCTGGGTTCGGTGTGGATTGCGACATCTGCACCCGACCGCAGGAGGCCCTCGTGTCCCACCGTAACGCCCCGCTGACTCCGACCGGACGGCTTCGCCTGGCGCGGTGCGTCGTGGACGAAGGCTGGCCGTTGCGGCGGGCCGCGGAACGCTTCCAGGTCAGCCACACCACCGCCGCCCGGTGGGCGGGCCGCTACCGGCAACTGGGCCCGGCCGGGATGCTCGACCGCTCCAGCCGCCCCCACCACAGCCCGCGCCAGACGCCCGCCCCGGTCGAACAGCGGGTGGTGCGGCTGCGACGCGAACACCGGATCGGTCCGGTGCGGCTGGCCGCCCGTTGCGGCATCGCCGCCTCGACCGCGCACCGCATCCTCCTGCGGCACGGCATGCCCGGGCTGGCAGCCTGTGACCGGGCCACCGGCGAGCCCGTGCGCCGCTACGAGCGTGCCTGGCCCGGGGAACTGGTCCACATCGACGTCAAGAAACTCGGGCGCATCCCCGACGGCGGCGGCCACAAGGTCCTCGGCCGGGCGGCCGGCAGCCCGAACAAGGACCGCCGCAACGGCGCCGGATACGCCTACCTCCACACCGCCTTGGACGACCACACCCGCCTCGCCTACACCGAAGACCTCCCCGACGAGAAGGCCGACACCTGCGCCGGCTTCCTCACCCGGGCCGCAGCCTGGTTCGCCACACGTGGCATCACGATAGGTGTGCTGTTCGGACAGGTTGGTGACGCGGCTGGCTGGTGGGTGGCCGCCGATGCCGGTGTGGGGTCGGTGGTAGTTGTGCCAGTCCAGCCAGTCGGGAAACGCGGCTTGGCGTTCGCGGTCTGAGGTGTAGGGCCGGCGGTAGGCCCATCGTCGAGTACGCCTACTCCTACAGCGGCGCGGCCTGGCACTACAACGACGATCCCTTCGTCCCTGCGGACGAGCGGACCTGGTCCGACCGGCGCGGCTACCGCCAGGTCACCGCCTACACCGGCGCCCTCAACACCACCCGCTCCAAGACCGTCTCGCTCTACATGCAGGGCATGCACGGAGACAAGAAGAAGGACGGCACCACCAAGTCCGTCACTGTGCCCGAGCTGCTCGACACGGACGTCGACTTCTCCGCCGCCTACGACCGAGACCAGTACAAGGGCGTGCTGCGCCAGCAGGTCACCTACAACGGGAGCCAGCCCATCAGCAGCGCCTTCAATAACTACACCAACACGGTGACCGCCACCCAGACGGTCCCGGACGCCGCCGCCCACATCGCCCAGTGGGTCCGCAACGTCTCGACCTACACCAGCACCTACCTCACCGCACAAAGCAAGTGGCGCACCCAAGTCACCGCCAGCAAGTACGACGACCTCGGCATGGTTACCACCGCCGACGACTACGGCCTCAACGCCGTGAGCGGCGACGAGACCTGCACCCGCACCTGGTACGCACGTAACCCGGATGCCGGTATCACCAGCCTTGTTTTCCGCACCCGCACCGTCGCCAAGCAGTGCTCGGTCACCGACAGCAGCCTCAGCCTGCCCGCCAACAGCAGCACCAGCGGTGACGTCCTCGCCGACACCGCGGCCGTCTACGACACCGCCGGCGCCACCACCTGGCTCGCTACCCAGAAACCCACCAAGGGCCAGGTCACCTGGACCGGCCGCGCCACCGGCTACACCACCACCGCCGCAAGCGACGGACAGCGCCCACCGTCCGGCTGGCAGACCACCACCAGGGCGCCTACGCCATGCGGGAGAACGTGAACGCGGTCCTCCGCCGGGCCGGATGGGCTGCCGGTCGGCCTACCTCCCGCACGATCTGCCGCCGAAGAGCGCGTCACCCTCTGAGGATCGCCGCCTCCTGCGACGGAAGGGCGACGATCCGCCTCGAAGGCCTGGGGCTAATTAGGGGCCGTCCGAGGGTGTCGTAGGTGGCCGCTGACCCGAGCGGTGGCGGTGATCACCGGCTTGATCAGAGCCCACTACTCGTCCGATAAGTCGCTCGGGTACGGATGGCGTTCACTCACATCATCACGCCAGCGGCTGCAGACCGGCGGCCCCCCCCCGCACTCACACCATCAGGCGACGACGGACCCACGCCAAGAGTGGACGTGTCGTGGTCAGGAGGCACTATTTCGCGGAGTTCGAGGCGGATGCCTGCGCCCGGTGAGCAGCCTTAGCGGCCTCGACTTCCGACATGCTCGTGATCTTGGGGCGGCGTCCGCCCCGGCGCTTGGCAGTCTTCTCGTCCTTGTTGGCGGCGGTCGTCTTTTCGTACGAGGACGGGGAAGCGAAGTGCGTGGGCGGAGAGGCCAGGGCCTTGGCTGGCGGCTCGATGGTCTCACCCTTGGTCGCCTCGATCAGCTCCTCGATCGGCCGGGCGTGCGTCCGGCACAAGTCCAGCTCATGCGTCTCGCCGTCGATCGTGATCGCGTAGGACTTGGCCGGGGTCTCCTGGTCGATGTCGCACGCGATGATCTCAATCTTCATCGTTTGCTCCTGGTGGCTGGTGGCTGGTGGCTGGTGGCTGGTGGCTGCGTGCCGAGTTTTACTGAGTGTGTTAACGTGACAACAGTATGCGTACGGTCAACGTGTAAGGCTGACGACGGGCCCTAGAGGCTCGCGAGCTTACACAGCCACACGAAACAGAGGGGGAGCCGATGCCGGCTAAGAAGATCCAGGACGATGGCGAGGTCATCAGGTGGTTCGAAGAGGGATGGTCCTACGACGAGATGTCCGCGGAGTACCTGCGGAAGTACAACATCGAGATGAAGCCCTCCGCGTGGGGGAACTTCCGCTACCGCAAAGGGCTGGCGCGTCGCACCGCTCGCGATGACCTACTGATCCCCTGGGCGGTGAAGAGGAACCACCGCGCGCTCTACCCGCTGATGATGCTGCGCCTGGAGGGCCGCAAGCGTGCCGGGATGCCCATAGACGACGAAAAGGTGAAGCGCTTGGAGTCGTGGCGCCGGATGCTGAAGGAAGAGAACGCGGTCGTCCACTACGAGCCGGAAACCGCAGAGGGCTTCTTCTACGTCCCGCGCGAGGCGGGCGACAAGGACATCATCCGCGAGCCCAAGAGGCCGACGACACTACGCCGCAACGCCGACCGACGGGATAGCTGAACGCTCCATTGGGCTTCTGTAGACCCTTCTCGACGCCGCGCCCGGCTCCTGCGTGGCCTGCGGCGACGACGCCTTCTACAACTCCCGCGGATGGAAGACGAGCATCCCGCCCCGCTACTGCTCGAAGAGCTCCGCACCGTCGGCCTCGGTTGCCTGACCGGCAACGAGGCCGACGGTGCGTCGTGACGGGCGTCGTTCGTCAGTGTTACCGGACGTCCGGACCGCCACGCCAGTGCTCCAAGAAAAGATGATCCTCATCATGGGGGAGAGGATGAGGTGCGCTGGCTTCGTTCATCTTCAGGAACAGCGTTTGTCGATGGGTTGCGGAGGCAGTTGGCGATCATCCGGCTCGGGAATGTCGACGAGAGATGACGGCACGTGTCCGGCCCCGACGAGAGCTGGTCGATCTCGCGGAGCTGGTGATCGGTAGGTTGTGTCGCCGAACGTTGAATCGTCTGTTCGAAGGGGTGGGGCCGGGGTGGAAGAGCCAGCGATCACGATCAAGCTCACCCGCGACGAAGCGACGATCCTGTCGGACTGGTTGGAACGGTTGCAGATGACCGATCTGAGCAACACGGTCGACGATCCGGCGGCATGGGCCCCGATCCATCGGATCGCTGGCCAGCTGGACAAGATGCTGCCCGCGCTGTTCTTCCCCGATTATGACGTGCGGCTGGAGGAGGCCCGGCGCCGCCTGCGTCCGCTCGATGACGACAGCCAAGACTGAGCCGATCGAATCTCGCAACAGGACAGCACTGCCCGCGAATGCGGGCCGGCCTGCCGCCCTGACGGGCGGCAGGCCGTCGAGTCAAGCAGCGGCAGATGTCAGCCGGCCTTGGCGGGCTCCTCAGCTCGGGCTCGGGTGCTGGCGAGGCGGTAGGAGTCGGTGCCGGTCTCGATGATGGTGCCGTTGAACGTCAGCCGGTCGACGATGGCCGCGCAGAGCCTGGGATCGGTGAACGTCTTGGTCCAGCCGCCGAACGACTCGTTGGAGGCGATCGCGACGCTGTTCTTCTCCTCGCGTTCGGTCAGGACCTGGAAGAGGAGTTCGGCGCCGTGGCGGTCGAGTTCCATGTAGCCGAGTTCGTCGATGCAGAGGAGATCGACGCGGCCGTAGCGGGCGATGGTTTTGTTCAGCTGCTTCTCGTCGGCGGCCTCGACCAGCTCGTTGACCAGCTTCGTGGCGAGCGTGTAGCGGACGCGGTAGCCCTTCATCGCCGCCTCGGTTCCCAGCGCGATGAGCATGTGGGACTTGCCCGTGCCGGAGTCGCCGATCAGGCAGAGGGGCTGGCTCTTCTTGATCCATTCGCAGCTGGCGAGGGTGTGGATGGTGGCCGGGTCGATGTTGGGGTTGGCGTCGAAGTCGAAGGACCGCAGGGACTTCTCGCGGGGGAAGCCGGCTGCCTTGATCCGTCGCTCTGACCTGCGGCGGGCCCGGTCGTCGCACTCGGCCATCAGTAGCTCGGCGAGGAAGCCGCGGTAGCTCATCTGGTCCTTCATCGCCCGGTCGGCGATGTCGGAGAACTCGTTGCGGATCGACGGTAGCCGCAGCAAGCGGCAGGCGGAGTCGATCGCGGCGTCGGCGGCCTGCTCGGTCAAGCCTCGCTGGCGGGGCATGGTCACTGCGCTTCTCCCTCACGGTGGCCGCTGCCGCTGGTGCGGCGGCGTCGGAGCAACTGGTCGTAGTGAGACACCGAGGGCAGCGGCCTGGTGTCCGGCGGAAGATGCGCCAGGCGCCACTCGTGCAGGGACGTCACCGTCGCCGACGGCTGGCCGGGGGTCCGGGGTTCCGGTGCGGGCTCGGTCTCGGCCTGGGCGGCCTTGCGGGCCTCCAGCGCGACCGCATCCGCGGTCATGGCCCCGGCCCGCAGGGCTGCGGCCAGGCCGGCGACGACGTGTTCGTGCGTCATGTGTCGTCCGAGCAGCAGTACCTCGATGAGCGCGCGGGTGCCGTCCCGTTGGCCGTGGATCTTCATGGCCTGGGTCCACCAGGCGTCGTGGACCGGGGTGAACTTGCCGGCCGAGCGGGCCTGTTCGAGAGCGGTCGAGCCGGGGAAGGCGCCGGGCTTGCGGACCAGAACCTCCAGGTAGTGGTCCAGTTCAAGACGGACGGCGCCTTTGGCGATCAGCCGCTCGTGCCGGGCCACTTCCACGTTCTGGTCGTAAACCACCAGGTGAGAGGCGTGAAGGATGACCCGCACCCGCTTGCCGATCAGCCGGATGGGAACCGAGTAGCGGTTCGTGCGGACCGGGATCTGCCCGTAGCGGTCGACCCGCGGGGTGAACAGCCGCCCGGTCTCAAACGGCTCCTCTGGCAACGGCATCAGCAGCGGTCGTTCGAGCGCGAAGTCCTCGGCGATGGTCCTGGACCTGGATCCGATCCGGCGGGCGTCGTCCTGCCGGTCCCACTGCTCGACCAACTCGTTCAGCTCGGCGAGCGAGGACACCTCGGGGACGGGGACGAAGTGGTTGCGGCGGAAGTAGCCGATCTGTCCCTCGACGCCGCCCTTCTCGTGGGCGCCCTCGATGCCTGGGCGGCAGTAGAAGCTTTCGATTGCGTAGTGCGATTTGAAGGCGATCCACCGGTCAGCTTCCACCCTCGCCCGGCTCAGCCCGAGCACACGGGCGACAGCGGCCTTGAGGTTGTCGTAGCGGACCTTGGTTCGCGGGACCCCGCCCAGTGTCCGCAGCGCGTGGACGTGGCCTTCGAAGAACGCTTCCTGGCCGCAGGAGGCGAACACGCGGTGGACGGCCTTGCCCGAATACGACAGGCGGAAGGAGAACAGGTAGCAGGTCACCAGCTCGCCGGCGAGGCGGATCGTCACGTCGCCGAAGTCGACCTCCGCCTCGTGACCGGGCTGGTGGGTCTGGGGGACGAACGCCTCCAACGGGGCCTTGCCTGACTCGACCAGGATCTCGGGCTTCCGGGCCGCGATGTAGTAGCGGACCATCCCGTAGGAGACGTCGGCGCCGTGTTCCTCGACCAGCCGATGGAAGATCCGGGTGATCGTGTGCCGCTGCTTGCGCGGCGCGTCCAGGTCCGCCCGCAGGATCTCGTCGATCACCGGCTTGTACCGGTCCAGTCCGGTCGCCCGCGGCGGCAGCTTCTTGCGCGGCTCCGGCCAGGACGAGTCCAACGCCTTCCGCACCGTCCGCCACGTCACGCCGTGCTTGCGCTCAAGCTCCCGCATCGACATGCCGCCGCGGTGGTCACGCCGGATCGCCGCGTACAGCTCGACCTTCGACATCCGCGGCATGACCAGCACCTTTCACCAGGAGCATGTCGATGCTGCCCTGGCAAGAACCCCGGTGCCTCCCAAACTCGTCGACATCACCCATCCGTGGAACAGGGCGCCTCCCAAACCCATCGACAAGCGACGTCGCTACTGGTCGATAAAGCCAACGACCAGACAGTCTCGGCGAAGGTCGCCCTGGACCGAGCACAGGACGGTGCCTCCACACAGCTGCTCGGTAAGGCCGACAGCGCCGCCTCTGGTGTGACAGTGCTGGCGGTCACCGCCGCATCCGCGGGCTCGGGACAGTCCGCAAAGGGTGCCGGCGACTACTCGGCTACGCCACTGTCGGCGTCCTCCTCCTGGGAGGCCGGCGGCAGCTCAGGTGCCTTCACCTGGTCCTACGACTTCACGATGCCGCCCGCAGCGGCCGGCCCCGTCCCGCCCCTGTCCCTGTCCTACGACTCGGGCAGCGTCGACGGACGCACGGCGACGACCAACAACCAGACCACCGCGGTCGGCGAGGGCTTCAACCTCACCGAGTCCTACATCGAGCGTTCTTACGGCTCGTGCGACGACGACGGCCACGACGACGTCTTCGACCAGTGCTGGAAGTACGACAACGCAAGCCTGGTCCTCAACGGTAAGTCCACCCGCCTGGTCAAGGACAACACCAGCGGCACCTGGCACCTCGCGGACGACGACGCCTCCACCGTGACCCGCTCCACCGGAGCGGACAACGGCGATGACAACGGCGAATACTGGACCGTCACCACCGGCGACGGCACCAAGTACGTGTTCGGCAAGAACAAACTCGACGGCGCCGACACCCAGCGCACCAACTCGACCTGGACCGTCCCCGTCTTCGGCGACGACTCCGGCGAACCCGGGTACACCGCGGGCGACGCCTTCGCCGACCGGGCCCTGACCCAGGCCTGGCGCTGGAACCTCGACTACGTCGAAGACACCCGAGGCAACGCCTCCACCTACTGGTACACCAAGGAATCGAACTACTACAAGAAGAACAAGGCGACCACAGCCAGTGCCGCCTACGACCGCGGCGGCTACCTCGACCGCATCGAGTACGGGCTGCGCAAGGACGCCCTGTTCACCGACAAGGCCGACGCGAAGGTCACCTTCACCTACGCGGAGCGCTGCACCGCCTCCGACTGCTCCAGCCTGACGAAGGACACCGCGGAGAACTGGCCGGACGTGCCCTTCGACGCGATCTGCTCCAAGGACGACGACGAGTGCAACGCCGCCGGCGCCTCCTTCTTCACCCGCAAGCGGATGACCGGCATCAACACCGTCTCCTACAACGCCACCAGCGGCGCCTACGACCCGGTCGACTCCTGGGCACTGGCTGAGGAGTACCTGGACGGCGGGGACATCGGTGACAGCTCCGACCAGGTCCTCACCCTGAAGTCGATCAAGCGGACCGCCAAGGCGGGCGACACCAGCATCACCCTCGCCCCGGTCACCTTCACCTACCAGATGCGGCCCAACCGGGTCGACGCCACCGACGACATCCTGCCCCTGACCCGTCCCCGCATCTCCACCGTCACCTCGGAGAGCGGCGCCATCACCGCGGTGACCCTGTCGTCACCGGAATGCGTGCGCAGCGAAGTCCTCAACGCGGCTCCCGACTCCAACACCCGCTCCTGCTACCCGCAGTACTGGCACATCAACGGCGCCGAAAACGCGGCAATCGACTGGTTCCACAAGTACCGCGTCACCGCCGTCGGCTCGCACGACGCTGCGGCCGGCAACCCGGCCGTCGAGTACGCCTACTCCTACAGCGGCGCGGCCTGGCACTACAACGACGACCCCTTCACGCCCAAGGACGAGCGGACCTGGTCCGACTGGCGCGGCTACCGCCAGGTCACCGCCTACACCGGCGCCCTCAACACCACCCGCTCCAAGACCGTCTCCCTCTACCTGCAGGGCATGCACGGCGACAAGAACAAGGACGGCACCACCAAGTCCGTCACCGTGCCCGAGCTGCTCGACACGGACGTCGACTTCTCCGCCGCCTACGACCGAGACCAGTACAAGGGCGTGCTGCGCCAGCAGGTCACCTACAACGGCAGCCAGCCCATCTCCAGCGTCTTCAACAACTACACCAACACGGTGACCGCCACCCAGACGGTCCCGGACGCCGCCGCCCACATCGCCCAGTGGGTCCGCAATGTCTCCACCTACACCAGCACCTACCTCACCGCCCAAGGCAAGTGGCGCACCCACGTCACCGCCAGCAAGTACGACGACCTCGGCATGGTCTACGCCGCCGACGACTACGGCCTCAACGGCGTCAGCGGCGACGAAACCTGCACGCGCACCTGGTACGCCCGCAATCCCGACGCCGGCATCACCAGCCTCGTATCCCGCACCCGCACCGTTGCCAAACAGTGCTCCGTCACCGACAGCAGCCTCAGCCTGCCCGCCAACAGCAGCACCAGCGGTGACGTCCTGGCCGACACGGCGGTCGTCTACGACACCGCTGGCGCCACCACCTGGCTCGCCACCCAGAAGCCCACCAAGGGACAGCCCACCTGGACCGGCCGCGCCACCGGCTACACCACCACCGCAGCGAGCGACGGACAGCGCCTGCCCTCCGGCTGGCAGACCACCGCCACCACCACATACGACACCCTCGGGCGCCCCCTGGCCGTCACCGACACGGCAGGCCACACCACCTCCACCGCCTACACCCCCGCAACCGCGGGTCCCCTGACCAGGACGCTCACCACCGACCCCAAGGGCTTCCGCTCGGTCAGCTTCCTCGATGCCCGCCGGGGACTCGAATACCGCAGCTACGACATCAACTCCAAGAAGACCGAGCAGACCTACGACGCGCTCGGCCGCCTCACCCAGGTATGGCTTCCCAACCAGGACCCGGCCAACGAATCCCCCAACGCGAAGTTCGCCTACCACCTCGACACCACCAAGCCGTCATGGGTGTCGACCTCATCCCTCACCAACGACGGCACCACCTACAACACGAGCTACGCGCTGTACGACTCCCTCCTGCGGCCCCTGCAGAGCCAGACGCCGACCCCCGAAGGCGGGCGGCTGCTGACCGACACGCACTACGACACCCGCGGCCTGGCAGACGAAACGTTCGCGGACATCTTCGACAGTGCCAGCACCCCCAACGGCACCTACACCCGGTCCGAATACGGCGGGGCCCCCACCCAGACGGAAACCGTCTACGACGGCGCCGGCCGGGCAACCACCAAGACCCTGCTGGTCATGGGTGTCAAGAAGTGGGCCACCACCACCAGCTACACCGGTGACTCCACCGCCACCACCGCTCTCCAGGGCGGCTCCGCACAGCGCACCATCACCGACATCCGCGGCAACACCATCGAAACCCGCAACTACGCCGGCACCACCCCCGCCGACGCCGACTACGGCACCAGCCCCACCACCCCCTACACCTCCACAAAGTTCACCTACACTCTCGACGGCCGGCAGAAGACCATCATCGGCCCGGACGGAGCCACCTGGTCCTACGGCTACGACCTGTTCGGCCGCCAGACCAGCACGAACGACCCCGACAAGGGCAAGGCGACCACCGAGTACAACACCCTCGACCAGGCCATCAAGGCCACGGACTCCCGCGGCAAAGCGATCCTGAGCGACTACGACGAACTCGGCCGCCCCACCGCCACCTGGGCAGGCTCGAAGACCGACGCCAACCAGCTCACCAGCTACACGTACGACACGCTCCTCAAGGGCCAGCCGACCTCCTCCACCCGCTACATCGGTGGCAAGACCGGCGCCGCATACACCCAGGCCGTCACCGAGCACGACACCATGGGCCGCGCCATCAAGACGGAGCTGCGGCTGCCCGCCAGCGACCCGTTCGTCAAGGCGGGCCAACCCGCCACGCTCGCATTCGAAACGCACTACAACACCCCCGGCGCAGTGCAACAGACCAGCGAGCCCGCACTCGGCGGCCTGCCCTCCGAAATCACCGACTACAAACACGACAAGCTCGGCAACCTGACCTCAATCGGCTCCTACCTCACCGACATCGACTACTCGGCCCTCACCGAACCGCAGATGCTGACCCTGGGCACCGGCACGGGCGGCGTGTACGTCGCCAACGACTATGAGCCGGGAACCGGACGCCTCACCCAAAGCTACGTCCAGGACAACACCCACCCCTACCAGCTGCAGCACCTCGACTACACCTACGACCAGGCCGGCGACGTCACATCCATCGCCGACGCCGCCACGCTCGGCGGCACCAGCAGCGCCGACACCCAGTGCTTCACCTACGACGCCTACCAGCGCCTGACCGAAGCCTGGACGCCCGCCTCCCAGAAGTGCACCGACACCCCCAGCGCCACCGCACTCTCAGGCCCCGCCCCCTACTGGACCAGCTACACCTACAACACCGCAGGCCAGCGCACCGCCGAAACCCAGCACAGCAGCAGCGCCACCACCAAAACCACCTACTGCTACACCAACACCGCCCAGCCCCACACCCTGACCGGCACCACCACCAAGACCGACTGCACCAACCCCGAGAAGACCTACACCTACGACACAGCCGGCAACACCACCAAGCGCCCCGGCACCGCCGCGACGCAAAACCTGACCTGGTCGGAAGAAGGCAAGCTCACCAGCCTCACCGAAAATGACCAGAGCACCGACTACCTCTACGGCGCAGACGGCACCCTCCTCATCCGCGCCACGGAAAACGGCGAACGCGTCCTCTACGCCGGCGCCACCGAACTCCACCTCCGCGCCGACGGCACCACCTGGGCCCAGCGCTACTACACCTCCGACGGCATCACCGCCGCCATGAGCTCCAACCAGACCGGCACCCTCAAGTTCACCTACCTCATCAGCGACCCCCACGGCACCTCCAGCCTGGCCATCAACCGCAACAGCGCCCTGACCTTCACCAAGCGCTACACCACCCCCTTCGGCGAAGACCGCGGAAAACCGCTGTACGGCCCCTGGCCCGACGACAAGGGCTTCCTCGGCAAAACCCGCGACACCAACACCGGCCTCACCCACATCGGCGCCCGCGAATACGACCCCACCATCGGGCAGTTCATCAGCGTCGACCCTGTTCTGACCCCCTCTGATCCCCAGTCCCTCAACGGTTACTCCTACGCCGGAAACAACCCCACGACCAACAGTGATCCCACCGGTCTGTGCCGTGCGGACATATGCGGCATCGGCACCCCGAAGGGGAATGTAGTTGGCGGCTCCAGCGGAATCATCACGGACGGCCCGATCGACCCCAGTAACCCCGGCAGAGGCTCCTGCCATAAGGGGAAATGCGGGAGTGGAACCGCAACGGTCGACAGTGCTGGCAGCGTTTCAACCGGGATCTCAGCAGCTGCTGATTACCGGTGTGGGGGCTGCTATAGCATTGGTCTTACAGGGTATGGGCCATCCGCCGACCGGCATGCACTAAGCAAGATGCCTAATTCGGGCCCCGTTCCCGAGCTGCCGAGTTTCCTCCAGGTGATCAAGAGTTTCGTACTGCCGGACATCGACGAATGGAAGGCATGCGCGGGTGACCCGGGCCTCAATTCCCACTGCGGCTGGGCTGCAACTGACCTCCCATTCGCCAAGGCCCTGAAAGCCCTGAAGCTCCTGAAATTCGGGAAGGCGAAGAAGGTCGATGATGCCGTTAATGCGGCGAACGATAGGATCCTTCTCCCTGTGGACGGTGTGCCTCCTCCTCGAATAAAGCCGACATGGGGACAGAGTGATAATGCGGCTGGTGGAAAAGTTTATGGCGCGAACGGATTGGTCATCCAGGACGACTTCGCCGACATCGTGACCGACGCTGTGAAGCGCGGGGATCGCGTCCATATACTCACAGGAACACATGGTGATTGGAATGGTAGAATGAGGGCGGAGCGCAGATTCTATACTGAGGACATGGAGCGTTTCGGGATTCTTCCCGGTGTCACGGTTCACGATGTACCGTCCATGTCGCCGGAGGCTATTAGTGGAGTTCTGCAAGGACCGGGGACGATTGTCAAAGCTTTCTGCTATAGTGGAAGCTGCCTAAAATCCTAACGATAAGCTAAGGGGAGGAATGGTGGACGCCGGGGCAGGGGGACAAAGGCGCGAGTATGTCGGCTTCATTTGGATCGATGGTCAACCGGAATCGGAAACACGATTCCGCCTGATGGCATCGTCGTTGAGTGAAGCCCGAGCGCTGGTTGTCGAGCAGTATGGTGAAGGGCACGTGATCTCAGTGTGGAATGAAGAAGACGCCAGGCGTCCTAGGTAGAATCACCTCGACTTTATCGAGGTTCTCTATCTACCCGGTGCGTTTCTCCTCGACCACAGCTCAGGTCAAGGAGAAGCGCACCGCCTTCCACTGTCTCCACCTGGCCCACTCCACAGCACCGCGTCGACCCGGTGCGCATCACTCCCGCGCGTCGGCCGCAGCCGTCCAGAGGGCGACCGTCAGCGCCACCGTGCTCGCGGGGCCAAGCGGGCGGCCGTGCCGCGCCGGTATCCGCCGGCTTCCCGGAGTTCGGCGAGGACTATGGCGACAGCGCGGTCGCGCCAGGCCCGGCTGCGTCCGCCGCCCTGGTTGCCCCGGCCGTCTCCCGGGCGCCGCCCCGCTGCTCCGAGTCGGCCGGTGCCGACGTCCGTCTTCCAGGCCGTCCAGAACGCTTCCACGGCCTCCTGCGCGTAGTAGTGGGTGCAGTTCACGATGCATGCCACCGGAGGGAACCGGCGGTGTTCGGGTAGCGCTCGCGCTGGCCGGCCCAGCGGTTCACCGTGGCTGCCGACGCCCTGGTGTACTCCATGACCCACGCCCGGCTCACCACCCACCGGCCATCTACCATCCGACGCGACGCTCCGGCCTCGCCCACCACCACTCCCTTGCCCCCGCGCGCAGTGATCTGCAGTCCGCAGACTCAACTACGCCCACTCCACGCCCAGTTCCCGCAAGGCGTTGTCCAGGAGCGGTTTTTCTGATCAGTCATTGGTGGTCTGGCCTGCACTGATCAGTTTGTGGTGCCTCGGTGGGCGGGGGAGTGCAGTGTGCCAGTAGCTGCAGTGATTGTGGGCGCTGTGCTGGATCAGCGGCCTGACCTGTGGCTTTGTCAGTTAGCTGATGGGTAATCAGGTCGTGTCATCTGCGCTGCGCAAGGTTCAGGTTCAATGGTCGTTGGTATGCGGCGTCGCGAGATCGCCTCGTGTTACACGCTGTCGGCCCATGAGGGGACGAGGTAGGTGTGGACGTCGCCGAGTGCGAGACGGAGCGGGCCGAGGAGGCGGTGGGCGAGGCCGGGGGAGAGGTCCTCGATTGCGAGGGCCGTAGCGGCGAAGCACACGGCTTTCTGTTCATCTGAGAAGTCCCGTACGTGCTTGCCTTGGATGCGCGCTGCTCGGTCCAGTGCTGCTTCCGTGTGCTTGATCAGCGCGTTCTTCAGCGTGGCCCGGTCGGCGGTCCTGGCGAGGTCCTGTGCTTCATACCAGGCGGGATCTTCACGATCGGTCGGCCACGCCTTGTTGTAGGAGCGGCGCAGGGTGAGGACTTCGTCCCACGTCAGCTTCTCCAGTCGGGTGAGCAGTGCTGCCGCTGTTCGCCCTTGGGGGCCCAGCGCCCACCAGGCCGGTACCCGACACCATATTCGCTGGCTCCAGGTCCGTCCGGAGCGCTCCTGGTTGTCGTCATTCGGGACAAGAGTCAAGATCCACAGCCCGAATGGCGTCTCGGCCGTGAACGGCAAGTAGTTGGCACCTGATGCATATGGTGCGGCGCGGTGCCACGGTTGCTTGCGGCGCCGCAGCGACACGCCGGGTGTTTCCTCGACGAGGATGTCGAGGCGATCGCGGAGGGAGGCGGCGTAGTCGACCGGGTCGTCGTTGAAGCCGCGGCCTGAAGGGCGTGTGACCTTCCAGCCCCAGTCGGCCGGCAGGCGGTTCGGGTCCACTCTCGCGACTGTCCAGTTTTCCCACCCAAGGCCAGGCACTGATCCCCCTTCGTGACGATGCTGAGGCCCATCTTGGAGCACCCCGTGGCGGGCGTGAGTGCCAGTGACCACACCGGTTCAGCGTGGCCGGACCTTGCTGCGCTCGATTCGCTGCTAAGACGTCGTTTCTTATGGCTGTCAGAGCGGCGTGAGAGCCTCCTGGCATGAGCTACGACCTGGCTGTCTGGGAAGGCGAGAGGCCGGCGGACGACAAGAACGCCCGCCAATCCTTCGGTGACCTGTACGACCGCTATCTCGACGGTGAGGCCAAGGAGCCTCCGTGCGAACGCATCACGGCCTACGTCGCGGCGCTTCTTAAGCGGTGGTGTGACATCACCGAGGATGAGGATGAGACGTCGCCGTGGTCGGTTGGGCCGTTGATCGACGGTGCCAGCGGCCCGCTGGTCTACTTCGGGCTGGCCTGGGACAGGGCCGAGGAAGTGTCGTCCTACGCGGCAGCCTTGGCGGAGTCCATGGGGCTGATCTGCTTCGACGTGCAGCAGAACCGCCTCAGGCCGTGAGCGAGCTCGCCAAACGGCGGTAGCCGATGAGGGCTGCGGCTATGCCGACGAAGGCGAGGAAGTGTTCGGCTTTGCGTTCGTAGCGGCGGTGCAACCGGCGGCATCCTCCCAGCCAGGACACGGTTCTTTCAACCACCCAGCGATGCCGGCCCAGCCGCTGTGAGGACTCGACGCCCTTGCGGGCAATGCGGTGGCGGATGCCCCGCCGGCAGAGCCATCGGCGCAAGTGGTCGTAGTCGTAGCCCTTGTCGGCGTGCAGTTTTGCCGGGCGCCGGCGGCGTGGACCGCGGCGGGACCGGATGGGCGGGATGCCGCGCACGAGCGGCTCCAGGCCCTGACTGTCGTGCACGTTCGCGCCGGAGATGCCCAGGGACAGTGGCAGTCCGTTCCGATCGCAGATCAGGTGGATCTTCGATCCCAGCTTGCCGCGGTCGGTCGGATTCGGTCCGGTCAGTGGCCCCCTTTTGCGGCCCGCAGGCTGACCGAGTCGATCGCGCACCGCGACCAGTCCAGCTCGCCCCGCGCTCCGAGTTCATCGAGGATCACACGGTAGAGCCTGGCCCAGACCCGGTCGCGGCTCCACTGTGCGAACCTGCGGTAGACCGTGGGCCAGGCCGGTCCGAACACCGGCGGCAGCTGCCGCCATGTGCAGCCCGAAGTCGCTACGAAGATGATCGCGGCCAGGGTCTCACGGTCACCCGCCCGGCGTCGGCCACCGCCTTGTGGACGTGTGACCACTGTCAGCGGCACCACCCGCCTGAACAGCACCCACAACTCGTCCGGCACCAGCCGCTTAACTAGGCCCGTCATGCACGGATCAACGAACGATCACGCCATAAGAAACGACGTCTAAGACCGTGTCCTACGTGGCGGTGGCTCGTTGGTACGTTCATGGGGCGGGGTACGTGGAGTTGGATTGTTCCGGACGGCTTGTGGGAGATCGCCAAGCCGCTGATCCCGGAGGACCGGGTGCGGCCGCAGGGCGGCGGGAAGCAGAACACGCCTGATGAGACGCTGTTCGCGGCGATCATCTACGTACTGGTCAGCGGGTGCGCCTGGCGGGCTCTGCCGCCGTGTTTCGGGATATCGAAGTCGACCGCACACCGCCGCTTCATGATCTGGTCGCGGGCCGGCGTCTGGGGCCGCCTCCACGAAGCCGTCCTGCACCGGCTCGACGACGCCGGCCTCGTGGATGTCTCCCGCGTGGTTCTCGACTCTGCTCACGTACGCGCTAAAAAAGGGGCGAACACACAGGTCCGAGCCCCGTGGACCGCGGCAAGCCGGGTTCCAAGATGCACGTGCTGTCGGACGCGAACGGACTGCCCCTGGTCGTCGGGATCTCGGCCGCCAACGTCCACGACAGTGAAGGACTGAAGCCCATGGTGGCGGGTCACCAAACGAGACACGACCCCCACCGCGGCCGCCACTTCAAACCTCAGCGTCTCCACGCCGACAAAGCCTACGACGTCCCCCACCTGCGTAAATGGCTTCGCGGCAAGCGGATCGGAGTGCGCATCGCCCGCAAGGGCATCGAGTCCAGCGAACGCTTGGGCCGCCGCCGCTGGGTCATCGAGCGGACGATGTCCTGGCTGACTGGCTACCGCAGACTCAACCACCGCTACGAGCGGAAACCAGGCAACTACCTGGCCTTTCTCGGGCTGGCAGCAGCTCTCTGCTGCTACAAACGATTCCTCAAACTGACCATGTAGGACACGGTCTAAGGCGGCTTCGCGTGCGGCCCCGTAGGCAGGCTGCGGACCGTAGGCGGCACCAACGGCTCTGAGTCTCGGGCGGTGCCGACCGTGACGAACAAGCATCAGCAAGGCATGGCTGGGGCCGGACTCGGGTTCCGCCGCACGGCCCCAGGGGGCCGCGCGGCTGCTGTACCTCCGCACACCGTGTCTCACGTGCACGCTGTCTGAGGTGCCTTTCTGTGGCTTCGGCTGGGCGAGGGTGAAGGTGACCACTCCCCGGAACGATCCAGGGTCTTCACCTGATAGGGATGCTGGATCAGGTGCAATGTCCCGATGTGGCCCTACGCGAAGCTACGTGCTGGCTAGCCTGGGAACGCGTCGCCGTCGGCGGCTGAACCTTGAGAGGAAGTCGATGACGGACCAGGCAGCGCGGCGTCCAGGCACGTCAGACCTCAGCACTCTCACGCTGGATTTCCGGCATGTCCACCACCTCATTGACCCTGCTGAAGACGGCGTCCAGTCCTGGTGACCTCGAAAGTGTCGAGCCGTTCGACATGTCGATTGGCTCGACATACCGTTTAGTGTCATGGACCCTACTGTCGACCCACTCGACACTAACCAGGTGGACGTCCGTGGCACCGCCCTGGCCGCCCTGCGCGGCTGGGCCGCCCGCCGCAACCGCCTCGCCGACAACAGGGCCGACCTGATGGCCGCCGCCTGGTGGACGGGCACTCGCACCGTCGCCGAACTCGCCCGCGCCGCCGACGTCTCCCGCGACACCGTCTACGACGACCTGCGCGCCCGCGGCATCGAGCCCACCGACAAGACCACCGCCGCCCACGACCGTCTTCCGCCCTACGCGCCGCTCACCGCGGAGGCCGTGCACGACCTTGCCGAGCAAGCCCAAGCCCTCGTACGGCCTGCGATGCTCACCGAACGCCCCGGCTGGATTCCGGACGCCGCCTGGCAACTGGCCGTCGCCCTGGGCCACATTGCCTTCCTGTTGCAGGACGTCGACGACGCCCACCGCGCGCTCGTGGCCCAGGCTCTCGCCGGGGAGCTCGGCATGGCCCAGGACGCCGCGCACAAGGTGTGGGCGGACCTGGCCACCAAGGAGCAATTGGCAGCTCTGGCCGCCGATACGACCCGGGGCCTGCAAGAGCTGGAACAGGCGGTCGTCGAAACCGCGGAGCTCACTGTGATCGAACCGCGCACCGGAGCGCCATTCACCGTGCAGATCAGCCGCGTCGCTGCCGGGCCGTACCGGGGCTGGACACGCCTGCGCACCGATCACCAGCAGCTGGACACCCGGATCACCGCCGCCGACCACCTCGCGATCGACGGCGTCCTGCTCACGCTCGGCGGCGTTCTGAGCCGCTACCTTCCCCAGGAAGACATCGGATGAGGCGATCCGGCGTGTCCGAGCCCCGCCCCACCTTCTCACCGTGCAACCCAGTCTTGGCGCAGCGCTGTCCGGCCCGCCGACTACGAGAGGACCACAATCAATGAGCACCGATGCCTATGAACGCTGGAAGACCCTCGAGGTGCGCCGCCCCGGCGACGTCCCGCCGGCCACGCCGCTCGCCTGGCACGTGGAGAGTTCACCGCGCAGCGACGCCCTCGCGGCCATCGCTCTGCGCGAGTCCCTGCACCGTCACATCGAGGCCGAGCGCGGAAGCCGGGTCCGCCAGACGATCGAGCTGGGTGACGACGAGTCGGCCACCGCGACCGGAACGGAGGCAAGCCGGTGAGCGCAACCCCGGATGAGCTGATCTCTCAGATCAGCCAGCTCGCACACCAACTGGAGACGCACCCCGATCTCGCCGAGCCGGACAACACCCGCCGGGCGCTCTACGACCTGACCTCCGCCCTGTCCTCGCTCGTCACCCCACTCGACCTCTGGGTGACCGGGGCTGGAGAGTATCCGGAGGCCGTCCACGGCAGCGAACTGGCAGCTCCGGGAGCCTCTTTGAAGGAAGCCATCCAGACGACGCACTCCGTTCTGAGGCAGCTGTGACCACCGAGCTGGAGCCCACAGTGCCACATCCGAAAGGGCGCGAAGAAGGAGCACCCCGAGCCGCACGTCGAGCACGCTGCAGGTGAGGGCGGCCGAGGGACCTCTGTCGAGGAGGATTACAGGACTGGCGGAGGTGACCGACGCCGAGCTGATGGACGACGACGCGCCCGGCGAGGTCGCTGTGCTCGATCCGGTGGCCGCCGTCCTGGCGGCCCTGGACCCGGGTGCCAAAGACCACCTGAACCGCATCCGGCCGAAAAAGACCAGGGACGGCTACGCTCGGGACTGGGAGTGTAGAAGGAGTTCCACGGCTGGCTCGCCGAGAAGACCGGCACCCTCCTGCCGCTCAGCTCCATCACGGTTGGCCCCTTCGTGTCGTTCGTGACCTACCTGGACCAGGTGGTCAAAGCGCCACCGAACACGATCGAGCGCCGCATCACCGGGGTCACCTCCGAGGCCCGCAGCCGCGGCTGCACCGTGCTCAAGGAGGCCACCGGAGCGGCCCGACGGGCGTTGAAGCCGTTCAAGCTGGACGAGAGCCGGATGAAGCGCGGCCGCGGCAAGGCGGCCGCCATCGCCCCGGCCGACCTCCGGACGATGGCCGAGGCCCCGCGCGAGCGTCCGCCGCAGCCGACCGCCCGGCGCCGCACGGTCTACCGCGTACCGGAGCTTGCCCGGCTGCGGGACCAGGCGCTCAACTCCCTCAAACTCGCGGTCGCCGGACGCAACGAGGAGATGAGCCTGCTGGACAACGCGTACATCCAGGTCGTGGACGAGGGCCTGAAGTGGCACGTGCCCAGCGTGAGGGGCCGCCCGCCCCGGGACGTGCCCGTCACTTACGGCGAGAATCGCGCCACTTGCCCGGTGCGCTGCTGGAACCCGTAGCAGTAGGCCAAGCACGCCGCCGGCGCCGACCCCAGCGGCCCGGCGTTCCTGTCGGTCGACCAGTGGGGCCACCCGGGCAGCACGCGGCTGTCGCCGGACGGCGTCGGCCGCGCGCTCGCGCGCTGCGCGAAGTACGCGGGCCTGACCGGACGCCGGATCACCGGTCACTCCGCCCGGCGCGGACTGGTCACCACCGGCATCAAGAAAGTCAAGCGCGTCGACAAGCTGCGCCGCCAGAGCGGCTGGTCCGCCAACAGCCCGGTGTTCTGGGAGTACGTGGACAAGGGCGCCATGTTCGAGGACGCTCCAACCTAAGGCATCGGCTTCTGACGAGACGGTCACACGGCGGTGGTCGACGGGACGGACTTCCGTCGACCACCGCCGTAAGCCGAACCTGGTCCAGGCCGCCGGGGGCTACCAGCCGTCATCGTCTCCGGCGTCAGTGAGGTGCTCTTCCTCCGCGAGCCGCCGCATGTCCTCGTCGACGTCGGGGCCGTCCTGACACGGGCCAGGAGTCCGGCGTCAATCAACCCGGCGACGGTGCCTCCAGTCGCCGTGCCCGACATCCATGGCGTCCGGCATCAATTGGTGCTGAGATTTTTCAGATGCTTGCCGACATAGCCGATCACCAGCAGACCGCTCTTGTCGGTGTCGTCCAGGTAATGAAGTCGGGCGGCCTTACCCCTGCCCGAGCCGATCCGGATGTGTTCGTTCATCACGGCGCGGCGTCCACCGAGTTCTTCTGGAAGAGGGAACGTACGCGCCTGCTTCATCTGACGGTTGGTAGAAGCCCCCCGTCCCTCGGCTGGCGCAACATGATGCGCGCCGAGCCAACCGTTGCCGCTCTCGACGTAGCTACGCAGGCTGGCCAGGGCCGGCCCCGCAGGTCGACCTTCGGCGCGGGCCTGCGCCTTGGCCTCTCCGTACGCCTGCATAGTCGCGAGGGCCTCAGCCAGACGTCGGCGAACGGCCGGCGCCTCGGCATCACGGTCAAGAGCTGCGGCCTCATCGCGGTCCGCAGTGATCCGCACCAGCGTGCATACTTCACCGGCCTGTTCCAAGACAGTCGTAACGCGGTGAGCCTGGAGCAGCGGGAGGGTGTTCTCAGCCTCGTCACTGGGGGGAGAGCTGCGATAGGCCTGCGACTGCGCGCGAAGAGCATCACGGACCTGAAGCGCTGCTCGACGCTCGCGCTGCGCGTCCTCCAACTGCGACATCAGCTGGTCCCGTTCCGCAACAACCTCGGCGTATCTTCTCTGCAGATCGGCCTCGGGATGGTTGTAGAGCTCTTGGATCACAGCCTCAAGCCGGGCTAAGGGCTGTCCCGCAATGGCCTGGAGGCCCGAGTCGGGGCTCGAAAAGATGTGATGCCCTGCACGCAGCGTGTGTACGGTGCCGGAGTGATCGACTTTGATGGCGCTAGGTTGGGTGCGGAGGCCGCGCGGCGGTTGGCGGAGGCGGACTGCTGTGAGATAGCTCCAGGGCTCACGGAGGAAGAGTTCAGCCGGATCGAGGCAACCTATGAGCTTGAGTTCTCCCCGGAGCATCGTGCCTTCCTGGCGGCAGGGCTGCCGGTCGCTTCACCCCCAGAGGAAGGCGCGACGTGGCAGCAGCCCTGGCCCGACTGGCGTCACGCTGATGAAGACGACCTGCGCCATCGGCTGGAGTGGCCAGTACGCGAAGTGCTGGGCGACGTCGCCCATGGCAGCTGGCATCCGGCCCTGGGAGCGCGTCCCACCTCCAAGGAAGAGGCCCTGGAGGTAGCCCGAGCGGTACTCGCACGAGCGCCACGGCTCGTTCCCATCTACGCGCACCGCTTCATACCCGCAGGTCGTGACACTCCGGGACATCCGGTCCTATCGGTGTGGGGGACCGACATCATCTGCTACGGCCACGATCTGGCCGACTACATCGACCGCGAGTTCGGCGAGGTCGACGAGGACGCGCCCTGGGCTCCGCAGGCGTCCGTGCCATTCTGGAAGGACTTCCTCGGCTGAGATTGCCCCGGCTGATTCCGATGTAAATGATCTCTTTCGTGCCTGGTGTGATCACGGCCTCGGAGCCGTCCTGGATAGTCCCGTTCACCGGTGTGGCTCCGCGCCAGTTCAACCGGGTGGTGCGTGCGCTGCGGCGCGAAGGCGCCGACATCGCTCGGCGCGGCCGGCCGTGGGGGATTCCGCTGGAAGACCGGTTGCTCTTGGTGGCCGCGTACTGGCGCACTAACCTGACACTGCGCCAGCTCGCACCGCTCTTCGGTGTCTCGAAGTCCGCGGCCAGCCGCATCGTCGGCCACCTCGGCCCCCGGCTCGCGCTTAAGCCTCGCAGACGGTTCCGCAAGGACACCGTGCTCATCGTGGACGGAACTCTGGTCCCCACCCGCGACCACACGGTGGCCGAGCGGTCCAAGAACTACCGGTACTCCACCAATCACCAGGTCGTCATCGACGCCGATACCCGGCGCGTCGTCGTGGTCGGCCGACCGTTGCCCGGCAACCGCAACGACTGCAAGGCGTGGGCACTGTCCGGAGCCGAGGAGGCCGTCGGCCGCACCACCGTCATCGCCGACGGCGGCTACCGGGGCACGGGCCTGGTGATCCCACACCGTCGCGAGCGCGGGCAGAGCGAACTGCCGGCCTGGAAGGAAGAACACAACACTTCTCACCGTCAGGTCCGCGCCCGTGTCGAGCACGCCTTCGCCCGCATGAAGACCTGGAAGATCCTCCGAGACTGCCGGTTGAAGGGCGACGGCGTCCATCACGCGATGAGCGGCATCGCCCGCCTGCACAACCTCGCACTCGGCCGATAGGCGAGCCGAGCGGACAGCAGCCGATCACGGCCCTGCTGACTCGAAGATCTTTACGGGACAGCCCTTAGGGTCTCGCCCTTGCTGATCACCAGACCGTCGATCTGCCGGTCCCGTTCCTGGCTCCGGGCCCTTACCTGCGCTTTCAGCTCCAGAAAGGCGGCCTCCCGCATCTCGTCGCGCTCCTGAAGCTCTTGGATCAAGCGCTGACCCTTCGCGATCACCTCGGTCTGGGTCCGAATGAGTTCCTGCTGCGCACGGCACCTCTCCGCGAGCTGGTCATCCGCGACCTTCTTGTTGAACGCGCTGGGTATTGCCATGCCACCCCTCCAAGATTGAAAGGCCACATTCTGCCCCGCGAGGCCTCGCGTGCGGGCGGACTTCCTCATACACCACACGCGTACGACCGACTGAGTTCCGGTGGCAGAACCACTGACGTTCCCGTGACAGACGACATGGCACCGGACCGGCCAACGCTCTCGGCACAGGGCCCGCGCCACGTCAGGACGGCCGGAACGGAGCAGATGCGGTGAGACCTAGCACGAGAACGGCCCCGAGGGAGCAGGATTGATGACACTGCCTGCAGCCGTACCGTCCCATCCAATCTGCTCCGCCCAGGTCGCCGGGGGCCCGGCGCAGACTCAACGAGACGTGCCACTTCGCGCCGAAGCCGGAGCTGAGAAGGCCGCCCCCGACCCTGCTGAACGGCATCCGGACCGCTATCGTTTCCGGCAAACGTCACGTGACGATTGACTCACGGAGGGCCTATGGCTGGGCTACGTGGAGCCGTCGTACGGCGGTACGGCCGGACAGGGCGCAACGGCTGGAACCACCGCCTCGCCGAGTCCTTCGTGGTCAGCGGCCCGTACAAGACGCGCGAGGAGGCCGCCTTGCAGTGCGCACTGGCCTGGATCCGCGTCGTCACTGCCCCGCTACGCCGCACTCTCACCGTCGACTGAGCCACGATCCCAGGGCCGGGCGGCTACCGCGGTGTCTGGCAGGACGCGCACGCCGCGCCCGGGCCGCTGCCCGGAAGGGCGCGAAGTACACCATCGCTCTCCGCGCCGAGGGAGCCGGGCCCCGGTTCGTCAGTCGACGAGGTAGTGGGCTTCGATGTAGGCGACGGTGGAGTCGTACGGCTCTCCCACCGGCTTTAGGGCGTACCGGCGGAATACCGTGGCGGTGGCGCGGCGGACGCCTCGGTTGCGGGCGTCGGCGTTGTCCCATGACCGGGTGAGGGTGTGGGTGACGACTTGGTCGATCTCCTCGGCCAGGTTCTTCTCCGTAATGGTGAGGCCGGGCGGTGCGTGGTCGTGGATGATCCGTAACAGGACGCCCACGTGGTCGTCGTCCAGTACGACGATGGCTTCGTCGGGGTGCTTCTGGGCGTCGACGATGGCGCGGGCGACCCGGAGGGCTTCGGATAGGAACATCAGGGCGTCCTGAGCGTTCTGGATGATCCGGTCCCGCAGTTGTTTGATCCGTTCTGCGAGGGCGGTGTACTTCGCGGATTCCGGTTCGATGCCTTTGTCGAGGGCGGCCTTGATGTGATCCAGGATCTCGGCCGCGGACGGCGGCGTCTTGTCGCTGTTGTCCTTGCCGGGTTTGGGGCGGACGAGGGTCAGCAGCTCTTTGAGTATGGCGATGCCCTGGGCGTCCAGGACAAGGGGTTTCTGCTGCGAGGCGACCACGGAGAAGGAGTGGACGTGGGCGTTGATGATCTCCAGGACCATCGGCCCGAGCTCGTTGAGGCGTTCCTTGCGTTCCTCGTCGGAGGACTTCTTGAACAAGGTCGTGTACACGGACCCGAACAGAGCGAAGCCGTCGCGGTACTTGCTGATCCGCTTGTCGGTGTTGATGAGCGGGTACAGGCGAGCCAGCAGCCGGTAATCCCTGCTGAACACCTCGGCGGCGCCGGGGTGGGCGTCCAGGAAGACGTTGATGGCGCGCACGGACTCGTAGCCGTGGACCGTGAGGTCTAGGCCCTCCACGTCCGCGAGGAGGTCTTCGATGCGGGCGAAGGCGGTGCGGAACTCGGAGACCAGCTCGGACACGTCGGTGACGAACCCTCCCCCCTTGCCGCCGGCCCCGTTCGAGGTGGGGTCGACGACGGCCCGCTGGACCTCTTCGGCCAGGCCGATGTAGTCCACGACCACGCCGGAGGTCTTCACGAACCCGGTCGGGGAGATCCAGGTGCGGTTCGGGCGGGTGATCGTCTGGAACAGGGTGTGGGCTTTCAGCGGCTTGTCCAGGAAGAGGACGCCTTCGTTGGGGGCGTCGAACCCGGTCATCAGCTTCGCGGTCACCACCAGGAAGCACAGCGGATCGTCCGGGGTAAGGAACCGACGCTTCTGCTCCTCCTCCTGCGCTTCCGAGAGCCGGTATGCCCGCATGGCCGGGACTTCGTCCTTGGAGTCCGAGACGGAGATGTTCACCTCGGCGGTGATCCGCTCGTGCCTGCCGACCTCGGCGAGCACCTGGGAGGCCTCGAAGCCGGCCAGCAGCTCGTTGATCTTATCCGTGTATGCCACGGCCAGCTCACGGTTGTAGGCGACGACCTGGGCCTTGAGGCCGTTGCGGTAGGCGCCGGCCAGGTAGTGGTCCACGATGTGCTGGCACACTGCATGGATGCGGTTGGGGTTGGCGAACACGCTGGTGAGGCGCCCGAACTTGCGGGACAGGACCTCACGGTCGGGGTCGTCGAGGTCGAAGTCGTCCGCGAACTGGTCGAACTCGGCCTGCAACGCCTGGTCGTCTATCTCGAAGGCGACCGGGTGCGGGTCCAGCATCACCGGCACGGTCGCTTCGTCAAGCAGGGACCGGGACACCGAGTACCGGTGCAGCACCCGGCCCGGGTCACTCTCCTCACCGAAGAGGGCGAAGGTGTCAGTGGCGAGGTTGCGCACGGGGGTGCCGGTCATGCCGAAGAACTTCGCGTGCGGCAACGCCGCGCGCGTCTGCCCGGCCAACGACTTCGACCGGGCGGACTGGGTGCGGTGCGCCTCGTCGACCAACACGATGATGTTGTCCCGTATCGACAGGCCCTTGCCGGCGTCGGCGAACTTATGGACGGTCGTGGAGATGACGCCGCGCACGTCGTCGGCCAGCAGGGAACACAGCTCGGCGCTGGTGGCGGGCTGGTGGAAGTAGGCGTCGCCCATCGCTGAGGTGAATACCCCGGAGGTCTGCCGAACGAGCTGTGTTCGGTCCGAGAGCAGGATGATCGTGGGCGAGTCGGTGCGGGTGTCGGCCAGCAGCAGCGAGGCGGCGAACACCATCAGCAGCGTCTTCCCAGACCCCTGATGGTGCCAGATCAGGCCTTTCGACCCGCCCGTCAGCACCCGCTGGTGGATCAGGTGCGCGGCCTCCATCTGCGGATAGCGGGGCAGGTACTTCTTGTCCACCCCGCCCCCGAAGGTGTCGAAGAGGACGAAGTTGGCGAGCATGTCCAGGAGCGTGGCGGGGTTCAGCAGCAGCTCGACGGAGCGCTGCACGTCGGCCTGCCCGGACAGGTTCTCGTCATCCGCGGTGGATCGGAACGGCTGCCACAGGTTCGTGGGCGCGCCGGCGGCACCGAACCGCAGTCTCAGCCCGTCGGAGGCGACGGCGAAGACATTGGGGGTGAAAAACCACGGATACTCGGCGGCGTATACGTCGTTGATCTCACGGGCGGCGTCGACCCATCCAGACTTCGCGGTCGGGGATTTCACCTCGATCACCACCAGGGGCAGGCCATTGACCCAGTACACGAGGTCGAACCGGCGGGAGGTCTTGCCGGGGACGGTGATGGTCACCTCGTCCGACACGACCAGCGTGTTGGCGGCCGGGTTCTCGAGGTCGATGATCTTCAGGGCGTGCCACACACCGTCGGTGTCCCGAAACTCCTTGTGCCCGCGCAGCAGGCGTAATACCTGTTCGTTGGCCCGCACCAGCCCGCCTTCGACGGCATTGACGGTGGCGACGATCTCCTCGACCACCGCGTCCACGTCGAACCCGTCGATCACCCTAGGGTTGAGCCGGACGAGGGCGTCCCGCAGTTGGCTGGCGACCACCGTCTGCGTCGTCTCACGCGGTAACCCTCGCCCCGCGGTGAAGCCCCAGCCCATCGGGAGGGACCACTGGATCATCAGGCTCTGGAACTCACGCTCCCGAATACCCTTGGCCACGGCTTAGACCTCCAGCTCGGCAGACTCAATGTCGATGGTGCGATCCAACAAACCCGACAGCAGTCCCGCCCGCACCTGACGAAGACGGTCGGCCTCCGCGCGTGTCGCGGCGACCTGCTCGGCGGCTGCGGCCAGGGAGCCAGTCAACTTGGCTTGCCTTGCGATGGGGAGGTCAGGGACGCTCATGTTGCTGGCGCGGGAAAAGCCGAGCGCCTTGATAGTGATACCGGTGGCCTGCCCTGCGAACTGACCAGATTCGCGCGCCCAGTGGCACCACTGGAGTGCGTACTCGGGTGTCGAGACGCCCTCTCGTGCCCGGATGCGGATGACGTGCTTGTCGAAGCCGAGGAACCCGTCCACCTCGCCCGTCCAGAGTGCCGCCTGGCCGACCGACCCGCCTTCGACCAAGAGAACGTCGTCAGGGAGCACCGCGTACTTCTCCTGCTCCCGAGGCTCGAAGTTCATGGTCTTCAGATCGCTCAGGTCAAGCGTTCCAACACCGATGTTGGCCGCACGTAGGTACGGGTGTACGTGGTCACCGACAGACTGTCGGGCTGACTTCTGCCGCCCGAGCCGCATCTCGAACTTTTCGCCTGCTGGAACCGTGGGCACTTCAAGCTTGCTGAAGAGGTCGCGCCGGAGGCCCGACTCGACCTTAGCCAAGGCGTCGGCCTCGGTGTCGAGTGCGCTGATCTGGTCGTCGACAGCATCGAGTATCTCGACGATCCGTGCTTGTACCTTGCGGGGTGGTATCGGGAGTTGAATTTGCAAGAGTTGCTCTGGGTTGAGACGCTTGCGCCGTTGAACTGTCCCGCTCACTCGGTTCTTCATTTCCGCCCATAGTCGCGGTGAGCGACAGACGTGCCTCATCCAGTCGGGCATCAGTTCTGGACCAAGCGTGAACGTCGGGAACTCGTTGCTGACGACGAATCCATCGAACTCGGCAGGTACTACGGTGATCGGGCCTTCCCACGCCGTCAGTTTTCGCATCACGACTTGGTCAACGTGCAGCACGTTCATTGCCGCGTACTCTGTATCTCCGCCGTCGAGTTCCCCTTTAGCAACAACCCCCTGTCCTGCGTTCAGGACCCCGGCCAGGCGGTAGGTGATTGAAGGCTTCATCGGCATGCGCTGGATGTCGAGGCGCATCACCTCTCCGAGCGGACGAAGCGGATAGTCGTCACTCATCGAAGCCCTCGATTCCGGCCTTCGCCATTACTGCGAGCATGTGCTTCTCGGTTCGCTGACGTTCTGCCCTGGCGAGGACGTAGGCCTCGATGAGGGTGCCGAGGTCTTCCTGCTCAGCGGCGGCCTGTTTGATGTAGCGGCCGATGTTCAGGTCGTACCCGTTCGACACGATCTCCGTGGCGGGGACGAATCGCGCCCCGAGTCCGCCTTCTCCGTCTGGGTCCACCGGATTGCCGTCGGCGTCGAATTTTGAGTGGTAGGCGGTCACGATGTCGGCGATGTCAGCGTCGGTGAGGATGTTGCGATTCTTGGCCTTGGCGAACCGCTTGGAGGCGTCGATGAACAGCACCCCCTCCTGCCGTCCCGAGGCCTTGGTGCCGGGTGCACGGAACACGAGGATCGCCGTAGGGATGCTGGTGTTGTAGAAGAGGTTGGCAGGCAGGCCGATGACCGCTTCGAGCAGGTCATCGGTCAGGACGCGCTGGCGGATGGCTGCCTCCTGGCCGCCACGGAAGAGGACGCCGTGGGGCAGGACGACGCCGGCGCGACCCTTCTTCGGGTCCATGCTGGCGATCATGTGCTGGACGAACGCCCAGTCCGCCGACGATTGCGGGGCGACCCCGCCCAGGGCGCGCGGGTCGTTGGTCCACGGCTTCCACTTGAGGCTGTAGGGCGGGTTGGCGAGGATCACGTCGAACTGCGCAACGGACCCGTCCGGTCTCATGAAGCGCGGGTCCTTCAGGGTGTCGCCGACTTCGACCTGGAACTGGGTGAGGTTGTGCATGAAGAGGTTCATGCGGGCCACACCCGCGGTGTCCGCGACGGCTTCCTGCCCGTACAGCTTCAGGGTGTAGCCGCGGCCGCCGTGGGACTTCAGGAGGTTCGCGGAGGCGATGAGCATGCCGCCGGACCCGCAGGTCGGGTCGTACACCGACTCGAAGTTTTGGGGTTCCAGGATTTCGACGAGCAGCTCGACGACCTCGCGGGGGGTGAAGAACTGGCCAGCGCGGGTGCCGGACCCGTCGGAGAACCGCTTCAGCAGGTACTCGTACGCCCCGCCGAGCACGTCGTGGGACATGTTGCCCTCGTGCATCTTCGGGGTGCGGTCCATCGCCTGCATGACCGCCGCCAGCACCTCCCCCGACAGCACCTCTTCGGAGGTCCAGGTCATGGACCCGAACAGGCGGGGGAACTTGTCGGGATTGGCCGTCTCGATGGCCTGCAGGGAGGCGCGGACCCGCTGGCCGAGGCCGGACTGGGTGATCGTCGCAAGGATGGACGACCAGGACGCGCGACGCTCGGCGACGGTGCCGGGGTAGATGAACGGGATCTCGAACGACTGGTAGTCGCGGTACTCGATCTCGCGGGCTTCCTCGGCGGAGAGGCTGTCCAGGTCGTTCTCGTCCAGAAACTCCTGGTGGTGGTGCTCCCAGGTGTCCGACAGGTACTTCCAGAACATCAGCGGGAAGACGACCGAGGAGTACTGCGCTTCGGGCATCGCCACGCGCAACTCGTCGGCGGCGTCCCACAGCCGGTTCTCGATCTCCTGCTGGGTCACTGCCATCAGTCGGGGATGTCCTTGCTCGTCAAAGGTGGCGACCCGAAGGCCGTAGCGTTCCGACTGGTCACCCTATTTCGGTCGTGCCTGGCACGTACAGGACGGGGTGCCCTCGGGCTCAAGGGCGTGACCCGCGAACGGCGCAGCTGCGGGCCCGGATTGTCGCCATGACAGCACCGGGCCCGCCGCCACCGTCGACGTGGACGCCCGGCCCAACGAAGGGCGTCCGGCCGGGTCACGCTGCGTGCCGGACCGGACGCCCGCCGGGGTGCCCAGGCGAGAGCCTGCGGTCTGGTGTGACGCGGAGTCGGGCCGCGAGAAGGAAGTCGTCGAGGCCGCCCTCGCCAAGCTCGACTACAACCGCGACCTGCGCGCCCAGCTGTTCGTCCCGCCCGAGCTGACCGTGCCCGCGACCTTCGCCGGACACCGCGCGTACGTGTGTGTGAATCAGAAGGGCGGTGCGGGCAAGACGACGACCGCCGTCGAGCTGGCCGCCGCGTGGGTGGCCAAGCCCAGGAGAATCATGGACGCGGTTGCAGGGGCGTGTTGTGTCACTTCAAGGGGGGACACAACACCGCGAAATGTCGTGCTGAGCTGACACGAGTGTCACGTACAGGCGACATCCACGCGGGAAGCCCGTACAGGGCCGGGACGGCGCGGCCGGGACCACGGCGGGCGATGACCAGGACCGGGAGCGCGGCAGGCAGCGCCGCTGTCCGGCGGCCCAGGTACCGGCTCGCGGCGCCCTGCAAGGCACGCCGGCCAGCGGCACGGGACCCGTCACCCCGCTGCCGGGGCCATGGCCCGACGCCCTTGCACCGGGGGAAGCTGCCCGTTGTCCAAGGACGATGGACCGATGCCGTTGAGACGGGCGGTGGCCTCCAGCGAGCGCAGCAAGGCCGACAGTGCATTGACCGCAACCTTGCCCGATCTTTCCACCTGCAGGGAGTCCACAGTCCTCCCGAGCGTCATGGCCACTCTCGCCATGTTGTCCGTCATGGGCTTCACGTCCTCGACGCAGATGGCCAACGCCTTCCCGAGCGTCATCAGCGACTGCTCCAGCTCGGGCGTCCAGTTGATGACAGGGGAATGCGTCCAGCCGCGGCGAACCAGGGCCCCTCGTGCTGGACGGGACAGAGAACGGCCCCGCACCGCCGAGCGGCCAACAGCAGCGCGCTCCCACGCCTCCTCCCAGCGACCCATCTGCCGGGCGGGGACACCGCAGCCGCGCAGGAATGCCGCGCACTGTTTCCAGGTGGTGGGCAGACCTCTGCGCCCGGCGGTACGCCAGACCGTGGACAGCGGCAGAAGCACGTGCCCGGGAACCCCCATGTCGGCGGCGCGCGCCTGGAGGACGCGGAGGGCGGGGGCACCGGCGCGTTCATAGGCGGCTGCCAGGGCCGCGGCCAGGTCGGCCCGGGTACGGAGGCCGTCCACGTGCGGCGCCCGCAGACCGGCGAGACGGCCGCGGCTCTCGATCCGCGCGGCCCGCCAGAGTTTGAGGGCCTCCTCCTCGCCGCCGACACCGCAGGCGCGGACGTACGCGGTGACGGCCCGCTCGACCGGCACACCCTTGGTGAGGTCCACCACGCGCTTGAGCGTGGTCGCCGAGACGGAGCCGGTGCCGTCAGTGCTGCCCGTGGTGCGGGAGTTGGACGCCAGTCGGGCGTAGCTGCAGCCGCTGCGCTCCTTGAGGCTCACCAGGTAGCCGACGAGGCGCAGGTGGTGGCGGCCGGGAGCGGGGGCGCTGCCTGGGCCGGGGGTCGGGTTCATAGCATGTCCCCTTCTACCGGACGCCGTGCTCGGTGTCGGCGGCCGCGCGGACCGCGGCGCCGGCTACTGCGGACAGCAGGGCCCTGCCGCCTCCGGCGACCGCGGTGGTGACGGCACCGATTAGGCCACAGCCCGCAAGCAGGCCGAGCACGTCGCTCACGGGCATGCCGTGCACGCACAGGGCGGCCCCCACGACGGGGAAAACAATGATCCCGCACACCTGTGCGGGTCCCGCCGACCGGCCGGCGGGACGGTCCGGACCGGACGGGGGAACGACTCGGGGGTGGTACGGGGACACGATGACGGGAACCTCCGGACGGGATGCGCGGCCGCCGCCCCCGCACACGGGATCCGGCAGCCCGCGCGCTGAACGTGCTACTGGCCGCAAAACCGGACGTGCGGACGGCAGTTGATGGCTGTCGTCCTCCGGTGCCGAAGAGGATGGCACGTCCAGGAGCATTCCCGCTCACCCGATAAAGAACGGAAGTTCTTTATGCCGGTTTCTTAGTCCGTAGGTGTTCCGGACAGCGGATCTCCCTGCAGGCCACCCGAACGCCCGTGACCGGCCCCTTCCGTCCACCGACCCCCGCCGACCGGTCCGCCGGTGTTTCAGCCGGACTTGCCGCACCGCCCCGTCAGGAAAGATGCTGCCCTCCAACTCGGACGCCGACGCCGCGGCGGGGCCCCCAAGGACTTGGGGGCCCCGCCGCAGCCTCGGACCCGAGCCCCCTGAGCCGCTACTGGCCGCAAACCGACGCGAACAGGGAACCCTCCGCCCAGCACGGTGATGCGTGCCCGGCGCTCAAGAAGGGGCCGCCCACCGTCACGGGCGGCCCCTTCCACGTCTCACCGCCACCCCGGGCACACCTGCACCCCCACGCAGCGATGCGTACAGTCCGGCCGACGCCGCATCAGCTGGGCAGGCAACTCCTCTCTCCACGCGCGGAGGTACTGCCCAGCGACATCTCCGTCGTACGCCTGACGCTGGTCACGGTCCGCAACGCTCACCCGGGCAGGCCTGCTACGACGGACGGCACTGACCACCACCCGCCCGCAGAGGTCCGCAGCCGCTCAACTTCGGATCATCAGCTGAGATCACCCCACCCATGCCCGACCAACGCACCAGCCGCACCACCGGTTACGGGACAACCTGTAGGGGGTTACGGGTTATTGGTCTGGAGCCCTCCTCGTAGCGGTCTTGGCAATTCACACCCCGGTGCTTGCGGGTCAGCGCTCGGTATTGACCAGGCCGTAAATTCCTCACTTTTCCAGAATTCGATCAACACCTCGCTGTCGGTGAGATAGATCCAGCCCTCAGGTGAGCTCTTCAACACCGTCTCAGCATGATCCGATACCAATGCTGCTCCCAGTGCGACTGACGGTACCGAGAGGTCGGCCCTGAACACGACCACAAGTTCGTCCGCGGCGGCGCATGCGCGGACCATCCGGCTCAGCTGCCCACGGTCAAAAGACCGACATCGTCTGATGGCCGCACCCGCAGGCCGGTTCAGCCGGTTCGATTCCACCGATGCGAGGCGTTCCAGACTCAGTGCGGAGAACGTTCGGTCCTCCTCATAGGACAGCACCATCGCTGAGTCACCCACGACGTCCAGGATCCCCGCGAGCCGTTCTGGCTGCGTCCCGTACTTTTCGCTCATGGTGTTCATCGGAACATGACCGACGCTGGTCGTCCGTTGCCCAACTCGAATGGCTGTAAGTCTGAGACGGGTGGACGTTAGGGTCGGCTCCCACCTCAGCGCTGACGTATGGCTGTCCCTGCGCGCCAGGACCTGGCAGATGGTCAGTATGTCGAGTAGTTGGTCCGGGCCCGACTTCGCCTTTGCCGTGCGCAACTCGTCAAGCAGCCGGTTTCGTCGTACATCGGCCAGATGCGGTTGTTGGCGTAGCAGCCAGACCCACGTGTTGGCGATCGTCTGACGGGCCTGGGCACGATCCACCTTGGACAGCTTCGGGAGCTCGAGAAGTCCTGATACGCACAGGGCCCTCACGGAATTGTGGTCTCTCTGGTTCTGGGCCCTGCGGATCCGGGACGCCAGATCAACGCTGCTCAATTGCGGGGAGAAAGATGTGATCGTTGCCTTGCTCGTCTTCAACGGGGGCGCGGGCACGGAGCGCGACTTACCCGGGTGGGAGATCGAATCGCCGTGAAGGTCGGTAATGCTCTCCAGGGCCTTTGCCTCCACGATCCACTCCAGTCCTCCGCCATCACCTCCATCGGCCTTCCTTGGCAGTAGCGCGCCTAGGAGGAGGTAGGTCACGCCAAGGTGCACTTCTACAGAGGACGCGATGGCAACACAGGCAATCATCGTCCGGGTCCGGTCGCGTGAGAAGACTTTGGCCTCGAAGCAAGTGCAGTGGAAAGTGTTCAGTCGACGCCTGAGTTTCCTCGGGCGCTTCATTTTGCTGAGTACCTCGATGTAAGTGGGCTCGAACGTATCGTTTGCGCCATCGGATTCTGCCCTCCGGACAGCTACAGTGCGCCGGACATTGGTTCGAGGGGGCGAGAAGGGGACGCGGCGCCTCGGTTCCAGATTCGGACCGGCGATACCGTCGACGCTCATGCGGAACTGGGAGAGTTCGAACCAGCGGATGGCGTGTTGTGCGTTCTCGATTCCAACCCTGACGTGGCGGGAGAGGTCACGGTCCTCGCAGGTGACGCGCAGGGTGTAACCGCGACGTTCGGTCATGTATCGGGCCAGCATGGTGTCAGGGCCGAACACCCACTCCACATGGGTGCCATCCCGGGACAGGATCGCGTCGCGTTGTGCCCAGGCGGTGCTGGGCTGACGGCCAAGTTGAAGACTGATTGCTGCGCCCTTATCAGGAACGCTGTACGTAAGGCCAAGAAGACCGTTTCCGGGCGTTCCGTGGAACTCAGCTTTGGCCTGCACGTCCTGGCGGCGGAGCCACCTGTCGAAGGCGCGCTTGATGAAGAGGTGGTCGGCACTGTCAGCACCATTTCGGACGCGACGGCAGCGCACGGGCGGATGATGAGCGAAATGACAGACCCGGTCTGTGTAACGCTTGTCCGAGAGTTCCTTGCCACACCCGCCGAGCAACGTGCCGCACCAGAAGGTGTCGTAGCGGTGCTGCATACGGAATCGGTCCAGGTCCTTGGCTTCGGTGGGCAGCACCACGGGGTGGTCAGAATTGGCGCTACCGATCACGGCGGTCTGGACCAAGCGGGTGTCCCCGAATGCGTCGTACATTGTGGACCTCGCAGACGTAGGAAGGAAAGCGTTCTCGGGCGGATCGGGGAAAAGGCGCTAACTGTTTTACCCACAGCACGGTTGCGAGGGTGCCTCAGATCCCTTGGGTTCTGATGTCAGTGATCTTCACGGACACCTTCGTACCCGAGGAAGCAGTCCTGATCAGCGACGGCGTGTAGTTCAACGTCGTCCGGTCTGACAGCTCCGCCGTGCCAATGACCGGCCCGGACTCGTCGCCCGTGATCTCGTAAGTGATGTCGTACGTGGCGGCAGGGTCGAGGCTTGCGCTGTCGCCCGGGTAGGACAGGGACGGTTCGACGGTGACGTTGCAGCCGGCGGAGCCGAAGCACTGCTGCCGGGTGGTGCGCAGCGTCATGGTGAAGCTGTCGGGCGTGAGGTCGGCGTACACGGGTTCCGGGACCGTTTCCTCCGCGAGAGGAGTGGCGGTCTCGGTGGACGGGGCGCTCGAGGCGGTGGCGGCGGGCTTGCTGTTGTCGTTGTCGACGGCCTGAACGACGACGATGCCGGTGCCGATGACCGCGGCGACGATGGCGGCTGCAGCGCCGATGACGATCCGATTGCTGAGATGCTTCTCCGCCGACGCCACCGCGACCGAAGACTGCTCGGGCTGCGCCGGCCGTTCGGGCTGAGACTCCGGCTGGGGCGGAACGTCGGGCATGGGCGGCTGCGGCGCGTTGGCGGTCACGGGTCCCCCTATATGGCTGGTGTATACAGGGAATGATGCGGGCTTGTGGCGGAGACGTGAAGGACCGTTAGTTGAATCGTGACCAGACCAGGACACGGAGAAGCCCGGCCGCAGTGGGGGCGCGGCCGGGCTAAGGCGGGTCAGGCACTATCCGATGGGGAGCGGCTGGTCCCAAAAGTGCTGGACGGCATCATTGATGCGGTCGAACAGTTCCTCACATGCGATCTGTCGGCTTCGCGTCAGTGGGGTGGTCAGCAGTCGCTGGTGGCTGCTTTCGTCGTTTTTCCCTGGTCCTGGTGGGGGCGAGTGACTTTTTCGCTGCTGACACGGGCAGCGGGTCCCACTGTCACGGCGCGGTATATCCCATGGTGGTTCACTGACATGAGGCCGAGATGTCTGCCCCGCCGGTACCCGCCGGCCTTACGCAGTTCCTCGAGGACGATGGCGACGGCCCGGTCCCGCTGCGCGCGGCTGTACCCGCCTCCATGGTTGTCCTGTCAGTCCCCGGGACGCCGTCCGGCAGCGCCCAGCCGGCCGGTGCCGACGTCGAATGGCCTACGATCCGTCACCTGACGGGTACGCCCTCCGCCCCCGTGGTGATGGTCTTGGTACTCAACTGACCGTCCTGTGTCAGCCCTCGCCAACGGGCGGCACCGCAGGATGACTTGACGGGGCGGCTCTGGACCCCGATAGTGGTGTCCGTCCCCAGCGTGTCCGCAGGGGTTCAGGAAACTGCACCATCAGTGTGTCCGTAAGAGACAACACTACTGCGCAACAGGTCTGTCCGCAGACAACGAGCTCTCGTCTTTTTCATCTGACGGGGGCTTTTTTTATGCCCGCATCAATGAGTAGGCCCTGGTTTCCCGCCAGGGCCTTTTTCATTTCCGCAGTCCTGAGAGTCCAAGGGGTGCAGCACCAGCTGCTCGCCCGTCGTCCTGTCCCGAGGGAGAATCTATGTCTACGACCGTTCCGCAGCCGCCCGTTCCCGCCCCCGTTCCGCCTGCTGTGCCGGCGGCGCCTTCTACCGCTACGTGGGTGGTGGCTGTCCTTGCCGTGCTCGGCGCGGTGGTTTTTATGGTGCTGTGCGGCGGTGTTGCCGTCATCGCCTGGCTGCGGCCCGGCGCTGCGACCCCTATCACGGTGATGGCGACCGTTATGGGCGCCATGGGTACGTTGGTCACTCCGTTCATCACGATGGCCTTGAGGAACCGTCGGCGGTGAGCGTCAGTCCCCAGCCGCGGTGGCTAGGTCGGCACCAGCATCCGGCCTCGCGCCGACCTCGCCCGACGCCTCGAGGATGCGGTGTGTGCCCGTTGGCAGCCACGGGTCCGCGCCCAGGCCCGCAAGCATGCCGCCACCAGTACCGGCCTGGCCCTCGATACCCGGGCCCGCTTCGGTCTTACCGCCGCCCCCGGCATCACCGACGACGCACGCATCCGCCACCTCACCCTCGCCCTGCCCCTGTCCCACGCAGCCCGCCTCCTCGACTCCCAGGACCAAGGCGCCGGTGAACAGCAGCTGCGGGCCCTGGCGGCCGAAGCGCTCGGCGAGGCTACTTCGGCGACGGTGGCCGCCGCGCCGCAGGCCTGGAGGCCGTGGACGTCGAGCACGTGGAGTTCGACCTGTAGGGGTGCAGGTACGGCAGGGCTTGTGTGCATTCGTATGGCTCCGACCCAGCGGGGAGGACACTTCCGCCGTCTTCGCCTGGTCCGCGAGCTTCGAAGCATCCCCGCGTCGGCGGGGAGGACCGCACGGGCCTGGTCAAGGATAGGCAGGAAGGCGAAGCACCCCCGCGTCGGCGGGGAGGACGCCGGGGAGTTGGCGGCGTGTCACCAGCTCTACGAAGCACCCCCGCGGGCGCGGGGGGCGCCAACACCCCGGCTCCTACCGACCCACGGCGGCCGTCAGGGCACCGCCTGTCCAGCCGCGCCCTCGACCGTTCCGCCGTGCTCCTGGCTGTGTTCGTACTGGGTGCGTGCTTCGGCTATGGCGCGTTGCCAGCTGCGTTTGGCGCCGCCGTGCTCGTGGGCGAGGCGGGCGGCCGTGCCGCGCGGGTATCCGCCGGCTTCCCGGAGTTCGGCGAGGACTATGGCGACAGCGCGGTCGCGCCAGGCCCGGCCGTGCCCGCTGCCCTGGTTACCCCGGCCGTCTCCCGGGCGCCGCCCCGCTGCTCCGAGCCGGCCGGTGCCGACTTCCGTCTTCCAGACGGTCCAGAACGCTTCTACGGCTTCCTGGGTGTAGTAGTGGGTGCAGTTCACGATGCACGCCACCTGGGGGAACCGGCGCTGCTCGGGGTAGCGCTCGCGCTGGCCCGCCCAGCGGTTCACTGTGGCTGCCGATGCCCCGGTGTACTCCATGACCCACGCCCGGCTCACCACCCACGAGCCGTCCACCATCCGACGCGACGCCCCGGTCTCGCCCACCACCACTCCCTCGCCCTTGTGCGCAGCGATCTGTCAGCCCACTCTTCAGCCCCCTGCTACGCCCACTCCACCCCCAGGGCCCGCAGCGCCTCCATGTCCACGAGTGGTCTGTCTGATCAGTGGGGGTTGGGTTGGCCTGGGCTGATCAGTTCGGTGCTGGTAGTGCGGGGCTTCCGGCTGGGCTCGGTTGTGGAGGACTGGTGGCTTGGGCTGTGTCCTGAGCTGTCGCTTTGGCAGGTGGAGTAGTGCTGGTCAGGAGTGTTCAGGCTCCTTGCATGCTGTTTAGGTTCGTTGACTGTTGGTATGTGCTGGTTGTGGTGTTGGGGGTGGGGTTGGTCGTGCTTTCTGTGCAGCGGTTGTAGCGTCCGGTGAAGGCGTCCCGCCGCCGCGTCGGCATGCCTCCGATGCGCCTGCGGAACTCGAAGGCGTTCAAGGAAGCTGTGGCTCTCATGCTCGCAGAGCTGGCTCACCGGTGGGTGACGCTCGCGCCATCGCCGGTCGAAGACACGATCGAGAAGAACGTGAACACGGCGGCGCAGCGGCTGAGGTCCAGGTGCGCTCCGCCTGGCGGTACTTCGACGCCGCTGCCCTCGTCGACTGTCTCGCCGACGACGCGCACGCTTTCGCCGAGCAAAGCGCCCCGGACACGGGCCAGGCGCCGATGCTGCCGATCGACAATCCCGAACGGGCACTGCTCCTTGCCGGTGTCTCTGGATTCTCTGGCGCAGACGGGCGGTGACCTGTGCTCGGTGATCGTCAATGTGGCGGTCAACGTCTGGGTGGCCGGCCACATCCAGGGCGAGGACGGCTGTACGGGCTGCGAGTCCAGTCTCGGCCCGGCCGACGCGACTGGGAGGCCAGGATGTGCACCATCACCGAGATGCAGCCGGACATCAGCAAGTGGTTCGCCGCGAGTGTGGCCCCGTACTGTAAACGACGCGGCTCCTCCGTCTCCCGGCGCTGACTGCAGCGCGACACGGGACGGTGGCCGGCCACCAACGACGGTGACCGCTCTCCCGCGCACCACGCAGCCCGCCCGTTCCGCTGGCCGCCCTCCCTACCGCGCTGGCCGTCTCCTTGCCCGGCATCTGAACGCCCCGCCCCCGGCAGGGGGCGGGCCCGTATGCTGCGCCCGTCCGGCGCACCGCCCGCAGGAGGGAAACCGCCCCACCGTGTTCTCGCAGACCCCTGTTTACGACCGTCTGGTCGCCGAACGCGGCGACATTCCCGTCCAGGTCCGCGGCGAAGCCGACCGGATCCACCGCGACCTCGCACAGGTACTGCGCCAGATGTCCATCACCCAGCCGGATGCGCCACGAAGCGCCTTCGAACCGAAGCAGCCTCCCACTGCCCTGTAGCGGCTCAGGCCCCAGGGGTTCTGCCGGTCAAGGAACGTTGACGGTGGTCCGGGCGGCAACGGCACCCTCCGCTGCGCCATGGCGGGTGGCAGAGCGCCGCAAGGTCATGCGGAAAGGCTGCGCACGCAGCCCGCGTCGCGGCCAGTGCGGAGAGGGCAGGTTCGCCGCCTCGCAGGCGCTGCTTGACGCGGACCCCGTCCAGGACGGCGTCCATGGCCGACAGGGCGATTCCCGCCGCGATGCAGTCGCGGACGAGCGCAGCACTGTCCACCCCGACAGCGGCGATCCACGCCCGCGTCTGCTCCGGCCACAGCCCCAGCTGCGCCCAGATGCGCGCCAAGGGACGCTGGCCCGTACCCAGGCGCCCACCTCCCCCTAGATCACCTGAGCTTCCCAAGCTGATGTACCAGTGTCAGTGGCCAGTGCGAAGATCCCGGTCGACCAACTGAGTGGGGGAGTCATGGGCACATGGGACATCCAGCCGTTCGACAACGACACAGCCGCGGACTTCGCAAACGATCTGGACGACGCCGACACGCCGGAGCGTGAAGCCCTCATCCGCATGGTTCTCATGCGGGCTGCCGACAGCAAGGACTACCTGGAGGCCCCCGAAGCCGAGGAAGCAGTAGCGGCCGCTGCCCTGGTGGCCGCCCAATGCTCCGGTACTGAGCCGGCCAACATTCCGTACGGCCCTGAAGAGCCGATTCCGACCCTGCCCGCGGACCTGAGGTCGTTGGCCGTCGCATCCCTGGACCGGGTCCTCGCAGACGAATCCGAGCTCTCCGAGCTTTGGGAGGAGTCCGAGGGCGGCAGAGCCTGGAAACGAAGCATCGGCCAGCTGCGCCAGGTACTCGATCCGGCGCCTCAGACACAAAGGGATGCGCTGTTCGAAATCTGAGCCGTGCCCGTCGCCGTACTGATCCCGGGCCGTCCCTGGGCCGTCCGGCGCCGGCCGGCAGCGGTCAACGACGACCAATGTTGACTCCGCAGAACCGCTATTGCGGGGCTTGTCCCGGCGGGGCAGTGTCCGTACGGCCCGGAGTCGGCCCGACCGACGACCGTAGCTCAGAACCCGAGCATGATGGGGCGTGCGTCCGATCGGCCGTAGGCGAGGATGCGCGTGAGGGCCTCCCTCATGCGGGCTACCTCCGCGGCTGGTGCATGGAGCACTGCCTCGACCACCGGGTCGTCCAGGAACAACGCTTCCAGGGAATCGGGGTCGAACGTGACCCGCAAGATGTCTCCTTCCAGCTCCGCCGTTCGTATGCATCCGTACGCGGTGCATTGGTCGGGGGTGACAACGCAGTACGAATCGCTACCGTTGCGGATGCTCTGCGCATCGGGTTCCTCGAAGGAGCACTGGAACTCGATGGCGAAGCTCTCTTCGTCGTCCGACTCGGCAACCCCGGCAGCCAGGGAATAGATGTCTGGCCCCGGCTCGTGCCACCCGTAGGCGATGTTCGCAGTGAATCTGTAGGTCACAGGCGTGGTCTATCAGGGCCTGCTGCGGCCGATGACGTGAGGTCGGCGGAGTCTCAAGGCTTGAGTCAAGGGCCTTGGCTGGGCCGGGGGTCGCGGTCAGGTGTCGGTGTCGGCGGCCGCTTCGAGGAGGTTCATGGCGTGGTTGTGGAAGCGGCGTTCGACGTCGCGGCAGGGGGCGTTGAAGAAGGCCCGTTGAGCTTCGGCGAGATCGCAGTTCAGCAGGCCCATAGTCACGAACACGGCTTCGACTCCGTGACAGCCGTTGTCCTTGAGGAACTGCTGGAGCGCGTCCTTGTCGCCGGTTGCCTCCCAAACGGGCCGGGTGGTTTCCTGCATGGCAGCGATGCGCGCTGAGCCTTCTGCGCTGAAGGCCACTGGACCCGCCTTTCTGGTGTGGCCCGCAGGCTATCGCCGGGTCGGCGGGGCGCGCTGGCGTGTGCAAAGGCGCCGCAACTGCCGGGTCGCTAGGCCGTCACCATCTCCGTCCCAGTCGACAGTGGTGGTGATGCTGCGGTTGCCCCCTGCCGAGTTGCAGCGTCGGTGTGTTGAGCAGTGCTCCAGCGGCTGCTCGGGGTCCGCGTCCAGCAGCCACCGTGCGTGCCGCACGCAGACCCGCCGCCAGCGCGGCACGTACTGCGCCAGCTCGGCGCCCTACTTCCTCGAGGGTACGCGTGCACGGCGGCCAGGCGGTTTCTTCACATGATGCAAGATGGCAGTCGGTCGACCGGACCGAATGGAGCGAGGCAGGAGCGAGGGGGCGTGATGACACTCGTCATTGAGCTGCGGCGGGGAGCCTCAACCTCCCGGACCGGGCGGAAGTCAGGACCGCGTCCCGCCGCAGGCACGCTGGAGCGGATCGTCCTCGACGACGAGCTCTGGACGGCCGTGGAAACCCTGGGACGAGACCGGCTGCCCACCCTGGCTGATATAGACCCTTACGGGGACACCGCGCTGCGAGGTGCGGCAGTGGACCGGATGGTGCGGGAGTTGCAGGCATCGATGAGTTCTCGGCTGCGAGGCACCGAGAGCCGGGCCGTCTCAACGCTCCTGGCCTGGGGCCTGCGCTGCCGTGAGGACAGAGAGTTGCTCATCGCCTTCTCGGGTGACTGAAGGGTTCCGTCCTGCTCACGGCAGGAAGTACCTACCAAGGCTTGAGCAACGACACCAGGAGCGCTAGCCGGGCAACGGTGCCAACGCGGGACAGGACCAGTCCGCCGTGGCGCCGAGTTCAGCTCAGCGCGGGAGCCGGAGGGGGCCTCCCCCTGAGTGGTGGACACGCTGATACTGGATCTGCTTGATCCGGAGGAAGCGAGAAGACCGCCGATGGCGATGAAGGACTACTCGGACCAGTTCAAGGCCGATGCCGTGGCCCTGTACGAGTCCACCCCCGGGGCGACGTACAAGAGCATCGCCGCCGACCTGGGCATCAACCGGGCCACCCTGCGCGAGTGGGTGCTGCGGGACCGGGAACGCCGGGGTGCCGGCCCGGCCGCCGCCCGGGCCGGGCAGACAGCCGCCCGAGCCACGCAGGCGGCGCCGTCCGCGGACCCGGACGAGCGGATCCGGCAGCTCGAGGCGAGGGTGGCCGAGCTCGAGGCGAATGAGCGCAAGCTCGCGACCGAGCGGGACATACTCCGCAAGGCGGCCAAGTATTTCGCCGGGGAGACGAACTGGTGAGGAGCCGCTTCCAGTTCGTCGACGACCACCGGGACGCCTTCGAGGTGAAGCGGCTCTGCGAGGTCCTGGACCTCAACCGGTCCAGCTACTACAAGTGGCTCTCCGGCCGGGAGGCCAGGCAGGTCCGGCAGCGGGCCGACGAGCGCCTGGCCGCGAGGATCCGTGAGGTCCACGTGCATTCCGGCGGCGCCTACGGCTCTCCGCGGGTGACCGCCGAGCTCCGCGACCAGGGCCTGCACGTCAACGAGAAACGCATCGCCCGCGTCATGCGGACCTTTGCCATCACCGGCGTCCGCCTGCGCAGACGCGTCCGCACCACCGTCCCGGATCCGGCGGCCTCCCAGGTCCCGGACCTCTTCCAGCGGGACTTCACCGCCGCCGAGCCGGGCCGCAAATACATGGGCGACATCACCTATCTGCCCCTCGCGGATGGCGGGTTCCTCTACCTCGCCACAGTCCTGGACTGCTTCAGCCGCAAGGTCGTCGGCTGGTCCATCGCCGACCACATGCGCACCGACCTGGTCGCCGACGCGCTGCTGATGACCGCCCGCACCCGCGGCGGCCTGGAAGGCTCCACCTTCCACTCCGACCACGGAGCCCAATACGGCTCCAGAGCCTTCGCCCGCCTCTGCGACCAGCTCCAGGTCACCCGGTCGATGGGCGCGGTCGGCTCCAGCGCGGACAACGCCGCCTGCGAGAGCTTCCACGCGTCACTCAAACGCGAGACCCTCCAGGGAGCCCACGACTACGGCGACGCCGCCACCTGCAGAAGGACGGTCTTCGCCTGGCTGACCCGCTACAACACCCGCCGCCGGCACTCCGCCTGCGGCCACCTCAGCCCCAACGAATACGAACGACGACACCACACCGCTAAGCTCACGCTCGCCGCGTGATCAACGAAGCGTGTCCACCATCACGGGGGAAGGCCCGAGCACGGTGCCGGAGCCGGCGGCACGACCGTGGTGACGGAACGCGAAAGCCTGCGCTTCCTCCACGGCGACGGACTGTTCGAGGGTGACGGTCACTTCAGCACGGTGGAGGGGCCGCACCACATCGACTCCGTGCAGTGCGACGGTTCCCCACACCGCGGCGCTGCGGGTGTGGAAACGAAGACGATCACCGGACGTCACGTCCGTACCGCCCTGTTCCTCCGGCAGGAGGGCGATGTCGGCAGTGAAGCAGGCGTGGGCGCTGATGGACCCCGGCGCCGCGAGTACCTGGCCCCTCTCCACCGCATCCGCTGGGATGCCCTGCAGCAGTATCCCCACATGCATATCCGCGCGCGCCTCGTCGATACGGATGCGACTGGCGTCGATGCCCGCCACGCTAGCGGTGCCGCCTTCCAGGCCAACGATCTCCACCTCGTCCCCCGTGCGCACCCGCCCACGTTCGATTCGGCCCGTCAGCATGACAATCCGGCCCTGCTGCAGGCTGAAAACGTCCTCGACGGACATCAGGAATGGCTTCCCCACCGCACTGATCAATGCCTGACCCACAGATCCACCCTCAGGCCCTACGTCACACCACCAAGGCTTGAGGCTAACAACGCTCGATGCTCAGAGAGAGCCCGACGTCAGGCCCCCGCCCGGCTGTCGCGCCGCGCTCCTCGTCTCCCCCCCATTCCGAGCAACACCAGGTCCGCCGCGCTCGGCCGCCGCGCCCAGCCGGCCCGGGAGGTGCTCGACCTGCGCACCGCGCTGACGTGGACAGGGCCGCCCCTTCCTCGCAGTGAGCGCTCACTTGCGCGGCTTGGTGCTGTGCGGGGGAGTGTCGGCATCGGCTGAAGGGGCTGCTCCGCGCCCCCATGTGCGGTTGAGCCCACGGCCGCCCGGCTCCCTCGGGCGACCCGGCATCTTCACTCCGGGACCCCGGTGCCTGGACGCGCCCGCCACTGAGCAGGCCTGCGGTGCCTGCCTTCCCCCACCTCTAGGAGTAAGCGCACGACCAGTCTTGTGACCGTCCACCACATCGGCCGGTCGCGTCCCGGCATGAGCACCGACTTCGAGGCGGACTGCCCGTGCCGAAGGCCCCGTGCGGGCTCGTCGTGTACGGCCGGTGAAGCCTGCGATCAGCACCACTGGTCAGCGGCGAAGACCATACGCGAGGGGCAGGCTGCGCAGGACGGCGCGATCCCATAGCCGACGGGTCTCGAGCTGTCCCCGCTGGGGCCGATCGGATGCCGGCCTGGTCAGGACTGGACGTGGAGAAGGGTCTTGCGGCGTTCCCGTGTTGATCTTGCTGCGTCGTAACTGAGACTGAAGCGTGATCAACTTCCGTACAACTCTCGGTAAACGTCGAATTCCTCACGTGGCGTTCCGGAACTTGGCGCAGTGTTGTCCGTTTCCTGCCCGTTGACCTGACGTTCTGTTGAGGCGTTAGTTACCTCTGGCTACTTTGTGAATCTTGTGGGTGGGGTGTGGCAGGGATGTGGACCCGGTTGTGGGGCGGGCGAGGAGTGCTGCCCGGTCTGAGGGGCCGTGCGGGGGGACCTGCCGGAGATGGTCGCGGTGCCACTGCGGGTATGACGGCGGTGGTGTGTGCGGCAGTGGTTGCTGCTCTGGTGCCGGGGCCGGTGGCCTACGCGGCTGACGAGGAGCCGCCGGCTCCGGCGCCGTTGTCGGAGGGGCAGCAGGCCCTCGAGCAGGCGCAGGAGTCCGGTCAGCGGGTGGAGGTGACGGGGGAGCGGACGGAGCGGACCACGGTGTTCGCCAACCCCGACGGCTACACGTTCACGCTGGAGGAGTCGTCGGTCCCGGTGCGGGTTCCGGTGTCGGGTGGTGGCTGGCAGAAGCCGGACGCGACGCTGGTGCAGCACGCGGACGGCACGGTGGGCCCCAAGGGGGCCGCCGTGCAGATGGCGTTCTCCGGCGGCGGCGACGGCCCGCTCGCGCGGATCGAGGACGACGGCCGCTCACTCGCGCTGGACTGGCCGGGCACCCTGCCCGCCCCGCGCCTGGACGGGCCGAGCGCCCTGTACCCGGAGGTCCTGCCGGGCGTCGACCTGCAGGTCACGGCGACACCGCAGAGCTTCCACCACGTCCTGGTCGTCAAGACCCCTGAGGCGGCCGCGAGCGAGGAACTGCAGAAGCTCACCTTCGGCCTCGAGACCGAGAACCTCGCCGTCCGTGAGGGCGCGGCCGGCAATCTCGCGGCGGTCGACGGCAACGGCACCACGGTGTTCAAGGCCCCGCCGGCCCGGATGTGGGACTCCGCCGGCCAGAACACCACCAGCGGCACCCAGACCCAGCTGATGACCGCCGCTACCGACGACCCCGCACCCGGCGCCACGGGCGAGCCGGCGGACCCGGCCGAGACGGCACCGTCCGGATCGGGCCTGGAACCGGGCCAGGGCGACACGGTGGCCCGCATGGCCGTCGAGGTCGGCAAGGGAACGCTGTCCGTCATCCCCGACGCCGACATGCTCACCTCCACCGCCAAATCCGCGTTCCCCGTGTTCATCGACCCGACAGTGACCTGGGGCGAGTCGGAGCGCACGCTGCTGCGCAGCGACGGCTACGAGTCCTACGGCTGGGGCAACGGCGACGACGACCAGGGCAAGGGCGCCGGCAAGTGCGGCACCTGGGCCGGCTACTACTGCGGCCCCGGCTACGTGCAGAAGCTGTACTTCGAGTTCTCCCCGTCCAGCCTGAGCGGCAAGCAGATCCTGGACGCCACCTTCCGCGTCACCGAGCCCTGGGCCTTCCAGTGCGACCCGCGCCTGGTGGACCTGGTCCGCACCAACAACATCTCCTCCTCGACCACCTGGTCCTCGCGCCCGAAGGAACTGGACTGGATGGTCGACCGGTGGGTGTCGGCCGGCCGCGGCTCCCTGTGCGACCCGGACTCGCCGGACGCGCCGATCGAGTTCAACGACAACCCCGAAGAGCCCAACGAGAACCTCACCCCCACGGTGCGGGACTTCGCGGCCGGCAAGTTCTCCCGGCTGACCCTCGAGGTCCGCGCGAACGACGAGTCGGACGCCTCCGCGTGGAAGCGGTTCAAGAACGACGCCGTCCTCGCGGTGGATTTCGTCGGCCTGCCCGACAGGCCCACGAGCGTCGGCCTGCAGGGCGGCGGCACCAGCACCACTCCGGTGTGCGAGCGCAGTGAGAGCGATCCGGCGGTCATGTCCTACCCGGAGCCGACGCTGAAGGCCACGGCCCAGACGAAGGCAGGTGGCGAGCAGGACGCACAGCTGCGGGTCTGGTTCGACGTCGACGCCAAGAGCGGCTCCACCTGGGTCGACGTGGCGCCGGGCAACGGGGAGATGAGCCCATCGACCGGCTATGTGGGTGACAACCGCGCGGTGTCGCTGAAGTGGTCGAAACTCGCCGACAACACCTTGTACCGGCTCAGCACGGCGACCACGTCCCACTACAACGGCGGAGCCAGTCGCCTGACCAGCGCCATGTCCGCCTACTGCTACTTCCGTATCGACTCCACCGCACCCAAAACCCCTCAGATCACCCTCAGCGCTCCCTACACCGCGTGCACAACCACATGCCCAGCCGGCGGCGGCCCCGGGGTAGCGGGAACACTCACCTTCAAGCCGGCGACAGGCGACGCCAACAACGTCGCTTACCAGTACAAGCGATCCGACGAGACAGCGTGGTCCGCTGAGCTGAAGGGCGCCACGGCCTCGGTGAACATCACGCCCAAGCGGGCCGGCCTGATGCGCGTGTTCGTGCGGGCCAAGGACAACGTCGGACGCTGGGGCGCACAGTCGGGCGTCGACTTCCTCGTCGCAGCCGGAGACGGACCCATCGGCCAATGGAACTTCGGCGAGGCTTCCGGAGCAGCGCAGGACACCGCAACGGCGGACGGCAGTGACAACGCGACCCTGGCCGGGGGAGCAGGACGCGACGACCGCGGCCGACGCGGCCTGATCACCCGAGACGAGAACGGCACTGCCCTGCAGACGCCGGTCACGGACAAGGGCCTGGCCCTGAACGGCAGCACCGGGTACGCAGCCACCACCACCCCGGTGGTGGAGACCCGGGCCTCCTACACGATCTCCACCTGGGCCCGAGTCGACCCCGGCGTCAACCACACCATGACCGCACTCGGCCAGATCCCGGACAACCCCAGCCCGTTCCCGAAGAAATACACCCCCTTCGGCCTCTCCTACGCGGGCGGCGGAGCCAACACCTGGAGCCTGAGCGCACTGGCCGCCGACTCAACCCTCCACAAGGCCACCGCACCCCAGGCCACACCCCGCGGAGTATGGACCCACATCGTCGGCGTCCACGACGCCGAGAAGAACGAAATGCGTCTCTACCTCAACGGCAAGCTCCAGGCCACGACCGATGCCGGAACCCCGTGGGAGACCACCGGCGCACTGCAGATCGGCCGCGCCATGTGGGCCGATGCCCCCACCGACTACTTCGCCGGCTCCATCGACGAGACCACGGTGTGGCAGCGGGCCCTGACCCCGGAAGAGATCACCGACGCGGCAGCGCCGATGAATGCGCCGGATCACGCGGCGGTGGAGCTGGTCGCGGACTGGTCGGCCGACCGCGGCAGCGGTACCACCATCGCGGACACCACCTCTGGCTACGGCAGGTCGCTGTCCCTGGCCGGCGGCGCGTCGCTCGACGGTGAGGCAATCGTGCTGGACGGTGTGGACGACGCCGCCACGGCCGCCGGACCGCTGGTGGACGACACCGGATCATTCACCGTCACCGCGCTGACCGCCCTGGACGAGGACGAGATCGCTCGCAACCCTGTCGGCTACGCCGGGCAGGTCCTGGGCCAGCGCACGGCGGACGGGTCGGCCTGGGGCCTCTGGTATGTGCGGGGCGAGAACAGAACCTTCTGGGACGAGGAGGCCATGGAAGAGCGAATCGTCCCGACGGGCCGCTGGCGCTTCGGCCGCCTCAACGCGGACGGCACGTTCAGCGCGGTGACGTCGACGGAGGAAGCCGTGATGGACGGGATGGTTCGGCTGACCGGTGTCTTCGACGCCCAGCAGGGCACAATCAGCCTCTACCTGAGCACCGTCGCCGATGGAGACCCGCAGGCCTTCACCGCGAAGATCGGCGCGGGTGAGTTCGCCGTCGGCAAGGGCTTCAGCAAGACCGCCTGGGAGCACTTCCTGCCCGCCCGGGTGGCCGAGGCGCGGGTGTGGGCCGGTGCGATGGCCGGCCCGGAGCAGATCGGCGAGAGCGTGGGCGACTGACGGTCGCCGGGTGAGGACGCCCAGGAGCTCGGCGTCCTCACCCGGTAGATGCGGCAGACGTGTCGAGGGTCTGCGAACGGCGTATCGGACTTCTTCTTCTGACGATTCTGGGTGGGGCGAACAGCGATGGTCTTTGGCATAGGCACTTCAAGACCTGCCGGTGGTGGGAACGAAAGCAGGCGGCGCACCGGGAGGCTGCTGGCGCAGTCACTGGCCTTGGCCCTGATCGTGCCTACCGGCCTGGCACAGGTGGCCCAGGCCGCCCAGTCCAGCGGTGGCCTGGGCCGTCCCGACGTGCCCAAATCCCACGTGACCAAGGTCAAGGCGTTCGACGGGCCCGGTGCGAAGGAGGCGCGGGCCAAGGTCGCCAGGGAGCGTAAGGCCAACGCGGCACAGGTGCAGCACGCGACAGCGGAACGCAAAACCGCCTGGCCCAAGCACGGCACCGCCACCGTCCCGCTCACACCCGGCACGAACCGCCAGGTGGCACCAAGCGGCGTCCCCGTGACGCTGAGCCCGGCAGTTCCCTCCAAGTCGCGTTCCGCGGCATCGGCCGCCACGGCGGCGGCCGGCGAAGCGCAGGTCACCGTCCTCGACCAGAACGCAGCGCAGAAGGCAGGCGTGACGGGTGTCCTGCTGACGGCAGCGGCGGACACGCCCGGCGCGGCCACCGTCCGCGTCGACTACAGCAGTTTCGCCTCAGCGCTCGGCGGCGGCTGGTCGCAGCGGCTGCGCCTGGTGCAGTTGCCGGCCTGTGCGCTGACCACACCCGGCAAGTCCGAGTGCCGCAAACAGACGCCACTGGTGACGGACAACGACCTGGACGACCAGACAGTATCGGCGAAAGTCAGCCTGACCCAGGCGCAGGGCGGTGCGTCCACGCAGCTCGGTGAGGCGGGCAGCGCCGCTCCCGGTGTGACGGTGCTGGCGGTCACCGCAGCGTCGGCGGGCTCGGGACAGTCCGCCAAGGGAGCCGGTGACTACTCGGCGACGCCGCTTGCGGCGTCGTCGTCCTGGGAGGCAGGCGGCAGCTCGGGCGCCTTCACCTGGTCGTACGACTTCACGATGCCGCCCGCGGCGGCCGGCCCGGTCCCGCCGCTGTCCCTGTCCTACGACTCGGGCAGCGTCGACGGCCGCACCGCGACGACCAACAACCAGACCACCACGGTCGGCGAAGGTTTTAGCCTCACCGAGTCCTACATCGAGCGTTCCTACGGCTCCTGCGACGACGACGGCCACGACGACGTCTTCGACCAGTGCTGGAAGTACGACAACGCGACGCTGGTCCTGAACGGCAAGTCCACCCGCCTGGTCAAGGACAACACCACCGGCACCTGGAGGCTGGCGGACGACGACGCCTCCACCGTGACCCGGTCCACCGGAGCGGACAACGGCGACGACAACGGCGAATACTGGACCGTCACCACCGGCGACGGCACCCGCTACGTCTTCGGCCTCAACAAGCTGGACGGCGCCGCCGACCAGCGCACGAACTCCACCTGGACCGTGCCCGTCTTCGGTGACGACTCCGGCGAACCCGGCTATAGCAGCGGCGGCGCCTTCGCCGACCGGGCCCTGACCCAGGCATGGCGCTGGAACCTCGACTACGTCGAAGACACCCGGGGTAACGCTTCCACCTATTGGTACGTCAAGGAATCGAATTACTACAAGAAGAACAAGGCGACCACGGCCAGTACCGCCTACGACCGCGGTGGCTACCTCGACCGCATCGAGTACGGGCTGCGCAAGGACGCCCTGTTCACCGACAAGGCCGATGCGAAGGTCTCCTTCACCTACGCGGAGCGCTGCACCGCCTCCGACTGCTCCAGCCTGACGAAGGACACCGCGGAGAACTGGCCGGACGTGCCGTTCGACGCGATCTGCTCCAAGGACGACGACGAGTGCAACGCCGCTGGCCCTGCATTCTTCACCCGCAAGCGGGTCACCGGCATCAACACCGTCTCCTACAACGCCACCAGCGGCGCCTACGACCCGGTCGACTCCTGGGCACTGGCTGAGGAGTACCTGGACGGCGGGGACATCGGTGACAGCTCCGACCAGGTCCTCACCCTGAAGTCGATCAAGCGGACCGCCAAGGCGGCCGACACCAGCATCACCCTCGCGCCGGTCACGTTCACCTACCAGATGCGGCCTAACCGGGTCGACGCCACCGACGACATCCTGCCCCTGACCCGCCCCCGCATCTCCACCGTCACCTCGGAGACCGGCGCGATCACCCAGGTGACCCTGTCGTCACCGGAATGCGTGCGCAGCGAAGTCCTCAACGCCGCGCCGGACTCCAACACCCGCTCCTGCTACCCGCAGTACTGGCACATCAACGGCGCTGAGAACGCCGGAATCGACTGGTTCCACAAGTACCGCGTCACCGCCGTCGGCGCCCACGACGCTGCGGCCGCCAACCCGGCCGTCGAGTACGCCTACTCCTACAGCGGCGCGGCCTGGCACTACAACGACGACCCCTTCACCCCGAAGGACGAGCGGACCTGGTCCGACTGGCGCGGCTACCGCCAGGTCACCGCCTACACAGGCGCCCTCAACACCACCCGGTCCAAGACCGTCTCCCTCTACCTGCAGGGCATGCACGGCGACAAGAACAAGGACGGCACCACCAAATCCGTCACCGTCGAGCCCCTGCTCGACACGGACGTCGACTTCACCGGCACCTCGGACGTGGACCGCTGGAAGGGCATGCTGCGCCAGCAGGTCACCTATAACGGCTCCCAGCCCATCAGCAGTGTCTTCAACAGCTACACATACAAGAACACCGCAACCCAAACGGTCCCGGACGCCGCCGACCACACCGCCCTGTGGGTGCGCAACACAACGACCAACACCGGCACCTACCTCACCGGCTCCAAGAGCTGGCGCAGCCACGTGACCACCAAGCGGTACGACGACCTCGGCATGGTCACCTCGGCTGACGACTACGGCCTCAACGGCGTGAGCGGCGACGAAACCTGCACCCGCACCTGGTACGCACGCAACCCCGACGCCGGCATCAGCAGCCTCGTCTCCCGCACCCGCACCGTCGCCAAGCAGTGCTCGGTCACTGACAGCAGCCTCAGCCTGCCCGCCAACAGCACCACGCCCGGTGACGTCCTGGCCGACACGGCGGTCGTCTACGACACCTCCGGCGCCACCACCTGGCTCGCCAACCAGAAGCCCACCAAGGGCCAGGCCACCTGGACCGGCCGCGCCACCGGCTACACCACCACCGCAGCGAGCGACGGGCAACGCCTGCCCTCCGGCTGGCAGACCACCGCCACCACCACATACGACACCCTCGGGCGTCCCCTGGCCGTCACCGACACGGCAGGCCACACCACCTCCACCGCCTACACCCCCGCAACCGCGGGTCCCCTGACCAGGACGCTCACCACCGACCCCAAGGGCTTCCGCTCGGTCAGCTTCCTCGATGCCCGCCGGGGACTCGAATACCGCAGCTACGACATCAACTCCAAGAAGACCGAGCAGACCTACGACGCGCTCGGCCGCCTCACCCAGGTATGGCTTCCCAACCAGGACCCGGCCAACGAATCCCCCAACGCGAAGTTCGCCTACCACCTCGACACCACCAAGCCGTCATGGGTGTCGACCTCATCCCTCACCAACGACGGCACCACCTACAACACGAGCTACGCGCTGTACGACTCCCTCCTGCGGCCCCTGCAGAGCCAGACGCCGACCCCCGAAGGCGGGCGGCTGCTGACCGACACGCACTACGACACCCGCGGCCTGGCAGACGAAACGTTCGCGGACATCTTCGACAGTGCCAGCACCCCCAACGGCACCTACACCCGGTCCGAATACGGCGGGGCCCCCACCCAGACGGAAACCGTCTACGACGGCGCCGGCCGGGCAACCACCAAGACCCTGCTGGTCATGGGTGTCAAGAAGTGGGCCACCACCACCAGCTACACCGGTGACTCCACCGCCACCACCGCTCTCCAGGGCGGCTCCGCACAGCGCACCATCACCGACATCCGCGGCAACACCATCGAAACCCGCAACTACGCCGGCACCACCCCCGCCGACGCCGACTACGGCACCAGCCCCACCACCCCCTACACCTCCACAAAGTTCACCTACACCCTCGACGGCCGGCAGAAGACCATCGCCGGCCCGGACGGAGCCACCTGGTCCTACGACTACGACCTGTTCGGCCGCCAGACCAGCACGAACGACCCCGACAAGGGCAAGGCGACCACCGAGTACAACACCCTCGACCAGGCCATCAAGGCCACGGACTCCCGCGGCAAAACGATCCTGAGCGACTACGACGAACTCGGCCGCCCCACCGCCACCTGGGCAGGCTCGAAGACCGACGCCAACCAGCTCACCGGCTACACCTACGACACGCTCCTCAAGGGCCAGCCGACCTCCTCCACCCGCTACATCGGAGGCAAGACCGGCGCCGCATACACCCAGGCCGTCACCGAGCACGACACCATGGGCCGCGCCATCAAAACGGAGCTGCAGCTACCCGCCAGCGACCCGTTCGTCAAGGCAGGCCAGCCCGCCACCCTCGCGTTCGAGACGCACTACAACACTCCCGGCGCAGTGCAACAGAGCAGCGAGCCGGCACTCGGCGGCCTGCCCTCCGAAATCACCGCCTACAAACACGACAAGCTCGGCAACCTCACCTCCATCGGCTCCTACCTCACCGACATCGACTACTCGGCCCTCACCGAACCCCAGACACTGACCCTGGGCACCGGCACGGGAAGCGTCTTCGTCGCCAACGACTTCGAGAAGGGCACCGGCCGCCTCACCCAAAGCTACGTCCAGGACAACACCCACCCCTACCAGCTGCAGCACCTCGACTACACCTACGACCAGGCCGGCAACGTCACCTCCATCGCCGATGCCACCACCCTCGGCGGCACCAGCAGTGCCGACACCCAGTGCTTCACCTACGACGCCCACCAGCGCCTGACCGAAGCCTGGACCCCCACTACCGCCCAGAAGTGCACCGACACCCCCAGCGCCACCGCACTCGCAGGCCCCGCCCCCTACTGGAGCAGCTACACCTACAACACCGCAGGCCAGCGCACCACCGAAACCCAGCACACCAGCAGCGCCACCACCAAAACCACCTACTGCTATACCAACACCGCCCAGCCCCACACTCTGACCGGTACCACCGCCAAGACCGACTGCACGAACCCCGAAAGGACCTACACCTACGACACTGCCGGCAACACCACCAAGCGCCCTGGTACCAGCAACGCCACGCAGGCTCTGAACTGGTCGGAAGAAGGCAAGCTCACCAGCCTCACCGAGAACGACCAGAGCACCGACTACCTCTACGGCGCAGACGGCACCCTCCTCATCCGCACCACCGAAAACGGCGAACGCGTCCTCTACGCCGGCGCCACCGAACTCCACCTCCGCGCCGACGGCACCACCTGGGCCCAGCGCTACTACGCCGCCGACGGCATCACCGCCGCCATGAGCTCCAACCAGACCGGCACCCAGAAGTTCACCTACCTCATCAGCGACCCCCACGGCACCTCCAGCCTGGCCATCAACCGCGACAGCGCCCTGTCCTTCGCTAAGCGCTACACCACGCCCTTCGGTGAGGACCGCGGCAAACCGCTGTACGGCCCCTGGCCCGACGACAAGGGATTCCTCGGCAAGACCCGTGACACGACTACCGGGCTCACTCATATCGGCGCGCGCGAATACGATTCCAAGCTGGGTCAGTTCATCAGCGTCGACCCGCTCCTGGAAACGGTCAACCCTCAGACACTTAATGGTTACTCCTATGGAGCACAGAATCCCTTCCTATTCTCCGATCCCACTGGCATGGGTCTTGCCTGCGGCGGAGCTGGCGGAGCGTCGGAGGGCTGTCCGAATCGCCCCGATGGCTCGAAGGGCAACGGAAGGCCTAATGAAGCCGTCTCCGAACCACCCGCTACCCAGCACCCCTGCAACAGCAACTGCGGAACTGTTGCTGGGGACAGTGCAGGGACGGTTAAATCCGTAAACGGAAATGAGTGCAGTTGGCACTCTGTCTGCGGCCTTAAGGGGGGCTGGAATGCAACAACTGATTGGATTTCAGACAATAAGGCAGTGATTGGTCAGATCGTCACCGAAGTTGCGGTGGGGGGCCTGTGTTACTCCACCGCCGTAGGTGCAGGGGTAGCAACCGGAGGTGCGGGATTCGCTGCGGCCACGGGATGTGGTGCGGTCGCAGGCGCTGCCGGCAAGGCCGTCGGGAACGCCTTGACACCAGACGCGGATCACAGCATGTCCGGTCAACTGAAGGGCCAGCTTGAAGGCGCTATATGGGGCGCTGCCGGAAACTCGGTCGGATTCTCCATCGCAAGCAAGCTGGGTTCCCTCTGTCACAGCTTCCTTCCGGGGACCGGTGTTCTGCTTGCTGATGGAACACACAAGGCCATCGAGGACGTCGAAATCGGTGACACCGTCGTCACCACTGATCCTGAAACTGGGGAAACAACTCAGAAGAAGGTCGTCGACACCATAACCACTGAGGACGACAAGAACTTCACTGAGCTGACCGTAGAAACGGGTGACGGAACCTCCAGCATCGTCGCAACCGACACGCACCCGTTCTGGATCGTCGATCGCCACGAATGGGTCTATGCAGGGGCCATCCACCCCGGCCAGTGGCTGCGCACTAGCGCAGGCACCCGCGTCCAGGTCACCGCAATTAGCCACTACACCAAGCGTCAACGTACGCATGACCTGACCGTCGATGACATCCATGCGTACTATGTCTTGGCGGGGGCCACACCGGTCCTGGTTCACAACTGTAATGTCCTGTTGACCCAGGCGGAGTTGGACACTCTTCAGGTTGGTCCATTCGCTGATAACCCAGTCCCTGCTACTGGCCCGGTTGTAACGCCTGCTCAGAGCGCCGCGATGCAAGGCAGGGCCTGCCACACATGTGGCGGGACGACCCCGACTATGATCGGAGATCATCAGCCGTCCACAGGAATTGGGCCGGCCAGTCTCCCCCGAAACCTGTTCCCGCATTGTGGGAACTGCAGCGACTTGCAATCAGTCGCCGTACAGAAGGCTCAGAGGATGTTGAGAGAGCATGGCTACCATGACCCATCGTTCGCGGGCCTACCGGGATATCCGAGCGCGAGAGAGAAGCTAGTCGAACTCTTGCCGAGACATACGCAGTAGCTTCAGAGTACCGCGCCGGGCTTCCTGAACTGGAATGCCCGGCGCGCACCGTTGTCAGAGTAGTAGGTAGGGAGCGCTCAAGTGTTGGTGGGTAGAGCAGATATTTTCTTGAATCACCCTGTGCTTCGTATTGGTTCTGCTGAGATTCCTGACGACGTGGTGGCCTTGCAGGGTTCGATGCTAATCGCCAGTGAAACACACCTTCACCTCGCTGCGCGCGCCCAAGTTGGGCTGGTGCGTGTGAGGCTGTGGAGTGTGGCGAGTCCACTTGAGGGAGTCGTGATCTTCGATGGCTCTCTGCGTTTGGATGACGGCGTGGTCTGTGTCGGCGACGTACTGGGATTCTCCAGTTATAGGTACGGCCCCGGCGTTCTAGGGAATCGGCGAATGCTCGTCTCAGTTGATGATCCAGGAAATGCATCCATGGTTGATGTCGTGCTCGATCCGGGAATGCAAGAGGTGGCTCTTACTGCTTGCCGGGGTTACCCGCTTCCGTCTTTTCGCGTAACGGATGCATCGAGTCTTGATTCGACTGATGAGCTTGGGCTCATTCTTTCTGCGCACAACATTCCCTTGAGTCGTCTCGCAGCTGCGCTGAAGGTTGTCTTTTTGGCGATGGGTAATGACGATGCTGCACGGCGTTCAGTCATGATGGATTTCCGAGTTCGGATGATTGGGGAATGGTTGCGGCGGATTTCGCCGACCCTGTCTGAAGGGCAGACTTCATCGATTAATTCGTTCATCTTGGAAAGAATGCAGGGTGAACCGCCGGTCGATGTCGATTCCTTCTCCATTAACATCTCTTCCGAAGTCATGCGTCGTGCGACAGCTTGATCACTCTCCGGGTCATGTCTGAGAGAGAAGCTGAAGCCCCGGTGGTGGCGTCTCTGCGGGCCCGTCAGTGGTGTACGAAGGCAGTAGTTGATGGCAACGTAAGCGGATCTGGATCGCGGAGGAGGTCGGTTCGGCGCCGTCACCGCCTGGTTCGAAGCCTGTGTCTGCGGTGGTAATTTCCTGGGCCACGTTGAGGAGCCGTGCCGCGAGGACTGCACCGGCTACTACCCGGTGAGCGGCTACCTCGTCCTCGGCCCTGGCCGGTGGCCCGCAGGCCACCGGCCAGCCCGGCGACGGCTACGGCCCCACTCAGGCCACCTGGACCGACTGACCCCCGTCAGTCCCACCCCGGGCCACCGGCCCCGCACCCGGGCGACCACAACCCTGAGCGCGGAGCCGATCGGCACACCCGGGCCGGGCCGCCCGTTCACCCGGCTGATACCAACGGAGGACTCTGTTACGACACCTGAGGACAGCGAGCCCGGCATCATCCTCCCCTTCCGCCGCCCGCGCCCCACGCAGCCCCAGTGGCCGAAATGCCCGGCATGCGGAACCGTTTGGGCACCTGGATTCAGCGGCGACCCCGCATGGCTCTTCACCGCCGGGTCCGAGCTGGACAGCTACACCGGCGTGCCCCACTGCCTCCACCGCCAGCAGCCCTTCTCCAGCCGCCTGCTGCGCGCCGACCGCATCCTGGACGAGGTCCAGGCCGCCGGCGGCGACGCCCGGATGATCTGCGAGCTGTTCGGCCTCGGTATCGGGGCCGCCACCCGTTACACCGCCGCTGACGGCCCCGGCCTGCGACGAGGGACGCGGTGACGCCCCGGCCCCTCCCGGGGGCGAGGGCACGGCGCCGGCCGGGATACCGGGCCAGGACCCCGCGCCGCCGGGCCGAGGGCCCGTGGAGGGCTGGAGGGCCAAGCCGTTGGTCTGCGTCAAACGTGTCGGCACACTCTTCACCGACTCCGTCCCACATGCCTGTCGGGCACTCGACGATCGTCGGGCCCGGTCCTCCCGTCGGAGGACCGGGCCCGACGCGTGCCGACCAGGGCCCGGCCCGGTCACCGGCCCACCGGCTCCGGGTACCGCTCCCGCCGGCGGTCGGGGTTATCGGTGCCGAGCCGCACCCACTTCTCACGGCGCTGCAGGGCGGGCAGCGTGGTGGCGAACACCGAGACCGCGATGCCGTCGACCGCCTCGGCGAGCGCCTCCAGGCGCCGCTGCAGCAGGTGCTCCTCCTTGCCCGCCAGGACGACGTGCAGCGGCGGGAAGCGCTCGCTGCGGGTGTACCGGTAGCGCGACCAGAACGGGAACGTGCCGCCGATGGTGCCGCGGGCTCCCTCCCAGACGCGGTGCCCGGCGTACCGCTCGTAGTCCCAGACCTCACGGGCGAGCTTGGCCCGGGACATCGTGCCGTTGTCTATCTTGTAGAGGCCGGCCTCGGCGATCCTGCCCGGCACGTGGAGGACGGCGTCGGTGTTGAACGTTCAGCCCGGTCTCCTTGATCGCGTGGTTGACCTCCACCTGCCAGTCAGTCAGGTAGTGGCGGCCGCCGACGGCGAGGATCGTCTCCGAACCTCCGAAAGAGGAATCCGCCGTCAGCGTAGTGCGCCGCAGCACGGCCCCTGTGGCCGCGCTGCGGCTCTGTAGCGCCCCCACGGGCGTGCCAGGGCGCAGCACAGCCCTTTTGCGGGGTGGGTGGGGTGGGGCGCGGCACCGGCCGCCGCCTGCCACGCGGCAGGGGCACCGGGCGTCCGTTGCACTCCTGCCCTTGCTGCGCGGCCCCGGCGGGGCTGCGCGTCGAGGCGTGCTGCGGGCGTCTCAGCTCGCTGCGTTGTTCTGCCGGGTTCACCCATTCCCAGTCGGTGAGGAAGTCGGGGTGGTGTTGCCATTGCTGGGCGATGGTGGTGAGGGTGTCCCACGTGCCGGCGAGGGCGGGCTCGTTGTCCCATTCGCGGTGGGCCCGTGGCCCGTGCCTGGCCCAGCAGGGCGCGTACCGCGTTGTTGAGCGCCTGGACAGCTCGGTCCGTTTCGGGGTCCTCGGGGCGGTTCAGCAGCAGAGGGTCTGTGCGGGCGAAGAGGAACCGGGCCAGTTCCGCGAAGCGTTCCTCGGCGTACTCCTCGTCGGGCTGCTTCGCGGCCTCGTTCTGCTCGTCCACGGCCGGTCCCTTTCCTGCGGCATGCTGCTCGTCACGCGATCGTACGGTGCAGCATCTCGCTGCCTTGCTGTTTCCCAGCTCAGCGATCTGCCTGGCCACTCTTCAGCCCCTACTACGCCCACTCCATGCCCAGTTCTCGCAGGGCGTCGAGTTGGTCGGTGGTGAGTTTGTCGCGTCTGGCGCGGGTGTTCGATACCCATACGCCCAGGCGCACCGGTACCGGCTCGGCCTCGCCGTCGACCGGGATCTCCACGACCGCGCCGCGCGGGACGGGCCGCTGGGTGCCTTCCCGTTCGACCCACTGCGCGAGTGCTGCTAGGCCGCGTTGGAAGGCTGAACTCTTCCCGCCGCCGCTGGCTGCCGGGGCCGGAGCGGGCTGCTTCGCGGGCGTTACGCCCAGCTTCGACAGTCGTTCCTGCTGCTCGGTGGTCAGCAGTCTCCAGTCCCGGCGTTGCCGCTTCAGCCAGCGTCCGATGTCGTCGCCGTCGATCGTCACGCCGGGTGCGATGTCGGGCACGATTCCGTTGGGTTCGTCGGCGGCGAGGTGGGCGAGGTGGCGGTAGTGGCGTTGCCAGTCCAGTGGCCAGGGGCAGTTCCAGTCCGGGTCGATGGAGGTCAGCTGCTGCGCCCGCCGCGCTGCCCGCTCCGAGTCTTTCCCGAGGCCGCCCGTCCGCCGTAGATTCGCCAGATGCTGCCCCACCGGCACCAGGCCCTCGGCTTCGCTCTCGCCCCAGACCGCGTCCTGCCGGGGTGCGAGGTGCCCGGTGGCGCGCTGGTAGGCCCGGAACACGGCGAGCTTGGTCTCCCAGGCCTCCTCGCCCGGTTCCCACACCATGCCGGCTTCCGGTGCGTCCAGCAGCGTCTTGCGCCGCTCCTCCAGCTCCCCGGCCCGCAGGGCCTTCCGCTGCTGGTGGACCCATCGGCCAAGCGGAAAAGTCTTCGTCGCCCCCACTTCGACCTCGACGTCGTAGGGGACGGCGTAGACGCCGGTGATCTGGTTCTCCGCCCGCCAGCGGATGAGGGCCTGGTAGCCCTCCAGCCAGACCAGGGATTCGGGCCGGTAGACGCGGCTGCGCAGGAACGCCGCGATCGTGGCCGCGTCGCGCGGACTGGAGAAGTGGAGCAATGCGGACTCGACCGCCCCGCCGGTGCCGTCCTGCTCCTCGTCCTCACTCTCGATCTCACCGCTGGTCCCGATGATCCGCCCGTCGGTGTCGCGTTGGATGTGGGTCTTGCGTTTGCCGCTGGTGAGCGCACGCGAGGCGAGCTGCTCGACCAGGCGCTCGTCGTGCGAGCGCAGGCCTTGGAGCACAGCGACCAGCCCGGCATACGAGGCAGAGGCGACCATGTCGGTGGGGTCTTCGCCGGGCTGGAGGAAGACGGGCACGATGATCCGTGCGACCTTCGTGGAGCCGTCGCGGTTGAGCCGGAGTGCCCGGCCGATGTTCTGCACGATCTCGACCTGCGAGCCGCGGGTGTCGGCGAAGCAGACGGCCTCGACTCCCCGTTCGCCGGTGATGTCGACTCCTTCGCCGAGGACGCGGCAGCTGGCGAGGAATGCCCGGTGCACCCGCCGGCCGGCGGCGTCGATGCCGTTGGCGAACTGGCGAAGGGCTTCACGGCGTTCGGCGACGTGGTGGTCGCCGCACAGCCACGCCGACCACACCCGGTCCGGCGGCACGTGCCGGCCGGCCTCCAGTTCGTACAGCTCCGCGCCGATCGACGAGACGGGCAGCTTGTCCGCGGCGGCCAGGTCCTCGTCCGAGGCATCGCGCGCGTACAGCTCAGCAGCGGTCTCGGGCAGTTTCTCCGCGAACGCGGCGGCTTCCTCGACCTTCTGGTGGAAGGTCATGACCGTTCGCAGGTTGCACGCCGCGGCGTGCTCCAGAAGTGCGGTCTGCAGGAGCGCGAGGCGCCTGCCACGCCGCGCATCCTCGGATTCTCCGAGGACGGGGGAGGGGTCGTGGATCTCGAGGACGTCGATCTCGAATCCGGCGAGGATGCCCCGCTCGATCGCCTCCGACAGCCCCAGCTCGGCGCCGGGAAGCCAGGCCCCGAAGGTGCCGTTCGGATCGTCGGCCATGCTCGCGAGTTCCACCTCCTGGCCCTCCTTCCCGCGCTGAGGTCGGGGTGAGGCGAGGATGCGCGGGGTGGCGGTGAGGTAGAGCCGGTAGTCGGCGGGGATGCGGGCGTTGTCGTGGATCGCCGCCCACGGCCGTCCAAGATCACCGGCGGTTGAGTGGGCTTCGTCCACGATGGCGAGGTCGAACGGGGCCATGCGCTGGGCGTAGAGCCGTTCCCCGCCCGCCAAGGCGGCCTCCAGCGGCCCGCGGACCTTGCGCTGGCCCGTTGGGTCCTCCGGGTCCTCGCGGTCCACGAGGGAGGCGTAGGTGGCGAACACGACCACGGGTCCGGTCCCGGCCCACAGCGCGAGCTGGATCGCATTGGTGGTGGTGCGCACTCTCAGCGAGGTGAGGACCGGGTCGTTCTCCAGTGAGCACACCGCGACCATCGGCGCCCGGTGACCGACCGCCCGCCACGCCTGGGCGGTCTGCGCGAGCAGGTCCAGGGTCGGCACGGTCACCAGGATCCGCCCGCCTGGGAAGCATTCCAGCGCGCCCGCGGCAGCAGTGATTGTCTTGCCCGAACCGGTGGCGGACACCAGTGTGCCCCGCGCCCCCTCAGCAGGCACAGATGATCTTGCAAAGAATTTGACCCATTCCCGGATTGCGGTTTTCTGGGTCACCTGATGCTCCCGGAGGCGGATCACGACATTCGATCCTTCCTTTTTCCGGGTGAAATCAGGTTTCTCCACCACGAGCTCACGGAAGCACCGGACCCGCCAGAGCCAGAGCCAGAGCCAGAGCCAGAGGCGGGGAGCGGGTACCTGTCGATGCCGCCGCGGGCGGGCAGCTCGTCCTCGAAGTCGCAGGCGGCTACGGCCTTGAACCCGCCACGCCACAGTGCTTCGAGCACGGCTGTGACGGCCTGGACCACCTCCTCGGCCGGCGCTCCCGCGGGGGCCTCGCATTCCAGCACGGTCGGCCACTGAAGGAAGTCGAAGGGGTGGGCGTGCCGGCCTGTGGCGTAGTCGTTGGGCTCGCCTTCCACGCGCACGGGCCCGACCACCAGTTCCGCGCCGTCGTCCTCGACGAGGCCGAGCAAGTCTCGAAGCCGGCCTACGACCCGCGGAGCGGCCTCCGCGTCCACGTAGATCGAGGCATCGCTGTAAGCGGAGTCCGGATCGAGGGGCGAAGGCCCGCGGTCATTCGTCACGCGCACTCCCTGGAGTCTCCGCCGGGGCCAGGGGCGAGGAAGCGCTGGAGCAGCCGCTTGATCGGTTCGTGGTGGTAGTACTCGGCGACCTGCAGGGGCGTCTCTCCGTCGATGGCCGGCAGACGCGGATCAGCACCGTAGGCCAGCAGGATCGCGGTGGAGGCCGTATTCAGGGGGTAGTCCGTCTGTACGTGAGCGTCGCCTTCCAGGCCGATCGCGTGAGTCAGCAGCGTGTCCCCGAAGCACACCTCGTCCGGATCCGCCCCGGAGTCCAGGAGGATGGAGAGGGTCTCGTAGTCACTCATCTCCACGGCCCTGTGCGCGGGCGTCCACGACTCCACCTCGACGGAAGCCCCGCGACCACTTCCACGCCCACTCCCTGAAGCTTCCGCCGGTGCGAGGAAGCGCTTGAGGAGCCGCGTGGCCGGCTCGTGGTCGTAGTCCTCGGCGCACTGCAACGGAGTCTCCCCGCTGACAGACGGCAGACGCGGGTCGGCTCCATACGCCAGCACGATTGCCGTACCGGCCGTGTGCAAGGGATGCCCCGACTGCAGGTGACTGTCACCTTCTGTGTCGATCGCGTGAGTCAGCAGCGTGAGCCCGAAACACACCTCGTCCGGATCGGCCCCAGCGTCCAGGAGCACAGAAAGGGTCTCGTACTCACTCACCTCCACGGCCTGGTGCGCCGGCGTCCACGGCTCCACTTTGGGAAAAGAGCTCGGCCTCAGCGCATCGGAATCCACCATGTTTCCCTCTCCGCCGGCCTTGCCAGGACGTTGCGGACACCTGCCTACTGGGGTGTCCCTGGTATACGCCAATGTTACATGCTGCATCACATTGAGATGCAGTCTTGCGGAACCCTCGACCGATCCCCTCCGCGAGATCTCGTCCGACCCTGATGGCCGGCGTGCATCGGGGTACACGGTGCCGCATGGCACCGAAGACCGAACGCATCCAGTTCCTGCGGGCCGGGCGGCAACTGCGCCGCATCCGCTCCTTCTACGCTGCGGCCATCCTCCTGTGGGCAGGGTCCGCGGCCTGGACCGGCTGGCAGGCCCCGGGGAGCCGTCAGATGTGGGTGTCCGTCCTCCTTCTGGCCGTCTTCACCGTCCTGCTCGTCACCGCGAGCCTCGCCCTGCGGCGTCTCGCCGTTCCCGCCACGGGCCGGCCCGTACACCACGCTGCCCCGCACAGGCTGCCGAGCACCCGCCGTCACGCGCCTGCCTGAGGGCCCATCACTCTTCCTACGAGTCAATCCGGGCCCCGACTCCCGCCTCACCGGGGGCGGAGTCCACGGTCTGCTGACAGTCCACTGCCGGAGCACCACACCCCTCACCCCTGTAGATGCCCGGGCCGAAGGCCCGTTGACGGGCCCGCGCAGCGGGTCCGTCTTGTGGCGCGCAGCGCCACCAGGTGGGCTGGAGCGCAGCGGAAGCCACCACCGGGGGCCGCAGGCCACCGCAGCTCAGACCTCATCGCTGCGCGATGAGCAAGCGAACACCCGCGCTGCGCGCGGGTGTTGCGCTCCCGCTCCGCGGGAGCGCTGGGGATCGCTGCGCGATCCCCTACCCGCCCTGCTTTGCAGGGCGGGTGACGCTCCGTCCGCTGCGCTCCCGGAGCTACGGGGCCTGCCCCCCGAGGGGCCGCCTCCGCTGCGCTCCAGCCACCTGGTGATGCTGCGCACCACAAAGCCGGGCCCGCTGCGCGGGCCGGCCAACGGGCCTTCGGCCCCGGCAGCTACAAGGGAAGGGGGTGGCTGGGGGCGCTTGGCTAGAGGTGGGGAGGTCCTCCGACCCCAAGAGTGGTCCGCGCGGGTTCGTCGTCTGTTTCCTTTAGCTCGGAACTTTCGGTCGATCCGGATTTGGGGGTGTGCCCTTGAGGTCGGTCGGATGGGCACCGTGTGGGTGAGGTGACGTCAGCCAAAGTCGAGGACAGGGTTGTTGGGGCTGTCTTCGTAGGGGGTCAGTCATGCTGCCACCAGGTCACTGCGAGGCCTGCCAGGAGGGCTCCGATATGGCGAATAGCTCCGGTGAGGAGCGCTACGGAGACCAGGCGCCGCCACGAGACGGGGGCCGGCGCCACACGGTCCTGGTGGGCGGAGGGGGTGCGGTTCTTCTTCGGCATGGCGGGTGTCCTTCGCTCGAGCAGGGCGCGGCGGCGCGCCCTGCAGGGTTGGGTGGTGCAGCGGGCGGTCCGCGGGAGGCGGCCGGGGTGTTGTGCTGCTGTGTTTGATCGTGGCAGTGGGGTGGTGAGTGATGCATCCTCAACTGGGCCCTGGTTGGCGGGAGAACGATGTAATTTCCACCTCGTGTACACGTGGGAGAGCATCAGCGGGCCCGGCACCATCGACGATCTTGTCGCGGACGCCCATGCGGCCGGCCATCCGGACATGACCGTGCGGCGGATCCACGACTGGATCGCGAAGGGGCTGCTGGACCAGCCGCGTCTGCGTACGCGGCGGCGTGGCTCGGACAAGGCCGAGCACAGCGCCAACCAGCGTCGGCTTCTGCTCCTGGACAAGCATCAGCATGTCGCGCATCTGAACGCGCTCGCGCAGGTGCCGCTGGCTACGTGGCTGTGGTGGGACGGCTACGTGTCCACCCGGCAGGCGCAGCGGGCGTGGGTGACGTGGGTGGGGCGCGGCCGGCGCAGTCAGGAGGTGGCGCGTGAGGGGGCGGTCGGTCTGCTGGAACAGGTCGGGCATCAGCTGGCCACGCCGACCGCCCGGGGCCCGGTTCGTGCGGATCGTCACCGAGCTGGGCAACGGCAAGGCACTGACGGTGCGCGGGCGGGCCGAACTGCTGGACGCCGTACGGGACGTGATGGAGCCGGAGACGGTGTTCGCCGCCAGCGGCCTCGTCCGCGCACTCGGCCCCGCGGGGGCGCCGATGACCGTCGACACTGTCGTGACCCACGTCGAGGCCCTGCGCACGGCGCTGTCCCGCACCCTGGACGGGAAGGTGGACGGCGCGCTGCTGGAACGGGGCCGGGCCGTCTACCGAGCTTCCACCGCCGACTACCTCGCCGTGCGCAGTGGCCTCGCCGCCGAAGCCGGGCAGCTGACCGACCTCTTCCGCCAGCCCACCCTCCAGCACCAGTTCGACCAGGCCGGACACCAGCTCCTGCTCGTCCTCGGCATGCACCTGATACACCGACGCATCAAGACTTAGGGCTGATTGGTCTTCTGGCTGACCCGCCCGCAGGCACTGGGACGGGTCTATGTCGTTGCCGCCGCCTGGCGGCGTTTGGCCCGTTCCGCTTGGCGCAGCAGCAGGTCGGCGAATTGAATGATCTCTGCTGCCTCGATCGGATCATCGAAGTCGACGGTGCGGTGGCTGGCAGGGTTCTTGTAGGCGCCCATGGCGCCGGCGAACAGGTTGGCGGTGGCTGTCTGTTCGCCGCCTTCGGCTTCTGCGTCGGCGAGTGCGCCGCCGGCCTTGCCGTTCTCGTGCGGCCGGAACGCTTCGCGCATCAGCCTCACTCCGACCAGGGAGTTGTCGAGTCCGGAGGCATCGCGGACGGCGACCTCGACCGCCTTCATCGCGGCGAAGCAGGCCGTCTCGTAGTCCCCCAGGTCGAAGTTGGTGCGTACCGTGTCTTCCAGGTCCGGGTGGAGCGGGCCGGAGAGTCGTTCGCGGGCCTCGAACCTGGTGATGCCCTGGGGGTCCTTCGCCAGGTCCATACCGTCGCGGGAGATCCGGCGGAACGCCTCGGACTGGCTGGGCTCGCGAGTTAGCAGCGCTTGCGCCTCCAGCCAGGACCAGGCATCGGACAGCCGGTTCACGAGCGCGTCCGTATCCGGCTCTTCCTGGAACGCCCGGCGTGCCGAGTTTACGGTCCCCACGTACTGCAGGTGTCCGGTGCTGCTGGCGAGATGTCGCAGGAGAAGGAGGGCGATGTCTCGGGTGGGCAACTGACGGATCTGCTCTGCCGGGACCGGCGGTATGTGCTGAAAGTTCATAGGTCACGACACTACGGCGCAGCACTGACACCCTGCGGCCTTACGGGCGTAAGTCAGCGGGGGAGCCTACGCGGATGGCAGGCTCGGCCCGGGGTCCAAGCTGGTAAGGAACGCAGAAACCGAGGATGTCGGCGCTGGCTGGCCGTGAGGTACTGGACTCCGCGCAGCAGTTCCTCGAGGACGTCAGGCACCTTGTCGACGGCCTGAGCGACGACGCCCTCACCGGTCCCGCCGGGCCTGCCCGCTTGCTGGACGAGGCCGTTCCTGCGCGTCAGCCGCAAGTCCCTCTGCACCTAGGCCAACCGGCGCCTTCTGCTGCGCCCGGCCAGGCGCGCTCTTCGGTCGCCTCTCCACGAGGTGATGTGACGCGGTCAGAGCTGCGGATTCGCGTCACGTCACCTCAGGGCGCATCCTCCCCCGAATGCCGCCGCCGCGCGGTGATGTGCGCGGCGATGACGGTGCAGCCACCGGTGATGACGGCTCCGATGATGGCCCCGATGAAGGCGTACATAATTCCCCCTTGCTCAGTGGCGCCGAGTTGCGCCGAGTTGCGCCGAGAGAGACCATCGCATCCCTTCGGCGGTATTTCAAATGGCGTCTATGCAGGTCAGAGGGTTTCTAGTACAAGATTGTGTGCGGCGAATGCCCGACAATCCAACGTAGGATTTTGCGGCGTTTCCGTACAGGGATCCGCGCCGAAAACGTGCAGCTGTCGACCGCTGCGGGACAGCCCTCGGGAAACGCGTACCCCCTAGCACCGCACAGGCGCCCGCCCCCTACGAGGTTTCCGCCCGGCCTCCTGGCACGTTTCGAGGGCTCTCTCCTGTCAAAGTGTCCAATAGACGAGGCATGCCCCATGCCGCAGGCGGGGTGCGCTCTCTGCGGTAGTCGCCGAGTAGCCCGCGACGCTAGCTCCGGCCGTGCCTACAGCCCGCGCCCATGGTTCCGGCGGCCTCACCGCCACGGTGCCGGTGAGGCTGTCCAGGTGCTGAACGGCTGCAGCCGCGGTGGGCCGAGGACCGGGGGGACTCACCCGCGGGCGGCGGCATCAACGTCGCCCGCGTTGACCAGCGCCGTCCTCAGCTTCTGTACCTCGGAGAGGCGTTCGTCCTGCGACAGTGCCGTTGCGGCGTCCAGCAGGGCGCGGGCGTGACGTCGTACGGCTGCGTTCTGCCCGGTCCCGGCGGAATGGATGACCATCTGTGCGGTCAGGTGGAGCGCGTCCTCGCGGTCCGGGTGGCGGGCGGCGCGTTCGGCGACGAGGTCGGCGTCCGCCAGGGTGGGGGTGTGCTCGGCGCTCGCCCGCATCAGTGGCAGCCACAGATCCTCGTCGAGGCCGGCGTCCGCGAAGGCGCCCGCGCCGGCGAGGGCCCCGGGCGGCAGGCCGGCCGTGAGCGCGGCGCGCCACAGATCGGCCGCTGCGGCCAGTCGGCCGGAGGCGTCGGGCGGGAGGGGACCGTCGGTGTGTGGGGTGCGGGAGGCGATCGCGGCCAGCAGCAGAACGGTCGCTTCCACTCCCCCGGCGCCGGTGGCCAACTCGGCCCAGAAGGTGGTGGGATCGCCAAGGAGGGCGGGGTCGGCCAGGAGCGCGGCCGCCGTGTGGGCTGCGGCACCGGGGCGGGCGTCGCGCAGCGTGGCAAGCAGCTCGGCGCGCTCCAGGGCGACGAGGACCTCTCGGTCGGGCGCGCCCCAACGCAGCCAGGAGGCGGCTGGCGAGGGCCTGCCAAGGGCGAGACCGTGGAGCGCGGTGCGGTGTGCGGCGGTGAACGCCGGGGCGTACCGGTGCAGGGCGGGCAGGTGCACCCCTATAGCAGTGGCCACCGCGTCCTGGTTCCCGCGCGCGGTCAGCGCGCCGGACAGCGCCTGAAGGACGTCGGCGGGCATCTCTCCCCGCGTGCGGGCCTGGTGGACGGCGTACTCGAGCAGGCACCCCAGCGCCCGCACGGACGGACTCGAGCCCAACAGCGGCGCGTCCGCTGTCCCGCCGTCTGCCGGGCCGGGGGCGTCAACTGGGGTGTCCGCGGCCGGGACGACGGCGGAACGGGTCAGCGGGGTGGCCAGGGCGTGCAGGCGGGCCAGGATCGTCTTCTCCTGGTCGCCGGGAATGGTGGTGTCGGTGCGCCACACGGTGGTGATCAGGTCGAACAGCGCCTGGTCTGCGAAGGACCTTGCGGCGGACCGGTTCTCGGCAGTCGCGGCGCCGGTGGTGGGGGCTGTCTCGTCGAGGCGGCGGCGCACGTCGAGTACCGCGGTGACGGCGTCCGCGAGGGCACCGTCGTAGAGAGCGTCGGGGCGGTCGGCGAGGACGGCGGCCGCGGCGAGGTAGAACGCGCCGAGCTCCGGCAGCTGCAGGGCGGCCAAGACTGCGGGCACGTCGGCCATCCAGGCGGCCGGGTCGGCGGCTACGAGGCGGTGCAGGACCATCGCGTAGCCGTCGGCGCCGGCGTCCTCGGCGGCGGCCAGGGCGGTAGCAGCCGCCGTCGGCCTGCGGGCTGCGGCCACCTCGGCCAGGTCCTCGGCGTCCAGCACCGTGGTCTCGGTGACCGGCTCCAGCACGGGCGCGGTGCGCGGGTCGGGCGGGCAGGCGGGCTTCAGGCGGCGTACTGCGTCCAGCACCGGCTCCCAGCCGGCCAGCAGCCGCGCAGGCAGGACGGGCGACCAGTCCCACACTCGCAGCCAGCCGGCGAGCGGCTCGGCCTTCCCGTCGGCCTGCTCGGCGTCGGCGGGAAGCACCTCCTCCAGCAGGACGGGCGGCGGCGGGGTGCCGAGCGCAGTGTGGACGTCCGCTTCCAGCTGCGCAGCGCGCTCGGGCGGGCACGCGTCGAGTACGAGGTCGACGAGGCGGGCCGTCTCCGGCGCGGGCTCATCGGCCACCAGGCGTACGACGAGTACGACGGCCTGATCCCACCACTCCTGCCCGCCCAGCCCGTCGGCGGCCGCCGCACAGTCGGCGGGCGGGTGGGCAGCCAGGTGGGCGGCGAGCAGCCTGTCGTGCAGCCGGCCGTCAACCGCGGCCACCCGGGCCAGCCGGCGGGTGCGCTCGGCTAGGTGTACGCCAACGTCCGCGTCCGCCGCGGCGAGGTCGAGCAGGGTGCGCGCCAGCCGCGGCCCGCCGTACGCGGCCGGGTCCTGGGCGTTCCCCTGGGCGAGGTCGGCGCCGTAGACGAGCGGGCGGGCGGCGGGCAGCAGCTCGGTGTCGCGGGCGAGCAGGCCGGCCAGCGCGGCCCGGATCATGCGGATGTTCGGATGCTGGGCGGCGGCGCGGCCTGCCGGGTAGGCGGTGCAGGCGAGTTCACGCAACAGCACCGCGACCTCGTGACCGGGCAGCCGCGCGGACGCCTCCTCGGCGATCAGCTCCCGTATGTCCTCCTCGTGCATCAGCGCGGCCGCAAGCACCTCTTTGGCCGCGGCGACGTTCCCGCCGTCGGCCAGGGTATTGGCGGCCTGGGCCTCGGCGGCGGCCATGCGCTCGGCGACCGCCCTCAGCGTCTGGTGGCCGGCGTGCTCGTCCTCGACCGCGCCGGCCAGCAGCGCCTCAACCACCAGGATCCACTCGCGCGTCCGCTCGGTGCGCGGGATGGCGCGCGCCCACCTCGCGGCCAGGCGCAGCGTCGTCCCCACCGCCGCACCCCCGCCGTCCCGTACGCCGGGGTCGGCGAGGACGGCGCGCAGCTGGCCTGCGTCGACGGCGTCCCGGTGGCGTACGGCCAGAGTGAGCAGCGCATCCAGGGCCGGCCGGCCGGCTGCGGCGACCTGTTGGGCGCGGGCGGTCGCCGGGTCATCGTCGGTCGGTGCGGCCAGCCATGCTCGGACGGTATTCGTGTCTTTCTGGGCGACGTGGTTGAGGAACGGGGCGGCCGGCCAGCGTCCGCCCACCGCCCCGTCCGGCATCAGCAGGTGCGGTGCGTGCGCCTGCAGAACCTCCAGCCACGCCGTCGCCGGGCCGCAGCGGAAGAAGTAGTCGGTGGCGCGCGGGTCCGCCCACCGGGCGAGCTCGGCAGCCTCGGCGGCGCCCGGCTGCTGCAGCGCGGAGAGTTCCAGGACGCGGGCCGCCCTGTCGGCAAGCGGCACGAGCAGCTCGCGCGCCGCGCCGAGGATTTCGGTGTACAGCCGGACTGCCTCGCCAGGGCTGGCGGCGCCGCCGTGCAGGATGCCCGACGCCACTCCGTAGACGGCTCCCCACACGTCCAGGGCGGTCTCCTGCGCCGTGCCGAGCGTGACCCCGGTCAGCCGTTCGACGATGCCGCGGGCCCGTGCCCGGTGGAAGCCACCCGGGCGTTGCAGTTCGCCGCGCAGCACGTCGGCCGCCGCCGACACCCGTTCCCATCCGACGCGCGCCGCGGTCGGCGGGCCCTGTGGTGCCCCGGAGCTGGAGTTGGTGCCGGGGGTGTCGGCCAAGGCGGCCGGCTTGCCGGGCGAGGAGTCCTCGGCGGTCGGCGGCGGGAAGGCGTCCACGGCAGCCAGCAGGTCCTGCGCTGCGGGCTTCAGGCCTGCCGTGGCCGGGGAGCCAGGCAGGCTCAGCAGCGCGTCCGCCGCGGAGCGAACACACGCCGCAGCCACCTCCGCCGGCCGTACGAACCCCTTCCCTGTCAGCATCCGGTATGCGTCCCGCAGCAGCCCCAGCGCCCGTACGCCCGGCTCCCCCTGAGTCTCAAGAGCCGCTGCCAGGACATCGTCGACCTCCGGCAGCCCGCTCGCGCCGACCGGCGCCCCCACCTCGTTGCTCACCGCAGCACCGTAACTCTCCGGCCACCACCGACGGGCCGGTTACCGCCGGTCCGCCGGTGGCCACCGCGTCTGGTCTGCTCGACGTCTGGCTGGTGGACGGTCACTCACCATGGCGGTCAACGGCACCGGGACCCGGGACGGGAGCCTGCCGTGTGGTCTGAGGAGCCGGGTAGCGGGTGCCGCGCCGCTGCTGATGGTTCCAGCGGGCGCGCCACCAGGCCAGCCGGTGGGCGGATTCCTGGGGGAAGACCGACTGGATGGCGGTGACGAGCAGGCCGAGGGCGAAGCAGGTGAACGCCAGGGCGGTCAGCCACCACTGGGCGCCGGTCAGGGCTAGGAGGATGCCGCTGATGCCGGTGGCAGCGGACGAGATCAGTGGTCGGTTCGGGTTGGGCATCGAAGGTTTCCCCCTCGGGCGGGCGTACGGGTGCGGTACGCGGGATGTCAGGAATCCGGGCGCTTTCTGCTCGGCCTGCATCCAGTTCTACGGCGAGGGTTCTTCGGTGTTGTATCGGTGGGTGTCACATGCGGCGGCGGGCACTGCGAGCTCTGGGGGCGTAGCGGTCGAACGCGTAGGTCCATGCCTGTTGCATGGACTGCTGTGTGATCAGGGAGCTGCGTGCGTGCGCGACGGTGGCCAGCCACTCCACCAGGTCGGTGGAGGTTCCGGCGAGGAACTCGCCGGCCGCCGACAGTCCGGGCCACCGCCAGGTCGCCTTGTGTGCCCGGAACCGTGCACCGATCGACGGGTCGAGGCGGGTGGCTACCTGCGTGAACTGGCGGACGTTGCCACGCACGTGTCGTAGGGACTGCAGATCCTCCTCGCCGCAATCGCCGTCGGTGAGGAGGTCGATGACCTCGTCCATGCTGGTCAGGGTCGCCGCGCGTGCCTCAGCCATAGCGCGCTGGCGTTCCTCGGCGCTGATGAGGCCGAAGTCGTACGCTGGGCCAACGGGGATGTCCAGGGCAAGGCGGAGGTCGGGGTCGTCGTCGGCGTCGAAATGGTGGTTCCAGTCGACGAGCAGGGCCTCGATGTAGCTGACGACCTGCTCGGGCTTGAGGCCGGTCGCGGGGGCAAGAAGTGCTTCGACGCCGAGCACGGGTTCGAAGCCCAGCCGGTTGGGCTGGCGCTGCAGCGGCCACACGGCCTGCCCGTCGCGGGAGGGGAAGACCAGGGCGCGGCCCTGGCCCGTCCATGTTGCGTACGGCTGCGGCGTCCATGTTGCGTACGGCTGCGGCAGTTGGCCGGTGTGTGTGGGGTCGGGGACGAGCGCGTGCCAGCCCGGCGGGCGGGACAGCACCCAGCCGGGCGGACGGACCACGTACTGGTCCGTGTCCGTCTGGATGCGGCTGGTGAGCCAGTCCCCGAGGTTGTCCAGGCTGACCTGGCGCTCGGCCCGCCATACCGCTCCCCCGCCGCGCCCGCTCCAGTCGTAGCTCGTCGTTCCCCGCTGCAGGTGGGCCCGACGGTTTCCGTCGGCGTAGAGGGTGTCCAGGTATAGATCGTCCCAGCCCTCGCCCTCCTCCTGCAGCAGCCGCTCGTTGGCCTCGGCCTGCGGACCGGTGAGTAGTTCGCGGGCGAGATTGGCCGCGACCTGAAAGCGGGCCGGGGAGTGCCAGGCCACGTCCTTCTCGAGGACCTTCGCAACAGCCAGCAGGTGCTGCGTGTCTGGGTCCAGCGCGGTTTCGGGTGTCCCGGCTGTCGTTTCACGCACCGCAACAGCAGCCTCCAGCAGTGCGCGCTCCGGACCGGTGCAGAGCCCGGCGGTCGCCAACCTCCACAAGTTGCGAGCAGCGCCGTGGCGCAGGAAGGGAAGCAGCCCGTCCAGAAAGCCGTCCGTGAACGGTTCGGCAACCGCGATGGCGGTCATCACGGCGTCGGTCAATGCCCGGCTCTGGTAGTCACGGAAGGCACGCTGGTACTGCCCTGGCAGTACCAGCGAGACCGCGCGGGACCTCTCCAACAGGTCGGCGCTGGCCCGAAGCCGCAAGGGGCGGTCCTGGCGGGGGTCCTTCCGCCAGCGCGGCGGCGGCGGATAGCGCAGCACGGTGGAGACGTGCGTCAGCCTGCCGTCGGGGCCCGTCTGCTCCTGCCGCTCGACGTACTCGGCCAGCAGCCCGCGCGCGGTCGCATCCCGCGAGGTGCCGCGTCTGGCCATGACCGCGGTCAGCGCATCGAAGGCGCACGACGGGAGCCGGACGTTGGTCTCCGTGGTCTTCGGATGGACAGCCACAGCGTGATTATCGGCCGGGGCACGGTCCAGGGAAGACGCATCCGGCCTGTTCATTCCTTTCTGCCGGCTCGAGTTGGTCAGAAGCGCGGCCCGGCGCCGACGGGGAGAGCCGGGCCGCGCTGACGCTTCGTGTGGGCTTACTCGAAGCGGTCGGTGAGGGAGGCGAGGGCCCGGTCGCGGTCGGCGTCGTCCAAAGACGCGAGGAGCGCGGCGCACTGTTCCAGGACGGCCTTGCTGCGTGGCGCCATCGCGCCCTTGGCCCGGGCAGCGTCGCTGTCCTGAGCAGCGTCCAGTTCCCTCGCTACAGGCCTGAGGTGCTCTCGCAGCGCGGCACGGCCGGCTCCGCGGGTCTTGTTGGCATGGCAGTTAGGACACAGGGCGATCATGGCGCTGGGGTGATCGCGGCCTCCTCGGGCATGGTCGTCGATGTGGTCGACTTCCAGCAGGGAGCCGCCTGCCGCCGTCCGGTAGGGAAGCGCGGGCAGGAGACACCACGGGTTCTCACACCGGCCCTCACTGCGCAGCAGGACCGCCTCGCGTGCCTCGCGGTCGCGCGCCCGGCGGGAGCCTGCGGTGTCGGCGCGCTGCTCGTGACGTCCGTCTGCCTCGCGCTCCTCTACCCTGCGTCGCAGCTCGCGGTACCGCTCCTGCAGTGGCACCGTCCGCGCACGGATCCGTCGACGGGAGAACGGCTGTGGCCGCAGGGACAGCTCAGCGCGGGCCGCGCCCACGTGGTGATCCGCCTCCCGTTGTCGTCCGAGCCACAGCGTTCGGTGCTGCCCGTCCAGGACCGTCAGGTAGTCGAGGGGAGACAGGCGGCGTTCAGCGACCGTTGCGGCGACGATCAGACCTGCTTCCACGGTCTTTCCCAGGCCGACGCCAGTCTGTGTGGCCAGCTTGTAGCCCATGCCGAACCGTCCCAGGCCAGCTCGGCGGTCTTCTCCGGATGCCGGACGTAGTGCCTGTCGTCCTCGCAGCCAGGTGGGCAGGTCTCGTCGTTCCGGCCCGTCATTCCCCCACACTTCTCCCCCTCGTTCTCCTCTGGTCAAGACGGCAGGTTCTCACCCCCCACTGACAATCGCCTGGCTGCGGGCCGACGTCACGACGCGGGCCTTGGTCGCTCCGCTATCGGCTCTGGGAGGCGTGAGCCTCAGCGCTCAACTGACGTAGACAGTCCAGCAGAGCCGTGGGGTTCGACCTCACCTCCGCGATTCGGGTGAGCGCAGTCGCGACCGTCGCGTCATCCAGAGAGGCCACCCATGCTGTGATCACCTCTCTGTCGGCTCCCACTGGTGGCATGGCGAGGATTTCGGGGAGATCGCGGCGGGCGATGGTGGCCTGCATGCTCAGGACGCCCCGGTCCGCTGCAGGCGTGGTGCCCGCCGACTGAAGGGCTTGCCGGAGGTCAGGGTGTCCGATCGTGATATCGAGCTGAGGCGGGATCGCGGTGCCCTGGCGGGATCCGGTGATGAGGATCGGGATGGCCGTGGTCCGAACCCAGTCTTCGAGGTAGCCCAGCTCTTTCAGCGCTATGTGCCAGACCTGGGTGTGCGGGCGCTGCACACAGACGGTCGGAACAATCGAGAGCGCGATACGGGTGTAACGGGGGCCACTGGCCAGGATGTCTCCGGGCTGGAGAGGAAGGCCGTGGCCTGGCTGCGGATTGCGCTCCAGAGGAAGAGCGACGGTGAGATCGGGGTGCTGATGGTCGGGATAGACGGCGCCGAGGCGGGTCGCGGCGACGGCCGGGGTGCGGTGCTTGGCCAGGTTCGTGTGCTCAGCCAGGAGCCGGAGCGGGTGGTCCTCGACGTCGCGGCGCTGGAAGGGCTGCAGTCCTCGGATGCGCTCGGTGAGCTCAGCACCGACTGCTAGTGGAGCCAGTCGGCGCCGTTGCCCGTGGGCGAGCCAGGCGTCGAAGCGGGCCGACTCGGAGCACGCCGGCATCTCGATGCATCGTGCCTCCTGGTCAGTCAGCGGGCGCTTAAGACAGTGCTCGACTTCGGCATACAGGGTGTGCTCCAGGGCGGCACGGAGCTGGGTAAGGGCATCCGCGACCAGGCGGGGCAGTACCTCGGGTATCGGCGCCACGGCGGTCACTTCGAGGTGCATCCGGTCGCCCTGCACGGTCTCCGCGAGGGTCAACGGGCCCTGGTCGGTGTAGTCGTGGACGATTCGCGAGATGTGCGCGATCAGCTGATCCACGTGGGCCAGGGTGGGCACCACATGCAGTTGGTGATCCGGTAGCCAGTCGCAGTGGGCGGCGGAAGTGCTCATGCCCGGGAGCGTAGCCAGAGCGTGTGCCCGCTGGCGTGCCAAATTCCCTTCGCTGAACGACCGGACGGCAGCATCGTTGGCGGATCTCATGGATGCCCCCGCCCCGTGAACAGGGCTTGGACTCTTGTACTCAGAAGGGACGCGTCATCCGATGGCGGCGTGCGGCTCGGGAACGCTGAGCTCTCCGGAAACGGCGAGCTCGCAGGTCTGGCGGTCCCCCTAGTGCGCCTGCGCCTTGATGCGCCAGACGGCGTGCTCGAGGCCTGCTGGGTCGTGTCCGAGCTGGGCGGCAGCGGCCTCGTACACGGCACGCAGTTGCTGGTAGCTCAGGGCGGGGAGGCCGGCGTCGGCGGCGAAGGCGCGCAGGTGGACGTCGACGGCGATCTGGGAGCGGCCGACGAGGTTGCCGATGTAGTCCACCGTCTTGGGCCGACGCCGTGGACGGTCCGCAGGGCAGCGCGGTTTGCTGCGTGGTCGAGCCAGGCGTTCAGGTCGTCGCGGGTGTCGACGTGGTGGGCGGCCAGCAGGTCGGTGATGCGGTGGGCGATGGTGACCCTGCGGGAATCGTGGAAGTTCATGGCGGTGGCGAGGTCACAGGTGCCCAGGCGTGCTCGGAAGCCCTGCACGGTAGAGGCGTCCGGCCAGGCCGTTTGCAGTGCGAGGAGCCGCGGGCGGATCGTCGTCTCGTAGTTGCGGCGCGCCTGGAAGCTGGCGTCGCAGATGACGGCGCCCATGTGCGTCCAGCCGCCGGGCGCGGGGAACGGTCCGTCGCCGAGGGTGGAGCGCAGGTGGTCGGTGAGCCGTTGGATGTCGCGGCGGTTTGCGGTCATGGTTGCCGCCGTTGTGGGGGCGGGGTGACGCGCAGTTTGCGTACGTCGCCGACTCCGTTGCAGCTGGTCTTGCCGTCTTTGTGGAGTTGCTTCACCGCGGCTCTGATGTGCTTGTTGCGGGCCTGGCCGAGGACGCCGGCGAGGATCTCGCTCTGATGGTCGTCGATGGTGAAGGTACCGAGCTGCTGCTGAAGGGCTTCGAGGTTCTTGCGAATTCTTGCCACCCATGCGCGGGCGCGTTGTTCTTCTTCGTCGTCGAAGGTGTCGCCGGCGTTGAAGAGCGTGCCCTCCTCGGGCGGAGGAAGACAGGCGCGGCGCCATTCGACCTGGGCGAGGCTGGCGGCTTCGCCGAACAGCCACATGCCTTCCTTGTGACGGCTGAAGTGGACCAGGTAGTAGGCGACCTGGTGGTGGGCGCGGTTGCGGACGTCGATGGTCCAGTAGCCGCCGCGGACGGCGCGGGCGACGCGGTCGGCGAAACCGGTGGTGATGCGTCTGACGGCTTCGGTGTTGTTCTGGGAAGCCAGGAACTCTTCGCGCCACCAGGAGCCCCCGCAGGCCGCGTCCATGGCGCGGAGCGTGGCCGGTTTGCCGGGAGTGTCCTTGGGGCTGGTGAGCAATCCTCCGATGCGGCGTACGGCGTTGGCGTTGAAGTTGAGCAGTACCTCTGTCGCGTGGCGTCCGGTGGTTCCGTGGACGCTGCGGGAGCCGAAGATCTGCTGGGTGAGGGTCTCGAAGCTCAGTCCGAGGCCGAAGGGGTCCAGGAAGGCGAACAGGGGTGCCCCTGCGGCGCGGTCGAGTATCTGTCCGAGGTGCTTCTCGACGTGTCCCTTCAGGGCGTGGGCGGCCAGGCCCTGGGCGCTGGCTTCGCCGACGAGGGCGGCCAGGGACTGGTAATTCTTGGGTGCGCGTTCGACGAAGTAGCAGTCGAGCTGGCGGAAGCCGGCGATGCGGGCTGCGGAGTCCAGGATCAGGGCGGGCGAGCCGGGGGTTCCGTCCTCGTAGCGGCCGGGTCCGGCGTAGCCGTCCAGGTAGACCACGCGGCCGTCCGGGGCGTACCGGCCGACCTTGCTGGCGAAGGGCACGACGTAGCTGTCGAGAATGGCGTGCTTGAGGACGGCGGCGGCCTTCTTGCTGACGAAGAACGGGCTGCTGCTGTCGAGCCCCCTTTCACCGGCGCTTTCACCGCTCAGATCGAGAACGTCGTCGTCGAGCACTGCCTCTGATGCGCCCAAGATCCCGCCCTGCCAGCTCGAAGGACATGATTAGGCTGATTTTGCGACAGATACCGCGGTCGTGTACCGGTGTTGCGCACAAATGGCTTGTCCAAGTCCGGCCGACTGTGCGGCTACAGACGTGGAATGACTGCTTCCGGCCTGATGGTGGCCGACCTGAGTCCTCTCCTGCATGCCCGCACGCTGTGGACGGAGTCCGGATTCCGGGGACACGGAGTGCACGGCTGCTGCGGACCCCGAAGTGGGGTGACACTGCTGGTAATCCGGCCTCAGCGTGTGGGCAGGGCCAGGGCGCGGTGAGGCATGGCGTCCCAGGTGCGGCCTTCCAGTTCGCGGCCGCCGGCCTTGGGCGTGCGCCCGCCCCACTGCTTGAAGAAGAAGGCCACCTCGGCCTGCTGACAGGTGTCGCGGATGTGCGTGACCCAGGCCGCCTCGAGCGGTCGGTGGCCGGGACCGGACTCGCCTCCGGCGATCACCCAGTCGATCCCGGACAGTTCCAGCCCGTGCAACGGGCCCAGCAGAGGCTCGCACGAGAGGAACTTCACCGCGGCGGGGACCTGCCGCAAGTCATCGACGCGGGCCAGTTCCTTCGCACTCTCCACCGACACGCCCATCCAGAGGTTGGCCGGCCACTCAAGCCGGTCTGCGACCTGCCGAAGACGCCGGGCACGCTTGGTGAGGACTTGATAGGTGTGCTGAGGGGTGTCGGCGATCACCTGGAAAACGCGGCGGACGTAGTCCAGTGGCACGCGGGCATGGAAGAGGTCGCTCATGGAGTTCACGAACACCGTGCGCGGGCTCTTCCAGCCGTAGGGGACATCCAGTGCCCCCGGGTGCAGTGTCAGCCCGAACCCCGGCCCGGAGGTGCGTGGATCACCGTCGGCCTGGTACTTCGCCGATCCCATGGCCTTCAGCCGCCTGGCCAGCGCGAGCGCGTAGCAGTTGTCGCAGCCTGCCGAGACGCGGTCGCATCCCGTGGTCGGGTTCCACGTCGCCTCGGTCCACTCGATCGCGCTGCGGTCACTCACCGGCCGGCCCTCCATCCTCTCGAACCGCACCCTTTCACGGTGGTGCGGGCCATGCCCCGCCCTGCGAACGAAGCGCCGCACCACCGGATACCGGCATCCAATCATCCGGTACAGGCGATGCTCCCAGAAACCCGAAAATCGAATACAGGTGCGACCCTGGGTGCCCGCACTACGCCAGTGCCGACCCACCAATGGGCGGCCGACAGCGCCTACGCGAGGACGGCCGGGGCGACACTCTCGGTGGTCCAGTCGCCGTCGAAGAGCGCGGCGACCAGGCGGGCGTGGTCGTCGGGGAGCTGGCCGGTCCGGTGCTTGGTGCGGGCCTTGGCGAGCCAGGCGCCGATCTTGACGGTGTCGCCGTCGACGCGGATGGTCTCGCGGGCTGTGGGGGCGCGGCCTTCGCGGTGGAGGAAGAGTTCCAGGAGCTGGACGGTCTCCTCGAAGGTGCGGCGGGGGCGGCGGGCGGGGGTGAGGGGGTTGGTGTCGGGTGTGAGGCCAAGGGCGGTCATCATCTGCTGCTGGCCGGGGTGGAGGATGGGCCAGGTGGTGAGCTGGCGGTGGAGCCAGGAGCCGATCTTCACGCCGGCCAGGAGGGTGTCGCGGGTGAGGGTGGCGGGGTCGGCGCCTGTGGCGAGGTGGGCGCGGAGCAGGTGGTATTTGCGGTGCCAGTCCGGGCCGTGCGGGAGGCGCCAGTCGGGGGCGAGGCGGGTGAGGGCGTCGGCGCGGGCGGGGTCGAGCTTGTGGTTGGCGTGCAGGTGGCGTTGTTCGGCGAGCCAGGCGCCGACGGGGGTGGTGGCGAGGGCGGCGAGGTGGCCGTGGGCGCGCAGGTAGTCGGTGGCCGCGGTGAGGCGGGAGCGCCAGGCGGCGTCGTGTTTGTCCCAGATCATGCCGAGGGCGTCGAGTTCGGCGATCCAGTCCGTCTCGAGGCGGCCGGTCTTGGCGGCGTCGCGCATGGTGGTGATGAAGGTGCCGAGTCTGTAGCCGGTGGGGTCGGTGTGGTCGGCGGGCACGTCGAGGTGGCCGTAGTGGTCGCGGTAGGCCTGGGCGGCGGCGAGGCCGAGGCGCCGGGAGCGGGAGACTCCGGGGCCGCGGGGGTCGAGGGAGATCAGGTCCATCGCGCGGGCGATGCGTTCGGGGTGGACGGTGAAGTCGAAGTGCCAGCGGCGCTGGATGACCTGGCTGGTCTCGCGGGGCAGCCGGTTGGCTTTGTCGGGGAGGCGTTCGAGGATGCGGTGATCGTGGCCGGCCAGCGCCGAGGCGATCGCCCACACCGGCTCATACGCGGTGCCGAGAATGTCCTCACTGTCGGCGCCGGGCGGGATGTAGACGGGGACGATCAGCGAAGCGGTCTTGCCGGAGACGTCCAGGCGCAGGGCGCGGCCGAGGGCTTGGGCGCAGCGGATGACGCTGCGGGTGGGGTCGGCGAAGACGATGGCGTCGACGCTGGGGATGTCGACGCCCTCGGCGATCAGCTTCGAGTTCGCGAGGACCGCACGGTCAGCAGTAGCGAAGCCGTTGAAGATGCCGGCGCGCTGTGCGGGGGTGTGCTCGCCGTGGGCGAAGAACAGGGCCGGGGCGGCGTCCGGGGTCAGGTGGGGGTCGGTGCGGGCCAGCAGGCGCAGGGTGTGGGGGAGTTCGCGGGCGAAGCGGCGGGCGTCGGAGACGAGGTTGAAGTAGACCAGCACCTTCTTCAGATCGTGCTCGGTCATCGCCCGCAGGACCGCGAGGTGCAGGGCGGTGGTGCGCAGCGCACCGTCCTGGTCCTCCCCGCCGCCGTCCCCGCGGCCGTCGCCGGGGGTGGTGGGGGTGGGGAGGTTCAGGCGGCGGCGCAGGTCGGCGTCGGTGAGGGTGGGCACCACGACGCGGTAGTCCGCAGCGCGGCCGTCGGCCACTGCCTGCGCAAGCGGATACTCGAAGACCTTCCGTCCGTAAACGGCCTCGTTGTCCATGGAGTTGGCGAACGCATCCACCTCCGGCCCCGGTTCCGAGGCGCGGCGGCGCGGGCGGGTCGTATCGGCGGACTCGGCCAACTCCGGGGCGGCGAAAATCCGCGGGGTGGCGGTCATGTAGAGGCGCCGCTCCGCCCGGATCCGCTGCGCGTCGTTGACGACCGCCCACTTCTTGTCCGCCCTACCGGCGATCCGGTGCGCCTCGTCCATCACCGCCAGATCGAACGCCGGCACCTCGAACCCGCTGCGCTGCGTTGCCTCGATCTTGTCGAGGGAGTCGTAGGTGCAGATGACGGTGAGCGCGGGAATCTGGTCCTGCCCCTCCCCCACCACCGACATCAGCCCGCCCAGCGCATGCGGACTCGTCGTCGACATGACCCTCGCCGCGACCAGGTCGTCACGGCCACTGGCGTCCAGGGACGAGACGATCACCATGTGCTCCATGTGATGGTCGCGGCGCCAGGCCAGCGCGGTCTGCGCCGCCAGATCCAGCGTCGGCACCACGAACAGCACTAAACGGGCACCCAGCCCGTCCGCCACCCGCACCGACACCAGGGTCTTACCGGTCCCCGTCGCCGACACGAACAGACCCCGCGAGCCCGGACGGTGCAGATGCCGCACCAGCCGCTCGACGGCCTCCACCTGATCAGGAAAAAGAACCTGCCTCACCGGGCGGCCGGACCTCGGCAACTCGACCAGGGTCATCACGCTCATCCTCGATCCGGAGCAGGCAGCAGGCAGCACAGCCGATGAAGGCACCCTACCGAGCAAGCACTCCGCCCTTCGTCGGCCTACTTATACGGGCAAGGTACGCAATGTGTACGCGATACGTACGGCAGTTCCGGCCTGCGAGCGTGGCATGGGCCGTATGCGAGAGGATCAAGGACACCCTGGCTCGTCACACGTTCGAGAGGCAACCGTGGTCACCGACGCGCAGACGCTGGAGCTGTTCCGGTTCGCAGACGCAGGTCAGAGCGTCACTGTGGAGGTGAGATGCGACGCGCCCTGGACGGACGGTGAGGAGCGGTACTACCCGGCAGAGATCGTTGTGCAGAGCGACTTCGTCAACGGACGGGCCCGCCTGGTCGTGTCCCCCGCGGATCTGGACGAGTGGGAACGCTTGCCTCGACGCCCTGGAGGCCGAGGAGGGAGCCGTGTGGCCGGCCGGTGACCGCAGCGCCTGGATGGACATCGTTCCCGACGACCCGTTCGAGGTGACCGTCCACGACTCACCGTCCACACAGATCGCAGTCCTCGTGCCGGTCGACGTCGCCGACGACTGGCTGGAGGAGAACCGGATACGGCTGGAACGTGTCCGAACGGCCCTCTCAGCGGCCGGCCCCTGAGGCGCGCACGGTTTGCTGATCACCACGTGGCGATCACAGCGGCGGAGCCGTCACACAGGAGCAGCGATAGCAGCTCACGGCCGCAGGCGTTCTCCCAGCGGATCAAAACAGACAAGACCGCTGGCCCGCGCCGCGGGCTGCGGGGGGCGCCACCTGTCCGCATGACCTCATAGCGCTCTGCCACAGTCATGGTGCGGCGGCAGGTGCGGCACCGCCCGGACCACCGGTTCTGCCGGGCCTTGGCCTGACAGAACCCCTGGGCCTGAGCCGCTATAGGGCGGTGGGAGGCTGCTTCGGTTCGAAAGCGCTTCGTGGCGCATCCGGCTGGGCGGCGGACGTCTGGCGCAGTACGTGTGCGAGGTCGCGGTGGATCCGGTCGGCTTCGCCGCGGACCTGGACGGGGATGTCGCCGCGTTCGGCGATCAGGCGGTCGTAGACAGGGGTCTGCGAAAACACGGTGGGGCGGTTTCCCTCCTGCGGGCAGTGCGCCGGACGGGCGCAGCATACGGGCCCGGCCCCTGCCGTGGGCGGGGGCGTTCAGATGCCGGGCAAGGAGACGGCCTGCGCGGTGCGGGTATGACCAGCGGGTTGATCCTGCGCGGGAGAGCGGTCACCCCTGTTCGTGGCCTTCGATGCGCAGCGGCAGGCAGTCCAGGGGGTGTTGTCAGTAGAGCCGTTGTCACAGGCAACGACTACCTTGCAGCTCAGCACAGAACCAGGGCAGGTTGCAGGAAGAGGAGCGGCAATGGTCGTCAAGGTGGGGTACGCGCAGGCGTGGGACCTGGAGGCCTGTGCGCCCTGGCGGCCGGTATCCGCCGAAGAGGCCTGCAAGCGGGATGCCGCCGGGCTTCCATACGTGGTGGTGTACCGGGAGCCGGGCCGGGAGGCTCCGTTGGAAGTGCGGCTCGTTTCCTGGCGAGACCACTACGTCGGGCTGTGGGTCTACGATGCCCAAGGCCGCCGCACCTACTACCTGGACATGCGGCTGCTGGACGAGCCTTCGCGGCTGCTGCGCCGGTACTCCGTCGGCTGGTACTACACAGGCCCAGAGATGGCGGAGTTCGACCAGGCGTGCCCACGCATCACTATGGACCGCTTCCCGGACGGGAGGGGCCGACGGACGGAGGAGCGGCAGGGGCAGGGCGGGGGCTCCTACGTCACCTCGCCCGGACTCCGGGATGACGAGCGCTGGACAAACCGTCCTGCCTTCGGGGAGTGGCCGCTGCTCTCGGCCCAGGTACACGGGCTCATTGAGCCGCCGGCCTTCGAGGCGGCTGAGCTGGCCGAGCCAGGTGACGGAGACGCACCCGTCACCTGCTGGCGTCCGCCGCGTCCCGCGCAGCCCGGGCCGATCAACGAGTTGTTCCGGCCCGGGGTGCGCGTGACCGACGGGTACCACCCCGAGATGACCGTCGTGGAGCCGCGCCGGGTCGGCACCCTGCGTGTACCCAGCGGGCTGCTGGCCGTCTCCGGCCCGGACATCGACCACGGCGACGGGCCGCGCATCACGGTCCCCGTCCCGCCTGGAGAGTACGTACTCGACGAGGCGCGGGTCCGCTTCAGCTACCACTGCGAGTGGCGGGACGCCGAGGTCACGACCACGCAACCCACGGCCGTCCGCCTGCTCACCAGCGAGACGCCCGCAGCGACCTGGGAGATGGCCCTCGGTCCGGACGACGATGCCCGGCTGTTCATCGAGCAGCAGATAGCCGGCTTCGACACCGACGGCGCCACCGGCTGCTTCGCCGACGCCGGGGCCTGGGAGCCGCTCATCGCGCTCTTCGAGCGGGGGCTGGTCCGGGGGGAGTCGGACCTGGACGGGTACGAGGACATCGACGACGGTTCCATGTTCATGCAGCGCACTTGGGACAAGGCTTCCGGCGGCGAGTTCATGTCCTTCGCGACGACCGGGGACGGCACCTACCCGGTTTGGGTCGGCCGTTCCGAGGCCCGTGAGGTAGTCGGCGTCGTGGTACTGGTCGAGGGGATGCCCGAGCTGCTTCCGGAGTGGGACGCACCCCCCACCGATGCGGCTGTGTAGCGGGGTCCTACCTACGGCCGCAGGCATTCTCCCTGCGGATCGAAACAAACAAGGCCGTGTTAACGAGCCAGCGCAGCGGCGTACTCGTCAGCCCTTGCGTACCTGATGGTCAGGCATCGGGCCCGACGGTCGGATCAGCTGGCGCGCAGCTTCCTGCCTCACCGCTCAACGGTCTTCGCATCGCAGTACTCGCACAATGGCGAACGGGCGCCACGCCCGTACTTGTGGGTGGCGGCATGCGGCGCACGGGCCGATCTGGTCGCCGGGGCAGATGCACGCGGAGGCGTCCGGATCGGTACAGGGGCGGTCATCGTGGTTCCTCGTATCGGCGGCCGGCTTCGGCTGCCTCGAACGAAGAAGAGAACGCCAAACGCGCCGCTGCCGGCAGGCCGGCGAGGGCCTGCGCGCGTGCGGGAGGGGCGGGGGGCCGAGCCCGAATGCGTGGGGTCGATGCCGTGCCGGGTGACCAGGTCGGCGGGCTCCATGGCGTCTCCGTTCGCCCATGTCCTCTGACAGGCGATCTTGCGATTGATGACAGCTCGCCTGCGGGATCGGTGTCGGCGGTCCCTGCGAGCATACGGATCATGAAACGATCCGACGATCTCCTGGCAGGGTCCGACGATCTTCTGGCAGGGCTGGACGACATCGACTGGGCAGCCCTGGGGCACGCCTATGGCAGCGCCGAGGACGTGCCCGGCCAGCTCCGGACGGTGTGCGGGCTGGACGAGGAGGCCCGGGAGAGCGCCTTCCGCAGTCTGTTCGGCAACATCTTCCACCAGGGCACCCGGTACTCGGCCTCTCCGTACGCCGTGCCGTTCCTCACCCGAATCGCCGTCGCGGGACCGGTCGGCGCCCGGGCCGACGCGCTGCTGCTGCTGACCCGTCTGGCTGTTGATTGGCACGACGAGTACGATCTCCCGCTCGGCATCGATACCGCCGCGTGGCGCGCCGCAGCCATCAGCCCCGAAGAGAATCTGCGCTGGTACGACGAGCAGATCGCCGCCGAGACCGACGAGGAGCGGCTGAAGAACCTGCGCGAGGGACGGGCGTACTGTGCGGCGGGGCACCCTGTCGACGCCCGCGAGGGCGCACTGCGCTCCTATGACGCGGTCCGCGCCCAGCTTCCCGTCCTGCTCGAACTACTCGACGACCAGGACCCGGAGATCCGCACCAAGACCGCGTACCTCCTCGGCTGGTTCCCCGAGGAGGCCGACGCCACCCTGCTCCCATTGCTGGCCTGCCTCGACGGCGAGCGGGACCCAGTCTGCGTCGCCACGGTCCTCGTCTCGGTCGGGCTGATCACCGACCACGACCCGGACGGCCGACTCCGGCACCACCTCGACCACGAGCACCCCTTGCCGCGCTGGGCCGCCGCCACCGCCCTGACCCGCTTGCTGTCGCACACCCGGCCACCGCGTCCGGCCTGCCGCCGGCGGAGCGCATCGCCGCCGAGCTGGCGGCCTTCGGCGCCGGGCCGGCCCCCGAGACCGCCACCGCCCACCACGCGGGCGACATGCGCAGCTACACCGTCCGCAGTCTGCTGCACCTGATGGGTGCCGCCGAGGACCCGGACGGGGTCCTCCTGGAGATCGTCCGGGTCCTGCCTCGTATCGAAGGAGACCGGAGTCGTGCCCCGCCCGCTGGCGGTCCGCGCCGACAACCTGCTGGAAGCCCTGTTCGACCCCGCGGACACCGTACCGGTGTTCGCCGAGCTCTCCCCTGGGTGCCGGGAGCTGCTGAGGGTCCTGGCCGAGCTGCTGACCACCGCGGACTTCCAGCCCGTGCCGTTCGGCTCCGACCTCCACGAGCGGTTCACCCAGTACGGCCTCCCCGGTACCCACCCCGCCCTACGCGCCTATGTCGGACTGTCCACCGAGGGTGAGGACCCGAGCGCTCCCCTCCCCGACCCCTGGGCACCGTTCCGCAACCACTGATCCCACCGCCCCTCACCGAGCGCCGGCCGCTGGCCGAGATCGGGTGGCAGGAACCCAGCAGCGGTCAAACTCACCTGGCAAACGGTCAAGATCACCTGTCAGAGGACATTCGCCCACCCCTGGATTGCTGCGTGACCAGCACATCATAGAATCGAACATGTGAACGATCCAGGTCCGACCCGTCTCGTGCTGCTCCGCTTCCTGGAGCGCGTGCAGCTGCGTGACCTGGAACGCACCCGGCGGTGGAACGCCGCGAGGCCGAGCACCAGCGCGGCATCGAGGCGAAGCCGGCCCCGCCCGACTGGCTTGTGGAACACGGCCTGAACGGACACAGCCCACCGGTCTACGTGCACGCCGGCGGCTGCTGGAATGCGGGCAAGCGCAGCAAGGGCATCGCACGGGACGAAGCCAGGCGCGCCCTCGCGGACGGGGTCAAACCGTGCCCGCAGTGCCGTCCCGACACCGCTCTGGGTGTCTTCGACTAGAGGCCCGGACAGCGAAGTGTCCCCTCTGTGAGCGAACCGCGAGGGCCCGGGAGCGGGCAGCTGCCAGGTGCCCCTCTCGGTGCTGTGGCTCTGGGTCCCCTGCTTGTGGGACTCGGGGTACTCATCTGGGCCAGGGCCGTCGTGTCGGGCATCGTGCACTGGTGTCTCAGGCTGACCAGATGAACGTCACGTGCATGAACGCCGCTCCGTACCGCCGTGTCGACGGCCGTGGCCGCATGCTGCGCGCCGTGTGTGAGAGGGCCTGTTCGGGCTGCGAGCCTGCTGCGGCAGCTCGGTCAGGCGCCTGCCGTCCTGCCGTGAGCGGCAGGACCCGGGCGTAGCACTGCGACGGTGGCCTGGTCGTGGCCTGTCGGTGTGGAGGGGGCGGTGCGGCGGGAGGGGCGTGGTGCGGCGCCGGCGGAGTGCGGGGCGACGGCGGTTGCATCGGGGGGCGTGGGGTTGCGTACCTGGTCGAAGGTGCGGCCGAGGGTGACGGACAGGGCGAATTCGGTCTGGGTGTCGGCGTAGCGCCGCTCGAGGCTCTGCAGGTCTTCTTCGGCGGCGGCCAGGTCGTGGGCAGTGGCGGGGTCCTGGCCGTAACGCGGGCCCCTGTCCAGGCGGGTGCGCAATTCGGTGCAGGTGCGGCGTCGCGTGTCGATGAGCGAGGCCAGGGTGTTGAGGTCCTGGCGCAGCAGGTCCAGGGGCGCCAGGTGATTGCGCATCGCATAGTGGCGGTGGCCGTCTCGCGGGAGGTCGGTGAGCTGCGGAATCAGGACGGTCAGGGCTTCGTGGGTGGCGTCGAGATGGCGCCGGCGCAGGTGGGCGATTCGGGCTTCGCCGGCGGTGAGGGCGGGGGTGAGGTCGGCCGTGGCCCGCTGTTCGTCGTAGCCGTTCCAGGCCCCCTTGCGTGGTCGTGCTGGACGCGGCGTGCGGCGGCGATGTCCCAGATACCTTCGTGAAGGGTGCGCTGGGCCTTGTCGAGGGTGACCAGGGTGGCGGCCAGCCTGTGCAGGTGTCCGCGAGCGGCGTGGGTGGTCACGTGGTCGTCGTGGTGGTGGGTGACAGCGGTGAGGTTTCGCTGGGCGGCTACGATGCCTTCGCCTCTCTGGCGTGGTGTTCCCTCGGTGGTGTGGGCGCGGGCGAGGTCGTCGACGCGGTTCGCGTGGTCGGTTGTGTCCCAGGCGGCCTGCTCGGCGCCCCGGCCGGAGTGGCTGCGCCAGCGTCCGCGCGCAGGGCGTGCAGCGGCAGTCGTGTCCAGGTGCGGCCGTCGGCAGTAGTACTGCAGGTGACGGCGTACGGTCTGGAGACTGGGGGTGCTGCGCGCAGCGTTCCGCCTGTTCTGCGGGCGCGGTGAACTGGGCGCGGAGCGGGCGGGTGGGTCGGCCGTGCGGATGCGGTGGGTGACCAGACAGGGCTGCGCGCTGGTCGCCGTGGCGGCGGCTGGCAGGCCGTGCCTGGCCGGGGCTCCTGTGAGTGCAGTGTGCGGAGCGTGCCAGGAACACCGAAGCCGCTGCGGGGGAACTGAGGGGCTAGGGAGAGAGGTTGTGGTCATGGAACCGTCCGCACCACGTGGGGAGCAGCTGTGAGTTCGGCCTTCGAGAATCCGGGCCCCTCCTACACCAGGGTCCAGTTCACCGGTCCGCCCGAGGCGGTCGGCCGTCTGATGGCCGCGCTGGGCGGGGTCGGCGAGATCATCTTCGAGCATCGCACGGAGCCGGATGCGCGGGGCGATGTCGCCTGCACGGCCCGGGTGGCCACCCGTCCCCTGCCGGGGCCGGTGGCGGCTGGCGGGCGTGCGGAGGTCGTCATGCAGTGCGCGCTCACCGTCGACACTGCTTCCTGGCCCGGTGCCGACGGCCGCGCAGGCGCCTTGCGGCTGGAGGAGGCCTCCCGCGCGGCGCTGGCGGGGGTGCCCGGCCTGCTGGCGGCCCGCAGCCGTGTCATCGCCGTCACCGGTGCATCTGATGTGGCCGGATAGCCGTGCCCGGGCATGGGGGCGGCCTGCCTGAGGAGGGGCTGTCGTTGTGGCTGACCGACTGGAAGGTACCCACCGGGCTGTCGTGGGAGGGGCGCCGGCTGGTGGCGCTGGTGGGCCAGAGAGTCGCCGGTCACCTCGATGTCCATGTCCATCCCGAGAAGGAGGCCGTGGCGGTGTGGATGCTCGATGTCCAGCCCGGCTTCCGGCGGCGTGGCGTGGGCAGTCTGCTCATGGACACGCTGTACGAGGCCTACCCGGCGGCGTGGATCAATCATGGTGCCCGGAGCAGGGAGGGGACCTGGTGGTGGAACAGCTACCGTGAGCCCGACCCGCAGCGCAACGTGCACAACCGGCCGCCCGCCGAGTGGGCCGTCTACTTCGACGCCGTCGAGGTGGCCGCCGACAAGGCGCAGAATGCCCACCTGAACGCCTTTTACGCCCTGGACGGCCACCGAAGCGACGTCTACCGCTACGGCGAGCGTCTGGGACAGGAAGCCGACGACTACACTCGCTTCCTCCTGCCGGCCCGGCCTGCGGGCATGGACCCGGCGAGGCAGCAACTGCACGGGGCGGTACGGCTGTTCCTGCCGCCGTCTCTTGATGCCTACGTCCATGACCCCGCCCAGGAGGCTGCAGACCGGGCCCGCGCGCTGCTGGAGCACCTCGGGCACGGCAACCTGCCGCGTACCTACTGGAACACCACCCGGCACGCGGCGTTCGCGGATGCCTTCCACGAGGAGATCTTCCAGGACTCGGTCCCCGCACAAATAGCCACCCACCTGGTGTTCACCCTGAACCCGTTGGCGGCCGCCGGCCTGCCCGCTTTCGCCGCCCTGCCCTCCAGCATCGATTTCCTCGCCGGCGCCGACATCGCGGTCGAGGTGGCCGCACTGTCCTGGCGCGCGGCTGGGCAGCCGGCGGTGACACACACCGCTGCCCTCACGGAGCCGGTCGCCGCGGCCATCGCACCGCACTGGCCACAGGAGGCCAGCGCGGCCTACCGGGCCCGCTACGACGAAGCCGGATACCGGCTTGCCCCCGATACCGCACAGCCTGCCGCCGCCGGACCCTACGCCGACCGGGCCGAGGAGATCCGCGCCATGGCCGACCGGCTCCTGACCGCCCGGGAACAGCGCACCCGGCCCGCGCAGCCGCCCACCGCACCGTCGCCGCCACGGCCACCGTCCCAGCGGCCCTCTCCCCCACCCGCACCGGGCCGGGGCCAAGGCCCGCGGTAGCAGCGACGCCCAGGATCTGCGCCTCGGTGGACCAGCTGGTGCGGATGCGCGTGGCACCGGCCGACGCGGGCCCTCGGGGCCTGTTCTGGAACTTTGCCGTGGGCGCGAGCGACAGACGCTACGAACGCCCACGGCGCTGACGGCCAGGGTTCTGTTCACCTCACCGTCCTGCGTCCCGCAGCCGCGGCACGGCGCTGGGTGTCCGGTCAGGGAAGAGCCGTGCGGGTCATCGTCCGGACGCGGGTGAGGTAGGCAGTACACAAGGTCTCACCGACCGGGCAGCGTGTGCGCCCGCATTCGGTGCAGTTCTTCAGGTGGTCGACGTAGGCGGTGTAATCGGCCCCGTGATGCTGGCCGGTGTCGCTCCGCGTGTCCACATCTGCTCCCTGTAACAGCGTCCTACCTGCCTGCTTACCCATGATCGGAGCTGCGGCGGGGTCCGTAGCCGAAAGCCGCATTCCAGCCAGAAGAAGTCTTCTAGTGACTTGCCTGCGGCCTACACGTCCTGGACGGCGCGCAGGGCGGCGTCCACGCGGGCCATCGCCCTGGAGGCGGTAGGTCAGGTGCCCCCTGCGCGATGTGTCGGTGCCGTGTCGTACGGTCCAGCGGTGATCTCGCGACCGACGGGCCAGGCTCAGGGCCCCTACGACGCCGCTTTCCTGCCTCGGATGCTGATGAGCCTGCGGGAAGCCGAGGAGCCGGTGACGGTACCGGTGTCGAAGTTCGGCGGGCAGCCGGTGTGGCTTCAGGAGCCGGCCTGGCCGGTGGATCCGCAGACCGGCGAGCCGCTGGTGTTCATCGGCCAGTTCCGGGTGCCCGGGGACGAGGTGCGTCTGGCGAACCTGTTCCTGGCGGAAGACGACGGGGTCATGGGCATGGACCCGACGTCCGGTGAAACCGTCGTGCTCATCCAGCCCGACGGCAGAGTGCCCCCGTTCGCAGTGATCGGGCCTGTCGGGACCCGGGGCCGGTCACTGTGGCGCTGGGGCCGTGACGAGACGCGGATCCCGGTGGAATGGCTCGTCGAACTGGAGCCCGTACCGCCCGACATGGGTGCGGCAGCCGACCACCACGCCGCCTGGTGGCGTTTCATCCGGCACGGGGGCCCGGAGGTCGGCCTGCCGTCCGGCGACGAGCCCGAAGACTTCCTCGGCGGCACCGCGGTACTGCCCAACGGCCGCGCCTGGGGCCTCGACGACGACTCCTGGCTGTTCCTGTGCCAGTTCACCGACCGCGGCGAGGAACCGGGCGACGATCCCTTCTTCCTCAACTTCGGCTACGGCAGCGGATTCATCTTCCTCAGCCCCGACCATCGCGAAGGCCGCTTCCTGGCCGACTGCAGCTGACCCGTCCTGGTCCGCCCCGAGGGGGGCGGGCGTGGCGCCGGGCTACACACCTGGGGGCGGCAGCTGCTCGGGGTCCAGGTCGTCGCGGACGCGCAGGTAGCGGACGGGGTGGCGGTAGCGGCCCTCGTCCACTGCGGTGTCCCCTGCCAACTCGACCACGATGTCGGGCGCGACCGGCCGGTGGTCGATCGCCTCGCGGGTGCCCCAGCCGACGGAGAAGCGGCGGTGCTGCCACGGATGCTCGGCGCCGCCCGGGGAGAGGAGGCTGCCGACCTCGCGCCGTACCGTCGCCGACAGGGGTGCCGTGCGCGCGATGAACCGCAGCCGGCCCGCCTGGTCGTAGCGGCCCAGCAGCAGCGTCGACGGCGCAGCCACCCGGCCCGTCACCGAGGCCACGACCGCCTCCGCGCTGGCACGGGCACGCACCTTGATCCAGCCCCGGCGGGCCGGCTGGTACTTCTGGGCCAGGCCTTTCACGACGACGCCCTCGATACCGGCAGCGCCCCACGCCGGATCCAGCCAGTCCTCGGCCATCGCCCGGTCGGTGGTGGCCGGGCACAGGACGAACGGCGCGGCCAGCACCCTGTCAGCGAACAGTTTCTCCAGCCGGGCCCGCCGCGCCTGGTACGGCTCATCCAGCAGCAAGCCATCGGCGGTGTCGAGGACGTCGAACACGATCGGATGTGCAGGCGCGGTGCGGCGGCCTGCCGGGCACCGGCGCCACGGCGGCGGGCCCGGTCCTGAAGCCCACCGAAGTCGAGACAGCCCTCCGTGGCGACGACCAGCTCTCCGTCCAGGACCAGGGGTTCGCGCAGGGCCCGCCCGGCAGCGGTGATCTCGGGGAAGGCGCCGCTGAGGTCGGCTCCGTTCCTCGACTGCAGGTGCGCGCGGCCGGGGCCCGCGAAGAGCAGCGCCCGGTAGCCGTCGGGTTTCTGCTCGTAGGCCAGCCCGCCCGGCAGCGCCCGCTCGGGCGGCAGCTCGGAGCGGGCCTCGGCGAGCATCGGCTGGAGGGGCGGGGCGAGGGTCACAATTCCATGTCGACCTTGCCGGTGTCGACGGCGGTCTCGATCCAGTCGAGCGTCGCCCGCACCTTGGCCACGTTCTCGTGGACGATCGCACGTTCGTCCTCGCCCAGGGTGCGGTCGCGCAGACCAGGGACCGCCCGGCCGACCGCGGCCACGAACGAGTGGCAGGCGGTGACCAAGTCCAGGAACTCCACCGTCCGGTCGATGTGGCGGACCGCCGGAGCGACCGGGCTGGTGTCCTCGAAGTGCTCGCGGGCCTGCCGGCCCCGCTCGACCTGGGCGTGATTGACCTGGTTGCGGGCGGTGTCGTCGCTCATCGCCTTGAACGCGACCTCGGGACGACGCAGCAGACCGGTCGTCACCTGGCTGGCGACGTGCTCGTCCCGGGTGAACTCCTCCACCACCCGGACCTTGTCCTGGTCGGAGACCTTGGCCGCCACCGTCGGACGCTTGAGGGAGTCCGTGGTCACCGTCGCGGCGACGTCCTCGTCCCGGGCCAGATGGTGGATCGCGGTAATCTTCTCCTGCGGCGATGCCGGACGTTCGACCTGTCGGCCCACCTTACGATTGGCCTCGTCCGACGTCCACCGCGACCTGTCCGCGGGGGGGGTTTGGCGATGGTTGCGAACCGCTCAGCCTCATCCGCGATCTGGGCCAGGACTCTGTGGACCCGGAACGACACGCCCTTCTGCCGCTTGTCCTTCGGCCACCGAGACGCCGTCCACCTCGCCTTTTCCACGGTCCGGTAGGCCAGTCCGATGTCCTCGGTGAGACGGTGCAGTGTCTCGCTGACCGTGAACAACTCCTGGCCCGGAGCGACCTGCTGGCCACCGCCCCGCTCACGCATCGGCTCGATCTCCAGAGCGCGGTCACCGATCGTGAACGAGCCCTGTGTCTGCTGCTCAACCACTTCCCGCAGCTCGGCCACGATCTGTTCGTAGCGGCGCTGACTGACACTTCCGACCTTGTCGATCTCCTCCGGCATGGTGTTCCACCACCCATGCGGGCCGGGGCACGGAACTGGAGCCCGTGACGCGGACACGACCCGCTCATTACCGAGAGTCAGACCATAAATGTGCTGATCACAATGAATGACCGCAAGTGACCGCGTTTTGAACGAAAATGGGTTCTGGCACAACTTCCGTGATCAGTAACAGTGGGTTACCAAGTCAGATATCGAACAGAGCCTCTTCCTGATAATTGGATTCGGGTGCGAGGACGGCACGAAGGCGGCTGATGCTCTGCCGCCACGTCGGGCCACTTGGTGTCTCATCCCAGAGTTCGGCGAGCTCGGACTTCTCGGCGACCACTCGGTCGAGTGCCTCGACAGCAAGCGGCCGAAGATCGTCGGTGAAGGTCGGAAGGGCTTCCTCGGGCCCGTAGCTTGTACTGATCGGTTCACCGCCCGGGCACTGTGCCGCGATGAGAGCGGCAGCTGCGACAGCCTCTGCGCCCTCTGGGCTTTCGAGGTAGTCCTGGGCTTGGATGGTGCGGCTGAGCATCGCTCGCACCAGGCCCTCGCGTTTGTCCGGGGCTGTCTCGTCCAGGGTGTAGGCGAAGTCCGCGGCCATGTCGTTCTCGAAAGGGCCGATATCCCAAGTTCCCATGATGATCTCCTCGCGCTGACGTGCGGTGATCATTGCAGCGACCACTGACAGCGGCTGTCATGAGGAAAGCAGGACGCGCTTCCGCAGGAGGGCAAAGCCTGCGCGGCCGAACATCTGGCGCTTGAGCATCTTGATCCGGTTGACGTGTCCTTCGACGACGCCCGAGCTCCAGGGCAGGGTAAGGCCGGCGATCACGGCGTCGCGGTCACGATCGATGCCTGCGGCGAGGGTGTGCAGGCTGGGCAGGTCGTCTCGCCGGACGGCGTCGAGCCACTCGGGCAACCGCTCGCCCTGGCGCTCGGTGAGTATCTGGGCGAAGGACCGGACGTGTCCGGCAAGGGCCTTGAGTTCGGGACAGTCGGCCAGGACACCTTCTGCACCACGGCGCCCATCCGGCCATGACGGACGCCCGCAGCTACGGCCGCCTGGTCCACGAACCCGAACCAGGTCCCGCCCGCAGGGACGGGATCGGGCCGGGGTGGGGCCCCGGCCCGATGCCGCGTCCTGTTTCAGCAGGGGGAACGGCCTGTTGCGCTGTACTGAGGTCAGCAGGACATGGGGTTGGTGAACTGCAGGTTCTCGGGTCCCTTGCTGGTGCAGGTGGACTGCCGGCCGCTGGTGAGGTCCCCGATCTCGGTCTGGTCGCGGAAGCCGATGATCTGGGCCTCACCGAGGGGTGCGCCCTGAACGAAGTGGGGGTAGCGGAGGATTTCCCACGCAGGGAACTTGTCGGCGGTGAGGGACGCGGTGAAGGTGTCCTTTCTCGGTGAAAGGGTCAACCGCGCGTTGATCCGGCCGAAGCCGGGGCCGACGCACGTATCGCCGACGCAGGTGCGCTCCCAGGAGTTCATGGCGGAGACGCCTACGGACAGGCCGCCGGAACTGGTGCGCGAGACGCTGATCAGGTTGCGCGCGTCCTTTGACGTGTCGCCCACGGAGGCGGCATCGGAGACGAACGCGAGGGGGAGGGCGTCACGGCACAGGGTCTCCACGGAGCCGCTGGGGACGGTGGCGCCGACGGCGCATGACTTGTGGGCGTATGCGGCGACTTCACCGGTGCCGGTGTTCCATGCGAGGGTTATCTTCGCGGAGGCGGCCGGGTCTGCGGTCCAGCTGCGGTGGTCACCGATGGCGTCGGTGAAACCGGTCTTGTTCCGGATGTAGGCGCGGGTCAGCACGATCCCGCGGTCCTTGCCGGGGGCGACGCGGGTCCTGGCGACCTGGTCGCCGGAGCGGGGGACGGCGCTGAAGAACCGCTGGTCGGCCGCGGAGTGGTCGCGGTTGGACATCAAGATCACCACCCGTTTACCGACCGAGGGCAGAACGCCCTGCTGGCTGTCGCGCACCGCGGCGACCGCGTAGTTGACGCAGGGTGTCTTGATGTTCTGGTGGGTCCACTCGGTCGTCTTCCCGAGGCGGTCCTTGATGAGCTGGTAGCTGCTGGTGCTGCGGGGCACGTTGTCGCAGGAGTACTCGGCGTAGATGCGGTAGTCGTCGGCACCGGCGACCTTCTTCCAGTCCAGCTTCACTGAACGGTCGCTCAGGGTGAACTTCAGCCCCTTCACGGCAGACGGTTTCCCGGGTTCGCCCGCCGCTGCGTTGGCGATGGTGTCCGTGGCGGTATCCGTGGGGCCAGCCACGGAAAAGACGCCGCCGGCGGCGATCCCGCCGGCCAGCAGCCCCGAGGCGACGGCGACCACCGCCAGCACGCGGGTCCTTCTCGTACGGGTGCTGCGCATGCTGATACTCCTTGTGTGTGAGGAATGGTGCGATGCCATGCCGCAGGGCGGTGACGGCATCGCGCTGCGGGTGGTTCTCGTCCCGCAGGCTTCGCTGCGGGTGGCGGTGTCTCGTGTGGGTCAGCGGATGCTGTAGATCGACTTCGCCTTGAGGTACGGGCTGGAGCCCCAGGTGGTGCACAGGGTCGTGCTCCTGGCGGAGCGGTACTTCTTGGTGCCGTTGGCCTGGATGCGCCAGCCGGGGTAGGCGATGAAGCCGCCCCGCTTCTTGTAGAGCCCCCCGTTGCCGCCGATCGTGTAGCCCTCGAGGTAGTAGTGGGTGCCACCCGAGGTGACGAGGTACGGGCAGCCGTCCATCTGCTGGAAGGTGCCGTAGAACTTCTTCTGGGCCGCCGCGGAGCCCGCGTTGACGACCGTGTCGGTGGTGGTGCTCGCGGACTTGGCGGTGGTGAAGGCGCCACTCGTGCCGGCGGCCACCCCGCCGGCCAGCAGCCCCGTGGCGACGGCGGCGACGGCCATCGCCCGGGTCTTGGACATTCGTGTGCTGCGCATGCTGATGCTCCTCGTGACAGTGATGGACTTCCTCGCATCCCCGAAGGACGGCGACCAAGCGGGGAAGAGGGACGCTCCTGCCGGGCCCGGGCGAGAGCGCATGCCGGGCGGACGGGAGGGGACCAGCACCCGTCGCCGGGAGGGCGCCTGAACGAGGCACCAACCGGGCGGTGCGGGGCGGTGAGAGAAGCTTTGCCCAGCCGCTGAGCGCGGGGCAACAGATAGCGGCGGCTCGGACAGTCCCGCATCGTCCATGCAGGTCACAGCCGGTGCCCACAGGTAGACGCCGCCCTCTCGCCGCGGTGCTGCGGGGCGTGGACAGGCCGGGACTGTCCCGGACGCCACCAGAGCTAGCGAGACACCCGCACGGCGCAACAGCCTCCTTCCAGGCCGCAGATCGCGGCCCTGCCCAAGGAGGTCGTCATGGCACAGCGGACCCTGCTCCCGCCCCCGGCGCGGACTCACCGGAAGCCGGCCCCCAAGCCCGAGGCCCGGCCGGCCCTACGGACCCACCGCAAGCCGCGCATTCGAATCACCGACACCAGAAGGGGCCGCGGCTTCGTGTGGGGCACGGCCGGACTGGCCGCGGCCTTCGTGCTGTCCCTGATCACCGGTGCGCTGCTGGCCGTGCACGGCCCGACGGACTCGTCGTCGGCTGCCGACAGCCCGTCGGTCACCCTCCAGCAGGAACCGCCGTCCAGCACCGAGCCCTCGCAGGTGCCGCCCGCGCCCGCCAAGCCCGATGGCGGCAAGGAACCGAAGAACGTCGAGAAGGTCACCCTGCAGTCCGGTGACACGCTGTGGAAGCTGGCCCGCACCCACCACACCAGCGTGGAAGTCCTGCAGCGGCTCAACGCCCTGGGCTCCTCGACGCTGATCTACGCCGGGAAGAAACTGAACGTGCCCGCCGGCAAGACGGCAGCCCACTCGGCACAGCAGCAGTCCCCGGCGTCAGCTCCCGCGCACGACAGGCCGTCCGCCCAGACGGCCAAGCCCAAGACCTCCAAGCCCCAGACGGCCGAGCCCAAGACCTCCAGGTCCGCGAAGTCGGCGCCGAGCACCGTCATCGCCTACGCCGAGAAGCAGTTGGGCAAGCCCTACGTCTGGGGCGGCACCGGCCCTCGCGGCTTCGACTGCTCCGGGCTGGTGATGCGGGCCTGGGCCACAGCCGGGGTGCAGCTCCCGCGCACCACCTGGGACCAGATCCGCGCCGGCCGCGCCACCACCCGCAGCCGCCTGGTGCCCGGTGACCTGGTCCTGTCCTACGGCGGCGGCCACGTGGGGCTGTACATCGGCAAGGGCAGGGTCATCCACGCCCCCCGGCCCGGCACCACCGTCACCACCGCGCCGCTGCCCGCCCCCGCCGACGTCGTCGCCTACCGCCACATACGAGCCTGACCGAACCGCACGCAACGCGTGCTGACGCGGCCGTGGACGGGTTTCGCCACCGAGCAGTCGAACGATCCGAACGAAGCTGGGAAACGGTACTCATGAACAGATCAACGGGCTTTAGGCTCCCCTGGTACCCGAGAGACAGGGGAGAGCTGATGGAGCGGGGGCCGGAACCGGCTGCGGCAAGCAGCCCGGCTGAATTCGTGGCAGTGATGCGGCAGTTACGCCGCTGGGCGGACGTGAGCTACCGGCAGCTGGAACGCAACGCCACCGATGCCGGCGACGTCCTGCCCCGCGCGACGATCTCGGCCGCCCTCGGCCGTGACGACCTGCCCCGCGAGGAACTCCTGGCCGCCTACGTGCGAGCCTGCGGCGGCGACGACGAAACGGTGGCCGCCTGGCTCAGGCCCGCCGGCGCCTGTCGATGTCCGACCCCACGGCACCACCGCCCGTTCCCGAGGGCGCACCCGCGACCGCCGCTGCCCCGGGCGACGAGGACACCCCCCCCCAGGAGTCACCGCAGGACCTCGCGGCCCATGCCCACGAGGACCAGGACGCCCCGGATACCGGCGACGGCGACCAGCCAGCCGAAGAAACCGGCTCCTGTGACGCGACACCCGCGTCCCGCCCGGCGGAGCAAGCAGACCCTCACCCGGCTGAAAACCCGGCCCGTGCCACGCCCGCCCCGTCGGTGTGGCGGCGCCACAAACCTCAGATCGCGATCGCCGCCTGCGCCGTCGCCGGGGTGCTGGCACTGACGTTCTGGCCACACGACAACCACTCCGACGGCAACCGCGCGGACAGCACACCCACCAGCATTCCCTCCTCGAGCACCACGACCAGCGCGCCCGCCGGCGACCAGCCCTCGAATACCACGCCCGGCACGGGAAGACAGACGAAGGACCCCGGCCCCTCCCCCACCACCGAGCCTGTCCCCCCGCCTGCCGACCCGCCGGCCGGACGGGAAGAAACAACGCCGAGCACCGACCCCACTCCCGCGCACACAGCGACAACCACCCGGATGCCGGCCTCCGGAGCGGCCCGCATCCATCCCGCCTCCACACCCTCCCGCTGCCTCACCGAAGGCCGCGAACGCAACGGGCACACCGACCCGATCGCCGTCCAGCACTCCTGCGCCGACTCCCCCCTGCCCCGCGTCACACTCGAAAAGCTGAGCCAAGACGTCTACCGCATCCGCTGGTACCACCCCGACCCCGACAAGGGCCTGGGATGCCTCACCGTCGACGACGCCTCCACCTCTCCCGGCGCCCTGCTCGTCCCGTGGGACAACTGCCAGGCAAACGACAGCCAGAAATTCCGCCTGGAGGCCTCCACCGGCGGCTTCCGGCTCCGCCCACTCCACAGCGGCCTGTGCATCGGATTCCTCCCCCCAGTCACCGACGGCGCCGAAGCCATACAGACCGCCTGCACCGGCGCCTCCGACCAGGTATTCACCATCACCACAGCCTGACTCACTGCTCGCATCGACTGAACGCGACGCCGGCTGGCCCAAGCTACATGGCCGGCGCCCCCCGCGGGGCGCGCACGACCCGACCGCGGTACGGCTCGGCATCGGACACGGACTCACGGCCACGGAGACCACACTGGCGTTCTGATCGCGAGCGAGGGGAGGCACAAACGACCGATTACGCCCCCTCGGTTATATGGATTGCAGATCCCACGCGAAGACTCGCCGGCGTCTTCCCCCGGCAGTTCTCCCCTGGCCAGACTTACGGCATGACAGACGTCTGGGTTTTCATCGCCACAACAGCGGGGACTGCGACAACCACCCTTCTAGAAGTGCCCTGAAGACGGTCAGGCGGCCGGCACGGTGCCGGGCTGGTCATGCACGTTTGCCACCGCGTTGATCTGATCTGTGCCCGCCTGGGTGAGGAAGACCCACGTCCCGTAGACGCCCCACATGAGGCCGAGCAGCGAACTCGCGGCGTAGAAGCCCATTCCGTTGGTGGAGCCGACGGTGGCGAACAGTCCGGCGGCGGCGATACCTGCCGCGAACACGACGAGCGCGACGACGAGGATGGGCCGCGCATGCTGGGACGTGCCACGGCGGGCTGCGTGGTCGAGCACCGAGAGCAGACTTGCGCTTGCTGCTGCGGCGACCAACAGTTCGACCCCGAGCGCCCAGGTCGGTTGCGGCAGGGTGACCAGCGATGCGGTGACTGTGGTTGTCAGGAACAGGGAGACGGTTTGCGCGGCGCGGTTGCGGTATTCCTGGGAGGTGGCGACGACGTCGAAGCGGAAGGCGACAACGATGAAGGTGAGGCCGGTGAGGCCGGCGGCGCTTCCGCCGACGGTTGCAGCGAACGTGGTCCACATGGCGGTTGCTCCTGTGCGATCCGTGCTGGGGTGGAAGGTCGCGGTGCGATGAAGTGCGGTGGGCGGCGGCCGTCGCGCCGCCGCCCACCGCGCGGAACTACCTCGTTTCGACCTGGGCCATCGGGTCTTCACCGTTCTCCAGGGCGTTCACCGCGTTCTTCCAGGACGGGTCGGCCGAGTAGAGCTGGCTGCGCAAGTAGGCCCACACGAGAGCCCGCAGAGTCGCCACGCGCTCGGGATTCTCGTCGTCCGTCTCTGCCGCGTCGTATCCGGATATGCCACCGAAGATGTGACCAGCGCCGTACATGGTCACCATGGTTTTGTTGCCGCCGGGGCTGGCCGAGTAAGCGTCAGCACGGTAGCTGAGCCGATTGGAGAAGTTGGGGTTGAGGTCCTGATCGCCCACGATGATCAGGCCGGTGCCTGTCATCTGCTCGAAGTCGGTGTAATACAGCACCGGGTAGTTCGTCTTGGCCCACTCGGCGAAGTGCTCGTCGTTGCCGATACCTGGAGCTCCGATGAGCACTCCCGCCTTGACACGAGAGTCGGAGAGGTCCTTCGGCCGGTCGTCGTCCGGGTCCAGCATCTGGGCTCCGAGGAGGAGGGAGACGGTGTTGCCGCCCAGGGAGTGTCCTACGGCACCGACACGGTCCCTGTCGATCCGCCGTTCGGCAAGACCAGGGACGGCGGCCTCGATGTCGTCGAGGCGGTCGAGGATGTTGTGCATGTCGGTAGCGCGGTCACGCCAGAACAGGGGCGCGTCCTTGAGGTCGGTGTCGCGCAGACCGAGGGCCGTCGAGTCCAGGTGGGTCGGCTGGATGACCGCGAACCCGTGGGCGGCGAAGAAGTTCGCCAGCGGCCCGTAGCCGTTGTAGGAGGACAGAAAGTTCGCCGGCCCGTGCCCGTGGGACAGGAGGATGAGCGGCAGGTCGGTGCCGGTCGCGGGGATCGACACCTTGACCTCCAGCGGCACGGGCCGGCCGGGAACGTCGAGGGTGATCGGGTAGTAGGTGAGGAGGGGTTGCGACGCGTTGACCGGGATGTTGGCGGCGTCGCTGTACGGCTTGCTCATCGGAGCCCTTTCAGGATCGGTGTCGACATAGCGCCTGTCGTAACTGGCGGTAGGCATGGAACTGGCGGTCGTGGCCGCGAGCCTGATGGGCCAGGAACGGCCGCCCGGCACCTGGGTTGGTGTGGACGGTGATCTCCGCAACGGTGCACAGATCTCGTCAGGTGTTCATCCCGCGGTCTGACGGCAGGGGAGGGCGACTGGCTCAACCATCGACTGTCATGTCTCTGGCGCTTTCGGACTCGGCGGCCGTGCTCACCCAGGAGCCCTGGAATCCCAGGACCCCGGGTGAGCGGCCTCGCGTGGTGTCAGCGTGCGAACTTTTCGATGGCCGCCGGGGTGACGGGGGTGAAGAAGTTGACGAGGTTGCCGTCGGGGTCGCGGAACAGCAGCGACCTGTTGCCCCAGGGCATCGTGGTGGGCTCGTTGACGAAGTCGGTGACGAAGCCGGTCAGGTTCTGGTGAACGCGGTCCACGTCGTCGACGAGGAACTCGGTGATCACGCTGTGGTTGTCCGCCGGGCGGGCAGAGCCCGGGGCGAACAGCGGGACGGTGCGGGTGCCGGCGATCGCGAGGGTGGCGCCTGCGGCCTTGAGTTCGGCGAAGTCCTCGGTGGCCCACGTCGCCCGCGCCCCGGTGACTCGCTCGTAGAACTCGACGAGGCGCGCTACGTCGCTGGTGATGATGCGGATCGAGACGAAGTCCATGGGGATCTCCTTGGCTGTGCTGGAGGCGTGCACGTCGCAGGCTAGGAGAAATAGTGGACAGAATCGGTCCTGTATTCGCTTAGGCTGCGAACATGCCTCGCCCGACCGCCCGCGTGCTGACCCTCCTGGAGCTGCTCAGTCGGGCGGAACCCGGACTGCAGCCGAACTCGCCGACCGGCTCGGCGTCGAAGGGCGCACTGTGCGGCGGTATGTGGACCAGCTGATCGACCTGGACGTGCCCGTGGAATCGATAGCGCGGGGGGGGTGACGGTACGACGGTTGTTCCTGGTGGACGACTCGGCGGACCTCAACGACGACCTGCGTCAACTCGGCGAAGAGCAGGCAGAGCCCAGCACGTCCACGGCCAGGCATCTCTTCCTGCCCGGCACCCTTTTCGCGGCGTCCCGGCCCGTCGTCGTGGCCGGGACGCCGACGGCCACGTGGATGCTCTGCGTGTCCAGGACCACCAGGCTCGGGTCGGCTACTGAGGTTGAACTCGTGATGTCGTGCCGTTGCTCAGGTGGGCGTGATGGTCAGGCCGGTCTCGGCGAGGCAGCCGTCTATGAGGTCGCTGCGGTACTGGATGTGCCGTAGGCCGCGTCGGATGCGCTGAACGAGGTGTTCAGGGGTGTGGAAGGCGACGTTGGAGAGCCAGCCGCGCCGCAGCAGTGACCAGATCCCTTCGACGGGGTTGAGGTCGGGTGCGTAGGGCGGCAGGTAGTAGATGGTCAGCCAGTCCCGGGCTTCGGCGAACTTCCGCAGGTCGGCGGCCTTGTGGACGTTGAGGTTGTCCCAGACGAGCACGATCGGGCCGCCGAGCTGCTGGTGGGCGGCGATCAGCAGGTCCCGGTAGTCACGCCAGGAGAAACTCTTGCGGCCGTCGCGGTTGCCGTCGTCACGGCGGGGCCGGTAGATCAGCCGGGACTGAGCTGACCCCGGATTCGTGGAGTCCCTGAAGCCAGGCTTATGATCCTGGCCCGAAGGAGAACCACGAGCAGTGCCAGCACCACGCAAATATCCGGACGAGCTCCGCGAGCGGGCCGTGCGCGAGGTCCGCACCACGGGCCGTCCGATCGCTCATGTCGCGAAGGACCTGGGCATCCACAAGGAGGCCCTGCGCGGCTGGGTCCGCCAGGCCGAGGCGGACGCCGGCGAACGCGACGACCGGCTGACCACCGCCGAGCACGAGGAACTGAAGCAACTCCGCAAAGAAGTAGCGGAGTTGAGGCGGACGAACGAGATCCTCAAAGCCGCGAGCGCGTTTTTTGCGGCGGAACTCGACCGTCCCCGGACGAGGCCGACCAGGTGATCGAGCACCTCAGGGACAAGGGCCTCGGGGTCGGGTTCGCCTGCCGGGTGCTGGGGCTTTCGGAGTCGGCGTACTACGCGCGCAAGAAGCGGCCGAAGTCGGCCCGCCGGCTGCGCGACGAGCAGCTCATCCCGCTGATCGAACAGGTCCATGCCGAGTCCGGCGGCACCTATGGTGTCCGCCGGATCACCCGCGCGCTCAGGCGCAAGGGTGTGCAGGTGGCCCGCTGCACCGTCGAGCGGCTGATGGCTGAGCTGGGCATGGAGGGCGTCATCCGCGGTCAGCGGCGGCGGACCACCGTGCCTGAGCCGTCGGCACCCAGGCCCCCGGACCTGGTCGACCGCGACTTCACGGCCTCGCGCCCGGATCAGCTGTGGGTGGCGGACATGACGTATGTGCGCACCTGGTCCGGCTGGGCGTACGTGGCGTTCGTCCTGGACGTGTACTCGCGGATGATTGTCGGCTGGCAGGTCGCGAACCACATGCGGACCGAACTGCCTCTGGACGCACTGGAGATGGCGTTGTGGAGACGCCGGATCAAGAAGGACTCCGGCCTCATTCATCACAGCGACCGCGGGTCGCAATACGTATCAATCCGGTATACCGAGAGGCTGTCCGAGATCGGGGCTTCAGCGTCGGTCGGCTCGGTCGCGGACAGCTACGACAACGCGATGGCCGAGGCGCTGAACGGCACCTTCAAGGCTGAGCTGATAGAGATGCAAGGCCCTTGGCGGGACGTCGACCAGGTCGAGCGTGCGATCTTCCAGTGGGTCACCTGGTACAACGAGGAACGGCTCCACTCCGCCCTCGACTACGTACCACCCGCCGAGTACGAACGTGACTGGTGGCGACAACAGGAAGCCACCCCCCAGTCCGCCTGAAACACGATCACCGGACTCTACGAAACTCGGGGCAGCTCAGGACCGGTGGCCGGGTTTGCAGCAGGTCAGCGCGGCGATGGACACCCGTCTGCGGGAACGGCCCCGCACCCGCACCACCGGGGTCCGGCCGCGCTGGGACCAGGTCCTGGCCTGCGGCGGCGTCATGGAGAATCCGGCCTCGTCCTCGAAGACGAGCCAGGCTCCACGGGCCGCCGCGAGCCTTCCGCGCAGGGCCACACCTCCTTCACCCATCCGGCCACCGCGTCGTCGTCCCGCTCCATGGCACGTCGGGCCGGGACCTGGCAGGACCAGCCGCCTCGCACCAGCAGTTTCCGCACGCCCTGGATGGTGTAGGTCAGGTGGAAGCGCCGGCCGATCACCGTCTTGATCCGCGCGAGCGTCCAGCGTTGGTCCTCCCAGCCGTGCGCGGCAGGCCCCTTGGCCAGCTCCGCCTCCAGCTGGGCGAACTGCTTCTGGCTCAGCCTCGGCAGCGACGCCGGCCCCTGTGACCGCAGAGCCCGCGGACCGCCCTCATCCCACATCCGCCGCCATCGCTGCACCGAGCGGACGCTGACCCGCAGGTCCTTGGCGATCACCGAGCTCGCCTCGCCCTGGGCGAACCTCTCGGCCGCCTTGAGCCGTAACTCCTCGCGGAACTGCTGCCGTTCGACGGTCAGTCCGCCCCCTTGTGGATACCGCATGCCCCCGTGATACCGCACGGGCGACGAGCCGTCAGCCCCTACGACACCGCGAGTTCAACCTCAGAGCGCCTCATGAACAGCCCCATGCCCTACTCCTTCGAGCAGATCCGCGACGAACTCGCGAAGGCCGCGCGCGGTAATCGTTTCCGCTTCTCCCGCAGCTGCCAGCGCAGCAGGCCGTGAATGTCCTGGTCGGTGCCCTCGTCGCGCCAGAGGTAGAAGTAGTACTTCACCGCTCCGGGTGGGGCATGTCATGGGGCAGGAACTCCCACTGACAGCCCGTGCGGTTCTGAGAGAGGATCGCGTTCACGATCTCCCGCATCGCGCACTTCCCCTGATGCCCGCTGACCGACGGATGCCGGGCCTTCCATGCCGTGATCACGGGTTCGACGAGCTCCCACTGCTCATCGGTGAGATCGCTCGGGTACGGCTTGCGCATGCTCATGCCATAACCCGAGCGAACCCCGAACTCCTGACCGGCAGCGATGCCCCAACGCCACACCATCGAGCGATGACAACACCGATAGAACGCAACATCCCGCACTCTGAGTGCGATAGCTGGCGCGCAGGGTAGCGGCAGGCGGGGGGTTACTGCTGGTGGGGGTACTGGCAGGGTCTCTCAGTTTCGGGGGCTCGTGCCTAGCCTGGGTCTATGGACAATCAGGCTGAAGTGCGTGCTTTCCTCAAATCTCGACGGGACAAGATCACGCCCGAGGAGGCCGGACTGCCTTCGTACGGAAATCGCCGGGTGAGCGGTTTGCGGCGGAGTGAGGTCGCGATGTTGGCCGGGGTGAGTGTGGAGTACTACACCCGGCTGGAGCGCGGGAATCTCGGCGGGGTGTCCGAGGGGGTGCTGGACGCGCTTGCGCAGGCTCTGCGGCTCGACGACACCGAGCGCAGTCACCTGAACGATCTGGCCCGGGCCGCGAACACGACGCCGGGACGGAGACCACGACCGTGCCGGAGCGGCTGGTCACGATGCGAGCCATGTTGTCCTGGGTATCCAGATCGCCGAAAACCCATCCGCCGCCGTGGAAGAAGAGCGTCACGGGCAGCGGCCCGGCATCCGGCTCGGTGAAAGGCCGGTAGATACGGATGGGTACGTCGCGGCCGTTGGCAGCGGCCGTGGTGTCCCGGACGTCGGCGACCGGTACGGGAGCGCCGGCCAGGGCGCCGAAGGCGCGCCCGAACGCGCGGTTCTCCGCCACCGTCAGGGTTTGGGGAGCCGGTCCGCCTTCTGCGGCCACTTCCTTGAGCAGAATCTCGATCTGGGGGTCGAGGGGCATGACACTCACCTGTCTGAAGAGACGGCCACCCGGCATGGAATGAACTTTCCAGGATCATCGGTAGGGCACAATTGGAATGTCAATTCCAACTTGAGTAGCGTGGGAACATGAGCGCACCAGCGAAGACCGGAGAGTCGAAGAGACAGCGGCTCACCAAGGGGGGCCGCAAGACCCGCGAACGCATCATCGAGGCCGCTGCGGAGCTGATGTTCCACCGCGGCGCGGGGGGCACGAGCATCCCGGACATCCAGGCGGCCGCCGGGGTCAGCGCGTCGCAGATCTACCACTACTTCGGCGACAAGCAGGGCCTGGTCCTGGCGGTCATCGACTACCAAACGGACACCCGGCTCGCCCAGCAGCGTCCGCTGCTGGACAACCTGGACAGCATCGAGGCCCTGCGCGAGTGGTGCGACAGGGCAGGGAGCCGACAGGACGCAAGAGAATGCGAAGGCGGCTGCGAGATCGGCTCGCTCGCCAGCGAACTCGCCGACAGCGACCAGTCGGCACGGACCAGACTCGTCTCCGCCTTCGACCGCTGGGAAGGCCCCATCAGGTCGGGACTCGCGCGCATGCAGGCACGGGGCGAGCTGAGCGAGCGCGCCGATACCGCCGCGCTCGCCACCGCTCTGCTGGCCGCCATCCAGGGCGGCATGCTGCTGTCCCAGGTCCGCCGGTCGAGCACCGCCTACCGGCAGGCCGTGTCAGCGGTGATCGACCACATCGAGAGCCACCTCGTCCGGTAGCGGTTCGGGGGCGTCAGCTCACCACTGACACCCTTTCACCTGCTGATACAGAGTTCAGAAACAGGCACTCAGCTTGTTCTTCAACCTTTCAACCGTTGTAGGGCGGTAACGGTCTTCTCGCGGCGGACGGTTTTGCCCACGTCATAGCGGGGTGCCCGATGCTTGTTCGGAGTGCCGGGCGGTCGCCCGGGGCCGGGCCGGTGTGGTTTTGGTGCTCTGGCGGGGCAGGGCATGTGCTGGCGGAGGTTCCGAAACGTGCGCCGGACCCGCGCGGGAGTGAGCCGGTGTGGTGCGGTCGGCTTCTCCCACGGGTGTCGCAGATCAAGAGTGATCGGGCGGGCGAGTCTGAGCTGGGTGTGGGCGGCGATGATCAGCCACGTCCACCGGTCGGCCGCCTCGGGTTCTCCCAGCCGGGGCCGCGTCCAACCCAGCGTCTGCTTGAACAGGCGAAACGTGTGTTCCTTATCAAGCGTCGCAGGAATGCCTGCCAGGCCCGGTTGACGTCCGCATTGTCGATGCCAGTCTTCGAGGACCACAACCACACCGCCGGAGCCGCCCGGTCCTTCGACAGGTGCTCAACCTCCAGCCGGATCAGCGTGCCCTCGACCAGCGGGAGTTCGCCATCATGGTCTAGCCAGGCGGCCCGATGAGTCAGACGCGGGTGGACCCGGTCCCAGGCCTGCGCGGTCGCCTTGCCGTAGTTCGCGGTGGCAGTGCGGGTGGTGACGGCGGGCTCGGGCCAGGTCTCGGGCTTGGCGAAGCGGAACTCCGGGCCATGCTTCGGCCGGGCGGCCGCCCTTCGGGTCGTAGACACGCGGCGGCTTCGGCAGCCGCATCACACGGTCACCGCGAACACGGCCGACCAGCTCAACGGGCAGATCGCGCAACACCCAGGCCAGACGGGTCACGTCGTAGCCGGCGTCCGCCACGATGACGATGTCCGGTTCACCCGGCGCCCACTGCCCCGCCGCGACAAGCCGTTCGACAATGCCGCGGAGCTGGGCGGCGGTAACCGCGGTGGCGTCGTCGGCCGGTCCCAGACGGACCGCGTCCAGAATCTGCGTCCACGAGGTGGCGCCCATCTCCAGCACGGCGACGAACGAGTACGGCCAGCCGGGGATGAACTGCGAGGCCGCCTTCGCCCGCCCGTAGACGTGCAGAACAGGCGGTCCGGCGAGCACGGCGCGTCCGACCGCAACCACGGCGACACGTCGACGGCCAGGACCAGGCGCCCGTCCGGGAAGCGTGGCAGCGACAGGCCAGCCAGCGACGACCGCAGCCGGTCAATGTTGATCCGGCCCTGGTTGAGGCCGTCGTACATCGCACCGTGTCCACGGCGGTGTTCCGGCAGGAGGGTCAGCTCGACTGCCGAGTGCACCGCGCCGGGCGCACACAGCACCGCGTCCGCCAGCTCGAACAGCTCATCACCACGTCCGGTCTAACTGGCGTATAACTCGTCCCGGAAGCGTGACGCTTCTCCTACGGCGGCTTCAGGCAGCAGACCCACTCTCACGACCTTCGTCTCGTTCAGCACACCTTGATCGGAGTACATGATCAGACGAAGACCGCCTCAGCGGCACGAGAATGCCCAGGTGAGCGGTTTAGTTCGAGGACCGTTTCGACACTGGAAGGCCGAACAGGCCCCGCTACGCGGCGCAGTCGATGAGTTTGGGCGGCGATAGGGGTCTGATGGGGGACACCCGATCTCTGGAGGCTGCCCATATGGCTGAGCCACACGTTCTGGAAACTCGGAAAGCTCTGGAACGGGCGATCCACGTCGAGCGGTTGGCGCTCGCTCAAGACCTCGCCGACCTCAGCGAGGCCCAGTGGGCGAAAGTATCACTGTGCGAACGATGGACCGTGGAGGAGGTCGTAGCCCATCTGACGGCAGGTGCCAGCACGAGGATGTGGCGCTGGCTGCTGAGCATGCTGGCCGCGCGGTTCGACCCCGATCTGCACAACGACCGACGGCTCGCAAAGCATCGTGGTGCTACACCTGAAGAGACCTTGCGGCGATTTCGCGAAGTTGTCGCCGGGCCCGCCGGGCCGACAGGACATACTGCGGCCTGGCTGGGCGAGATCGTCGTCCACAGCGAGGACATCCGCCGGCCATTGGGTCTTGTGCGGACACCCCCGGTGGCCACGACGACCGCCGTGGCCCGGTTCTTCGCCAGCCGCGATTTCACCGTCGCGAGCAAGACTGCACTCGCGGGCTTGCGGGTCGAGGCCACAGACGGACCGTTCACCACCGGCTCGGGGGATCTGCTCCGGGGGCCGACCCTCTCGCTGGTGATGGGGATGGCAGGCCGCGCAGCGGCCTGCGAGGACCTTGAGGGGCACGGTGCGGCAGTCCTGCGCGCCCGACTGCGCTCAGGTTGCAGAACAAGCTCAGCTTGTTCAGGGACTGAACTGGATCAGAGTTTCAGCGCCCCGAAGGCGCCGTCTCGGAAGGTGAAGACGGTCGGCTCGGCATCGAACTCCTCGCGGAAGTGTCCGCAGTGGCCAGGTTCTGCGATGTGAGGTGCGAGCAGGTCCATGACGGTGTAGAGGTCACCCATCATGTCGTCGAGCCAGAGGTTGCGGCTGAACAGTCCCCATACGTGGCGTTCACCGCCGGCCGTGGTGAAGCCGCGGGACTGGCGTCGCAAGGATGCAAATTCTCCTCCTGGCAGGCGGCTGTCCGGGTCCGGAAAGAGCAGCGGATATGAATGCTCCTCCGCGTCGAGCTCTGCTGGCCGCTCCAAGGCCAGGCCGAGGTGCCATCGCAGGGCTGCCAGGACCGTGTCGGGCGTGTCGTCCTGGAGGACGCAGGTGAGGACGACTTCGTAGTGGAGGCTCATGGCAACGTATCTTGCCCGGCACGACCGACGACCCCGATCACGGCCGCACGACGGGCTTGAGCACGTGCGATCCGGGTCTCCGGGCGTTTGACGGTTCTGCCCACGTCGTAGCGGATGGCGGGCTGTCTGTGCTTCTAGCCGAGAGGCCGGCCGGGGCCCGGCCGGTTCGGTTTCGGTGCACGTGCCGGGCAAGGCAGGTGAGCGCGGAGGTTCCGAAACGCGCGGCGGACTCAGGCGGGGGTGAGTCGGCCGGGCTCGGCCGACTTCTCCCAGGGGTGGCGGAAGTCCTCGGTGAGAGGACGGGCCAGGCGAAGCTGGGTGAGAACTCCCTGCCCGACGGCGAAGCCGGTCAGCGGCAGGATCACCTCGCTCGACAGCGGTGGGAAGGGGTTTTCCAGCGCGATGGCCAGGCCGGCTCCGGGACCGCCCAGGGTGTCGACGAGATCGGCGGCCCAGCCCGCGATGCCGTCGGCGGGTTCATTCGGCAAAGCCGTGGACATGAGGTGCATGCGAGCCTCCCAGCTGGCGGGTCAGCCGGGACAGGCACCCGACTGCCCTCCAAGCTAGAAATCGCAGCTCAGCGGCGGTATGCGGATTGCCGTCCGGTCCGGTGGTGTTTTCCGCACTACTCACCCTGCGGAAAACCGCACCCGTACGGACCGGGCACTGTGCCAGCAGGCCGGCCGCAGGTGACTGACGCGACCACGGGCGCTGGGCTGCGGCCTTTCGGACTCAGCCTCGACCCGATGGAGGGCGAGTCCCTGTCTGGCTTCGTCCTGTGGCTGGCCCACCGCCTCCATGCTTCGCCCGACCCAACGCTACGGGCCTTCTGGACCCGGGAGCGACACAACGTCTTCCAGTGGCTCCGCAAAGCGGACCACCAGCCCTACTACGGCGCCCTCAAGCCGCTGCTCGATGACCATGCTGAGCACCTGGCCAAGGCAATCGACCACCACCGTCAGTGACGGCATGCACAATGCGTTCATGAGTCACGACTACAGGCCCGGTGACGTGCTGTTGCTGGAGTGCCCGTTCACTGAGACCGCCGTCAGCGGGGTCACCCGTTACTACGTATCCGTGCGGTGGCCGTGGTTGGAAGTGGACCCCCAAGCCGAGAACATCAGGTGGAACGGCCAGAGGGCGCTTCCAACGCCCGCGGCCCGCGAATGGGAGATCTTCCAAACGGAACCCGCGGAGACCGCACTGAAGCCGGGGGATATCTGCCTGGTGGGTATCCCCACGACCGTGGTGCACGTCCAGGCGGTCCACCGCTTTGATCCGCCCCTGGTCACTGAGCCTTTTCCATCATCGGCCTGAGCTGGCCAGATGCAGGGCCAGGACGGCTTGGATGAGGGCGGTGATCCGGGTGGTGGAGCATCGGAGCTTCCGCAGGAGCCGCCAGGACTTGAGGGTGGCCATGGCGTGCTCGACGAGGGCACGGATCTTCGCGTGGGACCGGTTGACCGCCTGCTGGCCGGTGGAAAGGCTGTTCCAGCGCCCCCAGTACGGGGTGCGGACGGTGCCGCCGGCGCCGCGGTAGCCCTTGTCCGCCCAGCAGGTGACGTCGGCTTGGGCGAGGGCGTCGACGATGCCGTGTTCGCGGGCCGCGCGGATGTCGTGGACGGCCCCTGGCAGGGCCGCTGAGGCCCACAGCAGTCGGCCGAAGGGATCGGCGAGGACCTGCACGTTCATCCCGTGCTTCTTGTGTTTGCCCGAGTAGAAGGGGCGGTCGGCCGCGATGCGGTCGATCGGCAGAAGTGTGCCGTCGAGCAGGACGAACGCCTTCGTCGAAGCGGTGCGGACGGCGTCGGCCAGGGTGGGCGCGAGGTCGGCCAGGAGGTCCACGGCCTCGGTGACGTAGCGGTAGGCGGTCGTGGTCCCGACGCCGAAGCCGGCGGCCAGCTGGGCGTAGGTGTGTCCCACCCGCAGGTGAGCGAGCGCGAGAAGGGCCTGCCGGCCCGCGCCCAGCCGCCGCCACCGGGAGCCGATCGCACGATGGTGCGCCCGCAGTTGCCGTGCGAGGAAGCGCAGGGTGGAACTGGACACGTCGATGCCGGACGAGTAGACAAGCATGTGAAGCCTCTGGTGGAGACGGTTCTCTTGGTCGAAAACCCATCTACCAGGGGCTTCGCCTCGCTGTCAGGCCAACTGCTCAATCCGCACGGCAGGTTGGAAAAGGCTCACTGGCATGCTGCCCCGACCCGCGTCCTACCTCGAGGTCCTGCAGCAGGGTGAGACCCATGATCCCTCCCTTGAGGACCAGGGCTACACGATTGATCCGGCCGGCGGCGAACCCATACACATTGAGCTGTTCTTCCGTCCGTACGCCTTCCTCGAACTGGGCGATGCGGTTGCTGACCGGAACGGACGCGCCTGGAGGTTCGACGCGGCCTGGGACTGGCACCCGTTCGACGGTGAGCAGTCGGGCACTCCGACCTGGCCGCTGACGTTGATCACCCGCCATGGTGAGCCGACACCGAACGAAGCCGAAAAGGTCGCTCGGGCAACAGCGGTCGGCAGCCACTGGGACGAACTGGAGCGGTGGAGCGGACTCACTCACGCGCGACCAGCCGCCCATCAGCAGTAGCCCCACAGGCAACGCGCCTACCACCAAGCCCGCGCACATCCCCGCCACCCGGCAGTCCGCCACTGGCTTCAGAGCCAGCGCCGCGGCTGGCTACTCCTCCACCCCGACCAACAACACCTCCTCACCACAGCCAGCCTCGTTGCAACCTGATTAGCGCGAACTGCCGCACCCGGCTTCCGTCCTGTCCCGACAATGGGCGGATGACCGACGCGCACTTTTTCAATGACGAGCCTCTCCTCGACCACGCAGCACCGAGCCGAACTCACCGGTACCCAGCGTGACCCTGCCCTCACGCTGCGACGAGCGGCCCGAACAAAGCATCGAGAGCTGGCGCACCAGGCTGCAGGACGCCGGAGTCGCCGAACAGCACCTGGACGGCGTGATCGGCCTGATGGGCATGCTGTTCGCACCACTTCGCCAAGCACTGGGCTACGGCGCCAACACCCAGGCCATCGCGCTGCGGCGCGGCATCGACTACTTCGACCGGTACATGGTCTTCGGCATCCCCGACGACGACCTTCCGAGCACACCTTCGACACCGCCCTGCAGCAACTGACCGACGGCGCTCCGGGCGCCGAAGCAGACGAGCTCCTCCTGCGGCTGCGATACGACACCCAGCGCATTACCCGGCGCATCCAGTACAAACGCGCTGCCGACACACCTCTACCGGCTGCCGCGCTTCTCAAAGCCGCAGCCCAGCACTACGGCCACCTGACCTCCGCTCCCCAAGGGGCCCTCGGCCTGTTCACCGCGGACCGCGCCATGGGCTTCCTCGCGAAAGACCTCCTGACCGACCTCGCCGAGCCCGACCGGCCCGCAATCCTGAGAACAATGGCCGCTCGCACTCTGCAACCCCGTCACTGCGCGGAACGCCCCCGACAGCCCAGACCACACGCAGGCAGCGGCCACGCCCGACTGGATAGGTGAGGCCCGCTCACTGATCAGCCACGAGATCGCACGGCACCTGAAGGTCAGCCTGCCCGGCGGGGATCGGCTCGTCCTGCCGTTCACGTCCCACTTCGAGAGCGAACCGGTCGACTGTTCCATGAGCAGCACGCTCGAGCTCGACATGTCCATCGTGTTCGACGTCGATGACGCTCTGCGCGATTACGCCGAGACGGACGGTCCCGAACCCGAGGCGGACGGGCGCATCCAGATCGGGTATGCCTACGCGACGATCCGGTTTCCTGCGACATCAGACTCGTCGTCTATACGGTGGCCGCGGGTTCCGCCGACGCGGAAAAGCTGGAGTTCCTGCGGGTCGCCAACGGCGTCCAGGCCGAGGGCTCCTCGCCTCCGGGTCCCGGACTGTTCTCTACGCCGTAACGATCGGGCCGGCCGAATCTCGTCCACGAGCGAAGGTCAGGCCCGTCAGTGAAAACGACCGCTCACGGCTCTCCTCATGGACGTGCGCCCACGCGACCGACGCGCTTGATCGGCCGCGGCTGGCCTGATCCCGGCGAGGCGCCTGCGCGACCGTCACCAGCAGGCGCAGCACGTCGTGGACCTCCTCGAGCGTCTCGTCGAGGTCGAGAGGTTCGTAGTCGTCCATGACCGGGCAACGTACGGCAGCGTCGGCCTGACCTACCTGGCCCCGGCCCTTCCCGAGGCAACGCTGCGCGCTCACTTCACCGCTGCTACGGCAGCCGAGCGCGTCCAAGGCCGCGAACCTGAGTACCCGCAGTGCGGTTTTCCAGTGGTACCCCGGTAAAGGCGTTTGACTGCGGGCGCGCGTACATGGATCAGAGGGAAGAACGGAGGAGCCGAGCGCCATCAGGATCGCCCGGACGAGCAGTGGGTCCGGGTACCGCAGGACATCGATAGTGAGGTGGTCTCCGGTCACGCATCCGCGATCCCCGCACTCCCGGCAGAGTTCAGGCCGGGCACGCGGAAACAGGAGGCCGGCGCATTACCGGGGCCGGCAGATGGTGTAGCAGTTCCTTCGGGGCTCTGGTGCCGGTACGGCGCCAGGGCCCCTCCACGGGTTCCACAAAGAGGTGCAACGACGGCAGACGATTCCTTCGGGCGTCTCGACGACGACCACCCCGCCTGCACCATGGGTCGGGCCGCCGAGATGCCCGGCACCACGCAGGGCTTCCTCCTCGCCGTCGGTGAAGCCCGCCTCATCACCCCGCTGCGCTCCGCGGGCGGACACCGCCGCTATTCCCGCTACCAGCTGCGCATCGCCGCCCGCGCCCGCGAACTCGTCGACCAGGGCACCCCCATCGAGGCTGCCTGGCGCATCATCGTCCTCGAAGACCAACTCGAAGAAGCCCAGCGCATAAACGCCGAACACCGCCGCGCCGCCGAAGCGTCCGAACCGCCCGCAGCCTGAGGCAGTGCCCGGTCATTGCCTCAGATGACAGGGTGTACGGGCCTGCGGCGCCTGCGTCAGCTCTCATGGTTCAGAAGTTCCCTTCGCCCACGTCTTCAGCGTGGGCGTTCAACTGTGCTGCCGGACCAGGTGGTCACCTCGGCCTCGCGCATGTTGCGAGAGGCGTACATCGGCTGGACGGCTTGAGACATGGCCGCGTCCGGTAGCTGCCGTCGCCCGTGCGTGCGGTGCTGTCGGCCGGACAGTGGGGCCCCCTGTCGCGGGTGGGAGAGGGCCTGTCACAGACAGGATCGGGGTCGCTCGGCCATGGGCCGCGCGACCCGAGGTGCAGCTGGGGACGGACGGAGCTGCCTCGGCCGAGAGTTCCTGGATGTCGGCATCGCCTGAGAGCGTTCAACCGTCGCCGAGACTGGAAGCGACGAGGCTGCGGTCCTGGTCGCCTGCGTGCTGGTCGCTGGCGACCAGGGTGTGGCTCGGAAGGGACAGGGGTACCGGGACGGAGGATTGAGGCCGCGGGCGGCGGGGCGCCGCATGCCCGGTGCGGCTGTCGTGCGGTTTGGGGAGCAGACGTTCAGACGCTCGTCCAGGCTTCGAGGAAGGCTTTCCGTCCAGCAGGGTCGTCCGACCTGCGGTCTGCGTGCAGGACGTGCCAGGCGGTGAGCTCGAGATCGCGGAGCCACAGTTCTCCGATGACCTGTGTTTTGAGGTCGGGGAGATGGTCGGACTCGACGAGCGCTTGACCGATCACCTCCCCGGCCGCGACGCGTTGGGGCGGGGTCATCTCATCGACAGCCGAGAGGATCTGTCGGGCCAGGGCGGTTCCTTCGCCTGTCAGGGCTTGCAGCACCTCGGCCTTGATGTTGGCGGGTAGCAGGTAGGCGGTGCCCGAGGCTCTCCACAGGTTCGACCAGAAGTGTTCGCCTGCCTCGGTGGGAGCAGGGAGCGCGGCCAGCAGCCCGAGGAGATGGCCGGTGGACGCGTAGCCGCCGGAGTGGGCAGCCGCGACGACCGCGATGCCGGCGACGCGCTCCACATCGAGATGCCGGGCTTCGAGGTCGGAGACGAGGCCCAATTGGTGTTCCAACTGGTTTGCGAGCGGGGCGGACACGTGGGGGCGGACCTCAGGAAGCATCGGTGATCCTTGCGGGTAGGCGAGCGGAGATGCCGGTTCGGAAGCCCTGATCGTTCCCCTGGACCAGCGGCTCTACTCGGGTTAGGGCGGCCCAATTGGCGGGATCTGGGAGCCGCACCGCGTCGATCCCCCGTGAGAGAGCCCACGCCCGGCTGAGGCGGCGTCTGGTTTTCGGACCAGCCTCTCGAAAGGCTGTCTGGTGAGATCTCCTAGCATGAGCACATGTTTGCCAGGGGCGCCCGGGAGTCCGGGGGAGGATGGGAAGCCATGTCGCGTGACACCGCTGAGGTCGAGCGTGTGCACGTCGTTTCAGAGCGTGGAGAGCAGAGCGAAGCCGGTCTGCCCCGCGGACCACAAAGTGACGGCGCGGGAGAGAACGCCCATACGGTTGCCGCTCTGGTGGAGCGGGCGGCCGATCTGGTGGAACCGATCAAGCCGAGGCTGCGCGGCTGGTTCCATGCCGGGATGGTCCCCGCGGCGCTGGTCGCAGGTGTCGCGCTTATCTGCCGGGCTCCTACCCCGCAGGCGGCCTTGGGCTGCGCCGTGTACTCGGTCACCGCCTGGCTGCTGTTCGCAACAAGTGCCATCTACCACCGCGGCACCTGGGGGCCGGTCGGCGAGGCTCTTCTGCGACGTCTCGACCACGTCAACATATTCCTGATCATCGCCGGCACCTGCACCCCCCTTGCCGTACTCCTCCTCCCGACGGACCAGCGATCCGTGCTGCTGTGGATCGTGTGGACGGGGGCCTTGGCCGGCATCGCATTCCGGGTCCTGTGGATCGGAGCCCCGCGCTGGCTGTACACCCCGTGCTACCTGGCCCTGGGCTGGGCGCCGGTGCGCTACCTGCCCGACTTCCTGCACACCGGCGGGGTGGCCGTCCTCACCCTGATCGTGACCGGCGGCCTTCTCTACAGCGCGGGCGCGGTCGTCTACGCCCTCCAACGGCCCGACCCCTCCCCCCGCTGGTTCGGCTTCCACGAGGTGTTCCACGCGTTGACTGTGGCAGCCTTCGCCGCGCACTACGTCGCCATTTTCCTGGCGACCTGCTGACCCCCACATCACTGCACGCCTGTAGGCCTGTCGGCCTGCCCGCCCGCTCGCCTCACCAGCGGCCCGGATGCGCCGCGAGACCGGCGCACGGGCCACCGGGGCGCACGCCGGGGCAGGAAATCTCCACCGGAAATACGCGCTCTTTTGAGCGCTTAACGGCGGTCACTGTTCCTGAGACGCTACGCTTCGGGTCGGTCAATATCTATGGCCGCGAGGTGAGGGTTTGACGCGTCGCACGGAAAGTGTTTTTGCTGCAATCAGCAGGATGGAGCCATTTACCGGACTCGGCCCCCCATCTCATGCTACTGTCGATCCCAGTTGCAGTTGTGGTTCCCAAAAACTTCAAGCGCATTCGTCGGCACCTTCAGTCGCTGGCGGCGTTTTTTCGTATGGCCGGTCGTTTTCCGGGCGGGGCATCATCGCGGCGACCCGGTATCCGTGCATCGCGGGTCCCGGCGTACTGTCCAAGAGGAGATATGACATGGCGTCAGGCACTGTGAAGTGGTTCAACGCAGCCAAGGGTTTCGGCTTCATCGAGCAGGACGGTGGGGGTGCCGACGTGTTCGCCCACTTCTCGAACATCGCCGCTCAGGGCTTCCGCGAGCTACTCGAAGGCCAGAAGGTCACCTTCGACATCGCGGCGGGCCAGAAGGGCCCGACGGCCGAGAACATCGTCCTCGCCTGACGCTGACGCGCACTTCGTAGCTGGGGCCCGCATCCTTCGGGATGCGGGCCCCAGCTACGGACATTTGCCGCAGTGGTGCGACCTGCGGGACGAGAAGCGTCCGCGGTCCCTCGTCCAGGGATGCGCGCCTCGTCCAAGGCGCAACCGGTAGGCGTCCGGGATTTCACGCCCCTATGGCGTCAGAAATTCCGTCGATGCAATCCGCGTCAGATCTACTGCACTCCTAATTCTTTTTCGCATTCCATTCGGTCCGTTCTTGTGATTCCCCGCGCTGCTTCCGCTGCGGGAATTCCTTGATACGTGCCGCATCAAGGAAGGTTCTCCATGAACTCCGCACGTACCAATGACCTTTCTTCCCGTCGCAGCCGTGGCGACGGCCCCGCTTACGGTGCCGGTTCGAGGCGGGACGGCCGTTTCGGATCGTCCACCCCGAGCCGTTCAGGGGGTCAGAGCCGTTCGGGCGGCTACGGGCGACGGCCCGCAGTGGTCCAGGGCGAGTTCGCCCTGCCGAAGACGATCACTCCCGCACTCCCCGCGGTCGAGGCGTTCGCCGACCTCGACATGCCCAAGCAGCTGTTGGCCGCGCTGGCCGCGCAAGGTGTGAGCGTCCCGTTCCCGATCCAGGGCGCGACCCTGCCCAACACCCTCGCGGGCCGCGACGCCCTGGGACGCGGGCGCACCGGCTCCGGCAAGACCCTCGCTTTCGGCCTGGCCCTGTTGGCCCGCACCGCCGGACAGCGCGCCGAGCCCCGCCAGCCGCTGGCGCTGGTCCTCGTGCCGACGCGTGAGCTGGCCCAGCAGGTGACCGACGCGCTCACCCCCTACGCCCGCTCGGTGCGGCTCCGTCTCGCCACGGTCGTCGGAGGAATGTCGATCGGCAGGCAGGCCAAGGCGCTGCGCAGTGGAGCCGAGGTCGTCGTCGCGACGCCGGGCCGGCTCAAGGACCTCATCGACCGCGGTGACTGCCGGCTGAACCAGGTCGCGATCACCGTCCTCGACGAGGCGGACCAGATGGCTGACATGGGCTTCATGCCCCAGGTCACCGCGCTCTTGGACCAGGTCCGCCCCGAGGGCCAGCGGATGCTGTTCTCCGCCACCCTCGACCGCAACGTCGACCGCCTGGTCCGCGGCTATCTCACCGACCCGGTCGTCCACTCCGTCGACCCGTCCGCGGGTGCGGTCAGCACGATGGAGCACCACGTGCTCCACGTCCACGGCGCGGACAAGCACTGGACGACGACGCAGATCGCGGCGCGCGAAGGCCGGGTGATCATGTTTCTGGACACCAAGCACGCCGTCGACCGGTTGACGCAGGACCTGCTGAACAGCGGGGTGCGGGCCGCCGCCCTGCACGGCGGCAAGTCACAGCCGCAGCGCACCCGAACCCTGACCCAGTTCAAGACCGGGCACGTCACCGTGCTCGTGGCCACGAACGTCGCCGCCCGCGGCATCCACGTCGACAACCTCGACCTCGTCGTCAACGTCGACCCGCCGACCGACCACAAGGACTACCTGCACCGCGGCGGCCGCACCGCGCGCGCCGGCGAGTCCGGCAGCGTCGTCACCCTGGTCACCCCCAACCAGCGCCGCGACATGACCCGTCTCATGACCGCCGCCGGCATCACGCCCCAGACCACCCAGGTCCGCGCCGGTGAAGAGGCACTCGGCCGGATCACCGGCGCCCGGACGCCCTCCGGCATCCCCGTGACGATCACCGCGCCGGTCGCCGAGCGGCGTCAGCGCAGCACGTCGTCCTCACGCGGCCGGCGCAGCCCCGCCTCGGCCGCCCGGCGCATGGCCCGGCAGTCCTCGTTCGACGCCGCGGCGTAAGGACTTCGTGTTCAGGTTCAGGAAACTGGCCCACCTCTGCAGGAGGCACGTTGTGACGATGGTTCAGATGCAGCCCCGTTCGACGGGCGCCGCCCCCATGTCCAGGACGGCGGCCGACGCCATGGAGACCGCCGGACCGCAGGTCTGCGACGACATGACCGTCGAGGTGGCCCTGTCCGTCATGGCGAGCGCCCGCACCGGGCACCTGCTCGTCTGCGACGACGACCGCGTGTGCACCGGACTTCTCACCCATGCCCAGCTCACCGCGGTCCGCGACAGCTCCGTGTACACGGACCGGGTCCAGCTGCGGGACCTTTTCGTCGACCCGGGGCCCTTCGCCTCTCCCGTGACCACGATGGCCGAAGCCGAGCACGCGATGCGCTACCGCCGCCTCGATGCCCTGCCCGTGGTCGACGAACACGGCAACGCCCTGGGCGTCCTCGCCCTGGCCCGCTGACCGCCTCGACCGCGGCAGAACCATCCCCTCGTTCTTCTTCCTGTGAGGCATCATGCGCTGTGTCATCGCCCGCTTCCCCTTCGACCTCACCAAGAGCGGCGTCCTGGAATCGATGAAGGGCGTCAAGCCCGAGGAAGTCGTCGGGGCGTCCGTGACCATCGGCCGTCGCACCTACCCCGTCTAGCAGGTCGGGCAGGTCGTCACCCGCCAGGACCGCCGCGACTTCAGCGCCGGCGAGGTCCTGCGGGCCATGACCCAGCTCGGCTTCACCTGCCGCGACCTCTCCCGAGCTGCCGCACCCGAGCGCATTCTCAGCCCGTTGCAAAAGGCTTCCGCGATGCTCGGGGCCCCCGCGGCAGGCTGACCGACGGGCAGGCGTGAGCCGCCGTCGCAGCAGTGAGCTTCGCCGCCGTCACTGTGCACTCGCATGCCATCCTTCCGGCTGCCACATGAGGTACAGGCGGTAGCGCAGGGCGCACGGGGGCGGACCTGACCGCACACGGTCCGAGAGCGGTGAGCGCCTGGCGGCCGGGTACTCAGGCGCAGCAGGCTGGGACACGTGGTGCCATATGCGCCGTTCGGTGCTGGACTGGGCTCCGGCACCCGCGTGTCCGGAACGCGAGTCCTGAGCGGCATCGAGTTGAGGAGTGAGGAGGCGCCGTGACCGCATGGGGGCAGGCGAGAATGGCGCGGGCCGGGCGTTGACGCTGGCGGGGACGTTGGAGGCAGCGGAGGCCGCGGCGCCCGTGGAGTCGCTCGATGTGGTCGCACGCATGCTCACGGAGCGCCTGGGGACGGCGTCGGTGTCCTTCCTGATCACCGACTTCACCGGCAGCTCGGTTGTACGGCTGGGCGCGGCGGGCAGTGTCGACACCGGTGAGCCGGCCCGGCGTATCCCGCTGCGGGGCACCCTGTACGACGAGGTGATCCGCAGCCAGCGTCCGGGTGTCGAGGACCAGGGTGAGGGCGCGCCGGTGCGGATCGTCGCTCTGGTGCCCAATCGCGCGGATGCCATCGGCGTCCTGGATCTGTTCTTGCCCGCGGCGCCGGATGCGGAGACGATGCGGGAGATCGGTGAGGCGGCGCGCGCGCTGGCCTATATCGTCATCGCGAACCGGTCGTTCACCGACGTCTACTTCGTCCCGAAGGTCGATCTGCCGTTCGACTTCCAGCCCGCGCACCCCTATCGGGTGCAGTCGCTGGACCTGCAACCCGGCGACAGGCTGGTGATGCTGACGGACGGCATGCTGGAACGCAACGCCCGGAGCCTGGACTTGGCGGACCTGATCGTCCGCACCCGCGGGCTGCATCCTCGCGAGGCCGCTCGCACCCTCATCAGAGCGGTCGTCGACGCCGGCCAAGAACATCTGGAGGACGATGCGACCGTCATGTGCCTGGACTGGCACGGAGTCGGCCACTCCCGGCGTGACGCCGCCACCGGCGCCGACCTCATCGACGCCTCACCCCCGTCAAGAACGGGACCAACCGCTGCAGCGCGTTGAACTTTGGGGCCGCATGGCGGGTCCTGCAACACCAAGGGCTTCGTGCGAGTCCGCAACGCGTGCCCGCGGCTGCGCGAGTGGGACGACGGCCGAAACCGAAGCATCAGCCCAGCCCCGGAACGAGCAGCACCTTGCAGGCGTCCCCGGTGAGGAGATCGATCGCCTCGTCGACCTGGTCGAGCCGCAGTCGGTGCGTGATCAGCCAGTCCAGGTCCAGGCGCCCGGAGTTCAACAGGAGCAGTGTCTGTTCCCAGGTTTCCCACAGGCGGCGGCCGAAGATCCCGCGCAGTGTGATGCCTCGCTTGTTGATCTGGGCGGCGACATCGATGGCCACCGGTCGGCCCGGGTGTCCCACGGTCACGACGGTGCCCTCTCGCCGTACCGCGTCGAACAGGGGCGGGAGCGCGGAGGCTGCTCCGGAGCATTCGAAGGCCACGTCGGCACCTCCGCGGTGGCCGCTCAGTTCGCGGCTTCGCTCGGCGACCCCGTCCCCGGGCTCCATCGTGATCACTCCGAGCCGTTCGGCTTCGGCGCGGCGGAAGGGGTTCGGCTCGATCACGATCACGTAGGCGGCGCCCATGAGGGATGCCAGTCGCGCGACGACCATGCCCACGGGCCCGGCGCCACTGACCAGAACGCCTCGTCCGGCCACCGAGTACCCGGCTCGCTGGATGGCGTGCACCGCGACGCCGACCGACTCCAGCAGGGCGCCGGTCTCCAGGGGCACACTCTCGGGGAGGGGGACACAGATGCGGTGGGGCACGGCGACGCGTTCGGCGAAGACCCCGTCGAAGTGCATGCCTAGGATCTGTGTGCGCTCGCAGGTGTGGGCGTCCCCGGTGCGGCAGGCGAAGCACTGGCCGCACGGCAGGTGGCTTTCCAGGGCGACACGGTCACCGACGCGCAGGTTCTCCACGCCGGCGCCTACCTCGACGATGGTGCCCGCCGCTTCGTGCCCCAGGACGACGGGAAGCTTCAGGTTGAATGCCTGGGCCGCCGGTGACCACTCGTAGCATTCGCGGTCGGTGCCGCACAAAGAGGCCGCCGCGACCTCTACGACGACCGCGCCGTCGCCCGGCTTCGGTTCGGGCGCGTCGGCGGTGTACTCGACTCCCTTGCCGGAGGCTGCTTTGACGACTGCCCTCATGTGTTTCGCTCCTTCGCTGCTGGTGAGTGCCGGAATGGCCGGCGGGCTCGGTGATCGGTGGGTCAGGCCGGGGAGGTCGGTTGCGCGAAGCGCTCGAGCACGTCGACCGGGCCGACTTGGCCGCCCTTGAGCAGCAGGCGGCAGCCGGCTACCGCGGCATCGCTGTCGGTGCGGCAGATGGGGGCGGCCGTGACGAATTGAGAGCAGACGCGCAGCTCGCTCACGCCCATGGCCAGGAGTGCATGGCTGGAGGTGTCGCCGCCGAGCACGGCGATGTCCCGGGTGAGTCCCTTGACGGCCATGCTTCCTGCCAAGGTGCCCAGGAGCTCGCCCACGTATGAGGCGTCGAGGGGGCCGGTCGTGGCGTAGCGCGGGTCCTGTGTTCCGCGGGTGGTGTGCGCGATGATGTTCCGTCCGGCTGCGAGCCAGGCGGCCGCGCGCTTTTCCAGATCGTCCAGCAGGGACGGGTCCTGCCCGTTGAGCAGCTGGGCGGGCACGGCCAGTTCGGCCCAGCCGTGCGCGACGGCGTCGGCGATCTGAGCGGCTGTGGTGCTGGAGGCCGAGGCGCTGACGGCCAGCACCGGCCCGGAAGCGGGCTGGGCGTCGTCGGCGATGTCGGACCGCCCGGCGGCGGTGCGGGCGAGGGCGGCCATGATGCCGCCGGAGCCGACCACGATCGCCGGGTTCTGTCCGGTGCTGTCCTCCCGCAGTGCCAGTGCGAGGGTGTCGAGATGGCCGTCCTCGACGGCGTCCACGACGAAGGCTGCCGGACTGGAGTGGCGGAGTTTCGTCCACTGCTCGCGGAAGGAGCCGTCGGCGTAGGCGGGAAGATGGAGGGCCGCGGGGACCTCGCCGGTACGCAGCTGCGCGGCGACCACCTGCCGCAGGTCGGCCTCGTGCATGGGGGTCGACGGATGGTGCGCCATGACGGGATGCCGGTCGAGGCGGTGTACGCCGCCCAAGTAGCCGGCGAAGTGGTTGCTGAAGGCGGTGTACCGGCCGAAGCCCGGTTGCGCCGGCGCGATGGGGACCGGGCCGTGATGGGGGAACCGTTCGTGCAGCAGCTCGATGCCTCTGCCGATGCTGCCGCGTGCGGGGGAACTGTCGAAGGTGGAGCAGATCTTGTAGATCAGGACCTCTGCCTCGGCTGTGGCGATCTGCTCCAGCTGTGCGCGGACCAGCTCGTCGAAGGCGGACCCTGCGAGCGAACGCGACGGCCCGGCAATCCCCACGACATCGCAGTCGGTGGGGAGCGGCCGGCTGCCGTCCCCGACGACGAGCACGGCGTCGAGACCGTGGCGATGAGCCTGTGCGAGGACGTCGCTGGCACCGGTCAGGTCGTCGGCCACGAAGCTGACGTACGCCATGTCAGGCCACTCCCCCGAACTTGCGACCGGCGTGGAGGAGCGCCGGGTCGCCTGCCTGTGCCGCCGCGTGTGCGGCCACGTCCAGGGGGACGCCGTCGACGGCTGCCGTCCAGGCGGCGCGGAGGCTGCGCACGCCGGCGGCCGGTCCGTCGGGGTGCGCGGCCACGCCTCCGCCCGCAAGCATGAGCAGGTCGGTCGAACCGGTTGCGGCGAAGGTCGGCGCCGGGGTGGTGACGTTCTGCCCGGACGACAAGGTCGGTAGCGGGCTCAGGGTCTTGCCCAGCGGCTCGAGCAAGCTGTGCACGTTCGCGGCGACCTCTACGTCGGTTTCGTAGAACTTGCTGCCGAGACCGCTGACGTGCAGGTGGTCGGCGCCCGCCAGGCGGGCCAGCTGCTGCCACACTCGGTAGGACATCCCCAGCGCCGGCGAGCGCATCGCCCCGGCCAGACCGGCACGGTGTCCGTGCACGGGAACTTCGGAGAACTCCCTCAGCCAGGCCAGTGCGGGCAGCCCCATGACGGGGACGTTGAGCATCACGCATCGTCCGCCCGCCTCGACCACCATGTCGTGGCGCCGACGGAGCCCGGCGAGGTCACCCGTGATGTTGAACGCGTACATGACCGGGTGGCCGGTGATCTGTTCGGCCTCCCGGATCTCTTCGGTGGCCACTGCGATCCGGCGTTCCAGCGGAAAGTACGCCGGATCGGTCATCAGCTCGTCGTCCTTGATCAGGTCGACCGAGGCCCTGGCCAACTCCCTCACGATCAGACGGAACTCGTCCTCGGCTAGGCCCACGTTCGGTTTGATGATCGTGCCGATCATGACGCCCTCGGCGTTCCCCATCAGCCTGCGGGTGCCCGGGACGCCGAACGCCGGGCCCGGGTGAGCGGCAACGAACTCGTCCGGCAGCTCGATGTCCTGGACACGGCAGGCGAACAGTTCACCGAGCTCGAAGAGGTTTCCCGCGATCGTGGTCTGCAAGGTGGCCAGGTCCGTGCCGATGTTCTCCATCGGGAACTCGACCACCGCGAGGGCGGCCCGCACCTCCTTGGGGCGGCTGCGCGACGGCAGCGACGGGCTGCGCATGCCCAACTTCCGCACGTCGACGACCTGCGCGGCATGCCGTTCGCGGATGCGGGGCGACTCTCCCGGCACGGCGACGAAGGTGCCACTGGACTGCTCCCCGGCCATGACTGCGGCAGCCTGCTCCGGATCGATCTCCGACTCCAGGTAGTAGGTGCAGCGCACCACCCGTTGGTCACGCATGTGCTCTCCGTTTCTACAACTCTGATGTAGGGGACGTTCGCCGTCAGTTGTCGTCGTGCTGTGCAGCAGCTACCGGGCTTTCGCCGGGCACGGGGTGCGGAGCGGAGGACGGACGGTCGCCGTCTGCTGTCGGATCGCCCACTGCGCCAGCGGCCAAGGGCTGCTTCAGGACCCGACGTGCCCAAAGAGCGGTGATCAGCGGACACAGGATCGACGTCACCACCACCGATGAGGCGATGAGCACGGTCGCGGACTGGGCGGCCGGTGCGTAGACGGGGTTGGCGGCCGCCACGATCGAGGGAACCACTGCCGCGTTGCCGGCGGTGGTCGCCGCGGCCAGACCCGCGATGCCGTCGCCACCGCTCGCCTTGTCGGCCAGCAGGAGGACCGCTCCGCCGATTAGCACCACGAACAGTCCCAGCCCGATCCCCAGCAGGCCGGCCTTCCAGACAGCGGTCAGGTTGAGCGTGAGTCCCAGTGACAGCCCCAGGAACGGCACCAGCGCCGGCACGGCGGGGGCCAGGAAGCGACGCATCTCGGGATCGAGATTGCCCAGGAGCATCCCCAGCACCAACGGCAGAATCGCTCCCACCAGGGTCTGCCAGGGGAAGGCGGAAAGCCCGGCGGCGCCCAGCGTGACCATGGTGAGGAACGGGCCGGACTCCAGACTCATGACGCTGTAGGCGCCGACGTCGCGCTTGCGTCCGAACTGGGCCATCAGCGACATGTAGAGGCCGCCGTTGGTGTCATTCAGCGCCGCCACCACCGCGAGCGTGGACAGCCCCGCGAACGCCCCACCGCTGACCGGCGATTCCCCGAGCAGCCGGCCCAGGACTATGCCAACGAGCATCGCGAACAAAACCTTGGACCCCAGCAGCACACCGCCCTTCTTCGCGATGTAGGGCGTCGCCTTCACGTCCAGGGTCGAGCCCAGAGACACGTAGAACACGGCCAGGATCGCGGGCAGGCCTGTGTACAGGGCTCCGGTGAAGGAGCCGAAGAACTCTCCGGAGTCCGGCGCCGCCGTGTGCACCACAGCTCCGACGAGCATGGGGACGAGCATCAGCCCGCCCGGCACCTTCTCGATGCCGGATTTGATGGGCAGAGCCATGAGGACCTCCGAACGGCAATGTTCGAATGAACATTGGGTGGCTCGGACCGTAGCCGCGGAAAGCCTGCAGGTCAATAGGTCGCCACTTGCCCGACAGTCCGTGCGATGCAGAACGCTTCCCCGCGAGCAGGCCCGGCGAGTGTACGCTCGAGGCACACGTAATGTTCATATGAACACTGCTTCGACAGGGCGGCGCTACGAGTCAGCCCCCTGTTGAAGCCCGTGGCAGGAGGCCGGATAGCGTTATGGGCGTGGCTCAGGACGAGGTGGAACCAGTGCGCAACTCCCGGCAAAGAGCCATCCTCGGTGTGCTGCAGGAATCCCGGCAGGTCGACGTCAGCACCCTCGCGGAGCGCTTCGGAGTGTCCGGCATGACGATTCGCCGTGACCTGGCCGAACTCGATCAGGCAGGGCTGCTGGACCGCGTACACGGCGGCGCCGTGCCCCGCCGGGCACCGGCTTACGGCTCCCGTTCGTCGACGATGACGATCGAGAAGTCGAGGATTGCGCGGGCCGTGGCCGACCTGGTCGAGCCAGGTACTTCAGTGGGTATCGACACCGGCACCACCTGTACCGCAGTCGCCGCAAAACTCGCCGGCCGGGACGATTTGACCGTGATCACCAACTCGCTCCACGCGGCGTTTGAGCTGCGCGACACAAGGAGCCGGGTCCTCGTCCTGGGCGGGCTCATGACACCCGAACTGAGCCTGGTCTCCTCATCGGCCGCGCAGGAGAGGCCGCAGATCCATCTCGACCTGATGATCCTCGGCTGCGGCGGACTGTCCGTCGACCGCGGGATCACCTACTTCGACCCCGCCGAGGTCGAAGTGCGCCGCACGCTCCTCGATCTCGCGGACCAGGTCGTTGTCGCCGCCGACCACACCAAGTTCGATCGCAAGAAGGCGATGGCCCTCGGCGACCTGTCGGTCATCGATGTCCTTGTCACCGACCAGACGCCTCCCCCTGGGCTGCGCTCCGCATTTGCGAAGGTCGTTGTCGCTCCGTAGTACTCGAACCGAGGGCGGCCCCGTAAGTCTGCACGCGAGCGGGATGAGCCCGGGCCGGACCAGGCATGCGGGTCCGATGCCGTGCCAGGCCAGGAGGTCGGCCAGCTCCAAGTGGCAACACGCTTCGGACACAGGAAGTAACCAGCCGCGCCCGCAGCCCGAGCCCGCCAGGGAAAAGCCCGAACAGCAACAACTATCCCCAAGGCCCTGCGCGCACCGACGCTACCGACACACAACACGACCGCCACAGCACGAAAGACAGCACCCACCACAAACCACACAACCGAGACTGGAGGAACCGGCAGACAAAGCCAGCCGACACCGGAGCCCACACAGACGACGACCGTGGGTGCCCGCGCACGGCACCGCTGCCGAGGCCGGCTCGTACCACCGGGACCTCGCCCGACAGATAGCTGCTGTACCCGATGAAGCGCTCGCCACCGACCAGGCCGACCGCATCGGCGACTACCTGGCACAGCCCGAGCTGGCCCAGGTGACGGCCGGCCTCTACGTCGGCGACAGACCGGAAACGGACTTCCGGCGGTGATGACGCGGCGCGAGGAGATGCCTCAGTCGCCCCCGGACGTGCTGATCCTCGTCACCGCCCTCACCGACGACTGGGGCGTCACCGACCGCCGAGGCCGGCCCCGGCGAGACGGTGTGGGCGGTGCTGAGCACCCGTCGAGTGACCGGCTCCGCGGTCCCCGGCAGGCGCCCGCCGGATCGCTTGACCCACCTTGCCGTCGAGCCCGTGACCACTGTCCCCACGACGACGAGGGCGACTCGTCGAACCGGCGACGCGTCGGAGGGCGCGAACCCGGGGTGCGAGGTCAGTGGCCCGGCCTGAACGCCCCCTCGACACCCCCGCCGGCCGCTTCGAGCCCCGGCCCGCCCGACGTCCGCGCCAGTGAGGCCTGTGTCAGTGCCAACGCCTAGCCTCAGCATGTGAGTTCAACGATCCAGTCCTATGCCTACGTGCACGCGTCCGCCGTGCGCGACACCCCGACCGGGCGCTCCCTCGATCTGGAGACCTCGGGCGGTGCCACGCCGGACGGCAAGGCAGCCAATCCGCGGTTCTTCGACGGGTTCCTGACCGCGCCGGCCGCCGCGGCCACGGCGCTGCTCGCGGTCGCCGACGTCGCCGCCAGCCGCTACTACCGGCCGCGGCCGTCGATCTTCCTGGACCCGGTCGTCACAGCCGGCGGCGACCGGCTGCGGCTGGAGTCCTTCTCCGCCTGCTGCGGCGTCCACGCGCGCCTCGACGTCCTGGCCCCCGGACTCGACGGTGACGACGTCGGCCACGGCACCACGAACGTCGACATCAACACACCGCTGCGCCTGGCCCTCGCCAGGATCGGCGGCCTGGACCCGCTGCACCTGCGGGTGGGGCCGGACGGGCTGGAGGCCACCACCTTCGACGGCCGGTTCGTGGAGAAGAAGGTCCCGCTGCCGGAGCGCTGGCTGCGCGGCTTCGCGGAGGCCCAGGTGACCGCGGCGGGCCTCGTCCCGCGCGCCGAGATATCCGCCGCGGAAGCGGCCGCCGTCCTGCGGTCGCTGCCGCGGCCCACCCAGCGGTCCGGTGCGCACACGACGCGCTGGGTGGTCCCCTCGGGCCGCCGCCTGCGCCCGGCGACCAGGCCGTCGCCCGGTGCCGTGTGCCTGCCCGGCTGCGAGCGGCTGCTGAGCCTCCAGCAGGTACTGCGGCACGCGTCGACGGTGCGGGTGTACGCCCCGAGTCCCGAGCGAAGCCATGACGAGCGGGGCTGGGACCGACAGGAGCGGACCGCACCCGTCGCGTGGGAGGCCGCGCTGCCCGGCATGCGGCTGACGCTGCTGCTCTCCCCGCACGCCTCGCGCGGCTTCTCCGGTGAGGGCGGCGTGCTCGACGACCTCGCCATGGGACCGACGGCGCGGGACACGGACCGGGTGGCGGAGCTGCTGGCCTGGGAGCCGAAGATCGACGTGGCCGACCTGTCCGCGCAGTCCGGCCTGGAGCCCGGACGCGTCCGCGCGGCCCTGACGATGCTGGGGACCTCCGGGCAGATCGGCTATGACCTCGCGGAAGAGGCGTACTACCACCGGCACCTGCCGTATGCCGCGGGCGCAGCCGAGTCCCGCAACCCTCGGCTGCGCGGAGCGAAGGCGCTGGTCGCTCAGGGAGCCGTCCGCGTCGACGGCGCGCTGGCGTGGGTGGGGAAGGACGAGCACGCCTACCTGGTCCGCATCGAGGACGGCGAGCGGATGAGCTGCACCTGCCCGTGGTGGGCGAAGTACCGGGGTGGTCGCGGACCGTGCAAACACGTGCTCGCCACCCGCATAATCCGGAACACGAAGAAGGAGTCGGCGCGATGAGACTGATGGCATTCGTGGAGGCCGGAGACGTCCCCGGCGTGCTCCGCGCGCTGGGCGAACTCGACGCGGAGCAGCGCGCGGCCCAGCTGCCGGAACTGAACGCCCGCTACGAGGAGATGGGCTTCCCGGGCTGGCTGGAGCTCACCGTCGAGCAGCGTGTCGCCCTGGCCAGCGCACGGCTGGGCTGCCAGGTTACCCCGGACGCCGCGGCCCGCCACCTCAACTCGGGCGGACGCTACGTGCCCTCGGAGGACAGCTGGATGGTCGCCGTCGTGGACCTGTTCCCCGTCGCGTGGCGGACCGAACTCGTGGCACGGCTCGACGAGCGGGTGCGGGAGCGCGTGGTTTCACAACGCCTCCGCCTCGTCGTCGACCACATCGTCCGCACCACCGGCTGTCCGATGCCGACATCCGACTACTTCCTCGCCGGCTGGCTGGGCAGGCACTCGAACGGCGCGTCGGACGGTGTCCTGGAGCGGCTGCGCGAGGACCCCTTGACCCCCACGCTCCTCCCGCTGGCCCTGGAACGGCCGTCCATCTCCCTCAGCACCCAGGTGCTGAGGGCCCTGTGCGTCTTCGCCGTCGAGGGGTTGGTGGACCGTGCCACGCTCGTCCGCCGTACCTTCGCGATCGTGGCCGACCAGCATCCGGCGCACGCCATCCACTACTGGCAGGCCGTCCCCCTCACTGCCGACGAGCACGCCCGGACGGCACCCGAACGGGCCGCCCTGGCCGAACCGCTGCTCACCCGTCTCCTCCAGGACGGCTCACCCAAGACGATCACACCGGTCGTGGCGCTCCTGCGGGTGCTGGCCCTCACTCCGGCCGAGAAGGCCCCCTTCCTCCGGGACCATGTGGCCATGCTCGACCTGTCGTCCCCGGTGGCCTCCTACGGCCAAGAGGTCCTGCGCGAACTGGACGAGGCGGGTCTGCTGGAGGAGGACATGCTGAGCGAGGCGTGCGAACGTGTCCTGCTGCGCCCGGAGAAGAAGCTGGTGCGCGCCCAGCTCTCATGGCTCGACCGGGTGGCACGGCGGGAGCCCGCGCGAGCGGGTCGGATGCTGGACCACGCGGCGTCTGCCTTCGGGCACCCGGACGTCTCCGTGCAGGACCGCGCCCTCCGGCTCGTCGCCCGCCACCTGAAGAACGCGGGGGACCCGGTGCGGGCGGAGCTCCGGACGGCAGCCGCGTCGCTCGGGCCGGGGCTGTCCCCGCGCGCCGCGGAGCTGCTCGGCACGGAGGTGCCCGGTACGGAGCACGACACCGGCTCCGAGCGGGTCGCCGAAGCCGAGGTGCTGCCCTTCGTGCCCGGGCCCCGGCCGGTACCGGGCCCGGCCGGGACGGCCGCCGAGGTCGCCCAGGAGCTGGCGGTAGTCCTCGCCGACGACGACGTGGTGGCGTTCGAGCGCGCGCTGGACGGGCTGGTCCGCCATTCCCGGCTCGACCGTGCGGCGCTGTCCCAGGCACTCGAACCGGTCATGCGCAGGGAACCGGGCGTCCACAGTGACTGCGGGCAGAGCGACCTGTACGACGTGGCGGCGGCCGTGCGCGGCGACGAGCCGCGGAATATGTACGATCTCTCCCACCGCCGGATCAGTCACGGCGAGGCGGTCTCCCCGCCCGGCAAGTTGCTCATGGCACGTCTGATGGAGGCCCTCGATGTGATCGAGGCCGGCGCGCAGCCGTTCCTGCTGGCCCTGCCGACCCACGTCACCGGCGCGGTGGACGCGGGCGTGCTGGTGGAACGCGTCGCCGAGCTGGAGCGTGCGCGAGTCGAACCGGCACCGGTCGATCTGGCGCAGGCCCTGCTGCGGGTGACCCCCACAGCGGACGAACAGGTGCTGCGCGCCGCGGGCGACCTGCGGTCGGACGCCGGCCGACGGCTGGCGCGCTGGCTGCGCGAGGGCGGCCTGCCACACCAGGACACGACTCCGCAGAAGTGGCCGGCCGCCGAACCGACCGGCGCCCCGCCCGGACGATGGGCGCCCGTGTCCCCCGGACCGGATCAGGACATCCCGCTTCCGCCGGTCGCCGCGGCCGTGCTCGGTACGTACGAACGGGACCGGTCCCTCGCAGGCCCCTACAGCCCCTACGACGCCTACGACGCCTACGCCGAACCGTACTGGGTGGCTCAGCTGCCACATCACCGCGACGAGGTGGCAGCACACGCCAAGGACTCGGTGGACGGCCGCATGCTCGCGCGTCTGGCCGAAGCGGGCGGCCCGGCGGGATACGCCCTGCACTGGCAGATCGCCCGGAAGATCGGCTTCGACCGTGACGCCGCGGTGGACGCCCTCCTCGTGCTCGCCGCCCAGGGCCAGCTGGACGGCCGGCTGCTCGCGGGGCAGATGCAGGCGTTGATACGCAACAGATCGAGCTCGGCGAAGCGCGTGACCGACGCACTGCGCGCGGCGGCCGAGACCGGCGCGTACGCCACGGTCTGGTCCGTACTGGAGGCCGCCGTGCCCGCGCTGCTGCGCGGCACACCGGTCCGGGAAGCCGGGGCGCTCCTCGCACTCGCGATCGAGTGCGCTTCGCGCTGCGCCGCCAAGGGCGGTATCCCCGAGGTCGACGCGGTGGCCGCGCGCACCGGATCGAGCCAGACGGTGAAGCACGCCAGACTGCTGCGAGACGTCCTGCGCTGAGACCACCGGGCCCGTCCGCACATCACCTCCGCGGCCCCCTCTGGCTCCAGGGCGTTGCCTCGAAGATCTGAACCCCGCGCAGGCCCTGGGCCAAGCCCTTGCGGCAGTCGGCACCGCAAGCGCACAGATGCGCGCTTTCGCCCGCGAACACCGATCCCTGCGTACCTCGTCGGCTGCCCCGTGGCGGACGTCCAGGATGCGACCGAGTGGGGAACCGATGTCTTGACTGGGCCGACGGCCCAGCCTTCGACATGCCGTTCCTCATCTTCCAGGGCGACCGGGACGTCCTCACCCCCACCGAGCGGGCCAAGCGGTTCTTCGACGACGCGCAGACTCCGCACAAGGAGTCTGCGCGCCGATCGAGGACGCGAGCCGCTTCGCCTCCTTCCGCCACCCCGAGCAGTTCCCGCACCTCATGCTGCCTCAAGGCCCGTCGACAGACTGCGAACCAGGAGCAGGCCGCGGCGGCCACGTGACGGGGCCGATTCCCACGGCCAGGGCCCCTCCGGCGTCAACTGATTGACCCATGATTATCCATCAGAAATGAACCACTGCATGGGTCTTTTACTGTCATAGAGTTGTGGACACAAGGCCGGAAGAGAACACCGGAACGGCCGCTGACCAGGGGAGATACCACCATGAGCATCAACATGCTGAAGCCCGTCCTGACCCGTGCCGTCGAGGCGGAAACGACCAGTGACCCGAGCAGCACGATGACGCTGCTGGCCGACTGCGGCACCGACGGCAGCCCGATCACCAGTTACCGTTCGACCTTCGCGAAGGGCGCGGTCGGGGCCCCGGCGCACTTCCACACGCGGGCCTCGGAGCTGTTCTTCGTGATCGGCGGCGCGCTCCAGGTCTTGGTGGACGACGAGGTGAAGACGCTGAACGAGGGCGACTTCCTGCTTGTCCCGCCGCACACGGCGCACGCCTTCGCCGCCGCCCCCGGCTCCACGGCCGACGTGCTGTTCACCTTCACGCCCGGCATGCCGCGCTTCGACTACCTGCGCCTGCTCGGCCGCGTCATGCGCGGCGAGGCGAGCCCACAGGAGATCAAGGACTCCTCCGACGAGTACGACAACCACTACGTCGACAGCCCGCTCTGGCGCGCCGCGCTGGAGGCGGCGGCCGAGTAGGTCCGGCTCCGCGAGGAAGACCCGGACGTCACCGACAGGGGTATGGCCTTGCGGCATCAGGATCAAACTGAAGTGCCGTAGCTGCGCACTACGGTGGCAACTGGTGGGCCGAACCGACGCGCTCGGCCGGAGGGGGTGCGAGGCTGGATGCTCGTCGAGCGCCTGTTGGACGGCCGTGCCCGAGGCCGGGGCAGCGTGCCGAACGGGGTGCCGGCGTTCTGGGAGCAGCTGGTGCAGGCGGGCGGTCCGGTCCGGGAAGCGAGAGTCCGGCCGGCAGGACGACAGGAGCCCGCCGGCTCACGGCCGTACAGCATTCTTCCCCGGCCCGGTTTCTACGCTTCCCGTCGCGCCGTGACCAGGCCCGTCTCGTAGGCGGCGATGACCGCTTGAGCCCGGTCACGGACTCGCAGCTTGGCGAAGAGGCCGGTGATGTGGTTCTTCACGGTGGAGGCGCTCACCCCGAGCCGTTCGGCGATCTCCGTGTTGTCCAGGCCGCCGGCGATCAGCCGCCACACCTCCCGCTCACGCTGGGTGATGCCCTCGGCGCCGAGGGGCAGCGGGGCCGGCGACGGGTGGGCCGGGGCCTTGACGTGCGTGGAGATGAGCCGGGTCAGGAGCCGCGGGGCGAGGATCGACTCGCCGTCGTGGACCACGCGCAGGGCGGCGACGAGGTCCTCGGGCGAGATGTCCTTGGGCAGGAAGCCGCACGCCCCCGCCCTCAGGGCGTCCACGACGTACTCGTCCATGTCGAAGGTACTCAGGGCCAGGACCCGGCAGCCGGGCAGTTCGGTGGTCAACCGTTCGGTGGCGGCGATACCGTCCAGGACCGGCATGCGAATGTCCATGATGACCACATCGGGTCGGCATGCGTGGGCGAGGCGGACGGCCTCGGCGCCGTCCTCGGCCTCGGCCACGACCTGGAAGCCGGGTTCGGGATCCAGCATCAGGGCGAGGCCGCGTCGGACGAGGGGCTGGTCGTCGGCGATGAGAACCTTCACGCTCGTGCTCACGCGTACGCTCCCTGACGGTCGGCGGGCAGGGGGAGGCGGGCGCGGACGGCGAACCCTCCCCCCTCCGGCCCGGCCCGAAGGGTGCCACCGTGGAGGGCGACACGCTCCCGCATCCCCACGAGCCCGTAGCCCGCTCCGCGGGCGACGGAACGGCCGGGAGGCGGACCGTCGTCGGTGACGTCGACCCGCACCTCGCGCAGCGTACAGGTGAGCCGTACGTCGACGTGCACGCCGTCGCCCGCGTGCTTGCGGGCGTTGGTGAGGGCTTCCTGGACGATACGGAAGACGGTGAGCGCGACACCGGACGGGAGCGAGCGGGGGTCGCCCTCCGTGGTGAGCGTGGTGGGAAGGCCGGCGCGGCGGCTGTCCCCGACGATGCGGTCCAGGTCGCCGATGCCGGGCTGCGGTGCGGTCGTCCCTCTCCCCTCGCCGTCCTCCTCGCTCTCGTCGTCGGCCCGCAGCACGTCGAGCAGGTGACGCATCTCGCGCAGGGCGGAGCGGCCTGAGCCCTCCAGGGCGACGAGTGCCTCGCGTGCGGCCTTCGGGGACCGGTCCAGGTTGGCCCGAGCGCCTCCGGCGAGCAGCTGCATCGTGGTCAGGTGGTGGGCGACGATGTCGTGCAGTTCCCGGGCGATACGGCGCCGCTCGTCGGAGACGGCCCGCTCGGCGAGCCGCCGCCGCTGGGTCTCGGCGTTGCGCTGCCAGCGGCCGACGGCGACGGCGGCGACGGCCACGAACAGCGCTGAAGCGGCGTTGGGGGCCAGCTCGATCAGGGACGGCGCGGGCATCCCGGGGTGGACGAGCTGCAGCACCGCGACGCAGCCGGCGACGGCCGCCGCGCCGACCGCGGCCCGGTGGTGCCGTACGACGGTGTAGAGGGCGACGACCATGGCCGCCCCGTAGTGCTGGCCCACGGAACTGAACCAGTTGACCGACAGGTTCGCCGCGAGGACGCACGCGAGGACCGTCAGAGGTACGCGGCGGCGCGCCAGCAGGAACAGCGAGGCGACGACCATGACCGCGCAGCCGGCCACCGGGACATGCCCATGGTCGATCTGGCTGGTGACGGTGAAGCCCACGAGATCGACGGCCGCGGCGCCGACGGCGACGAGTCCGTCGTGCTGGGTCCACAGTCCCGGCCCTCCGGTCCGGTTTCCCGTCGCGGCCCCGTCGGGACGCGTCCCGGTCGCGCGGTCCGGCAGCCCGGCGCCGGACGCGTCGGCCCCCTCCCGTGCCCGGCCGGAGCGCCCTTCGGTCACGCTTCGTCCCATCTCCACCCCCGGTGCGCATCCATGCTTCCCCGCCGACGCCGAACCGGCCCGATGACCTGCGGTTCGTCCGTCGAGTGTCCCATGGTGCCGATACGCCGGGCCCCTGGCGTCCGGACCGGGAGGGAGCGGGGACCGGGAGCAGGCTCCCAGCGGCGTTACGGTCCGGGGCCGTGCTCCCAGAGGGCATCTCGTCCTTGGCTCCGAGGTCCGGGCCGCGCGTCGCTGATGTGCTGGTCCAGTGCCGGGACGAGACCCGGCACGGGCGCCGCCCCGGACGTCCACGGTCCCGTGGCACCTGCTCCCCGTACTCCCGTCCCCTTCCCGGAGGCTTTCCGTGATCCGTTCCCTGACCGGATTCTCGACCCGCAGACCTTGGCGGGTCATTGTCGTGTGGGCGGTGGTCGGCATCTTCGTGACGCTCATGGGCCAGACGCTCGTCTTCCGCGTGACGCAGACCGACAGCGCCGGATTCCTGCCGGCGCAGTACGACGCGGCCGCGGCGCTGCGGATCGCCCGGGAGGAGTTCGGCGCGGAACCGGACGCCGATGCGGTGACGGTGCTCGTGGCGCGGCGCGACGGCAAGCCGCTGCGGGAAGCGGACCAGCAGCGCGTACAGGACGTGGCGCGTGAACTGAGCGCCGTGCGCCTGAAGATGCCGTGGACGGACGAACAGATACGAGGGCTGTCCGAGGATTACTCCCAGGTTCCCCGCGTGGCCCTCATGACGACCGCCCCGGACTCGTCGTTCGCGCTGCTCGGCGCACATCTGCGGGGCAACTCCACCGACCCCGGCATGCACTCCCTGTACCGGGTCTTCCGCGACCGCGCACAACAGGAGTTCGGCGAGGCAGGGCTGCGCACGGGCTTCACCGGCGGCCTGGCGGACGTGGTGGACCGCGCCGACGCGGAGGAGACCACGCAGGTGGTGGTCGGTCTGCTGATGGTCGGGCTGATCGTTGTGATCAACGTGCTCGTGTTCCGCAGCGTCCTGGCCGCGTTCGTCCCGCTGTTCGCGGTGACCGTGGTGGCAGGCGCCGCCGCCGGCACGGTCGTGGGTGCGGCCCTCCTGACCGGCTTCGACCTGGACCCGGGCACCCCGAGCATGATCGGCACCGTGCTGATCGGTATCGGCGTCGACTACTTCCTCTTCCTGTTGTTCCGCTTCCGCGAGGAGCTGCGAAAGCGCCCGGAGGAGCACCACCGCCTGGTGGCCGCGGACGTGGCCGGGCGGGTGGGCGCAGCGGTGACCTCAGCGGCGCTGACGATCGTGGCGGCCTTCGCGACGCTCGGTGTGGCGACGTTCGGCCAGTTCCGGGTGCTCGGCCCGTCGGTGGCGGTGTCGGTGCTGGTGATGCTGGTGGCGAGTCTGACCCTGATGCCGGCACTGCTGGCGGTGACAGGGCGGAAGATGTTCTGGCCCTCGCGCATCCTGTCGGAGAAGGCCGGGCGGCCCGGCGCGGCGGGCCGTACCGGCGAGTTGGTGGCGCGCCGCCCGGTACTGGTGCTCGCGGCGTCGGTGGCCCTCCTCGGCGCACTGGCGGCCGGGGTGACGGGTGTCCGCATGGACTTCGGTACCGGCGGCACTCCGCGCGACACGGCGGCCTCCGCGACGGCGCGGGAGATCGCCGGTGCCCTGCCGCCGGGAGTGTCCGACCCGACGACGGTGTACGTCACCGCCGACGACGGCCGGGGCCTGGACCCCGCGGAACTGGGCGTCGTGCAGCGGGCGCTGTCGGAGGTGGCCGGAGTGGGCAAGGTGGCCGCCCCCGTGTTCGACGCCGACCGCACCGCCGCCCGGCTGGACGCCTATCTGACGGTGGACTCCCAGTCCCAGCGCGCGCGGGACCTCGTGTCAGGCCCGGTGCGCCGAGCCGTGCGGGAAGCGACGCCCGCCGGACTGACCACGCACGTGGGCGGCACGGCGGCCGTGTTCGCCGATGTGGCGACGGCGGTCGACCGGGACCTGCGCACGGTGTTCCCGGTGGCGGCGGCACTGATCGCGCTGATCCTCGTGGTGCTGCTGCGCAGTCTGGCGGCGCCGGTGGTGCTGATGCTCGCGGTCGGGCTGTGTTTCGCGGCGACATTCGGCGCTTCCGCGCTGGTCTTCCAGCACATCGGCGGCGAGGCGGGCGTGACCTTCGTGCTGCCGCTGGTGCTGTTCCTGTTCGTGGTGGCGCTGGGCACCGACTACAACATCCTGATCAGCGACCGCCTGCGTGAGGAGATGGCCCACGGGGGCCCGGCCCGCGCCGCCGTGGCCCGCGCGGTACGGCACACGGCGCCGGCCGTCGCCACGGCGGGCGTGGTCCTGGCGGCCTCCTTCGGCAGCCTCGCGGTGAACGCGGACCCCTCCACCCGTCAGCTGGGCTTCGCCACGGCCCTGGGCATCCTCCTGTCCGCCTTCGTCGTGTCGCTCCTGCTGGTCCCGGCGGCCGCGGCACTGCTGGGCCGGGGAATGTGGTGGCCGGTGCGCGGAGTACGGGGTCGGCGGGACGGGACCGGCCGCAACACCTCAGAACCGCAGTCACGCCGGAGCGAGCCTGTCCGGCAGGTGTCCGGACGGTCCTAGCGCCCACCCCGCCGGCCCGGCACACGGCCGGCGGGCCTCCCGTGGCGCGGGCTCCACCGCTGACCGACTCCGGCGTGACGGAACATCCGACGAGGGGCGACAGAAAGACAGCGAATCTTGCAGGTCAGGCCGCCTCTGGAACGACCCAGGGACTCGGTCCGGTGCCGGCCAGGCGCGCTTCGTCTGGCGGAGATCCTAGGCGGGCGGGAGAGCACCTGCCGCGTCGTCAGGGGGTCACAGCAGGGGGCCGGCGGCGGCCAGCGTGAGGAACGCGAGAGCGGCGACGGTGCAGTCGACGGCGCGGCGCGTGCCGGGCGAACTTGGCGGCCGCGATGCGGGACAGGATGCGGATGCGGGCGGCGCGGGTGTCGCCGTTCATGCCGACGTGTATCTGGGTCTCTGCCAGGCGGGCCCAGTAGGGGAACGAGGCTCGGTCCTGGCCGCCGAGGCGGGGGCGGACGACTTACAAATGCAGGACCGTGGCGGAACCGATCGCCGCGACGGCCGTGCCTCCCAGCACCCGGGTGGGCGTCGGCGAGTGTTCGCCGGCGAGGGAGGCGAGGCCGGCAAGGCAGGCGTCGTTGAAGGCCAGGAGCAGGCTCGCTTTGCCGTCGGTGCGGCCGGAAGCACGCAGGTTCGCGGAATCCTGATGGCGCTCGGGCGTGAACTCGCGCGTGGATGGGACCCGGCCGCTGACCACGAACAGGTTCACCTGTGACCAGGCGTTCCGAGGCCCTGCGAACGTGCCCGGTTCCGATTCCGTCCCTGTCATTCCTCTTCCGACGTTCGCAGCTGTTCTCCGCGCAGGTGAAGTCGTGTGCTGATCGAACTATAGGGCGTCTGTTTCACCGTTTCGGGCGGTTTGGCGCCGAGGTTGTGGATCTTGTCGTTTCCGTGCCATTGAATCGGCGTACGACATGGCGACAGTATTTATGAGGTGGGCTGGGGGCGGCGCTGTGGAGGTACGGGGGGTGCATCACGCCTACCGTCGGCGGGTGGTCCTGCGGGGTGTCGATTTGGACCTCGGGTCCGGTGTGCTGGCCGGGATCGTCGGCGAGAACGGTGCGGGCAAGACGACCCTCTTGAAGGTCCTTTCCGGTGAGCTGCGTGCGGATCGTGGCACGGTGCGTCACCGGGGGCGCTTTGGCTACTGCCCCCAGGATGTGGTTCTCAACGACGCCCTGACCGTCCGGCAGCACCTCGAGTTCTTCGGGACGGCCTTCGCGCTGACCGACCTAAGACATGCCGAAAAGGTCATGGAGGCTCTGCAGTTCTCCCAGTACGCCGATGTGCGCGCCGGGGCCCTCAGCGGCGGGACCCGGCAGAAGCTGAACCTCACACTCGCGCTCATGCACGATCCGCAGGTTCTCCTGCTGGACGAGCCGTACCAGGGTTTCGACTGGGACACCTACCAGCGGTTCTGGGAACTGGCTGCCCAACTGCGCGACGCCGGCCGCTCTGTCCTGGTGGTCTCCCACCTCGCCTATGACACCGAACGCCTCGATGAGCTGTGGCGTCTGAAGGCGGGCGCGCTGCGCCGGGAGACGGCGGCACCGGCATGAGGACACACCTGGACCTGTTCACCACAGCCACCCGATACGACCTGATCGAGCACGCCCGCAACCGGTTCGCCATGCTGCTGGTCGCCTTCTTCATCCCCACCTGGGTCGGCCTGGTCTACCTCACCATCCCCGACGAGGCGGCCCCCTTTCGTCTGGCCTCCACCGGAGAGAAGCTGGCGCCCGCCGGCAATGAGCTGACCCAGATCACCGGGGCCCTCAACGCCGTCACCCTGGTCACCGGGTTCATGATGTTCGCCGCCACCTTCACCGGCGGGCGCTTCGACCGACGCCTGGCCATGGCCGGCTACCCCCGCACCCATCTCGTCCTGGCCAAGGCCGCCTCTCTGGTCCTCGCGTCCGCGCTCCTGGCCGCTTACGCCACCGCCGTCATGCGTATCGCCTGGGCGCCGGAGCAGCCCTCCCTGCTCGCCGCCGCGCTGTTCTGCGCCGCGCTGACCTACGGAGCCATGGGCGTGGTCCTGGGATCCCTGCTGCGCCGCGAGGTCGAGGGCATGTTCGCCCTGGTGATGACCAGCGTCATCGACGTCGCCCTGCAGAACCCCATGGTCAGCGCCGGCGCCGACAACCCGCTGACACACTTGCTGCCCACCTACGGCTCCGTCCAAGCCGCCACCGCGGCCGGCTTCTCCACCACCTCCCTGCCCGCCCACCTCGCTCTGCAGTTGCTGTGGTTCGCCGCCGCCGCGCTCCTGAGCCTCCTGGCCTTCTGCCACCGCACCCGCAACGCCCTGCCCGTGCCAGGCCGCCCCATGACCGCGGAACCACGCGACGCTGCGCCCCTCGAAGCTCAGCGGGCACCAGCTGCCGGCCGGAACCCCTCACCGGGCTCCCCGTAACCGGCGGCGTCCGCCGCATTCCCCCGGCCGGACGGAACCAACACGCGCCGGCCGATCGCAGGCGCACCTTCAGGCCATCACCCTCACGACTGCGCACCGACGAAGGAGCATCCATGAGCAGCACACCAGAAGTGGGCCAGACGGCGATTCCGGCACAGCGGGGAAGTGCGCTGCGCTTCCACTACCCCCTGCCGATGCCGGAGCTCCCACACGTTCCCACGGATGTCACAGCCGAGGTCCAAGCGTGGAAAGAGTCGTACGGGTGGGCCGAATTAAGCCCCCAACCCCACCACCTTCCCGGAACCGTCATGGCCTGGTGCCTAGGAAGGGTCTCCACCCCGGAGACCAGCAAGCAAGTGCTCCGCGGCCTCGGCTGCCTGAACGAGTGGGCACTCGTCATCGACGACGACGTGCTCGATCACCCCGAAGCCTCCAGCCGGACCAGCGATATCATCCGGTTCGTAGGCCAGGTCACGCACGTGATGGAATCTCCGGGATGCCGGGTACCGAAGAACGCCGGCCCCCTCATCGCGGCAGTGCACGACGCGATGGAGCAACTGCGCGCGGAGTGCACACCCACACAGGTGGCCCGTGTGAGCGCCGGGATCAGGCGCACGCTCACCAGCGGCGTCCACAAGCTCCACCTGGACGAACCCAACGAAGACGAATACCTCGCCCTGCGCATTCACGACATCGGCGGTTACACGTACGCTGCGCAGATGGCCATGTGCGGCCCAGCTCCCATCCCGGACGAGGAATGGAACGCACCGGCAGTCCAGGCCCTGATCGAGTGCACCACTCTGCTCGTCGGAGTGGAAAACGATGTCTTCTCCTACCGAAAGGAAAAGGCAGAAGGCCAGACTTCCCCGAATATCGTGGGCATCCTGCAAGCGGCTCGTGGACTCTCCTTCGACCAGGCCATCGCCGAGGCGGTCAGGGTGCGTGACCGCCTCATGCTCCTCATCCTCCGTCTGCGCGAGCGTCTGATGCCCTCGGCTGAGCCGCCCCTGCGGTACCTCATCGAGCGACTTGGATATTTCATCGTCGCCAACACCGAAACGTACTGGTGCGCGCCGCGCTACCGCAGGTCAGCGGCACAACGCATGGCTCTGGAAGACGTCGCCAAGACCCCCTCCTGCTGGGCACCCTCACTGTCGACCAACGACACCAGCCCTCTGCCCTACCCGAGCATCTCCTGGTGGTGGGACCACTGCTGAAGACCCCCGCCCGACCACAGGACACCGCAACCCGTACGCGACTATCCGATTCTTGGGGTTCCGTATACGGGTTGACGGTCAGGGATCAAACGTCACCAGGGCTTTCCGGGTGAACGGGGCACGGCCCGAAGCCCGTGCATGTCTGGCAGTCCGTCTGATCGGCGCGGTCCTCGAACGCCGCGCCGTCGGCGCTGCAGGCCCGTATCTCGTGCTCGTCCAGGCGCGCCCATTACGGGAAGGACGCCCGGTCGTCGTGGCTCAGGCGGGGCCGCACGACAAGGAGCAGCAGCACGGCGGCTGCGCCCAAGGCGAGGACAGCGAGCGCGCCGAAGACCCTTGACCGCGGACGGCAGGTCTTTGTCGGCGACGGACGCCAGGCTGGAGAGGACAGCGCCGTTGAAGGCGAGCAGTAATCACACCGGTGCACCGGTAATTCCTTACGGCTCTCCCGGCTCTCCCACAGCAGTCTGGGAAACCGTGGCCCTCCTGACTAGCGCAGTCCCTCAAGCAGGGCGAGCCCGTAGTCAGAGGTCTTGATGCGGTGCAGCAGGGCCGCCACCAGCCTCTGGACGTCTTCCTCGCCGATGCCCATGCGGCGGCCGATCTGGTCCGGCGGGGCGCCCCAGAGGCAATCGGCCGGCAACCGCACCGGCGCTCTTCTCGCGGTCGGGTCCGCGCCCAGGGACCCTGGTGCGGTCGGGTGACTCGAAACCCGGGATCGGGGAACCAGAAGTGGTGCCCTTCCCCATGAGGGGAGGACGGGTGCCCGGACGCCCGGCTTTCTCACCGGAAGAAGGATCATGATGGCGCACGAAGAGGACGACGGGCGCACCGACGGCGACGGCGTCACACGCCGCCGTCCGCTGCGTGAGTGGCACGTCGAGGAGACGGTCGAGGTCGCGGTGCCGGTCCGCACGGCCTACAACCAGTGGACGCAGTTCAAGACGTTTCCGCGCTTCTCGGCCGTGGTGCGCGACGTCGAGCAGGTCAGGCCCACCGTCACCACGTGGACCATCGGCTACGGCCTGCTGCGCCACCGTTTCCCGGTCGAGATCGCGGAGCAGGACCCCGACGCCTACCTGGCCTGGCGTGGCCTGGAGCAGCACCCCACCCACGAGGGCGAGGTCGAGTTCAGGCCCACGGGGTCCGGCGGCACCGCGATCACGGTCCGGATGCTCCTGCGGCCGCACGGGGCCGCGAAGGCCCTCACCCGCTCCCCCAGCGTCACGGGGCTGACCGCCCGGCTGGTGCGCGCCGAACTGGTCAACTTCAAGCACTTCATCGAAGGACTCGGCCAGGAGGGCGGCGCCTGGCGCGGCACCATCCGCAACGGCCGCGTCCAGCACGACACCCCTGAACCGCCCAGGAGCCGTGTCGCCCAGTGGCCCGTCGGCTGACCCGCCCACCCGCACACGGCAAGAGAAAGGCCAAGCGATGCAGAACCCGTCCGGTCAGGAGCCGGAGACCTCCCTCTCCGTGACACCGCCGAAGAAGTGGGCGGCCGGGGTCCCCGCCGTCGTGCACGCGCTGGAGTACTCCCTGGAGCAGACCTCCCCGCGCAAGACCGGGGTCGACCTGCTCACCATGAACCAGGTGGGCGGGATCGACTGCCCCGGCTGCGCGTGGGCCGACCCCGCCCCGGGCCAGCGCCATCGCAACGAGTACTGCGAGAACGGCGCCAAGCACATCAACGACGAGGCCACGACGCGCCGGATCACCGCCGACTTCTTCCGCGAGCACAGCGTGTCCGATCTGGCCGCCCGTTCCGACATGTGGCTCAACCAGCAGGGCCGGCTCACCGAGCCGATGGTCAAACGGCCCGGATCGGACCACTACGAGCCCATCGGCTGGAACGACGCCCTGGGCGTCCTCGCGCAGGAACTCAAAGGGCTGGACTCGCCCGACGAGGCGGTCTTCTACACCTCCGGCCGGGCCAGCAACGAAGCCGCTTTCGTCTTCCAGCTCTTCGCCCGGGCCCTGGGGACCAACAACCTGCCCGACTGCAGCAACATGTGCCACGAGTCCAGCGGCTTCGCCCTGAACGAGACGCTCGGCGTCGGCAAGGGCACCGTGAGTCTCGACGACCTCCACCACGCGGACCTGATCTTCCTGGTGGGGCAGAACCCGGGCAGCAACCACCCGCGGCAGCTCTCGGCCCTGGAGGAGGCCAAGCGCAACGGCGGCCGCATCGTGGCGGTCAACCCGTTGCCGGAGGCGGGGCTGCGGCGCTTCAAGAACCCGCAGAAGCCGCGCGGGGTCGTGGGGCGGGGCACCCAGATCGCCGACCGCTTCCTGCACATCAAACCGGGCGGGGACCTCGCCCTGTTCCAGGCACTGAACCGGCTGCTGCTGGAGGCGGAGGACGCGCGTCCCGGCACCGTCCTGGACCACGACTTCATCAACGCCCACACCTCCGGTTTCGAGGACTTCGCCCGGCACGCCCGCACAGTCGACTGGGACGACGTGCACGCGGCGACGGGGCTGACCCGCCAGGAGATCGAGAAGGTCCGCGACGAGGTCCTGCGCAGCGAACGGGTCATCGTGTGCTGGGCAATGGGCATCACCCAGCACAAGCACGGCGTACCCACCGTCCGGGAGATCGTCAACTTCCTGATGTTGCGTGGCAGCCTGGGGCGCGCGGGCACGGGCGCCTGCCCGGTGCGCGGCCACAGCAACGTCCAGGGCGACCGCACCATGGGGATCTGGGAGCAGATGCCGGACACCTTCCTGGACGCCCTGCAGACGGAGTTCGGCTTCAACCCGCCGCGCCCGCACGGCCTGGACTCGGTGAACTCGATCAAGGCGATGCTGGAGGGCCGCATCAAGGTCTTCCTCGCCCTGGCCGGGAACTTCGTGCGCGCGGCGCCCGACAGCGAGGTCACCGAGAAGGCGATGCGGTCGTGCCGGCTGACCGCCCACATCTCCACCAAGCTCAACCGCTCGCACACTGTCTGCGGCGACACCGCCCTGATCCTGCCGACGCTGGGGCGCACCGAGCGTGACGTCCAGGCCGACGGCGAGCAGTTCGTCACCGTCGAGAATTCCATGAGCGAGGTGCACACCTCCCAAGGGCGGCTCGAACCGGCCTCGCGCATGCTGCTGAGCGAGGTCGCCATCCTGTGCCGGCTCGCCCGACTGGCCGCCGACGGCGTGGGAGACATCCCCTGGGCCAGGTTCGAGGGCGACTACAACACCATCCGCGACAGCATCTCCCGGATCGTGCCGGGCTTCCACGACTTCAACGCCCGGGTGACCCGTCCGGGAGGCTTCCAGCTGCCCAACCCGGTCAACGAGGGCGTGTTCAGGACCGAGACCGGCAAGGCCCGGTTCACCTGCAACGAGCGGGTGGTCCCCCTGGCCCCCCAGGGGCACCTGCTGCTGCAGACCCTGCGCTCCCACGACCAGTGGAACACCGTCCCGTACACCAACAACGACCGCTACCGCGGTATCCACGGCAGCCGCCACGTCGTCCTGGTCAACCCGGCCGACCTGGCCGAACTCGGCCTCGCCCAGGGCGACCGGGTGGACCTGGTGAGCGTCTGGGAGGACGGCACCGAGCGCCGGGCGGAAAATTTCGAGGTCGTGTCCTACCCGGCGGCCAAGGGTTCGGCCGCCGCCTACTACCCGGAGACGAACGTCCTGGTGCCGCTCGACAGCGTCGCCGACATGAGCAACCAGCCCACGTCGAAGGGCATCGTCGTCCGCCTGGAACCCTCGGGCGGCCGGTCCCGGCCGGCACCCGTCTGACCGGGGCCGGGACCGGGACGGTCGTACCCCGGGCGGGGCCCGCGGACGTAAGGCGGTGACGTGCCGGCGGCTGGAGTCAGGGGCGTTCGTACAGCTGGAGCAGGCCGCCCACGGCAGAAGCATCCGGCGCCGAGGCGCGTGCCCCAGTCGGCGATGCCAGCGTTGGCCAGGCTGCCGGTGGCGGGGCGGGTGGAGGCGGCGAGTGCCGAGATCATGAAGAGGACGGAGCCGAGCTGGTTCACGGCGGCGATCCACCAGCCGAGGCTGCGGCGGCGCAGGCAGGACCGGCCGCGGTGGCAGATCTCGACGCCCGAGGTGCGAGCGGGCTGTTTGCTGTTCCGGCCCCGGCTACGCCGGGCGTGCGCGCTGCGGGGCAGCTGTTGCAGGTCCTGGACGGCCACGCAGGACCCGACGGAAGACGTCGCTTGACGCCTCGAATGAAAGTGGTCCAGGCGTCGAACTCCGGGGCCGCCGTGTCTTCTCTCGTCAGGTCTCCACGACCGCGGTGAGCATACGGACCGCCACGAGGCACCGGCCAGGGGTGCCACATCACCCACTCATTTCTCGAGGGAGCATCCGAATGTCCGCTGTCCCGCACCACGGAGCCGGGCCGACACCGTGGCGGCGGGCAAGACGCTGCTGACGCCACTCGAAGGCGAGGCGCCGGGCCCTCCCACACCAACAGCTGCCCATCCAAGCCCGCGTCGCCGTGGCAGCCGCGCGAGAGCGACGTCCCAGATCTCCGGGCACACGGACGTCATGTCCGTGCGCCCTGCCTGAAGCCGCTGCAAACCCGGATGCCGGAATCGGCCGCTGCTTCTACCAGACTGCGTGCGCTACGAGCCCGAGCGTCAACATGTGGCTGGAGGAGGAGAACGGCCTCTACAAGATCACTACTCGCGGCACGGATGCCGAGTGCTGCTCTTGAAAAGGCGTGACTGCCGGGCAGTCGTGATGCGAAAATCAGTCCGCAACTTGATCCACATCGCCTCCTGGAGGTCCGCATGGACGTCGCCTCACTGCTTCCGTTGACCACGGCCCGGTTGTCGCTGCGTCTGTTCACTCCCGGCGACGCCGACGACCTGTACGCCTACCAGAGCCTGCCGAGCGTGGCGCGCTACTTGTACCGGCCGACGCACACGCGTGAGCGCAGCGAGCAGGTTGCCGCCGCGCGCGCGGCGCAGACGGCCTGGCGCGCCGACGGAGACAAGCTGGCGCTCGCTGTCTGCCGACATGATGAGCCCGGCGTCCTTGGCGAGGTGAGCCTCTCCCTGGCCGATGCCCGCGCCGCCCAGGCCGAGATCGGCTGGACTCTCGACCCAGGTCACCAGGGGCACGGCTACGCGACCGAGGCGGCCGCGGCGCTGGCCGGGTTTGCCTTCGACACGCTGGGCGTGCACCGGCTCTACGCACGGCTGGATGTGGAGAACACCGGGTCTGTGCGAGTCTGTGAGCGCCTCGGGATGCGGCGGGAGGCGCACCTGGTCGAGAACGACCTCGACGGGGATCGCTGGGGCAGCGAGTACATCTACGCGGCGCTGTCCGCGGATCTTGGCAGTCGATCAGGCGATTGAGCCCGACGCCGCCTCCTGTTCGTGATCTTCCATATGGGAAGAGTTTTTCGCCGGAGCAGCCTCCGTTCCCGGCGTCGCTCCCGGCCGCAACTCGGGACCGACAACATCAGGACGACGACACTCGCCGTCGCCGCGTCGAATCTGCGCACAGCCCTCGCTTCCCCATGCGAACACCGGACCGAACACGGCCTCCGGTCGGCGCAGTCTGCGACGAAGATCGATGGCATGCACACCCGTTCCACCAGCGGCAGACGTGCGCGGAGGATCCGGACGCACTCGCTGCGGCAGGTGCGACTGATTCGCCATGATGGTTGTCAAGCAACGGTCCGTAGGCTGCGGCCCATGGAAATCGTTGATCGCTGCCGTCCGTGAGCAGGCAGAAGCTGCCCATTTTCTCGCTTGGCCGGGTGACTTCGACCTGGACCGAGACGATCACGTCGAGGAGGTGCACCTCGCCTCGGGCGCCGCGCTTGAAGGGTTCGCCGGTGACGGTGCTGGCGGCACGTACTTCTTCTGCGGTGAAGGCGGCGAGGAACGTCCCATCCTCTATGCCGACTCCGAAGGTGGTCGGCTCTGATCGCCATCGGCGTGCAGGAGTTGGTGCGGCTTGTGCTGGTCGTCCCGTGGTGGCGCGACTGCCAAGCGTTCACAGACGAGGAGAGTCACGAGCTCGAGGCCGAGTATCTGGAGGACATACCAGACCTCGTGGCCCGAAGAGACCGCGCCGCCACAGCTCTTGGCCTCGATCTTCCAGACCGGGCCGAGGTGCTGGCTCGTTTGCGGGAGGTAGCCACTCGGCTGGGGAAAGACTTCGTTCTGGTCTTCACGCCGGAGGGCCATTCCTACGAGCCGCTTTTCACCGACTGAGACTCAGGTCGCGGCGAGCTCCTTGTGGGACTGTCCGCCGGATGGCCGGCGACCGGGTCGACATGGTCTTGCAGTGCGGGGTATCAGCTGCTGAGGTCGAACACTCCCCCACGCAGAGCACGACTCGGCCTGGACGTAGATCCTGCTTCCCCGGCCGACGCCCCCGGCGGCCGGGGGCACGTCCATCGGGCAGGATGAGCAGACCGACGTCCGCGGGGTGAGCGGGCGGGGTGAGATCGCCGATAGGGGAGGTCAGGCGGTCAGCAGCTCGTCAAGGTGCTGGACGGAACGCGGAGTGTCCGTCTCATCGGTCATGGCTACCAGCCTCGCGTGGTACTCCCGGGGTGATGGGCAGAGCGTCCTCGTAGATCCACTCGCGCCCCGCGACTCGCCGTCTGCCTGGGGAATTGCGCCGCCGATCCGGAAGCCAACCGGGTCTCGTCGGATACTGGAACCCCTTCGGGTCGTTTTCTGCACGGGCATGAGAAGAGGATCTACCATCCCTGGTCATGGGCAGCAGAGAGTGGAGAACGCTGATAGGCGCCGTGGGCGCCAGCGCGCTGGGCTGGGGTGCTGCCGGGGCCGTGCACCTTCGATTCGTGTACCACAGCAATGGGGGACGTCGGGGCGGATGGAACCTCCCCGAGGGAGGCGGGTGGTACGAGTTCGCCATGTTCAGCGGGTGCATCGTGACGATGTACTCGATTCCTGGTCTCCTGCGTCGCACGGAGTGGTGGCCGGCTCTGAGCCTCAGCCTTGGATCCGTTGTGGGCATGGTCTCGGTACTGATGCTGGGGCAAGGGCAGCGGTACTGGGTCGCCGTCTGTGTCATGACCCTCATCGGAGTCGCGGCTCCCCTGGTGAACAGGCTGTGGGGCCGCCACCACCCGATCTTGGGAGACACGTAGGCGGCCAGGTTCGAGAATCGCCCCTGTGCGCGACGCTCAGCCGCGCTGCCCAGGCCGGGACTACCTCGAAGCTCCAAGAGGAGAAGAGGCTGTCGCAGCTGCTGTCATCGCGGCGCAGCGCCCCGGGCGGTGACCCGGTCAGTACCGGCCACGGGCCTGAGGAATCCCTGCCGGCTTTCGTCGATGATCTTGTCGTTGACGCGCTGAGCCGCCGCCGCAGTAAGAAGCGACCGAACCGCAGCAAGCAGCCTCGGACGGTCAAATCCCCGCTTCTGTTGCCGGTCTCGTGCGCAGGAACTGCTTCGCCACCTCGATTGCTTCCCTGTTGAGTTCTTCGACGGAGACTCCCCAGCTCCCGTCCCAGTCGTCCAGGTTGAGAGCGCACGAGACGAGGGACTGCAGCTCTTCGGGGTAGCCGAGGTCGTAGGCGATGTCTGTCCAGATGAGGTAGGTGCCAGTGGCGGGCTCCAGGGTTCCGTCGGCTATCTGGCCGGCAATCCAGTGGGCCATTGCCCACTCGACGGCTCGAGGGTCGGCGGGCGGCTGGACGGACAGTCCCCGCTCCTCCAGGACCTGATCGAAGAGCGCCGGCGCTTCGGGTTCCTCGCTGCGGAGGAGGCCGGCCAGCATGGCGAGGGAGGGACTCTCGACCACGGCCAGGAGTGCGTCTAGGCCGGCCTGGATGAGCCGGTCGGACCCGACGTGCCTACCGAATGCCCGCTCATGCGCGATGTTGCTGAGCTGCTTGAGGGCGTCATCACGGGTCATCAGAGCCTTCTCGGGAGGTAGTTGGGTAACGGACGCGCGTACGGTGAGCTGACTGGGCGGCCTGCGCCGCCTGCGTCCGTGGCATCTGCCGGTCGCCTGGGTCAGCGCCACTGCGGCGGGATGTTCTCCATCTGTTTCAGCAGGTCCCAGCCCTGGCGCTTGTGCTTGCGCTCCTCCAGCCGGCTGCTCCACGGAGCGCCTTGTCCCACCCAGTATCCGCGGTAGTTGCGCAGGCCCATGACGCCGGCGTCCCCGACTTCGGGGTCGTTGCCGCAGCAGGGACAGATTGCAGCCTCATTCGGCCATCCGCCCTCCCAGAAGTTCTCACCGGCGAAACCACAGACCCGGCAGACAGTCTCCGTCTCCGTCTCGTCCTCTGTGCTCGCCACGTCCGCAGTTCAACGATCGCTGCCACGCACCACGACCTCTTGATGAGCGTTACCGATCGGGGGGGGGCGGGCGGTCATTCGTCGTCGTCGAGCCGGTGAAGGACCTGCGCGAAGTCGCCGCAACCGAGCAGGCCGGTCAGTACCTGCGTGATGTTGCCGATGCCGGGGTCTTGAACGACAAGGCCGTCGGACCCAGCGGATCCGCTCTCGCGGCTTGCACTCCGCCGGACGCTACTCGGTGCGCAGCGCCGTGGCCGTACGAGCCCTGGCGGCCCAGCCTGCCGGGATCAGCGCGCCCAGCATCGCGATCACGACTCCGCCGAGCCCCAGCAGGAGCAGCTGGAAAGGCCCGTACACGTCGAAGACGAGCGACGGCAGTCCGGTGCCCACGGCACGCCCCATCACCGGCATGACGACGTGGTGCAGCGCGTACCCCACAGGGACGCCGAGCACTGCGCCGATCACGCCGATCCCGGCCACCGAGGCGAGCACGAGGCTCAGGACCTGCCGCGGCGACATGCCGATCGCCTTGCAGACGCCCAGATCGTGGATGCGTTCCCGGGTGTCGAGGACCACGGAGTTGAGCACGCCGAGACCGGCCACAACGATCAGCATGAGGGTGAGCAGCACCGCCATCGCGGCCATGATGAGGATGACGCCGTCCTGCCCCGACTCGGAGCTGGTCGTGGCGTCGCCCCCCAGCGGCTGTATGACCGCGGCGACCTTCTGCGCGTACTCGTCGGCGGAGACGCCGGACTTCGTCTCGACGAGGAAGGTGCTGGGCTCAGCCAACGTGAAGTCGGCCATGTCCGCGTGGATCTCCAGCCGGCTGCCCGACGTGTCGAAGGACTCGCCCACGATCCGCAGGTTCACGGTCTCCTTCTCGTAGGTCACCCGCACCGTGTCACCGAGCTTGGTGCTGGTTCTTTCCAGGAAACGCGAGGGCACCACGACCTGTCCCTTGCCGGTGATCCAGTGCCCGGAGAGCAGCTCGTAGCTGCCGGGGCGCGAATCGCCCTCGTAGAGGCTGGCCTGGATCGATCCTGAGACCCCGGCCACGGCGACCTCGGTCCGAACCTTGCCGTAGTAGGACTCCGTACCCGGCTGCGACGTGATGGCGGACCGTACCTTCGCCGGGTCGGCGGTCTTGGGCTTCTTGGACGTGCTCGCAGCGCTGTTCTCCGCGGGAGGCGGATCTCCCGCGTCGCCCCCCACAGGAGGCGGCGGCGGAGCGACTTCGATCGCCTTGGTCGTCGTAACCGTGACCGCAGCACGGTTCTCGGGGTCCTGCGAGGTGCCGATCGCGTTCAGGGACGAGGTCAGCCCCACTGCGAACGTCGCCGCGACAGTGCCGGACGCCACCGCTAACAGCATCGCGAGGGTGCGTACCGGATGTGTGAAGGGGGTGGCGAGACCGTAGGTCACCGGCCGCGGCAACGGCAGCCTCCCCATCGCCCGGTGTGCCCACTGACCGCGCCCCGTGCGCGGCACCCGGCCGACCGCGATGGCCTCAACCGTGCGCAGCCTGCCGGCCCGCAACGCGGGAATCACCGCCGCGAGCCCCACGACGGCCAGGGCGGCGGCCGGCACCGCAACGTCCACCCACCCGGCCGCCGAGAGCGGGACGCCGCCGTACACCGACTCGGTTTCGGACAACAGCGGCACTGCCAGGAGGTTGCCGAGGACGACACCCAGGGCGATGCCGACGACGGCCGGGATCAGCGCCTGGGTCATGTAGGCGCGCACGACGTCGCGCGGAGTGAAGCCGATGGCCTTGAGGATGCCGATCCTGCGCAGGCTGGTGCCGACCGCGCCACTGATGACGCTGCTGACGATGATCACCGACATCACAATGCCGAGCGCGCCAAAAGCCATCACGAACGGGACGGTCGCCGCCGCGCCCTGATCAGCGGCGCGTTTGGTGTCCAGCCAGGACTGGATCCCGAGCAGTGCCCCGGACCCCACGGAGGCGGCGAGCTTCTTCCGGTCGGCGAGGACCTGCTGCTTCGTACTCGCGGAGTCGAAGCGGTAGAGCATCTGACTCGAGACCCGGTTGCCCTTCGATCCCAGCGCGTGGACCTGCGCGGGGGCCGCCCAGGCGTCGGCGGTCTCGCTGGCCGACACGGCGAAGCCGACGATCGACAGGGTCGGGGCGCCCTTGGAGTTCGACGTCTTCATGGGGGTGCCGATCCCGATGGCGGGCCCCTCGAACGACGCGTCGAGCACGATCTCGCCGGGCTTCTGTACCCACCGGCCCGACTTCAGATCCACCCGGTCCACGGCGCCGTCAGGACCGGGCCGCCCTACCAGGGTCAGCGTCGGCAGCTGGAAGCCCGACCGGTCCACCGGGCGGACCGCCGTGGACGGGTACGGTCCCGCGCTCGCGGCGACGCCGGGCAGCTTCCCGGTCCTCGCCAGCTGCGCCTCACTCACCCTGGCCGGATCGAACTGCGCGGTGATGTGCGAACCCCGCTGCTTCTCGAAGGCGTTGTCGAAGGGGGCGGTCGCGGCGACCATCAGCGACCCGGCGACCACGGCCGAGGCCACGGCCATCATCGTGGCCACGGCGATCATCACGGTCTGCACCCGCCGTCGGCCGACGCCGGAACGTACGACCCGGCCCAGCGCGCCGGTACCGAACAGGCTCATCGGACGGCCCGCGCGTAGGACTCAAGGGCGACCTGACCGTCGACCAGGTGAACAGTGCGGCTCGCGCACGCCTCCGCCAGCGTCAGGTCATGTGTCACCAGCACGATGGTCTGTCCGGCGCGGTGCAGATCCATCAGCAGATTGCGAACGTCGTGGCCGGAGGCGGTGTCGAGCGCACCAGTGGGCTCGTCGGCGAGCAGCAGTGCGGGCCGGTTGACCAACGCCCGGGCGACTGCGACCCGTTGGCGTTCACCTCCGGACAATCGGCCCGGGTAGGCGCGGGCATGTTCCAGGATGCCCAGCATCTCCATGAGCTCACCCGCGCGGGCCGCGGCCCTGCGCCGACTGGTCCCGGTCAGTTGGGCCGGGAGCTGAATGTTGTCGGTGACGGTGAGATCGTCGAGAAGGTTGAAGAACTGGAAGACCATGCCGATGTGCTCGCGACGGAACTTGGCGAGGGCGTGCTCGCCCAACTGGTCGATCCGTCGCCCAGCCACGATCACGGCGCCATCGGTCGGCTTGTCCAGGCCGGCGACAAGGTTCAGCAGAGTGGACTTGCCGCTGCCGGAAGGGCCCGTAACGGCAAGGGCCTCACCCTTGGCGACCCTGAGCGTGAGCGGTCCGAGCGACGGCGCGCCGGCGCTGTCGTAGCGCTTCGCCACACCCTCCAGTTCGATCATTTGATGCATATCAGTCGTCCGTCCTTCCGGTCGCGAGAGGCACACGTCGTTGCCGGTCCCGCGAATCTAGAGGTGCCGCGTATGGGGCACGTCGGCCGCGGAACCAACATCCATTCCTTCCTACGGAGGAATCGGCCGCGGAGTCATCCCTGAGAAGTAGGCCTGTGGGGCAATGCCCTGGCCGGACGGGTGGACGCGGGCCGGGCGGAGAGCGCAGCACAATGCACGGATGGAGACGGAAAACCGCCGTAACTGGCATCAGCAAATCATCGACGCGCTACGCCCTGAGGCGAAATCCGTTCCGTCCCGGCGAGCGGTGCGCGCCGATGTGGTGCTGGCGCTCGTACTGACCGTCCTTGCCCTGTTCGTGGCGGTGCGCTATCCCGGCGACGGGCCGGTGGACATCAACCCCCCTACGGTGGACGCCGGAACCGGGGTCCCGGCCCCGCCCTCGCCGCCCGATCCTGATGGGGTGCCCGTGGAGGAAGAACCCTCCCCCATGCCCTGGGCCCTGGTCGTCCTGTCGACGCTGCCGCTGGCAGCCCGGCGCCGGTATCCGCTGACCTTGTTCACGGTGGTGCTGAGCGCAGCACTGGCCATCGGCAGCTCCGCCTCCTGGATCACCGTCCTGGCCTGTGTCATCGGCGCATACAGCGCCGTCGTATACAGCCGTTACCGGATAACGGCGATCGCCGTCCTGGTGATCGCCGCCGCGCTGTCCGGTTTCGCTTTCCGCAACGCGGAACCGGTACTCCCGGGATGGTCCAGCCCAGGATTCGTGCTCCTGGTGGCAGGGACGCTGGCCAGCCTCGTCCGTCTTCTGCAACTGCGGCTGGCGTCCAGTCGGGACCGGATGACAGAACTGCAGGCCGCTCAGGAGGAGGCCACGCGCCGCGCCGTCGAGGAGGAGCGCGCCCGCATCGCCGCCGAACTGCACGACGTCGTGAGCCACAATGTGAGCGTGATGGTGATCCAGGCCGGCGCGGCCCGCAAAGTGATGGACCTGGCTCCCGAGCAGTCGAAGGAGGCACTGCTGGCCGTCGAGGCGGGCGGTAGGGCCGCCATGGCCGAACTCCGCCACGTGATGGACCTGCTGGCCGCCCCGGACCACGAGAAGCCCGACGGCCTGGAGCCTCAGCCGGGGCTCGCACAGCTCGACGCGCTCGTCGCACGAGTACGCGCCGCCGGTACACCCGTGAGCGTCGGAGTGTCGTTGCCGCCAGATCCTCTACCACCGGGGGTGGACCTCGCGGCGTATCGCGTCGTCCAGGAAGCGCTGACCAACACGATCAAACATGCGCGCGGCGCGCAGGCGTTCGTCGCCGTTGGCTACACCGAAGCCTGTCTGGAGATCGAGATCACGGACACCGGTGGCGCCAAGGAGTGCCCGCCAACGCAGAGCAACGGCCGTGGCCACATGGGGCTGCGCGAGCGGCTGGCCGTCTACAAGGGCGAACTGACGGCCGGACCGACGCCGACCGACGGCTACCGGGTGACGGCCCGCATCCCACGGAGCACGGCATGACCGCGGACCGGCCGCCTCTGCGCGCCGTCATCGCCGATGATCAAGCCCTTGTACGCACCGGCTTCAAAATGATCCTGACTGCGGACGGCATTGAAGTGACGGCCGAGGCCGCCGACGGGGCCGAGGCGGTCGCAGCGGTTCGCCGTACGCGGCCCGACGTCGTCCTCATGGACATCCGGATGCCACAGATGGACGGCATCGAGGCCACCAGACGCATCATCGGCGACGCCGGCCTGGCCGAAACGCGGGTCATCATCCTCACCACATACGACCTCGACCACTACGTCTACGCCGCGCTCACTGCCGGCGCCAGCGGCTTCCTGCTCAAGGACGTCACCCCCGAACATCTGGTCTCCGCCTTACGCCTGGTGCGGACCGGAGACGCTCTTCTCGCGCCCACGATCACTCGTCGGCTGATTGAGCGCTTCGCCCCTCGCGACGAACCGCAGACCATCGCCCCGCACCGCGATCTGTCCGGCCTGACCCCGCGCGAGCTCGAGGTGCTCCGCCTACTCGCGACGGGCCTCAACAACGCCGAACTCGCCTCCCGGCTGTTCCTCAGCCCGACCACGGTCAAGAGCCACGTCGGCCGTATCCTGTCGAAGCTGGACCTGCGCGACCGCGTCCAGGCCGTCGTCTTCGCCTACGAGACAGGGCTGATCGCCCCGGGCGAGGCGCCTGGGGACTGTCCGGCGGATCACTGACGGAGCCATGGCCGGATCGCCGCGGCGGCGACGGTGGCTTGGAAGACGTAGGCCGCTTGTCGTAACGAGTAGCGACCGCGCGGGAGTTCTTGAGCCGGTTGATGGTCCGCGGGGCGGCTGCGGAGCGGCCGGCCCGCCGATGACGGCTGCTCAGGCGTTGTACTCGGCTCACCTGTGGTCGGTCGGCCACGCCGTCGTCCTGGTCCGGCACGATGCGGGTGACGGTGGTGCTGCGGTTGCCGATTCGAGGAATGCACCGCTGGCCGCCGGATACGGACGCGGGACGCGTGCCTTCGCCGAGCCGGTCGGCGTACTCGGCAAGCCGTTCGGCCGCGGCATGCATGCCGGGCCCTGTTCGCCGATCAGCGCCCATGTGGACCTACCGGTCGAGACGGGAGCTGATCGACTTATCCAGGTCCTCCATCGTGCGCACGAACGCGCTCTCCAGGTCGATGCCGTAGCGGTGGGCAAGGATCAGCACGGACCAAAGGCAGTCAGCCAGCTCGTGCTCCAGCGCGGCCTGGCCATCAGGCTGGTCCGACCGCGCCCCTTCCTGCGCCAGGATCAGCTTGGCCAGGTCGCCGGTGTCCCCCATGAACCCGAGCATGAACTCTTCACGAGTCCAAACCCGGCCACGTTCTCGCAGGTTCAGCTCGTCGTACAGGTCGTGGATACGCAGCGCACGCCGGCGAAGTTCGTCAAGGTCCATCGTCCGGACTGTAGCCCGGAGCCCGCCCAGTCTTCCTCCCTCGCTGCGAGCTCGCGTAGCCGCCGCTCAGGGGTAGGTCAGCAGCTCGGGGCGGGTAGGCCTTGTATGCGACAACCGGTTCCAGCAGTTCGCCGTCCTGGCGGACTGTGCGCCGGCCTGAGCAGCCCCGGCGGACAGAGGCTGTGTCAGAACAGTGCGCCAGGCCATGACGGGCGGTTCAACCGGTCACAGACCGGCGACGTCCCCGGCCCTCTTCTGCACGGAGTCGAGCGCGTCCACCACAGCGTTGTGCTGCCTCGCGCGCGCCGCCCGGTCTGCCGGCACCAGCCGCGCGGCGGCGTGTACCGCGTAGGCGTCCGGGTCGCCGAAGGCAGTCCGCGGGTGTTCTCCCGTATCCGCGCAGTGGGCCATGACCTCCTTGACCGCCTGGAGCACGACTGCCCGGTCCACGCCCGGCTGCATGGCCAGCCGCACCTGGAAACGCGCCATCCACTTTTCGCGGTCCTTCTCCCTCGCCGCGTCCGTCCTCTGGTCCTTCTTCGTCACGTGCTCTCCCGGGTGATCGGCAGCCGTCCTTCATTGAGTTGGACGCCGAGTCATCGAAGTGGGTTGCGGAAGCGAGAACCTGATGAGGCTCAAGTGACCGCCGAGGAGTACCACTACGGGACAGCTCTTCACCGACTGGTCCCCTGATACGGCGTTACAGAGCTCGTCGGTGATGACGTGGTGCTTGCTGCCCGGCCGTGCTCGGTCGACCCGGGGCCCGTTTCTGGGCCTCGTCGAGCGGCCCGGACATGCGAGGAAGCGATCACCGCCCGCGACCAGTCCAGCTGGCCTGCCGACCGCAGCCGGCGCACCCACGGCGACCGGTGGGCCGGGCGGACGGCAGGCGGCGGGTCCCGTGCGATGACGGCGGCCGAGGATCCGGGGGCGGGAAGCGGGGCGGAGGGCGGTCGGGAGGGTCGGACGGGCGGGAGGCTTCATGGGTTCTCCCCTGCTGCGAATGCCTCGATCAGTTCGGCCAGGGCTTCCGGCTTGCTGTAGTGCGCCGCGTGCGCGGCGTCCGGTACCTCGCTCGCGTGTCCGTCGGCGATCAGCTCTGTGACGCGCCGGGTCCAGACCTCGGATGCGATGGTGTCACCGGTCCCGCGGACGACGAGGGTCGGCACGGTGATCCGGGCCAGGTGACCCTCGAATGCCGTGGCGGCGTCGCGCAGCGCGTGGCGCAGGGACACGGCGAAACGTAGGGGGCCGGTGAGCAGGTAGTCCGCCGCGGCCACCACGATCAGGGCGAGCGGCTCTCGGGGCGCGTCCGCGAGCAGCCGGCCTGCCTGGCGCCAGGCGGACGCCCCCGGGGTGAGTGCCGGACCGAGCAGGACGACCCGGTGGGCCAGACTCGGATGGTGGGCCGTGAGGGCCGCGGCCACCTGGCAGCCGACCGAGTTGGCCACCAGCAGACTCGGCCCCGGCACGAGCCGGCGGTGCCAGCGGGCAAGGGCGTCGGCGGTCCGCACCACGTCGGGCATCCGGCATACGGCGGCCCGTGACCGCGCGTTGCCCGGCAGGTCCGGCACGAGCACGGTGAATCCCCTCGCCGCCAGCCGCCGCGCCAGCGGTACGAAGTAACGGCCCGAGAGTCCGAGCCCGTGCACCATTACCACCGTCGGGGCGCCGGCGCACGGCGGAGGGCCGAGGACGCGGGTGAAGAGACCGCCGTGGATGCGCTGTTCCATCCGTTCACTGTCACCGCTGCGAGGACTTGTACACCGCCGGCCTCGGCCCGTTGGCCTTCATGGCTTCCAGAAGGGGTAGTGGTGGTCGGCCGTGGGGGCCGTGCGGCCGATTCGGCCGGCCGCGGTGGCGGAAGGAGGCGCGGGGGCAGCACTCCCGGGACTCTCCGCGCCGGACTTCGGCGCGCCGCTGTCGTTCGTACGGTGCTCCGGGTCTCCCGTGCGGGGGCGCGCAACCGGGTCCTCGAGCGTGGCGCTGCAGCGGTCGGAGCGGTCGACGTCGCTACTCCCGCTTGCCCGTGGCGACCCACCCGAACAGGGCGAAGAGCCCCACGAAGAAGACAATGAGCAGGACTACGCCGAGTAGTATCCGCGTGGTGTCCGACATGCCCCCCCTTGCGCCCAGGTGAGGGACGGAAGGATGACCGCTGTCAGCGCAGCTGGTGGGCGGATTCGCCCGGGGGAAGGGTGAGGCCGCCACCGTCGGGGAGCGCGAGCACCGCGGCGACGGCGGAGCGGAGTTCCTGGTCGCCGAGGACGGCCCGGTAGTCCCGGTAGGGGGAAAGCCGCGTGTCCCGGGCCTCGACGAGGCGCAGGGCCCGCCGTGCGGCCGGCGTGACCGTGCCGATGCGCAGGAAGGCGCCGAGGGTCTCGGTCAGGTCGCCGTAGCGGTCGTCGCCGCCGGTGAAGCGCACGACGACCTCCTCCAGCACCGCCAGGGTGGGCCCCGGGTCGCCGGTGATCCTCCACAGGGCGACCGCCGCCGTCGCCTTCCCGTACTCGGCGTTCTCCATGAGCTCACGCACCCGTCCGGCGTGCGCCGCGGCGGCGGGGCCGAAGTCGGACAGGAGGAGGACCGGTCCGCGGGGCGACGCCTGCTCGTCGTGCACCGCCTCGCCCAGGCGCCGCAGGGCGGTGCCGTCGTCACCCCCCGCGATGCGCCACGCGGCCCAGGCGATCTTGTCGCGGTTGCCCGGGTGGTCGAGGACGACCGCTTCGCGCACGGCGGGCGCCGTCGAAGCGGCACCGGGTCCCATCGCCAGCAGCACGTCGACCACCCGCAACGAGTACCGCGCGTCCTTCAGCAGCGGAAGGACGACCGGGAGCGCGGGCAGGGCGTCCGGCCCCCACTTCTCGGCGACGTGCAGCAGCGTGCCCATGATCTGGCCGTGGTCGCCGTGCCGCTCGTGGTCCTGCCGCACCTCCTCCAGCAGCGCGGGCAGCAGGACGTCCGCGTGCTCGCGCAGCGGCGCGAGGACGTCGTGCATTTCCGGCCGGCGCGGATCGCCTGCCACCCAACTGCGCCCGTACTGCTCCCGGTAGGGCGCCCAGAGCGACTCGACCAGGCCGGGGAGGCCGCGGGGGTCGCCCAGCCGGACCAGGGCCCAGCGTGCGAAGTCGCCGACGGTCCCCTCGCTCCAGGAGATGTCGTCGGTTCCGGGATCGTCGAGCAGTGCCGCCAGACGGTCGGCGTACGGGCCGGAGTCAGGGGCGAGCATCGCGAGGAGGTGCGCGGCCTTGAGCCGCACGGAGTCGTCGGCACAGTCCAGCAGCCGTGCCGCGAGGGGCAGCACCGTCGGTGCCGCGGAACGCCGGAGCACCAGGTGCCGCCACGCCTCGTCCAGGACGACCCGGCGCAGCCCGTCGTCCTCGGTGCGTTCCGCCGCCTCGGCCAGCCGGGTCACGAAAGACAGGGCGGCCGCGGGTACGTGGTCGAGGAGACCGGACACACATGCGGCGACGTCGTCCCGGGTGAAGGGGATCTCCACGTCCGGCAGCCACCAGACCTGCTCGAACCGGGGCCGTACGGCCGGATCGGTGAGGACGTCCAGCAGCAGGTCGGCATACCGGAGGGGGGCGTCACCGTCGAGGGACGCCCGGGCGATCACGGCTGCCGCCTTCATCACCGGCTCGTCGTCGCGCAGCACCCTGCTCAGCACTGCCTCCACCGCGCCGGCGAACCGGTGCCGGCCGCCGGGTGACCCGGTGCCGGGCCCGCCGGCGGTCGTCGCCGCGCGGGTGCCCAGTGCCAGCAGGAGGGGCAGGCGTACGGCGGGGTCCGTCTCGGCGTGCCACCGCTCCAGCAGTGCGTCGTCGTCCGCGAGGGGGAGTGCGGCCCGCCGGACGCTCGGCGCGGGGTCCGCGAGGAGCGCCGTGATCGTGTCGCCCTGGCGCCGCCACTCCTCCCGCCACGCTCCGTGCGTGCCCTGTTCACCGGCCTCGCGTGCCGCTGCGTTCATGGCGCCGAGCAGTTCGACGAGGGTGATTCGTGCGCCGTTGGCGGGGTCGGAGGCGAGCGCCGTGAGAAACGGCAGGGCCGCGGCCGCGGCCGACGGCAGTCCGCCTCCCGGGGCGAACAGGCAGGAGTACAGCGGGTGGCAGTCCTCGTCCGTCGCCGCCGGGCCTCGCCTGACGAGGCGACGCAGCGCCCGCGGGACCTCCTTGACCGGATGGTGCTCCGGCAGGCCCGTCCGGAAGCGGCTCCAGTCCACCGCGTCCACCGCCTCGACCGAAGTCCCCGCCACTGCCACCCCATAAGTCCGCCGTACGTCGACCGACCGACATCCTGGCATCGACGCCATGGGGTGGTCACCCCGGAACACGGAAGGTTTGCCGGGATGCGCGCGTCGCGCATCAAGCCGGGACGCCGGCTGCGGGAGTCCTCGCCGAGCTCTGGCAGGCCGACGGCTACGGGCGCGGCATGGCCGTACGCCTGGCCCGCGGGTCAGGACACAGGGATGGGGCGTCGGCCGGGGCGTTCGCGCCACTGCTCGGCTTCGGGATCCCAGGTGAATCTGACGAGGCGCCCGTTTCTTCGTACCGTCATCGCCGTCCAGCGGCCCGGGTGTGTCCAGCAGATTGTCGCTGCCGTGCCAGGGCGTCGGTCGGCGTCGCTGACTGGCGCGTCGGCGCCGCACAGTGCGGGGAGTTGGGCGAGGGCTTCGGGTGCGATGTCGACTGTCATCTCGATCTGCCAGCCGTCCTCCGTGCGGAGGTGGATGGCGTGGACGTCGTCGGCGGGCTCGTCCAGGCCGGCCCGCGCCTGGCGCCCGATGAACCGGCGCAGGATCTCGCGGGTTCCTGTGCTCATGCCCTTCGCGTTAGCGCCACCATGACTGTGGGGCGTTCCATGGGGGCGAGGTAACCGCACCCTTCTTAGTCTAGACCAAACCAGACTTCTGGCCGGATCGGCCGGGTCCGGTCCGACGAATTCCTCGTGACGGACATCGGGCCGACCGAGCAGCCGTGCGCCGTGGGAATCTGCTCCAGGCAGGTCTTGGTGTGGCCGTCGAACGGTGCGACCGTGTCGGCTCCGCCGCACCCGTACGGCTCTCAGACTTTCCGGCGTCACCGACGCACCGTCGCTGGGGGCCAGTTGGAAGACGGCCCGCACCGAGGGATTGGACAGGTCCCCCGCTGCCGCGCTCACACGGCCCGCAGTTCACCCCCGGACTTATCCGACACCTGTCCCCAGATGAAGCAGAAGCCCCTCCGGGTCGTAGCCGCCGACGGAGCGGCCCGAGACACCGATAGCCGCCAGGCTGCTTGAGTCACGCCGCCAGCGGCGTCCAGTCCGAGCAGGGCATCCGGTGCGCGCTGAGCGGAGGCGAGCGGTACAGCCCCTACGACGACCGCTATATCCAGGCCCAGCCGGCCTGGACATCGAACGCGTGGTCCCGCTCTCCGAGGCCTGGGACACTCCGGCTCCTCCAACTGGCGGCGGCAGAGCGGGAGGCCTACACCAACGACCTCGGCGACAACCGCGCCCTGATCGCCGTCTCGGCCGCCTCGAACCGCTCCGCACTGCGCTCCAGCTCTCCCCCGGGGGGAGGGCCGCCTCTTTGTGTTTCGTCAGGTCATGCTCCGCAACGCCGTCCGCGCCGCCGCCACGACCGCCGGCCAGCGCGCGGCCGCCAGGTCGTCCGAGTCGGGAGCCTCCCCCAGTCCATCGTTCAGGAGGTTCAGCAGATCCGCCAGTGCGCGCATGGCCCACGCCTCGGCATCGTCACCGGACCTCGCATCCGCCCCACCACTGAGGCCTCTGTGGTGGTCGGGTTGGAAGGACGGCAGGCAGCCGCTCCTCCCAGTGGTCGGGGCGGCCGAAACGCGTGCCCTTCACCCGCTGCTTGGCCCGGCTGATCCGCTGGGCCGTCGTCGCCTCCGGTATCAGATACGCGCGGGCGATCTCGGCCGTCGTCAGACCGCCGACGGCCCGCAGCGTCAACGCGATCTGGGCGGGCGGGGGCAGATCGGGGTGGCAGCAGAGGAAGAACAGGGTCAGCGTGTCGTCCTCGGAGGGCGCACGATCCGACTCGGGCGGCGAGGCGGTGAAGGCGTCGCGCGGTGTGAGCACCACCGCCTTCTCCTCACGCAGCCGCCGCGCCTGATCACTGCGGAGCGCGTCCGTGAGCCGCCGCGAGGCGACCCTGATCAGCCAGCCCCGCGGATTGTCCGGAACCCCCGACTCGGGCCATTGCCCGGCCGCTGCCAGCAGCGCCTCCTGGACGGCGTCCTCGGCGGCCTCGAAGTGCCCGTACCGGCGTACGAGCGCGCCGAGGACCTGCGGCGCGTGCAGGCGCAGCAGGCCCTCGACCTCGCTCGTACGTCTCAAACGTCTCCCCTGCTCACACCTCGCCGAGCGGCCGGATGACGACGGGGTACGTGTTCGCGCCCTCGGGAACGGGGCTCTGGATGACCCGCGCGGCGATCTCCGTGACCCGCTCCAGGCTCTCGCACTCCAGGAGCCAGTAACCGGCAATCACTTCCTTGGTCTCGCCGTACGGCCCGTCGGTGATCACGGGCTTGCCGTCCGCGCCGGCGCTGACGAGGCGGGTCCTGGCAGGTTCGGCCAGCCCCTGGGCATCGATGAACTCGCCTGTCTCGGCGAGGTCGTTGTTGATCGCCCCCATGTGCTGGAACATCGCCTGCATGTCCTTGTCGCTCCAGGCCGGGAGACCGGCGGCGGGCTTGCCCGCCTGGGCCTCGTAGTCCACCTGCGCGCCCTGCACCATCACCAGGTACTTCATGAGTCCGCTCCTTCGGCTCGGGCCGCCCGTGGTGGGTGGCTCTCACAGGGGACGTCGGAGCCGGCCCGCGCTTCTCTACACGCTCGCGGAAGCTTTTCAGGCCCGCGAGAGGCGCGTCAGGAGTCTGACTGCTCGGCCCTGCGACCGCCGGTCCGCTCTCCATCATGGGCGGGCTCCGACTCGGCCTCGTACGCCCGGCACCCGGGATTCTTGCACGGGCCGGGACGCCACATGGGCACGAACACACCCAGGGTCTTGTGCCGGCGCATGACCTGCTCGACCTGGCGGCCACAAACGGGGCAAAAGCACTTATAATTGGCCATATTCTCAGGATATTACGGTACAGCCCGGGCCGACAGGTGAGCGACGTGCCTGCGTCAGCTAGCCTCGGCAGCCGACAGACTCGGGCAGCGCCCAAGCCTCGGCAACATCATCTGCTGGCGGCGCTTCAAAAGCAGTGTTGATCTGAGCCCTCAGCCCGAACCGGCGACCAGCGCCTCGCCGAGCGGGGTGCGTCGGTAGAGCACCGACCGTCCGGACCGGGCACGGACGAGCAGCCCCGCGCCTCGCAGGATGGCGAGGTGGTCTCCCACCGCGCCGGGTGCCATGGCGAGGCTTCGGGCGAGGTGGCTGGTACTGGCCGGGGCGTCCAGCGCCACCAGCAGCCGGGCTCGGGCCCGGCCGACCAGAGCGGTCAGCGTGTCCGGTCGAAGAACGGTCGCTTGTTCGCCCCACAGGGCGGCGGTGCCGCGGGCGGGATAGACCAAGGTCCTCGGCCAGGGGTTTTCCAGGTGGGCGGCGATATTCGCGACGAAGACCGAAGGGATCAGCAGTAGCCCGTCGCCGGCGAGGCGGACGTTTCCGACTGGAGGGAAGAAGCCGATCTCGATACCACCGGCGCGCCAGGCGATGCTCGGGTGCAGGCTCTCGATGGTCGTGGCCCATCCGTGTTCGCCGATCACACCCACCCGGTGCACGACATCGCGTTCACAGATCGCGCGCAGTTGCGGCCAGTCCGTGGCGAGCAGTTCGCGCCACGCCTGGTCCATCGCCTCGGCGATCCTGGAGACGGCGTCCGCGGAGTCCAGCACTGCGCGTACGCGGGGATCACGGGCGGACGGGCCGGTCGCGGTGGTGGCGAATTCGTGGCGGGCCTCTTCGAGCGGTGTGGCCCGGATCATGGCCAGGTCGTCTGCCCAGGTCTGGTTGAGGCCGCGCGGGGGCGGGGCGACGAAGTTCGGCCCGGACTGCGGGGTTTGCAGGGCGAGGGCGGCGTCCAGTTCGGTCTCGCGGCGAAGCCGTTCAAAGGCCGGCAGGAGCCGGGCGGCCCAGGCTCGCGGCAGCGGCCGGCTCTGGCCGGTGAGCGAGCGCAGCAACAGGCAGAGATCTATCGCAGGCGAGAGCGCGAAGCGGCTGCGCAGCAGGTCCTCGACGGAGACTTCGAAGCGGAGCACCCGGCGATGTTACCGCCGGACGTCTCTTCCGATTCGTCCGGCGACGAATCATTGGTGAGTGGCCCGGGCGCACGGCGAGGCTGGGCGTCATGATCCCAACCGCCGAACCAGCGCAGGGCAACCACCGTGCCACCTACCGGGAGGTGCTGGCCGAGCCGCGATTCCGGCTGCTCTTCTCGAGCCGCGCCGTCGCGATCACAGCGGGCTCGCTGCGAATCACCACGTTTTCGGTGCTGATCTTCGCTACCACCGGGTCCGCGCTGTTGAGCGCACTCGCCTTCGGCATCGGCTGCCTCCCGCAGTTGTTCGGCTCACTGCTGCTGGGCGCACTGGCCGACCAACTGCCGCCCCGCGCGCTCATCGCCGGCGTCGGTGACGAGCCGTCACGCACCTCACCGCCACGTCTCTCTGACAGGCAGGCGTCCCGGCAAGCTCATTGTGCTAGGAGTCCCAACTCGGCTCTCCAGTCGTCGTTGTGAACCACGTGCGGGATCCTGAGACCACGAACAGCCCACGGAAGGTTCATGCAGCATGATCGATGAATTCGCGAAGGACAGCCTGCACGGGAGGCTGCGGCGGGACCGCAAGGCGCTGCTCTGGAAGCTCGACGGCCTGTCCGAGTACGACGCCCGCCGACCTCTGACAGCGACCGGGACCAATCTCCTCGGCCTGGTCAAGCACGCGGCCAGCGTCGAGGCCAGGTACTTCGGCGAGGTCTTCGACCGCCCTTCCCCGGAGCGACTGCCCCCGTGGCAGGATCACGACGGCAGCGATATGTGGGCGACGGAGGACGAGACCCGCGATCAGATCATCGGGTTCTACCGGCGCACATGGGAAAACTCGGACGCGACGATCAATGAGCTTCCCCTCGACGCCCCCGGCCACGTGCCGTGGTGGCCGGAACCTCGTCCCAACACGAACCTGTTCGCCGTCATGGTCCATGTCCTCGGCGAGAGCAACCGGCATGCCGGACACGCCGACATCCTGCGAGAAGGCCTCGACGGCCGCACCGGGATGCGCCCCGAACACGAGGAGCGGATCGACGAGGAAGCCCGTGCGGCGCACTGCGCGAAGATCGAGCAGGCCGCCAGGTCGGCCGCATCAATCAAGGCTTAGCCTCGGGCTTTCACGAGGTGGGCCGTCCAAGAGCTGATCAGAAACACGGAAAGTGCCCTTGACCTGCAACGATAGGACTTGCTGAGGGTCCTGTTGGCTGCAAGGAAAAGAGCACTTTCCAGGTGAGAGAGCCTATCTCGTCGTACCCACGTGTCCGTGTCGTGCGGATCACCTGCTTTGCCACCAATACCGCCGGCCGGCCGATCGCCGAGCTCCGCCACCGGCTGCGGGCCCGGGCCGAAGACCGGATCCGGGCCGCCCGCGCGACCGGCCTGCGCAACCTGCCCCTGCACACCACAGCCCAGAACAAGGTCTGGCTGGAGATCATCCAGATCGCCCTCGACCTGCTGGCCTGGATGCCCATGCTCGCCCTGACCGGCAAGGCCAGGCTCTGGGAGCCCCGCCGCCTGCGGTTCCGCCTGTTCACCGCGGCCGGACAACTCGTCACCACCGGCCGCCGACGGATCCTCCGCCTCGCCCGGCACTGGCCCTTCACCGGCCTCATCACCGCAGCCCTCGACCGGCTCGCACTCCTGCCGAACCCTGACTGACCAGCGGATCCCCCGTCCCTACGACAGCCCTTCACCACCCGGAGCAGTGGAATCCGGCGCCACCCCGAGACGACACTCGGGCCCTCGGCCTGCCCACCCTCAACTCACGGCACGAAAACGGTCCACCGACTCCGTCGGCGGACCGTCACGAAAGATCGAGGCTAGCGCTGTTGCCTGTTCTCAAGCCAAACGCCGACTTCACGTCGGAACTCCCGGTCTTCGTCCTTCCTGGCGAGCCACTCCACCTCCCACTTCAACTCGCGCAGGACCCCCGGGGAGCCGGCGGGATCCCGCACCGCGTACACGGCCGCACCCGTTTCGTACGTGTCGGCCAAGAGCCAGACGCTGTTGTCCAGTGCCAGCATGGCGAAGCCGGGGCGGCCAGCACGCATGCCGAGGAACGACGCCGCGCCGGCCCCCATGACGTCCCACCGTTCCAGCAGGCGGACCCGGTGCCAGACGTGCATCGTGCGCCGCCGGCGGTCTTCCGCAGCGGTCCGGGTTCCCCTGGGCAACATGAGGAGGAACTCGCGATTCTCGTCGATCAGGCCGGAGGACGTGGCGAGGTCGTACCAGGCCTTGTTGAGCCGCTCCACGAAGCGCGGATCGTCGTACTCGACCAGGCAGAACCCGAAAACCCGCTCTCGTTCGTACCCCAGGACATGCGGTATCGCCGAGCCTGGGACCGCGTCGGGTATCACCTCGAGCCCGGCTCGCAGCAGCGGTTTGGTCACGGTTCAGCGCCGGCCACCGCTGTCACACACCTGGCTTCACGGAACCTCCACGATCGAGCTCGGTGCGTATTACAGTTTTCTACGCGCGACTCGTCATCTTGTGCCGCACAAGGGACGGATGGGCGGGATCTTCCGCATGTTCAGGATATGCCGTTGGGGGCTTTGTGCAGGAAATGATCATGGGTTCGAATGTGGCCCTGGCGGACCTGAGCGACGACGTCGGTTCGGTGATCGTCAGTCTGGGCTGGGTCAGCCCTACCGGCGAGGGCGACGCGGATGTGTCGGTACTGCTGCTGGACGTGAACGGCAAGGTGCGCAGCGACGGCGACTTCTACTTCTACAACCATCCGGTGGCCGCTGACGGAAGCGTGCAGCTTCTCGGCAAGACGCCAACAGCGGACGGTAGTGAGGACCGGATCAGCTTCGACCTCACCGCCATGCCGTCCGAGATCGATCGAGTCGTCGTCGCCGCGAGCAGATACGGCGAAGCCCGCTTCGGTGAGCTGGAGGACGTGAGGATCACGCTGGCCGACGCGGCCGGTGAAAGCCTGCTGAGGTTCTCCGTCGACGACGCAGGTTCCGTGACGGCGGTCATCTTCGGCGAGCTGTACCGACGGGGCGAGGGATGGAAGTTCCGTGCCGTCGGGCAGGGCTACGAGAGCGGCCTTGCGGGGCTGGCGACGGACTTCGGGGTCGACATCGAGGACGACGCGGCCACGGAGGCGGAAGCAGCACTCGCCGGCGCGGAAGCCGACGAGCAGGTCGATGCGGCGGCTCCGACGCCGGCCGAGGAGTCGGCCGGGCAGGCGACGCTGGAGGCCATCCCGGCGCCTCGCCGGCCTGAGGGCGAGGCCGGCGAGCCGAGAAAGCCGGCCAGCCGCCCTCGCACCGCGAAGAAGAAGGTCACCCTCCCCAAGACGGTCAAGAAGACCCTGGCGGAGAACGACGCCTGGAGGCAGGCCAGGCTCTTCCCTGTCTCGATGCTCAAGAGCGACCGGGACCGTGAGATGCGTGCCACCTCGGTGCTGCTGGCGGTGATGGCGCAGGTGCCGGAGTTCAGCAGGAGGCTCACCGCGGGATTCGGGGCTCCGGCGGGCCGTGTGGAGACGTTCACGGAGGTCTCCCTGCCTCACGGGGACAGTCCGCGGCGCCCGGACGGGGTGATCCGGGTGGAGCGGGCGGGCAAGCTGTGGACCGCGCTGGTCGAGACGAAGACCAACGGCAACGCGCTCAAGGCCGACCAGGTGCAGGCGTACATGGACATCGCCGCACGCCGCGGCTACGAGGCCGTGATCACGCTGACGAACGACGTCGCGCTGGAGGGCAGCCCGCTCGTCGACGTCAAGATCGACAAGCGGCGCAAGCACAAGGTGGCCCTCTGGCATCTGTCCTGGGCGGAAGTCGCCTACCAGGCACAGATGCTGATCAGGCACGAAGGTGTGGGCAACGTGGCGCATGCCTGGCTTCTGCAGGAACTGCTGCACTACCTGCAGCACGAGAACTCCGGCTGCCACGGCTTCCAGAACATGGGCCCCGCCTGGGTTCCCGTGCGCAACGGCATCGACGACGAAACACTGTGCCAGGGCGACACCCGGGCGCTGGAAGTGGTCGAGAACTGGGAACGGCTCATCCGCCAGGTCTGCCTCAGGCTGGGCGGCGAACTCGGGCAGAAGGTCCTACCCGTCCAGCGCGCCAAGCGCGGAGCAGACCCCAAGGAGCGCCGAAACCGCCTGGCCGATCAGCTCTGCCTCGACGGGCGGCTCCTGGCAGAGCTGCGTATCGACGGCACCCCCGGCGTCCTGACCGTCAGCGCCGACCTGCGCACCGGCAAACTGCGTACCGGCATCGACATTCCGGCCCCCGAGCAGGGCTACCCCCTGAGCTGGGCCAAGCGACTCGTCCGGCGCCTGGCCGAGGCCCCGGCGGACCTCCATGTCGAAACCCTCGTCGACGGCGACAGCCCAGGCCCACGCGGAACCCTGGAGCGCCTGCGCCCCGAACCGGCGGACCTGCTCCCCAAGGACAACGCCAAAATCACCGGGTTCCGTCTGTCCCTGCTCAAGAGCATGGGAAGCGGCCGCGGCAACGCCGAATCCGGCTTCATCCGCAGCGTGGACGATGCCGTGCACCGCTTCTACACCTCCGTCGTCGTCCACCTGGACACCCCGACGCCACGCCGGACGCAGCCCAAGTAACGCCCCACGAGCGGATGACACCCGGGCACAGACGACAGCAACTCCGCCTGTGCCCGCCGCGAGACCGTCCTCTTGTGCAGGCCCTCACCCACCCGGCCTCTGCAAGAGGACACTCGCACCGGCGCCATGACACTCGCCAACGCCCGGTCATCCAGTCAAAAGCAGCACTGTTCGCAGCCGAAGAGGCAAACGCCGGCCCTGTTCGAGAGCGGGGCGCCGCCACGGAGGAGTGATCCTGACGAACGGCAGCACATACACCGGGGCCGTAAGCCTGACCAAGATGCAGGAGAGGGCACCTGATCTGGTCAGCCTGTTGAAACGGCCGGTGACAGCGTACGCAGCCACGGGCTGGAGGACGCGCGGGCGGCGGTGTACCTCGTGCTGGACCGCTCCGGGTCAATGCGGCCCCATTACCAGAACGGCACCATGCAGCATCTGGCCGAGCAGGTTCTGTCTCTATCGGCCCACTTCGACGACGACGGCACCGTTCCGGTGGTGTTCTTCTCCACCGACGTCGACGGAACCGCCGACCTGACCCTCGGCACACACGGCGGCCGCATCAACAAACTGCACGAAAACCTCGGGCACATGAGACGCACCAACTACCACTGGGCCATGGACGAGGTCATCGACCACTACTTGGAGTCGGGCAGCCACTGCCCGGCCCTGGTCATCTTCCAGACCGACGGCGGCCCCACCAGCAGGACCGCTGCCGAACGCTACCTGTGCAAAGCCGCCCGCCTCCCCCTGTTCTGGCAGTTCATCGGCTTCGGCGACCCCGACGACAACGAATTCACGTTTCTGCGCAAGCTGGACACCCTCGCCGTCCCCACCCGCCGCATCGTCGACAACGCGGGCTTCTTCCACGCCGGCCGCACCCCGCAGGCCATCCCCGACCACCACCTCTTCGACGAGCTCCTGCGGGAATTCCCCGACTGGCTGGCCACCGCCCGCACCGCCGGCATCCTGGAGTAGCCCACTGCGCTGACGAGTGCGTCTGCCTGTTGGTGGAATGCTGAAGCCCGGGCGTATGGACAGAGATCATGCGAGTGGCAGACTTGCCTCATGACCGCATCAGACCCCGCAGCTGATCTTCACTTCTATCTGCAGTCCGCCCGTGATGCCCTGCTGTGGAAGCTCGAAGGGCTCTCGGAGTACCACATCCGCCGTCCGTCGACGCCTACCGGCACCAACCTTCTCGGCCTGGTGAAGCACGCGGCCGGCGTGGAGCTGGGCTACCTCGGCGACACCTTCGGACGACCGTCCGGTGAACCACTGCCCTGGCTGGAAGACGGTGCCGAGGCGAACGCGGACATGTGGGTCACCGCCGACGAGTCACGCGAGTACATCGTCGAGCTCTACCGCCGGGCGTGGGCCCACGCGGACGCGACACTCGACACGCTGGCGCTGGACACGATCGGCAAGGTGCCGTGGTGGCCCAGCGGGAAGGACGAGGTGACCTTGCACCACGCCGTGGTGCGCGTGATCGCTGACACGCACCGGCACGCCGGCCATGCCGACATCATTCGGGAGCTCATGGACGGCGCCGTGGGGATGAACAAGGGCAACGACAGCATGGCGCCGGGCGACTCGACATGGTGGGGGAACCATCGGAGCCGTCTGGAGCATGCAGCTCAGGAAGCCGACCGACGCTAGGGGCATGTCCGTTGCGCCCCGGAGCCCTTGCGTCTCCCCCGCACCGTCCGCGGAGCGAGCCGACCGCGCCAGGAGATGATCCCGTGCGTGGCTGAAGAGGCAGGTACAGAAGCGGACGACGCTTGTGCGTGGGCTGAGCGGCTGGGTTGGGCGTTCGGGCTTGTGGCGGAGGATCCGGCTGCGAGGGGTGCAGCGCTCGCCCATCTGACGGAGGCCCAGAGGAAGGTCACGGACGCGCTCGCCCGTTCCAACGAGATGTGGCTGCTGGCGCGGCCCCTGGGAGCGGACGAGCAGTACCGGGAGCCGGCCTTTCTGCAGGCGCGCCAGAGGCATCAGCAGGCCCAGAGGCGTTCGCTGCCTGATGGGGTGTGGGGCGGTCCCGTCGACGGGGATCTGGCGGCGTGGTCGGGGCTGCCCTATGTGTTGCTCTTCCTGGAGTGGGAGGCGAGGTACCCGCTGGAGTGGACGCAGCATGCGAAGGCGTGGGGTACGAAGCAGAGCCTGGTCCGGAAGGTGGCAGCCCGTGCTCGCCAGGAGGAGGAGATCAGGGCGAAGCTCACCGACCTGGTCGAGATCGTCGTCCACCGGGCGTATCGCTGCAAGGATCGCGAATACGTGCGGGTTGCCCGTGCCGTCGACAGCGCTGATCTGCGAGGCAGGCTCGATCGGGCAGCCGATTCGGACAGCCCGTGGGCCCGGTGTCGTGCCGGGTATGTGCTCTGGCTCCTTGACCGCCCTGACCTGCCGAACGCCCGTCGTGTCTGGCGGACCTGGGTGACAAGCGAGGGTGCGGCGTTGCTGTGACCCGGGTGACGGTGCAAGGAAGGTTCAGGTAGCGGTGGGTATTCAGCGACTCCTTCACGGCACCCCAGCGCTACATACTCCGCGGTCGCCCATTCGTCATCGAGAGACGGGGCCGCCGCGGTGGGGGTGAGCCGCTTCTTCACAGCACAATCCCCGTCACACGCCGGTGTGCGTGTGGGCGGCCCACAGCGTCGGCGTGCGGGGGTACTTGGCGCGCAGGGAGCGCACGGCGTGGTGCAGCGCCACGGCCGCGCCGTCGAGGTCGGGCGGGTGGCGGCCGTCCCGGGTGAGGCGGCCGTAGAAGTCGCCGGCGAGTTGCTGGGCGGGCCGGTCGCCGACGGGCCACAGCGTGCCGACGACGTGCGGGTACCCGGCCAGCTGGAAGGCGCCGGAGAGGTGCAGCGCCTCGTCGGTGAACCGGGTGAGCATGGTGGAGCACGCGGACAGGTAGGCGAGCCCGCCGTCCAGCCGCAGCGCGGAGATGTCGGAGACGGTCAGCGGATCCGTCCGGTGGTCGGGCAGCAGCAGCGTCCCCTGCCAGGGGTCGATCCGGGCGGGCCTGTGGTGGCAGGCGAAGTGGACGATCCGGTGGTCCTGGAGGGTGTCGAGCACGGCGGCGCGGGTCGGTTCGGTCAGGACCGTCGCGCCGGGGACCAGCCGGGCCAGCAGGGCGGCCTCGGCGGTGGCGCCCGGGAGGGAACCGGCGCCGGGCGCTTCGGGGACGGCGACGACGGCCGTGCGGACGGCGGATCGGGCCTGCCCGGCGGGACGCGGGCGGGACGCCCGGGCACGGGCGAGGCCCCGGGCGGTGGCGGTGTAGGAGGAGATCACCCGGTCGAGCACGGTGCGCGGGGCGCGCCGGTGCGGCTCCCCGTCGGGGCGAAGGAGGTCCCTGTGGTGCCCGGCGGCGTGCAGCGGCAGGTGGGACAGGTGGCCGACGGGACACCACCACAGTCGCGGCCAGGGTGCACCGGCCGCCGGGGGCGCGGTGTGTCCCAGGGCGGTGAGCACCGGTTCGGCGACGGTGTCCCAGAGCCAGGCCAGGACGTCCAGCACCTCGTCCTGGGCGGCCCGGCGCACCGTGGGGTCCACCGTCGGGTCGACGGACCGGTCGAGGGCTGCCCGCAGCTCCGGGACACGCTCGGCGGCCTCGGCCTCCCGCAGGCCGTGCAGCGGCACCACCGACACCGGCTCCTCGGGATCCCCGGTCAGGACGAGCGCGTCGGACCGCCTGGGCGTGGCGTAGACGTAGACGACCGGGCCCTCGGCCGCCGCCGCGGTGAGGGCGGCGGCCCGTGGCGGCCGGAGGAAGTCGCCGAAGCCGTCCAGTGCGCGGATCCGCCGCAGCACGTCGTGCCACGCCCCCTGCGTCTCCATCCGGACGACGGCCAGGGACTCGGGCGCCACGGGCGAGTCCCCGGCCGAGGGGGCGGGCAGGTCGAGGGACTCCTGACGGCTGCGCAACGCGACGAACCTGTCGGCCAGTTCCGGGGCGGCCGAGCGGAGCCGGTCGAGGTCGGCGCCGACGGCGGCGAGGGGTTCCGCGGTCAGCACGCCCCGCGACTGCTCCAGCAGTTCCACAGCCTGGCGCGGGCGCCCGGCCGACAGAGCGGCGCCGGCGACCGCCGGTGCCACCGCACCGAGGCCGCCGAGCAACTGCCCCCGGTCGCCGCGGTCCAGGGCCCCGCTGCCGAGCCGGGGCAGCAGGCCGACGATCGACTCCGCCGAGGCCAGCGCCTCCACGGAGTCGGACCACGCGGCGAGCAGGCGGTGGGAGGCGACTCGCAGTTCGGGCTCGGCCGACTCGTCCGCGCCCACCGTGCGGGCGGCGGCCAGTGACTCCTCGAGCAGAGGGTGTTCGCCGGTGCGGTCGTACAGCACGTAGAGCACGGCGGCGTGCTGGTTGAGGGCGGCAGCGCGGTCCTGCGGCGCCGTTCCGACGCGTGCGACGACGTCGGCGGAGTGGGAGACGGCCTCGCGCAGCAGGGTGATGTCCTTGTTCCGCAGGTGGGCGAGCAGCAGCGCGCGGGACAGGAGGGCGGTGCCCCACAGGGAGGCGGATCCTTCGTCGTCCTGCTGAGCGGCGGCCTCCCGGCAGCCCTCGATCGTCTCCGCCGCCAGGTCCGCGTCGTCGTCCCAGACACTGCGGAGCACGAGTGCCTCGGCGAGCTGGTGCAGCAGACGGACGCGGTAGGGGTGGTCCCGGGCCAGCGTCTCCAGTCCCTCGCGGCAGGCCTGGACCGCCTCCACGATGTCCTCGTGACGCCCGGCGCGGGCGTAGGACCTCCGCAGCGCGGAGCACAGGTTGCCTAGGAACATCGCCCGGTGGGGGTGGCCGCGGGGGGCGGCCCGGCACGCGTCCCGGCCGGCCGCGACCGCCGCCCCGAGCGGTGCGGAGTCGCCCGTCTGCCACGCCAGTGTCTGCAGGACGAGGCAGAGGCTGTTCAGGTGCAGGGCGTGATACAGGTGAGGGGCCGGCGTGGCGGCGACGGCGGCCCGGGCGGTCCGGGCGGCCTCGCGCAACACCACTGCGGGATCGTCGGCAGGAACGAACAGCAGCGCCAGGGCCAGGTTGTTGAGCACCGTGCCGCGTTCCGGATGGGTGTCCGGCAGGGCGTCGAGGACCTCGCGCAGGACGGTGACCGCCTCCTCGGCCGGTTCCCGCGAACCGGAGTTGCGCGCCAGCGAGGCGAGTGCCATGCCCAGGTTCATCCGCCACTTGTACGCGCTGGCCGGGACACGGCACTCCGCGACGGCGCTGCGGTGACGGTCGATCGCCTCCTCCGCGTACGCCCGGCGGCCGGTGTGCTCGTACGCCCGGACCAGCACCGCGCCGAGGTGCGACTGCGCCGCGGGCCGGTACCGGTGGCCCTCGGGCAACGCGGCGGCGGCCTCGCGGCCGACTGCGATCGCCTCCCGCAGGATGTCGTCCCCGCCCACGATGTCGTGCAGCCGGAACAGGGCGAACACCAGGGTGTTCATCCAGCCGGGGCGTGCCGGGTCGTCCGCGGCCGTGGCGTCGACGGCGGCTCGGGCGGCGTCGGCCGCCTCGACCACCGCCGCGGGGTCACCGGTGCGCTGGAACCGGACGAGCAGCGCCCGACTCAGCCCATTGCGGAACGTCGCGTCCGGGGCGGCGGCCACCGCCTCCCGGGCGAGGGCGACGGCTTCGGCCGCGGCGGCGTCCCCCTCGTCTCCGCCGGGCAGGGCATCGGCCAGCGACTGCAGGCACCAGCCGACCTGGTGCAGACGTCGGACGCGCCCCGACGCGTCGGCGGCTGCGGGAGCGCCGCGGGCGACGGCCACCGCTTCCCGCAGCAGGTCGAGGTCGGGGCCCTGGGCGCCTCGTGTCTCGAGGATCTCGGCGAGGCGCAGGCGTGCAGCCCCGCACTGCGGGTGGCCCTCGGGGGCTGCGGCGGCGGCCTGTCGGCCGGCGGAGAGGGCCTCGTCGAGGAGTGCGCTGTCACCGGTACGCCTGAACTGCGCGGTCAGCAGGGCGGCCAGCAGCGTCAGCCATGCGCCGCGAGACGGGTCGCGGGCGTCGGTGGCGGAGACGGCTTGTCCGAGCAGCGTGATCGCCTCCGCGCCCGCGGCGGCGTCGTCGTGCAGTTCGGCCCATCTGCCGCGCAGCAGCCCGAGGTGCAGGCGGAACCGGGGCAGGTGCGGATGCCCCGGGCGGGTCACCACGACGGCCCGGCGGCAGACGGTGACCGCTTCCTCCAGTGCCGCTGTGTCGCCGTCGCGGTCGAACACCTGGAGCAACCCGAGTCCCAGGTTGCTCAGGAACATCGCGTGCTCGGGGTGCCATGTGGCCCGCGCCGCCTCCCGGGCCGCCCTGACCGCTTCGTCCAGGCTCGCCCCGTCCCCTGTCGCCTCGTGAGTCATGCGCAGGGTGCACCCCAGGTTGTTCAGGGCCATCACCCGGTCGAGCGGCTCGGCCAGTCCCCGCTCCACCGCGAGGCGGAGGAAGGCCGTGGCGCGGTTCAGCGGAACGGTCCGGTCCCGCTCGTGGGCGAGCGCCAGGAGGACACCCAACTCGAAGGCGTCCTCGGCGTCCGTCGTCGCCGCCCGCTCGTCGCCGGCGTACACGGGTGTCAGCTCCGGGGGCACCGCACCGGGATCCACGGCGTGCACCCCGGCCAGGAAACGCACCGCCTGGACCAGGTTCTCCTGGCCGTCCTCGTCGCCGGGCCGGAAGCGCAGCCAGTGGTACCAGCCCAGGACGGCGGCGCTGTCGAGGTCGGGGGCGGGACCCGCGGCCGGGGCGAGCAGCGTGGCCGCTCGCGCGGCACCGGCCGTCCGCAGCGTGCTGTCGTCCCCGGTGTCACGGGCCCGTTCGACCCGGCCTCGCAGCTCGGCGAGCAGTTCGCGCCGGTCGTGCATCGCGTTCCTCTCTGTCCGTGTGCGGGTGATCGCGCAGCGGTACTCTGACAATCCTGCGACACGGAACCGCAGTTGACTGCTGAACGGCACGATTGCGGGACGACGGAGGTGAGGGCCGTGAGGGGTGTGCGGGACAGGCTGGGACGGCTGTGCGACCAGCTCACCCGGCACGGCACGATGGCGGCGGAGATCGACGCCGCCGGCGCCGGGCCGGAACTGGCTGAACTTCTCGGCCTGTTGTCCACGGCCGACACCTCCGGCGACGGTGACCTCGCGGAGCGGCTCGGGGACTTGCTGGACACCATCGAGGAAGCCTGCGCCCGCCACGGCCTGGTCACCCTGGACGTCCGCAGTCCGGCCGATGAACGGCCCGGGGACGGACGTCTGCCTCCGGGGTTCGGCCCGGCCTCGGACGGCACGGCGGCACAGCGCGCGGTGGACGCCTGGGTGTGCCCCTGGAGCCGCTGCGGCCGGGTGGTGTTCCCCGAGGAAGCGGCGACGGCCCCGCCCGCCTGCGCGGCGGGCGACACCCCTCTGCACGCCTTTCCCCCGCGCTGATGTCCGCGTTGCTGACGGGGATCGGTACCCGGATCGCGGAACGCTGGCTGCAGACGGTCGTCCTGGCCGGTCTGCTGTGGGTCGCGACGGCGGTCGTCGCCGTACGGCTCGGCCACGCGCACCCGTTCGACGTCGGACGGCTGTCCGCGTGGTTGGACCAGGTCGCGCGGGAGCGGGCCGGGCGCAGCGCGTCAGCGGTCCTGCTGGCCGTCGCGGCCGCCCTGCTGGCGTCGGGCGCGGCGGGCCTGGCGGCGGGGGCGCTCGGCGGCGCGTTCCAACGGCTGTGGGGTGCGTCGGGGTCCGGGGCGCCTTCCTCCTGGCTCCTGCGGTGGCGGCTGAGCCGTCGGCGGCGACAGGACGAGCGGGCACGGCGCGCCGTCGCACGGTCCGTCACACATCGAGGACGGGGCGGGCGGCTGCTGCTCGCCCACGCCAGTCGTACGGCACGGCGACGCCGGACACGGCGGCCCGGGCGGCCGACCCGGATCGGAGACGTCTTCCTGAAGGCCGCGGACGGGGTAAGGAACCGGTACGGGTTCGAACTGGAACAGGCCTGGCCACGGCTGTGGGCCCTGCTGCCCGAAGCACCCCGAGCCGATGTCGTCGGTGCGCGCCAGGCGTACGACGCCGCCGCACGCCTGGCCGGCTGGGCGCTGCTGTACGCGGCGCTGGCGGTGGTGTGGTGGCCCGGCGCCGCGGTCGGGGCCGCCGTCCTCGCCACGGCCGTCGTCCGGGCCCGGGACGCCGCGGGCCTGCTGGCCACTCGCGTGGAGGCGGCGGTGGACCTGCACCTGAGGGATCTGGCGGAGCGACTGGGCGTGCGGGTCGGTGAGGATGCCTCGCCCCTTGTGCTGGGCCGGGCGGTCGCGGCACACCTCGCGGAGCGAGACGAGCCCGCAGGACCGTGACCCGTCACCGCGGACTCCCCCACCGGGAAACGGGCCGGGCGATGTCCGGCAGGGTGAGGAGGCGGTACTCGGAAACGGTGGTGAACCCCGGCCGACGGTGGACCGGTTCGGCGGCGAGGGCCGCGTACGGCATGCGGCAAAGCCCCAGGTCGGTCGGTCCGCCCAGTCCGCTTGAGCTTCTGCCCGGATCGGCCCTTCGGCCGGTCGGGGATCAGGGGGACGGCAGTTCGATGAGCAGCGGCATCACCGAGGTGTTCCAGCCTCTCCAGGCGGGCGACCCTTCCGTTGTGGCCGGCTACCGGCTGGTGGCCCGGCTCGGCGCGGGGGGCATGGGCCGGGTGTACCTGTCGCACACCCGGGGCGGCCGCCCGGTGGCGATCAAGGTGGTGCGGCCGGAGCTGGCCGACGATCCGGCCTTCCGGCGGCGGTTTCGCCGGGAGGTGGAGGCCGCCCGCCGGGTCAAGGGCGCCTACACCGCGGAACTCGTCGACGCCGACACCGACGGTGCACTCCCCTGGCTCGCCACGCTGTACGTGCCTGGACCGTCCCTCACGGCGGCCGTCGCCCGGCGTGGGCCGCTGCCGGTGTCCGCCGTACTGTGGCTGATGGCCGGCGTGGCCGAGGCGCTTCAGGCGATCCACGGCGTGGGGGTCGTGCACCGGGACCTCAAGCCGTCCAACGTGCTGTTGGCCGCTGACGGGCCACGGGTGATCGACTTCGGTATCTCGTTCGCCGCGGACCTCTCCTCGCACACCGCTACCGGCTCCACTGTCGGCACGCCTCACTTCATGGCCCCCGAGCAGGCGACCGCCGGTGAAGTCTCCCCGGTGACCGACGTCTTCGCACTGGCCCAGACGGCGGCCTTCGCGGCTCTGGGTGAACCGCTGTACGGGGACGGCATGGCGCCGGTCGTGCTGTACCGGATCGTGCACGAGGAACCCGACCTGTCCCGGCTGCCGGAACCGTTGCGCCCGTTGTTCGCCCGGTGCCTGGCGTCTGATCCGCGGGAGCGGGCCACGCCGGCGGAGGTCGTACGGTGGTGCCGCGGTCGGCTGGGCGCGGACGCCGACGCGGGCGCGGGGTCTGCCGTCTGGAACGAGGTCACGGGACCCGAGGCGACCGTTCCGGACCCGGCGCGCACTCCCGTGGCTCCGTCGACCGCGGCCGCGACGCTGTCGCTGAGGCCCGCCCGGCGCCGGGCGCCCGGGCGGCGAACCGCGCTGGTCACAGCCGTGGCCGTGACGGCGGGCGCACTGACGTGGACGGGCCTGACGTGGTTCGGTGGCGACCGGTCCGGCGCCGGCGAGCGGGCCGCGGGCACGCCCACCTCGACACCCGCACAGACGAGGTCCGCACAGTCCACGGCGTCGCCGTCACTCACCTCGCCGGCCGTCGGCGACTCCCCGCGGGCCTCGCAGCCTGCCCCGGACACCCCCCTGGCGACGGAAGCCGTCGTCCTGTCCCCCGTGTGGCTGTACCGGACGAACTCCCTGAGCCTCGACGAACCGATGCTCCGCACCGATCGCGGGGGCGACATCCGCCTCGATTGCGAGGACGACATCGACTGCGCGCTGCACAGCCGTACCAGCCGGTTCGTGCAGTTGTTCAACGGCAAGGCCGCCTCCCCGACGTCTGCCGTCACCTTCTCAGCGGCGCCACCGGCTCCGCATACCGCATGTCGTGGCTCGCGGCGGCCGACGCCGGCACCCAGCTCTGTGTCGGGAACGACTCGGGCGACGTCGCAGCGCTCACGATCCAGGTCAAGCAGACGGCCCTGCAACAGGACGCCTTCCTGCAACTGGGCATGACCGTCTGGAGGAAGGCGGCCTGAGGCGTGCGGCGGCCCGCCCGCGGGATCCACTTCTCGCGCGGTCACCGCCCCAGGACTCGGGCCCTGCCGCGGCGGAGCGAGACGCCAGGCATCCCCGTGGTGCCGCCGGTCCGGCACGGCGGGGATGCCGTCCGGCTGGACGCCGGTGGTCTCAGGGAAGCGGCGTACCGCCCGTCGCGTTGACGATCTCCGCCGTGATGTACGAGGCCTCCTGCGAGGCGAGGAACACGTACGCGGGCGCCATCTCGGCCGGCTGCGCGGGGCGTCCGATCGGCGCCTGCTTGCCGAACTCCGCCGTGTCCGGCAGCGTCGCGGGGATCAGCGGGGTCCACACCGGCCCCGGTGCCACGGCGTTCACGCGGATGCCCCGGTCGATCAGCATCTGCGCGAGCCCTTGCGTGAAGGTGACGATCGCGCTCTTGGTCATCGCGTAGTCCAGCAGGTGCGGGCTGGGTTTGTACGCCTGCACCGAGGCGCTGTTGATGACGCTGCCGCCCTCCGGAATGTGCGGCACGGCATGCTTGGTCACCCAGAACATGCCGTACAGATTGGTGCGCATGACCCGGTCGAACTGCTCGGTGGAGATGGCCTCGATGCCGTCCGGCTGCGACATCTGGTAGGCCGCGTTGTTCACCAGGATGTCGATCCGGCCGAACTCCTCCACCGCCCGGGCGACCAGCGCCCGGCAGTTGTTCTCCTCGCGGATGTCCACCGACAGGGGGACGGCCCTGCGGCCCGCCTGCTCCACCCAGCGCGCGGTTTCCGCCGCCTCGTCCTTCTCGCTGTCGAGATGGGTGAACAGCACGTCGGCGCCCTCGCGTGCGAACGCCACGGCGACGGCCCGCCCGATTCCGGAGTCGCCGCCGGTGATCACGGCCTTGCGGCCGGTCAGTCGCCCGGTGCCGCGGTAGGACTCCTCACCGTGGTCGGGTGGCGGGTCCATCGGCCCGCTCCAGCCGGGATGCGGCTGCTCCTGGGCGGGGAAGTCGGGCTGCGGGTACTGTTCGGCGGGGTGCTGCGGCTCGTTCACGTTTCACTCTTTCTCGCGTTTCTCATGCGCTCACCGCCGGTCGGGGCAACCGGCGCGCCGCTCGCGCTTCGGCCCCGGTACGGGCGTGCCGCCGGAGTACCCGGGAGACGGGAGTGCATGCCGGAGGCGCGGGTGGAGCGAGCTCACCCGCTGCCGTGATTCACGTCGTGGATGGCCACCATCCGTCCCGTGGACGACGTCCGGCGTTCACGGGCGACGGGCCACCACTCACCCCTCGGGCTCGTCGGCCATCCGCCTGCCGACGCGGGCGGCCGTTTCGCGCAGCCAGATGTGGGCCGCGTCGTGCGTGTGCACGGGGTGCCACCACATGGCCTCCTGCAGGGGCACTGCCTCGTACGGCGGCTCCACCACACGAACTCCGGCCAGCGGCGCCAGGAGCCGGGCCAGGCGGGCCTGGACGAGGGCGATGCGCCGGGTACCGGCGACCAGCAGCGGGATGCTCTGGAAGCTGTCCACGGAGACCTCGGCCTGGGGCTCGATCCCCAGCATTCCGAGCTGGCGCACCGCCGGGGCGTCGTAGGTGCGCTGGTAGGTGACCCAGGGCAGCCGGGCCAGATCCTGGCGGGTGAGGCGGTCCTCGACACTCGGATGGTCGTCGGCGACGAGGAAGACCCAGCGGTCCCCGTACAGGTCGGTGGCCGGAAAGCCGCTGATGACCCCGTGCGGCATCAGCAGACCGTCGGACGTGCTGAGCAGCGTGCCCGTGGCATCCACCACCGAGGTCGGGGTCTGCGCGAACCGCAGCCGGATGCCCGGAGCCTCCTGGTGCACGACCCGGGCCAGTTCGGCGCCGAAGACCGCGACGGCGTAGTCGGACGCGATCAGCTTGAACTCCCGCCGCTCCTTGGCGGGATCGAAGTCGGCCTGGCTGGCGAAGAGGCGCTCCAGCACGTCGTACGCCGTGGAGGTGCGGTCCAGGAGGACCTGGCCGAGGGCCGTCAGCTCGTAGTGGCCACCGACCCGGGCGAGCAGGTCGTCGTCGAAGTGGCGGCGCAGGCGGGACAGGGCCGCGCTCATCGCGGGCTGGCTGAGCCCGACCCGTTGCCCGGCACGGGTGACGTTGCGCTCCTCGAGGAGGGCGCGCAGGGCGACGACGAGATTGAGGTCGAGGCGACTGAGATTCACAGCGATTCCCCTAGCTGTCCGGCGACGACCTGCGAGAATCTGCCTGATGGATGATGGTGATCCACGGAATCGATTTCCCTGATCGCGAGTGGCGGGTCCAGATTAGTGCCACCGCAATCAGGAGGACATGTCCGTGAAACCTGAAGCCGCGTCCGCCCTCTTCGCCGGACCCTTCGCCCTGGCCACCCTTTCCGCCCCCGGCAGTCCCGCCTTCCCCGCCCTCGTCACACCCGACGCCCAGGTGATCGACCTGCGGTCCGCCCTGGACGACGCCGGCCTGACCATGCGGGCGGTCCTGGACGACTGGGACGCGGTGCTGCCGCGGCTGACCGCACTGGCCGACGCGGACGACCGCGAGCGCAGGGCGTTGTCGGAGTTCCGGGTGCACGCGCCGGTGGAGCCGCGCCAGGTGTTCCAGTCGGGAGCCAACTACCGGCAGCACGTCATCGATCTGCACGTCGCGCACCGGGCCCCGGGCGATGACCGGCCGGAGGACGAGCGGCGCGCGGAGGCCGCGGAGATCATGGACCGGCGGGCCGCCGAGGACCTGCCGTACGTGTTCATCGGCCTGCCGAGCGCGATCACCGGTCCGTACGACGACGTCGTCCTGCCCGCGTGGGCCGAGAAGCCCGACTGGGAGCTGGAGTTGGCCGCGGTGATCGGCCGCCCCGCCCACCGGGTGTCCGTCGAGGAGGCCCTCGACCACGTCGCCGGATACACGATCGCCAACGACCTGACCGACCGGGCCACCGTCTTCCGCCGGGACATGCCGCAGATCGGCACCGACTGGCTGCGCAGCAAGAACGCCCCGGGCTTCACTCCGCTGGGCCCGTGGATCGTGCCCGCCGCCTCGATCGCGGGCGCGGACGGCCTGCGTCTGACGCTGAGGCTGAACGGCGAGACCATGCAGGACGAGTCGACCAAGGACATGATCTTCGGCGTGGCGCGGATGGTCTCCTACGCCTCGCAGACCGCCCGGCTGCTGCCCGGCGATCTGGTGCTCACAGGCTCCCCGGCCGGCAACGGCATGCACTGGGGCCGGCTGCTGCGCGACGGCGACGTCATGAACGGCTCCATCACCGGACTCGGCGCGCAGCGCACCCGTTGTGTCGCGGAGGTGCTTCGATGACCCTGGACCGCACCGACCCCGCGGGCTCGATCGCCCGGACCGCGAAGGCGTGCTCAAACTGGGGCCGCTGGGGCGAGAACGACGTACTCGGAACCCTCAACTTCCTCGACGACGCCAAGCGCCGCGAGGGTGCGGCACTGGTCCGGCGGGGCGTCAGCTTCTCCCTCTCGCAGCGGTTCGACATGAACGGCCCGCAGAAGGGCTGGCGGCGGCGCACCAACCCGGTGCACACCATGCTGGACACCGGCACCGACGCCGCACTGGGCAACCAGGGCTTTCCGCACGGCATCGGCGGCGCCGACGACGTCATCGCGATGCCGCTGCAGTGCTCCACCCAGTGGGACGGGCTCGGCCACATCTTCGACCACGGCAAGGCGTGGAACGGGCGCCCGGCGGAGAAGGTCGTCACCTCCGACGGCGATCTGGTCACCGGAATCGAGCACATGGCCCCGCACGTCGCCGGACGCGGAGTGCTCCTGGACGTCGGCCGCGCGGTCGGCGACGACGGTGAGCTGCCGGACGGTTTCGCGATCACTGAGGAGCATTTGACGGCGACTGCCGAGGCGCAGGGCGTGACCGTGGGGCGCGGCGACATCGTGCTGGTGCGCACCGGGCAACTGGCCCGGGTGCGCCGCGACGGCTGGGGCGACTACGCGGGCGGGCCCGCGCCCGGGTTGTCGTTCACCACGGCGGGCTGGCTGCACGGCACGGAGATCGCCGCGATCGCCACCGACACCTGGGGTTTCGAGGTCCGCCCGAACGAGTTCGAGCACGCGTTTCAGCCGCTGCACCAGGTCGCCATCCCCCATGTCGGCCTGCTGATCGGCGAGATGTGGGACGTGGAGGCTCTCGCCGAGGACTGCGCGGTCGACGGCCGGTACGACTTCTGGCTCACCGCGGCGCCGCTGCCCATCACCGGCGCGGTCGGCTCGCCCGTCAACCCGATCGCGGTCAAGTAGACCGAGGAACGAAGGAGTTCTTCATGACCCAGCCCCGTGCGGTTCTGGTCGTCGGGGGCGGCGCGGCCGGCAACGCCGTGACGATCCTGCTGCGCCGCGCCGGTCTCACCGTGGACCTGATCGAGGCCAGGCACGACTGGAACGCCACCGCCGGCTCCGGCATCACCCTGCAGGGCAACGCCCTGCGCGTGCTGCGTGAACTCGGCGTGTGGGAGCAGGTGGAGGCGTCCGGTTCCGCTTTCGGCTCGGTCGGCATCACCGCTCCCGACGGCACCGTCCTGCACGTCCAGGACGACCTGCGCACCGGCGGCGACGACCTCCCCGCCACCGTCGGTATGCAGCGCCCCCGCCTCCAGCGGATCCTGATCGAGGCCGTCCGGGCGAGCGGCGCGACCGTGCGTCTCGGCACCACCGCCGAGATCCTGCTCCAGGACGCCGAGGGTGTCTCCGTACGCCTCAGCGACGGCACCGAACACCGCTACGACCTGGTGATCGCCGCCGACGGCCTCGGCTCCCGCACCCGCGCCGCGATCGGCATCACCGACAAGCCGGAACCGACCGGCATGGCGATCTGGCGCGTCGAGGCCCCGCGGCCGGCCGGAGTGGTCCGCACCGACCTCGCCTACGGCGGCCCGGCCTACATCGCCGGCTACTGCCCCACCAGCGAGACGACCCTGTACGCGTACGTCGTCGAGGCCAACCGCGACCGCGCCTTCATACCCGCCGAGTCGTACGCCGACGAGATGCGCCGCCTCACCCGGCGCTACGGGGGGTTCTGGCCCGAGATCACCGCGCACATCACCGACCCGGCGAAGGTCAACTACACCTGGTTCGACCGCATGCTGGTCGTGGGTGCCTGGCACCGCGGCCGGGTCGTGCTGGCCGGCGACGCGGCGCACTGCTGCCCGCCGACCCTCGCGCAGGGCGCCGCCCTCTCCCTGGAGGACGCCTGGGTGCTTGCCCGGATGCTGACCGGGTCCGACGACTGGGACGACGCACTGTTCCAGGCGTACTACGAGCGGCGGATCACCCGCGTCCGCCCGGTCGTCGAGGCTTCCGTGCAGATCGGGCAGTGGCAGCTCAACGGGGTGCGCGACGCCGACGTGCCCGGTCTGATGGCCCGCACCATGACCATGCTCCGGGAGCTGCCGTGACCGCGCGGGAGCTCGGGCCGGCCGCGCCCACCGTCGACGTGCACGCGCACGTCCTGCTCCCCGGGATCGAGGCTCTGGTCTCCGACCGGCCCGGGTTCACCGAGGCCAAGGCTCTGGACGCCCGCCGCAACGGCTCGGCCGCACTCGCGGTCAGCGGACCCATGGTCCGCGAGCGCGTCCCCCGCCTGACCGACGTGACCGTGCGACTGGCGGCGATGGACGCCCAGGGCGTGGACGTCCAACTGGTCAGTCCTTCGCCGTCGCACTACCACTACTGGGCCGACGAGCCGACCGCGGAGAAGGTCTGCCGGCTGGCCAACGAGGCCACCGCCGCGCACTGCGCGGCCGCCCCCGACCGGCTGCACGGACTGGGCCTGGTCCCGCTCCAGCACCCCGCGCTCGCGGTCGACGCACTCGACCACGCCCTCGCGCAGGGCCTGCTCGGCGTGGAGATCTCCAGCCACGCCCCCGGACGCGAACTCTCCGACCCGGCCTACGAACCCCTGTGGACCCGGGCCGAGGAGACCGGCGCCCTGCTCTTCCTGCACCCCTTCGGCTGCACCCTCGACGAGCGCCTCGACCGGTGGTACCTGTCCAACACCGTCGGCCAGCCCACCGAGAACGCCGTCGCCCTCTCGCACCTGATCTTCTCCGGGGTCCTGGACCGGCACCCCGCGCTGAGACTGATCGCCGCGCACGGCGGCGGCTACCTGCCCACCCACATCGGCCGCTCCGACCACGCCTGGTCGGCCCGCTCCGACGCGGGCGCCGGCTGCGCGCACCTGCCCAGCAGCTACCTGCGACGGCTGTACTTCGACTCGCTCGTCCACGACCCGCACGTCCTGCGCGAACTGGTCCGCGTCGCCGGCGCGGACCGCGTCCTGCTCGGCTCGGACTTCCCCTTCGACATGGGCACCGAGGACCCGGTCGCCGCCCTGCGCGCCGCACGGCTGCCCGACCGCGACTTCCACGCCGTACGAGGCGGCAACGCCGCCGCCCTCCTCCGGAAGGACTGAACGCCATGCGTCTGCTCACCCACCTGCGGCACGTCGACCTCGCCGTGCCCGACTACGACAGGCAACTCGACTTCTACTCCGGCGTCTGGGGCCTGACCAAGGTCGCCGAGGACTCCGGCATCTCCTTCCTCGCCGCCGAGGGCTCCCCGGAACAGTACGTCGTACGGCTACGCAAGGCCGACGACAAGCGACTCGACCTCGTCTCCTACGGTGCCGCGTCCGCGGCCGACGTGGACACCCTCGCCGAGCGGCTCCTCGCGGGCGGAGTACAGCTGGTCTCCCGGCCCGGCAAGGTCGACACCCCTGGCGGCGGGTACGGCTTCCGCTTCTTCGACGTCGACGGCCGCACCATCGAGGTCTCCTCCGATGTCGACGTCCGACGGCACCGCAGGATCGAGGAGAAGGAGTCCATCCCGGTCAAGCTGAGCCATGTCGTCCTCAACTCCCCCGACCTGAACCGCACCCGCGAGTGGTACGAGCGCCATCTCGGCTTCTTGCTGTCGGACACGCTCAGCTCGCCGTACATGGGCGAGGTCATGCACTTCATGCGGATCAGCAACCAGCACCACTCGATGGCGATCGCGCAGGGCCCGCACACCTCGCTGCACCACGTCTCCTTCGAGATGCGCGGCATCGACGAGTACATGCGCGGCTCCGGCCGGGTCATCCGCGCGGGCTTCAAGAAGATCTGGGGCCCCGGCCGGCACATGGCCGGCGACAACACGTTCACGTACTTCCTGGACCCGCACGGCAACACCGTCGAGTACACCACCGAGCTGGAGTGCCTCGACGAGGACACCTGGCACCCGCACGTCTACGACTTCTCCCGGCCCGAGGTCACCGACCAGTGGGGCACCGCCAACCCCATGAACGAACTCGTCGCCAAGGAGTCCTTCAACGACCCCGACCGCGGCGTCTTCGTCGCCCCGCCGGTCTGATTCCGCGCCCGGCCCCCGGGGACGCGACGGCGGCGTCCACGCCCGACTCCCCCGTCGCGTCCCCGGTCCGCTCCCGCCCCTTCCTCTCCGTCAGGAGCGACACCATGCGTTTCGCCGCTTACGAACAACGCCACCGCCGGCGTGTGGCCGTCGTGGAGGAGGACGGCACCCTCTTCCCGCTGCCGGGCGTCTCCTCCCTGTCCGCGCTGCTCATCGAGACGGACGGCCTGCCCGGACTGCTGGCCGCGGGCCGGCAGGCACTCGACGTCCCGCCCGGCCCGCACGTCTCCCGGGTGCGGCTGCTCCCCCCGCTCCAGCCCGCCTCCGTACGGGACTTCGTCACCTTCGAGGAGCACGTCGAAGGCGTACGCCGCTCCGTCGACGGCGCGGCCGGTGTGCCCGAGCAGTGGTACGCGGCGCCGACCTTCTACTTCACCAACCCGCACGCCGTCTACGGCGACCGGGACGACATACCCGTGCCGCCCGGCTCGGCCGTCCTCGACTTCGAACTCGAGGTGGGTGCCGTCATCGGCCGCGAGGGCCGCGACCTCACCCCCGAACAGGCCCGCGACCACATCGTCGGCTACACCGTCTTCAACGACTGGTCCGCGCGCGACCTGCAGTCGGCGGAGATGAAGGTCGGCCTCGGCCCCTGCAAGGGCAAGGACACGGCCACCACCCTCGGTCCCTACCTGGTCACCGCCGACGAACTGGAACCGTACCGGGACGCCGACGGCTTCCTGCGACTGGCCCTGACCGCCGAGATCAACGGCCGGGTCGTCGGCGAGGACCTGCTGTCCAACATGAGCTGGACCTTCGAGGAGATGACCGCCTACGCCTCCCGCGGCACCCGTGTCGTACCGGGTGACGTCCTCGGCTCGGGCACCTGCGGCAACGGCGGCTGCCTCGCCGAGCTGTGGGGCCTGCGCGGGGAGCAGGTCCCTCCACCGCTGAAGCCGGGCGACTCGGTCGCCCTCACGGTCGAGGGCATCGGCACCCTGACCAACTCCGTGGTCCCCGGTCCGGCGCCCGTCCCCCTGGCCGCCGGCCGGCGCCGCACCCGGGAACGGCCGTAGGGGCGGGCACCCGAAGAGGCTGCTCGGCACGCCTCACGTCATGTGCGCCGCCCGGCACGCAGAGGACGCACGGTGAGCGTGCCGTCGGGCCCGTCGTCGACGCGGGTGCCGAACACTCGGCTGTTCCTGTCGAGGACGGCGCACAGCCACTCGGTGTCCTCGGCCGAGGCGTGTTCCAGCCGCATCCTGCGCGCCTTCAAGGGGACCGTCCGCGCGTCGACCAGCCGGCCGGTGTCCGCCTCCACCGACACCAGGTACAGCACCCGCAGGTCGTCCCGGTAGCTCTCGTAGCCGCCGATGCCCTCGTAGTCGTTGACGAGGTCGCCGCAGCCGTAGAGGACGAGCCTGTCCCGGTACACATCCACTGGGCGCGGGTGGTGCGAGGAATGTCCGTGCACGACGTCCACGCCCGCGTCGACGAGCGCGTGAGCGAAGCGGACCTCGGAGCGGGAGACGCCGTAGCCCCAGTTGGGGCCCCAGTGGACCGAGGCGACGGCGATGTCACCCGGCCGTCGGACCTGCCGCAGACGGTCGGCGAAAGCGGAAGCGGCGGCTGCCGAGGGCTCCGCGACGACGTCGACACCGGGCCGCTGCTCGGTGGCGGCCCAGTCCTTCGGGATCCCGCTGGACGGCATCCCGAAGGAGAAGACCAGCACTCGTCCGACGACGCCCAGGGGCAGGATCGCCGGCCGCCTCGCACGTACCTCGTCCGGGCCCGCCCCCGCCGTCCGCAGCTCTGCTTCCGCCAGGGCGTCGAGCGTCTCGTGCAGGCCGCGCGGGCCGAAGTCGAGCACGTGGTTGTTGGCGAGCGCGCAGACGTCCGGCCGGGCCGCGGCCAGGCACGGCAGATTGGCCGGGCTCATCCGGTAGTGGACACCCTTGCCGGGCATGAAGTCACCGTCGCCCGTGACGGACGTCTCCAGATTGACCAGCCGCATGTCCGGCGCCGCCTCGTCCAGGACCGCCAGCGCCTCGCCCCACGGCCAGCGGAAGCCGACCGGCCGGGGGATCGGCCCGTTCGCCGCCTCGGCCAGGCCGACGTAGTCCCTGGCGTCGCGGATGCAGGTCTCCCGCAGCGCCGGGTCGCCGGGGTGCGGGAGGATCTGATCGACGCCCCGGCCGAGCATCACGTCCCCGCCGAGGGACAGCATGACCACGCCCTCGTACACCCTTCCACGCTAGAGCCGTCGCGAGCGATGCGCGAAGGATCCGCGAGACTGGGGCCAGGCGGCTGCGTGAGCAGCGTCCTCCGACGGGGGGACGCTCACCGTGGGAGGGGTCGCCTGCCCCGCTGCGCAGGCTCGTACGGGCTAACCGCGATCGCGGTAGGGGCAGGTCGAGGTGAGGGTGGAGGGGACCGGCGTTCTGCCGGGGCGTGATCCACTGGCAGAAGGAGCACTGTCAATGTCCGGACGTAACACTGTCATCCGCAGCCTTCACGACGTCGGCCTGGCGGCATGGTTCGGGGGCTCCCTGATGGGCGCGATCGGCCTGAACGGGGCGGCCGAGAACGAGGGCTCCACCGTCGCCGCCCGGGCCCGGATCGCCTCGGTGGGATGGGCGAAGTGGGTTCCGGTCAACGCCGCGGCGATCGGTGCGCACCTGTTCGGCGGCGGCGGACTGCTCGTCTCCAACGCCCATCGGGTCACCGCCCAGAAGGGCGTGGCCGCCTCCACCACGGCCAAGACGGTCGTCACCGCGGCAGCCCTGGCCGCCACCGCGTACGCCCGTGTCGTCGGCAAGAAGGTCGAACTTGCCTCCTCCGCCGCCCCCGAGGACGCCGAGAAGGCCGCGCGCCACCCCATCGACCTCGGCAAGGCCCGGCGTCACCTGGCCTGCGCGCAGTGGACCGTACCGGCTCTGACCGGGTGCCTTGTAGTACTCAACGCCCTCCACGGCGAGCAGCAGCGCCCCCTGGCTCAGCTGCACGGCATGTGGGACCACGCCCGCTCCGTGACGCGGTTCCCGTAGGCGAGCACCCCGGCCCTGGTCCGTCCGCGTCAGTGACTCCAGTAGTCGCGCTGTGGCAGTTCGACCCAGACATCGGGAGGGCCGACCACGGCACGCGCGTCGGTCGGACTCAGTCCCGCGAAGGCGCAGGAGTAGGCCACGGCGTTGTACCGGTAGAGGTACGAGGCGAGGACTTCCTCGGGGGTGTCCTTCTCGTACGGTCCCCCGCCCGGGTGCAGGTCCCAGCCCTCGACGGTTCCGTGCCGGGCGATGCTGCCCTGGTTGCCGCTCTTGGGATTGGCGTACAAGCCGTAGCAGACAGTGCCGGCGGACAGGCGGGTCAGCACGCCCGGCATCTGCGGCGCGTATCCCCAGGGCTGCGTCACGACGCAACCGCCCGGCACCGACGTCACACCGATGATGCCCAGGCTCTCGTCCATGTCGTACTCGTACGGGTCTTCCAGCAGCTCGTCGACGACTTCCTCGTCCGCCGGCGCCGCCTCCAGACGGCGCACCGCCTCGGCCGCGTCGATCCCGGCCACGCAGGCCAGTCCGGTGCCGTCGTAGTGGAACGTGCCCAGCGCCGTGGTGAGCCGATGGGCCTCCTCCGCTGCCTCACGCTCCGTGTCGGTCAGGCACACCCCCTCCGGTACCGGGAAGAGGTCCGGTGTCGGGCCGGCCAGGCTCAGCCGTCCCGGTGACCAGCCGCCGACCGACGGCCGCCACGGATCGGCCCCGGCGGAGGCGAGGGCTAGCGCGTTTTCCGGCTTCCCGGACACGACGGCCTCCCACAGGGCCGTCACCCCGTTCTCCAGTGCGTCCACGTCCGCGACCCGGCCAGCCAGCTCCGCGACGACCTCCGGGGACCCGAACACCGCTGCACGGTGCAGCGGCCGGCCCCCGCTCCAGCGATGCGGATCGGCGCCTTCGTCGAGACGGCGGCGAACGTCGGCCGCATCCGTCCAGCCCCATCCCATGCCGGCCCAGCCGTCACTTTCCGCCGCCATCGAACCCCTCCAGCGTGTCGCCCGCCCTTCGCGCTCCACGCTCGCACACGGGTCTGACAGCAGGACCACCACCTATGGCGCAGGGGCCGTCGCGCCCTCCGTGACCCGAAGGGGCGCACCCGGTACCGGGTGCGCCCCTTCGCCGCTCTCCTCGGTCAGCCCGCGTCTCGGGGTGTGTGCGGCGGGCGTCGGCCACGACGCCGTCGGGCAGGATCCGGGTGTCGTACGGGCAGACGACCCAGGCCGGACGGCCGGCGAAGGCGATGTTGACCGCGGCCTCGTAGCGGGTCCATTCGGCCGTTTCAAGCGCGTCCCTGCCGGCCCACACCGGCTCGCCGAGGATGCGCACCCGCGGGTGTCCTCCGCGTGCCGTACGCCGGTCGACGTAGCGGTGGTAGGCGCCCAGCGTGCGGCCGGGGGTCCGGTACCACTCGGCGGCGTCGACGAGGTCGACCTGCTCGGCGGCGGGGCCCAGGGCTCGGCGCAGCAGGTCCGTGTTGGCCGGTGTGGTCACGGCCGGCACGGCGTCACCTCGTGCGAGGCCGTCCAGGCAGAAGGGCACCGTCGTGGCGAGGAACGTTTCGTCGTCGCCGTAGATCAGCGCCTGGTGGGTGAGGCGGTCGTTCCCCGGGGCCGGTGGAGGTATGTGGAGCGGATCCGTCACGCGGTGGCCTTCCCCGGGCTGACGACGAGGGCCGAGGTCTCGTCGAAGCCGACCATGCCGATCACCTGGCAGAGCAGGGGTGCGAGCTTCACCACGTGCAGCCGCCGGCCGGGCTCGAGTCCCGCCGCGCACCGGGCCAGGGCCCGGACACGGGCGAGGTCGATGAACTCCATGTCCGTCGTGTCCACCCGGACGTCCCCCGGCCAGGCGAGCGCCGTCTTCAGGGCGGCGGCGAGGACCCGCGTGGTGCGGTGGTCGACGCTGCCGACGACACGGAGGGTGCGGTGTCCTTCGTGGAAGGACGGGATCAGCCGGAGGGCGCCGTCCTCGTGGAGTGGCGGTTCCTCGACGGCTCCGGGGTGGCAGCGGTCGAAGGCGTCGAGCTGCTCGGGGGTGAACCGGCGGGCGTCGTACTGGCAGACGGCGGACGCCTTCTGCCCCGCGAACACGGCGTTGACCTCGGTCTCGTAAGGTGGAGAGCCGGTCGGCGCCCGGGACGTCGCGCAGCGCCCATCCCATCTCACCGCTCACCCGGAATCCGGTGTAGCCGGCCGCCAGCGAGTCCCTGACCTCCTGCCGCAGAGCGGTGACCATGTCGTCGGCGTCGAAGGTGCCGCTCGCCAGGTAGCTCTCGTCGGCCGTCGTCACCACGAGCCGGCCCTTCCTCAGCGCCGGCCCGGTGCTGATTTTGGCCGCGCTCAGCCAGCCGAGGACGCTCTCCGGAGCGCACTGGTCGGCGAAGTACACGACCCGCTCACCGCGCTCCAGGCCGTCGGCCAGATAGGCGGTGACGACCCGTCGCTGTTCGTCGTCGTCGGCGAACGCCGGACACAGGTGATCACCGTGGTCGATGTCCCGGACCCGCGTTCCGTACGCTCGTGTGCGAGCACTGCGGTCTTCAGCCCCTCCCCGCCGCCCCGACCGACCGGGCTCCCCCGAACCCTCGCAGCCGGACTGTTGTACCGCGCAGTCCGGTCCGAGCCGCTCCGACACGCCGCTTACCGGCCGCACGGGCGGGGCCGTCCGGTCACTTGCGCAGGGCCTCGACGGCCGCCTCCGTACTGGGGTGGAAGGTGAAGACCTGGTCGAGTCCGACGACGGAGAACACGCGCATCTGGTCGGGGTTCACGCCGGCCAGGCTCAGCGGGGATCCGGTGGCCTGCGACCTCTGGTAGGCGCCGATGAGCACGGTGATGCCCGTGGAGTCGCAGTAGGTCAGCCCGGACAGGTCGATGATCACGCCGTTGTCGTCGAACTCGGCTTCGGCGACCGCCTGGGACAGACGGTGGGAGGTGTGGTGATCCAGCTCACCGGCGACTTCCAGGACGAAAGGGCCCGAGGAGGTCCGGCGCGGGGTGACTGTCAGCAGGTGTTCGGACTCGATCACCGATTCTCCTGAGTGCTGTACATGGAACGTGCGGGTACGGACAGGGCGAGCACGGCGGTGTCGTCGCTGACGCCGTCGCCGAGTCGCCGTAAGAGGGCTTCGACGGACTGCAGCAGTTCACCCGCCGTGCGCGGGGCCGTGGCGGTCAGATGCCGGGTCAGGCCCTCCTCGTCGAGCATGGTGCCGTCGGCGGTGCGCGCCTCGGTGAGGCCGTCGGTGTACAGCAGAAGGCTCTCACCCGGATCCAGCCGTGTGGTGGTCTGCACGAACTGGGGGTTCGGCAGCATGCCCACGAGCTGGCCGCCCATCGTGGAGATCGGTTCCACCGTGCCGTTCGCGCGGACGGCCAGGGCGGAAGGGTGCCCGCCACCGGCCAGGGTAACCGCGCAGCAGCCGTCCGGCAGGAGCTTCAGGACGCCGAAGGCCGCCGTGCAGTAGCGGGGGTCGCTGCCCTGGTACTCCCCCTTGAGGACGGCGTCCAGGTTGGCCAGCGCGGCGCACGGGTCCGGGTCGTAGATGGCGGCGGCGCGCAGGGTGTAGCGGGTCAGCGAGGTCAGCGCCGCGGCATCCGCGCCCTTGCCGCACACGTCGCCGAGGAAGAAGCCCCACCGGCCGTCGTCCAGGGGGAAGAGGTCGTAGAAGTCTCCGCCCACCTCGTCCGGGGAGGCCGTGTGGTAGGCGGCCGCGGTCTCCAGACCGGGTACGTCGGGCAGGGCGGGCGGGAGCAGGGTGCGCTGCAGGGCCCGGGCGAGGCGTTCCGCCTCGGCGCGCCGCTCCCGTTCGGCCGCGACGGTCCGGATCGCCGACAGCCGCAGTTCGAGCTCGTCCATGACCAGGGCGGCCAGATCCTGCAGGGCCTCGAGCTGGTCGTCGGTGGGTTCGCGCGGACGGGTGTCCAGGACGTTGACGGCGCCGAGGCGCTGACCGTCGGCCGTGGTGATCGGTGCGGCGGCGTAGAAGCGGACGCCGGGCTCACCCTGGACGAGGGGGTGGACGAGGGCGCGGGCGTCGGTGACGGCGTCCGTCACCACGTAGGGCTCGCCGTGGAGGATGGCGGAGGCGCACAGGCCCGGTTCGCGGTGGATTTCGGTCACGCCGTCGAGGCCGTGGGCGGCTTTGAACCACACCCGGTCGGTGTCGACGATCGCCACCGTGGCCATGGGCACGTCGAAAAGGCGTGCGGCCAGGGACGCGATCCGGTCGAAGGCGCCGTCGGGCGGTGTGTCCAGGATCTGGTAGCGGCGTACGGCGGCCAGCCGCGCCTCCTCGGCGACCGGTTCCGCCGAGGCAGCCTGCACGGGGCTCGCCGTCATCGTCTCCCCTGCTTCATCGTTCTCACGCTCGTAGTCGCCTCCCGGGCGCTGGGGGCCCGGGTGACTGGCTTATCCTACGAAGTCGTCACAAGTGGCGGGCAGTCCCCCCGGCCTCCCCCGCACGCGACGTGACAGTGGCAGTGGTGTTCGAAGCTCGTGCGGTGTCCCCGGACGGCGGTGGGCATGCGGAGGGTGCGGCGGAGTCGCCAGACGGTCGGGCCGGCCTGCGCGGCCCTCCGGGACGGCTTGAGTGAAGGGGTGTCCAGTGAGGCGTTCGGAAGACGCTGCGCACGAGTCCGTGACAGCGCCCCGCGCAGACGTGTTCACTGCCGACCCGGAGGTCGGCCCGGACCTCGCCCGGGTGGACTGGTCCACGACGCCCCTGGGCCCACCGGAGCAGTGGCCGCAGAGTCTGCGGACCGCGGTGAGCATCCTGCTGTCGTCGCGGTTCTCGATGTGGATGGCGTGGGGACCGGAGCTGACGTTCTTCTGCAACGCGGCTTACCGGCGCGACACGCTGGGCGCCAAGTACCCCCGGGCCCTGGGCCGGCCGGCCGGTGAGGTGTGGGCGGAGATCTGGGGCGACATCGGCCCGCGCATCGACACGGTGATGCGCACGGGCGAGGCGACCTGGGACGAGGGTCTGCTGCTGTTCCTGGAACGGTCCGGTTACACGGAGGAGAGCTACCACACCTTCTCCTACAGCCCGCTGCGCGACGACGACGGCACCGTGGTGGGCATGCTCTGCGTGGTCAGCGAGGACACCGACCGCGTCATCGGCGAGCGCAGGATGGGGACCCTGCGGGACCTCGGATCGGATCCGAGCGTGGTCCGCACCGAGCAGGAGTGGCTCGCCTTCGCCAACCAGCAGCTGTCTCGGAACCGGCGTGACCTGCCCTTCACCCTGACGTATCTGCTGGACGGCGACGGCGCCGCCCGCCTGGCGGACGTCACCGGCCTGGACAGGGGCCACCCCGCCGCACCCGAGGTCCTGCCGGCCGACGGCTCCGGCGTGTGGCCCGTCCCGTCACTGGCACACGGCGGGTCCGTGCTGGTACCGCTCGACGGCGCCCCGTTCGCCGGCCTCCCTGCCGGCGACTGGCGGCAGCCGCCCGCGCAGGCGCTGGTGCTGCCCCTGCTGCAGCAGGGCGGCTCCTCCTACGGATTCCTGGTGGCCGGCCTGAACCGCTTCCGGGCCCTGGACGAGTCCTACCGGGGATTCGCCGAGCTGGTCGCGGGGCACATGGCGGCCGGGATCTCCAGCGCCCGCAGCTACGAGGCCCAGCAGCGGCGGGCCGAGGAGCTCGCGGAGCTGGACCGCGCCAAGACCGCCTTCTTCTCCAACATCAGTCACGAGTTCCGCACCCCCCTCACCTTGATCATGGGACCGGTGGAGGAACTGCGCGGCCGCCTGGCGGACGCCGATGCCCACGTGCGGGAGGAGCTGGAGGTCGTCCACCGCAACGGCCTGCGCCTGGGCAAGCTGGTCAACTCCCTGCTGGACTTCTCCCGCATCGAGGCCGGCCGGATGCAGGCCCGTTTCGAGCCGACCGACCTGGCCATGGTCACCGCCGACCTGGCCAGCGTGTTCCGCTCCGCCATCGACAAGGCCAGGCTGGACTTCCGGATCGACTGTGCCCGGCTCCCCGAGCCGGTGTACATCGACCGCGGCATGTGGGAGAAGGTGGTCCTCAACCTGCTGAGCAACGCGCTGAAGTTCACCTTCGACGGCTCGATCCGCGTCACTGTGAGCGCCGAGGACACGCACGCCGTGGTGACCGTCGACGACACCGGCATCGGGGTACCCGCCCAGGAGATGCCGCGACTGTTCGAGAGGTTCCACCGGATCGAGAACGCCCGCTCCCGCTCCAACGAGGGCAGCGGCATCGGGCTGGCCCTGGTCAAGGAGCTGGTGGGGCTGCACGGCGGCACCATCACCGCGGAGAGCACCGAGGGCAGGGGCACCTGCTTCACCGTGCGCCTGCCGTTCGGCTCGGCCCACCTGCCCTCCACCGCCCTGGTGCCGGCCGAGGACAGCCGCGCGGTCGCGTCCGCCGACCCCTATGTGCAGGAGGCGCTGCGCTGGCTGCCGGACGACGTCACGGCGGAGGCACGCACCGCGGTGACGGCGGCCGACCCGGCCGGCTACGCCACGGCCCCGGCCGTCACGGCACGCATCCTCGTCGCCGACGACAACGCCGACATGCGCGAGTACCTCACGCGGCTGCTCGACAGCGCCGGGTACCAGGTGCGCACGGCCGACGACGGCATGTCGGCACTGCAGGCCGTCCGCGCCGACGCTCCCGACCTGGTGATCAGCGACGTCATGATGCCCGGCCTTGACGGCCTCGGCCTCGTGGCGGCCTTGCGCACCGATCCGCGCACCGCGTCGGTGCCGGTCGTGCTGCTGTCCGCGCGGGCCGGGCAGGAGGCGTCCATCGAGGGACTCCAGGCCGGCGCCGACGACTATCTCGTCAAGCCGTTCGCCGCGGTCGAACTCCTCGCCCGGGTGCGGGCCAACGTGGAACTGGCGCGACTGCGCAACCACCAGGCGCGCTGGCGCAAGGCGCTGGTGGACTCCCTGCAGGAGGCCTTCTTCGTCTGTGACGAGGACGGCGCCGTCGTCGAGATCAACACGGCCTTCACCGACATCCTCGGCTACGACCCCGACGGTCTCCCCTATCAGCCGGTCCATCCCTGGTGGCCGGACGCCGAGACCGACCCCGACGGGTACCGCGAGGTCGACGACGCCTTCGCGCAGGTGCTGAACGATCCCAAGGGCTCCTACACGATTCCCGTGACGCACCGGGACGGACACCGGCTGTGGGTGACGGCGACCTTCAACCAGGCCCAGGACCCGGACACCGGACACCGGGTGACCGTCGGGACCTTCCGCGACGTCACCGCCGAGCACTACGCGGTCCAGCGCAAGAGCGCCCAGGCCGCCCTGAGCATGCGGCTGACCCAGGCGACCAGCCTGCCTGAGGCCCTCGCCGGCGCCCTGGCGGAGCTGAAGAACCTGTGGCGTGCCGAGTGCGTGCTGGCCGCTGTCGCGAGCACCGGCCAGGAGATGTCGCTGACGGCGACCGACGTGGATCTGCGCTGGCAGGACCTGACCGCCGAGCGCCGGGAGCAGCTCACGGCCTGGCTGGACCAGCCCCTGCTGACGCCGGTGGACGACTCCACCGGGGCGGGCATCACCGTGAGCCACCCCGAGGGGACCATGGTGCTGTGGATCGACCTCGGTGACCACCGTCCCTTCACGGGCGAGGACCAGTTGCTGTTGTCCCTCCTCGCCGGGCAGCTGGCCCAGGGGCTGTCCCGCGCGCACCAGATCGACCAGCAGCGCGAGACGGCCCTCGCCCTGCAGCGTTCCATCCTCGGTCCGGCCAACCTCCCCGACGGCTTCGCCGTACGCTACGAACCCGCCACCCGCCCCCTGGAGGTCGGCGGCGACTGGTACGACACCGTCCGGCTCCAGGACGGCCGCATCGGCATCGTCGTCGGTGACTGCGTCGGACGCGGTCTTGAGGCCGCCACCGTCATGGGCCAGCTGCGCAGCGCCTGCCGCGCCCTGCTGCTCCAGGACTCCAGTCCCGCCCAGACACTGATGGCCCTGGACCACTTCGCCGCCGGCATCCCGGGCGCCATGTGCACGACCGTGTTCTGCGGCGTCCTCGACCCGGACACCGGCAGGCTCACCTATTCCAGTGCCGGCCACCCGCCGGGCATCCTCACCCACCCGGACGGGACCACCGTCCTCCTGAACAAGGCACGTTCGGTTCCGCTGGCGGTGCGCCCCGGCAAGGACCGGCCCGAAGGCACCTGCATCGTGCCGGCCCGCGCCACGCTCCTGCTGTACACCGACGGCCTGGTGGAACGCCGGCGCCGCCCGCTGACGGTCGGGATAGACGAGGCCGGCGAAGCGGTCCAGGCCGGCCGCGACGCCGCGGTCGACGACCTCGCCAACCAGGTCATGACCCGGCTGGCGCCTGCCGACGGCTACGACGACGACGTGGCTCTCCTGCTGTACCGGCACCCGGCACCGCTGGACGTGGCCTTCCCCGCGGAGTCCTCGCAGCTGGCACCCGTCCGCAAGGCTCTGCGCAACTGGCTCGACCAGTGCGAACTCCCCCCGCACACCGTCCAGAACGTACTGGTGGCGGCGGGGGAAGCCTGTGCCAACGCCATCGAGCACGGCCACCGGGACGCCCCCGGTGAAACTGTCCGGCTGCGCGCCGAGGCACTGGTCGACGACCTGCGTCTCACCGTCGCCGACACCGGCCGCTGGAAGACGCCCCAGCCCGAGGCGAACACCCACCGTGGTCGTGGCGTGGCGCTGATGCGGGCGCTGATGCACCGGGTCACCATCACCTCCGGCACCGCCGGCACCACCGTCGACATGCACACGAGGATCGCCTGATGAGCACGCTCCTGACCCTGACTCCCAGTCGACGGCCCGATGGTGTCAACCAGTTGACAGCTGTCGGCGAGATCGACATGAGCAACACCGACACGCTCGCCGCGGCGATCGAGACGACCGAGGGACCTCTGGTCATCGATCTGACCGAGGTCGAGTACCTCGACAGCGCCGGTCTGAGCGTGCTCTTCCGGCACGTCGACCGCATCGAGCTCATCGTCACCCCGCTCCTGGCACCGGTCCTGGAGGTGTCGGGGCTCGCCGACCTGACCACCGTCCACGGTCTGGGCAGCGCCTGACCGCACCGGCAGGGCCCGCGGTCGCCCTCGGGGGACGGCACGGCGGCACACCGTGTCCGTTGCCCGCAGGGCGACTTGAACACCGGGGCCGCCGTGCCGCCGTGGACGGCGGGGGCATTCGTTCCCCCGAGTGGGCCAGTGGACCGTTCGAGCGGAGCCGGGTCGGGCACCTGGTCTGCATGACCGATGACGCAAGCCGCATCCGGCTGGTGCAGACCGTGCTCGACAGCACCGATGCCCGCAAGCTCGCCGAGTTCTACCGGTCCCTGCTGGGACTCGACTACGCCGAGGGGGACGAGCCGCCGCCGGCCGGGCAGCCGGACGAGCACGGCAGGGACTGGCTCGTGCTGCGCAACGCCGACGGCGGACCGCAGCTCGCCTTCCAGCAGGTGTCGCGCCTGCGCGAACCGGACTGGCCGGACGGCCCGGTGCCCCAGCAGATGCACCTCGACCTGAGCGTCGGCTCACTGGAGGAGCTGCGGAACCAGCACGAGCGCGTGCTCACCCTCGGCGGCAGTCTGCTCAGCAACCGGGACCGGCCGGATCCGGACGACGACGAGCGCTTCCGTGTCTACCGGGACCCGGAGGGCCACCCGTTCTGCATCTTCGTCGCGGAACGCGACGAGTAGGCCGGGACCCGGCCGGCAGGGGCGCCGCCGGGGACTCCCCCGGCGGCGCAAGGGTAGTCGGTGCCCATGGAGATGGGACACCTGCTGGTGATCACGCCTGGCATCCGCGCGTACCGCGAGTACCTTCTGCAGTCGATCAGCCGCGACTTCCGCGTCCACCTGGTGCTGACCGAGCCCCCGACCTGGGAACTCGCGTACACGGCCGGCCACACCCTGGTGGCCGACCTCGCCGATGTCGACGGTCTGGTGAAGGTCGCGCGGACCGTGGCCGCCGAACGGCGGCTGGACGGCGTCATCTGCTGGGACGAGACCTGGATCGAGCAGACCGCGCAGGTGGCCGCCGCCCTCGGACTGCCTGGAGGGGACCGGCGGTGCGTCGAGCGCTGCCGGGACAAGCACCGCACCCGCGCGGCCCTCGACGCCGGCCGCGTCCCCCAGCCGCGCTCGGTCCTCGTCTCCGGCCGCGAGGAGGCCCTCACGGTGGCCGGTGACATCGGCTATCCGGTCGTCCTCAAGCCACGGGCCCTGGCCGGGAGTTTCGGCGTGGTGCGGGCCGACTCCCCGGCCGGCCTCGCGGACGCCGTCGAGTTCACGGGCGCGAGCGGCGCGTCGGCGCCCGACCTTCCGACGCACGAGCGCAACATCCTGGTCGAGGAGTTCGCCCGTGGGCCGGAGATCAGCGTCGACAGCGTCGTCCATCGCGGCACGGTGACCCCCGTCTGCCTCGCCCGCAAGGAGGTCGGCTTCGCGCCCTACTTCGAGGAGACCGGCCACGTCGTCGACCCCGACGACCCGCTGTGGTCCGACGGGACACTGGCGGACGTGGTCGTGCGCACCCACGCCGCGCTGGACTTCACCGACGGTGTGACCCACACGGAGATCAGGCTGACTCCGGACGGGCCGAAGGTCATCGAGGTCAACGCCCGGATCGGCGGGGGCATGATCCCCCTGCTGAACCTGATGGGCGGCGGCCCCGACCTCGCGCTCGCGGCCGCCGACGTCGCGTGCGGCAGACCGCCCAGGCTGCACGCGACCGCCGGACACCGCCAGGTCGCCGCCATCCGCTTCTACTACCCGCCCGAGGACGACACCGCCATCGCGGACGTCCGCTTCGAGCAGCGGGAACTGCCGGAGCAGGTGGTGCGCTGCGGCCCGCTGGCGGCGCCGGGAGAGGTCAGGTCGCCCCCGCCCCGCGGGCTGATGGACGGCCGGGTCGCCTATGCGATCGCCCTGGCGGCCGACGCGGACTCGTGCCGTGCCGCTCTGGACGGGGCGGGCCGGGCCCTGCGCGTGGACGTGGCCTGAGCGGGCGCGGCCCTGTGCCTGCCGCCGGACGGCGCCCGCTCAGGGCGTGCCGGCCGGCGTGGCGGCCCGGGCCTCCTCGGGAGGCTCGGGCCGGAGGCTGTCCAGGGTGCGGACCTTGCGCAGCGGGGAGAGGACCAGGAAGAGACTGGTGCTCAGCAGGCCCACTGTCCCCACCACCAGCGCACCGCGCAGCCCCAGTCGGGTGCCCAGCCAGCCACCGAGGAGCGAGCCGACCGGCTTCATGCCCAGGGCGACGAAGAGGTAGGCGGCGTTGGTGCGTCCCAGCAGCCGCTCCGGGGTGACGGTCTGCCGGATCGTCATGGTGTGCACGTTGCAGGCGGTGATGCCGAAGCCCTGCACGAAGAACGCGGCGGCGAACAGGGGGGCCGCCCACGTGCCGCGGTGTGCGACCGGCAGCAGCAGCGGTGCGAGGTCGCCGATCACCGCGGCGATCACCAAGGTGCGGCCCAGGCCGACCCGGTGGGCGAGACGGTCGGTGAACGCCGCGCCGAGCAGTGCGCCCACGGCACCGACGGACAGCATCAGGCCCAGCGTCCCCGGGCTCATGTCCAGTTCCTTCACGGCGAACAGGGTGAGGATCGTGAGGACGATCTGCCAGCACAGGTTGTAGCTGGCGGCCTCGCCGAGGGTGGCCCGCAGGTACGAGCTGGAGAAGGTGAAGCGAAAGCCCTCGGAGACCTGGGACCGCAATGGCGCGGGGTCGACCCGGACGGGCTTCTCGCGCTTGCGCACCGCGGAGACGCCCAGCGCGGAGGCGAGGTAGGAGACCGCGTCGACGAGCAGAGCGAACGGCGCCCCCACGAGCTGCACCAGTGCCCCGCCCAGCCCCGGGCCGCCGATCTCCGCCACCGACTCGCTCGCCGTGAGGCGGGAGTTGGCGCCGGTCAGATGTTCCGGCGGCACGATGGCCGGCAGGTAGGAGCGGTAGGCGATGGTGAAGAACACCCGCGCCGTTCCGGCCGCGCAGGCCAGCGCCAGCAGCCGGCCGAAGGTCAGCAGGTCCAGCGCCGCCAGCAGCGGGATGGCGCCGATCGACAGCGCCTGCCCCAGGCTGGAGAGGATCAGCACGCCCCGCCGCTGCCACCGGTCGACCAGGAGGCCCGCGGGCAGGCCGAGAATGACGTACGGGGCGAACGTCAGCGCGCCCAGCAGCCCCAGCTGTGCGGGGTTGGCGTCGAGGGTGAGAACCGCGGTCAGCGGCATGGCCAGCTGGTACACCTGGGTTCCGACCAGCGAGGCGGTCTCGCCGGCCCAGACGAAGTTGAAGTCCCTGCGCCAGCCTTCGGCCACGATGCTCCCTAGGTGTCGGTCTTGACGCCGGTACCGGTCGGTGCCGGCTGCCGCCGTCCCCGGGCGGACGGTCCGGGGACGGCGGCGGGACTGTCTCAGTGCCCCGGTTCCATGTCGTAGAAGCCGAAGCCGTCCAAATAGCACACGGTGGCGAAGTCCTGGAGCAGGACGGAGCGGTCCGGGTGGATCAGGCCCACCGTGACCGGTTCGCTCTCGTCGTCGATCGTGCGCACCAGGCGCTCGCCGGGCTTGAAGCGCTGGGTGACGCCCCGGCAGCTCTCCAGTTCCTCGATCAGGCCGATGTGTGGATAGCCGCGCAGGACGCCCTCGTACGGCGAGGCGAAGAAGGCCATCGCGCCGTGGTTGTCCTGGGCGTACGGGGCCTCGGTCTCGTCGAGGAACCGGTCCGGGGCGGCGTACGCCTGCACGGTCCGGTCGATCTGGGACTCGCCGGTCAGCAGGACGGCGTACCGGGCGACGTCCGCCCCGCACAGCCGGGCGCCCGCCTCGACCAGGCGCGGTCCCGCACCGGTGAGCATGACCTCCAGGTGCACCGGTCCCCAGAGGATGCCGAGGGCGTCGAGGACCCGGTAGGAGTACTCGGTGACGGCGTGCCAGTCCGCGTCGTCGCGCGGCACCGAGGTCATGCCGTTGATCCGGTCGCGCATCCCGTTGACCGTGATCTTCTGGTAGCGCCAGACGTCCGTGACGCGGTGCCGACCCCGACAGCTCACGGTGTTCACCACGAACTCCACGCCCCGCAGGTACTCCTGGGCGACCACGCCCTCGTTGGGGACGTCGAAGACGCTGTCCCGGGACATGATCCGGTGGTAGGCGGCGACGGACTCCTCGGGGGTGTCGCAGAACGACACCCCGTCGTTGCGGGCGCTGCGCACCGGCTTCACGACGATCCGGCCGCCCAGGGAGCGGTGCCACTCCTCCAGCCGGCCGGGCGAGTCGATGCGCTCCTGCCGGGTGGCGGGTACTCCGGCCGACCGGAGCGCCTCGATCTGGACGTACTTGTCGCGGCGCGCCTCGCTCAGTGCGGTGCCGTTGCCGGGCAGGCCGAGGGCCTCGTTGAGCCGGTCGGTGAACTCCACGCCCAGCTCGCTGCCCACGACGACGGCCTCCGGACCGAACTCCGCCAGTCGCTTGACCATGTGCTCGAAGGTCCCGTCGTGGACGAGGTTCTCCCGGTAGCCGGTGAGGTCCGCCGGTCCGTAGGAGGGCGGGACCCGCGGTGTGGACTGGACCCGGACGCAGTCGAGTCCGGCCTCGCGGAACGCCTGGCCCACCTTGTTGACGGCGCCGTACGGATCGACGAGGGCGATGGTGCGTCGGTTACCCATGCTCGGGTGTCTCCACTTCGTAGAAGCCGTACCCGTCGAGGTAGCAGACGGTCTGGAAGTCCTTCTCGACCGTCGCGGCCTCGGCGTGCGCCAGGCCGACGGTGAGTGGCTCGGTGCTGTCGTCGACCGTGCGGCGCAGCCACTGCCCCGGCGTGACCCGCGGCGTCATGCCCTGGTAGCTGTCGAGGCGTTCCACCTGGCCGAGCAGCGGGTACGAGGTCAGGCGGCCCTCCACCGGTGAGGCGAGGAACGCCATCGCGGCGTGCGCGTCCCTGCGGTAGGGGGCGTCGACGTCGGCGAGGAAGGCCGCCGGGTCCGTGTACGCCTGTACCGTGCGGTCGATCTGCGACTCGCCGGTGACGAGGACGGCGTAGCGGGCCACGTCCGAGCCGCAGAGCCGGGCCCCGACCTCCACCAGGCGGGGGCCGTCGGAGGTCAGGATGATCTCGAGGTGGGCGGGTCCGTGGGCGATGCCGAGGGCGTCGAGCACCGCGAAGGCGTAGTCCCGCAGCCGGCTCCAGCGCGGGTCCGGCGGCGGCAGCGAGACGATGCCGTTGATGCGGTCCCGGACCCCGTTGACGTCGATCTTGTGGTAGCGCCATGTGTCGGTGACGCGGTGGCGCCCGTCCCGGCTGACGGTGTTCACCACGAACTCCGTGCCGGTCAGGTACTCCTGCGCCACCACCGCTTCGTTGCGCAGGCCGAAGTCGTTGACGGCGCGGCGCACCCGTTCGTAGGCGGCGACGGACTCGCCCGGGCTGTCGCAGACGCTCACCCCGTCGTTGCGGGCGCTGCGGGTCGGTTTGACCACGACCCGCCCTCCGAGCCGCGCGTGCCACTCCGCGAGCCGGTCGGCGTCGGTGACGGTCAGCTGCCGTGCCGTGGGCAGGCCGGCCGCCGCGACGGTCCGGGTCTGGACGTCCTTGGCGCGCCGGGCGTGGCTGAGCGCGGTGCCGTTGCCCGGCAGTCCGGCCGACTCGCACAGGGCGTCGGCGAGTTCGACGCCCTGTTCGGCTCCGGCGATCACCGCGACCGGCCGGTAGGCGGCCAGCAGCGCGGCGGTGGCCTCGACGTCGCCGGTGTGGACGAGGTTGTCGACGTACAGGCCGAGGTCCAGTTCGCTGCGGTAGTGGCCGGGTATGTCGACGGTGCTCTGCACCCGCACGCAGTCGTGCCCGGCCGCGTCGAAGGCCTTGGCCAGCCGGGCCGCCGAGCCGAAGCCGTCGACGACCGCGACGGCGGGGCGCCCGGTCACGAGCCGTGCCCGGAGACCGTGCGCAGGGCGGTCGTCAGCCGCTCCACCAGTTCGCCGGCCTCCTCCTCGGCCAGCACGAGCGGGGGCATCAGGACCAGGGTGTTGTTGGTGCTGGTCAGCAGCAGGCCGGCGGCCTTGCAGGCGTTCCGTACCTCCGTCATCTCGCTCGCGCCGAGCCGGTTCTCGGCGCGGCGCAGTTCGACGCCGATCATCAGGCCTTCCCCGCGCACGTCGTGGATCAGCGGGATTTCCTCGGCGGCGGCGCGCAGTCGCCGGCGGATCGCGGCCCCGGTCGTCCGCACCCGCTCCAGCAGCGTGCCGTCGGCCAGTTCCTCGAGTACGGCCAGTCCGGCGGCCATGGCGGCGGGGTGGCCGTCGGCGGTGCAGCCGTGCGGGAAGACGTACTCGGGGCGGGAGAGTGCCTCGTCGAGGAGGGCGTCCGAGCAGACGAGCGCGGCCAGCGGGAAGTAGCCGGAGGTGATGCCCTTGCCCAGCACCAGCATGTCGGGCAGGACCCCCTGGGAAGCCATGACCGACATCGCGCCCGTGCGGCCGAATCCCGTGGTGACCTCGTCGGCGATGAGATGAATGCCGTGCCGGTCGCACAGTTCACGGACCCGGGCGAGGGCCCCCTCGGGGGCGGGCAGGACGTCGGTTCCCATGATCGGCTCCAGGATCATGGCGGTGATGTTCTCCGGTCCGCGCCGCTCCACGGCCCGTTCGAGGGCCTGGAGGTCCCAGGGCCTGATGTGGTGCACCTCGGGGGCGAGCGGAGCCTGCAGCGCGTGCATCTGCCGCTCGCCGGTCAGCGCCCCGGCCAGGCCCCCGGTGCCGTGGTAGCCGTTGGTGAAGGCGAGGACCTTGACCCGCTGCGTCTCGCCGCGGACCTTGCGCACGAAGCGGGACAGCAGCACCGCGGCGCTGGTCATCTGGGAACCTGTGCTGCCGAAGCGGACGTGGTTGAGGGGGTCTGGCAGGGTGGCGACCACCCGGCGGGCGTAGCGCAGGGAGATGTCGGCGGGCTCCTCGTAGCGGATGACCTGGGCCACCGGCAGCCGGCGGAGCTGCTCGGTGACGGCGTCCACGATCCGTTCGCAGCTGTAGCCGAGGGTCGTGTTCCACATCGCCGCCCGGGCGTCGAGGTACCAGGTGCCGGTGGCGTCCTGGAGGCGGCAGCCCTTGCCGTGCACGACGGCGGTGGCGTCGAAGCCGCCGTCCCGGACGGTCCGCGGTGTGAGGGAGTTGTGCCAGAGTGCGTCGTGGTCGTTCCTCAGCATGCCAGCGTCTCCAGCTTCTTGCGGTCGAGCTTGCCGTTGTCGTTGAGCGGGAAGCGCTCCACCCGCAGGAACCGGCCGGGGACCATGTAGGCCGGCAGCCGGCCCGCCACCCATCCGGCCAGTTCGGGCACCGGCACCGGGGCCCCCGTGTACAGGGCCCTGAGGTCGGTGCCGTCGAAGAGGACGGCGGCGTCCTCCACCCCGGGATGACTGCCGAGGGCCGCCTCGACCTCGCCCAGCTCCACGCGGTAGCCGTGGACCTGGACCTGGGCGTCCAGACGGCCGAGGTGGGTCAGCACCCCGTCCTCCTCCACGACCCGGTCGCCGGTGCGGTACCAGAGCCTCCGCGCCGGGGCGTCGTGCGTGTCGTGGACGCGGGCGCTGCCACCGGGCTCCCAGTCGAGGAAGCGGCCGGCGTTGTTCCCGCGGTCCAGGTAGCCCGCGAAGCGCTGGACGCCGCGTACGCACAGCTCGCCCTCGGCCGCCGGGTTGCCCGAGCCGTCCAGCACGACGTGCTCCAGGTGCGGCAGGCAGTGGCCGATGGGGACGGAGGCGTTGCGGGTGGTCGGCCAGTCGGCGGGGTCGGCCGGCAGCCGGTGGGCGGTGCAGGTGACGGTCAGTTCGGTGGGGCCGTACAGGTTCTCGATGACGGCGTGCGGCGCGGCCCGGTGCCAGGCGGCCGCCTGCTTGAGCGTCAGCTGCTCCCCGGCGAACAGACCCCACCGCAGGTCGGGGAGGCATCCGGCGGGCAGCCTGCGCATGCGTGCGGCCAGGGAGACCACCGACGGAACGGAGAACCAGTGCGTGAGCCGGTGGGCCAGGGCGAAGCCGGCGGGGTCGGCGAGGTCCTCCCGCTGGGGCACGACCAGGGTGGCGCCACCGGCCCAGGTGACGAACATGTCGAACACGGACGGGTCGAAGGTGAGGTCGAAGGTCTGGCTCAGCCGGTCGCCCGGCCCGACCTCGTAGCGCTCCACCTGGTGGGCGACGTACGGCAGGACGTTGCGGTGCGCGATGGGCAGGCCCTTGGGGACACCGGTCGAGCCGGACGTGAAGAGGATGTAGGCGGGGGCCTCCTCGCCGGCGGGCGGCGACGCCGCAGGGCCGCCCGTGCCGGCGGTGTTCCCACTGGTCGTCGGCGTCGGTGCGAGGTGCCCCGACGGCGTACCGTCCGCCGTCGCCAGGGCGAGCGGTACTCCGCTCTCGCGCATCAGGTCCTGGAGCGCGGTGTCGGTGAGCGTGCTCCACAGGCCGGCCCGGGCGGCGATCGCCGCGTTGCGCTGGGCGGGGAAGACCGGGTTGAGCGGGACGACCGTCGCCCCGGCGCGCAGGACGGCCAGGTATCCGGCGTACGCCAGGGGCGAGCGGGAGGCCAGCAGCCCGATCCTCGCTCCCGGCGGGACGGGGCCCAGGTGGGCCGCGAGGCGCTCGGCGGTCCGGGACAGCTGCCGGTAGGTGAGGATGGCGCCGGCCACGCACAGGGCGGGCCGGTCCGGGTGCCGGCGTGCGCTCCCGGAGAACAGGTCGAACAGCGAGTCAGACATGGCGGACCTCCCGGTCCATGAGGGTCAGCACTCCGTCCGCCGCGTGCAGGCGGTCGTTGCTGTAGTTCAGCGGGGCGGACCGAAGGTCGCGCAGTGTCCGCTCGAGGCCGGTCGGCGAGTCGCGCAGGTACCCGTGGCGCATGCCCATCAGGTCCGTCAGCTCGTCGGCCGCCGCCGGGCACAGCTCGGACGCGGTCAGTTTCACCGCGTTGACGAGGAGTTGCACCGGTGTGCTGGTGGTGTCCTCCGCGGAGGCGAGGACCGAGGCGGCGTGCGTGGTCAGCGCGTGGACGGTGTCCAGCCGCTGACGGACCCGCGAGAGGCGGGCGAGCAGCAGGGGCGAGTCCAGGTCGCGGCGATGGCGCTCGGCGCGCAGCAGGGTCACGACGCGTTGGAGCGCGCCGTCGGCGGCGCCCTGCCAGCACGCCGCCCAGCCCAGGTGGGCCAGTGGCGCGAAGGTGCGCACCGCGATGTCCCGGAACGCCCCGTGCTCACCGACGACCTGGTCCCGGGGGATCTCACCGGTCAGGTGCAGGGGCGCGCTGTGGGTCGCGCGCATGCCCATCGGGTTCCAGTCGCCCCGTACGGTGACGGTGAGCTGGTCGCGCTCGGCGTAGACCAGCGACAGCTGGGACGGGGACGTGGCGTCGGGGGCCAGGGCGGTGATGAGGAACCCGTCGGCGTGGCTGCCTCCGGTCACCACGGGGGCGAAGCGGTCGACGTGGACGGAGTCGCCGTCGGCCGTCAGCGTCGACCCGGAGGACAGCAGATGCCCGCCGGTGGCGGCCTCGGTGGTCACCGAGGCCAGGTAGAGCTCGCCGCGGACGATACGGGGCAGCAGCCGCTCCCGCAGGCTGCCACCGTCCCGGACGACGGCGGCGACCTGCTGGCAGTGCATCGTGAAGATCATGCCGACCGACATGCAGGTACGGGACAGCCGGCTGCTGACGGCCAGCAGTTCGTCCATGCCGCCGCCGGGCCCGCCGTCCTCCGCGGGCACCAGGAGCCCGAGGAGACCGGTGCGGCGCATGGCCTCCAGCGCCTCGACGGGGAAGCGCGCCTCGCGGTCGCAGGCCTCGGCGTGCCGGGCGGCCTCCGCCTCGACCTCGGACACCGCTCGTTCGAGATCGGCTGGCCGCCACGCCGTGCGGGGCAGGTCGGTGACGGTCATCCGGGCACCCCGCTCGCGCGCAGTGTCCGCTCGAAGAGGGCGATGAGCGTGTCCAGGCGGCTCAGGTTGTCCGGGGTGAGTTCGCTCGCCTCGACCTCGGTGTCGAGTTCTTCCTCCACCCGCTCGACGATCTCCACGATGCGGAAGGAGCTGAAGGTGGGCAGGTCGGTCAGCGCGCCGGTGGTGTGCAGGTCGGCCTGGCCGACGCCGAGGACCTCGGCGGTGATGCCGGTGACGACCGCGCGGACGTCGGGTGTCTCCATGATGTCTCCCGGGTGTGGTCAGGCGCCGAGTTTGGCGAGGCCTTCTGAGACGCGGATCAGGGCGTCGGCGACGTGCGGCAGGGCGAGCGGGTCGGGCGCCGCGAGGGCGGCTTCCTGCTCCTCGTCGGTGTCGCCGTAGAGCATGCTGGTGGCGGCCTTGAAGCGCAGTGCGCCGGGGTCGTCGCCGAGGTGGTGTCCCGCCAGGACGGCCAGGCCGTGCTCGTCCAGCAGGTGGCGGGCCAGGGCCGCGGATCCGTCGACGCCCCGCTCCGCCAGCGCCTCGCGCCTCGGTTCGAAGTCGGGGTAGACGTAGAACGCCCCGGTGGGCGGCCGGCAGGTCGCACCTGCGGTGACCGCCGCGGCGTGCACGGCGCGGGCCACGGAGCCGTGCAGGCGTGCGCTCGCCGCCAGCCGCTGCCGGATCTCGGGCGGGTCGCCGAAGGCGTAGGCGGCGACCTGCTGCATGGGGCCCGACAGCGTGGACCACATGTCGCTGGCCATGGCGACGAGCCGGTCGCGCAGTTCCCGCCCCCGCCTGCCGGGGGGCACCCGCAGTCCGCCGACCCGCCAGCCGCCCAGGGCCAGGGACTTGGACAGCCCGGTGGTCACCATCGTGCGGTCGGGGACCACTTCGGCGGGGCTGAGGAAGGGGGCGTCGGGCCGGTGCATGACGTCGCGGTAGATCTCGTCCGACACGACGAACAGGTCCTCCGCCTCGGCGATCCGGCACACCCGCTCGATCAGTCCGGCGGTGGCGAGCGTGCCGGTCGGGTTGTCGGGGAGGGTGAGCACGACGATGCGCGGGTCGCCGCCCGTCCGGCGGGCGCGTTCGATGGTCTCCGGCAGGGCGTCCGGGTCGGGGATGCCGCCGCACTCGGCGGGGATGGGGACGCCGTACACCCGTTTGCCCGCCATGCGGGCCTGCGGCTCGTAGGAGTTCCAGCTGGGGCGCGGCAGGAGCACGTCCCCGGGCAGGACCAGGTTCAGTGCCATGAGCAGGGGCTTGCTTCCGGGGCCGAGCAGGACGTCCTGCGGGCCGGTGGGCAGGCCGCGGCGCTCGAAGTAGCCGGCGAGCGAGGCGAGGGCGTCGGGCGCTCCGGCCACGGGTCCGTAGGCGTTGCGGTGGGCGCCGGCGCACAACTGCTCGACGAGGGGGCCGAAGGCGGGCAGCCGGGACTCGCCGAAGCCGAGGTGGACGACGGAGCGGCCCTGGGCCCGGAGCCGGGCGACCTCTTCGTTGAGGGCGAGGTTGGGAGACATGGTGGTGTTCACGGCCGCAGCGCCTCCCGGATGTCCCGCGGTGTGTCCGCGGCGATCTCCAGGTCGTCGAGCCAGGTGGCGCCGGGGTCGTAGTGGGCCCGGAACGGGCGTCCGACCAGGGCGGGGTTGCGGGCCTGGGCCAGCCGCAGCTGGAAGTACCGGTCGCCGCCGAGGGTCTCGACGCCGTCCACCACGACCTTGCCGGGCGTGGTGGACATCACCGGCCCGCGCACGGTGCGGGCGAGTCCCGGCAGGGTGCGGTAGGCGGTGTGGAAGATCTCCATCGCGCGGGCCAGCGGCACCTTGAAGTAGTCGTAGGGGCCGGTGTCGCGTTCGACGAACATGTAGTACGGGACCGCGCCGAGTGCCAGTTCGGACCTCCACATGGAGGCCCAGGTCTCGGCGTCGTCGTTGATGTGCGCGACCAGCGGGGCCTGGCAGTAGACCACGGCTCCCGTGGCCCGGATGCGCCGGACGGCCTCGGTCACGCGGGCGGTGCGCAGCTCGCGGGGGTGGGTGAAGTGGGCCATGACGGCGACCTGCTTGCCCGCTGCCGCGATCCGTTCGAAGAGCCGCAGCAACGGGTCGGCGTCCGTGTCGCTCACGAAGCGCTGCGGCCAGTAGGCCAGGGACTTGGTGCCGATGCGGACGGTGTTCACGCTCTCCACGCCGAGCAGCGGTTCCAGGTGCCCGGTGAGGCGGTCGGTGCTCATCACCATCGGGTCGCCCCCGGTCACCAGGACGTCGCTGACCTCGGGGTGGTCGTGCAGGTAGCGGACGAGCCGGTCCGGGCCGGGGGCGGCGAAGCGCAGGGAGGGGTCGCCCACGAACTGCGCCCACCGGAAGCAGTAGGTGCAGAAGGAGTGGCAGGACTGCCCCTGCGTGGGGAAGTACAGCACCGTCTCGCGGTACTTGTGCTGGAGTCCGGCCAGCCGTTCGCCCTCGTGCACCGGCACGTTGTACTCGCGCTGCCCCGAGGGGTGGGGGTTGAGGCCGGCGCGTATCCGTCCGACCTCGGCGGCCGTCTCCCGCTTCGTCGCCCCGGAGCGCAGGAGCGTCTCCAGGGCGCGCTCGTCGTGTTCGGGGAGCATGCCGCGCTGGGGGAAGACCAGGCGGAAGATCGGGTCCCGCACCGGGTCCTTCCAGTCGATCAGCTCGTCGAGCACGTACTCGTTGACGCGGAACGGCAGGACGTGTGCCAGCAGCTCGATGCCGTCCCGGAGTTCCTGGGAGAGGCCGTAGCGCCGGACGATGTCGTCGATCTGCCGCGGACCGAAGGCCCGGAAGCGGGTAGCACCGACCGGTTGGTCGAGCATCAGTGTCATGCGGGGTCCCTCTGGATTCGGCGGAATAGCTGGACGACGGCAGGCCGGCCCTTGTCGGCGGTCGTGGCGTCGAGCGCCGATTACCCGGCTGGGATTCGTTGATTCGAGATTCTTCCCGAAGCCATAAATACCTCGCATGACACCGATAAGGATTCCGAATTCAGTCACTGACCTGCTTTCATAAAGTGCGCACGCGAGGAAGATAAGAGACCTTTATGGGGTGCGAGCCGAATTCGTTTGAAAGGCGGGTGGTGCGGAATTCGCTTGTCGTCGATGCCATTGAGTCCGGAAGGAAAGATCATTGATGATCGGTTGCCCGCGTCGCGGACGCACACCATGAGCCGCGCGGACGTCGCCCAGCCGGTGCTCATCCCGATGGGCCGGCCCCGGCCCGGGGGGTGCAGCGTCCTCGTCCACGCCGCCGGCGGTGGTGTCGGGGCCTACACCGGCGTGGGGTTCGCCCTGCGCCGCTCCGGCCCGGTGTTCGCCCTGCGCGGCTACGGGCTGGCGCCGGGGGAAGAGCCGGACCGCAGCGTCGGCGCCATGACGGACCGCTACTGGTCGCTGCTCGCGGAACTCCCGGAGCCACCACGGCTGTTGTTCGGCTGGTCCCTCGGGGGTGTCGTCGCCTGGGAGCTGGCGGCCCGGCTGGCCGAGGAGGGCCGGCGACCGCGGGTCGTGATGGTCGACAGCCCCGCCGCCCGCATCGACCGCGACCCGGCGGCGGCCAGGCACTGGCGCGAGCGGGTCCGCGCCTCCCTCGCCGCCGACGACAGCGGCGTCCCGGCCGACCGGGTCGCCCTGACCGCCGACGCGCACCTCGACGCCGTCGTCTCCTACCGGGCCGAGCAACGCCACGACTGCCCCACGCTGCTGATGCCGTGCGCCGACGAGGACAACGACGAGCACCTGGCGGTCTGGCGTCAGGTGGCCGCGAACCTGACCGTACGGCCGCTGCCCGGCGATCACTTCACCGCCTTCGACGGCGAGCGGCTGCCCCTCCTCCTGGACCACCTCGGGGCCTTCCTCGCGAGCACGGAGGAGCAACATGCCTGACGGTCTGCTGGCCCGGGCCCGCACCGCGTTCGACGCGGCCCCGCCCGTGGGCGACCCCGCCTACGACCACTACTGCCGTGCCCTCGGCGAGGAACTCACGTCCCACTGGCCAAAGATCGCCCGTGCCAACGCGGCGGACGTCGCCGCGGCCCAGCGGCTGGGCATGCCGCCCACGCTGGTGGAGCGGCTGCGCCTGACCGACGCCCACCGGGAGCGGATGGTCGCGCTCACCGGGATGACCCGGCGTGAACTGCGGGAGGTGCGCGAGACGGAGGTGCCCGTCTCCGGCGCGGCACGGCACGTCCACCGCGTGCCCAGGCCCCTCGGTGTCGTCCTGATGGTCTACGAGGCGCGGCCCACCGTCACCGTGGACGGCGCCCTGCTCCCGGTCGCCGTCGGGAACGCCGTACTGCTGCGCGGCGGCAAGGAGACGGCGGCCACCAACGCCGCCCTGGAGCGCGCCGTGCACGCCGCGCTGCGCCGGGCGGGACTGCCCACCGGCCTCGTCAGCGTGCTGGACGACCCGCAGCGCCGGCTGCTGCGGGCCCTGCTGAAGCGGCCCGACCAGGTGGACGTGCTCATCCCCCGCGGCAGTCCCGCGCTCGTGGACCACTGCCGCACCAGTGCCATCCCGCTGATCGCGAGCGGCGGCGGCGTCAACCACCTCTATGTCCACCGCAGCGCCGACCTCGACCTCGCCGTACGGGCCACGCTGGACAGCAAGCTGCCCGAGCCGGCCGGCTGCACCTCCGTGGAGACCCTGCTGGTCGACCGTGCCGTCGCCCGGGACTACCTCGAGGCCCTGGCGCGCGGGCTGGCGGGCCGTGAGACGGCACTGACCCTCCACACGGCCCCCGAACTGGACGCCCTCGTCCCCTCCGCGCTCAAGACCGAGCCCCTCGCCGCGCACGACCTGGGCCGGGAGTTCCTCGACCCGGTCGTCGCCGTCGTGCCGGTCGACGACGTCGGTGCCGCACTGGACCACGTCCGCCGTCACGGCTCCGGGCACACCGAGGGCGTCATCGCCCGGGACCAGCACGTCGTCGACGCCTACCGCCGCCGTGCCGACGCCGCGATGGTCGTGGTCAACGGCTCGCTGCGGCTGCACGACGGGCCCACCCTCGGCCTGGGCACCGAGATCGCCATCGCCACCGGCCGGCTGCACGTGCGCGGTCCCGTGACGCTCGGCGCGCTGGTCACCCACAGCTACGTCACCGACGGCGCCGGCGCACTGCGCGGCTGACGCCCGGCCTCCCCCTCCCCCGAAAGGCACGCCATGCCCCAGGAACTGTCCCTCGACCGGGACGCCGTCGCCACCGTCGTCAAGAAGGTGGTCATCGCCGAGTCACGCCTGTCCCTGCCGCCCGACCGCGTCACCGACGACGAACCGCTCGTCGGTGACCTGCTCAACGTGAACTCGCTCGGCTTCGTCGGCATGCTCGTGCGGATCGAGGACGAACTCGACGTCACCCTCCCCGACGACCTCTTCGTGGGGCGCAGCTTCCGCACCGTCCGGGACCTGATCGACGTCGTGACGGCGGCGGAGGTACGGCGGTGACGAACCGGATCCCGACCCGCTGGCGCAGCGTCCTGCCCCACCTGTCCGAGCCGCTGCCGCCGGACCGCACCCCGCCCCGCTCCGGTGACGGGTCCGGCGAGATAAAGATCAACATCCCGACCGAGCTGATCCGGCACAGCGTCTCCGCACGCGAGTACTGGGACATCCCCGGCCCGGTCGCCGAACGCTACCGGCAGTACCGCCCGACCCCGCTGTGGCGTGCCCGCGGGTTCGAGGAGGCCGTCGGCGCCCGCTTCCCGGTCTACGTCAAGAACGAGGGCGTCAACATCTCGGGCAGCCACAAGCTCAACACGGCGCTCGCGCAGGCCCACTACTACCGGAAGGCCGGCGTGAAGGAGCTGGTCACGGGGACGGGCGCGGGCCAGTGGGGCACGGCCATGGCGGCGGCGTGCGCCCTGTTCGGGCTGCGCTGCCGGGTCTTCATGGTCGAGTCCAGTCTTCGGCGCAAGCCGTACCGCGGTGTGCTGATGCGCATGCTGGGCGCCGAGGTGCACGCCAGTCCCAGCGGCCTGACCAAGGTCTCCGCCAAGGAGGACCCGGCCGCCGGCAACAGCCTCTCGCTCGCCATCGGGGAGGCCGTCGAGTACGCCGCCGACCACGACCAGGTGGCCTTCTGCATCGGCAGCGGAGAGACGTACAGCATCCTGCACCAGTCCGTGATCGGCCTGGAGGCGGAGGAGCAACTCGCCGAGCTGGACGCGGAGATCGGCGCCGTCGTCGGCTGTGTGGGTGCCGGTTCCAACTTCGGCGGCATCGCGCTGCCCTTCCACGCCGCCGGCCGCGCGGCCGGCACGGACGGGCCCCGCCTGGTCGCCGCCGAATCCAGCAGCACGCCGAAGCTGACGCGCGGCGTCTACGCCTACGACAAGACCGACGCCACCGGCAGCGGCCCGATGGAGGCGATGTACACCATCGGCAGCGACTACCGGATCCCGGACGCGCACACGGCGGGGCTGCGCTTCCACGGCGCGGCGAAGCTCATCTCCGCGATGCGCCACAGCGGGGACATCGACGCGATGGCGGTCAGCCAGGCGGACGCCCTGGACGCGGGCCGGCTGCTCGCCCGCCACGAGAGCGTCCTGCCTGCGCCCGAGTCCGGCCATGCCCTGGCGGCCGCCGCGCGCATCGCCGCCTCCCCCGACGCCTCCGGCGGAGTGCTGGTGTGCGTCAGCGGCCACGGTTACCTGGACCTCGGAGCCTACGAGCACTTCCTCGCCGGCGGGCTCGAGGACCAGTCCCCGCCCGACGAGGCGCTCGCCCGGGCGGTGGCCGGACTGACCCGGGTGGGGACGCACCCGTGACGGCCACCGCGACCCCGTCCGTGCGGACCGGGATCCTGGACTGCGTGCAGGTCAACCTGGCGGTCCTCGCGGACCGCCGGTACGGGCCCGGACGTCACCTCGCGCTGGGGGCGCGCCTGCGCTTCCGGCCACGGCCCGGTCCCGACGGCCTGCCCACGGTGGATCCGTCGCCGGAGGACCACCTGCGCGACGGAGCGGCTCTCGTCGGGCTGCGTCCGGAGGCCATGGGGCGCCTCGTACCCGCCGATGGGCTGCGCGCCATGACCGACCGGGCGTCCGTCGTCTACGCCGTCGCCGACTCCTACGGCATGCCCTGGCTGCCCTACGCGGGGCGGGCGCACATGGAGCACGGTTTCCTGGTCGGAGCGCACCCGGATGGAGCCGTCGTCGAGGACTTCTACGACAACGAGACGGCGTGGGGCCCGGCCCGCCCCGGCCGGTGGACGTTTCCCTGGCAGCGCCTGCCCACCGCCTCCTTCGCCTGCGCCCTGGCACCCGTGCCCGATCACCGCGCGCCCCGGCCGGAGCTGGACATGGACGATCCGGCGGCGTACGTCGAGGCCTATGCCGCGCACCCCGACCGGCTCGCCGCCCTGCGCCGGCTGACCGCGGAGACCTGGCTGATGACGCGTGCCCGGCGCCTGCACGCCGCCTACCGGGAGCACCTCGGCGAGCGCGGGGACACGGAGGACCACCTGCGCCGCTGGGACCGGCTCGCCTCGACCGCCTTCATCGCCCAGCGGCGCGCCGAACGGGGCAGGCCCGCCCCCGGCGCCCTGCTGCCCGAACTGGCGTCCCTCCTCACCGCCGACCGCGAGGTCTTCGCCCCGCGGCCCCACCAAAACTGACCCCGCCGATCCACTCCCCCATCCAAGCGACGGAGAAGCCGTGAACCAGCCCTTCATCGACCTGCTGACGCCCTTCCTGCCCAACCTCGGGGACCGGCCCCTCACCGAGGACAGCCGCCTGCACGACCTCGGGATGAACTCCATGAAGGCCATCGACCTGCTCTTCGTCATCGAGGACGGCCTCGGTGTCTCCCTCCCGGACGAGGACCTCAACGACACCACCTTCGCCACCGCCGGCAGCCTGTGGGCCGCGGTGCGGCGGGCGGGCGCCGCCGAGGGAGAGGACAGGGCGGCGGCATGAACGTCTCCGCACTGCGGGAGCCCGCCACCGCGGCCGGCTCCCGGCTCGGCACCCTGCCCGCCGAGGCGAGCGGCGCCGACGTGTGGCGCGTTCTCGGCGCGGAGAACCGGCTGGCCCGGGTCTACCGCGGCAACGACCCACGCCGGGGTGTCGACGCGGCCGCCGTGAGCACCCTGCTGACCGACGTCGACCGGCGCTTCGGCGTCGGGACGACGCTGGCCGTGACCGTCCCCGTGGCCACCTGCCTGCCCCTGCTCGCCGGAGGGACCGGCCCGGCCGCCCGCACCCTGGCGGACAGTCTCGGCGGCCGGACCGTCGTGGCCCTCGCCGCCACCGACGAGACCTCCGGCTGCGACCTGGCGGCACTGGACACGCGCGTCACCTTCGAGGGGGACCTGGTCCGGCTCGACGGCACCAAGCGCTGGATCACCAACGCGACGACCTGCGGGGCCGCCCTCGTCCTCGCCCGCCACCGGCCGGGCCCCCACTTCACCAACTTCACCTGGGTGCTCGTACCGGCTGACGCCCCCGGCGTGCGCGCCGAACCGGCCGGGACGCGGCTCTTCGACGGCTCCGGGACCGGGCACCTCACGTTCGACGGCGTCCGGCTTTCCCGCGACCACGTCGTGGGCGGTACCGGCCGGGGGATGAGCGGCTTCGCGGCGCACATCGCCACCGAGCGCCTGGCCGGAGCCCTGTGGGCCGTCGCGCTGTGCGAACGGGTGCTGCGCGACACCATCCGCCACCTGAGGCAGCGGCGCCGCGGCGACGGCGTCCTGTGGCAGCGTGAGGACATCCGGCGGCGCTGGGCGGAGGCCCTCCTGCGGTCCCGTCAGCACCGTGCCCTGACCGACGGCCTCACCGAGGCGGTCGCCGTCCGGCGCGACACCTCGGCCGCCGCGCTGCTCAAGGCCAGTGCCGCCGAGACGGTCGAGCACGTCCTCGACGTGTGCGCCCACCTCCAGGGCGCGCACGGCTTCCGCACCGGAGGACCGCAGCAACTGCGGGCCCAGGGAGCCCTGTTCGGCATCGGCGGCGGCACGACCGAGGTCGTCCTCGACATCGTGGCCGAGACGGCCGCCGAGAACGGGCCGGAGGACCTGCCGTGAGAGTCCTGGAGATCGGCCCCGGAGTGTGGGTGGCCACCGGTGAGGCGTCCGCCGGCCGCCTCACCCCCGCCGACCGGCACGCGGCACGCGGCCGTCCGGACTGGCGTGCCCGGCAACTGCTGGACGGACGGGCGCTCCTGCGGAGCCTGCTCGCGGAGGTGGCCCCGGACAGCGCCGGCGCGCCGGTCGTGGCCGGCCACAACGGCAAGCCGGTCCTGACCGGCCGGTCCCGGCCCGGTGTCAGCATCTCCCACGACGGGGCGCACACCGTCGTGGCCGTCGCGCCGGGCCGTCTCGTCGGGGTGGACGTCCAGGTGCCGCCGCGGCACGTCGGCCGCTCGTTGGTCCGACGGTGCGCCGCTCCGTACGCGGACCGTCTCGACCGCATGCCGGCGCCCCTGCGGCACACCGTCTTCACGGAGATCTGGACGGTCCAGGAGGCCTGTGTGAAGACCGACGGCACCGGCATCGGGGGACGCCCCTGGAGCATCGACGTGCCTCCGCATCTCGACCACGGTGACTGGCGCGGTCTGCGCTGGCACAAGGTGCGAGAACTCATCGACGTACCCGTGGCCTGCGCCTGGGAGGCGACACCATGACACCTGCCCTGTCCTGCTACTCCACCGCGCTGGTGGAGTATCTGGGAGGCGCCGCGGCCGGCCGTATGGCATCGGCGGTGCACCTGTGGGTGCGCACCGACGCCCCGGACGGCGCGCTCGCCTTCTCCCATCACGACCGCATCGACGGCGGGGCCCTGGTCCACGACCACCGTCCGGACTGGCCGTCGGCCCGGGAGGCGCTCGCCGGCGTGCTGGCCGGGGAGGGTCAGGTGATCGTGTCGGGCAACGCCTTCCATCTGCCCTGGTCGCCGCACCACGGGGTGCGGGTGGTCCCCCACTGGTTCCTGCTGCGCGCCCACGACGCGGAGGGGTGGCTGGTGGCCGACCCCTTCCACGCCCTGATGCCCGGCGGTGAGCAACTGCCCTACGCGGGAGTGCTCGACGACGACTCGCTGCGCCGGGCGCTGACACCGGTCGGGCGCCTCGAGGCGGCCGTACGCAACCGGGACGCGCACGCCCTGGGGGAACCGGTGGACACCGGCCCGGCGGACGCGTACCGGTGGCTGCGCCGGAGCACCGCTCCGCCCGTCGGCCCCCCGAGGGAGTGGCCGGGCACCTGGCTGCGCGACCCGCGGGAGGTCTTCGGGTACCTGCGGGAGCGCCTCACCGCCGACGGCGACCTGCTGGAGCGGCACGTGGACGACCTGTGGGCGGCGTCCCGGCACCAGCTCCACCGCCTGGGCACCCGGCCCGACCCGGACCTGGCCGACGCCTGGACGCAACTGCCGAAGGCCCTGCGCTTCGCCGTCGACTCCGCCCGGCGCGGACGCCCCCGCAGCGGCGTGGTCGAGCGGGCGCTCGACACGCTCGCCCGGCTCACGCCCGGCCCGGAGGTGAGCCGTGCTCGGAGTTGAGACTCCTCAGGCGGGCCCGTCGGTCGACGCGGGAGTGGACGAAGGACTCTTCCGCGCGACGATGACGGGCCTGGCGAAGTGCGTCGCGGTCACCACCGCGCTGGGGCCGCGGGGGCCGGTGGGGTGCACGACGACCTCGCTCATGTCGCTCTCGGTGGCGCCGCCGAGCGTGCTGGTGGCCTTCGGCACGGGCGGACGCACCCTGGACGACCTGCTCGCCGCCGGGCGGTTCGCCGTCAACGTGCTGTCCCACACACAGGGTCCGCTGGTGCGGCGCTTCGCCACGGGCACCCCCGCGGAGCGCTTCCGGGACACGCCGCACGCGGTGCTGCGGGGCGTCCCGGTCCTGCACGACGCGGCCGTCGTGATGACCTGCGACGTCGCGGAGACCTTCACCGCCGTCGACCACGTCCTGGTCGTCGGCACCGTACGCCACCTGACCGCGACCCCCGGCTCCCCGCTGGTGCTCGTGACCGGGGAACCGCACATCGCGACCCCCGTACCGCCCGCCCCGGCCGCGGCCGACGACCTGCGTTGACCTGGAGAGACCATGCCAGCGACTCCCGCACCCGCGGTGACCCACCGGCCCGACGAACGCTTCGACGAGTTCCTCCTGGCCGCCGCCGACACGCACCCCGACCATCCCGCGGTGGTGGAGTACGCGGACGGCGCGGAACGGGTGACGACGTTCCGCGGCCTGCGCGAGGCCGCCGAGCGGTACGCCGACGAACTCGACCGCTACGGCCTGGACATCGGTGAGCGCGTCATGATCGTGTCCGACACGTCCGCCGAGGCCGTCGCCCTCGTGCTGGCGTGCTCGTCGCGCGGACTGCCCTTCGTCCCGGTCAGCCCCGAGACACCGGCCGAGCGCCGGGAGACGATCGAGCGGTCGGCCGAGCCGGCGCTGTGCCTTTTCGCCGACGGGGAACCGGGGACGGCCGTCGGGCACGGCCGGTTCGGCCCGGACGGCATCGAGGTGCCCCGCCCGCCGGTGCGCCGTGAGCGGCGGCGGCGCGCCGTGACGCCGGGCGACACCGCCTACATCATCTTCACGTCCGGCACCACGGGCCTGCCCAAGGGCGTGGTGATGAGCCACCGGTCCGTCGTCGCCTTCTACCGGGGCATGATCGCCGAGGGCTTCGTGTCGGTGGGCGACCGGGTGGGCTCGACCTCCCCGCTCCAGTTCGACTTCTCCCTGCTGGACATCGGCATGGCCCTGGGCAGCGGAGCGGCGGTGGCGCCCGTCCCGCGGGCCCTGCTGCGCTGGCCGACGAGATTCCTCAAGGTGCTGCGCGTGACCCGGGCCACCCACGTCAACGGTGTGCCGTCCATCTGGCGTCAGTCGCTGCGTCACATTCCCGACCAGCTGGCCGCCCTGACCGAGCTGCGCGGAGTGCTCTTCTGCGGGGAGGAGTTCCCCCTGGGCGAGCTGCGCCACCTCCAGCGGTTGCGTCCCGGTGTCCGTCTGATCAACTGCTACGGGGCGACGGAGTCCATGGCGGCCAGTTTCGCCGAGGTCCCCGACCCGCTGCCCGACGAGGTGACGCACCTGTCGATCGGGAACGGCCACCGGGGCACCGACATCCTGCTGCTGGACCCCGAGGGGGCGCCGGTGCTCGAGGAGGGCGTCGTCGGCGAGATGTACCTGCGCAGCCCGGCCCTGATGACCGGTTACTGGGGCGACGCCGGGGCGACGGACGCCGTCCTGGTCGCCGACCCGCTGGAGCCCCGCTCCGGGCAGCGCCTGCTGCGGACCGGGGACCTCGCCTTCCGGGGCGCCGACGGCGCACTGCGCTTCTGCGGGCGGCGGGACAGCCAGGTTCAGATACGGGGCAACCGCGTGGAACCGGCCGAGGTGCAGCGGCGGCTGCTGGCCCACCCCGATGTCCGCGAGGCGGCCGTGGTGGTGTACGAGGGACCCGACGGGGACGCCGAGTTGAGCGCGTTCGTCGTTCTGGGCGACGGCCCGGCCGGTACGGCGGAGAGCGACCTGCGCGCGTTCTGCCTGCGTTCGATGCCCGCGTACATGGCGCCGAGCGTAGTGCGCATCGTGGAAAGCCTCCCCGTCAACCATCACGGGAAGACCGACCACCGGCGGCTGCGCGCCCAGCTCGTCACGGACGCCGCCTGATCCGCCCACGGGCTCCGTAGCTCCCGCTGGGGCCACGGGGCCCGCTCAGCCTGCGCTGACCACGTCGGAGGCGGCCTTCAGCACGGCGCCGAGGACCGGTTGCCCGTCGTCGCCGCGCCGCCACAGGGCCTGCGTGTAGGTGGGGGTGGCGGGCCGCCAGTCCACGACCCTGTGGAGCCGGCCGTCGGCTATGTCCTCGGCCACGGTGACCTCGGGCAGCAGTCCGACTCCGATGCCGCTCTCGGCCATGCGCTTCACCGCGGTGATGGAGTCGAGTTTCAGCGTCCGCCCCGCCCGCAGGGTCGACTCGACCTCGGTCAGGAGTCCGCCGCAGTGACGGACGTCCAGATCGGCGGTGACCAGGATCGACGGGACAGCCGCCGCGGGGCCCGGGCGGGCGGGGGCCCGTCGGCCTCCGGCCACCAGCGCGAACGGCTCGGGGCAGAGATCGCAGTGGTCCAGATCCTCCTGCGACGCTCCGCTGCTTATCATGAACACGCAGTCCATCTGCCCGTTGCGCAGCATGACGAGTGCCTCTTGGGGGGTGGACAGCCGGAGTGACACATCCATTTCCGGATATCGCAGAAGCAGGTATTCGATGAGCGGCAGCAGCCGGTGATTTATGAGGCTTTCCGACGCTCCGACGCAGATTCTTCCCTGCGGTGCGAGTGAGGCGTCCGCGATACGCCGGACGCGACCGCTGAGCCGCACGATCTCGCGAGCCTGTTCGAGGATGGAGTGACCGGCTCTCGTCGGCCTGACGCCACCGGGCAGGCGTTCCAGCAGGACCAGGCCGAGCGACCGCTCGAGCGCCTTGATGCGGTTGGTCACCGTGGGCTGTGTCACCTGGAGCAGACTGGCCGCCCGGGTCACACTCCCCGCGTCCACGGCGCCCAGGAATGCCTCGAGATGCCGTGTGTCCAATTCTTCCCCCGTGTGAGTCGGCCCGTGGAATACGAGCCCGCTTCTGCGCCGGCTCTTTTCCTTCGCCCTGCCGTCCAGCTATTCCGGTCAAGGACGGCATACGAGCGGTCACGGTTTTTTCGCAGCGTAGCGTCCCCCCTCCGCCTCATCAACACGTTTGGCATGTGCATATATGGGGAGGTGCCTTTTCCCGGACAGTTGATTTCACGTCATTCTCGTGAACTCGGCCGGGCGGCCGGCCCCGGGCCACGACGTCCCTCGCGGGCCGGCCCGGGGCCCGGAGCCCGGGGCCTGACGGGGAGCGAGTCGTCACCCGGGGCGGGCGGAGGTGCCGGAGGTCAGAGGTCCAGCCACTCGAGGTGGCGGGGGTCGAGGACGCGGCCGTCGGCCCCGATCGCCTGCTGGAGCCGGTCGACCACGCCGCGGTTCACCGTGTCGTGCAGCTTGGGGTCGTCCAGGGCCGTGACCAGGTCGTCGTGGTGGCTCGGGACGATGAGCGGGGGCCGGCCCAGGGTGTCGACGGCGCGCTCGAAGTAGTCGTGCACGGCCGCGTGTCCGCTGGCGCCCAGCACCAGGACGTCGGGGGTGGCTCCGGCGACCGCGCGGGCCGCGAAGTTGGCCGAGCCGCTGAGGAACATGATGCTCAACCGGTCGCCCACCGTGATCTGGTAGCCCAGGGTGCCGCCCTCGACCAGATCGCCCAGCGACCGCGGCCGGGCCGGGGGCGCGGTCAGGGTGCCGTACGGGTCGAAGCCGTAGCCGCCGAGCTGGCTGTGCAGACTGCGTACCACCTCGATGGTGTAATCGGGGCGGGACGGCTTGTCGGACGACTGGAGGGGATGGCGCAGCACCTCGTCCCCCGAGACCACCACCGGACGGTGCTTGCGCCCGGCACCGGGGACACCCATGGCGGCCAGCAGGTGCAGGTGCGTCTCGGTGCCCAGGATGTTGATCTCCCGGTCCCGCCAGGCGGGGTGGTCCAGGAGGTACGGCACGTCGGCGAGGTGGTCCCAGTGTCCGTGGGTCAGCAGGACGAACTCCGGTGCCGAGGTGAGGTGTTCACGCAGGACCCAGTCGATGATCCGGTGGTTCTCCTGCAGCCTCCGCGTCATGTCGGCCTTGCCGTCGGAGTCCGTGTAGGGCTGCCGGGTGAGGTACGGGTCGATCAGGACCCGGTGCCCGTCGAAGCTCAGCTCCCAGCCCGCGACGCCGAGCCAGCGCAGCCGCACCCCGCTGCGCCCCGGGCGGAAAGCGTCCTTGGCCCGGCCGGCGCGCGGCGCTGCGGCCGAGGCCGTTCCGGCCGTCCCCACGGCGCCGGCCGCGCCCGCGACGACACTCGTCCGCAGGAGACCGCGTCGGCTGACACGTCGCGGGGTGGCTGAGGACCGCTCTGAGAACATGGGTGGACTCCTTTGTCTGATGCGGGCCTCAACTGGGCTTCCTGCCCCGGCCCTTGGCCCTGGAGTCAAGCCTCGGCCGCGGTCCCGTGTCGAATACACTCTCGGCCGCGGGCCGATTCGTTCGGCGTATCGCCGCAGACCAGGGGGACGCATGCTGACCGAGCGGCATCTGGAGATCTTCGTCGCCATCGCGGAGGAAGGGCACTTCGGCGACGCGGCACAGCGCGTGGGCATCACTCAGCCGCCTCTCTCGCAGGCGCTGCGCCGGCTGGAATCGCTGCTGGGGGTGCGGCTGTTCGACCGGGAGCGCGGGGTCTCCCTCACCGAGGAGGGAGCGGCGCTGCTCCCGCACGCCCGCCGGGCGCTTGCCGCACTGGTCGAACTGCGGGAGAGCGGCACCAGGGAGGGCGCGGACGGGCAGCGCCTCCGGCTCGGCCTGTCGCCCGAACTCCCGCCCCGGCTCGGCGCGACCGTCGCCGCCTCACCCGTCCGGGCCGGCGTGCGGGCCAGGGTCTCGGTGGTCACGGCGCCGACGGCGACGCTGCTGACGGATGTGTCCGCGGGACGGCTCGACCTGGCCGTCGTGCGTCATCCCGCCGTCCTGCACGGCCTGTCCGCGGGGCCCGTGTCGCTGCTGCCGACGTGGTTGTTGGTGCCGGACGACGCGGGTGACGCGGGGCAGCACTCACCGGGCGAGGCGGACGCCGGTCGGTCCGCTGCGCACCGTCCGCAGGACAGGACGAGCACGCCGGGCCCGCGTGCGGGTGGAGCGGGGGCGGCGCGGCGGTTGCCGTACGCGGTCCGGCCGCGTGCCGAGGCGCCCGCGGCGCACGATCTCTTCCTGGACACGCTCGCGGGGCGGGGACGGCGGGTCGAGACGGTGGTGGTCTCGGACGAACGCGCCGGGCTGGCGCTCGTCGCCGCCGGTCAGGCCGTTCTCGTCACGGCGGACGAATCGCTCACGGCGGACGGTGTCGTCCGGCGGCCTGCCACCGCCCCGGCGCTTCCGCTGCGACTGCGGGTGGTGTGGGACGCCCGGCGGCTCGCCGCCGCGGGCGCCACCGAAGCGGCCGAAGCCCTGGTCGACGCGCTGGCCTCGGCGCACCACCCGAGTGCGGAGGCGACCCGATGAGCGCGACGGCCTCCGACAGGGACATCCAGCGCATCCTGCGCGCGATGTTCGACGACGCCGGTGTCCGCGGCCTGCTCCATGTGGCCGAACTGCACCGGCCCGCGGCGGCGGTGGAGGTCGACGCGGACGAGGCCGTGCTGATGGGCTCCGTCTACAAGGTGCCACTGGCGGTGGCCTACTGCCGGCAGGTGGACGCCGGTGTCCTCGACCCACGGCGGCGGGTCATCCTGCCGCCCGGGGACAGGCTGCCCGGGCCCACCGGCATCTCACAACTGCGCGACGAGGTGTCCATGTCGCTGCGCGACCTGGTCGTCATGATGATGAGCATCTCCGACAACGCGGCCGCTGACGCGGTGCTCCACCAGGTGGGGGCCGAGGCGTTCGACGACGCCTGCCGCGCCCTCGGCCTGGTCCGCACCCGCCTCAACGACGGTGCCGCGGGCACCCTGACCCGGCTGCTGACGGTGACGGGGGCCGAGTCCGTGGACGCGGCCATGGCACGCATCGCGGACAACGACCGGGCGGTGCCGCCCGGCGTCTACGACCCCGCGTGGGTGGCCTCGACCACCCCGGCCGAGATGGCGCGTCTGCTGCGCGCCGTCTGGACGGACGAGGCGGCCTCCCCCGACGGCTGCGCGTTCGTCCGTCGCACCATGGGACTCCAGCCGTGGCAGCACCGGCTCGCGGCGGGTTTCCCGTACGACGACGTGGCGGTGTACGGGAAGACCGGGACGTTCGGTGTCATGCGGCACGAGGCCGGGGTGGTCGAACTCGCCGGCGGCCGCGTGTACACGGCGGTCGTCTTCACCCAGGCCGCCCGCGCCGACCGTCGGCTGCCCCGCGCCGACGCGGTGATCGGCGCCACTGCACGCAGGGCCGTCGAGTACCTGAGGGGAAGGGAGTGACCCCGCCTCCCTGCCCGCCGGTCCGCGGACGGGGCCGGAGCCGGAGCCGAGCGGCTCAGGACAGCTCGGCCGCCTTCGCCTTCTCGTCGAGCTGGTCGCCGTAGCCGGCCTGTGTCCAGACGTGGTGGCGGAACCGCTCCGGCGTCAGCACCCCCTGCCACGGTGTGCCCGAGGGCTGGAACACGCCCTGGCAGGTGTAGCAGTAGCGCGCCTCCGCGGTGAGCGCGGCCGCCCTGGACTCCCCCGCACGCACCCGCTGTGCGTCACCGTGTTCGGTGCGGACGACGGCGACCGTCGCCACGAAGATGAGCACCGCGGCGACGCCTCCGACGACGGTGAGCCAGGGCAGGCCCCACTTGTCGGCGAAGTGCGCACCCGCGGCCCCGGCCAGGAAGGCGATCAGAAGGCCCTCGGCGAAGTGCATGCAGCCGTTGCCCGTGTGCTCCGGTGCCGGAGCGAGCCGGCTCCCCAGGTCGTCGCGCCGCCCCCGCTTGCCCGTTCGCGCCTCGGCCACCGGCGCGGTGTCCCGTGTCCGGCACCCGGGACACACCGCCGGGCCGTGGACTTCCCCGTTCGTCATGATCCCATGGTGACGCCTCACCGACAGCCCTCGCCGACCGGGTCCCCCGGCGGGGGGGGCGGAAGCCGGGGCTCGGCGGCCACGGGAAGCCCGCGCGCGTCCCCCCGGCGGGCAACGCGCTCGCCTAGCTCGCCCTCCTCCCCGTCTTCACCCACGCGGCGAAGTCCTCGATGCCGTCGATGAGTGCCTCGAAACGGAAGGAGTGGAAGAGGTCGAAGGCGTGGTGCCCGCCCGGGAGTTCGGCGTACACGACCGGCGAGGTCGAGACGGAGCGCAGGGCGGTGACGAGCGCCTTGGGGTTCTCGGTCTCCACCAGCTCGTCCAGGTCGCCGTGCGCGATCAGCAACGACGGCGCGTCCGGCCGGACGAGGTTCACCGGCGAGGTCGCGGGGTTCCCGTCGAAGTACACCCCGAGATAGCCGTTCAGCACGACGGCGGCCGCGACGGAGGTGTCCGCGTCCTCGAACCCCGGCTGATACGCGGGGTCGTTGGGGGTGAGAGCGGCGAGCGCCGCCATGTGTCCGCCGGCGGAACTCCCCGACACGAACACGGCCGCCGAGGGATCGGCACCGTACTCCTCGGCGTGTTCGCGTGCTCAGGCGATGACCTTCTTGGCGTCGATCAGGTGGTCCGGGTGCGAGAACTCGGGGCGCAGACGGTAGTTGGCGCTGATGCAGACCCATCCCCGGCTCGCGAGACGGTAGAGCAGGGGGAGCGACTGGGTGTTCTTGCGGCCCTGGTCGTAGTGCCGCCATGGAAGTGGATCAGAACGGAGCCGCCCTCGGGGCGCGAGCGGTGGTGGTAGACGTCGAGGAGATTGCGGCGGCCCGCGTCTCCGTAGCTCAGGTCGCCCACCCTCCTGACGTCACCGCGGCGACGGAAGACGGGCCTGAGCAGTATGCGCCCGAGCGGCGGCGGGCGGCGCGTACTCGTGCCGGCGCCGAGCGCCTCGTCCAGGGCGAGGCCGACCACGGACGCCGTCCGCATCCCCCGCCGCGCGACCACCCCGAGCCCGGCGGCGGAGACCACGGCCAGACCGACGGCCACCCGGTCGGCGACCGTCGCGATGTCACCCTCCGCGTAGGCCAGTACGGTCGACGCCACCAGCGCGTAGAGGGCGAGCAACGGCACCTCGTTGAAGACCAGACCGAGCCGGTAGCCGACGTAGAAAGAGCGGCTTCGGCCCGCGGACGGGATGCAGACAGAACACCACGATCAACGCGGCCGTCATCACGGTCACCAGATATCCCACAGCCACCAGAACCACTCCCCGTCCGCCCCTGAAAAAAACTACCCCACTTGTGGTACCACAGATGGGGTACTTTGGATAGGTGAATCAGGAAAGACGGGAGCGCCTCGGCGACGCGGCCATCGGCGTACTGGCGGAGTCCGGCAGCCGGGGTCTGACGCACCGGGCCGTCGACGCCGCGGCGGGAGTGCCCCTGGGCACCACCAAGAACTACTTCCCCACGAGGGACGCGCTGTTGCGGGCGAGCACCGAGCGCATCATCGAGTTGTACGCGGCGATCCCCAGACCCGCGCCCGTCGACAGAGCGGGCCTGACCGCCCTGCTGCGCACGCTCCTGGAGCACGTCAGGGGCCCCGGCCGGGTGCGGGTGCTCGCTCTCCTGGAACTGCAGCGCGAGGCCGCGCGGACTCCATGGCTGTCGGCGCCGCTCGACGCCTTCGCGGCCGCCGACTTCGCGTACTTCGAGCGCGCCCAACGCAGCGCCGGCCTGCCCGTGACCCCGCAGCGCGCCGCCACCGTCACGCTGGCACTGCATGCCGCACTGCCCCACCTGGTGGCCGATGGCCCCGCCACGCAGGCGGCGGCCGGACTCGACGACCTCGGCCGGTTCGTCGACGGCCTCCTGGACACGGTGTACGGGGCAGCGTGAGAGCACCCGTCCGGCCGGGCTGGAATCTCCCCCAGGGGGAGGTCCTACCGTCCTGACCGACGGCACAGTCGATGCATCGAAAGAGGTCAGTCATGACGACGTTTCTGCTGGTACCGGGACTTTTCATGGGTGGCTGGGCCTGGGATGCGGTGGCCGCCGAGCTGACCGGTCAAGGGCACCGGGCACTTCCGGTCACCCTGCCCGGCATGGCCGAGCGGGCCGAGGGAGTCCCCGCCGGCATCGGGTTGCGGGAGCACACCGACGCCGTGGCGGCGCTGCTCGAGGCGGAGGGCCCGGACATCGTGCTGGTGGCGCACAGCTACGGCATCTTCCCCGCCCTCGCGGCGGCCGACCGCCACCCGGGGCAGGTCGCCCGAGTGGTGTTCGTGGACACCGGGTTCCCGGAGCCGGGTGAGTCGCTGGTGGCTCAGATGCCGCAGCTCGGCCTGCTGGAACAGGCCGTCGGCGACGTCATCCCGGTGCCCGCGGAGATCCCTGCGGTGCAGGCCGTCCCGCCGGCGGAGCTGGAGCGGTACATGCGCCTGGCCACCCCGCAGCCGGTCCGCACCGTCACCGACCCGATCGAGCTGACCGGCGCCTGGCTCAAGCTCCCGACCACCGGGGTGTTCTGCCTCGCGAACGGACTCAGCCTGGAGTTCGCCCGCACGCTGCACGGCACCGGCATGCCGCGGTTCGCCAAGCTCGCCGAACCCGGAGTCACCTTCTTCGAACTGGCCACCGGTCACTACCCGATGCTTTCAACCCCGGTGGAGCTGGCCGACGTCCTGGTGCGCGCGGCGGCCGGCGAAGGCGTGGGGCTGTACGAGGGCTGACCGTCCGCGTCGCCTCCGTTCCGCGACCGCCGTCCGCGACCGCCGGCAGCGGCGGCGGTGACCGTCCCTCCCCGCCCGCCCGTCAGCGCAGGCGGCGCACGAAGATGTCCGACACGTCGTTGGTGTCGCCGGGCACCAGGTCCGCACTGTCGCTGGTGAAGGCGACGGTGCGGCCGCTGCGGTCGGGGGACGCGTCGTACGAGGACTCCTGCGGTGATCCGCCGTCGGGAGTGGTGCTGAGCCGGGTCACCCGCCCGGTCTTCAGGTCGCGGGCGAAGACGTCCCAGGTGTTGTTGGTGTCGCCGGGGACCAGGTCGGGGGCGTTGGTGGTGAAGAAGGTGGTGCGGTTGTCCGCGCTGAGTCCGGCCCCGGTCACGCTGCCCGCCGGGCGGCCCCCGTCCGGCCCGGCCGCCAGCCGCGCGTACGCGCCGGTGCGCAGATCGCGGGAGTACGAGCCCCAGGTGCCAGGCTCCTCGCCCGGCAGCACCCCGTCGCTGGTGTCGAACTGGACGTAGCGGCCGTCCGGGGAGAACAGCAGGCCGTACTGGACCCGCACCGGCATGCCGTTCACGTTGTACGCGCCCGCCCTGGTGCCACCGGTGCGCAGGTCGTGGACGGCGAACGACACGTAGGGCTGGGGCGGCCTCGCGATGCCCGTCGCGCTCTGCGGCCAGGGGAAGAGGTTCCTCGCCTCGGTGGTGAAGGCGACCTGCCGGCCGTCGGCGCTGATGACCGGGTTGGAGGAACTCCCGGTGCCCTGCGTGCCGTCGCCGGCCACACTGACGAGCCTGGTCGTGCCCTTGACGCGGTCCCGGACGAAGACGTCGGCCAGCCCGTTGGTGTCCCCCGCCACCAGGTCGTCGCGCAGCGACACGAAGGCGAGGTAGCGGCCGTCGGCGCTGATCGAGGGCAGGAAGCTGCGCTCGGCGTCCGGTTCGCCGTCGTGGCGGGTGATCAGCTCGGTGGTGCCCTTGACGCGGTCGCGGACGAAGACGTCCATGCCGTCGCCGGCGTCGCGCGGATCCAGTGTCCTGGACGGCGAATCGAAGGCGACGAAACGCCCGTCGGCACTGACGGACTGCACGTAGCCGGCCTCGTATCCCGGTGAGCCGTCAAGATTCGCGCTGACGAGGTCGACCCGGCCGGTGCGCAGATCCTTCGCGTACGCCTGGATGCCGGCGCCCTCGGGGAGCCCCGGCACAAGGTTGCGGGCCTCGCTGAAGAAGACGACGACATGTGCGTTCGCGCTGAGCACCGGGCTGAACGAGGCGCCGTCCCCCTGCTGCCCGGTGGCGTCGACGCTGACGCGTCGCAGGTCCCCGTGCGACCCGGCGGTCGCCGGGTGCGCGTCGCCCCGGGCCGTGGCCGCGGGCAGTGCTGTGGCGCAGACCCCCGCCAGCACAGCCGCAACTGCCGTCCATCGACGCATGGTCACTCCCCCTCGCCCCTCGGCCACCGAGCGGAGCCGGGGCAAGCCAACCGGACCGGCGACACGCCGGGCAACGCGGGAACCGGCCATCCGCGGGGCCGGCGCCCGGACGGTCCGCCGTCGGCGCGTGCTCGTCGGTGTTCCCACCGCGGGTGTGTCGTTCTCGTGAACTCCCGGGCGTAAGACGCTCCGTGATGCCTGCCCCGAAGGTTCGAGGGGGCATGATCCGTCTGTTGCGAGGTGGCGGGCCCGTCCGGGCGCCGGTCGGTGGGAGTCGGGTGGAGATGAGCGGCAGGGCACTGAAGAGACTGGGGTTCCTCACGATCGGATTGTTCGACGAGGACGATCCGGGCCGCGGGCACGAGGACACGCTGCGCATGCTGGAGCTGGGCGAACGGCTCGGCTTCGACAGCGCCTGGGTGCGCCACCGCCATCTCCAGTACGGCATCGCCTCGCCGGTGGCGGTCCTCGCGGCCGCCACCCAGCGCACCAGCCGCATCGAACTGGGAACCGCCGTCACGCCGTTGGGGTGGGAGAACCCCCTGCGCCTCGCCGAGGACTGGGCGACCGTGGACATCCTCTCCGGCGGACGCCTCAACCCCGGAGTGAGCACCGGACCGCCGATGCACTTCGAGCGGGTGAACGGCGGACTGTACCCGGACACCGCCGACGCCGAGGATTTCGGCTACGCACGGGTACGGCGCCTGCTCGACCACGTCGCGGGAGAGCCGGTCACGGACTTCCGCGGCACGGAGGGCATCGAGACCTACTCCGACCGCGTTCAGCCTCACTCCCCCGGCCTGCGGCGACGGATGTGGTACGGGGGCGGCAGCCTGCGCTCGGCGCGCTGGGCCGGGGAGAACGCGATGAACCTCCTCACCAGCAGCGTGGTCAAGGCCGAGGGGGTCGAGGGGGGCGCCGGGGCCGGGGCCGAGGACTTCGCCGCGGTCCAGCTCTCCCACGTCCGGGCCTTCCGCGCGGCGCACCCCGACGGGGAGACCGCGCGGGTCTCCCAGGGACTGGTGGTGGTCCCCACCGACTCCGCCGGCGCCGAGCAGCGCGCCAGGTACGAGGAGTACGCCGCGCGGCGGCTGCCGCGCACCAGGCGCCCGCAGGGTCCGGCCCGCCTGCTCTTCGCCCCGGACCTCGTGGGCCCGTCCGAGTGGATCGCCGGGCGCCTCCGGGCCCACGCGGCGTTCCGGGAGGTGGACGAGGTGGCCTTCGCGCTGCCGTTCACCTTCGGCCCGGAGGACTACGAGCAGATCCTGACCGACATCGGCGGCCGGCTCGGTCCGGCGCTGGGCTGGAAGCCGGCGGCCTGACGGCCACCGTGCCGGGTGTGCGGCGCAACCAGTCCCGGCCTGTACGGGCCGCGCGTCTCAGTCGGTGGTGAAGGCGGCCACCACCAGGTCGGTCAGGAGGGTGCCGGCGCTCCCGTCGGGGTCGAGGTCGGGGTCGTAGATGGTGATGTTGATCCCCACGCAGCGCGGGGACCGGACGAGCGGGCGCAGCAGGGCGGTGAGTTCGCCGGGCAGCAGCCCGTCGGGGTCCGGACTGTCGACCGCGGGCATCACCGACGGGTCGAGGACATCGGCGTCCAGGTGGACCCAGAAGCCGTCGAGGGTGCCCGCCTCGAGGCCGGCGGCCGTCGCGGCGCCGAGGTCGGCGGGGTCGTCGCGGCGCAGGTCGGAGACGGTGGTGACGGGGACTCCCAGGCGGCGCAGTTCGGCGACGTCCTCGTCGTCCACGAAAGCGTCCCGGGTGCCGAAGAGCCGGACGTCGTCGTCCCGCAGGTAGGGGCCCAGTCCTTCGAGGTCGGTCAGGTCCTTCTGCCCGCGCCCGGTCGCGAGGGCGAGTTCCTCGCCGCCTGCCGCGCCGATCCGGTCGGAGATGCCCGGGTGGCGGAAGTCGGGAGAGGCGTCGATCGAGGCCAGTCCGTACCGGCCGAGGCGGCGCAGGGCCAGCGCGGCGCCGAGCTGGATGGAGCAGTCCCCGCCGAGGACCAGGGTGAAGTGCCCGGCGGACACCTGCTTCTCGATGCGGTCGGCGAGGGTGCGTGTGTAGGCGGCGAGGGCGGGCGCGTTGAAGACGCCGTCGCCCTCCTGCCAGTCGCCCCGGTCGTAGCGGGGCGGTACGACGACACCCCCTTCGAGGGCGCCGAGCCTGCCTACGAGCCCGTTGTCCCGCAGTGCTCCGGCCAGCTTGTAGCAGCCGGGGACGGTGCCGGGGGCCGGGGGACGCAGGCCGAGGTTGGAGGGGGCGTCCATGACCATGATGTTCCGCATGGGGCCATCCTCACTGTCGGGTGGGCGGTCTTCAACAGGTCTCCCGCGAGGTGTCGGTGGTCCGTGGCGTGCGCACCACCGCACCGTGGAATCCGGGTGCCGCAGCCGCACGGCACCCGGATCCATGGTTCTACGCTCGGACGTCGGCCCTGTGGAGCCGGGGTGCGGCCGTCAGGGCACGACCCTCAGCAGCCGGTTGGGCGAGCCGGTGCCCGGGCCGGTGACCTTGCCGGTGGTGGCGCCGTGCACCAGGGCGGTGGCGACCTGCGCCGGAGTGGCGGAGGTGTGGTTGGCCAGGTAGACCGCTGCCGCACCGGCGACGTGCGGGGTGGCCATCGAGGTGCCGGAGATGGTGCTGGTCGCGGTGTCGCTCGTGTTCCAGCCGGCCGCGATGGAGGAACCGGGCGCGAAGAGGTCCAGCACCGACCGTAGTCGAGGTAGCTCGCCCTCGCGTCCGTGCTGGTCGTGGCGCCCACGGTGGGGGCCTCGGTCATCCGCGCCGGGGAGTACGAGGAGGCGTTGGCGCCGCTGTTGCCCGCGGCGGCGGCGTAGGTCACGCCGCTCGCGACGGAGTTGCGCACCGCCGTGTCCAGCGTCGCGGAGGCACCGCCGCCGAGCGACAGGTTCTCGGCGGGGGCGGCCTGTGCCGGGACCGTGACGAGGCCGCCGGCCAGGGCGGCCGCCGCGGCACCGGTGATCGCGGCGAACCGTATTCTCTTGCTGCGCAGTCGTGCCATGACGGGGGAGTCCTCCTCCTGGCGGCGCGCCGTGGGTGGGTCGCGCGTGTGGGGGCGGGTGTGGGTGATCGCGCACCCCGGCCCGGTGCGTCGCGTTCCGCTCGGGCCGCGACCAGGAGTTGCCGACGACTCGACTGGCTCACAACGGAGTTGACTCACCGTCAACGAACTTGCCATGCGCACGACATAAGCCTTCGAACCGGCCGGAGCGGAAGCGGACATAATCCTTTTGCGCGACGCATTCCGGCGTGGTTGGCTCGCGCCCATGACCTGGCTCCCGCGTGACTTCGCCCACCCCCTGCACGTCGACGTCCCGGGCGGCGGCGGCCATCGGCTGCGCCCCATCAGCGGCGCGGACGCACCGCTCGACTATCCCGCGGTGATGGGCTCACGGGAGCGGCTGTGGTCGCTCTTCGGCCCCGCCTGGGGCTGGCCGTCCGCCACGATGTCGTACGAGGCGAACCGCGCGGACCTGGAGCGGCACGCCGCGGAGATCGAGGCCCACGAGTCCTTCAACTACACCGTGGAGAACGCGGACCGCACCGCCCTGCGCGGCTGCGTCTACATCGACCCGCCGGAGAAGCTGGGGGCCGACGCGGAGGTCTCCTGGTGGGTGGTGGACGAGGAGGCGGGCGGCCCGCTGGAGCGGGCGCTGGACGCCTTCGTGCCACGCTGGATCACCGAGGATTGGCCGTTCGAGCGACCGCGGTTCATCGGGCGGGATCTGACCTGGGAGGAGTGGCTCCGGCTGCCGGAGCGGTGACCGCCTCGACGAGATGCGGCCCGTTGTTGCGGACGTTGTTGACGGCCGTGGAGACGGGCCGGGCGTCCAGCCGTCCGTCCGCGGGCCGTTCGAGGAGGTCGCGCAGCGCCCCGGTGTCCCGGCGGGAGGGGTCGAGCCAGGCGTCGTAGTGCTCCTCCGCCACGGCCAGGGGCATGCGGGGGTGTACGCGTCCGGCGGCGTCGGTGGCCTCGGTGGTGATGATGGTGCAGGTCGTCAGCCAGGCCGACGGATCGTCGCGCCCGGCGTCCGGGTCGCGCCAGTACTCGTACAGCCCGGCGAGGGCCATCACCCGGTCGTCCTCGGAGTGGACGAAGTAGGGCTGCTTGCGGGTCTTCCCCGTCCCCGGGTCCTCCATACGCTGCCACTCGTAGAAGCCGTCGGCCGGCAGGAGGCAGCGGCGCCGGGCGAACGCGGTGCGGAAGGCCGGTTTCTCGTGGACGGTCTCCACCCGGGCGTTGATCAGCCGGGCGCCGATCCTCGTGTCACCGGCCCAGGACGGCACCAGGCCCCAGCGCAGTGCCCGCAGGTGACGTGTTGCCGGAGCACCGGCGGACGCGTCGCGCGCGGTGCGTTCGAGGACGGCCCACACCTCGTCGGTCGGCGCGACGTTCCAGCTCGGCGCCAGGGGATCGCCGACATCCGGGTCGGTGATCCGGAACCGCCGGGCGAGGTCCTCGGGACCGCGGGTGGATACGTACCGGCCACACATGGAGCCACTGTCGCACCCTCCGTGCGTCCCGCGACCGCACGGACCGCCGTGTCGCATGCCGAAGGACGCTCCGCCCCTCGCGCACACCCTTCCGGAGGGGTGCGCCGCCGCTGAGCCGGTCGGGCGAGGCCGGCCGGTGCGCTGGTGCGGCGGCCGTTCCGGGCGGCCGCGCCTCGGCATGATGTGTCGCCGCGCGGAACCGCGCACCGGCGGGCCGGGGCCCGGACCGGCCGCCGAGGAGGGACGCCCATGGGGAAACTGCCGTCGCCGGCCAAGTCGTTCCGGGCCGGGCGGCGCGCGGTGCGCGTCACCGTCGCGGCGGCCGCCGCGTTCTACCCGGCGGCACATCTGCTCGACCAACCCGTCGTCGCCCTCTACGCCCTGTTCACGCCGATCGCCTTCGGCGTTCTGTCGCCCCTGCCGGGCGGGGGCCGCCATCGCGCCGGGACCGTGCTGCGGGCGGCTCCGGCGGCCGCCGCCCTGGTCTGTCTCGGTACCCTCCTCGCGGGCGCGGCCTGGTCGGCCGCCGCCGGCATGTTCCTGGTCGGGTTCGCGCTGGTCCTCTCAGCGGCCTGCGCTCCCCGGCTCGCGGGCGTCGTGCCCGGGCTCCAGCTCTGCTACATCCTGGCCTGCTTCCCGCCCTACACCCCCGGCAGCCTCCCGGACCGGCTGGCCGGGGTGGCGCTCGGCGCGGCCTCGCTGGTGCTGTGCGAACTCCTGCTCTTCCCCCAGCCGCTGCACCGGCCATACCACGGGCGGGTCGCCGACGCCCTCGACGTCGCGGCCCGTGCGGCGGGCCTGCTGGCCCGGGTGGACGCCGTGTCCCCGGGCACGGCGGGACGTCTGGTGGCGGTGGGCCAGGACCTGCGCTTCTCCCGGCAGCCGTCGGGAACCCGGCCCACCGGGGCGGGTCCGCGGGACCGGGCACTGGCCCAGGCGGCTTCGGCGACCCGCCGCCTGCTCGACCAGCTCGCCGCACTCGCCCGCCTTCCCCCGTGCCCGGCCGACACGGCGTCTCTGACCCTGCTGCACGGGATCGCGGCCACCTGCGCCGCCACGGCGGCCGAGCTGCGCGGGGAGCGCCCCGCCGCCGGTCCCGAGCTGATCGAGGAGATGACCGCCCAGTTCCTGGCCGAACGCGCACGGCCGCCGGAGCGGAACGCCGGTCCCGTGCACGCCCTGCTGCGCCGCCGCTCGACTCTCCTCACCGTGGCCGTGTCGGCCGTGACCGTGCGCACCGCCGCCGCCCTGGCGGCCGGCACCCGCCGTTCGGCGCCGGGACCGGTCCGCGAGCAGGCCTGGTACGCCGGGCTCCCGGCGCCCCGCCTGTGGCTGATGCGGATCCGCGGCAACCTCACCCCGCGCTCCGTCGTCTTCCAGAACGCCGTCCGCACGGCCCTGGGGCTCGCGCTCGCCCGCCTGGTCGCGGGAACGCTCGACCTGTCGCACGGCTTCTGGGTCCTGCTGAGCGTGCTCACCCTGGCCCGCACCACGGCGGGTGCCACCTGGTCCACCGTGCGGTCGGCCGCCGTCGGGACCCTGGCCGGCGCGGTCGCCGCGGGGGCGCTCCTCATCGGTGCGGGTGACGCCACCGTGGTGTACGCGTGCCTGCTGGTGCCGACGATGCTGGTGGCCTTCTCGGTGGGTCCGGTCGGCGGGCCGGCCTGGGCGCAGGGCCTGTTCACGCTGATGCTCTCGACGGCGTTCGCCCAGATCGCGCCGGTCACCTGGCGGCTGGAGGAGGCTCGGCTCGTCGACGTGCTGACCGGCAGCGCGGTCGGGCTCCTGTGCGGCCTGCTCGCCTGGCCCACAGGTGCCCGGCCGGAGATGCGGCGCAGCGCCGTCGAACTGTTCCGGGCCGCCGCGCCACTGGTGCGGGCCACGGCGCGGGCCGTGACCGGCCGCACCGCCGCGTCCCGTCCGGCGGGCAGCGCCGGGCCCTTCCGGTCCGCGCTGCACCGGCTGCGGATCGCCGAGGCCGCGTACGCGCAGTACCGCACGGAGTCCGCTCCCGACGCCGTCGACGGTGGTCCCGACTGGCTCGCCGCCCTCGACTACGGCTCCCGCGTGCTGGTCGGTGCCTACTGGCTGCCGCCGTCAGGAGGTGCCCCGGACCTTCCGCCGGCCCTCCTGCGCTGGGTCGACGCGGCGACGGAGGACGTGGCGTCCGCGAGCCTCACGGCTGCGGGTTCGCCGGAGGGCCGCGTCCTCGTCCACGTCGCACCGCTGCCGGCCGGTGCCGTGTCGCGGACGGCGCCGGACGTCCTGTCGGTCCTGGTCGACGTGGAGGTCTGGCTGCACGCTCTCGCCGCGGACCTCGCCGCCGCCACCGGCGCACGGGAGACGGCGCCGGCGGAGCGGACCTGACGGCGGGTCTCTCTCGGCGGCGGCGGACGGGTGAGCGTCGCCCCGGGCGCCCGGGGCGACGCGCCCGCGGGACCCAGAGCGCCCGATCGCCGCCGAGGCGGCGGCACGTACGGTCCCAGCCGTTGACATGAACGCGACGCAGCGGCACGCTGAGAGCGCTCTCACACACTGGTACGGACCATTCCCCCACACCCGCACGGAGGTGGAGAGTGCTGTCATCCCTCAAGCGCGGACTGCTCGCCGTGGCCGGCATCGCCGGCCTGACCGGCGCCCTGCTCACGGCCGCCCCCGCACCGTCCGCGAGCGCCGCGGTCCCCGACACCATCCCTCTGACGATCACCAACGGCTCCGGTCGCGGTGACGCCGTCTACGTCTACACCCTCGGCACGTCGCTGACGTCGGGACGGCAGGGCTGGGCGGACGCCGCCGGCATCTTCCACGCCTGGCCCGCCGGCGGCAACCCCCCGACACCCGCGCCGGACGCCTCCATCCCCGGACCGGCCGCCGGGCAGACCAAGACCATCCGCATCCCCAAACTGTCGGGACGCATCTACTTCTCCTACGGCCGCAAGCTCGACTTCCGGCTGACCACGGGCGGCCTGGTGCAGCCGGCCGTGCAGAACCCGAGCGACCCGAACCGCGACATCCTGTTCAACTGGTCCGAGTACACACTCAACGACTCCGGGCTATGGCTCAACAGCACACAGGTCGACATGTTCTCGGCCCCGTACTCCGTCGGAGTGCAGCGCTCCGACGGCACCGTGCTCACCACCGGCAAGCTCAAGCCGGGCGGATACCGCGGGGTGTTCGACGCGCTGCGCGCACAGTCCGGCTGGTCGGGCCTGATCCAGACCCGGTCCGACGGCACCGTCCTGCGGGCGCTGTCGCCCCTCTACGGCGTGGAGACCGGGGCGCTCCCCGCCTCCGTGCTGAACGGCTACATCGACCGTGTCTGGCAGAAGTACACGACGGCCACGCTGACCGTCACCCCGTTCGCCGACCAGCCGGGCACCAGGTACTTCGGGCGCGTCTCCGGCGGCGTCATGAACTTCAAGAACAGCGCCGGGGCGGTCGTGACGAGCTTCCAGAAGCCCGACGCGTCCAGCGTCTTCGGCTGCCACCGACTCCTGGACGCCCCCAATGACGCGGTGCGCGGCCCGATCTCGCGGACGCTGTGCGCCGGGTTCAACCGCTCGACGCTGCTGAGCAACCCGAACCAGCCGGACACCTCTGCGTCGGGCTTCTACCGGGACTCCGTGACCAACCACTACGCGCGGGTCATCCACGAGCGGACGACCGACGGGAAGGCGTACGCCTTCGCCTTCGACGACGTGGGCAACCACGAGTCGCTGGTGCACGACGGCAGTCCCGCGCAGGCACGGCTGACCCTCGCCCCGTTCGACTGACCTCGCTCGGAACGCCGCCGTCCGCCCGGGGGGCGGGAAACCCCGTGCTCGACCCAGTTCGGGCACGATCCCTCCCCCGGCGGGCGTCCGCGTTCCTCATCTCCTCCGGGTGGGTCACGGTCCCGCCCGTTGTTCCCCGGCCGGGACGGCCGGCCGCGTATCGGCCTCCCGCGCCTCGCCACGACCGCCGACGGCCAGGGCCACGGCGCGGTGGCGAGCGCGCTCGCGGAGTCGTCGGTCAGGTCGAGGACGAGCCAGTCCTGGGCGACGACCATCATCCAGGTGCCGGCCACCGACACGACCTGGCCGAGGGCGAAGAGCCGGAAATTGCGCACGCGCAGCGCGCGGAACGGGCCGCTCGCGCCGGAGCTCACGGCGGTCCGTCTCCGACGACAGCGGCTTCCCGGCACTCCTCCAGGAAGGCGAGGGCCCGCAGATGGTAGGCGCGGGCCGCAAGGCCGAGGCTGATGTTGTGCCCGGCCCGCTGCAGCCGGTCGACGACGACCCGAGGCGCTGCCGTCAGCGAGTCGGTCAGCTCCGTCACGTCGTCCGGGCCGTGCCGCCACCATGCCTCGTGCTCGGCGAAGGTGAAGCGGACGGGAACGCGCACGCGCGGCAGCACGTCCGCGGACACGGTCGCCCAGTCGCCCACCGACTCCGCCTCCCGTCGGGGCATACGGGCGACGACGGACTCGCCGGCGTGGAACGTGCCCGGCGGGTAGAGGTTCAGCGGGCCCCAGTTGAGCCGCCGCAGCGCGATCCCGGCGCGCTGCCCGGCCCGTTCGGGCGGCACGGCGAGACGGAGCCCCGTGCCGGAGACCTCCACGCCGAGCAGGGCGCGGGGCGGCCGGTACGCGGCCAGGGCGAGCGCCAGTTTCCCGCCGAAGGAGTGTCCCAGCAGCAGGGTCCCGCCGTGCCCGGTGTGCCGCTCGGTGAACTCCTCCACGGCGGCGGCCACGGGGGCGACCTGTTCGGTCACGGTCAGGCCGTCGCACCGGCCGAGGGCGTGCGGTCCGTAGCCCGGCCGGTCCAGGGCGAGCACGGTGTAGCCGAGCCGGGAGCCCAGGGTCAGCAGGGACACGTCCGGGTGGGCCTGCCCGTCGAAGTAGCCGGCGGTCATGCCGCTGCCGTGCAGCGCGACGACGAGGGCGCGCGACGGGCCGTCCGACGGCTCGGCGAGCAGTCCCGTCACGGGTTCGGTTTCCGCGGTCAGCGTGATGCGCCGGACCCCTGGCGACATACCGGCGGAGGGGGTGACCGCGTCACCTGAAGCGTCCGGGGCCGGGGGGACGGCGACGTCGCCACGGCCGACGATGGGCACCCTGCTCATGACAATCCCCGTTCTCCCTGTGTCGGCGGCGTGCCGGGCCTCGGTCGCCCTCGGCCCGCTCGGCGTGCTGGACGCGGCGAGGCAGGCCGTTGCGGGACTTGGTCGAGTCCGCGGGGCCGGCTCCAAGAACAGTGCAAAGACTGCAACAGGCCGGGCGGGAAGCGCTGGCAAGCAGCTCCTGGGAGCGCCCGGTGTCCCCGGTTCGGCCCACCCGCAGCCGCCTCGGACTCGCCGCGCCGGCCGAGTACGACGAGTGCCGCGGCCTCCTAGTTTCGCTGCACTAGAGGCTGTTCGGGCGATCTTGTAGGGATCCGGCGATGAGGTCGTGTATGAGGTACTCGCCCGGGGCCCTGTTCTCCGTGAGGCGAGGGATGTCGTCGGGGCCGAACCAGTCGTAGGCGGTGTGCTTGGACCACTCCAGTTCGGGGCTGTCCAGATCCCCGTCGACCTCGACGAGGTAGTCGGCCTCGTGCCGCATTCCGTCCCCGTCGTCTCCGGTCCAGGTGGCGATTCCGAGCAGGCGTCGTACTCGGCGCAGGCGCCAGCCGGTCTCCTCCTCGATCTCGCGGGCGAGCGCGTCCAGGAGTGCCTCGCCGGGCTCGACGTGGCCGCCGACGATGTCCCAGCAGTCCGGGAAGTGCCTGCGGTCTGGGCTGCGCTTCTGGGCGAACGCCCTGCCGTCCCGGTTGAGGATGACCGCGCCGACCGTCCAGGTCTCGCCTCTGGTGGAGACCGGGATCTCGACGTCGTCGTCCACGTCCACGTGGTGCTGATCGTCTGGCACGTTCTCACTGTAGGGCCGTGTCCGGTCGCCGGCCTGGAGCCTTGACCGAGGCATGACGGAGCGGCAGGTGTTTCGGACGGGCGGTGGGCGCAACTGAAGCCGTCGCTGCCGGAGAGCATCGGCCGGTGCGGACGGCCCTGGCGGGACCTGCCGGAACGATTCGGCCCTGGAAGGGGGTGTACGAGCGCCCCCGGCTGCGGTCGGCCGACGGCACCTGGGAACGATTTCGGCACTGCCACCGTCGCCGCGCTGCTCATCTGGCTGCGCTCGTGATCGCCCACGCCGGCCGGCGCCTCAACTGCGTCGGAGGAGCCTTCCGAGCCGGCCGGGTGTGGAGCCGCGAAATCGTTGAAGCAGCTCGAGGGCCGGAGGACTGTCCGGGTCGAACCCCTGGATCCGGGACAACTCGGCGGGCACGCCAGGATCCCACAACCGGGCGCCATGGCACTCGTAGCAGAAGGCGACCTGGAAGAGCAGCTCGTTGGCGCTATGGGCACGGATACCCCAGCCCGGGAAGAAACAGCGGCGCAGCTCACTGTCCGGCACGGAGCCGGTCAACGTGAGGGCGTCACCGGCCTGAGCCGCCTCCCAGATCGCAACGTCGTCACCGACCAGGTCATCGGAGCTGCAACTCGATCGTCTCTTGAACGGACGGAAGCATCATGGGTGAAGGATCACTGATCAAGACGCGGCGCACCAGAGGCGAGCGGCACTTCAGAACGCCCGGAAGTCTTCGAATGAGGGCTCGAACGAGGGGGCAGGCAAGCGATACGCCTTGCACCGGGCCTCTTGTTCGCCGCGGGGTCCGACGCCGACCGCCTCGCCGGGGAAGGCATCCGAGATCACCGTCCATCCCAGATTCCGCTCGTAGTACCGCACGGCCGTGTGCACGGACGGCCACCAGTCGTCGTCGACAACGATCAGGCCACCAGGACGAACGATCTTGCGCAGGAAGTACAGGTCGACGAAGACTTCGTGGAACCGGTGGCTGCCGTCCACGAACGCTGCGTCGGCGACGAACCCTTCGGCCAGCAGCTGCGGGAGCGCGATCGAGGAAGGCGCGGGCACAAGCGTGGCGATCGCGTCCAGCCCCGCGGAGCACAGCAGATCCCAGCCGGCGTTGGAGTACTCGCTTTCCTGGAACGGGTCGATGATGACGTGCCGGGGAAGCGGACGGGCGACGGTTGTCAGCGCCTCTCCGATGGCGAGCGCCGAGCCGGCGTAGGCGAGACCGACCTCCACCACCTTCTCGACTCCCTCGGACACCATCAGATCGCGCAGTTGATCGCACTGCTGCTCGGGCACCGAGACGGTCTCGAAGTCTCCCTCGCGGTCCCGCGTCCGCGGCGGCCCCTCCAGCGACAGCCGGCGGCGCACCTCACGGACCCGAGTCACGCCTTCGTCCGTGTTGGCCATGACTGACGGTTCCTCCTTCGCGGAGCAGCACCTCGCTCTCACCGTAAGGCGGGTTCTGTCAGGGCGACGGCGGTGCGCCACGGCCCGTGAGATCACGACATCAGCAGCTCAGCGCCTCGTCTCGTACCTGGTCAGGACCACGCCACCGGGAAACGTCCGCGTCTCCACCCGGTTCAGGTTCACCCAGCTGTCCAGCGCGGTGAAGAACGGCGTGCCGCCGCCCACCAGGACCGGATGGGTGGCGATCACATACTCGTCGATCAGCCCGGCGCGCATGGCCGCAGCGGCCAGCGTTGCGCCGCCGATGTTCATGGGACCGCCGTCCTCGGCCTTGAGGCGCCTGATCTCGGCGATCGCGTCGCCGGTGACCAGGCGGGCGTTCCAGTCGACCTTGTCGATCGTCGAGGAGAACACCACCTTCGGCGTGTCCCGCCAGTTCCGCGCGAACTCGATCTCCTCCGGGGTGGCGCTGGGCTGCTGGTCGCCGGTCGGCCAGTAGGAACTCATCGCCTCCCACAGCTTGCGCCCGTACAGCGACAGGCCACACGCCTGCTCGTGGCCGAGCCACCACTGGAACAGCTCGTGGCTCGGCGGTCCGCTCCAGCCGATGTCGTCGCCGGCCGCGGCGATGTAGCCGTCCAGGGTCAGGTTCATGCCGTAGACCAATTTCCGCATGGCCCAGCCTTCCGTCCGTGGGTGTCCGGCGTAAAGACCAGCGCGGCGCGGGAAACTCATCGGTGCGCGCTCCGGGCTCGCCGGTGGTCCTCGTGCTCGGGGCTCAGCGTGGTGCACTCGGCCGACACGGGCAAGCCGCCTGATCTCGACCTGGCCCTCGCGAGGAGTACCACGGACCGGAGACCGATCATGGGTGACAAGGCAGTGAGGCAGCGAAGGACACCCAGGTCACGCACGATCGACATGCCACGAAGCCGTGATCTCCGAGCCGCGGACCACCTGGCACCGATCGCCGATTACGGTGCTCGGCTTCGGAACGGGCCCCCGGTCAGGGTGGGACGCGTCAGCGGCGCCGCTGGTCGGCGCGGAGTTCGAAGTCGCCGTAGCTGTTGTCGACCGGGTTGACGGTGACGCCCGGTGCGACGATCTCGTCGATGGCGTCGAGCACGTCGGAGGACAGGGTGACGTCGGCGGCGGGCAGGAACGCCTCCAGCTGGTCCATGGTGCGCGGTCCGATGATCGCCGAGGTGACGCCGGGGTGGTTGACGACGAAGACGACGGCCAGCTCGATCAGGGAGAGGCCGGCCTTCTCCGCCAGGACGGCGAGCTGTTCGACGGCGTCGAGTTTGCGCTGGGTCAGCAGGTCGATCCGGTCGACGCCGCGCTTGGCGGTGTCGAAGTCGGAGGGCAGGGCCTGGTGCAGGACAGGCCCTCGCCGCCCACTGCGCTCTGGAAAAGCTCCTGGCCGACGGCAAGGTGCGCCATCGGCGTCAGCAACTTCATGGTCGACCATCTCACCGCGCTGCTCGACGCCACCTCCGTCGTCCCGGCTGTCAACCTGGAAATCCACCCCTACTTCCCCGGTGAAGCCTCGCCGAGCGGCCGTCCGTCGACAGCCGCAAGAGGTCGGCGTGCCACAGCCGACGTGCGTGGTGCGTGGTGCGTGGTGCGTGGTGGTGCTGACACCAGGCTCATCAGGCTCTCCCCGTGCCACCGGCACCCGCGGCCAGGATGAGCGCCATGAGCCGACGCACCATTCTGATCACCGGCGCGAGCCAGGGCCTGGGCCGTGGCATCGCCCTCGAACTCGCCCGGCAGGGCCACACCGTCCTGCTGCACGGCCGCGACCGCGCACGCGTCGAGACGGCGGCCCGCGAGGTGAGGGACACCGTCGCCGGAGCCTCCGTACGCATCTACCTCGCGGACCTGGCCGACCTCGACCAGGTCCACGACATGGCCGCCCGCATCCGCGCGGCCGAACCGCGCCTCGACGCGCTGGTCAACAACGCCGTCGCCGGCGGCGGCGCGGAGCCGCTCAGACGGGAGCTGAGCCGGCAGGGACACGAGCTGCGGTTCGCCGTCAACCATCTTGCCCCGTACGTACTCACACGCGACCTGCTGCCCCTGCTCACCGCCTCCGCGCCCGCCCGCGTGGTCAACGTCGCCTCCATGGGGCAGGAAGCCGTCGACTTCGACGACGTGATGCTGGAGCGGGACTACGAAGGTCTGCGCGCGTACTGCCGCAGCAAGCTCGCGATGATCATGGCGACGTTCGAGCTGGCCGCCGAACTGGAAGGGACCGCCGTCACGGTCAACACCCTGCACCCCGCGCATCTGATGGACACCGCGGGGGTGCGCGCGTACGGCCTGACCCCGGTCACCGGCATCGATGAGGGCGTGCGGCCCACCGTGCGGCTGGTGCTCGACCCGGACCTGGAAGGCACCACCGGGCGCTACTCGACCAGTTCACCGACGCGCCCGCCCATGAGCAGGCCTACGACCACCGGGCCCGCAAGCGCCTGATGGAACTCACCCACCGTCTGCTGGGCCCGCGCCCGGCCCTCGCCTGACGCCCTCCGGCCTGCCACACGGCGTGCCGAACGGCTCCGGCTAGTCGCGGCGCGGGCTGCCGCCGCTGTGGGGCTGCGAGCGCCCGGAAGTCCTCGAACCCCGGAGCGCTTGTTGAAGGGGAAGTCGGCTTCGTGTTCGCATTTGCCTTGCGACGGGAGTGGACGAAGGCGCTCGCCCTGCCCCCGCGCTGTGGCTCGGGCCGTTCAGTCGTCGGCGACATCAATGGGGTAATCGTCCCCGCATCCTTCGAAGTCGCTCGGAGTTCCGTGAGTGATCACGAGAACGTAGGAAGTCGGGACGGGAGCGCAGTCCTGTTCTTTCCACTGGACGGCGAAAAGGCTCCAGATGGCGAGCACGATCACTACGGCGATAGACCGCAGGCTCCGAGTCGGGTGCTGCCATCTGCCGTCGTCTGAGGGACGGTGGTCGAATCCTCCTGGGCGGTCCGGGCCCCCGGGGCCGCCTGCCGGTGGTTCACTTTGAGCTTTCGAACGCTCCAGCCGAAAGCATGAGGCAGCAGGCGCGATGGCCGCCACGCCGGTTCGCTTCTGCGGAGCTCCTGTCAGGCATTCTCCCCGCGCCCGCGGGCATGTGCTGCATGGCCCGAAGGTGCCTCGCCGTGTCCTTTTCCTGCCCCGGCCCGGACGTCAGGACAGGCACCGTGTCAAAGGCCGGCTCCTTCCTCGCGCTCGTCGTATCTGTCGCGTGCGCCTTCGATGTCGGGCATGTTCTGCGAGGCCCAGGCCAGCAGCACGTCGATGGGATGCCGAAGGGTCTTGCCGAGCGGTGTGATCCGGTACCTGACCGCCACGGGGCGGGTGGAGACGACCTCGCGCTCGACGACGCCGTTGCGTTCGAGGCGCCGGAGCGTCGCGGTCAGCGACTTCTGTGTGACCTGAGGGATGGCCCGGCGCAGTTCGTTGAAGCGGCACGGGCGCTCGCAGAGCTCGTTGAGGACGCTGAGCGACCACTTGTCGAGGATCTGGTCGAGCAGTTCACGGTGCGGGGCGTCGATGCGGAGTTCGTCGGCGGTATCCATGGCGAAACCTGGTCTCGTTGAAGTGTCTTTCCTTTACTAGGTAGCTTCAAGATACCTACTTCGGAGGAGAGAACCCATGACAGTTCAGCACTTCACACCGGAAGGCATGCTGCAGCCGGTCCCGTACCACCACGTCGCCGTGGGCACCGGGGCGAAGCACGTCCACGTCAGCGGACAAGTCGCACGTCAGGGCAATGGGACTCCGGTCGCGCCCGGTGATCTGGCCGGGCAGGTCGCCCATGCCCTGCGCAACACGGCCGTCGGACTGGCGGGTGCGGGTGCGACGTTCGCGGACGTGCTGCGCCTGACGTTCTACGTGACCCAGTGGGCGCCGGAGAAGATCGGCGACTTCATGGCCGGCGTGGAGGCCGTTGCCAAGGAGATCGGCCTGCCGACTCCCATGCCTCCGGCATCCCTCATCGGCGTCGAGTATCTCTTCGAGCCGGACGTGCTCGTCGAGGTCGAGGCGACCGCGATCCTGGACTGACCTGCTGCCCGTCCGGGGTGGTGTCCCCGATGTGCTCGGCCATGATCCAGCAATTCGTGCGCGGCAGGTCCGAGAGCAGTCCAAGGATCAAGTCCTGCACCCGGCGCCGGGGTCGACCCGCGCGAAGCGGCCCGCGATCCGCTGCATCAGGCCCTCGAATGACTCCTGCCACCGGGCACGGTCTACGCTGTGGCCTGCGGCCACCGCATGATCTTCAGTCTTCGCACACCGATGATCAACGGTAGCCGCACCCGTTTTCACAGCGCCCTCACCGCAGATCGTGCCAGGAGGACATATGCAACACGGCGAAGTCTGGTGGGTCGAGTTCGATCAGCGACGGCCGGTCGTGCTGCTGCCGGGAGACGAGGCGTCCGGGCTCCGGGCGATGCAGGTCGTCGCTCCGGCGGGCGTCGACATCAGCGGTCTGGGTATCGAAGTGGCCGTGGGCGCCGCGGAAGGACTGCCCTTTGAAGGCGTGCTGCGGTTCGCGTTCCCGCGTCCAGGCTTCACCCCTTGCACGTGGCTGACCATCGTGTCCCGGGACGACCTGGTCGAGCGGGCAGGCGTGCTGTCCTCTGTGAAGCTCAGGGAGATCGAGGACGCCCTCCGTGTTGCTGGACAGCCGCAGGAGTGGACCGCGACGGCAGCCGCGAAGCTCAGCGAGATGAAGGATGCCCTCCGCCTCGGTGGACTGGAGTAAGCGGGCAAGGGACGGACGCCGCCGATGGTTCCGCGGCGTCCCACACCAGGCAACCAGGCAGGTGGAACCGAACTCCTGCACCAGGGCCAAGAGGCAGAGCCGCCCCAACGCGCGGCGCGGCTACTGGTTGACCGACCGCATCCCCGCCTCGTCGTACCGCTCCCCCGCCGCCTCCGGCAGTTCCGCGGCGATGCGCGCCAGGTCGTCCTCCGTGAGCTCGACGTCGACCGCTCCGGCGTTCTGCTCCAGGTAGGTGCGGCGCTTGGTGCCCGGGATCGGCACCAGGTGCTCGCCCTGGGCCAGTACCCAGGCGATGGCCAGCTGGGCGGGGGTCACCTCCTTCTCGGCGGCGATCTCCTTCACCTTGGCCGCCAGGCGCAGGTTCGCCTCCAGGTTGGCGTCCTGGAAGCGCGGGTTCTCACGACGCCAGTCGTTCGCGTCCAGCTCGTCCGGCGTGGTGAACCGCCCGGCGAGGAAGCCCCGCCCGAGCGGCGAGTACGGCACGAACCCGATCCCCAGCTCCCGGCAGGCGGGCAGCACCTCGGCCTCCACGTCCCGCGACCACAGCGAGTACTCGCTCTGCACGGCCGTGACCGGGTGCACGGTGTGAGCCCGCCGGATGGTCTCCGCGCTCGCCTCGCTCAGCCCGATGTACCGCACCTTGCCCTCGGCAACCAGATCGCCCAGCGCGCCGACGGTCTCCTCGATGGGCACCTTCGGGTCGACCCGGTGCTGGTAGTACAGGTCGATGTGGTCGGTACCCAGGCGCTGCAGGGAACCGTGCACCGAGCTGCGCACATGCTCGGCCGAGCCGTCCTGCGGGCCGACGGTGCTGATGTCGCCGGGGACGGCGTTGTCCATCCGGTAGTTGAACTTGGTCGCGATCACGTACTCGTCGCGGTGACCCCGGATCGCCTCGCCGACCAGTGACTCGTTGGTGAGGGGGCCGTACATCTGGGCCGTGTCGAGGAAGGTGATGCCGAGGTCGAGAGCGCGCCGGATGGTGGCGATGCCCTCGTCCTCGTCGGCGGAGCCGTAGAACGCGGACATGCCCATGCATCCCAGGCCGATGGCCGACACCTCGAGGTCCCTCAGACTGCGCTTCTGCATGACGTGTCCCGGTCCTTCCCTGCATGTTTCGTTCGTCAGTCCCAGCGGCGTAATAGCCGCTCGTCCATCTAGCGACAGATGGCGCTGACCGGCATCCCGAGCCGGTGCCGCATGGCCGGCGCGTCGTGAGCCGCCGCGGCTGCGCTGCGGTGGTCGCACCGGCGCACAGACCGTGCCCGTCGCCGTCTCCGTCGCCCCGACGCTACGGCCTGGAGTGCGCTCCAGCGCAAGCGCTCGGCGGGCGGGGCGGTGCGCGTCCCCGGAGCTCGCCGACCAGCCACGCGGGGTGCGCGGCGGGGAAGACGCGACGAGCGCGGCATCGCGTGCCGGTACAGGCGGGGCCCGAGGGGCTCCCTGGTCGAACCCGGCGCCGGAGCGGTCCTGGTCCTGGTCCTGGCGCGGTCGGTTATGAGCTGGCGCCGGTCAGGGCGAGGAATTCGCTGCGGGAACGGGCATCGGAGCGGAGCAGGCCGAGCAGGGTGGAGGTCATGGTGGTGGAGCCGGTGGCCTGGACGCCGCGCAGGGTCATGCAGGAGTGCTCGGCCTCGATGACCACACCGACGCCTTTGGGTTCCAGTTGGGTCTGCAGCCAGTCGGCGACCTGCTTGGTCAGTCGTTCCTGGACCTGTGGACGGCAGGCGAAGTGCTCGACGACACGGGCCAGCTTGGACAGGCCCAGGATGCGGGCGCCGGGCAGGTAGCCGACGTGGGCAGTGCCTACGAAGGGCAGCAGATGGTGCTCGCACACCGACCGGACGGGTATGCGTCGGGCCAGGACGAGTTCGTCGTAGCCCTCGTCGTTGGGGAAGGTGGTCAGGTCGAAGGGGCGGGGGCTGAACAGTTCGGCGTAGGCGCGGGCCATGCGGCCGGGCGTCGCGCGCAGGCTCTCGGAGGCGGTGGAGACGCCGAGAGCGTTGAGGAACCGGCCGGCGGCTTCCTCGGCGGCGGCCAGGTCGATGGCGCCGGGCTCGTGGACGACCCGTAGGGCGGGCCGTGCCGGAGCCCCGTCCTCGTCGCCGTGCAGGGCTATTCGGGCGGTGGCGCAATGCGGGTGCTCGTTCATCTCAGCTGTCTCCGATACCGAGGGCGGTGAGCAGGACCAGGACGAGGGTGACTACGGCGAACAGGCCGTGCGCCAGGACGACCGCCAGGGGGAAGTGACGTTCGGCGGGGACGGTCCCACCGGTCCCCTGGGCCGGTGAGGCGGCCGGTGAGGCCGCCGGTGCTCCGGCGGTGGAGCGGCCGCGGTAGACGGGGATCCAGCGGGCCAGCATCACGAATCCCAGCAGGGCGACCGGCAGCAGCAGGCCGAAGGAGGTCCAGGCCAGGGCTCTCTTGTCGGTGGCGAGGTAGATGATCCACACCACGAGTCCGATCGCTGCCAGAGCGAAGTGGCCGAAGACGACGGGCGCGGGCAGGCGGCTGGCGCCGGACTGCTGCTGGCGGATTCCGCCGCGTTGGATCCACGTGCCGAGCATGTAGAAGCCGCCCAGGGCGGTGACCACCCAGGTGATCAATGCGGCGATGTCCATGGAGAACTCCCGAAGCGGATTCAGGCGGTGGGGCGGGCGTTTCGCTCACCGGTGCCGGGCGTGTATCCCTCGGCCTGGGTGCTCTCGTCGGCGACGCGGACGCCGTAGCGGTAGGCGAGTTTGCCGCCGAGGAACCCCGACACTCCGAGGAGGACGAGGCTGACCACGGACAGAACGAGCATGCCCACACCGACGCTCCCGCCGTCGGTGTAGGTGCCGTGGCGCCACACGAAGTTGCCGGCGTAGGCGGCGGTCACCAGCAGGTTCAGCGTCATGTGGACCAGAGCGGTGCGAAAGGCCGGGGTCCGGGTGGGGATCGCGAACAGGTCGAGGAATCCGACCATGGCCGCCAGCAGGGCACCGATCACGCCGACCGCGATCAGCCACTCCGAGCCCTGGGTCAGGAAGCCCGGCCGGCTGACCGCGTGGGAAGCGATGTCGAACACCAGGCTGGTCACCCAGGCGCCGATCGGCACCGTGACCAGGATCGGATGGAACGGGTGGCCGTACGGGCCGGCGAGTGCGGCACTGACCGGTCGCTTCGCCTGAAGCCGGGGCTCATCAGGCATCGCCATCTCCTCCTCTAGTTTCACCAACAAATTTTGGTCTTATCAGGGAGGGTCGTCAAGATGGCCAGCACAGCGGAGCGTAAGGAACACTTGTGCCTACACGGATGGGGGTTACCGTGGTCGTGTGGCTTCCGAACAGACAGTGCCGGCCGGCCAGGCCGACAGCGCCATCGACACCGTCAGCGTCCTGAGCGAGGACTCACGGCGGCGCATGTTCTCCTTCATCCGCCGGGCCGGACATGCGGTCACCCGTGACGAGGCCGCCGCGAGCGTAGGGATATCCCGTAAGCTCGCCGCCTTCCACCTCGACAAGCTCGTCGACGCCGGTCTGCTGCGCGCCCGCTACGAGGCGCCCGGTGGCATCCGCAAGGTCGGCAGGCGGCCGAAGGTCTACGAACCCACCGACGCCCAGATCAACGTGAGCATCCCCGACCGGCGCCACGAACTGCTCGCGGACCTTCTCCTGGACGCTGTGCTGACCGCGAAAGCCGACGAGAACGCCGCACAGGCAGCCATGCGGACCGCCGAAGTGCGCGGCCGCCGGCTGGGCGAAGACGCACGGAAGGAGACCCGTCCCGGGCGTCTGGGTCCCGAGCGCGGACTGACCACGTGCGAGGGGCTGCTGGAGGAATACGGCTACGAACCCGTCAGGGAAGCCCCCTCCCGGCTGCGGCTGCGCAACTGCCCGTTCCACCCTCTGGCCGCGAAGGCCCCCGACCTGGTGTGCGGCATGAACCATGCCTTCCTCAGCGGCTATCTCACCGGCCTCGAGGTCGGCGGAGTCCAGGCCGTACTGGCTCCCCAGCGCGGCGAATGCTGCGTACGGCTGTGCCCGAACGACACCGGCCGCGATGACCCCACACCCAAGGATCACTGACCGACAGCATCGGCCGGGTCGGTGACGCCGGCGAGGGCCGTGGGCTACGTGTAGCCGCCGCGGCGTGGCAGGCCGTGTTCGTCGCGCAGCATCTCCTCCGTGGTGACCGGCACCTGCCGCTGTTCGTGCAGGGCGGTGGAGGTTCCGTTGCCGGTGACGGTCGCCGCCTCCTCGTCGCCGATGTTGCGGATGTTGATGCCGTGCATGTTGTGCTGTGCGTGGATCAGTTCGTGCCCGTAGACCAGGAAGGCGGGCGAGACGGCCTCACCCTCGTGCGCGCCCTCGCTGTCCCGCAGGCCGTGCGGCACGGCGACGACGCTGGTGCTGCCCCTGCCGGGGGCGTTGGGAGCTGAGGCGAGCCCTTCGAGCGTGTCGACGGCTGCCTCGGCGCCGACCACGCTGTTGCCGCCCATGAACTCGATCTGCTCGGGGTGGAAGGGCACCACGCCCACCATGGCCGCGCCGGCGCCCGCGCGCCCGGTGGTGAGACCGTCGACCAGGTCCCGGCCGTGCTGCCGGGAAAGCAGCCGGGCGTGGTGGGACAGCATCTGGCCCTCGAACCCCGGGAGCGGCGCGGGCGTACGGTCCTCGCCGAACGGCCGTGGGGTCGACGAGGTCCGGATGCCCTGCCCGCCGACCACCCGCGACCAGGTGTTCGACAGTTGCGCCAGGCCCTCGGCGTCCTGAGGACCGATGTCGGCGCCGACGGGACGCAGGTTGAACCGGCGCAGGATGCCCACGTACTCGATGTGCCGCTGCTGGATCCCGTCGAGCAGGGCCTTCAGCGCGGTGGTGCGCGGGTTGGTCGTCCGGCCGGCCGGGCCGTCGGCCCGGAACTGGCCGTAGACCATGTGCTCGGCGGTGTCCAGAGACATGCCGAGGTCGTCGCAGTGCTTCTGCTGGCTCGCCCTGCCCCGCAGCCGGAACCCGAACCCCTGGGCCGCGGCGATCAAGGACCGGGCAGTCCCCAGCATCTCCTCCACCGCGTCGACGATGTGCTGGATCTCCGGGTCGGCCGTCGTGGTCCGCTGCACCGTCGCCTCGGGGTCCCTGTGCCGCTGGACCGTCCGGGCCACCGCTTCGTTGCCGGCGGTCCGCTGGAGGTCCTGGACGCCCGCGGGGCTCAGGTCCCGCAGGGGCGGCCGGACGGTCGCCGCCGCGGACCGCTGCCGCCCGGCCGCGGTCTCCTCGACCGCGCCGGGCCGTGTCTGCGCGCGCACGTCACTTCTCCTTCATGTCCGCCAGGGCAGAGACGGAGGATCTTCCACTCCTGGCGGCCCGTGGGGAAGGGTCCGGGGGGCATGCCCGGGGGCAGACGGCGGAGGTACGCGGGGCGCGTGTCCGGGACAAGGGTGCCCCCGGCTCATGAGCGGCTGCGCGCATCCCGGACACACCGCGGCCCGGGTACGCGCGGTTGCGTGCCCGGGCCGTGCGGGGGCCGGTTCCATGGAGCGGGCCGGTGTCGGTGTCAGGCGGTGACGGTCTCGTGGAGGGCGTCGAGGCCGTCGCGGTAGATACCCGTGAAGAGGTACGACTTCGTCCTCGGTGGCACCGTCGGGTTTGAAGCGGCCGGACCACTGGACCTCTGTGGCGTTCTCCTGTCCGGGGACCGTGTGGACGCGGACGGTGGAGACGTAGCCGTTACGGGGAAGGGGGCCTGGAGGATGGCGTAGCTGTAGTGGCGTTCGGTCTCGTTGAAGTCGACGAGGCGTTCGACGATGACCTCGCCCTCGGAGTTCTTCGGCCGTCGCACCCGGCCGCCTTCGAGCGGGGTGCTTTCGGGGATGTAGGGGAGCCAGTCGGGCAGGGCGTCGAAGCCGCCGATGAGGTTCCATACCTGGTCGGGTGAGGCGGGACGATGCGGCTGACGGAGGTCGAGGCCATGGTGATTCTCCGGGTGGTGGTACTGGGGATCTGGGGCGGATGGTGCCGGTCAGGCGCCGTGCGGCAGGGGGGCGGCCGGGCTGACCAGACCTGCGGCGCGCAGGTCGGCCCAGAAGGCGGCCGGGATGTTCTCGTTCAGTGCGGCGCTGTCCTCGGCGATGCGGCTGGGGCGTGAGGCGCCGGGGATGACGGCGGCGGCTGCCGGGTGGGCCAGGGAGAACTGGAGTGCGGCGGCCTTGATGCTGATGCCGTGCTGGTCGGTGAGGGCCGTGAGGCGCTTGACCTTCTCGATGATCTCCGGCGGGGCCTGCTGGTACTCGAAATTGGTGCCGCCGGCGAGGATGCCGGAGCTGTAGGGGCCGCCGACGACCATGTCGACGTTCTGCTCCTGGGCCAGGGGCAGCGGTCGCTGGAGGGCGTGGGCGTGGTCGAGGAGGGTGTAGCGGCCGGCGAGGAGGAAGCCGTCGGGCTTGGGCTCGTCGAGGGCGAGGGTCATCTCGATGGGTTCCGTCTTGTTCACGCCCAGGCCCCAGGCCCTGATGACGCCCTCGTCGCACAGGCGGGTCAGGACGCGGAAGGCACCGGTGCGGGCCTCCTCGAACTTCTGGCCCCAGGCGTCGCCGTGGAAGTCCTGGGCGATGTCGTGGACCCAGACGACGTCGAGGCGGTCCACACCGAGGCACTTGAGACTGCCCTCGATGGAACGCTCAGTGGCGTCGGCGGTCCATTCGTGGAGGACCTTGTTGGGGTTGCCGTGTTCGAACAGGCCACCTTTCTCGCCGAAGTCGGGGACGTCCGTCTCGTGCTCGTCGAGGATGACCCGGCCGACCTTAGGAAATCCGTTCGGCGACGGCCGGCGCCTCGGCGTTCATCGCCTTCAGCGCCTGCTGTCGCCCGGCCCCTCCCTTCATGCGGTGCAATCCGTACCCACCGGGCTTGTGCGCCTCGTCGGCCAGGTGCTTCACGATGCCCTTGCACACGGCCTCCTTCATCTTCGCGCCGAGGCGACCGTCGATGTGGAACCACACCGCGACGTCGGACCTGTTGCCGAACTGGAAGATGCCGGTGCCCCGGCCCAGGCTGATGCACTGCGCTCCGAACGACTGGTTGAGGGGCGCGGGCCGCTCCCCCGCCAGCCGGCTGAGCACCGTGTCGGCGGCCCGCGCACCCAGCGGCATCGCCGCCTGGCAGCTCATCCGCAGCGGCAGGCCCGACGGCGCCGCCGAGTCCCCGGCCGCGACGATGCGCTCGTCATCCACGCTCGTCAGCGTCTCGTCCGTGAGCAGCCGGCCCAGGGCGTCGACGCTCAGCCCACTGCGCGCAGCCAGGTCGGGTACGCTGAAGCCGGCGGTCCAGATGGTCACCGCGCTCGGCAGCTCCCGGCCGTCGGCGAGCCGCACCGCATCACTCGTCACCGCCGTCACCTTCGCGTCGGGGCCCTCTACGACCGTGACTCCGAGAGCCGCCAGCCGCCCGGCCACCGAACGCCGTCCCCGCCGGTGCAAGTACGGTCCGAGCACGCCACCACAGACCAGGGTCACGCTGCGGCCCTGATCCGCCAGCTCGGCAGCGGTCTCGATGCCCGTCGGACCGGCTCCGACCACCGTCACCGCGGCCGATGCGGGCTCGGCGTCGAGGACCGGCAGCAGCCGCTGCGCCTCCTCCAGGCCGGCGATCGGGTAGGCGAACTCGGCCGCCCCGGGCACGCGCGGGTCGGCGCTGCCACTGCCCACCGCGTAGACCAGGTAGTCGTAGCCGACCGCCCCTCCGTTCGCCAGCTCCACATCGCGCCCGGCCGCGTCGATCCGCGTCACGCTGTCGACCACGAGCCGGACGCGCTCCGCCAGGACCTCCTGGTAGTCGACGACGGCGGAGCCGGTCCCGCCCACGAGTTGGTGCAGGCGGACCCGGTGGACGAAGGTGGGGCGCGGATTGATCAGCGTCACGCTCACGTCGCCGCGCTGCGTCAGGCGATTGGCCGCCATGACGCCGGCGTATCCGCCGCCGATCACGACCACGTCGATGTTCTCAGCCATGATGCCTCCCTCGTTTCGAGCGGTTCGCCCTCAAGACACCGCCTGATCGATCCCTGTGACAGCGTGTGAGTCGGATCACTTCGCGGGCGCAGTCGTCTGGACGGATTCCGACCCGACCGCCGGGACGCTGGGGCGTGGCCCCGACGGCGCTGCTCAGCCGGTACCTGTACCGCAGCTCGACAACCCAGAATTGAACGTGTTCAATCAAGGCTGACGCGTCTGGGGAGGGACGGAAGATGGGGAAGGCAGGACCGGGCAGATGGAGCGTCGCTCTGGGGGGCGTCGCGCTCGCGCTGACGGTGACGAGCGGGTGCAACCCGTACGGGTCCTACGCGGGTACCGGCGTGCACGACGCGACGGCCGCGGAGATCGCGGGTACTTGGACGTGCGTCGAGGGCACGCAGGTGACCCTGCGCCGCGACGGCACGGCCGTCTTCCGGCAGCTGGACGGCGCCGACTTCGACTTCGACGAGGGCTGGCGACTGTCGGGCACCGGAACCTGGCGCCTCACCGACACCGACGACGGCCAGGAGATCGACCTCGACCTGACCCGGCGGACCGGTCTGGACTACCGCGCGGATGCCCTGAGCGGCAACGACGACAGCTCGCCGGCGTCCCCCACGAACTACAGCTGGGACCTCTACGTGGACCGCGGAACGGACAAGGGACTGCGGCTGTTCTTCTTCTACGGCGACCCGGACACCGGAAACAGATACGTACTGGCCCGCCCCCGCACATGACCGACGCCTGAATTCCTCACGCGGCTGCGCCCCGACCTGCTGCGCAGGCACCGGACCGCAGCGATATGTCCGAGCCATCCTGGAGGGCTCGCTCTTGGCGCGCTAACCTGTGGCGATGGACGAGGCGTTGGACGAGGGCCCTTTCTTTCACGGCACAAAGGCTGAGCTGCGGGTCGGAGATCACCTCACCGCCGGTTTCCGTTCCAACTACCGGCCCGAGATCGTGATGAACCACATCTACTTCACCGCGTTGCGCGACGGCGCGGGACTCGCCGCCGAACTCGCCGCCGGCGACGGGGCCCCACGGGTGTATGTCGTCGAACCGACCGGGGAGTTCGAGAACGATCCGAACGTCACCGACAAGAAGTTCCCCGGCAATCCCACCCGCTCCTATCGCAGCAGGGAACCGCTCCGGATCGTCGGCGAGGTCACCGACTGGACGCGACAGACACCCGAAGCTCTTCGCGTATGGCGAGATCGGCTGGCCGCGATTCTTCTGAGTGACCGCGCCGAGATCATCAACTGACACCGGTACGGCCCGGCTACCAGTTTGGGGGCACGTCGGATCCGAAGCCACCACCGGCCGGGCGCTTCTCGAGGTGGAGATGAGGGCCGTTGGCGTTCCCGGTGGAGCCGACTTCTCCGACCTTCTGGCCGGCCTTGACCGAACCGCTGGTCACGGTCCGGTCCGAGAGGTGGCAGTAATAGAAGTCGAATCCGCCGGCACGCAGCACGAGGAAGTCGCCGAAACTCTTGTCGTGTCCGATGCGGACGGTGCCGCTGAGTACGGCGAGGCACGGCTCGCCCTGCGGAGCGGCGTAGTCGGCGCCGGTGTGGTATCCCAGGCTCCAACGCGAACGGGGTCCCTTCATGCGATAGGGCGTGGTGACACCGTGTCCGGGGACGGGAGACGCGACGCCTCTGCCGGAGGGCACGGTCGTGGTGGCGGGGACGTGCAGCTCGTCCCAAGAGGTCTTGCCGGGAATGCCATCGGCGTCGGCGCCTTCGAACTTGAGCTTGCGCTGCCATGCGGCGAACGACTGCTGATCGACATCGGTCCACTCGGGACCAGGGCCTGCCCGGTACTTCCCGCATCCTTCCGCCACCAGGCGCCTGCCCATGGCGGTGATCACGGGACTCTTCTGTCCCTTGTGAAAGAATGCCGTTCCGGGGAACGCTTGCGTCGCCATAATTCTGTCTCCTTTCAGTAAGGGGCCGGATCAAGGTGAGGATTCGCCTGTTGCACACGTGCGATGTCGCCGTACCGGCGCCAGATGTAGTTGATGGATGCCGCGACGTTGGCCACCGGATCGTAGATTCGGTGGGACGTGCCCACCTGGTGGTTCTCAGCGAACGTATCGGGAATCACCTGGGCGTAACCGCGTGAGCAGTTGAGCTTGGCGCCGTCCGACTGCACCGGGCCTGTCGCGTTCTTGTCGTCCTCGTTCACGGCGTTCGGCCGGAAGGACGACTCGCGAAACATGAGAGTGAGCAGGTTCGCTCCGTTGCCGACTCCCGTGACCCAACCCCTCGGCGCACCGGTCCTGTCGCATGCCTGCTCGGCGAACGCGCGAGCCGTATCTTCGTCGACGGCCACTCCCGAGTTCTTCGCGAAGCCCACAGAATCCCTGGCGATGGCCCCGGGATGCCGGCAGTCCACAGTGAACCCGGATCTGGCGCCGAGCTTGGCCAGTGAGGAGCAGCCGGGGAATCCATCGGCAGCCGAGCCGGTGAATCCCAGCATGCGCTGCCACGCCGCGTAGGCCGATCTCGTCTCCTCACCGAAGAGCCCGGTGGCACCCGCGGGGATATTCACCCCGGCTGCGATCAACGCCACTTGAGTGGCTTTGACGTCATCGTTGCGCTTGCCGAACCGTACGTTGGAGAGAGCAACCATGATGCCTCCCCTCAAACGCTGGAGGTAAGGGCGTACTGGTTGGTACGGCAGGGCACTCGCCTGAAAGCTGTACACGTTCTCATAACGATGAGCCGCCTACCGTCACGCTTGCCCCTATTCCACCTTGCGCCTCACGGAAACCGCCCGCAAACCGCGGTAGGCGACGGGGCAAACCCGCGAATGCCCCGCGTGAAGAGGTCCGCAGGATGCGCGGACCTCAGTCCTGCCCGCTGCCCGCGCCGGAGGGCCGGCACCCCGCTCGAGGAGCGTCAGGGCAGCGTGCACCGTCTCGCCACTCCGGCGCTCGGCCCCCGCAGGGCGTGGCTTCCGAAATGGCAGCGCGGGCAAACGCCGGATTTCCGATGAGGCGCGTGCCTTCGGCAGGATGGGCACATGACCGAGATCCGCACACCCCGTCTCCTCCTCCGTAGCTGGCACGACGACGACCTCGCGCCGATGGCGGACATCAACGCGGACCCACGGGTCATGCGCTGGATCGACGACGGCACGGTGCGCGACCTGGACCTCACGGCCGAGGACATCGAGCGATGGGAGGAGGAGTGGGACGAGGAGGGCTTCGGACTCTTCGCCGTCGAGCTGCTGGCCTCGGGCGAACTGATCGGCTTCACGGGACTGTCCGTGCCCGAGTTCCTGCCGGAGGTGATGCCCGCCGTGGCGATCAGCTGGCGGCTCGGCTCACAGTTCTGGGGCCAGGGGTACGCGTCGGAAGCCGCGCACGCCACGCTGGAGTTCGCACTGCAGGACCGCGGACTCGACCGCGTCATCAGCATCAACCAGGTAGGGGACGACGCCTCCGAGAACGTCATCCGCAAGCTCGGCATGGTGCCCGAGCGGGAGACGTCACACCCGGTGTACGGCTACCCACTGCGCGTCCACGCCATCGATCTCACCGAGTTCCAGGCATGAACCGGCCGAGCCGTCGATCACAAGAGGCGGTCTGGTAGCGACCGGCGGGCGGACTTCTCGAGCCCGCCCGTGATGACTCGACGTCCCCTCCCCTACCCGAGCGTGAGCATCGCCTCGGCGACCTCGTCGACCGCCGCATCCGGGAGCGCGGTGGCGGCCTCCTCGAGGACGAGCAGCCGTGCCCCGGGGATCTCGCGTGCGAGCGCCTCGCCGTTGCCGACGGGGAAGAACCGGTCGCGGCGGCCGTGGACGACGAGCGTGGGGGCCTCGATCTCGGGCAGGCGCTCGCGCCAGCGGGGTCCGCAGTCGAGCCTGGAGAACACCATGCCCAACTGGTTGGCCATCTGGACGGGGGATGCGGTGCCGGGCGTGCGGTCCCAGATGCGCGCGGCGATCGCGCGCGCGGCGACGGGGTCGTCACCGACGATCTCAGCGCCGGCGGCGGCGAACTCCGCGACAGCCTCGCGGTCGGTCCAATCGGGCATCGGACGCGCGAACAGCCGGCTCATCGTCGCCTGGTCATGGTCGGGGAGGTCATCGTCGGGCGGGCCAGGGGCAACCGCGCGGGTGCCGAGCAGGGTGAGCGTCGAGAACGCGCCCGGATGGTCGAGCACGGCCACCTGGGCGACCATTCCGCCGACGCCGACCCCCGCGAGGTGCGCGGGCCGCCCTCCGAGCGCGTGGGCGAGGGCCGCGGCGTCGGCGGCGAGATCGCGCAGTGTGTAGGCGGGCGCCTCCGGATCCGTCGTCGTCGACTCCCCGCTGTCGCGCAGGTCGTAGCGCACCACACGGCGCCCGCCGGCGACGAGGCGCTCGCACAGTGCGTCGGGCGAGGAGAGCATCGTCGGGCCGCCCGCGAGCAGGACGAGTGGCGCGTCGTCGTCACCGAACGACTCGACGCCCAGGGCGATGCCGTTGATGTTGACAGTGGTCATCGGACCACACCACCCGGAAGGACGTCGTAGGTCAGATGCGTAGCGGTCGTTGTCGTGATCACGCTCCGCTGCACCAGCGTGTGCGGTGCTTTGCCGGTGAACAGTGGTGTCCCGGCACCCAGCACGACGGGCGCGAGGTGCAGGCTCAGCGCGTCGATCAGCCCGGCGGCGAGTGCCGAGCCGACCGTGGCGCCGCCGCCCATGAGGACGACGTCGAGGTCCCTGCCGCTGTCCGACGACGCCGCCTCGGCTCGCTCACGGGCGACGGTGACGGCGTCGGCCAGACCGGTGGTGACGAACGTCCAGTCGAGGCCGGTGAGCCGCACCGCTTTCGGCGGCGCGCTCGTCACGACGACGAACGCGGGCCTGCCCACCTCGCCGGCGCCGTAGCCGGTCGTGTCGTCCCAGCCGTTCGGCCCGTCGACCACGCCGAAGAGCCGGCGGCCGAGGACGACGGCACCCGAGCGGGCGGTCCCCTCGCGCAGAAGCCGGCGGTCGTCGGGGTCGTCGGAGAACGCCCAGGTGTGCAGGGCCTCGCCACCGGTGCCCAGACCGTTGTCCGGTCCGGGGTCAGGGCCGGTGACGAAGCCGTCGAGCGAGACCGAGATGTCGGCGATGATGCGGGTCATGCCAGGACAGACCCTATCCGTCGCCCGAACTCATCGCTCACGCAGGTGAAGGGGTGCGGCCGCGCTTCACCCCATGTCTGGCCTGCCCACCGGGCCACCGGGGGCGGCAGATGCCCAAGACCGATGTCGTCGCGTACGGGACGATCACCATGCGCAGCCACGGCTTGACGTCAGGTGCCGCGGTCACGGGGTAGGAGAGACCGATGACCTACGACGAGACTCGGTCGCCGACCGTATTACTGCCCTTGCTGCGTACGTCCGTGGAGCGGTTGCTCGCTGCCGCGGCCGCTCTGGACGATGCCGACGTGCAGGCCCCTTCACGGCTACCTGGCTGGAGCCGTGCGCACGTACTCACCCACATCGCGCGCAGCGCCGATTCCCGCACCCGGCTGCTCACTGCGGCCCGCACGGGCGCGGATCTGCCGCAGTACAGGGACGAGGCCCAACGGGAACGGGAGATCGAGGAGGGAGCCGGGCGCCCGGCCGCCGAGCTGGCCGATGATCTGGAGGCCGCGCTGCACCGATTCCTGAGGGTCGCCGACAGCCAGCCGGAGCACACGTGGGACGTACCGGTGCGCTGGCTCGGCGGAGGCCTGCGCCCGGTGCGCGGCACCCTCCGCAGCATGCTGCGCGAGGTGGAGGTGCACCACACCGATCTGGCGACGGGCCACAGGCCGACGGACTGGCCGCCCTGCCTCGTGGAGCGGGAACTGGCCCGTATGGCGGAGACGCTCAACGACCGGCCCGACGCCCCTGCCATGGCACTGCTCGCCGACGACGACCAGGTTCTGCGCCAGGTCGGTGACGGCGGGGGGCCACGAGTTTCGGGACCTGCGGCAGAACTGCTGGGCTGGCTGACCGGCCGCACGGACGGAACCGTACTGACCGTCGATCCACCCGGCCCCCTGCCGACCGTGCCCGCCTGGCGAAGCTGACCTGCGGGAATGCGGGTGCAAGGGCGCGTGGCAGGCAGGCGGTTCGTCTGGCGCGTGGCCGCCTGCCCGTGCCTGATCAAGCGTCAGGCGCCGGCCGGCTGTGGTCCCTGACCGACTTCTCGATGGTGCGCGCACACTCGGTGAACGTCTCGACCTGGTCGGGGGTCAGATCGCGGACGGAAATCTGCTCCAGGGTGCGCCACATGTCGGCGATGGGCTCCTGCAGGGCGCGCCCGGTGTCGGTGAGGCTGACCACCATGACCCGCCGGTCGTGGGCAGCGGGCTCCCGGGTGAGCAGGCCGGCCTCCTGCATGCGGCGAAGCGACTTGGAGACGGTGGAGTGGTCGAGGCCCACACGCTCCAGCAGCTCCGCCTGGGTCTGGCCGTCGCGGTCGAAGAGCTGCATCAGCAGCAGCTCCTGTCCCGGATGCAGGTTCAGGGCGCGCAGCATGGCGGCGGCGTGGCCGCGGTGGGCGCGGGCGAGCTGGAAGATGGCGTAGCTCAACCGCCCGTCGCGCGCCGTGTTCGGCGGCTCCGATGAGGTGGTGTCGGGCATTGCTGCTCCCTGATCTCAGGAGTGGGGGTGATGGGTCAGTCGACAGTCAGGACGATCTTGCCGCGGTTGTGGCCGGCGTCGCTGGCCTGTTGCGCCTTGGCCGCTTCGGCGAGGGGGTAGGTGGCGCTGATCGTGGTCGTCAGCGTGCCGTCGGCGGCCTGCTGGGCCAGTTCGGCCAGCCGGGCGGCGGAGCGGCGCTGGGGGCCCTCGGCGAAGACGATTCCGAGTTCACGGGCGCGGAAGTCGGCGGTGGTGACGATCCGGTCGGTGCCGCCGCGCAGGGTGATGGAGTCCTCCAGTGCGCCCTTGCCCGCGGCGTCGAAGACGGCGTCCACCCCACCGAGGGCGAGCTCGCGGACCCGCTCGACCAGGTTGTCCCCGTAGATCAGCGCGGTCGCGCCAAGTGAGGTGACGTACTCCTGGTTGGCCGGTCCGGCGGTACCGATGACGCGGGCGCCGCGGGCGACGGCGAGCTGGACGGCGATGGTGCCGAGCGCGCCCGACGCGCCGTGGATCAGCAGGGTTTCGCCGCGCTTGACGTCGAGCAGGTCCAGGACCCGCTCGGCGCCGTCGCTCGCCACCGGCAGCGCGGCGGCGTGTGTCCAGTCCAGGCCGGCCGGCTTGGGCGCGAGGACGTTCGCGGGTGCCAGGGCGTACTGGGCGTAGGAGCCGGTGTCGGACCAGCCCAGGACCTCGTCCCCCACCTTCAGGTGGTCGACGTCCTCGCCGACGGCGTCGACCACACCGGCGATCTCCCCGCCGGGCACGGCGGGCAGCGTGGTGGGGAAGATGGCCTCCATGACACCGGAGCGGATCTTGCCGTCCACCGGGTTCACGCCGACCGCCCGGACGCGGACCCGGACCTGGCCGGGTCCGGGCTGAGGAATGTCGAGCTCCGCCTCGTGCAGGACCTCGGTGCCGCCGAACGTGTCGAAAACGATGGCCTTCATGACTGGTCTCCTCGAGTGGCATGCCGCGCCGGCCAACTTCCGTGGCCAGCCACATAAAAGTAGCACCGATTACGTGGCTAGCCAAGTAATCGCTTCGAGGTAGATCCCGGCACGCAGTCCGCCTGTCACCGAACGGTCGTTCGGTGACAGGCGGACTGCGCGTCCAGAGCCCCTTGCCCCGATGCCCTCGATGCCGGGGAGGGAGCCGGGTGACCGGCCGGCGGCCGTCGCCCCCGGATGGACGTCGTTCCCGGTGAGCCGGTCGGGTGCCGGCGCACGACTCACCGCCGACGGAATGACGTCTCAGCCGACCGGCCCGGCCCCGGTCGCGGCGACGGACAGCTCCCACAGCCGTGCGGCGGAGGCGCGGTCGACGGCGTAACTGCGGACCCAGCCGACGTCCATCGGCCCGTCCTCGCCGGTGACCCGAGCCACCTCGCAGTCCTCCAGGTAGAGCCCGCCGCGTCCGGCCAGGAGCGGGGAGGTCGCCGCCCACAGGCCGGTGGCGGCGCCCTGCGACGGGCTCTTGAAGCCCTCGCCGATCACGGTGCCCTGCTGGTCCACCCAGCCCAGCGCCACCTGCTCGCTGCGCGTCAGATCCCGCTGAAGGCCGGTGATGATGCTTCCCGGGTGGAGGGCGAACGCCCGGATGCCGTCGCCACGGCCGAGAGTGTCCAGGTGGACGGCGAACAGGACGTTGGCGGTCTTGGCCTGCCCGTACGCCTGCCAGCGGTCGTAACCGCCACGGAAGTGCGGGTCGTGCCAGCGGAAGTCGGTGATGCCGTGACCGCTGGAACTGTAGACGACGACACGGGCACCCTGCGCATCGCGCAGGAGCGGGTACAACTCGCTCACCAAGGCGAAGTGCCCGAAGTGATTGGCGGCCAACTGGTACTCCCAACCGGGCCCGACGCGCCGCTCGGGGGTGGCCATCACCCCGGCGACAGCCATGAAGAAGTCGAGCCGGTCGACCGACTCCCGGATGCGTGCGGCGGCGGCACTGACGCTGCCGAGGTCGGTCAGGTCCATGGGGACTATCTCGGACGACTCCCCTGACTTCCTCCGGCGCCCTGCTCGCCCCGTGGGACTGCGCGGACGGCGACAACCAGAAGTTCCGCCTGGAGGCGTCCGGCGGCGGCTTCCGGCTCCGGCCGCTCCACAGCGGCCTGTGCATCGGGTTCCTCCCTCCAGCCACCGACGGTGCCGAGGCAGTGCAGACCGCCTGCACCGGCGCCTCCGACCAGGTATTCACCTTCACATCAGCCTGACCGACTGTTCTCCATCCGTTCGGGTGGCCGGGGGGGGACCTGCGGCTTGGGCCCGGCATCGGCATGGGGTTGTCCGAGGCTTCGGCTGAGTCGAGCGACGGACCAGGGCGGCGGGCGTGGCCGCGACCGGCGTGACCCTGTGCACCGGGCTTCAGTCGCGGCCGCGCCGTCATGGGCATGGGGCCCCTACGGATGCGGCTGAGCCGGAACGCGGTGATGGTGGAGAGACTGCGGCAGGACAACACCGACACGATGGGCGGATGCGCCGATGGACAAAACGGAGCTCCTCGACTTGACGGCACGCCGTGTGGCAACGGCCTCGGGCGGGGGTCAACCGGGCAGTGAGGACGTCACACGTGTCTTCGACGCCCTTTTCGGCACCGTCGAGCATCCTGGAACGATCGCCGAAGCGCTGAGGTCGAAGGGGAGGGTCGGCCTGGGCAGCTTCGGCAGCCTGGCGCAGGAGGAGGGCACGGCTTCCTTCCGGCCGGGCAAGGCGCTGACCGAGTATCTGCGTGGCGAGGTCGAATGAGCGCCCTGCACATCACCGTTCGGTGCGGGCTCCTCCTGAGCGGCTCATGGCGCAGCTGACGCTCAACGCCACCGGTCCGGCAGCGCCCGGCACCGTCTGGGAGCGCTACGTGCGCGTGGACCGGTGGGCGTCCTGGTCACCGCAGATCAGGGCCGTCCATACCGACGCCCCGTACATAACCCCAGCACTCCGAGGGGCGGTCGAATCGTTCGCGGGTCTGCGGATTCCCTTCGTCATCGAGAGCGTCGATCACCACCATCGGACGTGGTCGTGGAGAGTCCGCCTGGGGCCGGTCCGGCTGCGCCTCCACCACGTACGGCCCGACCCGCAGGGCAGCTCCGCCGGCCTCACCTTGCACGGCCCGATGCCCGTCCTGGCCGGCTACGCCCCGCTGGCACGACTCGCTCTCAGACGTCTGGTCCGGCCGTGAACCTGCCCACGGCGACATAGTGCCCCGGGCAGGACCCGTACGTCGGCCCCGCGTGGCTTCGTCGACGAGGACGGACGGACAGCGGACGTTCACCGCTTCGGGAGGCACCTGAGCCGTCCCGGAAATCGAACGCCCCGGCTTCCCAGGTGCGTCTGGCGGAGGCGGACCTTCAGACGTTCCGCTGTCGGGCGAAGGGCCCGCACAGGGCTGCCCATGGCAGGAGCAGGATGGTCTTGCCATCGGTGATGCGCCCGTCGCGGGCCATGGTGAGGGCCTCGGCAAAGGGGAGTTCGAGGACTTCGATGTCCTCGCCCTCCTCCGCGAGTCCTCCGCCCGTGCCGGTCCGGTCGGCCGGGGTGTAGGGGGCGGCGAAGAAGTGGAGGCGCTCGGTGACGGAGCCCGGGCTCATGTAGGCATCGAGCACGTGGGTGAGCGGACCGAGTCTGACGCCGAGTTCCTCGGCGCTCTCGCGGCGGATCGCGGCGTGCGCGTCGTCCTCATCGAGCAGTCCGGCCGCCGCCTCGATGAGCATGCCGTCCGGGTGGCCGTTCACGTAGGCCGGATAGCGGAACTGACGGGTGAGCAGGACGCGGCTGCGTCCGGTGTCGTAGGGCAGGACGACGGCGCCGTTGCCGCGGTCGTAGGTCTCGCGCTGCTGGGTCTGCCACCGTCCGTCGCGGCGCCGGTGGTCGAAGGTGGTGCGACGCAGGACGTGCCAGCCCTGGAGGTGAGTTCGACGTCGCGTATCCGGACATCGGGCCGGCGGACAACGACGCACCCACGGTCTGGTCCGACAGGGTGGACTTCCATGCGGCGTACGCCTCGAGCGCCTCGACCAGGGACGAGGCGCTCGCGGCCTGGGAGGCCGAGGTGGAGAACTCGCGCCGCATCGAGCGGGAGGCCGTAAGCCGTCGCAGTCACGCCGGGGACGGACTACACGCCCGCTTCCCCCTTCTCGCGTGCGGCGAGTTCCCGCAGTCGGGCCAGTTCGGCCGCGTGCTCGCTCACCCGCACCCCCAGGAGCCCGTAGGTGAGAAGCACCGCGCCCGCGACGGACAGGGGGACCGAAAGACCGAGCACGGCCAGCGCCTCGGGCCAGTCGCGTTCGTCACCGCAGGGATCCTTTGCCCGTCCGTCGTTGGCGGTCCCCCCGTCGGTGAAGAGACGGGACTCGCACTCGACGGGACGGCGCGCGTACTCGGGTTCCACCTCGTAGGAGGTGGCGAGCAGCACGCCGCACCACACCCACAGCACGGTCGCGACGGCCAGCAGACCGAGGCCCAGGGTCCGGGCGCGTCGGCCTCGTTCGCGGAACCGCATGTCGAACACCTGTGGATGCATGACGGCTGAACCTAGCAGCCGCCACGGAACGTGTCGCGACGGGGCGAACGTTGCCTGCCGCGGCACTAGGAACGGATGAAGGTGCGGGCTTGGTCGATCCACCCCAACGCGGCCTTGGCGTCACAGCTTTCGGCGACCGACCGGGCCTCGTCGAGGTGGTGGAACGCTGCCGACGGGTCGCCGGTTTCGGCCGCGAGGTAGGCCAGCGCCACCAGGCCGGCCGCTTCCCCCGGCCTGAAACCGATTTCCTGGCGCAGCGTCACCGATTCGGTCAGCCGCTCGCGGGCCTGATCGAAGTCGCCCGCGTCCCTGTCCGCGAAGCCCAGGTGGCGAATCGCGTACGACATCGTCATCCGGTCGTCGACGGATCTCGCCAGCGCGTATGACCGCTCGAAGTACGGCCTGCCGGTGACGCCGTCACCCTTGACCACCTGGTGCCAGCAGCCGACCCAGAACAACGCGTCCGCCTCACCCGACGCATCCCCCAGGCGCTCGTACAACCCGGCCGCGCGCTCGAACAGTCTCGGGGGCCGTTGTGACACGGCGGTGGCAGCAAAGGCTTGCCTTGGCTCGTCGAGGGCGTTTGTGTGTCTGCGACGAGTGCCGCCCGACCGGGGTGGCGCCTCGACATCAGGGGTGGGATCCGCGTTGAGAAACACGTTAGGAAGAGGCAGCAGGCTGACGACGGTGCTGCTGGCCGGCGCGCTGGTCGGATCGGCGCTGGCGACGGTCACCGGTACGGCGTCCGCGGCCTCAGGGGTCGCCGCCCCGGACACCGCCCCGGCGGCCGTGGTGCCGTCGGGTCCGGGCGTTGAGCTGTCCGCCGCGTCGTTCACCCAGATGACGGTGGACGACGTCGGCCGGCGCGTGTGGATAGCCGGAGACCGGGTCTATCCGGACGGGTCGCGGGACGGTGAGCTGGTCGGCCTGCTCTACGGGGGTGCCGGGCCCGCCGTCGCGAGTGCCCACATGGCCGCTCCCCTGTCCGGCGTCGCGGTGGAGCCGGACGGCTCGAAGGTCTATGCCGGGCAGTCGGACCACATAGCGAGCTACTCCCACTCCAGCGGGTACCTGAACCCGCTCGATCCGATTCCGGCACCGGCCGACGACTGCGGACGGGAGCTGGTGCACACCGGCGGGCGGCTGTTCTTCACCAGCCGGCCGGCCGCGTCGCCCGACGGCTGCGCCGACGGGCTGGGCAGTGTCGGTGTCGCCGCGTCGGCCGAGGGCGGCACGGCCGGGGTGGTCATGTACTCGGGCACCCGGCTCCACCTCGAGGGAGGGCCCGGAGGTCTGCTCGTGACCGCTCCGGAGCGCTGGTCCCCGACCGATGACCCCGACCTGGGGATCTATCGGGTGACGGACGGGGCGGACGGAAACCTGCTGGAGTTCCTGGGCGAGCGCCGGTTCGGCGAGGACGGCACGGGTCGGGGCATGGACTTCCGGGACGCCGACTTCTCCGCGGACGGCTCCGTCCTCGCGGTGGCCGACGGGGAACGGGGGACCGTGCTGCTCAGCGGCAAGGACGCCCGTTTCCTCGAGAACCACTACGCGCCGCTGCCGGAGGGTGTGGCGCCCACGGCCGTCGCCTTCAGCCCCGACGGCAAGTGGTTCGCCCAGGGCGGCGCGGCGTCGGGCGATGCCGCCGACCTGACCCTGGCGTTCGCCGACCCCTCGGTCGACCGGCAGCCGCTGCGCATCAGCTTCGAGGACGAGACCGCGGGCCACCGCGTCGTCCCGCGGGGCATGGAGTTCTCCGGGGACGGACAACAGCTCTTCGTCGTGACCTCCGACCAGGAGGGCAGCAGGTTCTGGCTGCACACGATCCAGACCCGGGAGGCCCTGGCCCCCTCGCGCATCGTGGACGTGGCGCACGGTCCGGCCGTCGCCGGGGATCCGTTCAGGGTGACCGGGCGACTGGACCTGGACGGTCTGGCACCCACCGAGGCGCCGCGGATCACGGTGCAGCGACTGAACGGCCCGGAGTTCACCGAACTGCCGCCGGTTCCGGTCGCCGAGGACGGGACGTTCGTCGTGGAGGACGTCCTGCCGGACCGGGTGGGAGACGTCCACTACGTGCTCGGCTACGCGGGTGACGAGGTCCACTACCTCTCGGAGTACTGGCTCGTGGTGGACAGGGTCGAGGCGTCGAGCACGGTACCCCGCGGCGGACGGTAGCCGGAGCGGGGCGGTCGGTGGCCGGACTCCGGGGCGCGCATTGTCTTCGGCTCGCTGTTGTCCAGGCAGTGGGCGGTGCTGGTCGGCGGCCATGATCTTCTCGTCCAGGCCGTCCCCCGCCCCGGGGCATGACCGGTAGGGGGCCGTCCTTCCGACCCCCGTGGCGGGAGGACGGCCCCGGCTCTTTTCCGATGGCCGCCCGGTCAGTAGAGCTTGTCGACGGCCGTGCTCGTGGTCTTCTTGAAGGCGGCCACGGGCGCGTTCCCGAAATCGCCCATCTGTCCCCACTTCACGACGGTGACGGTCCTGCCGTCCCGCCCGACCGACAGCAGGGCGACGTCGGTGGCGCCCCAGGACGTCTCGGTGTGCAGGCCGCGGACGCGGGCACCCTCCTCGACCGGCAGCCTGCCGTAGTCCCGGCCCTCGGCCTCGACGTCGGGCGAGGACTCCTCGATGCGGTCGGCGCAGGTGCGGATCAGGTCGTCGTAGTGCTTCGCCAGGGCCTTGGCCTGGGCGGCCGTGCCCGTCACGACGGTCAGCTGCACGGCGCTGGTGTCCAGGTCGGTCCAGAAGTCCCGGTACCGGTAGTCGTAGGCGGGCACGCCCTCCGTGCTCACGCAGAGGCCGAGTGCCTCCGGGAACCCGTCGGTGACCGGTCCGGCGGTCCAGGACGACGTCGGGTGCAGCGGCAGCTGGGACGCCGAGAGGAACGTGGGCGCGGCGGCCTTCGGCGCGGCGCCGGCGGCCGGTGCCGTGAGGACCGTGCCCGCCGCGAGGGCGGTGACGGTGAGTGCGGTGAGAGCGCTCGTTCGGATGCGCATGGACATGGGTGCCCCCCGTGGAGAGTGCGTGGACGTGGATGCCGCTGCGAGGCGCCCGGCCCGGGCCTGGTCGGTGCGGCACCAGAAGCATCGGCGGCCGCGGCGGCCGGGCGCAACAGCCGACGGCCGATCGGGCACGCTGGAACCATCCCAGCCCTTCTGACGTGCAGATACATGGGGTGCCTGGGATGCCGTCCCGGGCCGGGTGGGGGTCGTACGAGGACGGGGGTGCCTGTGACGGCACAGGGCGACGGCGACGGCATCGGCGAGGTGGCCGAGTTCGCGGCACTGCTGCGGACGTTGAAGGAGCACACGGACCGGAGCTATGGCTCGCTGGCCCGCCGTCTGGACATGAACACCTCGACGCTGCACCGCTACTGCGCGGGCGACGCGGTGCCGCTCGACTTCGCCCCCGTGGAACGCTTCGCGGCCCTGTGCGGGGCGACCTCGGAGCAACGCCTGGAACTCCACCGCCGTTGGCTCATGGCAGTGGCAGTCCGCCGCCGGCCCCGTACTGCGGGTGCGGCGGAGCAATCGCCCGATGCCACGGTGGCGGAGGCCGTGAACGACGCGGCGGACGGACCGGACCCGGCGGTGGAGGGCGTCACCGCACCGAACACGGTGCCGAAGGCCGACGGCGGCCCGGTCGCCGAAACGGGCCCTGTACCCGGGCCCCCCGGCGCGCCCCTGCGCCCGCGCCGCCCCTGGTACCGCCGTGGACGTCTCGTGATCGGGTCGGCCTCCGCCTGTGCCGTGCTCGCGACGCTCGGGGCCCTGTCCGCGCTGCCGGACGGGCGGCGGGCGTCCGCCGACGGTCCTGAACGGGTCGCCGGCCCGACGGCGTCCGGTACGGCGGAGGCCAGGGCGCCTGAGCGACGAGGCGCCGCTGCCTCACCCGGCCCGAGCGGCACCCCCACCTCCGAGCGGCCTTCGGGCTCCGTCACCCCGAAGGAGAAGCCGGGCACCTCTCGCCCGCCCGGCGTGACATCCGCCCCGTCCCGCGGCGAACAGCCCGCCGGGCTGCCGCTCACCTGGTCCGTCAACTCGCAGGCGTGGAAGCTGGGTTGCGGTCACGACTACGTCATCGCCAAGCCGCCGAACCAGGTCCCCCCTCCCCCTGCCTCGCAGGACGCGGCGCCCTGGGCGGCGACGCAGAGCGCGGTGCACGGCGGCGAGACGCTCGTGCAGCTCTCGGTGCAGGGGCGCAGTGACACGGCCGTCGTGCTGGAGGCGCTGCGCGGGCGCGTGGTCGGCCGTACGGCGCCTGTCGAGGGCAACGCCTACGCCATGGACCAGGGCTGCGGCGGATCGATCACTCCCCGGTACTTCGCCGTGGACCTGGACAAGGACCGCCCCATCGCCCGCGCGTTCGCCGGGAACGACTCCGGCACGCCGATCCCGGCCGTGCGCATGCCCTACCGCGTCTCGGCGAAGGACCCCGAGGTGCTGCTGGTCACGGCCGGGACCCGCTCGTGCGACTGCCGCTGGTACCTGGAGCTGGACTGGTCCTCCCAAGGACGCAAGGGCACCGTGCGCATCGACGACGACGGCCACCCGTTCCGCACCAGCGCCATCGAGGGCCTGCCCCGGTACACGTACGACACCCTGGGACGCCGGTGGGGGCCCTACAGCTAGGGGCGGGGCACGATGCGGTCCGCCCGGGCGCGGCCGCCGTCCCGGTCCGTGATCGTCGACAAGGCCCCGCGGGTACGTCTTGAACCTGATCCCATGCCCTCCCCTGTGCACGCACTGGCCCACTGCTCCCTGCCCCCGGCCGCGGTGGCGGAGTTCCTTGCCCTGCCGCAACAACCAGCGATTGAGGACGACTTCGACGCTCTCGACGCCGTTCTGCGTGCTCGGGGCTGGAGTTGGGAACACGAATGCCTCACCGACTCCTACCGCACGGGCTTCGGGCATCCGTTGTGCACCGAGGGCGACACCCCGTTCGGGGATCCGACAGCGCGAAGTTTCCTGGCGTTCGGGGAGCTCTATCCTGTCGACCCGGACGACGAGGACCTCGTCAACATGCCCTGGCTGGGCAAACTCGTGGACAACTGGGGCCAAGCCCCGGGCTGGACCGTACAGCGCCCGTCCACGGTGGAGGCGTGCATCGAAGTACTCGACCGGGCCGCGGAGGCCGTCGCCGCCCATCTCGGGGCCGCCCCGGAGCTGACGATCACCAGCGACGCTGCCGTGGTGACGGGCCCGCCGATGCCCAACCGGATCTGGCGCACCGCCACGCAGGCCGTGATCGTGGGCCCACACGCGGGCAACGGCCCGTACGGCTACCTCACCCATCTGCAACTCGCTGCCTCTCCCCTCGGCCTGGCCCCCGAGTTGCCGCCCGCGGACGACACGGCAGAACTGGACCGCTGGATCAGGACGCACGTCGACTGGTGATGTGCCGTCGGGGGTGCTCAATATCCGCCGCGCGACCCAACTCGGCGAGCCGCACCCCCCGTTGTGGCCCGCGCTCGCCGTATGCCCCGCGCGGGGTCTGCAGGTAGTCCTCCGGAGCAGAGGGCGGAGCGGGCCCTGGAATCGGCCTCTGACGCCGACGTGCGACCCGAACTCGTCGACACCGCCGGCGCGTTCATCGCGAACGGCCTGGCCAAGACGCACAAGGCGCCCGGCGACCGGCCGTACCTTCTGAGCATCGCCTGTGACGCAGACGGGGTCGGGGAACTCGTCCTCACCCTGTCGCGGCGCGGTCAGGAGCAGGCGTACGGGATCGAGTGCGGGGACCGGGAGGCCGACCAGTTCAACATTCCCGCGGGTGCGCCGTTCACCGTACGGGTCGACCCGGTCGAGGACGGCACCGGCCTGATCCTGTGGCGTCTGGACACCATCGCCCAGGACGCGGTGGAGGGGGTGACGACGACATCGACGGTTGCGACGGCTGAGGGGTCGGCGTTCCTCGAGCAATGGTGTCGGGGTCACCCCCTCGAACGCTGTGTACGAAGACGCGGTTCGTCACGTACCTCGAGAGGGGCAGGCGCTCTCCCAGGCCGCCTCGATCATGCGGAAGATCTCGTCCACCGCGGCTTGCGGATCGGCGGCCTCGCGGGCCAGCGAGTAGGCGTCGATCACGAACCTCGCCATCGCCCGGCTCGCCGTTTCGGTCGGGGACAGTTCGGGGTCGGCGGCGATGGCCGCGGCCAGCTTCTCCGCGTGGCGCAGCCTCATCGAGTCCTCGTACTTCCGCAGGGCGGGTGAGTCGTCGATCATGCGCCAGATCGGGGCCGCGCTGTCCGCCGTGCAGTGCCGCACCAGGGCCTGTACCTCGCGGCGCAGCGCCGGGACGAGGGGCTCGTGCGGTGCCCGGTCGGTGACCGCCCGCATGAGGCGTTGCTCGAAGTCCTCGTCCCGCTCGAACACCAGCGCCTCCTTGGAGGCGAAGTGGGAGAAGAGCGTGGTGACGGCCACGTCGGCCTCCGCGGCCACGTCGCGGATACCCACCGCGTCGTACCCGCGTTCCAGGAAGAGCCGCAGGGCCGTGTCCGCGATCTTCTGGCGGGTCGCGGCCTTCTTGCGTTCACGGCGTCCGGACGGCTCGTTCATGCGCTGACCGTACCAGGTACGAAGCCGCAACCGCTGCAAAAAGCTAACCGTTAGTGTTACTGTCCGCCGCATGAAGAAAGTGAGCTTCGCCGAGTTCGGCGGTCCGGACGTTCTGCAACTCATTGATGCCGAGGAGCCCCACGCAGGCCCCGGCCAGATACGCGTCGCCGTCCGGGCGGCGGGCGTGAACCCCGTCGACTGGAGAGTCCGTGAAGGTCAGGTCCTGAAAGCCCATCCGATCGAGCTGCCTGCCGGAGTCGGGCTGGACGCCGCCGGCGTGGTGGACGAGATCGGCGAAGGCGTGGAAGGTGTCGAGATCGGTGCCCGAGTGTTCGGCGAAGGCTCCAGCACCTACGCCGAGTTCGCCGTACTGTCCGCCTGGGCCCGTATGCCCGAGGGGCTGACGTTCGAGGAGGCCGCCGGGTATCCCTCCGTGGTGGAGACGGCGCTGCGCGTCATCCGCGAGGTGGGTGTCCATCCCGGCCAGACGCTGCTGGTCAGCGGTGCGTCCGGTGGAGTCGGATCGGCGGTGCTGCAGATCGCTCGCGACCGCGGCATCAAGGTGATCGGCACGGCCGGGGCCGGCAACCAGGACTATCTGATCGGCCTGGGCGCCCTCGCCACGACGTACGGTGAAGGCTGGGTCGAGCGGGTGCGGCAGCTCGGCCATGTCGACGCGGCCCTCGATCTGGCCGGCTCGGGGGTGATCCGTGACCTCGTCGAGTTGACCGGGGATCCGCGGAAGGTGGTCTCGATCGCCGATCTCGGTGCGCCGGAACTCGGAGTCCGGTTCTCCGGCGTGGCCGGCAGCGTGCCGGATGCGCTCGCCGAGGCCGTCGACCTCATCTCGCGGGGGAGGCTCCACATCCCGGTCGAGAAGGCGTACCCGCTCGCCGAGGCCGCGGCGGCGCACATCGACAGCCAGGCCGGTCACACGCGCGGGCGTCGGGTCGTGGTCGTCTGAGCCGCTTCCCGCGCGGTGCACAACACCTCACGGTGCACTCGTCCGGGGTAGTGCGGATGATCTCCGACTGAGTACGGTGAAGCCCCGGTTGAGGGGGAGCCGTCACAAGCCGCCCTCATCACTGGGCACTTCACCCCACTCTCTTGTCATCGCCGGAAAGTGAGCACACAGATGCAACCGACGTTCGTCCTGGTGCACGGGGCCTTCGCGAACTCCTTCTCCTTCGCACCGCTCCAGGCCGAACTCGGCCTCCTCGGGCACCGCTCCGTCGCCGTCGACCTTCCGGGGCACGGATTCGCGGCGACGTACCCGCGCGCCTACCAGGCACCGCAGGACCTCGAAGGGCTCGCCACCGCGCCGGGGGCCATCAAGGGCGTCACGCTCGCCGACAACGCCGCGCACCTCATCGCCGTATTGGAGCGGGCCAAGCGGAACGGCCCCGTCATTCTCGTCTCCCACAGCCGCGGCGGCATGACGGCCACCGTCGCGGCCAACCAGCGCCCCGACCTGATCGACCGCATCGTCTACGTCTCCGCCTGGTGCCCCGTCGACCTCGACATCAGCGCCTACTACGCCGAGCCCGAGATGGCCACCGTCGACGTCGCGGGGGTGGCCTCGGCGATGGTCGGGAACCCTGCCGAACTCGGGCTGCTGCGCTCCAACTTCCGCACCGCCGACCCCGGTGTCCTCGCGGCCTTCAAGGCGGCCTTCCTCGCCGACGGGACGGAGGACGAGTTCATGGTCTTCCTCAACACCTTCCAGCCCGACGAGAACCTCGACGTCGGCACACCCGACGACCGGGCACGGGCCGAGACCTGGGGACGCATCCCCAGGACGTACATCCGGCTGACCGAGGACACCAGCGTGCCGCTCGCCATGCAGGACCGGATGATCCGCGAGGGCGACGCGCTGACGCCGGAGAACCCCTACGACGTCCGCACACTCACCAGCAGCCATCTGCACTGGCTGGTCGACCCGGCGCCGGCGGCCCGAGTCCTGAGCGAACTCGCCGCGCTCCCGCCCGTCGGATCATGACCGGAGCCCGCTGAACCAGGCGGCGCCGGGGGGGATTTCCGGGGCGACGAGGACTGGCGGTCACCCGCTGAGCGAGCGGGCTCCCGGGCTGTCGCCCCGGAACCGCTGCCCCGCCGCGATCTCGTCGCCGACCACCGACCAGACGGTCTCCTCGTCCTGGAAGAGGAGCGGGTCGACGCCACTCGTCTCCTGACGGATGCGTTCGACCTCACGGTCCAGGCGCTCGAAGCCGGCCTCTTCGTCGCCGTCGTGCTCGAAGGTGAACTCCTCGAGCAGGCGCTGGAACCTGAGGGCGACCTGGACGAGGGAGGAGACGTCCGTGTGGAGCACCCGCGCGGTGTGCTCGTCCGGGTCGAAGGCGTGCACCGTGCCCGAACCGGGGTCGAGGGCGAGGTGTGCGTTGAGCAGCCAGCCGATGACCGGCCATTCTCCCGCGCCTTCCGCCGCGTCCTCGAAGTACTCGGTGTCGACGACGTCCTGGACGAGGTGCAGCCGGCCGGTGTCCTCGTCGGGCTCCCGCAGCCAGAGCGTCCCGGTGGGGACGCCGACGCTCTGCAGAAGGCGGGCGCCCTCGGTGGCCCCGGCGGAGGGCGAGAAGGCGTTGGCGGGCAGGGCCGCGATCCGGTCCTCGCCGAAGATCTGGGCGAGTCCGCCGCGGGTGACGTCGAAAAGCACTGCCGAAACTCCGAACTCCGCTGCGACACAACTGTGATCGGGCACACGGTAACAGCGACGCCCCGGCTCGCTCGTCCCGGAGTTCGTTCCGTCAGCCCGGAGTCCGGTCCACCACCCCTCGGTTCCCCGGAGAGTGGCTGCTTCACCCGGCATTCCAGGGGTATTCGCGAAGAAGAGTCATCCAGCTTGGGGGAAGTGCAGTGGACCGATCGTCACTACGGGCAGTGGGCTGGGCGCGTTCGCTGCCCCTGCAGAGCACTCCGAAGGCAGCTCGTGACTGGGCCCTCGGACACCTGAAGACGCTCGACTGGACCGACAGCGCTCCGCAGACCGTGGACGCCGTCCTGATCACCGTGTCCGAACTGGTCACGAACGCCCACGTCCACGCGCACTCCCATGCGCAGTTGGTGATGACCTGGGACGGTCGATGTCTGCACGTCGCGGTGCGGGACGGCTCCAGCGAGCTGCCGAGAACGCGTCCGCCGAGCAGCCAGCGCCTCGGCGGACGGGGCATGCTCCTCGTCGAGGCGCTGGCCGACGAGTGGGAAGCCCACCCGTGCCAGGACGGCAAGACGGTCATCGCCTGCTTCCGCCCGCCCACCGAGGCCGAGGAAGCCCGCTGATCCTGCCGCGCGCCTGCCGCCGGGGCGGCGCGCGGCCTGGCGCTCCGCGGCGGTCGACTGCCGACGGGGTGTGAAGGGCCGGGGCTCAGACCTCGACCAGGAGTGACGTCCGGCTGACGGCCCGTACGAGCGGGGCCGGGCCGGGTTCGGTCGCGGCGCGGGCGAGCGCTTCCCGCAGCGCTTCGTCGCTGGTCGGGCGGGCCTGTTCCAGCAGGACGAGTCCCGCTTCGGAGACGTTCGCGTAGATGCCGCGCCGGTCGGTCGGACACAGGTACCGCGAGAGCAGACCGCGGTCCTCCAGGCGCGTGACGAGGCGGGTGGTGGCGCTCCGGCTGAGGACGACGGCGTCGGCGACCTGCTTCATCTGGAGATGGCCGCCCTCCCCGTCGTGCTGACGGCTGAGGACGTCGAGCAGCGAGTACTCCCGCACGCTGAGGCCGTGGCCTGTCTGAAGGGCACGCTCGAGGTGCGACTCGATCCTGCCGTGGAGCAGGGACAGGGCGCACCAGCTCTGCGCGAGGGCGGTGAGCGCGGGGCCGGTGGCGGTCATCTGTCACCCGTCCTTCCCGGGATCCCGACGAGGCTCCGGTCATGGTGAGGCAGACGCCACTATGCCGCGCTTGCAATTATCAAGCGCATGCAATTATTGTGCTTGCTCGTAAGGCGCTATCGCAACACCCCTCCGGGAAGGCTTCACCATGCCTCTTGCGCTCCTGGCCCTAGCCATCGGGGCCTTCGGCATAGGCACCACCGAATTCGTCATCATGGGCCTGCTGCCCGACGTCGCCGCCACCTACGGCGTCTCGGTGCCGACCGCCGGGTTCCTCGTCACCGGATACGCCCTGGGCGTCATGTTCGGTGCGCCGCTGATGACCGTGCTCGGCACGAGGATCTCCCGCAAGAACATGCTCATGCTGCTCATGGGCCTGTTCATCGTGGGCAACATCGTCTCGGCCGTCGCCCCGGTCTTCGGCGTCATGCTGATCGGCCGCGTGGTCGCCTCGCTGGCGCACGGCGCGTTCTTCGGCATCGGCTCCGTCGTCGCGGCCGAGCTGGTCGCCCCGGACAAGAAGGCCGGCGCCATCTCCATGATGTTCACCGGCCTGACCGTCGCCAATGTCGTCGGTGTGCCGCTCGGCACGTTCCTCGGGCAGAGCGCCGGCTGGCGCGCCACCTTCTTCGCGGTCGCCGCGCTCGGGGTCGTCGGCCTGGCCGGCATAGCCCGCCTCGTGCCCGACATGCCGAAGCCCGAGGGCGTGCGGCTGCGGCACGAGGTGGCGGCCTTCAAGAACGTGCAGGTGCTGCTCGCCATGGCGATGACGGTGCTCGGCTTCGGCGGCGTCTTCGCGGCCATCACCTACATCGCACCGATGATGACCGACGTCGCCGGCTACGCGGAGTCGTCCGTGACGTGGCTCCTGGTGCTGTTCGGCCTCGGTATGGTCACGGGCAACCTCATCGGCGGAAAGTTCGCCGACCGCAGCCTCATGCCGATGCTCTTCACCGCGCTGGGCGGCCTGGCCGTGGTCCTGGCCCTGTTCACGCTGGGCGCGCACAACAAGATCACCGCGGCCGTGGCCGTGTTCCTCATCGGAGCCCTGGGCTTCGCCACGGTCCCGCCGCTCCAGAAGCGCGTCCTGGATCACGCTCACGGAGCACCGACCCTCGCGTCCGCCGTCAACATCGGCGCCTTCAATCTGGGCAACGCGCTCTCGGCCTGGCTCGGCGGCCTCGTCATCGCCGCCGGCCTCGGCTACACGTCGCCCAACTGGGTGGGCGCGGTCCTCGCCGCCTCGGCCCTGCTCCTCGCCCTGGTGTCGGCCTTCCTGGAGCGTCGTGCCCCCGAGCGCCACTCCCCCGCCGCCACCGCACCGGCAGCCGGGCCCCAGGCCCCGGACGAGCGGCCCGTGCCGGCACACCACTGACCAGGCACCGCGACACCCCCACAGATCGACCCTCCCCGCCGGCAACCAGCGAGACCGGCAGACAGACAAAGGCAAGGAAGAACATCGTGAGTTCCGTCCCCACCGTCCCCACCGTCATCCTCAACAACGGCGTCTCCATGCCGCGGCTCGGCTTCGGCGTCTTCCAGGTCCCCGACGAGGAGACCACCACCGCCGTCTCCACCGCCCTCGAGGCCGGCTACCGCAGCATCGACACCGCCGCGATCTACGGCAACGAACGCGGTGTGGGACGGGCTCTCGCCGACTCCGCATCGCCCGCGACGAACTGTTCGTCACCACCAAGCTGTGGAACGCGGACCAGGGCTACGACGCGACACTCGCCGCGTTCGACGCGTCCCTGGACAAGCTCGGCCTCGACCACGTCGACCTGTACCTCGTCCACTGGCCGGCTCCGGCCCGGGACCTGTACCTCGACACGTGGCGTGCGCTCGAGAAGCTGTACGCCGACGGGCGCACCCGTGCCATCGGCGTCTCCAACTTCCAGCCCGCGCACCTGGAACGCCTGCTCGGCGCCTCGTCGATCGTCCCGGCCGTGAACCAGATCGAGCTGCACCCGGGTCTCCAGCAGCGCGAGCTGCGCGACTTCCACGCCCGCCACGGCATCGTCACCGAGGCGTGGAGCCCGCTCGCCCAGGGCGCGGTCCTCAAGGACGACGCGATCACCGGCATCGCCGCCGAGCACGGCAAGAGCCCGGCTCAGGTGGTCCTGCGCTGGCACCTGCAGACCGGCAACGTCGTGATCCCCAAGTCGGTCACCGAGGCCCGCATCCGGGAGAACCTCGACGTCTTCGACTTCGAGCTCGGCCCGCAGGAGATCGAGGCACTCGCTTCGCTGGACCGCGGGATGCGCACGGGCCCGGACCCCGACACCCTCGACTGACTATCGGAGCCGGCCGCGTCGCGGAAATGAGCGTGTGGACGTCGCCGCTCCCTGTTACGGTCTCCGGCATGAAGCGCGCTGCTGTGACGACGACGCCGGAGAGTGTCCCGGCGCGCTGACAGATGTCTGGTCCGAAGCCCCGGGGCGAGTGCCCCGGGGCTTCGTCCTGCGGTCACCCGCCCGACATCCGCGAGGAGACCGCCATGCACGACCACCGCAAGCTCGGCCGTGATCTGGGCCTGTTCGACACCGACCCGCTGATCGGCGCCGGCCTGCCGTACTGGCTGCCCGACGGAGCGACCGTACGGCACACCCTGGAGGAGTACATCCGCGCCGCCGAGCGGCAGGCGGGATACCGCCACGTGTACTCACCGGTCATCGGCAAGCGTGAGCTGTACGAGATCTCCGGACACTGGGCGCACTACAGCGACGACATGTTCCCGCCGATGGAACTCGGCGGTGAGCAGGTCCTCCTGCGGCCGAGCCTGTGCCCGCACCACGCGGTGATCTACCGCTCCCGCTCGCGCAGTTACCGTGAGCTGCCGCTGCGCATGGCCGAGCTGGGAGGCATGTACCGTTCCGAGCCGTCGGGCGTGCTCGGCGGGCTGACCCGGGTGCGGGCCATCCAGCTCAACGACGCGCACATCTTCTGCACCCTGGACCAGGTCGCCGAGGAGGCGCGGGCTGCGTTGGAGATGATCCGCCGGGCGTACGAGGCGCTCGGCATCACCCCGGCCCGCTACCGGCTCTCGCTGCCGGGTCCCGGCGGCAAGTACGTCGCCGCGCCCGAGAAGTGGCAGCGGTCCACCGCACTGCTGGCCGACGTCCTCGACCGCTCCGGTCTTCCCTACGAGGCGGCCGAGGGAGAGGCGGCGTTCTACGGCCCCAAGATCGACGTCCAGGTCGCCGACGGCGCCGGCCGGGAGTCCACCCTGTCCACCGTCCAGGTCGACTTCCACCAGCCCGAGCGGTTCGGCCTGCGCTACACCGGCGCGGACGGCGCCAGGCACCGCCCGGTCATGGTGCACCGGAGCGTCATCGGCAGTGTCGAACGTGCCGTCGCGCACCTCGTCGAACAGCACGGCGGCGCCTTCCCCGCCTGGCTGGCCCCCACTCAACTGGTCGTTCTGCCCGTCTCCGACACCGAACTGCCGGATGCCGCGGCCCTGGTCCGGCGCTGCACCCGTCTCGGCCTGCGTGCCGAGATCTCGGCACCGGAGCGCGGCAGCCTGGGTGCCAGGATCAGGCAGGCCCGTCTGGTCCCCTACCAAGCCGTCATCGGCGCCGCGGAGGCCGCGGACGGTCGCGTCGCACTGCGCCTGCGCGACGGACGCCGGCTCGACCCCTGGCCGGCCAGTGAGGTGCTCACCCGCATCAGCACCCTCGTCGAGGCCCACAGCTGCGTCCTGTGGGGCGACGCCCCCTCCTGACGGTCGCCTGATCACCGACTCGATGCCGACGCGCATTCTCAGGGGCGTTCCGGGGCGGGCATGCGCGATCATGACCGGATGGACGCTCGTTTCCTCGGCATCGCCGAGCTGGTCGAAGTTCCGTCGGTGGCGGTCGTGGTCGACGTCATGCGCGCTTACACGGTGGCGGCCTGGGCCTTCGCCCGAGGGGCGGAGAAGATCGTTCTCGCCGAGTCGCTCGACGAGGCCCTGGCGCTCAAGGCCCGCCACCCGGATTGGGTGGCGCTCAAGGACGGTCCGCCCGCGCTCGGGTTCGACGCCGTCAATTCGCCGGGGCTACTGCGGTCCGCCGACCTCGGCGGGCGGACCGTCGTGCAGAAGACCACGGCGGGTACGGTCGGCGCCCTCGCGGTCAAGGAGGCGTCGCTGGTGCTGTGCGCCGGCTTCGTGGTGGCGGAGGCGACGGCCCGGCTCCTGCGGACACGCGGGAGCGACCGTGTCACCTTCGTGGTCACCGGCGAGGACGGGCGGGCCGAGGAGGACCTGGCCTGCGCTCAGTACATAGCCCGGCGGGCCACCGGGGCCGGGACGGACGCGGCGGAGTTCCTCCGCCGTGCCGGCCGGTCACGGGCCGCCGCCGAGCTGGCGCAGGGCGTGCGCCAGGGAGCCCACCCGGACGACGTCGCGCTCTGTCTCGAGCTCGACCGCTTCCCCTTCGCCATGGTGGCCGCCCTGGAGGACTCGCTCATGGTCCTGCGTCCGCACGCCGTGCCGTCGCCGGCCGACGAGGCGACAATCTGATCACCGACGACGTTCGGCCGAGCGGAATGCGACGCGCCTCGGAAGACGTCGCGGGCCGCTGTCGATCGGGCCTCGTCCCGTTCGACGTCATGGTGTGCGGCGCCTCGCCGCACGACGCGACCACTCGACGAGGGAACACGTGGATCAACTGCTGAGAGTCATGAACTTCAACGTCTCGAGCGACGGAGTCGGTGCCGGTGAGCACCAGAGCCTCGAGCGGCCGTTCGGTCTCGACCATGCCGAGAGGCTGTTCGCCTGGGCCGGAGCCACCGCGTCCTGGCCCATGCGCACGGACCCTGGGGGCAGCCGGGGCCTCGACGACTACTTCACGCGGGACTTCGCCCGCAACATCGGCGCCGAAATCATGGGCCGCAACAAGTTCGGCCCCCAGCGCGGGCCGTGGCAGGACCACGAGTGGCGCGGCTGGTGGGGAGAGGAGCCGCCCTTCCGTACTCCGGTGTTCGTCATGACCCATCACGGGCGTCCCTCGTTCACGCTCTCCGACACCACCTTCCACTTCGTCGACGGCGACCCGGCCACCGTCCTCGCACAGGCCCGGGAGGCGGCGCGGGGCAAGGACGTCCGACTCGGCGGCGGGGTCACCACCGTCCGGCAGTTCCTCGACGCGGACCTCGTCGACACCCTGCACGTGGCGGTCTCGCCGGTGGAGTTCGGGCCCGGCCTCCGGCTCTGGGAGTCGCCCGACGAGCTGCTCGACCGGTTCCATCTGGAGGTCGTGCCCAGTCCGAGCGGCGTGACGCACCACCTGTTCTGGCGGAGGTGACACGGGGCCCCGCGGATGCGGGCCCCGTTTCCCCGTGCCGGGCGGTGAGTACGCCGGGGTGGCGGGCGCCGGCGGCGGCGAACCGGCGCGGCGCTCCGGGTGGCGGGCCCGGCCTACGGGGCCGGGCCCGCCACCCCGCTCACGAGCCGTCGAACAGCTTCTCCACCTCGGGCGGAAGCTCCGTGCCGGAGTAGACGGCGACGAACCGGGCCTCGCCGGGTGTGTCGCCGACCGCGATGGCGACGCGAGGCGGGACGCCGTCGACCTCGTACGCGGTCACCGTCGTCCCCGGCTCGTCGGCCTGGTCCCCGCCGGTGTCGTCGCAGGCCGGCTCGGTCGCGGCTCCGAGCCTCCGCCCTACCGTGAACTCAACGTTCGCGACATCCTGGTAGGCCCGGTCCTGGTACAGGATCCGAAAGGCACAGGATGCCGACGCGTGACCGTCGACGCGGCTGCCCGCCGTGCACGCGACTGCCGACACCATCACGGCCGCCAGCGTCATGGACCACCCGGTCCGGTTCATCGAACCCCTCCTCGACGAAATGCTCAGCCGGCCGGTGTGTCCGGCCGCATGAGGAGGACGGAGTGGATGCCGCAATCGTTCGAGCAGTCACCGGCCAGCTTGCCGGACCTGTCGGCTCAGGTCGCCTGCCGGGCCCTGCCGCGCCTCAGCAGGCCGCGGCCTCCTCGAGCGTCGCTCGCACGCTCAGAACGGTGTCCATACCGGTCAGCTGGAGGAGCCGGCGCAACTGCTGGGTCGGCGCGGCCACGCGGAAGTCGGTCGACTGATGGGCGAGTATCAGCAGATTCAGCAGGGTCGAGTCCGCGAAGGTGACGCCGGAGGCGTCCAGAACCACCCTCGGATGCTCCTTGGCCGCGGCGTCCAGCGCGTCCGCCAGGGGCGTGATCGAGTGCATGTCGTACGCCCCTCGTGCGCCGACGACCCAGGCGCCGCACCATTCGTACTGCGCCACCATGGCCTCGTCCAGGACCTGCAGCCGGCTTTCCTCGCCGTCGTTCGAGTGTCCTCCGACCGCTTCGTCCACAGACACCTTGGGACCCTCCTGCGTCTCCCCCGCCAAATCCTGTCACCTGTTGCGCGAAAAGTATGTCATGCATTAGGCGTCCGGCAAACACGGTCCCTAAAATGCTGTGCATGGTTGAAGTGCCTGGATCTCACACCGGATGGACGTTCGTCACCAACCACGCGCGTGTACTGGCGGCCATCGCCGACAATCCGAACGTCCGGATCCGCCACATCGCCGCCCACTGCCGGCTCACCGAGCGCGCCGTCCAGCGGATCATCTCCGACCTCGAGCAGGACGGATACCTCTCGCACACGCGCGACGGACGTACGAACACCTACCGCATCGAGCCGGACAAGGTGCTGCGGCACCCGGCGGAGGCGGGACTGTCGGTCGCCGCGCTGCTCTCCCTGCTCGTCCAGGACGAGACCGACCACGCGCGGCCCGGCAGCCTGTCACCCCGCCTGGCCGGTGCCGGCGACGCACGGTAGGGAGCGGATCACGGGCCCGCGGTCGACCGGCGAAGCCCGCTCCGCACCGACCGCGGCATCGGAAAGGGAAGGGCCGCTCAGACCTCCCCAGGCATCGCGGCCCTTCCCTGCCTGCGCGTGACTACCCAGCCGGGGCGATCTCAGTCCTGTGATCTTCTCAGGCGGGCAGGCGGGGCACGCTGTCGATCAGGCGGCGGGTGTAGGAGTGGGCGGGTTCGCCGAGAACGCGGGCGGTGTCGCCTTGCTCGACGACCCGACCGCGTTCCAGAACGGCGGTGCGTTCGCACAGGGTCGCCACGACCGACAGGTCGTGGGAGACCATCACCAGCGTCAGGCCGCGCTCCCGCTTCAGTTCGTCCAGCAGGTCGACGACCTTCACACGGGTGGTGACGTCGAGGGCGCTGACGGGCTCGTCGGCGAGCAGGACACGGGGCCGGCACACGGTGGCGCGGGCGATGGCGATGCGCTGGCGCTGACCGCCGGAGAACTCGTGCGGATACCGTTCGGCGGCGTCGGCCGGCAGACCCACCGCCTCCAGCGCCGCGGCCACCTTCGGCGCGGCGCCCGCCCGGTTGTCCAGGCCTAGGGACCGCAGCGGTTCGGCGACGATCGAGCCGACCCGGCGGCGCGGGTCGAGGGAGGAGTAGGGGTCCTGGAAGACGCACTGGACGCTGCGCCGGAAGCGCCGCATCTGCTCCCTGTCGCGCAGGGCGAGGGGCGCGCCGTCGAAGCGGACCGTGCCGGCGGTGGGGCGGGCGAGGCCGAGGAGCAGGCGCAGCAGCGTGGTCTTGCCCGCGCCGGACTCGCCGACGAGGGCGAGGCTCTCTCCCGGGCGCACGGCGAGGGACACGTCGGAGACCACGTCGGTGCGGGCCCCGCGGTAGCGTGCGGACACGTCTGCGAGCTCCAGCACGGGGGTCACGGCGCGCTCCTCAGGTTCAGGGCGGATTCCAGCGCGCGGGCGCTGGCGGCCAGGTTCCTGGTGTACTCCTGGCGGGGGGCGCCCACGATGTCGCGCACCGGGCCCTCCTCGACGGCCCGGCCGTCCTTCATGACCAGGACGCGGTCGGTGACCTTGGCGACGACGGCGAGGTCGTGGCTGACGAACAGCACGGCCATTTCCCGTTCCCGGACGAGGGTGTCGATCAGGCCGAGCATCTCGGCCTGGACCGACACGTCGAGGGCGGTGGTCGGTTCGTCGGCGATGAGCAGCGCCGGCTCGCACGCGAGGGCGGCGGCGAGGGCGACGCGCTGCCGCTGGCCGCCGGAGATCTCGTGCGGGAAGGCACGGGCGATGCGCTCGGGCTCGGGCAGCCGCACCTGCGCGAGGGCGTCGAGGGTGGCGGCGCGCAGTCTGCCGCCCCGCAGGCCGGTGCGCCTGCCCAGGGGGCCGGCGATCTGCCGGCCGACCCGCATCAGGGGGTCGAGGGCGGTCAGCGGCTCCTGGAAGACGACGGCGGCGTCCCGGCCGCGGACGGCGGTCAGTTCCTTCTCGCGAGCGCCGAGGATCTGCGTGCCGGCGAGGACGACGCTGCCGGTGGCGGTCATGCCCTCGGGGAGCAGGCCCAGCACCGCGAGGGTGGTCAGGGACTTGCCGGAGCCCGATTCTCCGATCAGGCCGAGGCGTTCGCCGCCCGCGAGGGTGAGGGACAGGTCGGTGACGAGGGGCCGTCCGTCGGCGGTGCGGACGGTCAGTCCCTGGACGTCGAGGAGGGTCATGTCCGCCTCCCGCGGCCGGCCGGGTCGAGGACGTCGCGCAGCCCGTCGGCGATCAGGTTGACGCCGATCACGAGGAGCACGAGGAGGATGCCGGGGGCGAGGGCGCCGGCCGGGGCGGTGGTGAAGGTCGCCTGGGCCTCCTGGAGCAGGCGCCCCCAGGAGGCGTTGGGCGGCGGGGCGCCCAGTCCCAGGTAGGACAGGCCGGCCTCGGCGAGGACGGCGAGACCGAACTGGAGGGCCAGGTTGACCACCAGGGTGGGCCAGATGTTCGGCAGGACGTGGCCGGCGACGGTGCGGGGCCAGGAGGTGCCGGAGGTCCGGGCGGCGGTGATGTAGTCCTGAGTGAGGACCCGCTTGACCAGGATGCGGACGAGACGGGCCACGACCGCGCTCTGCGCCAGCCCGATGGCGAGGATCGCCGAGCCGAGGGTGGCCGAGCGGGCGGCGACGACGAGCATCGCCAGCAGCAGCGTCGGGAAGGCGATGAGGATGTCGAGGAACGCGGAGAGCGTGTCGTCGAGCCAGCCCTGTGCGAAGGCCGCGAGCACGCCGAGGGTGACGCCGATGAGCGCGGCGACGGTGACGGAGCCGAGCCCCGCGCCGAAGGCGATGCGGGCGCCGGTCATGAGCTGGGTGAACAGGTCCCGGCCCAGCTTGTCGGTGCCCAGCAGGTGCCCCTCCCCCGGTCCGGCGAGGCGTCCGCCGGTGGTGTCGTCGGGGCTGTAGGGCAGCCACAGGAACGACACGAGGGCGAGCAGCGCGACCAGGCCGGTCAGGACGCAGCCCACGACGAGGGTGACGGATCGCCGGCGGGGACGCCGGCCCGTGGCCGGTTCGGCCGGGCGGGCCAGCAGGTCCGTGGTGGTCATCGGGCGCCTCCGGAGAGCCGCCCGCGCAGCCGCGGGTCGACGATCCTCTGGACGAGGTCGGCGAGGAAGCCGATGAGCAGCACCGCGAGGGTGGACACGAACAGCACGCCCTGGATCACCGGGTAGTCGTGCTGGGTGACGCCGGTGGCGAGCAGCGATCCCAGGCCGGGCAGCGCGTACACGGACTCCACGACGACGGCGCCCAGCAGGGTGGAGGCGAGTTCGATGCCGAGGATGGAGATGACCGGGACCGAGGCGTTGCGCAGGCCGTGCCTGCGCATGGCGGTGCCGAAGCTCTCGCCGAGGGCGCGGGCGGTGCGCAGGTAGTCGCTGCCGAGTACGTCCAGGGTGGCGGAACGGACGTACCGGATGAGGGAGGCGCTCATCACCAGGGCGATGGTGACGACCGGCAGGACCAGGGAGCGGATCGCGTCGGCGGGTGCCGCCCAGCCGTCCTGCGGGAAGCCGCCGGAGGGCAGCCAGCCCGCGTTCAGCGCGAAGACGGCGATGAGGATCATGCCGAGCCAGAACACGGGGACGGCGATGCCGAGCTGGGAGACGCCGCTGAGCAGGGCGCCGTACCAGGTGCGGCGCTTGTACGCGGCGACGAACCCGGCGGGGACGGCGACGAGGACCGCGAGGACGAACGCGGCCAGGGTGAGCGGCACGGTGACGTTCAGTCGGGCGGTGACCTCGGGGCCGACGGGCAGCGAGCTGACGAAGGAGGTGCCGAGGTCGCCGCTCGCCAGCTGCCCGATCCAGTGGGTGAACTGCTCGGGCAGCGGCCGGTCGGAGCCTATGGAGCGACGGGCCGCGGCGATCTGCTCGGGGCTGGCGCCGACCGACGTCAGGGCGTTGGCCGGGTCCCCGGGGAGCATGCGCAGCAGCACGAACAGCACCACGCTCGCCAGGACCAGCGACACGACCAGGAAGGCGAGCCGGCGCAGCAGGTAGCGGCCCATCAGCCCTTCTTCTGGATGTCGTAGGCGTAGAACTGGGAGTTCAGGCCGTTGAGCGGGTAGCCGGAGAGCTTGCTGTTGGCCACCACGATCTGCGGGTACAGGTACAGCCAGTCGCTGGCCGCGTCCTCGGCGGTCCTGCGGTTGACCTTCTTCAGCAGCTCGGTCTGCTCGGCGGTGGTGGAGGCCTTCTCGGCCTGCTCGACCCACGCGGTGACCTGCTTGTTGTCGTAGCCCCAGTAGAAGTCGGGGTTGCCGTACCAGACGAGGTCGCGGTCGTTGACGTGCTCCTGGAGCGTCGCCGTGAAGTCGTGGTTCTTGTAGACCTTCGTGTACCACTCGTCGGGCGTGATCGTGTTGATCTTGACGGTGATGCCGACCTTGGCGAGTTCGGACTTGATGAACGTCGCGGCCGTCGGGTGCGGGTCGTAGTTGGGGGTGTCGAGGGTGAAGGTGAAGCCGTCCTTGTAACCGGCCTCGGCGAGCAGCTTCCTGGCCTTGTCCACGTCGTGGGCGTTGACGTCGGTGAGGTCCTCGTACCACGGGTCGGTGGGCGGGACCATCGATCCGATGGGCTGGCCGTAGTCGCCCCAGACGGACTGGAGGAGCTTCTTGTCGTCGATGGCCGCGGAGACCGCCTGCCGGACCTTGACGTTGTCGAAGGGCTTGGCCCTGTCGTTGAACGCGAGCAGCAGCTTGGTGGTGGAGTCGCCGTCGTTGACCTTGTAGTTCCGGTTGTTCTTGAACTGCTCCAGGGCGTCGGGCGACTGCTCGCTGGTGACCACGTCGACGGCGTTGGTCAGCAGCGCGTTGTTCAGGGCCGTGGCGTCCTTGTAGTAGTGGAAGACCACTTCCTTGTTGGCGGCGGCGTCGCCCCAGTAGCCCGCGAACCGCTTGAGGCCGAGGGCCGAGCCGCGGGTCCACTTGGTGAGCGTGTAGGGGCCGGTGCCGTCCTCGGTGGTCTTGAGGTTCTTCGCCTCGGAGTTGATGATCCAGACGTAGGACAGGTTGTAGGCGAAGGAGATCGACTTCTGCGACAGCGTGACCTTCACGGTCTTCGCGTCGGGCGTGGCGATGTCCTTGACGACTTCGAGGTTGCTCTTGCGGGCGGACTGCGAGTCGTCGGCGAGGACCTTCTCCAGGCTGTACTTGACGTCGGCGCTGGTGAGTTCCTTGCCGCTGTGGAACTTCACGCCGTCGCGGAGGGTGAAGGTGTACGTCAGGCCGTCGTCGCCGACCTCGTAGTCGGAGGCGAGGAGCTTCTCCACGTCGCCGTCGTCGGTGAGCCGGAACAGCCCTTCGTAGACGTTGCCGTTGAGGGCCTCGGTGACGCCCTGGCCGCCGCCGGCGGTGTTGTCGAGGTTCTGCGGTTCGTAGAGCGAACCGATGTTGACCGTGGCGTCCTTGTCCCAGGTGCCGCCGGCGGAGGCGGTTCCGTTGGATCCGCCGCAGGCGGTGAGGGCCAGGGAGAGGGTCGCGGCGGCGGTGACGGCGTACAGGGACGTCTTCTTGGGGCTCATGGCGTAAGGGTGCTTTCGTGCGGTGGTGCGGGAGGAAGGAGGCCGGTCAGTGCCGGCCGGTGAAGCCGTCGCGGAAGACGGGGAGCTTCTCGCCGGCCGCTACGGGCAGGTGGAAGCGGTTCTGCCGCGGCGGCATCGGACAGTTGTACTGGTCCGAGAACCCGCAGGGCGGTACGAAGGCCCGGTTGAAGTCGAGGATCACGCGGTGTTCGTCGTCTGTGCGCTCCACGAAGAGGAAGCGTCCGGCGCCGTAGGTGCTGTCGCCGTTGGTGGGGTCGCCGAAGACGAGGAGCAGGGTGCCGTCGTCGTCGAAGGCGCTCAGGGTGTAGTCGCGGCCGTCCACGGTGAGGGCGATGTCGCCGGGGACGACGAGGTCACGGGTGCCGCCGTTGTCCCGGATGTGCTCGAAGGCGACTCGCCGGGCGCCGGGGACCGGGGTGTAGACGGCTTCGAGGACCCAGGCGGGGTCGTAGGCGAAGACGTCCACACGGTCGAAGGCGGTCAGGGCGGGTGCCGCGGCGTCCCAGAAGCGCAGGCCGTGCTCGGGCTCGCCGGTGACCATGTCGGTGCGGCTGAGGGTGGTGACGGTGACCGTGTCAGGGCTGCCCGCCCGGGCCGCGTCCACGTCGGGGCGCTCCCCCGCCGGCAGCCAGCGGGTCTCGACGAGAGCGAGATTGCCCGTGGGGGCGGTGAGGGCCACGCGGCGCCCGGCGCACCAGTCCTTCCAGCGTTCCTCGGGATCGACTGGGGGCACTGCGGGGGCGGGCTGGTGCACGGCATGCTCATTCGGCTAGGAGGACGGCCGGTCTACGACGGAGTGTCAATACATGGCCAAAGCAACTTCTTTATCTTTCATAAGCCCATCTAATGTCAAACGGACGTTTCACCTAATGAGACCACTGGTGGACAGGGTACGGCGGCACGGCCCCGCGGCGGAGGCGAGCAGGGCTGGCCGGCGCCCGCCGTACTGCTCGACGCCGGGGTCGTCGCCGCCCGCGAGGGGCCTGGTGCTAGGCGGACGCGCTGTCCGGCAGCAGGGCGAAGACCTGGTCGAGGCCGACGATGCGCAGCACGCGCAGGGTGTGGTCGGGGACGGAGGCGAGCGCCATGTCGGCCTGGGCGGCCTGGGCGTGGTTGCGGACGACGATCAGGGCGGTGATGCCGCTGGAGTCGCAGAACGTCATGCCGCCCAGATCCAGGACGAGGCGCTGGCCCGGCCGGAGGTCGAGCCCGGCGAGCAGTCCGCGCAACTGGTCGGCGGTGTCGAAGTCGAGGTCTCCGACGATTCCCAGAACGGGCCCGGTGCGGTCATCCCGCATCGTGATGTTCAACGGGCTCACGCGGAGGCCTCCGTCCAAGGGACGGGGGCGGAGGCGGGGACGCCGAGCGCGAGCAGGGCGGTGTCGTCGTCGAGGCCGTCTCCGAAGCCGTCCAGGAGCCCGGTCACGGCCTGGACCACGGCCTGCGGGGACTCGCCGGCGTGGCCGGCGGCGAAGCCGAGCAGGGCCTCGTCCCCGAACAGGTCGGCGCGGTCCTCACCGGTGCGGGCCTCGGTGAGGCCGTCGGTGTACAGCAGAAGGGTGTCACCGCGGGTGAGGACGGTCGCGGTGGTGACGAAGGTGGCGTCGGGCAGCACGCCGACGAGGAGACCACCGGGGGTGGGCATGTAGTCGGCCTTGCCGTCCGCACGCAGCAGGAGGGCCGGCGGGTGCCCGCCCGAGGCGATGCGGACGGTGACGTGCCCGGTGGCGGGGTCGGGCTCGAGGATGCCGTAGATCACGGTGCAGTAGCGCGGGTCACCGCTCGTGTAGCGCTCGTGGAGCACCCTGTTGAGGGTCGTCAGGGCAGAGACGGGATCAGGGTCGTGCAGGGCCGCGGCGCGCAGGGTGTAGCGGGTCAGCGAGGTGACCGCGGCCGCCTCCGGTCCCTTGCCGCACACATCACCCAGGAAGAAGGCGAAGCGGCCGCCGTCGATGGGGAAGAGGTCGTAGAAGTCGCCGCCGAGCCGGTCGGGGGACGCGGCGCGGTAGTGCACGGCGGCCTCCATGCCCGGCACGGCGGTCAGGGTGGCGGGGAGCAGCGACTGCTGGAGTACGGCCAGGGCGTCCTGCAGCCGCGCCCGGTCGGCCTCCGCCTGCCTGCGCGCCTCCTCCGCCGCCTTCCGGGCGCGCAGGAGCTCGTCCTCGTAGGCGCGGCGGTCCCGGGCGTCGAAGACGGTGGTGCGGATCAGCAGGGGCTCGCCGGTGCTGCCGCGCTTGACCACGGAGGAGATCAGCACCGGTATCCGGCCGCCACCCGTCTGCTTGATCTCCAGGGCGATGCCGTTGATCTCGCCCTGCATCCGCAGCAGGGGCGCGAAGTGCGTCTCGTGGTAGAGCTTGCCGCCCACGGTCAGCAGTTCGGTGAACCGCATACGGCCGACCACCGCGTCCCGCTCCATGCCGAGCCAGTTCAGCAACGTGGAGTTGATCTTGGCGATGGTGCCGTCCATCAGTGTGGACAGGTACCCGCACGGCGCGCTTTCGTAGAGTTCCTCCGCGCTGTCCTCCAGGAGCGCGGCGAATACCGCGTCCGATGCCTTGTCGTTGTCCGGGTCGTGCGGGTCGGGTTGCTGGCCCGTGCGGCACATCACCGCAGCCGCGCCAGGAAATCGGTGATCGCCTCGTTGGTGGCCTCCGGCGCGGACAGGTGCGGGCAGTGCCCGACGGCGTCGAGCGTGACCAGTTGCGAGCCGGGGATCGTGCGGTGGACGAAGGCGCCGACCTCACGCGGGGCGATGGCGTCCTGGGTGCAGTCCAGCACCAGCGTCGGTACGGCCACGCCCTTCAGCTCGTCCCGCGTGTCCGACAGGAACGTGGTCCGCGCGAAGACCCGCGCCATGTCCGGGTCGGTGGCGCAGAAACTGTTCTTCAGCTCCTCGCCGAGCTCGGGCCGCTCCGGGTTGCCCATGATCACCGGTGCCATCGCCGCCGACCAGCCCAGATAGTTCGACTCCAGGGACGTCAGCAGCTCGTCGATGTCCTCGGCGCTGAAGCCGCCCCGGTAGTCGTCGTCGTCGATGTACCGCGGGGACGGAGCCACCATGACCAGCGCTCCGATCCGCTCCGGGGCCATCGCGGCGGCCAGTACTCCGACCATCGCGCTCACCGAGTGCCCCACGAACACCGCGTCGCGCAGGTCGAGGGCCTCGCATACCTCCACCGCGTCCCGGGCGTAGCCCTCCAGAGAGGCGTACCGGTCCTCCGTGAACGCGGCCAGGTCCGAGCGGCCGGCCCCCACGTAGTCGAACAGCACCACCCGGTACTTCTCCGCCAGCGCGGGCACCGTCAGACGCCACATGTTCTGATCACAACCGAACCCGTGGGCCAGCACTACCGTGCGCCCCAGCGGATTGCCGGTGACCGTGACGTGGTTCCTGCGCTCGATGTTCATGACACCACTCTCTCAAACCCGCCCACTGCCCGGCGTCCGGCCGCGGCACTCCCTGAACGGGGACCGCACTCACCAGGGGAGTGCGCCCGAGTCCTGGACGGAAACCATGAGATAGATCACCAGGGCATGAGGGCGAGGAGCACGATGCCGGCGAGAACCTTCGCCCACACCGCTGTCCTGCCCCGGCCTTCGGTCGACATGATCACTCTCACAGGTGCGGGGTCCGGTCGCCGACGCATCAGCGGGACGGGGCTCCGTGCCAGTCCAGGACCATGACGGTAGCGTCGTCCTGAAGCCCCCCGTGACAGGCGTCACGGACGGCGGCCGTGAGGACACGGACGGTTTCCCTGGGATGCAGGGCACGGGTGTCGCGGACGAGCGCGGGCAGGGCGACAGCGGCAGCACCGCGGTCCTGCATGCCGTCGGTGAGCAGGACCAGCCGGTCTTCCGGCTGCAGGTGCAGCTCCTGCAGCCGGAAGGGAATCGGGGAGACCACGCCGAACGGAAGGTTTACGGCGAGTCTGACTTCCTCCACGGTGTCGCCGCGGACCCGCAGGGGCCAGGGATGCCCGGCGTTGACGAGTTCCGCGACGCCGGTTTCCAGGTCGACGCACAGCAGCTGCCCGGTGGCCAGACCGCGTCCGTAGGCCAGCAGGGCCTCGTGGGCCTGCTCGGCCTGCTGGAGGGCGTCGCAGCCGCCGCGGCGGGACCGGCGCAGTGCGGCGACCAGCAGGGTGGCCAGCAGGGCGGAGTCGGTGTCGTGGCCCATGGCGTCCGTGATGGACAGGTGCAGGCTGTCGCTGTCGAGGCTGTAGTCGTACGTGTCGCCACCGATGTCGTCGGCCGGGACCAGCCCCGCCGCCAGGGTGAACTGGTCGGCCTCGCAGCAGGGGGCGGAGGGCAGCAACCGGTGCTGGATCTCGGCGGCCATGCTGGTCGCGGTGGTGCGCTGGCCCACGTGGTACACGTCGGTGAAGCGGCGGTCCGTCACGATGATGTAGGCCAGCGCGTGCGCGGCCTCGCCCACCTGTCTGAGGACGGTGTCGTCGGCGTGCTGCAGGGTCACCTCCAGCACGCCGATGCAGTCGCCGCGGTTGCTGACCGGGGTGATGACGCGCTGGCCGCCCCGGCCGTCCGGTTCCACGTGCGGGCGCTGGCTCCTCAGGACGGTGTCGTAGACGCTGCCCTCCAGGTCCGTCGGCGCGGTCTCGGCCGCGAGGTCGCCGTCCACGACGGCGGGCAGCCTCACCAGCCGTTGCCCGATGAGGTCGACGAAGAGGAAGGACACGCGCTCGGCCCCGAAGCGCTTCTGCAGGTCCCGAGCGACCACGTCGACGGACCTTCCGGGTGGCGCCGCTTCCGCAGCGGCCAGCAGCTGTCCCAGTTCCACGTCCCCACCGTCCACGGCAACCTCCTGTCAAGTGCCGTCACTTATTCCCCGCAATCTTGCGAAGTCACCCGGCCTGCACCGGACGAGGCGGCGCCGGCCGGCGGAGCCCCACCTGCCGCGGTCAGTCCCGGCCGATGACGACGACTTCGTCGCCGGTGGCCCATCGGCGACGCTCGGTCTTGGGCGGATTGATCCGCAGACCGTACGCGGGGCCGCTGGACACGTCCCGGTGGTCGCGGTAGCCGATGGCACATTCGCCGCGTTCACGTGCCGCGGCCACGAGGGTGGCGAAGGACGTCTCGTGGTCGGGCAGGACGTAGTCCGTTGCGGGCCTCAGGTGGATCGCGGCGCCTTCCCCGGCGAACAGCTCCTCGAAGACCGCCGCGAGGTGCCGGTTCTGGGAGATCTGCGCCATCAGCAGACCGATGAGCTTTCCGCTGATGATGACGTCGGCACCGGGGTTGATGGGGGCCAGTGCCCGGTTGCGGTCGTCGATCAGCTCGGTGACGACCGGCAGTTCACGGCCCGTCTCCTCCTCCACGTGGCGCAGCAGCAGGAGGGTGGCGAGTGTCCGGTTGTCGGGCTCTTCCGGAGGCTGTCCCGGAGCGGGGTCACTGCCGAGCACGATCACGCTGTCGTACGAGGCGATGTCCAGACGTCGCAGGGTCTCGAGACACATCACGTCTCCCCGGTGCAGTCGCACGGCGAGCCCGGCGTCCCACCCGTCACCGGTGTCGAGCGCCTGCCGGACGGGAGCCTCGGCACCGTCCGCGACGACGTCGACGACGGAGCCGGAGCGGACGCGGCGCCGGAAGTGGTCGACCATGAGCGGTGCCCGCCGGTTCCAGCCCAGCAGGAGCACGCGCTCCGGGCCCGTGACCGCCGTCCGTCCGGACGCCATCGCCTGTTTCTCGACCGCCTCCGAGCAGTCCTTCGGCGAAGCGGTGTCGTCGTCACGGCTGATGACGATGAGCCGGTCCCCGGCACCGATCGGCGTCTGCGCCGGCGGGCCGAGGAGCGGCACGCCGTCCCGCATCAGACCGACCACGCTCGACGTCGTGTACGCCAGGAGCGTGTCGCCGAACGGGCGCCCCACCCAAGAGGGTTCGGTGGTCAGGTAGAACTCGTCGCCGGCGAAGTCGAGGAGTTCGCGGTGGATGAGGGAGAGCCCGGGACGGCGGGCGGCCTGGACGATCAGTCCGGCGGTGACGGTGTCGCTCTCCAGCACGATGCCGTTCGGTCCCGCGGCCAGGGAGGCGGCTTGCCGGAACCGGTCGTGGCGCACGGCGGCGACCACGACGGGGCCGGCCGTACCGCCCCGCGGGAGGGCCGCTTCGAGGGCGAGCAGGGTCCTGACCACCTCCGCGTCCGCGTCCGGCTCGTCGTGGGGCAGGACCACGATCGAACCGGCCGCGGCGGGATTGATCAACGCGAGGACCGCCGGATCGGTGGTCGGGCCGCTGCGGCAGATCAGCCGGGTGGTGCAGAACGACCCGAGACGTGAGAGGAGTTCCTCCTCCATGGCGGTCTTGTCCCGGTCGGCCAGCACGACCACCGCCCCGCGCCGCTGGTTGGCGTTCGCGGCCACGAGTTCGCCCACCACGGTGAAGACCTGCTCGGACCAGCCCAGGACCACGGCGTGGCCTTCTTCCAGGACGGTGGAACGGCCTCGTCGCAGGTCGGTCAGCCGCTCGGTGAACGCCGTGGTGATCAGGCCGACGAGAGTGGACACGTAGAGCAGGGCGACCAGTGCCAGCAGGACCGACAGCAGAACCCGCACCGGGGTGCCGGTCGCTCCGCCGAGCCGCAGTGTCTCACCGGTGAGGCGCCAGACCGCGACGAGCCGGGCCCCGAGGGGCTTCGGCGCGTTCGGGTCCGTCCACACCATGACGGCGCTGGCCGGGACGACGAACGTCAGGCACAGGAGCACCAGCCAGCCGACGAGAGCGGATGCGCCACGGCTCAGCGTGGAGTCGAACCAGTAACGCGCCCTGTCGCCGAGCGGAGTGCGCCGCTGCGCCACCTGTCCCCCTTCGCCACCCCGTGCAGAGGCCCGGGCACCCCGGTGATGCGGCGCCTGTCCCCCGTGCCCCCGGCATTGCACGACCCTGGACGGCACAACGGCAGTGTGGGGGATCCGCCGCCTGACCAGGCGCGGTTCGGGGCACGTTCACACGATCGGGAGCAGCCGCACCACCGGTCGTCGCCTCGGGGCGCTCGGGGCGTCGGTCCCGCGGGCGAGGAGGTGCAGGGTTCCCGCTGCTGCGCCCGCGGGGCCGACGTGACGTCCAGTATCCCTCGTTGCACCCGGTACGCCGGATACGGGCGCCGAGTCCGTTTTGATCGCGGGTCCCCGGCGGGGGGGCGGACCGCGCGGAGGGCGCACGCAGAAGGGTGGGCCCGGACCTCGTCGGCCCGAACCCACCCTTCGCACGCCGCCGTCGGCGGCGGCGCGATCTGCCGCGCTCAGTCCTCCGCAGGCATCACCATCGGTACCAGCGGCCCTTGCGGCCGCCGCCGGCCGCCGGGCGGACGACGAAGCCGAGCAGCCACACCACCAGCACGATCACCGCGACCCACCACAGGGCCTTGAGCGCGAAACCCGCACCGAAGAGGACCAGGGCCAGAAGAAGAACCAGAAGCAGGGGAACCATTGTCATCAACCTCCTGGCCGTCGTGTGCTCTTATCCCGCCCTTACAAACACCCAATCGCCGCGTTCTTTTCACGGAACCGGGGGCATACGCTCACATCGCGCGTCTTCCCCGCTCGTGTGCGACGAGTCGTCGGGGCGACAGGCACCCCGGCCCCGGTCGGGTTTCGGGCGGGCGATGAGGGCGGCCGACGCCGCTCCGCTCCCCCGGCTGCGGCCATCTGCGCCGCACACACCGCTACCGTGGGTCCGTGATCGTATGGCTCAACGGCACCCATGGCGCAGGCAAGACGACGACCAGTGCGCTCTTGCAGCAACTGATCCCGGGTTCACGGGTGTTCGACGCCGAGAAGGTCGGCGAGACGCTCATGGACATCACGCCGGGCCTGCCGGAGACGGACAACTTCCAGCACTGGCCGCCATGGCGGCCCCTGGTGGTCGAGACCGCCCGTCACGTACTCGACTTCACCGGCGGCACTCTCGTGATCCCCATGACCGTCCTGGTCGAGCAGTACTGGCGCGAGATCAGCGCCGGTCTCGCGCGGTACGGGATTCCGGTGCGGCACTTCGTCCTCCATGCCGACCAGGACACCCTGCGCAGGCGCATCGCGGGCGACACGGTCCTCGGCCCCGACTCCCCCTTCCGGCTCGCCCACCTCGAGCCCTACGCCGAGGCGGCCCGTGGATGGCTGCGCACACGGGCCGAGGTCGTCGACACCACTCACCTCACACCCGGCCAGGCCGCCCGGCGGATCGCCGGGGCCCTCAAGAACTGAGGGCCCGACAAGCGGCCCGCCCTGTCAGCGGGGCCGGCCGGCACTGCGTGCGGTCCGACCCGCCGGGCCCCGGGACGACGGGTGGTTCAGGGGGGTGTGAGGGTGTCGAGCCGGGCGGCCAGGTCGGGGTGGGCGGCGGCCAGATGGGGGCGGGCAGCGGCCAGGGGGGCGATGAGGTCGGCGGGGTCGTCGTGGGCGAGGGCCGCGTGGAGCTCGCCCAGCGGGCGGCGGGCGGCCGGGGGAAGGTCGGCGAGGGCGGTGATCTGGCCGGCGAGGCGGCGCAGGTCGGCGGCGTTGGTGCGGGCCCAGGTGGCCGTGGAGCGTTCGGCGGCCCGGGCCTGACGGGTGGCCGTCACGCGTTGCTCGCCGGTGGTCCCGGCCGGGCCGGGCCGGCCGCGCAGGTAGCGGCGCTCGGCGGCCTGGCGGCTGGCGACGCCGAGCGGGTGGGCGAGGTCCGCCCAGCTGGCTCCCGCGTCCCGGGCCGTTTCGATCAGGCCGGTCTCCCACCCGGCGAGCCGCTCGCGCACCTGCCGCAGCAGCAGCAGGGAAGCCAGCGCCTGCTCCGGCCCGGGGCCGGGCTCTTCGGGCGTCTCAGGAGACTCTCGCTGGGCGTCGCGCAGGGCGCCGTCTATGGCGGCGAGAGCCGCCGCGGCGGCGAGGAACGACGCCGGGCTGTGGGCGTTCGTGCTGGTCGCGGGCGGTTGGTCGGCTGCGGTCACGGGCACCTCCTCGATATGTCATCACCTGGACGACACTGCGTTTGTCATCCGTTGGATGACATGTTACAACGGTGTCAGTGAGCGCATTGGCAGCAACTGCCCGAACCTGCTGGAGGTGTTCTTACGATGTTGATGCGCACCGACCCCTTCCGTGAGCTGGACCGGCTGGCGCAGCAACTGATGGGCCCCGGCACCTGGTCCCGGCCGTCGGCCATGCCGATGGACGCCTACCGCGAGGGCGACGAGTACGTGGTGGCCTTCGACCTTCCGGGCGTCCCCGCGGACGCGATCGACATCGACGTCGAGCGGAACATGCTGACCGTCAAGGCCGAGCGGCGGCCGGTGGCGAAGGCCGACGACGTACACGTGGAGCTGTCCGAGCGGCCGCTGGGTGTCTTCTCCCGCCAGATCGTGCTCGCCGACACCCTCGACACCGAGCGCATCCAGGCCGACTACGACGCGGGCGTCCTCACCCTGCGCATCCCGATCGCCGAGCGCGCCAAGCCCCGCAAGATCTCCATCGGCGTCGGATCCGGCCGCAAGGAAATCTCCGGCTGACACCGGCCGGACGAGTGCGGAGGGCGGGCACCCGATCTCCCCCTCGGATCCGCTCTCCGCACCCCGGTGACCTACCGCGGCGTCAGCGCCGTGCTCTTCGGCCGCCCGTGCCCACCTGCCCGTCCCGCGCCGGTGCCCGAACACCGGCCCAAGCAAGAAAGGCAACCACCCCAGTGATCTCCGACCGGCACGCATCGCCCCGGCAGCCGTACGGGACGGCGTACGAGCAGATGCTGGAGAAGGTCCGCTACGACGGCGCCTACCCCACCCGCGAGAGGGCCGACGAAGCCGTCCGCCTGGTTCTCGGCGGACTGGGGCGCCAGCTGACCGGCGACGAACGCGTCGACCTGGCCGGCCGCCTGCCCCTGGAAGCGGCATGCGTGCTGACGGCGCAGATCCCCGACACCCGGCCGCTGACCGGCTGGGCCTTCGTCAAGGACCTCGCCGCCCGCACCGGCGCCTCCCTGGCCACCACCCGCTGGGACACCGGCTCCGTCTTCTCCGCCGTCGCCGCCTACGCCGGCCCCGACCTGACCACCCGCATCCTCCACCAGCTCCCCAACGGCTACGCCCTGCTGTTCGGCCGCGCCGAGCTCGCCCCGGCCGCGTAGACGGCGACCTGCTCCCGGACTCGGCGGCCCCGTCCCTCGGGAGCCCTGGGCTGCCAGGGCTCCCGCGTGAGCCGCTGTGCGTGGCGTCGGCGTGCGAACTTCTCGACGGCCGCCGGGGTGACGGGGGTGAAGAAGTTGACGAGGTCGTAGAAGTCGACGAGGCGCGCTACGTCGCCGGTGATGATGCGGATCGAGACGAACTCCATGGGGATCTCCTTGGCTGTGCCGATGGCGTGCACTGCGCAGGCTAGGAGAGATAGTGGACAGAACCGGTCCTGTATTCGGGCTAGGTTGTGCACATGCCCCGACCTACCGCCCGCGTGCTGACACTGCTGGAGCTGCTGCAGTCGGGCGGCACCAGGACGGTGGCCGAACTGGCCGGCCGGCTCGGCGTCGAAGGGCGCACCGTGCGACGGTATGTGGACCAGCTGATCGACCTGGACGTGCCCGTGGAATCGGTGCGCGGCCGCTACGGCGGGTACCGGCTCGCTCCCGGGTACCGCCTGCCTCCGCTCATGCTCACCGACGACGAGGCGCTGGCCGTGCTGCTCGGCCTGGTCGCCGGCCGCCGCACAGGACTGACGCCGGCGCAGCGCACGGCGAACGAGACGGCATCGGCGAAGATCCGGCGGGTGCTGCCCAAGAACATCGCCCGCCGGCTCGACACACTCCTGGAATCCCTCGCCTTCACGGAACAGCCCGGAACGTCCGACACCCCGGACTCCGGCGTCCTGCTCGCCATCGCCGACGCGGTGCGCCACCGCCGACCGGTCTCGATCCGCTACACCGACCGCGACGGGCGGCGCAGCGAACGCACGCTGCACGCGTACGGGATCGTCGCGCACGCGGGCCGGTGGTACGTCACGGGCAAGGACGCCGGGATCAGCGAGGACCGCACCTTCCGGCTCGACCGCATCGCGGACGCGCGGGCCCTGCCCGGCACGTTCGAAGCGCCGGTGGGCCCCGGTCCGGCCCAGCGCGTGCTGTCGGCGTTCGCCACGGCCGAGTACCGGCACGAGGTGACCTTGCGGATCCACGGGACAGTCGAGCAGATCCGCGCCCACCTGCCCGCCAGCATCGCGAGCCTGGAGGAGCACGAGCCCGCGGCAGGCCAGGACCGGGCGACCGAGCGCTGGCTGCGCGTCGAACTGCGGGCGGAGCGGCTCGACTGGCTGCCTCCCGTACTCGCCTCGCTGGACCGGCCGTTCGTCATCGAGCGCCCCGACGAACTGCGCGACCTCGTCACCGCGCTCGCCGATCGCCTCGCGTCCCGTGCTCGCCAGGCCTCACCGCGCGAACCCCTGCCATGAGACGGCGCAGTCGCCGGTGGTACCGGCGGTCAGCGGTGTTCGGGGTTCTCGTAGTCGTGACGGCAGCCGGCGTCCCAGGCGGTGCGCTGGTTGCCGTAGGCGGGGATGCCTCCGGCGTCCTTGAGGAGCCGGGCCAGGTGGAGCAGGTTCCAGGTCATGAAGGTGACGTTGCGGTTGGTGAAGTCGTTGTCCGGACCCCCGGAACCGGCGTCGAGGTAGGAGGGGCCGGGGCCGGCCTCGCCGATCCAGCCCGCGTCGGCCTGCGGCGGAATGGAGTAGCCGAGGTGCTGGAGGCTGTAGAGGACGTTCATCGCGCAGTGCTTGACGCCGTCCTCGTTCCCGGTGATCAGACAGCCGCCGACGCGGCCGTAGTAGGCGTACTGTCCCGCGTCGTTGAGCAGGCTGGAGCACGCGTACAGGCGCTCGATCACCTGCTTCATCACCGAGCTGTTGTCGCCCAGCCAGATCGGACCGGCCAGGACGAGGATGTCCGCGGCCATGACCTTCTCGTACAGCGTCGGCCAGGCATCGCTCCGCCAGCCGTGTTCGGTCATGTCCGGCCAGACCCCGGTCGCGATGTCGTGATCGACCGCCCGTACGGTCTCGACCTGTACGCCCTGTCGTTCCATGATGCGCACGCCGCGGTCGATGAGCCCCTGCGTGTTGCTGCGCTCCGGTGACCGCTTCAGCGTGCAGTTGAAGACAAGAGCGCGCAGGTCGTCGTAGCCGGCGGGGGGCGCGTCGGCGGTGACTGGGCTGGTGTCCACGGTTCCGCTTCTCCTGGCGTCGTGCCACCGTGCCCTTCGAGGTGGCGCAGGCTCCTCATCGTGGGGGCCCGGCGCGCTCGACGGCGGCCACGGCACAGCGAGCGCCCGGCAATCACTCCGACGGCCGACCGGCGTCGTCGAGCGGGATCTCCCGGCAGCCGGTGCGGTGACCTCGTCATCGCCCCGTACGACCAGGCATGACGGCTCCGGCCGGTAAGGCGCCGGCCGGCGCAACCGAACGGCTGCCCGGGTCGTCCTACATCGAAGTCCAACCGGACCCCAGGCATCGGGCAGGAGCACCGTGGCGTCGAGAAGACGGATGAGGATCGGGATCGTCGTCGGTGTGGCCGTGCTGGTGGCCGCCGGCAGCGCGGTGGCCATCGCAGCCGGCGACGGCCGACGCGTGCTACCCCGCGCCTCGTACGATCCGTTCCGCGGTTCGGCCGCCGCAGAAGAGTGGGTCGCCCACGGAGACCACGCCGCCGTCGTCCGGATCACGCGGGAGTCGACGGCCGAGGCCGATCCGAAGGACGGCGACTACATCCCCCGCACGGTCACCGCGACCGTCGCCCAGGTCATCTGGTCCAGGCCCGGGGCACCGCGCCCGCCCGAGGAGGTCACTCTGCGGGCGCACGGCTGGTACACCACCCTCTGGGGCGGCAAGGAGGAGGCCGCACGTGAGGGAGCTCCGCGGCTCGAGCCCGGCCACACCTACGTCGTGGGACTCGTCGGCACCGCGAACGGGGCGGAGCTGATCGGTGACGACGCGGCGGTTCCCTACGACGACGAGACGTTCGGCCTGGGCGAGTTCGAGGGCCGCGCCGTCGTCCCCGACGCCTACCGCACGGCCGTCCGGGGTCTGCCCGAGGACGCGGTCGCCGAGTTCGCCGCCGGTGAGGCCCCCAGTCTCCGGACCCTGCGCGACGTCCAGCGGCTGCTGGAGGGCACCTCACCACGGAACGTCTACCGGCGGACGGCCCTGAGCCGCCTGCCCTCGGACCTGAACCTGGACCGGAAGGCGGACCGGCCCGTCGACGAAGGCGCCGGTGACCTCCCCGGCCGGATCAGCCGCCGCGTCTCCGCCCTCGACAGCGGCACCGACTACTTCCTGGCCGTCGCCTGCTCCGGCCGGGGCAAGGCCGTCACGGTCGGCCTCACCGTCGACGGGAGGACCACCACACGGCGGCTGCCCTGCAACACGGGCGGCGAGCTGGTGGCCGTCAAGCGGCCACGGGGAGAGGTGACGTATGAGATCTCCGCCGCGGAGCCGGACGTCGGAGCCGTGGCGTGGAACGTGTCGACAGCCCGCTAGGCGTCCGGCGGTACACGCGGGCCGGTGTCGCTAGCCGCCCTCGGGAGCCGGGAGGGCCCGGGAACGGAAGGTGCGGCGGTAGGTGTCCGGGGGAACGCCGACCGTGCGGTTGAAGTGGCGGCGCAGTGTCGTGGCGGTGCCCATGCCGGTGGCCGCCGCGACGGAGTCGACACTGTCGTCGGTGGTCTCCAGCAGTACCTGCGCGTGGCGGATCCGCTGGGTCAGCAGCCACTGCAACGGGGTGGTGCAGGTGGCGGCCCTGAAGTGACGGCCCAGATGGCGCGAGCTCATGCCCGCCCGGCGTGCGAGGTCCTCCACGGTCAGCGGCCGGTCGAGCCGTTCGAGGACCCACGGGAACAGTTCCGCGAGGGGGTGATTGTCCGGGGCGGGCACCGGAGTGGTGACGAACTGGGCCTGTCCTCCGTCCCGTTGGGGTGGCACGACGAGGCGGCGGGCGGCGGTGTTGGCGACGGACGAGCCGTGGTCGAGCCGGACGAGGTGCAGGCACAGATCCATGGCGGCGGCCTTGCCGGCGGACGTGAGCACGCTGCCGTTGTCCACGTAGAGGACGTCCGGGTCCACCGTCACGCGGGGATAGCGGGCGGCGAGGACGTCGGTGTGGGCCCAGTGCGTGGTCGCGCGAAGCCCGTCCAGCAGGCCGGCGGCGGCCAGCACGAACGCGCCCGTGCAGAGGGAGGCCACGCGTGCGCCCGCCTCGTGTGCCGCGCGTACCGCGTCGACCAGTTCCGCGGGCGGGTCCTCGTCGACGTCGGCCCAGCCGGGGAGGATCACGGTGTCGGCGTGCCGGAGCCGGTCGAGACCGTGGTCGGGTTCCAGCCCGAACCGGCCGGCCCGCACGGCGCCCGGCCCGCAGACGCCAGACCGAGCGGATCATTCGAGCGAAGGAAGCATTCATGACTGCGGGGCGCATGGTCACGGTGTACGGCGCGTACGGGCACACCGGCCGTTTTGTGGTGGCTCGGTTGCGGGACCGCGGGTTCGTTCCGGTGCTCTCGGGGCGCGACGCCGGGAAGCTGAAGGCCCTCTCGGCGGAGCTCGGCGGCGAGTGGGACGTCCGCCCCGCCCCGGTCGACGACCCGGCCGCGCTCGACGGCGCGCTGGCCGGTGCGGCAGCCGTGCTCAACTGCGCGGGCCCCTTCGCCACGACGGCCGCCCCCGTGGTCGAGGCGGCACTGCGCGCCGGCATTCCGTACGTGGACGTGGCGGCCGAGATCGAGGCCAACATCGACACGTTCACCGAGTTCGCGGACCGCGCCCGCGCCGCGGGAACGATCGTCGTGCCCGCCATGGCCTTCTACGGCGGCCTCGGGGACCTGCTCGTCACCGCCGCGATGGGCGAGTGGACGTCGGCCGACGAGGCGCACGTCGCCTACGGGCTGAGCAGTTGGCACCCCACCGCCGGGACACGTGCCGCAGGCGCGGTGTCCCGGGAGCGGCGGGGCGGCCGGGGGGTCCGCTACGCCGAGGGGCGTCTGCAGTACCACGAGGACGCGCTGCCGACCCTGGACTGGCCCTTCCCGGACCCGATGGGCACCCGGGCCGTCCTCGGGGAGTTCACGATGGCCGATGTCGTCACGGTGCCGAGCCACCTGCCCATTCCCGAGGTGCGCACCTACATGACCGTCGAGGCGGCCAGGGACCTGTCGGCCCCCGACACCCCGGCGCCCGCCCCGGCCGACACGGACGGGAGGTCCGCCCAGACCTTCCTCGTCGACGCCGTCGTGCGCTCGGGCGGGCGTGAGCGGCGGGCCGTCGCGCGGGGCACGGACATCTACGCCATCACCGCGCCGCTCGCCGTGGAAGCGGTCGACCGCGTCCTCACCGGGCGCACCAGGGCGACCGAGGTCGCCTCCGCCGGCCGGATCTTCGACGCGCCCTACTTCCTCCGCGCCCTCTCGCGCACATCGATCTGGAGCTGCACCGCTAGGGACTGCCCCACCCGCCGGCGCCCACGCCACGGCCGCCGTTTGACCTTGACACGGTGGCAGGGTCTTTCCTGCTGTCCGAGGAGGTGGTCTGGATGACGGTCACGGGACAGGGAACGGACACGACGCGAGCGCTCGAGGGATTGGCCGACAGCCGCCCGTCCGCGCGGCTGCGGGCCGCTCTCGCGGTGGGCACGACACCCGACCCGCGCTACGTCGACGAGCTCGTCGAGCGATGCGCGGTCGAACCCGAGTTCTTCGTCCGCGACATGCTGACCTGGGCGCTCGCCCGCCACCCGCTGCCCTTGACGCTTCCCCGGCTGCTCCGCGAACTGGGCTCGGCACGGGCGCAGGCCCGGAGTCAGGCCCTGCACACGCTGTCCAAGATCGGAGACGCGCAGGCGTGGCCGGCGATCACACCGGCGCTTCTGCGCGACGCCGACGACGAGGTGGCGCGCAGCGCCTGGCGGGCCGCGGTCGTGCTCGTACCGGACGGCGAGGAGCCGGCGCTGGCCACCGTGCTGGTGACGCAGCTCGGGCGAGGCGGAGGGGAGACGCAGCGGAGCCTCAGCCGGGCGCTGGTCGAGCTGGGTGAGGTGATCGTGCCGGACCTGCTCGCCGCGGAGTCGGCCCCCGACCCGCTCGTGCGCGCGCACGCGCTCGCCACCCGGCGCCTGCTGCGCGACCCGGAAGCCGGATTCGGGTTCCTGCTCGACGAGGCGAAGCGCATCGTGGCGCTCGGCGGGTCCGGTCATGGGGGAGGATAGGACGTGTTGATCGGTGAGGTGGCGCGACGGTCCGGGGTCAGCGCCCGGATGCTCAGGCACTACGAGTCGCTGGGTCTGGTCCGTCCCTCGGGGCGGACCGGTTCCGGTTACCGGGAGTACTCCGGGGAGGACATCCAGCGGATCTTCCAGATCGAGAGCCTGCGGTCGCTGGGACTGTCGCTGCGTGAGATCGGACGCGCGCTGGACGACCCGGGCTCCATGCCCTCGGCGCTTGTCACCGAGCTCATCCGCCGGACCCGTGAACGCGTCGCGGCGGAGACCGAGTTGCTCACGCGGTTGTGCCGGATCCACGCCGCGGACCCCGCCGGCTGGGAGGACGTCCTCCAGGTCGTGGCGCTCCTCCAGGCGCTGGGGTCGAAGAGCGCCGCCGCGCGACAGCGTGCGGCGCTCTCCTCGGCCGCCGGGGTGCCGGTGGAGGCCCTGGTCGAGGCGGCACTGCGCGAGACGGAGCCGAACGTCGCCGGAGCCCTTCGGTGGGCGCTGGCACGGTCGGGCGAGGGCGGTCCGGCGCTGCTGGCCAGGGCCCTGGGCTCACCGGAGGCCGCGGTACGGGAACGTGCCGTCCGGGCCCTCGCCGAGATGCCCGGTGACGAGGCCGCCGGACAACTGCGCGAGGCCCTCGCGCACCCCGACCCCGTGGTCCGCGGGCATGCCGCCCTGACGCTCGGCACGCGCGGTGAGGCGGACGCCGTCCCGGCGCTCATCGACCTGATCGTGGAGGGAAGGAACGACACCGACGCGGCGGACGCGCTGAGTGTGCTGGCGAGGGACACCACGACGGCGGACGTGATCGCGGCCGGGCTCGTCGGCCGTCTCACCCACGACGCCACGCCGGCACCCGCGCGCGGGCGGCTGACCCAGGCGCTGGCGGACATCCCCGGGCCGCGGGCGGCACGCGCCCTGGTGGAGTTGTCGCGGGACGCGGACCGTGCCGTGGCCCTGACCGCGACCTACCTCCGCCAACTGCGCGACACGCGGTGACGGTTCGCCTCCGCGAGCACCCGGCGTCGACGAGCAGGCATATGACCGTCCCCCAGGGGCACGCGAAGGACAACCTGAACTTCCGCAGCACCGCAAGGAGAAGAGTCGTGTCGTTCCTCTGGGCCATCATCGCGGGACTCGTCATCGGCCTGCTGGCCAAGCTGGTGCTCCCCGGGCGCCAGCCCATCCCGCTGTGGCTGACGACCGTCCTCGGCATCGTCGGGGCCGTCGCCGGCAACGCGCTCGCCACCGCGTTCGGCGTACGCGACACCGGCGGCATCGACTGGATCCGCCACGTCCTGCAGATCGGCGTCGCCGCTCTCCTCATCGCGGTCGTCACCCCGTACTGGGCCCGACGACACGCCTGAGGGATGCGTGAAGGGGTGTGCCCACCGGTCAGCACTGGTGGGCACACCCCTTCACGCATGCGGGGGCGCCGGCGAGGACTCGCCCGGCCGGGTCACGGCCTGCGCGCGGCCGGTGCGAACAGGCCCGCCGGGTCGTAGGCGGCGCGGGTGCGCTCGAGCCGCTCCTCGTGCGAGCCGAAGACCGCGCCCCGCAGCTCGCCCGCGTCCTCACCGAGCCCGGCGAAGTTGACGTACGCACCGCCGCTGGAGAACGGCTTCATCGCGTCCCATGCCGAGCGCGCCCAGGCGATCGCGGTCTCGTCCAGCGCCGGGTCCCGCCAGCCCGCGTCGATGCTCACGTTGTAGCGCGCGGACCGGTGCGCGAACGCGCTGTCGTCCGGGCCCACGCGTGCCACCGCGCCGCCCAGGGTGCGGACGACGATCAGGCTCTCCGGAGTCGGCCGCCGGGAGTCCCAGTCCAGCAGGGTCCGGATGGCCTCGTCCGTCAGCTCCTCCATGAAGTGCGACTTCATGAAGTAACGCTCCCCGTCGGGGAACCGCCAGGTGTTCGCGCTCTGCAGGGCAACGTACGGCACGGTTCCGCTCAGGTCCATGAGCGGCGGGCCCAGGTCGCGCTGCGGCGCCAGCGCGGCGGTGGCCTCGTCGCCCGGCGGGCCGCCGTACACGGCGCCGACCATCACGCACTTCGCCCGGTGCAGTTCCTGCGGGATCGCGGGATCGGCGGGGACGCTCCAGAGCAGGAGCTCCGGCGTGACCGTGTCCGGCGCGGTGTACGTCGCGTCCCGCCAGGCCCGCAGCACGTCCTCGGCACGTTCGTACGGGTGCAGGACCAGCACCCCGGCCACCTCCGGACCCAGCGGATGCAGGCCGAACTCGAAGGAGGTGACGACGCCCAGGCCCCGGCCCCCTCCGCGCGCCGCCCAGAAGAGGTCGGACTCCTCGTCCCGGCTCGCCGTGCGCACCATGCCGTCCGCGGTGACGATCTCCAGCGAGCGGACGCTGTCGCAGCTCAGTCCGAAGGTCCGCATCACGAACCCGAAGCCGCCGCCGAGCGTGAGACCCGCGATCCCGGTCGCCGAGATCTCCCCTCCCGGCGTGACGAGCCCGTGCAGTTGGGTCTCACGGTCCAGTTCGCCCCAGGTGACGCCCGCCTGGGCGCGCGCGGTGCGGGCCTCGGGGTCGACGTGCACGCCCTTCATGTGCGACAGGTCGGTCACCAGGCCGTCGTCGCAGACGCCGCTCCCCGCGACCTGGTGGCCGCCGCCGCGGATGCTCACGACCGGCCGGTGCTCGCGCGCGGCCGCCACCGCCTCGACGACGTCGGCCGTCCCGGCGCACCGCGCGATCACCGCGGGCCGGCGGTCGATCAGCCCGTTCCACACGGCCCGGGCTTCGTCGTAGGCGGGGTGGCCGCGGTCGATCACCTCGCCGCGCAGCGCCGACCGGAGCCGCTCGGTCAGGGCCTGTTCACGTGCCGTCGTCTGCTCGCTCGGCATGGGACTTCACCTCTCCCGGGCGCGACGATGCGAGCTGCCCCTCGTTTCCACGCTAGGCCGGATCGGACGCCCCCGCATGGCGGCGAGGCCGGCCGGTCCGGCCGCCTCGGGGGCGCCGTGTTCCCTATCCGCCGACCTCGGAGGCCCGAGTCGCCGGGCCGGCCGGCCCGGGCAGCCCGCCGGGGCCGGCTCCCGCAACCGGTCCGGTGGCCGGCTCGGCGCGCTCGCCGAGGAAGCCGCCCGACTGGTGCTGCCACAGTTTGGCGTAGGCACCCTCCCCCGCGAGCAGCTCCCCGTGGGTGCCCTGTTCGACGACGCGTCCGCGGTCGAGTACGACGAGCCGGTCCATGCCGGCCACGGTGCTGAGCCGGTGGGCGACCACGAGGGCCGTACGTCCGTCCATCAACCGCCACAGGGCGTCCTGGACGAGGAGTTCGCTCTCCGAGTCCAGCGCGCTGGTCGCCTCGTCGAGCAGGAGGATCGGGGCGTCGCGCAGGATGGCCCTGGCCAGGGCGACGCGCTGACGCTGGCCGCCTGAGAGCTTGATGCCCCGCTCCCCCACCAAGGTGGCGAAACCGTCGGGGAGTTGGGCGGCGAACTCCGTGACGTGCGCGGCCGCGGCCGCCGCGTGGATCTCGTCGTCGGTGGCGCCGGGCCGGGCGAAGGCGATGTTGTCCCGCAGGCTGCGGTGAAACATGGCGGGTTCCTGCGGGACGTAGGCGATCAGTGAGCGCAGGTCCGCCTGGCGCAGCCGGCGGATGTCCTGGCCGCCGATCAGGATGCGTCCGTCGTCGATGTCCGACATCCGCAGCAGAAGCCGGGTGAGCGTGGTCTTGCCGCCGCCGGACCGGCCGACCAGACCGACCCGTGCGCCCGCGGGCACGTCCAGGTCGAGTTTCTCGAAGATGGGCTGCGCACCGGCGTGGGCGAAGGTCACGGCCTCGAAGCGGATGCCGGTGTCCCGCGGCAGGAGGGGTTCGGGCGCCTTCGGATCGAGCACGGTGGGCGGATCCAGCAGCAGCTCCGTGAACTGCGCGGCCTCGGTCATCGAGCTTTCCAGACGCCGGTAGATCTGGTTGAACTCGAACATGATCTGGGTCGCGTTGGAGTAGTAGGTGAAGGCGACGACGACCTCCTCCACCCCTTGGCCCGGGCCGCCGAAGGCGATGGCGACCAGGAGGCCCAGCACGTTGGTCAGCACGGACATGGGGGCGATGAGGATGTCGACGCGCAGATTGCCGTAGTCCCAGGACCTGAGCGTCAGGCGCCGGGAGTCCGCGACGCGGCTGCGGTGTTCGTCGGCCTCCCGCCGCTCGGCCGCGAACGCCCGGATGGTCTCCATGTTCGCCAGGCTGTCGGCGACATGGCCGGAGACGCGGGCGATCGCCGCTTCACGGTCGTTGACGAGCCTCTGCCGGCGACGGATCAGAGGCGTCGCGGCGAGCACGGTCAGCGCGATCATCACGAGAAGGCCGACCACGAGCATCGGCTCGTAGCTCCACAGCACCGCGGCACCGAACACCAGAGGGACGAGGCTGCCCACGATCCGGTACGTCAGAGTGTCGACGAAGTCCTCGAAGCGCTTGCCGAAGCTGAGCACCCGTTTGGTCAGGGAACCGGCGAAGTTGTCGTGGAAGAACGCCGCGTCCTTGGCGAGGAGTTCGTCCATGCCCTCCACGTACAGATGCTCCATGCCGAGGGCGTCCACGCGGTTGAGGCAGTGCTGCCCGACCCGCCACACGGCCTCGGCGAGCAGCAGGGTCACGCCGAAGCCCAGTACGTAGGGCAGCGCCGAGGTGAGGGTGAGACCGCTGTCGTCGGCGGCCTGTCCGGCCAGTTTGGCGATCAGCAGCGGGGCGACGTAGCGGATGCCGATGTTGCCCACGGCCGGCAGCAGCAGCGCGGGCAGGGCCAGCAGTCTGAGTCGCAGCAGTTCCCGGCCGTAGCGGCGCAGGGCCAGAACGACCGCGCTCCTGCCCGGCGTCGGCCCTCGCGTATCTGTTGTTCCCATCACGCTCCCGGAGGTTCGGAAGCCGGAAGTCTCCCGTCGGGCGAGGTTCACGGTCCAGGCATTTACCGCGGATTGGCGAGAACCGGACACGCCCTGAGCAGCGCGGCATGCGCGATCCCCGCCGCGAGCGGGGACGCCGACTTCACTCCTCCGGGTGACCATTGACGCGCGTAGCCCGTTGCCGCACGCTGGGCTTCGGTTGTTGTCGGCTCAACGGTCGGGAGGCCCGGATGTTCAGACGCGCGTCACGCCTGCTTCTCTCGCTTGTCATGCTCATGACTGGTTTGGCGATCGGGGTGGGCGCCACCGCCGGCACCGCGCACGCCGACTCCTGCTACACCTGGAACCGCACCCTCTCCCAGGGGTCCTCGGGCAGCGACGTGACCCAGCTCCAGATCCGGGTCGCCGGCTGGGTGTCGTCCGGCGAGCGGCTCTCCTACGACGGTCAGTACGGCGCGCGGACCGCCGCCGCCGTCAAGAAGTTCCAGGCCGCGTACGGCTTGAGCGCGGACGGGGTGGCGGGGCCCGCGACCTTCAGCAAGATCTACGCCCTCCAGGACGCCGACTGCACGCCCGTCCACTTCAGCTACGCCGAACTCAACAAGTGCAACTCCGACTGGTCCGGCGGCGCGGTCTCCGCGGCCACCGCCAAGTCGAACGCGCTCAAGACCATGTGGAAGCTGGAGGCGATGCGGCACGCCCTCGGCGACGTCCCGATCAGCATCTCCAGCGGATTCCGCTCCCGCGCCTGCAACAGCGCGGTCGGCGGCTCCACCACCAGCCGTCACCTCTACGGCGACGCGGCCGACCTCGTCGGCTCGCCGTCCTTCTGCCGGCTCGCCCAGCAGGCCAGGACGCACGGCTTCTCGGAGATCCTCGGCCCGGGCTACCCCGGCCACAACGACCACACCCACGTGGCCTTCGACCCGTCGCCCTACTGGTCGGCTCCCACCTGCGGCATCTGATCCACCGGCGCCGCCCCTGCGAGGCGGGCCGGCCGGCGCCGTCCATCGGGCGGGCCGGCCCGGCCCGGGGCGTCACCCGCGCGGGAGCAGGACGCGGGCGAGGCCGGCGGTGACCAGGAGCAGGGCGGCGACGGCCAGCAGGCCCAGACGCATGCCCGGCAGGGAGAAGCCTCCGTCGGAGCCGGCGAGCGCGCTGCCGAACAGAGCGACGGCGAGCGCGCCGCCGGCCTGGCGGGAGGCGTTGAGCAGGCCAGACGCGATCCCCGCGCGCCGGCTCGGCACGGCCTCCATCAGCTGTGCCGTCAGCGCCGGAACCGCGAGCGCCCCGCCCACGCTCAGCGGCACCAGCAGGACCAGCACCAGCCACAGGGGCGTGTCCGCGGCCAGCGCCAGCATGGCGACCATGGCCGCGCCGAACAGCACCTGCCCGGTGACGATCACCGCCCGCCGGCCGATGCGCTCCGCGAGCCGCGGTGACACCAGGTTGGTCGCCGTCACCAGCGCCGACATCGGGACGAACATCAGACCGGCGGCGATCCCCGACATGCCGCGCAGCTGCTGGTAGTACAGCCCCAGGACGAAGATCCCGCCGTAGAAGGCGGCGTTGAGGGCGAAGCCGACCGCCAGAGCGGGCGCCACCCGGCGGTCGCGCAGCATGCCCAGCGGGACCATGGGGTGCTCGTGCCGGGCCTCCACCCGGTGGAAGGCGTACGCGGAGACGGCGGCGAGCGCGGCGGCGGCCAGGACCGGTGCGCTGGTCCAGCCGAGGTGACCGCCCTCGATCGCGGCGAACACCAGGGCGGCCAGCGCCAGTACGGCGGTGAGCTGGCCGGCGCCGTCCAGCGGGGCGGGCCGCCGCGGGGAGCGCTCCACCCGCACCAGCAGGCCCAGGATCACCGCACCCACCGGCAGGTTGAGCAGGAACACCGACCGCCAGCCGGCCCCTTCGGTGAGCAGCCCGCCCAGCACCGGACCCGCGGCCATCGCCACCGATCCGCCGACCGTCCACAGCGCGATGGCACGAGCACGCGCCCGGGCGTCCTCGTAGGCGTGGCGGATCAGCGCCAGCGAGGCCGGCATCACCACCGCGGCGGCGACGCCCTGGACCACGCGCGCACCGATCAGCACGCCGATGCCGGGCGCGAGGGCGCAGCCGAGGGAGGAGAGGGTGAACAGGGCGACGCCCCAGGCGTAGGCGCGGCGGGCGCCGGCCCGGTCGGCGAAGGAGCCGGCGGAGAGCATCAGGGCCGCGAACATCAGGGTGTACGCGTCGACCACCCACTGCAGTCCGGCCATTCCCCCGCTGAGGGAGCTCCGGATCGCGGGCAGCGCGATGTTGACGGCCGAGACGTCGACGGTGATCACCGTGAAGCCGAGCAGCGCCGCGACGAGGGCCGTCGCGTTCCGCCTCGGCGCGGCGGAGCCGCCCGCGGGCGCCTCGGCCGGCCTGCTCCGGGCCGGCCGTCGTCGCCGGCGTGCGCGCGGCGACGGCTCCCCCGCGCCGCTGGGCGCGGCGGCCTCGGACGGGGTGGTGGACGGTGACGAGGTGAGAGGCACGGCGGGCTCCTGGAACAGGCGACGGACCCGCTCCCAGGGGGGCGGGTGAGCGGGCGGTCCCGTTCCGCCGGGCCGCGGTCCGGCGTCGTGCGCCCCCTGGGTCCCGGCGGCCGGGCCGCCCGCTCCGGCACCGACTCTGCCCGGGCGCGGCCCGGTCGGGCAGACCGCGCCGTGCCCGGGGTGCGGCGTTCCAGGTCCTGGCAGGGCCCCTCACGCTCGGCGACGGCCTGCCACAATGGGCGGATGGCAGCGACAGGGGACACGCGCGGCACCGAACTGGGGCGCTATCTGAAGGCCCGCAGGGCGCAGGTGCGCCCGGAGGACGTCGGACTGCCGGCCGGTGCGGGACTGCGCCGTACTCCCGGGCTGCGCCGCGAGGAGCTGGCCGCGCTGGCGGGGGTGAGCGTCGACTACTACATCCGTCTGGAGCGCGGCCGGGAGACCAACCCCTCCCCCGCGGTCGTGGACGCCCTCGGCCGCGCGCTGAGGCTGCGCGGCGACGGTTACGAGCGTCTGCACGAGCTGGCGGAGCTGGCCTCCGGCCGTCCCTCCGAGCTGCCCGCGTCCTCCGACCACGGTGTCCGTGACTCGGTCCTGCGCATGCTGGAGTCGGTGCGCCCGCTGCCCGCCTACGTGGTGAGCCGCTACAACCGCGTGCTGGCGGCGAATCCGCCCGGGCGGCGGCTGTTGCCTGGGCTCTGGGACTGGCCGGAGGAGCAGCGGAACCTGACGCGCTATCTCTTCCTCCACCCGGTCGGGCGGATCCTCTACGACCCCTGGGAGGACACCGTCGCCCGCTCGGTCGCCCATCTGCGGGCAGTGGCCGGAACCGCCCCGGACGACCCCGAACTGACGGCACTGGCCGGTGAACTGGTGTTGAAGTCGCCCGAGTTCGCGAAGCTCTGGGAACGGTACGACGTCTGCGAACGAGGCGGCGGGCAGAAGTCGTTCCGGCACCCGAAGGCGGGGGCGATGACCCTGACCTACGAGGTCATGCAGCTGGCCCGCACGGGCGGTCAGCGGATGGTGGTCTATCAGGCGGTGCCCGGAACACCGGACGAGGCGAACATGCTCCGCCTGGACCGGGCGCAGGCCCAAGAGGAGCCGGCACCCCCGGGACGCCCGGGACCGGCCGACGAGGTCTTCTCCCCCGCCGGCCCCGTCCTCACCGGCTGAGCCGGCCGCGACACCGCTGCGCCCGGACCCGGAACCACTTCACCCGGGCTCACCCCGTCCGGTACGGTCGCGGGATTGTCTCGACCGCTGGGAGCCCGTGACCTGTACGTGTGGCCTCCCCGCCGGCTGTCCGACCGAAAGCAGGTTTCGTCATGGCGTGTCGTATCAGTGAGCTCGTCCTCGGATGCCGGGATCCGGAGCTGCTGGCGCGGTTCTGGTGCGAGGTCCTGGACTTCGTCGTGCTGGACCGCGAGGGCGACGACATGTTCGAGATCGGTCCGCGCGAGGGGTTCGGCGGCCCGCAGCCGACGATCATCCTGAGCCGCCGGGACGAGCCCGAGAAGGGGAAGTCCCGGCTGCACATCGACGTCAACGCCACCGACCGCGACCAGGACGCCGAGCTGGAACGCCTGTTGAAGCTGGGCGCGCGCCCGGCCGACATCGGTCAGACGGGCGAGGAGCAGTGGCACGTCCTGGCCGATCCCGAGGGCAACGAGTTCTGCCTGCTCAAGGCCCGCCTCTTCCCGCTCTGACGGTGTGCCGGCCATGCCCTGGCCCCTGATCGGCGAAGCGCCTTACCGAAGCCGCGACCGGTGCCCCTGCCGGTCGCGGCTTCGAGGTCCGGCCGGTACCGCGGGAGAGACACCGAGCGGCCTATCGTTACCGTCATGGCCTTCGACTCGACGACTGAACCGACCGTCTTCCACGCCGCGTTCCGCGAGCAGTTCGAGACGTTCCTCGATGAGCACCGGACCGCGCTGCACGACACGCTGAACGGCCTGACGGAGGAGCAGGCGCGCCGGTCGCTGGTCACCTCCAAGACCACACTGCTGGGCCTCGTCAAGCACGCCACGTTCGTGGAGAAGGTCTGGTTCGACGAGGCGATCACATGCCGGCCCCGCAGCGAGATCGGCATCCCGGAGACGCCGGACGAGTCGTTCGATCTTCACGACGGCGACACGATCGCCTCCGTCCAGCACGCCTACCGAGAGGCGTGTGCGGCGTCCCGGCGCGCCACGGCGGAGCTGACGCTGGACGACCTCGCACACGGCAACTGCCGAGGCCCGCTGCCGCTGCGCTGGATCTACCTGCACCTGCTGCGCGAGGTGGCCCAGCACTGCGGCCACGCGGACATCCTGCGCGAACAGGTCCTCGACGGCCCGGCCCGCCCCCGCTGAGGGCCGGCCACGGGGCTTCCGTCGAGCGTGTCGCTCCGCCCGGGCACCGGCTGCACCTGTGATGCGATCATGTCGATTCTGTGTACCTTTGCAGCCGACACCATGGAGGCCGGACAAGGCCTCCCATCTCTCCACGTGATTTCCGGCGACTCCGTGATAGCACCAAGTGATCACTTCCGAGAGGGGCCTACGATCTCATGGGTATCTTCAACCGTCGGCAGTCCACCATGGTCGAACCCGTGCCGACCGTCCGCTCCGGTGCGCACGTCGCGGAGGGCGGGCCCACGGGTGTCGCGCTCGACCCGGCGCTGCGGTCCCTGACCGGGCACTGGACCATCGACCGCCCGCACAGCCGCATCGGATTCTCCGTACGGCACGCCATGGTCACGACGGTGCGCGGGGCCTTCACCGACTTCGACAGCACCCTGTACTTCGACGGGGCCCGGCCCTCCGAGTCACGGGCCGACCTCGTCATCCGGGTCGGCAGTGTCGACACGGGCGTGGAACAGCGGGACGCGCACCTCGTGGGTACCGACTTCTTCGACGCACGCCGCTACCCGGAGATGGTGTTCCGCAGCACCTCCACCACGCACGAGGGCGGAGAGACCTTCCTGATGACGGGAGACCTGACCATCCGTGGTGTCACCCGGCCCGTCGACCTCCAACTCGACTATCTGGGCTCCGTGGTGGACCCGTTCGGCTTCGAACGGGTCGGGTTCGACGGCACCACCACCATCGACCGCACCGAGTGGGGCCTGGTCTACAACCAGCGCCTGAAGGCGGGCGGCACGATGGTGAGCGAGAAGGTCCGGCTCCAGTTCGACATCTCCGCGATCCGGTCCACGGCCTGATCCTCCGCGCTCACGTGGGTCGGACGAGGCCTCCTTCGGGGACCCACGTCCAGGCGTCACCCCATTCGTCGAGGGGAGCGACGTCCTCGTCCGGCCAGCCGAGCGCGCCGCAGGCGTGCAGGGCGGGCCGGTAACCGAACGCCGTGCCGCCGCTGTCGAGCGCGGACGCGATCTGCTCGACGTAGTCGACCAGGGTGCCGAACCCGAACTCCACGTGCCCCGCGTCGCCCCATGCCCCGATCTGCCCGTCCCGGGGATCGAGGAAGAAGCCGGACATGGAGGCGTCGAGGGTGTCGGCGGCGAAGGGGATGAGCCGGTTGAACTCCTCCTCGATGCCCTGATGCACCGGATACTGCATCGTCACCTCGTCGAGGGGAAACCAGGCGAAGCCGGTGTGGATGCCGGGTCCGGGCAGGAAGAGCGCGGCGGCCCACTGCGCCTCCCAGGCGCGGGAGGCGTCGTCGTCCGGTGCGGGCAGCGGGCCCTGGGCGTGCGGATGCTCCCCGAACCGGTCCTGGTCGTACCCCCGGCTGCCGTCGTGCAGCAGGTGGAGCGCCGCGAGGGCCGGGGGGAGGGAGAAGCCCATCGTGGCCTCCCAGCGCTCGATCCGGTCCGGCCCGGCGGGTGGGTTGAGCATGGCGTGCGAAGCGGGAGCGTGGCGGCTCATCCACGCCTCTATCCGCTTCCACGCCCGCTGTACGCGAATGAATTCCTCGCTGCTGGTCACGCCGAGGAGCGTAACGACGAGCCGGGCCCTCGAAGCCACTTGGTGCACGACGTCGCCGAAGTCACTGGGCGGCCCAGGACGTTGAGATCGTCATGACTCAAGGACCCGCGCCCCGCCCCCTGTCCGACGAAGCGCTCTCGGCCCTGCTCGGCAGGCAGCGGTTCGGCACGCTCGCCACGGTCAAGCGCAGTGGCCACCCCCATCTGACCGCCATGGTGTACAGCTGGGACCCCGAAGCCCGGATCGTACGGTTCTCCACGACGGCCGACCGGGTCAAGGTCGGGCACCTGCGGCGCAATCCCCGGGTGGCCCCGCACGTGCAGGGCGGCGACGTGTGGTCGTTCGCCGTCGCCGAGGGCGAGGCCGAGGTCTCCGGGATCACGACGGCACCCGGTGACGTGGTGGGGCGGGAACTGCTCGGGATGATCCCGGAGGACGCGAGGCCCGAGGACGAGGAGGCGTTCCTCGGACAGCTCGTCGCCGAGCGCCGGGTGGTCGTCCGGCTGAAGGTGGACCGGCTGTACGGGACCGCACTCGACATCGACGGCTAGGGTCTGTCGTTTGGATCAGGCCGGCTGGGACGGACGGCGCGTCCCGGCCGACCCGAGCGGGGTGTGGTGCGTGCAGCTGCAAGGCGGAGGAGGGCGCCAGGGCGGAGCCCTGGCAACCGACGACAACGCGGCAGATGTGCGTGCCACACCCCGCGACGCCGACATGATCCAAACGAGAGGCCCTAGGAGGCGGGCCCGGGCGGCAGGTGCACGGTCATGATCAGGTGGCAGGCCTCGTCGCCCGCGCCGCGGTAGGTGTGGGGGGCGTCACCGTCGAAGGTGGCGGTCTGTCCGGCCCGGACAGGGTGCTCGGCGCCGTCGACGACAAGGATCATCCGCCCCGAGGTCACACTGACCGTTTCGACGACTCCGGCCTGGTGGGGATGGCTGGGGTACTCCTCGCCCGGCTGGAGGCGCCAGCGCCAGACCTCGACCGGGGCGGGGCCCGACGTCGTCAGCATCAGCCGGGCCTCGCTTCCCCGCTCCCCGGCCCACAGCGGCATCACGGTGTCGGCGGACACCACACGGACACGCCCTTCGGGCGGCCCCTCCATCAGGGCGGACACCGAGACGCCGAGGGTGTCGGCCAGCCGGACCAGGGTGGCGAAGTTCGGATTGCCCTGGGCCCTCTCCAGACCGACCAGAGCCCCCTTGCTGACCTTGGCGCGCCTGCCGAGTTCGTCCAGGGACAGGCCGGCACGGGTGCGGGCGACCCTGACGTTGTGCGCGAGCGCGCGGAGAGCCGCCTCTGTTTCGGCCATCCGATTCCCCTCCCGGTGAGTGGATCCATTCCATTGCACCGCCCGGTCGTTTGGTTGACAAGGGACGGTCGTTTCATTGTACGGTCTGGTCGTTCCACCGAATCAGTTAGGGATGTACGTCCGTGATCGCTCTGCTGTTGGCCCTGGGCAGCTCCCTCTCCTACGGCTGTGCCGACTTCCTCGGCGGCCTCGGCGCCCGCAGGGCCCACGTCCTGCGTACCGTCGTCGTGGCGGCGCCCGCCTCCCTCGTGGTCGAGCTGCTGCTCTGGCCCGTCCTCGGCGCCTCGTTCGGCACCGGGGCACTCGCCTGGGGGGCCGCGTCCGGCGTCGCCTCGGCCGCGGCCTTCGCCCTGCTCTACCGAACCCTGGCGATCGGCCCGATGAACGTCCTCTCGCCGGTCACCGCACTGGTATCCGCCATGCTCCCGGTCGGCGTCGGCCTCCTGCAGGGCGAGCGCCTCGGCCTCGCCGGGCTGCTGGGCCTGCCGCTCGCGCTGGTCGCCGTGGTGCTGGTCAGTGCCGGACACGGCGCCGGGGCGGCCCGGCCGTCGCGCACCGCACTGCTTCTGGCCCTCGGCGCGGGCGCCGCGATCGCGTTGCAACTCGTCTTCCTGCACCAGGCGCCGTCCGACAGCGGCGTCGCACCGCTCATCATCGGCCGTGCCGTCTCCTCGGCCGTCACCCTGGCCGCGGCCGGACTGATGTTCCGCAGACTCGGCCCGGAGAAGCCCGCGTACGCGGTGTCGGCCGCCGCGGGCGTGCTGGACTCGGTGGCGAACCTGCTGTTCCTGCTCGCCGTCCGCGGCGGGGACCTCGCCGTCGCCGCCGTCGTCACCGCGCTCTACCCGGCCGGTACCGTGCTGCTCGCCCGCGGCGTCCTCGCCGAACGCGTCCACCGCGGCCAGCTCGCCGGTTTGGGAACCGCCGCCGTGGCCGTCAGCCTCCTCGCCCTCACCTGACCCGCGCCCTCACCACCGCCGCGCAAGGAGTACCGCATGTTCATCCAGCCCTGGGACGCCGGCCTGGACGAAGCCGAGTGGCAGACCTGGATCGCCGACGGACACGACTTCGGCGTCCTCACCGTCAACGGCCTGCCCGGCGAGCCTCCCGTCGCCGTCCCCACGCACTTCACCGGCGGCCCCGGTCACCTGCTGATCCACCTCGCCCGGCCGAATCCCGCCTGGAAGGCGATCGAGAACGACCCGAACGTCCTGTTCACCGTCTTCGGCGACTACGCCTTCGTCCCCGGCCCCTGGCGTGCCAAGCCGGACACACCACCCACCGACGGCGTCCCCACCAGCTACTACACCGCCGTCCAGTTCACCTGCCGCGCCACGGTCGTCGACGACCCGGAGGCCAAGGCCGAGCTGCTGCGACGCCAGATGGCCCACTTCCAGCCCGACGGCGACCACGCCCCCCTGGCCGTCGGCCGGCCCCCGTACGGCCGGATGCTGTCCGGCATCCGCGGCCTGCGCCTCGAAGTGACCGACGTCCGGGCGAAGTTCAAGTACGACGACCACAAGCCCGTCGAACACCGCGCCGCCGTCGCCGATCACCTCACGGAACGCGGCCAGGGCCTCGACCTCGCCACCGCGGCCCAGCAGCGCCGCCGCCTGAGCCGCGTCGGCCCCTGGACGTCCTGACCACCGACCCGCACGCCCGCACGAAGGAACGCCTGCCATGACCACCTTCCGCATCTCCCCCGCCGTCGCCGACGCCTTCCCCGGCACCCTCGTCGCCCTGGTCACCGCCGACGGTCTGCGCGGCCGCGAACCCTGGCCCGACACCACCGCCGCCCTGGAGGCACTGGAACAGCAGCTCGCCGACGGCGCCTGGCAGCCGGCCGACGAGACCGACCCCCGCATCGAGGCCTGGCACACCGCCTACCGCTCGTTCGGCACCAATCCCCGTCGCGTCCGCCCCAGCGTCGACGCCCTGGGCCGCCGCATGGCCAAGAAGAGCACCCTGCCGCGCATCAACCCGGCGGTCGACTCGTACAACGCCGTCTCCGTGCGCCACGGCCTGCCCGCCGGCGCCTTCGACCTCGAGCACGTCGCCGGCGACGTCGAGATCCGGTACGCGGACGGAACCGAGGAGTTCACTCCCCTCGGCGAACCCGACACCGTCGAGAACCCGAGGCCGGGCGAGGTCGTCTACGCCGACACCACCGGCGTCCTCACCCGTCACTGGAATCACCGCGACGCCCACCGCACCCGCGTCACCGAGGACTCCGTCCGTGTCGCGTTCGTCCTCGAGACCCTGCGCGCCGCCCAGGACGGCCACCTCCTCAAGGCGGCGGCCGAAGAACTGTACGGGCTGCTCGTCCCGCACGCCGACCGGACCCGGGTGCTCCACCTCGACCGGGAGCGGCCCGGGGCCACCGTCTGAGTCCCGGTAGACCCGGCGTGCCGTCCCACACCGCTCCCGCGGACGCCCGCGGCGTTCAGGGCCGCGAGGTGGCCACCGAGGACGTTGCCGAGACCAGACCCGTGCGCCACGGGTTGCCGGTCGGGGCGGGGACGACCGCGGCCCTCGGCACCGCCCGGTCGCGCCGGCTCTGCCGGTCTCGCCCATGCCTCTTCGTTGGCCGAAAAGCGGGTGGGTGCGGTGACTGCGGGAGTTACAGTCGGCGGGCAGTGGTTGCCCGTCGGCGGGTCGGCGGCTCCTCGCGGGAGCCGTGCGTCATGCCCCGTCGGCCACCGTCGTGAACCGTGAGCCGTCGTAGAGGTGGTAGCCCATGAGCATCGTCGACCTGGCCGCACTCGGTGACTCCTTCACACGCGATCCGTACCCCGTGTACGCGCGCTTACGGGCGCAGGGTCCCGTGCACCGCATCCGGATGCCGGAGGGGAACGCGGACGCCTGGCTGGTCGTCGGCCACGAGGCCGGGCGCGCCGCGCTCGCGGAGCCGACGCTCTCGAAGGACTGGAGCAAGGCGTCCCCCTCGTTCCCGCTCGGTGCCATCTCCTCCGGCCCCCACATGCTCAGGGCCGACCCACCGGACCACACGCGGCTGCGCAGGCTGGTCGCCCGGGAGTTCACCGCCCGCCGGGTGGAGTCTCTCGCCCCGCGCATCCAGAAGACCACCGACGCGCTCCTGGACCGGATGCTCGCCGCGCCCGACGGTCGCGCCGACCTCGTCGAGTCCCTGTCCTTCCCGCTGCCCATCTCCGTCATCTGCGAACTCCTCGGCGTTCCGGACCTCGACCGGGGCTCCTTCCGCACCTGGTCGAACGACGCCCTCGGCGCCACCGACCCCGAAGCCCGTAAGGCGGCCGCGGCGTCCATGGCGCGGTACCTGGAGGAACTGCTCGCGGACAAGCGTCGGCAGCCGGGCGACGACCTCATGAGCGCGCTGATCCACGGAGCGGACGGAGACGGCGACCGGCTCTCCCCCGACGAACTCCTGGGCATGGCGTGGCTGTTGCTGGTGGCGGGCCACGAGACCACCGTGAACCTCATCTCCAACGGGGTCCTCGCCCTGCTCACCCACCCAGAACAACTGGCGGCGCTGCGCGCGGACCTGACGCTCATCGACTCCGCCGTCGAGGAGATGCTCCGCTACGACGGTCCCGTGGAGACCCCCACGTACCGGTTCACCACCGAGCCGCTGACCATCGGCGACACGGTCGTTCCCGGGGGCGGCGAGCTCGTCCTGGTGGCCTTGGCCGACGCCGGCCGCGACCCGGCGCGCTTCCCCGCTCCCGAGCGCTTCGACATCACCCGTGACGCCCGCGGCCACGTGGCGTTCGGCCACGGCATCCACTACTGCCTGGGCGCGCCGCTGGCGCGTCTGGAGGCACGCATCGCCATCAGGACGCTCCTGGAGCGCTGCGAGAACCTGGAACTGGACATCCACCCGGCTGCCGTCGCCTGGCGTCCGGGGCTGATGATCCGCGGTCCCCGGCGTCTGCCCGTGCGCTTCACCGCGTAGACGGCTACGCCTTGCGGGCCAGTCCCGCGACGATCAGGCGCTCCCAGACGGTGAGCTCCCGCTCACCGTCCCCGCCCCGGGCTCCGCCACCCGCGTCGGGGCGCCAGACGGGCGCCGGAACGACTCCCGGATCCAGGATGTCCAGGCCGTCCAGGAGGGACTCGATCTCCTCGTCGGTCCGCCACCGGCCCCGGCCGAACGTCTTCTGGAGTACTTTCTCGGCCTCCGCGGTCTCCGGGTTGTTGCCGGAACGGAAGTGGCTGACGAAGAAGTGGCTTCCGGACGCTACGTGATCGCGCCAGTGGCGGACGATTCCGGCGGGGTCCTCCTCGTCGTTCACATGGTGGAGAACGGCGCTGAAGACGACGGCGACGGGACGGTCGAAGTCGATCAGGGCGAGGGTGTCCGGGTGGGTGCGTATGCCCTGCGGATCACGCACGTCGACCGAGACGACCCGCGTACGGTCGTTCTCCTCCAACAGGGCCCGGCCGTGCACCAGTACCTGCGGATCGGTGTCGACGTACACCACGCGGGACTCGGGGGCGTGCCGCTGCGCGACCTGGTGCACGTTGTCGGCGGTCGGGAGGCCGCTGCCGAGGTCGATGAACTGCCGTACCCCGGTGGTCGTCACGATCTCCCGCACCGCCCGCGTCAGGGCCGCACGGTTGGCGAAGGCGATCGCCACCGAACCGGGGAGGTCGCGTTTGAACACGTCTCCGATCTCCCGGTCCACGGCGTAGTTGTCCTTGCCGCCGAGCAGGTAGTCGTAGACGCGGGCGATGCTGGGTTCGGCCCGGTTGATGGAGGAACGCTCTCCCGTCATGGCACGCATCCTCCCCCGCGACGACGCCTCCCCGCCACCACTTCGGGATTCCGGCCGCGCGGCTCGCGGGGACACGGCCCGTGTATCGCGCGTCGGGCCGGGTAGGCGCCACAACCGGATCACATGATTCCGGTTGTGAGCCAGTCGTCGCGTGAAGCGGGAGGAACATCATGAACAAGCCGATGCGGCACGTCGTGACCACGGGGATCGCCGCCATGGGGATCGGAGGCGCCCTGCTGGCCGGCGGAGGCCCGGCGGCGGCCGCGGCCCCGCACCACCGTGGTCATTCCGACCGTCCCGCCACGGCGACCGCGGGGCCACAGCACGCCCAGAGGTCCGCCTCCCACCGGCGCGTCGACCCGTGGATCATGGACCAGCTGCGCCAGTTCGATCCGGCGGCCGCCCATCGGCTCGCGGTGTACGACCCCTGGGTGAAGGACCAGCTGGCACAGTTCGCCGGGCAGGCCGGCTGAGTCTGCGTCCCGGGCGGGAGCCGGTGCCGCTCCCCGGAGCCGCGGCCCGGGAGCGGCACCGGCGGCGCAGTGCTTGACCCTGACGTGGCGTGAGGCCGCATGGTCGGTGGTGTGGAAGAACACCTGACCGTGGGACGCGTGGCCGGGCTGACCGGCGTGAGCGTCCGCACTCTGCATCACTACGACGAGATCGGCCTCGTGCGTCCGTCCGCCCGGACCGCCGCCGGTTACCGAACCTACTCGGCGGGCGACGTGGAGCGGCTGCGGGAGGTGCTCACCTACCGGCGGCTGGGCTTCGGGCTGCGCGACATCGCGCTCCTGGTCGACGACCCGGCCACCGACGCGGTCGCGCACCTGCACCGCCTGCGCGGTCTGCTGCTGGAACAGCGCGACCGCGCCGGCGCCATGGTGACGGCCATCGACAGGGAACTGGAGGCACGGTCCATGGGGATCAGGACGACACCCGAGGAGCAGCTGAAGGTGTTCGGCGCGCGGCTGTACGAGGCGATCGGGTCCGCCTATCCGGCGACGCGGCGCACCGAGCCGCGGATCGCCGCGAGGGTCTGGGAAGCGCTCGGGGACGCACGGACGGTGCTGAACGTCGGCGCCGGCACCGGCTCCTACGAGCCTCCGGACCGCGACGTGACCGCGGTGGAACCGTCGGCGGTCATGCGGGCGCTGCGGCCCGCGGGCGCGGCACCGTGTGTGGCCGCCGCGGCGGAGAGCCTTCCGTTCGAGGACCAGTCCTTCGACGCGGCGATGGCCTTCAGCACCGTGCACCACTGGGACGATCCGATCGCCGGGCTGCGCGAGATGCGCCGCGTCGCCCGACGCGTGGTGGTGTTCACGCACGACGCCGGCGACACCGGCTGGCGCCTCCGGTTCTGGCTGACCCGCGACTACCTGCCCGAGGTCGCCGGCGTCGTCGCCGACCGCCCATCGGTGGACGAGCTGGCCCGCGAGGTCGGGGCCCGCCTGGAGCCCGTACTGATCCCGTGGGACTGTGCGGACGGTTTCCTCGAGGCCTACTGGCGCCGGCCCGAGGCGTATCTGGAGGAACACGTACGCCGCGCGGTGTCGGTATGGACCCGGGTCGGGCCGAAGGCCGAGCAGCGGGCCGTACGCGGCCTCCGCGACGACCTCTCCTCGGGCCGGTGGGCCGAACGCAACCGCGACCTCGCCGCCCTCGACTCGGCGGAGCTCGGCCTCCGCCTGCTCGTGGCCTGAACCGTCCCGCCCGGGAAGGCCGCGCGGGTACGCCTCACCGCGCGGCCGGACCGGGTGGCACCGGACTCACCGGGCCCGGCGCGTCCGGCCCGGTCGCCGCCGCCTCCGGCAGCAGTTCCCGCACGCGGTCCTGAGCCTCTCCGAACGGGTCGGGGAAGACCCCCATGCCGTGCGCGACCAGCGCCCCCTCGTGCAGCAGCATCAGCGCCCGGGCCAGCCGGTCCGCGCCGGCCTCGTCGATCTCCCCGGCGAGGCGGGTGAAGAGGTCGAGCATCCACCGCTTCTGCCCGGCGATGACCACGTACGCCGGATGCGCCGCGTCGCCGATCTCCGCATGGGCGTTGATCATGCTGCACCCCCGGGACCCGTGTTCCGCCGCCCATGCGCGCGAGGCCTCGAAGACGGCCAGGATCCGGACGGCCGGCTCCCGCCCCGCGACCGCGTCCAGACGGCCGGCGAGGAGGTCCCGCCAGCGGTCGTCGCGGCCGGCCAGATACTCCACGACGATCTGCTCCTTCGAGCCGAAGCGGTCGTACAGCGTCTTCTTGGTCACCCCGGCCTCGGCGGCGATGAGGTCCACGCCGACGGCATGGATGCCGCGCTCGTAGAACAGCCGCTCGGCGGCCTCCAGCACGCGGAGCGCCCCGGACGTCATGCGGACGCGGTGCGGCTTCTCCCTGGGCTCCATGAGTCACGAGTATACCGGTCTGTATAGTGGGCACCCGAGCGAGTAAACCGATCTGTATACCTCGATCCGCCCACGGGATGTGGTCCACGTGCACGCCCTGCTCTCGGCCGCCTTCGTACTGAGCTGGAGTTCCGGGTTCATCGGCGCCCGACTCGGCGCGGGAACCGCGGACGCGACCACGCTCCTGATGTGGCGCTTCCTGCCGCTCGCGCTGGTCCTCGTCGCCGTCGCGCCCTTCTCGCGCGCGGCGTGGCGGGGCCTGCGGCTCCGGGACGCCGGCCGGCAGGTCGCCATCGGCGCGCTGTCGCAGAGCGGGTATCTGCTCAGCGTCTACTACGCCATCCAGCTCGGTGTCTCCACCGGCACCACCGCCCTGATCGACGGCGTCCAGCCCCTCGTCGCCGGCGCGCTGGCCGGGCCCCTGCTGCGGCAGTACGTATCGCGCCGGCAGTGGGCCGGGCTGTGGCTGGGGCTGGCCGGAGTCGCCACGGTCACCCTGGCCGACGCGGCGGCGACGGGCGCGGAGGTCGCCCCGTGGGCGTACGCGGTCCCCTTCCTCGGCATGCTGTCCCTGGTGGCGGCCACCTTCCTGGAGGGCCGCGCCCCTGTGCCGGTCTCACCCCGGGCGGCACTGACGCTCCACTGCGCGACCAGCGCCGTCCTCTTCTCCGCACTGGCGGTGGGCGCCGGGGCGGCCGTGCCGCCCGCCGACTCGTCGTTCTGGGTGGCGACCGCCTGGCTCGTGGTGCTGCCCACCTTCGGCGGGTACGGGCTGTACTGGCTGATCCTGCGCCGGTCCGGTATCACCGCGGTCAACACCCTCATGTTCCTCATGGCCCCGGTCACGGCCGTGTGGGGCGCCCTCATGTTCGGTGAGCCCTTCGGTGTGCAGACCGCCGTGGGCCTGGCCGTCTGCCTCGCGGCCGTGGTCGTCGTCCGCAGCGGGGACGGCGCGCACCCGGACCGCCCCACCCGGCCCGCCGAGGACCAGCGGGAAGCCTCCCCCGCCGGAACGCGTTGACCACCCGCGCGACCGGCCGGTCCGGGCGATCCGGCGAACGCGGGCTCAGCCGCCCTCGGGGGCGTCCACGACGGCGCCGCTCCCGTCGATCATGTGGGTGCGCCAGTACACGTCCCACTTGTCGTCCACGTGCTTCGGCACCTTGCCCTCGGGGTAGCGCGTGTAGCCCTGGGGCGGCCGCTCGCCGTCCGGGGCGCACGCGGAGCCGGTGCCGCCGACCGACGTGACCGGGTACTCGCCGTCGCTGCATATGGCCTCCCGGTACTCCAGTGAGCATCCGGTGAGCGCCAGAGCCGCCGAGGCGCACCCGAGAGCGGCGGCGGCCGCGACGCGGACGACGCCGCGCCGTGCACGGTCGGTGGGCCGGCCGGTCCTGCTGTTCCTGTGCACGAGGTCTCCCAGCGTAGGCGGACAGGTCTCCACCTTCGCCGACGCCCGGTGGCCGGTCCTGAGTACGGGTACTCAGCGCGCGCGCTCGCCGCTACTCACCGGCGTCCGCCGGGCGTGCCGGGCGGCCTGTCAAGGGTCCGGAGCGAACCCGAGTACGGGACCCCCCGCAGTGGTCCCGCACCGCGGGACCGGCAGGCTCGCCGACCTCGGCCGCCGCCGCGGGCGCCGGTGGTCAGCCGGCGAGGCGTGCCATCCATGCCTCGATCTCGTCCGCGGAGCGCGGCAGGCCCGCCGACAGGTTCTCGTGGCCGTCGTCGGTGACGACGAGGTCGTCCTCGATCCGGACGCCGATGCCTCGCCAGTCCTCGGGCACCGTCAGGTCGTCCGCCTGGAAGTACAGGCCCGGTTCGACGGTCAGGCACATACCGGGCTCCAGCACGCCGTCCACGTAGTCCTCCGTGCGGGCCCGCGCGCAGTCGTGGACGTCCAGGCCCAGCATGTGACCGGTGCCGGCCATGGTGAAGCGGCGCTGAAGTCCGAGCTCGTACGCCCGGTCGACGGGGCCCTCGATGAAGCCCCACTCGACGAGCCGTGCCGTCAGGTGGCGCTGGGCCGCCTCGTGGAAGCCGCGGTACGGGGCGCCCGGCTCGACCGCCGCCATGCCGGCCTCCTGGGCCTCGTACACCGCGTCGTGGATCTCGCGCTGCCGGGGCGTGAACGTGCCGCTGATCGGCAGTGTGCGGGTGACGTCGGCGGTGTAGAGGGAGCGCGTCTCCACGCCGGCGTCGAGCAGCAGCAGGTCTCCCGGGCGGACCGGGCCGTCGTTGTCCGTCCAGTGCATGATCGTGGCGTGTTCGCCCGCGGCGCAGATGGATCCGTAGCCGACCGCGTTGCCCTCGAGGCGCGCGCGGCGGAAGAAGGTGCCCTCGATCCAGCGCTCCGACGAGGCGATCGCCCGGGAGAAGCTCCCCGACGACGTCGGTGAAGCCGCGCACGGTGGAGTCCACCGCCTTGCGCAGTTCCCCGATCTCCCAGGCGTCCTTGACGAGGCGGAGGTCGCCGAGCGCGTCCTCCAGTTCGGCGTCCCGCTCCTCGTCGGTGGTGACGGCGGCCTCGAGGGCGGGGTCGATCCCCCGGACGATCCGGGTCCGCGGGCCGGAGGTGGCGGCCAGGTCGGCGGCGGCGGTGCGGACGTCGCGGCACGGCAGGCCGAGGACGCGCTCCGACTCGGCGAGCGAGCGGCGCCGGCCGGTCCACAGCTCGGCGTGGGCGCCGGTCCAGAACTCGTCGTCCTCCCTGCTGTCGCGCGGCAGTTGGTAGCAGTAGGCGTCGTGGCCGCCGTCCGCCCGGGGTTCGAGGACGAGTGCGCCGTCCCGGACCTGGTCGCCGGTCATGTGCACGTAGCCGGTGTACGGGCGGAAGGGGTAGGTGTCGTCGTTCGAGCGGACCTTGAGGTTGCCCGAGGGGATCACGAGGCGTTCGCCGGGGAACCGTGCGGAGAGCGCGGCACGGCGGCGGGCCGCGTGTGGAGCCTGCTCGGCCGGCTGGAGGTCGTGTCGTTCCGTGTCCGCCCAGCCCGTCCGCATCAGGGCGGACAACTCCGCGGAGATGACCGGGTAGAGGCTGTTCTTCCGACGGTTCGCCACGTCATGCACCTTCCGTTGGGCGTCCATGGGGCTGCCACGAGGTTCGTCCCCCCCTCGGCCGAGGGGCGGCATCCGGACGGTACCGGCCCGCGGCGGCCGTCGGTGCCCGGGCGTGCCAGTGGCACTGATCGGCCATGGACCGCCCGTGGGCACGGATAATCGCCCCATGACGAACGCGAGACTCGGCGATGCCCTGCGGATGATGGGGCTCGACGACACGACGTGCCAGGTCTACCTGGCCCTGCTGGAGGTGGCCCCCGCTCCGCTGGACGCGGTGGGCGCGGCGGCCGGGCTGGGCGGGGCGGACCTCGCCGCGGCGTACGGCGGACTGGTGGACGCCGGCCTGGCCAGTGCCTCGGCCGGGGACGGGGACGTGGTGGCCCCGGTGCCGCCCGCGGCGGGCCTGGAGATCCTCGCCCGGCACCGGGCGGCCGAGCTGGAGGAGTCCCGGATCGCGGTCGGGGGCGCCTTCGAGTCGTTCCGGCGCCGGCGGCTCGCCGCCTACAACGACAACCTCGTCGAGGTCGTCACCGGGGAGGACATCGCTCCGCGGATGCGTCATGCGTGGGCGAGCGCCCGTGAGCAGATCCGCCAGTTCGAGTCCCCTCCGTACGTGCCCCTGGCCACGGTGACCGACGACGCGCTGGCCACGCTGGCGCGCGGAGTGAAGCAGCGCGTCGTCTACTCGCGGGAGTCGCTGGAGTACCCCGGCCATCTGAAGAACGTGGTCGAACCCTGCATCGAGGCGGGCGAGGAGGCCAGAGTCCTGCCGTCGGTGCCGGTGAAGCTCCTGATCATCGACGAGGCGTACGCGCTGGTGTCGTTGTCGATCAAGGAAGCGGACGTGCACAACACCATGCTGGTGGTGCAGCCCTGCGGCCTGCTGTCCGCGCTGACGGCCCTGTTCGAGCAGGCCTGGCACAGCGCCCTGCCCGTCCACGGCCGCACCGCCCGCCCCGCCGGGCTCCCGCCGGCCGACCGCCGTCTGCTGCGCCTGCTGGCCGGCGGGGCGACGGACGAGGTGATCGCCCGCGAACTGGGCATCAGCCGCCGCACGTTGTTCCGCCGCCTCCAGATCCTGATGACCCGGCTCGGCGCCGCGAACCGCTTCCAGATGGCCCTGCAGGCCCAGCGCTCGGGCTGGCTGTGACCCGCGACCGTTCGCCCGGGCGGCTCGGCGTCCCTCAGGGCTCCCGCTTCCCGGGGCGCCACACGTACCGGACGTCCGGCTCCCGTTCCTCGTTGCGCCGGCCGTCGGTGCACTCGGCGGCGACGAAGCCGTGCCTCTCGTAGAAGCGACGCGCCGGCCCGTTGACCTGGAACGTCCACAGCACCAGCCCCGCCGGCCGACGCCGCTTCGCCAGGTCCACGAGGCGGTCGCCGATGCCCCGGCCCCGCCAGGGCGGATCGAGATAGAGCTGGTCCAGGTCCTCGCCGTCCAGCACCATCATCGCGACCACCGAGTCGTCCACCGTCGCCACCCATGTCTCCTGCTCGGGCACGACCACCTCCCGGAACCAGGACCGGACCCGGTCGTCCGAATGGGCCCGGCGCACGCCGGGAAGTGCCGCCGCGAAGGAACGCAGCCAGACGTCGGCCACCGCGGCGGCGTCGGAGTCGGCCGCACGGCGGACGACGAAGTCATTGATCTCCACAGCGACGCATGCTCGCAGAGAACACCACGCATCCGCACGCGAGTTCATCGCGAGGCCCGGGCCCGGCACCCACGCCGGTGGAGCCATGGGGTCAGAGGCGACGGCGTGACGCCGGCCCCGTCGCGGGCCCGGCACCGCGTACCCGGGCCGTGACGAGGCATCCGGCCGCCGCTCCGACCGCGTACCAGAGCAGGTCCGGTGCGTTGAAGGTGGAACCGAGGACCAGGCGGGCCGGCGTGCTCCGCCGGGAGAGCGCCGCAGGCAGGTCGGTGAGCTGGAGGAACTCGACGCCCCAACTCACGGACAGGGCGATCACGCCGGCCTTCCACGGTGTCACCCGCGGCGCGGCCAGGACGACGAGGGCGAAGACGAGCAGGGTGTAGAGGGCGTCACCGCCGTACTTGGCCACCGCTCCCTCCGACACCGCCCGGAGCCCCGTCCCGGCACCGACGGTCAACGCCGCGGCCACCGCCGCCGCAAGCCGTGCGCGGACCGGATCGCCGCCGGGGCGGGCACGGGTGCGGGAGGTCGGAGCCATGAGGTCATTCTGCTGGACCACGACGCCCTCTGGCGTACGCGCGTAGACCTCGGGCACCATCGTCGTGCACCGCGTGCTCAACCAGCCCACAGGCAGCATGACGCTCTGCATGGAGGTTCCTTCATGAAGTCTCCGACGGTCCCCATCGGTACTCCCGCGGCGGCGAGGAGAACCCCGCGCACGAGAGGCACACGCATCCGGTCGGTCGTCACGGCTCTCGCCCTCGTGGCCGCACCCGGCGCCGTCGTCGTCGGCAGCGCCGGTGACGCGTTCGCCGTGACCAGGATCAGTCACGCCACCGCGACGTCGATGTTCCGCGACGTCGGGATCACCTGGTCGTCCTCCGGCAATTGCTCCAACCGCAACAACTCGACCTGTACGTCCTTCGACCAGCTCAACCTGACCACCGCCCAGGGTGCCCAGACCCTGAAGCGGGCCAGCGGGTGCGCGCTGAACATCACGGGCGGGACCGAGACCGGACACGCCTCCGGCACCTACTCGCACTGGAACGGCTACAAGCTGGACTTCAGCAAGTACACCTGCGTCGGCTCCTACATCAAGAACACCTTCACCTACATCGGCCTGCGGGGCGACGGCGCCGCGCAGTGGCGGTCCGGCTCCGGCAACGTCTACGCGGACGAGGGCAACCACTGGGACGTCACGTACTACAACTGCGGCGGCTGCTGAGCCCCGGCCGTGCGGGGCGGGACACGCGCGACGACGCCCGACGGGCACGCGCGTGTCCCCGGGCCGTTCACGAGGTCGCCGCGTCGAGGATCTCGAGCACGTGCCGATAGGGGCGCCCGGTGGCGCGGGTCATCCCCATCTCGCAGGTGCGGTTGCAGGACGCGTAGGCGTCGTGGCCGCGCCCGGTGATCTCGGCCGCCTGTGCCGCGGTCGCGGCGGCGGTGATCTCCGGGTGCAGCAGACCGCGGTCACCGGCGAACGCGCAACAGCCCCAGGAGTCGGGCACGGTGACCTCGTCGCTGACGGCGGCGGCCACGGTGCGCAGGGCGTCGTCGATGCCCAGGTGCACGGTGGAGCAGGTCGGATGCAGGGCGAGGCTCCCGATCCGGCGGGGTGCGGGCAGTGCGGGAAGCAGGTGCTCGGCGGTGAAGACGACGCTGTCGACGAAGCGCAGCGCCGTGAAGCGGGCACGCTCGGACTCGCCCAGTGCGTCCGCGAGTTGGGACAGACCGTGGGTGCACGAGGAGGCGTCGCAGACCACCGGGAGCCGGCCGCGGCCGGTGGCCCGCCACAGGACCTCCAGGGTGCGTGCGGCCATCGTGCGGTGTCCGGCGGTATACCCCTTGGACTGCCAGGGCGTGCCGCAGCACAGGTCCGCCAGCCCCTGCGGCACGGCGACGGGGACCCCGGCCCGGTCGCACAGCCGCAGGAAGGCCGCCGCCGAACCGCCCGCACCGTCGGGGGCCTCCTCCGGGGCGAAGACGCTGCCGATGCAGGCGGCGAAGAACACCGCCCGCGCTCCGGCGGGGTGTCGGGGGGCGGGGCGGGCCGGACCACCGCGGGGGATGTCGCCGGTCCAGGCGGGCACCAGCTCCGCCGCCCCGAGCCGGCGGGCGGCGCCGGTGGCGGCGCGCACGGCGGACGCGGGCGCGGCGTGGGCGGTGTTCAGCGCCAGCCGTACTCCCTTGACGGCACTCCCCCACCGCCGGGCGACGGCGTCCCCGGTGCGCCGGGACAGGGCGCCGTGGCGCTCACCGCGCAGCCGCTTCATGAGGGCCCCGGTGTCGATGACGACCGGGCAGGCGGTGACGCAGAGGCTGTCGGCGGCGCAGCTGTCGACGGCGGCGTAGCCGTAGTCGGCTTCCAGGGCACGCCGACGCTCCTCGTCCCCGTCGGCGGCGGCCAGGGCGATCTCGCGCTGGAGGACGATGCGCTGCCGGGGCGTGGTGGTCGCGTCCGCCGTGGGGCAGACCGGTTCGCAGTAGCCGCACTCGACGCAGGCGTCGACGGCCGGATCGACCTCCGGAACGCTCTTGAGGTTGCGCAGGTGGGCGGCGGGGTCGTCCTCGAGGAGCACGCCGGGGCTGAGTACCCCGTGCGGGTCGCACAGCCGTTTCAGTTCCCGCATGACGTCGTACAGTTCGTCGCCGTACTGGCGGCGGACGAAGGGTGCCATGGCCCGTCCGGTGCCGTGCTCGGCCTTCAGGGTGCCGCCGGCGTCGAGGACGAGGTCGACCATGGCGTCGGTGAAGCGGGCGTAGCGCTCGGTCTCCGCGGGGGTGTCGAAGTCCTGCGTCAGCATGAAGTGGAGGTTGCCGTCGCGGGCGTGGCCGAAGATCACCGCGTCCTGGTAGCCGTGCCGGTCGAAGAGGCCGGTCAGCCCCTCACAGGTGCGGGTCAGCCGTTCCATGGGGACGGCGATGTCCTCCAGCAGCGCGGTGGTTCCGGGGCGGCGCGCTCCGGCCACGGCGGTGTAGAGGCCCTTGCGCAGGTGCCAGAGCCGGGCCCGGACCGCGGGGTCGCGTACGAGAGTGGTGGGGCCGACGGCGGGCAGCCGGTCCAGCACCGGCCGCGCGGCCGCCGTCCGCTCCTGGAGCAGCGCGGCGCTGTCCTCGGCGAACTCCACCAGCAGTGCCGCGTGCCGCTCCACGCGCAGCCCGCGCAGGGCGTCCACCGGCTCCGGGGAGCGCTGCGCCACGCGCAGGGAGGCGGCGTCGAGGAGTTCGGCGGTGCGGGCGCCGGCGGCCAGCAGCGCGGGCAGTGCGTCGGTGGCCTCGGCGAGGCCCGGCAGCACCAGCAGGCCGGTCGCGGCGTGCGGCAGCAGGGGCACCGTGCGGAAGACGGCCTCCCCGACGAAGCCGAGGGTGCCTTCGCTGCCGATCATCAGATGGGCGAGGATGTCGGCCGGTGCGGTGTGGTCGAGGAACGCGTTGAGGCCGTAGCCCATGGTGTTCTTCAGGGAGAAGAGCCGCTCGACCGTGGCGCGGGAGGCCGGTGAGTCGCGTACCCGGTCGCGCAGGCGCAGGAGCCCGGCGTGCAGCGCGGGTTCGCGGGCGCGCAGGGCCTGGTCCGCGTCGGCGGCCGCGGTGTCGACGACGGTGCCGGAGGGCAGGACGAACTGCAGGGACTGCATGGTCCGGTAGGCGTTGTCCCGGGTGCCGCAGTTCATGCCGCTGGAGTTGTTGGCGACCAGCCCGCCGATGGTGCAGGCCGACTCGCTCGCCGGGTCCGGGCCGAGCCGGCGCCCGTACCGGGCGAGCCGCGCGTTGGCCTGACGTACCGTCAGTCCGGGTTGCAGCCTGATGCGCAGACCGTCGTCCAGGACTTCGGCGGAGCGCCAGTGGCTGCGTACGTCCACGAGGACGCCGTCGCCGCCCGCCTGCCCGGACAGGCTGGTGCCTCCCGACCTCAGGGTCAGGGGCAGTCCCGCGGCGCGTGCCCCGGCCATCAGCGCGCCCACCTCGGCGGCGGTCGCGGCGCGCACGACGGCCCGGGGCGTGAGCAGGTAGGGCGAGGCGTCGTGGGCGGACGCGACGCGGCGGGGCAGGTCGACGGTCACCCGGGCCGGGTCGCCGACGCAGCCGGCCAGCAGCGCGGCCAGGTCGGAGGGGTGCCCGGCGGCGGAGGGTGGGGCGGCGGTGGTGGGCATGGCTCCTCGGTGGGCTGGTCAGCGGGCGGGGCGGTCCGGATCGGTGATCCGCAGCAGGCGTGGCGCCCGTTCGGCGGGTTCGGGCAGGCGCAGCGGGGACCGTCCGGGGGTGATGCTGCCCAGGAGGGTGGCCCGGCGGGCGCCGGTGCCCGAGGGGAGGGTGCCGGGCAGGCCGTGGACGGTGAGGAAGCCGAGGACGGCGAAGGCCAGGGCCTCCTTGGCATCGGAGGGCATCCCCAGGGCGTCACTGGGGCGCAGTGGCACACCGGACAGCTCGTCGGCGAGCATGCGCATCAGCACGGGGTTGCGGGTGCCGCCGCCGGAGACGACGAGTTCGGTGACCCGGTGGTCGCGGCAGGCGCCGGCGACGGTGACGGCGGTGAGCCGGGTCAGGGTGGCGAGGACGTCGTCGGCCTCGGGAGTGGGCGCCTGCTCCAGGGCCCGTCGCAGGTAGGGCAGGTGGAAGTGCTCCTTGCCGGTGCTCTTCGGGGCGGGCCTCGCGTAGTACGGGTCGTCGAGCAGGGCGCGCAGCAGTGCGGGGCTGGTGCGGCCGGCGGCGGCGCGGCGGCCGTCCTCGTCGTAGGCCGCGGCGCCGTCCGTGTAGTGCCGTACGGCCGCGTCCAGCAGGGCGTTGGCGGGGCCGGTGTCGAAGGCGAGCGGCTCGGCGCCGGGCGCGACGACGGTGATGTTGGCGATGCCGCCGAGGTTGAGGGCCGCGGGTGTGCCGGGCAGCGCGCGCAGCAGCATGGTGTCCGTCATGCCGACCAGCGGGGCTCCCTGGCCGCCCGCGGCGACGTCCCGGCTGCGCAGGTCGGAGACGACCGGGAGTCCGGTGGCCTCGGCGATCCAGGCCGGTTGGCCGAGTTGCAATGTGCCGCGAACGGTGCCGTCCTCGACCCAGTGGTGGATGGTCTGGCCGTGCGAGACGACCAGGTCTGCGGCGCCGTCGCACAGTTCCCCGAGGGCTCGCCCGGCGGCCTCGGCGAAGGCCTGCCCCACGCCGGTGTCCAGCGCGCACACGGCCTGCGTGGTCGTGGTGGCCGGCGGCAGGGTGGCGGAGATCAGGCCCCGCAGCTCGGCCGGGTAGGGGACGGAGAGGTGTCCCAGGTGGCGCAGGCGCAGGGTGTCGCCGTCCAGGGCGAGGTCCGCGGCGGCGGCCTCGATGGCGTCGTAGGAGGTGCCCGACATCAGGCCGATCACGCGCACGACGCCTCCCGGCGCGTGGTGCGGCCCGGGGCCGGGGTCTGCTGTGGCTGCGGCATGGCTGCTCCAGGGATGGTCTCGGCAGGGTACGGGGCCGGGGCCCTGTCGGGCCCCGGCGCGGCGGTGCGGGCGAACCTCACTTCCGGACGGCGGCCGTCCCGGTGCGGTCCGGATCGGTGCCCTCGACGCCTTCGGCGGCCTTCGGGGCGCTGTGGAAGAGGCTCATCAGGGCGCCGACGGCCAGGGTGACCAGGACGCCGATCGGCACCAGCCACTGCGCGGCGATGCCCGTGGGCACGGTGGCGCCCGCGACGGTGACGTCGATCTTCACCCCGCGCACGAGGTACGTCATGACGGCGATGGTCACGAGGAACGCCACGACGGAGTCGGTCTCGTTGGCCCGCCGGACGAGACGGCCGAGCAGGAACGCGCCCAGCAACGCGCCGTAGGTGTAGCCGGCGATGGTGAGGCCGGTGAGATAGACGTTGCCGGTGCTGGTGCTGAAGGCACAGGCGAAGACGGCCATCAGCACCGCCCACACGAGGGTCATCACGCGGGCGATCCTGAGCAGGAAGTCCTCGGACGGTGTGCTGCGGAAGAAGCTGTGGATGATGTCGGCGACCGTCGAGTTGGACATGGAGTTCAGGGCGGAGGACAGGGAGCCCATCGCGGCGCCGAGGATGCCGGCGACGAGCAGTCCGGAGATCACCACGGGCAGCCCGTGCAGGATGAACTGCGGGTAGAGGTTGTCCGTGCTGCTCAGGCCGAGTTCCTCGATGCCGCGGCCCTCGTTGTAGGACCACAGGAGTGCCCCGACGAGGGAGAACGCGGCGAACTGGACGGTGACGAAGACACCCGAGGCGATCATGGCCTTCTGGCCGTCGCGCAGCGAGCGGGTGGACAGCACGCGCTGGACCATCAGCTGGTCGGAGCCGTGGCTGGCCATGGCGAAGATGGCGCCGCCGATGATCGCGGTCGGCAGGGCGAACGGGCTGGTGAGGATGTGCGCCGGGTCGAAGTCGGTGTCGAACAGCTGGAACTTGCCCGCGCGCAGGGCCTGGGAGAAGCCGTCGCCGCCGACGTGGGCGGACAGGACGCCGATGGCGAGGAGGGCGCCGCCCACGTACAGGACCATCTGGATGGTGTCGGTCCAGATGACCGCCTTGATGCCGCCGAGGTAGGTGTAGAGCACGGTGACCGCGGTGACGGCGATGATGATGACGCGGTAGCTCGTGTGCACGCCGAACTCGTCGAGCAGCAGCTTGATCGGGATGGCGGAGGCGAACAGCCGTACGCCCTCGGCGAGGAGCCGGGTGAAGACGAATGTCACCGAGGCGAGCCCCTGCAGCTTCAGCCCGAAGCGGCTGCCCAGGTACTGGTAGGCGCTGACGAATCCGCCGCGCTTGTACAGGGGGATCAGCACGGCGGCCACGACGACGCGGCCGATGACGTAGCCGAGGGCGAGCTCGACGTTGCCGAAGGCCTGACCGCTGTACGCGCCGCCGGGCACGCTGATGACGGTGAGCACGCTGGTCTCGGTGGCCACCACGGAGAAGGCCACGGTCCACCACGGCATGTGCCCTTCACCGACGAAGTAGTCCTTGGAGGTCTTCTGCCGGCCGGCCAGTCGCAGGCCGATCCAGGCGATCGCCACGAGGTAGACGACGATCACCACGAGGTCGAGTTGACGCACGCTCACTCCTAAGCAACGGCCGGCGGCGTCGCCGGCCGGGTGGGGACGGTGGGGGGTGCCGTCGACCGCCCGGCACGGACGACGTGGGGTTCGTGGGGAGCCGAGGGGTTCAGTGCCAGCAGGCGTGCCCCGTCCAGCGGGTCTCCGAGCGGGGTCCGGGGCAGCAGGGGCACCGGGGCGTCGGCGAGGGACGCCCGCAGCGGGCCGAGGAGCACGTCGCCGAGGCCGGTGAGTCCGCCGGTCAGGGCGACGGGCAGACCGTGGGTGCCGCCGGTCCGGCGGGCCGCGGTGAGGACGGTCCCGGTCAGTGCGGCGGCGGCCCGGCGCACGATGCCGGCGGCGGCGCCGTCCCCCGCGGCCGCGGCGCGCGCGACCTCCGGCGCGAAGGACGCGGCGGTGCGTGCCGGGTTGCCGTCCCGGTCGAGGGCGACGGGCAGCCGGTCCGGGGCGCCGAACCGACCCACGGCGGCGTCCAGCAGCGCGGTGGCCGGTCCGCGCCCGTCGTGGGCGCGCAGTGCGGCCCGCAGTCCGGCGGCGCCGATCCAGGCACCGCTGCCCTCGTCACCGAGCCACGGGCCCCAGCCGTCCACGCGGGCGAAGGTTCCATCCGCGCCGATGCCCACGGCGACGGAGCCCGTACCGATCGCGAGCACCACGCCCGGGTGCCCGCCGAGGGCGCCGGCGTGGCCGGTGACGGCGTCGCTGGTGACGGCGACCTCGGGCACGGGCAGGTCCGCCAGGAGCTGCCCGGCGAGCGCCCGGGCGGCCTCCGGTGCGGAGGCGGCTCCCGCCGCGCCCACGCAGAGCGCCACGGGCCGGAGCGCGGACCGCCGTTCGAGCAGCGGCAGCACGGCGGCGCACACGGCGGCCCGGGCCGCGGTCACTCCGTCGCGGGTGGCGAGCCCGGGGGCGCCGGGCACGTCATGGGTCTCGTGGACGGGGCCGGTGTCGTCCCACAGCACCGCTCGGCAACCGGTCTTGCCCAGGTCCACCGCCACTGCTGATGTCATACAGCACGCCTTCGTGTCCAGGGATCCGTCGCGTCGGCCCGTCACCGTGCGGCCCAGGAGGCCGGTGACGGTTGCGGATCACGGTCCAGCGAGTATCGGAACGCCGACATCCGCATGTCAATAAGTAACGCGGATTGATTTCCTCCGTAACTTTTTGACGTACCGCGGGGGTGTGGCTACTGTGTCGCCACCAACCCAGGAGGGAACGGCCCATGGCCCACCAGGAACGACGTCGCGCGACGGACCGCCCCGCCGAGGACGTGTCCCCGGCCGGAACCCTGGCGGGGATCCGGGCCGCACTGCCGTCCCTGGCGCCCTCGGAACGGCGGGTGGCGGAGGCCGTGCTGGCCGATCCGGCACAGGCGTCGGAGCTGTCCATCAGCGCGCTCGGCAAGCGGGCCGACACGTCGGTGGCGACGGTGATGCGCTTCTGCCGGGCCATAGGCATCGCCAACTACCCGCAGCTGCGGCTCGCGCTGGCCGCGGCCGCGGCCCGGGAGGACGCGCGCGGGGGCGACCGCCCGGCCCCGGGCACCGACATAAGCGCCACCGACACCCTGGACGAGATCGTCCGGAAGATCGTCTACAACGAGATGCACGCACTGGAGGACACCGGAGCGGGGCTGGACGTCGAGGTGCTGGGCCGCGCCGTGGACGCCGTGGCGGGCGCCCGGCGCATCGACATCTTCGGCGTCGGCGCCAGCGCCTTCGTCGGCCAGGACCTGCACCAGAAGCTGCACCGCATCGGCCGCACGGCCTTCGTGTGGACCGACCGGCACGCCGCGCTCACCGCCACCGCCCTGCTCGGGCCGGGTGACGTCGCCCTGGCCATCTCGCACTCCGGGGAGACCGAGGACACCGTGGAGCCACTCCAGGTGGCCGCCGAGCGCGGCGCGACGACGATCGCCCTCACCAACGCGCCCCGCTCCTCCCTCGCCGTGAGCGCGGACCTCGTCCTGGCCACGTGCGCCCGGGAGACCCCCTTCCGCTCCGGCGCGACCGCCAGCCGTATCGCGCAACTGGCCCTCATCGACTGCTTGTTCGTCGGAGTCGCGCAGCGGTCCTTCGACGCCACCACCGCGGCGCTCGAGAAGACCTACGGAGCCGTCCAGCGCCGCGGGCGCCCCCAGCAGCGCCGCTCCCCCGGCGACTGACCGCGCCCCCGTTCCCGACCTCGAGCCCCAGCACCGAAAGGACGACCGCGCCGTGGACCTCAGCACGCTCGGCACCGAGACCCGCAACGAGCGGACCACCGACCTGGACCGCATGCCGGTCACCGAACTGCTCGCCGTCATGAACGCCGAGGACCAGAGCGTCGCCCTGGCGGTACGCGAGGCCCTCCCGGAGATCACGGCGGCGGTCGAGGCGGTCACCCGGTCGCTGCGCCTGGGCGGGCGGCTGATCTATCTCGGCGCCGGCACCAGCGGCCGGATCGGTCTGCTCGACGCCGTGGAGTGCCCCCCGACCTTCGGCACCTCCCCCGAGCAGGTCGTGGGGCTGCTCTCCGGCGGCCCGGGCGCCTTCGCCGTCGCGGTCGAGGGGGCCGAGGACGAGCCCGCGCGGGCCGTCGCCGACCTGGACGGGATCGGCGTGGACGAACGGGACACGGTCGTCGGCCTGGCCGCCAGCGGCCGTACCCCCTACGTCGTCGGCGGGCTGAAGCACGCCGCCGCCAGGGGCGCCGTCACCGTGTCGGTCGCCTGCAACGCGGACGCCGTGGTGAGCCGCTACGCCGACTTCCCGATCGAGGTGCCCACGGGTCCCGAGGTCGTCACGGGGTCGACGCGGCTCAAGGCCGGTACGGCGGAGAAGATGGTCTGCAACATGCTCTCGACCGCGTCGATGGTGCGTCTGGGCAAGGTCTACGGCAACCTCATGGTCGATGTGCGGGCCAGCAACGACAAGCTCGTCGACCGGGCCCGCCGCATGGTCGTCCAGGCCACCGGCGCCGGCCCGGAAGCCGCCGCCGAGGCGCTGCGGGCGGCGCAGGGGCACGCCAAGACGGCCATCGTCATGCTCCTCGCGCACTGCACCGCGGAGGAGGCCGCCCGTCGCCTCTCCGAGGCCCGGGGCGACACACGGACGGCCGTCGCCGCGGGCTGAGTCGGGCACGGCCCGGCCCCGAGGACGCCGGGGGCCGGGTGGGGCGGACGGGCGGACCGTGCCGTCCGTCCGCTCCGGGGTCAGGATGCGACGAAGCGGGCGATCTCGCCGAGCACCACCGTGTCCGCCAGGTAGCCGATGTGGGTCTGGCAGACCACGTTGTTGTTCGTCGCGCCGCTCAGCCGGGTGCTGGTGTACGGGATGATGACGCCGTCGCACGCCGAGTACCAGGTGGCGTACCTGGTCGAGCCCGGTGTCTCGTCGCCCGCGGTGATCTGGGCGATGAACGAGGAGCCCGGGTACATCTGTCGGCACGTCGTGTAGATCAGACAGGCGCCGGCGTAGGTGGTGCCGTGGTTCGCGCCGGCGATCGAGGCGAGGTGGCTGACGCTGGTGTTGCCGCCCAGCACCTTCAGGTAGTACTGGCTGACGAGGCCGCCCATCGAGTGGTTGACGATGGCCACCTTGCTCGCGCCGGTCCGCGCCTTGACGTTGTCGACGAACGAGGCGAGACCGCGGGCGTTGGTCACGTTGTCGCCGTAGGAGTTGTACTCGTAGGCGAAGAGGTGGGAGCTGGACCAGCCGTTGAGCCGGAAGACGCTCATGGCGGTGACCCAGTTGGAGGCGTTGCCGGTGTATCCGTGGACGAAGACCACCGGGGTGCTGGTCGACAGCGGCTGGACGGCCGTGGCGGCCGGCCGGGCGGCGGCGGCCGGCGCGGCCGCGGCGTCCGCCGCGCCGGCCGCCGTGGCCGGTGAGAACAGGCTGAACGCGACGGTGGCGGACGCGAGCAGGCCGAGAAGCCGGCGTGGGGAACGGCGACGCATGAAGCCCTCCTGGATGCTGGTCGGGGTGGCCTGACCCGACCCAGAGTCCTGGGAGGCACAGCGGTTGCCATCGGTGGAATCACCAGTGCTCGCCGGGACGCCACGCGCGCCCGTGCCCGCTACGCCGGCCGGGGCGGCCCCGGCCGGCGCGTGGCCGCGGCTCAGCCGTCGGAGTAGCTGAAGTCGCCCACGGTCCAGGCACTGACGTCCTCGATCGCGACGCGGTACATCCCGCCCGTCTCCGGGATGCCCACCGCGCCCTGCAGGATGCGGGCCACGTGGAAGTGCAGATGGGTGGGCGGCCCGTCCCTCCGCACGGGCGCGTCGAAGACGGCGGAGAAGTCGCTCAGTTGGGCGGAGTCCGTCAGCACTTCCGACACCCTCTGCCGCCATACGGCTTCGGGAGCCAGGCGACCGGTGACGACGGCGCCGCCGGTGACCACGGTCAGGGACATCTGACTGCTCCGCCCGGACTCCACGAGGGTGGCGATGTCAATGATCAGCTCGTCAGGCTTCGGCATGAGACCGGATTCTATGCCGGAGCCCGCCGCCTTGGGTCGCCGCTCCCCGAAGGGTCACGGTGGCGGGCTCGCGCGGATCTCCCCGGCCAGGCGCGGACGGCGGACGGCACCGCCTCTCACCGTCCGCCGCCGGGCGGCGCCGACGTCTCGCGGACGGCCGCGGCGAGGGCGTTGCCGATGGCCCGGGCCCCCGTCGCGTTGGGATGCAGGGGCGCGGCCGGGCGGGTGGGGACCACACCTTCGAAGTAGCGGTCGGCGGGGGCGGCGCAGATGTCGTGTCCGGCGCTCAGCTCGAAGGTGTCGACGAAGACGGCGCCGTGCTCCTCGGCCGTCCGCCTCAGTACGGCGCCGAGGTGGTTGATCGCGCCCTGGAGATGGTTGGCGTCCTGCTTCCAGTAGGGCTGGGAGGGGAAGCAGCCGTCGGGACGGAGGTAGTTGCCGTAGCCGACGACGAAGATCCTGGCGTGCGGCGCCCGCCGGGTGATGTCGTCCAGGACCGCGGCGAAGACCGGTGCCCAGGCGTCGATGCGAGCCCTGGTCCTGTCGGTTCCGCCGGCGGTGTTGCGCTCCGCGCAGCTGGTGCCGTGGGGCGGGGGCAGGACGTTGACGCAGTGCAGCGCTTCGCTGAACAGGTCGGTGTCGTTGCCGCCGATGGTGACGCTGACGAGGTCTGTGCCGGGGGTCAGCGCGTCGTACTGGGGTGCCGTTCCCGGGTGCTGCGGTGTGCTCAGGTGGCCGGCGGTGGCTCCGGAGCAGCTGACGTCGGTGAGCGTCGCGTCCAGGGCCGCGGCCGCGACGCGTGGATAGTCGGCCAGGGAGCGCAGGCACGCCGGTCCGGCCGTGTCGACCGGCGGGACCAGCGGGGCGGCCGCGTAGGAATCGCCGAGCGCGACGTACCGCAGGGGTTCGGCGGCCGACGCGACCGTGACCGGTGCCGTGGCCGACGCGGCCCCGGCGGCCAGAACGATGCCCAGGGTCATGCGCAGTGCTGTCTTCACGATGCCTCCGTTCGGCACGCGCGCGTGCATGATCCTTTCTTACTACGGGCCCGTGCGGGCAGGCGTGACGCCGCACGGAAGCCGACCGGGTGACGCGGACGCGGACCGACGAGCGGGCGACCGCCCCGGCGGCGCGGGACGCCCTCCGTGGCCGTCCGCCTGCCGGTGGAATTCGTACCGGCCGCGTCAGGCATTCGGCCGCACCGACGGGCTGCGCGATCATCCTGCATGTCTCATGCAGACATGTTCGAACCTTCTCGGCGTACCCTGCTCCGCGCCCCGGTCGCCGCTGCCGGCGCGGGTCTCCTGGCAGCCTGCACCAACTCCGGCCCCGGACCGGGATCCGGGCCTCGAGGAGGTGCCGGCGGGGCGGCGTTCGTCCCGCCCGGCCCCCCGGGCTACGTCAATCCGTCCGACCCGGAAGTCCTCGCGGCCGAGCGGAAACGCGGGGCCGGACCGGTGCGTGCGTACCGGTTCACCGCGGCCGAGGCGACGCTGGACATCGGCGGGCGGTCCGTCCCGAGCTGGGCCTACGACGAGGCGCTGCCGGGCCCGCTGGTGCGGGTCACCGCCGGCGACGTGCTCGACCTGACGCTCGCCAACCGGCTGCCCGCCGACACGACGCTGCACTGCCACGGAATGCGGCTGCGCTGCGACATGGACGGCGTCCCGGGGCTCACCCAGGCGGCCATCCGTCCCGGGGCCGACTTCCGCTACCGCTTCACCGCAGAGTATCCGGGAACGTACCTGCTCCACTCCCACGTCGGGGTGCAGGTCGACCGGGCCCTGTACGCGCCGCTCATCGTCGACGATCCGCGGGAGCGCCTGGCCTACGACAAGGAGTGGGTCGTGGTCCTGGACGACTGGCTCGACGGTGTGGAGGGCTCCACTCCCGAGGAGGTCCTGCACCAGCTCATGCCCGGTGACTCCGCGGACACGGACCACATGGCCATGGGCTCCGGCCCCGGCGCCGCGAGCCCCGGCCGCCCGGCGACGGCCCTTCCCTCGCCGACCGGGAGACCCGCGGGACCCTCGCGCGTACTGCACACGTCCTACAGCCGCATGCTGCACGGCGCGGGCGGCAGCGTCGCCCACCCCCACTTCCTGGTCAACGGGCGCCTGCCCGGTCATCCCGAGGTGTTCCGCTGCCGTCCCGGCGACCGCGTCCGGCTGCGCATCATCAACGCCGGTGCGGAGACCGCCTTCCGGGTCGCCCTGGGCGGCCACGGGATGACGGTCACCCACACCGACGGCTATCCGGTGAAGCACACGGGAACCGACGCCCTCCTCGTCGGCATGGCGGAGCGGTACGACGTCCTGGTCACCGCCCGGGACGGCGTCTTCCCGCTCGTCGCGGTGGCCGAGGGCAAGAAGGGCAGGGCCCTCGCCGTCCTGCGGACCGACAAGGGCAACGGGCACCTCCCCCCGGCCGACGTCCACCCGGACGAACTCGACGGCAGGACCGTCCCCGCTCGCCGCCTCGTGCCCGACGACTCCGTGGCCCTGGACGGCCGCGAACCCGACCGCGAGATGCGCATCCGGATCACCGGGGGCATGGAGAGGTTCGACTGGGGATTCGACCACGAGCCCTACTCCGTGCGGCAGCGCCACCCGGTGCGCGCAGGCGAACGGGTACGGCTTACCCTCGTCAACGCCACCGACATGTGGCATCCGATGCACCTGCACGGGCACACCTTCGCCGTCACCGGACTGGACGGCGTGGGTGCCCGCAAGGACACCGCGGTGGTGCTGCCGCACCGGAAACTGGTGGTCGACTTCGACGCCGACAACCCCGGGCTGTGGATGCTGCACTGCCACAACCAGTACCACTCGGAAAGCGGCATGATGACGGTCCTGGGGTACCGCAGACAGGCGTGACGCGACCGCTCCGCCGCCGGCACGCGCCCGGGACGCGCCGAGGCCGGCGGCCGCGTCTCGGGGCCGCCGGCCCTGTGATCGGCGTCAGTGGTCTGCTGCCCGGTGTCCGGTCAGTTCGCGTTCACCAGGTCGTGCGCCGGCACGGTCACCGTCCGCTTGCCCGGCTTGCCGCCGAGGACGATCTTCCGGAGCGCGCTGTTGTTGTCGAGGCTGGTCTCCTTCAGCCGCTTCGCCGGGTTGGCCAGGACCTGGATGTAGTAGGTGCCGTTGGGCACCTGGGTGATGTCGAAGGACTGGCCCGGCAGGTCCTGCGTGTACGTGTCGCCGGAGCCGACGTCCAGCACCTCACGGACGGAGATCGAGTTCTCCTGGCCGCAGGCGGTCGACAGATCGGTGTTGAACGGGTGCCAGTTGGCGTTCTTCACCGTGTAGTCGATCGCGTCGGTGTTGGCCAGGCAGAAGGCCTCCTTGCCGCTGCGCACGGCCTCCTTCTTGTCCGCCTTCAGCAGCCGGTAGCTGGCGAAGTCGGTGAAGTGCCAGTGCACATGGCCCGGGCGCGGGTCCCATTCCATGGTGCCGGTCGGGGTGTAGCCGACCTGCTTGCCCTTGGCGTCGTAGAAGTACTGGTAGGCGTCCATCTTGGCCTTGCCGGGCGAACGGAAGCCGTCCACCACGAGCTGTGCCGGGCCGGCGTTCCACACGTTGGCGCTGAAGGCCAGGTAGTCCTTGCCGGGGATGTCCTTCTCGCCGTCGCTGATGACGATGCCGTAGGCCGGCAGCGAGCGCAGGTCGGGCTTGGGCACGTCCGGCACCGAGGGCTTGCCGACGGGACGCTTCGACAGGGGCGCGAGCGCCGGCGCCTTGCGCGAGCCGTCGGTCCGTCCGGCCGTGTCACCGGTGCGCATCGAGCGCGCGGCCTGCTCTTTCTTCGCCGCCCAGGGCAGGGCGGGAGGTGCCGCCCTGAGCGGGCCGTGGCCCACGTTGTACGAGGGGCCGGCGCCGCTCGTCACCGGCGCGGCGGCCTGGGCCGGCGTCGGGGCGTGCCCCGGGCCGTGGCCCGTGTGCCCGGACGGCGCCTCGGCAGCGGCTCCGTGTCCGGCGTGCTCGCCGGCCTGGGCGGACCGTGCGGCGGGGGACGCCGACCGGGCGACGCCTTCCTCGTCCTCGTAGCTGCGCTCCACCACGGTCACCTTCACCGTGGCCGGCTTGTCGGCGATGCCGAACAGGTCGCGGTACTTCTTGGCGACCCCGATCCTGGCGGTGTACGTGCCGGCCGCGAGCCGGACCGAGTCGGTGTAGGAACCGGCGTATGTGTTGGCGGCCCAGCCCTTCTCGACACCCCACACCGAGCCGAGGGTGAACGGGTTGGTGGGGCAGCTCTCCGGATACTTGGAGGTGGCGGGCGCGTCGGGGCGCACCCGGCCGCTGGCGTTGTTCGGGCAGAAGTCCTCGGTGCGGCTGAGGACCTTCTTGCCCGCCTTGTCGGTGATCGTGATCTCCGCGAAGCCGGGCAGGCCGGAGAAGTCCTTCACGGTGCCCTTGGGCAGCGTCTTCGTCCTGGCCTTGCCGCCCTCGTACACGGTCTGGGTGATGGTCACCGGGTCCTTGTAGGACTTCCGGGTCACCTTCAGTTCCAGTGGCGTCCCCTCGGCCGTCAGGTAGGTGCCGAGGTCGAGGTAGACGCCCGGATCCTCCTTCCAGGAGGTGAGCGTGAGCGAGTTGGTCGCGGCGATGAGGCTCAGCCTGGGGCCGGTCGCGGCCTTGGCCGGCTCCGACGTGGCGGCCACGAGCCCGGCCGTCACGGCCAGGGCGGCGACGGCCGTGGTGCCGGCGAGCAGCGGACGTCGAAGCCGGGTGGTGCGCGTTCTGGTCATCGTTCCCTCGTCCTCCGGATGCTGTGAGAAGGAGACAGGCGGCGGGCGGCACGTCGTGTCGGCGAGGACAGTCGCGGGGCCCGCTGTGAGGCGCGGTTGCTGTGCCCGCGCTGTGAGAGGAACGGGCCCGACGCCCGGTTGTCCGGGGAGGGAAAACGAGGGGATGTTGGCCGGATAGCTCCGTTGCGGAGGTAATCGGGTCATTCTTGCGGGTACGGCGCGCCCGGTGACAGGTCTTCTGATATCGGGCGCGGCCCCGTATCTGCCGAACCGTGGGGAGGGGGCCGGTGATCTCCCCACGGCTCGTCACACGGCGCGTTCCGGGAGCGTCGGGAGGATCTTCTCGGCGATGCCGAGGAGCGCGCTGTCGTCCGGGAGCGCTCCGGACGTGCTCCACACGGTGATGTCGTAGTAGCCGCCCCGGTCCTTCCCGTCGAAGGCCACGGTCAGCGTCCTGGCCAGGGGGCCCTCCTCGACCGGTCCGCCGGACCCGCCGCCCCCCAGATTGATCTCCAGCTTCATGGTGTGGTCCGAGGAGAGGACCGCGGGCCGCCCGAGGACCGCGAGCGTCCTGACGTTCTCCTCGTTCCCGAACTTCATCAGCTTCACGTACTGGGCGATCGACAGCTCGTTGTACGTGGCCGAGACGTGCACGGTGTACGTGTCGAACTGGACCTCGGCCTCCGGCTGCGCGACCTTTCCGTCGGTCAGGGGAGCCGTGTTGCTGGTGCCGGACGCCACGGTCGCGATCTCCGCGGGCGTGCCGAGGAGCTGGGCCAGGTCCGACCGGTTGAGCGCCGTGCACAGCTCCTCGCCGGTCACGGCCCGGGGCGTCTCCCTGTAGGCGCTCGGCAGCTCCTCGTGCTCCCCGGCCGAACACGAGGCGGCCTTTGGCGTGGTGTCGTCGGAGGGCATCACCTTCGGGCCCAGCCAGAGCACGGCCGCGATCGCTCCGAACACGGCCACGGCCGCGGCGGCCTGGCCCCAGGCGTTGGGCTCCTTCTCCGGAGCGGCCGGCGGCGCGGGACGCCGCTCCGCTTCAGGCTGCGGCTGCTGCTGCGGCTGGGGCGCGGCGGCGGGCACCGCCCCGTCGGCGGAGGCCACCGGATTCGGGTTCCGGCGCGCGCGCAGGGCGCGGACCACCGTGTGGACGCGCACCGCGGTGAAGACGAGGAAGACCGTGCCGATGGCGGCCGGCGCCCATCCGCCGTCGCGGACGGCGAGATACAGGATGCGCACACCGAAGACGGATCCGACCACGATGAGCAGGGGCTCTCTGACCCAGAAGGGCAGGAGCCTGATGAGGAAACCGAGCACCCGGCGATCTCACCAGCGCAAGATCGCGTTGGCTGTGATGGAGGCCATAGTTCCGGGTCGGTACCCAATCCGTGATGTATGCGGGCCGTCGCGGTCGCCCCTCCGGTACGGCGAACGCTCACCCGCCGGGGGGCAAGGCCGCCCTGCGCTCGTTCAGGACCTCGACGACCTCGTCGTCGGTGACCTGTTCGAAGTCGTCGTACCAGAAGCCGACGGCCATGAAGTCCGGCGGCTGCCGGAGGCACACGACGTCGTCGGCCTCCTCGCGCATCGCGGCGGCGGCCTCGGGGGCGCCGACGGGAACGGCGAGGACCAGCCGGGCGGGTTCGCGCCGCCGGAGGTGGCGGAGGGCGGCGCGTGCGGTGGCGCCGGTGGCCAGGCCGTCGTCGACGAGGATCACGGTGCGGTCCTCGACGTCGGGCGTGGAGAGGTCGCCCCGGTAGAGCAGGGCGCGGCGTCTCAGTTCCTCGCGCTCGCGGGCCACGTCCCGGACCAGGCGGTCCTCGTCGAGGCCCAGCATGGTCAGGGTCCGCCGGTCGAACAGGGCCGGGTCGTCGGCCACGACCGCGCCGATGCCCGTCTCCGGCCTGCCGGGAAGGCCGATCTTCCGTGCCACGAGCACGTCCAGGGGCGCCCCGAGGGCCCGGGCGACCTCTGCGGCCACCGGCACGCCACCGCGGGGCAGCGCGAGGACGACGACGCGGGGCAGCTCGCCTTCGGACGCCCACTCCATGAGCCGGAGCCCGAGTTCCCGGCCGGCTGTCCGGCGATCGTGGAAGCGCATGACCTGATGCCTGCCTCTCTCCCCCCCCGTGGGTCGGAAGGACGCCGCGGTGTCAGCCGGCGCGGTCGTCGTCGGCTCCTTCGCCGAGGTGGTCGCGGAACCAGGCGGCGGCCGCTTCGGTGACCTCCTCCAGGGCGCCGGGCTCGGGGAAGAGATGGGTGGCGCCGGGGACGACGTGGATCTCGTGGACCGGTGCGAGCCGCCGGGCGGCCTCGCGGTTGAGCGCGAGGACCGTCTCGTCGTCGCCCCCTACGACGAGCAGGACCGGTGCGGCGACCAGGGGAACGGCGTCGCCCGCCAGGTCCGGTCTGCCTCCCCGGGACACCACCGCACGCACGGATGCGGGCCGCTCCGCCGCCGCGATCAGGGCGGCCGCAGCTCCGGTACTCGCCCCGAACAGGCCCACGGGCAGCCCGGCCGTGTCCGGGCGCCCGGCCAGCCAGTCGACGGCATCCGCCAGACGCCGTGCCAGCAGGCCGATGTCGAAGCGGTGCCGGGCCGTGGCCATGTCCTCGCGCTCCTCGTCCCGGGTCAGGAGGTCCAGCAACAGCGTCCCGAATCCCGCGGCGCGCAGCCCGGCCGCGACCGCGCGGTTGCGGGGACTGAGCCGAGAGCTTCCGCTGCCGTGGGCGAACAGGACCAGGCCCCGCGCACCGGTGGGCACGACGAGATCGCCGTTCAGGGTGGCGTGGTGCGAAGGCACCTTCGCGATTTCGGACGCCATGCCCGCTCATCTCCCTGGGGCTGTCCGAGGGCCGTGCACCGGGTACCCCGGCCGCCCGTTCCGTACCAGAGGGCCGCCTGATCCGCCGGTCCGCTCGCTTGCCGTCGAGTGCGCTCGAAGTCCTAGAGTGACGCTCCCCGTCCCGCCCCCCAGACAACGGAGCACCGGCATGCGCTATCGCGTCCTCGGCACGACCGGCATCGAGGTCAGTACCCACTGCCTCGGCACCATGATGTTCGGCTCTGTGGGCAACCCCGATCACGAGGACGGCGCACGCATCATCCACGCCGCTCTCGACGCCGGCGTCAACTTCGTGGACACCGCCGACATGTACTCGGCCGGTGAGAGCGAGGAGATCGTCGGCAAGGCCCTCAAGGGCCGGCGTGACGACGTCGTGCTCGCGACCAAGGTCCACTTCCCGCTGGAGGAGGGACGCAACCGCGGCGGCAACTCGCGCCGCTGGATCCTCAAGGCGGTCGAGGACAGTCTGCGGCGCCTGGGCACGGACTGGATCGACCTCTACCAGGTGCACCGCCCCGACCACACCACCGACATCGAGGAGACGCTGTCGGTCCTGAGCGACCTGGTGAGGGCGGGCAAGATCCGGGCGTTCGGCTGCTCCACGTTCCCCGCCGAGGACCTGGTCGAGGCCCACCACGTGGCGGAACGCCGCGGACTGATGCGGCTGCGCACGGAACAGCCGCCGTACTCGCTGCTCGCGCGCGGCATCGAGCGGTCCGTGCTGCCGACCGCGCAGCGCCTCGGCATGGGCGTGCTGACCTGGTCACCTCTTGCTTCGGGGTTCCTGTCCGGCGCCTACCGCGCGGGCCGGCCCGTCGACCTCACCACGGGCCGTGCCAAGCTCACTCCGCACCGCTTCGACCCGGCCGTGCCGGGCAACGAGGCGAAGCTCGCGGCCGTCGAGCGGTTCGTCGCCCTGGCCGACGAGGTGGGCTGCACGCTGCCGGAGCTGGCCGTCGCCTTCGTGCTGGTCCACCCCGCCGTCACCTCGGTGATCACCGGGCCGCGCACCATGGACCAGCTCACCGCGCTGCTCAAGGGTGCCGACCTGCTGCTCGACGACGCGGTCCTGGACCGGATCGACGGCATCGTGGCGCCCGGCACCGACCTCTACCGGGCCGACGGCGCCTGGCAGCCGCCGTCGCTCACCTCGGCCGCACGGCGCAGGCGCCCGGCCGGGGAGCGGGCGGCCGCGGGGGCCGCTCTGGTCCCGTGACCCGTCCCCGTGTACGGCGCGTCACCCGGTGGCGGCGGACAGGTGGCGGTCCCGGAGGCGGGCGAAGGCGGTGCCGCCCGACAGGTGCGGGAGCCGCGGGAGGAAGTCCCTGATCCGCTCGGCGCACTCCCGCGCGGTCGCGGCGCCGGTGTCGCACTCCAGGTCGTAGTCGCCGTGCCGGTGGACGAGGTGGTACTGGTGCGCGGCGAGGCCCGGCGGGCGGTCTCCCCGCTCCCGCTCCCGGCGCGTGAGTTCCTCGAGCGGACAGTGGACACCCACGAACAGCACGCTCTCGGCACGCAGGACCGACAGGCAGTCGAGCAATCGCCACGGCTCGCTGAGCACATGGTCGACGACGACGTCGTTGCCCACCTCGGCCATGGCCGCGACGGAGCGGTGGAAGCCCATCCTCGTCCGCCGCAGCGCCGTGTCGAGCTCCTCCGCCTCGAGGGTGCGCTTGGTGCGCATCGCGTTGAAGCTGTCCACCGCCAGGTGGAAGAAGACACCGTCGTCGAGGACGTCGAGCAGCTCGCGCGCGATGCTCGACTTCCCCGAACTGGACGTGCCGTTGAGGAAGATGATCCGGCCTGGCGTCATCCGGGCATGATGCCAGACGGCCGGCCGGGTCAGGTGCGCAGGTCGGCGAGCAGCATGTGGTGGTCCGAGTACGCGGTGGGGTGCACACGGTGCCGGAGCGGGGTGATGCCCCGCAGGAACACGTAGTCGAACTTGCTGTCCCAGTCGGTGGTCGGCTCGCACCTGCCGGCGGGCGAGGGACGGCATCCGGGATCGGCGTCCGCGGCCAGTTCCCGGAACGGGTCGAGTTCGGGGGTGTCCGGCACGGCGTTGAAGTCGCCGAGCACGACGGCGCGGTCGTACCGGCCGACGGCCGCGGCGAGTACGGCGGTCTGGCCCGCCCGGACCGCCTCCTGGCGCCGTTGGGCGAGGTGCGTGTCGAAGACCCGGACGGACCGGTCGCCCACCCTCGTGGTGACGGCCAGGTACCCGCGGTCCTCGGACCCGCCGTCCGGGTACTCCACGAGGACGCGGTCCGTCATCGGTGCCGCCGAGAGGAGTGCCTGGCCGAAGCCTCCCGGATTCCACGGCCACCCGCCGCAGCGTCCCCGGTTCCGCAGCACCGACCCGTACTCGACGTGGTAGACCAGCCCGTGACGGGTCTTCAGATAGTCGCGGAGCTGCTCGACGTCGCGTACGCACGCCTCCTGCAGGCCTATGACCTGGGGCGCGTACGCGGCGATCTCCGCCGCCCGGTCGGCGTTGCTCTCACGGCAGGGATTGCAGATGTTCCACGTCATGACCCGGTTCGGTACGACGTGCTTGACGGAGTCGGCGCGCAGCGGCCCGGCGGCGGTGCCGTCGTCCGGTGCGCCGCGGCCGACGACCAGCAGGCAGGCCACGGCCAACGCGCCCACGAACCACCGGGTGTTCCTTCCGAGCACGGTCGCCTCCTCGCGGTGCCGGCACGTGCCGGCCGACGGGTCCACGCACGAGGTTAGGCGACGGGCCGGACGTTCAGCACATGCATCCGATGCCTCGTCCGGCCGCTCGCCGGGCCGCGCTGCCGTCAGTCGACCACCAGGACGACCTCCAGGGTCCGGGGTCCGTGGACCCCCTCCACCCGGTCCAGCTCGATGTCGCTGGTGGCGGACGGGCCGGAGATCCAGGTGCTGGGGCGGGTGGGGTCGAGGCGGGGCAGGGCCTGCGGGAGGGAGGCGACGACCTGGGTGCGGGCGTCGACGACGCAGATGTGCACGTCGGGAACGAGGGTGAGCGCACGCCGGCCCTGCCCCGGGCCGGCGTCGAGGACGACGGTCCCGGTCTCCGCGACGGCCAGGGCGCAGCCGGTGACCACGGCGTCGGCGGAGTCGAGCTCCTCCGGGGTCAGGGGGACGTCGTCGAGGCGCTGCCGGGCGTCCGAGCCGGCCAGCCAGGCGCCGGGCAGGCCGGGCGGCACGACGACGCTGCGCGCGCCGTGACCGGCGAGGAACTCGCCGATCAGTGCCGCCAGGCCCTCCGAAGTGGTGCGGTGCACGCCCGCCCGGTAGTCGGCGAGGTTCTCGTGGAGCAGGTCGAGCACCGTGGCCGGGTCGTCGGGAGTGTGGCTGACCAGGTAGTCGCGCGAGACCTCGGGGGCTTCGGGCGCGTCCGCGAGGGCCCTGCGCACTCGGCCGAGGACGCGGTCGCGGGAGGAGGACGGAGAGGTCATGCGCGGTTCTTCTTCCACCAGTCACGGAACGGTTGGGCGGGCACGTCCGGAAGGTCACGGCTGTCGGTCCACTGGCGCGCGCCGGGTCCGGGAAGCCGCTCGGGGTGCAGCTTCCGCGTCCCGGACGCGAGCCGTTCGCCGGCGGTGAGGGCGGCCGGATGGTCGAGGAGCCAGGTCGCCGCCCTCATCGCCGCCTTCTCCAGGCGGTGCCCCTTGCCGCCCTGGTCGGCGACCTTCTCCCGCAGGTGCACCAGGACCTCGGGGATGTCGATGGCGACCGGGCACACCTCGTAGCAGGCACCGCACAGCGAGGACGCGTACGGCAGGGACGCGTCGAGTTCCGTGGTGAGGCCCCGCAGCTGGGGCGTGAGGATGGCGCCGATGGGCCCCGGGTAGGGGGAGCCGTAGGCGTGTCCGCCGGCGCGTTCGTAGACCGGGCAGACGTTCAGGCAGGCCGAGCAGCGGATGCAGCGCAGTGCCTGGCGGCCGACCTCGTCGGCGAGGGTGTCGGTGCGGCCGTTGTCGAGCAGGACCAGGTGGAAGTTCCGGGGGCCGTCGCCGTCGGTGGTGCCCGTCCACATCGACGTGTACGGGTTCATGCGCTCGGCGGTGGAGGAGCGGGGCAGGAGCTGGAGGAAGACCTCCAGGTCCCGCCAGGTCGGCACGATCTTCTCGATGCCGACCACGGAGATCAGTGTCTCGGGCAGGGTCAGGCACATGCGGCCGTTGCCCTCGGACTCCACGACGACCAGCGTGCCGGTCTCGGCGACCACGAAGTTGGCGCCGGAGATGCCGACCTTGGCGCGCAGGAACTTCTCCCGCAGGTGCAGCCGGGCCGCCTCGGCGAGCTCGGCCGGAGTGTCCGTGAGTCCCTCGGGCGCGGGGCGGCCCCACTCCCCCATCTCGGAGCGGAAGATGTCGCGGATCTCGCCGCGGTTGCGGTGGATGGCCGGGACGAGGATGTGCGAGGGCAGGTCGCCGCCGAGCTGCACGATGAGCTCGGCGAGATCGGTCTCGTAGGCCCGGATGCCGGCCTTCTCGAGCGCCTCGTTGAGGCCGATCTCCTGCGTCGCCATCGACTTGACCTTGACGACCTCCGTCTCGCCGGTCGCCCTCACCAGGTCGGCCACAATCCGGTTGGCCTCGTCCCCGTCGGCGGCCCAGTGGACGGTGCCGCCCGCCGCAGTGACCGCCTCCTCGACCCGTACCAGGTAGCGGTCGAGGTGGCGCAGCGTGTGGTCCTTGATCTGCTTGCCGGCCTCGCGAAGCCGGGCCCAGTCCTCGAGTTCGGCGACCGCTCCCGCCCGTTTGGCGCGGATGGTGTGCGTCGCGTGCCGCAGATTCCCGCGCAGCGTCGTGTCGCGCACGGCGTCCCGGGCCGCCCTGGGGAAGGACGGCATGCCCATGAAGGTCCCACTCATCGCAGCGGCTCCTCTTCCGTGCTCGCGAGGATCTCCGCGAGGTGCAGTGCCCGTTGCGGTGCGTCCCGGCGGCGCAGCATGCCGCCGATGTGCATCAGACAGGAGTTGTCCGCACCGCACAGCACGTCCGCGGAGGTGGACAAGGCGTTGCGGATCTTGTCGTCGCCCATCGCCGCGGACACGTCGGCGTTCTTGACGGCGAAGGTGCCGCCGAAGCCGCAGCACTCCTCGGCGCCCGGCAGCTCCACCAGCTCCAGTCCCCTGACCGCTCGCAGCAGCCGGCGAGGCCGTTCGCCCAGACCGAGCATGCGCAGGCCGTGGCAGGAAGGATGGTAGGTGACGGTGTGGGGGAAGTACGCGCCCACGTCCGTCACCCCGAGGACGTCGACGAGGAACTCGGTCAGTTCGACGACGCGTGGCACGAGGGACACGGCGGCGTCGGCGAGTTCCCGGCCGCGGCCCTCGGCCGCCGCCCTGGCGCCGATCCTCGGGTAGTTGTCGCGGACCATGGCGACGCAGGAACCGGAGGGGGTGACGACGTGGTCGTAGCCGTCGAAGGCGCGGGCCGTGCGGCGCACCAGCGGCTCGGTCTCGCGCCGGTAGCCGGTGTTGTACTGGGGCTGACCGCAGCAGGTCTGGGCGGCGGGGAAGTCCACCTCGACCCCGAGGCGTTCGAGCACCTTGACGGTGGCGATCGCCGTGGACGGGTAGAGCGCGTCGTTGACGCAGGTGGCGAAGAGGGCTACGCGCATCGGGGTTCCGTTCGGGCAGGGGTGAGCCTGGCGGCCGCCGCGTCCCAGGCGGCGCCGTCGCCGCGGGGGCCGTAGCGCCTGAGGTGCTGGGTGGAGGCGACGAGCCGGCGCATCGCCGTGAGGTCGGCCACCAGTCCGGCCGCTCGGGCCTGGACGAGGATGTTGCCGAGGGCGGTGGCCTCGGTGGGTCCGGCGATGACGGGCAGGCCGGTGGCGTCGGCGGTGAGCTGGCAGAGCAGGTCGTTGCGGGAGCCGCCGCCGACGAGATGGATGTGGGTGATGTCGCGGCCGGCGAGTTCGGCGGCCTGCCTCAGGGTGCGGCGGTGGGCGAGCGCGAGGCTCTCCAGGATGCAGCGGACGACGGCGCCCTGGCTGTCGGGGACCGGCTGGTCCGTGCGGCGGCAGTGGTCCCGGATGCGTTCCGGCATGTCGCCGGGGGCGAGGAACTCGGGGTCGTCGGGGTCGACGAGCGCGCCGAACGCTGGGCAGCGGGCGGCCTCGGCAAGAAGGACGGGGATGTGCGTGGGCAGCCCTTGCGCCTCCCAGGTCCGGCGGCACTCCTCCAGCAGCCACATGCCCATGATGTTGCGGAGGTAGCGGACGGTGCCGTCCACGCCCAGTTCGTTGGTGAAGTTGGCGTTCCGGGAGGCCTCCGTCAGGACCGGGGCGTCCAGTTCGAGTCCGGCGAGGGACCAGGTGCCGCAGGAGATGTAGGCGAAGTGCGGCTCGGTGGCCGGGACGGCGGCGACGGCGGAGGCGGTGTCGTGCGAGGCGACGGTGACGACCGGGGTGCTCGCGTCGAGGCCGGTGTGCTCGGCGACGTGCGGCAGGAGGGTGCCGGCGGGGTCACCGGGGCGGCGCAGCGGCGGCAGCAGGCCGGGGTCGACGGAGAGCCGTTCGAGGAGTTCGGCGGACCAGGTGCCGGTGCGGGCGTCGAACAGCCCGGTGGTGGACGCGTTGGTGACCTCCGCGCCGATCGATCCGGTCAGCCAGTGGACCAGCAGGTCCGGGATCAGCAGCAGGGTGCGCGCGGCGCGCAGCTGGCTGCTGCCGGCCGCCGAGGCGAGCTGGAAGACGGTGTTGAACGGCAGGTGCTGAAGCCCGGTGATCCGGTACAGCTCCTCGGGGCCGACGTGGGGCCGGACCCGTTCGGCGGCGGTGTCGGTGCGGCTGTCCCGGTAGTGGTACGGGGCGCCGAGGAGTACACCGTCGGCGTCGAGGAGCCCGTAGTCCACCGCCCAGGTGTCCACTCCGACGGAGACCACTCCGCCGGCCCGGGCGGCTTCCCGCAGACCGTCGACGGCCCCCTGGAAGAGCGCGAGCAGGTTCCAGTGCAGTCCGTCGGGCAGGCGGACGGGAGTGTTCGGGAACCGGTGGGCCTCGGTCAGGTCGAGGTTGTCCGGACCGACACGGCCGAGGATCACCCGTCCGCTGGTGGCCCCGAGGTCGACCGCGGCGAACGCCGAGGGGAAGGCCGAGGAGGCCGGGGTGGTGGTCACGTGCTGGTACCTCCGCTGGGCGCGGCGAGGAGTGGTCGGACGTGGAGGAAGGAGAGGGGGCGGGCGGGGCGGGGCGGCGCGAGTGACGGGGCAGGAGCCGGGGGACGGCCCGAGTCGTGGGGCGGGGAGCCGAAGGCCGGTCCGCCGGCCCCGTTAAGCGCCCCGACGCAGCCGCGCGTGACGCGCGGGCGTCGGGGCGCTGCGGGGTCAGCGCAGGAACGCCGCCGCGACACCCGCGTCCACCGGGACGTGCAGCCCGGTGGTGTGGGTCAGGTCACCGCCGGTCAGGGCGAAGACCGCGTTCGCCACGTGCTCGGGCAGCACCTCGCGCTTGAGCAGCGTGCGCTGGGCGTAGAACTCGCCCAGCTTCTCCTCCTCCACGCCGTACACGGCGGCCCGCTTGGCGCCCCAGCCGCCGGCGAAGATGCCGGAGCCGCGGACGACGCCGTCGGGGTTGACGCCGTTGACGCGGATCCCGTGCTCGCCGAGTTCGGCGGCCAGCAGGCGCACCTGGTGTGCCTGGTCGGCCTTGGTCGCCCCGTAGGCGATGTTGTTGGGACCCGCGAAGACGCCGTTCTTGGAGGCGATGTAGACGATGTCGCCGCCGAGCTTCTGTGCGGTCATCACCCGGGCAGCCTCGCGGGAGACCAGGAAGGAACCGCGGGCCATGATGTCGTGCTGGAGGTCCCAGTCCGCGGCCGTGGTCTCCAGCAGCGGCTTGGAGATGGAGATGCCGGCGTTGTTGACGACCAGGTCGACGCCTCCGAAGGCGAGCACCGCCTCGGCGAACGCGGCGGTGATCTGGTCCTCGCTGGTGACGTCCACCGTGACGGCCACGGCCCGGTCGGGTCCGCCGAGTTCCTCGGCCACGGCTGCCGCGCCCCGGGCGTCGAGATCGGCGACGACCACGCAGGCACCCTCGGCGACGAGCCGGTGGGCGATGGCCTTGCCGATGCCCGAGCCGGCGCCGGTGACCAGGGCGACGCGGGTGGCCAGCGGCTTGGGCGCGGGCATCCGGCGCAGCTTGGCCTCCTCCAGCTCCCAGTACTCGATGCGGAACTTCTCCGACTCCTCGATGGGGCTGTAGGAGGAGACGGCCTCGGCGCCGCGCATCACGTTGATGGCGTTGACGTAGAACTCGCCGGCGACCCGGGCGGTCTGCTTGTCCTTGCCGAAGGAGAACATGCCCACACCGGGCACGAGGACGACGGCGGGGTCGGCGCCGCGCATGGCGGGCGAGCCGGGGACGGCGTGCCGCTCGTAGTAGGCCCGGTACTCGGCGCGGTACTCGGTGTGCAGCTCCGCCAGGCGGGCGACGGCCTGCTCCAGCGGGGCGTCGGCCGGCAGGTCCAGGACCAGCGGGCGGACCTTGGTGCGCAGGAAGTGGTCGGGGCAGGAGGTGCCGAGGGCGGCGAGGCGCGGGTGCTCGGCGCGGGAGAGGAAGTCCAGCACGACGTCGTCGTCGGTGAAGTGGCCGACCTGCGGGCGGTCGGCGGAGGCTAGGGCGCGGATGTGCGGGGCGAGGGCGGCGGCGCGGGCGCGGCGCTCCTCGTCGGGCAGGGGCGCGTAGCCCTCGGTGACCGGGCCGAAGGGTTCGGGGCGGCCCTTCTCGGCGAGGAAGGCCTCGGCGGTGCGGATGATGTGGAGCGAGTTGGCCTCGCACTCCTCGGAGGTGGCGCCCCACGCGGTGACGCCGTGGCCGCCGAGGACGCAGCCGACGGCCCCCGGGTTGGCCTCCTTGACGGCGGCGATGTCCAGGCCGAGCTGGAAGCCGGGGCGCCGCCACGGCACCCAGACGACCTTGCCGCCGAAGCACTCGGCGGTCAGCTTCTCGCCGTCGGCCGCGCAGGCCAGCGCGATCCCGGAGTCGGGGTGCAGGTGGTCCACGTGGGCCGCGTCGACCAGGCCGTGCATGGCGGTGTCGATGGAGGGCGCGGCGCCGCCCCTGCCGTGCAGGCAGTAGTCGAAGGCGGCGACCATCTCGTCCTCGCGCTCGACGCCGGGGTAGACGTCCTTCAGCGCGCGCAGCCGGTCGAGTCGCAGCGCGGCCAGTCCCTCGGGCTTCAGCGTGCCCAGGTCCCCGCCGGAGCCCTTGACCCACAGCAGTTCCGTCTCGCCGCCGGTGACCGGGTCGGTGGCGGTGCCCTTGGCGGACGTGTTGCCGCCGGCGTAGTTGGTGTTGCGGGGGTCCGAACCCAGCCGGTGCGAGCGCGCCAGGAGCCCGGCGACTTCGGGGTGGATGGCGGAAGCCATGATGATCTTTCCTTCTGGAGGGGATGACGACGGGGATGCGGGGGCGCGGGTGCTCCGGGGGCGGTTACGCGCCCCAGCCGGCCTGCTCGCCGCCCACGCGTTCGGCGACGATCCGCTCCTGCCAGCCGCTCGCGCGGTAGGCGGCGACCGGGTCGGGGTGCAGGCCCCGCTCCTCGCGGACCTCGGCCAGCAGCGGGCGCACGTCGGTGTTGTACGCGTCCATGAGGACGGCGTTGGCGGCCAGGACGTCGCCCTCGGCCTGCGCAGCGGTCAGCGCCTCGGCGTCGACGAGCAGGGCCTTGGCGGTGGCCTCCTGCACGTTCATCACGGACCGGATGACGGCGGGGATCTTGGCCTCGATGTTGTGGCACTGGTCGAGCATGAAGGCGACGCCGGCGTCGGGGGCGAGTCCGCCGTTCTTGACGACCTCGTGCATGATCCGGAAGAGCTGGAAGGGGTCGGCGGAGCCGACCATCAGGTCGTCGTCGGCGTAGAAGCGGGAGTTGAAGTCGAAGCCGCCCAGCTTCCCCTCGCGCAGCAGGACCGCCACGATGAACTCGATGTTGGTGCCGGGCGCGTGGTGGCCGGTGTCGACGACGACCTGCGCCCGGTCGCCGAGCTTGAGGCAGTGCGCGTACGCCGTGCCCCAGTCGGGGACGTCGGTCGTGTAGAAGGCGGGCTCGAAGAGCTTGTACTCCAGGAGGATCCGCTGGTCTTCGCCGAGGCGCTCGTAGACGGCCCGGAGGGCTTCGGCCAGGCGGTCCTGGCGGGCCGCGACGTCGTCCTGGCCGGGGTAGTTGGTGCCGTCGGCGAACCACAGCTTCAGATCGCGTGAGCCGGTGGCGTCCATGATGTCGACGCACTCCATGAGATGCGCGAGCGCCTTGCGCCGCACGGTGGCGTCGGGGTGGCACACGCTGCCGAGCTTGTAGTCGTCCTCCTGGAACACGTTGGCGTTGATGGCGCCCAGTTCCAGCCCGCGGTCCTTCGCGTGGGCGGCGAGCGCCGCGTAGTCGTCCACCTTGTCCCACGGGATGTGCAGCGCCACCCGGGGGGTGATGCCGGTGAACTCGTGCACCTTGGCCGCGTCGTCCAGCTTCTCGCGCGGTGTGCGCGGCACGCCGGGCTGCGCGAACACCTTGAAACGCGTTCCGGAGTTGCCGTAGCCCCAGGAAGGCGTCTCGACCCGCTGGTCGGCGAGTGCGGATTTCACGGCAGTGATGTCAGGCATGTCCACCTCTGAAGACGCGAGTTGTGCCGTCGCGGGGCACTGGAAGGACCGTCGTGTGAATCGATTCAGGCTGCCGCTGAAACTAGCCCTTGACCGCAACCCCGTCAAGGGGCCGCGGAAACCCCGGTGAAGCGGTCGCCGAACCCCGGGCACACGGCGCCCCGGCAGGCCGGACAGCAGATGACTGTGCAGTTCACCGGGGCTCCTGAAGGCCTCCGCCCAGCCCGTCCGCAACTTCTGCCGACCGGGTGGTGCGCAGACCCTTGACGTTCCGGACGGGCTGAAGCTAGCTTCCGGGCAACCCCGTTGAAACATTTCACAGCTCGGGGTCCCGCCCGGCACACGTACTGGAGAGAACCCATGACTCATCCCGAACCGGAGACCACTCCGGTCCTCGCCCTGGAGGGAGTGAGTAAATCCTTCGGCGCCGTGCGGGCCCTGCGCGGCGTCTCGCTGCGACTCCACGCGGGCGAGGCCCACGCCCTGGCGGGCGAGAACGGCGCCGGCAAGTCCACCCTGATCAAGACGCTCGCGGGCGTGCACCGTCCGGACACCGGCACGGTCCTCCTCGACGGCGAGCCGGTGGACTTCCACGGTCCGGCCGACGCCCGCGACGCCGGGATCGCCGTCATCTACCAGGAGCCGACGCTCTTCCCGGATCTGTCCGTCGCGGAGAACATCTTCATCGGGCGGCAGCCGCGCCGCTCGCTGGGCCGGGTGGACCACCGCGCCGTCACGCAGGCGGCGTCCGACCTCTTCTCCCGTCTCGGTGTCGCGCTCGACCCCGACCAGCCGGCGCGCGGTCTCTCCATCGCGGACCAGCAGCTCGTCGAGATCGCCAAGGCCCTCTCCTTCGACGCCCGCGTGCTGATCATGGACGAACCGACGGCGGCGCTCACCGGCAGCGAGGTGGCCCGGCTGTTCGGCGTGGTCAGGACGCTGCGCGAGCAGGGGTCGGCGGTGCTGTTCATCTCGCACCGCCTGGAGGAGATCTTCGAGCTGTGCCAGCGGGTCACCACGCTGCGGGACGGTGCCTGGATCGCCAGTGAGCCCCTCTCCGACCTCGACGAGGACGGCCTGGTCCGGCGCATGGTCGGCCGCGATCTCGAGGAGCTCTACCCCAAGCAGGAGACCCGGATCGGCGAAGTCGCCCTCAGCGTGCGCCGGCTGACGCGCGAGGGCGTGTTCACCGACGTCTCCTTCGACGTCCGCCGCGGCGAGATCCTCGGCCTGGCCGGACTGGTCGGGGCGGGCCGCAGCGAGGTGGCCCGGGCCGTCTTCGGCATCGACCGCTTCGACGGCGGTGAGGTCGAGATGCTCGGCCGGAAGCTGCCGACGGGCGCGCCCAGCGTCGCCATGGCCGCGGGCATCGCCCTGGTGCCCGAGGACCGCCGCGCCCAGGGCCTGGTGATGGACATGTCCATCGAGCGCAACATCGGCCTCACCGGCTTCGCGGCCACGTCCCGTGCCGGGCTGATGAACCGCCGGGCCGAACGCAGCCGCGCCGTGGACTGGGCCACCAGACTGCAGGTGAAGTACGCCCGGCTGGCCGACGTCGTCGGGACGCTCTCGGGCGGCAACCAGCAGAAGGTCGTCCTCGCCAAGTGGCTCGCCACGGCACCTCAGGTGCTGATCGTCGACGAGCCGACCCGCGGCATCGACGTGGGGACCAAGGCCGAGGTGCACCGCCTGCTGTCCTCGCTGGCCGCCGACGGCGTGGCCGTGCTGATGATCTCCTCCGACCTGCCGGAGATCCTGGGCATGGCCGACCGGGTCCTGGTGATGCACGAGGGCCGGCTGACCGCCGAGATCCCCCGCGCCGAGGCCACCGAGGAGACCGTGATGGCAGCCGCCACCGGCCGCGCCGACCGAGAGAGGAAGGTGGCATGACCACGACCGTCGAGCCGGTGCGGCAGGACGCCGCACCCGAGTCCGTCACCGCACGACGGCTCATGGACAGGATCTTCAAGGCCCGCGAACTGGCCGTGATCGCCGTGCTGGTGGTCATGCTCGGCGCCACCCAGCTCTCCAACGGCGAGTTCCTGTCGCAGCAGGGCATCAAGGACCTGCTGCTGAACACGACCATCCTGGTCCTGGTCGCGATCGGCCAGGCGGTGGTGGTGATCACCCGCAACGTCGACCTGTCGGTCGGCTCGGTGCTGGGCATCTCCGCCTTCGCCGCGGGGCTCTACCTCCAGGACGGCGGCAACGCGATCGTCGCCGTCCTGCTGGCGGTGGCGATCGGCGCGCTGTTCGGCGTCGTCAACGGCGCGCTGGTGAGCCTCGGCAAGGTGCCGGCGCTGGTGGTGACCCTGGGCACCCTGTACATCGTCCGCGGCATCGACTCGATCTGGGTCGGCTCGCGCCAGATCACCGCGAGCGACCTGCCCGGCGGCTTCGTCGACTTCGGCCACGACGGCATCTCCGTGGTGCCCTACCTCGCCCTGCTCACCGTCGTCGTGCTGGTCGTCGTCGCCTACTTCCTCCGCAGCTACCGCAGCGGCCGCGACATGTACGCCCTCGGGTCCAACCCGGAGGCCGCCCGGCTCGCCGGCATCCCGATCCGGGCCCGCATCATGACGGCCTACGTGGTGTGCGGCGCGCTCGCCGGACTGGCGGGCGCCCTCTACCTCGCCAGGTTCGGCAACGTCGACTCCAACACCGGCAACGGCTACGAGCTCATCGTGGTCAGCGCCGTGGTCGTCGGCGGCGTCGCCTTCACCGGCGGCTCGGGCACCGTCTACGGTGCCGCGCTCGGCGCGGTCCTGCTGACCTCCATCAACGGTGTGCTCCCTGCCCTGGGCGTCAGCTCGGTCTGGGTCACCGCCATCAACGGCTTCCTGCTGCTGCTCGCCATCGCCGTCGACCGGATCCTGGCGCTGCGAGTCGCCGGGGCGCTGCGCAAGAAGGCCGCACGGACGAGGAGTGCCCGCCATGCCTGACACCACCGCCAAGTCCCCCGCGCTCTCCCGCATCGGCGGGGCGGTGCGCTGGGACACCTCGGTCGGCCTCCTGCTGGTCGTCCTGCTGATCTGCTCGTTCTCGTTCGTCGAGAACTTCGGCAACGCCCTCAACGTGTCCTTCCTCATCGGCAACACCCTGCCCATCGCGCTGATCGCCCTGCCCATGGCGATGCTCGTGGTGTCCGGCGAGGTGGACCTCTCGGTGGCCTCCACCGCGGGCCTCTCCAGCGCCGTGATGGGGGCACTGTGGAACGCCGGCATGGCGATCGAGACGATCATCCCGCTGTGCGTGCTGCTCGGCGTGGTGTGCGGCCTCGTCAACGGGCTCCTGGTGACCCGGCTCGGACTGCCGTCGCTGGCCGTCACCATCGGCACGCTCGGCGCCTACCGGGGCATCGCCCAGATCGTGCTCGGCTCCGACTCGGTGACCGACTTCCCGGCCCAGTACCTGGACTTCGGTGCCGGACGGTTCGGTGACACCTTCCTGCCGTACGCCGCCGTGCCGTTCGTCGTGCTGCTGGCCATCGCCGTCGTCCTGCTGCACGCCACGCGCTTCGGCCGGTCGCTGTTCGCCGTCGGGGCCTCCGAGGAGGCCGCACGCTTCGCCGGCGTCCGGGTCAAGCGGCTCAAGCTGGCCATGTTCGTCTCCACGGGTGTGGTCTCCGCCCTCACCGGTGTCTTCTGGACGCTGCACTACGCCAGCGCCCGCTACGACAACGCCACCGGACTCGAACTGTCCGTGATCGCCGCGGTGCTGCTCGGCGGTATCGACTTCGACGGCGGGAAGGGCACGCTCGGCGGCGCCGTCGCCGGGGTGTTCCTGCTCGGCACGATGCAGAACGTCATGAGCCTGCTGAACGTCTCCGCCCAGTCCCAGACCGTGGCCACCGGCGTGCTGCTGGTGGTCTCCGTGCTCGCTCCGCGGATCGGCCGGCAGATCTCACAGGCCCGCGCCCGGGGGCGGACGGCCGCCTCCCCACCGGTGACGGCCCCGTCCTCCTAGGCCCTCCCTCTTCACGTCCCGGAACCTCTCCGGCCCACCGTCCGTACACGTAAAGGAAGTTCCCATGTTCGGCACCACCGCCAGGTCGCGTCGCCTCACCCTCGCCCTCACCACCGTCACCGCGCTCGCCCTCGGTGCCACCGCCTGCGGCGGCACCACCAAGGACGACGCGTCCAAGGACGGCGGCAGCGCGGCGGTCGGCAAGGCCGACCCGGACGCCGCGACGAAGAAGGGCCTCACCGTCGCGTACCTGCCCAAGCAGGTCAACAACCCCTACTTCACCACCGCCGACTCCGGCGGCAAGAAGGCCCTGGAGGCGCTGGGCTCCAGCTACAAGGAGGTCGGTACCAGCAGCGGCACCGACACCGCCGGCCAGGTCAGCTACGTCAACACCCTGACCCAGCAGCAGGTCGACGCCATGGCCGTCTCCGCGCAGGACCCCGGCGCCCTGTGCACCGCGCTCAAGCAGGCCATGCGCAACGGTGTCAGCGTCGTCACCTACGACTCCGACACCAACAAGGACTGCCGCCAGGTGTTCGTCTCCCCGGCCTCCACCGAGGACCTCGGACGCACCCAGGTCGAACTGCTGGCCAAGCAGATCGGCGGCAAGGGCGAGATCGCGATCCTGTCCGCCGCGCAGACCGCGACGAACCAGAACGCCTGGATCGACGTCATGAAGGAGGAGCTGAAGAAGCCCGCCTACAAGGACGTCAAGCTGGTCAAGGTCGCCTACGGGGACGACGACGCCCAGAAGTCGTTCCAGCAGACCCAGGGCCTGCTCCAGGAGTACCCGAACCTGAAGGGGATCATCTCCCCCACCACCGTGGGCATCAAGGCCGCCGCCCAGTACCTGTCCGGCTCCAAGTACAAGGGCAAGGTCAAGCTCACCGGCCTCGGCACCCCGAACGACATGCGCGCCTACGTGAAGAACGGCACCGTCGAGGCGTTCGAGCTGTGGGACCCGGCGAAGCTCGGCGCGCTGGCCGCCCACGCGGCGGTCGCCCTGGAGTCCGGCCAGATCACCGGGCAGAAGGGCGAGACCCTCAAGGCCGGTGACCTCGGGAGCTTCACCCTGGGCGAGGACGGTGTCGTCTCGCCGGGCGAGCCGACCGTCTTCGACAAGGCCAACATCGACCAGTACGACTTCTGACCCGTAACGACTCCCGGAACGTGCGGTGGGGCCCCGGCGATCGCCGGGGCCCCACCGCCGGCAGCGAGGTGATCCGATGCAACGTGTCTGCTTCCTTCTGAAGGTCCGCTCGGAGAGGGCCGCCGAGTACCGCGAGCGCCACCGGGAGGTGTGGGACGACATGCGCGCCGCCCTCACCGCGGCCGGCTGGCGCAACTACAGCCTCTTCCTGCGGGAGGACGGCCTGCTCGTCGGCTATCTGGAGACCGACGACTTCGAGGCGGCCCGCGCGGCCATGGACGCCACCGAGGTGAACGCCCGGTGGCAGGCGGAGATGGCGGAGTTCTTCGAGGAACTCGACGGGCAGGCGCCCGATGCCGCCATGCGCCCCCTCACCGAGGTCTTCCACCTGGCGTGAGCCCTCCCGGCTCCGCAGGACGAACGCATCCCCGCGCCCGTACGACGGCGGGGAATGGACAGCAGGGAACAACACACATGACGCACTCCACGCCGGCGGTCGGCATCAAGGACGTGGCACGGGAGGCGGGCGTCTCCGTCGGCACGGTGTCCAATGTGCTCAACCAGCCCGGCCGCGTCTCGCAGCGGACACGGCGTCATGTGGAGCAGGTGATCGCGCGCCTGGGATACGTGCGCAGCGAGTCCGCCCGGCAGTTGCGGGCGGGCCGCAGCCGTGTCGTGGCGGTGCTCGTCCTGGACATGGGCAACCCGTTCTTCGTCGACCTGGCCCAGGGAGCGGAGCGCACGGCCCGGGACGCGGGTCTCGCCGTCACGCTGTGCAACAGTGCGCAGAGCGCGCGGAAGGAGGCCGAGTACCTGGACCTCTTCGCCGAGCAGCGGGTCCGCGGGGTGCTGGTCACGCCCGCCGACCCCAGTAGACGGAGTCTGGGCGAGTTCCGCCGGCACGGCATTCCCTACGTGATCGTGGACCGGGTGGCGGGGGACGAACCGGGCTGCTCCGTCTCGGTCGACGACATCGCCGGCGGTGCCATGGCGGTCCGGCACCTCACCGGTGCCGGGCACCGCTCCATCGCCTTCGTCAGCGGACCGCCGCATCTCAGGCAGATCCAGGACCGCAGGGCGGGGGCCCTGAATGCCGTCGCCGAGGCCGGCCTGCCGCCCACCGCGCTGCGGGAACTCCCCACCGAGCGTCTCGACGTGGCCGCCGGACGTGACGCGGGGGCCAGGCTGCTGGGTCTGGCGGCGCGGCCCACCGCGGTCTTCTGCGCCAACGACCTGCTGGCCCTCGGCGTGCTCCAGTTCATGTACACGGCCGGTGTGAAGGTCCCGGACGACCTGGCCCTCGTGGGGTACGACGACATCGAGTTCGCCGCGGCGGCCACCGTTCCGCTGACGTCCGTCCGTCAGCCGGCCCGCGCCATGGGCGCGCTGGCGGCCGACCTGCTGCTCCAGGAGGCCGGTGACCGGTCGGACGAGCACCGGCACCGGCACTTGGTCCTCCAGCCCGAGCTCGTCGTCCGCGGTTCCAGCCTGCCCAGCCGCTGACCGCGCGCGGAACACGGCGGCGGTGGCGTCGTGGGACGCCACCGCCGCCGGTGGTTCAGGAGGCGTCGGCCGCGTAGTGCGACGTGAAGGTCCAGTCGCCCGAGCCGACCTCGTAGACGGCCTCGCTCCCCTCCGTCCGCAGCGGCTTCGCTCCGGCCGGGGCGGCGACGCGTCCCCCGGTGAACGGCACGTGGACCTCGGCCGTGCTGCCGGCGGGCACGCTCAGCCGCAGCCGGTACTGGTCGCCGTCGCGCTTCCAGTCGGTGCTCACGGTGCCGTACGGGGTGCGGTAGGAGCCCGACGCGGAGGTGAGATCGCCGACGACGGCCGGATCGATCAGCAGCTTGCGGTAGCCGATCGAACCGGGGGCCTGTTCGATGCCGGCCACCCGGTCGGTGAACCAGGCGTCGATGGCGCCGAGCATGAAGTGGTTCTGCGACTGGCCGGGGCCCCCGTCCCAGGACTCGCCGAGCGTGGTGTTGCCCGCGAGGACCTGGTAGCCGTAGCTGGGGCTGGTGGTCTGCGTGGCAATCTCGTGGACGACGTCGTCACGGCCGGCCGCGGAGAGCACGCGGAAGGCGGCCGGCAGCGAGATCTCGCCCAGCACCAGGTGGTGGCCGGCCTCCTCGACGCTGCGGACGAAGTGGCCGAGCAGCCGCTCGCGTTCGCCGTCCGGGACGGCGCCCATGTCCAGGGCGAGGGCTTCCGCGCCGTGGCCCCCGCCACCGAAGGTGCCGGTCGCCCGGTCGTAGTACCTGGCGGTCAGGGCCTCGGCACTGGCGTCGGCCTTGGCACGGTAGGAGGCCGCGCCGTCCTCGTCGCCGAGGACGGCGGCGATGCGGCTCATGGCGTCGACGACCCGCCAGTAGCCGTAGGTGCCGGCCACGGCGCGCGGGAACGTCCTGTCGGGGGTGAACCAGTCGCCGAGGCCGTAGTCGAGGATGCCGTCCTTCACCTGCTGCTCCAGGAACGACACGTACCGCTTCATCTGCGGGTAGTAGGTGCCGAGCGTGTCCCGGTCGCCGTAGGTGGTGTAGAGCTGCCAGGGCACGAGGACGAAGGCGCCGCCCCAGTTGGCGTCGTTGCGGTAGCCGCCCGGCAGGTTCGTGTACTCGGGGACGGTGCTCGGGATCAGCCCGTCCTCGGTCTGGGCGTCGGACATGTCGCGCACCAGCTTGCGGAAGTACGCCTCCATGTCGTAGTTGCCGGTGAGGACGGGGAAGAGCAGCTGGTTCTGTTCGAGCCAGCCGAGCTTCTCGCGGCTCGGGCAGTCGGTGAGGACGCTCATCATGTTGCCCTCGATCGACCGGCGGATGATCGAGTGGATGCCGTTGACGAGCTCGTTCGAGCTGGTGAAGTCGCCCGAGGAGGCGTTGTCGGTGTGCAGGACCTTGCCGCGCACGGTGACGGTCGCGTTCTCCGGCAGCCCCTTGAGCTCCAGGTACCGGAAGCCGTGGTAGCCGAACCGGGGGTGCCAGGTCTCGGAGCGGCCGCCGCGGGTGGTGTAGGTGTCCCACAGGGGGCCGCCGACGTTGCTGATGGACTGGAAGGCGTGGCCGTCCTTGAGGCTCTCCGCGGGCAGGATGCGGATGTCGGTGCCGGCCGGGGCGGTGACGGTGATCTCCGGCCAGCCGGCGATGTTGCGGCCCACGTCGAAGACGCGGCTGCCCTCGGCGGCTCCCTCGACCTCCTTGCCGGTGAGCGTCTCGATCACGCGGACGGGTTCGGTCTCCCGGGCGCTGAGGGCGGCGGGGCGCGCGGCCGTGCCGGGTCCGGACACGGTGGCCGCCGCCTTCCAGGCGCCGCGGTCCTGGCCGGGCTTGTTCCAGTCCGGGATCGCGCGGCGGGCGTCGTACTCCTCGCCGCCGTACCAGTTGGTGGAGGTGGTCGCGCCGAGGGTGGTGCGCCAGTCGCCGCCGCTGGCGATGCGGCGCACGGTGCCGTCGGCGAGGGTGATCTCCAGTTGGGCGACGAGCTTGGGGTCGCTGAGGTTGCCGTACAGCTTGCGGTACCGGTCGGCGGTGCTGACGACGTTGGCCATGCCGTTGCCCAGCTCGACGCCGATGGTGTTGCGGCCGGGGCGCAGCCGGTCGGTGACGTCGTAGGTGGCGTACTGGACGCGTTCGGCGTAGTCCGTGTTGGCGGGTTCGAGGACGGCGTCGCCGACCGGCTCGCCGTTGATGCTCGCATCGTGGATGCCGAGGCCGGACACGTACAGCCGGGCGCTGCGCACGCTCTTCGGCAGGGCGAAGTCCTTGGTGAACAGCGGCATACCGGCGGGGAGGTACGGCGTGGGCGGCCGCTGTCCGCCGACCCGGGCGGCCGGGGTGAAGGGGCCGGTGGCCGCGTCACCGGTGGAGACGGTGTAGTCGACGGGGAAGTTCGGCACCCTGCCGTCGTCGGTGAGGACGTCGGCGCGCGGGTACAGGGCGATCCGGTCGAAGGTCCTGGCCGACTTGAGGTCGAGGGTGAGCACGATCGGCGCGTCGGAGACGTCGGGGCCGGTGTGGGGCGGGCTGGAGTATCCGGCGGCCGTCTGCAGGGCGCTGTTGGGCAGTCCGTCCACGGCGAGGGCGGGTTCCCAGGTCTTGCGGAGGGTTTCGGTCTGCGACGCGGTCACGGCGGCGCCCTTGGCGAGGCCGGTGGCCCCGGTGACGGAGTCGCGCAGGTCGATCTCGCCGAGCTGGAGGCGCCAGGACTCGGCGGGGAAGTCGTCGGCGAGGGGCAGGCCGAGCCGGGTGACGTCGAGGCGGACGTAGCGGGCCGTGGTGCGCGGCAGGTCGACGACGACGGGCTCGACGGTGCGCTCGCTCAGCCGCCAGTCCGGGTGCGTGATCCAGTCCGCGTCCCAGTCCTGCCGCTCGGTCAGGCCCGTCTCGAACACGGCGGGGTCGCTCCATCCCGAGTCGCGGCCGCTGTCGCCGGACCAGAGCATGACCCTCCAGTAGACGCGGCTGCGGGAGCCGAGCCGCTTGCCGTCGTAGGTGGTCTGCGGGACGCCGGAGCGGACTCTGCCGGAGTCCCACAGGTCGGGTCTGCCCTGCTTCAGTCTGCTCAGTGAGGTGGCCGCCTGGACCCGGTAGGCGGACTGCACGACGCCCGCGGCCCGGCTGGTGATGTTCCAGCTCAGGTAGGGCGTGGTGTCGTCGATGCCGAGGGCCTGCGTCAGGTGCTGGGTGCGCAGCTGGACGGGCGTGACGCGGGCGGGGGGCCCGGCGTCGGCGTGGACGGCCGTGGGCAGCACGGTGACGAGTGCGGTGAGGCCGGAGGCGACCAGGAGGGCGGGGCGCCGGTGGGCACGCCGGGTGAGCGCTCTGCGCATGGGGTGCTCCTTGCGGGTGTGCGGGGGCGGGGCGGACGCGGCCGGGTCAGACACGGTGCAGGACTCCCGTGACGCGGCGGTACGGCCGCAGGGCCACGGGCCCGAGCAGACCCGACGGCAGCGGCTTCTTGCGTTCGTTGGAGAGGGTGTTGGAGACGCGGACGGTGATCGTGTTGCGGCCGGCCCTCAGGACGTCGGTGACGTCGGCGGTGTAGGGGCTCCACAGCAGCGGCGGCAGTGCGGTCCCGTTGACGGTCACGGCGGCGACTTCCCGGACCGTGCCCAGGTCGAGGCGGAAGCCGCGCCCGTCGAGGGTGTGCCGGTCCAGGTCGACGGCGGTGGTGTAGGTGCCGCTGCCGGAGAACAGCGGGTCCAGGTCGGTCCAGCTGTCCAGGGGCCGGGTGACGGGCGTGGCGCCGTCCTTGTCGAGTGTCAGCGTCCAGTCGCCACCCAGGTCCACGGCGTGCAGCGGGTCGGTGACCTCGGCGCTGCCGCGGTAGGTGTGCCGGTCGTCGGTGCCCGCCAGCGGGTAGCTGCCGGGTGCCTCGGCGACGGCGGTGACGTGCAGCGTGTTCTTCCCCGCGGTGACGTCCTCCACCGGAAGGGGCGCGTCGGTGAGGTGGGCGCCGGGCCGGGTGGAGGCACGGACGACGATCGCGAGCGTCTCGTAGGGGCGCAGGCGCAGCGGTACCCGGAGGCCGTCCCTGCCCCGGTCGCGGCGGTACACGGGTGCGGGACGCGCGGTGCCGGTGGCGGGGTCCCACAGCTCCGGGACGCCCGTGGCCGGCAGTGCGGCGACCGTCTCGACGGTCCGTCCGCTCTCGTTGTTGACGAGGAAGGCGATGTCCTTGCCGCGGGTGGTGCGCAGGACGCGGACCGCCTCGGCGGGCGGTTCGAGCACCGCGGCGGCGACGCCGGCCGCGTGCGTGGCCTCGCGAAGGCCGGCCACGTCGGCGACGCGGACGGCCGTCCCGGCGCCGGTGCGGCGGCTGCCGGGCATCCGCTCGCCGAACAGCCCGGACAGCGCGCGTTCGAGGCCGCGGTCGCCGCCGTTCGCCTCGTCCCCGGGCAGGTCGCCGACGGCGACGACGGTTCCGCCGCCGCGCACGAAGTCGGTGAGCGTCCTCACCGCGGCGGCGTCGAGCGTCGGGGTCGGCGGCAGGACGGCCAGGTCGTAGCGGGCCGCGCCGACGGTGAGCCGGCCGCCGCGGGCGGTGGCGTGGGCAAGGAGCCCCCGGTCGCCGCTCAGTGCTCCCTCGTGGACGAGGTCGAAGTCGACCTGGGCGGCCTCCAGGGCGTACGCGGTGTCGCTCAGGGCGCTGTCGACGGCGCCCTGCCGGTCGGTGCCGCGCCACTGCTCGGCCGCCCGCTGCGGCTGGATCAGCGCGGTCCGTGCCGCCGAGGTGCCGCGGACGACCTCCATCACGCGGCCGATCCAGTCGGCGAGCGGCTCCATGGCCCACCACCAGGGGGCGCGCGGTCCGAAGGGCGGGGGGAAGTACACCCGGGTCTCGTCGGTCCACAGTGCGTGCAGCACGGTGAGGTTGATGCCGCGGGCGGCGTTGGCGCCGACGAGGGCGCGGGCGAAGTCGGGGGCGACCTGCCAGCCCATGTTGCCGAAGGTCTCCAGCAGGACGCGTTCGCGGCCCATCTGGTGGGCGACGCCGACCGGGTTGCGCGGGATCATGGTCGGTTCGCCGGCCACGTACTCGGCGGTGATGATGTCGCCGCCGGGGACCTGCGCCCACTGGTGGACCTTGTGCAGGTCGCCCGTGGAGGCGATGCGCTTGGACGGCGACGTCTCGTCGTACAGCGGGTTGGTGACGAGGGCGACGTTCCGCTTCTGGTACCAGCGGGACTGCTTCTCGAAGTACACGGCGAACCGGTCGGAGACGGCCTGCCAGTACCGTCCGCGGGCGATGCGGCCGTCGCGGCCGAGGTCGTCGAAGGCCGAGGCGTACGCCGTGCCCGGCTCGACGCCGACGGCGTGCAGCGCGTCCTGCAGCGTCGGCGACCAGGGCAGTCGCTTGAAGTGGGCCTCGGCGGAGGCGAAGTAGGGCTCGTCGTCCCAGAAGCCCGGCACGACGTTGCCGAAGTAGCGGCCGAAGCGGCGGTGGTACTCCCCCGGGACCATGTCGAGGAACAGGTCGACGGGTTCGTCGTCGAGCAGGTCGACGTAGCTGCGGCTGTAGCCCTGGCTGTCGTCGATCAGGGGGCTGCCGCCGAAGACGTCGATCTGCCAGCGGCCGGCGGGGACCTTCCAGGGCCGTCCGGCCCGGAGGTCATCGGTCAGTTCGACGAGGCGGTCGGTGCCGCCGGCACCGACGGGGCGGGCGACCGCGGCGACGGGTGCCGCGGTGCCCGCGGGCCGCGTCCGGGCCGGGAAGCCGCCGGCGGCGGCCGGGTCGTCGAAGGCCTGCTCGTACAGGGTGGTGCCGTCGGCGGCGGTGACGGTCAGGCTCGCCCACAGGGCGCGCTGCCCGTCGACGGCCCGCACGCCCACGCTGCCGGTGGTGCGGGCGGCGTCGGTGACGGTGCCCTTGTCCTTGCCGTCGAGGGTGACGGTGAGGCTGTCGCCGCGGACGGTGACGACGAGGGTGTGGAACTTGGTCTTGTTGAAGCCGTCGGTGCGGCTGCTGCGCGCGAGCTCCTGCGGTGCCGTGCCGTCGGCCAGGCGCAGGACGGTGACGACGCCGGTCTGGTCGAACTCCACGGCGCAGCCGTCGGTTCCGGTGGCCGAGGCGCGGACGACGAGCCCGGCGGCGCCGTGTTCGGCCTTGGCGCTGCCGGTGACGGTGCAGTCGGTCCAGCCCGCGCCCGCGCTCAGTACGGCGGCTCCGCCGAGGACGTCGGCGTCGGCGACCAGGCGGCCGGTGTCGACGCCGACGCCGGTGGTGGCGGTGAGGTCGGCGGTGGCGGGCCCCTCGACGACGGTGGTGGACCGCCACAGTGCCTTGAGCCGCAGGTCCGGCCGGGGGGCGTAGGTGCGGGAGCCGACTGTGCCGCCCGTGACGATGTACTCGCCGGCCCGGCCGCTCGGGAAGTGGTCGTCGTTGAACAGCCAGACCCGCATGCCGGTACGCTCGGCGACCTTCAGGACGTGGCCGACGATCGCGAACCACTCCTCGGTGAAGAACACCGGCCGCATCTCGGCGTTGTCGAAGGGGAAGAGGATGACCTCGAACATGCCCTTGTCACGGAGGTCGGCCATCTGGGTCTCGACCAGTTCGGGGGTGACGGGGCCGTTCCAGTACCAGTAGACCGTCGGCCGGCTGTCCCGGCGCGGGTCGGCGAAGTCGTCGGGGGCGTAGCCGGCCGTGCGGGCGGCCCCGGCGGCCGCCGGCCGGGCGGCCTGCGCGGCGTCGGCGGTGCCGGGCAGGCCGGTGGCGAAGGCGGCTCCTGCCGCTCCGGCGGCCACGACGAACCGGCGTCTGGACAGGTCGGATTCGGACACGGGAACTCCATCGTTCGGGTGGGGACGTCGGGTCGGGCGGGTCCGTGCCGGGCGGCACCGGGCACTTGGCGTGTCCGGTGCCGCCCGGCACGGGTGGGTGCGGGGTGCGGGGTGCGTCCGGGGTGTCGTCAGCCGGCGGCGAGTCCGGCCACCTCGGCGGCCGTCAGGGCACGGTTGTGCAGGCGGAAGTCGGCGACCGCGCCGTGCAGGTACGGATGCGTGGAGTTCTGCGAACGGCCCAGGTAGTTGCGCGTGCTGGCGCCGAGCAGCAGCGGGCTGGTGACCATGGCGGTGTTGCGGCCGGCCTCGGCTCCGTCGACGTACAGGATCCCGGTGCCGCCCGCCAGGGTGACGGCGACGTGGATCCACCGGCCCTGCGGCAGGGGCCCCGGCGCGTCGATCACGTCCTCGCCCTCCATGCCGGAGATCTTCAGCGCGGCGCGTGCCCGGCCGGCGCCGGTGCGGGGCGTGAGGTACAGGTAGGTACCCTTGTGGTAGCCGAGGTCGAAGACGCGGGCCGAGTTGGCGAGCGTGTCGACGCGGACGCGCACGGCGACCGTCAGTTCGCTCAGTCCGGCGGGGAGCCCTTCGGGGAGCGTGACGTGGCCGTCCGTCCCGTCCAGGAGCACCGCGGTCCGGGTGCCGTCCGTGGTCCAGCCGGCGCCGCCGGTCAGCACCGCGCGGGGGAAGGTGCCGGTGCTGTCGGCGGCCGTGGTGCCGCTGCCCTCGTCGAGCCGGTAGCGGGCGATGTCGCGTTCGCGGCCCGGGCGGGGGGTGACGGCCCAGTAGACGGTGTAGTTCTGGTGGTGGACCTTGTAGAACGGCCGCAACGGGACCTCCCGCCCGTCGGCCACGGCGGTGAACTCCAGCGGGACGCCCGCCACCGGCCGTAGGGAGCCGGGCCGGATGTCGGGGATGGTCGCGAGCACGGTCGTTCCGTAGGCGCCGGCGAGCACGACGGGGCCGTAGGACAGCGACCGGACCTGCGGGTTGTCGGGGGCCGGCTGCCACACCGGCTCGCGCGGGAGGGTCAGCTCCACCGTGTCGCCGCGTCGCCAGCGCCGCCGGATCGTGACGTACCGGCCCGCGCGGACGGGCGCCCCGACCGCATGGCCGTTGAGGCGCACCGCGGCCCGGCCGCCGCCGGCGGCGAGCCAGGCGGGGACACGGATCCTGAGGGTGAAACGCGCGTCGCCGTCCGTGACGGTGAGCCGGGTGCGGTCGGTCTCCGGGTGGCCGGTCTCCTGACGCAGCGTCACCCCGGTCTCCCGCCAGGTCACCTCGGAGGGGACGAACAGGTTCACGTACAGCTCCGGGTCCGGCCCGGCGGAGCGGAAGTAGATGCTGTCGGCGAACTTGGTGTGGGTCTCCAGGCCCGTGCCGTGGTCGCAGGAGAAGTTGTCGTAGTCACTGCTGTAACTGCCCGGCGCGGCGCCGAGTCCGCCCTTGGGCCGGCGCCGCGAACCGGCCCACAGGCCCGTGTAGTAGGTGACGAAACCGTGCTCGGAGTCGGGGTCCTGCTCGCCGAGCATCTGGTTGTAGAGGGTCCACTCGTAGTGGTCCATGTACGCGGTGGTCGTGGGGTCGAGCAGGAAGAGCTGCCTGCCGAGCTTGAGCATGTTGTAGCTGTTGCAGTTCTCGCAGGTGTCCTCGGAGAGCCGGCTGACGATCTCACCGGGCGGTCCGAACAGCTCCTGGTTGGAGTTGCCGCCGATGGCGTACGAGTGGTGCCGGACGACCGTCTCCCAGAAGTGGGTCGCGATGTCCAGGTAGCGCCGCTCCCCCGTCGCCCGGTAACTGCGTGCCGCGCCCACGATCTTGGGGATCTCGGTGTTGGCGTGCCGTCCCGCGAGTTCGTCCCGGCCCTCGGCCAGCGGTCCGTACAGCTCCTCGTGGTCGAAGCGCCGCGCGGTGCGCAGGTGCGCGGGGTCGCCGGTCTCCAGGTACAGGTTCGTCAGTACCTCGTTCATGCCGCCGAACTCGACGCGGAGCAGGGACTGCATGCGGTCGTGGGGCAGGGGTGCCGTGCGGGAGTCCACCCAGGCGGCCATGCCGGTCAGCACGGTCATGGCCTGCTCGTTGCCGCTGAGCCGGTACTGGTCGAGGAGCCCGGCCATGATCTTGTGCAGCGTGTAGTAGGGCGCCCAGGGCCTGCCTCCGGCCTCGAGCTGGTCCAAGACGTTCTCCGGGAAGGCGGAGAGGTAGCCCGGGCGGTACCCGGCGGCGGGGGCGTGGGCCTGGCACTCGGCGAGGGCCGCCACCAGGTGGCGGGCCTTCGCCGCGTAGGCGTCGTCGCCCGTGTTGGCGTGTGCCTGGGCGAGGGCGGACAGCAAATGGCCGGTGGTGTGACCGCGCAGCAGGACGTCCGGGGCCTCCCAGCCGCCGCACGGCAGGGCGGCCGACGGCAGTCCGGCGTTCAGCCGGAACATGTGCAGCAGCCGGTCCGGGTCGACGTACAGCAGGTAGGCGCAGGTGCGCCGCATGTTGGCGAGGAACGGGCTCTCCAGGAGCCGGACCGCGGACAACGGGAGCGGGTCCAGCGCCGGCCGGACGGCCTCCACGGCCGGCCCGGCGCCGGCCCGGGTACCAGCCGGTGAACCGGTGCCCGGGCCGGCGGCGGACGCCTCGGCGGTCGTGGCGGGCAGCGCCGTGGTGGCGGCCGCGGCGGCCGTGGCGGTCAGGACACGGCGTCGGGTGGGGCTGGGCACAGGGGGGCTGGGCACATGGGGTCGCACGGACAAGCCGGGCTCCTTCGGGGAGGGATGACCGTTCGGGGACGGGCCGATACGTGCACGGGGCGGCGGGAGGGACGCCCTGCAGCCGGCACCGCAGTGTGCGTTGAAACGTTTTTGTCAGCCGACGGCAAAGTAGGCGTGACCTTGTGGCGAGTCAAGGGTTCCGACAGCCCCACCCGGACTCGCGACGCCGTGTCACCGGACTGCTCCTGAACGGCTCTTGCTGGTAGATGGCCCTGCTGACGCCTCGGGTGAGCCGTCGGACGATCCGTCCGCGCCGACCCCTTGCGGCCGCACATCGGGCTGCGTATGTTCCAGCCAGGCCATTAAAACGTTCAAACGAGGCGCGATGAGACACAGACCTGGGCAGGAAGACTCCTTCGAGCACGAGAGCCTGCGGCGGCGGGCTCTGCTCAAGATGACGGCGGCGGCCGGAGCCGCGGCGGCCCTTTCCGCGGGTGCCGCCCCGGCGGCCGCGGTGGCGGGAGCGCCGACGACGCCGGCGGGTGCCACGACGGCGAAACCCGGCGGAGCGTTCGCCCGTTCGTTCTCCTCCCCCGCGGCGCCGGTACGTCCCAGGTTCCGCTGGTGGTGGCCGGACGCGCTGGTCGACGCGGACGAGATCAGGCGGGAGATCGAGCAGATCGCCGACGCGGGCTTCGGCGGCGTGGAGATCGCGGCGGTCACCCACAGCCTCTCCGAACCGATCGACCCGTCCCGGTTCGGCTGGGGGACGCCCGCCTGGGTGGACGCGGTCGAGACGGCCCTGAGCCAGGCGAAGAAGCGCGGCATCGTCGTGGACCTCACCATCGGCCCGGCCTGGCCGGCAGCGGTTCCCGGCATCACGCCCGACAGCAGGTCGGCGATCAAGGAGCTGGCGCACGGCGTCGCCGTCGTCGCCGGAGGAAGCACCTACACGGGTGCGCTCCCCGAGCCGGTGACCGCTCCCGACGCCGCCGCGACGACCCGCACATTGCGGTCCGTGCAGGCCGCCCGCGTCGTCGCGGGCACCTCGCCCACCGCCTTCCCCACCCGGCTGGAGAAGGACTCGGTCACCGATCTCACCTCCCTCGTCGAGGACGGACGGCTGGAGTGGACCGCGCCGGACGACGGGACCTGGCTCGTCGTCGCCTGCTTCGAACGCGGCTCCGGCCAGCGCCCCGAGGGCCCCGCGCACACCGCCCCGCTCAGTTACGTCGTCGACCACTTCGGCGAGGCCGGGACGCGTGCCGTCATCGACTTCTGGGAGAGCCGCATCCTCACCCCGCGCATGCGCAAGCTGCTGCGGGAGACCGGGGGCGCGCTGTTCGAGGACTCCCTGGAGATCGAGACGCACGCGACCCTGTGGACGCCCGGCATCCCGGCCGAGTTCGAGCGCCGCATGGGCTACTCGCTGACTCCGTACCTGCCCGCCCTGCTCCAGACGAAGGAGAAGTACGCCTTCTCGTTCGACGACGCCACCAACAAGGCCGTCCGCCGGGACTACATGGAAGTGGTCACCGAGCTGTACGTCGAGAACCACCTGCTCCCGGTGCGGGAGTGGGCGCACGGCCTCGGGCTGCAACTGCGCGTCCAGCCGTACGGACTCCAGACCGACGCGATGTACAAGGCCGCGCTGCTGGACGTGCCCGAGGGCGAGTCGCTCGGGTTCAAGAACCTCGACGACTTCCGCTGCCTGGCCGGCGGCCGGGACATGGGCGGCAGGCTGGTGCTGTCCAACGAGGCGGGCGGCACCGCGGGCGGCGCCTACGCGACCACCTGGGACGCCACGCTCCGCAAGCTCGTCACCCAGTACGCGGCCGGGGTGAACCAGGCCGTCTTCCACGGCTTCGCGTACGCCGACGCCCCGGGCGCGGCATGGCCCGGCTTCGCGGCCTTCTCGCCGTACAACGGCGGTGCCGGCTACGGCGAGGCGTGGGGCCCGCGCCAGCCCACCTGGCGTCACGTGCCCGACGTCGCCGGGTACCTGAGCCGGGTTCAGCAGGTCCTGCAGACCGGCGTCAACAAGGCCGACGTCGGCGTGCTGTGGCAGAAGGGCTACGCCGGCTCGGGCCTCGGCGCGTCCTGGTTCAGCGGCGAGGGTGTACCGGTCGGCTGGACGCACCTCTTCCTCAGCCCGCGCCTGCTCTCACTGCCCGGAGCCGTGGTGCGCGACGGCCGTCTCGCGCCCGACGGCCCGGCCTTCAAGGCGCTCCTCGTCGACGGCGACGTCATGATCGGCCGCGAGCACACGCTGCAACTGGACGTCGCCGAGAAGCTCGTCGGCTACGCCAGGAAGGGTCTCCCGGTCATCGTCATCGGGGACTGGAAGGACGGGCACGTGCCCGGACTGCCCAAGGAGGGCGACAACGCGCGTCTGCTTGGCCTGATCGGCGAACTGCTGGCGCAGCCCAGCGTGTTCGACGTTCCCGACCGCCCCGACGTACCGCAGGCCATCGCCGCGCTCGGCCTGAGGCGCGACGTCGAGTACGCGCAGTCCTCGATGCTGCTGCACGCGCACCGGGCCGACACCGAGGCCGACTACTACTTCTTCGCCAACGACTCGGTCAGCAGGAAGGGTTCGACCGGCACGCCCATCAGTCACGACGTCACGCTCACCCCGCGCAGGCCGGACGCCGTCCCCTACGTCCTGGACGCCTGGACCGGCACGATCGAACCGCTCGCCACGTACACCCGGCTCGACGACGGACGCATCCGGCTCCGCGTCGCGCTGGAACCGGGCGCCACGACGATCGTCGCGACGGCCCGGCCCGGCAAGTGGATCCCCGGCCCCGCACCCCGCTGGAACGCGACGTCCAGCGAGGCGGCCGAGGTCCGTCGCGCCGCGGGTGACCGGCTGGAGATACGCGACACACGTCCGGGCACCTACACCACCGTCCTGCAGAGCGGGGCCGCCGTCAGCGCGACCATCGAGGAGGTCGCCGAGCCGATGGCGCTCACCCGCTGGACGCTGACCGCCGAGGACTGGACGCCGGGCGCCACCGCGTCGGGCACCATCCCGTCCGGCACCACCAGGACCCGGCGCACCGTGGAGCTCGACGGGCTCAAGCCCTGGCCCGAGATCCCGGAGCTGGCCGACGCCTCGGGCATCGGCCGCTACCGCACCACGGTGAAGCTCGGGGCGGCCTGGACCGGTGGCCACGGCGCCCGGCTGGAACTGGGCGAGGTGTTCGACACCTACCGGGTCACGGTCAACGGGCGTGCCCTGCCGCCCGCCGACCAGCTGACGCCGGTCGTCGACGTCGGCCCGTACCTGCGGCGCGGCACCAACACCATCGAGGTGGAGGTCGCCACCACCCTGCTCAACCGCTTGCGGGTGGCCCAGGCAGCGGTGTTCGGGCTCGCCAAGCGGCAGAACTACGGACTCGTCGGCCCCGTACGGCTCGTGCCGTACGGCAGGGCGGTCGTCGACGCGTGACCCCGGCCGGCGTCCCTCGCACCGGAGACGGACACGGGTCCGGCCCCCCGCGGCACCGGTGTGCCGCGGGGGGCCGGCCGTGCCGCCGGGGGACGCGCGTCGGTCGACGACAGGAGGCAGGAGTGGCCCGTGAGGGCCTCAGTCGCCGAGGCTGCCGCGCAGCAGGCGCCGGGCCACCTCGGTGCGGGCCGCGGCGAGTTCCGTGCCGATCAGCTCGGTCCGGCGGGCCCGCGGCACCACCGCGGCTGCCTCGGACCGGTCGGCGAGCAGGCAGGCGCGGCGCAGATGGGTCGGAGGATGGGTGGCGTCGACCTGGTGCCCGCGCCGGGCTCCTACGCGCCGCTGCCGTTCGTACTCGTGCTCCGGGACGGACGCCGCGAACGCGGTGAGCCGTCCCCACAGCTCGTCGGCCCGGGCCGCGGCCTCCCGGGTGGACCTCGGCCCGCCAAGGGCGGCACGGTTGGCCTCGGTGCGCAGCAGGCCGCTGAGCGAGTCGGCGATGAGCAAGCGGTCCATGAGGCCGACCGCCGCATGCTTGGATGCGGTGCGGGCGGCCAGCCGGTCGGCGAGGTACTCGGCCCGCACCCCGGCCCGTGACGTCAGCCGGACGAGCAGCACCAGCAGCCCCCCGATCAGCAGGCGGGGCAGCACGTAGAGGGCGTTGACGATCACCTCGAGCCCGGACGGGTGCGGAAGCGGCTGGAGGATGTGGTGCCACAGGGACAGGGTCCGCACCGCGGTGCCCACCACCAGGCCGTTGCGCGTGTCGCCGTTGGCGTAGTGCGCCAGTTCGTGGCCGAGCAGCGCGATCCGCTCCTCGGGCGTCAGGACCTCCCACAGCGGCATGCCCAGCACCAGCAGCCGGCGGCCGCGCACACCGTACGTCGTGACGGCGGCGTTGATGCTCCCGTCCACGGCGATCGCGTGCACACTCCGGGTGCCCACCGCCCGCGCCACCTCGTCCACCAGGGCGAAGAGTTCGGGCGCGTCGGCGCGGAACAGCACGGGCCGGTCGTCGGGCAGCCGGCGGGCCTTCGGGGCGAGCGCCCAGGCCAGCGCCAGGAGGACCAGCCCCGCCACCATGCCGACGCCGCCCCAGCCTGCCGCCACGCTCCAGACACCACCGACGGCGAGCGCGGCGGTGACGCCGTGCACGGTCAGGGCGAGCGCGGTGGCCGTCACCGCCGAGACGTCACGTCGCGGGAGCGGTTCCCGCCCGTTCAGCATCTCGGCGAGCAACTGCTCCCCATGCCGTCGGGCCAGGGCGCGCTCGGCTCCCTCCAGCCGTCCCGTGTCCGGCTGAGGCTCCCCGGGGTCCACGTTCCAGTCGCAGGCGGGACACCAGACGGTGAACCGGCTGTCGCCGCGGATCTCCGTGCCGCACTCCGGGCATGGCTGTGTGGTCTCTTGGGCGATGGCGGGCATTACGGTGTTCCCCTCCTACGCGGCCCTCCCCGAGCCGCTGGGAACGACAGTCGCTTCGCCCTCGGCAGGTCCGACAGTCGCTGCACGTCCGGGTCCTCCACCAGCAGAACCGAGTAGCCCGGCAGGAACTGCACATCCCCGATCACCGCGAAGCCCGACGTCAACCGTCGCAGCACGGTTGGGTTCTCGCCTCTCAGCGCAGCCCCGATCCGATCCATCCGCCAGTCAACAGACATGGCCAGAACCTACATTCTGGATTGAAGACCGCTCTTCGATTGCCATCCTCCTCGCACAGTTCAAGGACCAGGCAAGTGGAACGAGGAGCGGCCAGGGACAACTAGACACGTCCGAGTGGGGCTCCGGACGATCGCCTCGTGCCCGCAGGGGGGCACGCTGCATCCCTCGACGGGCTTCGCCCCCTCTCCGCACCCGAGAAGGCTGCCGCCGCGGTCGAGGACCTCGGCTACGGCGCCTGCGGTTCCCCGAAACCGCGGGATGGGTGGCCATGGCCAGGCCGCGATCCTGCCGGCGGCCACGCCGGGCTTCGGCGCTCCTCGGGGCGAAGTAGCGTCAAGGCGCATGGCATTCTTCGCGCTCTTCGGCCCGCCCGCGGTCACACTGATCCTGGTCGTCATCGGGGTGTTCCCATACGCGTGGTGGGTCGCCAGGAAGAAGCCCTCTCGCCCTGGCCGTCTGGCCGCGATCGCAAGCGCAGCAGCTGTCGCCGCCTATGGCGCGGGCACCTTCTACGGTCTCGCCTACACGCACCCGCTTGACCTTTGTGCAACGAAGACCGCCAGTGGCGACTACGTGGACAGCGGGCGGGACTACAGCCTTGCGTCAGCAACTGTCCACCACTTCCCCCCCGTCCCTCACCTGCCACTGGAGCAGCGGCCACAGCACCAACGACGTGGCGTTCTGGACCACCCCCCTGCTCTACGCAGCGCTGGCCAGCACCGCCGTCTGCTTCACCTTGATACTCGTCGAACGTTATCGACGCACAGGGGCAGCGCGGGACAGCGAGCTCGTCGCGTAGACGGGTTCTCGACGCCGGCGAGCAGGCCGGTCCGCGGGGGTTGTGAGAGGCCGGCCGGCACCTCTGCCGGGTATCGCGAGACGGTCCTTGCCGTCCTCGATGCGTTGCTGGATTCGGATCCAGCGGGGGCCTGTCCCCCACGGGAGCTACGTCCGAGTTGGCTCTGCGTGGTGACGACCGCCACCCGCGCTCTCCGTAGTCTTCCACCTGGCCGCGGCGCCCGCGCCAGGCCGATGGCGAAGAGATCCAACAAGTTCGCGTGATCATTTCCACTCCTGTCCCCTAGAAGGAACAACCATGAATCAGGTGGCCAAGAGGGTTCTCGTCGCAGCGGTGGCCGCTGCCGGCTTGACGTTCGCGATGCCGGCGGCCCCCGCCTCCGCGGCCAACGAGACGTCTTGCGGAGACCCCACTCTCCCCCAGCGCAACGACCTCGCATGGGTGGAAACGAGCACCGGCAACCGCCTGTGCTTCGCCAACGCCGGCAGCTTGAGGGTGTCGTTCAACGACGTCAGGCATTTCCACTCGGGCAACAACACTGTTACGTTCAGTTACATCATCGAGGAGAACGACTACTACACCGAGCGCACCTTGCGTAAGTGGCAGGACTACACCATCGACTGGGGTCTCCACGCCCGCGTGTACAACGTGCGTATCTGCGGAGGCCCCGTGGAATGCCCGGTAACCTGAAGCGGGTTCGGTAAAGATACCTCGTCGACGCCCTTCACGGCGCAGTACAGCAATGTCCCGATCGTGGACAACGCGGATATCTTTTTATCCACCTCGAGCCCGGTACTCGCCTGCAGCATCATCTGCCTGCGACGACTTCGAACGTCATGTTGAGACGACCGGTAAGCCGCGAGAAGCCACGGAAGCAACAGTTGGACGCGGCAACCAGGACCGTGTTTCCGCGGGCGACAACGAAAAGGGAACTCATGAAACTGGCAGTCAAAACCGCGGTAGTGGGAGCAGTACTCGCCTCCACCGCCGTACTGGCGGCTCCGGGAACCGCATCGGCCGATGACCCCAAAGATGGGTCCGTGAGCCGCTGTTCGGAAGGAAAAGTCTGCCTGTTCCACGGCCACAACAATACCGGCGACGTCCTGCAGCTCGATCCGGTGGACATCCCCAACATCGGTTGGGCGTGGAACGACCGGGCCAGCTCGGTGTGGAACCGCAGCGACAAGTTCGCCTGTATCTGGACTGATGCCGACTACTACGGCTACTGGTTCACCATCCCGCCGGGTGAGAAGCAGGAACTTCTGTTCGCCTACGACAACGCGGTGACCGCCCTCGGGTTCGGTGGCTGCGGGGGCTGAGCCGGCTGGTTGACCACATCCCGCCGTCCGCCCGCTCTTCGAGGGAGAGGGCGGGATGTGGCTGGATGGAGTCCCGCGTGGGACATCTCAGCCCGCGGCCGCGTGCAGCATGATCCGCGCGCGCCCGAAGCCGGTGCTCGGTCGTGGCCCTCAAGCTGCCTACGGGCATGGCCGGCAAGCCGTCGCCTGGAACCGATCAGTTAGCCTCGCAGCTCAGACAGGTCCTCGTCACTGAGGCTGAGATCGCTCGCCGCGAGGTTCTCCTCCAGGTGAGCAAGAGAACCGGTGCCCGGAATCGCCAGCGTCGACGGTGAGGTCGCCAGAAGCGAGGCGATCGCAGCCTGCGCGGTGGTCGCGCCCAGGCGTGCTGCGACCTTGCCGAACTGTTCGGCGTCGAGCAGGCCTCCGCCGAGTGGGAAGTACGGCACGTACGCGATGCTCGCCTCCTCGCACTCCGCGAGCAGCCCCATTTCACTGGTGCGCCGGTTTTGCACCGCCGCGACGGGCGCGATAGCCCGGGCCTCGGCGAACTGGGCGGCGTCGACGTTACTGACGCCCAGGTGCCGGATCAGCCCCTGCGCGCGGAGCTCGGCCAACACCGCGAACCGTTCCGCGATCGACTCACCGCCCGGCCCGCTCATTCCGCCGACGCGCAGATAGACCAGGTCGAGCCGGTCCAGGCCGAGAGAGCGCAGGTCCGCTTCGACCAGGCCGCGCAGCTGAGCAGGCGTCGCCTGCTCGCTCGGCACACCATCTGGTCCGACCAGCGGCCCCACCTTTGTCGCGATCACCAGGTCGTCACGGTAGGGGCTCAATGCCGTACGGATCAGCTCGTTGGCTCGCACCGCTCCCCGGCCGTAGAAGCCGGCCGTGTCGATGTGATTCACGCCGAGTTCCACAGCGCGCCGGAGCACCGCGATGCCGCCCTGCGGAGCTCGCGCCGGGCCGTCGAAGGTGCCCATCGCGAGGCGCATCGCGCCGAAGCCGAGCCGATTGATGGTCAGGTCTTCGCCGAGGGAGAAGGTATTGATCGTCACGCGGCTCATGGTGTCCGCCGCCACGATATCCGGCGAGCTCGTGGCAGCTTGCTGCCAGACTGACGGTATGCGGAACGAACAGGTGTTTTCAGTCCAAGGAGACGCAGAGTTGATCGCGCGTGCCGGTCACCTTTTCGCCTCCGCGCAGAGCGAGTTCCTCTGCGCCGCCCGGGATCTGAAGACCTGGTCGCAGCCGGAGGCCAGAGCCGCGATCCGAAACCGGATGCGTACTGCGGATTCCTCGGACTTCGCCTCTCGTAAGCTGCTCAGCCCGGTCGCGCTCGCCCATGAGGAGGACCGCGCGCACTTGCGGCTCGTGCAGAGCAAGGGCGCTCTCGTACGGATCAGCGGCTCCCAGCTTCCGCACGAGACCATCCTCATCGACCGGCGAGTGATGATCCTCGCCGGCCGCGAGACCTCTACCGGCCGCGAGTACACCGTGACGACGTCACCGATCCTTGTCGACGGCGTCCACTCCCTGTTCCGAGCCATCTGGGACAGCGCCCTCGATCTCGACACTTACCTGCGCAGCGACATCCCCCATCTCGATGCCGACGGCCGCCTGATCCTCAACGCCCTCGGTTCGGGACTCACCGACGAATCGGCGGCCCAGCGGCTCGGCGTCTCGCTGCGCACCTACCGGCGGCGCGTGGCCGAGCTGATGGCCAAGCTCGAGGCCAACTCCCGCTTCCAGGCCGGCCTGCGTGCGGGCGAGTCGGGGCTGTCCCGCTAACTGATCATTTTAGGGGTGTCCACGTCGTCCGCCATAAGACGATCTCGGACGCCCTCGTTCTCGTCTCCGCAGGCATCCCTTGGAGTACACCACCAGGAGGAACCCAGTGTCATACCCGCAACCGCTCACCCCCGAGGAGAGACTCGCCGACGCGAAGAAGCGGCTGGGCCTCCCGCGTATCGTCGTGATTTGCGGTTCCACCCGCTTCATGACCGAGATGGCCGAGGCCGATGTCCGGGAGACCGAAGCCGGAAAGGTTGTCGTCAAACCGGGTTGCGACATGAAGTCGCCGCACGAACTCTGGTCCGATCCTGTCGAGGCCGAGGCGCTGAAGGTTCGGCTCGACGATCTGCACCGAGCGAAGATCCGGCTCGCTGATGAGGTGCTCGTAGTCGGCGACTACATCGGAGACAGCACCCGAGCCGAAATCGCCTACGCCCGGTCGCTGGGCAAGCCCGTGCGGTTCACGCACCCCGACGTCGACCCCGACGCCTGACCGCCCACCCCCGCACCCGCACCCGCCGCGGGCACCCCTTCCTGACGTGCACGGCGCAGCTCTGCCAGCAGGGCAGCGTGCAGGCGCCGGCAGATTCGAAGCCCAGCAGAAGAACGCCAGCCGTACTTCTTCAGGTGGAACTGCCTGGGACGGAACCCGCCCACCGTGATCGACTGTGCCTGCCGCACCGCAGGTGGATGGTTGCGGTCTGTCGCGATGCCGCGCCCTTGCTTGAAGCGGTTGATGCACCGTTCAACGGCAGAAGGAGAGAGTCATGCCGATCCATAGGTTCAAGGCGACCGTGATCGCGGCCGCTGCGGTCGCGAGTGTCGCCGTGGTGGCCACGCCGGCCGAGGCGAGCAACTGCTCGCGCGGAGGCGGCGTCTACATCTGCGAGTACGGCGTGAGCAGCTACAAGCTCCCCAACGGTACGAAGCAGGAGTTCATCGTCGGCACCGACCGTGCGGTGTGGACCCGCTGGACCGACTCCGACGGGGACTGGTCGGGATGGATGTCCATGGGCGGAAGGGCCTGGAGCACGGCGCGCGCCTACGACTACGACACCAGCGACCCCTGGACCTTCAGGGTGTTCTATTACGACGAGACCGGGGAGTACTGGGGCCGCAACCGTGACCACGACGGCAACTGGTCTCCGTGGACCCGCTACGACCTCCCGCTCAACGGCTGACCGCCCGCGCCCGGCCGTACCGTCCCATCCCCTTGGTCAGGGCCCCTAGGTCTTTCGATGGTCCTCGCGCGGCGGGGGCCGACTGCTCGACTTCACGTCCGCGTCGTGAGCCGCTTGACTGCCGCGTCGTATCGTGCCTGGAGTTCCGCGTCCGCGGAGACCCTCAGCAGGACGCCGAGCGCCCGTACCGCGCCGTCCTCGTAGCCGGAGGATTCCGCTTCCCGGGCTGCGGAATCGAGTTGCTCGATGCCTTCGGCTTTGTACCCGAGGCCCAGCAGCGCCTCTCCTCTCACCAGGAGTAGCAGTATCCGGGGGATGTCGGCCGTGCCGGACCGATCATCGCAGGCCAGTGCCTCAGTCGCCGTGTCCAGGGCCTCGCGCCATTTCCCGGCGTCGGCCCGATGACGGGCCAGGTGCTGCTGGGCCAGTCTTGCGATGGTCCGATCGTCAGCCTTGCGGGCCAGCTCCACCGCCCGCTGACACCCCTGCGCGGCCTCGTCCAGGCCGCCGAGTGCCGCTTGCGCCATGGCCAGAACGATCAGGGAGTTCGCCTCGGCCACCGGGTCGGCTGTCCGGGAGGCGAGCGCAGAGGCTGTCCTCAGGTGAGTCAGCGCCTCCTCGATGCGCCCTTCCTCGATCAGCACCCAGCCGAGCACGTTCAGCACTCGTGACTCACCGTGCTGATCGGCGTCGGCCCGCGCTGCCGCGAGCCCGGTCTCCAGGAGCGAGACCCAGCCGTCCCGTACACGCCACACGATCAGCGGCCACAGCGTCAGCACAAGCCGCCAGGTCCTGCCGTGCAGTCCGGCAGCGTGCGCCGCGGCGACCGCGAGCACGAGGTCATCCCTCTCTGCCGCGTACCAGGGCACGGCGGCGGAACGATCAGCGAACTCCCGGACGGCAACGGGCGGCAGGTAGTCCGCCGGCAGCGGGAAGCACTCCTCGTTGCCGGGCTCGGCCGCCGCCACGGCCGCGAGGCCCGTGGTGATGTAGTGGTCGAGCACGCGTTTGAGCGCTTCGGGCGCGACATCCAGGCTCCGTGCGTAGAGCCGCACGAGATCGTGCATGGTCCATCGGCCGGGTGCCGTCTCCGTGACGAGGTGCGCGACGGCCAGCCTCTCCAGGGCGGCTTCGGCGGTTGGCGGATTCGTGTCCGACAGGGCTGCCGCCGCATACCGGTCGACGTGTGTACCGGGGTGGCGGCCGAGATGGGCGAACTGACGGGAGACGTCCTGCGGAAGCTGTTGCAGCGTCACGCGCAGCGCCGCCTGCACGCCGGTGTCCTCCACATCCAGCAGGCTCAGCCTGCGCGTCTCGTCGGACAGCTCGGCAGCCATCGCCTCCAGGGACAAGCCGGGTCGTTGCGTCATCCGGGCAGCTACCACCCGCAGCGCAAGGGGCAGTCCGTCGCAGAGCTCGGCCAGCCGTCGCGCGGCCACCGGCTCCGCGTTCACCCGTTCCGTGCCGAGTACCGCGGCGAGGAGCATGGTGCCGTCCTGCGGTCCCAGCACATCCACCGCGACGGAGCGAGCAGCGTCAGTGACGATCAGCCCCGGCAGCCGGTGCCTGCTGGTGACAACAGTCACGCAGCGGCGGCCGCCTGGAAGGAGCGGTCTGACCTGCTCGGAGTTTCGCGCGTTGTCGAGCACTACGAGGAGCCGGCGGTCGGCGGCGAGCAACCGGAACAGCGCGGCTGCGCCATTCGCCGACTCCGGTATCCGGCCGAGTGGCACACCGAGCGCCAGCAGGAACTCGCGCAGCACCTCGATGAGCGCGGGCTCGCCCGTGTCGCCGAAACCACGCAGGTCGGCGTAGAGCCGCCCGCCGGAAAACCCGGCACGGTTGTGGTGGGCCCAATGCAGCACAAGGACTGTCTTCCCGACCCCGGCGGGCCCGACAACCAGACAGACGGGCGCCTCGCCGTCGGCGGCCTGGGACAGGGCGCCGAGTTCCGCCGCCCGTCCGTAGAAGCCACGCGGTGCGCGCGGCAGCAGATCGGGCGCAGCGGTCTGCTCAACAGCATCCGGTACGACCGTAGGTGCTGGTGAACGCGTCATGCGGGCCCTTCGGGGGCGGCCCAAGCTCGCGGTGTGTTCCAGCTCCCGGGCGCCGGCCTCGTCCAGGCCGAGGGCGGCAGCCAATGCCTGCACGGTGCGACGCTGCGGCCCCCGGGTGTGTCCGCGCTCCATGTCCGACAGCGCCCGCACGCTCACCCCCGCAGCATGTGCCAGCTGCTCCTGGCTCAGCCCGGCCTCCGTCCGTAGACGGTGCACAAGCGCGCCGAAGCCGCCGGTGACCGGTGTACCGGTGTACATATCTGCATGTCCCCTGGTCAGTGCGGCCCAGCCGGAACGCCGTACCCCGCCTGCGAAAGTATGCAGTATGCACGAACTACTTCTGCAGGCGAAACGCACTGTTCCTTCACTGTCCTGGGAGTTGGACCTGCGCAGTACCGGGACCGACAAGCTCGCCCTCGCCTACCCGGCCGCACTCCCTCTCGCCGGCATCCTCGTCCAGACCCCACGCTGACCGAAGAAGCAGAATCCGGCGCGTGTTGCGGAAGTGCGGACCGCGCCGCACAACGAGGTCTGATTGCCGCCAGCGGGATCGGCCTGTGGTGATCACGCTGGCGGCATGACGATGTCATCCACTACGGACTCAGTGCGAGTCCTCACCGGCATGTACGCGGCTGAGGCGGAGTACTTGGCGGCCGGAGGCCCTGGCGCAGCTTCGTTCGACCTGCTCGCCCCCTTCTTCGCACCGGACGTCGAGCTGTATCAAGCAGATGCTCTGCCCTACGGGGGCACTTGGCGTGGGCACAACGGCCTGACGCAGTTCTTCCTCAGGATGGGACAGGTGTGGGAGTCCTTCGAGATGGTGGAGCAGGAGTACCTTGCCACCGGTGAGACTGCGGTCGTGCTCACGCAGGTGCGGGCGCGCGCTCGTGCGACCGGCCGCGAACTCAGCTTCCCGATCCTGCAGGCGATCACGGTGAAGGACGGGCAGATCACCGAAGTCCGCCCGTTCTACTGGGATACGCGGGCCATCGCCGACGCCTGCACCGTGCCGTCACCGACAGACTGAGACCGACTGCGAACCTGCTGGTCACAGCCCCTCGTTGAGGGCTGCCACCAGCACGGTCACCGACCGGGCCGGTCGCTTTGACGCCACGCCCGCGCGGTCAGGCCCGATAGTGGTCCGTCGGATGTGGGGCGCGTGGAAGTCAGCTGAAGGCGGTTGGCGGGGTCGTGTGTGGCCCTCGGAGTGCGGGCGGGGGCGTGCAGGTGGCACACGGCTCCACTCCGGACCGGTTGGGCGGCCGCTGCCATGGCTGGTGGTCCGTCGGCATCTCCAGGACGGCAGTATGGTCAGCCGTCGAGGACTGAGAGAGGACGGACATCATCGTTCGACAGCGACTGAGACGCTCGGCCCTGGCGTGCATCGTCACGGCGACGCTGATGACCGCGGCAGCCTGTGCCCCTGCGGATCTCGGCCCACTTGCCCCGCGCTTCTCCGGCCCGGCTCTGCCCGCGGACACGGCGGTGTCGGAGATCAGGTCGGTACTGGCGGCGGAGGGGATCGAGGTGGAGAGGGAGCCATCGAACTCCCTGGGCAGGTGCTACGAACGGCTCTCGGGACGGCACGCGCCGGAGACTGTGAACGCCGCACTCAAGGCGGCTTTCGCGCGGGCCCGTTCCGAGCACGGCTGGCAACCGGGCCCCGATGTGGATGCCCAGGCGCTGTCCCTCACGAAGGGCAACTGGACGGTGCTCGCCGTCCTCCCCGTCCAACCGCCCCAGGGTGGTCAGGCCTTCGTCCTCGTCTCGCTGACATGCCTGGACGGCGGCTCTGCTTCCCCTTCACCGGGAAGCTCCGGGGGAATCCGGCACCGAACCAACACCGTCGGGCACTGCTTGAATCGGCCTCATGGCCTCCGCGGCAGCGCACGCGCGCTGTTGCCCGGGACCTCCATGAGGAGACCTGTCTACACCCTGGCGTCGACTCCGCGTCTCGCCGAAATCATGTCGACTCCCACCGCCGCCGAGCTGATCACCCTTGCGGTGACACCGGTTCGGAGTCTCTGCGAGGTCGAGTGGGTCCGGTGATGCCGGATCCATTTGCGGATCCTCTTCCCATACGTGACGCAGCAACCCGGTCAGGACAAACGATGCGCAAGTCGGCCGAGATGCTCCGTCGGGTCACCCGGATCCAGGGTGCCGGAGCCCGGATGGCACGACGACGTGCGGAGTGGGCGTGCGCGGTACCCCCTGCCTGTACAGCGGACGGATGTTGACCTACCGTCCGGTAACCCCCATGGATGGTTCCCGCCGAACCCTCCTGGATCGTTCGACGCCGTCTTCGGACGCTAAGGTGACGGGCGCCTGACGGTTGCCCGTCCCAGGCAGCCGGGCTGTCAGCGTACGCATCTGCACACATGCGCGTGACTCTCGGCGGTTTTGGTCCAATGTCCCACGACGTCGCACCGCTTGGGCCGAGGGTGCCGACGTGGAGAGAAGAAGGTACGTGAGTTCCATGCACAGCGCTCCCCGGCGCACTGGCGTCACCCGTCTCGAACCCATGCCGCATGGTGGCGTGCTCGATACCGAAAGCCGTCACGCCGTACCGGTGCAAGAGCGCCCGGCGATCCCGCGTTTCGTCCTGGCCCCCGCCCTCAGGGTTACGTCACCGGCCCGGGTCGCTTCGGGCAGACCTCGCCCGGCACCGGGGAGCGCCCGAAGAGAGCGCTGCGACTCGCACGCCCCGGGCCTTCTGTTCGACATGCAGGAATTCGCCGCGCACGGCTTCGCCGCGCGGGGACGAGCAGCGAGCGAGGGAGGCGGAGGGGTTCGAACCTCGCAGGAAGCGACTGGTCTTCGGGTGCGTGCAGCTTCGGCGACGGAACAGGTCTGGGGTGGACGGTGACGGGCAGGTTCGAGTCCATGCACCTGACCTCTCACCCCGACAGACCGAGCGCGCCGGCGGACGGCTGGAGCGGGCCCGGCACGGCCCGCCCGGTCTTCCCGGCGGCGCCCGGTCACATCGCAGCCGCCCCGCCCCCTGTGAGTGCCGAGGACGTCGCGCTGATACGGGCCAGCCTGACCGGTTTCACCCCTCATGTCTCCGAGCTGGCCGCGCACTTCTACAGCATCCTGTTCGCGCGTTACCCGCAGGTCAGGGACATGTTTCCGGCGGAACTCGATGTCCAGCGGGAACGTCTGGTGCGCGCACTGCTGCGCATCGTGGAACTGGTCGACGACACCGACAACCTCGTAGCGTTCTGCTCCCGCCTGGGACGCGGCCACCGCAAGTTCGGCACGCAGAGCGCCCACTACCCTGCCGTCGGTGAATGCCTGCTGCAGGCCCTCTCCGACTTCGCGGGCCCGGCCTGGAACCCGGCGCTGGCGACGGCATGGCAGCGCGCCTACACCGCGGCCGCGGACGTGATGGTCCGGGCCGCGGAGGAGGACGCCCTCGACCGTCCGGCCGTGTGGGACGCGCACATCGTCGGGCACGTGCACCGCGGACATGGAATCGCCGAGATCACCGTCCAGCCGCACCAGCCGTACCCGTTCGTGGCTGGCCAGTACGTGAGCGTCGAAACGCCGTGGGCACCGAGACTGTGGCGCCAGTACTCCCCCGCGCACGCCCCACGACCCAGTCACGAGCTGACGTTCCACATACGTGCCGTACGCGGAGGACAGGTCAGCAACGCGCTCGTCCACCACGCCCGTCCGGGAGATCCCGTCCGGCTCGGACCGCCGGAAGGCGCCATGGTCCTGCGCCCGACCCGCCAGCGAGACCTGCTCTTCGTGGCCGGCGGCACCGGCCTCGCCCCGATTCGCGCACTGATCGAGGAAGCGGCCCGGGACGGCATCGGCAACTCACGTGAAGTCAGTCTGTTCATCGGCGCCAGAACGGCGGACGAACTGTACGGACTCGATGACATGCTGCGCATGTCCCAGCGCTACCACTGGCTCCGCGTCCGGGCAGCGGTCTCCCACGAGCGCATCGCGGGCCTGGAGGGCACGCTGCCCGAGGTGCTGGCGGAGTTCGGCCCCTGGTACCGGCATGAGGCGTACCTGTGCGGCCCGCCGCAAATGCTGGGCGAGGCCGTGCAGGCCCTGCGGCGCCACGGTGTCTCGCCTCGACACATCCACTACGACCCTTGGGACACCCCCGTGCTGACCGCCCCGTTGGGGCCGCCTCCGTCCGACGAGGAGACCGACCTGTGAACGGCCACGACATGCCAGGCTCCTCCGGAGAACGACTGCTGCAGCAGCAGCTCGGCACCGCCGACCGGGCGGCCGCCTTCTACGACCGTCAGGTGCACCCCTACCTGACCCCCGCGATGAGGGAGTTCATAGCCCGGCAGAGCATGGTGTTCCTGTCGACCGCGGACTCCCGGGGAGCCTGCGACGCCAGCTTCCGCGCCGGGCCGCAGGGCTTCTGCGTCTCCCCCGACGACCTCTCGCTGATGTACCCCGAATACCGGGGCAACGGCGTTCTGGCCAGTGCGGGCAACATGACCGAGAACCCCCAGCTCGGCATGCTCTTCATGGACTTCACCCACGACCACATAGGGCTGCACGTGAACGGCACGGTCCGGCTGTACGCGGACCACGAGATCCGCGCGTGGTACCCGCAACTGCCGACCGAGACCGCGCCCGGTCGCCAGCCGCACCTGTGGGTGCACCTCACCGTCGAGGAAGCCTACGTCCACTGCTCCAAGCACATCCCCCACCTTGAGCCGGCCCCACGCCCCCGCTCGACGACGGACCGGAACCGCCCCAAGGACAGCGCGTACTTCCCGGAGTCCGCCCCCGCCCACCAGGCCTCCGAACTGGTCGACGCCGAAGCCGGCCGCACCTCGTGGCGAGACCACCAGCGTCTCCGCCCCTGATCCCTTCCCGCCGGTCCGGCGACACCATCACTCCCGGCCTACCGCCAGTGGTCGCGGGAACCCGGCTGTCGGCGCCCCTGAGGGCGGCCCCTCGATCGGGGCCGCCCTCACGCCCCACGGCTCCGCCCACGCCGACGATGCCGCCCGCCCGCACCCGTGCGCCCGCCGCCCGCACTGTCGCGCGGGGCATCGGCTGCGCCTCATCGGGCAGTTGACCATGCCCCTATAGTCGGTGACACCTCGTCAGCGCCCCCCTTAGCGTGTGCCCGTGAGCCGATACACCCCGCCTGCATCACGTCCCGCCGTGGCACCTTCATGAAGCCGGCCCAGCACGTGACCGAGGACGGGGAAGACCCGGCTTACCCCACCACGACGGATTCGGCCGCCGCCGATTCCGCGCTCGGCCCGGTGGAGGACGCGTCACCCGCCGAGGAACGGGAAGTCCGCGCGCCCGCACGCCGTCGGCGGGGCCCGGGTCCTTTCACTCTGATCGTCCTGCCCGCACTGGTGACGTCCACCGGGGTCGTCGCCTTCCTCGCCCTGAGCGGCAACCTCGGCACGGTCCTGGCACCGGACTCGGAGCCGGGCCGCTCGGACATCAGCAATGTGGACGGCTCCTACGTGCCCTGGCTGCGCAGGGCGACCGCGGACTGCGCGGGCGTCACGCCCGCACTCCTCGCCGCGCACGTCGATCAGCTCTCCGGGTGGCAGGACGACAGTGCGAGCCTCTCCGAGCAGGGCATCGCACGTTTTACGGACACCGGCTGGAAGGCCTGGGGCCGGGACGACGACGGCAACGGCAACTCTTCGCCCCGCGATGCGGTGGACGCCATCATGGCGCTGGGGCGGCAGGACTGCTCCCTGGCGGAGAAGGTGACCGCCCTCCGCACGGAGGGCGCCGTCAGCGGCGACGTCGCCGACCTCACGCTCGCCGCGTACACGGCCGGCGTGGACGAGGTCAGAAAGGCCGGCAAGGTCCCCGTCCCGGCCCGCGCGTTCGTGCTCGGAGTCAAGAAGCGGCTGCCGCGTTACGACGCCCTGGTCTCGCAGAATCCCGAACAGGACGGCGCCCAGGTCTCCGGCGCGCTGCTGAGGCCGCCCGTCACCACGCTCACCGTCACCTCGCCGTTCGGTTCACGCGTCCACCCGCTGACCAAGGTCACCAAGCTCCACACCGGCATCGACTTCGGCGCGCCGGAAGGGGCCCAGGTGTCCGCGTCGCGGGAGGGACGGGTCGAGTTCGCCGCCATGACCTCGGCCTACGGCTACCGCGTCGTGATCGACCACGGCACGATCCAGGGGAAGCGGCTGGAGACCACCTACAGCCATCTGTCCGTCCTCCAGGTCAGCGCCGGCCAGAGCGTGAGCAGCGGCTCCCCTGTCGGGCTCGTCGGCTCGACGGGGCTGTCCACCGGCCCGCATCTCCACTACGAGGTCCTTCTGGACGGCCAGTACACGGACCCGGAGGCCTGGCTCACCAGCGGCGGCTGACACCGCCCGAAGGCATGGACGGCCTGGCTGAGGAAGCGGGCCGTACCCTGCGGGTCGTGCCGCGCAGGCTGCGCCTCGTCGCGAACCCGTCTGCCGACCGCCGAGAAAACCCATTGCGAGTGACCCGCATGCGGATGACGATGGGTCGGCCGCCGACCAGGGAGTGAACATGAGGGCGTCGCTGCCCATACCCTCGTTGCACACCGCTCGTCTTCGACTGCGTGCCTTCGAGGACACGGATGCGAACGACCTCTTCGCACTGCAGAGCAGCGCCCACGTCCTTCGTTACTGGGACTCACCACCGTGGACCGACCGTTCGCGCGCCGAGGAGTTCATCGCTGCCTGCCGGCGGATGGAACAGGAGGGCACAGGGGCACGGTTGGCCGTGGATCGTGTCTCCGACGGGGCGTTCATCGGCTGGTGCACCCTGAGCGGTTGGAATCCGGACTTCCGCAGCGCGTCGCTCGGCTACTGCTACGACGACGCGACGTGGGGCCAGGGTTACGCGACCGAGGCCGCGCGCGCTCTGCTGGGGTGGGCGTTCGACACGCTGGACCTGAACCGCGTCCAAGCCGAGGCCGATACACGCAATGTGGCCTCTGCCCGCGTGCTGGAGAAGCTCGGCTTCGTGCGTGAGGGGACGTTGCGGGAGGACTGCGTCGTCAACGACGACGTATCCGACTCGTGGATCTACGGACTGCTCAGGCGGGAGTGGCAGCCGTCGCCCGAGCCGGCCCCATCCTCTGAGTTCCGTCGCGCTGGGACGTGAGAGGGGACGCCGAAGCCTCTCACGCGTCGGGCTGTTCGTCATTCCGGGTGGCCATGCCGCGTCCGTCATGCACGCTGGTGATGTGAATACGGATGCAACGCGCGACGCGGTCGTCGAAGCAGGATGGCAGGCGGTACGAGACGACGGGCGCGTGCGGGTGGAACTGCTGGAAGCGGCCTGCGCCGAGCCGCGCCTGCGGCAACTCTTCCCCTGGACCGGGATGGGAGAAGCTCCACTTCAGCCGGTGCACCGAATGGAGGTGGACCTGGGACATCCCCTACATCCAGCCCGCCGCCGGGGGCACCTACTGGGTTTCCGGACCTCGGCGCAGCGAGACGGTCGGCCCCGCGGCAACCGCTCAGGAGGCCGTCGCCATGGTGGTCCGGCGTCTTCCGGCGGGGTGCGGCCCTGCCTTCCTGGGCACCGCGGAAGAGCTCGCAGCTCAGGAAGCGGCGCAACAGCCACGATCGTGAGAGGCTTCTACGGCATCTCCACGTTGGGCGGGGTGCTCTTCAACGCGTGGGACCGACGCGCGGGCGAGCCCCGGACCCGCGCGAGTGCCCCTGCACCCTGCGACTGCCGCCGAACTCGTCGATCTTCACGTACAGTGCGGTGCTGAGGGCGTCCCGCGTTCTCGTTCGCTACATGACCCCGCTGGCCGGCGACTTCAACGGCGACGGCTACGACGATGTGGCGATCTGGAACGTGGACAGGACCACGGGCGTCACCAAGCTGTGGACGCTGACGTCGAACGGCAGCGGTGGTGTCGTACGGCTGATCCCGTCCGAGTGGTCGGGCCCCAAGGGCACTTGGCTGGCCTCCCGCTCCAAGTTCGTGACCGGCGACTTCAACGGCGACGGCCGCGACGAGGTGGGCCTGCTCTACGGCCAGGGCGACAACAGCATCAGGACGTACGTCTTCCCCACCACACCGGCCGGTGTCTTCACCACCCCGGCGACCTGGTGGACGGGCCCGGCGGCCACCACGTACGACTGGAACCGCGCCCACCCGCGCACCGGCGACTTCGACGGCGACCGCCGCGACGACCTGATGTTCTGGTACGACCACACCGTCGGCACGGACACGGTCCGGACCCTTCTCTCCACGGGCACCGCCTTCGGTCCCGCGCCGAAGCTCACCCTGAGCGGCAGCCTCGACGTCTCGTCGTTGCAGCTGGTGACCGGCGACTACAACGGCGACGGGCGTGACGACCTCGGCGCCATGTACGGCGACTCGTCCACCGGCATCGTCCGCCTGTGGACCTGGACGGCCAAGCCCGACGCCATGTACAACGGCGCCCTCCTGGGCTGGGAGTCCGCACCGAACAGCTTCGTGTACGGCCAGACGCACTTCATGCACCCGTACTACGTCCGACTGCTCCTCACACGTCCGCAGGCCCGGCTCGCTCCCACGCGGCCCGGGCCTGCGGGCCGCTCGGAGCCGCCGGGCGGATCGACGCCCGGGGCGGCAGACGCGGCCTACGAGTTGGACCAGGCGCGGGTGGACAGCACCAGCAGATAGCCGTCGGGGTCCCGGAGAGTCACACCCCAGGTGTCCCAGTACGGATTGTGAGCCGGCACTCTCTGCCCGCCGTGCCGCTCGAGCCGCCCCACCAGGGAGTCGGGCACCGGTTCGCCCAGGTAGACGACCAGGAGGTCTTCGGGGGTCGGCCGCGGCTCCACGGGAGCCGCGGGATCGTGAACGAGTTCCAGGTGCCAGCCGGCATCGGGCCAGCCGACCATGAGCAGTGAGCTCTCTCCGGGGGTGCCGTCCGCCGCATGCCGGTACAGGACGTCGAGGCCGAGGCCCGACACCCAGAAGTGTTCCGCTGCTCGGAGGTCGCGTGAGGGCCGAGCCATGCGGATGTGAGCCGTACCGTCAGCCGGCATCGTCGTACCTCCTGATCGGGGCGGGCCCGGCGTGAGCCGGCGGCCGCGTCCGGGGCCATGGATGGCAGCGAGCTTAGAGATCAAGTGACCGTGTGCCATCGGACGCTGGTCCTAGTCCCGGCTACCGAGAACCCAGCGGCCCAGGAACGCAGTTGAGACACACCCCCCGGGCGCCCCCGTTCGCCAATCCCCTTGCGCAATGGTCAAGAGTCGTTGACCATTGCTCGCATGCCTACCAGCGACCTTCCCGAGACGTTTCACGTCACCACTGACGAGCAGCTGCGCGCCGTCTCCAATCTCACGCGCCACCGGATCATGGCCGTACTCCGTTTCGAGCCCGCGACGATCACGCAGATCGCCGAGCGGGTGGGCCTGGCGAAGGGGAGTTCCAGCTATCACGTACGGCTCCTGGAGCGGGCCGGCCTGGTGAAGGTCGTACGGACACGGAAGGTGCGGGGTGTCACCGAGCGGTACTACGCGATGGCCGCCCGGTCGATCGCGCTGCCGGATCCGGGCGAGGGCGGGCCGGATGTGCTGATGCGTCATGCGGTGGCGGACCTGGAGGCGTCGCCGGTGGACGAGCGGCACGTACGGATGGCGCATCTGCGGCTCACCGAGGAGCAGTTCGCGCAGCTGGCGGCGCGGCTGCAGGCCCTGGCGGACGAGTACCGGGAGCTGTCGGACCCGTCGCTGCCGGACGTGTCCCTCGCCTTCGCGCTGTTCCGGCCGGCGCCGCGCGAGCAGGCGGACGGAGGCTCCAAGTGACCGAGGGGACCAGGAAGCTGCCGACCGGGTTCGGACGGCTGTGGGCCGCGCAGACGGTCTCCTCGCTGGGTGACGGGGTGACGCATGCCGCGCTGCCGCTGCTCGCGCTGACGTTGACGCGGGATCCGATGGCGCTCGCCGTCGTCACGGCCATGGGGACGCTGCCGTGGTTACTCTTCGGGGTGCTCGGCGGTGCGCTGGTGGACCGCTGGGACCGGCGGCGCACGATGTGGGTGGCGGACACGGCACGTGCGGTCCTGCTCGGGATACCCGCGGCGGCGGCCGTGTTCGATGTGCTGAGCATCCCACTGCTCGCGGCCGTCGCCTTCCTGCTCGGTCTCGGCGGGCTCTTCTTCGACACGGCCGCCACGGCCTATCTGCCGGATCTGCTCGACCGCGACCCCGAACTCCTGGAGCGCGCCAACTCCCGCTTGCGCGGCGCCCAGACCGCCATGTCCGGCTTCGCGGGGCCGCCCGCGGGCAGTGCGCTGCTCGCGCTCGGGCGGACGTTCCCGCTGCTCGCCGACGCGGTGTCGTTCATGCTCTCCGCACTGCTCGTACGTACGCTGCCCGCCCTGTCCCGGCCCGTGCCGGAGGTGCGCGAGTCCCTGCTGCGGCAGGCGCGGGCCGGGGCCTCGTACGTCTTCCGGGACCGGGTGCTGCTCGGGCTGGCGCTCCGCCCGGCGGTCGGGAACGTCGCCTTCCTCGCCGTGGAGACCGTCCTCGCCCTCTTCGCGCACGACCGTCTCGGCATCGACACCTACGGCTTCGGCCTGCTCCTCACTGCGGAGGCCACCGGCGGCCTGCTCGGCGCGGGCATCGCTTCCTACCTCGGCCGACGACTCGGCACCGGCACCGCACTGACCTGCACAGCCACCGTCGAGGGTCTTGCCATCCTGGGCCTGGCCGCTGCTCCGAACCCGTACGCGGCCGGGCCGGCGCTCGCCGTCTGCGGGGCCGGCATGGGCGCCACGATGGTGCTCGGGCCGTCCCTCCGGCAGGCGATCGTCCCGGCGCACCTCATGGGCCGGGTCGCCTCCACCTCCCGCATGCTGGCTATGTGCGCCGCCCCCGTCGGGGCCTTCCTCGGCGGCTGGCTGGCCACCACCTACGACATCCGCACCCCGCTCTACGCCGCCGCGGGCCTCCTCCTGGCGATGACGGCCGTCACGGCATCCATGACCAGCAACCGCCGGGTCGAAGCGGCGCTGCGTGCCGCCGCCCCGGCCGGGGGTCCGGATCACCCGACGGACAGGACTCCCGCTCAGGAGAGTGCCCCCGCGGGGCGCAACGAGTGACCAGGGGGATGGTGCGTGAGCATCCCCGTGTGAGGTGGTCCGCAGTGTGGAGGGCGATTCGGACCAGCGGGGGAGCCGGGTGCGCCCGGCGGATGATGCGGAGGGACGCACGGACGCCGGAGCATGGGGACCGCCGGCGGAGGGAGACGTGGTGGAGCGCTGGGACCGGATCGGGCGTGCGGCGGCGTACGGGGCGGCGGCGGCCCTAGTGCCGTATCTGGTGATCAAGGTGTCGTGGGTGGTCGGTTCGTTACTGGGGCTGTTGCCGGTCGGGCGGGGGTTCGGCCTGGGCGGGTGGCTGGTGCTCAACACCGTCACGATCGGTATGGCTGCGGCCGGCATCACGCTGGGGCTGGCGCTGGTGCGGCCGTGGGGGATGCGGATCCCCGGCCGGCTGGTGCGACGCCTCGTCGTTCGTCACCGGCGCCGAACTACTTCGCCGACGGCGGCTGCAGCCGGGCCTGAACGACGGCTGGTGGTGCGTGTCCGGTTCCCCCGAGGCCGGCCCGGCGGCCGGGGCCTCTCAGGGGCGGGGTCCCAGCACCTCCAGCGTGCCGGTCTCGGTGTCGTAGCTGCGCAGGGTGACGAGCCGGACCGTCAGCGGCGGCGCCGGCAGCAGTTCGGGGATCCGCCGGCCGGCGAACGCGCCTGCCCGCCGGGTACGGCCGAGGGTGACGTGCGGGCTCCAGCGCCCGGGTTCGTGGAACGGGCTGAGGGCCCCGGACGGACTGTCCGAGGCCACCGCCTCCCACACTTGGCGGTGCAGGCGGGCCAGCGTGGAGTCGAGGTCCAGGGCCCAGGCGAGTACCGAGGTGGGCCGCTCGAAGCGGACGACGCCGGTGAACCGCACCGGCAGCGGCAGGGCCGCGGCCACCTCGGCGAGCTCCCAGCGGATCGGGGCGGTCAGTTCCGGGCAGGCGGCCAGGGTGAGGTGCGGCCTGTTGGTCGGCGACCGGTGGCGTGCCTGACTCGGCAGCCCGGCCTCCGCGAGCCGCCGCCAGGCGTCCCGGACCGCCAGCTCCGCCGCCTCGTCCAACAGAAGCTCAACCGTACGCACCGCCGCAGCCTACCGGCGCGACCAGGGGGAACCGCGGCTCCGGCCCGGTGGACGCCCGCAGCGGTCGGGCCGGGGCGACCGGGCGGGCCGTTCCGTACCCTGGCGGCATGCGTATGCGCCCCACTCTGAGCTGGACCCCCACCGAGGACCTGCCGCCGGGCACCGTGGACCCGGAGCCGGTCGTCGACGCGCTGAGCGCCGGCGGCGTGCTGGTGCTCAGCGGGGCGGGCATCTCCACGGAGTCGGGCATCCCCGACTACCGGGGCGAAGGGGGGAGCCTGAGCCGGCACACCCCGATGACCTACCAGGACTTCACCGGGTCCGCCCGGGCCCGGCGCCGGTACTGGGCGCGCAGCCACCTCGGCTGGCGTACGTTCGGCCGTGCGCTGCCGAACGCCGGGCACCGGGCCGTGGCCGCGTTCGGGCGGCACCGGCTGCTCTCCGGGGTGATCACGCAGAACGTCGACGGTCTGCACCAGGCCGCCGGCAGCGAGGCCGTCGTGGAGCTCCACGGCAGCCTGGACCGGGTCGTCTGCCTCTCCTGCGGGACCCTCAGCCCGCGCCACGAGCTCGCCCGGCGGCTGGAGGCGGCCAACGCGGGCTTCGCACCGGTGGCCGCCGGCATCAACCCGGACGGTGACGCCGACCTCACCGACGAGCAGGTCGGGGACTTCCGCGTGGTGCCCTGCGCGGCGTGCGGCGGAATCCTCAAACCGGACGTCGTCTTCTTCGGCGAGACGGTCCCGCCGCAGCGCGTCGAGCACTGCCGGCGGCTGGTCCGCGAGGCGGCCTCGCTGCTGGTCCTGGGCTCCTCGCTGACGGTGATGTCCGGGCTCCGTTTCGTCCGCCAGGCGGCCCAGGACGGGAAGCCGGTACTCATCGTCAACCGGGACCCGACCCGGGGCGACCGGCACGCCCTCACCCGGGTCGCCCTCCCGCTGGGAGCGGCCCTCACCACCGTGGCCGGTCGTCTGGACGTGCCCCTCGACGGCCTGGGAGCCGACGGGGGCCGGTGACCGGTGGAACCGGCCGGGCCGGCCGCCGTGCCGTGCGCCGCCCCTGACTCGCTAGGAGGCCGGGGGCCGGTCCGCGCGGAGTGTGGGCGGCGGTGCCGTGCTGGCACGCACGACCAGCGCCGGCTCGACGGACGCCGGCTCGGGCGCGGCGTCCGGGTCCGCGATGTGCCGCAGCAGGTGGGCGACCGCCAGCGCGCCCATCTCCGTGAACGGCTGGGCGACCGTGGTCAGCGAGGGTGAGCAGTACTCGGCCAGCGCGATGTCGTCCACGCCGACGACGGAGATGTCCTCGGGCACCCGTCTGCCGAGCTCGTGCAGGGCGCGGATCACGCCGAAGGCCATCTCGTCGCTCGCCACGAACACGGCGGTGGCGTCGGGGATCTTGCCCAGGATCAGCCCGTTGCGGTAACCGGACTCGGGTGTCCAGTCGCCCTCCAGCACGGGTGGCGCGGTCAGGCCCGCGGCCTCCAGGGTGTCGCCCCAGCCGGCGCAGCGGCTCGCGGCGTCGAGCCACTCCTTCGGCCCGGCGACGTGCCACACGCTGCGGTGCCCGAGCTCGATCAGGTGCCGGGTCGCCAGCCGGGCCGCGAGGGTCTGGTCGACGGCGACGACCTCCGTCGCCGGGGTCCGCGACCCGTCGACGGTGACGGTCGGCACCGCGCCGGTGAGCTGCTCGATCCGCGGACTGACGTGAACCAGCGGAACGGACAGGATGACCCCCTCGACGCCCTGTTCCGCCAGGCGGGACAGGGCGTCCTCGATCGCGGCCGTGTCCAGCGACGCGGTGGTCGCGGTGCTGACCGTGTAGCCGGCCTTCCGTGCCGCCGTCTCGATGCCGAAGGTCAGGTTGGTGCGCGAGTAGAAGTTCGTCTGGAGGGTCACGACGCCGATCGTCCGGCTGCGCCCCGAGGACAGCACGCGTGCCGCGTTGTTCTTGCGGTAACCGAGCTGCTCGACGGCGGCGAGCACCTTGGCGCGGGTCTTCGCCTTGACGTTGGGATGGCCGGCCAGCGTCCGGGACACCGTCTGCGCGGACACGCCGGCGAGCCGGGCCACGTCGGTCATGCCGGGCTGGCGTGCGGTGCCTTCGCCCGCCGCACGTCCCCGTGTGAGTGCCCCACCGGCTTCCGGTGTTTCCGCTGCCATCGTCCGCTTCTCCACAAGAACCGCGGCTTCGGCCGCGTCGTCGCAGGTACCGCTGTCGGGCACAGTCTATGCACACCAGCACTATTGGCATCGATAACAACGTCTGCCATAGTTCCCGCCAGCATGCCCGCCACGGCCGAGAGGGAGAGCAGCGTGTCATCGATAACATCGGGTCCCGCGGGGGGCCGGACGGCGGACGGCCGGGCGTGCGGTACGCCGTCCGGGGATTCCTCGTCCGCGCCGGGGCCCGTCCTGACCCATCCGCGGGGGACGCTTCTGCGGGCCGGGCGCCCGCACCGGGTGCTGGCCGGGTCACTGCACTACTTCCGCGTCCACCCCGGCCAGTGGGCGGACCGGCTGGAGCGGGTCGCGGCCATGGGGCTCAACACCGTCGACACCTATGTCCCGTGGAACTTCCACGAGCCACGGCCGGGGCAGTACCGCTTCACCGGTGGACACGACGTCGAGCGGTTCGTCCGGACGGCCCGGGAGACCGGCCTGGACGTGATCGTGCGGCCGGGCCCGTACATCTGCGCCGAGTGGGACAACGGCGGACTGCCGGTCTGGCTGACCGGCCGCCCCGGCATGCGGCTGCGCTCCTCCCACCCGCCCTACCTCGCGGAGGTCGCGCGCTGGTTCGACGAGTTGATCCCGCGCCTCGCCGCGTTGCAGGCGGGTCGGGGCGGGCCGGTGGTCGCCGTCCAGATCGAGAACGAGTACGGCAGTTACGGCGACGACCGGGGCTACGTCCGCTGGGTGCGGGACGCCCTCGTGGAACGGGGCGTCACGGAGCTGCTCTACACGGCGGACGGCCCCACCGAGCTGATGCAGGACGGCGGCGGCCTGCCGGGGCACCTGGCGGCGGCGACGTTCGGCTCCCACGCCCGCGAGGCGGCCGAGCTGCTGCGTGCGCGCCGCCGCGACGAGCCGTTCGTGTGCGCCGAGTTCTGGAACGGCTGGTTCGACCACTGGGGCGAGAAGCACCACGTCCGGTCCGTGGAGAGCGCGACCCGGACGCTCGACGACATCCTGGACGCGGACGGCTCGGTCAGCCTCTACATGGCGCACGGCGGCACCAACTTCGGCCTGTGGGCCGGTGCCAACCACGACGGCGGCGCTGTCCAGCCGACGGTGACCAGCTACGACTCCGACGCGCCGATCGCCGAACACGGCGCGACGACCCCGAAGTTCCACGCCTTCCGCGAGCGGCTGCTCGCCGCCACGGGGGCGCCGGCCCGCCCGCTGCCGCCCGAGCCGACGCTGCTGGCCCCCCGCACGGTCCCCGTCCACGCCGGGGCCGGTCTGCTCGATTCGCTGCGCGCCGCGTCCGAGCCGGTGGCCTCCCCGCATCCGCTGAGCTTCGAGGAGCTGGAGCAGGCGTCCGGTCTCGTCCTCTACCGCGCCGAGCCGCTGCTGCCCGGCGGCCGTCACACCCTCACGGTCTCCGGGCTCCACGACCGGGCCCAGGTCTTCCTGGACGGCGCACCGCTCGGTGTCCTCGACCGCGAGACGGCGTCGCTCGACATCACCGGCCGCGGTGAACGGGCGTTGCTGGAGCTGCTGGTGGAGAACCAGGGGCGCGTGAACTACGGTCCGCTGCTCGGCGGGCACAAGGGCATCCTCGGCGGTGTCTCGGTCGGCCGGCGGCTCGTGCACGGCTGGGCCATGCACCGGCTGCCGCTCGACACGTGGACGCCCGAGGACGTGGCGCGCGCCGCGTCGGCCGCCGGACCGGACGGTCGCGCGGGATTCGCCACGGCACGGTTCACGGTCCCCGAGCCCGCCGACGCCTTCGCCGCGTTCCCCGGCTTCGCCAAGGGCTTCGTGTGGGTCAACGGCACCCTGCTCGGCCGTTACTGGGAGGTCGGCCCGCAGCGCACGCTCTACGTGCCCGCACCCCTGCTCGTGCCCGGCGAGAACACCGTCACCCTGCTGGAGCTCGAGCGGCTGGGCGACCGGATCGAGCTGCGGGAGGGGCCCGAACTGGGTCCCCCCGAGGAGTACGTCGAGACCTTCTGACCCTCCCCCGCCGTCTCCCGTCCCTCATCCGAATCCGAGGAGGAAGTACCAGGTGGAAAACATGACGTCCCCGTCGCCCCGCCCGCCCGGGCGCAGACGCGGCCCGCGGCCCGGCGCCGTGGCCGCGGCCCTGAGCCTGTGCGTGGGCATGCTGTCGGCCGCGGCCGTGCCCGCCGGGGCGGCGCCGCCCCAAGCCCTGCCCGCCCCCGCGTCGGCGGCCACGCCGGTCCAGTTGAGCCGGGGCGGGCTGACCGTCACGGTCGCCGAGGAGTTCCCGCAGGTCATCGCCTACCGGCTGGGCACACGCACCCTCGGCGGACAGGCCTCCGTCCTCGACACCTTCACCGTCAACGGCACCCCGCACCGGGCGACGACCACCATGAAGGCGGACGGGAGCAGGGCCACCTACACCTCCACGTTCGCGGACCTCCCGGGCCTCATCATCACCTCGGCCATCACCGTGACCGAGGACCACACGGTCGTCTTCGCCGTGGAGAAGATCTCCGGGGCGGCCGCGTCGACCGTGCGGACCCTCGCGATCCCCGGTCAGTCCCTCGTCTCCGTCGGCTCCTCCGCCCCGGGCGCCAACCTCGCCCGGACGAAGATCTCCACGGATTCGACGACGACCGCCGACCGCTTCGTCCCGATCACCTCCGACACCGCCCCGGACAAGGAGCCCGTCGGCACCCCGTACGCGTTCGTCGGCAACGCCCAGCTGTCCGCGGGCATCGTCACCAACGCGACGGAGGACTCGCCGCAGAACGACAACACCAACTGGAACACCCGCCTGCAGTCGCGCATCGTCGACACCGGCGACGGCGGGCGCCGGGCGGAGCTGTCCGTCGGCACCTACACCCACCACCCGCAGGGCGCGACCGACTCCCGGGTCGGCACCTACGAGCTGCCCCGGGCGACCGTGGTCCTGGCAGCCGACGCCAACGGCGACGGCACGGTCGACTGGCAGGACGGCGCCATCGCCCACCGGGAGCACATGCGGCGCCCGCTGGGCGCGGACCGGGTGCCCGAGCGGGTGGTGCAGCGCATCCCCTTCAACTTCGCGAGCCAGGCCACCAATCCGTTCCTGAAGACGCTGGACAACACCAAGCGCGTCTCCATGGCCACCGACAACCTCGGGCAGTGGGTGCTGGAGAAGGGCTACGCGAGCGAGGGCCACGACTCGGCGCACCCCGACTACGGCGGCAACGAGAACGTACGCGCGGGCGGCCTGAAGGACCTCAACCGGCTCACCGGGACCGGCGCCGGCTACAACGCGGACTTCGCCGTGCACGTCAACGCCACCGAGGCGTACGCGCAGGCGAAGAACTTCAGCGAGGAGCTGGTCGCCGGGCAGCCGAACGGGTGGGACTGGCTCAACCAGGCCTACCACATCGACCAGCGCAAGGACCTCGGCACCGGCGCCGTCCTGGACCGCTTCGCGCAACTGCGCAAGGAGGCCCCGCAGATCCGGACGGTCTACATCGACGCCTACTACTCCAGCGGCTGGCTGGCCGACGGACTGGCCGCCGGCTTGCGCAGGATGGGCTTCGAGGTCGCCACCGAGTGGTCGTACAAGTTCGAGGGCTCGTCGCTGTGGTCCCACTGGGCGGCCGACAAGAACTACGGCGGCGCCACCAACAAGGGCATCAACTCCGACATCGTCCGGTTCATCGCCAACTCCGACCGTGACGTGTGGAACGTCGACCCGCTGCTCGGCGGCGCCAGCGTCGTCGAGTTCGAGGGCTGGACCGGTCACGGCGACTGGAACGCCTTCTACCGCAACATCTGGACCGACAACCTGCCCACCAAGTTCCTCCAGCACTACCAGGTGATGGACTGGGACCGCGGCAGGTCGGCGACGCTCTCCGACGGCGTGCGCGTCGAGGCCGTGGACGGCCGGCGCCGGATCTCCATGGGCGACTCGGTCGTGCTCGACGGCGACACCTACCTGCTGCCGTGGGGCGAACCCCGGAACGGCAACGGCACGTCCTCGCCGGGCGACGCCGACAAGATGTACTTCTTCAGCGCCTCCGGCGGCACCCACACCTTCGACCTGACCGGCCAGTTCGCCGGGAACAGGAACTTCACCCTGTACGCACTCACCGACCAGGGCCGGGTGGAGAAGGCCCGGGTGAAGGCCACGGGCGGGAAGGTGACGCTGACCGGCGAGAAGAACCGGCCCTACGTGCTCGTGCCGAACGGCGGCAAGGCGCCCCACCGGGTCGCGGACTACGGCGAGTTCACCGGACTGACCGACCCCGGCTTCAACGGCGGCGACCTGGACGCCTGGAACCCGAGCGGCGGCGCCGAGGTCGCCCGGGCCGGCAACGGCGACAACGTCGCCCGCCTCGGCAGCGGCGCCTCCGCCGTCTCCCAGCGAGTCTCCGGCCTGGTCCCGGGCAAGCGGTACACGCTCAGCGCCGACGTCGAGATCGGGCCCGGCGAACGACGCGACACCACCCTCCGGGTACACGGCGCCGCCGACGAGGCGGTGAACACCTTCGACATCACCCCGGCACGCAACTGGACGGCGGCCGACGAGAAGCGCGACACCTACTCCCAGCGGGCCGCCGTCGCGTTCACGGCACCGCGTGGCGGCAAGGTCACCGTGGAACTCGGCGCCGGCGCCGGCGGGGCGGCGGTCGTACTGGACGACGTACGCGTGATGGCGGACACCACCGCGCCGCTCCCCCGCGCCGAGGACGGCACCGTGGTCGCCCACGACGACTTCGAGGGCAACCAGCCCGGCTGGGGTCCGTTCGTGAAGGGCGACGCCGGCGGCGTCACCGACGCCCGCACGAGCATCAGCGACCTGCACGCGCCGTACAGCCAGAAGACGTGGAAGAACACCTACCCCCCCTACGACAGCGGCACGTTGAAGGGCAAGGCGGTCGACGACGTCCTCGCCGGGCGGCACTCGCTGAAGTCCCACGCGGAGAACACCGGGCTGGTGTACCGCACGACTCCGGCCACGGTGCCGTTCGAGGAGGGCCACAGGTACCGGGTCTCGTTCGCGTACCAGACCAACATCGAGGGCCAGTGGGCCTGGGTCACCGGCGCGGACCGGGTCGCGGACGGGCGGACGTCCTCCCGGGACATCACCCGCGACGTGCTGGAGCCCGCCCTGGACACGGCGGCGTACTCCCGCGAGTTCGTCGCGGGCTGCGGGGACTCCTGGGTCGGGCTGCGCAAGCTCGGCGGTGCCGGCGGCACGGACCTGGTCGTCGACGACTTCACCGTGACCGATCTGGGCGAGGCCGGTGCCGGGGCCGCCTGCGCGGACGTGGGCGTGCCGGCCGGTGCCGAGCTGAGCCCCGGCGTGCCGGGGCAGTTCGTCACCACCTTCACCAACAACGAGTCCACCGACGTCGTGAACGTCGGCATGGCGCTGCGGGGGCTGCCCGAGGGCTGGAAGGCCGAGGTCGACAAGGAGGACGGCAACCTCTTCGGGACCGTGAAGCCGGGCGCCGCCGTGCGCACCACCTGGCTCCTGACCCCGCCCGCCGGCGCGGCCGGCACCACCGCCTCCTGGCAGGCGAGCGCCACCTACGCCCATGCCGGGGCCACCAAGACCGTCACGGCGGACGCCCGGGCCGCGGTGACCACCGAGCCGTTGCTCTCCCCCGGCTCGATGACCGCCACCGCCGACTCGGAGAACGGCTCCTCCGGTGCCGGGGAGGGCCCCGTGTCCAACGTCCTCGACGGTGACCCGGGCACCATCTGGCACACCGACTACACCAACGCCCCCGCGCCCTACCCGCACTGGGTGACGCTGCGACTCGGCGGCGCGGCGGACGTGGACGGCTTCGGCTACCTGAACCGGCAGAGCGGCGGTCAGAACGGCCGCGTCGGCGGCTACGAGGTCGCCGTGTCGGAGGACGGCACGCAGTGGAGGACGGTGGCCAAGGGCACGCTGAAGGACGTGCCGCAGATGCAGCGCGTCTCCTTCGACCGGGTCCGGGCCACGCACGTACGGTTCACGGCCCTGGACGCGCTCAACGGGCAGCCGTTCGCCGCGGCCGCGGAGATGCGGGTGTACGGCACGCCGGCGGACCTGCCGACGGGCTATCCCCCGGGTGAGCGGCCCGCCGACCGGAGCTGACCCGGCCCGCCCCCGGCGCGGTCCGCCGGGGGCTTCCTGGCCGGCCCCGGGGCGAGGGCCGGCCCCGGCCGTCCTGCCGCCGGGGCCGGCCAGGGGTCAGAGGCGGTCGCCCGGGACCACCGTGAACGTCGCCGGTCCGGCCGGCAGGTTCACCGTGTACTGGCGGAGATACGTGTCCAGGAACGGTGAGCGGTCCCCGGCGGTGGGCACGTCGTCGGCCGGGTTGTCCAGGGCCAGCCTGAGCTTCGCGCCCTTGACCTGGATGGTCTCGCCCGACGGTGTGTCACGCCACGAACCCGTCCGGATCGAACCGATCTCCACCGCCAGGACGTGCCCCGATGCCAGCGTCCAGTCGGTCGCCTTGAGATCGACGGTCAACCGGCCCGAGTCCACCAGGGAGACCTGTTCGTCGAACATGACGGCGGTGCCGTCCGGGGCGACGTCGTACAGCTTGAGCATCACGTTGCCCTCGCCCTTCGCGGTCAGCGACACCTGCGGGGTGCCGGTGACACGCACGGCCTTCCTCAGCGGTGCCGACCACACGAGGAAGCTGGAGGAGACCGCGCCGGCCTGCTGGCGCTTCGCCAGTTCCCTGGTCAGCCCCCGCGGGGCGGCCTGCTCGGTCGCGGGCGCGTTCTCCATGTCCCAGGTGCCGGACGGCTGCGCGGGCGGCTGCGGGGCCGGCCCGCCGGAGGCGGTCAGCGCGGCTCGGGCGGAGGCGCCGCCGTCGTCCACGTAGGAGCCGCCGCCGAGCGGCAGGGTGACCGTCCGCTCCGTCACGGGCCAGGTGCGCTGGGCGCGCCAGGCGCCGGTGGAGTCCTCGACCGCGTAGGCCGGGTAACGGACGGACGGCCGGACGCCCTTGAGGTACTGGTCGTAGAAGGACAAGGTCTCCTCGTACCAGCCCTCGCGGCCCATCGCCAGGCGACCGTCACCGACGCGGTCGCCTCCGCGCACGTGGTCCCACTGGCCGAGCCAGCCGCGCTCGGGGCCCTTGTGGTTGCGGAGGTACTCCTCCATCTCCTCGGGCTTGGTGTTGTTCTCGATGAAGCCCTGGGTCACGAAGAGCGGGGTGTCGCTCCCCCTGGCCGTCCTCGCCAGGTCGCGGGAGGTCCAGTACGGGTCCCGCTGGTCGGATATCCGGTAGCCGGCCGAGTTCTCCGTCAGGCACTCCGGATGGGTCTCCTCGTACCGGGCGTTGGCCTGGTAGCGCGGGTCGTCGTCCGCCATCGGGGGCATGGTGGCGATGGAGTTGTACGCCCCGGCGGTGCCGGTCACGTTCGGGCGGGGCACGCCGTTGGAGTAGATGTACTGGTACATGTCCCACAGCGGTTCCTGGGCGACGACGGCCTTGAGGGCCCGCTGGTCCAGGTTGTTGCCGATGAGGCCCGTGACGGCGTCGTACGACTTGCCGTACATGCCCACGGCGCCGGTGGACCACGGCTGCTCGGCGGCCCAGTCGACCGCGGCCCGGACGTCGGCCTGCTCGCCGGGCCCGCCCCAGTCGAGGCAACCGGTCGAGCCGCCGAAGCCGCGCAGGTCCACCATGACGAAGGCGTATCCCCGGGCGAACAGGTCGGTGCCCTCGATGAAGTCCTGGAAGCGGGACGAGGGGCCGGTGCGGGACCAGCCCTCCGGGCCGGTCTGCCCGGAGTGCGAGAAGTAGGGGCCGACGGACAGGATGACCGGCACCTTCGCGTTCTTCCGCCCGGCCGTCCGCTCGGGCAGCAGGACGTCGGCGTGCAGCTGGGTGCCGGAGCCGTCCGAGGACGGGAAGTAGTGCTGGGTCCAGACCGAGCCCTCGGGGACGCGGTCGTTCTCCTGGTGGGTGACGGGGTCGGTCGCGGTGGCCACCGATCCCGTCAGGGACCGTGGTGCGGTGGCCGGTTGGGCCTCCGTGCCGTGCGCCGCGACGGCGGGGCCGGCCAGTCCGGCGGTCAGCGCCAGGGCGGCGGCAAGGGCCGAGGCGGTCCGGGTGGCCGCGCTACGGGCTCTCACATGCTCCTCCTTGAACGGTGGGTGCAGGTGGTGCGGGTGGTGCAGGTTTAGCAGCGATACCGGCCGCACGTCGATGGGGCGTGCGATTTCCCCACGGGCGCGCCGGGTGACGGCCCCTCGCCTCTCGTGGTGGGGTGCGCGTTCGACCGGCTCACGGCGCCCGCGTCGTCAAGGCGCCTGCGGCGCCCGCCGGTAGCCCGACGGGGTGTCAGTGCGCGCCCCTGTGCGCCGGTTTCCGGAAATTCCCGCCGACAGTGACACAACCATTCCTGTACGTGACGGGTCACACCAGGCAGGAACACCAACCTGGTCCAAGACCGTACAAGGGGGAAAAATGATCTCAACCCGCTCGAAGCTCGCCGCGGCCGCACTGGTGGCGGTGTCGGTCGGCGGCACCACCGCCCTGGCCGCGCCCGCCTCCGCCGCGGCGAGCGTCACCCCGCAGACCGTCTGCGGCAGCGCCTACAAGACCGTCAACTCCGCGCCCATCGGCTCCAGGGGGACCCTCTACCTGACCTACAACGCCTCCAACGGCATGAACTGCGTCGTGACCATCCGCAAGACGGCGGGCACGGCCGTTGACATGTCCGCGTCCTTGTACGTCCCCGACACCGGCCACAGTGACTGGGACTTCGGGGCGTACACCTCGTACGCGGGCCCGGTCTACGCCTACGGCAAGGGCCACTGCGTCGACTGGGGCGGCAGCATCGGCGGTGTGTCCGTGCAGGTGACCGGCTCCAACTGCGCGGCCCTGAAGGAGCACCGGGTCACCACGACCCGCTGACCGGCGTCCGGCCCGCCCCGGCGGGGCGCACGGCGCCTTTGCCGGGGCGGTCTCGGGTCAGAACTCGTCCTCCGGGAAGTCCGGGTCGGCGAGGCCGCTCTCGGCGAACTCCTTGTCGTCCGTCCCCGGGCCGCCGAAGAAGCCCTCCATGAGTTCCGGCAGGTTCAGCTCGGTGGCACCGGCCGGGGCGGTGGGCTTGGTGCCGTCGCTCATCCGGAGCGTCAGTCCCAGCTTCTTGACCTTGGCGTTCTCGGCCAGCCCGGCGAGGTCCAGGTCCACCTCGGTGAGCTCACCGTTCTTGAGCGTGAAGTCCGCCGTCACGTCGGTGTCGGGGGCGTCCTTCAGGTCCTTGTCCGTCGGCAGGTCCATGCCCGGAGGCAGGTCCTTCGCCAGCGGCCGGAGCTCGTCGAACAGCTCGGTGATCAGCGTGCGGAACGGCGCCGTGGCGGTGACGTGCTCGGTGCCGTTCTTCCCGTCGGCCGTCTTGAAGTCCACCTCGCGGGCGATGACCCCGCGCAGGGCCTTGACGAGCTTCCGCTGCGTCTTGGCGTCCAGGGTCGGCTCGGGAGCGGGGGCGCCCTGCTCCTCCTCGCCCTCCAGGGCGGCCTCCTGCATCTCCTTGGTGTTGAACTTCACCCACTTGCCCTCGAGGACGTCTCCCATGGCCCCGGCCTCCGGGGGCAGGTCCTCGGCGGCCGGCATGGGGCTGCCCATCATCCTGCCGATGGTGTCGACGTCGGCACGGACGTAGGTGTAGTCGCCGATCACGCGGTACTCGGCGAGGTCGCCGTCCGGGTGGCCGATCTTCATGGCCATGCCGACGATGTCCTTCTCACCCGACTCGGCGAGCGGCTTCTTCGACTGCACGGTGACCGTGATCTTCGCGTCGCTGATCAGCTCGGCGGCCTCGTCCGGGATCGCCTCGTCGGGCGCGGGCTCGGAGGCGGCGTCCAGCGCCTTCAGCGACGCGACGTCGGTGTCCAGGTCGAGCTCGAAGGAGAGGGTCTTCTTGTTGCCGAGCTTCTCGAAGGCCTGATCGAGCTTCTTGCCGGCGGAGAGCTGCTCCACCGTGCCGCAGGCGGCGGAGCCCGCGAGAACGGCACCGACGACGGCGGTGGCGGTCAGGGTCTTGCGTATGGCGCTGATGATGGTCTCCTCGTGAGTCCGATCACGGTGTGATCGATCTGAAGACTCACGACCCGCTCACAAGGTTGCCCTCCGGTCACCGAATAGTCCGTCACACGTACGGAGCAGCGCGCGTGAGCCCCTGTCACCCGTCCGCCCCGCCCCGTCCGCCCCGTTGAGCGGCACGGACGAGGGGGAGTTCGCCGTCCGCGGCCTCCGACGCGGTGGCGCCTGACATGCGCTCGCCGTTGATCGGTCCTAGCGTGACTGACGTCGCTCGGGTGATCGACGGCCGGCCCAGCCGGCGGAAGGCGAGCTGTCATGGCTGAGCGGAGCAAACGGACCGCATTGATCGGCGAACTGTCGGCCGAATTCGCCGGCACGATGATCCTCATCCTCTTCGGCTGCGGCGTGGTGGCCCAGGTCGTCGCGGCCGGCGCACTCACGGACCCGCCGGGCGGCCTCGGTGACCACGACAGCATCGCCTGGGCGTGGGGCCTCGGCGTCACGCTGGGCGTCTACGTGGCGGCACGGCTCAGCGGCGCCCACCTCAACCCGGCGGTGACCCTGGCCCTCGCCGCGTTCCGGGGCTTCCAGTGGAGCAAAGTGGTTCCCTACGTGCTGGCCCAGACGGCCGGCGCGTTCGTGGCCGCCCTCCTGGTCCGCTGGAACTACAGCGAGGCACTGGCCGCGGCCGACCCCGGACACACGACCAAGACGCAGATCGTCTTCTCCACCCTGCCCGCCAACGGCAATCCGGCGCTGCCGGTCCACGAGTGGGGCGCGTTCCGCGACCAGGTCATCGGCACCGCCATCCTGCTGTTGCTGATCATGGCCCTCACCGACCTGATGAACAATCCGCCGGGAGCGAACCTGGCCCCGTTCATCATCGGTCTGGTCGTGGTCGCGATCGGCATGGCGTGGGGTGCCGACGCGGGGTACGCCATCAACCCGGCCCGCGACTTCGGCCCCCGGCTGGCCAGCTTCATCACGGGGTACGGCGGAGCCTGGCGGGATCAGTACGGGAACTTCTACTTCTGGGTGCCGATCGTCGGCCCGCTGGTCGGCGGCCTGCTGGGCGCGGCTCTGTACAAGGTGTTCGTCGGCCGCTTCCTGCCGACCGCCGAGCCCGAGCCCCCGGGACGCGTCCCGACACCCGCGGACTGACCACACCGGCTGGAGAGGCAGCGAATCATGGCGGACTTCATCGGCGCGGTGGACCAGGGGACCACCAGCACCCGATTCATGATCTTCGATCACGGCGGCAACGAGGTGGCCAAGCACCAGCTGGAGCACGCCCAGATCCTCCCGCGCTCCGGATGGGTGGAGCACGACCCGGTGGAGATCTGGGAGCGCACCAACTCGGTGATGCAGAACGCGCTGCGCTACGGCGGTCTGTCGGCCACCGACCTGGCGGCGATCGGCATCACCAACCAGCGTGAGACCACGGTGGTCTGGGACCCCCGCAACGGCCGCCCCTACTACAACGCCATCGTGTGGCAGGACACGCGCACCGACACGATCGCGGCGAACCTGGAACGCTCGGGCCGGGGCGACGTCATCCGGCGCAAGGCCGGGCTGCCTCCGGCGACGTACTTCTCCGCCGGCAAGATCCAGTGGATCCTGGAGAACGTCGACGGCGTACGCGAAGCGGCGGAACGGGGCCACGCGCTCTTCGGCAACACCGACGCCTGGGTGCTGTGGAACCTGACGGGCGGGCCCGACGGCGGCATCCACGCCACCGACGTGACCAACGCCAGCCGCACCATGCTGATGAACCTGGAGACGCTCGACTGGGACGAGGAGCTGCTGAGCTTCTTCGACATCCCCCGGGCGATGCTGCCGGCCATCAACGCCTCCTCGCACCCGGAGGCGTACGGGGTGACCCGGACGACCCGGCCACTGCGTACCGCCCTTCCGATCGGCGGGGTCCTCGGCGACCAGCAGGCGGCCACGGTCGGGCAGGTGTGCTTCCGCCCCGGTGAGGCCAAGAACACCTACGGCACCGGCAACTTCCTGGTGCTCAACACCGGCACGGAACTGGTCCGTTCCCAGCACGGTCTGCTCACCACGGTGGCCTACCGGTTCGGCGACGAGCCCGTCGTGTACGCCCTCGAAGGCTCCATCGCGGTGACCGGGTCCGCCGTGCAGTGGCTGCGCGACCAGATGAAGATCATCAACACCGCCGCCGAGAGCGAGGACCTCGCCCGCACCGTCGACGACAACGGCGGCATGTACTTCGTGCCCGCCTTCTCCGGCCTCTTCGCACCGTACTGGCGCTCCGACGCCCGCGGGGCCATCGTCGGCCTCGCCCGGTACAACGACAACGCACACCTGGCCCGGGCCACGCTGGAGGCCATCTGCTACCAGAGCCGCGACGTCGTGGAGGCCATGGAGCAGGACTCCGGGGTCCATCTCGACGTGCTCAAGGTGGACGGCGGCGTCACCGCCAACGACCTGTGCATGCAGATCCAGTCCGACGTGCTCGGCGTACCGGTCAGCCGTCCCGTCGTCGCCGAGACCACCGCGCTGGGCGCCGCCTACGCGGCGGGACTGGCCACGGGGTTCTGGCGGGACACCGACGAGCTGCGCACGCACTGGCACGAGGACAGGCGCTGGGAACCCGGGTGGACCGACGAGCAGCGTGCGGAGGGCTACGCGGGCTGGAAGAGGGCGGTGGAGCGCACGCTCGACTGGGTGAAGATCCCCTGACGCGCCGGGTCGCCCGGGAGGGGCGCCGGCGCCCGCCGCCGCGGTCAGCGGCGGGCGAAGGACAGCACGGCGAGGAGGGTGGCCGGCTGCCGGGTGGAGAGGTACACGTAGGGCGCCGGACTGTCCGGGTCCTCGATCTCGATGCGCAGGGCCGTCGGGATGTGACTGCGCAGCAGCATCTTCGCGCGTACGTCGGCCCGCCGGGTGCGCCACAGGAACGCCTCCTCGGGGTCGAGGATCTCCGCCAGCCCGAGCGCGGTCAGCGGGAAGCGGAGCTGTCCGGCCGTCAGGTGCCGGTCCGTCACCACGATGGCGGCGGCACCGTAGGCGTGCAGCCCCAGGGCGGTGAGGGCCGCCACGACCAGCAGCCCGGTGACGGCGGCGACGGGCCCGAAGGGCAGCAGGAGGACGGCGGCCATCACGCTCAGCAGGGCGGCGAGCCAGGAGGCGGCTCTCGGGACGCCGAGGCGTTCTTCGTACAGACGCATGTGCTCACCTTCTCAGCTGCGCCCCGGCAGGCGGGCGGCGGCCGGGGGGTGCCCCGCCCGGCCGCCGCCCGGGCGGGCCTACAGGGTGCGCTCCAGGCGGTCCGCCACGAGCTTGACGAACCGGGCCGGGTCCTGCGGCCGGCCGCCCTCGGCGAGTACGGCGAGGGCGTGGAGGAGTTCGGCGGTCTCGGTGACCTCCGTGCGGTCCGCGCGCTCGGTGTGGGCCCGGTTCAGGGCTTTCACCAGCTCGTGGTCCGGGTTGAGTTCGAGGATGCGCTTGGCGCGGGGCACCTCCTGGCCCATCGCCCGGTACATGTTCTCCAGCGCGGGCGTGAGGTCGTCGGCGTCGGAGACGACACAGGCCGGGGAGACCGTGAGGCGGGAGGAGAGGCGGACCTCCTTGACGTCCTCGCCCAGGTGCTCCGTCATCCAGCCGAGCAGCCCGGCGTACTCCTCGCTCCGCCGGTCCTTCTCCGCGTCGGCCTCGTCCTCCCGGTCGCCGTCGAGGTCGATCTCGCCCTTGGTCACCGAACGCAGCCGCTTGCCGTCGTACTCCCCCACCGCGTCGGTCCAGACCTCGTCCACCGGGTCGGTGAGCAGCAGGACCTCGACCCCCTTGGCCCGGAAGGCCTCCATGTGCGGGGAGGCCTCCATGGCCTGCCGGGACTCGCCCGTCATGAAGTAGACGGTGTCCTGGCCGTCCTTCATCCGCTCCACGTACTGCTTCAGGGTGACCGGCGTGTCGGCGTCGTGCGTCGTCGCGAACGAGCAGACGGCGAGGAGCGCGTCGCGGTTGTCGGGGTCGGTGATGAGCCCCTCCTTGAGGACGGCGCCGAACTCCCGCCACAGCGTGGCGTAGCGGTCCGGGGCGGACGCCATCATGTCCTTGACCGTCGACAGGACCTTCTTGGTCAGGCGGCGCTGGATCATACGGATGTGCCGGTCCTGCTGGAGGATCTCGCGGGAGACGTTGAGCGAGAGGTCCTGCGCGTCGACGACGCCCTTGACGAAGCGCAGGTAGGGCGGGAGGAGTTCCTCGCAGTCGTCCATGATGAAGACGCGCTTGACGTAGAGCTGCACGCCGCGCCGGTGTCCCTGGGTGAACAGGTCGTGCGGGGCGTGGGACGGGACGAAGAGCAGGGCCTGGTACTCGAAGGTGCCCTCCGCCTGGAGCCGGATCGTCTCCAGCGGCTCCCGCCAGTCGTGGCCGAGGTGCTTGTACAGCTCGTGGTACTCGTCGTCGGACACCTCGTCGCGCGGGCGCGCCCACAGGGCCTTCATCGAGTTGAGGGTCTCGGGCTCGCCGTCGTCCCCGGTCCCGCCGACGAGGCGGATGGGCCAGGTGATGAAGTCCGAGTACCGCTTGACGATCTCCTTCACCTTCCAGGGGGAGGTGTAGTCGTGGAGCTGGTTCTCGGTGTCCGCCGGCTTGAGGTGGAGGGTGACGGAGGTGCCCTGCGGTGCCTCGTCGACCGTTTCCAGGGTGTACGTGCCCTCGCCGCGCGACGACCAGCGCGTGCCCTGGGACTCGCCGGCGCGCCGGGTCACCAGGGTGACCTCGTCGGCCACCATGAAACCCGAGTAGAAGCCGACGCCGAACTGCCCGATGAGCCCGTCGCCCCCGTCGCCGTCCTCGCGCAGTTCCTTCAGGAACGCGGCCGTGCCCGAGTTGGCGATGGTGCCGATGAGCCGTGTGACCTCGTCGTAGGACATTCCGATGCCGTTGTCCCGCACGGTGAGGGTGCGGGCCCCGCTGTCGATGTCGAGGTCGATGTGCAGGTCGGTCACATCGGCGTCGAGCGTGTCGTCCCGCAGGGCGGCCAGGCGCAGCTTGTCCAGCGCGTCGGAGGCGTTGGAGACGAGCTCGCGCAGGAAGACGTCCTTGTTCGAGTAGACCGAATGGATCATCAGCTGAAGGAGCTGACGCGCCTCTACCTGGAACTCAAACGTTTCGGTCGGCATGGTTGGTGGCTACCTCACTGATCCGCAGTCGTCTGCACTGGCGGAGGCCACTTTAGAACAGCCGGGGCGCTCCCCGGGTGCCGTCAGGCGTCGTCGAGGACGGCGGCCTCCTCCAGCCATTCGGTGAGGGCCTCGGGCGGGTTGAGCCGCAGCGTCCTCTCGTCGTTGCCCGTGTCCGGCGGGACGACCTCGACGGCGACGACGACGCCGTGGCGGGCGGTGCCCGTGCCGAAGAGCCCCTCCGCGTCCAGGCGTGCCACGGCCGTCTCCATCGCACGCAGCCGCAGGTCGAACTCCGCCTCGTCCTCGCCGTCGGGCAGGTCGGCGAGCTCGCCGCGGTCCGCGAAGAGGTCGCGCACCGGCTCGAGGTGCCGTTCGCCCCAGCAGCAGAACGGGGAGTCGGCGTAGGACCACTTGAGGTCGAGGGGCGGGCAGTCGTGACGGGCCGCCTGTTCGGCGAGGGCCTGCTCGGACCAGGCGGACAGCGCCGGTCCGTACGCCTCGCCGGGGGTGACGAGGGTGCAGTAGTAGAACCGGTGGCCGGGGTTCTCCCGGAACAGGTCGGTGAAGGCGGCGCGGGCCGCGCGGTGCACGGCGTCGGTCAGGTCGTACTCGGTCGGCATCACGGGGTCGGCTCCGGGTGCGGGGGGGCTGGGCGGAGGGGCACGGCGACGGGCACCGGAGCGCCCGCTGCAAGAAGTTCAGTCGACAACGTTGACGCGGTGTCGAGGCCGCGGGCACATTACTTAACGGTAGAACCGATTGGTAACTCGCGTTCGGTACTCCGCGGTCGTCGGCGTGCGCGTCCCGCTCGCGGCACGGCCGTCGCCCGTCCCTCGCTCGAGCCGCCGCACTCTCACCGATCAGCACGCCTGCGCGGGCGCGACCGCGCCCGCTCACCCGTGCCCCCCCCTCCCGAGAAGAGAGAGCACATGCCGAAGCATGCCGTGCGCCGTGTCATGACCGCGACAGTAGCCGCGGTCGGCGCGCTTGCCCTCAGCGTCACCACCGCCGCCGCCGACACCGCGCCGTCCCTCGACTACGTCGCCCTCGGCGACAGCTACAGCGCCGGCTCCGGCGTACTGCCCGTGGACCCGACGAACCTGCTGTGCCTGCGCTCCACGGCGAACTACCCGCACGTCATCGCCTCCCGGACGGGTGCCCGGCTCGACGACGTCACCTGCGGCGCCGCCGAGACGAAGCACTTCACGCAGTCCCAGTACCCGGGGGTCGCCCCTCAGGTGGACGCGCTCGGCGCGGACACGGACCTGGTGACGCTGACCATCGGCGGCAACGACAACGGCACGTTCATCAACGCGGTGACGGCGTGCGGCACCGCGGGCCTGCTCAGCGGCGGCAAGGGCAGCCCCTGCAAGGACAAGCACGGCACGACCTTCGACGACCAGATCGAGGCGAACACCTATCCCGCCCTCAAGGAGGCCCTGCGCAGCGTCCGCGCGAAGGCGCCCAACGCGCGTGTGGCGGCCCTGGGTTACCCGTGGATCGTGCCGGCCACCGCCGACCCGTCCTGCTTCCTGAAGCTGCCGATCGCCTCCGGTGACGTGCCCTACCTGCGGAGCATCCAGACGCACCTCAACGCGGTCGTCCAGCGGGCCGCCGAGGAGACCGGTGCGACCTACGTGGACTTCGCCCGGGCCTCCGAGGGGCACGACGCCTGCAAGGCCCCCGGCACCCGGTGGATCGAACCGCTCCTGTTCGGTCAGAACCTGGTCCCCGTCCACCCCAACGCGCTGGGCGAGCGCCGCATGGCCGAGCACACCATGGGCGTCCTCGGTCTGGGCTGACCCGGCGGCCGGGGCCGTACCCGCCACGGTGTCAGCCGGCCTTGCGGAACAGCTCCGACATCCGGTCGCCCGCGCCGGCGGTCAGCACTCCGGCCGACTCCGGCGCCAGCAGGCCGACCCGCGCGGCCAGTTCCCTGCCGTGGACGTCGACGGCGGCCTCGACGAGTTCCGCCAGCGCCTCCAGCGCCGCCCGGGCCCGTGCCCGGGACACGGCCGCGCAGACGACGGCGACCGGCGCGGCCGGCCACCACCAGCAGGCGACCAGGGCGTAGCCGACCGCCCAGGCGGCGAGCCGTCCCGCGGCGCCGAAGGAGTCGCGGGACGACTGGATCTGCCGTACGGCGGGTTCGGGGAGGATCAGCCACAGCCGGGGCCACAACGCCGCGAGGTCGGCACCGTAGGCGTCCTCGACGCGGTCCGCCACCGCCTGCATCCGGTCGCCGTACCAGCAGGGCCGCACCGGCGGGCGCGGCGCGACGCGGTCGCGGGCCTCGGTGAGGTCCTGGATACGTGCCCACTCGGCCGCCGGGACCGTCAGCGCACCGTCCGCTCTCCCGCCGGCCGGGACGGTCCGGGCCACCGCCTCCTCGAGCCTGGCGTCCTTAAGGGTCCACCGGCGCCGTCGTCGTGCGGTCAGGGCGCGGGAGAGCGGGTCGCGGCCGGACCGCAGCCAGTACCGCTCGATCGCGCCGCCGAGGAACTGCGCCGCGAGCGCCGCCGCGGCGGCGGTGAGCAGGACGAGAGCCACCAGCAGTGCGGCCGTGCCGGTCCGGTCGAGCGCGGGACGGGCGGCGAGGTCGTCCAGCGTGCCGCGCAGCCGGTCGACGTCGTGCCAGTGACGGTGCCCGAGGCGGCTGCCGACGGCCGCGACGGCGAGGAAGAGGGCGCCGGGCAGCACCAGCAGGTTGAGCCAGCGCTCGGTGAGCTTGCCGCCCAGGGTGGCGAGGAGTGGGTTCATGGAAGCGGCGGACCGGGCGCGGTCACCGGTCGGGGCGCAGGCGCGCCTTGGTCATGCGCACGTCGTGGACGGCGCAGTGCGGGGCGGGCAGCAGGTCGCGGGCCCGTTCCGTACGGCTGCAGCGCGCAGGACCGGGGCACACGGCCACCTTGAGGTGCGTGGTCACGCCGGGCACCTCGACCCCTCGGGAGGCGACGAGCAGTCCGCTCGCGTACCCGGCCCGGCGCAGGGCGTGGTCGAGGGCGTCGAAGCAGGCCGCGAGCTCCTCGGCGCCCGCGCCCGCGCGCAGCAGGTCCCGCGCACGCTCGGCCGCCTCCCCCACGCCGGGCTGCTGCATCTCCTCCCGGGAGCCGAGCAGGGCGCACAACGCCGCCTGCCGTCGCACGAGTTCGGGAGCGCCGGGCGATACGGTCATGGTCCAAGTGTGCCTTAAGAAGGACCCAGTGGAGAGTGAGTCGCCAAGCCGCCGGAGCCGACTGCGCAGGGGGACGACAGGGTGAGGGACGACCGGGACCGGCACTTACGGGCCGTCCGCGCCCGCCTGGCGCGAGCGGGCACCGCGGAGACGGGGGTGGATCCGGACGTGGTGTTCGGCCCGGACGCGGACGCCGAACTGCGGGCACTGCTGCGGGCCGTGGACCCGAGGACCGATCTGGAGGCCCGGCACGTGGCCGGATGGCTGTGCTTCGCCCGCGCGGCGGCCACCGCCGGTGCCGAGGGCGGCGTCCACGGCACCATGGCCGGAACGCTGCTCTTCCCCGTGTGGGTGGCCGATCCCCGGCTCGTGCCGGCGGAGTTGGCGGCGCACTTCGCCTCGACCGCCCCCGGGGAGCGTCCCGACCCGTCGGACGCCGACGGGGTCGCCGAGTGGTCGGCGGGGTGCGCCGCGTCCGTGATCGCCGCCGAGGACCGTCAGCACCAGCCGCCGCGCGACGCCACGCGGCACGAGCTGGGCCTGTACGAGGGTGCCGCCTGGGTCGGTGCCGTCGTGCCGAGCCGTGAGGTGCTGCTCGGCCAGGCCGTCGGCATGGGCCGCCTCGCCGTGTTCGCCACACCCGAGGACGATCCCGCCTACGGCACCCGGGTCGCGGACCTGGTCCACGCACGGTCCCTCGGTGACCGGCCGGAGGCGAGCACGGGCCCGGAGGCGGCGCTGCGCCGCGCCCACCGCACCGTGAAGTGCCTGCCCGGCCACTCCCCCGACCGGCTGGAACGGCTGAGCAACCTGGGCATCCAGCTGCTGGAGCGCCACCAGCGGGCGCACGACCCGGAGGACCTGTACGAGGCGGTCGGCATCGCACGGGACGTGCTGGCCCAACTCCCCGCCGGCAGTCCGCATCCGGCGCACTGCCTGAGCACCCTGGGCGCGACGCTGCTGGCGCTGCGGCACCGGGAGGGCGGCACCCCTGAGGAGTGCGACGAGGTGGTGGACCTGTTCCGCCGGGCCGCCCCCGGCGACCCGAAGGGTCCGGCCGCGGCCGGCCTCAACCTGGGCCTCGCCCTCGTCCTGCGGTACCAGCGGGCCGGCCGGCCGCACGATCTGCACGAGGCGGTCGCGGTGTTCACCGAGGCCCTCGGCGCGGCGCGGGAGCCGGAGCAGCGCATCGGCTCCCGCGCCGCGCTGGGCAACGCGTTGCGCGCCCGGTACGGCCTGACCGGCGATCCCGCCGATCTGGACGCCGCGATCACGCATCTGTCCGCCGTGGCGGCCTTCGCCATGGAGGAGCCGACACCCCGCGCCGCGTCGCGGCTGCTCGCGCCCGCGATGGCCCTGCACGCCCGCTACCAGCTCGACCCCGACGGCAACCGCGCGGACCTGGCCGAGGCCCTCGCGCTACTGCGGCGGGCCGAGGGGCTGCTGCCTCCGGGTCACCCGGAGCGGCCCGTGACCCTCTGCGACCTCGGGCTGGTGCTGAGCGACCGTCACGAGCACAGCGGCCGCCCGTCGGACCTGAACGAGGCGATCGAGGCGCTGCGGGAGGGCGTGGCGCTCACCCCGGAGGGGCACGAGGTGCTCGGCGTGCGGCTGCTCAACCTGGGGATGGCCCTGAGCCTGCGCCACGGCCTGTCGGGTGACGGCGAGGACCTGCGCGAGGCGCAGGAGTGCCGGCGCCGTGCCGGGCAGCTGCCCGGTCTCGGTCCCGCACACCGCGCGACGCTGCTCGGCTCCACCGCGATCGGCGTGCTGACCGGCTTCGAGCGCGCCCCCGACCCGGACGCCCGGCTCGACGAGGCCGTCGGGCTCTTCCGGCAGTCACTCGCGCTGACCCCGGCGGGCGACCCCCGCCTGCCGCGCCGGCGCCACAACCTCGCCATGGCGCTGATGACCCGGTGCGAGAGGGCGCGGCGGCCCGGCGACGCGCGCGAGGCACGCCGGCTGGCCGACGCGGTGATCGCGGCGCTGCCCGACGACTCGCCCGAGCTGCCCGCCGCCCTGACGGTGGCCGCCGAGTCCCGCCTGGCGGGCCTGGGTTCCCTGGTGTCGCCGGGCGTCAGGGGCGAGGCGGTGGCGCTGCTGCGCCGGGTGGTCGAGCTCACCCCGCCCGGTCACGCGAGGCGCGCGCTGCGGCTGACGAACCTGGGCGTCGTCCTGCGCGACCGGAGCACCGGCCGGCGCCGCGACGCAGACCCGGCGGAGGCGGCCGAGTTGTTCCGGACGGCCGCCGTGGAGCAGCAGTGCCCGCCCTCCGAGCGGCTGAACGCCGCGCGAGCCTGCGGTGACCTCTGGGCGGAACGCGGCGTGTGGGACCGTGCGGTGGACGGCTATGTGCGGGCGGTCGACCTGCTGCACTCCGTCGCGCCGCGCCATCTGCTGCGCGACGACCAGGAGTTGCTGCTCGGCCGGACCGTCGGTCTGGGCGCCGCCGCGGCCGCCTGTGCGGTGCGCTGCGGCCGGCCCGGGCTCGCGGTCGGGCTCCTCGAGCAGGCCAGGGGCGTCCTGCTGTCCCAGGCCTTCGACGCGGACAGCGACCTCACCCGGCTCCGGGAGAGCGCACCCGAGCTGGCCGACCGGTTCGAGGAGCTCCGGGCGGCCCTCGACACGGCCACCGAGGAACAGTGGGAACTGAGCGCGGAACTCGTGGACGGCCTCCCGGACGGCGCGGTCCGCCCGTCCGGCGCCGCCGACGCGCGGGCCGACCGGCGCCAGCGGCTGGCCGCCGAGTGGCAGGAGCTCACGCACCGCATCCGTACCGGACATCCGGGCCTGGGCCTGCTGCGCCCCGTGCGCGAGTGGGACGAGAGCGAACTGCGGGCGACGGCCACGGCCGGCCCGGTGGTCCTCGTCAACGTCTCCCCCTACGGCAGCGACGCCCTGGTCGTCACCGGGCGTTCCGTCGACGCCGTGCCGCTGCCCGGCCTCGATCCGCGGACGACGGCGGCACGCCGGGCGGTGTTCGAGGAGGCACTCGTGCGCATCGGGGCGCCCGGAACCCCGCGCGCGCAGGCACGGCGCGCCCAGGAGGCCGTCCGGGCCACGCTCGACTGGCTGTGGCGGACGGTCACCGGCCCCGTCCTGGACCACCTGGGCCTGCCGGCCCGGCCCTGCGGACCGTGGCCCCGCGTGTGGTGGTCGCCCGGCGGAGCCCTGGGCACGCTGCCGCTGCACGCGGCGGCCCCCGCCGACGGCTCCCCCGGCGCGCTCGACCGGGTGACGTCGTCGTACACACCGACGCTGCGGGCCCTGCACCACGCCCGGCAGCGCGTCGCGCGCCCCGCGGGCACCACGGCGCTCGTGGTCGGGGTAGCGGAGGCCGCCGGCGCCGCTCCCCTGCCCGGCGCGCGCCGGGAGGCGGAGCACCTGGCCGGGCTGCTGCCCGGGGCCGCGGTGCTGACGGACGCGGCCGCCACGCGTTCCGCCGTCGTCTCCGCCCTGCCCCGTCACGCCCACGTCCACTTCGCCTGCCACGCCCTCAGCGACCTGGCGCGGCCGTCCGAGAGCCGGCTGGTGCTGCACGACGCCACCGAGCGTCCGCTGACCGTCCGCGACCTCGCCCGGCTCCGGCTGCCGTCGGCCCGGCTGGCGTACCTGTCCGCCTGCGACACCCTGCGCAGCAGCCCGGAGCTCGCCGACGAGGCCGTCCACATCGTCAGTGCCCTCCAGATGGCGGGATTCCCGCACGTCGTGGGCTCCCTGTGGCACGTCGTGGACGCCGTCGGCGCCGAGGTCGCGCGGGGCGTGTACGAGGAGCTGCGCACGGGCGGCGGCGCGCTGGACGTGTCCCGTACGGCCGGGGCCCTGCACACGGCGATGCGCGCGCTGCGGGACCAGTACCCCGAGACGCCCAGCCTGTGGGCCTGCCAGGTGCACGCCGGTCCCTAGGGCCTGCGGCTCCCCGCATACCCTGTCCCCGTGTCAGCCCCCCGTCTGCGTCGCGTCGCCGTCCTCGTGATCGAGGGCGCCAAGCCGCTCGACGTCGGCATCCCAGCGCAGGTGTTCACGACCCGCGCCAGCATGCCGTACGAGGTGCGGGTGTGCGGCGCGGTGCCCGGACTGGTGACCGGCGGCGACGGCCTGTCGTACCACGTCGCCCACGGCCTCGACGCGCTCGCCTGGGCCGACGTCGTCTTCCTTCCCGGCTACCGGTTCCCGGACCGCGAGGACCCGCCGCCGGCCGTCCTCGACGCGCTGGTCGCCGCTCACGACCGGGGCGCGCGGCTCGCGGCCATCTCGACCGGCGCCTTCGCGCTCGCCGCCACGGGCCTGCTCGACGGCAGGCGGGCCACGACGCACTGGCACTACACGCGGGCCCTGGCGGCCAGGCATCCGCTGGTCCGGGTCGACGAGAACGTCCTGTTCGTCGACGAGGGCCGGGTGCTCACGTCGGCGGGCGCGGCCTCCGGCATCGACCTGTGCCTGCACGTGCTGCGCGGCGACCTCGGGGTGGCCGCGTCGAACCACGCGGCCCGGCGCCTGGTCGCGGCGCCCTACCGCAGCGGGGGCCAGGCGCAGTACGTGCCGCGCAGCGTGCCCGAGCCGCTCGGCGAGCGGTTCGCCGCCACCCGCGAGTGGGCACTGCACCGGCTGGGTGAGCCCCTCACCCTGGAGACCCTCGCCCGGCACGCGGCCGTGTCACCGCGCACCCTGTCGCGGCGCTTCGTCGAGGACACGGGGTACACGCCGATGCAGTGGGTCATGCGGGCCCGCGTCGACCTGGCGCGTGAACTGCTCGAACGGTCGCAGCGCAGCGTCGAGCAGATCGCCGACGAGGCCGGTCTCGGCACCGCCACCAATCTGCGGCTGCACTTCCAGCGGATCCTCGGCACCACGCCGACCCAGTACCGGCGCACCTTCGCCCAGGGCGAGTGACGCCCTCCCGCTCTCTGGCGGAATCCTTTCGAACCGTGGCGATCACGCCGCTGTCCCGGAGGTCCACCGCGCGACAGCCTGGGTGGCGAGACGAAGGGACACCACTCATGACTCGCATCGCCATCAACGGATTCGGCCGCATCGGACGCAATGTGCTGCGCGCCCTGCTGGAGCGCGGCAGCGACCTGGAGGTCGTCGCCGTCAACGACCTCACCGAGCCCGCCACGCTGGCGCGACTGCTCGCCTACGACACCACGGCCGGCCGGCTGGGCCGCCCGGTGACCGCCGACGGGGACACCCTCGTCGTCGACGGCCGCCGGATCAAGGTGCTCGCCGAGCGCGAGCCCGCGCGGCTGCCCTGGGCCGAGCTGGACGTCGACATCGTGCTGGAGGCGACCGGCCGCTTCACGTCGGCCAAGGCCGCCCGCGCCCACCTCGACGCGGGCGCCCGGAAGGTGCTCGTCAGCGCGCCGTCGGACGGCGCCGACGTCACGCTCGCGTACGGGGTCAACACCGATGCCTACGACCCGGACGTGCACACCGTCGTCTCGAACGCCTCGTGCACCACCAACGCGCTCGCGCCGCTGGCCGCCGTGCTGGACGAGCTGGCCGGCATCGAGCACGGTTTCATGACGACGGTGCACGCCTACACGCAGGAGCAGAACCTCCAGGACGGTCCGCACCGGGACGCCCGCCGCGCGCGTGCCGCCGCCGTCAACATCGTGCCGACCACCACGGGCGCCGCCAAGGCGATCGGCCTGGTGCTGCCGAACCTCGACGGCAAGCTGTCGGGCGACTCGATCCGGGTGCCCGTACCGGTCGGGTCGATCGTCGAGCTCAACACCACCGTCTCCCGCGAGGTGACGCGCGAGGACGTGCTGGCGGCCTACCGTGCCGCGGCCGAGGGCCCGCTGGCCGGTGTCCTGGAGTACTCGGAGGACCCGCTGGTGTCGTCGGACATCACCGGCAACCCGGCCTCGTCGGTCTTCGACGCGGAGCTCACCCGCGTCGACGGACGCCACGTCAAGGTGGTCGCCTGGTACGACAACGAGTGGGGCTTCTCGAACCGCGTGATCGACACGCTGCTGCTGCTCGCCACCCGTTGAGGGGACAGCCGGTTACCGGTCCGCGGACTTCACCCGTCACAATGGTGGGATGAGCAATTCCAAGGTTTTCTTCGACATCGACATCGACGGCAAGGACGCGGGCCGCATCGTCTTCGAGCTCTTCGAGGACGTCACCCCCAAGACCGCCAAGAACTTCATCGAACTCGCGACCGGCGAGCACGGCTTCGGCTACAAGGGTTCCCCGTTCCACCGGGTCATTCCGCAGTTCATGCTGCAGGGCGGTGACTTCACCGAGGGCAACGGCACCGGCGGCAAGAGCATCTACGGCGAGAAGTTCGCGGACGAGAACTTCCAGCTGAAGCACACCGGCCCGTACCTGCTGTCGATGGCGAACGCGGGTCCGAACTCCAACGGCTCGCAGTTCTTCATCACCACCGTCCCCACCCCGTGGCTGGACGGCAAGCACGTCGTCTTCGGCAAGGTCGTCGAGGGCACGGACGTGGTGGACCGGATCGAGGGCTACGGCTCCTCCCCGTCGGGCCGCACCTCCGCGACCATCACGGTGCGGGAGTCGGGCCGGCTCTGAGCCCGCCCCCGGCCGGGCGAGGGCCCGCCGGACACGGCGCCCGCCGCACTCGATGCGGCGGGCGCCGTCCCGTTCCCGCCGTCCGCTCGCCGCCCGCGTGGTGGGGGGCGCCCCGCGGTGCGACGCTGGGGTGGAGAGGCGTCCGAGGAAGGGAACCGGGAGGGCCGATGGGACGTGACGTCCCGGCGCTGGTCTTCACCCGCGAGGACCGCCGCCGGTACCGGATCAAGATGCAGGAGTGCCTGGAGGCCTTCGCGCAGATGCTGCGCGAGTCGCGGTTCGAGACCGAGCGGCCCCAGGTCGGGCTGGAGATCGAGCTCAACCTGGTCGACGACCGGGCCGAACCGGCGATGCGCAACAGCGACGCCCTGGAGGCCATCGCGGATCCCGCCTGGTCCACCGAGCTGGGCCGGTTCAACCTGGAGATCAACGTCCCGCCCCGCCGGCTGACCGCGGGCGGTCCCGACGCCTGGGAGACCGAGATCCGCGGCGCCCTGAACCACGCCGAGGACCGGGCGAAGTCCGTCGGCGCGCATCTGATCATGATCGGCATCCTGCCCACGCTGCGGCAGTCGGACGTCGGCGAGGCCGCGCTGTCGGAGAATCCGCGGTACCGGATGCTCAACGACCAGGTGTTCGCCGCCCGGGGCGAGGACCTGCACATCGAGGTGGACGGGGTCGACCGGCTGCGGACCTACGCGGACACGATCACTCCGGAGGCCGCGTGCACCAGCACCCAGTTCCACCTCCAGGTGGCGCCGGAGGAGTTCGCCGGCTACTGGAACGCCGCGCAGGCGATCGCCGGGGTGCAGGTCGCGCTCGCGGCGAACTCGCCGTTCCTGCTCGGCAAGGAGCTGTGGCACGAGAGCCGCATCCCGCTGTTCGAACAGGCGACCGACACCCGGCCGCAGGAGATCAAGGCGCAGGGCGTACGGCCGCGGGTGTGGTTCGGCGAGCGGTGGATCAACAGCGTCTTCGACCTGTTCGAGGAGAACCTGCGCTACTTCCCCGCGCTGCTGCCGCTGTGCGAGGAGCAGAACCCGGCGGAGACGCTGGACCGCGGCGACATTCCCGACCTCGGGGAACTCACCCTCCACAACGGCACCATCTACCGCTGGAACCGCCCGGTCTACGCCGTCGCCCACGACAAACCGCACGTCCGGGTGGAGAACCGGGTGCTGCCCGCCGGGCCGACCGTCGCCGACACCCTCGCCAACGGCGCCTTCTACTACGGGCTCACGCGCGCCCTGGTGCAGGAGGACCGTCCGGTGTGGTCGCGGATGTCGTTCTCGGTCGCCGAGGACAATCTGCACACCGCGGCCCGCAACGGCATCGAGGCGCTGCTGTACTGGCCCGGCATGGGCGAGGTGCCCGTGGCCGAGCTCGTGCTGCGGCGGCTGCTGCCGCTGGCGCACCTGGGGCTTGAGCTGTCCGGAATGGACGCGGCCTGGCGGGAGCCGCTGCTCGGCATCATCGAGCAGCGGTGCGTCACGGGACGCAACGGCGCGGTCTGGCAGAAGGAGACGTTCCATCACATCGACGACTCCACGCACGTCGGCCGGCACGAGGCCCTGCGGCGGATGACCCTGCAGTACATGGACTTCATGCATCTCAACGCCCCGGTCCACACCTGGCCGGTCGACTGACCAGGGAGGCGGCAGACGATGTGCCGATGGCTCGCCTACTCGGGTACGCCGGTGCTGCTCGAAACCGTCCTGTACCAGCCGGACCACTCACTGATCGACCAGAGCCTGCACTCCCGGATGGGGGTGGAGACCACGAACGGGGACGGGTTCGGCGTCGGCTGGTTCGGCCCCGAGATGCGGACGCCCGCGATCGTGCGGGAGACCGGTCCGGCGTGGAGCAACCGCAATCTGCGCGAGATCGCGGGGCATGTCCGCTCGTCGCTGTTCTTCGCACACATCAGGGCCTCGACCGGCAGCGCCGTCCAGCAGACCAACTGCCATCCGTTCCGGCACGGCCGCTGGATGTGGATGCACAACGGCGCGATCGCCGACTACCACCTGATCCGGCGCGACCTCGCCCTCGCCGTGGACCCGCTGCTCTTCCTCGACATCGAGGGTTCGACGGACTCGGAGATGATGTTCTTCCTGGCCCTCACCCTCGGTCTGCGGGACGATCCGCCGGGGGCGGTGGCGCGGATGGCGGGGCTGGTGGAGGAGATCGGTCACGAGCACGGGGTGGAGCATCCGCTGCAGATGACGGTCGCGGTGACGGACGGCCGGCTGCTGTGGGCGTTCCGCTACTCCAGTCAGAGGGTCTCACGGTCGCTGTACTACAGCTCCCGCGTGGAGACGCTGCGCGCGCTGCATCCCGGGATGCCGTTCCTGCGGGAGGCGTCCGACGAGACCCGGCTCATCGTCTCGGAGCCCCTGGGCGACCTGCCCGGCGTCTGGAACGAGGTTCCCGAGGGCAGTTGCGGGGTCGTCGGGCCCGGGGGCGACGAGCTTCTCCCCTTCGCGCCGCAGGCCGCCTGACGTCGTCGGCAGCCGGGCGGGCGGGACGCCCGCCGTCACCGGGTCCAGTCGTGCGGGCCGCCGCCGCGCCACTCGATCCACTCCGCGGCCTCGACGTCCGACGCCTCCACGTCCTCCATCCCGGCGCGGCGCAGGAACTCCGCGATGTCGACGAGCGTGTAGGCCAGCCCGATGAAGGCACCGTCGAAACGGACGCGCCGGCCCCCGTCCTGGGCGGGCGGGTAGATGACGAGGGCGGGGTCACTGGGCATGCCCCCAGGGTGTGTCGGATGCCGTCCGTGCGCACCCGGGGACCGCCGGTGGGGCCGACGCGCGGAGCCGGGGGCGCACGGCCGGTCAGTGCCCCCCCCTCCTCCAACGGCCGATTACGGGCCGACTTCCCCGCGGACAGGTGCTGCAGGGCCTCGACCAGTTCCCGGCAGGCACGCTCCACCGAACGCCGGGTGTTGCGCTGTTCGGTGATCACCGCCGACAGCAGCAGCGCGGTCAGACCCATGACCCCGTTGAAGGCCTGGAGCTTGGTCATCACCTCGATGTCGGTCAGCCGCGCGAAGGAGCCCGACCGGTCCGTGGCGGCGACGGTGGCCGTGACGGAGGCGAAGAGCGCGCACGGCAGGCTGCCCGCCAGCTGGAACCGCAGGGCCGCCCAGATCAGCAGCGGGAAGACCAGGAACTGGAGGCCGGCCGGGCTCTGGGTGATCGGCGGCACCGCGGCGCCGACGACGAGGACCAGTGCCGCCGCCTCCGGCCACCGGGCGCGCGAGGGCGGCCAACGGGCCTCGTACAGGAGCAGGATCAGCGGGGTGACGAGGACGACGCCCATCGCGTCGCCCGCCCACCAGGCCAGCCAGACGGGCCAGAAGCGGTCCGGGGCGAGGTCGCCGGTGAGGACCGCCATGCCGACGCCGACGCCGGCGCTGATGAGCATGGCGGTGAGCGCACCGAGGAAGACCAGCGACAGGCCGTCGCGCAGCCGGCTCAGGTCGGTGCGGAAACCCACCGCGCGCAGCAGCAGGTACGCGCAGACGGGGGCGGCGGTGTTGCCGGCGACGATGCCGAGCGCCGAGGGCTGCAGCGGGGAGAGGGACACGACGACCAGGAGGGCGCCCAGGGCGATGCCGGGCACGCAGCGCGGCCCGAGGATCAGCAGGCAGGCCACCGCGACGCCGGTGGGAGGCCACATGGGGGACACCACCGCGCCCTCCACGACCAGGTGCCGCAGCCCGCCGCTGGGAGTCCTGGAGGGCATGGAGTACCCGGTGACCCGCTACCGGCTCACCACGGGCGGCGTCTTCCTGCTGCTCACGGACGGTGTGGTCGAGGGCCCCTCACTGCCGGTCGACGAGGGCCTCGAACGGGTCGTGCGGCTCGCCGGCATCGCGGCCGTCGGCGGCCTCCCTCGTCCTCGGAGACCCCGGACTTCCCGTCCGCCGTGGCCCACACGCAGGGGATGTGCCCGGCCCGCGCGCTCTCCAGCGTGCCGGTGCCGGGGTCGAAGCGCATGAAGGTGCAGGTGGCGAAGAGATCGGTGCCCAGCGTCAGGAGCAGGTCGTTCGTACAGGCGAGCAGTTCGCCGGGCGTCCCCCCTGCGCGGCGAGAGGATGTCGCCGGGCGGTCCCCCGTGATCGGCGGCGACGGGTACGCGCGGGCCGGAACGCGGCGCTGCGGGCCGGGAGGCCCCTCAGGCGGGGAGTAGGCCGTCCGGGTGGGACGGACTACGGCGGAGTGCCGCGGGGCCGGCGGGGGCGGGACGGCACGGTGGCCGGCGAGCCAACAAATGGTATCCCAATTATCGCGAACCTCTTGACGGTGCCGTTTGGCGAAAACTACGTTCTGGGACACGGAATCCCGGTTCCACTTCATGGAAACCGCCAGCTCCCCCTGCACCCCGACCAGGAGTCCCCGCATGACTGCCCTGGAAGACCGCCGTGCGTCCGCACCGACGGACGGCACCGCCACCAGCTCCGGCCTCTACACCTACGACCTGGCCCCGACGAAGAGGGAGGGGCGCCGCTGGGGCGCCTACAACGTCTTCACGCTCTGGGCCAACGACGTGCACAGCCTGGGCAATTACGCGTTCGCCATCGGACTGTTCGCCCTGGGGCTGAACGTCTGGGGCATCCTGGCCGCCTTCGCGCTCGCCTCCGTCCTGCTCTTCCTCCTGCTCACCCTGTCCGGGTTCATGGGACACAAGACGGGCGTCCCGTTCCCCGTGATGAGCCGTATCGCGTTCGGCATCAAGGGAGCGAAGATCCCAGCCGCCGTGCGCGGCGCCGTCGCCATCGCCTGGTTTGGTATCCAGACTTATCTCGCCTCGGCCGTACTCAGCGCTCTGCTGGTGGCGCTGTTCCCGGATCTGAGCCGGCTGGACACCGACTCCCTGCTCGGCCAGTCGACGCTCGGCTGGATCACTTTCCTGGTGCTGTGGGCGCTCCAGGTGCTCATCGTGAGCTACGGGATGCAGATGATCCGGCGGTACATGGCCTTCGCGGCACCCGTCACGCTGCTCACCATGTGCGCGCTCGCGGTCTGGATGTTCGTCCGCGCGGACGGTTCGGTGTCCCTGTCCGACGGCGATCCGCTCACCGGCGGCGCGATGTGGCTCCAGGTCCTCCAGGCGGCCGCGCTGTGGGTGGTGATCTACGGGACGTTCGTCCTGAACTTCTGCGACTTCACCCGGTCCGCGAGGGACCGGGGCTCCATCGTCCGGGGCAACGTGATCGGCATCCCGGTGAACATGCTCTTCTTCGCCTGCATCGTGGCGGTCCTCAGCGGGGCCCAGTTCAGCCTCGACGGACGCGTCATCACCAGCCCGACCGACATCGTCAGGTCCGTGCCCAACATGTTCCTGCTGGCGGTCGCCTCGCTCGCCCTCATCGCCCTGACGGTCGCGGTCAACCTGCTGGCCAACTTCGTGGCGCCGATCTACGCCCTGGTCAACCTCTTCCCCCGTCGGCTCGACTTCCGCCGGGCCGGTCTGGTGAGCGCCGTGCTGGGCCTGGTGATCACGCCCTGGAACCTCTACAACAGCCCGGTCGTCGTGAACTACTTCCTCGGCGGGCTCGGCGCCCTGCTCGGACCGCTCTTCGGCGTGATCATGGCGGACTACTGGCTGCTGCGGAAGGCCCGGGTCAACGTGCCCGCCCTCTACACCGAGGACGCGGACGCCGAGTACCACTACCGGCGGGGCTACAACCCGCGGGCCGTCGCCGCCTTCCTGCCGAGTGCCGCGATCGCCGTCGTGGTCGCCCTCGTGCCCTTCTTCCACGCCGCGGCCGGGTTCTCCTGGTTCGTCGGCGCCGCCGTCGCCGCCGCCCTGTACGCGGCGGTCGCCGACCGTGCCGCACCGATCCGCGACGTGGACGGCGAGGCCATCGCCGTCGCCGCCGAATGACCGACTCGAACCGAAGGCCCCACCCCATGCGCATCCTCGTGGTCAACGTCAACACCACACGGTCCATCACGGACGCGATCGGCAGGCAGGCGACGGGCGCCGCCTCACCGGGGACCGAGATCGTTCCCCTCACCCCCTCCTTCGGTGCCGAGTCCGTCGAGGGGAACTACGAGAGCTACCTCGCCGCGGTGGCCGTCATGGAGACCGTCCGCGCCCACCCCGAGCCGTTCGACGCGGTGATCCAGGCCGGATACGGTGAGCACGGGCGGGAGGGACTGCAGGAACTGCTGGACGTCCCCGTCGTCGACATCACCGAGGCCGCGGCGAGCACCGCGCAGTTCCTCGGCCGCCGCTACTCCGTCGTCACCACCCTCGACCGCACGGTGCCCCTCATCGAGGAGCGGCTGGCGGCGGCCGGGCTGAGTGCCCGGTGCGCGTCCGTGCGGGCCAGCGGAGTCGCCGTCCTGGAACTCGAGCGCGACGAACGTGCGGCCGTGGACGCCATCGCCGAACAGGCCGCCCGGGCGGTGGAGGACGACCGGGCCGAGGTGATCTGCCTCGGCTGCGGAGGGATGGCCGGCCTCACGGAACGCGTCGAGGAGCGCACCGGGGTTCCCGTCGTCGACGGGGTGACCGCCGCCGTGACCGTCGCGGAGTCCCTGGTCCGTCTCGGCCTGTCCACGTCCAAGGTCCGCACGTACGCGGCGCCGCGCCCCAAGCGGATCGTCAACTGGCCCCCGGCGCCCAGCTGACGGCCCGCGTCGTCCCGCCTCCGTCCGGGCCGCCCGCAGCGGTCCGGACCGCTGGTCGCACCGGCCGCGCGGTATCCTGACGGGCCGCTCCGCTGCCGCGCCGCACCGCCGCAGCCGGTGCGCCGTGGAACGGGACGAACGACGAAGGACGGCGATGACCGCGGCAGGGGAATTCACGCCCGAGTCCGAGCGGGTGACCCGGCAGTTGCGCGACGAGATCCTGGACGGGGTGCGACGGCCGGGGAGCAGACTCGTCGAGCGGGAGCTGGCCGAGGCTCTCGGTGTGAGCCGGCTGCCCGTCCGCGAGGCCCTGCGGACACTGGTGTCCGAGGGGCTGGTGACACCCAGGCCGCGGACATGGGCGGTGGTACGCGAGTTCACCGCGAGCGACATCGCCGATCTCGACGAAGTCCGCTCGGGTCTGGAGACCCTCGCCTTCCGGCTCGCCGCGCAACGGCACACCCGCGCCGGGCTGGAGAAGCTGCGCACGATCGTGGACACCGAGCTGACGGCGGCCCGGGCCAGCGACGCGGTACGGGCCCACCGGGCGGCGGCCGACTTCCACCAGACCGTCATCTCCCTCGCCGCCAACGAACTGCTCAACGAGCTGGAAGGCGTTCTGCGCAGCCGGCTGCGGTGGCTCATGGGCCGGCACGACGACCTCGAGGGCGTCGCGCTGGAACACGAGGCCCTCTGCCGGGCGATCGCGGAACGCGACGTCGACCGGGTGCAGGAGCTCGTCCTGGCCCACCTCGCCACGAGCCGCAGCGCCGCCCTGGGCCACCACGCCCGGCAGGACGGGGAGCAGGAGCGGACCTGACGACCGCCGGCGCCCGCCGGCCGGAGGCACCGCCGCGCGCCGGGCCGCCGGACGTCACAAGGTCACGTCGGACCACTGGTCGAGCGGGTCGGCGTCGTCGGAGAACCCGCCGGGGCCGCCGTCCCGGCGGTCCAGCGTCTGCTCGGTCCAGATGACCTTGCCCGTGGGGGTGTACCGGGTTCCCCAGCGTTCGGCGTACCGGGCGACGAGGAACAGGCCGCGGCCGCCCTCGTCCGTGGCGGCCGCGTGGCGCAGGTGCGGGGAGGTGCTGCTGCCGTCGGCCACCTCACAGATCAGACCGCGGTCGCGCAGCAGGCGGACGTTGATGGGTGCGCTGCCGTGGCGGATGGCGTTGGTGACCAGTTCGCTGAGGATGAGCTCGGTGGTGAAACCGGCCTCCGCCAGGCCCCAGGTCTCCAGCTGCCGGCCGACGTCGGCGCGGACCGCGGAGACGGCCGCGGTGTCGCGGGGTACGTCCCATTCGGCGACCTGCCCGGGGTCGAGCACCCGGGTGCGGGCGACCAGGAGCGCGATGTCGTCGCGCGCTTGGTCCGGCGGGAGGGCCTGGAGCACCGCGCGGCAGGTCTGCTCGGGGGTCCGGTCGGGGTGGGACAGCGCGGCGCGCAGGATGTCGAGGCCTACGTCCAGGTCCCGGTCGCGGTCCTCGACGAGCCCGTCGGTGTAGAGGACGAGCTGGCTTCCCTCGGGCACCTGGAACTCGGTGCTCTCGAAGGGCAGGCCGCCCAGGCCCAGCGGCGGGCCGGCCGGCAGGTCGGGGAAGGACACGGTGCCGTCCGGGAGGACGAGGGCGAGGGGCGGGTGTCCCGCCCGGGCCGGACAGCAGGTGCCGGCGACCGGGTCGTAGACGACGTAGAGACAGGTGGCGCCGATGAGCCCCTCGTCCTCCCCCTGGGCCGCCCGCTCCCGGTCGAGCCGGGCGACCAGGTCGTCCAGGCGGGCCAGCAGTTCGTCGGGGGCCAAATCGAGGGTGGCGAAGTTGTGCACCGCGGTACGCAGCCGTCCCATGGTGGCCGCCGCGTGCAGCCCGTGTCCCACCACGTCCCCGACCACCAGCGCCACCCGGGCGCCGGACAGCTCGATCACGTCGAACCAGTCGCCGCCCACCCCCGCCTGGGCCGGCAGGTAGCGGTGGGCCAGTTCCAGGGCGCTCGGTTCCGGCAGGTCACGGGGCAGCAGGCTGCGTTGCAGGGTGACCGCCATGGCGTGCTCACGGGCGTAGCGGCGGGCGTTGTCGAGCGCGACGGCGGCACGGGCGGCCAGTTCCTCGGCGAACGGCACGTCCTCCTCGTCGAACGGCTTCGACCGGCCCGCGCGCCAGAAGCTCACCACGCCGAGCACGGCGCCGCGGGCACGCAGCGGCACCGTGATCAGGGCGTGGACGTCGTGGTCCGGCGAGGGCGCCGTGTCTCCGCCGTCCGGCGCGAGTCCCGCCTCGGCCGCGCTCAGGTCCGTCTCCAGTACCGCCCGGCCGCTCGCCACGCACCGTGCCTGGGGTGTGGAGCCGGCGAAGCGGACCGCACGGCCCACCGGCAGGGGTACCGGTCCGGTGCCGCTCCCGCTCACGGCGGCACGGCGCATGTCGGTGGCCATGGCCACCGGCTCCCTGCCGCTCAGCACCTCCTCGGTCAGTTCGACGGTGACGAGGTCGGCGAAGCGCGGCACCGCCACCTCGGCCAGCTCCCGTGCGGTGCGCTCCACGTCCAGGGTGGAGCCGACACGTACCCCGGCGTCGTAGAGCAGTGTCAGGCGCTCGCGCGCCACCTCGGCCCGCCCGGTCAGGGCGCGCAGCTCGGTGGTGTCCCTGAGCGACACCACGCTCCCGGCGTACGCGCCGTCGGGGGCCGTGGGGCGCTTGTTGACCGCGAGCAACCGGTCGGCGGTCAGGTGCACCTCGTCGGTGGCCGTCCGGTCCGACGTCAGCAGGTCGGCGATGCCCGCGTCCAGGCCCAGGTCGGTGATGCGCGGCCGGTCGAGATCGGGCGGCAGGTCGAGCAGGCGCCGCGCCTCGTCGTTGGCCAGCAGCAGCCGCCCGTCGCCTCCCGTGATCAGCACGCCCTCGCGCACCGCGTGCAGCACCGCGTCGTGGTGGTCGTACATGCGGGTCATCTCCACCGGGCCCAGGCCGTGGGTCTGGCGCAGCAGCCGGCGGCTCACCAGTGCCGTGCCGCCCGCGCACACGACCAGTGCCCCGGCCGTGGCGCCGAGGAGGATCGGCAGCTGCCCGGCCGCCATGTCCGCCACCTTGCGGACCGTGATGCCGACCGTCACCGCTCCGACGGCGGTACCGTCGGCCTTGGTCACGGCGACGGTGGAGACGACCGAGAGCCCCACGCTCGTCTCGGCGGTCCGTGTCTCGGGCCGGTTCGGCGGTGCGGACGGACCGCTGGCGAGTTCGCCGATCCGGGCGGGGTCGGGGTGGGTGAAGCGGACCCCGTCCCGCGACTTCACGACGATGAGGTCGACGCCGGTGTCGTGCCTGATCCTCTCGGTGACGGGCTGCAGTACCGCGGTGGGGTCGGATCCGGTGATCGCGGCCTGTGTGCCGGGCGCGTGCGCGAGTGTGCTGGCGATGTCCAGGGACCGGTGCCGGGCCTCCTGGGTGCTGTCGTTCCGGGACTGGAGCACGAGGGCCAGGAGTGCGGCGGCCACGGTGAGGACGACGACGATCACCTGGAACAGGAGGACCTGGCCGGCGACGCTGCGCACGTCGAACAGGGATCGCAGCCGTCCCCCGGGGCGCGTCGGCCGGAAGCCGTCACCGCGCCGCCGGGACTCCCGGTGCCGGCCGGTGGCGGTGCGCGGAGGCCGCTCGTCGGCGGGGCGGGGGGACGGGGCCCGGGGGCGACTGGGGTGTGCGCTCACGCTCCGTGTTCCTCCCTCCCAAGTGTCCGGCCCTGGGTGGGGTGCCTCCGGTTCACGGCCGGGGAGCCGCCGGGGGCGCGCGCCGCGCGGAGCGGGTGACGTCGCGGCGGTCGCCTGCCGGGTCGCTTTCCAGGATGCTCGTCGCATTCCTCGCGAATGAGTCAACCGTACCCGCTCGGGCCTCACGGCGCGGTGCGTCGCGGGCCGCCCGGCACAGCGCACGGCGCCCGGAAGCGTGAGGCTTCCGGGCGCCGTGGTGGGTTCAACGCGTCCCGGTCAGGCGGGGGTGATGTTCTCCGCCTGCGGGCCCTTCTGGCCCTGGGTGATGTCGAAGGTCACGGCCTGGCCTTCCTGGAGCTCGCGGTACCCGCTGGCGTTGATGTTGGAGTAGTGCGCGAAGACGTCGGGGCCGCCGCCGTCCTGCGCGATGAAGCCGAAGCCCTTTTCCGAGTTGAACCACTTGACGGTACCGCTGGCCATGCCTTTGCCTTTCAGCCGATATCGGATCCGCACCGCGCGGACCCGGAGGTGGTCGTCCTGGTCCAAGGCACTGCACAGCAGACCGCCCGCACCACGGTGCGGGCGGTCGGGTCGAACCACGACATCTGACGATGACGCTACACGGCATGTCCGCGCCCCACCAGTGAGTAAGGGCCTCAAGAGCGAACGGTGTTGCGCCCGCGGGGCTCCACGCACCGGTACGCCCCCGTCCGGCGGACGCCGCGGTGTCCTCTTCCGTCACTCCCCGTGCACGGCGTCGTCCGTGCGCCATACGGGCGAGACCCGGGGCATCGGCACGACCCGGCCGCGCGGGTGGTCAACCAATGAGGTGCCCACCTACCGAACCGGAGGTTGAGATGAGCGTCAGGAAAGCCCTGGCCCTGGTGATCGGCGCGGTGTTGTGCACCGGTCTGCTGGGAACGGGCTGCTCCGCGCGGACGCCCGACGGGCCCCCCGCACGACCGGCGTCCCCCCGCCCCGCCCCGGCGGGCCCGACCGCCCGCCCGCTGCCCGGGCTGGGACCCGCCGTCCGAACACTCGTGCCCGCCGCCACCCGGCAGGCCCTGGTGGTCCGGGGTGAGACACCGGACTCCAACCGGGCCCAGGTGGTGCTCTACGAACGGCACCCCGCACGGGGCTGGCAGGCCGTGGCCGGTCCCTGGTCGGCCCACAACGGGCTGCTCGGCTGGACGGAGGACCACACCGCGGGCGACCTGCGCACGCCCGTCGGCGTCTTCCGGATCGGCGACGCGGGGGGCCGGCTGCCCGACCCGGGGACCCGGCTCCCCTACGACCAGGACCCCGAGTTCGCCCTCTCGGGCACCGGCCACCTGGGTGAGGACCTGGAGGGCTCGTTCGACCACGTGATCGCCGTCGACTACAACCGGGTGCCCGGCACCACCCCGCTGGACAAGACACGGCCGCTGGGCGAGGACAAGGGCGGCGGGGTGTGGATCCACGTGGACCACGGCGGGCCGACCAACGCCTGCGTGTCCCTGGACGAGGAGCACCTGGTCGCGCTGCTGCGCGCCCTGGACCCGGACCTGAGGCCGGTCGTCGTCATGGGGCCCGCCTCGGCACTGGCGCGGTAGCGGGCGCGGCGGCACGGTCCCGCCGCGGCCCGGTACGGGTGCCGTGGCGGGACCGGTGGTGCGCGCCGGGTCAGCTCGGCGTGGCCCGCCAGCGCTGCCGGGCTCCGCCGTCGTCGGTGGACTGGACGACGAGGCCGTCGGCGGTGGCGGTGAGGGACTGCCCGCTGTGCCGTGCCGTCGGGGTGAGCGTCCCGTCCTGCGCGGTGACGGTCCACCGCTGGTTGGCGGTGCCGGTGCACGTGTACTGGACCACCGCGGCTCCGGCGGCCTGCGAGCTGCCGGCCACGTCGGTGCAGAGGCCGCTGCCGGCGTTCTTCAGCTCGTAGGTGCCGTCGTCGTCGCGGGTCACGTTCCACTTCTGCGACGGCGACGTGGAGGCCGCGCCGACCCGCAGCGGGCCGGCCTCGCTGTCCCCGGGCGCCTCGAGCCGTTCGTCGCCGCCGGTGCGGGCCAGGGCGCCTCGCCGAGCGGCTGGCCGGCGAGGCGGAGGCGGCCGGGTAGGGCACGGCGAGGGAGGGTCAAGGCCGGCGGCGCGGGAGTGTACGTCCGGGTGCCGCGGCTCGGGGGCGCCGTCGAGCGTCCGGGCCGCGGGCGAGTTCCGGCGGCCGGTGCCCGCCGGTGCGGCTTCCGGGCCGCGCTCGGTCAGAACAGGCGTTCCTGCGCGCCGGACGGCCTGGTGCGCGGCCGGTCGCGGCGCGGGGTGGTCCGCTCGGGTGCCGTGTCCCCGAACAGGGGGGCCGTGCCGTACTCGTCCGGCTCGGCCGGAACGGTGGTGGGACCGGTGCCCACGTTCAGCCGCAGCGGGGCTTCCACGTCGAAGTCCCCCGGGGTCATCGCGGTCCACTCCCGGTCCTGCCGCTCACCCACGCACCGACCCCTCTCGCACCGCGAGCGGCGGTGGTCGCCGCTCGGCCTGTTGTGAGGGATTCTGCCCGTTCCGCGTCCCGCCTCACCGGGCACGTCGACCGTCACGCGGCTCCGGCCGTCGGTGTGGCCCCGCGCACGGGGGAGAACGCGGGGCCACACGAGAAAGCTATCGGAGTGGTCCGCCGCCCACCAGACCCGCCCCCGTGCCGCCGCCCGTGGCCACCGCGCGGCCCCTCACCCGGACGGCGGACGGCCGCGGGACGCCGGCCGGGGCCCTGCCGCCCGGCGTCCCGCGCTCCCGGCCGCGCGGGCACACACTGGAGACATGGACCATCCCGATCCGCCGGAGGCGGTGTCACAGCGCTTTTCCGGGGAGCCGCGGAGCGCGGCGGCGGCTCGAGGGTTCGTGCGCGCGGCGCTCGAGAGCGTCGCGCCGGACCTGAGCGACACCGCCCAGTTCCTCACCGGTGAGCTGGTCACCAACGCGGTGCTGCACGCCGGCACCGGGATCAAGGTGGAGGTCCGCGTGCACGACGGCCGGGTACGCGTGGCGGTCGGCGACCGCCGGCCCCTTCGTGGTCCCGTACCGCGCCACTCACCGCCGTACGCCGGCACGGGGCACGGACTGGCGCTGGTCGAGCAGTTGGCGTCGCGGTACGGGGCCGACACCGGTGACGCGGACAAGACCGTGTGGTTCGAGCTGTGGCACGGCGGTCCGCCGCCGCCGTCGCCCGGTTGGGAGGCCGCCGCCCCGCCGGACCCGCACGGGACGGTGACCCTGGTCGACGTGCCCAGCGCCCTGTGCTCGGCGGCGCAGCAGTACCGGCACGCCCTGCTGCGCGAGCTGATCCTGGCCGCGTCCGCCGGGGACCACCTCGACGTGCGGCCGCGCGACCTCGCCACCGCCCACGACACCAACAACGTGATCAGCGCCGGTCTGACGGCTGCCCCCGCCCAGCCGGTCGCCGACGCGGACCTGCGCTCCGTGTCCCTGGCACTCCCGGCCGACGCGGCACCGGCGGTCCGCACACTGCGCCGCGTGCTCGAGACGGCCGAGGAGGCGGCCCGGGGGGAGCGGCTGCTGACCCTGCCCGCGCTGCCGCGCGGACGCGCCTTCCAGGACTGGCTGTTCGACGAGATCGCCGGTCAGCTCGCCGGGGACCGGCCGACCGCGTGGACCGTGCTCCCCCGCGAGCCGGAGGTCACCTCCTCGGACCTGCTGCCGTGGGACGTCTCCCACGTGCGGGCCGGCCGGCTCCCGACCATCGCCGCCGACGAGACCAACCGCATCATCGCGGCGAACGGGCCGGCAGCCGACCTGCTCGGCTGGAGCCCGGACGATCTGGTCGGACGCAAGCTGACCACCCTCATCCCCGAGCACCTGCGCGAGCGGCACACCGCGGCCTTCACGTCCATGCTGCTCACCGGACGCACCCGCATCGTGGGCCGGTCCGTGCCGCTTCCCGCGCTGCACCGCGACGGCCGGCTGCTTCCGGTCCGGCTCTACATCCAGACGCAGGAGACGGCCGACGGCCGCACCGTCTTCGTGGGCCAGCTCTCCCCGCGGGCCACGACGTCGCTCGACTCGCCGGGGCGGATGCACAGGGACCGGCGCGCCCCGCTGCCGGACCCCGGCAGAGACCGCTCGCCGGCCGCTCCTCCACGCGCCCGGCCGCCGCAGGGCGCCGCCGGTCACGCCATGACAGCGATGGACCGGCTGTCCCTGCTGGCCGACACGGCGGCCGAACTCAGCAACACCCTGGACCTGGACGAGGGCCTGCGGCGCGTCGGCGGGCTGCTCACGCGGCGGCTGGCCGACTGGTGCGCGGTGGACCTGTTCACCGAGCACGCCCTGGTGGACCGGGTCTGTGTCGTCCACCGGGACGCGCGCGGGCTGCGTCCCGAGGCGTACGAGGGCCGGCTGCCGCCGGTCTCCGAGGTCTCGCGCGGCCCGCTGGCCCGGGCGCTGCGCGGGGCGGGACCCCTGCTGCTCACCGGGCCCCCGACCCCCGGGCAGGCCGTGAGCGAACTCGACCGGGACTACGCCGACCTGTTCCGGCGGCTCGGTGCGGGCAGTGCCGTCGTCGCCCCGATGCGGGCCCGCCGGGACATCTTCGGCGCGCTGACGGTCACCCGGACCGGCGGCGCCCCGCCGTTCACCGAGGAGGACCTGCCCCTCGTCGACGACCTGGTGCACAGCCTGGCCCTGGGCGTGGACAACGTCCGGCTGTACCAGCAGACCCGCAGCATCGCCGAACGGCTGCAGCTCTCCCTGCTGCCCGTGCTGCCGGACGTCGGGCATCTGCAGCTGGCCGCCCGCTACGCCGCCTCCTCCACCACCGCGCAGGTCGGCGGTGACTGGTACGAGAGCTTCGTCGTGCCCAGCGGGGACACCGCCGTGGTCATCGGCGACGTCACGGGGCACAACCTGGACGCGGCCATCGCCATGAGCCAGCTGCGGAGCATGCTCCGGGGCATCGCCGTGGACCGCCGGGAACCGCCCGCGGAGGTGCTGCACCGGCTGGACCTGGCGAACCACAGCCTCCACCGGGAGGCCACCGCCACCTGCCTCTACGGCATCGTCAAGGGCCCCGCCGAGGGCCCCTGGGAGCTGCACCACTCCTCCGCCGGTCATCTGCCGCCCCTGCTCACCACCAGGGACGGCGGGACCCGCTACCTCGAACAGGGCGCGGGCCTGCTCCTCGGCATGGATGCGGACGCGGCCCGCCGGACGGCGTCCGACGCGCTGCCGGCCCACTCGACGCTGCTGCTGTACACCGACGGTCTGGTCGAGCGCCGCGACGAGGTCCTCGACGTCGCCCTGGACCGGCTGAGCCGGCACGCCGCCGCCCTGGCCCGCGAGCCCCTCGACACGTTCTGCGACGAGTTGCTGATCGGGCTGGGCGCCGACAGTGCCGACGACATCGCGGTCCTCGCCGTCCGTCCCGTCCCGCCCGCCTGATCCGGGGATGCCGGGAGCGCGGGTGGGTCGATCACGGCGTGACGACGGCGAAGCGGGGGTCGGGACGCTCCATGAGGCCGGCCAGGGTGGTCAGGGCGGTGAGGTCGCCGTCCGTGGTGATCCTCCCGGCCTTGACGGCCTCGGGGAACGTGGTGGCGCGGCCGACGACCGCGTCGAGGGTGGCGCGGGTCAGGCGCAGGGTGAGGTGCGGCGCCTCGCCGCGCGGGGCGTCGCCGGGCATCGGGGCGAGGGCGCCGTTGGACAGCAGCAGTGACCACACCTCGGCGGAGGCGCCCGGCGCGGGATCGTCACCGGTGATCTCCCAGCGCAGCAGGAGCCGTCCGGCCGCGGCGGCGCGGAGGCCGTCGATGCGGACGGCCAGGGACTGGAAGATCTGCTCGACGGTCAGCGCGGCGGTGATGCCCGACGACGCGCCGCGGCCGGGCGGCGGCTTCGCGGGGCGGGTGCTGCCACAGGTGCGCCGGGTTGCCGTCGAACCAGCCCATGTAGCGCTGGGAGACGGCCTTGGCGTTGTGGCTGAGGGAGCCGTAGTGGCCGCCGATGTGCGCGCGTGCCTCCAGCGCGGGCGGGAAGCGCAGTTCCTCCGCGATCTCGGCGCCGGTGTGTCCGGCGTTGATGAGGCGCACGCACTGGTCGTGGAGGTAGGCGTAGGCGTCCGCGTCCCAGACCGTGCGGTCGGCCGCGTCCCGCACCACGCCCGGCGGCAGTCGGGCGACGAATCCGCGGTCGGCGTCGGCGAGGTCCTGGTCGTCGTCGGCCGGTCGGTGGACGGGGCGGGCGTGGTGCCGGGCATGCGGTCCTCCTCTGGTCGGGGTACGGGACGGTCGGCGGGCGGGGTGGGTCAGGCCAGGGTCGCCAGTCCCTTGGCGATGCCGTTGCGCTGGATCTCCGAGGTGCCGGTCAGCACCCGGAACATGCGCAGTCTGCGGAAGAGGTACTCGATCTCGTTGCCCTGGGTGAGCCTCTCCTTGCCGTGGATCTGCACCGCCTCGTCGAGGAGCCGGAAGGCAGACTCGGCCACGAAGAGCTTGCACATGAACGCCTCGGTCCGCACGTCCTCGTCGCGGTCGAGGGCGGCCAGCGCGGCGTAGGTCATGGCGCGTGCCGCGTACAGGCCGGCGGCCATGTCGGCGAGCTTGTGCTGGGTGGCCTGGAGGGCGAGCAGGGGCTTGCCGTTCACGGTGCGGGCGAGGGCGCGGTCCCGGGAGAGTTGGAGGGCGCGGCGGGCGGCGCCGACGGCCGACGGGCAGTGCAGGAGGCGGTTGACGGTCACGCGGCCCAGCGCGATGCGCAGGCCCTTGCCCTCCTCGCCCAGCAGGTTGGCGGCGGAGACCCGGCAGGGGCGCGGAAGAACACAGGCGCAGGCCCAGGCGCAGGCCCAGGCGCAGGCACAGGCGCGCAGGCACACGCACAGGCACAGGCGGCAGCGCGTCCGCACGCAGGACGGGGCGCGGGCCCTGTTGAAGAACGGCGGCGACCCCGTCGAGGCGGTGGCCGGCCGGTGACCTTTCCGGGTGCGTCAGGCCGCGCGCACCCGGGGCCGCAGCGCGCGGACGGGCGCGAGCGGGGTGCGGGCGGCGCTGACCCGGTAGGTCGTCCGGGCCGGGTCGGTCACGGGGTCGCCGAGCGTGATGCGGCCGGCGGCGTGCAGCGCGTCGCACTCGGCGGTCGGCAGTGCGACGTAGCACCCGCCCTTGCCCGTCGTGGAGTCCAGCGGCCGCCAGTAGCTGTACCTGCGGCGCCCGCCCTCCCGGACGGTGACGAACACGGGGGTGCGCGCGTCGGAGACGATGCGCAGGACGTCGGACTCCGCGGGGCTGAGGGGGCCGCCCGGGCGGGGCCGCCGGCGCCCCTGGGCGGGCACTGCCGCGAGGGGAGGGACGGCAGCGAGCTGGGCGGGGCGGCCGGTCGCGCGGGAGTCGGCGGTCTGCGGGAGCAGGGCGGTGGGCGGCATCGGCTGTGGCCTTTCCAGTCAGTGACTCGAGACCGCCTACCCGGTCCGGCCGGTGTTGATCTCGCTTGTGCCCGCATTCTTCAACAGGGCACTGACAATTCCGAGGCGGCGCTCCCGGTACGCCGCCTCAGCCGTGGGCCGACGCGGCGTCAACCCTCCCCAGCGGATGGGGGTTGAGGCGGGCGAATCCCTCCTGCCGCTCGTAGGGGAAGTAGGGGTAGGGGGCGTCCTTGGCGCTCGCGGCGTCGAGGCGGGCCACCTGATCCTCGGTCAGGGACCAGCCGACGGCCCCCAGGTTCTGCCGGAGCTGCTCCTCGTTGCGCGCGCCGACGAGGACCGAGGAGACGGTCGGGCGCCGCAGCAGCCAGTTGATGGCGATCTGGGGGACCGTCCGGCCCGTCTCCTCGGCCACGGCGTCGAGGGCGTCCACCACCCGGTAGAGGTGGTCGTCGGCGACGGGCGGGCCGTAGTCGGCCGTGGCGTGGAGCCGGCTGCCCGCGGGAAGCGGCCGGCCGCGGCGGATCCGGCCCGTCAGCCGCCCCCAGCCCAGAGGGCTCCAGACGACGGCTCCGACCCCCTGGTCGAGCCCCAGCGGCATGAGCTCCCACTCGTAGTCCCGGCCGACGAGGGAGTAGTAGACCTGATGCGCCGCGTACCGCTGGTAGCCGTGCCGGTCGGCGTCGGCCAGCGACTTCATCAGCTGCCAGCCACTGAAGTTGGACACGCCGGTGTACCGGATCTTCCCGGCCCGCACGAGATCGTCGAGGGTGGACAGCACCTCGTGCACGGGGGTCCGGGCGTCGTAGGCGTGCAGCTGGAAGAGGTCGATGTAGTCCGTGCCCAGCCGGCGCAGGGCCAGGTCCACCGCCTTGATCAGCCGCGCCCGCGAGGTGCCCGCGTCCGCCGGTCCGTCGCCGGTCGGGAGGCCGGCCTTCGTCGAGAGGAGCACCTGGTCCCGGCGTCCCTTGACGGCGGCACCGAGCACTTCCTCCGACGCTCCGCCGGAGTAGACGTCGGCGGTGTCGAACATGGTCACCCCCGCCTCCAGGCAGATGTCGACCAGCCGGCGCGCCTGCGCCTCGTCCGTGTCGCCCCACGCCCCGAAGAGCTCTCCGCGCCCGCCGAAGGTGCCGGCGCCGAAGCTCAGCGCCGGGACCATGAGCCCGGACGCGCCCAGTCTCCTGTATTCCACAACCGCATCCCCTCGTCCGGCCGCCCCGTCGGCCGAGCGACGAGACGGCAACCACTTAACGGGACGTACATTCCGTTAAGATGTCCACAGGCTAACACCGCACGAGCACCTAATGGAACCGGAGTCCCGTTATGACGTCCGACAGCGTGGAGCCGGGCACGGTCCGCCCGGGTGGCCGCACGGCCCGGGTGCGGGCCGCGGTACTGCGGGCCGCCGGTGACGCACTGGCCGAGCACGGGCTGGCCGGCCTGGACCTGGCGGACGTGGCCCGGCGCGCCGAGGTCGGCCGGACCACCGTCTACCGCCGCTGGGGCACCCCGGCCAACCTGGTCGCCGACCTGCTCACGGACATGGCCGAGCAGTCCCTCCCCCGCACGGAGACGGGCAGCCTGCCCGACGATCTGCGCGCCAACGCCCGGCTCGTGCAGCGCACCCTGGCCGACGCGCGGCAGGGCGCGCTGTTCAAGGCGATGATCGCCGCCGCGACCTGTGACGCGCAGGCGGCGGCCGCCCTCCGCCGCTTCTACGACATCCGCGTCGCCGAGTGGGAGCCCTGCGTCCGGCAGGCCGTCGAGCGCGGTGAGCTGCCCGAGGGGACCGACACGCACGAAGTGATGCGTGCCGTCTCCGCCCCCCTGTACTACCGCCTGCTGACCACCGGCGAGCCGCTCGACGAGGCGGCGGCGGACCGTGCCGCGGAGGCCGCGGTGGCGGCGGCACGGGCGGGAGTCTTCGCGCCGACCGGACCCTGAGAGGGGACCCGCCCGCGGGGCGGCCGTGGCACCCGCGGGCTTTTTCTCTCGTCCAAAGCCTTGCCCGATCGATGCCTCACCACTTAAATCACAGCTTGAACTAAGCGGTACTGCGCAGCCGTTCGTCTCGGCCGCCGCTCCCGGCAGCCGGCCGGGAAGGCCGGTCCCCCTCCCTGTCCGCACCCGCAGAAAGCTCCCCGCATGAGACTCAGATCCCTGGGTGTCGCGCTCGTCGCCACGGCGGCGCTCGTCACCCTCCCCGCACCGGTGACGGCATCCGCGGCCGACACCCCTCTGTCCCAGGGCCGCACGGTCACGGCCTCCTCCACCGAGAACGCCGGGACGGTCCCCGGCAACGCCGTCGACGGCGACACGGCCACGCGGTGGTCGTCGGCCGCGAGCGACGACCAGTGGCTCCAGGTCGACCTCGGCGCCACGGCCTCCGTCACCCGGGTCGTCCTCGACTGGGAGGCCGCGTACGGCAAGGACTACCGGATCCAGCTCTCCCCGGACGGCGGCACCTGGACCGACGTGAGGACGGTGACCGGCGGCGACGGCGGCACCGACACCCTGGACGTCTCGGGGCAGGGCCGCTACGTCCGGATGCAGGGCGTACACCGGGCCACCCCGTGGGGCTACTCCCTGTGGGAGTTCCAGGTCTTCGGCACCACCGGGGGCACCGCGCCCGGTTCCTGCGGCACCGACAACGCCGCCCGCGGCAGGCCGGCCACCGCCTCCTCCGTGGAGAACGCCGGGACCCCGGCGTCCGCCGCCTTCGACGGTGACGCCGGCACCCGCTGGTCCAGCCGGGCGTCCGACCCGCAGTGGGTCCAGGTCGACCTGGGGTCGGTACGCGACCTGTGCAAGGTGGACCTGAACTGGGAGGCCGCCTACGCCCGGGAGTTCCGGATCGAGGCATCCCCGGACGGGCAGAACTGGCACACGCTCAAGAGCGTGACGGGAGGCACCGGGGGCAAGGCCTCCTACGACGTCAGCGGCTCGGGCCGCTACGTCCGCGTCCAGGGCACGGTCCGCGCGACCGGCTACGGCTACTCGCTGTGGGAGGTCGCCGTCCACACCGGCACGACCGGCACGCCCCCGGTCGAGGGCGGCGGCGACCTGGGACCGAACGTCATCGTCGTGGACCCCTCCACCCCGAACCTCCAGCAGAAGTTCGACCAGGTCTTCGCCCAGCAGGAGTCGAACCAGTTCGGCAGCGGGCGCTACCAGTTCCTGATGAAGCCGGGCACCTACAACGGCATCAACGCCCAGCTCGGCTTCTACACCTCCGTCTCCGGACTCGGCCTCAACCCGGACGACACGCAGATCAACGGCGACATCACCGTGGACGCGGGCTGGTTCAACGGCAACGCCACCCAGAACTTCTGGCGTTCGGCGGAGAACCTCGCCATCACGCCGTCCAACGGCACCGACCGCTGGGCGGTCGCCCAGGCCGCCCCGTTCCGCCGCATCCACGTCAAGGGCGGCCTCAACCTCGCCCCCAACGGCTACGGATGGGCCTCCGGCGGATACATCGCCGACTCGAGGATCGACGGCACGGTCGGTCCCTACTCGCAGCAGCAGTGGTACACCCGGGACAGCTCGGTCGGCGGCTGGACCAACGGCGTCTGGAACATGACCTTCACCGGCGTCGAGGGCGCACCGGCGAGCAACTTCGAGACAGGTCCGTACACCACGCTCGACACCACGCCGGTGTCGCGCGAGAAGCCGTTCCTCTACCTGGACGGCGACGCCTACAAGGTGTTCGTGCCCGCCAAGCGCACCAACGCCCGCGGTGTGTCCTGGCCCGCCAACACAGGCGGCACGTCCCTGCCCCTCAGCCAGTTCTACGTCGTCAAGCCCGGCGCGACGGCCGCGACCATCAACGCCGCCCTCGCCCAGGGGCTCAACCTGCTGTTCACGCCCGGTGTCTACCACCTCGACCGGACCATCGAGGTGAACCGGGCGAACACGGTCGTCCTGGGACTCGGGCTCGCCACCATCGTCCCGGACGGCGGCGGCGACGCCCTGCACGTCGCCGACGTCGACGGTGTGCGGCTCGCCGGCTTCCTGATCGACGCCGGTCCGGTGAGGTCCGACGCGCTGCTTCGGATCGGGACGCCGGGCGGCAACGCGGACCACTCCGCCAACCCCACCACCATGCAGGACGTGTTCGTCCGGGTCGGCGGCGCGGGCCCGGGCCTTGCCACCGACTCCGTCGTGATCGACAGCGACGACGTGATCGTCGACCACACCTGGATCTGGCGCGCCGACCACGGTCAGGGCGTCGGCTGGGAGACCAACCGGGCCGACTACGGACTGCGCGTCAACGGCGACGACGTCCTCGCCACCGGACTGTTCGTGGAGCACTTCAACAAGTACGACGTGTACTGGAGCGGAGAGCGCGGCCGCACGATCTTCTTCCAGAACGAGAAGGCGTACGACGCCCCGAACGAGGCCGCCATCACCCACGACGGCATCGTCGGCTACGCCGCCTACAAGGTCGCCGACTCGGTGAACCAGCACGACGCGGTGGCGCTCGGCAGTTACTGCAACTTCACCGCGGACGACACGATCGTCCAGCACCACGGGTTCCAGGTGCCGGTCCGGCCGGGCATCAGGATGCGCCACCTGATGGTGATCTCCCTGGGCGGCAAGGGCCAGTACGCGCACGTGATCAACGACACCGGCGCGCCCACGTCGGGGACGGACACGGTGCCGTCCAAGGTCACCCAGTTCCCGTGACGGACGGGTGAACCGCGTGCTCGTGCGCCCGGGGGACGGTGTATCCGGGCGCACGGGCCGCCGGCGGCGGGCACGCGGAATCCGCCATTGCCGCCGGTACGCCGGCGCTGCCGGGCGGCCGGGCGCGGTTCCCGGCGGGACCGGCGCCCGTACGGCGCTGTCGTGCGGGAACGCCGTCCGACACGGGTTGTGACGGTTCCGTCACATCTCCTTCACGACACGCACACTTCCAGCCGAGCCGCGTTCCCGCTGTTCCCGGCGGTGCAGACGGTGCGCGGGGGCCGTGCCTAGTCTCCCGGGCCATGCGATCCACACGAACGAGACGCTTCGGTCTCGCCACGATCATCGCCCTCGCCCTCGCCCTGTTCGGCCTGGCGCCCTCCGCGAGCGCCGCCGACCCGGCCCCGGCCGAGCTGACGTTCAGCACCGACGCGGCGACCACGCAGCCGGGCGGCACGGTGAACCTGTCGATGACCATCAAGAACAACAAGACCTACGACATCTGGTTCGTCTACCAGACGATCGACCCGACCTGGCTGACCACCCAGCGCCCCGACCTCAAGTACAGCTTCACCGGTTGCAGTCTGGCGTCGGACAACGGAGCCGTCCCGTGCAGCGGGACCGGGCCCGCCAACCTGGGCACCAACTACGGCGCCACCATCCCGCCCGGCCAGAGCCGCACCGTCACACTGACGCTGCAGGTCGCCGCCGACTCCGGGTGCAACGGCAACATCGGCTTCTACTCGTACTACTACGTCGAGTTCAGCGACAGCACGAGCGTCAACGGCGGGCCGGCCTACACGCCGGAGACCCGAGTCCTGTGCGCCTGACCGCACCTCCTCCCGCCCACTGAAGCCCGGCGGCGGGCCGCCCACGAAGGGCCGCCCGCCGCCGGCCTCCGGATCACGCGTGACCTGATCCGACACCTGGGCCCGAGGGGCCATTGGTAGAGACCTCTGACACCGCGAATCGACGGAACGCGATGTTCCGCGGCCGCCGGATTCCGTTTCACAGCAGTACACGGGCCTGGTGACGGGCCCGGCCCCGCACGCTGCGCCTATCGATCCACACCGGGCGCCGTCCCGGCCGGGACCGAATGGACACATGCGCTTTTCCGTCAAGTTCCGCAGCAGGCACACAAAAACTCCACACAGACCTCACTATGTGACGCGACGGATGCGTTGACGACCGGCGTCTCAGGGGAGCGACGGCGTTGTCATGGGGTGGGGGCTCCGAGAGGGGCGGCCCACCCCTGCCCGGGGGAGGGAATCTCACCGCATGAAGCGGACCATTCGCACCACAGCGCTCACAGTCGGCGCACTGATAGCCTCGCTCGCCCTGCCGGCGGGCACGGCCCGGGCGGACGCCTCGGCACCGCGTGTCGACCTGCGCGTGCTGGTGGTGAGCGACGGAGGACCGGCCACCGACGCCATCGCCGCCGAGCTGGAGACCGCGGGAACGCCGTACACGAAGGTCGATCTCGGGGCCGCGAACCGGCCCTCGATCGACGCCGGCTTCCTGGCGGACACGGTGGACGGCCGTCCCCGCGCCAGGTTCCAGGCCGTCGTCCTGCCCAACGACAACCCCTTCCCGGCGAACTCCGCCGAGATGTCGGCCCTGGTGGCCTACGAGAAGGCCTACGGGATCCCGCAGGTCGACGCGTACACCTACGCGCGTCCCGAGGTCGGGCTCCAGTACGCGGTCGGCACGGGCTACGCCGGCAGCCTGGACGGCGTACGCGCCGAGGTCACGCAGGCCGGCCTGGCCGGTCCCTTCGGCTACCTGGACGGGGCCGTCCCGTTCGAGGACAACTCCCCCACCGTGGGCGAGTCCTACGCCTACCTGTCGACGCCCGCGGCCGGCGCGGACTTCGTCCCCTACGTCCAGGCGGCGATCCCCGGGCGGCCGACGAAGGGCTCGCTGGTGGGCGAATACCGGCACGACGGGCGGCGCGAACTGGTCGTCACCTTCGTCTACAACCAGTACCAGCAGCAGTTCCGGCTGCTGGCCCGGGGCATCGTGGAGTGGATGACCGGCGGGATCCACCTGGGCGCCGACCGCAACTACTTCGCGGTGCACGTCGACGACGTGTTCGCGGCCGACGACCGCTGGGACACCGTGCTCAACTGCACGCCCGGCGACGTGGACTGCGCGCCCGGCGAGGGGACGCCCAACCCGATCCGCATGGTCCCCGCCGACGTCGACCACGCCACCGCCTGGCAGAACAGCAGGAACCTCACCCTCGACCTGGCCTACAACGGCTCCGGCAGCGTCGACCACCGCCAGGACAACAACGGCGCCGACCCGCTCGCCGACAAGCTGATCGCCGACCGCGGCCGGTTCCGCTGGGTCAACCACACGTACACGCACGCCTTCCTCGGCTGCGTCCAGGACGTCGGCGTCGTGCCGTGGAAGTGCGCCACGAACGCCGACGGCAGCACCCGGTGGGTCTCCCGCAACGAGATCTCGGACGAGATCGCCACCAACCGCGTCTGGGGCCAGGCCGCCGGACTGCCTCTGGACAACGACGAGTTGGTGACCGGTGAGCACTCGGGCCTGAAGGTGACCCCGCAACAGCCGGTCGACAACCCGAACCTGGGCCCCGCCCTCACGGACAACGGCATCGCCTGGCTCGGTTCGGACAACTCCCGCGACCCCGTCCAGCGCCGGGTCGGCAGCGCCACCACGGTCTCCCGCTACCCGATGAACGTCTTCTACAACGCCGGGCGGGCGGCCGAGCAGGTCGACGAGTACAACTGGATCTACACCAGCCGCGCCCAGGGCGGCAGCGGCATCTGCGAGGACAACCCGGCCACGTCCACGTGCCTGCCCGCGCCCCTGGACACCGCCACCGGCTACGCCGGCCACATCGTGCCGCTGGAGACGCGCATCGCACTCGGCCACGTCCTCGCCAACGACCCCAAGCCGCACTTCATCCACCAGTCGAACCTGGCCGAGGACCGCATCGCCTACCCCGTCCTCGACGGGGTCCTCGATGGCTACGCCGGGCTGTTCGCCGACAACACCCCCGTGGTGAACCTGCGCATGGCGGACATCGGCGTGGAACTCCGGCGCCGGGCGGCCTGGCGCGCCGCGGTCGACGCCGGTCAGGTCACCGCGTACCGCGTCGGTGACACCGTCACCGTCCAGGCGCCCGGTGGTGTCGCGGTCACGGCGACCATGCCCGCCGGCACCCGGCGCGGGGGCACCGGTTTCGGCGACGCCTACGCCGGGGCGGTGTCCGGCTGGACGACGCTCCCGGCCGGGACCGCCCTCTCCCTCACCCTGCCGTCGTCGGCCACCGCTCCCCAGGCGGCCGCCGGCACCGGCGACACGGCCACCACGACGCCGGCCGCTCCGCGCACCCGCGTACCGGCCGGCGTGAGCGAACCGGTGCCCTACGGCACGGAGCACTGAGCGCCCACCGCCACCGCAGGTCCCACCACCCCACTTCACGGCCGTGGAGCTCGAATGCACCTTCCCCACGGCGCGCGGCGCCCCGGCGCGCCGCGCGTCACCCTGCTCACCGAAGGCACCTATCCGCACAGTCACGGCGGAGTGAGCGTCTGGTGCGACCAGCTCGTCACCGGCATGCCCGACCTGGACTTCGACGTCGTCGCCGTCACCGGCACCGGACGCGAGCCGGTCGTCTGGGACGTCCCCGGGCATGTCGGCCGGGTCGTCTCCGTCCCCATGTGGGGGCCCGCCCCGCAGGGTCGTCTCCCGCGCGGGCGTGAGCGCAACCGGCTCGAGGCGGCCTACGAGCGGTTCGTGACCGCGCTGCTCGATCCGCGGGCCGAGGACGGGTTCGGGCCCGCGCTGTACCGGCTGGCGCGGGCCGCCGCGGACGGCCGGCTGAGTCCGTTCCTGCGCGACGACCGGGCGATCGCCGTCCTGACCGCCGTCTGGAACCGGCCGGGCCTCGCGGTGCGCGAGGCCCGGCCCACCCTGCACGACGCGGTGACCGCGACCGCCCTGCTGGAGCACGCCCTGCGCCCGCTGGCCGCCCCGGTCCCCGAGCGGGGCGTGGCGCACGCGGTCAGCGGCGGCGTCGCGGTGCTGCCGGGGCTGGCCGCGCTGGACCGGCACGGCGTACCGCTGCTGCTGACGGAGCACGGGGTCTATCTGCGCGAGCGCTACCTCGGCTACCGCACCGTCCCCTACCGCTGGCCGGTGAAGGCACTGGTGCTGGGCTTCTTCCGGCTGCTGGCCGAGGAGACGTACCGCCGGGCCGCCCTGATCACCCCGGGCAACCGCTACAACCGGCTGTGGGAGGAACAGGGCGGTGCCGCCCCGGAGTCCATACGCACGGTCTACAACGGCGTGGATCCGGCCGCGTTCCCGCCCGCCGGTCGGGAACCTGCGGAGCCCGTGCTCAGCTGGGCGGGCCGGGTCGACCCGATCAAGGATCTGGAGACCCTGATCCGCGCGTTCGCGCTGGTGCGGGAGGCGGAGCCCGCGGCGCGGCTGCGGCTGTTCGGCGGCACCCCGCGCGGCGGCGAGGCCTACCGGGAGCGCTGCGAGGCGCTGGCGGCGGAGCTCGGTCACGGGGACGCCGTCACCTTCGAGGGCCGGGTCGAGGACATCAAGGACGCGTACGCCGCCGGGAACGTGGTGATGCTGTCCAGCATCAGCGAGGGCTTCCCCTTCACCCTGATCGAGGCCATGTCCTGCGGCCGGGCGACCGTCTCCACGGACGTCGGCGGCGTCCGGGAGGCCGTCGGCGACACCGGTCTCGTCGTACCACCGCGCGACCCGGCCGCCATGGCCGCCGCGGCACTGGAACTGCTGGGTGACGCGGAGCGGCGCCGGGCGATGGGCGAGGCGGCCCGGCTGCGGGTGATCGAGCAGTTCACGCTCCGGCAGACCATCGACACCTTCCGGTCCATCTACCTGGAACTGTCGGCGTTCGGCTCCGCGGCCACGCCCGCGGCGGCCGACGACGTGCCCCTCTCCGCGGTGGGCGCGGCACCGGTGAGGAGTGCGACCGGATGAGCGGCCCCATGGCGCTGGAGCCCGGTGGCGCGGAGCAGGACACGCTGGCGCTGCGCCTCGCCGTCCCCCGTACGCCCGCACCGGGCGGGTCCGACCACCACACGCTGGCCCTGGTACGGCCCGGTCACGGTGTGCGGAGCGCGGCAGTGGACCGGCTGGCCGCCGACCTCGCGGACCGCATCGCCCCGGCCGTCCACCCCTACGAGGTGGCCGCGCTGCTCGAGTCCGAGGGACTGACCGGCGAGGTCATCGAGGAACGGTACGGGCACCGCGACATCTTCTCGCTGGCCACGGCGTTGTACGAGCGCGTACCGCGCACCTTTCCGCAGCCGCCGCGGCCCGCCGACCCCTGGCGGCCCGACCACGTGCGCTGTGCGCTGCGCGGTGCCCTGTTCGCGCTGCCCGGCCTCGGCTACGCGCTCGCCGGGCGCCTGCTGCCGCACGGCGGCACGGTGACGGCGCTGGTGGTGGCGGGGCTGGTGTCCTGGGCCTGGAACCAGGCGCTGGGCCACCGGGCGTACCTGCGCCTGGCCACCGGCCGCCGGGAGGCCGGCGGCACCCTGCTGAAGGGGGCGCCGCTGGGTGCCGTCGCCGCGGCCTCCGCGGGGGCCGCGCTCGCCGGTTCCGGCGCGGCGGTCGCGGCCGTGACGGTCCAGTCGGCGTATCTCGCCGCGGCCGGTGTGCTGCTGGTGCTGGGCCGGGAGCGGCTGCTGCTGGCCGCACTGGTTCCGGTGGTCGCCGGAGCGGCGGTGCTGCCCTGGTGGGAGCCCGGGAGCCTGCTGCGGGCGGGCCTGCCGTCGCTGTCGCTGTGCGGCGCGGTCGCGGCGGCCGGCTGGGCACTGCGCGGCACCCTGACGGCCGCGCCCGTGACGGGCGCCGTGCGTCCGCGGCCGTGGCGGTCGCTGCCGTACGGCCTGTTCGGGCTGGCCGCCGGGGTGCTGGTGTTCCTGGCGGGCCGGGAGCAGCCGTGGGCGGTGGTGGTGCTGACCGTGAGCATGGGCCCGGCGGAGTGGCTGCTGTACCGCTACCGCGGTCTGTCGGTGGCGGCACTGCGGGCCACCGCCACCCCGGCGGCGTTCCGGCTGCGTTCGGCCGCCGTCCTGGCCGGCTGCCTGCTGATGTACGCCGGGCCGCTGGTGCCGGCGGCCCTGCTGGTGGACGCCGACCCGGTGGCGACGGCGCTGCTCGCGGTGGTCCTGTGGTCCTCGCTGCTCCTCCAGGCCTTCGGCGTGGCCTGGCCGCCTGCCGCCCTCTGTCTCGCGACGGCCGCGGGCGCCGGTGCCGTCGCCCTGTACGGCGGCCCGCCCGGCACGGCGGCCCTGTCCCTGGGCTGCGGTACCGCCGCGCTCTGTCTCACCGGGTGCGCGCTGCGGCTGCTGGGCCGGCCGGCCGCCCATGCCTGACACGTCCCCGCCCGGCGCGGGGCCCGGGTCCCTCCAGGACCGCCCGCCCCGCATCACCGACCCGTCGACCTGCCCCGCCCACCTACCGGAAGGACCCCGCGTGACCGCCACACCGCTCGCCGCCGTCACCGGAGCCGAGGGATTCATCGGCTCCCACCTCACCGAGGCGCTCGTGGCCTCCGGACACCGGGTGAGGGCCATGGCGCAGTACAACTCCTTCTCCAGCTACGGCTGGCTGGAGACCCTCGCCCCCGACGTCCTCGACCAGGTCGAAATCGTCCTCGGCGACGTCCGGGACCCGGGCTCCGTCCGGCACCTGGTGGAGGGCGCCGACTGCGTGTACCACCTGGCCGCGCTCATCGCGATCCCCTACTCCTACCGGGCACCGCACAGCTATGTGGACACCAATGTCACCGGCACCCTGAACGTGCTGGAGGCGGTGCGCGCCGCGGGCACGCCCCGGCTGGTGCACACGTCCACCAGCGAGACGTACGGCACCGCGCGGACCGTCCCGATCACGGAGGACCACCCGATCAACACCCAGTCGCCGTACGCCGCGTCGAAGGCGGGCGGGGACCGGCTGGCCGACAGCTACCACGCGAGCTTCGACACCCCCGTGGTGACGCTGCGGCCCTTCAACACCTACGGGCCCCGGCAGTCCATGCGGGCGGTGATCCCCACCGTCATCGGCCAGGTGGCGGCCGGGGAACGGACCATCACCCTCGGGGACCTGCGTCCCACCCGGGACTTCACCTTCGTCAAGGACACCGCGCAGGCGTTCCTCGCGGTGGGCACCGCGCCCGCCGAGCGGGTCGTGGGCCGTACCTTCAACGCCGGCACCGGCGGCGAGATCTCGGTCGGCGACCTGGTGGCGCTGATCGGCAAGGTGATGGACAGCGCGCTCGACGTGCGGGAGGACGCCCAGCGACTGCGTCCCGCGAACTCCGAGGTGATGCGCCTGGTCGCGGACGCGAGCCGGCTGCGGGAGGCGACCGGCTGGGGGCCGGCGCACGACCTGGAGCAGGGGCTCGCGCGCACGGTGGAGTTCTTCCGCCACCCGGCCAACCTGGCCCGCTACAAGACCGGCATCTACAACATCTGACCACGACCGGCACGTTGACGAGGGGAGACCTCATGCACGCAGTGATCCTGGCCGGGGGCAAGGGCGTCCGGCTACGGCCCTACACCACAGCGCTGCCCAAGCCGCTCGTGCCCATCGGCGACCAGCACGCCATCCTCGAGATCGTCCTGCGGCAGCTCGCCTCCGCCGGGTTCACCGGCTGCACGATCGCCATAGGCCACCTCGGTGAGATCATCCGCGCCTATGTCGGCGACGGCTCCCAGTGGGGCCTGACCGTGGACTACTCCACGGAGGAGAGCCCGCTGGGCACGATGGGGCCGCTGCTGACGATGCGCGAGCGCCTGCCGGAGAACTTCCTGGTGATGAACGGCGACATCCTCACCGATCTCGACTACGCCGACGTGCTGCGCCGGCACGAGGCCTCCGGTGCCCCGCTGACGATCGCCACGTACGCCCGCAAGGTGCACATCGACTTCGGGGTACTGACCACCGACGCCAGCAAGGTCGTCGCGTTCACCGAGAAGCCCAGCATGGACTACCGCGTCTCCATGGGCGTGTACGGGCTGTCCCGGTCGACCCTCGACGGCTACACGCCAGGCCTGCCCCTGGGCTTCGACGAGCTGGTGCTGGACCTGTTGCGGGCCGGCGACCCGCCGCACGCCTACGAGTTCGACGGCTACTGGCTCGACATCGGCCGCCCGGATGACTACGACCGCGCCAACGCGGAGTTCACCAGCCGCAAGTCCCTGCTGCTCAAGGGAGCCTGAGCACCGCATGCGCATCCTCGTTGTGGGCTTCACCGGCTATCTGGGCGCCCATGTCGCAGAGCGGCTCCGTGCCCTGCCGGGCACGCGGGTCCTCGGCGCCGGCCGCTCGCCGGCCGCCGACGTGCCGGTCGACCTCGCCACCGACCCGGTCGACCGGCTCGCCCGGACCCTGGCGTCGGCGGCTCCCGACGCCGTCGTGAACTGCGCGGGCGCCACCGGCGGCGACGCGGTGACGCTCGCCGAGCTCAACGCCCGTGGCCCCGCCGTCCTGTGCGAGGCGCTGCGCCGGGCGCGCCCCGCGGCCCGCCTGGTCCATCTCGGCTCGGCCGCCGAGTACGGGCCGGGCGCGCCGCACGTCAAGGTGCCGGAGTCGGCGCCCACCCGCCCCCTCACCGCCTACGGGGCCACCAAGCTGGCGGGGACGGTCACGGTCGGCGCGTCCGGCCTGGACGCGGTGGTCCTGCGGGTCGGCAACCCGGTGGGGCCCGGCGCCCCGCCGACCGGTCTGCCCGGCCGGGTCGCCGCGCTGCTGCGCGAGGCGGGCCCGGGCCCGGACGCGGTGCTCCGGCTCGGCGACCTGTCGGCGTACCGGGACTTCGTCGACGTCCGCGACGTCGCGGGGGCGGCCGAACGGGCGGTGACCGCGACCGGCCCGTTGCCCGGGGTGCTCAACGTCGGCGGCGGGGACGCCGTGCCGGTGCGCGAACTGGTGCGGCTGCTGGCGCGGCGGGCCGGTTTCCGCGGGCGGATCGTGGAGCAGGGTGCCGGGTCCGTCCGTTCCGGGCAGGTGTCCTGGCAGTGCTCCGACATCTCCGCCGCGCGGGCCGCGCTCGGCTGGGAACCGTCGTACACCCTCGGTGACTCCCTGTCCGCGCTGTGGTCGGGCGGCTCACCGGCACCGTCCCTCCGCGCCGAAAGTGACGTCCCGTCGTGAGCCTGCTGATCCCGCTGTACGTCCACCCCGCCGAGGACCCGGGCGCCTGGCACCGCCTGATCACGGCGGCCGACCGCACGTACGGCGTCGTCCTGAACCCGGCGGACGGGCCGGGCGAGGCGCCCGACCCGGCGTTCACCGCGGCGGCTGGGGCGCTGCGCGCCGCGGGCGCCCGGCTGCTCGGCTACGTCGACACGGACTACGGCACCCGTCCCGCGGCCGAGGTCGTCGAGGACGCCCGGCGGCACCGGGAGTGGTACGCGGCCGACGGGTGCTTCCTGGACCGGGTGAGTGCCGCGAGGAGCGAACTGCCCGCCCACAAGGCACTGGTGCGCGTGCTGCGGCGGCAGGGCACGACGTGCGTCGTGCTGAACCCGGGGGTCCATCCGGCGCCCGGCTACGCCCGGCTCGCCGACCTGGTCGTCACCTTCGAGGGCCCCTGGTCCACCTACGTGTCGGCGTTCAGCCGGCCCGACTGGACTCGCCGGCACCCGCCCGAGCGGTTCTGCCACCTGGTGTACGGCGTGCCCGAGGCCCTCGCCCCGCTCGCCGTGCGCACCGCCCGCGAGCGGGGCGCCGCGGTCAGCGGGCCCGTGACGGGCGAGCCGCCCAACCCGTGGGCCCGCCTGACGCCCGTACTGACCGGGGCACGGCGATGAGGCGGGGGCCGGCCGCGCTGCTGACGGCCCTGCTCCTCGCGGTGGTGGCCGGCTGTGCGGGCGGCGGGGGCGGCGAGGACCGCGGGCCGGCGCCCGCGCCCCGTGGGGAACGGTGGCAGCCGCGCCCCGGGCTGGCCTGGCAGTGGCAGCTCGACGGCAGGGTGGATCCCTCGGCCGACGTACCGGTCTACGACATCGACGGCTTCGAGAACGACGCGGCGGACGTCGCCCGGCTCCACCGCGCCGGCCGCAAGGTGATCTGCTACGTCAACGTGGGCGCCTGGGAGAGCTTCCGCCCGGACAGGGACGACTTCCCCCGGGCTGTGCTGGGCGCGCCCAACGGCTGGCAGGGCGAGCGGTGGCTGGACATCCGCCGCGTCCGGGTGCTCCGGCCGATCATGGAGCGGCGGTTCGACATGTGCCGGGACAAGGGGTTCGACGCGGTGGAGCCCGATCTTGTGGAGGGCTTCGGCAACGAGACCGGTTTCCCGCTCACCGCGCGGGACCAGCTCGCGTACAACCGCATGATCGCGGAGATCGCCCACGAGCGGGGCCTGTCCGTCGGCCTGAAGAACGACCTGTCGCAGATCCCGCAGCTGGTGCACGACTTCGACTTCGCGGTCAACGAGGAGTGCGCGCAGTACGGCGAGTGCGAGCGGCTCACGCCGTTCATCGAGGCCGGCAAGGCGGTCTTCCACGTCGAGTACGCCGAGCCGACCGGCCGCTTCTGCCCGCAGTCGCGCCGACTGGGGCTGTCCTCGATGCTGAAGAAACCGGAGCTCGGGGTCTGGCGCCGGGCCTGCTGACCACGGGGTGCGGCAGGATGGAGCCATGAGCGTAGTCAAGATCAACGTACTGACCGTGCCGGCCGAGCAGCGCGAGACGCTGGAGAAGCGCTTCGCCTCGCGTGCCCACGCCGTGGAGAACTCCGACGGCTTCGAGTGGTTCGAGCTCCTGCGCCCCGTCGAGGGCACCGACACCTACCTCGTCTACACGCGGTGGCGCGACGAGGCGTCCTTCCAGGCCTGGATGGAGGGCCCCATGAAGACGGCGCACCAGGGCGGCACGGAGGGCGGCGAGCGTCCCCGGCCGGCGGCGAGCGGCTCCACCCTGTGGTCGTTCGAGGTGGTGCAGCAGGCGGCTCCGAAGGGCGCGTGACCGCGGCGCCGGCGCCCGCGACCGGATTCGGCCGTGGGTGCCGGCGCCGTCGCGTCAGCCCAGCTCGACGAGGAGGTCGCCGCCCTCCACCTGCTGGATGCGGTTGATGGCGAGCCTGCCGACGGTGCCGGACCTGGGCGCGGTGATGGTGGCCTCCATCTTCATCGCCTCGATCGTGGCCACGGTGGCACCGGCCTCCACCGCGTCGCCCTCTGCGACGGCGAGGGTCACCACGCCGGCGAACGGCGCCGCCACATGGCCGGGGTCGGCCCGGTCGGCCTTCTCGGTGACCGGGACGTCGGAGGCCGCCGCGCGGTCGCGGACCTGGATGGGCCGCAGCTGGCCGTTGAGGGTGGACATCACGGTGCGCATGCCCCGTTCGTCGGCGTCGCCGATGGCCTGCAGCTCGATCAGCAGACGGACGCCGGGGTCGAGGTCGACCGTGTACTCCTTGCCCGGGCGCAGCCCGAAGAAGAAGTTCTTGCTGTCCAGGACGCTGGTGTCGCCGAAGGTGCCGCGGTGGGCGTCGAACTCGCGCGCCGGGCCGGGGAACAGTAGCCGGTTGAGCGTCGCCCTGCGGTCCTTGGCCAGCCCGGTGCGGTCGTCGGCGCCCAGCTCGGCCACCGGCTTCGCCTCGGCGCGGCCCCGCAGCGCCTTGCTGCGGAACGGTTCGGGCCAGCCGCCGGGCGGGGTGCCGAGTTCGCCGCGCAGGAACCCGATGACGGAGTCGGGGATGTCGAAGCGGTCGGGGTCCGCCTCGAAGTCCGCCGGGGAGACACCGGCGCCCACCAGGTGGAGGGCCAGGTCGCCGACCACCTTGGAGGAGGGCGTGACCTTCACCAGCCGGCCCAGCATGCGGTCGGCGGCGGCGTACATCGCCTCGATGTCCTCGAAGCGCTCGCCGAGGCCCAGTGCGATGGCCTGCGTGCGCAGGTTGGAGAGCTGGCCGCCGGGGATCTCGTGGTGGTAGACGCGGCCGGTCGGCGAGGCCAGGCCCGCCTCGAAGGGTGCGTAGACCTTGCGGACGCTCTCCCAGTAGGGCTCCAGGTCGCCGACGGCCTGGAGGTCGAGGCCGGTGGGCCGCTCGGTGTGGTCGGTGGCGGCGACGATCGCTGACAGCGAGGGCTGCGAGGTGGTGCCCGCCATGGACGCCACCGCCCCGTCCACCGCGTCGGCGCCCGCCTGGATCGCGGCGAGGTAGGTGGCGAGCTGGCCGCCGGTGGTGTCGTGGGTGTGCAGGTGCACCGGCAGGTCGAACTCGCGGCGCAGCGCGGACACCAGGGTGGCGGCTGCGGGTGCGCGCAGCAGGCCGGCCATGTCCTTGACGGCCAGCACGTGGGCGCCCGCGTCCACGATCTTCTCGGCGAGCCGCAGGTAGTAGTCGAGGGTGTAGAGCCGCTCCGACGGGTCGGACAGGTCGGCGGTGTAGCAGAGGGCCACCTCCGCGATCGACGTGCCGGTCTCGCGTACGGCGTCGATGGCGGGCCGCATCTGGTCGACGTCGTTGAGGGCGTCGAAGATGCGGAAGATGTCGATGCCGGTGGCCGCCGCCTCCTGTACGAAGGCGTCGGTGACCTCGGTCGGGTACGGCGTGTAGCCCACGGTGTTGCGGCCGCGCAGCAGCATCTGGAGGCAGATGTTCGGCACCGCCTCGCGCAGGGCTGCCAGCCGTTCCCACGGGTCCTCGGCGAGGAAGCGCAGGGCGACGTCGTAGGTGGCGCCGCCCCAGCACTCCAGGGACAGCAGCTGCGGCAGTGTCCGGGCGACCACGGGGGCGACGGCGAGCATGTCCTTGGTGCGCACCCGGGTGGCGAGCAGCGACTGGTGGGCGTCGCGGAACGTGGTGTCGGTGACGCCGATGGCGGGCGATTCGCGCAGCCGGCGGGCGAAGCCCTCGGGGCCGAGCTCGGTGAGCAGCTGCCGGGAACCGGCCGGGGGTTCACCGGCGGGCAGCGGCGGCAGCTTGGTCAGCGGGTCGGGCAGTTCGGGGCGTTCGCCGTGCGGCTTGTTGACCGTGACGTCGGCGAGGTAGGTCAGCAGCTTCGTGCCGCGGTCGGCGGAGTGCCGGGCGGTGAGCAGGTGCGGGCGCTGCTCGATGAACGACGTGGTGACCTGCCCGGCCTGGAAGTCGGGGTCGTCCAGCACCGCCTGGAGGAAGGGGATGTTGGTGGCGACGCCCCGGATGCGGAACTCGGCCACGGCCCGCCGGGCGCGGTTCACGGCGGTGGCGAAGTCCCGGCCCCGGCAGGAGAGCTTGACCAGCATCGAGTCGAAGTGCGCGCTGATCTCCGTACCGGCGTGGGTGGTGCCGCCGTCGAGGCGGATGCCCGAGCCGCCGGGCGAGCGGTAGGCGCTGATCGTGCCGGTGTCCGGGCGGAAGCCGTTGGCGGGGTCCTCGGTGGTGATGCGGCACTGGAGGGCGGCGCCCCGCAGGGTGATGTCCTCCTGGGCGAGACCGAGGTCGGCCAGCGTCTCCCCGGCGGCGATGCGCAGCTGGGACTGGACGAGGTCGACGTCGGTGACCTCCTCGGTCACGGTGTGCTCGACCTGGATGCGCGGGTTCATCTCGATGAAGACGTGGTTGCCGTCCCGGTCGACGAGGAACTCCACGGTGCCGGCGTTGCGGTAGCCGATCTGCCGCGCGAAGTTCACGGCGTCGGCGCAGATCCGCTCGCGCAGCCGCGGGTCGAGGTTGGGGGCGGGCGCCAGCTCGATCACCTTCTGGTGGCGGCGCTGCACCGAGCAGTCCCGCTCGAACAGGTGGATGACTTCGCCCTGGCCGTCGGCGAGGATCTGGACCTCGATGTGGCGGGGTTCGACGACCGCCTTCTCCAGGAAGACCGTGGAGTCGCCGAAGGCGGACGCGGCCTCGCGGGACGCGGCCTCGATGGACTCGCGCAGCTGCGCTGGTTCCTCGACGCGGCGCATACCGCGTCCGCCGCCGCCCGCCACGGCCTTGACGAACACGGGGAAGCCGATGCCGTCGGCGGCGCGGACGAGTTCGTCGACGTCGGTGGAGGGGGCGGAGGAGCCCAGGACCGGCACTCCGGCCTCGCGGGCGGCGGCCACGGCGCGGGCCTTGTTCCCGGTCAGCTCCAGGATCTGCGCGCTCGGGCCGACGAACGTGATGCCCGCCTCCTCGCACGCCCGGGCCAGCTCGGGATTCTCGGACAGGAACCCGTAGCCCGGATAGACCGCGTCCGCCCCCGCGCGGCGTGCCGCGCGGACGATCTCGTCGACGGAGAGGTAGGCGCGCACCGGGTGCCCCGGTTCGCCGATCTCGTACGCCTCGTCGGCCTTCAGCCGGTGCAGCGAGTTGCGGTCCTCGTGGGGGAAGACCGCGACGGTGCGCGCGCCCAGCTCATAGCCGGCGCGGAACGCGCGGATCGCGATCTCGCCGCGGTTGGCGACCAGCACCTTGCGGAACATGGTGGATCCCTTCGACCTGCCGGTGACAAAAGACCATGGTGTCGGTGGCACCGCCGGTACGCCATGTGAGCCGGGCCACTCCGGATCCTCGTCCGGCGCCCCGGTTTCCTCAGCGGACTCTGTCGGCTTTCTTAAGGCTTCTTGAAGATGACCTTCGAGGTGCCGTATCGGCACCGTGCCCGCCCTAGGCTCTCGGCAACCCCCCACAGTCCCGGTGGGCGCCCAGGCGCCCACCGGGGTCTCCTACGCCGACCGACAAGCCGAGGTGTCCTGCGCATGGGTTCCCGCCGAGCCGCCCGCCCCGCCCGTTCCCACGCACGTCCCCACCGCGGACTGCGGAAGCGCGGCACCGTGCTGGTGCTCGGTGTCGCCGTCACGGCGGGGGTCGGGATCACGCTGGCCGTCTCCGGCGGCGACGACGGCAGGCCGGCGGACCGGGTCACGACGAGCGCCGCCGGTGAGGGGCCGAACGTCGAGGAGGCGGCGGGGGGCGCGGCGGCGCCGGTGTCCCCGTCGGCGAGCCCGGGCGTCACGGCGAGCGCCTCGCCCCGGGTGAGTGCCACGCCCGGCGGCGAGCCGTCGGGGACGGCGAGCCCGTCCGCCGGGCGGACGAAGAAGACCGGCCCCGTGTCCACGGCTCCGGCCCGGACCACGGTGAAGAGGGGCTCCGGTCATGCCGTCGGCGGAGGCGCCGGCACGGGGTCCGGCAGCGGCTCGGGCTCGGGGTCGGAGTCGGGCTCGGGGTCGGGCTCGGGTTCCGGTTCGGGCTCGGGGTCGGGTTCCGGCGGGGCGGGCGGGGCCGAGGCGCAGGTCCTCGCGCTCGTCAACGAGGAGCGGGCCTCGGCCGGCTGCTCGCCGGTCACCGCGAACGACCGGCTGACCCGGGCCGCCGACGACTACAGCGACGTCATGGCCGCGAGCGGGGTGATGTCCCACACCGGTCCGGACGGCTCCACCATGACGAGCCGCGTCGAGGCGGCCGGCTACGCGTGGTCCACGCTGGGCGAGAACATAGCCAGGGGGCAGTCCGACGCCGCCTCGGTGATGGAGTCCTGGATGAACAGCCCCGGGCACCGGGCGAACATACTCAACTGCTCCTTCAAGGAGCTGGGGGTCGGCGTGCACTTCGGCGACGGCGGTCCCTGGTGGACGCAGGACTTCGGCGCGGGCCGCTGACGCCGGTCAGCGGCCCCCTCCGGCGAGCACGAACGACACCCGCACCCTGGCGCCGCCGAGCGGTGCGCGGGTGATCGTCAGCTCGCCGTCCGCCGCGCGGGCCGCCCGGGCCACGATGTCCAGGCCCAGTCCGGTGGAACCGCCGACGCTGACGCCCCGGGTGAGCGCGGCCCCGGGATCCGCGACGCCCGGGCCGGCGTCGTCCACGGTGAGGAGCACGTGACGGTCGGCGCGTTCCACTCGGACCGCGAAGCCGGTGCCCTCCGGGGTGTGCCGGAAGACGTTGCCGATCAGGGCGTCGACGACGGCCGCCAGGTCGTCCTCGGGGAAGGCGACCGGCGTGGGGCGCGGGGTCAGGGAGCGCTCGTAGGGGCGGCCCTGCTGGGTGGCGAGGACCGACCAGAAGTCCAGGCGCATCGCGACCACCTCGGCCGCGTCGCAGGGTTTCGCCGTGCCGGTTCCGCGGCCGGGCTGCGCGGCGGCCAGGGGCGTGCGGGCGGCGGCGATGATCGAGTCGAGTTCGCTCTCCAGCTGGCCGGCCGCCTCGGCGACCCGCCGGGCACCGGCCGTCGCGCCCATCCGGTCGGCCTCCAGATACAGAGCGGTCAGCGGGGTGCGCAGCCGGTGGGAGAGGTCGGCGACCAGTTCGCGTTCGACAGCCAGCAGGTCGACGACCCGGTCGGCCATGGTGTTGAACGCCACGCCGGCCTCCTGCAGCTCGGGCGGGCCGTCCGGTTCCACGCGTACGTCCAGGTCGCCCGAGCCGAGGGCCAGCGAGGCGCGCTTCAGGCTCCGGGAGGACCGGACGACGCGGGCGCCGAGCCGGTCGGCGACCAGCACCGAGCCGCCGACCAGGCCGAGCGCGAGCAGCGCCATCACGCCCCAGGAGGCGGCCACGCCGCGGGTGAGGTCCGCCGACGGCACGTGGGCCTCCACGACGGCGACCCGGTCGCCGCGCAGGACGACGGGCTGGAGGTAGACCCAGCCGTCGGCGGTGTCCACGGCGAGTGTCTCGCGGCCGCTCACGGCCCGGTCGAGCGCCTCCTCGGGCGCGTGCGGGGTGCCGACGAAGCCGCCGTCGGGCAGCCGCACGGCCAGCTGGTCGGAGGAGTCGAGTTCGGTGACGGCCTGCTGCACGTCCGCGCGCCGGGTGGTGAGGGCGAGCACCGGGGAGAGGGCGGCGGCCCGCTGCTCGGCGGCGGTGGTGACGCGGTCGCGGGCCTGTTCACGGACGAGGAGCGCGAGCGGGACGAGGAAGGACAGGGCCACCATCGAGGTGACGGCGAGGGCGATGCCGGCGAGGGCGCGTCTCATGGCGAGCTGACCAGTTTGATGCCGATGCCGCGCACGGTCTGGAGGTAGCGGGGCTTGCGGGCCTTCTCGCCCATCTTGCGGCGGAGGGCGGAGAGGTGGACGTCGACCGTCTGGTCCTCCAGATACGGCTGCTGCCACACCTCGGTGAGTATCCGCTGTCTCGAGATGACCTGGTCGGCGTGGGCGGCAAGGTAGGAGAGCAGGTCGAACTCACGTCGGGTAAGGGGAAGTTCGCGGTCCGCGAGATGGGCGGTGCGGGCGGTGGGGTCGATGCGCAGGTCGGCGATCCGCAGGACGGGCGGCGGCGCGGCGCGGGTGCCGGCGGGCGCCGACCGGCGGAGCACGGCGGCGAGGCGGGCCGCGAGCTGGCCGCCCGAGAACGGCTTCACCAGGTAGTCGTCGGCGCCGGCGTTGAGCAGCCGGATGATCTCGGTCTCGTCGTCCCGCGCGGTGGCGACCAGCACGGGGACGCGGGAGATGCCCCGGATCATACGGAGCACGTCCAGGCCGTCGAGATCGGGCAGCCCGAGATCGAGGACCACGATGTCCGGCGGAGTCCGGGTGATCTCGCGCAGCGCCTCGAAACCCTGGTGAGCGGTCTTGACCGCGTAGCCGTGTCCGGTCAGCACCTCGATCAGCGCGGTCCGGATCACGGGGTCGTCCTCGACGACGAGTACACAGGCCATGGGCAGGCACGTTAGCCGGTCCGTCACTATGGTGTCGTGTCCCGCCTCCTGCGCTACCTGATCATCTGGCTGTCGTGCACGGCCGCCAGCATCACGGCCGTCATCATCACGATCCACTTCGTGGTGGGCTCGACCCGGCCCACCGCGCCGGTGGCGCAGTCGGCGCCGCAGGAGCTCCCGGTGCCGCCGCGGCCGACGCCGTCGCCGAGCGCCAAGCCCTCCCCCAGTCCTTCGCCCACCGTGGAGAAGCCCCGCCCGGCCCCCTCCCGTACCCGCGAGGAGCCGCGCGAGCCGAGCCCGGCGCCGACGACGCCGACCGCCCCCGCGACCACCCGGCAGCCCCCGGCGGGCGGGGGCGAGCGGGGGTGCGAGGAGGACGGTTCGGGCGTCTACACGGTGCCGTCGGAGGGAGGCAGGGTGACCGTGCGCTTCGGCAGCGGCGGAGTGTGCCTGGTGTCGGCGGTGCCGGAGCAGGGATTCACGGTGAGCACGAGCCAGAGCGCGGCCGAGACGCTGACGGTGACCTTCTCGGCGAGCCGCCACCGGTCGGAGATCACCGCGACGACCGAGCCGCGCAGCCAGGCCAGTGTGCGCGAGGTCTCGTTCTGACCTGTCGCGCGCGTTCGGTGCCGGCCGGCCGGAGGGGGGCCTCCGGACGGCCGGGGAGGGCGGGTCCGGTCAGGCGGTGGCGCAGGCCCCGCCGTTGAGGCTGAACGCGGTCGGGGCGGTGTTCGCGGCGCCCTTGCGGGCGGTGAACCCGAGGGTGACGGTCCCGCCTGCGGGGATGGTGGAGGTGTAGGAGGCGGGGGCGACGCTCACCGCGCCGGCGTTCTGGGTGGGAGTGCCTCCCCACATGTTGGTGATGCTCTGGCCGTCGGCGAAGGCGAAGGCGAGCGTCCAGGTGCCGAGGGGTGCGGCGCCGGTGTTGCGGACGGCGATCTCGCCCTGGAAGCCGCCCGGCCACTCGCCCACGACGCGGTATCCGACCGAGCAGGCGGCGCCGGGGGTGCCGCCCCCGTTCGTCGTGACGTCCACGGTCGCGGAGCGGGCCGAGCGGTTGCCCGCCGCGTCGCGGGCGCGGACGGCGAAGGAGTAGGCGGTGCCCGGGGTGAGGCCGGTCAGGGTGGCGGTGCCGGTGGTGCTCGTGGCGACCGTGGTCTCGGTGCCGCCGGCGACGCGGACCACCTCGTAGCCGGTGACGCCGACGTTGTCGGTTGCCGCGGTCCAGGCGAGGGTGACGGACGTGCCCGTCACGGCGGACACGGTCGGGGTGCCGGGGGCGGTGGGGGCCTGGGTGTCCTCCGGGGTGCCTTCGCTGTAGACGGTCGCTTCCTTCGCGGTCCGTGCGATGCCGTCGGCGCCGTGGAAGACGCGCTCGCCCCAGGCGCTGAGGCGGCCGGGGTCGAAGCCGGTCGCGAGGTCGAGGACCGGGTCGGTGTTGCCGCTCCAGGACCAGGCGAGGTAACCGAGGCCCAGTTGCTCGGCGGTGGCCATCATGGTGTCCTCGTCGGGGTCGCCGTACTGGTCGGCGGGGCCGCCGAACTCGCCGATGACCAGGGGCAGTCCGGCGTCGGTGAAGGCGTGCAGGTAGTCGGTGATCTCCTGGGCGGTGTCGAAGACGCTGTACATGTGGATGGAGAAGAGCAGGTTGCCGGTGGGATCGGCGTCGCGGACGGTGCGGGCGTTGTCCCGCATGACGCCCTGCCAGTCCTGGCCCCAGTTGGGCGCGTCCACCATGATCGTGTGCTCGAGGCCTGCGGCGCGCAGCTTCTTGACGGCCGCGACGGTGGGCGCGGTCCAGCCGGCCGGATCGGTGTTGCCCCAGGGCTCGTTGCCGATGTTGACGACGACGTGGCCCTCCTCGCCGGCGAGCACGTCCTTCAGCCCGATCCAGTAGTCGGCGGCGTGATCGAGCGTGCCGGCCGCCGCGTCCTCGCCGTAGCCGGTGGTGTCGTGCACTTCCAGGACGCAGATCAGCCGGTTGGCCTTGCACTGGCCGATGACGGCCGCCACGTCCGCCGGGCCGTTCTCGCTCCAGCGGTGGCCGTCGGACAGGACTACCCGGACGGTGTTGGCGCCGAGCGCCTTGATGTCGGCCAGCGACCGGGTCTCTCCCGGGTACCAGGTGTGGGCGTGGTTGACCCCGCGCATGACGAAGTCGTTGCCGTCGGCCTCCAGCAGCCGGCCGCCGCTGATGTGCAGACCGGCGGCGGGGGCCGGGGGCGGGGCGGCCTGCGCGACGGCGGGGCACAGGGCACCGACGACGGCGATACCGACCAGGGCCGCCAGTGCGGCCCAGAGGCGGGGCACGGGGTTGCTGCGGAGAGCGGTTCCTGTTGTTCTCACGGCGACTCCAGGGGCGTGAGGGACGGGTGACGCGGACACAGCGATATGGGAGCGCTCCCATAAAACGCATCGCGTCGCGTACACGTCAAGACGTCGTACGTGCGGCGCCCCGCCCGGTCACTTCCTCCACCGCACCTGCCACGGCCCCGCGGACGGGCGCGTCCCCGGTCCGCCGGGCCGTGGCGCGGCGCCTCACGGCCGCAGGTGCTCCAGTACCGCGCTCATCGCCCGGCGGACGGCGTGGCGCGACTCGTCGGTCGGGTCCCGCGTCTCGAAGCCGTGGTGGCCGTGCGGCACGTCGACCACCTCCACGCGGGCCCCGCAGTCCCGGGCCGCGGCCAGGAACTCCTCGACGCCGGCGGCGATCTCGGGCATCTCCAGGCCCACCCGGGTGAGGACCACGGGCAGCCCGCCGGCCTTCGTCACCGCGCGCACCGGGTGGAACCGGGTGCCGGCCATCCCCCAGTTCGGCAGGGGAGCCAGGACGGGGTAAGTGGCCGCGAGGCAGCGCAGCCAGGGCGGGGGCGCGCCCAGCCAGTCGGCGGCGATGAGCCCGCCGCCCGAGAGAAACCAGAGCGCGACGCGGTCCGCGTCCACCCGGGGGTCGGCCCGGATCCGCTCCACCGCGCCGGCCACGTCCGCGGCGGCCCGCTCGTAGTCGGCGAGGTCGTGCAGCCGGTGGGCGACGACCGCGCCCACCGCTCCGTTGACGGCCGCCAACCGGGCGTACCCGGTCAGCGCGGGCCAGTCCCTCGGGCCCGGCCGGGCGTCGGCGGGTACCGGGCCCCCGTGCACGAACACCACCGCGGGGCGCGGACCGTCGGCGTCGGGCAGGTAGAGGTCGACGTTCCCCGTCCGCTCCGCGGTGACCGCGGGCAGGTCCAGCAGGAACGGCCGCAGATGGGCGGGCGGTTCGGCCGGGCCGGCCGGCTCCAGCCGGTGTCCCTCGCCGGCGGCGGCCCGCAGCAGCACGTCCGCCAGGCGGTCGGGGCAGGACAGCATCGGCCAGTGCCCGGTGGCGAGTTCGAAGAAGGTCACCCGGGGATCGACGAGGGCTCGCAGGGCGGGGTCGCCCATGCCCGCCAGCATCCGGACCATCTCGATGCTCGCGCCGTTGCCGGTGCACAGGACGCCGGTGGTGGGCAGCCCGGTCACCGCGCCGGTCAGCCGGAGCGGCTGGAGCAGGGTGCCGAGCGGCTGCGGGGCGGCGAGGGCGGTGAGCCGGTCCAGCGCGGCGTCGGCGAGGCCCGCCGTGCTGCCCCAGCGCTCCCACTCGTCGCGGGCCGGAGCCGGCAACTCCCCCTCGGGGTCCGCTCCCCCGCCCCCGGCACGCGCGGCCAGCCGCGCGCGCAGCGCCCCGTCGGGTACGGCGGCCAGGGCCGGGACGCCGTCCCGCGGCATCGCCGAGTCCAGGTACACGATCCGGTCGATCCGCTCCGCCCGCCGGCCGGCGGCACCGAGCGCGGGGTGGATGCCGTAGTCGTGGCCGACCAGCACGATCCGCCCGCCGTCCCCCGTCGCTCCGTTCTCCGGTCCGACCTCGTCGATCACCGCGAGGACGTCCGCGATGTGCGTCTCCAGGTCGGTGCCGGCCGCCGCGCCGCCGGGCGGCCCGTCGAGGCCGGTGAGGGGCACCGGATACGCGGCGGCGCCCGCGGCGGTCAGGTGCGCCACGGTCTCCTCCCACACGTGTGTGCCGGTGAACATGCCCGGCACGAGGACGAACGCGGTCATGGTGTCTCCTCCGTAGGCGATCGCGCGGACCGCGGTCCGCTGCTCGTCCGCGGACCGGCCCGGCCGGCCGTCCGCGCTCGCCGGTACGGTAGGAACTCCCCCTGAGGGAGGTTCAAGTGTTCACTTCGCGCGACGGACTGTGCGGCATCGGCGAGCTCGCCGAACGGGCGGGCGTCTCGGTCAAGACCGTCCGCTTCTACTCCGATCGCGGCCTGCTGCCGGAGGCCTCCCGCAGTGCCGGCGGGCACCGGCGGTACGGCCCGGAGGCGCTCGGCCGGCTGCGCCTCATCCGCTCGCTGCGCGCCCTCGGACTGGCCGTGCCGGAGGTGCGCCGCGTGCTCGACGAGGAGGACGGGGCGAGCGGCGTGCTGGAGGACGCCGTCGCCGGACGGCTGCGGGAAGTCGGCTCCGAGCTCAGGGCGTTGCGCTGGCGGGAGGCCGCGCTGCGGCTGGTGCAGGAGTGTCCGCCCGGGGAGCGGGCCGACCGGCTGCGGCTGGTCGGCGCGGTGGCCGCTCCACCGAGCACGGCGCCGCTCGTCCGCTTCTGGCGCGGCTGGCTGCCGCCGCGGATGCCGGCGCGGTCGACCGCCGCGTTCCTGGAGGTGGCGGTGCCCCAGCCGCCCGACGACCCGGCCCCCGGCCAGGTCCTCGCCTTCGCCCGGCTCAACGCCCTCACGCTCGCCCCCTGCCAGGGCACCGCCCAGCCGCAGCCCGAGGCGCACCGGGCCTCCGGGACACGCGGTGCCGCGGTGCTGTACGCGGGGCTGGCCGAGGCCTACGAGCTGGCGGGGGTGCGGCTGCGCCGGGGCGCAGGACCGCACGCGGGTGAGGCCCTGGACTGCTTCGTGAGCGCCTACACGAGCGCGTACGGCGTCCGCGACACCCCGGACTTCCGCCGTCTGCTGGCCCGGCAGCTCGCCTCGGACCCGCGCATCGACCGCTACTGGGAGCTGGTGGCCGAGGTGATCACCCGGCCGGGCGCCCGGCCGGAGCCGACGCCCGGTGCCGCGCACGACTGGCTGCTCGCCGCCCTGGAGGCGCAGACCGCGACCGCGGCGGCCTGAGCGGCCGGCGCGTGCGGGGTCCGGTCAGGGGACGTCGCCCCGCCAGTCGAAGCGGCGGGGGTCGCCGGGCCTGGGCCCGTAGGCGGACCGGCCTCCCGGACCGTAGCGGCCTATCTCCGTCGCCAGGGTGACGCCCCGGCCGCGTTCGTCCTCGGCGAGGTCCGTGACGTCCAGCAGCAGGCCGTCCAGCGGGCCGCCGACCAGCTGCGCGTACGCGCGTCCCGGCCGGGGCCCGGGGCTCTCGTGGTCGGCGCCGTAGACCCGGCCTCGCATGAACTCCACCTCATCCATGACGGGCAGCCTCGCATCCGCCACTGACAACGCGTGACGCCCGGGCCGGCGGAAGGGCCGGCCCGGGCGTCGCGGTCGTCAGACCAGGTCGAAGCGGTCGAGGTTCATGACCTTGACCCAGGCGGCGACGAAGTCGTGCACGAACTTCTCCTTCGCGTCGTCGCAGGCGTAGACCTCCGCGAGGGCGCGCAGCTCGGAATTGGATCCGAAGACCAGGTCGGCGCGGCTGCCGGCCCACTTGACCTCGCCGGTGACCGCGTCACGGCCCTCGAACGCGGTCTGGTCCTCGGACGTCGCCTTCCACGTCGTGCCCAGGTCGAGCAGGTTGACGAAGAAGTCGTTGGTGAGCGAGCCGGGCGTCCGGGTGAAGGCACCGAGCTGGGACTGCTGGTGGTTGGCGCCCAGGACCCGCAGGCCACCGACCAGGACGGTCATCTCGGGCGCGCTCAGGGTGAGCAGGTTGGCCCGGTCGAGCAGCAGGTACTCGGCCGGCAGGCGGTTGCCCTTGCCGTAGTAGTTGCGGAAGCCGTCGGCGGTCGGCTCGAGTGCCTCGAAGGACTCGGCGTCGGTGTGCTCCTCCGTGGCGTCCACGCGGCCCGCGGCGAACGGCACCTCCACCTGGAACCCGGCTTCCTTCGCGGCCTTCTCGACGGCGGCGGAGCCGCCCAGGACGATCAGGTCGGCCAGGGAGACCTTCCTGGCGCCGGAGTTGAACTCCCGCTGGACGCCCTCCAGGACCCGCAGGACCTGCGCCAGCTCGTCGGGCTCGTTGACCTCCCAGCCGCGCTGCGGCGCCAGGCGGATGCGGGCGCCGTTGGCCCCGCCGCGCTTGTCGCTGCCGCGGAAGGTGGACGCCGAGGCCCACGCGGTGGACACCAGCTGCGAGACGGACAGACCGGACTCGAGGAGCTTGGTCTTCAGGGTCGCGACGTCCTCGGCGCCGATGGTCTCGCCCTCGGCCTCGGGCAGCGGGTCCTGCCACAGCAGGGTCTCCTCGGGGACCTCCGGGCCGAGGTAGAGGGACTTCGGTCCCATGTCGCGGTGGGTCAGCTTGTACCAGGCGCGGGCGAAGGCGTCCGCGAACTCGCCGGGGTTCTCGTAGAAGCGGCGGGAGATCGGCTCGTAGACCGGGTCGAAGCGCAGCGACAGGTCGGTGGTGAGCATCCTCGGACGGTGCTTCTTCGACGGGTCGTGCGCGTCGGGGACGATCTCCGGGGCGTCCTTGGCCACCCACTGGTTGGCGCCGGCCGGGCTCTGCTCGAGCTCGTACTCGTACTCGAAGAGGTTCTTGAAGAACCCGTCGCCCCACTGGGTCGGGGTCGTGGTCCAGGTGACCTCCAGGCCGGAGGTGATGGCGTCCGCGCCCTTGCCCGTGCCGTGGGTGTTCCGCCAGCCCAGACCCTGCTCCTCCATGGAGGCGGCCTCGGGGTCGGCGCCGACGGCGTCGGCCGGACCGGCGCCGTGGGTCTTGCCGAAGGTGTGTCCGCCGGCGATCAGCGCGACGGTCTCCTCGTCGTTCATCGCCATGCGGCGGAACGTCTCACGGATGTCGCGGGCGGCGGCGAGCGGGTCGGGGTTGCCGTTGGGGCCCTCCGGGTTGACGTAGATCAGGCCCATCTGGACCGCGCCCAGCGGATTCTCCAGCTCGCGGTCGCCGGTGTAGCGGCGGTCGTCGAGCCAGGTGGTCTCGGGGCCCCAGTAGACGTCCTCCTCCGCCTCCCAGACGTCGGCGCGGCCGCCGGCGAAACCGAAGGTCTCGAAGCCCATCTGCTCCAGGGCGACGTTGCCGGTGAGGACCAGCAGGTCGGCCCAGGAGATGCTCTGGCCGTACTTCTTCTTGACCGGCCACAGCAGGCGGCGGGCCTTGTCGAGGTTGCCGTTGTCGGGCCAGCTGTTGAGCGGGGCGAAGCGCTGCTGGCCGGCCCCGGCGCCCCCGCGGCCGTCGCTGATGCGGTAGGTGCCCGCGCTGTGCCAGGCCATCCGGACCATCAGCGGGCCGTAGTTGCCGAAGTCGGCGGGCCACCAGTCCTGCGAGGTGGTCAGCACCTCGGCGATGTCGCGTTTGACGGCGGCCAGGTCGAGGGCCTCGAACGCCTCGGCGTAGTCGAACTCCTCGCCCAGCGGGTTGGCCACGGCGGGGTTCTTCGCGAGGATCTTCAGATTGAGCCGCTCCGGCCACCACTGACGGTTCCCGCCGCCCTGGGTCGGGTGGGCGGCGCGGGTGTGGGCGACCGGACAGCCACCCGACTCCTCGGTCTTGGCGTCGGTCACGATGGCGTCGTGGTTCTCGGACATGGGTTCCTTCCGAACGGGACGGTTCACGGTGCGGGGGACGTGCGTGGGGTGGAGCAGCCGGGGCACAGGCCCCGGTAGACGACCTCGGCCTCGTCGATCGCGAAGCCGTGGTCGTCGGACGCGGTCAGACAGGGTGCCTCGCCGACGGAGCAGTCGACGTCGGCGAGGGCACCGCACGACCGGCACACGACGTGGTGGTGGTTGTCCCCGACACGCCCTTCGAACAGGGCCGGGCTGCCGGGCGGTTGGATGCGCCGGACGAGCCCCGCCGCGGCGAGGGCGTGCAGGGCCTCGTACACGGCCTGGAGGGACACGTGGCCCACCCGGTCGCGCACCCCGGAGGCGAGCGCCTCCACGCCGAGGTGATCGCCCGCCCGGACGGTCTCGAGCAGCGCGACACGGGCGGCGGTCACCCGCAGCCCTGCCCCGCGCAGTTCCTCGGCTGTGGCCGTGCTCCGGGATGCGGTCATGGCGGCGAACCTACTCCGGTAAACCGGAGGTCCTCAAGGAAACGAACTATTCCATTCGGAGGACGGCCGGGAGGGGGGGCGGAAGGGGGCTGCCGGGAGAACGGGGAACGGACCGCGGGTGGCGACGCGGCCGTCCCTTGCCGCGCCGCCATGCCCCGCACCATCCCGCGTGGGCGGGTACCCGCGGACCGCACGCCCACGCATCCACCGTGAGGGCGGACGATCGTGGTAGACAACGTGCGTGGTGGGCACTGGCTCAGGACATGCCGCGACCGGCACAGCGCGACGACAGGAATGAGTGGCCCGTGCTTTTGAAAACGTTCCGCTGGGCGTTCGCCGTCACTGCCCTCGGCCTCGCCGCGGGGGTCCTCTACGACGGCTGGACCGCCCTCGGCCTGGTGGCCATCCTGGCCGTCCTGGAGATCTCGTTGTCCTTCGACAACGCGGTGATCAACGCCGGGATCCTGAAGAAGATGAACGCCTTCTGGCAGAAGATCTTCCTCACCGTCGGCATCCTGATCGCCGTCTTCGGCATGCGCCTGGTCTTCCCGGTCGTCATCGTGGCCATCAGCGCCCGGCTGAGTCCATGGAACGCCGTCCACCTCGCGCTCACCGACAAGGACCGCTACCAGCAGCTGGTCACCGACGCCCACCCGTCGATCGCCGCGTTCGGCGGCATGTTCCTGCTGATGATCTTCCTGGACTTCATCCTGGAGGACCGGGACATCAAGTGGCTGGGCGCCCTCGAACGGCCGCTGGCGAAGCTCGGCAGGGTCGACATGCTCTCGGTCTGCGTCGCCCTGATCGTGCTGCTGGTCTCCTCCATGACCTTCGCCGCGCACGCCCACCAGCACGGTGGCACCCATGCCGACAAGGCGCAGACGGTGCTGGTCTCCGGGATCGCCGGTCTGATCACCTACATGGTCGTCCGCGGTCTCTCCGGGTACTTCGAGAACCGGCTCGAAGCGGAGGAGGAACGCGAGCACGAGGCCGAGGAGGAGGCCGAGCGCTCCGGCGGGGCCCGCACGGCGATCGCCCTGACCGGCAAGGCCGCGTTCTTCATGTTCCTCTACCTGGAGGTCCTGGACGCGTCGTTCTCCTTCGACGGTGTCATTGGCGCCTTCGCCATCACCAACGACATCGTCCTGATGGCCCTCGGCCTCGGCATCGGCGCCATGTACGTGCGGTCCCTGACCGTCTATCTGGTCCGTCAGGGCACGCTCGACGACTACGTCTACCTGGAGCACGGCGCGCACTACGCCATCGGCGCCCTCGCCGTGATCCTCCTCGTGACCATCCAGTACCAGATCAGTGAGATCGTCACCGGTCTCATCGGCGTGGTCCTGATCGGCTGGTCCTTCTGGTCCTCCGTGCGCCGCAACAAGGCGCTCGCCGACGCCGGCTGACGACGCGTCCCGGCCGGCAGATCCGGGAGCAGCGCGACCGCAGCGCCGCGCTGGTGCTCAGCCCGGTGCTGCTCGATGTGGGCGGCATCGTGTTCACCTCGAGATGGACGACGTACGAGGACCTCGGCACGGGCCTGGTGTCCGGCGGTCCGGGTGACGGCGTGCCGCAATCTCGCGGTGTCGGCCGTCGTCTCGGCGTCCATCGCCTGACGCCCGCCCCGCTCAGGAGACGGTGGCCGGCGGCGGGGTCCAGCGGTGGGTGCGGGGCGCACCGCGGACGCCGTACTCCTTCTTCAGCTGCTCGGGGATCGCGTAGTGCATGACGCGTCCGCGGGTGAGGGAGGACAGTTCGAGGACCGTGGTGAGGTGACCGAGCCGGTCCAGTGCCCAGGCGCCGAGCGGTGAACGGTCCTCGATCGTCTCCAGCACACCGAGGAGGTGCGGGGCCGCCTTGACGAGGGTGTCCCACGGGGTGCGGGGCACCTCGAGCCAGTCGGCGCAGGTGTCGCCGACGAGGTGGCGGATCAGGGCGGAGACGACCGGGTCGAAGAGGGTGCCGGGGACGACTTCCTCGTAGAGGTCGATGAGCTGCCGGGTCAGGTGCGTGCCCTCCTCGGAGGGGCCCATGTGGCGCACCATGTACAGGTCGAGGAACTGCCGTGCCTCCTCGAGCGTGCGGGGCACGGCGTCCTGGTCGACGCCGAGGATCGCGCCGACCACCCGCCAGGCGTAGAAGTAGGCGCCGGCTCCCTCCTCGGACAGGTGGATGCCGAGTCGGTGCAGGCTGTCCAGGACGAGCAGGGAGAAGAACATCTGCCCGCCGATCATGTCCTCCTGGCAGATCGGCACGCCGAGGGTGTCGGAGTCCCAGCGGTTCTCCCGCTTCAGGTGGTGGCGGATCGCGGCGTGCAGCAGGCGGACCTTCTGGGCGGCCGGGATGAAGCGGCCGCCCGCCTCGAAGGCGTCGGGCTGCATCAGGTACACGGTGAACTGGCCGGTCTCCGCCATCCGTTTGGAGGGATAGCTCAGCCCGTGGGTGGCCGACAGCAGCCTGGCCACGTGCGGGACGAGATAGCAGGCGGGCATGGACGCGAAGGACAGGGCGGTGGAGATGTGCACGTTGTTGTCGATGAAGAACAGCCGGGCCTTCTCCATCTCGGCCCAGTCCACCCAGTCCGGCGGGGTGCCGGTCGCCCGGAGGTACTCACGGGCCACTCCGGGAAGTCCGGCGGGGAGTTCCTGGCCCGCGGTGGAGACGTAGCGCATCAGGGAGTTGAACTTGCCGGCCTCGCCGCGTTCGAAGAGGGTGGCGACGACGGCGTCGGCCAGTTCGTCGCCGTGGCGGCGCAGGGCGTCCATCGACGTCTCGGTGAAGGTCATCACGGTCTCCTCGGCTCGGTGCGGCTCGGCGTGGCAGGGGGGTGAGGGACGGCAGGCCGTCGGGCGGGTCAGTGGACGCGGTCGGTCGCCCGGCGGGCGAGGTCGTGCAGGGCCCGGCGTGCCCCCGGTGACACGTCGACGTCGTCCAGGGCACGGGTGGCCGCTTCCACCCGGGTGAGGATCATCCGCTCGATGCGCTGCGGGGCCCCCAGTTCCCGCATGAGGTCGCGGACGTCCTCCAGGTGGCTCCCGTCCAGGTCGCGCCGGCCCAGCACCCGGCGCAGCCGTTCCCGCTGGGCGCTGTCGGCGGACCGCCAGGTCTCGGCGAGCAGCGCGGTGGGCCGGTGGGTGCGCAGGTCGTCCAGGGCGGCCTTGCCGGTGCGGTCCGGGTCGCCGAACAGGCCCAGCAGGTCGTCGCGGAGCTGGAAGGCCTCGCCGAGCGGCAGACCGTAGGCGGAGTAGCCGTCGCGCAGTGCCCGGGAGGCGCCGGCGAGCAGTCCGCCGAGGAGCAGCGGGTGCTCGACGGTGTACTTGGCGGTCTTGTAGCGGACGACCTTCAGGGAGGTACCCGTGTCCGGCCGGCCGCCGGTGTGCAGGATCTCCAGGCACTCGCCGGCGACGAGTTCGCGGGCGAGCCCGGCCCACAGGCCCCGGGCGCGGGCGAGGTAGGCGGCGGGCAGGCCGCAGTCGGTGAAGAGCCGGCCCGCGAGGGCCATCAGGTGGTCCCCGACCAGCAGGGCCAGGGAGCGGGCGGCGGCGCGGACCTGGTCGCGGTCGTCACCGGATCCCCGCGCGGTGGTGCCGAGGGACGTCTCCAGGGCGACGTGGGCCGTGGGCCGACCGTGGCGCAGGGCGCTGTCGTCGATGAGGTCGTCGTGGACGACGGCCGCGGCGTGCACCAGTTCCATGGAGGCCGCCGCCCGCAGCAGGGCGTCGCTGTCGGGCTGGCCGGCCGCACGCCAGCCCCAGTAGCAGAAGGCGGCGCGCAGCCGTTTGCCGTGTCCGGCCGCGACGCGCAGTTGTCCGGCCACGGGAGCGAGGGCCTCGTCGATGGCCACGAGCTCGTCCGCCTCCTGCGCGAGGAAGCCGCGCAGCACGCCGTCGACGCGTGTCCGGAAGGCGGCCGGGTCCCAGCGGTCATACATCGACGTCCTCGGCGGCGCGCCGCGCCAGCACGTGCCGGGCCAGCACCTCGAGGTGGGCCGGTGGCACGCCGGTGCAGCGGTCCAGGGCCAGCCTGCCCCGCGCCCGCAGGTCACGGTCCGCCTCCCGCACCAGATCGGCGGTGTCGGAGCGGCGCAGGAGCCCTCGCAGCGCGCCCATCGCCGAGCCCGCCGTGCTCACCGCCAGATCCGCGATTCCGGCGACCAGCAGCACGGCCTGGTCGTCCCGGTCCGAGCCGCGCGGCGTCGCGTGCGTCATGGTTCTCCCCCAGTGGTGGCGTCGTCATGGATGTGCCTGGTCGGCGGCGTATCCGTTCCGATCATGACGGCGGCCCGGGGCCGGGGGTCCCCGAATCCTCCTTTGAGGGACACGGGGAACAGGTGTCAGGTGCGGGCGGCGAGGGCCGCGCCGGTCACCTGTCCCGCTCGACGCTCCACAGCGGCAGCCGCTCGAAGAAGGCGACCGCCTCCTCGCGCCTGCGCGGGCGCCAGCCGGACGCGACGAGCGCGGCCTGCTCCGCGCAGCGCCGCATGTCCGCCCGCATGCCGTCGGCCACTCCGTGGCGTTCGCCGATCTCCCGGACGGCGGCGACGGTCCGGGGTGTGCAGTCCGGGTCGCCGAGCGCCTCCGCCACCACCGCGCGCTCCGTGCCGCTCACGGCGGACAGCAGGCGGGCGACGGTGTAACTGCGCCTCCCCTCGCGGAGGTCGGTGCCGGTCGGCTTGCCCATGACCGCCGCGTCGCCGAACAGGTCGAGGTAGTCGTCGCGCATCTGCCCGCAGATGCCGACCAGCCGCGCGTAGCGACGCAACTCGGCGTCGTCGGCGTCCGGTTGTTCGCCCGCGGCCAGGAGACCGAGGCGCAGCGGGGCGAGGACCGAGTAGCGGGCCGACTTGTGGTCGGCGACGTCATGCAGGACCTCCTCGTCGGGTGCCGCGGGGCCGAAGTCGCGTTCCAGGTCGGCGATCTGGCCGACGAAGGTGTCGGTCGCGGCCCGGACCTGGACCTCGGTCATGGCCTGGCGCAGCCCGACCGGGAGCCCGGCGTCGAGGAGCACCCGCAGCGAGAGGGCGAGTGCGAGGTCGCCGGCGAGGACGGTGAGCCCTAGTGCGGCCCGCGGGTGGCGGGGGAACCGCTCCCGGTAGGCGTAGTAGGTGGAGGGGCCGCCCCGGCGGGTGGCGCTGTCGTCGATGAGGTCGTCGTGCACCAGGCCGTGCGTCTGGAGCAGTTCGATGCTCAGCGCGGCGGCGTTCAGCGCCTCGGCCGGCGTGTCGTCGCGTACCAGACGCGCGGCCTCGTGCAGCAGCACGACCCGCATCCGCTTGCCGCCGCGCAGGGACAGGTCGCGCAGGAGTTCCAGGCAGTCCGGGGTGAAGCGGCTGAAGGCCGGCGTGTCCAGTGTCGTGCCCAGTGTGTCGAAGAACTCCGCGAAGAGCGTGCTGAACTCGCGCTCGTACCGTGCGGCACGGTCCAGTGGCTGCTCGGTCATGGCGAAGTCCTCCGGGGCGGGGTGGGGTTCGGTGCGAAAGCGACGTGTGGGCGACCGGGGTCGGCAACACGCCGGTCATTGTCCGTCACTTGCGGTCGGCCGGTGCACGGGCGGGTACCGACGGCCGGGTTCCGCCTTACCGTTCAAGGGTGTCGGTGGCCTCGACGGCTGGTCGGGGCGTCCGGGCCGGCGCCGGACCGACCGGGGGGTCGCCATGGGTGAGGTGTCTGGGACGGACGCGTCGGCGACGGTCGTCGACCGCGTCACGGGGATCGTCGGGTCGGCCGCCCGGGAGGACGGGGCGCCGTGGCTGTTCGCCCGCTGTCTGGTCCACGCGAGCCGGTACGAGGCGTCCGGCCGGGACGGTGACATCGACCTGGCGCTGGCGGACTTCCAGGCCCTGCCGGCCGGCGCTCCGGGCCGGGCCAAGCTGGCTGCGGTCCTCGCGGAGCTGATGCTGGGGTCGGGCACGCTGTTCGGATCCCCGCGGCTGTCCTGGGCGGTGGCGCTGGCGGACGCGGCCGACGAGGACCCCGCGCCGATGCCGCACTGGCCCCTGACGTGTGCCGCCCTGCGCGCGTGCGACCTGCTGGTCGCCGCGCAGGAGAGCCGGCCCGGTTTCGACCCCCGGGCGGCGCTGCGCAAGCTGGAGGGCTACGCGGCGCTCGTCGACGGCACACCCCCGTACGCCGACGCGGTCGAATCGGCCCGCCTCGCGGTGCGCCACCTGATCGTCCAGGAGGACCCCAGCGCGTCCGAGGCGCGGCGGGTGACCGAGGACATGCGCCGGTTCACCGACCGGCTCGGTGCTCCGGATCCGGGGCGCCGACAGGATGCGCGGGACGGCCGCGATCCGCTGCGCGACCGGGGCGAGATCATGCGGCTGATGCAGGAGATGCACGCCTGCACGGTGCGCGGTGACCTTCCGGCCATGGCCCGGCGCATGGGGGAACTGCGCGACTTCGCGCTGCGCCTGCCGTCCGGCGATCCGCTGCGCGCGCAACTGGACCAGGCGCTGGCCACGGTCGGCCCCTTCCTCTCCATGCTCGGCGCGGACGGCACCGGTCAGGGTGGCCCGGGCGGGTGGACACCGCCCGAGGGGGCCGACGCGCTGAAGGTCTTCGAGGACCTGGCCGCCCGTCCCGGGCTCTCCGGCATCGACCGCGCCTTCCAGCTGAGCCAGCTCGCTTTGGCCGAACTGGCCCTGGGCACAGCCGAGTCGGTGGGTGACGCCATCGGCCATCTCACCGAGACCCTCGCGCTCAGTCCCCCGCACGACCAGCGCCGGACCTACTACCGGTTCCTCGCCGGCACCGCGCACCTGCGCCGGGTCGAACTGAGCGGGGACACCCGGGCGCTGCGGACCGGCACCGAACTGCTCGAACAGGCCCGGGACGCGGCCGCGTCGACCGCCCACACGATGTGGAAGGACATCTCGATGCCGCTCGCCCACGCCTACCGGCTCGCGAACCGCCGGGAGCTGAGCCGGGCGACCGCGCTGCGCGGTCTGCGGGGGCACGCCTGGAGTGTGCTGCTGGAGTCCACGCCGGACGAGGTGCAGGCCATGGCACGGCACGCCGCCGAGGACGCCCTCGAGACCGCCCGGCGGTGCCTGTCGGACGACGCCGCGGAGGACGCCGCGACCGCATCCCGGCCCTGTCCCGTCAGTTGAGCCAGTCGCCCCGGGAGGGCGCCGGAAGGCCGTTCCCGGCCGCCGTCGGGTGGGTCCGGGGGGAGGTCGCGAACCTGGCGAGACCGGCCAGGACGTCGTCGTGGCAGACCGGCAGGGCCTCCTCGAACCGGCCCCTTCTCAGCGCGGACAGCCGCGCCTCGCGGGCGGCCATGGCGATGCCGGCGCCGGACATGCCGTCCGCCCTGCGCGCGTACTCCGCGAGGTGCTCGTCCACCGTGCCCGGCGGCAGGTAGAGGGCGAACAGGGCCTGCCGGCCGGCCAGGTCGGGCAGCGGCACCTCGATGTGCAGCCCGAGGCGGCCGGGCCGCAGCAGGGCGGGGTCGATGCGCTCGTGGTTGTTGGTGGCGGCGACCACGGTGACCTGGCCCAGGTCCTCCAGGCCGTCCAGCTCCGCGAGGAGCTGGTTGACGACGCGATTGGCGGCACCGCCGTCGCCGGTGCCGTTGGTGCGCCGCGGGGCGAGCGCGTCGACCTCGTCGAAGAAGAGGATGCTGGGCGCGAGGTGCCGGGCCCGTTCGAACAGGTCGCGCACCGCCCGCTCCGACTCCCCGAACCACTGGTTGAGCAGTTCGGGACCGCGGACCGACAGGAAGCGCCGCCCGCACTCGTGGGCGAGGGCCCGGGCCAGCAGCGTCTTGCCGGTGCCCGGCGGACCGTGGAACAGGACCCCCCGCTCCACGCGGACGCCGGCCTCGGCGAACAGGCCGGGGTCGCGCAGCGGCAGGATCAGCCGTTCGCGCAGCTGGGTGACCGTGTCGTCCAGGCCGACCACGTCGGCGAAGCCGGTGTCCGGCAGTTCCGGCACGACGCCGCCGATGGCGGAGGGGGTGACGAGGGTGAGGGCGGCCGTCCAGTCCGCCTCCTGGATGCGCAGCGCGCAGACCGGTTCCAGAGCCCCGGCCGGCGTGTCGGGACGCGTTCCGTCCCCGGGGCCGCCCGGGCCCTCGACCGCGGCGCCGCCGCCGTCCGGGCCGGTGTCCAGCAGCTCCAGCGGGAAGGCGCGGCGCAGCGCCACCCGGCCCGCCTCGTGGCACAGCGCGGCCAGGTCGGCGCCGACGAATCCGGACGTACGGGCCGCCAGGTCGCGCAGCAGCGCGGCCCTGGCCGCCTCGTCCCCGGCCGCCAGGGAGAGGTCGCGGGTGTGGATGGCGAGGATCGCCCGTCGGTCGTCCTCGGAGGGCAGCGGCATGCGGATGCCCTGCCCGAGCCGGCCGAGCCGCCGGATCGCCGCGTCCACGTCGTCCGGGCGGCTGGTCGTGGCGATGATCACCGGCCGGTCCGGCCGGTCGAGCAGTTCGTGCAGCAGGCCGAGCAGGGAACCGCCCACCACGGGTGTGTCGCGGGCCGGCGCCAGGTAGTCCACGTCCTCGAGTACCACCAGCCGGGGCGGATCGCCCTCGGCCACCGGGTGCAGGGCCGCGCGCAGAGCCGCCTCCGCGTCCTCGCGCTGCTGGGTGACCAGGGCCGGACCGCGCAGCACGACGGTGTCCACGCCGTCCTGGGCGCACCGGGTGCTCACGGCGCGGGCCAGCGTGGTCTTGCCGGTTCCGGGCGGGCCGTGCAGCAGGATGCCCGCCGGCGCCTGCACGCCGAGGCGGCGCAGGTCCTCCGCGCGGCGCAGCGGGACCTCGATCTCCCGCCGCAGCAGTCCCACGACGTCGTCGATGCCGCCGAGGTCCTCGTAGCCGGGCCGGACGGCGCGCAGGGCCGGGGAACGCCGGACCACGACCTCCAGCAGGCGTCCGACCTCGGCGACGGGGACGTCCCCGGCGCCGGCCACGACGCGCTCCACGACGTACTCGCCGTAGCCGTCGGCGCCGTCCCCGGCGGCGCCCAGCGGACGGTGGCAGAACCGCAGGCCCGGGTAGAGCGGGTAGCGTCCCACGGCGAGGAAGTCGCGCAACTCGGGGCCGGAGGCCGCGGTGCCGCGCAGCAGGTCGAGCCGTATCCCGGTGGCCTCGGGCACCGGCCCGTCCTCCCTCTCGACGGACACCGGGGCGCCGTGCGCCGCGCCCAGCGCCGCGCGCTGCCAGCGGTCGAGGGCGATCTCCTCCGTCGCGCCGAAGCGGTCGGTCAGGTCCCACGCGACCCGGCAGTGCACGGTGGCGTGGGGCGACGTCACGCGCAGCAGGTCGCCGGCGGCGGCGCCGGGCGCGTTGGTGTAGCAGTGTCCGTGGATGACCTCGTCGTCGGCGAGGGCCCGGACCGTCATGTCCTCGGTCACCGTGTCTCCTCCGTACGGTGATGGGCCGCCCGCCGCCGGGAGACGCGCACCGAGACGACCGCGCCGCAGCCGACGACGTCCCACAGCCCGCCCTGGCCGGGCCGGGCGTATCCGCTGAGCACGTCGGCGAGTTTGGCGCCCTGGTTCAGCATCAGGGCCTCCCGGTCGTCGCCCAGCACCAGTCTGCGGGGCGCGCACGCGCGTCCCCAGCCCGCGATGTGGTGGTCGGGGGCGAACGGGTCGGCGACCAGGGCGACGGCGGCGGCGTCCAGGTCGGTCCAGGTGGTGAGCGTCCGCTGGTCCTGCGCGGACAGGAAGACGCCCATGTGCGGGTGGCTGTGCACCCAGCCGAGCACCGTGGCCGCGTACGGGCCGAGCCGGGTCTCCTCCACGGCCTTCAGGGTGTCGTTCACGCCCTCGATCACCGCGGTGTCGAAGGAGCAGCGGACCGGGGTGGCGACCTGCTGCGGCGGGAACACCGCGGCGGTGATCCCGACCCGGCCGGCGGAGCGTTTCCCGACCAGCACGCCGCCGCGCTCGGCGGGGAAGCGGGCGAAGTACGCGAGGAGGGTGGCGCCCCACTCCCGGTCGAGGGCTATGTCGTCTCCGGTCAGGTCCGGGCTCTTCCCGCGGCGCAGTGACCTCGGCATCGTTCGTCCCTCGGGTGCTGGGGGTGCGGGCGGTGAGTGCGGCGCGGTCATGTCCGGTACGGTTCCGCGCCGACGAGCACGAGGGGCAGGGGCCCGCCCGTCCTGCGATAGCGTTCGAGCACGGCGTCCCTGATGGCACCGGCCGTCCCGGCGGGCAGTACGTCGTCGACCAGTCCGATGGGCAGGGCCGCGCCCCGCGCGTCGAACACCCCGATGCGGTCGCCGAGTTCCTTCTTGGTGACGTCGACGACCACGGGACGGAAGTCGGGGTCCAGCGCCCGCCACTTCGCCGAGGTGTCGTGGTCGGTGGACGACAGGAACACGGACAGGCCCGGGTGGGTGTGCAGCCAGGTGATGCGGACGGCGTCCCGGTGGTCGGGGCCGAGGGAGTCCAGCGCGTCGCGGACCCGCTCGACCTCCAGGACGGAGAACTCGCAGCGCACCGCGTTCGCCCACGTCTGCTGCGGCAGCACGGCGCCGACGATGGTCCACATGCCGTCGTCCGTCCGCGCGGTGAGCGCGACGCCGCCCTGCTCCTCACGCCGCTCGGCGGGTTCGGCGAGCACCTCGGCGAGGTTGCGCCACAGCTCCGCGTCGATGCCGACCTCCGGGCGGCGCGCGGCCCGGCCGGGTTCACCGTCGTCGTCCGGGGCCGGTTCGCCGTCGGCGCCGGGCGGAGTCGGGCCGGCGGTGTCCGGTGCCGCGGTCGCGGTAGCGGCGGGGAGCGGAGGGCGTTCCGGGCGGGTCTCTCCGTCGTCGGGGGCGTTCGCCGGTGGGCCGGGGTCGCCGGCCGGGACTCCGGGCTGCTCCCCCCGTTCGCCGGGATCGTCCGCCTGTCCGCCGGGCTCCTCCCCCGGGTCGCCCGGGTCCTCCGTGGGTGTGCCGGGAGGCGTCGCGGGACCGTCGGAGGCCGGACCGGACACCCTGCCGCCGGGGCGGGCAGGCCGGTCGGGGCCGGAGTCCGCCGCGGGACGGCCCGACCGGAGCAGGACGCCGGCCTGGATCAGCGCCACCACGGGGATCAGGGCCCAGACGCCCGCCGAGTCGCCCCGGTGCAGCAGGGCCACCGACAGGGCGAGGAGGACCGCGCAGGGCAGCGCCGCCGCGGCCAGGGCGGTGCCCGCGCCGGACCCGGTACGGCGGCCGGCCGGATGCCCGGCGAGCCACTCGGAGGAGGCGAGCCAGGCGGTCACGGTGGCCGCGAGCCCGACCACAGCCGCGCGGCAGCCGCTCGGCACGTCCCAGCCGACGGACAGGAGGTAGGAGGAGAGGAAGAAGGCGGGGCCGAGGAGCGCGAGCGGCAGCACGAGCCGCAGGCTCGGCGCGCCGTGGTCAACGTGCCGGACTGTCATGATTCTCCGTGTTCAGAAGCTGTTTGACGTATTCGAGCGCGGCACCGAGGGTCCGGTGCGACTGCCGGGCGTCCGCCCATGCCTGGGTGTACGTGAACCAGCACAGGTGCGGCAGTCGCACACCCAGCGCCGGGCACCACGCGGCCTCCCCGTCCGAGCGCCAGATGTTGACGTGGCGGATCTGCGCGTCGTCCGGCGCGGTGATCCACACGTCGGGCAGCCGCCGGTGCAGGGCGCCGACGTCCATGACCAGGTGGTAGTCCCGCCGGATCCGGGAACCGCCCCCGACGATGCCCCGGACGCGGGTGCCGACGGCCGTCACGTCCGGTTGCCCGCCCGGCGTCTGCGTCGCGAACATGGCCCGCCAGCGTGCCACGAGGAGCGCGCCCTGCCGGGTCTCGCGGGCCAGGACACGGAGGTCCGGGTACTCGGACCTGAGCCCACGCACCTCCTCCTCGGTGACCGGCATCAGCGCGCCCGGCTGTTCAGGTTGGCCTCGGCGAGGACCTGGCGCGCCGCCTCCAGAAAGTTGGACAGGGAGCGGTTGGCCCGCGGGATGTGCTGCCACGCCGAGCCGGTCGTCCCCCAGCACAGGAGGGGCAGCCGCGATCCGGTGAAGGGGCAGGTCTCCCGGCTCCGGAAGATGTTGACGTGCTGGATGGCGTCGTCCGACGGGGAGAACACCCACACGGCCGGCAGCTCCTCGCGCAGCCGGTCCACGGCGACGAGCAGGCGGTAGTCCTGCGGCCGTTCGCGCAGGGCGCCGTTCGGTGAGCCGAGGATGCCACGCAGCGTCACCGCGACGCTCGTGACCCAGGCGTCCTGGTCGGTGGCGAGCGGTTCCAGGTCGAAGAACTGGGCCTTCGCCTCGAGGAACTCATGCGGGGGAACGGCCACGGTCGTACTCCTTGTCGCTCGTGCCGGGCAGGGGGTCGCCCAGGTGGGCCGGGCACTCGGCGAAGTCCCGTTCCCCGGCCCGGTGTCCGGTGAGGGAGGTGCCGGCGCCGTCCCAGACGTGGAACCGTCCGATGCGGTCCGCGCCCCCGGCCAGGGTCGCGAGGAGCGCCGCCGCCTGGGCGGCGCCGACGACCGCGGCGCTGGTGACGAGGGACTGGATCGGCACCCCGTCGACGACGTCCGTGCACGAGTACCGGACCGGGTCGTCGGCGATGGACGTGCCGAGCCAGCACACCAGGCACATGCTGGAGGTGCCGGGGTCGCACACGTGCACCCGGCCGGTCAGGCCGTCCACCGCTCCGTTGACGAGCGGCAGCTTGTGCCGCTCGGTGAGCACGTTCAGCGTCCAGCGGGTCTGCTGGTTGTCGGGGCAGGACAGCACCGCCGCGGCCCCGTGCAGCGCCTCTTCCAGCCGGGTGCGCAGACGGGCGGTCTCCATCACCCGTGCGTGCAGCTCGGGGGCGCCGGCGAGCGCGGCGGCGTTGATGCCGGAGGGCCCGGTGAGCAGTTCGGGGCCGATCGTCGTCGCCAGTGCCTCCACCTGGAGTTCCGGGTCGATCTCCCGGAGCCGGGCGGCGGTGCGTTCGGCCTTCGCGGCGCCGATGTCACCGTCGCGGAAGAGGATCTGCCGGTTGAGGTTGTGGCGTTCGACCCGGTCGTCCATGTCGACGACGGTGAGGTGTCCGACGGCGCCGCTCGCGGCCAGGACGCCCGCGGCCCAGCCGCCGAGCGCTCCCGCGCCGCACATCACCACCCGGGCTCCACGGCTCGGCACCGGCTCCCAGTCCTCCGGCAGCCGGCCGCCGTCCTCGGGGGACACGCCGTCCAGCGGGGACCAGAAGCACACCGGGGTGCGCCGCGGCGGCCTGCGCGCGGGGACGACGGTCAGCGGCGAACGGGTCCGGCCCGGTTCCCGCACGACGACGGAGGCGAGGACGTGGTCCTCGTCCACGACCGTCGTCACCCGTGGCCGCACCGCCAGGCCGTCCAGGTGCACGGTGAAGGCGCCGGACTGGTCCGCGGTGGCCACCCGCTCCAGCACGCCCTGCAGGTAGGGCTGCGGGTTGCCGCCGCTCATCAGGCGTTCGGTGGCGCTCCCGATGCCGGGCGCGTGCACCATGAGCCGTTCCTCGGACCACTGGGAGACCACCGCGGGACCGTCCACGAGGGCGCCCAGTTCACCGAGGGCCGCCTGGGCCAGCAGGCCTCCGCAGACGGCGCCGAGCGCGGCGGTCAGCAGGCCCGACGACTCCGACGCGTCCGGCAGGGCGTCGGGGCCGATCCTGACGGCGGCCGGCAGGACCTGCCCCCACACGTCCACCACGCAGCGGGCGGCGGTGGACTCCGTCTCGGCGGCGCGCGGCACGGCGAGGACCAGTTCACGGCCGTCGGGCGGCGTGTCGTCGCCGGCCACCCGGACCGTGGGGTTCAACTCCTGGGCGCGCAGGGCGAGAGCCTGGTCCAGGGGCTCGCCCAGATCGTCGCGGTGCAGCAGGAACTGGTGGGCGAGGTCCGCCTCACGGACCGGCCGCGCCATGCCGACGAGCCTGACGCACCCGTGCCGGCTGCCCACACCCAGCAGGGTCAGACACTGGATCAGGTAGGGCAGGGCCGTGCCGGTGCCGAGCACGGCGACGCGTGCGTCGGCGACGAGGTCCTGGGCGACCAGGCCGCTCTGCCGGGCGTAGCGCTCAACGGGCATGGTGGTTCCCGGCGGTGTCGTCGTTCCCGCGCCCGCCGACGACGCCGTCGCCGGGCAGGCCCACGGACAGGACGGTGTTGGCGTACTCCTCCACCGGCCGGTCGTCGACGACCTGTCCGTTCTTGTCCCGCACGCTGAAGTTGCTGCCCGCCGCGATGAATCCGCTGTTGTCGACGGCCTGACGCACCGTCTGACCCGACTCGATGTTGATGTCCTGGCGCGCGTTGGAGATCGCGTTGCGCAGGGTAACCGTCGTCGTGCTCATGGAGATCTCTTTCTCTGCGTGGAGATCGGCGCGAGGCGCGAAGGCACGATGCGGGTGGCATTCCGGCAAGGCTGCTGTCGCCGACGGCACGGCGCACGACACAGGCGTGCGCGGATACCCGGTAGAAGACGATGTTCCCCCGCCGAAGATTCCCCCGAATTCGGCCAGACCCCCCTGTCACCCTCGGGCAGCCAAGTATGAACCGGCCACAGCACCCCCGTGAAGACGATGCGAAAAATGCGTCGGCATATTCCGTTTCCGGCACCCGGAAACCGATCAGTTATTCGAGAATGCATCCCGAAAGGAGAGCTGTTAGGGCAAGTGTTCCAGTAATTCACCCTGTCATGCGGGAAAGGGTGTTCTGTTGCGCGGGTGGAGGACGGAGTGAATGCCGTGAAAGGCGTGACGGCACCAGGACGTCGACCATGGTCTTGTCGCCGACCTCGGCCCCGCCCAGCCGTCGCACCGCGGCGGACGCCTCGGTGACTCCGGCGGCGACGCGGGCGGCGTCCGGGGCGTCCCGGTCGCCCAGCGCCGTGCCGAGGGAGCGCAGGATCGTGCCCCACAGGGCGCCGGAGGTGCCACCCGCCTTGTCGGCCCAGGCGTCGGCGGCGCGGTGCATGACGGTGGCGGCGCCCGCGCCCAGGGCGGCGGCCTCGGTGGCGGCCGACCGGGCGGCGGTGGAGCCGCGCCGCATGCCGATGCCGTGGTCGCCGTCGCCGGCCACGGCGTCGATGCGGCCGAGGTCGTCCACGTGCGCGTCGACGGGGGCGGCGACGGCGTCCAGGGCGACCAGGACGGCGCGGGCGGCGTTCCGGGAGGCGTCGGATGCGGGGGCCACGGCGGTGTCGGCGAGGTCCTCGGCCACGAGTTCCCGATCGTCCGGTTCGGGGGCGTCCAGGGCGCACCAGTGAGCCTGATCAGCACAGCTCCGCCGACTCGCCCGACCTCGCGCAGTTGCTGCGGCCCGTGGTGCGCGAGTCCTCCGTCAGCGAGGTCGCCAAGCGGCTTCTCGACCACCTCTCGGCCGGCGACATCCGGCCCGGTACGCGGCTGCCCGCGGAGCGTCAGCCGGCCGAGGCCCTGGGCGTCGCGCGCTCCGGCGTGCTGTCCGCCCTGGACGTCCTCGGCATCATCGAGATCCGGCCGGGCTCCGGCTCCTACGTGCGCGAGGGCACCTCGGAGTTACTGCCCCGGGCGATCAACTGGGGCCTGATGCTGGGGCAGCGGCGCACCCGGGACCTCGTCGAGGCGCACGTACATGGAGGGCTTCTCGGGGCGCCTGGCGGCGGAGCGGGCGACCGACGCGGACGTGGCGCTGCTGGAGGAGTACCTCCAGCGCATGTGCGACGCGGGCGGCGACGTCACTGCCTTCATCGACGCCGACATCGCCTTCCACCTGGAGACGGCCAGTATCGCGCGCGACACCGTCCTCAACGACGTCCTGCACAGCATCCGGGCGCTGCTGCAGGTGTGGAGGGAGCGGGTGAGCGACATCGAGGGCACGGTCGGCGGCACCCTGTGCGAGCACGACGCGGTGCTGCGGGCGATCCGCGCCCGGGACCCGGAGGCGGCGGACCGGGCCATGGCCGAGCACATGCGGATGGCCAGCGCGCGGCTGCGCGCCTCCGTCGACGGCGACGGCTGAGCCGCCCGTACGCGTGGGGCGCTGACGCCGTCCGGGTGAGCGTGAGATGCGGTGCGGCCCGACAGCGGATCGGATGGGACGCATGCGCAGACCCATAGCCGTGGCTTCCCGCCACTCACGCCTGCTCACGTCAGGCGTCGCCCTCGCCACCCCGTCCCTCCTCCTCGCCCTGTGCGCCGCGCCCGCCTCGGCCGACGCGTCCGGCGGAACACCCGTCCGCGGTACGGCCTACATGGGCCGTGGCGTGCTGGCCCACGAGGGAGTGCAGGGACGGCCCACCGACACCAGGGCCAGTCAGACGGAGGGCGTGGACGTCTCCAGCCATCAGGGCAACGTCTCGTGGTCCACTCTCTGGAACAGCGGAGTGCGGTGGGCCTACGTGAAGGCCACCGAGGGCACGTCCTACCGCAATCCCTACTACGCCCAGCAGTACGGCGGTTCGTACGACACCGGCATGATCCGCGGCGCGTACCACTTCGCGACGCCGGACACCGCCGGCGGCGCCGCCCAGGCCGACTACTTCGTCGACCACGGCGGCGGCTGGTCCAAGGACGGCAGGACGCTGCCGGGCGTCCTGGACATCGAGTACAACCCGTACGGCGACACCTGCTACGGCCGGACGGCGACTCAGATGGTCAACTGGGTCCGGGACTTCCTCGACCGCTACAAGGCACGCACCGGCCGGAACGCCGTCGTCTACACCTCCACCAACTGGTGGAAGCAGTGCACCGGCAACTACAGCGGCTTCGCCTCCACCACACCGCTGTGGATCGCCCGGTACGCCTCGTCGGTGGGTGAACTCCCCGCCGGCTGGGGCTTCCACACCATGTGGCAGTACACCTCGACCGGAGCGACCGTCGGGGACCACGACAAGTTCAACGGCGCGGTGGACCGCGTCCAGGCGCTCGCCAACGGCTGAGTCCGGCGGCGGATCCGGCCGGCCGCGGCGTCAGCGGCCGGCCGGATCCGCCAGCACGCCGGCCACCTGCCGGCGCACCACCTCGCGCGCACACGCGGGAAGCGCGGCGACGTCCGTCCGCTCCAGGGCGCCGAGGACCTGGTCGGCCCCCTCGTCGCACGGGGCCGTCTCGCTGAGCACCTCGTAACCGTCGCGGACCGCCACCCGCAGCCGGAGCCCGTCGGCGCCGGCGTGCACGGCGGTGGCGACGACCAGGGGCGGCGGACCGCCGGCTTCGGCGGACTCCTTGTGGTAGCCGCTGGCCGCGGGGGTGCGCCAGTGCAGGGCTAGCAGCAAGTGACGCTTGGCCAGCGCCTCGTTCAGGTCGGTCCCGTAGGCGCCGTCCGGGCCCAGTACGGTGGCGTCCGCGTCCAGGACGAGGGCCGCCGGCAGCAGACAGCGCAGGCTGCTCCCCACGAGGTTGCCCCCGACCGTGGCCGTCCGGCGCACGGCCCCGGTGCCGACGGAGCCGGCCGCCCGCCGCAGCACCTCCGGCACGCGGTCGTCGATCCGGTTCAGCACCACGGCACCCCCCAGGGTCCCTGGCCGGACCACGGTCGCCTCGGGGACGTGGCGCAGCGACACGGCCTGGTCCGGGAAGCCGTCCCGCTGCCACGTGGCCCACACGAGCGTCGCCCCGCCGACGGGCACCGCCCCGTCGGCCATGCACTCCTGTGCCTCGGTCACGGACGTGGGCAGACGCAACAGCACGGCAATCGACCTGCTTTCCCGGGAAGTCGGCGGTCGGACGGCAGGCACCCCCGCCGCGTGATCACGGTCCCGTCGTATTCTCCGCAGCACCGCAGGGGCGCGTACAGGGCTCATGCGCGGTGGGCGTGCGCCCTTCGCGCGCCGGAGCGCTCGCGGCCCGTCGAGCGCGGCCGGCCGTGCCGGTACGCGCGGGAGCGGCACCGGCGCGACGACCCGCTCACCGGTCGTCCCGCCTCGTCGCGCGCTCCGGTGAGGCACCCCCCGGACAGGTGCGTGGCCCCGGCAAGTACCCTCGTGGCCCGGTGGGAGGGGATCCGGCCGCGGGCGTCGCCGGCCACGCGGGCGGCCCCCGCGCCGACCCGCCGCACCGTCAGCCCGGAAGGTGAGCCGACTTGAGCACCGGCAGTTACTTCGAGCCCATCGACGAGCACCGCTACAAGCCCACCGGTCACGCGGGCGGCGCGTGGGACCCCGACGAACAGCACTTCAGCCCGCTCGGCGGTCTCGTCGTGCACGCCGTCGAGCGCCATCTGGCCGCGCGGCCCGCCACCGGTGCGCTCCTGTCCCGGATCAGTTTCGACATCCTGGGCCGGCTCGCCCTCGACGAGTGCGAGATCCGGGTGGAGACGCTGCGCCCCGGCCGCACCATCGAACTCGTCGAGGCCGTCGTCCGCATCGCCGGACGCCCCGTCGTGCGGGCCCGCGCCTGGCTCCTCGGCGCCGGGGACACCGCCGCGGTGGCCGGCGGCGCCGCCGCGCCGCTCGCCCCGCCGCACACGCTCGAGTCCTGGCCGATGAGCTCCGCGTGGCCCGGCGGGTACATCGCCTCGCTGGACGTCCGGCCGCAGGGGCCCCCGCGGCCGGGCCGCGGGACGGCCTGGATCTCCACCGGCCTCGACCTGGTCGCCGGACGGACCGTGAGCCCGCTCGCGTCCTACGTGGCGCTCGTCGACACGGCCAACGGCATCGCCGCTCGGGAGTCACCGGCCGCCTGGATGTTCCCCAACGTCGACCTCACCCTCCACCTCCACCGCCGGCCCGAGGGCCGCTGGACCGGGCTGGACACCACGGTCGTGTTCGGCCCCACCGGCCAGGGCATCACCAGCACCGTCCTGCACGACCAGACCGGGCCGGTCGGACACGCACAGCAGATACTCACCGTCCGCCCCCAGCCACCGGGCGGCGGCAGCTGAGGCGGTCGGCGCGGCGGTGCCCGCGGGCTGGGGCAGGCGGGTGAAGGCGGGCCCGATCCGTCGGCCTGCCCCGCCTCCGGGGGAAGGGTGGGACACATGCGCGCACTCGTCATCAACTGCACCCTCAAGCCGTCGCCGCAGCCGTCGAACACCGAGGCCCTGGCCGCCACGGTCATCGCGTCCCTGAAGGGACACGGCGTCGAGGTGGACGTCGTACGGGCCGTGGACCTGAGTCTCAAGCCGGGCGTGCTCACCGACATGGGCGACGGCGACGACTGGCCGAAGGTGCACGAGAAGCTGCTGGCGTCGCAGATCCTGATCATCGCGTCGCCGACGTGGCTCGGCCGCCCGTCCTCGGTCGCCCAGCGCGTCCTCGAACGCATGGACGCGATGCTCGGCGAGACCGACGACGAGGAGCGCCCCGTCGCCTACAACCGTGTCGCCGGAGTCCTCGTCACCGGCAACGAGGACGGCGCCCACCACGTCATCAGCGAGATCGGCGGCGCGCTCTGCGACATCGGCTACACCGTCCCCGGGCAGGCCTGGACCTACTGGCACCTCGGGCCCGGGCCCGGGCCCGACTACCTGGACGACGAACGCGGCCACGACTGGTCGACCTCCACGGGCCGCGCCATGGCGTCCAACCTCGTCCACGCCGCCCGCGCGCTCGCCGCGACGCCCCTGCCGGCGCCACCGTCCTGACCGGCTGCCCCGCGGTCCGGGAAGGGAGACGTCCGGTTATGTCTGCCGACGCCGAAGCGGGGCATTCGTGCAGGTGCAACGCCGTACACGACAGATCAGGAGTTGAAGCCCGCCATGACGCACGACCTGACCCCGAAGTACACGGTCCCCGGCATCGAGCGTGAGGCCGCCGGACGGCTCATCGGCGTGCTGCGCCTGCGCCTGCACGCTCTCAACGACCTGCATCTCACGCTCAAGCACGTCCACTGGAACGTCGTGGGCCCGCACTTCATCGCCGTGCACGAGATGATCGACCCGCAGGTCGACCAGGTGCGCGAGATGGCGGACGACGTCGCGGAGCGCATCGCCGCGCTCGGCGGGGTGGCGCAGGGGACGCCGGGAGCCCTGGTGGCCGAGCGGGCCTGGGACGACTACTCCATCGGCCGGGCGGACGCCATCGCCCATCTGGGCGCGCTCGACGTGGTGTACACCGGCGTGATCGAGGGCGTGCGCGCCGCGGTCAAGGAGGCCGGTGACATCGACCCCGCCACGGAGGACCTGCTGATCGGGCAGCTGCGGGACCTGGAGCAGTTCCAGTGGTTCGTGCGGGCCCACCTGGAGACCTCCGGGGGCACCCTGGCGACGGGCAGCGCGGAGTCCGAGGCGGAGGGCGCCGAGCGGGGCTCGCAGCTCACCCAGGGCCAGAGCTGACGGTGACTGCCGGGAGGCCCGGCCGCGGGGTGACGCGGCCGGGCCCCGGAGCCTCAGCGCATGGGCCGTCCCCGGCGTCCGAGACGCACCCCGACCAGGACCAGGTCGGCGATCAGGACGGTGATGCCGATGACGAGCAGGTAGAACAGCCCCTGGGCGGCCACCCCGATCACTCCGAGGACGAGCGCCACCAGCAACAGCAGCAGGAACAGGCTCACGGTCGTCTCCCCTCCGACGGATTGTGCGGACGGCTCAGCGCCGGGCGAGCCGGCGTTCGCCGCGGCTGCCCTGCTCGTAGGGCAGGTCGTAGTGGGTGAAGACCGCGCCCTCCGCCTCGGCCACGAGTTCACCGTCCGGATCGATCGCGGGGGCCGTCTTGACCAGGCCCTTGTCGTAGATCACCTTGAGGTAGTCGGGTCCGACGGTGGCCTTCTCCAGCGGGACGAACACCAGTCGGCGGCGGGTCGGGAGACCGATGGTGACCGCGGCGAACGCGGGCCGGTCGGTGGCGGTGTCGACGTAGATGGACTCCAGACTCCCGATCCTGTGGCCGTCGGTGTCGACGACGTCGCGGCCACGCCAGTCGCGGATGTTGTCAGCCTCGAACATGACTCGTCTTCCCTTCCCAGGACGCGCTCCTCTGTCTCCTTCCCCGCTTCCCGCCCGAGTCGCATGGTTTGTCCCCACTCCGGCGTAGCGATCGGCTCGCGGGTGGGTCGGGTCCGGCCGCGTCCGACCGGGCGGTGGCCCGGGAAAGGTGCGCGGTCGCGCTAGGCTGCCTGGTCGAAGAGAGGTCCCGGGCCCGTGCCGAGCGGGAGCGACGACACGGATCCGGCGGTTTTCCGAAGGAGATCGAGTGTGGAGGGCACACACGACGGGGACCGTCCCGCCGAGTCGCGGGACGGTGCCGTGCTGGAGGTGGGACCGCTGTCCGGACGTCCCGGAATCCGTGCCCGCGGGGAGATCGACGTGATCACCCGCCCGTCCTGGGAGAGGGCGCTCGCCGAGCTGTCCCGGCGGCACGCGGACGTGTCCTACCTGGAGCTTTCGGGCGTGCGGTTCGTCGACGTGGCCGGAGTCGCGGCGCTCGCCGTCACGGCCATGAATCTGCCCGGCGGCCGGGTCGTGGTGGAACAGCCCCCGCCGCAGCTGCCGCGCGTGCTGGCACTGTTCTGGCCGTCGCTGACCGGGATCGAGGTGGCCGCCCGATGAACACGGTGACCACGCCGGTTTCGGACGAGGTGTTCGCGCACCCGGCGCTCTTCTACCGCTCGGAGCGGGAGTACACCGACCGCTCGGTGTCGTTCGTACGGGAAGGGCTGGACGCGGGTGAACCGGTGGCGGTGGCCGTCCCGGCCCCGAACCTGGAGCTGATCAGGACGGGCCTGGGCACGGAGGCGCGGGACGTCGTGTTCCTGGACATGACGGAGGCCGGCCGCAATCCGGGGCGGATCATCCCCGGGGTCCTCAGGGCGTTCGCCGACGAGCACGCCGGGGCGCGGGTCCGCATCATCGGCGAGCCGGTCTGGGCCGGGCGCAGCGCGGCGGAGTACCCGGCGTGCGCCCAGCACGAGGCGCTGATCAACGCGGCCTTCACCGGCCGCCCGGCGACCATCCTGTGCCCCTACGACGAGTCCCGGCTGCACGCGGACGTCCTGGCCGACGCCAGGCGCACGCATCCGACGGTCATCGCCGACGGCCGTGAGGCGGCCAGCGGGTCCTACGACTGGCCCGCGGTCGTCGCCCGCTACAACGAGCCGCTGACGGCCCCGCCGGACGCCGCCTCCTTCGCGTTCGGGGCCGAGGAGCTCCCCGACGCGCGCCGCTTCGCCGTGGCGCGTGCCAGGTCGCTGGGTCTGCCCGAGCGGCGGCTGCCGGATCTGGAGCTGGCCGTGGCCGAACTGACCACCAACAGCGTGGTGCACGGCGGCGGCCGCGGGACGCTCGCCGTCTGGGCCGAGGCGGGGCAGACGGTGTGCGAGGTCCGCGACGCCGGACGGCTCACCGATCCGCTCGCCGGCCGCCGGCCGCCGGAGCGGGGCCAGATCGGCGGCCGCGGGCTGCTGCTCGTCCACTACGTCTCCGACCTGGTGCGGACGCACACGGCGGACGACGGCACGGCGGTCCGTTTCCATCTCGGTGGGCCACTCGCGTAAACACGTAGGTGTGCGAGTCGTGGGCCGGGGTAAGCGCAGTCTCGTCGGCCGATAATGGACAGCGACAGGGCCGACCGACAGGGAGGGACATCATGACGACGACGACCGTGCAGGCGACCGTGCAGCACATCTCCGGCATGCCGGAGATCGCGGACCCGTCCAAGGTGGCGCCCAAGGACGCGCGGGAGTTGTCGAAGCTCTTCTTCGACCAGCTGGCGGTCCTCGAGGAGGGCACTCCCGAGTACCAGTACGCGCGCAACACGCTGATCGAGATGAACATGTCCCTGGTCCGCTTCGCGGCCGGCCGCTTCCGCAGCCGGGGCCCGGAGGAGATGGAGGACATCGTCCAGGTCGGCATGATCGGCCTGATCAAGGCCATCGACCGGTTCGAGCTGACGCGTGAGGTGGAGTTCACGTCGTTCGCGGTGCCGTACATCGTGGGCGAGATCAAGCGGTTCTTCCGCGACACGTCCTGGGCGGTGCACGTGCCGCGGCGTCTGCAGGAGGCCCGCGTGCAGCTGGCCCGGGCGACCGAGGAGCTGCGCAGCCGGCTGGGCCGCAACCCCACCACGAAGGAACTCTCCGAGCTGATGAGCCTGCCGGAGGACGAGGTCGTCGAGGCCCGCCTGGCGGCCAACGGCTACAACTCGTCGTCCCTGGACGCGGCCATCGGCGGCAGCGAGGACGGCGAGTCGGTCCTCGCGGACTTCATCGGCGCCGACGACGCCGCGCTCGCGCTCGTCGACGACTTCCACGCCCTGGCCCCGATGATCGCGGAGCTGGACGAGCGCGACCGGCAGATCATTCACTGGCGGTTCGTGGAGGAGCTCACCCAGAAGGAGATCGGCGAGCGCCTCGGCGTCTCGCAGATGCACGTGTCCCGGCTGATCTCGCGCCTGCTGTCCCGCCTGCGGGAGGGCATGCTCAGCACCCAGTGAGCGGCGGCCGTCAGGTCTCCAGCCGCTCCCTCAGCGTGGCCGCGAACTCCTCCGCCCGCGCCAGCTTCGTCCTCAGGTCCGCCACTCGCTGCCGGGCCGCCTCCTCGAAGCGGCGCACCCGGCGGAGGAGTTCTTCGCGTTCGGCGGCCGGGGCGTCGCCGGCGTCGAGCCGGTCGGTGGCCGTCAGCAGCTCGCGCATCTCGTCCAGGGTGAAGCCGAGCGGCTTCATCCGGCGGATCACCATCAGGCGGGAGACGTCGGACTCGGTGTAGAGCCGGAACCCGCCCCGGGAACGGGCCGAGGGGACCACGAGGCCGGTCTCCTCGTAGTGCCGGATGGTGCGCAGGGAGAAGCTCGGTGCGGGTGGCCACCTCGCCGATCTGCATGTGCTTGCCGTTCACGCCGGCGCTCCTGACGCTGCTCGTTGCCGCTGCCGCCGCCATCCCGGCGGCCCGCCGGTCCCTACTCTAACGTTGGGGTAGAGTTGTCGAGGCGGTGAAGGCCGGCCGAGGACGTCCCCCGTCCGGGTGTGCGTACGTCCGCCCGGCCGCTGCCGTGCCGGGGCCGATGCCGCCCCCGGCGACGACGTCCGGGCCCCGCGGGTCCACCGCCCCGCCATCTCCGTGCGCCCCGTCCTGCCGGCAGGGGTGTGCCCGAGCACGACAGGTAGCCGCTTCCTTGTCCTCTTCCGTACTGTCCCCCGCCGCGCGGCTGCGCGCCCTGCGCCCGGACTGGCTGCGCGATCCGAAGGTCTGGCGCACCGAGGTGCTGGCCGGTCTGGTGGTCGCGCTCGCGCTGATCCCGGAGGCGATCTCCTTCTCGGTCATCGCCGGGGTCGACCCCGCGATCGGCCTGTTCGCGTCCTTCACCATGGCCGTCACCATCGCCGTGGTGGGCGGCCGGCGGGCGATGATCTCCGCCGCCACCGGTGCCGTGGCGCTCGTCATCGCCCCGCTGAACCGGGAGCACGGCCTCGGGTACCTCGTCGCCGCGGTGATCCTGGCCGGTGTCTTCCAGGTGGTGCTGGGCGTGCTCGGGGTGGCGAAGCTGATGCGGTTCGTGCCCCGCTCCGTGATGGTCGGCTTCGTCAACTCCCTCGCGATCCTGATCTTCATGGCGCAGGTCCCCGAGATGACCGGTGTGCCGTGGCCGGTGTATCCGCTGATCGCGGCCGGGCTGACGCTGATGGTCCTCTTCCCCAGGATCACCAGGGTGGTCCCGGCGCCGCTGGTCTCCATCGTCGTCCTCACGGTCGTCACGGTCGCGGCCGGCATCGCGGTGCCGACCGTCGGCGACAAGGGCGAGCTGCCGTCCGCCCTGCCGGTGCCGGGTCTGCCCGACGTGCCCTTCACCCTCGACACCCTGACGACGATCGCGCCCTACGCCTTCGCCATGGCGCTGGTCGGCCTGATGGAGTCGCTGATGACGGCCCAGCTGGTCGACGACATCACCGACACCCGCTCCTCCAAGACGCGGGAGTCGGTCGGGCAGGGCGTCGCCAACATCGTCACCGGGTTCTTCGGGGGCATGGGCGGCTGCGCCATGATCGGCCAGACGATGATCAACGTGAAGGTGTCCGGCGCGCGGACCCGGCTGTCCACGTTCCTCGCCGGCGCGTTCCTGATGGTGCTGTGCATCGTCTTCGGCCCGGTGGTCTCCGACATCCCCATGGCGGCGCTGGTCGCCGTGATGGTCATGGTCTCCTTCGCGACCTTCGACTGGCACTCCGTCGCACCGAGGACCCTGCGGCGCATGCCCGCCGGTGAGATCGCCGTCATGGTGGTCACCGTCGCGGTCGTGGTCACCACCCACAACCTCGCCATCGGTGTCGTGACCGGCTCCGTCACCGCCATGGTCGTCTTCGCCCGGCGGGTCGCCCACCTGGCCGGGGTCACCTCCGTGACGGACCCCGACGGCACCACGGCGGTCTACCGGGTCACGGGCGAGCTGTTCTTCGCGTCGTCCAACGACCTCGTCCACCGCTTCGACTACGCCGGCGACCCCGACCGGGTCGTCGTCGACCTGTCCGCCGCGCACGTCTGGGACGCCTCCTCGGTCGCCGCTCTGGACGCGATCGCCACCCGGTACGCCCAGCGCGGCAAGACCGTCGAGATCACCGGGCTGAACGAGTCCAGCGCCCGTCTGCACGGCAGGCTCAGCGGCGAGCTCACCGGCAGCCACTGAGCGCACGGCGGCACCCGGGGCGACCGCGGTCCCGCCGGGCGGGGCGGCCGTGGGGCGGCGCGGGTCGGTCGAAGGGTGGCCGCGGGCCGGTCGGGGGGCGATGGGGCCCGCGCGGCTTACCGCGCAGCTCGGGGTGGGCCCTCGTGAGGCGGGGGCATCAGGCCGCCGTGGTCTTCTTGCGGGCCCGCCCGGAACCCACCAGGGCGTCGACGAGCTCGCTGCGGGTCATCCTGGAGCGTCCGGGGACGTCCTGCTCGGTCGCCCGCCGGTACAGCTCCGCCTTGCTCAGCTCGCGCAGCTCCGCCCGCTTCGTCGCGGCCCTGCCGGAGCGCCCGGAGCGGCCGGGGGCCTTCTTCCGCTCGGCCGGTGCCTGCTCCTCTCCCCCGCCGCCGGCGTCCTCGGCGGGAGCGGGCGACCGCTTGCCGCCGCCGCTCTTCGCCCGCTCCAGGCTGCCCCGCAGGACGTCCATGAGGTCGACGACGTCGGTGGCCGTGGGCGGCTCCTCGGCGAGGGCGACCTCCTTGCCCTCGGCCTTCGCCCGCACCAGGTCGCGCACCTTCTCCTGGTACGTGTCGTGGTAGCGGCCGGGCTCCCAGGGACCGCTGAGCGCGTCGACCAGTTGCAGGGCCATGTCCAGTTCCTTGCCCCGGCCCGCCCGCCCCGAGGGCAGCTCGGGGAGTTCCTTGTCCGGGTCGCGGACCTCGTCGGCCCAGTGCAGGGTCTGGAGCACCAGCACGTCGTTCTCGGCCCGCAGCGCGGTCAGGTACTGCTTGTTGCGCATGACGAAGGTGGCGACGCCCGCCTTGTTCGCCTCGGCCAGGGCGCTGTGGAGCAGTTGGTAGACCTTGAGGTACTCCTTGCCGCGCGGGGCGACGTAGTAGGTGCGGTCGAAGTAGACGGGCTCGATCAGGTCCAGGTCGACGAAGTCGGTGATGTCGACGGTCCGGGAGCGGCCCGGCGCGATCTCGTCCAGCTCGTCCGGCTCGACGACGACGTACTCGCCCTCGGCGACCTCGTAGCCCTTGACGATGTCGCCTGCGGCGACCTCCTCGCCCGTGCGCTGGTTGACCCGCCGGTTGCGGATCCGGTCGGAGGTACCGCGTTGCAGTTGGTGGAAGTGCACCGTGTGGTCCTGTGTCGCCGAGAACAGCCCGACCGGCACCGTGACCAGACCGAAGGTGATCACGCCCGTCCAGATCGCCCGTGCCATGGCCGTCCGCTCCGTCCGTCCTGCCGCGCCGCCGGTGTCCTCCACGCCCCTCCACGCTGTCACCCCTCCCGCGGCGCCGCGCGCCGGGCGGGGCACCCGGGGCAACGGCGGGGCCGGCGGCGCCGGGCCGCTCCCACCGATTGCCCGAACAGCCGGTAGCCCGCGCGGATTCACCGCCGCCGGTATTCCCTGGTGGTGCGGGGACGGAACCGTCCGCCCGCGCGGCGGTCCTCCCGCCGACACCATCGGACGAGCCGAACGAAGGGTCACCGCCCATGAGCCACCACCTGAAGGCGATCACCCGCGAGGAGCATCTGCGCTTCGTCGCGGCCCGGCCTTCCGTGAGTCACCTCCAGCTCCCCTCGTGGGGCGAGGTGAAGCCGGACTGGGAGGCGGAGAGCCTCGGGTGGTTCGACGACGCCGGAGAGCTGGTGGGGGCGGCGCTGGTGCTGCTGCGCCCGCTGCCGGGGCTGCGCCGCTACCTGGCCTACCTCCCCGAGGGCCCGGTCATCGCCTGGAACGCGGTGGAGCTGGACCGCTGGCTCGAGCCGATGCTCGCCCACCTGAAGAAGCGGGGCGCCTTCTCCGTGCGGATGGGCCCGCCCGTGGTGGCCCGGCGCTGGAGCGCCGAGACCGTCAAGGCGGCGATCGCCGACCCGCGGGCCCGGCGGCTGCGGGACGTGGAGGCCACGGTGGAGGAGCCCGGTGCCCGTGAGATCGCCGAACGGCTGAGCCGGACGGGCTGGCGGCAGGCGGAATCCGGGGGCGAGGACGGTTTCGCCGCCGGGCAGCCGCGTTACGTGTGCCAGGTGCCGCTCGCCGGGCGGTCGCTGGAGCAGATCCGGAACGGTCTCAACCAGCAGTGGCGCCGCAACTTAAAGAAGGCGGAGAAGGCCGGCGTGAAGGTCGTCCAGGGCGGCCAGGAGGATCTGCGCGCCTTCCACGAGCTCTACGTCGAGACCGCCGAACGGGACAGGTTCGTCCCGCGCCCGCTCGTCTACTTCGAGCGGATGTGGACCGCGCTGACGGCCGAGGACCCGGACCGCATGCGTCTCTACCTCGCGCATCACGACGGTGAGGTGCTCGCCGCGGCCACGATGCTGACCGTCGGCGACCACGTCTGGTACTCCTACGGCGCCTCCACCGCCCGCCGGCGCGAGGTCCAGCCCAGCACCGCCCTGCAGTGGCGCATGATGTGCGACGCCCATGAGCGCGGAGCGCGGGTGTACGACTTCCGCGGCATCACCGACACCCTGGACGAGGACAACCACCTGCTGGGTCTGCTCCGGTTCAAGGTGGGTGCGGGCGGCGAGGCCGTCGAGTACCTCGGCGAGTGGGACCACCCCCTCGGCAAGGTGCTCCACCGGGCGTTCCGGCTGTACATGTCCCGGCGCTGACGGCCGGGCCCGGTCAGCCGGCCGGCTTCTCCCAGACCGACACGTGCCGGCGGCTCTCATGGGTGAAGGGGGACCGGTCCCAGTCCTCCCACCGGTGGCGCAGGCGCAGCCCGGCGAGCCTGGCCATCAGGTCGAGCTCCGAGGGCCACACGTAACGGAACGGAACGGACGTGTACTCGGCGCTGCCGTCGACGAGGGTGACGTAGTTCGAGCTCATCGCCTGGGTCACCGTGTCGTACGTGTCGAACGCCCACCCCGTGGGGCCGATGCGGAACGGCACGGCCGTCTGCCCCAGCGGCAGCAGGCGCAGCTCCGGCACGCCCACCTCGACGACGAAGCAGCCGCCGGGTCCGAGGTGGTCGGCGGCGTTGCGGAAGCAGGCGACCTGGGCGTCCTGCGTGGTCAGGTTGTTGATGGTGTTGTAGACGAGGTAGACCAGCGTGAACGTGCCCGGCACCCGGGTCGTCGCGAAGTCCCCGATGGTGGCCCCGACGGTGTCGCCGCCCGGCTTGGCGTGCAGCCGGGCGGTCATGGCGCGGGACATGTCGATGCCGTGCACGGGGACGCCCCGGCGGGCCAGCGGCAGGGCGATCCTGCCGGTGCCGATGCCCAGTTCGAGGGCCCGTCCCGTCCCGGCCAGCCCGGTCAGCAGGCCGACCGCGGGATCCACCGCGTCGGGCCCGAACATGTCCGCCGACGACTCGTCGTATCGCGCGGCGACGCTTTCCCCGAAGTACCCGTCCTCGTCCGGCATGCCGGGACCGTACCTCCGGTCAGGCCGTGGGCGCCTGTGCTTTTCCGCCGCGCGTCAGGACGGCGTACAGCAGTGCTGCAACGACCATGCCGACGGGGAGGGCGAGGTCGATGCCGCCGAGGGCCCGGGCGATCGGGCCGGTGTAGAGGGTGTTGACGCACAGGGCGGCGACGGCGACGCCGACGGTGTGCTCGCGTTCCTGATGCTGTTCGACGCGCACTCCGCGCTGGCCGGCCGGCGCGCGCTGGAACTCGCCGGGGTGTCCGGGCCGCGCACCTTCGCGCAGGCCACCGCCGAGGTGGTGTGCGACGCGGACGGCAGGCCCACCGGGCTGCTGCTGGAGGACGCGGCCTGCGAGCTCGTGGAACGCCTGCTGCCCCGGCCCACGCGCGAGGAGCGCCGCGACCGGCTCGCCGCCGCCCTGCGCGCCATGGCCGCCGCCGGTCTGACCGGCGGCCATGTCATGGACGCCAACGGCGACAGCCTCGCGCTCTTCTCCGAGCTGGACGCGGCCGGGCGCCTGCCGGTGCGGCTGCGGGTGGCGCCCTGGTGCCAGCCCGTCACGGACGCCGAGGGCGTGCGTGCGCTGATCGAGGGGCAGGGGGCGGGCGGCAGGCTCTGGCGGACCGCGGGCGTCAAGATCTTCATGGACGGGACCGTGGACAACGGCACGGCCTGGCTGGAGCAGCCGGACTGCCACGGCGAGTCCCGGGACGCGTTCTGGCCGGACCCGCGGGAGTACACCCGTATCGTCGGCGAGCTGCACCGGGCCGGTGTGCCCACGGCCACCCACGCCATCGGTGACGCGGCGGTACGTCATGTCCTCGACGCCGTCGAGAAGGCCCGGTCGGGCAGCGGGCACGGGGTACGGCACCGGGTCGAGCACATCGAGACGGTCCCGGACGACACCGTGCGCCGGTTCGCCGAGCTCGGGGTGGTCGCCTCGATGCAGCCCACCCACTGCTGCGACTTCACCCGGGCCGACCACACCGACAACTGGTCGCGCCGCCTGGGCGAGGAGCGGGCCTCGCGTGCGTGGCGCTGCCGCGATCTGCACGACGCCGGTGCCGTCGTCGTCCTCGGCTCCGACTGGCCCATCGCCCCCTTCCCGCCGCTGGGCGTGGTGGCGGGCGCCCGCCACCGCCGGCCCACCCGCGACCTCGAGGGTGCGCCCCACGGCCCGGAGCAGGCGCTCACGGCGCTGGAGGCGCTGCGGGGCATGACCGCCAACGCGGCCTACGCCGCGGGTGAGGAACACGAGGCCGGCCGGATCGCCGTCGGTCACCGCGCCGATCTGACCGTCCTGGCCGCCGATCCGCTGACCGTCGCGGCCACCGAACTGGCCGATGTGCCGGTGCTGCTGACCGTCCTGGACGGCGACCCGACGCATCGCGCCGCCGGTCTGTGACATCCCTCGGGGGTTGGCCGCCGGCGCCGTGCGGGCAAGGGGCTGGTGTCCGGGTGCGGTGAGCGGGAGGTGGGCGGTTTGTCACGGCTGCTGGTGGTGCAGAACGGCCGGAGCGGCGGGCCGGGCCGGTTCGGTGGCTGGCTGACCGCGGAGGGGCTGGCGCTGGACGTGGTGCACGCGTACGCCGGGGCGCCACTCCCCCGGCGTCTGGACCACGCGGGCGTCATGGTCCTGGGCGGCGGCTACCTGCCCGACGACGACCTGGGCGCCCCCTGGCTGGCGTCCACGCGCGCGCTGGTCGCCGAGGCACTGGAGCGGGGTGCCCCCGTGTTCGGGATCTGTCTCGGCGGCCAGCTGCTCGCGCACGTCGCTGGCGGCACCGTCGGGGTGGGACTCCCATGCGGGCCCCGCCCGGGTCGCGGGGCGGCCGGTGCACCCGTAGACAGGATGTACGGGCACGGTCGGCGTGGACGTCCGAGTGGAGGCCGAGGAGCATGCAGCGCAAGGGCGGGCGCCGGCGGGACGCGGTTGAGCAGGACGTGGAGGCGGTTCTCGACGAGCTCTACACCACGCCGCCCCCCGACTTCGTCTCCCGGCGCGAGGAGAGGGCCGCCACCGCGAGGACGGCCGGGCGCGCGCAGGACGCCCGCCGCATCCGTGCCGCACGCCGGCCCACCCGCGCGGCCTGGGCGGCGAACCTGCTGCTGCGCTCCCGGCCCGAGGAGAGCCGGCGGTTCCTGGAACTGGGCCAGGCGCTGCGCGAGGCGCACCGCACCCTGGACGCCGCCGGCCTCAAGGAGCTCTCCGCACAACGCCGGAGCGTCGTCACCGCCCTGTCCCGACAGGCCGCCCAGCTCGCCGCCGAGGCGGGGCATCACCTGCCGGAGCCGGCCCTGCGGGAGGTCGAGGGGACGCTGCGCGCGGTCCTCGCGGACCCGGACGCGGCCGGCCGATGGGCGGACGGCCGCCTGGAGGGCTCACTCACCCCGCCGTCCGACTTCCCCGCCGGCACCGCCCCCGCACCGGTGGAGGCCGCACGGGCACGGCAGCCGTCCCGGCCGGCGGCGAAGCACACCGCGGCCGGAAAGCGGGGCGGCGACGAACTCGCCGATCGACGCCGCAAGCGGCAGGAGGAACTCGCCCGGGCCCAGGAGACCGCGCAGGCCGCGGAGCGCCGTGCCGATGAGCACCGAGCGGCACGGACGGACGCCGAGGAGGCACTGCGGCGGGCACGCGGCGACCGGGACCGGGCACGCGCGCAGGTGTCGCTCGCCGAGCGCCAACTGCGAGAGGCGCGGGAGGAGTTGAAGCGTGCCGAGGCCGAGCGGCGGGACGCCGAGGAACGGAACCGGGTGACCGGTGAGGAACTGTCCGGCGCCGAGCGGGAGGCACGAGAGGCGGCACGGCACATGGAGCGGTTGGCCGCCCGCGTGCGGCAGTAGGGTCCGACCGTTTGCTCTTGAGGTGTGGGGCGTCTGATGTCTGTGTTCCGAACACCCGCGCGACGAACCGGCTTCGGGCCCGCCCCGGAGGGGCACTGAAGGCGTCGATGCACTGGTGAGGCGTACCGCGGTGCGGTCCTGACGTGGTATACCGGCCCGGCAGCCAACATGCGAACAACAGGCGCCGCCGTCCGTACCATCCGGGTGTCGGCGCAGTCGGCAGCGGTACCCAGCACTCCGCCGAGCGGACATGACCCCCATGTCCCACGACTGATGTCCCGCCGCCTTCCCGTGCCTTCACGGCCGCGAATCGAGGAGAGTCAACACCATGTCCGAGAGCACACCGCAGACCGCCACCGAACTCGCGTCGCAGTACAGCGTTCAGGTGGCGAGCGACCTGGAGCGCAACGCCAAGGAGCAGGAGCGCATCAGCGGGGAGATCACCGACCTGCAGCAGCAGCTGGCCGCGCTGCAGCACGACCACGCCCTGCTGGTGAACATGCAGCAGGCGCTCGGCGTCACCACGCCGCCGGTCCCCTCGGCGGCCGACCCGGCGCCGGTGCCCGGCCCCCGTGACAGTGCCGCCGCCGAGACGGCCGCCGCGAGCGGGCGCACGCGGAGCGGCAAGGCCGGTGCCGCGGCCAAGCGCTCCGCGGCCACGAAGCCCGCCACCAAGCCGGCAGGCAAGCCCGCCACCAAGTCCGGCGCCAGGCCCGCCTCGAAGTCGTCGGCGAAGCCGGGCGGCAAGTCGTCCGCGAAGGCGGCCGGGAAGCCGGCGGCGAAGAAGTCACCGGCCAAGCCCGCCTCCTCCGCGACCGCCGTCTCGTCCACGTCGCCCTCGTCGGCCGCGAAGCCGGCCCAGCCCACCCTGGTCGAACTGGTCCGCAAGCACCTGAGCGAGCAGAAGGAGCCGCGCTCCGCCGCCGAGGTGACCACGGCGCTCGGCCAGGCCCACTCCGACCGCACCGTCAAGACCACGGTCGTGCGCACCACGCTCGAGGGACTCGTCGCCAAGAACCAGGCCCAGCGCACCAAGCAGGGCACCTCCGTCTACTACACCGCCTCCGACGCGCCGGAGCCGAAGCAGGCCGTCGCGGCGACGGAGCCGGCCTCCGACCGGAGCGACGACTGACCCGGCTCCCCGCTCGGCACCGCGCGCGGCCGGGGCGAAACGGGGTGAGGATCGGTGGATGGGTGTTGTCCTGCCGGTGCTCTTCGCTCTCGTCGCCGCGTTCAGCAACGCGCTGGCCACCGTGTTGCAGCGGCGGGCCGCATTGAGCGTGCCGCAGACCCGGGGGTTCCGTCCGGGCCTCCTCCTCGACCTGCTGCGGCGGCCGGTGTGGCTCGGCGGCATGCTGGCCGTCGTCGTCGCCGGGGTGGGACAGGCGGCCGCCCTGGCGACCGGGCCGATGTCACTCGTCCAGCCATTGTTCGTGCTGGAGCTTCCGCTGGCGTTGCTGCTGGCCTCGCTGATGACCCGGCACCGCCTCCCCGACGTCCTGTGGCTCGCCGTGGGCGGCGTGGTCGTCGGCCTGGGGGTGGCCCTGGCGTCGGCCGCACCGGGCGGCGGCAGCGACGACGTCTCCATGGACCGCTGGGTGCCGGCGCTCGGGGCGTGTGCCGGGGCGGCCGTCCTGCTGGCCGCGGCCGGGCTGAAGCGGCCCGTCGGCAAGGCCCGCGCCGGCTGCCTCGGCGCGGCCACCGCGGTCTGCTACGCCCTGACCGCCGGGTTGATGAAGGACTCCATGCGGGTCCTGGGCACGGACGGGGTGGTCGGCTTCCTCACCGTGTGGCAGACCTACGCCTTCGCCGCCGCCGGCGTGTGCGCCGTGCTCCTGCTGGAGCACGCCATGCAGGGCGGCCCCCTGGTCGCCTCCCAGCCGGCCCTCACCCTCGGGGACGCGACGGTGAGCCTCCTGCTCGGCGTGGTCCTGTACCAGGAGGACGTGCGCACCGGCTGGTGGGTGCTGCCCCAACTGGCCGGCGTCGCGCTGATCGTCGTCGGCGTCCTGACGCTGGCCCGGCGCGGGGTGGATCTGCGGACCGAGGCATGACCCGCCCCGCGCGGCCGGCCAGCCGGGCCCCGTCGTCCACCGGCCACAGGTCACCGGTCACCGGTCACCGGTCACCGGTCACCGGTCACCGGCCACAGGTCACCGGTCACCGGTCACCGGTCACCGGCAGAACCCGTACGCCTGTTCCAGCCATCGGTGCAGGGCCACGTGCACGCTGCCGGGGAAGCTCACTGAGCCGTTCGATGGCCGCCCGGTCACCGGCGGAGGGCGCGATGCCCGCCGCGGTCAGGAGGGCGAGCAGGTCCAGGCGGCGCAGGTCGACGGGGTCGATGCGGCAGGGGACGCGTGCGGCGGGGTCGGGCGGCTGGAGCAGGAAGTCGCCCTGGGTCCCGGGGCGGCGCGAGCGCGTCGCGTCGGCTGCGGTCGGGACGTTCATCGTGTGCATACCGCGGTCCTCCGGTGGGTGGGTCGCCGTTCTCGACGGCATGAGACACCCCGGCGGTGAGGGCGGTTGCGGACAGCCGCGACGACCACACGGTGGATGCAATCGGCGCGTTATCGCACGAACGCCGGCCGCGACGGGTGCCCCCCGGCCTCGAAGGTCATGGCCTCCCGGCATTGCTCCGTACGAGTGGTGCATTTCCGGACATGGTCGTACCGTCGGTACGAACGAAAACAGGCGACCCCGAGACGGCCGGGAGCAGACATGGGCAGAAACCCGATGAGGGCGGCGGTCACGCTCTGCGCCGCCGCCGCGCTCGCACTACCCCTGGGTGCCGCTTCGGCCGCCCCGCCGGCGGAGCAGCCCGCGAAGCGGCAGGTCCAGGACCCGGTGCTCGTCGACTGCTCGATGCGGGGCGACGTGCGGCCGGCAGCGTTCGTGCTGGCCTGCGGGGACGGCAACAGCCGTCTGGCCTCGCTGCACTGGACCCGCTGGGACGCGAGCGCCGCGCTCGGGACGGGGTCCAACGCGGTCAACGACTGCAAGCCCTACTGCGCGGCCGGAACGTTTCGTTCGTATCCGGTGACCGTGCGGCTGGACCGGCCCGAGACCCGGGCGGACGGTTCGGGAGAGCAGCACTACACGCGGCTGACGCTGACCTACACCGACGGCAGGCCGGACGGGGCTCCGCGCGTGGTGACCTACCCCCTGGGCTGACCGCCGACCGACCGGAGTGATCAGCCGGGGAGCACGAGCCGGCTGGTGTCCCCCGGCTGGATCCGCACGGCGCGGTCCGGCAGCCGGACGTCGATCGGCGGCAGGTCCGAGGCCGGCACGGCGATCTCCAGGTGGCCGTGCTCCAGCCGGAAGCGCACGCCCCAGTGCCCCTGGTACCGGATGGAGAACCCGTACGACGACAGCTCCGGCAGGGGCACCGGATCCAGCCAGAGGGCGCCGGCACGGGTCTCCAGTCCGGTCAGACAGCGCTGGATCAGGTCGAGGGTGCCGCCCATGGCGCCGAGGTGGATGCCCTCGCCGGTGGTGCCGCCCTGGAGGTCGGCGACATCGCCCCTGAGCGCCTCCTGGCAGAAGGCCCACGCCTCCGCGCGGCGGGCCCGGGCCAGGACCCAGCCGTGGACGAGTCCGCTGAGGGTGGAGCCGTGGCTGGTGCGGGCCAGGTAGTGGTCGACGGTGCGGCGCCAGGTGTCGTCGTCCAGGTCGTGGCCCAGCCGGCCGAGGAGCGCGCGGAGTTCGGCCGGGGAGAACAGGTAGCCGAGCATCAGGACATCGGCCTGTTTGGACGCCCGGTAGTTGTTGACGCTGTCGTTCTCGGCCTCCAGGATGCGGTCCAGCCGCCGGATGTCGCCGTAACGCTCCCGGTAGCCCGCCCAGTCGAGTTCGGCGAGGTCGCCGTAGCCCTCGAACTGGCTGATGACTCCCTCGTGGAAGGGCACGTGGAGGGTGCGGGAGATCTCCTCCCACTGTTCGAGCTCGCCGCCGTCCAGCTCGGTGCGCTCGGCCAGTTCGCGTCGGCGGGGCTCGGGGAGGGAGTTCACCGTGTCCAGGGCGCGGGTGAGCACCCAGGACGCGGTGACGTTGGTGTAGGCGTTGTCGTCGAGGCCCGGTTCCGTGGCGCCGGGATAGGCCTCGTGGTACTCGTCGGGGCCCACGACGCCCCGGATGCGGTGCCTGCCCAGGCGGTCGTCCCAGGTGGCCGAGTCCGCCCAGAAACGCGCGATCTGCAACAGCGTCTCGGCACCCTTGGTGTGCAGGAACTCGGCGTCGCCGCTGGCCTCGCAGTACTGCCACACGTTGTAGGCGATCGCCGAGCCCACGTGGTGCTGGAGGTGCGAGTGGTCCGGCAGCCAGCGGCCCGAGCGGGGGTTGAGGTGCAGTTGCTGGGTCTCCTCGCGGCCGTCGCTGCCGCTCTGCCACGGGTAGAGGGCGCCCCGTCTGCCGATCGCGCGGGCGGAGGCGCGGGCCCGTTCAAGGCGGCGGTGCCGGTAGTGCAGCAGGGCCCGGGAGACCTCGGGGAAGTGCAGGTTGAGGTAGGGCAGGACGAACAGCTCGTCCCAGAAGACGTGCCCCCGGTAGGCCTCGCCGTGCAGCCCGCGGGCCGGTACGCCCACGTCGAGGTCGGCGGTGTGCGGGGAGAGGGTCTGCAGGACGTGGAAGAGGTGCAGGCGCAGGATGGCGCCGGCTTCGCCGGGGACCTCGAGGCGGGCCCGGCGCCACAGCCCGCCCCAGGCGGTGCGGTGGCCGGCCAGCAGTTCGTCGAATCCGGGGGCGTCGGTCACCCGGTCCACGGCGGCCTGCAGGGGGTCGCTGATCGCGGGGTCGCGCGAGGTGTGCAGCGCCACGACCTTGTCGACGGTGGCGGTGCGGCCCGGCTCGAGGCGCAGGGTGACGCGCTGTGTGGCCCTCAGGTGCTGCCGCCCCGGGGTGACCGGTGTGCCGGCCGACGTCCTGGCGGCCATGCCGATCCGGATGTCCGAGGTCCGGGTGCGGCAGCGCAGCCACACGATGCCGTCGCCGGCGTCGCCGGTGTGCACGTGGGTCAGGTGGCGGCCGGCGAGATCCCGGTAGCGCGGGACGCCCGAGTTGGTGACGTCGCCGTCGAGGGCCGCCACCACCTCGAGGTCCGTGCCGGCGCCCGCCACCGTGAACTCCGTGCGCAGGGCGGCGAGGTGGGGGTCGGCCATGTGCACCACGCGCAGCTGGCGCACGGTCAGCACGTGTCCGCCGCCGAGTGCGAACCGGGTGCTGCGTTCCAGCACCCCGGAGTCCAGGTGCAGGGTCTGCCGGTGGTCCGGCACCGGTGCGGTGTCCGGCGTGAGCCAGTCCCCTCCCCCGGCCCGGAAGGACAGGGGCAGCCAGTTGGGGAGGTTGACCATGTCCTCGTTCTCTACGCGCCCCACCTCTCCTCCGGCGACGGTGGAGGTGAGCCGGTTGTAGCAACCGGCCACGTAGGTGCCGGGATAGTGCACGTCGTCCGCGGCGCACTCGGGCAGCGCGCCGCGGGTGGCGAAGTAGCCGTTGCCCAGCGTGCACAGGGACTCCCGCAACCGCTCCTCCGCGGGATCGTAGTGGACGTAGTCCCAGGTGAAGGCGGTCGCGGTCACGGGTTTCCCTTCCCTCGGCGCCGGGCGCGGCGGTCAGCCGTCCCAGGACCAGTCGGCGACCTCGGGCAGGTCGACTCCGTGTTCCCGGATCCAGTCGTGGTGGCGCAGCCGGGTGTCCTCCATGCGCTGGCGCACGGCCGCCGCGCGCACGGCGAGGCCGGGCACCCGGTCGATGACGTCCATGACCAGGCGGTAGCGGTCCAGGTCGTTGCCGAGGACCATGTCGAAGGGTGTGGTGGTGGTGCCGATCTCCTTGTAGCCGCGCACGTGCAGGTGGCCGTGACCGGTCCGGCGGTAGGCGAGGCGGTGGATGAGCCAGGGGTAGCCGTGGTAGGCGAAGATCACCGGCTTGTCGGCGGTGAACAGGCCGTCGTACTCGAAGTCGCTCATGCCGTGCGGGTGTTCCCCGCTCGGCAGCAGCCGGGCGATGTCGACGACGTTCACCACGCGTACCGCCAGTTCCGGCAGGTGGCGGCGGATGAGCTGGGCGGCGGCCAGCACCTCCAGGGTGGGCACGTCGCCCGCGCAGGCCAGCACCACGTCCGGCTCGCGGGTGCCGTCCTCGGTGCCGGCCCAGTCCCAGATGCCGGCGCCGCGGGCGCAGTGGACGCGTGCCTGCTCCATGGTCAGCCAGTCGAAGCAGGGCTGCTTGCCCGCGACGACGACATTGACGTAGTCGCGGCTGCGCAGGGCGTGGTCGGCGACGGACAGCAGGGTGTTGGCGTCCGGCGGCAGGTAGACCCGTACGGCTTCGGGGCTCTTGTTGAGGATGTGGTCGACGAAGCCGGGGTCCTGGTGGGAGAAGCCGTTGTGGTCCTGGCGCCACACATGGGAGGTGAGGAGGTAGTTGAGTGAGGCGATGGGGGCGCGCCAGGGCAGGCGGCGGGTGACGCGCAGCCATTTGACGTGCTGGTTGACCATCGAGTCGACGATGTGGACGAACGCCTCGTAGCAGGAGAACAGTCCGTGCCGGCCGGTGAGGAGGTAGCCCTCCAGCCAGCCCTGGCAGGTGTGTTCGGAGAGGATCTCCATGACCCGGCCGTGCCGGTCGAGATCCTCGTCGACGGGCAGGGTCCGTTCCTGCCAGGCCTTGCCGCTGGCGGTGTAGACGGCCTGGAGGCGGTTGGAGGCGGTCTCGTCGGGGCCGACGAGGCGGAAGTCGCGCCGGTCGGCGGTGGCGGCCATGACGTCCGCCAGCAGGTCGCCGAGGACCCGGGTCGGCTCGTGCGTGCTCGCGCCGGGCTTGTCGACGGCGACGGCGTAGGTCTCCAGCGGCGGCAGGGGCAGTTCGCGCAGCAGCAGTCCGCCGTTGGCGAAGGGGGTGGCGCCCAGCCGGCGCGGTCCCTCGGGCACGGCGGCCAGCACGGCGGGGCGCGGGGCTCCGGTGGCGTCGAACAGTTCCTCGGGGCGGTAGGAGCGCAGCCACTCCTCCAACTGGCGGAGGTGCTGCGGATTCGTCCGTACGGCGGCGAGCGGGACCTGGTGGGCGCGCCAGGTGTTCTCCACGGGCAGGCCGTCGACCTCGGCGGGGCCGGTCCAGCCCTTCGGGGTGCGCAGGACGATCATCGGCCAGCGGGGGCGGTCGCCGGCGCCGTCCTGGCGGGCGGCGCGCTGGATCGCGGCGATGCGGTCGAGGCAGGTGTCCATGGCCCGGGCCATCGCCCGGTGGACGGCGGCGGGGTCGTCGCCGGTGACGTGGACGGGGTCGTGGCCGTAGCCGCGCAGGAGTTCGTCGAGTTCGTCCTCGGGCAGGCGGGCCAGGACCGTCGGGTTGGCGATCTTGTAGCCGTTGAGGTGGAGGATCGGCAGGACGGCGCCGTCGTTCACCGGGTCGAGGAACTTGTTGGAGTGCCAGGACGCCGCCAGCGGGCCCGTCTCCGCCTCGCCGTCGCCGATCACGCAGGCGACCACCAGGCCGGGGTGGTCGAAGGCGGCGCCGTAGGCGTGCGAGAGGGAGTAGCCGAGCTCGCCGCCCTCGTGGACGGAGCCGGGGGTCTCGGGGGCGACGTGGCTCGGCACGCCGCCGGGGAAGGAGAACTGCCGGAAGAGCCGGGCCATGCCGTCCGCGTCCCGGGTGATGTCGGGATAGGTCTCGGTGTAGGAGCCCTCCAGCCAGGAGTTGGCGAGTACGGCCGGCCCGCCGTGGCCGGGCCCCCAGATGCACAGGGCGTCCAGGTCGCGGGCCTTGATCACCCGGTTCAGGTGGGTGTGGACGAGGTTGAGGCCCGGCGAGGTGCCCCAGTGGCCGAGGAGGCGCGGCTTGACGTGCTCCGGGCGCAGCGGCTCGGTCAGCAGCGGGTTCGCCATCAGGTAGATCTGGCCGACGGAGAGGTAGTTCGCGGCGCGCCAGTGGGCGTCCAGGGTGGCGAGCTCCTCGTCGGGGAGTCCGGGTGGCGCCTGCTGCGTGTCGACGGACATCGGGGGTCCTTTCCGTGTCGGGACAGCGGTCGGGCCGGGTGGGCGCGGTGCCGGGCGGTGCGGGTGGCGCCGCACATCCCAACCCTGTGCGGACCGGGCGGGTACCCGACAGGGCCATTCGGGTCACGTCGGTTCCCGAACGGAGGCGGAAACGGCCTCGGGGAACGTCGGAACAGCGGTTGGCACCAAGTCGGCGATCACGGTTCTGCGGTCGGTGACATCCGTGTCGGACCGTGCGCCGAGCCTTCGGCTGGGGCCTCGCTGCCAGCCTGTCGACCACAGATGCGCAGAGCGCGCCCGGAACCCGGCCAAGTGGGCGTGCCACGCCCAGGAGTCAGATGGTCTGGTTCCGGGTGCCCGACCCGGACATCGGGGCGGACTGGCACGCGACGGCCGCGCGCGCCGCGGACGGCAGTCGGCGGTGCGCACAGGCGCTGGACGCCCGCGACCGGCCTGCGTTCCTGACCGCGCTCCGGCAGTTGGTCGGCGCCGGGAACCGCGCGGCGAAGGTGAGCACGTCGTCGCCGAAGACCTTTCACGGGCCAAGGGCGCGGCGCGCGGCGCCCACAGCGCGGCCGGCACCGGCGCCGACCCGTGCCGGCCGTGCTTCCGCTCCGCCTGCCCCGCTCCCCGGCCGCACACCGGCATCGCGCGCGGCGGGAGGGTCAGGCCAGGGAGAGGAAGAGCTTCTCCAGGCGCGCCCGCATCTGCACGGAGTTGCGCACCTCGGGGTCGTCACTGGTCATGCACTGCTGGAGCCCCGTGGCGATGATCGAGAAACCTGCCCGGTCCAGGGCCCTGGAGACCGCGGCGAGCTGCGTGACGACGTCCTCGCAGTCGCGCCCCTCCTCTATCATCCTGATGACCCCGGCCAGCTGCCCCTGGGCACGCCGCAGCCGGTTGAGTGCCGACTTCAGCTCCTCGGCCGACATGTCGAGTTCCACACTTCCTCCTCCGCATACCCCTGTGGGTATGGTACCGCGCGGGCTGATTTTGCATGGCATGCAGGTTTGCATACCATGCAACTTATGTCGGAGAAGAGTGCCGCCGGGGGCGGTCTGCGGGAGCGGAAGAAGCGGGCCACACGGGCCGCTCTCGCCGAGGCCGCGGTACGCCTCGCCGCCGAGCACGGCGCGGACAAGGTCACCGTCGAGGCGATCAGCGCGGCGGCCGGCGTGTCCGTGCGGACCTTCTTCAACTACTTCGACACGCGCGAGGACGCCTTCGTCGTCCTCGACGCGGACGCGGGCGCCCGGATGCGGCGCGCCATCCTCGACGCACCGGCCGGCCTCCCTCCGCTGGAGGCCCTGCGCGAGGCCATGGCCGCGGAACTCGCCGAGGCGGAGCAGCAGCACGAGCTGTGGCGGCTGCACGCCGAAGTGCTGCACGCCTCGCCGCACCTCCTGGCCCGCGGCGTCGGGGCGCACATCGCGGCGGAGGCCGACCTGGCCGACGCCCTCGCCCTGCGTCTGCGCGGTGCCCCCGGCGACGGGGAACGGTCCGCGGAGCCCGGGCTCTACCCGCGGCTGCTGGCCGCGGTGGCGTCCGCCGCGGTGCGGACCAGCGTGGAGCACTGGTCGGCCCACCAGCACGAGGCCGCCTTCCTGGACGTGTTCCACCAGGTGTTCAGCCTGCTCGCCGCCGGCCTTCCGGCGCCTCCCGCGTGACCGCAGCGCAGGACGATCGCGACACCCACCCCACCATTCACCCCGAAAGAGATGCCGTGACCGCACCTCAGGCGCCCGACGACGCGCCTCCCACCTCCATGACCCACCGGCAGATACTCCAGGCCATGTCCGGCCTGATGGCCGGCATGTTCGTCGCGATCCTGGCCGGCACCGTCGTCTCGAACGCGCTCCCCACGATCATCGCGGACCTGGGCGCCAGCCAGTCCTCCTACACCTGGGTCGTCACGGCGGAACTGCTGGCCATGACGGCGACGGTCCCCCTGTGGGGCAAGCTGTCCGACCTCGTCAACAAGAAGCTGCTGCTCCAGCTCTCGCTGAGCCTGTTCGTCGTCGGCTCGCTGCTGGCCGGCTTCTCCCACGGCGTCGGCCTGCTGATCTTCAGCCGGGTCGTGCAGGGCATCGGCGCGGGCGGTCTGACGGCCCTCGCGCAGGTCGTGATGGCCACCGTCATCCCGCCCCGCCAGCTCGGCAAGTACGCCGGCATCTTCGGTGCCGTCTTCGCCGTGGGCACCGTGGCCGGTCCGCTGGTCGGCGGTGTGCTGGTCGACACCTCGTGGCTGGGCTGGCGCTGGTGCTTCTTCATCGGCGTACCGTTCGCGCTGCTCGCCATCGCGCTGCTGCAGCGCACGCTGCGGCTGCCGACCACGCGGCGCGAGGTGCGCATCGACTGGCTCGGCGCCTTCCTGATCGTCGCCGGTGTCTGCGCGCTTCTCATCTGGGTGTCGCTGGCCGGCAACGAGTTCGGCTGGGCCTCGTGGCAGACCGGCGTCCTCACGGGCGGTGGCGTCCTGCTGCTGGTCGCCGCGGTCTTCGTCGAGGCCCGTACCGCCGAGCCGGTCATCCCGCTCGGCATCTTCCGCAACCGCACGGTGACGCTCACGACCGTCGCCAGCCTTCTGGTCGGTGTCGCCATGTTCGGCGGGACCGTCTTCCTCTCCCAGTACTTCCAGGTCTCCCTCGGCAAGTCGCCGACCGTCGCGGGCCTGATGAGCCTGCCCATGATCTTCGGCCTGCTGGTGTCGTCCACCGTCGCCGGCCAGGTGATCAGCCGGACCGGCAAGTGGAAGCGGTATCTGGTGGCGGGCGCGCTGATCATGTCCGTCGGCCTCGCGCTGCTGTCCACGATCGACGCCGGGACGCACTTCGGTCTGCTCAGCATCTACATGGCGGTGCTGGGCGTCGGCGTCGGCATGCTGATGCAGAACCTGGTCCTGGCCGCGCAGAACGACGTGGCCGCCGCCGATCTGGGCGCCGCGACCTCCGTGCTGTCCTTCTTCCGCAGCATGGGCGGCACCATCGGCGTCAGCGTCCTCGGCGCGATCCTCGCCAACCGGGTCACCAGCGAGATGACCGAGGGGCTCAAGGCGGCCGGCGTCACCGCGCCGGCCGGCGAGGGCTCGGGCGAGAGCAGCGTGCCGGACATGACCACGCTGCCCGCCCCGATGCGGTCCGTCGTCGAGCACGCCTACGGTGTCGCCACGGCGGACCTGTTCCTGATCGCCACGCCGTTCGCCCTGCTCGCGCTGGTCGCGGTCGTGTTCCTGAAGGAGAAGCCGCTGAAGACCACCAGCGGCATGGAGCGGCTCGCCGAGGAGTCCGGCGGGACCGCCCCCGAGGTCGCCGACAAGGGACCGGCGGCACCGGTCGGCTGAGCCGCCGGCCGCACCGTGCGACGGAGCCGCCCGCCCACCCGGGCGGGCGGCTTCCGCGTACCCGGAGAGAGGCGGACAGGGCCGTCTCCGCCCGGCGACGGCCCGTCCGGGCGGGCGAAAACCACCACGCCCCGGCGTGAGGGGACTGTTAGGCTGGCGAAGACGTTGATCGCGTATCGAGAGGTCCCGGACATGGTGGGTGACGACGACATCTGCGGGTGATACCCCGCACCGACGGCCACAGGCAGGCGCACAGGAGCGCCGCCGCGGTGGCCGCCTTCGTCGTTCCCCTCTCCCTGTCTGTCCCGGGCGGGCGTGCACTTTCCCCCGCCCCTCTCCTCAGCGAGGTCATCCATGTCCGACGCCGCCGTCGTCTGCTCGAACCTGTCCTTCTCGTGGCCCGACGACACCCCCGTCTTCGAGGACCTGTCCTTCACCGTGGGCACGGGCCGCACCGGTCTGGTGGCCCCCAACGGTTCCGGCAAGAGCACCCTGCTCAGGCTGATCGCCGGGGAACTGCGGCCCGGCGCCGGGTCCGTCACCACCACCGGAACCGTCGGCCGGCTGCCGCAGACCCTCCCGCTGACCGGTGACCTCACGGTGGCGGAGGTGCTGGGGGTCGCGGCCGTGATCCGCGCCATCGACGCCGTCGAGTCCGGGGACGTGGCCGAGGAGCACTTCACGGCCATCGGCGACGACTGGGACGTCGAGGAACGCACCCGTGCCCAGCTCGACCGGCTCGGTCTGGGCGACCTCGCCCTGGACCGGCGTCTCGGCACGCTCAGCGGCGGGCAGGTCGTCTCCCTCGGGCTCGCCGCCCAGCTGCTGAAGCGGCCCGACGTGCTGCTGCTCGACGAGCCCACCAACAACCTCGACCTGGACGCCCGGCACACGCTCTACGACGTGCTGTCGGACTACAGGGGCTGCCTGCTGCTGGTCAGCCACGACCGCGCCCTGCTGGACCGCATGGAGCGCATCGCCGAACTCGACCGCGGTGAACTGCGCTTCTACGGCGGCGACTTCACCGCGTACGAGGAGGCGGTGCGGGCCGAGCAGGAGGTCGCGGAGAAGAACGTCCGCAACGCCGAGCAGGAACTGAAGCGGGAGAAGCGGGAGATGCAGCAGGCCCGGGAGCGGGCCGAGCGCCGAGCGAGCAACGCGGCCCGCAACCTCAAGAACGCCGGTCTGCCGCGGATCTTCGCCGGGAACATGAAACGGGGCGCGCAGGAGTCCGCGGGCCGGGCCGGGCAGACGCACGCCGGCCGGGTCGGCGAGGCCAGGGCCCGGCTGGACGAGGCGGGACGCGCGCTCCGCGACGACCAGCGCATCGTCCTCGACCTGCCGGACACCGACGTGCCCGCCGGGCGCACCCTCTTCCTCGGGGAGCGGCTGCGGATCCGGCTCGGCGACCGGGAGGTGTTCGCCGGCGAGGGTGTCGACCTGACCGTGCGAGGCCCCGAGCGCATCGCGCTGACCGGCCCCAACGGCGCCGGCAAAAGCACGTTGCTGCGGCTGCTGAACGGCGACCTGGAGCCCGGCGGGGGCACGGTCGGGCGGGCCGACGGGCGCGTCGCGTACCTTTCGCAGCGGCTCGACCTGCTGGACGGGGACCGCACGGTCGCCGAGAACTTCGCCGCGTACGCCCCCGAGCGGCCCGAGGCCGAGCGGATGAACCTGCTCGCCCGGTTCCTCTTCCGGGGCGCCCGCGCCCATCTGCCCGTCCGCGTGCTGTCCGGCGGCGAGCGGCTGCGGGCCACCCTCGCCTGTGTCCTGTGCGCGGAACCCGCCCCGCACCTGCTGCTGCTGGACGAGCCGACCAACAACCTCGACCTGGTCAGCGCGGCGCAACTGGAGAGCGCCCTGAACGCCTACCGGGGTGCCTTCGTGGTGGTCAGCCACGACGAGCGGTTCCTGCACGGGATCGGAGTCGACCGGTGGCTGCGGCTGGCCGACGGCACCCTGACGGAGACGGCGGCCCCCGAGGTGTGAGCCGGCCCGCGGTGCCTGTTGCGGCCCGAGGGTCGCGGACGGCAGGCTTCGGGGTGTGGCCACTTTGCTGATCGTGCATCACACCCCGTCGCCGAACTGCCAGGCGATGCTCGAAGCCGTCGTTTCCGGAGCGACCGCTCCGGAGATCGAGGGCGTCCGGGTCGTCCGGCGGGCGGCGCTGGCGGCCACGGCCGTCGACGTACTGGAGGCGGACGGATACCTGCTGGGCACCCCGGCCAACCTGGGCTACATGTCCGGCGCCCTGAAGCACTTCTTCGACCAGGTCTACTACCCGTGCCTGGACGCCACGCGGGGGCGGCCCTTCGGCTACTGGGTGCACGGCGGCAACGACACCACCGGCGCCGTGCGCGGCATCGAGTCGGTGACGACCGGCCTCGGCTGGCAGCGCGCCGCCCCGGCGGTGACGGTGGCCGGTGAGCCCGCCAAGGCCGACCTGGAGGCGTGCTGGGAACTGGGGGCCGCGCTCGCCGCCGGGCTGATGGACTGACGCGGCGGCCCGGCCGGCGTGCCCGGGTACCGGATCACGCCGTCACGCCGCGGTTCCGTCAGAGGGGCGTCGCGGCGCGGAGGACGAGGAACATCGTGACGGCCGCGTTCGCGGAGGACATCGCCGACACGGCCGTGCCGGCCGCCGCGCCCCACACCGCCAGCCCCACCGAGGTGAACACCGAGGGCCTGGTGCGGGGCGTCGGAGCGGGGCCGAGCAGGGCCGCCACCCGGCGCGGCACCGGCCCCGGCGCCGCGAGACCGGCGAGGGTGGCGACCGGGGTGCCCCGGGAGACCAGGGCCGCCTTGCCGATGGCGGTCGCCACCGCGCGACGGTTGCCGACCGTCCGGGCCGCCTCCTCGTCGGCCCAGCGCTCCGCCGTGTAGGACACGGCCGTACGCAGCGGCCGCAGGAACGGGTTGGCCAGCGCGGCGAGCCGGACGGCGAGCAGGAACCGGTGGTGACGGGCGGCCAGATGGGCCCGCTCGTGGGCGAACAGCGCCCGCCGCTCGGCCGGTTCGAGGCAGTCCAGCAGGGCCGTGGTCACCACCACCCGGTCCCTTCGCCCGCCGGGCAGCGCGTACGCGTAGGGCACCTCGTCCGGCAGGACGGCCACGGACGTGCCCGGCAGCCCGGCCAGTGCGCGGTGGGCGCGGCGGCGCACCCGGCCGTGGCGCCACAGTGCCCGGGCCGAGGCCACGACCACCGCGCACAGCGCGGGGATCGCCGCCTTGCCGGCGACCTCGTCGTAGGGCACCGCCGCCCGTACCTCCGGGTCCGACCAGCCGTCGGGCAGCGGATTGCCCGGGAGCTGCGCGGTGCCGACCACCATCAGCAGGGCGAGGCACACCGTGCTGCACAGCGCCATCACCGCGGCCACGGCGGTGAGCAGCCTGGTCGCGGTCCGCGGGTGCAGGTGCTGTTCGGCCAGACGCGCGATCGGCCACGCGGTCAGCGGCAGGACGAGCGGAAGGAAGACGAAGACCCCCATGAGGCGTCAGTCTTCCCCTGCGGCCCGCGCGTCGCCCAGCAGGTCGCGCAGCAGCCGTTCGTCGGCCGGGTCGAGGCCCGTCACGAAGCTCGCCAGCACCGCCCCGCGGTCGCTCTCCGCGTCCAGCACCCCGCGCATCCGGCGCGCGGCCAGGCCCGCCGGGTCCGCGGGCGTCCAGACGAAGGACCGGCCCGCGCGCTCCCGGCTCACCGCGCCCTTGTCCAGTAGGCGGGTCAGGATCGTGACCACCGTCGTGTAGGCCAGGTCCCCGCCCAGGCGCTCCTGCACCCGGCCGGCCGTCGCCGGACCCTCCGCCCCACGCAGCACCGAGAGCACCAGCGCCTCCAGCTCGCCCTGCCCCCGCCGCCGGGGACGCCGGTCATCCGCCACGCCCGCACTCCCCTCGCCGCCCGTCCGCTTCCCGGTACGCCATCGTATCGACGCCGCGGACACCGCCGGCCCATCGGACCGCCGCCTCGGCTCGCACGGGGACGGCGGGATTCGTTCGCCGGGCGTACGCCCCTCCGTCACCCGGAGAGCGCCCCGGCGACGCACTCCATCCTCAAGATCACTTGATGCCCTTTGTTGTCATGTCTTCGACTTCGGGAGTACCGGCGTGACCAGATTCCCCTTCGGCCGTACGGCCGCCTGCGCCTTCGCCGCGGCCTTCGCCGTCCTGCCCGTGGCTCCGGCAGCGGCCCACGGCGGCGACGCGCTGCCGACCGTGCGTCCGCGGGCCGAGACGGCCGCCCTGTACGACGACGAGGCCGGCGGGAACGCCGATGCGGACGACCCCGCCATCTGGCGCAACCCGTCCGACCCCGACCGCAGCCTCGTCGTCGCGACGGCCAAGGAGGGCGGCCTGCGCGTCTACGACCTCGACGCCCGGCTGGTGCAGTCGGTGGCCGCTCCCCCGGCCCCGGGTCCGGACAGCGCGCCAGGCCGCTTCAACAACGTCGACCTGGTGCAGGGCATGCGGCTCAGCACCGGCCCGGCGGACCTCGCGGTCACCACCGACCGCGGCAGCGACCGTCTGCGCTTCTACCGCATCGACCCGGCCGCGCCGGGCCGCCCGCTGACGGACGTCACCGACCCGGCCGCCGCGCCGGTGTTCTCCGCGGACCAGGAGGAGGTCGACGAGCAGCGCACCGCGTACGGTCTGGCCACCTGGACCGACAGGGCGACCCGGCGTTCCTACGCGCTGGTCAGCCGGCGGGAGCGTACCCGGCTCGCCCTGCTGGAGCTCACCCCGACGGCGTCCGGGCGCGTCGGCTACCGCACGGTCCGCACCCTGGACCTGCCCGCGTCCTTCCGGCTGCCGAACGGCGCCCGCTGGTCGCCCTGCGCCGAGCCCGGCGAACTGCCCCAGGTGGAGGGCATGGTCGTCGACCCGGCCGACGGCACCCTCTACGCCGGGCAGGAGGACGTCGGCATCTGGCGTCTGCGCGCCGACCTCACCGGCACACCCCGGCTGGTGGACACGGTGCGTGAGTACGGTGTCCCCGCCACGTACGACGAGGCCGCCGACGAGTGCGTCGCCGGCTCCGACCCCGGGTTCGGCGGCAGCGTGCTGTCCGCGGACGTGGAGGGGCTGACGCTCCTCCAGGAGTCCGACGGCGACGGGTATCTGCTGGCGTCCAGCCAGGGGGACGACACCTTCGCCGCGTACGACCGCGAGCAGGGCGACCACAACGAGTACGAGGGCGGGTTCCGCGTCGGCGCCGTCTCGGCCCGGCTGGACGGCTCCGAGGAGTGCGACGGGGCGGCGGTGCTGAACCGGCCGCTGGGCCGCCGCTACCCCGACGGCCTGCTCGTCGTGCAGGACGGCCACGACACGCCGGAGGACGGCGAGCGTGCCGCCACCGGCTTCAAGTTCGTCGACCTGGGCGACGTCAAGGACGCGCTCGGCGACTGACGCCGTTCGGTCCCGGCCGGCGTCGGGACCGAACGGCGCGTCAGGGGGGTGTCACCGGGTACGCCGCCTGGTGCGGAGCAGCAGCAGGCATCCGGCGGCGAAGAGGACGCCACCGGCCGCCGCGGGCCAGAGGCCGAGACCGGAACCGGTCTCGGCGAGCCCGCCCCGGTCGCCCTGCGGCCCGCTCGCGGAACCGGCGGCCTGCACGGCGCCCCCGTCCGTCCCCCGCGTCCCGCCGGGGGCGGCCGCGGAGGCGCTCGCGTCGCCCGGAGTGCCGGCGGGCGGGGTCGCGGCCCTGGGCTCGGCGGAGCGGGAGGCCTCGGGCCGGTCCGGGTTCGTGGGCCGGCCGGCGTGCTCCGGCTGCTCCCCGTCCTGGCCGGCGTCCGCGGGCGCCGACGGGGTGGCGGTCTGCCCGGCGGGGGGTGCGGCGGTCTGCCCGCCGTCGTCGCCCGGCTGTCCGGGGGTCTCCTGACCGTTTCCGTCGTCCGGGATCCCGGAGGCCTCGGGGGTCCCGGGGTCGTCCGGAGTTCCGGATGCCTCGGGGGTCCCGGGGTCGTCCGGAGTTCCGGATGCCTCGGGGGTCCCGGGGTCGTCCGGAGTTCCGGATGCCTCGGGGGTCCCGGGGTCGTCCGGAGTTCCGGAGGCCTCGGGGGTCCCGGGGTCGTCCGGGGTCCCGGTCGGCTGCTGCGGGGTCTCGCTCTGGCCGGGGTCCGGGACAGGCGGGGTACCCGCGCCGCACGAGCGGCCGCCGTTGACGCAGTCGACCATCTCCCGCATCAGGCCCTCGTCGAAGACGTTGATGAAGTCGCTGTGGTCCGTGACCGGCTTGTGCAGCTGCTCGGGGAAGGAGTCCACGGCGAACAGGGGCGTCGTCCGGCCTCCGTCACGGAGACTGGGCGCGTCCACGTCGTACACGATGCGCTGCACCAGCCGCGGGACGGCACGGAAGCCGTCCGGGCAGCTTCCGTCGGCGGCGGCGAACGCCACGTGGGTGCGGTGGTTGGCGCTGTCGATGTTGCGGCCGTCCCAGCAGCTCTGGAAGGTGAAGGTGCGCACCACGTCGCTGCCGGCCGGGCAGAGCGGGTACTTGTCCTTCAGCTGCCGGTCCTCGTGACCGGTGCAGCTCCAGGAGGCGTTGGCGTTGGTGTTGCCGTTGACGAACGCCTTGGCGTCCCCGGTGATGATGCGCAGCAGCCGCGGCATGCCCGTGACCTTGCCGCGCTCGTTGCCCTCGAAGGTCAGCGTCACCTCGGCCGGCGTGACGATCTCTCCGGCGTTGCCCTCGACGCCCCCGCCGGGCGACCGGTCGTCCTGTTCGGAGGTGCCGTTCTGCAGCCGCAGCACGGGCCAGTAGTACGAGGACTTGTCGCCCTGGTCCGCGCAGCTGGTGCCGGCGTTCGCCAGGTCGTCGTCGGAGGCGAAGGCGTCGTTGCCCTGGTTGCCGACGTAGTCGTGGAAGTGGTGGGCGCCGTTGCCGACGCCGGGCGCGGCGATCAGGTTGTCCGAGTTGAACAGGCCGTCGGCGTTGACGCCGCAGCTGGTGGTGAAGGAGCCGCGCGAGGCGCCCTTGTCCGGGCTCGGCTTCGCCGCGCCGGGCGGGACGGTCGTGATGTCGACGTAGTCGGCCGCGACGGGGCCGTTGCCGGCCTGGCCGCCGTTGCCCTGCTCCTGCCCCGCACCGGGCTGCTCCCCGTCGGCGGCGTCGTCTCCCGCCGCTCCGGTTCCGTCGTCCGCTCCCGTGTCCCCGCCGTCGCCCGAGCCGTCCTGCCGCCCGTCCGCGCCGCCGCTCGGCGCGTCCGGTGTCGCGACCGCGGTGCGTCGCAGCGTGCACGGTGCGAGGGCCTCCAGCCCCTCGGGCCGGTCCCCGGCGCCGTCGACGGCGGAGACGATGCGCGCGATCGTCTCCGTCCGCTGCCGCTCCAACGGGTCGAGGATCGCGCCCTCGTCCAGGCCGCCGTCGTCGGCGGTGCGTGCGGCTTCCTGCAGTTGCCGGTAGGCCGTGGCGATCTGCCCGTCCAGGCGGGCGAGTTCACCGTCGACGTCCGGCCTGGCCGCCTCGGGGACGGTCGTCAGCCGCTCGCTCAGGTCGGGGCAGTCGACCGTGGCCGCGACGCCGGAACTGCCCAGGGGGACGGCGGGGCCGGTCCCCGTCTCGGTCGCGGAGGCGAACACGTTGGCGGCGACCAGACCACCGCCGCCCAGTATCAGGGCGACCGCGGAGAAGGTCGCGCGCCGCGCCCCGGTCGGGCGTCTGCGCCTGCTGTGTCCCAAGGCGTGCTCCTGTGTGCGTCGTGGCGGACCCGGGGCATGCAATGCCCCCGGCTCCATACGGAGTCGGGGGCGCGGGTGTTCAAACGCCTCGTGGATTCTCAGGAATCCCTCACCTCACGGGCGCAGGATCAGCCGGATCGGGTTGCCCTCCTTCTTCTCCAGCCGGGCGACCGCCTCGGCGGCCTCGGCCAGCGGCAGCACCCCGCTGATGGACGCGGGGAAGTCCAGCCGTCCGCCCCGGATCAGCCGCAGCAGCTGGGGCAGGGCCACCGGCATGCCGGAACCGTAGTGGCCGAGGATCCGCTGCTGGAGGTAGCTGAAGCGGGTGCCGTCCACGACGCTGAGCGGCTTGTCGGTCAGGCCCACCAGCACCAGCCGGCCCTTGGGCGCGAGGACGGAGAGCGCCTGCTCGCGCACGGCGGGCACGCCCGCGAAGTCGAAGGCGGCGGCGAGCCCCGCCCCGCCGGTCACCGCCGCGACGGCCTCGCGCAGCCCGGGGCCGGCGGAGTCCAGGGCGAGGTCGGCCCCGGCGGACGGGGCACGCTCGCGCGCCACCGGATTGGGGTCGACGGCGACGACCGGGCAGGCGCCGACCGCGCGCAGCAGCTGCACGGCGTGCACACCGAGTCCGCCGACGCCCCACACGCCGACCGCCTCGGCGGGACGGACGCCACCGGTCTCGGTGATCGCGCCCCACGGGGTGGACACGGCGTCGGGGATGATCGCGCCCTGGTCGAAGGGGATCGCGTCGGGCAGCGGGGTCAGGGCGGTCTCGGCGGACAGCGCGTACTCGGCCCAGCCGCCGTCGTAGTCGACGCCCCGGGTGCAGGTGACGCCGTCGCGGACCTCGCCGGCGTACAGCACGACCCGCTCACCGGGCGACCAGGTGGTCACACCCTCGCCGGTCTCGGCGATCGTGCCGGAGACCTCGTGGCCGAGGGTGACCGTGTCGCCCCGGAGGAGTCCGGATCGGTGTGGAGCACGACGAGACGCTCGACGACCGCCGCCGGCCCTACTGGAGCGACCGCCTCGACCGGGCCGTCGTGATGGTCCGGCGCGGCGTCGAGCGCGGCGAGCTGGCGGCGGACACCGATCCGGGCCTGCTGATCGAGGCCCTGAGCGGCCCGTTGTTCTTCCGGGTGCTGCTCAGCCGGGCTCCGCTGGACGAGGCGCTCGTGCGGGGGCTGGTGGACCTGGCCCTGGAGGGGGCCCGCCCCCGTCCGGCATGACGACGGGACCGCACGGACCCGCGGTTCTGTTAGCCGGCTGCGAGAGGGGAACCCGGGGCCCGTCGTGACCGTCGTGCGCCACCGCGCCCCTGTCGAGGGAGTTCCGGGATGCAGTCACTGATCAAGGGCCTGGTCGCCGGCGCGGCGGGGACCGTCGCGCTGAACCTCACCACGTACGGCGACATGCTGCTGCGCGGCCGGGGCTCCAGCGACATGCCGGCCGAGGTCGCGGACCGCGTCGCCGACCGCGTCGGGCTGGTGCTCGGCGACGAGGAGACCAAGCCCCACCGCGAACAGGCCGTCGGCGCCCTGCTCGGCTACGCCACCGGCCTCGGGGTCGGCGCCGTCTACGGGGTCCTGTGCCGCCGGCGCGGACCGCTGCCGGACTGGGTGGCCGGGCCCTTGCTCGGTGCCGTGGCCATGGTGGGCAGCGACGTGCCGGCCACCGCGCTCGGCGTGACGGACCCGAAGCAGTGGGACCGTACGTCCTGGGTGTCGGACATCGTGCCGCACGTCGTGTACGGCTTCACCACGGCGTCGGTGTACCAGGCACTGCACTGACCACCGGAACGGCCGGCGCCCCGTCACGTGTCACGCGACGGCATGGAGGCGTCCAGGGCGGGCAAACGGTTCGCCTGGAGCTTGGAGGACGCCATGACGACGACTGAGCAGCCGGCCGATCCGACGGGAAAGGACGCCGCGTGCTGCGGACACGCCCACAGCCACGGGCTCGGCTCCGGGGCCGAAGACCCGGAGACCCCGCGTGAACGGGTCAACCGCCGCTGGAACGAGATACTTCAGGAAACCCGGGTCACCCAGACAGGCGTGCAGATCCTCTTCGGGTTCCTGCTCAGTGTCGCCTTCACCCCCACCTTCAGGCAGCTGGAGACGCTGGACCGCAGCATCTACGTCATCACCGTGGTGCTCGGCGCGGCGGCCACCGCGTCGCTCATAGCCCCCGTCTCCATACACCGCTTCCTGTCCGGTCAGCGCATGAAGGACGAGGTCGTGGAGGCCGCCGGCCGCCTGATGATGTGCGGCATGGTCCTCCTCGCCCTGACCATCGGCTGCACCCTCCTGCTGATCCTCCGGTTCGTGGTCCCGGGCGTCCTCGCCGAAATACTCGTGGGCACGGTCATGCTGTGGTTCGGCCTGTGCTGGTACGCGCTGCCCCTGCGCCTGCGCCACCGCGCCGGCCGCCGCTCCCGCTCCACCGAGGACGCGTGACACGGTCGACGGCCGCGTCACGGAGGGGCCCTTGTCGGGGCCGTCCCCCCGGTGGAGGATGAGGCCGGCACCGGCTCACCCAGCGAAGGGACCCTCGTGACCGACGGACAGCAACGGCCGCGGGCCGCCGCCGTGTTCGACGCGCTGGGCGCCGACTACGAGAAGGCGTTCGCCGGGGCGCCCGCGCACCGCCGCTCGCTGGAGTGGCTGCTCGGGCGGCTCGCGCCGGGCAGCCGGGTGCTGGACGTGGGCAGCGGGACCGGGCGCCCCACGGCCGAGACCCTCGCGGGCGCCGGTCACCGGGTCGAGGGCGTCGACATCTCCCCCGTCATGGTGGAGCTGGCGGCCCGGCAGGTGCCGGCCGCCTCCTTCCGGTGCGCCGACATCCGTGACGTGCCGCTCGCGGACGGCTCCTTCGACGCGGTCTGCGTATACTTCGCGCTGCTCCAGCTGGACCGGCGCGAGCAGACGGACGTGGTCCGGCGCCTCGCCCGGGCGCTGGCCCCGGCGGGGCACATGGTCCTGGCCACCGTTCCGCTGGACGTGGAGGGCGTCGACGCCACCTTCATGGGACAGCCCGTGCGCGTGACCAGCTTCACCGCGCCGGGCCTCGTCGCCGTGGCCGAGGGCGCGGGTCTGGAGGTCCTGGAGCGGGAGGAGCTGCTGTTCACCCCGGCCCACCCGGAGGCCGGGCCCGAACCCCATCTCTTCCTGCACTGCCGGCGCCGGCCCGCGACGACCGGCGCCTGAGCCACCGCCACCCGCGGCCCCTGGGCGCACCGGTGCTGCTGCGCCTGCGCAGCCCAGGTGTCCATGGAGACCTGTGCTGCCGCTCCTGCCGCCGAGGCAAGGCGCCGCATCGCCGGTCGGGGAAGGGCCGCGCGCGTCAGCGGTAGTCGTCCGCCGAGCCGTCCTTCCCGCCGTACCGCGTGTCCTCGAAGTACGCCCAGGCGTCGGGGCGGCTGCCGTCCACGTCGCGTACGCCGTAGGCCTTGGCGAGGTCCGCGCTGGAGGCGGACTTCTTGTTCCAGCGGGCCGCCCGGTCCGGGTCCGCGGCGAGCGCGGCGACCGCGCGGGCGAGGTAGTGCGGTGACTCGGCGATGGCGAAGGCCGGTTCCTGGGCGACGGCGTCGCGCCAGTTCTCCTCGCTCACACCGAAGTGGGCGAGCATCTGTTCCGAGCGCATGAAGCCCGGTGTGACGGCGACGGCCATACCCCCGTACTCCGCCAGCTCCTCCCCCAAGCCGAAGGCGATCCGGATCGGTGCGTTCTTGGCGAGGTCGTAGAAGAGGTTCTCGCGGTAGCGGCGGTTGGAGGCCGCCGTGCCGTCGGTGACCTCGACGTGGAGCGGGGCGTCGGAGCGCACCAGGAGCGGGAGGGCCAGCGCCGCGGTGATCACGTGGGAACGGACTCCGAGTTCCAGGATGCGCAGGCCGTCGGCGAGGGGTGTCTCCCAGGTCTTCTTGCCGAACACGGACTCGACGAGGAGGTGTTCGCCGCCCCACAGGTCGTTGACGAGGATGTCCAGTCGTTCCTGCTCGCGTTCGATGCGTCCGACAAGGGCGCGTACCTGGTCCTCGTCGAGGTGGTCGGTGGGCACCGCGATGCCGGTGCCGCCGGCCGCAGTCACCAGTTCGCCGGTCTCCTCGATGGTCTCCGTGGTCCGGCCGACCTCGCTGGCGCGCGTACGGGTGGTGCGGCCGGTGACGTAGACCGTCGCGCCGAGCCGGCCGAGTTCGACGGCGAGCGCGCGTCCGGCGCCGCGTGTGGCCCCGGCGACGAGAGCGATCCGGCCGGTCAGCGGAGCCTCGCCGGTGGTGTGCTGGGGGGTCGTGTCCTGGTTCATGCGACCACCGTGCACGGTAAACACGACAACCTGCGTCGCCATTTCCTCGCGAGTGCGCAGCGGTGGTGGTGTCGCCCTCGACGGGCGGGTCGGCGTTGTGCAGGACACCGAGGCCGGCGTCCGTGGTGACGATGGCCGCGCGACAGTAGGGGTCCGCCGTCAACGTGGCGACTGGGGCGGTAGGGGCTCGGTCGGGGGGACGCCGTCCGCCTTGGCGGCGTCCGCCAGGGCCTCCGCGGCGGCTTCCGCCGCCTGCGCCGTGTCACTGGCGGCCTGCGCGGCCATGTCGTCACCCGATGGCTTCTCACGGGTTGCCGGTGACGGGGGCAGCACCTCGCTGAAGGCTCGGGACACGCCCTGAAGGGCAGAGGTGATCTCGCTGGGGATGACCCAGAAGTTGTTCCCCTGGCCTTGCGCGAGCTGGGGCAACGCCTGGAGGTACTGGTAGGCGAGGAGTTTGGGGTCGGGGTCGTTGCGGTGCACCGCCTGGAACACCTCGTCGACGGCCCGGGACTGGCCCTCGGCCTGCAGAATGGCCGCGGTCCGGTTCCCCTCCGCGCGCAGGACGGCAGCCTGCTTGTCCCCCTCGGCGGTGAGGATCTGCGACTGGCGCTGGCCTTCCGCCCCAAGGATCGCCGCGCGCTTGTCCCGTTCGGCCCGCATCTGCTTCTGCATCGCGTCCTTGATGGACTGCGGCGGATCGATGGCCTTGATCTCCACTCGGTTCACCCGCAGCCCCCACTTGCCTGTGGCCTCGTCCAGTACGCCGCGGAGCTGACTGTTGATGGTGTCCCGTGAGGTGAGCGTCTTCTCCAAGTCCATTGACCCCACGACATTGCGCAACGTGGTGACGGTGAGCTGCTCGACGGCCTGGAGGAAGCTGGCGATCTCGTAGAAGGCCGCTCGCGGGTCGGTGACCTGGAAGTACAGGACCGTGTCGATCTCGACGACGAGGTTGTCCTCGGTGATGACCGGTTGCGGTTTGAACGAGACGACCTGTTCGCGCAGATCGATCAGCGGATGTACTCGGTCGATGAAGGGGATGACGAGGCTCAGTCCGGGAGTCAGCGTGCGGTGGTAGCGGCCGAGTCGCTCGACGTTGCGAGCGCGTGCCTGGGGCACGATGCGCACCGCCCGCACCACGGTGAAGATTGCGATGAGCGCGACGATCAGGCCGGCGATGAGGGACGCGGACAGCTCCATGGCTTCAGTCCCGTGGGTAGACGAATGCGGTGGTGCCGCTGATCTGTATGACGTCGACGGTCGCTCCGGTGGCGATAACCAGCGTCTCGTCATAGGGGCGGGCCGTCCACTCCTCTCCGTCGATGCGGATCCTGCCGCCCGTGGCCGTGACCTCCGAGGTGACGTAGGCGGCCTTGCCGACCAGCGCGTCGATGCCGAATCGTGCCACTTGGGGCTGCAGCACGTGGCGCAACGCGATCGGCCGCACGAACAGCACGGTGATCGTGGCGACGACGGCGTACACCAAGAACTGCAACGGCACCGGCAGACCGATGGCGGCCCCTCCGGCCGTGACCACTGCGGCCACGCTCAGCATGCCGAGCGCGGCGGTGAGCGTGAATATCTCCGCCACGGCAAGAACCGCCGCAATGATCAACCAGACAAGCCATGGGTCCATGACGCACCTCTTCTCACCGATCCAGGTGAAGAGGTCGGATCACGCCGTTCAGTCCTTCGACCGACCGGACGGACGCGATGTCGTTATTTTACCTGTCCCGACCAGCATGCTCCTGTTGGCTGGAGGAGGGCAGGCCGTAGTCCCATGGGAATCGGTGGCCGCCGAGCGTGGCGATGCCGGTCCTCCCTCTCCCGCGGGCGATACGGTCATGTCCGGAAAGTCAGCCAAAAGGACCTTGCTCGATACCGTTCCGGGGAGTATTCGTGCCCGTGCTCGATCGTCTCGCCTCCGGCGTCCGGTCGTTCGCCGCGATGGCGGCGGACGGGGTGACAGACGGCGATCTGGCCGCGGCCCGGGCACAGATGGGCTTCTCACTGGCCTGGCACATCATCGTGGCCTGCCTCGGCGTGGGGCTGCCCGCCCTCACACTCATCGCCGAATGGTACGGAATCCGCACAGGTGATCCGGCGCACCGCCTGCTGGCACGCCGATGGGCCCGTGGAATGGGGGTCCTGTTCGCGGTGGGCGCCGTTTCCGGCACCATCCTCAGCTTTGAGGCTGTTGTGGCCGGGCCTGATGGGCACGTACGGGCAGGTCATCGGCTTGCCGTTCGCGCTGGAGGGCATCGCGTTCTTCATCGAGGCGATCTTTCTGGGCATCTACCTCTACGCCTGGGACCGGATGCCGCCCAGGCGGCACCTGCTCATCGGCTTGCCGATCGTGGTGGCGGGCGTGGCCTCGGCGTTCTTCGTCGTCTGCGCGAACGCATGGATGAACCAGCCCCGCGGATTCACGCTGCGGGACGGGAAAGTCGTCGACGTGGCTCCCTGGGCCGCCATGCTCAACCCCGCGAGCCCGCCCCAGACCGTGCACATGATCCTGGCGGCCTTCATGGTGGCGTCATTCCTGACCGCGGCGGTCTATGCGGTCGCCATGCTGCGGGGCCGCAGGGACGCCTATCACAAGGCGGGTTTCTTCATCCCGTTCACTCTGGGAGCGGTGGTGACCCCTTTCCAGATCGTCGTCGGCGACTGGGCCGCACGGTTCCTGGCCGAGTTCCAGCCCACGAAGCTGGCCGCCATGGAAGGCGTGTACACCACCGGGTCCCACGTGCCCCTGACCCTCGGAGGCATCGCCCGCGACGACGCCCTGCGCTACGGGCTGGAGATCCCGAACGGACTCTCCCTGCTGGTCGGATACCGCCCCAGCACTGTCGTCCAGGGTCTGGACAAGGTTCCGCGCGGTCAGTGGCCCGCGGTGACAGCGGTGCACTGGGCGTTCGACCTGATGGTGGCCGTCGGCTTCTTCCTGTTGCTCCTGGGGGCCTGGCTGCTGTTCTCGTGGTGGCGTGGCCGACGCGGGAGCGGTGAACTGCTCGACCGGCGCGGATCGCGTCTGTTCCTGTGGGGGGCCGCGATCGCCGGTCCGGCTTCGGTGGTCGCGTTGGAGAGCGGCTGGTGCGTCACCGAACTCGGACGCCAGCCGTGGATCGTCTGGGGGATCATGAGTGTGCGGGATGCCGTCAATCCGGCGCCCGGGCTGATGACCGGCCTGTGGCTGGTGCTGATCGTCTACGCCGCCATGACCGTCGCCACGGTGTACGTCCTGCGCCGTCTGGCAACGCGCACGGCCGTGCCGCTGGCGCCGCAGGAAGAGGACGTCGAACGCTACCCCGTCGTGTGACCGCGAGAGCTCCCGTCATCCGTCGCCGTCGTCCGGCCCGAACCGATTCGCGCCCCGTTTTCCCGGCCACCACTGGAGGTCACCGTGCTCGCAGACACGGCACTCGCTGTCATGTGGGTGGGTCTCACCTGCTACGCCGTCTTCGGCGGTGCCGACTTCGGCGCAGGCGTGTGGGACCTCCTCGCCGGCGGAGCCCGACGAGGACGAGACCGGCGCCGGCTGGTCGAGCACAGCATCGGTCCGGTGTGGGAGGCCAACCACGTCTGGCTGATCTTCGTGGTCGTGCTGCTGTGGTCGGCCTTCTCACCGGTCTTCGCCGCCGTGATGTCCACGCTCTACCTGCCGTTGACCTTCGCAGCGCTGGGCATCATCGCCCGGGGAGCCGCCTTCGCCTTCCGCAAGGCCAGCACGGAACTGTGGCAGCAGCGTCTGTTCGGCGCCTGCTTCGCCCTCTCCTCGCTGATCACACCGTTCTTCCTCGGCACCGTGGCCGGCGGCGTCGCCTCCGGGCGGGTCCCGCCCGGCCTCGCCGAGGGCGACGTCCTCACCAGCTGGCTCAACCCCACGTCGGTCCTCGGCGGCGTCCTGGCCGTACTCACCTGCGCCCACCTCGCCGCGGTGTATCTGTGCGCCGACGCCGCCCGCGAGGGCCGGGCCGCTCTCGCCACCGACTTCGCCCGACGCGGCATCATCAGCGGCCTGGCGTGCGGTGTCGTGGCGTGCGCCGGCATCGCCGTCCTGAACGCCGATGCGCCGTACCTCTTCCACGGACTGACCCACCGCGGCCTGCCCCTGGTCGTCCTCAGCGCCGTGGCCGGTCTCAGCGGGCTCGCCCTGCTGCACAGGAGACGCTACGTACTGGCACGCCCCACCGCGGCGCTGGCCGTCGCCGCGATCCTGTGGGCCTGGGGCGCGGCGCAGTACCCGGCCATGCTGGTGGGCGGTACGACGGTCGCCCAGGCCGCCTCCGACGGAGCGGTCCTCTCCGCCTGTCTGATCGCGCTGGCGGTGGGAGCGGTCCTCCTGGTGCCTTCCCTCTGGCTGCTGTACGCGACCTTCCAGCGGCGCACCCCTGCCGCGCCGCCCGAGGCGCGCCCCGAGACCCCTGGCTCCCACTGAGGTCGTCCGGTGTGCCGGGCGTCACAGCGACCGACACCCTGCGACCGGCCCTCCCCGGTCACGGCACGAGGCCCCGCGGCGGCGACGCCCGGACCCCGGCGCGCTCCGGCAGACAGGGGCTCCGCGCCGTCCGCCATCCGTATGGCAAGACGGCGTGACATCCGGAGCACCTTCCTCCGTATATTTGTCCGCATGCATGCTTCGGCTCCAGTGCTGTGTCTCGCGCTCTTCGCCTGCTCGGCGTGGTGCGTCGACGACGGCCTCTGTCCCCGCTGAGTCTCCGGACCGGCCGCGTGATCCCCGCCGCCGGTCCGCCAGCGTCCGCCGCCCCGTGCACACCACCTTCGGAGATCTTCCGTGACCACCGCACCACCTGCCGGGTCGTCCCCGGCCGCGCCGCCGCGCGCGACCACCCCTCTGTTCGCTCCCTCGCCCACCTCCTCGGAACGTCCGAAGGCGCCGTCCCTGCCCCCGGTGCGGCGGACGCCGCTTGTCGTGTCCGGCCTGCTCGCGGTCGCCCTGACCGCGTACGTGTGGTCCGCGCACGGCGCCAAGCCGGGCGTACTGCTCCTGCTCGGCCTCGGCCTGGGCGTCGCCCTCTTCCACTCCCGGTTCGGCTTCACTTCCGCCTGGCGGCAGCTGGTCGCCGTGGGCAACGGGACGGGGCTGCGGGCACACGCCCTGCTCCTCGGCACGACGGCCACCCTGTTCGCGCTGCTCATCGGTACGGAGACCGGGCTGTTCGGCTCCCAGCCCGCGCCGTCCGCCGGACCGATCGGCGTTGGCCTGTTCGCCGGTTCCGCGCTGTTCGCGATCGGCATGCAGCTCGGCGGCGCCTGCGCCTCGGGCACCCTCTTCGCGGTCGGCTCGGGACAGACGCCGATCGTGCTCACCCTCGGAGGCTTCGTCGCCGGCGCCACGCTGGCCGCCTGGCAGTTCGACCTGTGGAAGGACCTGCCGGCCTGGGATCCCGTCGTGCTGTCCGACCACATCGGCTGGTTCGGCTCCTGGGGCGTGACCATCGCCACGCTGCTCCTCGTCGTGCTGGTCAGCCGGCGTATCCAGGCCCGCAGGAACCCGCCGCCGCTGGGCGCCGTCCCCTCGGCACGCCGGGCCGCCGTCCGGGCCGTCCGCGGCTCCTGGCCCCTGGCCGTCGGCGCCCTGGCACTCGCAGTGCTCGGTGCGGGCGTCCTGCTGGTGTCCGGCGGCGCCTGGGGTGTCACCAGTGCCTTCAGCCTGTGGGGCTCGGAGCTGGTGGGCGCGCTCGGCGGTCACCCGGAGAACTGGACCTGGTGGCAGCAGCCTGGCAACGCCGAGATGCTGGCCGGTCCGGTGCTCGCCGACAAGACCAGCCTCACCGACATCGGCATCATGATCGGCGCGGCCGTCGCCGCCGCGCTCGGCGGCACCTGGGCGCTGCACCGGGGCATCCCCTGGCGCACGGCGCTCGCGGCGGTGCTCGGCGGCATGCTGATGGGCATCGGCGCCCGGCTGGCCGGCGGCTGCAACATCGGCGCCTACCTGGCGGGCATCGCGTCGGGCAGCCTCAGCGGCTGGCTGTGGGGCGCCTTCGCGCTGGCCGGCACCTGGGTGGGCCTCAGGCTGCGGCCGTTGTTCGGCCTGGGCAACCCCAAGCCTGGCGACGGCGTCTGCTGACAAGTCCGGAGTTCGGGGCTGTTCACGGAGGGCAGGTCAGCCCGTTTCCCGGCCGCGGCCCGAGCGACTAGCGTGGCCCCATGCCGCACTCCTCCGCCGTCCTCGTCATCGACATGCAGAACGCGCTGATGGGCATCGCCCACCGGGCAGCGGAGACCGTCGCCACGATCGCGGCGCTGAGCGAGCGGGCCCGGGCCGCCGGCGTGCCCGTGGTGACGGTGCGGCAGGGAGACGAGGAGCTGGTGCCCGGCACCGAGGGGTGGCGGGTCGTGCCGGAGCTGGCGCCCCGCGAGGGGGAGGCGGTCGTCGACAAGACGACGCCCGACAGCTTCCTGGACACCGGTCCCGACGGGACGCTCAAGGCCCTCGGCGTCACCGAGCTGATCGTGACCGGCTTCGCCACGGAGGTCTGCGTGGACACCACGGCGCGGCAGGCACTGAGCCGGGGCTACGACCTGGTCGTCGTGGCCGACGGACACACCACGTCGCTGCGCGGTGAGGCGGACGCCGATCTCGTCCCGGCGGACCGCTCGATCGCCCAGTACAACGCGATCTACCGGACGATCGGCCGGCCCGGTCGCCGTATCCGGGTTCGGGCCGCCGCCGACGTGGACTTCACCGCCCCCGAGGGGGCGGGGAGGTTCACTCCTGCTTGATCACCGAGATGCCCCGCCCGGCGCGCGCCGGCCATCGCGGCCCGGCCCACGGCTCCTGCCCGGACGGGCTCAGGCGGAGACGCGGGCGATGGTGCCCGCGGTGAGCGTGGCCAGCATCTCCTGCAGGGTGGTCACGAAGTCCAGCTTGAACGCGGTGAGTGAGGGGTCGGCTTCGTAGGCGGCGAGCATCGCCGGGGAGGGCCGTGCGTGTGTCCACACGGCGCCGACGGTCATGATCATGGCTGCGGTCAACCGGGGAGCGCTGTCGCCCAGCTCAGGAAGGCGCTGGTGGGCCAACGCCGCGATGTCGGCAACGTTGGCCACGGCCGCGCGCTTGTAGCGGGCGGCCACCTGCGGGGAAACGTTGTGTTCCAGTACGCCCGCCTGCGCGCTCAGCAGGTCACACAGGACCCGGCGTCGGGCGAGGGAGCCCGCGATGACGGCGGCGAACTGCTCCGCACGCCGGCTCACCGGCGCGTCCTGGTCGATGCCGGCATGCACAAGGGCGGGCAGGTCGGCCACCCACTGCCGCCACGCACGGTCGAGCAGCTCCAGCAGGATCGCCTCGCGCGATTCGAAGTAGCGCAGCACATTCGACTTCGCCAGCCCGACGCGGCGGCTCAGCTCGTTCAGGCTGATCTCGCCGATGGGCAACTCCTCGAGCATGGCGGCGGTGGTGTCGAGGATGGCCCGGCGCCGTATCTCACGCTGCTCCTCACTGCGCGCGCGCTGGAAGTTCGTCATGCCCCCAGGTTACAGACTGCCGGTCTTTTGACATCAGACCGGTGGTCTTCTACGTTGGGGCTCCAGTCGAACAGACCGCCGGTCTGAAAGGGAGGCAGGTCTTGGGCTGCGCACCAGGACCGACGTTCAGCGGCATGCGCCTGGACATCACCCAAGTCGTCACGGAAGCCGCCTTCGCCGAGGCCCGAGCGCCGCATGACCGAGCACAAGATCAAAAGATCCGAGGAGCGTGACAACGGTGAACCACTGGACTCCCGACGACATCCCCGATCAGACCGGCCGCACGGCGCTGATCACCGGCGGGAACGGCGGGATCGGACTCGAGACCGCCCGTGCGCTCGCCCGGCACGGGGCCCGCGTCATCCTGGCCGGCCGCAGCCAGACCAAGCTGGACCAGGCCGTGGAGGCCGTGCGCGCCGCGAACCCCGAGGCCCATACGGACACCCTCGTGCTCGACCTCTCCGACCTCTCCTCCGTCCGCGACGCGGCCACCCGCATCGCCGAGACCGAGACGGTCGACCTGCTCTTCAACAACGCCGGCGTGATGAACCTGCCCGAGCGGCGGACCACCCACGACGGCCTCGAGATGACGGTCGGCACCAATCACCTCGGCCACTTCGCCTTCGACGCCCAGGTCTGGCCCGCCGTGCGCCGCTCGTCCGCACCACGCGTGGTCACCGTCAGCGCCATCGCGGCGCGGTGGCCGATGGGCAGGCTGGACGACCTGATGAGCGAAAAGAGCTACCGCGCCATGGGCGCCTACGCCAAGTCCAAGCGCGCCAACATCGTCTACACCCTCGAACTCGCGCGCCGCACTGCAAGCAGCCCCGTCGAGGCGCTCGTCGTCCACCCCGGGTCGGCGATGACCAATCTGCAGCAGCACGGCACCGGTGCCCTGAGCCGCGTGGTGACCCCGATCGCCGCACGCCTTCTCATGGGCTCGGCCGAGGGTGCCGCCTGGCCCTCCCTGTACGCGGCGACCAGCCCGCACGTCCGGTCGGGCCGGTTCATCGGCCCCGCCGGACGCGACCAGACCTCCGGCACCCCCAAGCCCGCCAAGCTCCCCACAGGCGCCGACGACCCCGCGGAGGGCAGGCGGCTGTGGGCGGCGAGCGAACAGCTCACCGGTGTCCCCTTCGACATCGAAGCCGGGGCCGCGATCTGAGGGCCGTCTTCACAGGTCGCCGGATGGTGGATCGTGGTGCCGCGGTACGCCGTCATGAACTCACCGATGAGGGGTGGGAGTTACTCGCTCCGCTCATTCCACGGGCCGCGACGGGTCGGCCGCGGATGGAGGACCGCCGGGTGATCAGCGGCATGGTCCGCAGGACACGGACCGGGATCTCCTGGCGTGACCTGCCGGAACGGTACGGCCCTGGCAGACGGTCCACTCCCGCTATCGCGACTGTCCAACGGGTGGTCTCGTCCATGCATGAGGCTTTCGTCCGGGGTACCCGGTCCGGGCCGCAGCATCCGCGGCCGTTGGCAGGGAAGGCGGCATACCGGTGAGCACACAACACGGCACGGCCCTGGTGACGGGGGCCTCCTCCGGCATCGGCGCGGCCTACGCCGGACGACTCGCCGCCCAGGGGTGGGACACCGTCCTCGTGGCCAGAAGGGCGCAACGGCTTGACGACCTGGCGCAGCGGCTGAGCAGGGCAACGGGCACCACGGTGGAGACCCTCGTCGCCGACCTGTCGGAGCCGGGTGACCTGGCACGGGTGGCACGGCGGGCAGCCGACGACGACATCGGGTTCCTCCTCAACAACGCGGGGATCAACGGCTACGGTCCGTTCGCCGGCCTCGAACCGGAGCTCATGACGAAGGTCCTGGCCGTCAACGTCCTCGCAGTCACCGCACTTGCGCGGGCCGCTGCCCCGGGCATGCTGGAACGGGGGCGCGGCACCCTGATCAACGTGGCTTCACAGCTGGCCTTCGCGGGCGCGTTGCCGCCGCATCCGCTGCCCGAACGCGCGGTGTACGGCGGCACCAAGGGCTACGTGGTCACCTTCACCCGCACTCTTGCCGCCGAGCTCGCCGGCACGCCGCTGCGGATTCAGGTGCTGTGCCCTGGGCTGACCGCCACCGAGTTCCATCGGTCGCGTGGTCACGAGCCCGTGCCGGGACGGGACGAGTCCGTGCACGAGGACGGAGGCATGCCCGTCGATCGAGTCGTCGACTCGTCACTGGCCGCGTTGGAAGCCGGCGAGGTGGTGTGCGTACCGGGACTCGGGAATTCGGCTTTGATCGACGCTCTGGCGGAGGCCGAACTGGCGATCCGCACGGCGGCGCGCCCGCTCGGACGCTGACCCGGGCCTGCCGGATGCTCTTCGGGGCGGCCTTCGCAGGCGATCGGGAGTGGGCCAGGAACCGCCACGCGGAGCTGCCACCGGTGGTACGGGCTGAGGCGCGCTCGGACCGAGCCAGGATCATCCGCGGAACCCGGCTCCGACTCCGCCGTCGCGCCCGGCCCGGACCGCGCGGCCCTGATGGGCGCATGTCGGACGGAGCGTGGCCGGCACCGTGCGGTCGGGGATGCCCTGAGCAGTCGGGTCGGACCTCGACGTGGGTCATGGTGTGCGGTCCGTCGCCGACGGCAGTCCGAAGGTGGCGATGTCCTGCGGGACGGCGACGAGCTGGTCGGCGTTCTCGCGGGTCCTGGCACCGCCCAGTGACGGGTCGTGAGCTCAGGAGTGCCCGGATGGGGTAACTGCGGGCGCGCGGACCGGGACACGCGGTCAGAGTGGGCTGCATGACAGAACCTGGCGAGCGGCGTCGCGGCACGACGTCCACCACCACGCGCGAGCGTCCCGTACGGGGTGCCCGGGACGCCGCACAGCGTGCCGCGGACGCCCTGTCCGAGCTGATCCGGCACCGCCTGGAGGGGGTCTCCGCGGTGTACCGGAGCGAGGACGACGGCTGGATCGTCAACGTGGACGTGCTGGAGGTGGCACGGATCCCGGACACCACCAGCCTGCTCGCCACCTACGAGGTCGAGCTGGACACGGCGGGCGACCTGCTGCGGTACCGCAGGATCGCCCGCTACCGGCGCGGCGCCCAGGACCAGTGACCGGGCCGCTGGGCCCGCCCCCGGAAGGACCACCCGCATGATCCCGTACGAAGACGAGCTCGTCTGCGCGCCCCGCGCCGGAACGCTCTACGACGTCCTGGAACTCATCCTCGATCGCGGCATGGTGATCGACGTCTTCGTGCGCGTCTCCCTGGTCGGCATCGAGATCCTCAAGGTGGACGCCCGGATCGTTGTCGCGAGCGTCGACACCTACCTGCGGTTCGCGGAGGCCTGCAACCGTCTGGACCTGGAGCACGACGTGCGCTCCAAGACCGTTCCCGAGCTGTTCGGCGGGCCGGTCGCCAAGACCGTGGGCCGGGCGGCCGCCAAGCGGTCGACGCACTCCCTGACCGACCGGGTGCGGGACATCCTCACGCCCGAGGAACCGGAGCCGGAGGAGGACGAGGAGGCGCCCCTGCCGCGCCGTGCCGGCTCCCGCACCCGCGAGCGCGAGGAGCGGACGCAACGGCCCCGGAACCGCCCGGCGGGGCGCCCCCGCGGTGACGACGACCGCCCGCGCAGCCGCCCGCGCCGGCGCACGGAGACAGAGGAGGAATGACCGTGCCCACCACAGCCCCCGCCCCCGCAGCCGTTGTTCCGGAGACCGGGGACGCCCTGTACGTCTACGGCATCGCCCCCGCCGGGGTCCGCACGCCCCGCTCCCCCGGAGTCGGCGGCGCTCCGGTGCGGCTGCTCACCGAGTCCGGCCTGTGCGCCGCGGTCTCGGCCACGCCCGCACGGCTCAGGCCCCGCCGCCGTGACCTGATGGCCCATCAGGCGGTGCTGGACGAGCTGGCCGCGCAGGGACCGCTGCTGCCCATGCGGTTCGCGGTCCTCAGTCCCCGTCCGGACGTGCTGCTCGCGCAGCTGCGCTCCGACGCCGACCACCTGGCACGCCAGCTCGACGGCGTCCGGGGGTGCGTCGAGTTCAACGTCAAGGGAGCGGTCGTGCCCGGCAGTTTCGCCGAGCTGGTGCGCCGGGACGAGAAGCTGCGGTCCCTGGCCCTGCGGACACGGCGCCGGCCGGACTACGAGGCCAACGTCCGGCTCGGCGAGGCGCTCGCCCTGGCCGTCCGCCGCGAGGCGCGGCGCGCGGCCCAGGAGATCCTCGAGCGCCTGACCCCTCTCGCCGTGCACACCGTGGGGGGCCCGACCGACGACGAGCAGGTGCTGAGCGCGTCGTTCCTGCTGCGCGCCGCCGACGAGTCCCGGTTCCGGCAGGCGGTGGACGCGTGCGCCCGTGACCGCGGGGACCGGCTGGCGCTCAGTGTGACCGGGCCCCTGCCCTGCTACAGCTTCGTCGACCCGTCACCCGCCCCGGCCGGGCGGTGACGCGGTGGGCCTCGTGAGCGGTCTCCTGCTGCTGCCCCTGGCGCCGGTGCGGGGCACGGCGTGGATCGCCGACCAACTGCTGCAGGAAGCCCGGCGCCAGGTCCACGACCCGCGCGCCGTCCAGGCCCGTCTGGCCGCGCTCAACCGGGCCCTGGACGAGGGCGCCGTCGACGAGGCGGCCTTCGAGCGGGAGGAGGAGCGTCTGCTCGCCCTCCTCGACCGCCCGGTCCGGCCCACCGGCCGCACCACCACCAGCACGGAACCAGCGCACGGAAGGCACCCATGAACGACAGCAAGGCGGCCCTGGCGGCGGCCATGGCGGGCGGATATCTCCTCGGCCGCACCAAGAAGGCGAAAGTGGCCTTCGCGGTGGGCTCCTACCTGGCGGGGCGGCGCCTCGGGCTCTCCCCCGGCCAGGTGCTGTCCACGGGGCTGGGCAGGCTGCAACTGGCACCGCAGTTCCAGGAACTGTCGGACCAGGTGCGCGGCGAGCTGCTGGCCGCGGGACGCACGGCCGTCACCGCCGCGGCGAACCGCAGGCTCACCGGCCTCGCGGACACCCTCCGGGACCGCACCGACGCGCTCGCCGGCGCGGTCCGGGAGGGCGGGAGCCGGGAACCGGACGACGGGGACGACGACGCGGCCGACGAGGCCGGCTACTTCGACGACGAGGAACGGGAGGAGGACCGCGAGCCCGCCCCCGCGCCGCCGAGGAAGGCGGCGCGGAAGACTCCCCCGCGTCCGTCGGCGTCCGGTGGGAAACCACCCGCGAAGAAGGCCGCCGCCAAGAAGGCCGCGGCGAGGAAGGCCGTGCCGTCGGGGGCCCGGCGGGGAGGTGGCCGCGGATGAGCCCCACCGGAAAGGGCGAGGGCGCGGCGTCCCCGCTGGGCGACGTGAAGAACGCTCTCGGCGGCTACCTCTCAGCGACCGGGCACAGCCTGGCGGGCAGGGCGGGTGAGCGGATCGGCGGTCTGACCAGCCGTCTGACCGCCTCCGCCGGCGGCAAGGACTCGGACGGGGACGACCCGGAGGGGAACGGCCAGGGCGACTCGGGAGGGAGCGGCGGCTCCAAGAAGCGAGGACGGCCCCGGGGCAGCGTCAAGGCGACGCACATCATGGAGACCGTCGACATCGGCGTCCCCCTGCGCACCGTCTACGACCAGTGGACCCAGATCCAGGACTTCAGCTCCTTCACCAAGGGCGTCCGCAGTGTCAGCCCGTCCGACGAGGTCACCTCCGACTGGAACGTCAAGGTCGGCCCCTCGAGCCGGAGTTGGAAGGCGACCGTGCAGGAGCAGGTCCCCGACGAGCGGATCATGTGGACCTCGGAGGGAGCCAAGGGCAGCACACAGGGTGTGGTCAGTTTCCACGAGCTGGGGCCCCGGCTGACCCGCGTCGTCGTGGTCGTCGAGTACTACTCGGCGGGCTTCTTCGAGAAGACCGGCAACCTCTGGCGCGCCCAGGGGCGCCGGCTGCGCCTGGACCTGAAGCACTTCGCACGGCACGTGACGTTCGTGGACGCCGAGGACCTGGAGGGCTGGCGCGGCGAGATCCGCGACGGCGAGGTCGTCCGGAGCCACGAGGAGGCGCTGGAGGAGGAGAACGCCGACGACACCGAGGGCGAGGGCGACGAGGACACGGACGAGGAGGCCGGGGACGGCGAGTACGAGCAGGACGAGTACGAGGACGAGAACGAGGACGAGGACGGCGAGTACGACGACGAGGGAGGCGAGTACGACGAGGACGAGTACGAGGACGAACCCGAAGAGGACGACGAACGGGCCCGCCCGCGTCGCTGACCGCCCGGGGAGTACGCAGTGACGGACGTCGACCACCGGTACGCGGAGCTGGACACCGAGCTCTGCGCCCCCGCCTCGGGCAGCCTGGCGGACCTGCTCGAGCGGGTCCTCGACAAGGGCGTCGTGATCGCCGGGGACATCAAGATCGACCTGCTCGACATCGAGCTGCTCACCATCCGGCTGCGGCTGTTCATCGCCTCGGTGGACACCGCGAAGAAGGCCGGCATCGACTGGTGGGAGACCGACCCGGCCCTGTCGTCCCGGGCCGCACGGGACGAACTGGCCGAGGAGAACGCGCGGTTGCGGGCCCAGCTCGACGCCCTGGCGGAGGCCGCCGGGGAGACGGCGGGAGCCGTCCGGTGAGCGGGCCTCCGGCCGGCCCCGGCGCGCCCGGCCTCGTCTGCGCGTTCGCCGTCACCCGCACTCCGCCGGACGCCGCCGCCCTGGCCGCGGCGACCGGTCACGAGGAGGGCGGCCCGCTGCGCGTGCTGCACGCGGACGGCCTGTGCCTGCTGGTCCAGGACGTCCCCGCGGCGCTGTTCGGCGACGAGGCGCTGGCGGCGCGGCTGGGCCGGCCCGAGGACCTGGAGCGGTGCGCCCGTGCCCACCACCGGGGTGTCGAGGCCGCGGGCGGGCGGGGCCGGTCCGTCGTCCCGCTGCCGATGGCGACGCTGTACCACGGCGAGGAGAGCGCGCGGCAGGCGGTCGCCTCGCGCGCGGCGGTCCTGGACGCGCTGCTCGACCGCCTCCAAGGCCGTACGGAGTGGGCGGTGAAGGTGCACGCCGCCACGCGGACCGCCGCGCGGGCCGGCGACGACACCGGCTCCGGGGCGAGTGGGCGCGCCTACCTGAGCCGGGCCAGCGCACAGCGGCGCGACCGCCGGGACGCGCAGGCCAAGGCCCTGGCCGAGGCGGAGGCCGTCGACGCGGAACTGCGCCGGTACGCCGTCGCGGCGACCCGGCACCGCCCGCAGAGCGACCGTCTGACGGGCCGCAGCGCACCGCAACTGCTGAACCTGGCCTATCTCGTGGAGGACGGGGAGGGCGGGGCCTTCACGCGCGCGCTGGCCGCGCTCACCGCGGACCGCCGGTACTCCGCCGTCGAGATCGGCGCCTCGGGTCCCTGGATCCCCTACTCCTTCGCCCGCTGGGACGAGGATGCGGACCCCGCCCGGCGGGAGCACGCGGAGCAGGGGGTGCGGCCGTGACCTCCGTGGACACCCGTACGCCGGGTCCCGCGCGCGTGCCCTGGGGCGGGCCCGAGCCGTACGCGCCGGTCGGGGTGCCCCTGGTCGACCTCCTGGACCGGGTGCTGGCGACCGGTGTCGTGGTCAGCGGGGACCTGGTCCTGGCCATCGCCGACGTGCCACTGGTGCGGATCTCCCTGCACGCCCTGCTGTCGTCGGTGAACGAACGCGTGCCCGCCCCGTGGCCGGACAGCGGGCCGCTGTGACGACGCCCCGCGCACACCTCGACCTGGACCCCGAGCGGGTCACGAACGACCTGGCCGCGCTGGTGCTCACCGTGGTGGAGCTGCTGCGGCAGCTCATGGAACGCCAGGCCGTGCGCCGCTTCGACGAGGGCACGTTGAGCGCGGAGCAGGAGGACCGGCTCGGCACGGCGCTCATGCTGCTCGACCGGCGCATGGACGACCTGTGCGCGCAGCACGGCCTGAGCCGCAGCGACCTCAACCTCGACCTGGGCCCGCTGGGCCCGCTGCTCGCGGATCCCGGACCGTAGCGTCCCGTGTTCCCGAGGAACGTACACCCGCCAGGAGCGATCGTTATGATGACGAAGAATCGCTCAAACGAACATCTGCGGGTGGGGAGTACTGATGCGGGAGCCGGTCGATGTCAGGCGGCAGCGGATCCTGGCGGCGGTCCAGGCGCGCGGCACCGCGCGGGTGCGCGACCTCGCCGACGAGTTGCAGGTCTCGGTGGTGACGGTCCGCCGGGACGTGGAGGAGCTGACGCGGGAGGGCAGGCTGCGCCGCGGGCACGGCGTCGTCCGCTCGACGCTGCCCGCTCCCGAGGTGCCGGCCGGTGACCTCGCCGACGGCGACCGGGTGGCCGTGGTCGTGCCGGAGCGGCACTCGTACCTGGCCGAGACGCTGCACGGCGCCCGCACGGTGCTGGAGGAGGCGGGCGTGCGCCTCGCGCTGCACATCGCGCCCCAGGCGGCCGGCGCCGAACGTCCGCTGGTCGAGCGGGCCCTGGAGGACGGCGCCCGGGGGCTGCTGCTCGCGCCCCGGTGGAGCAGCCTGGCCGCCGAGGAGGGCGACTACGCGTGGCTGGCGGCGCTGGACGTGCCGACGGTGCTGATGGAGCGGCGGCCGCGGCGCGGCAGCGCACCGCACGTGCTGGACTCGGTGTGCTCGGACCACTGGTACGGGGCGCACCTGGCCGTGGAGCACCTGGTGGGGCTCGGCCACCGGCGGATCGTGTTCGCGACCCGGGACGACAGTCCGACGGCGCGCACTCTGCGGGCCGCGTTCGCCGGGATCGCCGGGGCGCACCCGCTGGTGGAGCACTGGACGTGGGCGCTGAGCGCGCCGGAGTCGGGGGCCGAGGGGCCGTACGCGGCGGCGGAGGAGACGGCCGAGCTGCCGGTGCTGCTGCGCAGGACGGGGGCGACCGGTGTCGTGCTGCACGGCGACGTGGACGCGCTGATGATCGTGCAGCGGCTGGCGGACCGGGCGGTGCGGGTGCCGGAGGACTGCTCGGTCGTGGCGTACGACGACGTGGTGGCCGGGCTCGCCCTGCCTCCGCTGACGGCCGTGGCCCCGCCCCGTGCGGAGGTCGGCCGGGTGGCCGCCGAGCTGCTCCTCGAGCGGCTGCGGGAGGCGGCCGGGCGGCCCGCGCGGCGCGTCGAACTGCTGCCCCGGCTGATGGTGCGCGGTTCGACCCGGCGAGCGGCCGACACACTGAGCGTTTGAGCGTTTTATTTTCCTCTGATCGATCTATTGACCGTTTGTGCTGGGCCGGTCCAGGATTCCCGTGTCCCCAACAGCCGTGCCCCGAGCCGCGGGCACGCAGGAGCCGCGGGAGCCGCCATGCCCGGACGACCCAGTCGTCGCTCCGTGCTCGCCGCGATGGCCGCCGTACCCCTGACAGGAGCCGCAGGCGCCTGCAGCGGGGGGAACGGCGCCTCGTCGGCCCGCACGGGCACCACCACACACATCACCTTCTGGTCCGCCCTGCGCGGCAGCCAGGAGGTGGTCGACGCCTTCAACCGCACGCACCGCTCCATCAGGGTGGAGTTCCAGCAGATCCCCTCCGGCGGACAGGGCGGCTACGCCAAGCTGAGCAACGCCGCCCGGGCCGGCAACGCGCCCGACGTCGCCACCATCGAGTACCCGCAGGTACCGGGGTTCGCCATCGACGGCGTCGCCCGCGACATCACCGACCTGGTCGGCGACGCGCTGCGCCGCAAGCTGCTGCCGCAGGCGCTCGGCCAGACCACCTTCGAGGGCCGGGTGTTCAGCGTGCCGCTGGACGTGGAGCCCATGGTGATGCACTACCGCGCCGACCTGTTCGACCGGCACGGTCTCCGGGTGGCACGCACCTGGGACGAGTTCGCCGAGCAGGCCGCCGCCGTGCGCCGTACCGCGCCGGGGCGACGGCTGGTGCTGTTCCCCACCGACGGGATGACCCAGTTCGCGGCGTACGCCTGGCAGGCGGGCGCCCAGTGGTTCGACACGTCGCGCGGCGCCTGGAACGTCTCCCTCGCCGACGCGCCCTCCCGGCGCGTCGCCGACTACTGGCAGCGGCTCATCGACCGGGACGACGTCTTCATGAACGCCGTGGAGAGCAGGCAGTCCGACGCGCAGCTCGGCAACGGACTGGTGCTCACCCGGCTCAGCGGCGCCTGGGACGCGGGCGCCCAGATGAACGCGCGGCCCGGGCAGAAGGGGCAGTGGCGGATCGCCCCGATGCCGCAGTGGGACACCGGCAGCCCGTCCGTCGGCATGCACGGCGGCTCCACTTTCGCCGTCACCAGGGACAGCCGCCATCCCGAGGCCGCCATGGAGTTCATCGAGTGGCAGGTGTCCCACCCCGACGCCCTGCGCGCCCGCCTGTCCAGCGGCACCAGCAGCCAGTATCCGGCCGCTCCCGGACTGGTCACGGTGGGACGCGAGGCCTTCGACCGATCCTACTACGGCGGACAGGACATCTACGGCCTGTTCGAGCAGGAGGCCGAGAAGATCGGCGAGGGCTGGCTCTGGGGCCCGCGGATGAGCGCCACCCAGAAGGTCATGCAGGACTCCTTCGCCCGGGTCGGCGCCGGCCAGGGGTCCCTGACCGAGTCGCTGCGCACGGCGCAGGAGGGCACCATGCCCGACCTCAAGGCCCTCGGCCTGTCCACCACCCAGCACAGCACCTGAGCCGACGAAAGGCAGGTGACACCCCATGACCACGACCACCCCGCCCCGGGTGCCGGCCGGCACCGCGCGCGCCGCCGGTCCGGAGCCGTCCGCCCCGGGCCTGCGCGCCCGCAGAGCGGCCGGACGCCGCCGGCTGGCCGCGTGCGGCGTCCTCATGACGCCGTTCTTCGTCCTGCTGGTCACCGTCTTCCTGATCCCCGTCGGTACGGCCGTCTACCTCAGCTTCTTCAGCGACGACCAGCCCGGCCTCGGATTCGGTCCCGAGCGCACCGTCTTCGTCGGACTGCGCAGCTACGCGGCCGTCCTGACCGACCCCACCTTCCTCGGCGGACTCGGCACGGTCGCGCTCTACTGCCTGATCTACATCCCCCTCATGGTCGTCGGCGCGCTCGCCCTCGCCCTGCTGCTTGACTCGGGCGTGGTGCGGCTGCGGGCCTTCGCCCAGCTCGGCCTGTTCCTGCCGCACGCCGTGCCGGGCATCATCGCGGCCCTGATCTGGCTGTACCTGTACACGCCGGGCATCAGCCCGGTGATCGACCTGTTCGCCCGCGCCGACATCACGATCGACTTCCTCGGCATCCACACGGTGATCCCGTCGATCGTGAACATCGCGCTGTGGAGCAACCTCGGCTACAACATGGTCGTCTTCTACGCCGCCCTGCAGGCCGTGCCCCGCGAGGTGATCGAGGCGTCGGTGGTCGACGGCGCCGGTCCGGTGCGCACCGCACTGCAGGTCAAGACGCCGCTGGTGCGGGCCTCGATCGTCATGGTCGCCATCTTCACCCTGATCTGGGCGCTCCAGCTCTTCACCGAGCCCATGCTGCTCAGCCAGTCCTCCCCCATGATCAGCTCGCGTTTCTCGCCGAGCATGTACATCTACGACGCGGCGTTCACCCGCAACAACTACAGCCTGGCGGCGGCCGCCTCGGTCGTCCTGCTCGTCTGCACCATCGCCCTGTCCTACGGCGTCACCCGCTTCACCAGCCGCGCCGACTCCGCCGAGGAGGCCCGATGAGCGCCACCGACAGCTCCCTGCTGCGTCCGGGACTGCTGGGCCGCGCGACGGTCAACGTGGTCGTCGCGATCTCCGTCCTCTACACCCTGCTGCCGGTGCTGTGGCTGGTGCTCGCCACCACGAAGAGCCGGGACGCGCTGTTCAGCAGCGACCTGCTGTCGCTGAGCGACTTCTCCTTCGCGCAGAACCTGCGGGACCTGTTCGCCATGGACGGCGGGCTGTACGGCCGCTGGTACCTCAACAGCCTGCTGTACGCGGTCCTCGGCGCCGCGCTGGGCGCGCTGCTGAGCGTCGCCTGCGGCTACGCCTTCGACAAGTACCGCTTCCGGCACAAGGAGAAGCTGTTCGGCCTGGTGCTGGCGGCGGTCATGGTGCCGCAGACCGTCCTCGCGCTGCCGCTGTACCTGATGGCGTCGGCGGCCGGTCTGGTCAACACCTTCTGGGCGGTGTTCGTCCCGGTGCTGTTCAACCCGTTCGGGGTCTATCTCGGCCGCATCTTCAGCCGGGGCTACGTGCCCGACGAGGTGCTGGAGGCGGCGCGCGTGGACGGCGCGGGCGAACTCACCACGTACGTGCGGGTGTCGCTGCGGATGCTCGGCCCCGGACTGGTCACCGTCTTCCTCTTCCAGCTCACCGCGATCTGGAACAACTTCTTCCTGCCCATGGTGATGCTGTCCGACCAGGACCTGTATCCCGTCAGCCTCGGCCTGTACCAGTGGAACAGCTCGGCGTCCGTCTCGCCGGAGTACTACCCGGTGGTCGTCATGGGGTCGCTGCTGGCCGTGCTGCCGCTCATCCTCGCCTTCGTCCTGCTCCAGCGCTTCTGGCGGAGCGGGCTGACCGCCGGAGCCGTCAAGTGACCTCGCACGCCCCCGACACACCCGGCCGCGGATCCCGGCCCCGGGCCGCCGTGGCCATGTCCCGGGACGCCGCCGCGGCCGTCCTCGACCCCGAGTCGCTCGGCGCCCTGGGCCGGATCTGCGACCTCGCCCCGCTGCCCGCCCTGGACGACCTGTCCACCCCGCGCGCCAGGTCGCTCCTGGCCGACGCCGAGCTGCTGGTCACCGGCTGGGGCTGCCCGCCGCTGGACGCCGAGGTACTTCGGGCGGCACCGCGGCTGCGGGCCGTGGTGCACACCGCGGGCAGCGTCCGCGGACATGTCACCGACGCGTGCTGGGAGCGCGGGATCGAGGTCTCCTCGGCCGCCGCGGCCAACGCCGTTCCGGTGGCCGAGTACACCCTCGGGATGATCCTGCTGACCGGCAAGCAGGTGCTGGAGCGGGCCCACGACTTCCGGCTGTCCCGCACCCGCGGCAACTGGCTGCACACCTCGCGCCGCGTCGGCAACTACCGCCGCACGGTGGGCCTCCTGTCGGCGTCGCTGATCGGCCGCCGGGTCGCCGAGCTGCTGCGCCCGCACGACCTCGAGGTCCTGCTGCACGACCCCTATGTCAGCGACGCCGACGCCGCCGCGCTCGGTGTCGAACGCGTCGGGCTGACGGAGCTGTTCGCGCGCTGCGGCACCGTCAGCGTGCACACGCCGCTGCTGCCCGAGACGCGCGGTCTGGTCAGCCGTGCCCTCATCGACGCGATGCCGGCCGGGGGCGTGCTGATCAACACCTCCCGGGGCGCGGTCGTGGACCAGGAGGCGCTCACCGACGCCGTCCTCGCGGGCCGCGTCCGGGCCGTGCTGGACGTCACCGACCCCGAGGTGCTGCCGCCGGACCACCCGCTGTGGGACTGCGAGAACGCGCTGATCACCCCGCACCTCGCCGGTTCCGAGGGCAACGAGTGGCGCCGCCTGGCGGACCTCGCCCTCGCCGAGACCGCCCGCTGGGCGTCCGGTGCCGGCTTCCTCCACCCCGTACGACGCGAAAGGCTGGCGTTCCTGGCATGAGCATCCCCTTCGAACTGCCCATCGAGGACCGTGCGCTGAGCCCGTACACGGGTTACACCCGCGCCCACTGGGAGGCCGTCGCGGACGGGCTGCTCTGGGCGGCGTGGCGCTGGAGCACGCCGGGCTGCGCGCTGCTCGACCTGCCGGGCCGGCCCTCCCGCTCGGGCGTGCGCTCCGACGGCCTGGAGGGCTTCGCGCGGACGTTCCTGGCGGCGGCGTTCCGGGTGGCGGGAGCCGGCGGCGACGATCCGCACGCCTGGCTGGACCGCTACGCGCGCGGCCTGGCCTCCGGCACGCTCACGCCCGGCCGCGACGACGGCGAGTCCTGGCCGCTGATCCTCGACCACGACGTGCAGGGCCAGCCGATGGTGGAGTCGGCGTCGGTCGCGCTCGGGCTCCGGCTGACCGCGCCGTGGCTGTGGAAGAACCTCGACGCCGGGGTGCAGGACCGGGTGGAGGAGTGGCTGCGCGGGGCACTGCGGCACGTTCCGGCGCCGAACAACTGGTACCTGTTCCCGTACACGGTCGCCGGGTTCCTCGAGTCGGTCGGCCGCGGCGACGCCGGGACGGCCGCGGCCCGGCAGCGGGCGCTGGAGCTGATGGAGGGCTGGTACCGGGGCGGGGGCTGGTACGCCGACGGCGACGGACGCGCCTTCGACCACTACAACGGCTGGGCGCTGCACCTGTACCCGGTGCTCGACGCCCACCTCGGCGGCGACGGCGGCCTCGCCGAGCGGTACGGGGACCGGCTGCGCGCCCACCTCGACGGGTTCGGGGCGACGTTCGGCGCGGACGGGGCGCCGCTGCACTTCGGCCGCTCGCTGGCGTACCGGTTCGCCGCCTCCTCGGCGGTGGGCCTCGGCGCCCTGACCGGGTACACGCCGCTGGCTCCGGGCGTCTCGCGGCGGCTGGCCAGCGGCAGCCTGCGGTACTTCCTGGAGCGCGGGGCACTGACCGACGACGGGCTGCTCAGCCTGGGCTGGCACGGGCCGCACGAGGCGACGCTCCAGCCGTACTCCGGCCCGGCGTCCCCCTATTGGGCGTCCAAGGCGTTCGTGTCGCTCCTGGCGCCGGCCGATCACCCGCTGTGGACGGCCACCGAGGAGCGGGCGCCGGTCGAGGAGGCCGACCGGGTGCTGGCCCTGCCCGCGCCCGGGCTGCTGGTGCAGTCGACGCGCGACGACGGCATCGTCCGGCTGCACAACCACGGCAGCGACCATGTCCGCCCGCACGAGGGCGAGTCGGCCGCCGGGGACGACCCGCACTACGGCCGGCAGGCGTACTCGACCCGGACCGGCCCGACGGCACTCGGCAACGTCGCGGACAACCACCTGTCGGTGGAGGTGAACGGCCGGGGCAGTGTGCGCCGCCGGATCCGGCCGCTCGGCGCGGGGCACGGCGACGGCTGGGGCTGGGCGGCGTCCTGGCACCGGCCCGTCTTCGCCGGCGGACCCCCGATGGTGCCCGGGCTGCGGGTGGAGAGCGTGACCGTGGCGCGTGGGCCGTACGAGCTGCGGGTGCACCGGGTGACCGGCGCCCCGGCCGGGACCCGCCTCACCCACACCGGGTGGGCCACCGGTCCCGAGGAGCCACTGGTGTCGGCGCTGCACGGCCTGCACGGCTGGAGTCCCGAGCCGGAGACCGTGCGCGCGCCGCAGGGCACCGCCTACGTGCCGTGGGCGGAGGTGCCCCGGCTGTCCGCCGACGCGGGCGGCACCTCGCTGCACGTCTGCCTGGCCGCGCTCACCGGTGAACCGGGCCCCGGTCCCCTGGCGGACGCCGTCACGGAGGTCGTGGCCGACGGCACCGGTGCCGAGGTGGTCTGGGCGGACGGCGGCGCGCGTACGCGGGTCTCGTTCGCGCCGCTGGAGGTCACGCACGGGTGACCCGGCGCGGCCCGAGGCCCCCGTCCGGCAGCCGGCCGGCCGGGGGCCTCCCTCGTGCGCACGCCTCCGGTGGCGCGCCGGTACCCGGCCGGTGACGCTGGTACGGCCCCCGGCGCGAAGGAGTCCCCATGCACAAGGCGTCGCGCGCCGTGCTCGGGCCACGGGTCGTGTCCGCGGAGCGGCCGTCGTCCCCGCGTACGGGACCCGCTCGTCCCGCCGCGAACGCGCATGCCTTGAGTCCGGGTGGCTGGGTACGCGGTCACGGCCCACCACGGCAGTCGGTATTCGAGGACGACCGGCCGCGTGCAGCGGTCCGCCCAGAACGGAGAAAAGGCTGATGAGCGAGGCCAACCCCCTCAAGCGGGTAGCCCACAAGGTCACCGATGCCCTGCAGGGAGAGGGCGGCGGGCCGGCGGACGGGGTGCCCGGCAAGCCCGCCCCCGAGTCGCCCCCGGTCGCCGAACCCACCACTCCCCGGGAGCCGCTGCCGCCCAAGCCGGACCAGAGCGGTCCGGCCACCGTGTCGCCGACCGGCCAGCCGACCGGTGCCGACCAGGCCCGGGTCGCCCAGTCCGGGAGCTATCTGACGAACGCACAGGGCACACGGCTGTACGACACCGACCACTCGCTGAAGGCGGGGCCGCGCGGGCCGGTCCTGCTGCAGGACCATCACCTGCGCGAGAAGGTCATGCACTTCGACCACGAGCGCATCCCGGAGCGCGTGGTCCACGCCCGGGGCGCGGGCGCGCACGGGGTCTTCCAGAGCTACGGCACGGCGGCCTCGGTGACGAAGGCGGGGTTCCTCGCCGCGGACGTGGAGACGCCGGTGTTCACCCGCTTCTCCACGGTGGTCGGCTCCCGCGGATCCGCGGACACCGTGCGGGACACCCGGGGTTTCGCGACGAAGTTCTACACCAGCGAGGGCGTCTTCGACCTCGTCGGCAACAACATCCCGGTCTTCTTCATCCAGGACGCCATCAAGTTCCCGGACGTCGTGCACGCCGTGAAGCCGCACCCCGACCGGGAGATCCCGCAGGCGCAGAGCGCCCACGACACCTTCTGGGACTTCGTCTCGCTGCACACCGAGGCGACCCACCACACCATCTTCTTCATGGGCGACCGCGGCATCCCGCGCTCCTACCGGATGATGGAGGGCTTCGGCGTCCACACCTTCCGGCTGGTCAACGCCGAGGGCGCCACGACGCTGGTGAAGTTCCACTGGAAGCCCAAGCTGGGTGTGCACTCCCTGGTGTGGGACGAGGCGCAGATCATCAACGGCGTCGACCCGGACTTCCACCGCCGCGACCTCGCCGACGCCATCGAGGCGGGCGCGTACCCGCAGTGGGAGCTGGGCATCCAGACGTTCCCCGACACCCCTGAGCAGACCTTCGAGGGCATCGACCTGCTGGACCCGACGAACATCGTGCCCGAGGAGCTCGCCCCGGTGCAGCCGGTCGGGCTGCTGACCCTGAACCGCAATCCGTCCAACTTCTTCGCCGAGACGGAGCAGGTCGCGTTCCACGTCGGTCACCTGGTGCCGGGCATCGACGTCACCGACGACCCGCTGCTCGCCGGCCGCCTGTTCTCCTACCTGGACACGCAGCTCACGCGCCTGGGCGGCCCCAACTTCCCGCAGCTGCCGATCAACCGGCCGCAGGCGCCGGTCAACGACATGCTGCGCGACGGCATGCACCAGACCGCGGTGCACCGGGGCGTGGCGCCGTACCGCCCCAACTCCCTGGACGGCGGCTGCCCGTTCACGGCCGGCGCGGACATGAGCGCGTACATCGAGGCACCGGTCCGGATCCCGGAGGCGTCGAAGGTGCGGGAGGCGCCGGAGTCCTTCGCGGACCACTTCAGCCAGCCGCGCCGGTTCTGGCTGAGCATGAGCCCGGTGGAGCGCGAGCACATCATCGGCGCCTACACCTTCGAGCTCGGCAAGTGCTACGAGCAGGCCATCAGGGAGCGGACGCTCCAGGTGCTGGCCAACATCGACCCGGAGCTGTGCGCGGGCGTCGCCGAGGGCCTCGGTCTGCCCGCTCCGGAGCCGACCGTGCCCCTGGCCGACGTCGAGCCCAGCCCGGCGCTGTCCCAGGTCGGCGGGACCTGGCCGACCGAGGGCCGCGTCGTCGGCATCGTGACCAGCGGGGCCGACCTGGAGGGTGTGACGGCCGTGCGGGAGGCGGTGCTGAGCGCCGGCATGGTGCCGCTCGTGGTGGCGCCGACGGGCGGCACCCTGGGCTCGGGCGACGCGGCGGTGACCGTCCAGCGCAGCTATGTCACCGCGCGGTCGGTGGAGTTCGACGCCGTCCTGGTGGCGGGGACGCCCGCGATGGGCGGCGACGCGTACACGCCGCGGGACTACAAGGCGGCGCCGGCGCCCACGGGTCCGGGGTCGATCGACCCGCGGGTGAGCCTGCTGGTGTCGGAGGCGTTCCGGCACGGCAAGGCGATCGGCGTCTGGGCCGGCGGCGAGGCGGCCCTCGAGGCATCGGGTGTGCCCGCCGACGCCGCGGGCGTGGTCGTCGCCGACTCGGGCACCGCCGCGCTGGAGCAGGTCACGCGGCTGCTGGGGTCGCACCGGGTGTGGGAACGCTTCACCACTCCGCGGGGCTGATCCGCGAGGCCCCCGGGGCCGGTCGCCGAGGTCGGCGGCCGGCCCCGGCGCGTGTTCAGCACAGGACGCGCAGCGCTCCGGGCAGCACCCTGGCCGTGACGGGGACGACGGCCTCCACCTCCCCGTCGGCGCCGTAGGGCACGGCCCGGTCGGCCTCGATGCGGACCTCCTTCCCGCGCAGCACCCGCACCTGGGGCCGGTGGACGTGGGCGCCGGAGGCGAGTTCGTTCATCAGGGCGAAGAACAGCCGCCGCGGCGCGTGACGGATCATCACGACCTCCAGCAGTCCGTCGTCCACCCGGGCGGCGGGCGCGATGAGGCGGTTGGAGCCGTAGTAGCCGGAGTTGGCGGCGACCACGGTGTAGCCGGTGAAGGCGTGCTCCTGTCCGTCGACGGTGACCCGGTAGCGGGCCGGGCGCCAGGTGGTGATCGCGCGCAGCGCGCCCACGTAGTAGGAGGCGGTGCCGCGCAGCAGACGCGCGTGGTTGGCGTGGCGGTTGGCGAGCGCGTCGACCCCCGCGTAGACGCTGCCGAGCACGACGGTGCGGTCGTGGACGGCGGAGGCGACCTCGATGGTGTCGACGGGGCGCGGCTCGCCGCGCAGCAGCAGTTCGGCGAGGGCTTCGGGCTCGGCGGGCAGGCGCAGCGCGCGGGCGAAGTCGTTGCCGCGGCCCGCCGGGACGAGTCCCAGCACGGTGCCGGTGCCGCTGAGGGCGCCGCCTATCCCGCCGGCCATCCCGTCCCCGCCGACGGCGAGCACCACCCGGCCCCGCCGCCCGGCCTGCCGGGCGACGTCCCGGGCGTGCGCGAGGCTGCGGCTGTACTCGGTCTCCAGTCCGGCGCCCGCCTCCCGCAGCAGCCGGGCCACCCCGAGCAGCGCGGCGGCCGAGGTGGCGCCGCCCGCGGTGGGGTTGACGACGGCGGTGAACTGTCGCATCGATGTGCCTCCGGGCAGACGGATGGTGCCGGACTGTTGTCTCACGGGAACGACGGGTGGCCGGCCGGGGGGTCAGTCGCCGGGCAGGAGGACGCCCGGGTTGAGCAGCCCGGCCGGGTCCAGGCGCCGCTTGACGGCGCGCAGGGCCTCGATGCCGAGGGGGCCCGCCTCCCGGAGGTACCAGTCGCGGTGGTCGGTGCCGACCGCGTGGTGGTGGGTGATGGTGCCGCCGGCGTCGAGGATCGCCTCGTTGGCGGCGTGCTTGGCCCGGGTCCAGTGGGCCACGGCGTCGTCGCCCTGGGCGGAGACGACGGTGAAGTACAGGGAGGCGCCGTTCTCGTACACGTGCGAGATGTGGCACATGACCAGCGGCGGGGTGCCGGCTTCGGTGAGCGTCGCGGTGAGCGCGTCGCGGACGGCCGTGTACAGCGCGGGGATCCGGGACCAGTAGGCCGCCGTCTCCAGGGTCTCGGCGAGCGCCCCGGCGTCCAGCAGTGAGTCGCGCAGATAGGGCGCGGAGTACCGGCCGTGCGCCCACCGCTCCCCCGGTTCCCCGCCGGCGGACGTGCCGCCGCACTCGGCGAGTACGGCGGCCGCCGTCCCGCGGCGGTGCGCGGTGTCCTGTTCGGTGCCCTCGAAGCCGACGATCGCGAGGCAGCCGGCGTTCCCGCCGGCGAGGGAGGCGCCGATGGCGTCGGGCTGGGCCAGGCCGATCAGGGTCTCGGTCTCGTCGGACAGCCGCAGCACCGTCGGGCGCGGGCCGTCCTGGGCGAGCCGGCGCAGGGCGGCGGCGCCCTCGTCGAAGGAGGCGAAGCGCCAGCCCTCGTAGCGGCGGACCTCCGGCACCGGCCGGACACGCACGGTCACGGAGGTGATGACGCCGAACGCGCCTTCCGAGCCCAGCACGAGCTGGCGCAGGTCGGGTCCGGCCGCCGAGCGGGGGGCGCGGCCCGTGTCGAGGGTGCCCTCGGGGGTGGCGAGGGTCAGGCCCAGCACCATGTCGTCGAAGCGTCCGTACCCGGCGGAGGCCTGCCCGCTGGAACGGGTGGCGGCGAAACCGCCGATGGTGGCCCACTCGTAGGACTGCGGGAAGTGACCGAGGGTGTAGCCGTGCCCGGCCAGCAGGGCCTCGGCCTCGGGGGCGCGCAGGCCGGGTTGCAGCGTGACGGTGCGGGAGACCGGATCGAGGTCGAGCAGGCGGTTCATGTGCCGCAGGTCCAGGGTGACGAAGGGGCCCGGCCGGCCGGGGGCGAGGCCGCCGACGACGGAGGTGCCGCCGCCGAACGGGACTAGCGCCAGGCCGTGTTCGGCGCAGGCCCGCATGACCGCGAGCACCTCGTCGTGGCCGTCGGGCAGGACGACGGCGGCCGGGGTGTCGCGGACGTCGCCCCGGCGCATGCGCAGCAGGTCGGGGGTGGACTTGCCGCGGGTGTGGCGGACGCGGGCCTCGGCGTCCGTGCGCACGCGGTCGGCGCGGTCGCCGACGGCGGCGAGCAGGGCGCGGCGGGCCGGGTCGTCCAGTGCGGCCGGGAGCTCGATCTCCTCCAGGCGGACGGACTCGGCGTCCTTCTCCTCGACACCGAGCAGATCGCGCAGCAGCCCGGTCACGGTGTCGGGCAGCGGCGTCGCCCGGGCCGGATCGCCCCAGCCGTTCCACAGCATGTCCATTGCCTGTCGTCCTCACCGGTCGATTCGGGGGATGCCGCCCGCGCGGCCTCACTGGCGTTACACTGTTACACATGACGCCCAACCGTCACAACAGCTCGAGCCGGCCGAACTCCTCGGACAACGACCCGGTGCTCGACGCCGTCCGCGACTGCGTCCTGGCCGTCGGCGTCCGCCGCACGACCATGACCGATGTGGCCCGCCGCGCCGGTGTCTCCCGGATGACGCTCTACCGGCGGTGGCCCGACGTGCGGTCCCTGGTCGGCGACCTGATGACCCGCGAGTGGATCGCCGTCGCCACGGGGGCCGTCCCCGAGTCCCGGCCCGGCCTCGCCACCCGCCCCCGCGTGGTCGAGGGGCTGGTGACCGGAGTGGAGGCGTTCCGCGCCCACCCGCTCTTCCGCAAGATCGTCGACGTCGATCCCGAGCTGCTGCTGCCCTACGTCCTGGACCGGCGCGGGGCCAGCCAGGAGGCCCTGCTGGAGCTGCTGGCCACCCAGTTGCGGGAGGGGCACGCCGACGGCTCGGTGCGGGCGGCGCCCCCCGAGCGGCAGGCGCGGTCGGTGCTGCTGGTCGTGCAGTCCTTCGCCCTGTCGCTGCGGACCATGACCGACGAGGACGACCCCGACCTGACCGCCGCGGCCCTCCTCACGGAGCTGCGGACCATCCTCGAGAGGACCCTCACCCCATGAGCCCCACCAGCAGCCCCGCCGCAGGTGCCGCCCTGTCCGCCGCGCGGCGCTCGCGGGAACTGACCGACACCGTCGGCGGTCCGGCCGTCGACGTCCTGGTCGTCGGCCTCGGCGCGACCGGCGCCGGCGCCGCCCTGGACGCGGCCGCCCGGGGTCTTGACGTCGTCGCCGTGGACGCGCACGACCTGGCGTTCGGCACCTCCCGGTGGAGCTCCAAGCTGATCCACGGCGGACTGCGCTACCTCGCCTCCGCCCAGTTGGACGTCGCCCACGAGAGCGCGGTGGAGCGCGGGGTGCTGATGGAGCGCACCGCCCCGCATCTGGTGCGCGCCCAGCCGTTCGTACTGCCGCTGACGCCGCTGGTCTCGCGCGCGCAGGCCACGCTGGCCTGGGCGGGGTTCCGGGCCGGCGACACGCTGCGCCTCGCCGCGCGCACGGCCCGGAGCACGCTTCCCGCGCCGCGCCGGCTGTCCGCCGTGGAGACCCGCCACCTCGCCCCGGCACTGCGCCCCGCCGGGCTGCGCGGCGGCCTGCTGTCCTGGGACGGCCGGCTCACCGACGACGCTCGGCTGGTCACCGCCTTGGCCCGCACCGCCGCCGCGCACGGCGCCCGCGTCCTGACCCGGGTGCGGGCCCTCGAGCTCACCTCGTCCGGCGCCCTGATACGCGACGAGGTCACCGGCGAGACGGGCGAGATCCGCGCCCGCGCGGTGATCAACGCCTCCGGGGTCTGGGCCGGCGGCCTGGTGGACGGCATCCGGATCCGGCCCTCCCGCGGCACCCACCTGGTGCTGCGCGCGGAACACCTCGGCCCGCTGCCCGCCGGACTGCACGTCCCGGTCCCCGGGGAGACCAACCGCTTCGTCCTCGTCCTCCCCCAGGGGGACGGCCGGGTCTACGTAGGGCTGACCGACGAGCCCGTGGACGGCCCGGTGCCGGACGTCCCCGAGGTGCCGGAGACCGACATCGGCTTCCTGCTCGACGTGCTCGGCTCGGTCCTGGACGTGCCCGTCCGCCGCGAGGACGTGGTCGGCGCCTTCGCGGGCCTGCGTCCCCTGCTGGACACCACGCCGCCGGACCGGCCCGGCGCCGGGGACCGGACCGCGGACATCTCCCGCAGGCACGCCGTGCTCACCTCGCCGGAGGGGGTGACCACCGTGGTCGGCGGCAAGCTCACCACGTACCGGCGTATGGCCGAGGACGCCGTGGACGCCGCCGTCGCCGCCCGCCGCCTCGCCGCCGGGTCCTCCACCACCGCCGCCCTGCCCCTGGTCGGCGCCGCGGCGCCGCACGTCCTCGCCGCGCTGCGGGCACCGCGCCGCCTGGTGCGGCGCTACGGCACGGAGGCGCCGGCCGTGCGGGCCCTGGCCGACCTGGACCCCCGGCTCGGCGAGCGCGTGCTGCCCGGCCACCCCGTCACCGGGGCGGAGCTCGTGTGGGCCCTGCGTCACGAGGGGGCCCTCGACGAGGCCGACCTGCTCGACCGGCGCACCCGTATCGGGCTGGTGCCCGCGGACCGGGCCCCGGCGCTGACCGCCGTACGCGACCTCGTCGGCGAGACCCTGTCCCGGCAGGGCTGAACCGGCCCTCGGGCCCCGGCCACGCGGGCGCGCGGGCGGGGACCGGGACCGAGGCGGGCGTCAGCTCCGGGTCACCCGTCCTGGACGGCCTTGCGGACCTTCGCCTCGAGCTTGTGCCGGGACTGCCCCTCCTCCTTGACGTACTCCGTCATCGCGGTCTGCGCGTCCCGGTCCAGGTCGCGCCATGCCCGCACGGCGGTCTCGTACATGTACGACTGCCGTCGGGTCCACTCCTGCTGCGTAGGAGGCCCGTACGAGTCGCGCAGCTCCTCGACCCGGTGCTGTGCCTGGTCCGCCGCGCGACGCTTCTGCACGAGCTCTTCGAATGTGTGATCCACCACATCTCGACGGTAGTCAGAGGACGGCCGTCGCGCGCGTCGAGGCCGTCCCGGCCCTTTCCGGGCCCCTTCCGGTCCGCACAAGTGGCCCACACAAGCTTCGAAGGGCCTTAACATCGACCCACCGACGACGGCCGGGCATATGCGAGAGGTGAGGAAAGCGTGGCGGACATCGAGGGAGCGGCAGTACCCGAGCGGCTGCTGATCACCCGTACCACCACGGGCGGCGACGTCAGCGTCGTCAGCCTCGCCGGAGAAGTGGATCTCGACGGCAGCAGTCAGCTCCTCGACGTCCTGCTCTCCTGTGTGCAGACGGCACCGGGCACGGTGGTCGACTTCTCGGAGGTCGCCTTCCTGGATTCCAGCGGCATCAACGTGCTCATCTCCGCCCACCAGGCCGCCGAGTCCCGGGGCGTGTTCTTCCGGCTCGCCGCGCCGCAGCAGGCCGTCCTGCGCGTCCTGCAACTCGTCGGGGTGGACACGCTGATCGCCTGCTACCCCACCGTCGATGAGGCCCTGGCCGCCTGAGGACCGCGCGACCGGTCCCCAGGTGCGGCCCGGTCACCGCAGCGGCAGACGCGCGGAGACGGTCTTGCCGGTCGCGTGCGGCCTGGTGACGACCTCGTCGCACAGCCGCTTCACGATCTCCAGGCCGTGTCGGCCGACACGCAGGGGATCGCCGGGCAGGAACGCGGGGAATCCCTCCCCCGAGTCCGACACCGCGATCTCCACCCCGTCCTCCACCAGCGTCAGCACCAGCCGGCACGGGCCCGGCGCGTGCCGGAGCGCGTTCGTCACCAGTTCGCTGGCCACCAGGCGGGCGGAGTCCAGGAAGGTGTCGGCCATGTCCACGCCGGCCTCGCGCAGGCGGGCGACGAAACCCTGGACGACGTCCCGGGAGGCAGGGATCATCGCCGATCCGCCCCTGAACTCCACCACGGTGGCCGTGGCAGGGACGTCGGCGGCCTCGCGTCTGTGCGCCGGAGTCATACAGAGCCTCACCGTCCGGTCCGGGGCCGAGGCGTGGAAGCGAAGGCCCGCGCTGTTTCACGATACGCACCGAACCGGCTCTGCCCCTTCCTTTGCCCCAACTTCCGTTCCTCACAGCCCGTTCCGGACGGAACACGGGGCCCGGGCAACACCGGAAACGGCGTTGCCCGGGCCCACTACGGGCGGTAACGTCGGCCAGGTGACTGCCGGGTCGGCCATGGGCCATGCACGAGAGAGGGTCCCGGCCCCGGCATGAGCACGCGGGCCCGCGGCCCGCCCCTGTCTCCGCGTCCACGTTCCAGGTGCCCGCACGCCGGGCGCCGCCCCTCGGACCCGAGACCCGGAGATCTTCGAACCATGCCCGACAGCCGGCAGCACCCGCGCTCCCCCGAACCGCCGACCACGACCGTGCGGCTCGACCACACCGCCGTCCTCGCCCGCGACCGGCGGCTTTCCGCCGAGTTCCTCGCCGCGATCCTGGGACTGGAAGTCGGCGCTCCGTTCGGCCCGTTCCTGCCCGTCGACCTCGGCAACGGCGTCACCCTCGACTACTACGAGATGCGGGACGATCCGATCCAGCCGCAGCACTACGCGTTCCTCGTACCCGACGAGGGGTTCGACGGCATGCTCGCCCGCCTGGAGGCGGTCGGCGTCACGTACTACGCCGATCCCCGGCACACCGAACCCGGCCGGATCAACCGGCTGTTCGGCGGCCGGGGCGCCTACTTCGACGATCCGGACGGCCACAACATGGAGATCATGACCCGGCCCTACGCCCGGCCCTGACCGCCCCGCGGCCGGGTGCGGACACCGCGCCCCGGCCCCTCCCGGCCTCTCGCGGGCCCGGGAGGGGCCTGCGGATCGACGCCGGTCGTGCACCACCCGGACGGGCGTACCGGGCCCGCGGGGACGGTCACCGGGAGGCCGCCGTCCCCGCGGACGCCCCTCGCTTCACGCGGCCCGGCAGTGTAGACATGGGCACATGGTCCGACTGATGGGTCGCTCGGGAGAGCGGTCACCCCGTCGTCCCGTCGGTTCGCTCGCCCGGCAGCGGGAGGCGGACCGGTCACGGCGGGCAGCGGCCGGGGGGCGGCGGGGACGAGTCGCGGCTCTGCGGTCGGCGCTGTCCGGGCGCAGTGTCGCCGGACAGGTCTTCGTGCTGAACGTGGTCATCGTGCTGCTGCTCGTCGTGACGGCGGCGGTCTCGCTCGTGCTCCAGGTGCAGCACGACAGCACGGTGGAGGCCCGCAACCGGTCGGTCGCCGTGGCCGCGACGTTCGCGAACGCCCCGGGCACGCGCGCGGCACTGCGCAGCCCCGATCCGACGGCGGTGCTCCAGCCGCGGGCCGAGGCGACACGCAAGGCGACCGGCGTGGACTTCGTCGTCGTCCTCAACACCGAGGGAACCCGCTACACGCATCCGGTGCCCGACCGCATCGGCAAACAATTCGTGGGGAACATCGAGCCGGCCCTGAAGGGGCGGACCGTGACCGAGGAGGTCGACGGCACGATCGGCCGTCTGGTCCAGGCCGTGGTGCCGGTCGAGGAGCCGGACGGCAAGGTCGTCGGTCTGGTCTCGGCCGGCATCACGACGGAGAACGTGGGCGGGACCGTGGACCGGCAGCTGCCGCTGGTGCTGATCACCGCGGGCATCGGGCTCGCCCTGGCGACCGCGGGCACGGCACTGGTCAGCCGGCGGCTGCTGCGGCAGACGCACGGGCTGGGCCCGCGCGAGATGACCCGGATGTACGAACACCACGACGCGGTCCTGCACTCCGTCCGCGAGGGGGTGCTGATCGTCGGCGGGGAGGGCAGGCTGCTGCTCGCGAACGACGAGGCGCACCGCCTGCTCGACCTGCCCGCCGACGCCGAGGGCCGGCACGTCCTGGACCTCGGTCTGCCCGCCGACACGGCGCGGCTGCTGGACTCCGGACGGGTCGCCACGGACGAGGTCCACCTGGTCAAGGACCGGCTGCTGGCGATCAACCTGCGGCCCACGGACGAGCGGGGCGGACCGCCCGGCAGCGTCGCCACCCTGCGCGACTCCACTGAGCTGCGGGCCCTGTCCGGCCGTGCCGAGACCGCCCGGGAGCGGCTGGAGATGCTGTACGACGCCGGGGTGGGCATCGGCACCAGCCTGGACGTCACCCGGACCGCCGAGGAACTGGCGGAGCTTGCCGCGCCCCGGTTCGCGGACTACGTCACCGTGGACCTGTTCGACTCCGTGCTCCGCGGCGGCCAGCCGGAGGCGGTCACCCCGCTGCGCCGCACCGCGCTCAGCGGCGTGGACGCGAAGGCGCCGCTCTACCCGGTGGGCCGGCAGATCCGCTTCGTGGCCTCCTCCCCGCAGGGCCGGACCCTGGACACCGGCCGGCCCGTCCTGGAGCCGGACCTCGGCCGGGCCGCGGGCTGGCAGGCGCAGGACGTCGAGCAGGCCGCGCGGATAGTGGAGTACGGCATCCACTCGCTGATCACCGTGCCGCTGCGCGCGGGCGCCCTGGTGCTCGGGGTGGTGGGCTTCTGGCGTTCCGGGCGGCCCGAGCCGTTCGACGAGGACGAGCTGGCGCTCGCCGAGGAGCTGGTCGCGCGCGCCGCCGTCTCCATCGACAACGCGCGCCGCTACACGCGCGAGCACGGCATGGCGGTGACACTCCAGCGGAGCCTGCTGCCCCGCCGGATGCCGGAGCAGAACGCCCTGGACGTCGCCCACCGCTACCTGCCCGCGCAGGCGGGGGTGGGCGGGGACTGGTTCGACGTGCTGCCGCTCTCCGGGGCCCGGGTCGCGCTCGTGGTGGGCGACGTCGTCGGCCACGGGCTGCTCGCCGCGGCCACCATGGGCCGGCTGCGCACCGCGGTGCACAACTTCTCCGCACTGGACCTGCCGCCCGACGAACTGCTCACCCTGCTGGACGAGCTGGTGGCCCGGATCGACCAGGACGAGACCACCGAGGACGGCAGTGCCCCCGTCACCGGCGCGACCTGCCTCTACGCGATCTACGACCCGGTCGCCGGCACCTGTGTGATCGCCCGGGCCGGTCATCCGCCGCCCGCGCTGATCCGGCCGGACGGCACCGTGGAGTTCCCCGAGGTGCCCGCCGGTCCCCCGCTGGGCCTGGGCGGTCTGCCGTTCGAGACGGCCGAACTGCGCCTGGCGGAGGGCAGCCGGCTCGTGCTGTACACCGACGGGCTCGTGGAGGACCGGGAGCACGACATCGACGTCGGACTCGAACAGCTCCGCAGGGCGTTGGAGACCGCCGGCGACTCGCCGGAGGACACCTGCCGGACCGTCCTCGACGCCCGGCTCCCGGACCGGCCGGGCGACGACATCGCCCTGCTCGTCGCCCGCACCCGCGTGCTGGGCCCGGACCGGGTCGCCGAGTGGCCGGTGCCGTCCGACCCGGCCGCCGTGGGCGAGGTGCGTGCCCAGGTCACCCGGCGGCTGGCGGAGTGGGGGCTGGACGAACTGGCGTTCACGACGGAGCTGATCCTGAGCGAGCTGGTCACCAACGCGATCCGGTACGGCGGCGAGACCGTGCACGTACGGGTGCTGCGCGACCGCAGCCTGATCTGCGAGGTGTTCGACAGCAGCAGCACCTCACCGCACCTGCGCTACGCGGCCATGACCGACGAGGGCGGGCGGGGACTGTTCCTCGTGGCACAGCTCGCCGAGCGGTGGGGCACCCGCTACACGCCCGACGGCAAGGTCATCTGGGCGGAGCAGCCCATACCCTGACGGGACCGGCGCCCTCCGCCGGCCCGAGACCAGGAGCATCCGTGAACCACCCGTCCCCCGATCCCGCGCGCCGCCGGGGCGTCCTGCGTCGCGCCCTGACCGCCCTGACCTCCGCGTCACCGGCGGCGGCGATTCCCGGCCTGCGGCCGTCGCGAGCGGCACGCGGGCGTCCGGCGGGGCTTGCCGACCCGGCGAAGAAGGAGATCGCCATGCGCCTGGTGTCGAGCGCCGAGAACTCCTCGCTCGACTGGAAGGCGCAGTACGCGTACCTCGAGGACATCGGTGACGGCCGCGGCTACACCGGCGGCATCATCGGTTTCTGCTCGGGCACCGGCGACATGCTCGGCCTGGTGGAGCTCTACACCGACCGCAGGCCCGGCAACGTGCTCGCGCGCCATCTGCCCGCGCTGCGCGCGGTGGACGGTTCCGACTCGCACGAGGGGCTGGACCCGGACTTCCCGGAGAACTGGCGCCGGGCCGCCCGCGACCGGGAGTTCCGCCGGGCACAGGACGACGAACGCGACCGCGTGTACTTCGGCCCGGCCGTCCGGCGGGCCACCGGGGACGGTCTCGGAACGCTCGGCCAGTTCGCGTACTACGACGCGATGGTGATGCACGGCGGCGGCGACGACCCGGCCGGTTTCCCCGCGATCCGTGAACGGGCGATGCGCCAGGCCCGGACCCCGGCCCTCGGCGGCGACGAGGTGGCCTATCTGCACGCCTTCCTCGACGCGCGGGTGCGGGCGATGAGGCAGGAGGCGGCGCACAGCGACACCAGCCGGGTCGACACGGCGCAGCGGGTCTTCCTGCGCGAGGGCAACCTCGACCTCGATCCGCCGCTGCGATGGCGGGTGTACGGGGACAGCTACCGCATCGACTGAGGCCGCCGGGCACCGCGATGGGCCGCGGAGAGAGCCGCACGCTCTCTCCGCGGCCCATCGCGGTGCCGCTTCGCCGCCGGCGTCAGTGCCGGAACACGTCCTTGCCCTTCTCCTTGGCCTGGCGTGCGTCGCCCTTCGACTGCTCGGCGCGGCCCTCGGCCGTCAAACTCTCGTTGCCGACGGCACGCCCCGCCATCTCCTTCGCCTTCCCCTTGGCCTGTTCGGTCCTGGCCCTGGATTTCTCGTTGCCGGCCACGAATGCTCACCTCACGGCGTCGGATTGCGCTGTCGCCCTGGCGGGTCGCCCGTCCCGGCGGGGTCAAACCCGCGGGCTTATCGGAGGACCGGCGGGTAGAAGGACGACGTACATGGACGACAGACCAGACCCGTCGACCCGGAGGACGTCATGGCCGGAATGCTGAACCGGATCAAGCAGTTCGCGCGCAGCCCGCAGGGCCGCCGGGCGGCGGAGCAGGTGCGCCGCGCCGCCGCGGACCCCCGCCGCCGGGCGCAGGCGCAGGAGATGCTGCGGAAGTTCGGCGGCAAGCGCCCCCACTGAGCGGGCCGAGGCGGTCGCCGGCGGGACGGCCCCTCAGCCCTGCCCCGCGACGTGGGTGTGGCTGTGGGACGTCTCCGGCGGGCAGCCCTCGGAGGCATGGCGGTCACGGCGCCAGTCGAGGACGGCGACGGTCAGCGCGCACAGCATGGCGGCGACACCGGAGCCGACCGACAGGGCCATGGCCTCGTGGTAGTCGTCGTGGGTGGTGTTCAGCGTCACGTAGAACAGCCCCGGCAGCGCGGCGGTGCCCACGGCGCCGCCCAGGCGCTGGCCCGTCTGGAGGGCACCGCCGGCGGCTCCCGCCATCCGCACCGGGACGTCCCGCAGCGTCATGGTGATGTTCGGGGAGATCACACAGCCGCTGCCGAGTCCGCCCACCAGCAGTGCCGGGGCCGCGAACCAGGCGGCGCGGTCGGAGGGCGCGAGCCACAGCACCAGCGCGGTCGTCCCCAGCCCCGCCATGACGGCGACGAGTCCCCAGACGGTCAGCAGCCGTCCCAGCCGTTCCACCAGGCGGCCCGCCACGGCCGCCGCGGTGGCGGACCCCACGGCGAACGGGGTCACCGCCAGTCCGGACATCAGCGGCGAGAAGCCCAGCCCGTTCTGGAAGAAGAGGGCGAACACGAGCCACACCCCGCTGAACCCGACGAAGTACAGGGCGCCCAGGCCCGCACCGGTGGCGTAGCCGCGGGTCTCGGTGAGCAGTCCCGGGTCCAGCAGCGGATCCCCTCCACGGCGGGCGACGCGGCGCTCCCAGCCGGCGAATCCGAGCAGGACCAGCAGCCCCAGCGGGAAGAGCCACCACGTACGGCGCACCCCGCCCGCCTCGGCGAGCACCAACGGCAGCATCACCGCGAGGATCCCGGCCCCCAGGAGCGTGACGCCCACCGGGTCGAGGTGTCCCCGGCGGCCGGGAGCGACGCGCGGCAGCAGGCGCAGGCCGAGCACGAGCGCCAGCACGCCGACGGGCACGTTGACGTAGAAGATCCACCGCCAGCCCTCGGGGCCGGCCAGCGCGAGGATCACCCCGCCGACGACCGGTCCCACGGCGCTGGAGACCCCCACGGTGGCGCCGAAGAGGCCGAACGCGCGCCCGCGTTCGGCGCCCCGGAAGAGCTGCTGGATCAGTGCGGAGTTCTGCGGCGCGATACTGCCCGCGGCGACGCCCTGGGCGAGCCGCGCGGCCACCAGCAGCTCGATGCCGGGCGCGGCCCCCGCGGCGGCGCTGAACACCACGAAGGCGGCCAGGGCGGCGAGGAACACGCGGCGCCTGCCGAACGCGTCGCCGATCCGGCCGGCCGTGACGAGGGTCAGCGCGAAGGCGAGGGCGTAACCGGACACGACCCACTGCACGGACGCCGCGGAGGCGTGCAGCTCCCGCTGCATGGACGGCAGGGCGACGGCGACGATCGTCACGTCCAGCAGGGTCATGAACCCGGCGACCAGCGTCACCCACAGGGCCCGCCAGCGGTTCGGTGCCGGGCGGTCGTCCGGACGCTGCACGGGGGCTCTCCTCACGAGACGGCATGGGACGCGTTCGCCGCGCCTCACGCCTGCGTCACCCGTGGCCGGGGGTTCAAACCCGGGGCAAAGCCGTACCGTGGGATCCCATAAGCCGTCCTTATGGGCTCATAGACCGGACCCGCGTACCGACTTAGGCTTGCCTCAGTTTAGGCTTCCCCGAGAGTCGATCTGTTACCGCTCGAAGGGAACCCGAACATGCCCCGCCCTCTGCGGGTAGCCATCGTCGGATCCGGCCCGGCCGGAATCTACGCCGCCGACGCCCTGCTCAAGTCCGAGGTGGCCGCCGACCCCGGCGTGTCCATCGACATCTTCGAGCGCATGCCCGCCCCGTTCGGGCTCATCCGCTACGGCGTGGCCCCCGACCACCCGCGGATCAAGGGCATCATCACCGCCCTGCACCAGGTGCTCGACAAGCCGCAGATCCGCCTCTTCGGCAACGTGGACTACCCGACCGACATCAGCCTGGACGACCTGCGCGCGTTCTACGACGGCGTGATCTTCGCCACGGGCGCCACGGCCGACCGGGCGCTGCCCATACCCGGCATCGACCTCGACGGGTCCTACGGCGCCGCCGACTTCGTGTCCTGGTACGACGGCCACCCGGACGTGCCGCGCACCTGGCCGCTCCAGGCGGAGAAGGTCGCCGTCCTCGGCGTCGGCAACGTCGCCCTCGACGTGGCCCGCGTTCTCGCCAAGACGGCCGACGAACTGCTGCCGACCGAGATCCCGCCGAACGTCCACGAGGGACTCCGGGCCAACCGGGCGCGGGAGATCCACGTCTTCGGCCGCCGCGGCCCGGCGCAGGCCAAGTTCAGCCCGATGGAGCTGCGGGAGCTGGACCACTCCCCCAACATCGAGGTCGTCGTCGATCCCGAGGACATCGACTACGACGAGGGCTCGATCGCGACCCGGCGCGGCAACAAGCAGGCCGACATGGTCGCCAAGACCCTGGAGAACTGGGCGATCCGCGACGTCGGCGACCGGCCGCACAAGCTGTTCCTGCACTTCTTCGAGTCGCCCACCGAGATCCTCGGCGAGGACGGCAGGGTCGTCGGCCTGCGCACCGAGCGCACCGAGCTCGACGGCACCGGGAACGTCAAGGGCACCGGCGCGTTCAAGGACTGGGACGTCCAGGCGGTCTACCGGGCCGTCGGCTACCTCTCCGACCAGCTCCCGAAGCTGCCCTGGGACCTCGACTCGGGCACGGTCCCGGACGAGGGCGGGCGCGTCGTCCAGGAGTCCGGCGAGCACCTCCAGTCGACGTACGTCACCGGCTGGATCCGGCGCGGCCCGGTCGGCCTGATCGGCCACACCAAGGGCGACGCCAACGAGACGGTGTCCAACCTGCTGGACGACTACGCGAACGGCCGCCTGCACACACCCGCCGCTCCGGACCCGGAGGCCGTGTACGCCTACCTGGCCGAGCGGAAGGTCCGCTTCACCACGTGGGACGGCTGGTACCGCCTCGACGCCGCGGAGAAGGCGCTGGGCGAGCCGCAGGGACGCGAGCGCGTGAAGCTCGTCGAGCGCGAGGACATGCTCAGGGAGAGCGGCGCCTGAGCCGGTGGCACACGGGCGCGGCCCGGCGGGGTGTCCCGCCGGGCCGCGCCCGTGTTCCGTACCGCGGGGGTGTCAGACCTCCAGCTCGCTCTCAACGCGGCGCAGCTGGTGGCGGGCCATCGCCAGGTTGGCGCGGCTGCCGTCCAGCACGAGGTAGAGGAACAGCCCGTTGCCGCCGCGGCCCTTGAGCAGGCGGATCAGGTGGTACTGGCTGTTCAGGGTGATCAGGATGTCCTCGATCTCCTCCTTCAGACCGAGCAGCTCCATCGTGCGCAGTTTGGCCCGCACGACGTCGGTGTTGCCGGCGGCGGCGACCTCCAGGTTGAAGTCCTTGGTCCCGCCCAGCGTGCCGAGGGCCATGCCGCTGGTGTAGTCGACCAGCGCGGCGGCGGTCGCTCCGTCGATCGAGCTCAGGCATTCCTTGAGCGAGGTCTCCAGGTTGGCCATGCGTGGGTTTCCTTCCGTACGTGATCGGTGGACACCTGACCGTGGGTCAGGTGGGCCGGCGGTGGCCGCCGGCCTGGGGACGCGGTTCGTGTGCCGGCCGTTGCGGGGTGCGCACCGGCAGGGTGCCGATCTGCCGGGCGGGATCGGCCGGCGTCGTCGCGGCGTGTTCGCCCGGTGCCGGACGGCCGCCGGGGCGGGTGCGCTCGTGGCCGATGTGGGCGGCGACCAGTTCGCCGATGCGGGCGCCGCTGCGCCGGCCCTCCAGGTGCAGCCGCCCCACGTTGACGCGGCCCGCGGCGAGCAGGGTGAGCACGGCGGCCGGGCCGGCCGCGTAGGTGGCGACGTAGCCGTCGGCCCCGCGCAGCAGCAGTTCCCGGAAGCCGCCGCGCGCGGTGGCCTCGGCCATGCGGTGGGCCACGCCGAGCGCGGCGGCGGTGAGCGCGGCGAGTCCCTCGGGTTCGGTGCCCGGCGCGTCGTGGGCCAGCACGAGCCCGTCGACGGTGGCCGCGAGCGATCCGGTCAGCTGGGGCACGCGGTTGCGCAGGCGGTGCAGTTCGTCCAGGACGTCGCTCTCGACGGCCATGATGAGCAGTCTCCTTTCGGCACGCTGGCGACGCGCGCGTATCACAGGGCCTCCAGGGCGTCTCGAAGCCGGCGCAGCAGTGCCGTGTCCGGGTCGTCCCACGTGACCGGGTGCGCCTCCTGGCCCCCCGCGGCCGGTGCGGGTCTGCTCGGGGCGGCGGTGACGAGTCCGTCGGCGGCCAGGCGGCGCAGTTCGACGAGGGTGTGGTAGGTCCGGCAGGCGAGGGACGCGGCGATGTCGCAGGCGGTGCGCACGCCGTCGACCTGGGTCAGGGTCCGGCTGCGCCGCGCCGGCAGGTCGCCGGTGCCGGCGCCGGGCACCCGGACGAGCGGCACGACGTCGATGTCGGGGTCCGGCCATATGCGTTCCAGCAGGGCGCGGCGGCGCTTGGACTCCCGCACGACGGTGTCCACGGGCACGGACCGCACCGCGCCGAGCCAGTGCAGGGCACCGGGCCGGAAGCGGTGCGCGCGGGTGTCGTGGGCGAGGACGAAGTACGCGGCGTCGAACAGCGCGCCCAGGTGGCAGACCTCCAGGGCACCGGCGGTGAGCCGGCCGCTGTCCACCAGCCGGTGCCCGACCCGGTGGTGGGTTCCGCCCCGGTCGACCGCCTCCCACCAGCCGTCCGGCGGGACGGCGCCGCTGCGGGTGAGCAGCGCGCCGAGGTCCGGGGTGAGGGCCGACTCCACGTGCACGACGCGGCCCGCCGAGAGGTACACGATGCCGCGTTCGCCCGACAGGGCGCCGGTGGCACCGTCGGCCGCGAGGGTGCCGAGGGCCTCCGACGTGGTTCCGTGCGCGGCCCAGGCCGTGGTCGCTGCGGTCATCCGAGCACCAGGCGATCCGCCATCTCGGCCAGCCGTATGCGGGCCAGCGCGAGGTTGCCGTCGTTGCGGTCCAGCCAGAGGTGGAGGAAGACCGTGCTGTCGAAGGGCGTGCTGACGAACCTGAGCAGGTGGTAGGAGTCCGCCGTCGTGACGATCATGTCCTCGACCGGCGGCTCCTTCTCCGGCGGTGCCGCGCCGGCCGGTGCCAGGGAACCGCTCTCCGCGATGTGCCGGGCGAGTTCCGCCGTTTCCGCGGCCGTCGCCTCCGGGTCGCCGCCCGGTGCCTCCCCCACCGCGCCGAGGGCGAGGCCGCTGATCCAGTCGACCAGCGAAGCGCCCCGTGCGCCGGGCAGCCGCATGGCTTCCAGCAGACTCTCGTCGATTCCGGGCACGCCGGATCCCCTCCCCCTGCACGGCTGTACCGCGAACGTGACGACGAGACTACGGAAAGTGCACGGGTCCGGTGAGCGCTTTGGCATTTTCCAGAGGAACGTGCCCCCGCTGCGGCATACTGCGACGTTTCGGCCCTGGGAAGGAGAGGATGCAGGAGTGGACCCGCCCGGACGGGCAACCCGCCCTGACATGGCCGAACAGCCCCCCTCCCGCCACGGGAAGCACACACCGGACCCCGACCGCACCACGGACGGCAAGGCGCCCGAGGACTACGGTCCGGGCGCCTCCACCGAGCGGGCCGCCCCCGACTCCCCCACCGAGCTGCCGAAGCGCTCGTGGAAGGCGCTGCTGCGGCGCGTGCTGTCCGAGTTCAAGGACGACGAGCTGACCGACCGCGCCGCCGCCCTGACCTATTACGGGATCCTGTCGCTCTTCCCGGCGCTGCTGGTGCTGGTCTCCCTGCTCGGGATCGCCGGGCAGTCCGCCACCCAGGAGATCCTGGACAACATCCAGAAGCTCGCCCCCGGGTCCGCGCGGGACATCATCAGCGACGCGGTGAAGCAGTTGCAGGCCAAGGCGGGCCTGGGCTCCGTTCTCGCGGTGGTCGGTCTGCTCGGTGCCGTCTGGTCGGCGTCCGGCTACGTGGCCGCGTTCATCCGCGCGGCCAACGCGGTCTACGACGTGCCGGAGGGACGGCCGGTGTGGAAGGTGCTGCCGTTGCGGGTGGCACTGACCGTGGTGCTGCTCCTGCTGGCCGTGGTCAGCGCCCTCATCGTGGTGTTCACCGGCACGCTGGCCCGGCAGGCGGGCACCGCGCTCGGCGTCGGCGACACCGCGCTGACCGTGTGGTCCTTCGCCAAGTGGCCCGTCCTGGTGCTGCTCGTCACGATGATGATCGCGATCCTGTACTGGGCCACTCCGAACGCCCGGGTGCGGGGCTTCAAGTGGATCACGCCGGGCAGCGTCATCGCCCTGCTGGTCTGGCTCGTGGCCTCCGTCGGGTTCGCCTTCTACGTGGCGAACTTCGGCTCGTACAACAAGACGTACGGCACGCTCGCGGGCGTCATCGTCTTCCTGGTCTGGCTGTGGGTGACGAACCTGGCGATCCTCCTGGGCCTGGAGTTCGACGCCGAGCTGGCCCGGCAGCGTGTCATCGACGGCGGTCATCCGCCCGAGGACGAGCCGTACGTGGAGCCTCGCGACACGCGGGCCTGGGACTCCGCGGACCGGCGGCGCGCGGCTCCACCGGACGAGTGACGTCTCGGGGCCCGTCCCCCACGGGCGGGCAGACGCCCTGACCGACGGCGGGTCTCCCGCCGTCCTCGCCCCCGGCCTCCCCGCGATCCGCCTCCGGCACGTCGGACGGGCCGGTCGGGGTACACGGCACGCCCGGTCGGCGGACCCCGGGTGACCTCCGGTGGCCGGCGGCGACGATACTGGCCTTTCGCCCGTACCTCCGCCTCGCAGATGGACTCATGCCGACCTCTTCCACCGCCCGCCCCACGACTCCACCCACGGTGTGGCCGGCTCGCGGCCGCCACGTCGGATCCGCCGCGGAGGACACCGTCCGGCGCACCCTGCGACGGCTCAAGGACGGCCATGTCCTCGACGACTTCCAGGAGCTGCCCGAGGACCCGGCCCAAGACGGCTCACCCGGCCCGAAGATCTTCGAGGCACGCTGGAGGGCCGGTGGCACCGTCACCGTGCGCGCCCGGCTGACGCTGGCACCGGGCTCGGCGGGCGGACAGGACTGGACGCTGCTCGCGGAGGCCGAGGAGGCCTGGGACCCCGCCTGGCCGTCGCCCGCCACCATGTTCTGGCCCGACGACCCCGACGTCACCTGGGACCGCGACATCGCCACCGGCCTGCGGCTGCGGGGGATCAACAACCTGCCGGACGACGACAAGGCGGTACGGCGGCTGCTCAAGGAGGCCGGGCGCGGCGCGTGGAACATCCACGTCGTCGTGCACGAGGCGATGACGCCCGACCACCGCGGCCGGGTGCCGCTGGCGGAGCGGCTGCCCGCGAGTCTGCGCCACCGCGTGGTCGAGCACCGCGCGGCACCGCAGCAGCTCCGGGTCGTGAACTGGGCGCTGGAGGACTTCGGCGTCCAGGTGCCGCGCGGCGGCGCGGTGGTCCTGCCCGGCACCCCGGCCCCGGAGGAGTACGACGCCGAGGCCTTCTCCGTCCGCAGTGTGTTCCTGGACGGCAGCGAGCCCGTCGACCTCATCGCGGCGGTGACGGCCTTCGCGGTGCTCCCCCGGCCGCTCGTGGACGGTGCCGAGGAGGCGCTCGGCGCGCTGCGGGAGGACTGGCGGCTGCTCACCCTGGAGGAGGAACTGGCCCGCGAGCGCAAGCTGGTGGCCATGTACGCCGAGGCGCTGGAGGCCATGACGCAGTCCCGGGACCTGTATCGGGAGGCGGCCGAGCGCGCGGCCGAGGCGCTGGCCGCGTACCGCGAGTCCGCCGGGCCCGCCCCGGCCGGGCCCCCTCCGTCCGAGACGCCGGTGCCGTCCCCGCTGCGGGGGCTGACCCGCACGCTGGAACGGTTCAGGAGCGCCGGGCGCGGCGACTGACGGCCGCCGGCCGCGCTCAGCAGAAGAGCGGGAGGCGGTCCGCGTCGGCGCCCAGGGACCGCCGTTCGTCCGCGGTGAGCGCGGCGCGTCCGATGCCGGCCCTGGCGTAGTGCCGGTCGCTCCAGTCCAGCGGGACCGGGCGCCCCAGGAGACCGTCGAGGGTGGCGCGGACCGCGGTCAGCCCCGCCGGTGACGGACCGGGCGCGGCGGGCAGTGCGACGCTCAGGTCGAGGTGGTGCACGGTCGCCTCGACGCCGAGGGTCGTCAGCAGGTCCCCGGCGGTCAGCACATGTCCCTGGGTGCGCACCGGGCGGTCCGGCTCGGCCGTCGCCGCGGCCGCCACGGTGGCCGCCGCCGTCTCCAGGTAGGACTCCTTGACTGTCCGAAGTCGGGGAACATGCTCGCCGCGACCCGGTTCCAGCGCCGTCCGTGGGCGGCGCCGGCGGGGTCGGGCGCCCAGTCGCGCCAGTAGGTGACGGCATCCCGGCCGGGCGGCCCGACGGCGGGGGTGTGCAGCGCCACCAGGGCCCGCTGGGCGTCCCCGAGCAGGTGGAACACCAGATCGCGCACCGCCCATCCGCTGCAGTCGGTCGGCAGCCACGACTCCTCGTCCCCCAGCGGGCGGACGACCGCCGCCAGCGCCTCGTACGCGTCGCGCACGACGCGGACCGGGTCCGTAGCGTTCTCGTCTTCCGTGGTCATGGCGCCACCCTAGGGCGGCGCCGGCGGGGCGACTCAGGGAACCCTCACGTGTCAGCCGGCGTGACGTGGATACGCGGTCTGCACAGCAGCACGGCCCGTCCCGGAAGGTCAGCGTCGCCATGGACAGCCAGCACCGGAGCGCCTCCCCCGCTTCCCGTCCGTCCGAGCCGCACCGCTCGGACACCACCCTGCGGGTCAACGGCAAACCCCACACCCTCTCCGTCGACCACCGCCGCGTCCTGCTGGACCTCCTGCGGGAGGACCTCGGACTCGCGGGCGCCAAGAAGGGCTGCGACCACGGACAGTGCGGCGCCTGCACCGTCCTGGTCGACGGCCGGCGCGTCAACAGCTGCCTGCAGCTGGCCGTCGCCCTGGACGGCAGTGAGGTCACCACCGTCGAGGGCCTCGCCGGGGACGGCGAGGAACTGCACCCGCTGCAGCGCGCGTTCCTGGAACGCGACGCCTTCCAGTGCGGTTACTGCACCCCCGGCCAGATCTGCTCCGCGGTCGGTGCGCTCGCCGAGGCCGAGGCCGGTCACCCCTCCCACGTCACGGACCCGGCGACGCCCTCCGGCGGGCCGGTGCCGCTGGACCGGGACGAGATCCGGGAGCGGCTCAGCGGCAACCTGTGCCGGTGCGGGGCCTATCCGCGTATCGCCGACGCGGTCGAGGACGTGATCCCGTGAAGCCCTTCGCCTACGTACGGGCGGGCAGCGTCGAGGAGGCCACCGACGCGTTCGCCGCCCACCCCGGCGCCCGCTACCTCGGCGGGGGCACCAACCTGGTCGACCTGATGAAGCTCGGCGTGGAGACGCCCGCCGCCCTCGTCGACGTCACGCGGCTGCCGCTGGACTCCGTGGAGGAGCTGCCCGACGGCTCGCTGCGGGTCGGCGCCATGGTGCGCAACAGCGACCTCGCCGCCCATCCGGCCGTCCGTGACCGCTACCCCGCGCTGTCCCAGGCCCTGCTGGCGGGCGCCTCGGGTCAGTTGCGCAACGCCGCGACCACCGGCGGAAACCTGCTGCAGCGCACCCGCTGCCCCTACTTCCAGGATCTGTCCAAGCCCTGCAACAAGCGGGCGCCCGGCACCGGCTGCGGCGCCCTGGAGGGGGTCCACCGCGATCACGCGGTGCTCGGGGGGTCCGGGCTGTGCATCGCCACCCACCCCTCGGACATGGCCGTGGCGCTGGCCGCGCTCGACGCGCGCGTGGAGCTGCACGGCACGGAGGGCGCCCGGAGCGTGCCCGCCGCCGAGTTCCACCGGCTGCCCGGCGAGCATCCCGAACTGGACACCGAGATCCGGCCCGGCGAGCTGATCACCGGTGTGGTCCTGCCGGCCGCGACGGCCGGACTGCCGTCCGCCTACCGCAAGGCCCGGGACCGGGCGTCGTACGCCTTCGCGCTGGCCTCCGTCGCCGTCGTGCTGCACCTGGCGGACGGTGTGGTGGAACGCGCCGGGGTCGCGTTCGGCGCGCTCGCGCACCGTCCGTGGCGGGCCCGGCGGGCCGAGGAGGCGCTGCTCGGCGCGGCGCCCACGACGGCCGCGTTCGAGCACGCCCTCGACCTGGAGCTGGCGGCCGCCGCGCCGTTGCGGGACAACGCCTACAAGGTGCCGCTGGCCCGCCGGCTCGCCCTGGACGTACTGGGCCGGCTGGCGCCGCCCGCCGCCATCGACTGACACCGGCGTCCCCGAGGAGGATTCCATGACCGGCACCGAGACCGTGCTGGGCGCTCCCGCCGAGCGCCGGGAGGGGCGGGAGAAGGTCACCGGCACCGCCCGGTACGCGGCCGAGTTCGACGTCCCCGGCCGCGTCCAGGCCTGGCCCGTGCCGGCGGCGGTCGCGCGCGGCCGGGTGACCGGCGTGGACACCGCGCCCGCGCTCGCCCTGCCGGGCGTGCTGGCGGTGCTCACGCACGAGAACGCCCCCCGGCTGGGAGAGCCGGACGACCCGACGCTCGCCGTGCTCCAGAGCCCCAAGGTGCCGCACCGGGGCTGGTTCGTGGGCCTGGTGGTGGGTGAGACGCTGGAGGCGGCCCGGGCGGGTGCCGCCGCCGTCCGCGTCACCTATGAGGCCCAGGACCACGACGTGACGCTCACCGCCGACCACGCCGGGGCCTATGTCCCCGAGACGGCCAACGGAGGCTTCCCGGCCACCACCGAGAACGGCGACGCCGACGGCGCCTTCGCGTCCTCACCGGCCCGGATCGACGTCGTGTACCGGGTGCCGCCGCTGCACAACCACCCGATGGAGCCGCACTCCAGCACCGCGGTGTGGGACGGCGAGCGGCTGACCGTGCACTCCTCCAGCCAGGGCACCACCGCCGTGCGGAAGGAGCTGGCCCGGCTGTTCGGGCTGACCGAGGACCGGATCACGGTCCGCGCCGAGCACGTGGGCGGCGGTTTCGGGTCCAAGGGCACGCCCCGGCCCGACGTGGTCCTGGCCGCGATGGCGTCGCTGCACACCGGCCGGCCGGTGACCGTCGCCCTGCCGCGCCGCTACCTGCCCTGCGTCGTCGGCCACCGCGCGCCGACCCTGCACCGGCTGCGCCTCGGCGCCGACGCCGACGGGCGGCTCACGTCGCTGTCCCACGAGGCGACGACGCACACGTCGCGGGTGAAGGAGTTCGTGGAGCAGGCGGCGGTCCCCGCGCGCGTCATGTACGGCACACCCGCGCTGCGCACGGTCCACCGCGTGGTGCCCCTGGACGTGCCGACGCCGTCCTGGATGCGGGCCCCGGGCGAGTGCCCCGGCATGTACGCGCTGGAGTCCGCGATGGACGAGCTCGCCGCCGAACTCGGCATCGACCCGGTGGAGCTGCGGGTGCGCAACGAGCCGGAGACCGAGCCCGAGAGCGGACGGCCCTTCAGCAGCAGGCATCTCGTGGAGTGTCTGCGCGAGGGCGCGAGCCGGTTCGGGTGGGCGGGGCGCGATCCGCGTCCGCGGTCCCGCACCGAGGGCCCCCTCCTGGTGGGGAGCGGGGTGGCCGCCGCCACGTATCCGGTGATGGCCGCGCCCTGCCGCGCTTCGGCCCGGGCACTGCCCGACGGCGGCTTCCTGGTGCGGGTCAACGCCACGGACATCGGCACCGGGGCGCGGACGGTGTGCGCGCAGATAGCGGCCGACGTCCTCGGCGTGCCCCTGGACCGGGTCCGCATCGAGGTGGCGGACAGCGACATCGGGTTCGCGCCGGTGGCGGGCGGCTCGTCCGGCACCGCCTCCTGGGGCTGGGCCGTGCACGAGGCGTGCTCCCGGCTGGCCGGGCAGTTGGCAGGCCCCACCGGCCCGCTGCCCGCCGAGGGCGTGGTGGCCGAGGCCGACACCTCCGGCACCGCCGACGCCGAGAGCCCCTACGCACGGCACGCGTTCGGGGCGCACTTCGCCGAGGTCACCGTCGACACGGTCTCCGGGGAGGTGCGGGTACGGCGGATGCTGGGCGTCTTCGCCGCGGGGCGCATCCTCAACGCCCGTACGGCACGCTCCCAGTTCGTCGGCGGGATGACGATGGGGCTGGGCATGGCGCTGACCGAGGACAGCACGGTGGACCCGGCCTTCGGCGACTTCACCGAGTCCGACCTCGCGTCGTACCACGTGCCCGCGCACGCCGACGTCCCGTCCGTGGAGGCGTACTGGGTGGACGAGGACGACGCCCACCTCAACCCCATGGGCAGCAAGGGGATCGGCGAGATCGGCATCGTCGGTGCGGCGGCGGCCGTGGGCAACGCGGTCCGCCACGCCACCGGCATCCGTTTCCGGGAAGCTCCCGCTCACCCCGGACCGGGTGCTCTCGGGACTGCTCGAGCACGAGCACCCCGCGGGCATGCTGGGGGCGGCGTGACGGAGGCCCGTCGTGGCCCACGCCGGTCGCCCGGCGCCGGCCACGACGGGCCGGACGCGGGGTCAGTCGGCGCGGCGGGCCCGGGTGACGGTGCGGATCGTCCGGCCCCGGGCGGGTGCCTGGGAGGCGACCCGGACGCACAGTGCCGTCAGCGCGACCAGTGACGCCAGTACGGCGGCTCCCACGGCGCCCCAGGCGGGTGCGAGGGTGAGGTCCACGGTCCGGGACACCCCCGCCGAGGGGGCGGCGGTGCCGTAGAGCCCGGCCGCGGCCGGCGCGGCCGGCAGCACGACCGCGACGGCGAGCACCGGCACGGCGGCGCGCACGGTCAGGACCAGGGCGACGGCCAGACAGAGCGCCGACATCCCGAGCGCGACCGCGTAGCCGCCGACGGACGCGTCGTTCCGGTGCAGGGGGAAGTAGGCGACGCCGCAGCCGGCGAGCGCGGTGACGGTGCACCACGTCGGCCACAGCGCCCGCCCGACGGCCCGGCGCACCACGGGACGGCGGTCGCGGCCGCGCGGCGCACGGTCCCGGGCCCGGGCCCACCGGACCGGACGCAGGGCGCGGCGTCGTTCGCGGCGCCGGGAGCCGGCCACGGCCGTTGCCGCCGGTTCCTCCGCGGGCCACGGCTCCTCTGTCGCGTACCCGTCCTCCGGGACCGGCCGCGCGGGCCTCGGCTGCGGCCGGCCGGCGTGCGCCCGCTGCTCCTCGGCGAGCCTGCCGATCAGTTCGACCAGGTCCTCGACGGGCCGGCCGGTGGCGGCGGCCCGTACGGCCTCCTGCCCGCACCGCGGCTCCAGGGGGGTGCGGTGCAGCAGGGTCATCAGCCGGGTGACGTCCTCCACCGGGCGGTGTGCCACCGCGGCGCGGATCGCCTCGTCCGCGCTGTCCGGGCGGAGGGGCGGCCGGGTCAGCAGGCCGGCCAGCCGGGTGACGTCCTCCACCGACCGGTCGACGCCCACCGCGCGGAGCGCGTCGCCCGTGGCCGCCGCGTACAGGGGGGACTGCGCCAGCATCGTGATGAGGTCGACGACCTCGTCCAGCGGCCGGTCGGCCACGGCGGCGCGCACGAGGTCGCCGACGGGGTCTCCGTACGACCGCGACGCGTCGTCATGGGCCGCGGTTTCACGGGCGGGGACTCCGTGACCGTCGGGCTGGTGGCCGTCGGGCTCTCCGTCCGCGGGGCCGTTGCCGGTGGGTTCGCCGTCCCGGAGGTCCTCGTCGGGGAAGAGGTCCTCGTCGGAGAGGAGGTCCGCGACGTCCGGTTCGGGGACCGGTTCCCGGGGGGCCGGCCGGAAGGGGCCGCCGGCACGGCACATGCGTTGCCTCAGGCTGGGTTCCCACGGGACGGGTCCCCTCCGGGCGGGCGAACGGGCGATCGAGGGCCGGACCGTGTGCGTGCCGGTGGCCGAGGTCGTCTCCCCGGCCGGCAGGTCCTCGGCGGATATGGCGTATTCGGTCGTACGGGACGATGAGGAGCCGGTGGTCATGGTCTCTCCGTGGATCGGGGGTGCGGCCGCCCTGCGTCCCCGGCATGCGACGCGCGGTGGGTGGTGCCCATTACTAGGCGCGTCCACCGCACGGTGCCACTCGGACGGGCCACGGGGATGAGAGACCCGGCGCGGAGCCTTATCGCCGCGTCGAGAGGGAATCCGTCAGACAGGGCATGTGCCGCGCACCAGGAGGAGGGGCGGCGGAGTGGATACGACCACAGTGGTGATCGTCGCGGCGGTGGCGCTCGCGCTGGCCGCTCTCTGCGTGGCCGTCGGCGTCCTGGTGCGGCTGGTCCGTACCCGACGGAACCTCAGAAGGGCCGGACTTCCCGCCGGCCCGCGGTGGGTCTTCTGGGGCGCCGTCCTCTACTTCGTGTTGCCGGCGGACCTCGTGCCCGATCCGGTGTACCTGGACGACATCGGCGTACTGCTTCTCGCCCTGCGCTCCGTGCGCGGCTCCTTCGGCGGGCGGGGACGGGGCACGCACCCGCCCCGCGACTACGCTGCGTAAGGAAACCATTCACCCGTTCGATTCGTATAAGTCTCTGGAAGCCGAAGGAAGTCGGCGGACCAGGCGACGGCGCAACAGGGACCATCGCTTGATCGGCGCAGCACCGACTAGGGAGAGACGATGCAACCGTTCGCGCTCAACTACGCACGGCCCGCAGTGGAGTTGAAAGCCACCACTCCGTACGTCTACGACTCCGGGCTGCAGTTGAACGTGCTCGTCGACGGGCGGGTGGCCGCCTGCGACCACGCGCTGCTGAGAGAACTGGGCACCACGACCTCCACTGCGGGGTCGAAGACTCACTTCGACGACTGAACACGGGCCGCCGAGAATGACCGTGCTGATCCTGACCTGTGAAGAGGACGTCACCGCGGACATGGTGGTCGTGCACCTGAACGCGTCGGGAGTGCCGGTGGTCCGCATGGACCCCGCCGACCTGACCCATTCCGTCGCGCTCTCCGGTGAGTTCGTGCACGGCTCCTTCCGCGGCCATCTGTCGTCGGGGGGCCGTCTGGTGAGCATCGGGGGGCTGCGGTCCGTATGGGTGCGCAGGCCGGGCGGCGCCGCCGCGCGGGCCGCCGAGCCCTCGGCGTGGCTGACCGAGGAGTCCGCGCAGGCGCTCTACGGCATGCTCCGCGGCTGCGGGGCCCGGTGGATGAACCAGCCGGACGCGGCCCACCGGGCCCGGTTCAAGCCCTGGCAGCTGCGTCACGCACAGCAGTGCGGGCTGCCCGTGCCGGCCACGCTGATCACGACGTTCCCGCGGGCGGCGCGCGAGTTCGCCGAGCGGTACCCGGACCTGGTGGTCAAGCCCGTCTCCGGCGCGCACCCGCAGGATCCGCCGTTGGCGGTGCCGACCAGCCGGGTCTCGCCCGAGGCGGACTTCTCCGCCGTCGCCCTCGGCCCGACGCTGCTGCAACGCCGGGTCGCCAAGCGTGCCGACGTCCGGCTCACCGTGGTCGGCGACCGGCTGCTGGCCGCCCGCAGGACGACCCTGGCCGACCGGGACGCGCAGGAGGTGGACGTCCGTTTCTCCTCGTCCGGCGAGCCGTGGCGGCCGGCGCGGGTGCCGCAGCGCGTCACGGAGGCCGTTCTGGCCTACATGCGCGGGGCGCACCTGGCGTACGGGGCCTTCGACTTCGCCGAGGACGGTGACGGCACCTGGTGGTTCCTGGAGTGCAACCAGTCGGGGCAGTTCGGCTTCGTCGAGGTGGACACGGGCCAGCCGATCGCCCGCACCATCGCCCGGTGGCTGGCCCGGCCGGGCGGCGCGGAGCCGGCGGCGGCGGAGGGCGGCACGGACCCCGCGGCCGTCGGGTGAGCCGCGTCAGTGCGTGCGCGGCCCCGGCAGCAGCGCGGTGCGCTGCCAGCCGGCGCCGGGGGACGGGGTGCGCTCGGCGCCGGGCAGGTGGCCGGGCGAGTGCAGGGGCCGCATGACGACCTCCAGTTCCCTGCTCACTCGCTCGGCCTCCCGGCGCACCTGCGTGGGGACGTCACCGCATTCGGCGACGAGTCGGTCGTAGATGGGGGAATCCTGGAACACCCGTCAACGTGCCTTTCGTGTCGTCCGCCCCCGCACGGAGGCGCGACTGAGCAGTCTAGGCGTCCGGCCGTCCGGGGGTGCGCTTTCCCCCCGAGGAGGTGACGGGGGCCCGGGCCCGGCCGACGTGCGCGGGGCCCGTCCCGCGGACCGCGCCGGACGTTTCCGGGCGGCTCCGCGGGACGGGCCCCGGTACGGCGTCACACGGCCAGCGACAGGTCGCTCTCCCCGTCGGGGTCCGCGGTCCGGACGGCGGCCTGTGCCCGCCCCTTGGCCAGCAGCAGCTCGTCCGCCTTGGCCACCGCTTCGTGGATGGTGGTCGTCGCCGTCATCACGCACAGCGTGTAGCTGACGTCCGCCAGCTCGCGCGCCGTGGCCGGCCGCTCCCTCTCCGCCTGAGCGATGCGCAGTGACGCGTACCGCGTCAGCAACTCCCTGACGACCTTCGGGTCCGGTTCGAGCACGAAGCGCCCCTCTCTCGATTTCCGCTGCGTATGCCCGAACCCTGACGAGACATTCACTCCATGAGCACCCTCGCTCGCAATTGACTAGATTCGTTCGTTTTGTGTCCGGTCGAGGGTCTGACGGGTTGACAAGGAGGTGGAAAAGGTAAGGAACACCCTGGTGGAGATCAGGCGACCTGGCCGCTGTGCAGGGCCGTGTAGGCACCCTGCCTGCGCAGCAGATCGTCGTGCGTGCCGACTTCGAGGATCCGCCCCTCCCCCATCACCACGATCCGGTCCGCGCCCCGCACGGTGGACAGGCGGTGCGCGACGACGAACGTGGTGCGTCCGCGCAACAGCCGGGCGAGGGCCTGCTGGACCAGCGCCTCCGACCGGGTGTCCAGGGCGGAGGTGGCCTCGTCCAGGATGAGCACCTTGGGGTCACGGATCAGGGCCCGGGCGATGGCCAGGCGCTGGCGCTGACCGCCGGACAGACGGGCGCCGTGCTCCCCGACCAGGGTGTCCAGGCCCTGCGGCAGCCGCTCGACGAACTCCAGCGCGTTGGCGTCGCGCAGCGCCGCGCGCACCGCCTCCTCGTCGGCGTCGTCCATGCCGTAGGCGACGTTCTCCCGGATCGTGCCGTCGAAGAGGATGGACTCCTGCGGCACCACCGAGACGAAACGCCGGTACGTGCGCAGGTCGAGGGTGCTCATGTCGGTGCCGTCGAGGAGGACGCGGCCGCTGGTGGGGCGCAGGAAGCCGATCACGAGGTTGAGCACGGTTGACTTGCCGGCGCCGGAGGCGCCGACCAGCGCGACGGTCTCGCCCGGCTCGACCGCGAGGGTGAAGTCGCGCACGGCGGGCCGCCCGTCGCTCTCGTAGGCGTGGCCGGCCTTTTCGAAGGTGACGGCCCCGCGCAGGGACGTGACCTCCGTCCTGCCCTCGTTGTCCTCCAGTTCGGGCGCCTGGAGCACCTCGCCGACCGAGCGGACCGACTCCAGGCCCTTGGTGATGACCGGGGCGAGGCCCGCCAGCGTCGTGGTGGAGTTGGTCAGTGTGGTCAGGAAGGCGCTCAGCATCACGACGTCGCCGGCGCTCACACCCCACACGTCGTAGTACGAGATCAGTGCCGCGCCCGCGAGGACCAGGACGCCGACGACGTTGAGCACGACCCAGGACAGCGAGCCGAAGCGGCCGTTGACCAGGTCCAGGCGCATCCCCGACGTCAGCAGCCGGTCCAGGGTGCCGTCCATGCGGCGCAGCGCCTTGCCCTCCAGCCCGTGGGCGCGGGTGACCGGGATGAGCCGGGTCATCTCCGTGACGCGGGAGGAGAGGGTCTCCACCTCGTGCCGGAAGTGTTCGTTGTGGGCCCGCAGCCGGGCGCGCAGCCGGGCGACGAGGAGGGAGGCGGCGGGCACGACGACGAGGAAGACGGGCAGGAACTCCGGTGTGCGGACGGCGATGATGACGAGGCCGCCGGTGAGGACGGTGAGCGCGCCGAGGCCGTTCTCGGCGGTCTGCTGCACCATCTGTTCCACGGTCTCGACGTCCCGCACGACCTTGGCCTGCAGCACTCCCGCGCTGACGCGCGAGTGGTAGCCGATGGAGAGCTGCTGCATGCGCGTGCACAGGGCGGAGCGCAGGGCGGTGCCCATCCGGCGGACGCTGCCGTACAGGAGACGGACGTACAGCAGGTGCAGCGGGTAGTTGACGACCAGGATGAACATGATGATCCCTGTGCTGGTCCACAGGGTGCCGATCGGCCGGTGCTGGACGACGGTGTCGATGATGGACGCCGTGATGAGGGGCAGCAGCCAGACGGGACTGTGCTTGACGGTGAAGACGGCGACCGCTCCGGCCAGCCGGCGGCGGTCGGCGTGGAGCAGGTAGACGAGCGTGCGTATCGGGTGCTCGCCCCGGTAGCGGTGGTCGAGCGGCTTTTCCAACGACGACGCCATCGGCGTGGTCCTCCTGGTGACCGAGGGGTAGGGCAAGCGCTTTCTAGACTCGCGCTTTCTTACCTCTTCGGCCGGGACCGCGCCACACCGTCCCGCAGAGCGGGAGGGAGGCCCGCGCCTTCTCCCCCGTGGAGGGCGCGGGCCTCAGTCTCCGAGCGTGCGGGCCAGTTCGGTCGTGGCACGCGTGATCTCGCTGTCGCCCTCGGCCAGCAGCCGCTCCAGCTCGCCCCGCCGGTCGCGGACGGCCTGCCGGGCGGCACGCTCCCACGCCACCGGGTTCTCCCGGTGGTTGAGGAGCTTGGGGTAGGCGGTGGCGGTGGTCTCCCACTGCCGGGCGTCGGCGATGTTCTTGAGCAACTGGATGATCTGGGCCCGGCAGTTCACCTGGGGCCGCTGGGCCAGTTCCCAGAGGAAGGGCACGGTCGCCGCGGTGGCCTGCTCGACGACGAAGCCGTACTGGCAGATCCGTTTCCGCAGATCGCCGAGGGCGGCGCGGGCGGTCTCCGCGTCGCCGCGGGCGACCTTGTCGAGCAGCTGGGGGATGGCCGCGGCGGAGCCGCTGGAGTCCTGGATCCGGTCCCACGGGACCCGGTCCAGGCCGGCGAGGGGCGCGGTACGGAGCGGACCGGCCGCCGACGGGTGACGGTCGGTGCGCCTGGTGCTCGGCTGTGGGGTCGGAGCGCTGCGCATGGTGTGGGGCCCTTCCGCGGCAGTCGGGTCAGGTGAGGGTGCGGGTCGACAACGCGGCCCAGACGGTCTTGCCCGCCGGAGGTCTCGGGGTCCAGCCCCAGTCCTCGGCCAGGGCCTCGACGATGCACAGACCGCGGCCGTGCTCGCGCAGGTCGCGGTCGTCGGACGAGGTGCGCACGGGCACGCCGCCGCCGGCGTCGGAGACGCTCAGCAGGAGACGGCCGGGACGCGGGGTCAGTGCCAGCCCGATCTGCGGCCGGTCCGTCGCCGCCGACGGCGCCGCGTGCGCCACGGCGTTGGCGGCTAGCTCGGTGATCACCAGGACCGCGTCGTCGCCGCGGTGGTCGAGGGACCACCGGCGCAGCGTGTCCCGCGTGAACTTCCGGGCGCGGGCGAACCCCTCCGCGCTGCAGGCGATGCTCAGCAACGCGGGGGCGGGTGGGGCGCACGGTGTCGCGCGGGTACTGGGGGACGGCCACTCGGCGGGGCGGTCGGGCGCTCGTGCCGTGCGCGGGAGCCCGTCGTACCGGCTCGCCACGTCCGTCTCCGGCACGGGCCTGCCGGGTGGGCGGAGCAGTGGATGCGCAGGTGACGGCACGACATCTCCCTGATGCAACGTCAGTACGGGGCGCCTGTTTAACGGTTGACGCCACGGCTATTATCCACGCAGACAGCGATCGCGTGCAATTGCACGAGAAATTGCGCGGAAAAAATCGGGTGGGAGCACGGACGGCCGCCGCGACGGGGTCCGCTCCCCCGGACAGCAAGGAGACTGCGGTGCCACCAGTGCGGAACGGAGTGCGGGCCAGTTCGCTGGACGCCCGCTGGAAGAAGAGCCGGCACAGCAACGCCGAGGGCAACTGCGTCGAGGTGGCCCTCGTCGACGGGGGCATAGCGATGCGCAACTCCCGTGACCCGGACGGCCCCGCGCTCGTCTACACCCCCGCGGAGGTGGCCGCCTTCCTGGCCGGCGCGAAGGACGGCGAGTTCGACCACCTGCTGTGAGGCGGGTACGGGAGGGGGCCGCCGCTGCGCACGCCGACAGCGAAGCGGAGGTCAACTACCCATTTCGCGCGGGCTCATGCGGTGTGGAGCGGCGGGATGAGATAGTGTGTTCATCAAGTCTGCCGGTCTGCTGGGAGTCACGATGTCCGCCGCGTCGCCTCGCATCTCCCGTCTCGAACCTTATCTGGACCGGACCGAGCCGGCCCCCACGCTCCTGAAGATGCTCGTCGGCGTGCAGCTGGCGGGTTTCCGCGAGGACGCCGGCCTGTCCCAGGACCAGGCGGCCCGGGAGCTCGGGTTCAGCCCGGCGAAGCTGTCGCGCATCGAGTCGGGCAAGGGCCGCAGGCCCCCGGCGGAGAACGACGTCCGTGCGCTGCTGGACCGCTATGGCACCGACGCCTACGAGGCCTCGGTGCTGCTGAAGCTGTTGCGGCGCGCCGGCGAGCCCGGCTGGTGGCAGCGGTACGACAAGCGCCTGATGCCCGAGTGGTTCGACCGCCTGGTCGGCCTCCAGGAGGCCGCGGCGACCATCCGCACCTTCGAGATCCAGTATGTCCCCGGACTGCTCCAGACGGCGGCGTACACCCGTGCCGTGGTCGAGCGCGGCCTGCCCAGCGCGCCGGCCGCGGAGGTCCAGCGGCGTGTCGAACTGCGGATGCGACGGGCGAAGTTGCTGCTCCGTCCGGACGCGCCGCAGCTGTGGGCGATCATCGACGAGTCGGTGCTGCTCCGCGTGCTGGGCAGCCGCGACGTCATGCGGGAACAGCTCGAGCACCTCGTCGCGATGGCACGGCGGCCTCATGTGACCCTGCAGATCGTGCCGTTGGACGTGACCAACGCGTCGGCGCCCGCGATCCCGGTGACCTTCCTCCGCTTCGGCGGCAGCGACCTTCCCGACGTGGTCTACCTGGAGCACATCAAGAGCGCCAACTTCCTCGAGGACCAGGACGAGACCGAGGAGTACCGGGTCGCCCTGGACCGTCTGGCCGACGAGGCGCTGACTCCGCGCGCGTCCCTGGAGATGCTGAGCGCGTGCGTGTCGGGGCGTTACGCCGCGAGCTGAGCGGAAGAGCGCGAGCGGGACAGCGCTTCGCGGAGGGCTCGGCGGCGAGCCGGCCGTGCGCCGGCGTTTCCGCCCTCGCGCACGGCCCCGGACTCCGCGGGAGTTAGAGGATGCGGCCCAGGCCGCCGAACTCGATCCACTCGTTGCTGAGCTGGCGGGGAGCGACCTCACTGTCCGGCCGCCAGGTGGAGACCTCCACCAGGCCCGGCTCCATGATCTCCATGCCCTCGAACAGCGCCTCGACGTCCTTGGGCTCGCGCACGCGCCCCCAGTTGCCCTGCGTCGCCTGGCCCATGAAGTCGGTGACGAACTTCCGTACCTCGGCATCCTCGCTGACCAGCTGGCACATGACCGCGTAACTGCCGGGCACGAGCCGCTCGGTCACGCGGCGGACCACGGCCTTCGGCCCGTCGGTCTCACTGTCCGGGATGCAGTGGAAGACCGAGTTGAACAGCACCGCCACCGGCTGCGAGAAGTCGATCAGGCGCTGGGTCTCCGGGTGGGAGAAGATCTCCTCCGTCGAGCGCATGTCGGCGTGTATGACGGCCGTGCGGTCGTTCTGGTCGAGCAGAGCCCGGCCGTGGACCAGCACCATCGGGTCGTTGTCGACGTAGACCACGCGGGACTCGGGGTCGACGCGCTGCGCGACGGTGTGCACGTTGTCCTGCGTGGGCAGACCGGAGCCGTGGTCGAGGAACTGGCGTATCCCGTACTCCTGGGCGAGGGTCCTGACCACGCGCTGCAGGAAGCGCCGGTTGTTCAGGGCCAGCCGACGGGTGCTGGGGACGACCTTGTCGAGTTCCCCGACCGCCGCCCGGTCGGCCGCGTAGTTGTCCTTGCCGCCCAGATAGAAGTCGTACATACGTGCGGCCGTTGGCACGTTGGCGTCGATCTCCGTGGACAGCTGCTTGTCGGCTTGCATCTTTCCCCCAGCTCGTACCGCGCCAACTGCACTGGCATGACAGAGAGTACATCCTGGAGACCGGGCGGACAGGCGAACCAGGGGTGGGACCGAGGGACCGCCAAGGCGGCTTCGCCATGCGTGACTTGACGGCCCCTCATGTCGGTCAGCCGCGCGCGGACAGGTACGGGTCGACGCCCGGCGCCTGGTGGGCCTCCTCGACGCCGACCAGGCCGCCGACGGCCTTGGCGTCGGGCTTGAGCACATACGTGGAGCGGCTCGCGGGCGCGGAGACGTCGGTGAAGTTCTGCGGGGTGCCGAGGCCGGTGTCGGCGTTCCGCTGCGAACGGTGCGCCTCGACCACGTCCTCACGGGTCAGGCTGCCGCCCTCGCAGGCCTTCTTCAGGTCGGCGCCGATCAGCTGGGCGGCGTTGTAGCCGGAGAGCACGCCCGAGTCGACCGGCGAGCCCGGGTACTTCTTCCCGTAGGAGGCGACCATCTTCCGCACGCCCGGCAGGTCCGAGCTGACGGCCGGCGCCGCGCTGACCACGTGCACCATGGCCTCCAGCGCCTTCGCCGCGGGGGTCTTCATCAGCTGCGGAGCGTAGCCCGGCGCACTGCTCACGATCGGCACCGTCAGGCCCTTGGAGGCGGCCACGCCGGCGAGGGAGGCGGTCTGGGCGGGGCCGGCGCTGATCAGCACGGCCTTCACCCCGGCCTTGCTCAGCGCCGACACCTGGGCGGACAGGTCGGTGTCGGTGGCCTTGATCTTCTGGCCGACCACCTTCATCCCGGCCTTCTCGGCGGCCCACGTCGAGCCCTCCAGCGCGTTGGCGCCGTAGTCGCCCTCGAAGTAGACGTGGCCGATGGTGTCGCCCTTCGCGACCTTCTTGGTACGGGTCAGGAAGTCGACGGCGGCGATCATGTCGAGGTCGTAGGTGGTGCCGAGGACCTGGACGGAGTCCTTGCCGAGCAGGGAGGCCGCCCAGGCCTGCGGGAAGGTCAGCATGTGGTCGCGCTCGATGTCGTCGAGCAGGGCGGCCACCACCGGCGAGCCGATGACCTGGGGCAGGGCGACGACGTCCGGGGAGATGTCGGCGTAGGCGGTGACCGCCTTCTGCACGTCGTAGCCGTGGTCCTTGACGACGATCTCCACCTTGCGCCCGCAGATGCCGCCCGCGGCGTTGGTCTCGTCGGCCCACAGCTGCTGGGCCTGCACGATGCTCTTGCCGAGGGTGGCGTAGGGGCCGGTGAGGTCGGTGAGCGCGCCGAGCCTGATGGCCTTCTCGCTGACACCGGGACCGGCCTTGACGCCGTCGGCGGCGTCGTCGGTGCTCCCGCCGTCCGCCTTGGAGCTGCAGGCGGTGCCCGCGAGCAGCACGGCGGCCAGCGCCGCGGCCAGGGCGGCGGTCCGGGTGGTGCGGGGCCTGGGGTGCGTGACGTTCACGGGGTGTGCTCCTTGGCTCGTGCGGTGGTGGCTGGTGTGGTCCCGGGCGTGGGCCCGGTGTCGGGAGGACCGGTGACCGGAGACCGGCGGCGCAGGCGGGCGCGGGTACGTCGGGCGAGGCCGTGAAGGCCGTCGGGGGCGTGGAGGAGGATCACGACGATCACCGCGCCGTAGAGGTAACGGGCGGCCTCGGTGGGGCCGATCGAGCCGTCGCCGGAGCCGGGTGTCGCGACCAGGGGAAGCTGGTCGGCGTAGCGCGTCATCAGCAGGGGCAGCGCGGTGACGAAGACGGCCCCGGCGGTGGCGCCGGCGACGGAGCCCAGGCCGCCGATGACGATCATGGCGAGGTAGTCGACGGAGAGGGCGAGGGAGAAGTAGTCGGGCACCACGCGGCGGAAGGACAGTGCGAGCAGCACGCCCGCGAGGCCGGCGTACATCGAGGAGACGACGAAGGCCGCCGAACGGTACTTCGCCACGTGGACGCCCATCACGGACGCCGCCGTCTCGCTGTCGCGCAACGCCACCAGGGCGCGCCCGGGGCGTCCGCGCAGCAGTCCGCGCGCGGTGAACCAGGTGACGGCGAACAGGGCCAGCCCCAGGTACCAGAGCCGTTCCTCGGCGCCGAACGGGACGCCCAGGACCGTCAGTTCCGGGTCGGACTCGGCGAACGTGAAATCGCCGAGCACCAGCGGCGGCACCGAGCGGCCGTTGAATCCGCCGGTGACGGAGTCCGCGGTGAGCAGGACGTGGTGGCCGAGGAAGACCAGGGCGAGGGTGGCCACGCCCAGGTAGATGCCCTTCACCCGGCCGGCGACGGGGCTGAACAGTCCGCCCGCGGCCCCGGCGAGGAGCACCGCGAGGACCGCGGCGAGCGCCGGCGGCAGCCCCGGTCCGGGCTCGCCCGCCAGCCACACGTACCCGTAGGCGCCGACGGCGAGGAAGAAGGCGTGTCCGAGGGAGAGCTGTCCGGCGGTGCCGCTGAGCAGGCCGAGTCCGACGGCGCCGATGGCCGCGGCCATCGAGAACAGGCCGATGCGCAGCCAGAAGGCGTCCAGGTAGAAGGGCAGCGCGCACAGGAGGAGGGTGGTCAGGAGCAGCGGGCCGCGCCTGAGGAGGCCGCCGGCCTTGAGGAGGTCAGACACGGGCCGCTCCCCTCGCCGCGAACAGGCCCGCGGGGCGGACCAGGAGGACGAGCACCATCACGGCGTACGGCGCGACGTCGCCGAAGCCCTCGCCGAGGACGTGCAGATCGGACTGGTAGCCCGCGACGAAGGCCTCGGTGAGGCCGATCAGCATGCTGCCGACCAGGGCGCCGACCGGGGAGGCCATGCCGCCGAGGATGGCGGCCGGGAAGGCCTTCAGGGCGATCTGCCCGGTGGTGCGCTCCAGGCCCGGTGCCGGGAAGGCGACGAGGAAGACCGCGGCGAGCGCGGCGAGGCCGCCGGCCAGGCACCAGGCGACGGTGCGGATACGGGTCAGCCGTACGCCCATGAGAGCGGCGGCCTCGGCGTCCTCGGCCGCGGCGCGCAGGGACAGGCCCCAGGGGGTGAACCGGAAGAGGGCGAAGGCACCTCCGATGGCCGCGGCGGACACCAGGATCGCGGCGACGCGGCTGTCGGCGACGGTCACCGGCCCCAGGTCGGTCACCGCGTCCCCCCAGGGGTCGCCGAGGGGCAGCAGGTCGCCGCCGATGCGCCGGGTCAGGTCGGTGACCAGGACGATGTCGACGCCGATGGTCACGATGGTCTGCACATGGGCGCCGTGGGCGTCCTGCTCCCCGCGCTGGAGGAGCAGGCGGTCGAGGGCGCCGGCCACCGCGGCCGTGACGACGACGGCGAGGGCCAGCGCGCCGGCGAAGCCGATGTCGTCGTGGAGGACGGCGACGAGGTAGCCGCCGAGCAGCAGCAGGGAGCCGTGGGCGAAGTTGAGGACGCCCGAGGCCTTGAAGATGGTGACGAAGCCCAGCGCGATCAGGGCGTAGACCGAGCCGAGGGCGAGCCCGCCCAGGAGGTTGTCGAGGAAGCCGTTCATGCCGCGTCCTCCCCGCCGGTACCGGTGCCCAGGTAGGCGCGCAGCACCTCGGGGTCGCGGCGGACCTCGCCCGGGGTGCCGTGCGCGATGGCCCTGCCGAAGTCGAGGACGGTGACGTCGTCGGCGAGGCGCATCACCAGGCCCATGTCGTGCTCCACCAGGACGACGGACAGGCCCAGTTCGGCGCGGACCTCCCGGACGACCTCGGTCATGCGGACGCGTTCGGCGGCGTTCATGCCTGCCACGGGTTCGTCGAGCAGCAGCACACGGGGCTCCAGGCAGAGGGCGCGGGCGAGTTCGACCCGCTTGCGGTCGCCGTAGGAGAGCAGGGCGACGGGTGCGTCGAAGTGGGCTCCCAGCCCGGTGAGTTCGGCGATCTCCCGGGCCTTGGCGAGGTGTTCGCGCTGTTCGCGCACGGCGCGCGGCAGACGCAGGGCGCTGGCGGCGAAGCCGGCGCGGGTCAGGGCGTGGCGGCCGAGCATCAGGTTGTCGGCGACGGTTCCCTGGGTGGTGACGATGTTCTGGAAGGTGCGGGCCACGCCGAGGGCGGCGATGCGGTGCGGGGCGAGCCGGGTCAGTTCGGCGTCGCCGAGCCGTACGGTGCCGGCGGCGGGCCGGTACAGGCCCGACAGGACGTTGAAGCAGGTGGACTTGCCGGCGCCGTTGGGTCCGATGACGGCGTGCACGGTGCCCGGGGCGACCGTGAAGGAGACGTCGTCGAGGGCGGTCAGGCCGGCGAAGCGCACGGTCACGCCGCGGACCTCGAGCGCGGGGGGTGCGGTGGTGCGGGTGGTCACGCGGCCCCCTGGTCGTCGGCGGCCTCGCCCAGGTAGAGGCGGCGTACGGCGTCGGTGCGGGCGAGTTCGCCGGCGGGGCCGGACAGGCGGACCTCGCCGACCTCCAGGACGTGGGCGTGGTCGGCCAGGGACAGCGCCATGCCGGCGTTCTGCTCGACCAGCAGGACGGCGGTGCCCTGGGTGTTGATCTCGCGGACCACCTCGGCGATCCGGTCCACCATGAGCGGGGCGAGCCCGAGGGAGGGTTCGTCGAGGAGGAGCAGGCGGGGGGCCGCCATCAGGGCGCGTCCGATGGCGAGCATCTGCTGTTCGCCACCGGACAGCAGGCCCGCGGCCTGGCGGGTGCGTTCGGCGAGCCGGGGGAAGAGGGCGAAGACGCGGTCGCGGGCCTCGCGGACCTGGGCCGGGGCGCGCCGGGAGAGGCCGAGGCCGCCGGCCCGCAGATTCTCGTCGACGGTGAGACCGGCGAACACCCGCCTGCCCTCGGGCACCTGCACGACTCCGGCACGCACGGCGGCGACCGGGTCGCGGCCGTCGAGGGCCGTGTCGCCGTAGCGGACCCGGCCGGCCGTGATCGCGCCGCGGTGCAGGCGCAGTGTGCCCGACACCGCGCGCAGCAGGGTCGTCTTGCCGGCGCCGTTGGCGCCGAGCAGGGCGACGACGCCGCCGTGCGGGACGGTCAGGGACACGGAACGGAGAGCGGACAGTGCGCGCCCGTACGTCACGTCGAGGCTCTCGACGTGCAGCGCGGGCTCACCGTCCGGTGGTGCTGCGGGCATCGCGGCTCCTGAGGACCGTGCCCGGAGCGGCACGGTGACGGGGGAAGGGGCGCCCACCACAGCACGGGGGCCGGTGCGCGTACAGGGGGCGGGGGGTGGGCTGCTGCGGCGTCCCAGTCCGGGGGCGGTGAGTCTGTGCGGATGCCCACCGGGGGGTTCGGGGCCGGAGGCTGCCCGGCGTCGACGGGGTGCCCGGTGGGGGGCCGGGCGTGGGGTGGGTGCGCTGCCCGGCGAGGCGGGGTGCCCGGCGCGGGGCCCGGGGCGCGGCGGGTGCGCTGCCCGGCGGTGCGGGGTGCCGCTGCGCCCACCCGTGCCGCCCCAGCGGCACGACTGACCGCAGCTACGGCATGACCCCCGCGGCTCGGGCGGGGCGGGGGCACGCGGCACGACTGACCGCAGCTACGGCGGCATGACCCCCGCGGCGGCCGGGGGGATCGTGGTGGTTGGGGGTCAGGTGGGGAGTAGGCGGTGGGCGGTCAGGGCGAGGGTAATCTCGACCAGGTCGGCCGGGCGGGCCAGGGAGCGGCCGGTGAGCTGTTCGCAGCGGCGCAGCCGGTTGAGGACGGTGTTGCGGTGGCAGTAGAGGCGTTCGCCTGCCCGCTGCGCCGAACCGTCGCAGTCGAGCCACGTCGTCAGGGTGTCCAGCAGGACGTCGCGGTCGGCGGGCTCCAGGCGCAGCAGCGGGCCCAGCACCCGGTCCGCGAGGGCCCGTCCGAGCTCGGGGCCGGCCACGACCAGGGCGGCGGGGAGGTGGTCGGCCAGCCGCACGGTGCCGCCCTCCTCGGGGCAGATACGGAGCGCGGTGTCCGCGAACCCGCGCGCGTCGCCGACGGCGGCCAGTCCCTCGACGGGGCTGCCGACGCCGATGCGCACACCCGGTACGGCGTCGCCCGGAACCGGAGGTTCCTCGCCCCCGGCACCGAGCAGGACGATGCCGTAGTCCACCGCCGCCCCGGTGTGCCAGTGGACGCGCTTCCCGTCCGGCACGGCGGCGGCCCGGGCGGCGGCGGAACGCGCGGGGTGGGCGCCGGTGACGGCGACGACGACGTAGCGGCCCTGCTCCGGCAGGTCGAGCGCCTGCGCGGCCTCGGGCAGGTCGGCGATACGGCTGGTGCCGTCGAGCAGACCGGCGGCCAGCAGCCGGGCCCGGTTCTCGCGGCGCCGGCCCAGCTGCCACTCGGTCTGCCGGTAGGCGTCCGCGACGAGGGTGCAGTGCTCGTCGACGAAGTTCCACACGTCGGCGGCCACGTGCACCAGCAGCCGGACGTCCTCGGGGGCGGTGCGGGAGGTCTCCTCGACCAGCCGCTGCCACACCAGGGAGCCGCCGAGGCGGAAGGCGTGCAGCAGGGCGTCCAGCGGCAGTCCCTGCTCGGCGCGGGTGGCGCCGATCCGCCAGGAGCAGCGGCGGGCCGCGTCCCGGGAGCCCCGCGGGTCGAGCAGCGAGGTCACGCTGTGCCGCAGCGAACGGTGCGCCTCCTGCCAGGTCCCGGTGGGATCCTTCGCCAGGGCGGCGCGGTAGGCCGGTTCCGACTCCCGCAGCAGCGCCACCAGCCGGTCCGTCAGCCCCGGCAGGTCGTCGAGCAGCCCGCGGGCCGCCCGGTGCAGGACCCGCAGGGCGTCGGCGTCCATGAGCGAGGCGACGCCCGGTGTCCGCGGGCGCGGAACGGGTGTCAGTCCGGCGGTGCGGATCGCTGCTCGTGACCGTACGGCGTGTTGCATCGCGGTCCTCCCCAGGGCAGGGCTCACGGAGGAGGCCCGTCGCGGGCCGTCCGCCCGCGCCCGGTTCGCCCCCTGACTCGTCCTGCCCCGAAGGATGGCATACCGTCTGGTCGGTCCCTAGGGTTGTGCACCGGTCTTTTCGGCCCGTTGCCCCTGTTCCGCCTGTTCGACCACGCGTGCCAGCTCCAGCCGGGACCGTACGCCGAGGGCCGCGAAGACCTTGCGGAGGTGGTAGTCGACGGTGCGGGTGCTCACCGCCAGGGTCAGCGCGACCTCCCGGTTGGTGGCGCCCTCCGCGACGTGCCGGGCGATGCGCAGCTGCTGCGGTGTCAGCCGGGTGAGCGTGCCGGTCCTCGCGGAGGCGCGTGAGGCGGCCCCGAGCGCCCGCAGTTCGTCGCGCGCCTGGTCGGCCCAGACACCGGCGCCGCAGCGTTCGAAGCCGGCCAGCGCGGCACCGAGGCGGTCACGGGCCTCGCGCGGGCGGCGCCGGCGGCGCAGCCACTTCCCGTACAGCAGGGCGGTGCGGGCCCGTTCGAAGTCGCCGCCCGCCTCGTCGTGCCGGGCGAGGGCGCGCACGTACAGCGCGTCGGCGTCCTCCGGCCGGGCCAGCAGGGCGTGGCAGCGGGCCAGTTGGGCGGCGGCCTGCGGGTCGGCGCCGAAGGCCGCCCAGCCGGCGAAGTCCGTGAGCAGCGACCGGGCGTCCTCGTGCCGGCCGGCGAGGACGGCGGCCTCCACGAAGCAGGGCACGGCGAGCCGCCACACCGCGAAGTGCCCGCGCCGGGGGCCGGGGAGGACCAGGAGGCCGAGCCGGTCGGCGGCGTCGAGGGGCCGGCCGCGCCCGAGGTCGGCCCGGGCCGCCGCCCACTCCGCCAGCGTGGCCGCCTGGGCCAGTCCGTGCCGGCGGGCGGTGGCCAGGGCGGCCGTCACGTGCCGGGCGACCGCGTCCGGCTCGTCCTCGATCGACGCCGCGAGGGCCAGTACCGCCCGGTGATGGGCGGCCGTGTTGCGCTGCCCGGCCCGCAGTGCGGTGCGCAGTCCCTCCTCGGCGTGGGCGCGGGCCTGCGGATGCCGTCCGGCGCGCAGTTCGGCGTAGGCGAGGTACTCCAGTGCCTGCGGGACCAGCGTGTCCGAACCGAGGTGCCGGGCGGCGGCGAGGGCCCGCGCCCCGGCCCGGCGGGCGGCGTCCACCTCACCCAGCAGCAGCGCTGCCGCCGCCGCCCTCAGCAGGCCCTCGGGGCGCCCCTCGGTCCCGGCACGTGCCACGACCTGCCCGAGCGGTGCCGCCGCGCGGTCCAGCCGCCCTTCGAGCAGCGCCCGCATGCCGGTGCGGTGGTCGTGCACCGGGTCGGAGGACGGCACGGCGGCGGTCGGGCGCGGCCGGTCGCCGCGCCGGGGGCAGGGGCTCAGGTCGGGCGGGTGCGGTCGCGGGCCGAGGGCCGCCAGGCACGCCGGCAGGTCACCGGCCGCCCAGGCCGCGTCGGCGGCGGCCATCGTGGCGGTCGCGGCCTGGCCGGGGGCCTCGGCGGCGAGCAGGGACGCGGCCAGCAGCAGGGACTGGTGCGCGTCGCCGACGGGGCCGTCCCGCAGTTCCGTCAGCCCCCGCACCAGTTCGGCCCTCCCCCGCACCACGGCGGGCGCGGCGCACCCGCCGGCCGTGGCGAGCAGCGGGCGCGCGCGGTCGGGCCGGCCGGCGAGCAGCTCCTGCTCGGCCGCGGCCGTGTACCGCTCCGCCCGCGCCGGGCCGTCCGCCGACAGCTCGGCGGCGCGGGCGTACGCCGTCGCGCGCAGCCGGTGCGACGCGGTGCCCTCGTCGGCCGCCCGGGCCGCGAGCCGGTCCGCGAGCGCCGGGGCGCCGCGGGCGCCGGTCAGGGACCAGGCACGGTGCAGCAGCGCGGGGAGCCGCCGACCGGCCGCCTCCATGGCCTCGGCCAGCGCGCGGTGGGCCGCGCGCCGGTGGTCCGGTGCGGCGGTGGCGTGGACGGTGCGGGCCACCAGCGGACTGTGGAACCGGAGCCGGCCCTCGGTGAGCGCGAGGAGTCCGGGCGCAGGGGCCAGGCACGGCGCGGGCGCGGTGGCCGGCCGCAGGTGCCGTACGGCGTCCAGGACGAGGTCCGCGTCGGCGTCCGGGGTGTCCGGGGCCCGGGTGGCCGCCGCCACCGTCAGCAGCAGGTCCCGTGCGTCCGGCGGCAGGCCGGTCAGGGCGCCGCCCGCGACCTCGGCCAGGGTGCCGGCGTCGGCCAGGGGGCTGGGCAGCGGCCGGTGCCCGCGCAGTTCGGCGGGCGTCAGGCGGCGGACCAGGGCGAGCAGCAGGGCCGGGTTGCCCTCGGCCTCGGCCGGCAGGTGCGCGCGCACGGCCGGATCGGCGGTGCCGTCGGTCGCGTCGTCCAGCAGGGCGTCGGCGTCCGGCGGCGTCAGCGGGTCCAGGCGTACGGCGGACAGGTGGGCGTACTCCGGGTCGACGGCCCGGTACGCGGCGACGGACAGGAGCAGGCCGGTCCGGTCCGCCGGGCGCAGGAGCGCGGCCGCGCGGCCCAGGGCGGCCCGGGCCGGCGGGTCCCACAGGTGCGCGTCGTCCACGCACACGAGCAGCGGGCCGTCGCCGGCCGCCGTCCGCAGGGTGACGAGGAGGTCCTCGGCCGTCACCGGTGCGCACCGGTCCGTCCGGGCGCCGAGGCGCAGCACGGGACCGGCCGTGAAGGAGCGGGCGGCCCACTGGAGGAGGGTGGTGCGGCCGAGTCCGGGCTCCCCGGTCACCATCAGGTGGCCGCTGCTGGTGCGCAGTCGGTCCAGCAGCGCCCCCACCGCCCGTCGTTGCGGGCCCCGGCCGTGGATCCGCACGGCCGTACGTACGGTCGTCTCTCCGGTCATTCCCGGGAGGTTACGCGCGCGTAACCAGAGGCGGAAGCCACCGGTCCACGCGGGCCGCGCACCGGCTCGGCCGGGTGTCGGCCGCCCCACCTGCGGTTCCCTCGCGGGGTGCGCGGTTCAGGGCTGTGCGGTTGCCCAGGGTGCGCGGCCCGCGGTCGTGCGGCGGCACAGCGCGCCGGCGGCGGTCGCGTGGTACCGCGCGACCGCCGCCGGACGGTGCCGTGGGGTGTCAGGAGCCGTGCGGGCAGTTGCCCCGGTACTCCTCGATGGTCAGGCCGGCCCGCGGCAGCGGGCACAGGAACTGCTCGTAGCGGGTGTCGTTGTCGATGAACCGCTTGAGCCAGGAGACGCTGTACTTCGCGATCGTCGTGTTGGAGGTGTTCGGCGAGAAGTGGGTCGCGCCGTTCAGCTCCAGGTAGGCGCGGTCCGTGCGGGACGGCAGGCTGGAGTAGAAGGGCTCGGCGTGGGAGGCGACCGGGGCGATCGTGTCGCCGTCGGCCCCGAAGATCAGGGTCGGGGTGCTGACCTCGGGCCAGGTCTTGTCGAGGTTCCAGGGGGTGAGGGGGATCGCCGCCTGGAGCGACGGCCGGGACTTGGCGGCCTCGAGCGTGCCGCCGCCGCCCATGGAGTGGCCCATGACGCCGAGCCGGCTGCTGTCGATCCGTCCGCGTACGGAGCTGCGTTCGGTGAGGTAGTCCAGGGCGGCGAGCAACTGCCGTCCCCTGGAGTCGGGCTGGTCCACGGTGGTGAGGGTGTCGATGGTGAACACGACGAAGCCCTGCGAGGCCAGGCGCGGGCCGAGCCAGGCGATGGACGACTGGTACGCGGTGAAGCCGGGCGCGACGACGACGGCGCCGAACGTGCCGTCGGCGGTGCTGGTCGGGTAGTAGATCGTGCCGCCGCCGAAGCCGGTGACCGCGAGCGAGGAGACGCTCGTGTCCGACACGGCGTAGGGGCCGCGCAGTGCCTCGATGCTGGAGGTGGTGGGCGCCGGGCCGCGCTCGTAGGGGTTGTCCGCGGCGTGGGCGCCCGGGCCGGTGAGGGTGCTGAGGGCGACGGCGGCGGCGAGTGCCGCCGTGACACCGGCCAGCCGCCGGCGCGTGCCGCGGGGAGCGGCCTGGGTGTGGGGGTTCTGCTGCACGACGAGTCGTCCTCTCTGTCGTGGCGAGTCGCCCGGCCGGTGGTCGCACACGGCCCGGGACGCGTGGGGTCGCGTCCCGGGACATCCGCCGGACGGGCCTCGCCGATGTGCTGGCGGTGTCACTGTCGTCGGGCGGAGCGGGCGGGGGGATCGGCAGAATCACCGGCGTCGTGGAATGCGGGCGGGTGCGGTGCCCGGCACCGGTGTCGTCGCCGGGCGGGCCGGTGAGCCGTCGGGGGCGGGTGCGTCGTGTTCCCCTGCCGGGGGCTTGCCGGGGCACCCGGTCGGTGTGACACGCTCGGCGTCGGCCGGGTGGCGGTGGTGCTCCGGCCGGCGACGGGTCCGGCACGTGGAGAGGCGGCGGCATGCGCATCGGACTGCTCGGTACCGGCCCCTGGGCGGACATGACGCACGCGCCCGCCCTGGACCGGCACGAGGACGTGGAGTTCGCCGGTGTGTGGGGGCGCCGGCCGGAGGCCGCGAAGGAGCTGGCGGAACGGCACGGCACGCGCGCCTACGAGGACGTCGACGCCCTGCTCGGCGACGTGGAGGCCGTCGCGGTGGCGCTGCCCCCGGCCGTGCAGGCCGAGCTCGCGGTGCGCGCGGCGCGTGCCGGGTGCCATCTGCTGCTGGACAAGCCGCTGGCTACGACGGTGGCGCAGGGGCGGGCGGTGGTCGAGGCGGTGCGTCAGGCCCGCGTGGCGTCCGTCGTGTTCTTCACGGTCCGGTTCCAGCCCGAGACCGAGGCGTGGATCGCGGAGCAGGCCGAGGCCGGTGACTGGTTCACGGCGCGTGCGCAGTGGCTCGGCGCGGTGTTCGGCGGCGACAGCCCGTTCGCGCGCTCGCCGTGGCGCCGCGAGAAGGGCGCGCTGTGGGACGTCGGCCCGCACGCCCTGTCCGTCCTGCTGCCGGCGCTGGGGGACGTGCGGCAGGTCGCGGCGGCCGCGCCCGGTCCCGGCGACACCGTCCACCTGGTCATCGAACACGCCGGCGGGACGTCCAGCACGCTCACGCTCAGCCTGACGGCACCGCCCGCCGCGGCGGGGGCCGCGGTGGAGCTGCGGGGCGGCACCGGGGTGACGCTGATGCCGGAGAGCTCGCAGGGCGCGGTGCCGGCCTACGGGCGGGCCGTGGACGCCCTGCTGACCGCCGCGCGGACGGGGCGCCCGCATCCGTGCGACGCCGTGTTCGGGCTGCGGGTGACCGAGATCCTCGCCGCGGCCGAGGCGCTGCTCGGCGACGGACGGTGACACCTGACGGCCGCCGGGGCGCTTCGCCCCGTGTCCGGACCGGCGCCGGGCCGTCCCGCCGGACGCCCGGTCAGGCCACCGGACGCATACGGCGGCCCGCCTGCTCCCGGAGCGCGGCTTCCAGCCGGTCGCGGACCGCGGTCTGGGCGGCGATGCGTTCGTCGAGCACCGCCAGCCGTTCCCGCGCCACCCGCAGGCCCTTGTCCGAGGGCGGTGCCGCGGCCACGTCGCCGTCCAGGCACGACAGGAACACGCGTACGTCGTCCAGGGTGAGCCCGACGGACAGGAGGTGGCGGATGTTGCGCACCCGCACCAGCGTCCGCTCGTCGTAGACGCGGTAGCCGTTGCCGGCCCGCTCCGAGGAGATCAGCCCGGCCTCCTCGTAGTGCCGCAGCGCCCGAGCCGTCGTCCCGGCTGCCCCGGCCAGTTCACCTATGCGCACCCGTGCCACCTCCCGGGGCATCCTTATCACGCCACCACCGCCCCGCCGTCCACCGGAAGCACGACCCCGGTGACGAACGACGCCTGAGGCGCGGCGAGTTGGGTGATCGCCCAGGCCACCTCCCCGGGCCGGCCGATCCGGCCCAGCGGGGTGTGCGCCAGCTGCCACCGCCGCACCTCGGCCCTGCGTTCCGGCGTCAGGCCCTGGTGCTCGCCGATGGGGGTGTCGACGGCGCCGGGGGCGACCGCCACCACCCGGATGCCGCGAGGGGCCAGCTCGACCGCCCAGCTGCGGGTCAGCAGTTCGAGGGCGGTCTTGGTGGCGGCGTAGACCGAGCTGCCCGGCCAGGCCCGCTGCCCCACCGACGTACTCACGTTGACGATCACGCCGCCGGACGCCTCCAGGGACGGCAGCGCGGCCTGGGCCAGCAGCACGGGGGCGACGAGGTTCGTGTCGAGCTGAGCGGTGATCAGCTCCGGGCGCAGGGTGCCGAGCGCGCCGCTGTGGACGACGGCGGCGTTGTTGACCAGCACGTCCAGTCGGCCGTACTCCTCCGTGACGGCCCGCACGATGCGCTCGGGCTCCCCGTCGGCGGTGATGTCGGCGGACAGCGGTGCGATGCGCTCGTGCCCGGCCGCCGTCTCCCCGAGCGGTCCGCGGCGCCGTCCGACGGCGACCACGTGGGCCCCCTCGGCGGCGAAGGCACGGGCGGTGGCCCGGCCGATGCCCGTGCCGGCACCGGTGACGACGACGATCCTGCTGCTGGGTGAGGCGCTGATGTCCATGCCGGTCATCGTGCAACCCTGCCGCCAGCGGCAAGGTCAACGCGGCGGGTCGCCGGCCGGCCGGCCGGGGCCCACCATTAAGTGGGCCCTAAGCGCCGGTTAAGCGCTCCGGATCGGCGCCCCCGTCCGCCAACTTCCTCCCCCGACGCGGCAATTGAGCAGCCACCGGGACGGTTGGCCGGGGCATCCGTTCTGCGTACCATCGGGCCACCGCCTGAGAGCGCTCTCAGTCGATCCCCCCACACCGGCAAGCCCCGATCGCTCAGGAGACCCCCCACATGACTCCCCGTCACCAGCGCCCCCTCGGCCGCCGCAAGCTGCTCGTCGCCCTCGGGGGCGCGGTCGTGGCCGCACCCGCCGTCGCCGCCGTCGCCCCGCACGCCCTCGCCGGCACCGGTGCGGACGGCGGCGCGGCCAACCCCGAGGCCGCCGGCGCCCTGCCGCTGACGATCGTCAACAGCACCGGGTCCTTCGGGAGCGCCGACGTCCACGTCTACATCGTCGGCAACCAGGACGGCCGCCAGGTGCGCGTCACCCCCGACGGCACCGTCGTGCCCGTGGCCCTCTCGGACAACGGGGCCGACGGCTACACCGACTACGCGATCAGCCTCGCCGGCAGCGGCGCGACAACGCTGTCACTGCCGTACCTCTCCGGCCGGATCTACGTGTCGCTCGGCGAGAAACTGAAGTTCAAGGTGGTCACGGACGGCGCCGGCACTCCCGCGCTGCAGTACCCGGCGGGCTGGGTCGCCTCCGACCCCAACTACGAAGTGCTGCACGACTGCGCCGAATTCACGTACAACGCGGCCGGGATGTTCTGCAACACCACCATGGTCGACATGTTCAGCGTGCCGCTCGGCATCCGGCTGACCGGGGCGAAGGACCAGACGACGGGCACCGTGCGCCCCGGCGGGCGGGCTGCGGTCTTCTCGGCCCTCCGGCAGGTCGAGGAGTTCGCCCCGCTGGTCGTGGACGACCGCCGCGTGATCGCCCCCGGGCACGGGCTGGACGCCGGCCTGTTCCCCGCGGACTATCTCGCCCCGTACATCGACGAGGTGTGGAGCACCTACACCGGCAGGGACCTCACCGTCACGACCAACGCCGGCGTCTTCACGGGCCGGGTGCGCGGCGACCGGCTGACCTTCGACGGGCCCGCGCAGGTCTCCTTCGCCAGGCCGTCCACCCGGGACGTGCTGTTCTGCGACGGCGCGCTCGCCGCGCCCAACGACGGCACGACCGGTCCCGTCGCCGCGGTCCTCGGCGCCGGCTTCAACCGCTCCACCCTGCTCTCCTCGGCCGCCCAGCCGACGGCCGACGCCGCGTCGTTCTACCGCGCCGCGCTCACCAACCACTACGCCAGGGCGGTGCACGCGGCCACGGAGGACGGCAAGGCGTACGGCTTCGCCTTCGACGACGTGGCCGACTTCGCCTCCTACGTGCAGGACACCGCGCCCACCGGGATCCGGCTGACGCTCACCGCGTTCTGAGGCCCGTGCGGCGTGCCATCCCGCGTGCGCCGGGCGGCACGCCGTAGGAGCGTGGTGGTGTGCGCAACGTGCCCGCCGTGCGGTGCGGCGCCCTGCCGCGCGTCGGTCTCGGCGACGGGGCGGCGCACCCGCAGCCGGTCGACGTGCCGGCCGAGGAGGCCGAGCGGGGCGGGCACCGGCGTCAGCGCGCCGAGGACGGCCGAGACGACCTGCGCCTGCCCTGTTCCGCCGGGCTCCTCGCTCGGTACGCCCCCTTGGACGACGCATGGCCGGGTGCGGCACGTCAAGGTCACGCGCCCTCGGGATGCGGAGGCTGCTCCGGCATTGAATGGTGTTATCGGGATAGTCGGGACCGATAGCAGAGCACCGGCACCGAAGCAGTGATCCGGACCGAGGAGCAGCCCTATGTCCACGTCAGAGTCCGATGCCTCCCGGTCGTCCGAGGTCCGCGCGAACGAGGACCGCGCCACTCCGGACGACCGGCTCCACATCCGCACCGGCACGGAGGTCTCACCCGAGGACGTCGTCCTCGCGGCCGGCCGGGACCTCACGCCGAAGAATCTCGAATGGGCCAGGAACAAGCTGGCCGAAGAGGGTGCCGCCGCCCTCGACAAGCTGCTGCCCTGACCGAGACGCCGTGAGGGGACCGCCCGGCCGGGCGGTCCCCTCACGGCGTTCCGTTCCCGCTATCTCTCCTCGCCGTCCGGAAGTGCCGTCTCGTCGTCCACGACGTGCATGGCGGCCTCCTCGGCACCGGCGGCGCCTCCGTCGATGCCCACGTCCTCGGCGACCGTCTCCTTGGTCGTGTCGGTGCGCACGCCCTCGTCGGGGGCGACCAGGCGGCCGGACCGCTCGGCGCCGGCCTCGGGGTCGACCGGTTCGCCCTCGCCTCCGGGCTCGTCGCCCACACCGTCCCCCTCGGGCGCCGACACGTCGGGGACCTCCTGGGAGAGCCGTTCGTCCAGGGTCTCCCCGTCGTGCTGCTCGGCGGCCGTGGTGCCGTGCTTGGTCACGCCGAGGGGCTTCTCCGGCGGGGAGTAGCCCTCGTCGAGCGTGTCGTCGTAGTCCCGCTCGTCGACGGCGTCCTGGAGGTCGAGGGGCGCGGCGTCCTCCTGCTCCTCGTTCGTTCCGGTGGGCTGGTAGGCGTCGTCGGCCATCGGGTCCGTGCCCATCGCTGCCTCCCTTGCGCGTGGCGTCGGCTCGATCATGTCGGTGTCCGGTTCGCGTTTCCCGATTCGCGATCTTTAACCGGGGGGAGCGACCCGGATGTTCAGGTCACCGACGCGGTGCGCCGTCCAGGAGCGGGCGTAGTCGGGCGGGGTGCCGCCCGGTGCCGTGAGGGCGGCGACGGGGATGCGGCGGGCCGTGTCCACGATGTCGGCGACCGTGGTGTTCTCGTTGTTGCCGGCGGTCGCGCCGGAGGAGCAGCCGGTGTAGTAGCCGACCGGGATGGCCTCGTGGCCGGTGACCAGGCACGGCGGGCGGACGCCCAGGCGGTGCAGCGCGTCGGCGGCGCGGGCCCAGTCCTCGCGGCTCTCGGCGGTGCGGTCCACGGTGTACACGAGGACGACGAGCTGCACGGCCAGGTGCCCGGCCAGCGCGAGGGCGACCAGTGGCGCGCCCACCGGCCGGCGGCGGCCGCGGGGTGTGCGGGCCAGGTGCCACAGCGCGTCGGCGACGGGGACGGCCAGCAGGGCGTAGGCGGGCTGGAGGAAGCGGGGCGCCGCGTACCCGATCATGAACAGGTACGGCAGCGCGGACGTGGCGGCGCAGGCGAGCGGGATCAGTGTGCGGGCGGTGCGGCGGGCCCGTACCGCCACGGCCACGGCGACCAGGGCGACGACCGGCAGCAGCAACCACCACAGGGTGATCACCGGAGGCGGCATCGATCCGGTGCACGGGCGGCACAGGGCGCGTCCGCCCAGGCTGCGCAGCTGGTCGTCGACGGCGATCTGGAGGCCGAGTCCGCCCTGGATGCGGGAGGCCTCCGCCAGCCGCTCCCCCAGGCCGCCGTACGAGGCGTACGCCTCGGCCACCCACTCCGCTCCCCCGGCGGCGAGGCCTCCCACCAGGGCGAGCAGCAGCCGCCCGTGCCTGCGGACCAGGACGAGGACCAGCAGGGGCAGGGTGACCCAGACGGCGTCGGTGGGCCGCATCCACGCCATGAGCGCGGCGCCGGCCGCCACTCCCCACAGGACCGCGGGCCCCGACCCTTCCCGCCGGGCCCGCAGGAAGCAGCCGACGCAGATCAGGGCGCCGATGCCGACCCAGTAGTTGGGCATGGCCTGCGGACCGTAGAAGAGGGTCACCCACAGGGAGGCGAAGAACGCGCCGGCGGTGGCCAGGACGCGCACCGGGAACAGGCCCCGCCACGCCCGCAGCCCCAGGTACAGGCCGGCCCCGGAGAGCACGGCGAGGTAGACGCGCAGCAGCACGGTGGACGACGACCAGGACGCGACGGGCGCCACCAGCAGGGAGACGCCGCGGGCGCGCGGGGCGCTGAAGAAGGCCGCCGGGTGGTGGCTCGTGACCTGGCTGGCGTAGACGATCTCGTCCCAGCCGAGGCCCAGGCCGGGGCGTACGAGCAGCAGTTGGGCCAGAGTGAAGACGGCGGCCACCGCGGCGAGCGGGACGTTCGCGCCCGGGCGCCCGGAGGCGCCGGGCGAAGCCGCCGCCTCCGGATGCCGTCCACCGGTGAGCAGGGCGCTCGCGCCGTCGGCCATCGTGCACCCCTCACCGCCCGCCGTCCGCGGGGCCGCTCGAACCCCGCCTCCTGCCGCGCCGGCGGGAGCCGGGGCACCCCTTGATCACGGTCACGCTAACCCGCACCCGGCGGATCCGCAGGGCGGTTTACGGCCAGTCGCCCCGGTCCGGTCCGTCCGGCGCGTGCGACCGGTCAGCGGACGTTCGGCCGGCGGTACGGGGGCTGCTCGGGGGTGGGGCGCCGTACCGGGGCGGGGACGGGGAGCGTGACGGGGCCGTCACCGTTCATGAGCACCGGACTCCCGTGGTGGTGGATCGTCAGCGGATCGCCCATGAGCAGCGTGTACGTCGCCTTGTCGGCCTCGATCTCCACGCTCACGCACCGGCCGCGGAACTGGAGCCGGAAGGCCAGCCGGCTGAACTTCTCGGGCAGCCGCGGCGAGAAGCGGAGGCTCTCGCCGTCGCGGCGGGTGCCGCCGAAGCCGGCGACCAGCGCCATCCACGTCCCGGCGAGGGAGGCGATGTGCAGCCCGTCGCGGGTGTTGTGCTCCAGGTCCGCCAGGTCCATCAGGGCGGCCTCGGCGGCGTAGTCGTAGGCCAGGCGCAGGTGTCCGGTCTGGGCGGCGACGACGGCCTGGCAGCACGCCGAGAGGGACGAGTCCCGCACGGTCAGCGGCTCGTAGTAGGCGAAGTTGCGGGCGATCTGGTCCTCGTCGCAGTTCGCGTCGAACCAGCTCCCGCAGGTGTACATCGCCAGGACGAGGTCGGACTGCTTGACGACCTGCTTGCGGTAGATGTCGAAGTAGGGGAAGTGCAGCATCAGCGGGTACTGGTCCTCGCCGGTGGCGGCGAAGTCCCAGCGCTGGTGGCGGGTGAAGCCGGCGTCCTGCTCGTGGACGCGCAGTTCCTCGTTGTAGGGGATGTGCACGCTCTCGGCGGCGTCCCGCCAGGCGGCGCTCTCCTCGTCGTCGACGCCGAGCCGGGTCGCCTCGTCGGGGTGGCGTTCACAGACGTCGGCGGCGGTGAGGAGGTTCGACCGCGCCATGAGGTTGGTGTACGTGTTGTCGTCGGCGATGGCGCTGTACTCGTCGGGGCCCGTGACGCCGTCGATGTGGAAGACGCCGTGGTGGTCGTGGTGGCCGAGGGTCCGCCACAGCCGGGCGGTCTCCACCAGCAGCTCCAGGCCCGTGTCCCGTTCGAAGTCGGTGTCGCCGGTCGCCGCCACGTACCGCACCACCGCGTGCGCGATGTCGGCGCCCACGTGGAAGGCGGCCGTGCCGGCCGGCCAGTAGGCGGAGCCCTCCGAGCCGTCGATGGTCCGCCACGGGAACGCGGCTCCGCGGAACCCGAGCTGTGCGGCGCGGTCCCGGGCGGCCGGCAGGGTGTCCTGCCGCCAGCGCAGCGCCTCGGCGACGGCCTTCGGCTCGGTGTAGGTCAGTACGGGCAGGACGAACATCTCGGTGTCCCAGAAGGCGTGGCCGTCGTATCCGGAACCGGTCAGTCCCTTGGCCGGGATCGCCCGCTGCTCGGCGCGGGCGCCGGCCTGGAGCACGTGGAACAGGGCGAAGCGGACGGCCTGCTGGATCTCCTCGTCGCCGTGCACCTCGACGTCGGCCCGGGCCCAGAAGTCGTCGAGGTAGGCCTGCTGTTCGGCCACCAGTCCGTCCCAGCCGCTCTGCGCCGCGGCGGCCAGCGCCGCCTCGACCTGGTCGCTCATCGCGGGCCGGGAGCGGGCACTGGACCAGCCGTGGGCGACGGTCTTCTGCACGCGCAGCCGCTGCCCCGGCTCCAGCGAGGAGGTGATGGTCAGGCGCGCCACGTCCTCGTTGCTCTCGCTGTCGGTGGTGGTCCCCTCGGGGCCGTCGACGACGTGGTCGGCGGCCACGGCGACCCTGAGGCCGCTGCGCCGGGTGCGGTGGACCAGGCGCAGCCGGGGGCCGAGCGCGAGGTCCTCCTCCGGCTCCAGCGGGGACTTCAGCGCCTTGGCCGTACGGGGGTCGCCGTCCGGTTCGGGCAGGCTCTCGTTGGTGACGAGCTCGGACTGGATGACCACCCGGGTCCGGCTGTCGACGGGTTCCACCTCGTACTCGACGGCGGCGATGGCCCGCTGGGTGAGGGAGACCAGCCGGGTGGAGCGCACCCTGATGGTCGAGCCGGCCGGCGAGGTCCACTCGCAGAACCGCTCCAGCACGCCGCGCCGCAGGTCGAGGGTGCGTTCGTGCTTGACGAGCCGGCCGTAGCGCAGGTCGAACGGCTCGTCGTCGACGAGCAGGCGCAGCAGCTTGCCGTTGGTGACGTTGATGACGGTCTGCCCGGACTCGGGATAGCCGTAGCCGGCCTCGGCGTAGGGCAGCGGGTGCAGTTCGTACACGCCGTTGAGGTAGCTGCCGGGCAGGCCGTGCGGTTCTCCCTCGTCGAGGTTGCCGCGCCAGCCGATGTGCCCGTTGGAGAGGGCGAAGACGGACTCGCTCTGGGCGAGGAGGTCGAGGTTGAGTTCCGTCTCGCGCACGGACCAGGGCTCGACCGAGTAGGTCCGGTTGGTGATCATGCGTGGCCCTCCAGCTCGGCGAGGTCCTTGACGACGCGGTCGGCGCCGTGGGCGTACAGCGCGTCGGTCTGGCCGACGCGGTCGACGCCGACGACGTAGCCGAAGTGCCCGGAACGGCCGGCGTCCATGCCGGCGAGGGCGTCCTCGAAGACGGCGGCGCGCGACGGTTCGACGCCGAGGTCGCGGGCGGCGGCCAGGAAGGTGTCGGGACGTGGTTTGCCCGGCAGTCGCCGCTCGCGCGCCACCACGCCGTCGATCCGTACGTCGAACAGGTGCTCGGCGTCGATGGACCGCAGCACGTCCACGGTGTTGGCGCTGGAGGAGACGATCGCGGTGGCGAGCCCGGCCGAGCGGACCGCGTCGATGTAGCGCAGGGTGCCGTCGTACGCCTCGACGCCCTCGGTGCGGATCTTCTCCAGGACCAGCCCGTTCTTGCGGTTGCCGACGCCGTTGACCGTCTGCGCGTCGGCCGGGTCGTCGGGACTGCCCTCGGGCAGTTCTATGCCGCGGGAGGCGAGGAAGGTGCGTACACCGTCCGCGCGGGGGCGGCCGTCGACGTACTCGTCGTAGTCGGAGTCGGTGAACGGGCGGAAGTCCGCGCCGTCCCGCTCGCGCAGGAAGGCGTCGAACGTCTCCTTCCAGGCGGCGGCGTGCACCACCGCCGTCCGGGTGACGACCCCGTCGAGGTCGAAGAGGCAGGCCTGGATGTCGTCGGGAAGCCCGAGCTGCGTCGTCATACCCGACACAGTTCCCCGCCGGAGCGGGTCCCATCGGGTGGTACCTGCCACAGGCGGCCGTCCTGCCGCGGGGGCGGGCGGCCGGACGGCGGCGGACCGCCGGGTGGCACACTCTGCGGTGTGCCGCTGACTTTCGACGACCTGCTCACCCGGGCCCGTTCCCTCCCGCGCGGCGGACGGCGCGCGATCCTCGGTATCGCCGGGAGTCCCGGTGCCGGGAAGTCGACGCTCGCCGCGGCTCTGGTGCGGGAGCTGAACGGGACGGACGGGGCGTGGGCCGCCCACGTCCCCATGGACGGCTTCCACCTCGCCGACGCCGAGCTGGACCGGCTCGGCCGCCGGGGCCGCAAGGGCGCGCCGGACACCTTCGACGCGGCCGGGTACGCTGCGCTGCTGCGCAGGCTGCGCGAGGGGCGGGGCGACGGCACGGACGACGCGGAGGACACGGTCTACGCGCCCGGCTTCGAGCGGGTGCTGGAGCAGCCGCTCGCCGGGGCAGTGCCGGTGCCGCCGACGGCCCGGCTGGTCGTGACGGAGGGCAATTACCTCCTGCTGGGCACCGGCGCGTGGGCACGGGTGCGGGCCCGCCTCGACGAGGTGTGGTTCTGCGAGGTGCCCGAGAAGGAGCGGGTCCGCCGGCTGGTGGCCCGGCACGAGGAGTTCGGTAAGTCGCCGGAGGACGCGATGGCCTGGGTACGGGACACGGACCAGCGCAACGCCGACCTGGTGGCCGCGACCCGGGACCGCGCCGACCTCGTGGTGCCGGAGACGGCACTGCCCGGTGGTGGCCCGCCGCGCTGAACCCCGCCCGCGGCTCACGGGACGGACGGCAGCGCTCCCCTCGCCGTCAGGACGCCGCGTTCGGGAACCCCTGGGCGCTGACGTGCGGCAGCACGCCGCTCGCCACGCGATAGCGGCCGTTGGGCACGTCGGCGGACTTGCCCACGTGCACCGCCAGCGGGCCCGCCCACTCGTATCCGCGCCGCTCGGCGTGCCGGACGAGGCTGTCGGTGAGCACCTGGCCCACCCGGCCGTCATGGCGCGCCAGTTCCTCGTGGACGACCTCGGCGAGCTCGACGTCGTAGGCGTTGGGGACCATGACCCGGCCTTCGGCGCAGACCACGGCGTTGCTGTCGCACTCGGTGCGCAGGGCGTCGAGGATCTCGACGGGCTCCTTGTCGCGCACCCGCGCCCACAGCGCCTCCCATCGGTTCTCCAGAGCCTTCTCCAGCGCGCTGATGGCGCTCATACGATGTCACCTGCCGGTGTTCGGGGTCGGATGCTGCTCGGGGTCGGGTGCCGCGGGGCGCGGGGCCGGCGCGCGGCTTACGGGGCGGTCAATCCTCGTCGTAGTCGTCGGGACGCACGTGGGCCTCCTCCAGGGCCTCGCGCATGGTCCGGCCGGTGCCACCGGGCGTGCGGGGCGTGTTCTCGTCGCGCTGGTCGAGAACGTCGTCCGTGGTGTCGGTCTTCGGCCGGTTCTCCTCGGGGACGGTCATGACGGGGCTCCTCGTGGCTGGTGGGGGATCTTCCTGACGGCGGGTTCCCGCCCGGCGCGGTGCTATCCCCCACGACCCGTCACGCCTCCTCCGCGCCAGGCCCGGCGCCCGTCCGCGCCGGGCTCCAGCGGCCGGGAACAGCGCCCTGACGGGTGCGGCCGGTGGGCTATGTTGACCTCCGTGGGAGACAAAGGAGGCACGCCCGTGCCGTCGCCGCAGCAGGCACGCGCACAGGCATCGGCGATCACCTCGGGACGGACGGCCCCGGAGACGGAGGTCTCCCCCACGTCCCGGCTGAGGGCGTTGTTCGACCGTCCCCGTCTCTCCCCCGGCCAGCGGCGCATCGCCCAGTACCTGATCGAGAACCTGACCGAGGCGGCGTTCCTGTCCATCACGGACCTGGCCGACCGGGTCGGTGTGAGCCAGCCGTCGGTGACCCGGTTCGCGTCGGCGGTCGGCTTCAGCGGCTACCCGGCGCTGCGGGAACGGCTCCAGTCGATCGCGCTGGCCGGCCGCGGCGGCGCCCCGGCCGAGGAGAACGGCGGCAACGAACTGCAGGCGGCCGTCGACGCCGAGATCGAGAACCTGGAGAATCTGCGGCGCGACCTCGCCGACCCGGGGCAGGTCGTCGAGACCGGCCGGAAGCTGGCCGCGTCGGCGCCGCTGACCGTCCTCGGGCTGCGGATCTCCGTGTCGCTCGCCGAGTACTTCGCCTACGCCGCCCGCCGCGTCCATCCCGACGTCAGGCTGGTCACCCGCGGCGGCAGCGTCGCCTACGACGCCCTGCTGCAGTCCCGGGAGGCGGGCGGGACCTGGGTGCTGGCCTTCTCCCTGCCCCGGCACGCCCAGGAGACCCTCGACGCGTTACGGGTGGCCCGCGGGGCCGGGCTGAAGGTGGCGCTGGTCACCGACCTGGCGCTCGGCCCGGTGGTCGACGAGGCCGACGTCACCTTCGCCACCGGCACGGGCTCCCGGCTGGTCTTCGACTCCTACGCGGCGCCGGGCGTGATGTGCGCGGCGCTGCTCCAGGCCATGACCGACGCCGATCCGGAGCGGACGCAGGCCAGGCTCGAGGAGTACGAGCAGATCGCCGAGGAGCACCAGTTCTTCCTGCGGGACTGACCGGCCCGCCGGGCGCGGACAGGATCGGTCCCGCGGGCCGTTCCCTCAGCAGGCATGAATGTTTTCATACGTCTTGCAAAGCGGATGGCATATATAAATACTGCTCACGGATCGCGACCCGGACGCCCGGACCGCGTCCGCACCTGCGCGAACACCCTGGCCGCCGACTCCTACCCGCTCCGGCGTGCCCCGGGTGTTCGGTCGGGCATCGCCTGCGCGAGCGCCCGCGGCGGTCCCGGTCACTCCCCTGGGCCGGGGCCGCCCCCCACCCGTCGCAGCACCCCGTCGACGCCGCACACCCGGAAGCGATGATCATGCCCCTGACGACCACGCGCCTCGGCCCCGACTGGCCGTGCCAGGTGAAGAGCCCCGGCAGCTACGACTGGGAGCGCTCGGCGGCCAAGTGGCTGCGCGAGCTGGTGCCGGCCCGCTACGCCGGCTATCCGGCCCTGATCCGGCACCCCGTCCTGCTCGCCCGCCACGCGCAGATCCAGGTCCAGCAGGAGGTCCGGGTGGCCCGTACCGCCCTGCAGACCGCCCGGGCCGACCTGCCGCGGCTGGGTCTGCCCGAGTCCGTCATCGAGCACACGATCAAGCTGTACGCGGCCGAGCTCCAGCAGCTCCAGCACATCGCGCGCAGCGTGCGCGCGGTCACCGAGGCCCTGGTCGAGCGTGGTGCGGCCGGGCGCTGACCCGCGCCCGCGGGCGCACGGGACGGCCGCCCCGACGGGCGTGCGCCGGAGCGGCCGGCGGACGCCCGCCCCTCGCCTCGGGGCCCACCCGGCGGGCGCCGCGGGGGCGGCAGAAGAATCACCTGCCGAATGGCGGCCGTCGAAAGCCGGTCCATGTGCCATGCCCGTCGCGTGACGAGCGAGCACGCCACGCCGACGGACTCCGGCGCCGCGCCCGACCTGGCCACATTGGCCCGGGTCGTCGCCGGACAGCGTGCCGAGATCGAACGGCTGCGCGATCGCGCCATTACGACGGCCGTCGTGGCACGGGCCGAGGGCGCCGTGATGGCGCTCACCGGCGTCTCCGCCGAAGCGGCGCGCGAGACGCTGGCCCGGCGGGCGAAGGAGGGCCGGCGCACGCTGCTGGAGGAGTGCTGGATCACGCTCGGCACCCTGACACCGCCCGCCGACGCGGATCCACTCCCGGGCCGCGCCGGGGCGCCGGCCCCGCAGCTCCCCGACGCCCGTCCCTCCGACGACCACCTCCCGGACGGTGCCCCGGCCGCCCCACCCGGCCTCGCCGAGGCCCTGACGCACGTCGCCTCCCCGCAGGAACTCGCCCGCTGCCTCCACCGGCGGCTCGCGCCCTCCGTCGGCGCGGACGCGGTGGTGCTCTGCGCCCGGCTGCCCTCGGGCGGCCTGGAGCTGATGGGCCACTCCGGTCTCGACGACGCGGCGGCCGCCCGATGGCCCCAGGTGCCGCCGTCGAGCGGAACGTCCGCACTGGAGGCCCTGCGCACCGGTGAGCCGCGCTGGCCGGACGACGCCGAGGGGTGGCCGCCGGCCGGTGGCCCGTCCGGACGCGCCAGGCCCCAGGCCTGGCTGCCGGTGCCGCCCGGGGCGCCGGCCGACGTGTGCCTCGGCGTGCTCCGCCCAGTCGACGGCCGCCCCTTCACCTCCGGCGACCGGGACCGCCTGCGGGCCGTCGCCCGCCTGTGTGCCGGGTGGCTGCGGTCGTACCGCGGCCGGCCGCGGCCCGCCGGGGCCGGCGCCGCCGGCGACGTGCAGCGGGTGTTCGACGCCCTGCCGGTCGCGGCGGTACTGCTCACCCCGGTGCGAGCGCCCTCGGGACACGTCACGGACTTCCGCGTCGACTCCGCGACCGCGCAGGCAGCGGAGTTCGCCGGCGGCGCGGACCCGGCCGGCCGGCAGCTCCTGGAGTGGCTGCCGGAGCCGGTCGCCGAGCCGCTGCGCCAGGGATGCCTGCGGACGCTGGCCACCGGGGAGCCGTACGAGGGCGAGCCGTTCGCCCAACGGGACGCGGGGAACGCCGCCGCGGAAGCGGCCACGTACTCGGTGTGGGCGGCTCCGCTGGGCGACGGGCTCGTACTGTCCTGGGTCCGGCACGACGCCTCCGACCGGCAGGAGCAGCGACTGGCCGATCTCCAGCGGCTGGGCGACCTCGGCTGGGCGAACTGGGACCTGGTCGCCGGCGAGGCCGCCTGGTCCGAGCAGGTCTTCGCCATCTTCGGCCGCGACCCCAAACGCGGCCCGGTCGCCCTCACCGGCCTGCCCGGCCTCGCGCTGCCGGACGACGTGCCCGCGCTGACCCGGGCCGTGCGCGCGCTGACGCGCGAGGGACGGCCGTGCGATCTCCCCTTCCGGACCAGGACACCGGCCGGCGTCCGGCACCTGCGGATCGTCGCCGAGGCGGTGACGGACGACGGCGGCACGCCCGTCGAGGTGCACGGCTTCGTCCAGGACCTGACCGCGCGGCGCCTCGCGGAGCTGGCGCTGGTCGAGAGCGAGCGGGCGATGCTGACCCAGCAGGGCGTGCTGCTGGCCGAGCGGACGCTGGCGGCCCGGCTGCAGGACGCGCTGCTGCCCCTGCCCCGGCGTCCGTTGCGGCCGGCCGGGCTGCGTGTGGAGGTCGCCTATCTGCCCGCGCAGGCGGGCGTGCAGGTCGGCGGCGACTGGTTCAGCGCCATAGAACTGCCCGACGGGGACGCCCTGTTCGTGGTCGGTGACGTCGCCGGTCACGGGGTGGACGCCGTCGCCACGATGGCCCAGCTGCGCTTCACCGCCAAGGGCATGGTCGTCACCGGTTCCTCACTGACCGGGGCACTGGCCCGCCTCAACGCGCTGCTGCTGCACTCCCGTGGCGCCCACGGCACCGCGAGCATGGTCCTGGCCCGTTACTCGCCCGGGCGGCGACGGCTGCTGTGGGCGCAGGCCGGCCATCTGCCGCCGCTGCTGCTGCGCGCCGGGAAGGCCCGCTACCTCGACCGGCCGAAGGGCATCCTGCTCGGCGCGAGCCACGCCCCCGTCTTCGCGGAGGCGGAGTGCCTCCTGGAGCCGGGCGACCGCCTCCTGCTGTACACGGACGGCCTGGTGGAGCGGCCCTCCGACGGCATCGACCGGGGTCTTGAGCGGCTCGCGAGTGCCGCCGCGGCCCACCACGCCGACCGGGCGGGCACGCTGGAGCCGCTGCTGGCCGCGCTGCTGACGGAGGACGGACTGCGGGACGACGTGTGCGTCCTCGACATACAGGTGCCGGACGGCCCGGTGGAGCAGCCGTAGGCGGCGCGGGTCAGTCCACCGGGTGGCCGGGCTCGATGGTGCGCGCGTCGCCGAGCCGCAGCAGCGGCCGGCCGGACGCTTCGCGACCGCCCCACTCGACCGGTTCGAGAACGAAACCGACGTGGTCACCCCCGGTGATCCGCTCCAGGACCCGGCCGACGAACCACGCCTCGGCGTCCTCCAGCACGACCGCCCCCGCGTACCCGGTACGCCGGCGGACGTGCCGGAACTTGTCCACGTCGTCGCCGGTCCGCCCGCCGAACACCTCGGCCAGTGCGTGCTGTTCCCGGGCGAGCAGGTGGACGGCCAGGTACGCGGCGGACCGGGCCACCCGGAACGTCCTGTTGACCTCGGACAGCCACACGACGAACCGCACGGGTTCCATCGAGCACTGGGAGGCGAAGCCGACCAGACAGCCCGCCTCCTCCCCGTCCGCCACCGCCGTGACCACGCACATGTCCGGGTCGAGCCGGTCGAGAAACACGTCCATGCCCGCCATGCTAGGCGGACCGGGCCGACCGGTTCCGTCAGGCGTCGAGAAGGCGGCGCAGCGCGGCCTTCATGGCGGCGACGAAGGCGTCCCTGCGCGGCTCGTCGAGGGCGTCCAGCGACAAGTACGGGTTGAGGTCCTCCAGTTCGACGAGCAGCAGCTCGCCGCCGGGAGCGCGGCAGGCGTCGACGCGCTGGATGCCGTGCTCGATGCCGTTCCACTCGATGAACCGCCGTGCGAACTCGAGGTCCTGCGGGGTGGCCGCGTAGGGTTCCAGCTGCCAGCGCCGGTCGGGGTGCGGCGCGTACAGGGCGTACTGGAAGTCGTGGTCGACAAAGTAGAAGGACACCTCGTAGGCGAAGTCGACGCGCGGCTGGACGAGGACGTCACCGGCTCCGGCGCGCACCGCCTCCCGGACCCGGTCCGCCGGGACGAACCGCAGGCCGAGGGAGTCGGCGCCCAGCTTCGGCTTCACGACGTACTCCTCGGCCGGGGGCAGCCGGTCCAGGTGCCCGGTCCGGTCGACGGTCGGGATGACGGGGTACCCGGCGGCCGTCAGGTCGAGCAGGTACTGCTTGCCGGCCATGTCCGCCCGGCCGGTGAGCTGGTTGTAGACGCGGGCACCGCAAGCGGCCGCCCGCTCGCGGAAGGCGTCGTACTCGGCCCGGTGGCCCAGCACCGGCCCGCTGTTGCGGACGACGACCGCGTCGAAGCCGTCCAGCAACGCGGCCGCGTCGCGCGGGTCGCACAGGGCCAGGCCGAAGTCTTCGCGCAGCCGGGAGGTGAGGAGGATGTCCTCGTCGCAGTAGCGCCGCCCCCGGGCCTGGTAGGCGAGGTCGGTGACGTAGAGGATGCGGGGGCGGGCGGACGGCATGCGGGACTCCTCGGGACGGCCGCACGTGATCGTATGCGAGGCCCCGGACGCGATGGCGGGGCGCTCCCCCGCCGTCAGAGACTGCACTCAGTGCCATATTTCTTCGGTCAATGAGCCCATCTCCGCCAGCCGGGCCGCAGATTCCGCGGCACGCGGCACCTTTACGCGTGGCACTCAGTGCCATACTCTGGCGGCGTGCACGGTGGCACGGTCTGCCGCGCACACGCGTGCCCGGCGACCGGCACGCGGGATTCCGGCCCGAGTGCAGGGAGTTGACCAGCGTGTACCACCCCTCAGGAAGCGTCGTTCAGCAGGCAGCCGGCTCCCCGACGGGCGTGCTCGACCACCGGGCCCCGGAGACCGAGGCCATCTACTACCAGCGCTGCACCTGGTGCGGCACCTCGATGTACCACCGGCTGCTGTGTCCGGTCTGCCGCGGCAGCGACCTGCGGACGGAGCGCAGCGAGGGCACCGGGACGGTACGGCACGCCACGGTCGTGCACCGCAACACCCCCGCCGCGCGCAACGTGTCCCTGATCGAGATGACCGAGGGCTTCGTGCTGCGCGGCCGGGTCACGGGTCCGCTCATCGGCATTCACAGCGGGGACCGGGTCCGGCTGTCCACGGCCAAGGACCCGGTACGGGGTGAACCGGTCTTCCAGTTGGTCGACGAGCCGTACCGCGCCTGGACCTGAGCCGGGCCCTCACGGCGTGAGCGTGATCGTGATCCCCACGGTGCCGTCCAGTCCCCGGCGCAGCCGGCTCCCGAAGAGGGTGAGCCGTCCGACGATGCCGTACTTGCGGGCGATGAGCCCGCGGTAGCGGCCGGCCGTGGCCGCGTCGCCGATCTCGGCGGTCGCGGGGATCTGGTCGCCGGTCGGGGTGCCCCGCACGTCGCACGGGCCGACCAGGACGTCGGCACGCCTGCGCACCCGCTTGACCTTCCAGGAGTCGGCGGCCGTCCACACGCCGAGCGCGTCACCGTCCCGCACGACCCACACCGGAGTGGCGACCGGGGTGCCGTTCTTGCGGTAGCTGGTGACCAACAGATACTTGCCGGCACCGAGCCGGTCCAGTGACGCCTCGTCGTCCATGGTCCGGAAGTCTAGGGCCGCTCCCCCGCGTGCGTCGCCCGTACCCGGCAAGTACGCGCGCCGCCCGTTCACACCAGGGCCGACGCCATCCTCCGTACCGCCTCCGTGATCACCTCCGGCGAGGCGGCGAGGTTGAGCCGGACGTGTCCGGCGCCGCCGGTGCCGAAGTCCGGGCCCGGGCTGAGCGCCACCCGGCCGCGCCGGAGGAAGACCTCGGCCGGGTCGTCGCCCAGGCCGAGCGCGCGGCAGTCGAGCCAGGCGAGGTAGGTCGCCTCCCCGGGGCGGTGGACGACACCGGGCAGGTGCGCGGCCAGCAGGTCGGTGAGCAGCCGGCGGTTCCTGTCGAGCCCGGCCAGCACGGCGTCGAGCCAGGCGGTGCCGTGGCGCAGGGCGGCGGTGTGGGCGATGACGCCGACGTGGCTCGGGCCGTGCCCGACCTCCTCGGGCATCCGGGCCAGGTCGCCCGCGGCACCGGGCCCGGCGAGGGCGAGCGCCGCCTTGAGCCCGGGCAGGTTCCAGCCCTTGGACGCCGACATCAGCGACAGGCCGCGGCCGGCTCCGGGGACACTCAGGTACGGCACGAACCGCACGCCGCCGGCGACGACGGGCGCGTGGATCTCGTCGGCCACGACCCGCACGCCGTACCGCTCGGCGAGGGCCGCGACGGCGGCCAGTTCCTCGGCGGTGTGCACGGTGCCGGTCGGGTTGTGCGGGCTGCACAACAGGTAGGCGGCCCGCCCGCCGCCGGCGACCGCCCGCCGGAAGGCGTCCTCCAGCGCCGCCTGATCGATGCGCAGGTCCGCGCCGAGCGGCGCCTCGACCACACGCCGGTCCAGGTGCGTCACGAACTGGAAGAACGGCGGGTACACCGGCGGATTGACGATCACCGGGTCACCGGGGCCGGTGACCAGCTTGAGCATCTCGACGACGCCCAGCATCACGTCGGGCACGATCGCGGTGCGTTCCACGGCGAGGCCGTCCCAGCCCCAGCGTTCGCCCGCGAAGGCGGCCAGCGCCTCCGCGTAGGCGGTGCCGCTGGGATAACCGGTGTCGCCGAGTTCCATGGCGTCGGTGACCGCCCGCACGACGGGACCGGCGAGCGGCACGTCCATCTCGGCCACCCACAGCGGCAGCACGTCCGCGGGGTGGGTGCGCCACTTCATGCTCGTGCGGCGGCGCAGCCGGTCGAGGGTGAGCTCCTGCAGCGGGTCGGGTTCACCGGGCGGGTCCTGCGGGATCCTGGTCATGGGGCTCAAGATAGGTGGCCGTGGTGTGACCGGGAAACGGGGCGACGGGATGCCGGGGACGCCGGCCGGGGCGTTCCTGGAGGTCGCGTGCGACGAGTCGGGGTCGGACGGCGAGAACCTCACCGGCGGGAACACCGACGTGTTCGCGCACGCCGGTGTGTGCCTGCCCGTGGCCTCGGCCGCCGAGGCCGTGCTGACGGTGCGGGACCGGATCCGGTCGCCGGCGGAGGAGTACAAGGCGAACCACCTGCTGCGCGAGAAGCACCGGCCGGTGCTGGAGTGGCTGCTCGGCCCGTCGGGTCCTATCCACGGGCACGCGCACGTGCACCTCACCGAGAAGGCGTTCTTCGTGGTGGACCGGACCGCCGCCGTGCTGCTCGGTGATCCGGCCGGTGCCCTCCCGCTGTTCCGGGCGGGACGGCCGGTCTTCGGCGAGGAGGACTGGCGGGAGTTCCTGACGTCGGCCAACCGGCTCCTGTGGGTGCGCGGCAACGGGAACGGCACGGGCGGCGAGGAGCGGGCGGCGCCCGTCGACACCTTCTTCCGCGCCGTGGACGTGCTGCGCGGGGCACGGCCGCCGGCCGGCCCGGCCGCGACCCTGGAACGGCTCGCGGCGGCCCGGCACCGCGCGGACGCCTACCGGGCCCGCCTCACGGCCGGACCCGCGCCGGTCCCGGTCCTGGACCCGCTGCTGCCCGCCGTCGTCGCCACCGCCGCGCACTGGAGCGCACCCGGACGTCCGGTCCGCCTGGTGCACGACCGGCAGAACACCCTGACGCCCGAGGCCGTCGCCTGGATCGAGGAGCGGGCCCGGCTCGGCGGCGTCCGCCTCGACGGGCTGCGGCTGGTCCACGCGCGCCACGACGCACGGGTCCAGCTCGCCGACTTCCTGGCCGGGATCGCCCGCACGATCGCCTCCGACACGCTGGGCGGTGGCGGTGACGCCGTGCTCACCGGACTGTTGCGGCCCTATCTCGACGCGGCCTCCGTGTGGGGCGACGAGGGCAGTTGGCTGCGGCTGGCCGGGAACGGCCCGCCCGCCACGGGCCGTACGGCGCCGCCGGCCCGGTGAACACGGCCGTGCCCGGGCCCGTATGGAGGGAGGGCGCTCGACGTCCGCAGGCCCCCGCGGTGGTGACGCCGCGCATCCGGCTCCGGGAGCGCACGCATGAGGCACGCACGACGACACATCGTCCGGCGAGTGGCACGGCTGGCCGCCGTCGGCGGGCTTCTGGTGGGCGGCACGATGGTCACCCGGGCCGTGGCGAGCGAACCGCCCGACGCCCCCGCCGCCTCCCGCACACTGGCACTGCCGGCGTCCGGCACCGGCAGCGCACTGGTGGCACGCCTCGGCGCCTCGCGCACCGCGGGTCACTGGATCGGCCCCGACGGGCGGCCGGTCGTCGCGGTCACCGACGACGAGGCGGCCGGCGAGGTGCGGCGTGCGGGCGCCGCGGCGGAGGTCGTCCCGCACAGCATGGCGGAGCTGAAGTCGGCGACGTCCGCGCTGCGTTCGGCGCCCCGGGTGGCGGGGACGGCGTGGGCCCTCGACTACCGGTCGAACGAGGTGGTGGTCCGGGGTGACAGCACCGTCCCGGCGGCCGAATGGGCACGGCTGACGCGGGTCGCGGAAGGCATCGGCGGCTTCGTCCGCATGGAACGCACCAAGGGCGCGTTCACGACGCGCCTGTACGGGGGGCGGCCGATCCTGTCGACGGCCGGCCGCTGTTCGGCGGGCTTCAACGTGACCGACGGCCGCGGGGACTTCCTCCTCACCGCCGGTCACTGCGGTCCGACGGGGTCGGTCTGGTTCGGGGACGACGGGGGCGGCCGGCAGCTCGGGAGGACCGTCGCCAGAAGCTTCCCGGGGGACGACTTCTCCCTGGTGGCGTACGCGAACGGCGGGGCGGGGAACGGCTCCGCCGTGGTGGCGGTCGGCGGCGGCAAAGGCGTCCGCATCACGGGCACGGGCGAAGCGGCCGTCGGGCAGCGGGTGTTCCGCAGCGGCAGTACCAGCGGCCTGCGCGACGGCCGGGTGACCGCGCTCGACGCCACGGTCAACTACCCGGAGGGCACGGTCTCCGGCCTCATCCAGACGGACGTGTGCGCCGAACCCGGGGACAGCGGGGGCCCGATGTTCTCCGAGGGGATCGCGCTCGGCGTGACGTCCGGAGGCAGCGGCGACTGCGCCAAGGGCGGTACGACGTTCTTCCAGCCGGTGACGGAGGCGCTGACGTCGCTCGGCATGCGGCTGATCGTCTCGTCGCCGGACGGGTCCGGGCGGCGGGCCGCGCCCGCGCCTCCGGCCTCCGGTGCCGCCTCTCCGGGCGCGGCGGCACCGGGGGGGCCGGCGCCGGTGACGGGAACCGGCGGCTCCACGCTCGTGTCCCGGCTCACGGACCGCCGCAACGTCGGTCCCGGTCTGCTGGTGATCGCGGGCAGCCTGATCGCGCTGACGGCGACACGGTGGCTGCGCACGGAACGAGACCGCAAGGCGTACCGGCGGTACTACTCGGCCACGTGGGGCTGAGGCGCGGCGGGCGCCGCCGGACGGAGCCGGCGGCGCCGTGACGGACGGCCGGGGGCCGGTACGAGAAGGGCACCCCGTCGAGGGGTGCCGGAGGCCGGGGCTGTGCGGCGCCGGGCCGAGGAGCTTCGGAGGGTCAGGCGGCCTTCACCGGCTCGGGGGCCGCGGCGGCCCACTCCAGGACGAGCCGCTGGTACTCCTCGCGCTGCTCGACGCTCAGTGTCCCGCCCGACCGGAGCCACAGGGCCCGGATCTCCTCGTTGACCTCGGCCGCCGATCGCTCGGAAGAAGGTTCAACAGTGGTGGACATGCTGTGAAGCATACGGCGCCGGGCGTGAAGGCGATGTGAGTAATCGCGAGCCAATCGGACATATCGGACCGTGTTACTGGTCACGTCGATCTTCCCATCTGTCAAGACCTACGGGCGAGTTCGTGCACGGCGGCTGTGTCCTGGCGCACACGGCCCGCCTTCACGGGGTGTCCCGCGGATCACGCCGTTGATCGGCCGCGAAGGAGTGCCGGTGCGCCTCGGGTGGGTACGGCATCGACGTGACGGCCGTCACCGTCCGGCCGGCCGGCGCCACGAAGGACTCCCGGCAGGCCGGCCCGACCTCGACCAGCGAAGGGCACGCCCTCCATGACGTTCTCCCTCGGCATCGTCGGTGCCGGTCAGTTCTCCGGCCAGTTCGCCAGGCTGTTCCTGGCCCATCCCGGCGTGCGCGACGTGTACGTCACCGACCTGGTGCCGGAACGGGCGGAGCGGCTCGCCGCCGCCGAGGGCCTCACCGGCACGTACCCCACCTACGAGGCGATGCTGGAGTCGCGGGCGGTCGACGCCGTCGCGGTCTTCACGCAGCGCTGGACCCACGGCCCGCTGGTGCTCCGGGCGCTGGCCGCGGGCAAGCACGTGTACTCGGCGGTCCCCATGGCGATCACCGCCGAGGAGATCGCGGAGATCATCGGCGCGGTCGAGGCGACCGGACTGACCTACATGATGGGCGAGACCAGCCACTACCACCCGGCCACCGTGCACGCCCGCGACCGGATCGCCGAGGGCGCCTTCGGGCGGCTCTTCTACGCCGAGGGCGACTACGTCCACGACATGGACCTGGGGTTCTACGAGGCGTACCGGTACAGCGGGGGCGAGGAGTGGAAGTCCACCGCCAGCTATCCACCGATGCTCTACCCGACGCACTCGGTGGGCGGGGTGCTGGGCGCCTGGCGGACGCACGCGGTGAGCGTCTCGGCGATCGGCGTGGTGGACGAGCGCGGGGACGGCGTCTTCGACCGGTCGGTCAGCCGGTTCGACAACGACTTCTCCAACGCCACCGCGCTGTTCGAGGTGGCCGGCGGCGGGTCGTTCCGCACGAACGAGTTCCGGCGGGTCGGCTACCCCTCGTACATCCGCGAGTCCCGTTTCCGCTTCTTCGGCACCGAGGCGAGCATGGAGCAGCTCGCCACGGTGGCGCTCTGGCAGGACAAGAACGGGGTGCGGGACATCAGTGAGCTGCTCGAGCCCAGGCCGGTCACGGCACCCGACGACCCGTCCCTCGAGCACGTCGCGCCCGAGCTGCGGTCCGCCTTCACCTCCGGTTCGGCACCGGTGCACGACCGGTCGCGCCTGCCGCGGTCCTTCGACCGGCTGCGCAACGGGCACGAGGGCAGCCACCACTTCCTGGCGGACGACTTCGTGACCGCGGTCGGCACCCGCACCCTGCCGTCCGTGAACGCCTGGGTCGCGGCCCGCTACACCCTGCCGGGCGTCGTCGCGCACGAGTCCGCACGGCAGGGCGGGGTCAGGCTGGAGATCCCCGACTTCGGCGACGCGCCGCAGGCGTGACGGGTCCGTGCCCGCCGGGCGCCTGCGCCTGTCAGGTGCCCGGCTTGCGCCCGTACACGTAGACGTCGTCGCCGTTCTTCAGGAGCGACCAGTACTTCTTGGCGTCGGTCTTCGTCATGTTGACGCAGCCGTGGGACCCCGGCGGGTTCCACATGCTGACGCCGACCGAGTGGAAGGCCTGGCCGCCGTCGAAGAACTGGCTGTAGGGCATCGGCACGTCGTAGATCGTGGAGACGTGGTTGATGTGCCGCCAGTAGACCTTCTTCAGGCCGGTGCGGGTCTCGTAGCCGTTGCGGCCCGTACGGACCGGCACCGGACCGTAGACGAGCTTCCTGCCGTCCTGGATCCAGCTCAGCTGGAGGGTCAGGTCCACGCAGGCGATGCGCCCCTTGTTGACGGGACATTTGCCCGACTTGTTCGGGTTCTTGCCGACGGCCTTCTGCTTCTGCATCAGGTCCATCACCCCCCAGGTGACAGGGCCCGCGTAGCCGATGTTCGGCGTGATGCCGTGCTTGGTCTGGAAGGCCCGGATCGCCTTGCAGTCGGCGGCGGACTGCTTGCCGTCGACCGGGCGGCCGAGGAACTTCTCGACCTTCTTCTGGTACGGGCCCGTCTGCGTGCTGCAGCTCGCGGCCTGCGCCGGTGCGGCGCCGAGCGCAAGCGTGAGCGGTGCCACCAGTGCGGTGAGCCCGAGTGCGACGGCGCCCCGTCTGCGTATGTCCCCCATGGCCGGTCAGCCTTTCACGTCGGAACGGTGGAATGGACGGAAGGTCGCCCGTGGTGCGATCCCCGCCTGCTAGACAACCCGGCGGCGGCTTCGGTTGCCCTCCGCGAGGCATCGCGACGAAACAGTGACAAACGCCACCGGACGGCCCGCCGCCGGGGTTCCTGTCAGCCCGTGCCGCCCCGCTCGAGCAGGGCCTGCCGGAACCCGGTGTCGACCGCGGTCAGACCGCCGTCGACGGTCAGGGTGGTCCCCGTGATCCAGGACGCGTCGCGCGAGGCGAGGAAGGCGACGGCCGCCGCGATGTCGCCGGGCTCCCCCACCCGCCCCAGCGGATACAGCCCCCGCAATGCCGCCAGCTCGTCGTCCCGGCCCTCCCAGGCCGTGGTGCGCACGGTGCCCGGCGCCACCAGGTTGACGCGGACCCCCCGCGCAGCGGCGTGTCCGGCGAGGGTGCGGGTCAGGGAGGCCAGGCCCGCCTTGGCGGCACTGTAGGCGTGGTTGCCGAAGTCCCGGGTGCCGTTGACCGAGCCGATGCTCACGACGGCGCCGCGCCCGGAGGCGGCCAGGTGGGGCAGCGCGGCGCGGCAGCAGCGGTAGGCGCCGGTGAGGGTGATGTCGAGGTCGCGCGCCCACACCTCGTCCGGCTCGTCCTCGAAGAGCGGGGCGTCGGGCGCGCAGGCATAGGCGTTGTTGACCAGCACGTCGAGGGAGCCGAAGGCGTCCACGGCCCGGGCGACCGCCGCCTCGACGGACGCCCGGTCCGCGACGTCGCAGGGGAACGCCTCGGCGCTGAGCTTCCGCTCGCGCAGTGCCGCCGCGGTCCGCTCCGCCTCGGCCCGGTCCACGTCGGTCACCAGTACCCCGGCCCCCTCCTCGGCGAGCCGCGCGGCGGTGGCGGCGCCGATGCCGCGCGCGGCGCCGGTGACGAGAATGCCGTGTCCCTCGAAGCGCATGGTGTCGGTCATGGCGCCGACGGTAGTGCGTGGGCGCCGGGCGGTCAGCGGTAACCGGTCACATCCGCCGGCTTGTCCGCGTCCTGGACCTCGACGAGGTAGCGCCAGGCGTCGGGGCGGCTGCCGTCGAGGTCGGTGAAACCGTACTCCCGTGCGAGTCCGCCGCTGGACAGGGAGTGGCCGTTGAAGCGTGCCACGCCCGGGTCGGCGGCCAGCGCGGCCACGGCGCGGCCGACGTAGCGCGGGGTCTCGGAGATGGCGAAGTGGGGGACGCGGTCGAGGGCTTCGCGCCAGTTCTCCTCCCGTACGCCGAAGTGGTCGAGCATGATCTCCGAGCGCAGCCAGCCCGGCGTCAGCGCGACGGCGGTGGCGCCGCGCGGCCCGAGTTCGTGGCCGAGGGCGAAGGCCATGCGCAGCACCGAGGACTTGGCGAGGTCGTAGAAGAAGGAGACCCGGTAGTGGTCGCGGTTGTAGTCGGCGGTGCCGTCGGTGACCTCGACGACGAGTCCGCCGGGGCTGCGCAGCAGCAGGGGCAGGGCGTGGTGGCTGGTGATCGCGTGGGTCTCCACGGCGAGCCGCAGGAGCCTCAGGCCCTTGTCGAGGTCGTGCTCCCAGACGGGGCTGTCCCACTCGAAGAGGGTCTCGCCGCCCCAGATGTCGTTGACCAGGACGTCGAGGCGGGCCTGTTCGCGGGCGATGCGGTCGACCAGCGCGGCGACCTCCGCCGGTACGAGGTGGTCGGTGGGGACGGCGATGCCGTGACCGCCGGCCGCGGTGACCAGGTCGGCGGTGTCCTCGACGGTCTCCGGGCGGTCGTACTCCGAGCGCCGGGCACGGGTGGTGCGGCCGGTGACGTAGACCGTGGCGCCGGCCGCGCCGAGTTCCACGGCGATGCCGCGTCCGGCGCCGCGGGTCGCTCCGGCGACCAGTGCGACCCTGCCCTCGAGTGACTTTGCCATGTCCGGCTCCCGTTTCCTCTCGCCACGAACTGTCGTGATCGAGACTGCCCGGGAAGCCGGACATCTTCTGTCACCTTTTCCGCGTGTCTCCCAGCTTGGCGCCGAGTGCCGCGAGGTCCGGTGTCAGTGGCCGCGTGCGATCCACTCCTGGAGGTGCGGGGCCTCGTCGCCGATCGTGGTCGAGTCGCCGTGGCCCGTGCGGACCTCCGTCCCGGGCGGCAGCGCGAGGAGCCGGTCGCGGATCGAGTCGATGATCGTCGGGAAGTGGGAGTAGGAGCGGCCGGTGGCGCCGGGACCGCCCCGGAAGAGCGTGTCGCCGGTGAAGACGACGCCGAGGCCCGGCTCGTACAGGCAGACGGCGCCGGGGGCGTGCCCGGGGGTGTGCAGGACCGTCAGGTCGGCGCCGGCGGCCTCGATGACCTGACCGTCGGTCAGCCAGGCGTCCGGCTCCCGGTCGGGGTGGGTCTGCTGCCACAGCGGCATGTCGTCACGGTGCAGCCAGATGGTGGCACCGGTGCGCTCGGCGAGGGCCGGGGCGGCGTTCACGTGGTCGTTGTGGGCGTGGGTGCACACGATGGCGGTCAGGCGCCGGTCCCCGACGGCCTCGGCGATGGCGTCGGCGTCGTGGGCGGCGTCGATGACGACGACCTCGTGGTCGTCGCCGACCAGCCAGACGTTGTTGTCGACGTCCCAGGTGCCGCCGTCGAGGCTGAACGTGCCGGAGGTGACGAGGCGTTCGATGCGGGCGGTCATCACAGCACCACCACGGAACGCAGCACGTCACCGGCGTGCATCCGCTCGAAGGCCTTCTCGACCTCGTCGAGCCGGATGGTCTCGGTGACGAACGCGCCGAGGTCCAGACGGCCCTGGAGGTGAAGGTCGATGAGCATCGGGAAGTCGCGGGAGGGCAGGCAGTCGCCGTACCAGGACGACTTCAGCGAGCCGCCGCGCCCGAAGACGTCGAGCAGCGGCAGTTCCAGCTTCATCTCGGGGGTCGGCACGCCGACGAGGACGACGGTGCCGGCGAGGTCGCGGGCGTAGAAGGCCTGCCGGTAGGTCTCCGGGCGGCCGACCGCCTCGATGACGACGTCGGCGCCGAAGCCGCCGGTCAGCTCGCGGATCGCCTCGACGGGGTCGCCCTCGCGGGAGTTGACGGTGTGGGTGGCGCCCATGCTCCGGGCGGTCTCCAGTTTGCGGTCGTCGATGTCGACGGCGATGATCTTCGACGCGCCGGCCAGGTGCGAGCCGGCGATCGCCGCGTCGCCGACGCCGCCGCAGCCGATGACGGCGACGGTGTCGCCGCGGCCGACGTCGCCGGTGTTGATGGCGGCGCCGATGCCGGCCATGACGCCGCAGCCCAGCAGTCCGGCCACCTCGGCGGAGACGGCCGGGTCGACCTTGGTGCACTGTCCGGCGGCGACCAGCGTCTTCTCGGCGAAGGCGCCGATGCCGAGCGCCGGGGAGAGTTCCTGGCCGGTCGAGGCCAGGGTCATCTTCTGCTCCGCGTTGTGGGTGTCGAAGCAGTACCAGGGGCGCCCGCGCAGACAGGCCCGGCACTTGCCGCACACCGCACGCCAGTTGAGGATGACGAAGTCGCCGGGAGCCACGTCCGTGACCCCGGCGCCGACCGACTCCACCACGCCCGCGGCCTCGTGGCCGAGCAGGAAGGGGAAGTCGTCGCTGATGCCGCCCTGCTTGTAGTGCAGGTCGGTGTGGCACACGCCGCAGGCCTGGATCTTGACCACGGCCTCGCCGGGTCCCGGATCGGGCACCACGATCGTCTCGATCCGTACCGGCTCGTCCTTGCCCGGTGCGATCACGCCGCGTACTTCCTGCGCCATGGCTCTGACTCCTTCTTCGGCCACTCGTCGTTCTCCCCCGACCCTACGCGCAACCGATCGGCAAGATCCCGTGACGGGGCGGTCATGCTGGGTTCGCGGCCGTACGGAGGCGGTGAAACCGCGAGCCGCGCCGTGCGGCGCCGACGTAGCCTGGGGCGTCCGCCGTCTGCCGAAGGAGAGCCGTTGAGCATCGCCGAGACGGAGCCCGGCCCGCCCGCCTGGCGCCTGCTCCTGGGGTACGTGCGGCCGCACCGGTGGGCTCTCCTCGGGGGCGCCCTGCTCTCCCTGCTCACCGGCGTGACGGGGCTGCTGCTGCCGCTCGTGGCCCGGGGCCTGATCGACGACCTGTCGCACGACCGGGCCATCACCGGCGCACTGCTGGCCATGTCCGGCCTGGTGGTCGCCAACGCGGTGGTGGGCGCTCTGGGTTCGTACGTGCTGCGGCGCACCGCCGAGTCGGTGGTCCTCGGCGCGCGGCGGTCGCTTGCGTCGTACCTGCTGCGGCTGCGCATCCCGGCCGTGGACCGCACCGAGCCGGGCGACCTGATGGCGCGCGTCACCTCGGACACGACGCTGCTGCGGACGGTCACCTCCGACTCGCTGGTCGGCCTGGGCACGGGCGGGCTCACGCTCGTGGCGACGGTCGTGATGATGGGACTGGTCGATCCCGTGCTGCTCGGCGTCACCCTGGCGGTGATCGCGGGTGCGGGGGCGGTGATCGGGCTGATCGCGCCGCGCATCAACCGGGCGAGCAAGGAGGCCCAGAAGGCGGTCGGCGTGATGGGGGCCGCGCTGGAACGGGTGCTGGGCGCCCTGCGCACGGTGAAGGCGTCGGGTGCCGAGCACCGGGAGGAGCGGGTGCTGCACGAGGCGGCCGAGGAGTCCTGGCGGCAGAGCGTGCGGGCCGCCAAGTGGTCGGCGGCGGCGGGCAACACGGCGGGGCTGGCCATCCAGATCGCGTTCATCACGGTGCTCGCGGTGGGCGGTGCGCGGGTGGCGACCGGGGCCGTCGACGTGGGCACGCTGGTGGCGTTCCTGCTGTACGTGTTCTTCCTGATATCGCCCCTCCAGGAGGTGATCGGCGCGGTCGCGCAGTACCAGACGGGCGCGGCCGCCCTGGTCCGCATCCAGGAGGCCCTGCGCCTGCCCGCCGAGCCTCCGGTGCGGTCCGTCCCACTGCCCTCGCCGGCCGAACGCCCCGCCGCCCTCGCCTTCCGCGACGTCCGCTTCCGGTACGCCGACGACCTGCCGTACGTCCACCACGGGGTGACGTTCACCGTGCCCGCGCGGGGGATGACGGCGTTCGTCGGTCCGTCCGGCGCGGGCAAGACGACGGTCTTCTCCCTCGTCGAGCGGTTCTACGACCCCGAGTCGGGTGAGATCACACTGGACGGCCGCACCCTCGCGCAGTGGGAACTGCCCTCGCTGCGCGCCGCGATCGGATACGTGGAGCAGGACGCGCCGGTGCTGTCCGGCTCGCTGCGCGACAACCTGCTGCTGGGCAACCCGGAGGCGGACGACGGGACGCTCGCCGCCGTGGTGAAGACGACCCGCCTCGACGACCTGGTGGCCAGGCTGCCGGGCGGCCTCGACACGCTGGTGGGGCACCGGGGCACCAAGCTGTCCGGCGGAGAGCGCCAGCGTGTCGCCATCGCCCGGGCCCTGCTGCGCCGCCCCCGGTTGCTGCTGCTCGACGAGGCCACCTCGCAGCTGGACGCGGTCAACGAGGCGGCGTTGCGGGACACGGTGGCCGACGTGGCGCGGACGACGACGGTACTGGTCGTCGCCCACCGGCTGTCCACCGTGACGGCGGCCGACCGGATCGTCGTGATGGACGCGGGCCGGGTCCGCGCGGTCGGCACGCACCGGGAGCTGGTGACCGCCGACCCGCTGTACGCGGAGCTGGCGGCGACGCAGTTCCTGGCGACCGGCGGCTGAGCCCGCGCACGAGTGAGGGCCGCCCGGTGCGGGCGGCCCTCCCTGGATTCCGCCGGCCGCGGACGTCACCTCGGGGCGAGTGCGCCGATCACCGGGGACAGCAGACCGACGGTCTGCCGCATCTGGTCACGGGTGTCGGGCCCGTGCAACGGGACGGGGGGTGTCGTCCGGGCGTCCTTGCCCCCGTCGGACAGGCCGTCGACGGCGAGCGACTGGAGGGCCGGGGCGAGCGCTCCGGCTCCCGCCGAACCCGGGCCGGCGGCACTCGCCGTCGGCGCGACGAGGGCGGTGAGGGCCGCGGCGAGACCGACGGCGGAGGCGATGCGTCGTGTTGGGATCATGCCTTCGGCAACGCGGACGGACCGGAGGCGGACACGGCCGGGCGACCGTCCTCACCCGTCGGGAGCATCGGTGCCGGGATGCGCCGGCAGCGCTTGCCGGAGCCGTCCCGGCGGAGGACGCTCGAAGGAGAGGCCCTCAGCGGCCCGCTCCCGGTCGGGCCGCGACCTTCGAAGGAGGTCGTCATGGGCACCAGCACAAGCCCCGGCTTCGACACCGAAGCGCTGCGCCGGGGCATCGAGGAAGAGACGGCGGCGGCCCTTCTGTCGCTCTACGCGGACGACGCGGAGATCCACATCGTGGACCGGTACGCCCAGCCCAGCAGTCCCAAGGTCCTGCACGGCCGTGACGAGATCGCCGAGATGCTCGACGACGTCTACAGCCGCGACATGACGCACCGGCTCGAGAACTGCGTCGTCCAGGGCGACCAGGCCGCCTACACGGAGTCCTGCGCCTATCCCGACGGCGTCCGCGTCCTGGCGGAGTCGATGATGTCGCTGCGGGACGGGAAGATCGTCCGGCAGACCATGATCCAGGCCTGGGACGAGTAGCCGGGGCACCCCGGGGCCCGCCCCGCTCAGGTCCCCCGGTCGCCGGGGGGCCAGTGGGGCGGCCGGAGTATGGACAGGAGCTGGCGGACCAGTTCGTCGACGACCTCGTCCAGCGTCGCGTCCACCCGGCCGGCGCTGAAATCGTGGAGGAGTCCGTTGACGCTGCCGATGAACGCCGTGGCGGCGATCCGGTAGTCGCGGGTCGCCGCCTCGCCGCGTGCGGCGGCCGATTCCGCCTCGTCGCGGATGAGGTCGATCCAGCGGGCGCGGCGGGCGAGTCGCTGTTCCTCCAGGCGCGGGCTCACGCCGATGATCTCGACGAAGGTGATGCGGATGCGGCGCGGGTCGGCGGTGACGTTCGAGGCGTAGGCGCGGAAGAGGGCGGTGGCGCGTTCGGCGAGCGGCAGGCCGGTCGCCTGGGCCGCCGCGGCCCGGACGGCTTCCTCCGCCCAGGCGTTGACCTGGAGGTGGAGCGCGGCGAGGACGTCCTCCAGGGTGCGGAACTCCTCGTAGAACTGGCGGGTGGACAGGCCGGCGGCCTCACAGAGGGCCGCGACGGTGGTGGCGCGGTAGCCGGGGGTGTCGCCGAACAGCCGGAGCGCGGCGTCCAGGAAGCGGTGGCGCCGTTCGGCCTTGCGCTGCGCGGCGGACTTGCCGCCGTAGCGGCCCGTCGGCCCGCTGAACCTGCCCGCCACCCGCGTGCCCCTTCCCGCCCGGTTCCGCCGCCCTCCCGCACCGGGCTCAATTTTGTCGTGTACGCGGTCTTGTGGAGCGGGGCATCCCTTCCTTACTTTTCAGTAAGTTCACTCTGAAAGCGGCTCTGTTCAGATTCCGCGCGCCGTCGCGCGCTCCCCCCCGCCCCGCCCCACCTTCAGAGGAGAGAGCAGCATGCCTGTTCCCCGACCCAGGCACCTTTGCTCCGTGGCCGCCGCCCTCGCGCTCACCTTCGCCGCTCCCGCGAGCGCGACCGCGACCGCCGGCGCCGCGTCCCCGGACGCCCCCGCCGCGCTGCGGGAGGTGATGTTCGTCGGCAACAACTGGGACGGCACCGCCGACGTCATCGCGTCCACCGGCGACTTCGCGCGGATCGGCCGGATCGGCGTCGTCCCGGACAAGGCGCAGCGGATGGCCGAGATCAACGCCGATCCGATCCGCTGGATCTACTTCCAGGCCATCCGCAACAGCGTGGGCGAGGGACACGACCAGTTCGTGGACGACATGTACTCGACACCGGACGGGAGGTCGGTCGTGGTCTCCCGGCCGAGCTTCGCGGACGTGGTGTCCATCGACCTCGCCACGGGGCGCCTCAACTGGCGCTTCCCCGTGTCGGGTTACCGTGCCGACCACATGGCGGTCTCGCCGGACGGCACCCGCGTCGCGGTGTCGGCCTCCACGTCCAACACCGTGCACGTGCTGGACATCGGCACGGGCCGGCAGGTCGGGTCCTTCGGCACGGGGGACAAGCCGCACGAGAACATTTTCACCCGGGACGGCAAGTACATCTGGAACATGTCCATCGGCGACGTCAACACCGCGCTCGACGCCCCCTGGCTGGACTGGACGAAGGGCAACCGGCGCATCACCGTCGTGGACGCGACGACGTTCCGGCAGGTCAAGGTGATCGACATGCGCGAGCGCCTCGACGCGATCGGTCTCGGAGACTACTCCGACGCCGTGCGGCCGGCCGTGTTCTCGCCCGACGAGTCCACCCTGTACTTCCAGGTCTCCTTCTTCAACGGCTTCTTCGAGTACGACCTGGCCACCGACCGGATCACGCGGACCAAGACCCTGCCGAAGAACCCCGCCACGAGCGAGGACCGCACCACCTGGGTCAACGACTCGCGGCACCACGGCCTGTCGATGAGTCCGGACGGCGCCAGGATCTGCGTCGCGGGCACGATGGACGACTATGCGACGGTCGTCGACCGTACGACGCTGAAGGAGGGCCCGCTGGTCGGCGCCGCCAAGCCGTACTGGGCCACGGTCAGCGGCGACGGCACCCACTGCGTGATCTCCGAGAGCGGTGCCGACCAGGTCACCGCCATCGACTTCGCGACCGGCGAGAAGTCGGTCTCCGTCCCGGTCGGCGACCACCCGCAGCGGGTCAGGCTGGGCCATGTCACGGCCGGCTGGACCGGGCCGTCGGCCGGCTGACCGGCACGCGGGCCCGCTGCGGAAAAAGTCCCCCGGCCCGCGTGTGTGAGCCGCGCGCAGAGGGGTAGTCGCCCGGCATCGAACGAGGCATGCATGACCTCCGCGGTACTCGTGACGGAAGGAGGTCCGTGACAGCGCACACTCGTAGCGCCCGGGCCGCTTCCCCCCGACACGGAGCGACCCGGCACGTAGAGGGCAGCGTCCTTCGGGCGCTGCCCTTCCCCAGTGCTCCGACGCGGCCGAGCGCCGCCCGCGATGCGGGTCAGCGGCGCGGCAGGCGGTGCAGTTCGACGTCCTCCAGACGTCCGCTGGTGGTCGTGGCGGTCATGTAGGTGCAGTACGGCTGGCGGCGCCGGTCGGTCGGCGATCCGGGGTTGAGCAGCCGCAGACCGGTGCCGGCGGTGGTGTCCCAGGGGATGTGGCTGTGTCCGAAGACCAGCACGTCGAGGTCGGGGAAGCGGGCGGCGCAGCGTGCCTCCCGGCCCTGGGCGGCGCCGGTCTCGTGGACGACGCCGAAGCGCAGACCACCGAGGTCGGCGCGGGCCACCTCGGGCAGCCGGGCCCGCAGCCCGGGTCCGTCGTTGTTGCCGTACACCGCGACGAGCCGCCGGCTGCGCGCCTCCAGCAGGCCGAGCGTGTCCGTGTCCACCCAGTCCCCCGCGTGCAGGACGACGTCGGCCCGCGGGATCTCCGCCAGCAGGGGCGCGGGCAGCTCCCTGGCCCGCTTCGGCAGGTGGGTGTCGGACATGAGCAGCAGACGCACGGATCCAGCCTAGCGGCACGGCGGCCTGAATGATCAGGTAAAACTGTTCAGGCAGAACTGGACAGTCCTACCTGTCGAACCTACCGTGGAGACATGGAAGCCGACGCCGAGGGGCCCGCCGCGGGCATCTCCGACTCCGCCGCCCGTGCCGCGCGCGAGCTGCACGTCGTCTTCAGCCGGCTGCGGCGGCGCATCCGGGAGGTCGCCCGGGACGAGGACCTCACGCCCTCCCAGGTGTCGGCGCTCACGCTGGTCGGCAAGCACGGTGCGGCCACCGCCAGCGCACTGGCGTCCGCCGAGGGCGTCCGGCCGCAGTCGATGGCGGCCACGCTGGCCGCCCTCGACCAGCAGGGACTGATCCGCCGCAGCCCCGACCCGGAGGACGGCCGACGCCAGCTCGTCACCCTCACCGAGGCCGGCCGCGCCCGCACCGAGGACAACCGGCAGGTCCGCGAGGAGTGGCTGGCCCGGGCCTTCCAGGACCGGTGCACCGCCGCGGAACGGGACACGGTCCTCGACGCACTCGCCCTGCTGGAGCGGCTGACCCGGCCGTGACCCCGGGCCCTGTCCGGCGGACCGTCGCACCCGCGTCCGCCGGAGCGCGTCCACCCGAGCAACCCGCACCACCCGACCGTCCGAAAGGCCCTCCCCCATGGCAGTCACCGCCCTCGACCCCCGCACCGCCCTCGTCGTGGTCGACCTCCAGGCCGGCATCGTCGCCGCGCCGACCCGCCCCTGCACCGGTTCCGACGTCGTGGCCCGCAGCGCCGAGTTGGCGACCGCCTTCCGTGCGCGGGACCTGCCCGTGGTGCTGGTCCGGGTCTCCTTCGCCGCGGACGGGGCGGACGCCGTGCCCGGCCGGACCGACGTCGGCGGCGCCGGCGGGCCCCGGCCCGAGGGCTGGGACGTCCTGGTCGACGAGCTCGCCGGTCACCCCGGTGACATCAGGGTCACCAAGCGCAACTGGGGGGCGTTCCACGGCACCGGACTGGACGTCGCGCTGCGCCGCCGGGGCGTCACCCAGATCGTGCTGACCGGCATCGCCACCAGTATCGGCGTGGAGTCCACCGCCCGGGCCGCGCACGAGCACGGTTACCACGTCACGCTCGCCACCGACGCCATGAGCGACATGGACGTGGACGCCCACCGCAACAGTGTCGAGCGGATCTTCCCGCGGCTGGGCGAGACCGGCACCACGGCCGAGATCCTGGAGCTGCTGGCCAAGACCCACTGCTGAGACCCCAGCGGTGTGGCGCCTCCACGGGGGCGGCAGACGGACGGGCCCGGACACGGGCCGCGCCGGCACGACGGCCGGCGCATCGACGATCTTCGGTCCCGGGGTGCGGTCAGTCCTCACCCCTGACGATGTTCGACTCCTGGCCCGCCTTCGGTGTGCGCGGGACGTCGCCGTCGTCGACGGCCGGCACCCACGTGCGCATGGCGCCACCCTCGCCGCGCAGGCGGCGGGCCGTCGACCAGCCCGTCTCCAAACGGCGGACGACGGGTTTCTCGCTGGTGTCCGCGATCACGGGGCATCATCTTCCTTCTGTGTCCGGTGCGGATCTCCTTCGGGTCCCCGGACATGTGCCGGTGAAACGGGCGCTTGTTCCTTCCCGGGCCGGCCTGCCCACCGGACGGCCCGGGGGTGCGGGATCAGCCGCCCAGCGCGATCTCGCTCCAGACCTGCTTGCCGCCGCTGACCGGCAGAGTCCCCCACGTCGCCGACACCGCCTCGACCAGCAGGATGCCGCGCCCGCCGGTGGCCTCCCAGCCGATGCTGGTCGGCTTCACGGGTGTACGCGGCGACGCGTCCGCGACCGCGACGCGCAGCCGGCCGCCCACCAGCACGAGGTCGAGCCGGACCGCGCCGCCGGTGTGCACCAGGGCGTTGGTGACCAGCTCGGAGACGACCAGGAGCACGGCGTCGATGTCGGCCGCCGGCACTCCCCACGAGCGCAGGGTGCGGCCGGTGAAGCGACGGGCGTGCCGCACGGCCTCGGGCAGCCGCCACACCGTCCACGTCTCGCGCCGCGGGAGCGTCTCCATGCCGTCGTAGCGCACCAGCAGCAGGGCGACGTCGTCGCTGCGGGGGGCGTTGCCGAGCAGGGCGTCGGCGAGGAGACCGAGGTGGGCGGGATCGGACACGGACAGCGCGTGCGCGAAGCGGTCCATGCCCTCGTCGATGTCGGCGTCGGCGGACTCCACGAGCCCGTCCGTGGTGAGGGCGATCAGGGTGCCGGGCCGCAGCCGGAGCGGGCTCATCGGGAAGTCGGCCTGCGCCACCACACCGAGCGGCGGGCCGCCCTCGGCCTCCGCGATCTCCGTGGTGCCGTCGGGGTGGCGCAGCACCGGTGGCAGGTGTCCCGCGCGGACGCACCAGGCGGAGCCCTCCTCCATGTCCAGGTCGACGTAGGCGCAGGTGGCGAAGAGGTCGGTGCCCATGTCGGTCAGCAGCCGGTTGGCCCGGGAGACGACCACGTCGGGCGGGTGGCCCTCGACGGCGTAGGCGCGCAGGGCGGTGCGCATCTGGCCCATGAGGGTGGCGGCGCCGGCGCTGTGGCCCTGGACGTCGCCGATGACCAGGGCGACGTGGTGGTCGGGCAGCGGGATGACGTCGTACCAGTCACCGCCGAGCTCCAGGCCGGCCGTGCTGGGCAGGTAGCGGGCGACGGCGACCGCGCCGGGCAGTTCCGGCAGGCGGCGCGGGAGCAGCTGGCGCTGGAGCATGCCGACGAGTTCGTGCTCGGCGTCGAAGGCGTGGGCGCGCATCAGCGCCTGTCCGGCCAGACCGGCGGAGGCGGTGAGCAGCGCGCGCTCGTCGGGGCCGAAGTCGTGCGGGGAGTCCCAGCCGATCAGGCAGACGCCGGCCGTACGGCCCGCGGCCGGCAGCGGCAGGACGGCCAGGCCGCCGGGGCCGACGTCGGCGAGCGCGGGTTCCAGCGCGGTGCCGGCGGGCCAGATCCGGGCGCGGCCCTCGCGCAGCGCCGAGGCGAGGGTGGGCATGGCGCGGACGGGCGCGTCGGGCCACTCGGTGCGCCACTCCAGCCGCCACAGCTCGGGCCACGACTCCGGTTCGGGCGGGTCGAGGACGGTGACCACGAGCCGGTCGTTCTCCAGCTCGGCCAGGGCGATCCGGTCGGCGCGCAGGGGCCTGCGCAGGGCCGCGACCACGGCCTGGCTGACGTCCCGGACGGTGCCGGCCGTGGCGAGCGCGGCGGCCAGGCGCTGCACGCGGGCGACGTCGGTCACGTCGGGGCGCAGGGTGGAGGCGTCGGCGACGGTGCCGACGAGGCGGGCCGGCCGTCCGTCGCCGCCCGGCAGCAGACGCCCCCGCAGCCGCAGCCACTTCGGCGGGCCGGTGGGCCGCAGCACCCGGAACTCCAGCTCCCGGTCCCCGATGGTCATGTGGCCGGCCTCCACCACCGACATCAGGGAGGGCAGGTCCTCGGGCACGGTCAGGCCGAGCAGCGTCTCGACCCTCCCGTCGAAGTCGCCCGGGGCGAGGTCGAACAGCCGCAGGATGTCGTCGCCGACCTCGACCCGGCCGGTGTCCATGGCCAGGGAGAACGCGTCCGGCCGCAGTTCCCGGCTCTCGGCGGCGACGGGCGGGGCGGGGCCGACGACGGCCTCGGCAACCAGGCGCAGACAGGCCCGGTCCTCGGGGCCGAAGCCGCCCGGGCATTCGGTCAGGGCGAGGAGACAGCCGCCGTCACCGGGCACGGGCAGGGCGGCGAGGGAAAAGCCGCTGGACGGCACGTGCCGCGACTCGGCGGACCCGGCGAACTCCGCGGGACCGAGCCACACCGCGGTACCGGCCCGGTGGGCGTCGGCGACCGGGGAGCCGCCGTCCGCGGGATAGCTGTCGCGCACGCCGTACAGCGTCCTCGGCACACCGACCGACTCGGCGAGGCAGAGCAGTTCGCGGTCCTCGCCGGGCGTGTACACGGCGGCGAAGGCGGCCCCGCCGAACACGAGCGCCTGTTCGAGGACGCGGCGCAGTCGCCCACCCCGGTCCGGGACGGACGCGACGGCCTTCAGGGCACCCTCGGCACGCAGCGTTCTCGTCCCGCGTTCCGCAGCGCCCTCTCCGACCACGTCGCCATTACAGCGCGTATGGGACGGCCGCGCAGCCCCTGCGAACGGGGAACCCGCGATCCTGCCGGGACAGAGGGACACGCCCCGCGGGTGGGCCGGGGGTGTCGGGGATGCGCGGGGGCGCCGCGCCGGTCGGGGGCGTCCCTGAGCGGGGCGTGCGCCGGTCCGGCCCTCCCCCCGGAGGGCCGGACCGGGTCCGTGTGGCCGCGCGGGGCGGCGGGGCCAGCAGATGTCACCGGGTCCACGCCGGGCCGCGACCGGTCCACCCCGCCGGACCCCGTGCCGTCACGAGCGTCAGCGGCCCCGGGCCGTGACCGGCCCGGGGTCAGCGGTCCTCATGCCGTGCGCCGGCGTCGGCGACCCCCGTTCCGTCACCGGCACCGGAGTCCTCACCGCCGGCCTGCTCGCCCGTGCCGGCTCCCGCACCGCCCACCGCGTCGCCGCCGCCGGCGTCCGCTCCACCCGCCGCGCCGGTGTCGCCGAGCGAGGCGCCGACCGCCTCCAGGGCCGCGGTGACCGGCTGGAAGAAGGTCTCGCCGCCCACCGTGCAGTCGCCGCTGCCGCCGGACGTGAGGCCGATCGCCAGGCCGTCTTGCGTGAAGAGGGAGCCTCCGCTGTCCCCGGGTTCGGCGCACACGTCGGTCTGGATGAGGCCGGTGACGGTGCCCTCGGGGTAGTTCAAGGTCGCGTCCAGGCCGAGGACCTGCCCGTCGGCCAGTCCGGTGGTGCTGCCCATCCGGAAGACCTGCTGTCCGACCGTCGCCTCCGCAGCGCCCGTGATGGCGACAGTCCGGTTCCCGACGTTCACCTCGCTCGGCGCCTCGGTCGCGGGGTCGTCGTACCTGACGAGGGCGAAGTCGCCCCGGCCGGGGAACAGCGCCTGGTCGACGGTGGCGATCGGCTGCCCGCCCTGCGCGTCGGACCACCGCGCGGCGGCGACCCCGCAGTGACCGGCCGTCAGGAAGGCGGGCGAGCCGTCCCCCGCGGTTACGTTGAAGCCGAGCGAGCAGCGCGCGCCGCCGCCGAAGACGGCGTCCCCGCCGGACACGTACGTGGTGAACGCCCCGCCGGACTTCTTGAGGGTGGCCGTGCCCGGGCCGAGGCTCTCGACGGTGGACTCCAGCCGGTCCCACGCGGCTCCGGTGACGGTGCGGTCCGCGGTGACGAGGATCCTGTTGGTCCGGGGGTCGACGGCCCACGAGGTGCCGGGGATCGTCGCCTCGGTCTTCAGCGTCCGTGCGCCGGCGCTCAGTTCGGCCATGCTGTTGTCCACCTCGCGGACGGCCGCGCCCGCCTTCTCGGCCCGCGCGGCGGCGTCGTCGTCACCGCCGGCCACGACGTTGACGACGAGCTGCCGCTTGCCGGCGTCGTAGTAGGAGCCGGCGAAGGCGTCGCCGAGCAGTCCGGGGAGCCGTGCGGCGAGGTCCGAGGCGTCCGCCGCCCTGAGTGTCCGCGGCGCCGCGGCGGTGGCGCCGGAACCATCGCCGTCCTGCGAGGCGTTGGCGTGCGGCAGCAGGAGGGCGGCCGCGCCGAGCGCCACCACTGAACCTGCCGCCATCGCGGCCCTGCGCTTCGGGATTCGCTTGTGACTCAAACTTCTCGACCTCCTGGGACGGGGTCCGTGCCGCCGGTGGGCAGCTGTCGGGGGGGCGCCTGGACGGCTGTTGGTACGCACGGGCCGCACGGGCCGTTCAATCCCGCCGGTTCACCACATTCCGCGTCCGGGCGGTGACGCTGCGTCGAACTCGCGGAGCGGAATCCCGCCTTCAGGGAATCTGCACATCGATTGCCCAACCCGGTCACCCCGACCGGCCGTTCTCCACAAGCCACGGATGCCGGGCACGCCATTGGGGCAGGAGTGCCGGATTCGCGGCGGCACGGACAAGGGGCCGGACGGCCCGACGACCCGCCCGGTGTGAAGAAGTCGCCGCGAAGACGTGCGCGGTCCTGCACGTATCGGCGCCCCGGCGTCGCAAGTGTCCAGGTCGGAGGGGTGATTGATTGGAAGGGCCGACCGGCCGCGTGCTTTGATCCATCGCACCGCGGGGGCCGCGGAGGGCTCCGGAACCAGGGCGCCCCGGTCGCCGCGGTCGCGGCCGTCATCTGTCCCCAGAGGGGGCCGCTCCCCCCTTGTGAATTGGCTATATGAAGGGAAGTTCCATCATGAACTCCACCCCCCGTGTCGAGACCGTCGAGATCTCCGACGCCGAGCTCGACAACGTCTCCGGCGGTCTGAACGTGAACGCCGTCGGCACCGTCACCGGTCTGGTGGACGGCATCGCCCCGGTCTCGGGTCTGCTCAACACGGCCGTCGGCACCGTCGAGGGTGTCACCGGCCTGAACACGGCCCCGGTCACCAACCTGGTCGCCGGTCTCTGATCGCGCCCTTGTGCCGCTGAGTCCCGGAGCCGTAACCCGGCTCCGGGACTTTTCGGCGGTTTCCCGACGGTTTCTTCGCGCTCTCCTGGGATACGTCCGACGTGCAGTTCCGCCAACAGGCCCTCGCCAAACTCCAGTCACCGGAGGAGCTCGACCTTCCGGTGCGTTTCGCCCGCCCGCAGGGCTGGCTGGTGCTGTCCGTGACCGTCGTCGCGATGGCCGCCGCGTCCGTGTGGGCGGTGACCGGCTCGGTGGCCTCGACGGTCGGCGCGCCCGCCGTCCTGACCCACGGGCAGGGCAGTTACGTCCTGCAGAGCCCGGTGTCCGGCCAGGTCACCGCGGTCCTCGTCCGTCAGGGTGAGCGGCTGGCCGCCGACTCGCCCGTGCTGAAGGTCCGCACCGCGGAGGGCGAGACCGTCGTCCGCTCGCTCGACGCGGGCCGCGTCAGCGCGCTCGCCGCCTCCGTCGGCCAGATCATCGGGACCGGCGCGAACGTCGCGTCCATCGAGAAGGTCGCCCACGCGGGCGACCCGCTGTACGCCACCGTCTACGTCCCCGCCGAGAACGCCGGGGCCATTCCCGCCGACGCCCCGGTCGACCTGACCGTCCAGTCGGTGCCGGCCCAGGAGTTCGGGGTGCTGCACGGCCACGTGAAGTCGGTGGACCGCTCGGCCCAGTCGGCCCAGTCGATCGGCGCGTTCCTCGGGGACGGCCAGCTCGGCGAGCAGTTGACGAAGGACGGCCGGCCGGTGGCCGTGACGGTCCGCCTCGACACCTCGTCGTCCACGAAGAGCGGCTACGCGTGGTCGTCCGCGGACGGGCCGCCCTTCGAACTGACCTCCATGACGCCGGCCACGGGCTCCATCCGGCTGTCCGGGCAGCGTCCCGTCGATTGGCTGCTGCCGTGAGTACCGCGACCGACACCCGGGGCAGACGCCGTGCCGCCCCGCCGAGCCGCAAGGTGCCGAGGAGCCGGGCGAAGACCGTCCGTACCCCCACCGTGCTCCAGATGGAGGCCGTGGAGTGCGGCGCCGCCTCCCTCGCGATGGTGCTCGGCCACTACGGCCGGCACGTCCCGCTGGAGGAGCTGCGCATCGCCTGCGGCGTCTCCCGCGACGGCTCGCGCGCCAGCAACCTCCTGAAGGCGGCACGCGGTTACGGCTTCACCGCCAAGGGCATGCAAATGGATCTCGCCGCCCTCGCCGAGGTGACGGCGCCCGCCATCCTGTTCTGGGAGTTCAACCACTACGTCGTCTACGACGGCATGGGCCGGCGCTTCGGCCGGCGCGGGGTGTTCATCAACGACCCGGGCAAGGGCCGCCGTTTCGTGTCCCTGGAGGACTTCGACGGCAGCTTCACCGGGGTCGTGCTGACCATGGAGCCCGGCCCGGACTTCGCCCGGGGCGGCCGCAGGCCGGGCGTGCTCGGCGCGATGCCGGCCCGGCTGCGCGGGACCGCGGGCACGCTGCCGGCGGCCGTGCTGGCGAGCCTGCTGCTGGTGGCGGTGGGCGCGGCGGTGCCCGCGCTGAGCCGCACCTACATCGACATGTTCCTGATCGGCAAGCAGACCTCGCTGCTGGGCGTGCTGTTCGCGTCCATGGCGGCGTGCGTCCTGCTCACGGTGGTGCTGACCTGGCTCCAGCAGGCGAACCTGCTGCACGGCCGCATCATCTCCTCCACCCTCTCCAGTGCCCGCTTCCTGCGGCACCTGCTGCGGCTGCCGGTGACGTTCTTCTCGCAGCGCAGCCCGGCCGACCTGGTGCAGCGCCTGCAGTCCAACGACGCCGTCGCCGAGACCCTGGCCCGCGACCTGGCGGCGGCGGGTGTCGACGCGATCGTCGTCGTGCTGTACGCCGTGCTGCTGTACACGTACGACCCGCAGCTCACGTTCGTCGGCATCGGCGTGGCGCTGCTCAACATCGTCGCGATGCGGGTCGTGGTCAGACTGCGCGCCACCCGGACGGCGAAGCTGCGGGCGGACACGGCGCGGCTGACCAACACGTCGTACACCGGTCTTCAGCTCATCGAGACGATGAAGGCCACCGGCGGTGAGGACGGCTACTTCCGCAAGTGGGCCGGGCAGCACGCCACCACGCTGGAGGAGCAGCAGCGGCTCGGGGTGCCCAGTGCCTGGCTGGGGGTGGTCGCGCCGACGCTCGCCACGGTCAACAGCGCGCTGATCCTCTGGATCGGCGGCATGCGGGCGGTCGAGGGGCACATCTCCATCGGTCTGCTGGTCGCCTTCCAGGCGCTGGTCACCCGCTTCACGGCCCCGCTGACCCGGCTGAACGGCGTCGCGGGTCGCATCCAGGACTTCGCGGCCGACGTGGCCCGGCTGAAGGACGTGGAGAACTTCCGCACCGACCCGCTGTACGCCCGCCCCGGCGGCGGCGACTCCACGCGCCGGCTGCACGGCCATGTCGAGCTGGAGAACATCTCGTTCGGCTACAGCCCCCTCGACAAACCGTTGCTGACCGGCTTCGACCTGACCGTCGGACCGGGGCGGCAGGTGGCCCTCGTCGGCGGCTCGGGCAGCGGCAAGTCCACGGTGTCCCGGCTGATCTCCGGGCTGTACACCCCGTGGGAGGGCGTGATCCGCATCGACGGGCAGCGCCTCGAGGACATTCCGCGCGGGGCGCTGGCGTCCTCCGTCTCCTTCGTCGACCAGGACGTCTTCCTCTTCGAGGGCTCGGTGCGCGACAACGTGGCCCTGTGGGACCCCTCGGTGCCGGACGACGCCGTGGTGGAGGCGCTGCGGGACGCCGCGCTGTACGACGTCGTGATGCGCCGTCCGGGCGGCATCCACAGCCGGGTCGAGCAGGACGGCCGCAACTTCTCCGGCGGGCAGCGCCAGCGTCTGGAGATCGCGCGGGCGCTGGTGCGCAGGCCCAGCATCCTGGTCCTGGACGAGGTGACCAGCGCGCTGGACGCGGAGACCGAGCTGGTGGTGATGGACAACCTGCGCCGGCGGGGCTGCGCGTGCGTGGTCATCGCGCACCGGCTGAGCACCGTGCGGGACAGCGACGAGATCGTCGTCCTGGCGCACGGCACGGTCGTGGAGCGCGGGCGGCACGAGGAACTGGTGGCGCGCGGCGGGGCGTACGCGGCGCTGGTCGGGGAGCGGTGAGATGACGACGGTGCACGAAGGGCAGGGCGATCTCGTCCTCGGCGCGCTCGGCTCCCTGGGCACGCGTGTGGACTGCGCCGGGTTCACCCGTCTCGACCTGGAGGGCCCCCAGGTGCTCTGGCTGGTCGTGTCCGGCGCGGTGGACCTGTTCGCGGTGGACGCCGGGCAGCAGGGACACTGGCACCACCTGGGCCGCCTGGAGGCGGGTTCGGTGCTGCTCGGACCGGTGGCCGGCCCGCAGCACACACTGGTCGCCCGGCCCCTGCGGGACTGCGTGGTGCACCGCATCGGGCTGCGCGAGCTGTACCAGCCGGCGCACACGCAGACCTGGTCGTACGACGAGTACGGCAACCCGCGGTACGTGCCGCCGACAACGAGCCCGCTGGAGTACGCGCTCGCCCTGGGCGTCGGGCGCAGTCTGGCCATCCTCTTCCAGGCGCCGATGGCCTCCGAACGGGCGGCGGCCCCCACGGACGACGACGTCTTCTGGATGCAGGTCCCGCCCGGCAGCGTGCAGTACGGCGCCGTGTACGGCGACGAGGCGGCCGCCGACCTGCTGATGGATCCCGCGCTGTGGCAGAGCATGGTCGACCAGCAGTACCGGCTGCTGACCACCCTGGACCGCTGGATCGAGCAGCTGGAGCGCAGCCACGAGACGCGCACGGCGGCCGGTATCAAGGCCGGTGAGGCGGTACGCGCCCGGGCCGACCGGACACTGCTCGCCTCCATCGGCAGGCGGCCGGACAAGCGGGCCACGGCCGCCGACACCGACGCCACCCACGCGGCCTGCGCGCTGGTCGCCCGCGCGGCCGGGATCACGCTGGCCGAGCCCGCGCAGAACAGCACCGAGAGCGACCGGCTCGACCCGGTCGAGCGGATCGCCCTCGCCTCCGGCGTCCGGACCCGGGCCGTACGGCTGGACGGCCGCTGGTGGCGGGACGACGTCGGGCCGCTGGTCGGTCACCGTGCCCTCTCGGGCGCGCCGGTGGCACTGCTGTGGCGGCGCGGCGGCTACGTGGCCGTCCACCCGGCGACCGGCCGGGAGACACCGGTCGAGAAGGCCAACGCCGAGGAGTTCGAGCCGCGCGCGGTGATGTTCTACCGGCCGCTGCCCGAGCGCCGGCTCGGTCCGCTGGGGCTGCTGCGGTTCTGTCTGCGGGGCACGCGCGGTGACCTGGCGGGCCTGCTGCTCGCCGGGCTGGTGACGGTGGCGATCGGCGCGCTGGTGCCGGTCGCGACCGGCAAGGTGCTCGGCGAGTTCGTGCCGAAGGCCCAGACCGGGCTGATCGTGCAGGTGTGTCTCGCGGTGATGCTGAGCAGTGTCGTCGCGGCGGCGTTCACGCTGTTGCAGAACCTCACGATCCTGCGGCTGGAGGGCCGTATCGAGGCGACCCTCCAGCCGGCCGTGTGGGACAGGCTGCTGCGGCTGCCGACCCGGTTCTTCACCGAGCGCTCCACCGGTGAGCTGGCGAGCGCGGCCATGGGCATCAGCGCGATCCGCAGACTCCTCGCCGGGGTCGGTCCGACGGTGGCCCAGTCGGTGACCGTCGGGGCCATGAACCTGGGGCTGCTGCTCTGGTTCAGCGTGCCGATGGCGCTCGCGGCGATCGGCATGCTGGTGGTCGTCGCCGGCGTCTTCCTGGGCCTCGGGCTGTGGCAGGTGCGCTGGCAGCGGCGGCTGGTGCGGCTCACCAACAAGCTGAACAACCAGGCCTTCCAGACCCTGCGCGGACTGCCCAAGCTGCGGGTCGCGGCGGCCGAGAACTACGCCTACGCGGCCTGGGCGGAGCGGTTCGCGCACAGCCGTGAGCTCCAGCAGCGGGCCGGGCGCATCAAGAACCTCAACGCGGTGCTCGGCGCGGTGTACCTGCCGCTGTGCACGCTGCTGATGTTCATGCTGCTGGCCGGACCCGCCCGCGGCTCGATGTCGGCGGCTGCTTTCCTCACCTTCAACACCTCGGTGACGATGCTGCTGACCTCGGTCACCCAGCTCACCGGTGCGTTCGTGTCGGCGGTGGCGGCGCTGCCGCTGTTCGAGGAGATCAAGCCGGTGCTGGAGGCGGCACCCGAGGTGCGCACCGGGAGCACCCGGCCGGGGCCGCTGTCCGGGGCCATCGAGGCGCGGCGGCTGTCGTTCCGGTACTCCGACGACGGGCCGCTGGTCCTGGACGACGTGTCGTTCGCGGTGCGGCCGGGCGAATTCGTGGCGATCGTGGGGCCCAGCGGCTGCGGCAAGTCGACCCTGCTCCGGCTGCTCATCGGCTTCGACCGCCCGCTGTCGGGCGGCGTCCTGTACGACGGCCAGGACCTGGCCGCCCTCGACCAGTCCGCCGTACGCCGTCAGTGCGGTGTGGTGCTCCAGCACGCGCAGCCGTTCACCGGCTCGATCCTGGACGTCATCTGCGGCACCGAGCCGTACACGCCCGAGGAGGCGATGGCGGCGGCCGAGATGGCGGGGCTCGCCGAGGACATCAAGCGGATGCCGATGGGCCTGCACACCATCGTCTCGGGCAGCGGGGCGGTCTCCGGGGGCCAGCGGCAGCGGCTGATGATCGCGCAGGCGCTGATCCGCCGGCCCCGCGTCCTGTTCCTCGACGAGGCGACCAGCGCCCTGGACAACGAGACCCAGCGCACGGTGATCGAGTCGACCAAGGCGCTGAACGCCACCCGGATCGTCATCGCCCACCGTCTGACGACGGTGCTGGACGCCGACCGCGTGATCGTGATGGAGGACGGCAGGGTCGCCCAGCAGGGTCCGCCGGCCGAGCTGCTGGCGGACACCAGTGGCCGGCTGCACGAGCTGGTGCGACGGCAGCTGGCCTGAGCCTCCGGTCCGGAGGTGCCCGGCCGGGGCACCATTGGACCGGCCCCTGAGTGGGTACCTGCGCCTTCATGCGAATCAGTGTGGTGGATGTCGGGTCGAACACCGTCCGGCTTGTGGTGGCGGACGCCAAGGGAGGCGTTCCGCTGCCGGTCCACACGGCCAAGTGGCGCCTGCGGCTGTCCCAGCAGGTCCCGCCGGGTGCTCCGGTCCCCGAGGAGGCCGTGGAGCGGCTGGTGGCGGCGGTCGCCGACGCGAGCCGCACCGCGGCCCGCTGGGGTGCGGCCGGCCCGCTGGCCTTCGCAACCGCCGTGGTGCGGGCCGCGCCGAACCGCCGGGAGGTGCTGCACACCGTCCGGACCCGCACCGGGGTCGCTCTGAGCACCCTGCCGGGCGAGGTGGAGGCCGAGCTGTCCTTCCTCGGCGCCCGGCGCTGGATGGGCTGGCGGTCGGGACCGCTCGCCCTGCTGGACATCGGCGGCGGCTCGCTGGAGGTCGCCTTCGGCCGGGGCCGGCTGCCCGACTTCGTGGCCTCGCTGCCGCTGGGCGCGGGACGCCTGACCCACGAGTTCCTCGCCGGCGGCCAGGACGCGCCGCAGCCGGAGCAGCTGCGGGCCCTGCGCCGCGCGGTCCGGCACCAGCTGCGGGACGTGGCGGCGCGGATCCGCTGGGAGGGGCCGCGCACCGCGGTGGCGACCTCGCGGACGTTCCAGCAGCTCGGGAGGCTGTGCGGGGCTCTGCCCGGACGGCACGGCCCCTTCGTCGAACGGCACATGACCTGCGCGGACCTCAAGCAGGCGGTGGGCCGGCTGGCCGGCCTGCCCGCGGCCGAGCGGGCCCGTCTGCCCGGCATTTCCGCTCCGCGGGCCGCACAGAGCCTTGCGGGCGCGGTGGTCGGGCACACGGTGATGAAACTGACCGGACTGGAGTCGGTGACGTTGTGCCCCTGGGCGATCCGTGAGGGCGTCCTGCTGCGGCACATCGAGGACGGGCCGTCCTGGTGGGCGGAGGTCGTCCGCCGCGACGAGGAGGAGCCCGCCGCCCCCGGCCCCGTGCCGCTGCGCATCGCGTCCGCGGCGGACTGACACCGCCGCAGGCCCCGGACGGGGCCGGCGGCAGCACCGAACCGAACGAGAAGAGGAGCGCTTCGTGTCCCACGACCACGACCGCAGTCACCAGCAGCCCGAGACGGCCGTCGAGGAGGTCATGCGCGAGATCGAGGAGGCCGAGACCCGGGACCCGGAGTCCGCCGGGGAGCGGCGGCACCGGGGCGAGGCGGGCGACGCCACCTCCCCGAACGTCGAGGCGCAGGAGCAGTCCGGCGAGGAGTAGGGCGGCGGCACGGGTGCCCGGCGCGGCGCGGATGCGACGGCGTGTCCCGGGTACCCGCGACGCATGGAGAACGTCCGCCAAGAACCACAGCTGCCGACGGCCCGGGGCCCGCTCTCCGCGGCCGTCGGCTCGTATCTGCTCGGCACCGGCCCCCTGCCCCGCCCCGAGGACGTGACCGCCGCGTCACCGTACGGCGACGACCTGCAGCTCGCCCTGTACCAGTGCTACGAGCTGCACTACCGCGGTTTCGCCGGCGTGTCCTCCGGCCTCGAGTGGGACCCCGGCCTGCTGCGCACCCGGGCGGCGCTCGAGGACCGCTTCCTGTCCGCGCTGCGCGCCGACACACCGGTCCACGACAGTGTGGCGGACGCGGTCGGGGCGCTGCTGGTCGAGCCCGTCGACGGCAAGGGTGTCAGCCACTTCCTGCGGGACGAGGGCGAGCTGTGGCACCTGCGGGAGTACGCGGCCCAGCGCTCCCTGTACCACCTCAAGGAGGCCGACCCGCACGCGTGGGTGCTGCCGCGGCTGTGGGGCCGCGCGAAGGCGGCGATGGCGGCGGTGGAGTTCGACGAGTACGGCGGCGGCCGCGCCGACCGGGTGCACGCCCGGCTGTTCGCCGACCTGATGACGGACCTGGGGCTGGACACGACGTACGGGCGTCACCTCGACGCGGCCTCGGCCGAGTGCCTGGCCACCGTGAACATGATGTCCCTGTTCGGTCTGCACCGGGCGCTGCGCGGCGCCCTGGTCGGCCACTTCGCGGCGGTCGAGATCACCTCGTCGCCCGGTTCCCGGCGGCTCGCCGAGGCGATGCGCCGTACCGGTGCGGGGCCCGCCGCCGAGCACTTCTACGACGAGCACGTCGAGGCCGACGCCGTGCACGAGCAGATCGTCCGGCACGAGGTGATCGAGGGCCTGCTGGAGCAGGAACCCCAGCTCGCGGCGGACGTCGTCTTCGGCATCGACGCCACCGGCCACCTCGAGGACCGTTTCGCCGACCGGCTGCTCGCCGACTGGCGGGCCGGGCGGTCGTCCCTGCGCACTCCCCTGGCGGGCGTGCCCCGCGAGCCCGCCCGAACCTCCCATATTTCGTGACTGCGGGGGTACGTGGGTTTCGTGAATTTCATGGTGCTACCGGGCGTCTACGCCCCTCAGGAGGACACCGCCCTGCTGGTCGGGGCGCTGTCCGACGAGTCGCTGCCACCGGGCGCGGCCGTGCTCGACGTGGGGACCGGCTCGGGCGCCCTGGCGCTGGCGGCGGCCCGGCGGGGCGGCCGTGTCACGGCGGTGGACGTGTCACGGCGTGCGGTGTGGGCCGCCCGGCTGAACGCGGCGCGGGTGGGCGCCCGCGTCCGGGTCCTGCGCGGCAACCTCTTCACTCCGGTACGGGGCGAGGCGTTCGACCTCGTCCTGGCCAATCCGCCGTACGTCCCGGCGCCGGGCGCCGGGCGCCGGCCTCGCGGGGCGGCCCGGGCCTGGGACGCGGGCCACGACGGGCGGCTGGTGCTGGACCGGATCTGCCGGGAGGCGCCCGCCCTGCTGCGGCCCGGCGGGGTGCTGCTGCTCGTGCAGTCCGCGCTCAGTGACCCCGAGCGGACGGTCGCGCTTCTGCGGGACGCCGGCCTGAAGGCCGCGGTGACCAGGCGGCAGCGGATCGCCTTCGGCCCCGTGGTCCGCGGCCGGGAGCACTGGCTGCGGCAGCGGGGCCTGCTGTCCCAGGCCGACAACGAGGAGGAGCTGGTGGTCGTCCGTGCCGAACTCCCCGTCTGAACCGCCCCGCCGGATCACCGTCCAGCGCCGCGGGCCCATGCTCGTGGAGGGGCCGGTGGAGATCGAGCTGGAGGACGGCACGACGGTGTCCTCCGACCGCTTCCGGGTCGCCCTGTGCACCTGCCGCCGCAGCCGGCGCTACCCCTGGTGCGACACCAGCCACCGTGCGCGGTCGTCCGGGCGGGGCGACGGGCCGCCCGACGAGGGCCGAGTCACGGGTGACGGCGACGGTCACGGGTGACGGTGACGGTCACGGGTGACGGTGACGGGTGAGGGTGCCGGGGAACGGCGGACGGCCCCACTCCGTCCGCCGTCCCCGGTGCGGGACCGGCACCGTCCACGCGGCGGTGCTCGCACTCCCCAGCAGCGAGCAGCCGGTCACGTCGCGTGGACCGCGCGGTCCCGGTCTCTCAGAACGTGAAGACGCTCGTACTGCCCGCGTTCTTCACGCACTCGTTCGCGTAGGCGCGCTCGTAGGACACGCGCCGTCCCTGCCAGACCCCGTCGACGGTGACGACGACCGGGGCGTACTGCCGGGTGCACAGCACATCGGAGTCGCCCGCCAGCGCACCGAAGTCGCCGCCCGCGGCGCGCAGTTCCGCGCAGGCGGGGCCGGCGGCCGGGTGGGTGCCGGCGGCCGTCGGCGTACAGGTCAGGGTGACGGCGCGCAGCGGTGCGGCGGTGGCAGCGCTCTCTCCCTGCCCCACGGTCAGCACCAGGGCCGACGGGGCGTAGAGCGACGCGGGGGCGGTGGCCGGGGAGGCGATCGAGGCCCCTGCGAGGGGCCCGCAGACGGCGGTGGCCGTCAGGCCCAGAGTCGCTGCCCAGCGCGCGGTGTTCCGCATTGTGTGCATCCTTCCGCTCGGTTGGAGGGTGGTGCCGTACGGCCCGGTCGGTGCCGGACGGCGAGCGCGAGTCTGCCGAGTCCGCCGCCGAAAGACACATCGACCCCACGGATTTCAGTAACCTTGCGTGTTGAATCAGTGGCGGGAAGTCACGGAATTAGAACGTTCCAAGTCCGGAACGGGGCAGTTCTTGATCATGTGTGCTGGCCGGATGACGTGATCCGCGCTTTCGCCAATAGGCCGGAAACACTCCCGAAACAGTCCCCCACCCGCCGGATCAGCCCTGTCCCACCCGCGCGTAGGGTGCTGGCGGCGCGCTGGCTGGACGACGAGAGGCGGGACGTACGGATGGCGAAGCACTGGGCGGACTTCCAGTACGAGATCTACCTGAACGGGATGACGGGCGCGGTGCCGCGGCTGCCCACCGACCTGACCCGGCTGGAGGAGCTGACCGGGCACCGGCTCGGCCCCGGCCCCGTGGGGTACGTCGCGGGCAGCGCGGGCGACGGCTCCACGGCCCGCGCCAACCGGCGGGCCCTCGAGCGACGCCGGATCGTGCCGCGGATGCTGCGGGACGTGCACGAGCGGGACCTCTCGGTCGAGGTGCTGGGGCGCGCCCTGCCGGCCCCGCTGGCCCTGGCGCCGGTGGGCGTGCTGTCGATCATGCATCCGGACGCGGAGCGGGCCGCCGCCCGGGCCGCCGCCGCGCAGGGCGTGCCGTTCGTGCTGTCCTCGGCGTCCAGTACGCCGATGGAGCAGGTCGCCGAGGCCATGGGGGACGCCGAACGCTGGTTCCAGCTGTACTGGCCGAAGGACCGCGAGGTGGCCCGCAGCTTCCTCGGCCGGGCGCGGGCGGCCGGGTTCACGGCCCTCTTCGTCACCCTGGACACCCCGCTGCTGTCGTGGCGCCCGCGCGACCTGGACCAGGCGTACCTGCCCTTCCTGCACGGCGTGGGCACCGCCAACTACTTCTCCGACCCGGCCTTCCGGGCGGGTCTGGCGAAGCCGGTGCACGAGGACCCGAACGCGGCGGTGATGCACTTCGTCGGCATGTTCTCCGACCCGGCCAAGACCTGGCCGGATCTGGCGTTCCTGCGGGAGAACTGGGACGGCCCCGTCGTCCTCAAGGGGGTGCTGCACCCGGACGACGCCCGGCTCGCCGCCGACGCCGGGATGGACGGCGTGGTGGTCTCCAACCACGGCGGGCGTCAAGTGGCCGGTTCGATCGCGGCGGCCGACGCGCTGCCCGGCGTGGCGGAGGCGGTCGGCGACCGGCTCACCGTGCTGTTCGACAGCGGCGTCCGCACCGGCGACGACGTCTTCAAGGCGCTCGCGCTCGGCGCGCGGGCGGTGCTGCTGGGCCGCCCGTACGTCTACGGCCTCGGCCTGGACGGGCAGGCGGGCGTCGAGCACGTGATCCGCTGCCTGCTCGCCGAACTGGACCTGACGCTCGCCCTGTCCGGACACGCCTCCCCCACCACACCCGGTCCGGCCGACCTCGTCGAGGAGTCCGCCTGAGCGCCGGCCGGTGTGCGGGACCGCCCTCAGCGGCGATGGACGCTGACCGCGTATCCGCCTCCGTCGTAAGGGTCGGCGTCCCAGGTGGCGAAGCGGTCGGTGAGGGTGAGGAGGGCCGAGGCGCAGTGAGCGTCGTACTCCGCCAGGGTCAGGGTCGGCGGCACGGGAAGGTGGTCCCGGTCCAGGCCGAAACCGGCGACGAGCAGGCCGCCCGGGCGCAGGGCCCGGGCCAGCGTGGCGACGACGGCGGCCTCGGTGCCCGGAGCGAGGAGGGGGAAGACGTTGCCCGCGGCGACGACGAGGTCGAAACCGGGGGTGACGCCCGCGGTGGCCGGGTCGAACTCCGAGAGGTCGGCCCGCAGCCAGGTCAGCCGTGGCGCGTTCCGGCGTGCCACGGCCAGCATGGAGGCGTCGAGGTCCACCCCCACGCCGTCGTAGCCGAGGCCGGCGAGCTGGATCAGGACCCGCCCGGTGCCGCAGCCGGCGTCCAGCACGCGTGACCCGGGAGGCACGAGCGTGGCGCAGAAGCGCGCCTCGCCGTGTACGTCCCGTCCCTGTTCGGCGAGTTCCGCGAAACGAGCGGCGTACTGCTCGCCGGAGCTGCCACCGGTCAGCTTCTCCCATCGGTTCATGGCAGCAAGCCTAGGTTCTCCCTGGCCTTCGGCCGGCCGGCGCACTCCTCGCGCGGACCCCTCCTAGGTGCCGGCGACCGACAGGGCCCCGTCCGCCGCCGGCGCCTTCTCGATCCGCCAGCGCTGCCCGGTGGAGCCGTCGTGCACCTTGACGACGACGTCGGCGTCCGGGGCGCCGGTGGTGGCGGCGAGGGCGAGCTGGTTCTGCCAGCGCGGCAGCAGCGCGCCCTGTGCGGTGCGGTCGTAGCGCACGGCGTCGCCCCGCTCGGTGCCCTCGTCGGCGCAGGCACCGAGAATGACGACTCCGGCGTCCGCCTGCGAGTCCAGGCACAGCCCGGGGTCCGCGACACTGCGCAGCAGCCCGTCCTCCTCCAGCGTCCACTGCTGCGTCCACGCCTCGGAACACGCCGCCAGCCGGGCCCCCGCGCCGGCCCTGGGCTCGCCCCGGACGTCGAGGCAGAGGCCGGCGGCGGCGTTGCGCAGGCGGGCGGAATCCGCGGCCGTGGGCAGACCGGCGGCGCCGGGCGGTTTCGGGCGGGAGGTCGCCGACGCCGTACCCCGGCCGTCGGCGGCGCTGGTGGACGCGGCCGGATCGGCGCCGCCGCCGTCGTACGACCACACGTTCGTCACGAGGACGACCGCCAGTACTCCCGCCGAGGCGGCGCCGACTCCTCTGAGCACCGAACGGACGGAGCGGGGCCGGCCCGGGAGCCGGCGTACGGACACGGGGATCCGGGCGAGCAGGTTGGAGCGTCCGCCGCGGTGCCGGGCGGCGGACCTGGCCGGGGTGCCCCGGTCCGCGCGGTCGGGACGGGAGTCGAGATAGCGCCGGGCACCCCAACCGAGCACCGCCTCCGCGATCAGCGGCCCCAGTTCCCGTTCGAAGCAGGCGAGTTGTTCGGCCGCGTGCCGGCAGTGCCGGCACTCTCCCAGGTGCTTGCGCACCTCCGGCAGCAGGTCCGCGCCCCGGCGGATCGGGACGTCGAGGAGCCGGTTGTGGAAACGGCAGTCCTGGGTCGGCGCGAGCTGCCGGTGCGCGTGCAGGCATCCCTCGCGGAATTGCTCACGCGCCTGTCCGTACGTGGCCGACGCGGTGTCGGTGTCCATACCGAGGAGACCGGCCGGCACATCAATGGGTTCCCCCTCGACCTCCGTGTGCCACAGCAAACAGCGGGCCGGTCCGGGAAGGGAGGCGAATGCGCGCGCGGCCAGTGTGCGGTTTTCCGGGATCAGGGACTTCGCCGCCCGCATACCGCGCCCGCCGGCGGGTTTGAGCAACTGCGGCAGAACGCCGTTGATCGCGTCGTCGGCGGCCCACTGGCGGACGGTGTCGCGCACGGCCACCAGCAGCCGCGGGCGCAGGGCCGTGGCCGGTTCGCCCTGGGCGAGACGGTCCATGACCCGGTGCTGGGCCGCGGCGGTGACCATGGCGCTGGTCCGCCCCGACGTGGCGAGGCAGATGGCCGCGTAGTCGTGGGCCGGTTGCCAGTGCCGGGCCGTCAGCAGCGCGACGGCCCGGGCCGCCTGGCTCTCCGGGCCGTCCCGGAGGCGGGCGGCCAGCCACTCGTCGGACTCCCCGGGACCCCCGCCGGAGGACGGGCGGACGGGACGAGGGGGGTGGGGGGTGGGCACTGAGCTGTTTCCTTCCCACGCGCAGGTGACGCGCAGTTCCGGTCACCGAAAGGGAATTGGTGTATACCTCTTGGGCGCGGCGTGGGGGCGTGAATTCGCCACGGCGAAATCGGGCCCGGTTTCCCACGATGCGTGCGAGACCCGGCCTTCACCCCCCGCACGAGTGCTTCACTCTCGCACAAAGCACTCATGGTCAACAAGGCGCGCCCGGACAATGCCGGACCTCCACGAAAGACGCCCGGAATCCGCGTCAACCGATGTGCCCTACACGGGTTTTCGGAATTTCCGGCGTGTCCCGCGGGAAAGGCCGGCGGGGGCCTCCGGGCCCGTCCCGCCCTCCCCCGGCCGGCACCCCGGGAGGGCGGCGGGGCGAGGGTCAGATCTGCCAGGAACGCAGCCGGTCGGCCGCGCCGAAGACATCGGCGTCACCGGTGAGCAGGTCGCGCGCGAGGTCGACCAGGGCACCGTAGGGCGGGTCGATGCCGGCACCGCTGGCGAACATGTACGCCACGGCCGTCGCGCAGGCGAAGCGGGCGTTGGCCGACGGCAGGGGCCTGAGCACGGCGAGGGTGTGCAGCAGGGCGGCGGCCCGCCAGGCGGGGTCGGAGTTCACCCCGAGGCGGGGCGGATCGACACGGTGCCGGGCGACGGCGGCGACCAGCGCGGAGAAGTCGTTGATCGTGGGCTGCTCCGGCAGCACCTCCTCGTGACGCTGGAGCAGCCAGGGCACGTCGATGTGGAGAACGGGTGCCATGGGTCAGGCGGCCCGCCCCTCGCCCCGGGCGGGCGGTGGTTCGTCGTCGGGGAACGCGGCCGCGAACTCGTCGGCGTGGGCGGTGAAGAACCGGCGGAACGCCTCGGCGCCCTCCTGCAGCGCCCGGTGCCGGGCTATGTCGGCGGCGGCGGCCTCCCGCACGAGCGCCTTCATCGACGTACCGCGTTCCTTGGCGATCTGCCTCAGGTCCTCGAGCTCGCGGTCGCTGAACTCCACGTTCAGGGCTGGCATGCCTCCCACGGTACCGCGTGGGTACTGAACCGTAAATACCCCCAGGTCAGAGCAGGAGTACAACGGTACCGCGGGAAGCGAACGGGTGAGCGGACCCTCAGCCCTGGTCCGCCACGAAGGACGCCATGCGGGCCAGTGCCGCGTTCCAGTTGACGGTGTGCTCGTTGGTCGACCAGGACTGGATGTCGTCGATGTAGCAGAACTGTCCGACGCAGCCCTGGAGCTTGCTCTGCGCGTAGGGGTCCTGGATGGCCGAGTTGGGTCCGCCGGAGAGGGTGCCGGCCGGCGGGTCGGGCAGGGCGGGGTCGAGCTGGTGGGCGTACCAGCGGCTGTGCTGTTGATGGGCGTTGGCCTCGCCGTAGCCGGTGACGTAGGAGATGTTCAGCGCGTTGCGGCCCAGGATGTAGTCCATGGTCTGGAGGGCGCCGTCACGGTAGGCGGAGCCGCCGGTGATGTCGTAGGCGGAGGCGAGGACGACCGCGTTGTTGAGGACCTGGGCGCTGGATCCCCAGTCGTAGGCGTTGCCGTCGGGGGCGTACGGCATCCCGTAGGGGTGCGCCTTCAGCGTGGCGAGATAGCGGTCGGCGCCCTTCACCACGGAGCGGCGCACGGCGTCCCGCCCGGGAAGCCGGTTCGGCACGAGGGCCAGGTCGAGGCGGCCGGCCGCCGCGGTGCGCGCCCAGTCGAAGCCGAGCGGGACGAAGATGTCCGCGGTGTGGACGGGGGACGCCAGCAGGTACTTCTCGAACGTCCGCTCACCCGTGGTCAGGTACAGCTCGGCGGCCGCCCAGTAGAACTCGTCGTCCACCCGGCTGTCGGGGTAGGCGCCGCCGCCGACTCCGTCGCTCTCGTCGGCCAGCACGTCCGGGTGGGCGAGGGCCGCGGCCCAGGCCGTGCGTGCGGCGTCGAGCGCCTTCGCCGCGAAGGCGCGGTCGTAGGGCAGGTAGAGGCGGGCCGCCTGAGCGGCCGTCGCCGCCAGGTTGAGGGTGGCCGCGGTGGTCGGGGCGTGCAGTTCGCGTTTCTGCGGGTCGTCGCTCGGCAGCAGCGGCAGCCCGGTCCACTGGGCGTCGTGGATCTTGTGATGGGCCATTCCGGCCAGCGGCTGCCCGGCCGGGACCTGCATCCTCAGCAGGAACTCCAGTTCCCAGCGGGCCTCGTCGAGGATGTCCGGCACCTTGTTGCCGCTCTCCGGGATCGCGAGCGTGCCGTCACCGAGGCCCGACGGCTTCCCGGTCCGGGCGTGCAGCGAACGCTCGTAGGTGCTCAGCAGCTCCCAGGCGGAGATGCCGCCGTTGACGACGTACTTGCCGTGGTCGCCCGCGTCGTACCAGCCGCCGGAGACGTCGAGGGTGTAGTCGCACACGCCGGGCCGGCAGGGCACCTCGGTGTCGCCCTGGTTGGGTGCCGCGCCCACGTGTCCGGCGGGGCGGGCGTAGCCGGGGCGCAGCCGGTCGCTGATGGCGATGCCGCTGCGCTGGGTGTAGTAGTACTTCGCGGAGTCGACGCGCAGCCGCTCGTAGGCGGCGGTGCCGATGTCGAACGGGCGGCTGGTCTCCCCGTCGGCGACCAGGGTGTAGCCGTCGCCGCGCCGCGGGTGGCGGCCGAAGTCGATCGAGTGGACGTTCTGCCCGGAGGATGCGTCGACGCCGCGCGGCACGCTCCAGCCGTGGGCCACGACCCGGCCGCCGGCGTCCTTGAGCTGCCAGGGCAGGCGCGCTGTCGCGTCGGTGACCAGCGTGGCGTTCTTCGGTCCGGACGGCAGGTAGCCGACCTGGTTGACCCGCACCCTAGGTCCGGTGTCGGGGACGTACGGCTCAGGTGCCACGCCGCCCAGCAGGGACACGTCGTCCGCGCAGAACCGCCAGGCGTCGGGGGTCCCGCCGAGCTGGAAGCCGACCTGGCCCTGGGTGGTGTCGACGGGCGAGGTGAAGGTGTACGAGTAGGTGTCGCCGGAGACGCTCAGCTGCGGGCTGACCTCGTAGTAGGTGTCGTACGGGGACACCGACAGGCCCACGATCGCCCGGACCACGTGGCCGGCGGGAGCGCCGGTCGCGGTGAAGGAGAACCTGTACGACTCCCCCGCGACCAGGGTGATGTCGTTCTGGCCGACGGCGGCGTCCCAGCGGTTGGCGGTGCCGCCGGGGACGTCGGCGCACAGCCGGCCGTCGGTCACGGCCGCGGTGACGCCGCTGCTCGCCCACCAGGAGTCGGTGCCGTTGTCGAAGGTGCCGTTTCTGACCTGCTCGGTCTCGTCGGCACCGGCCGGGGCGGCGGGCAGCGCGGTGACGGCGGCCGCGAGCAGGGCCGTCAGGGAGGCGAGCGCGGTTCTGCGTCTTTTCACGTCCGGACTCCTCGGGGTGGGGGAGGCAGCGCCACCGAAGGATCTGTGGGAGCGCTCCCAATTGTGGTCGAGGGCCATGGTTGTGGCAGACATGACAGCCCGTCAACGGTCCGGACGGGAGCGGTTCCCGTCCGGACCGGGGCACTGCCGGTCAGACGGCGGGCGCCTCCAGCCGGCTGACGCGGACCGCTCCCCTCGCCTCGCCCGGGTGACGGCTCGTGAGCGTGAGCCGGACGCGGGATCCGCGCACCGGGGCGAAGGTGATCACCGTGGGGGCGTCGGACGCGGTCGCCCACTCGGTGCGCGCGCCCTCGGCCGTCCGCCACGCGCGGCCGTCCCAGACGGCGACCTCCACCGTGGCGGGCAGGCTGTGCGCGGCGTCCACGGTGAAGGAGACCTCGACCCGGCCGAACCGGCGGGTCCGACCGTGGTCGACCGAGATCCAGTCCTCGGCGCGGGCCCCGTCGAAGGCGGGCAGCAGGGCGGTGGCCTCCTTGTGGAAGCCGTTGGACCAGCCCGTGGCCGGGTCGCCGTCGAGCACCGCGGCGGGCAGCGTGCCGGGGCGTCCGGAGAAGCTCGCGTCCGCGTGCGGATGGACCACGGGCTCCGGGTGCCCGGGCGCGAACCGCGGGGCCGGCGTGGTCGCGGCGGACGCGGCCCGCCGGGCGCGCACGACCGCCGCGCCCGCCCGCAGGCCCTCCGCTCGGGCGGTCACCCGCACCGTCCCCGGGCGGGTGCCGGACCGCACGATGGCCAGGGCCTTGCCGTGGAAGGCGGTGCGGGTACTGGCCTGGTAGCGCTCGGCGCTCTCCTGGCGGCCGTTGTCCACTCCGGCGAGGGAGCCGCCCGCGACCTCGAAGGAGATCAGGTGCTCGGCGCCGGGCACCACCGTTCCGTCGCGGTCCACCACCTCGGCGGTCACGAAGACCAGGGAACGGCCGTCGGCGGCGACGGTCTCCCGGTCCGGGGTGAGGCGTACGGCGTGCGGTGCCCCGGCGGTGCGCAGGACGTCGGTGGCGACGGTCCTGCCGCCGCGCCGGGCGACGGCCTTCAGCTCGCCGGGCGCGAAGGGGACCCGCCAGGTCAGGTGGAGCTTGCCCGCGCTGCCGGTGGGGCTCGTGTAACTGCCCGGGTAGGGGCCGTCGGTGAAGGTCTTGTCGTCGCCGGTGGCCTCGGTGGTCTCCTGGTAGGCCCGGCCGTCCGCCGTCCTCTTGGTGTCGAACGAGCGGACGCCCAGGGACTTCCCGTTCAGGAACAGCTCGACGGTGTCGGCGTTGGAGTACGCCCAGACCTCGACGGTGTCGCCCGCGCGGTGGTTCCAGGTCATCGGCAGCAGGTGGACCATCGGTGCGTCCGTCCACTGGCTGCGGAACAGGTGGTACATGTCCTTCGGGAAGCCGGCGGTGTCGACCGCGCCGAAGAAGGACGCCTTCACGGGGAAGACGTCGTAGGGCGTGGGCTCCCCGATGTAGTCGATGCCCGACCACAGGAACTGCCCGGCGAACCACCTGCGGTCCCGGTCCTTCTTGAGCCCGTACTCGCCGCTCATGGTCCAGGAGGCGAGGTTGTTGTCGTACGAGGAGGTGGCCCGCCCGCCGGGCGTGTGGTTCTCGCCGGTGTTGAGGTGCTCGGGCTCCTGGTAGGTGCCGCGCGTGGAGGTCTCGGAGGACGACTCGGACTCGAACAGGAACAGGTGGGGATAGGCGGCGTGCAGGGCGTCCACGGACTTGGCGGTGTTGTAGTTGAGCCCGAGTCCGTCGAGCTTGGCCAGCATCAGGTCGGCCGCCGAACCCTTGGCGGGCAGCCGGCGGTACTTGTCGGAGCCGATGACGAGCGGCCGGGTGGCGTCCGCGGCCCGGATCGCGGCGATGATCCGGTCGGCCATCGCGAGGCCGGCGGTGGAGGTGGAGTCGGGGATCTCGTTGCCGATCGACCACATGACGACGGCCGGCGAGTTGCGGGCCGCGAGCACCATCTCGGTGGCGTCCCGCTCGCACCACTCGTCGAAGAACCGGCCGTAGTCGTACCGGTTCTTGCCGGTGCGCCAGCAGTCGAAGGCCTCCACCAGCATCACGATGCCCAGTTCCTCGCAGATCTCGATCATCTCGGGCGAGGGCGGGTTGTGGGAGGTGCGGAAGGCGTTGGCGCCCATCGACTTCATGAGGGTCATCTGGCGGCGGACCGCGTCGACGCTGACGGCCGCACCGAGCGCGCCGAGGTCGTGGTGGAGGTCGACGCCCCTGATCTTGGCGTGGGCTCCGTTGAGGTGGAAGCCCTCGTCGGGGTCGATGCGGAAGGTACGGACGCCGAAGGGGGTGCGGTAGGTGTCCACCGTGCGTCCGCCGACCCGGAGTTCGGTGTGCAGGGTGTAGCGGTACGGGTCCGCGAAGTCCCACAACCGGGGCCGGGGTAGGACGAGTTCGTGGGTCTCGCTCCCGTCGTCCGCCACGGTGACCGTCGACGCGGCCCGCGCCACCGTGCGCCCCTCGGCGTCCTGGACCGCCGACCTGATTTCGACCTCGCGCGCGGTGCCCGTGGCGTTGACGACGGAGGTCTCGACCCGGACGAGGGCACGCTCGTCGCTCACCTCGGGCGTGGTGACGTACGTGCCCCAGCGCCGCACGTGCACCGGTTCGGTGACGACCAGCCGGGCCTCGCGGTAGATGCCGCTGCCCGAGTACCAGCGGCTGCTGGGCAGTTGGTTCCGCACCTCGACCGCGAGGACGTTCTCCGTGCGGCCGTCCGTGTGCACCAGGCCGGTGAGGTCGAGGGCGAAGCCGGTGTAACCGTAGGGGTGGTGGCCGGCCTCCCGGCCGTTGCAGTAGACGTGGGAGTCCATGTAGACGCCGTCGAACTCGACCGAGATCCGTTTCCCGGCCGCGGTGGACGGCAGGGTGAAGGCGAGGCGGTACCAGCCGAGGCCGCCCGGCAGGAAGCCGGTGCCGCTGGTGGTGCCGTGCTCGGTGGTGGGCGTCTGCTCGATGCTCCAGTCGTGCGGGATCGCCACCTCGCGCCACGCCGAGTCGTCGAAGTCCGGTCCGGCGGCTCCGGCGTACTCCCCGGCCGGGCCGGCGGTCCCGTCCGGATCGACCAGGGCGAAGCGCCAGCCGTCGCGCAGGGCGACCGTGCGGCGGCCCGCGCCCTCCCCCGCCGCGTCCGTGGCCCACGCCGGCGGGGCGCCCAGCAGCGCACCCGCCGCGGGCGTCGCCGCCGAGGCGATCAGGACCGATCTGCGCGTGACCGTCATGCCGGATCTCCCTCATCAGGAATCAGAAGTACTCACAAGTGATCGTGAACAAACAGATTCTGACGTCGGTCCATACGCCGTCGTCAAGGGCACGGAAAGCTCTTTCTGTCCCGAGCGCCCCGACGGTCCCGTGTCCCGTGCGCCGGGGCGGCTCCGCGAGCCGGATGGTTCGGGTCCGCGCGGGGCCCGGACGCACTACGCTGGGATCCAGGTGACGCGCTGTTCACTGTGGGTGTGCGCAATGGAGTGGCGAGGATGAGTCCGGTCAACCCGCACGACGATGCCGCCGCGGCCCGCGTCGTCGTCGACGACTCCGGCACGCTGCGGGAGTGGAGCGAGGGCGCGCGCCTGCTGCTGGGGCACCCCGCCGCGGACGTCGTGGGGCGCCCCGCCGCCGAACTGCTGGCCGACGGGACCGACGGCCCGGCGCTCGAGCCCGGCGCCGAACGCTGGAACGGGACGCTGGCCCTGCGGCACCGCGCCGGGCACACGGTGACGGTGTGGGTGCTCGCCCGCCACAGACCGTCCGAGGACGACGGTCCGGGCACGTGGCTGGCCGTCACACCGCTGGTCGACGGGCCCGAACAACCGGACGACCCACTGGTCAGAGCCGCACTGACGCAGTCCCCGTGCGCCATGATGATCTTCGACGACCTGCTCCGGATCCGCGGCCTCAACGACGCCATGGCGCGCCTCTTCGAACTCCCCCCGGACCGCCTGCGCGGCCTGCGGGCCACCGACCTCGGCAGCCGTCCGCAGGCCGCGGAACTCGAGGAGCACATGCGGCACGTGCTCGCCACCGGCCAGGGCCACGACATGCACACCTACCTCAAGGCCCCCGGCGAGAGCCGCGCCCACGCCTGGCTGGCCCGGATCGCCCCGCTCACCGCTCCGGACGGCGAGGTGCGGGGCGTCTGCGTGACCGCCCACGACTTCACCGAGCAGCACCTCGCCCGGGAGCGGCTCCAGCTGGTCAACGAGGCCAGCGTGCGCATCGGCACCACCCTCGACGTGACCCGCACCGCGCAGGAGCTGGCCGACGTGTCCGTCCCGGCGCTCGCCGACTTCGTCAGCGTCGACCTGCTGGACCCGCCGGAGCACGGCGGCGATCCCGTCGGCACGCCGACGCCGCCGGTCGCCCTGCGCCGGGCCGCCCACCAGTCGGTCAACCCGGGATGCCCGGAGGCGGTGGCCGAACCGGGCCGCCTCGACGTCTATCCGGCGGCCTCACCGCAGGCCCGGTGCCTGGTCGCGGGGCACGCGATCGTCGCCGCGGTACCCTCCGGCGACGTCGAGCAGTACCGTGAGTGGGACCCGGTCCGCGTCGGGCGGGTCGAGGAGTACGGCATCCACTCCACGATGTCCGTCCCCTTGCAGGCCCGCGGGACCACCCTGGGGATCGCGGTCTTCACCCGGTTCCGCACCCCCTACGCGTTCACGCACGACGACGTGCTGCTGGCCGAGGAGGTCAGCGCCCGGGCCGCCGTCTGCATCGACAACGCCCGCCGCTACTCCCGCGAGCGCGAGACCACCCTCATGCTGCAGCGCAGCCTGCTCCCCCGGTGGCTGCCGCCCACCGCCGCGCTGGAGGCCGCCTTCCGCTATCTCCCGGCGGCCCGTTCCGGAGTGGGCGGCGACTGGTTCGACATCATCCCCCTGTCCGGGATGCGGGTCGCGCTGGTCGTCGGGGACGTCGTCGGGCACGGCATCCAGGCCTCGGCCACCATGGGCCGGCTGCGCACCGCCGTGCGCACCCTCGCCGACATCGACCTGACCCCCGAGGAACTGCTCACCCACCTGGACGACCTGGTCGTCCGGCTGTCGGAGGAGTCCGGCGGCGACGGCACGGGCGAGGTCGGTGCCACCTGTCTGTACGCGGTGTACGACCCGGTGTCCCGGCAGTGCGCCCTGGCCCGGGCCGGGCATCCGCCGCCGGTGCTGATCCCGCCGGGCGGTTCGCCCCGGCAGCTCGACCTGCCCTCCGGTCCGCCGCTCGGCGTGGGCGGCCTGCCCTTCGAGTCCACCGAGCTGGAACTGCGCGAGGGAAGCGTGCTCGCGTTCTACACCGACGGCCTGGTCGCGGGCCGCGACCGGAGTACCGACGACGGCGAAGTGCTGCTGCGGGAGGCCCTGGACGCCACCGCCGGCTCGCTGGACGCCGCCTGCGACCGCGTGCTGCACGCCCTGCTGCCGGACGGCGGCGCCACCGACGACGTGGCCCTGCTGCTGACCCGCACCCGGGGGCTGCCCGCCGGCCAGGTCGCCACCTGGGACATCCCCGCGGACCCGTCGCTGGTCGCCCCCATCCGCAAACAGGTCGTCGAGCAGTTGGCCGCCTGGGCGTTGCTGGAGGCCACCTTCACCGCAGAACTGGTGGTGAGCGAACTGGTCACCAACGCCATCCGGTACGGCTCACCGCCCATCCGGCTGCGGTTGATCCACGACGCCACCACGCTGATCTGCGAGGTCTCCGACACCAGCCACACCGCGCCGCATCTGCGCCGGGCCAAGACCTGGGACGAGGGCGGGCGCGGTCTGCTGCTGGTGGCCCAGCTCACCCAGCGCTGGGGCAGCCGCCACACCACCGAGGGCAAGACGATCTGGGCGGAACTGGCCCTGCTCGAGGAGGAGTGACCCGCGGTTTCCGCACCGCCCCGCGGGACACTCGAACCCAGGACGTGCCGCCCGGCACCCGCGCCGGGCCGCGCGCGACGAACCTCACGGGAGTGTGGAGAAGCGATGGCGAAGACGTCCCAGCCCCTCGGCCGGACGGCCCTGCTCGCGAGCGCGGTCGCGGTGCTCGGCATGCTGACCGCCTGCGGCACCGACAGCGGCACGCCGAGCACGACGCAGTCCGGCCGCGCCGAGCAGTCGGCCGGCGCGAGCAGCGGCACGCCGGCGGACCGCGCCACCGACGGCGGGCCGACGGCCCGCACCGTGCCGAGCGACACGGCCGGTTCCGCGTCCGCGTCCGCCCGCACCGACGGCCGTTGTCACACCTCCGGGCTGCGGGCCTCGATCGGCCGCGTCGACCCGGGAGCCGGACAGCGCAACTTCCCGGTCGTGCTGACCAACACCTCCGCCCACACCTGCAGCCTGTACGGCTACCCGGGTGCGGCGTTCGTGGACGCGTCCGGCAGGCAGCTCGGCCCCGACCCCGAGCGCGCCCCCGAGTCTCCGCGGAAGGTCACGCTGGCGCCGGGCGGCAGCGCGTGGGCCGGGCTGTCGTTCTCCAGCCCGGAGATCAGCGGTGCCCGCACGGCGACCCCGGCGGCGCTGCTCGTCACCCCGCCGGACGAGCGGGAGCCAGTCAGGGTGACGTGGCAGGCCGGTGAGGTCCCGGTGGGCGGCAACGAGTCGTCGGTGTCCGTCACCGCCCTGGCCCCCGGCACGGGCCCCTGAGCACCCGCCGGCCGCGCCGTCAGTGACCGGCGACCGGGTGCGGCGCGTACGGCCGCTCCAGCTCCTCGATCTCCTTGTCGCCGAGGGTGAGTTCGACGGCCGCCACCGCGTCCTCGAGGTGGCCCGGCCTGGCGGCGCCGATGATCGGCGCGGTCACCGTGTCCTGGTGCAGCAGCCAGGCGAGGGCCACCTGGGCACGCGGTACGCCGCGCTCCGCCGCGATGCGGGTGACGGCCTCGACGACCGCCCGGTCGCCCTCCTGGTAGAGCGTGCTGCCGAAGGCGTCGGTGGCGCTGCGCCCGGTGGCGGCACCCCAGTCGCGGGTGAGGCGGCCACGGGCCAGCGGGCTCCAGGGCAGCACACCGACGCCCTGGTCCGTGCAGAGCGGCAGCATCTCGCGCTCCTCCTCGCGGTAGAGGAGGTTGTAGTGGTTCTGCATGGAGACGAACTTCGTCCAGCCGTGCCGCTCGGCGGTGTACTGCATCTTGGAGAACTGCCAGGCGTACATCGAACTGGCCCCGATGTAGCGCACCTTGCCCGCCTTCACCAGGTCGTGCAGCGCCTCCATCGTCTCCTCGACCGGCGTGTGCGGGTCGAAGCGGTGGATCTGGTACAGGTCGATGTAGTCGGTGCCCAGGCGCCGCAGGCTGTGGTCGATCTCGGTCATGATCGCCTTGCGGGACAGTCCGGCGCCGTTGGGCCCGGACCGCATCCGGCCGTGCACCTTGGTCGCGAGCACGATCTCGTCCCGGCGGGCGAAGTCCGCGAGCGCCTTGCCGACGATCTCCTCGCTGGTGCCGTCGGAGTAGACGTTGGCCGTGTCGAAGAAGGTGACGCCGGCCTCCAGCGCCTGCCGGATCAACGGACGCGAGGCCTCCTCGTCGAGGGTCCACTCGTGCGTGCCGCGGTCGGGTACGCCGTAGGTCATGCACCCCAGACAGACGCGGGAGACGTCCAGGCCCGTCGAACCGAGCTTCACGTACTGCATCGTTGCTGCTCCTGCCTTCCGGATCGGTACCCGGCGAGCGTACGTCCTCGTCCGGGACCGCGCCCCGCTCCGGTCAGCGCCCCTCGATCAGGTCGAGGGCCCGGTCCCAGCCGAAGTCGGGGCGCCCGCCGTCCGCCTCCTCCTCGCCCGTGTACGGGTCGCCGAAGCGCACTCCCATGCCGCGCAGCCGTTCCAGGCTCTCCCGGTAGGCGGGATGAGCGGCGAGCGCGTCGGCCACGCAGGGCAGGACGGCTATGGGGACGCCGAGGCCGCAGGCCTCGCACAGGGTGGCCACGGCGAGGGTGTCGGCGAGGCCGGCGGCCCACTTGTTGACGGTGTTGAAGGTGGCGGGCGCGGCCACGACGGCGTCGGGTGCCGGGAAGGGGCGCGCGTCGCCCGGCCGGCGCCAGGCCGACCGGATCGGGCGGCCGGTCTGCGTCTCGACGGCGGCGGCGTCGAAGAAGCCGCCCATGGCGGCCGGGGTCGCGAGGACGCCGACCTCCCAGTCGCGTTCCTGTGCGGCGGTGATCAGCTCGCCGACGCCGGCGGCCACGCCGGCGGCGCAGACGACGACGTAGAGGAAGGGCTTCTCGGTGCTCGGGGCCGGTCGGGTCACGCCGGAACCCTACTCAACGCCGGCGGTACCGGGCCCGGGGGGAACGGGCCGTCCCGCTCCGCCGGGCCCGTGTCGCGCGGCCGTCGGCGGTCCGCGGCCGGGATGCGGTAAGGATGGACCGTGCACCGGCCGGTGCCGGTCAGCCGTACGACGCGACGATGGGACGGAAACCATGCCTCTTGAGGGCGAGTACGAACCCAGCCCGACGCAGTGGGTTCGTGAGCAGGTGGAGCTGTACGAGAGCTCCGGCGGAACGCAGGGGACGACCCTGCTGGACACGGGCCTGCCCGTGATCGTGCTGACCACGCGGGGCGCCCGCAGCGGCAAGATCCGCAAGACGCCGCTGATGCGCGTCGAGCACGAAGGCCGCTACGCGGTGGTCGCGTCCCTGGGCGGGGCGCCCCAGCACCCGGTCTGGTACCACAACGTCAAGGCCGATCCCCGCGTGGAGCTCCAGGACGGCCCCGTGAAGCAGGACATGACGGCCCGTGAGGTCACCGGCGCGGAGAAGGCCGAGTGGTGGGAGCGGGCCGTCGCGGCGTTCCCGACGTACGCCGACTACCAGGAGAAGACGGACCGGGAGATCCCGGTCTTCGTCCTGGAACCGGCCGGCGGCAACTGACCGCGGTCCGGGCGAGGAAGTCCCGGGTCCGTGGGCATGGCCCGGCCGCGGCCGGGCACACGAAAATCAGGCCCCGCCGTGCTCCCCCGTCGCGGCGGGGCTTTCCGCTGCCTCCCGCGCGGGCCGGTCGGTGACGTCGAGGAAGATCTGCCGGGCCTCGGGGACGGTCCGCGCGATGGACCTCTTGATGCGCATGGACACCTCCTCCACCCGCTCGCTGTCCAGGCCGGGCACCAGGTCGATGCGGGCGGCCACCAGCGCGGAGTCGAGGCCCGTCTTCATCGTGAACAGCGCCTCGACACTGTCGATCTCCGGCTGTGCCCGGAGCAGCGCGCGGATGCGGCCGCTCGCCTCCGGATCCGCGGCCTCTCCGATCAGCTGGTCGCGGGCCTCGCGGCCCAGCCGGTAGGCCACGAAGACGAGCAGCGCGCCGATGGCGAGCGAGGCGCAGGCCTCCCACACGACCTGTCCGGTGACCATGTGCAGGGCCATGCCGATCATGGCGAGGGTGACGCCGAGCACGGCGGTGCCGTCCTCGGCGACGACCGTGCGCAGGGCCGGGTCGCGCAGCCCGGCGGCGACCCCGCCCTGCGCGCGTACCTGGTGCAGCGCCCGCAGCAGCGAGGCGCCCTCGGCGAGCAGGGCCACGCCGAGCACGATCAGCCCGGCCACGTAGCCGCCGAGCGTCTCCTCCGCGCCCGTCCGGAGGGCCTCGACGCCCTGGAAGAACGAGAAGCAGCCGCCCATGACGAAGATGCCCACGGCGGCCAGCAGGGACCAGAAGAAGCGTTCCTTGCCGTATCCGAAGGGGTGGCGGCTGTCGGCGGGGCGCCGGCTGCGGCGCAGTGCGGCGAGGAGGAAGACCTCGTTCAGGCTGTCCGCCACCGAGTGCGCCGCCTCCGACAGCAGCGCGGGGGACCCCGCGAGGAATCCGCCGACCGTCTTGGCGACCGCGATCACCAGGTTGGCCGCCAGGGCCACCAGCACGGTGATCCGCGTCCTGCGGTCCTCCTTGCCGGCGGCCTTGCCTCCGGTCCCGTCGTCCGCCTCTCCGTCGGTCCGCCCGTTCGCTGTCGTGTTCGAGGTTGTCCGGCTCACGTTTCGCCGACTGCCCCCTGCCGGCCCGGCTCACACCCGCCTTGTGGGTGGCTCACCAGTGCCGACGGCGGAAAACGGGGAACGCGTTACCAGGGCCCACCGACGACAGGGAGGTACGTCCCATGAGCGGCGACGACGGGACGCCCGGCAACAGCGGTTACGGCAGGAAGGCGTTCAAGCGGTCCAGGAGCCACTTCGCCGACCGGATCACGGCGGACGGCCGGGACGGCTGGCCGGTGGAGGCCGGCCGGTACCGGCTGGTGGTCAGCCGCGCCTGTCCGTGGGCGAGCCGGGCCCTGGTGTCCCGGCGGCTGCTCGGCCTGGAGGACGCCCTGTCCCTGGCGGTCGCCGATCCGGTCCAGGACGACCGCAGCTGGCGGTTCACCCTGGACCCGGACGGCCGTGACCCGGTCCTCGGCATCCGCTTCCTCAGCGAGGCGTACGACAGGCGGGAGACCGGCTATCCGGGCGGGGTGAGTGTGCCGGCGGTCGTCGACGTGCCCAGCGGGAGGCTGGTGACCAACGACTACCAGCAGATCACCCTGGATCTCGCCACCGAGTGGACGTCCCTGCACCGGCCGGGGGCACCCGACCTGTATCCGCACGCCCTGCGCGACGAGATCGACGAGGTGATGGCCGGCGTCTACCAGGACGTCAACAACGGCGTGTACCGGGCGGGCTTCGCCACCGGCCAGGACGAGTACGAGGCCGCGTGCTCGGGCGTGTTCCGCCGGCTGGAGCAGTTGGTCCCCCGGCTGGAGCGGCAGCGCTACCTGGTCGGGGACACGATCACGGAGGCGGACATCCGGCTGTTCACCACGCTGGTACGTTTCGACGCCGTCTATCACGGCCACTTCAAGTGCAACCGCTGGAAGCTGACGGAGAGCCCGGTGCTGTGGGCCTACGTCCGCGACCTGTTCCAGACGCCCGGCTTCGGCGACACCGTGGACTTCGACCACATCAAGCGCCACTACTACCAGGTCCACACCGGCATCAATCCGACCGGCATCGTGCCGCTGGGCCCGGACCTGTCCGGCTGGCTCACGCCGCACCACCGGCAGGAGCTGGGCGGCCGCCCGTTCGGCGACGGCACGCCGCCCGGGCCGGTGCCCGCCGGCGAGGAGGTACCGGAGCGCGGCAGGCCCTGACCCGCGGGCCGTGCTCGTCACGTCCCGATGTCACAAGCGAAACGAGAAGGAGACCCACGTGGGCAAGAAGAAGAAGCAGAAGCTCCCCCTCGCGTACAAGCCCGTCGGCTTCGTGCTGGGCTGGGCGGGCGGCGCGCTGGCCGGAATGGCCTTCCAGAAGACGTGGAAGGTGATCCGGCACGAGGACGACGCGCCCGACGCCCTGGACCCGGACCGCGGCTGGGGCGAGATCCTCCTGGCCGCGGCGGTCCAGGGCGCCATCTTCGCCGTGGTGCGCAGTGCCGTGGACCGGACGGGCGCCAAGGCGATCGAGCGCTCGACGGGTGTCTGGCCCGTGGGCGACAAGAGCGGACGGGACTGACCGGACGGAAGTCCGGCCGCCGCGCCGCACCCGCCGCGCCGACGGCACCCGGGCCGTGGGGCCTCAGCCCTGCTTGGGTGCCGTCGGCTGCGTACTGCGGCGCAGGGTGAAGGAGTGGCCCGCCGGGTCGGAGAAGCCGCGTTCCTCGTGCGGGCCCGCCGCGTCCTTCGCCTCCAGCGGACGCCCGCCGAGCCCCACGACCCCGCGCTCGGCCTCGTCCAGGTCCTCCACCACGAAGTCCAGGTGGGCCTGGAGGGAGTTCTCGGGGCGGGGCCAGCTCGGCGGGGTCGCGTTGACGTCCCGCCGGAAGCCCATGCGGAAGCCGCCGGGTGCCTCGATGTCGATGCGGTTGGCGGACACGTCGGTCTCCTCCGCGCCCAGCAGCTCCTTGTAGAACTCGGCGAGCTTCTCGGGTTCCGCGCAGTCGAGCACCACGACGCCCGCGTTGACCAGTGCCATGTCTCCTCCGAAGGATCCCGGGCACGGGACGCCGTGTCCCGCGGCCCTCTTCCTTGCGCATATCCCGGCCCGGCGGAATCAGTCGGCCACGGGCAACGCCGGTGCCGAGGCGCCTTTCTGACGAGGCGTCACAATGGGCCCTCCGTCGCCCCACCCGGCCTGTGACCTCGACCGCTCAGCGCGTGGACTGGAACGTCCGGCGGTACACCTGGGGCGAGACCCCGATCGCCGCGTGCAGGTGCTGACGCAGCGAGGCTCCCGTGGCGAAGCCGACCTGGCCGGCGATCCGGTCCACCGGAAGGTCGCTGGACTCGAGCAGATGCCGGGCCCGGGCGACGCGCTGCTGGGTCAGCCAGCGGCCGGGGCTGATGCCCACCTCGTCGTGGAAGCGCCGGGCGAAGGTGCGCAGGCTCATCCGGGCGTGCGCGGCCAGGCGGGCCAGCGTCAGGGGCTCGCCGAGGTGGTCCAGGGCCCAGGCCCGGGTCGCCGCCGTGCTCGCGGCGCCCTGCTCGGGCACCGGCTGTTCGATGTACTGCGCCTGTCCGCCGTCCCGGAAGGGCGGGACCACACAGCGGCGGGCGACCGCGTTGGCCAGTTCGCTGCCGTGGTCCTCGCGCACGAGGTGGAGGCAGACGTCGACGCCGGAGGCCGCGCCCGCCGAGGTGATGACGCGTCCGTCGGCCACGAAGAGGACGTCCGGGTCGAGGGGGATGTGCGGGAAGAGGTGCCGGAACCGGTCGGCGAGCTGCCAGTGGGTGGTCGCCCGCCGGCCGTCGAGGAGCCCGGCGGCGGCCAGCACGAAGGCCCCGGTGCAGATGGAGACGATGCGGGCGTCGGGGCGGATGCGCGCGAGGGCGGCGGTGACCTCGGGGGCCGGTTCGCCGGTGACCAGGGAGGGCGAGACGGCGGGGACGACCACCGTGTCGGCCGAGTCCAGGATCTCGGGTCCGTGGTCGGCGGTGACGGTGAAGTCCGCGTCGGTGCGCACCGGACGGCCGTCCACGGTGCAGGTGAGCACCTCGTAACGGCCGTCGGCGGCGCCGAGGATCCTGCTGGGGATGCCCAGCTCGAAGGGGTACGCGCCGTCGAGGGCCAGCACCACGACTCGTTCCGTCCGCCCGGCGGGGCGGTTCCTCTGCCTCATGGCACGATTCTATCGGAGCGTGGCAATCATGCCATTTCCCTGGAGGGCGGCGAGCGGCAGGCTGGGTCACCATGAGCGATGTGAAAACGATGCGAGCCATCAGCCAGGACACCCTCGGCGGTCCCGACGTGCTGCGCGAGGTACGGCTGGAACGTCCCGAAGCGCGCCCCAACGAGGTGCTGGTGCGGGTGCGGGCCGCCGGAGTGAATCCGACCGACTGGAAGCACCGGGCGAACGGCGGCTTCCTCGGCGAACCCCCGTTCGTCCTGGGCTGGGACGTCTCGGGCGTGGTGGAGGCGGTGGGGATCGGCGTCGCCGCGTTCCGGCCCGGCGACGAGGTCTTCGGCATGCTGTCGTACCCGTTCGGCCACGGCTCCCACGCCGAGTACGTCACCGCCCCGGCCCGCACCTTCACCCACAAGCCCGCAGGGATCGACCACGTCCAGGCCGGCGCGCTGCCGCTGGTGTCGCTGACGGCGTGGCAGGCCCTGGTGGAGCGGGCCGGCCTGCGGCAGGGGCAGCGGGTGCTGATCCACGCGGCGGCCGGCGGCGTGGGCCATGTGGCGGTGCAGATCGCCAAGGCCCGGGGCGCGCACGTGATCGGCACGGCGAGCGCGGGCAAGCACGAGTTCCTGCGTTCCCTCGGCGCGGACGAGACGGTGGACTACCGGGAGACGGACATCACCGAGGCCGTGAAGGACGTCGACGTCGTGCTGGACACGATCGGCGGCGAGACCTCACTGCGGTCCCTGCGCGTGCTGCGGCCGGGCGGGATCGTGGTGTCGATCCTGCCGGTCGGTTCGGACGAGTTCCACCAGGAGGCCGAGCGGCTCGGCGTGCGGGCGGTGCGGATGCTCGTCGACGCGGACCGGGCCGACATGCGGGAGATCGCCGGGCTGGTCGAGTCGGGCGCACTGCGGGCCTCGGTCGAGCGGACGTTCCCGCTGGCCGACGCGGCACGGGCCCACGAGCTCGGCGAGACGGGCCGTACGACGGGCAAGCTGGTTCTCGTGGTCGACTGACGGGCCGCGCTGTGAGAGTTCGCTGACATATGTCAATTGAACATGCTCAAACACGCTCGTTCGGGGTAACTTTCGATTGAGCTTGGGCAGTTGGGCCCCCGGAGCAGGCTGGAGGCATTGTCGTCGTGCGACAGGATTCCGCGTCGCTCACCAGGCATCTGCGCGTCCGCCGCGACCGGGGGCACACGGTGCTGGAGTTCCTCGGCGAGATCGACATCGCGTCGGCCGCCGAGATCCTCCCGCACCTGGACCGGGAGACGGGGCGCCCGGGCGCCCGGATCGTGCTCGATCTCGGCGGGGTCGAGTTCTTCGACTGCTCGGGGCTGCGGCTGCTGTACCGGGCCAGGCACCGGGTGCTCGACCGGGACGGCCAGGTGCACCTGGTGTGCACCCATCCCCTGACGCTGCGCATGCTGCGGATCACCGGACTCGCCCGGTTGCTGCCCCCGCGGCCGACCCTGGCGGAGGTGCTCGGCGTCAGTCCGTCGCCGGGGCGTCGAACAGGGCGCTGACCGACTCACCGTTGTGGATGCGGCGCACGGCCTCGGCCAGCGCGGGGGCGATGGACAGGATCCGCAGCTTCTCCGTGCGGTCGCCGGCCGGCACCGGCACCGTGTTGGTGCACACGATCTCCAGCACGTCGGGCTGCTCGCTGAGCCGGCCGAGCGCACCGGCCGCGAACAGCCCGTGCGTGCAGGCGAGCCGGATCGTGCGCGGCCCCTGCTCCCGCAGCCGGCCGAGGAGTTCGAGCATGGTGCTGCCGCCCGCGATCTCGTCGTCGAGCACGATGACGTCGCGCCCTGCGACGTCCCCGATCACGGTGCTGATGGTGACCCGGTCGTCGGCGTGCCGCTGCTTGGCGCCCGCCGCGACCCGGGCACCGAGCATGCGCGCGAACGCGGCGGCCTCCTTGGCGTTGCCGAGGTCGGGCGAGACCACCGTCGTGCGGGTCAGGTCGTACCGGCGGAAGTGCGCGGCCAGTTCGCGCAGCGCGTGCAGGTGGTCGACCGGGACCGCGAAGAAGCCGTGCACCTGGGGCGCGTGCAGGGTCATGGCGAGGACCCGGCCGGCGCCCGCCGCCACCAGCAGGTCGGCGACCAGACGTCCGCCGAGCGAGATGCGCGGCGCGTCCTTCTTGTCGGAGCGGGCGTAGGAGTAGTGCGGCAGGACGACGGTGATGCGCCCGGCCGACGCCCCGCGGGCCGCGTCGCACATCAGCAGCAGCTCGACCAGGTGCTCCTGCACCGGCTTGACCAGCGGCTGGACCAGGAAGACGTCCCGCTCCCGGCAGTTGGCCCGCAGCTGCACCTCCAGACAGTCGTTGGCGAACCGGCTGACCCGGACGGGGCTGAGGGGCACACCCAGATGCGCGCAGACCTCCTCGGCCAGCTCGGGGTGGGCACTACCGCTGAACACGGCGACGTCTCGCACGGACCGCTCCTCGCGTGATCCTGTCCGGCCGGAACCTCAGCTTACGGAAATCCGGTTGCGGCGTACCCGGGGGCGGGCGTCATGATGACGCCCGTCCGTGTTCCCTCAGGTCAGGATCCCTCGCATGCGCCGACTCCTCGACATCGCCCAGTGCCCCTTCCGGCCCACGGTTCTCGAGGACTCATCCCCGCATGCGCACTTTGAACATCGGAATCCTGGCCCACGTCGACGCCGGTAAGACCAGCCTCACCGAACGGCTGCTCTTCGACCACGGGGCCGTCGACCGGCTCGGCAGCGTAGACGCCGGCGACACCCGTACGGACGACGGCGAGATCGAGCGCCGGCGCGGCATCACCATCCGCTCCGCGGTCGCCGCGTTCACCGTCGGCGACACCCAGGTCAACCTGATCGACACCCCGGGGCACTCCGACTTCGTGGCCGAGGTCGAGCGCGCCCTGGAGGTCCTCGACGGCGCGGTGCTGCTGCTGTCCGCCGTGGAGGGCGTCCAGGCGCGGACGCGGGTGCTGATGCGGACCCTGCGGCGGCTGCGGCTGCCCACGCTCCTCTTCGTCAACAAGATCGACCGGTCCGGTGCCCGCGCCGAGGAGCTGCTCGACGGCATCCGGCACCGGCTGACTCCGCACGTGGTGCCCCTGACGGAGGTGGCCGCCGGGCTCGGCGGTGCCGGTGCCCGCGTCCGGCCCTGCCGTCTGACGGACCCGCCGGTGCGCGCCCGTGCCGCCGAGGTGCTCGCCGAGGTGGACCCGGGCATGCTGGCGGCGGTCGTGGACGGTCCGGAGCCGACCGCCGGCGAGGTGCGCGCCGCGCTCGCCGCCCGGACCGCCGACGGCTCGTGCCATCCGCTGTACTTCGGCTCGGCGCTCGGCGGCCAGGGCGTCGCGGAGCTGGCCGAGGGCCTGGTCCGGCTGGTCCCCGCCCGTTCACCGGCGGCCGGTCCGGTGCCACCGCGCGGCACGGTGTTCGCCGTCCGCCCCGGACCGGGCGGCGAGCGGACGGCGTATCTGCGGCTGTACGACGGCGAGGTGCGCCCGCGCCAGCGGCTGACCTTCCTGCGGCGCGAGTCCGACGGCCGGACCGGCGAGGTCCGCGGCCGGGTGACGCGCCTGGAGGTGATCGGCGGGGCCGGGACGCTCACCGCCGGGAACATCGCCGCCCTGTCGGGTCCGGCCGCCCTGCGCGTCGGCGACCGGCTCGGCCCCGTCACCGGCCGTGCGCCGCAGTTCGCACCGCCGACCCTGGAGACCCTCGTCCGGGCCCGGCGTCCCGAGCAGGCGGCGCGGCTGCGGTCGGCGCTGCTCGCCCTCGCCGACCAGGACCCGCTGCTGCACGCCCGCCCGGCGGAGTCCGGGGCCACCGCTCTGCTGCTGTACGGCGAGGTGCAGATGGAGGTCCTCGCGGCGACCCTGGCCGGGGAGTTCGGCATCGAGGCGGAGTTCTCGCCGGGGCGCGTCCGGTTCCTGGAGCGCCCGGCCGGCACCGGTGAGGCCGTCGACGAGATGCCGTGGCACGACCACACCCGCTACTGGGCGACGATCGGGCTGCGCGTCGAGCCGGGGCCGCGCGGCTCGGGCGGGGTGTTCGGGTACGAGACGGAACTCGGCGCCCTCCCCCGCGCCTTCCACCAGGCCGTGGAGGAGACGGTCCACGCCACGCTGCTGACCGGACCGGCCGGCGTGGCGGTGACCGACTACCGGGTGACGCTGATCCGCTCCGGTTTCAGCTCCCCGCTCAGCACGGCCGCCGACTTCCGCGGACTGACCCCGATCGTCCTGCGGAGGGCCCTGCGGCAGGCGGGAACGCGCCTCTACGAGCCGTATCACGCGTTCGAGGCCGAGGTGCCGCCGGACGCGCTGGCGCCCGTGACCGCGCAGCTCGCCGCGCTGGGGGCGGACTTCACCGGGACGACGGGGGGCGACCCCGCCTGGCTGATCTCCGGCGAACTGCCGGCCCGGCGGGTACGGGAGGCCGAACTGCGCCTGCCGGGGCTCACGCGCGGGGAGGCGGTGTGGTCCTCCCGCCCGTCGCAGGACCGGCCGCTGAAACCACCGCACTGACCGCCGGCCGCGCCTCCCGTCCGCCCGCACGCCGCCGCCTCATCTCCAACTGCACGGTCTGGCACGGGAGATGAGGGGCAGGCGGACAGTAGGAAGGAGGGCCTTCACCATGACGACTCCCATCAGGCACCTCCCCGGGCGGATGCCCGGCTGGGCCAAGGCGCTGAGCGCGATCGTGCTGGTGCTCGTCGTGCTGTTCGCGGGACTGCGGCTGAGCATCGTGCCGGGCCTCAAGGACCTGTTCGGTTCCGAGACCCACGACCGTTCGGGACCCGCGCTGCTGAAGTCCATCCAGGACATCAGCCGTTACGAGGCCGCCTCCGGTTCCTTCCAGGTCGTCGTGGACCTGGAGAAGGACACCAAGTTCCTGCCCGACGCGATCCGCGGCAGCCGCACCCTGTACGTCGGGGCCGGCACCGTCGACGCCTACGTCGACCTCGGCCAGGTGGGCGAGGACGACGTGACGGTGAACGACGAGCGCACCTCGGCCACGCTGCGGCTGCCGCACGCCGCGCTCGGCAAACCGGCCCTCGACCCCGAGCACTCGTACGCCGTCTCCAAGCAGCGCGGTCTCCTCGACCGTCTCGGCGACCTGTTCTCGGACAACCCGAACGGCGAGCAGGCGGTGCAGAAGCTCGCCGCCCGGCACATCGGCGAGGCTGCGAAGGACAGCGAGCTGACCGCGCGCGCCGAGGGCAACACCACGGCGATGCTCCAGGGCCTGCTGCGCTCCCTCGGCTTCGAGGAGGTACGGGTGACCTACGGCTCCTGAGCGCTTCCGGCGGCGCCGGGGCGGCCCCCCGGCCGGGCCGGAAAACGCCCCGGCATCCACGGCCACATCGCGGGTAACCGCCTCATCACGCGGGGACGTTGACTACTGGAGGACCTCATGGCTCGCGCCGTATCACGACCGAGTTTCCTGACGCGCCCCCGCACCGCCAAGGCGCGGGACACCGACCGGAGCGAACGGCGCCCGCTCGCCCTCCCGCTGCGCCTGCTGGCGATGACGCTGGCGTTCCTGTTCATGGTGGCGTTCGCGGCCGTACTGGCCCGGCTGACCCTGAACCCCTCCCCCGCCTCGGAGGCGCTGACGCACACCAACATGCATCCGGGGCGCTCCCTGCGGGCCTACCTCGACCAGCCCGCGCTGCGCGACGCCGTCAAGCAGATCGGCGGCAACCTGCTGCTGGGCGTGCCCTTCGGCGTCCTGGTTCCGGTGATCGCCCCGCGCACACGCGGGGTGCTGCGGGTGCTGCTGCTGACCGCCTTCGTGATGCTGCTGGTGGAGTTCGCGCAGGGTGCCCTGATCACCGGGCGGGCCTTCGACATCGACGACGTGATCCTCAACAGCACGGGCGCGCTGATCGGTTATCTGCTGCTGGGGCGGCGGACCAGCCGCGCCGTGCACGCGCGCCGGCCCCGCGACTGAGCGGGGCGGGCTTCTCCCGGAACGGGTTCAGGTGGTCCGTACCAAAGTATTGACGGACCCTTACCTCACTCCTTAAATCAAGAGGCGACACCCTTACCCCCCACCTCTGCCGGCGCCCCGTGACGGGGCGCCGCACGAAAGGGAGAGCCGTGGCCCGCCCACCCCTGCTCCGCAGATGTCTCCTCGCCGCAGCCCTGTCCGCCGGACTGGCCGCCTCGCTCGTCACCGGCTCCGCCGAGGCCCGGCCCGACAGGGCCGCGGCCGCCGGCAGCGCGGCCGCCGCCGTGACCTTCTCGGACACCTTCGACGGCCCGGCCGGTGCGGCCGTCGACTCCTCCAAGTGGCAGACCGAGACCGGCGACAACGTCAACAACCACGAACGGCAGTACTACACCTCCGGCACCAGGAACGCGGCCCTGGACGGCCAGGGGCACCTGGTCATCACGGCCCGCAAGGAGAACCCGGCCAACTACCAGTGCTGGTACGGCACCTGCCAGTACACCTCGGCCCGGCTCAACACCTCCGGGAAGTTCACCGCGCAGTACGGGCACGTCGAGGCGCGGATGAAGGTGCCGCGCGGGCAGGGCATGTGGCCGGCCTTCTGGATGCTCGGCACACCGGTCAACTGGCCCGACTCGGGCGAGATCGACATCATGGAGAACGTCGGCTTCGAGCCCTCCACCGTGCACGGCACCATCCACGGCCCCGGCTACTCCGGTTCGGGCGGCATCGGCGCCGGCTACACCCTGCCGGGCGGCCAGGCCTTCGCGGACGGCTTCCACACCTTCGCCGTCGACTGGGCCCCCGACTCGATCACCTGGTCCGTGGACGGCAACGTCTACCAGCGGCGCACGCCGGCCGATCTCGGCGGCAGGCAGTGGGTGTTCAACAAGCCCTTCTTCCTGATCCTCAACCTGGCGGTCGGCGGTTACTGGCCCGGCGACCCGGACGGCTCCACGGCCTTCCCGCAGACCCTCGTGGTGGACCACGTGTCGGTGACCACGAGCGACTCGGCGAACGGCGGCGCGATCCGCGGCCTGGCCGGCAAGTGCGTGGACGTCGCCGCCGCGAACACCGCCAACGGCACCCCGGTGCAGCTCTACGACTGCAACGGCACCGCCGCCCAGCGGTGGACGGTGGGATCCGACGGCACGGTCCGGGCGCTCGGCAAGTGCCTGGACGTCAACGCCGGCGGCACCGCGGACGGCACGGTCGTCCAGCTGTGGGACTGCAACGGCAGCGCCGCCCAGCGGTGGGTCGTCACCGGCGCGCGCGACATCGTCAACCCGCAGGCCGACAAGTGCCTCGACGTCACCGGCAACAGCTCGGCCAACGGCACCCGGCTGCAGATCTGGACCTGCACGGGCGGCGCCAACCAGAAGTGGACGGTCGGCTGACCCGAGGACGGGAGCCGGGGGTCCGCACGCGGGTCCCCGGCGCTCTCAGCCGGCGTGGAGGATCCTGAAGCGGCCGGGTTCCGCCGGATCCCGGTCGACGACCTGGACGGGCGGCCACGTCCACTGCCAGACGTCGATGCCCGGCGTGCGGGAGAACCGGATCGGCCCTCGGGTGCCCTCGACCGCGACCCGCGGCCAGGCCGCCGCCGTGCCCGCCCGGTCCGCGCCCTGGGCGCGCAGCGCTTCGGCGAGGACGACGACCGCGTCGTACCCCTCGAGGGCGACGAACGAGGGTGCCTCGGCCAGCCGCTCGCGCAGCGCCGACTCGACGCGTGCCCCGAGCGGGCCGAGGCGCTCGGGCAGGTAGCGCAGGAACGGGACCGCGGTGCCGTCCTCGCCCAGCGCCGCCGTCCACCCGGCGAACTCCGGCTGCCCGGCGGGAGCTCCGACGAGGACCCCGGCGAGGCGCCGGTCGCGACGGACGGCCCGGACGACCGACACCGCGGGCTCCGGGTGACCGGCCAGCAGCAGGAGAGCCGTGGCGCGGTGTGCGGCGATCTCTTCGCACACGTCCGCGGGGTCCAGCGCGCTCAGGTCGAGTTCGACGACCGTGCCACCGCTCGGGGCGAGGTGGTCCCGCAGGATGCGGGTCCCCGACGCCCAGTAGACGCTCGGCTGGGCCGCGACGGCGATCCGGCCGTGCCCCGCCCCGCGGAGGAAGTCCGCGTAGAGCCGCCAGCCGCGGGACTGTGCCGGGGCGAGGCGCGCGACCCGGTCAGTCGGCCGGTCGGTGAGCGCGTCGAGGACCGCCGACGAGCACAGGAACGGCACACCGAGGGCGTCGGCCCTGCCGGCCGCGGCACGGGCGGCGACGCTGTGGTACTCCCCCGCCAGGGCGGCCACGCCCAGGACCGCCAGTTCCTCCACGGCCGCCGCGGCCCTGTCCGGATCGGCCGCGGTGTCCCGGACGAGCAGTTCGAGCGGTCGTCCGAGGATCCCGCCGGCCTCGTTGACCTCGCCCACGGCCAGTTCGAGTCCGGCGAGCAGGTGCCGGCCCGCCTCGGTCCAGCCGGGCGGAGTGAGCGGGACGAGAGCCCCGATCCGTACGTTCTCCTGGAGCCGCCGCGACGGGCGCGCCTGGGTGACCATGCGGCACAGTGCATCCGCCGGTGTCGCCGGCGGGCAACCGATTATCCGTCCGTCGTCCGGTCCGGCGCGGGCCACCGCGGCGTCCAGGTGAACTTGTCCCCGCCCACCCAGCGGACCACGTCGGGGTCGTCGAGGTCGTGGACCCTGATGCCGAAGGCGGCGGCGGCCTCCAGGACGTCGATGACGGTCGTCGCCTCTCCGACCACCTGTCCGTCGATCTCCACGATCCGGAACGGCGGCGTGCCCGGCTGCACCCCGAGCACGAGGATCCGCGGACTGCCGATGTGCGGGCTCGCGATTTCGGTCATGCATCGAGGGTAGGCCGCAACCAGGGAAGCGGCGCCTCGTGACCGCGTCCTCGGGACCCCTGCGGGCGGGGCGGCCGTCACCTCCCGCTCAGGGGCGGCGCCAGTCGTCGCCCGTCAGGTGCGATCCGGCCATCGGGCCCATGCGGAGCATGCCGCCGTCCACGCTCCAGGACGCGCCGGTGACGTACGAGGCCTCGGGTCCGGCGAGGAAGGCGATGACTGCGGCGACCTCGCGGGCGTCTCCGGGCCGGCCGAGCGGCACGCCGGGGCGGCGTTCGGCCCGCGGATCGGTGTCCTCCTGGCCGGTCATCGGGGTGGCGATCTCGCCCGGGGCCACCGCGTTCACGGTGATGCCGTGTTCGGCCAGCTCGATCGCCATGACCTGGGTGAGCAGGCCGAGGCCGCCCTTGGCCGCGCAGTACGGTGCCGCGCCCACCCGCGGCTGGTGCTCGTGCACGGACGTCACGTTGACGATCCGGCCGCCGTCGCCCTGACGGATCATGCGCCGGGCCGCGTTCTGTCCGCACAGGAAGGGCCCGGCCAGGTCGACGTCCAGGACGTGGCGCAGGTCGTCGAGTCCCAAGTCCAGGAAGGGCGTGGCGGTGCCCGTACCGGCGTTGTTGACCAGGACGTCGATCCGGCCGAGCCGTTCGCACAGCGCGTCCACCGTGTCCGCGGCCCCGGGCAGCCGGGTCAGGTCCACGTGGGCGACCTCGGCGCGGCGGCCCAGCGCCCGGACCTCCTCGGCGGTCCGCTCGGCGCCCTTCTCGTCGGTGTGCCAGGTGATGCCGATGTCCATGCCCGCCTCGGCCAGGCGTACGGCGGTGGCGCGGCCGATCCCCGAGTCGGAACCGGTGACGACGGCCACCCTGGTGTCGGTCGGCGTGGGACGGGGCACGACGGGCCTCCTCGTCGGTGCGGACGGTGTACCGGGGCATCGCAGTACCCGGGGGCCGCGCGGGCAAACCGCCGGAGCCGCCGTGCGGTCCCCGGCCCGCCGGGGAACCCTGGAGGTACCCGAGGAGGAGGTGCCGATGGACCCCGTCGAGGCGCTGGACCGGATCGCCTTCCTGCTGGAGCGGTCGCAGGAGCCGACCTACCGTGTCCGGGCCTTCCGCACCGCGGCCCGGGTGCTCGGCGGGCTGCCCGCCGCCGAGCTGCGCGAGCGGGCGGAGGCCGGTTCGCTTGAGTCCCTCAAGGGGGTCGGGCCGAAGACGGCGCAGGTGGCGCGGGAGGCGCTGGCCGGGCAGGTGCCCGGCTACCTGGAGAAGCTGGAGGGCGAGGCGCGGTCCCCGCTCGCGGAAGGGGGCGAGGAGCTGCTGGCCAGGCTGCGCGGCGACTGCCATCTGCACTCCGACTGGTCGGACGGCGGCAGCCCGATCGAGGAGATGGGGCGGGCCGCGGCGGCGCTCGGACACGAGTGGGCGGCGCTGACCGACCACTCGCCCCGGCTGACGGTTGCCCGCGGCCTGTCCCCGGAGCGGCTGCGCGAGCAGCTCGACGTGGTGGCGGAGCTGAACGAAACGTGGGCGCCGTTCCGGCTGCTGACCGGCATCGAGTGCGACATCCTCGACGACGGCTCGCTGGACCAGGAACCGGAGCTGCTGGAGCGGCTGGACGTCGTGGTGGTGTCCGTGCACTCCAAGCTGCGGATGGACGCCCGCGCGATGACCCGCCGCATGGTGGCCGCCGTCCGCGACCCGCACGCGGACGTCCTCGGGCACTGCACCGGGCGGCTGGTGACCGGGCGGGGGCGGCCGGAGTCGCAGTTCGACGCGGACGCCGTGTTCGCCGCCTGTGCGGAGTCCGGTACCGCCGTGGAGATCAACAGCAGGCCGGAGCGGCTCGATCCGCCGCGGCGGCTGCTGCGCCGGGCGGTGGAGGCGGGCGTGCTGTTCTCGGTCGACACCGACGCGCACGCGCCCGGACAGCTGGACTGGCAGGTCCACGGATGCGCGCGGGCCGAGGAGTGCGGGGTGCCCGCCGAGCGGGTGGTGACGACCTGGTCGCTGGACGCGCTGCTGGCCTGGACGCGGGAGGGCAGGGTACCGGCCGGAGTGGCGGGCGGCTGACGTGGTACCCGCCGGACTCACACAGCGAGAAGAAGGGAACGGTGCATGGAACGGGCGGCCGTGTTCGACGTCGACGGAACCCTCGTCGACACCAATCATCTGCACGTGGTCACCTGGTGGGAGGCCTTCCGGCAGGCGGGCCACCGGGTGCCGATGCACGCCGTCCACCGGGCGGTGGGCCTGGCCTCCACCGACCTCATCGGCCACCTGCTGGGCGACGACCGGGACAAGGACCGGGACGCGGAGCTGAGCGCCGCCCACAAGGCGCTGTACGGGCAGTACTTCGACCGGCTGCCGGCGCTGCCGGGGGCGGGGGAACTGCTGCGGCGCCTGGCGGGCGACGGCTGGACGGTCGTCCTCGCCACCTCGGCGGGCGGCGCGGAGCTGGGCGCGCTGCGGCGGGCCATCGACGCGGACGACGCGATCACCGCCACGGCGAGCGCCGACGACGTCGACGCGGGCAAGCCGGCGCCCGAGCCGGTGGAGCACGCCCTGGAGCTCGCCGGGGCGCCGGCCGAGCGGGCGGTGTTCGTCGGCGACACGGTGTGGGACATGCGCGCGGGCAGCCGTGCCGGAGTGCGGTGCGTGGGCGTGCTGTGCGGCGGGCTGCCGCGCGCCGACCTGGAGGAGGCGGGCGCGGGAGCGGTGTACGCGGACCCGGCCCACCTGCTGGCCTCGCTCGCGAACAGCCCGCTGGCATGAGCCGCCCGGTCATGGGGAAGCACGGCACCGTACGACGCGTATGACGGACGTGGAACGCGACACCCGGCGAACGGCCGGGGACGACGACGGGAAGGGCGGCACGGGACGCCGGGGACGGTGGCGGACCGCCCTGGCGCAGGCGCTCCGCGGAGCGCGGCCGGTGCACCGGGTACGGCGCGAGGCCGCTGCCGTCGGGCAGGCCGTCCTGGCCGCCGGGCGGGGCCCCGGCCGGGAACGCGACCTGGTGGTCCAGTCGCTGAAGGCGGCGGGAGCGGGCCTGCTCGCCTGGGCCGTGGCGGGCGTCTGGCTCGACGACCCGATGGCGCTGATGGCCCCCTGGGTGGCGGTGGTGCTCGTCCAGGCCACCGTCTACAGCTCCGTACGCCAGGCCGGGCAGCAGTTCGGGGCGATCTGCCTCGGGTCGCTGGTGGCCTCCGTGGCCCAGGCGGTCACCGATGACAACACGGGCGCGCTGGCGCTGTCCCTGCCGTTGCTGATGCTGCTCGGGAACTGGCCGCGCTTCGGTCAGCAGGGCGTCTACGCGGCCACCACGGCGGTGTTCGTCCTGGCCGCGGGAACCCCGGTCTCCGCGTCGGCGGTCGGGCACCGGGTGGCGCAGGCGGCGCTCGGCGCGATCGTGGGCATCGCGGTGAACGCGTTCGTACTGCCGCCGATCCACCTGCGGGACGTCCGGGAGAACCTCGCGGCGCTGGCCCGGGAGGCGGGCGACGTCCTGCACACCGTCGCGGCCGATCTGCGGGAGAACGAGTGGGACGCGCAGACCGCGGCCGGCTGGACCGGCGAGGCCGTACGGCTGCAGCGGCGTGTGCAGGCGCTCGCGTCGGCCCGGTCCTGGAGTCAGGAGAGCCTGCGGCTGACCCACGGCCCGCTGCGGGTGCTGCACCGGGCACCGCCCCCGGCGCCGCCCGAGAAGGAGGACCAGCGGTGGACCCGGGTCACCGGGAACATCACGTCGCTCACCCGGACGCTGTCCGTGGCGGCCGACGAGAACCGCACCCCCGCCCCGCCCGAGGGCCCGGTCCTCGGCCTGTACGCGCGCCTGCTGAAGCTGATCGGCGACTCCTGCCACGTGGAGGCCGACCGGCTGGCCGGTCTCACGGACCCCCGCCCGGGGGACGCACGGGGCGGGCGGGACACGCGGGACGCGACGGACGCCGGGGAGGCGACCGAGGCGACGGAGGAGACGATGGAGGAGCTGCACCGGCAGTTGCAGGACGGACTGCGGGAACACGCCGGCCAGGGCGCCGCGCAGGCGTCGGTGCTGGGCGCGCTGCTGCTCCAGGCCGAGAACCTCTGGGCCGAGATCGATCCCGAGCCCGTGGACCAGTGACGCGGATCACCCCAAAACACGACAGACGGTGGAACACCGGGAGGGTGTGCGCCGTTGAAGAGTGCGTGGGTACGGATGGGACAGTGTCCCCGGGCCTCATCTATGGCCCACAGGGACGATCGTTCGGCTGAAGCCCTGTGGAGCCTTCCGCCGAGAGGCGACCGCCGTCCGTGCCCCGCATACCGCCCCGACCGTGATCCCCCCGTCCGGTCGGGGCTCTTCTTTGCCCGCGGCAGGGCGGGGTACCCGTGGCTCCCGACCTGGCAGGCGGACGGGAGGAGCGGAAGGTGAGCAGTACGACGGGCAGCAGGATCGTGGTCACGGGCGCCACCGGCAACGTGGGCACCAGCGTGGTGAGACTCCTCTCGGAGGACCCACGGGTCGGGTCAGTCCTGGGACTGGCCCGGCGGATCCCCGAGTGGTCGCCGCCGAAGACGGAGTGGGCCGCCGTCGACCTGGCCTCCGAGCGGGCCGACGCGGCCGGTCTCCTCGCCGGCGCCGACGCCGTGATCCATCTGGCGTGGGCGTTCCAGCCGACGCACGATCCCGCGACGACCTGGCGCACGAACGTCCTCGGCTCCCTGCGGGTCTTCGAGGCGGTGGCCGCGGCCGGAGTGCCGACGCTGGTGCACGCCTCGTCGGTCGGCGCGTACTCGCCGGGGCCGAAGGAGCACGCCGTGGACGAGTCGTGGCCGACACACGGCTGGCCGGACGCGGCGTACTGCCGGGAGAAGGCCTACCTGGAGCGGGTCCTGGACACCTTCGAACGCGACCACCCGGGCATCCGGGTGGTACGGATGCGGCCGGCCTTCCTCTTCAAGCGGGAGTCGGCGAGCGAGCAGCGCCGGATCTTCGGCGGCAAGTACCTGCCGGGTCCGCTGGCCCGTCCGGAGCTGCTGCCGTTCCTGCCGGACGTCCCGGGACTGCGGATGCAGGCACTGCACACCGACGACGCGGCGGGCGCCTACCGGCTGGCGGTGTTCACACAGGACGCCCGGGGCCCGTACAACCTGGCCGCCGACCCGCCGGTCGACGCGGAACTGCTGGGCGGGATGACCGGCGCCCGGCCGGTGCGGCTGCCCCGCACGGCCGCCCGCACGGCGATCGCCGCCGCGTGGGGACTGCGTCTGCTGCCGGCGTCCCCGCACCTGTTCGATGCGGTGCTGCGGCTCCCGCTCATGGACTGCACGCGGGCGCGGGCGGAGCTCGGCTGGCGCCCCGTGCGTACCGCGACGGAGGTCCTGGAGGAGTTCCTGCGCGGCTTCCAGCAGGGCGCGGGGGCGGCTACGGAGCCGTTGCGGGGGCGCAAGGCCGGCTGACGGCAGGGCGCGGAAAGGCCGGCCGGGCGGATCGGATCCGTCCCGGCCGGCCGTCTGTCGCCGGGGTGCCGTCAGCCGGAGGACTCGTCGGGTACGGGGTGCTCGGGGTGCACGTTGCCCGAGTGCGGCGCGCCCTGGCGGCCGGTCCCGGCCTCGTCCGTGTCGGGGACGTCCGTGTCGCCGGACTCCGCGGACTCGTCGCCGCCTTCCCTCGCGTCGTCCGTGTCCTCGGGGTCCTCCGGCTTCTCCCGCGTCTTCCGGGAGGGCGCGGCCTCCCAGGGGTCCTCCCCGGTGCCGGCCTGCTGGTCCGGCAGGTCCCGCGGCACGGGGACACCGTTCTCGCCCGGTCCCTCGAGGCGGTGGTCGGTCACGGCGCTCTCCCTTCCGGTGGTTCTACCGGGTCGTACGGCCGACGTCGGGTGCCCCCGTGGCGGCCGGCGAAACCTCAGTGCGGCGCCCGTTCCTCCAGGGCCGTGCGCCAGGCGGGGAGGGGGTTCTCGGGCGCCGGCTCGGGGCGCCTGCCGCCACGGGCGAAGAAGTCGGCCAGCGGCAGGATCGCGGCGCCGACGGTGACCGCGTCGGGGCCGAGCCGTCCCAGGTCGACCGTCACCTGCTGCGCGGGATGGCGCAGCGCGTAGGACACCGCGTGGCGCCGTACGGCGGGCAGGAAGCGGGTGCCGAGCTGGAGGCCGGCCCAGCCGCCGATCAGGATGCGCTCGGGCTGGAAGAGGTTGATCAGGTCGGACAGGCCGGCGCCCAGGTACTCGGCGGTCTCCTCCAGGACGGCGAGCGCGACCGGGTCGGCGGCGGCGCCGCCGGGTGGATAGGCGGCGGCCAGCATCGAGGTCAGGGCCGTCTCCTCGTCGGTGCCCTCGGGCACCCGGCCGCCCTCCTCGCGCCAGCGGGCCAGCAGGGACTCGGCGCCCGCGTAGGCCTCCAGGCAGCCGAGCGCGCCGCAGCGGCAGCGGCGCCCCCTGACCCGGACCGTGAGGTGTCCCCATTCGACGGGGCGGCCGTGTTCCACCTCGGGGGTGACGAGGCAGGCGCCGACGCCGGAGCCGAAGAGCACCACGATCGCGTTGCGGGCACCGCGTCCGGCGCCGAACCACATCTCGGCCTGGCCGAGGGTCTTGGCGCCGTTGTCGATGAAGTACGGGACGGTGCCGGGCAGCGGGGAACCGGCGCGGAGCAGGGCCTCCAGCGGCACGGCGTCCCAGCCGATGGTCTGGCCGTGGACGACGGCGCCGCGGTCCGGGGTGTGCTCGACGATGCCGGGGACGCCGATGCCCACGCCGAGCAGCCGCTCGGGCGCGAGGCGGGCGGCGGTCAGCACCTCGGCGATGCCCTCGCGGATGTGGTCGACGATCACCTCGACCTCGTACCGCTGCTGGGTCAGCGGGCGTTCCGCGCGGGCGAGCTCGGTGAGGGTCAGGTCGAAGAGCTCGACGCGCACTCTGGTCTCGCCGACGTCCACGCCGATCATGTGGCCGCTCGCGGGGGCCACCCGCAGCAGTGTGCGGGGCCTGCCGCCGTCGGAGTCGACGCTGCCGGCCTCCTCCACCAGGCCGTCGCCGACCAGGTCCGCGACGACGTTGCTGACCGAGCCGGAGCTCAGCCCGGTCGCGGGGCCCAGCTCGAAGCGGCTGAGCGGCCCGTCGAAGTAGAGCCGCTGCATTACGGCCGTACGGTTGGCCCGCCTGAGGTCGCGCACCGTGCGCCCGTTCCGCCCCGCCATGTGGCTCCTCCCACCGTCCCGACCTGCAACATACCTCCGCCGGCCCGCCGCCCGCGACTTTCCTCTCTCCTTAATTCAGGCTCTGAACTGTTGTGCGGCGGCTGGTGCGGCCGCCGCTCCCGGTAAATCCGTTGGCCCGTTCGCCGCCCGGCTATTTACCCTAGGCGGAAACCTAGGCCCCCTAGGTTCTCTTCCCCCGACCGACGATCGCACCCCGGGACCTCCCATGAGAACACTCACCGAGCGGGACATCCGCGCCTGTTTCATCAATTGCTCGAAGGGCGAGGCGAAGCGCCTGGCCGTCCCGCGCGATCTCGACGAGCGCCCGTGGGGGGACCTCGACTTCCTCGGCTGGCGGGACCCCGGAGCGCCCGACCGCAGCTATCTGGTCACCGAGCACGGCGGGCGCCTGGTCGGTGTCGCCCTGCGATTCCAGCCGGTCCGGCCGGGCTTCTTCCACCGCAGCATGTGCTCGCTCTGCCTGACCACCCATCCCCGCGGGGGCGTGTCGCTGATGACCGCGCGCAAGGCGGGCCCGGCCGGCCGCGAGGGAAACTCGGTCGGCCTGTACATGTGCACCGACCTCGCCTGTTCGCTGTACCTGCGCGGGAAGAAGACGCCGGAGACCGGCGCCCGTTTCGAGGAGAGCCTCACCCTGGAGGAGCAGATCGCCCGCACCACGGGCAATCTGTCGGCCTTTCTGGCGAAGATCACCGACTGATCCGCCGGCCCCCGGCCCATCGAGCGGAACCAGGCGCGTGGGAACCGTTTTGACCGCGTGCGTCCGGTTACCGTCTGTCCGGATACGTTCGTTGCGCCGGGGGAAGGGGAACAGCCCGAGGATGCCTGATGTACGTGAGACCGTGGCGTCCGCCGCGCGTGAGGCGAAGCGCCTGGCCAAGTGGCACCGGGATCCGATGGTGGTGCAGGCGCTGCGCTCCGCCGCCGCGGCGTCGATCGCCTATGTCATCGCGGTGCGGCTGACCCCCGACAAGTCGGCGGCGCCGCTCACCGCGCCCCTGACCGCGCTGCTGGTCGTCCAGGTCACCCTGTACGCCACGCTGAAGATGAGCGTCCGACGGGTGAACGCGGTGGTGGCCGGTGTCCTGGTCGCCATCGTCTTCAGCGCGGTGGTGGGACTGAGCTGGTGGAGCCTCGCGCTGGTGATCGTGGCGGCGCTGGGCGTCGGGCATCTGGTGCGGGCGCACGAGTTCGTGGCCGAGGTGGCGATCAGCGCGATGCTGGTGCTGGGGGTGACCTCGCACGGCTCCCTGGCCTGGGCCCGGGTGGTGGAGACGCTGATCGGGGCGGTCGTCGGACTGGTCTTCAACCTGCTCTTCGCCCCTCCGGTGTGGGTGGAGCAGGCCGGGGAGTCCATCGAGGGCCTGGCCCGGCGGGTGCGGCAGCTGATGCTGCGGATGGGCGAGGAGGCCGCGGGCGCCACGCCCTTCCACGAGGCGGCGGCCCGGCTGCACGAGGCCCGCCGTCTCGACCACGACATCGCCGAGGTGGACGAGGACCTGCGGCAGGCCGAGGACAGCCTGCGGCTCAATCCGCGCGTCCGGGAGGGGCTGCTGCACCGGGTGGTGCTGCGGACCGGCCTGGACACCCTGGAGATCTGCACGGTGGTACTGCGGGTCCTGGCGCGCACCTTCACCGACCTCGCCAAGGAACGGGAGCCCGATCCCCTGTTCGCGCCGGAGACGGGCGCGACCATCCAGCAGCTGCTGTCCGAGATCGCCGACGCCGTGGTCAGCTTCTCGGTCCTGGTCACCACCAGCGTCAGCGAGAACGCCGAGTCGGCGGAGGAACGCCTGACCGTCGAGCTGCGGCAGGCGGCGGTCACCCGGGACAAGCTCGGCGGGCTGCTGCTGGACGAGGTCCAGCGCGGCGCCCGGAACTGGCAGCTGCAGGGGGCGGTGCTGACCGAGGTCAACCGCATCATCGACGAGATGGACACCGAGCACCGCTCGCGCAGGCTGCTGGAGGAGCTGGACCGCCACACGCGTGAGCAGCGCGAGCGCCGCCCGCGACTGACCAGGATGTGGGACCGTGCGCGCAAGGTGACGCGGCTGCGGCGGAACCGGGGCGCCGCCGGGCATCGTTCTTCATGACAGACACGGGCGGCCGGGCGAGGGCCCGGCGGGAAGTGGGGCGATCGGATGACCGGAACCGGGGTGCGGATCGACGGGAACACGCTGCGGCTGCCGGGCGGTGCGGCGGTGCGGTTCATCCGCACGCTGCGGCTGCCCGAGACGGGCACGCATCCGCTGCCGCCGGGGCTCGGTGAGTTCCCGGTCCGGCGGATCGCCGACTACGCCGACAACGTGCCCGAGGCGTGGCGGGCGCGCGGTGGCGTGATGCTGCCGGTGTACCTGCGCGAGGCCATGTGGCTGAGTTTCGCCGGCACCAGGGAGCCGGCGGCCCTGCAGGTCGGCGTGGGCAAGGTGTGCGCGGTGTCGGGCCGGCCGTGGAGCGACCGGCTCTCCCGCGATCCGCAGAACTACGTGGTGCTTCCCCGGCAGCCCTGGCTGGACGGCATCAACTCCGGGACGGGCACGGTCCGCCAGTTCGTGGCGGTTCCGCTGGGCATGGGCGCGACCGTCGAGGGCCAGGTGACCGGCGAGGAGGTGTGGGGCGGCGTGCAGTTGCAGGCGTTCGCCCTCAACGACCGGGAGCTGGCCCGCTGGCGCGAGGAGGAGCGGCGCCGGGCCGAGGCGCTGCGTGACCGGGGCACCCGCCGGCGCAGCGCCTTCGGGACCGCGCTGCCGATGTCGGCGCCGGCCGCCCCCGGCGCGGCCCCGGCACCCGCGGGCGGGGCACGGGCGCGGTCCGCCCCCGCCATGGGGCTGGGCGTCGGCGGTTCCATGCGGCAGGAGGTCTACCGGGACGAACGGCCCCTGACGGACTGGGCGGAGCGGCCGGCGGGCCGGGTCTTCGTGCACCTGGTGACGCCTCCGGAGTGGCAGCGCATCACCGGCGAGGCCCCGCCGCCGTCCCCCGTGGACCGGGCGGCCTACACCAGGGCGGGTCTGCCCTGGTTCGACTACTACGACGAGGACGCGCGCGACCTGTCGCCGGCCGAACCGCTCCAGGAGGTCAAGCCGGTCGGGGACTGGATCGGCGACGACCACGAGAGCTGGCAGCAGCCCGGCCCGCAGCAGATCCAGCCCCTCAAGGACGCCCCCGGGGCACCCGTGCAGGACGGCGACTGGTAGACACGGGGGCGGACCTGACGGGCCGGCGGACGGGAGCGCGCATGAGGGACGGCGGCTGGAGCAGGCGCCGGTTCACCGCCGCCCTCGCCCGGACGGCCGCCGCGGCGGCGGCGCTCCCGGCGGCCACGGCCTGCGGCGACGCGCCGGGGCCCGGGCCCGCGGCCACCCCCGCGGCCTCCTCGGCGAGCGGCGGCGCGCCGGGCCGGGAGCACGCCCCGCCGGGTCCGCGCCCGCTCCACCTGGGGACGTACACCTCGGCCGAGGGCGGCGGCCGGGGCATCGGGCTGGCCGAGTACGACGTCCGCACGGGCCGGATCACCGGCCGCGGCACCCTCACCGGCGTGCCGGACCCGTCGTATCTGGCGGTGCACCCCGCGGGACACACGCTGTACGCGGTGAACGAGCGGGCGGACGGCGCCGTGATCGCCGTACGCCTGTCCGACCGCAGGATTCTGGGCAGCCGGAGCACCGGCGGCACCGCGCCCTGCCCCTTCCTGGGCGGGACCGGTGCCTACGGCGCGATCGCACCCAGCAGGGCCCGCGCGCACAGGTCGCGCACCTGCTCCCGGGCCGGCCGCGGGTCCCGCAGCCACTCGAGGCAGACCGCGGTGGTGAACGCCAGCCAGCCGCGCACCGCGAGCCGCGCGTCGGCCCGCTCCTCGAAGGCGGGGCCGAACTCCGGGTCGGCGGCCAGGGCGGCGAGGATCTGCCGTTCCTGCGCGGCCAGCGCCCGTCGGTAGACCCGGCGCACGACCTGGTCCCCCGTCGCGTCGGCGCGGTGGAAGGCGCGGTAGCCGTGCGCGTGTTCCCGGACGTACTCCAGGTACGCGTCGAGGCCCGCGGCGAGCTGCTCGCGCACCGGGACGCCGGGCACGGCCGCCGTCATCCGCAGCATGCGCTCGCTCTCGCGTTCCACGACCGCCGCGAAGAAGTCCCGCTTGCCCGGGAAGTAGTGGTACAGCAGGCCCCGCGAGACTCCGGCGATCTCGGCGACCCGCTCGATCCACACCTCGTCGTAGGGGCTCTCGGAGAACAACCGCGCGCCCACCGACAGCAGTTGCTCCCGGCGCTCCTCGGTGCTGAGCCGGCGGCGCGTGCGCCCGCCCTGGTTCGCGGCCATGCCCGCACTCTACTTGACGTCGGTTCAGCAACGGGACGACACTGGGACCGCTATTGAATCGACGTACAACACACTCGGGACACGGCGCCGCGTCGAGGGAGATCGGTCATGGCTCGGACGAGGACGGAAGCGGCCGCGGACGGGCTGCCCAAGGGACTGCGCAGCGCCGAGCTGGGCTGGCCCGAACTGGACCGCATCCCGCACCCGCCGCACCGCCTCCCGCTGGTCGGGGACGTGCTCGGGGCGAGCCGGAGCACGCCGATGCAGGACTCGCTGCGCTACGCACGGCAGTTGGGACCGATCTTCCGGCGGCGGGTCTTCGGCAAGGAGTTCGTGTTCGTGTGGGGCGCCCGGCTCGCCGCCGACCTGGCGGACGAGTCCCGCTTCGCCAAGCACGTGGGGCTCGGCGTGGCCAACCTGCGTCCGGTCGCCGGGGACGGGCTGTTCACGGCGTACAACCACGAACCCAACTGGCAGCTCGCGCACGACGTCCTGGCGCCCGGTTTCAGCCGGGAGGCCATGGCCGGCTACCACCTCATGATGCTGGACGTGGCCGGACGGCTGACGGGCCAGTGGGACCGTGCCGAGGCCGCCGGACACCCCGTGGACGTGCCCGGCGACATGACGAAGCTGACCCTGGAGACGATCGCTCGCACCGGGTTCGGGCACGACTTCGGGTCGTTCGAACGCCCCCGGCTCCACCCGTTCGTGACCGCGATGGTGGGCACCCTCGGCCACGCGCAGCGCCTGAACACCGTGCCCGTGCCGCTCGCGCGCTGGCTGCTGCGCGGTGCGAGCCGCCGCAACGCGGCCGACATCGCCTACCTGAACCGCACGGTCGACGACCTGGTCCGGGCCCGCCGTTCCTCGGACGGCGGCGACGGCGACCTGCTCGACCGGATGCTGGAGACGGTCCACCCGGACACCGGTGAGCGCCTGTCGGCGGAGAACGTCCGGCGGCAGGTCATCACCTTCCTGGTGGCCGGCCACGAGACCACCTCGGGCGCGCTCTCCTTCGCCCTGCACTACCTCGCCCGGCACCCCGAGGTCGCGGCCCGGGCCCGCGCCGAGGTGCACCGGGTCTGGGGCGCCGTCGAGGCGCCCGGCTACGAGCAGGTGGCCAGGCTGCGGTACGTGCGCCGGGTGCTGGACGAGACGCTGCGGCTGTGGCCGACCGCGCCCGCCTTCTCGCGGGAGGCGCGCCGGGACACGGTGCTGGACGGCGCGTATCCCATGCGGCGGGGCGCGTGGGCGCTCGTCCTCACCGGGATGCTGCACCGCGATCCCGACGTGTGGGGGCCGGACGCCGAGCGGTTCGACCCCGACCGCTTCGACGCGAAGGCCGTCCGGGCGCGTGCGCCGCACACGTTCAAGCCGTTCGGCACGGGCGCGCGGGCGTGCATCGGGCGGCAGTTCGCGCTGCACGAGGCCACGCTGGTGCTCGGGCTGCTGCTGCGCCGCTACGAGCTGCGGCCCGAGCCGGACTACCGGCTGCGGGTGACGGAGCGGCTGACGCTGATGCCGGAGGGGCTGCGGCTGCGGCTGGACCGCCGCGGGGCGCTGCCGGAGCCCGACGGCGAGAGGACCGACGCCGCGCGGCAGGCCGGCACGGAGGCGGGTGGCACGGAGCAGGGCGGCACGGAGCAGGGCGGTTCAGCGGCCCGCTGTCCAGTGCGCCGGCCGGGCCAGTGACTCCGGCAGCTTCGTGCCGGCGCTGCCCCGGGCCGCGGTGAGCTGCGGCTGGGTGAGGAAGAAGGCGCCCGTGAGATCCGCGTCCGTCAGGTCGGCGTCGCGCAGGTCGGCGCCGATCAGGTCCGCGCCCCGCAGGTCGGCGCCGGTGAGGTCGGCGGCGATGAGGTAGGCGCCGCGCAGGTCGGCCCCGCGCAGGTCGGCACCCTTCAGACGGGCGCCCATCAGGTCGGCGTTGCGGCGGTTCTTCTTCTTGCCGCGCGTCCCGGCCCGCATCAGTTCGCTGGTGCGCAGCAGGAGCACGTTGACCCGCTGCCGGTGTGCCGCCACGTCCAGCGCGGCCAGTTCCGCGGGGGCCGCGGCGGTGAGCCGTTCCGTCTCGGCCAGCATGCGGCGCACGTCGGCGTGGACGGGCCGGGCGGCGGGCAGGGTCAGTGCCTCGGTCAGGTACCAGAGCAGCTCGTGCAGCTGGCGGACCACCGGGAACACCTCGAACATGCCGCGGGCGTGCCCGGGCGGGCCGGTGCGCCAGTCCTTGCCGCCGAAGGTGACCTGGGAGACCTGCTGCCCGGCGCCGAAGCAGTCGTAGACCGTGCAGCCGGTGAAGCCCTCCGGCCGCAGCCGCGCGTGGATCCCGCACCGGCTGTCCTCGCGCAGGTTGCCGCAGGGGGTGCCGGCGTCCTTGTTCACCGCGAAGTCGGCCGAACGCGTGAACGGCAGCGCCACGCAGCACAGCCCGAAGCACCGTTCGCAGTCCCCGCGCAGCTCGGCCCGGCCGGTCTCTCGTTCTCGCATGGGGTTCAGCTTACGGAACGCGGGCCGGGGCCCCGGCGGTGGCGGGTCCCCCGGCGGGGCCGAGCGAGCCGTCGGCCGGGTCCGTCACCGTGCGAACACCTCGAAGGCGACCGCGGGCCGGTTCCCGAACCGCCGGCCCGTCTGCTCCGCGGTGCGGGTCAGGAATCCGCGCGCGTACGCCTCCGGTTCCTCGTCGGTCAACGCCTCGATGTAGGTGCGGTGTTCGAGCAGCGAGCGGACGGCCCGCTCCAGCCCGGCCGTCGCGTCCACGGCGTGCGTGGGCGTGGCGGAGCCCGCGACGGCGACCCAGCGGACGCCGTCCCAGGGCTCGAGGCCCCGCTCGGTCAGCTCCGGGAAGATCCACCGGTTGCCGGCGTCGCCCGCCGCGTCGAGCGTGGCCCGGCCGACGGCCACGTGGTCCGGGGTGTTCCAGACCACTTGGCCCCAGGTGTCGCGGTGGTTGAGGGTGATGACCAGCTCGGGCCGGTGCCGGCGGATCGCGGCGGCGATGTCCCGGCGCAGGGCGACGCCGTACTCGACGACGCCGTCCCGGTGGTCGAGGAACTCCACCTCGCTCACCCCGACCACGGCCGCGCTCGCCCGCTGCTCCCGCTCCCGCAGCGGGCCGCACTCGGCGGGCGACAGGGTGTCGATGCCCGCCTCGCCGCGGGTCGCGAGGACGTAGGCGACCTCGCGGCCCTCGTCGGTCCAGGCGGCGACCGCCGCCGCGCAGCCGTACTCCAGGTCGTCCGGGTGGGCGACGACGGCGAGGGCGCGCCGCCAGTCGCCGGGCATGGGCTCCAGTTGCGTGATCGTCGGCTCCGTCATGTCCGCACCCTAGTCCGCGGCACCGGCCTCACCCACGGCGACGGCACGGGCGGGACGCGCGCGCCGCCCGCGTGGCCGTGGCGCGGGACCGCCGGTCAGGCCTCGTCGCGGGCCAGCGCCAGCAGGCGGTCCAGGACACGGGGGCCGCCGGCCCGCACGCCGTCGTGCTCGAACTCGTCGGTGACCCAGGTGCGCAGGCCCCGGATGTTCCGGGCGGTGGTGAGCGCGTGGGCGGTGTCGACGTACATGTCGTCGTGGTAGACGGCCGCGGCGGCCGGCACCTCGTTGGCGGCGAGCCGCGCGGGGTCGTACAGGGGCGTCCAGTCGGTGCGGGCGGCGAGCAGTTCGGCGGTCTCGCGCAGCGGGCGCAGTGCCGGGTCGCAGTCGAACGTCCAGGGGTGGATCGTCTCGCCGGTGAACAGCAGCGGTTCGTCGCCCGCGAGGGTCTTGGCGGCGTCGAAGCGCGGGAACTCGGCGCGGACCCGCTCGGCGGACCAGTTCGTCGGGCGCGCGTCCTGCCCGTAGATCGCTTCGTGGACGAGGGCGTACAACGGGTGGCCGGCGAACGACAGCAGGCCCTGGACCTCCTCCTGGAAGGCGTCGGACAGCTCCGCGCCCCGCGGGGTGCGCACGAAGGCGTCCTCCAGCAGGAAGTGCAGGCGGTGGCTGCCCTCGCTGCCGCCGAGGACGATACCGAGCGACTGGAAGGCCTCGACCGTGAGGCGGTAGCCGTTCGGCAGGACGACGTCGTGGGTGAGCAGGTGGTCGGCGATGCGGCGGGCGCGCTCGACGTCCTGCGGGTAGCGGGCGTAGTGCGCCTCGACCTTGCGCTCGATGCGGGGGTAGGCGGCCCGGTAGACGTCGTCGACGTGGGCGTCCAGGGACGGCAGGCCGCCCGTGATCAGGGCGGTGTGCAGGCCCTCGGGCGCCAGGGAGAGGTAGGCGACGGTGCAGAAGCCGCCGAAGCTCTGGCCGAGCACGGCCCAGGGGGCGCCGCCGGTGACCTGGGCGCGGACGATCTCGCAGTCGCGGACGATGGAGTCGGTGCGGAAGTGCGTGAGGTAGTCGGCCTGCTCGGCGGGGCCGCCGCGCAACGGCAGCGTCTGGCGGTTGGCCGGCGTGGAGGCACCGGTGCCGCGCTGGTCGAGGAGCAGGACGCGGTACTCCTCCAGGGCGCGGCCGAGCCAGGAGGGGCGGCCGACGAAGCGGTGCGCCCCGAAGCCGGGGCCGCCCTGGAGGTACACCAGCCACGGCAGGTCGTCCTGCGCCTTGTCGCTCGCGACGACCTCGCGGGCGTACAGCTCGATCGTCTCCCCCGCGGGGTCGGCGTGGTCGAGGGGCACGGTGAATCGGCGGTCGGTGAGGACGACGCCGGGCTGGCGGTAACTGGCGCTCAACGGGGCTCCCGGGGCGGATGGGTCCTACGGTCGGATCTTTCGGCCGTGTCCCAGTTCAGCACATGGTCCTGCGGCCGACGCCCCCCGGGACCGGGACAATGTGCTGAACGGCGGGTCAGCGGGCGGACAGGCTCGAGCGGCGCACCACCAGTTCGGGCTGGAGCACGACCCGCCGGTGGACGTGGGCCCTGTCGTCGTCGCCGTGGCGTTCGGTCTCCTCCAGGAGCAGCTCGGCGGCCATGGCGCCCATGGTGACGGCGGGCTGGCGCACCGAGGTGAGCGGGACCGCGGCGGCCGCGGCGAACTCGATGTCGTCGTAGCCGACGATGGCGAGGTCGTCGGGGACGCCGACCCCCGCGGCGTACATGGCCTGAAGGACCCCCAGGGCGAGCAGGTCGTTGGCGCAGAAGACGGCGGTGGGCCGGTCGGCCAGGCCGAGCAGCCGGGCGCCGGCGTCGCGGCCCGCGGCGACGTCGAGGCGGTCGGTGGGCAGTTCGCGCAGGGTCTCGGGGGCGAGTCCCGCCTCGGCGAGCGCGTTCAGGGCGCCGGTGCGGCGGTCGCGGACCTGGTTGAGGCCGGGCGGGCCGCTGACGTAGGCGAGGGAGCGGTGTCCGGCGTCGACGAGGTGGCGCACCGCCAGGGCGCCGCCGGCGACGTCGTCGACGGAGACCGAGCACTCGGTGGTGCCCTCGGCGACCCGGTCGACCAGTACGAAGGGGATGTTGTGGCGCCGGAAGCCCTCGATGTTGCGGCCGGTGGCGTCGGCCGGGGTCAGGAGCACGCCCCGCACCCGCTGTTCGGCGAAGAGCGAGAGGTACTCGGCCTCCTCGCCGGGGCTCTGGGCGCTGTTGCAGACCATCACGCCGAGCCCCGCCTCGCGGGCGGCCCGCTCGGCGCCGCGCGCGACGTCCACGAAGAAGGGGTTGCCCATGTCGAGGACGAGCAGCCCCATGATGCGGCTGCGGCCCGCGCGCAGCTGGCGCGCGGACTCGCTGCGGACGTAGCCGAGCCGGTCGATCGCGGACAGCACCCGTGCGCGGGTCTCGGCCGCGACGCTGTCCGGGCGGTTGATGACGTTGGAGACCGTGCCCACGGATACTCCGGCGGCGCGGGCGACGTCCTTGATACCCACCGAATGGGCCATCGGGCAGGGACCTCCAGGGTCGGTCTGGGGAGGGGGCGGGAAAACCTTCACATTACCCGCGCCGTCGCGGGGCGGCCTCCGCCCGGCCGGGCGCCGGTGGTGACGGGACGCGGAACGACGCGCCACCGGACGACCGCACCCTGCCGCGGGACCGGACGCGACGACTACCCTGCTTTCCGTCCGATGATCGCAACGATCGCCCGAGGAGCCGCGATGCGTGTCGCCCTGTTCCTGACCTGCGTCAACGACACGCTCTATCCGGACACCGGCCGTGCCGTGGTGAGACTGCTGACCCGGCTGGGCGTCGAGGTCGACTTCCCGGCGGGCCAGACCTGTTGCGGCCAGGCCCACTACAACACGGGCTACCGGCACGAGACGGAGCCGCTGGCCCGGCGCTTCGCCGAGGTCTTCACGGACTACGACGCGATCGTGACGCCGTCGGGGTCGTGCGGCGCGATGGTGCGGGAGTTGTACCCGCGGCTGGGCGAGCGGGCGCGGGCCGAGGGCCGCGGGGACGCCCTGGCCGCCACCCTGGCACCGGTGGTGCCGAAGACGTACGAGCTGACCGAGTTCCTGGTGGACGTGCTGGGGGTGACGGACGTGGGGGCGTACTACCCGCACACGGTGACGTACCACCCGACCTGCCACGGGCTGCGCGCCCTCGGCCTCGGGGACCGGCCGCTCAGGCTGTTGCGGGCGGTGCGGGGGCTGGAGCTGGTGGAGCTGCCGGGCGCCGAGGAGTGCTGCGGCTTCGGCGGCACCTTCGCGGTGAAGAACGCCGACGTGTCCGTCGCGATGGGCACGGACAAGGTGCGCAACGCCGAGGCGACGGGCGCCGAGGTGCTGTGCGCGGCCGACAACTCCTGTCTCATGCACATCGGCGGGACCATGGCGCGGCTGCGGACGGGCATGCGGCCGGTGCACATCGCGGAGATCCTGGCGAGCACGGAGGAGGCGGCCGCATGAGCGGGACGTTCGTGGGGATGCCGGCCTTTCCCGAGGCGGCGCGTGCGGCCGTGCGCGACACGACGCTGCGCGGGAATCTGCGGCACGCGACGCACACCATCCGCGACAAGCGGGCGCGGGCGGTGGCGGAGCTGGACGACTGGGCGCGGCTGCGCGAGGCCGGGAAGCGGATCAAGGACCACACGCTGCGCCACCTCGACCGCTACCTGGTGCGGGTCGAGGAGGCGGTCACGGCGGCGGGCGGCACCGTCCACTGGGCCGCCGACGCGGACGAGGCCAACGAGATCGTGGCCCGGCTGGTGGCGGAGACCGGCGAGTCCGAGGTCGTCAAGGTCAAGTCGATGGCGACGCAGGAGATCGGCCTCAACGAGGCGCTCGAGGCACGGGGCATCCGGGCCTACGAGACCGATCTCGCCGAGCTCATCGTGCAGTTGGGCAGGGACCGGCCGTCGCACATCCTCGTCCCGGCCATCCACCGCAACCGCGGCGAGATCCGCGACATCTTCCGCTCCGAGATGGGGGAGTGGGGCCGCCCGGCGCCCGAGGGCCTGACGGACACTCCGGCCGAGCTCGCCGAGGCGGCCCGGCTGCATCTGCGGGAGAAGTTCCTGCGCGCCAAGGTCGGCATCTCCGGCGCCAACTTCGTGGTCGCCGAGACCGGCACGCTGGTCGTCGTGGAGTCCGAGGGCAACGGCCGCATGTGCCTGACCCTGCCCGAGACACTGATTTCCGTGGTCGGCATCGAGAAGATCGTGCCGACCTGGCGGGACCTGGAGGTCTTCCTCCAGCTCCTGCCCCGCTCCTCCACCGCCGAGCGCATGAACCCGTACACGTCGATGTGGACGGGCACCACCGACGGCGACGGCCCCCGGAACTTCCACCTGGTCCTGCTCGACAACGGCCGCACCGACACCCTCGCCGACGAGGTCGGCCGCCAGGCACTGCGCTGCATCCGCTGCTCGGCCTGCCTGAACGTCTGCCCGGTCTACGAACGGGCGGGCGGTCATGCCTACGGCTCGGTGTACCCGGGCCCGATCGGCGCCATCCTGAGCCCCCAACTGCGGGGCACGGGCAGCGAGATCGACGCCTCCCTGCCGTACGCGTCCTCGTTGTGCGGTGCCTGCTACGAGGTGTGCCCGGTCGCCATCGACATCCCCGAGGTCCTGGTGCACCTGCGGGAACGGGTCGTGCAGGGCGGGCCGGCCGTCCGGGAGGGCAACCGGGTCGTGCTGAAGCCGGCGAAGGGACATGCCGCCGAGCGGGCGGCGATGCGCGCGGCGCGGTGGGCGTTCACGCACCCGGGCGCGCTGCGGGCCGGGCAGCGGCTGGCGTCGCGCACCCGCCGGCTGCATCCGCGCACGCTTCCGGGGCCGGGCCGGGCGTGGAGCGGCGCCCGGGATCTGCCGGCGGTGCCCGCGGAGCCGTTCCGGGACTGGTGGCAGCGCACGCGCGGCGGGAAGGACGGAGCGAAGTGAGCAGCAGGGAACGCATCCTGGGCCGGGTGCGGCGCGCCCTCGCGGACGTGCCGCACGACGACACTCCCTACGAGGACGCGGTCGCCCGGGACTACCTGCGCGAACACGGGCACCGGACCGTCGCGGAGACGGTGGAGCTGCTCGCCGCGAACCTGGCGGAGTACCGGGCGATCGTGCACCGCTGCACGGCCGGTGAGGTGGCGGCGACGGTCACCGGGCTGCTCGCCGCCCGCGGGGCGAGGACGGTGCTCGTGCCACCGGGCCTGGACCCGGACTGGCTCGCGGACGGCGGTCCGGAGCGGGTCCGGGACCGGCCGGAGAGCACGCCGGGGGAACTGGACCGCGTCGACAGCGTGGTCACGGGGTGCGCGGTCGCGATCGCCGAGACCGGCACGATCGTCCTGGACGGCTCCCCCGACCAGGGCCGCCGCCGGATCACGCTCGTGCCGGACCACCACATCTGCGTCGTCCGGGTCCCCGGCCAGGTGGTCGCCTCCGTCCCCCAGGCCCTCGGACGCCTGGACCCGGCCCGCCCGTCGACGTGGATCTCCGGCCCCTCGGCGACCAGCGACATCGAGCTCGACCGGGTCGAGGGGGTGCACGGCCCGCGCACCCTGGAGGTGGTGCTGGCGACCGGCTGACGGCGCGGTGCGTCGCGGGCCGTGCGGCGGGGCGTCGCGGGCCGGGGGTGTCCCTGGGTACACCCCCGGATACGGGCTCTGCGCCCCGTGTGGCCGGGCCGTGCGCTCCGTAGCGTCGTAGGCGAGGCAGCGCACCGGGCGTGCCGCACGGAGGGTGATCACGATGTTCCGCAACCGAGCACGAGGCCGGCACGACCCCGGACCGTCCCCCGAGGCGCTGCGGCTGGTCAAGGTCACCAAGACCTACGGCACCGCCGGGAACACCGTGACCGCGCTGGACGGGGTGACGCTGAGCCTGGGGCGGGGCACGTTCACCGCGGTGATGGGACCGTCCGGCTCGGGCAAGTCCACGCTGCTCCAGTGCGCGGCGGGCCTCGACCGGCCCGACAGCGGGATCGTGAGCGTGGACGGCGAGGAGCTGACGGGCGGCAGCGAGACGGAGCTGACGAAGTTCCGGCGGGGGCGGGTCGGGTTCGTGTTCCAGCAGTACAACCTGCTGGAGACGCTGACCGTCGCGCAGAACACGGTGCTGCCGCTGAAGCTCGCCGGGCGGCGGGTGGACCGCGGGCGGGCCCGGGAGATCCTGGTCGCGGTCGGACTCGGCGACCGGCTGGGGCACCGCCCCGACCAGCTCTCCGGCGGTCAGCGGCAGCGGGTGGCGATCGCCCGCGCGCTGGTGACCGAGCCCCGGCTGATCTTCGCGGACGAGCCGACGGGCGCCCTGGACACGCGCAGCGCCCGCCAGGTGCTGCTGCTGTTGCGGGAAGCGGTGCGGGTGCACGGGCGGACCGTGGTGATGGTGACGCACGACCCGGTCGCCGCCTCCTACGCGGACTCCGTCGTCTTCCTCGCCGACGGGCGTCCGGCCGGCCGGATGGACGCCCCGACCCCGGACGCGGTCGCGGAGCGGCTCGCGCACCTGGGCGACGACGTGCCGGCGGGGGTGTGAGCGATGTTCGCACTGTCCCTGCGGTCGGTCCGGCGACGCCCCGGACGGTTCCTCGCGACGCTGTTGTCCACCTTCCTGGGCGCGGCGGTCGTCATGACGTTCAACTCGATGCACGACACGGCGGCGGGGGCCGGCGTCGACCCGGTGAGCGCGGACACGCTCGGTCTGACGGCGGGCGTCGTCGGCGGGTACGGGACGCTGCTGGTGTTCTTCGCGGTGGCCTCCACACTGACCGTCAACGTGCGCCAGCGCGTCGCCGAGTTGGAGTTGCTGCGGTGCTCGGGGGCGACTCCGGCGCAGATCGGGCGGATGGTCGTGGGTGAGGCGGTGGCCGTGGCCCTGGCGGGCACGGCCCTGGCGGTCGGGCCGGCCGTGCTGGGCGGCCGGGCGCTGCTGGGCATGTTCCAGGACAGCGGGCAGGTGGCGGACTCGGTCGACGCGGCCTTCGGCCCGGTCGCGCTCGGCAGCGGTGTCGCCATCACCCTCCTCGCGTCGGCCGGCGCCGCGTTCCTGGCGGTGCGCCGGGTCACCCGGGGCGGCCGGGCACGGCCGGGCGCACGGCGGTTCCTGGCCTGCGCCGCGCTGGTCACCGGGGCGGCGGGGGCGGCCTCCACGTTCCTGTTCTCGGCGACCGACGAGGCACTGATGGCGGCACCGGCCTACGGGGCGATCCTGCTGTCCGTCGGGTTCGCGCTGCTGTCGCCCGCCCTGCTGACGGGCGTGCTCGACCGGCTGCCGCTCGCCGGCGCGAGCGGCTGGCTGGCGGTGCGCAACCTGCGCGTACGGGCCGGTCACCTCGCCGGGATCCTGGTTCCGCTGATCCTGTTCACCGCCGTGTCCACGGCGACCCTCACCCTGCAGTCCGTGGAGAGCGACGCCGTGCGGGCCTCCGGACTGGTCAAGTCGGTCGACGCCAAGAACCTGGAGACGCTCAACCTCACGGTCGTCGGCATCATCGCGGTCTTCGTCTGCGTCATGCTGGTCAACTCCCTGTACGCGGCGACGGCCTTCCGCTCGCGCGAGTTCGGGCAGCAGCGGCTGGCGGGGGCGACGCCCGGGCAGGTGCTGGGCACGGTCGGCACCGAGGCCGTGATCCTGACGGTCACGGGGGTGCTGTTCGGCACGGCGGCCGCGCTGGCGGGGGTCGTGCCGTTCACGGTGGTGCGCACCGACGCGGTGCTGCCGGACCCGTTCCTCGGCACATGGCTCGCGATGGCGGCGGTGAGCGCGGCGGTGACGCTGGGCACGAGCCTGGTGACGGCCCGACGGGTGCTGCGGGTCCCGGCGGTAGGGGCGGTCGCGCCGGCCGCGTGAACCCCGGGCGGTGCGGGGGGTGTCCGCCCGCGGGCATTCCGTCGCACCGTCCCCGCGCGTGACAGCGGTGCTGAACAAGCGCTTAGATAGGGGGTCGCAGGAACCGTCCCCCGCTGGCCTGGCGGCCACCCTGCTGCACACGCCCGGCCAGCGCCAAGTGTTCGACCCGGTCTTCGACCTGTACTTCCCGCGCCGGTCCGGCGGCCCCGGGATCGCGGAGCGGGCGACGCTCACCGGCTGGCACGGCAGCAGCGACTACGGGGTCGCCCTCGGCGAGTTCGCGGAGCGCTACGGTGCCGCGGTGGGCCCGCGTACGACCGTGTTCGTGCGGGGGGACGCCCGGACGAACATGGGCGACCCGAACCTCGCCGCGGTCCGGGACATCGCCGCGCGGGCCCGCCGGGTGTACTGGCTCAACCCCGAGCAGCGCTCACGGTGGGGCACCGGCGACTTTGCGGCACCGGAGTACGCCGGGCTGGTCGAGATGCACGAATGCCGCAACGCCCGCCAGCTCGGCGCACTGGTGACGCGACTGCTGCCGGTCTGACTAGTCGGCCCTGGCGTACTCCTTCGCCATGGCTCCGGCGAAGTCGTACACCACGCACTGCTCGTCGCCCACGACCCAGGCCTCGTGCCCGGGCGTGCAGACGAAGACATCGCCGGGGCCCACCTCGCTCTCGGTGCCGTCGTCGTCCATGCGGACGCACATGCGGCCCTGCACCACGTAGCAGTTGTGGTGGATCATGCAGCTGTCGGTGCCCGCGATGGGTCCCACCGACTCCGACCAGCGCCAGCCCGGTTCGAAGGTGGCCACGGCGAAGTCGAGCCCTTCCATGTGGACGGCCTCGAGGTGTCCCCGGGGGAAATCACGCCGCTCGTCCGGCTTGTCGAGCGTCTTGGCCTCGAACATGACGCTCCTCCTTCCCTGCACCACCACTCCATCGTCCGCCTGTCAAGTCGGGGCCGCCATTCGGGGGGGCCCGGCCACCGGGCGGTACCGCACGGAGCGGGCGAGCCGTCCGGTCCTACGGCCGTGGGTGGGTGCGCCGCCACGTGGGCCGGGCGTCCGTGCCGCGGCGCCCGGCCGCGGCGGCGCAGCGGGGGCAGACCCGGCGCACCGCGTCGGCCGCGCCCCCGGACTCGGGCAGCACGTCGCCCCAGCCCACGGACGGGAAGCGGGACAGCTGCGACCGGTGGAGGGACAGCCCGCACACGGTCTGGTTCATGCCCTGCTCCCACGCGTGCACCTCGCCGGCCGGCAGCCAGCGGTTGTCCTCCGCGTCCCACCAGCGGCCGGAGGCCGCCACCTCGTAGCGCCGTGTCCTGGCCATCGTCCCGGCCCGCCGCCTTCCTCCGCCGCGTACGTGCTGCTTCGCCGCCGCGAGTGCCCCGGGCCGACGCCGGGCACACGCGCGTACCGCCTCCTGTGTGATCACTCCGCACGCCCTGACCGTTTCGGTCATTTCGTCTGCATAGCATGCGGGGTCCGCGTACCGCGGGTCGGCGTGCGCGGCGCGGCCGCCCGGGGCCCACCCGGCTTCCCGCACGCCCGCCCACGGACCGCCCGCCCCGTACGAGAGGACACCAGATGGCGCCCACGGGCCGTCACAGCGCACCGGCCGAGCACGCCTCCTCCCCGCACGACGCCGTATGGGGCGCCGCCGCCCGGCACCTCGGCCGCCGGCGCTTCCTCACCGTCACCGCGGCCGCCGCCGCGCTCGCCTTCTCCGTCGATCTGCCGGCCCGGGGCGCGGTCGCCGCCCGCGAGCGCACCGCCCGCATCGCCGAGGACCCCTTCACCCTCGGCGTCGCCTCCGGCGACCCCCTGCCGGACTCGGTGCTGCTCTGGACGCGGCTGGCGCCCGAGCCGTTCCTGGAGGACGGCGGCATGGGCACGGAACGGGTCGCGGTCGAGTGGGAGGTGGCCCTCGACGACCGCTTCGCGGGCGTCCTGTTCCGCGGCACCGCCGACGCCCACGCCGAGTACACCCACAGCGTGCACGTCGACGTCACGGGTCTGACGCCGGGCACCGAGTACTACTACCGCTTCCGGACCGGGTCCTGGATCAGCCCGACCGGCCGCACCCGCACCGCCCCCGCGCCGGGCAGCGACACGTCCGGCCTGAGACTGGCCGCCGTCGCCTGCCAGGCCTACCAGGACGGCTACTACACGGTGCACCGGCACCTGGCCGAGGACGACGTCGACGTGGTCCTCCACCTCGGCGACTACCTCTACGAGTACGCGGTGAACCCGGCGGGGGGCGAGCGCCGCTACACGGACCTCACGCTGCCCGGCGTGTTCAACCGCGAGACCATGACCCTCGCCGACTACCGGCTGCGCTACTCGCTCTACAAGAGCGACCAGGACCTCCGGGCCGCGCACGCCGCCCACCCCTTCGTCGTCACCTGGGACGACCACGAGACGGAGAACAACTACGCCGGGAGCGTCCCGGAGAACGCCGTGCCGCCGGCCGAGTTCCTGCTGCGCCGCGCCGCCGCCTACCGCGCGTACTGGGAGAACCAGCCGCTGCGCGCCGCCCAGCTGCCCCAGGGCCCCGACGCGCAGCTGTACCGCCGGCTGCACTGGGGCACGCTCGCCCAGTTCGACCTCCTGGACACCCGTCAGTACCGCTCCGACCAGGCCTACGACGACCGTCCGCACGCTCCCGGCGCCGAGTCGGACGACCCGGCGCGCACCCTCACCGGTGCCGCGCAGGAGAAGTGGCTGATCGACGGCTGGCGTGACTCGACGGCGCTGTGGAACGTCATGCCGCAGCAGGTCTGCTTCTCCCAGCGCAAGTTCGACGTGACCGCCGACGCCGCGCTCTCCATGGACGCCTGGGACGGCTACCGGGCCTCCCGCGGCCGGGTCGTCGCCGGGGCGAAGTCGGCCGGGGTGGACAACTGGCTGATCCTCACCGGCGACGTGCACGTGGCCTACGCCTTCGACGTCAAGGACGACTTCGACGACCCCGCGTCCGCGACCCTCGGCACGGAGGTCACCTGCACCTCCGTCTCCAGTGGCCGGGACGGCGTGGAGCGGCCCGCCAACTGGGACACGTACATGCGGGCCAACCCGCACCTGAGGTTCTACGACGGCAGGCGCGGCTACGTCCGGGTCCGGCTCGACCGCCAGGCGGCCCGCATGGACTTCCGGACGGTCTCCGCCGTCACCACGCCCGGCGCCGCCGTCACCACGGCCGCGTCCTTCGTCACCGAGGCGGGGTCCCCGGGGCTGAAGCCGGCCTGACCCGGACGCGGTGCGCCCGCGCGTGTACTGCACTTGCACCCCACCGCGTCCCCCATCGCGCGAAAGACGCCCGCGTCCGGCGTCGCCGCGGGGATTTCGGGCAAGGCCTGTGATCCGCCCCAGTCGCAGCGTGACCCACGGTCACCCACTGTTCTCCGCTGTCTCGCACAGCACTCGAAGGAGGCACATCGCATGGTCGGCAGACATGCCGCGCGCACCCGCCGCGCCGCCCTGACCGCGCTCGGCGCGCTCGCCCTGACCGCGCTCCCCCAGGCCGCGTCGGCCGCGCCGCCGCCCGCACCGGGGCCGCTGCCCACCGCCGCCCGGACACTCGGCGCCGACACACCGTCGACGCAGGTGCTGCACGCGATGGAGCGCGACCTGCGGCTGACGCCGGATCAGGCGACGGCCCGGCTGGTCAACGAGGCGGAGGCCGGCACCCGTGCGGGCCGGCTGCGCAACACGCTGGGCGACCGCTTCGCCGGCGCCTGGGTGAGCGGCGCGACCTCGGCCGAACTGACCGTCGCCACCACCGACGCCGCCGACGCCGGCGCGATCCGGGCCGAGGGCGCCACGGCGGCGGTCGTCGAGAAGCCGCTGGCCCGGCTCACGGCGGTCAAGGAGAAGCTGGACGCCGCCGCCGTGCGGACGCAGACCGCCGAGACGCCGGTCTGGTACGTCGACGTGCGCACCAACCGGGTCATGGTCCAGGCGCGCAGCGAGGCGGCCGCGACGGCCTTCGTCAGGAGCGCCGGCGTCGAGGCCGAGAACGTGGGCGTCGAGGTGTCCCCTGACCGGCCCCGGCTGCTGAAGGACCTCGTCGGGGGCGACGCCTACTACATCGACGCCCGGGCCCGCTGCTCCATCGGCTTCTCCGTCACCAAGGGACAGCAGCAGGGCTTCGCCACGGCCGGCCACTGCGGCAGGCCCGGCGCGAGGACCACCGGGTACGACCAGAGCGACCAGGGCACGTTCCAGAGTTCCACCTTCCCCGGCAAGGACATGGCCTGGGTGGCCGTCAACTCCGACTGGACGGCCACGCCCGACGTCAAGGCGCAGGACGGGCAGAAGGTGCAGGTCGCCGGCTCGGTGGAGGCACTGGTCGGGGCGTCGGTGTGCCGCTCCGGGTCCACCACGGGCTGGCACTGCGGCACCGTCCGCCGGCACGACACGAGCGTCAGCTACGCCGAGGGCACCGTCGACGGTCTGACCGAGACCACGGTGTGCGCCGAACCGGGCGACTCCGGCGGCCCCTTCGTCGCGGGCGCCCAGGCGCAGGGCACCACGTCGGGCGGTTCCGGCGACTGCACCAACGGCGGCACCACGTTCTACCAGCCGGTCAATCCGCTGCTCAGCGACTTCGGTCTCACCCTGAGGACCACGGCCGCCCAGTCCCAGACGCCCGCGCCGCAGGACGACGCGGCCGCGGACGCGTGGGCCGCCGGCCGGGTCTACCAGGTCGGGGCCACGGTGACCTACGCGGGTGTGCGGTACCGGTGCCTGCAGAACCACCAGGCGCAGGGCGCCTGGTCGCCGGAGGGCACGCCGGCCCTGTGGCAGCCCGTGTGACGGTCCGCCACGAGCTCGGGGCACGCGCCTTCGGCACGGGGTGACCGCCCCGCGCCGGAGGCGTGTCCGTCATCCCTCGGCGAGGAACGCGTAGGCGGTGGCGACGAACGGGTCGCGGGCCCGGAAGCGGCGGGTGCACACCGCGGCCAGGGCCGTGCCGGTGTCGGGCCGGAAGCCGAGGGACGCCTGCTGGCCGAGGGTGGCCCCGCCGTGGAAGTACATCGGCCCGCCGTCGGTGGGATGCCGGAACCATGCCACGGTGTGCACGTGACGGTGCCCGGGGCCCCGCCGGAGCACCGGCACCCGCACCGCGCCCAGGGCGCCGGCCGCCGGGGAGCCGGCCGGGGCGAGGTGGGCCTCGAGGAAGGCGAGCAGGTCGTGCGGGGTGAGCGGACGGCCCCGGCGGCCGGGAAGCCGCCCGCGTCGAAGGGCGGTACCGGGGTGCGGCCGTCCTTGCCGTGCCCGGCGGCGTCGGTCCTGGGCTCCTCGGCCGACAGCGCCGTACCGCTCAGGCCGAAGGGGCGCAGGACGTGCTCGGTGAGCAGGTCCGGCCAGGCCGTGCCGGTGGCGGCCGCGAGGGCGTGGCCGAGGACGGAGACGCCGAAGTTGGAGTAGCGCCAGCGCGTGCCGGGCCGGCGCCTCGGGCGGTGGCGCAGGAAGGCGTCGACGACACGGGCGGCCGGGTAGCGGGCGTAGGGGTTGGTGCGCCGGGCTGGCAGGGTGCGCGGGAGGAAGTCGCGCGGCAGCGCGGGCAGTCCCGCCTCGTAGCCGGGGTGCCGGTGTCCGGCCGAGGCGAAGGCCGCGTACACCTCCAGCGGATAGGTGGCGAAGGGCTCCAGTGACTGCATCAGCAGGAACAGCTCGCCGCCGCGGGTCTGTTGCCAGGCGAACTCCAGCAGGCCGGAGACGCGTGCGTGCAGCGGGTCCGACGGCGGGGTGCACAGGGACACGGACGCGCAGACCCGGGCCAGTTCGCCGAGCGGTTTCCAGGTGCGGTTCACCTGGCCGTCGCGGCCAGGGCGTCCTCGCCGAGCGCGAAGCGGTCGCGGTGGGCGTGCATCCAGGCGAGCGCGGTCTCCTCGATCCGGCGCACGTGCCGTGTGTCCCGCTCGTCCCACGCGCCGCCGTCGTGCGCCGTGTTCGTGGCACCGGCCGTGTGCGTCGCGGGTGCCGCGGTCACAGCAGGACTCCGGCCGGCATCAGCCGCGCCGCCTCCAGCTGGAGGGCCACGCGCGGGTCTCCGCCGCCCATGAGCCGGACGAAGTCGAGGCCCGCCTCGAGACCGAGGGTGTCCGGCACGCCGTCCAGGAGGGCGAGCCAGCGTCCGGCTCCGGCCGCCTGCTGCCAGTCCCGGCGGCGCACCGCCCGTACGAAGCCCCGGGCGACGTCCACCGGGCGGCGCCGGGCCGCGCGGGCCACCGCGCTGTCCTCGCCGGGGAGGGCGAGCGGGGCGAGCACGGCGAGCTGATGGGTCAGCTGCTGCCAGCCGGCGTCGTCGAGCCAGCCGGCGTCGGGCTCGGCGCCCCCGTCGGTCCGGCCACAGGTTCTTCGAGGCGTCGCAGGGCGCGGGCCATCGCCCAGTGGCTCCACACGACGGTGGGGGCCGCGTCGGACCGCGGCGGGTGGGCCGCCACGGCGTCCCTGAACACGGCGAGCAGGCCGGGGTCGGGCGGAACGCCCTTGAGTTCGGTGGGCAGCAGTGTGTCGGCGCCCAGGATGCGTATCGCGGCACGTGCGATGCCCGCGCCGTCCGTCGTCGGGGTGCCGCCCGCTCGCGCGTGGTCTCCGCTCCGAAGAGCGGAGACCACGTCCGAAGCGAGGTCCAGCACCGTGCCCTGGAGAAGGGCCGATGTGCTCGACTGCTCCATCTCACTGCTCCCGTCGGTCCGTCAGCCCTTCTTCGGGCGCGGGGTCGGGGGCGAGAGCAGCAGATGCCCGCCGCCGGACTGCAGGGCGAGACCGCCGCACTCACGGCTGTCCCGGAAGACTCCGTCGGGCTCGGCGGGGTCGAGTGCCGCTTCGATGTCGATGTCCTCGGTGACTTCCGCGAGCATCCTGTCGTTGGAAGGCATTTCACCATCTCCTCTGGTAGCAAGAGGCCTTCGCACCACAGGTGTCCGACACGCCACAAAGCATGCCTGTCTTCTCGGAATTCACAGAAGATAACTTCTTCAACAATTCGGACAGTCAGGACATCGTGCGGACCACGCGCAGCGTCCGCAGCGACGAGTCGGCGGCGTCCGGGATCAGGACACCGTGCTCGGCGCCGCTGCGCAGGTAGTCGAGGACCTCGTCGGTGATGACCTCGCCGGGGGCGATCACGGGCACGCCCGGCGGATAGGGGCTGATCGTCTCCGCGCAGACGCGCCCCGCGGCCCGTTCGGTCGGTACGTGCTCCACCTCGGCGAAGAACGCGGCGCGCGGCGACATGGCCTGCTCCAGCTCCAGCACCGGGGGTTCGGGCAGGCGGACGGGCGGCCGGCGCTCGATGGACCCGGCCCCCTCGACGAGGGCGCGCAGGGCGCCCAGCAGGACCTCCTCCGTGTGGTCGTCGTCGGCGTGGGTCACCGATGCGCTGATGCGGCAGGTGTCGGAGCCGCCGAGGTCCACATGGCAGTGGTCCCGCACCCACTCGGTCGCCTGCATGCCGCTGACGCCCAGTTCCCGGACGTCGATCACGATCTTGAGCGGGTCGAAGGAGGCGGCGAGCCCCGCGTCGACGACTTCCCGGCCCATGGGCCGCAGACCGGGCATGTCCGCGGCCGCCGCCCGGATCCGCTCCGCACGGCGCAGGGCGGCGTCCAGCAGGTCGTGGCCCTGCTCGACCATCTGCCGCCGCCAGCCGTCGAGCGTGGCGTACACCAGCGACGAGGCGCTCGTCGTACCCAGCAGGTCCTCACGCTGCGCCAGCACCTCGGGCGACACCCGGTCGTACTGGAGGTGGAAGACGGAGCTCTGCTCGATCGCGCCGCCCATCTTGTGGACGCTGGTCACCACCAGGTCGGCCTCGGCGTCCATCCCCCAGGGGGGCAGGGCGGGATGGAAGGGCAGATGGGCGCCCCAGGCCTCGTCCACGATGAGGGGCACGTCGTACTCGTGGCACACCCGGGCCACGCCCGTGATGTCCGCGCAGGTGCCCCAGTCCGTGGGCGTGATCAGCAACATGCCCTTGGCGTCCGGGTGTTCCTCGAGTTTGCGGCGGACGTCGTCCGGCTCCGGCGGGTGGGCGAGGTGCCGTTCGGCGTCGAACCGCGGGTGGACCCAGACCGGTTCGACGCCGTTGACGACGACCGCCGCGACCACCGCCTTGTGCGCGTTGCGCGACAGCAGCAGCTTCTCCCCCGGGCCGGCCACGGACAGCATGGCGGTCTTGACCGACAGGGAGCTGCCGCAGGTGGAGAAGAAGGCATGCTCGGCGCCGACGGCGTCCGCCATCAGCTCCTGCGCGGCGCTGAGCACCCCCTGGGACTGACGGCGGTCGTCGAGCCCGTTGAGGGAGAGGACGTCCGAGCGGAACACGTCGATCCCGACGATCTCCGCGACCCGCGGATCGACCCCGCGGCCCTGCTTGTGACCCGGTGGGCCGTAGGCGATGTCTCCCCGCCGCCGGAAGTCCTCCAGCGCCTCCAGAACGGGCACCCGCGAGTGATCCATCGTTCCTCCCACGTCGGTTCGGGGGCGCCGTCCGTCCGTGGTTCACGGCCCCGTGGCGCATGGGAACGTATTGCACCCGCCCGGCCGCCGAAACCCGGTGCGTGTCACGGCACCCGGATGGTGGCACCCGCACACCGGCAGGAAGCCGGAGCACCCGACGCGAGGAGGCGGCGTGGCCCGCACGCTCGACGACGTCCACGAGGACATCCGCCAGGAGGTGGCCGGCCGGGCCGGGGCGCTGTGGGACGTGGCGCTGCGGCTGCACGCCGACCCCGAGTACGCGTTCGCCGAGCACCGGGCGGCCGCCCTGCTCACGGGGGAGCTGGAGGGAGCCGGTTTCACGGTCGAGCGCGGCACCGCCGGCATGCCGACCGCGTTCGTCGCCCGCTCGGGCGAGGGCCGCCCCGCCGTGGCGCTGCTGCTGGAGTACGACGCACTGCCCGGCCTCGGTCACGCCTGCGGCCACAACCTGATCGCGGCGGCGGGTCTGGGCGCCGCCCTCGCGGTGCACGCCGTCCTGGGCGGCTCGGCGGGCTGCGTGACGGCCGTGGGCACGCCCGCGGAGGAGGGCGGGGGCGGGAAGGTCGTGGAGGTGGAGGCCGGGGTGTTCGACGGGGTGGACGCGGCGCTGATGTTCCACCCGGGGGTGTACGACTGGCGACGGGCGCCGCTGACCGCGCAGGTGCAGTACCGGGTGGCCTTCCACGGGCGGGCCGCCCACCCGACGGGCAACCCGACCGAGGGCGTCGACGCGCTCGCGGCCCTCGTGGAGCTGTTCAACGTCCTGGCCGTGGTCGGCCGGCGACTGCCGGAGGCTTCCCACGTGCAGGGCATCGTGACGCACGGAGGGACCGCCACGAACATCGTGCCCGAGTTCGCCGAGGGGCTGTTCGGGCTGCGGGCGGCCACCTCGCGCGCACTGGACGAGCTGATCGGGCAGCTGCGCGAGTGTGCGGAGGGCGTCGCCCGGGCGACCGGTACGCGGGCCGAGGTCGAACGCGCCACGGTCCGCTACGACCACTTCCGGGACAACGGGGTGCTGTCCGACCGGTTCGCGGCGCATCTGTCCGCGGCGGGGATCGCGCTGACGCCTCCGGTGCCCGGTGTGTACCTGGGCTCGTCGGACGTCGGCAACGTGAGCACGCGCGTGCCCGCCATCCATCCGTTCGTCGCGATCATGGGCGAGGACGGCTCCGACCACACCCCCGAGTTCGCCGCGGCCGCCGCCTCCGGCCGGGCCCGTGAGGTCCTGACCGCCGCCGCCGGGGCGCTGGCGTGCACGGCCGCCGACGTGCTGCTGCGCCCGGACCTGCGGGAAGCGGCCTGGGCACGGCACCGCGCGGCGGAGGCGGGTGAGGGCTGAACCGCCCTCCGGCAGACGTGCTCGCCGGGCACCCAGGGTGTCCTGGTCACGCCTCGTCGTCCTCCGCCGGAACCACGGTCAGCAGGTCGTCGCGGCCGGACAAGGCCTCCAGGGACAGGGTGCGGTAGCCGGCCCGGTCGAACAGGACGGTGATGCGGTCGCCGTCCTCGCTCAGCACCGTGCCCTCGCCCCACTCGCCGTGCCGTACCTGGGCGCCGACCGGATAGGCGGAGGCCTCGGGGTGGGCGGCCGGTCCCCCGGCCCCGCCGTCCCCCGCCCCGGCGTCCTGCGCGTCGCACACGTCGCAGGCGCCGCACGGGGGCTCGTACTCCTCGCCGAAGTAGCCGAGCAGGAACCGCCGTCTGCAGCTCGTGGTCTCGGCGTAGGCGCGGGCCATGTCCACGCGGGTGCGGTCGGTCCGCCGGTGCGCCTCTGCCGCGTCCCCGGCCAGGTCGGCCGCCTCGTCGGGCGGGGTGCCCGGATCGGGGCGCACCTCGCCGTCCTCGCCGGTGTCGACGGCGCCGGCCTCCTCGAGCAGGTTGACCGCCGCGGTGACGCGGTTGCGCGACAGCCCGGTGTCCCGGCGCAGCCGGTCCACACCGGCGGGGTCGCTCCGGTGGTCGTGGACGGCGTCGGCGACGTCGGACAGCGCGCCGCGGCCGGGGGTGCGGGCGGCGAACCAGCTCCGCATGCCGGTGTCCTCGGGCCGGTAGTGCAGTACGGCGAGGGCGGGCTCGCCGTCCCGTCCGCAGCGGCCGATCTCCTGGTAGTAGGCGTCCGGCGAGCCCGGCAGGGAGGCATGCAGCACGAACCGCACGTCCTCCTTGTCGATGCCCATGCCGAAGGCGGAGGTGGCCACCACGACGTCGGCGGCGCCGGAGAGGAAGGTGTCGTGGATGCGGGCGCGTTCCCCGGCGCGCAGTCCGGCGTGGTAGGCCTCGGCCGTCAGTCCGAGCCGGGCCAGTTCGCCGGCGTAGTGCTCGGTGTCCTTGCGGGTCGCGGCGTAGACGATGCCCGGCTTCGGCTCGGCGGCGGCCCGTTCGACGATCGCCAGGCGCCGCTCGTCCTCGTCGAGGAACCGGCGGACCTCCAGCCGGATGTTCGGCCGGTCGAAGCTCGTCACCGTCAACCGCGGCCGCTCCATGCCGAGCCGTTCGACGATCTCCCGGCGCACGGGCGGGGCCGCCGTCGCGGTGAGGGCGAGCACCGGGGGCCGGCCCACTCGCCGTACCGCCTGCTCCAGGCGGAGGTAGTCGGGCCGGAAGTCGTGGCCCCAGGAGGCCACGCACTGGGCCTCGTCGACCACGAACAGGGCGGGCTCCAGCTCGGCCAGCCGCTCCACGACCTCGTCCTTGGCGAGCTGTTCCGGGGACAGGTAGAGGAACCTGGCCTCGCCCCGCCGCACCGCGTCCCAGGCGGCCTCCGCCCGGGCGGAGGTGAGGTCGGAGTTGACCGCCACCGCGCCGGGGGCGCGGGCGCCGTCGGGCAGACCGGCGATCTGGTCCCGCTGGAGGGCGAGCAGCGGCGAGACGACGACGACCGGGCCGGACAGCAGCACGCCGGGGACCTGGTAGACGGCGGACTTGCCGGAGCCGGTGGGCATGACGACGAGGGTGTCCCGTCCGGCCAGGACCGCTTCCATGGCCTCGAGCTGCGCGGGCAGGAGGGTGTCCCAGCCGTACACCTCCTCGGCTGTGCGCCGCAGGCGTTCGGTGCCCTCCGCCGTGTCCGACGGCCGTTTCCCGCCCATGGCCCCTCCCTCGTCGATCGGTGAGCCGCCGCGCGGTACGCCCGGCGTCCCGGCCCGGGTACCCGTCCGGGCCGTCGCCAGTGCCTCACCGGCCCTGCGGGGCCCGTCACACCCGCCGCAGCCGCCACACGTTGTCGTCGCGGTGGCCCTCGGCGCCCTCGGGCGAGGTGTGCGGCCGGCGGACGGTCTCCCTGGTCTCGACCGTCCACTCTCCGGCCGGCAGTGCGAGCTCGGCGAGGACGCCGTCCAGGGTGGGGAAGTCGGCGTCGAAGGGCGGTTCGGTCTGCCACGTGGGCCAGCCGACTGCGGTGCCGTGGCCGGGCCGGTGGGTGCGGTTGCGTCCGTCATCGCCTCAAGTGCTCCGTTCCTCGGCGCGTACGTACGTCCCTGCCGTCGGCCCCGCGTACCCACCGGCGCCTCGAACATGACACGGGGGCACATCCAGCCCCGCCCACACCTTTTCACCCTTTCTGCGCCTCATGTCCGACGGTCGCGTCATCTTCACGGGACGCGGGCCCATCACCCGTACGGCCCCGGGCACCCGTCAGGAAGTCGTTCACCGCGGAGGGGGACCTGCGTCGTGGTTGTCGTTGCCGTCCTGCTGCTGCCCGCACTCGGGCTGCTTCTCTTCACCATGACGTGGCTGGAGGACCGGATCTTCCGGGACACGGAGCCCGCCCGGCACGCCCGGCGCCGGCATCTGCGGCTGATCCCGGGCGGCGGCGCCGGCGCGGGCCGGGGCCCAGCGCCGGCCGCGCGGCACTCGGCCTCAGCGGACCGGGACGCCGCCTGACCCCGGGCCCGCCGGCAGGGCCCGCGCACGGGCGGCACGCCGCTCGGGCCGCCAGGTGGACACCAGGGCGCCCGCGAGCAGCAGCTCGGCGATGTCACCGCCGTAGTACATGATCTCGGCGCCCTGCCGGACCTGGTCGACGGGCGCGTGGACGTCGATGAGGAACCCGCCGTACATCGCCTGGGCGATGAGGGCGTGAGCGGCGATCGCGATGCCGAGGTACACGAGCCGGGCCGGCACGCCGGGCCGCGCGGGCGCCGGATCGGGGCCCGCGACGGCGTACGCGAAGAGGCAGCCGGACAGCAGGAAGTGGGCGAGCGTCAGCCAGTGCCCGGCGGGGTGGGACATGACCGTGCCGAGGAGCGGGGTGAAGTACAGCGCGCCGAGGGTGCCGGTGCTCAGCGCGAGCGCCGTGGCGGGGTGGGTGACCAGGCGCGCGGGACGGCTGTGCAGCAGCCCGGTCACCCGGCGGGCGTGCGCCGGCGGCAGGGTGCGCAGCAGCAGGGTGACCGGCGCGGCGAGGACCAGGAGCAGGGGCGCGTACATGCCGACGAGCATGTGCTGGGCCATGTGGCCCCGGAAGTCGGTGTGCGCGGCCGGCCCCAGCGGCGGCAGCAGCGCGACGGCGAGCAGCGCCACCCCGCCGAGGAACGACGCCGACCGCCGGCCGCTCCAGCCCCGCGCGGGGTTGCGGCGCCGGGCCCGGCGTACGGCGAGCAGGTAGGCCGCGGCCGGGAGCGTCAGCAGGACCAGCGGGACGAAGAGGGTTGTCGCGGCACCCGGCACGACGTCACCGTCCGGACCGTGGTGGTGCGTGGCGTGCGCGCCGTCCGCCGGGCCCATCAGGCGGGGCCTCCGGACCGTCCCGTGCCCCGGGGGGCGCCGGGGTCGAAGGGCCGGGCCCCGCGCCGGATGAGGTGACCGCCGGCCAGGAGCAGGACGCCGAGGGCCAGGAACCCGGCGTCCCACCACGCCTGGTGGGGGCCGCCGTGGACGTGATGAATGCCCAGAATCTGATGGTCCAGGAGGCCTTCTACCACGTTGAACAGGCCCCATCCGGCCAGGATCCAGCCCCACAGCACCCTCGACGCCCACACCGCGCGCCGGTTGTGGGTGACCCGGGAGTACAGCAGGGCCAGACCCAGCAGGACGGAGATCCAGCACACGGTGTGGAAGACGCCGTCCCACACGGTGTTCATCTCCAGGCCGGAGACGGTGTTCGGGTCGTAGTACTTCACCCCGATGCGGTCGTGGTCGGTGCTGGTGAGCATGTGGTGCCACTGCAGGAGCTGGTGGAGCAGGATGCCGTCGACGAAGCCGCCGAGCCCGACCCCGAGGAGGATGCCGGGCAGCCGGATGCTGTTCGCCGCCTCCGTGACCGCCCGGGTCTCACCTGTCGTGGTGGCCATGCCTGTTCTCCGTCCCGTCGGCTGTGCGCGGAGCTTCCGGACACGGTTTCCCCGCCCCGCGGGTTCATGTCACCGTCCGGCGGGATCCCGTCGCCGTTTTCCGTCACTCGGGTGACGGGCGCTCACGTGCGGGTGCGCGTCGTAGGGTGAGGAGGCGAACGGGCCGGTCGACCGCGGCGGAGCGGGGCCGGCCGAGCGGACACCTAGGAGCGCCATGGACACCGTGCAGCACGACGACGCCGACGCGGAGTTCATCGCCTTCTGGCAGGAGCGCCGGGTGTGCTTCCTGTCGACGCCGCGCGCCGACGGCAGCCCGCACCTGGTCCCGGTCGGCGTGACGTACGACCACGCGACCCGCACCGCACGCGTCATCACGAGCCGGGGCACCGCCAAGGTGCGCAACATCGAGCGGGCCGGCGGGGCGGCCGTCGCCGTGGGCCAGGTGGACGGCCGGCGCTGGTCCACGCTGGAGGGTGTCGCGACCGTACGGGACGACGCCGATGCCGTCCGGGAGGCGGAGGAGCGGTACGCGGCCCGTTACCGGCAGCCCCGGGCGAACCCGGAGCGGGTCGTCGTCGAGATCGAGGTGCGGCGCTGGCTCGGCACGGTGCGGCCCCGGCGCCCGGAGGCTCCCGGCCCGGCGACGAGCTGACCGGACGCGCGCCGGGCGCGTGTGCCGCGAGCCCCGGATCGGGACGGCACGGCACACACGCGGCCGGCTCATCCCTCCGCCGGGTCCCCGGAAGGCTTGCGGCCGAGGCGGCCCGGCCACCACGCGACGGCGCCGATGTCGCGGGCCAGGGCCGGGACCAGCAGCGAGCGCACCACCAGCGTGTCCAGCAGGACGCCGAAGGCGACGATGAAGGCGATCTGCACGAGGAAGGCCAGCGGGATCACGCCGAGCGCGGCGAAGGTGGCGGCGAGCACGACACCGGCCGAGGTGATCACGCCGCCCGTGGCGGTCAGGCCGCGCAGGATGCCCTCCCGGACCCCGTGGTGCAGCGACTCCTGCCGCACCCGCGACATGAGGAAGATGTTGTAGTCCACGCCGAGGGCGACGAGGAAGACGAACCCGTACAGCGGGACGGAGGCGTCCGTGCCGCTGAAGCCGAACACGTACCGGAAGACCAGGGACGAGACGCCCAGGGTGGCCAGGAAGTTGAGCGCCACCGTCACGACGAGCAGCACCGGCATCAGCAGCGAGCGCAGCAGGCCGATCAGGATGACCAGGATGATGGCGAGCACCACGGGCACGATGAGCGTGCGGTCGTGCTCGGCGGTGCGCTGGGTGTCGTACTGCTGGGCGGTGTAACCGCCGACGAGGGCGTCGGCGCCCGGCACCCCGTGCACCGCGCTCCGCAGGCGGGCCACCGCCTCCTTGGCCGCGTCGCTGTCCGCCGGGTCCTGGAGCGTGGCATCGATCCGCACCCGTCCGTCGACCACCTTCGGGGGGCCGCCGCCGGGCCGGCCCGAGGCGGTCACCGCGGCGGCGGAGGCGACGCCGCGGGTGTCGCGGGCCGCCGCGAGGACGGGGCCGGCCCGGTCCGCGTCCGCGATGATCACGGCCGGGTTGCCGGAGCCGCCCGGGAAGTGCCGGGCCAGCGTCTCCTGCGCCGCGACCGACGGGGCGTCGTTGACGAAGATCTCGTCCAGCGGGACGCCCTTGGACTCGAGGGTCGGGGCGAAGGCGGCGCAGGCGAGCAGCGCGGCGAGGCAGATCGCCCAGATGCGGCGCGGCGCCCGGTCCACCAGCCCGGCGATGCGGTGCCACAGGCGGTGGCCGGCCTCCGGGTCGTCGGCCCGGACGGGCTTGGCCGGCCAGTAGGCGGCGCGGCCCAGCAGGACCAGGACGGCGGGCAGGAACGTGAGCGTGCTCAGGACGGCGCAGACGATGCCGATGGCACCGACGGGCCCGAGCGCGCGGTTGTTGGTCAGGTCGCTGAGCAGCAGGGCCAGCAGGCCCAGGGCGACGGTCGCCGCGCTGGCGACGACGGCACCCCAGGACGCGCGCAGCGCGGCACGCACGGCGCCGAAGCGGTCCGGGTGCCGGGGAAGTTCCTCGCGGAAACGGGCGGTGAGCAGCAGCGCGTAGTCGGTCGCGGCGCCGATGACGAGGATGGAGAGGATGCCCTGGACCTGCCCGTCGACGCGCACGACGTCGTGGTAGGCGAGCACGTAGACGATGGCGCAGGCCAGCCCCAGGGCGAAGACGGCGCCGAGAATGATCGTCAGGGGCAGCAGGACGCTGCGGTAGACGAGCAGCAGGATCACCAGCACCGTGATCAGGGCGACGCCGAGGAGCAGGCCGTCGATGCCCGAGAAGGCGTCGGACAGGTCGGCCTGGGAGGCGGCGGGACCCGCCAGCTGCGCCCGCGTTCCCGGGACCTGCCCGGCGGCGTCCCGGATGTCCTCCAGGACGTCGGGCAGGCGCTCGCCCAGGTCGGGTTCGACCTGGACGACGGCCTGGAGGGCCTCGCCGTCCTCGGAGGGGAAGGCGGGCGTCGCGGGGCCGACGATCCCCGGGTCGCCGTCGAGGCCCGCGACCGAGCGGGTGGCCCCCGCCCGCTGCCCGGTGACGTCACCGCCGTCTTCCGCGGTCCACACGACGATCACCGGCAGGGTCTCGTCCTGCTGGAAGGCCTTCCGGGCGTCGATGACCCGGGTGGACTCGGCGCTGCGGGGCAGGAAGGAGGCCTGGTCGTTGGTGGCGACCTCCCCCAGTTTCCCGGCGTACGGGCCGAGCGCCCCGCCGATGCCCAGCCAGACCAGGAGGAGGACTACGGGGACGAGCCAGCGGGCTCGTGAGGTGGAGGACATCGGTCTGCGGGACTCCAGGTCTTTTGTTGTGCGGGTGTCGACGGAATGATTCGATCATAAACAATCTCAATGATCGAGTTACATCACCGCCGTGCCATGTCGGTACTGGACTGGTGCCCCCGGCCCGCTCCCTGATGCGGACGACCCGTCGTCCCGCGGGCGGCCGGTGGTTCAGCCGTCGTCGGCGGAGCGCACGGCCCGCAGCTCCTCGTTCATGGCGGCGACGAACCGCACGACGACCGCCAGCTCCTGGGCGTCGAAACGGTCCCGGGCCGCGCCCGCGGCCTGTGCCAGGGGCCGGAAGTACGTCCGGGCCGACGCGCGGGCGTCGGGCACGTAGTGCAGGTGCACGACCCGGCGGTCGGCGCTCTCCCTGACCCGGCGCACGTGCCCGGCGCGTTCCAGGCGGTCCACACAGGCCGTGACCGCGCCCGAGGTCAGTCCCAGGTGCTCGCGCAGCCGTCCCGGCGTCATCGGCTCCTCGGCGTCCAGGATCGCCGCGAGCGCCTGGACGTCGGTGGCGTGCAGCCCGTGGGCGGCGGCGAAGCCGTGCACGAGACGGTTGATCTCACCGTTCATCCGCCGCAGTCCGGCGGCGAGGACGTGGAGGTCGTCCGCCTCGGGCCCCGTCCCCGGCTCGTGCGCGCGCCGTCCGCGCTGGTTCGCTGTCGCCACGCGATCAGCGTATAGAAGGATCGCGTCCGGCCATGTCGCACCCATGACGGTCCGTGCGGGAACGGGCCGGCACGGGTACCGCCCCACGGGTGCCGGCCCTCAGGCGAAGGGCGCGTTCGGCGGGCGGGTCCCGGGGCTGTCGGGGCGGGCCGTGTGATCGGCGTGCTCCCGGGTGCGGCGGGCCTCCTTCATCTCCGCCTCGTACAGGTGGCTCCGGCCCTCGGCGAGCCGCCGCACCGCCTCGGTCTCCAGGTCCTTGAACGCCTGGTAGTACGTCCGGTCGTAGGCCTCGACGATCTGGAACGTCCAGTGGCCGGGGATGACGTTGCGCCCGAGGATCTCCGTCTCGACGCGCTGGGCCCACTCCGGGTGGCCGGCCTCGCGCAGCAGCCGCACCGCGCGGTCCAGCTCCAGGTCGGCGGTGCCGGTGAGCTGGTGGAAGGAGTACAGGTGCCCGCGGGCGCGCTCGATGGTCTCCAGCGCCTTGGACAGGGAGCCGAGGGCCTCCACCGTCTCGTCGCCGACGCCTTCGGGGCGCCGGTGCATGTCCGTCATGGGTGTCCTCCGGTGCGGTGGCACGGGCCGTCAGGCCAGCGGATCGTGGCCCCAGTTCATGAGCGAGTGCCGCCAGCGGGAGTCCTCGACGTCGCCCGAGGGCCGCTGGGCCAGGTGCCGGCGGACGTAGCCGACGACCTTGCGCATGTGCCGGTAGTCGTCGTCCGTGAGGTCGCCCTTCTTCGCCCGCAGGATGTCCACGATGCGGCGGCCGGAGGCGTGCCCGGTGGACTCTCCCCCGTCCTTGTGCTGCCCGGCGTCGCGGGAGGCGTCGGTGGCGAGCCACTTCTCCAGGTCGGCGGGGGACATGTTCACCAGCTCGCGGAAGTCGTCCCAGGTCTCCTTGCGCTCCGCGTCGTCCACGCCCGCTCACTTCTTCCTGAGCGCGGAGGGCTTGTGCACCGCGGACTTGCCGGACTTGTCGCTGCGCACCTGGTACTGCGGGTCGTCGGGCGAGGCGTCCACGGTGCGGCCGGCGGCCTCGGTCCGTTCGGTGATCTCCTTCTCCACCGTGCCCTCGGTCTCGCTGCCGTGACTGCTCCAGGCGACCTTGTCGCCCTTCTTCGGCGTCTTCTTCCCGCCACGGTTCTTCGCCATCTCCGGTACTCCCTGTCTGCTCGGCTCGGTGTTCCGCTCGGTGTCTTCCTGTTCAGCCCGGTGGGGTGTCCGGGGCCGGCGTGCCGTCCCGCAGGTCCGCGAGGATTTCCCGGGCGGCGCGGCTGCCCGAGGCCAGGGCGCCCTGGACCGATCCGGTGGCCCGGTGGTCCCCGCAGACGTAGCGGCCCGCGGTGACGCGGGTGCGGCGCGACAGCGGCCACGGGGGCCGCATCGCCGGGAGCGCGTTCTCGACCGTGTACGTGGCGACGTGCTGCCAGCCGGCGGTGTCCGCCGCGTAGAGCTCCGCCGCCCGCCGGCGCACGGCCGACTCCCCGCCCGGCGGGTCGCCGCCCAGCACGGACGTGGACACCAGCGAGGTGCCCGGCGGCGCGTAGGTGCCGCTGACCTCGGAGAGCACACACGTGTTGAGGACCGTGAGCGTGCTGTCGACCACGAGGGTCGGTTCGGGCAGCGGCGACGTGCCGGCCGCGTGGTAGTAGGTGGTGACGGTCCGGCCGGGCGGTACGGGCGTGCCCGGCAGCAGCCGCGCCGCCGTGACGGCGTCGGTGGCCACCACCACCGCGTCCGCCGGGCGTTCGGTGCCGTCCTGGAGCAGGATCCCGGAGTCGGTGAGCGACCGGACGGACGAGTCCAGCCGGACGGTGCCCTCGGGCAGGCGGGCGGCGAGCAGGCGTGGGGCGGTGCCGATGCCGCCGGCCGGGAGGCAGAGCGTGCCCCGGGCCATGCTGCGCCACACGAGGTGGAAGAAGCGGGCCGACGTCTCCAGGTCCGGTTCCAGGAAGACACCGGCCAGGAAGGGCCGCAGCACGTGGTCCACCGCGTCCCGGGTCAGTCCGCTGCGGGCCAGTGCCGCCCGGGTCGTCCTGTCCCGGCCGCGTCGGAGCAGCGCGGCGGGGGCCAGCGTGTCCCGCGCGGTGAGGCCGGCCAGCGCCGCGAGGTCCCGCGTCCCGAGGGCGCGGCCCGGCAGGAGGGAGCCGGCCTCGCGGGGCCGCCTCGTGGGGTCGGTGAGCCGGAGGACACCGGACGGGGTGTGGGCCAGCACGCCGGGGGTGAACGGCCGCAGCCGCAGTGCGCGCAGCGGCAGCAGCCTGCGGACCTGCGGATAGGCGGTGTTGAAGACCTGGAAGCCCCGGTCCAGCAGGAAGCCGTCCCGGCGGTCGGTGCGCACGCGGCCGCCGACGGTGTCCGAGGCCTCGTGCAGTTCGACCTCCACACCGGCGCGGCCGAGGTCGAACGCGCAGGCCAGGCCGGCGAACCCGCCGCCGACGACGACGGCGCGCGGTGTCCGGCGGTGCCGGCCGTTGCCCATGTGCGCTCCTCACGCTCCCCGACCAGCGTGGACCGCGTACCGCCGCACCACCACTCGGGGGCGCCCGGACGGGAGGGCGTCCGGGCACGGCCCGGTCAGGCGCCGACGTAGGCCGCGAGGTGCTCGCCGGTGAGGGTGGAACGGGCGGCCACGAGGTCGGCGGGGGTGCCCTCGAAGACGATCCGGCCCCCGTCGTGGCCTGCGCCCGGGCCGAGGTCGATGATCCAGTCGGCGTGGGCCATGACCGCCTGGTGGTGCTCGACGACGATGACGGACTTGCCGGAGTCGACGAGCCGGTCCAGCAGGCCGAGCAACTGCTCGACGTCGGCGAGGTGGAGGCCCGTGGTCGGCTCGTCGAGCACGTAGACACCGCCCTTGTCGGCCATGCGGGTGGCCAGCTTGAGCCGCTGCCGCTCGCCGCCGGACAGGGTGGTGAGCGGCTGGCCGAGGGTGAGGTAGCCGAGGCCGACGTCGGCGAGCCGGCCGAGGATCCGGTGCGCGGCGGGAGTGCGGGCCTCGCCGGCGCCGAAGAACTCCTCGGCCTCGGCCACCGGCATGGCGAGCACCTCGCTGATGTCGCGGCCGCCGAGGCGGTACTCCAGCACCGACGCCTGGAACCGCTTGCCCTCGCAGTCCTCGCAGGGGGTGGCGACGCCGGCCATCATCGCCAGGTCGGTGTAGACGACGCCGGCGCCGTTGCACGTGGGGCAGGCGCCCTCGGAGTTGGCGCTGAACAGGGCCGGCTTGACTCCGTTGGCCTTGGCGAACGCCTTGCGGACCGGGTCGAGCAGACCGGTGTAGGTCGCCGGGTTGCTCCGCCGCGAGCCCTTGATGGGACTCTGGTCGACCGCGACGACGTCCGCCCCGGCGGGGACCGATCCGTGGATCAGCGAGCTCTTGCCGGAGCCGGCGACACCGGTGATCACGCAGAGCACCCCGAGCGGGACGTCGACGTCGACGCCCCGCAGGTTGTGCGTAGTCGCGCCGCGGATCTCCAGCGCGCCGGCCGGCTTGCGCACGCTCTCCTTGAGACCGGCCCGGTCGTCGAGGTGGCGGCCGGTGATCGTGTCACTGGCCCGCAGCCCGGCGACGGTGCCCTCGAAGCAGACGGTGCCCCCGGCCGTGCCGGCGCCGGGGCCGAGGTCGACGACGTGGTCGGCGATCGCGATGGTCTCCGGCTTGTGCTCCACGACGAGCACCGTGTTGCCCTTGTCCCGCAGGCGCAGCAGCAGGTCGTTCATCCGCTGGATGTCGTGGGGGTGCAGGCCGATGGTGGGCTCGTCGAAGACGTAGGTGACGTCGGTGAGCGAGGAGCCGAGGTGGCGGATCATCTTCACGCGCTGTGCCTCGCCGCCCGACAGGGTGCCGGCCGGCCGGTCGAGGGAGAGGTAGCCCAGCCCGATCTCCACGAACGAGTCCAGCGTGCCCCGCAGCGCGGTGAGCAGGGGTGCCACCGACGGCTCGTCGAGGGTGCGGACCCATTCGGCCAGGTCGCGGATCTCCATCGCGCAGGCGTCGGCGATGCCGACCTTCCCGATCCGCGAGTTCCGGGCGCCCTCGCTGAGCCGGGTGCCGTCGCACTCGGGGCAGGTGGTGAAGGTGACGGCGCGCTCCACGAAGGCCCGGATGTGCGGCTGCATCGCCTCCTTGTCCTTGGACAGGAACGACTTCTGGATCTTGGGGATCAGGCCCTCGTAGGTGAGGTTGACGCCGTTGACCTTCACCTTGACCGGCGCCCCGTGGAGGAAGTCCCGCAGTTCCTTCTCGGTGTAGTCGCGGATCGGCTTGTCCGGGTCGACGAAGCCGGACTGGGCGTAGACCTGCACGGTCCACTGGCTGTCGGACTTCCAGCCGGGGATGGTGAAGGCGCCCTCGCTCAGCGACTTGGAGTCGTCGTAGAGCTGGGTGAGGTCGATGTCGGAGACCGTGCCCCGGCCCTCGCAGCGGGTGCACATGCCGCCGGTGCGCTCGTAGGTGGCCTTGACGGCCTTCTTGTCGCCGCGCTCGACGGTGATCGCGCCGCTCGCCCGGACCGAGGCGGTGTTGAAGGAGTACGCGCTGGGCGGGCCGATGTGCGGCTCACCGAGCCGGCTGAAGAGGATGCGCAGCATCGCGTTGGCGTCGGTGGCGGTGCCGACGGTGGAGCGGGGGTCGCCGCCCATGCGCTGCTGGTCGACGCTGATCGCGGTCGTCAGGCCGTCGAGGACGTCGACCTCGGGCCGGGCCAGGGTCGGCATGAAGCCCTGGACGAAGGCGCTGTAGGTCTCGTTGATCAGCCGCTGCGACTCGGCGGCGATCGTGTCGAACACCAGTGAGCTCTTGCCCGATCCGGAGACGCCGGTGAACACCGTCAGGCGGCGCTTCGGGATCTCGATGCTGACGTCCTTGAGGTTGTTCTCGCGCGCGCCGTGCACGCGGATCAGGTCGTGGCCGTCGGCAGCGTGCGGCGCAGGCGGGCGCGTGTCGGTCCGCGTGGCCTTGCTCATGGTGTCTCCATCTGTCGGGCGGCGCCGGCCGACGGGCCTGGCGTCGGCATCCCCTGGCTCGGTCTGCGAGCAGTATGTCTGTTCGTCCCGCACCGTCGGTGCCGAACGGCTCAGCGGCGTTCGTTGACGCGGACCAGGTTGCCGGCGGGGTCGCGGACGGCGCAGTCGCGCAGGCCGTACGGCTGCTCGGCCGGCTCCTGGACGATCTCGGCGCCGCCGGACCGCAGCCGCTCGAAGGCGGCGTCGAGATCGTCGGTGGCCAGGGTGATGCGGGCGTGGGTGCCCTTGGCCATCATCTCGATGACGGTGCGGCGCTCGTCGTCGGTGATGCCGGGGGCGGTGGCGGGCGGCTCCAGGACGATGGACGTTTCGGGCCGGCCGGCGGGGCCGACCGTGATCCAGCGCATGGCGGCGTCCCCGACGTCGCCCCGGACCTCGAAGCCGAGGAGGTCGCGGTAGAAGGCCAGGGAGGCCTCCGGGTCGTTGTGCGGGAGGAAGGTCCAGTGAATGCTGATGTCCATGCCGGTCAGGCTAGGCAGGGGCCGGGACCGGGTGCTTCTCCGTTCCTGACCGGTCCGGTCCCCCGCCGGCGGGTGCCGCACTACCGGGTGGCCCGGCTCGTCGGGGCTGTGGGAAACTCGCCGCATGGGACGCCCGGCACTCGACGACCTCGTCCGGCTGCGGCGGGCCCGCGACCGGATGGACCGCGCCTACGCCGAGCCGCTGGACGTGCCGGCCCTCGCGCGGGACGCCCTGATGTCGCCGGGGCACTTCTCCCGCAGCTTCCGCGCCGCGTTCGGCGAGACGCCCTACAGCTACCTGATGACCCGCCGCATCGAGCGGGCCAAGGCGCTGCTGCGGCGCGGCGACCTGACGGTGACCGAGGTCTGCTTCGAGGTCGGCTGTACGTCGCTGGGGTCCTTCAGCTCGCGTTTCACGGAGCTGGTCGGCGACAGCCCGAGCCTCTACCGGTCCCGGGACCACGGCCCCGGTGCCGCCGTCCCGGCCTGCATGGCCAAGATCCACACCAGGCCGGTCAGGAAGAGAGAAGCGGGTCCCGCCGCACGGCCGTAGCGTGAGCGGTATGGACATCAGGCTTTCCCAGTGCTTCATCGCCGTCGACGACCACGACGAGGCGATCGTCTTCTACCGCGACGTGCTCGGCCTGGAGGTGCGCGACGACGTCGGCTTCGAGGGGATGCGCTGGGTGACCGTCGGGTCGCCCGCGCAGCCGGACGTGAACATCGTCCTGGAACCGCCCGCCGCCGACCCCAATGTCTCGCCCGCGGACAAGCGGGCCATGGCGGAGCTGATGGCCAAGGGCCTGCTGCGCGGCGTCATCTTCGCGACCGACGACTGCGACGCCACCTTCGAGCGCATCAGCGCCGCGGGCGGGGAGGTGCTGCAGGAGCCGATGGACCAGCCCTACGGCGTCCGCGACTGCGCGTTCCGCGACCCCACCGGCAATCTGCTGCGCTTCACCCAGCCCCTCGGGAGGTAGGAGCTTCGGGCGGTGACGGTTTGAGCCGCGCATCGCGGGGCATTCGGCGTGCCAGGTGCTTGGGATAACAGGCCCGTCGCGGCAGCGGCCGTCGGTTCGCTCCCGAAGCGCCTCCCGGGCCCCTTCCGCGACTGTTCGAACCAGTCGGGGCGGGAGGAAGCAGGCACGACGACGAGCCCCGGGAACCGCGCACGGCCCCGCCGTGCCGGCGGAGGAACCTCCGCACTCCCCGGCGTCCGCACCGCTCCGCCCGCCCCTCGTCAAGGGAGAAGTTCCCCATGCTCATGGCCCACCCCGCCGTTCTGACCGACCTGCTCAGGCAGTACGCGTCGCTGCAGGCCCTGCACGCCGAGCGCGGCACGCCCGAGGCCCGTCAGCGGCTGGAGGACGTCTCCTACACCCTGTGCATCGCCACCGGGACCCGGGACATCGAGTCCGCCCTGACGGCCGCCCGCCACCAGCTGCCCGGTGCCCGTCCGACGGACGACTCCGTCGTCGCTCCCGCCTAGGCGGGCGCCCGGCCGGGGTCGTGTCCGGTTCCGGGGACGGACCGCCGGACTCATGCGCCCTGCCGGCCGTCCGGTACGAGGACCAGCCGGCCGGCGACCGTGCCGGCCTCCAGCCTCCGGTGCGCCTCCGCGGTCATCGACAGCGGCAGGCGGTCGGCGATGCGCGGGCGCCACGGGGTGTCGCGCAGCACGCCCACGACTCCTTCCGCCGCCGCGGCGAGGTCGGCGGTCGTGGCGTTGCTGATGGCGAAACCGACGATGCTCGCGTCCTTGGTGTAGAGGCGGCCCAGCGGCAGGGCGGAGGGGCCGCCGCCCAGTCCGACCATGGCGACCAGGCGCCCGCCGTGCGCCAGCAGGTCGACGGAGTCGGCCAGCACGCCGTGGCCGGAGGTGTCGAGGTGCACGTCGTAGCCGTGGGGCGCGGCCCGGCGCAGTCGCTCGCCCAGGTCGGGCGCCCGGTAGTCGAGGACCTCCGCGGCGCCCAGGGCGCGGACCGCCGGGTCGTCCTCGGCCCGCGCCGTCGCGATCACCCTGGCACCGGCCCGGGCGGCCAGTGCGACGGCGGCGCCGCCCACGTTGCCGGCCCCGCCCCCGACGTACACGGTCTCGCCGGACCGCAGCCGCCCGTGCCGGAACAGCGCGAGCCAGGCCGACGCCGCCGGGTGGGCGGCCGCGACGAGGTGTTCCCCGGCGATGCCGGGCGGCGCGGCGTAGAGCCGTTCGGCGGCGACCGTCGCGTACTCGGCGCAGGCTCCCTGCCGGCCCGCGTGTCCCAGGCTGTTGCACCACACCCGCTGCCCGGCCGTGAAGCCCACCGCGCCGGGCCCGGTGCCGGCGACCTCACCCACGAGATCGCGTCCGACGACGAAGGGGAACGGGAGCGCGGTGGCGTAGGCCCCGGACCGCACGAAGGTGTCCACGGGGTCGACGGCGGCGGCCTCGACACGGACGAGTACGTCCGTGGGTCCGACGGGCGGCACGGGGAGCGTCCCGTACCGGATGGCGTCGGCGGGGCCGACGGCGTCGATGCAGGCGGCCCGCATCGTGCCGGGGACTGCGCTGACGGACATGGCTCCTCCTGAATCGGGGCGGCGGGGCGGCGACGGCCCCACCACCCGATCATGAACCCGATGCCGCACGCCGGCAGTTCCGGGTGCCGCGGCGCACCGCCGGACCGCCGCGCACGACCCGGCGGGCGCGTCCGGGCAAGGGGGTACGGATCCGCTCCGCCGACCGGATGCCGGGGCGGCGGCCAGGGCGTAGTGTCCGCGTATGGGCGATGTTCGGTCCGGTCGGCGGGCCGGGGTGAGCGGACCGGGTGCCGGGAGGCACCGGCCCGCGCCCGGTGCCGCGGGGCCGGCCCGGCCACGGGTCGGGGCGGGCGGCTGATGGACGCCGCGATCGACGCGTCGATGGACGCCGTGGTACGGGAGTGCGGGGCGTTCGGCGGGATGCTGTACGTGCTGTCGCCGGACGGCGAGGCGTTGTGGCTGGTCCTGGTGGCGGGGGTGCCGCAGGAGATCGCCACTCCGTGGCGGCGGATCGCGCCCACCGATCCCATGCCGGTGGCGGACGCCGTGCGTGAACGGCGCGTGGTCTGGATCGCCGGCCAGGAGCAGATGGCACGCCGGTACCCGCGGCCGGCACTCGTCCTGCCGTACGAGTTCGCGATGGCCGCCGCCCCGGTCTCGTCGGACACCGCGCTCCGGGGCGGGCTGGTGCTGATGTGGACCGGCGGCCGCCCGGACCGGCTGAGCCGGGGCGAGCGCGACGCGCTGGAGAGCGGCTGCCGCCGCCTGGGGAGTCTGTTGCAGGCAGCGGCGGACCGCGGAGACCGGGTGGACACGGAGCGGCTGCGGATGCTGCCGCCGCCGGCCGGACGCCGCCTCTCCCCCGACGAGGCCACGGCGGTCTCGGCGTTCGTGGACCGGCTGCCCGGGGGGTCCTGCGCGCTGGACCTGGACGGCCGCATCACCTTCATCACCCCGGCCGCCGCCGACCTCGTCGGCCGTGACGCGGCCGACCTGCTGGGCACGCTGCCGTGGGAGTCGCTGCCCTGGATGGACGTCCCCCAGGTCGAGGACCGGTACCGGGCCGCGCTGGTCAGCCGGCGGCCGCAGGCCTTCATGGTGCTGCGTCCCCCGGACATGTGGCTGTCGTTCGAGCTGCATCCGGACGCCTCCGGCGTCAGCGTCCGCATCACACGGAGCGATCCCGCCGAGGAGGCGCCCGCGTCCTCGCCGGTCCCGACCGCCGGACCCAGCCGCGCCACCGTGCTCTACCACCTGATGCACCTGGCGGCCACCCTCACCGAGGCCGTCGGCGTCCAGGACGTCGTCGAGCAGACGGCGGACCAGCTGCTGCCCGCTCTCGGCGCCCAGGCCATGACGCTGATGACGGCCGAGGACGGCCGCATCAGGATTCTCGGCCACCGGGGCTATCCGGCCGAGATCGTGGAGCGTTTCGACGCCATCCCCCTGAGCTCGGACATCCCCGGCAGCGCGGTCCTGACCACCGGCGTCCCGGGCTTCTTCCCCAGCTTCGCCGACCTCGTGCGCGACTACCCGGCCACCGTCCACGAGGACGGCATGGCGTCCTGGGCGTTCCTCCCGCTGATCGCCTCCGGCCGCCCCATCGGCTCCATCCTCCTCGCCTACGACCGCCCCCGGCTCTTCCCGCCCGGCGAGCGTGCCGTGCTCACCTCACTGGCCGGTCTGGTCGGACAGGCCCTGGACCGCGCCCTGCTCTACGACACCAAGGACCACCTGGCCCACCGGCTGCAGTCCGCCCTGCTGCCGCACACCCTGCCCCGGGTTCCCGGGCTGAGGGTCGCCGCCCGCTATCTGCCGGCCGCCCGGGGCCTGGGCATCGGCGGCGACTTCTACGACCTCATCCGCCTAGACGCGCACACGGCCAGTGCGGCCATCGGCGACGTACAGGGACACAACGTGGACGCGGCGGCCCTCATGGGACAGGTCCGCACCGCCGTGCACGCCCACGCCACCGTGGGCGCGTCCCCCGCCGACGTCCTGGCCCGCACCAACCGCCTGCTCACCGACCTCGACCCCGGCCTGTTCGCGAGTTGCGTCTACGTGCACCTCGACCTCGCCAGGCATCGCGCCTGCCTGGCCACCGCCGGCCACCCGCCGCCGCTGCTGCGCCATCCCGGCGGACGCACCGAACTCCTCCGGGTTCCCCCCGGCCTGCTACTGGGCATCGAGCCGGACACCGCCTACCCGGCCCAGGAGATCCCGCTGCCGCACGGGTGCGTGCTCGCCCTCTACACCGACGGTCTCGTCGAGGCCCCCGGAGTGGACCTCGACGACGCGACCACCGCCCTCGCCGGGCTGCTCGAGCACGCGGACCCGGCCGATCTCGACGCCATGGCCGACACCCTCATCCGGCACGCGCCGACCCCGGGCGACGACATCGCCCTGCTCCTCATCAGCCCCGGCGACTGACGTCCGACGGCGAGGGACACCCCAGCGGCCCGGGCCGTTAGCATGTGCGAGCCCAGGACGATCTCCTGTTCGCCCGCTCTTCACCCGGAAAGACATGCCAAACAGCGCCATACCTGACTCATTTTTGCTGAATCCGACAATCGAGCCACACCGGTGAAAAACACACCCGCACACATACCCCGGCGGACCGACCGCGCTTCTCTGTTCTCCGTGCCGCGCCGGCCGCGGACGGTGCTGTGGGCCACGGCGGGTGCGGTGACCCTGGGCTTCCTGGTGGTGCTGGAGTGCGCCGCGCGCCACTACGGTCTGCCGGGGCCGATCACCCACCAGGCCCGCGAGGTGGTCTTCACTCCGGCGTCGGGGCCGCTGCTGTACGGCGGGCTGGCGTTGACGATGGTGGTACTCACCTGGCGGCAGCGGCTCCTCGCCGCCTCCGTCGCGGTCGCCGTCGACGTCGTCTTCGCGCTGGTGCGATGGAGGGCCGGTGCCGACATGGAGTTCGGCAACGGTGCCCTGTGGGTGGTTCTGGGCTGCGCGGTCGTCGCGGTCACGCGCCGTTCCGGCCGGGAGCGCGTGCTGCTGCTGAAGGGCGTCGGTCTTGGCCTGCTGCTGGTGGCCGGTCACAAGACGGGCGACACCTGGCTCCTCATCACCTCGAAGACCCGGCCGACGGTCCTCGACCAGTACGTGGCGACCGCGGATCACGCGCTGGGCAACCCGTCGTGGCTGGTCGGCCGGATCGTCGAGGCCACCCAGCCGATCAGCGGCCACGCCCTGCACCTGGTCTACGGTCAGCTTCCGCTGGCGGCGGCCGTGGTCGGGCTCTACCAGCTGCGCCAGGTGGCGGACGAGGGCCGTTTCCCACGTCACCACATGGTGCGCACCTTCCTCGCGATCGGCCTGCTGGGGCCGGCCGTGTACATGATCTTCCCGGTCGTGGGACCGGTCTTCGCCTACGGCGCCGAAGGCGGCTCGTGGGTGGCGGCCGACCTGTGGCCGGGGACGTTGCCGCCGGTCGGCGTCCCGCACTCGATGCCGTTCGACGCGGTCACCCCGCGCAACTGCATGCCCAGCCTGCACACGGCGTGGGCCACCACGCTCTTCATCCACACCCGCAAGGGCTCACGGCCGATGCGCTGGGCGGGGGCGTTCTGGCTGGTCGCCACCCTCGTCGCCACGCTGGGTTTCGGTTACCACTACGGCGCGGACCTCGTCGCGGGTGTGGTGTTCGCGCTCACGGTCGAGGCGACGATGCGCTCGCTGGCACGCGGCTGGGACCGGTCGGCCACCCTGCTGGTCGCCCACGGTACGGCGGTCTTCGCCCTGCTGCTGGTGTCGTACCGCTTCCTGCCCAGGGAGATGGCCGGACATCCGTGGCTGTCCGGGCCGCTTCTCCTCCTGGTGGCGGCCTCGGTGGTCCACGGCTATGTGCGGACGACCAGGGGGTGGGCCCCGAAGGCCGTTCCGGCGCCGCGACCGGAACCGCAGCCCACCGATCCACGCCCCGAACTCGTGTGAGGCCCTGCGCCCCACCCGGCCCCGCGCCTCGGCCGGCCCGGCGCTCCCGCCCGGGCCGGCCCCCGGTTGCGGGACCCACGGCGAGGCGTTTCGGTGGGGAGGCCCCCCCGTCGACGCACCAGGAGCCGCCCCATGCCGACGCCGCCCTTCGGATCCGTATGACGAACCCGGTCTGCACGGTGGGGCACTCCACCCGGGACTTCGACGAGCTGCTCACCATGCTGAGGAACAACGAGGTGACGCACCTCGTCGACGTCCGCTCCTTCCCCTCGTCGCGGAAGTTCCCGCAGTGGAACGAGTCCGCGATCGTCGACGCGTTGCCGCCCGACATCGCGTACCGGCGGATTCCGCGACTGGGCGGGCGCCGGCACACGCCCAAGGGGGTGCCCAGCGAGAACGGCGCATGGCGGGTCAAGGCGTTCCGGGACTACGCCGACTACATGGCGAGCGACCAGTTCGAGGAGGGGCTGGAGGAACTGCTCGGCCTTGCCGCGCGGGGGCGGCCGGCGATCATGTGCAGCGAGGCGGTGCCCTGGCGCTGCCATCGCAGGCTGATCACCGACGCCCTGATAGTGGCGGGCGTGGAGGTCGTGCACATCATGTCGGCCACGACGACGAAGCCCGCCGTCCTGAACCCCCACGCGCGCGTCCGGGACGGACACCTGGTCTACCCGCCCGGCACGGACGAGTCATGAGTCCCGTCGTGCGGACGTGCCGTCGTCCAGCCAGTGCGCCAGCACGGCGGCCGTGCTGTGGCCGGCGTCCTTGGCGGCCGTCAGCAGCGTGACGTCGCCGTGGGCCGCGAGGTCGCGGAGCTCCTGGACGGCCTGCTCGCGCTCCGGGTCGTCCAGCTCGGCGACGTAGCGGCGGCGGAACTCGACGAAGCGCTCGGGGTCGTGGTGATACCAGCGGCGCAGATCGGTCGAGGGTGCGACGTCCTTCAGCCACCTGTCCAGGTGTGCCGCCTCCTTGCTCACCCCACGCGGCCACAGGCGGTCCACCAGTACCCGTTCGCCGTCCTGCGGCGACGGCTCCTCGTACACCCTGCGAAAGGTGATCCGTCCGGCCACGGTGTCCTCCCTGCCGGTCACCCGCCGGCGGCAGCCGGCGGAGCACGATCCGCGTCACATCCTAGTCGGGTCCGTACCTGCGGTCGCCTCGAGTCGCGTCGCCGGAGGCCGTGTGGAACCGTGGGAGCGTCGGCGGGCGCGACGCTCCTGCCTGCACGGAGAGGAGGGTGACCATGTCCTCGAAGCGACGTCGGAAGAAGAAGGCACGCCGCAAGCACGCCGCCAACCACGGAAGGCGGCCGCAGTCCTGAGGACGGGCCGCGGAATGCGGAACAGTGGGCCATGGCGGACCTGAGCGCGCTGGGCCTGACGGAGGGACAGCTCGTCGACCTGGTCGGCGTGTGGGCCGACGGTGCCGAGCGCAGAGCCGAGGACTTCGAGGTCGTCCCGTACCCGACCGCGCGCGGCTCCGCCGCCGCCTACTACCCGGAGACCAACGTCCTCGTGCCGCTGGACAGCGTGGCCGATGTCTGCAACCAGCCGACGTCCAAGGGCATCGTCGTCCGCCTGGAGCCCGTCGCCGTCCGGCGGGGCGCCACCGTCCCGGGGTGACGGCCCGGCGCCGGCCCGGCCCCCCGGGGGGCGGGTCGCCCGCCGGATCACGGACTCCGGCGCACGCGGGCGAGGGCACCGGTCTCCAGCGCCGCCCACAGGGCGCCGTCGGGGCCGAGGGCGATTCCGTGCGGCTCCGAGCCGGGTGCCGGCAGGTCGTGGACCTCGATCACGCCCTCGGTGGTGACGGAGCCGACGCGGTTGCCGCCCCACTCCGTGAACCACAGGGCACCGTCGGCGCCCGGAGTGATCGCGTGGGGCCGGCCGGCCCGGTCGGGCAGCGGGAACTCCGTGATCTCGCCGTCGGTGGTGACGCGGCCGACGAGGCCGGCGGCGATCGCGACGTACCAGACGGCGCCGTCGGGGCCGAGCGTGATGCCGACCGGTGCGGCGGCCGCGGTGGGCAGCGGGTGGACGGACACCGTGCCGTCGCGGTCCATCCGGCCGATGGCGTCGGCCTGGTTCATGGTGAACCACATCGCGCCGTCCGCTCCCGCGGTGATCGCGGACGGGAACGCGCCGGTGACCGGGAGCGGGAACTCGGTGACCTCGCCGTCGGTGGTGATGCGGCCGATGCGGTCGGCGGCGGTCTCGGTGAACCACAGGGCACCGTCGGCTCCGGCCGCTATACCGAAGGGCCCGCTCCCGGGCGTGGGCAACGCGAACTCCGAGACGGCGCCGCCGACGGTGATCCGGCCGACGCGGTGTGACCGGTACTCGGTGAACCACAGGGCACCGTCCGGGCCGTTGGTGATGATCGTCGGCCCGCAGTCCGGTTCGAGCCGGTGGCTCTCCGGCCGGCCGCCGGGCACCAGCCGGCCGATCCGGCCGCTGTGCACGAGCGTGTACCACAGCGCGCCGTCCGGGCCCGTGGTGATCGCGTACGGTCCGCCGCCGTCCACTGGGTGTTCCTCGATCGATACGTCGGTCATCCGGCCTGCGCTCCGTGCTCGTCGGCTGATGGGTCGCGAGCCCGATGATCTCACCGGAGGCCCCCCGAAGGGCACCCGATTTCCCCGGCCGGGCCCGTCGCGGCCCGTCAGCCGCCCCGGCGGTTCAGCGGACCCTTGCCCCGGACCTTGAGCGGCGTCGCCGGCAGCTCCGGCGCCGGTAGCGGGGCACCGTCGTACCCCTTGACCTCGCCGAAACGTGACCCCTCCGTCCAGTCCCGCGGGGGCGAGTTCGGGGTTGCTGTCGTCAGTGGTGTGGCTGCGGGCGTGGGTGACGGTCGGGACGGCGGCGGTCAAACGCCCCACCGGTGTGGTGACCCGGTGATCGGCCCTGACGGCAAGGGCGTAGTCGACGCCGAGCGTGCGGGCGGTGCGGCGCAGTTCCAGGCCGCCGGAGACCTCGTCGCCCGCGAACCAGCGGGCGGGTATCCGGCTGTCCAGGCGGCCAGCCGGTCACGGCCAGGTCGTGATCCCACGAGCCACGCGAGAGGAATGCTCCGCGACGCTCTGGCTGCCTCCCGAGCCTCCGGCCACCGGGCGGTGAGAGCTACCGGTCGGGTCTCGGCACTGCCCCGGTGCTGACGTAAGCGAGCCGTCGGCCGGATGTCAGTCAGCTGACGGAGGCTGTCGGCACGGTGGCCGAGCCATTCTCGTGGAGACATCGAATCCGCCCGGTACCCGGGCGGGACCACGAGGAGCGGACCATCAACACCATCGCGCAGCACTGGATCAACGGACAGTGGACCGGCTCCGGCTCGGTTCTGGAATCGATCAACCCGGCCGACGGCACCGTCGTCGGCTCGTTCTACGACGGTGGCGAGGCAGAGGCCTCGGCCGCCGTGGACGCCGCCGCCGCCGCGTTCGCGACCACCGACTGGGCGCGCACTCCCCCGCTCCGGGCGACCGCACTCAGCCGGCTGGCCGACGCCCTCGAGGCCCGGGTACCCGAGGTTGCGGCCATGTTGTCCCGGGAGAACGGCAAGCTGCTGGGTGAGACCACGTGGGAGGTCAGCGGTGCGGTCGGGTGGCTGCGGTACGCGGCGGCCTCTGCGCGCACCCAGACCGCCGGGCGCGCCGCCGAGACGGCACCCGGCCAGTACACCCACTCGGTGCCCGAGCCGCTCGGCGTCGCCGGGATCATTTCTCCCTGGAACTCCCCCATCATGCTGACCGTGCGGGCACTGGGCCCGGCGCTGGCCGCCGGCTGCACCGTCGTGGTCAAACTTCCGGCTCAGACGGCACTGACCAACGAGCTTTTCGCGCAGGTCCTGGCCTCGGTCCCGGAGATCCCGGCGGGCGTGGTCAGCGTGTTCACCGAGTCCGGCAACACCGGGGCCCCGTTCCTGGTCTCCTCGGACAAGGTCGACGTGATCAACTACACCGGCAGTACGCCGGTCGGGCGCCATATCGCGGCCGCGGCCTCCACCACACTCAAGCGGCTCGGTCTGGAACTTGGCGGCAAGGCGCCCATGGTGATCCTTCCCGACGCCGATCTGGACATGGTGATCCCCACCGTGGTGCAGTCGCTGGTGCTGATGAACGGGCAGTTCTGCTGCACCGGCTCCCGCGTACTGGTTCACCGGGACATCGCCGACCAGGTGCGCACTCGGCTTACCGCCGCGCTCGCGCAGGTGCGGCTCGGGTCGGGCGACGACGAGAAGGCCCAGCTCGGCCCGGTGATAGACCGGGCGTCCGCCCAGCGGGTGGACGCGATCGTCGAGGAAGCCGCCTCGTACGGCACGGTACTGCTGCGCGGCGGTGTGGTCACCGACGGCCCGCTGGCCGCCGGCGCGTTCTACAGGCCGAGCCTGATCGAGGTGGACCGCACCGACGTCCGGATCGTGCAGGAAGAGGTCTTCGGTCCGGTCCAGACCTTCGAGGTCTTCGACGACGAGGACGACGCCGTGGCCAAGGCGAACGCCACCATCTACGGCCTGGCCGCCTCGGTGTTCAGCTCGGACTCGATGAAGGCCCGCCGGATCGCCCGGCGCATCCGCACCGGCACGGTATGGATCAACACCTGGGGAGCCATCAGCGAGGACTTCGAGGAGGGCGGCGTCAAGGGAAGCGGCTACGGCTACCTGTGCGGCCCGCGCGCAATCGAGGAGTTCCAGGCCCTCAAGGTGTACGTGGAGCAGGACCACACCCAGTCCGCTCACTGATCAGATCATGACCTGGCCCGGCGCCCACCTGGGCGCCGGGCCGTCGGCCTTGACCTCTGCGCGGGAAGGTTGCACCAGGCGTCGATTCTGATCACCGGAGCGACGAACGGTCTTGGTCTCGCTCTGGCTGAGGAGCTTGCGGAAGCCGTGCACCAGTTACTTCTGCACGGTCGTGCCCCGCAGCGACCGGTGCCGATCGCGCAGCGTTTCGGGGCCGAGCAATACATCGCCGACCTGTCCGCTCCGGCCGAGACCCAGCGAAACCATCTGAGCCCTGTGCTGCTCACCCGGCAACTGCTGCCGCTGTTGCGCGGGCAGCCCATCACGCAGCGCCAACATCGCCTCGGTCGAGCAGGAACCGATGGAATCACAACGACACGCAGCATTTCGATTTGGAGTGGTCCATGAACGAGAGACTTGTTTCCCATGCCTATGGTGCCGACGATCCTGGACTGCCGAGCCCACCGGCAGTGACAGACCTCCGGCACACGCTCCGGGAGCAGAGCCGGAACGCGTTCGCGAACGCCGAACCCCGGCTCGACCCCACCGTTCCGGCCGCCGTCCGGCGTTGGAAGCTGTGGCTCCTCACCGTGTGCGGTATCTACCCCACCATCGTCCTGCTGGGCCTGGCCACGAACCCTGTTCTGGAGGATCTGTACCTGCCGGTGCGACTGGCTGTACTCGTCCCGGCGGCGGCAGCAGCGATGGTCTGGCAGATCAATCCCCGACTGCAGCGGCATTTCGGAGCTTGGCTCACCAGATGACAAGCAGCCCGGCTCCGCCGCCGGCGTGCTCCGCGGCGCCCGCACACCACAGACCACTGCGCAGGCTCATGGCGCGAGGCCGCGACGAGAGCCACCGCGGCGTCTCCTCACTGGAGCTCTTCTTCGACCTGTGCTTCATCGTGGCCATAGCCCAGGCATGCGCCCAGTTGGTGCACGCCATGGTCGAGGGGCACACGGGCGAGGGGATCCTCAACTACTTGATGATCTTCTTCGCCATCTGGTGGGCGTGGATGAACTTCACGTGGTTCGCCTCGGCTTACGACAACGACGACGTGCTGTACCGGATCGTCACGCTGGTCCAGATAGCCGGCGTGCTCGTCCTGACCGCGGGCGTCTCCCAGGCGTCCGAGGAACACGCGTACCTGGTCGTCATCCTGGGCTATGTGATCATGCGGCTCGCCATGACGGCGCAGTGGCTGCGCGTGGCGCGGTCGAGTCAGGGCCCCGAGCGGACGATGGCGCTGCGGTACGCCATCGGGCTGTGCCAGATCGGCTGGCTGGGACTACTGGCCCTGCCGGAGGCCGGCCGCCCGTGGCTCTTCCTGGTGATGACGCTGCTGGAGATGGCCGTACCGCTGTATGCGGAGCGGGCCCACCCCACGCCGTGGCACCCCCACCACATCGCCGAACGGTACGGGCTGCTCACGCTCATCGTGCTCGGCGAGACCGTCGCGGCGGCCACCGTCGCCGTGAAGTCGGGGATCGACGAGCACGAGGCCCTGGGTGAGTTGCTGCCCATCGCCGCCGGCGGACTGCTGATCATCTTCGCCGCCTGGTGGGTGTACTTCGCGGTCCCCATCCACGGGCACCTCCGGTCCAACCGGCAGTCCTTCCTCTGGGGCTACGGCCATTACCTGATCTTCGTCTCGGGTGCCGCGATCGGGGCCGGCATGGAGGTGGCGGTGGAGCAGGCGGTGGGCAAGACGCACCTTTCGGCGCTGTCGGCGTCGGCGGCGGTGACGCTGCCGACAGCGCTGTTCCTGCTCACGGTGTGGGCGCTGCACTCGCGCTTCTACAAGGTGGGGATCGCCCAGCAGTCGGTGCTGCCGGCCACGGCGCTGCTGGTGGTCGTCTGTACGTTCCTGGGTCACTGGGCGGTGCTCGCGGCGGGGCTGGTGGCGGCGATGGCGGTGGCGGCCGGGGTGACGCTGACGGCGCTCGGGGCGAGCCCGGAGCGCGGGAGGGGCGAGGAAGGCGTCGCGGTGCCAGTTCTGTGAGGGAACCCTCGCCGCCGCGGGAACCTGGCCGGCACGGCGTACGACGGCGCCCGTGCCGTGCGCCCGGTACGCCTACGGCCGGCTCGGACCCAAACAGCAGGTCCTCCGCAGCCTGATTCGCCGGGCACGGGTCACCCACCGCTGGGTCACCCGTCCCCGACGCCTCCCATGACTCGTCACCAGGGCACGAGGGTTCCGTCCCAGGAGAAGAAGCCACCGGTGGGGCCGTCGTCCGGCAGCAGGGCCAGACGGAGGGCACCTTGGGCGGCCTCGGCCGGGTCGCCGCCGGCAGCGGCGGCCCCCGGAGTGAGATCAGTGGCCCGCAGGCCAGGAGCGAGCGCGTTGACCTTGAAGCCGTCGTGGGCCAGCGTCTGGGCGTACAAGACGGTGAGGGCGTTGAGGGCGGCCTTGGACGACCGGTAGGCGGCGGCGCCGCCGCTTCCCGGGGTGAACTGTGGGTTGGGGTTCGTGCTCCAGGTCAGCGACGCGGTGCCACTGGAGACGTTGACGATGCGCGGGCGCGGCGACCGGCGCAGGGCGGGCAGGAAGGCATTGGTCACCGCCACTACCCCGAACACATTGGTCTCGTACGTGCGCCGGAACTCCTCGACGCCGGTGCCGGCCGGCGGGTCAAGTGACAGCGAGATGCCGGCATTGTTGACCAGCACGTCCAAGCGGTCCACCTGAGCCGCGGCCTGTGCGATGCCGTCGGGATCACTCACGTCGAGGACCAGCAGGCGGGCCCCGGCGCCGATCTCCTCGACGGCCCGCTGCCCGCGCCCGGGGTCGCGGGAGCCCACGTACACGGTGAGGCCCTCGGCGGCGAGCAGCCGGGCAATATGCTTGCCGATGCCCTTGTTGGCACCGGTGACCAGAGCTGTGCGTTCGTTCATGGCAACCACGTTTCCCTGGTCGCACGCGCCCGGCCAGGGACAGTCTGTACCAGGCAGCGGGGGGAGACAGGAGGCGGTATGGCACGGCAGGAGCTGGCCCAGTACCTGCGGAACCGCCGGGCGGCCCTGCGTCCGCACGAGATCGGCCTGACGGAGACGGGCACCGCCCGCCGCACACCGGGCCTGCGCCGCGAAGAGGTGGCGGAGCTCGCCCACATGTCGGTCGACTACTACACGCGGCTGGAGCAGGCCCGGGGACCGCGGCCGTCGGCCCGGATCCTGGACGCACTGGCCCGCGCGCTGCGGCTCACGCCGGCCGAGCGCAGCCACCTGTTCCGCCTGGCGGGTTCGAGCGCGCCGCCCGGCACCAGCGCCGTGCGGCGGGTGCGCCCGCACGTGGCCCGGATGCTGGACCGGCTGCCGGAGACCGGTGCCATCGTCACTGACGCGGCGTACCACGTCGTCGCCTGGAACCCCCTGGCCCAGGCACTGCTCGGCTGCGACCTCGGAGACGGGACGACGAACCTGGCCCGCCGCCGCTTCCTGGGCCAGGGGCGGATGTACGAGAGCTCCAGCGCCGAGGAGTTCGGGCACATCGTGGTGGCGCGGCTGCGCCGGGCCGCCGACCGCTACCCGCACGACCCGCAGCTGGCCGACCTGCTGGCCGACCTGCACGACGGCAGTGAGGAGTTCCGGCAGATCTGGCAGACACATCCGGTCCACGCTCCCGGGCACCGCACCAAGACCCTGGACCATCCGGAGGCCGGCGCGCTGCGGTTGAACTGCGACGTCCTGCTCGTGCCCGAGGACGACCAGGAGGTGGTCCTGATGACGGCCGACCCCGGATCACCTGCCGTGCGCGCCCTGCGCAGGCTGGCCAGGCAAGCAACCTGAGGCCTTGTACCCACCTCGATACCGAGGCTTGCCGCGGGTGTCGGCAAAGCATATGGCTTCACACTCCGTTTGCCGGTGGATGTGATAATCGCTGGTCAAGTGCGTGGCTGGTGGTTCGACCGCCTCGCGAGGCAGAGCGAGGGACACGGCGGATGTGGGCGAAGTCAGGGACAGGCATGGGCGTCGGCCCGACCGGGCTGGTCGGTCGGGAGGGCGAGCTCGCCGAGCTTGCGGCGTTCCTGGACATGGCCGGGACGGACGGAGCTGTCCTGCTGCTCACCGGTGATCCGGGTGTGGGGAAGACGGCGCTCCTGGACGCGACCGCCGAGCTGGCGGTGGCGAAGGGAGTGCGGGTCGTCCGCGGGAGTGGTGTCGAGTACGAGACGGACATCAGCTTCGCGGGGCTCCATCAGCTCGTCGGCTCGCTGCCGGACGAGCTCGGTCGTCTGCCGCGTTCCATGCGGGAGGCCCTCGAGGTCGCCCTGGGTCTCAGCGCCGGTCCCGCCTCGAGCCGGATCGCCGTCCTGAACGCGGCACTGGCCCTGTTCGACGAGGCCGCGAAGGAGCGGCCGTTGCTCCTCGTGGTCGATGACCTTCATGTCGTCGACCAGGCGAGCCGGGCTGCGGTGGGTTTCGTCGCCAGAAGGCTGGGGGGCCGCCGCATCGGGCTGCTCGGAGCGCAGCGGGCGGAGTCCGGCGAATCCTTCCGGTCCACCGGTCTGCCGGAGCTCGAGGTCGCGCCGCTGGGTGACGCGGACGCCCTGCGGCTGCTGTCCCGGCGCTTCGCCCACCTCCCCCGCCGGATTCTTTCGACCGTGGCGCACGAGGCGCAGGGAAATCCCCTGGCGCTGCTCGAGTTCGCCGGGTCCACCGGGGTGTCCGGCGACCAACACGGCCAAGGGGCGGGGTGGGCAAGCGGTCCGGGGCGGGATGTCCGCGCTCTGTACGGTGCCCGCGTCGGACGACTGCCGCGGGGAACGCGCGAGGTACTGCTGCTCGCGGCTCTTGAGGGCTCCGGCGACATCGGCATTCTCGAGGCGGCCGGCGGGCCGGGCAGCCTTGAGGAACTCGCTCCCGCGGAGCGTGACCACCTGGTCATGGTCGCGGAGAACGGCCGCGCGGTGCGCTTCAGGCATCCGCTGGTCAGGTCAGCGGTGGTCGACGGTTCCACCGGCGAGCAGCGGCGCAGCGCCCACCGCCGGCTGGCCGACGCGCTGGCCGACCAGCCCGAGCGGCGCGGTGATCACCTCGCGAGAGCCACGACGGCGCCCGACGAGGCGGTCGCCGCCGTCGTGGAGTCGGCGGCCCGGAGCAGCCTGCGGCGCGGTGACGCCGACGGCGCGATCGCGAGGCTGCGGCGCGCGGCCGAGCTGAGTCCCGACCGAGCGGACCGCAGGCGCCGTCTGTCGCAGGCCGCCTACGCCGCTGCCTGGGTCGCGGGTCATCTGGAGGTCAGTCACGAGATCATGCGTGAGGTCAAGGGCGATCCGGCGGCCCGGCCGCTCTCGGCGGCCGCGACGGCCGGCTTCCTCGTGCTCGTCACGGAAGGCGACGCCGATACGGCCCATGCACTCCTGATGGAGGCGGTCGGGCAGGCCCCGGTGATGCCCGGACCGCCGCGTGAGGAGCTGGAGACCGCGCTGTTCACCCTCACCCTCGCCAGCCAGTACTCGGGCCGGCCCGAGCACTGGCAGCCTCTGGTCGACGTGCTCGCCCGGTTCCCCGAGGCGGCGCCCGCCGCCGCGGCGTCGCTGGGGCGCGTCCACCACGACCTCGGCTCCGTCACCGACGGCATGCTGCGCCGCCTGGACGAGGAGATCGCGCGGCTGAGGGACCAGAGTGACGCCGACGTGGTCATCCGCACCGCCCTGACCGCCTCCTACCTCGACCGGCTTCCGGGCTGTCGCGAGGCCGTGTCCCGGGTCATACGCGACGGCGGCGCGGTGGGGTCGAGCATGCCGGCCCTGATGTTCGTCGCCCTGGACGACCTGTACACCGGACGATGGCAGTCCTCGGCCGGCGCCGCGGACGAGCTCATCGCACTGTCCGAGGAGACGGGATACCACTTGTTCGCCCAGGTGGGGCACTACGTCGCTGCAATGGCCGCGGCCCAGCGCGGCGACCTCGACGCGTGCCGCCGCCACTGCGAGGCCGTCTGGGGGTGGTCGGGGCCCAGGGGACTGCGGCGGCTGGAGAACTGCGCCCACCAGGCGGCGGCCCGGGCGGCCCTCGGCGCCGCCGACTTCGAGACGGCGTTCCGGCACACCACGGCGATCTGCGCCCCGGGTGTGCTGCCGCCGTTCAACCCCGAGGCCGTGTGGTCGGCGCCGGACCTCGTCGAGGCCGCCGTGGGCTCCGGGCGGCACGCGGAGGCGCGACGGCACGCGGACGCGCTGCGCGACGCCGGTGTCGGTCATCTCTCGTCGCGGTTCGCGCTGAGCTCGGCCACGGTCACGGCGATGACATCGGCTGCCGAGGACATGGTCCGGTGCTTCGAGGAGGCGCTCGGGCTGCCGGGCGTCGAGCAGTGGCCCTTCGAGGTCGGCCGTGCTCATCTGGCGTACGGCGAGAGGCTGCGCCGGCAGGGGCTCAACCGCGAGGCCCGGGTGCAGCTGACCGCCGCCCGCGGCCGCTTCGAGGAGCTCGGGGCCCGTTCGTGGGAGGCCCGGGCCGCGGCGGAGCTCCGCGCCACCGGGATGACGCGGACCGGCCGGGGCAAGGCCGGTGAGGCCCTCACCCCGCAGGAGCTGGAGGTCGCCAGGCTGGCGGCGACGGGACTGTCGAACCCGCAGATCGCGTCGCGTCTGTTCCTTTCGCCGCGGACCGTGTCGTCGCATCTCTACCATGTGTTCCCGAAGCTGGGGATCACGTCGCGGGCCGGGCTCCGCGACGCACTGGAGGCGCTGCCTCCCGAGCTTCCGGCCACCGGGCCGTGAGAGCTGCCGGTCGGGTCTCGGCACTGCCCCGGTACTGACGTAAGCGAGCCGTCGGCCGGATGTCAGTCAGCTGACGGAGGCTGTCGGCACGGTGGCCGAGCCATTCTCGTGGAGACATCGAATCCGCCCGGTACCCGGGCGAGACCACGAGGAGCAGACCATGCCGTTCGTCACCGCCAGCGACGGAACCGAAATCTTCTACAAGGACTGGGGCTCGGGCCGACCGGTCATGTTCCACCACGGCTGGCCGTTGAGCTCGGACGACTGGGACGCCCAGCTGCTGTTCCTCGTCCAGCGGGGCTACCGTGTCATCGCCCACGACCGCCGAGGGCACGGGCGCTCCGCCCAGGTCGGCCACGGGCACGACATGGACCACTACGCGGCGGACGCCGCCGCTGTGGTGGCGCACCTCGGCCTGCGCGACGTCGTCCACGTCGGCCACTCCACCGGTGGTGGAGAGGTCGCCCGGTACGTTGCCAGGCACGGTGCCGGTCGGGTCGCCAAGGCCGTCCTCATCGGAGCGGTCCCGCCGCTCATGGTCCAGACCGGATCGAACCCGGGAGGGCTGCCGGTCGAGGTCTTCGACGGCTTCCGCGAGGCCGTGGCCACCAACCGCTCCCAGTTCTACCTCGACATCGCCTCCGGGCCGTTCTACGGGTTCAACCGCCCGGGCGCGGACGTGTCCCAGGGTGTCGTCTGGAACTGGTGGCGTCAGGGGATGACCGGTGGCGCGCAGGCGCATTACGAGGGGATCAAGGCGTTCTCGGAGACCGACTTCACCGACGACCTCCGGGCGATCGACGTGCCCACGCTCATCATGCACGGCGACGACGACCAGATCGTCCCGATCGCCAACTCCGCCGAGATGGCGATCACGTTGGTCAAGAACGCGCGCCTGAAGGTCTACCCGGGGCTGTCGCACGGCATGTGCACCGTGAACGCCGACACCGTCAACGCCGACCTCCTCGACTTCATCGAGAGCTGACATCGGCCCGGTACCGACGCACAGCCCGGCAGCACGGAACAGAAAAGGAATCACCATGACCGCAACACCCACCGGCTACGTGACCGTCGTCTGGGACGCGAAGGCGAAGGCGGGCAGGGAGGCCGACCTCAAGGCGTTCATCACCGCCGCCGTCACCCCCTCGCGCAACGACCCCGGCAACATCGACTACGAGGCCCACGAAGTCGAGGGCCGACCCGGCGAGTTCGTCATCTACGAACGCTGGGAGACACGCTCCCACCTCGACGCACACCTCGCCGCGCCCCGGATGCGGGAACTCGTCCCGCACATGCTCGAACTGATCGACGGATCCATCGAGGACGGCATCCGCCTGCTGCGCCCGTTCCGCCCCGCCCACTAGAGCAGGACGCCCGCCGACGTCGGCGTCGACGCCGACGGGACGCACCGCCGCGAACCAATCCCGCGGGTGCTCCCGGTAACCGCTTTCCGGGAGCACCCGCTCCGACGACACGCACAGGAGAGACACGACGTGACCACCACATTGATCACCGGCGGCAACAGGGGCCTCGGCCACGAGATCGCGCGCCGACTCGTCCAGGCGGGCCAGACGGTCTGGATCGGAGCCCGGGACGCCGGGAACGGACGCAAGGCCGCCGACCGACTCGGCGCCGGCTTCGTCCAGCTGGACGTGACCGACGACGCGTCGGTCGGCGCGGCGGTCGAGACGCTGGTCGCGCGGGCCGGCCACCTGGACATTCTCGTCAACAACGCCGGGATCCTCGGCGAAGTGACCGCACCCGAGGACATGACGGCCGACCAGATCCGCCACGTCTACGAAACCAACGTCTTCGGCCTGGTACGCGTCACGCACGCGTTCCTGCCCCTGCTGCGGAAGGCAGCCGCCCCGTCCGTCGTCAACATCACCAGCGGTCTCGGGTCGTTCACGCTGACCCACGACCCGGAGCGGGTCGAGTCGCAGTATCCGCTCGCCGCCTACGGCTCGTCGAAGAGCGCGGTCACCATGCTGACCATGCAGTACGCCAGGACGATCCCCGACGTCCGCTTCAACGCGGTGGACCCCGGCCAGACCGCCACCGAGTTCACCGGCCACATCGGGCAGAGCGTCGAGGAGGGCGCGGAGGCGGCGGTGCGTATCGCCACCCTGGGACCCGACACGCCCACCGGCACGGTGACCGACCGCGCCGGCGCACTCCCCTGGTGACGGCGGCAGGCCCCGCCCCGCGACAGTCCTGGCAACCACACCCCACCCGGCGCGCCGGTGAGGGCCCACGGGCCCTCACCGAGGGAATCCGGACTCACTCGCCAAGCTCCTGAGGACCACCTTGTCCGGCGCGGGGAACTCCCCCGGATCGGACCACCAGGCCCGCATCGATGATTGCTCAACGCCCTGCGCGACACCGACGCCGCCCAGGCCGCCATCACCCTCCACGCCGCCCGAACCCACGCCACGACGATGCCCGGGGAGCGGGCCCACCGCTCACCCCGCCGCCGGAACGTGTCGCACTGCTCCGTATCGCCGGAGCCGATTACGCAAGGAGAACCGCCGTATGACTGTCAGGAAGAGCACGATTCCCGACGCGGCCCGTCAGGTCGCCGGGAGCGCGCTGCAGAGCACCCTCGTGGATCTCCTCGGGATCTCGCTGATCGGGAAGCAGGCGCACTGGAACATCGTGGGGCCTCGCTTCCGCTCCGTCCACCTGCAGCTCGACGAACTGGTGGCGGTGATCCGGGAGGCCGCCGACACTGCAGCCGAACGGGCCGCGACGCTCGGTCTCCCGCCGGACGGCCGGCCGGAGACGATCGCCTCGGCGTTCGCGCTGCCCGGCCCGAAGGACGGCTGGATACGCGACGACGACGCCGTCGAGATGATGGTCGAGACCTTGGGGGCCGCCGCCACACGGCTGCGCGAGCGCATCGACGCCACCGAGGGGGCCGACCCGGTCACCCAGGACCTCCTGATCTCGATCACCGCCGAACTCGAGAAGCAGCGCTGGATGTTCGCGGCCGAGCGCGCCTCCCGCACGGACTGAACGGCGGAGGCACGCCCACCAGCCGCAACACGCCCAACCTTCGCCCACCGGGCAGCGCGTGTTCGCGATCCGCAGAGACGGCACACGGGCCCGAGCGGCGAGGGTCCCCGCCGGCACCTCCCCTCCAGGAGGCAGCATCACGAGCCTCACCGCTACAGCAGTCACACCTCTTGTAGCACTGCACAGGTAAGCCATGAACTCCGCCGACACCTGGTGACACGTCAGTAGAGTCAGCAAAGGGTAAGCAAGTGTCCTGCCACAGCCACCCACAGGTGGATGCACCCTCGACGGGGACGGCGCAGCGCATCGGGCTTGCAGCACACCCAGCCGACCAGCGCCCGCGAGGAGCCTGTGAAGGACGGCGCAGGACGGCCGGCCGACCGGCCACCCCCGGCCCGTCAGCCATTCCCGCAGTTCAGCGGAGCCTTCCCCGCGGCTTCAGCGGCACCGAAGGCAGCGCAGGGGCGGGCAGCGGGGCACCGTCGTACCCCTTCACCTCGCCGAACCGTGACCCCTCCATCCAGTCCCGGCGGGCCTGCTCGATCTCGTCCTGCGACCGTCCGATCCAGTTCCAGAACATGATCAGCTCCTCCTCGAACGGCTCGCCGCCCAGGAGCATCAGGCCCGCGTCCGACTCGGCCCGCAGCGGCAGTTCCCGGCGGCCGCAGCCGAGGTAGAGCATCGAGCCCGGCACCAGGGGCACGCCGTCGACGTGGGCCTCGCCGGACATGGACAGCACGGCGTACTCGAAGTCCGGCTCCAGCGGGAGGCGTACGTCCGCGCCCCGGGCGAGGCTCAGGTCGGCGCCGACGAGGGGGGTGTACGTCGTCCCGGGCGAGGGCGTGCCGTCGAGGTCGCCGAGGAGCAGCGTGGCCGTCAGTCCGGGGGCCGTGACGTGCGGCAGGTCGTCGTGGAACTCGAAGTGCGGGTCGGTGTGGCGGTGGGTGTCCGGGAGGGCCACCCACAGCTGGGCGCCGTGCAGGTGGCGGGCGTGCGGGCGCGGGCTCTCCTCGGAGTGGCTGATCGCGCGGCCGGACGTCATCAGACCCAGCTGACGCGGGCGGATGGTCCGCAGGCTGCCGGTGGAGTCGCGGTGCAGGACCTCGCCCTCGTGGAGCCAGCTCACCGTCTGCAGGCCCATGTGCGGATGCGGCGGAACCTGCATGCCGGGCTCGTCGGCGATGTCGTCGGGACCGTAGTGGTCGACGAAGCACCAGGCCCCGATCATGCGGCGGCCCAGGTTGGGCAGCAGCCTGCGCACCTCGGTGGACTCGCCGAGCATCACCCGGCGGGGACTGAGGAGTTCTCGCACGGGCTCCGCCACCACGAATCCGCGGCCGCCGCACACGGAGGGAACCGCCTCGCGATCGAGATTGCTCATGCCGCCCAACCTAGCCCCGCGCGGCCCGCCGCGTCAGTCCGTCCACGGCCCCGTCACCCCGCCGGAGGGACGGGCTCCACGCCGGTCCCTGCATGCCTCCGCCCCACGGTGAGGATGGTGGAATTTTCAACCAACGGGTGTGGTTGCACGGTCCGAAGGAGGCAGGAGTGGACATGACGTACTACGACCACGGAACGCCGGCGGAGCGCTGGGAGCGCGCGCGGATGTTCTTCGACGCCAAGGACTACGCCGCCGCCGCGCGCGTGCTGGGCGGGCTGGTCGAGGAGGTGCCCGAGCAGACGGGCCCGCGGCTGCTGCTGGCGCGCGCCTACTACCACTCGGCCCAGTTGCGTCGCGCGGAGGCCGAGCTGCGGGTCGTCGTCGAGCGCGACCCGGTGGAGCACTACGCGCGGCTGATGCTGGGCCGCACGCTCGAACGGCAGGGGCGCCAGGAGGAGGCGGACACCCACCTGCGGATCGCCTCCGCCTTCGCCGGTGACTTCCCGCAGGAGGCCTGAGGAGCGTGCCTGAGCGGTGCCCCGTGCCGGGGGTGCCCGCGGTGCCCGGTTCCCCCTGGGGAGCCGGGCACCGGTGCGTGGGCGCCGTACGCCGTGTCATGCTGGCGCGATGGGAGCCCCGAGTCAGGACGCGCCTCTCGCCGAACGCGTCGAGGAACTGCTCGCCGCCGGCGGTCCGTTGCCGATCGTGGCGGCCGGTGATCCGGTGCTGCGGCGGGTCGCCGAGCCCTTCGACGGGCAGTTGGAGCCCGCGCTGCTGACGCGGTTCGTGGCGGCGCTGCGCGTCACCATGCACGCGGCGCCCGGGGTCGGCCTGGCGGCGCCGCAGGTCGGGGTGGGACTCGGCATCGCGGTGATCGAGGATCCGGCGCCGGTCCCGGACGAGGTGCGCGTGGCGCGCGGGCGGGTGCCGCAGCCGTTCCGGGTGCTCGTCAATCCGCGGTACGAGCCCGTCGGCACCGGCCGGGCCGCGTTCTACGAGGGCTGCCTGAGCGTGCCGGGCTGGCAGGCGGTGGTGGCCCGGCACGCCGAGGTGCGGCTGGTCGCGCGGGACGAGCACGGGCGGGCGGTGGACGAGGTGTTCACGGGCTGGCCGGCGCGGATCGTGCAGCACGAGACGGACCACCTCGACGGCACCCTGTACCTGGACCGGGCCGAGCCGCGGTCCCTGGCGTCCGGCACGGCGATGGCGGAGCTGTGGGCCCAGCCGACGCCGGAGCGGGCCGCGGCGGCCCTGGGGTTCGACCTGCCCTGACGCCGTGCCGGGGTCCCGGCGGGCGGCCTGGCCGCGTTCGGGGCCGACGCGTCCCGCCGGCGGCCCCGAACACCGCTACCGGACCGGTCAGTTGTCCCGGTAGGCCTCCAGGAGGCGCAGCCACACCTCGCTGATCGTCGGGTAGGACGGTACGGCGTGCCACAGCCGGCCGACCGGCACCTGCCCGGCGACGGCGATCGTCGCGGAGTGAAGCAGCTCGCCGACGCCGGGGCCGACGAAGGTGACGCCGCGGACGATCTCGTCCTCCAGGTCGACGACCATGCGGGCGCGGCCGGTGTAGCCGTCGCGGTACAGGCTCGCGCCGGCCACGGTCGACAGGTCGACGTCGACGGCGCGGACGCGGTGGCCGGCCTGTTCCGCCTCGGCCAGGGAGAGTCCGACGGACGCCGCCTCCGGGTCCGTGAAGACCACCTGGGGCACCGCGTCGTGGTCGGCGGTCGCGGCGTGCGCGCCCCACGGGTCGGACTCCGGGACCGCCACGCCGGCGGCGCGGGCGGCGATCGCGGCACCCGCGATCCGGGCCTGGTACTTGCCCTGGTGGGTGAGGAGCGCACGGTGGTTGACGTCGCCGACGGCGTACAGCCAGTCGTGGCCCTCGACGCGGAGGCTGTCGTCGACCGGGAGCCAGGAGCCGGGCCGGAGGCCGACGGTCTCCAGCCCGATGTCGTCGGTGCGCGGGGCGCGGCCGGTGGCGAAGAGGATCTCGTCGGCCTCGATGCGGTCGCCGGTGCCCGTGACGGCGACGACGGTTCCGTTCTCGCGGGTGACGGACTCGACGGAGGTCCCGGTGCGGATGTCGGCGCCGGCCTCGCCGAGCGCCTCGGCGACCAGTTCGCCGGCGAACGGCTCCATGCGGGCCAGCAGGCCCTTGCCGCGGACGAGGAGGGTGACCCGGGAGCCGAGGGCCTGCCAGGCCGTGGCCATCTCGACGGCGACGACTCCGCCGCCGACCACGATCAGCCGTCCCGGCACGCTGCGGGCGCTGGTGGCCTCGCGGCTGGTCCAGGGGCGTACGTCGCCGAGTCCCGGCAGGTCCGGCAGGACGGCGCGGGTGCCGGTGCAGACGGCGACGGCGTGCCGGGCGGTCAGTGTGCGGCGGGTGCCGTCGGGGCCGGTCACCTCCACCGTGCGGGGTCCGGCGAGGCGTCCCTGTCCGCGGTACAGGTCGGCGCCGATGCCCTCGACCCACCGGACCTGGCCGTCGTCCTTCCAGTGGGAGGTGTAGTCGTCGCGGTGGGCGAGGACCGCGGCGGCGTCGAGGGGGGCCTGCGCCGCCCGGTCCAGCCCCGGGGTGCGGCGGGCGTCCGCACGGGCGATGACCGGGCGCAGCAGGGCCTTGCTGGGCATGCACGCCCAGTAGGAGCACTCGCCGCCGACCAGTTCGCTCTCCACGATCGCGGTGGACAGTCCCGCCGCCCGCGTGCGGTCGGCGACGTTCTCCCCCACGGGGCCCGCGCCGATCACCACGACGTCGTACACGATGGATTCCGTTTCCGTCATGGGGCCAGTCTGGTGGCTGGTGTGCGGCGTGGCCACATGGGTACGTGCGCGGAATAGCCGCCCCACCGGCCGCGTTGTGCGGACGGCTCGTCGCCGACACCAGGAAGAGGGATCACGTCATGAGCAGCACCGTGGAGCTCACCAAGGAGAACTTCGACCAGATGGTCACGGACAACGAGTTCGTCCTGATCGACTTCTGGGCGTCCTGGTGCGGGCCGTGCCGGCAGTTCGCCCCGGTCTACGAGAAGGCGGCCGACGAGAACCCGGACCTGGTGTTCGGCAAGGTGGACACCGAGGCGCAGCCCGAACTGGCCCAGGCCTTCGGCATCCAGTCGATCCCGACGCTGATGATCGTCCGGGACCAGGTGGCCGTGTTCGCTCAGCCGGGTGCGCTGCCGGAGGCCGCGCTGACGGACGTCATCGGGCAGGCCCGCAACCTGGACATGGACGAGGTCCGCAAGGCGGTCGCCGAGCAGCAGGCCCAGCAGGAGGGCGGCCAGGCCGCGCAGGACGGCCAGTAGGGAGCGGGCGGCTCAGCTCGACTCGCGGTGCACCACCCTCGCGCCGAGCACCGTGTGGAGCTCGGGCGCGGCGCCGGGGTCGTGGACCGCGCGGTCGACCAGCGCGGCCAGGTCGCGGCCGGACGGCAGTTCGAGGTGGACGGTGCTGAGCCGGGGCCGGAGCAGGCGGCCGAGCATGAGGTCGTCGGCGCCGACCACGGCCGCGTCCCGGGGGATGTCCAGGCCCGCGTCCTGCAGCGCCCGCATCAGCAGCATCGCGTACTCGTCGTTGTACGCGAACACCGCGTCGAGGCCGAGGGCGGGCCAGCGGGCGGCCAGCCGGGCGGCGTCCCCCTCGTCGTAGGCGAGCGGCAGTTCGGTGACGGTGGTGCCGGTGCCCTCGACGGCGCGGCGCACCCCGCGCAGGCGCGGTGCCGAGAAGACGTCCAGGCCGGTCTCCGCGGGGACGACGACGCCGATCCGGCGGCGTCCCCGGTCGTGGAGGTGGCGTCCGGCGCGGTGGCCGACGGCCTCGTGGTCCATGATCAGGGCGTGCGCGCCCTCGACTGCCTGCGGCGCGAGGGTGACGACGGCGCGGGCGCCGGAGCGCTTGAGCAGTTCCACACCGCGCGGCCCCAGTCCCGAGCCGGGCACCAGGACGGCGACCGGGCGCAGTTCGGCCCAGGCGCGGGCCGAATCGTCGTCGTGCGGCCCGGCGGTGCCGTATTGCACGACCGTGTAGTCGAGCCGGCCGAGCGCCCACTGGAGTTCGGTGAGGAACCGGCTGTAGAGCGGGCCGACGGGGAAGGACGGTGCGGGCATCAGGACCATGCGGCTGTGTCCGGCGCGCAGGGACCGGGCGGCCGCGTGGGGGACGTAGCCGAGCTCCCGGGCGGCCTCGTGGACGCGGCGGCGGGTGGCTTCGCTGATCCGGACGGCGCCGGTGTTGTTGAGGACATAGGAGACGGTCGCGCGCGAGACGCCGGCCAGGCGGGCCACATCGGCACTCGTGGGGACGGAGCGCGGTGCCAGGGACGCGGGGGCGGGCGTTTTCGGTATCTGCACCATGACGTACGGCATCTTGGCAGAGCCCCCGGCACCGCCCGCGGGCGGGGGACGATGGTCCGGACCGGACGAGATCCGCGGCCCGTGAGGGACGGGGCCACGACGCCGGCCGGACGGGACGACCCCGGTCCGGGCCGGGAGTTCAGCGCGGCGGCTCGGTGCGGGTCACCCTCGTCACCAGGTCCAGCCAGCCCGCCTCCAGCCGGGACACCGGCACCCCGCACTGCTCGGTGAGGTGGTGGATCAGGGCCGGGTCCAGGTAGGCCATCAGCGTGTGGGAGAGCAGTTCGCTGTCCGCGTCCGGGACGGCCTGGCGCAGCAGCAGGGCCACGTGGCCGCGCAGGAAGCGGCGCGGGGCGGCGGTGTAGCGGCGTTCCGCGCTCGGTTCGGCGGCCAGTTGCAGGGCCAGTTCGTCGACGCTGCGCCGCAGCATGGCGCAGCCGAAGGCCCCCAGCCGCTCCACGGCCGGCGCGCCGGGTCCCAGGGGCGGCGGCCCGCCGAGGAGGGCGGCCTGGAACTTCTTCTCGGAGTGGTCGAGCAGTGCCGTCAGCAGGCCCGTGCGGTCGCCGAAGCGGCGGAAGACCGTGCCCTTGCCCACCGAGGCCGCCGCGGCCACCGCCTCCATGGTGAGGCAGGCCGCGCCGTGCTCGGCCACCAGCCGCCCGGCGGCCTCCAGCAGCCGGGCCCGGTTACGGGCCGCGTCGGCGCGCAGGCAGGGTCCGTCCTCGTCGGCCCCCGTACCGAGCTGGAGCAACTCGGGCGGACCGTCGGGCTCCTGGGGCCTGGGTAGGGGCGGCGGGGCGGCGGACATGAAAACAGCGTAAAGCATCGGGAAGAAACTGGACCACGGTCCGTTTAAGATGTTAGAAATTAAACGGACCTCGGTCCGGATCGCTCCGGCGGTGTCTCGGCACCGCCGTTTCACAGCAGCACCAGCAGTGGGAGTACTCAATGTCTGTCCGCATCCTCGCCCTCGTCGGCAGCCTTCGCGCCGGTTCGCACAACCGCCAGCTCGCCGAGGCGGCCGTGCGCCTCGCCCCGGATGGCGCCGAGGTGGAGCTCTTCGAGGGACTGGCCGACGTCCCGTTCTACAACGAGGACATCGACGTCGAGGGCAGCGTCCCCGCCGCCGCGGTCAAGCTGCGTGAGGCCGCCCTGGCCGCCGACGCCTTCCTGCTCTTCTCGCCCGAGTACAACGGCACCATGCCGGCCGTGCTGAAGAACGCCATCGACTGGCTGTCCCGTCCGTTCGGCGCCGGCGCGTTCAACGGCAAGCCCGTCGCCGTGATCGGCACCGCCTTCGGCCAGTACGGCGGCGTGTGGGCGCAGGACGACGCCCGCAAGTCCGTGGGCATCGCCGGCGGCAAGGTGATCGAGGACATCAAGCTGTCCATCCCGGGCTCCGTCACCCGCTTCGCGGAGACCCACCCGGCCGACGACGCCGAGGTCGCCGCGCAGCTGACCGAGGTCGTCGCCCGCCTGCACGGCTACGCGGACGACGCCGCCGCCTGACCCGGCTCGGAAACACGCACAGGACCGGAACTCGCCGAGTTCCGGTCCTGTGCGTGTGCCGGGACGTCCGTCAGGCCACCGCGCCCGACGCCAGGACGCGCAGTTCCTCCAGCGCCGCCGCGACCGCGGGACGCCGGTGGCCGCCGCGGCGCGTGCAGGTGAGCAGCTTGCGGCACGGCCGGTCGGCACAGGGCACCCGGACGATCGGCAGGTCCGCGGCCGGCCGGGCGAGCCGGGGGATCAACGCGACGCCGAGTCCGTGCGCGACGAGGTGGGCGATGACGTTCCAGTCGAGGGCGTGGTGCACCACGTCGGGGGTGAACCCGGCGGCACCGCAGGCCGACATGACGTGCAGCCGGCAGGGACTCTCGGGCACGGGCGCGATCCACGGCTCGTGCGCCGCCTCCGCCAGGCCGACCGGGTTCCGTCCGGCCAGCGGGTGCCCCTCCGGCACGACCAGGTCGAACGGGTCGTCCAGCAGCGGCCGCTGATCGAAGCGCGCGTCGGCCGACGGCGGGTTGTGCGGCGTCGACTCCACCACCGCGAGGTCGGTCTCCCCCTCGAAGAGCAGGTCGAAGATCTCCGTCACGCCGGCCTCCCGGATCCTGACGGACAGCCGCGGGTGCCGCTCCCGCAGACGCGCGGCCAGCGGCGCCAGCAGCACCGACACGGCCACCGGGAACCCCGTCACCCGCAGTGGCCCGGCCGGCGCCCCCTCTCCCGCGCGCAGGTCGAGTTCCGCCTCGTCCCAGCGGGCCTGGATCGCGTCGGCGTGCGCGAGCAGGCTCTCGGCGGCCGGGGTCAGCCGTACGCCCCTGCCCTGCGGCTCCAGCAGGACGACGTCCAGCTCCCGGGCGAGCTGCCGGATCTGCTGGGACGCGGCGGACGGGGTGAAGTGCAGCGCGTGGGCCGCCGCGGTGACCGTGCCGTAGTGGGCGACCGCCCGGAGGACGTGCAGCCTGCGCAGGTCAATCATGAAGGCAACGCTTCACGGTCGGTTCCGCAAAGTCAACCTGGACGTGAACGGAGTTCTGCCCGCACCCTGTCCGTGGGGCCACGGTGACCAGCACCCGCACCGGCCCTCCCCCGCGTACCACCGACGCACGAAGGAGTCGCCATGCCCAGCACGACCGGTGCCCGCTGCCCGCACTGCGGTTGGCCGGACGCTGCCGAACCCTTCCAGGTGGTGTCCACGCACACCACGGCGGCCGGCGGCACGGTGTGGACCCGCTGCGCCTGCGGTTCGCTCCAGGCCCGGGTCGTCGACGACCGCGGCACGCGCGTCGTCTCCCGCGGCGGGCCCTCGCCGGCGCCCTCGGGCCCGGTGGGCCGCTGAGGCGGCACGGGCCGGCCGGCGCAGCCACAGGCGGGGACCGTCCGTGCCGGTTCCCGGCCGCCGTTGACATCCTCCGGCCGGGAACCGTAGAAATCAGCGCACAAGGCCCCCCGGGAGTACCGCCCGCGGGCGGTTCGGTCCGGCGGCAGGAGACATGAGCGTGCAGCTTCCCCTGGCCGGGGTCACGGTGGTCAGCCTCGAGCAGGCCGTGGCGGCGCCCTACGCCACCCGGCAGCTCGCCGACCTCGGCGCCCGGGTGATCAAGGTGGAACGGCCGGGCGACGGCGACTTCGCCCGCCGCTACGACACGACCGTGCACGGCCACTCCAGCTACTTCGTGTGGCTGAACCGGTCCAAGGAGTCGCTCACCCTCGACCTCAAGGACCCGAGGGGCCGCGAGATCCTGCTCCGGCTCCTCGACGACGCCGACGTCTTCGTGCAGAACCTCGCGCCGGGCGCCGCCGGCCGCCTGGGCCTGGACGCGGCGTCCCTCGCGGAGCGCTGCCCGCGGCTTATCCCGTGCACCGTCTCCGGCTACGGCACCAGCGGCCCGTGGTCCGACCGCAAGGCCTACGACCTGCTGGTCCAGTGCCAGACCGGGCTGGTCTCGCTCACCGGAACCGCCGAGGAGACCGCGCGCACCGGCATCTCCGTCGCCGACATCGCCGCCGGGATGTACGCGTACAGCGGCATCCTCACCGCCCTGTACACCCGTGCCACCAGCGGCCGGGCCCACCCGGTGGAGGTCTCCCTGTTCGAGGCCCTGGCGGAGTGGATGGGCCAGCCCGCCTACTACACCGAGTACGGCGGCAGCCAGCCCCCGCGCCTGGGCACCCGGCACGCCACGATCGCGCCCTACGGCGCCTATCGTGCCGCCGACGGCAAGGAGGTGCTGTTCTCCGTCCAGAACGAGCGGGAGTGGGCCGCCCTGTGCGACGGCTTCCTCGGGCGGCCGGAGCTGACCGGCGACCCCAGGTTCGCCACCGGCTCCGCCCGCGTCGCCCACCGGGAGGAACTGGACGCCGTCGTCGCCGCCCGGATCGCCCGCTCGGACAGCGAAGCCGTCCTGGAGGACCTGCGGGGCATCGGCGTCGCCTGCGCCGGGGTCAACGACATCGCCGCGTTCCTGGACCACCCGGTGCTGGACGCCCGCGACCGCTGGCGCCGGGTGCCGGTGCCGGGGGGCGCCACCGTACGGGCGCTGCTGCCGCCGGCCGACCTGGTGGGCATGCCCGCCCGCATGGACCCCGTGCCGGCGGTCGGCGAGCACACGGATGCGATCCTCGCGGAACTCGGCCGCTCCGCCGCCGACATCGCGGCCCTGCGCGCGGACGCCGTGATCTGAGGGCCGTAAGCCCGCGGGGTACGCCCTCGTACCGCGTCGGGGCGGGACGCCCCGGGGTATCAGCCCGCCCAGTCCAGCAGGCGTTCCCGGTTCTCGGGGGCGCGCAGGTGGGCGAGGGACGCCTTCTCCAGCTGGCGGACGCGCTCGCGGGTCAGGCCCACGTGCTGCGCGACCTGCTGCAGGGTGCGGGGCCGGCCGTCGTGCAGGCCGTACCGCAGGCTGAGGACGAGGGCCTCGCGCGGGGCGAGGGTGCCGACGGCCTCCCGCAGCTCCTCCGCCAGGGCCCGGAACTCCGCGACCTCGGGGGCCCGCAGCACCTCCGTGTCCGGGATGAGGTCGCCGACGACGGTCTCCCCCGTCTCGTCGACCGGTGTGTCCAGGCTGACCGCGTCCCGTCCGACGCGGCGCAGCCACACGATCCTCTCCGCGTCGATGCCGCTCTCGGCGGACACCTCCTCGACGGTCGGCTCGCGGTCGAGTGCGCCGCGGAGCCCGCGCTCCACCTTGGCGACCTTCTGCAGCTACTCCACGACGTGCACCGGCAGCCGCACCGTGCGCGCGTGGGTCGCGAGGCCCCGCTCGATGGCCTGGCGGATCCACCAGGTGGCGTAGGTCGAGAACTTGAAGCCCTTGGTGTGGTCGAACTTCTCCACGGCCCGGATCAGCCCGAGGTTGCCCTCCTGGATGACGTCCAGCAGGGGCAGCCCCCGGTGGGCGTGCCGCTTGGCCATCGACACGACGAGCCGCAGGTTGGCGCGCACCATGTGGTCCTTGGCCACCTGCCCGTCGCGGACGGTCTCCTCCAGCGCGCGGCGCCGTCCGGGCGCCGGGGCGGGTTCGCCGGCGTCGGCGGCGGCCAGCTCGTCGGCGGCGCGGACGCCGGCCTGCAGGCGCCGGGCGAGCCGCACCTCGTCCTCGGCGGTCAGCAGGGGGGTGGCACCGATCTGGGCCAGGTACTGACCGAGGAGGTCGGGTTCCTCGTCGGGTTCGGGGATGCGGCTGCGCAGCCTCGCGGTGCGGCCGGCGGCACGGCGGTCCCCCCGGGGGCCTGCCGCGGGGGTTCGTGCCAGGGGGGTCATGTCGCTTCCTCCGTCCCCTCCTCGGATGGTCGGGCCGGCCGCCCGGCGGCGGGCACCGCGGGGCCCGGCGCGGCGGAGGTCCCGGACGCCCGTGCCGCGTCCCGGTCAGTGGCCGGGGTCGGCCCTGCTGATGTCCGCCAGGGCGGAGTGCGGGTCCTCGGTGCCGGCCAGGTCGCCGAGGCTGACCACGCCGACGGGGACGCCGCCGTGCTCGACGACCGGGAGGCGCCGGACGGCGTGGCGCCGCATCAGGTCGACCGCGTGCTCGGTGGAGTCCTCCGGTGCGAGGGTCACCACGGGCGGCGGCGTGCACACCGAGCCGACCGTGGTGTCGTCCGGGTCGCGGCCGTCGGCGACGCTCCGGAGCACGATGTCGCGGTCGGTGAGCAGGCCGAACAGGTCGCAGTCGTAGGTCACCAGGACGTCGCCGACGTTCTCCTCGCGCATGAGCCGGGCCGCCCGCGTCACCGAGGTCATCGGTTCGACGGCCACCGTGGCGGGTGACATCACGTCGCGGACGCGCTGTGTCATGGTCGCGCCTCCCTGGGTGTCTGTGCGTGCTTCGTGCGGGCCGCGTAGCCCGCTCGCGGGCCGGTAAACCGGCTTCCGGCGGCCGGCTCAGCCGAGGTCGATCAGGGCCAGACCGATCTCCGGCCGGTGTGTCCTGGCCAGCTCGGCGGGGCTGTCGCGGACGACGACCTCCAGCGTCGGCCAGACCCTGCCCGAGAGCAGGTGGCCGCCGCGGGTCGAACCGTCGGACAGGCCCAGCACGGCGTGCAGGTGTCGCCGATCAGCGACAGCACCTCGCACTGCTCGCCGACGGGGATGTTCCGGTAGTCCCCGGACTCGCGGTCGAACCAGCCGACGACCGCCTCCGAGAAGGCGCCCACGGCGGTCACCTGGGAGGCCTTGAGGGAACGGTCGCGGGCGAAGGCGGTGAGCTCGGCGACCGCCTCCTCGCCGGGGTCGAGCACCACCACGTACACCGCCGACGGGCCGTCCTGCACCTGTTGCCACTTCATGCGCGGCCGGGTACCCGGCGCGGTCCGGCACAACCGCCGTCCGGCCCGAGCGCGCGGCGGATCGCGGCGAGCCAGTCGTCGACCGGGCCGAAGGTGAGCAACCCGCTGCCCGCGCCCGCGAGTTGCCCGGCCGCGGGAAGCAGCCGACCGTACGTCCGCCGCAGCGCCGTCCGGTCGCCGAGTGCGAGGGCGAGGGCGGCCTCGGCGCAGCACAGGGCCTCGTGGAGGAGGTCGGGCGGCGGCTCGGTCAGGGCGCGCAGTGCCGACCGGGCCTCGGCCTCGCGGCCCTCGCCCAGCAGCGCGAACGGTGCGGCCCACGGACGGTACGGACCCCAGTCCGCCCGCGGATCCACCTCGGCGGGCCGTCCGTGGGCCAGGCGCAGTCCGAGCAGTGCCAGGGGCAGCAGTCCGCGCTCCAGGCCGGGCATCCCCGCGCCGTCGAGCCGGGCGGCAGCGGCCCGGTAGCCGGCCTCGGCACGGCCGTACGGGCTGCCGGTGGCGGCTTGGCGCAGGGCCCGGTACCAGGAGGTGAACACCGCCACCAGGGGCCGTTCGTGCCGTGCGGCGAGGCGGTCCACGGCGTCGGCGTGCTCGTCGGCGGCGGCGAAGTCGCCGAGGGCGGACCGCGCCTGGACGCGGATCAGACGGCCGAGCACCTCGTGGCTGTGCAGGCCGTACCGGCGGGCCAGGGCGACGAGTTCGGCGCCGACGGCGTCCCGGCGCGGGGCGAGCCCGGCGGTGGTGCAGGACTGCATGAAGGTGCCGTTGAGGGCGAACGCCAGCAGCGCGGGGTCGTCCAGGCCGCGGGCGATCCGCTCGGCCTCGGCGGCGGCCTCGGGTCCGCGTGCGGACCGGACGCCCCGGGACTCGACGGCGACGGTGGCGAGCAGCCGGCAGCGGGCCGGGGCGGTCCCGGCGTCGTCGGGCAGGGCGGCGAGGGTGTGTTCGGCCGCCGTGACGATCCGCCGGGCCGCCTCCGGGTCGTCGCTGCGGGTCCACACGGCGGGGACGTCGTAGGCGCCGATCACCCGGGCCGCGAGTTCCACGTCGCCGGTCTCCTCGGCCGCGGCGACCGCCGCGGTGCGGTGCTCGCGTGCCGCCTCGAGACCACCGCCTCCGGTGACCGCGAGATCGCGCAGCAGGCCGACGGCCGACTCCAGCCGGACACGGGCTCCGGCGGCGACCGCGCGGTCGTACGCCTCGGTCGTGCGGGACCACAGGCGGGCCGCCGCGTCCGCGGGTTCGGCGGGCGGGTCGAGCGACGGGTCCTGGGCGAGGATGCCGGCCTCCAGCCGGCGCAGCCGGGGCCCGGGGTCGATGCCCAGTTCCCCCGTGAGCAGGGCGCGGGCCCGGCGCAGTACCGCGAGGGCGTCCGCCTGGCGGCCGGTCCGGTACAGGGCCAGGGCCAGCAGCCGCCAGGCCTCCTCCCGCCGGGGGTGTCCGGCCAGGTGCGCCTCCAGGTCGGGGACCGCCTCGCCCGCGCGGCCCAGGCCGACGAGCAGGTCCGCCCGCCGCTCGACCGCGTGCAGCCTGAGCTCGGTCAGCCGGGCGTGTTCGCCCCGGGCCCACCTCTCGCCGCCGAACTCCGCGTAGGCGGGCCCGCGCCACTCCCCCAGGGCCGCGGCGAGCCGGGCGGACGCCGGGTCGGCCGGCAGCCGGCCGGCGAGGGCGACGGCCTCCTCGAAACGCCAGGCGTCCACCGCGTCCGGTGCCGCGCGCAGCGCGTAGCCGGGGCCGTCGGTGACCAGCAGCCGGGCCGGTGCCCGGCGCGGGCGTTCGGGTTCCAGGGCACGGCGCAGATCGCCGACGAAGGTGCGCAGCGTGCCGACGGCCCGGGCGGGCGGTACGTCCCACAGGTCCTCGACCAGGCGCGCGACGGGGACCACGCGCCGCCGGGCCAGGACCAGCCGGGCCAGCAGGGCCCGGTGCCGGGGTCCGCGCAGGTCGAGCACGGCTCCGTCACGCTCGGCCGTGACGGGCCCGAGCACCCCGAACGTGACCGCTTCCATGTTCCGTCCGCCCTGCTCCGCGCCGCCCCGTGTCCGATCACCACGGTACGCGCGCTGATCGGTTGCTGATCCGCGCCCGGCAGCCTGTGAGGCGTCCGGCGACGGACGTGTCGAACAGCACCGAAAGGCACCGATCAGTCATGGCACCGACCATTCCCGGCTTCACCTACGACCGTGTCCCCGTCGCCGACGGCGTCGCGCTGAACGTGGCCGTCGGCGGCTCCGGCAGCCCTCTCGTGCTGCTGCACGGCTTCCCGCAGACCCACCTGATGTGGCGGCACGTCGCGGCCGACCTCGCCGCCGAGCACACGGTCATCTGTCCCGACCTGCGCGGTTACGGCGACAGCGACAAGCCGGCCGACCGCGACGGCACCGCGTACGCCAAGCGGACCATGGCCGCCGACGTCGTGGCCCTGGCCCGGGCGCTCGGGCACGACAGGTTCGCGCTGGCCGGGCACGACCGGGGCGCCCTGGTGGGGGTCCGGGCCGGGCTCGACCACCCGGACTCGGTGACGCACCTGGCCGCGCTGGACGTGCTGCCGACCCTGGACATGTGGGACGTCCTGCACGGGACGACGGCGGCCGTGGGCTTCCACCTGTATCTGATGGCGCAGCCGCCCGGCCTGCCGGAACAGCTCATCGGCGCCGCGCCGGACGCGTTCTTCGGCCACTTCCTCGACGTCTGGACCCGGGACCCGGGGGCCCTGCCCGCCGATGTCCGCGCCGCCTATCTGAAGGCGTCGCGCGAGGCGGTGCCGTCCATCGTGGCCGACTACCGGGCCTCGGCGGGCGTCGACGTCGACCACGACCGGGCCGATCGCGAGCGCGGCAGCCGGCTGCGGATGCCGGTGACCGTGCTCCAGCAGGACTGGGGCGCGGCCCTCGGCTACGACGCCACCGCGCTGTGGCGGGCCTGGGCGCCCGGGCTGCGGCACATCACGGTGGCCTGCGGGCACTTCATGGCGGAGGAGGCGCCCGGGGAGGTCGCCGGTGCCCTGCGCGACCTGCTGGCCCGGTAGCCGTACCGCGCCCGCCTCGGGGACGGGCCGTGCCGCACGGTCCGGCGGACCGTGCGGCAGGGGTGGTGTGCCGTCGCCCCGCGAGCACGCGTGTGCGCGGGGAACCGCCGGCGGCGGGTCAGTGTGCTCCGGGGACGTCCTCCGTGACGCCGTTCAGCGGTGAGGCCGGGTCACTGCCGTAGGGGCGGGTGAAGGCCTCCATGCCGTGCCCGGACGGGTCGGTGAAGTAGACGCCGCGCCCGCCGTCGTTGCGGTTGATCCGGCGCGGGTGCCGCCCGTGCGGGTCCGCCTGGATGGGGACCTCGCCCTCCACGAGCCGGGCGAGGACCTCGTCGAACTCGTCCTCGGAGACGAGGAACGCGTAGTGCTGGACCGGGATGTCGATGTCGACGGTGGCGAAGTCCAGCGTGACGCCGTTGGCGGTGGGAACGGGCAGGAACATCCCGGCGGGCTCCCCGACCTCGAGGCCGAGGACTCCGGCGAGGAAACGGGCGGACCTCTCCCGGTCGCGGGAGAGAACGATGGTGTGGTTGAACTCGACTGACACGGGCAATGCCTCCACGGGCATCCGCGGCGCCTCCATGCCTCACCCGGTCGGTGACCGGCACGCGATGCCGCGCGGAAGATCCTAGGCGAGCGGTCCGGGCATGTCGACGGGCCGGCCGTCGGCGGAAATGCCGTGGAGGCCCGCGCCGGCCCCGTGGTTGCATGCCGCCACGGTGTCCCCCGACCGTCTGCTCGCCTTCGCCGCCCTGTCGCTGCTGCTGATCGTGGTGCCGGGGCCCAGTGTGCTGTTCGTGATCGGCCGGGCGCTCGCGCAGGGGCGCCGGGCCGCGCTCACCACGGTGGTGGGCAACACCCTCGGCGCGTACGTGCTGGTCATCGCCGTCGCGCTCGGGGTCGGGTCGGCCGTGGAGCGCTCGCTCCTGCTCTTCACGGTGCTCAGACTGGCGGGCGCCGCCTACCTCGTGCACCTCGGGGTGAAGGCCTGGCGCGAACGCCGTTCGCTGCGGGCGGCGTTCACCGGAGCCGGGGAGGCGCACGGCGGCCGGCGCACCTTCTGGGAGGGGTTCGCGGTCGGCGTCACCAACCCCAAGACCATCGTCTTCTTCGCCGCCGTGCTGCCGCAGTTCGTCGACCGCGGCCGGGGCGGTGTCGCGGCGCAGCTGCTGCTGCTCGGCCTGGTGTTCAACGTCATCGCGGTGGCCTGCGACAGCGCCTGGGGGCTGCTCGCCGCCACGGCGCGCGACTGGTTCGCGAACTCCCCGCGCCGGCTGTCCGCGGTCGGTGGCGCGGGCGGCCTGGCCATGATCGGCCTCGGTGTCACCGTGGCCGTGACCGGGCGCAAGGACTAGTCCGCCGCGTCCGGACCGTGGGCGGCCGGGCGCCGGTGCGTCCCAAGTTACCTGTGCGTTCCGCACCTTCGAGAGGTGACAGCGGTGACTGTGCCGGGCACGGCGGCCCGTGAAAACGTCTTCCTCGGCACCGACCGGCGGAGGGAGAAGGCGTGAACAAGGGCTATGCCGTGTACTGCGACGCGGACCCGCACTTCTACGACGCGCCGCACCGCACCGCCCCCGGCACCGCGGCGGCCGGCACCCGGTACGCGGCGGCCACCGAGCCCGTCCCGGCCGGCTGGCAGCGTGGCGAGAGCGGCGACTGGCTGGCCCTTCGGCCGGTGGACGCCGAACTGCCGGCCCAGGGCTGGAAGATCCACGTCTCCGCCTGCCTGGACAACGCCGAGTCCGTCCTGGAGCGGGTACGACGGCACTGTTTCGAGCAGGGTGTCGCGTTCAAGTTCGTCCCGAGCCGCTATCTGCTGCACCAGCGCAACGCCAAGTACGCCGACCGGGCGGGCAGCGGCAAGTTCATCACCGTGTACCCGGAGGACGAGGAGCGGTTCGAGCGCCTCGCGGGCGAGCTGACCGCCCTGCTGGCCGGCGAGCCCGGCCCGCACATCCTGAGCGACCTCAGGCTCGGCGACGGCCCGGTGCACGTGCGCTACGGCAGCTTCACCCGCCGCAACTGCTACGACGAGGACGGCGAGCTGAGACCGGCGATCGCGGATCCCGACGGGGTTCTCGTTCCCGACCCGCGCGGTCCGGTGTTCCGGGTGCCCGACTGGGTGAGCGTGCCGGCGTTCCTGAAGCCCCACCTCGAGGCGCGGGCGACGGTGACCCTGGCGGACATCCCGTACACCGTCGAGTCGGCGCTCCACTTCTCCAACGGCGGTGGCGTCTACCGGGCGCGGGACACGCGCACCGGTGAGCTCGTGGTCCTCAAGGAGGCCCGCCGGCACGCGGGTCTGGCCGCCGACGGAGCGGACGCGGTGGCCCGGCTGGAGCGCGAACGCCGGGCGCTAGAGCAGCTGTCCGGCCTCGACTGCACCCCCGAGGTGCGGGACGCCTTCACCGTCGGCGAGCACCACTTCCTCGTTCTCGAGCACCTCGACGGCAAGCCGCTCAACACCTTCTTCGCCCGGCGCCACCCACTCATCGAGGCCGATCCGGACGAGACGCGGCTCGCCGAGTACACCGAGTGGGCGCTCGACGTCCACTCCCAGGTCGAGCGTGCCGTCACACAGGTGCACGAGCGGGGCGTGGTCTTCAACGACCTGCACCTGTTCAACATCATGATCCGCGACGACGGCCGGGTGGCCCTGCTGGACTTCGAGGCCGCCCATCACGTCGACGAGCCGGGCCGGCAGACCGTCGCCCACCCCGGGTTCGTGGCACCGCCCGGCCGGCGGGGTCCCGCCGTGGACCGGTACGCGCTGGCCTGCCTGCGGCTCGCCCTGTTCCTGCCCCTGACCAGCCTGCTGGCGCTGGACCGCCGCAAGGCCGAGCACCTCGCCGACGTGGTGGCGCGCCAGTTCCCGGTGCCGCGGGCCTTCCTGGACGCGGCGGTCGCCGAGATCACCGGCACGCCCTCCCGCCCGCCTGCGGCACGACGGGACGGTGACGGATTCGTCCCGGTCGAACCGGGCGACTGGCCCCGCAGCCGGGACTCGATGGCCGCAGCCGTCCGCGCCTCGGCGACCCCGTCCCGGGACGACCGGCTGTTCCCCGGCGACGTCGCCCAGTTCGCCACCGCGGGCGGAGGCCTGACGTTCGGTCACGGAGCGGCCGGCGTGCTCTACGCCCTCGCCGAGAGCGGTGCGGGACGCGACGAGGACGGGGAGCAGTGGCTGCTGGAGCGGACGAAGGAGCCGCCGTCCGGCATGCCGCTGGGCTTCCACGACGGGATCGCCGGGACCGCCTGGACGCTGGACCACCTCGGGCACCGCGCCCGGGCCCTCGACCTGACCGGGACGCTCCTCGAGCAGCCGCTCGAGGGACTCGCCCCCGACCTGCACAGCGGCACGGCCGGCATCGGCCTGATGTTGGACTCCCTGGCCGCCTCCACCGGAGACCCGGCCCTGCGCACCGCCGCGCTGCGGTGCGCCGAGCTGAGCGCCCGGACGATCACCGCCGCCCCGGCGGACGGGGGGTCCGGACGCCGGCCCCGCGCCGGTCTGCTGCACGGTGCGACGGGCAGCGCCCTGCTCTTCCTGCGCCTGTACGAGCGCACCGGCGACACCGGTCTGCTGGACCTCGCGGGCACCGCGCTGCGCCAGGACCTCGCGCGCTGCGTCCGTGGCGCGGGCGGCGCCCTCCAGGTGGACGAGGGCTGGCGCACCATGCCGTACCTCGGAGCCGGCAGCGTGGGCATCGGCATGGTGCTCGACGACTACCTGGCGCACCGCCCCGACGAGGAGTTCGAGCGGGCGCGCACCGAGATCGTGCGCGCGGCGCAGGCCATGTTCTACGCCCAGCCCGGCCTGTACCGGGGCGTCGCCGGCATGGTGCTGTACCTCGGCCGGACCACGGCGCCCGGCCCGGGCACCGGCCCCGAGGCCGTCCGGCGCCAGATCGACGCGCTGGCCTGGCACGCCATGTCCTACCGCGGCCACCTCGCCTTTCCCGGCGAGCAGATGATGCGCCTGTCGATGGACCTGTCCACCGGGACGGCCGGCTGCCTGCTGGCCCTCGCGTCCGTACGCGGCGACCGGCCCACCGGTCTGCCGTTCCTCCCACCGCCGCGGCCCGAGCCGCGGCCCACGAGCCGGTCCCACGAGGGGCCGTGAACAACCCGTTGTCCGTACGAAGGGATGATCACATGAACCTGTTCGACCTGCAGTCGATGGAGACCCCGAAGGAAGAGGCCATGGGGGACGTCGAGACCGGCAGCCGCGCCAGCCTGCTGCTCTGCGGCGACAGCAGCCTCAGCATCACGACCTGTAACTGACGTCCGAGGCGGCCCGTCGCGGTCACCGCGGCGGGCCGCCCGGTCCGGTACCGGCGTCCCGGCTCACCGCCGGGGCGCCGGTGCCGTGTCTCGTCGCCGCGGTGCGCGGCGCCGACCACAAGGAGGGGCGGCTGGTGGACAAGACCCCGGTCCGGCGGCGCGAGGACGCGGCGCCCGGCCCGCCGGGACCGCCCGGCGCGGATCCCGGCCGGGTGCCCGAACTGCTGGTGCTGGTCTGCTCGGTGGCGGCGGCGGCCGCCGCGGTCGCACAGCCCCTGGTCCTCGGCCGGGCGCTGGACCTGCTGCTGGACGGAGGCGACGCCGGGGCCTGGCTCACGGTGAGCGTGGGGCTGCTCGTCGGCGAGGTCCTCCTCGACGGACTGACCGCGCTGCTCACCGGCCGCTGCACCGCCGGCTGGACGGCGTCGATCCGCTCCCGCGCCCTCACCGGCCTGCTGCACGCCGTACCGGACGCGACGCGTCCGTACTCCGCGGGAGACGTCGCGACGCGGCTGACGCTCAACGCCTCCGACGCGGGCGGTGCCCCGGCCGCCCGGGCCGCCCTCGCCGCCTCGCTGATCACCCCGGCCGGCGCGCTCGTCGCGCTGGCCTTCGTCGACCTGTGGGTCGCCGGATGCGTCCTGGCCGGTCTGCCCGCCCTGGTGCTGGTGCTGCGGGTCTTCGCGCGCGACACGGGAACGTCGGTGCGTGCCTACCAGCGGGTGCAGTCGGACATCGCGGGCCGCCTGCTGGAGGCCATGGAGGGCGCGGAGACCATCGCCGCCGCCGGGACCGCGGACCGTGAACGCCGCCGGGTGCTCCGGCCGCTGGCGGAGCTCGGCGCCCTGGGCGAGCGCATGTGGATCCTGCACGGGCGGGCGCTGGCCACCGGCGGCGTGCTCGTCCCGCTGCTGACCGTGGCGGCCACGGCCGTCGGCGGGCTCCGGCTCGGCGCGGGCGCCCTGAGCGTCGGCGAGCTGCTGGCGGCGTGCCGTTACGCGCAACTGGCCGCCGGATTCGGCAGTGCGGCCACGCTGCTCGGCGCGCTGGTCCGGGGGCGGACGGCACGGGAACGCACCGCGGCCCTGGAAGGGCTGCCCGCCCTGCCCCACGGCGGCCGGAACCTGCCGCCGGGCGGCCCGGGGGTCCTCGCGCTGCGCGGAGTGCGCGTGCTGCGGGAGGGGACGGAGGTGCTGCGGGCGGACGACGTGGTGGTGCCCGGCGGGGCGACGGCCGCGGTCGTGGGCCGCAGCGGTTCCGGCAAGTCCGTCCTGGCGGCCGTGGCGGGCCGGCTCGTCGATCCCGACGAGGGAGACGTCCTGCTGGACGGCGTCCCCTTGAGCTCCCTGACCCGTGCGAGCCTGCGCGCCGAGGTCGGCTTCGCCTTCGCGCGTCCGGTGCTCGGTGACGGCACCGTGGCGGAGGCGGTCGCGGCCGGGACACCCCCCGCGACGCCGGACCGGGCACGGAAGGCGATCCGTGTCGCGGGCGCCGACGCCTTCGTGCGCCGCCTGCCGCGGACGTACGACACCCCGCTCGCCGACGTCCCGCTGTCCGGCGGGGAGTACCAGCGTCTGGGGCTGGCCCGGGCGTTCGCCCACGCGGGCCGGCTGCTCGTGATGGACGACGCGACCTCCAGCCTCGACACCGCCACCGAGCACGCCGTGGACCGGGCGGTGCGCGACTCCCTCGAGGGCACCACCCGTCTGGTCGTGGCGCACCGCCCGTCGGTCGCGGCGCGGGCGGACCTGGTGATCTGGCTGGAGGCCGGACGGGTACGGGCGGTCGGCCCCCACCGGCGGCTGTGGGAACGGGCCGCCTACCGTGCGGTGTTCGCCACCGGCGCCGGATCCGCCGCCGCCTCCGCCACCGACGGCGCGGACGCACGGCCCGCGGGCGACCCGATCGCCTCCCTGCACGGCGAGGTGCGGCCGTGACCGCCACCGACGGCGGCCCCGTGCCGCGGTACGGCCGGAGGCCCGGACCGCTGCGCCGGGTCCTGCCGCCCGCCCGGCGCTTCCTGGCCGGGCGCAAGGGCGTCCTCGCCCGGCTCGGGGCGTGGTCGGTGGCCGAGTCGGCGCAGACCTTCCTGGTCGGGTACGGCGTGGCCCAGGCCCTCGACCGGGGCTTCCTGGCCGGTGACACGGCCGCCGGGCTCGGCTGGCTCGCGGTCGCCGCGGTCGCCGTGCTGCTCGGGGCGCCCGTGGTCCGGGGTGTCTTCGCCCAACTGGCCGGACTGACCGAGCCGTTGCGCGACGGTCTGGTGCGGCGGGCGGTCGCGCGGTCCATGGCGGAGGCGCAGGCCCGTCCCGGTGGCGGGGACCGGGCCGCCGTCTCTCGGCTCACGAACCAGGTCGAGATCGTGCGGGACAGCTTCGCCGGGCTCGTGCTGACCATGCGCTCGTTCGTCTTCACCGCCGCCGGCGCGCTGCTGGGCCTGTTCTCGCTGGACCCGGCGCTGCTGCTGGTCGTCGTGCCGCCCCTTGCCGGGGGCCTGGCCCTGTTCCTGGTCACGCTGCGGCCCATGGCGGCGGCGCAGCGGCGGGCCCTCGCCGCCGACGAGGCGCTGGGCGATCACGCGACGCGGACCCGGGGGGCGCTGCGGGACATCACCGCCTGCGGTACGCAGGCGGAGGCCGCGCGCGACGGTGAGCGGCTCGTCGCGGAGGCCGCCGGCACCGCGCGGGTCCTCGCCCGCTGGGCCGCGGTGCGCACGCTGGCCCTCGGTGTCGCGGGGCAGCTGCCGGTCCTGCTCCTGCTGGTGACCGTGCCGTGGCTGCGCAGCAAGGGGGTCACCACCGGGGCGCTGCTGGGTGCCTTCACCTACCTCGCCCAGGCGCTGCTGCCGGCGCTCCACACCCTGATGACGGCGATCGGGGCCGCGGGGACGCGGCTGCTCGTGGTCCTGGACCGCATCACCGGCTCCGGGCCGTCCGCGCCCCTCACCGGCCCGCCGCCGGCCACGCCCGCCGCGGACCCGGACCGGCGGGCGGAATCGCCTGCCCCCGCCGTGGAGCTGCGGTCGGTGACGCTGTCCTACGGAGCACGGGCCGAACCGGTCCTCGACGGGCTCGACCTGCGGGTCGAGGACGGCGAGCACCTGGCCGTCGTCGGCCCCAGCGGCATCGGCAAGTCGACCCTCACCCGTCTGGTCGCCGGGACGCTGGCGCCGGGCGGGGGCGTGGTCGAGGTGGCCGGCCGTACGGTCGCGGGCCGCGGCCCGGCCGAGCTCTCCGCCCTGCGCGTCCTGCTGCCCCAGCAGGCGTACGTGTTCACCGGTACCGTCCGGGACAACCTCACGTACCTGCGTCCGGACGCCTCCGTGGACGGCATCCTGGCGGCCGTGCGCGAACTCGGCGCCGAGGCCCTCGTCGAGCGCCTGGGCGGACTCGACGCGCCGCTCGCACCGGCCGGTCTGTCGCAGGGCGAGCGCCAGTTGCTCGTGCTGGTGCGGGCGCACCTGTCCACGGCGCGTCTGCTCCTGCTCGACGAGGCGACCTGCCACCTCGACCCGGCCGCCGAGGCACGGGCCGAGGAGGCCCTCGCCCGGCGTCCGGGTGCGCTCGTCGTGGTGGCCCACCGCATGTCGTCGGCGCTGCGGGCCGACCGGATCCTGGTGCTGGACGGCGTCGGTGCCGTGTGCGGGACGCACCGTGAACTCCTCGGCCGTTCACCGCTCTACCGCGATCTGGTGGGGCACTGGGGCGAGACCCTGAGCTGACCCGGGCGCGCCGCGTGCCCCGCCTCCTCACACCCAGCCGGCGCTCTGGACTATGCGTATGGCGTCGACCCGGTTGCGTGCGCCGACCTTGCGTATCGCACTGGCCATGTAGTTGCGGACCGTCCCCCGCGACAGGTGCAGGAGGCCGGCTATCTCGGCGACGGAGGAGCCTTGGGCGGCCTGCGCCACCACATGGAGCTCACGGGCCGTCAGGGGTGACTGGGACGCTTCCAGCAGGGGGACGGTGAGTCTCTCGTCGAGGAACCGTTCGCCCTTGGCGACGGTGTGCACGGCGGCGATCAGACGGTGGGACGGGGCGTCCTTGGCGACGAAGCCGAGCACTCCCGCGTCGAACGCCCTGCGCAGCACGCCCGGCCGCTCCGGTGCGGCGAGGACGACCTGTCGGGCCCCGCACCGGTCCCAGAGGGGTGTACGGCACAGCTCCTCCGTAGCCTCCAGACAGTCCCCGTCCACGACGCACACGTCGGCGGGTAAGTCGTCCTCGTCGGGCTCCTCGCCCCGGGACGACATGGACGAGACCTCGAGTCCGTCGGCGGACAGGAGCAGTTGCGCCAGTGCCGAACGCAGCAGCAGCGCATCGTGCACCACAAGAACACGAACCATGTACGACCCCCAAGGTCTCCCGGCCGTCCGCGCGGACCACCGGGCTCGTCCCCCAATGTCCCCAGCCGTCTGCCCCGGGGTTCCGCCCGAGAAGCACTCAATGCGGCCGCACCGGGAGACAGCGACATCAATCCGCCGTTCTCGACGGTGCCGGAGGACGCGGCCGGGAAGGGTCGTCAGGCCGGATCGCGTCGTTGCGGGGCGGACCGGACGAAGAGCCTCCACCCGGCCGGCCGCTCGCAGCGGCGTCTTTCGCCACGGGAGTGACGCGAGCGCGCAGGAGGGACTCGGAGGGGACCCCTCGCGCCCGGATCCCACAGGCCGAAAAGCGTCGAAGTGAATGTGGCCCGAAACCCCGCGTTCGGCCCGCTCCGACTTGCCCCGCAGGGCGATTTCGGATCCGCGCCGCGGCCCTGCCCGGCCCGGCCGCGCGCCCGGCGGCCCGTGCCCGGCGCCCCTCGCGGCGTCCGTCGCGTCGTCCGCCGTTCCCCTCGACGCCTCGCCGCGACCCGGGGCACCGGACTACCCGGCGGCCTGTCCCCGCCGGCGCTCCCGGGCCCCCTCACCCGCCCGCCGCGCCCTGTCCATGAGCCGCTCCCGCCCCCGGGGCGGCAGCAGGGACAGCGGTGTCACGAACAGAGCGATCAGCAGCGCCGGGCCCCAGTCCATGCCGTCGTCCCGGTACCGCAGGACCAGCACCGGCAAGGACGCCCGCTACCGCCGTACCGGCGAATTCCTGAGCGTGGTCCGGCGGTTGTGGGGCGGCGACGGTGTCGACCTCGACGGCGAGCACCTCCGGGTGGAGGGCGCGCGGCCGGCCCGCGTGCCCGACCCGGTGCCCGAGGTCTACTTCGGCGGTTCGTCGCCCGCGGCGGTCGAGGTGGCCGCGCGGCACGCCGACGTCTACCTCACCTGGGGCGAGCCGCCCGCGCAGGTCGCCGAGAAGATCGCCCGGGTCCGTGAGTCGGCCGCTCAGGAGGGCCGCACCCCGCGGTTCGGCATCCGGCTGCACGTCATCACCCGCGACACCTCGGCACAGGCCTGGGCGGAGGCGGAACGGCTGCTGTCCGGCTTCGACCCGGACACGGTACGGGCCGTGCAGGAGGGCCTGGCCCGCAGCGAGTCGGAGGGGCAGCGGCGCATGCTCGCCCTGCACGGCGGCGCCCGGGACGGGCTGGAGATCCACCCCAACCTGTGGGCCGGTATCGGCCTGGTGAGCGGCGGCGCGGGCACCGCCCTGGTCGGCGGCCACGAGGAGGTCGCCGAGCGGATCGAGGAGTACGCGTCCCTGGGCATCGAGGAGTTCGTGCTCTCCGGCTACCCGCACCTGGAGGAGGCGTACTGGTTCGGCGAGGGCGTCCTGCCGCGGCTGGCCGGGCGGGGCCTGTGGCGGCACCCGGACGGCGAGCCGGCGGCGGCCCCGCCGCCCCGGTCGGAGCAGCCGGCGGGGGCGGCGGGGGCGGCCTTCGCGAGCTGAGCCCGGCCGGCGCGGAACGGGCCGGGCCGGCCGTCAGGTCGACGCCTGGTCGCTGTCCTTCAGCGAACCCCAGCCGTGCCAGCGCTCGACCTCGATCCACGCGCTGACCCGGGCGCGGACCCGGTCCGGGTAGGAGTTGCCCGTGTAGTGCGTGGAGAGCCGGTCGATGTCGGCCAGGCCCTCGTCGTCGCGGGTCTCGGTGACACGGCCGATGAGGGTGACGTGCGTGTACCAGTCGTCGCCGTCCAGGACGGTGAGCGTCACCCGCGGGTCGCGGCGCAGGTGCTTGAGGCGTACCCGGCCCTCGTCGAGGCTGATCAGGACCCGGCCGTCGTCCTCCCACAGGTACCAGGTGGGTGTGGAGACGGGGCTGCCGTCCGAGCGGAGCGTGGCCATCACGCACGGGTTGGGACGGCGCAGCAGGTCGACGGCCTCGGGCGGCAGCGGGGGCTTGGACATGAGAACTCCTTCGCGTAGTGGTCGTTCGGAGGCCGCTTCGGCGTTCCGTTTCCTCAGTTCGTCCGGTACCCCGGGCGCGCCCGGTCGGACGCCTGTCCGTCGAAGCTGGCGAAGTAGGCCGCCGCCATGTCCTCGTCGCCGTGGCCCTGGGCCGCGGCGCGCTCCAGGCGCTCCGCGGTCGCGGCGGCGACGTCCAGGCGCACGCCGTTGCGCTCGCCCGCCTCGACGATCAGCCGGGCGTCCTTCGCGGCGGTGGTGACGGCGAACTGGGCCGGGGTGAGGGCGTCGTCACGGATCAGGGCGGCCTTGGCGCGCAGGTATCCCATGTCGAGAGGGCCGCCGGCGATGGCGTCGAAGAAGCCGTCCGGGTCCACGCCCAGCGCCTGCGACAGCGCCAGGACCTCGCCGACCGCGCCGGTGGCGGCGAGGACCCAGCTGTTGGCCACGAGCTTGAGCCGGGTGGCGCTGCCGGCGGCACCGTCCTCGCCGGTCCACACCGTGCGGGAGCCGACCGCGTCGAAGACGGGCGCCACCGTGTCCCGCGCGCCGGCCGGGCCGGCGGCCAGGACGAGCAACTGACCGGCCTCGGCGGGCTGCCGGGTGCCGAGCACGGGGGCGTCGAAGAAGACGAGGCCGTGCTCGCGGGCGAAGGCGGCGAGGTCCGCGAGCGCGTCGAGGCCGGCGGTGGTCGACTGCACCCACGCGGCGCCGGGGCGCAGGCCGGGGGCGGCGCGGCGCATGACGTCCAGGGCGGCCGGGCCGTCGTACAGCATGGTGAGGACGACGCCGGCGTCCCGCACCGCCTCCTCGGGGCTGCCGGCGACGTGCACGCCGTCGGCGGCCAGCGGCTCGGCCTTGTCCCGGCTGCGGTTCCAGGCGCGGACGGCGAGTCCGGCGCGGGCGAGGTTGCGGGCCATCGCCGCGCCCATGATGCCGGTGCCCAGGACGCACACGGTGAGCTTGTCGGTCATAGCGTCGGCTTCCTGTTCTGGTGCTCGTGCGGAGGGTGGCCGAGTGCCAGCCTGCCATCCCGCCGCGGGCCGCGCCGACCGGCCGTCCCGCCGCGGGCCGCGCCGACCGGCCGTTCCGCCGCGGAACGCGTCGCGTACGGTACGGCCGTGGACGCCTACACCCGCGGGACCGATGACAGCGACGCCCTTGTGCCCGGCCGCCACGGCCCCTCCGCGACGACGGAGGCGGACCCGCGGGGCGTGGGCCGGGTGCGCACCGAGTACTCGCCCGCGCACGACGGGGACCCGGATCCGGGCGAGATCGTCTGGACGTGGGTGCCGTACGAGGAGAACGACGGGCGGGGCAAGGACCGGCCGGTGCTCGTCGTCGCACGGGAGGCGGCGGGCACGGTGCTCGCGGTGCAGCTCTCCAGCAAGCGGCACGACGGGGACCGGGAGTGGGTGCGCATCGGCAGCGGGCCCTGGGACCGGTCGGGGCGGGATTCCTGGGTCGCGGTGGACCGGGTGCTGCGGCTGCACGACGCCGGGATGCGCCGTGAGGCCTGCGCGCTGGACCGGATGCGCTTCGGGCTCGTACGGCAGCGGCTGCGGGAGCGCTACGGCTGGAGCTGACGCCCGTCGGCGGCGGCCTCCGGGAAGGCCCGGGCGAACGCCGCGCGGACGGTGCCGCCCGGCGAGCGGTCCAGGATGCCGAACGTCACCCGTTCGAACGACGACTCGAAGCGCCCGCCGGGTCCGAGCAGCGTCCGGAACGCGCCCGCGACCCGGGCCGGGTCGTTGCGGAACACGCCGCAGCCCCAGGCGCCGAGCACCAGCCGCCGGTAGCCGTGGGCGGCGGCCGTCTCCAGCACCCGTTCGGCCCGCACGGCCAGCGCGGGACCCAGCTCGCCGGCGCGCTCCGGTGCGGTCCGCAGCACCACGCCCGCGTTCGGTGCGGCGGCGGTGAGGAATCCGGCCGTGTACGGCTGCTCCAGCAGCACTCCGCGGTCGTCGCGGAAGACCGGCACGGCGGGTGAGTGGACGACCCGGTCCGTGTAGAACGGGTCGCGGTGGGCCCGGTGGTGGTCGTAGAAGGCGCGGGCCCGCAGCAGGCAGGTGTACAGGGCGGAGGCCCGGCACAGGGCCTCCTCCTGGGCCTGGGCGCCGTTGAGGTAACCGCCGCCGGGGTTGCGGGCGGAGGCGAAGTTCAGTACGGCGACCTCGCCGCCGAGCCGGCGGGCGGCCTCCGGGCTGCTCTCGCCCGTGACCTCGAAGACCGTGGCCACCGGGGCGGACGGTGGCACCGCGACCGGTCCCGGACCGTGCATCCGGGTGCCCTCGCGGGCCGCCTCGACCGCCGCCGCGATCCGCACCTCGCGTCCGCCGGGCGTGCGGTAGCCCCCCGCCGCGACGATCTGCTCGGTCTCCTTCGCGATGCCGCGCAGGCGCGCGCTCATGGCGCCACCCCCGTGGACGCCGTGACCGCGCGCCGGGCGGCCTCCCCCGTCGTGCTCATGCGGGAATCCTGGGCGATGCTGGTGATGCGGCGCAACGGGATTTCCCGGCCCGGGCAACGACGGGGAGAAGCCCCCGGAAACGGTCGGGTCGTGGAGATGCCCGAGATGGAACGTCCCGATATGCACCCTTGTGCGGAGCGGCGCGAGGGTCTTGGGTGGGACGAGTGTGCCGACCCGGCCCACCCCGAACAGGGTCGGCGACATGGTGGAATCTCAGGAGGATCCCGACATGTCCGATGCGGTAAGCGGCTGTACGCGGCCGCGCACCCCCGTCACGGAAGCCGAGGCCGAGGCGCTGGTCCAGGGCATCTGCTTCAAGACCGGCCCGCCCGCGCGCCTCGGCGTCGAGGTGGAGTGGCTGATCCACGAGCCGCGCGCGCCGTGGCTCCCCGTGACATCCGAACGACTCGAAGCGGTCTACGCCACGCTGCGGACCGTGCCCCTCGGTTCGGCGCTGACCGTCGAACCCGGCGGCCAGCTGGAACTGAGCTCGCTGCCCGCCGCCTCCCTGACGGAGTGCGTCCGCGCCGTCTCCGCCGACCTCGACGCCGTCCGGGCGGTCCTGGGGAAGGAGGGGCTCGCCCTGGTCGGCCTCGGTCACGAGCCCCGGCACTCCCCCCGCCGGTTCCTGCGCCAGGCGCGGTACGACGCCATGGAGGCCTGCCTCGACCGCACCGGGTCCGCGGGCCGCTTCATGATGTGCGCCACCGCCTCCGTGCAGGTGTGCCTGGACGCGGGGCACGAGGAGCCCGGCACGCTCGGTCACGTCCGCCGCTGGTGGCTCGCCCACCAGCTGGGCGCGGTCCTGGTGGCGGCGTTCGCCAACTCCCCGCTGTCCGGCGGCCGGCCCACCGGCTGGCGGTCCACGCGGCAGCTGCGGTGGACGCAGATCGGCACCGGCCGGGCGGGCGGCCCGCCCCTGGACGCCGACCCGCGCCGCGCCTGGGCCCGCCACGTGCTGGACGCCCCGGTGATGTGCGTACGCAGGGACCGCGGCCCCTGGGACGTGCCCGAGGGCATGACCTTCCGCGAGTGGACCAGGACCCGGTCGCCCGGAGCCCCGACCGAGGAGGATCTCGACTACCACCTCACCACGCTGTTCCCGCCGGTCAGACCGCGCGGGCACCTGGAACTGCGCATGATCGACGCGCAGCCCGGGGACGACGGCTGGATCGTGCCGCTCGCCGTGACGGCGGCGCTGTTCGACGACCAGGAGGCGTCGGAGACCGCCTACCGGGCCGTGAAGCGCCTCACCGAGCGCACCCTCGGCCTGTCCGCCCCGCACAACCCGCTGTACCGGGACGCGGCCCGCGACGCCCTCACCGATCCGGAACTGCGGGACGCGGCCGCCGTGTGCTTCGCGGCGGCGCTCGACGCGCTGCCCCGGCTCGGCGCCACCACCGGGGTGACGGACGCCGTCGCGGCGTACCTGGACCGCTATGTCGCCCGGGGCCGCTGTCCCGCCGACGACCTGCTGGACGCGCACGACGGTGCGGGCCACGGCCCGCACGGGAGGGAGACCCCATGACCGACTCCGCCACGGACACCCCCCGCGGCCCGGCCACGGGCCCCGCCGCCGAGCCCGCGGCCGGCCCCCGGCCGGGCCCCGAGACGCTGCGTGAGCGGGCGCTGGCCACGCTCGTCACGGCACGTGACCGGACCACGCTGCTGACCAGTTGCGTGGAGGGCCCCGACCTGACCGCCCAGGTGTCGCCGCTGATGTCCCCGCTGGTGTGGGACCTCGCGCACATAGGCAACCAGGAGGAGCAGTGGCTGCTGCGCGCCGTCGGCGGGCAGGAGGCGATACGGCCCGAGATCGACAGCCTGTACGACGCCTTCGAGCACCCGCGCGCCGAACGCCCCGCGCTGCCGCTGCTGCCGCCGGACGAGGCCCGCCGGTACGCGGCGGACGTACGCGGCCGGGCCCTGGACGTGCTGGAGGGCGCCGTGTTCCACGGCACGCGGCTGACGGAGGCGGGCTTCGCCTTCGGGATGATCGCCCAGCACGAGCAGCAGCACGACGAGACCATGCTGATCACCCACCAGCTCCGCAGGGGCCCGCAGGCCCTGACCGCCCCGGACCCGGAGCCGGTGCCGCTGTTCACCGGTCCGGCGGAGGTCCTGGTGCCGGGCGGCCCGTTCACGATGGGCACCTCGGACGAGCCGTGGGCCCTGGACAACGAACGGCCCGCGCACCGGCGTGAGGTGGCCCCGTTCCTCATCGACACCACGCCGGTGACGAACGCCGCGTACCAGGCGTTCATCGAGGACGGAGGCTACTCGGATCCGCGCTGGTGGGCGCCGGAGGGCTGGGACCACATCCGGCGCCACTCGGTCACGGCCCCGCTGTTCTGGCGCCGGGACGGCGGGCAGTGGCTGCGGCGCCGCTTCGGCGTCACCGAGGTGGTGCCGCCCGACGAGCCGGTGGTGCACGTGTGCTGGTACGAGGCCGACGCGTGGGCCCGCTGGGCCGGGCGGCGGCTGCCCACCGAGGCCGAGTGGGAGAAGGCCGCGCGGTACGACCCGGCCGGTGACCGCTCCATGCGCTATCCGTGGGGCGACGACGACCCGGGCCCGGAGCACGCCAACCTCGGTCAGCGGCATCTGCGCCCGGCACCCGCGGGCAGCTATCCGGCCGGCGAGTCCCCGCTCGGCGTACGGCAGTTGATCGGCGACGTCTGGGAGTGGACGTCGAGCGACTTCGCGCCGTACCCCGGCTTCCGGGCGTTCCCGTACCGGGAGTACTCGGAGGTGTTCTTCGGGCCGGACCACAAGGTGCTGCGCGGCGGTTCGTTCGCCGTGGACGCGGTGGCCTGCCGAGGCACCTTCCGCAACTGGGACTACCCGATCCGGCGGCAGATCTTCTCCGGCTTCCGCACCGCCCGCACCGCGGAGGCCTCCTGATGTGCCGTCATCTGGCGTACGTCGGCCCCCCGGAGCCGCTGGGCCGCCTCCTGGTGGAGCCGGAGCACGCCCTGTACCGCCAGTCCTGGGCCCCCCGGCACCAGCGGTACGGCACGGTCAACGCCGACGGGTTCGGCGTCGGCTGGTACGCGGAGGGCGACCCGGTGCCGGCACGCTACCGCCGGGCCGGGCCGATCTGGGCGGACCGGTCCTTCGCCGACCTGGCCCGGGTGGTGCGCGCCGGCGCGCTGCTGGCCGCGGTACGGGACGCGACGCTGGCGGGTGCCGACGCGGAGGCCGCGGCGGCACCGTTCGCCGCGGGACCCTGGCTGTTCAGCCACAACGGCGCGGTGGCGGGCTGGCCCGGGTCGCTGGACCGGGTGGCGGGGACCCTGCCGGCGGGTGACCTGCTGTCGCTGGAGGCCCGCAACGACTCGGCGCTCGTGTGGGCCCTGGTCCTGCACCGGCTGCGCGCCGGGGGCACCGGCCCCCGGGCACTGGCCGACACGGTGCTGGAGGTCGCCGCGGCCTCCCCCGCCTCGCGGCTGAACCTGCTGCTCACGGACGGCGAGACCGTCGCGGCCACCGCCTGGGGCGACACCCTCTGGTACCTGGCCCGGCGTGGCGGCGGCACGGTCGTCGCCTCCGAGCCGTACGACGACGACCCGCACTGGCAGGAGGTCCCCGACCGCACCCTGCTCGCGGCGAGCGGCACGGACGTGCTGCTGACCCCCCTCGAGGACCCGCGCGAGAACACCCTGGTACCCGCGGCCACGGCCGCCCCGGCTGCGAAGGAGCCCCGCACGTGAGCCCGTTCCGCCTCACCCGCACGCTGCCCGAGGACACCACGGACGCCGCCCTGCGCGCCGACGTCCGGACGGGCCTGACGAGTGACCCCAAGTCACTGCCGCCGAAGTGGTTCTACGACGCCCGGGGCAGCGAGCTGTTCGAGGAGATCACCGGGCTGCCCGAGTACTACCCCACCCGGGCGGAGCGGGAGATCCTCGTCGACCGGGCCGGCGAGGTCGCCGCCGCGACCGGCGCCCGCACCCTGGTCGAGCTGGGCTCGGGCTCGTCGGAGAAGACCCGGCACCTGCTGGACGCGCTGACCGGGCTGGAGGCGTACGTGCCGGTCGACGTCAGCGAGAGCGCGCTCACGCAGGCCGGGCGGGCGATCGCCGCCGAGCGGCCGGGGCTGGATGTGCACGCGCTGATCGCCGACTTCACCGCCGGGATCACGCTCCCGGACACGCCCGGTCCCCGGCTGGTGGCGTTCCTCGGCGGCACGATCGGCAATCTGCTGCCCGCCGAGCGGGCCGCGTTCCTGGCGTCCGTCCGTGCGCTGCTCGCGCCCGGCGACGCGCTGCTGCTGGGCACGGACCTGGTGAAGGACGAGCGGGTGCTGGTGCGGGCGTACGACGACGCGGCCGGGGTGACGGCCGCGTTCGACAAGAACGTCCTGGCCGTGATCAACCGCGAACTGGAGGCCGACTTCGTGCCCGCGGCCTTCGACCACGTCGCGGTGTGGGACGCGGAGCGGGAGTGGATCGAGATGCGGCTGCGCTCGCGCACGGCGCAGACGGTGAAGATCCAGGCGCTCGACCTGGCCGTGGACTTCGCCGCCGGCGAGGAAGTGCGCACCGAGGTGTCCGCGAAGTTCCGCCGCGAGGGCGTGCGGACGGAACTGGCGGCGGCCGGCCTGGACCTCACCCACTGGTGGACCGACGGCGAGGGATGCTTCGCGCTGTCGCTGAGCCGGGCGCGCTGAGCCGGACGCGCCCGGGGCCCGGCGCCGCGTCAGCGGGCGTTGGGGTCCAGGAGCGCGGTGACGCGGTCGGAGGCCCGCTCGGCCTCCGGCCGTGCCTCGGCGCCCTTGAGCACCTTGGTCATGTACTCCTTGATGGGGTTGTCCGCCTCGACGGCACCCCACAGGGGGGTGCCGGGGGTCGCCCGGCCCCGGGCCGCGCCGGCGGCCATCGCCTCGACCCCGTCCTCGCCGGCGACGTCCGCGGCCAGCGACTTCTTGTTGGGGACGTAGTTCATGGTGCGGGCCAGGTCGGTGTTCCACTTGGCCGAGGTGAGGGCCTCCAGCACGGCGACGGCGCCGTCCCGGTCGTCGGTGTTCTCCGGTACGACGAGGTCGGATCCGCCGGTGAACACGGCCCCGGGCGCGTCGGCGCTCTTGCCGGGCACGGGGAAGAAGCCCAGCTTGTCCTTGAGGCCGGGGTTCTCGCGCAGGATGGACTGGGCGAGCCCCGGCACGGCGATGATCTGGGCGATCCGGCCCTTGGCGAACACACCGGCCTGCGGGGGGTGTTCCTCGTCGGCGTCCACGGGTCCCTCGCCCAGGGCCTGGAGTTCGCGGTAGAAGTCCATGCCGCGCAGGGCGGCCGGGCTGTCCAGCGCGCCGGTCCAGGCGCCACCGCTCTCCTTGGCCAGGTCGCCGCCCTCGTCCCAGATGAACCCGGCCAGCGTGTACCAGTCCTGTCCGGCCAGGTAGATGCCCTGGTCGGTGCCGTGGTCGAGCTTCTCGGTGGCGGTCAGCCACTCGTCGCGGGTACGCGGCGGTCCGGTGACGCCCGCCTGCTCGAACATGTCCTTGCGGTAGATGACGACGCGGTTGGCGGCGTACCAGGGGATGCCGAACTGCTGGGACAGGTACTCCCCCGGTTCGGCGAGGCCGGGCAGCCAGTCGCGGATCCCCCAGTCCCGCATCGACTCCAGCGTCAGGTCCTTCAGCCGGCCGCCCTCGGCGTACTGCGGGACCTGGGTGTTGCCGACCTCGATGACGTCCGGCTGCGCGTCGCCGCCGTCGGACTTCAGCGCGGTCTGCACCTTCTCGCCGACGCCGGTCCACTCCTGGATGCGGATGTCGAGTTCGAGGCCGGGGTGTTCGCGCTCGAAGTCCTCGGTGAAGCGCTCGAGGAAGTCGTCCGAGGCACTGCCCTTCATCAGCCACACGGTGACGGCGCGCCGCCCGCCGCCGCCGTCCGAGGACATCAGGCCGCAGCCGCCGAGCAGGGTGGCGGAGGCACAGACAAGGGCGAGGAGGCGACGTCTCACGAGGGGTCCTTCTGGTCGAACAGGTGTCGGTGACGGACCGGTGGGTCCCGCGCACGCGAAGGGAAACCCGACGTGGGGGGACGAGCGTGAGGCTCGTACGGGTGTAGGGGATTTTGGTATGGACCAATGCACAGGTCAAGGGGGAGGCTCGAACGGGACGGGGGCGGGGACGGCCGGAGGGGACGCCGACGTCTCGCGCTCCGCCGCCGCGTGGGGCACGGTGGAGTGACGCACGGCACACGCGTCACCGCCACCGGCCCCCGGGAAGGGAGCACCCGCATGTCGAACCACACCTACCGGGTCACCGAGATCGTCGGCACCTCGCCCGACGGCGTCGACCAGGCCGTCCGCAACGCCATCGGCCGCGCCTCGCGGACCCTGCGCAACCTGGACTGGTTCGAGGTCACCCAGGTGCGCGGCCAGATCGAGGAGGGCGAGGTCGCCCACTGGCAGGTGGGGCTGAAGGTCGGTTTCCGCCTGGAGGAGTCGGACTGACGCCCCGGCGGGTGCCGGCGAGGCGCGCGGCGACGGCGGGTGCCGGGGCGGTCAGGTACGCCCCTGGCGCTCCTGGGCGTCCTTCAGCTCGGCCGACCCGGCGGCCCAGTCCGCGCGGACGACGGTGAAGCCGGCCCGTTCGGCGTCGTCGCACACCAGCGCGTCGTCGTCGACCAGGACGCGGATCTCCCGGGTGCGGGCGAGCCGCCGCAGGATCTCCAGCTTGGTGCGCCGGGCGGGCCGGCGGTCGGCGTTGCCCCGCATGTACACCCGCCCCTCGGGGAGCCCCTGCGCGGCCAGCCAGTCGAGCGTGTCGCGCCGGCAGCGCTCGGGCCGCCCGGTCAGGTAGACGATCTCGCACTCCCCCGCGCTCGCGCGCACCAGCGCGATGCCCTCCGGCAGCGGCGGGTCATGGGGCGCGGCGGCGAAGAAGGCGTCCCAGTCACGCGGCCGGCGCTCCAGGAAGCGCTGCCGGTGCGCGGTGCCGGCGAGGGTGTTGTCCAGGTCGAACACGGCCAGCGGAGGCCTGCTGCTGTCGGTCACGCCCCCACCCTAGGGCCGTCGCGCCCGGCGGGCCGACCGCGCGCCCGGGGCCGGGAATCCTGACGCCTCGCACGCGTTGAACCCGATGTGAGCTCAGTGATCGCGACGACCCGCTTCTCCGTCCTCGACCGCTCCCGCGTCCGCGAGGGCGGCACCGGCGCCGAGGCGCTGCGCGACACCGTGTCACTGGCGCGGGAGGCGGAGCGGCTCGGCTACCACCGGTTCTGGGTGGCGGAGCACCACGGCGTGCCCGGAGTGGCCGGCTCGGCGCCGACGGTGCTGGCCGCCGCCGTCGCCGCCGCCACGCGCCGCATCCGGGTCGGCACCGGCGGCGTGATGCTGCCCAACCACCGGCCCCTGGTCGTCGCCGAGCAGTTCGGCGTGCTGGAGTCGCTGTTCCCGGGCCGGATCGACATGGGCCTCGGCCGGTCGGTGGGCTTCACCGACGGCGTGCGCAGGGCGCTGGGCCGCGGCAAGGACGACGCCGAGGACTTCGACGCCCAACTGGCGGAGCTGCTGGGCTGGTTCCGGGGGACGTCCCCCACGGGTGTGCACGCCCGCCCCGCGGAGGGACTGACCGTACCGCCGTTCGTCCTGGCCATGGGCGAGGGCGCGGCCGTCGCCGCCCGCGCGGGCCTGCCGATGGTCATCGGCGACCTGCGCGACCGCGACCGGATGCTGCGCGGCATCGACCGCTACCGCGCGGCCTTCCGCCCCTCCGGGTGGAGCCGGGAGCCGTACGTCGTCGTCTCGGGCACCGTGGCCGTGGCCGGCACGCCGCAGGCCGCCCGGCGCCTGCTGCTCCCGGAGGCCTGGTCCATGGCCCACGCCCGCACCCGCGGCACCTTCCCGCCGCTGCCGCCGGCCGAGGACGTCGAGGCCCGGTCGATGACCGCCAGGGAGCGCGAGCTGTACGAGTCCGGCCTGGCCGGTCACATCGCGGGCACCGAGGAGCAGGTCGCCGGCGAGCTGGAGGCGCTCCTGAGGGCGACCGGCGCCCAGGAAGTGCTGGTGACCACCAGCACCCACGACCGCGAGGCCCTGCTGGACTCCTACCGGCGGCTCGCCCGGGTCACCGGCGCGGACACGCGAGCCGACCCGGCATAGAATCGCGGGGTTTGTCCCACCGGCCGTGACCGAAGACCGTACGGAGTTCCCCGATGCACAGCCCCCACGACCCGTACGTCCGCGTCCGCGGCGCCCGTGAGCACAACCTCAGGGGCGTGGACGTCGACGTCCCGCGGGACGTGGTGGCCGTGTTCACCGGCGTGTCGGGCTCCGGCAAGTCGTCGCTCGCCTTCGGCACCGTCTACGCGGAGGCGCAGCGGCGCTACTTCGAGTCGGTCGCGCCCTACGCCCGCCGGCTGATCCAGCAGGTCGGCGCGCCGAAGATCGGCGAGATCACCGGACTGCCTCCGGCCGTGTCGCTCCAGCAGCGCCGGGCGGCGCCGACGTCCCGTTCGTCGGTCGGCACGGTCACCAACCTGTCCAACTCCCTGCGGATGCTGTTCTCGCGCGCCGGGGAGTACCCGCCGGGCGCCGCGCGGCTCGACTCGGACGCCTTCTCGCCCAACACGGCGGCCGGGGCGTGCCCCGAGTGCCACGGGCTCGGCCGGGTGCACCGTACGACCGAGGAACTGCTCGTCCCCGACCCGTCGCTGTCGATCCGGGACGGCGCCGTCGCGGCGTGGCCCGGCGCCTGGCAGGGCAAGAACCTGCGGGACGTCCTCGACGCGCTCGGCCACGACGTGGACCGGCCGTGGCGCGAGCTGCCCGCCGAGGAGCGGGAGTGGATCCTGTTCACGGACGAGCAGCCGGTGGTCACCGTGCACCCGGTGCGGGAGGCCGGCCGCATCCAGCGGCCGTACCAGGGCACGTACATGAGCGCCCGCCGGTACGTGATGAAGACGTTCTCGGACTCGAAGAGCGCGACGCTGCGGGCGAAGGCCGAGCGGTTCCTCACCAGCGCGCCCTGCCCGGTGTGCGGCGGCGGCCGGCTGCGGCCGGAGGCCCTCGCGGTGACCGTGGGCGGCCGCGGCATCGCCGAGCTGGCCGCGCTGCCGCTGACGGAACTCACCGGGCTGCTGCCGACGGGCGACGAGACGGCACGGGTGCTCACGGCCGACCTGACCTCCCGCATCACGCCCGTCGTCGAGCTGGGCCTCGGCTATCTGAGCCTCGACCGCCCCGCACCCACGCTCTCGGCGGGCGAGCTGCAACGGCTGCGGCTGGCGACCCAGCTGCGCTCCGGGCTGTTCGGCGTCGTCTACGTCCTCGACGAGCCGTCCGCGGGCCTGCACCCGGCGGACACCGAGGCCCTGCTGACGGTGCTGGAGCGGCTGAAGTCGGCGGGCAACTCGGTGTTCGTGGTGGAGCACCACCTCGGGGTGATGCGCGGCGCCGACTGGATCGTGGACGTCGGTCCGCGGGCGGGCGAGCACGGCGGGCGCGTGCTGTACAGCGGTCCGGTGGCCGGGCTCGCCGAGGTCGCGGAGTCGGCCACCGCCCGCCACCTCTTCGACCGCTCCCCCGCTCCCGTCCGCGAGGTGCGCCGGCCCCGGGGCACCCTGACGGTCGGGCCGGTCACCCGGCACAACCTGCACGGGGTGAGCGCCGAGTTCCCCCTGGGCGTGCTCACGGCGGTGACCGGCGTGTCCGGATCCGGGAAGTCGACGCTCATCGGCGCCGTCACCCAGGAGTCGCCGGGTGTGGAGCGGCTGGTCTCCGTGGACCAGAAGCCGATCGGCCGCACCCCGCGGTCCAACCTGGCCACGTACACGGGCCTGTTCGACGTCGTGCGCAAGGTCTTCGCCGCCACCGACGCGGCACGCGAACGGGGGTACGGCGTCGGCCGGTTCTCCTTCAACGTGCCGGGCGGACGCTGCGAGACCTGCCAGGGCGAGGGGTTCGTCAGCGTCGAGCTGCTGTTCCTGCCGAGCACCTACGCGCCGTGCCCGGACTGCGGCGGAGCGCGCTACAACCCCGAAACGCTCGAAGTGGCGTACCGGGGGCGGAGCATCGCCGAGGTACTGGACCTGACCGTGGAGGGCGCGGCGGAGTTCTTCACGGACACGCCCACGGTGGCGCGGAGCCTGGCCGCGCTGCTCGACGTCGGTCTCGGCTACCTGCGGCTCGGCCAGCCCGCGACGGAGCTGTCCGGCGGGGAGGCGCAGCGCATCAAGCTGGCGAGCGAGCTCCAGCGCGGCCGCCGCGGCCACACCCTGTACCTCCTGGACGAGCCGACCACCGGTCTGCACCCGGCCGATGTCGAGGTGCTGATGCGGCAATTGCACGGCCTGGTGGACGCCGGGCACACGGTGATCGTGGTGGAGCACGACATGGCCGTGGTGGCGGGTGCCGACTGGGTGATCGACCTGGGGCCGGGCGGTGGCGACGCGGGCGGGCGGATCGTCGCCGCGGGCCCTCCGGCCGAGGTGGCGGGGGCGGCGGGAAGCGCCACCGCGCCGTACCTGGCCGAGGTCGTGCACGGCGGGCCGCGCCGGTGAGACCGTTCCACCGGCGCGCGCCCCGCCGGACGGTGGCGGCCCGCTACTCGCGGTCCCGCCGGGTGTCGTCCTCGGCCGTGCGCTCCGTCTCGGCCTCGATGCGCTCCTTGCGGACCTGACCGCGTACGGTCTCGTTCTCGGTGTGCTCCTCCGTGGTGAGCCGGACCCGTTCGACCGGCACCGTCTCGGTCTCCACGACGGCGCGTTCCTCGTGCAGCGTGACCTCGTGCTCGGCCTCGCCGAGATCCGGTCCGGCCATCGCCTCGTCCCGGTTGGCGTCGGTGATCGGCTCACGCTCCACGCGGACCTCCTCGTGGCGCACCGGAACGGTCTGCGTGACCTCCTCGGTGACCACGTACTTGCGCAGCCTGACCCGGCCGACCTCGTGCTCCTCGACGCCGACGTGCATCCGCTCCTCCGAGCGGGTCATGGCGTCGTCGCCGGGCATGCCCCTGCGGCCCGGTGCGCTCTCGCGCCCGGTGGTGCCCGCCGTGCCCGCCACTCCGGCCGCACCGGCCGCACCGGCCGCACCGGTCGTGCCCATGGTGCCGGGGCCCTCGGCCCGTCCGATGTCGTCGGTGCGCTCCGCCTCGGACAGCACGCTGTCCCAGTTGATGCCGTAGTAGTCGTACAGCCGGTGCTCCTCTGCCTCCGACAGATGGCCGCCCGCGTCGACGTCGACATTGGGCGCGCCCTTGACCTGGTCCTTGCGGTACGGGACCTCCAAATGGTCGTGCACCAGCGAGGCGTCGCGGATGGGCACGAACGACTCGTTGGAGCCGAACATGCCGGTCTTCACGCTCACCCACTCGGGACGCCCGGTCATGTCGTCGAAGAAGACGTGCTTGGCGTCGCCGATCTTGTTGCCGTCCCCGTCGTAGACCGGATGGTCCAGGAGGTCGGCGATCTCTTCACGGGTGATCATCTGCCATCACCCTCCTTCCGGAGTGTCTGTACTCCGACTGTCCGCATCAGCAGCCCGAAAACGGCACATACCTCACAAAGAGCACATACTTTTCGAAGGTGCTTTCCGCTGGTGACCGTGGCCGCCGGTCCCCGCCCCAGGGTCCGCGAGCTGGGCCGCGCCGGCGAGGGAGCGGCGGTCGCGGTGGCGGCCGGGCGGGACCGCCGGAAGCACCTCCACCTCGGCCGTCAGCCCGCGCGCCGTCGCCACCCGCCACAGGGAGGCGAGCAGCGTGTCCTCGCCGACGAAGGCGGGCGCGGTGCTCGGCGCCCGCCCTCCGGTGCGGTAGCGGATGCGGACCGGCTGGACCGGCACGCCGGCGTCGAGCGCGGCCTGGAACACGGCCCCGCGGTAGCGGCCCCGCGCGCGCCCGCACCAGGTGCTGCCCTCGGGGAAGGCGGCGACCGCGGCTCCCCCGCGCAGCGCCCCCGCGACCACGGCGACCGTGTCCGGCAGCGCCCGCAGACGGTCCCGTTCGATGAACAGGGCTCCCGCGCGCGCGGCGAGCGGCCCGGCCACCGGCCACCGCCGTATCTCGCTCTTGGCCAGCATCCGGGCCGGGCGTACGGCGGCGAGCAACGGGACGTCCAGCCAGGAGACGTGGTGGGCGACCAGCAGCAGGCCGCCGGTGGGCACGGCGGCACCCGTGACACGCACCCGGACGCCGGCGGCGCGCACGGTCCACCGGCACCAGCTCCGCACCAGGGCGGCCGGCACCCGCCCCCGCAGCGGCGACAGCGCGACCGCGCTCCCGGCGAGGAGGAGGACGGTGACCGCCGTCAGCCTCAGCACCGCGCGCGGTACGCCGACCGGGGTCCGGACGGGCTCCAGGCAGGCCCCCGGAGTGCAGGGCGCGACGGGCAGCCAGGCGCTCATCGGGCCGGCAGCAGCGAGCGGAAGTGCCGCAGGTAGCGCGGGTCGACGCGGCTCATCGGCAGCAGCACGTACAGGTCGGCCACGCCGAAGTCCACGTCGTGCGCGGGCTCCCCGCAGACCCAGGCGCCGAGGCGGAGGTAGCCGCGCAGCAGGGCGGGCAGTCGGTCGCGCGCGGCGGGCGCCGCGGCGCCGGGCGTCCAGGGCAGCAGCGGCCGGACGCGGTACTCCTCGGGTGCCAGGTGCCTGGTGCGGACCCGGTCCCACGCGGCGGCGGCGAGGGCGCCGCCGTCGGCGAGCGGGATCGAGCAGCAGCCCGCGAGCCACTCGTGGCCCCGCTCGCTCATGTAGCTCGCCAGCGCGGCCCAGATGAGCCCGATCACCGCGCCGTCCCGGTGATCGGGGTGCACGCAGGAACGGCCGACCTCGACCAGGGAGGGCCGGATCGCGTCCAGTGCCGTGAGGTCGAACTCGCCCTGCGCGTACAGCCGTCCGGCGATCGCGGCGCGTTCCGGCGGCAGCAGCCGGTAGGTGCCGACGACCTGCCCGGTCGTCTCCTCGCGCACCAGCAGGTGGTCGCAGTGGGCGTCGAAGGGGTCGATGTCGTACCCGGGCCGCGGGCTCGCCAGCAGGGCGCCCATCTCCCCGGCGAAGACGTCGTGCCGCAGCCTCTGGGCCTCGCGCACCTCCTCCTCGTCGCGGGCGAGGCCGACGGTGTAGCGAGGGGGTGCGGCGGGCGCCGGGGCGCGGTCTGCGGTCAGTACACCGGTCATGGGTGCTCTCCTGGTGACGGGGCCGGGTCCGCCACAGTTCTTCCGACGCGGGCTGTCCTGTGCGTGACCGGCACCGGGAGAGCGGGTGTGGGGTTGCTGAATGCCAGGGGCGGGACAGCGAGACGGGGCCGGGAGGAGCACCTCTCCCGGCCCCGCCCGTCCGCACCTTCCGGCGAACGTTCACTGGGCGCGCCCCACGGACGGGCCGCGGAGGCGTGCGCGGCGGGCCACGAGGCAGCCGCGGCGCGCGGGGGCGACTACCGCTTCGTCACCTTCCGCGTCGCCCGCAGCCACTCCTTGTTCATGCTGGTGATCGACATCAGCGGGATGCCCTTCGGGCAGGCCGTCGCGCACTCGCCCGCGAGCGTGCAGCCGCCGAAGCCCTCGTCGTCCATCTGCGCGACCATGTCCAGCACCCGCGTCTCCCGCTCGGGCGCGCCCTGCGGCAGGACGTTCAGGTGGTTGATCTTCGCGGAGGTGAACAGCATCGCCGCCCCGTTCGGGCACGCGGCGACGCAGGCGCCGCAGCCGATGCACTCGGCGTGCTCGAAGGCGAAGTCGGCGTCCGGCTTGGGCACCGGCGTCGCGTGCGCCTCCGGCGCGGCACCCGTGGGCGCGGTGACGTAGCCGCCGGCCTGGATGATGCGGTCGAAGGCCGAGCGGTCGACGACCAGGTCCTTCACGACCGGGAAGGCAGCGGCCCGCCAAGGCTCGACGTCGATGGTGTCGCCGTCCTCGAAGGACCGCATGTGCAGCTGGCAGGTGGTGGTGCGCTCGGGGCCGTGGGCGTCGCCGTTGATGACCAGCGAGCAGGCGCCGCAGATGCCCTCGCGGCAGTCGTGGTCGAAGGCGACGGGGTCCTCGCCCTTGAGGATGAGTTCCTCGTTCAGGGTGTCGAGCATCTCCAGGAACGACATGTCCTGCGAGATCCCGTCCACCTCGTACGTGGACATGGCGCCTTCGGCGTCGGCGTTCTTCTGGCGCCAGACGCGCAGGGTGAGCTTCATGCGTAGCTCCGCTGGGTGGGGTGGACGTACTCGAAGACCAGGTCTTCCTTGTGCAGGGCGGGAGCCTCGCCGGTGCCGGTGAACTCCCAGGCGGCGGCGTACCCGAACTCGTCGTCCTTGCGGGCCGCCTCGCCGTCGGGGGTCTGGGACTCCTCGCGGAAGTGGCCCCCGCAGGACTCGGACCGGTGCAGCGCGTCGAGGCACATCAGCTCGGCGAGCTCCAGGTAGTCGACGATGCGGTTGGCCTTCTCCAGCGACTGGTTGAACTCCTCGCCGGTCCCCGGGACCTTGATGCGCCGCCAGAACTCCTCGCGGATCTGCGGGATGCGTGCCAGGGCCTTGCGCAGGCCGGAGTCGGTGCGGGCCATGCCGCAGAACTCCCACATCAGCTCGCCGAGTTCGCGGTGGAAGGAGTCCGGGGTGCGGTCTCCGTCGACCGAGAGGAGCAGGTTGAGCCGGTCCTCGGTCTCGGCCAGCACCTCCCGCACCACCGGGTGGTCGTCGTCGACCTCGTCCTTGTGCGGGTGGCGGGCGAGGTAGTCGTTGATGGTGGCCGGCAGGACGAAGTAGCCGTCCGCCAGGCCCTGCATCAGCGCGGAGGCGCCGAGCCGGTTCGCGCCGTGGTCGGAGAAGTTGGCCTCGCCGACGGCGAACAGGCCGGGGACGGTGGTCTGGAGGTCGTAGTCGACCCACAGGCCGCCCATCGTGTAGTGCACGGCCGGGTAGATCCGCATGGGCACCTCGTACGGATCCTCGTCGGTGATCCGCTGGTACATGTCGAAGAGGTTGCCGTACTTGGCCTCGACGGCCTTGCGGCCCATGCGTCGGATCGCGTCGGCGAAGTCCAGGTACACGCCCTGTCCGCCGGGGCCCACGCCCCGGCCCTCGTCGCAGACGTTCTTGGCGGCGCGGGAGGCGATGTCGCGGGGCACCAGGTTGCCGAAGGACGGGTAGATGCGCTCCAGGTAGTAGTCGCGCTCGTCCTCGGGGATCCTGTTCGGCGGCCGGTCGTCGCCCTTGGCCTTCGGCACCCAGATCCGGCCGTCGTTGCGCAGCGACTCGCTCATCAGCGTCAGCTTGGACTGGTGGTCGCCGGTGCGCGGGATGCACGTCGGGTGGATCTGGGTGAAGCAGGGGTTGGCGAAGTACGCGCCGCGCCGGTGCGCCCGCCAGATCGCGGTGGCGTTGGAGTTCATGGCGTTGGTCGACAGGTAGAAGACGTTGCCGTAGCCGCCTGAGGCGAGGACCACGGCGTCCGCGAAGTACGTGTCGATCTTCCCGGTGATCAGGTCCCGGGCGACGATGCCGCGCGCCCGCCCGTCCACGACGATCAGGTCGAGCATCTCGGTGCGCGGGTGCATCTCGATGTTGCCGGCCGCGATCTGCCTGCTGAGCGCCTGGTAGGCGCCGAGCAGGAGCTGCTGGCCCGTCTGGCCGCGGGCGTAGAAGGTGCGCGAGACCTGGACGCCGCCGAAGGAGCGGGTGTCGAGCAGGCCGCCGTACTCGCGGGCGAAGGGCACGCCCTGGGCCACGCACTGGTCGATGATCTCGACGGAGATCTGCGCGAGCCGGTGCACGTTGGACTCGCGGGAGCGGAAGTCGCCGCCCTTGACGGTGTCGTAGAACAGCCGGTGGACGGAGTCGCCGTCGTTGCGGTAGTTCTTCGCCGCGTTGATGCCGCCCTGCGCGGCGATGGAGTGGGCACGGCGCGGCGAGTCCTGGTAGCAGAACTGCACGACGCGGTAGCCCTGTTCGGCGAGGGTGGCGCCGGCCGAGCCGCCCGCCAGGCCGGTGCCGACGACGATGACCGTCTGCTTGCGCCGGTTGGCGGGGTTGACCAGCTTCGCCTCGAAGCGGCGCGTGTCCCAGCGCTCGTTGACCGGCCCGGCGGGGGCCTTGGTGTCGGCGACCGGCTCTCCGGTCGTGTAGTCGGCGTAGGTTGTCATCTCAGCTCACCACTCCGGTCATGACGCCCACGGGAACGGCGACGAAGCCGGCCGTGAGCAGCAGCGCGAGGACGTTGGCGACGGTCTTCAGGGCGCGGTCGCGAGTGCGGCTGCCGACGCCGAGGGTCTGGGCGGCGGACCAGAAGCCGTGCCGGATGTGCAGGCCGAGGGCGAGCACCGCGACGATGTAGACGACGTTGCCGTACCAGGTGGAGAAGGTGTCCACGACGTTCTGGTAGGGCTTGCCGGTCTCGAAGCCGCCGGAGTGCACGGTGCCGGTGGTCAGGTCCAGGATGTGCCAGACGATGAACAGGCCGAGGATGATCCCGCCCCAGCGCATGGTGCGGGTCGCGTAGCTCGAGCCCGCTTTTTTGTGCACGTACTTGCTGGGCCGCGCCTTGATGTCGCGGCGGCTGAGCTGGTACGCGGACACGGCGTGGGCGACGACGGCGACGACCAGCACGACGCGGATCAGCCACAGCGTCCACTCGTAGTGCATGAACGGCTCGCCGACCGTGCGCAGCCAGTGGGCGTAGTGGTTGAACTCGCTCGTCCCGAAGAAGATCTTCAGGTTGCCGATCATGTGGGCGACCAGGTAGAGCAGCATGACGAGACCACTGACCGCCATCACTGTCTTCTTGCCGACGGACGAGTCCCACACGGTGCGCGCCATGGACGGCCGTCGGTCCGTCCGCGTTGCCAGAGCCATGTCACCAGACGCTACGGGGGTGAGGGGTCATCGGTCCAAGACATGGTCCGCCTCGTTTCCATAGGTACCGCCTATCGGGATCTATGCTGAGGGCATGCAGTTCCAGCAGCTCCAGTACTTCGTGGCGGTCGCCGAGACCCGGCACTTCACCCGGGCCGCCGAGACCGTCCACGTGGCTCAGCCGTCGCTGTCGCAGCAGATCAAGGCGCTGGAGCGGGAGCTGGGCGCGGATCTCTTCCTGCGGGCGCGGGGCAACATCACGCTGACGGACGCCGGGGAGGCGCTGCTGCCCCTGGCCCGGCGCATCCTGGCCGACGCGGACACCGCGCGGCACGAGGTGCTGGAGCTGGTGCAACTGCGCAGCGGGCGGGTCCGGCTCGGCGCGACACCGAGCCTGTGCACCGGCCTGCTCCCCGACGTGCTGCGCGCCTTCCACGACCGCTATCCGGGTGTCCGGCTGCTGATCGAGGAGGGCGGCTCGCACGACCTGGTACGGGAGCTGGCCCGCGGCGCGCTCGACCTGGCGCTGGTCGTGCTGCCGCTGCCCACCGCGTCCCCGGCCCTCACCACGGTGGAGCTGCTGCGGGAGGACCTGGTGGTGGTGTCGTCGCCGGAGGCGCCCCGGCCGGGCGGCGGGCGGCGGACGGTGCGGATCGCCGACCTGGAGGGCGAGCGGCTGGTGATGTTCCGGCACGGCTACGACCTGCGGGAACTGACGGTGGCCGCGTGCCGCTCCGCGGGGTTCGAGCCGGACTTCGCGGTGGAGGGCGGGGAGATGGACGCGGTGCTGGGCTTCGTGCGGGCGGGGCTGGGGATGGCGGTGGTGCCCCGGATGGTGGCGGCGCGGTCCGGGCGGGGCCTGCGGGTCACGCCGCTGGCCCGGCCCGGACTGCACCGGACGATCGCGCTCGCGCACCGCAGCGACGTCGCTCCGCCCCGGGCGGCACGGGAGCTGCAGCGGATGCTGCTGGAGCGGTGACGGCCCCACGCGGAGCCGGCCCCACGCGGAACCGGCCCCACGCGGAACCGGCCCCGGTGCCGGCGGCCACCGGGGCCCACGGGCCACCGCCCGTCCGGGTGCCCCCGGTCAGCCCGTCGCGTCGACCAGGGCCAGGTCGTGCAGGCGGTCCGGCGGGCCCGGCCGGGCGTAGTACCAGCCTTGGGCCGTGTCACAGCCCAGGATGCGCAGCTGCTCGGCCTGGGCGCCGGTCTCCACGCCCTCCACGGTGACCTTGAGGTCCAGGCTGTGGGCGAGGGCGACGATGCCGTCCACGATCTTGAGGTCGACCGGGTCGGCCGGGAACTGCTGCATGCTCTGGGTGAAGGAGCGGTCCAGCTTGAGGACGCTCACCGGCAGCCGGCGCAGGTTGGCGAGGTTGGAGTAGCCGGTGCCGAAGTCGTCCAGGGCGATGTCCACGCCCATCTCGGCCAGCCGGCGCAGCGGCTTCAGCAGGTCGTCGTCCGCGCCGATCAGCGCGGACTCCGTCACCTCCAGGCAGAGCGCGTCGGGTGCCACGCCGGTCCGCTCCAGGATGTCGACGGTGTCCTGGACCAGGCGGGGGTGGGTGAGCTGGCAGGGCGAGAGGTTGACGTTGATGCGCAGCGGCCCCGCGGCGGCCGTCCCGCCGTACCGCTCCCGCCACACGCGGGCCTGCCGCACGGACTGCTCCAGCACCCAGCGGCCCAGCGGGACGATCAGCCCGGTGTGCTCGGCGAGCGGGATGAACCGGTCCGGGCCGAGGACGCCGTGCTGCGGGTGCAGCCAGCGCACCAGGGCCTCGGCGCCGTGCACACTGCCGTCGCCGAGGTGCACCAGCGGCTGGTACTCGATGAAGAACTCGCCCCGCTCCAGGGCCGCCGGCAGCGCGGTCGTCAGCCCGTGCCGGGTGATGACCCGGGCGTCGGCCTCGGGGTCGGCGAGCTCGAAGCGGTTGCCGCCCGCCGACTTGGCCCGGTACATGGTGATGTCGGCGCTGCGCAGCACCTCCGCCGGGCTGCGTTCGCCCGCCGGGCCCTCGACCACGCCGATACTGCCACGCACCGTCAGTTCGCGGCCGTCGACGCTGATGGGCGCGAGCAGCGCGTTCATGATGCGCCCGGCGAGCTCGTCCACCCCGTGCCGGGTGTCCGGGCCGGTGGTCAGCGCCACGAACTCGTCGCCGCCGAGCCGGGCGACCATCTCGCCGGGCGCGGTGGCGCAGGCCTGCAGCCGGTCGGCGACCTCCACGAGCAGCCGGTCGCCGGCCGCGTGGCCGAGGCTGTCGTTGACGGTCTTGAAGCCGTCGAGGTCGAGGTAGCACAGGCCGAACCGCTGGCCCGGTCCCGCGCCGAGGGCCTTCTCCAGGCGCTCGAAGAAGAAGGCGCGGTTGGGCAGGCCGGTGAGCGCGTCGTGGGTGGCCTCGTAGCGCAGCCGCAGATTGAGCAGGCGGCGCTCGGTGGTGTCCTCCATCAGCGCGAGCTGGTACTGCGGGCTGCCGTCGGCGTCGCGCAGCAGGGAGACGGTCAGGTTGGTCCACAGCACCGTGCCGTCGGGCCGGTAGAAGGCCTTCTCGCAGTGGTAGGCCTCGCGCTCGCCGTGCACCAGCTCCTGGTAGAGCCGCCAGGTCTGCGGCGCGTCGTCGGGGTGGGTCCACTCCCTGACGTTGCGGCCGCGCAGCGACGGGTCGGTCAACCCGAACATGCGGGTCAGGGCGCCGTTGACCTGGAGGATGTTGCCGTCGAGGTCGGCGATGCCGATGCCTATGGCGGCGCCCTCGAACACCGCGCGGAAGCGGGCCTCACTGGCGTGCAGGGCCTCGGCCACCACGCCCTGTGCCTTGAGCGCGGCCTGTGCGATGGCCTCCTGCTCGGCCAGCGTCCGGCGGCGCAGCGCCCCTGCGTACCCGGCCGCCATGGCGTGCTGGATGCGCGCGGAACGTGCCCGCAGGTCCTCGGGGTTGCCGCCCTCGCCGCAGTACAGCACCAGGTAGGCGTCCACGCAGTCCAGCGTGCGGGCGAGCGCGTCGGGGTCGGTGCAGTGCACGTCCACGAGCGCGGCGCCGACCGCCTTCGCCTCGCCGGTGTCGAGGCCGTGGGCCCGTAGCAGCGCGCTCAACCGGCGGGCCAGCGGGAGCAGTTCCTCCTCGAACTCGGGACGGGTCGACGACGTCGAGGTCACCGGGAACACCGCTCGGCTCCAGATCGTCGCGAACCTGCGGAGTCTGTCCTCCGGTCCGTCCGGTGCCGCGGTCACGCCGTACGCCCCACGCCCGCGAAGCCGGAGAAGGCGTACGGGTCCTCGTCCTCCGGCGCCGTCTCGGGCCGCCAGTGCGGCAAGGGAACCAGTCCGGGTTCCACCATGTCGTACCCCTCGAAGAACCGGGCGATCTCGTCGCGCGAACGCATGATCAGCGGATTGCGGATGTCCTTGTACACGTCCACCGCGCCGACGGCCCGCTCGGCGGGCAGCGGGATTCCCTCGTACGTGGCGTGCGTGAGGACGAGCATGCTGCCGGGTGCGAGCGCGTCGCGCAGCTCGGCCACCGCCGCGCAGGGGTCGTCCGCGTCTTCCACGAAGTGCAGTACGGCGACGAGCAGGAGGGCCACCGGCCGATTCAGGTCGATCAGCCGCTCCACCTGGGGGCTGGTGAGGATGTCCTGCGGCTTGAGCAGGTCGGCCGCCACCACGTCCGCGTCCTCGACGCCCTCCAGGACCGCCTGGCTGTGCGCGACCGCGACCGGGTCGTGGTCGACGTACACCACACGGGCCCCGGGCCGGGCCGCCCGGGCCACCTCGTGGACGTTGCCGAAGGTGGGGATGCCGGAACCGATGTCGAGGAACTGGTCGATGCCCTCGGCGGCCGCGAAGCGCACGGCGCGGCGCATGAACGCCCGGTTCGCCTGCATGATCTTGGGGAGTCCCGGCATGAACTCCATGGCCCTGCGGGCCGCTTCGCGGTCGACCTCGAAGTTGTGCGAACCGCCCAGGTAGAAGTCGTAGATGCGGGACACGCTCGGCACCGAGATGTCGATGCTCCGTGGGGCCCAGGCGGGACGCTCCATCTATCTCTCCAAGGCTCGGGCGATCCGGTGTTCGAGCTGAGGCTACTGATCGCCCGTCAAAGGGGCGAGCCCGAGCGGAGACCGACCGTCCGTTCCCGGTCACTGCCTGCGGCACGTGCCGGGCGCCAAGGCACGCCAAAGCGCGCGAATGGGGCCGTCCCCTCCGAGTACGGGCGGAGGGGACGGCCCCGGGGAGGTGCCGTCACTTCTTCGGCGCGCCGACCGGCTTCCCGTCGGGTGCGACGGCGTACCAGGTGCCGCCGACGCCCTGGCCGTTGGTGTCGCCGGCCTTCTTGTCCCCCGCGAAGGTGTAGATCGGCCAGCAGTCGACCGTCTGCTGCGCGGCGCCGTCGGGCCGGGTGAAGCTCATCAGGCCCTTCTTGACGACGCCCTTGGTGTCGTTCGCCTCGACGGGTGCCACGACCGGCCACTTCTCCAGGCAGGCCCCGGTGCACGCGGAGACCGGCTTCGGCCACGCCTCGTCCTTCATGAAGCGGTAGACGGTCATGCCGTTCCCGTCGACGACGATCTCGCCGAGTTGGGGATCGTTGCGGGTGGACAGTCCCGCCGCGTCGGCGGCCTTCGCCTTCTTGCCGTCGGGGGCGAGCGCGTACCACTTGCCGCCGACGCCCTGACCCTTGACCTCCCCGACGGCGTCCTTGGCGTAGCGGTACGCCGGCCAGCCGCCGATGGTGAGCTGCTTGGTGCCGTCGGCGCGGGTGACCTCGCCGAGCAGCGACTTGTCGATGCCCTCGCCGGCGATGGCGTCGTCCGCCGCCACCGGCGGCCAGGCCGTCGCGCAGTCGGCTTCGCACGTCGTCTCCGGCGGCTGGGCGGTGTCCTCGTCGAACCGGTACAGGGTGCGGCCCGCGCCGTCGGTCACGACCTCGCCGAGCTCGGCGTTCGCGGTGGCGGACAGCTTGCCGGCGGAGGCGGGCGGAGCCGCGGAGGCCTGCCCTCCCTTCGCACCGAGACCCTCGCCGGTCCCGGCTCCGGCCCCGATGCTGCTGACGTCACCGGGAGCGGCCGTCGCACCGACGTTCTGGCTGCCCGCGGCACTGCCGCCGTCCTGGCCGCACGCCGTCGTCAGTGCCAGCACCGCCGCAGCGCTCGCCACGAGTGAGGCGCTCCGCCAGGAGGTCTTCATGGTCAATCCCCGATCATCGCAACGGTGTTGCGGCGCCCTGCTGGCCCGCCGCACGACACTGGGTACGCACGACGGTGCGGGTTGTGTTCAACCGGGACGCGGAATTCTTCGCGGCCACCCGCCCCCGGTACGGCGGGCGGAGGGACGCCTCCCCCGGAGTGCGCACGTGAGTACGCATCCCGGCGCGGCGGGCCGGCGGCCGGTCAAACCGCCGACCGGCTCATGTCCCTCCTTCGGGGCAATCGCCGGGTTCTCCCGCGTGGCACCGCGCGCCAAACCCGATGATCTCGTCGTGCAAGGACCTGAACCGACCCGATCCGGCGCCGCAGGCCGGGTGTTGGCCCTGGTGACGCTGACGTTCACGCTCGTCGGCGTGCCGGTCGGCACGGCGCGGGCCGACGCCTGCGCGTGGGCGTCGACGGGCCCGGGCGGCACCGAGGCGGTGGCGGTCGCCGGGAGCTTCTCCTGGCCCACCTTCCCGCCGTGCCCGGAGCCCACGCCCCCGCCGACACCGCCGCCCACTCCTACCCCGACACCGACACCACCACCGCCGCCACCACCGACGCCGAAGCCCACTCCTCCGCCCACGCCCGCGCCGAAACCTCCGCCGCCGCCCGCCCCGAAGCCCGAGCCGCCGCCCCCGCGCCCAGCCCCGGCCCCGGCCCGCCCGACGCCCGCCCCCACACCCGCACCGGCGCCCCCACGGACGCCGGACCGGCCCGCCCCTCCCGCGCCCGCCCCGTCGGCCACGCCGGCGCCGCGCCCCTCGCTCACCCCGGTGCACTTCCCGCGGTACCGCACCGCCCGGGTGCAGCAGCGGTCCTCGCGCGGGACCACCTCACCGCTCGTCTTCGTCCTGCTCATCACGGTGCCCGCGGTGGTAGCCGTCGCCGCGCTCCGCGCGCGCTGACCCCTGGAGGCTTCTCTTGCCGGAATGGCTTGTTCTCATCCTCGCGATGCTGGCCGCCTGCGCCGTCGTGGTCGTCGTGACCTTCCTGCGGCACCGCGCGGCGTCCGACGACGAGGACATCACCGAGACACCGGACGTCATCGAGTACATGACGATGTGGATCGGTGTGGTGTACGCCATCGTCCTGGGCCTGGCCATCGCCGGTGTCTGGGAGGCGCGCAGCGCGGCCGAGGACCACGTGCAGGCGGAGGCCGTCGCGCTGCACGAGATCTCCGAGCGCGTCCGGGTCTATCCCCCCGAGGTGCGTGACCGCATCCGGGAGGATGTCAACGCCTATGTCGGACACGTCGTCACCACCGAGTGGAAGTCCATGGCCGACGACGGCGAGGTCACCGAGCGCGGCACCGAGCTCCTCGACCGGGTCCGCGCGGACGTCACCGACTACGAGCCCGCGTCGGACTTCGAGGCCCAGGCCTACCAGCCGCTCGTCGACCAGGTGGCCGTCGCGGACCAGGCCCGCACCGCCCGCGCCGACTCCACGGGGGCGACGATGCCGGGCGTGGTGTGGTTCGGGCTCATCGCCGGTGCCGTCATCACCATCGGCATGGTCTTCGCCCTGCAGATCCGGCGCACCCCACGGGAACTGGTCCTGGCCGGGCTGTTCTCCGCGCTGATCGCCTTCCTACTCTTCCTGATCTGGGACTTCGACGCGCCCTACAGCCGCGGGGTCGCCGCGTCGACGGAGCCGTTCCTGAGCCTCTTCCCGGGCGTCGAGGGCTGACGGTCCGCACGGGCCGCCCCCGGTCGCTCGTGCCCGGGGGCGGCCCGCCGGCGAGTCGACACGCCGTCACCGTCCCACGGCCGCCACGGCACCGTCCCCCGGTCGGCCCACACACGTGCCCCATTCGCGCGACTGCGATCGCGCCCCCGGGCCGGGCTTCCTAGCGTTTCGGGCATCGAGGTGCATTTCCGGCGCGAGCGGAACAGGTCCGCAGCTGCTCCTCGGGACCCGGAGGATTCACCATGCGCGCGATACCCGTCGCCTCGGCCGCGCTGCTCGGCGTCGCCGCTCTGTCTTCCTGTGTGCCGGCCGGCGCGGCCGTCGGCGGCAGCACGCCGTTCGGCTTCAGCGTCCGGCCGTCCGTCGTCGCCCCGGGCGGGGAGGTCACCCTGCGGGTGGACCGGAACGACGGCGACTGCCGGGGCCGCGTGACGGTCTCGTCCCCGGTGTTCGACACGGTCGTCATCCCGCGCCAGCACGTGTCGGCGCAGGCGGAGGTCGACCGGGACGCCCGTCCCGGCGCGGTGTACAGGGTGTCGTTCACCTGCGACGGGAGGACGGGGACCACCGACCTGACCATCGCCGGCGGCCACTCGCACCGCCCGGGCACCGTGCCGCCCAAGGGCGTGCACGCCGGCGAGGGCGGCAGCATCGCCGGCTTCGACCTCAAGGAGATCGGGCTCGGTCTCGCCCTCGTCGCCGGCTCCGTCGGCGCGGCGTACCACCTGTCCCGCCGCCGCTCCGGCGAGGGGAGCGCCTGACCTCCCCTCCCCGCGCACAGGGCTTCGCCCCGGATCCCTTGAAGGATCCGGGGCGAAGCCCTGTGCGGCGTGCGCCGTCCCGGGGGCTACGGAAGGCGGGCCCGCTCCCCTGCGGCGGTGCCCGCACGGTCCCGCTTCGGGCGCGGTCAGATCCGGCGCTCGGAACGGCGGCGCAGCCAGAACAGACCGCCACCGGCGACGGCCGCGGCCACGAGCCCGCCGCCGATCGCGATGTCCGTGGGCGTGGCCCCGTTCGAACTGCTGCCCCCGAGACCGCCGCGGACACCGCCGATGACGGTGAAGGCCGCGGGCCGGGTCAGCGGCCTGCCCGAGCAGTTGACGGTGATGTCGTAGGACCCGGGCCGCGCCTCGTCCCTGATGGTGGCGGTGCCCCTGGACGTCTCGTTGGCTCCCCTCACCGGCGTCAGGTGGGCCCGGCCGAACGCGTTCGAGGTCATCGTCCCGCCCTGCGGGCAGCCGTCGACCGTGACGGTCAGCTCACCGCCGCGGGCGACGACGCTGGGCAGCGCGACGATGTTGCTGGGCGTGTTGTGGTCGCCGCCGGCGATGGCCGTGGGGGCGGCCGGCCCCAGAACGGCGACCGCGGCACCCGCGGCCGCCAGGGCACGGAAGTTGCGCATGTGATCCTCCGCGGAAGACGCCCCGGGACCCGTCCCCGGTCGATCGGCGAGAAAGCGCCTCCCGGAAAGACCCTCAGTTGCCGTGCTTCCAGCCGCATTTCGGGGCTGGTCCGTCCTGGTGAGCGGGCATGCCGGGCCGGAACCGGGCGAGCGGGTATCACCGCAGGTCACGGACCGTCAGAAAATTTCCGCCGGGGCGTGTCCCGGATGGCTCACCGCCGGGTGCGCGCGCCACCCGTTCGCATGCGCCCCGTCGCCGCCGGGACGCGCCGCGCTTAGCGTGCTCGTATGCGCGACGGACACGGCGACGGCCGGGTCGAGAGGGGAAGGCGAATGCACGGGTCCGAGGAACTGGCCGAGGAGGAGCGGAGGAGGAAGCGCGCTCCCTGGGGCGTGATAGCGCTGGTTCTGCTGACCGGGCTCGCGCTCATCCGCAACGGTTCGGGGGAGTTCGACGTGGGCCCGCCGCAGCCCGCCTCGGCGGCCGCGTCGGACACGCGTGTCGCCGGAGGGGAGAACGCCGTCGCGGGACTCGCGCCGCTGGCGTACGCGGTCCCCGACCGGGTCGTGATCCCCGCCATCCAGGTCGACGCGCCGATCATGCCGGTCGGCCTGGACGCGGACGGCTGGGTCGGCGCGCCGCCGCCGGAGGACCCGAACCTGGCCGGCTGGTTCACCGGCGCGGTGTCCCCCGGGGAGAACGGCACCGCGGTGGTGGTCGGCCACGTCGACAACACACAGGGCCCCGCCGTCTTCTACGGGCTCGGGGCCCTGAAGAAGGGCAACAGGGTCGAGGTGTCCCGCCAGGACGGCAGGACGGCGGTGTTCGAGATCTACGGCGTCGAGGTGTTCGAGAAGGACGACTTCCCCGGCGACCGGGTGTACGCCGCCAAGGGCGGCCCCGAGCTGCGGGTCATCACCTGCGGCGGCGGCTTCACCAAGCAGAACGGCTACGACGGGAACGTCGTCGCCTTCGCCCGCCTGGTCCAGGTCCGCTGAGCGGACCCGGCCGGGCGGGCTCGGCGCGCGTCACACGTGCTGCCGCCGGGGGACGGTGAGGTGGTAGCCGGAGTCCAGCAACCGCGGCAGATAGGTCCGCAGGGCGCGCACGCTCTGCGAGCGGTTGCCGCCGGCGTCGTGCGAGAGCACCACGACGCCGGGGGCGGCGCCGCCCTCGACCCGGTCGATGATGGTGGCGGTGCCGGGGGTGGTCCAGTCGAGGGTGTCGACGGTCCAGGCGAGGGGTTCCATGCCGAGTTCGGCGCCGAGCTGGAAGGCGGCGCGGTTCCACGCCCCGTACGGCGCGCGGAACCAGCGGGGCGCCTCGCCGTAGGCCTTCTCGACGATCTCGCTGGTGCGTTCCATCTCGGAGCGGATACGGCGCCGCGTGAGCTTGGTCAGCAGGGGGTGGGACCAGGTGTGGTTGCCGACCACGTGCCCCTCGTCGGCCATCCGGGACAGCAGGCCCTTGTTGTAGTCGGCCATCTCCCCGCACACGAAGAACGTCGCGCGCACGTCGTACTCGGCCAGCGTGTCCAGGATGCCGGGGGTGTAGCGGGGGTCGGGTCCGTCGTCGAAGGTGAGCATCATCGTGCGGCCCCGTCCGGACATGCGCAGGATCGGCTCGCTGCGTACCGGGGGCCGGTCGGGCCCGCCCTCGGGCGTGCCGTATCCGGTCAGGGGCTGGAGGCGATAGGCGGAGGGCAGGAGCGGGCGCCGCGCCGGGGGGCCCGGGGCGGGGGCGGCCACCCGGCCGGGGCCGTGGTCCCCGCCCACCGCCAGCACGCCGGCGGTGCCGGCCGCTCCGGCCGCCGCGACGCCGGCGAGCAGGGCACGGCGCCGCGTGAGCAACTGATCCTTCTTCATGACTCATGACTCGCCCGGACGGCGGCCGACGCCCGCGAACGACACCGGTGCGGCGGCACGGAACCACCCGGCCGGCCCAGTGGGACCGCTCCCCGGTGCCGTCCGCCCCGCGGCCGGCGCGAGGCGAACGGCCGGGGCCGGGCGGGTCCGGGGGGTCCGATAGCCTCGCCGCGTGACGCAACAGCACTCCCATCAGTTCGAACGGGGCACGGACGGGCCGAAGGTCATCGTGGCCGGGGTGGACGGCTCCGACTCCTCGCTGCGCGCGGCGGCCTACGCCGGTGGTCTGGCCCGGCGGCAGGGCGCGCTGCTCGCCGTGGTGTACGTGCAGCCGGTGCTGGCGGCCGGCGCGGCGCTCGGCGCACCGGTGGCGGACACGACCGACGAGATCGCCGAGGGCCTGGTGGCCCAGATCCGGGAGGCGGCCGAGCGGTCCAAGGGGATATTCGACGTGCGCTGGGAGTTCCACACCTTCCGCGGCGACCCCTACAACGGCCTGGTGAAGGCGGCCGACGAGCTGCGCGCGGACGCCGTGGTCGTGGGTGCGTCCGAGCAGGCCGGGCACCGGATCGTCGGTTCGGTCGCGGTGCGGCTGGTGAAGGCGGGGCGCTGGCCGGTGACCGTGGTGCCGTGACATCGGCCGGTCCGGTGCGTGCGTCATGCCTTCCGTCGGGGACGCGAGTGAGTCATCATGATCCACCGTCAGCCGTTTGCCGATCACGAAGAGGTGGGGCGCATGGCCGGATTCCGCATGGGTGAAGGCGTTCTCCGCCGCAAACCCATCGAGCACATCGAGGACACGGAGGCCGGGCAGGGTGCCGGCCTGGTGCGGTCGCTGGGGTTGTGGCAGCTGACGGCCATCGGCGTGGGCGGCATCATCGGTGCCGGCATCTTCACCCTGGCAGGCACGGTGGCCAACGGCACCGCGGGTCCGGCGGTCCTGATCTCCTTCCTCATCGCCGGTGTCGCGAGCGCGGCGGCGGCACTGTCCTACGCGGAGTTCGCCGGCCTGATCCCGAAGGCCGGATCGGCCTACACCTACGGCTACGCGGTGCTGGGTGAGCTGGTCGGCTGGTTCATCGGCTGGGACCTGCTGCTGGAGTACACGGCGATCGTGGCGGTGGTCGCCATCGGCATCTCCGGCTACTTCAGCTTCCTGATCGGTGAGATGGGAGCCGACCTGCCGAACTGGATGCTCGGCGCGCCGGGCACCGGCGACGGGCACCGGGTCGACCTGTTCGCGTCGGTGCTGTGCCTGCTGATCGCCTATCTGCTGACGCTCGGCATCAGGAACGCGGCCCGCTTCGAGATGGTGGTGGTCGTACTGAAGGTGCTGGTGGTGCTGCTGGTGATCGGCGTCGGCTTCTTCCACATCAGCACCTCGAACTACCAGCCGTTCTTCCCGTTCGGGGTCGGCGGTGCCTTCACGGGTGCGGCGACGGTGTTCTTCGCGGTCTTCGGCTACGACGCCATGTCGACGGCGGCCGAGGAGTCCAAGGACGCCCAGCGGCACATGCCGAAGGCGATCATCTATTCGCTGATCATCTCGATGGTGCTGTACGTGGCGGCCTGTCTGGTGCTGACCGGCATGCAGGACTACAAGGAGATCGACCCCGAGAGCGGCTTCTCGACGGCCTTCAAGTCGGTGGGGCTCAGCGGTCTGGCCGACGTCATCGCGGTGGGCGCGATCATCGGCATCCTCACCGTGATGTTCACCTTCATGCTGGGCGTCACCCGCGTGTGGTTCAGCATGAGCCGGGACGGGCTGCTGCCCAAGTGGTTCGCCAAGACGCACCCGACGCGGCACGTGCCGACCCGGGTCACCTGGATCGTCGGGGTCGCGTCCGCCCTGATCGCCGGCTTCCTGCCGATCGGCGAGGCGGCGGAGCTGACCAACATCGGCATCCTGCTGGCGTTCGTGGTCGTGTGCGCGGCGGTGATCGTGCTGCGCTACCGGCAGCCGGACCTGCCGCGCACCTTCCGTACGCCGTGGATGCCTTTCGTGCCGGCGCTGGGCATCGTCTTCTCGATCTGGCTGATCACGTTCCTGCAGTGGCAGACCTGGGTGCGCTTCGCCGTCTGGTTCGTGATCGGCCTGGTGATCTACTTCAGCTACTCCTACCGGAAGTCGGAGCTGGCGGGCCGCTAGTCTTCTGAGTCAGGAATTCTATCCAGATGTGTAGGGTTGCCTGGTGGCACGTACTGGGCGGCCGAAGGCCGAGTTGGTCCTGACGGATGAGGAGCGGGCTGCGCTGGAGGTATGGGTGCGGCGCCGCTCCACTCCGCAGGCGTGGGCTTTGCGGTGCCGGATCATCCTGGCCTGCGCGACCGGCGCGTCGAACAAGGACGTGGCCGCCCAACTCGGTTCGACACCGCATGCGGTGGGCCGCTGGCGGAAGCGGTTCGTCGAGCACCGGATCGCCGGACTGGGTGACATGCCGCGCCCGGGCGGCCCGAGGACGGTCACCGACGAGCAGGTCGCGGCGGTGGTGAAGCGGACGCTGGAGTCGACGCCGAAGAACGCCACGCACTGGTCGACGCGGGCCATGGCCACGGAGATGGGCCTGTCGCAGTCGACCGTGTCGCGGATCTGGCGGGCTTTCGGCCTGCAGCCGCACCGCACCGAGACGTTCAAGCTGTCCACGGACCCGTACTTCATCGACAAGGTCCACGACGTCGTCGGCCTCTATCTGGACCCGCCCGAACGCGCTCTGGTGTTCTGTGTCGACGAGAAGTCACAGATCCAGGCCCTGGACCGGTCCCAGCCGGTGCTGCCGATGATGCCCGGCGTCCCGCAGCGGATCACCCACGACTACGTGCGCGCCGGCACCACCACCCTGTTCGCCGCCCTGGAGGTCGCCACGGGTAAGGTGATCGGCTCCCTGCACCGCCGACACCGTGCCGAGGAGTTCAAGAAGTTCCTGATCAAACTCGACCGGGAGATACCGGCGGACCTGGACGTCCACCTGGTGCTGGACAACTACGCCACCCACAAGACCCCAGCCATCAAGACCTGGCTGCTGGCCCACCCCCGCTTCCACCTGCACTTCACACCCACCGGCTCGTCCTGGCTCAACCTGGTCGAGCGGTGGTTCGCCGAGCTGACCAACAAGCAGATACGACGAGGCGTCCACAGAAGCGTTCAGGCGCTTGAGAAGGACATCCGGACCTGGATCGCCGCATGGAACACCGATCCCAAGCCCTACGTCTGGACGAAGACCGCAGACGAGATCCTCGAACGCCTCGCCAACTATCTGAACAGAATTCCTGACTCAAAAGACTAGAGGCCGCGCAGGAAGTCGAGCAGGATCCGGTTGAACTCCTCGGGCCGCTCCATGTTCGGGTAGTGCGCGGTGCCCTCCATGGTCACGGAACGGCCGTCCCGGACGGTACGGGCGAGTCGTTCCGCCTCCGCGATCAGGTCCGGGGCGTCGAGGGCGCCGTTGACGGTGAGGACCGGGACGTCGATCTTCGGGACACGGGCCCAGGGGTCGGTCATGGGCACGTGGTGGTTCCTCTCGCCCGGCGTGTGCTTCGAGAGGGTGCCGACGGCCATCTCCCGCACCCGGCGCAGGATGTCCGGGTCGACGTCCTCGACGGTGCGGTGCTCGCCGGGCACGAAGCGCAGGAAGGCCGTGAGCCAGCCCTCGAGGTCCCCGGCGGCCAGGGCCCTGCCCTGCTCGGCCTGCACCGCGCGGGCCCAGGGGTCGGTGTACTCGAACTCGCTGGTGGCCGCGCCGCACACGACGGCCGCGCGGACCAGCTCGGGGTACTCCAGCGCGGTGTCGGTGGCGATGGCGCCGCCCATCGAGACGCCGACGAGGACCGCGGGGCCGGCGTCGAGGTGGCGCAGCAGGACGGCGAGGTCGTCGGCCCAGCGGAACGGCTCGGTGGCGTTGGCCGAGGAGCCGTGGCCGCGGATGTCGGGCGCGATCACGCGGTGGGTGGCGGCCAGGGCCGGTACCTGGGCGTCGAAGACCCGGTGGTCGGCGAAGCCCGAGTGCAGCAGGACGACCGGGTCGCCCGTGCCGGTGTCGCGGTAGGCGAGGTCGCCGTCGGTGGAGGTGAGGAAGCGCAGATCCGAGGGAGCATTCATGACAACCAAGGTGTCATTCTGTCGGAGATTTGGCAACCTGGGTGTCATGATGAGGGGATGGACGACACCACCGCTCCCCTCCTTCCGGACGAACTCGGCCACCGTCTGGCCGAGGTGTACGACCTGGTCGGCCCCCTCTACCGGCGCACCCAGCGCAGCGTCGAGCAGGGCCTGGCCCGCGACGGCGTGTCCGTCGGGGTCCGTGCCGTGCTGACCCTGCTGCACCGGGGAGGTCCGATGACCGTGCCGCAGATGGGCCGGGCGCAGGCGATCAGCCGTCAGTTCGTGCAGCGCATGGTGAACGACGCGGCGGCCCGCGGCCTGGTGGAGAGCGTCCCGAACCCCGCCCACCGGCGGTCGTCGCTGATCCGGCTCACCGACACGGGCCGGAGCACGGTCACCGAGGTCCTCGGCCACGAGCACGCCGTGCTCCGCGAGGTCGGCGGCGCGCTCACGGCGGCCGACGTGACGGCCTGCCTGCGCGTGCTCGGCGAGATGCTGCACGCCCTCGACCACGTCGACGTCGGGTGAGCCCGGGAGGACGGCCGGACGGCGCTACTCCCCCATCACCAGCCCGTCCTCGGCGGCGCCGCGGCTGAGCACCACGTCCCGGATCCGGTCGCGCACGGCGCGCGCCTCGGGGTCCTTCTCCAGGCGGCCGAGGTCCACGATCCGGCCGGCGGCGGGGTCGAAGAGCTGCGGGACGAACTCGGCCTTCGTCACCCGCCACCGCTCCCCGGGACGGGCGGGCGGGGCGAAGGTGAAGCGGCCGATGCTCGACTGGTTGCCGCGCGGATCGCGCTCACCCTCGTCGTTGATCATCTCGCCGGCGATCTGGTCGCCCATCCCGTAGACCACCCAGGTGCCGTTGACCTTCTCGTACGCCTGCGGGACATGGGCGTGGGTGCCGAGGATCAGGTCGACGGCGGGGCGGTCGCCGCTGCGCGCGGCGGTCAGGCTGTCGGCCAGGGCCAGCTGCTCGTCGTCGGGTTCGTCCTGCCACTCGGTGCCCCAGTGCAGGGACACCACGACGACGTCGGCGCCGGCCTGCCGGGCGGCCCGCGCGTCCGTGACGATCCGGTCCTCGTCGATCAGCTGGACCGCCCACGGCTGCCCCTGCGGCGCCGGGCGGCCGTTGGTGTCGAACGTGTAGGCGAGGTGGGCGACCCGGGCCGCGCCCGCGCGCAGGATCGTCGTGGTGCGCGCCTCGCCCTCGGTCCGGGCGGAGCCGGCGTGCCGCACTCCGGCGCGGTCGAGGGCGTCGAGGGTGTGGCGGATGCCGTCCGCACCGGCGTCGAAGGTGTGGTTGGAGGCGGTGGAGCAGCCGTCGTAGCCGGTGGCGGCGAGGGCCGCGGCGACCTCGGGCGGGGACTTGAAGAGGGGGTAGCCGCTGTAGTCGCCGTTCGCCCCGTACACCGTCTCCATGTGGCACAGGGCGAGATCGGCGCGCGCCACGACGGGCTTCGCGCCGGCCAGCATGGGGCGGAAGTCGTAGCCGGTGCCGCCCGCGTCGAAGCGCGCCCGCTCGTTGATCGAGTCGTGCGGCAGGACGTCGCCGGAGGCGACGAGCGTGAAGGCTCCGGCGGGGGCGGCGGACGGGGCGGGGGCCGGCCGCGACGGCGGCTCGCGGTCGCGGGCCTGACAGGCCGCGCCCGCGGTGAGGAGGACGGTCAGGGCCAGTGCCACCTGCCGACTGCGTGTGATCATCCGTTCACTCCGCTGGGGTCGCATGCACGAAGAAAAATCACATTTACACACAAACAGGTAAAGAGATCGACACGGTCACAGAGGGCTCCGACACGCTCATTAGCCCGTCCGGTGCGCACGGAAGGAGGGCCGCCGACCGTTCGTCGGACCGTTCACCGACGCGATCGACCGTCCGTCGCAGACCCGTGCGCGCGCCCTGTCCCCGCACGGGGCCCTGCGATGCCATACGGCCATGACGGCCGGAATCACCCTCCCCGACGCGACGACCGCCGAGCACGAGCTCGCCGCACTGCAGCGCGAGCACGGCCGGCCGCTCTTCGCCCTGCTGCTGCGGCTCAGCGACGGCGACCGCCAGCGCGCCGAGGACCTCGTGCAGGAGACCCTGGTGCGCGCCTGGCAGCACCCCGAGGCGCTGCGCGCCGACGCCTTCGACTCGGTGCGGCCCTGGCTGCTCACCGTGGCCCGGCGGCTGGCGATCGACGCACGCCGGGCCCGCCAGGCGAGGCCGGCCGAGGTCGGCGACGCGGTGCTGGAGAACGCTCCGGTCTGCGCCGACCATGCCGAACGGGCCGCCGCCGCCCTCGACGTGCGGGAGGCTGTGAAGACACTCACGCCGGAGCACCGTGACGTCCTGGTGCTCGTGTACTTCCAGGGGGCGAGTGTGGCGGAAGCCGCGACGGCCCTCGGCATCCCGCCCGGTACCGTGAAGTCGCGCGCTTACTACGCGCTGCGCGCCCTTCGCAGGGTGCTACCGGGATACGCCGCCGACCTGCGGTGAAACCGACCCTTGGGTCAAGTCTCCGTAAAGCGCCTTGCCGTGTACCCCGGTTGAGTAATCGGCTGTCCTCATCCGTGTTCCGGACGGGGGCCCATGACCCGGGCCGGGCGACGCGTACGCACCGGAGGAAGGCAGGAAGGGATGCCGCACAGAGGGCAGGAGAGCACGGACGGCACCGGCGGAGGCGAACTGACCGTCCCGATGGCGTGGCTCTACGCCGAGTACATCGCCGACGAGTTGCTGCGGACCGGCGACCTGATGCCGCCGACGTCCTTCGAGTTCCGCGCCGGACGCGACGCGCTGGCGCTGACCGTCTTCCTCTCCGACACCGAGAACGAGCTCAGCGGCATCCGTGTCGTCACCCACCTGGAGACGTGGCTGTCCCTGACGGCCTACGACCAGCCGTGGCAGACGTGGGTGCGGGAGCGGCTGGCCGAGGTCACGGCCGACACCGCCGGCAGGCACTCGCCGGACCTGGAACTGGCCCGGGCGGCCTGGCGCTGGCTCGAGGAGACCGAACTGCTCGCCCCGGACCTGAACGCGGTGCCCGGCGGCGCCCCGGGCGGCGGGGAGGACGAGGGCCCGAAGGTGTGGACCCCGGCCTGGCAGCTGGGGCTGCCCCTCGGCCACCTCGCCATCCACCTCTTCTGACCGCCTCCGCGACTTCTTCGCGCACGGACCAATCCACGGGCTCGGCCGCTCCGAACCCCTGGTGGCGATTCCGTGCGTGGCTTGAGTGATTCGGCTGTCCGATGCGTACCGGTGGGGGCACGGAGCAACCCCCACCCGCACCCGACGGCACGAGGATTCGGCATGAGGTCCCTGGAGAGGCATCGCGACGCCGGCGCCTACGCGCTCGGCGTGCTGGACGAGGCGGACGCGTTCCGCTTCGAGGACCACCTCATGGAATGCCCCCGCTGCACGGCGCAGGTGACGGAGTTCGGTCCCACCGCCCGCCAGTTGATGCTGTACCGGGGGGCGACGCCGCGCCTCGTCCACCCCCTGACCCGGCCCGGGCCGAAGCTGCTGGACCGCCTGCTGTCGCGGGTGGCGGCGCACCACCGGGCCGGCCGCCGGCGGCGGCTGTACGCGGTGGCCGCCGCCGTGGTGTGCGCCGTGGCCGGCCCCGCCCTCGCGCTTCAGGCCCAGCAGGACGCCCCGGGTGTCCGGGTCACCGCGACCGACGAGCGGACGGGGGTGTGGGCGCGGGTCACGGCCGAGGACGAGGCCTGGGGCAGCGACGTGGAGCTCGAGGTCAAGGACGGGGCGGGCCCGCGCTCGTGCCGGCTCGTCGCCGTCGGCCGTGACGGAGCCGAGGAGACGGTCACCACCTGGAGCGTCCCTGACCACGACGCCCGGCCCAGCACCCTGCGCGGCGGCGCGGCGCTGCGCCCCGGCCAGACCGCCCGCTACGAGGTGCGGACCATGGACGGGGAGCGCCTGGTGACCCTCCCCGTCGGGTGAGCGGTCAGGACGTGCCGGGTCCGTCACTTCAGCAGCCGCGACAGTCTCCGGTCGGCCAGCGGCTTGCCGCCGGTCTGGCAGGTCGGGCAGTACTGGAGGGAGGAGTCGCTGAAGGACACCTCGCGGATGGTGTCGCCGCAGACCGGGCAGGGCTCGCCGGTACGGCCGTGCACGCGCAGACCGCTCTTCTTCTCGGCCTTGAGCCGGCCGGCCGCCAGCCCCCGGGAGCGTTCGACCGCCTCGGTCAGCGTGGTGCGCAGCGCCCTGTACAGCCGTGCGGTCTCCTCGTCGGTGAGCGAGGCGGTCGGTTTGAAGGGGGACATCCTCGCGGCGTGCAGGATCTCGTCGCTGTAGGCGTTGCCCACGCCCGCGATCAGACCCTGGTCGCGCAGGGCGCCCTTGAGCTGCCGCCGCTCGCCGGCGAGGAGCGCGGCGAGACGCGCCTCGGTGAAGTCGTCGGCGAGCGGGTCCGGGCCGAGCCTGGCCACGCCCGGCACCTCCTGCGGGTCGGACACGACGTACACGGCGAGTCGCTTCTGCGTGCCCGCCTCGGTCAGGTCGAAGCCCGCGCCGGTGTCCAGCGCGACGCGCAGGGCGAGAGGGCCCTTGCCGGGCCGGGGCATGCCGTCGGGGAGGCCGTCCTTCCAGTGCAGCCAGCCGGCGCGGGCCAGATGGGTCACCAGATGGAGGTTCCCGGCGGTCTCGACGTCGAGGAACTTGCCGTAGCGGTGCACGGCGGTCACCCGGCGGCCCTCCAGGACGGTGGGCGGGGGGTCGTACGTCTTCAGGACGCTGATCGCGACGGGCAGCACCCGGACGATCTCGCGGCCGTCGAGATGCTCGGTCAGGAAGTCCCTGAGCGCCTCGACCTCGGGCAGTTCGGGCATGGATCCAGGGTGCCACCGCCGGCCGGCGGCGCCGGACCACGGCACGCGCCCTCGACGGTGCGGTCTGAGGCGTGCGGTCTCAGGCGTGCGGCATCACGAACTCCGACCACACGCACTTGCCGCTGCCGCGCGCCTCGACGCCCCACGCGTCCGCGAGGGTGTCGACCAGGCACAGTCCCCGTCCGGAGACCCCGGAGTCCCCGGCGTCGCGGCGGCGCGGCAGGGCGCTGGAGGTGTCCTCGACCTCGACCCGCAGCCGGCGGTCGGTGCCGGAGAGGAAGCGCAGGGTGACGATGGCGGAGCCCTCGGTGTGCATGAGGGAGTTGGTCAGCAGCTCGTCGGCGACCAGCTCGATCGCGTCGGCGTGGTCCTCGTCGCCCCAGCCGCGCACCGCGGCGCGGATCGCGTGCCGGGCCCCGGCGAGGGCCTCGGGGTCGCCCGGGGCGACGTAGCGGCGGACCCGGCCGCCGATCCGGGGCGTGTCCGGGGCGCGGCGGCGCAGCACGAGCAGGGCCATGTCGTCGTCGCCGCGGCGCTGCTCGGCCGCCTCGATCAGCCGGTCGGCGAGCCTGCCCACGTTCTGCGGGCCGGAGGCGACCAGCTCCGCGAGGGCCCGCATCCCGTCGTCGAGGTCGGCGCCGGGCTCCTCGACCAGCCCGTCGGTGCACAGCAGCAGGGCGTTGCCCGGATCCAGCTCGACGGTGCCGACCGGGTAGGCGAGGGGCCCGAACTCGGCGGACAGGCCGAGCGGCAGCCCGCCCTCCACGGGGACGCGGCGGCAGCTGCCGTCGGCGTGCCGCAGCAGCGGGTCGAGGTGCCCGGCGCGGACCACCTGGACCACTCCGGTGGCCGGGTCGGCCTCCGCGTACAGGCAGGTCGCGAAGCGGTCGGTGTCGAGCTCGTGGAGGAAGACCGAGGCCCGCGCCATCACGGTGGCCGGCGGGTGACCCTCGGCGGCGTAGGCGCGCAGCACGATGCGCAGCTGGCCCATGACGGCGGCGGCGTGCGTGTCGTGGCCCTGGACGTCGCCGATCACGGCACCGACGCGTCCGCGGGGCAGCGGGATCAGGTCGTACCAGTCGCCGCCGATGTCACGGCCCAGGGAGCCGCCGAAGCTGGCGGCCCGGTAGCGGACGGCGACGTCGCAGCCGGGGACGTCGGGAATGGTGCGCGGCAGCATGGCCTGCTGAAGGCCCTCGGCGAGGTCCATCTCCTGCTCGTAGAGCATGGCCCGCTGGAGGCTCTGCGCGATGCTGCTGCCGAGGGCTACGAGCACGTTGCGGTCCTCGGGCGAGAACCCCTGCCGGTCGCTGTACAGCAGGCCGAGGGCGCCGATGGGCCTTGCCTGGGCGATCAGCGGCAGATAGGCCGCCGCGGTGATGTGCAGACCGGTGAGGTGCGGCCACAGGATCGGATAGCGTTCCGCGAACTCCTGGGGCGACTCGATGAAGCGCGGGCTGAGCGTGCGGACGGCCTCGCTCATCGGGTAGGCCTCGTCGACGCCGGTGACCCGGGTGCCGTGGACGAAACTGCCGTCGGGCCCCTCGGCGACCAGCAGGATGCGGTCGGCCTCCACCAGGCCCATGACGACGCTGGTGGCGCCCAGGTGGGTGAGGCCCTGGGTGTCCTTGAGGGTGCCGATCACGTCGTCCACGGTGCGGGCGTGCGCGAGGGCGGCCGTGGCGAGCTGCACGACGTTGGTCTGCTGCCGGCGGGCCTCGTCCTGGGCGGCCTGCTCGCGGCGGGCCTCGATGTCGCCGAGTTCCTGCGTGGCGTCGCGCACGATGCCGATGATGCGGCGGGGCCGGCCGGTCCCGTCGCGCCGGATGTAGCCCTGGGTGTGGGCCCAGCGCAGGCTGCCGTCACGGCAGCGCATGCGGAAGTAGGTGCCGTAGTTCTCGCTGCCGTCCTTCATCGCCTGGGCGACCAGGGTGTCCAGGCGGTGGCCCTCGGCCGTCGGGACCCGGACCTCCAGGGATTCGGGGCGGCCGTCGAACTCGTCCTGGCGCAGGTCGAACACCTCGTGCGCCTGGGCGTCCATGTGCAGCAACCCGGCGTCCAGGTCCCAGTCGAAGCTCCCCATGCGGTTCAGCGCCAGGATCGGCTCCGGGTGGGCGGGCCAGTCGTCCGGGAGTGCCAGGGCGCTCGCTCCCCGATCAACCATGCGCCCCACCTTGCCAGCATTTGCCCGATTATTCGACTCCTCATCCGCTGCCGGGACGCCGGGCGGCCGGGGTACCCGGGGCGTGGCACGAGAGGAGCCCGCCCGTGGAGTGGTTCACCGCACCCGACTACTGGCTGACCCGGCTGGTCTTCCAGCGGGCCCTGGCCGTCATGTACCTGGTCGCCTTCGTGACGGCGGCCCTTCAGTTCCGCGCGCTGATCGGAGAACGCGGCATGCTGCCGGTGCCCCGGTTCGTCGAGCGGGTGCCGTTCGAACGGGCGCCGAGCCTGTTCCAGCTGCGCTACTCGGACCGCTTCTTCGCGGGCTGTGTCTGGGCGGGCTGCGCGGTGTCGGCGGCACTGGTGGCGGGACTGGACTCGTTACTGCCGCTGTGGGGGGCCATGCTGCTGTGGCTGGTGCCCTGGGCGCTGTACCTGTCGGTCGTCAACGTCGGACAGACCTGGTACTCGTTCGGCTGGGAGTCCCTGCTGCTGGAGACGGGGTTCCTCGCCGTCTTCCTCGGCAACGAGGAGGTGGCCCCGCCGATCGTGGTCCTGTTCCTGCTGCGCTGGCTGCTCTTCCGCGTCGAGTTCGGGGCGGGACTGATCAAGATGCGCGGCGACGAGTGCTGGCGGAAGCTCACCTGCCTGGATCACCACCACGAGACCCAGCCGATGCCGGGCCCGCTGAGCTGGTACTTCCACCACCTGCCCCCGCCGGCGCACCGCGTGGAGGTGGCCGCGAACCACGTCACGCAGCTGGTGGTGCCCTTCCTGCTGTTCACACCGCAGCCCGTCGCGACCGCCGCCGCGGCGCTCATGATCGTCACCCAGCTCTGGCTGGTGCTGTCGGGCAACTTCGCCTGGCTGAACTGGATCACCATCGTGCTGGCCCTGTCGGCGATCCGGTTCCCGGCCCGTCCGCCGTCCGTGCCCGGCGCTCCGCTGTGGTACGTGGTCGTGGTCCTCGCGGTGGCGGCGCTCCTGCTCTTCCTCAGCCACCGGCCCGTCCTCAACATGATCTCCCGCCGGCAGGTGATGAACCGGTCCTTCGACCCGCTGCACCTGGTCAACACCTACGGCGCGTTCGGCAGCGTCAGCCGGGTCCGCTACGAGGTCGTGATCGAGGGGACCGCCGACGAGGTGGCGCGCGAGGACTCGGACTGGCGGGAGTACGAGTTCCGGGGCAAGCCCGGGGACCCGCGGCGCCGGCCGCGCCAGTTCGCGCCCTACCATCTGCGGCTGGACTGGCTGATGTGGTTCGCCGCGCTGTCGCCGTCGTACGCCGGACCGTGGTTCGGCGCCTTCGTGGAACGGCTGCTGGAGGACGACCGGGCCACGCTGAGACTGCTGCGCCGCTCCCCGTTCCCGCCCGGCGCGCCGCCCCGCTTCGTCCGGGCGCGCCTGTTCCGCTACCGGTACACGACCTGGCGCGAGCTGCGGGAGACGGGCGCCTGGTGGGAGCGGACGTACGTCCGGGAGTTCCTGCCGCCGACCCGGCTGGTGTGAGCGCCGGTGCCGTCAGGCGCGCTTCAGCCGCAGGGTCATCAGCTGGAACGGCCGCAGCCGTACGGCGATCCGGCCGCCGTCCGACCGGGGTGTCTCCGCGTCCGCGAGCGGGCGTTCCAGCAGGTCGGTCACCTGGACGTCCGTGGCCGCGAACCCGGTGGTGAGCGTGGCGCGGGCCCGGCCACCGTGGGCCTCGTGGAAACGGACGACCAGGTCTCCGCTGCCGTCGTCGGCGAGCTTGACGGCGGTCACCACGACGGCGTCCCGGTCCACGGTCACCAGCGGCGCGACCTCCCGGGCGCCGGTGACCCGCCGCTCCGGAAGGTTGATCCGCCAGCCCTCGCGCACGGCGTCGCCGATGCCCGCGCCCGGCACCAGCGCGTGCCGGAAGCGGTGCACGCCCTGGTCGGTCCCGGGGTCCGGGAAGCGCGGGGCGCGCAGCAGGGACACGCGGACCGTGGTGGTCGTGCCGTCGTCGCCGTCGGTGCGGACGGTCCGGGTGACGTCGTGCCCGTACGTCGAGTCGTTGACCACGGCGACGCCCCAGCCGGGTTCCTCCAGGTGGACGAAGCGGTGGTTGCAGGCCTCGAACTTGGCGGCCTCCCAGCTGGTGTTGGTGTGGGTGGGCCGGTGGAAGTGCCCGAACTGGGTCTCCGACGCGTACCGTCCGGCGTGCACGTCGAGGGGGAAGGCGAGCTTGAGGAACTTCTCCGTCTCGTGCCAGTCGACCTCGGTGTCCACGTCCAGCCGCCGCTCCCCCGGTGCCAGCCTCAGCACCTGGGTGACGCGGGAGGAACCGAAGGAGCGGACGATCCGCACCGAGGCGCCGTCGTCGCCGGGGACGACCTCGTCGGCGTCGGTGAGGTCGGTGACCGTGTTGCGGTAGAACTCGTCGACGTCCCAGGCGTCCCACATGTTGGGGAGGTCCTGGTGGAGCTGGAGCAGGTTGCCCGCCCCGCCCGGGGCGATGGTCTCGCGGTCGGCGGCGATGTCGTACGCCGACACGACCAGGCCGCGCGCGTCGATCTCCACGCGCAGCAGACCGTTGTCCATGACGTGCCCGCCGCCGGGGCGGGGCGTGAGGCCGGTGCCGCCCTCGACGGCGGGCGTGGCGGCGGCGCCCGCCGGGACGCCGGCGCGGGTGTGCGGGGCGGAGTTGAAGAGGAGCGGGGTGTCGCCCTCGCCCGCGAGCGCGCGCTGGGCGGCGTCGACGATCCCGTTCAGCTCCGCGGCGACGCGGTCGTAGGTCGCGCGTGCCTCGCGGTGCACCCAGGCGATGGAGGAGCCGGGCAGGATGTCGTGGAACTGGTGCAGCAGCACCGTCTTCCAGATGCGGTCCAGGTCCTCGTACGGGTAGGGGAAGCCGGCGCGCACGGCGGCCGTGGCCGCCCACAGCTCGGCCTCGCGCAGGAGGTGTTCGCTGCGCCGGTTGCCCTGCTTGGTCCTCGCCTGGCTGGTGAGGGTGGCGCGGTGGAGTTCGAGGTAGAGCTCGCCGGCCCAGACGGGCGGCCGGGGGTTCTCCGCCTCGGCCTTCTCGAAGAAGGCGTGCGGGGTCTCCCACTCGACCGTCGCCGAGCCCTCGAGGTCGCGAAGCCGGGCGGCCCTGGCGATCATCTCGCGGGTGGTGCCGCCGCCTCCGTCGCCCCAGCCGGTGGGGGCGAGGGAGTGCCGGGCGACCCCCTTGTCCTTGAAGTTCCGCGCCGCGTGGGCGATCTCGCTGCCCTTCATGGAGCAGTTGTAGGTGTCGACGGGCGGGAAGTGCGTGAAGATCCGGGTGCCGTCGATGCCCTCCCAGCGGAAGGTGTGGTGCGGGAACGCGTTCGTCCGTGACCAGCTGATCTTCTGCGTCAGCAGGTACCTGGCGCCGGCCGCCTTGATGATCTGCGGCAGTCCGGCGGCGAAGCCGAAGGTGTCCGGGAGCCACGCCTCGTCGTTCTCGACGCCGAACTCGTCGAGGAAGAACCGCTTGCCGTGCACGAACTGCCGGGCCATCGCCTCCGAGCCGGGCATGTTGGTGTCGGACTCCACCCACATGCCGCCGGCCGGCACGAACCGCCCGTCCGCGACGGCCTTCTTCACCCGCGCCCACACCTCGGGCCGGTGGTCGCGCACCCACGCCCACTGCTGGGCCTGCGACATGGCGAAGACGAAGTCCGGCTCGTCCTCCAGGAGGGCGGTCATGTTGGAGACGGTGCGGGCGACCTTGCGCACGGTCTCGCGCAGCGGCCACAGCCACGCCGAGTCGATGTGCGCGTGGCCGACGGCGCTGATGCGGTGCGCGGAGGCGACGGCGGGGGCGGACAGCACCTCGGTGAGGCGCGCACGGGCCCGTTCCGCCGTGCCGTTCACGTCCTGGAGGTCGATGGCGTCCAGAGCCCTGTCCACGGCGCGCAGGATGTCCCAGCGCCGCGGCGACTCCACGGGCAGCTCGGCCATCAGCTCGCCGAGCACCTCCAGGTCGAGCACGAGATTCCACACCGTCTCGTCGAGGACGGCCAGGTCCATGCGGGCGAGCGTGTACTGCGGCTCGTCGCCCGCCGTGTCCTTGTCGCCGAGCGGGGTGGGCACGAAGGGGCGGGGGCCGAAGACGACCGGGTTGGACGCGGCCTCCACGTGCAGGCGCACCTCCTCGCCGCCCTCCACGGGGGCGCCGATCCGCACCCACTGGTTGCGCGGGTTGAGGCCCTTCACCGGGGTGCCGTCGGGCCGGTAGACGAGGCCCTCGCACTGGAAGCCGGGCATGTTCTCGTCGAAGCCGAGGTCGAGGACCGCCTCGACGGTCCGGCCGGCCCACTCCTCGGGCACGGTGCCGGTGACCCGGAACCAGCTGGTGCCCCAGGGCGCGCCCCAGCGGGCGCCCACCTCGATGGGCGCGGGTTCCGCCGCGAGTCCCTCCTCGACCGGGACGGGCTCGCCGGGCGCGTGCCAGACCGCCACGTCCAGCGGCACGGAGTCGGGGTACACGGCGGGGCGGACGCGCTCGTCGAGGACGCGCCTGAGGCGGGCTTCGACCAGGCTGCGGTCGTCATGCATGCGGGGCGCTCCAGGGTTGGCGGGGCGGGGGCTGCCAGGGGTGGGTCGCGGTGACGGGGCCGGCGTGGTGTGAAGCTCCCCCACGGCACGGCCTTCGAACCGTGCGGCGTGCCCGGCCTGTCCGGGGCGGGGCCGTCGCCGGGCGGATCCGAACGGGTGGCCGACGGGCACCAGCTCTCGACGCGGAGGCGTCCGGACGGGCAGAGTGCTCTGTGCGTACTCGCCAGTAATCCCGTCCCCGCACCGCACGCACGACACCGAGGAGCTCCCGTGACCGACTGGGCCGGCCGGACCGCCGCCGAGATCGCCGCCGCCGTACGCGAGAAGCGGGTCACGCCGCGCGAGGTGGTGGCGGCACACCTCGCCCGGATCGAGCGGCTCGACGGCCGCGTCGGCGCCTTCCGGGCGGTGCGCGCGGAGGCGGCACTCGCGGAGGCCGATGAGGTGGGTGCTCGGGGCGATCTGGCCGAACTGCCGCTGGCCGGCGTCCCGGTGGCCGTCAAGGACAACCTCGCGGTGCGCGGCGAGTCCACCCGGGTCGGCTCCGCGGCGACGCCGGACACGCCCGCCGCGGCCGACCACGTCACCGTGGCCCGGCTGAGGGCGGCGGGCGCGGTGGTCGTGGGGCTGACGAACGTGCCCGAGCTGTGCGTGTTCGGCACCACCGAGGGCGTGCACGGCACCTCTCGCAACCCGTGGGACCCGACGCGCACCGCGGGCGGTTCGTCGGGCGGCAGCGCCGCGGCGGTCGCGGCCGGCCTGGTGCCCCTCGCGCTGGGCAACGACGGCATGGGCTCCCTGCGCATTCCGGCGGCCAACTGCGGGCTGGTCACCATCAAGCCGGGCCACGGCGTGGTCCCGGCCGGCATCGGCGAAGGCGACTGGTTCGGCATGTCCGAGAACGGACCGCTGGCCACCACGGTCGAGGACGCCCGCCTGATGCTCTCGGTGCTCGCCGACGATCCCGGCGCCGGCCCCGCGAGCGACGCGGCGGAGGGCGGACGGTTCCGCCGCGCGGAGTCCGGCAGCCTGCGGGTCGCCGTCTCCCCGCGCAGCCCGCTCGCCGGGGTCACCGTCTCCCGCCCGTACGCGGACGCCGTTCGTGAGGCGGCCGGGGTGCTGATGCGGGCCGGGCACCAGGTGCGGCGGGCCGACCCGCCCTACCCGGCGTCGCTGGGCGTGACCGCCGTGACCCACTGGACGGCGGGGACGGCGGTGGACGCGCGGGGTCTCGACACACGCGGGCTGGCCCGGCGCACCCGGGTGCACGCGGGCATCGGGCGGCGCTTCGTGCGCACGGTGACGGCCGGCGGAGGCCGCGAGCGGCTGCGCGACCGCCTGGAGCCGTTCTTCGCCGAGTACGACGTGCTGCTCACCCCGGCACTGGCCCGCCGCTCGCCCAAGGCCGGCCCGTGGCACGAGCGGGGCTGGCTGCGCAACGTTGCGGCCAACTCGGCGTACTCGCCCTTCACGCCGCCGTGGAACCTGACCGGCTGGCCCGCGATGTCGGTGCCGTTCGGCACGCTGCCCTCGGGCGCCCCCTGCGCCGTGCAGCTGGTGGGGCGCCCCGGGTCGGAGGCGACGCTGCTGGAGCTGGCGGAGCGGATCGAGGCGCTGCGTCCGTGGCGGCGGACGGCTCCGCTGGACTGACCGCGGCCCCTACAGGGCGCGGTACATGATGTGCAGGCCGACCGGGCCGTGCCGAGGATGGTCGAAGGCGTCCGGCACCGTGCCGAGGACGGTGAAGCCGAGGGAGGTCCACAGGCCGACGGCCGGGTTGGTCTCGACGACGGCGTTGAAGACCATGCCCCGGTACCCGTCGGCCCTGGCGGTGGCCAGGACGTGTTCGGCGAGGGCCCGGCCGGTGCCCCGGCCGGCCCGGTCCGGGTCGACCATGAAGCCCGCGTTGGCGATGCGGGCGGCGGGACCGCCGTAGTTGGGGGTGACGTAGGCGGACCCGACGACGGTACCGGTGTCGTCCTCGGCGACGAGGACGTGCTTGGCGGGGTTCATCCACAGGTCGCGGGCGACGTCCTCGGGGGTGTCCGGGTCCCAGGCGTAGGTCTCGCCGGCCGTGACGATACGGTGCCAGAAGGGCCAGATGTGCGGCCAGTCGGCGGCCGTGGCTTCCCTGATCAGCATGGGCGTGAGTCTGGCACGCCCACGCGTCCGGCGGGCCCTGCGGCGGGTCAGTCCACGCTGGGCAGGATGTGCGGCTCGGCGAGGTCCTCCTCGTAGCCCGCGAGGCGGATGGGGGCGGACCGTGCCCACACGTCGAGGCTGCCGATCTCTCCGGGCCGGCGCCCCGCGCGCTCGGCACGTTCCTCGGGACGTTGCTCGGGATTCGTCGTCGTCTCCGGTGTCACCGCGCACTCCTTATGTGTCGGGTCACCCTCGGGGCCTGTCGGCCGGTCTGCTGTCCGGCACCTGGCGCACGCTCGGGTGTGGGTCGAATGCGGTTCGGACGCGGTGGCGCCGGTAACGCGTGCGGGCGCGGGCCGTTGTGGACCGGCCCGTCCCGCGACGGACCGTGGGTGCGGGTGCGCACCCGGTTACTGCTCGTCCGACCGCTCCAGACTAACCAAATGAGCGGGGGTGCGCTCTATGGGGCTCGAAAACATGGGGCAACCATTGCCCGCCGTCCCGCGCACAATTGGGGCCAGTCTGCCGCGAAGCACTACATTTCGCCCGGTCTGCGTCTCACCCGTTCGGCCCATGTGTCGGGCCGGGCCTGCGCACATCGGCGGCGCGGGCCGTGACGTTCAGTCGCCGTTGGCTGCGTCGCAAGCTCGCCATGGTGCGCTGGCGGTCCGCAACGGCTGTCTCGTGGGAGGACCGGGGCATGGAACCGCGCAGCGTGGAAGAGCTGATGGACCTGTTGCACGCCTGCCGGGGCGCACGGCCGCGGGCCGGTCACGACACCGGCCCCGCGGATCCGCTCGGGCACGCGCTCCGCACCGCGGCGCTGCTGCGCCGGCGGCGCCCCGCCGACAAGGAGCTCCAGGTCGCCGGCCTGGTCTCGGCCGTGGGGGCGCTGCTGTGGCCGGGCGGTCCGGCCGGCCGCACGGCCGGCGCGGTACGGCCGCTGCTCGGCCCACGCGTCGCCCACCTGCTGCACCGGCGCGACCTGCCGGACGGCCGGTCCCACGACGACGACCTGCTCAGCCTGCGCCAGGCCCACGAGGAGGCCCGCACCGCCGTCTTCGACGCCGGGGTACTGGAGGACTGGCGCGCGCTGCTGGAACTGGTGGCGACGCACAACTCCCCGCTGCGGACGGTCGACTGACCGGATCCGCCGCGGGTGCGCGCGAGGCGTGCCCGAGATCGGGGCGGCCCCGCGGTGCCCCCCGACGGGGCGACATGCCCGGGGGCGGGCCTGCATGGGGTCGAACCACGAAGTACGCGGGGCCGGCGCACCGGGCACGCCGGCGCACCACCCACGGTAGGGCGGTGCCCGGTGAACGGGCCGGCGGATCACGGCCGTCGGCCCGGTGCCGCCGTCACCACTTGCCGGGCGCGTAGTCCTTGAGGAAGACGCCGTACAGGTCCTCGCCGGCCTCGCCGCGCACGACCGGGTCGTAGACGCGGGCGGCGCCGTCGACCAGGTCGAGCGGGGCGTGGAAGCCCTCGTCGGCCAGGCGCAGTTTGTCGTAGTGGGGGCGTTCGTCGGTGATCCAGCCGGTGTCGACCGAGGTCATCAGGATGCCGTCGGTGTCGAACATCTCCTGGGCGCTGGTCCGCGTCACCATGTTCATGGCGGCCTTGGCCGCGTTGGTGTTCGGGTGGCCCGCGCCCTTGTAGCCGCGGGCGAACACGCCCTCCATCGCGGAGACGTTGACGACGTAGGCGCGCCCGGAGGCCGCCCTGCGCGCGGCCTCGGCCATCGCCGGACGCAGCTTGCTGATGAGGATGAACGGCGACGTGTAGTTGCACAGCTGGGTCTCGAGCAGCTCCACCGGGGAGATCTGTTCGATCGTCTGCACCCAGGTGTTGGTGTCGACGACGTCGGGGACCAGGCCGCCCGCGTCGATGGCGGTGCCCTCGCGGTGCCGGACCACACTGGCGTTGCCTGCGACCAGGGCGAGGTCGGCCACCTTCTGCGCGTCGAGCCCCGAGACACCGACGGGCAGTGCGGCCAGCCCGTCCACCGCGCCGGAGTCGAAGGCGCCGATGACGTGGTGGGCGGGCAGCTCACCGGCCGGCAGCGGGGCGCTCTCGCCCTCGACGAGGGCGGCGTACGCGGAGGGCAGGCGGCGCACGGTCTGGGTGGCGTTGTTGATCAGGATGTCGAGCGGGCCCTGCTCGCCGACCCGGTCGGCCAGGGCCACGGCCTGGGCCGGGTCGCGCAGGTCGATGCCGACGACCTCCAGGCGGTGGATCCAGTCGGCGGAGTCGTCCATGGCCTTGAAGCGGCGGATGGCGTCCTTGGGGAAGCGGGTCGTGACCGTGGTGTGCGCGCCGTCCCGCAGCAGCCTGAGCGCGATGTACATGCCGATCTTGGCCCGGCCGCCGGTGAGCAGCGCGCGCTTGCCCGTGAGGTCGGCGCGCGCGTCGCGCCGGAAGCGGTTCTCGGCGGCGCACGTCTGGCAGAGCTGATGGTAGAAGTAGTCGACCTCCACGTAGCGCTGCTTGCAGATGTAGCAGGAGCGCGGGCGCTGGAGTATCCCCGCGATCGTGCCCTCCTCGGTGCGGGAGGAGGGCAGGATGCCTTCGGTCTCGTCGTCGATGCGCTCGGCGGATCCGGTGGCGGTGGCCTCGGTGACCGCCTTGTCGTGGGCGGTCTTGGCGGCCCGGCGCTCCTGGCGGCGGCGCTGCTTGACCGTCCGGTAGATGTGCGAGGTGGCCCGGCGGACCGCGATCGCGTCGGGGTGGTCGACCTCGAGCCGGTCGAGTTCCTCGAGCACGCCGAGGCAGACGGCGAGCCGCTCCGGGTCGATGCCGGGGCCGTACCGCGTCCCGTCACCGGACCCGTTCGCCACCTCGTCCGTGGTCGCCGAGCCGTCCTGTGTCACCGTCATCGCCGCTGCCGTTCCTGGTCACCGTCGCGGCGCTCCGGTCGCGCCCGCTTTCGAACGGGGAATTTTACGGAGCGCGGGGCCGCGGACCAAACCCGGCGGGGTCAGGGACCGCAGGCAGTGATGAGCGTCTCCACCTCCTCGGACACGGCCAGGGCGAACCGGTCGAGGTCCGGCACGGCCCTGGCGTCGGCGACGAGCCCGTAGTGGACCCGTCCCCGGTACGTCGAGACGGCGACCGCCAGGGAGTGGCCGCGGGCCAGCGGCGCCAGGGGGTAGACCTCGGTGAGCGGGTGGCCGCCGAGCCGCAGGCCGAGGCTGGGCAGGGGCACGCTGGTGACGAGGATGTCGAACCAGAGCCGGGCGGCCTGTCCGACCAGGGGGCCGCCGAGCCGGTGGCCGAGCGCCGGGACGTGGTCGGCGAGCAGGGCGACCGCGCCGGCGCCCCGGCCCGGCCCGGCGTCCTTGTTGCGGTCCATGGCGGCGCGCACCGTGCCGAGCCGGGAGAGCGGGTCGGGATCGCCGACCGGAAGCCGTATCAGGTAGCCGGAGAGCCGGTTGCCCTGCGGGTGGGCGGTGCGCGGGCGGCGCTGGGAGACGGGGATCAGGGCGCGGGGCGCGACACCCTCGCTGCCGTCGCCCCGCTCGTCCAGCCAGCGGCGCAGGGCGCCGGCGACGACCGCGATCAGGACGTCGTTGACGGTGCCGCCGACGGTCTTGCGGATACGGTGCACGTCGTCCAGGTCGACGGCCACCCCGGCGGTGCGGCGGGTGCCGGAGGGCTCGGCGGTGAGGGCGGGCGAGGAGCGCACGTCGAGGGTGGACAGGGCCGCGGAGGCGCCGATGTCCAGGGCGCGCCCCGCGTCGGACAGGGCGCCGCGCACCAGGTCCGGCAGGTTGCGCACGTCCGGCAGGAGGCGGCGCCGGGGCTCCTCGGGCCGGGGGCGCGGCGCGGGCATGTCCATCGGGTCGAGGACGCCCGCCGCGAGGGCCAGGGCCCGCAGTCCGTCGGCCAGGGCGTGGTGGAACTTGAACAGCACGGCGAAGGACTCACCGTCCGCGCCGGGCAGCACGTGCGCCTCCCAGGGCGGCCGGCCGCGCTCCAGCGGGCGTTCCATCAGGCGGCCGGCCCGGGCGTGGAAGTCCGTCGTCGGGGCGTGCAGCCGGACGTGGTCGAGCGGGTCGAAGCCCGGGTCGGGCTCGCGGGTGGCCCCGCCGAAGGAGAAGGGCCGGCGCAGGGCGAGGGGCGGCTGCCACGAGTCCCGGATCCGCATCCGCAGCCCGGGCACTGCCGGCGCCCGGGCCGCGAGCAGGTCCGCCGCGTGGGCGCCCGCGGTGGGCGAGTGCGCCGGGAAGACGCCGAGCGCCGCGAGGTGCATGGGGTGCTCGGCGGACTCGATGTTCCAGAACGCCAGGTCGAGAGGGGCGAGCAGATCGGAAGTCAAGGGCGTGCCTCGCAAGGACGACGGGTGGACAAACAGTCAATCGCCCTCTGCCGATTACGGTCAAGTACGATCAAGCTACACACAGTTAACAACGCATTAAAGTCCGGCCCCTCGGAAAGGGGCCGGACTCCTGTGACTCATGGGGCGCTTGCGGTCGGATGGTCACCGGCGGTGCCACCCGCCCCGCGCTTCCCCACCCGGACGGCTGCGGGCCGACCGGGGGCCGTGCGGGGTGTTCAGGCGGCCGGGCACCCCGCGGGGGCGGGCCGGGACGCGTCGCGGATCAGCGCCTCGTGGGCGGCCTTCATCCGGGCGGCGTCCGGCTTGAGGACCTCGCGGTCGTAGGTGGTCAGCCCGTTCAGCTCTCCTTCGACGTCGGTGATCTGGGTGTAGACGGCGCCGTTGCTCCCCTTGCAGACCAGGGCACGGACCTCGTCGAGCTTGGCCAGGTAGTCGTCGGTGTACGTCGCCGGGTCCACGTCGACGTACGACTGCTGCACCGACCAGGCGTGTCCGGGCACCGCCAGGCCCAGGCCGCCGTACTCGCCGCTGACCAGCGCGCGCTCGCCGTCCGGACGGGGCGGCAGGGCGGGGCTCGGATAGCCGTGCTCGTCCATGATGTCGCCGGCGCCTCCGTCGGCCCCCAGGTTCAGGCCCGACTGGTTGTTCACGAGGCGGGTCGGGTCCCAGGCCTTGGCCTGCGCGGCGACGCGGCCGATGTCGTACTGGCCCCAGCCCTCGTTGAAGGTGACCCACATGACGACGGACGGGCTGCTGACGTGCTCGTCGATCATCTCCTTCATCTCGCGCTCGTACTCGGCGCGCGCGGCCGGGGCCGGGTTCACGCCGGCGGTCATCGCGGGCATGTCCTGCCACACCAGCAGGCCCAGCCGGTCGGCCCAGTAGAACCAGCGGTCGGGTTCGACCTTGATGTGCTTGCGCACCGAGTTGAAGCCGAGCTGCTTGTGCAGCCTCAGGTCGTACGCGAGCGCCTCGTCGGTGGGAGCGGTGTGCAGGCCGTCGGGCCAGAAGCCCTGGTCGAGCGTGGCCATCATGAAGACGGGCTCGCCGTTGAGGACGGTGCGGGGCACGCCGTCCACCTTCTCCACGGCGACGGAGCGCATCCCGAAGTAGCTCTGGACACGGTCGGTGCCGACGGTGACCTTCAGGTCGTACAGGAAGGGGTCGTCGGGCGACCACAGCCGCGGGTCGCGGATCCTCAGGGTCAGCGGCTCGCCGGTGCGGCCGCTCACCGTGGCGACCCTGCGCTGTCCGGCGTAGGCGGTCGCGGTGATCCGGAGGCCGTCGCGCACGCCCTTCGGCTCCACGGTCAGGGTGCTCGCGCCGACGTCCGGGGTGAGCTTCAGGGACTCGACGTGGTCGCGGGCGACCGGTTCCATCCAGACCGTCTGCCAGATGCCGGAGCTGGGCGTGTACCAGATGCCGCTCGGGTCCAGGCGCTGCTTGCCGAGCGGCGGGTTCTCGCCGTTCGCCGCGTCGGTCGGGTCGTACACGCCGACGATCAGCTCCTGGGTGCTGCCGGGCTTCAGCGCGTCGGTGACGTCGGCGCCGAACTTGTCGTAGCCGCCCTTGTGCTCCGCGACCTTCGTGCCGTTGACGTACACCTCGGACTGCCAGTCGACGGCACCGAAGTTGAGCTTCAGCCGCTGCCCGGAGCCGATGTGCCAGTCGCGGGGCACCGTGAAGGTACGGCGGTACCACATCCGGTCCTCGTGCCGCTGGATGCCGGAGAGCTGGGACTCCACCGGGTACGGGACGACGATCCGCTCCTTCAGCCGCTTGCCCACCGGCGGCTGCTCGCCGGCCTCGGCGGCGGCGAACTGCCAGCGGCCGTTGAGACTGCGCCAGGCGTCCCGCGCGAGCTGCGGGCGCGGGTACTCCGGGTGGGCGTCGTCCGGGTCGACGTCGTCGGCCCACCGGGTGCGCAGTTCGTACGTGGAGTGGTTGGCGCCGCTGCTCCAGAACGTGTTGACAACGTTGCCGTCGGCGTCGGTGAGGCCGCCCTCGCCGTCGTAGCGGACGTCGGCGGTGCCGGGTGCGGTGCCGGTGCTGTTGCCGACGACGGGCTCGCCGAGGGCGACGCGGAGCACGGTGGGGTCGGCCGGGTCGAGCGCGGCCCCGCCCAGGGGCCACTTGGCGCCGCCGATCACCGCTTCCAGGTGGTCGGTGAGGCCGGCCGGGACCGCCGCGAGGGGCCGGGCGAAGTCCAGCTCGAGGGTGCGGCCCGTGGCGAGCACGGTGGTCGCCGTCGCGCCGTCGTAGTCGAAGCCGTCGGGCAGGCGGAACGCCGACTGCGGCACCGGTTCCTTGGTGCCGCCGGGCTCGGTCCAGCGCAGGTGCAGGTTGGAGCCCCCGTAGTGCTCGAAGTACTCCAGCTTGAGGTCGTAGGACTGTCCGGCCGTGAGCTCGACCGGCTCGGCGGTCTGCTCGCGGTCCCAGTCGTCGACCCAGTGGTCGATGGCGAGCCGTCCGCCGATCCAGAGGCGGAAGCCGTTGTCGCCGGTGACCGAGAAGGTGTGGGCGCCGGTCTTCTCCGGCACCAGCTTGCCGGTCCAGCGGACGCTGACGTCGTCGGACCGGCCGGTGGCGAAGTTCAGGCGGGGTTCCAGGGTGTCGAAGTCGATCCGGGGGTCGAAGCCGGTGGCCTTGAGCTCGTGGAAGTCGAAGGCGCCGGGGGCGGACTGGGTGTAGTACTCGCCCTTCAGACCGTGGATCTCGTCGGTGGCGTCCGCCGCGCTCGCGTCCGGTACGGCGGCGAGTCCCGCGACACCCAGCGCGGCGGCGAGCAGTAACGCCAGTCTGTCTCTGAGTCGTGTGGTGCGCACTGACCCTCTCCTCGGGAACGGGTGGTGGCTGATGGCTCAGGACATCGATGTCATCCATCGATGGAACAGCAGTGGAATGACAACACGGATTCCGTTTGACGTCCAGGGACATGACAACGACCCCAGAGGCGGCGCACGCCTCCCGGGGCCGCTGCCGACCCGTCCGTCACGGCACCCGCTGCCCCTTGCCCAGCGCGATCACGCCACCCTTGGAAACGGTGTACAGGTCGGCGTCCCGCTCCGGGTTGACGCCGATCGTCGCGCCCGGCGGCACCTCGACGTTCTTGTCCAGCACCGCCCCGCGCACCACCGCGCCCCGGCCGATGTGCACGTTGTCGTGCAGCACCGAGCCCTGCACGACCGCCCCGGGGTCGACCACCACGCCCGGTGACAGCACGGACCGGGTGACCTGGCCGCGGATCAGGCAGCCCGCGCTGATGATCGACTCGCTGGCCATGCCGCCGGCGTTGAAGCGGGCCGGGGACAGCTGGGTGGAGTGGGTGTAGACCGGCCAGTCGCGGTTGTAGAGGTTGAAGGCGGGCCGCTCGGCGATCAGGTCCATGTGGGATTCGTAGTAGGCGTCGAGCGTGCCCACGTCGCGCCAGTAGCCCTGGTCGCGGGAGGTCTCCCCCGGCACGTGGTTGGCGCTGAAGTCGTACAGCGCGGCCTCCCCCCGGTCGGTGAGCTGAGGCAGGATCGAGCCTCCCATGTCGTGCACGGAGTGCGGGTCCTCGGCGTCCCGGTGCAGGGCGTCGACGAGGGCCTTGGTCGTGAAGAGGTAGTTGCCCATGGAGGCGAAGACGCAGTCGGGCGCGTCGGCGAGCCCCGGAGGGTCGGCCGGCTTCTCCAGGAACCCGGTGACGGTGCGCCCGTCGGACCCGGGGGTGATCACGCCGAACGACGACGACTCGGCGCGCGGCACCCGTATTCCGGCCACGGTCACGCCCGCGCCGGACTCGATGTGCTGGGCGAGCATCTGCCGGGGGTCCATCCGGTAGACGTGGTCGGCGCCGAACACCGCCACGTACTCGGGCTGTTCGTCGTACACGAGGTTCAGCGACTGCAGGATCGCGTCGGCGCTGCCGAGGTACCAGCGCGGGCCGAGGCGCTGCTGGGCGGGGACCGGGGTGACGTAGTTGCCGAGCAGGCTGGACATCCGCCAGGTGGTGGTGATGTGCCGGTCCAGCGAGTGCGACTTGTACTGCGTCAGGACGCAGATCCGCAGGATGTCGCCGTTGACCAGGTTGGACAGCACGAAGTCGACCAGGCGGTAGGTGCCGCCGAAGGTGACCGCCGGTTTGGCGCGGTCCGCGGTCAACGGCATCAGGCGTTTGCCCTCCCCGCCCGCCAGCACGATCCCCAGCACCGAAGGACCACCACGACGCATGGCCGCTCCCCTCACCCTCGTTGGTGGCCCATGCCTGCCCGTGGGCCCGACGCCTAAGCCTGTTTCAGGATCTCCTCGTAGAGCCGGACGGTGCGCCGGGCGACCGCGTCCCAGCCGAACTCGTCCACCGCGCGCTCCCGTCCCGCCCCGCCCATGCGCCGGGCGGCCTCCGGGTCGCCGAGGACCGAGTCCAGCGCCCGGGTGAGGCCCGCCTCGAACTCCTCGTCCCCGTGGTCGCTGCCGGTGTCGTCTCTGGGTACGAGTACCCCCGTTTCGCCGTCCGCCACGACCTCGGGGATGCCGCCGACGCGGGAGGCCACGACGGGCGCGCCGCAGGCCATCGCCTCCAGGTTGACGATGCCGAGGGGCTCGTACACCGAGGGGCAGACGAAGACGGCGGCGTGGGTCAGCAGCTGGATCACCTCCGGGCGCGGCAGCATCCGCGGGATCCAGTGCACCCCCTCGCGGGCCCGGCTCAGCTCGGCGAACAGGTCGCGGAACTCCCGGTCGATCTCGGGGGTGTCCGGGGCGCCCGCGCACAGCACGACCTGCGCGGCGGGGTCGATGTCCCGCACCGCCCGCAGCAGGTGGGGGACGCCCTTCTGCCGGGTGATGCGGCCGACGAACAGGACGTACGGCCGGGAGCGGTCCAGCCCGATCCGGTCCAGGGCGTCGGTGCCGGGGTCGGGCCGGTACAGGGTGGTGTCGATGCCGTTGTGGACGACGTGGACCCGGGACGCGTCCAGGGCCGGGTAGCAGGCGAGGATGTCCTCGCGCATGGCGCCGGACACCGCGACGACGGCGTCGGCGGACTCGACGGCGCCGCGTTCGGCCCAGCTGGACAGGGCGTACCCGCCGCCGAGCTGCTCGGCCTTCCAGGGGCGCAGCGGCTCCAGGGAGTGGGCGGTCACGACGTGCGGGATGCCGTACAGCTGCTGGGCGAGCCGGCCGCCCAGATTGGCGTACCAGGTGTGGGAGTGGACGAGCTCGCGGCCTTCGAGGGCGGCGGCCATGGTGAGGTCCACGGAGAAGGTGCGCAGCGCGTCGTTGGCGCCGTCGAGCGCCGGCCAGGGGCGGTGGCGCTGGACGCCGTCGGCGCGGCCCTCGCCCCAGCAGTGCACGTCCAGGTCGACGAGGCGGGCGAGTTCCCGGGCGAGGAACTCGACGTGGACGCCCGCGCCGCCGTACACGTCGGGCGGATACTCCCGGGTCAGCAGTCCCACACGCACCCGGAACCTCCTGTGCTCGACGGCTGGTCCCCTCATGGTCACTCAGACGGGGCGTCCGGGGAAGACCGCGGGGGTCTCCGGGAGCCGTGCGGCGGTGGCGCGTCCGGCGGCCGTGGCGTCCCCGGGGGCCGGGAGAAGCAGCAGTCGCCGCAGACGCCCCCGCCGGGGACGCGGTAGTACAGGCAGCAACTGCGGCGCCGGAAGGCGGTGTCCGTCAGGGTGCCGGTCCCGGCGAGCAGCGGGTGCGCGAGCAGGCCGGTGGTCAGCGAGCGGGCACGGGCGGCGGCCGCGGTACGGCCGTGGCGGCGGGCCCAGCGGTCCAGTTCGCGGGCGGCGCCGGCCAGGGCGGAGGCGGCGTTGCCCCACAGCAGCCCTGCCGCGAGGCGGTACCGGCCGCGGACTGCCGCCGTCAGCGGTACCAGGTGGGTGTCGAGCACGACGTCCGCCACGGTGGCGGCGTCCCCCGGCCGGGGACGCGCCTCGGCGAGCCAGAGGTCGTCGGGGGCGGTGGCGTCGGGGTCCCAGTGCAGCAGGCCCGGGTCCAGGTCGGGGACCCGGCCGTACAGGACGGCGCAGCCCAGCGTCACCGACCACAGGCGCGCGGCGAGACCCTGGTGCGCCACGGACGCGGCGGTCCGGGCCTCGGGGGCGCGGAGGGCGACGGCGACCTTCCGGACGCGGTGGGCGAGGGGGTCGTGGTCGTGCGCGAGGCCGATTCCGAGGTCGTCCGCGGGGCCGTGCGCGGGGAGGTCCCGGCAGGCGTGGGCGAGGGTGGGGAGCGGCCGGTGCGGGGGCCGCGGCGAGGTGCGCAGGACGAAGAAGCCGCCGAGCGGGCGGAGGGCCGCGAGGCCGGGGTCGAATTCCACGGAGAGCAGTAGTACCAGGGCCCCTACGGGGCGCCGTCAGGGGTCTCGGACGCGGGACGCCCACCCTGGGGAGGACGGCGCCGTCGCCGTACTCCATCGGTAGTAGGACCCAATGAGTGCTCAGGGACGACGACGGGAAGATCCTGAGAAGGCATCGTGTTGTCCATGGAAGACGACCGTACGCCGCGCCGGGCCGAGCGCCCCCGCCTCCCGCAGAGGAGCAGCCGATGAGCGCCCTCGCGTTGTCCGTGCTGCTGTCGCTCGTCTCCGCCGTCGCGTACGCGGGTGGAGCGATCGTGCAGGAGCGGGTCGCGGCGTCCTCCGCCGACGCGCAGTACGCGCCGCTGCGCCGGCCCGGCTGGTGGGCCGCGGTCGGCCTCAACGGTGCCGGCGGTCTCCTCCACGTGGTGGCACTCGCCTGCGGTCCGCTGAGTCTCGTGCAGCCGCTGGGGGCCCTCACGATCGTCTTCGCGCTGCCCATGGCGGCGGTGTTCGTGGGCCGCAGGGCCGGTGCGACGGCCTGGCGGGGCGCGATCATGGCGACGGTCGGTCTGGCCGGGCTGCTGTCGCTGGTCGGCGCGTCCGACGCCCAGTCGCTGGACACGGCGCAGCGGGTGGCGGTGGCCGTGGTGACGGCCGGTGCGATCGTGACGCTGATGGCCGCCGGCCGGGCCGCGCACCGGCATCCCGCGGTGCGCAGCGTGCTGCTGGCGACCGCCTCCGGTGTCGCGTTCGGCATGTCCTCGGTGTTCACCAAGACGGTGGCGGTCGACTGGGCCGACGGCGTGTCGGCCGCCGACGTGCCCTCCCTGGCCGTGATCGGCGTGCTCGCCACGGCCGGCATGCTGCTGTCGCAGGCCTCCTACCGGGGCGCCGGACTCGCGGCCCCGCTGGCCGTGCTGACGGTCGTGAACCCGGTGGTGGCGGCCGTGGTCGGCATCACGATGTTCGGCGAGACCTTCCGCTACGGCACGACCGGCACCGCGCTCGCCCTGAGCTGTGGTGTGGTGGCCGCGGGCGGCCTGATCCTGCTGACGACGGAGCGCCTCGCGCGGGAGGCCGCGGAGGGTTCCGACGCCGAGCCGGTGGCGGCCGGCGGGGTGCCTGGGACGGGGGCGGTCTCCGCGACCGGAGCGGTCTCCGGCGTCGAGGCGGTGTCCCCGGCCGGAGCGGTCTCCGTCGCCGGGGAGGTGTCCCCGGCCGGAGCGGTATCGAGGGTCGAGGCGGTCGTCAGCGGCCGAGCGGTGTCCCCGGCCGAGGCGGTGTCCCCGGCCGGAGCGGTGTCGGCCGCCGGGGCGGTCGTGGCGGTCGGCGCCGGGAGCGGGCAGCCGCTCGCCCCGGTGCCCACCAGGGTGTTCCTGCCCGGACCGGTGTCGGTGCCGGCCCCGGCGACCGCGCCCGCCGCCGAGGCGCACGCGGCCCTGGAACCGGCGGAGCCCGCCGCCGAGGAGCGGATGATCGTCTCCTTCGGGCCCTTCTACGGCGCCGTCCACGTCCCGCTGCCCGTCCTCGACCGGCGCCGGGCGCGGATCAGATCCTGACCCCGCCGGCCCGCAGGTACGCCACCGGGTCGACGTCCGAACCGAAACCGGGCCCCGTCCGCACCTCGAAGTGCAGATGCGGGCCCGTGACGTTACCGGTGGAGCCCGACCGCCCGAGGCGCTGGCCGGCGCCGACGGACTGGCCGTCCTTCACGGAGATCGCCGACAGGTGCGCGTACTGGGAGTAGCGGCCGTCGGCGTGCTTGACCACGACCTGGTACCCGTAGGAGCCGCCCCACCCGGCGCTGACGACCCGGCCCGCGGCGACCGCCTTGACGGAGGTGCCGGTGGGTACGGGGAAGTCGACGCCGGTGTGGTAGCCCTTCGACCAGGACGAGCCCGCCTGGTGGTACGGCGTGCCGGTGGAGGCGTCGACCGGGGCCACGAGGGAGTGGCCGCTCGTGGCCTTCTCCCTGTGGGTGTCCGAGGACGACTTCCTGGGCTGCTTCTGCTTGGCCGGTTTCTTCTGCTGCTTCGGCTCGGCCACCGGGGGCGCCTTGTGCTCGGGGCGGGGCGCCGTGGCGGTGCCTCCGCCCCGCAGTGCCAGGTGCTGTCCGGGCAGGATCAGATCCGGGTCCGCCCCGATCGACCTGCGGTTGGCCTCGTACAGACCCTCCCAGCCGCCGGGGACCCGGTGGCTGTCGGCGATGCCGGACAGGGTGTCGCCGGTGACCACGGTGTACATACGGGCCTTTCCGGCCCGGGACTGCGGTGTGGTCTGGGGACGTACGTCGGGGCTCTTGCCGGAGGTCCGGGCGGACTTCTCGGCCGCGTGCCGGGCCGGCTTCGCGGCCTTGCCGGGCGTCTTCCCGGCGGACCTCTCGGCCCCCGCGCCCCCGGCCGGACGGATGTCGGGCGTCTCACCGCCGCGGCCCAGTCCGGCCCGCACCGAGCACACCGGCCAGGCCCCGGGCCCCTGCCCGTCCAGCACCTTCTCGGCGACGGCGATCTGCTGGTCCTTGGTGGCCCGGTCCGCGCGCGACGCGTACGCGGTTCCGCCGAACGCCTCCCAGGTGGACTGGGTGAACTGCAGACCGCCGTAGTAGCCGTTGCCGGTGTTGATGCCCCAGTCGCCGCTGGACTCGCAGGCGGCGACCTTGTCCCAGGTGCCAACGTCGGCGGCGTGGGCGGTGCCGGTGCCGATGAGCGGGAGCGCGATCCCGGCGCCGCCCGCGGTGACGGTCAGTGAGGCCCGGTTGATCCTGTTCGGCTGATACCGGCGGTGCCGGCCGCGTACGGCCATGGGTGTCCCCCTCGACATTGCGTCAGGAGCGGCAAAAGTAAACGCCGCGAACAGGCCATGACAAGACGGCAATCGGCCGGTTGGTCCGGTCAAGTGGCGCAGAAGCGGCGCCCGTTGGCCGGGCCGTGCGGGGGGCCGCTGAGGCCGCGGACCCCTCCCGTGCGTACTGGTGTCCACCGGGTCAGGACGTGCGGCCGGTGTACCGGCACGTCAGGATGGTCAGCGGGATACCGACGCGCACGCCCGGCGCCACCGACACCGAGGTCATGAGGAGCCAAGCCAATGAGCACTGCAGCGCAGATCGGCGTGACGGGACTCGCGGTCATGGGCCGCAATCTCGCCCGCAACTTCGTCCGCAACGGCTACACGGTCGCGGTGCACAACCGGACCGCGTCGCGCACGCACGCGCTGGTGGAGGAGTTCGGCGGCGAGGGCGACTTCGTGGTGGCGGAGACCGCCAAGGAGTTCGTGGCGGCGCTGGAGCGGCCGAGGCGCCTGGTGGTGATGGTGAAGGCCGGTGACCCGACCGACGCGGTGATCCAGGAGTTCGCGCCGCTGCTGGAACCCGGCGACATGATCATCGACGGGGGCAATGCCCACTTCGCCGACACCCGGCGCCGAGAGCGGGCACTGCGCGAGCAGGGCATCCACTTCGTCGGCACCGGCGTCTCGGGTGGTGAGGAGGGCGCCCTCAACGGGCCGAGCATCATGCCGGGCGGCTCGAAGGAGTCGTACGCGTCGCTGGGTCCGATGCTGGAGAGGATCTCCGCGAAGGCCGCCGACGGAGCGCCCTGCGTGACGCACGTGGGGCCGGACGGTGCCGGGCACTTCGTGAAGATGGTGCACAACGGCATCGAGTACGCCGACATGCAGCTGATCGGAGAGGCGTACCAGCTGCTCCGGGACGTCGCCGGGTACTCCCCCGCCGAGATCGCGGACATCTTCCGCACCTGGAACACCGGCCGCCTGGACTCGTATCTGATCGAGATCACGGCGGAGGTGCTGTCGCACGTGGACGCGGCGACGGGCGAGCCCTTCGTGGACGTGGTGCTCGACCAGGCCGAGCAGAAGGGCACGGGGCGCTGGACCGTGCAGATCGCGCTGGACCTCGGGGTGCCGGTGTCCGGCATCGCCGAGGCGGTCTTCGCCCGGTCGCTGTCCGGGCACGGGGCGCTGCGGGAGGCCTCACGGGGGCTGGCGGGCCCGAAGGCCACGGCCCTGGAGGCGTCGGAGGCCGCCGCCTTCGCCGACCGGGTGGAGCAGGCGCTGTACGCGTCCAAGATCGTTTCGTACACGCAGGGGTTCCACGAGATCGCGGCGGGCAGTGAGGAATACGGCTGGGACATCGACCTGGGCGCGGTCTCCTCGATCTGGCGCGGCGGCTGCATCATCCGCGCGGCCTTCCTGGACCGCATCCGCGCCGCGTACGACGCCCGGCCGGACCTGCCGAGCCTGCTGTCGGACGAGACGTTCGCCCGGGAGATCGCCGACGCCCAGGACGACTGGCGCGAGGTCCTGGTCGCCGCGACCCGCCAGGGCGTACCCACGCCCGGCTTCGCCGCGGCCCTCGCCTACTACGACGCCCTGCGCGCCGAGCGGTTGCCCGCGGCACTGACGCAGGGGCAGCGGGACTTCTTCGGGGCGCACACGTACCGGCGGACGGACCGGGACGGTGCGTTCCACACACTGTGGGGCGGGGACCGGTCGGAGGTCACGGCTTAGGCGTCGCCGTGCGGGCGGGGGCGCTCACGGCGGCGCCCACCGCCCGCACGTCGGCGCTCGCCACTCCGGGGCGCGACGGGACCGGTGGCCGGTCCCGCGTCGCGGTCAGGTGAGCGGTGGTCCCGGTTCCGGGTTGGGTACCGGCTCCGGTCCCGGCGGGATCGGCGACGGGGAGGGCTCCGGCGGGCCGGGGTGCGGCGGGGTCGGCTGCGGTCCCGGGGACGGGCCGGGGCCCGGCGGCTGGGGCGTGGGTTCGGGTCCTGGCGCCGGGGGCTGCGGAGTCGGTTCCGGGCCGGGGCCCGGTGGCGGCGGCGGGGGCGTCGGGTCGGGGCCCGGCCCGGGCGTCGGCGGCGCGGGGGTCGGGTCCGGGCCCGGAGTGGGTCCCGGAGTGGGGCCGGGCGGGACGGGATCCGGATACGGGTTCGTCATGGCGAGGTCCTCCGGCCAGTGGGTCGACAGCGGCTCTGGACTTGTCCCCCGCCTACCCGACTGCGGTGTCCGCACTCACTCCCCCGTATGACGGGCGGGACCCAAGTGGCCGAGGGGCTCCGACGCCCGCCGGGCCGCGGGTCCGCCGTTCCGTACAGCCTCCGCCCCGGCGGCGAGTCCTGGCCGTGGGCTCGCCAGCACCGGAACCCGGGTGGTCGTGAACCGCCCGGCGGGCGCCATGGACGCCTGGGCCAGGACGATCGCGTCGGCGTCGCCGATCCCGTCCGCGGCGGCCGCCACCATGCGTGCGTAACGGTCGGTGTCCCCGGCCTCGAAGCAGGACCAGGCACCGGCGACCAGACGCGTCCGCACCTCGACGGGACGCCCGGCGCGCTCCGCCTCCTCGACGAGGAGCGCCCGGGTCGGCGCGAGGGTACTCTCCAGGGCGGCGAGGACGACGACGCGCGGGCCGGCGGCCACCGCGGCGGCGGCCATCGGCCGGTCGACCCGCAGCACCGGCACCCCAGCGCCGCCGGCGGTCCCCTCGGCGACGCCGCCGATGGTCGAGCAGGTGCACAGTACGGCCCGCGCGCCCCCGGCGACGGCCTGCCGCAGCGCGGCCAGGACGTCGGCCCGCACCGCGTGCGGCCCCTCGCGCCGGGCCCGGTCCAGCAGACCGGCGTCGACGTGGTGCCGCAGTTCGAGGCCGGGGTGCGCCTCGTCGCGCAGGGCGTCGAAGACCGGCACGTGGACGGGTGAGGTGTGCAACAGGGCCAGCACGCGTACGGCTCTCGTCCTCGTCGTCCTCGTCAGAACCGGCCGGGGTGCGCCACGAGCCATTCCGTGGCCGCGCGCAGCAGTGCGGGGTCGGCCGCGGGAGCCTCGTCCGGGTGGCGCTCGGCCCACGTGACGACGTACGGGCACAGCGGGGCGACGGCGACGCCCTCGCTCCGCGCCAGGGTGTACAGCTCGCGGGTCAGCGAGCCCGCGACGCCCTTGCCCTCGTGGGCCGGCTCGACGACGGTGTGCACGGGGACGAAGGCGCGCTCGGGGGTCTCCAGGACGAAGTACTCGATGCGGCCGACCACCGCGTCGCCGTCGCCCCTCGCCTCCAGCCGGCCCGCCGCCCGGTCGTCACGGATCTCTATGTCGCTCACCAGCACACGCTCCTTGTCCGGACAGGGCCTGCGGCACGCTCAGGAAGACACGGCCTGCGGGCTGCGCTCCTGGTCCGACCCCGGAACCGGCTCGGACGGGTCGCCGCCCAGGGCGACGATACGGTTGTCGCCGTCCACGTGCACCACCCGCGGCTTCAGCGCCCGCGCCTCGGCGTCCGTGACCTGGGCGTAGCTGATGAGGATCACCAGGTCGCCGGGGTGGACGAGGTGCGCGGCGGCCCCGTTGATCCCGATCACCCCGGAGCCGCGCTCGCCCTCGATGACGTACGTCTCCAGCCGGGCGCCGTTGGTGATGTCCACGATGTGCACGAGCTCACCGGGCAGCAGGTCGGCGGCGTCCAGCAGATCGGCGTCGATGGTCACCGATCCCACGTAGTGCAGGTCGGCCTGGGTGACGGTGGCACGGTGGATCTTGGACTTGAACATGGTACGAAACACGGAGGAACTCCCGATTTGTCTGCTCCCTGCCTGCTTCTGCAGGTCAAGGGCGTTGTCCGCAGGGTACAATCATTCGCATGTCCGGTCAGCTGTCGCCAGGTGTTTCAGGACTCACACTGACCCGTTGCTGACTTCATGATGAATGATCAGGCCAGGAGCGCACCGCTCCACTCACTCGGTTCCGTTCACAAGAAGAGGGCGCAAGGCAAGCGCCTGCCTACCATTCAGCTCATGCTTCTACCAGGCAGGGCAGGTGTTCGTGCCTTGACGAGGCCTGAGGGAAGACTTCGCGCTCCTTCACTTCACGCAGGCGGATCCTCGGCCTTCGGATCGCCGGCCTCGCCGTGCAGCGTCGTGGGCTGCTCCGGCCGTCCTCGGAAGGCCGCTCCCTTCGCGGTCCGCGATTCGACACGCTCCACGATGCGGTCGATGACGCGTTGGGGGTCCTTCCACTTCATCGCCAGCCGGTCGTGGTCCATTCCGTGTTCCGAGATGATGTCCCGCAGTTGTTCGAGGTCGAGTTCGCCCAGGCGCGAACGGAGCCCCGTCTCGCCGGACTCGGAGAACACCGCGAACGGCTCGATCACTCCCGGGGCTCGCCGGCTCCGCCTCGGGCGTTCGGCCGGCTGGGCTACGGTCCGCGGCTCGGGAGGGATGAGGGCCTTGCTCAGCGCCTGGGCGAAGCGGGGAACGGGGTGCGGAAGTGGTCTGTGGCGACGACCGGTTCACTGGTTGCGGTGACGGTTTCCTGGTTCACCTCACCGAGGGTGACCGAGCCGCCCTACCGTGGGGAGTATCGCGGACGGTACGCAGGGTGACTGTCCCGGTTTCGACAGTGTGGTGTACGGGCGTGACGTGGCCGGTCCGTCCTCATCCTGTCGACGTCGACGAGGGCGGCGTGGAGAGAGGGCTGATGCCGGGTTCGAAGTGATCGCGGAGGTAGATGCGGGTGCGCTTCGGCGTGTACTCGTGCGCGTACAGGCTGACACACAGATCGTCGGAGGAGCTGTATACACCGGAGACGTCGGGCTCCTCGGTGGCTTTGGCGGAGCCGGGGCAGACGTAGCCGTAGCGCATGCCGTCCTTGAACGTCTCGGGTTCCGGGAGTCCGAAGTGCGCGAAGTCGTGGGGATTGACGTCGGCCGGTGCGGAGGTCGGTTCGAGCCACATGCCCTCCGGGGGATGTTCCTCCAGATAAGCCTCCGCCTCCGCCTTGGTCAGGGTGAAGGTGAGGAGACCCGTGTCTAAGCGGGAGGTGATCTCGTACGCGGCTTGGGGGGAACGGGCCGTGGCCGGGATGTCGAGGCCCATCCGCTCGCTCATCCACTCCGGTGTGATCCCCTCGGCCCACCGCGCATCCGCCGCCGCCTTCTCCAGGCGATCACCGGATCCAGCACCGTCCGGCCCGTCGAGGAGCCACCCCGCCGCCACCACGGCGCCCGAAAGGACCAACACACCCGCGGCCACGCCGGCGACGAGCCATGGGGGTGACCACCGCCGCCGCCTTCGGTACCGCTTGCGCCTTCCTCGGGTGCTCGGTAGGGATTCGCGTCGCTCATCGGCCGTCCGCCCTCCCCGTCGGCATGCCGGTCGCACGGTCCTGTTGTTGTTCACGGCCGGGGTTCAAGCGTCCGTCCCTGCTGTCGTCAGGACCCGGTAGCGGGTCGCCGTTGGGTTTCGAGGAGCCGAGGTCGTAGTGGTGGACGCCGCTGCTGCCCGCCATGTCGAACTCCTGCGCGAAGCCCACCCGGTGCAGCTTGGCCATCTGCCCGTCGGGAATCTCCAGCGGGCCGACGTTGACGCCCTTGCCCTCGTCCCAGTTGTACCGGTCCCAGACGTTCGCCTGGTAGTCGACCCCGATCCTGGGGTTGCCGTTCGCGTCCGGAACAGCGGTCACCACACCGGTGACGTTGGTGTTGGCGCCGCCCACCGCGTAGAACCAGTTGGAGTTGTCCTCCTGCGCGAAGTAGAAGCCCTCGGGATGCTTCACCTCGACCGGGAAGGCGACCGGTTTCCCGCCGTTCTTCCTGAACTCCTCGAGGGCCTGCCTGCGCCAGTCGTTCTGGTTCAGCCGAACCGTCTCGTCGACGTACGCCTTGAAGGAGGGCACGTCCGCCATCATCTTGTCCACCGGCAGGTTCATGGGACTGCCGCTGTTTCCCAGATAGTGGGCCATGTGGCGGGACGCGTCCGTCATGCCCTTCCAGTCGGCCCCCTCCGTCAGCAATTCCATCTTCTGCTTGGTGGCCCACTCATCGACGCCCGGCGACTCTGACCCGTGCTTCCCTGAGCCCGCGTCCGCCGCGATCTGCGACATGGTGGGGCTCAGGATGCCTGCCGCCATCAGATCGTCCTTCTGCGCCTGCCAGAGCCGTGCCCGTGCATCGGGGCTCAGGGACTCCCACAGGCGCCGCAGTTCGGCCCGCTGCTCCGGGTTCGCTTCCCCGCCGAGCTCGGCCAGTTCCTTCGCGCGCGGCAGCTGCTCCTCGTCGAGGGACGTGTACGTGGCATGGCCCGCGTTGTGCGGGTCGCTGCCGTGGCTCTTGCGCAGCGCGTGTACGGCCGCCGCGTCGACCTCGGCTGCGTGCTGGACGATCCCCGTGAGGGTGTCCGCGTACCACTGCATGCGGTCCTTGGCGCGCTGGTCGGGGCCTTCGGGGTGCACATCGCCTCCGTGACGCGGACCGTCCCGTCCGGGCCGTCGAGGACGAGGAGCCCCGGGTCCGGCGGAGTGCGGTCCGGGTCACCCTTACGCGCTTCGTCCGTGAGGGTCTGCGCACGCTTCTGATATCGCGTCAGCTCGGTGTGTGCGTCGACCAGGACGTTGGCGACGCTCTCGGCCTCCGCCTGCAGGTCCGCGAACTCCTTGGCCGTCTTGCGCACGAACTCCTTGGTCACACCGGCGTTGACGCCCTTCCATGGGGTTCTCGTCCAGGATGTAGCGGACGTGCGGGCCTCCGAAGTAGCCGCGGACGATGTGTGGCTGACGTTGACGTCTGCGGAAGAAGCGACGGGTCTCGGCGGCGAGTTCGGCCTGATCGCGGGCCCGGTGCTGCTTGGGCAGGCTGTGCTTGAGGTCCGCGTTGACCAGCTCGTCGGGGTTCAGTTCGGGCGAGTACGGGGGCAGGAAGTGCAGTTCGACGTCGTCGGGGTGGGCGGCGAGCCAGTCGCGGACCTTCTTGGAGCGGTGGGCGGAGTGCCCGTCGACGACGAGATGGACCTTGTGGTCGAAGTGGCCGACGAGCCGGTCCAGGAAGCAGCACATCACTTCAGCGGTGAAGCTCGCGGTGAAGACCATGAAGTGCATCCGGCCCCTAATGCTGATCGCCGACATGGCGTTGACGGAGAACCGGTTCCCGCTCCGCCGCACCACAGGGGTCTTCCCCTTCTCACCCCAGGTGCGGCCGGTGACCTGGTCGGAACGGATGCCGACCTGATCGGCGAAGAGGATCTGCCCGCCGTCGGCATTCGCCTTCGCGCGGATCTCGGGCCAGGGAGTGGACGACCCAGTCCCCGGGCAGCCGGCTGTACTACTTCTCCGGGGGGTTCGGTGCGCCGCAGCGGAACGAGACCCGCTGCTGGGTGCTGGGCGGCACTGACCAGGTCACCGCGCTGTGGCAGTTCGACTGGGTGTACCGGACCGGCGGGTCGCGCTGGGAGTGGAAGGAGCACGGCGCGCCGCCGAACGCCCTGGTCCAGGACCTCGGCCCCGCCGTGGACGACGACAAGCTGTTCCTGACCACCCGCGACGGCCGGCTCTTCGAGCGGTACTACTCCAACTGGACATGGTCCTGGGTGGATCACGGCACCCCGCCCGGCACGACCTGCCGGAGCATCCTCGGCGGCGCGTCCGGCTCCCCGGACGTCTTCGTCTCCGGCGCCAACGGGCGGCTCTACCAGCGCACCTGGACCGGTGGCTCGTGGCAGTGGCGCGAGCCCGGTCTGCCGCCGGGGCACGGCGCGGTGCGGCCGGTCGCCTGGATGCCGTCCCGGCGTACCGTCTTCGTCACCACCGCCGACTCCCCGTACGGCGAGCGCCTGTGCTCGGCCTCCGAACCGAACGGCGTGTGGACCTGGGTGGCCAACCACGGGGTCCCGGCCGACCAGCGGGGCAGGGGAGGCCACCGGGACGAGCCCGTCGCCCGTCCGGAGTGGAAGCTCCCGCTCGGGTTCATGTCGGACCTGGTCGTGGCCGGGATCGGCAACCCGCAGGGCGAGAACGCGATCCACCACCGGGTCGGCCGCGACCTGGGGTTCCAGGGCGAGGTACGCGGGGGCTGGGCGGCGCGTCAGACGAAGCCGGGCTGGACCGGCGGCGAGAGCCAGGGTCTCGGCATCGCCGTGGGCCAGGTCACCGCTACGGGGCGGCCCGACCTGGTGGCCGCGTGGATCGACAATCCCACGGGCCCCAACCGGCTGTACCACCAGCTCGGTCGCGAGCTCGACCGCGACGGCGCGGTCACCGGCGGCTGGAGCGCGACCCGTGCGGCGCCGGTCCCGGTGAACGACGCCGTGTACGGGGCCGACGCCGCCCTCGCCGATCTCGACGGGGACGGCCGGCCCGAGCTGATCGTGGCCTACGCGACCCCCAAGGGCCTCTACTACCGCATCGGCTGGGGCCTGGACACCGACGGCAAGGTCACCCGCGGCTGGACCGACTCCCTCCGCGTCCCCTGGAGCGGCGGCCCCGTCAGCGCCGTCGGCATGGCCCTCGCCGACACCAACGACGACGGCCTCCCCGACCTCGTGGTGGCGATCGCCAGGCCCGAGGGCGCCACCTCCCGCGTCCGGTACACGGTGGGACGCCGGATCAACGCGCGCGGTCTGCCCGCGGGCGGCTGGACCTCCTGGCGGTCGGTCGGCGGTGGCCCCGTGCCGTCCGGCCTGTGCGGGCTGCGTCTCGCGGTCACCGACATCACCGGGTCCCGGTACGCCGACCTGATCGTGCTGCATCTGCACGACGGGCCGGGGGAAGCCCCCAACCAGGCATTCTTCCGGATCGGCGAGGACTTCGACCGGATCGGCGGCGGCGGGCGGCAGTGGACCGCGTCACGGCCCGTACCCGACTGGCCGGATCCGTACAACCAGGGCACGGCCGTGGCCGTCGCCGACCTGGACCCGGCGCTCACCGACCGTCGCAAGGACGTGGGCGACGCCTTCATCGAGGCCGCCGTCCGTCACCAGAAGCGCGTGCTCGCCGCGATGGACCTGCCCCGGGGCGAGCGGCCCAAGCCCGTGGACCGGCTTCCGGACGTGGCCCGGCAGGTCCGGGGCGGGCTCGACCCGACCGCCGCCATCACCTCGTCGCTGGCCGCCCGGCTCTCCGTACCGCTCGAACCGCCCGCGGCCGGCCTCGCTGCCGCCGCGGCGCCCGACCCGCTGCGGCAGCTGTCCGTCACACCCCGCTTCGACCGGCTCATGTACGAGGCCCTGCGGGACCTCGGGCAGGAGCTGCTGCTGCCCGGCGTCTCGGTGTTCCGCCACAGCGGCTCGGACGGCGGGCGGGCCGACCGGATGCTGATCTCGCCGACGCTGCCCGTCTCGCTCCAGGGCGAACCGCTGGAGGTGGTACGCCTCTTCCAGGACGAGGGCGCGAACCTGGCGTGGGCGCTGGAGGAGTCGGTCGAGGGCGCCGCCGGCCGCCCGGTCCACCGGGCGCAGGAGCCCGCGCCCGTCCCCGCGCCCGTGCCCGGCCGCTACCGGCTCGCCTCCTCGGTCCCCGCCCACTGGTTCCCCCTCATCCCCCAGGCGCCTCGGGGCGGCGGCCACCACCTTCGCCGGGGCACCGTGCCCTCCCCCACCGGCGGTCCCGATCCCCTGCCGCGGGGCGTCCTACTCACTCCGGGCGCCGACCTGCTGCTGCACGAGGAGGAGGTCCCCCGCGACGGGGCGGAGATCACCCGCGCCTGGCAGTACGCCCGTTGGTCCGACGGCTCGACCCACACCTGGATCGGCCGCCGCAAGCGCCCGGGGTTCGGCGAGGGCAGCAGCGGGCTGGTGTTCGACACGGTGGACTGACGCGACGGCGCCTCCCCTCCGCCGCACGGAGGGCGACGCCTACGAGACGGTTCTCGCGGGAAAGGCCCCTGCCGGACGCGTTCGCGCCCCTGTGACGTACCAAGCGACGCCGCCTGCGGGGCCGTGCCGGTCGCGAGGGCCGCCGCCGGCTCGGCGGCGGCCCTCGCGGGCATCGGCGGTCTCTTCGTGTGACCGACCTCGTCAGGTGCGGGTCCAGCGCTGGTTGCTGCCACCGCCGCAGGCGTACAGCTGGATCTGCGTCCCGTTGGCGGTGCCGGCGCCGACCGCGTCGAGGCAGCGGCCCGACTGGACGCCGACGATGGTGCCGTCGGAGTTCAGGCGCCACTTCTGGTTGTCGCCACCCCAGCAGCTGTAGATCTGCACCTTGGAGCCGTTGCCGGTGCCGGCGGCGTCCAGGCACTTGTCGCCGTAGACCCTGAGCTCACCGGAGCTGGTCAGCGTCCACTGCTGGTTGGTGCGGCCGTTGCAGTCGTAGAGCTGGACCTGCGTGCCGTCGGTGGTGCTGGCGTTGGGCACGTCCAGGCAGCGGCCCGAACCGACGCCCTTGATCGCGGCGCCGTCACCGGGCTCCGGGTCCGGGTCGCCGCCGGAGCCGCCGTTGAGGGCGTTCAGCACGGCGGTGTACGCCGCCTTCTTGCTGCCGTCGTTGTTGAACAGCAGCGGCGTGTCCCCCGACCGCCAGGAGTCGCTGTCGCGCACGCCCCAGACGGTGATGCCGAGGCAGCGCGAGACGGCCAGGCAGTCGTTGACCACGTTGGCGTAGGTCGTCGACGAGGCGCCCTGGATGTCGAGTTCGGTGACGGCCACGTCGACGCCGAGGGCGGCGAAGCTCTGCAGGGTGGTACGGAAGTTGCTGTTGTAGGGGCTGCCGCTGTTGAAGTGCGACTGGAAGCCGACGCAGTCGATCGGCACGCCGCGCTGCTTGAAGTCACGGACCATGGAGTACATGGCCTGGGTCTTGGCCCAGGTCCAGTTCTCGACGTTGTAGTCGTTGTAGCAGAGCTTGGCCGACGGGTCGGCGGCGCGCGCGGTGCGGAAGGCGACCTCGATCCAGTCGTTGCCGGTGCGCTGCAGGTTGGAGTCGCGCCTTGCTCCCGAACTGCCGTCGGCGAAGGCCTCGTTCACGACGTCCCACTGGGCGATCTTGCCCTTGTAGTGGGCCATCACGCCGTTGATGTGGTCGGTCATCGCCTGGCGCAGCGCGCTGCCGCTGAGGCTCTGCATCCAGCCGGGCTGCTGGGAGTGCCAGGCCAGGGTGTGCCCGCGCACCTGCTTGCCGTTCTGCACCGCCCAGTTGTAGACGCGGTCGGCGGCTTGGAAGTTGAACTGGCCCCGCTGCGGTTCGGTGGCGTCGATCTTCATCTCGTTCTCGGCCGTCACCATGTTGAACTCACGGCCCGCGATCGACGTGTACGTCGAGTCGCTCAGTCTGCCGGAGGCGATGGCGGTGCCGAAGTAGCGGCCGCTCTGCGCCGCCGCGGCGCCGAGCGTGCTCTCGGCGGCGTGTGCGGTCGGCGGTGCGACGACCGCGCCGACCACACCGAGGACGCCGGCGACCAGCGTCGGTAACAGGATGCGGATCTTCCGTCGGAGGACGGGTCTGGGAAGTGCGTAGGAGCCCACTGCTGCGCCTCCAAGGCAGGAATGACGGATCACCGGACACTGGGGTCGCGGGATTCGTTCGAAATCTCGTACTACGGTCGGTTCACCAGACAGGATGATTGAGGCTTGACGGTGACTCGTCAACCCTCGGGGCGTGGAAACTTTCCGGACCCTGATCGAAACTTTCGACGCTCACCTTGCGTGGCCAAGACCCTGGGTCGACCAGCCATACCGCAGTCGCGCCAAGCCCAGAGAGACAAATCATTAACGGGCAGATCGGCGACAGGCCTTGACCGGAGCACCCTGCCTTCCTAGCTTGTGCCGTCACAGAATCGGGTTCGCTTCGAAAGTTTCGAACCCGTCCTTGCCTCGACGTGGGTTGCCGCTCCGTGCACATCGGCGTCACCTCACCCCCCGACCTCACCCCCCAAGGAGGCCCTCCATGTGGCTTCGCCACCTGTCCCCGATCCGTCCGAGACGCTTACTCGGCGTCCTCGCGCCCCTGCTGCTGGTGGCCGCCTTCCTCGGTGCCCAGCCGGCCGAGGCCGCGACCGTCGACCCCAACGCCTCGTACGTACTGGTCAACCGCAACAGCGGCAAAGCCCTGGACGTCTACAATCTGGCGACCGACGACGGCGCCCGCATCACCCAGTGGACCAGGAACGACCAGAACCAGCAGCAGTGGCAGTTCGTCGATTCCGGGGACGGCTACTACCGCATCAAGTCCCGCCACTCGGGCAAGGTGCTGGACGTCCACAACTGGTCCACCGCGAACGGTGGCCCGATCGTCCAGTGGGCCGACCTGAACGCCACCAACCAGCAGTGGCGGCTGGCCGACAGCCCGGACGGCTACGTGCGGATCGTCTCGCGCCACAGCAACAAGGCCCTCGAAGTGCAAGGGGGCTCCACCGCCGACAACGCGAACGTCGTCCAGTACGACGACTGGGGCGGCGCCAACCAGCAGTGGCAGCTCGTCAAGGTCGGCGCCGGCACCCCCGGCTCGTGCGAACTCCCGTCGGCCTACCGCTGGACGTCCACGGGCGCGCTGGCGCAGCCCAAGCAGGGGTGGGTCTCGCTCAAGGACTTCACCGTCGCCCCGTACAACGGCAGGCAACTCGTCTACGCGACCACGCACGACACGGGGACGAGGTGGGGTTCGATGAACTTCGGCCTGTTCTCCAACTGGTCGGAGATGGCCTCGGCCGGGCAGAACACGATGTCCGGTTCCACGGTCGCGCCCACGCTGTTCCACTTCGCACCGAAGAACATCTGGGTGCGCGCCTACCAGTGGGGCGGGACCGCCTTCTCCTACCGGACGTCGAGCGACCCCACCAACCCGAACGGCTGGTCGTCCGAGCAGGTGCTCTTCTCCGGAAGCATCTCCGGCTCCGGAACCGGACCCATCGACCAGACACTCATCGGTGACGGCACGAACATGTACCTGTTCTTCGCCGGCGACAACGGCAGGATCTACCGGGCCGCCATGCCGATCGGGAACTTCCCCGGAAGCTTCGGCTCGGCCTCGACCGTGGTCATGAGCGACACGACCAACAACCTGTTCGAAGCCCCGCAGGTCTACAAGCTGCAGGGCCAGAACCGCTACCTCATGATCGTCGAGGCGATCGGCTCGCAGGGCCGGTACTTCCGCTCGTTCACGGCCACCAGCCTGAACGGCTCATGGACACCCCAGGCCGCGACCGAGAGCAACCCGTTCGCCGGCAAGGCCAACAGCGGCGCCACCTGGACCAACGACATCAGCCATGGCGAACTGATCCGCACCAGCCCGGATCAGACCATGACCGTCGATCCCTGCAATCTGCAGTTGCTCTACCAGGGGCGCAGCCCCAACTCCGGCGGCGACTACGGCCTCCTGCCCTACCGTCCGGGTCTGCTGACCCTGCGGCGCTGACGGCACGACGGGGTCCGGCTCCGAGGGGAGTCCGGCGTGGCGGGTTCGGCGGAAGGCCGGGCCCGCCACGCCCTTACCGGGGAAGGCGAGGGGCCGGACGGCACGTTCGCAGGGGGAGGCCGGGGCGCTACGATCTCGCGTGTGACCGCTCCGGAACCGACCATCCTCGCCACGTCCGGAGGGCATCGTGCCGGCACGCGCACCCGGCTGCTCCTCGACTCCCTGGTCCACCACGCGGTCGACCTCTCCGGTGTGCACGGACGGCGTCCCCGCGTCCTGTACGTCGGCACGGCGACCGGTGACGCCGAGCACGTGACGGCTCGGGTGGCGGAGGCGGCCCGGGTGGCGGGCTTCGACCTCACTCCCCTGCAGCTGTTCCCCATGCCCAACGTCGAGGACGTCGAGGGCACGGTCCTCGCGCACGACGTGGTCTGGGTGATGGGCGGTTCGGTGGCCAACCTGCTCGCCGTGTGGCGGGTGCACGGCCTGGACGCGATCATGCGGCGGGCGTGGCGGGCGGGCGTGGTGCTCGCCGGGATCAGCGCGGGCTCCATCTGCTGGTTCGAGGGCGGCGCGACGGACTCCTTCGGCCCCGGACTGCGCCCGGTCACCGACGGGCTGGGCCTGCTGCCGTACGGCAACGGCGTGCACTACGACTCCGACGCGGGCCGGCGTCCGCTGATGCACCGGCTGGTCGCCGAGGGCGCGTTCCGGACGGCCCACTGCACCGACGACGGGGTGGGTCTGGTCTACCGGGGCACCGAGCTGGTCGAGGCCGTGGCGGAACTGCCGGGCAAGGGGGCCTACGTGGTCGGTCGTGCGGGCTCCGACGTGGTGGAGGAGCGGATCGAACCGCGGTTGCTGCCCACGCCCCGGTTCTGAGCGACACCGGGTACCGTCGCGGCACGCGTGGCCGGCCGTTCCCCTCGGTACGGTACGTCCACGCGGTGACCGCAGCGCTCCGGCGCGGGGTGCGCACGAATATGGGGGCCACTTCCCCATGTGGGGGACGCGGAGGTCTGGCACCTTCTTCCTCGTGACTGAGACCGCCGACGCCCCGGCTCCCCGGACCGACAGCCTCCCGACTCCGCTCAGCGTCCGTCTGCCGCCGGCCTGGTGGGCCCCGGCGCTGTCCCTCGCGGAGCGGCTCGCCGCACCCGGCCGTCCGGCGGCACCCGCCGGTTCCGCCGCCGGGCGTGCTCCGTGGGACCTCGGGGACGGCGCGGGCTTCGCGCTGCGACTAGCCCATCTCGGGGTGGACGGGGCGACCGCGGCGGCCCTCGCCGCGGAATCCGCCGAGCGTCTCGCCGCCCGCGCGGCCAAGCCCCGCTGGGCCGTCTACGCCGAGGCGGCACTGGCCGCGGCCTCCGAGAGCGTCGACGCGCCGGCCGTGGAGGGCACGGGCGCAGGGGTCTTCGCCGCCGTCGCACGGCCCCTCGTCACCCCGGCCGCGGACCGGCTCGCCCGCCACTCGGCGGACGTTCCCACGACCGAACGGGCCGTGTGGCGGCAGGCGTTCGAGCGGCGCCTGACCGAGCAGCTGACCCGGCAGGCCGCCCGGACCCTCGTCCACGAGCTGTCCCTGGCCCGGCACGCCGGGCGCCTCGCCGGAGCGGGCCCGCGTGAGCGGTTCGCCTCGTTCGTCGCCGCCACCGGCAGCCGGCGGGGCCTGACCGCGCTGTTCACGGCCTACCCGGTGCTGGCCCGGATGCTCGCGCAGACCGCCCTGGACGCGGCGGACGCCGCGGTGGAGCTGGTGACGCGGTTCCAGGGCGACCGGGCCGACCTGGTCACCGGACTCCTCGACGGGCAGGCACCCGGTGCGCTGGCCGGGGTGGACCTCGGTCTGGGCGACGCCCATCAGGGCAACCGGGCGGTCGCGGTGCTGCGCTTCGCCGGCGGCGACCGGCTCGTGTACAAGCCCCGGCCGCTGGAGCAGCACGGCCTGCTGGACGACCTGGCGGCCTGGCTCGGCGCCAAGGTGCCCGGGCTCGCGCTGCGCACGCCCCGCAGTGTGCGCCGGCCGGGGTACGGCTGGCTGGAGTTCGTGGAGCACCGCTGGTGCCGGTCGGGCGCCGAGACCGACGCCTTCTACCGGCACCAGGGTGTGCTGCTGGCCCTGCTGTACGCGGTGGACGGCGCCGACGTGCACTACGAGAACGTCATCGCCTGCGGTGACCAGCCGGTCCTGGTGGACGCGGAGACCCTGCTGCACACCGGCCTCCCGCAGGCCATGACGGCCGGCGCCGATCCTGCCGCGGACGCCCTCCAGGCCTCCGTGCACCGCACCTGTCTGCTGCCCCATCTGCTGATCGGCGAGGACGGCGCGCTGGACATCTCCGCGCTGGGCCGCAGCACCGAGGGGGCCTTCCCGAGCGAGGGCCTACGCTGGGTGGACAGCGGCGAGGACACGATGCGGGCGGTACGGGGAACGGTGCTCAGTCCGGCCGCGCAGAACCAGCCGCTGCCCTCGGGGGCGCATCTGGACGGGGCCGACCATCGGGCGGCTCTGCTGGAGGGGTTTCGCACCGGCTACGCGGCGCTGGCCGCGCACGGTCGTGAACTGGTCGCGCCGGGTGGGCCGCTGGCGCGGCACGCGGACAGCCCCGCGCGGCTCATCACGCGTTCCACCCGTCTCTACGCCGCGCTGCTGGAGGAGTCCGCCCACCCCTCGCTCCTCGGCGACGCCCTGGCCCGGGAGGGGGTGTTCGCCGTGCTGTGGACCGAGTCGGAACACGACGAGGCACGCCGGCGCCTGATCGAGCACGAGACCGCGGAGCTGTGGCGCGGTGACGTCCCCCTGTTCGTGCATCGGCCGTCCGGTACGGGGGTCCGGGCGGCCGACGGCACCTGGTTGCCGGACGTGCTGCCGGTGGCCGCGCTGGCCGCGGTGGGCCGGAAGCTGGCCCGGATGGACGAGGTCGACTGCCACGACCAGGAGTGGATCATCTCGGCCACGCTGGCGGCGCGCGGGACCGGTTCCCCCCTGGCGCGGCGTTCCGAACTCGCCCTGGCCCCGCTCCCGGCGGTCGTGCCGGACGCCTCGCGGCTGCTGGCCGCCGCGTGCGGCATCGCCGACGAGATCGCCGCCCGCGCGGTACGCGGCGGCGGCCGGACCAACTGGCTCGGCCTGGAGCGGGTGTCGGGGCCGCACTGGGCCGTGCTGCCGATGGGGGCCGGGCTGGGGCAGGGGTATTGCGGGGTGGCGCTGTTCCTGGCGCAGGCGGACGCGCTGACCGGAGCCGGCCGGTACGCCGCGCTGGCCCGGGAGGCGGTCCGGCCCCTGCCCGCCCTGCTCAAGGCGCTGGCCGACGATCCCGAACTGAGCGCGGCGGCCGGACCCGGCGCCTACGCCGGGCTCGCCGGCATCGTCCACGCGCTCGTGCGGCTGTCGGCGCTGCTCGGTGAGGACCTGACGGGCTGTCTGCCGGACGCGCTCGTCGCGCTCGGGCACGCCACCGCCGCCTGTTCCGATCCGGGGCTGGCCGGTGGTGCGGCCGGGGCGCTGACCGCCGCCGTCGCCGCGTACGGGGCGACCGGGGCGCCCGAGGCCCTGCGGCTGGCCGACGCGGTGGCGGACTCGCTGCTGGCGGCGGTGCGCGCACCGGACCGGACGGGTGGGCCCGCCGGCGCACGGGCCGTCGGCCACGGACCCGGGTTCGCGGACGGCGCCGCCGGCATCGGCTGGGCCCTGCGACGCTACGCCGGCTGCCGCCCGGAACGTGCCGCCGCGCACGCGGACGCCGCCGACGCGCTGCTGCGTGCCGCGGTCCGCACCGTACGGGCCGCGCCCTCGGACCTCTCCTGGGTCACCGGGCTCGCCGGCGTGGCCGCCGCCGCTCCCTGGTGCGCCGCCGGCGCGCTGACGCCCTTCCTGGCGGACACCGAGGTGGGCCCCGGGCTCAGCCTCGGACAGGGCACGCTCGGGGCGCTGGAGGCGCTGTCCGTGCTCGCCGGGCGGGGCGACACGGTGGCCGCCGGGGCGCTGTCCCGATGTTCCGGACAGGTGCTCGCGCTGGTCGAGGCGCGGAGCCACCGTTGCGCCACTCCCGACCACGTCCCCTCCCCCGGGCTGCTGACGGGGCTGTCCGGCATCGGCTACGGCCTCCTGCGTCTCGCCCACCCCGAGACCGTGCCGTCCCTGCTGCTGCTGGACGAACCCGGCCGCTGACCGATCACCTCGCCGCGGCCGCGCGCCTCGCTCGGGTCCGCGTCCGGGTGCCGGCCGCCGCGGTGCCGGCCGGTGGTGTCGCCGGCCCGCCCGGCACCCGTCCGCCTCCAGGGCGCCGGAGCGGTTCCGTGGACGTGCGGCGTCGGCCTGTTCCGGTCGGCGCGCCGTGGCGGCGGTGGCACCGGTGCGCCGCTGTGCGACCTGCCGCGGACCGCGATGTCGGATTACTATCTGCGCTCATGCGTTCCCATGCGCCTTCCCTGGTCGGACGGGACTCCCAACTGGCCCTGTTAGAAAGTGCCCTGGCCGACACGCGCCAGGGCCGCGGCGGTGTGGTCTTCCTGGTCGGAGAGGCCGGTGTCGGCAAGTCACGGGTCGCCGCCGAGGCCGTCGGCGGGGCACTGGACGCCGGGATGCGGGTGCTGCGGGGCCGCAGCAGCACCACGGGACCGGCCGTACCGTTCCGGCCGCTCACCGAAGCCCTGATGTCGCTCTTCCGCGGTGGCGAACCCGTGGACGACCTGGCCCTCGGCCCCTACCGGCCGGTCCTGGGGCGGCTGATCCCGGACTGGGACACCGGGGAGCGGGACAGCAGTTCCATGGTGATCCTCGGCGAGGCCGTGCTGCGCCTGCTCATCGCCGCCGGGCGCGGGCAGGGCCAGTTGCTGCTGTTGGAGGACCTGCACGACGCCGACCCGGAGACGCTCGGCGTCCTCGAGTACCTGGTGGACAACCTGGAGTACTCGCCCGTCCTGCTGCTCGCCACGGTCCGGACGGACTTCAGCGACGCCCTCGACCTCGCGCAGTCGGCCCGCCGGCGCGGCGCCGCCACCCTGCTGGAACTGCCGCCGCTGACCCGGCCCCAGACGCAGGAGATGATCGCGGCGCAGCTCGGGACCGACGGTCCGGAGCAGGCGCCGGCGGCGGTGCTGGAGCGGCTGTGGGAGGACAGTTCGGGGAGCCCGTACCTGGTCGAGGAACTGCTCCAGTCGATGATCGGAGCGGGCACCCTGGTGCGGGGGCCGGAGGGCTGGCGGACCGTCGACAACCCGCGCAGCGACGTCTCCTCTTCGCTGGCGCGCGGCATCCTGCGGCGTATCGACCGGCTCGGCACACAGGGGCTGACGCTGCTGTCGGCCGCCGCCGTGCTCGGACGGCGCTTCCCGCTCACGGTCCTGCAGCGCATGACCGGTGTCGACGACCGGGCCCTGCTCAGCCATCTGCACGCCGGGGTGGCCGCGCGGCTGGTGGTTCCCGACGAACCCGCGCCGGACTGGTACTCCTTCCGTCACTCGCCCACCGTGGAGGCCCTGTTCACGCAGATGACCCCGGGGCTGCGCGCGGACCTGGCACGGCGGGGCGCGGAGGCGGTCGAAGAACTGCATCCGGACCTGGCCGGCGACTGGTGCGCGCTCGCGGCCGGGCTGCGCAGCACGGCGGGCGACAAGGTGGAGGCCGGCCTGCTGTTCGCGGACGCGGGCGGCCGGGCGCTGGCGGCCGGAGCGCTCGGTTCCGCCGTCACCCTGCTGAGCCGGTCCGAGAGCCTGCTGGCCGACGCGGGCGATCCGCAGTCGCGGGCCATGGTGCTGGAGAACCTGCTGCCGGCCCTCGCGGAGTCCGGTGACTTCGCCCGCGCCCTCGACCTGGCCGAGGACCTGCACGCGCTGGACGGCTCGGGGCTGAGTCCCGTCCGCCTGGCCACGCTGCACACCCGGCTGGCCAAGGTCGCCCACACGGCGGGCCGGTGGAACGACGGCAACCGGCAGATAGCCCGCGCCCGTGAGGTGCTGGCCGTGGCACCGGACGAGTCGGCCGCCGCGGCCGTCGACGTCACGGCCGCCTACCTGGCCCTCGACACGCCGGGGTCCGACCGCACCCAGCACGCGGAGAAACTGGCCCGGTCCGCCGCCGACACCGCCGAACGGCACGGTCTGCCCGTCGTCGCCTGCCAGGCCCGGGAACTGCTCGCGACGGTGGCCCGCGAGCGCGACCCCGAGGAGTCGGCGGCGATGCTCGGGCAGGCACTGGCCACGGCGGAGCGCCACCGACTGCCGCTGCAGCGCATGTACGCGGCCACCCGGCTCGGCGGCAACGCCTGGCTGGCCGACGGCGACACCGCGGACCTGCTGGCGGTCCGCGAGGAGGCGCTGCGGCTCGGCTCCGTGAACATCGTCCACACCGTGGACGGCATCCTCGTGCTGGACGCGGTGCTGCGCGGCCGTTACGACACCGCCCGGTCGGCCGCCGCCGAGTGCATGGCCGTGGTGCGGAGGCTGCGTATGGCGCCGGTCGTGCGGTACGTCCTGATGGCCCAGGCCGTCCTGGCGGCCCATCACGCCGACCGGGCGTCGATGGAGCGGTCGCTGACGGCCTTCGCGGAGTGGGACGGCGCCGGTTCGCAGGAGGAGGCGCTCGGCTACGGTCTGGCCCGGGCCTTCTGCGCCCTGCTGGAGGAGGACCGCGGCCTCGCCCGGGAGGAGCTGCGGCAGGTGCTGGCGCTGGAGGCGGGCAACCCCTCGACCTACCATCTCGGCGGCACCCACGGCCTGGTCCTGCTGCTGGACGTGCTGGCCGGGGACGCGGACCGGACCCGGCACAAGGAGATCACCACCACCGCCGTCGCCCGGATGCGCTGGAACCGTCAGTTCGTGCTGCTGAGCGAGGCCGTGCTGCTGGGCCGCGAGGGTGCGGGCGAGCGGGCGGCGGCCACGGTGGAGGCCGCGCTGGAGGTGGCCGAGCCGTATCCGCTGGCCCGGCACCTGGGGCTGCGGCTCGTCGCGGACGCGGCGCACCGGGACGGCTGGGGCGATCCGGTGGGCTGGCTGCGGCGGGCGGAGCACTACTTCCACGAGCGCGACGTACAGGCCGTCACGGGCGCCTGCCGGGCCGGGCTGCGCCGACTGGGCGCCTCCGTGCACCAGCACCGCACCGGCACCAGCGGCATCCCCGACCTGCTGCGCGCCCAGGGCGTCACGGTGCGGGAGTTCGAGGTGTTCCGGCTGCTGGCGGAGCGGCTGAGCAACAAGGACATCGCGGACCGGCTGTTCATCTCCCCGCGCACGGCGGAGAAGCACATCGCGAGTCTGGTCACCAAGACGGGGGCGGTGAACCGCGCGGACCTGTGCGCCCGCTCGGCCGCCCTGCGGGACGCCTAGGACCGCCCGGCCGGCCCCGGTGAGCGGGCCGGCCGTCCTCGTTCGGCCGGGGCGGTCCGGTGCCCGGCGACCTGGCGGACGCTCAGTGCGGGGCGGATACCGAGGTGTCGATCGAGGTCAGGGTGATGACGATACCGCTGGTGAGAACCATGCCCGCCAGGACGCGGGCCCGGGCGCAGGCGCGGTTGCGGCCCGCCAGGTTGATGCCGCCCGCGGCGTCCGTCTCGGCGGCCGGACGGGCGGGGAGATCGGCGGGGGCGGAGGAGGCATCGCGGCGGAGCTCGGCCATGATGAGGAACCTCGTGTCTGTGAGGGCGGGTGCGGGACGGTGGGCAAGCGGCTTCGTGAGGAACGCCCGGTGTCTCTCAGCGTGCGGAGACCCGGCGGGCGGGGGCCGGGGGGTTCGTGCCGGCGGGAGTCGCGGGTGCGGCTGATTCGGTCACGAGAACAAGGTCACAGATGTGGCGGGGGCCCGCATGGGGGACTGTCCCCCATATTCTCCGGCGGCCCGTGCCCGGTGCCGTCGGTCGGTGGGGAGGCGGGCGGACGCGGAGCGTGCGGCGCCGGACGCCGCCGGGCCGGGCCGTGCCGCCCGGCCGGTTGAGAAGCGCAGGCCGGCGACGTACGCGCGGCTGACGACCGGTGCCCGGTGCCGCGTGGCCGAGGAGGCGTACGGGGCGGGGGGCCGGCCCTGTGGCACGGGACCCGCGTGCCCGCGCGGGGCCGCCGCCCCTGGTGGTGCCCCGCCCGCCCCACGCCCGGCCCCCCGTGAGGAACTTGGGTGATCGCCCCGCATCCGCCGCCGCGACGGCTCCCGCTCTACTGGTGTCCGGCCGGCGGTCCGCTCCCGTCCCGGGGCAGGTCCCGCCGGTCCGGTCTCGACCCGTTCCCCACAGCCAACAGGTGCCGTACGACAAGACATACAGGAGTGGACGACATGCGGACCTCTCTGGGTATCGACTCCGTTGCGCGGAGCGTGTACATCGCGATGGTCGACCGACCCGGCGCGCAGGTGTCCGAGCTGGCCGAGCATCTGGAGGAGACCGAGGAAACGGTCCGGAGCGGGCTGGAGCGGCTGTCCGCCCTGCTGCTCGTCGTTCCGGGGGACTCCGCGAGCGGCTGGCGTCCGGTCGACCCGGAGGTCGGGCTGGCGGCGATGCTCGCCCGCCAGCAGGACGAACTCGCCCGTCACCGCCTCCAGGTGGAGGGCAGCCGGCTGGAGGTGACGCGGCTGCTGTCGGAACGCGGGCGGCGCGGCCGGGAGAGCGTGCCGGACGTCGAGTGGCTGGCCGGTGCGGACGCCGTGTGGCGGCGCGTCACCTCGCTCGCCGAGAGTTGCGCGAACGAGTGGCTGACCGTCGGGCCGGCCGAGCGGCTGGACGCGGCGGTCCTCGACGCGGGCCGCCCGGTGGACGAGATACTGCGCCGGCGCCGCACTCCGGTACGCGCCATCGTGCTGGAGAGCGTCCGCAACGACCCCGCGACGACGGAGCGCCTGCGCCGGACCGAGGAGTGCGGCGGCACCGTCCGCACCCTGCCGTCGCTGCCGGTGTGGATGTTTCTCTCCGACCGGAGGCACGTCGTGGTGCCGGTCATCGGCGGCCGGGGCGTGGCCGGCGCGATGGCGTGCGGCGTCGAGTCGGTCACGGAAGCCCTCACGACCCTGTTCGCCCGGCTGTGGAAGGAGGCCCTGCCGCTCGCGGAGGCGCGCCCTCGCACCCGCGGCAACCTCTCCCTCCAGGAGCAGCACGTGCTCCGGCTGTGGGCGCAGGGGCTCACGGACGCGGCGGCGGCCCGCCGGATGGACGTCTCCCTTCGCACGGTGCGCCGGCTCTCGGAGAAGCTGACCGACCGGTTCGGTGCCCAGAGCCGGTTCCAGCTCGGCGTCCTCGCGCTCGCCAGTGGTGGCATCCGCGCCGAGGACGTGGCGTGAGGTCCCGCACTCGACATACCCGGAGCGCCCTGCGGGGGCCGGGCCTCGTCACCGAGGTCCGGCCCCCGCTGGGCGTGGTACCGGGTCACGTCACCCGGCGGGCGCGAACTGCGCCGTGATCGCCGCCATCATCAGGTCGGCTATGCACTGGGCGAGTCCCGCCGGGGTCGGGCAGTCGAACACGGCCCGCACCGGAACGTCGACCCGCAGCGCCTTGCGCAACCGGGACGCCACCTGCGTGGCGAGCAGCGAATGCCCGCCCAGCTGGAAGAAGTTGTCGTCCACGCCGACGCGCTCGATGCCCAGCAGTTCCTGCCACACGTCGGTGACGGTCCGCTCGACGGCGTTGCGCGGCGCCGTGTACCGCGTCCCCAGGTCCGGCCGCTGGTGGTCCGGTACCGGCAGGGCCGCCCGGTCCACCTTGCCGTTGGCGGTCAGCGGGATGCGGTCCAGCGTCACGAAGGCCGCCGGAATCATGTAGTCGGGCAGGAACCGCCCCAGGTGGGCGTGGAGTTCCGCGGTGCTCGGCGCGTCCGCGCCGGTGGGCACGAGATACGCCACGAGCCGTTTGTCGCCGGGCGTGTCCTCGCGGACGGCCACACTGACCTCGCCGATGCCCGGGTGGGTCAGCAGGGTGGCCTCGATCTCGCCCAGCTCGATGCGGTTGCCGCGGATCTTCACCTGGTTGTCGATCCGCCGCAGGAACTCCAGCTCGCCGTCCGCCCGCCACCGCACCAGGTCACCGGTGCGGTAGACCCGGGTGCGCACTCCCGCCGCCTCGTACGCGACAAACTTCTCCTCGGTCAGGTCCGGCCTGCCCAGATAGCCGCGGGCCACCGCCTCGCCGCCGACGAGGAGTTCGCCCGGCACCCCGACCGGCAGCGGCCGGCCGTGCTGGTCCACCACGAACGCCAGCACGTTGCCGATGGGCCGGCCGATCGGCGGGACCACGTCGCCCGGTTCGACCACCGTCGAGGTGACGATGATCGTGGTCTCGGTGGGCCCGTAGTTGTTGATCACGCGGAACGGCAGCCGGGCCCGGGGCGGCATCCGCAGCCGGTCGCCTCCGGTCAGCACGTAGTCGAGGGGGCTCTCCGCCGGCCACTCCACCGCGACCAGCGCCTCCAGCATCGGTGTGGACAGGAACGTGGTGTGCACGCGCTGCTCGCACAGCCAGTCCCGCAGCAGGTGCGGGGTGAGCCGGACCGTCTCGGTGGTGACGCAGCACGTCGCGCCGCGGGTCAGGCCCAGCCAGAGCTCCCACGCCGCCGGGTCGAAGCCGATCCCGGCCATCAGCGCGATCCGCTGCCCGGGCTCCAGGCCGTACCGCCCCACCGTCCAGTGCACCAGGTTGATCACACTGCGGTGCTCGACCTGGACGCCCTTGGGATGGCCGGTGGAACCGCTGGTGTAGATCAGGTACGCCAGGTGGTGCGAGGCGGCTGCCGGCCGCGGATCGGTGTCCGGCTCACCGGCCAGCGTCGCGGCGTCGTCGTCGAGCCGCAGCAGCGGTACGTCCGCGGGCAGCCGGCCGGCGTGCGCGGAATCGGTGAGGACGACCGGGGTCGCGGAGTCCCGCACCATGTACGACAGCCGCTCCGACGGGTAGTCCGGGTCCAGCGGCACGTACGCCGCCCCCGCCTTGAGGATGCCGAGCTGGGCCGTCACCAGGTCGATGCCGCGTTCCAGGCACACCGCGACCGGCATGTCCGGCCGCACTCGGTACCGGGCGCGCAGGTGGTGGGCGATCCGGTTGGCGCGCGCGTTCAGCTCGCCGTAGGTCAGCGCGCCCTCGGGGCTCTCGACGGCCACCGTGTCCGGCTGCCGGGCCGCCCGCTCCTCGAACAGGCCGTGCAGGGTGGCGGTGTCCGGGAACGCGGACGCGGCGCCGTTCCACTCGACCACGGTTTGGCGCAGCTCCTCCTCGGTGAGCAGGCAGAGCTGGGACAGCCGTACTTCCGGCTCGCGGGCCACCGTCTCCAGGACGGTGCCCAGGTGGCCGGCCAGCCGGGCGGCCGTGTCCCGCTCGAAGAGGTCCGTCCGGTACTCCAGGGCGCCGCGCAGACCGCCGTCCGCGTCCTCCGACATCATCAGGGTGAGGTCGAACTTGGCGTCCGGCAGCGTCACCGAGAACGGCTCCACGGCCAGCCCCGGCAGGCTCCAGCCGCCGCCGTCGGGCGTGTTCTGGAGTACGAACAGGGTGTCGAACAGGGGGTTGCGGGACGGGTCGCGGTCGGGGGCCAGCTCCTCCACGAGGCGTTCGAAGGGCAGGTCCTGGTGGTCGTAGGCGCCCAGGGCGGTGTCCTTGACCCGGTCGAGGAGTTCGGTGAAGGCGGGGTCGCCGGACAGGTCGGTGCGCATGACCAGCGTGTTGACGAAGAAGCCGATCAGGTCCTCGGTCTCGGCGCGGTTGCGGCCGGCGACGGGACTGCCGACGGTCACGTCGTCCTGGCGGCCGTACTTGGCCAGCAGCACCTGGAAGGCCCCGAGCAGCACCATGTAGAGGCTCGCGGAGCCGCTCCGGGCCGCCTTCCGCAGTCCGGCGGCCACCGCCGCGCTCACCTCGAACGTCACGGTGTCGCCGCCGCCGGTCCGGCCGGCCGGGCGGCGGTGGTCGGCCGGCAGTTCCAGCGGTTCCACACCGGAGAGCCGCTCCCGCCAGTACGCCAGTTGTTCGTCCAGCACCTCACCGGAGAGCCGCCCGCGCTGCCACACGGAGAAGTCCGCGTACTGCACCGGCAGTTCCGTGTCGTCGGCGGGGGTGCCGGTCGTCGCCGCCCGGTAGCCCTCCCGCAGTTCGCGGGCCATGAGCGGCTCCGACCAGCCGTCGCAGGCGATGTGATGCACCGTGAGCAGCAGGTGCGCCTCCTCGTCGGCCAGCCGCACCAGGTGCGCGCGCAGCAGCGGTCCCGTCGCCAGGTCGAACGGGCGGGCGGCTTCCGCGCGGGCGAAGCTCCGTGCCGCCTGCTGCCGTTCCGCGGCGTCGGTGAGGTGCCGCAGGTCGTGGACGGCCGTGCGCACCGGTGCCGGCGGATCGACGACCTGGGCCGGTTCTCCGTCCTCGTCGGCGACGAACCGCGTGCGCAGCACCTCGTGCCGTGCCAGCATCCGGGTCAGGGCCGCGTCGAGCGCCTCGGTGTCCAGCGCGCCGCTGACACGCAGAGCGAAGGGCACGGCGTACTCGGCGCGTCCGGGCTCCAGTTGGTCGAGGAACCACAGTCGCCGCTGGGCGAAGCTCAGCGGCAGCGGCCCGCCGGTGCGGTCGCGCGGCACGATCCGCTCCGCGCCGGCCGTGCCGCCCGTCCCCAGGGCCTCCACGGCCGCGGCCAGCCCGGCGACGGTGGGCGCCGCGAACAGGTCCCGCACCGGCACCTCGACGCCGAGCGCGTCCCGCAGCCGTGAGGTCACCTGGGTGGCGAGCAGGGAGTGGCCACCGAGCTCGAAGAAGTTGTCGTCCACGCCGGTGACCTCCGTGCCCAGCACCTGTGACCAGGCCGCCGCGACGGCACGCTCGGCCGGGGTGCGCGGGGCGGGGCCGCCGGCCTCGGACGCGCGGGGCTCCGGCGCGGGCAGCGCCCGCCGGTCCACCTTGCCGTTCGGGGTGAGCGGCAGCCGCTCCAGGGCCACGAACACGGACGGCACCATGGAGGCGGGCAGTTCACGGCGCAGCCGGTCCCGCAGGGTCTCGCCGCGGACCGCGGCGTCCCGCGCCGGGACGACGTAGGCGACCAGCCGCCTGTCGCCGGGGGTGTCCTCGCGGACGACGACGGTGGCCGCGGTGACGTCGGGGCCGGCCAGCAGGACCGCCTCGATCTCCCCGGGCTCGATGCGGTGCCCGCGCAGCTTCACCTGGTCGTCCAGCCGGCCCAGGAACTCCAGTTGTCCGTCGGCCAGCCAGCGCACCCGGTCACCGGTGCGGTAGACGCGGCGCGGGGCGCCGTCGACGTGGACGGTCACGAACCGCTCCGCCGTCCGGCCGGGCTGCCCCCGGTATCCGCGCGCGAGTCCGGTCCCGCCCACGAGGAGTTCGCCGGGCACTCCGGTCGGCGCCGGCCGTCCGTGCCGGTCGACGACGTACACGATGGTGCCGGGCACCGGTCGGCCGATCGGTGGCACGGCCGTGCCGGGGACGACCTCGGCGGAGGTCGTGACCACCGTCGACTCGGTCGGCCCGTAGTTGTTGACGACGCGGAAGGGCAGGCGCCACCCGGCCGGGAGGCGCAGGGCGTCGCCCCCGGTCAGCACGTACTCCAGGGAGGTCGGCTCCGACCAGTCGAGGGCCGCCAGCGCCTCCAGCACCGGCGTCGACACGAAGGTGCCCGTGATCCGCCGCTCGGTCAGCCAGCGCTGGAGCAGCGCCGGCGTCAGCCGCACCGTGTCGTCGGGTACGCACACGGTGGCGCCGGTCGCCAGCGCGGGCCACAGTTCCCAGGCCGCCGCGTCGAACCCGACCCCCGCGAGCAGCGCGACACGCCGTCCGGGGTCCGCGCCGAAGGTGCCGGCCGTCCAGCGGACCAGGCCGGCCAGGCTGCGGTGCTCGATCTCGACGCCCTTGGGCCGGCCGGTGGAGCCGCTGGTGTAGATGACGTACGCCAGGTCGCCGGGGCCCGCGGCGGGGTCCGGGTCGTGCGCCGGCAGGTCCGCGAGGGACGGCCAGTCGCGGTCGGTGAGGAACCGGCCGGGCTCCTCGGGCAGCCGTGCGGCCCCGGCGGCGTCGGTGACGACGAGCGCGGCCCGCGCGTCCGCGACCATGAAGGCGAGCCGGCCGGCCGGGTGCTCGGGGTCCAGCGGCACGTAGGCGGCGCCGGACTTGAGGACCGCGAGCAGTGCGGTGATCTGCTCGGGGCCGCGTTCCAGGCACACGGCGACCGCGCTTCCGGGGCCGGCGCCGCGTGAGCGCAGGTGCCGGGCGAGCCGGTTGGCCCGCGCGTTCAGCTCCCGGTAGGTCAGCTCGCCGTCGGCCGAGAGCACCGCCGTGCTGTCCGGTCGCCGGGCGGCGCACTCCTCGACGAGCCGGTGCACCGTCGTCCCGGCGCCGGTGTCGGCCGCGGTGTCCGCGGCGGCCCGTGCTCCGCTCCAGTCGGCCAGCACACGGCGCCGCTCGGCGCCGGCCAGGACCTCCAGTTCCGAGAGCGGGCGCTGCGGGCCGGTGACGGCGGCGCGCAGCAACGTGGTGAAGTGTCCGGCCAGCCGCTCGGCCGTGTCCGGTGCGAACAGGTCGAGGGCGAACACGAGATCGCCGTCGAGCGAGCCGTCGGGCCGTTCGGTGAGGAACAGGGTCAGGTCGAACTTGGCCTCCTCCGCACGGACCGCGACCGGCTCCACCACCGTGCCGGGCAGTCGCCACGCGTGGCCGTCCGGGGTGTTCTGGAGCACGAACATCGTCTGGAACAGGGGGTTGCGGGACAGGTCGCGGTCGGGGGCCAGCTCCTCCACGAGGCGCTCGAAGGGCAGCTCCTGGTGGTCGTAGGCGCCCAGGGCGGTGTCCTTGACGCGGGCCAGCAGCTCGGTGAAGGCCGGGTCGCCGGACAGGTCGGTGCGCATGACGAGGGTGTTGACGAAGAAGCCGATCAGGTCCTCGGTCTCGGCGCGGTTGCGGCCGGCGACCGGGGTGCCGACCGCGATGTCGTCCTGGCCGCTGTACTTGGCCATGAGCAGCTGGAACACCGCCAGCAGGGACATGAACAGGGTCGTCCCCTGACCCGCCGCCAGCCGCCGGGCCGCGCCGGCCACGTCGGCGGGCACCGAGAAGGAGACCGTGCCGCCCCGGCCCGACCGCTCGGCCGGCCGCCGGTGGTCGCTCGGCAGCTCCAGTGGGCGCACTCCGTCGAGGCGCTCGCGCCAGTAGGCGGACTGCTCGTCCAGCGCCGGGCCGTCCAGCGTCTCGCGCTGCCAGCTCGCGAAGTCCGCGTACTGGAGGCCGAGGGGGGTGAGACCGGCCGGCCGGCCGGCCACTGCCGCGCCGTACAGCTCGCCCAGTTCCCGGGCCAGGATGCCCTCCGACCAGCCGTCGGAGACGATGTGGTGCACGGCGAGGAGGAGCCGCCACTCCGCGTCGGCCACCCGTACCGCCACCGCGCGCAGCAGTGGCCCCGCGGCCAGGTCGAACGGCCGTTCCGCCGCCTCGTGCAGGATCTCCCGCGCGGCGCCGGCTCCGAGGTGCCGGGCGTCGTGGACGTCCACGGGCACCTCCCGCACGGCGTCGACGACCTGGAACGGGCGTCCCGTGGTGTCCGCGACGAACCGGGTCCGCAGGATCTCGTGCCGCGCAGTCAGCGCGGTCAGCGCGGTGCCGAACGCGTCCGGCGCGAAGTCCCCCTCCACCCGCAGTCCCACCGGGATCGTGTACTCGGCCCGGTCCGGTGCCAACTGGTCGAGGAACCAGAGGCGTTGCTGTGCGAAGGACAGCGGCAGGGGGCCCGAGCGGTCCGCCCGCGGGATCGCGGCGGAAGTGGTGCCCGGCACGAGCGTGTCCACGGCCGCGGCCAGCAGTGCCGGCGTCGGCGCGTCGAACAGCGTCCGGTGCGGCACGTCCACCCCGAGGTCCCGGCGCAGCCGGGAGGTGACCTGGGCGGCCAGCAGGGAGTGCCCGCCCAGTTCGAGGAAGTCGTCGTCGGCGCCGACGGCGTCGACGCCCAGCACCTCGGCCCAGATGCCGGCGACCGCCCGCTCCGTGGGCGTGCGCGGCGCGGTGAACGCGGCGGAGACGTCCGGGCGGTTGCTCTCGGGTGCGGGCAGGGCCCGCCGGTCCACCTTGCCGTTCGGGGTGAGCGGCAGCCGTTCCAGTACGACGTACCGGACGGGCACCATGTGCGCGGGCAGCTCTCGCGCCAGCGCCGCGCGCAGTTCCGCCACGTCCGCGGCCGCGCCGCCGGCCGGCACCAGGTAGGCCACCAGCCGCTTGTCGCCGGGGACGTCCTCGCGGACCACCACCGTGGCGGCGGCGACGCCGGGCCGGGACAGCAGGGCGTTCTCGATCTCCCCGAGTTCCACCCGGTGCCCGCGCAGCTTGACCTGGTCGTCCATCCGGCCCAGGTAGACCAGGCGCCCGTCCGGCAGCCACTTCACCAGGTCGCCGGTGCGGTACACGCGGGCCCCGGGGTCGGCCGAGAAGGGGTGCGGCACGAACCGCCGTTCCGTCAGTTCGGGTCGCCCCAGGTAGCCGAGGGCCACGTTGACGCCGCCGATCAGCAGCTCGCCGGGCACGCCGACCGGCTGGACCTGACCGTGCGCCCCGACCACGTAGACCTCGGTGTTGTCGATGGCCCGGCCCATCGGCACGTGGTCCGCCGTCGGTTCGACCGACACGGTCCGGCTGACCACGTTGCCGACGGTCGCCTCGGTCGGCCCGTACTCGTTGACGATCGCCGTGTCCCCGCTGCCCGCGGTCAGCACCCGGTGCGCCAGCGCCGGTGTCAGGTCCTCGCCGCCGGCGACCACCGTGGCGATGCCGTGCCGGACGCCGTCCTGTTCCAGGCGGGCGGTCAGCAGCTCCAGGTGCGAGGGCGTCGCCTTCAGGAAGCTGACCGGGACGCCGGACGCGACGATGTCCACGGCGGCGTCGAACACGGTGCGGCCCGGCTCCGGTTGCGGCACCACCAGGCACAGCCCCTGCACCAGCGGCAGGAACAGCGCGGTCACCGTCAGGTCGAACGCCGCCGAGGAGCACAGCAGCGAACCGATGCGCGCGCCGGGCGCCGGCGGGTAGTTCCGGTCGCACCAGTGCAGGTAGTTGACGACGCCCCGGTGCCCGACCCGCACACCTTTGGGGCGGCCCGTGGAACCGGAGGTGTAGATGACGTACGCCACGTCGTCCGGGCCGGCGGGGACGGGCGGGGCGGCGCCGGGGCCCGACGGCCACTCCCGGTCGGCGAGCAGCAGGACGGTGCCGGGCGCGAACAGGCCCTCGTGCGCGGACTGCGTCACGACCACCGGGGCGGCGCTGTCCTCGACCAGGTACCGCAGTCGCTCGGCCGGGTAGGCCGGGTCCAGCGGCACGTATGCGGCACCCGACTTGAGCACGCCGAGCAGCGCGCACACCAGGTCCGGGCCGTGGTCCAGGCACACGGCGACCAGCGCGCCGGGGCCGACGCCCCGCTCCCCCAGGTACCGCGCCAGCCCTTCGGCCCGCTCGTCCAGCTCCCGGTAGGTCAGCCGGCTTTCGCCGTACTCCAGAGCCACCGCGTCGGGCCGGCGGGCGGCCCGCTCCTCCACCAGCCGGTGCACGGTGGCGGTGTCCGGGAACGCGGACCTCGGCCCGTTCCACTCGGTCAGGATCCGGTGCCGCTCGGGCTCCGTCAGCATCTCCAGCGCGCTGAGCGGCTGGCCGGGCGTGCCGGCGGCGGAGCGCGCGAGTGTCGCCAGGTGCCCGGCCATCCGCTCCGCCGTGGCCCGCTCGAACAGGTCGGTGCGGTAGCCGAGGACGCCGCGCAGGCCGCCGCCGTCCGCGACGACCTCCAGGGTGATGTGGGCCTCCGGCGGGAACACGGCGGCCTCCCGGGCGGCCGTGCGCCACGCGAACCACGCCACCGCGTCCGCCGGCGGCGCGAGGGGCGCCGCCGTGCGGCCTGCGGCGTCCGCCATGCGTCGCGCGACCTGGGTAACGGCCTCGGTGAACACCGGGTCGCCGTCGGGGCCCCGCACCACGATCGCGGTGTCCTGGCCGTCCACCGGCACCGCCACCGGGACGTCGCCCCGGCCGGCGTACCGCCCGAGCAGCGTGTGGAACACCGTCAGCACGACCGCGGGGAGCTCCACGCCGCCGGCGCGCGCCGACGCGGCCAGCGCGTCCGTGGTCCGGGCGGGCACGTCGAACAGGACCCGGCCGGCGGGGCCGGGGCCGTCGTCCGACGGCCGCCGGTCCGACGGCAGTTCCAGCGGTTCCGGGCCCGCCGACTCGTGCCTCCACTCCCCCAGCTGGTGATCAGCCACCGTTCACTCCCCATCGTCAGGACATCGTCAGCGGTACAAGCGGTTCACGGGCGGCACGTCGCAGGACGGGCGGTGCGGGGTGGGGCGGGGGCGACCCGGCCGGGCCGGGAGCCGCGCCGCCGGCAGGACCACGGCCCCGGCAGGACGTCCGCGACATGCACGCTAGGCGGCGCGGGCGGGCGCCCCCAGTGGGCACAAGTGACGCCCCGCGGGGTGGGCACAACTGCCCAGTGCCGCCCGCGATCACCGCTGGCCACCATGGACGGCGTCACTCGTGGACAACAGCCCGGACGCCCGACTGGGGGCGCCTTCACGGGCACCCGGCCCGATCGCAGCGGTCGCGGCCCCATCATGGTGTCGAGAGGAAAAGCCGGTCGTGTACCCGCATCACCAGCCCCCGCACAGCCCGCGCCAGGCGGTGCTGACCACCATCGCCTCGGACTCACACACCTGGAACCTGCTCTTCCTGCAACTGCTGCTCGAGGAGCAGGGCTGGGAGGTCACCAATCTCGGCGCGTGCGTCCCGGTCGGCGTCCTGGTCGAGGAGGCCACGGCCCGCACGCCCGACCTCATCGTCGTCAGCACGGTCAACGGACACGGCGCCGAAGAGGCCCCGGGTCTGGCCCGGGCGGTGCGCGCCGTGCCGGCGCTGGCCGAGGTGCCGCTCGTCGTCGGAGGCAAGCTGGACACCTCCGGCGATCCCGCCCAGGACGTCCACGCGGCGCTCACCGACGCCGGCTTCGACGCCGTCCTGACCGGCGCGAACGCCGTCCCCGGGCTGCTCGCCCTGCTGGACGGCCTGCCCGGGCACCGGCACGGAAGGTCGCACGCCGATGCCGTCCGCTGAGCCCGGCCCGGCCGCCGGCGCCTTCCACCGTTTCATGGCGGACGCCGCACGCACCGGCGGCCTCGTCGTGCAGCCCCGCATGGGCTTCGCCGACCCCGCCCGGATGCGCGCGGGCCTGATCGCCACCCGCGCCGCCGACGCCACCACCGTCGGCACCCTCACCCTGGACAGTTTCACCCGCGTCGGTGACTACGCCGCCGCGGCGCGCGCCGCCGCCCAGGGCCACCCTCTCAACGGTTATCCGCTGGTCAGCATGGACCGGGAGACCACCGCCGGTCTGCTCCGCGGCGTCCACGGCCCCGGCTTCCCCGTGCAGGTGCGGCACGGCTCGGCGCGGCCGGGGCCGATCGTCGACGCCCTCGTCGCCGCCGGGCTCGACGCCACCGAGGGCGGGCCCGTCTCCTACTGCCTGCCCTACGGCCGTACCCCGCTGGCCACCTCGGTCCGTGCGTGGGCCGAGGCGTGCCGCAGCCTCGCGGCCCTGCGCGAGAGCGGCGCAGAACCGCATCTGGAGACCTTCGGCGGGTGCATGCTGGGCCAGCTCTGCCCGCCGTCCCTGCTCGTCGCCCTCTCCGTGCTGGAGGCGATGTTCTTCCGCCGGCACGGCCTGCGCAGCGTCTCCCTCAGCTACGCCCAGCAGATCGACCCGGAGCAGGACGAGGAGGCCGTCCACGCGCTGCGCGCCCTGGCCGCCGACCACCTCCCGGACACGTCCTGGCACGTGGTCGTCTACGCGTACATGGGCGTCTACCCGGAGACCCGGGCGGGTGCGCTGCGGCTGGTCGCGGACGCCGCCCGGCTCGCCGTGCGCACCGGGGCCGCCCGGCTCATCGTCAAGACGCCGGCGGAGTCGGCCCGCATCCCCTCCGTCGAGGAGAACGTCACCGCGCTGGAGACCGCGGCCGCCGCCGCCCGGACCGCGCGGCCGGCCCCTCCGCCGCCGTCCACCGGCGTCGAGGCGGAGGCCCGCGCCCTCGTCGAGGCCGTCCTCCACCTGCACGACGACCTCGGCCAGGCCCTGGTCCGCGCCTTCGCGCACGGCTACCTCGACGTTCCCTTCTGCCTGCACCCCGACAACGCGGGGCGCGCCCGCAGCTTCATCTCCGACCGCGGCCGGCTGGAGTGGTCCCGCACCGGATCGCTCCCGCTCGGCCGGTCCACCGCGGCACCGCCGTCCCGGCGGCTGACCTCGTCCGGTCTGCTGCACGCGCTCCACCACGTCAAGAACCGCTACGACGACCCCGCCGCCCTCCTCGGCAGGGCGAGCTGACCCGAGCGGCCCCGACCCGGGGCCCCTCCCCCCGCCGGCTGCCCCTACCCGGTAACGACAGGACAGGACACGACATGACACTCCAGATGGATCTCCCGACGGCGCCCCGGACGGCCGTGCTGCCCTCGCCGCTGGAACACCTGCGCGACCCGCGGACCCGCGCGGCCCTGCGCGTCCAGCAGGCACTGGTGGCCGGTGCCCGCGCCTTCCTCCGCTCCGACGGCGCCGTGGAGATGGCCCACCCGGTCATCGGCCCGGTCACCGACCCGGGCTCCCGCGGCGCCAAGCAGGTCGACGTCGACTACTACGGCCACCGTTACAAGCTGATGACCAGCGCCATCCTCTACAAGCAGGCGTCGCTGCTGGCCTTCGACCGCATCTTCCTCGTCGCGCCCAACGTCCGCCTGGAGCCCGTCGAGACCAGCAGCACGCAGCGCCACCTCGCCGAGTTCCGGCAGATCGACGTCGAGTACGCGGGCGCCACCCGGGACGTCGCCATGGACATCGCCGAGGAGCTGGTCCGCCACGCCGTGACCGCCGCCGTCGACGAGTGCGGCGCCGATCTCGCGATGCTCGGCCGCGACCCGGACGCCCTGCGCCGGTACGTGGCGCGGCCGTTCGCCCGCGTCCCGCACGGCGAGGTCGTCGACGGCCTGCGCCGCGGCGGCTACCCGCAGGACGCCGGGACCGAGATCGACTGGGAGGCCGAGGAGCGCATCTCCCTCCAGGCCGACGCCCCGTTCTTCATCGTCGGCTATCCCAAGGGCTCCCGCGGCTTCTACGACAAGGAGAGCCCGGCCGAACCCGGCACCCTGCTCAACTTCGACCTCATCGCCCCCGAGGGCTGCGGCGAACTGTGCAGCGGCAGCGAACGCGAGTACGACTACGCGGCTCTGGTGACCCGGATGCGGGAGACCGGCGAGAACCCCTCCAAGTACGCCTGGTACCTCGACGTCGCCCGTCACGGCATCCCCAGCAGCGCCGGTTTCGGCATCGGTCTGGAGCGCCTGACCCGCTGGGTCACCGGCCTGGACGCCGCCTGGCGCACCACCGCCTTCCCGAAGATCGCGGGGGTGGTGTCGCCGTGACCCGGCTGACCGCACCCGGCCTGCCCGAGGACGCGGTCCGTGCCCGGGCCCGCGCCGGCGCCGCCGCCGTCTTCCCGCCCCTCGACACCTACGGCACCGCCGTCTTCGGTGCCTCACCGGAACCCGGCGGCGACGAGATCGACGCGCTGCGCCTGGCCCCGCCCGTCTTCATGCCGGGCCGCCTCGCCGCGCTCATCGACCTCGGCCGCGAACCCCTCCACTCGGACGTCCGCCTCGACACCGACCTCGGGGGTTTCTCCTCCCCGCTGCCGGTCTACCTGTCGGCGCTCGGCTCCACCCGCGCCGCCGGCACCAGTCTCGCGCTCAGCCGCCAGGCCGGACGGCTCGGCATCCCGATGGTCGTCGGCGAGAACGTCGCCCCCATGAACGGCTTCCGCACCGGCGCCGACGACCACCGCAAGGGCCTGCTCGAACGCATCCAGGCGTACTGCGAGGAACTTCCCGACGGCGTCGGCGGCATCTGCGTCCAGCAGAGCACCGAGGACGCCGACTCCGAGGTCTGGAACCACGTCTACAGCGACCCGGCCGTCACCGGTCTCCTCACCTCGGGCCGCCTCGGCTTCGAACTCAAGGTCGGTCAGGGCGCCAAGCCCGGCCTCGGCGGCCTCACCATGATCAGCGAGGAGGTCGCGTCCGACCTCGCCGGGCAGTACGCCGTGGAACGGCTCGGCCCCGGCACCTCGTCGATCCTGCGCTGCGCGAGCCCCGGCACCTTCACCGAGGAGATCTTCCGCCGGCAGATCCAGCTCATGCGCAACAACTACCCGCGCGCCCGCTGCTGGGTGAAGCTGTTCCCGGGCCGCGACGTCGGCCACGCCGCCGGCGTCGCCTGGGACGCCGGCGCCCACGCCGTCGCCGTCGACGGCGCCGAGGGCGGCACCGGCTGGGCCCCCACCGGCTTCCTCGGCCACGTCGGACTGCCCCTCGCCGCGTGCCTGCGCCGAGTCGACCCCGCCGGCCGCACCCTCCTCACCAGCGGACGCGTCTGGGACGGGATCCGGGCCGTGAAGCTGCTCGCCCTCGGCGCCCGCGCCGTCGGCCTCGGCCGCGCCGCCCTGATCGCCGCCGACGAGGACCCCGAGCACGGACTCGGGCGCCTGCTGGACGCCATGGCGCTGGAACTGCGCATGGCCGTCAGCGCACTGGGCCGCTACGCGGTGGAGGAGACCGGCCCCGAAGACCTGTGGGAGCCCCGGTCATGATCTACGAACACGCCTACGAACTGGTCACCGACGACCTCTTCGTCCTGCTGCCCCGGATGGTGCCCGGCTCCGACGTCTTCCTGAAGATCGAGGGGCTCAACCCGGCCGGCTCCGTCAAGCTGAAGACCGCGCTGAGCCTCGTCGAGGACGCCGAGCACCGCGGCGTCCTCACGCCGGGCGCCCGCGTGATCGAGTCCTCCTCCGGCAACCTCGGCATCGCCCTCAGCTCCATCTGCGCCACCAAGGGGTACCGCTTCACCTGCGTCGTCGACCCGAACACCAACGCCACGAGCATCGACCACATGCGCGCCCTGGGCGCCGAGGTGGTCGTCGTCGACACCGTCGACGCCAACGGCGGCTTCCTCCAGTCGCGCATCGCCCACATCCGGCGCCGCGTCGAGGCCGACCCGGCCGTGGTCTGGCTCAACCAGTACGCCAACACCGCCAACCCGCGCGTCCACTACGAACAGACCGCGCGCAGCCTGCTGAAGGAGGTCCAGCACGTCGACTACGTGTTCATCGGCGTCGGTTCCACGGGCACCTTCGTCGGCTGCGCACAGTACCTGCGCGAGTTCTCGTCCCACACCCGGATCGTCGCCGTGGACGCCGTCGGCTCCGTCATCCTCGGCGCCGTACCCGGCTCGCGACGCATCCCCGGCCTAGGTGCCAGCCGCGTCCCCGAACTGTTCGAACCCGGTCTCGTCGACGACGTCGAACTCGTCGCCGAGGAGGACGCCGTGCGCGAGTGCCGGCGGCTCGCCCGCACCCACGGCCTGCTCACGGGCGGCTCCACCGGCTCGGTCCTGGCCGCCGTCCGCCGCCGGGCGGGCACGCTCCCGGCCGGCTCCCGCATCGCCGCGATCTCCCCCGACCTCGGCGAGCGCTACCTCGGCACGATCTACAACGACGACTGGGTCGAGCGGAACTTCGGCGTCCTGACGTGATCCCGTCCGCTCCACCGGCCCGCCCACGCCACCTGCCCTCGAAAGGCAACCACCGATGTCGACCTTCCATGTGATCGACGGCTCCGTCGCCCAGGATGTCATCAGCTCCTCGCCGTCGGACATCCTGGACCTCGTGCGGGAGACCTACCTCCAGCACGACCGCGGAGCCACCGTCAACCCCAACAGCCACTTCCTGCGCTTCCCCCACGATCCCGGCGCCCGGATCATCGCCCTGCCCGCCCACCTCGGCGGTGACACACCGGTCTCCGGCCTCAAGTGGATCGCCAGCTACCCGCAGAACGTACGCCACAACCTGCCGCGCGCCTCCGCCGTCCTGTTGCTGAACGACGCGGAGACCGGTTACCCGTTCGCCTGCCTGGAGGCGTCCGGCATCAGCGCCGCCCGCACCGCGGCGTCCGCCGCGCTCGCCGTGGAGACCCTCACCGACGCCGACGACCCGAAGACCGTCCTCTTCGTCGGCGCCGGCGTCATCGGACGGACCGTCTCCGACTTCCTCGCCGCCCGCGGCACCCGCGTCCGCGAATGCCTGGTCCACGACCACGTCGAGGCCTACGCCGAGACCTTCGCCGCCTACGCCGCCGGCACCCACGGCTGGCAGGCCCGGGCCGTGGACCAGATCGACGCGGTCCTGGCCACCGCCGACCTGGTCGTCCTCGCCACCACCGCGCCGGCGCCCTGGCTGACGGAGGGACAGACCCTCCTGCCGGACCAGCTCATCCTGAACCTGTCCCTGCGCGACATCCACCCCACCGTCATGATCAAGTGCCACAACGTCCTGGACGACATCGACCACTGCCTCACCGCACAGACGTCCCCGCACCTCACGGAGACGGAGTACGGCACGCGCGACTTCATCGACGGCACGCTGTCCGAGGTGCTGCGCGGTGACGTGACCCTCGGCCGCGACCGCCCCACCGTGTTCTCCCCGTTCGGCCTCGGCGTCCTCGACCTGGCCGTCGGCCACCACATCTACCGGACCGCCGTGCGCACCGGCCGGGCCACCGAGATACCGGGCTTCTTCCCCGACCTGAAGCGCTGGTGAGCCGGGCGGCGCCGGCCGCCGCCCACGACGCCCCGGTCCCCTGTTCCCACCCCGTGTTCGGTGGGGGCAGGAGACCGGGGCGTCGCCGTGCGCCGCGGGGGGAGCGAGGGAGGCGGAGCCGTGTCGTCGCCCGCCGTGCGCCCAGGGCTCCCGGGGGCTGCATGCCGAGGGTCGGGAGCCCCGCTGTCCCGGCCGACAGCACGGACCGGGCGGGAAGGGACCGAGCCAGGCGGCGCGCGGCGGGGGCCGCCTGGCTCGGACGCCCACGGACGACCGGCGGGCGGTGCACGGATAGAGGGGCCCGCCACGTTCGTGGCGGGCCCCTCTATCCGGCTCCGGTGCTCCGGCGGCCTTCGGCGGCCTTCGGAGGTCAGACCGGCAGCAGCTCCCCCTCCCGGTCGCCGGCAGCAGCCGGCACGGCCTCCCGCAGCGTGGAGACCACGAGCTGCAGTTGTTCGTCGCCCCTGACCATGTCCATGTGGCGGCCCGGCATCGCCCGCTGGGCCAGCCCGGCCGGGTACAGCCCGCGCCAGTGGGCGACGTACCGGGCTTCCGGCACCTCGTCCCCGCTGCCGTCACGCACCGTGTCGCTGACGAACAGGGTCGCCCTGGCCGCCGAGGGGCTGGGCCGGTAGGCCGCGAGCGAGCGCACCTCGGCCTCCAGCACCGCGTAGGGCAGCCACTCGTCGAGCGTGACCAGGTTCGGGTCGAGGTTCATCTCCGGTGCGACGCGCCGCAACTCCTGTGCCGTGGCCTCCCGTTCGGCCCCGCGCTCGTTCTGGCCGCGGCGCCACAACGCGTCGACCCTGCGGTACACCTCGGCGTGCCGCTGGAAGCGGTCCCGCTGGTCGTGGCCGGTCACCGCCGGCTCCAGCAGATACAGGCCGGCGACCCCCTCCGGGGCAGCCACGCCCATGGCGTGCGCGATCACGGCGCCCGTCGACCATCCGAGGATCGTGCACGGGCCCGTGGGCTGCACCGTGCGGATCTCCCGCCAGTACCGTTCCGCGATCGACTCGATCCCGACGAGCGGCGCCTCGGCCGGGTCCAGTCCCGGAGCCTGGATGCCGTACACGGTGAAGACGCCCGCCAGGCTCCGTGCGAGCACCCGGTACGGGTGGGTGCTGCCGCCTCCCGGGTGTACGCAGAACAGGACGGGCAGCTCGGGATCGACCACGGACGACAGGGGGACCACCAGCCCGGAGGACGCCGGTTGCGGGACGTCCAGGGCGGACGCCAGCTGGGCCACGGTCGGGTGCCGCACGATCTGCTGGAGGGCGACGCCCAGACCGGCGTCCCGCAGTCGCGCGACCACCCGCACCGCGCTGATCGACTGCCCGCCGAGTTCGAAGAAGTTGTCGTGGATGCCGATGGTGTCGATGCCGAGGACGTCGGACCAGACGCCGGTGATGGTCTGCTCGGTCGAGTTGCGGGGTGAGGTGTAGGTGGAGGCGAGGTCGGGCCGGTGGTGGTCGGGGGCGGGCAGGGCCTTGGTGTCGACCTTGCCGTTCGGCGTGAGCGGAAGCTGATCGAGGGTGACGTAGGTGCTCGGGATCATGTAGTCGGGCAGCTGCTGCTGGAGGTGGGTGCGCAGTTCGCCGGCGGTGGGTGCGTGTCCGGGGATGGGGACGAGGTAGGCGGTGAGCTGTTTGTTGCCGGGGGTGTCCTCGCGGACGGTGACGGTGGTGGTGTGGAGGTGGGGGTGGGTGGCGAGGGCGTTCTCGATCTCGCCGAGTTCGATGCGGTAGCCGCGGAGCTTGACCTGGTTGTCGATGCGGCCGATGAACTCCATCGTGCCGTCCGCCCGCCACTTGACCAGGTCCCCGGTGTGGTAGACGCGAGGATCGGGATGCGGCGTGGTGAGGGGGTTGGGCGTGAAGCGCTGTGCGGTCAGCTCCGGCCGGTGGTGGTAGTGCCGGGCCAGGCAGATACCGCCGAGGAGGGCGTGGCCGGGGATGCCGACGGGTGCGGGCTGGTTGTGGTGGTCCAGGACGTAGGCGGTGGTGTTGGTGATGGGCCGGCCCAGGGTGGTGGTGCCGCCGTGCGGGTCGGGCACGGTGGTCAGGCTCATCACGTTCGCCACCGAGCCCTCGGTCGCCCCGTACTCGTTACTGATCGTCGTCTGCGTGCTGCTGGCGTCCAGCAGCCGGGCGACCAGTTGCGGGGTGAGGTTCTCACCGCCGGCGACGATCGTGGTGATGTGATGGCGGGCACCACGCGACTCCAGGTGCGCGGCCAGGACCTCCAGATGCGACGGGGTCGCCTTCAGGAAACTGATCGGGGTGTCCGTGCAGATCAGGTCGATCGCCGCGTCGAACGCCGTCTGATCCGGCCCGACCACCGGAATCACGAGCCGCTGGCCCTGGATCAGCGGCAGGAACAACGCCGTGATCGTCAGATCGAACGTCACCGACGAATACATAACACTGCCGACCCCGCCGGGGATGTGCGCCGGGTAGTTCCGGTCGCACCAGTGCAGGTAGTTGACCACCCCCCGGTGCTCCAACGCCACACCCTTCGGCCTGCCCGTCGAACCCGACGTGTAGATCACATACGCCAGATCATCCGGCGAAGCCACAGGCTCCGGATCGGTCTCCGGGCCCGTCGGCCACTGTGTGTCCACCAGCAGCCGCGGGAGCCCTTCCGGAAGACGCTGGTCGAGACCGGTACTGGTGATGATCAACGGCGTACCGGTGTCCTCGACCATGTAGGCGATACGGTCGACCGGATACTCCGGGTCGAGGGGAACGAACGCGGCACCCGCCTTCAGAATCCCCAGCAGCGTCGCGATCAGCTCCGGCGACCGCTCCAGGCACACCGCAACCAGCGTGTCCGGCGAGACACCGGTGCCACGCAGGTGGTGAGCGAGCTGGTTCGCGCGGGCGTTGATGTCCGCGTAGCTCCAGCCGTGGTCGCCCTGCGTCACGGCGACCGCGTCGGGACTGGCGGCCACACGCTCCTCGATCAGCCGGTGGATCGTCGCGGTGTCCGGATACGGACCCGTGACACCGTTCCAGTCGACCAGGATCTCCCGCCGCTCCCCCGCCGTCAGCATGTTGAGGTCACCGATGCGGGACCCGGGCGAGTCCACCACCGAGGCCAGCAGACTCTCGAGGTGGCCGGCCATACGTGCGATCGTCTCCGCGTCGAACATGCTCCGGTCGTAGACGAAGCGGAACTCCAGGGCCCGGCCCGCCGACACGACGAGGGTCAGCGGATATCCGGTGCGCTCCACGCAGTTCACCAGGCGCCGGCTCAGCCCCTCGGGGAAGTCCGACGGTTTGTGCACCACCGGGTAGTTCTCGAAGACGAGGATGGACCGGAACATCGGCTCGCCGCGCGGGATCCTGCTGTGTTTCTGCACGTCGACCAGGTGGCAGTACTCCCACTGCCGCATCTCCAGTTGCTCGTCCTGGAGTTCACGCAGCCACTCGGAGACGATCAGGTCGCCCGTGAGCCGGCCGCGCACCGGCAGCGTGTTGATGAAGAGGCCCATCATCGACTCGACGCCGGGCAGATCGATCGAGCGGCCCGAGATGGTCGAGCCGAACAGCACTTCGTCGCGCCGGCTGTACCGCGAGAGCAGGATCGACCACAGGCCCTGCACCAGGGTGTTCATCGTGACGCGCTGGGACTTGGCGTAGTCCCGGGCCCGCGCGAACAGCTCCGGAGAGGCACACACCTCGAACTCGCCGACTCCCGTGTCCCCGGTGTCCCGGTCGACGTTCAGGGCGGTGGGCTCGGTGACGCCCGCAAGGTAGTCGGTCCAGAACGCCGCGGAGCCGTCGTCCTGCCGAGAGTTGAGCCACTCGATGTACCGACGGTACGGGACGGTCGGCGGCAGGCCGGCGGGTGTGCCGTCGAGCAGCGCGCGGTAGAGGGCGAAGAGCTCCTTCTGGAGGATCTGCACACTCCAGCCGTCGAGGAGGATGTGGTGGAACGACCAGACGACGATCCGGCGTTCCTCCGACATGCGCAGCACGGTGACCCGGACCAGCGGGGCCCGTGACAGGTCGAACCCTCGGTCCCAGTCCTCCGCCAGGAAGGCGTCGAGCCGTTCCTGCTGATCGGCCAGGCCGCGCAGATCCCTCACCTCGAAGGGGAGGACAGCCTTGCGCTGCACCACCTGGACCGGCTCCGACACCCCCTCCCATACGAAAGCGCTGCGGAGGATCGAGTGCCGGTCGACGAGCTGCTGCCAGGCGGCGCCGAACAGCGTCTCGTCGAAGGGCCCTTCGGCCTCCTCCGTCATCTGCACCATGTAGGGGCGCGTGTCGGAGGTGTCCTCCAGCGAGTGGTACAGCATGCCGAACTGCAGGGGCGAGAGTCCGTAGACGTCTTCCACGTTGTGCGCGCTCATATCGAGAACCTCTTCAGGATCGCGGCCATGTCGGCGTCACCGACATCGGTGAGGGGGACACCGGGGGTCTCCCGGCGGGCGTCGGCGGCTCCGTCGGCGCTGCCTTCGATCAGCTCGCGCAGGTGGCCGAGGATGCCGTCGGCCAGGTGCTCCACGGTGCGCCGGTCGTGCAGCGCAGTCGAGTAGTTGATGTACAGGCCGAACGTGTCGCCCTCGACGGCGGCGGTCACGTCCAGCACGTTCCACCGCATGCCGTCCGGGCTGATCGAGTGGCCCTTGGGCTCTTCGGGGCCGGCGTACCGACCGATGCCCGGCAGGTCCTTGGTGAACTGCCCCAGGTAGTTGAAGTTCACTTCCGGAGTGGGCTGCCGGCGCAGTACGGACGCCACGTCCGGCGCACCGAGATGGCGCAGGATGCCGTAGCCGACACCCTTGTTGGGGATGCGCGCCAACTGCTCGCGGACGGCGTCGAGCGAGTCCACCGCGCTGGTGGCTCCCGGTGCCAGCCGCAGGGTCACGGGGAAGACGGACGTGAACCATCCCACCGTCCGTGACAGGTCCACGTCGGGGAACAGATCCTCACGGCCGTGTCCCTCCAGACCGACCAGGGTCTCGTCGTCCCCCGTCCAGTCCCGCAGGGCGTGCGCCAGCGCGGTGAGCAACGCGTCGTTGATCTGGGTGCTGAAGGCCCCCGGCACGTCCCGCAGCAGGGCACGGGTCTCCTCGGGGCCGAGCTTCGCCACGACACCGGCGGCGGAGCCCAGGTCGTTGCGACCGTCCCGGTCACGCGGCACCCGGCCGGCCGGCTTGGGCTCGGCCCAGTAGGCGAACTCCGCTCGTGCCTGTTCGGAGTCGGCGAAGCCGTGCAGTCGCTGTGCCCACGACCGGAACGACGTCGTCTTCGCCGGCAGCAGGGGCGCGAGCCCGGCGGCCCGCCGCTCGTAGCAACTGCCCAGGTCCTCCAGCAGGATCCGCCAGGACACGCTGTCGACCGCCATGTGGTGTACGACGATCAGCAGGCGTTGCCCGCGCGTGGGTCCCGACTCCAGCAGGGCGGCCCGCAGCAGCGGTCCCTTGGCCAGGTCGAGGCTCCGCTGCGTCTCCTCCGCGATCTCCAGCGACACCGACATCAGGGACTCGTCCGTGACACCGGACAGGTCGTGCACGTCGAGGACGCTGGTGTCCACGGTCTCGTCCAGGTACTGGCGCCAGCCGTCGGACCCGTCGGCGCAGCGCAGGCGCAGCGCGTCGTGGTGCTCGACCAGGTCGGCCAGCGCGAGCCGCAGCACGTCGGCGTCGAGCCCGTCGGTGACGAGGAGTTCGGCCTGGTTGAAGTGGTCGAACGCCGGCAGGTCCTTCTCGAAGAACCAGTGCTGGATGGGCGTCAGCGGAACCTCGCCCACCACGCGGCCCTGTTCCGCGTCGACCGGCGTGGCCGTACCGGCGTGGGCCGCGATCTCGGCGATCGTCTGGTTCTTGAAGATCAGCCGGGGCGTGAGGTGCAGACCGAACTTCTTGGCGCGGGCGATCATCTGGATGCTGATGATCGAATCCCCGCCGAGTTCGAAGAAGTTGTCGTGGATGCCGACGGTGTCGACGCCGAGGATCTCGGACCAGACCGCGGCAAGTGTGCGCTCGACGTCCGTCCGGGGCGGGGTGTAGGTGGTGGCGAGGTCGGGCCGGTGGTGGTCGGGTGCGGGCAGGGCCTTGGTGTCGACCTTGCCGTTCGGCGTGAGCGGAAGCTGATCGAGGGTGACGTAGGTGCTCGGGACCATGTAGTCGGGCAGCTGCTGCTGGAGATGCGTGCGGAGTTGGTGGGTCGCGGGTGTCATACCAGGGATGGGGACGACGTAGGCGACGAGCTGCTTACTACCGGGGGTGTCCTCGCGGACGGTGACGGCGGTGGTGTGGATGTGCGGGTGGGTGGCGAGGGCGGCCTCGATCTCGCCGAGTTCGATGCGGTAGCCGCGGAGCTTGACCTGGTTGTCGATACGGCCGATGAACTCCATCGTGCCGTCCGCCCGCCACTTGACCAGGTCCCCGGTGTGGTAGACGCGAGGATCGGGATGCGGCGGGGTGAGGGGGTTGGGCGTGAAGCGCTGTGCGGTCAGCTCGGGCCGGTGGTGGTAGTGCCGGGCCAGGCAGATACCGCCGAGGAGGGCGTGGCCGGGGATGCCGACGGGTGCGGGCTGGTTGTGGTGGTCCAGGACGTAGGCGGTGGTGTTGGTGATGGGCCGGCCCAGGGTGGTGGTGCCGCCGTGCGGGTCGGGCACGGTGGTCAGACTCATCACGTTCGCCACCGAGCCCTCGGTCGCCCCGTACTCGTTACTGATCGTCGTCTGCGTGCTGCTGGCGCCCAGCAGACGAGCGACGAGCTGCGGGGTGAGGTTCTCACCGCCGGCGACGATCGTGGTGATGTGATGGCGGGCACCACGCGACTCCAGGTGCGCGGCCAGGACCTCCAGATGCGACGGGGTCGCCTTCAGGAAACTGATCGGGGTGTCCGTGCAGATCAGGTCGATCGCCGCCTCGAACGCCGTCTGATCCGGCCCGACCACCGGAATCACGAGCCGCTGGCCCTGAATCAGCGGCAGGAACAACGCCGTGATCGTCAGATCGAACGTCACCGACGAATACAGGACCGAACCGATGCCCCCGGGCACGTGCGCCGGATAGTTCAGGTCGCACCAGTGGAGGTAGTTGACCACCCCCCGGTGCTCCAACGCCACACCCTTCGGCCTGCCCGTCGAACCCGACGTGTAGATCACATACGCCAGATCATCCGGCGAAGCCACAGGCTCCGGATCGGTCTCCGGACCCGCCGGCCACTGCGTGTCCACCAGCAGACGGTCAACCGTGCCGGGCAGACGACCGGCCAGGTCGGAGCTGGTGATGATCAACGGCGTACCGGTGTCCTCGACCATGTAGGCGATACGGTCGACCGGATACTCCGGGTCGAGGGGAACGAACGCGGCACCCGCCTTCAGAATCCCCAGCAGCGTCGCAATCAGCTCCGGCGACCGCTCCAGGCACACCGCAACCAGCGTGTCCGGCGAGACACCGGTGCCACGCAGGTGGTGAGCGAGCTGGTTCGCGCGGGCGTTGATGTCCGCGTAGCTCCAGCCGTGGTCGCCCTGCGTCACGGCGACCGCGTCGGGACTGGCGGCCACACGCTCCTCGATCAGCCGGTGGATCGTCGCGGTGTCCGGATACGGACCCGTGACACCGTTCCAGCCGACCAGGATCTCCCGCCGCTCCCCCGCCGTCAGCATGTTCAGCTCGGACAGACGCGCCCCCGGCGCGGCCGCCACCGACGCGGCCAGCGTCGCGAAGTGACCGGCCAACCGCTCGATCGTCGCCCGCTCGAACAGATCCGTCCGGAACTCCAGGGCCGCCAGCAGCTCGCCGTCCGACTCGGTCGCGGTCAGCTGGAGATCGAACTTGGCGTCCTGGCCACCCACACCGACCTGCTCGACCGTCAGACCGGGCAGGCTCCACGCGTCGCCGTCCGGTGTGTTCTGGAAGACGAACAGGGTCTGGAACAGCGGGTTGCGGGACAGGTCCCGGCCCGGGGCGAAGCTCGTCGACGAGGCGTTCGAAGGGCAGGTCCTGGTGATCGTAGGCGCCCAGGGCGGTGTCCTTGACGCGGTCCAGCAGCTCGGTGAAGGCCGGGTCGCCGGACAGGTCCGTGCGCAGGACGAGGGTGTTGACGAAGAAGCCGATCAGGTCCTCGGTCTCGGCCCGGTTACGGCCGGCGATCGGCGTGCCGACCGCGATGTCGTCCTGACGGCAGTAGCGGGCCAGGACGATCTGGAACAGGGACAGCAACGCCATGAACAGGCTCGCGCCCTGCCCGCTCGCCGCCGCCCGCAGCGCCTCCGTCACCTCCGACGGCACTGAGAAGTACACGGTGTCGCCCTCGGCGCCCTCCCTCTCGGCCGGCCGCCCGTGATCGGTCGGCAGCTCCAAGGTCGCCACTCCCGCGAGGCGCTCGCGCCAGTACGCCAGCTGACCTTCCAGGAACTCGCCGCTGAGCTGCTCCCGCTGCCAGACGGCGAAGTCCGCGTACTGGACGGGGAGCTCGGGCAGCGACGCCCCGCGTCCGGCGAGGGTGGCCGCGTACAGTTCGCGCAGTTCGCGCGCCAGGATGCCGGACGACCAGCCGTCCGAGACGATGTGGTGCATCGTCAGCAGTACGAAATGGTCATCGTCGGCGACACGCACCACGTCCACGCGCAGGAGCCGGCCGCCGTCCAGCTCGAACGGCCTGCGGGCCTCCGTCGCCATGATGTCCGACGCCGCCTGGTCCCTGTCGGCCGCCGGGAGGGCCCGGACGTCGTGCACCACCGGAGTGACCACCCACGGGGAGTCCACCACCTGCGCGGGACGTCCTGAGCCGTCCGTGACGAACCGGGTGCGCAGCACCTCGTGCCGGGTGACCAGGCCGGTGAACGCCGCTCCCAGGGCACCGACATCGAGCTTGCCCCGCACCCGCAGCCCGAACGGCACGAGGTATTCGGCGCTGCCAGGCGTCAACTGGTCCAGGAACCACAGCCGCTGCTGCGCGAACGACAACGGCAACGGACCGCTGTCGCGGTCGGTCGGAGCCAGCGGCGCCTCGTCGGCCGTCTCCAGTTCGCGCACGGCCGCGGCCAGTCTCGCCACCGTGGGCGACGTGAAGAGGGCCCGCACGGGGACGTCGACTCCGAGCCGCTGACGCAGACGCGACGTCACCTGCGTCGCGAGCAGTGAATGCCCGCCGAGTTCGAAGAAGTTGTCGTGGATGCCGATGGTGTCGATGCCGAGGACGTCGGACCAGACGCCGGTGATGGTCTGCTCGGTCGAGTTGCGGGGTGGGGTGTAGGTGGTGGCGAGGTCGGGCCGGTGGTGGTCGGGGGCGGGCAGGGCCTTGGTGTCGACCTTGCCGTTCGGCGTGAGCGGAAGCTGATCGAGGGTGACGTAGGTGCTTGGGATCATGTAGTCGGGCAGCTGCTGCTGGAGGTGGGTGCGCAGTTCGCCGGCGGTGGGTGCGTGTCCGGGGGTGGGGACGAGGTAGGCGGTGAGCTGTTTGTTGCCGGGGGTGTCCTCGCGGACGGTGACGGCGGTGGTGTGGATGTGCGGGTGGGTGGCGAGGGCGTTCTCGATCTCGCCGAGTTCGATGCGGTAGCCGCGGAGCTTGACCTGGTTGTCGATACGGCCGATGAACTCCATCGTGCCGTCCGCCCGCCACTTGACCAGGTCACCCGTGTGGTAGACGCGAGGATCGGGATGCGGCGGGGTGAGGGGGTTGGGCGTGAAGCGCTGTGCGGTCAGCTCGGGCCGGTGGTGGTAGTGCCGGGCCAGGCAGATACCGCCGAGGAGGGCGTGGCCGGGGATGCCGACGGGTGCGGGCTGGTTGTGGTGGTCCAGGACGTAGGCGGTGGTGTTGGTGATGGGCCGGCCCAGGGTGGTGGTGCCGCCGTGCGGGTCGGGCACGGTGGTCAGACTCATCACGTTCGCCACCGAGCCCTCGGTCGCCCCGTACTCGTTACTGATCGTCGTCTGCGTGCTGCTGGCGCCCAGCAGACGAGCGACGAGCTGCGGGGTGAGGTTCTCACCGCCGGCGACGATGGTGGTGATGTGATGGCGGGCACCGCGCGCTTCCAGGTGCGCGGCCAGGACCTCCAGATGCGACGGGGTCGCCTTCAGGAAACTGATCGGGGTGTCCGTGCAGATCAGGTCGATCGCCGCGTCGAACGCCGTCTGATCCGGCCCGACCACCGGAATCACGAGCCGCTGGCCCTGAATCAGCGGCAGGAACAACGCCGTGATCGTCAGATCGAACGTCACCGACGAATACAGGACCGAACCGATGCCCCCGGGCACGTGCGCCGGATAGTTCAGGTCGCACCAGTGCAGGTAGTTGACCACCCCCCGGTGCTCCAACGCCACACCCTTCGGCCTGCCCGTCGAACCCGACGTGTAGATCACATACGCCAGATCATCCGGCGAAGCCACAGGCTCCGGATCGGTCTCCGGACCCGCCGGCCACTGCGTGTCCACCAGCAGACGGTCAACCGTGCCGGGCAGACGACCGGCCAGGTCGGAGCTGGTGATGATCAACGGCGTACCGGTGTCCTCGACCATGTAGGCGATACGGTCGACCGGATACTCCGGGTCGAGGGGAACGAACGCGGCACCCGCCTTCAGAATCCCCAGCAGCGTCGCAATCAGCTCCGGCGACCGCTCCAGGCACACCGCAACCAGCGTGTCCGGCGAGACACCGGTGCCACGCAGGTGGTGAGCGAGCTGGTTCGCGCGGGCGTTGATGTCCGCGTAGCTCCAGCCGTGGTCGCCCTGCGTCACGGCGACCGCGTCGGGACTGGCGGCCACACGCTCCTCGATCAGCCGGTGGATCGTCGCGGTGTCCGGATACGGACCCGTGACACCGTTCCAGCCGACCAGGATCTCCCGCCGCTCCCCCGCCGTCAGCATGTTCAGCTCGGACAGACGCGCCCCCGGCGCGGCCGCCACCGACGCGGCCAGCGTCGCGAAGTGACCGGCCAACCGCTCGATCGTCGCCCGCTCGAACAGGTCCGTCCGGTACTCCAGCACCGCGCGAAGGCCGTCCGGCGACTCGACCGCCGTGAGCGTCAGGTCGAACTTGGCGACGCCCCGCTCGATCTCGGCCGGCTCGATCCGCGTGCCCGTCAGCTCCCAGGTCCGGCCCTCCGCGCTCTGGGGCGCCTGGAGGACGAGCATCGTCTGGAAGATCGGGTTGCGGGACGGGTCCCGCTCGGGGGCCAGTTCCTCCACCAGGCGTTCGAAGGGCAGGTCCTGGTGATCGTAGGCGCCCAGGGCGGTGTCCTTGACGCGGTCCAGCAGCTCGGTGAACGTCGGGTCGCCGGACAGGTCCGTGCGCATGACCAGCGTGTTGACGAAGAAGCCGATCAGGTCCTCGGTCTCGGCGCGGTTGCGGCCGGCGATCGGGGTGCCGACCGCGATGTCGTCCTGACGGCAATAGCGGGCCAGGACGATCTGGAACAGGGACAGCAACGCCATGAACAGACTCGCGCCCTGCCCGCTCGCCGCCGCCTGCAGCGCCTCCCTCACCTCCGACGGCACCGAGAAGGTCACCACGTCACCGCCGCCGCCCGGCAGCGCCGGACGCTGGTGGTCGGTGGGGAGCTCGAGCGGCGCGACACCGGCGAGGCGCTCGCGCCAGTACGCCAACTGCCGCTCCACGGACTCGCCGCTGAGCTGCTCCCGTTGCCAGACGGCGAAGTCCGCGTACTGGATGGGCAGTTCGGGCAGCGACGCCTCGTGTCCGGCGACGGCGGCCGCGTAGAGTTCGCGCAGTTCGCGCGCCAGGATGCCGGACGACCAGCCGTCCGACACGATGTGGTGCAACGCCAGCAGCAGGTACTGGTCGTCGTCCGCGAGCCGCACCACGTCGGCCCGCAGGAGACGGCCGGCGTCCAGGTGGAACGGCCGTGTGGCCTCGGCGCGCAGCACCTCGCCCGCGCGGGCCTCCGCGTCCGCCTCGGTCCGCAGGTCGTGGACCGTGACCTCCACCGGCCAGGGTGCGGTGATCACCTGCCTCGGTGTGCCGTCGTCGTCCGCCGGAAACGCCGTCCGCAGCACCTCGTGCCGGGCCACCAGCCCCGACAGGGCGGTGCCCAGGGCGGCGACGTCCAGCGCGCCGCGCACCCGCAGCACCGTCGGCACCAGGTAGTCCGCGCTGTCCGGCGTCAACCGGTCCAGGAACCACAGCCGCTGCTGCGCGAACGACAGCGGCAGCGGTGCGGCCTTCCGGTCAGCGCGTACGATCCGGGCCGCTGCCGCGCGCCGCCGCATGCGGGACAGCAGCCGTGCCTCGACCGAGTTCTCGCCCATGATGTTCCGTCCTCTTCCGTCTTGTCGCGTGGGCAGGGGCCGCTGGTTCAGGAATCCTGTTCCTGCGCGTCGAACGATTCGATGAGCTGTCGCTTGATGCCGATGACGGTGGGCGACTGGAAGAGGCGCCGCAGACCGATGCGTACTCCGGTCGCCGCCTCCACCTGGTTGACGAGCTGGATGGCGAGCAGGGAGTGGCCGCCGGCGTCGAAGAACCCGTCGTGGACTCCGACGCGTTCGACGCCGAGCACGGCGGCCATGATGCCCGCGAGCTCCGCCTCGATCTCGTCCCCCGGCGCGCTGTGTCCGGCGGTGGCGTCGCCGTCGCTCCCGAGGGCCGGCAGTGCCGCGTGGTCGACCTTGCCGTTCCGGTTGAGCGGCAGTTCCGGGAGGACGGCGAAGGCGGACGGCATCATGGCGCGCGGCAGGCGTTCCGCGGCCCACGCGCGCAGCTCGCCGACGTCCACGGTGGCACCGGGCGCGGGCACGCAGTAGGCGGCCAGCCGCTTGTCGCCGGGCGTGTCCTCACGGACGGCCACCGCGCAGACCCCCACCGCCTCATGGGTGAGCAGTGTCGCCTCGATCTCGCCCAGCTCGACCCGGACGCCGCGCAGCTTCACCTGCCGGTCGATGCGTCCCAGCAGGTCGAGTTCGCCGTCTGCGGTGAACCGGCCGAGGTCGCCCGTGCGGTACATCAGGCCGCCGCGGAACGGGTCGGGGACGAAACGCTCGGCTGTCAGCTCGGGCCGCCGGTGGTATCCGCGTCCGACGCTGTCGCCGCCGAGGTACACCTCGCCGAGCACGCCCGCGGGTACGGGACGGCGGTCCGGGTCCAGGACGTAGACGGTCTGGTTGACCATGGGCCGGCCCGCGCGGACCGGCCCGGCCGGGTCCGTGCGCGAAGCCCGCCAGTACGTCGTGTCCACCGAGACCTCGGTGGCGCCGTACAGATTGACGAGGTCGCCGGGGAAGCGTTCGGTGAACCGGCTGACCAGCGTCGGCTGGAGCGGCTCGCCGCTGGCGAAGGCGTACCGCAGGTGCGTGCAGTCGCCGGGCCGAACCCCGGAGACGAACAGGTCCAGCAGGCTCGGCACGAAGTGGAGGCCGACCACGCGGTGGGCGCGCATCAGACGGGACACCTCGGCCATGTCGAGCCGGTCGGAGCCGGGCACCAGCACGACCGTGGCGCCCTGCCACAGGGGCCAGAAGATCTCGTACGCCGAGACGTCGAAGGACAGCGGCGTCGCCTGGAGGAATCCCTCGCCCTCGGCGAGCGGGAAGGCGTCCTGCATGCCGGCCAGGTAGTTGACCACTCCGCGGTGTTCGATGCGGACGCCCTTGGGGCGGCCCGTGGAGCCGCTGGTGTAGATCAGATAGCAGAGGTCGCCGGGTTCCGCGACGGGCTCCGGCGGGTCCGTGGGGAGGGTGTCCGGCAGGTCGGCGGGCCGGTCCACGGCCAGCAGGTCAGGGCCCTCGGGCAGCAGGGCGGTGTGCGCCGCGTCGGTGACGATCAGCGGCGCGCCGGAGTCCGCCACCAGGTACGCCAGCCGCTCCGCCGGGTGTTCCGGGTCGAGCGGCACGTAGGCGGCGCCGGCCTTGAGGATGCCGAGCAGCGTCCACACCATGGCGGGCGAGCGTTCCAGGCAGACGCCCACGGGTACGTCCGGTCCGATGCCCGGCACGGCACGCAGCCGGTGGGCGAGGCGGTTGGCCCGTTCGTCGAGCTGGCGGTAGGTCAGGGTCTCGGTGCCGCACACGACGGCCACGGCGTCCGGGTCCTGTGCCGCCCGCTGTTCGAAGAGTCCGTGCAGGGTCGCCGCCGGGACGGGCGCGGCGGTGTCGTTCCACTCGGTGAGGAGGCGGTGCCGTTCGCCCGCGTCGAGCATCTCGATCTCGGACAGCGTGCTGTGCGGGCGGGCCGTGGCCGCGGCCAGCAGGTTGGTGAAGTGGGCGGCCAGGCGGCGCGCGGTGTCCTCGGTGAACAGGTCGTCGGCGTAGACGACGGCGCCCTCCAGCGTGCCGTCCGCCGCCTCCGCGAGGTACATCGACAGGTCGAACTTGGCGTTGCGCACCGGGGTCTCGACGGGTTCGGCGGACAGGCCCGGCAGGTTCCAGGCGTCCGCGCCCGGTGCGTTCTGCAGCGCGAACAAGGTCTGGAACAGGGGGTTGCGGGACAGGTCGCGGTCGGGGGCAAGCTCCTCCACCAGGCGTTCGAAGGGCAGGTCCTGGTGGTCGTAGGCGCCGAGCGCGGTGTCCTTGACGCGGTCCAGCAGCTCGGTGAAGGCCGGGTCGCCGGACAGGTCGGTCCGCATGACCAGCGTGTTGACGAAGAAGCCGATCAGGTCCTCGGTCTCGGCGCGGTTGCGGCCGGCGATCGGGGTGCCGACCGCGATGTCCCGTTGCCCGCTGTAGCGGGCCAGCAGCAGCTGGAAGACCGCCAGCAGGGTCATGAACAGGCTCGCGCCGCTCTCGGCGGACACCTCGCGGGCACGGACGGCCACCTCGGCGGGCACCGAGAACCTGACCGCCTCGCCGTGGCCGCCGCGCTCCGCCGGCCGGGCGTGGTCGGTCGGCAGCTCCAGCGGCTCCAGGCCGTCCAGGCGCTCGGTCCAGTAGGCGAGTTGGCGCTCCAGCGGTGCGCCGGAGAGCCAGGCGCGCTGCCACACCGCGTAGTCGGCGTACTGCACCCTCAGCGGCCCGGCCCCGGACGTGCCGGCCCGGCCCGGGAGGGCTTCCGCGTACCGGTCGGACAGCTCGCGCACCAGCACGCCCACCGACCAGCCGTCGAAGGCGATGTGGTGCACGGTGACCGCCAGGACGCACTCCTCGTCGGCCAGCCGCACCAGCAGCGCGCGCAGCATCGGTCCGGTGCCGAGGTCGACCGGCCGCAGCCCGTCCTCGCGCAGCACTTCCGCCAGGGCGTCCTCACGGGCGGTGGCGTCGTCGACCCCGCGCAGGTCCCGTACCAGCATCCGCACCGGCCGTGGCCCGTCGATCAGCTGCACCGGCGCGCCCGCCGCGTCCGTGCCGAACCGGGTGCGCAGGATCTCGTGGCGTGCCACCACCGCGGTGAACGCGGCGTTCAGGGCGTCCACGTCCAGCGGGCCGCGGATGCGGAAGGCGAAGGGCAGCAGGTACTCGGCCCGGCCCGGATCCAGCTGGTCCAGGAACCACAGCCGCTGCTGCGCGAAGCTGAGCGGCGGCGGACCGCTGTCGCGCGGCGCCGACGGGATGCGGTCCGCGGCGCCGCCGTCCAGCTCCGTCACGGCCTCGGCCAGCAGCGCCGGGGTCGGCGCGCTGAACAGCGTGCGCACCGGCACGTCGGCACCGAGCCGCCGGCGCAGCCGCGACACGACCTGGGTGGCCAGCAGCGAATGCCCGCCCAGCGCGAAGAAGTCGTCGTGCACGCCGATCCGGTCGACGCCCAGCACCTCGGACCACACCTCGGCCACCGTGCGTTCGGCGTCCGTGCGCGGCGCGGTGTACACGGCGCCCAGTCCGGACCGGTCGAAGGCGGGGGCGGGGAGTGCCCGGCGGTCGGTCTTGCCGTTCGGGGTGAGGGGGATGCGCTCCAGCGGCACGAAGGCCGCCGGCACCATGTAGTCCGGCAGGTCGCGCCGGAGGTGGGCGCGCAGCGCGCTCGTGTCGAGGGGGCCCACGGGCACCACGTACGCCACCAGCCCCTGCGCTCCGGGGACGTCCTCGCGCAGTACGACGGTGGCGCCGGCGACGGCGGGGTGGGCGAGCAGCGCGGTCTCGATCTCACCGAGTTCGACGCGGTAGCCGCGCAGCTTGACCTGGTTGTCCGCGCGGCCCGTGAACTCCAGCCGCCCGTCCGGCAGCCATCGGGCACGGTCCCCGGTGCGGTAGACGCGCCGGGGTGTGCCGTCCACGTCCACGACGGTGAACTTCTCGTCGGTCAGTTCGGGCCGGCCGAGGTAGCCGCGGGCCAGTCCGGGGCAGCCGATCCACATCTCGCCCGGTACTCCCACGGGTACCGGCCGGCCGTGGCGGTCGACCACGAAGACCTTCGCGTTGGCGACCGGCCGGCCGATCGGCACCCGGTCGACGGGCCCGGTGATCCTGGCGGTCGTCGCCTCCTGTGCGGCCTCCGTGGGCCCGTAGCCGTTGACCAGGGGCACCGCGCAGTGCCGGAACCACTCCCGGACCTGCTCCCGCTGGAGTGCCTCGCCGCCGAGCCGGACCAGCCGCAGCTCCGGGCCGAGCGTGTCCGGCCCGTCCAGGTCGGCGGCCAGCGCGCCGAACGCGGACGGGGTGAGCCATGCCACCGTGACCCGGTGCTCGCGCAGCGCCGCCGCCAGCCGGCCCGGGTCCCAGGCGTCGTCGCGCAGCACCAGAGCGGCGCCCGAGACGAGCGGGGCGAAGATCTGGCCCACCGACGAGTCGAACGCGATCGACGCGAACTGCAGGACCCGGTCCTCGGGGGTGAGCTCCAGCTCGCGGCACGTCTCGCGCATCCGTGCCCGCAGCGCGCCGTGGGTGATCTGGACGCCCTTGGGACGGCCGGTGGACCCACTGGTGTAGATGACGTAGGCCACGTCGTCCGGGCCGGCCTGCGCCGCCGGACCGGCGCCTGCGGTGGGCGGCCGCTGTTCCCAGGACCCGTCCAGCAGCAGTGCCGGCGTGTGGGCGGGCAGGCGGCCGGTGTGCGCGGACCTGGTGACGATCAGCGGGGCGCCACTGTCCTCGACCATGTAGGCGAGCCGGTCGGTGGGGTACGCCGGATCCAGCGGCACGTACGCGGCGCCCGACTTGTGGATGCCGAGCAGCGCGCACACCATGTCCGTGCCGCGGTCCAGGCAGACCGCCACCAGGGTGCCCGGCCCGGCGCCGCGCTCGCGCAGCCGGCCGGCGATCCACTCGGCCCGCTCGTCGAGCTGCCGGTAGGTGAGCCGGTCGGTGCCGCACGTCACGGCCGGCGCGTCCGGCCGGCACGCGGCCCGCTCCTCGATCAGCCGGGTCACCGTCAGGGTGTCCGGGGCGTCGGTGTCGGGGCCGTTCCACTCGCCCAGGATCGTCCGGCGCTCGGCGGCGGTCAGCATCTCCAGCTCGGACAGCCGGGTGTCCGGGGCGGCGCAGGCGGCGGCCAGCAGCGTCTCGAAGTGCCCGGCGAGCCGCACCATCGTGGCCTCGTCGAACAGGTCCGTGGAGTACACGACGGTGCCGTCCAGGGCACCGTCGGCGGCCTCGGTGGCGTAGAAGGTGAAGTCGAACTTGGAGTCCTGGGCGGTCACCTCGAGCTGTCGCACGGTCAGGCCGGGCAGTTCCCACGACCGGCTGTCGGGGGTGTTCTGGAGGACGAACATCGTCTGGAACAGGGGATTGCGCGACAGGTCCCGCTGCGGCGCCAGCTCCTCCACGAGGCGTTCGAAGGGCAGGTCCTGGTGGTCGTAGGCGCCGAGCGCGGTGTCCTTGACGCGGGCCAGCAGCTCGGCGAACGTCGGGTCGCCGGACAGGTCGGTCCGCATGACCAGGGTGTTGACGAAGAAGCCGACCATGTTCTCGATCTCGGCCCGGTTGCGGCCGGCGATCGGCGTGCCGACCGCGATGTCCTCCTGACCGCTGTAGCGCGACAGCACCGTCTGGAAGACCGCCAGCAGGGTCATGAACAGGCTCGCGCCGGTCTCCCGGGAGAGCCCGCGGGCGCCGTCGGCGGTCTCCGCGGGCACCCGGAAGGTGAGCATGGCGCCCTTGCCGCTGTGGCGCGCCGGACGCCGACGGTCGGTGGGCAGTTCCAGCGGTTCGAGGCCGGCCAGCCGGTCGCGCCAGTAGCCCAGTTGCTCCGCCAGCACGTCGCCGGTGAACCACTGGCGCTGCCAGACCGCGAAGTCGGCGTACTGGAGCGGAGGTTCGGTCAGGTCGGGTGCCCGGTCCGCGATCCGCGCGCCGTACAGCTCGGTCAGCTCCCGGGACAGCACCCCGGCCGACCAGCCGTCGAAGGCGATGTGGTGCACCGTCAGCGACAGGAGGTGCTCGTCGTCGGCCAGCCGGATCAGCAGTGCGCGTACGACCGGACCGGTGCCGAGGTCCATCGGGCGGAAGCCCTCGGTGTCCATGAGCGCGGTGGCCGCCTCTTCGCGCGCGCGGTCCCCGGCGACGGCTCGCAGGTCGTGCACGGCGAGGGGCAGCGGCCGGGGCGGGTCGACGACCTGACCGGGATCACCGTCGGCCCCGCTGGCGAAGCGGGTGCGCAGCACCTCGTGCCGGGCCACCAGTTCCGACAGGGCCGCACGCAGCGCCGGGACGACCAGGGGGCCGCGGATGCGCAGTCCCATGGGGATCAGGTATTCGGCCCGGCCGGGCTCCAACTGGTCCAGGAACCACAGCCGCCGCTGGGCGAACGACAGCGGCAGCGGACGCCCGTCCCGGGGCGCGCGGGGTATGACCGGAGCGTCGTCCGGGGCCCCGGCCGCCACCAGGGCGCCCATGGCGTCCGCCGCGTCCACGGCGTCGAAGCCGGACGACTCGAACAGCCGGCGGGCCCTCAGCAGGGCCTCCTCCGCGAGGAACGACGCCACCGCCCGCACCGTCAACGGCTCGGGCAACGGTTCCGTGCCGAATTCCGAACCGAATTCCTCCGCGATACGGCGCGCCATTTCCGTGGCCTGCGAGCGGGTTCCGCCCAGCCGGAAGAATTCGTCCTCGGCCGTGGCCACCTCGGTGCCGGTCACCGCATTCCACACCGCGGCGACGCGGGCCTCGGCCGGGGAGAAACCGCCCTGGTCGGCCACCTGTCCGGGGGCCGAGGCCGTCATCGGATTCGTCGTCATGTGTCCACCAGTTCCTCGTCGTCGACCGTGTGCGAAAACCCCTCGGAAACTCAGTCGAATCCGATGCTCGCAGAGCGATCTTGGAGAGATAACTGGTTACTTCTGCCCGCGGGACGTGGACACTTCTGCCCCTGGGACAGGGACAGAGACAAGGAAATGGTCGCCCGCCCGTGCGCCCCGGCGGGTCGGCGCGCGAAGCGGGCAGCCGGCCGGCGGTGGACCGCCCGGCCGGCGCCGGTCGCGTACCGCGGCTCAGACGGTCGCCTCGGCCACCTCCGCTTCGGGGCCGGGGGCCGCGGCGGCCGTGCTCCCGCTCTCGTGCCGGGTGCCGGCGGGGCTCGCGTCGGGCACCGTCCGCTTGCGCATGTGCGTCCACTCCCGGTTCAGGGCCGGCACGCCGATGGCGACGAGGTAGAGACCGCCGACGATCCACAGCGCGCCCGAGGTGCCGGCCAGCGTCACCAGTCCCGCGCCCAGGAGCCCACCGAAGGGGATGCCCGCCCAGGTGACGGCCTGTGCCAGCGTCTTGACGCGCCCCAGCAGCGGGGTGGGGATCAGCTCGTACGTCACGGCCCCGATGATCGGATTGACGAAGCCCGATCCCAGGCCGCCCAGCGCCAGCACCGCGAGCACCAGCCACAGCGGCGCGCCCGTGGCCATGGCCACGAAACGCGGGACTCCACCGATGGTGAAGCCGATCAGGTAGACGGCACGCCGGGGCAGCCGCTCGCCCACTCCCGCGGCCACGAGCGCGGAGACGATCGACGTCGCGGCGAAGACGCTGACCACCAGGCCCACGGCTTCCGCGCCGTTGCCCGTCTCCTTCGCCCAGACCGGCAGCAGCACGGCCATGAACGCCTGGTCGAGCATGTTGGTGAAGGCGAGCATGCCCACGATGGACCGCAGCAGCTTGGCGTCGCGCAGGAACACGGCGCCCTGGCGCAGCCGCGAGAGATAGCCCTCGGCCTCCTCGACCGGCGTCTCGTGCGGCTCGGGCACCGGGTCGGTGAGGGTCGTGGAGACGATCAGCGCCGACACGGCGAACAGGCAGGCGGTGACCCACAGGGCGTAGAGGCTGCCGAAGGAGGCGACGACCACGCCGGCGACCGCCGGTCCGATGGTCGTCGCGGTCCGCTCGACGGCCGCGGACAGGCCGGTCCCCCGCTCCAGCGGCACCCGGGCCGCGCGGGTCGCCGCCGGCACGAAGAGCCCCTTGGCCCCGTTGGCCGGGCCGTCCGCCGCGCCGACCACGGCCAGCAGCGCCAGCAGCAGGCCGAAGGACAGGTTCCCCGTGAAGTAGAGCAACGGGGCGGTGGCCGTCGCGACGGTGGAGGCCACGTCACCGGCGACGCTGATGCGCTTGGGGCCGACCCGGTCGATGATCGGCCCGGCCAGCGCCTGCGCCACCACGTACGGCACGATCTGGCAGAAGGCGACGAGACCGGTCTTGCCGACGCTGCCGGTCGTCGTCAGGACGAACCAGGGCAGGGCGATGGACAGCACCCGGTTGGCCGACAGGGCCGCCGCGTAGGCCGACAGCATGCCGACCAGTCCGCGTAAGACCCGGGGGCCGTCGGCCGGGGCGTCCGGGGAGGGCGTGCGTGTACCGCTGTCCGCCGCCTGCTGGGCGGCCGTGTGCCGAGAGGTCATCTTTCTCACTCCGAGTCCGGGGGGTGGGAGACGTGCCGGTCCGCACTGGTGGGGAACAACTGGAACTGGAAGGCGACCCGCGCCGCGCCCTCGGGCAGTGGTGAACCCTCGGGCCGCGGTGCGGTGTTGCGCCGGCGGAGCAGCCGGTGGAGGTCCGCCGACAGCTCCTTGGCCTCGGCGGGGGTGAGGGTGAGCACGTAGTCGCCGAAGTCCTGGGCCTCGCGCCACTCGGGCGGCAGCGAGGCGGTCGCCTCGACGGCGTTCGTCATCGCGTCGGACCAGACCCTGCTGAGCGCCTGCAGGTAGGCGATGCCGAGGCCCTCTCCGCCCGCCAGCACCGAGTCGTCGGGGACGACCGTGTTGACGTGCGCCGCCTGCCACCAGCGCTCACGGCGGCCGCCGCGGGACGGTGCCTCGACGATGAAGCCGTACTCGGCGAGCTGGCGCAGGTGGTAGCTGGTGGCGCCGGTGTTCTGGTCGAGCCGCCGGGCGAGCGTGGTGGCCGTGGCCGGCCCCTCCGTCCGCAGGATCGTCAGGATCCGCACGCGCAGCGGATGTGCGACGCCCCGCAGGTTGCGAGCGTTCAGCTGGACCTGGGAGGACTGCTCGGGCTGCTCGGGATGTTCCATGGCTACCAGGCTAGTTGACAAAGAATCCTGTGCATAGACTTCTATGCAAAGATTTCTCTGCATCGGATGGATCGGATGGACCGACTCCCGGAGCGATCAGCCGCACTGGCTTGATCGCATGCTCGCCTCGATCGGCGTCTCCTCACGGACAACCCACGGACACCCCTCCCCCGTCCTAGGTGACGCGAGAGGCGCCCGGGACCGACGGGACGTCTGCGCACGGGAATCTGAGGAGTGGATCATTGATCGGTGCCCGGCGAATATGCGTGAGCGCCGTGGCGGTGCTGGCTGCCCTGGCGGGCTCGTCCGGACCGGCACAGGCCCAACAGGAGGACGCGCCAAAACTGTTGAGCACGACGGGTGACGGCCCACTTCCGCCGGGTTGGCGGATCGACGGGACGGGCGGAGCGCGTGAGCTGGTCTGGCGTGCGCCGAAGGCCGTGCCCATGGGGGATGCGCGGGTCGAGTTCCGTACCGGGGACCGGCTGCTCGGGGTGCCGAGGCCGGCGAGGGACGGCCGGACCTTCCGGCTCGCCCTGGGCGAGACGCGGCCCGAGCAGTTACCGGGGCTTCGAGTGACGGCCGCCGGACGCCGGCTGGACGCGGCGGCCGACGGCACGCACAGCTCCGGCCCACGCGTGGCACGGAGGCCCGCGCAGGCACCGGCGAACGGCGTCGATCCGGGCAGGGCCGGCTCGTACCGCACGGTCAGCGGGGGGTACGACCTCGACCCGGTGCGCCTGCCCGGGTTCGACACCCCGGTGGAGATGACCGCCGAGGTGGTGGCGCCGAAGGGGCCCGCCGGCAGCCGGCCGCTCGCGCTTTTCCTGCACGGCCGCCACGACACCTGCTACAAGCCGGGCTCCGAGGACGACGTGACCGGCGACTGGCCCTGTGCGGACGGCTACAAGCCGATACCGAGCCACCTGGGCTACCTGCGCGACCAGCAACTGCTCGCCTCCCAGGGCTATGTGACGGTGTCGATCTCGGCGAACGGCATCAACGCCCAGGACTGGCAGGCCGAGGACGCCGGCGCACAGGCCCGTTCCTCACTGGTACGGCAGCACCTCGCCCGCTGGGCCGGCTGGACCGCCCATCGCTCCTCCGCCCCGGCCGTCGTACGCGAGGCGGCCGGGGCGGATCTCTCCCGTGTCCTGCTCGTCGGCCACTCGCGCGGTGGCGAGGGCGTCAACCGGGCGGCCATGGACAGCCTCTACCCGCCGCCGGCCGCCGAGGACGGCTACCGGGGCCCGGTGCGCTGGAAGGTGCGCGGGACCGTGCTCATCGGACCGACGATCTTCGGCCAGAATCCGGTCGCCGACGTGCCGTCCGTGACGCTGCTGCCGGGCTGTGACGGCGACGTGTCCGACCTGCAGGGCGAGAACTTCGTCGACGGGACGCGCGGCATCAGCCGGGGCACCGCACTGCACAGCGCGGTCTACATGGTCGGCGCCAACCACAACTACTTCAACAGCGAGTGGACCCCGGGCGAAGCCGTCGCGCCGGCCAGGGACGACTTCTCGACCGACCCGGAGCAGCCGGACCCGGTGTGCACGCCGGGTGCCGCCACCCGGCTCACCGCTGTCCAGCAGCACAGGGCGGGTGCCACGTACATCGCCGCCGCGGCCCGGCTCTTCCTCGCCGGGGACGACCGGGTGCGTCCGCTGCTCGACGGTTCCGGCGAGCGGGCCCCGTCCGCGGACCCGGCCCGGGTGCTGACCCACGCCGTCGGCGGCCGCCGCAACGGTGGTTTCCTGCCCGACGGCGGGGCGAAGGTGACCGGTGCCCGGCTGTGTTCGGCGATCGCCCCCGACCCGGACGTGGCCTGTCTGGACCCGGAGACTCCAGGATCGTCACCGCACTTCGCGTGGTGGGAGACGTCCCAGGAGACCGGCCGCAGCGCGGTGGACCTGAAGTGGTCCGCGCCGGACACGGCCGCGCGTATCACTCCGGCCGAGCCGCTCTCCCTCCGCGACTCCCAGAAGCTCGCCCTCCGGGTCTTCGTACCGCCGAACACGACCGGCACGAAGTTCGACGTGTCCGTCACCGACTCCTCCGACCGTCGGGTGACGCTGGGCTCGGTCGTGGCGGACGGACTCCCGGGCTCCGCGAACACGGCCTCCTACTGGGCTCAGGAGCTGCGCGTCCCGTTGTCGGCCGCGACCCGGGCCGGGCTCGATCTCAGGCATGTCAAGTCCTTCGACCTGACGCCCCGTTCGCGGTCCGGGCAGGTCTGGCTGATGGACGCCTGGGGCTGGGCGCCCGGCACTTCGGCGGTGAAGGCGGCCGCACTGCCGCGTGTCGACGTGGGCCGCACGATCGTCGAGGAGGGCGACTCGGGCACCCGCACCTACCGGATCCCGGTCGAGATCTCCGGGCACGGCAGCGGGCAGGTCCGCGTGTACGTCCTCGACCCGGACAGCGGCCGGTCCGAGAACCGCCTCGTGACCGTACGGCCCGGCAGCGACGCGATCGACGTGCCGGTCGAGGTGGAGGGCGACACGGTCTACGGTGACGACGTGGAGCACGACATCGCCGTCAAGGCCGTCCGGGGCGCCGTCGTCGGCAAGCACCGGGGCGGGCTCACCGTCGAGAACGACGACCCCGAACCGGCGATCACCCTGTCACCGGTCGCGGACCGCGTGACCGAGGGAGAGACGCTGACCTGGCGGTTGTCCGTGGACGCGCCCACGGCGGTGGACATCTGGCAGCCGGTGCGGGTCCTTCCGGTCACCGAGGGTGCCGGGCTGTCCACCAAGGACGTGGACCCGCAGTGGCTCCAGGAGTGGTCCGGTGACGTGCCCGACCCCGAGCGGCCGCTGTCCGACGCGAACCTGTGGGTGTGGCTGAACATCCCTCCCGGGAGCACCAGCGTGGACTTCGCCGTGCCGACCCTTCATGACCAGGTGGCCGAACCGGCCGAGTCGATGCGCGTGGCGCTGACCGACCGCCACGCCGAGCCGCTGCCCGACGGGCCGGTGCTGACGGGGACGGTGCTCGACAAGCCGTGAGCGCGATGTACGGGGGGGGGGGGCGGGAGCCCCCTCCGGTGCGGGGCCCGGTCCGTCCGGGCCCCGCGCTTCACGAGGCCGCGCCACGTCACCGGCCCGCCGCACCTGGCCGGCAGGACTGCCGGGCGGGCTCCGCACCACCGGCTAGGTAACCTCGCCCGACAGTGGGGTGGGGTGCGCGCGTGACGGTGCCCCGTCCGGCGAGGTGATCGCGGGTGCCGAGCGCGACGTCCCTCGGGGCCCGCGTCCCGGGCCGGCCGGCTCGCGCGCCCACCGGGTGAGGGAACTGAGCAGGATGACGAAAGACGACGACGCCGTACTCGACGACCCGGTGGGCCGGTCGCTGAGTGGCCGGCACGCGCACCTTGCCCGGCGGCTCGGCCGGGCCGCCGCCCATGTCACGGACGTGGCGACCTTCTCCGCCGTGTCCACCGACCCCGACGCGCAGGACTGGGCCGACCTGGCCCGGCTGCTCGGACCGGGGGCCTTCGCCGACCTGTTCAGCTGTCCGGCCCTCCCGCCGCCCCACTGGAAGCCGGTGTTCCGCCTCGAGGGCCGTCAGATGGTCCGGCCCGGCGGCGTGCCCGACCCCGCTCCGGCCGAGGACGGCGTCGTCGAACTGGGCGCGGACAGCGTGCCCGAGATGCTCGGTCTCGTCGCGCGGACCGAGCCGGGACCCTTCTGGCCGCGCACCCGCGAACTCGGCACCTACCTGGGCGTCCGGGTCGACGGCGCCCTGGTGGCGATGGCCGGGGAGCGCCTCCGTCCCCCGGGCTGGACCGAGATCAGTGCCGTCTGCACCGCGCCCGAGGCACGGGGGTGAGGACACGCCGCCCGTCTGGTCGCCGCGCTCGCCGCCCGCATCGTGGCGCGCGGCGAGCGTCCTTTCCTGCACGTGGCCGAGACCGACACCGGCGCGATCGCGCTGTACGAGCGCCTCGGCTTCACGACCCGCCGGAAGGTGACCTTCCGGGGTTTCCGCACCCCCTGACGGCTCGTCCGGCGCACGGAGCCGGCTGGGTCATCGGCTGTTCGGTGCCGAGGTGGTGCCGGGGCCCGTGGGCGGGGCCGGTGGCAGTTCCACGCCGTGGGAGCTGACCGGCCGCACGCTGCCCTCGGCCAGGCGGTAGGTCAGGCCGACGATCGCCGTGCGCCCGGCGGCCACCTGTTCGGTCAGTTCCCGGGAGCGGTCCATGATGAGGTCGACGGTGTTGCGGACGTGCGTGGCGATGAAGCCGTCGTCCTCCGCCACGCCTGCGGCCTGAGCCGCCAGCACGCTGGGGGTCACCCGTTCGATCACGTCGCGCACGTATCCGCGGGTGGTCGCGCCGTTCTCCACGGCCGTGCGGGTGGCCGCGACGGCACCGCAGGCGTCGTGACCGAGGACCACGACCAGTGGACAGCTCAGCACGCTCACGCCGTACTCGATGCTGCCGAGGATCTCCGGCCCGGCGGTGTGCCCCGCGGTCCGTACGACGAACAGGTCTCCCAGTCCCTGGTCGAAGATGATCTCGGCGGCCAGGCGGGAGTCGGAGCATCCGAGCAGTACGGCGTACGGGTGCTGCGCGGACGCCGTGTCGGCGCGGCGGCCGGCGTCCTGGTTGGGGTGCCGGGGCGTGCCTGCGGTGAAGCGCTGGTTGCCGGCCAGGAGCAGGTCGAGGGCTTCGCGTGGGGTGGCGGGGGTTGCACGGGTGGCGTCGTCGCTCATGCGCCGCAGATTACGGCCGTGACCGGCTCATCGGCGCGCTGGGGCGGGGGACGTGTCGGAGCGAATGTGCCGCGTTCGGGCATCCCCGCCCCGTGGTCCGTCTCGGGACGACGAGCAGCTGCGCCCTCGCTACTCCTTCTTCTCGCCGGAGGCGAAGCGGGAGATGATCAGCGCGACGATGATGATCGCGCCGTTGAGGAACTGGTTCCACAGCGGCGGTACGCCGGCCAGGGTCATGACGTTGACCACGAGCTGGAGGGTCAGCACACCGGTGAGGGCGCCGAACAGGGTGCCGCGGCCACCGTTGAGGCTGACACCGCCGATGACGGTGGCGGCGAAGACCTGGAAGATCCAGCCGTTGCCCTGGTCCGCGGAGATGGGAGCCGTAGTGGTCGGTGTAGAGGATGCCGGCGAAGGCGGCGAGCAGGCTGCCGACGATCAGTACCACACGATCCGGTCGACCCGGATGCCCGCCGCCCGGGCCGCCTCGGCGTTGCCGCCGATCGCGTAGAGGGCGCGGCCGTGGCGCAGCCAGGCGAGCGCGCTGCCGCCGGTCAGGAAGAGCAGCGCGCAGATCCAGATCCCGGCGGGCGCCCCGAGCCAGGAGGCGCGGCCGAGGTAGGTGAAGGAACCGGGCAGGTCGACGATCGACTGGCCATCGGAGATGGCGACCTGGAGTCCGCGCAGCAGGGTGAGCATGCCCAGGGTGACGATGAAGCCGTTCAGTCGCAGCTTGAGGATGAGGAAGCCGTTGATCACGCCGATCAGCGCGCCGACCAGCAGGCACAACGGGATGGCCGCCCAACCGGGGAACAGCCCGAGGCCGAGGAAGCGGGAACCCTCGTCGGGCAGGACCAGCCAGACGGCGACGAGGAGCGAGGCTTCATCGTGCTGATCTCCTTGGGTGGGACGGCCGGTGCCTCGGCCGAGGTGAGTGGGAGCCGGGTCGGCGGACCGGCGTACGGGGTGGCGCGCTCCCCCGCCGACGACTGCCGAGGACCTGTCACGAAGCGCGCCCCCGAAGTCATCGGATGGCTTGCGGCATCGAGGACCTTACGAGTCGGAAACTTGGGCTGACAAGAGGAGGCGTCGGACGAATCTCAATCGTCACGTCCAGACTGCGTCGACGTGTCGAGGAGGACGACCGGGGAGCGCATACCTCACTAGACCACCGCAAATGGCCATCAGATGAGACCGAAAAGGTCGGAGGTCTCCTTGCGGATGGTCGTCGGTCACTCGTATGGTCACCCCCGGAGATTCATCCGATGTATTGATCGACGGAGGGCCTCGGCCTCCACAAGCGACGACAGGAGACGAACATGAGGCTGTTGCGAGTCGGGGACCCGGGGCGGGAGACGCCGGCGGTCCTCGGCGAGGACGGCGTCGCCTTCTCGCTGACGGGTGTCACCGCCGACATCGACGGCACGTTCCTCGCCTCCGGCGGCGTGGACCGGGTCAGGGAGGAACTGGCCGGGGGATCGCTGCCGCGCCTCGACACGGCCGGCCGGCGGATCGGCGCTCCCGTCGCCCGCCCCGGCAAGGTCGTGTGCGTCGGTCTCAACTACCGTGACCACGCCGAGGAGACCGGCGCGGCCGTCCCCGAGCGGCCGGTGGTCTTCATGAAGGACCCGTCCACCGTCGTGGGCCCCCACGACCCGGTGCGCATCCCCCGCGGCTCGGTGAAGACCGACATGGTGCTGCGCCCCGGCGACGTCATCAACACCGGCACCCCGGCCGGCGTGGCCCTCGGCCTGCCCGGCACCCCCTATCTGCGCGCGGGAGACGCCGTCGAACTGTCCATCGACGGACTCGGCACCCAGCACCAGCAGCTCATCAACGCGTGAAAGGCACCGAGTTGTCCGCAACCGCCGCGCGGATCGCCGCCGTCGACACCTACGACATCCGCTTCCCGACCTCACGGGAACTGGACGGGTCCGACGCGATGAATCCCGACCCCGACTACTCCGCCGCCTACGTCGTCCTGCGTACCGCGGAGGGCGGCCACGAGGGCCACGGCTTCACCTTCACCATCGGCCGCGGCAACGACGTCCAGGTCGCGGCCATCGACGCGCTGCGCGAGCACGTCGTCGGACGGTCCGTCGCCGAACTGTGCGCCGACCCCGGCACGCTCTACCGCGACCTGATCGGCGACAGTCAGCTGCGCTGGCTGGGGCCGGAGAAGGGCGTGATGCACATGGCCATCGGCGCCGTCGTCAACGCCGTCTGGGACCTGGCGGCCAAGCGTGAGGGCAAGCCGCTGTGGCGGTTGCTCGCCGACGCCGACCCCGCGTGGCTGGTCTCCCAGGTCGACTTCCGCTACCTCACCGACGCCCTGACTCCCGACGAGGCCCTGGAGCTCCTGCGCAGAGGCAGGCAGGGCGCCGGCGACCGGACCGCCGAGCTGCTGCGCGGCGGCTACCCCGCCTACACCACCTCCCCGGGCTGGCTCGGCTACTCCGACGAGAAGCTCACCCGCCTCGCCGAGCAGGCCGTCGCCGAGGGATTCACCCAGATCAAGCTCAAGGTCGGCGCCGACCTCGACGACGACATCCGCCGCTGCCGCGCGGCCCGCGAGGCCGTGGGCCCCGGCTTCCGCATGGCCATCGACGCCAACCAGCGCTGGGGCGTCGACGAGGCCGTCGCGTGGACCCGGGCGCTCGCGGAGTTCGACCCGTACTGGATCGAGGAACCCACCAGCCCCGACGACATCCTCGGCCACGCCGCCATCCGGCGCGGCGTGCACCCCGTCAAGGTCGCCACCGGTGAGCACGTGCAGAACCGCATCGTCTTCAAGCAGCTCCTCCAAGCGGGCGCCGTCGACGTCCTCCAGCTCGACTCCGCACGCGTGGCCGGCGTCAACGAGAACCTCGCCGTCCTGCTGCTCGCCGCGAAGTTCGGCGTGCCGGTCTGCCCGCACGCCGGCGGCGTCGGTCTGTGCGAACTCGTTCAGCACTTCTCCATGTTCGACTACGTGGCCCTCACCGGCACCACCGAGAACCGCGTCATCGAGTACGTCGACCACCTCCATCAGCACTTCCTCGACCCGGTGGTGATCGCCGACGGTCACTACCGGCCCCCCGCCGCGCCCGGCTTCTCGGCCGCCATGAAGCAGGCGAGTATCGACACGTACACCTATCCGCACGGCTCGTTCTGGGTCGCCGACGCGACGCGGGCCGCCACGGCGGGCACCGGTACCGCGGCCGCCGACGCACCCGGTCAGGACACGGAGGTCCCCGCATGACGACCGCTCTCGCCTCACTCACCGCCGTCGTCACCGGCGGCGCCTCCGGCATCGGCCTCGCCACCGCGCGGCTGCTCGCCGAGCACGGCGCGGACGTCGCCGTCCTGGACCGCGATCCGGGCGGCGTGCCCGCTCCCCTGCGCGGTTTCACGGCCGACGTCACCGACGACCGCGCCGTCCGCGCCGCCGTCGAGGAGGCCGCCGAAGCACTCGGCGGGATCGACATCCTGGTCAACAACGCCGGTATCGGCGCTGCCGGGACCGTGGAGGACAACGCGGACGAGGAGTGGCACCGCGTGCTGGACGTCAACGTCCTCGGCATCGTCCGCACCACCCGGGCCGCCCTGCCCTACCTGCGCCGTTCCTCCGTCGCCTCCGTCGTCAACACCTGTTCTGTCGCCGCCACCGCGGGACTGCCGCAGCGCGCCCTGTACTCGGCCAGCAAGGGGGCGGTCCTGTCCCTCACCCTGGCCATGGCCGCCGACCACGTCCGCGAGGGCATCCGGGTCAACTGCGTCAGCCCCGGCACCGTCGACACCCCCTGGGTCGGCCGCCTGCTCGACGCCGCAGCCGACCCGGCCGCCGAACGCGCCGCGCTCGACGGCCGCCAGCCCACCGGGCGCCTGGTGACCGCGCAGGAGGTGGCCCACGCCATCGTCCACCTCGCCTCCCCCGCCGCCGGCAGCACCACCGGCACCGCCCTCGCGGTCGACGGCGGCATGGCCGGACTGCGGCTGCGACCGGAGCCGCGGTCGTGACACCGCGTCCGCACCGGCCCGGGCGGAGCGCCGTACGGGTCGGCACGCTGGCCTTCGGCGCGGCGGGCATCGGCAACCTGTTCACCCCCGTCACCGACGACGAGGCCGCACGGACCGTCGACACCGCCTGGGAGGCGGGCGTCCGGTACTTCGACACCGCCCCGCACTACGGTCTCGGCCTGTCCGAGCGCCGCCTGGGCGCCGCCCTGCGCACGCGGCCGCGCCACGAGTTCGCCGTGTCCACCAAGGTCGGCCGCATCCTGGAGCCGGACCCGTCGGCCGTGGGCGACGACCTCGCCCACGGCTTCGCCGTTCCCGCCACCCACCACAGGCGCTGGGACTTCAGCGCCCGGGGTGTGCGCCGGTCGATCGAGGAGAGCCTGGAGCGGCTCGGTCTGGACCGGATCGACATCGCCTACCTCCACGACCCCGACGACCACCTCGAGCAGGCACTGGAGCAGGCGTATCCGGAACTGGAGCGGATGCGCGACGAAGGGGTGGTCGGGGCGATCGGCGCCGGCATGAACCACGCCGGTCCGCTGGCCCGTTTCGTCCGCGAGACCGACGTCGACGCCGTCCTGCTGGCGGGCCGTTACACGCTCCTGGACCAGTCCGGGCTCGTCGAGCTGCTGCCGCTCGCCGCCGAGCGGGGCGTCGGTGTCGTGGTCGGAGGCGTCTTCAACTCCGGCCTGCTCGCCGACCCGCGCCCCGGGGCCACCTTCGACTACGCACCGGCGCGCCTCGACGCGCTGTCCCGGGCCCTGGAGCTGCAGACGGTCTGCGAGCGGCACGGGGTGCCGCTGCGCGCCGCCGCCCTGCACTTCCCGTTCGGGTCCCCCGCCGTCACGAGCGTCCTCACCGGAGCCCGCAGCGCGGCGGAGGTCCGGGACGCGGCCACCCTGCTCGGCCACCCGGTCCCGGACGCGCTGTGGTCGGACCTCAAGGAACGCGGACTGCTCCCCGCCGACGTACCCACCCCCCGGCTGCCCCCGCGCGACCCCGACCGGCCACTCGACGGACCGCGGACCCCGGACGCCGTCGACCCCATCCACCCGGAGCGGCCATGAGGATCGCCCTGCACACCCGCGTACGCGAGGACCGCGTCGCGCGGTACGAGGCCGCCCACCGCGAGGTGCCGGCCGAACTCACCGCCGCCATCCGGGCCGCGGGCGTCACCTCGTGGACCATCTGGCGCAGCGGCCGCGAGCTGTTCCACCTGCTGGAGTGCGAGGACTACGCCCGGTTGCTCGCGGAGCTGGAACACCTCCCGGTCAACGTGGCCTGGCAGGCGCGGATGGCCGACCTCCTCGACGTCGTCCACGACTTCTCCGAGGACGGCGCCGGGGCGGGACTCCCGGTGGTGTGGGAGCTGTGACCGGCCGGCGGATCATCGACGCGCACCATCACGTCTGGGACCTCGCGGCCCGGCCGCAGCCGTGGATCACGGGCGAAGCCCTCGCCCCGCTCGCCCGGTCCTTCTCGGCCGCCGACCTCGCCGCCGAGGCGCGGGCGGCGGGCGTGTCCGGCACGGTCGTCGTGCAGACCGTGTGCGTGCCCGAGGAGACGCCCGAGCTGCTGGCGCTCGCCGCCGGGGACGGGCTGGTCGCGGGGGTCGTCGGATGGGCCGACCTCACCGCGCCGGACGTCGCCGACGCGATCGCCGCACTGCGCGAACTGCCCGGCGGCGACCGGCTGGTCGGCATCCGCCACCAGGTGCAGGAGGAGCCGGACCCGCGCTGGCTGCTGCGCCCGGACGTCCAGCGCGGGCTCACCGCCGTCGCCGCGGCCGGGCTGGTCCACGACCTCGTCGTCAGGCCCCACCAACTGGCCGCCGCGGTGGAGGCCGCGGCCCTGCTCACCGGACTGACCTTCGTCCTCGACCATCTCGGCAAGCCCCCGATCGCCACGGGCGCGCTGGAACCCTGGGCCTCGGACCTGCGCCGCCTGGCCGCCCTGCCCAACACCGTGGCCAAGCTCTCCGGCCTGGTCACCGAGACCGCCCCCGGCGCGTGGCGCACCGAGGACCTCGAACCGTACGCGCGGACCGCTCTGGACGCGTTCGGTCCGCGGCGGCTGCTGTTCGGGTCCGACTGGCCGGTCTGCACCCTGCGGGCGGACTACACGACGGTCGTCGGGATCGCGGACGCGCTCACGGCGGGACTGTCCCCCACGGAGAAGGACGCGGTGTTCGGCGGCAACGCGGTCCGCGTCTACGGGCTGTAGGGCCACCGGCGGCGTTTCGCCCCAGGTCGGCACCCGAAATACTGCTTCCGGGCATAGAGGAGGAAGGAAGTCCTGATGACAGAGCAGGCCGCCGGACACGGCGAACAGCACGGCTTCGCCGCGGGCACCCTGACGGCCGCCGGTGCGCCCACCGCCGTTCCCGACCCGGGGTACCAGTGGCCGGCCGACCCCCGCACCCGCGCGGCGCTGGAGCACTGGCGCGACCTCAAGGTCGGCGTGATCATCCACTGGGGCATCTACAGCGCGATCGGGCAGGGCGAGTCGTGGTCCCTGCACCGTGAGCGGCTGGGCGACTTCACCGATCCGCCCGCCGGCTGGTCGGGCACCGACGCGGAGTACCACACCTGGTACGCGGGACAGGGGCGGACCTTCCGCGGCGAGGACTACGACCCCGCCGAGTGGGCGCGGATGTGCGCCGGGGCCGGCCTGCGCTACCTGGTCCTCACCTCGAAGCACCACGACGGCTTCGCCCTGTACGACACGGACTACTCGAACTTCAAGTCCACGGCGGAGGACTGCGGTCTGCGCCGCGACATCGTCGCCGAGACGTTCGACGCGTTCCGTGCGGAAGGCCTGGAGACCGGCGTCTACTTCTCCAAGGCCGACTGGAACCACCCCGGTTACTGGGACCGGGCGCGTCCGATCCGCGACAGGTACCACAACTACGACATCGCCGAGAAGCCGGAGAAGTGGCGCTCGTTCGTCGACTTCACCCACCGCCAGATCGAGGAACTCCTCACCCGCTACGGACGCCTCAACGTGCTGTGGCTGGACGCCGGCTGGGTCCGTGAGCCCGAGGAGCCGATCGGGATCGACACGATCGCCGAACGCGCCCGCGCGCTGCAGCCGGACATCCTGGTCGTCGACCGCGAGGTCCACGGACCCAACGAGAACTACCGCACCCCCGAGCAGGAGCTGCCGGACACCCGGCTCGACCACCCGTGGGAGTCCTGCATCACCATGACCCGGAGCTGGTGCTCGGAGACTCCCGACGATCCGGCCAAGCCGATCGGGGAGATCGCCGCCGATCTGGTGCGGATCGTCGCCCGCGGCGGCAACTACCTGATCGGCGTCGGCCCCGACGCCACCGGACGCGTCTCCCGTCATGTCGCCGAGCGCATGCGCGAGCTCGGCGCGATCCTCGGCACCATCGGGCACGCGGTCCACGGGTCCCGGCCCGCCGACCCCGGCCTCACGGCGGACGGCAGCCTGGAATGGCATCTCACCTCCCCGGGCGGTGATCCGGGGACGGTGCACGCGATCGGCCTGTACCCGGACGGGGCCGCCGTCCCCAGCACCCTGCGCGTCACCGGGAACGGGCACGACATCACCCTGGACGTGCCGGCCGGACCCGACCCGCACGTCGTGGCGGTCGAAGTCCCGCTCGGCACCGCCTGAGGACCGCTTCCGCCGACGGGCCCTCAGAGCGCGGGCTCGTCCCCCCCGAGGGTGCCGCGCAGCCACTGCTCGACACCCGCCACGTGCACCGTCATCCACGACCGGGCCAGCTCAGGGTTCCGGTCGGCGACGGCCTCGTGGATCGCCCGGTGCTGGTCGCGGGTGCGCTCCACCGCACCCTCCTCGGTCAGCCCGCGCCAGATCCGCGCCCGTGTGGTCGGACCGGAGAGCCCGTCGATCAGCGAGCAGAGCACCGGATTGCCGGAACCGGAGGCGATCAGACGGTGGAATTCCAGGTCGTTGGCGATCAGTTCCTCCAGCGACGCCTCCCGCGGAAGGCGGTCCAGCACCTTCTCCAGCGCGGCGACGTCCTCGTCCGGCATGGCCGCCGCGGCCATCGCCGCTGCGGCCGGCTCCAGGATCCTGCGGACCTCGAGGAAGTCCAGCACCGTGTCGTCGTGGTGGAAGTCGACGACGAAGCCGAGCGCGTCCAGCAGCAGGCCGGGCTCCAGGCTGGTGACGTACGTCCCGTCGCCCTGCCGCACGTCGAGCACCCGGATCAGCGAGAGGGCCTTGACCGCCTCGCGCAGGGAGTTGCGCGACAACCCCAGCCGCCCGGCCAGGTCGGACTCCTTGGGCAGCCGCTCCCCCGGGCGCAGCTCGCCGTCGACGATCATCGCCTTGATCTTCTCGATCGCCTCGTCGGTGACTGGCACTGTGACCTCCTCATACCCCAGGTGACGACTATACGTCGGATGAATGGTTTACCCGTCCCGACATCGACGTCACCCCGGATACCTCCCATGTGTGGCACGCAACCATGTCACAACCCTGTCCCTGAGCGCGCTTCCTCTCTATCGTGACACAAATTCATCCGATGTATCGCCGCGAACTACCGCGAGGCCGCGGCGGCCCTGGACCTGGACGCCGGGTACGCCGCCACGGTCGCCGCGCTGCAGGAGCGGCTGTACCTGCCCCGGGTCAGCGCCACCACGGGCCGGCTGGAGGAGTGGATGACGGACGCCGACCTGGGCGAGACCACGCACCGTCACCTGTTCCCGCTGGTGGGCCTGTTCCCCGGCGACCGGATCGGCCTCGGGGAGTCGCCCGGGGAGCTGATCGAGGGCGTCACCGCCCTGCTCGCCGCGCGGGGGATGGAGAGCTACGGCTGGGCCTGCGCCTGGCGCGCCCCGTGCTGGGCACGGCTCAAGGACGCCGACAGGGCCTACCGCTTGGTCACCACCGTGATGAGGCCGTCGGTCGGTCACAGCAACGGCAGCGCGATCAACCTCTTCGACATGTACGACCTCGGCAGCCGGGCGACCTTCCAGATCGACGCCAACTTCGGGACGCCGGCCGCCATGCTCGAGATGCTGGTGCAGTCGCGGCCCGGCCGGGTCGAGCTGCTGCCGGCGCTGCCCGCCGCGTGGGCCGCCTCCGGCTCGGTGACCGGCGTGGGCGTGCGCGGCGGCTGCACGGTCGACGTCGACTGGTCGTCGGGCCAGGTCACCTCGGCCACCGTGCACGGCCGGCCCGGCACCCGGACCACCGTGGTGGCCGGCGCCTGGAGCCGGGCCGTGACGATACCGGCGGCCGGATCGGTCACCGTGACCCCCGGCCCGGTCCAGCTCGTGAACCGGCTGAGCGGCAAGGCGATCGACGTCCCCGGGGCTTCGGGCACGGCCGGCCGGGAGCTGGTCCAGTACACGCCGGGCGGCGCCGCCAACCAGCGGTTCCGGTTCGTCCCCGTCGGCGGGGGGGGCTCTTCGAGGTGCGGACCACCCATCTGGCCGACCCCCTGTACTGGGACATCGCCGGCGGATCCACCGCCGACGGGGCCCGGCTGACCCAGTGGGCGTCCACCCACGCCACCAACCAACGGTGGCGGCTGTCCGCGGCGGCCGACGGACACGTGACCGTCGCCTCGGTCCGCAGCGGCAAGGTGCTCGGCGTCACCGGCGACTCCACGGCGAACCTCGCGACGGTGGAGTAGCAGACCGCCGACGGCCGGGCCGGCCAGCAGTGGCGGATCGTGTCGGCCTGACCGGCCGGTGCGACGGCCGTGCCGCCGGGTCCACGGGCCATGCCCCGTGGACCCGGCCGCTGTGTGCCGGTGCTCCGGGTCAGCCCTGCGGGACCGCCCGGACGCGGGTCGGGGCCGTGACGTCGGGTGCCGTCTGCACTGCCGTGCCGTCCGCCCGCCGCTCCGTGAGCCGGAGCTGCGAGACGGCGTTCACGAGCGTCAGGGCGCCCTTGTCCGGCGTGGGTTGCCAGCGCTGGGTGCGCTTGCCCGCCACGCACGTCTCCTGGGTGATCTCCGCTCCGGCCTCCAGCGGCGCGCCCAGGTAGTGCTTGCCGCGGGTGACGTCCAGGCACAGGCCCGTCCGGGACGACCGCAGGGTGTAGTAGCCGTCCGCGGTGGCGGTAAGGTCCCAGGCCGCGGTGCCGTCCCGGACGAAGCCCACGGTGGTGCCGGCCTCCTGGCCGGCGGGCGCGAGCCGCTTGCCGCCGGTTCCGGTCAGCGCGTAGACGCCGTCGGCGAGCGGTGTGCGGTCGGTGTTCGCCCAGCCCGGGGCGTGGCCGACGCGGCGCGCCAGGTCCTCGAACCCCTCGTAGGTGGCGCTCGACCGCGGTCCGCCCCAGGTGGCCTGCGCGATGAACCGCAGCGGCATGAACGCCTTGGCCTCGACCTCGTTCTCCGTCTCGGCGGCGGCGTTGTCCGGCCACATGCTGATCTTCGCGCCGGTGAGGTTCGCGGGCCGTGAGGTGAGGGTCTCGCCCTCGAAGCGCAGTGGCGTCCAGCCGGAGTCGTAGAGCTGCCGCGTGTTCGTGGTGAAGCCGCCGCGCACCAGGTAAAGAGCGTAGGCGGAGTTCATCACCGGACGGCCCTCGGCGAGGAGCGAGGACGGCTTGCTCAGGTTCCCGCCGCCCAGCCAGTGCTCCACGGCGATGCCCCGGTCGAGCGGGACCAGGCTGTTGCGTCCGAGCAGTCCGTCGTTCCAGACGCGCAGCGTGCGGCCGTCCTCGCGGACGTGGTCGCCCACCCGGTTGACGAAGTCGACGAAGGCGTCGTCCGGGGTTGCTCCGGGGCCGAACCTGTCGGTGGCGTACTGCTGGATCTGCGGGAAGTCGGGGTAGGCGGAGCCGATCATGTACTCGTCGGCGCCCATGTGCCAGGACCGGGTGTTCCATACGTCGAGCGCCTCGTCCACGAGGGAGGTGTAGTACGTGAACGCCTCGGGGCGGGTGATGTCGAGCCGGGGCGGGGAGGCCTTGCCGCTGCCGTCCTTCAGCTGCAGCTCAGGGTGGTTCTCCAGGTACGGGTCCATGTGGCCCGGCGAATTGATCTCCGGGATCAGCTCGATGTGGTGGCGCTCGGCCATCGCGACCAGTTCGCGCACCTCGGCCTTGGTGTAGTAGCCCCAGAACGCCGACTCGGGGTCGACGTCGCTCTTGACCTTCGCCTCGATCCAGAGCTGGTTCAGCTTCTGCGACGCCATGTCGCGCATCAGGCGCTCGAACCAGTCCATGGAGACGTGGATGTAGCAGGCGCACACGCCGACGCCGCGCTCGCGGTACTCGGGGACGTCCGTTGTCGTGCCGGCGGGGGCCGTACCGTCCTCGCGCAGCATCTGCAGCACGGTGCGGGTGCCGTAGAAGACGCCGGTGGAGGTCGCGCCGGTCACGGTCAGCCGGCCGCCGGACCCCAGACGGTACCCCTCGGTCCCCAACTCGCCCTTGCGGGCGGCGTCCTGGCTCAGCACGATGTCACCCGGTTCGGCGGACCGCGCTCTCACCACCTGGGGCGTCCGCCCGGTGACCTCGCGCAGCTCGCCGGCGAATCTGCGCGCGTCGGCGGCCGTCCGGGCGTCGACGTCGCGGAGCACGATGCGTGCCCGGTCGCCGAGCCGGAATTCCCCCGGCTCCGCGTTCCACTCGCGCAGGGTCGGCAGTACCTCGGGGGCCGCCGCTCCGGCGGTGGCCGCGCGGGGTTCCTGCGCGCCGGCGGAGGTCATCGGGAGCAGGGCGGCCGTGACCGCCGCGGCGATCGCGCAGACCAGTCCGGTGGTTCCGCGTCGTCGTCCGGCTTTCATGTTCACCTTTCCGTCGTGCGGGTCGGGGCCGCCCGCCCCGGTCGTTCCGGTGCAATGCCGTTGCTTTTGGTGGTTACTGCCATCTTTGGTTCACGGTGATGACGGCTGGTGGGCGGCGGTGGCTGGCAGGTTCGTCGGGGGCCTTGCTGCTGAACGGGGTGATCGACGACTTCAGTTTGCGGGGGCAGTCGCGTGAGCGTCGTCGTGGCAGGAGAGACCAGCGGATCTCGGCGAGGCCGAGAAGGCGGTCATGATTTCGGGCTGAGGGGGGAAAAGCCGCACGGCGCGATCACCGAACGGCGGACAACATGCAGAGCCCGGGTAAACGATGTCCGCTCGGCGGAAGTCTGCGCGATCCGGGCCACCTCGTTGAGCAGGTCGCGGGTCGCGTGGTGGACGATCAGGTGAGCATAGATCTCCTGCCTGACCCCGTCCGGAGTCTGCGAGCGCAGGACCGGTCTGCCCCGCTGATGAGTCTTGATCTCATCGAAGATGATCTCGATCTCCCAGCGCCGGGCATACAGGGCGGCGAGTTCGGCGGCCGGATACTCCTCATGGTCCGTCAGGCTGGTGACAAGCCGGATTACGTCCGCCTGACCGTCCACGCGGTACTCAATCACCCTCACCAGGACTGGTGGAGCTTTGACGGTTCCGGCGGCCTTGGCGTGCTTGTTCGCCTGGATCAGGGCCAGGTAACTCCCGTCCGGCAGGACGTCCTGGACCCTGCGGGCTGCCCGGCGCTCGATCCTCCACAGCAGGTGGGCGCCCCGGTCGCGAAAGCGGTGCCAGCGGGCCAGGCCCCATAGTCCGCGGTCGGCCAAGACCAGCGTCCCGGCCCCGATATGGGCTTCCAGTTCGTCGGACACGATCCGCTCGGAGTCTTTCCAGCCGCCGATCACCGCGTCCAGTACCGCGTGCGACGAGCACTCCGTCACCGCGACCACCCGGGCCTGCGGATAGCCCATCGGATTGCGTTGCGAGCCGGACTTGCCGAAGGTTTCCCGGTTGTGGGCCGAGTCGGGGACGGCCAGCAGCATCCCGTCCAGGGCCAGGACCCGCAGCCCGTGGAAGAGTTCCGTGCTCCGGCCCAGCGGCCGGGCCACGGCCCGGAACAGCTCTCGCATCACCGGCCAGCCCAGCCGCTGCCTCGCCCGTGTCAGAGATGACTTGTTCACCCCGGCCCACGGCCGAAGCGTCGGCTCGCCGGCCTTCACCAACCGCAAGACCTCCAGGTAGTCGGCCTGCGGAAACAGGCACAGTGCCAGCACGAAGTACACCGTGAACCGGGCCGACAGCACACGCCGGCGTTTCTCCGCGCACCCGGCCTCGGCAACGACCCGGTCCACCAGCTCAGCAGGACACGACCGAGTCAGGATGCCCAACCCCAACCGCTCCAGACGCGACACCAACACGCATGGCTCAACACCACGCACACCCCAAAAGCAACGGCATTGCGTTCCGGTGACCGGGGCGGGCGGGTTCTGTGGGGGCCGGGGGCTGTGGGGACGGCAGGGTCACCGCTCTCGCGAGCGGGCCGCGCCGAACAGCTCCCCGTAGCCGGGTGAGGCGTTCTGCCCGGCCTGGACGCCGCCGAGCACGGTGCCCCGGTGCACGAGCCGGACGGAGTCGGGTCCGACGCCGCTCTGCTCGGCGGTGACGGCGAGCGCGACGGTGTTCTCGCCCCGCGCCCTGAGGAAACCGGAGGGGATGACGAACTCCTGCTGGGGGCCCACGTTGTTGACGTACTGGCCGGTGTTCCAGCCGTTCACGAAGATCTGCACCCGGTACTTGTCGGCGCGCGCGCCGGCGTCGTCGATCCGCAGGCCGATCGCCGTGTCGGTGCCGCTCGGCAGGTTCAGCCGGGCCGTCGTGCGGAACCAGCGCACACCGGGCCGGTCGCTCTTGAGCGAGGACGTGGTGCGCCAGGAGGAGTCCGGTGCGCCCGGCAGGTGCCAGCCCGCGCGCTCGCCGTGGAGACCGCCGTTGTTGTCGACACCGCGCACGGTGTCGACCGGGTCGGGGCCGCCCGCGGCGCCCTGGATGCGCCACGTCACCGGGCCGGAGCCGGGCACGGCCACGTCGGCCAGACCGCGGCCGCCCTTGGACCGGCCGTCGGAGGACCAGTCCTCGTAGTGCCCCATGTTGCGGACCAGGATCGCCAGCACGGCCGGCTCGCCGGGCTCGGTGACGCCGGCCGGCACGGTGTGGGTGGCGGTGCCGTCGCCCTGGGCGCCGAGGTAGCGGCCGTTCAGCCAGACCAGCGCGTGGCCGGCCGTCCCGGTCTTGACGGAGACCTTCACCGTGCTGCTCGCCGTCCCGGGCGTGTAGTGGCCGCGGTACCAGGTGTCGCCCTCGTGGAAGCCGTACTCGTCGGTGTCCAGGACGACGCCGGACGCCTCACCGGGGCCGTGCCGGGGGTTGTCGGCGGTGGTGCGGTCGGCCTTCGTCCAGCCCGAGTCGTCGAAGCCGGCGGTGTGTTCGGGGTCGGCGTCGGCGGTGCGCCAGGTGGCGAGCGCGGGCAGCGGCGGAGTGCCGGGGCCGGGCAGGGTGGCGGTCAGGGCGTCCGCCGCGTCGCGTGCGACGGCGAGCCGGCGGCCGTTCCAGGTCAGGGTGGTGACCCCCGCCGGGGCGAACACCCGCAGCGTGCCGGCCTCCCGGGTGTCTCCGGTGAGGTCGAGCCGTGCCCCGGTGAGGCGGGCGGTGCGGGCCAGTTCGGGGCCGGTGACCAGGACGTCACTGCTTCCGGCGTCGAGCCGCCAGGTGTTCGCCACCCCGTCGCGGTCGGTGATCAGGACGGTCAGGTCCGTGCCGTCACCGGTGATCCGGAGCGTGCGGGGGCCGCCGTGCGTGTAGTTGAGGCGCAGGTCCTTGCGTGCCGCGTCCCAGGTGACGTCGACGGGGTCGCCGTCGAGGGTCGTGACCTTCGGCTGCGACGCGTGGCGCAGCACCGTCTCGCCCGCCTCGCCCTTCGTGCCGTCGAGGACGAGGAGGTCGCGGCCGGCGGACAGGTGGGTGAGCACCTGGGAGGTGGAGTAGACCAGGCGGTGCGGGCCGAAGGCGTAGTCGGCGACGAGTGCCTTGGCGTCGCGCCCGGCGACGGTGATCGCGGTGCCCTCCTGCTGCGGGATGCGCGGGTAGGCCGTTTCCGACGGGTGCGGTGCCGTACTCGGGGTGGTGTCGATCGCGTCGACGGAGACGAACGTGCCCTGGGAGGCGGCTGTCCCCTTCTCCCCGGTCACGACGATCCTCAGGGTGTGCTCGCCCTTCCCCAGGTCGTTCGCTTCGAACAGGACCCGCTGGAAGACGGGTGCCGGGGCGTAGCTGTCGACGGTGGCCTTCTTCACGCCGTCGACGTAGACGTCGGCCGTGCCGTGGTTGACGGAGTCCGGTCCGATCCAGCGCACGGTCGGCCCCTCGAAGGTGACCTCGAGGCTGTCACCGGCCCGGTCGGAGAAGGTCTCGTCGCCCTGGTGGTCGCCGCCGGTCCAGGCCTTGCCGGAGGCGCGTTCCCAGGAGCCGGTGAACCGCAGCGTCCCGGTGTCGGAGTCGTTCCAGCGGTACAAGGCCGGCACCGGTCTCGGAGGGTCGGCCAGGTCGAGCGGGAAGGTCACCCGGCTGGTGGAGGTGTCGTTGGAGTCGGGGTGGCGCAGGGTGATCAGGCGGGTGCCGTGGCCGGAGACGGAGGCCGCGGCGTTCTCCGTGGAGAGCCGCTGCTGGGCCTTGACGGGTCCCCCGCCGGTCACCGTGACCCCCGGCGGGGTGACGGTCGAGGAGGAGGCGATCGGCGTCACCGCGTGCTGCAGGTAGCCGAACTCCTTGTGGACGGCGAGCTTGGGGGTGATCCGCCGGTCCTCGGAGATCGGGGCGCCGTAGTCGTAGGAGGTGAAGCCGGATCCGGGGTCACCGGTCCAGCCCCAGTTGGTGCCGCCGTACTCCATGTAGGAGTTGAACATGGTCACGCCGTTGGCGAGGTTGTTCACCGCGAACTGGCGGGTGAACGCGGAGTCGACGAAGTTCGCGCACTCGCTGGTCTGGAAGTCGCGTCCCCACGCCGTGAACGCCCCGCCCTGTCCTTCGGCGACGAACACCGGCGTCCCGGGCGAGTAGCCGCGGATGCGGGACTCGAAGTCCTTGAGCTGACCGCGTGCGCCCTTGCAGTCGAAGCCCAGCGGGTAGGTGTCGAAGGCGTAGAGGTCCAGCTTGGAGCCGCCGGGTGTGCCGGGCGCGTTCCATCCGTGGCCGTCGCCCCAGTCGTTGTGGAACAGCGGCACGGTGATGCCGTGTTCCTCGACGGCGGTCTGGAGCTTCTCGATGTACTCGACGTGCTTGGGCGCGTTGTCGATCTGCTCGTTCTCGACCTGGTAGGCGATGACGCTGCCGCCACCGTCGGTGATCTGGTGCCTGCCGATGATCGCGTTCACGGCCTTCAGCCATTCCAGGTCGGCCGCGAGGTTCCGCGGGTCGGCCGTGCGTTCCTCACCGGCGTGGGTGGTCATGTAGGCCGGCAGACCGCCCATGCTCGCCTCGGCGTTGATGTACGGGCCGGGGCGGGCGATGACGTACAGGCCCTCCTCCTCGGCCATGGTCAGAAGCCGGTCGACGTCGCGGACGCCGGTGAAGTCGTAGGTGCCGGGGCGGCTGGAGTGGTAGCCCCAGAAAAAGTACAGCGACACGGCGTTGAAGCCCGAGGCCTTCAGCTTCTGGAGGACGTCGCGCCATTGGTCCGGGCTGGGCAGCCGCCAGTAGTGGAACTCCCCGGACCACACGGTCAGCCGCTCGCCGTCGAGGGTGAGGGACTTGTCGTCCCAGCCGACCCGGTGCGGCTGTCCGTCGTTGCCGGGGAAGGCGGCCGGGACCGCGACGGGGGCCGCCGCCGCCCGGCCCCGCTGCCCGCCTGCCGGCCCGTCCGGCGCGGCCACGGCGCCGCCCGCCGGGGTGAGGGCCAGCAGGGCGAGGGCGAGGCCGGCCGCCAGCGGCCGCAGGGCCGGTCTTCCGGACCGGGCGGAGGCGCGGCGCCCCCGGGTCCGGTGGGATCTGGACAACTGGTGCATGGGCGCCTCCGATGACACGGGCTCGAGGAACGTTTCCGTCGGTGATGTGACCGCGTGAAGCCATGCCGTGAACAGGGCATGCCAAAGCGACACCCTGTCGATCAGTGTTGGCCAGAGTAAAGCCCACCCGTCAAGAGGTCTAGACCCCATACGTCTTACCTCCAACGACCGATCCCTGCATCATCCCTGTGGAGAAGGTATTTCATGGTCCAGACCAACACTGGAGGTCTTCGTGAGAAGACGCACGACAACCATCACGACGCTGGGCATCTGCTTCGCACTCGCAAGCACGATGGCGGTCGAGTCGTCGTCGGCCGCTCCTGGTGAGGCCGCCCCCAGCGCCGCGGCCCCGGTGCCGCCGGTCTCGCCGACCCCGCAGTCCCTCACCCGCGCAGGTGGCGACGTCGTCGTGACCGGCCGGGTGATCGTCGTGGCGGACGGGACCACGGACGCCCCGGCCCGGGCCCGCCTCGTGGACGAACTGAAGGCCCACGGCGCCGACCGGGTGGACGTCGTCACCCCCGGGAACGTTCCCCAGGCCGCCGCCGGCCTGCTCACCGTGCGGCTCGGTCCGGCCGCACGCCCCGACATCGCGGCGGCGCTCGGCGACACCGCGGTGCCGGACCACGCGGAGGGATACGCCCTGCGTGTCGCGCGGGCCGGGCGGGGTGCGCGGATCGCCCTCGGCGGCAAGGACGCCACCGGCCAGTACTACGCCGTGCAGACCCTGCGGCAGTTGTTCGTCCCCGCCGGGGACGACGGCTGGAAGGTGTCGGGAGTTCAGGTGAGCGACTTCCCGTCGATGCCGCTGCGGGGCACCATCGAGGGCTTCTACGGGCAGCCCTGGACGCACGCCGAGCGCCTCGACCAGATGGACTTCTACGGGGACGTCAAGGCCAACACCTACATCTACGCCCCCAAGGACGACCCCTACCACCGCGGCAAGTGGCGCGAGGCCTACCCCGCGGACAAGCAGGCCGAGCTGGGGGAACTCGTCGCCCGGGCCACGGCCAACCACGTGCGCTTCACCTTCGCCGTCTCCCCCGGCGAGTCGATCTGCTACTCGGACCCCGCCGACCGCGCGGCCCTCAAGGCCAAGCTCCAGGCGATGTACGACCTGGGCACCCGCGCCTTCTCCGTCCCGCTCGACGACATCAACTACACCCGCTGGAACTGCGAGGCCGACCGGGCCGCCTACGGCGAACCCGGCGCCGGGGCCGCCGGGAAGGCGCAGGTCGACCTGCTCAACGACGTGCAGCGCACCTTCGTCGCCACGCACCCGGGCACCTGGCCGCTGCAGATGGTGCCCACCGAGTACTACAACAACAGCGACTCGGCCTACAAGCGAGCCCTGCGGGAGACCCTGGACCCCGCGGTCGAGGTGATGTGGACCGGTGTGGGCGTGGTACCCACGCAGATCACCAACGACGAGGCCGAGCAGGCCGCGAAGGTGTTCGGCCGCAAGGTCTTCGTCTGGGACAACTACCCGGTCAACGACTTCGGCAACACCAGCGGCCGGCTGCTGCTCGCGCCCTACGACAAGCGTGAGGCCGGGCTGTCCGACCACCTGTCCGGCATCGTGGCCAACCCCATGAACCAGCCCTACGCCAGCAAGGTCGCCGTCTTCGGCACCGCGGACTTCACCTGGAACGACCGGGCCTACGACGCGCGGACCAACTGGCGCAACGCCATGTCCTACCTCGCGGGCGGCGACCCCGAGGCCACCGGGGCCCTGCTCGCCTTCGGCGACCTCGAGCACATGGCCCCGACCTTCGGCTCCACCCCCTGGCAGCCCCAGGCCCCGGAACTCGCCCGCCGGGTCGAGGAGTTCTGGAAGGCGTGGGACGCGGGTGACCGCACCGACGCCGTGCGGGCCCTGCGCGCGTACGCGGCCGCCGTCGAGCGGGCCCCGTCGGTCATCCGCGGCGGCTCCGTGGAGAAGGGCTTCACCGTCGACGCGGCGCCCTGGCTGGACGCCACCGAGCTGTGGGGCGAGGCGATGGTCAAGACGCTCGACGCGCTCGCGGCACGGCAGGCCTGGGACAAGGACACCTCGGACCGGCTGCTGGCCGAGTCGGACGCGCTGCAGGAACAGGCCCGCGCCGTGCGCGTCGACCCGCCGCGCAACTCCTGGGGAGAGGTCCAGCCCAAGGTCGGTGACGGTGTGCTCGACGCCTTCCTCGCCCAGGCCGACCTCCGGCTCCGGTTGTGGGACTCCGCGGGAGGCACGGAGAACCTGGCCCTGAAGGGCACGGCGACCGCCTCCAGCGTGGAGCTGGACCTCGACCGGCTCGCGGCCCGGAACGTCAACGACGGACGCCTGGACACTCGTTGGGCCTCCGGCTACACGAACGACGAGTGGGTGCAGATCCAGCTCGCCGCCCCGGCGAAGGTCGCCGCGGTGACCCTCTCCTGGGAGAACGCCTGCGCGACGGAGTACGCCGTGCAGACCTCCCAGGACGGGGTGACCTGGAAGACCGTGTCCACGCAGCGCCCGGACTCCTGCGGCAACGACCTCGTCCGGGTCACCGACGACGAGGCCGCGCGGTACGTCCGCGTGCAGGGCGTCGAGCGGAGGACGACCTGGGGCTACTCGATCCACGAGATCGGCGTCTACGGCACGCCCGCGGCCTGACACGCGGCGCACGTCCCCACGCGATCCACGGGGGCGTGCGCCGGGGCCCGCGCCGGCACTCGGTGGTGATCGACCGGCTCGTCCGCAACACCGACATCGCTCGCCGACCTGGACAGCGGCCTCGGCCGACGGGCAGTGCGGAGCAGGCGGCCGCCCGCCGGACGTACCGCGCCCTGACCGCCGCGGCGCCGGGAGAGCACGACATCACCCTCGACTTCCGTCCGGCGGACGGCACGGCGCTCACCTCCGCGCGCGTGCGGGTCGTCATCGTCTGAACCCGAAGGGAGCAGGACACATGAGGAACGGACTTCTGGCGGCGGCCGCCGCCCTCACGGTCTTACTCGGGGGCGCGGCCCTGTCCGCCCCCGCACACGCGAAAGCGCGGGCCCTCGGCAACCAGGTCGTGCCCATCGCACCGACCGACACCAAGGAGGACCTGCTCGAAAAGGCGGCCCGGGTCACCCCCAGCGCCCGCCAACTCGCCTGGCAGCGCGAGGAGCTGACCGGCTTCGTGCACTTCGGCCCCAACACCTACACCGGCCGCGACCTCGGGCTGGGCACCGAGAGCCCCGACCTGATCCAGCCCACCGGCCTCGACACCGACCAGTGGATCTCGGCGTTCAGGGACGCCGGGTTCAAGAAGGTCATCCTCACCGCCAAGCACCACGACGGCATGCTGCTCTTCCCGTCGCGGTACTCGTCCTACGGTGTGGCCTCCAGCAGCTGGATGGGCGGCAAGGGGGACATCGTCAAGTCCTTCACCGACTCCGCCCGCAAGTACGGCGTCAAGGTCGGCCTCTATCTCTCGCCCGCCGACCTGCACGAGGCCCAGCCCGGCGGCACGTTCGGCAACGGCAGCGCGAAGAAGGAGAGCCGCATCCCGAGCCAGGGCGGCTCCGGCCCCTCGTTCACCTTCCAGGCGGACGACTACAACCGCTACTACATGAACACGTTCCACGAGCTGCTCACCCGGTACGGGACCGTCTCCGAGGTGTGGCTCGACGGCTACGACCCCACCAACGGCCGCCAGCCCTACAACTTCCCCGACTGGTACCGGATGATCCGGACCCTCCAGCCGGGGGCGGTGATCTTCGGCGGCCCCGACATCCGCTGGGTCGGCAACGAGGACGGCTACGCACGCGCCGATGAGTGGAGCGTGATCCCCAACCAGGGGGCGGCCGATCCCGACGCCCGGCGGAGGCCGACGTTCGGCGAGACCGCCACGGACATCGCCGGTGACGGCAGGCTCACCACCGAGTCGGACTACCTGGCCTGGTTCCCGGGCGAGTGCGACGCCCGGCTGCAGCCCGCGTGGTTCTGGCGTCCCGGCCAGCAGCCCAAGTCACTGTCCGCCCTGGAGGACATGTACTTCGGCTCCGTCGGACGCAACTGCCAGCTCCTGCTCAACGTGGGCCCCGATCGGAGCGGACGGTTCGGGACGGCCGAGGCGGACCGGCTGCGCGAGTTCGGCGAGCGGATCCGGTCCGTCTTCGACGAGGACCTGACCGCCGGCGCCGCCGCCGCCAACGCCGACGGCACCGCCAGCACCGACGGCAACGGGCCCGCCCACGTCCTCGACGGCGACGACTCCACCGCCTGGCAGCCCACCGGCTCCACCGGTTCCCTGGTGGTGGAGCTGAACGGCGAGAAACGGTTCAACACCGTCGCGCTCCAGGAGAACATCCAGGTCGGCCAGCGCGTCTCGTCCTTCGCCGTCGACACCTGGGACGGCGGCGCCTGGAAACAGGCGGGCGCCGCGACGACCATCGGCCACAAGCGGCTCCTGCGCCTGGGCGGCGTGGTGAAGACGTCCAAGGTCCGGCTGCGTGTCCTGGGTTCGCGCGCCCTGCCGCCCGCCATCGCGACCCTCGGCCTCTACCACGACGGCACGGACGACAACCTGGCCCTCGGCACCGCGGCCACCCAGTCGTCCTCCACCCAGCCCGGGGGCGAGGCCGCGCACGCCGTCGACGGCGGCACGAACGGGGACTTCTTCAATGGCTCGGTCACGCACACCGGCTCCGACCCGCACGCCTGGTGGCAGACCGACCTCGGCGCCTCCGTGCCGCTCGGCAGGATCGCCCTGTGGAACCGCACCGACTGCTGCGCCGCCCGGCTCTCCGACTACTGGGTGTTCGTCTCCGACACGCCCTTCGACACCTCGCTGACCCCCGAGCAGCAGGCCGCGCGGCCCGGCGTCCGGTCCCGTCACCAGACCACCACCGCCGGCACCCCGACCACGGTGACGGCCGGCACCACCGGCCGGTACGTCATGGTGCAACTGGCCGGAACCGGCGTGCTGTCGCTCGCCGAGGTCCAGGTCTTCGCCCCGGCGCACGATTTCTCCGTCACCGCCGAGCAGCCCATGACCTCCGCCACGCCCGGCTCGGCGGTCACCTCCGCCATCGCCACCTCGGTCACCAAGGGCGACCCCCAGACCGTGCGGCTGACGGCGACGGGCCTGCCGACGGGCACCACGGCGGCCTTCGCACCCGCCGAGATCCAGTCGGGCGCCGGGTCCGCGCTGACCCTGCGGACTTCCGCCTCGACCCCGCCGGGCGACTACACCGTCAAGGTCGTGGCCACCGGCGCCGAGGCGACGCACAGCGCCCAGATCACCCTCAGCGTCGTCGGCCGGTACCGCCTCCCGCTGACCGGCGGACGGTGACGGACAGCGGCCGTCCGCGGGACCGTGCGGCGGCGGGAAGCGGTCCGCCGGGGCACTGCGGGCACCGGAGGGCCGAGGGGTTCCGCCCCCGCCGCTCGCACGGCGGGGGCGGAACCGAGGTCTTCCCGGGGCACCTACGTGACGCGGTGGGGGACGCGTCCGCGGAGCAGGGCCTCGAAGCCCGCCCTCAGGTCCTGCTTCAGGTCGGCCAGGGCCTCGAAGCCGGCGTGCACCCGGATCAGGGGGCCCCGGCCCGCCCAGGTCCCGGGCAGGCGCCCGGAGACGGGGTCGGCCGGGACGATCAGGCTCTCGTAGCCGCCGTAGCTGTGGCCCAGGCCGAAGAGGCGCAGGCGGTCCAGCATCGCGTCGATGTCCGGTTTGCGAAAGCCCGGTTCGAGCTCCACCCCGAACAGGCCGGCCGCGCCGGTGAAGTCGCGGCGCCACAGGTCGTGACCGGGGTCCCCGGGCAGACCGGGGTGCAGGACCGCCGCCACACCTTCCTGTCCCGCGATCCAGCGGGCCAGTTCCAGGCCCTGTTCCTGGTGCCGGGCCAGGCGCACGCCGAGGGTGCGCAGCCCGCGCAGGCCCAGGTAGGCGTCGTCGGCCCCGGCGCACTGGCCGAGCCGCATCGCCGCGCCCCGGACGAGCGGATAGCTCTCCTCGGTGCAGACGACCGCCCCGAGGATGCTGTCCGCGTGCCCCGTCAGGTACTTGGTCGCGGAGTGCACCACCGCGTCCACGCCCGCGCCGAGAGCCAGCGGGCGGTGGAACACGGGTGTGGCCCAGGTGTTGTCGGCGATGGTGGCCACCCCGTGGGCCCGGCAGACGGCGGTGAGCGCCGGGACGTCCTGCACCTCGAAGGTGGTGGAGCCCGGCGACTCGAGGTACAGCAGCCGTGTCCGCGGGCGGATCAGCCGGGCGATCGCGGCGCCGTCCGCGATCGGGTGGTAGTACTCGGTCTCCACGCCCAGCGCGGCGAGCGAGTCGCAGAACCTCCGGGTCGGCAGATACACCGAGTCGCTGACGAGGATGTGATCGCCGGCCTGGACGTACGCGAGGATCGTCGTGGTGATCGCCGAGAGGCCGGAGCAGGTGACGACCGCGGCGTGGCCGCCCTCCAGTTCGGTCAGCGCCTCCTCGAAGGCGCGGCTGGTGGGCGTGCCGAAACGGCCGTAGACCGAGCCGCCCCGCTTGAGCGGGTCGGCCTGGGAGGCGTCCATCTCGGCCACGTCCCGGTAGAGGACCGTGGAGGCGTGGTGCACGGGCGGGTTGACGTAGCCGCCCTGCCGGGTCGGGTCCGAGCCGGCGTGCACGTACCGCGTCTCCGGGGAGTCGATGGGCTCGTTCACCGGCCCACCGCCGGTTCGGGCAGCGACGGTTCGGGCACCGCGGGCCGCCGGTGGCGGCCCAGCGCCAGGGCGAGCAGCGCCGCGATCGCGCACTGGGCTCCCACCACCAGCCAGAACGCGCCGAGGTGGCCGCCGGACTCGAAGTGGGCGAAGACGAATCCGCCGACGACACCGGCGAGGAGGCCGCCGACACCGCCCGTGAGCCGCTGCACGCCGAAGGCGAACGCGGCGTTGCGCGGCAGGAGTTCGACGAGTTCCAGGTCGCAGCGGAGGAAGAGGAAGATCTCGCCCATGGTGAACAGCGCGGTGCCGGCCAGCAGGGCCGGGGTCCCGTCGACGGCCATGACGGCCATGCCGGCCGCCATCACGGCGAACGAACCGGCCATCAGCAGGCGGTAGTCGGCCCGCGCGATCCGGTCGGCGAGCACCGGCTGGAGCACCACCACCATGGCGCAGTTGAGCAGCATCACCCAGCCCAGCGCCTGGATGTTGGACACCCCGGCCGCGTAGAGACCGATGAAGCTCTGGAAGAAGAAGTACAGGTAGTAGGCGAGGGCGGTGAACAGGACCGGGCGCAGCGCTCCCCGCAGCGCCGACCACTTCCCGGCGGTCTCCTCCTGCCCGGCCGGCTCCGGCGCCGTGTCCGCCCGGGGCCCGGCCGGCTTCAGCGTGATCTGGTGGGCCGTGGTGATCAGCGCGAAGAGCCCGGCGAGACCGATGAGCAGCGCCATCGGGTCGGCGTCGACCAGCAGTGCGGCCAGCAACGGGCCGAGGCCCATTCCGGCGTTGAGCGCGGCGCTGCTCACCCCGAGGAACAGCGGGCGCAGTCCGTCGGAGACGCTGGTGACGATGTACGCCTTGTTCGCCGGGAGGTACAGCGCCGGGCCGCCCGCCACGAGGACGACGGCCGGGTACGCCACCCAGGGCATCCTGACGGCCAACCCGAGCAGCACCAGGCCGGCCGTGCGCAGGGCGAGCGCGAGCACCATGGTCCGCTTGAGCCCGAGCCGGTCCACGACCGCGCCGCCGAGGATGCTGCCGCCGAACTGGATGAAGGTGGCCACCGCGACCAGCACCCCGGCCACCCGGACGTCCAGGTGGACGGCCTGGACCATGAGCACTCCGATGAACGGGGTGACCATGTAGCTGCCCAGCGCGACGACGAACGACAGGACGATCAGTGACTTGAGCGCGGACGACAGACCGGTGAACGTCCGGTACTTCGAGGCGAGTCCGCCGCCGGCGCGTCCCCCGCTCACGGCGTGCCGCTCTCGCCGGTGTCCCCCGGGCGCTCCGAGGGCGGGCCCGCGCTCCGGCGGGCGCCGACGGCCGTTCCTCCAGGGGGCGTCGTGGTGCTCACGCGACGCCTCCGGAGGGCTGGGCCGGCCGCCACCGGGCGGTGCCGGAGAACCAGTCCGCCACGCGTTCGAGGTTGGCGGCCACGTCCTCCTCGCTGTCCCCGTCGACCACGTAACCGGCGAGGAACAGGCCGGACTTCACCCCGCCGTGGAACTCCTGGCCGACGGCTCCGGTGACCATCACCTCACGGACGCACCCGGGCTGCTCGTCCGCCGCGGGCAGCCGCTCCAGCACCCCGTCCTTTGGCGGGATGCACAGGGCCCCGGCGGGCCGGTACGCGGAGATGTCCGGCGCCGAGGAGAGGCCGCACTCGGCGTACAGCCACGCCTTGTCCAGGTCGAGCCCGAACGCGTGCCGGACCATCGCACTGATCATGCCCCCGCCGGTACGGCTGGCGATCTCGCAGAAGACCAGGCGGTCGTCCGGAGTGATCCAGAACTCGGCGTGGAAGGCGGTCTGCGGCGGCGTGGGCAGCTCGTCCAGCACCGCCCGTGCCGCCTTGACCAGCCGGTCGTACAGCGGATCCTGCCGGGTGAGCGGCAGGTTGGCGACCCAGTCGTTGCTCCGGAACGACAGACAGTCGTTGAGGTAGCGGAAGGGGTGGACGAACACGACCTCCCCGCCCGCCACCAGCCCGTCCACGTGGTACATCTGCCCGGGTACGAACACCTCGATCTCGCTGGTCCCCCGCCACGGACTGGCCAGGTAGACGTCCAGCTCCGCCTCGTCGCGGATGATCGCCGCGCCCAGCGAGCCCGACTCGGACACCGGCTTGATCACGACCGGGTAGCCGTGTTCGGCGACGAAGTCGAGGGCGGTGTAGGCCGAGTCGAGCCGGCGGTAGGCCGGCACGTCGACGGGGCCGCCCGCGAGATGGTCCTTCATCACGACCTTGTCGCGGAAGGCCAGCGCGCTCGCGGTGTGCTGGCCCGGCAGTCCGAGCCGCTCCCGCAGCTGCGCGGCGCGTACGACGTCGGCCTCGGCCCGGGCGAAGACCGCCTCGACGGCGAACTCGCGGGCCAGCCGCAGCGCGGTCTTCTCGACCAGCTGGTTGGTGTCGTACGCGTCGAAGGCGTACACGTGCGGGAGATGGGAGTAGCCGTCCGCGTACTCCCGCGCGGTCACGACGACCGGGACGATCCCCGAGCCGGCCAGCCACCGGTCGTACGGGGTCTTGGCGTAGGGCGTCTTGGCGAAGACGAGGATGTGGCGCATCGCGGGGTCTTTCTCTCGGTCAGGACGCGGAGTCGGTGAGGAGCGGCAGCCGGCGCCGCTCCGGGACCCTGGAGATCAGGCCGAGTTCCTCGGACAGCTCGGTGGCGAAGCAGCCGTCCTTGTACGTGCCGGACATCCGCTTGGCGGTGAACGCCTCGATCTCGTCGTGGTCGAACTCCACGTCGTACGTGGTGCCGTCGGTGCTGACGGTGCGGGTCAGGATGCCGAGGTGCGGCTCGAAGGTGTTGACGCAGCCCACGATGTCGCCGATCTTCTCGCGGCGGCCCTCGGGCCCCTCGGAGAGGACCTCCTCCTGCGCGGGGATGGCGGCGAAGAGCTGACGGCCTGCCCGGCACCAGCCGACGTGACCGGGGAAGCCCATGGCCTTGATGCCGAAGGTGCCGAAGTCCTCGCTGACGCCGAGCTGGAAGCCGAGCGGGATCGTCTCGTGGAGCCACTTGAAGTCGCGGTAAGCCTGCTCGACCTCCTCGCGGCTCAGGCGCAGCTCGGGGTGGCGGTTGCCGTGGTCGGTGAAGTTGTTGAACCGGACGGTGGCCACGCCCAGGTTGTTGAAGTAGTGGGCGTAGCGCTCCAGGGAGGTGCGGCCGTGGTTGTGGCGGCCTATGGTGACGCCGATGTTGACGCGGAAGGCGTCCTCGGGGGCGACGCCCTCGTTGTACTCGGCGATGCGGCTCAGCACCTTCTCGGTGTCCGCGCCCGAGAAGACGCCCTTGATGGGGTAGGTCTTGTGGTCGGTGACGGCGAGGTTCTCGTCGATCACGCCGTGGTAGGTGATGGAGATGGTCCCGTAGCCGTTCTCCACCGCCCGGTCGAGGAGCTCCCGCCAGTTGTCGGCGAGCAGGGGGCGGCCGCTGGTCCAGGCGTCGCCCTTCTCCATGGTCGCGGTCGGGGTGTGGTCCAGTTCCTGGCGGAACTCACGGTTGTTGGCCGGTCCGTAGAGGTTCATGAACTCGCCGTCGTAGGCGAAGCTGTCCACGTAGCGGGGGTAGACGTGGTACCCGTGCGACTGCAGGCCCTCCAGGATGCGGGGGCCCTCCTCCATGGCGAAGGACTTGTCGTAGACCTTCTCGTAGTTGACGAACCAGCAGTGCGCGCACTTCTGGCCACAGGTGTTCTTGCCGACCTTGGTGTCGAGGTCGAGGTAGATGTGGATGTCGTCGGGCTTGATGTCCACGAAGGGCGTGGTGAACGGGACATCACCGTGGAAATCGTAGGAAATCGGCGCGTTCTGGACGGACATGTGACCCCCGGTGCGGTGTTGTGTCAGGAACCAGGCAGGAAGGAGGGACGGAGCGGCGATCGCTCGTGGGGACGCGGAGCCGTGGTGCGGTCCGGCGTCAGAGTCGTGGCTCGGGCTCGGTGGTGATCACCGGCAGGGCGGTGAGTTCCGCGACGGCGGCCGCGCAGGCCTCGGTGCCGTCCGCGGTCAGGACGGCCATGCCGAGCCGGTCGGCGGAGGAGCGCATCGGGCGGACCTCGTCGCCGGGCCGGACGGACGGTTCCCAGGCGTGGATCCGCCCGCGGGCGAGGGCCGGCGGCGCCTTGACGGCCGTCACGCGCCCGGGCGGGGCGGTGAGGAAGACGGTGGCGGCCGCGGCCGCGACGGCGGGGCCCTGACGGACGTCCGCGCCGATCGCCCAGCCGAGGGCGGCGCGCCGCCACTCGACCCCGGTGGTGAGCTGGACCAGGTCCGCGATGCCGTCGCCGCCGAGCCGGGTGTGGGTCTCGATGACGACGATCTTGTCGCCGTCGACCATGACCTCGGTGTGGCTGGGGCCGTCGGTGAGCCCGAGGGCGTCGAGCAGTTCGCCGACGGCCCGGGTGACCAGTTCCTGACGGCGCGGATCCAGGGACGGCGGCGGCATCATGTGGCTGACCTCGACGAAGCCGTCCGCGGTGCCCTTCTCGGCGATGCCGACGACGGTGTGCCGTCCGCCCGCGGAGAGGGTCTCGACGCTGAACTCCCGCCCGTCGGCGAACTGCTCGACCAGGGTGGCGGCCGTACGGCGGTCCGCGGGGAGGGCGTCGGCGCCCTCCACCAGGGCGATGGAGGCACTGCCGACCCCGTCGACCGGCTTGACGATGACCCGCCCGTAGGCGGCGAACAGCCGGTCCACGGCCTCGGCGTCGTCACCCGCCGCGAAGGCCGGGTTCAGATGCGGTGCCTCACGCTCCAGGATCCGCCGCATGACGAGCTTGTCGCGGGTGGCGCGGACGACGGCCGGGTCCACCCCGGTGACGCGGAGCCGGCGGGCGGCCAGTGCGGCCGGCTCCAGGCCGAACTCGGTGAGCGAGACGACGGCGGTGGGCCGCAGCGGGCGCAGCACCTCGTCGGTGAAGGCCAGGAAGGCGGGCAGGTCCCGGAAGTCGGCCGTCAGGACCCGGGTGCCCGGGTCGAGGGCCGGGGCGCCGGGCAGCTGTACGTGGATCAGCTCGCCGGGCAGGGATGCCGCCGCCCTGGCCACGGTCGGATTGGCGCCGACGATCACGAGAGCGGAGACGTCGTCCGTGTTCCCCGGACAGTCCTCGTCCGGCCCGCCCGTACTCACTGCGTCCACTTTTCCTCCCCCTGCCGCACCGACTGCTCGTTCGGTCGACGCGGTACGCAAGACAATCGCAAGCGTGCTCAGAGGATGTCAACAGGCTCACGCACAGTGACATTTGATCCTTGTGACCGGTGCTGACCTGGCAACTGCCCGCTTCCGCAGGGCACGTCCGACGACAGGTACGACCGCTGGACGCGCCGCGTGCGTGTGCGCGCGGACACCCTCCGCCACATCATTCCGGCCAAGTTTCGGACGGCAGGACACACTCCGTTCACAAAACCGCAGCACAAGGTGCCGCTCGTCGGCGGTTTCTGGTCAATCGTCGGGCAGGGGTACGGGCGGCGGCGATTCGAAGCAGCGGGCCGGGGCAGCGCGACGCCCCGCCACTGCCCGGTGGTACGGGCGGTGGCGGGGCGTCGCGTGGCTGCTCCGGGCCATGTCGCGGGGCCGGCACCGGCGCGCGCGGTAATGGCGCGTGCGGTGCCGGTGGCTCGGCCGGGGCGGGGCCGGCCGGCTCAGCCGCCGCTCTTGCGCCGGAACGACCGCTGGCTCGCGGCCGGACCGTGTGCTCCACGCACCTTGGACGCGTCCGGCGTGGCGGCGGCGTCGGCGGCGTCCGCCTGCGCACCGCGCTTGCGTGCCAGGGCTTCGCGGAACTTGCGCTTGAGGTCGTAGTTGCCGTCGCTGTCCGGCGCCAGCGGGGACGTCTCGGGGGTGGCCGGCTCCGAACCGTCCGTGGATGCGGGTTCTGCGGTCATGGTGATCTCCTGGGTTCGGGGTGGCTGGCAGGCACAGCTTGTCATGCCGGCAGAGCCGCCGCGGTCGGATTTCTCAGCCGTTGCGACGCACGTGGGCGGCCTTGCGGGCCTCGGCGAGCCTGCGGGCCTCGCCGGCCTTCCGGGACTTCCCGCCGGCGCCGCGGGAGCCGTCCTTGCTGGTGCCGAGGCCACGGAAGGGGGCGTTGGTGTTCTTGGGCCGGGGGGCGGCGGGCCCTCCGTCGAGCGGGATCCCGGAGGGAGTCCTGGCGCCGGTGATCCGGCTCAGTTCCGCCTCGCCCGAACGCACCTTCGTGACGGTCGGCTCGATACCGGCCTCGGCCAGGACGCGGCTCGTCTCCCGGCGCTGGCCCCCCAGTACGAGTGTGACCACGCTGCCGGACTCACCGGCGCGGGCGGTGCGGCCCGCCCGGTGCACATAGTCCTTGGGGTCGGTGGGCGGGTCGACGTTGACCACGAGGTCCAGGTCGTCGACGTGCAGGCCACGGGCCGCGACGTTGGTCGCCACCAGAACGGTGATCCCGCCGCTCTTGAACTGCGCCAGCGTCCGGGTGCGCTGTGGCTGGGACTTGCCGCTGTGCAGGGCCCCGGCGCGCACCCCGCTGGCCCGCAGGTGCCGGGTGAGCTGGTCGACGGCGTGCTTGGTGTCGAGGAACAGCAGGACGCGGCCGTCGCGGGCGGCGATCTCCGTGGTGACGGCGTAGCGGTCGGGGCCGTGGACGACGAGAACGTGGTGCCGCATCGTCGTGACCGCGCCCGCGGGCGGGTCGACCGAGTGGACGACGGGGTCGTGGAGGTAGCGGCGGACCAGCTGGTCGACGTCGCCGTCCAGGGTGGCCGAGAACAGCATTCGCTGTCCGTCGGTGCGCACCTGGTCGAGAAGGTCGACGACCTGCGGCATGAATCCCATGTCGCACATCTGGTCGGCCTCGTCGAGCACGGTGATCCGCACCCGTCCCAGGCGGCAGGCGTTGCGCTCGATCAGGTCGTGCAGGCGTCCGGGGGTGGCGACGACCACCTCGGCTCCCTCGCGCAGCGCGGCGGTCTGCCGGCCGATCGACATGCCGCCGACGACCGTGGCCAGCCGCAGCCGCAGAGCCTCGGCGTACGGTGCCAGCGCCTCGGTGACCTGTTCGGCCAGCTCACGGGTGGGCACGAGGATCAGGGCGAGGGGCTGCTTGGGTTCCGCACGCCGTCCTGCCGTACGGGTCAGCAGCGGCAGGCCGAAGGCGAGCGTCTTCCCGGAGCCGGTGCGGCCGCGGCCCAGGACGTCGCGGCCCTTCAGGGCGTCGGGCAGCGTGGCGGCCTGGATCGGGAAGGGTTCGCGCACCCCGAGTCCGCTCAGTGTCCGCAGCACCGCCACCGGCAGGTCGAGACCGGCGAAGGAGACGGCCGGGGGCGGCGGGGTGGTGGCGCCGGGCCGGGCGGGGCCGCCGTGAGGGGTGCCGGAGTCGTCGGGGTGCTTCATGAACTGCCTTCCGCAGAGGAACGTACCGAGGAAGGCCCGGCAGGACGGAACAGCCCCCGCACCGGCGGAACCGAACAGAAGGAATCGCCCACCGCGACGACCACGCAAACGCGTAAGGCTAGCACGGGGCACCGCGTCGCGCCCGCGACGCCGCAGGCGGCGGCACGTGGCGGGGCCCCGGGTGTCTCGTCCCGTCCGGCCGGCCCGCCGCGGCTCAGCCGACGGTGACGGTATAGGTGATGCGCTCGGGAGCCTGGGAGGGGGGCGCCGCGCTCGTGGACGGGCCGGCGCCCGGGCCGGTGGTCTCGGGGGGCAGCGTGGAGGTGTTGCCCTGGCAGGTGGTGAAGGTGCAGTGCAGCAGCGTGAACCGGGTGGTTCCCTTGCCCTTGGCCTCGAAGGTGAAGGTGAGCCGGCCGCCGGCGCCGTCCACCGGCTCGTCCCCGGAGTCGGAGGCGTGGTCCTGACCGCGGCCGACGAGCACCGAGCTGTCGGGCTCGGGGTCGACCAGGTACCAGTACTCGCGGGTGGAGGCGTTCTGGGGGACGGTGAGCGTGAAGCGCTCGCCCGGTTCGGCGGTGATGCTGGTGTCCGTCACCGCATGGCTGGAGGTGCCCGCGGAGTCGTCGGTGCCGGATCCGCAGCCCGTGGCGAGAGCGAGGAACGCGGTCGCCGCGACAACCGCACCGCCCCCGCCGCCGCGGAAGACGGACGCCGTACGCGTCCTCGAGCCCACCGTGCCTCCCCCGTACGCGTTCGATCGCGAGCGCGGGCAGGCTAACACGCACGGTGACCATGAAGATCACCCGTCGTCCGCCCGCACACACCTCCTCCACACGCGAGGTGCGCACCGGACTCCTCACCGGCCCGGCGCCGCCGTGCTGTTGTCAGCGCGTCCTCGTAGGCTCTCGGCGACCGGATCGAAGGGATCGCCAAACTTGGGGCTGAGCCGCTCGGGATGGCCACTCCGGCGCCCACGTAACGCTGTTCGGCCGGGTCCCCGACTGCTGGACCGGCTTCAGGCGACCGGCATCCCGGTGTTCGGGGGCGGCCCCACAGGTCCGACCGGTGGGGCCGCCACCGTGTTCCGGGTCCGCGTCAGCGGCGGGCCGGCGTGGCCCGGCGCGCGCCCGGGACCGGTCCGCGCTCGTCGTGCGTGCCGAGCGCGCGCAGGATCTCCTCGACGCTCTGCTTGGCGTCGCCGAAGAGCATGCTGCTGTTCTCGCGGAAGAACAGCGGGTTCTGGACGCCCGCGTAACCGGAGGCCATGGAGCGCTTGAAGACGACGACGTGTTCCGCCTCCCAGACCCGCAGGACGGGCATGCCGGCGATCGGGCTGGCCGGGTCCTCGGTCGCGGCCGGGTTGACGGTGTCGTTCGCGCCGATGACCAGCACGACCGAGGTGTCCGCGAAGTCGTCGTTGATCTCGTCGAGTTCGAGGACGATGTCGTAGGGCACCTTCGCTTCGGCCAGCAGCACGTTCATGTGCCCCGGCAGGCGTCCCGCGACGGGGTGGACGCCGAAGCGGACCTCGACGCCCCGCTCGCGCAGTCCCCGCGTCAGCTCCGCGACCGGGTGCTGGGCCTGGGCGACGGCCATGCCGTACCCGGGGGTGATGATCACCGAGCGGGCGCGGGCGAGCAGCTCGGCGGCCTCCGCGGCCCGCACCTCGCGGTGTTCCCCCTGTTCCTCCGCGCGGCCGGACGGCGCCTCGATGCCGAAACCGCCCGCGATGACGGAGAGGAAGGAACGGTTCATCGCCTTGCACATGATGTAGGACAGGTAGGCGCCGGAGGAGCCGACCAGGGCGCCCGTGACGATGAGCAGGTTGTTGTCGAGCAGGAAGCCCGCCGCGGCCGCCGCCCAGCCCGAGTAGCTGTTCAGCATCGACACGACGACCGCCATGTCGCCGCCGCCGATCGAGGCGACCAGGTGCCAGCCGAGCACCAGCGCCAGCACGGTCACCGCGATCATCAGCGGCAGACCGGGGCTGATCGTGAACCAGACGGTCAGCGCGACGAACGCGCCGAGGGCACCGAGGTTCAGCGCGTTCTTGCCCGGGAGCATCAGGGGCCGGGACTCGATGCGCGCCGAGAGCTTGAGGAAGGCGACGATCGAGCCGGTGAAGGTGACGGCGCCGATGAAGATGCCGATGAACACCTCGGCGTGGTGGATGCCCAGCAGGTCGGCTCCGATCCGGGTCTGCGCCGAGCCGTGCGCCTCCACCTCCAGGTAGCTGTTCCAGCCCACCAGCACCGCGGCGAGGCCGACGAAACTGTGCAGCACCGCGATCAGTTCGGGCATCTGCGTCATCTCGACGCGGCGGGCGCGCCACAGTCCGGCCGCGGCGCCGAGCGCCATCGCCAGGACGATCAGGGCCACCGCTCCGGCGGTGATGCTCCGCGACGCCACCACGACCGTGGCGACCAGGGCGAGGGCCATGCCCGCGATGCCCTGGACGACACCGGCGCGTGAGGTGCGGTGCTGGGACAGACCGGCCAGGCTGAAGATGAACAGCAGCGCGGCGACCAGGTCGGCAGCGTGAGAGGCCGTCATGGAGGTCATCCGGGTTCAGCCTTTCGAGAACATGGACAGCATGCGGCGGGTGACGGCGAAGCCTCCGAATATGTTGACACTCGCCAGCAGGATCGCCGCGAAGGACAGCGCGGTGACGATCCTGCTCTCGTGCCCGATCTGGAGCAGGGCGCCGATCACGACGATTCCGGAGATCGCGTTGGTCACCGACATGAGCGGTGTGTGCAGCGCGTGGTGCACCTTGCCGATGACGTAGTAGCCGATCACCACGGCCAGGGCGAACACGGTGAGGTTCTCGGCGAGTTGGGCCGGGGCGAAGGCCACCAGCAGGAACATCGCGAGCATGCCGAGCCCGAGCAGGCCCAGGCGTACCGCGGGCGCCGGCGCCGTTCGCCCGGGCCCGGGCGGCGGGGGTGCTGCGGCGGCGGGCTGCGCGGCCGGCGCCGCCGAGACGGGGACGGGCGGCGGCGGCCATGTGACCTCACCGTCCCGCACCACGGTCACGGCGCGCTGCACGACGTCGTCGAAGTCGATCACCGGCCGGCCGCCGTTGCCGGGCGTGAGCAGTTTCAGCAGGTTCAGCAGGTTGGTGCCGAACAGCTGGGACGCCTGGGCGGGCAGCCGGGCGGCCAGGTCGGTGTAGCCGATGAGGGTGACGCCGTTGCCGGTGACGACGGTGCGTCCCGGTACCGTGCCCTCGACGTTGCCGCCCTGGGCTGCGGCCATGTCGACGACGACGCTGCCCGGCTTCATGGCGGCCACGTCCTCGGCCGTGAGCAGGCGCGGTGCCGGCCGGCTCGGGATGAGCGCGGTGGTGATCACGACGTCCACGTCCCGGGCCTGCTCGTGGTAGAGCTCGGCGGCGGCACGGTCGTAGTCGGCGGAGGTCGCCCTGGCGTATCCGTCGGTGCTCGTCTCCTGGACGGCGTCCACCGGGAGGTACTCGCCGCCGAGGGACTTCACCTGGTCCGCGACCTCGGGTCTCGGGTCGGTGGCCCGGACGATCGCGCCGAGGCTGGAGGCCGCGCCGATCGCCGCCAGCCCGGCCACGCCCGCGCCGGCGACGAGCACCTTCGCCGGCGGCACCTTGCCCGCCGCGGTGACCTGGCCGGTGAAGAACCGGCCGAAGACGTGGGCGGCCTCGATGACCGCCCGGTACCCGGCGATGTTGGCCATCGACGACAGCACGTCCATGGACTGCGCCCGCGAGATGCGCGGCACCGCGTCCAGCGCCAGCGCGGTCACCCCGGCTTCGGCGAGCGTCCGGAGCAGCTCGGGATTCTGTGCCGGGGCCAGCAGGGCGACCAGGACGGCGCCCCGCCGCAGCCGGCCGGCCTCCTCCACGGAGGGGAAGTTGACCTTCAGGACGACGTCCGCGGTCCAGGCCTCGCCGGTCTCGGCGCCGGCGTCGAGATAGGACCGGTCGGTGAAGCCGGAGGCCGCGCCGGCCCCCGGCTCCACCACGACCTCGTAACCGAGGCCGAGCAGCCGGCGAACCGTCGTCGGAGTCGCCGCGACACGCGTCTCCCCGGAGACGGACTCGGCCACCACGCCGATGCGCTGTGGTGGTTGGTGCGCGGATTCACGTGAAGACATGTCTCGTGTTCTCTCCTCGGAGGGGATGACGGGAGGTCCGCGTGCAGAGGGTGTTCTTCGCCCCTTTCCCTGTGGGCACAGCCGAGCCGTAGGTACCTACCCCTCCCGGACGCCCGCTCAGCCGCGCAGGGCCGTGGCGCGTCTCACTCGGCGGTCGCCGTACCGCCGCGCGGGCCCCGGCCCGGGCGCGGGCGCGGGCCGTCGCCGGTACCGGACGCGGCGACGCACGCGCCTCGAACCGGCACCCGTGTGCGGCCGGTATCGCGATCGGACAGGCGCGGTGGGCGGCAGGAGGGGCAGAATCGGTTCCAGGAGGCCGTGGGAGGAGGCGACGCGTGCGGGAACGACAGCGGCCGAGTGGTGCGCGACGGCCTCCGGGTCCCTTCGTCGGCGGGCACCGCACGCTGCGGACCGCGCTGCGTCCGGTCACCGAGGCGCTGGGCGCACGTCGCCGGCTGGCCTGGCTGAACGAGGCCGGGACGCGCATCGGGACCACGCTCGACCTCCAGGGCACGGCGAAGGAGCTGGCGGACTTCACCGTGCCGGAGCTGGCGGACGGGTGCGCCGTCGACCTGCTGGACTCGGTGCTGCGATTCCAGGAGGGCGACCGTTTCCGGGGCCCGGGGGCGCCGGAGCTGAGGGCCATGGCGGTGTCCCAGGTCCTCGGGCTGCACCTCGCCCCGGACCCGGTGGGCGAGCTGTCCGTGCACACCGCCGACCGGCTGGGGCAGACCTGCCTGACCTCCCGCAGGCCGGTGCTGCTGACCCGGATGACGCGGTCCGACTTCGCCGCCGTGGCCCCCACCGCCGAGGCGGCCGACCTGATGCACCGCGCGGGCGTTCACTCCTACCTGGCGGTGCCGCTGATCGCCCGGGGGGTGCTGCTCGGTCTGGCCGACTTCATCCGGGCCGGCAGCAGGGCACCGTTCACCCGCGCCGACGTGGCCCTGGCCACGGAGCTGGCGACCAAGGCCGCCATGTGCATCGACAACGCCCGGCTGTACGGGCGCGAGCGCGACCACGTGATCACGTTGCAGCGGGCCCTGCTCCCCCGGTCCAGCCCGAGCACGCCCGGCCTCGACGTGTCCTCGGCTTACGTCCCGGCCGGTGATCCGGCCGCCGTTGGCGGCGACTGGTTCGACGTCGTCGCCCTGCCCAGCGGCCGCACCGCGCTGATGGTGGGCGACGTGATGGGGCGCGGGATGGCCGCCGCCGCGACGATGGGCAGGCTGCGCACGGTGGCCCGCACCCTGATGGCCCTCGACATCGCGCCCGAGCAGCTGCTGGCCCGGCTGGACCTGGCCGCCCGCGACCTGGAGGAGGACCAGGTCGCCACCTGCCTGTGCGCGGTCCACGACCCGTACGGCGGCACCTTCCGCATCGCCAGCGCCGGTCATCCGCCGCCCCTGCTGACCGGGCCGGACGGCACCACGTCGTTCCTCGACGTGCCCGCCGGGGCGCCGCTGGGGACCGGGGTGATCCCGTACGACCCGGTCGAGTGCCCCGTGCCCGGGCGGGGGCGGCTGACGCTGTACACGGACGGGCTGATCAGGTCGCGCACCGCCGGCCTGGACACGCAGCTGGAACGGCTGCGCGTGGCGGTCGGCGCGGCCGTGCCCGAGGACGGCTCGATGTGCCGGGCGATCACCGCGAGCGTGGGCGGGGACCGGACCGACGACGCGATCGTGCTCGTGGCCGCCGCCCGGCCGCTCGGCCCCGAGGGCGACATGTACGTGCGCGCGCTGCCGCCGGACGGCACGGCCGCGGGGCTGGCCCGTGGCGCGGCGCGCGAGCAGCTGGAGCGGTGGGGGCTCGAGGATCTGGTCGACACGACGCAGCTGGTGGTCAGCGAGCTGGTCGGCAATGCCCTGCGGTACGGGAACGCCCCCGGTGAGCTGCGGCTGCTGCGGCACGAACGGCTGACGGTCGAGGTGTCCGACTCCGGGCCCGACCTGCCGCGGATCCAGCACGCCGACGTGAGCGACGAGAGCGGGCGAGGGCTGCAGCTGATCAACATGCTGTGCCGGCGCTGGGGCTCGTGCCGCACCGCCGGCGGGAAGGTCGTCTGGGCCGAGCAGGACCTGCCGGCGCGGAGCGGGGGGACGGGCCCGGGCTAGACGTACGGCAACGGCCGAGGTGTCCGCAACCGGCTGCGGTCACGCGGGCACGGTGACCATGGCAGCCGCCGCCCGAGCAAGCACCGCGGCCACCGGATCCGGGCAAGGGCAGAGCCCCCTTCGTCGGCGCGGTGATCAGGTCGTGGCCGCGGGACCTGCCTCCCGTCCGGCGGCTTCACCGGGCCGCGTGGGTGGTCCGACGTGGACCGTGACATACGCGTACGCCTCGCCCTGCCTCGGCGCGCGGTTCCAGGAGCGGGTGGTCAGTTCGGGCAGGATGCCCTCGGCCAGGGCGAGCCGGGGAAGGGAGAGGCCGAACTCCGCCTCCACGGCGGCCAGCAGGAGCTGTTCGTGTGCGTCCTCGCCGATGCCGTCGAGGAGCCGTTCGGGATCCAGCGCCCCGGGGACCGGTCCCGAGCGCTCGACGCCGGTGCCGCGCAGCGTGAACGCGTACAGCTCCTCTCCGTGCCGGGCCACCGACAGGTGGAAGACCGACAGACCGCCGGACCGGGCTCTGCGCACCCACAGCACCACCGCGCGCCCGTCACGCGCGGCGGCCGCGGCCGGGGAGACGAAGAAGTTCCCGACGGAGGAGGTGCGCGGAGCCATGTCGAAGCCGAACGCCCACCCGGTGCCCGTCCGGCCCACCGACACCACGGCCCGGTCCTCCCACGGCGCCAGGTCGTCCCGCCGCTGGGCGCCGTGGTGGATCCACGGGTCCCGGCGACCGGGCGGAACGGTCAGGCCCGCACATCCGTCCTCCCCGACCAGGGAGGTCAGCGCCTCCGGCTCCACGCCCTCCACCCACAGGCCTCGGTAGGAGTCGTGCGGCGGGTTCCACCGGGGTGTGTCCGCGAGCCAGCGCAGTCCGGGCGGGTCCAGGTCCGCCACCGGATCCGGCGCGGTGCCCGGCCGGCCGGCGCGCGGCGTGGCCAGCAGCTCCCTGCCGCGCTCGGGTGTCACCACCGGCCCCAGCACGGGATCCGCGAGCAGTCCGAGCGGCGCCAGCAGATCCGGTCCCGGCGGCGACCACGACGGCAGCGCCGCGCGGATCACCCGCCAGGCCCCGTCCGTGTCACCCCACCGAGCCGCCTCCCGTGCCTCGGCCACCGCCTGTCCGAAGATGCCGCCCGGAGCGTAGCGGTAGGAGCGGTCGCGCACCCGGGCGAAGATCCCGTCGGCGGCCGCACCGACGGCGTCGTCGGTCTCGGTGCCCAGCACGAACCGGTCACCGAAGGCGCCGCGACGATGGTGCCGCAGACGGGCGGCGGCCATCACCGGCACCAGCTCGTCCGTGTACCGCGGATCGGCCACGAGGTCGCCGAAAGCGTCCCCGCCGCCCCTGTGCGACAGCGTCTGGATCTGCCGCAGCATCCCCCAGGCGGACGGCCGTCCGTAGCGCTGCGTCTCGGCCAGCAACTCGAGGGCGGTTTCCCACCGCCCGCCCAGGGCCTCCTGCCGGGCGCGCTCGACGTCGGCGTCCAGGGCGCGCGTGGTGTCGTTGACGAATCGGGGATTGCTCGCGCGGTCCGCGTGGAAGTTCCGGTACATCTCCTCCATGTAGGCGCGGAACGACGGATAGCGGTCCGGGAACTCGCCGCTCAACCCCTTGTACACGTACAGCGCCCACTCGCCGTCCTCGCCGGTGTCCCCCGGGTCCAGCAGGGCGTACGACATGTCCGAGTCGGTCTCCAACTGCAGGGCCCGCTCCCACATGCCGGCCAGCAGTACCTCCTGTTCGGTCGAACGCTCGCCCAGTTGCTGCCGGTAGGCCTCGGTCATGCCGAACGGATCCCCGAACCAGCCGATCTCGTGAACCCCGCCCAGCCGGTAGATCGACGCCGTGGCGTCGACGCGCCAGCCGTTGCTGACTTCGAGGAAGCCCCGGTAGGACGGAGGCAACCGGGTGCCCAGGCGTTCCTCGGCCGCGGCGATCTCCTCCCGCGTCGCGGGTGGTGCGGCGAGGGCCATGTCGGCGAGGCTGACACCGCCCTCCTCCATGTCCTCCAGGTCGTCCTCGCCGGGTATCCATTCCTCTTGCCAACGGCCCAGGAAGTCATGCCAGTCGAAGCGGTGCTCGTTCATGGGCCGAGTGTGGCACCCGCCTCCGACAGCGGGCCCGCACCGGCCTCCGGCCGGCGGGCCGGGACGGCGGGCGCAGCCGGGAAGGACGCTTTCCGTTCCTTGGTCTGCGCGGGAGCCGCCGGGGGCCTGGGCCCGGGCATCTCGTCCGGCTGCCGGGGCGAGCAGACGACACCCCCTGGACGACAGACCCGCGGCCCCCTGCCCCCCCGTTCGCACGGGTCTGCCGTCCCCGGGGCCGCGCTACGCCGCCTTCTCGACCGCGGGGCGGGCGAACTGCGTGCGGTGCAGCTCGGCGTACCGGCCGTCGGCCGCGAGGAGCTCCTCGTGGGTGCCGCGTTCGACGATGCGGCCCGCCTCGACGACCAGGATCTGGTCGGCCGCCCGGACCGTGGACAGCCGGTGGGCGATCACGATGGCCGTCCGGCCCTCCAGGGCCTCGGTGAGTGCTTCCTGGACGGCCGCCTCGGAGGTGTTGTCGAGGTGTGCGGTGGCCTCGTCGAGGATGACGACGCGCTGGCGGGCCAGGAGCAGCCGGGCGATGGTCATGCGCTGGCGTTCGCCGCCGGAGAGGCGGTAGCCGCGCTCGCCGACCACGGTGTCGAGGCCGTCGGGCAGGGCGCGTACGAGGTCGTCCAGGCGGGCGCGGCGCAGCGCGTCCCACAGCTCGGTGTCGGTGGCCTCCGGGCGGGCCAGCAGCAGGTTGGCGCGGACGGTGTCGTGGAAGAGGTGGCCGTCCTGGGTGACCATGCCGAGGGTGTCGCGCAGTGACCGGGCGGTGAGGTCGCGGACGTCGACGCCGCCGACGCGTACGGCGCCGGCGTCGGTGTCGTACAGGCGCGGCAGCAGCTGGGCGATGGTCGACTTGCCGGCGCCGGAGGAGCCGACGAGCGCGATCGTCTGGCCGGGTTCGGCGCGGAAGGAGAGTCCGTGCAGGACCTCGTCGCCGCCCCGGGTGTCCAGGGAGGCGACCTCCTCGAGAGAGGCCAGGGAGACCTTGTCGGCGGAGGGGTAGCCGAAGCGGACGTCGTCGAACTCGACCGCGACCGGGCCGTCGGGGACGGGGCGGGCGTCGGGCTTCTCGTCGATGAGCGGGGCGAGGTCCAGCACCTCGAAGACCCGCTCGAAGCTGACGAGGGCGCTCATCACCTCGACGCGGGCGCCGGCCAGCGCGGTGAGCGGCGCGTACAGCCGGGTCAGCAGCAGCGCCAGGGCGACGACGGCCCCCGGGTCCAGGGTGCCGCGCAGGGCGAACCAGCCGCCGAGGCCGTAGACGACGGCCAGGGCCAGGGCGGAGACGAGGGTGAGCGCGGTGATGAAGGCGGCCTGGGCCGTGGCGGTGCGCACGCCGATGTCCGCGACGCGGCGGGCGCGGGCGGCGAACTCCGCCGACTCCTCCTCCGGGCGGCCGAACAGCTTGATGAGGGTGGCGCCGGGCGCGGAGAAGCGCTCGGTCATCCGGGTGCCCATCGCGGCGTTCAGGGTGGCGGCCTCGCGCTGCATGCGGGCCATGCGGCGGCCCATCCGCCGGGCGGGAAGCACGAACACCGGCAGCAGCACCAGCGCGATCAGGGTGATCTGCCAGGACAGGGTGAGCATGACGGCGAGGGTCAGCAGCAGGGTGACGAGGTTGCTGACCACGCCGGACAGGGTGTTGCTGAAGGCGCGCTGGGCGCCGATGACGTCGTTGTTGAGACGGGAAACGAGCGCTCCCGTACGGGTACGTGTGAAGAACGCGACCGGCATGCGCTGCACATGATCGAACACCGCCGTCCGCAGATCCAGGATCAGCCCCTCCCCGAGCCTCGCCGACAGCCTGCGGGAGAGGATGCCGAGCGCCGCCTCCGCGACGGCGATCAGCGCGATCAGCAGCGCCAATCGGACGACGGTGTTCTCGTCGCCGCCAGTCACGATGACGTTCACGACCTTCCCGGCCAGCACGGGGGTGGCGACGGCGAGAAACGCGGTCGCGACCCCGAGCAGCACGAACCAGGTGATGCGGCGGCGGTGCGGACGGGCGAACGCGCCGATGCGGCGCAGGGTGGCACGGGCGAAGGGGCGGCGTTCCTGCTCGGCGTTCATCACGCTGTGCAGCTGGGTCCAGGCGGTGGTCTCCATGCTCATGCGGAGGACGGTATGACCTCAAGCATCCTTGAGGTCAAGGACGCCGTGCCGGGGATCCGTAAGCCCGCGTCCGCGCGTCGGTCATCCGCAGTTGGCGGGGCTGGGGGAATCTCTTGTGCTGTGACAGCGGTACGCCTCCCCGAGACGCCCCTTCCCGGCCGTGCCCGGACCGGCCGGGACGGCCGGATCCGGCGGGACGGCCGTGCCCGCCCGATCCGGCGGCTCGTCTGTGTCCTTCCGCTGCTGCTGGTCACCGTGGTCGCGGTACGGCACCGGTCCGTGCTCACCGACGGCTTCGGCCGGCTCTCCGCCGCCGAGGGACCCTGGCTGCTGGCCGCGGCCGGCGTGACGTGCCTGACCTGGATGGCCGCCGCCTGCACCCGGCAGGGTGCCGTGGTGGAGCGGCTGCCGCGGCGGCGGCTGCTCGCCACCCAGTTCGCGGCGGGCGCGGCCAACCACCTGCTGCCGACGGGGCTGGGCGCGAGCGCGGTCAACCTGCGGTTCATGACGGTGTGCGGGCTGCCCCTGGCCCGGTCGTCCGCCGCCCTCGCCCTGTATCTGCTGGCGGAGAGCGCCGGCCGGCTGGCCCTGCTGGGCGGGCTGCTGTTCGCGTTCCCCGGCGCGCTGCGGCCGGGCACGCTGCTGCCCGAGGAAGCCGTCGGTCCGCTGCTGGTCGCGGCGGGAGCGGTGCCGGCCGTGGCGGCGGGCGCGCTGGTGCTGGTGCGGCGGCTGCGGACGGCCGTGGTCTCCTTCCTGCGGACCGCGCTCGGTGAGGCCCGGTCGGTGCACGCCCGCCCGGCGCGGGCGCTCGCGCTGTGGGGCGGTGCCCTGGCCTTCCCGGCGTTGCAGGCGACCGTGCTGGTCCTGGTCGGCAGGTCGCTGGGGCTCGCGGTGCCGCCCGGGCACATGGCGGTGGCGTATCTGGCGGCGACGGTCGCGGTGGCCCTGGTGCCCACACCGGGCGGCATCGGCTCGGTGGAGGCCGCGCTGGTCGTGGCGCTGGTCGCGGCGGGCGGCCCGGCGGCCGTGGCCACGGCGGTGGTGCTCGCCTTCCGCGTCATCACCGTGTGGCTGCCGCTGCTGCCGGGGGCGCTGACACTGGCGGTGCTGGTGCGGACCGGGGTGCTCTGAGAACGGGGGTACGGCGCCGGTGGCCGGACCGGACCGGGCGGTGGCCGAACGCCCACCGCCGGTTCGGACGGCCGTGCCGCATACGGCAGGATGAGCCCTCGCGCCGGTCGAACTCCCTTGCGGGCCGGTGCGATCGCACATCACGGAAGCAAGCAGGTGACAGGTGACGAGTAAGCACATCCGCCCGTCCGCGAGCGGCTCCGCCGCTGCCGCGCCCCTGGGAGGCGGCCGATGACGGACGACCTCACCATGGACCATCTGGTGCCCGCGGGCATCGCGCTGGCCGCCGGTCTGCTGGGGGCGTTCCTGCTGCGCATGCTGCTGCGCTGGCTGGGGCGGCACGCGGAGCGCACCCGCTGGGGCGGCGACGACGTGGTCGTGGACGCGCTGCGCTCGGTGGTGCCGTGGGCGGCGGTCGCGGGCGGCGCGGCGGGCGCGGCGGCGGCGCTGCCGCTCACCCGGACGGTGCAGCACCACGTCAACCAGGTGCTCACGGTCCTCCTGATCTTCGTGGTGACGGTGTCGGCGGCCCGTGTGATCGCCGGGCTGGTCCGGACGGTGACGACGTCCCGTTCCGGGGTGGCCGGGTCCGCCACGATCTTCGTGAACATCACCCGGGTCCTGGTGCTGGCGATCGGCTTCCTGGTGGTGCTGCAGACGCTGGGCATCTCCATCGCGCCGATGCTCACCGCCCTGGGCGTGGGCGGTCTGGCGGTCGCCCTGGCGTTGCAGGACACGCTCGCGAACCTGTTCGCGGGCATCCACATCCTCGCCTCGAAGACCGTGCAGCCGGGCGACTACATCAGGCTCAGCAGCGGGGAGGAGGGCTACGTCGAGGACATCAACTGGCGGCAGACCACCGTCCGCGCGCTCTCCAACAACCTGGTCGTGATCCCCAACGGGCAGCTCGCCAAGACGAACATGACCAACTTCATGCGCCCCGAGCAGAAGCTGACCATCCTGGTGCAGGCCGGTGTCGCCTACGACAGCGACCTGGAGCATGTGGAGCGGGTCACGATCGAGGTCGTCGCCGAGGTGATGACGGAGATCACCGGGGCGGTGCCGGAGCACGAGCCGGCGGTGCGCTTCCACACCTTCGGCGACTCGCGGATCGGGTTCACCGTGATCCTGGGCGTCGGCGAGTTCAGCGACCAGTACCGGATCAAGCACGAGTTCATCAAGCGCCTGCACCGGCGCTACCGCGAGGAGGGCATCCGCATCCCGGCGCCCGCCCGGACGGTCGCGCTCCAGCAGGGGACCGTGGTCATTCCGCAGCAGCGGTCGGGCGAGGACGCCGTGCCGTTCGCGTGACCGTCACCCGCTCGGCGGGGGTCGCGCGGCCGGTTGGCCGGAATCTCCGCGCGACCCCTGTCGAGCCGAGGTCGGACACGAGATATCTTGATGTCGAGCAATGTTGCAGACGTGGAGCGGAGCACCCGGTGACTGACTCGACCATCATCTACACACACACTGACGAGGCCCCGGCCCTGGCGACGTATTCCTTCCTGCCGGTGATCCGGGCGTACGCCTCGCAGGCAGGTGTCTCCGTGGAGACCCGGGACATCTCGCTGGCCGGCCGGATCATCGCCCTGTTCCCGGAGTACCTCGCCGAGGACCAGCGCATCCCGGACGCCCTCGCCGAGCTCGGCGAGCTGGCCAAGACGCCCGCGGCGAACATCATCAAGCTGCCGAACATCTCGGCGTCCATCCCGCAGCTCAAGGCCGCCATCGCCGAGCTGCAGGGCCAGGGCTACGCGCTGCCGGCCTACCCGGACGACCCGAAGACCGACGAGGAGCGCGAGATCCGCGCCCGGTACGACAAGGTCAAGGGCTCCGCGGTCAACCCGGTCCTGCGCGAGGGCAACTCCGACCGCCGTGCCCCGGCCTCGGTGAAGAACTACGCCAAGACCCACCCGCACCGCATGGGCGCCTGGACCCCCGAGTCCAGGACCAACGTCGCGACCATGGGCGAGAACGACTTCCGCTCCACCGAGAAGTCCGTGGTGATCGCCGAGGACGGCACGCTGCGGATCGAGCTGGTCGGCGACGACGGCACCACCACGGTGCTGCGCGAGTCCGTGCCGGTGAAGAAGGACGAGGTCGTCGACGCCTCCGTGCTGCGCGTCGCCGCGCTGCGCGAGTTCCTGACGGCGCAGGTCGCGCGCGCCAAGTCCGAGGGCATCCTGTACTCGGTGCACCTGAAGGCCACGATGATGAAGGTCTCCGACCCGATCATCTTCGGCCACGTGGTCCGCGCCTTCTTCCCGAAGACGTTCGCGCAGTACGGCGAGGCGCTCGCCAAGGCCGGCCTCACCCCGAACGACGGCCTGGGCGGCATCTACAAGGGCCTGGAGGCCCTGCCCGAGGGCGCCGAGATCAAGGCCTCCTTCGACGCCGAGCTCGCCGAGGGCCCGGAGCTGGCGATGGTCGACTCCGACAAGGGCATCACCAACCTGCACGTGCCGTCGGACGTCATCATCGACGCCTCCATGCCGGCCATGATCCGCACCTCCGGCCACATGTGGGGCGCGGACGGCCAGGAGCACGACGCGCTCGCCGTCATCCCGGACTCCTCCTACGCCGGCGTGTACCAGGCCGTCATCGAGGACTGCCGCGCCAACGGCGCCTACGACCCGTCGACGATGGGCTCCGTCCCGAACGTCGGCCTCATGGCGCAGAAGGCCGAGGAGTACGGCAGCCACGACAAGACCTTCGAGATCCCCACCACGGGCACGGTCCGCCTGGTCGACGCCGACGGCAACGCCGTCCTGGAGCAGACGGTCTCCGCCGGCGACATCTTCCGCGCCTGCCAGACCAAGGACGCCCCGATCCGCGACTGGGTGAAGCTGGCCGTCACCCGCGCCCGCGCCACCGGCGACCCGGCCGTCTTCTGGCTGGACGAGGGCCGCGCCCACGACGCCAACCTGATCGCCAAGGTCAAGGCGTACCTGCCGGAGCACGACACCGAGGGTCTGGACATCAGGATCCTCTCCCCCGTCGAGGCGACCAAGCTGTCGGTGGAGCGCATCCGCCGCGGTGAGAACACCATCTCCGTCACCGGCAACGTGCTGCGCGACTACCTGACCGACCTCTTCCCGATCCTGGAGCTGGGTACCAGCGCCAAGATGCTCTCGGTCGTCCCGCTGATGGCGGGCGGCGGCCTGTTCGAGACGGGCGCCGGCGGTTCCGCGCCGAAGCACGTCCAGCAGCTGGTCAAGGAGAACTACCTGCGCTGGGACTCCCTCGGTGAGTTCTTCGCCCTGGTGCCGTCCCTGGAGCAGTACGCGGCGGCCACCGGCAACGGCAGCGCCAAGGTCCTCGCCGACACCCTCGACCGCGCCACGGCGACCTTCCTCAACGAGGACAAGTCGCCGACCCGTCGCGTCGGCGGCATCGACAACCGCGGCAGCCACTTCTACCTGTCCCTGTACTGGGCGCAGGAGCTGGCCGGGCAGACCGACGACGCGGACCTGGCCAAGGCCTTCGCCCCGCTCGCCGAGACCCTCGCCGCCAACGAGCAGAAGATCGTGGACGAGCTGAACGCCGTACAGGGCAAGCCGGCCGAGATCGGCGGCTACTACCAGCCCGACCCGGCCAAGGCCGCCGCGATCATGCGTCCGTCGGCCACCTGGAACGAGGCGCTGGCGTCCCTCGCCTGATCCTCGCCGGCCCCACGGGGCTCCCGGGCACCCCGTCTCCGCACGTCGGAGGCGGGGTGCCCGTCTCTTCGCGCCCGCCTTCCCCTCCCCGCCCCCACGACCACACTTCTGGAGCAGTCCCATGACCGACGCCCCGCGGACCTTCGAGCTGCTGCCCGGCGCCGCGCACTCCCCCGTGATCCTGCACGTGCCGCACTCCTCGCGGGAGATACCGGCCGACGTCCGGCCCGGCATCGTCCTCGACGACGCGGCACTGGAGCGGGAGCTCGACCACATCACCGACTCGCACACGGCCGAGATCGCCGAGGCCGCCGCCGGGCTGGCCGGCGTCACGCCCTGGCGGTTCGTGAACCGGGCCTCGCGGCTGGTGGTCGACCCGGAGCGGTTCCCGGACGAGCGGGAGGAGATGACGGCCGTCGGGATGGGCGCCGTGTACACGCGGACCTCGCACCGGGAGGTGCTGCGGGCCGACGGCGTCGACCCCGAGCCCCTGCTGGAGCGGTACTTCCGGCCGTACGCGCGGGCCATGACCGAGGCGGTCGCCGACCGGCTCGCCGCCACCGGGCGGGCCGTGATCGTCGACGTGCACTCCTACCCCACCGAGCCGCTGCCCTACGAGCTGCACGGCGAGGGTCCGCGCCCGCCGGTCTGCCTGGGCACCGACGGGTTCCACACGCCGCCCGCGCTGCTCGCCGCCGCCCGGCGGGCGTTCGCGCCCTGCGGGGAGACCGGGCTCGACAGCCCGTTCAGCGGGACGTACGTGCCGCTGGAGTTCTACGGGAAGCGGGGCGAGGTCGGCGCGCTGATGGTGGAGATCCGCCGGGACACCTACATGACCGAGCCGGGCGGCCCGGCCGGCCCAGGACTGTCCCGCCTCGCGTCGTCGCTGGCGGCGCTCGTCGACGCAGTGTCGGGCTGATCACCCGCCCACCGGCCCGGGAGCGCCCGCGCGGGCGCCGGCGGTCAGGCGCGCAGCCACTCCGTGACGACCACCTCGCCGCCGGTCCGCAGCCGCAGGGCGAACGGGCCGGTGGGCGGGGCGTCGCCGGTGAAGCGCCCCATGTCGTCCGCCGTCAGCCGGGCGTGGGCCAGCGGGCCGCCGAGCACCTCGATCCGGGCCGGGCCCGGCGGGATCACCTGTCCGAACAGGCCGTCGGAGGTCACCTCCACGTCGACGATCACGTCGTCCGCGCGGAAGGTCAGCATGCGCGGCGGGTCCGGCTCCCCGCGCACCGGGACGGCGTCGGTCAGCGAGTCGAACGTCAGCTCGGCGACGCGCGCCTCCAGGTCGTGCAGCGCGTAGGCGTCGACGGCGACCTGCCGCAGCCCGGCCGGCACCGGGTCCAGGATGGCGGCGGCCTGCCGCAGTTCCTCCTCCAGCGGGCCGGTGTCCGGACCGTCGTCGCCGGGCGTCCCGCCGGGCGGTCCGTCCTCGGAGTCGTCGTGGCCGTCGTACAGGTCGCTCATGTCGTCCCCCGTGCCTCGAGCCGGGCCCGCAGCCGGCGCAGACAGCGCTGGCGCGTCGGCCCGATGCTGCCCACCGCGATTCCCAGCGCGGCGGACACCTCCTGATAACTGGGCGGTGGCGAGGAGATCAGCACCCTCAGCAACTGGCGGCAGCGTTCCCCCAGTTCCTCGAACTCCTGCCACAGCCGGCGCACGCGCTCGGTCTGCGCGGCGGCCGCCTCGGAGTCGAGCACCGACTCCTCCGGCGTACGGTCCTCGCTCGGCCGGTCGAGCAGCTGCGGGTCGTCGGTCGGCGTCCAGCGCTTCGACGCCTTGAGCAGCTTCAGGCACTCGTGGCGTGCCGTGCTCGCCAGCCACGAACCGGTCTTCTCCGGTTCCCGGATCCGCCCCAGGTGCTGGGCGAACCTGAACCAGGCGGTCTGGTAGACCTCGTGCGCGTCGGCGTCGGACAGGCCGTGTGCCCGTACGACGGACCACACGAGCGGTCCCAGCCCGTCCACCAGTGACTTCCAGGCCGCCGCGTCCCCGTCGGCGGCCGACCGGACGAGCGCCCCGACATCTGCACGGTCCACGGCCCCACCCCTCGTGTACGACACGTCATCGTACGCCGCGCAGGGGGCCGTTCCGCTCGCCGTCACACCGCTCACGCCCCCGCGGCCGGCGGTTCGACGGAGGCCGGACGCCAGGTGGGCGGCAGCAGCGCCGGTACGTGCGCGCCGCGTACCTCGGCGAACTCGGTCACGGCGGCGAGCAGTTGCTTGCGGGCCGCACGGGGGTCGCTCTCCTTGTGCGCCGTCATGTGGGCGGCGACCAGGCCGGCGGCCACGGGGGTCGCGAAGGAGGTGCCGCTCCACTGCGCGTGCCCCTCGAACATCACCTGGTCCGGCTTGGCAGGGGCTCCCCCCGGCTCGCTGAGGATCCCGTTGTGCCGGGGGTACTGGCAGGTACAGGTGTAGCCGAAGCCGAACCGGCAGGCGTCGTAGGTGGAGTGCTGATAGACGTACGGCACGGGCGTGCGGAAACCGGTGAGGGCGCTGGTGAGGCGCTCGCCGGGGGCGTACGCCTTGACCCAGCCGCCGTGGTTGCTGAAGCAGGCGCCGAACTCGCCGTCGGCGCGCAGTGCGCCGACAGAGAGGACCGCGTTCTCCCAGCCGGGCAGGTCGGCGTAGGCGGCGGGCCAGAAGGGCGTGGCGCTGGCGTTGTTGCCGGCGGCGGCGACCAGCAGGGTGCCCTGGTCACGGAGTTCCTCCATGAAGGCCTGGAGGCCGAGCAGGCCGTCGGTGCGGCCGTTGGAGGTGCCGGCGGAGAGGCTGAGGATGTCGGGCCAGCCGCCCCGGTCGACGGCCTCGAACAGCTTCTCGCCGAACTCGGACTCCAGGATCGCACCGGCGTCGTTGAGGGTGCCGCGCACGGTCACGTCGGTGTTGGGGGCGACGGCGGCGAGCAGGCCGGCGATGAACGTGCCGTGGCCGACGTACTGCTGGAGGACGCCGTCGTCGTCGCACTCCCGGGCCTGGGCGTCGCCCTCGGTGTGGGCCAGCAGCGGGGAGGAGCGGTAGTCGTGCATGAGCCCGGTGTCGACGACGAGGACGCCGACGGCCGTGCCCGCGTCGTACTCCGTCGCGGCCGGGGCCGGGTTCGGGGGCTCGCCCGCCGCGGCGGGCACGGGTTCGTCGCCGGGGCAGGCGTTGACGGCGATGGAGACGACGTGGTTGCGGCTGATCAGGCGGCGGCCCGCGCGGCCCTCCACCGTCCTGAGGGAGCGCAGCGCGCCCGCCACTCCGGGATCGCCGTCCGGGCCGCCCTGTCCGGGGTCGCCGACCTGGATGCGGGTGATGCCCGTGCGGTTGGTCTCGGGACTCGCCCGGCGTACGTGGTCCGGGGCGAGGCCGGCGAACGTGGTGAAGTGCTCGCGCACGGTGTCCTCGACCAGGCGGGCCTCCTCGCCGTCGCGGGCGAGGACGACGCCCTTCTCGTAGAAGAACTCGGCGGAGTCGTCCGGGCCCATCGCCAGCGGGACGCCGGGCATCGAGCGCTGGATCTGGTCGAACTGCTCACGGAATCGCTGTGGTGCCATGCGGGTCCTCCACTGAGGCGGCTGTCGGGCGACGGTCGCCGGTGGCCGTTCGCGGTCGCCGGCTGTCGTCAATCGGAGTCCCGGGGTGGGTGATTGATACAGACTCGAACCTGTGGGACGTGGTTGCGGAGCACTACCATCCGTGGGGTGACAGCGGGAAACGACTCGGTTCTCCAACTGCTGCCGATGGTGTTCGCCGCCCCCAACGAGGCCGTGGAGCGGGCGGGAGAGGTGCTCGACGCCGATCCGTCGCCGCTGCACGCCTCCGTCGCCCACCAGGTGATCGGCATCTGGCAGCGGGACTTCGGCGACCTGCGGCGGGCGCTGGCCCATCTGCGGCGCGCCCGCGACCTCGCGGCCCGGGCGGACTCGGCCGAGCGGGAGGCCGACGTGCTGGCCACGCTCGGGGTGGCGCTGGTGCACGCCGGGCGCACCCGGGACGGGCTGGCGGCGTTCGAGCAAGGCGTGGCACGGGGCACCGGGCACACCAGGGCGCGGGTGCTGTTCCGGCGGGCGTACGTGTGGTGGGTGCTGGGCCGGCACGGCGAAGCGCTGGAGGACGTGCGCCGGGCGGTCCCGGTGCTGCGGCAGGCGGACGACGTGATCTGGACGGCACGGGCGCTGACGCTGCGGGCGACCGTGCACCTGGCGCTGGGCGCGGTGGAGCGGGCGGAGGCGGACTTCGCGGCGGCGGAGGCGCTCTGGGACACGACCGGCCAGGAGCACGACAAGGCCGACGCGGTGGAGAGCCGCGGGCTCGCGGCGTACCGGTCGGGTGACGTGCCGGCGGCCCTGCGGCTGCTGGACGAGGCGGAGGAGCGGTACGCCAAGCTGGGCACGCCGACGTTCATGCTGACCATCCGGCGCTGCGAGGTGCTGCTGGCGGCGGGGCTGGCCCGGGAGGCGCTGGCCGAGGCGGACGGGGCGGTCGCCGCGCTGGACTGCATCGGCGGGCAGTCCACGCGCAAGGCGGAGCTGCTGCTGGTCGCCGCGCGGGCGGCCCGGCTGGCGGACGACCCGCGGACCGCGATCGCGCGCGCGGCCGTCGCGGTACGGCTGTTCGCCGCGCAGCGGCGTACCTGGTACGAGACGCACGCCCGGCTGGTGCTGACCGAGGCACGGGTGGCGGCGGGGCGCGGGTCGGGCCGGCTGGTCGCGGACGCGGCGGCGGTGGCGGAACGGCTGGCCGCGTTCGGGGCGCCGGCCGCGCCGGAGGCGTCGCTGCTGGCCGGCCGGATCGCACTGGACCTGGGCTGGACGGCCGACGCCGAACGGCATCTGGCGGTCGCCGCGCGCAGCCGCCACGGTGGGCCGCCGCTGGCGCGGATGACGGGCTGGGCGGCGCAGGCGCTGCGGGCCCGGGCGGCGGGTTCGACGCGGGGCGTGCTCGAGGCCTGCCGGCGTGGGCTGGACGTCCTGGACGACCACCGGATGACACTGGGCGCCTCGGAGCTGCGGGCCCGGGCCACCGCGCAGGGCGCGGAGCTGGCGGCGATGGCTCAGCGGGCGAGCCTGGTCTCGGGCGGACCGCGTCGGCTGCTGGTGTGGAGCGAGCGGTGGCGGGCGACCGTGCTGTCGGCGCCGCCCACCCGGCCGCCGACCGACCCGGCGCTGCTGAGCGGCATGACGGCGTTCCGGGAGATCGCCGCCCGTGCGGAGGAGGCCCGGCTGGACGGCGGCCGGCCCGTTCCCGCGCTGGAGCGCGAACAGCGGCGCCTGGAACGGGAGATCCGCTCCCGCACCCTGCACATGCGGGGCGAGGCGTCCGGGGACGGGGACCGGTTCGAGGCCGACCGGCTGCTGCGGCGGCTCGGCGACGGCGTACGGCTGGTGGAGCTGGCCGTGCTCGACGGGCGGGTGCACGTGCTGCTGTGCGGGCAGGGGCGGGTGCGGCGGTTCGAGGCGGGCCTGCTGGCCGCGGCGGAGCGGGAGGCCGAGCACGTCCAGGCGGGGCTGCGGCGGCTGGCCCATCCGGGGGCGGAGGCGCGGCTGCCGGTGGTGGAGGCCGCGGGGGCGCGGCTGCAGGAGCTGCTGCTCGGTCCGGCGGCGGCGCACCTGGGCACCGGCCCGGTCGTCGTCGTCCCGCCGGCGCGGCTGCACCGGGTGCCGTGGGCGCTGCTCCCCGCGCTGCGGGAGCGGGTGCTGAGCGTGTCGCCGTCCGCGAGCAGCTGGCTGCGCGCCCGCGAGACGGCACCGCCGCCCGGCGGACGCCGGATCCTGGTACGCGGCCCCGGACTGGCGACCGGCGGTGCCGAGGTCACGGAACTCGCGGGCCGCTCCCCGTCACCGGACGCCATGCGGGACCACGGAGCGCGCGGCGGGAGCCCCGGGCCGGGCATCCCGCCGTCGCCGGGCACCGGAGCGGACGACGCGCGGGACGGTGGACCGGGGGCCCGGGACCGGCAGGGGGCTCCGGTCGTGCTGGAGGGGGACGAGGCGCGGGTGCCGCGGGTGCTGCGGGAGCTGGACGGGGCCGCGCTGGCGCACATCGCCGCGCACGGCACGTTCCGTGCGGACAGCCCGCTGTTCTCCTCGCTGCGGATGGCCGACGGTCCCCTGATCGTGCACGACCTGGAGCGCCTGGACCGCAGCCCGTACCGGATCATCCTGTCCTGCTGCGACACCGCCCGCTTCGCGTCCGTCGGCGCGGACGAGCTGCTCGGGCTGGTCACCGCGCTGCTGCCGCTGGGCACGGCCGGGGTGGTGGCGTGCAGCGCGCCGGTCAACGACGCCGCGGTGGTGCCGCTGATGCTCGCGCTGCACAAGGGGCTGGACGCCGGTCTGTCCCTGGCGGAGTCGCTGCGCGACGCGCGGGCCGCGCTGCCCGGCGACGCGGTGCACCAGGCCACGGGGTGGGCGTTCTCGGCGTTCGGCGCCGCCTGAGGTCCGGTCAGGCGAGCTGGGCCGCGGGCAGGTCCACCAGCCAGGGCAGGGCGCCGCGGTCTCCGGCGCCGAGGCGGGTGTAGGCGCCGTAGAGGTGGTTGGAGTACCCGTTCCCGTCGGGGCTGATACTGGAGCCGGAGCACCACCGCGCGGGTCTGCACCCGCCCGGCACCCTCTCCGCCGCCGACAAGGAGTTCGCGCTGCGCTGGTACCCGCCCGCCGGCCGGCCGGGACCGCTGGTGCCGTTCCGTTCGGTGCCGCTCGGCCTCGGACCGGGCGAGCAGGCCGACTTCCGCCTCGACCCGCCGGAGACCCGCGAGTACACCGTCGGCACGTTCGGCGACAGCGACGCCGTCGTCGTGGTCTTCGAGGAGCGCGACGGGGAGCCCCGCTACCTCGCCGGCCACGACGACGGGGGAACACTCCGCAACGCCATGATCAGGGCCCGTCTCGTCAAGGGCCGCCGCTATACCGCCCGGGTGCGCCTGTACTCCTCGTGGGGTGCGGGCGAGACGGCGGTCATGTGCTGGTGACAGCACGGATCCGCCGCACCCGGCCACGGCCGGCCACAGTCCGGCGCCGGGGACGGCCGGGGACGTCGCCTTCGGGGGAGGGTGACGTCCCCGGCCCGTGCCGTGTCCGCCGTGCGAGGGGGCGGCGGACACGGCACCGCCGTCATCGGGGCGGCCGGTGAATCAGGACGCCGCCCGTTCGTCGGCGAGCTGCGTGTCGGGGTGGGTGAGGCCGAGGTGGTCGCGCAGGGTGGTGCCCTCGTAGTCGGTGCGGAAGGCGCCCTGTTCCTGGAGCAGCGGGACGACCTCGTCCGCGAACTGATCCAGGCCGGCCGGGGTGATGTGCGGGACGAGGATGAAGCCGTCGGCGGCGTCGGCCTGCACGAAGTCGTTGATGGTGCGGGCCACGGTGGCCGGGGAGCCGACGAAGGTCTGGCGGTTGCCGGTGTGGAGGACGAGGTCGCGGATGGACCAGCCGCGAGCCGCCGCCAGTTCGCGCCACTCCCGGGCGGTGGCCAGCGGGTCGCGGTACATCCGCACCTGGGCCCGCCCGCGCGCGATGTGCCCCTCGGACACGTCCGGGTCGACGTCGGGCAGCGGGCCGTCCGGATCGTAGGCGGACAGGTCCCGGTTCCAGACGAACTCCAGGTGCTTGAGGGCGGTGGCCCCGCTGACCTGCTGCCGGCGGACCTCGCGCGCCCGTTCCTCGGCCTCGTCGTCGGTGTCGCCGAGCACGAAGGTCGCGGCGGGCAGGATCAGCAGGTCGCCGGGCCGGCGGCCGTACTTGGCGAGGCGGCTCTTGACGTCCCGGTGGAACGCCCGGCCCTCCTCCAGGGTGGCGTACCGGCTGAAGATCGCGTCCGCGTCGGCGGCGGCGAACTCGCGTCCCTCCTCGGAGTCCCCGGCCTGGAAGATGACCGGGCGGCCCTGCGGGGAGCGCGGGACGTCGAAGCGGCCGTGGATGTCGAAGTGCTGTCCCCGGTGTGCGAAGGCTCCGGCCTTGGCGTCGCTCAGGAAGGTGCCGGTGACCGGGTCGGCGACGACCTCGTCCCCGTGCCAGGAGTCGAGGAGTTCGTTCGCCGTGGCCAGGAACTCGCGGGCGCGGGAGTAGCGCTCCTCCTGCGGCAGGAAGCCCCCGCGGCGGAAGTTCTCGCCGGTGAAGGCGTCCCAGGAGGTGACCACGTTCCACGCGGCGCGGCCGCCGGAGAGGTGGTCCAGGCTCGCGAACTGCCGGGCGACCTCGTAGGGCTCGTTGAAGGTGGAGTTGATGGTGCCGGTCAGGCCGAGCCGGTCGGTGACGGCGGCGAGTGCGGCGAGGACCGTGAAGGTGTCGGGGCGGCCGACGACGTCCAGGTCGTAGATCCGCCCGCCCTGTTCGCGCAGGCGCAGGCCCTCGGCGAGGAACAGGAAGTCGAACTTGGCCCGTTCGGCGGTCCGTGCGAAGTGGGCGAAGGAGGCGAACTCGATGTGGCTGCCGGCCCGGGGGTCGCTCCACACGGTGGTGTTGTTGACGCCGGGGAAGTGCGCGGCCAGGTGTATCTGCTTCAGCGGCTTGGTCATGACGGTGGTGTCCTCCCGGCTCAGGCGGTCGCGGTGGGGGTGGCGGCGTAGCGGTTGGCGGGACGGTCGAGGCCGAGCAGTCCGCGCAGGGTGTCCGCCTCGTACGCCTCGCGGAAGACGCCGCGGCGCTGCAACTCGGGGACGAGACCGCGGGTGATCGCCGGCAGGTCGTGGCCGAGGACGGCGGGGCGGAGCCGGAACCCGGTCAGCCCGGTGGTCGCGAATTCCTGGAGTAGGTCGGCGAGTTGGGCGGGGCTTCCGGCGAAGACGCGGGCGTCGCCGGTGTACGGCGTCCCGGCCGCCGCGTCGAGGCGCTCCCTGCGGGCGGTGGCATCGGCCGGGTCGTCGTCCAGGAGGACGACCAGGTCGGCGAAGACGTGCAGCGGCTTGCCGGCCCGTCCGGCCGCCGCCTGTTCGGCGCGGATCTCGGCGACGATCGCCCGTGCCTGGCCGGTGTCATGCGGGGTGACGTAGCCGACGTCGGCCTGCCGGGCGACGAGCCGGTACGGCACGGTCCAGTGGGCGAGGGCGGTGACCAGGGGCTGGCCCTGCGGAGGCCGGGGGGTGATGGAGGGGCCCTTGACGCTGAAGCGGGGCCCCGGAAGTCGATGTAGTGCAGCTTGTCCCGGTCGACGAAGCGGCCGGTGGCCGCGTCCCGGATCTCCGCGTCGTCCTCCCAGCTGTCCCAGAGGCGGCGGACCACCTCGACGTGGTCGGCGGCCTCCTCGAACAGCTCGGTGACCAGCTCGCGTGCGGCCGGGCTCTCGTAGCTCTCGATGCGCGGGACGGTGCGGCGGCCGAAGTGGGCGGCCTCGTCGGGCGGGCGGAGATCTTCACGCGCAGACCGGCGCGGCCGGTGCTGACGTAGTCGAGCGTGGCGATCGCCTTGGAGATGTGGAACGGCTCGGTGTGGGTGGCGATCACGGTCGGCACCAGTCCGATGTGCCGGGTCAGTGGCGCGACGCGGGAGGCGATCAGGACGGCGTCGAGGTGGCCGCGGACCTGGTCGGTGCGCTCGTCGGGGCCGAGGAGGCGGGAGGACTGCGGGCCGAGGCCGTCCTCGATGGTCACGAAGTCGAGCAGGCCGCGTTCGGCCTCGGCGACGAGGCCGGCCCAGTAGGCGGCCGTGAACAGCTCGGCGGGGCGGGCCACCGGCTCGCGCCAGGAGGCGGGGCGCCAACCGGTGCCGTCCAGGGCGACGGCGAGGTGCAGCGGGGTGGGAGGAGTGGTGGACACGGGTGGTCTGCCTTCCTGGTCGTCCGGAGGGAAACGGGGTTCTCACCGGGAGCGGGCGGGGTGGGCGTCGGGCCGGAGGTGGTGGAGCGCGTCGGGCCGGGGGTGGCGGAGCGCGCCGGCCACGCGCCGCGGGTCGCCGGGCGGCCGGGGGCGGGGGCGGGCGGGGGCCGGGGCACGCGCCGGACCCGACTCCGTCCGCCGGGCGGGCGGAGTCGCCGTGGGCGCGCGGCCGTTCACCGGTTCCCCGGCGCGGCGGCCGTGCCGGGTGTGCGCACGTCGCGGAACTCGGTGTGGCGGCGCAGGGTGGAGCCGATGGACTCGTACAGCCCGATGGCCCGGGTATTGCTCGCGGCGGCGTGCAGAAACGGGGTGTCGCCGCGTTCGCGGATGCCCGCGGCGACGGCGCGGACCAGACGGGTGGCGAGTCCCCGGCCGCGGTGCGCCGGGTCGGTGCACACGGCGCTGATCTCGGTCCAGCCGGGCAGCCGGAGTCGCTCGCCCGCCAGGGCGACCAGCCGGCCCCGGTGCCGGATGCCGAGGTAGGTGCCGAGGAGAACGGTGCGGGGCAGGAAGGGGCCGGGCCGGGTGCGGGCGACCAGGTCCAGGATCTCGGGGACGTCGGCGGGCCCGAGCCGTACGGCCCCGGGGTCCGGCTCGGCGCGCAGCGCGGTGTCGACGAACTGCACCCCGGGCACGCCGCCGAAGGCCCGCCAACCCGCGGGGACGGTGGGCGCGCCGGGCACCGCGACCGCCGTGCCGGGGCCGACGAGGCGGTGCAGGTCGGCCCAGGCGGCCGGATCGGCGGGGTCCTCGAGGGCGGCGAAGACGGCCACGTCCGACGGGTAGCGGGCGGCCCTGCCGAGGCGTTCGGCGAAGGGGGCGTGCGGGCCGGTCAGGGCGGCCCAGACGGCGTTGTCCAGGGGGTGCGGGGCGAGGGCGGCAGGGGCCGTGTCGACGCGTAGGCCGGTCGGCTGGGTCACGGGTTCGGGTTCCTCTCCTGCGGACGGACCGGCGGGGGGACGTTATGATGACGGGTCGTCAGTTGTTGTCGAGGGGGAGGCCGGGCGGATTGACCTCGGCCGACTCGACGGCCTCGCTGGAGAGGTTCCAGACGGCCAGCCACTTCGCGTACTGGCCGTTGTCGATCAGGTGGTTGATGGCGTCCGCGATCGGTTCGGCGAGCCCGCTGTCCTTCTTGGCGGTGGCCGCGATCAGGCCCTGGAGGGAGGCGCCGGCTCCCGAGTAGGTGCCCGCGCTGCGCGTGGCGCCGGGGGTCTTCGCCGTCCGTGTGACGTGATAGGCGACGCCCGGGTTGGCGGCGAAGTAGGGGCCGGGCGGTCGCCGCGAGCGCTGAGGTCCGGAAGGAGGGAGGTCAGCCCTGGCGGCGGCCGCGGCCGCGGTCGGTACACAGTGCGCTGCTGACGCGGAGCAGATCGACGGCACGGTCGGCGACGAGCGGGCTCGGGTACGGGCGTACAGGGCCCTGGGGGCGGCGGTCCGCCGTCCTGGGAGCTGCGTACATGTCCGTCATCGTCACTGTTCCGGCCCTGCGGGCCTCGCGCTTACCGAAGTGCATCCGGTCCGGTCGTCACCTGGGGCACCCCACCGCGGAGCGAGGGTTGCCGGTCAGCCAGCCAGGGCTTGTCACTGACGCTCATGACCGTTCTTGGTCCGTAAGTAAGGCAGTTGGCCGTGCTCGTGTCAACGCCGTCCCGTCAGACGGGACGGTCTCCGACGCGGTGCGCGAAGGCCGGGTGCGCGCTCAGGCGCCGCACGTGGGACCACAGGGCGGGGTGGCGGTCCGTGCGGTGGGCGGCGCCGAGCCGGGACATGGCCACCCACACCTCGACGTCGGCCGCGGTGAGCCGCTCCCCCAGGACGTAGGGGTGGCCGGCGAGCCGCTGCTCCAGCGAGTCCAGCGCCGCGGGGTCCTCCGCTCGGGCGCAGAGCAGCTCCACGGCCTCGATCGCCGCGTCCTGGCCGTCCGGGTACAGCTCGGGGCCCGCGGAGGCGAAGTACCGGGCGAGGTCGCGCATGATGTCGGGCGCGTGCGTGCTCACGATGCGGCCCGACCAGTCGTCGCTGAGCACCGGCGCGACGGCCGGTCCCCGGTAGTGGTGCGCGCTCGCCTCGTACAGCGACCGCAGCGCGGGGTGGCCGCCGTCGGCACCGTCGGGAACGGGGTCGAGGAGGGTCACCGGACACACGTCGTCGAGTCCGAGGAGGCCGTGCACGACGGCGATGCGCAGACAGTCGTCGTGGCCGGGCGACAGGTGGAGGCGGTAGCGGCGCGGCACGGCGTAGTGGCCGCTGCGCGGGTCGCGGCCGATGCGCCCCCGGAAGGCCGGCGCGGGGGCGAGGCGGGTGACGGTCATGGTGCTCCTCGGGTGCGGGCGCGTGGGACACGCGCGGCGGAGGCGGCGGCGGGCGGGCCGTGCGCGGGCACCCGGCCGCACGGGACGCGTGCGGGAGCGCGGGCGGCCGGTGCCGGACGGCTCAGCGCGGTGAGGTGATGGCGCTGCGGACGCGGAGGAGGTCGATGTGACGGCGGGAGGTGAGCAGGGGCGACGGTCCCGGCGTGCGGCGGTCCGCGTCGGCGGTGACCGGCTCGATGCTCCCCATGATTCCCTACCTGTTCACTAGGATTACCAGGGAAGTGTCGGCCTGTGTCCCGGGTGCGTCAAGGGGGTGTCCACGCCGTGGTCGGCCGCGTGCGGGGCGGACACGCTAAAGGGCCTTCGCGAGCCGTTGCTCGCGAAGACCCTTCGTCACCGTCGGGACGACAGGATTTGAACCTGCGACCCCTTGACCCCCAGTCAAGTGCGCTACCAAGCTGCGCCACGTCCCGGTGTGCGTCCCACGGGCCGCGGGTGAGCGGTTTCCGTGTGATCACGCAGGTCAACCCTACCCCATCCGCCGGAGGGGGCGCGGCCGGCGGCCCGGGCCGCCCCGATGATCACATCGCGAGACGGCGTTGCGTCCCGCCGCCGGCGGGCGTTACCTCGCACGGTGCGTACCGAACGACCCGAACACATCAGCGACGACGTCACCGGCGACCGCTCCGCCCGCCGGGCCGTCACCGTCTTCCCCCTTCTCGTCCTCGCGGCCGGCGCCGTCGGCCTGCTGCTCCCGGGGAGTTTCACCGGGTGGGGCGAGGCGGTGCCGTACCTGCTGGGCGTGGTGATGTTCTGCATGGGCGTCACCATGACCCCGGAGGACTTCCGCGGGGTCGCCAAGCGCCCCTGGGCGGTGGCCCTCGGGCTGGTGGCGCACTACGTCATCATGCCGGGGCTCGGCTGGGCGATCGCCCACCTGCTCGGCCTCTCGCCGCAGCTCGCCGCCGGCGTGATCCTGGTGGGCTGCGCGCCCAGCGGCACGGCCTCCAACGTGGTGACCTACCTGGCCCGGGGCGACGTCGCCCTCTCGGTCTCCGTCGCCACCGTCTCCACGCTCGTCGCCCCGCTGGTCACCCCGCCGCTGACGCTGCTGCTGGCCGGCGAGTACCTCCCGGTCAACGCCGGGTCCATGGTGACGGACATCCTCAAGACGGTCCTGCTGCCGATCCTCGCGGGCGTCGTCGTACGGCTCGTGGCGGGCCGGTACGTGCGACGGGCGCTGACCGCGCTGCCGTGGCTGTCCGCGCTGACGATCTCCGTGATCGTGGCCGTGGTCGTCGCGGGCAGTGCCGACGCCATCAAGTCGGCGGCGGCGATGGTGTTCCTCGCCGTCGTGCTGCACAACGGCCTCGGGCTGGCGCTGGGCTACGGCGCGGGGCGCCTCGGCCGGCTCGGTGAACCGGCAAGCCGGGCCATGGCCTTCGAGGTCGGCATGCAGAACTCCGGCCTGGCGGCCTCCCTGGCCACCGCCCACTTCAGTCCGCTGGCGGCGCTGCCGGCCGCGGTCTTCTCCGTCTGGCACAACGTCTCCGGCTCCCTGACCGCCGCCTGGCTGTCCCGCCGGGGACGGTAATCTGCGGCCCCGGCGGTACGGCACCGGTGACGCGGCGGAGGAAACCGGGTTGAGCATCGTGTGCGGCGCGAGAACGGCCCCACCCGTGCGTGCGGGCGCCGGCGGGACGGCCGGCCCGTGAACGGCCACCGGCGGATCGTCGCGGTCTGGGCGGGGCTGTGCCTGGCCGGCCTCGCCGCCACCGCCGCCCTCGGCGCCGATCCGTACGCGGACGGGCCCGGGTCCCCCGGCGAGGATCCGGCTCCGACGGCGAGCCACGCCGTCGACTGCGCGGAGATCGCCGACCGTGTCGGCGAGGGGCGCCGGGAGCGCGAGGAGGCGGAGGCGTGGCCGGCACCGTCCGCGTCCCCTGCGCAGCAGGCCGTCCAGACCTTGACGGTGACCATGGTGCCCGAGGAGTGCGGGGACGAACTGGACGCCCGCGGCCTCACGTCACCCTGACCGGCCCGGCTCCCCTGGCACGCCCGCGCGTGCGTACCCCCGCGTCGCCGGACGCGGTCAGTGCGCGGTGACCAGCTTCTGTCCCGCGCCGTCCCCGGCCGGCCTCGTGCGCAGGGCCGCGACGCCGATGAAGACCATGGACGAGACACCGGCGAGCGCGAAGGCGGTGAAGCCCCAGTCGCCCTTGTCCGCGGCGAGCAACTGGCCGCCCAGCCACGGGCCGAAGACGGCGCCGAAGCGGCCCATGCCGGACGTCCAGCCGATCGCGGTGGCGCGGTCGGCGGGGGCGGAGCCGATGGAGACGGTCGCGTAGATCGTGGTCTGGGCGCTGTTGAGGAACACTCCGGTGAGGAAGACCGCCACGAAGGTGAGCGCCAGCGGCATGTGGACGCTGAGCAGGAAGACGCCGCAGGCGGTCAGCGCGAACCTCGCCCCCGCGGCCCCGCCCGTCCCGACTGGCGTCGCCGCATGACCCACAGCTTCGTTGTCCACGTCCCCGACGCCGAGCTCGTACCCGAGCCCCTCTCCCCCGAGCAGATCGTGTCCGGCAGCCCCGAGGTCACCGGCAAGGTGGTCCGGGAGTCGGCGGACGGCCGCCAGGCCCGCGGCATCTGGCAGATCACCCCCGGCGTCGTCACCGACACCGAGGCGGACGAGCTGTTCGTCGTGCTGAGCGGCTCGGCCACCATCGAGGTGGAGGGCGGCCCGACGCTGAGGGTCGGGCCCGGCGACCCGGCCGTCCTGCGCGAGGGCGACCTGACGACGTGGACGGTGCACGAGACGCTGCGCAAGGCGTACGCGGTCGACCTCGGGTAGTCCCGCCGGGCGGGACCGCTCCCGCCGCGCACCTTTGTCCTGTCAAAAGGTTGACATGATGCCAGGGCTCCGCACAGGGTGGGCCTCGTCAGATCACGGACCGGTCCTCGAGGGGCTCGCATGGTGGACGCGCTCGGTGTCGCCGTCGTCGGTTTCGGCTGGATGGGCCGGGTGCACGCCCGGGCGTACGCCCGCGTCCGCCACCACTATCCGCTGCTGCCGCTGCGTCCTGAGCTGATCACCGTCGCCGACGAGGTGCCGGGCAGGGCCGAGGAGGCCGCCGCGCAGTTCGGGTTCGCCTCGGCCACCCGCGACTGGCGGGAGGTGGCCGCCGACCCGCGCGTCGGGGCGGTCAGCATCACCGCGCCGAACTTCCTGCACCGGGAGATCGGCGTGGCGATGGCCGGGGCCGGCAAGCACATCTGGATCGAGAAGCCGGTGGGCCTCACCGTCGCGGACGCCCGCGCGGTGGCGGCCGCCGTGGGCGCGGCCGGCGTGCAGGGCGCCGTCGGCTTCAACTACCGCAACGCGCCCGCGGTCGAGGCCGCCCGTGAGCTGATCGCGTCCGGGGAGATCGGCGCCGTCACCCATGCCCGCTTCCGCCTGTTCAGCGACTACGCGGCGCATCCCGAGGGCGCGCTGACCTGGCGCTACGAGCGGGAGCGGGGCGGCAGCGGGGTGCTCGGCGATCTGGCCTCGCACGGCGCGGACCTGGCCCGGTTCCTGCTGGGCGACATCGCGTCCCTGTCCGCCGACACGGCGGTCTTCCTGCCGGAGCGGCCCCGCCCGGCCGCCGCAACCGCCGGTCACGCGCGCGCCCCGGGCGGCGAGTCGGGCCCGGTGGAGAACGAGGACTACGCCGGCTGCCTGCTGCGCTTCGCCTCCGGCGCCCGCGGTGTCCTGGAGGCGTGCCGGGTCTCGGTCGGCGAGCAGAACAACTACGGGTTCGAGGTGCACGGCACTCGGGGCGCGGTGTTCTGGGACTTCCGCCGCATGAACGAACTGGGTGTCGCCCGGGGCACGCTGTACCAGGACCAGCCGGTCGGCACCGTCCACGTCGGTCCGGCGCACGGCGAGTTCGCCGCCTTCCAGCCGGGGGCCGCGAACGCCATGGGCTACGACGACCTCAAGGTGGTGGAGGCCCACCGCTTCCTGCGCTCGGTGGCGGAGGGCACGCCCCACGGCGCGACGCTGCCGGACGCGGTGCGCAGCGCGGCCGTACTGGACGCGATGGCCCGGTCGGCCGAGCGCCGGGCCTGGGTCGAGGTGCACGCCGAGGAGTGACGCCGGGGCCGGCGAGCGGGAGCCGGACCTGCCCGGCGGGCTCCGGCGACCGCGGCGTACGCACGAGGGCAACCAGACACAAGGAGCAGCGGAACCATGCGCATCGCAATCCTCGGCCTCGGCCGCATCGGCGCCTTCCACGCCGCGACCCTCTCCGGACTCGACGCCGTCGGCTCGCTCGTCGTCGCCGACCCGTTCGCGGACGCGGCGCGGGCCGCCGCCGAGCGGTTCGGTGCCGAGGTGGCCGCCTCGCCCGAGGCGGTACTGGCGGCCGGGGTGGACGGGGTGGTGATCGCCGCCGCCACCGACGCCCACCCGGGCCTGATCCTGGCCGCCGTCGAGGCCGGCGTGCCCGTCTTCTGCGAGAAGCCCGTCGCCCGCACCGTGGCGGAGGGCGTCGAGGTGCTCAAGGCGGTCGCGGGCCGTGACGTGCCGGTGCAGATCGGCTACAACCGCCGCTTCGACGCCGGGTTCGCCGCGGCGCGGGCGGCCGTGCGCGGCGGTGAGCTGGGCACGCTGCACACCGTGCGGTCGACCACGCTGGACCCGGCCCCGCCGCCGGCCGCGTACATCGCCGCCTCGGGTGGCATCTTCCGGGACTGCGCCGTGCACGACTTCGACATCATCCGCTGGGTGACGGGCCGTGAGGTGACCGAGGTGTACGCCGTCGGCGGCAACCGGGGTGCCGGCTTCATCCGGGAGGCGGGCGACGCGGACACCACCGGCGCCGTCCTCACCCTGGACGACGGCACGATCGCCGTCGTCTCCAACAGCCGTCACAACGCGCGCGGTTACGACGTGCGGATGGAGATCCACGGCTTCGCCGACTCCATCGCCGTCGGCCTGGACGACCAGCTGCCGCTGCGCTCGGTCGAACCCGGCGCCACCTTCCCGGCCGGTGTCCCGCACGACTTCTTCATGGACCGCTTCGCCGCCGCCTACCGCGCGGAGCTCACCGCGTTCACCGAGGTCGTGGCGGGGACACGCCCCTCCCCCTGCACGATCGGGGACGCGCTGGAGGCGGGCTGGATCGCCGAGGCGTGCACGCTGTCGCTGCGCGAGCACCGCCCCGTGACCGTCGCCGAGGTGCGGCGGCCCTGAGGGCGCCCCCGCACCCGCGCACGGCCGGTCCGCCCCCGGGCGACGGTCAGCCCCGGCTTCCGCTGATGTTGACCATCCAGGGGATGCCGAACCGGTCCGTGCACATGCCGAAGACGTCGCCCCACATCTGCTTCTCCAGCGGCACGGCCACGGTGCCGCCGGCGGAGAGCTTCTCCCAGTAGCCGCGCAGCTCGGCCTCGTCGTCGCCGCTGAGGCTCACCGAGAAGGTGTTGCCGGGGCTGTACGCCATGCCGGGCGGCGTGTCGGCGCCCATCAGGGTGAAGCCGCCGGGCGTCTCCAGCGTGCCGTGCATGATCTTGTCGGCCTCCGGGGCGTCGGCGTCGCCGAACGCTCCGAAGGTGTTCAGCGAGAGCGACCCGCCGAAGACCTGCTCGTAGAACTCCATCGCCTGACGGGCGTCGCCGTCGAAGCTGAGGTACGGATTGAGGCGCGAGGCCATGGAAACCTCCCGGAACGGGGCGAACGGTCGTGCCTTGCACGCTAGCGCTTCGTCCCGGCGACGGCGCGCCGAACCGCAGGGGCGGACCGGGCCTCAGGCTCCGCAGGAGCGCAGGAACCTGCGGGTGCGGACCGCGACAGGCAGCGGCTTGTCCGGCGCGCAGGGGTACATGTCCTGCTCGACGATGGCGAACAGGTCCACGCCCAGGCGCTGGGCCGCCGTGAGCACCGGGCCCAGCTCGGGGACGCCGGCCGGCGGTTCGCACATCACCCCGCGCTGGACGGCCGGGCCGAAGGGCACGCCGTTCGCTCGCACCTCGGCGAGGACCTCCGGGTCGACCTGCTTGAGGTGGAGGTAGCCGATGCGCTCGCCGTAGGTCTCGATCAGCTTGACGCTGTCGCCGCCGCAGTAGGCGTAGTGGCCGGTGTCCAGGCAGAGGCCGACCAGGTCGGAGTCGGTGGAGTCGAGGAAGCGCTCGACGTGCTCCTCGCTGTCGATGTGGGTGTCGGCGTGCGGGTGGACGACGACGTCCAGGCCGTAGGTCTCCCCGACCTCGCGGCCGAGGCGTTCCATGCCCTCGGTCAGGTGCGTCCACTGCTCGCCGGTCAGCTCCGGCGGCTCGAGGATCTCGGCGGTCCTGTCGTCGCGCCAGAAGGACGGGATGACGACGAGATGGGTGCCGCCCACGGCCCGGGTGAGGGCGGCGACGCGGCCGACCTGCTCCCAGGTGGCGTCCCACTCGGCGGGACCGCGGTGCAGCCCGCAGAAGATCGTGCCCGCGGAGACCCTCAGGCCGCGCCGGGTGACCTCGTCGGTGAGCCGGGCCGGGTCGGTGGGCAGGTAGCCGTAGGGTCCCAGTTCGATCCACTCGTAGCCAGCCTCGGTGACCTCGTCCAGGAAGCGTTCCCAGGGCACCTGCCGCGGGTCGTCGGGGAACCAGACGCCCCAGGAGTCGGGGGCCGAGCCGACGCGGATGCGGTCCAGGGCAGCGGGCATGTCAGGCCTTCCCTTCGGCGGTGCCGGACGCGCCGGTCGCGGGCGCCGCGCCGCCGGACGCGGGAGCCTCCGGGAGCGCCGCCGTGTCGACCCCTCCGGCCTGCGCCAGTTCGTGCTTGAGTGCGGCGAGTTCGGCGCCGCCGGCCATGTGGTTGGTGAGTTCCTCGAGGCTGATGCCGGCGCGTGCGGCGCTGAGTTCGAGAGTACCCAGGCGCAGCACGCTGAAGTGGTCGCCGACCAGGTAGGCGTGGTGCGGGTTGTGGGTGATGAGGACGACGCCGAGGCCGCGTTCGCGGGCGGCGGCGATGTACTTGAGCACCACTCCGGACTGCTTGACGCCGAGTGCGGCGGTGGGCTCGTCGAGGATGAGGACGCGGGCGCCGAAGTGGACGGCCCGGGCGATGGCGACGCACTGGCGCTGGCCGCCGGAGAGGGTGCCGACGGGCTGTTCCAGGTCGTCCAGGACGATGCCCATGGTGCGCAGTTCCTCGTCCGCGGTCCTCTTCATCCGGGCGATGTCGAGGCGGCGGACGGGCCAGGGCCCCCTGGTCAGCTCGGAGCCGAGGAAGAAGTTCCGCCACACCGGCATCAGGGGCACGGTGGCGAGGTCCTGGTAGACGGTGGCGATGCCCCGGGCCAGGGCGTCGCGCGGCGTGGCGAAGCGCACCGGCTCACCGTCGACGAGGAGGACGCCCTCGGTGTGCCGGTGCAGCCCGGAGATGATCTTGATGAGGGTGGACTTGCCGGCGCCGTTGTCGCCGAGCACGCAGGTCACCCGGCCGGGGTGGACGGCCAGGTCGACCCCGTGCAGGGCGCGGATGTTGCCGTAGGTCTTGCCGGCGCCGCGCAGCTCGACGAGCGGGCGGCCGCCGTCGCCGGGGGCGGTGTCCGCCAGGACGGCGCCGGGGGTGCCGGTGGTCTCGCTGGTCATTTCCGATCACCTCCGGGTCGCCGCGCGGCGGACCCACAGATTGATGAGGACGGCACCGAGCAGCATCACGCCCAGGAACGCCTTGAACCAGTCGGGGTTCCATCCGGCGTAGACGATGCCCTGGTTCACCATGCCGAACATGAAGGCGCCGAAGACCGGGCCGACGGCGGAGCCGTAGCCGCCGGTGAGCAGGCAGCCGCCGATGACGGCCGCGGCGATGTAGATCAGCTCCTGGCCGACGCCCTCGCCGGACTGCACGGTGTTGAAGGAGAACAGCTGGTGCATGCCGACGAACCAGGCACCGAAGCCGACCAGCATGAACAGCGTGATCTTCGTGAAGGTGACGGGGACGCCGACCGCGCGGGCCGACTCCTGGTCGCCGCCGACCGCGAAGACCCAGTTGCCGTACTTGGTGCGCAGCAGCACCCAGGTGGCGAGCGCGGCGAAGGCCAGCCACCACACGACGGTGATCTTCACCTGGACGCCGCCGACGCCGAAGGACGAGGCGAAGAGCGCCTCGGCCTGGTCGAAGCCGTCCATGTCGCTGATGTCGTCGGTGGCGACGTTGCCGGTGACCAGTTTGGTGACGGCGAGGTTGACGCCCTGGAGGATCAGGAAGGTGCCGAGGGTGACGAGGAAGCTCGGCAGTCCGGTCCTGACCAGTACCCAGCCGTTGAAGGCGCCGACGCCCAGGGAGACCGCGAGGGCGACGACCACGCCCATCCAGACGTTCATGGTGAGCTGGTAGCTGAGCATGGCGGCGGTGAGCGCCGAGGTGACCACGGCGACGCCGGCGGACAGGTCGAACTCGCCGCCGATCATCAGCAGGGCGACCGGCAGCGCCATGATGCCGATGGTGGACGACTGGTAGAGGACCGTCGCCATGGAGCCGCCGTCGCGGACCGGGGGCGCGGCGACCAGGAAGAAGACGAACACGGCGACGGCGCCGAGGAACACGCCCACCTCGGGGCGGGCCAGCAGCCGCAGCGCCGGCGAGCGCCGCCGGGTCCGCCCGTCGGCCGGTCGCGGGCCGGGAGCCGGCGGTGCGGTCACCGCCGGCTCGGCCCGTGGGGACGCGCTCATCACCGGGTGCCCTTCGCGGCGAACCCGGCGACGGCCTCGACGTTGGACTTGTCGACGAAGGCCGGGCCGGTCAGCACCGGCTGCTCGCCGCCGCCGCTGTAGTTGCCGTTGTTCTTCTGCAGCCACAGGCCGTCGACCGCCAAGTAGCCCTGGAGGAAGGGCTGCTGGTCGACGGCGAACTCGATGGTGCCCTTCTCGATGGCGCCGGTGAGTTCCTTGTTGAGGTCGAAGGTGGCGACCTCGGCCTTGCTGCCGGTCTCCTCGACGGACTGCGTCGCGGCCATGGCGAACGGGGCGCCGAGCGTGACGACGTGGTCGACGGCGCCGTCCTGCTTCAGCTTCGCGGTGATCGTCGACTTCACGGACGGCATGTCGGTGCCGTTGACGTAGAGGTTCTCCACCGAGCCCTCGAAGGTCTTCTTCACCCCGTCGCAGCGCTGGGTCAGGCCGACGTTGCCCTGCTCGTGGATCACGCAGACGGCCCTCTTGGCGCCGACCTCGTTCAGCTTCTTGCCGAAGGCTTCGCCCGCCACGCTCTCGTCCTGCCCGAAGAACTCCAGCAGGCCGAGCTTCTTCCAGTCGGCGAGGCCGGAGTTGAGGCCGACGACGGGTATGCCGGCCTGCTCGGCCTCGGCCAGGACCCCGCGGAGGGCGTCCGGCTTGGCGAGGGTGACCGCGATGCCGTCGACCTTCTGGTCGATCGCGTTCTGCACCAGACTGGCCTGGTTGCCCGCGTTGGGGTCGGCGGAGTAGACGAGCTTGACGTTGTCCTTGGCGGCGGCGGCCTCGGCACCCTTGCGGACGATGTCCCAGAAGGTGTCGCCGGGCGCCTGATGGGTGACCAGGGCGACCGTCATGCGCGGGGTGTTCGCCTTGCCCGCGGAGGCGCCGGAGTCCCCCTCTTCGTCGGCCTTCTTGCCCCCGGAGCCGCTGGAGCAGCCGGCGAGGGTCAGCGCCGCCGCGGCGAGGGCCACGGCCGGGGCGAGTCTGCGGGAGCGGGCGTGCGAAGAGCGGACCATCTTTCCTGCACCTCACTGTGCGACGGGGAACCGTGTGTCGGAGGGGAGAAGAACGGCTGTTGGCGCTGGGACCGGATACAAGTCCCTGAGAGGCCCGCTGTCAATACTTTGTTAGGACATTATTTCACGAGCTGGTCAGAATGTAAGTACAAACTATTGACAGGGTCCTTCCGCCGTCCTACATCTGGGAGGCGGCAGCCCCCGCCCAGCCCGAGGAGCGTCGTACATGGCCGAGCCGGTCCGGCAGTTCGATCTGATCACGATGGGCCGCATCGGAGTGGATCTCTATCCACTTCAGACGGGCGTATCCCTTGCGGAGGTCGAAACGTTCGGCAAGTTCCTCGGCGGCTCGGCCGCGAACGTGGCGGTCGCCGCCGCCCGCCTCGGCCGTGCCGCGGCCGTCATCACCCGCACGGGCGACGACCCGTTCGGCCGCTATCTGCACCGGGCCCTCCGGGAGTTCGGCGTCGACGACCGCTGGGTCGCACCGGTGGCCGCGTACCCGACGCCCGTCACCTTCTGCGAGGTCTTCCCGCCGGACGACTTCCCGCTCTACTTCTACCGCCGGCCCAAGGCTCCCGACCTGGAGATTCGCCCCGAGGAGCTGGACCACCACGCGATCCGCGCGGCCCGCGTCTTCTGGGTCACCGGCACCGGACTGAGCGAGGAGCCGAGCCGCACCGCGACCCTGGGCGCCCTCGCCCACCGCGCCGGGGCCGGGATCACGGTCTTCGACCTGGACTGGCGCCCGATGTTCTGGGCCGACCCCGACCAGGCCCGCCCCCACTACGCCGAGGCGCTGCGGCACGCGACCGTCGCCGTCGGCAACCTCGACGAGTGCGAGATCGCCACCGGCGTGCGCGAGCCGTGGGCCTGTGCCGAGGCGCTGCTGGCCTCGGGCGTGGAGCTGGCCGTCGTCAAACAGGGCCCGGCCGGTGTGCTCGCCGTGCACCGCGACGGCCGGACGGCCGAGGTGCCGCCGGTGCCGGTCGAGGTGGTCAACGGCCTGGGCGCGGGCGACGCGTTCGGCGGCTCCCTGTGCCACGGCCTGCTGTCCGGCTGGGAACTGGAGCGGACCGTGCGGTACGCCAACGCGGCCGGCGCCCTCGTCGCCTCCCGTCTCGCCTGCTCCTCCGCGATGCCCACCGGGGCGGAGGTCGACGGCCTCCTCGCGCGAGCCACTCCCTGAACGGAGCGTTGCCTTGTCCCTGAGCATCCCCGACCTCACGGCGGTCAGAGCCCGGCACCCGGAGGCCATCGCGGAGGCGGCGGCCCGCCGGGTACGCCGTCCGCTGATCGGCGACTCCGGGCGCCTGCTGATCGTGGCCGCGGACCATCCGGCGCGCGGCGCGCTCGGTGTGGGCGGCCGGCGGCTCGCCATGGCCAACCGGGCCGGTCTGCTGGAACGCCTGTGCACCGCGCTGTCACGGCCCGGTGTCGACGGGGTGCTGGCCACCGCCGACGTGCTGGAGGACCTGCTGCTGCTCGGGGCGCTGGAGAACAAGGTCGTCATGGGCTCGATGAACCGCGGGGGCCTCGCGGGCGCCGCCTTCGAGATGGACGACCGCTTCACCGGGCACCGCGCCGACGACATCGCCCGCCTGCGCTTCGACGCGGGCAAGCTGCTGCTGCGCATCGACTACGACGACCCCGGCTCGCTGTCCACCCTGGAGTCCGCGGCCCGCGCGGTCGACGCCATGGCGGCGCGCGAGCTCCCCGTGTTCGTCGAGCCGTTCGTCTCCCGGCGGATCGACGGCCGCGTCCGCAACGACCTGTCCGCCGAGGCCGTCACCCGTTCGGTCGCCGTCGCCTCGGGCCTGGGCGGCACCTCCGCCTACACCTGGCTGAAGCTGCCCGTCACCCGCGACCCGGACGACATGGGCGAGGTCCTGGAGACCTCCACGCTGCCCGTGGTGCTGCTCGGCGGCGACATAGGCGGCTCCCCCGCGGACCAGGCCGCCGCCTACGAGCGCTGGCGCAAGGCGCTCAGGCTGCCCACCGTGCAGGGCATGGTCGTCGGGCGCTCGCTTCTCTACCCCGCGGAGGGCACGGTGGAACAGGCGGTGGACACCGCCGTCGGCCTGTTGTGAACCAGGAGACGTGACGCGAGAGAGGACGGGAGAGGACCCGATGACCTATCACCTTCCCGCGGGCGGGGCGGCCGACGGCCCGTACACCGTGGACGTGACGCCCGAGAAGGCCGGCTGGGGCCACTCCGGTCTGCGCGTGCTCCACCTGCCGCCCGGCGGCAACCACACCTTCGACAGCGGCGACAGCGAATGGATCGTCCTGCCGCTCGGCGGCGGCTGCACGGTCGCCACCGCGGACGACTTCGGCCGGGAGACGTTCGAGCTCACCGGCCGCTCCGGCGTGTTCGACGGCGTCACCGACTTCGCCTACGTACCGCGCGACGCCCGTACGACGGTGACGTCCGCCGGCGGCGGCCGGTTCGCCCTCACGGGCGCCCGCTGCACCCGGCGCCTGCCCGCCCGCTACGGCCCGGCCTCGTCCGTCCCGGTGGAGCTCCGGGGCACCGGCAACTGCTCGCGGCAGGTCAACAACTTCGGTGCCGCGGACGTCTTCGAGTGCGACAGGCTGATCGCCGTCGAGGTGATCACCCCGGGCGGCAACTGGTCGTCGTTCCCGCCGCACAAGCACGACGAGCACCGCCCCGGCGAGGAGTCTGTGCTCGAGGAGATCTACTACTTCGAGTTCGCCGCCCACGACGGCATCCCCGGCCTCGGCTACCAGCGGGTCTCGCCGTCCGGGCGGGGACGGGGCACGGACGTGCTGGCCGAGGTCCGCGACGGGGACGTCGTCCTCATCCCCGACGGCTGGCACGGACCGTCGATGGCCGTACCGGGCCACCACATGTACTACCTCAACGTCATGGCGGGCCCCGGGGCCGAACGCGCCTGGCTGATCAGCGACCATCCCGGCCACGCCTGGATCCGCGACACCTGGCCCGGCCGTCCGGTCGACCCCCGGCTCCCCCTCTACACCGCACCCGAGAGGTCCGCATGAGCGCCGTCACCCTCCGACTGACCACCGCCCAGGCCCTGGTGCGCTTCCTGGCCGCCCAGTACACCGAACGCGACGGCGTACGGCACCGTCTGATCGCCGGCACCTGGGGCGTCTTCGGCCACGGCAACGTGGCCGGCCTCGGGCAGGCACTCGTGGAGTACGCCGGCGTCATGCCGTACCACCAGGGCCGCAACGAACAGGCGATGGTGCACGCGGCCGTCGGGCACGCCCGCCACCTCAACCGCTTGTCGGCGCAGGCGGTGACGACCTCCATCGGCCCGGGCGCCACCAACCTGGTCACCGGCGCCGCCCTCGCCACGGTCAACCGCCTGCCGGTCCTGCTGCTCCCCGGCGACTACTTCGCCTCGCACGCCTCCGACCCGCTGCTCCAGCAGCTGGAGCACCCGACCGAGGCCGACGTGTCCGTCAACGACACCCTGCGCCCGGTGTCCCGGTACTTCGACCGCGTCACCCGCCCGGACGCCCTGATCGCCTCCGCGCTGCGGGCGATGCGGGTGCTGAGCGACCCGGCCGAGACCGGGGCGGTCACCCTCGCCCTCCCCCAGGACGTCCAGGCGCAGGCGTACGACTGGCCGGAGGAGTTCTTCGCCGACCGCGTCTGGCATGTACGGCGTCCCGCCCCCGACCCGGCGGAACTGGCCGAGGCGGTCCGCGCGGTCCGCGCCGCGGAGCGCCCGCTGATCGTCGCGGGCGGCGGCGTCCACCACAGTGAGGCGGAGGCGGCGCTGAAGGTTTTCGTGGACGCCACCGGCATCCCGGTCGCCTCCACCCAGGCCGGCAAGGGATCCCTGCGCCACGACCACCCGGCCGACCTCGGCGGCATCGGCCACACCGGCACCGCCGTCAGCGACGACCTGGCCCGCACGGCGGACCTGGTGATCGGCATCGGCACCCGCCACTCGGACTTCACCACGGCCTCCGGCACCCTCTTCCGCCGACCGGACGTCCGCTTCCTGAACCTCAACATCACCGCCTTCGACGCCCACAAGCTCGCCGCCCGCACCCTGGTCTGCGACGCGCGGGCCGGTCTCACGCTGCTGACCGACGCCCTCGCGGGACACCGGGTGGCGCCGGAGTACGAGGCGGAGTACCGCGCGGGCAAGGACCGCTGGGAGCAGGTCGTGGAGGCGGCCCTGACGGCGGACGACGACAACGCCGTCCCGACGCAGACCCACGTGCTGGGCGCCCTGGACGCGGTCGTCGGCGACGAGGACGTGGTGATCAACGCGGCCGGTTCGCTCCCCGGTGACCTGCACAAACTGTGGCGGGCCCGCTCCCCGCGCCAGTACCACCTGGAGTACGGCTACTCGTGCATGGGCTACGAGATCCCGGCCGCGATCGGCGTGCAGCAGGCGGCGCCCGGCACGCCCGTGTGGGCCCTCGTCGGGGACGGCACCTATCTGATGAACCCGACGGAGATCGTCACCGCCGTGCAGGAGAATCTGCCGGTCAAGCTGGTGATCGTGCAGAACCACGGCTACGCCTCCATCGGCGGCCTGTCCGAGTCGGTCGGCGCGGAGCGCTTCGGCACCGCCTACCGCCAGCGCGCCGCCGACGGCACCTTCACCGGCGCCCCGCTGCCCGTCGACCTCGCCGCCAACGCGGCCAGCCTCGGCATGGAGGTGCTGCGCGCCAAGACGGTGCGCGAGCTGCGGGAGGCGCTGGCGGCGGTCCGTACGGCGACCCGTCCGACCTGCGTCCACGTCGAGACGGACCCGACGGTGACCGCCCCCGGCGCCGAGGCCTGGTGGGACGTGCCGGTGGCCGAGATCTCCGCCCGCCCGGCCGCCGCCGAGGCACGCGCACGGTACGAGCGCGCCGCCGCCGACCGCCGCCACCACCTCTGACGCCCCGTCACGGGTCCCGGCGTGCGACGGCGCCGGGCGGGGCGTCCGGCTCGTCCGTGCGTCGAACACTAAGGCCGGCGGCCCACTCCGGCGCCGGGACAGGCCACGGCCCGCGCACTTCCCGACGTCACTCCTCTGGGCCGGGCCCTGTGCCCCTGCCACGCCCGTCGCCGGCCGGCGGAGACGGACCCGCACGCCTTCGCGCCGGCACCGCAGGACGGCATCACGGACTCGTGAGCAGCATGCGGCCGGGGGGAGACGGAGGGCAACAAATGCGTTGCTCGCGTGCGTTCCCGGCCGTGATCATGGGGCCGATGCGCTTCCTTTCCGCCGCAGCGGACCCCACCGTCCTGGATCGTGCCGTCTCGTACCCGGCCGACGGTCCCCTCGCCGCTCTCACCGCCGTAAGAATCCGCGAGGAACTCGACGCCGGCCGGTTCCGCCCGGAGTGGGTCTGGCTCGCCGAGGACGGCGGACAGGTCCTGGCCCGCGCGCTGTGGTGGGGCCGTGCCGACAGTGAACGCCCCCTGGCGCTCGACTGCCTCCAGGTCCGCTCCACGGCCAGCGATCCGGTCGCCGTCGCCACCGGACTCCTCGAAGCCGGGCACGCCGCCCTCGGCACGCGCCCGCTGTACAACCTCTCCCTCCCGGCGGACTGGGACCGCCGCTCCGAACTGGCCGAGGCGGTCGCCTGGCGTCGCGAAGCGGGCCTGCGCACGGGGCTGAGCCGGGAGATCCGGCGCCTGCGCTACGAGTGGACTCCGGCGGCGGGACTGCCCGAGGCGGGCAGCCGGCTGACGTTCCGGGAGGGCAGCGACGACGAGTTCCTGGAGGCCTTCGTCCAGGTCTCGGCCGGCAGCCTCGACGAGGCCACCCGTGACGAACTGCGCACGAAGGACGCCAGGCAACTCGCCGAGGAGGACATGCGGTTCTACCTCGACTGCCCGGGCGAGCGCTCCTGGTGGCGGCTCGCGGAGCTGCCCGACGGCACGCTCGCCGGTCTGGCAGTCCCTTCGGCGACCCCGTACCACCGCAACGTCGGCTATCTCGGTGTCGTACCCGAGCAGCGCGGCAAGGGGCTGATCGCCGAGATCCTCGCCGAGATCACCCGCTTCCACGCGGCCGAGGGCGCGGAGCGCCTCACCGCGACGACGGACACGACGAACGTCCCGATGGCCGGTGCCTTCGACCGCGCCCGCTATGACGTGACGGAGATCCGTCTGGTCCTGGAGGCGCCGGGGGCCGCTTGACCCGCCGGGCCCGGAGGGCCGCTGCCCGGGGCGCCGGGGGTGGTGAGACCGGCGCTGGTGGCGGTTCGGCGCGGTTCGGCCGCTCGCGGAGGCGGCTGCGCGTTCGGCCGGCGGGAGCGCGTCCCCGGCCGCGCCGACGTCCGGATCGCCGAGGACTGGGGGGCGACGGGGCGGACGTCCCCGTGCTGCGGGGCGACGAGGGCGTCCGGCCTGCCCTTTGTGCCCCGCAGCTCAGCGGTCCGCCGACCGCGGCGGTCGAGCGTCAGACCGAGCTTTTCGGCTGCGTGCCGGTGCCCTGTGCGGCGCGGAGTTCCTCGTTGATGCGCTGGGCTTCTTCGAGCTGGTCTTCGAGGATGATGATCCGGCAGGCGGCTTCGACCGCGGTGCCGGCGTCCACCAGTTCGCGGGCGCGGGCGGCGATGCGCAGCTGGTAGCGGGAGTAGCGGCGGTGGCCGCCTTCGGAACGCAGCGGGGTGATCAGGCGGTGTTCGCCCAGGACGCGAAGGAAGGCGGGGGTGGTGCCGAGCATGTCGGCGGCCCGGCCCATGGTGTAGGCGGGGTAGTCGTCGTCGTCGAGGTTGTCGACGGGGCGGGAACTGCCAGGGGGCATAGACCTCTTCTTCCGGGTGACGCGTCGGGGGGCCCGGGCGCCGACCGGCACCCGGGCCCCGAGCTTTCCACACCATCTACCGGCTGACTGCGCCGGCCTTCTGTATCCGCATGTGCCGCCTGGAAGAACGGGCTTGCGGGGATCGCGGCTGCGTGACCGGGGACCACCATCCAATCCGGGGTCTGCGGTACCCGGGCGGTTCTGCCCACCCGGGCGATCCTGATGGCGTTTCGCTCCTTACCTCTTTCGATCGATCTGTTCGTACTGGTGCTTGCACGGCAGTTCGTCTCTGCCGTGTCCTTCGACTTCTGGCTACACCCAGAACACTAGCGCCAATCCAAGGCAATGTCTACACCCGCCAGTGCAGATTTACTCCCTCCGGTGACGTGCGCAATCGCGTCCTCTTACACCCGGGACCCCCGATTGAGCGCGTCAGGCCGCTCCGAACGCTCTGGCCTGCCCGGGCGGCGGCCGTCTACCCTGGCCCGGTGATGGACTCGGGGGACTTCCGGGCCGGTGACGTGCTGTCGGTCGCCTGCCCCTTCACACCGACTCGCGTGGAGCGAGGTGTGACGTGGGGACGCATCGCGGTGCGATGGCCGTGGTGGGACATCGACAGCGACAGCGACTTCATCCACTGGAACGGCGTCGTCGCCCTTGGCGTGGCGGGGGCCGAACGCTCGGAGCCCGAGGTGCGGGCGGAGCTGTTCCGGACCGACCCGCCGCCCGAGCGGCTGACGGCGGGCGACGTCTGCCGGGTCGGAGTGCCGCCGACCACGGTGCACGTGACGTCCGTCGACCACCACGATCCCCCGCTCGAGACGGGCTGGCTGCCCCGCCCCCGTCTGACCGTGAGCGTGCTGCGCCGCGGCCTGTCCTATCGCGAGTTCCCGGACGACAGCCACCTCGACGGCACGGGGTACTGCCTCCACCCCGGCGACGGGATCCCCTTCACCTTCGACCTGTTGCTGCGGCCGTACGCGTGCCTCCGGCCGGGCGACGAGGTCGCTGACGCCGCCGGCCGGGCGTGGCGGTTCGACGGACCCTGGGACTGGACCGCCTTCGACGGAGAACCGGCGGGAGCGGGCCCCGAGTGGCCGCTCGTCCTGCTCACGCGCGCGGGAACGCCGTGCACCGCCGAGGACGCGCGGGCGGTGGCCGCGAGCACGGCGAGCGGTTCGCACCAGCGGACGGTCCGGGACTGGATGTCGCTGACCAGGGCCTCGCCCACTCCCTGACCGACCGCATCACTCCGCCACGGGCACGCATTCGGCGAGCAGGTCCACGATGTCGCGCCAGGCACGCGGCGCGTGCCGTGGGTGGTGCCCGACGCCCGGGAGCAAGGTCTGGTCGACCGGCGGGTAGTGGAAGGCGTGCTGGGCGCCGCCGTAGACCACGAGGCGCCAGTCGACGCCCGCGGCCTGCATCTCGGCGGTGAACGCGTCGCGTTGCGCGACCGGCATGATCGGGTCCTCCGACCCGACGCCGGCCCACACCGGGCAGCGAATGCGCGCCGCCTCGCCCGGTCGGCCGGTGTTCAGTCCGTTGACCGTCCCGATCGCCCGCAGGTCGACGCCGTCACGCCCGAGTTCCAGCCCGATGATGCCACCGGTGCCGTAGCCGACGGCGGCGACGCGGTCGGGGTCGGTGCGCGGCTCGGCGCGCACCACGTCGAGCGCCGCGTGGCCGATGTCCCGCATCCGGTCGGGAACGGCGAGCAGCGGCATGCAGCGGGCCAGCATCTCCTCGGGGTCGGTCAGATGGCGTCCGCCGTGGAGGTCGAAGGCCAGTGCCACGTAGCCCAGTTCGGCGAGTGCGTCGGCCCGGCGGCGTTCCACGTCGCTGAGCCCCGGGCCCTCCGGACCGAGCAGCACCGTGGGCCGGCGGCCGGTGCCGGCGGGCAGTGCGAGGTGCCCGATCATCGTCAGGCCGTCGGCGGGGTACTCGACCGTGCGCGTCGTCACCGTTGTCATGCGACGGGACTGTAATCACCGTCGGGCCGGTCGGGTCGATGTTCTGCCGCAGGCAGAGGACCGCGGGCACCCCCCTGTTCGCGGCGGCGGCTCACGTCCGCCCACTAGGCTCGGTCGTCGTGAATCGAAGGCGGCGAAAGAAACTGTCCGGGCGTCTCGTCGACGCCGCGCTGATCGGCGACCTCACGCGGGTGCGGGCCCTGCTGCGCGCGGGCGCGCCCGCCGAGACGGCCAACTCCGCGGGCACCACGCCGCTGTACCAGGCGGCGGTCGACGGGGACGCCGGCATCGTCCGCGCCCTGCTGGCGGCCGGGGCATCGCCCGACACGGAGAGCGGAATCGGGTCGGAGGGCACGCCGCTGTGCGGGGCGGCCTGCTGGGGTCACGTCGAGGCGGTACGCGCGCTCCTGGAGCGCGGCGCCGATCCGAACCTGCGAGAGGACCACGGCATGGGCTGGTCCCCGCTCGACTGGGCGGCGAGGGGGCCGCATCCCGAGACCGAGGAGCTGCTCCTCGCCGCCGGGGCCCGGCGGCGAGGGGAGATCGCCGAGCACCCATGACCGACGTGGTCGAAGAGCGGGGGCATGAATTCGACTCGGTCGCAACCCCGCAAAAGGCATGGGATTCTTCGAAAAACAAATCGCGGCGGGGCACACAATTATTGATTCCGCAAATGCGGCAAGGGGCATACATTCCGTTCGGCCGCAACAGTCTCGGCAATAAATCAAAAGCTTGACGACGTCGTGGAGTTTACTTAAAGTCCAGTCGTCCAGTTTCCCGCCGAGCGATATGCGATGGTGTACATGACCGTGCCTCCCGCGTTGCCGAAGGCCAAGCAGCAGTTGATCCTCGCTGTTCTCATGCTGTGTTCGCTGCTGATCTGGATAGACAACACCGTCCTGAGTACTGCGCTGGAGACCCTTGCGGACCCGGACCGTGGACTGGGAGCCGATCCCGGTGAGCTGCAATGGGCGACCGGTTCGTACACGCTGGCTTTCGCCACATTGATGTTCACCGCAGGCGCATTGGGTGATCGGTTCGGTCACCGGACTGTGTTCTCCGGCGGTTTGCTGATCTTCGCCGGGTCCTCGCTCTGGGCGGCCTACGCAAGCGACGCCGGCCAGCTGATTGCCGCCCGAGCGGCGATGGGGGTGGGCAGCGCGCTGATCACTCCCGCCATGATGGCCATCCTCATGTGGACCTTCACCGGCCCCGCGCGGGCTGCCGCGATCGGCGTTTTCTCGACGTCGGCCGGTGTCGGAATGGCTGCCGGCCCGGTACTGGCGGGGTCCCTGCTCGACCATTTCTGGTGGGGCTCGGTCTTCCTGATCAACGTCCCGGTCGCGGCACTGGCGTTGGTCGGACTCGCCGTGCTGGTGCCGAACTTCCGCAGCCCCACTCCGCGGCCACTGGACCTCGCTGGGATGCTGCTGTCGATCAGCGGGCTCGTGGGGTTGGCCTACGGGCTGATCCGGGCGGGGCAGGTGACGGCGTGGAGTCGTACCGACGTCTGGGCGCCGATCGTTGCCGGTCTGGTCCTGCTGGCCGTGTTCGTACTCGTCGAACTGCGCGTCAGGGTGCCCAGCTTCGATCCGCGGCTGCTCGCGCAGCGCACATTCGGTGGCGGCAACGCAGCGCTCGGACTGCTGCTCTTCGGGGTGGCCGCCATCACCTTCTACAACGCGTTCTACCTGCAAGGCGCGCTCGGCTTCTCGCCGATGAAGGCGGGTCTGGCCAACATTCCGACCGCGGTCGGCGCGCTCGCGGGGGCGCCTCTTGCCTCGCGCCTGGTCCGCCGCCTTTCGCTGCGCGTTGTCACCGTGCCGGCGTTGACCGTGGCCGCGCTGACCATGGGCGGGTACGGGTTCCTCGGACTCGGCACTCCACTCGTCCGGATCGAGGCCCTGTTGCTGGTGCAGGGCCTCTCGATCGGCATGGTGATCGGCCCGGTCACGGCCGCGTTGATCAGCAACCTGCCGTTGGAGCAGGCCGGTGCGGGATCTGCCGTCACCAACACCGTGCGGCAGACCGGCAGCGTGATCGGCCTCGCGGTGGGCGGCACGATCATGTCGATCATGTACCGACGCGCGATCGAACCTTCACTGGAGGATGTGCCCGGCCCGGTGCGGGATCAGGCGCGCGTGTCCGCCGAACAGGCCCGCCACGTCGCCACCGCTGTCGACCAGCCCTCTCTTGCTCGGGCCGCCGATGACGCGTTCGTCCGTGCCATGCACGTCGGCGCGGGCTGGATCACGGTCTTCGCACTCCTCGGAGCGGCCGTGCTGCTGATCGCCCTGCCTGCCGTGGAGAAGAAGGCTCCGGTACCGGAACCGGAGCACGAAGAGGCCCGCAGCTTCGAAGGAAGCCACTGAGGGCGGATCCCGCCCAACGCCCTCGATCCGGCCGACTACTTCACGGTGCCGGAGCAGTGGCAGCCGCACCTGATCCCCAGGAATGATCAAGGGCCGGTTTCGGAGTCCTCCGAAACCGGCCCTGACCTGCGACTCTCACGAGTCGGGACGACAGGATTTGAACCTGCGACCCCTTGACCCCCAGTCAAGTGCGCTACCAAGCTGCGCCACGTCCCGATGTGCTCACGCGCGGTGCACCGCGCGATCACGCGGACAGCACTTTACCCCACACCCCGGGTCACGGCTAAGCGGGGAGGCCGAGCGACAATCGACCCCATGGACAGCCCTGCCGACAGCACAGCCCCGGACCACCCGGCCGACGAGCGGGACCGCGACGACGAGGGGCGGGCCCGCAACGCCCGGCCGCGGGACGGGCTCGGACGCCCGTTGCCGCACGGCGCGGAAGGCGTCCCCCGCCAGCCCGAGGGGGTAGTACGGGCCCCCGACGAGACGGTGGCCGAGGCGCAGCGGCTGCTGGACGAGGGCAAGCCCTTCCACGCGCACGAGGTCTTCGAGGACGCCTGGAAGTCGGGCCCCGAGGAGGAGCGGGAGCTGTGGCGGGGCCTGGCCCAGCTGGCCGTCGGCCTCACGCACGCGGCGCGCGGCAACGCCACCGGCGGGGCCAGGCTGCTGCGGCGAGGGGCCGGGGCCGTGACGGAGTGGGCGGCGTCGGAGCACGGGCAGCGGCGGCCGTACGGGGTGGATCCGCACGCGGTCGCCCGGTGGGCCCGGGAGCTGGCGCGGGACGTGGAGGACGGCGCGCCGGTGGACGCGGGAGCCCGGGCGCCGCGGCTGCGGGGCTGAAGAGCCCCTCCGCGGGGCCTGCGGCAGCCCGCCCGGGGCCCTGCCGGAGGCGTACGGCAGACTCGGGGCGTGCGGAAGATTCATGTGATCGGTATCGGCGCGGGCGACCCCGACCAGCTCACCCTCCAGGCGGTCCGGGCGCTGCGGAGCACGGACGTGTTCTTCGTCCTGGACAAGGGCGAGGCGAAGGCGGACCTGGTGCGGCTGCGCCGGGACATGCTGGAGGCGCACGTACCCGAAGGCACGTACCGGGTGGTCGAGGCGCGCGATCCGGAGCGGGACCGCACCGCGGGCGGCACGGCGTACTCCCCCGCCGTCGGGGACTGGCGCAGCGCCCGCGCCGGCATCTACGAGCGGCTGATCGCCGAGGAGCTGGGCGAGGACGAGAGCGGCGCGTTCCTGGTGTGGGGTGATCCGGCGCTGTACGACAGCACGCTGGGCATCCTGGAGGAGATCCTGGACCGGGGCACGGTGGCGTTCGCGTACGACGTCGTGCCCGGTATCAGCAGCGTCTCCTCGCTCGTCGCCCGGCACCGCACCGGGCTGAACCGGGTGGCGCGCCCGGTGCAGATCACGACCGGACGGCGCCTCTCCGAGGGCTTCCCGGAGGGCGTGGACGACGTGGTGGTGATGCTGGACGCCCACCAGGCGTTCCGGCAGTACGCCGACCAGGACATCGACATCTACTGGGGCGCCTACCTGGGCACCCCGGACGAGATCCTCGCCTCCGGCCCGATCGCCGAGGCCGCGCCCCGGATCGAGCGGCTGCGCGCCGAGGCCCGGGAGCGCAAGGGATGGATCATGGACACGTACCTGCTGCGGCGCAACCCGGGCAACCGGTAGGCAGGGAGCCGGACATCGCCTGCCGCGTCCTGGAGGCGCCCGGCACGCGCCCCGGTCAGGGCGATCCGAGGCCCAGCCGTTCCAGGACGCCGGGCACGTCGGGCACCACGGGCACGCCCTCGGGCAGGGGCGGCCGGCGCACGACCACCACCGGCAGGGCGAGGTCCCGGGCAGCCGTCAGTTTGGCCGCGGTGGCCGCTCCCCCGCTGTCCTTGGTGACCACCACGTCGATGCGGTGGTCGCGGAGGACGGCGGTTTCGTCGGCCACCGTGAAGGGGCCGCGGGCCAGCAGGACCCGCAGGTCCGGCGGGAAGGGGGGCTCGGGCGGCTCCACCGAGCGGGCGACGAAGTGGAGGCCGGCCAGGTGGGCGAAGGCCCCCAGCCCGAGGCGGCCGGTGGTCAGCAGGACGCGGCGGCCGAGCCGCGGCAGCAGACCGGCGGCCTCCGGGAGGGACGCGACCTGGTGCCACCGGTCACCGGGGCCCGGGTGCCAGCCCGGCCGGCGCAGGATCACCAGAGGGGTCCCGCAGGCCGCCGCGGCGCGTGCCGCGTTCGCCGTGATGGTCGCGGCGAAGGGGTGGGTCGCGTCGACGAGGGCGTCCACACGCTGTTCGCGCAGCCACACGGCGAGCCCGTCCGCACCGCCGAACCCGCCGACGCGCACCTCGCCGTCGACCGCGCCCGGCCGGGTCACCCGCCCCGCCAGCGAGGTCGTCACCCGCACCCCGGGCAGGCCCGCGAGGGCGGCGGCGAGGCGGCGGGCCTCGGTGGTGCCGCCGAGGACGAGGACGTGCGGGACCGGCATGGCGTCGAGGGTACGAGGTGCCCGGCCCGGACGTGCCGCCGGATCCGGTGGCAGCCCGCGGTCGCACCGGCGCGGGCCCGCGGCCCGGGCGCCGGTGCGCGCGCGTCACCCCGGGTGACTGCCGTGCCCTGCGGCGGAGTTCAGAAGTCGTCCGCCCCGTTGCGCAGTTCGGGCGTCCAGTAGCCGGTGAGCGCCTTCGCCGGGTCGGCGGCGATGCCCTCGCTGCCGGGCGCGGTGACGGCGATGACCGTGGAGTCGCCCTCCAGCACGACGGAGAACGCCGACACGGGCTCGTTCTCCTCGTCGACCCCGCCGTCCGACACCCTCACCAGGGCGTAGGCCGGGGCTCCCGCCTCGAGGACGACCGGCGTGGCCGGCTTGCTCTTGGCGACGGCCGGGACGTCCTGCTTGTGGCTCTCCAGCAACTGGACGTGCGGGAAGCCCGCCAGACGGCAGGAGTGCCCGGAGCTGTTCCGCGCCGTGAGGACGATGTGGGTGTAGGGCGGGCCGTCCTGCGTGGCGGCGGTGACGCGGACGTCCCGGGCGGTGCAGGCCGGGGTGGCGGCGGTCACCTGCTCGCCGTTCGCGCCGCTCTCCCCCGCGGAGGCGTCGGCGGAGTCCGCCGCACCGTTCGGTCCCGCCGAGCGCGCGGACCCGGCCGGTGCCGTCGTCCCGGACGTGCCGGTGCCCTCGCCGGCCGCTGCGGTCGAAGCCACCGTGGCGGAAGTGGTCGGCGCGGAGGACGACTTGGTGTCCGAGTCGCCCTGGCAGGCGGTGAGGGACAGGACGAGGGCGGTGCCCGCGGCGGCGAGCAGCGCGGAGCGCTGACGCGGAGTGGTGTTCATCTGAAGGGTTCCCCGTTTCGGTGAGCTACGGCACGTGTGCCACGGTCGTTCGACGGCGGATGGTCCGAGCCGTTCCCGGCCCGCACCTGCTCCGTCCCCTCGGCGGATCCGTCCGCCGGGGCGTCGGGATCGCGCAGGCCCGGGAGGGGCGTTCCGCGTCGGCCTTCAGTCGATCATTTCCGGTCTCCGGCGCCCAGGCGGTTCTCCCGGCAGAAGTCCTGTCGGTGATACTTCTGCCGGTGGCTCGCGTCCGGTCGGGCCGGACGATCGGGGACGACGACGGTGCGCGACGGCACGTCTTCCGCAGGGGACTTCGGGCAGCGGTTGAGGAGCCTGCGGGACCGCGCCGGGCTCAGTCAGGAAGCACTGTCCCACGCGGCGGGGGTGAGTGTCAGGGCCTTGGCCGACATGGAACGCGGGCGCACCCGGGGGCCTCAGCGCCGTACGGTGCAGGCGCTGGCCGAAGCGCTGGGGCTCGGCGGCGAGGAGGCGAAGGGCCTGGAGCGGTCCGCCGCCCTCGGCCGTCCGCGCCCCCGGACGGCCACCGGCCCGGCCGGGCCCGGCACGTTGGCCCTGCCGCGCGACATCCAGGACTTCACCGCCCGCGGCCCGGCCCTCGCCCGGCTGCTTGACCTGGCGCGGGACACCGGTCCGGACCGGCCGGTGGTCACCGTGGTCGCCGGGCAGCCCGGTCTGGGCAAGACCGCGTTCGCGGTGCACGCGGCGCACCGCCTCGCCCCGCACTTCCCGGACGGGCAGATCGCGCTGGACCTGCACGGCATGGACCCCGAGCCGGCCACCCCCCGGGACGCCCTGGCCCGGCTGCTCGGTGCGCTGGGCGTCGCCGACGCGGCGATACCGGCCGGCACCGACGACCGTGCCGGTCTGTGGCGCTCCCTGGCAGCCGGGCGGCGCATGCTCCTGCTGCTGGACAACGCCGTCGACGAGTCCCAGGTCGGCCCCCTGCTGCCCGGCACCGGTCCGTCCCTGACCATCGTCACCAGCCGCCACGCCCTGGCGGGTCTGGAGTCCGTGCACCGCACCGACCTGGCGCTGCTGCGGCGTGAGGAGGCGGTGGAACTGCTGACCCGCATCATCGGCCCGGACCGCGTGCTGGCCGAGGCACAGGCCGCACGCGACCTCGCCGACCTGTGCGGGCACCTGCCGCTGGCCGTCCGGATCGCCGGCCAACGGCTCCTCAGCCGGCCGCACGAACGGCTCGGCAAGCTCGTCGCCCGCCTCGCCGCCGAGGGCCGGCGCCTCGACGGCCTCCAGGCCGGAAGTCTTCAGGTGCGGGCAGCGTTCGCGCTGTCCTACCGTCAGCTACCGCCGGACTCGCGGACGGTGTTGCGCCGCGCCGCGCTCGCCGCCGGAGCGGACTTCGGCCCCGAGACCGCCGCGCTCCTGGCCGGGCTCTGCCACGACGAGGTGGTCGCCTGCGCCGAGGAACTGACCGACGCCGGGCTGCTGCAGAGCGATGCCGGCGCCGAGCGGTACCGCTTCCACGACCTGCTCAGGCTCTACGCGGCCGAACAGGTCGAGGCCGAGGACGGCCCCGGGGGCCGCGACGCCGCCCTCGACCGGACCGCGTCCTGGATGCTGCGCCGGGCCACCGCCGCCGCGCTGCACTTCGACGTCGACCACGAACGGGCCGCGCCGCAGGGCGACCCGGACCCGGAGACGGCGCCCACCGGCCGGGAGGAGGCGCGGGCCTGGCTGGAGGCCGAGCGGGCCCAATGGCTCGCCGCGCTGCGCCGGGCGCACGACACGGGCCGCCACCGGCAGGTCCTGGACACGGCGGAGGCGATGCACTGGTTCTCCGACCTGAACCAGCACTGGGAGCAGTGGGTGGAGGTGTTCCAGCGCTCGTCCGGCTCCGCCCGTGCGCTGGGCAGCAGGCGGGAGGAGGCCGCTCATCTCAACTACCTCGCCTGGGCCTACAACCTCTGCGTGCACGACCCCCGTGCCGCCCTGGTGAGCGCGGACGCCGCGCTCACGGCGGCCCGCGAGTGCGGGGACGGGCTCCAGGAGGGGTGGGCACTGGGCTACGGCGCGGGCGCGCTGCACCGGCTGGGGCGCATGGACGAGGCGCAGAGCCGGCTGCGTGAGGCCGCCCGCCGTCTTGCCTCGCAGGAGTCCCCGCAGGGGAGGCTGGCCGAGCTGTCGATCCTCAACACCCTCGGCGTGCTCGTGCGCAGCACCGGCCAGGTGGAGGAGGCCCTGGAGATCCACCGCCGCAGCGAGCGGATCTGCCGGGCGGGGGTCCCGGGCCGCACGCAGGAGGTGATCGCGGTGTACCAGGCGGTGGCCCGGCAGCAGATCGGCAACGATCTGGCGGCCCTGGAACGCTGGGACGAGGCCGAAACGCCGCTGCGGCAGGCCCTCGCCGCCTTCGACGCCGCGAAGATGGCGGCCTGGACGGAGCAGGCCCGGCTGGACCTGGGCCAGGTGCTCGGCGCCATGGGGCACCCCGACGCCAGGGAGACGCTCCGCACCGCCCGCGACGCCCTCGCCGCCCTCCGGAGCCCGCGCCAGGTCGAGGCCGCCGACGCCCTCGCCGCGCTCGACGAGGCCGCCGCCGGCACCGCCTGAGGTCCGTCGTCCGGATCATGCCGGCGTCGCGGGGTGTGGCACGCACATCTGCCGCGTTGTCGTCGGTTGCCAGGGCTCCGCCCTGGCAACCCTTGTTTGCCTTGCGGCCGCACGCACCACACCCCGCTCGGGTAGGCCAGGGCGCACCGTCCCTCCCAGCCGGCCTGATCCGGACGACGGACCTCAGCGCAGGAGCAGTTGCAGGCCGCCCACGAGGGTCGCCGCGATCACCAGTTGCTCGAACAGACGCTGGTTGATCCTGTTCACGGCCCATTTCCCGAGGAACGCGCCGGGCACCACGAACACCACGAGCGCGGCGTCGAGGAGTAGCGAGCGGCCGTCGATCAGGCCCAGGCCGGCGCTGAAGGGCAGCTTGGAGACGTTGACGATCAGGAAGAAGAAGGCCGAGGTGCCCAGGAAGCCCAGCTTGCGGAAGCCCGCGGAGAGCAGGTACAGCGACATCACCGGGCCGCCCGCGTTGGCGACCATGGTGGTGAAGCCGCCGAGGACGCCGTACGAACGGGCCTTGATCCGGCCGGCCCGGGAGGTGATCGCGTCCGGCTGTCCGGCCGCGTCGCTGCGCCGGCGGCGCCACACGGTCATGCCGGCCATGAACAGCAGGATCGCCCCGATCGACGTGCGTACGACCGCGTCGTCGGCCCACACCAGGAACACGGTGCCCACGACCACGCCGACCCCCACCGCCGGGAACAGCCGCCACAGCGTGGGCCAGTGCGCGTGCCGCCGGTAGGTGAGGACGGCCAGGACGTCACCGGCGATCAGGACGGGCAGCAGGACGCCGGTGGAGGCCCTGGCCGGCAGGACCGCGGCGAAGATCGCGAGACTGACCGTGTTGGCCCCGCTCACGGCGGTCTTGGAGAAGCCGACGAGCAGGGCCGCGAAGGCGAGGGCGGCGAATTCCCAGCCGGTGAGGTGCCAGAGCGTCATGGTGTCCATTGCGGAGACCGATGCTATGCGCACCCGGCCGGTGCCCGGGAGGACCGTCTCGGCGGACGGTCACGTGCGGCCGGCGTACCGCGCCCGCAGTTCGCGCTTCAGCACCTTCATGCTCGGGCCCAGCGGCAGCTCGTCCGTGAACTCGACCCGGCGCGGGTACTTGTACCTGCCGAGGTGCTGCCGCGACCACTCGGTGATGGCGGCGCCGTCGGGGGCCGTGCCCGGCGCGGGGACGACCACGGCGCACACCTCCTCGCCGTGCAGCTCGTCCGGCAGGCCGATGACGGCGACCTGGGCGATGCCGGGGTGGCGCATGAGCACCTCCTCGACCTCGCGCGGATAGACGTTGTAGCCGCCGCGGATGACGACGTCCTTCTTGCGGTCGACGATCCGCAGGAAGCCCTCGTCGTCCTTGGTGCCGAGGTCCCCGGTGCGGAACCAGCCGTCGACGAGCGCCTCGGCGGTGGCCTCGGGGCGGCCGAGGTAGCCGGAGAAGACGTTGTGGCCGCGCACGACGACCTCGCCCAGCTCGCCGGGCGGCAGCAGTTCCACGCGGTCCTCGGTCTCGGCGCGGGCGATCTCCACGTCCACGCCCCACAGCGGGTGGCCGATGGTGCCGGGCCTGGTGCCGAACACGGGCTGGTTGACGGCCGCCGCGGGCGAGGTCTCGGACAGCCCGTACCCCTCGTGGATTCTGGCGCCGAAGGCCTCCTCGAAGCGCTCCAGCACGGCGACGGGCAGTGAGGCGCCGCCGGAGACGCACACCCGCAGGCCGGGCAGGGCGTCGGCCCCGGCGGCCGCGGCGGCGAGGGCGACGAACATGGTGGGCACGCCGTGGAAGGTGTTGACCTTCTCCCGCACCATCAGCTCGATCGCGCGCGCCGCGTCGAAGCGCGGCAGCAGCACCAGGGTGGCCCCCGCCCGCCAGGTGGAGTTGAGGGAGACGGTCTGACCGAAGGCGTGGAACAGTGGCAGCGCGCCGAGCGCGATGTCGTCGGGGCGGATGTCGTTGGCGTCGAAGGCGTTGACGGTCGCGTTCATCACCAGGTTGAAGTGGCTGAGCACCGCGCCCTTGGGCACGCCGGTGGTGCCGCTCGTGTAGAAGACGACGGCCGGGTCGTCGGCGTCCCGCGTCACGTACGAGGGCAGCGGTTCGGCGTCCGCGGCGAGCTTGCCCAGTTCGTCGCCCAGGACGACGACCCGCACCCCCGCCTCCCGCGCGGCGGCGGCTCCCGTCTCCGCCTGCGCCGGATGCACCAGCAGCAGGGTCGCTCCGCTGTCGGTGAGGACGTGCCCCACCTCCGGCGGGGACAGCAGCAGGTGCACCGGGACGACGACGGCGCCGGCCGCGGCGATCGCGTAGTACGCCTGCGGGAAGTCGGCGGTGTTCGGTGCCATCAGGGCGACCCGGTCCCCCGGCCGCACCCCGAGGTCCACCAGGGCCCCCGCCTGGGCGCGGGCCCGCCGCCACACCTCGGCGAAGGTCAGGCGCAGGTCGCCCTCGACCAGCGCCTCCTTGTCGGGACGGCGCCGGGCGTTCTCGGCGAGGATGGCGGCGACGGAGAGGGTTGCCATGGGGTGTTGCTCCGTTTCCTTGCTGCGGCTCTGCAGAGGGGTGGTGGGCTGGCTAGGGCCGTTCGACCAGCACCGCGCTGCCCTGCCCCACGCCGACGCACATGGTGGCGAGTCCGCGGGCGGTGCCGGTGCGCCGCATGCGGTGGAGCAGGGTGGTGAGGATGCGGGCGCCGGAGCAGCCGAGCGGGTGGCCGAGCGCGATGGCGCCGCCGGTGGGGTTGACCAGGTCGGGGTCGATGCCGAGCTGGTCGACGCAGGCGAGGGCCTGGGCGGCGAACGCCTCGTTGAACTCGGCCTCCGCGATGTCGTCGACGCTCCAGCCGGCGCGGGCGAGGACCTTGCGGGTGGCGGGGACCGGGCCGATGCCCATGACGTCCGGGTGGACGCCCGCCGAACCGCCGGCCACGTAGCGGCCGAGCGACTCGAGGCCCAGGTCGTTCAGCGCCTCCTCGCTGACCAGCAGGAGGCCCGCGGCGCCGTCGTTCATCGGGGAGGCGTTGCCCGCGGTGACCGTGCCGCCCGCGCGGAAGACCGGCTTGAGGCGCGCCAGCTTCTCGACGGAGGTGTCCTCGCGGACGCACTCGTCGGCGTCGACGACCACGCCGTCGGGCCGCTCGACGGGGAGCAGCTCGGCGTCGAAGTGGCCGTTCTTGCGGGCCTCGGCGGCCAGACGGTGGCTGCGCAGGGCGAACTCGTCCTGCCGTTCGCGCGAGACGTCGTACCGCGCGGCGACCTCCTCCGCCGTCTCGCCCATGGCCAGCAGTCCGTGCAGGTCCTTCATCGCCGGGTTGACCAGGCGCCAGCCGAGGCGGGTGTCGGCGGTCTCGATGCGGTGCGGCAGGGCCTCGTCGGGGCGGGGCAGGACGAAGGGCGCGCGACTCATCGACTCCGAGCCGCCCGCGAGCACGACGTCGGCCTCGCCCGCGGCGATGGTCCGGGCGGCGGCGGTGACGGCTTCGAGGCCGGAGGCGCAGAGCCGGTTCACCGTGGCGCCGGGCACGGTCTCGGGCAGGCCCGCGAGCAGCGCGGCCATGCGGGCGACGTTGCGGTTGTCCTCGCCGGCCTGGTTGGCGGCGCCCCAGTACACGTCGTCGATGCGGGCGGGGTCGAGCGCGGGCACGCCCGCGACCAGACCTCGGATCACGGTGGCGGCGAGGTCGTCGGGCCGTACGGCGGACAGGGCGCCGCGCAGCTTGCCGATCGGGGTGCGGCGGGCGGCCGCGAAGTGGACGGGACGCACGAGGTGACTCCTGACCGTCGTCGCTCGGCCGCCGGGCGGCGTGCCGCCGGGCCGGCCTCCGCGAGCCTGCTTCCTTGATTCCCGCAGCCGTAATTAGCACTGCTAGTTTTGGACTATAGACCTCCGGCCGTCCCCCTGGGAAGATCCTCCGGGTGACCGGCACCGACGCAGCTGGAGGAGACATGGCCGAGGCCCGCGAGCACGTCCTGTCCGGAACCCGGGGGCGGATCGCCGTCCGCGAGTGGCCCGCCGGGCGCCCCCGGTACGTAGTGCTGCTGATCCACGGCTACGGGGAGCACTCGGGCCGCTACGAGGAGGTGGCCGGGGTCCTGACGTCGCACGGCGCCGCCGTCTACGCCCCCGACCACCTCGGGCACGGCGCGTCGGACGGCGAGCGGGTGCTGATCGAGGACTTCGAGGACGTGGTCACCGACGTGGACGCCGTGGCGGAACTCGCCCGGGCCGCGCATCCCGGCCTGCCGGTCGTGGTGATCGGCCACTCCATGGGCGGCCTGATCGCCTCCCGCTACGCGCAGCGCCACCCCGACGGACTCGCCGCGCTGGTGCTGTCCGGCCCGGTCATCGGCGACTGGGAGCTGCCGCGCCGCCTGCTCGCCCTGGACGAGATCCCCGACACCCCGATCAGCCCGTCCTCGCTCTCCCGGGACCCGGCGGTCGGCGCGGCGTACGCGGCGGACCCGCTCGTGTGGCACGGCCCGATGAAGCGGCCGACGCTGGAGGCGTTCGTGCGGACGCTGGAGACCGTCGCGAAGGGCGGTGACGTCGGCCGGCTCCCGCTGCTGTGGGTGCACGGCGACGACGACCGGCTGGTGCCGCTGCCCGGCAGCCGCGTCGGCGTCGAGCGGCTCGCCGGCGGCGACCTCACCGAGCGGATCTACCCGGGCGCCCGGCACGAGGTCTTCAACGAGACGAACCGGGCGGAGGTGTTCACGGACGTCACCCGCTTCCTGGACGGCGTGCTCGCCCGCTGACCGGCCGGGGGCGTTTGCCCCCGTGCCCCACGGGCACCCGCGCCCCCATGGAGTGGACGCGCCACGCCGCCTGCGTGGATGAGGACCCCGAACTGTTCTTCCCGGTGGGCACCACCGGACCGGCCCTGCGGGACATCGCGGCCGCCAAGCGCGTCTGCGCCCGGTGCCCGGTGACCACCCAGTGCCTGGCGTCGGCGCTGGAGACGGGGCCGACGTCGGGCGTGTGGGGCGGCACCTGCGAGGAGGAACGCGTCGCTCTGCTCCGTGACACCCGGGCGCCCGCGACGAGCGGCGGCAGGAGCGCCGCGGGACTGCCCTGACGCCCGGCGTACGCGCATCCGCACGACGAAGGACACGACGAAAGAGAAGCACCATGGCCGACGCCCTCGAACTCGACGCGCTGTGGGAGGACTTCCACCGCGTGGTGAACATGACGTCCGCCGAGCTCGCCGACTGGCTCCGGGTACGGGACTCCGGCGAGGTCACGGAGCCGCTGCCGGACGACGCCGGCCCGCCCCTGGGACGGCACGTCCTCGCGATCCTGCAGAAGCGGCGCACGGACCTGACCGAGGACGACCTGCACGCGATGCGCAAGGTCGTGGACACCGTGACCTCGCAGGCGGACCTGGAGAACGAGCCCCGGTCCGACGACACCCGGCTCAGGCACCGGCTGATGACGATCGGCCACGACCCGCTGAAGCCGTAGTGGCGGGCCGCGACGAGCGCGTCGTACGGGAACTCGTCGGCGCGCACGGGCAGACGTACGCCGAGGAGGCCGGCATCCGGCTGAAGGACACCCCGCAGCCGCTGTACCGGCTGCTGGTGCTCGCCCACCTGCTCAGCGCCCGCATCCGGAACTCGGTCGCGGTGGCGACCGCCCGGGCCCTCGACGAGGCCGGGCTCGGCGACCCGCGCCGCATGGCCGGCGCCCCGTGGCAGGAGCGGGTGGACGCCCTCGGCCGGGGCGGCTACCGGCGCTACGACGAGCGCACCGCGACGCAACTCGGCGACGGGGCCCGGCTGCTGATCGAGCGCTGGGGCGGGGATCTGCGCCGGCTCCGGACGGAGGCGGACGGCGCGGTGACGCAACTGCGCGGCCTGCTCCAGGAGTTCCCGGGCGTGGGACCGGCCGGTGCGGACATCTTCCTGCGCGAGGCCCAGCGGGTCTGGCCGGAGACGGCCCCCTACCTCGACCGCAAGGCCCTGCAGGGAGCACGGCACCTCGGCCTGCCCGAGGACGCCGAACGGCTGCTCGAGCTGGGCGGCGGCACGGAACCCGCCGTCCTGGCCGCCGCCCTGGTGCGCGCCGCCCTGGACAAGGACACGGTGCGGGACACCCTGGACCGCGCCGGCTGACCGGGTGCGCCGCGCGCCACCGCCCCGACGACAGGCCGTACGTCCACGGCTCCCGGGCACCGGCCGGAGCTCGGGCGCCGGCGGTCGCGCCGTCACCCGGACGGCGGTGGTCGTGCCGTCACCGGCGACGCAGCAGGGCACAGAACGGCTGCAGGCCGTCCTGGCGGGCAAGACCCCCTCCCCGCAGCCCGGCAACCTCGACTGACCGCGCCGCGCAGCACCCGCCGCCCCGCGTCCTCGGGCGCGGGGCGTCGCCGTGCGCGCCCTGGCCCGATCCCGGGACACGGTGATTAACCGGACGGCACAATGGTCCGCGACGGGCGGCGCACACGCGAAGGAGCCGAGACGTGAGCGAGAACCGGACCCCGGCGGGCGGATCCGCGACGCGGGACACCGCCGCGGCGGACGCGGGCACCGCCCGGTCCGCGCCGTGGCCCGGCCCCGACGGGACCGCCGGGGAGGACGCATGACCACGCCCGACGGCCCCGTCCCCGGCGGTCGTCCCGGTGACGTCGAGCGGGCCGCCTCCCTGAGCGGCGAGCTGACCAGGCAGGGCGTCCACGGCGTCGTCCTGGCGTACGTCGACACCGCGGGGATCGGCAGGGTCAAGACCGTGCCCACGGCGAAGCTCGCCTCGGCCGCGGCCTGGGGCGTCGGGATGTCACCGGTGTTCGACACCTTCCTCGCCAACGACACGATCGTCTCCACGGACGTCCTCGGCTCCCCGGACGGCGACCTGCGCCTCTACCCCGACCTCGGCCGGCTGACCGTCCTCGCCGCGCAGCCCGGCTGGGCGTGGGCACCGGTGGACCGGATCACGCAGGAGGGCGAGCCGCATCCGGCCTGCGGGCGGACCGTGCTGCGCCGGACGGTGGCCGAGGCCGCGGAACGGCACGGGGTCACCTTCCGGGCCGCCGTCGAGATCGAGTGGGTCCTCGGCCGGGGAGACGTGCCCGACGACGCGTTCGTGCCCGCGGTGACGGGGCCGGCGTACGGTGCGGCCCGGCAGGTCGGGCTGAGCGACTGCGCAGCGGAGCTGCTGGCCGCCCTGGCGGAGCAGGACGTGGACGTGGAGCAGTTCCATCCCGAGTACGCGGCGGGGCAGTTCGAGGTCTCGGTGGGCGCGCTCGACCCGGTGGCGGCGGCCGACCGCAGTGTCCTGGTGCGCCAGACGATCCGGGCGGTGGCCCAGCGGCACGGGATGCGGGTCTCCTTCTCCCCCGCGGTGTCGGCGCGGGGCGTCGGCAGCGGCGGTCACCTCCACCTCTCGGCCTGGCGGGACGGGAGGAACCTGCACGCGGGCGGCGAGCGCCGGTACGGCATGACGGCCGACGCCGAGTCGCTGGTCGCCGGGGTGCTGGCCCGCCTCCCCGCGCTCACCGCGGTGACCGCGCCCAGCCCGGCCAGTCATCTGCGGCTCAGGCCCTCCCAGTGGGCCGGGGTGTTCACCGCCTGGGGCCGGGAAACCCGCGAGGCGGCCCTGCGCGTGGTGACCGGCACGGCCGGAGTGCGCGACGAGGCGGCGAACCTGGAGGTCAAGCCGGTCGACCTGGCCGCCAATCCGTACCTCGCCCTGGCGTCCGTGCTCGCCGCCGGACTGCACGGCATGGCGTCCTCCGCCTCCCTGCCCGAGGAGATCACCGGTGACCCGGCGCGGCTCGACGCGGCCGAGGCCGCGGCCCGGGGTGTCCACCGGCTGCCGGTGTCGCTCGCGGAGTCGGTCGAGGCGTTCCGCGCGGACGACGTGCTCCGGAACGCGCTGGGGCCGGTGCTGGCCGACGCCGTGACCGCGGTGCGGCGGGGCGAGATAGCGGCGGTCGACGGGCTGGACGACGACCGGGTGGCGGCGGCCTACCGCTGGGTCTACTGACGTGGCGGCCGGCCCGGTCCACGAGACCCTCGCCGCCCTCGACCTGGTCGATCACCACTGCCACGGCGCCGTCACCGACGATCTGGACCGGGCGGGCTTCGAGTCGCTCCTCACCGAGGGCGAGGCATGGCCCGGCTTCTCGTCCTTCGACAGCCCCGCCGGTCTCGCCGTCCGCCGGCACTGCGCACCCCTGCTGGACCTGCCGCGCCACGCGTCGCCGGACGCCTATCTGGCCCGGCGGTCCGAGCTGGGCGCCGCCGAGGTGAACCGGCGGTTCCTGCGCGCCGCGGGCACCGGCGTGTTCTGCGTCGACACCGGGTACGCCCCGCACCCCGTGACCACGCCGGACGGCCTGGCCGGGGCGGCGGACGCGGTCGCGTACGAGGTGGTCCGGCTGGAGGGCGTGGCGGAGGCGGTGGCGGCCGGGGGTGTGGAGCCGGACGCGTACGCGGAGGCGTTCCACTCGGCCGCCCGGGAGGCCGTGCGGCGGCCGGGCGTGGTGGGCGTGAAGTCGGTGGCGGCCTATCGCACCGGCTTCGACCTCGATCCGGCCCGCCCGTCGGCCGCGGAGGTGACGCGGGCCGCCCGGGCCTGGCTCGCGCGCGGCGGCCGGCTGGACGACCCGGTACTGGTACGGCACCTGCTGTGGACCGCCGTCGAGCTCGGGCGTCCGCTGCAACTGCACACCGGGTTCGGCGACAGCGACATCCGCATGCACCGCGCCGACCCCACCCACCTGACCGACTGGCTGCACCTGACCGCCGGGACGGTCCCGGTCCTGCTGCTGCACTGCTGGCCCTACCAGCGGCAGGCGGCCTACCTGTCGGCGGTCTTCGAGCGGGTGTACCTCGACGTGGGCCTCACCCTGCACCACGTCGGCCCCGCCCGGGCGGGGGCGATCCTGGCGGAGGCGCTGGAGATCACGCCCTTCCGCAAGCTGCTGTACAGCTCCGACGCCTACGGAGTGGCCGAGTTCCACCACCTCGGGGCGCTGGCCTTCCGTCGCGGACTCGCCGGGCTGCTCCAGGAGCGGGTGGACGGGGACGAACTCGCCCTGCCGGACGCGCTGCGCATCGCACGGTGGACGGGACGCGACAACGCGCGCCGGGTGTACGGACTGCCCGGCGCCCCTCCGGACGACGGCTGAGCGACGTGGGGACGGTCACAGTCCCGGAGCGGCGCCCAGGAAGCACGAGACGCTGAAAGTATGATCAAGCGATGTCTGACATGACCGAAACCACGCCGGGCTGGCTGACGACCGACGAACTCGAGATGGCGCGCGCACGCATGCCGATCCTGTACGTCGAGGCCGTGCCCGTGCGCGTCGACGACAGCGGCGAAGTCACCAGCGTGGGCCTGCTGCTGCGCATCGGGCCCGACGGGACGGTCAGCCGGACCCTGGTCTCCGGCCGGGTGCTGCACCACGAGCGGGTCCGCGACGCACTGCTGCGCCATCTGGAGAAGGACCTCGGCCCGGTGGCGCTGCCCCGGGTGCCGTCCTCGCTCCAGCCCTTCACGGTGGCGGAGTACTTCCCGACGCACGGCGTCACCCCGTATCACGACCCACGGCAGCACGCGGTCTCCCTCGCCTACGTCGTGCCGGTGACCGGTGACTGCCGGCCCCGGCAGGACGCCCTGGACCTGGTCTGGTTCAGTCCGCAGGAGGCCTTGTCCGCGGCGGTGCAGAGCGAGATGCCCGGCGGGCACGCGGTGCTGCTGAAGCAGGCGCTGGCGCATGTGGGCTGCGTGATCTGACGGCGTCGGGCCCCGCGGGAGGGACCGGCAGGCATCGGCCTGCGGGTCCCTCGTCCGTGCCCGGAACCGACAAAGGGTCCCGCGGGCTCTCGCCCGCGAAGACCCTTCGCTCTGTCGGGACGACAGGATTTGAACCTGCGACCCCTTGACCCCCAGTCAAGTGCGCTACCAAGCTGCGCCACGTCCCGTTGCCCGTGTGACCTGGGGTTTCCCCTGGCCGAACGCGCAGGAAAACCATACCGCACTCGGACCGGTGGTCGCGCACCGCTTTTTCGGGCCGGGCGGGGACCCGCAGGTCAGCTCCGGTCCGCGCGGGCCCGTCCGGGCAGCGTCCTCCGGTCCGGACCGGCCGTGCTCGCGTCGACGCGCACCAGGCCGCGTACCGCCGGTATCAGGAGCAGGGCGGTGCAGACCACGAAGCTCGCCGCGCCGGCGGTGAGCAGGACGTGGTCCGCGCCGAGGGCGGAGGCGGCGGGGCCCGCGAGGGCCTGGCCGACGGGCATCATGGCGAGGGAGCCCGCGACGTCGTAGGCGTGGATGCGGTTGAGGACGTCGGGCGGGACCTGGGTCTGCACGCTGGTCGCCCACATGACGCCCCAGAAGGACATGCCCGCGCCGGCGACGGCGGCTCCGGCGGCCATGGCCGGTACGCCCAGCCCGGCGCCGACGCTCGCCGGGAAGGCGGCGAAGCCGAAGAGGGCGATCGCGCCCGCGCGGAGCATGCGGCGCGGGCGCAGCCGCAGCGCGAGGAGACCGCCGACGACCGTGCCGGCGCCCAGGGCCGAGTTGACCAGTCCGTAGACGCGCGGGCCGTGCCGCTGCACGACCTCGGTCGCCACCAGGGGCACGGTCGGGCCCCAGACGGCGATCATGTAGACGCCCCAGACCGCGATGACGCCCCACAGCCAGGTCCGCGACCGGAACTCGCGCCATCCCTCGACGAGGTCGGCGCGGAAGGCCTCGGTGGCGCGGCTCCGGGGGGCGTCCGAGGCCCGGCCCCGGGGTGGGAGCGGGGGCAGGCGGAGCAGCAGCAGGCACAAGGCGCTGACCGCGTAGGTGGTGGCGTGGGCGGCGAAGACGCCGCCGGGTGAGGCGAAGCCGACGAGCAGTCCGGCCGCGGCGGGGCCGGCGAGCTGGGCCGCCGACTCGGCGACGCGTATGGCGCCGTTGGCGCCCTGGATGTCGGAGGCGAGCCGGGGCACGGTGCTGGCGACGCCGGGCTGGAACACGGCACCCGCGACGCCGTTGAGGAAGCCGATCACGCAGATCTGCCAGAGGACCACGTGGCCGGAGAAGAAGAGGACGGCGGTGACGGCCTGGGTGACCAGGCGCACCAGGTCGGCGCCGATCATGAGTCTGCGGGTGCTGAACCGGTCGGCGAGCACCCCGCCGAAGACGACGAGTCCGGCGAAGGCCGCGGCCGTCGCGGCCATGGCGAGGCCGACGGCGCCCGCTCCGTACCCGTGCTGGAGCAGGCCGGCGGCGAGGGCGACGGGCAGCATGGTGTCGCCGAGCCGGGCGACGGCCCGGGCGACGAAGAACAGGGCGAAGTCCCGTGACCAGAAGGGGCGTTCGGCCGTGCGCTGGGCCGGCCCCTCGTGCATGGACTCCGACGACGTCCCGGCCATCCCGCGCGCTCCCCTCCCGGCCGGTCACCGCCGGCTCCTGTGCTCCCCGGCCGGACCCACCGGCCCTGTGCCGCCCGCCGGGCGGGCGCCGGTCCCCGGCCCGTGGTCCCCACCGTGCTCCTGGCAGCCGGAGCCCCCCTCCGGCCCCGGCTGCCACGCTTGTCCCCGGGATCATGCCACGGGCCACCGACAACGCCCGAGGGCCTTCTCAGCCCCCGGTCGGGAGTCCCAGGCGGGGATGCGCCTCCAGCAGCCGGGACGGGGCGGCCTGCCGCCAGGAGTCGGCGAGGATGTCGCGCAGCTCGTCCTCCCCGTCGAGGGCGGCGAGGCGGGCCCGCACCCAGGCGAACTGGGCCTCGTGACCGGCGATCCAGAACTTCTCCGGTTCGGCCAGCACCAGTTCGTCGCGCTCCTCCTTGGGGCAGCGCACCGCCATGGAGGTCTCGTCCTCGGGCAGCGTGGCGAACATCTTGCCCGCGACCCGGAAGGTGGGCATGCTCCAGGCGGTCTTCTCCGTGGTGTCCGGCAGGGACAGGGCGATACGGCGTACGTCTTCGGCGTCCGGCATGTCAGGCACCGTAGCCGCCGCCACTGACAACGAACGGGGAATCACCCGCCGGACGCGAGGGCTCCGACCTGCTTGAAGTAGAGGGTCGTCGGCCGCAGCATCCCGTCCGGGCTCGCCGCGTAGTCGGGAATCGTCCCGGCCCGCGTCCACCCGGCGGAGCGGTAGAGGTGCTCGGCGGGGCTGTCGGTCCAGGTGAAGCAGGGTGATGCCGGTCCGGGCGGCGGCCTCCTCGGCAGTGGCCAGCAGCCGGCGCCCGAGGCCCTGACCGCGGGCCTCGCGGGACACCATGAGTTTCACCAGCTCGGCGCGGTGGCGGCTGTCGGGCTTGTCGGGCAGGGCGAGGCCAACGGTCCCGGTCACCCGGTCCCCATGGCGGGCCACCCACACGACGAGCCGGCCGGCGGCCACGGCCGCGGCCCGCCCGCGCCACCAGGCGAGGGCCTCGTCGCGGGCCAGGGGCGCCAGGAATCCGACCGACGCGCCACCGCCCACGGTGTCGGTCAGCAGCCCGGCCAGGTCCCCCAGCAGCGCGGTCGGACGGCCCTCGTCCACACGGTCACGGTCACGGCAGCACCACCGCCAGCAGGTAACGCGCGTCCCGCGGGCCGGCGCATCGGAACCGGGTCGGCCCCCACACCCTCAGCCGCAGGCAGTCGCCGGTGCCGAGGTCGTGGGCGACGTCCTGCGCCGTCACCTCCAGCGCTCCTTCCAGGACCCGGATGTGCTGTTCCAGGCCCGGTACGGGGGGCCGGTCGTAGGCGATGTCGGCGCCGGCGGTGAGCCGTCCCTCGACGAGTTCGCCGCGCAGGCCCGCGTGCGGCGGGGGATACGTCTCAGCCGGCGACGCCGGACCGCCCGCCGAACGCGCTCAGAGTGCGCTCCAGCACGGGCAGGGCCCGCACGACCCGTCTCGACCGGATCAGCAGGTCCCAGGCGGGCTCGAACTTCTTCCAGCCCCCGGCGTACGCGAGGTGCCGCAGCCGCTCGTGCGCACCGGGCTGGGCCGCCGAGCCCCGCCAGATGCTGCTCCAGCGGTAGAAGTCGCGGTAGGCCCGCCAGTAGCCGTCCTCCAGCTGCCCGGCCGTCATGCCCCGGGGCCGGTGGACGACGTGGCGGGTGTCGTACAGGTCCCAGTCGCGGTGCAGGACGCGGCCCTCGGCCTCCAGCTGCCGCCACAGTCCGGTCGACGGGTAGGGCGTCATGATGTGGAAGGTCGCCGTCTCGACGCCCTGTTCGACCGCCCACCGCACCGTCCGGTCGAAGACGTCCGGGCCGTCCTGGTCGAGCCCGAAGACGAAGCTGGCGTTGACCATCACCCCGGCGTCGTGCAGGCGCCGTACCGCCGCCCCGTAGTCCGTGCCGATGTTCTGGTTCTTGCGGCGTTCGGCGAGGTTGGCGTCGTTGACGGTCTCGAAGCCTACGAAGAGGCTGCGCAGGCCCGCCTCGGCCGCCCGTTCCAGCAGACCCGGCTTCAGCACGGAGTTGACCGTGCCGGCCGCCTGCCACAGGCGGCCCATGCCCTTCATGCCGTCGAAGAGCGCCTCGGCGAAGCGCGGGTTGCCGAAGAGGTGGTCGTCGAGGAAGTAGAGGTGGCGGCCGGGCAGGCGGTCGATCTCGGCGAGGGCGTCGTCGACGGCCTGCGTGTAGAAGGACTTGCCGCCCTCGAAGAAGGCGTCCTTGTAGCAGAAGTCGCAGTGGTGCGGGCACCCGCGCGAGACGACGAGGGAGTTGGGGACGAGGTATAGGTCACGCTTGATCAGGTCGCGGCGCACCGGCGGCAGTCCGGCGAGGGTCCGCCGGGTGGAGTCGTAGCGGCGGGCCGGTACGCCGTCGCGGAAGTCCTTGAGGAACAGCGGCCAGGTGTCCTCGCCGGGGCCGGTGAAGACCGTGTCGGCGTGGGCCGCGGCCTCGTCGGGCAGCGAGGTGACGTGCAGGCCGCCCATGGCGACGTGGACGCCGCGGGCCCGGAAGTGGTCGGCGATCTCGTAGCTGCGCCGGGCCGAGGTGATGTACGGCTGGACCACCAGCAGGTCGGGGGTGGCCATGGCCGCCGGGTCCAGGCGTTCCACGTGCTCGTCGTGGAGGGTGACCTCGTCGTCGGGATCCAGGTAGCCGGCGAGGGTGGCGAGGCCGAGCGGCGGGAACAGCGAGTACTTGATGGGCCGGAACAGCGGGCTCGTCGCCTCGGTCAGGGCCGGGAGGATCATCGTCACGCGCATGACAGCCCAGACTGCGCGGGGCGGGCGGCCGGTTCCCGTCGTCGGCCGGGCCCGCGGCGTGCGGCGTGCGGCGTGCGGCGCCCCTACCGCTCGGCGACCGCCTCGAGCGCGTCCAGCACCGGACGGATCAGCGGATGCCCCTCGGCGCCCCGGCGTACGGCCGCGAAGACCCGGCGGGTGGGGGCGACACCGTCGACGGGGCGGACCACCACTCCGGCCAGGTCCATGCCGAGCAGCGCCGAGCGCGGGACGAGTGCCACGCCCGCGTCGGCCGCGGCGAGGGACACCACCGCGCGGAAGTCGTCCGAGGAGTGCTCGAGGCGGGGCTGGAAACCGGCGGTCTCGCAGGCCAGGACCACCACGTCGTGGCAGGGGTTGCCGGGGTAGGGGCCGATCCACGGGTCCTTGGCCAGCTCCGCGAGCGGCACCTCCGCGGCGTCGGCGAGCCGGTGGGTGACCGGGACGACGGCGTCGAAGGGCTCCGCGTACAGCGGGACGTGGGTCAGCCGCGGGTCGTCGGCGGACGGCGCCCCGCGGTACTCGACGGCGACGGCCACGTCGACCTGCCGGTCCAGGACCATCGGCAGGCTGGCGTCGCCCTCGGCGTCCCGCACGCGGATGCGTATGCCGGGTGCCGCGTCGGCGAGCCGGGCCAGCGCGGGGGCCACGACCAGGGTGATGCCGGTCGCGAAGGCGGCGACCGTGACCGTGCCGGCCTCGCCCGAGCCGTACGCGGCGAGCTCGGCCTCGGCCCGCTCGAGCTGGGCGAGGACGGCGTTGGTGTGGCTGAGCAGGATCTCGCCGGCCGGGGTCAGCCGTACGCCCTTGGCACCGCGCTCGACCAGGCGGTGCCCGGTCTCCTGCTCCAGGGCGGTCAGCTGCTGGGAGACCGCCGACGGGGTCAGGTACAGCGCGGCGGCAGCCGCCGTCACGGTGCGGTGGTCCGCCACCGCTCGGAGGATGTGCAGCCGCCGCGCTTCGATCACGGCACCGATTCTCTCAGGCCCGGCGCACCGGGCCGGACGGCGTCAGGCGTCCAGCGCCTCCCGCGCCGCCACGAAGGCGTCCACCGCGCGGTCGACGTCCTCGGTGGAGTGGGCGGCGGACAGCTGCACGCGGATGCGGGCCCGGCCCTGCGGGACCACCGGGTAGGAGAAGCCGATCACGTACACCCCGCGCTCCAGCAGCAGCTCGGCCATCCGGCCCGCCTTCGAGGCGTCGCCGATCATCACCGGCGCGATGGCGTGGTCGCCGGGCAGGATGTCGAAGCCCTCCTCGGTCATCCGGCGGCGGAACAGGGACGTGTTCTCGGCGAGGCGGACGCGCAGGTCGTCGGCCGACTCCAGCAGGTCGATCACCTTGAGGGAGGCGGCGGCGATCACCGGGGCCAGCGTGTTGGAGAAGAGGTACGGCCGGGACCGCTGCCGCAGCAGGGCGACGATCTCGGCGCGGGCGGCGACGTAACCGCCGGAGGCGCCGCCCAGGGCCTTGCCGAGGGTGCCGGTGATGATGTCGACGCGGTCCATCACGCCGTGCAGCTCGGGGGTGCCGCGTCCGCCGGGGCCGACGAAGCCGACGGCGTGCGAGTCGTCGACCATGACCATGGCGTCGTAGCGGTCGGCGAGGTCGCAGATCTCGCGCAGCGGGGCGACGTAGCCGTCCATGGAGAAGACGCCGTCGGTGACGATCAGCTTGCGGCGGGCGTCGCCGGCGGCCTTGAGCTGGGTCTCCAGGTCGGCCATGTCGCGGTTGGCGTAGCGGAAGCGCCCGGCCTTGCTGAGGCGGATGCCGTCGATGATCGAGGCGTGGTTCAGGGCGTCGGAGATCACCGCGTCCTCGGGGCCGAGGAGGGTCTCGAAGACGCCGCCGTTGGCGTCGAAGCAGGAGGAGTAGAGGATCGTGTCCTCCTGGCCGAGGAAGGCCGAGAGCCGGGCCTCCAGCTCCTTGTGTACCTCCTGGGTGCCGCAGATGAAGCGGACGGAGGCCATGCCGTAGCCCCAGCGGTCCAGCGCCTCGTGGGCGGCGGCGACGACCTCGGGGTGGTCGGCGAGGCCGAGGTAGTTGTTGGCGCAGAAGTTGAGGACCTCGCCGGGGCGGCCGCCGGCGGTGACGTTCACGGTCGCGGACTGCGGGGTGCCGATCACGCGCTCGGGCTTGTGCAGGCCGGCGGCGCGGATCTCGTCGAGGGTGGCGCGCAGGTCGTCGCGCACGGAGTCGAACATCTCGGAAGCTCCTAGGAAAGGCAGATGACTTACGCGGTCCAGTCGAGGATGACCTTGCCGCCCTTGCCGCTCGCGGCGTCGGCGAAGGCCGCCTCGAAGTCGCGGTGGCTGTAGCGGCCGGTGATCACGGGGGCGAGGTCGAGGCCCCCCTCGAGCAGCACCGACATGGCGTACCAGGTCTCGAACATCTCGCGGCCGTAGATGCCCTTGATGGTGATCATCGAGGTGACGATCCGCGCCCAGTCGACGGGGAACTCCTCGGCGGGCAGGCCGAGCATCGCGATCCGGCCGCCGTGGGTCATGTTGGCGATCATGTCGCGCATCGCCTCGGGGCGGCCGGACATCTCCAGGCCGATGTCGAAGCCCTCGCGCAGCCCCAGTTCGCGCTGGCCGTCGGCGATCGTGGCCCTGGAAACGTTCAGGGCGAGGCTGGCGCCGACCTTGCGGGCGAGGTCCAGGCGTTCGTCGCTCACGTCGGTGACCACGACGTTGCGGGCGCCCGCGTGCCGGGCCACAGCGGCGGCCATCAGGCCGATCGGCCCGGCGCCGGTGATGAGGACGTCCTCGCCGACCAGCGGGAAGGACAGCGCGGTGTGCACGGCGTTGCCGAACGGGTCGAAGATCGCGGCGACGTCGAGGTCGACGGGGACGCGGTGCACCCAGACGTTGGTGGCGGGCAGGGCGACGTACTCGGCGAACGCCCCGTCCCTGCCGACGCCGAGGCCGACCGTGGCGCGGCACAGGTGGCGCCGTCCGGCCAGGCAGTTGCGGCACTTGCCGCACACGAGGTGTCCTTCGCCGCTGACCCGGTCGCCGGCCTTGATGTCGGTGACGTCCCGCCCGGTCTCGACGACCTCGCCGACGAACTCGTGCCCGACGACGAGCGGGGTGCGGATGGCCTGCTGCGCCCAGCCGTCCCAGGCCCGGATGTGCAGGTCGGTGCCGCAGATACCAGTGCGCAGCACCTTGATGAGCACGTCACCGGGTCCCACGGCGGGCTCGGGGATGTCCGCGAGCCGGAGCCCGGGCTCCGCCTTCTCCTTGACCAGCGCCTTCAACGCTACGGCTCCTGACGGGTGTGGTCCCCGGCGCCGGGCATGCCGAAGCGGCCCGTGTCCGGGGACGGAAGTGGAATCGCACAGCAATCTGCCGTACGGGACCGCCCCGGGTCCATCGAGCCTTTCTTAAGCCCGGCCGCAGCTTTCCTTCACACCCGGCGACCGCTCACAGGGGCAGCCCGTCCTCGGCGCTGCGTTCGATGCGCCGTACGAGGTCGGCCGCCGACGACTTGACGGTCTCCAGGCCCGCCCTCCCCCAGGTGCGGGGCCGCACGTCGGCGGCGGACACCGTGCCCAGCACCGTCCCGGTGCTGTCGATGAGCGGCGCGCCGAGGTAGGCGTGGATGCCGAACCCGTCGACGACGGCGTTGCCCGCGAAGCGCGGGTAGTCGCGCACGTCCTCCAGGACCAGCGCCTTGCGCCGGACCACCACGTGCGGGCAGAAGCCGTGGTCGCGGGGCTGGACGCGGCCGAACTCGGCACGGGTGCCGTCCGCGCGCGTCACCGGCGGGACCTCGGGCACGCGCAGGCCCGCGAAGAACTGCCCGCCCTCGACCAGGAAGTTGACCATGGCGTACGGCGCCTCGACGAGCCCGGCGAGATGGGCCGCGAAGGCGTCGAGGGCCGGATCCGGACGCTCCGCCAGACCGAGCCGGCGCAGCCGTCGCACCCGGGCCGGGGCCTCCCGGTCCTCGGGCGTGAGCAGCAGGCGCCCGACCGGGCGCGGCGGGTCGTAGCTCATGGGCGGGCTCCGTCGCTGTGGACGTACCCCGTCGCGGGGGCCGGTGTGTGGGCGATGAGGTGGCGTACGAGGGTGAGCAGCGTCTGCACGCCGGAGCTGGAGATCCGGGCGTCGCAGCGCACGACGGGGATCTCCGGGTGGAGGTCCATGGCCGCGCGCACCTCCTCGGGGTCGTAGCGGTGGCCGCCGTCGAACTCGTTGATCGCGACGACGAAGCCGAGGCCGCGCTCCTCGAAGAAGTCGACGGCGGCGAAGGACTCGTCCAGGCGGCGGGTGTCGGCGATGATCACCGCCCCGAGCGCTCCCTCGCACAGTTCGTCCCACATGAACCAGAACCGTTCCTGGCCGGGGGTCCCGAACAGGTACAGCACGTGCTGCGGGTCGAGGGTGATGCGGCCGAAGTCCATGGCCACGGTCGTCTCGAGCTTGTTCTCGATGCCGTCGAGGCTGTCGGTCGCCGCACTGACGGTGGTGAGCAGTTCCTCCGTGCTCAGCGGTGCGATCTCGCTGACCGCGCCGACGAAAGTCGTCTTGCCGACACCGAATCCGCCCGCGACGAGGATCTTCAGCGCGGTGGGGAACAGGTTGGTGTCGTGGCCGTGGTCAGAGCTGTCGTCGTAGTCCATCGAGCACTGCCTCCAGAAGGGCCCGGTCCGTGGGGTCGTGGTGGAACGAGGCGGGGGGTTTGGTGGTCAGCGCGCCGCAGTCGACGAGGTCCGACAGCAGCACCTTGGTGACCGCGACCGGCAGCCTCAGGTGAGCGGCGAGCTCGGCGACCGGGAGGGGCGCCCGGCACAGGTCGAGTGCTTGCGCGTGTTCGGGTCCGAGGTAGCCGAGGGGGGTCGACCCCGTGGCCATCACCTGGGACATCAGGTCCAGTGCGACGGTGGGCCGGGTACGGCCGTTGCTGACGGTGAAGGGGCGGACCAGACGTCCGGCCGCGTCGTCGAGCCAGGGCCCGTCGCCGGCCGTGGCCACCCTCAAGGCCTCATCGCCGGGGGTTCCACGGCGTGCTGCCGGGGTGCGGTGACCAGGTAGGGGCGGACGCTCTTGACCAGCATCGCCATCTCGTAGCCGAGCACGGCCGCGTCGGCCTCGCGGCCGGCCAGCACGGCGAGGCAGGTGCCGGAGCCGGCGGTGGAGACGAAGAGCAGGGTCGAGTCGAGTTCGACGACGACCTGCCGTACGTCCCCGCCGTCGCCGAACCTGACGCCGGCGCTGCGGCCCAGGGAGTACAGGCCGGAGGCCAGGGCCGCCATGTGGTCGGCGCTGTCCGCGTCGAGGCCGTGGACGGACTTCACCAGTCCGTCGCAGGACAGGAGCACCGCGCTGGTCGTGTGGGGTACGCGCTGCACGAGGCCGCTCATCAGCCAGTCGAGATCGGATACCTGGCCGGTCGGCGCGTCGCTCGCCATGGTGGATCGACTCCTTGGGGTACGAAGGTCTGTGGGAGCGCTGGTCGTGGGGGTGGGCGGGGGTGCGGTCATCCGGCCGGGGCGCTCCCGTCCTGCGGGGCGGTGCGGTCGGCGCGGGGCGCGGGCAGGCGGGGCGCCTCGGGGTACGCGGTGCGGGCCGGCTCCCTGGAGGACGCGTCGAGGGCGGCCCGCGCGGTGAGGGGCGGTTCCGGGCGGGCCGTCTCCAAGGGGGTCTGTTCCAGGCGTTGTTGGGTCTCGGCGAGACCGACGCCGCGCTGGAAGGCCGCCATCAGGCCGGGGTCGTGGCCGACGATTCGGTCCGGGCCGGGCTCCGGGCGCGGCGCGGGGCCGCCGCGCAGCTGCGGCGCGATGTGCTCGTGGGCGCGGCGGCGGGGCAGCCGGGGCTTGTCCATGGTGCCGCGCACGGCACTGTGCCGCGGGACGGGCGGGGCGGCCGCGTGCTCCGCGAGGGCGTCCCGGTCGCCGGGCCGGACGCCCGGCACTGCGGCGGCCGGGTTGGCCCGGTCCTCACGCGCGCCGCGCACGGGCAGCGGCGCGGGTTCCCCGCCCTCCGCGACGCGGGCCGCCCGGGCGCCGGCGGGCACCGGAACGCCGGGGGCGGGGGAGCTGGAACCGGGTGCGGCGGGCGCGGGTCCGGGGGGACCGGGCACCCCGGACCCGAACCCCGGGGTCACCGGCGCCCCGGTGCCGGACAGGACGGCAGCGGACGCCCCGGACGCAGGCGCGACGGAGAACGGAGCCCCGGACACGGACCCCTCGGCTAGCGGCGCCCCGGTGCCGGGAGAAGCCGAAGCGGGCACCCCCGACGCTGGCGCGACGGAGACGGGCACCCCGGACACGGGTCCCGCGGACACCGGCGTCCCTGAGACCAGGCCGTCGGAGACCGGCGTCCCGGACACGGGCCCGGCGGGCGTGGGTGGCAGCGCGGCGGCCGGTGTGCGTGGCTGCTGCGGCGGGACGAGCGCCGGCACGGACCCCGTGGCCTCCTGCGGCCGGCCCCCGGCGTCGGCGTCCGGGCTGCCCGGCTCCGTGCCCAACAGGGCCTGCGGGACGACCAGTACGGCCTGGACCCCGCCGTAGATGTTGGTCTGGAGGCGGACGGTGATGCCGTGCCGCTTCGCGAGCTGCGAGACCACGTGCAGCCCGATGCGGCCGTCCGCCAGCAGGCGGGCGACGTTGACCTGGTCGGGGTCGGCGAGCAGGGCGTTCATCCGGCTCTGCTCGGTGACGGGCATGCCGAGTCCGCGGTCCTCGACCTCCACCGCGAGGCCCGACGTGACGAGGCTGGCCCGCATCAGTACCTGGGTCTGCGGGCCGGAGAACAGGGTGGCGTTCTCGACGAGTTCGGCCAGCAGGTGGATGACGTCGGCGACGGCGTGGCCGCGCAGGGTGCCGTCGATCGGCGGGACCAGCCGGACCCGGGAGTACTGCTCGACCTCGGCGATGGCGGAACGGAGCACCTCGGTCATGTCGACCGGATTGCTCCACTGCCGGCGGGAGACGGCGCCGCCGAGCACGGCGAGGTTCTCGGCGTGGCGGCGGATGCGGGTGGCGAGGTGGTCGACGCGGAAGAGGCCCTTGAGCAGGTCGGGATCCTCGATCTCGTTCTCCAGCTCGTCCAGGAGGGAGATCTCGCGGTGCACCAGGGACTGCAGGCGCCGGGCGAGGTTGACGAATACCTCCAGCTTCTGTTCGCTGCCGGCCTGGCTGGAGAGCTGGGCGGCCCGGACGACGGCGGTGACGGCGCCGTCGTGGGCGCGGGAGAGGTCGGCGGCGAGCAGCTCGAAGTCGTCGGCGTCGTCCGGCGGCCCGCCGCGCGGCTTGCGCCGGGGCGGGGTCTCGCCGCGGCGCAACGCCTCGACCGCGGCGCGCAGATCGGCTTCCCCGCGTGCGGTGCTGCGGCGCAGCGCGCCGACGCGCTCGTGCACGGACCGGGCGGCCCGGCCGGCGGCGACGGCGGCGATGACGACGGCCGCCAGCGCGACCGAGACCGCTCCGGCGAGCACGGCCCACAGGACGGGACCGGGCCGTGCGCCGGTGGAGCGGACGGTGAACAGCACGGCGGCACAGGCGCTGAGGGCGACCGCCACGGGCGGCAGCACGGCGAGACGCAGGAGCTGGGGCCGTAGGTGGGTCTCGTGCAGTGCGGGGGCGGTGCGTGGGGCCGGCCGGCCGTGCCGCCCGCCCTCACGGCGGTCTGCTCGCGCGGCGGGGGCGCGGAGGTGAGACATCGGGGTCCTCGTACTGGTCCGTTGGTCCGTCGGGCCGGGGTGCCCGCCGTGACGGCGGCGCCACGCGGGCACGCCACGCCATGCGGGCGTGCGCCGTCGCGGTGTCGTCCGGACGGGCAGGGGATCCGGCCCTACGCCGCCCGACGGACACTGACAGTAGTCGCCTGTGCGTCACGTGCGGTGGGCAGTTGCGGAAGTCCCACGGACAAGGTCCCGCTCTGGTATGAGGCGTCGTACGACAGACCGATAAGCCGGTGAAGGAGTCGTTCCCGAAGCGCCGACGCCGGTCCGATTCGATCAAATTCGGTCACCATGGGTGACCTCGTTCGACGTGCCGGCGGCCGCCCGGGAGTGCGCGGTGCGGCTGGCCCCGTCGACCGGCATGGGCGCCGGCGCGCTGGCCGCCCACGTGACCCGGTCCAGGCCGCCGGCGGCCAGCAGCGGCGACAGGACGTCCCGGCGGGCTCCGGCGTAGCGCCCCTCCAGCTCGGCGGGCGGCGTCCGGCCACGCTCGCGGTACCCGACGTGCTCGCGGGCCACCGCGGACGCCTCGTCGATGGCCGCCCGCTGCTCCGCCGGCATCAGCGACAGATGGCCCGCAGGGCCGCGGACAGCTTCTCCCGGAGTCACCGCGGGCAATGGGGGTGACAGAGGCTTCGCGGGCCGGGCGGTTCCGCACAGGAGAGCGGCCCGGCGACGACTCGCCGGGCCGCTCGTGTCCTGCCTTCGGGCGGATGCTCGTTCGGCCCGCCCACCTCGTCGGCGACCTTGCCGGAACCTCGACGAGTCCCGACCGTCGTCCACTACAGTGACGCACACTCCCGGTCACAGGAAAACCGGCCGCGATTCTCAGGAGCGAAGTCAAGGCGCACCACCTTCTTCAGGGAGAGGCCGTCTGTGTGGGACCTGGCGCCGTCCGATCCGCGCACGGTGGGACCGTACCGGACCCGCGCGGTGCTGGGCGAGGGAGGCATGGGCCGGGTGCTGCTGGCCTCCGATCCGGCAGGCGGCCTCGTCGCGGTCAAACTCGTACGCGACACCTTCGCCGCCTACGACAACACCTTCCGCGAACGACTGCGCCGCGAGGCCCTCGCCGCACAAAGAGTCCGCAGCCCCCGCACCGCCCGAGTGGTCGACGCCGACGCCGACGCCGGAGTCCCCTGGCTGGCCTACGAGTTCCACCACGGACCCACCCTCCACCGCGCCCTGACCGAGACGACGGCCCTGCCGGAGAACACCGTGCTGCACCTCGCGGCAGGACTCGCCACCGCACTGCGCGACATCCACACCGCCCAGTTCATCCACCGCGACCTGTCGACCGCCAACGTCCTCCTGGCCGACGACGGACCCGTCGTGATCGACTTCGGCATCGCCAGATCAGCCGGCCCTACAGCCGGCACACCCGACCAGACCCAACTCGTCACCGTGACCGGCACCGGCGTGGCCATCGGCAACCCGGCATTCATGTCCCCCGAACAGGCCATGGGCCTGTCCGACCTCACCCCCGCCAGCGACATCTTCTCCCTGGGAACCCTGCTCGCGACAGCAGCCACCGGCCGCAACCCCTTCCAGGGCACGACCGGCGAACAGACCCGCTACAACGTCATGATGGCCACCGCGGACCTGGACCCCATCCCCACCGCACTGCGCCACATCATCGAACCCTGCCTGCTCCCCGACCCAACCCAACGGCCCGACGCACAGACCCTCCTGGCCACCCTCGGCACGCCGCCCCCGATCCCATCCCTGTGGCCCGAAGCCGTCCACACGCTCACCCGGCGACAGCACACCGAACTGCGCCGCTACACCGACATCGACCCCACCGTCGTCCTCCCCGGGCCACACGACCTCGACCCGACCAGGATCTTCACGACGGGAGCGGCGAACAGTCCGGAGCCGGAACCGGTTGCACGGCCCCCCCGTTCACGGCGTACGCGGCCGGCCGTCCTCGCCCTGGCGGCGGTCGCGGTACTCGGTGCCTTGTGGGGCAGGATCGCGCTGACCGACGGGGGCGGCACACCCGCCGGGAAGACGCCCCAGGCCGGTCCGTCCAGCGGATCGACCGAACCCGGCCACGCCTTGGCCGGCGTATCCCGAGGCGACTGCTTCCGCAACAGCGGAACCATGCAGGACATGGACCTCGAGCCGGCCAAGTGCGGCGAGGGTGGCGTCTTCGAGGTCCTGCGCGCTTTCGGCAACACCACCGACCGCAGCGTGTGCGACTACGTCGACCACGTCGAGTGGCGCTACTCCGTCGGCGATCCCGACGTGACCGTCTGTCTGGCTACCGCCACAGCGACGGCGCCGCGTACAACGCGGACCGCGGCGATTGCGTCGGCAGCGGACCCGCGGGGACGGCGTGGGCCGTGGAGCGGTGCCGGCCCTCCGGCCTCATGGTCGTCGGCCGTATCGAGGGCCGGAGCGCCTCCGACGACTGCGAGCGATTCCCGCACAACAAGCGGGACCACTACTTCACCGTGGAAGGGTCACCCGAACTGAACGTCCGACTGTGTATGGGCATGATCGAGCCCGACACCGCCTCGTAGGGCTCCGTCAGGTCGCGGACGCCGCCACGGGTGCGCGATCGGGCCGGAGACCGTCCGCCACCACGGCTCCACCGGCAGCTTCCCCGCCGGCTCGAACGGCTCGCCCGGCCGCGGGAGCGCCACCGCCTGGCCGGCCTCCTCGGCCGCGTCCTTCGTCCACTCCCCCGGTTCGGCCCAGGCGTGCGGGGCCAGGTTGAAGGTCCCGGTTCTTTCAGCCCACAGCGGCTCAACCGTAATGAGCGCCTCCGCCGCCTGAAGACCGTCGCCTTCGCCCACATCGACTACCCGCACGCCCGCCAGGCCCTCCAAGTCGTGCGCTGGAGACGCGATCTGGGCACGGGCAAGCTGACGATCGAGCGGATCCACCTGGTCACGAGTCTGCCGCCCGGCGCGGTCAGCGGCAGCGAGCTCGCGGCCTGGATCCGCGGCCACCAAGGACCCTGCTTCAGAAGGCGGGCTGGTTTTTCAGCCCGAAGACGTCGGCGGGAGGGGTTCACTGGACGACCAGAAGGCGTCTTCCGTGTTGGGCCTCGGAATCGGCTCACCGTAGTAACTGCGGCCGTTCACTTTCGTCGCCGGTGGGGCCACGCTGGACTCCTTGACGCAGGAGGTTTGGACGTCCAGAAAGAACTGTCCCTCCCCGCCGACCACCAAGCTCATGCGGAGCAGTCCGTCACCGCTTTCGGCGTAAATTTCCGGGAATTCGACACTAGGGTTGACGTCGGTGATTTTGTTTCCGTTCTTCTTCCAATGACGCTCGATGATGCCGAGCAGGGCACCCCTCCTCTCTTTCGAAACTTTTGTCATGACAACCGCGCGGCGCGTAACGTCCCCCAGCCCGGTCGCCTGTCCACCACAGCTGCCGTGATCCGACACGTCGTGAGTCCACTCGATGGGAGGCTTCACTGTCGAGAGAGTTTCGTAAACAAGCGCATCGGCCTTGTCCGCCGCCTCCTGCATGTTCACATTCGAACCCTTCCGTGCGTCTTCCGAACGCCCATGGTCACCGCCGCAACCGACGACGGTGAGGAGCGCGAGTGAAATTCCGATCACTCCGATGGGAAACCTTTTCATCGTGACTCTTCTGTCGTGACTAGATCTGCTCTTCCGGAGACAATCTTGGCGATATTGTTTGCAGCGGACGGATTTCTCTCGGAATCGAAGTACCCCGAGTGGGCCGGGGTCGGGCCCTCACCGGAGAGCCAAAGAGGCAGTGGGCCGTCGCCCGATTGTATGCGCGTGGCGCCAAAACTCTCGCTGACGGGGTCCCTGCCGAACCAGCGTTCGCCGTCCAGTGCGTTGACAATGGCAGGTGCGGGGCCGATAAGGCTGCTGGGGGCCGGGAGCCAGGAAACTGGATCATTTCCGGCTGATGCGGCGAATACATGACCTTTCCCGACGTTGAGTTCGTCGGCGGTCTGCGCACCGGTGCCGGGGCTGCCCAGGAGTACGATGTCGTCGACTCCGGGTATACCGCCCTCCTCTCTTGCCGCCGTTCCCACCAAGAGTGAGCCATAGGAATGGCCAATGGCCGTGACGTGCGGATCGGCGTTCTCGTTGGTGGCCTGTATGCCTTCCATGAAGCTTCGGTATGCGGGAGCGCCCCTGTCGGCGAGAGTTGTGGACGTCACTTCGGTGAAACCGGGAGCGTCATAACCCAACCAGACGATGGAAGCGGTGGAGTGGTCGTACTTGTATGCCCCTTTTGCGGTCTGAAATGCTCGCCGGACCGTGTCGTCCGCGAAGTCGCCGTCAAGCGCTGTCCCTAGTCCCGGAGCGTAAGCGGATACGTTCCTCGAAGTGTCCGGGTTCCCGTAGCTTACGATCGCACGACCATTTCCTTCGTCCCCGATGCCGAGCAGAAGCATGGGTGGCTGACTGGGGCTGGCCAGCTTCTCCTGAATTCCTTTCATGCCCTCCAGTTGCGCCTTGGAAGTCTCGTCGTGCTGCCCTTCCAGTTTGGCGATGAGTACATGCAGATTCTCGCGGTTCACTTCATCACGCACCGCGGCCGGAATTCCGTCCAGGCTTCCGATGGTCTCAGGGAATGCGATCTTGTATTCTTCGCGCTGTTCGTCGGTGAGGGTGTCCCACCACTCTTTTCGGTCGGCGGGGGTCTTGTCGAAAGGGACGGTGTCCTGTAGGTAATCGCGCGCGGCCGAGCTGACAGCGTCTACGTCGTAGGCCACGTCCGCCCACGTCTTCGTGTTGACGTTCAGCCCTGGCGCCGCCTTGAGTTTGCCGAGCGCCTCGCTGTACCGCTCGTCGATCTCCGTGGCTTCCCGCAGGGCGTGGGCGATGCGGTCGGCGATGTCCTGGGCCTTCGCGAAGTGCGGGTTGCCGTGGTGGATGTCGATGCCGCTGGTTCTCGCATCCGGTGAATACAGTCCGTTGGGGCCAGGGCCGTACAGGGCTCTGTTGTCGGGACTCAGCATGCCGTTGTTGCCGACGGCCGTGCCGCCCGGGACCTCGCCTCCGGTTGCCTCGTTCTCGCCGCCTGCAGGAAAGGTGACGTCTCCAGCCGGGCTGACCGGGTATCCCAGAGCCGCCGCATCGTCCAACGCCTCGATCAGGCGGCGCCGAGGTGAGGCGATCTCGGCGGAGAAGCCGTTGAGCGACCCGCTGACCAGGCCGCACTCGACCTGGGTGTAGTGAAGGTTCTCCGCGAGCTTCTTCAGCTGCTTCTGCGCCGCGTCAGCGGCCTTTCCCTCGTTGGCCGCGTCCATGGCCTTGGTGATCTGCTTGCCGATGCGCTCCCTGGACGCGTCGGCTGTATCGCTCACCGCGCGGTATCCGTCCGCGGCTTCCGCGTACTCGGCCGGCTTGAGCGCCTTGAGGGTCTTGATGTCCACGACCGATCACCGGCCCTTGCCGTGGTCGGCGGACGCGTCCTTGGAACCGACACTCAGCGCGGCGATCTCGGCCTCGATCGCCTGGTCCGTCCTCAGCTGGTCGTTCCCCGTCTTCTCCAGAACACCGGCGAGACCCTCGCACCACTCGTCGATGTCCTTCACCCGGCGCTCCCACGAGTCGAAGACCCCCTTCTGCGCCGCGGCGGTCAGAAACGCGGAACCCTCGTCGAGACCGGTCTGGGAATCCCCCAGCTTCGTCAACGCCTTGCCGAGGTTGGTCTGCACCTCGCCGAGCCCCTCCCCCGCCCTGGACCACGCGGCTTTGTCCGACCGCAACCTGCCCGACGGAGGACCATAGGTACCGCCGCCCGTTCCTCCCTGGTCGGCCGGCAACTGGTTGAGCTGCATGTGCGCGGGCTGACGCTCAGCCGCCGCGGCCTTGAGCCGCTCCCACTCTTCCCACGCCATGCGTGGCCCCTCCCCGACTTCCTGGACCCACCACCGGCCGAACGGCCCCCGTTCACCGGCAATGGTGTGTGGACGAAGTGAAAGCTAACGTGCCGTCACCACCGGCCCCACCCGTATCCGGCATCAAGAAGTCTGAGTAGCCGTACTCAGCCTGGAACAAGCCGCGAACTGGCCGGATCGTCGTTTCTCGTCGCAGCGCCGTCGCGCACCCGTCGCCCGAGTGCGTGCGCATGCCCTACCCCGGCGCCGCCGACAGGCGGGGCACGTCCGTACGGAGCCCGTGACGCAGCCGAGGAATCCGTGGACGCGCGATGAGGCGGATTCGGCGACGCGGGGTTCGGCCGGGCTCCCCCTCACTTCCCGCGAAGAGGCCCTCGACGAGTAAGTCGGTGGAACCGATCCGGGGGACCGTGCGCAGACGGCTCAGGAAATCGGCGAACTGCTGACGATCGTGTCGCCGGATCAAGAACTCCACACTGCGACCACGGCATTGGGACTCGATCTACTGCCGCCGCACGAGTCGTCCCTACGGGCATGGCTGAACGGTTCCTGCAGACCGCAGCAAGTGCGAGGAAGCCGACGAGCGAGAACAGGTCATGCAGCAGAACTCCTGTGCGGGTGGGACGCTGGAGCTGAGCGGGAGCGCCGAACCACCCGAACGCGTTCGTGCCGGTGGTCCGCCAGCGGGTGCACTGGGCTCCTCACAGATCGCCTATGCTCGCGATCAATTGGCATGGCCAGGTCCCCACCGGTCGTCCGGAGCCTGGCGCCCTTCTGCCCGTCAAGGACACCGATACGGCGGCGCCCGCGCAGGAAGGTGAGGGCCAGAGACTCCTGTGGGGCGGCCCGGGCAGCCATCTCGGGCGGCACAGGACACGTGCCGCGCAAAAGGTGCTCGGCACGGACGGAGAACTTCCACTCCACGGTGAGACCAAAGTCCAACAGCAAACGATCCAGCACCTCAGCCGGAAGGCGCTTCAACATCTGAACCATCTCCCCCAGCTCGTCCCCGACCGACGTCACCGCTCCCCCGCGAGGTCGAGATCACCCCTGCTCGTCTCGGCCGCCCGCTGAGCGCCCTGCGGACGCCGCCACGGGTGCGCGATCGGACCGGAGACCGCCCGCCACCACGGCTCCACCGGCAGCTTCCCCGCCGGCTCGAACGGCTCGCCCGGCCGCGGGAGCGCCACCGCCTGGCCGGCCTCCTCGGCCGCGTCCTTCGTCCACTCCCCCGGTTCGGCCCAGGCGTGCGGGGCCAGGTTGAAGGTCCCCCAGTGGATCGGCAGCAGCACCCCGCCCGGAGCGCGTCCCTGGAGGTCCAGGTGGGCGCGTATGCCCTCCTCGGGCGTCATGTGGATGTCCGGCCAGAACTCGGCGTACGCCCCGATCTGGATCATCGTGGCGTCGAAGGGGCCGTGGGCGGCGCCGATGTCGCGGAAGCCGTCGAAGTAGCCGGTGTCCCCGCTGTGGAAGACGCGGTGCTCCTCACCGGCGACGACCCAGGACGCCCAGAGGGTGTGCTGGGTGTTGCCCAGCCCGCGTCCGCAGAAGTGGCGGGCCGGGGTGGCGGTCAGGGTGAGGCCGCCGACGCGCGTCGACTCGTGCCAGTCCAGCTCCCGCAGCCGGTCGGCGGGCACGCCCCAGTGCTCGAGGTGGGCGCCGACGCCGAGCGGCACGGCGAACAGGGTGTCCGTGCCGGCCAGCGCCTTGATCGTGGGCAGGTCCAGATGGTCGTAGTGATCGTGGGAGATCACGACGACGTCGACCGGGCCCAGGGACGCCAGGGGCACCGGGGCCGGGTGCAGCCGCTTGGGGCCGACGAAGGGGAAGGGGGAGCAGCGCTCGCCCCAGACGGGGTCGAAGAGCACCCGCTGTCCGTCGATCTCGGCGAGCACGCTGGAGTGCCCCGTCCAGGTCAGCCGCAGCCCGGTGGCGGGCGGCCGGGCGAGGTCGGCGAGCGTGGTGGCGTGCACCGGAACCGTGCCTCGCGGGGCACGGCCGAGCCGCGACTCCCGGTCGAAGTAGACGCGGGCGAATTCGCGGGCCGAACCGGAGGGGCGGGTCCGGGCGGGGCCGCCGGGGTTCTGGAACACTCCGTCGCGGAAGTGCGGCGATCTGCGGATACGCGCCATGCGCGCACCGCCCGGGTCGACGCCGAAGGCGGCGGGCCGCGGCACGCGGAGCCCGGTACGGGGGGAACGGGGGGCGGCCACGGTACCTCCTGGTGGAGTGGGTCAGGCTCTCATTGTCGTCCTGTCCGACGTCACGTCGAACGACGGATGTCACATCCGGGTTCCCTCCACTCGTCGTACCGGTGAGGGCGCTCCCCACGGAGCGCCGGGAACGGATCGGCACGGCCGACGGACAGGAAGGTGGCCCCCCATGGCCCGCGTATCCCTCACCCCGCCCCGCACCCTCTTCTTCCGCGTCATGGAGTGGTACTCCCGGCGCACCTACGGCAAGGTCCTCGACCCGGGCAAGGCCCTCGCGCACAACCCGCGCGTGCTCTGGAGCGACCTGCGGTTCGAGCAGTCCGTGGCCCGCTGGAACAGGCTGGACGCCGATCTGAAGGCGCTCGCGGTGATGGCCTCGGCGGCCTCGATCGGCTGCTCCTGGTGCATGGACTTCGGATACTGGGAGAGCGCCGGGCGCGGCATGGACCGGCGCAAGCTCCACGACGTGCCGCTCTGGCGGGAGAGCGACGCCTACACGCCGCTGGAGCGCGACGTCATGGAGTACGCCGAGGCGGTGACGGCGACGCCGCCCGCCGTCGACGACGGTCTCGCCGAGCGGCTGCGGACCCGGCTGGGCGAGCCGGCGTTCGTGGAGCTGACGGCCATGGTCGCCGTCGAGAACCTGCGGTCCCGCATCAACGCCGCTCTCGGCCTCACCAGCCAGGGCTTCAAGGACTCCTGCGACCTGCCCGGCACGGGGCGCACGGGCGCGGCCACCGCCACGGCGGACTGAGCCGGCGGGGCCGCAGGTGGCCGTCGTGGCACGTGCGGGCGCCTGTATAGGGTGACGGGCGTGGCGAGAGTCCGGTTGAGTGTGGCGGAGCGGCGCGAGGAGCTGCTGCGCGCGGCCATCGAGCAGATATCGGCGCGGGGCGTGGCGGCGTTGCGGATCGCCGACGTGGCCGCGGCGCTCGGGGTGAGCAGCGCGCTGGTGCTGTATCACTTCTCGACGAAGGAGAAGCTGGTAGCCGCCGCGTTCGCCCGCGCCGCCGAGGAGGACCTGGCCCGCCTGCGCAAGCTGCTCGGCCGCCGCACGTCGGCGCTGCGCCGGCTGCGCGCGGCCGTGCGGTGGTACGCCCCGACCGGCCAGGCCAAGGGCTGGCGACTGTGGATCGAGGGCTGGGCGGTCTCGCTGCGCGAGCCTGCGCTGCGGGAGGTGGCGCGGGAGCTGGACCGGCAGTGGAAGGCGGCCATCGCCGAGGTCATCGCGGAGGGTGTGGCCGCCGGGGAGTTCCCCTGCCCGGACCCCGACGGCGCCGCCCTGCGGCTGACGGCGCTGCTGGACGGGCTGGCCGTGCAGCTGACGTCGTACACGGGCGCGGTGTCCCGGGCCCGTGCGCTGGAGTGGGTGGACGGGGCACTCGCCCGGGAACTCGGCCTCGAACGGGGAGCGTTGACCACGCCCCGGCGCTGAGCGCGTGCCCCGGTGGGTCGGCTTGGCCGCCCGGCCCCTCCCGCGGGGCGAAGGGCCCCGCCGGAGCCGCCGGGCGACTTCCGCTGGGCGGCAGGGCCTCCCGCCGGCGCCGCCGGGGCCGCCCTCACGCCACCGAGGCGATCCGCAGCCTGATGTCGTCCGCCGTCAGCGTCCCCTTGGCGATCACGTGGTCCCCCGAGGACCGGCCGCGCAGCCGGCGCCCGATCCACGGCACCAGGTACTCCCGCGCCCAGTGCACGTCGTCCCGCCGGATGTGGAGGGTGCCGCGCGGCGGCAGGGGCGGCCAGGGCTGGTCCGGGTCGGCCGGGACGGCCAGGCCGAGGACCTGGCCGGCGCGCAGCGCCACGCGGGTGTGCCCCTCGGCCGACAGGTGCAGCCGGTCGCTGTCCCAGGCCCTGCGGTCCTGGACGCTCCGCAGCGACCACAGGTCGAGCACCGGGCAGCCGTAGCGGTCGGCGATCGCCCGCACATGCCCGTTGTAGGTGGCGATCTTGCCGCGCAGGTGCTTGAGGACGGGTATCCCCCGGGTGTCGAAGCCGGTGGTCACCAGCACCGTGCCGGCCGTGGCGGCCAGCGCGGCCACGGCCCGCTCGAACCGTTCGGCCACCTCGTCCGGGTCGGTGCCGGGCCGGATGATGTCGTTGCCGCCGGCACAGAACGAGACCAGGTCCGGCGCGAGTTCGACGGCCCGGGGTACCTGCTCCGCCACGATCTGGTCGAGCAGCCTGCCGCGTACGGCCAGGTTCGTGTACGTGAAGTCGCCCTCGGGGCGCCGGTCGGCGAGCAGTACGGCGAACCGGTCGGCCCAGCCGACGAACGACCCGTCGGGGCCGGGGTCGCCGACGCCCTCGGTGAAGCTGTCCCCCACCGCCACGTACGACCCGATCACTGCTCTGCTGTCACTCTTCGAATCGTCTGCCACGTCGGTCCATGATTCACCGTGGAGTGTGACCTACGCGACCGTAGGCAGGGGTTGACGGGCGGTGAGAAAGGCCACTCCTAAAGTGTTCGCCAACTCAGGAATAAGCGGGGCCCGGTGGCGGACGCACCGAAGGCCGGACCCGGGGATCGGGGTCCGGCCTTCGGTGGCGCGGGAGACGTCGTCAGAGGGAGACGCCGTGCGAACGCAGGTAGGCGACCGGGTCCACGTCGGAACCGTAGTCCGGCGTGGTGCGGATCTCGAAGTGCAGGTGCGGTCCGGTCACGTTGCCGGTGGCACCGGAGAGACCGATCTGCTGGCCGACGGTCACGGACTGACCGGCGGAGACGGAGATCGAGGACAGGTGGGCGTACTGGGCGTAGTAGCCGTCGGCGAGCTTGATGACGACCTGGTTGCCGTACGCGCCGCCGGGGCCGGCGGAGACGACGGTGCCCGCGCCGACGGCCTTCAGGGAGGTGCCGGTCGGGACGACGAAGTCGGTGCCGGTGTGGTAGCCGCTGGACCACATGCTGCCGGACTGGTGGTACGGGGTGCCGACGCCGGCGCCGGCCACGGGGGCGGTGTAGCCGCTGGTGGTGCCGGCGGACTGGGTGCTCGTGCCCGAGGACTTCGAGGCGGAGGTCTTCGCGGTGTCCGACTTCTCGGCGGACTGCGCGGCGGACTTCTCGGTCTTGGCCGGCTTCTCGGCGGCCTTCTCCGGAGCCGGGGAGGACTTGGCGGAGCCGGCCGCGGCCTTCTGGCCGATCGACAGCTTGAGACCCGGGTGGATGAGCGACGGGTCGGAGCCGACGGCCTCGCGGTTGTCCGCGTACAGCTTCTTCCAGCCGCCGTCGACGTGCTGCTCGTTGGCGATCTTCGACAGGTAGTCGCCGCTCTTGACGACGTAGGTGTGCGAGGCCGAGCCCTTGTCGGCCGACTTCTGCGCACCGGCCGCGACGGACTGGACGGACTGTCCGGCGACGGAGTGCGCGGGAGCGGCGTTGGCGGCGGCGGCACCCATCAGCGGGAGCGCGAGCGCGGCGCCACCGGTTCCGGCGACGGCGATGGTGCGGGTGAGGCGCTGGGCCTTGGTACGGCGGTGCTTACCCTTCGCGGGCATGGCGAATTCCTCTCCGGCGCCTGCGAGGTGAGCTGTCGGGTGCGGGCTGGAGATGCCCGGCCGCGTCGTGACGCGGCTTTACCCCGAGCCGTTCCGGGAACCGGAACAGGCGTTGTACCTGTGGGTCCCCCGCTCCTGCCGTGTACGGGTGGTGGATGGATGCGGGCTCCGGTCGGCGGCAGGATTAGGCGTCCGTCCGGATCGGTGGTGAACGTAAGCGACCGGGATGCGAACGGACAAGCGAGTGATTCCGCGGACGGGTGTTTCGCTTGATCCTTTGCGGGGACGGGCGGTCACACTCCGTCGATTCCGCGAGCGCCCTTCTCCGCGAAGAGGCTTGAAACGCACGCACATTACGTGGACATGACGAGCCACGCACGGTCACCGCTATGACGCTGCTCACGGGAGATGTCCCAGCATCCCTTACTTGCCTACGAGTTCGGATTAAAAGGCTGATTCGGGCAGAAGCCCCGGATGCCCCTTAGTCGGACCTGCCGGCTGCCCCGCGAACGGCTCGTTGCCGCAGGCAAGGGATGCCGTATCGTCGGCTGGGCGCCCGTCGGCGAGCAGTGCCGGCGGGGCGGAGTGGGAGGAGCCCCCGTGACGCAGCAGGTCCCGTCGACCGAACCCGAGCTGGCCGGCGTGCGCAACTTCCGGGACGTGGGCGGACTGCCGACCGAGGACGGGCGCCGCGTGCGTCAGGGCGTGCTGTTCCGCAGCGGCCACCTCGCGCACGCCACCGGGGAGGACGCCGCGTTCCTCGCCTCACTGGGGCTGCACACGATCTTCGACTTCCGCAACGCCGCCGACCACAAGCTCGAGGGACCCGACGTCGAGCTGCCGGGCGTGCGCAATGTGAACCTGCCGCTGAGCGACCCGGCCGACGGCGCCGAGTTCTGGAGGATGGTCCGCGACGGCGACCTCGACCAGCTCCGCGAGATCCTGGCGGACGGCCGGGCGGTGAACCGGATGATCGCCTCCTACCGCACGATCATCAAGGAGCGCACCGCGGAGCACTCCCGGGTGCTGCACGCGCTCGCGGAGGACAGCGTCCCCGCGCTGATGCACTGCGCGGCCGGCAAGGACCGCGCGGGCCTGTCGATCGCGATCACCCTGCTCGCCCTGGGCGTGCGGCGCGACGCCATCGTGGAGGACTACCTGAAGTCGAACGCGACGCACCGCCGCTACAAGGTGCGCCGCAGCGGATCCGCCGCCTCGGCCTACTCCCCCGAGGTCATGGAGTTGCTCAGCCCTCTGTTCGACGCGCGCGCCGAATACCTCTCCGCGGCCTTCGAGACCGTCGAGGCGACCTGGGGCGGGGTCGACGCCTACCTGGAGAAGGGGCTGCGCGTCACCCCGGAGATCCGGGAGCGGCTGCGCGAGCGGATGGTGGACTGAGCCGCCCGCTCACGGTCCGGCCGGCTACTTGGCGCCGACCTCGAAGAGCAGGAAGAGGAAGCCCGCGACGACGTGCCCGAGGGCGATGTAGATGAGGAGTCGCACCCACAGGGCGCGCGGGAGCTTGTCCTGGATCGTGCTCATGGCATCTCTCCTGCGGTGTGACGGGTCGGTGTGGTGACGGGCCCCAGGCACAGCGCCGCCGTGGGGCTCTGCAGCAGGGTGTGGACGAAGAGGAGTTCGAGCCCGTCGGCGTCCTGGGCGGCGATCCGGTGCGGGGTCAGGGAGTCGAAGTGGGCGCTGTCGCCCGGGCCGAGCAGGTGAACGGCGTCCCCGAGGCGCAGCCGCAGCCGGCCCCGCAGGACGTGGAGCCACTCCTCGCCGGGGTGCACGCGCACGATGTCGCCCTGGGAGCCGTGCGGCACACGGACGCGCAGGGCCTGCATCCCGCGGCCGGAACCGCCGGCCTGCCAGTACGTCCAGCCGCCCGCGGCGGTCGGCTCCATGTCCCCGGCCCGCACGACGGCGTCCCGGTCCGCGGCCGTCTCGCCGAGCAGCTCCGAGACGGTCGTACCATAAATACGGGCGAGCGAGAGCAGCATCGGCAGCGAGGGCTGACGCTGCCCGGTCTCCAGCCGGGAGAGGTGCGCGGGCGACAGCCCCGCGGCGCGGGCCGCCGCCTCCAGGGTGAGAGCAGCACGGTGCCGCAGGGCGCGCAGCTGCGGGGCGACCACGGAGGACACGGCGTCCGCCGGCTCCCCCGACGGGTCGTTCGAGGAGGTCATGTCTCCATTCAGCCCCGATTTTGCCTGCAAGGCAATTTTATTGCCTCACAGGCAAAGGGACGGCCGGCCTCCGCCGGCTAGCGGTTCGCCACCGCCTGCCTGACCAGAGTCTTCCCGAAGTCCCACATCAGCCCGCCGTGGTGGGCGTCCTCCATCACGTCGGTGAAGGCGTCGACGAACCGGTCCGCGTCCGACGCGTCGATGATCAGCGGCGGGATCAGCTTGATCACCTCGAGATGATCGCCGGACACCTGCGTCAGGATCCGGTGGCGGTGCAGCAGCGGCACCACCACCATCTGGGCGAAGAGCCCCTTCCGTGCGGCCTGCAGCATCGTCCAGCGGCTGCGCAGCCGCAGCGACTTCGGCCGGCCGAACTCGATGCCGATCATCAGCCCCCGGCCCCGGACGTCGGCGAGCAGCTCGTAGCGGTCCACCAGCTCCGTCAGGCGGGACTTGAGCCGCTCACCCACGGCGGCGGCGTTCGCCACGATCTCCTCGTTCTCCATCACCGACAGCACCGCGAGCCCGGCGGCCATGGCCTGCGCGTTGGAGCCGAAGCTCGCCGAGTGGACCTGCACCCGGTCCATCGAGGAGTACACCTTCTGGAAGATCCAGTCCTTGCCCAGCGTGGCCCCCACCGGCACGTACCCGCCGGACAGCGCCTTCGCGACGCACACCAGGTCGGGCTCGACGCCCTCCTCGTGCTGGTAGGCGTAGAACGCGCCGGTCCGGCCCAGTCCGGTCTGCACCTCGTCGGCGATGAGCAGCGCCTTGTGCCGGTGCAGCAGCTCCTGTGCGGCGCGCAGGTAGCCGGGTGGGGCCTCGTGGACGCCCTTGCCCTGGATGGGCTCGACGATCAGCGCGGCCACGTCGCCCCGGCCCAGCTCGCGGGCCAGGGCGTCCAGGTCGCCGAGCGGTACGGCGGTGTCGGGCAGCAGCGGTGCGAAGCCGTCCCGGAAGCAGGCCTCGCCGTTCACCGACAGCGAGCCGGTGGTCAGCCCGTGGAAGGCGTGCGAGCAGTACAGGATCCTGTGCCGGCCGGTCGCGTACCGGGCGAACTTCAGCGCGGTCTCCACGGCCTCCGTACCGCTGTTGCCGAAGAAGACGCGGTCCAGGTGGGGGCTGTAGGAGAGCAGCCGCTCGGCCAGCAGCCCGGGCAGCGGCGGACAGTCGAACCGGGTCAGGTCGGCCAGCGAGGCGTCGAGGACGTCGTGCAGCGCCTTGCGGACGACGGGGTGGTGACGGCCCAGGCCCATGACGGCGAACCCGGCCAGCATGTCCAGGTAGTCGTTGCCGTCCGTGTCCCAGAAGTGCGCGCCCTCGGCCCGCTCGTAGACCTTGTCGAAGCCGATGGTGCGCAGCATGCGCGGCAACTGGTGGTTGAGGTGCTTCGCGTGCAGCTCGTACCGCTCGGCGCCACGCTCGGCCAGCAGCGCGCCGAGATCGAACTCCTTGGTCATTCAGCTCTCTCCTTGCCCAGGCATGACGGTTCCCTCGTCCCCGGCCGCTTCCCTCACGGCCAGGCTCGCGCTGATCCGGCTGGCGATCTCGACCGGGGTGAGACCGATGTCGGCGAGCACCTCGGCGCGCTTGGCGTGCGCGAGGAACTGGTCCGGGATGCCGAACCGCCGTACGGGTACGTCGACTTCGGCGTCGCCGAGGGCCAGCGCCACCGCGGAGCCGACCCCGGCGGCACGGCTGTTGTCCTCGACGACGGCCACCAGGCGGTGCCGGGCGGCCAGGGGCGGCAGCGCCGGATCGACGGGCTTGACCCAGCGCGGGTCGACGACGGTGCAGCCGATGCCGCGGCCCTCCAGCAGCTCGGCCGCCCGCAGGCACACGGGCGCCATCACACCGACGGCGACCAGCAGCACCTCGGGCCGGCCGGCGGCGTGCAGGACGTCCATGCCGCCGACCCGGTCAACGGCCGGGAGGGCGGGCCCGACGGACTCCTTCGGGAAGCGCAGCAGCGTCGGCGCGTCGTCGACGGCGACCGCCTCGCGCAGCTGGACGCGCAGCTGTTCGGCGTCGCGCGGCGCGGCGATGCGCAGGCCCGGGACGACCTGGAGGACGGACATGTCCCACATGCCGTTGTGCGAGGCGCCGTCGACACCGGTGACGCCCGCCCGGTCCAGCACGAAGGTGACGCCGCAGCGGTGCAGGGCCACGTCCATCAGGAGCTGGTCGAAGGCGCGGTTGAGGAAGGTGGCGTAGACGGCGACGACCGGGTGGAGTCCGCCCGTCGCGAGTCCGGCGGCGGACACGGCCGCGTGCTGCTCGGCGATGCCGACGTCCCAGACCCGGTCGGGGAACCGCTCGGCGAAGGGCCCCAGCCCGACCGGGTGCAGCATGGCCGCGGTGATGGCCACGACGTCGTCGCGCTCCTCGCCGATCCGCGCCATCTCCTCGCCGAACACGGCGGTCCAGGACGGCCCGTCCGAGGGGCTGAGCGGTGCGCAGGTCAGCGGGTCCATCACACCGACCGTGTGGAAGTGGTCCGCCTCGTCGCGCAGGGCGGGCTCGTAGCCGCGGCCCTTCTCGGTGAGGCAGTGCACCAGCACCGGGCCGTGGAAGCGCTTCGCGCGCCGCAACGCCGATTCGACGGCACCGATGTCGTGCCCGTCGATCGGGCCCAGGTACTTCAGTCCGAGGTCCTCGAAGAGCCCCTGCGGCGCGAAGGCGTCCTTGAAGCCCTTCTTGGCGCCGTGCAGGGCCTCGTACAGGATGTCGCCGACCACGGGTGTGCGCTGGAGCGCCTCCTTGCCCCAGGCCAGCACCCGCTCGTAGCCGTCGGTCGTGCGCAGCGTCGCCAGGTGGTCGGCGAGGCCGCCGATGGTCGGCGCGTACGAGCGTTCGTTGTCGTTGACGACGATGATCAGCGGCCGGTCCCTGGCGGCCGCGATGTTGTTCAGCGCCTCCCAGGCCATGCCGCCGGTGAGCGCGCCGTCGCCGGTGACGGCGACGACGTGGCCCCGCTCCCCCCGCACCTGGCGGGCCTTGGCGAGGCCGTCGGCCCAGCCGAGCGCCGTGGAGGCGTGGCTGTTCTCGATGACGTCGTGCTCGGACTCCTCGCGCGAGGGATAGCCGGAGAGCCCGCCCTTGCCGCGCAGCTTGGAGAAGTCCTGACGGCCGGTCAGGAGCTTGTGCACGTAGCTCTGGTGGCCGGTGTCCCACAGGATGCGGTCGGCCGGTGACTCGAAGACCCGGTGCAGGGCGACGGTGAGTTCCACCACGCCGAGATTGGGTCCGAGGTGTCCGCCGGTACGGGCGACCGCCTGCACCAGGAAATCACGTATTTCGTCCGACAGTTCGCCGAGTTGCGCCTTGGACAGCGTTCTCAGGTCGCGTGGCCCCCGGATGCTCTCCAGAATCGTCACGCTCAAGCCCCCTTCGGTCCGTGCTGTTCAGTTCACGGTGACGGCCGGCTCCCCCGACGCGCCGTCCTTCTCCATCTGCTCGGCGAGCTTCATGGCCTCTTCGATGAGGGTCTCCACGATCCTGGACTCGGGGACGGTCTTGATGACCTCGCCCTTGACGAAGATCTGGCCCTTGCCGTTGCCGGAGGCGACGCCGAGGTCGGCCTCGCGGGCCTCGCCGGGCCCGTTGACCACGCAGCCCATGACGGCGACGCGCAGCGGGACGTCCATGCCGGTCAGGCCGGCGGTGACCTCCTCGGCGAGCTTGTAGACGTCGACCTGGGCGCGGCCGCAGGAGGGGCAGGAGACGATCTCCAGGCCGCGCTGTCGCAGGTTCAGCGACTCCAGGATCTGGATGCCGACCTTGATCTCCTCGACCGGCGGCGCGGACAGGGAGACGCGGATGGTGTCGCCGATGCCCTGGGAGAGCAGGGCGCCGAAGGCGACGGCGGACTTGATGGTGCCCTGGAAGGCGGGGCCTGCCTCGGTGACGCCGAGGTGCAGCGGGTAGTCGCACTGGGCGGCGAGCTGCCGGTAGGCCTCGACCATGACGACCGGGTCGTTGTGCTTGACCGAGATCTTGATGTCGCGGAAGTCGTGCTCCTCGAAGAGGGACGCCTCCCACAGGGCGGACTCGGCGAGCGCCTCGGGGGTCGCCCTGCCGTACTTCTGCAGCAGGCGCCGGTCCAGGGAGCCCGCGTTCACGCCGATGCGGATCGGGGTGCCGTGGTCCTTCGCCGCCCGGGCGATCTCCTTGACCTTGTCGTCGAACTGCTTGATGTTGCCCGGGTTCACACGGACCGCGGCACAGCCCGCCTCGATGGCGGCGAAGACGTACTTCGGCTGGAAGTGGATGTCGGCGATCACCGGGATCCGCGACTTCTTCGCGATCACCGGCAGGGCGTCGGCGTCGTCCTGCGTGGGACACGCCACACGCACGATCTGGCAGCCGGCCGCCGTCAGCTCGGCGATCTGCTGCAGCGTCGCACCGATGTCGGACGTACGGGTCGTCGTCATGGACTGCACCGACACCGGGGCCCCGCCCCCGACCGCCACCGGCCCGACCTGGATCCGCCGCGACTCGCGCCGCTCGGCGATCGGCCGGACCGGTACCCCGGGGACGCCCAGGGAGACGGCGGTCACGCCCTCAGTCCCGGTTCCCGGAGACCGTCTCCCGCATGGCCCGCAGGGACTCCTTGAGCGAGCCCATGGTGGCCAGGACGGCGGTGGGCTCGTAGCCGCAGTGCGCCATGCAGTTGGCGCAGCGCGGGTCCTTGCCGCGGCCGTACTTGTCCCAGTCGGTGTCCTCGATCAGCTCCCGGTACGTGGGGACGTACCCGTCGCTCATCAGGTAGCAGGGACGCTGCCAGCCGAAGAGGGAGTAGTTCGGGATCGCCCAGGCGGTGCAGGGGAAGTCGACCTTGCCCTCGAGGAAGTCGAGGAACAGCGGGGAGTGGTTGAGCCGCCAGCGGGCCCGGTTGCCGCCCGAGAAGGCCTTCTTGAACAGCTCGCGGGTCTGCTCCACGCCCAGGAAGTGCTCCTGGTCGGGCGCCTTTTCATAGGCGTAGGCGGGCGAGATCATCATCTCGTCGACCTGGAGGTCGTCGTTGAGGAAGTTGAGCACCTCGACGATGGTCTGCGGGGTGTCGGTGTTGAAGAAGGTCGAGTTGGTGGTGACCCGGAAGCCGCGCCGCTTGGCCTCCTTGATGGCCTCGACGGCCTCGTCGAACACCCCCTCCTTCGCCACGGACTCGTCGTGCCGCTCGCGCAGCCCGTCGATGTGCACCGCGAACGCGAAGTACGGCGAGGGCGTGAACTTGTCCATCTTCTTGCGCATGAGCAGGGCGTTGGTGCACAGGAAGACGTACTTCCGCTTGGCCACCAGCTGGCGGACGATCTCGTCGATCTGCGGGTGCATCAGCGGCTCGCCGCCGGCGATGGAGACCATCGGCGCCCCGGATTCGAGCACCGCCCCCACCGCCTGCGCGACCGGCATGCGCTGCTTGAGCACACCGGCCGGGTGCTGGATCTTGCCGCATCCCTCGCATTTGAGATTGCAGGCGAACAACGGCTCCAGCTCCACGATCAGCGGGAACTTGTCCCGCCGCCGGAGCTTCTGTTCGGCCAAGTATGTAGCGACCTTGATGGACTGACGCAGCGGCATGGCCATCTGGGCTCACCTCCTGGGGAGCGGCAAAGAACGGTGCCATTCGAAAAACGCGGGAAGTACGGACCGAAGGACGCGGAAAGCCGATATTCCACCGCGCACGGTGCCGATCCGGACGAGTTCGTGTTCGGGAGCGTCCACGACCACCCGGACGGCCGCAACGGGGCGCGGGCCCGCGCGGACGGCGCTCAGGAGCGTGGCGGCGGACTCCATGTCGACGGCGATCGCGCCGGTCGCGAGCAGGTCGGCGCGCTCGGGACCGCGCACGACGTGGTCCGAGCCGGTCAGCGGCCCGGTGTGTACGGTGCGCCCGGGCACGGCGCGCACCAGTTCCTTGACGAGCCGGTCGGTGCCGGCGCACCCGACCGTGCCCCGCGGGTCCCGGGTCTCCTCGGCGACGACCAGGTCGCCGGGGTGCATCCCGGGGGCGAGTCCCGCGCAGAAGCCCGTGGCCAGCACGGCGGCGTCGCCGAACCCCGGGCCGGCCAGGACCCGGACGACGGAGCGTTCGGCCGCCTTCGGTCCCATGCCGGTGCGCAGGACCGTGACCGGCCCCCCTGCCCCGCCGCGGTCGCCGGCGCGCAGGGCGAGGTGCTCGATGCCGAGCGCGCAGGCGATCAGCAGCGGGGCCGGTCCGGGCTGGGCGCTCATCAGCTCCCCTTCGCCTCGGACAGCGACTCGGCGAACGCCTGGACCGTGCGGGGCGCCTTGGCGAAGGGCTCGCCGTGGACGTACCGGCCGAGCGCGGTGAGCGGGAACACCTGCCGGTACAGGTGGTAGTTGATGGAGAAGTCCCAGGGGAAGCCGGTGCCGGTGAAGTACGGCTCGTCCCAGGATCCGTCCTCCCGCTGGGTGGCGGCGAGCCACCCGATGCCGCGCTCGACGGCCTTGGAGTCCCGCTCGCCCGCCGCCAGCAGGGCCATCAGCGCCCAGGCCGTCTGGGAGGCGGTGGAGGCGCCCCTGCCGCTCCACTCCCTGACGTGGCGGTAGGAGCGCAGGTCCTCGCCCCAGCCGCCGTCGTCGTTCTGGACGGACTCCAGCCAGGTCACCGCGCGGCGGACGGCCGGGTGCGAGGCGGGGATGCCCGCGGCGGTCAGGGCGGGGACGACGGAGCCGGTGCCGTAGACGTAGTTGACGCCCCAGCGGCCGAACCAGGAGCCGTCCGCCTCCTGCTCGGCGAGCAGCCACTCGATGCCGCGCCGGGTGCGCTGGTCGTGGGCGAGGCCCTCGACCGCGAGCATCTCCACGACGTGCGCGGTGACGTCCGCGGACGGCGGGTCGATCACCTCGCCGAAGTCGCAGAACGGCAGGCGGTTGGGGAAGGCGCTGGTGTTGTCGACGTCGAAGGCGCCCCAGGCGCCGTTCTTCGACTGCATGCCGAGGTTCCAGCGCACCCCGCGCGCGATGGCCTTCTCCGTGCGCTCGGCGTCGTGGTGCCGGACGCGGCGCAGGGCGAGGACGACCTCGGCGGTGTCGTCGATGTCGGGGTAGTTGTCGTTGTGGAACTCGAAGGCCCAGCCGCCGGGCGGAAGACCGGGACGCTTCACCGACCAGTCGCCGGGACGCACGACCTGCTCGCCGAGCATCCAGTCCGCGGCCTTCACCAGCTGCGGGTGGTCCGCGGGCACCCCGGCGTCGGCGAGCGCGATGGTCGCCAGACAGGTGTCCCACACCGGGGACTGGCAGGCCTCGATCATCCTGGCCCCGTCCTCGCGCCACACGGCGAAGCGGTCCAGGGACTCCAGGCCGGCCCGCATGACGGGGTGCCCGAGGTCGTAGCCGAGGAGGTGGAGGGCGATGACGGAGTACACGGCCGGGGGCTGGATGCCGCCCCAGCAGCCGTCGTTCTCCTGCCGTTCGACGATCCAGCGGGCGGCGGTGTTCATCGCGGCCCGGCGCAGGCGTTTCGGCGCCACCCTGCGGTAGACGTGCAGCGCCTTGTCGAGGCGCTGGAAGAGGCCGTCCCAGCTCGCCGCCGGTGCCAGGGGGCGGGGCGGGTTGGGCCGGGCCGGGTCGGTGTGCAGTTCGTCGAGCGGGAACGGCGCCGGGCGCACCGGCCGCTTCGCCGAGACGACGGTCAGCGGCACGATGGTCTGCCGGGCCCAGCAGCCGAAGTCGTAGATGTTCAGCGGCACCCAGGTCGGGAAGTAGATCAGCTCCGGCGGGAGTTCGGGCAGGTCGTCCCACTTCCACCAGCCGAACAGGGCCAGCCAGATCCGGGTGAAGACGCGGGAGGCGGCGATGCCGCCCCGGGCCCGGACCCATTCCGCGGCCTTCGCCATGTGCGGGGCGTCGGGCGCGTCGCCTGCCAGGCGGAGGGCGACGTAGGCCTCGACGGTGGCGGACAGGTCTCCGGGGCCGCCGTGGAAGGTGGCCCAGGTGCCGTCCTCGCGCTGCTCGCCGCGGATGAAGAGGGCTGCGGCGCGGGTGGTCTCCGCGTCCCGGATGCCGAGGAACTGACGCAAAAGCAGGTCCTCGGCGTCCATCGTGACGTTGGTCTCGAGGTCGCCCTTCCACCAGCCCTCGGCGTCCTGCCGGGAAAGCAGGAAGTCGGTGGCGCGCTGGGTCGCGCGGACGGCGGCTTCGTGTACCCCGGCCGCCGCGGCGGGGCTCGTGATGTCGGCTGTTTCGCTGGCCGCGGCTGCGCGGGACGGGAGGGTCGCCCCGGTGCTTCCGTCGGTCGTCGCTGTCATGGCTTCCCCTTCGTGCAGTGTGCAGGTGGTGCTTCTGCTGTGGGTCCGCCGTCGGCCGGTGCTCCGCTTCCCGCGACACCGGCCGGCGACTACGCGAGGGCTATTCGACCGATAGTGATCATCTCTTTCGTACGATGACGAAGTCGGCGAGCGCCGTGAACCGGTCCCGTACCCGGTCGGGCATGTCGACGGCGTCGAGGGCTTCGATGGCGATGGTGTGCTGGCGGCGCGCCTCGTCGGCGGTCCACTCGCGTCCGCCCGCCTCCTCGATGAGGGCGGCGCGGGCCGCGAACTCCTCCTCGGAGAAGTTCGCGAAGTCGCTGCTCCTGGCGTCGGCGGCGAGGATCTCCCCGAGCCGTTCGGAGGCGGGGCCGCCCGCGGCCAGGGCGGCCACGACCGGCAGGGACTTCTTGCGCTGGCGCAGGTCGCTCCAGGTCTGCTTGCCGGTGGCGTCCGGGTCGCCCCAGATGCCGAGGAGGTCGTCGACGGCCTGGAAGGCGAGGCCCAGGTGGTAGCCGTACCGCTCCAGGGTGTCGGCGGTGCGCTCGTCGGCGCCGCCGAGCACCGCGCCGATGGAGCTGGCGCAGGCGAGCAGGGCGCCGGTCTTGTTGCCCTCCATCTCCAGGCACTCCTCGACGCTGACCCGGTCGCGGTGCTCGTAGGAAATGTCCTGCGCCTGACCGTCGATCAGGGCGCGGGACGCTCGGGTCAGCCGGCGGGTGGCGCGGCCCGCGTCGACGGTGCCGAGTTCCAGCAGCACCTCGTTGGCCAGGGCGAACAGGGCGTCGCCGACCAGGATGGCCTGGGCGGGGCCGTGCACCTTCCAGACGGTGTCCCGGTGGCGGCGCTGCTCGTCGCCGTCCATCAGGTCGTCGTGCAGGAGGGAGAAGTTGTGCACCAGCTCCACGGCGACCGCGCCGGGCACCCCGACCTCGGGCGCGGCGCCGGTGACCTCGGCGGAGAGCAGCGCGAGCGCGGGCCGGACGGCCTTGCCGCCGTCGCCGTCCGCGGGGTTGCCCTGGGCGTCGATCCAGCCGAAGTGGTAGGCGGCGACGGTGTCCATGGGGGGTGCCAGGCTCTCGACGGCCGCTCGCAGCACCGGCGTGGCCAGATCCCGGCCGCGCTCCAGGAGCGAGGCCACGTCCACCGTGGTCCGTCGATCGGCCTTCGGGGCCGGGGGCACAGTGGACACAGTCTCTCCTCCAGTTGCGGTACCGGGAGTGCGGGAGTCGGTCCCACGCGGATCGGTTCTCATGCCGCCTCCTCGAAGTCGGGGAGTCGGTCGCGGGACCGTCCCAGGGCGGCGAGCGCGGCTCCCGCCGCCCCGACACCGCTGCGGACGGCACTCTCCATGGTCGCGGGCCACCCGGTGGCGGTCCACGCCCCGGCCAGGTACAGGCCGGGTGCCTTGGTGCGGGCGCCGGGCCTGAGCCGGCCGACACCGGGGGCCGGCGCGAAGGTCGCGGTGCGCTCCCGGGTGACGAAGAAGTCCCTCACCTCGGCGCCCCGGGCGCGCGGCAGCAGCCGTTCGAGTTCGGGCAGGTAGCGCTCGCGCAGCGTGGCCACGGGCGTGTCGATCTCGTCCTGCGCGGTCGACTGGGACAGCGCCAGGTACTGACCGTCCTTCAGGCCGGAGGCCGCGGTGCGGTCGAAGACCCACTGCACGGGGGTGCCGAGGGCCGTGAGGAAGGGCGCCGCGAGGACCTGCCGGTCGTAGAGCACATGGATGTTGAGGATCGGTGCGGTGCCGATCTCCAGCAGGTTGCCGGGGGCGTCGAGCGCGCCCGGGGGCAGCAGTCCGTGCGCCTCGCGCTGCGGTACGGCGAGGACGACGGCGTCCGCCGCGAGCGTTTCGCCGGGGACCTGAACGCTCCACTCCCCGTTTCCGTTCCTGTGGACGGAGGTGACGCGTGTACGGACCTCGGTACGGACGCCCGCGGAGTCGAGCGCCCTGCGGGCCAGCCCGTCGTGCAGTTCGCCCAGGGGGACGCGGGCCCAGCCGATGTCGGCCGCGCCCGGGTCGGACAGCAGGCCGGTCCTGAACACCATCGCGGCGAGCCCGAGCGAGGCGTCTCCGGCGGCCGCGTTGAGGGTGGCGACACCGACCAGGTCCCACAGGGCCTCGACGGCACGCGCGGACTGACCGTGCGCGGTCAACCAGCTGCCGAAGTCCTGGCCGTCCAGCGCCGGATCGGCGGGGTCGAGGCCCTTGAGCGCGAGGGCGGCCCGCCCGACGCGGGCGCGGTCGGCCAGCGAGAGGTGCGGGTACGCGGCGAGGCTGCGCCCCAGGTGCAGGGGCACGGGCAGCGCGTCGCGGCGCAGCCGGCCGAGGCGCCGTCCCTCGGGCTTGGCCAGGTCGATGACGGGCACGTCGAGACGTTCCTGCACCGGCGCGAGCGCCGTCCCGCCGACGCGGTCGAGGAACCAGCGGTAGGCGGTGCAGCAGCGCAGGTAGACGTGCTGCCCGTTGTCGACGGTCAGCTCGCCGCGCCGGAAGGAGAAGGCGAGCCCGCCCAGACGCGGCCGTCCCTCCAGAAGGGTGACGCGGACCCCGGCATCGGCGAGGGCGAGCGCGGCGGTGACACCGGCGAGTCCGCCGCCGACCACGACGGCGTGTCTGCCGGCCGGGACGGCGGAGACGTCCCCGAGGGTCCCGTCGTCACGCATGCCGTTGCCGTGGGTCATCGTGCACCTTTCCTGCCCGGTCGCCGTGGTGTGTGAACGCGGTACGGCCGACCGTCTCAGTCAGGGACGCCGTCCGCCACCCGAGGGTTGCCCGCCGCCGGGTGTCAGGAGTCCCGCCGTGCGCCGGTGCGCCCCTCACGGGCGCCTCCTGACGGCCCGCCGGGCCACGTGCCGGGTGTCCAGCCCGGACAGCCCGCGCACGGCGACGTACGCCTTCTCCCGCCCGGGCAGCGAGACCCTGCCGCGCAGCACGGCCTCCGGGTCGCGCTCGATGCGGTCGAGGAGGCGGCGGTAGATGCCGGCCATGGCGGCGACGCAGGCACCGCTGCGCCGGTCGAGCATCGGGAGCAGCCGGTAGCCCTCGGCGAAGAGGGCGCGGGCCCGGCGCACCTCGAAGTGCACGAGGCCGGCGAAGTCGGAGCCCTCCGGTGGCGTCGGCCCGTCGAACCCGGCCGAGCAGCCGAACTTGGCGAGGTCGTCGGCGGGCAGGTAGGTGCGGCCGTCCTCCGCGTCCTCGCGGACGTCCCGGAGGATGTTGGTCAGCTGGAGCGCGAGCCCGAGCGTGTCGGCGTACTCGGGCGCGCGCTCGGCGCCGCGCGCCCCCGGTCCGGTGCCGAAGACGCCGAGCGAGAGGCGTCCGATGGCACCGGCGACGCAGCGGCAGTAGACCTTCAGATCGTCCCAGGTCTCGTAGGTCTCGCCCCGGAGGTCCATCTGGACGCCGTCGATCAGTTCGTCCAGTCCGCCCAGCGGGATCGGGAACCGCCGCGCGGCGTGGGCCAGGGCCACGGCCACGGGGTCGGTGTCGTCCTCGCCGACCGCGCCCTCCTGCACGCGGCCGAGCAGCGCCCGGGTCTCCTCCAGCCGGACGGCCTTGACGTCGGCCGGCAGATCGCCGTCGCCGATGTCGTCGACGCGGCGCGAGAAGGCGTACAGCGCCGACATCGCCCGGCGCTTGGGCGTCGGCAGGAGCCGGATGCCGTAGGCGAAGTTCCGGGCCTGCTGTCCGGTGACGGTCTCGCAGTAGCTGTACGCGGCGAGTACCGGAGCGGACACGTGTGCTGACGACTCCACGGTCCGGATCACCCCTTTCCTCGCAGGGTCGAGCCCACCTCGCGCAGCAACCGGACCTTACCGGGCTTGGGCGGGCCGGGAAGTACGTCGTGACCGGCGGCGGCGATCGCCCCGACGGCCGCCCTCCCCCCGGCCACGAATCCCGCGAGCAGCAGCCTCAGCCTTCCGTGGACGCTGCCCACCAGGGGGGAACCCTCGTCCAGCAGATCGCGGGCCCGGCCGGCCTCGAAGGCGATCAGGGCGCGCACCGACGCGCCCGCGGTGGGTGCGGCGAGGTCCGCCTCCTGGACGTGGAAGCGCTTCATGTCCTCGGCGGGCACGTAGACGCGGTCCCGGGTCAGGTCCTCGGCGACGTCCTGGAGGTGCTCGACGATCTGCAGGGCCGTGCAGATCCGGTCGGAGTGGCGGATCCGCTCGGGTGTGGAGGTGCCGGTGACGGCGAGGACGAGACGGCCGACCGGGTTGGCGGACAGCTCGCAGTAGGCGAGGAGGTCGTCGTAGGTCTCGTACCGGCCGACCAGCTGGTCCTGGCGGTTGGCGGCGATCAGACCGAGGAAGGGCTCGGGGGTGAGCGAGCGGCGGCGCACGGTGGGCTGCAGGCGCCGCAGCAGGGGGTGGCGGGGCGTGCCGTCGAAGACCCGGCGCAGGTCGGCCTCGAAGGCGTCCAGCATCAGCAGCCGGTCGCCGGCGCCGTCGTCGGGGACGCCGAGCAGGCGGGCGTCGGCACCGCCGGGGGCCAAGTCGCCGTCGCCGATGTCGTCGACCAGGCGGGCGAAGCCGTAGACGGCCATGAGGTCGGTGCGCCAGTCGCGGGGCAGGAAGAAGGGGGCCACGGGGAAGTTCTCGCCCGCGGCCTTGTCGAGCGTGGCGCGTTCCGGGTCCACGGCGTGCGCCGTGGCGGTCACCGTCATCGCCGGCTGCCCGGGACGGGGACGGCGCACGCTCCGCGGAGCAGGGGAGTTTCCGTAGCCATTGCCGTCACATCTCCCGTTCTACACTGCCGACCCAATACGCACTATTTCGGACACGCCGCCCGGCCGCCCGTGCGGCGGGCCCGCTCGAGGGTGACGGGCATTATGGCCCCATGTGCCGCGTTTCGGGACCGGTACAGCTTACGTTGTACGACTCACCGAGCTCCGCCGGGGTCTTCCCCGCCTCACCACAACTCACCGACGGGCTCCAGGATTCCCTGTCCGCACAGGAGTTGACGCTTCCTTTGCAGACGCGGGGCCCCGCCGGAACAGTTCCGGCGGGGCCCCGGGCGTGTCGGGCTACTTGCCCGTGAACTTCTCGTACTCCCTGAGCACCTCGTCGGTCGGCCCGTCCATGCGCAGTTCGCCGCGTTCCAGCCACAGGACGCGGTTGCAGGTGTCGCGGATGGACTTGTTGTTGTGGCTGACCAGGAAGACCGTGCCGGCCTCCTTGCGCAGCTCGCGGATGCGTTCCTCGGAGCGGGTCTGGAACTTGCGGTCGCCGGTGGCCAGGGCTTCGTCGATCATGAGGACGTCGTGGTCCTTGGCGGCGGCGATGGAGAAGCGCAGCCGGGCGGCCATGCCGGAGGAGTAGGTGCGCATCGGCAGCGTGATGAAGTCGCCCTTCTCGTTGATGCCGGAGAAGTCGACGATGTCCTGGTAGCGGGCCCTGATCTCCTCGCGGCTCATGCCCATGGCGAGACCGCCCAGGATGACGTTGCGCTCGCCGGTCAGGTCGTTCATCAGGGCCGCGTTCACCCCGAGCAGGGAGGGCTGGCCGTCGGTGTAGACCTTGCCCTTCTCGGCGGGCAGCAGGCCGGCGATGGCCCGCAGCAGCGTCGACTTGCCGGAGCCGTTGGAGCCGATCAGGCCGATGGCCTCGCCCCGGTAGGCGACGAAGGAGACGCCCCGCACGGCGTGCACCTTGCGCACGCCCCGCTCCGCCTGGCCGGAGCCTCGCCTCACGATGCGGCTGAGGGCCGCGGTGGCGCTGCCCTTGCCGGTCCTGGCCCCGTTGACGCGGTAGACGATGTGGACGTCCTCCGCGATGACCGTGGGCACCCGCTCGTCCTGCTGCTGCTCAGCCACGGCCGTACCTCTCCTCCGCCTTCCAGAAGTACACGAAGCCGCCGGCCACGGCGAGGACGGCCCAGCCGGCCGCCACCGCCCACACGTGCGGCGGGAGGTTGCCGGATCCGTAGCCGTCGATCAGGGCGAAGCGCATCAGGTCCATGTAGACGGCCGCCGGGTTCCACTGGAGCACGTCGGCGATCCAGGACGGCTTGTCCTTGAGCATGACCGGGATGGAGAACATGACACCGGAGGCGTACATCCAGGTCCGCATGAGGAACGGCATCAGCTGCGCCAGGTCCGGCGTCTTCGCCCCCATCCGCGCCACGATCAGCGCGACACCGGCGTTGAAGAGGAACTGCAGGGCGAGCACCGGGACTATGAGCACCCAGGACAGCGTGGGATAGCTGCCGAAGGCCGCGGCCACGATGAACAGCACGATCATCGAGAAGAGCAGCTGCTGGAGCTGCTGGAGCGCGAACGAGACCGGCAGTGAGGCGCGCGGGAAGTGCAGGGCGCGCACCAGGCCCAGGTTGCCCGAGATCGCGCGGACGCCGGCCATCGCCGAGGACTGCGTGAAGGTGAAGACGAAGATGCCCGTCACCAGGAACGGGATGTACACGTCCTTCGGCATGCCCTTCCCCGCGTCCAGGATCAGGCCGAAGATCAGGTAGTAGACCAGCGCGTTCAGCAGCGGGGTGGCCACCTGCCACACCTGGCCGAGCTTGGCCTGGCTGTACTGGGCGGTCAGCTTCGCCTGCGAGAAGGCGAGGATGAAGTGCCGCCGGCCCCAGAGCTGACGGACGTACTCGACGAGGGACGGCCGGGCGCCGCTCACGGCCAGGCCGTACTTGGCGGCGAGCCGTGCCGCCGTGAGGCCGTCGTCGGGCGACACGGGCCTGGTCATCGCGACCGTGCCGTCGTGCGTTGTCTCACTCACTAGTGGAAACTTTCGTCTTCGTCGATGCGTGGCCCCTGCGGGCCCGGCATGAGCCGGCCGGCCTCGGACGGCCGGAGTTCTCTCGGATACGAGCTTGTCAGATCACGGGAGGCCGGCCCAGCCGGGTCAGCCGCCACACCGTACGCCACTTCATGGGCCGGCGAGGACCGCACGAGGTGCCCCAGCCCTCCCGGAAACCGCCGAACCAGGCCTTCAGGGCCGGGCGCGAGGGACGGCGCAGCAGCGTGAGCAGCAGCCACACCCCGAGGTAGACGGGCACGAGGAGCGCGGGGAGGTTGCGGCGGGCGAGCCAGACGCGATTGCGGGCGACCATGCGGTGGTAGACCGCGTGCCGCGAGGGCGCCGTCGTCGGGTGGTACAGCACCATGTCGGACCGGTAGTCGATCATCCAGCCGGCGTCGAGGGCGCGCCAGGCCAGGTCGGTCTCCTCGTGGGCGTAGAAGAACTCGTCCGGCAGGTTGCCGACCTCCGCGAGGACGCGGGTACGGACGGCGTTGGCGCCGCCGAGGAAGGTGGTCACCCGGGAGGAGCGCATCGGGTCGGAGGCGCGCAGGCGCGGCACGTGCCGGCGCTGGGTCTCGCCGGTGTCCGGGTCGGCGATGCGGAAGCTGATGATGCCGAGTTCCGGGTCGTCCGTGAACGCCTTGCGGCACAGCTCGGCGGTGTCGGTCCGGGCGAGCAGGCCGTCGTCGTCGAGGAAGAGCAGGATGTCGACGTCGGTGCCGCCGGGGCCGAAGGCCTCGATGCCGACGTTGCGGCCGCCGGGGATGCCCAGGTTCTCGGGCAGCTCGACGGTGCGGACGCCGGCGGGCACCTCCGGGACGGGTGAGCCGTTGCCGACGACGACGACCTCGACCGGGTCGCCGTCCTGTCCCGCGACCGAGTCGAGCAGGGCGCGCAGTTCCCCGGGGCGGTTGCCCATGGTGATGACGACCGCGCCGACCTTCGGGGCCCCGCTCATCGCAGCCTGCTGGAGGCGAGGACGGACACCAGGTGCAGCAGGGTCTGCAGGAGGGCGATGCCGGCCAGGACGGCGGTGCCGAGGCGGGTGAAGAACAGGTCGCCGCGGCTCGCGTCCACGACGGCGAGGACGAGGATCAGCAGGGACGCCTCGATGCCGAGGATCAGCCGGTGGAACTTGAGCGCACCGGCGGCCCGGCGGGCCAGGGCCATGCCGGAGGAGCGCGGCTCGGAGGCGGCCTCCTTGACCGGCGGCATCCCGGCCTGGTGCCGGGCGACGCCGACCAGGTCGGTCTCGGCCTTGATCAGGACGGCGCCGAGGGCGGCCAGGGTGCCGAGGAAGGCCCACAGCCAGTCGATCCGGCCGGTGCCCCAGAGGTCGGCGGCGCGCAGGCCGAGCCCGACGAGGACCGCGGCGTCGGTGAGGTAGGCACCGACGCGGTCCAGGTAGACGCCGCCGAGCGAGTACTGCTTCTTCCAGCGCGCGATCTCGCCGTCGACGCAGTCCAGCAGCAGGTACAGCTGGACCGCCACCACGCCGAGCACGGCGCCCGTGATGCCGGGCACCAGCAGCGCCGGGGCGGCGAGGACGCCGCAGACGGTCATCAGGTACGTGAGCTGGTTGGGTGTGATCCTGGTATTCACCAGGTAGCGGTCGATCCGCAGCGAGACCTCGCGCATGTAGAGGCGTCCCGCCCAGTGCTCACCGCTGCGCCGGTCCTTGACCCCCGCGGGATGGACGACCGGGCGTAGTTCAGCTACCGATGGCCTTGACATAGTCGGCGTACATGTCCTTGATCTGGTCGGTCGTGAGGTCGAGGTGTTCGAGGATCGTGTAGCGGCCGGGCCGGGTCTGGGGGGCGAACTCCACGGCCCGGACGAACTCGTCCGGGGTGAAACCGATCTCCTGGGGCAGCACCGGCAGTCCGTGCCGGCGCAGGACGCCGGCCATGTACACCGACTCCTCGTGGGCACCGCGCAGGTACATCGCGAACGCCGCGCCCAGGCCGCACTGCTCGCCGTGGGCCGCCGCGCGCTCCGGGAAGAGCAGGTCGAAGGCGTGGTTGATCTCGTGGCAGGCGCCGGAGGACGGGCGCGAGTCGCCGGACACCGACATGGCGATGCCGCTGAGCACGAGGGCCTCCGCCAGCACCTGGAGGAACTCGTTGTCGCCGACGCCGCCCGGGTGCCGCAGCACGGCCTCGCCGGCCTGGCGGGCCATCGCGGCGGCGAGGCCGTCGATGCGCTCGCCCTTGACGCGGTTGGCCAGCTCCCAGTCCGCGATCGCGGAGACGTTGGAGACGGCGTCGCCGATGCCGGCGCGCACGTACCGCACCGGCGCCGCGCGGATGACGTCCAGGTCGATGACGACCGCGATCGGGTTGGGCACGCCGTAGGAGCCGCGGCCCGCGTCGTTGTCGAGGGTGGCGACCGGGGAGCACAGGCCGTCGTGCGCGAGGTTGGTCGGCACGGCGACCAGCGGCAGGCCGACGCGCGCCGCGGCGAACTTGGCGCAGTCGATGATCTTGCCGCCGCCGAGGCCGACGACCGCGTCGTAGTGGCCGCCCTTCATGGCGCCGGCCAGCTTGATGGCGTCGTCGAGGGTGCCGCCGCCGACCTCGTACCAGTCGGCGCCGGGCAGCGACGGGGCGACGCGTTCGCGCAGCCGGGCACCGGAGCCGCCGCTGACCGCGACGGCGAGCTTGCCCGAGTGGGAGATGCGCTCGTCGGCGAGCACACAGCCCAGGTCGTCGAGGGCACCCGGGCGGATGTCCACGACGACCGGCGACGGGATGAGCCTCGTCAGTACTGGCACGCGATCTCCCGTCCCTTGGCGAGGTCGTCGTGGTTGTCGATCTCGACCCACTTGACGTCGCCGATGGGCTCCACGTCGATCCGGAAGCCGCGGTTGACCAGCTCCTGGTAGCCGTCCTCGTAGTACAGCTGCGGGTCGCGCTCGAAGGTGGTCCTCAGCGCGTCGGCCAGCTCCGCGGCGGCCTCGCCCTCGATGAGGGTGACGCCGATGTACTCGCCGGTCGCCTCGGCCGGATCCATCAGCTTGGTGATGCGCTGGACGCCCTTGTCGGGGTCGACGACGACCTTCATCTCCTCCTCGGCGAGGGACTTCACGGTGTCCAGCGCCAGGATGATCCGCTTGCCGTCGCCGCGGGCGGCGAGCAGGGTCTTCTCGACGGAGACCGGGTGCACGGTGTCGCCGTTGGCGAGGATCACGCCGTCCTTGAGGGCGTCACGGCCGCACCACAGGGAGTAGGCGTTGTTCCACTCCTCGGCCTTGTCGTTGTCGATGAGGGTGAGCTTGACGCCGTACTTCTGCTCCAGCGCCTCCTTGCGCTCGTACACGGCCTCCTTGCGGTACCCGACGATCACCCCGACCTCGGTGAGGCCGACCTCGGCGAAGTTGCCCAGGGTCAGGTCCAGCACCGTGATGTCGTCCTCCGCGCCCTCGGGGCCGACCGGGACCAGTGCCTTGGGCAGGGTGTCGGTGTAGGGGCGCAGACGGCGTCCGGCGCCGGCCGCCAGCACGAGGCCGATCATGCGGGTTCTCCTTCGTCGTGTACGGCGGGTGCGCCGACCTTGTGGGCGGCGACCCAGAAACGGATGCTCTCGACGAGCACCACGAGGGCGACGGCCACGGCGAGGACCGTGAGCGCGACCTTGAGAGCGGAGGCGGTGAGCAGCACGGCCAGCACCGTGACCAGCAGCGTGCGGCCCTCGTGCCCCCCGATCGCCCGCACCAGCCAGTGCGGGGGCGCGCCCGCGTTGCCGCGGATGCGGTAGACCGTGTCGTAGTGATGGTAGGCGACCGCGGCCACCAGCCCGAAAGCCGCCGGAAGCGCCCCGTTCACGTCCGCTTTCGCCGCCAGCACCAGGACGGTGCCGTACTCGGCGGCGCGCAGGAAGGGCGGAACCAGCCAGTCGAGGGCGCCCTTGAGGGGGCGGGCGACGGCGAGCGCGGACGTCAGCACGTAGACGGCCGCGGCGACGGCCGGCCACGGGCCGCCGAAGTCGGTGAACGCGGCCGTCGCGACGACGGCGAGGCCGCCGAGGAGGGCGACCGCCGGGGCGGTGGAGCCGGGCAGCCGGCGGGCGGGCCCGCGCAGGCCGGCGGCGACGGCCTCGGCGAGCGGGCCGGAGTCGGCGAGGTCCGCGAGCGCCTTCGCCGCCCGGTCGGTCCGGGTGGCCCGACGGGTGAGCGAGCGCAGGACACGGCCCGCCGTGGTGTACGTCGCGGCGAACGCGCAGCCGATCAGCAGCGCGTAGAAGGTGATCCTGGGGGTGGTGGCCGCGGTCAGGACGGCGATCATGAGCCAGCGTTCGCCGATGGGCAGGACGATCATGCGGCGCACCCAGACCGTCCAGCCGACGCTGTCGAGCTTGTCGGAGAGGGCCGCGGTGGGGCTGGTGTTGGCGGTGGCGTCGTGGTTGGCCTCGTTGAAGGAGAAGTCCACGACGTGCCGGCAGGCCTGGAGGACCATCGCGCCGAGCGCGAGGGCCCATACGTCGTCATGGCCGCCGCGGGCGGCCCCGAGGGCGAGGCCCGCGTAGTAGGCGTACTCCTTGGCGCGGTCGAAGGTGGCGTCCAGCCAGGCGCCGAGGGTGGAGTACTGCAGGGAGTAACGGGCGAGCTGTCCGTCGGTGCAGTCGAGCACGAAGGAGGCGATCAACAGGACGCCGGCGGCGACGAAGCCGCCGCGGGTGCCGGTGGCCGCGCAGGCCGCCGCTATGAGCGCGGTGAGCAGCGAGGCGGTGGTGACCTGGTTGGGGGTCAGCCCGCGGCGCGCGCACCAGCGGGCGATGTAGCGGGAGTAGGGGCTGATGAGGAAGGTGGTGACGAAGCCGTCACGGGCCTTGACCGCCGACCTCAGGCGTACGGCCTCGTCGTCGACGGAGGCCACGGCCTGCCGTGCCTCGTTGCGGGCCTGCGGGTCGGTGGGGACGACGGCGACGAGACTGCCGAGCTCCGGCCGGTGCACGTCGGTGCCGTCGGCGTCGAGCGCGGAGACGATCCGGTCGGCGAGGCTGTCGACGACCTCCACGCCCGCCCCGGCCCGCGCGGGGGCTCCCCCGTCCGCCGCGCCGCCGGCCGAGGAGCTTCTCCCGGGCCATCGCGCGGGTGAGGGCCCGGCGGGCGTCGGGCTGCGCGGTCACGGCGCCGGGGATCGCGGCGATCGGGAAGCGCGGGTCGGTGAGGCCGAGGCGCAGGGCGTGCGGATGGCCCACGAAGCGGGCGTCGACGACGGCGACCCGCTCCTCGCCCGGTACCTGGGCCAGCAGCGTCTCGGCGTCCGCCGCGTCGGAGGCGAGCCGAACGTCGAAGCCGAGGGACCGCAGCTCGCTCTCGACGGACGAACCGGGGACCGGCTGACCGGTGAGGATGGCGGTCGACAACCGAACTCACTCCCTGGTGCCGGCGCCAGCGCGCCGGCCTGTGCATGGTGGAGCGCCCGTGCCTGGGGCACCCGGGCGGCATGTCGGCAGAGGTTATCGGATGCCCGGAACACCGTGTTCACCGCCCGTTTCACGGTCGGTCGACGCCGCTTGCACCCGCCTTAGCCGCGATCATCATCGGGGATCCGGGGCCCGCCCCACAAACCGCGCTCCCCAAACGGACATCAAGGGCATCGCGGAGTGTCGAGGGGCGTGCGCGGAGGGTCAGACCGGGCCGCGTGCGAGCGGGCGCCGGGGGCGCTCCGGCATCCGGGCACCGCCCTGACCTGCGTAACGTTTCCGCAGGTCAGGGCACATGACAACGGTGTTCAGTGCCGCGTTGCCCCATACCCCCCGCCCGTAGTTGACTGGGGATCCGCAGACACAGGGAGGCGGCCTTCATGGGGGCAGGGCACGATCACGGACACGCGCACGGCGCGCACGCCGGCGGGACGGCGACGGCCGCGTATCGCGGCAGGCTGCGGGGTGCGCTGGCGATCACGCTCACCGTCATGGTCGTCGAGATCGTCGGCGGTGTGCTCGCCGACTCCCTCGCGCTGGTCGCCGACGCGGCGCACATGGCGACGGACGCGCTCGGGCTGGGCATGGCGCTGCTGGCGATCCACTTCGCGAACCGGCCGCCGAGCGACCGGCGCACCTTCGGCCACGCCCGCGCGGAGATCCTCGCGGCCCTGGCGAACTGTCTGCTGCTGCTCGGGGTCGGCGGGTACGTCCTGTACGAGGCGATCGAGCGGTTCATCACACCGGCCGGCACCGCGGGCGGGCTGACCGTCGTCTTCGGCGTGATCGGCCTGGTGGCGAACATGGTGTCGCTGACGCTGCTGATGCGGGGGCAGAAGGACAGCCTGAACGTGCGCGGTGCCTTCCTGGAGGTGGCGGCGGACGCGCTGGGCTCGCTGGCGGTGATCGTCTCGGCGCTGGTGATCCTGGCCACCGGCTGGCAGGCGGCCGACCCGATCGCCTCCCTGCTGATCGGCCTGATGATCGTGCCGCGCACGCTGCGGCTGCTGCGGGAGACGCTGGACGTGCTGCTGGAGGCGGCTCCCAAGGGCGTGGACATCGCCGAGGTGCGCGCCCACATACTCGCGCTGGACGGCGTGGAGGACGTCCACGACCTGCACGCGTGGACCATCACGTCGGGCATGCCGGTCCTGTCGGCGCACGTGGTGGTGAGCGGCGAGGCGCTGAGCACGATCGGCCACGAGAAGATGCTGCACGAGCTGCAGGGCTGCCTGGGCGATCACTTCGACGTGGAGCACTGCACCTTCCAGCTGGAGCCGGGCGGGCACGCGGAGCACGAGGCCCGGCTGTGCCACTGAGGCCGGGGGCGTGGGCGGGTGCGGTGTGCGCCGGGGGGGACGCCGGTGTCCGCCGGTCCCCGCGTCCCCGCTCCCCCGGCGCTTCCCGAGGTCGCGTTCCGGACGGTTCCGGGTGGGCGGCGCAGGGCACGATCCTCCATCGGGCCCCCTCGGCGTGTCCGACCGGTGAAGGCCGCGGCCCGCGCGAGCGCGCGGGACATGCGGGTGTGCCGGTAAGTGCCGGGTGTACCGAACGCGTGGGGCACACTTGGGGCGCGAGGACCGATGTGAAGGATGGGTATGCCGATCACTCCTGCCACCGCGACGCACAGTTCGTCGAACGGCACCGCAGACGCGATTTTGCTGGAACTGGTCGACGAGAACGGCGTGACGATCGGTACCGCGGAGAAGCTCGCCGCGCACCAGCCACCAGGACGGCTGCACCGCGCCTTCTCCGTGTTCCTCTTCGACGAGCGCGGCCGGCTGCTGCTCCAGCAGCGGGCCCTGGGCAAGTACCACTCCCCCGGTGTGTGGTCCAACACCTGCTGCGGTCACCCCTACCCCGGTGAGGCGCCGTTCGCCGCCGCGGCCCGGCGGACGTTCGAGGAGCTCGGTGTCTCGCCGTCGCTGCTCGCCGAGGCGGGCACGGTGCGCTACAACCACCCGGACCCGGCCTCGGGGCTGGTCGAGCAGGAGTACAACCACCTGTTCGTCGGCCTGGTGCAGGCACCTGTGCGGCCCGACGCGGAGGAAGTGGCCGGGACGGCCTTCGTGACCCCGGACGAGCTGGCCGAACGGCATGCGAAGGACACCTTCTCGGCGTGGTTCATGACGGTGCTGGACGCGGCCAGGCCCGCCGTCCGCGAGCTGACGGGCCCCTCCGCCGGCTGGTGAGCCATGGCGGCGCGGGGTGCGCCCGGGCGCCCCGCGCTAGTGCGGTGCGGGCTTGAGCGGCAGGGCGGCCCAGATCACCTTGCCGCCGCTCGCCGTGTGAGCGACGTCGCACGCCCCGCCCGCCTCGAGCGCGATCTCCCGGACCAGGAGCAGGCCGCGCCCGCCCGTCCGGCCGTGGTCCGTCTCCAGGGCGGTCGGGCGGTACGGGTGGCTGTCCTCCACGGACACCCGGACCCACTCGGGTCCGACGGCGACCTCCACGGCGAGCGTCGGCGACAGCACCGCCGCGTGCCGGACGGCGTTCGTGACCAGCTCGGAGACGATCAGCAGCAGACCCTGGGCGACGTCGTCGGAGACCGGTACGCCCTGGCGTACCAGCAGGTCCCGGACGGCGTGCCGGGCCTGCGGGACCGAGGCGTCGACGGCGGGCGCGGTGAACCGCCAGACGCCTTCGTACGGCAGCGGCTGCGGGGGCCCGGTCTCGTCCATCGTCCGGTCGCCGCCCTCGGGCTCGATTGTCACCACCCTCAGAGTGTTGGTAACGCGCCCCTCCCCCTCAGGGAACTGAACACAAGTCAGCAATTATCGAACGGTTCTGACCGTTGGCGTTTGACCCGGTCGGTTGTGGGACCGTTCCTGTCCCGCGCGTACCTGCTCCGTGGAGCGCCGGCACGGGTGGATAGCATCCGGCGCATGGAACCGCATCTGCTGCACCGGGTCCGCGACTCGGTAGCCACCGTCGTCGTCCACCACCCGGTCAAGCGCAACGCCATGACGGCCGCGATGTGGCGGGCGCTGCCGGAGCTGCTCGGCGGTCTGGCGGGCGACCCCTCGGTGCGGGCGCTGGTGCTCACCGGTGAGGGCGCGACGTTCTGCGCCGGGGCCGACATCTCGACCCTGCGGGAGTCCGCGGAGGAGGCGCAGCTGCTCGCCGTGCGCGCCGAGGAGGCCCTCGCGGCCTTTCCCAAGCCCACGCTGGCGGCGATCCGCGGTCACTGCGTGGGCGGCGGCGCCCAGCTGGCGGCGGCCTGCGACCTGCGGTTCGCCGAGGAGGGGGCGCTGTTCGGCGTCACCCCCGCGAAGCTGGGCGTGGTGTATCCGGCGTCGGCGACCCGGCGGCTGGTGTCGCTGGTGGGACCGGCCACCGCGAAGTACCTGCTGTTCTCCGGCGAGTTGATCGACGCCGGACGGGCGCTGCGCACCGGTCTGGTCGACGAGGTGCTGCCGGGGGACGAACTCGACAAGCGGGTGGCCGAGTTCACCCGCGTCCTGGTCTCGCGTTCGCAGCTGACGCAGGCGGCGGCGAAGGAGTTCGCGGGCGGCCGCACCGACCGGGACGAGCACTGGACCGCGCAGGCACGCGGCAGCGGCGACACCGCGGAGGGCGTCGCCGCGTTCCTGGAGCGCAGGCAGCCGCGCTTCGGCTGGAGCGTGCCTACGTCAGGATGAAGCGGCTCCCGGTGCGGAACTCCTCGACGAGACGCGCCGGAGCCTTCTGCGGGGACCCGGCGTCGTAGGGCGGCTGCGGGTCGTACTCGGTCAGCAGCTGGACCGCCTGGGCGTGCTCGTCTCCGGCGATCCGGCCCACCAGGGTGAGGCCCATGTCGATGCCGGAGGAGACGCCGGCCGCGGTGACGTACTTGCCGTCGGTGACCACCCGCTCCCCGGTCGGCTCGGCGCCGAACCGCTTCAACAGCTCCAGGGCCAGCCAGTGCGAGGTGGCGCGGCGGCCGGTGAGCAGCCCCGCCGCGGCGAGCAGCAGGGAGCCGGAGCAGACGGAGGCGGTCCAGGTGCTGGTGGCGTCCGCGGCGCGCAGCCACTCCAGCAGCGTCCCGTTGTCCATCTGCGCCTCCTGACCGGGGCCACCCGGCACCAGGACGACGTCCGGGGCCGGTACGTCCGCGAGGGTCCGGTCGGCGGTCAGCGCGAGGCTCCCCGTGTCGTTGCGGACGGGGCCGGTCCGCTCGGCGGCGAAGACGGTCTCCGCGTCCGGGATGCGGCTCAGGATCTCGTACGGGCCCACGGCGTCGAGGGCGGTGAAGCGGTCGAAGAGGACGATGGCGATCTGCACGTGTGGCCTTTCGTGGGGACTCGTGGGCTTCGTGTTCATCCGGTGGGCGGGGGTGGTCGTCAGCGGGCGGCCGCGGGCCGGAACCGGCGGCGGTACTCGGCCGGTGAGGTGCCGAGGGCCTTGACGAAGGCGCGGCGCATGGCCTCCGGGGTGCCGTAGCCGCTGGCGCGGGAGATCTCCTCGATGCCGTCGCCGCCGTCCTCCAGCAGCCGGCGGGCGTGTTCCAGGCGCACCCGGTCGACGTACCGGCCGGGCGTCGTACCGGTCTCGGCCTGGAAGGCGCGGGCGAAGTGGCGCGGGGACAGGGCCGCGCGGGCGGCGAGGGACTCGACGCTCAGATCCTCGGTGGGGTGCTCGGTGATCCACTGCTGGACCTCGCGGAGCGGTTCGCGGCGCGCGGTCTGGGCGGCGAGCTGGGCGCTGAACTGGGCCTGGTTGCCGGGCCGGCGCAGGAAGACCACCAGGTGGCGGGCGACGGTGAGGGCGGCGTCCCTGCCCAGGTCCTCCTCCACCAGGGCGAGCGCGAGGTCGATGCCGGAGGTGACACCGGCGGACGTGGCGACGTGGCCGTCGCGGACGTAGATCGGGTCGGGGTCGACCTCGACGGCCGGGTGCTCACGGGCGAGCCGGTCGCAGTAGGTCCAGTGGGTGGTGGCGCGGCGGCCGTCCAGCAGGCCGGCCGCGGCGAGCAGGCCGGCTCCGGTGCAGACGGAAACCAGGCGCGGGGCGCGGGGCCCGTGCGTGCGCAGCCACGCGATGAGGCGCGGGTCCGGCTTCCGGGTACCGGGGCCGCCGGGGACCAGCAGGGTGTGCGGGCCGGACACCTCGGTGAGGGCCCGTTCCGGTACGACGGTCAGGCCGCTGGACGTCCGCACGGGAGCGCCGTCCAGGGAGGCGGTGCGGATGCGGTACGTGCCGGGCGTGTGGGTCTCGGCGCCCGCGAAGACCTCCACGGGGCCGGTGACATCGAGGCTCTGGACGTCGTCGAAGAGGACGACGAGAACGGTGCGCTGCGCCATGCCGCCGATTCTTCGGCCGCCCCGCGGTGACCGCAATGACGAGTTCCCCACCTTTCCTGCCGTGCCTCCCACACCCCTGTAGGGCGTACTGAGCGGTTGGTAACCTGCCGAGCATGACAACCGCCGCTCTCGACGCCCGTGCCGGCCGCCGCTGCCACAACGCGCTGAACTCCCTGCACTCGACGCACTACTTCTCGCCCGACGTGGGCCGCGAGCTGGCGGCCCTCGGGGTCACCGACCCGCGGGCCGTCAACTTCGCGGTGCGCGCCGCCGCGCTCGGTCCGGTCGGTGCCGGTGCCGTGACGGCGACGTTCTACAACTACAAGCACGACCTGGTGGCGCGGCACGTGCCCGCCGTGTGGGAGACGGTCACGCCCGCTCAGGTCCTGGAGGCCCGCCTGCGTGCCGTCGACGCGACCCTGCGCCGCCTGCTGGGCGAGGAGGCCGTGGCGTCCGCGGAGATGGCGGAGGCGGCCGGACTGGCGCTGCGGGCCGCCGAGGGCTGCTCGCGCGGCGCACGCCCGCTGTACTCGGCCCACGCCGACCTGCCCGTGCCCGGCGATCCGCACCTCGCGCTGTGGCACGCGGCGACCCTGCTGCGCGAGCACCGGGGCGACGGGCACGTCGCCGCGCTGCTGGCCGCGGGCCTCGACGGCCTGGAGGCGCTGGTGACGCACACCGCGACCGGCCGGGGCATGACGCCGAAGTGGGTGTTCACCACCCGTGGCTGGAACCAGGAGGAGTGGGACGCGGCGTCGGACCGGCTGCGGGAGCGCGGGGTGCTCGACGGCGCCGGTGAGCTGACCGAGCGGGGCGTCGCCCTGCGCGACGGCATCGAGCGCGAGACGGACCGGATGGACGAGGCCCCGTACGCGCACCTGGGCGCGGAGGGCGTGGCACGTCTGACGGAGCTGGGGGCGGTCTTCGCGCGCAGGGCACTCGGTGCCGGCGCCTTCCCGGCGGACCTGCTCGGCAAGCGCTGAGCCCCCGGTCCGTGCGCACGGGGCATGCGGGGCCGATCCCGAGGTACCTGTACTACTCCCGGCCGGAGGGGCCGGGAGCAGGAAAGGGGCTTCACGTGTTCCGTGCCATCGCAGACGTCCTGCGCCAGATCGGCGGCGCCGTCGCCACCGTCGTCACGCTTCCGTTCCGGGCGGTGGCCCGGCTGTTCGGCGGGGCCTCGTCCTCGGCCCGCAGGGCCTGATGCCCCGTCGCCGTGCCGTCCGGCCGCGACGGGGCCGGGCGGCGCCCTGATCCCCGATTGTCGTCGTCACCTGCCACAATTGCCGCGCAACCTCTGTGAGAAGGCGGTACGGGATCGTGACGACACCCGGATCCAGCGCGTCCATCGACGTGAGGTCCATCGAAAGCAGGATCGCCGAGGAGCTCGGCGTACGGGAGCGGCAGGTGAAGGCCGCGGTGGAGCTGCTCGACGGCGGCTCGACGGTGCCCTTCATCGCCCGCTACCGCAAGGAAGCGACCGAGATGCTCGACGACGCGCAGCTGCGCACGCTCGAGGAACGGCTGCGCTATCTGCGGGAGCTGGAGGAGCGGCGTTCCGCGATCCTCGACTCGGTGCGCGAGCAGGGCAAGCTCACCGAGGAGCTCCGGGCCCGGATCCTGGAGGCGGAGACCAAGGCCCGCCTGGAGGACATCTACCTGCCGTTCAAGCCCAAGCGGCGCACGAAGGCGCAGATCGCGCGGGAGGCCGGTCTGGAGCCGCTGGCCGAGGGGCTGCTCGGCGACCCGTCGGTGGACCCGCTCGCCGCGGCCGCCGCGTTCGTCGACGCCGGCAAGGGGGTGGCCGATCCGCAGGCCGCCCTGGACGGCGCCCGGGCGATCCTGACCGAGAAGTTCTCGGAGGACGCCGACCTGATCGGTGAGCTGCGCGAGCGGATGTGGGTGCGCGGACGGCTCGCCGCCAAGGTGAAGGCGGGCAAGGAGGAGGCCGGCGCCAAGTTCGCCGACTACTTCGACTTCACCGAGCCCTTCACCGAGCTGCCCTCGCACCGGATCCTCGCGATGCTGCGCGGCGAGAAGGAGGACGTCCTCGACCTCGTCCTGGAGCCCGAGGAGCCCACCGACGGGCCGTCGTCGTACGAGGCGATCGTCGCGAGCAGGTACGGGATCGCCGACCGCGGGCGGCCCGGCGACAAGTGGCTCGCGGACACGGTCCGCTGGGCCTGGCGCACGCGGGTCCTGGTCCACCTCGGCATCGATCTGCGGCTGCGGCTGCGCACGGCCGCCGAGGACGAGGCGGTGAACGTCTTCGCCGCCAACCTGCGCGACCTGCTGCTGGCCGCCCCGGCCGGAACGCGTGCGACGCTCGGCCTGGACCCGGGCTTCCGCACCGGTGTCAAGGTCGCCGTGATCGACGCGACCGGCAAGGTCGTGGCCACGGACGTGATCCACCCCCACGTCCCCGCCAACCGGTGGGACGAGGCGATCGCCAGGCTGGCACGGCTCGCGAAGGAGCACGCGGTCGAGCTGGTCGCGATCGGCAACGGCACGGCGTCCCGCGAGACCGACAAGCTCGCCGGTGAACTCATCACCAAACATCCGGAGTTGAAGCTCACCAAGGTGATGGTGTCCGAGGCGGGCGCCTCGGTGTACTCGGCGTCCGCCTTCGCCTCGCAGGAACTGCCCGACATGGACGTGTCGCTGCGCGGCGCCGTGTCGATCGCCAGGCGCCTCCAGGACCCGCTGGCCGAGCTGGTGAAGATCGACCCGAAGTCGATCGGCGTCGGCCAGTACCAGCACGACCTGTCCGAGGTGAAGCTGTCGCGCTCGCTGGACGCGGTGGTCGAGGACTGTGTGAACGGCGTGGGCGTGGACGTCAACACGGCCTCCGCGCCGCTGCTGACCCGTGTCTCCGGCATCACCTCCGGGCTCGCCGAGAACATCGTGGCGCACCGCGACGCGAACGGGCCGTTCCGCTCGCGGACCGAGCTGAAGAAGGTGTCGCGGCTCGGGCCGAAGGCGTACGAGCAGTGCGCGGGCTTCCTGCGGATCCGGGGCGGCGACGACCCGCTGGACTCGTCCAGCGTGCACCCCGAGGCCTACCCGGTGGTGCGGCGGATGGTGAAGACCGCCGGGCAGGAGGTGGCCGGGCTGATCGGCAACACCTCGGTGCTGCGGTCGCTGCGGCCGGCGGAGTTCGTGGACGACAAGTTCGGCCTGCCGACGGTGAGCGACATCCTGAAGGAACTGGAGAAGCCGGGGCGCGACCCGCGGCCGGCGTTCAGGACCGCCACCTTCAAGGAGGGCGTGGAGAAGATCTCCGACCTGGCGTCCGGGATGGTCCTGGAGGGCGTCGTCACGAACGTGGCCGCCTTCGGGGCGTTCGTCGACGTCGGCGTGCACCAGGACGGGCTCGTGCACGTGTCCGCGATGTCGAAGACGTTCGTGAAGGACCCGCGGGACGTGGTGAAGCCCGGGGACATCGTGAAGGTGAAGGTGCTGGACGTCGACATCCCGCGCAAGCGGATCTCGCTGACGCTGCGGCTGGACGACGAGGCCGCCCCGCAGACGGAGCAGAAGCGGGAGCCGCGGCAGGGGGCCCGGCCCCCCAAGCAGCGGCAGCAGCGACAGGGCTCCGGGGGGAAGGGGCGGTCCTCGGCGGCTCCGGCGCCCTCCAACGGGGCGATGGCCGACGCGTTGCGGCGGGCCGGGCTGGCGTAGGCCGCCGGGGTGATGGCGGGGGGTGGGTGCGCGGAACGGCGCTTGCCGGGTGCCGCTGCGCCCACCCGTGCCGCCCTGGGGGTACCTCCCAGGCCTTCAAGGCACTGGGGGAGGCACGCCTGCCCGCAGCCGGGTCCGGCTGCAGCTATGCGGGTGTCTCCGTCACCTTGCCGTCCGTCACCTCCAGGCGGCGGGTGACGTGGAGGGCGTCCAGCATGCGACGGTCGTGGGTGATCAGGAGGAGGGTGCCCTCGTAGGCGTCCAGGGCCGCTTCCAGCTGTTCGATGGCCGGCAGGTCCAGGTGGTTGGTCGGCTCGTCGAGGACCAGGAGGTTGACGCCCCTGCCCTGGAGGAGGGCCAGGGCGGCCCTTGTGCGTTCGCCCGGGGAGAGGGTCGACGCCGGGCGCACGACGTGGTCCGCCTTGAGGCCGAACTTGGCCAGCAGGGTGCGGATGTCGGCCGGCTCGGTGTCCGGTGTCGCCGTGCGGAAGGCGTCCAGCAGGGACTCGGGCCCGTGGAACAGCGCGCGGGCCTGGTCCACCTCGCCGAGCAGGACGCCCGAGCCCAGCGCCGCGTGCCCGGCGTCGAGCGGGACGCGGCCCAGGAGGGCGCCGAGGAGGGTGGACTTGCCCGCGCCGTTGGCTCCGGTGACCGCCACGCGGTCCGCCCAGTCGATCTGGAGGGAGACCGGGCCGAGCGTGAAGTCGCCGCGCCGGACCTCCGCGTCGCGCAGCGTGGCGACCACCGCGCCGGAGCGCGGCGCCGACGCGATCTCCATGCGCAGGTCCCACTCCTTGCGCGGCTCCTCGACGACGTCGAGACGTTCGATCATGCGCTGGGTCTGGCGGGCCTTGGCCGCCTGCTTCTCGCTGGCCTCGCTGCGGAACTTGCGGCCGATCTTGTCGTTGTCGTTGCCCGCCTTGCGCCGGGCGTTCTTGACGCCCTTGTCCATCCAGGTGCGCTGCATCTGCGCCCGGTCCTGGAGCGCCCCGCGCTTGTCGGCGTACTCCTCGTACTCGTCGCGGGCGTGCCGGCGGGCCACCTCGCGTTCCTCCAGGTAGGCCTCGTAGCCGCCGCCGTAGAGGTTGATCCGCCGCTGGGCCAGGTCCAGTTCCAGGACCTTGGTGACGGTGCGGGTGAGGAACTCGCGGTCGTGGCTGACGACGACGGTGCCGGCGCGCAGGCCGGTCACGAAGCGCTCGAGGCGCTCCAGGCCGTCCAGGTCGAGGTCGTTGGTCGGCTCGTCGAGGAGGAAGACGTCGTAGCGGGACAGGAGGAGGGAGGCGAGGCCCGCCCGCGCCGCCTGGCCGCCGGACAGGGACGTCATCGGCTGCTCCAAACCCACCGTGAGGCCCAGCGCGGCGGCGGTCTCCTCCGCACGGTCGTCGAGGTCGGCGCCCCCGAGGGCGAGCCAGCGTTCCAGGGCGGTCGCGTAGGCGTCGTCGGCGCCCGGGGCGCCCTCGACCAGCGCCTCGGTGGCCTCGTCCATGGCGCGCTGGGCCTCGGTGACGCCGGTGCGGCGGGCGAGGAACGCCCGGACGGTCTCGCCGGGCCGGCGCTCCGGCTCCTGCGGGAGGTGGCCGACGGCGGCGCTCGGCGGGGACAGGCGCAGCTCGCCCTGCTCCGGGGCGGTGAGGCCGGCGAGCATCCGCAGGAGGGTGGACTTGCCGGCGCCGTTGGCCCCGACGAGTCCGATCACGTCACCGGGGGCGACGACGAGGTCGAGCCCGGTGAACAGGGAGCGGTCGCCGTGGCCGGCGGCGAGGTTCTTGGCGACGAGGGTGGCAGTCATCAGACCGTCGATCCTAACCGCGCCCCGCCGCCGTCGGGCGGCCGCCGTCGGGCGGGGCAGCCGGCGCCGTTCGGCTGTGCACGCCCTGACGTTCTCGGGCGGCGAGGGCCTATCGTCCCGGTGTGGAAACCGAACTGGATGACGAGGTCGTCGTGGTCGGCGGCGGTGTGATCGGGCTGACGACGGCCGTCGTGCTCGCCGAGCGCGGCCGGCGGGTGCGGGTGTGGACGCGGGAGCCCGTCGAGCGCACCACCTCCGCAGTCGCGGGCGCGCTGTGGTGGCCGTACCGCATCGAACCGGTGGCGCTGGCGCGGGAATGGGCGCTGCGCTCCCTGGACGTGTACGAGGAACTCGCGACGCGGCCCGAGGGGACGGGCGTCCGCGTGGTCGAGGGGGTGCTGGGCGAGACGGAACCGGCCGAGGTCGACGGATGGGCGACCGCGCGGCTGCCGGGGCTCCGTCCGGCGCGCGCCGACGAGTACGGCGGGTCGGGGCTGTGGGCGCGGCTGCCCCTGATCGACATGTCGACCCATCTGCCGTGGCTCCGGAAGCGGTTGGCGGCGGCGGGCGGTGTGGTGGAGACGCGGGCGGTGGCCGACCTGACGGAGGTCGGGGCGCCGGTGGTGGTCAACTGCACGGGGCTGGGCGCCCGGGAGCTGGTGCCGGACGCGTCCGTGCGTCCGGTGCGCGGGCAGTTGGTCGTGGTGGAGAACCCGGGCATCGACACCTGGCTGGTCTCCACCGACCCGGTCTCCGGGGAGATGGCGTACCTGTTCCCGCACCCCGGCCGGCTCGTGCTGGGCGGCACGGCCGAGGAGGACGCCTGGTCGGCGGAGCCGGACCCGGCGGTCGCGGAGGCGATCGTGCGGCGGTGTGCCGCGCTGCGGCCGGAGATCGCCGGGGCGCGGGTGCTGGAGCACCGGGTGGGGCTGCGGCCGGCGCGGGACGCGGTGCGGCTGGAGAGCGAGCGGCTGCCGGACGGGCGGCTGCTGGTCCACAACTACGGTCACGGCGGCGCGGGCGTGACGGTGGCCTGGGGCTGCGCCCGGGAGGCGGCGCGACTGGCGGCAGGCTGACGACGGGACCACGGGTGGCACCGCCGGGGCCGGCGGACGGTGCGGGGTGCCCCTCCCCGTGGGAGCCGCCGCCGGTCGGCGCGGGCGGTCAGGCGGGCGGGTGCCGGGGCCCGGAGATGACCCGGTGGCCCCGGCGGCACCGCCACCAGTCGGACCCCATGGGCGGTCGGACAGGTACCGGCGGTCAGCCACCCTGGCCTCGGCGAGACCGAAGGGGCTGCCGGGCTCCGGGCGGGCCCGGCCGGCCGGGGGCGGAGCCACCCGGAGGCCGGACCCGTGAGCGACGCCTCTCCCACCGAGGCGAGGCATGGTCCCCGGCCGCCCCGCGGATGCGGGACGCGGGGACCGCCCCGGCGGTGGTCAGGCGTCGTGCTTGCCGATCGGGTCGCCCTCCACCTCCGTGCCGGCGCCCGGGCCGATGCGGAGCTCGAACTCGCCGTCGTACTTCTCGTGGCCCGCGATGACGGCCAGTTCGACGGCCTCGGAGCCCATCTCGCCCCGCACGATGAGCGGGTCCCGGCGCAGGTCGCGCATGAGGGCGACACACATGAAGATCATCACGATGACGAACGGCGCCGCCGCGAGGATCGTGAGGTTCTGCAGGCCGGTCAGCGCGTCGCCCTGGCCGCTGCCGACCAGGAGCATGATCGCGGCGACGGCACCGGTGACCACGCCCCAGAACACGACCACCCAGCGGCTGGGTTCGAGCGCGCCCTTCTGCGAGAGGGTGCCCATCACGATCGAGGCCGCGTCGGCACCCGAGACGAAGAAGATGCCGACGAGGATCATCACCAGCAGGCTGGTGACGGTGGCGACGGGGAATTCCTGGAGGACGGCGAAGAGCTGGCCCTCAGGCGTCGAGTCGTTGCCGAGACGGCCCTGCTCCTGCAGCTTCATCGCCGAGCCGCCGAAGATCGCGAACCAGATCAGGCTGACCGTGCTGGGCACGAGGATGACGCCGCCGATGAACTGCCGGATCGTCCGGCCCCGGCTGATGCGGGCGATGAACATGCCGACGAAGGGCGTCCAGGAGATCCACCAGGCCCAGTAGAAGACGGTCCAGCTGCCCAGCCAGTCGGCGACGCCCTTGCCGCCGCTGGCCTCCGTGCGGCCGGCCAGCTGGGGCAGGTCGCCGAGGTAGGCGAAGACCGAGGTGGGCACCAGGTCGAGGACCACGATGGTCGGGCCGGCGACGAAGACGAACACCGCGAGGATCAGGGCCAGCACCATGTTGATGTTGGACAGCCACTGGATGCCCTTCTCCACACCGGAGATCGCGGAGGCCACGAACGCCACGGTCAGCACCGCGATGATGGTGACGAGCAGTCCCGTGCTGACCTTGTCCAGCCAGTCCAGCTTCTCCACGCCGGAGCCGATCTGCAGGGCGCCGAGGCCGAGCGAGGCGGCGGAGCCGAAGACGGTCGCGATGATGGCGAGCATGTCGATGATCCGGCCGCCGACGCCGTTGGCGTTCTTCTCGCCGATGAGCGGGGTGAACACGGCGCTGATGGTTTGGCGGCGGCGCCTGCGGAAGGTGCTGTAGGCGATGGCGAGACCGACCACCGCGTAGATCGCCCACGGGTGGAGCGTCCAGTGGAACAGGGTGGTGGCCATGGCCGTCTCCATGCGGTCGCCGGAGTCGGCCGGGGAGGTGCCCGGCGGGGGCGTCGTGTAGTGCGCCAGCGGCTCACTGACGCCGTAGAACATCAGGCCGATGCCCATGCCCGCGCTGAACATCATCGCGACCCAGGACACCGTGCGGAACTCGGGCTTCTCGCCCTCGCTGCCGAGGTGGATCCGGCCGTAGCGGCTGGCCGCGAGCCAGAGGGCGAAGACGACGAAGCCCGAGGCGGCCAGCATGAACGCCCAGCCGCCGTTGTGCATCAGGCCGCCGAGCATGGTGCTGGAGGCGTTCTCCAGCGAGTCGGTGAAGGCGGCGCCCCAGATGACGAAGGCGAGGGTCAGGGCAGCCGTGACGCCGAAGACGACCCGGTCGGTCCGGGGGTGCTTCTCCTGCCCGGGGAGAGCCGCCTCCGAACCCGGAAGCGTGCCTCTTTCATGGTGTTCCTCGTCGCTCGATCGGTCCTGCGTCACAGGCGGCACCTTTCACATCGGTGAGGCCGAAAATAGTCCTCTGGTACGCCCATACCACGCGCGACGCGGAACTCACCTCTCCGGCGGCGGGTGTCGGGGCCCCTCGGTGTTCCATGACGGCCGGATGACGATCGTGTGACCGCGGTGGCCGTGGACATGACCGGGCGCACAGGTGCTGAATAGGCTCCGAACAGACCGCTCAACCTGACGACTTGGAGCTTTCGTGCACCGCAGATTCATCGTGCCGGGCGCACTGGGCGCCGCCTCCCTCATGCTGGCGATCCCGGCGTCGGCGGCGGCCCACTCCCCCGGCGCTCCGGGCATCGGCGATCCCTACTACCCGGCCTACGGCAACGGCGGATACGACGTCTCCCACTACGACCTGCGCCTGAAGTACCAGCCGGCGACCGACCGCCTGGAGGGCACGGCGACGATCCTGGCCCGCACCACGCAGGACCTGTCGCGCTTCGACCTGGACTTCCTGCTGGACGTGGGCGAAGTGCGGGTGAACGGTGCGAAGGCGTCGTTCACGACGTCGGGCGAGCACGAGCTGGTGATCACCCCGAGGAGCCCGCTGCGCAAGGACACGCCCGTCACCGTGGTGGTGCGCTACAGCGGGGTGCCGTCCTCCGAGCAGGCGTACGGCTTCACCAGCTGGCACCGCACCCCCGACGGCGGAGTCGGCGCGAACGAGCCCGAGGCGGCCTGGTGGTGGTTCCCCAGCAACGACCACCCGCTCGACAAGGCCACCTTCGACGTGTCGGTGCAGGTGCCGGACGGCACCCAGGCCATCTCCAACGGCACCCTCCAGTCCAGCAGCTCACGGCTCGGCTGGACCCGTTACAACTGGCGGTCGGACAAGCCGCAGGCCACGTATCTCGCCACCCTGGCGGTCGGGAGGTTCGACCTCACCACCGGCACGACCGAGAGCGGCATCCCGGTCGTCAACGCCTACAGCAAGGACCTCGGCGCCCACGACGGCGCGGCGCGGGCCAGCGTGGAGCGGACCGGGGAGATCGCCGACTGGCTGAGCGGCTACTTCGGGCCGTACCCCTACAACGCGCTCGGCGGGTACGTGCCGAACACGACCACCGGGTACGCGCTGGAGACGCAGACCCGGCCCTTCTACAGCCCACGGCAGTTCGCGAACGGGTCGAACGTGTCCGTCGTCGTCCACGAGCTGGCCCACCAGTGGTACGGCGACCTGGTGTCCGTGCGCGGCTGGAAGGACATCTGGATCAACGAGGGCTTCGCGCGGTACGCCCAGTGGCTGTGGTCCGAGCACGAGGGCGAGGGCACGGCGCAGGAGCTCGCCGACTACACGTACGCCTCGCATCCGGCCGACGACCCGTTCTGGACGGTGCGGCCCGGTGACCCCGGTCCGGAGAACCAGTTCGACGCCGCGGTCTACGACCGGGGCGCGCTGGCCGTGCAGGCACTGCGCAACGAGATCGGGGACAAGGCGTTCTTCGAGGTCCTGAAGGGCTGGCCGCAGCGGTACGCCTACGGCAACGCGTCGGTCGCCGACTTTCGGCGGTACGCCGAGGAGGTGTCCGGCAAGCCGCTGGCCGCGCTGTTCGACATCTGGCTGTTCCAGCCGTCGAGGCCGGACGCGCCGGCGGCTCGCGCGGCGTCCCTCGCGAAGGCGCCGACCGCGCCCGCGCAGCCGCGGTCGTGGACGAGGATCGCCGCGACGAACGACGTGCACGAGCACTGAGGCACCGGGGACGGCGTCCGCTCAGGCGCCGTCCCCGTGGTCGTACACGGTCACGGATATGCCCTGCCGGGTGAGCCGCTGCGTGACGAGCGGCTCGACGCGGGACCATTTTCCGCCGGCCAGGCCGCAGCCGATGCGGGGCATGTGCACGGAGGCGTTCAGCTCGGCCGCCCGGGCGGCGACGCGGCCCAGCGCGGTGTCGATCGCCTCGTAGCGCACCGGGACGCCCTTGCTGCCGGTCCTGGTGCCGCGCTGGCCGATCATGTTGGCCACCCATACGCAGGGCTCGACCTGGACGAACCGCACGGCGCCCAGACCGAAGTCGTTCGCGGCGCGGTCGCGGTGCCAGGCGCGGTAGGCCGCCTCCGGCTCCGGCCAGCGGCGGGACAGGGCCAGGACGAAGCCCTTGCCCCAGCCGCCGAGGTCGTTGCAGACATGGGCGATCACCTTGACGCCCTTCACCGACGGGGCGGTGGCGTCACCACGGACGTACGCGATCTCCGGCATGACGCCACCGTAGAGGCCGCCACTGACAGCGGCCCGGATCGCTAGCCGTTCAGCCGGCCGAGTTCCCGGTCGGCGTTGTGCGCCACCCGGCGGCGGACGCCGAACCAGCCGACGACCAGCATGAGCGCGATCACCGGGATCAGCAGGAGGGTCCAGCGGCCGATCTCGGGGTCGTTGCCCATCATGCAGAGCACGGCCACGAGGAAGACGACCGTGACGATCTCCGTGACCGGGCTGCCGGGCAGGCGGAAGTGCGGGCGGGTGACCAGCCCGGCCCGGGCGCGGCGCACGAAGACCAGGTGGCAGATCATGATGATCACCCAGGTGCTGATGATGCCGAGGGAGGCCACGTTCAGCACGATCTCGAAGGCCTTGCTCGGCATCAGGTAGTTCAGGCCCACGCCGAGCACGCAGATGCCGCAGGTCAGCAGGATGCCGCCGTAGGGGACCTGGCTGCGGCTCATCACGCGGGTGAATCTGGGCGCGGAGCCCGCCATCGCCATGGAGCGCAGGATGCGGCCGGTGGAGTACAGGCCGGAGTTCAGCGACGACATGGCGGCGGTGAGGACGACGAGGTTCATCACGTCGCCGGCCGCCGGGACGCCGACCTTGGACAGCACTGTGACGAAGGGGCTCTCGTCGCCGGAGTAGAGCGATCCGGGCAGCAGCAGGGCCAGCAGGACGACCGAGCCGACGTAGAAGAGGGCGACGCGCCACATGATCGAGTTCACCGCGCGCGGGACGACCTTCTCCGGCTCGGCGGTCTCGCCGGCGGCCACGCCGACCAGTTCCAGGGCCGCGTAGGCGAAGATCACGCCCTGCATCACGAGCACCACGGGCATCACGCCGTGCGGGAGGATGCCGCCGTGGTCGGTGATCATGCCGACGCCCGGGGTGTAGCCGCCCACGTCGTGCTGGGTGGCCAGCAGGAAGATGCCGATCAGCATGAAGCCCACCAGGGTGGCGACCTTGATGATCGCGAACCAGAACTCCATCTCGCCGAAGATCTTCACCGAGATGAGGTTCACGGCCAGGACCACCGCGAGGGCGGCCAGGGCGAGCACCCATTGCGGGATGCTCGTGAACAGGCTCCAGTAGTGCGTGTACAGCGCGATCGCGGTGATGTCGGCGATGCCGGTGGTCGACCAGTTCAGGAAGTACATCCAGCCGGCGACGTAGGCGCCCTTCTCGCCGAGGAACTCGCGCGCGTACGACACGAACGACCCGGACGAGGGTCGGTAGAGCACGAGCTCGCCGAGCGCCCTGACCACGAAGAAGGCGAAGACACCGCAGACCAGGTAGGCGACGGCGAGCGCCGGGCCCGCGTCGCGCAGCCGGCCGCCGGCGCCGAGGAAGAGGCCGGTGCCGATCGCGCCGCCGATGGCGATCATGTTGACGTGGCGGGCCTTGAGGTCCTTGCTGTAGCCGGCGTCGCCCGCGTCCGCGGGTGTCCCGGCCGCCTGGGGATGGGCGGCGGCCTGTGCCGTGTCGACGGCGTCCTTGCTCACGGGTGGTTCCACTCTCTGGTGCGCCCGGGCGGGGTGCGCCCGGGTCGTCCGTACAGTGACGTGGCCCGCACCACCCTTCGCGGCACAGACCAGTGCAGCACTTTCCCACGACTCTGCGTTCACATGCGGTGGTTCATGTCACACAGCGTGACTTCTCACAGGACCCGCCGGGTGCCTTCACGTGGGGCACATGAGGTGTCACAGCACTGGTGAGACAGCGATACTGCTGCACATGACGACGAGCGACACCGGGGAGCCGGCCCTCACGATCGACGAGCTGGCCGCGCGGGCCGGCGTCACGGTGCGCACGGTCCGCTTCTACGGCACCAAGGGCCTGCTGCCGCCGCCCGCGATCGGCCCTCGGCGGGTGGGACGGTACGGCCGGGAGCACCTGGCCCGGCTGGCGCTGATCGAGGAGCTGCAGCACCAGGGCATGACGCTGGCCGCGATCGAGCGGTATCTGAAGCAGCTGCCGCCCGACCTGACCGCCCACGACCTGGCGCTGCACCGCGCGGTGGTGGCGTCCTGGGCGCCGGAGACGGTGGAGCGGGTCACGCGCGAGGAGCTGGGCCGGCGGGCCGGGCGGCCGCTGACCGACGACGAGGTGGCCCGGCTGACGGAGATGGACATCGTCGCGCGGGACGGCGACGCGGAGAACGGAAACGCGGAGAACGGGAACGCGGGGCGCGGGAACACGGGGCGCGGGGACGCCTACCGCGTCGACGCGGGGCTGCTCCGGCTCGGCGTCGAGCTGCTCGACGTGCCCCTGTCCTCCGAGACGGTCCTCGCCGCACGCACCTCTCTGCTCGAGCACTCCCGGGCCGCCGCGCGCGACCTGTCGCGGCTGCTGCGCGACGCCGTCGCCGAGCGCGACGCGCGGGACGTGCGGTCCCTGTCCGCCCACATGCACCCGATCGTGGTGCAGGCGCTGCTGACCACCTTCCAGCGGTCGCTGCGGGACGAGCTGCGGGAGTGGCTGGACGCCGACGGCGAGCGCTGAGAAGTTCCTCAGTCGCTCGCCGTCGGTGGGAGGCTGCCGTCAGCGGCCGTCGGTGAAGACCTCCCCGTTCTCCGCCTTCGCCACGAGCAGCGCGGGCGGCGTGAACCGGTCGCCGTAGCGCTCGGCGAGTTCCCGGGCGCGGTCGACGAAGCCGGGCAGGCCGCCCTCGTAGCCGTTGATGTACTGGAGGATGCCGCCGGTCCAGCCGGGGAAGCCGATGCCGAAGATCGAGCCGATGTTGGCGTCGGCGACGGAGGTCAGCACGCCCTCCTCCAGGAGGCGGACGGTGTCCAGCGCCTCGGAGAACAGCATGCGCTCCTGCATGTCGCGGAACGGGATCTCGTAGCCCGGCTTGGTGAAGTGCTCGCGCAGGCCCGGCCACAGTCCGGCGCGCTTGCCGTCCTCGCCGTACTCGTAGAAGCCGGCGCCGCCGGAGCGGCCGGGGCGCTCGAACTCGTCGACCATGCGGTCGATGACGGCCTCGGCGGGGTGCGCGGTCCAGGTGCCGCCCGACTCCTCCACGGCCCGCTTGGTCTCGTTCCGGATCTTCCGGGGGAGGGTGAGGGTCAGCTCGTCCATGAGGGAGAGCACCTTGGCCGGGTAGCCGGCCTGGGCCGCGGCCTGCTCGACGGAGGCGGGCTCGACGCCCTCGCCGACCATGGCGACGCCCTCGTTGATGAAGTGGCCGATCACGCGGGAGGTGAAGAAGCCGCGCGAGTCGTTGACCACGATCGGCGTCTTCCTGATCTGCCGGACCAGGTCGAAGGCCCGGGCCAGGGCCTCGTCCCCGGTGCGCTCGCCCTTGATGATCTCGACCAGCGGCATCTTGTCGACGGGCGAGAAGAAGTGCAGCCCGATGAAGTGGTCCTGGCGCTCGACGCCCTCGGCCAGCGCGGTGATGGGCAGTGTGGAGGTGTTGGAGCAGAGCAGCGCGTCGGGGGCGACGACGTGCTGGATCTCCTGGAACACCTTGTGCTTGAGGGAGGTGTCCTCGAAGACCGCCTCGATGACCGCGTCGCAGCCCGCCAGGTCGGCGGCCTCGGCGGTCGGGGTGATGCGGGCGAGCAGCGCGTCGGCCTTGTCCTGGCTCGTGCGGCCCTTGGCGACGGCCTTCGCGCACAGCTTCTCGGAGTAGGCCCTGCCCTTGAGTGCCGCCTCCAGCGAGACGTCCTTGAGGACGACGTCGATGCCGGCGCGGGCGCACGAGTAGGCGATGCCGGCACCCATCATCCCGGCGCCCAGGACGGCGACCTTGGTGACCTTGCGCGGCTCGATGTCCTTCGGGCGGTTGGCGCCGGAGTTGACGGCCTGGAGGTCGAAGAAGAACGCCTGGATCATGTTCTTCGCGGTCTGGCCGGCGGCCAGCTCGACGAAGTAGCGGGCCTCGATGACCTGAGCGGTCTCGAAGTCGACCTGGGAGCCCTCGACGGCGGCGGCCATGATGTTGCGCGGCGCCGGGTAGGGGGCGCCGGCCGTCTGCTTGCGCAGGTTGGCCGGGAAGGCGGGCAGGTTGGCGGCGAACTTCGGGTGGGCGGGGGTGCCGCCGGGGATGCGGTAGCCGGGCCGGTCCCAGGGCTGGGCGGACTCCGGGTTGGCGTCGATGAAGGCGCGGGCCCTGGCGAGCATGTCCTCGCGGCTGTCGGCGACCTCGTCGACCAGGCCGTTGTCCAGGGCGCGGCGCGGGCTGTACTGGGTGCCCTGGAGGAGGACCTTCAGCAGCGCGTCGGTGATGCCGAGCATCCGGACGGTGCGGACGACGCCGCCGCCACCGGGGAGCAGGCCGAGGGTGACCTCGGGGCAGCCGATCTTGGAGCCGGGCGCGTCCAGGGCGACGCGGTGGTGGCAGGCGAGGGAGATCTCGTAGCCGCCGCCGAGGGCGGCGCCGTTCATCGCGGCGACGACGGGCTTGCCGAGGGTCTCGATGCGCCGCAGGTCGCGCTTGATCGCCATGCCGCCGTCGAAGAGGTCCTGCGCGGTCTCGGGGGTGACCCGGATCAGGTCGCGCAGGTCGCCGCCGGCGAAGAAGGTCTTCTTGGCGGAGGTGACGATGACGCCGCGGATCGCGTCCTTCTCGGCCTCCAGGCGGTCGGCGACGGCCGCGAGGGACGCCCGGAACGCGGCGTTCATGGTGTTGGCGGACTGGTCGGGGTCGTCGATGACGAGGGTGACGACGCCGGTGTCGTCCTGCTCCCAGCGGATGGTGGTGGACTCGGTGGTCATGAGGGGGTGCTCCAGGTGATCCGTCGGGAGGGGGTCAGATGCGCTCGACGATGGTGGCGATGCCCATGCCGCCGCCCACGCACAGGGTGGCGAGGCCGTACCGCTTGTCCTGGCGCTCCAGTTCGTCCACGAGGGTGCCGAGGATCATCGCGCCGGTGGCGCCGAGCGGGTGACCCAGCGCGATGGCGCCGCCGTTGACGTTGACCTTGTCCAGCGACAGCCCCATGTCCTTGACGAAGCGCAGGACGACCGCCGCGAACGCCTCGTTGATCTCGACCAGGTCGATGTCGTCGATGGTCAGCCCGGCCTTGGCGAGGGCCTTGCGGGTAGCGGGCGCCGGCCCGGTCAGCATGATCGTGGGCTCGGAACCGGACACGGCGGCGGAGACGATCCGGGCGCGCGGGGTCAGCCCGTAGCGGTCGCCGACCTCCTTGGAGCCGATGGCGACCAGCGACGCGCCGTCGACGATGCCGGAGGAGTTGCCCGCGTGGTGGACGTGGTCGATCCTCTCCACCCAGTGGTACTTCTGCAGCGCGACGGCGTCGAAGCCGCCGAGCTCGCCGATGTCGGCGAAGGACGGCTTGAGCTTTCCGAGGGAGTCGGCGGTGGTGCCGGGGCGCAGGTGCTCGTCGTGGTCGAGGACGGTGAGGCCGCTGCGGTCCTTCACCGGCACGACGGACCGCTCGAAGCGGCCCTCCTTCCACGCCGTGGCCGCGCGCTCCTGGGAGAGGGCCGCGTACTCGTCGACGTCGCGGCGGGAGAAGCCCTCGATGGTGGCGATCAGGTCGGCGCCGATGCCCTGCGGGACGAAGTTGGTGGCGAGGTTGGTCATCGGGTCGTTGAACCAGGCGCCGCCGTCCGAGGCCATCGGCACCCGGGACATGGACTCGACGCCGCCGGCCAGGACCAGGTCCTCCCAGCCGGAGCGGACCTTCATGGCCGCCATGTTGACGGCCTCCAGACCCGAGGCACAGAAGCGGTTCTCCTGGACGCCGGCCACCGTGTCGGGGAGTCCGGCGGCGATGGCGGCGATGCGGGCGATGTCGGAGCCCTGGTCGCCGACCGGGCCGACCACGCCGAGCACGATGTCGTCCACGGCGGACGGGTCGAGGCCGGGGAAGCGGGCGCGGATCTCGTGGATGAGGCCGACGACCAGGTCGACGGGCTTGGTGCCGTGCAGGGCGCCGCTCGCCTTGCCGCGTCCGCGCGGGGTGCGGATCGCGTCGTACACGTACGCTTCGGTGCTCACTGGCAGGCCTTTCACTGAGGGTTCGCGGGGCTGTTCTGCTGAGGGGTGCGGGGCAGGCCCCAGTCGCGGGCGACGGCCTCCGCGTCGGCGCCCGGCCGGGCGGGTCCGGTACGGACGGCGGTGGGGGTCGCCGAGAAGCGGGGCGCGGGGGCCGGTTGGGTGATGCCGCCGTGGTCGGTGAAGGTGCCGCGGGCGGCGAGGTGCGGGTGGCGCGGGGCCTCGCGCAGCGACAGGACGGGGGCCACGCAGGCGTCGGAGTCCGTGAAGACGGCCGTCCACTCGTCCCGGGTGCGGGCCTTGAAGCGGGCGGCGATCGCCTCGCGCAGCTCGCTCCGGCGCGCCGGGTCGTCGCGGGACGGCACCTGGTCCGGGATGCCGAGCCGCTCCAGGAACTCGGCGTAGAACCTGGCCTCCAGGGCGCCGACCGCCATGTACCCGCCGTCGGCCGTCTCGTAGGTGCCGTAGAAGGGGGCGCCGCCGTCGAAGAGGTTGCTGCCGCGCCGGTCCTGCCAGCCGCCGGCGGCGAGCATGCCGTGGATCATCGCGGAGAGGTGGGCGGCGCCGTCCACGATGGCCGCGTCGACGACCTGGCCGGTGCCGGTCGCGCGGGCGTGGTGCAGGGCGGCGAGGATGCCGACGACCAGGTAGAGCGAGCCGCCCGCGTAGTCGCCGAGCAGGTTGGCGGGGACCGCCGGCGGTCCGTCGGGGGCGCCGATCATGCCGAGGGTGCCGGTGAGGGCGATGTAGCCGATGTCGTGGCCGGCCCGCTGGGCGAGGGGGCCGTCCTGGCCCCAGCCGGTCATGCGCCCGTAGACCAGGCGCGGGTTGCGGGCGTGGCAGGGCCCGGGGCCGACGCCGAGGCGCTCGGCGACTCCGGGGCGGTAGCCCTCGATCAGGACGTCGGCGCGTTCGGCGAGGTCGAGGACGCGGGCGGGGCCGTCGGGCGCCTTGAGGTCGACGACCACCGAGCGCTTGTTGCGGTTGGTGACGTCGAGGGCGGGGTCGATGGCGAGGCCGGGTCCGCCGGGCCGGTCGACGCGGACCACGTCGGCGCCGAGGTCGGCGAGGAGCATGGCGGCGAAGGGCCCGGGGCCGATGGCGGCCAGTTCGACCACGCGCACGCCGCTGAGCGGGCCGTCACCCGGCGTCTTCGCCTCCGTCATCGAGCCCCCAAGCTCTGTGACACAACTGATGTAACACCAGCGATGCTAAGAACGTGTTCCACTCGACACAAGACCTGACGAGCAAGCGCTTAGCCAATTATGGGGCAGGCGCGTCGCCGGGCCCGGTACTCCTCACGCTAGCCTCAGCCACCGGCGACGGCGCGTGCTGTGGGCCCAGGGGTGCCGGCGAGGCCGCCGAGTGACACCGACGGGATGCCGGACGGTGGCGAAGGAGTGTCATGAACAGGCTAAAAAGGTCGGACCGGCCGTACGACATCGTGCTCTTCGGGGCGACGGGATTCGTCGGCGAGCTCACCGCGGAGTACCTCGCCGCGCACGCGCCGGAGGGACTGAGCTGGGCGATCGCCGGGCGCGACGAGGGCAGGCTGCGCCGGCTCGCCGAGCGGCTGCCCGGCGGCACGGACATCGGCATGCTGCGGGCGGACGTGTCCGACCCGGCCTCCCTGCGCGCGCTCGCCGAGCAGGCACGCGTGGTCGCCTCGACGGTGGGCCCGTACATCCGGTACGGCGAGGGGCTCGTCGCCGCCTGCGCGGACACCGGCACGGACTACTTGGACCTGACCGGCGAGCCCGAGTTCGTGGACCTCATGTACGTGCGGCACGACGCACGCGCCCGGGAGACCGGAGCGCGGCTGGTGCACGCGTGCGGCTTCGACTCCGTACCCCACGACCTGGGCGTGTACTTCACGGTGCGGCAGCTGCCGGAGGGCGTGCCGCTGACCGTGGACGGCTTCGTGACCGCCGGTGCCGCCTTCTCCGGCGGCACGTTCGCCTCCGCACTGGGCCAGTTCGCACGCGGCCGGCAGATGCGGGACGCGGCGCGGGAACGGCGCCGGCACGAGCCGCGGCTGGTGGGCCGCCGGGCGGTGACGCCGACGGGCGCCCCGCGGTACGCCGGTGAGGTGGGGGCCTGGGCGCTGCCGCTGCCGACCGTCGACCCGCAGATCGTGCGCCGCTCCGCCAAGGCACTCGACCGGTACGGCCCCGACTTCCGCTACCGGCACTACGCGGCCGTCCGGCATCTGCCCGTCGCGGTGGGCTCGGTGACGGCCCTCGGCGCACTGGTGGCCGCCGCGCAGGTTCCGCCGGTGCGGCGCCGCCTGTCCGGCCTGCTCGCACCGGGTGACGGACCGAGCCCGCAGAAGCGCGCGAGGAGCTGGTTCCGGGTCCGCTTCGTGGGCGAGGGCGGTGGCCGCCGGGTGTTCACCGAGGTCGCGGGCGGTGATCCCGGGTACGACGAGACGGCGAAGATGTTCGCCGAGGCCGCACTGTCCCTCGCCCTCGACGACCTGCCGGCGACGGCCGGTCAGGTCACCACGGCGGTGGCGATGGGCGACGCGCTCACCGAGCGGCTGCGGACCGCGGGCATCGCCTTCCGGGTGGCCGCCGCGCGCTGACCCCCTGGCATCCACCTGCTTTGAGACTTCGCCGGCCTCTTTCACTCCTCACCTGCGTCGCCGCGGACTCAAGTACCAAAGGGAAGTTCAGTGAAACGATTGAGGCATGACGAAGTTCCTGCTCGAGGTGGATCTGGACGACGGCGCGGTCGCCGAGGACCCGGTGGGTGAGGTCCAGCGGATCCTGCGGTACTGGGGAGGCAACCTGCGGCACTACGCACTGCGCCCGGGCGACGGCTCGGCGGTCTACGACTCGCGGTACGGGGAGGTGGGCCGCTGGAGCGTCGAGGACCGGGCCGAGTAGGTGGCATCCCGCAGGGCGGCGCGGCACAGGGCGTCCGCCCTGCGGGTCGTCTCCGGCAGGCGGTAGGCGGGGGCCAGCGCCAGTGTGTGCGCACAGGCGTTGTCGAGGCTCACGCGGTGGCCGACGGAGACGAAGACCGGCTTGACCCCGTGGCGCGTACGCAGCGCGCGCCCGACCTCCTCGGCACCGGCGAGCAGCGGGGACGCGCTGCCGCGCGGAGCCCCGGGGTCGTCGTGGGTGAAGGTGAACGGGTTCTTGGCGACGCCGACCGTGGGCAGTCCGGTGAGCACGCCGAGGTGACTGGCGAGGCCGAAGCGGCGCGGATGGGCCAGTCCGTAGCCGTCGCAGACGACCAGGCCGGGCGGGCAGGGCAGGGCGTCGAGAGCGGCGAGGACGGTGGGGATCTCGCGGAAGGCGAGCAGGCCGGGCACGTAGGGGAAGGAGATCCGGCCGACGGCGGTGGCCTCGGCGACCACGGCGAGGGTCGCCGCGTCGAGGACGACGGCGGCCGCCGCGACGACGTCCCGCTCGTCGTCGTAGGCGACGTCCACGCCGGTCACCCGTCCCGAGCCCGGGGGCGGGCCCGGCTCGTCGAGCACCACCCGGGCCCGCAGTTCGTCCTGGACGGCGCGGGCCCGTTCCTCCGTCGTGGGCCAGTCGGCGGGGGTCTGCGCGGTCACGGTCGTCATGGTGGCCGCAAGCCTACGGGACCCCGGGAGTAGGCTCCCGGTCATGTTCGTACTGGAGCTGTCCTACACCGCGCCGCTCGAAGCGGTCGACGCCGTGCTGCCGGCTCACGTGGCCTGGCTCGACGCCCTGTACGAACAGGGAGTGTTCCTGGCCTCCGGGCGCCAGGAACCCCGCAACGGCGGAGTGATCATCGCCGTCGCGGAGAACCGGGCACGGATCGAGGAGATCACCGCGGGCGATCCCTTCGTCGAGGCGGGCGTGTGCGCGTACCGCGTCACCGAGTTCGTCGCCACGAAGACGGCCCCGGCGCTGGAGCGCTACCGGGAGACGCCCGGTTAGGGCGGACGCGGCTCACTTGCCGAGCGCGCGCCGCAGCTCGCCCTTGTTCATGTTCGAACGACCGCTGATGTCACGGCGCTTGGCCTCCTGGTAGAGCTGGTCGAAGGTGGGGCCCTGCGCGCCCTGCCGCGACCCGGAGCGCTGTCCGCCGCGCTTGCTCGGCGACTTGTCCTGCGTGGACGTACGGCCGGCGGTCTTCGACTCGCCCGACTGCGCGCGCTCCTTGTTCACCGTCCGGGCCGCGATCTCCTTCGCCCGGCCGGTGCTCTCGCCACGGTCCTCGGCGCTCTCCTTGATGTGTTCGTACTGCCGCTCCCGCTTGGGGCTCGAACCACGTGGCATGTCCGCTCACTTCCTCTCGCGTTCAGCGAACGGATACCCACGTTACGGACGAACACCCTGCCCGGCGTCCGGAGCTCCGCCGGGCGGGGCAGCGGACGGGCGCGTGGCGCGGCGGCCGCAAGTGGCTTGTGCGACAGCCGAGGAGAGTCTCGTCACTCGGGTGCATGAAGGCGGTGACAGAGGTCACTCGCACATCGTGTGCACGGATTGGCTGATTCCGTCGTCTCTTCCAGTGCCCGGCCCGTACCACCCCCGGAAGCCCGTCCAGCCGTCACGAGGGAGCAAGGCGTTGTCCACCGTCATCGAGCAGCCCGTCGAGGCGCGTCTCGTCGCTGCCGCGCCGCGTATGCCGAGCATTCCCGCCACGCTGCACTACGACCGCAGCGATCCGTTCGCCGTCCGCATGAGCTTCCCGGCCCCGGCCACGCTGGAGGGCGTGGACGTGTGCTGGACCTTCTCCCGCGAGCTGCTCATCGCCGGGATGCGGGAACCCGACGGCCACGGTGACGTGCGCGTGCGGCCCTACGGGTACGACCGCACCGTCCTGGAGTTCCACGCCCCCGAGGGCACCGCCGTCGTCCACGTCCGCTCCGGCGAGCTGCGCCGGTTCCTGCAGGCCACCAGTGAGCTGGTCCCGGTGGGCCTGGAGCATCTGCAACTGGACCTGGACCACGACCTGGCGGAGCTGATGCGGGGCACCTGCTGAGCGGACCGGCCGGCCGGCGCGCGCCGCGCGGCCGAGACGGGCGGGTCCCGGGCGCGGATCCGGGCCCGTCCCCCTGACGGACGTCCGTCAGCGGCCCGCGGGAGCCACCGCGCGCGCCGTCTCCGCGCTCACCTCCGCCCGCACCTCCCGCAGCACCTTCCCCAGACCGGGCGTCCCCGCCGCGCCGCGCGCGGTCAGCTCCTCGATCCGGCCCTCCCTGCGCGCCCGGTCCCCCACGGGCCCCAGGGCGCGCAGTTCGGCGGAGGCCGCCAGCGCGACGACGATCGCGTCCCGCCCGGAGACCTCCCCGGCCGGCAGCGGGCCCTCCAGGACGTCCCGCGCCTCCTCGCGCAGGGCCTGCGCCGCGGCGACCCGGGTCAGGACGTGGTCCACGGAGGGGAAAACCCCGAGCACCCGCTTCTTCTCCGCCCGCAGGTACCCGTCGGCCACGAGCTGCTCCCGGACGGCGTCGAAGGTGACACGCGCGTACGGCCGCACCCACGCCCGCCAGCGGCGCGGCACGGACTCGCGGACGAGGTCCAGCAGTCCGTCGAGGACGGCGTCACCGGTGCGGGAGTCGGGGTCGACGGGCGTGGCGATGCCGTCGTCGTCGGTGAGCAGGCCGCGCCGGGCGAGTTCGGTGAGGGCGCCGGCGCGCACCAGGTGGTGCAGCCGCGCCGTGTCGGCACTTCCGGGCCGCGCCGGGTTCCAGGCCAGCAGGCAGAGCCGGGAGGGCGGGGAGAGTGGGCCGTTGGGCACGAGGGCCTCCTCGGGGCTGTGGGACCGGCTCCGCGGTAAATGCGTTGACAGCCCGAATCGGGCGCTCCTACGGTGTACAACGCTTCTGTTGCCGCCGATCGGAGAAGGACGTTGTTCGTCTGAGGTTCTGAGACACCGCGTCACCCGCCCAGCGTGGGTGAACGTCGCGTGCGGCCTCGGCGTTCGAGCCGTCCCTGGCGGAACAGGGCATTTCTCATGCCCGCCACCGGCGGGCTCCTCCTTTCCCCGCCCTGCGGCGGCCGCCGCCTTCCGGTGTCTCGATACGCGTTTGCCCCTGACCGCATCGAGCAACCGCGGAGACTTCGTATGACCGCTTCCATCACCTGTACGGCCCTTTCCTTCTCCTGGCCCGACGGCACCTCCGTCTTCGAGGGCCTCGACGCCTCGTTCGGCCCCGGCCGGACCGGGCTCGTCGGTGTCAACGGGTCCGGCAAGTCCACCCTGTTGAAGCTGATCGCCGGGCGGCTCGGCCCCGCCGACGGCACCGTCCGGGTGGCCGGCGAGGTGGGCCACCTCCCGCAGAACGTCACGCTCGACACCGGCCTGCGGGTCGACGAGGTGCTCGGCATCGCCGCGCGGCGGGCCGCGCTGCACGCCATCGAGGCCGGTGACGTGTCCGAGGAGCACTTCGAGGCCGTCGGCGACGACTGGGACGTCGAGGAGCGCGCGCTGGCCACGCTCGGCGAACTCGGCCTCGGCCACGTGGCGCTGGACCGCACCATCGGCGAGGTGTCCGGCGGCGAGTCCGTCCTGCTCCGGCTGGCGGCCCTGCTGCTGCGCCGGCCGGACGTCCTGCTGCTGGACGAGCCGACCAACAACCTGGACCTGTACGCCCGCAGGCGGCTGTACGCGGCCGTCGCCTCCTGGCCGGGGGTGATGGTCGTGGTCAGCCACGACCGTGAGCTCCTCGAGCTCGTCGACCAGGTCGCCGACCTGCGGGCCGGCGGGATCACCCGGTACGGCGGCACCTTCTCCGCCTACGAGGAGGCCCTGGCCGTCGAGCAGGAGGCGGCCGAACGCATGGTGCGGGTCGCCGAGGCCGACCTGCGCAGACAGCGGCGCGAACTGTCCGACGCCCATGTCGTCCTGGCCCGGCGCAGGCGGTACGGGCAGAAGATGTACGACACCAAGCGCGAGCCCCGGGCGGTGATGAGGATGCGCAGGCGCACCGCCCAGGAGTCGGCCGGGAAGTACCGCATCATGCACGAGGAGAAACTCGCCGAGGCGAGAGAGCGGCTCGACGACGCGGTGGAGGCCGTGCGGGACGACGACGAGATCCGCGTCGACCTGCCGTACACCGCCGTCCCGCCGGGCCGGACGGTGCTCACCCTGCGGGACCTGGAGCTCGTGTACGGCGCGCGGGTGCGGGGCGGCCTCGATCTGCACGGTCCCGAGCGGATCGCGCTGACCGGGCGCAACGGCACGGGCAAGACCACGCTGCTGCGCACGATCGCCGGCGAGCTGGAACCGGTGTCGGGCGAAGCGACCGCGCACGTCCCGCTGCGGTTCCTGCCGCAGCGGCTCGACGTCCTGGACGACGAACTGACCGTCGCCGAGAACGTGGCCCGTCTCTCGCCGGGCGTGACCGGCAACCGGGTCCGGGCGCGGCTGGCACGCTTCCTGTTCCGGGGCGCCCGGGCCGACCGGAAGGCGGCCACGCTGTCCGGCGGCGAACGCTTCCGGGCCACCCTGGCCGCGCTGATGCTGGCCGAACCCGCACCCCAGCTGCTTCTGCTGGACGAGCCGACGAACAACCTGGACATGGCGAGCGTCCGGCAGCTCACCACGGCCCTGGAGTCGTACGAGGGGGCGCTGATCGTGGCCAGTCACGACATGCCGTTCCTGGACTCGCTCGGCATCACGCGCCGGCTGCTGCTGGAGGAGGGAGAGCTGAGGGACGTCACGCGGGAGGCGGGCCCGGCCGCGGGAGAGCGGGCCGGCTGACGGAGGCGTTCCGGCCGGGGCGGAACCCCCGGAGGCGTCACTGGACGCCTCCGGGGGTTCCGCGCGCGGGTGCCGGCACTGCATGATGGCCCGTCGGCGCCACCGCCTTTCACCCGTTCGGCCCAGGACCTGCGGGTCGGGCCGCGCCACACCCCGTTGGACAGCGGCTGATCAGGTGCCTTTACGGTGCGTTTAACCTACGGTCTCGTAACCTACGGTTTCGTAGCCTACGATCCCGTAGGTTCCCGGCACCGCTCGCCGGTTCACCATCCGCTCTGTCGCACGTCCCCTGGAGTACCCGTGACGATCACTTCCCCGCACCTCGGCACTTCCGCCGCTTGGACCGACGCCCGGCTGCTGCAGGCCCTGGAGGAAGTGGTCGAGACCGAACTCAACCGGCATCTGAAGGTCGCCAAGGACTGGATGCCGCACGAGTACGTGCCGTGGAGCGACGCCCGCAACTTCCCGGGGATCTTCGAGGACGGCGAGGCCTGGGAGAAGGAGCAGTCCAAGGTCACCGAGATCGGCCGGATCGCCCTGGTGGTGAACCTCCTGACCGAGGACAACCTGCCCAGCTACCACCACGAGATCGCCTCCCTCTTCGGCCGCGACGGCGCCTGGGGCACCTGGGTACACCGCTGGACCGCCGAGGAGGGCCGGCACGGCATCGTGATGCGCGACTACCTGCTCGCCTCGCGCGCCGTCGACCCGGACAAGCTGGAGCAGTTCCGCATGTCCCACATGAGCGAGGGCTTCGAGTCGGACAACCGGCACTCGATGCTGCACTCGGTGGCGTACGTGGCCTTCCAGGAGCTCGCCACCCGCGTCTCCCACCGCAACACCGGCCACCAGTCCGGCGACCCGGTCTGCGACCGCATGCTGGCCCGCATCGCGACCGACGAGAACCTGCACATGGTCTTCTACCGGAACCTGCTCAAGGCCGCGTTCGACCTCGCGCCCGACCTGACGATGCAGGCGGTGCGGGACGTGGTCGTGAACTTCCGGATGCCCGGCCACGGCATCCCCGGCTTCGAGCGCGCCGCGGCCCAGATGGCCATCGGCGAGGTCTACAACCTGCGCATCCACCACGACGACGTGATCCAGCCCGTGCTGCGCTTCCTGAAGATCATGGAGATCGACGGCCTCGGCCCCGAGGGGCAGCGGGCCCAGGAGGAGCTCGGCCTGTACATGGGCGGGCTCGACGCGGAGGCCGCCAAGTTCGACGAGAAGCTGGCGGCGCGCAAGGCCCGGATGGCGGCGCGCGCCGCGGGCTGACCCGATGGCGTCCCGCCCGGCCGGTCCGCGAGGTCCGGTGCGGGCACGGCGCGGGGGCCCCGGGCGGTGACGACACCGCCCGGGGCTCCGGTGTGCCGGGGGTGTCCGGCGGGGGCGCGGGCCGGTCCGGCTCAGCGCGCGGTGCGCCGCAGTGCCAGCCGTTCCTTCTCCGACAGCCCGCCCCAGACGCCGAAGCGCTCGTCGTTGCTCAGCGCGTACTCCAGGCAGGCCGAGCGGATCGGGCACAGCGCGCAGATCCGCTTCGCGTCCCGCACGGAGCTTCCGGGCTCGGGGAAGAAGAAATCGGCCCCGGTCTGGGCGCACAACGCCTCCTGCTGCCAGGTGAGGTCGGGCGTCGCGATCGTGTCGATGTGCATGCGCAGGATGGTGCCCGCCGGAGAAAAACGTTCGATCAACGCGGGATCAACGCCGCCGCGGCCGGGCGACGGCCGCCCCGGCGAACACCCCGATGATCGCCCCCACGCGGGGGGACAGGCACGGCGGCGCGCGGAAGCGATCGCCGGCGACCGGTGGAAGACTCGGCAGTGCAGGCAACGGGACCCTTCCGAGGAGGGCGATGATGCTCACCACCCGTTTCGTCACCGGCGCGCCGAACTGGATCGACGTCGGCACGTCCGACCTCGACGGCGCCGCGGCCTTCTACGGCGGTCTCTTCGGCTGGCGGTTCCGGTCGGCGGGGCCCGAGGCCGGGGGGTACGGCTTCTTCGACCTGGACGGCCGGATCGCGGCCGGCGGCATGCGGACCACGGCGGACCAGGGACCGCCGTCCTGGACGGTCTACTTCCAGACCCCCGACGCGGAGGCCACCGCCAAGGCCTCCGAGCAGGCCCACGGCGGTGTGCTCATGCGGCCGGCGGACGTGATGGGCCAGGGCACCGTGGCGATCCTCGCCGACCGGGCCGGGGTGCCGTTCGGCGTCTGGCAGCCGGGGCGGCTGGGCGGCCTCGGCGTGGCCGGCGAGACCGGTGCCCTGTGCTGGGTCGAGCTGTACACGCCGGACGTCGCGGCCGCCGCCGCCTACTACCACGCGGCGCTGGGACTGGAGACCTCCGCCGTCCCCTTCCCCGGCGCCGGGACGTACACGTGCGTGAACCCGGCCGGGGAGGGCGAGGAGAGCATGTTCGGCGGTGTCGTGCCGCTCGCCGACGACGCGGTGGAGACGGACGCCCACTGGCTGCCGTACTTCGCCGTCGCCGACACGGACGCCACGGTCGCCCGGGCCGGGGAGCTGGGCGGCACGGTGCGGATGCCCGCGACGGACATCGAGGGCGTCGGGCGCCTCGCCCGGCTCGCCGACCCGTACGGCGCCCGGTTCGCGGTGCTCAGGCCGGCGCCGCGGCAGGGCTGAGCGGCGCGCCCGGTCCGGCGCGCTCAGGCGGAGGCGCGGCGGACCAGGGTGGTCGGCAGTATCACGCCGGGGTCCGTGTCCGTGTCCGGCGCGGCTCCCGCCCCGTGGACCGCGGCGTCCCCGCCGTCGCCCGCCGTCCCGCGGTCCAGCACCCGCAGCAGCAGGCGGGCCATCAGCCGGCCCATCCCCTCGATGTCCTGGCGGACCGTGGTGAGCGGGGGGTCGGTCTGCTCGGCGACGGGCGCCATGTCGTCGAAGCCGACCACGGCCACGTCGTCCGGCACCCGCCGTCCCCGCTCGCGCAGCACCCGCAGGGCGCCCGCCGCGGTGAGGTCGTTGGCCGCGAACACGGCGTCCAGGTCCGGACGCCGGTCCAGCAGCTCGCGCATCGCCCGCTCACCGCCGCCCGGCGTGAAGTCCCCCTGCGCGACCAGGCCCGGGCCGGCGTCCACCCGGACGTCCCGGAAGCCCGCGAGCCGGTCGGCGGCGGAGGTCTGGTCGAGCGGGCCGGCGATGTGCGCGATGCGGGTGCGGCCGAGTCCGGCCAGATGGCGTACGGCCTCTCGGGCGCCGCCGCGGTTGTCGCTGTCCACGTAGAGCGCGTCCTCCCGGCCGTCGTCCCAGCCGGGCCGTCCGCCGAACACGGTCGGCAGGCCGGCGCCGCGGACGAGGCCGGGCAGCGGGTCGTCGAGGTGGAGGGAGAAGACGAGGGCGCCGTCGACGTGCCCGCCGGCCAGGTAGCGGCCGACGCGGGCGTGGTCCTCGCGGCCCTCGGTGAGCAGCAGGACGAGCTGGTTGTCGTGGGCGGTCAGCTCCTTGCTGATGCCGCGGAGCTGCTGGGCGAAGTAGGGGTCGGCGAAGACCAGGGTCTCCGGTTCGGCGGCGACGACGGCGATGGCGTCGTGGCGTCTCGTCACCAGGCTGCGGGCGGCCTGGTTGGGGACGTAGCCGAGCTCCTCCACGGCGCGCCGGACCCGCTCGGCCAGCGCGTCCCGCACCCCGTGCGCTCCGTTGACCACACGGGAGACGGTGGCCCGGGAGACCCCGGCCCGCGCGGCCACGGCCTCCAGCGTGGGACGCGGCGCGGTCTCGGTCACGGGCTCCTCCTCGGCGGCTGCCGCTCAGGATAGCGGCAGGTCGCCGGGCGGGAGCCGGCTCCCGGCCCCTGCGGCCGGGATGCTCGGGGAGGGCGCGGGCGGGGCCGGCGCACCGGCCGCCGCCCGTCGTCAGTGCTCGTGCTCCGGGGCGTCCCCGGCCGGCTGGGAGTGCTCGTGCGGCTCGTACCCGGGAATCGTGCCGTCCGTCTTCTTCACCAGGAACAGCCCCACCATCCCCATGTCGGAGTGGCTCTGCACGTGGCAGTGGTACATCCACGCCCCGGCACCGACCCCCTCCCCCGCGATCACCTGGAAGCCGAAGGAGTCCGCCGGGCCGACGATCTTGTTGTCGACGACCCGGCTCGGATCGTCCGGACCGGTGAGCATGCCGGTGCGGTTGTCCGCCCAGCGGTGACCGTGCATGTGGAAGGTGTGGTAGTACTCGCCGTGCGTGATCATCACGAACTCGACGCGGTCGCCCACGGTGGCCTCGAAGTCCGGACCCGTGTGCGGCGCACGGTTGTTGATCCGCATGTCGTTGAAGACGATGGTGTGCGTGGCGTCCGGCAGCACGTCGCCCTTGCGGCGGACGACGACCGGACCGTAGAGGCCGTTGCGGATGCCGCCGGTGCCGTGTTCGGTGCCGACGACGTGGTCGTGGTAGTGCCAGTAGCCCGCGCTGCCCGACCGCCAGGTGCCGTCCGGGCGGCGGCCGGGGGCGTGGGTGCGCCAGGTGTAGGTGCGGGTGCCGCCGGGCTCGACGTCGCTCCGGTTCATCTTCGTGCCGTCGCTGGAGATCTCGTAGTCGAGACCGTGGACGTGCAGGCTCGCCGCCACGTCCATCGTGTTGGTGAACTCGATGTGGAGCGTGTCGCCCTCGTTGAGCTCGATCAGCGGGCCGGGGATCGTCGCCCGGCCCTTCTCCAGGCCGTACCCCATCTGCCCGTCGGGCAGTTTCTCGGCGTACAGCTTGATGTGCTTCACCTTGCCGCCGGCCGGCGCCGTCGCCGTTCCCGCCTGCACCGCCTGCACCGCCTGCACCGCCTGCACCGCCTGCGTACGGTCGGCGGCGCCGGCCGCTCCGGAGGCCGCCGACAACGATGTCGCCGCGGCAGCGCCGCCCAGCAGCACGCGGCGGTTGAAGCCCCGTCTGTCCATGCCGAACTCCCCACACTGGTACGGAATTTGCTCAGACGTAGCTGTGATGACCCTGTGAGACGGTACCGGGCCCCGCTCTGTTTATCCACACTCAGGACAAAGTTCGACCCATCCCGGTGATACCTATTGGCGAATCGCGCAAAGAGGTCTAACTTCCATGGCGCTGCTGCCGTGACCTAGGAGGTGCCCATGCGCTTACGAGGGTTGAGCACGAGAAGAAGGGGCTGGGCGGCGTTCGCGACCGCCGGGTTCGTCGCCGCCGGACTGCTGTCAGGCCCCGCCGCCAGTGCGCGGCCCGCGCCGGATCCATCCCTGACAACGATGTCGATCAAGTCGCCGCCGGGGGGCGAGAACGTCCGCGTCCTGATCTTCTACGGTTCCGCCGCGGCCGGGGACGAGTCACCGGTGGTGAACGCCGGGATCGCGGCGATCGAGCGGATCGGGCTGACCGGCCCGGCGAGGGAACGCTTCAAGGTCGAGGCGACGGACGACGCCTCGGTGTTCACCAACGGGAAGAAGCTCGGCCGCTTCAACGCGGTCGTGTTCCTGACCGGGGGCGGTGACGTCCTCGATCCGGACCAGGAGGCGGGTCTGGAGGCGTACATGGAGGCCGGCGGCGGTTTCGTCGGCGTCCACGACGCGGCCCGCGCCGAGCCCTACTCGGACTGGTTCACCGGTCTGGTGGGGGCGCGGCCGGCCGCCTCCAGCCCGGCGAAGGTCCAGCGGGCCACGGTGGAGGTCGGCGACCGGCGTCATCCGGCCACCAAGGACCTGCCGTTGGAGTGGAAGCGCCCCGACGCGTGGCTGAACTGGCAGAAGAACCCGTCCGGTGACGTCCACACCGTGGCCCGGGTCCGCGAGTCGACGTACGCTCCCGGCGCGAGCGCCAACGGAGCCGACCACCCGGTCAGCTGGTGCCGGGACTACGACGGCGGGCGGTCCTTCTACACCGGCATGGGCGGGACGGTGTCGTCGTACGACGAGACCGACTTCCGCGCCCACCTGCGCGGCGCCCTGCTGTGGACGACACGGCTGGTGCAGGCCGACTGCAAGGCGACCATCACCGGCAACTACCGGGCCGAGCGGCTGACCCAGCCCAACCAGGCCGGCCAGAACGACCAGATCGGCGAGCCGCACGGCCTGGTCACCGCGCCCGACGGCCGGGTGTTCTACATCGGCCGGGGCGGCGCGGACTCGTCGCAGCACGTCGTCACCGACTGGAACAACCCGGACATCGGCAAGGGCAAGGGCCAGGTCCACGTCTGGGACCCGAAGACCGGGAAGGTGACACTGGCCGGTGAGCTGACCGTCTTCGGCAACAAGGGCGGCGGCGACGAACTGGTCAAGGTCGAGGAGGGCCTGCTCGGCATCGAGCTGGACCCGGCCTTCGAACAGAACGGGTGGGTGTACCTGCACTACACGCCGCACTCCGGCATCAACCGCGACACCCACATGGCCGAGCGGCGCGTCTCCCGCTTCACGCTCGACCGGGCGACGAACAAGCTGGACCTGGGCAGCGAGAAGGTGCTGCTGAAGTGGCCGGTGCAGATCCACAGCTGCTGCCACGCGGGCGGCGGGATGGCCTGGGACTCCAAGGGCAACCTGTACATCGCCACCGGTGACAACAACTCCAGCGGCTTCAGCGACGGTTACTCGGGCAACAACCCGCAGCCCAACTTCAAGGGTGTGTCCTTCGCCGACGCGCGCCGCACCGCCGGCAACACCAACAACCTCAACGGCAAGATCCTGCGCATCCACCCGGAGCCGGACGGGACCTACACGCTCCCCGAGGGCAACCTGTTCACCGGCAAGGAGACCGCCGAGGGCGGCGGCAAGACGCGCGGCGAGATCTACGTGATGGGCGTCCGCAACCCGGCACGCATCTCCGTCGACAAGTCGACCGACACCCTCTACGCGGGCTGGGTCGGCCCGGACGCGGGCGCGCCGTCGCCGACGTGGGGCCCGGCCAAGTACGACACCTTCGCCGTGATCACCAAGGCGAGCAACCGCGGCTGGCCGTACTGCATGGGCGACAAGCAGCCGTACCGGGACCGGAACCTGCCGGACCCGTCGAAGCCGCTGGGCTGGTACGACTGCGACCACCCGAAGAACGAGTCGCCGAACAACGACGGCCTGGTCAACCTGCCGCCGGTGACCGGCAACAACATCTGGTACTCGCCGCAGGGCGGCGGCCCCGACTTCCCGCGCGACGAGAACGGCGTCCCGTCGTACAAGCAGGACGAGGCCACCTACAGGCTGCCCTGGCTGAAGGGCGGCGGCCAGGCCGCGATGAACGGCCCGGTCTACCGCTACGACGCGGCGAGCACCAGCGAGACCAAGTGGCCGGCCTACTGGGACGGCAAGTGGTTCGTCGGCGACTTCTACGACGCCGACCAGCCGCGCAACGCGGTGCTGATGGACCCGAGGACGCAGGGCGACGGCGGTCTGCCGGTGCACGCGGAGTCGCTGAAGAAGATCGTGCCGGTCGGCAACGACGGCATCAAGAACCTGATGGGCTGGAAGTTCGGCCCGGACGGCGCGCTGTACGTCCTCGACTACGGCCGCGGCTTCTTCACCTCCGACTCCAAGTCGGCCCTGTGGCGGGTCACCTACAAGGGCGGTGGGCCGACCCCGGCCGCCGCACAACTGGCGAGGGGGACCGAGTGATACGCCGACGAAGAATGTGGGCCGCCCTGCTGGCCGGCCTGCTGATGGTGCTCGGCCTCCAGGCCACGTCCGCCTCCGGACGGCCCCGGGCCGAGGCGCCGGCCGCCGAGCAGGTCCTCACCTGGACCGCCGGTGACGACATCACCAAGTACACGTCCGCACCCGAGACGGCGGTGGCCGGACCGGCGACGATCGTCTTCGAGAACAGCGAGGCGACCGGCAACACCACCGGTATGCCGCACACGCTGACGTTCGTGACCAGTGACCCGGCGTACAACACCGACGTGCAGCTCAACATCCTGGCCAACCCGTTCGACGCCCAGGGCGGCAAGCACAGCGTCGAAGTCACCCTCACCCCGGGCCGCTACCTGTACCACTGCACGATCCCCGGCCACGGTCAGATGACGGGCGTGCTCACGGTCACCGAGGGCGGGGGCGGCGACGACACCACGGCGCCCGCGACCTCGGCGAAGGTGGACGGCACGAAGAACGCCGACGGCGCGTACGTCGGTTCCGCGGCCGTCACGATCGCGGCGACCGACGAGGGCGGTTCCGGGGTGGACCGCGTCGAGTACGCGATCGGCGCCGACGGTGCCTGGCAGCCGTACACCGCGCCGGTCGTGGTGGACCAGGTCGGTGAACACACGGTGCGCTACCGGGCGTTCGACAAGGCGGGCAACGCAGCCGCCGAGAAGAGCGTCACGTTCACCGTGGTCACCCCGCCGACCGACGACACCACGCCGCCGGAGACCTCGGCGACGGTCGGCGGCGAGCGGAACGCGGACGGCGCCTACATCGACATGGCGACGGTGACCGTCACGGCCTCCGACACCGGTTCCGGCGTCAACGGCATCGAGTACGCGGTCGGCGACGGTGCCTGGCAGGCGTACACGGCGCCGGTGATGGTGCATCAGGTGGGCACCCACACCGTGCGGTACCGCGCCACCGACAAGGCGGGCAACGTCGCGGCCGACAAGAGCGTCGAGTTCACGGTCGTCGCCGCTCCCCCGCAGGACACCACCGCCCCGGTGACGGGCGCGACCGTGGAGGGCACGAAGAACTCCGACGGCGCGTACGTCGGCAACGCGCGGGTGACCGTCAGCGCCGCGGACGAGGGCGGTTCCGGCGTGGCCGGCATCGAGTACTCCCTCGACGCCGGGCCCTACCTGGCCTACACCGCGCCCGTGGTCGTCGACCGGGCCGGACGGCACACCGTGACCTACCGGGCGAGCGACCGGGCGGGCAACACGTCCGAGCCGCTGAGCGTGAGCTTCACGGTGGTGGCGGGCGGAGGCGTGCCGGCGCCGCCGTGCCCGGAGTACGACGAGCGGCTGACGGTGATCGTCGGCACGGTCGACTCGGGGGTGCCGAACCGGGTGACGAACAACCGGTGCCGCATCAACGAGCTGATCGAGGACGAGAAGGAGTGGACGTCCCAGGCGCTCTTCCTCAAGCACGTCGGGGAGGTCCTGGACGCGCTCCTGGACGAGGGCGTCGTCGACAAGCGGGAGGTCAAGGCGATCAACAAGGCCGCCCGCCAGTCCGGGATCGGCAAGCCCGGCCAGACCGACGGCTACCGCAAGATCATGGACGGCACCCAGGAGTCGTTCGCGAAGTGGGAGCAGGTGGGCGGTGGTTCGTTCGCGCTGAACGCGGACGGGTCGATCACCTCCAGCACCAGCACGCCGGGCATGGGCATGCTGTGGTTCCCCGAGCGGAAGTACGGCGACTTCTCGCTGAAGCTCCAGTGGCGTGACGACGCACCGGCCTCCGGGAACGCCAACGGCGGCGTGTTCGTACGCTTCCCGTGGGTCCACGACCACCCGGAGGAGACGCGGCCGGAGTGGGTCGCCATCAAGTACGGGCACGAGGTGCAGGTGCTCGACAGCCCGACCGGCGACATGTACAAGACCGGGTCCCTCTACGGATTCGACCGGGTCGGGCTCGCCGGGGCCGGCGTCACCGGGAAGGGCACCTGGAACGACTACGAGATCCGCGTGGTCGACCAGCACTACTCGGTGTACCGCAACGGCGTGCTGATCAACGAGTTCGACAACATCGGCGGTCAGGACTTCTACCCGGCGCGCTCGGACGACCCGGGCACGGACGGGCGGCGGTTCGCCTCCGGCTACGTCGGGCTCCAGGTGCACAGCACGACGGACGTGGTCTCGTACCGGGACGTCCGCATCAAGGAGCTGTAGCTCACTCCGCTCCTGAGACGGGCTTCTTCGCCCGGCTCGGCTGTACCCGCCTGGGTTCTCCCGGCATCTTCGGATACTCGGGCGGGTACGGCAGATCACCGAGTCCGTGGTCGTGCTCGTCCTTCGTCGCCAGGTCCAGCAGGGCGTCGAGGGAGTAGGCGTGATCGTCCATGTCCGCGTGCACGTCGCCGAGTTCGGCGAAGCGCGCGGGCATGGTCGTGATGTCGAAGTCCCGCGGGTGCGCGACACCGACCTCGTCCCAGCGCAGCGGCGCGGAGACGGGGGCGTGCGGCCGGGGGCGCACGGAGTAGGCGGAGGCGATGGTGCGGTCCCGGGCGGTCTGGTTGTAGTCGACGAAGATGCGCTCGCCGCGTTCCTCCTTCCACCACTTGATGGTGACCCGGTCCGGCATCCGCCGCTCCAGCTCCCGCCCGACGGCGATGGCGGCGCGGCGCACCTGGGTGAAGGTCCAGCGCGGCTCGATCGGCACGAAGACGTGGATGCCGCGCCCGCCGGAGGTCTTCGGCCAGCCGCGCAGGTTCCCGAACTCCTCCAGCACCGCCCGCAGTTCGTGCGCGGCGCGGACCGCGTCGTCGTAGTCGGTGCCGGGCTGGGGATCCAGGTCGATGCGCAGTTCGTCGGGGTGGTCGACGTCGTCGCGGCGCACGGGCCAGGGGTGGAAGGTGAGGGTGCCGTACTGGGCGGCCCACACGACCGCGGCCTCTTCGGTGGGGCACATCTCGTCGGCGCTGCGTCCGCTGGGGAAGGTGATGTGCGCGGTGGGGATCCAGTCGGGCATGCCCTTGGGGGCGCGCTTCTGGTAGAACCACTCGCCCGTGATCCCGTCGGGGTGGCGCTCCAGGGTCGTGGGCCGGTCGCGCAGGGCGCGCAGGATGCCGGGGGCGACCGCCTGGTAGTAGCGGGCGACATCCAGCTTGGTGTAGCCGTGCTCCGGGAAGAACACCTTGCCCGGGCTGGACAGCCGTACGGTCCGTCCGTCCGTCTCCAGTTCCACCGCTTCCGCCATGCGAGCCACGGTAGGCGTACCCCGCGCACTTCGCATATCGCGCATTCGGTGCGGGGTGCGCGCAGAATCGGTGCATGGATCTTCCCGTCATGCCGCCCGTGAAGCCGATGCTCGCCAAGTCCGTGGCGAAGATCCCGCCGGGCATGCGGTACGAGGCGAAGTGGGACGGCTTCCGGGTGATCGTGTTCCGCGACGGCGCCGAGGTGGAGTTCGGCAGCCGGACGGGGAAGCCGCTGACCAGGTACTTCCCGGAGCTGGTGGAGGCCGTGCGGGAGCGGTTGCCGCAGCGGTGCGTGGTGGACGGGGAGATCGTGATCGCGCGGGAGGGGCACCTGGACTTCGACGCGCTGACCGAGCGGATCCACCCGGCGGACTCCCGGGTGCGGATGCTGGCCGAGCGGACGCCGTCCTCGCTGGTCGCCTTCGACCTGCTGGCGCTGGACGACGAGTCGCTGCTCGACGTGCCGCTCACCGACCGGCGGGAGCTACTGGTCCGGGCGCTGTCGGGGGCCACGCCACCGGTGCACGTGGCCCCGGCGACGGAAGACATCGAGGTGGCCCGGCAGTGGTTCGAGCAGTACGAGGGGGCGGGGCTGGACGGCATCGTGGCCAAGCCGCCCGACCTGCGCTACCGGCAGGACGAGCGGGCCATGTTCAAGATCAAGCACGAGCGGACGGCGGACGTCGTCGTCGCCGGCTACCGCCTGCACAAGAGCGGACCCGTGGTCGGTTCCCTGCTGCTGGGCCTGTACGACGACCGGGGCCGGCTCCAGCACGTCGGGGTGAGCGCCGCGTTCTCCATGAAGCGCCGCGCCGAGCTGGTGGAGGAGCTGGAGCCGTTGCGCATGGACGACGTCCGGGGGCATCCGTGGGCCGCCTGGGCGGAGGAGGCGGCGCACGAGTCGGCGCGGCTGCCCGGCGCGCCCAGCCGCTGGTCGGGCAAGAAGGACCTGTCCTGGGTGCCGTTGCGGCCGGAGCGCGTGGTCGAGGTGGCGTACGACCACATGGAGAACGGGGCGCGTTTCCGGCACACGGCCCGGTTCCGCCGCTGGCGCCCGGACCGCACGCCGGAGAGCTGCACCTACGCCCAGCTGGAGGAACCGGTCCGCTACGACCTGGCGGAGATCCTCGGGGGCCCCTGAGCGCTACGGCTACGGCTTCATGAGCACCTTGACCGCTCCGTCCTGCTTCTTCTGGAACATCTCGTACGCGCGCGGCGCCTCGGCGAGCGGGACCCGGTGGGTGGCGAAGTCGTCGACGCCGAGCGGGTCCTCGTCCGTGAGATACGGGACGATCTCGTCGCTCCAGCGGCGCACGTTGGCCTGCCCCATCCGCATCTGGATCTGCTTGTCGAACAGGGTGAGCATCGGCATCGGGTCGGCCATGCCGCCGTAGACGCCGCTCAGCGAGATGGTGCCGCCGCGCCGCACCAGGTCGATCGCGGTGTACAGGGCCGCGAGCCGGTCGACGCTGAAGCGCTCCGCGAGCGGGCCGCCGATGGCCCGGGGCATCACGGCCGCGGACTGCTGGACCAGCTTGGCCACGGTGCTGCCGTGCGCCTCGGTGCCGACGGCGTCGATGACGGCGTCGGGGCCGCGGCCCCCGGTCTCGTCCTGGATGGCGGCGACCAGTTCCTTCTCGTTGTCGAAGGCCCGCAGGTCGTACGTCTCCACGCCCCGCGCCCGGGCCCGCTCCAGCCGTTCCGGTACCAGGTCGATGCCGAACACGCGTCCGGCGCCCTTGAGGCGCGCGACGCGGCAGGCCATGTCGCCGATGGGGCCGAGTCCGAGCACGGCGACGGTGCCGCCCTGCGGGACGGAGGCGTACTCGACCGCCTGCCATGCGGTGGGCAGGACGTCGGAGAGGTAGACGAAGCGGTCGTCGGCGGGCCCCTCCGGCACCTTGATCGGTCCGAACTGGGCCTGCGGGACGCGCAGGTACTCGGCCTGGCCGCCGGGCACCGCGCCGTACAGGCGGGTGTAGCCGAACAGCGGGGCTCCCATGCCCTCGCCCTTGACCTGCGTGGTCTCGCACTGGGTCGGCAGCCCGGTGCCGCACATGTAGCAGTGCCCGCACGCGATCTGGAACGGCACGACGACCCGGTCCCCGGGCTTCAGCCCGGTCACCTCGGACCCGACCTCCTCCACGATGCCCATGGGTTCGTGGCCGAGGATGTCGCCGGGTGTCATGAACGGTGTCAGCACCTCGTAGAGGTGCAGGTCGGAGCCGCACAACCCGCTGGAGGTGACGCGGATGACCGCGTCCGTCGGCTCCTGGATCTTCGGGTCGGGCACGTCCTCGACCCGCACGTCCCGCTTGCCCTGCCAGACAACTGCCTTCATCGCCTCGCGCTCCCTCCGTCGCCGCGTGCGCTTCGTTCCTGCGTCGCGGCCGGGTACCCAGGGCCGCCCCGGCCGAACCGCCCGCCGGTTCGGCCGAACAGTGGATTCCGGGTGCGTTGTCAGATTCAGTCGGGTATGGCCATAAACGCCTTCATAAGCAGACAATCGAAGTCATGAATCGGGTGGGCGGGTGGTCGGAATGCGACACAGGACGCGCGAACGGGACCGTGCCGTGCGGCGCGGCGCACGGGCCGGCACCGTGCCGGTGCTGCTGGCCGCGGCGGTGACGGCCGCGCTGGCGGCGGGCTGCACCGCGCCGCCGGCGAGCGAGGACGACGGCCGGGCGCCGCACCCGGAGCGGTCGCACACCCAGGGCACGCCCGGCACGGGCCCGGTGCTCGCCGTCAAGGTCGACAACGCGCCCGCGGCCCGGCCGCAGAAGGGGCTGGACGCCGCGGACGTCGTCTACGTGGAACCGGTGGAGGGCGGCCTGAGCCGCCTCATGGCGGTCTACGCCACCAAGCTGCCGGAGTCGGTCGGGCCGGTCCGCAGCGCCCGCGAGTCCGACCTGGAGCTGCTGCGCCAGTTCGACCGGCCGGAGCTCGCGTTCTCCGGCGCGCAGAGCAAGCTGCTCCCGGTGATCGACCGGGCGCCCCTGCGGGCCGAGTCGCCGGACCGGGCGCCCGACGCCTACGTCCGCGACGACGGCCGCCCCGCCCCGCACAACCTCTACCTGCGACCGGACCGGCTGCTGTCCTCGCCCCCGGGCGCCGCCGCGCTGACCACGGGCTACCACTACGGCGAGGCTCCCGGGAGCGGCCGGGCCGAGACCTCGCGCACGGTGCGCTATCCGGCGGCGAGCTTCACCTTCACCTGGTCGGCGGACCGGGGCCGCTGGCTGATCTCCATGGACGGCGACCCGGCCCCCGCGGCCGGCGGCGGGCGTCCGGAACCGGCGACGGTCGTCGTCCAGCACGTGACGGTGCGCCGGTCCGCCTTCGGGGACTTCCGCGGCAACAACTCGCCGTACGTGGCGTCGGTGGGCTCCGGGGCGGCGGAGGTGCTGCGCGACGGGCGCGCCTACGACGTGACGTGGAAGCGCGGCGCGGCCGAGGAGGGCACGGCCTTCACCGCCCGGGACGGCTCGCCGGTGAATCTCGCCGAGGGACCCGTCTGGGTGGTGTTCACCGCGACGCCCTGATCAGCCGGGGGCCACCACGGGCTCGGACGGGTTGCGGAGGCCCTCGGCGGCGTCCGCGACCCGTTGGACGAGGTCAAGGAACACGGCCTGTTCCGCGCCGGAGAGCGGGGCGAGGAAGACCTGGTTCATCCGGGCCGTCCGCACGCTCAGCCGGCGGTGGACGCGCAGGCCCTCGTCCGTCAGGCGCAGCAGGAAGCGGCGGCCGTCCTGCGGATCGCGGACCTTGCCGAGCAGGCCGCGGCGGTCCAGCCGGCTGATCACCTCGGCGATGGTGGACCGGTCGAGCCCCACCCGCTCCCCCACGGTGCGCTGGTCGAGGCCCGGTTCGGCGACGAGCGCGTTGAGGACCGCGAACTGCGGCGAGGTCGTCTCCTCGGAGACCATCGTGTTCCACAGCAGGTGGTGCGCCTGCTGCAGCCGCCGGGCCAGATGCCCGGGGTGGGTGGTCAGGTCGACCGCGGCCATGTGCGCTCCTCTGCGGCGAGATTCGTTGGTGCACTGACGATACATCGGCCGGTGCCGCTTCACCCGGGGCTCGTCCACCCGATCTACCTCGCACTTTCCGGGGTCTTGACGCCCCGGACGTCCGATGGCAGCGTGTGGGCCACCTCGCTTAAATACTCAGTGCCCTGATTAATTGCGGTCCGCGGATCCCGGGGCGCTCGGAAGAGATGGGGCTTCTCGGATGGACAAGGTGGTGGCCACCGCCGGTGAGGCGGTGGCCGACGTGCCGGACGGCGCATCGCTCGCCGTGGGCGGTTTCGGACTCGGCGGCGTGCCGAACGTGCTGATCGAGGCGCTCTTCGAGCGCGGGGTGGACGGACTGTCGGTCGTCTCCAACAACTGCGGCGCGATGGACTCGGGGCTGGCCGTCCTGTTGGCCGCGGGCCGCATCGCCCGGGTGACCGGGTCCTACATCGGGGCGAACAAGGAGTTCGCACGGCAGTACCTCGGCGGTGAGCTCGAGGTGGAGATGATCCCGCAGGGCACGCTGGCCGAACGGCTGCGGGCCGGCGGTGCCGGCATCCCCGCCTTCTACACGCCGGCGGGCGTCGGCACACAGGTCGCCGAGGGCGGGCTGCCGTGGCGCTACGACGGCTCCGGTGGTGTCGCACTGGCGTCGCCGCCGAAGGAAGTGCGTGAGTTCGACGGGGAGGAGTACGTGCTGGAGCGCGGCATACGCACCGATTTCGCCCTGGTCAGGGCGGCCAAGGGCGACCGGCACGGCAATCTGGTGTTCGCCAGGTCCTCGCGGAACTTCAACCCGCTGGCGGCCATGGCGGGCCGGATCACCGTCGCCGAGGTCGAGGAGCTGGTGGAGCCCGGCGAGATCGACCCGGACGCCGTGCACCTGCCGGGGATCTTCGTGCAGCGCGTCGTCGCGCTGACCCCCGAGCAGGCCGCCGACAAGAAGATCGAGCGGCGCACGGTCTCCGCGCCCCCGGCACGGGGGACGGTGCGTTCCTGATGGCCTGGACACGTGAACAGATGGCCGCGCGGGCCGCGCGCGAGCTGCGGGACGGGCAGTACGTCAACCTCGGCATAGGCCTGCCGACGCTGATCCCGAACCACCTCCCCGAGGGCGTGGAGGTGATCCTGGAGTCCGAGAACGGCATCCTGGGCACCGGCCCGTACCCCACCGAGGACCAGGTCGACCCCGATCTGATCAATGCCGGCAAGGAGACCGTCACGGTCCTGCCGGGCGCCGCCTTCTTCGACTCGGCACTGTCGTTCTCGATGATCCGCGGCGGGCACATCGACGTCGCCGTGCTCGGCGCGATGCAGGTCTCCGCCGCCGGTGACCTGGCCAACTGGGCCGTCCCGGGCAAGATGATCACCGGGATCGGCGGGGCCATGGACCTCGTCCACGGTGCGCGCACGGTCATCGTGGTGATGACCCACAATGCCAAGGACGGCTCGCCCAAGATCGTCGAGGAGTGCGCGCTGCCGCTCACCGGCAAGGCGTGCGTGAACCGGATCATCACCGACCTCGGCGTCCTCGACGTCACCGCCGGCGGCCTGGTCCTGGTGGAGACCGCTCCGGGCGTGAGCGCCGACGAGGTCGTCGCCAGGACCGCCGCCCGGCTCGCCGTCGCGGAGGGGGCCCGGTGAGGGACGTCTCCGCCGCCGGTTCCCGGCGGCCGGCCGGCAGCACCGCGGCCTCGCCCTCGTCCTCGACCGCCAGTCACCCACAGGAAACCCCATGACTCTCACCCAGCACGACATCGACGCGGAGATCGCGGCCGAGCACGCCGCCTACGAGAAGCGGGTCGCCGACGGCGCTCCCGTCGAGCACCACCCGCGCCGCGACTACGCCCCCTACCGGTCCTCCGTGCTGCGCCACCCCAAGCAGCCGCCGGTCAACATCGACGTGAGCCGGGACCCGGAGCTGGTGGAGCTGTCCTCCCCAGCCTTCGGCGAGCGCGACCTCACCGGCATCGACAACGACCTGACCCGGCAGCACACCGGCGAGCCCGTCGGCGAGCGCATCACCGTCTCCGGCCGCCTGCTCGACCGCGCCGGCAAGCCCGTGCGCGGGCAGCTCGTGGAGATCTGGCAGGCCAACTCGGCCGGCCGCTACGCCCATCAGCGCGAGCAGCACGACGCCCCGCTGGACCCGAACTTCACCGGCGTGGGCCGCACGCTCACCGACGACGACGGCTTCTACCGCTTCACCACCATCCAGCCCGGCCCCTACCCCTGGCGCAACCACGTCAACGCCTGGCGTCCGGCCCACATCCACTTCTCGGTGTTCGGCTCGGCCTTCACCCAGCGGCTCGTGACGCAGATGTACTTCCCCAACGACCCGCTGTTCCCGTACGACCCGATCCTGCAGTCGGTGACCGACGACGCCGCCCGGCAGCGGCTGATCGCGGCCTACGACCACAGCCTGTCCGTGCCCGAGTTCTCCCTCGGCTACCACTGGGACATCGTGCTCGACGGCCCGAACGCCACCTGGATCGAGGAAGGACGCTGACCGCCATGACGAAGACCGACACCAGCGGCCCGGAGAACGTGCCGCCCACCCCGTCGCACACGGTCGGCCCGTTCTACGGCTACGCGCTGCCCTTCCGCGGCGGCGAGGAGATCGCGCCCCTCGGGCACCCGGACACCGTCACCGTGCACGGGTACGTGTACGACGGCGAGGGCGATCCGCTGCCCGACGCCCTGCTGGAGGTGTGGGGGCCGGACCCGGACGGCAGGGTGCCCACCGCCGACGGCTCGATGCGGCGCGACCCCGCCTCCGGCGGCTTCCTGGGCCGAAACGGCGTGGAGTTCACCGGCTTCGGCCGCATCCAGACCGACGCCGACGGACACTGGTACGTGCGGACGCTGCGCCCCGGCGCGCGCGGCCGGAACGCGCCCTATCTCAGTGTGTGCGTGTTCGCGCGCGGACTGCTGGTGCACCTGTTCACCCGGATCTACCTCCCGGGCGACGACGCCGCGGCGGCCGCCGACCCGCTGCTGTCCGGGCTGGACGCGGAGCGCCGGGACACGCTGATCGCCGGGGACGAGGGCAACGGCACGTACCGTTTCGACATCCGCCTTCAGGGCGAAGGCGAAACGGTCTTCCTGGAGTTCCAGTGACATCAGCACCCGACGCCGGCCTGCTCGCTCCCGGGTGGGCGGGCTCGCCGGCCGCCGGCGCGACCGACGACCGCGCCTTCCTGCGGGCCCTGCTCGACGCGGAGGCCGCGCTGACCCGGGCCCAGGCCGGGCTGGGGCTCGCCCCCGCCGATGCGGCGGCCGCGGTGACCGAGGCCGCCGACCCGGCCCGCTTCGACGTGGTCTCCCTGGCCGCGCGTGCCCGCCGCGGCGGCAACCCGGTGATCCCGCTGGTCGCGGACCTGACCGAGGCGGTCGGCGAGGACCACGGGCCGTACGTGCACCGGGGCGCGACCAGCCAGGACATCATGGACACCGCGACGATGCTGGTCGCCGCCCGCACCCTGGACCTGCTGCTGCCGGACCTCACCCGCGCGGAGCGGGCGCTGGCCCGGCTGGCGGCCGAGCACCGGGACACGGCGATGCCGGGCAGGACGCTGACCCAGCACGCCGTGCCGACGACCTTCGGGCTGAAGGCGGCCGGATGGCGCACGCTGGTGCTCGACGCGCGGGACCGGATCACGGCGGTGCGCGGCGCGCTGCCCGCCCAGCTCGGCGGCGCGGCGGGCACGCTGGCGGCCTTCGGGGCGTACGGCGCCGAGGACGCGACCGCGTTGCCCGAGGCGTATGCCCGTGAACTGGGCCTTCGCGCACCGCTGTTGCCCTGGCACACCCTGCGCACCCCGGTCGCCGACCTCGCCGGCTGCCTCGCCTTCACCGCCGGGGCCGTCGGGAAGATCGCCGTGGACGTGCTGACGCTCTCCCGTACCGAGATCGGCGAGGTCGCCGAGGGCAGCGGCGGCGCGTCGTCGGCGATGCCCCACAAGGCCAACCCCGTGCGCTCCACGCTGATCGCGGCGGCGGCCCGGCGCGCGCCGCAGCTCGCGGCCACGCTGTACGGCTCCCTTGCCGCCGAGGACGAGCGTCCCGCCGGGGCCTGGCACGCCGAGTGGGAGCCGCTGCGGGACCTGCTGCGGCTGGCCGGCGGAGCGGCGCGTGACACCGCCGAGCTGACCGAGGGGCTGCGGGTGCGCCCGGACGCGATGCGCGCGCACCTCGGCCTCACCCACGGGCTGATCGTGTCCGAGCGGCTCTCCGCCGAGCTGGCGCCGCTGCTCGGGCGGGCCCGTGCCAAGGAGCTGCTAGTCGAACTCGCCCGGCGCACCTACACCGAGGACCGCGGTCTCGGCGAACTGCTCTCCGAGGTACCGGAGTTGCAGAACCTCGACCTCGACGGACCGACCGACCCGGCCCGCTGCACCGGTTCCGCCGGAGCCCTGACCGACCGTGCCCTGGAGCGACGTTGACCATGCTCAACCACCTGACCGAAGGCCCCGCCTCCGCTCCCCCGCTGCTGCTCGGACCCTCGCTGGGCACCTCGTACGCGCTGTGGGACGCGGTGGCGCCCGAACTGGCCGTCGGGCACCGGGTGATCCGCTGGGACCTGCCGGGGCACGGCGGTTCGGCGGCCGGCCTGATCGGGCCCGGCGCCACCGTCGGCGACCTCGCCGGCCTGGTGCTGGAGCTCGCCGACTCGCTCGGCGTCGGACGGTTCGCCTACGCGGGCGTGTCCCTGGGCGGTGCGGTGGGCCTGCACCTGGCCGTGCACCATCCGGAACGGGTGTCGTCGCTGGCCGTCGTCTGCTCGTCGGCGCACTTCGGCGGCTCGAAGCCGTGGGAGGAACGGGCCGCGCTGGTGCGCGCGGACGGGCTGGAGGGACTCGCCGGGAGTGCCGACGCGCGGTGGTTCACGTCCGGGTTCACGGTGCCCGAGCTGGTGCGGGACCACCGGGAGGCCGACCCCGGGGCCTACGCCGCGTGTTGCGACGCGCTGGCCGCGTTCGACCTGCGGGACCGGCTCGGCGAGATCTCCGCGCCCACGCTGCTGATCGCCGGGCGCGAGGACCCGGCCACGCCGCCCGCGCACCTGCGGGAGATCGCCGACGGGGTGCCCGGCGCGGCGCTGATGGAGATCCCGGGTGCCTCGCACCTGGCGCCCGCCGAGCGGCCCGAGGCGGTGCTGACCGCACTGCGCGGGCACTTCGGCGGGGGCGCGAAGCGGGGCATGGCGGTACGGCGCGAGGTGCTGGGCGACGCGCACGTGGACCGGGCGCAGGGACGGCAGACGCCGTTCACCGCCCGCTTCCAGGACTTCATCTCGCGCTACGCCTGGGGGGAGATCTGGACCGACGACACATTGTCGCGCCGCGAGCGCAGCATGGTCACGATGACGGCGCTGGTGGCGCACGGCCACTACGAGGAACTGGCCATGCATGTGCGGGCGGCCCGCCGCAACGGGCTCACGCCGGACGAGATCGGCGCCGTACTGCTCCAGACGGCCGTGTACTGCGGGGTGCCGGCGGCGAACTCGGCGTTCGCGACGGCCCAGCGGGTGCTGGCCGAGGAGGACGGCGCGGCGGGCTGAGCCGGCGGTTCAGCCCACGAGCGCGGCCATGGCCTCGCGGGCCTTCGCCACCAGCCCGTCCGAACCGCACGAACGCGCCAGCGCCAGCCCTCGTTCGAGCTCGGCCCCGGAGCGGGCCGCGATGCCGTACTCGACGCGGGCCGCGGCGTGTTCGTACTGGCAGGGCGAGGACTCCAGGTAGGCGACCGCCTGGGCGGCGAGCCGGACCGCGCGCCGGCCCGTCTCCAGGGCGGCGGCGCAGCGCAGGGCCTCCCCTATGGCGGTGTCGGTGCCGAAGCGCTCGGCCTGGCGGCGCGCGTCGGAGGCCAGTCGCGCGGCGCGGCCGGGGTCCTCGGCGGCGAGGGCGCGGGCGAGGTCGGTGGCCCAGGGGACCACCACCGGGTTGTGCCGGCCGCGCGCGGAGGCGGCCTTCTCGGCGGCCTCCAGTTCGTTGACGCCGTCCTTGGTGCGGCCGGTGGCGAGCAGCAGCCGGCCGCGGACGGTACGGGGGTCGGGCAGCACGATCGTGGACGGGTAGGGCGGGGCGAAGCCGTACTGGTCGGCGAGCGAACGGGCCTCCTCGACGTGCCCGCGGGCGAGCAGCGTGTCGATCAGGTTGCAGATCGCGGACCAGTACAGCGGCAGGCCGCGGCCGACGCGCTCGGCGATGCGCAGCGACGCCCGCAGGGACTCCTCGGCCTCCCGCAGACGGCCCCGCCTGCGGTGGCCCAGCCCGACGTAGGCGTGCGCGAGGGCGAGGTGGCCGCCGCTCCAGCCCGCGGTCTCGTAGGCGCGCAGCGCTTCGGTGAACAGGGCCTCGGCGCGGTCGAGCCGGTCGCAGTAGGCGTAGGCGCTGGCCAGCATCATGGGCAGTTCGAGGCCCCACTCGGTGTCGGTCCAGCCGAGTCCGGGGGCGAGGCGGCCGTTGACGAGGGCGCGGTCGCACAGTTCGACGACCTCCTCGGCGCTCTCCCCGTGGGTCATGGCGTCGAAGCCGCGCAGGATGAGCAGGGCGCGTTCGGCGTTGTCGCGGCCGGTGCAGGTCGCGGCGAGCTCGGCGAGGCGGGCGGAGCGGCCGGGCGAGGCGGTCTCGCCGGCGTGGATGCCCTCCCACATGTACTGGACGGCCTGGAGGCGCAGCCGCGCGGACGGGTCCGGGGTGCGGAGGGACTCCGCCTCGACGGTGCGGACGGCCTCCTCCAGTTGGTCGTTGTGGAGGAGGGTCTGGGAGAGCCGGAAGACGGCGTCGACGCGTTCGTCGCCGTCGAGGCCGGGCATGGCGAGGGCGGTGCGCAGGTGCCCGATGGTGGTGGCGGGGGCGGTGAGCAGGGTGGCGCAGCCGAGTTCGTAGAGGACGCGCGCGTGCGCTTCGGGCAGCGGCGGTTCCTCGATGGCTCGTTCGAGGCAGCGCTGGGCGGCGTCGGGGGCGCCGACGGCGAGGTGCTCGCGGGCGGCGTCGCGCAACTGCCGGACGACGTCCTGGTCGTCGTCGGGGTGGACCTGGAGGAGGTGGCGGGAGGCGGCGGCGGCGCCGAGTCCGGAGTCGGCGACGAGCTGGGCCGCGATGCCGTGCATGGCCCGGCGCAGCGCGTCGGGGATGGAGTTGTAGACGGCGGTGGCGATCAGCGGGTGGACGAACTCCAGGTCCCCGTCGGCCACTCGTCCGGAGGCCGGGTCGGGGGTGGTGACGATGCGGGCGGCGCCGAGCAGTTCGGCGCAGCGGACGGCGTCGCCGCGGTCGAGGGTGGCGAGCCGGGCCACCATGTCGACGGTGATGCCGGTGCCGAGGATCGCGGCGGCCCAGGCGAACCGGGTGGCGTCGATGCCGAGTTGCTCCAGGCGGGCGACGAGTCCGCCGCCGCGGGCGGAGCGGTTCAGGGCGCGCAGTTCGGCGGCCCGGGCCTCGACCGGCTCCAGTCCGCTGTCCTTGACCTTGGCGAGCAGTTCGACGGTCTCGTAGGGATTGCCGTCGGTGACGGCCCACACCTCGCGGCAGAACGCGCTGTCGGCGTGGGCGCCCACGGTGGCGCGGGTGAGTCCGGCCGTTGCCTCCGGGGTGAGGGCGCTGAGCGGGGCGAGGGGCCGGCCGGCGGCCTCGACGGTGTCCAGGTGGCGGGCGCTGTCGCCGGTGACGTCGCCGGGACGGTGGGCGATCACCATGAGGGCGGAGGTCTCGTCGAGGCGCCCGGCGAGCGCGGCCAGCCAGCGCAGGGTCTCCTGGTCGGCCCAGTGGACGTCGTCCACGAGCAGGACCAGCGGCCACTCCCGGCGGGCCAGCCGGCGCACGGCGGCGACCAGCCCGTCGCACACGCCCTGCGGGTCGGCCTGCCGTTCGCCGGGTTCGGCTATGCCGAGGGCGGGGCCGGCGATGTCGTACCAGTCGCCGAGGTACTCGCGCGCCTCCTCCGGGAGCATGGACACGAGGGCCGGCTGCAGCAACTGCCGTACGACGTTGAAGGGGACGGAGCGCAGGGTCTCGCCGCCGCGCGCGGACCAGACGGTGCAGCCGCGGGCCTCGGCGATGCGGCGGGTCTCGGCCAGCAGCGCGGTCTTGCCCAGTCCCGCCTCGCCCCGGCACACCAACAGGGCGCCGGAGGACGAGCGGTCCGCGCACAGGGTGTCCACCGCCCTTGTGATGGCGGCGACTTCCTCGTCGCGCTCCCACAGGGAGGCCGAGGCGGCGGCCGTGGGCCGTACCTCCGTCATCCCGCTACCTCCCCAGTCGCCCGAACGACGTACAGGGGTCGAGCCTAGCGGCCCGATCGCTCCGGTGGTGGACGGTCGGGGCAGCAGTTGCCGCGACAGGTGACATGCGGTAAGACACCGGCGTGGGCTCCGCGCCCGTCACCGGCGGAGCGGTCCCGGACGTGCGCCGACAGGCGCGGGAGCGGGGGCCGTCGCGGGGTCTCTCATCCCGCTTTCACCGACGCCTCATACGGTGGGGCCATGACGCAGGTGACTCCTCCCGGGTGGTACCCGGACCCCGGGCAGACAAGTGACGGTCCCGCGACCGAGCGCTGGTGGGACGGCAAGGCGTGGACGGACCAGGTCCGTCCCGCGGGTCCGGCCGCCGCGTGGGGGCCCGGCACGCCGCCGGCGACCGGGCCGCACGACGGCGGGACCGGACCGCAGGACCCGGCTCCCGGGCCGCGACTCCCCGCGCCCGGGTCGTACGACGCCGCGCCCGGGTCGTACGGCGCCGCCCCCGGGCCCTATCCGGTGCACCCGGGCTATCCGGGGTATCCCGTCCAGCCGCCGTCCGGCCGGCGGCGCGGACTGCGCACCGGGATAGCCGTCGCGGCCGCCGTGGCCATCCTGGCCGCCATCGGCGCCGGTGTGTACGTGCTGGCCGACGACGACGGATCCACCGGCGGCGGCACGGCGTCCCGGCAGCAGGAGGGGCCCGGCTCCGGCGACGGCGGGGACGGCCGGCCGTCCGAGCCGGACTCGCCGGGCCGGTCGGAGCCGCCCACGATCGACAGCGGGGCGGTGCCGGACCCCGTCAGCGGGATCAGCCTGCCCGTCCCGGACGGCTGGTCGGGCCAGCAGTTGTCGGTGGGCGCGACGGTGACCTCCGACGACACCTACAAGTGCCCGGGCGACACCTCCGCCACTTGCACCAAGGGCGGCGCCTACTCGGCGCCGGCGATGGTGCTCGGCACCAAGGGCACCACCGCCGAGGAGGTCGCGAAGGCGGACATCGCGGCAAACGCGGAGGAGTCGTACGGCGGCAAGTCCTACGGCGGGATCACCTCGCACCAGGAACTGGCCTCCGAGGCGGTGACGGTGGCCGGGCAGAAGGGCTACCTGGTCCGCTGGAAGGCGGTCACCAGCAAGGGCTCCGACGGCTATGTGGAGTCGCTCGCCTTCCCGTCGCCGGCCGACGCGAAGCGCATCGTCGTCGTGCGCTTCGGTGTCGACACCGAGGGGCAGCAGACGGTGATCGACGAGATCACCAAGGGCATCGAGGTGTCCTCCGGCGGCGGCAGCGGCCAGGACGTCTGACCGGCCGCCCCGCGCAACGTCGGTCGGCCGGGTGGGGAGCCCTTCCGCTCAAAGGGCTCCGCACCCGGCCGGGGGTGCGCGCCGCCCCCGTCCCCACGGTGCGGCGCGGGCAGGCCACCGTCCAGTCATCCCGTGGACGGCGACCTGGGTCTCAGGGCAGGCCGAGCGCCGGCAGCACGACGGCCTCCACGAACCGGACCAGGTAGTCCGCGTCGGCGTACTCGCCCTCGATGACGGGCCGCATCCGCAGGGCACCGAACATCTGGGCCGGCACGAACTCCAGCGCCGGGTGGCCCGCGGGGACCTCGCCCCGCTCGACCCCGCGCCGCAGTATCTCCCGCAGCGCGGCGATCTCCGGCTCGATCAGCGCCTCGCGCAGCGCGCGCTGGAGCTCCGGGTCCTGCATGACCGCGTGGCCGAGCGCCTGGAGCAGCGTGTCCTTGCCCGACCACTGGGCCGCGGCCCGGGCCGCCTGGCGCAGGTCCTCGGCGAGCGCCCCGGTGTCGATGCCGGCGAAGCGCACCCGCCGGCTGGAGCGCAGCGCCGCCGCCACGAACTGCGGCTTGGTCTTCCACTGCCGGTAGAGCGTGGACTTGCTGCACCGCGTGCTGGCCGCGATCCCCTCCATGGTCACGGCGTCGTAGCCGCATTCACGGATCTGTTCGAGCACGGCGTCGAAGAACTCCTGCTCACGCTCGGGCGTGATCTTGGAGCGGCGCGAGGCACCGACCGTGTCCGGTCGGTCCGCAGCCTGCGACGTCATGCTCTGCTCCTCACTCCTTGCAGCGGCACTGCAGCAGGGGTCGAGCGACCCGTGTTCCAGTGTGTCCCATGTCTATCGATACGCCAGTGTACCGGTACACAATCGTATCGGTACACTGGCGTATCGGAACGGGGTCGTATCGATGAGAACCGTCACTCGCCCCCCGGCCCGACGACGTCGCCGTACCCCGGCGGGTCGTCGGTCCGGCCCGCACCACCGCACGCACCACCGTCAGCGAAGGGGCCTTGGGGATGAATGCCCGCACCCGGCCTGCAGAAGCGGAGCCGGACGCGCCCGCGCGCCCGCCACTCCTCCGTGAACTCCTGCTCGTCGCAGGGCTCTTCCTCGTCTACAAGCTCGGCCGCCGGCTGGCGACGGGCCACACCGACGAGGCCTTCCGCAACGCGCACCACGTGTGGGACTGGGAGCGGGCGCTGCGGCTGCCCGACGAGGGAGGGGTGCAGTCCCTGCTGCTGCACGGCGACTTTCTGGTCCACGTGGCGAACACCTACTACGCCGCCGTCCACTTCCCGGCCACCGTGGGCTTCCTGGTCTGGCTCTATCTGCGGCGCCCCGCGCACTACGTGTGGGCCCGCAGGGTGCTGGCGGCGGTGACCGGCGCCGCGCTGGTGCTGCACCTGGCCTTTCCGCTGGCCCCGCCGCGCATGCTGGGCGCGGCCGGCCTGATCGACACGGCCCGGGTGTTCGGGCCCTCGGTGTACGGCCCGCCGCGCACCGACCAGTTGTCGAACCAGTTCGCGGCGATGCCCTCGCTGCACTTCGGGTGGGCGCTAATGCTGGCGGTCGGCCTGATCGTCGCCACCCGGTCGCGCGGGCGGTGGCTGTGGCTGCTGCATCCGCTGGTGACGCTCCTGGTGATCGTGGGCACCGCGAACCACTACTGGCTCGACGTGGTCGTGGCGGCCGCCCTGCTCGGCGTCGTCCTCGCGCTCGTCCGCCCCTCGCACGGGACGGTCCGCGCCCGCCGCGCCGTGCCGCTCTGCCTGCCGGTGCCGCGGCGTCGTCCGGCGGAGCGGCACGGCACCGGGCGGCGCGGCACGGAACGGCACGAACTGGCGGGGGCGGGCCGGTGAGCGCCGCGCTGATCGCCGTCCTGCTGTCCCTGGTCTCCGCCGTCGCCTACGCCGCCGCGGCCGTGGCCCAGGAGCGGCTGGCCGCACGCAGCACCGGGTCCGGCGCGCTGCGCATGCTGAGCAGCGGCGCCTGGTGGGGGTCGGTGGCGCTCAACGCGTCGGCCGCCCTGCTGCACGTCGTGGCCCTCAAGTACGGCCCGCTCACGGTGGTCCAGCCGCTCGGGGCGCTCACCCTGGTCGCGGCGGTGCCGCTGGGGGCACGGCTGGCGGGCCGCCGGGTGAGCGCGGTCGAGTGGCGGGGCACCGGACTGACGCTGCTCGGCCTGGGGGCGCTGCTGCTGACGGCGTCCGGCCCCGCGCCCGACGACGTGCTGAGCGTGCCGGAGGCGCTGACGGTCTCCGGTGCGACGGCGGCGCTGATCGGCCTGCTGTCGCGGCCCGGTGCCCGGCCGGGCCTGCGGCACGCGACGGCGTCCGGCATCGCCTCTGGGGTCGCCTCGGCGCTCACCCAGACGGTCACGGTCGCCGTCACGGACCGCTCGGGCCCCCTGCTCAGCGTCCAGGTGATCGGGGTGGCGGTGCTGGTGGCGGGCTTCGCGGCGGGCGGGCTGCTGCTGGCCCAGACGGCCTACCGGGGCGGCCTGGGCGCCCCGCTCGCGGTGGTGACGCTGGCCAACCCGGTGGCCGCCGCGGTGATCGGGGTGGCGTTGCTCGGTGAGCGGCTGCGCGGCGGCCCGGCCGGGGTGCTGCTCGCGCTGACCGGTGCGGCGCTGGCCGCCTGGGGCGTGCTCCAGCTCAGCCGGGCCACGCCGCCGCCCGAGGACCGGCGTCCGGCGACCGCCGCCGTGCCGGGGCGGATGCCGGTGCCGGAGCCGGACGGGGTGGCGGCGGAGACGGAGCCGGTGCTGGTGCCCCGGCAGCCCAGGCCGGGGCACCTGACTCCGCTGTGACGCCTACACCGTGGCGATCGCCGGGTCGCTCACGCCCGGCCGCCCGTTCTCGACGTGCCCGGCGAAGCGCCGCAGGAACGCCGGGTCGCCCTCGGCGGTGACGGTCAGGTCGTACCAGCGCCGGCTCCTCGCCAGGCCGAAGGTGTGCCGCACGGTGGCGCCGGGGCGCACGGTGACCGTCCTGCCCGGGCCGTCGTAGCCGTCCGCGACCCTGAGGCGGACCGTGCCGGACCCGGCGTTGGTGAAGGTCAGCCGGACGTCGTCGCCGGTGTGCCGGGCGGTGACCTCGGGTCCGGCGGCCCCGTTGCCGCCCCGGAAGGCGCGCAGGAAGCCGTTGGGGCCGTGCACGGTCAGGTCGTACGCGCCGTCCGAGTACGCCGAGTTCCAGGTGTCCGCGATGCTCTTGCCGGCCTCGGTGGTGTACGTCCACGGACCGTCGCCGCGGTTGCCGGAGGTGACGAGGAAGGCGGCGCCCGCCCGGGCTCCGGAGGCGAAGGTGAGCGTGAACCTCCCGGCCGCCGGATCCACGGCGCCGTCCGCGTACGGGTCGTAGCGCAGCGGGCGCGCGGGGCGGCGGCCGCGCTCCTGGCGGGGCATGTCCGGGTCGGCCGGGGGTGCCGGACGGTAGTCCGGGTGGCGTTCGCGGTCCGGCGGCTCGTAGGCGTCGGTGTCCGGCAGCCGGGCGGGCCGGGTGTCCGGGCGGGAGAAGTCGAAGGCGGAGGTCAGGTCTCCGCAGACGGCGCGCCGCCACGGGGAGATCTGGGGTTCGCGCACTCCGAAGCGGCGCTCCATGAACCGGATGACCGAGGTGTGGTCGAAGGTCTCGGAGCAGACGTAGCCGCCCTTGCTCCACGGCGAGACGACCAGCATGGGCACGCGCGGGCCGAGCCCGTAGAAGCCCTCGGTGTGCGTGGCGCTGCCCTTGAAGACGTCGAGGGACACGTCGACGGTGGACAGGCCCTGCGCGGCGGACTTGGGCGGCAGCGGGGGCACCACGTGGTCGAAGAAGCCGTCGTTCTCGTCGTAGGTGACGAACAGGGCGGTCCTCGCCCACACCGCCGGATTGGAGGTGAGCGCGTCCAGGACCTGGGAGATGTACCAGGCGCCGTAGTTCGAGGGCCAGTTGGAGTGTTCGGAGAAGGCCTCGGGGGCGGCGATCCAGGAGATCCGCGGCAGCTTCCCGGCCTTGACGTCGGCGCGGAGCCGGTCGAAGTAGCCCTCGCCCCTCCTGGCGTCGGTGCCGGTGCGGGCCTTGTCGTACAGCGGGTCGCCGGGCCGGGCGTCGCGGTACGCGTTGAAGTACAGCAGGGAGTTGTCCCCGTAGTTGCCGCGGTAGGCGTCGCCGATCCAGCCCCAGGAGCCGGCCGCGTCCAGTCCGTCGCCGATGTCCTGGTAGATCTTCCAGGAGATCCCGGCCGCCTCGAGCCGCTCGGGGTACGTCGTCCAGTCGTAGCCGCGTTCGTCGTTACCGAGGACCGGACCGCCGCCCGTGCCGTCGTTGCCGGTGTGGCCCGACCACAGGTAGTAGCGGTTGGGGTCGGTGGAGCCGATGAAGGAGCAGTGGTAGGCGTCGCAGACGGTGAAGGTGTCGGCGAGCGCGTAGTGGAAGGGGATGTCCTCGCGGGTCAGGTACGCCATGGTCGTGGTGCCCTTGGCAGGCAGCCAGCGGTCGTACTTGCCGTTGTGGTAGGCGGCCTGTCCGTCCGGCCAGCCGTGCGGCAGGCCTTCGAGGAACTGCATTCCGAGGTCGTCGGCCTCGGGGTGGAAGGGCAGCACCTCGGTGCCGTCGGCCTTGGTCTGGTGCCACACCGACCTGCCGGTGTCCAGCGTCACCGGGTGCGGGTCGCCGAAGCCGCGGACGCCCCGCAGCGTGCCGAAGTAGTGGTCGAAGGAACGGTTCTCCTGCATCAGGACCACGATGTGCTCGACATCCTCGATGCTTCCCGAGCGGTGGTTCGCCGGGAGCGCTGCGGCCCGCTCGATGCTCGCGGACAGCGCGCCGAACGCCGACGTGGCGCCCGCGAGTTGGAGGAAACGGCGCCGGTTCGGATCGGGCATGGGGTGGGTGCCTCTCGCCTGAGGAGTGGGGGGCCGTGCCGGACCGTGCCGGGCCGGTGACGGATGCGCGCGCAAGGAGTGTTCCAGGACCGGGAAACGTCGGGGAAGGTTCTGGTGGCGCCGATGTGAAAGTCGCCGGTACTGACGCGTGCCCGCGGATCCAGGCACGTCAGAGAATCGGCGGGCGGCCGGCGCGCGTCAGCCGCCACACCGTGCGCCACGACATCGCCCGGCCTTCCCCCGCGCCCCCGCGCAGCCCTTCGGCGAACCCCTTGAACCACACGCCCGGGATTCCCGAGGCCCGGAAGCGCCAGACGCTGATCACGACCCAGAGGACGGCAGGAGCATTCGAGACGTCCCTAGGGTCGCATGCCGAACAGGAAGCGGGTCGCCCGTGTGCGGCGGACCAGCAACTCGTACGCGGTGAGGGTGAGGATGAGAGCGATCACCACGAGCACGGTGTACTCGACTGGGATCGGCGCAGACCAGCCGATCACGAAGTATGCGACGGCGACCACGATCGGCTGGTGCAGGACGTACAGCGGCAGCACGGCTGCGGAGAGATAGCCATAGAGGCGCCGCCGCGTCGTCGGGGCCGGGTTCGGCGCCGCACGCGGTTGCTCCAGCCGCCGACGGTCGAGGAGGCCTGGGATGGCGACCACCAGGCACCATCCGGCCGCACCGAACAGCGCCCGTGAGGCGGTGGCCAGGGTGGTCGTCTCCGTGAAGGGCTCATCGGCCAGGGCAAAGCCGGGGCCGGCTGCCGCGAACAGCAGAGCGCCGAGCCAGGCCGCGGTCCCGGCATCGCGCCGCATCACGGTGCGGAAGCGGTCGTCGGCGGCGAGCGCGAAGCCGGCGACGAAGAACAGCAGGTACGACCAGCGGTGCCAGCCCGCGTAGTCCTCCTCCAGCCGTGCGAAGGCACAGATCGCCGCGAAGGCGAGGGCCGGCAGGAGTACGACGCCGCGCCCGTGCAGGGACGCCTCCGCCACCCGGTCGCCGATGCGGCGGACGCGCTCGTGCGGCAACCACCGGTAGAACGGCACCAGCATGAGGGAGAACACCAGGAGGAGCACGACGAACCAGAGATGGCCGGTCTCGAAGTACTCGCCCTGCACGAGGAAGGGGAACTCTTCGGGCTCCAGGTGCACATCGTAGAAGCGGGGCAGGAAGCCGATGTACGACTCGTGGTAGTCCGTGTCGGCCGAGCGCAGCCGCAGCCACTGCGGCAGCGGGTTCAGCACGAGGGTCGCGAAGACCAGCGGAACGCCGAGCCGCAGCAGCCGCTCACTGACGAAGCCTCTCGCGCCGCGTCGCTGAAGCGAGTGCCAGGCACCGAGGCCGGAGATGAGGAACAGCAGTGGCATGGCCCAGACGACCCCGAACCCGGCGATGAGCACGATGGCTTCGGTGGTCTCGGCGTTCTTGACGTAGAAGTCGTCGTCGGCAGCGAATACGAGCGCCGAGTGGAAGAAGACCAGCCCGATCACGACCAGCATCCGGATCGCGTCCAGCTCCGGCCGCCGCTCCGGTCGCGGTGCCTGCGCCCGTTCTGCGCGCGTCGCCATGTCTGGGCCCCCCCGTCCCCTGTTCGTCACCAGTGTCGGAAAGGCGGCCGCCGGACGCCACCCCCGCAACGGATTCCGCTCATGTCGAAGTTGCTTGTTCGCTGCTCCGTTCGTGGGCGACTACCTCGCAGTCAGACACGCGAATATCTGCATTGGCTGGAGTAGACATTGGGCGATGGGCTGGTTATGGTTTCTCTCGTAACCGAGATCAGGAAGGGCCCGGCAGAGTTGAACCGCCGGGCAGCAGTACGAAGACGGTACGGCGGTGGAGTTCCGAAGCCAGGGTTGTTGCAGGACGGCGACGGGACTGACGGCCGGACCGGGCGGCCCGCAGTGATCAGGGGCCGCCATGAGCAGGACCGCAGTACCCGCAGTGCGGTTTTCCAGTGGTACCCCGGTAAAGGCGTCTGGCTGCGGGCGCGCGTACCGGGAGGTTCGGCAGTGGGGTTCCAAGCCAGAGCAGACGCAGGACGTGCGACGGGGCCGGCTGCCGAAGCGTGGCGCTGTTGCAGGCCACCAGCAGTACCGCAGTACCGGTTTGGCAAGTGATGGATCAGAGGGAAGAACGGAGGAGCCGAGCGCCATCAGGATCGCCCGGACGAGCAGTGGGTCCGGGTACCGCAGGACATCGATAGTGAGGTGGTCTCCGGTCACGCATCCGCGATCCCCGCACTCCCGGCAGCGTTCAGGCCGGGCACGCGGAAACAGAAGGCCGGCGCATTACCGGGGCCGGCAGATGGTGTAGCAGTTCCTTCGAGGCCCTGGCGCCGGTACGGCGCCAGGGCCCCTCCACGCGTTCCACAAAGAGGTGCAACGACGGCAGACGATTCCTTCGGGCGCCTCGACGACGACCACCCCGCCTGCACCATGGGTCGGGCCGCCGAGATGCCCGGCACCACGCAGGGCTTCCTCCTCGCCATCGGCGAAGCCCGCCTCATCACCCCGCTGCGCTCCGCGGGCGGACACCGCCCTGGGGGTCCTCGCCCTGGCCCGCCGACCGCCTCGACCAAGAGCGGCGTCCTGGAATCAGAGAGCAGGGCCACCCGGACGGTTACGGCAAGGTCCGCGACGACGTGAGCCGGAATCTCCCTGGCAAGCCTCAGTCGGCCGGACTCCGGTCGCCTCGCACAGCCCAGGGGCGGCCACCGACACTCCCCGGTGCGCTCCGTGCGACGCATGTCCCGTAAGGCGGCCTCGCCGGCCGGTGGTCAGCGAGGCGCTTGCGCGGTCGAGCCCCGCACCACCAGCTCGGGCTCGAACAACAGCTCCTCGGCGGCCACCGAGCCGCCGCTGATCTGCGCGTTCAGCAGCTCCACGACGGCCCGGCCCATGGCCTCGATGGGCTGGCGGACGGTGGTGAGGGGCGGCTCGGTGCAGTTCATCAGGGCGGAGTCGTCGTAGCCCACGACGGAGATCCGCGACGGCACGTCGAGGCCCTTGCGGCGGGCGGCCCGTACGACGCCGAGGGCCAGCGGGTCGCTGGCGCAGATGAAGCCGGTGACGCCCCGGTCGATGAGCCGGGCGGCCGCCGCGTGACCGCCCTCGATGGAGAACATGGCGCGTGCGACGTACTCGTCCGGCACCTCCCCGATGGACCGGGCGGCGGCCAGTTTGCGGCCCGAGGGCATGTGGTCGCCGGGGCCGAGCACCAGGCCGATCCGCTCGTGGCCGAGCGAGACGAGGTGCCGCCAGGCCTGCTCCACGGCCACCGCGTCGTCGCAGGAGACGCCGGGGAAGCCCAGGTGCTCGATGCCGGCGTTGACCAGGACGACCGGGATGTTGCGCTCGGCGAGGCGCTCGTAGTGGTCGTGGGGCGCGTCGGCCTGCGCGTACAGCCCGCCGGCGAACACCACGCCCGAGACCTGTTGCTGGAGCAGCAGGTCGACGTAGTCGGCCTCCGAGACCCCGCCCCTGGTCTGCGTGCACAGCACCGGGGTGAGGCCGAGCTGGGCCAGGGCCCCGCCGATGACCTCGGCGAACGCCGGGAAGATCGGGTTCTGCAGCTCGGGGAGGACCAGTCCCACCAACCGGGCGCGCTCGCCGCGCAGTTGGGTGGGCCGCTCGTAGCCGAGCACGTCCAGGGCGGAGAGGACCGCCTGCCGGGTGGCCTCGGAGACCCCGGGCTTGTTGTTCAGCACCCGGCTGACCGTGGCCTCGCTGACCCCTACCTTCTTGGCCACCTCGGCAAGTCGTCGCGTCATGAGCGCAAGAGTAGCGCAAGATATGCAAGCTACTTGCGTAAAGGTGTCATCCGCCCGCCCACAGGCCCCGGACGTGGCCGAGGTGCCGGCCCATCACCTCCCGCACGGCCCGTTCGTCCCGGGCGGCCAGCGCGTCGAGGATCTCCAGGTGCTCCCGGGCGGACGCCTCCAGGCGCCCCTGCTCCGCCAGTGCCGTCAGCCCGTACAGCCGGGAGCGCCGGCGCAGGTCCCGTACGACCTCCACCAGGTGCCCGTTGCCCGCGAGGGCGAGCAGGCCCAGGTGGAAGCGCAGGTCCGCCTCGACGTAGGCGATGAGGTCGCCGTCCGCCGTGGCGGCGACGATCTCCTCGGCGACCGGGCGGAGCGCCTCGAGGGCGACCGGGTCGGCGGTGCCGGCCAGCGCGGCCGTGGTCGGGATCTCGATGAGCGACCGGATGTGGGTGTACTCGTCGAGCTGCCGGTCGGAGACGGCGGTGACCCGGAACCCCTTGTTGGGCACGGTGTCGACCAGCCCCTCCTTGGCGAGGTCGAGCAGCGCCTCGCGCACCGGCGTGGCGGAGACGCCGAAACGGGCGGCGAGGCCGGGCGCCGAGTGGACCTCGCCGGGCCGCAGCTCGCCGGCGATCAGCGCGGCCCGCAGCGCGTCCGCGACCCGCTCCCGGTGGCTGGGCCTGCGGCCGCCCAGGTGGGGCAGGGACGGGCCGGTGCCCGTGCTGACGGCGTTCACAGGACGAAGCCTGCCGGGAAGGGGTCCTCCGGGTCCAGCAGATACTGGGCGGTGCCGGTGATCCAGGCGCGCCCGGTGAAGCTGGGCAGGACGGCGGGGTGCCCGGCGACCTCGGTCGCGCCGACCAGCCGGCCGGTGAACCGGGTGCCGATGAAGGACTCGTTCACGAACTCGGTGTCCAGGGGGAGTTCGCCGCGGGCGTGCAGCTGGGCCATGCGGGCGCTGGTGCCGGTGCCGCAGGGCGAGCGGTCGAACCAGCCGGGGCGGATCACCATGGCGTGCCGTGAGTGGCGGGCGGTGGACCCGGGCGAGGTCACCTGGACGTGGTGGCAGCCGCGGATGGACGGGTCCGCGGGGTGGACCGGCTCCCCCTCGGCGTTGACGGCTTCCATGAGCGCCAGCCCGGCGGCGAGGATGTCGTCCTTGCGGGCGCGGTCGAAGGGCAGCCCGAGCCGCTCCAGCGGCAGGATGGCGTAGAAGTTGCCGCCGTAGGCGAGGTCGTACGTCACCGTCCGGCCGTCGGGCAGGGTCGCCTCGCGGTCGAGGGCGACGGCGAAGGACGGTACGTTCCGCAGCGTCACGGCCTTCGCCGCACCGCCCTCCACGGCCACCTCCGCCACGACGGGTCCGGCGGGGGTGTCGAGGCGGACGGTCGTGACGGGTTCGGTCACCTCGACCATGCCGGTCTCCACGAGGACGGTCGCGACGCCGATGGTGCCGTGGCCGCACATCGGCAGGTAGCCGGAGACCTCGATGTAGACGACGCCCCAGTCGCAGTCGGGCCGGGTGGGCGGCTGGAGGATCGCGCCGCTCATGGCGGAGTGCCCGCGCGGCTCGTTCATCAGCAGTCGCTTGACGTCGTCGCGGTGTTCGCGGAAGTAGAGCCGCCGGTCGTTCATGGTCGCGCCGGGGATGGTGCCGATCCCGCCGGTGACGACGCGGGTGGGCATGCCCTCGGTGTGCGAGTCGACGGCGTGCAGGACGAGTCTGCTGCGCATGGCCGCTTCCCCTAGACCAGTCCGGCCGCGAGGGCCTTCTCGGTGGCGGCGCGGACGGCGGCCTCCTGCTCGGGGAGCAGCGGCACGCGGGGCGGGCGGCAGGCGCCGCCGTGGCGGCCCGCGACGTCCATGGACAGCTTGATGGCCTGGACGAACTCGACCCGCGAGTCCCAGCGCAGCAGCGGGTGCAGCTGCCGGTACAGGTCCCGTGCGGTGGCCAGGTCGCCGGCCGTCGCGGCCCGGTAGAGCTCGGCGCAGGAGGCGGGCAGGGCGTTGGGGTAGCCGGCGACCCAGCCCTTGGCACCCGCGACCGCCAGCTCCAGCAGGACGTCGTCGGCGCCGGTCAGCAGGTCGAGTCCGGGGGCGAGTTCGGCGATGCGGTAGGCGCGTCGGACGTCGCCGGAGAACTCCTTGACGGCTCGGACGTGTCCCTCGCCGTGCAGCCGCGCGAGCAGCTCGGGCACCAGGTCGACCTTGGTGTCGATGGGATTGTTGTAGGCGACGACGGGCAGGCCGGCCCGCGCCACCTCGGCGTAGTGGGCGAGCACGGACCGTTCGTCGGCGCGGTAGGCGTTGGGCGGCAGGAGCATGACGGCGCCGCAGCCCGCCTCCCCGGCCTGTTCGGCCCAGCGGCGGGCCTCGGCGGACCCGTAGGCGGCGACTCCCGGCATGACCCGCTCCCCGCCGATCGCGGCGACGGCGGTCTCGACCACCCGGGTGCGCTCCTCGGGGGTGAGCACCTGGTACTCGCCGAGGGAGCCGTTGGGGACGACGCCGTCGCAGCCGTTCGCGACCAGCCAGGAGCAGTGCTCGGCGTAGGCGTCGTAGTCCACGCGCAGGTCGTCGGTGAGCGGGAGCGCGGTGGCGACGAGGATGCCGCGCCAGGGACGCTGGTCGGTCATGGGTGTCCTTCCTCCGGGGGTGTCGGCTGTGGCTGGGCGAGGACGCCGAGGGGTACGGGGTGGGCGAACGGCCGCCGGGACGGGGCCGGTCCGCAGCCGGCGAGACCGGCGACGGCGGGGGCGCACATCCGCCCCTGGCACCAGCCCATCCCGGCCCGGGTCAGCAGTTTCACGGTGCGGACGTCGCCCGCGCCGAGTCCGCCGACGGCCTCGCGGACGGCGCCGGCCGTGACCTCCTCGCAGCGGCAGACGACGGTGTCGTCGGTGACGCGGTCGGTCCAGCGGGCGGGCGGGGCGAAGGCGGCGGCGAGGGCGTCGGCGGACGCCCGCAGCGCCTCGCGCGCCCTGGCGGCCGGCGCCCAGGCCGCCGGGTCGGGCTCGGTGCCCCGCAGCCGGGCGGCGGCCGAGCGGCCGGCGATGTGTCCCTCGGCGAGCGCGAGACCCGCGCCGCCGATGCCGGTGGCCTCCCCGGCCGCCCACACCCCCGGCGCACTGGTGCGCTGCTCGGTGTCGACGGCCACCGTCGTTCCGTCCAGGCGGCAGCCGAGGGCGTCGGCGAGGTCGGTGTGCGGGAGCATGCCGTGGCCGACGGCGAGGGTGTCGCAGGGGAGGTGCCGCTCGGTGCCGGGCCGGGTGTGTCCGTCGGCGTCGAGGGCGGCGACGGTGACGCCGGTCAGCCGGTCGTCGCCGTGCGCGCGGACGACGGTGTACCGGGTGAGCGTGCGGATCCGGTGGCGCAGCAGCCGGGCGGCGTACCCGGCGGCCTCGGGGAGTTTGCCGGCCAGGGCGCGGGCGTGGCGGGCGGCCTGCCCCGGGCCGGCCGACTCGACGAGTGCGGTGACCCGCACGCCGGCCGCCGCGAGTCCGGTCGCCACGGGCAGCAGCAGGGGCCCGGTGCCCGCGACGACGGCGGTCCGGCCCGGCACCACGAGGGCGCCCTTGAGCATCGCCTGGGCGCCCCCGGCCGTCAGGACGCCGGGCAGGGTCCAGCCGGGGAAGGGCAGGACGTACTCGTGTCCGCCGGTGGCGAGCAGTACGGCGTCGGCGGGCACGGCGACCGGCTCGTCCTCGCCGGGCCCGCGCAGCGCGTGGACGGTGAAGGCGCCGGAGTGCCGCTCGACGCACCACACCTGGTGTCCCGTCAGGACCCGTACGCCGCTCGTGGCGAGTCCGTCGCGCAGCCGTTCCCAGGTGCGCCATCCGTGGTGCAGGGCCCGGGGGCGCCGGGCACCCAGTTCGGGGGCGGGCCGGCGGTAGAACTGGCCGCCCGGTCCCGCCGCCGCGTCCAGCACCGTGACCCGTACGCCTCTCGCGGCCGCCGCCAGTGCCGCCGCGAGCCCGGCGGGTCCGGCGCCGATCACGGCGAGTTCAGTCCTCATGCCCGGTTCCCTCCTGGGTGCGGATCACGTCGCCCGGCCGGGCGGGCACCAGGCAGGCCCGCTGGTTGGGGCGGCCGTTGACCGTGACGAGGCAGTCGAAGCACACGCCGACGCCGCAGAACACCCCGCGGGGCCGGCCCGTGCCCCGGGTGGTGCGCCAGGAGGTGATGCCGGCCGCCCAGAGGACGGCGGCGACCGTCCGCCCGGGCAGCGCCTCGATCTCCCGGCCGTCGACCGTGACCGTGCCGGCCGGACGGGGCCGGGCGCGGACCAGACGGAGCGGGTCCCTGCCGCCTCCTCGGTGAAGCGTCACGTGGCCTCCTCGGCGAAGCGGTCGGGACGGAACGGGGCGAGGTCGAGGGCGGGCCGCTCGCCGCTCAGGAGCTGGGCGATCAGGTGTCCGGTGCCGGTGGACAGGCCGATGCCCGCGCCCTCGTGGCCGCAGGCGTGCAGGAGACCGGGAGCCCTCGGGTCGGGGCCGATCGCCGGCAGGTGGTCGGGCAGATACGGCCGGAAACCGGCGTACGTCCGCACGGCCCGCACCCCGGCGAGGAACGGGAACAGGCGGGTCGCGCCGGCCGCCAGTGCCCGCAGCGCCGGGAGCGACAACGACCGGTCGAAGCCGACCCGTTCACGGCTGGCGCCGATGAGGACGGGGCCCGCGAGGGTGCCCTCCACCACCGGGGAGGTCTGGAGGTCCGCCGAGTCGCTGGCGACGTCGGCGACGTAGTCCGCGGCGTACACCTTGTGCCGCACCCGGGGCGGCAGCGGTTCGGTGACCAGGACGTAGCCGCGCCTGGGCAGGACCGGCAGGCGCACCCCGGCCAGGGCCGCCACCTCGCCGCCCCAGGGGCCGGCCGCGTTGACGACCGCGGGGGCGCGCAGGTCGCCCCGGTCCGTGCGCACCCCGCGCACGGCGCCGTCGGGGCCGCGCAGCACGCCGGTCACCGTGCGGCCCGTGTGCAGGCGGGCCCCCGAGGCCCGCAGCAGGTGGGCCGCGGCCAGGGCGGGCATGACCTGGGCGTCCTGCGGATAGTGCACGGCGCCCGCGAGACCGGGGGCGAGGTGCGGCTCGAGGTCGTGCAGCCGGTCGGCGGGGACGACCACCGCCTCCACGCCGGCCGCCCGCTGGTCCGCGGCGAAGGCCTCCAGGCCGGTCAGCGCCCCGGCGGTGGCGGCGACGACGACACCGCCCTTGCGTTCGTACTCGACCGCCCGGCCCAGGTCCTCGGCCAGTCCGCTCCACAGGCGGCCGGAGAGCAGGGCGAGGTCCAGCTCCGGTCCGGGTTCCTTGTCGGAGACGAGGAGGTTGCCCTCCCCCGCTCCCGTGGTGCCGCCGGCCACCGGGCGACGGTCCACCACCGTCACGTCGAGCCCGGCACGGGCGGCGTACCACGCACACGCGGCGCCCACCATTCCGGCCCCGACCACTACGACATCGCAGGTCGGCGACTCGATCACGCCAGTACTATGTCACACATCACAGGGTGGGGGAACGGTGCCGCGACGGTCTCTTCCGGGGCTCGCCGGCCTCGCGCGGACGTGCTCAGTCCGTCGCGGAGACCACCCGCAGGTGGGTGCCGGGGCGCCGGGCCCGGCCGGGCCGCTGCGGGATGCGGCGCGTCTCGCGCAGGACCAGCGTCAGCCGGGTGTACCCGAGTTCCTCCAGCGACCTGGGCGTCTCGACGACGACACGGCACTCGGTGTCGCCCCGGCGCGGATCGGGGTGGTGCAGGAGCCGTACGGCGCCGTCGTGCTCGACGGCCTCCACGCCGACGGCGCGCACCCAGTGCGGCAGGCCCTGCCGGTAGGCGGCCTCCATGATCGGGTCCTGGGCGATGTCCCGGCGGACGGCCTGCAGTCCGGCGTCGTGTCCGAACGTCTCCATGGCGGCGGCGAACTGCGCCAGCATGGGCAGGCACCAGCTCGACTCGTGGTCGGCGAGCACCGCGGAGGCGTCCGGGTGGAAGAGGACGAACCTGAGGAAGTTGTCGTCCGGCATGGCCGTCGGGTGCGGTCCCGCGCCCCGGAAGAGCGTCCGGAAGGCACCGTTGGCGAGGACGACGTCCCAGCGGTGGTCGACGACGAGCGAGGGATGGGGCACGGCCTCCAGGAGGGTGGCGTAGTCCTGGAGATACGCCTGGGCGTCGGGGGTCGCGGGAACGGGCCGCGGTGCCGGCCGCTGCCCTCCTGCCTGAAATGCCATCGGGAGGTCACCCCTCTTGCCTATGCGGCCTTCTCGCGGCGTCCCGATCCTGGTGCCCCAACGCGAGGCGTGTCAACTATCGTGGCATTTCGTGCCTGTTGACGGCTGAAATTGGCCACAGTTGTGGCGAGACCTGGATGTGAGTTCGAGCGGCAGGCTACTCTCCGGGAAGTTCACGGCTACCGCTTGTGAGAAGCCTGTGAGGGCTGTGAGAGACGTAGGAGATCTGTCGGTGACCGGTGGCTTCGAGGGTCCGGGTGCCAAGCCGACGGCCGTACTGCCGGCCGTGGTCGCCCGCGTCACCGCACTCGCGGACCGGCTCGGGGTGGCACACGCCGAGGTCTTCGACGTCGGCGCCCTCTCCGCCGCCTCCGGTGTCCCCGACTCCGTGGTGGGGGCGCTGCTGAGCGGCCGGCCCGCCGGAGAGCCCGACGTGCAGGCGCGGTTCGTGCAGCGGCTGGACCTGCTGCGCCGCACCCGTCTCAAGCCCAACGGCCGCAAGTACACCCAGCAGGAGATCGCCGACGGTGCCGGCATGTCCCGGCAGCAGGCCGGCGCCCTCATCAACGGCGACCGGCGGCCCACCATGGAGCACTGCGACGCCATCCAGCGCTTCTTCCGCGTGCACGCCGGCTTCCTGACCGCCGAGGACCCCGAGGCGCTCGCCGGGGCCCTGCAGCACACCGAGCAGGAGCTGCTGCAGCAACTCGCCGACCGCGAGCGGGCGGCGGCGGGCCCGGCCGACGATCCGCTGGAGCGGCTGCTGCAGGACCACGGCGTGCGGGGCATCGCCTGGCGGGCCGCCCAACTGCCCACGGACCAGCACCGCGACAAGGTCGCCGAGTGGCTGGACATGCTCCTGGAGAGCGTCAAGCGCCCCGAGTCGTAGGCCCTCGCGGGGCCGCGGGCAGGTCCTGAGGTGCGGTGGGACGGCATTGTCAGTGGTGGGCGGCAAGCTGGTGGGAGTGCCACCGCGGTGCGGGGGCGCGTGACCGCCGACGTCGTTGTGGGGAGAGCCGACCGATGACCACCGCCGTGCTGACCGACCGCGAGCGCACCGCCGTTCAGGCCTACCTGCGCCTCCTGCACACCGTCCGGGCGGGCTTCGACACGGCGGCGGGGCCGCCCGTCGTCCCGCCCTCCGTGCTCGCCGAGGCGGATCGGGCGCTCGAGGCCGCGGGCCTGGCCGGTAATGAGGACGCCTTCTTCCGGTTGCTGGGTAGTTGGTGCCCGCCGCACCCCTGACCGACCGTGGGGCGCAGCGGCCGGGGGGCGGCGCTCAGGTGTGCGGGACCGGGATGGCCGTCGCGACCAGTCCGCGGCGGGCGGTCCACCGACCCTCGAAGTGGGTCAGCCGGCGGCCGCCCACCCACGGCCCGGGCACCAGGAGAGCGGCGCGCAGTCCGCCGCGGCGGCCGTCGTCGGGATCCACGGAGATCTCGATGTCGGCCTCCTCGAAGTCCAGCCACTGCCCGGTCAGGGGGAACCAGGCCTTGAACACCGACTCCTTGGCGCTGAACAGCAGCCGCTCCCAGTGGATTCCGGGATGTTCCCCGGCGAGGCGGCGCAGCCGCTCCACCTCGACCGGCAGGGACACGGCGGGCAGCACGCCGTCGAGGAGCGGCCCGTCGGGTTCGGCGTCGATGCCGAGGGAGGCCAGATCGGTGGCGCGGGCCAGGGCGGCGGCGCAGTAGCCGTCGCAGTGGGTCATGCTGCCCACCAGCCCGTCCGGCCACCGCGGTGCGCCCCGTTCCCCGGGCAGGACGGGCTGCGGGGGGACGCCGAACTTGCGCATGGCCCGACGGGCGCAGGACCGGACCACGGTGAACTCGCGGCGCCGTTTGTCGACCGCCCGCGCGACGAGGGGCTCTTCCTCCGGCAGGAGGGGCGAGTGCCCGGCGTCGTACGGGTCGTGGGTCTCGACGGTGACGACCGTGTCGGGCAGCAGTTCGTCGATCACCGGTTTCCTTCCTCGGCGGCGTCGGCCGGACACGGCCCAGCGGGGTCCGGAGCCGTCCGTGGACCATGGTGTGGTTCCGGAGTCGGGGGGGGACCGGTCGGAGAGCGAGAGGGTCCGGAGCCGCCCCCGACGGGCTATGCGAGGTAGGCCAGGCCCGGGTGGGCGTCAGTGTAGCCGTCGACGAGGCGGCGGGCGACGTTCACCGAGTCGACCAGCGGGTGCAGGGCGAAGGCCTTGACGGCCGTGGCGCGCGAGCCGGTCTCGGCCGCCGCCAGCACCTCCCGTTCGACGGCCTTGACCGCGCAGACCAGTCCGGTGGCGTGTCCCGGCAGCGGGTCCACGGCCACCGGGTGCGCGCCGCTGGCGTCGACCACGCACGGGACCTCGATCACGGCCTCGGAGTCGAGGACCGACAGGGTGCCGCGGTTGCGGACGTTGAGGATCAGTACCGTGCGCTCGTCGCGGGCGACGGCCCGCATCAGCGCCAGCGCCACCTTCTCGTAGCCGCCGGACAGGTCGTCGGCCTCGCGCTCGCCGGCGCCGGCCGCCTCCCGGTTCTCGGCCATGTAGGTGGCCTCGCGTTCGGCCCGGGTGCGGTCCCAGGCGGCGAGGGCGGGGGTGCCGGGGTGGCGCATCTCCTCGTAGAAGCGGGCCTGCTGGTCGCGCAGGAACGCGCCGCGGGTCCGTTCGGCAGCCTGGTAGGCGCGCACGGCTTCCCGGTTGAAGTAGTAGTAGTGCAGGTACTCGTTGGGGATCGCGCCCAGCGAGCGGAGCCACTCGGCGCCGAAGAGCCGGCCCTCCTCGAAGGAACCGAGCAGGGCGGGGTCGGCGAGCAGGCGCGGGAGCTGGTCGCGGCCGGCGACGCGCAGACCGCGGACCCAGCCGAGGTGGTTGAGGCCCACGTAGTCGATCCAGGCCTCCTTCGGGTCGGCGCCGAGCACGCGGGCGATGCGGCGGCCGAGGCCGACCGGGGAGTCGCAGATACCGATGACGCGGTCCCCGAGGTGGCGTGACATGGCCTCGGTGACCAGGCCGGCCGGGTTGGTGAAGTTGATGACCCAGGCGTCGGGCGCCAGCCGGGCCACGCGGCGGGCGATGTCCTCGGCGACCGGGACGGTGCGCAGTCCGTACGCGATGCCGCCCGCGCCGACCGTCTCCTGGCCGAGGACGTCCTCGGCGAGGGCGACCCGTTCGTCGTCCGCGCGGCCCTGGAGGCCGCCGACGCGGATCGCGGAGAACACGAAGTCGGCGCCGCGCAGCGCCTCGTCGAGGTCGGTCGTGGCGGTCACCCCGGGGGCGTCGGGCACCCCGGCGGCCTGCTCGGCCAGCACCCGGGTCACCGCCGAGAGCCGGCCGGCGTCCAGGTCGTGCAGGACGACGTGGGTCACGCGTCCCTCGGCACGGTCCGCGAGGAGCGCCCCGTACACGAGCGGCACCCGGAAACCGCCGCCGCCCAGAATCGTCAGCCTCACGTCCGCACCTTCCCTCACGCACCGGCCTGCCCGCCGATCATGACACGCCCCTCGCACGGGCGGGTCGCTCACCGGGCGTCCGGCCGGTGTTCGGTGATCCGGCGCGCGCTCCGGCGGCGCGGTGGGTGAGCGCCCCGGCGAGGCCGAGGGCGATGATGAAGGGGAAGTGTCACATGTCCGGACCTTCCGTACCGAAGGAGCAGCGCCCGTGTCCTACGACCGCACCGTCCGCCTGGCCGGCACCGACTTCGACGCCGCCGTCGCCGCCGTCCGCCGGGCCCTCGCCGACCAGGGCTTCGGCGTCCTCACCGAGATCGACGTGCAGGCCACCCTGAAGGCCAAGCTGGACCACGACATGGAGGACTACCTGATCCTGGGCGCGTGCAACCCGCCCCTGGCCCACCGGGCCCTGGAGGCCGACCGCTCCATCGGCCTGCTCCTGCCCTGCAACGTCGTCGTCCGCCGCGAGGGCGACCACACGCTCGTCCAGGCCCTCGACCCCGGCACCATGGTCACCCTGACCGGCCTCGACGCCCTCGAGCCCGTCGCCGACGAGGCCACCGTCCGCCTGGACGCCGCCCTGGCCTCCCTGTCCACCACCTGATCCCGGGCCGGGGCGGAGGGCATCGGCGCCTGCCCGGCGCCGCCGTGGCACGCCGGACGCCCGGTCGCGCTCTTCACGTACTGAACTCCCTTGCCCGCAAAGGACTTTCTCGGCTTCACCTCTTGACGGCGGCCATCGCCGGGAGCACATTGGCCGCACTCTGAGAGCGCTCTCACACAACGGGCGCCCCCGGAGCGACCGCGCTTCCCACCCCCGCACCCGAGAGGCGACCCCCACATGAGAGAGACCTCCGGCTCCCCGCACCGGCGACGGCGACCGCTGCGCCGGGCGCTGGTGGCCGTCGTCGGCACGCTCGGCCTGGCGGCGGCCGCCACGGCCGTCACCGGCCCGTCCGCGAACGCCACCGCTCCCCCGGCCCCGTCCGGCTGGACACAGCTCTTCGCCGACGACTTCGACGGCCCCGCCGGCTCCGGCGTGAACACCTCGGACTGGCAGTACGCGACCGGCACCTCGTACCCCGGCGGACCCGCGAACTGGGGCACCGGCGAGATCGAGACGATGACGTCGAGCACGGACAACGTCTCGCTGGACGGCAACGGCAACCTGCGCATCACCCCGCGGCGCGACGGCGCCGGCAACTGGACGTCGGGCCGCGTCGAGACGAGGCGCACCGACTTCCGGCCCCCGGCCGGCGGCACGCTGCGCGTGGAGGCCCGCATCCAGGTCCCGAACGTCACGGGGGCCGCGGCGAAGGGCTACTGGCCGGCGTTCTGGATGCTGGGCGGCCCCTACCGCGGCAACTACTGGAACTGGCCCGGCGTCGGCGAGATCGACATCATGGAGAACACGCAGGGCCTGAACACCGTGTGGGCCACCCTGCACTGCGGCACCTCTCCGGGCGGCCCCTGCAACGAGACCAGCGGCATCGGCGGCAACCGGGCCTGCCCCGGGGCCACGTGCCAGGCCGCGTTCCACACCTACCGCGTGGAGTGGGACCGTTCGGGCAGCGTCGAGGAGATGCGCTTCTCCGTCGACGGAAGCGTCTACCACACGGTGCGCCAGAACCAGGTCGACGCGACGACCTGGACGAACGCCACGAACCACGGCTACTACGTCATCCTCAACGTGGCGATGGGCGGCGGCTTCCCGAACGCTTTCGGCGGCGGCCCGGACGGGGGCACGCAGCCCGGCCATCCGATGCTCGTTGACTACGTCCAGGTGCTGTCGTCCGGCGGCGGCACCACACCTCCCCCGACCGGTGACCGCGACGCGTACGGCACCGTCCAGGCCGAGTCGTACGACGCCCAGTCCGGCACGATGACGGAGGCCACCTCCGACGCGGGCGGCGGGCAGAACCTCGGCGCGCTCGCGAACGGCGACTGGGCCCAGTACAAGGGCGTGAACTTCGGCTCCGTGCCCGCGACCCAGTTCACCGCCCGGGTGGCGAGCGGTGCGGCGTCGGGCGTCAGCGGGCTCGTGGAGGTGCGCCTGGACAGCCGGAGCGGCACCCCGGTCGGCAGCTTCGCGGTGGGCAACACCGGCGGCTGGCAGTCGTGGCGGACGGTCCCGGCCAACATCGGCGCCGTGACCGGCACCCACGACGTGTATCTGACGTTCACCAGCGGCCAGCCGGCGGACTTCGTCAACGTGAACTGGTTCGGCTTCGGACACTGAACCGAACGGACACCGGCCCCCCACGGGAGGGCGGAGGGCCCCACGCACGCGTGGGGCCCTCCGTGCCGTGCGCGCCCCGCGCGGCTCCGGTCCGTGCGCGTCTCAGCGCAGCTCCGCCCGGAAAGCCGCCGGCGTCAGGTCCGTGTGCTGCTGGAAGAACTTGGAGAAGTTCGCCGCGTCCGGGAAGCCGACCGCCGCCCCCACCCGGCCGATCGGCATGTCGGTGTGCGCGAGGAGCCGCTTGGCCTCCAGCACCACCCGCCGGTCGATGAAGCCCTTGGGTGTCTGACCGGTCGCGGCGCGCACCGCGCGGACGAGGGTGCGGCGGGAGTAACCCAGCGCGTCGGCGTAGGCGCTGACGCTGTGATTGGTGGCGAAGCCCCGTTCGACCGCGTCGCGGAAGAGCCTGAAGGTGGTGTCCCCGGGCGCCTCCGCCTGCCCGGGCCCCTGCCGTGCCGAGCCGGCCGCGAGATGCGCCAGGCGCAGCAGGAACGCGGTCAGCGTGTGGCGCAGCACCGCGGTGTGCAGGCTCAGCGGGAGGGTCGTGGCGTCCTCGTACTCGCGTCGCAGCTGGTCGAGCGAGGCCGTCAGCGCGGCCAGCCGGGCCTCGTCGGGGCGGAGCAGGGGCGGCAGGTCGTAGCGGTAGAGGCCGGTGGCCTCCACGGTGGCGCGGGGCAGGAAGCCGGGCTGCATGGTCAGCACCGTTCCGCGGTACTCGCTGTCCGGCGAGAAGCGGTGGACCTGGCCGGGACGGATCCACAGCAGATCGCCGGCCGTCGCCTCGTACTCGGCGAAGTCGATCATGTGACGGACCGGTCCGCCGGTGAGGAGCATGACGACGTGGAAGTCGATGCGGTGCACGCGGTGCAGCGGGGCATGCGTGTGCCAGGTGCGACCGGTGCCGATTGGGGCGACCTGCATACCGACGCCGAGGAGGCTGAGATCGACCGGGAAGGGGAGCGTTCTGATCCCGTCGCCGCCACCGCGGTCGCCGTGTTGGGTGATTTCGTCCGTCATGTCCTTCTCGCACCGTGCCACCCGCGCGCCATGAGGCCGGGGCGTGTCCCAGTTTCACCACAGGCTGGCACACCGTGACCTTCACTCCAAAAAGTCAGACTTTTAAGTTTGAACAGGTCAGACCCGATACTTCGCTCCGATCGAGGATTTCTTGAAGATGAGCACGCAGACAACGGACAGCTTCGAATGGACCGAACTCGACCGGCGTGCCGTCGACACCGCCCGGGTTCTGGCGGCCGACGCCGTACAGAAGGTGGGGAACGGGCACCCGGGCACGGCGATGGCCCTCGCCCCCGCGGCGTACACGATCTTTCAGAAGGTGATGCGGCACGACCCCGCCGACCCGGAATGGACCGGCCGTGACCGCTTCGTCCTGTCCCCCGGACACACGTCGCTGACCCTCTACACCCAGCTCTACCTCGCCGGGTACGAGCTGGAGCTGGACGACCTCAAGGCCTTCCGCACGCACGGCTCGAAGACGCCGGGCCACCCGGAGTACGGGCACACCGCGGGCGTGGAGACCACCACCGGCCCGCTGGGCCAGGGCGTCGCCAACGCGGTGGGCATGGCGATGGCCGCCCGCTACGAGCGCGGCCTGTTCGACCCCGAGGCTCCCGCGGGCGAGTCCCCCTTCGACCACACGATCTGGGCGATCGTCTCCGACGGCGACCTCCAGGAGGGCGTCTCCGCCGAGGCGTCGTCCCTCGCCGGGCACCAGAAGCTCGGCAACCTGGTCTTCCTGTACGACGACAACCACATCTCCATCGAGGGCGACACCGCGACCGCGTTCTCCGAGGACGTGCTGAAGAGGTACGAGGCCTACGGCTGGCACGTGCAGCGCATCGAGCCCGCCGGGAACGGCGACGTCGACGTGCACGCCCTCCACGCGGCGCTGACGGCGGCGAAGGCCGAGACCGGGCGCCCCTCCATCATCGCCATGCGCACGATCATCGCCTGGCCGGCGCCGAACGCGCGGAACACCGAGGCGTCCCACGGCTCCGCCCTCGGCGAGGACGAGGTCGCGGCCACCAAGCGTGTCCTCGGCTTCGACCCCGAGCGGTCCTTCGAGGTCGCCGACGACGTGCTCGCCCACACCCGCGCGGCCCTGGACCGGGGCGCCGAGGCGCACGCCGCCTGGGACAAGCGGCTCGACAAGTGGCGCGGCGCCCAGCCGGAGCGCGCGCGGCTGCTCGACCGGGTCCTCGCGGGCCGCCTGCCCGAGGGATGGCAGGACGCGCTGCCGGTGTTCGAGCCCGGCAAGGCGGTCGCGACCCGCGCCGCCTCCGGCAAGGTCCTCCAGGCCCTCGGCCCGGTCCTGCCCGAGCTGTGGGGCGGCTCCGCCGACCTGGCCGGCTCGAACAACACCACGATCGACAAGACCAGCTCCTTCCTCCCCGAGGGCAACCCGCTTGCGGAGGCCGACCCGTACGGCCGCACCGTGCACTTCGGCATCCGCGAGTTCTCGATGGCCGCGGAGATGAACGGCATCGCCCTGCACGGCAACACCCGCATCTACGGCGGCACCTTCCTGGTCTTCTCCGACTACATGCGCAACGCCGTGCGGATGTCCGCGCTGATGCAGCTCCCGGTGACGTACGTGTGGACGCACGACTCCATCGGCCTCGGCGAGGACGGCCCCACCCACCAGCCGGTCGAGCACCTGTCCGCCCTGCGCGCCATCCCCGGCCTCAACGTCGTCCGCCCGGCGGACGCCAACGAGACCGCGGCCGCCTGGGCCGAGATCCTCAAGCGGCACTCCACCGCCCCCGCCCCGCACGGCCTCGCGCTGACCCGCCAGGGCGTGCCGACGTACGAGCCGAACCCGGACGCCGCACGCGGCGGCTACGTCCTGAAGGAGGCCTCCACCGGCACTCCGGACGTCGTCCTGATCGCCACCGGCTCCGAGGTGCAGCTCGCCGTGGCCGCGCGGGAGGCGCTGGAGGCGGAGGGCACGCCCACCCGGGTGGTGTCGATGCCGTCCGTCGAGTGGTTCGAGGAGCAGCCGCGCGAGTACCGCGACAGCGTGCTGCCGCCCTCCGTGCGGGCCCGGGTGGCCGTCGAGGCCGGCATCGGCCTGACCTGGTACCGCTTCGTGGGCGACGCGGGCCGCATCGTCTCCCTGGAGCACTTCGGCGCCTCCGCCGACGCCAAGACCCTGTTCACCGAGTACGGCTTCACCGCCGAGCACGTCACCGCCGCCGCCCGGGAGTCCCTCGCCGCCGTCCGCGGCTGAGCCGACCGGGTCCGCACGCCGAGAGAACCGCAGAAAGAGAAGATGATCACTGTGACCGAAGCAACCGCGACCGCGGGAGCGCTGCGACGCCTGTCCGAGGCGGGCGTCTCCATCTGGCTGGACGACCTGTCGCGGCGGCGGATCGAGTCCGGCAACCTCGCCGAGCTGATCGCCACGAAGAACGTCGTCGGCGTCACCACCAACCCGTCGATCTTCCAGGCCGCCATCGGCTCGGGCGAGGGCTACGAGGAGCAGCTCGCCGACCTGGCGACCCGGGGCGTCGGCGTCGACGAGGCGGTCCGCATGATGACCACGGCCGACGTCCGCGCCGCCGCGGACGTGCTGCGCCCGGTGCACGACGCCACCGGCGGCCGGGACGGCCGGGTCTCCATCGAGGTCGACCCGCGCCTGGCCCACGACACGACGGCCACGATCGCCGAGGCCCGGCAGCTGGCCTGGCTGGTCGACCGCCCCAACGTGATGATCAAGATCCCGGCGACGAAGGCCGGTCTCCCGGCGATCACCGAGGTCGTCGGCGCGGGCATCAGCGTCAACGTCACGCTGATCTTCTCGCTGGAGCGCTACCGCGAGGTCATGGACGCCTACCTCGCCGGTCTCGAGAAGGCGCGCGCCGCCGGGACCGACCTGTCGGGCATCCACTCCGTGGCCTCCTTCTTCGTCTCCCGCGTCGACAGCGAGATCGACAAGCGGCTGACGCTGCTGGGCACGGACGAGGCCCTCGCCCTGAGGGGCAGGGCGGCGCTGGCCAACGCGCGACTGGCCTACGAGGCGTACGAGGACGTCTTCGCGGGCGACCGGTTCACCGCCCTCGCCGGCGCCGGGGCCAACGCCCAGCGCCCCCTGTGGGCCTCCACCGGTGTGAAGGACCCCGCATATCGGGACACCCTGTACGTGGAGGAGCTGGTCGCTCCCGGCACCGTGAACACGATGCCGGAGGCCACCCTGGACGCCGCCGCCGATCACGGCGAGGTCCGGGGCGACACGGTCACCGGTGGTTACGCCCAGGCCCGGGCCGACCTCGCGGCCGTGGAGCGGCTCGGCATCCCGTACGACGAGGTGGTGGAGCAGCTGGAGCAGGAGGGCGTGGCCAAGTTCGAGGCGGCCTGGCAGGACCTGCTCGACGCCGTGACGAAGTCCCTCAACAGCAAGGGAGTTGACGGGGAATGAGCGAGGAGCTTCCCGCTACGACGGTCCACGAGACCAAGGCGACGAAGGAAGCCAAGGAGGCGAGGACGGCACAGGAGGCCGCGGGGCCGCCGGTGGCCGGAGAGTCCGGGGAATCCGGGCCCTCCGGGGCGCCGAAGGCCGCCGCCGCGGGCGGGTCCGCCCGGTCCGCGAAGAAGTCGCGGCCGTCCGGCGCCACCGGGAGGGCGAAGAACGGGAAGGCGGGCCGGGGCACCGTCGAGCCCGTGCCGCCGCTCGACTGGAGCAACCCCCTGCGCGATCCGCAGGACCGCCGCCTCCCGCGCATCGCGGGCCCCTCCGGCCTGGTCATCTTCGGCGTCACCGGCGACCTGTCCCGCAAGAAGCTGATGCCGGCCGTGTACGACCTCGCCAACCGGGGTCTGCTGCCACCGGGCTTCTCGCTGGTCGGCTTCGCCCGCCGGGACTGGGAGAACCAGGACTTCGCCGAGGTCGTGCACGACGCCGTCAAGGAGCACGCGCGCACGCCGTTCCGCGAGGAGGTCTGGCAGCAGCTCGCCGAGGGCATGCGGTTCATCCCCGGCGACTTCGACGACGACGACGCGTTCGAACAGCTGCGCAAGGCCGTCGAGGAACTGGACGCCTCCCGCGGCACCAGCGGCAACTACGCCTTCTACCTCTCCGTGCCGCCGAAGTTCTTCCCGAAGGTCGTCCAGCAGCTCAAGAAGCACGGGCTGGCCGACGCCCCGGAGGGCTCCTGGCGCCGCGCGGTCATCGAGAAGCCGTTCGGGCACGACCTGGACAGCGCCTGCGAGCTGAACGCGCTCGTGCACGACGTCTTCGACCCGGAGCAGGTCTTCCGCATCGACCACTACCTGGGCAAGGAGACCGTCCAGAACATCCTGGCGCTGCGGTTCGCCAACCAGATGTACGAGCCCATCTGGAACCGGTCCTACGTCGACCACGTGCAGATCACCATGGCCGAGGACATCGGCATCGGCGGCCGGGCCGGCTACTACGACGGCATCGGCGCCGCCCGTGACGTCATCCAGAACCACCTGCTCCAGCTCCTCGCGCTGACCGCGATGGAGGAGCCCGCCTCCTTCGACGCGGCGTCGCTGCTCACCGAGAAGCTGAAGGTGCTGAAGGCGGTGCGGCTGCCCGACGAACTCGGCGAGCACACCGTGCGCGGGCAGTACGCGGGCGGCTGGCAGGGCGGCGCGCAGGTCCCCGGGTACCTGGAGGAGGAGGGCATCGACCCGGCCTCCACCACCGACACCTACGCCGCGGTCAAGCTGGCGATCGACAACCGCCGCTGGGCGGGCGTCCCCTTCTACCTGCGCACCGGCAAGCGGCTGGGCCGCCGGGTCACCGAGATCGCGGTGGTCTTCCAGCGGGCGCCGCACTCCCCCTTCGACTCCACCGCGACGGAGGAGCTGGGCGAGAACGCGATCGTCATCCGCGTCCAGCCGGACGAGGGCATGACGGTGCGGTTCGGCTCGAAGGTGCCGGGCACGTCGATGGAGATCCGGGACGTGTCCATGGACTTCGCGTACGGCGAGTCCTTCACCGAGTCCAGCCCGGAGGCGTACGAACGGCTGATCCTGGACGTCCTTCTGGGCGACGCCAACCTGTTCCCCCGCCACCAGGAGGTGGAAGAGTCCTGGCGGATCCTCGATCCGATCGAGGAGTACTGGGCCACGCACGGCAGGCCCGCGCAGTACGCCTCGGGCGGCTGGGGCCCCCGGGAAGCCGACGAGATGCTCGCACGAGACGGACGGAGCTGGCGCAGGCCATGAGGATCGACCTGACCGACACCACGGCAAGCAAGGTCAACAAGGCGCTGGTGCAGGGCCGCCGCGCCGTCGGCACCCCGGCCGTGGGCATGGTCCTGACGATGGTGATCGTCACGGACGAGGAGAATGCCTACGACTCGATGAAGGCCGCCGAGGAGGCCTCGCACGAGCACCCCTCGCGCACCCTGGTCGTCATCAAGCGGCACGCCCGCAACCTGCGCGACCGCACCCGCTCGCACCTCGACGCCGAGGTCCGCGTGGGCTCGGAGGCCGGCACCGGCGAGACGGTCGTGCTGCGCATGTACGGCGAGGTGTCCGAGCACGCCGACTCGGTCGTGCTGCCGCTGCTGCTGCCGGACGCCCCGGTCGTCGTGTGGTGGCCGGTGGAGGCGCCGGACAACCCCGCGAAGGACCCGCTGGGCGCGCTGGCCCAGCGCCGCATCACCGACCTGTACGCGGTCGAGCGGCCGATGGAGGTGCTGGAGAAGCGGGTCCGCTCCTACGCGCCCGGCGACACCGACCTCGCCTGGACCCGGCTGACGCTGTGGCGCTCCATGCTGGCCGCGGCGCTGGACCAGGCCCGGGTGCCGGTGACCTCGGCGACCGTGGAGGCCGAGCCGGACAACCCGGCCGCCGAGCTGCTGGCCCGCTGGCTTGAGGCACGGCTGGACGTGCGGGTCGACCGGGTGGTCACCGAGGGCCCGGTCGTCACGGCCGTCCGCCTGGGCACCGCGAACGGCGAGATCGTCATCGACCGGCCCGAAGGCCCGCTCGCCACCCTCACCCTGCCGGACCAGCCGCCACGTTCCCTCGCGCTGAAGGTCCGGCCCACCTCCGAACTCATCGCCGAGGAGCTCAGGCGCCTCGACGCGGACGAGATGTACGCCATCGCCCTGCGCGGCGAGGCCGGCAAGGAGACCCCCGTCCATGTCTGACACCCCCCTGCTCACCGACCGGCCCGAGTGGGCCGCGCTGAAGGACCACCGTGCGGACGCGTTCGCGCGCCCGGACCTGCGCGAGCTGTTCGCCCAGGACCCGGGGCGGGCCGAGCGGTACGTCGTGCGCGTCGGCGACCTGCGCATCGACTACTCCAAGAACCTGGTCAACGACGAGACGCTCGCCCTGCTGCGCGAACTGGCCGCCGCCACCGACGTGTTCGGGCTGCGCGACGCCATGTTCCGCGGCGAGCGCATCAACATCACCGAGGACCGCGCCGTGCTGCACACCGCGCTGCGCGCCCCCCGCGACGCGGTGATCGAGGTCGACGGCGAGAACGTCGTCCCCAAGGTCCACGCCGTCCTGGACAGGATGTCCGGCTTCGCCGGCCGGATCCGCTCCGGCGAGTGGACCGGCCACACCGGCAAGCGCATCCGCAACGTCGTCAACATCGGCATCGGCGGCTCCGACCTCGGTCCGGCGATGGCGTACGAGGCGCTGCGGGCCTTCACGGACCGCTCGCTCACCTTCCGGTTCGTGTCCAACGTGGACGGCGCCGACCTGCACGAGGCGGTCCGGGACCTGGACCCGGCGGAGACCCTCTTCATCGTGGCGTCCAAGACGTTCACCACCATCGAGACCATCACCAACGCCACCTCCGCCCGGTCCTGGCTGCTGACCGGGCTCGGGGGCGACGAGAAGGCGGTCGCGAAGCACTTCGTCGCCCTGTCGACCAACGCCGAGAAGGTCGCCGGCTTTGGCATCGACACGGCCAACATGTTCGAGTTCTGGGACTGGGTCGGCGGACGCTATTCGTACGACTCGGCGATCGGCCTGTCCCTGATGATCGCCATCGGCCCGGACCGCTTCCGCGAGATGCTCGACGGCTTCCGCATCGTCGACGAGCACTTCCGCAACGCCGAGGCGGAGGCCAACGCCCCGCTGCTCCTCGGCCTGCTGGGCATCTGGTACGGCAACTTCTTCGACGCCCAGTCGCACGCGGTCCTGCCGTACTCGCACTACCTGTCGAAGTTCACCGCGTACCTCCAGCAGCTCGACATGGAGTCCAACGGCAAGTCGACGGACCGCCAGGGCCGTCCCGTCCAGTGGCAGACCGGCCCGGTGGTGTGGGGCACGCCCGGCACCAACGGGCAGCACGCCTACTACCAGCTCATCCACCAGGGCACCAAGCTGATCCCGGCGGACTTCATCGGCTTCGCCCGGCCGGTGGCCGAGCTGGGCGACGAACTGAAGGCCCAGCACGACCTGCTGATGGCCAACTTCTTCGCCCAGACCCAGGCCCTCGCCTTCGGCAAGACCGCCGACGAGGTCCGCTCGGAGGGCGTGCCCGAGGAGCAGGTGCCGCACCGAACCTTCCACGGCAACCACCCGACCACGACCGTCCTGGCCACCGAACTGACCCCTTCCGTCCTCGGCCAGCTGATCGCGCTGTACGAGCACAAGGTGTTCGTCCAGGGCGCGGTGTGGAACATCGACTCCTTCGACCAGTGGGGCGTCGAGCTCGGCAAGGTCCTCGCCAAGCGCGTCGAACCCGCTCTGACCGAGGGCGCCCACGTGCCCGGCCTCGACCCGTCCACGGCCGCGCTGGTGGCCGCCTACCGTGAACTGAAGGAAGTGCACTGACATGCAGATCGGTCTCGTTGGTCTCGGCAAGATGGGCGGCAACATGCGCGAGCGCCTGCGCAACGCCGGCCACACCGTCGTCGGATACGACACCAATCCGGAGAAGGCCGACGTGGCCAGCCTGGTCGAGCTCGTCGAGCAGCTGGAGCGGCCGCGCGCGGTCTGGGTGATGGTCCCGGCCGGGGCCGCCACGCAAGCCGTCATCGACCAGCTGGCGACGCTGCTCAAGCCCGGCGACACCGTCATCGACGGCGGCAACTCCCGCTGGACGGACGACGAGAAGCACGCCGAGGAACTGGGCAGGCGCGGCATCCACTTCGTCGACGCCGGTGTGTCGGGCGGCGTGTGGGGCCTGAAGAACGGCTACGCCCTGATGGTCGGCGGCGACAAGGAGTGCGTCGACGACCTCAAGCCGATCTTCGACGCGCTCAAGCCGGAGGGCCCGTACGGTTTCGTCCACGCGGGCAAGGTCGGCGCCGGGCACTTCTCCAAGATGGTCCACAACGGCATCGAGTACGCGATGATGCAGGCCTACGCCGAGGGCTGGGAGCTGCTGGAGAAGGTCGACTCCGTGGACAACGTCCGCGAGGTCTTCCGGTCCTGGCAGGAGGGCACGGTCATCCGCTCCTGGCTGCTGGACCTGGCCGTCGGCGCGCTCGACGAGGACCACCACCTGGAGAAGCTGCGCGGTTACGCGGAGGACTCCGGCGAGGGACGCTGGACCGTCGAGGCGGCCATCGACAACGCGGTGCCGCTGCCCGCGATCACCGCCTCCCTCTTCGCGCGGTTCACGTCCCGGCAGGAGGACTCGCCGCAGATGAAGATGATCGCCGCGCTGCGCAACCAGTTCGGCGGCCACGCCGTGGAGTCGGCGAAGAAGTGACACCCCCGCTCGCGCCCCCGCTCGGCCTCCGGCCGGGCGGGGGCGCCGGCGTCCGGGCCCGCGCCGTGCGGCGCCGGTGCCGTGCCCGCCGTCAGCCGCCGGTGAAGCCCCGCGCGGCGTGCGGCCGGACCGGGGCGTTCGCCGCGCTCTCGGCGCGCGGGACGCACACCGTTCCGACGGAGGACCTCGGGGAGCGGCGCCGCGGGGAGGCCGCCCGGCCGGAGACGGAGTCCGTGCCGGCCTGACGTCGCGCTTCACCCGTCCGCGCCGCCACCGCCGGGTTCACCCGCCGGTGGCGGCGGTGCCGCGGGCGGCGCGGCACGCCCGCCCTCAGGACAGGTGCGCCACCGCGTCCAGGTGGGGCAGGTGGTGGTCCAGGCGCTCCCGCTTGGTGCGCAGGTAGGTGAGGTTGCTCTCGCACGGCGGTATCAGCAGCGGCACCTGTTCGGCGACCTGGATGCCGTGCCGCACCAACGCCTCGCGCTTGCGGGGGTTGTTGGACATCAGGCGCACCGACCGCACCCCCAGGTCGCCGAGGATGCGGGCGGCGACGCCGTAGTCCCGGGCGTCCACCGGCAGGCCGAGCGCGAGATTGGCCTCGACCGTGTCCAGTCCCTCCGCCTGCAACGCCATGGCGCGCAGCTTGGCCAGCAGGCCGATGCCGCGTCCCTCGTGCCCGCGCAGATAGACGACGACGCCGCTGCCCTCGGCGGCCACGGCACGCAGCGCGGCGGCCAGTTGGTCGCCGCACTCGCAGTGCCGGGAGCCGAACGCGTCCCCGGTGAGGCACTCCGAGTGCAGCCGGGTCAGGACACGGTCGGCGCCGGGATCGCCGTACACCAGGGCAACCTGCTCGTCACCGCGCTCGTGGTCGAAGTAGCCGACCGCCTGGAACTTCCCGTACGCGGTCGGCAGAGCCACATTCACCACGCGTTCCACATCGCTGCGTTGCGGTGTCTTCTTGCCGAGTACGCCAATGTTTTCTGTCATGATTCTCGAGTTCCTCAGCCGGGGTTCTGAGCGGAGACGAAAGGGCCGTGCGGAAATGGACGTTCGACTGGTGCCGGCGGACACGACGGAGGATGTGCGCGGGCGGGGTGCCGGGCTCGCGCGGCAGGTCGCCGTGCTGCCCGTGGGGAGCTTCGAGCAGCACGGCCCGTACCTGCCGCTGGCGACCGACACCCTCGTCGCCTGCGCCGTCGCCCGGGAGATCGCCGCCGCGTACCCGGTGCACCTCCTCCCGCCGGTGACCTTCGGCTGCTCGCACGAGCACACGGACTGGCCGGGCACGGTCAGCATCTCCTCGGTGACCCTTCACGCGGTGGTACGGGACATCGCCGCCTCGCTGCGCCGCTCGGGCGTCGACGCCCTGGTGCTGGTCAACGGACACGGCGGGAACTACGTACTGGGCAACGTCGTCCAGGAGTCCTCGGCGCGCGGCGAGCGGATGGCGCTGTTCCCGGCCGCGGAGGACTGGGAGGCGGCGCGGCAGCGGGCGGGAGTGGTCACGTCGCTGCTCACCGACATGCACGCGGGGGAAATCGAGACCTCCATTCTCCTGCACACGCATCCCGAATGTGTCCGGCCCGGTTACGAGGCCGCTGATTTCGTCGCGGACGACCGGCGTCATCTGCTCTCCCTCGGCATGTCCGCCTATACCGATTCCGGTGTCATCGGGCGTCCTTCACTGGCTTCGGCGGAAAAGGGAAGGCAACTGCTGGCCGGTCTGGTGGAATCCTTCGGCGAGTACCTCGCGCTGCTGACGTCCGTGACGGTGTCGGTTCCTCCGCAGGGCGGCGAGCGGGGGTAGTGCCCGCCGGGCGCGTGGTGCGGCTTTGGGCCCGGTACGACGGATGCCGCCCGCGTCCCGGAGGGTCCGCGCCGGCGGGCCACGAGGACGACGGCGCCGGGCAGGCTCGCCGCGAAGCCGAGCACCCCGTACACGACGGCCACGCCCAGTCCGCTGCCCGCGCCCAGCCCGGCCGCGCCGAACGCCCAGACCGTGACGCCCTCCCGGGGGCCCCAGCCGCCGACGTTCAGCGGCAGGCCCATGGCGAGCAGCGCCAGGACCGCCAGCGGCGTCAGCACGGCCACGGAGGCGGTGCTTCCGGCGACCCGGGCGGCGAGCACGAACATCGTCAGGTGCCCGGCGAGGACGACGACGGACGACACCGCGACGCCCGGCCCGTTGCGCCGGGACAGCAGTGCCCGGCGCGCCTCTCCGAGCGCCGCGCGCAGGGCCCGGCCCCGGCGTGCGGGGGCACGGTTCATCCGCAGGGCGAGGCCGACGGCGAGCGCGCCCAGTGCGGCCAGAGCCAGGAGCGGGGCGATCTGCCGGGTGTGGGCCCGCACCGGCGACGGCATCGTGAGCAGCACCGCCGCGCCGGCGCCGAGCAGCGCGAGCTGTCCGGCGGCGCGTTCCAGGACGACGGCCCGCACGCCCCGGCCCACGTCACCGGCGCTCCGCCCGTGCCGCACCGCGCGGTGCACGTCGCCGAGGACGCCGCCGGGCAGGGCCGCGTTGAGGAACAGGGCGCGGTAGTAGTCGCCGACGGCCCCGCCGAGCGGCAGCCGGATGCGCAGCGCCCGGGCCACCAGGACCCAGCGCCAGGCGCTGAACACCGTGGTGACCAGCCCGATGCCGAGCGCCGCGAGCAGCGTGGGCGCGTCGATCCGGCTCAATCCGTCCAGGAACACGCCGCTGCCGAGCCGCCACAGCAGCACGGCGAGGATGCCGGCACCGGCGAGGCTGCCCAGGTGGGCGCGCAGGGCCCGGGGGACGCGGGGGGCGGTTCTCCGGCGCGGCGGCGCCGGTGCGGCTCCCGCCGCCCGGACCGTCGGTGCGCTCACGAGGCCCCGCCCGTCGGCCGGCACAGCGCCAGCAGGTCGCTGTGGTGCACGACGACCCGCAACCGTCCGGCCGCGCAGGCCGCGAGGCGCTCCCCGAGGTACCGCTCGGCGGACTCCCGCAGCCCGGGGCGCTGTTCGACGGCCGCGCCGACCCAGCCGTACAGCCACTGGGCGGTGAGCGCGGCGTCGTCGGGGCCCAGCCGCCAGGGGCTGGGACACGTCCGCACGGTCGCGCCGCGGGCGGCGAAGGCGTTCGCGGCGACGGTGACCGCGTCGGGGCCGAGGAGGCCGGAGCGCCGCTGGTGGTCGTTGAAGGCGTCGGCGATCCCGGCGTCCAGGGGGTGCCCCGGGGTGAGGTCGACGCGGCCGGCGACGGACAGGGTGAGCAGCGCCGCGCAGCCGGCCCCGGCGCAGGCGGCGGCGAGGGCGCCGACCTCCCGTGCGGTGAGGACGTCGAGCAGCGCGGAGGCGGTCACGAGCGAGGTGCCGGCCAGCGCGTCCGGGGTGAGCCGGGCGATCTCGCCGCGCCGGGTCTCCACCGTGATCCGGCTGCCGTCGGCGGCGGAGCGCGGGGCCGCGGCCGCGGCGAAGTGCAGCAGGTAGGGGTCGCGGTCGTGCAGGACCCAGTGCTGGGGGCCGTCGAGCAGCGGGGCGAGCCAGCGGCCCATCGACCCGGTGCCGCAGCCCAGGTCGTGCACGACCGTTCCGCCGGCCCGGCCCGGCCGGCCGGCGAGGCGGACCCGCAGCGGATCGAGCAGATCGCGCGCCCGCGCGGCGGCATCCGCCCCCTCCCGAAGCCGAAGCCACTCGGGGGCGTACCGCGGGGGGTCCTCCGGGTCGCCGGGGGCGTGCGGGTCTACGGACCCCTGCGGGGCTGTGAGCCCCAGCGGAGGTGCGGAGGCGGGGCGCTCCGCAGCCCCCCGCGAGTCCGTGGACGCGTGGGGCTCCGCGTCCCGCCGCGGGGCAGAGGCGGCGTGCGGGTCTGCGGACCCCTGCGGGGCCGCGGGGGCGTGGCGCTCTGTGGACCCTCGCGGCGCCGCGGACGCGTGAGGCTCCGTAGGGCCGGGCGAGGCCGCGGGCGCGGACGGGTCCTCACCGCCTTGGCGGCGGTGCTCCCGGGGCGTCTCGTCGTCCCCCCTCAGTCGCAGGGTGGGCCGGTCGGCGTCCGGGGCGGTGCCCGTCGTGGGCTCGGGCGCGTTCCGCGGTCCGGGCCGGGCCGGGAGCGTCTCCCCGGCGGGTGTCGTCGCCTTCCTCATGCCGCCCTCCGCGGTGGTGCCGGCAGCCGGCGCAGGACGCCGGCCAGGCTCTGCGCCGTGGCGGCCCAGCCGTTCAGGGCGGCGCGGCGGCCGCGTGCCGCCGCCTTCAGCCGGCGTCGCACGTCCGCCTCGCCGAACCAGCCCCGCAGTTCGGCGGCGAGCGCCACGGGGTCCTCCGGCGGGACGAGAATGCCGGGCACCCCGCCGTCGGGGGCGCGTCCCACGGCCTCCGGGAGGCCGCCGACGTCCGTGGCCAGGACGGGGATGCCGCGCGCGAGGGCCTCCGTCACCGCCATGCCGTACGTCTCGGCGTACGAGGTGAGGACCATCAGGTCGGCGGACGCGTAACTGGCGTCCAGGCCGGCGCCGGACCGCGGGCCCGCCAGCTCCAGCCGGTCCTGGAGGCCGTACCGCGTGATCAGCTCCCGCAACCGGGCGACGTACGCGGGGTCCTGGCCGAGTCCGCCGACGCACACGCACGACCAGGGCAGCTCGGCCACCGCGGCCAGCGCCTCCACCAGCCGGTGCTGGCCCTTGCGGGGCGTGACGGCGGCGACGCACAGCAGCCGGGAGACCCCGTCGGTGCCGGGCGCGAGCGGCGCGATGTCGGCGCCGGGGGCGGCCACGTGGACGCGGGCCGGGTCGAGGCCGTGGTGGGAGACGAGGCGGCGCACCGCCCAGTCGCTGGTGGCGACGACGGCCGGGACGGCCCGGAGCACCGCGCGCTCGCGGGCGTCCAGCGCGGCGGCCACGGCCGGGTCGAGGCCGGTCTCGTCGCCGAGCGGCAGGTGGACGAGGACGGCCATGCGCAGTCGCGCGGCCTCCGGGACGACGACCTCCGGCACGCCGCAGGCGACCAGCCCGTCCAGCAGGACCACCGCCCCGTCCGGCAACCGGCGCAGTACGCGGGCGAGTTCGTTCCGCGCGGCCTCGTCGGGCCGGGGCCAGGCGCCGTCCACGGGAAGGGCCCGCACCCGCCAGCCGAAGCCGGGCAGGTCGAGTCCCACCCGCCGGTCGTAGGCGTTGCCGCCGCTCGGCGCGGCCGGGTCGTCGACGCCGCCGGGCAGGACGAAGTGCACGGAGCGCAGGGACATGGGGACGATCCCGCCGTTCCTCGGGGCCGGCGCCTGGGCGGGCACGTAGCCGAGCCGGGGGCGTCCGGCCTTGGTCTCCACGGAGGTGCCGGTCACAGCGCACGCTCGTAACTCGCCCAGGCCACGTGCGACTCGTGGAGGGTGACGGTGAGGCCGGCCAGGCCCTTGGCGCCTTCGCCGAGGGCGCCCTTGTGGACGCGCTCGGCGAGCCGGTCGGCGACGACCTTGGCGAGGAACTCGGTGGAGGTGTTGACGCCGGCGAAGTCGGGTTCGTTGTCGAGGTTGCGGTAGTTCAGCTCCCCGACGACGGCGCCCAGTTCGCGGGTGGCCAGTCCGATGTCGACGACGATGTTGTCCTCGTCCAGCTGCTCGCGCCGGAAGGTGGCGTCCACCAGGAACGTCGCTCCGTGCAGGCGCTGCGCGGGCCCGAAGACGTCGCCGCGGAAGCTGTGGGCGATCATGATGTGATCGCGGACGGTGATGCTGAACAACGGACGACCCTCCAGGTGTGGCACGTCTGATCCCCCGCCGGTCACTGCGCGGGATGCCGTCTAGTACGGCTCGGTGCCTTCCCTTGTTCAGCGGCCGGTATCTCTCCCGGCGGGATCGAACGCCGGCCGGGGCCGGGCGGTCAGTCGTCGTCGCCGTAGCGGATGCGGTGGCACAGGGCGGGAAGGTCCCCCGACGCCAGCTTCGGCAGCACGTCGGGCAGTTCGGTGAACGCGGACTCGCCGGTGACGAGCGCGTCCAGCGCGGGGTCGGCGAGGAGGTCCAGGGCGAGGGCGAGCCGGTCGGCGTACGTGCGGGAGGCGGCGCGCGCCGGGGAGACGGTGCCGACCTGGCTGCCGCGCACGGTCAGGCGCCGGGAGTGGAACGCCTCGCCGAGCGGCAGGGCGACGCGCCGGTCGCCGTACCAGCTCAGCTCGACGACCGTGCCCTCGGGCCGCAGCAGCTCCAGGGAACGGGCGAGGCCCTCCTCGGTGGCGCTGGCGTGCACGACGAGGTCCCGGTCGCCGAGGGCGCCGTCGGGGGACGCGAAGCCGACGCCGAGTGCCTCGGCGACCTCCGCCCGCGCCGGGTCGGCGTCGACCAACTGGACGCGCACGCCCGGGAACCGGGCCAGCAGCGCGGCCACCGAGCAGCCGACCATGCCGCCGCCGACCACGGCGACCCGGTCGCCGACCAGGGGCGCGGCGTCCCACAGGGCGTTGACGGCGGTCTCCACGGTGCCGGCGAGCACGGCCCGCCCGGCGGGCACGTCCGGCGGCACGGGGGTGACGGCGGCGGCCGGGACGACGTAGCGGGTCTGGTGGGGGTGGAGGCAGAACACCGTGCGCCCGGCGAGCGCTTCGGGGCCCTGCTCCACCACGCCGACGCTGAGGTAGCCGTACTTCACCGGCCCCGGGAAGCCGCCCTCCTGGAAGGGCGCGCGCATGGCCGTGTACTGGTTCTCGGGCACCCGGCCGTGGAAGACGAGGGTCTCGGTGCCCCGGCTGATCCCGCTGAAGAGGGTGCGCACGAGCACCTCGTCCGCGCCGGGATCGGGCAGCTCGACGTCCCTGATCACGCCCCGTCCGGGCGAGTCGAGCCAGAACGCGCGGGCGGTGCGAGACTGGTGCGCCGTCCGGGCCGTTCTCGTCGTCCGGGTCATCGGCGTCCTCCTGAACGATCGGCGAGCCGCTCACGTACGGAGGGGCACTGGCCGCACAAGCTAGCGGCGGTGATCGACTCTGTCACACGGCCGGAGGATGTTCGGTGGCCCTGAACAACACGTACGACGCGCGGCCCCCGCAGCAGGAGACCGCGGTGGGAGCGGGCGCGCAGGTCCTGCTGCTGGTGCTGCTCGGCACGGCGATCGGCATGGGAACGGCGGGCTGGCTGACCGGCCTCGCCTTCGCGTTCGCGACCTGGGCGGTGCTCACCCGGGCCCTGCACCGCTCCCGGCCGGCGTCGTTCGGCCCGGCCAACCGGGTCACCCTCGGCCGGGCCACCCTGGTCGGCGGGGTCACGGCCCTGGTCGCCGACTCGTTCCGCAGCGCGCCGCCCGTCTCCCTCCTGGTCGGCCTGACGGCCGTGGCCCTGGTGCTGGACGGCGTGGACGGCCGGGTGGCCCGCCGCACGGGCACGTCGACGGCCCTGGGGGCGCGCTTCGACATGGAGGTCGACGCGTTCCTCATCCTGGTGCTCAGCGTGTACGTCGCGATGGATCTGGGCCCGTGGGTGCTGCTGATCGGCGGCATGCGGTACGTCTTCGTCGCCGCCGCCCGGGTGTGGCCGTGGCTGACCGCTCCGCTGCCGCCGAGCACGGCCCGCAAGACGGTGGCGGCGTTGCAGGGGGTGCTGTTGCTGCTCGCGGGCGCGGGGCTGCTGCCGCGGGTGGTCAACGCGGGGGTGGTGGGGCTGGCGCTGGGGCTGCTGGTGTGGTCGTTCGGCCGGGACGTGGTGTGGCTGTGGCGGACGTCGGGGGCCGGGGCGGCGTCCGACGAGGGGCCGGCGGCCGCGCCGGCTCAGGTGTCCGCGGGCCGGCTCCTGGCCCGGTGACCGCGGGGCAGCAGGGCGGCCGCGGCGAGCGGTACGGCGCCCAGTACCAGCCACGGCACGACGGCGGGCAGCCCGCTGTCCAGCAGCAGGCCGGTCGCGGAGCTGCCCGCCAGCACGATCAGCCCGGAGACCGAGGACAGGGCCCCGGTGTAGAGCCCGAGTCTGCCGTCCTCGGCGAGGTCGGGCACCCAGGCGCGGGCGACGGGCGCGACCAGCATCTGCCCGAGCGTCAGCAGCACGACGAACCCGGCGGCCGGCACCAGCCCGCCCGCACCCGTCCACCCGGCGGGCCGGGCGAGGGCGACGGCGGCGAACCCGCCCGCGACCAGCACCAGCCCGGCCGCCATCGACCGGCGTGGCGTCAGCCGCTCCCCCGCCCACCGGGTCACCGGCAACTGTGCGGTCACCACCAGCAGGGAGGACAGCGCGAACAGCCAGGCCAGCGGCGCCTGGGAACCGGCGGCCCGCTCCACCTCGGCGGGCAGGGCCAGGTAGAGCTGGTTGTAGGCGAGGAGGTAGGCGCCGTAGGCACAGCACAGGGCCAGGAAGGGCCGGTTGCGCAGCAGCAGCCGTGCCCCGCCCCCGGCCCGGACACGGGTCCGCCCGGGAAGGCGCTGGGGCAGCAGCCACGCGTGCCCGGCGAGGACGAGCACGAAGACGCCGGCCCCGGCCAGGCACGCCGTGCGGAAGCCGACGGCCAGCAGCAGCGCGCCCAGCAGCGGTCCGACGAAGGCGCCCGCCTGTCCGGCCACGGTGAAGAGCGCGAGCACCCGGGTCCGGTCCCCGCCGCCCTGTTCCTCCCACAGGACGGCCTGCCGGGCGACCTCGGACTCGACGGCCGGCGAGAACAGCGCGGCGGCGAACCCGATGAGCAGCACCGCGCCGACGACCGTCCAGGTCCGCTCGGCGTACCCGAGCCATCCGAACCCGGCGATGCGCAGCACGCATCCGGCGAGGACGACGGGCCGGATGCCGTACCGGTCGGCCAGTGCCCCGCCGACCACGAACAGCCCCTGCTGGCTGAAGGTCCGCAGTCCGAGCACGAAGCCGACCAGCCAGCCCGTCATGCCCACGGCCTGCCCGAGGTGTTCGGCGAGGAAGGGAAGGACGGCGAAGAAGCCGATGTTGAAGGCGAGCTGGGTGAGGACGAGCAGCCGCAGGAGCGGGGAGAGCGGGGTGGTGCGCCGGCGGCCCGGGGCCTTGGCGGGCGCCCGGCCGGTGGATGCGGGGGTCATCGGGTTCCGGCCGGTTCCTTCTCGACGGCGATGGCGGTGGGCTGCTGCCGGCCGGTGTCCGGGGGCGTACGACGGGGTGCGCGGTGCGGTCGGCGCACCCCGCCCGCGGCGGTGACGGCGAGGGCGCCGAGCAGGGCGAGGACGGCGGCGGGGGCGAGGACGGCCCAGGGGGCGCGTTCGGCGTAGGGCTGGTTCTCGGCGAGGAGCAGGCCCCATTCGGGGGACGGCGGCTGGGCGCCGAGGCCGAGGAAACCGAGCGAGGCGAGCGCGAGGGCGACGCCGGGCAGCCGCAGCAGGGCGTGGCGGGTGACGGGCGGCAGGACGGCGGGGAGCAGTTCGCGGCGCAGCAGGTACCGGCGCCCGGCGCCCATCCCCCGGGTGGCGGTGATGTGCAGGGTGGCGCGTTCCTGGCGCAGCAGCGACGAGGTGTGCGCGGCGAGCGGCGCCCAGGCCACGGCGCCCACGGCGAGGGCGGGGGTGGCCGCTCCGCTGCCGGCGACGGCGGTGACGAGGAGGGCGGCGAGGACGGGCGGCACGGCGTTGACGGTGTCGACGAGCGGCGCGGACACCCGTGGCAGGAGTCCCAGCAGTACGCCCGTGAGCAGGGCGGCGGCGGTGATGGCGGAGGCGAGGAGCAGCGTGTCGAGGGCGCCGTGGCCGACGCGGGCGAGCAGGTCGCGGCCGAGGGCGTCGGTTCCGAACGGGTGGGCGAGGGACGGTGGTTGGAGCCGCTGCCCGGTGTCGAGGACGAGCGGATCGCGGGCCAGTCCGCACGCGACGACGACGAGCAGGGCGCCGCCGTGCAGGAGGGGCAGCAGGCCGCGGGCGGGCGGTGCGGGCCGGTGCAGGGAGGACAGGGCGCCGTCCCGCAGGGCGGGCCCGGTGAGCAGGCGGCCCGCGAGGCGGGTGGCGAGGGTGGCGAGCGCGGCGAGCAGGAGGAGGGCGAGGGTGCCGGTCTGGAGGACGGGCAGGTCCTGGGCGAGCGCGGCCTGGAGGGTGGTGCGGCCGAGACCGGGGATGTCGAAGATCTGCTCGACGGCGACGGCCCCGCCGGTCAACCCGACGACGAACAGGCCGAGGTTGGGCAGCAGGGCGGGCACGCACCGGCGCACCGCCTGCCCGGCGATGCGCCGGCTCGGCAGGCCGCGGGCGGCCGCGGCCAGCGCCCAGGGCTCGCCGAACGCGCCGGGCAGCAGATCGTCGAGGAGCCGCCCGAGCACGGCGCCGGCGGGCAACCCGAGGGCGAGGGCGGGCAGTACGGTCCACTGCGGCCCGTACCACCCGAGCGCGGGCAGCCAGCCGAGCTGTACCCCGACGACGGTGGCGAGCACGGAGGCGACGAGGAACTCGGGCAGTGCGGCGACCACGGCGGAGACGGTGCCGCCGCGGCGCCGCCCGTCGAGCCGCCGCCGTGCGCCGAGCCGGAGGGTGCGGGCGCAGACGGCCCCGGCGGTGAGGGCGGCGACCAGGAGGGCGACCGTCATCAGCAGCAGGGAGGCGCCGAGCGCCTGGAGCACGTCGGGCAGGACGTCGTTCCCGGAGATCCACGACTGCCCGGCGTCCCCGTGCGCGAGCCCGCCGAGCCACCGGCCCAGCAGACTCAACGGCCCGCCGTCCAAACCGAGTTGCTCGCGGATGCCGGCGAGGACCTCGGGGGTGGGATCACGGTCGGCCGACCGCGCCTTGAGGACGGTGTGCGCCGGGTCGGTGCGGGTCAGCCACGGCAACAGGCCGATTCCGCACACCAGTCCGGCCGCGAGCACGGCCCGCCACGCCACGGTGGCCACGCGCTGCCGCACGGCTCAGCGCCGGGTGCCGGTGCCGACGAGGGTGCGCTCGTACGGGTCGAGGACGACACCCTGCACGGACGCGCCGACGCCGGTGATGATGCGCTGGTGCACCAGCGGCACGACGGCGTCGGACCCGAGGACGCGTGCCTCGGCGGCCATGGCGGCGTCCTGCCGCTCGGCGGTGTCGGCGATCCCCTCGGCCTTCCTCACGGCGGTGTCGACGCCCTTGTCGCACAGCTGGGCGATGTTGTAGCCGCCGTCGCAGGCGTAGTCACTGGCGAGGACGGCGACGGGGTCGCCGGTGTCGACCAGGGTGTTGCGGGCGAGGACGAAGGCGTCGAACTTGCCGTCCAGGGCGTCGCCTTCCAGGCGCGAGTACTCGCGCACGGTCAGCTTCACCTTGAACCCGGCCTTCTCCAGCTGCTGTTTGACGACCTGGGCGACCTCGGGCAGCTCGGGCCGGTTGTCGTAGGTGGCGAGGGAGACGGTGGTCCCGTTCGTCTTCCCGGCGGCGGCGCGCCCGACGGGCTCCTGCCGCTTGCCCCCGGCCCAGGTCACGGCGGGCCCGTAGATGCCCGCCCCGGCGTCGGCGTACCCCTCGTACACGTCCTGGGCGAACACGGAGGTGTCGAGCGCACCGCGGGCGGCGGCGCGCAGTCGGGCGTCCTCGAAGGGCCCGGAGGAGGAGTTGAGCAGCAGGCTGGTGGTCCGTGTGGTGGCGGTGTCCCGCCGGCTGTCCTTGTCGAGGCTCGCCGCCTGGGCGACGGGTACGGCCTCGGCGATGTCCAGTTCGCCGGTGCGCAGGGCGTTGGCGCGGGCGGTGCCGTCGGCGATGAAGCGGGCGTCGACGCCGGAGGCCTGGGCGCGGCCGCCCCAGTAGTCGTCGAAGCGGTCGAGGGAGGCGGAGGTGGCGCCGTTCACCTCGGTGATCTCGAAGGGCCCGGTGGCGGTGCCGACGGGGTCGACGCGGCCGCCCTTCTCGTAGGCCTTCTTGGAGAGGATCGCGAGGCTGGGGCTGGACAGCCGCAGCGGGAGAACGGGGTCGGGCGCGGCGGTGGTGACCCGCAGGACACGGTCGCCGCCGGCCTTCGCGGTGAGGGTGACGCCGGCGAGGGCGGCGGGCGCGGGCCTGGCGGCGGTGGCGCGGGCGAGGGAGTCGGCCACGGCGGCGGGGGTGACGTCGGTGCCGTCCTGGAAGGTGGCGTCGCGGAGGGTGAACTCCCATGCCCTGTCCCCGTCCCGGCGCCAGGACTCGGCGAGGGCGGGCGCGGCGGAGCCGTTGGCGTCCAGTGCGGTGAGGCCCTCGGTGACCCCAAGCCGGCTGAGGAGGGTGGCGTCGGCGCCGTAGGGCGACAGGTTCTCGGCGGGCGGGAAGGCGAGACCGACGCGGAGACGCGAACCGCCGTCGCCGTCACCGCCCTTGGCGGACTCGCCGCCACCGGAGGCGAAGCAGCCGGCGACCAGCGGGAGGAGGAGAAGGGGGGCGAGCAGCCGGGGGCGGCGGTGGGAGCGCATGGTCCTCGGATCGGTCGGGGTGGAGAGGGGGCGGGGCGACGCGTGGAACATTACATGAAAATGATTTCCATGTGTGTGCGAGGTCGCCTGCCGCGTGGCACTGCGGTGGCGTGGCGCTGCGGCGCTGCGGCGCTGCGGCGCTGCGGCGCTGCGGGACGGCTTACGGCATAGGCACGTCGAAGTGCACGATGCCCTGCCCGCCCCCGGCGTCCTCGCGCTCGTCGTGCACGACCTTGGCCAGCGACCGCCAGAACGGCTCGGCCCCGGTGACGGCGGGATCGGTGTGCAGATAGACGGCGCGGTATCCCCCGTCGGCGGCGGCGAAGGCGAGCAACTCGCCGACGAGCCTCCGCGCCAGCCCGCGTCGGCGATGCTCGGGCCGGACGTAGACGCGACGCAGCTGCGCGGTGACGCCGGAGGGGTAACGCTCGGCGATGTGGCGGGGGTTCGGGGGGTGCGCGGGCCCGCGGGAGTCCAGGGCCCCGGTGGCGACCACCTCACCGTCCCGCTCGTCGACGGCGACGAGGAGGGTGTGCCGGGCGGGGCTCAGGTACGCACCGTCCAGGTCGATGATGTCCCGGTGCCAACGGGGCACGTACCCGGTGCCGAAGTCGCGGTAGACGGTGTCGAGCATGACGGCGCGGGCGGCGTCGAGGTCGGCGGGGGTGGCGGGGCGGATGGTGTAGTCGGTGGTGCGCACTTGCACATCATATGCAATAAGACCGGGCTTGATCCACGCCCCCTGAGCCACCACGCAACCGCGCCCGTCTTCCCCAGGGTGAGGCCGAAGCCCGGCCGCGTCGGGCGGCAAGGTCACCGCCGACCGCATCCTCAGGCACGGTGACCGGATCTCCATCAGCCGCCTGTCTACTTGCCGCAGTGGAGCGAGCTATGACGCACCCGGGGATTGCCCCACCGAGTCCAGCGGCTGATCAAAGTCCCTCCGTGACCACTCCCTGCGACTCACCGTTGACCGTTACTGCGGGGTCGGCCTCTACCACACGCAAGGACATGCCAATCGGTGCGGGGCGGACGTTGGCTGTTTCAGCTGCCGAGAGGTGTCGGACGTTGGAGGACCCGTCGGCGAACGGACGGCCGGTGTGGGCCAGGAGACGGGTCAATTCATCGTCGAGGCCGTGCTGCAGTGGGGTGCCGTCGGGACCGAAGGAGTCGATTTCGCGCTCTGCGAGCTGCTTACCGGTGGCCGCATGCGTGGCAGTGAAGCGCAGGATGCCGCTCTCGTTGTACCGGAACTTGATCTCGATCTTGTTCCGGTGGATGTCCTGTTCCCGGATCGGGAGATTCACTTCGATGTTGGCCAGGGGGAACGCACGGTCGCTGTCTGCCGGGTAACCGACCTCGCCCTCGATCACCGGCACCCGCACGAAGGAAGCACCCGGCGTGTCCGGGTAGAAGGTGGCCGAACCCTCCGCGGGGAGCGTGGCATTGCGTCGGATGATGGCGCGGAAGCCCTTCTGCTCGCCCGCGCTCACGGCCGTGCCCAGGTCGTAGCTGGTCACCAGTGAGAAGTCGCTGTCGTCACCGAGTTCACCGTCGAGGGAGGCCGCATAGATGGCCGCGCCCCGGGCGACAGCGGTCATGGGCCGGCACAGGCCGCTGTCGACGATGCGGTCGTGGCCGAGGAGCTCGCCCAGGGCGTGACGCACCTGGGGGATCTGCGAGGTGCCGCCGATCATCAGGACGGAGTCGATGTCGTCCGGGGTGATGGCCAGGTCTTCCAGAGCCTGCTGGACCGCCTGCAGGGCGCGGGTGATGAGTGGAGTGATCGCCTCGGTGTACTCGGCCGCGGTGATCCTGACCTCACGCTTCGAGACCGAGGGGGCGAGGCCGACCGGGAGGTCGAAGTAGAGTGCGCCGTCCATCGGCACGGACGACAGCGCGATCTTCGTCAGCTCGACCGACCGGCGCCACCGGCGTCGTTCGGCCTTGGTGAGCCGGTCCGCGGTCAGCCCGATCTTCTGCTGGATCAGCTGGGCCAGCGCGTTGTCGAATTCCAGACCACCGAGGGCGGTGATGCCGCGGGAGGTCTGCTCCTCGAAGAGGCCGTCGTCGTATTCCAGGACGGTGACGTCGATGGTGCCGCCGCCCCAGTCGAAGACGAGGAAACGGCCGGGGATCGGGACGTCGTGGGCGTACGAGATCGCAGCCGCGGTGGGCTCGTTGAGCAGGGCCCGGACCTTCACCCCGCCGAGCGCCGCCGCGGCGCGGGTGCGGTAGCGGGCGCCGCCCGTGGCCTTGGCGGGGACGGTGACGACCGCGTTGGAGAGGTCGAGCAGCTGGGCGGATACGCCTTCCTTCATCCGGCTGAAGAGGGAGGCGGCCGCGACCGTGCTGTGGAACTTCTCCGAGCCGACCCAGGCGTGGTGCTCCTCGAGCTGGGCGGCGACCTCGAGGCCGTCGACGTCGCCGTCCTGCTCGGCACCGGAGCGGGTGCCAAGCATGCGCTTCACGGCGTCGAGCGGCTCGCTGGTGCCGGTCTTCGCCTCCCAGCCGAAGCAGAGGGTGCGCTGGAGGTCGCGGACGGACAGCACGGAGGGGAAGAGCTGCTCGAACTCCGACATCCGCCACTGGGCGGGCACGTTGTCGCCGTCGATCGGCAGCACCTCGGTGGTGTGCCCGTTCCAGTGCGCCACCACGGAGTTGCTGGTGCCGAAGTCGATACCGAAGGTCATCGCGTTCCCCTTTGCGTCATGCCAAGTCGCTTGCTCACCGCAGCACGCAGCGTCTGCCTGTAGGTCGGCGCCGGAGCCGGGTCCTCCACGCCTGTTGCGGCACGGGGATCAACGGCTCCCGGCACCGGAGCTTCCTGCCCGGCGACGGCACGCAGCCAGCCGCGTTCGACGAGCTTCCCGGACTCCTTGTCGACGTAGGCCGGCGCGACGAGTTCAAAGGTGACCGGGCCTTCCTGCATCACGCCGGGCTGGTCCTCCACGACGTTGAACAGCGACTGATCGCTGGCGTAGCCGACGATCTGCAGGCCGGCCTTCGCCACCTCGTGGTCGAGGCGGGTCACCACTGTCGTCAACTTCTTCGCTTCCAGCGCCTGCCGGTGCAGGACAGCCAGCTGGGCCAGGTGCATCTGGCGTGTGCGGATACTCTCCAGCACACCCTTGCGTACCGCTTCTGCGAACTGGGGAAGCACTCGGCGCATCAGCTCGACCCGGAGGGCGGAGACCAGGTCGGCCTCGGTCTCCTTGCCGGCCAGAACTGCGCCCAGTTTCTCCGTCACCTCCTCCAACTCCCTCTCCACCACCGGCAGGAGCGTGTCGTTGACCGACTTCAGGATCGCGGCGGCGTCCAGGGTCCCCGGGACGAACTCGGGCAAGTGGCTCTCGGTGAATCGCCAGGGAGCAGCCTCGGCCGCCCTGCGCTCTCCACGATTGCGCACGCTTCCGTTGTTCGGCCCGCGTCCCTGACTCTGCCGGGATCCGTCACGGGGACCGGAACCACTGTCGCCTTTGCCGGCTTTGCTGCTCACGATGTGCTGCTCTCTGGGTCTTCAAGGGCTGCGGTGTCTTCGGCAGCCGGGGAAAGGCGTTCTGTCGCCCTGGTGATTATTTCTCGGGCCGCCTCGGTGCGGGACCACGCGCGGTCGCTGTCCGTGGGCGGCTCGGTGAGCCGCTGCAGGGGCTCGGGCGGGAGTTCCAGCCGGTGGCTCGTACCGGCGGGGTCCTCCCAGCGGTTCGGGGCGAGCGGGACGGCGAACCGGGGTACTTCCCGCTGCTCCCGTTCGGCCTTCTCGATCATGTCCTTGGCGCGGTTGATCCGGACGCAGCCGCTGTCGTCGAGCTCCTTCCTCAGGGCTCGCCAGGCCTTCTTCCAGTCGCCCGCCCCGTCGGGCACACCGAGGACCAGGTAGGGGTTGAGCGGCTGGTCGCGTTCTCCGTGGGGCCGGTCCTCCAGGAAGCTCCGGTTCTTCCGCAACGCGGCCACGGCGCCTCCGCCGAGCTGGTCCCGCACCGGGGGGCGGCCTTCGGCGTCCTGCTCCAGGAGTCTGAGGGACTCCGCCGCTTCCTGGCCGGCGCGCAGGTAGGCCTGGACGTTCTGGGCCTCCCAACGCACCGGCTGCGCGTGGTGCCGGAGCCTCTCGGCCACGGTGAGCGCAGTCCTCTTCCGCTGCTCCGCCGTCTCGTCGTCACCGCGGAGAAGGGCACGGTGCATCTGCCGCACGGCCCTGATCAGGGTCCGTACGCCGATCCAGCCGTTGAACCTCTTGTTGCCCGCGCTGCGCACACCGGGGTGGACCCGCTCCAGGAGGACCCACAGCCGCTCGTCGGCGACGAGGTCGTCCGGGACCTCTCCGGTCCGCCGCACCTCGCACAGGGCGTCGAGGAACTTCCGCGTCGGTGGCAGGAGGTCGGTCCACTCCTCGGCGACGGCCTTGGCGTCGCCGGCCTGCAGCCTCACCAGCAGACGCCAGTCCTGCGGCCAGTCACGGCCGGGTTCGGTTCCCGGGCCGGCCTCCCGGCGCTCCCGTTCCAGGGGCCAGGCCAGCAGGTCCATCTCCTCGTCGGTGAGGGACACCGGGTCCAGACGGGCGCGGAAGTAGGCGGCACGGGAGGTGCCGTCGCGCTCGGGGACCGCGCCGATCCACTCCTCGTCGATGTAGTCGTCGAGGAGCGGCCGGGGAAGTCTGGCCAGGAGCGCCCTCTGCCGAGGGGCCGGCAGGTTGGTCTCCATCAGGCGACGGTCGTCCTGGTAGACCTGCCACATGCTGCCCGGCTCCCCCAGGAGCGGCAGCGGCTTGTCCTGCAGCAGGGCGCGGGCGCGGTCGTCGAGCCGGCCGTTGAGGACGTTCAGCCCGTGGTCCTGTGCCATGACGAGCAGGGAGACGCCCTCGACCGGGTCGTTCTGCCGGGACGCCGCGTCGGCCACGGCCTGCGTCAGCTTCTGTGCGGAGAGCGTTCCGGCTTCCGTCTTCAGCGTGTCGGGCAGCATGAGTTCGGCGAAGGAGCGGGCCTTCTCCCAGGTCTCCCGGTCTGCGAACCCTTCGGGAACCGGCTGGAGCATGACCGGTTCCGGCCGCTTCTGCTGCGGAACGACCGGAGCGGGGCTGCCGGCGGCTTCCGCGACCCTCGGGGCTTCCCCGACGGTCCGGCCCTGGGCGCGGGCCTGGCGGAGGGCGAGGCGGCGGGCGATCTCGCGCTGCCGCAGCTCCTCCAGGCGGGCCTGCTCGTCCTGGCCCCCTCCCGGCGAGGTTCCTGTCGTCATCAGAGTTCCTCCGCGAAGGTGTGCACCTGCTCGATCACCGCGGCAGGGGTCCGGTCCAGGCTGTAGGAGTCGGCGAAGGCGATCCTGTCGGCGAGGCCTCCGGCACGGACCTCGTGGCGCAGGGCCCGGAGCCGTTCGTTCCCGCACTCCTCGGTGGCGGACTCCAGCGGATGCTTGACGGCGACCGCGACGGGCTCGCCGGTGAAGTCCGAGGTGAAGAGCGCCACCGGGCCGGCGGCGGTCTCCTTCAGGCTGACGTCGGGCTCCTCGTCCGCCCAGCCCCTCAGTAGTACGGCGTGCTCGTCCGGGTCGATCCGCAGGGTCCGGCCGCGCAGGGCGTCGGTCAGGTCGCGGGCGAGCCTCCAGTCGTACAGCGGGTGGAGGCGCATGTTGGAGTAGTCGCGCAGACAGGCGTAGCAGGAGCTGCGGCAGTTCCGCGCGTGCTGGTCGGCCTCCAGGTCGTGCACGTAGCGGTCGACCGCCTGGAGGAACTCCTCGATGTTTTCCTCCGAACCGAGGTGGGTGCTGAAGCCCGCGCCGTTGTCGAGGCTGTCCGCCAGGTAGGCCATGACGGGGGCCGCCACCGGGGCGTCCGAGCCGTGGATGCCGCTGAGGAGTTCCTCCGGCTGCACGTCCAGGTGCGGGGCGGCGGCACGGCGCAGCAGGGCCGCCAGCGAGTACCAGGCGGCGCGCCGGCCGTGATAGGCCTCGGGGAAGCCGTCGGTCTGCTGGGACTTCGAGATGTCGAAGCGCAGGCCCCGGCCCGTGTCGAGGGCGTCCTTGGCTCCGATGAAGAGCATGTCGGTGTGCTGGGTGGCGCCGAGGGCGATCTCCAGGTCGGCTTCCGCCCTGGGATTGTCCAGGGCGAGGTATCCGCGCCACGGGCCGGTGTTCTTGACGAACCGGAAGAGCTTTCCGGCGTTGGTGTTGACGATGTAGCGGTCGCCGCTGCCGGTGTGGACGACCATCCAGTCGTCGGCGGCGCGGTGGATGCGCGGGGCGGTCTTCTCCAGGTCGGTGGCGGTCCGTGCGCTGGTGGCGTTGGAGCCGAGCTCCCGGTAGCCGTCGTAGTCCCGTGCTTCGCGGGCGGCCCGGAAGCCCGCGGGCTCCCGGAAGGGGACGGCCCTGTAGTACTTGCTCTCCGCTCCACAGGCGGGGCAGGTGCCGGCGTCCCCGCTTTCCGGGTCGACGACGGCCTGCGGGTCCACGTGGGAGCAGATCCGGCACATGGCGACCAGCTGTTCCGGTCCGAACGGCTCCTCCGCGGCCTGCACTCCTCGACCGCTCGGGACGAGGGAGACCACTCCGCTGGAGCGGAGCAGACGGCCGTCCTGCGGGGTTTCGCTGCCCGGTGCGAACTTGCTGAGGGCGACGGCCAGGTCGCGGTTGACGGAGTCGGCCGGCGGCCAGGGGAAGGTCTTCTTCGGGATGCTCCGGTAGAGGAGGCGGGAGCGGGTCGGGAAGCCGAACATGGGCAGAAGACCCGCTTCCGCCAGGCGCTGGCTGAGGTCGGAGTGGCCGACCGGCCTGGCTGCCACCTCGTCGACCTGGCCGAGGAGTTCGGCGACGGCGGCCACCGGGTCGATGGCGGTGGTGCCCTCCGGTGTTCCGGCCCGGAGGGCGGCGGCAGCGGCCCTGACGCGGTCCGGGTGCTCGGCGATCCAGCGGCGGACGGCGCCGCGGTGCGTCGGCCAGTCGGCGGCGAGGCCGAACTGTCCGTGGACGTTGCTCGTCATGTCCGGCCCCTTCCGGCGGTCCTGCGGCTGCAGGGGCTAGAAGGCCTGGCGCAGGACCTCTCCCAGCAGGACCCGCCGGAAGACGGAGACCATGCCGAGGACCAGGTAGGGCGGTGGGGTCGGGTCGTTGGTGATGGCCTCCGGGCGGGCGAAGTAGTGCTCGTCGTGACTGCGGCCGCGGCAGACGGTGAGGGCCACGGCGACCGGGCTGTTGCGCCGTCCCGCGCGTCCCACCCGCTGCTGGTAGTTGAAGCGGGTGGGCGGCATGTTGGCCATGATCACGGTGTTGAGGGGACCGATGTCGACCCCGGCCTCCATGGTCGTGGTCACGGAGAGCAGTTCCAGGCCGTCCGCCTGCGGGACGTCGTCGTCGCCGAGGAAGACGTCCTGGAAGAGTCCCTGCCGGCGCTGGGCCTCCAGCCGGTCCGTCTGGCCGGTCAGCTCCGCGGTGCGCAGGGGGAAGTCACCGGTGCGGTGGGCGGCCTTCCAGGCGTAGTAGTCGTCCTCGAGGACTCCGCTGTACTGCTGGGGCACGGCGGGCAGCGGGGTCAGGCACTTGGTGCACAGTCCCGCACCCGGGTGGAGGTGCGGCCGGTGGCAGGACCGACAGGTCCAGGTCCTGTTCTCGCCGGGGCGGAGCGCCACCTTCTCCGGCTTGATGACGTAGTCGACCACGGCGTCCTTCCAGACGCCGAGCACCCGGTCCGTGACCGTCTCCAGATCGGTGCCCTGCCGTTCGGCGACCTGCTTCCAGAAACGCTTCAGAGGCGCGGGCGGCCTCTGCAGGGAGGCGCGTATCCGGGTGAAGCGCCGCATCAGGCCGAGGATCCGCAGACTGGCACGCGCCACGGCCTGATCGCTGTCCGGGCCGATGTCCAGGGTCGAGCGGTCGTCGCGCAGGCAGAGCCAGCCGAGTCCGAGCGATTCGAAGTCACGGCCGCCGCCCGAGAAGAGGCTTCCGACGGTCTCGAGACGGAGGCGGAAGCGGAGGCGGTCGAGCAGTTCCTCCTGTGCCTGGGTCTCCACCACCGCTTCCCGGTCCCGCTCCCAGTTGTAGAGCGCGGTCCAGGGCTGTCCGGCCGAGGTCTGCTGGAGCGAGGCGGCGGGACCGGCGGGGTTGGTGCCGTACGCCAGCAGCATGCCTTCGAGGTCGGAGGCGAGGTCGTCCAGGGAGGGCAGTTCGGAGAACTTCCGCTCCAGGTCGGGCAGGAGTTCCGGTTCCGCGTCGAGGTCGTCGGCAAGGATCGCCTTCAGGCGCCCCCAGTCCGCCGGGTTGCGGTCGCGCAGCCGTTCCATGGCGGAACGGGCACCGGCACGGTCGACGGCTTCCCCGGCGTAGTGGGCCTTTACCAGCTGGAGGTCTCCGAACGGATCCCCCTGGCTCTCGACGGCTTGGGCGCTGAGCAGGCGGAGAAGGTCCTGGTAGTGGCGGAGGGCGAGACCGCTGGCGAGCTCGGAGGCGTCGTCACGGCTGTCGGAGAAGGCGATCGCCTTGCGCCGTCCGTCGGGAAGGTGGCCGAGAGCCTCGGTCACCAGCACCTGGTTGATCTTGTAGAAACCGGTGCGCATCCGCCGGACCGGCGCGTTGCGCAGCCGGTCGGGGGATTCCAGCGGGACGAAACGGCCGTCCTTGTCGTACTTGATCTCCCAGTCGTCGCCGCAGGCGGGGCAGCGGGTGGGGAAGGCCTGGAGCCGGGCCGGGTCATAGGCGGGCTTCTTGCCCTCCTTGTCCAGGGGCACGGAGATGTGGAACGACCATCCGGTGTGCTGGACGTCCCGGTTCTCCAGCCGGCCGGTGGCGGGCTGGTAGGCGCTGCGGCGGAACGCGAACTCGACCTGCGGTCCGCCGTCGGACAGGCCCGCGTGCCAGTCGGGGTCGTCGAGGCCGAGGCCTTTGGTGCGCGGCCAGTACACGACGTAGTTCGCCGCGGTGGGTGCGCCGCTCGCCTCGTCGGGGAGCAGGTCCATGTCCGGGAAGTCGGTGTGGAGGGCACCGGTGAACTTTCGCCGCCGGGTGTCCTTGGGGCTGGCGTAGCCGCCGAGCATGAGATCCCCGCAGGCCTGGCAGGAGAGGAGTTCCAGCACGCGGGCGCCGCAGGTGCAGCGGGAGGTGGGCTCGGCGAAGAGTCGGCCGACCCGGCGTTCGGTGTCGTGCTCCACGGGGATGTGGGGACAGTTCGGATCGGAGCAGGCCCAGACGCCCTCGATGTTCCGAAAGAAGAAGTGGGCGCGGAGCTGGGGAAGTTCGGGGTCCTGGGCGGAGCCGAGCACGCGCAGGACACCGTGGAGGGCGTTCCGGCGCTGGTCCTCGGGGGTGTCCGGGAAGAGGTTCTTCGCCAGTTCGGGGGCGGGCAGGGCGCGGGACCTGCCGCCGGGGGTGAGGGCGTGCTGGAGCGCCGGGCCGATGCCGGTCTCCCGGGCCAGGGCGACGGCCTCGTCCTGGGTGACGGGGACCTTCGCGGCCCGCGCGAGGCGTTCGGTGTGGGCGGCCAGGCCGCCCCCGCCGTGGATCTCCTTCGTCCTTCCGGGGATGATCACACGCCGGGAGCCGGGCAGGGCGAAGAACCCGTCGAGGAAGTCGTCGTCCCGGCCGGCCTCCAGGGAGGCGGAGGCGGCGAGCACCCGCAGCTTCTCGGGGCTCTCGTCGAGGCCGAGGCGGTGACGGAGGTTGCGCAGCAGGTAGGCCACCTCGGTGCCGGCCGTGCCGCGGTACATGTGGAGCTCGTCGAGGATCAGGGTGAGGCGGGCGCCGGGGGTCTCCTCCAGCCACTTCCTCGTGGCGCTGAAGATGTGCTCCTCCTGCTTGCGGAGCAGCATGATGTTCAGCATCGAGTAGTTGGTGATCATGATGTCCGGCGGCGCGGCCTGCATGTCCCAGCGGGCGTGGATCTCCGCTCCGCCGAGGCGCGGGACGAAGGGCCGCAGCTCCTCGTCGAGCTTCTCGTCGGCCTTGCGCTGCCGCTCCTGGAGCTCCCGCAGGTACTGCCTCAAACGGAAGTTCGCCGGCTCGGAGTCGCGGCCGCCGGAGACGGGGGTGGCTCCGGTGTAGCGGCCGAAGTAGAAGCGGTGTCCGTTGCGCTTGCGGTCCAGCCAGGCGTGGGCCTCGCGGCTGTCCAGCGACTTCCGGAGCCGGACCAGCTGGTCGTCGGCGAGGGCGTTGGTGGGGTAGAGGATCAGTACGCGCACGGCGGCGGGGTGCCCGTGCTCGCCCTGCCGGCTGGGCACGTGCTCGCCGTCCTGCTGCCACCATTCCCGCTGCACGGCACGGGTTCCCTGCCAGTGGGCGGACTCGGCGACCAGGTCGGCGAGGACCGGCAGCAGGAAGGACTCCGTCTTGCCGGAACCGGTGCCCGCGGTGACCACGAAGTCCTTGCCCTCGCAGGCGGCGACCAGGGCGTCGTGCTGGTGCTGGTAGAGGCTGGTCACGCCGTCGGGGAGGGTGAAGCGGGCGAACTCGGCCGCGTCGGGGTGCGCCCCCGCCTCGGCGAAGGACTCCGCGATGCCGACGCCCCGGGAGGCGTACTGCGGGCGCAGTTCGATCAGCGGATCGCGCCAGGCGCCGTTGTCCCGGTCCAGGAGGTTGCGCCGTTCCTCCATGACGGAACGGTCGTCGACGCTGAACGGGGTGTCGTAGTAACGGAAGAGCGCGCTGCGCAGGTCGTCGAACGTGCCCATGACGTCCTGGACGTCGGTGTCCGTCGCCGCCGTCTGCTGTTCCACGCTCACTCGGTCCTCCCGCCGGTGGCCGCCACCGGTCGCGGCATGGTCTCCAGGTTCTGCCGCAGCGAGGCCGCGATCGCCTCGGCGAGCGCCCTCGGCACGTTGTCGTAGGCGCGGGTCCGCGCCTGCTTGCCCACCGAGGGCGGGAAGCCGCTGCACAGGACGGCCGCGCGTTCGTGCAGGGCGGGCAGGGGCGCGTACCGGTCGACGAAGAGCCGGCCGATGCCGGCCCGGCCCTCGCCGGACTCCGGCCGCCAGCGCATCGCGCCGGTGCGGTGGCGGGCGAGCTCCAGGTAGACGCCCGTCTCACGGTCCACCGCGCGGAAGACACCGTCACGACGGACGCGGGTCAGCCGTGCGTAGTCGGCTCCGCGCCACCGGTACAGGCCGTCCTCCTCGTCCCTCGCCACGGGGACGAACCGCTGGAGGCGCGGGTCGTACTTCTCCAGCGTGGCGGCGGTGCTCCCGCCGGGCGGTGCGGACTCGGGGCCCGGCGCCGCCTGCGCAAGCAGCTCCGCCAACTGCAGGGCGGCGCAGGGCACGTGGCGGACCCCGAGGAACTCCGCGGCTTCCTGTAGGGTCCGCGGGTCCTCGTACTGGAGCAGGAGGGTGTCGGGCAGCGGCGCCTCTCCGGCCTCCGGCCGGTGGGGGACGGTGATCAGCTCCATCCACTCCTGCGCCGCCTCCTCGACGCGCGCGCCGATCCGCGCGGTGCGCGCGCCGGTCAGCAGCGCGAGGCCGTCGGCGTGGGGCAGCCGGGTCAGCACCGGCGGGGCCACCGACCAGCGGTCGGCGCGCAGGTCCACGTCGATGAAGCCGAGGGCGGCGGCCTTGCGCGTCCAGTCCCAGTCGGCGTACTCCTTCAGCTCCAGTCCCCATGCCCGGGCCTGGCCGCGGACACCGTCGCGCAGTGCGGACGCCCTGCCGCTGCGGCTCTCGCTCAGCCAGCGCAGGAGGATCCCGCCGAACTCGGTGCTGCTCGTCGTTCCTGTCATCGATCCAGCTCCTTCGCCGCCTGCACGTACGCGGCCCATGAGGGCTCGACGGACGCCTGCTGGGCGTTGAGGACGGCGCGGGCCCAGGCCCGCGGGTTGCCGGTGCTCTTCGGTTCCGGCGTTCCGGGGTTCACCGGGCGGCCCTTCCAGCGTCCGCTCCGGCGTTCCAGGAGCCAGCCGCCGATGCCGTGGAAGCCGGCCTCGAAGCGGAGCGGGGCGGGGGTGTCGGGGAGGCGTTCCGTCCACCAGTCCGGTTGCTCCGGTGCCTGAAGCGTCCACAGCCGTCCGTCGGCCGCCGCGAACAGCACCTCGTCCGCGTCCCGGCGGCACAGCTCCATGACGGCCGCCGCGTCCTGCGTGGTGGCGCTCGTGCAGTCGGCGCCGGTGATGCCGGTCGGCAGGGTCTGCTCGTCGAGGAGGGAGGGCGACGGGGAGGCCTTGCCGTCCACGACGGTGAAGCCGCAGACCCTGGTCACCTTCGGCTCGACGACGGCCTGGTCCGCGGTGGCGAAGCCGATCTCCGCGCCCGCGCAGCTCACCGTGTGGCGGCCGGGCTCCAGCCGGAGCACGGCCAGGGGGACGGGGCGGCCCGCGGCGATCGCCTTCCTGAGCTCGGGCCGCTCCCTCCCGTCGACCATGAGGGTGACCGTGCCCTCCATGGCGTCCGGGAGGACCACCTGGGGCTCGCCTCCCCGCAGGTACAGGTGAGGGTCGAGCGAGGGCGCGAGCTTCAGTCCGCCTTCGAGGCGGAGCTTGAACTGGGCCGGGGGCTGCAGGAGACCGACCGCGCCCTGGACCTCCTTCAGGGCCCGGCGCAGGGTGACCGCGTCGTCGAAGGTGACGGGCTTGTGCAGGGACCAGCCCTGCGGCACCCAGGCCAGCTTGCCGGTGTCGGCGCTCCGGCCGGTGGTCGCGGCCTTATCCAGCAGCCGCTGCACGTCCCGCTGCGCGGTCGGGGCGGCGAGCACCACGTGTGCCTCTCCCGGGCGGAAGCCGTCGGTGGCGGCCCAGACGCCGAGCACGTCGTCCCGTGCGAGCATCAGGACGGAGGAGGCGGGGCGGCTGAGCACCAGGCCGTCCCCGTCGCGGCGGATGCCCCGGGTGAGGGTGTCCGCGCTCGGGGCGGGCAGGCCCGTCACCTCGTAGTAGGCGGTGTCGCCGAGCTGCTCGAGGACGACGCCGCCCCTGAGCTCGACGCGCTCCTTCCGCTCCGCGGACCGCAGGCGCGCCACCCAGCCGAGACGCCCCGCGTCCAGCCGCACCAAGAGCTCGGCCCGGGTGACACCGGTGGGCACCAGCTCGTCCGAACCGTCCCAGGAGGCGGCGTAGTTGCCGATCAGCTTGGCGAGGAAAGGTCGGAACTCCTCCTCCTGCAGGGCGTTGTGGAAGTTCTTGGAGAAATACCGTTCCATGCCCCGGATCTCGATCTGGGCGAGCAGCGTCTCCCCCGGCAGCGGCCAGGTAGTGCCGTGTTCCCGCAGCGACCGGAAGAACTTGGGCAGGAAGGACCGGTCAGCGCCGCTGAGGAGCGCCTGGGACTGGGCGAACCCGATCATGCTGCGGTTGGAGGGCAGGTCGGCGGGGGCGGGAAGGGTGCACAGGCCGCGTGCACCCTTCTGGCTGTGCTGCCAGGAGGCCAGCACCTGCCACATGCGGGAGACGGGCTCGTAGTGGTGGCTGCCAAGTCGCTTCTCGTCGCCGGTCAGCAGCTCGGAGAAGCGGGCGTGGTAGGCGGTGGCCCGGTGGTTCCGGTCGTTCACCATCCGGGACGCGGCCATCACCGAGCAAGCCAGCAGCGGCAGGAAGGCGGGCACGCCGTCCTTGTCCTGCTGCCGCCTGCGCCAGCGGTAGTCCTCCAGCGCGCTGTACGGTTCCGCGGTCCCCAGCCGCAGGAACCCGCTCACACACTGGGCGAGGGATTCCTCGATGCCGTATCCGTGCCTGAGTTCCTGCTCCACGTCGTCGTCGACGTAGAACAGCGTCGGGTGGCCGGCGTGCTGCCGTCCGAAGAACTCCTCGGCCAGCACTTCCTGCCACACCTGGTAAGAATGATCCACTCTGTCCCCAAAAGAGAGGTTCCGATGCCCTGTTCGTGAAATCCCCGGCACGGAACAGTCTTCCGCGTCACCCCGGAACCGCCCTTGACGACGGATCGTCATCGAACGTCCGCTTGGGCGCGGCCCCTTACCCACATTGTCCGGCGCAACCAGACGGCGTGTAACACACAGAGACGTCCCACTTATCCCCCACCGATTCCACGAGCGTCCCTTGCAGTGCGTACGACCACCAGGAAGACATGGCCATGACTTCACCAAGGGTGATGCATTCAAAGCGATCACACCCCCACCGCGATCACCGGAAGCACCAATTGATTTACCCTACAACCAAAGCCTCCCTGCGGAGGAGCGCGCGGCCCTTTCAGACCGTCCCGCTCTCGTTGAGGCTCTTCTTTATCCATGCCCGGGTGTAGAGGTTTCGGTCGAAGGCTTCACAGTAGGAGCAGTACTTGACGATGACGGCATAAGGGTTGACGGAGGTCTTGGGCGGACGGCCCCCGGCTGCTTCCGCGCCTGCGCCTCCTCTCTGAATCCGTTGATTCGATAAGGCAGTTGCCGGCCGGGGTTTGCGCATGCGGGTGAGGAAAGGACGGGCCCGTGGGCCCGGCATCGGGATGCACCCGATGCCGGGGGAGGCGTGGTCCCGCCGCCGTGCGGGGACGACGACGGCACCCGGCGGGGTCCCGTCCGCGGTCCGGGCTACTGCACCTGGCCGGTGAAGATGGCCGTGCGGTACCAGCCGGAGCCGGAGCTGTCGGCCGGCGTGATCTCGATCTGGGCGCTCGTGGCCGTCTTGGGGAACACGCAGGCCGCCTTCCAGGTCTGCGACTTGCCCGGCAGCAGGTGCGTGTCCGGCGTGCCGCTGAAACCCGCGTCCGTGTCGAAGACCTCCTCAGCGCCGTCCGGGCAGGACAGGCTGACCATGGTCAGGTCGATCGTGGACTTGGAGCCGTTCTGCAGGGTGACGGAGAAGGCCAGGTAGGCCTTGCCGGACGGGCTGGCGTACTCGCCGGAGGTGCCTCGGCCGAAGCCGCTCAGGTGCGCCTCGACGCCGTTGTTCCACGTGGCGGTCTTGTCCAGCGCGACGGTGAAGGTGTCACTGTCGGAGTCGCCCTGGGTGTCCTGCGCGCCCTCGGCGCTCGGGGTGTCCTGCGAGGCGCTGACGGTGGCCGCCGACGGAGCGGTGTCCGTCTGGGTGCCGCCGGTGGCGGAGCAGGCGCTCAGGGAGCAGCCCACGACGGCCGCGGCCGCGGCGAGGACGATCCCGCGCGGGCGGGCCGGGGGCGCCGCGGGGAGCGTCGAGGCACCGTGGGTGACTCGCGGTCCGCGCCACGACGGCTTCCTCCCGACCGACGGCCGCGCGGAAGCGGGGGGCATCTGCGACGTCGTCTCCGGCGTGCCCGTGGACGCGGCGGAGACCTCACGCGAGGACGAAGCGGAGGGAGAGGAGGGAGAGGAGGGCGTGCCGGAGGTGTTCGGGTAGCTCATGTGTCCGTTCCTTGTACGGGTGGGGAGGGAAGGGGACTGACGGGTGGTGGGAGGAGGGGTGCGCATGCCGACGGAAGCGGAGCTGCAGCGCCGCGCCCGGGGCCGGCCGGCCGGACCGAGCCGACTCCGGGTGCGGCATCGCACTCCGGTCGCCTCGCGTGCCGGGTGCGGGAGTCGGGGGCCGTGCCCGCGGGCGGAGCCCCGTCCGGGGAGGAGGGTTCGGCCGGGAAGGTCTCGGCGTCAGGGGATCCGCGCCGCGGGCCTGTTCAGCTCCGCATCCCTCGGATCCTTCGGCCCAGCTCGCTGTGCGGGTCGAGGAGCGCGCCCGCGACACGGCCGGCGGAGTCCTTCACACCGCCGCTGAAGTTGAGACGCCCGGTGGCGCCCACGCTGGCGCAGACGCCGTCCCAGTAGACGGGCTCGCGCTCCCAGCGGACGTCGGCCAGCAGGCGCTCCACCGTGTCGTAGCTCATCGCGTCGTGAGGGGCGCACCACGGGGTCGCGCGGTGCAGCAGGAAGCCCAGGCCCGCCATCACGGCCGGGGCCGTGATCGCGCTGCGTCGGGCGAAGTCCGGAAAACGGTCCTCAATGAGCCGGGACACGAGACGGACGACCACCGTCGTCACCTCATCGGCGTCGGTGTGGGAAGGCAGGTCACCCTCGTTGACGTTGGCCGCCGAATACTGCACACCCTTGGCACCGAAGACGGTGGTGACGATCAGCGCCCGCAGCGCGGACAGCGTCACCACCTCCTTGTCGGTCTTGGTGAGCTGCCGCTTGCCCGCGTTGACCAGCTTGGCGAACGGCATCCGCTGCCCGTCGGACTCGACCTCGAGCTTCTCGCCGACCGTGTAGGCGAGGCGGGTGGCCAGGTCGCGCTGGTCCATGGACATGGCCAGGTTCTTGGCGACGTCGACGCCCTTGACGTTGCGGTCGTAGAAGATCTGGCGGGCGTCGGCCGGGGAGATGCCGAGGTAGAGCTCGAAGGGGATGCGCACCCGTCGGCCGAGCTCGGTGTAGGTGAGGCCGAAGGACTCCGGGTCCCGGTAGATGTCGTGCCAGGCAGTGGTCTGGGTCTCACCGTCGATGGCGATCACCATGGCGTCCGGGGCGACGGTCAGCGTCCGCAGACCGGATCCCGCGACCAGTTCGTCGCTCATCGCGGCGACCTCGCCCGCGTGCCAGAGCGTGATCGGGGGCGTGGACCACGCGGAGCCGTGCTTGCCGAGAACGCCGGCGGCGATGTACTCGGCGTAGTCCGGGATGTTCTTGCCCTTCTGGGACTTCAGCGTCCGCTGCACGGTGGCGCGCAGTTCGGCGCGGCGCCGGTCGTGCCCGGACGCGGTCTTCAGGGCGCGCGGGTCTTCCTCCTGACGCGGCGACGGCACGAGCCGCACCAGCGCCGCGAGGGACATGGTGCCGATGACCGCGTCCTCGCGGAACGTCATGACGGTGAGCGGGATTCCTTCCGGCGTACCGGTCGGCATGGTCAGACGCATGGGTCCCCCCTGGGTTGGTCGATGGGCCGTCGCCCCGCCTCGAACCCCTCGTGGCCCCGACCACCCGCCGGACGGCGCGGGACGGGCAGCTGAGGGCTGTGAGTGCTCCGAGTGTTCGGAGCGCGTTGAGGCATGGCTGTGGCCATGGAACTGTCGCCCCACGCCGTAGAGTGCTGCCTACCGACGGAAGCAGAACCATGTAAGCACAGACGCGAAAGCACTGTCCAACGACTTGCGCGAGTTGACGCGTGCTGTATGGTGTGACCACGCCGACCATCAGAGCCAGGACCTCACTCATGCCGCAGCCCTCTGCACCATCAGCCCAGGTGACAGCCGCCGAGATCTCCCGCATCGCGGGCGTCACGCGCGCCACCGTCAGCAACTGGCGCCGTCGGCACGACGACTTCCCCGCCCCTGCGGGCGGCACGGACAGCAGTCCGCTCTACGACTTGGAGGAGGTCCGCGCCTGGCTCGCCTCGCGCGGACAGCACACGGCGGCCACACCCAGCGGGGAGCTGCGCACGACCCTGCGTCTGCGAGAACAGGGGGGTGCGGGTGTGTCCGACCTGCTCGTACTGGTCCTCGCAGCGGCCCGCCGTCCCGCCGACGACCTCGCCGGTCTGCTCGCACTGCCCGACGACGACCTGGTGAAGCAGGCGAACGACGCGGCAGCCGGGGTGGCGGACGTAGTGCCGGACACCGAGCCCGTCCGGTTCACCGCCGCCGACACCACCGTCCTGCGCGCCCTGCTTCTCTGCGTCCGTGACGAGGGCGCGCAGACGACGCTGGGTGTCCTGGCGGAGCGGGAACTGGAGGACAGCGCCGCGAGCGGCGCGTACCGCACCCCGGCCCCGCTCGCCGACCTGCTGGCCCGCCTGGTCCCTGGCTCCCCGGCCCGCGTCCTCGACCCCGCCTGCGGCAGCGGCACCCTGCTGACGGCTGCCGCCGCGCGTGGCGCACGCAAGCTGTACGGGCAGGACAGCCTGCCCGTCCAGGCACGGCGTGCGGCGGTCGACCTGCTCCTGACGGCCGGGGAGGGCGCGGGCGTGACCGTGCGCACGGGTGACAGCCTGCGCGCCGACGCCTTCCCCGACCTCACCGTCGACGCCGTGCTGTGCAACCCGCCCTACGGCGACCGGGACTGGGGCCACGACGACCTGGCCTACGACTCCCGCTGGGCGTACGGTTTCCCGCCCCGCGCCGAGTCCGAACTGGCCTGGGTGCAGCATGCGTTGGCGCACCTCGAACCGGGCGGCCACGCCGTGCTGCTCCTCCCTCCGGCGACGGCGTCCCGTTCCTCCGGCCGCCGCATCCGCGCCGAGCTGATCCGCAGCGGCGCCCTGCGCGCGGTGGCGGCCCTGCCGCCGGGAGCGGCGATCCCGCTCCACATCGGCCTACAGGTGTGGATACTGCAACGCCCGGAGCCCACGCGGCCGGCGTACCAGACGGTCCTCTTCGTCGACACCGTCGACGAACCATCGGCGCCAGGACGCAGCGGTACCCGTTCGAGTTCGGTGGACTGGGCGCGAGTGACGGAGCAGATTCTCACCGCGTGGACGGCGTACGCCGAGGACCCTGACGGGTTCGAGGCGCAGGCCGGTGTGGCGCGGGCGGTGAGCGTGGTCGACCTGCTCGACGAAGTGGTCGACGTGACGCCCGCGCGTCAGGTCCGGGCCTCCCAGGCCGACATCGACCCGCAGGAACTGGCCCGCGAGGCCACGTCGGCCCGCGAAGGTCTGGCGGCGGCGGTGCGGACGGTGGCCGAGCTGGCCGGCACGGCGGCGTGGGACGCGGCGGGGGCTTCGGCCCGTGACTGGCGCACGGCCACGGTGTCGGACCTGGACCGAGGCGGGGCGCTGAAGGTGCTGCGCGCGGTTCCGGTCTCGCCGCGGGCAGCGGGCGCCGAGGCGGGGCACACGGAGGCGGGAGCCGACGACATGGACCGTCGCCCGGTCCTGACAGGCCGTGACATCGCCGGCGGATCTGGACCGACCGGGCAGGCGTTGGACGTGCAGGCCGAGCAGATGCCGGAGATCGCCAAGGGCGACGTCCTGGTCCGCAACCTCGTCGGCGGCACGGGTCCTGTGGCCCGGGTCGCGGGCGAGGCGGAGGCAGGCGCCCTGCTGGGGGCGGGCGTCCACCTGTTCCGGCCGGACCCGGCACGACTCGATCCCTGGTTCCTCCTCGGCTTCCTCAGCGCCGAGGCCAACCTGGCCGGCGCCTCGACCGGCAGTTCCACACTCCACCTCACGCCGGGCCGACTGCGCGTACCGTTGCTGCCCCTGGAGGAGCAGCGCCGGTACGGCGAGGCCTTCCGGCACGTGGAGGCTTTGCGTGAACAGGCGCGGCGCACGAGGGACTTGGCCGAGGAGACGGCACGGCTCGTGAGCGGGGGGCTCACGGGCGGGCAACTGGTGCCGCGGCCGGCCTAGGCTCCGGCACCACCCCCACACCGGATGCGGACGGACGAGGACACACCATCCCCTCCCCCGCACGCACAGTCATCCGTATGAGCCCCGGAAGGGAAACGGAAGAAGTCTTGAACAGCAGCAAGCACACGGAGTTGGCGAACCACGCGTGGTCCGTCGCCGACCTCCTGCGGGGGGACTACAAGCAGTCCGACTACGGCAAGGTCATCCTGCCGTTCACGGTGCTGCGGCGACTGGAGTGTGTGCTGGAACCGACCCGCGAGAAGGTCGCCGAGATCGCGGAGCAGTACAAGGACGGCGACATCGACCCGGACCGCTTCCTGCGCCGGGCCTCGGGCCACTCCTTCTACAACCGGTCGAACCTGACCCTGAAGAAGATCGCCGCGGACCCGCAGAACGCGGCGAAGAACCTCGCGGTGTACGTCGGCGCGTTCTCCGACAACGCCCGCGGTGTCCTCGACCGCTTCGAGTTCGCCCAGCAGATCAAGCGGCTGGACAGCGCGGGGCTGCTCTACCAGGTCATCGGCAAGTTCACCGACCTAGACCTGCGTCCCGAGGTCGTGCCCAACCACAACATGGGCTACATCTTCGAGGAGCTGATCCGCCGCTTTGCGGAGCAGTCCAACGAGACGGCCGGTGAGCACTTCACCCCGCGCGAGGTCATCCAGCTCATGGTGCGGCTGCTCGTCGCCCCGGACGGCGACGCGCTCCAGCTTCCGGGCGCGGTGCGTACGGTCCTCGACCCGGCCTGTGGCACGGGCGGCATGCTCTCCGCGATGGACGACCTGATCACGGAGCTGAACCCGGACGCCACGGTGGAGGTCTTCGGCCAGGAGCTCAACCCCGAGTCGTGGGCGATCTGCCGGTCCGACCTCATGATCAAGGGCCAGGACCCGGAGAACATCCGCTTCGGGAACTCGTTCTCGGACGACGGCCACGCCCGTAAGACCTTCGACTACATGCTGGCCAACCCGCCGTTCGGCGTGGAGTGGAAGAAGGTGAAGGACGAGGTCACCGCCGAGCACGAGAAGCTGGGCGAGGCGGGCCGCTTCGGCGCGGGCCTGCCGCGTATCAACGACGGCTCGCTGCTGTTCCTCCAGCACATGATCTCGAAGATGAAGCCGGTCGACGTGGACGGCGGGGGCGGTTCGCGCCTGGCGATCGTCTTCAACGGCTCGCCGCTGTTCACGGGTGCGGCCGGCTCGGGTGAGTCGGAGATCCGCCGCTGGATCCTGGAGAACGACTGGCTGGAAGGCATCGTCGCCCTGCCGGACCAGCTCTTCTACAACACCGGCATCTCCACGTACTTCTGGATCCTGACGAACCGGAAGAGCCCGGACCACAAGGGCAAGGTCGTGCTGTTGGACGCCCGCGACCAGTGGCAGAAGATGCGCAAGTCGCTGGGCGACAAGCGCAAGGAGCTGGGCAAGGAGCAGATCGCCACGGTGGTCAAGCTGTATGGCGAGGCGCTGGCGGTGGCGGGCGACGCGGAGCACCCGCTGCACGGGAAGGTGAAGGTCTGCCGGAACGAGGACTTCGGGTATCAGCGGATCACGGTCGAGCGCCCGCTGAAGCTGCGGTTCGAGGTGACGGAGGAGACGCTGGCAGCGCTGGAGGCGTCCAAGGCCATCCAGAAGCTACCGCAGGCTGAGGTTTTGGCGGACGCCTTCAAGTCCCTGATGGGGACGAGTTGGGGTACGAAGCAGGAGGCTTGGCTCGCGCTGAAGGACGCGGTGGTGCAGGCCGGCGGGACGTGGCCGACGGGGGCGCCGTTCAACAAGGCGCTGCGGGAGGTCGTCGGGGTACGCGACCCTGAGGGCGAGGTGCAGCTCGTCAAGGGGCAGCCTGAGCCGGACGCTGAGCTGCGGGACTACGAGAACGTGCCGCTGGGCGAGAACGTCGAGGAATACCTGGCGCGGGAGGTCCACCCGCATGTGCCGGATGCGTGGATCGACCACAGTAAGACGAAGGTCGGGTACGAGATCCCGTTCACTCGGCACTTCTACGTGTACGAGCCGCCGCGGCCGTTGGCGGAGATCGACACGGAGTTGAAGGCGCTAGAGGCGGAGATTCAGGCGCTGCTGAGTGAGGTTACAGAGTGAGTTCGTACCGTATCAAGGACGTCGCGCGCATCAACCGGCAGACTCTCCCTGAAGACACGGACCCAGATTTCCGGTTCCGGTACATCGATATCTCCGCCGTGGACTCTCTCGGGAACGTAACGATCCCGGACGACGAGATCGTCTTTTCGGAGGCACCCTCCCGGGCAAGACGGCTGGCTCCGGCGGGTTCCGTCGTGGTGTCGACAGTACGCACCTATCTGCGCGCCATCGCGAGGGTACCGGTGACGCTTGACCCCCTGGTGTTCTCCACTGGGTTCGCCGTACTGGAGGCAGGGCCTCAGGTCGACTCCCGCTTCCTTGCCTATCACTGTCAGTCGCAGTCCTTCATCGATCACGTGGTAGCGAGGTCGACCGGAGTAAGTTACCCAGCGATCAACCCGGGTGAGATCGGCAACCTGCGGATCGACCTCCCCTCCCCCGAGGAGCAACGCCGCACCGCCGACTTCCTCGACACCGAGACCGCCCGCATCGACACCCTCTCCGCCATGCGACGGAAAATGCGCGAGCTCCTTGCCCTGAAGCGAGAGCGTGTCATCGAGTCCACGCTGGGCCTCGAACGTGACAAAAGTCCCCACGCATTGATCCCTCTTAAGTACATGGTCGAAGCCGTCTCCGTCGGCATCGTCATCACACCGGCGAGATGGTATGTGGACTCCGGAGGGACTCCAGCATTGCGCGGCATCAACGTTAAACCTGGTGCCATCAACTCCGGCGATCTGGTGCAAATCAGCGCTCAAGGTCATGCCGAACACGCCAAGTCTCGTCTCCAGGCGGGTGACGTGGTGGTGGTCCGTACAGGCCAGGCAGGCGCAGCAGCCGTCGTGTCACCGGAGTTCGATGGAGCCAACTGTATCGATTTGATCATCGTTCGTCCTGGCCCCAAGGTCGCCCCGAAGTACCTGGAATACGTCTTGAACTCCGAGCATGCTCGCGCCCAGGTATCCGAGCATGCTGTCGGCAGCATCCAAGCGCACTTCAATGTGGGCGCGATGAAGCAGATCCCTCTTCCTTCTGTTCCTAGAAGCGAACAGGAAGAGACGGTGACGCGGCTTGACCAGGCCGTCGGCAGAATCGACCGTCTCCAGGGCAAGCTTGTCATGCAAGAGCAACTTCTCGCCGAGCGCCGCCTAGCTCTCATCACCGCCGCCGTAACCGGCCAGTTCGACGTCTCCACCGCCAGCGGTCGCAACGTAACCGAAGGAGCTACCGCATGAGCCCCGCGCACGACGAGTCCTCCTTCGGTTCCGCCATCGTCGCCGCCCTCGCCGAACGCGGCTGGCGCGAGGCGAACCCCGAGGACTACCAGGCCGACCTCGGCCTGGACACCAACGAGCTGTTCACCTTCATCGGCGCAACCCAGCCCGACGAGTGGGACGAACTCCTCACCGTCTACGGCGGCAACCCCAACGAGGCGCAGCGCGGGTTCGCGCAACGCCTTGACCGGGCCATCGCCGACGACGGGCTGCTCCACGTCCTCCGTAACGGCGTGAAGGACCGCGGAGTCCGGCTCCGCGTCGCCTACTTCAAGCCCCATCTCATCTCCGCGGACTCGGTCCTCGACGGCTACCGGGCCAACCGCCTCACCGTCGTCCGTGAACTCCCCTACGCCACCAAGCAGGCAGACTGGGGCCACCGCCTCGACCTGACCCTGTTCCTCAACGGCATCCCCGTCACCACGGCCGAGTTGAAGAACCCGCTCACCGGTCAGGGCGTCGAGCAGGCCAAGGAGCAGTACCGGACCGACCGCGACCCAACCGAGCTGATCTTCACGCGCCGCGTCATCGCCAACTTCGCCGTCGACCCGGACCTGGTCTTCGTCACCACGCAGCTCCGCGGGAAGAGCACCCGTTTCCTGCCGTTCAACACCGGTTCGAACGGCCCCGGTCAGCCCGGTGGCGCCGGCAACCCGGCCCCGACCGCCCACGGCAAGTACGCCACCTCGTACCTCTGGGAAGAGGTCTGGCAGCGGGACAACTGGCTCGACCTCCTCCAGCGGTTCGTGCACCAGCAGAAGGAGAAGACGCCCGGCGGCGGCACCACCAAGTCGACGATCTTCCCCCGCTTCCACCAGTGGGACGTCGTCCGCAAGCTCACCGCGCACGCGTCCGTCCACGGCGCCGGCCAGAACTACTTGATCATGGCCTCCGCCGGCTCCGGCAAGTCGAACACCATCGGCTGGCTGGCCCACCGCCTCAGTGATCTGCACGCCCGCCCGGACCCCGCCGTCCTGCGACCCGACGCGCTCGCCGACGGCCGTATCAAGCCCGGCGAGCCCGTCTTCGACAAGGTCATCGTCATCACCGACCGCCGCGCGCTGGACGCCCAGCTCTCGGCGACCGTCGGCAGCTTCTCGCAGACCGACGGCCTGGTCGTGAAGATCGACGAGAAGCACGGGGCGAAGAGCGAGCAGCTGGCCCGTGCCCTCTCCCGAGACACCGGCAAGATCGTCACCGTCACCCTGCACTCGTTCCCGGCGCTGCTGGACTACATCAAGCGAAACCCCACCGAGATCAAGGGCACCCGCTTCGCGATCATCGTCGACGAGGCGCACTCCTCCCAGTCCGGCGACGCGGCCACCGCCGTGAAGTCGGCCCTGCGGGACCTCGGTCTGGACGCCGACTCGGACGACGAGGGCGCGACCACGGTCGCCGTGGAGGACGAGCTCAAGGCGAAGGCGGTCGAGCGCTCGCACGCCGCCAACCTCTCCTACTTCGCCTTCACCGCCACCCCGAAGGCCAAGACCCTCGAACTCTTCGGCACGGAAGCGGTGGAGAACGGCAAGACCGTCTACCGCCCCTTCCACACCTACTCCATGCGTCAGGCCATCGAGGAAGGCTTCATCCTCGACCCCCTGCGCAACTACGTCACGTACAACACCTACTGGAAGCTCGCGAACCTCAACCACGACGAGAAGGAGGTCGACCCCTCCAAGGCGAACAGCCTGCTCGCCCGGTTCGCGCTCATGCACGAGCACACGGTGTCCCAGCACGCCCAGGTGATCGTGGAACACTTCGTCGCCCACACCCGCGGCCGGCTCGGCGGACGTGCCAAGGCCATGGTGGTCACGGCATCCCGTCACTCAGCCGTACAGATGGCACGCGCCATCAAGAGCTACATCGCCGACCGCGAGTACGACACCAAGTACCCGGACCTCGGCGTCCTGGTCGCCTTCTCCGGATCTCTCACCATCGACAACGAGGAGACGACCGAGAGCAAGGAGAACGGCGGTCTGCCGGAGAGCGCGCTGCCGAAGGCGTTCGCCTACACTCGCGCCGACGACAAGGCCGCGAAGGCCGGCGGCAAGGGGCAGCAGGAGTATCGGATCCTGGTCGTCGCCGAGAAGTACCAGACCGGCTTCGACCAGCCGCTGCTGACGACGATGTACGTGAACAAGACGCTGACGGGCATCGCCGCCGTGCAGACGCTCTCGCGCCTCAACCGCACCGCCGACCGCAAGTCGCAGGCCGACCTCGCAGTCCTCGACTTTGTCAACGAGGCCGAGGACATCCAGGACGCGTTCCGCCCCTACTTCGAGGAGGCGCACACCCTGCCCTCCGACCCGAACCTCCTGTACACAGCCCAGAGCCGCGTCATGTCCGCGCCGATCATCTCGGAGCAAGACATGAACGAGTTCGTCGCCGCGTACTTCGAGGCTCAGGAGAAGGCCGGCGGCTCCCAGGCCAAGTGGGAGAAGCTGCACGCGGAGCTCTACCGGCTCCTCTCCCCCGCAGTCACCCGCTTCAGCGCCCTCCTGGAGAGTGAGGAGGAGGACGATGTGGAGACGGCCGAGGAGTTCCGGACGAACCTCAACGACTACGTCCGCAAGTACGGCTTCCTGGCTCAGATCGTCCCCTACCAGGACGCCGACCTGGAGCGGCTGTACCTGTACGGGCGTTATTTGCTCAACCGACTCCCCCGCCTCGCGGACGGTGGCGTCGACATAGGCGAGGTCGATCTCAGCCACCTGCGCGTCGAGAAGACCGGCGAGCACGACAAGTCCCTCGTGTCTGACGGCCCCGCCGAACTCAGGGGTTTCGGCGACGGGGTCGGCGGCGGTAAGGACGCGGAGAAGTCACTGCTGTCCGAACTGATCGAGAAGTTCAACGCGAAGTTCGGCACGGAGTTCACCGAGGAGGACGTCCTCCCGGCCTTCATTGCCACGAAGAAGGACCCGAAGGTGCGAGCCGCCGCCCTCGTCAACGACGAGGAGAACTTCGGCGTCGTCTTCGACAAGAAGTTCGAGGAGAACATGATGGATCATGTCTCCACGATCGATACGCTCGGCAAGCGGTACTTCGGGACGGACCGGGACTTCAAGTCCAACCTCGACCGCAGCGCCCGCCGCGCGGCCTGGCGGATGATCCGCCGGGAGGAAGGGCTGGACGACTTCTGACAGCACCTGGGGCACCGGCTCCGGGTCGAGGTGCCGGTGCCCCGGGCGCTTGTTGTACATGAACCGGCTTACAGCTGCGCCAAGGCACCACTCACGCCGCAGGACTTCCCGCGTCACCGACAGCACATGATGCATCCCGCCGACTCCGTCGGCCGATAGTCGTGAAAGATCAACGCTACACTGCGTCGGGGAGACGCAGCGCATAGTATTGGGGGCAAAGTTAAGTTGGACGAGACAGAACGCAAGGCCGCGACAGCGCCTATCCGTATCCACCAGATCCGCACTGCGCTTCTGCAGCAGTACAAGGGACTCATCTATGACGAGGACCTCAAGGGGTACGACCAAAATGGCTATGAACAGCGGTTCCTGTCCCGCGCATTAACTGCGGCCGCTGTACGCGAAGTGACTGGCTGTGATTACAAGGCCGCCGGCGCTGCTGTCATCGACGGCGAAGATGACCAAGGCATCGACGGCGTGGCAGTCACCGAGGGCACGCAGGAGGTCTGGCTCGTTCAGGCCAAGTGGAGTGACGAGGGCAAGGGGAAGCTCGACACCAACGCGGCACACAAACTCGTCGCTGGTCTCCGTCTCATCGAGCAGCGAAGTTTCGACCGCTTCAACGACCGCCTGGAGCCAATCGCCGCTCGTGTCAACGCAGCGATGCACGATGCGCGGCTGAAGGTGACCCTGGTCATCGCTGTCATGGGTGTGGGAACACTCAGCAAGGAAACCACCCACATCCTGGAAGACGCTCGGAACGAGTTCAACGGACTTGGACCGGTCCTCGACTACCGCGTGGTCCACGCTGCAGACATCCTTCGACAGATCCGTGAGGATCTCGCGCCCGAACCGGTTCAGGTAACCGTGCGGATGACGAACTGGCTTCGACGGAACACGCCGCTCACCGCTTATCAGGGCACGGTTCCGGCCAGCAACCTTGCCGAGTGGTACCTGTCGCACGGAAACCGTCTGTACGAGCAGAACTTGCGCCAGGCGCTCGGTACCACCCGAGTCAATTCAGGCATGCTGAGCACACTGGCGGATGAGCCGGAGAACTTCTGGCTCTTCAACAACGGCGTGACAGTGCTGTGCGACCGACTCGACGAGGAGTGGCCAGGACGCCGCCGCCCGGACGAGCCAGTGCATCTGCGCATCTCGGGAGTCAGCGTCGTGAATGGCGCACAGACCGTCGCGGCAGCACATCGCGCCATGGAGGCGTCCCCCGAAACCGTGGAAGACGCCGAGGTAACGGTCAAGGTGATCGTCATCGACAAGCGCATGCCGGATCTCCCGCAGCGCATCACCGAGACAACCAACACACAAAATCACGTGGAGCAGCGAGACTTCATCGCCTTGGACGAAGTGCAGGCGATGATCCGTGAAGACTTCATGCTGTCCCTGCAGAAGTCGTATGTATTCAAGCGTGGGGAGCCCGACCCGGCACCGGACGAAGGTTGCTCTGTTGTGCACGCCGCCATCGCCCTGGCTTGTGCGCACCGCAACACCGAACTCGCGGTACGGGCAAAGCGGGACACAGACCTTCTCTGGGAGCGCGGCAGCAGAGGCGCCTATCCTCGCCTCTTCGGAGAGCGGCCCAGTGCCTTCCAGATCTGGCGTTCGGTGCTTGTGCACCGCGCTGTGGGCACCGCGCTCAATGAAGAACGCAAGCGGTTCCAGAAGCGCGCTGCCGACGTCAGCCAACGCGGTGATCTACTCATCACCCACCTGGTCTTTCAGCTTCTCGACCAGGATCGGATCGATGATCCGGAGTACGACTGGGACGCGGTACTGCAGGAAGTGCCTGCGCTCACCAATCGGGTCCTGTCCTGGTTGATCCACCACATCGACACGGAGTACGGGCCCACCTCCTTCCTCAGTGGAACACTCACTGATGCCGGGCGTTGCAAGCGACTCGCGGAGTTGGTGTTGCGTGACGCCCAACGCGAGGGCGTCATCCCCGACCTGCCGGCGGTCTACACGGCCACCAAGGGGAACAAACGCAAGCCACGCCGCCCCAACGCTGTGCCCACTCTTGTGGACAGCGGAAGGATCAAGAACGGCACCCCAGTCCGGCTACGCCTGTGGAACAAGCCCGAGATCGAAGCGCTCACCCCTTGGCTCGCGGAGGACCCCCGACGCGGTGAAGCCACCTGGGTGAACGATCGGACGCGGTGCCTCGTGTGGGCGGTCGACGGAAAGGCCTACTCGCCGACTCGGCTGGTCCTGAACCTGTACGAACTCGCGGGCTGGCAGGAGGCACCCGTGGCCGTGCAGGGACCGGCACGGTGGACGTTGGACGGTAACGCCACCCTCTCTGATCTGGCACGAGCCCTCCACGCTGAGCAGGCCGAACAAGAGTAGGCACGGGGTAGCGCACCTGGGGCACCGGCACCTACTCGGTGCCGGTGCCCCAGGGCGCGTCTACTTCAGCCGCGCGCGGCCCTCTGCACGAACTCGGCCCATGCCTTCGGCCCGAGCGACAGGACCGGCCCGGCGGAGTGCTTCGAGTCCCGGACCAACACAGCGTCGGGAACGGCAGCGACCTCCACGCACTCACCGCCGTTCCCCGTGCTGTAGCTGCTCTTGATCCATCCGACATCGCCTACAGACGGCTCGGTCCGCTGGGCGCTCATGTCTCTCCCATCAGTTGCACAATGAACGCTGCCGATTCGCTCGGGGTCAGCGCTTGTGACCGGAGGATGCCATAACGCGCTTCCAGCGTACGCACGTACTTGGTGTCCGTATGCAGACGGCTGTGGTCCTGCACTTCGGCGTACGCGATCCGTTGATCGTCGTCGGTGTCGATCAAGGTGAAGGGACCACCGAGTGCACCATGGTCGGCACGTCCGGTCGGCATGACCTGGATCTCTACGTTCCGGGACTGACCCAGTAGCAGGATGTGCTCCAAAGCCTCCCGAAGGACTTCCGCCCCACCGAGCGGCCTCCTGAGTACCGCTTCCTCGATGACGAAGCTCATCAGGGGGGCCGGCCGACGGCTGAAGATCTCCTGTCGCAGCAGGCGTGCTCCAAGTCCCTCCTCAATCACCTCGTCACTGAGGAGGGGACGCTCCATATGGAAGACAGCCCGGGCGTAGGACTCGGTTTGCAGCAAGCCAGGCACGGCGTAGACGGCATACACACTCAGCGCGGAGGCCTTTGCCTCAAGCCGGGCAGCATCCTGAAAGAAGACGGGATACCGCGCCCGCCCCACCTCCCCCTTCATGGCCACCAGCAACCCGCCCGCGTCCAGCACCTCGTCCGCCTGATCGATGAACCGAGGCTGTGGCACCCGCCGTCCCTGCTCGTACGAGGCGATCGTGTCCGCCGAATACCCGACCCGCTTGCCGAGTTCGGCCCGCTCCATCCCCGCTCGCGTCCGCAGCAGCTTCAACTGTCGTCCGAACGCCCCGATGACCCCCCGCGCAGGTTCGTCCTCCGCCTGCCGCTGCTCCGGCACCTCACCCTCACCCGTCACCGCACACCCCACTTCCGCCGTCACGCGGCCGGCCGTACCGTCCCGTACACGGTGCGCGCCCGCGGGTACTTCCCGTCGCGTCAGCGCGTCACCCCTGGTCACCGTATGCCACACCCGGCAACGCTGCGTGCATGAACCGAACGGAACAACCCGCACCGGCGACCCCCGTCCACTCCTGCTTCACGCTCCGCTTCAGCTCCACGCCTCGAGGCGCGCGCCTGGCCCGCCGGCTATGCGGGGAACGGCTGGACGCCTGGGGCATCCCCTACGGCAGCAACGCTCACGACGTGCTGAGCCTCCTCATCTCCGAGCTCGCCACCAACGCCGTCACCCACGGCCACGTGACCGGCCGGGACTTCCGCGTCCACCTCCTCGCCCTCTCCGCGTCCGATGCCGCGACGCTCACCATCCGCGTGGAGGTCACCGACACCCGGGGTGACAGGCTCCCGGGGCCCTCTGCCACCCCCGCGGCCCGCGCCGGCGAACCGGCCGCCGACTCCGCCCGTACCGGCGGACGCGGCCTCTTCCTCGTCGAGGCCCTCGCCGACCGCTGGGGCTGCGTACCGCGTCCGGATGGTCCCGGCAAGACGGTCTGGGCCGAGTACACGGCGACCACCGTGACCACCCCGGCCACCGTGGCCCGATCCGGCCCCTCCGCCGCGCCCTCGTAGGACGCGGCTGGACGCACAGATCGTTTTACAGAGAAACTGACCGCGTACCGATGGGCTCGGGGACGGGCGAGCGCGAGTGCAGGACGCGGGGCGGGGACAGGTGCCGGACAGACCGATCGCGGGCCGCTACGAGCTGCTGGAGCGGCTCGGCAACGGCGGTATGGGTGACGTGTGGCGGGGTTACGACGCGGTGCTGGACCGGCCCGTCGCCGTGAAGCGCATCCGGCCGCAGGCCGTCGCCGCCACGCCGCAGCTGGCCGAGGAACTGGAGCGGCGCTTCCGCCGCGAGGCGCGGATCACAGCCCGCATCCAGCACCCGGGTGTACCGCAGGTGTACGACGCGGTGCTCGACAGCGGCTATGAGCACCTGTTCCTCGTGATGGAGCTGGTGGAGGGCATCCCCCTCACCCGGTACGTACACGAGGAGCGGCCCCTGCCGGTCAGCTGGGCGGTGGCGGTGGCGGCGCAGGTCGCCACCGTGCTGTCGTACGCGCACGACGTGCCCGTGGTGCACCGCGACCTCAAGCCATCGAACATCCTGGTCGCACGCGACGGCACGGTGAAGGTCCTCGACTTCGGTGTCGCGGCGATGCTTCAGACCGACGTCACCCGGCTGACGGCCTCCGGCCGGCCGATCGGCACGCACCAGTACATGGCGCCCGAGCAGGTGCGCGGCACCCGGGTCACCCCGCGCACCGACCTCTACGCCCTCGGCTGCGTGCTTCACGAACTCCTCTGCGGCAGGGCGCTGTTCAGTGCCCCCAGTGACTTCGAGCTGATGGACCGGCACGTCCGGGCCGCGCCCACCCCGCTGCGGCGGCTGCGGGCGGACGTGCCGGAGGAACTGGAGGCGCTGCTGCTGCATCTGCTGCGCAAGACGCCGGAGAGCCGGCCGGTGGACGTGCAGGAGGTGTACGAGCGGCTGATGCCGTTCCTGCCCGCGCCCGGTGAGTCCTCCGCCCTCGGGGAGGCAGGGCCGCCCGGTGCGCCGGACCCGACCGGGCTCTACCGCCGCCCCTACGCGCCTCGGGCCCGGGCCGAGAGCCGGCCCAGGGTCGCCCCGGGCTCGGCGGCTCCCGGCCAGGTCGCCGAGCATGTGGTGTCACCTCCGGAACGGGAGTTGCTGCGGGGGCGGTTGCGGGAGGTCGACGAGCACTACATCGCCCTCATGGAGGAGGAGCGCTACACGCAGGCCGCCGAGGTCGCGGGCGAGATGATCGAGCCGCTGGCGCGCGCCCTGGGCGCCGAGAACAAGGCCGTCCTGCGGCTGCGGCGACGCCGTGCGTACAGCAGGCAGCTGGCCGGTGACCACCGGGCGGCCCTGCCCGAGTTCGAGACGCTCGCCGAGGCCTACGGCCGCATCAACGGGCCGACCGACGAGGCCGCCCGCGACTGCCGCGCCCAGGCCGCCCGCTGCCGCGGCGAACTCGGCCAGGCGACGGAGGCGCTGGCGGAGCTGCGGGCGGTCCTGGAGGTGGAGCGGGCCGTGGAGAGCGACGTCAGCGACGCGGCAGTGGAGCTGCGTCGTGACATCGGCATGCTGCTGCTGAGCCAGGGCGATCCGCTTGAGGCCCGGGCCTGCCTGGAGGCGCTGTACGAGGATGTCGTGCTCGTACACGGCCCGCACCACGAGGTGGCCGTCGAGGTCGCCGAGGTTCTGACCATGCTCCGCCGGGAGCTGGACGGCGGGTGACCGGAACCGCTCAGGCCGGCCGCCGGTGAACGTACGGCCGAACGGCACGCGGCAGCGCCGTGTAGGCCTAAAATCTCGTCATGCCGCACCTCGCCCTCGACAAGGCCTTCTGCCAGCAGCTGGAGAAGTTGGAAAAGCATGTCAGGAACGGCGTGTTCGACGCCTGGGAGAAGTTCGAGCGGCTCACCCTCGACCAGCTCTTCAGGGACCCCGGCCTGAAGCTGGAAGCGCTCAAGGGCGCCAGGGACCGGCAGATCCGGACCATCCGGATCACGCAAGGGTACCGGGGTGTGGTCCTGGCGCCCGAGACCGGCGACACCTTCGTGCTGCTGCGGGTCGGCCCGCACGACGAGGCCACCGAGTGGGCCGTGCGGCAGAAGGCGACCATCAACGCGGTCACCGGCGCCGTGGAGCTCCGTGAGATCACGACCCTGGAGGAACTGGCCCCGGCGTACGAGCGCATCGCGCCCGCCGAGGAGCAACGGCTCTTCGCGAAGGTGTCCGACGGGCAGATGGCCGCGCTCGGCATCGACGCGGCCACGCTCGCGCAGGCCCGCGTGCTGACCAGCCTGGAACAGCTCGACGTCTTCGGGCGGTTCTTCCCGCCGGACCAGTACAAGGTGCTGGAGCACCTGGCGCTCGGCGCGAGCGTGGAAGAGACGTGGCAGGAGGTCGTGGTGCCGGCGCTGGCCGACGCGGCCTCGACGGAGCCCGTCGACACCACCGACTACGCGACCGCCATCGCGCACACCCGCACCCGGATCGCCGTTGTCACGGACGCCGACGAACTGCGCGACATCCTCGACAAGCCGTTCACCGCCTGGCGGATCTTCCTGCACCCCGCCCAGCACAAGGTCGCCTACCGTCCGTCGTACTCCGGCCCCGCGCAGGTGACCGGCGGACCCGGCACCGGGAAGTCCGTCGTCGCCCTCCACCGGGTACGGCACCTGCTGCGGCACCTGCGCGATGGCGACCGCATCCTCCTCACCACCTTCACCAACGCCCTCGTGGACTCCCTCACCGAAGGGCTCTGCCTGCTCGTCGACGACCGGGACCTGCGCGACCGGGTCGACGTCATGACCGTCGACGCCTTCGCCGGACGCGTGGTCAACACCTCGCGCCGGCCGCTCACCGGGTACGAGGAGACCGCCCGGTGGGAGCAGGCTGCGGAAGCCACCGGCTTCACCGGCACCCCGCAGTTCCTGGCCCAGGAGTACAAGCACGTCGTCCTCGCCCAGGACATCCGCACTCAAGAGGCGTACGAGCGCTGTGAGCGCCGGGGACGTGGCAGCGCGCTGCCGTCCTCCGCCCGGCCGCTGGTGTGGCGGACCGTGGAGGAGTTCACCCGGCGGCTGGCCGAGGACGGACTGCGCACCTACCTCGGCACCTGCGTGGAGGCCACCGACCTGCTGACCGAACAGGGGCCGTGCTACCGGCACGTCGTCGTCGACGAGGCCCAGGACCTCCACCCGGCCCAGTGGCGGATGCTGCGCGCGGCCGCCCCGCGACGCCCCGACGACCTGTTCGTCGCGGGCGACCCGCACCAGCGGATCTACGACAACCGGGTATCACTGAAGTCCCTCGGCATCAACGTCGCCGGCCGTTCGACCAAGCTACGCAAGAACTACCGCTCCACCCAGGAGATCCTCAGCTGGGCGACGGGACTCCTGCTCGGCCGCCCCTTCGCCGAACTGACCGACAGCGGGCGGCACGACACCCTGATCGGGTACAGCTCCGCCCTGCACGGCTCCGGGCCGCGCGTCCACGCGGCGGAGACGGAGGAGGCCGAATTCGATGCCCTGATCGAACAGGTGCGCGCATGGGTGGACAACGGCGCCGCATACGGGGAGATCGGGATCTGCGCGCGGTTCAACAAGACCTGCGAGAAGGCCAAGGACCGTCTGATCGCGGCCGGGATCCCCGCCAGCCGGGTCCGCGCGGGAGCCGCCCGCACCGACGACGCGGTCAACGTGGGCACCATGCACACCTTCAAAGGGCTCGAGTACCGCTACACCGCCGTCGTCGGCGTCCACGACCGCGCCCTGCCGAACCCTTCGGCCATCACCCCGGAGGAGGTCGACCGGCTCCAGCACGAGGCCGACCTCGCCGCAGAACGCTGTCTGCTGTTCGTCGCCTGCACCCGGGCCCGGGACGGCCTGTACGTCTCGTGGACTGGGCAGCCGAGCCCGTTCCTGGTGGAGGCCGGCTGCGGGTCGAGGTAGCCGGCATGGTTCGTCCACCCACCGGATCAAGCGCGTGCAAGCAAGCCGGCGAGGTTTGACGACGCTTTCACTTCCATGGGAGGGTATGGCCACTTCAACTCGTGAAGGGCGGCGCGGCGAAGGACGCCGTGGCGCCGAGGGGTGGGCGATGGTGGGGAGATGCGGCTTCAGCCGCCCGCAGCCGTGCCGGGGTGCCGGTGACCGGACTCCTCCTCCTGCCAGCAGCAGTGCGGGACGCCCCCGGTGGGGGCGCTCGCGGAAGGGGTGTGTGATGGCCGACGGGAAGACTCCTGATGAGGGAGACGAGAAGACTCCTGACGAGGGAGCGGTCGAGAAGGCCGGGCGGTGGATCGCCGATCTCGCGGAGAAGGTCATGGTGAACGGCGTGGGGCCGGTCTCGGGGTCGGTGACCTGGGCCGAGGACCGTCTATCGCGTCGGCAGGGTGACGATTACCGGGCGCCTGATGACGACGAGCGCCGCTCACCCGAGGACATGAAGGACGACATCGACGCGGTCATCGCCCGCCTCATCAAGGAGTCCGTGGCCGCGGCCGGTACCCAGGGGTTCGTCACCGGTCTCGGAGGCCTGATCACCGCAGGCGTGACGATCCCCGCGAACGTGGCCGCGTCCCTCGCCATCAACATACGGATGGCCGGTTCCATCGCGCACCTCCGGGGATGGGACATCGGCGACCCGCACGTGCGGACCGTCGCGACGATGCTCGCGATCGGGATGAGCGCGCAGAACGTCCTGGCGGCCTTCGGAGTGAAGGTCGGTCAGAAGCTCGGCGAGCAGATGATCAAGAAGATCCCGATCGCGATGCTCCGGGCGATCAACAAGAAGGTCGGATTCTTCCTCGTCTCGAAGCATGGAACCCAACGCGCCGCGATCACTCTCGCCAAGGGGATCCCGATCCTGGGAGGCATCGTCGGAGGAGCCGTGGACGCGGGAGCGACCGCGGTCATCGGACGTGCCACGGACAAGGCCTTGCGCGACGGCACCCTGCGGGTCGAGGAATCTAAGTAACGACAACGCGGACCGAGTGGACGAGGCGTGCCGCACGGGTTCCGGAATCTCCTGCACCGTCGGCGCGGTCCTCGTCGCGCCGACAGTCGGTGAGGAGACGAAGAACGTCCCGCTTGGCGAAGGCGAAGTACCTACGGCGTCCGGGCGGTGCGAGACCCCGCCGCCACCGCGGTCCTCTGACCCTTCAGGCACCGTGCTCCCCACACCGGACGCGGGAGCACGGTGTTCCTGCCCGCACACGGACGAGCCCGCCTCCGTCGGCCTCGTCCGACGTCGGGCATGTCCCCCACCGCGGCCCCTCCGACCCCCGGGCCTCTTCCGCCCGGACGGCGCCCCGTATTGTCGGCGCCCGCCCGTGATCCAGCATCAGCGGGCACACCTTCAGGAGGTCTTCTCGTGCCCTCGCTCCATGACTTCGCCACCTGGCAGCCCCTGCTGCGTCTCTTGCGCGCCGCCCACGTAGAAACGCTCACCGCGCCCGGCGGGCATCTGGCGGGGCAGATCAGTACCGGAGCACGGAGCGTTCCGCTGCCGTTCCGGCCGCCGCAGCCGGGGCGCGCGTCACAGGTCTCCGACAACCAGGAGCAGTTCGACGCCGTGGGCCGGATCGTCGAACCGCTCAAGGAGGACGGAAACGGCAGAGTCTCCTTCGTCGTAGAAGCCTTTTCTGGTGGGGCACCGGTCCGGGTCTCCACGCCGAAGGCACGCACATGCACCGTCCTCGACCGCGGTGCATAATGCGGACTCGGCACAGGCTCGGCCGGCACACGCCGCTGAACAGTTTCTTCGTCGACACCGATCGACCGGAACGCACCGTGAGGGTAATTTTTGGCGAGTGACGGCGCCCGAAGCGGAAGCCAGTGGATGTCAGGAGGCGCCTTGACCACCGGGAAGCAGACGGGCGTATGCCGAGGCTGTCATCAGGAGCGCGTACTCACTGAAGACGGCACGGTCGTGCACCACGAGCTCGCCTCCCTCGGATCCTGCGACGGCTCCGATCACCACCCTCTCGGCCCCCACCTCCTCGACTGCACCTGGGCCGCGAGATACCGCATGGATGGACATGACCACTCATCCATCCCCTTCTACGCGGACAAGGGCGCCTATGCCCTGCACGGAACCCTCGCCGAGGCACACACCGAGGCCGAACCCCACATCCGCGCTCACCTCGCCGAGTTGAACAACACCACACCCGAACGCATTTTGGACCTGAGCTTCAGCATTCGCCCAGTTTCACACCAAAAGGGCCCACAAGACCCCTACGGCGTGTACACCAAGCTGGTTCCCGAGTACACGATCCGCAAGGGTTGCCGCGGCGACAAGGGTATTGCGACCCACTATTTCTGAACCGCACTGGACCGTCACGGCTCACGTCTACGGCACGGACGCGGGCTGCTCATGCTCACGCCACGAAGGGCAGGGCGGCTGGGTTGTCACGGCGTCAGGTGCTCGGCGGTCGAGGTTGCCGTCCTGCCCGAAAGGTCGTCGTGAGGCCCACCCTGGGCGCCGCGCAACTGCGCGGCAGTCTGACGCAGTACCTCACGACGACGTACGCACTCACCGACGAGGACACGCGGCTCGCGCTGGAGCTGTTCCTCGGCGCGATCCGGAGACGGGGATCTTCCGGGGGCCGAACCTGCGGATGAAGACGACGTTCCACCCCGCCGACGGCGGGTGGCATTCTGCACTGGAGTGGCAGCCGTCGTTCACGCCGTGGCGGCACCAAGCAGAGGTGCGGGAACGGCTGAGTACGTACAGGAGGGCGGCCTGCCCACGCTCGTGACGACCGGCACCGGGTCTGGCAAGACCAAGTCGTTCCTGCTCCCCGTGCTCGACCTCGCCGCACCTTGCTGGGCTCAGTCACCCAGCCCCAGCGCCCCCAGCAGCATCGGCAGCGAAGCATGCAGCTCACGCTCCCAGTACGCCCACCCGTGGGTTCCCGGGCCGTAGAAGTTGGTCGTCAGGTGCCGTGCGCCCACCCTCCGCAGCTCCGCCGCCAGGGCCTGGTTCTGGCGGTTGAAGTCGGCCTCCAGGGCGCTCGTCGCGCCCGGGGTGTCCAGGGGGCCCGTCGTGCCGTCGCCGCAGGACAGGTAGACCGGGATGGAGCGGAGTCGCTTCGCCAAGTAGTACGGGTCGTGGGCCTCCCAGATGTCGCGCTGCGCGACCGGGTCGCCCCAGACGCGGAGCGGGTCGTTGCCCTGGCCGGCGAAGAAGCCCATGATGCGGTCGACCGACTCGGCGTCGAGGAGCGGGTGGGCCGAGCCCGAGTAGGCCGCCGTCGCCCTGAACATGCCCGGATGGCGGGCGGCGTAGAGGAGGGCTCCCTGGCCGCCCATCGACAGGCCGGCCACGACGCGCTTGCCGCCCGCGCCCCAGTCGCTCTCCAGGAGGTGGCGCAGCTCGACGGTGTGGAAGGTCTCCCACGCGGGGTCGCCGCCCTGGCCGTGGTTCCACCAGTCGCTGTACCAGCCGTTCCAGCCGGCCTCCGGCATCACGACGAGGACGTCGCGAAGCGCGTCGGTCTCCGCGACGTCGGTCATCCGGGTCCACGACGTGTAGTCGCCGCAGCAGCCGTGGAGGAGCCACAGCGTCGGCCAGTGCTGCGGGCGTCGGGCGTCGGGGTTCCAGCCGTCGGGGGTGAGGAGGCGGACCTTGACCGTGCGGCCGCCCAGGGCGGTGGAGCGGACCGACAGGTCGACCTGGCGGTCCGCGACCTGGGTGACGGCGACGACCTCCGCACCGTGCGGTGACGGCGCCCCGCCATCGGACGCCGCCAGTGCCGGTGCCGTCGGCAGCAGCATGGCGAGCAGGACGGTGAGGACGAGCAGGACGCGGGATCTGAGGGTCGGGACGGTGGGCGCGGGCATGGCGGCTCCCTGCGGTGCGGTTCGTCGCTGCGTGGACGGTGGGAACGGGCTGGGTCAGTGTCTGCGGGGCAGGATCAACAGGGCGTCGCCGACGGGGCGTTCGCCGGTGGCGTCGGACGGGTCGTTGATGACCTCGCCGTCGGTCACCATCGTCGTCGAGCCGCCGCCGTCCAGGTTGACCGCGTCGCGCAGTCCGAGGGACTTGGCGACCTCGGCGCTCTCCACGATGCTCAGGCCGAGTGCCTCGGTGCTGCGTCCGTCGGCCGTGACGAGGACGGTGCGGCCGGCCGCGTCCACTCCGGCCAGGGTGCGCGGGTTCCGCTTGTGCACCCAGCCGTAGTACCAGCTCGGGTCGCCGGGGTGCACCATGCCGTCGGTGGCCGGTGTGACGTGGAGCCGTCCGTCGCGGACCAGTTCGGGGCCGCCGTTGACGATGTCGGTGCCGGGGGACGGGGAGACGCGCCTGCCCCGGTCGTCCAGCAGGGTCGTCCTCGTGGTGACGTGGGCGCCGGGGCGGGCCAGGGCCGTCAGGTCCGCGACCCGGTCGCCCATGGCCTGGACCGAGCTGCCGCCCGCCGGGAGCGGTCCCCCGCGCGGTGAGCGCAGCTCGACGACCCGGTCGTGGGCGTCCAGGACCGCCTCCAGGCCCTCGCCGGAGGGGGTCTGCCGGCCGTACTCGGGGGTGAAGGCGACGAGTTCGTTCGCGTTGGTGCAGGTCACGTCGTGCAGCGGGAGGGACGTCGGCCGGTCGCCCTCGCTGCCGCCGCAGTTCCTGATCAGGCCCGGGACGCGGTTGATGCCGTTCAGGGTGAGTGAGGTGCCGCGGGACGCGATCCGTCCCTGCCAGGTGTAGCGGGCGATCTCGGTCCGTCGGCCGTCGTCGTGGAGGACCAGGCCGGGGCGGCCGCTCACCGGTTCGCTGAGCAGGCGTCCGTCGTAGACGCCCAGGCCGGCCGGGTCGCCGGGGGCGCCCGCCTTCGGGTCGAGGACGAAGAAGCCGGCGTTGACCGCCGCCGTCGCTCCGGCCGCGTTCGCCAGCTCGCCGGTGGTCTCGCGGTTCTCCAGGTCCGGGCCGTACGACGCGTCGAGGCCGCCGCGGAAGGTGCGCGGGTCGATCGTGAGCACGTCCACGTGCCAGGGGCCGCGGTCCGCTGCCTCGCCGTCCCAGCCGGTGAAGACGGCGGATCCGGTGTATCCGGCCGTCCTCAGGCGTGTGCGTTCGGTCGTCGCGGCGGCCTGGGAGGCGAACGTTCCGATGCGGACCCGCCAGCCGAGGGTGCCGCCGGCGTAGTCGGCCGTCCGCCGCGTCGTCACCTTCTCTACGCGGGCGGGGAAGCCGTCGCGGACGAGTGCGGCGGCCAGTTCGTCGGCGCTCGCCTCGTCCTTCAGGGCCGTCGGGGGTGCGTCGGGGTCCGGTGAGGTGTCTCCGCCGGGGATGGAGACCTCGACCGTCCAGTGCAGGGACGGGTCGTCGTCACCGCGCACGATACGGGTGAGGGTGACACCCGGCTGCAGGGTCGTCGTGGTGCGGGTCTCCGCGAGGTCGGAGGGGCCCAGCGGGAGGGCGTGCCCGTTCGGGCGCTGGGCCGAGGGTGCCTGGGCCGGGGACGCCTGCGCGGGTAGCGCGCCGGACGTGACGAGGACGCCGAGGACGGCGCCCGCGGCACACAGTCTCTTCTTCATCTGCACCGCCTGGAAGCATGGGTATCGGTCAGTGACCGCGAATCGTCGGCGCGTTGCCCGATGGGCGCGCTCCTGGTGGTCCGTGGACCGGATACGACCATGCGTCGCTGCTCCTGCCTCTGGTCGACCTGGACATGGACGGTTACCCAACGTCCCTTGCACAAGTAGCGACCTCTTGCGCCCCACCGTCAATATCGGAAACCGGGGCAACCTGGGCTCCTCAGCTCCCGCCCGTACCGGTGGGGCGGTGGGTACGCGCGGGCGGCCGGGTCCCGGGAGTCCCGGGGCCCGGCCGCCCGCGCCCTCGGCCGTAGCGCTCTCGGCCGTGGCGGACCGGCGTCCGGTTCAGGCGGCCTCGCGGCCCCGTTCCCGGCCGTGCGCGGCGATGACGTCCGCGTACCGCCGGCCGCTGCCCTTGATCGTGCGGGTCTGGGTCGCGTAGTCGACGTGGACCAGGCCGAAGCGCTTGTCGTAGCCGTACGCCCACTCGAAGTTGTCCAGGAGCGACCAGGCGAAGTAGCCCGCCAGGGGGGCGCCCTTGTGGGCGGCGGAGGCGCAGGCGGCCAGGTGGGCGGTGAGGTAGTCCTGCCGTTCCGGGTCGTCGATCGTGCCGTCGGGGCGGACCACGTCCGGGAAGGACGAGCCGTTCTCCGTGACGTACAGCTTGCGTGCCCCGTAGTCGTTGGTCAGGCGCAGCAGCAGGTCCTCGATGCCGCTCGCGTCGACCTCCCAGTCCATGCCGGTGCGCGGGACGCCGACGCGGCGCACGGTGCGTACGTAGGGGGCCGGGGCGGTGGGGTCGGCGGCGACCGTCTGGGGGAAGTAGTAGTTCAGGCCCAGCCAGTCGAGGTCCGCGCCGATGAGGTCCATGTCGCCTTCGCGCTCGGGCAGTTCGACGCGGTAGACCTCGCGCATGTCCGCCGGGAAGCCGCGGCCGTGGACCGGGTCCAGCCACCAGCGGTTGGTGTGGCCGTCCATGCGTCGGGCGGCTGCGAGGTCCTCCTCGCGGTCGGTGGCGGCGTGGATGGTGGAGAGGTTGTTGACGATGCCCACCCGCGCGCCCGGGGAGGCCGACCGGATGGCCTGCATCGCGAGGCCGTGCCCGAGGAGCAGGTGGTAGGAGGCGCGGACCGCCGCGGTGAGGTCGGTCAGGCCCGGCGCCATGACGCCTTCGAGGTGGCCGATCCAGGCGGAGCACAGGGGTTCGTTGAGGGTGGCCCAGTGCGTGACGCGGTCGCCGAGGCGCTCGGCGACGACCGACGCGTAGGACGCGAAGTGCTCCGCCGTGGCCCGCGCCTGCCAGCCGGCGTCGCGGTCCTGGAGGACCTGCGGCAGGTCCCAGTGGTAGAGGGTCACGGACGGCGTGATGCCGGCCTCCAGCAGGGCGTCGACCAGTTGGTCGTAGAAGGCGAGGCCCTTGGCGTTGACGGGGCCGTCGCCGCCGGGGACGACGCGTGGCCAGGCGATCGACAGGCGGTAGGCGTTGGTGCCGAGCCGGCGCATCAGGCCGATGTCCTCGCGCCAGCGGTGGTAGTGGTCGCAGGCGACGTCGCCGTGGTCGTTGTTGTCGATCTTGCCGGGGGTGTGGGAGAAGGTGTCCCAGATCGACGGTGAGCGGCCGTCCTCGGCCACGGCTCCCTCGATCTGGTACGCCGATGTGGCCGTGCCCCACAGGAAGTCGTGCGGGAGTGCGGCGAGGTCGATGCTCACGTGCGTCCTTTCGCGTGTGGTGATGTGCGGTTCGACGTGGGTCACTTGACCGCTCCCGCCGTCAGGCCGGTCACCAGGTAGCGCTGGAGGAGCAGGAAGCCCGCCACCACCGGGACGCTCACGACCAGCGAGGCGGCCATGATCTGGTTCCAGTAGACGTCGTTGAGCGTGGAGTAGCCCTGGAGGCCGACCGCGAGGGTGCGGGTGGTGTCGTTGGTCATGACGGAGGCGAAGAGGACCTCGCCCCAGGCGGTCATGAAGGCGTAGACGGCCACCGCGACGATGCCGGGGACCGCCGCCGGCACGACGACCTTGAACAGGGCCTTGAGTGGGCCGCAGCCGTCGACGAGGGCCGCCTCGTCCAGGTCGCGCGGCACCGAGTCGAAGTAGCCGATCAGCATCCAGATCGAGAACGGGAGGGAGAAGGTGAGGTAGGTGAGGATGAGGCCGCCGCGTGAGCCGAACAGGGCGATGCCGGTGGTGTTGCCGATGTTCACGTAGATCAGGAACAGGGGCAGCAGGAACAGGATGCCGGGGAACATCTGCGTCGACAGCACGGTGACCGTGAAGACGCGTTTGCCGCGGAATTCGTGGCGGCTGACGGCGTAGGCGGCGAAGACCGCGATCACCACCGAGCAGACGGTGGCGGCGCCCGCCACGATCACGGAGTTCACGAAGTACTTCGCCAGCGGCACCGTCGACCAGATGTCGATGTACGGGCGAAGGGTCAGTCCGCTCGGCAGCCAGCGGAACGTGCCCGTCACGTCCGCCAGCGGTTTCAGCGAGCTGGAGACCATGACGTAGACCGGGAGCAGGACGAAGGCGGTGAGCAGGGTGAGCAGGATCCGCCGGGTCCAGAGGAAGGAGCGGGGCGGTGCCATGGGGGAACGGGCCGGGCGGGCCACCGTACGGGTGTCAGGCACGGGCAGACCTCCGTCCGCGTGAGGTGACGGCCAGGTACACGCCCGTCACGAGGAGCAGGAAGAGCAGCAGCAGGACCGACATGGCGGAGCCCCTGCCGAAGTTCCAGGTCGCGAAGGACTCCTGGTAGATGTGGACGGAGACCAGGTCGGCGGCCTCGGGAGCGGTCTTGCCGAACAGTACGAACGGTGTGTTGAAGTCGTTGAAGGTCCACAGGAACAGCACCAGGACCAGGACCTGGTTGACCGCGCCGAGGGACGGCAGGGTGATGCGGCGGATCTGCTGCCAGGTGCCGGCGCCGTCCAGGGCGGCGGCCTCGTACAGCTCCTTCGGGATGTTCTGCAGGCCGGCCATGACGATGAGGAAGGCGAACGGCCAGCCCTTCCACACCGACACGGTCAGCAGGGCGACGAAGCTGTTGTCGCCGATGAGCCAGAAGGACGGCTTGTCGGTCAGGCCGAGCTGGTCGTGCAGGACGTGGTTCACCAGGCCGTTGTCGTGCTGGAACATGAAGACCCAGGTGATGACGGCCGCGTAGACCGGCAGGGCGTACGGGACGAGGAACAGGGCGCGCAGCAGGCCCCGGCCGCGGAAGGCGTCCTGCATGCAGATCGCGGCGGCGGTGCCGATCAGCCAGCACAGGCCGACGGACAGGAGGGTGAAGGCGACGGTGACGAGGAAGGAGTGCAGGAGTTCCTCGCCGACGGGGGCGTCGAAGTCCACCGACACCCGGTAGTTGTCGAGGCCGGACCAGGGAGCGGTGCCCCAGTCGCGGATGAAGAACTGCGTCAGTTCCTTGAAGCTCATCACCACCCCGATGACCATCGGCACCAGGTGGACTAGGAGTTCGAGGAGCAGGGCGGGCAGGAGGAGCAGGTAGGGCAGGCCGATGCGGCGGATGCGGCCGGAGCGGCGGCCGGGACCGCTCCGGCCCGCGGCGGGCGGGGAGCCGTCGCGGGGCGTCCGCCCGCCCGTCTTCTCGGGGACCGTGGTCGTCATCGTGGTCACTTGGCCGGCATCTGCTGCTGGGCCTTCTCCAGCTTGGCCTTCACGTCCGCCGTCGTCACCGCGCGTCCGGCTGCGGCATCGGCGAACAGCTCCTTGATCGCCGTACCGACGGCCGTCTCGAACTGGGACTCGGCGGCGACCTGCGGCAGCGCGACCGCGCTCCGCGCGAGGGTGTCCTTGAGGACCGCGTTGGCCGGGGTGCTGAAGGCGGGGTCCGACTGGGCGGCCTTGACCGGCGGGATCGAGCTGTAGGCCTTGTTGAGGATCTTCTGCTCCGTGTCGCTCGTCATGAACTTCACGAACCGGGTGGCGCCGTCGAGGTTGTCGGTGTTCCTGAAGACGGCCATGTTGATGCCGGCGACCATGGAGTTGACGTTGGTGCCGCTGCCCGGGGTGCCGGACCGCACCGGCACCGGGGCGATGCCGTAGGAGTCCTCGCTCATGCCCTGCGAGGCGAGGTTGGCGGACGCCGACTGCCACAGCAGCATCGCGGTCCTGCCCTTGGCGAAGTCGCTCACGGACTGGTTCTGTGCGTACTCGGCGTTACCGGGAGCGATGATCTTGTCCTTGGCCATGAGGCCGACGTACTGCCGGACCGCGGCGACGACCCCGTCGTCGGTGAAGTCCGGCCTGCCGTCGGCGGTGAAGAAGTCGGCGCCGTGCTGCTTGGCGAAGGCGAAGGCGTGGTGGATGTTCTCCGACGGGTTGGAACCCTCCGCGCCCAGGCCCCACTTGCCGTCCTTGGAGAGTTTCCGGCCGGTCGCGACCAGCTCGTCCCAGGTGGCCGGAGGCTCGGTGATGCCCGCGTCGGCGAACATCTGCTTGTTGTAGTAGAGCGCGTACGCCATCGAGTACAGCGGCACCGCGGCCGGGTCCTGGCCCTGAACGCCCGTCGAGCCGAGGGCGGAGTCGACGAAGCGGTCCCTGCCGCCGATCTTGTCGAGGTTCTTCTCGTCCCAGGGCAGCAGCGCCCCGGTGGCCTGGAGCGAGGCGCTCCAGGTGTTGCCGATGTTCAGCACGTCCGGGCCCTGGCCGGACGTCGTGGCGGTCAGGATCCGGTTCAGCAGGTCCGACCAGGGCACGACCTCCAGTTTCACCTTGATGCCGGTCTCCTTCTCGAACTTGTCGAGCTCGGGCTGGAGGACCTTCTTGTCGACCTCGACGCTGGCGCCCTGGTTGGAGGCCCAGTACGTCAGGGTCTTCGGCGAGTCGTTGGACCCGCCGCCCGTGGACGAACCACCGCCGCAGGCCGTCGCGGCGAGGGCGAGAGACATGATGACGGCGCCTGTGGCCGCGGCTCGGATACTGCGCATGGTCCCTGGAGTCCCTTCGGGGGTGCGCACGACGAGTGCGCACGGCTCGCACCCGGGGCACGAGCACTCACGGCTTAATTTAGGACGTGAGTTAAACCTGCGCAGCCAGGCCCGTCAAGGGTTCCGACGCGCATCGCCGAAGTGGCCCGGCGCGCGGTGCCGCACCGGCAGGCGGTGACCGCCCCGGTCCCCTTGCCCCGCCTGGCAAGGGGACCGGGGCCGGCCCCTACGGCACCCGGGTCACGGCCGGCGCCGGCGCGTAGCCGGTGGGCCGGGCGGTGAAGGTGCCGCGGCCCTGGGTGCGGCTGCGCAGCCGGGTCGCGTAACCGAACAGCTCGGCCAGCGGCACGGTGGCCGTGACGACCGCCGCACCGGCCCGCGTGTCGGAACCGGTGACCCGGCCGCGGCGGGCGGCCAGGTCACCGAGCACCCCGCCGACCGCGTCCTCGGGCAGGGTGACCGTCACCTCCACGACCGGTTCCAGCAGGACCATCGCCGAGGCCCGCAGGGCGTCGCGCAGGCCCAGCCGGCCGGCGGTGCGGAAGGCCGTGTCCGAGGAGTCCTTCACGTGGGTCCGGCCGTCGGTGAGGGTCACCCGCAGCCCGGTCACGGGGTGCCCGCCGAGCGGTCCCGCGGCCAGGGCGTCCCGGCAGCCGGCCTCCACGGCCCGCACGAACTCCTGCGGCACGCGGCCGCCGACGACCGCCGACCGGAACACGAAGCCGCCCTCGTCCCACGGCTCGACGTCCAGCACGACATGCGCGAACTGGCCCGCGCCGCCGTCCTGTTTGACGTGCCGGAAGACGAACCCGGACACGCCCCGGCCGACCGTCTCGCGGTACGCCACACCCGGGCGGCCCACGGCGACCTCGACACCGTGTTCGCGCCGGACGCGTTCCACCGCGACCTCCAGGTGCAGTTCGCCCATGCCGGACAGCACGGTCTGGCCGGTCTCCGGGTCGGTCCGTACGGCCAGCGAGGGGTCCTCCTCGGTGAGCCGGGCGAGCGCGGTGGCCAGCCGGTCGGTGTCGGCGGACCGACGGGCCTCGACGGCGACGTGCACGACCGGTTCGGCCACGCCCGGGGGTTCCAGGACGAGCGGGGAGCCCGGCGCGCACAGGGTGGAGCCGGCGCGGGCGGACTTCAGTCCGACCACGGCGACGATGTCCCCGGCGACCGCGCGTTCCAGCGGGTCGTGCCGGTCGGCCCGCACCCGCAGGATGCGGCCGATCCGCTCGGTGCGGCGCGTGCCCGCGTCCCACACGGTGTCTCCCTTCTCGATGGTGCCCGAGTACACCCGCAGATACGTCAGCCGTCCCGTCGGGGTCGCGTTGACCTTGAACGCCAGGGCGGCCAGCGGTGCGGACGGGTCGGCGGCCCGTTCCTGTTCCGTGCCGTCGTGCGTGCCGCGCACCGGGGGTACGTCCTCGGGGGACGGCAGGTAGGCGACCACGGCGTCCAGCAGCGGCTCGATCCCGCGGTTGCGGTAGGCCGAGCCGCACAGCACCACCACGGCGTCGCCGGCGCGGGTCAGGTCGCGCAGCGCCGCGGCGAGGGTGCCGGCGGTCAGCGTCTCGCGGTCGCAGAACTCCTCCAGCGCGGCGGGGTGGCGTTCGGCGACCGCCTCCTCCAGCGCGCGTCGCCGGCGTGCCGCTTCCTCGCGCAGGTCGTCCGGCACCGGCCTCTCCTCGGCCGCGTCCGCGCCGTCGGCCCACACCAGGGCGCGCATGCGCAGCAGGTCGACGACGCCGGTGAAGCCGTCCTCCGCTCCGACGGGCAGCTGCACGGCGAGCGGCGCCGGGTGCAGCCGTTCGCGGATGGAGGCGACGGCCGCGTCGAGGTCGGCGCCGGCCCGGTCCATCTTGTTGACGAACGCGATCCGGGGCACGCCGTGCCGGTCGGCCTGCCGCCACACGGACTCGCTCTGCGGTTCGACGCCCGCGACGGCGTCGAACACGGCGACCGCGCCGTCCAGGACGCGCAGCGACCGCTCGACCTCGTCGGCGAAGTCCACGTGGCCCGGTGTGTCGATCAGGTTGATCCGGTGGCCGTCCCACGCGCAGCTGACGGCCGCGGCGAAGATGGTGATGCCGCGGTCGCGCTCCTGCGGGTCGAAGTCGGTGACGGTCGTGCCGTCGTGGACCTCGCCCCGCTTGTGGGTGGTGCCGGTGGTGTAGAGGATCCGCTCGGTGACGGTGGTCTTGCCCGCGTCGACGTGGGCGAGGATGCCGAGGTTGCGGACGGTGGTGAGGGAGGTGTTGCGCATGGCCCCGTGGCCTTTCGGACGGTCCGGAATCGGGCAGCGCGATTCCCCGGAGGCGCGCCGGGCGCGCGCCGTTCCCGCCGACCGCCCTCACTGGGGGTCGACGGGGTGCGGCGGAGCGTGGTCAGGCGGGCGTCACGGGCATCCGGTACCGGCCGCGCAGCGGGCACCGGACGGACCGGGACACCAGGATCACCGTGTACCGGGAACGGGGAGCGACGGCGGCGGTGCGGTCACGCACGGCGGTCTCCCCTCACTGGTCACGGGCACCCGCGGTGGGCGCCCGTCCGTCTGCTTTGCGTTCGGTGAGTGTAGGGAGGGGTGCGTGGGAGGGGCCACCGGTTTTCCGGGGGTGCCAGTCCCGGCCGGGGGTCGATGGCGGACCGCGCGGCCCGTGCTCGCGGCAGTGCCGGGCTCGGGGCTGTTGCCCCGAGCCCGGCGTCCGCCGCTGTGCGACTACAGGTTCCGCACCCGGATGTTGCGGTACTCGGTCAGGTCGTTGTTGCTGTGGTTCTGCAACCCGATGTACCCGCTGAGGAACTGCCGCAGATCCGTGGGCGGGTCACCCGCCCGGGACGACGACTTGCCGGGCGTGTTGTCGAACTCGTTGATCACCACGCCGTTGCGGATGATCGTGTAGTGCTGCCCGACCGCGCGGATCTCGTAGTCGTTCCACTGGCCCTTCGGGGTCACCCCCGCCTTGTCCAGGACCACCGGCTTGAAGTTGTACACCGAGCCGGTCTTCTGGACCTCGCCCGTGGCCCCGTCGTAGATCTGGATCTCATGACCGCAGAAGATCGCGACCCACTCGGGTGCGGTGCGGGCCGAGCCGACCGTCCCGCAGCTGCCGGCCGGACGGTCGGCCAGCGGCGTCCGCGGGTCCGGGAACCGGACGAAGACACCGGTGTTGGTGTTGCTGCCGGCCGGAGCCACGTCCCGGAACTGGAGCCTGAGCGAGAAGTCCCCGAGCTCCTGCTTGGCGTACCACAGCATGCCCATGCCGCCGGAGCTGCGCATGGTGCCGTCGGGCAGGAGTGAGAACTTCCCGGGGCCGGCCTGGCGCCAGTCGGCCAGGCTCGCCGCGGTCCCGTCGAAGAGGGGCTTGTACCCGGCGACCTTGCCGATCTCGCTCTTGGCCGCCGCCTTGCCGATCGCGGACGACTCGCGGTTGTCGAGGACGCCCTCCTTGCGGAGGTCGTTGACGACGGCGTTGACGTGACTGACGAACGCGCCGTGGTTCGGCCAGGACGCCTCGTCGTCGATCAGGTCGTTGACGGTGCAGCCGCCGCCCGCTCGGTGGTTGACCACGCCGGTGTCGGTGTCGAGCAGCTCGACGGTCTTCCGGGCGTCGGGCGCGGGGCAGCCGGCCTCGGCGTCGATCGTCGCGGTGGCCTTCTCGCCGTCGGCGTAGGTGACCGTCAGCTTCGCCTTGTACGTGCCGTAGTCGGCGTAGGTGTGCGTGGGGTTGGCCTCGTGCGACGGCTTGCTGCCGTCACCGAAGTCCCACTCCCAGGCCACACCACCGGTCTTGGCGCTGGAGAACGCCACCGTCCTGGGCTCGCTCTGCTTGATCACGCGCGCCCCGGCGTCCTGCGGCTTCGGGGTGGCCGGGCCACCCTGGTAGGTGATGCGGATGAGCTTCTGGTTGGGGTGCAGGCTGAAGAAGCCGCCCGCGTAGTCGAGCATGTACAGGGCACCGTCGGGACCGAACTTGGCGTCCATCCAGCTCTGCAGCTGGGTGGAGCCACCGCCGGACGGGATGATGCTGCGCAGGTCCTCGCCGAAGGCGGGCGCGCCCGCGTCCTTGACCTTGTCCGGGTCGACGGTCACCGCGACGCGGTTGCCGGCGTTGGACTGGTCACCGATGAACCACTTGTCGTTCCAGTACTCCGGCCAGGCGACACCGCTCTTGGTGTCCACCTGGGAGCGGTGGTAGGTCGGGCCGGACATGACGGCCTGGCCGCCGCCCCTGAGGTACGGCTGGGTGTAGGTGGCCTCGCTCGTCTTGTAGGACGGCAGACCGCTGCCGTCGGTGCGCTCGGGGAAGACCGGGCCGCCGCCCTGGGGCGAGTACCAGATCATGTTGTCGCGGGCCGGCGGGATATCCACCAGGCCGGTGTTGCGCGGCGACTCGTTCTTGAGGTTGTCGCAGTCGTACCAGCCGGTGAGCTCACTGGCGTCGGTGTTGCTGCGGTCGCGGTACGGCTGCCGGTTGCCCATGCAGTACGGCCAGCCCTGGTTGCCCGCGGAGGTGATGATCGTGGCCGTCTCGTACTTGGCCGGGCCCAGCTCGGGGTCCGGAGCGCCCGCGTCCGGCCCGACCCAGCCGGCGTTCAGCCAGTTGTGCACCGGGTCGACGGAGAGCCGCGCGATGTTGCGGACACCCATCACGTAGATCTCGGGGCGGGTCTTGGCCGTACCCGGCGCGAAGAGGTTGCCCTTGGGGATCGTGTAGGTGCCGTCGGGCTCGGGGTGGATGCGGATGATCTTGCCGTTGAGGTCGTTGGTGTTGCCGGCGGTGCGGCGGGCGTCCTGGAAGGACGTGCCCTTGTAGTCCTGGGTCCAGTTGTTCCCGGAGTAGCCGCCGGAGCCGCCGGAGGAGTTGCTGTCACCGGAGCCGATGTAGAGGTTGCCGTCCTTGTCGAACGACATGCCGCCGCCGGCGTGGCAGCAGCTGTGGATCTGGGTGTCCCAGTGCAGCAGGTCCTTGCGGGTGCCCTTGTCGATGAACTCGGTCGCGAAGTCGTAGGTGAGCCGGGAGACCGTCCGCTGGCCGATCCGCTTGTCGCGGTCGATCGACTCGTGCGGCATCCAGTAGATGTAGATCCACCCGTTCTTCTCGAACTTCGGGTCGAGGGTGATGCCGACGAGGCCTTCTTCGTTCTTGACCAGTTCGTCACCGCTGCCCCGGTTGCCCATCACGTCGAGTGTGGTGAGCAGCTTGACCTTCTTGGTCTCGGGGTCCCACTGGTGGATGGTGCCGCAGCCGAGGCCGACCTTGGGGTCGTTCCAGGAGCTGATCGGGCCGGACGGGCAGGCGGCCTTGCCGATGTAGAAGGCCTTGCCGTCGGGGGCCATGGTGAGGCCGTGCGGCTCACCGATCTGGTCGAGCTGCCCGGCCTGGTTCTGGGCCGTCAGCCGCTCGGTCTTGTAGTTGGACGCGATGGTCGCCTGGCAGTCACCGCGGACCATGCCGGTGGTCCACTGGATGGCGCCGAGGAGGTGGCTCTGGAACTTCGTGTCCGTGGTGTAACTGTCCTCGGTGCGGCCCATGCCGGTGTAGAAGGACCTGCCGCCGTCGTAGTCGCGGCACCACGAGATCGGGTGGAAGGCGCCGTTGGCGCCGGGTCCCGGCTGGTACTTCCACTCCTCGACCTGGGCGATGGTGTGGACCTTGCCGATCGGATTGGGTTCCCAGTTGATCCACTGGTCGGAGCGGGTCCAGTTGAGCGGGAGTCCCTTGTTGGCCGGGTGCTGGCGGTCCGTCACGTCCACGACGGCCTTCTGGACCTTGGAATCCTGCGGAGGCGTCGGGTTGGCACTGAAGAGCCGCAGCTCGGCCAGCTGAGTCAGCGGCTCACCGCTGTTGGCGGTGATCTCCAGCCGGTAGTGCTGGTAGGCCGTGGTGTTGGTGAACTGGAACTGCCTGGTCTGGAACCGCGACGAGAAGGTCTCGCCGTTCCGGGTGTCCAGGGTCTTCCAGGTCTCGCCGTCCTGCGATCCCTGCAGCTTCCAGTCCTTGGGGTCCCGTCCCGAGGAGTCGTTGGCGGAGGTCAACGCGTAGTTGACCACCGCGACGGGCTTGTCCAGCTTCATGGTGACCCAGCCGGTCGGCGTAAAGGCCAGCCACTTGGTGTCGTCCTTGCCGTCGAACAGTTTGTCCTTGCTCTCGTTCGGCGGGTTCTCCCCGTTGGCCGCGCTCTCGACGACCTTCTCGGCGTCGGGGAGACCCAGGGCCGGGCGGGTGCCGATCAGCCCGGTGAACCAGGAGGAGTCGGCCTGGGCCCGGGCGGCGTCGTGGACGCCGACGAAGCCGCCACCGTTGTTGATGTACGACTGGAACGCGGCTTCCTGCTCGGCGTTGAGCGTCACGCCGTCGGCCGACAGGAACACCACCCCTCGGTACTTGGCGAGGTCGCCGGTGTTGAACACGCTCGCGTCATCGGACTCGACGACGGTGAACCCGTTCTTCTCGCCGAGGTTCTCGATCGCCGACGTGGCCTTCTTGACGGGGTCGTCCTGCTTGGCGGCCGGTCCGTGGAACACCAGGACGTTCACCTGGGGGTCGGCGGCTACGACCTGGTCCTGGCCGCCGCGTTCAGCGGTCGGCTGGGCCTGTGCCTGCACGGCCGGCAACGCGGTAAGCCCCACGGTCAGTGCGGCGCTGGACAGCAGAACGACCGCACGGCGCCAGGACCACGCGTGACGAACGGTCCGCCCAGGACCAGACGGCGGCGATTCTCTTCGTCCTGACAGGGCGAACCGGTCTGTCTTACCCATGTCTGCTCCTTGACTCGATCCGGCAACGGAAGAGTGATCAGGGAATGGAGCGGAGGGCTGCCGCAGGGCCCCGCCCGGTAGGCGCCGTGACGGGCGGTCACGATGCCCGAAGAAACGGGATGCCGGAGCAGGGAGGTCGAGTCCGCCTCAGTTCGGGCGGGCGAGGACCGGCCGGCGGCAGTTCGGTACACGCCCGTCAGGCCGTCAGGCAGCCCTGAAAGGCGTGGCTTCGGGGGTGGAGCCCGCATCGGGACTCCGCCGCTGCCTCCTAGTGGTGGGGCATACCGCCGGGGACCGTACCGTCGGCCTCGGTCACGAGGAAGATCCCGGCCATGCCCATGTCCGAGTGACTCTGGACGTGGCAGTGGTACATCCAGGCACCCGCACCGACATGGTCGCCCGCGATCACCTGGAACCCGAAGGAATCCGCGGGACCGACGGTCTTGGTGTCGATGACCCGGCTCACGTCCTGCGGACCCTGCAGGATCCCGGTGCGGTTGTCCACCCAGCGGTGGCCGTGCACATGGAAGGTGTGGAAGAACTCCCCGTGGGTGATGACGACGAACTCGACGCGCTCGCCACGGACCGCCGTGAACGTGGGAGCGTCGTGGTGGGCCTTGTTGTTGATCGTCATGTCGTTGAACACGACCGTGAACTGCTTGTCGGGCAGTACGTCGCCCTTGCGGCGCACGATCACGGGTCCGTACAGGCCCTTCTTGAGGCCGCCCGTACCGTGTGGCGTTCCCACGTTGTGATCGTGGTAGTGCCAGTAGCCGGCACTGCCGGCATCCCACGTCCCGTCGTGGCTCCGTCCCGGGGCGTGGGTGCGCCAGACGTAGGTCCGCCGGCCGCCCGGCTCGACGACGCTGTCGTTCATCTTCGTGCCGTCACTGGCGACGTCGTAGTCCAGTCCGTGCACGTGAAGACTCGCGGCGACGTCCAGGTTGTTGACGACCTCGATGTGCATCGTGTCGCCCTCGGTCAGCTCGATGAGCGGGCCGGGAATCGTCGCCTTGCCGGGTTCCAGACCGTAGCCCATCTCCCCGTTCGGCAGGTTCTCCATGTACAGCGTCAGCTCGCGGACGGTGCCCTTGCCTCTTCCCTGACCGTTTCCTTCGCCGGGCTCGTCCTTCGACGCGGCTGCGGCGGTGCCCAGCACTGTGGGCACGACCGCCGCGGCGGCCGCGCCGGTGGCGAACGCTCGTCGGGAGAAGAGGCGTCTCTTGCCTGCGCCTGGGTCGGTCATCGTTCTCCAATCCTCGAAACGCGTGCGTGCCCGAAGGCGTTTCGTGGTCGTGGTGTGAGCCGCCGCCGAAGGCAGCTGTGCCGTCACGGCGGTAGGCGGTGGTGCGCCGGGGTTCGGCCCCGCGAGACAGGCGGAGCGGTCGTCTGACCGGACTTCGGTGGAGGCGGGTCCGGCTCGCTCGGTGCGCCGGCTACGGCCGCCGGGATCGGATCGACTGGGTGAACACGGTTCGCCTCAGAACGTGGACACCGTAGCGGGAGCGCCTCCGCTTTTTCCAGACTCAGAACAAAGTTGGTTGGATCCCGGTCATAGGTCTTGGCGCGTCGCCAAAAGGCCCGCTAGCTTCCCATCGTTGCCGCATGAAAGAAGTTGCGTGAACCCCGCCCTCGGGTTCGCGGTTTCAGCGGCCTCGCAGTGACAGGGGCGGATGCCGCCTGCGCGTGAGTGACGGCGGCCCCCGCCGTCACTCACGCCTGGGCGACCAGCCGAAGCACGGCAACCGCCCCGTTGCGTCCAGGGCGCCGGTCGGGTGAGTGGAGGACTCGCGTCTCATCCCGGCGGCTGATCGTCCACCCGGCGGGCCGCGGGTCCTGCGCGGTGCCGCACAAGCGAATTCCCGAAAGGTGCAGCGGTGTTCGGAAGACTGCTCCATACCCAGACGGATCCGCCCTCTCCGAGATCCGCGCCACGTGAACGGTGGCGCGCGCATCCGGTGCTGATGGCGCTGATGGCTGTTGTCTTCACGGCTTTCGCACTGGCCGTTCCGGCGGCGTACGCGGCGGCGACCGACGTGGAGGAGACCGCAGCGGACCAGGTGCTCACCTGGACGGCCGGCGACGATTACATGAAGTACACGTCAGCTCCCACCACCGCGGTAGCGGGCAAGGCGACCATCGTGTTCGACAACAGCACGGCGGTCGGCAACACGACGGGGTTGACGCACACCCTGACGTTCGACACCTCGAACCCCGACTACAACGACGACGTCAGCCTCAACATCCTGGCGAGCCCCTTCGACTCCCAGGGAGGCAGGCACACGGCCGAAGTCACCCTCACACCGGGCGTCTACCGCTACTTCTGCGCGATGCCGGGCCATCAGATGATGGTGGGTGAGCTGATCGTCACGGCCGCGCCCGGCGACGACACCACCGCCCCGGACACGTCAGCGACGGTGTCGGGGACGAAGGACGACGCCGGGAACTACGTATCCACCGCCACGGTCACACTGACCGCCTCCGACACCGAATCCGGCGTCGACACCATCGAATACTCCCTCGACAACACCACATACCAGCACTACACAGCACCCATCGACATCAACACCCCCGGCCAGCACACCCTCACCTACCGAGCCACCGACAAAGCCGGCAACACCTCACCAACACAATCGGTCACATTCACCATCGCAGCACCCGAACCACCCAAGGACACCACCGCCCCGGACACATCAGCAACCGTCACCGGAACCAAGAACGACGCCGGGAACTACGTATCCACCGCCACGGTCACACTGACCGCCTCCGACACCGAATCCGGCGTCGACACCATCGAATACTCCCTCGACAACACCACATACCAGCACTACACAGCACCCATCGACATCAACACCCCCGGCCAGCACACCCTCACCTACCGAGCCACCGACAAAGCCGGCAACACCTCACCAACACAATCGGTGCAGTTCACCGTCGTGGCGGCTCCGCCTGCGGACAGGACGCCACCGCAGGTGTCGGCCTCCGTCTCCGGTACGAAGAACGACGCCGGTGACTACGTCGGCAGTGCGACGGTGACGGTGACGGCCTCGGACACGGAGTCGGGTGTGGCGAGGATCGAGTACTCCCTCGACGGTGGTCCCTACCTGCAGTACTCCGACCCGGTGGCGATCGACAGGGCCGGGAGCCACACCGTGCTCTACCGGGCCAGTGACAGGGCCGGCAACACGTCCACGCCGCAGTCGCTGTCCCTCACCGTCGTCGACAGCAAGCCGCCGACCGACTGTCCTGAAACGGACGACCGTTCCACCGTGTTCACCGGTTCACTCAACACCGGTGTGCCGAACCGCGTCACGACCAACGGATGCACGATCAACGAGCTGATCGAAGATCACCGGGCCTGGAAGAACCACGGCACGTTCGTCTCCCACGTCGGGGAGATCGTCACGACGCTGCGGAAGGAGGGAGTCATCGACCAGCGGGAGGCCGCCGCGATCAGGAAGGCGGCCGGCAAGTCCGACGTCGGCACGCCGGACCACGGTCCCGCCCGCCGCTGAGCCACGGCTTCGCGGTGACGCCGGAGCCGTGTACCTCGGCCTCAGCAGTCCGCCGAGGCAACGCGGACGGCACGCCAGGCCCGATGGGGCGGAGAGCTGGACGGCTCCGCGCCTCGGGCCTGGCCGCCTCCGCGGCAGCCGGGGCGGCGACAAGGCCGCACTGCCTCGCTCCCGGCTTCGTCCATCAGCTGACGAGAACTTTGTGAATCGTTGCACGAGTTTTTGCTACTGTCCGGGCGGAAGGCCGTGCACCCCGGGACACCGGGCATGCGAACGACTCCGACCACTACGGGGGCGACGTGAGGAGTACGACGGCTCGACCGGCCAACAGCCATCAGGCCCGACTGCTCCGCCTCCTGCGCGACCTCGGTCCGCAGTCCCGGGTAGCCCTCGGAGACCAGGTAGAACTGTCACGCTCCGCGCTCGCTGCGGAGATCGACCGGCTGCTGGAGACCAGTCTGGTCGTCCCGGACGGCCTCGCCGCCTCCCGTGGCGGCCGGCGCTCGCACAACGTCCGGATCGCCCCGGCACTGCGGTTCCTCGGCGTGGACATCGGCGCGACCTCCGTGGATGTCGCGGTCACCAACGCCGAGTTGGACATCCTCGGCCATCTGGCCGAACCTCTGGACGTGCGGGAAGGCCCGGTGGCGGTCTTCGAGCAGGTGCTGGCCTTGGTCGGCAAGCTGCGTGAGACGGCCTCGGTGGAACACTTCGACGGCGCAGGGTTCGGCGTGCCGGGACCAGTCCGGTTCCCCGAGGGTGTCCCCGTCGCACCGCCGATCATGCCGGGGTGGAACGGCTTCCCCGTCCGCGAGGCGATGAGCCAGGAGCTCGGCTGCCCCGTCCTCGTCGACAACGACGTGAACCTGATGGCCCTGGGCGAGCAACAGGCCGGCGCCGCCCGGTTCGTGCGCGACTTCTTGTGCGTGAAGCTCGGGACAGGCATCGGCTGTGGCATCGTCGTCGGCGGCGAAGTCCACCGCGGTGTCACCGGCAGCGCCGGCGACATCGGCCACAATCGGGTGGAACCGGACGGGCTGCGGTGCGCCTGCGGCAACACCGGTTGCCTGGAGGCGTACTTCGGCGGGAACGCCCTCGTACGCGAGGCGACCGCGTTCGCCCGGTCCGGCCGCTCGGCGGAGCTGGCCGGACGGCTCGCGTCGGCAGGGAGGCTGACCGCCGAGGACGTGTCGGCCGCCGCGAGCGCCGGGGACGCCGCGGCCCTGGAGCTGATCCGCTCCGGAGGAAGACGTACCGGTCAGGTCATCGCCGGCCTGGTCAGCTTCTTCAACCCCGGTCTGGTGGTCGTCGCAGGTGGGCTCACCGGGCTGGGCCACAACCTCCTGGCGAGCATCCGCACGCAGGTCTACCGTCAGTCGCTGCCGTTGGCGACCGGCAACCTGCCGATCGTGCTCGGCGAACTCGGGCAGGTAGCCGGCGTCGTCGGCGCCGCCCGGTTGATCAGTGACCACATCTTCTCACCGGCCTGACGCTTCGATGCGCGGCCGGAGCCGGTGGCGAGTCTCGGGGCTGTGCCTGCGGGTTTGCTGATATCACGCCCCCCGTGGGCCGGGAATCACCGCGCGGGAGAGCGCCCCCCAAGGCGGCGCCGAGCAGTGGCCCCGCCCGGTCGGTACCTCCGCTCGACATGCCACGAGGACCGCGACCGTAAGGTCGCAGTCCTCGTCTGCTCATGTGACGCGAGTGTCCGAGGGGGGACTTGAACCCCCACGCCCGATAAAGGGCACTAGCACCTCAAGCTAGCGCGTCTGCCATTCCGCCACCCGGACAAGGTGTCTGCCGCGGTGCGGGGTGTTGCCCCCGCTGCGACATGGACAACCATACCAAGGTTTCGGAGTGCCTTTCACCTGCGTTTTCCTGCCCCGGGGCGACGCTGCGGAGGGTGCGGGCGCAGCGCGCCCCGGGTCGCACCTCGAGTGACCGGACGGTTGCGGAGGGCTCGCGTCCGAAGGGTCAGCCGCGCCGCTTGCGCAGTGCCGCCAGGTTGTCGTAACTGATCTTGGCCTCGCGCAGCGACTGCGCGGGGTCGGTGGCGCTCGGCGAGTTGTCGTCCTCGACCATCGGGTTGTGGTAGTTGCGCTGCCCGACCCGCGAGAAGAACGTCGTGTAGTCGATGACGCCGGTGCCGAAGGGCACCATGTCGTACCCCATGCCGTTGGTCGTGCTGACGACGCCGTCCTTGGCGTGGAACAGCGGGTAGCGCTTGTTGTTGCGGACGACGAGTCCGGCCGGGTCGAAGACGTTCCTGCGGGTGGAGCCGTCGTGGGCGGTGTAGGTGTGGAACTTGTACTGGGCGACGTGCGCCCAGAAGATGTCCATCTCCAGCCAGACCACCTTCGGGTCGGTGATCTTGAGGAAGTACTCCAGCTTCCGGATGCCCGAGCTGCGGGTCGGCCGGCCCTGGTCGTCCAGCGGGCCGCCGTCGAGCAGGAAGCCGTAGGCGCTGTCGTGGTTGTGGGTGTAGAGCTTGATGCCCTCGCGGCGGGCGATGGCGCCGAGGGCGTTCCACTTGTCGGCGGCCACGTCCCAGTCGGCGCGGTAGGAGCTGCCGGTGGGGTCGCCGCCGGTGCCCATGTGGTCCATGCCGAGGATGTTGGCGATCTCCAGGTGCTTCTTGAAGGTGTCCAGGTCCGCCTTGTTCAGCGGCCAGGAGGAGGGGATGAAGCCGTGGTTGCCCTGGGCGCGCAGACCGTAGTCGTCGAGCCAGGAACGCAGCAGCCTGGCGCCGGCGACGGATTCGAGGCTGGCGCCGCCGGGCGCGTTGGCGTGCTGGTTGTACCCGGCGAACTCCACCTGGCGGTAGCCGTGCCGGGCGAGCTGCTTGAACACCTCGCGGAAGCCGGAGGGCAGGTCGGAGGCGAGCGGGTCGCGGGCGGTGGCGTCGCGGACGGTGTAGAGGATGATGCCGCGCTTGTCGGCCGGGACGAGGACGTCCCCGCCGCGGTCGTGGCCGTGGCCCTTGCCCTGCTCGCCTGCCAGGGCCGGGCCGGCGCCGAACACGGGGGCGGCGACGGCGCCGGCCGCGACGGCGGTGCAGGTGGTGAGGAAGCGGCGGCGGCCGACGCCGAGGGTGCGGCGCAGCGCCTCGTCGGGGCCGTCGGCGGCGGGGGTCGTGCCGGTGCGGGAGGGGTCGGGGAACGGGCTCACGGGTGCCTGCCTTCTGGGTCGTGGCCTGCGCTGATGCGGTCAGGGCGGGCCGTTGTCGGTGCCGTGTGTTTCACTCTCGGTAGCTGGACGTAGCTGGATCCGGGGGTCGTACGCCGTCTTGTGCGGTCGTGCGTCACCCGAGTCCGGCGAGCCGGAGCAGGAGTTGCTTGACGTCGGTGGCCGCGACGCGGTCGCCGACTGCGTGGGGGGTGGAGCAGATGAGGAGCGGACCTTCGTCGTCGCTCGCCGGGAGGCGGCCGTGGCTGCCGCGAATAGGTGAGGCGTCCAGGGGCACGACCGCCATGCGGTAGCGCATGCCGAGCTTCTTGCGGGCCACGGCGGTCGCCGCCTTGACCTTGACGTAGGGGTCGTGCGGGTCCATGAAGAGTTCGACCGGGTCGTAGCCGGGTTTGCGGTGGATCTCGACGAGCTGCGCGAAGTCGGGCGCGCGGTCGTCGTCGAGCCAGTAGTAGTACGTGAACCAGGCGTCCGGCTCCGCGACGGCGACGAGTTCGCCGGCGCGGGGGTGGTCGAGGTGGTGGGCCTTCTTGCCCTCGTCGTCGAGGAGCTGCCCGATGCCGGGCAGGCCGTCGAGGGCGGCGCGGGTGGCGTCGAGGTCCTCGGGGCGGCGGACGTACACGTGGGCTATCTGGTGGTCGGCGACCGCGAAGGCGCGGGAGGCCATCGGGTCGAGGTACTCCATGCCGTCCTGTGTGTGGACCTCGAGCAGTCCGGCGCGGCGCAGGGCCCGGTTGATGTCCACGGGCCGGTTCACGCGGGTGATGCCGTACTCGGACAGCGCGACGACGGTGCGTCCCTCGGCGCGGGCGTCGTCGAGGAGCGGGGCGAGCGCCGCGTCCAGGCCGGTGGCGGCCTGGAGGGAGCGCGGGTCGTCGGGTCCGAAGCGCTGCAGGTCGTAGTCGAGGTGAGGGAGGTAGCAGAGCGTGAGGTCGGGGTGGCGGGTGGCCATGATGTGCCGGGTGGCGTCGATGATCCACTGGCTGGAGACCAGGTCGGCGCCGGGGCCCCAGAAGTGGAAGAGCGGGAAGGTGCCGAGTTTCTCGGTGAGTTCGTCGTGCAGGGCCGGGGGCCGGGTGTAGCAGTCGGGTTCCTTGCGGCCGTCGGCGTAGTAGACGGGACGGGGGGTGACGGTGATGTCGGTGTCGGCGCCCATGGCGTACCACCAGCAGATGTTGGCGACGGTGTAGCCGGGGTGGGCGCGGCGGGCGGCGTCCCAGAGCTTGTCGCCGGCGACCAGGCCGTTGTGCTGGCGCCACAGCAGGACGTCGCCGAGTTCGCGGAAGTACCAGCCGTTGCCGACGATGCCGTGCTCGGAGGGGTGGGTGCCGGTGAGGAAGGTGGACTGGGCGGCGCAGGTGACGGCGGGCAGGACGGTGCCGAGCGGTGCCCGGGAGCCGGACTGGCCGAGCGCCTTGAGGTGCGGCATGTGGTCGAGGAGCCGGGGGGTGAGGCCGACGACGTCCAGGACGAGGAGCGGGGTGGGTCCGCCGGAGGGGGTCGGTGGGGTCACGGCAGTTCCTTCAGGCCGAGGTCGGTCAACAGGTCGCGGGCGAGGGTCAGCTCGGCGGCGATGCCGTCGGTGAGCTGGGCCCGGGCGCGGGGCCGCAGCTCGGGCGGGAGGGCCTGCCAGGTGTAGGTCTCGACCTCCAGGTGCCGGGTGAGCGGGTGCGGGCCGCCGACGAGCCGGGTGAGCGCGGCCTCGAGCACGGGGAGGGTGGAGGTGAGGGGCGCGGCGGGGGCCGCGTGCAGCGGGACGTGGAAATGGGCGCGCCAGGGTGCCGTGTCGGGCAGCGGGCCGTCGGCGGCGAGGGCCTCGTCGAGGTCGTCGGTGCCGTGCAGTACCGCGGCCCCGGAGCCGTCGGCGGTGCCGGCGCTGCGGGTCTGGTGCAGGAAGCGGGGTTCGGCGAAGGCCGCGAGTGCTTCGCGGACCGCGGGCAGACGGGGGTGTTCGGCGTGCAGGGCGGCGGAGAGCTGGGACTTGACGACGGGGACGCGGGCCTCGGCCAGGGCGTCCAGGGCGGTGTGCGGGTCCTCGAAGGAGGTGGCGAGGTGGCAGGTGTCGACGCAGATGCCGATGCGGTCGTGGGCGATCGCGGTCAGCGGGGCGATGGCGTCGTGGGTCGTCTCCACCACGCAGCCGGGCTCGGGTTCGAGGCCGATGCGGATGGAGCGGCCGGTCAGTTCCTCGAGGGCGTCGAGGCGTTCGGCGAGGGAGACCAGGGCGCCGCGGGCCTTGTCGGCGCGGGTCTCGTCGTAGGCGGTGCGCCAGGCCAGCGGCAGGGTGGAGATGGTGCCCTCGGTGACGTCGTCGGGCAGCAGGCCGGCGAGGACGCGGGCGAGGGAGGTGGTGTGGTCGAGGCGCTCGGGGTCGGCCCAGTCGGGCGTGTAGACGCGGTACTTGACCTCTTCGGCGCCGAAGCCCTCGTAGGGGAAGCCGTTGAGGGTGACGACCTCCAGGCCGCGCCGGTCCAGTTCGGTGCGCAGGCCGCGCAGTGCCGACGGGTCGGTGACCAGGGCGTGGGCGGCGTCGCGGGCGAGCCAGAGGCCGATGCCGAGGCGGTCACGGCCGAGGCGTCTGCGGACGGGCTCGCAGTGGTCGCGGAGCTGGGCGAGGACGCCGTCGAGGGTCTCGGCGGGGTGGACGTTGGTGCAGTAGGCGAGGTGGACGGTGGAGCCGTCGGGGTGCCGGAAGCGCATCGTTCACTCCCCGCCGCGCAGGATGGAGTTGCCCTCGTGGGTGGCGTCGGACGCGGTCACGTCGAGGCTCAGGCGTCCGCTGAGTCCGTAGAAGGCGACGGGGTTGCGCCACAGCACCCGGTCCACGTCGTCCTCGGTGAAACCCTCGGACAGCATCAGGTCGCCGACCTTGCGGGTCTTCAGCGGATCGCTTTTGCCCCAGTCGGCGGCCGAGTTCACCAGGACCCGCTCCGGGCCGTACTCGCGCAGGAGGGCGACCATGCGGGTCTCGTCCATCTTGGTGTCCGGATAGACGGAGAAGCCGAGCCAGGCGCCGCTGTCCTTGGCCTCCGCGACGGTGGTCTCGTTCAGGTGGTCGACCAGGACCCGGTCCGTGGGCAGGGCGGACTCGCGGACCACGTCGAGGGTGCGGCGCAGTCCGGCGAGCTTGTCGCGGTGCGGGGTGTGCACGAGGGCGGGCAGGCCGTGGTCGGCGGCGAGCTGGAGCTGGGTGGCCAGGGCCTTGTCCTCGGCGGGGGTCATGGAGTCGTAGCCGATCTCGCCGACGGCCACGACGCGGTCCTTGACGAGGTAGCGGGGCAGTTCGTCGAGGACGGGGAGGCAGCGCGGGTCGTTGGCCTCCTTGGGGTTGAGGGCGATCGTGCAGTGGTGGGCGATGCCGTACTGGGCGGCGCGGAAGGGCTCCCAGCCGAGGAGTGCGTCGAAGTAGTCGCGGAAGGAGTCGGGCGAGGTGCGGGGCTGGCCGAGCCAGAAGGAGGGCTCGACGACGGCGCGGACGCCCGCGGCGTGCATGGCCTCGTAGTCGTCGGTGGTGCGGGAGGTCATGTGGATGTGGGGGTCGAAGATGCGCATCAGGACTCCTTGCCGTGGGGGTCGACCGTGCCGCGCGGGGAGCGCGGGGCCTCGGTCAGGGCCAGGACGCGGTGCAGGTCGTCGGGGACGGGACGGCCCGCCGCGGTGCGTTCGGCGGCGTAGTCGGTGAGCATGCGGGCGAGTTCGGCGTCCGCGCCGGCCCGCCGGCCGAGGTCCGCCACCTGGTCGACGGGGACGCCGGTGAACAGGCACTTCAGCACGGCGTGCCGCCACTGGTGGTCGTCCAGGTGCCGGGCGGCGTACGGGCCGAGGGCCGCGGCGACCAGCCGGGTGTCGTTGGTGCGCAGGGCGTCCTCGACGAGCGGGAGGGCGTCGGGGCCGGGCACGAGGTGGGGCAGGGCGTGAAGGACGGCGCGGCGTTCGTCGGCGGTGCCCTGTGCGTACACCCGGGTCAGGACCTCCGCGTCGGCGTGGGCCGCGTGCAGGATGAGGACGCGGGCGGCGTCGGCGTGGGCGGGGCCGCAGCGGCGGCCGGCCTCGGCGAGTCGCAGCTCCCACACGGAGATGGGGCCGTGGGCGCCGGGGTGGGCGGCGGCCTCGTCCAGGGCCTGGTCGAGCCAGGCGCGGGCGGCTCCGTCGAGCCGTGCGGTGAGTGCGGCGTGCAGGTCGGCCGGCCGGACGCGGGCGGGGGTGGGGCCCGGGGCGGCCTGCTCGGCGGGGGCGCCATCCGGGTTCCGGGTGGCGTGGTCGGCGTGGGATCTGGCCATGGGGTGGCTCCCTTCAGAGGGTGGCGGACGGCTCGCCCCGGTGGTTCGTGGAGGTGGACGCCGCTGCCGCCGCCCGGCGGAGGAACGGGAGGGAGTGTTCGGCGAAGTGCGGGCCGGCGTGGGAGTGGCGGGGCAGCTCGACGACGGTGAGGCCCTGGTAGCCGGTGGCGGCGAGGGCTTCGAGGACGGGCGGGAAGTCGATCTCGCCGTCTCCGAAGGGCAGGTGTTCGTGGACGCCGCGGCGCATGTCCTCGATCTGCACGTGCCGCAGCCAGGGGGCGGCCTCGCGCACGCAGTCGGCGACGGGGAGCGGTTCGAGGCACTGGCAGTGGCCGAGGTCCAGGGTGAGGCCGAGGTCGCGGGGGTCGCCGAGGGTGCGGCGCAGTACGTGGAAGTCGGCGAGCGTGGCCAGGAGGTGGCCCGGTTCGGGCTCGACGGCCAGGGGCACGCCGGTGTCGGCGGCGGCGTCCAGGACCGGCGCGAGGGCCTCGGCCAGCCGCTTCCAGGCGGTGTCCTCGTCCGTGCCGGGCGGGGTGATGCCGCTGAAGCAGTGCACGGCGTGCGCGCCGAGGTCGGCGGCGACCCGGACGGCCCGTACGAGGAGGTCGGTGCGGCGGGCGCGGTCCTCCGGGTCCGGGTCGAGGAGGGACGGGCCGTGCTTGCGGCGCGGGTCGAGTACGTAGCGGGCGCCGGTCTCCACCGTGACGCCCAGGCCGAGCTCGTCCAGACGCTGTGCGACCCGGCGGGTGCGGGCGGCCAGGCCGGGGGCGAGCGGGTCGAGGTGCATGTGGTCGAGGGTCAGGCCGACGCCGTCGTAGCCGAGGTCGGCGAGGAGGGCGAGGGCGTCGTCGAGGCGGAGGTCGGTGAGGCCGTTCGTGCCGTAGCCGAAGCGGAGGTCCGGGTTCGGGCTCATGTGATGCTCACCTTCCTCATGCCGGACCTCCTCGCGAAGAGCCGGCCGGCCGGGGCCAGGGCCGCGATCAGCAGGGACGCCGTGACCGCGCCGGAGCGGGCGGCGAGGGCCGCCTGGAGCGGGACCGTGGCCCGGATGCCGCCGCCGACGGCGCGCTGGGTGAGCGGGGGCGAGGGGTTGAGCGCGGCGTGGAAGTAGGGGCGGGCGGCCGCGGCGGCGTAGGCCGCGCCCAGGGCCGTGGTGAGGGCGTCGCGCGCCCGGGGCGGCGGGCCCGAGGCCGGGCGAAGGCCCGGCAGGCCGGGGGCGGCTGCTGCCCGCCGGCCTGCCGGGAGTCGGGTGCGGCGGTGGGTGACCAGCCTCGTCAGCGCCCCCGTCGTGGCGAGGGCCGCCAGGGGGGCCAGGGCCGAACCGCCGGTGGTCTCCCGGCGGGAGACGGCCGTGACCGCGAGGGTGTGGGTGCCGAGCAGCGCGGCGGACGGCAGCGCGGCGCGGGCGCCGCCCGTGGTGGCCGCGGCGCCCAGGAGCAGGTCCAGTCCGCGGGCGGCGGCCATGGCCGCGGGGCCGGCGGGCGTGTGCTTCAGGGCGAGGTCGTAGGCCCAGACGGTCGCCGCCAGCGGTGCGGCCACCGCGAGGGCGGGGCGTCCCGCGCCGGCGGCGAGGGCCAGCCCTGCGCCGGTGAGGACGCCGGCGGCGGCGAGGGCGGCGGCCGGGCGGACGCGGCCGGACGGGATCGGGCGGTGGGGGCGCTCCACGGCGTCCTCCGCGCGGTCCGCCCAGTCGTTCAGGGCCATGCCGGCCTCGTACAGGCACAGGGAGGAGCCGACGGCGAGCAGGGTGCGGGGCCCGGGGCGCGCACCGGCCGCGGCGGCGCCGGCCAGGGCGTCGCCGGGGACGGTGAACAGCGCGGGCAGGCGCAGCAGTTCGGCCCAGGCGCCCGCACGGCCGGAACGGCGGCCGGGAGTGCGGGACGCCGCGTCGCCGGGGGCGGCCGGGGTGGCGGCCCCGGAGGCGGCTCCGGCGGACGCCGCCCTCGGTCCGGCGGGCACGGACGCGCCCCGTGCCGTGGCGGCCGTGCGGCTCATCGCCGCGCTCCCCGGTCGCCGGCGCCGTCCCGCAGCCGTTCGGCGAAGCGCCGCAGTTCCGCGTACTGCTCGGCGAGCGACGCCGGTCCGTCCCCGACCGGGTCCTTGAAGTAGAAGCCCAGTTCGCCGAGCGGGCCGCTCAGGCCCTTGTCCCGGGCGCGGACGACCAGCCGGGCCAGGTCCAGGACGAGCGGGGCGGCGAGCGCCGAGTCGCAGCCCTGCCAGATGGTCTGCAGGATCATGCGGGAGCCGAGGAAGCCGTCGAAGGCGATGTGGTCCCAGGCGGTCTTCCAGTCGCCGAGCGCGGGGACGTCGTCGATGTGGACCTCGCCCTCGGGTGCGGCACCGAGGGTGTCGGCGAGGACGCGTTCCTTGCCGGCGTTCTTGGCGGCGGCGGCCGCGGGGTCGGCGAGGGCGGCACCGTCACCGCCGCCCAGCAGGTTGGTGCCGGACCAGGCGCGCACGGCGAGGGCGCGCTGCGCGAACATCGGGCCGAGGACGGAGCGCAGCAGGGTCTGCCCGGTCTTGCCGTCGCGGCCCGCGTACGGCACTCCCGCGGATGCGGCGAGCGGGGCCAGCGCCGGGTGGTGCAGGCCCGTGGAGGGCGTGAAGTTGACGTAGGGGCAGCCGGCGCGCAGGGCGGCCGCGGCGTAGAGGGAGCTGGGCGGCAGCGTGCCGTCGGTGGGCGCGGGCTCGGTGGAGGCGACGTTCACCACGACGGCGCCCGAGAGTCCGAGGCGGTGCACGAAGTCGCGGATGTCGGCCGCGAAGACGTCGATCCACTCGTCCTGGGTGCGTCCCGGGCCGTCGTCGGTGTCCCGGGGCTGTGGTCCGCCGGGCCTGATCTCCCGGTCCGCGGCGACGAGTTCGGCGTGCACGGCGGACGGCAGGCCGTGCGGCAGGACGCCGCCGGCGGCGAGGTGCTCGGCACGTTTGGGCAGGGGGCAGTCGAGGGTGTCGTGGCCCCCGAAGACGAGGGAGGACAGCGGCGGCAGCGCGCACGAGGTGAAGTCGGGGGTTTCGGTGACCATGCCGGCGGGCGGGTGCAGTCCGGCGGCGACGGCGGCGCAGCCGGTGATCGCGGTCGTGGCGACGGAGCCGCGCGCCCCGATGAACCAGACGCCGTAGCGGGGGGTGGGGGTGGGCAGGGACGGTTCGGCGGACATGGGCAGCCTCCTTGTCGTACGCGAACCGGGTGGGAGTGCCGGAGGGGACGAGCGGGGTGCTCCCGGGCGTGGGGCCCGGGGGGACGGCGGGCGGAGATCCGGCGTTCTCCGCCCGCCGCCGTTCCGGTTGCCCTACTCGGGCAGTTCCTTCAGCTGGATGTTGCGGAAGGAGACCTGGTCGTCGGCGCCGTGGTTCTGCAGACCGATGTAGCCGTCGGTCAGGCTCCGCTCGGGGTCCTTGTTGGTGAAGTCGTTGATCTTGACTCCGTTGAGGAACACCTGGAGGCGTTCGCCCTGGACCTTGATCTCGTAGGAGTTCCACTGGCCCGGCGGGCGCAGTACCTGGTCACGGGCCTTGATGTTCGCCGCCTTGAACGTGTAGACCGAACCGGTCGTGCGGTCGGGCGCGTCCGTGGCGTCGATCTGGATCTCGTAGCCCTTGTTGACGGCGGACCAGGGGTCGTCGGAGGCGGGGAAGCCCACGAAGACACCGGAGTTGTCGTCGCCCTGCATCTTCCAGTCGAGCTTGAGGGAGTACGACTTCAGCTCCTTGGCCTGGTACCAGAGCAGGCCCATGCCGCCCTCGGTCTCCAGGGTGCCGTCCTTGACGGTGAACCTGCCGGGGCCGGCCTGCTTCCAGCCGTCCAGGGTCTGGCCGTTGAAGATCTTCCGGTAGCCCTTGGCCGGCTTGCAGTCGGCCTTGACCTGGCCGGTGGCGTACTGGAGGCCGCCGAGCAGGTGGGCGCGGAACGTCTCGTCGGCGTAGGACTCCTTGGTGTGGCCGAGGCCGGTGTAGAAGGAGCGGCCGCCCTCGTAGGGCTGGCACCAGGCGATCGGGTGGTCGCCCTTCATGGTGCCGCCCTGGTAGGTGGTCTCGTCGAGGGTGGCGAGGACCTTGGCCTGCCCGCGCGGGTTGGTGCGGTAGTTGTACAGCTCGTCGGTGCGCTCCCAGGTGTCGCCCAGGTGGGCGGTGGCCGGGTGGTCGTGGTCCTCGACGCGGACGGTGGCCTTCTGGATGGCCGGGTGCGATTGGAAGTAGGCGCCGACGAGGCCCCCGTAGAACTTCCAGTCGTACTCGGTGTCGGCGGCGGCGTGGATGCCCAGGTAGCCGCCGCCGTTCGCGACGTAGTTCTCGAACGCCTTCTGCTGGTCGGCGTCGAGGACGTCGCCGGTGGTGGACAGGAAGGCCACCGCGTCGTACTTGGCGAGGTTGGCGGTGGTGAACTGCCGGGCCTCCTCGGTCGCGTCGACCGTGATGCCGGCCGGGGCGCCGAGCTCCTTCAGGGCGGCGATGCCGGCCGGGATGGAGTCGTGCCGGAAGCCCGCGGTCTTCGAGAAGACCAGGACCTTCTTGCCCTGCTTGAAGGGCTCCTTGGAGAACTCGAAGTCGTCCACGTCGTAGAGCGCGCCGTCGCCACCCCGGAAGACCAGGTAGATGTCCGTGGTCTTCCCGGGCAGGGCCCGCAGCGGCACGTCGACGTTCTGGAAGGTCTCCCAGCCGCCGGTCGGCGGGATGTACGCCGAGCCGTGCAGCGGGCCGTCGGGCGAGCCGGTGCGCAGCTCGATGAAGCCGCCGGAGCCGCCGGAGGAGGCCCGTACGGTCATCTTCTTCTGCCCGTCGAACCGGTAGGGGCCGAAGGAGATCCAGTCGCCGTCGTGGATGTCGCCGACGGTCTTGCCGCCGTTGGCGCCGGTCTTGTCGATCGGTGACACGCCCTGCTGGGCGGTGAAGTGCTCGGCCTGGCGGTGCAGCGGCTGGACCACGGCGCGGGCGGTGCCGGTCAGGGCCTCCTGGCCGTTCGCCCCGCCGTCGGTGTAGCTGGCGCCGACGACGCCGTAGATGTTGGCGTTGGGGTCGTGACCGCCGTCCCCGGCGGGCGGCTTCAGGGTGCCCTCACAGCCCGTCGCGCTGGTCAGCTCGTGGGCGTGGGAGTCGTGTCCGAGGCTGTAGGCGACCTTGACCCTGGAGCAGTCGACGGTCTCCTCGGGGTCGGTGACGGTCACCTTGAACGGGACGGGCTCGCCGAAAGCGGCCATGCTGCCGTTGCCCGGCACCTCGATCTTCACCTTGGGCTCGGTGTTGCCGACCACGATCCGGACGCTGGCGTGGCCGGTGTTGCCCTCGGGGTCCTTCGCGGTGAAGGTCGCGGAGTAGGTACCGACCTTCTTGTACTGGTGCGTGGGGGTGAGGCCCTCGCCCTTGGTGCCGTCGCCGAAGTCCCAGCCGTAGGTGAGGGCCGGGGAGTCGGCGTCCTCGGCGGAGCCGGTGAAGGTGACCTTCAGGCCGGCGGCGCCGGACGTCTTGTTCGCGCTCACCTCGGCGATCGGGGAGAAGCCGTCCGAGGCGTTCTCAATCCGGTAGAGCGCGGAGTCCTTGTCGCCCTGGAACCAGGAGAGGCCGTAGTCGAGGACGTAGAGCGCGCCGTCGGGGCCGAACTCCATGTCCATGATCTGGGTGCCGGTCCACGGGAAGTCGTTGATCTTCGCGACCGAGCCGTCCTCGGTCTGCTCGATCCGCTTGATCCAGCGGCGGCCGAACTCGCCGGCGAAGAAGTCGCCGTCGTACTCCTCGGGGAACTTCACCTTGGAGTCGAGGCCGGGGTCGTAGCGGTAGACCGGGCCGCCCATCGGGGACTCGGAGCCGCTGCCGAACTCGGGTACGGAGCCGCCGTCGTAGGGGATCCAGGCCGCCTGCGCGGGCGGCAGGTCGGTGAGGCCCGTGTTGTGCGGCGAGGTGTTCCTGGGGGCGGCGCAGTCGAACGTCTCGCCGGAGGCCTTGGTGGCGAAGTCGTAGTCGACGTACGGGTCGTTGTCGCCGGTGCAGAACGGCCAGCCGAAGTTGGCCGCCTTGGTGACCTTGGCGAACTCGACCTGTCCGGCCGGGCCCCGCTTCGGGTCGGCGGCGCCGGCGTCGGGGCCGTAGTCGCCGACGTAGACCGTGCCGGTCTTCTTGTCGACGCTGATGCGGAACGGGTTGCGGAAGCCCATCGCGTAGATCTCGGGGCGGGTCTTCTCGGTGCCGGGGGCGAAGAGGTTGCCCTCGGGAATCGTGTACGAGCCGTCCTCGGCGACCTTGATGCGCAGGATCTTGCCGCGCAGGTCGTTGGTGTTGCCCGCGCTGCGGCGGGCGTCGAAGGCCGGGTTGCGGTCCGGACGCTCGTCGATCGGCGTGTAGCCGTCGGAGGCGAACGGATTGGTGTCGTCGCCGGTCGACAGGTAGAGGTTGCCCTCGGCGTCGAAGGCGATGTCGCCGCCGACGTGGCAGCAGGTGCCGCGGGAGGCCGCGACGTCCAGGACCTTCTTCTCGCTGGCCATGTCCAGCGTGCCGTTGGCGTTGAGGACGAAGCGGGAGAGACGGTTGACGCCGTCGAACTTCTTGAAGTCCTCGGCGGTGCCGGTCTCGGGGGCGTCGCCCGCGGGGGTGTCGAGCGGCGGGGCGTAGTAGAGGTAGACCGCCCGGTTGTTCTTGAAGTCGGGGTCGATGCCGACGCCCTGCAGACCCTCCTCGTCGTGGTTGTAGACGGGGATGCGGCCGGCGACCTTGGTGACGCCGCCCTGGTCGGTGAGGCGCAGTGTGCCGTCGCGGGCGGTGTGCAGGACGCTGCGGTCCGGGAGGACGGCGAGCGACATCGGCTCGCCCATCTCGGGCTCGCCCTTGGCGAGCGGTACCTGCTGGAACTGTCCCTCGGCTGCGGCCGGGGCCGTCGCCTGGCCGGGTGCGGCGCCGCCGGGCCGGGCGCCGGCGACGGTCGCCGGGGTGGCCACCGCCAGCGCGAGGCCGGTGATCAGGGCGAGGGTGGTGCGAAGTCCGGGCCGCCTCGTGGGGTCGGTGCCTTTGAGTCTGCTTCTGTGCACGAAGTCCCTCCGGGAACGGGATGGGCCGTACGGAACGGGTGCGGAGACGTGCGGTGCGGGCGCCGGGGTGCGCCGTCACCCCGGAGGCGTGTGTGTCCTGAACACATCAGGGACGGTAGCCGCGTTTGTCCTGCGCGAATACCCCTGGGAACGCGAGTAGTTGAACTTTTACCCCGCCCAGGACAAAGCGGGTTCCGGGCAGGTCGGACCGGGGACCGGCGGACGTTCCGGCCCCCGTACCGACCTGCTGTCGAGACGTGTGGATCAGCTGTTGAAGGCCGCGTCGAAGGACGCGCTGGGCGGCTCGAAGTCGAACGCCTTCAGCCGGGCGAGGGCCTCGGGTGCGCCCTGGAGCCGGTCCATGCCGGCGTCCTCCCACTCGACGGAGACCGGGCCGCGGTAGTCGATGGAGCGCAGCATGCGGAAGACGTCCTCCCACGGGACGTCGCCGTGTCCGGCCGAGACGAAGTCCCAGCCGCGCCGCGGGTCGCCCCACGGCAGGTGGGAGCCGAGGCGGCCGTTGCGGCCGTCGAGGCGCCTGCGGGCCTCCTTGCAGTCGACGTGGTAGATCCGGTCGCGGAAGTCCCACAGGAAGCCGACCGGGTCGAGGTCCTGCCAGACAAAGTGCGAGGGGTCGAAGTTGAGGCCGAACGCGGGCCGGTGGCCGACCGCCTCCAGGGCCCGCTGCGTGGTCCAGTAGTCGTAGGCGATCTCGCTGGGGTGGACCTCGTGCGCGAAGCGCACTCCCTCGGCGTCGAAGACGTCCAGGATCGGGTTCCAGCGTTCCGCGAAGTCCCGGTAGCCGCGTTCGATCATCGACTCGGGCACGGGCGGGAACATGGCGACCAGGTGCCAGATGGCGGAGCCGGTGAAGCCGATGACGGTGTCGACGCCGAGGAGGGCCGCGGCGCGGGCGGTGTCCTTCATCTCGGCGGCGGCACGCCGGCGCACGCCCTCGGCGTCGCCGTCGCCCCAGATCCGGGCGGGCAGGATGGCCTGGTGGCGTTCGTCGATGATGGCGTCGCACACCGCCTGCCCGACGAGGTGGTTGGAGACCGCCCAGCACTTCAGGCCGTACTTGTCGAGCAGCTGGTGGCGGGAGTCGACGTAGGACGGGTCCGCGAGGGCCTTGTCGACCTCGAAGTGGTCGCCCCAGCAGGCGAGTTCGAGGCCGTCGTAGCCGAAGTCGCGGGCGAGCCGGCAGACCTCCTCCAGGGGCAGGTCGGCCCACTGCCCGGTGAACAGCGTGAAGTTGCGCGGCATGCGCTTCTGGCCTCCTCAGACGACGGACGACGTGATGGCGACAGGGGTGTAGACGGAGTTCTTCTCGGCGCTCTCCTCCACGGCCGCGAGCACACGCTGCACCTGGAGCCCGTCGGCGAAGGAGGGATCGGGCCTGCGGCCCTCGGCGACCGCGTGGACGAGGTCGCGCGCCTGGTGGACGAAGGTGTGCTCGTAGCCCAGGCCGTGGCCCGGCGGCCACCAGGCGTTCAGGTAGGGGTGCTCGGGCTCGGTGACGAGGATGCGCCGGAAACCGGCGTGCTCCCCCGGCTCGGTGCCGTCGTGGAAGGACAGCTCGTTGAGCCGCTCCAGGTCGAAGGCGAGCGAACCGCGCTCTCCGTTGAGCTCGATGCGCAGGGCGTTCTTGCGGCCGGTGGCGTACCGGGTGGCCTCGAAGGAGGCGAGGGCGCCGGAGGTGAAGCGGCCGGTGAACACGGCGGCGTCGTCCACGGTGACCTCCCCCGTGCCGGCCGCCGACCCGGCGGACAGGCCCCGGGCCTCGCCGCCGGGCAGCGGACGCTCCCGCACGAAGGTCTCGGTGAGGGCGGAGACGCCGGCCAGCCGTTCCCCGGTCAGGTACTGGGCGAGGTCGACGATGTGCGCGCCCAGGTCGCCGAGCGAGCCGGAGCCGGCCAGCTCCTTCTGCAGCCGCCAGGTCAGCGGGGCCTGCGGGTCCACCAGCCAGTCCTGGAGGTACGTCACCCGCACGTGCCGCAGCCGGCCGACGCGCCCCTCGGCGACCATGCGCCGGGCCAGCGCGGTGGCGGGCACCCTGCGGTAGTTGAAGCCGACCATGGCGAGTTGGCCCCGCGCGGCGGCCTCCTCGGAGGCGCGGGTCATCGCCTCCGCCTCGGCGACGGTGTTGGCGAGGGGCTTCTCGCACAGCACGTGCTTGCCGGCGGCGAGGGCGGCCAGCGCGATCTCGGCGTGGCTGTCACCGGGCGTGCAGATGTCGACGAGGTCGATGTCCTCCCGCTCCACCAGGGTCCGCCAGTCGGTCTCGGTGCTCGCCCAGCCGTGCCGGTCGGCCGCCGTGCGGACGGCGTCGGCGTCCCGGCCGCAGATGGCGGTCATGACCGGGTTCAGCGGCAGGTCGAAGACCCGGCCGGCGGTGCGCCAGCCCTGGGAGTGGGCGGCGCCCATGAAGGCGTAGCCGACCATGCCGACGCGCAGCGGTGGTCTGCCGGCTGATGCCCCCGTGGCAGTGTTCCCGGTTCCGGTTCCGGTTCCGGTTCCGGTACCGGTACCGGTGGCTGCCGGCTCCGGCCCGGCCCCCTCGGGCTGCTGCGGCTGTCCCATGCGGATGTCCTCCTCGTCGTGGTGGCGCGGTGGGGGTGGGCCCCGCCCCGGCGGACTGGTCAGGTCCGCGGGGCGGCCGGCCTCACTTGAAGCCGGTGGACATGTACTGGTCCACGTTCTCCTTGTCGACGACGGCCGAGTAGCAGGTGACCGTCGAGGGGATCTCGAACTCGGCGAGTCCGCCGACCCCCTTGCCCTGGCCGAGGGCGCGGGCCAGGTCGATCGCGGAGGCGGCCATGGACGGCGGGTACAGCACGCTGGCCTTCAGGACGCCGCGGTCCGCCTTGATGGCCTGGAAGGCGGAGAGCGCCCCGGCTCCGCCGACCATCAGGAAGTCGTCGCGGCCCGCCTGCTCGATGGCGCGCAGCGCGCCCACGCCCTGGTCGTCGTCGTGGTTCCACAGGGCGTCGAACTTCGACTGCGCCTGCAGGAGCTGGGCCATCTTGGCCTGGCCGGACTCGACGGTGAACTCGGCGGCCTGGCGGGCCACCTTCTTGATGTTCGGGTAGTTCTTCAGGGCGTCGTCGAAGCCCTTGGTTCGCTGCTGGGTCAGCTCGAGGTTGTCCAGGCCCGCCAGTTCGATGACCTTGGCGTCGGGCTTGTCCTTGAGCTTCTCGCCGATGTAGTGGCCGGCGTTCAGGCCCATGCCGTAGTTGTCGCCGCCGATCCAGCAGCGGTAGGCCTGGGGGCTGTTGAAGATGCGGTCGAGGTTGACGACCGGGATGCCGGCGCGCATCGCCTTCAGTCCGACCTGGGTGAGTGCCTTGCCGTCGGCCGGCAGCACCACGAGGACGTCGACCTTCTTGTTGATGAGGGTCTCGATCTGGCCGATCTGCTGGGCGGTGTCGTTGGAGCCCTCGGTGACCTCGAGGGTGACGTCCGAGTACTTCCCGGCGCGCTTCTTGGCGTTGTCGTTGATGGCGTTGAGCCAGCCGTGGTCGGCCTGGGGGCCGGCGTAGCCGATGGTGACCTGCTTGCCGGGCTTGTCGTCGGCGACCGGCTGGTCGTTGGCGGCGGGCTTCTCGTCGTCGCTCTCGTTACTCGTGCAGCCGGTGAGGAAGGCACCGGCGGACACGGCGGCGGCTCCGAAGAGCAGTCCTCTGCGACTCGCGTTGAGTTGCTGCATGGTGGTGAACCCTTTCCTCAGGTCGTGCTCGCGGTACGGCGCTGGACCAGCACGGCGGCGACGATGATCGCTCCCTTGGCGATCTGCTGGACGTCGCTCTGCAGGTTGTTCAGGGCGAAGATGTTGGTGATCGTGGTGAAGATGAGGACGCCGAGCACGGAGCCGACGATGGTGCCTCGGCCTCCCGTGAGGAGCGTGCCGCCGATGATCGCGGCGGCGATGGCGTCGAGTTCGTAGAGGTTGCCGTTGGTGTTCTGGCCGGAGCCGGCCAGGACGATCAGCAGGAAGGCGGCGATGCCGCAGCACAGCCCGGACAGCAGGTAGAGGTAGAGCCGCTGGCGGCGGACGTCGATGCCGGCGAGCCGGGCGGCCTCCGCGTTGCCGCCGACGGCGACCGTGCGACGTCCGAAGGTGGTCCGGTTGAGCAGCAGCCAGCCGACGACGGTGACGGCCGCGAACACCAGGACGAGCGGCGGGACGCCCAGCACGTAGGAGTCGCGTTCGCCGAGGTCGAGCACGCTGGGAACCGTGACGACCTGGGTGCGGCCGTCGGTGATCTGCAGGGCGAGGCCGCGTGCCGAGGCCAGCATGGCGAGGGTGGCGATGAAGGGGACCATCGTGCCGTACGCGATGAGCACCCCGTTGACCAGCCCGCAGCCCACTCCGACGACGATCGCGGTGAACAGGATGCCGGCGAAGCCGAACTCCTGGGTGGCGACCGTGGTCGCCCACACCGACGACAGGGCGACGATGGCGCCGACGGACAGGTCGATGCCGCCGGAGACGATCACGAAGGTCATGCCGACGGTCACGACGCCGATCACGGACGCCTGGGTGAGGACCAGTTGCAGGTTGCGGGTGTCGAGGAACGCGTCGGGCTGGGTGATGCCGCCGATGAGGACCAGTGCGGCGAGCACGCCGAGCAGGGTGAGGGTGCGCAGGTCGGCGCGGGCCGTCAGGCTTCGCCAGGCGGGCGCGCCGTCCACCGGTGCCGCCTTGTCGGTGCCGCCCCGTGGCGGGGACACGTGCTGCGTCATGACGCCGGGCTTCCTTCCATCACGAGGTCGAGTACGCGGTGTTCGTCGAGTTCGCGGGCGGGGGCCTCGTGCACGACGCGGCCCTCGCGCAGCACCAGCACGCGGTCGGCGAGGCCGAGCACCTCGGGCACCTCGCTGGAGACCAGCAGGACGGCGAGGCCCTCGTCGGCGAGGCGGCGGATGACCGCGTAGAGCTCGGCGCGGGCGCCGACGTCGACGCCGCGGGTGGGTTCGTCCAGGAGCAGGACCCGGCAGCCGCGCAGCAGCCAGCGGGCGAGGACCGCCTTCTGCTGGTTGCCGCCGGACAGGGTGCGCACGGGCACCGCGGGGTTGTCGGGCCGCAGCGACAGCTCGCGGGTCGCCGCGCGGGCGGCGCCCAGTTCGGCGCCGCGGTCGATCCAGCCGGCGCGCGAGAAGCGGGACATGGCGGAGACCGACACGTTGCGGGTGACGGACTCCAGCATCAGCAGGGCCTGCGCCTTGCGTTCCTCGGGGGCGAGTCCGAGGCCGGCGCGGACGGCGGCGCGCACGCTGCCGGGCCGCAGCGGGCGGCCCTCCACGACGACCTGTCCGGCGCTCGCCCGGCGGGCCCCGTAGATCGTCTCCAGGATCTCGGAGCGGCCGGAGCCGACCAGCCCGGCCAGGCCGACGATCTCGCCGGGGCGGACGTCGAGGTCGAGCGGGGCGAACTCGCCCTCCCGGGCGAGGCCCCGCACGCTCAGTACCGGATCCGCCGTGGGCGGCGCGGCCGGCCGCTCGGGGAAGACGTACTCGACGTTGCGTCCCGTCATCAGCGCCACCACCTCGCGGGTGGGCGTCGACTCGGCGGGCAGCCCGCCGGCGACGGCCCGGCCGTCCTTCAGGACGGTGACCCGGTCGCCGATGCGGCGGATCTCCTCCAGGCGGTGCGAGATGTAGACGACGGCGACTCCGTCGGCGGTGAGGTCGGAGACGATGCGGAAGAGGTTGTCGACCTCGTCCGGGTCGAGGGCGGCGGACGGCTCGTCCATCACGATCAGCCGTACGTCGTGGGAGAGCGCCCGTGCCATGGACACGATCTGCTGTTGGGCCGCCGACAGGTCACCGACGAGCCGCCCGGGGTCGACCTCGGGGTGCCCGAGCCGCTTCAGGAGCTGGGCGGTCGACTCCTTGGCCGCCCGGCCCCGGACGACGAATCCGGCCGTGGTCGGCTCGTGGCCGAGATGGACGTTCTCGGCGACCGACAGGTGTTCCACCAGGTCGAGTTCCTGGTAGATGGTGGCGATCCCCAGGCGCATGGCCGCGATCGGCGAACGCAGGACGACGTCCTCGCCGCGCCAGCGGATGGTGCCGGTGTCGGGCTGGTGGGCGCCGGCCAGCACCTTGATGAGGGTGGATTTGCCGGCCCCGTTCTGGCCGAGCAGGCAGTGCACCTCGCCGGCCTGGACGTCGAGGTCGACGCCGTCCAGGGCCCGGACTCCGGGGAACGACTTGGTGATGCCGGACATGCTGAGCAGCGGTGGTTCTGGTGCCATGTGAGGTCCCCTCGGCGGGCATGCGGGCCGGTGTCAGGGCAGAGCAGGGCAGGACAGGGCAGAGCGCTGGTGCTGGTGGAGCCCGGGAGGCGGGTGGTGCCTGCGCGGGTGGGACGAGTGGTGCCTACGCGGGTGAGAACAGGTGGTCGCTGATCAGCCGGGCCGCGCCGATGACTCCGGCGGTGGGACCCAGCTCCCCGAGGACGATGGGCAGGTTGCCGGTCGCCAGTGGCAGCGACTGGCGGTAGACCTGCGTGCGGATCGCGGCGAGCAGGTTGTGCCCGAGGCCGGTCACCCCGCCGCCGATCACGACCAGGCCCGGGTTGAAGAAGCTGACCAGGCCGGCGATGACCTGGCCGGTGCTGCGGCCGCCCTCCCGGATCAGGTCGAGTGCGGTGGCGTCGCCCGCGGCGGCCGCGGCGGCGACGTCGGCGGCGCTGAGGCCCCCGTTCGCCTCCAGCCGGCCCGCGAGCTCGGCGGACCGGCCCTGTTGGGCGGCCTCCGTGGCGTCGCGGGCCAGTGCGGCACCGCTGAAGTGCGCCTCCAGACAACCCCGGTTGCCGCAGGCGCAGGGGCGTCCGTCGGGCACGGCCTGGATGTGGCCGATGTCGCCCGCGCTGCCCGTCGTCCCGCGGTAGACGTCACCGCCGACGACGATGCCGCAGCCGATGCCGGTGCCGATCTTGACGACGAGGAAGTCGGCGACGGTGCGGGCCACGCCCGCGTGCTGCTCCCCGAGCGCCATGAGGTTCACGTCGTTGTCGACCATGACCGGGCAGCCGAGCTCCTGGCTGAGTGCCTCCCGTACGGGGAAGCCGTCCCAGCCCGGCATGATCGGCGGCGCCACCGGTACGCCCTCGGGGAAGCGGACCGGCCCCGGGACGCCGATGCCGGCGCCGTCGAAGCCCTCCGCGAGACCCGAGGCCCGCAGCTTGGCGGCCATGGACAGCACCTGCTCGAAGACCGCGACCGGTCCCTCGCGTACGTCCATGGGCTGGTTGATGTGTCCCAGGATCTCCAGCTCGGCGTTGGTGACCGCGAGGTCGATCGAGGTCGCCCCGATGTCGACGCCGAGGAAACGGAGTCCGGGATGGAGGCGGACGTTGTGGGAACGACGGCCGCCGCGCGAGGCGGCGAGTCCGTCGGCCACCACCAGCCCGGTCTCCAGCAGCCGGTCCACCTCGACCGCCAGCTTGGACCGGGACAGGTCGACCTGGTCGCCGAGCTGGGCGCGGGAGTTGGGGCCGCCGTCACGCAACAGCTGCAGCAGCCGGGCCTGATGGGCGTTCGCAGGTCGTGCCGTCATGCGTCTCACGAACCCCTCCCCGCCTCAATCGGCTTGAGTGTACCGGCTTTTCCGGTCACATCCGTGGCTTGCTTTCGGAGGGAACGTAGCAGTGGGCGCCCGGTGTGGGAAGAAGTCGCGCATGAATTGCTGCAAACTTTCTCCACTGAGTGGACAAAGCCGGGGGCCGGGACCGCCCGCCCGGGACACGGTGAGGCCGCCCGGCCGGTGCGCCGGGCGGCCTGGAGAACGCCTGTGACCTCGGGGGATGCGGTGCTCGTGGCCGTTCGGGCCTGGGCGCGGCACGGGCGGTACGCCAGGCTCCGGTGGTCGTCGGTCCCGGGCCCATGGTGCCGCTCAGGGGCAGCGGACGACCTGCCCGGCGTAGGAGAGGTTTCCGCCGAAGCCGAAGAGCAGCACCGGGTCCCCGGTCGTGATGTCGCCCCGTTCGACGAGCTTGGAGAGGGCGAGGGGGATGCTCGCCGCCGAGGTGTTCCCGGACTCCACGACGTCGCGGGCGACGACCGCGTTCACGGCGCCGATCCGGGCGGCGAGGGGTTCGATGATGCGCAGGTTGGCCTGGTGCAGGACGACGGCGGCGAGGTCCGCGGGCTCGAGTCCGGAGCGTTCGCAGGCCCGGCGCGCGATGGCGGGCAGTTTCGTGGTGGCCCAGCGGTAGACGCTCTGCCCCTCCTGCGCGAACCGTGGGGGCGTGCCCTCGATGCGGACCGCGTTGCCCATCTCGGGCACCGAACCCCACAGGACGGGACCGATCCCCGGGTCCGTGCCCGGGGCGCAGGCCTCCACGACGGCGGCCCCCGCCCCGTCGCCGACGAGCACGCAGGTGGTGCGGTCGGTCCAGTCGGCCACCTCGGACATCTTGTCCGCGCCGATGACCAGGGCGCGCTGGGCCGAACCGGCCCGCACGGCGTGGTCGGCGGCGGCCAGGGCGTGGGGGAAGCCGGCACAGACGACGTTGAGGTCCAGCACGGCGGGTCCGGGCATGCCGAGACGGGCCGCCACCCGGGCCGCCGTGTTGGGCGAGCGGTCGATCGCGGTGGACGTGGCGACCAGCACCAGGTCCACGTCCGCGGGCGTCAGTCCGGCCGCGGCGAGCGCCTTCGCGGCGGCGTGGCCGGCCAGCTCGTCGACGGGTTCGTCGGGTCCGGCGATGCGGCGGGTGCGGATGCCCACCCGGCTCCTGATCCACTCGTCGCTGGTGTCGACCATGCCCGCCAGGTCCTCGTTGGTCAGGACCCCGGCGGGCTGGTAGTGGCCGACGGCGGTGATGCGCGAGCCCTGCATGGATGGATCCTCGTTGCCTCGGGGACGGGATCCACCAGTGTGATCAGTGACCGGTGAGTACAGCGGCAGGTGAAGCGACAGGAAACGGGCGCCCTCCTTGTCGGCTTCGGTCAGCGTCCGGGGCGCCCGTTCCCCTCATCCGGTGAACAGCTGGGTCGCCTTGCGGACGAGTTCGTACAGCCCGTAGGCGAGCGGCGCGCCCACCCAGAGCCAGGTGAACGCGATCAGCGGACGCCGGTCGGGCAGGTCAGGCGGACTCTGGCTGCTGTCGGGGGACATCGGCGGCCTCCTTCCGCGCGGGGGCGGTCATGTGGTGGCGGGCGTGGACCGGGCGGATCAGCTCGTTGGCCGCGAAGCCGACGGCCAGCAGCCCGATCATGATGACGAACGACAGTCCGTACAGGGACGGGCCGTGCCGCCCGGCCTCCTCCTGCCGGTCGGCGATCCAGTTCACGATCAGCGGCCCGAGGACCCCGGCCGTGGACCAGGCGGTGAGCAGCCGCCCGTGGATCGCGCCGACCTGATGGGTGCCGAAGAGGTCCTTGAGGTAGGCGGGTGCCGTGGCGAAACCGCCGCCGTAGAAGGAGAGGACGACGAGGGCGCACAGGACGAACAGGGGCTTGGAGGTGTCGCCGAACAGGGCGACGAGCGTGTACATCAGCGCGCCGACGCCCAGGTAGACGCGGTAGATGTTCTTGCGTCCGATCAGGTCGGAGGCCGTGGACCAGCCGAGCCGTCCCGCCATGTTGGCCGCCGAGAGCAGGGCCACGAACCCGGCGGCGGCCGTGGCCGACACGGGAGTGGAGGTGTCGGCGAAGAAGTCCGTGATCATCGGGGCGGCCTTCTCCAGGATGCCGATGCCGGCGGTGACGTTCATGCAGAGCGCGACCCACAGCAGCCAGAACTGCGGGGTGCGGACCGCCTGGCGCGCCGAGACCCGCACGCCCCCGGCCCCGTCCGGGCCGCCGTCCGCGGCCTTCCCGGGGCGCGGCACCCGGACCAGCAGCACGCCCAGCAGCATGAAGACGGCGTACGTCAGCCCGTGCACGAGGAACGCCAGCGCGATGCCCGAGCTGTCGGCGCCGAAGGACTCCAGCATCTGGGCCGACCAGGGCGAGGCGATCAGCGCGCCGCCGCCGAAGCCCATGATGGCGATGCCGGTGGCCATGCCCGGCCGGTCCGGGAACCACTTGATCAGCGTCGAGACCGGGGAGATGTAGCCGATGCCGAGGCCGATCCCGCCGACGAAGCCGTAGCCGAGGACGATCAGCCAGTACTGCTCCACCGCGGCGCCGAGCGCGGAGATCAGGAAGCCGGACGAGAAGCAGACCAGCGCGACGGTCATCGCCCAGCGCGGCCCGTGCCGTTCCACGAGCGTGCCGCCGAAGGCGGCGGACAGGCCGAGCATGACGATGCCGAGCTGGAAGGGCAGCGCGCTCTGCGTGCCGCTGAGTCCGAGCGCGGACTCGAGGGGCGGTTTGAACACGGACCAGGCGTAGGCCTGACCGATGGAGAGGTGGACCGAGAGTGCGGCGGGGGGAACGAGCCAGCGGCTCCAGCCCGGGGGTGCCATGGGGGGACTCATGAGTCCCCAACCGTAGGCAGTCGAAGCGCGGTTGAGAAGACAGTTGAGGGGACAACCAATTCTGCCCGAGGCGCGGCGGGAGGAGGACGGGCACGGTGGAGGCGTCCCGCGGTGCGGGCCGCGACCCGGCACCGCACGTGCGGGACAATGAGACGGTCGGGGTCACCCCGCCGCACGACGGCCTGGTGACCCACGGCAACCTGTGCATCAAGAGCAGTTTCGGCTACCAGCACGTACGCAACCGGGAGCGACCGGTACGAGGGGCACGGACATGGGACGAGTCACGGAACGACGCAAGGTGATCCGCATTCGGGACGGAGCGGTCTCCACCCGCCCGGACACGCTCGTGGCCGAGGAACCGCTGGAGATCCGGCTGAACGGCAAACCGCTCGCGATCACCATGCGCACTCCGGGCGACGACTTCGCGCTGGCGGCCGGCTTCCTGGTCAGCGAGGGGGTGCTGGCCGAGAGCGGCGACCTCAGGAACATCGTGTACTGCGCCGGTGCCACGGCCGACGGCTCGAACACGTACAACGTGGTCGACGTGACGACGGCCCCGGACGTGCCGGTCCCGGACATCACGCTGGAGCGCAACGTCTACACGACCTCGTCCTGCGGCCTGTGCGGCAAGGCGAGCCTGGACGCGGTGCGCACCACGGCCCGCTGGCCGATCGCCGACACTCCCCCGGTCCGGGTCACCCCGGAGCTGCTGGCGGACCTGCCCGACCGGCTGCGCGCCGCCCAGCGGGTCTTCGACCGCACCGGCGGCCTGCACGCGGCGGCCCTGTTCACCGCGGACGGCGAACTGGTGGACGTACGGGAGGACGTGGGCCGGCACAACGCGGTCGACAAACTGGTCGGCCGGGCCCTGCAGAACGGCGGCCTGCCGCTGTCCCGGTCCGTGCTGCTGGTGTCGGGCCGGGCCTCCTTCGAGCTGGCGCAGAAGGCCGTGATGGCGGGCATCCCGGTGCTCGCGGCGGTGTCGGCGCCGTCCTCGCTGGCGGTGGACCTGGCGACCGAGACCGGGCTGACGCTGGTGGGCTTCCTGCGGGGCTCCTCCATGAACGTGTACGCGGGCGAGGACCGCGTCGCCCTGGAGGCCGCGGCCGCCCGGGGCTGACCCGTCTCCCCGTCGTCATCCGTCGGCGTCGAGAGCGGCGACCCGGCGGACCAGGTCGGTCAACTGCGTGCGCTCCTCCGGGGTGAGCGGCGCGAGCAGTTCGTCGTTGGCCTCGCGTGCCGCCTTCTCGCACCGTGTGAGCACCCGCCCGCCCTCCTCCGTGAGGGACACCGCGTTCTTGCGGCGGTCGTCCGGGTCCGGCGCGCGGACGACCAGCTTCGCCGCCTGGAGGTCGTTGAGGACGCCGACCAGGTCCTTCGGGTCGAGCCCGATGGCGCGGCCGAGGTCGGCCTGGGCGACGGGGGCGAGGTCACGGACGGCGGAGAGCACCACGTGGTGCCACATCCTCAGCCCCTCCGCGGCCAGCGCCCCGGCCACCAGGGCCCGGCCGCGAGCGGCGGCCCGCCCGAGCTGCCAGCTGGGGAGGGAGCGGATCTCGGGAAGCGGAGCGTCGGCCATGGGGCCAGCCTATGCAGCGTGCCGTGGGGCGCCGGACGCCGGTGATGGGGTCGCTCACATCGCCTTTCCCCCCGCCTTCACGCTCTGGTAGGAGTGGCTGGGCCAGCACGTCCCCCCGCGAAAGCCGCCCGTCATGCCTGCCGACCCCGCCCCGCGACTCCACCCCTTCGAACTCGACCTCTCCCTGGAGGAGACTAGGCGCCGGGCGGAGGTGGTGGCCGCGCTCGGCCCCGGCTGGGACCCGGTGGCCGCGCTGCGGTCCGAGCAGGAGGCCCACGCCCTGCTCTACTCCGGACTGGACGCGGAGCAGCGGCGGACGCACGCGATGCTCGTGGCGGCCGGTGTGCTGCCGGGAGGGGAAGGGGAGACGGGCGATGCGGCTGCCCATTGACCCCCAGGCCGACCGGGCCCGCCGGGCCTGGGTCCCCTGTCCCCGCTGCGACGACGCGCGCGGCTGCGCCACGTGCGCCGCACAGCGGAACTGCGCCGTCCACTGGCGCTACCTCATAGCCAACGAGGGTCCGCGGGTGCACCTCCAGTGCCCCGGCTGCACCCACACCTGGACCCTCGACACGCGGCCCGGCAGACGCGGCCGGGCGGGCTGACGCGCCGCACCCGGCCCCGCCCGCCGCGAGTCCGCGGGCCGGTCAGCAGATCCGCGGCAGCTGCTCCCCGAGCGGCATGTCCACCACCCGCGTGCCGCCCAGCCCGGTGCGGGCGACGACCATGCCCGGGTGGTCCGCGACGACCTCGCCGATGATCACCGCCTCGGCCCCCAGAGGGTGGGCCCGCATGGCGGCGAGGACCGCGTCCGCGTGCTCCCGGGGGGCGAAGGCGACGAGCTTGCCCTCGTTGGCCACGTACATCGGGTCCAGCCCCAGCATGGCGCAGGCGCCGGCCACGGGGGGCGGCACGGGTACGGCGCGCTCCCGCACGACGATGCCGGTCCCCGAGGCCGCGGCGATCTCGTTGAGCGAGGCGGCCAGACCGCCGCGGGTGGGGTCGCGCAGCGCGTGCAGGTCCGGGCAGGCGGACAGCATCGCCTCGACGAGCCCGCCCAGCGCCGCGCAGTCGCTCGTCACGTCGGCCTCGAACCGCAGGTTCTCGCGCTCGCTCATGATGGCCACGCCGTGCACGCCGATGGCGCCGTTGACCAGGATCACGTCGCCGGGGACGACCCGTCCCGGGCGCAGGTCGACACCGGCCGGCACCAGGCCGATGCCCGAGGTGTTGATGTAGACGCCGTCGCCGTGCCCGGCCTCCACCACCTTGGTGTCGCCGGTGACCACCCGCACCCCGGCGGCCCGGGCGGCGGCCCCGAGCGCCTCGGACACCCGGGCGACGGTGTCGATCTCGACGCCCTCCTCCAGGATCAGGCCGCAGGAGAGGTAGGCGGCGCGGGCTCCGCTCATCGCGAGGTCGTTGACCGTGCCGTTGACGGCGAGGTCGCCGATGCTGCCGCCGGGGAAGAACAGCGGCCGGACCACGAAGGAGTCGGTCGAGAAGGCGAGCCGCGCCCCGCCGAGCTCGACCACGGCGGAGTCGTTCAGCGGCGCCCGCGCCGGGCCGTCGACCGCGGGCAGCACGATCTGTTCGATGAGCTCGGCGGACAGGGTGCCGCCACCGCCGTGGCCCATCACCACGCGCGGACCGTCGCGCAGGGGCGCCGGGCAGGTCCAGGAGAGCATGTCCGGTGCTGCGGTGGTGTCAGACAACGGAGCTGTCCTCCAGGGTCACGGCGGGCGCGGCGACGGCCGGTGCAGTCGCCGGGCGGGCCGGCAGATCCAGCCGGCGGTACAGGTAGTACGCGGCGCACGCGCCCTCGCTGGAGACCATGGTGGCTCCCAGCGGTGTGCGCGGGGTGCACGTGGTCCCGAAGGCCTCGCACTCGTGCGGCTTGAGCAGCCCCTGCAGGACCTCACCGCTGCGGCACTCGGCGGGCTCGCGCGTGGCGATGTCGCCGACGTCGAACCGGTACTCCGCGTCGTGGTCCCGGTAGCGGTCGGACAGGCGCCAGCCGCTGGCCGGGATGACCCCGATGCCGCGCCAGGCGCGGTCGGTGACCTCGAAGACGTCGTCCAGCATCGCCCGCGCGGCCGGGTTCCCCTCGGGCCGGACGGCCCGCGGATAGGCGTTGTCGACCGTGTGCTCGCCGCGCTCCAGCTGCCGCACGGTCCGCCGTACGCCTTCCAGGATGTCCAGCGGCTCGAAGCCCGTCACCACGATGGGCACCCCGAACCGCTCGGCGAGCGCCGGGTACTCGTCGGTTCCCATGACGCTGCACACGTGCCCGGCGGCCAGGAAGCCCTGGACCCGGCAGTCCGGCGACTGCATGACGGCCTCGATCGCGGGTGGTACCCGCACGTGCGAGACCAGCAGGCTGAAGTTGCGGATGCCGCGTCTGCGGGCCTGGTGGACGGTCATGGCGTTGGGCGGGGCGGTGGTCTCGAAGCCGATGCCGAAGAAGACGACCTCGCGGTCGGGGTTGTCCTCGGCGATGCGCAGCGCGTCGAGCGGGGAGTAGACCACGCGGACGTCGCCGCCCGCCCCGCGGACCTGGAACAGGTCGCGGCCCGTGCCCGGTACCCGGAGCATGTCACCGAACGAGCAGAAGATCACGCCGGGCCGGGAGGCGATCTCCAGTGCCTTGTCGATGACCTCCAGCGGGGTCACGCACACCGGGCAGCCCGGACCGTGGATCAACTCCACCTCGTCGGGCAGGAGCTGGTCGATGCCGTGCCTGATGATGGTGTGGGTCTGGCCGCCGCACACCTCCATGAGCGCCCACGGCCGGGTCACCGTGGCCCTGATGTCGTCGAGCAGGCGCGCCGCCAGCTCGGGGTCCTGGAACTCGTCGATGTACTTCACCGTCGCACCTCCCCGGCGATGTCCTCGCCGCCCTCGGCCCGTGCCGCCTGCTCCCACGGGTCACCGAACTCCTCCTGGAGCATGCCGAGGTTCTCGAACAGCTCCAGCGTCCTGCGGGCCGACTCCTCGTCGAGCCGCTGCAGGGCGAAACCGACGTGGACGATGGTGTACTCACCGACCTGCAGGTCGGGCAGGTACTCCAGGCACACCTCCTTGACCACGCCGCCGAAGTCGACGGTGGCCATTCGGGTGCCGTCCCGTTCCTCCACGCCCAGCACTCTGCCGGGTACCGCCAGGCACATGCGTGTCTCCTCACTTGTCGCGTCGCTCGTCGAGCGGCGGGCCCGCTCCGGTCATCCGCTCCGGACTCCCGTACGGGCGGCCACGACGAGCTGACCGAGGGCCAGTCCGCCGTCGTTGGGCGGGACGTCGCGATGGCGCAGCACGGTGAAGCCGTCCGCGCGCAGTCCGCGGGCGCAGGACTCGGAGAGCAGCGTGTTGGCGAACACGCCGCCGCTCAGTGCCACCGTCCGCAGGCCGGTCGCCTCGCGGGCCGCGCCGCACACCGTCCGCACCATGCGGGTGACGGCGTGGTGGAACCGGAGCGCGATCAGGGCCGTGGCGGTCCCGTCGCGCACGTCCGAGGCGACGGCGGCCAGCAGGGGCGCGGGATCGGCGGTCAGCGGGGCGCCGCCGGACCGCTCTCCGCCGAGGCCGAAGGCGTAGCGCGGGTCGTCGTCCGCGCCGTCCCCCGCGGACACCGCCGCCGCCTCCAGCTCGATCGCGGCCTGCGCCTCGTACCCCGCGTGGTGGCAGACCCCCGCCAGCGACGAGACGGCGTCGAAGAGCCGGCCCATGCTGGTGGTGGGGACGCAGTTCAGGCCGCTCTCCAGCTGGCGTGTCAGCACCGCGAGTTCGGCGGGCGGGCAGGCGGCGGTGCACGGCAGGGCGGGGTCGTGGCCGAGACCGGCCGCGTGCAGGTGCGCCAGCGCCATGCGGTACGGCCGCCGCACCGCCGCGTCGCCCCCGGGCAGCGGCACCTCGGCCAGGTGCGCGAAGCGGTGGTATCCGTCGTAGTCCGCGAGCAGGAACTCACCGCCCCAGACCGCGCCGTCGTCCCCGTGCCCGGTGCCGTCGAAGGCGACCCCGATCACCCGGGTGCCGTCCGGCAGGCCCCGTTCGGCCATGACCGAGGCGATGTGCGCGTGGTGGTGCTGCACGCGGAGCACGGCGCGGCCCCCGGCGTGCCGCCGCGCCCAGTCGGCCGACCGGTAGGCCGGGTGGGTGTCGGTCACCAGCAGCGACGGGCGTACGCCGGTGACGGTCTCCAGTTGGCGTTCGGCCCGGCCGAAGGCCTGTTGGGTGGCGAGGTCGTCCATGTCGCCGATGTGGGCGGAGAGCCAGGCCCGGTCGCCCTGCGCGAGGGCGAAGACGTTCTTCAGGTCGCCGCCGACCGCCAGCGCCGGGGACACCGGGGCGGGCAGTGCGACGGGCAGCGGGGCGTGGCCGCGGGAGCGGCGCAGCATCAGCGGCTCGCCGTCGCAGACGCGGACCACGGAGTCGTCGCACGGCACGTGGATCGGGCGGTCGTGCGTGAGCCAGGCGTCGGCCAGCCCGGCCAGGCGCTCCACGGCTTCTTCGTCGTCCGTGACGATGGGTTCGCCGGAGCGGTTCCCGCTCGTCATGACCAGCAGCCGGGGTGCGTCCGTGCGGCCGTCCGGACCGTCCGTGCCGAGCAGCAGATGGTGGACGGGCGTGTACGGCAGCATGACGCCGAGGTCGGGGCTGCCCGGCGCGACGGCGCGGGCGGGCACGGGGAGGCCGGGGGCGGGCCGGACGCCGGCGCGCCGGCGCATCAGGACGACGGGCCGCACCCGCCCGGTGAGCAGCTCGCGCTCGAGCGGGCCGAGGTGGACGAGGTGCTCGACGTCGGGGACGTCCCGGGCCATCACCGCGAACGGCTTGTCGCCGCGGGCCTTGCGACGGCGCAGCTCGGCGACCGTCCCGGCACGCGTGGCGTCGCAGGCCAGGTGGTAGCCGCCGATGCCCTTGACGGCGAGGACGGCACCCGCGGCGAGCAGCGCGCGGGCGGCGGCCACGGGGTCGGTGCCGGCCGGGCCGGTGGCGTCGGTGCCGGCCGCCGTGACGAGACGCAGGCGCGGTCCGCACGCGGGGCAGGCGACGGGCTGGGCGTGAAAGCGCCGGTCGGCGGGGTCGTCGTACTCGCGGGCGCAGTCCGGGCACAGAGGGAAGCCCGCCATCGTGGTGTGGGCGCGGTCGTACGGCAGGCCGGTGACGATGGTGAAGCGGGGGCCGCAGTGAGTGCAGGTGATGAAGGGGTGCCGGTGGCGCCGGTCGGTGGGGTCCGCGAGTTCGGCCAGGCAGTCGTGGCAGGTCGCGGTGTCGGGTGCCACGAGCGTGCGGACCCGGTCGCCGGCCCGGGAGGGGACGATGCGGAAGCCGCTGTCGCCGGTGACCGGGAAGCTCGGACGTCTCCACCGACTCCACGACCGCGAGGGGCGGTGCGCCGGGCCCGAGGCGGGCGCGGAACAGGTCGACGGCCGTCGCCGGGCCCTCGACCTCCGCCACGACGCCGTCGCCGGTGTTGGTCACGTGTCCGGCGAGGCCGAGTTCGGTGGCGAGCCCGTACACGAACGGGCGGAAACCGACGCCCTGCACCACGCCCCGGACGACGACACGGGCGCGACGTGCGGACCCGGCGGGGCGTGGTGGCGCGCCGGCGTCCGGGGCGGTGCTCACGCGTGCGCCCTGGCCATCACCGGCGCGTGCACGGCGTGTCCCCCGGCCGCCGCGAGCGCCCGGTCGACGAGGACACCGGCGCCCTCGCCGGTGCGGACGGAGGTGAGGACGACCTCCACGCCCGGGTTGACCCGCTGCACGTGGGCGCGGAAGGCCGCCTCGTCGAACTCGGCCGGTGCGGCCAGGTCGGACTTGGTGACGATCACGAGCTGGGCCAGGCCGAACGCGGTGGGGTACTTGAGCGGCTTGTCCTCCCCCTCGGTGACGGAGGCGAGGACGACCCGGAGCGACTCGCCCAGGTCGTAGGAGGCCGGGCAGACGAGGTTGCCGACGTTCTCCACGAACAGCAGGCGGGTGTCGTCGGGCAACCAGTCGTGCAGGTGCCCGGCGAGCATGTCCGCCTCCAGATGGCACAGCCCGTCGGTCAGCACCTGCTTGACGGGCGCTCCCGAGCGGGCCAGCCGGGTGGCGTCGTTCTCGGTGGCGAGGTCCGCGGTGAGGGCCGCGACGGCGACGTCCCTCTCCCGGGCCAGCCGCAGCTCGCGCTCCAGCAGGGCCGTCTTGCCGCTGCCCGGACTGGACAGGAGGTTGATCACCGTCGTGCCGCGGGCCGTCAGTTCGGCGCGCAGGATGCCTGCCGCCATCGTGTTCTTGGCCAGTACGGCCTGCCGGAGGTCGACTGTGCGGCACATCGTCAGTTCTCCTCTGTTCGGGGTGCGGTGGCGGTGCGGTGCGCCGAGGGCTCGTCGGCCCAGCGCACTTCGGTGATGGCCAGTTCGCGGCCCGTCAGCAGTTCGGTGGCGGCCCCGCGGCAGCGGGAGCACACCATGTCGGGGGGCATTCCCGTCTCCCAGTCCCGCCCGCACGGCTCGCAGGACGCCCGGCCGGGGACCGGGCGGGTGAGGAGTTCGCAGCCCTCCAGGACCGTTCCGGCGCAGGCGAGTTCGAAGCAGAAACCGAGCGCGTCGGGGACCACGCCGGCCAGTTCGCCGATGTCGACGCGCACGTGACGGACGCCGTGCGCGCCCCGGGACCGTGCGGCCCGCTCGACCTGGTCCACGACCGACAGGGCGACGGACATCTCGTGCATCGCCACTCCGTCCGGCCCGGGGATGTGTCTCGCGGCTCATTCAAGGGGGCCCCGGAGCGCCGGGCCGCCCGGCACGCCGGGCGCATAGCCCGTTCGGTGCAGGCGCGACCGTGCCGGCGTCACATCCTGCGGATGCGCAGGTAGCGCCGGATGTCGGGCCAGAAGGCGGCGACGAAGGCCGTCAGGGCGGTGGCGGTGACGGTGGCGGCGGCACCACCGACGAGCTGCTTGTTCATGGGGGTCTCCGTTGGGGGTGGTGGGGTTCGGGGGCTCTTCGGGCTTCCTGCTTCGCCGTCAGACGACGGCCGCGTCGCGGACCAGTTCGCCGACCATGCGCACCGCGTCGGGCACCGCGGCGGCCACGGGCGGGCTGAGGCCGATGCCCTCCTCGACGGTGCCGGGTTCGCAGCCCACCACCAGGACGCGCCGCGGGGGCCGGGCGCCCGTGCCCGCGCACAGGGTGCCCAGCAGTGCCAGTACGGCGTCCGGCGACATCCGGTGCCCGTCCAGGGCGGTGCCGGCGGGTGCCGGCCCGGTGCCGGGTTCCGGCGCCTCGATCAGGTAGAGCGATCCCGGCGGTCCGCCCCGTGCCGTCGCGTCCAGCAGGATCAGCGTGTCGTAGCCGTCGAGGAGCTGGTAGGCCAGGTGGACGCCCCGGATACCGGTGTCGGTGACCTCGACGCCCGCGGGCAGGTCCTGTCCGGCCAGGAGACGGACGGCCTCGACACCGAAGCCGTCGTCGCCGAGGAAGACGTTGCCCACCCCGGCGACCAGGGTGTGCGGGCGGGACGGTGCCGGCGCGGCGGTCACGAGGCCTCCCCCGGGTCGGCGACGTCGACCTCGTCGGGCTGGAAGTAGAGGTAACGGCCCTGTTCGCGGCGGATGTCGGCGCCCGGGTCGTCCTCGACGGTGACCGCGATGTGCACGCCCCCGTCCACATCGTGCAGGACCGCCTCGACCAGGGCGCGGCGGCCGTCGAGGAACAGGTCCTGGGCGTCGGTGTGCCGCAGCCGGGGCCGCAGGACCACGCGGCTGCCCGCCCGCACCGGCCGGCCGCCGACCAGGACGTGGTCGTGGGCGGGGTCCACGGAGGCGTCCGCACCCGGGTCCCACCACGGGGTGTCCGGCCGCGGGGCGCCGTCCGCTCCCCCCGCGCCGGCCCACGGGGCGGCCGGGCCGAGGTCCGGCATGCCGGCCGCCGGTGCCGGCGTACGGGGCGTCCCGGACGTGGTGACCTCGCGCAGGCCGCGTACCGCGCCGTGCAGGCGTTCCAGCACCTCCGCGGGCAGGGAGTCGGCGAGGTCGATCACCGCGGCGGCCCGGTCGTCCGTGCCCCGGGCCTCGCGCTTCTCCTCGTCGGTGAGGGCGGCCGTGCGCAGCGCGAGGATCTCGTCGATCTCCGTGGCGTCGTACAGGGCACCGGGGCTCTCGGGGGCGATGGACGGATGGTCCTCCAGGATGATCGGCGAGGAGAGCACCAGGTCCTCGGTGCCCGGTTCGCCGGCCGGCACGGGCCAGGTGTGCAGGTTGCGGCAGCGGGCCACCTCGCCGCCGGCCCACTCCGGCGGGTCCGTCAGCGACAGGAACCGCCCGGCGTCCAGGCACAGCAGCGTGTGCGCGGCGACCAGGGAGCGGGACAGGGCGGCGTCACGGCCGGCGTCCTCGGCGGGCGTCCAGTCGCTGGTGTTCTCCACGACCACGCTCAGCCGTCGCGTGGTGTACGGGCCGTCCAGGTCGCCCGCGGCGATCCGCAGCACGCCGCTGATCTCCTCCCGGCGGCGCACCAGCCGGCCCACGACCCGTCCGGCCTCGTCCGTGACCGGCTCGGTGGTCTCGGCGGCCGGCCGGGTGAAGGGCACGACGACGCCCGTGCCGGCCAGCTCGTCGACGGCGACGGTGAGCCGCACCTGCTCCTCGTGGCCCTCGTCCCACGGGACCAGCACCCGGTCGTCCAGGCGCAGTTCGGGCACCGTCTCGAAGCCGCCGTCCGGCAGCGCCCGCTGGACGGTGCGCCGACCGGCGTGCAGGAAGCGCGTCTCGACGGCGAGGGCCGCCCCCCGCCGGGGTTCCATCAGCAGCTCGGTGCGCTGGAAGTCGTGCTCCTCGGCGACCGCGGTCCAGGACGGGGGCACGAGGACTCCGAACTGCCAGCGCAGCCGGTTCTTGGTGGCCGAGGCCCGGTACGGGTAGAGCACGTACCCCTCGAACAGCACGGTGTCGGCCACGTGGCGGGCGACGGCCATGCGGGCCTCGGTCGCCGGGGCGAAGTCCGGCGTCGTCGTCCTAGCCCGGGTCGCGGGGGTCGTCGGTGTCGCGGGGGTCGTCGGTGTCGTCGGTGTCGTCACGGTGTTCTCTCCCCGGCCGCCCGCAGCAGGTCCTCGACGGTCGCCTGCCACGAGGGCAGCGCCTTCCGGGACCGGTGGGCGAGCAGCGCGTCCAGGGTGTCGTTCGGCAGCCGCACCCAGCCCGAGCCCGGGAAGTGCTGCTCGACCATCTCCCGCCAGGTCTTCACCGGCATCCGGCACGTGGCCTCCCGGTCCCAGGGGACCGGCTCCACGTGGAAGCCGCCGGCACCGGTGAAGGCGGTGCCGGAGAACAGCATGAGCAGCGGCACCTCGCCCTCCTCCAGGGCGTGGAAGTACCGGGCGGAGGCGATGTCCATGTCGTAGGTGCAGGGCACCACCACGTCGGTCTCGGTCTCGCCGGTGAAGCCCTGGACCATCACCGGGACCTGGGCGAACTGCACGGGCTTGAGGCTGCTGCCCCAGCGGGACCGCTCCCCGAACAGGTCGGTCAGCGCCCGGGCCTCACCGTCGGCGTAGCCCCGGCGCGCGGGTTCGATGCGGATCTGGCAGCGCAGCGCCAGCGCGTGCACGCGGGTGCCCGGGGAGGCGGTGACACGCAGCCGGAAGACGAGGGTGGGTCCGGCCGCGTACGGGTCGGCGCGCACCCCGGTGCAGGTGAAGGCGAAGTCGGTCACGATCGGCTCCCCCGGGGCTCGCGGGCCCGGTCCCGGACCTCGGCGAAGAAGGCGTCCAGGTCGGCGCGCGCCTCCGCGCCCCCGTCGAAGCCCTGCCAGCGCAGTCGCATGCGGCCCACCAGTTCGTAGCAGACGTCGATCGGTACGAGGTGGCACTCGACGCGGCCCTGGTGGCGGCGCAGCAGCAGTGCCTCGACGTCGGGTTCGAGGAGCCCGGCCAGCGAGGAGGCCGCCAGGACCGACCGCCACGTCTCGGGCTCCAGTTCGCTCTCGGTCGCGCCGGCCGGGCTCGGGTAGAGGGCGACCGGCCGGTCGAGCGCGGAGTTGTGGAAGAAGAACGCGACGCCGACGGGGATGCGCAGGCGTTCCCAGGCCTGCTCGTCGATGCGGTGCGCGGGGTCGCTCAGGTAGCGTCCGGGAACGGTGCGGAAGCGGCCCGCCGCTGCGCCCGGGCGGTCCAGCAACTGAGCGCAGGGTCCGCAGGAGCAGGCCAGCGCCCGCTTCTCGGTGTCGACGAGGTGCCGGTGCCGGTCGCCGGCCAACGGTGCCGAGCACAGTTCGCAGCGCTCCTCGCGGGGCCCCCGGGGCGTGGTGAAGCGGGCCAGTCCCCGGGGTGCGGGGCGCTGTCCGGCCCGTTCCGGCCCGGGCGGCCGCGTGCTCACGGGGCCGTGGCGGCCGACGGGCCGCCGCTCGTGCCGGCCGGGTGCGCGGGGCCCGGCCCGATCTGGAGCAGGACCGGTTCCCGTACCGCCTCCTCCAGCACCACGGCCGTGACCTCCGGGGCGAGGCAGGCGAGCGCGTCGCGTGCCGCTTCCTCGACGGCCTCCCGGCTGTCGCCGCACCCGCAGCCCGCGGAGCCGGTCCGGCGCAGTCGCAGCTCGCCCGTCGCCGGGTCGAAGCCGGTGCTCTCCAGGGGCTGCGGCAGGTCCCCGAGGGCCCGGGCGATGCGGGTGGGGGTGTCGTCGGGGTGCAGCCCGTGCAGTACCAGCAGGCCGGCCACGAGTTCGTCGCCGAGGAGGGCGTCCAGGGCGTCCCCCGCCGGCGCACGGCGGTCGCGGCCGAACAGGTCCACGGCGCGGGCCAGCCCGGCGCCGTAGAACTCCATGAGGACGCGCACCAGTTCGTCGGCGGCCTCGCACGCCGCACGGTCGCCGGAGGCGGCGAGCCGGTCCAGGATCTCCTCGACCCGGCGTCCCGCCGTCTCCGCGTCGGTCCCGCGGCTCATCCGGCCAGGCCGCTCAGTCCGGTGGGCACGTGCATGGACTTCACCGTCCTGCCGTCGCCGACGTACATGTGGACGCCGCAGGGCAGGCAGGGGTCGAAGCTGCGTACGGCGCGCATGATGTCGATGCCCTTGAAGTTCTCCGGCGTGTTCTCCTCGAAGATCGGGGTGTTCTGCACGGCGTCCTCGTACGGGCCGGGGGTGCCGTAGGTGTCGCGGGTGGACGCGTTCCACGGGGTCGGCGGGTACGGGTGGTAGTTGGCGATCTTCCCGTCCCGGATGACCATGTGGTGGGAGAGCACGCCGCGCACCGCCTCGGTGAAGCCGACGCCGATGGACTCGTCGGGCACCTCGAACTTCTCCCAGGTCTGGGTGCGTCCGGCGCGTACCTCGGCGAGGCCCATCTCGGCGCAGTGCAGGGCGACGGCGGCCGAGTAGGCCTGGAAGTAGGTCCGGGCGCGGTTGCGCTCCAGCGCGTTGCTCCACTTCGGGATCTTCCACTCGAAGGTGGTCTCCGGCTTGGTGAGCGTGCGCGGGAGGTTGATGACGACGCTGTGGCCGGTGGCCTTGACGTAGCCGATGTCGACGAGCCCGGACAGGGCAGTGGACCACAGCCGGGCGATGGGACCGCCGCCGGTGTCGAGCGGGAGGTGTTCCTTGCCGTCGAACCAGCGCGGTGACATGACCCAGCTGTACTTGTCGTCGAAGTTCCGCTTCTGCGGTGCCGGGATGGTGTGCTGGTTCCACGGGTGGCGCGGGTCGACCGGGTTGCCGAGCGGGTCGTGCGTGACGAACTGCTCCTGGCCCTCCCAGTCCTCGTAGTACGAGCTGCCGAGCAGGATGCGGATGCCGAGGTTGATCTCGGTGAGGTCGTTGGTGACGAGCTTGCCGTCCACGATCACGCCCGGGGTGACGAACATGCGCCGTCCCCAGTCCGACATGTTGGCGTAGGTGAAGTCGCAGTACTCGGGGTCGTTGAGCGCGCCCCAGCAGCCGAGCAGCACCCGTCGGCGGCCGACCTCCTCGTAGCCGGGCAGGGCCTCGTAGAAGAAGTCGAAGAGGTCGTCGTGGAGCGGCACGACCCGTTTCATGAACTCGACGTAGCGCATGAGCCGGGACATGTAGTCGGTGAAGAGCTGGACCGAGCCGATGGTGCCGACGCCGCCCGGGTAGAGCGTGGAGGGGTGCACGTGGCGGCCCTCCATCAGGCAGAACATCTCGCGGGTGTAGCGGCTGACCTGGAGCGCCTCGCGGTAGAACTCGCCCTCCAGCGGGTTGAGCGAGCGCATGATGTCGGCGATGGTGCGGTAGCCGTGCTCCGCGGCGTGCGGCGCCTCGGTGCGTTCGGCGAGTTCCAGCACGCCGGGGTTGGTCTCGCGGACCATCTTCTCGCAGTAGTCGACCCCGACCAGGTTCTCCTGGAAGATGTTGTGGTCGAACATGTACTCGGCGGCCTCGCCGAGGTTGATGATCCATTCGCCCAGGTGGGGCGGCTTCACGCCGTACGCCATGTTCTGCGCGTACACCGAGCAGGTGGCGTGGTTGTCGCCGCAGATGCCGCAGATGCGGCTGGTGATGAAATGCGCGTCACGTGGGTCCTTGCCGCGCATGAAGACGCTGTAGCCGCGGAAGACCGACGAGGTGCTGTAGCACTCGGCGACCTTCTTCTGCTTGAAGTCGATCTTCGTGTGGATGCCGAGGCTGCCCACGATCCGGGTGATCGGGTCCCACGCCATCTCCACCAGGCCGGTGCCGTCACCGGTCGTCGTCGAGGTCGCCATCGTGTCTGTGCTGCCCTTCGGTCGGGTCGGGTCGGTGAGCTGGTCGTCGGCCGGCGCCTCGGCGGGCCGGTGGAGCGGGCGCGGCGGCGGTCACCAGGGGGGCCGGTAGCCGGTGGTGATCTCCCGGCCGGTGTGCCGCCACTTGGGCTCCTTGTCCACTGTTCTGGCCGTGATGGTCCGCAGCCTGCGGATGACCGCGCCGTAGGCACCGCTGGCGGTGCTGGAGAACTTGCCGCCGGGCGGCTCGTCCATGAACGGCATGAACTTGTCGGGGAATCCGGGCATGGTGCAGGCGATGCAGATGCCGCCCACGTTCGGGCAGCCTCCGATGCCGTTCATCCAGCCGCGCTTGGTCACGTTGCACTTCACGACCGGTCCCCAGCAGCCCAGTTTCACCGAGCACTTGGGCGAGTCGTACGAGGTGGCGAACTGGCCCTGCTCGTAGTAGCCGGCCCGGTCGCATCCCTCGTGCACGGTCGCGCCGAACAGCCAGCTCGGGCGGAGCTTGTCGTCCAGCGGGATCATCGGCGCCGACCCGGCGGCCTGGTAGAGCAGGTAGGTCAGGGTCTCGGCGAAGTTGTCGGGCTGGATGGGGCAGCCCGGTACGCAGACGATCGGGATGCCCGCCTGCGACTTCCAGTCCCAGCCCAGGTAGTCGGGCACTCCCATCGCGCCGGTGGGGTTCCCGGCCATGGCGTGGATGCCGCCGTACGTGGCACAGGTGCCGATCGCCACGACCGCCAGCGCCTTGGGGGCGAGCCGGTCGATCCACTCACTGGTGGTGATGGGCTGGCCGGTCTCCGGGTTGTCGCCGAAGCCGCACCAGTACCCCTCCTGCTTGATCGCCTCGTTCGGGATGGATCCCTCGACCACCAGGACGAAGGGGTCGATCTCGCCGCGCTCGCCCTTGAAGAACCACTCGATGAAGGTGTCCGCCCCGCCGACCGGCCCGCACTCGAAGTCGATGAGCGGCCAGTGGACGGCGATCTTCGGCAGGCCCGGCAGCACCCCGAGGGCGATCTCCTCGATGCTGGGCTGCATCGCGGCCGTCAGGGCGACCGAGTCGCCGTCGCAACTCAGCCCGGCGTTGATCCAGAGGATGTGGATCGGCTTCTCGTCCGTGCCGGGAGCGCCGGAGGCCTCCGGCTCGGCGCTCGTGGCCGGGATTGCTGCGTTCATCACTGCCTCCAGGGGAGGAATACGACAGACCGGACCGACAGGCCCGTGATGCTGCCCAGAATCGGCCACCGCGGCGGCCACCGCACTCGAAGCGGCCGTTCGGACGGACGCGGTCCCCTCGCGATCGAAGGCCCGGCACGCCGCGCGATACGGCGCCACCCCGGCGCGAGGGGGACCGCGTCCAGGCGCCCGACGGCCCGCTCGCGGATCGCGCGGATCGCCGCCGGGGAGACCGCCCCGCGCTCGGCCGGTCGGGTGACCCCGGCGGTGAACCGCGCGCGGTAGCGCACGCTCGGGCGGTCGAGCCGACGGGCGTCGGCGATGAGCGGAATGCGCATGGCGACCCTTCGGACGGTGCCGCCGGCGGCGGCGCGAGGTGACCGGCTGCCTGCGATGGTCGGGCATCCCGCACCGAGAGCGTCGACACGAATCCCGCACGTCACCCTCAGGGGTGAGACCCGTCGCCACATGGCCGCCGCGGCGGCGGGGCGGGACACCGGCCGCCGGGCACCTCCGGGCCCACCCGGATCGAAATGTCGCGAAAGCCGATGAGTGGGACAATTGAGAAGTCCTGGGCACGGGAAGGTGCCTTTCCACGCGAGCGGACAGGCAGGTCGGCACATGCCGGAGGAGCGCAAGTCACCGAAATCACCGCGCGGCCGCGAGACCGGCCGGCACGAGGAGTCCGGGCACCACGGCTGGTCCCCGGACGTCGACGAGACGCGGCAGCAGGACAATCCCAGCGCCCGCCGGTCCTTCCACGCCGAGGAGCACGCCCCCTCGCCGGGACCGGGCCGGAAGCGGTCGGCGCAGGAGCGCACCCCGACCCCCGGTGACGTCGCGAAGAGCGGCACCCGACGGGGCGAGGAGCGCGCGGCCGAGCCGGAGAAGGGCATGCGGGACACCGGCAGCACGGGCCGGTCCGGCCGGCCCAGCGGCACGAGGGACGATTCCGCCTTCACCGGCGTCGACCCGGACGACGACGGCGGCGGGCGCCGGTCCGGCTGACCGGGGAGGTACGCGGCCACCCACACCCCTCGGCCGTCGCCACCCGCACCCTTCGGCCGTCGCGGCCGAACCGCCACGGCCGAAACCGTTGGACTTCCCCATGACCTTCCCATACCGTTGGGTCCACCAACGACATGGGAAGGTCCCGCATGCGCCGCGTCCGTTACTCGCGCCCCGCCGGCCCGCTGTTCCTCGAGCACGTCCCCGTCCCCGAGCCGGGCCCAGGTGAGCTGCTGGTGCGCTGCGCGGCGGTCGGCGTCACCCTGCCGGTGGTGCGCAAGGTCACCGAGGCGGCCGAGCCGATACCGCTCGGCGGCGAGGTCGCCGGGGAGGTGGTGGCCACCGGCGACGGTGTGACCGGCTTCCGGGCGGGCGACCGGGTGACCGGTCTCTGCTTCGGGCACGGCTATGCCGACTTCGCCGTCCTGCGCCAGGAGATGACCTCACCCGTCCCCGACGGGGCCGGTGCCGTCGACGCGGTCGCCCTGGTCCGCAGCGGCCTGGTGGCGCTCGGCGCCCTGTCGGCCGCGCAGCCCCGGCCGGGCGAGTCGGTGCTCGTGACGGCCGCCGCCGGCGGGGTCGGCCAGCTCGCCGTGCGGCTCGCGCGGACCCGCGGCGCGGCCCGCGTCGTGGGTGCCGTCTCCGACCCGGCCAAGGCGGACTTCGTGCGCTCCCGCGGCGCCGACGAGATCGTCGTCTACGGCGACGACGACTGGGGCGAGCCGGTCGACCACGTCCTCGACGGGGTGGGCGGCGACCTGCTCACCCCGGCCGTCGCCGCCCTCGCCCCGGGCGGCCGGCTGGTGGCGTACAGCTCGGGCGGCGGGACCGTCCGGGCGTACGACCTGCTGGTGGCCGCCCGGACGGTGACGGGGTTCCAGATGGCGCGCGTCGCCCGCGAGCAGCCGGAGCTGTACGAACAGTGGCGCCGGGAACTGTGGCGTCTGTTCGCCGAGGGAACACTCCGGCCCGCCGTGCACGGACGGTTCGGGCTGGAGGACGCGGCGAAGGCGCACGAGGCCGTCACGTCGCGCCGCAACCTCGGGAAGGTCGTCCTCGTCCCCTGAGGAGTCCGCCGGCGCGTTGCCCCGGGACGCGGCTCAGCGGGAACGTCCGCCCGTGCCGACGGCCGTCCGCGACGCCTCGGCCGGCTCGTCCGCGGCGGACGCCTCGGGGTCGTGCGCCCGCCGCTTGGCGATGACCGCGCACACCATCAGCTGCATCTGGTGGAAGAGCATCAGCGGCAGCACGGCGAGCGAGGCGTGCGCGCCGAACAGGACGCTCGCCATGGGCAGGCCGGAGGCGAGGGACTTCTTGGAGCCGGCGAACTGGATCGCGATCCGGTCGGCCCGGCCGAAGCCCAGCCCCCTCGCCCCGTACCAGGTCAGCAGCAGCATCACGGCGAGCAGCGCCGCCTCCACGACCAGCAGGCCGGCCAGCCGGGCCGGGCTCACCTGGTGCCAGACGCCCTGCACCATGCCCTCGCTGAACGCGGTGTACACGACGAGGAGGATCGAGCCGCGGTCCACCAGCCCGAGCACCTTCTTGTGCCGGGCGACGAACCCCCCGATCCAGCGGCGCAGCACCTGACCGGCGACGAACGGCACCAGCAACTGCAGCACGATCCTGATCAGCGAGTCGGCGGAGAACCCTCCCCCGCTGTTCTTGCCCAGCAGGGCCGCGGCCAGCAGCGGGGTGAGCACGATGCCCGCCAGCGAGGAGAAGGAGCCCGCGCAGATCGCGGCGGGCACGTTGCCGCGGGCGATGGAGGTGAAGGCGATCGACGACTGGATCGTGGACGGGACCAGGGTGAGGAAGAGCAGCCCCTGGTAGAGGGGGTCGCTCAGGAGGGCCGGGACGAGTCCGCGGGCCGCGAGGCCCAGCAGCGGGAAGACGACGAAGGTGCAGGCCAGCACGGTGACGTGGAGCCGCCAGTGGCGAAGCCCGTCCATCGCCTCACGGGTGGACAGCCGAGCCCCGTACAGGAAGAAGAGGAACGCGATCGCGGCCGTGGCAGCTCCGGAGGCGACATCGGCACCCGTCCCGCGGGCCGGCAGCAGCGCCGCGAGGCCCACCGTCCCGAGCAGCAGCAGGATGTAGGGGTCGACCGGCATCCGGCGCGGCCGTCGCAGGCGTTTCACAGTGCTCCACTTGCTCGTTCTCTTCGTGCTCCGGGAGCCACCGGCCCCTGTTCCATCCTGCTCCCCCGCGCGGCGATCGGGAATCCGGTACACCGCTCTCACTGTCATCACATGAAGCGATCACCGGGTACGGTGGGGGGCGTGTACGACCCCTCCCAGCTGCGGACCTTCCTGACCGTGGCCCAGACGCTGAGCTTCACGCAGGCGGCGCGGCGGCTCGGGCTGCGCCAGTCGACCGTGAGCCAGCACGTGCGGCGGCTGGAGGACGCCACCGGGCGGCAGCTGTTCACGCGTGACACGCACTCCGTGGAGCTGACCGAGGACGGCGAGGCGATGCTCGGCTTCGCGCGCCGCATCCTGGAGGTGCACGAGCAGGCGTCGGCCTTCTTCACCGGCACCCGGCTGCGCGGCCGGCTGCGCTTCGGGGCGTCCGAGGACTTCGTGCTGACCCGGCTGCCGGAGATCCTCGAGCGCTTCCGGCAGGAGCACCCGGAGGTCGACCTGGAGCTGACCGTGGAACTGTCCGGCACGCTCCACGAACAGCTGGCCGCCGGGAAGCTCGACCTGGTGCTGGCCAAGCGGCGCCCCGAGGACCCGCGCGGCGAGCCGGTCCGGCGCGACCGGCTGGTGTGGATCGGCGCGGAGCGGCTGCGCCTCGATCCCGACCGTCCGGTGCCGCTCATCGTCTATCCGCCGCCCGGCATCACCCGCGCGCTCGCGCTGGACGCGCTGCAGCGGCAGGGCCGCGAGTGGCACGTCGCCTGCACCAGCGGCAGCCTCAACGGGCTGATCGCGGCCGCCCGCGCGGGCCTCGGCGTGATGGCGCACTCGCGGGGCCTCGTCCCGCCCGGCCTGGTACGGGTGCCGGACCGGGCCGGGCTGCCGGAGCTGGGCCACGTCGACTTCGTGCTGGTGCACGGAAGGCGCCGGCCCTCCGCGCAGGGCGCCGCGGACGCCCTCGCGGCGGCGATCCTGGCGGGCGGCGACCGGCTGCACCGGACTCAGCGGGCGGGCCTCGCGTAGGTGAGCTGCTTGACCCGGCGCAGGAACGGCGCCGCCTCCACGTGGTGGACGCCCTCCAGCCGGCCGAGCGGGCCGCTCAGGTAGGCGTACAGGTCGGCGGTGCTGCGGACGACGGCGGTGGTGATGATGTTGGACGGGCCGGCCGTCGCGGCGGCGTGGGCGATCTCGTCGTGCGCGGCGAGCGCCTCGCCGACCCGGTGGAGCGCGGCCGGGCTGGTGGTGATCCACAGGAAGGCGGCCAACGGGTAGCCGAGGATCTCGGAGTGGTACTCCACGTCGATGTAGACGGCCCCGGATCCGAGCAGCGCGGCGAGGCGGCGCTTGACGGCGGACTCGGAACGGCCGGTGGCGCGCCGCAGCTCCGGGTAGCCGGCGCGGCCGTCGCGCTCCAGGACCGCCAGCAGCGGTTCGTCCTCGGGGTCGATGCGGGCGGGCCCCGTGGCGTGCGGCGCCGGATCGGGCCGCAGGGCGGCGACCTCCTCGTCGCCGAGCACCCGGAACTTGCGCAGCCAGCCGTTCGGACCGCCGTAGAAGCGGTGCAGCACCTGGTGGGCGCGGACCTCCAGGACGCGCGGGGTGCGGGGCAGCTTGCCGAGCAACAGGTCATCGCGGTCGCCGGTGCTGCGCGGCCGGGTGCCGAGGACGATCTCCGTGCCGCCCGCCGCGATCCCGATCCAGCTGGTGTCGGGGCGTTTGGCGAGCGCGTCCGCGACGGCCACGGCACTGTCGGGCACACAGCGCAGCCGCATCGTCCAGTGGTCCTGGCCGAGACGGTCGGCGTCACGGACGGCGACCACGCGCAGGCCGCCCTCGGCGCACAGCCTGCGGTAGCGGCGGGCGACGGTCTGGTCCGAGACGCCGAGCACGGAGCCGATCCGGCTGAAGGAGGCGCGGCCGTTGACCTCCAGCGCGTCGAGCAGCCGCAGGTCGAGGTCGTCGAAGACGTCGGATTCCATCCTCACGGTGCGTACTCCCATCGGATTCCGTCGCGAACGGGCCGTACACCGGCGTGTCCGGCCGGGCAGCGCTCATCGTACGGAGGTACACGTACACGGAGAACACGAGGGGACGACGGGACATGCGTACATGGGGGCCGCTCACGGCGGTGTGCCTCGGGACGTTCATGCTGCTGCTGGACGTGACGATCGCGGTCGTCGCGCTGCCGGACATGGCACGGGGGCTGCACGCGTCGCTGAGCGATCTGCAGTGGGTGATGGACGGATACGCGCTGGCGCTGGCGGCGCTGCTGCTGGGGCTGGGGGCGGCGGCCGACGTGCTGGGGCGGCGCCGGGTGCACGTGGCGGGCGTGGTGCTGTTCGCGGCGGCGTCGCTGCTGTGCGGGCTCGCCACCGGGCCGGGGATGCTGGTCGCCGCGCGCGGCGTGCAGGGAGTGGGCGCGGCGGCGATGTTCGCCACGACGCTGCCGCTGCTGGGCTCCGTATACCAGGGGCGGCGGAGGTCGGTGGCGCTCGGGGTGTGGGGCGCGGTCAGCGGCGCCGCGGCGGCCGTAGGCCCGGTACTGGGCGGGCTGCTCACCGACGGCCCCGGCTGGCGGTGGATCTTCTACGTGAACCTGCCGGTGAGCGTGGCGGCGGTGTGGCTGACGCTGCGCGTGGTGCCGGAGTCGCGGGCCCCGGGCGGGCGCCGCGTGGACTGGGCGGGTACGGCCGTCTTCGCCGCGTTCGCCGGTGCGGTGACGTACGGGGCGGTGCGGGCCGGGTCGCACGGCTGGACGGAGGGCGGCACCCTCGCCGCCTTCGGTCTCGCGGCCGTGGCGCTGGGTGCCTTCGTGGCGGTGGAGCGGCGGGTCGCCGATCCGCTGCTGGACCCGAGGCTGTTCCTGCGGCCCGCGTTCTCGGGTGTGATGCTGGGCGCGCTCGCGTTCAACGCGGCGGCCTTCGGCGTCATGGCGTACACCTCGATATGGCTGCAGACGCTGCTCGGGATGAGCCCGGTGCGGGGCGGGGCGGTGTTCCTGTGGCTGTCGCTGGCGTCGTTCGTGGTGGCCGCGGCGGGCGGGCGGCTGCTGCACGGGGTGCCGGCGCGGTTCACCGTCGGGGGCGGACTGCTGCTGATCGCGGCGGGCCAGTTCTGCATGGCGTTCCTGGACGCCGGCTCCGGCGCGTCCGCGCTGGTGCCGGGGCTGCTGCTGGTGGGCGTCGGGACCGGGCTGGTGTCGCCGGGCATCTCGGGGGCGGCGCTGGCGGCGGTGGAGCCGGAACGGTCCGGGATGGCGGGCGGTGCGGTCAACACCTTCCGGCAGCTCGGCTACGCCCTGGGCATCGCCGTCTTCGGCACGGTGCTGACCTCGCGGATGTCGGACACGCTGCCGCAGGACGCGGCGCACGGTCTGGCGGGCGGTGCGGCAGGCGCCCTGCGGGGGGCGTTCGGAGAGCACGCGCTGCGGGCCGCCTTCGCCTCGGGGCTGAACGCGGCGGCGGTGACCGCGGGCGCGGTCGCGGCTCTCGCCGGGGTGCTGGTGCTCGTCCTGGTCCGGGCGGACCGCGGCCGTCCGGACGCAGGTGTGACGGAATCCGGGGCGCCCGCGCTGAAGGAGGAGACCGCGGCGTCCACGGCTCCGTACCGGCGGTAAGCGAGGCGTACAGGTTCGGTGGAGATTAGGGCACCGAATCACGCGCAACCGTCAGGAAAGTGTCCGACCCTTCCCCATGTGAGCGCATTTTCCTTCACTGACCAGCGCGGACACGGGCCCGGTCCGCTTTCGCCGGCCCTCCCGCCCCCGCTCCGGGTGGGGTAGCTTTCACCGCGCCGTGCGGGGCGTCACCAGGAGCGGGGAGCGGGTTTGCGCGAGTTCACCAACCCTCCGACGGCGTCGGCACCACCGGTGGGCGGTCTGGCCGACGTGGTCTTCCGGCATGCCGAGGACGACCCGCAGCACATCGCGCTGGGCCGCAAGGACGAGGACGGACGGTGGCGGGACGTGACCGCCGGCGCGTTCCGCGACGAGGTACTGGCCCTGGCCAAGGGCCTGCTCGCGCAGGGCATCCGTTTCGGCGACCGGGTCGCCATCATGTCCCGCACCCGCTACGAGTGGACGCTCTTCGACTTCGCCCTGTGGACGATCGGTGCCCAGGTGGTGCCGGTCTACCCGACGTCCTCGGCCGAGCAGTGCCTGTGGATGCTGTACGACGCCGAGGTGACGGCGGCGGTCGTGGAGCACGAGGACCACGCGATGACGATCGCCACCGTCATCGACCGGCTGCCGCACCTGCGCGGCCTGTGGCAGCTCGACTCCGGCGCCGTCCAGCAGCTGTACGACGCCGGTGCGCACCTCGACGACGAGGTGGTGCACCGGCACCGGCAGGCGGTCACGCCCGACTCGGTCGCCACCGTCATCTACACCTCGGGCACCACGGGCCGCCCCAAGGGCTGCGTCATCTCGCACGGCAACCTGATGTACGAGGCGGACACCGTCATCGAGCGCTGGGAGCCGGTGTTCCACTCCAAGAAGGGCGACGAGGCGTCGACCCTGCTGTTCCTGCCGCTCGCCCACGTCTTCGGGCGGATGGTGGAGGTCGCGGCGATCCGGGGCCGGGTCCGCTTCGGCCACCAGCCGCAGCTGAACGCCGCCGCGCTGTTGCCCGACCTGGCCGCCTTCCGGCCGACGTTCATCCTGGCCGTGCCCTACATCTTCGAGAAGGTGTTCCACGCGGCCCGGCGCAAGGCCGACAAGGAGGGGAGGTCCGGCCCCTTCCAGAAGGCCGTCGACGTGGCGGTGAAGTACGCGGAGGCGGTGGAGGCCAAGGCCTGGGGCATCGGCCCGGGCCCCTCGGCGGGCCTGCGCATGCAGCACCAGCTCTTCGACAAGCTCGTCTACACCAAGGTGCGCGCGGCGATGGGCGGACGCATCCGCAACGCCATGTCGGGCGGCTCGGCGATGGACCGGCGGCTCGGGCTGTTCTTCGCGGGCGCGGGCGTGCAGATCTACGAGGGCTACGGCCTGACCGAGTCCACCGCCGCGGCCACCGCCAACCCGCCCGAGCTCACCCGCTACGGCACGGTCGGCCGCCCCATCCCGGGCGTCTCGGTGCACATCGCGGACGACGGCGAGATCTGGCTGAGCGGCCGCAACGTCTTCCAGGGATACCTCAACAACCCGAAGGCCACCGACGAGACCCTCCAGGACGGCTGGCTGGCCACCGGTGACCTGGGGTCGCTGGACGAGGACGGCTACCTCACCATCACCGGCCGCAAGAAGGAGATCCTGGTGACCTCCGGCGGCAAGAGCGTCTCGCCGGGCCTGCTGGAGGAGCGCGTCCGGGACCATCCGCTGGTCAACCAGTGCATCGTCGTCGGCAACGACCGTCCCTACGTCGCCGCCCTCATCACCCTCGACCAGGACGCGGTCGACCACTGGCTGACGATGCGCAACAAGCCCGGGATGAGCCCGGCCGAGCTGGTGCACGACGCCGACCTGGAGACGGAGGTGCGGCGCGCGGTCGTCGCGGCCAACACGCTGGTGTCCCAGGCCGAGTCGATCCGCACCTTCCGCATCCTGGCCCAGCCGTTCACCGAGGAGCACGGGCTGCTGACCCCGTCGCTGAAACTCAAGCGCAAGGCCATCGAGAAGGCCTACTCCACCGAGGTCGAAGCCCTGTACCGGGCATGAGTTCCGCGGTCAGGAATGCACGGCGCCCCGTGATCGTTGACGATGGGAGTACCACCTGACCACAACCGAAGGATCAAGAGCTCGTGAGCAGCAAGGTCCCCCCGATCACCCTGAACAACGGCGTCGAGATGCCCCAGCTGGGCTTCGGCGTCTGGCAGGTGCCGGACGACGAGGCCGAGACGGCCGTCGCCCAGGCCCTGGAGGCCGGGTACCGCAGCATCGACACAGCGGCGATCTACGGCAATGAAGAGGGCACCGGCAAGGCCATCGCCGCCTCCGGCGTCGCGCGCGAGGACCTCTTCGTCACCACCAAGCTCTGGAACAGCGAACAGGGGTACGACTCCACGCTGCGCGCCTTCGACGCGTCGCTGGACAAGCTCGGCCTCGAGTACGTGGACCTCTACCTGATCCACTGGCCGGTGCCGGCGAAGGACCGTTACGTCGACACGTACAGGGCGTTCGAGAAGCTGCACGCCGACGGCCGGATCCGGGCCGTCGGCGTGTCCAACTTCCTGCCGGAGCACCTGGAGCGGCTGATCGCCGAGACGTCGGTCGTCCCGGCCGTCAACCAGATCGAGCTGCACCCGCACCTCCAGCAGCACGCCTCCCGCGAGGTCCACGCGAAGCAGGGCATCGCCACCGAGGCGTGGTCCCCGCTCGGGTCGGGCAAGGGCATCCTGGAGATCCCGGCCATCGTGGCGATCGCCCAGAAGCACGACCGCACCCCGGCCCAGGTCGTGCTGCGCTGGCACCTCCAGCTCGGCAACGTGGTGATCCCGAAGTCCGTGACGCCGTCGCGGATCAAGGAGAACATCGACGTGTTCGGCTTCGAACTGGACGCCGAGGACCTCGCGGCGATCAGCGCGCTGAACGAGGACCGCCGCCTGGGTCCGGACCCGGCGCAGTTCAACATGGCCTGACCGCTCGGGCACCAAGCGTGAGGAGGGGGGCCCGGTCCGCGCGGACCGGGCCCCCCTTGTCATGCGCTCGGGACCGTCGGCCGCACCGCCGTGTAGACCGTGTGCGCCAGCAGGACGAAGACGTCCGGCCGCCGGTGCACGCCCGCCTCGTCGGTGGGGTCGAGGAGCCGGTCCAGGGTGGCCCGGTCGTCGGGGCCGAGCCCGTCGGCGAACCGTTCGCGCTGCCGGGACAGGGAGGCGGTCACGTGGGCGCGGGCCTCGTCGCCGAGGGGGGCGGGCAGGTCCAGCAGGAAGCTGCGGGTGCCGGTGTGCGTCAGGCCCGCCGCGGTCAGCAGCGCCGGCCAGTCCTCGGTCTCGGCCACGGAGTCCGGCAGGCTCTCGCGCATCGAGGCGAACGCGTCCTCCTCGGCGGCGTGCAGCCGCGCCTGGAGTCCCGGGCGTCCGACGCCGAGGTCCCGCGGCAGGAAGCGGGCGGGCAGCCCGCCCTCCAGGATCGCCAGGGTGCCGCCGGGGGCGAGACGTCCGGCGAGCGCGGCGAGGGCGGCGCGCTGGTCGCCCAGGTGGTGCAGGCTCTGGCTCGCCCACAGCAGGTCGGCGGGACGGCCGAGCTCGTCCAGTACACCCGGCAGGTCACCGGTCAGGGTGCCGAACCGGTCGGCGACGCCGAGGCGGGCGGCCCGGTCACGGGCCCGGTCCAGGAGCGGCCCGGCCCCGTCGACGGCGACGACCCGGGCGCCCGGGAAGGCGTCGGCGATCAGGCAGGACACGACGCCCGGCCCGCTGCCCACGTCGACGACCAGCCCCGGTTCCGTCACCTCCCCGGCCAGCCAATTCATGGCCTGCCGGTACAGGGGGGTGTACAGCTCCGCCTGCGCCTCCAGTTCCGGGGCCATCGCGGCCCAGTCGAGGTCGGCGTGGTGGTGACCGTGCTCGTGGTGGTGGCCGCCCGTAGGGTCGTGGTCGTGCTGGTGGTCGTGCGCCATGCCGGTCTGCCTTCCGATCGCGGGGCCGTCAGGGTGCGACGACTCGCCGCGCCGGGGCAAGTTCCGTTGCCGGAATCGCAAAGCGGCCGTGCGGGGTCCGGTCCTGGCGGACCGGACCCCGACGGTGTCTACCTACGCGCGGGCCCGCTCACGACAGGGGCGGGTAGGCGTTCTTCATCAGCTCCTGGAACTGTGCGGAGAACCACTGCCCGGAGATCGGGGCGTCCGGAAGGGCGCCGGACATGCTGTTGCCGTTGCGGGCGTTGCCGGTGTATGTCGGGTCGCACATCCGGTCGAAGCCCTTGCCCTCGTCGTTCGGGATCTCCTTGCTCGCGCCGTCCGACTCCCCCGGCGGCTTCATCCACACGTAGGCGTCGATGCCCGGCTCGGGGTTGGCCTTCGGCCGTTCGCCGAGGCCGGCTCCGGACTGGTTGCACCAGTTGCCGAGGTGGATGCGGCGGTCGTAGCGGCCGCCGTTGACGTAGGTGTCGACGCTGGTCGTGGCGCCGGGGCCGGTGGGCCGCTGGGTGCCGCCCCAGCCGTTGCGGGAGGTGTCGATGAGCATGCCGATCTTGCTGTCGAACCCGATCGACACCAGCTTGTCGCGCATGGCCTGGGCGTAGGAGAGCTCGTCGGTGTAGCGGTTCCAGTCGACCCACTTGGACTGGCGCACGGACGTGCCGTTCACACTGTCCGTGATCTTGAAGTGGTCCTCCTTCAGTGCGCTGTAGTTGGCGGTGTTGACGATGAAGCCGTGGACGTCGCTCAGGGTCGCGCCCTCGGTGGTGGCGGCCGTCTTGAACATGTCGGCGGAGGGGCCGAAGTTGTCGTCCCAGCCGAGCCAGCCGTGGTGGCCGGCGTCGATGTAGTTGTAGACGTTGCCGATGTCGCCGAGCTTGTTGAGGGCGTAGCCGACGCCCTTCTGGTAGTTGCCGTTGGCCTTCATCACGTCGCAGTTGGGCACGGCGGTCGGCCGGCCCGAGACGTTGGTGACGAGGTTCGGCAGGGAGTCGATCTCGACCGTGGTGACGATCCGCAGCGAGGCGTACTTCGGGTCGGCGAGGATCGCGGCGATCGGGTCGATGTACTGCGTCTTGTACTTGTCGATCTCCGTCGGGCCGAGCTCGCCGTTGGAGGCGAGCGCCGAGCAGTCGCGTCCGGGCAGGTTGTAGATGACGAGCTGGACGTACAGCTCGCCGGAGCCCTTCTGCTTCAGCGCCTCGTCGAGGTGGTCGCGCAGGCCCATGCCGCCGTTGGCACCGTTGATGGCCGCGATCCGGTCCAGCCAGACGCCGGTGGGCTGGTTGGCGATCCGGCTGCCGCCGGGCTCGGCCGCCGCCTTCGCGGACCACTCCGGGTTCACGTATCCCTTGGCGCCGGCGTAGGGGTTGTCCACCCGGTCGGACGGTCCGGTGGGGTCGGTCGGGTCCGTGGGGTCGGTCGGGTCGGTGGGGTCGGTCGGCCCGCCGTCGACGTTGCAGGTCACGCCGTTGAGGGTGAAGGTCGCCGGGATCGCGTTGCTGCCGCTGTAGGTTCCCTGGAATCCGAAGCTCGCCGAACCGCCGGTGGCGAGCGTGCCGTTGTAGGACTCGTTGGCGGCCGTGACGGCGGCACCGCTCTGACTGACCTTCGCGTTCCAGGCGTTGGTCACCTTCTGGCTGCCGGCGTACGTCCATCCCAGCTTCCAGCTGGACGTGGCGGCGCCGTTGTTGGTGACGGTCACGGCGGCGGTGAAGCCACTGCCCCAGTCGTTCTGCACCTTGTAGTCGACGGTACAGGCGGCGGCCGCCGCGCCGGCGGTCGCGGTGTGGGCGGCGAGGGCCGTGCCGGAGGCGCCGGCGACCAGCGTCAGGGCGGCGAGCATCGCGGTTCTGGTCCGGGTCATGAGTGGGGGTTCCTTCTTTCGTCGGGGTGCGGGTGCGGGTGCGGTCGTGCGCTGCCGCGCGACTGGCGGGCGCGGGCCGCTGCCGGACGGCATGGGGGTGCCGACGCGGTCGGAGGTCGGGAACGGCCCGCGGGCCGGGGGAGGCGGCCCGCGGGGGGAGCTGTGCACCGGTACAGCGGCCGATCGCGCGCCGGACCCGCCGCATCGGCGGCTAAAAGTCCTGAACGCGGGAGGTGGAGCGGGGGGTGTCGCACGAGCGACTCCTTGCAGTTCGGGCACGCCGTGACGGACGCGCCGACTGATGGAACCGCTCCCACTGGTGCCAGCGAAGGTAGCGCCAAGTGACGGCAAAGAACAGAGGAGTCACCGATTTTCCGTCCGCCGCCCCCGTCGAATCATTTCGACTCTTCACACACCTTGACCGCCCGGAGCCCCCTCCTCACTATGGGAGCGCTCCCACTGGTTCAAGGCTTGTCGCTCCTCCCCTCCCCCTCTTCGAGCCGCAAGGAGGAACCAGCACCATGCATCCCCGACGCAGACGCAGACGCCGAGGCACACGGCACCTGTGGACGGCCGCGGTGGCGGCCCTCGCGCTTCCCCTCACCATGGTCGGCACCGGCTCGACACCCGCCCGGGCCGCGGCACTTCAGTGCAGCGTGGACTACCGGACCAACGACTGGGGCTCCGGTTTCACCGCGGATCTGACCCTCACCAACCGCGGCACCGACGCCCTCGACGGCTGGACGCTGACCTACTCCTACGCGGGTGACCAGAAGCTGACGAACGGCTGGAACGGCACGTGGTCCCAGTCCGGCCGCACGGTCACCGTGAAGAACGCCTCCTACAACGCGCGGATCGCGGCCGGCGCCGCCGTCTCCACCGGCGGACAGTTCACCTACAGCGGCACCAACACCGCGCCGACGAGCTTCGCGGTCAACGGCACCCCGTGCACCGGCGCGCACCAGCCACCGGTCGCCGTGCTGAACAGCCCCGAGGCGGGCGCCGTGTACACCCAGGGCACGGCGGTGCCCCTGGCGGCCACGGCCGCCGCCGCGGACGGTGCCACCGTCGGCAAGGTGGAGTTCTACGACGACACCACGCTGCTGGGCACGGACACCAGCGCGCCGTTCACGTACTCGGCCTCCGGCTTGACCGTGGGCAGTCATTCCCTGGTGGCGAAGGCCTACGACAGTTTGGGCGCCTCCGCGGACTCGGTCCCGGTCGGCATCACGATCGCCTCGGGGCCGACGGTGGTCGCGACCCCCTCCCAACTGGGCGTCCAACAGGGGAAGTCGGGATCGTACGAGGTCAAGCTGTCCAAGCAGCCGACCGCGAACGTGACCGTGACGACGGCGCGGGCGAGCGGCAACAGCGGCCTGTCCGTCACCGGCGGGGCGAGCCTCACCTTCACCCCGTCGAACTGGCAGACCGCCCAGAAGGTGACCGTGGCCGCCGACGCCTCCGGTACCGGCTCGGCGGTCTTCGAGTCGACGGCACCGGGCCACGGCAAGGCCGCGGTGACGGTGACCGAGCTGGCGGCGGCGAAGGACTACGACGCCCGCTTCCTGGAGCTGTACGGCAGGATCACCGACCCGGCCAACGGCTACTTCTCCCCGGAGGGCATCCCGTACCACTCGGTCGAGACGCTCATCGTCGAGGCGCCGGACCACGGCCACGAGACCACGTCCGAGGCGTACAGCTACCTGCTGTGGCTCCAGGCGATGTACGGCAAGGTGACCGGCGACTGGTCCAAGTTCAACAACGCCTGGGGAATCATGGAGAAGTACATGATCCCCACGCACGCCGACCAGCCGACCAACTCCTCCTACAACGCCTCCAAGCCGGCCACGTACGCCCCGGAGCTGGACACACCCGAGGAGTACCCGGCGAAGCTCGACGGCACCGTTCCGGTCGGCCCGGACCCGATCGCCGGTGAGCTGAAGTCGGCGTACGGCACCGACGACGTGTACGGCATGCACTGGCTGCAGGACGTCGACAACGTCTACGGGTACGGCAACTCGCCCGGCAAGTGCGAGGCGGGCCCCTCCGACACCGGCCCGTCGTACATCAACACCTTCCAGCGCGGCGCGCAGGAGTCCGTGTGGGAGACGGTGCCGCAGCCGACCTGCGACGCCTTCAAGTACGGCGGCAGGAACGGGTACCTGGACCTGTTCACCGGTGACGCGTCCTACGCCAGGCAGTGGAAGTTCACCAACGCACCGGACGCCGACGCGCGCGCCGTGCAGGCCGCTTACTGGGCGGACATCTGGGCGAAGGACCAGGGCAAGGGCTCGGAGGTATCCGGGACCGTCGCCAAGGCCGCCAAGATGGGCGACTACCTGCGCTACGCGATGTACGACAAGTACTTCAAGAAGGTCGGTTCGTGCGTGGGTCCGGCGAGCTGCCCGGCCGGCACCGGCAAGGACTCCTCGCACTACCTGCTGTCCTGGTACTACGCCTGGGGCGGGGCCACCGACACCTCCGCGGGCTGGGCCTGGCGCATCGGTTCCAGCCACGCCCACGGCGGCTACCAGAACCCGCTGGCCGCCTACGCCCTGAGCAGCTACGCCGACCTGAAGCCCAAGTCGGCGACGGGCGCGGCGGACTGGGCGAAGTCCCTGGACCGGCAGCTGGAGTTCTACCGCTGGCTGCAGTCCGACGAGGGCGCCATCGCGGGCGGCGCGACCAACAGCTGGGCGGGCCGGTACGCGACGCCGCCGGCCGGTACGCCGACCTTCTACGGCATGTACTACGACGAGAAGCCGGTCTACCACGACCCGCCGTCCAACCAGTGGTTCGGCTTCCAGGCGTGGTCCATGGAACGGGTCGCCGAGTACTACCAGCAGAGCGGCGACGCGGACGCCAAGGCGGTCCTGGACAAGTGGGTCGACTGGGCGCTGTCGAAGACGACGGTCAACCCCGACGGCAGCTTCCGGATCCCGTCGACGCTCCAGTGGTCGGGCAAGCCCGACACCTGGAACGCCGCGTCCCCGGGCGACAACGGCGGCCTGCACGTCACGGTCGCCGACTACACCGACGACGTCGGAGTGGCGGCCGCGTACGCCAAGACCCTGACGTACTACGCCGACCGCTCCGGTGACACGCAGGCGGCCACGACCGCCAAGGCCCTGCTCGACGGCATGTGGAAGAACAACCAGGACGCGCTCGGCATCGCCGTCCCGGAGACCCGCGCCGACTACAACCGCTTCGACGACGGCATCCGCGTCCCGAACGGCTGGACCGGCACCATGCCGAACGGCGACACGATCGGCGCGTCGTCGACGTTCTCCTCGATCCGCTCCTTCTACCAGGACGACCCGGCCTGGTCGAAGATCGAGAGCTACCTCGCGGGCGGTGCGGCGCCCACGTTCACGTACCACCGGTTCTGGGCGCAGGCGGACATCGCCCTGGCCATGGGTTCGTACGCGGAGCTGCTCGAATAGTCCCCGCGGAGCGCTGCGCGGGCCGGGCGGTCCTCCGGCCGCGGCCCGTGCGTGGCCGGCCGCGGCCCACCGCGCCCCCCGTAGGGGCGCGGTGGGGCCCGCCTCCCGCCCCGCAGCGCTCGACGGCTCCGCGTGCCCGGTCCCGTCACCGGACGACGGGACCAACCGACCGGGCGGCCCCTGGCCACGCAAGGGCCGCCCGGTCCTCGCATGCTTCCCTCCTGACGGAAGGACGGTTCCCCACCGTGCGAAGAAGCCGGATCCTCACCGCTGTGCTGGCCCTGGCGGCCGGGCTCCTCACCGGCGGCCCGCCCGCCGCCCTGGCCGCCGGGACGCCGGCGCCGGCCGTCGCCGCAGACACCTACACCTGGAACAACGCCCGGATCGACGGCGGCGGCTTCGTCCCCGGCATCGTCTTCAACCGCACCGAGAAGGACCTGGCCTACGCCCGCACCGACATCGGCGGCGTCTACCGCTGGCAGGAGCGGACACGGTCCTGGACGCCGTTGCTGGACTCGGTCGGCTGGACCGACTGGGGTCACACCGGAGTGGTCGGCCTGGCCTCCGACCCCGTGGACCCCGACCGCGTGTACGCGGCGGTCGGCACGTACACCAACGACTGGGACCCGGCGAACGGGGCGGTGCTGCGCTCCGCCGACCGGGGCGCCACCTGGGAGCGCACCGGCCTGCCGTTCAAACTGGGCGGCAACATGCCCGGACGCGGCATGGGCGAGCGCCTGGCCGTCGACCCGCACGACAACGACGTGCTGTACCTGGGCGCGCCCAGCGGCAACGGCCTGTGGCGGTCCACCGACGCGGGTGTCACCTGGTCGCAGGTGCGTGCCTTCCCGAACCCGGGCGACTACGCGCAGGATCCGGACGACCCGAGCGGCTACGCCTCCGACAACCAGGGCGTCGTCTGGGTCACCTTCGACGAGTCGACGGGCACCGCGGGCGCCCCCACCAGGACGATCTACGTCGGGGTCGCCGACAAGGAGAACGCGGTCTACCGCTCCACGGACGCGGGCGCGACCTGGCAGCGGATCGCCGGCCAGCCGACGGGGTACCTGGCGCACAAGGGGGTGCTGGACGCCGGGAGCGGCAGCCTCTACCTGGCGTACAGCGACACGGGCGGCCCGTACGACGGTGCCAGGGGCCGGCTCTACCGGTACGCGACGGCGACCGGCACCTGGACCGACATCAGCCCGGTCGCCGAGGCCGACACGTACTACGGGTTCAGCGGCCTGACCGTGGACCGGCAGAACCCCGGGACGGTGATGGCGACGGCGTACAGCTCCTGGTGGCCGGACACGCAGATCTTCCGCTCCACGGACGGCGGCGCCAACTGGACCCAGGCGTGGCGCTACACGTCGTACCCGGACCGGGAGAACCGCTACACGATGGACGTCTCGTCCGCGCCGTGGCTGACCTGGGACGCGCATCCGTCCCCGCCCGAACAGACCCCGAAGCTCGGCTGGATGACGGAGTCGCTGGAGATCGACCCGTTCGACCCGGACCGGATGATGTACGGGACGGGCGCGACGATCTACGGCACGGAGAACCTCACGAACTGGGACTCCGGCGCGAAGTTCGCCGTCGAGCCCATGGTGCGGGGCCTGGAGGAGACGGCCGTCAACGACCTCGCCTCTCCCCCGTCGGGCGTGCCCCTGCTCAGCGCGCTGGGTGACATCGGCGGCTTCCGGCACACGAGCCTGACCGAGGTCCCGCCGATGATGTACACCTCGCCGAACTTCACCTCGACGACGAGTCTGGACTTCGCCGAGACGAACCCGGACACGGTCGTGCGGGCCGGCAACCTGGACTCCGGCCCGCACATCGCGTTCTCCACGGACAACGGCGCCACCTGGTTCGGCGGCACGGACCCCTCGGGCGTGAGCGGCGGCGGAACGGTCGCGGCCGGGGCGGACGGCAGCCGCTTCGTGTGGAGCCCCGCGGGCGCCGGCGTCCAGTACACGAACGGCTTCGGCACGTCGTGGCAGGCCTCGAGCGGTGTCCCGGCGGGCGCGATCGTCGAGTCCGACCGCGTCGACCCGAAGACCTTCTACGCCTTCAAGTCGGGGAGGTTCTACGTCAGCACCGACGGCGGCGCCACGTTCAGCACGTCCGCCGCGACCGGCCTGCCCGCGGGCGACAGCGTCCGCTTCAAGGCACTGCCGGGTGCGCGGGGCGACGTCTGGCTGGCCGGCGGTGCCCCCGACGGCGCGTACGGCCTGTGGCACTCCACGGACCGCGGCGCGACCTTCACCAGGCTGCCGAACGTCGAGCAGGCCGACACGATCGGTTTCGGCAAGGCCGCGCCGGACGCCTCGTACCAGACGCTCTACACCAGCGCGAGGATCGGCGGTGTGCGCGGCATCTTCCGGTCGACCGACAAGGGGGCGAGCTGGGTCCGCGTCAACGACGACGCCCACCAGTGGGGCTGGACGGGAGCGGCGATCACGGGCGACCCGCGGGTGTTCGGGCGGGTGTACGTGGCCACCAACGGCCGGGGCGTCGTCTACGGCGACCCGTCCGGCGGCGGGGACGACGGCGGGGGCGGCACCGACCCCACGCCGTCGGGCGGCTGCGCGGTGGCGTACACCGTCACGAACCAGTGGGCGGGCGGCTTCCAGGCGGACGTGCGGCTCACCAACACCGGCTCCGCTCCGTGGAACGGCTGGTCCCTCGGCTGGTCGTTCCCCGACGGCCAGCGGGTGACCGCCATGTGGAACGCGGAGCACACCGGGTCCGGCGGCACGGTGACGGCGAGGAACGTGGGCTTGAACGCCGCCGTCGCCCCCGGTTCCTCGGTGAACTTCGGCTTCACGGCCGAGTGGTCGGGGACGAACACGAAGCCGGCGTCCTTCGAACTCGGTGGGCGGAGGTGCTCGGTCGTCACATGACCGTGGGAACGGCGGAACGCCCCCTGGAATTCGCCGCGCGACCGGGGGCGTTCGGCCGTTCCGGCGTGGCGGCCGGAGCAGCCCGGCCGAGAGGCCGGACGGGTGTCAGGGCGTGAACACCGCCGGCCTCGGCGCCGTCGGCATCCCGGCGCCGATGAAGAAGCTCGGGTGCGGCGGCTGGTTGTAAGCCGTATTTTGCCAGGCCAGCGCCGTGCGGTACTGGGTGTCGTGCAGCAGGGTCGTGATGCGGGTGTCCGTGTCGTACGGCGTGGAGTAGATGCGCAGGGCCTTGTTGTCGGTGGTCCGCCAGACGACCTCCTCGCGCCAGTCGCCGAGGATGTCGCCGGAGAGGACCGGCGTGGCCTTGGTGCCGTTGTTCGACGCGACGCCGGAGCCGGTGAGCAGGCGGGTGTCGCCGGAGGTGCCGTACTTGTCGACGCGGGTGCCGTCCAGGAGTTCGCGCACCGGGTCGCCGTCCCACCAGGACAGGAAGTTGGTGCTGGAGGGCTTGCGGCCGCTCACCACGGTGCCCTTCGGATCGCGGACGCCGCTCTCGGCGGACGACCAGGACTCGGCGCCCGCGCTGCCGGACCAGATGTCGGCCGAGACGCCGCGGCCGTTGTCGCCGTTCGCGGGCGTGGACCAGATGATCCGGCCCGTGCGCGCGTCCGCCATCCAGGACGAGGGCTTCGAGCCGTCCTCGTCGACCTTGAACTCCTCCAGGCCCGCGCGGGACGGGTCGAGGTCCCCGACGTGCAGGGCGTCGCCGTGGCCGTTCTTGGTGGTCCACAGGGCGCTGCCGTTGTCGTCGACGGCCATGGCGCCGTAGACGATCTCGTCCCGGCCGTCGCCGTCGACGTCCGCGACGGACAGCTGGTGGTTGCCCTGGCCGTCGTAGCCCTTGCCGCTGTTGGTGGAGGAGCTGGTGTCGAAGGTCCAGCGGCGGGTGAAGGAGCCGCCGCGCCAGTCCCAGGCGGCGACGACCGTCCGCGTGTAGTAGCCGCGGGCCATGATCAGCGAGGGGCGGGAGCCGTCCAGGTACGCCGTGCCGGCCAGGAAGCGGTCGACGCGGTTGCCGTAGGAGTCGCCCCAGGAGGAGACGGTGCCCCGGGCGGGGACGTAGTCGACGGTGCCCATGGCCCGGCCGGTCCGCCCGTCGAACATGGTCAGGTACTCGGGGCCGGACAGGACGTAGCCGGAGGAGTTGCGGTGGTCCGCCGAGGAACTGCCGATGACCGCGCCGGTGCCGTCCTTCGTGCCGTCGGCGGTCTTCATGGCGACCTCGGCCCTGCCGTCGCCGTCGTAGTCGTACACCTGGAACTGGGTGTAGTGGGCGCCGGAACGGATGTTGCGGCCCAGGTCGACGCGCCACAGGCGGGTGCCGTCGAGCCTGATGCCGTCGACGACCGTGTTGCCGGTGTAGCCGGACTGGGAGTTGTCCTTGGCGTTGGTGGGCTGCCACTTGAGGACGAGGTCGAGGGCGCCGTCGCCGTCGAGGTCGCCGACGGAGGCGTCGTTGGCCTCGTAGGTGAAGGCGACGCCGTCGGGCGTGGTGCCGCCGGCGGGCGGGCTGAGGGGGACGTCCTTGTAGCCGGCCCGGAACTGGATCGCGTGGACCGAGTCGCCCTGCTCGGTGCCGTTCACGACGGCGCGGACCGTGTAGTCGGCCTGGGCGGGCGCGCCGGCGTGGAAGAAGGTGGTCGAGCGGGTGACGGGGGTGGAGTTGACCTTCGTGCCGGCCCGGTAGACGTTGAAGGCCACGTCGGCGGGGTCGGTGCCGAGCCAGCGCCAGCTCACGAGGTTGCCGTCGCCGGTGTGGACGCTGACCACACCTCGGTCGAGGGCCTCGGCCTGACGTGCGGTGGCGGCCTCCGCGGTGTCCGGGGCCAGCGTCGTCAGACCCGCGCCGACGAGGCCGGCGGCGGCGAGTGCCGCGGCCAGGACGAGGGGGCGTCTGCGGTGCTTGCGGGGGTGCCTCACGGGACGAACCTCCTGGGGGGCGGATGGGTTTCCGCCTCTCGGTCGCCGCCGGGGGCGCCCGGGTTGCCGCCCGGCGCCTACGCCTTCGCGAACGCCCTGAGGGTGAACACCGGGTCGGGCCGCGGCCGTTCCTGGTCGGGCAGGGCCGCGAGCCGGGCGGCGAAGCGGTCGGCGAGGTCCCCGCCCGGCGGCAGCGTGACGAACCAGCCGCGCCGCAGGTCGGCCACCGTACTGCGGGGGCTGCGGCCCTGGCCGTGGCCGGTGAAGCGGGCCTCGCCGGCCGGTGTCAGGCCGTGGGCACGGGCGTACGCCTCGACGCGCCCGGCGGCGTCGCGGGCGGTGCTGGGCGGGCGGGAGGCGAGCACCGCGTCGATGTCGCTGCCCACGTTGTGCGCGGCGCCCTTGTCGACCGTCGTCACGTACACCCCGCCGGGCCGCAGCACGCGGGCGCACTCACCCACGATGGTGCGCACGTCCTCGGCGCCGCGGGCCAGGTGCAGCAGCCACACACTGCTCACGGCGTCGAACCCGCCGTCCCGGAAGGGCAGCCGGCGGCTGTCGGCCAGCACGACGGCACCGGGCAGCCGGGCGGCGGCCCGGCGGGCCATCGCGGGGGCCAGGTCCGCGCCGGTCACGCGCAGGCCCGCCCTTCCGGCCGCGAGCCGGCCGGTGACGATGCCGGTGCCGCAGGCGATGTCGAGCAGGCCGCGGGCGTGCGGGGGCACGAGGCCCAGGACCGCCCGGGCGGCGGCTTCGGCGCGGGGCTCGCCGCCCCGCAGGGCGTCGTACCGTTCCGCTTCCTCGTCGTAGTCGAGCACCCCGTCAGTGTGCCCCGTGACCCCCTGCCAGGTCCTCCACCCTGCGGGCGAGCTCGAGGTCCTTCCCGGTGACGGCGCCGCCCACGCTGTGGGTGTTGACCGCCAGGGTCACCGTGTTGTAGCCGAGGGTCAGGTCCGAGTGGTGGTCGAGTTCCTCCTGCACCTGCGCGATGTGCACGACCATCGCGGTCGCCGCGAAGTGCGAGCCGAGGCGGTAGGCGCGGGTGAGGCGGTCCCCGTCGAGGGACCAGCCCGGCAGCTCGGCCAGCCGCTCCTCGATCTCCTTCTGCGACAGCGGTTCCACGGGCATGGGCTGCGCTCCTCGTCTGCTGGCGTACGGGCACGGCGCCGTACGGTTCGGTTCCCCTCCCAGCCTGCCACAGCACGGCCGCCGCGGCCCTGGTCAACGGCTCGGTGAGGCCGGGGTCCGCGGTCGGCTACCGTTCCGCGTATGACCGTACTCATGTCCGGTACCACCCCCACCGCCCAGGGCGTGGGTCCGCTGCTGCGGGCCTGGCGGGAACGGCGGCGGATCAGCCAGCTGGAACTGTCACTGCGCGCCGACTCGTCCGCCCGGCACATCAGCTTCATCGAGACGGGGCGTTCCCGGCCGAGCGAGGAGATGGTGCTGCGGCTCGCCGACCGGCTCGACGTCCCCATGCGCGAACGCAACGCGTTGCTCCTCGCGGCGGGTTACGCCCCGCACTATCCCGAGACCCCGCTGGACGACCCGGCGCTGGACGCCCTGCGCGAGGGCATGGAGCGCCTGATCAGGGGCTACGAGCCGTATCCCGCGCTGGTGGTCGACGCGAGGTACGACGTGCTGGCCGCCAACCGGGGCATCGCGATGCTGATGGACGGCCTGCCCGAGCACCTGCTGGTGCCCCGGCCGAACGCGATGCGGCTCGCCCTGCACCCAGAGGGTCTGGCCCCGCGCATCCGCAACCTGCGCGAGTGGCGGGGGCACCTGCTGGAGCAGATGCGGCGGCAGATCGCCCTGGACCGCTCGCAGCCCCTGCGGGCGCTGTACGAGGAGGTCGCGGCCTACCCGGTGCCGGACGACGCCCCGGGCGAGGAACCGGACGAGCCGGTGCCGTACTTCGCGCTGCCGTTGCGGATCGAGCACGAGGGCCGGACGCTGTCGTTCATCTCGTCCATCTCCACCTTCAACACCCCGATGGACGTGACGGTCGCCGAGCTGGCCATCGAGACGCTGCTCCCGGCCGACCCGGCGACGGTGAAGTACCTTCACACGCTCATGTCCTGACGCTCCCTCAGTGCCGCGTACTGCAGCAGCGCGAAGCCCGTGACCACGAGCGCCTGGAGCACCGTCCACACCGCGCCGGCCGTGGTGGGCGAGAGCCAGAGGGCCAGGGCGGCGACACTCAGCGCCGACCAGGCCAGGTTGGCCTCCACCACGGCACGCACCGCGAGGGCGGGAGGCCGCCGGCGCGCGGCCAGCAGGCCCACGGCCGCCGCGTACACGGCGAGGAACGCGCCGAGGCCGAGCAGCAGCCCGGAGCCGGCCCCGAGGAAGCGGCCCAGCGGCCCGGACAGGGCGAGGTAGACGAGCGCGTTGGTGCCGGTCACGGCCGCGTCCAGGGCCAGGAAGCGGCGGAGCATGAGCTGGGGCTCGAAAGTGCGGGCGAGTGCGGCGAGCTGGTTCGTGGACATGGCGGGTCACCCTCCGTCGGGACAGGCGCGGCTGCGGGGGACCGGGGGCCGGGCCGGAGTGCGCCGGTCCGGCCCCCGGTGTGCTCTCCACGATCCCGCCCGGACGGGAGACGGTCGATTACCCGAGGGGTAATGCCGCCGCCGCACCCCGCCCCCTGTGAGACCGGCGACGGGACATGGCAGACTGCGGGCGGACTTGGGCGCGTTGGGGAGGCGTGGCGTGAGTGAGCGGCGGGTGGCACCCACCGTGGGCCAGGTGGTGCTCGGCAAGCGCCTCCAGGAACTGCGGGAGACGGCGGGCCTGAAACGCGAGGAGGCCGCCAAGGTCCTCCGGGTGGCCCCGGCGACCGTACGGCGCATGGAAATGGCCGAGGTCGCGCTGAAAATACCGTACGTCCAGATCCTGTTGTCGGAGTACGGCGTGCCCGACGACGAGGTCGCGGCGTTCGTCGCGCTGGCCGAGGAGGCGAACCGGCCGGGCTGGTGGCAGCGCTACACCGACGTGCTGCCGGACTGGTTCAGTCTGTACGTGAGCCTGGAGGGCGCGGCACGGATCGTCCGCTCCTACGAACCGCACTTCGTGCCCGGCCTGCTCCAGACCGAGGACTACGCGCGCGCGGTCCTGGACGACGGGACGATCGGGACCGAGGGGCGCGAGGCCGTCGAGCGGCACGTGGCCCTGCGCATGGAACGGCAGCGGCTGCTGGACCGGCCGGACCCGCCGCACCTGTGGGTGATCATGGACGAGACGGTGCTGCGGCGCCCGGTGAGCATCCACGGCCGGGTGATGCGCGACCAGCTCGACCGGCTGCTGGAGTTCGCCGCCCGGGACCGGGTGACCCTCCAGGTCGCCGAGTTCGGGGACGGTCCGCACCCGGGGACGTACGCCCCGTTCACCCTGTTCCGCTTCGCCGAGCCGGAGCTGCCCGACCTGGTCTTCACCGAGTACCTGACCGGCGCGCTGTACCTGGACTCCCGCCAGGAGGTCTCCACGCACCTGGAGGTCCTGGACCACATGGCGGCGCGCGCCGCCTCCACCCAGCGCACCGAGAAGATCCTGCGGGAGTACCGCGAGAACTACTGACCGGCCACCGACACCGCTTCGAGGGAGAAGACCGCGCATGACCGGATCCGACGCCGCCGCCACCCCGATCGACACCAGCAGGCCGCACCCGGCCCGCGTCTACGACTGGTGGCTGGGCGGCAAGGACAACTACCCCGTGGACGAGGAGCTGGCCCGGAAGATCCTCGCCACGGACGACACCGCGGTGCGCGGGGCGCGCGCCAACCGCCGGTTCATGCAGCGGGCGGTCCGCACGGTCGCCGAGGCCGGCATCCGCCAGTTCCTGGACATCGGCACGGGTATCCCCACCGAACCCAACCTGCACCAGGTGGCCCAGGGCGTCGCACCCGAGGCGCGGGTGGTGTACGCCGACAACGACCCGATCGTGCTCCGGCACGCCGAGGCGCTGCTGCACGGCTCGGCGGAGGGCAGCACGGACTACGTCCACGCGGACGTCCGGGACCCGGACACCATCCTGCGGCTGGCCGGGAAGAGCCTGGACCTCGGGCGGCCCGTCGCCCTGTCGCTGGTGGCCCTGACGCACTACCTCGGGGACGCGGTGGACGGCGACGACGCGCACGGCCTGCTGAAGCGGTACGCCGACGCCCTCGCGCCGGGCAGCCACCTGATCCTCTCGCAGGTCACGCCCGACCTGAACCCGGAGGCGGTCGGGCGGGCCGCCGGGCTGTTCGCCCGCAGCGGCACGCCGTTCTACCCCCGCTCGCTCGCCGAGTTCACGCGGTTCTTCGACGGCCTGGAGCTGCTGGGCCCCGGCGTCATCCCGGTGACCGGGTGGCGGCCGGACCCCGAGGACGTGGCGGCCCAGACGGAGGGCATCGTCCCGGTGTACGCGGGGGTGGCGCGCAAGCCCTGAGCGGTTCCCACGCCGCGCGCCCCTGACCCGTACGGGCGCCGCGGACGGGTGGGCGGTCCCCGCGGCGCCTAGGTTCGCAACCAGGCGAGCAAGGGAGCGCACGTGACCGACACGCGGACACCGCCCACCGAGCCGGGCGCGGCGCTGCTGCGTGCGGGCCGCTTCTTCCGGCCCGGCACCGCCGCCCGCGACCTGGCACAGCATCGGGCTGGTCGGCGGCCGGGAGTCGGACGCGTTCTACCGGGACCGCTGGAGCCACGACCAGGTCGTGACCTCCACGCACGGCGTGAACTGCACCGGCTCCTGCCGCTGTACGAGGCGCAGCTGGGGGTCTTCCTCGATCCCGGGGACCGCGAGGTGCGCCGGGCGGCCGAGGCCGCGGGGATCCCGCACGACTGGCTGGAGGCGGCCCGCCGCTCCCCCGTGCACGCGCTGGTGAGCACGTACCGGGTGGCACTGCCGCTGCATCCCGAGTTCCGCACCCTGCCGATGGTCTGGTACATCCCGCCGCTGTCGCCGATGGTGGACGCGCTGACGGAGACCGGGCACGACGGCGAGGACGCGGACAACCTGTTCGGGGCGATCGACACGCTGCGCATCCCGCTGGAGTACCTGGCGGAGCTGTTCACCGCGGGTGACGTCGCCCCGGTGCGGGCGTCCCTGGAGAAGCTGGCCGCGATGCGCTCCCACATGCGGGCGGTCAACCTCGGCGAGGACCCCGACCCGTCGGTGGCGGACGCCGTCGGCATGACGCCGACCGCGGTCGAGGACATGTACCGGCTGCTGGCGATCGCCAAGTACGAGGAGCGGTACGTCATCCCCACGGCCGCCGTCGGGGACGCGCGGCGGCTGGAGGAGTCCGCGCTGCCGGACACGTGCAGCCTGGACGTGGACGGCGGCCCCGGCATGGGCGGCGACGGCCCGTTCGGCCAGGACTCGGGACGCCGGCGGCTGCCGCTGGTGCCGGTGGAGAACTTCCACCTCCTGCGCCGGCGGCAGACCGCGGACGACGAGAGGGGGGTGTGATGCCCGGCTTCGAGGTCCTGTACCAGGCGGCGGCGCTCTGCCTGACCTACCCCGACGACGACTTCCGCGCCCGGCTGCCCCTGCTGCGGGAGGCCGCGCCGCAACTGCGGGAGTTCACCGACCACGCGGCGGTGACGCCGCAGGGCGCGCTCCAGGCGCACTACGTGGAGGTCTTCGACTTCAGGAACCGGCACAGCCTGTACCTGAGCTGGTGGACCGACGGCGACACCCGGCGGCGCGGCATGTCGCTGGTCCGTTTCAAGGAGCTCTACCGCGCCCACGGCCTGGAGTTAACCGGCGAGGAGCTGCCCGACTTCCTGCCGGCCGTGCTGGAGTTCACCTCGCGCACCGGCGACCTGGGCCTGCTGGTCGGGCACCGCGACGCCCTCGGCGAGCTGCGCTCCCGGCTCACCGCCTTCGGCACGCCGTACGCGCATGTCCTGGACGCCGTGTGCGCCACCCTGCCGCCCGCTCCGAGCGGAGCACGCCGATGACCGTCTTCCTCTGGGGCGTCCTGCCCTACGCCGCGTTCGCCCTGCTCGTCGCCGGCCTGGTCTGGCGGCACCGCTACGACCGGTTCGGCTGGACCACCCGCTCGTCCCAGGTCTACGAGTCGAGGCTGCTGAACATCGCCTCGCCGGTGTTCCACTACGGCATCCTGTTCGTGCTCGCCGGCCACCTGATCGGGCTGTTCGTCCCGGCGTCGTGGACGCGGGCGGTCGGCGTCGACGAGCACGCGTACCACCTGTTCTCGCTGTTCGGCGGCACCCTCGCCGGAGCGCTCGCGGTCGCCGGGATCGGCCTGCTGGTCTACCGGCGCCGTACCAACGCGCCGGTCTTCCGCGCCACCACGGCCAACGACAAGGTCATGTACGTCTTCCTGCTCGGCGCCATCGTGCTCGGCATGGTCGCCAAGCTCTCCGACACCTCCGGCAACGGCTACGACTACCGCGGCACCGTCGCCCCCTGGGCGCGGAGCCTGTTCACCCTGCACCCGGACACGGGGCTGATGGAGGGGTGCCGGTGCTGTACCACGTGCACGCGGTGATCGGGATGGTGCTGATCACGCTGGTGCCGTACACCCGGCTGGTGCACATGTTCAGCGCCCCGGTGCAGTATCTGTTCCGGCCGTACGTGGTGTACCGGTCGCGCGACCCCAGGCAGCTGGGGCCGCGCCCGGACCGGCGGGGGTGGGAGCGGGCCGGGTCGTAGCAGGCCGCCGGGCCCGGCTCCCGGGGGTCAGGCGAGCTTGGCCGACAGGGTGATGGTCGTGCCGGTGAGGGCCTGGCTGACCGGGCAGTTCTTCTTGGCGTCCTCGGCGGCGGCGACGAACGCGTCGTTGTCGATGCCGGGGACGGTGCCCTCCACGGTGAGGTGGATGCCCTTGATGCCCTCACCCGGCTGGAAGGTGACGTCGGCCGAGGTGGTCAGCTTGGTGGGCGGGGTGCCGGCGCCGGCCAGGCCGTGCGACAGCGCCATGGAGAAGCAGCTGGAGTGGGCGGCGGCGATCAGCTCCTCCGGGCTGGTCTTGCCGTTCGCCTGCTCGGCGCGCGACGGCCACGACACCGGCTGCTCGCCGATGCCGGACGAGTCGAAGGTGACGACGCCGCTGCCCTCGAGCAGGTTGCCTTCCCAGACGGTGTGTGCGGAGCGCGTGGTTGCCACGACGAGTCCTTTCCGGATTCCCTTGCGGTACTGGGGTGGTGGGATCCCGTGCCCGGGTTCCCACCCCCATCCGATCACACTCCGGCCCGGCTCACCCGGAAGACCGGTCCCCGCGCAGCGGGTCTACCGTGCGGCGGGGCCGGTCTGCCGCTGCCGCCGGGCCGCCATCACCGCGTAGACCAGTACTCCCGCGAACAGGAACAGCACGCCCTGGTAGACCGCCGCGTAGCCGGCGCCCGCGACCAGCCACAGGGAGAACGCGGCCGCCACGGAGGCGATCACGGCGTCGCGCACCAGCCGGGCGCGGTTCACGCGCTCGCCCTGTCCGGAGAGCAGGTGGTAGAGCTGCGCGGCGGTGGCCAGCAGGTAGGGCACGGTCGCGGTGAAGGTGGTGACGAGGACCAGGACCTCGAAGACCTTCGCCGAGCCGGACGTGTAGTTGTAGACGGTGAGGAGGGAGGCCAGGACGACGGTGACGCCGACGCCGACGGTGGGGACACCGCGCCGCTTGCGGGCGAAGGCGGCGGGGAACAGTCCGTCGCGGGCCGCCGCGTAGGGGGTCTGGGCGCTGAGCAGCGTCCAGCCGTTGAGGCAGCCGGTCATCGACACCAGGGCGGCGAGCGCGACGGCCCAGCCGCCCCAGGCGCCGCCGAACATGGCGTTCACGGCGTCGGAGAAGGGGGCGGTGGATCCGGCCAGGCGGTCGTGGGCGACGGTGCCGAAGACGGAGAGGGTGCCGAGCAGGTAGACGAGCGCGGCGCCCGCGGTGCCGATGACCGTGGCCCGGCCGACCGTGCGGCGCGGGTCCTTCACCTCGCCGGCGCTGACCGCGGCGGACTCCACGCCGAGGTAGGAGAAGAGCAGGATCGCGGCGGCGGCGGAGACCGCGCCGATGCCGCTGCCGCCGCTCGCGTTGAAGGGGCCGAGGTTGTCCGGGTCGAAGAAGAACAGTCCGCCGACCGCGACGAGCAGCAACGGCGCGAACTTCAGCACGGTGGACACCAGCTGGACGGCGCCCACGTAGCGGGTGCCGGCGAAGTTGGCGAGCGCCGGCAGCCACTGGATGACGAGCGCGGCCAGGCACGCGGTCCAGCGGTGGCCGTTGACCGGGATCAGGACGTCGAGGTAGCCGACGGCGGCGACGGCGAGCGCGGCGTTGGACACCCAGGTGGTGATCCAGTACGCCCAGGCGGCGAGGAAGCCGGCGAAGTCCCCGAAGGCGCCGCGGGCGTAGACGTAGGGGCCGCCGGTGCGCGGATCGCGGGCGGCGAGCCGGCCGAAGACCAGGGCGAGGGCGATCGCGCCGATGGTGAGCACGCCGAAGGCGAGCAGGCTGATGGTGCCGAACGGGGCGACGGAGGCGGGGAGCAGGAAGATGCCGCCGCCGATGATGTTGCCCATGACCAGGGCGGTGGCGACGGGCAGCCCGAAGCGGCGGGCGTGCTTGGTGCCGCCGGATTCCGGGGCGGGGGCGGCGGGGGTCTCCTGCGGAGCCGGAGCCGGTGGGGGGACGGTCCCGGGGACGTGCATGGGGTGGTACGCCTTCCTTGGAACTGGTGCCCGGGATCGCCGGGACGGCGTCCATGGTCCGGCACCACCACGCATTGCTCCAAATCAGGCCGTTTTGTCCTGTGCGAGCCCCTCCGGGACCGCAAAAGGTGAGCCGTCGTGGCCCCGCGGCCGGGAATCGTCCAGCGGCACCTGCGGGCCGTTGGACTCACGCAGCCAGCGGCGGAGGATCCGGTGGACCTGCTCGGCGCCGACGACGTCCGCCCCCTCGCCGTCCGGCGCGGACAGGACGACGGGCGACAGCAGGAAGGACCGGGACTGGGCGCCGCCGAGTCCGCCGTGGGAGCCGATCTGCTCCTCGAAGGCGAGGACCTCGCCGTCGACCGGGTCGTGGAAGGAGTTGACCATGACGTCGGCGGCGTGCGGGAAGGTGTGCGTGCGGCGCACGGCGTCCGCGGCGCCGGGGCCGAACGGCGCGAGCGGGCCGGGGTCCTCGTCGAGCCGGTCCAGCGGGATCTCCGCGCCGCGCGCGCCGAGGACCAGGCCGCCGTGCTTCTCGCTGCGCACGAGCAGGAAGCCGACGCCGGGGTGGTTGGCGAGGGTGGGCAGCAGCGCCGGATGGCGGGCGTCGATCTCCTCGCGGCTCATCCGGTGCGGCACGTCCGGGAAGGAGACGAGGCCGAGGTTGCCGGAGGCCAGCACGACCGGCTCCGAGTGGCGGTCGGCGGCGGGACGGTATTGCTCGCCGCTCTCCTCGACGGGCCGGTGCAGGGCGGCCCGTACGGCGGAACGCGCCTCGGCGCCGCTGCGGGTGCGGCGCGCCCGGCGGGGCACGGGCAGTCCGCAGCCCGCCCGCACCAGGTCGGCGAGGGTGAGCCCGTAGCGGGCGCGGAAGGTCTCGCCGGGGCTCTGGCCGTGGTCGGACAGTACGACGATCCGGTACCGGCGGGGGGCGTGCTCGGCGACCTTCTCGATCAGCGCGAGGGCCCGGTCGAGCCGCTGGAGGACCTTCGCGGCGTCCCGGCTCCGCGGTCCGGAGTGGTGCGCGACCTCGTCGTAGGCGACCAGGTCGGCGTAGACGGCGGTGCGGCCGGCGAGCATGTCGCCCATCACGGCGGCGACGACGACGTCGCGCTCGACGACGGTCGCGAAGGCGCGCACGAAGGGGTAGAGGCCGCCGCGGGAGACGCGCGGGCGGACCTTGCGGACGCGGGCGCGGGTGGACTGGCCGATCTCCCGGCCCACCTCGGCGACGAAGGACATGGCGGTGCGGACCGCGTTGGCCGGGTCGGAGAAGTAGGCGAAGTAGCCGGACCGGGATCGGTTCTCCGGGCTGCGGCGGCGGGTGGCTATGGACAGCACGAGGGCCTGCTCGTCGGCGCCGCCGCTGAACAGGTTCCCCCGGCTGGCGCCGTCGAAGGTGAGCAGTCCGCCGTCGCCGGTGTGTTCGATGGCTCGTCGCTGGAGGTCGGCGGCGCTGGTGGGGCGGTTGCAGACGACCACCTCTCCGCTGTCCTTCTCGTACCAGCGGAACGCCGGGACGTCGTGGTTGCTGCCGTGCAGGATGCCGAGCTGGCTGGCGCCGGTCTGGCTGGACCAGTCGGTGCGCCACGGGGCGAGCCGGTGGGTCGCGGAGGAGCCGTCGCGGCCGAGCCAGCGGGCGGCGGTGGGCATCAGGCCCTCGTCAACCGCGTCCAGCAGCACGTCGTGGCCGACGCCGTCCAGTTGCAGGAGGACGGTGCCGGGGCCGGTCGGGCAGGGCGGGCCGGATCTGCGGCGGCGGTCGGCGAGCCGGTAGAGCCGGCGCCGGTAGGCGTCGTCGTCGCGCACGGCCAGAGCGCCGCCGGTGGCCGAGGCCACGGCGGACATCACGGCGGCCACCACCACGGCCGTCTCGGGGGCGACGCCGCCGCGCGCGGTCGGGTTCACGTCCAGGGCGAGGAGCAGCAGCCCGCCGTTGAGGAAGAAGACCAGCAGCCCGAGGACGAGCGCCGGCACCAGCAGCAGCAGCCGCACCAGCAGCGGCCACACCAGCGCCGAGAGCAGACCGAACGCGCCGGCGCCGACCGCGGCGGTGACCGCGATGTCGGTCGCGCTGTCGCCGTCGGGGGACTGGAGCCGGAAGTCGGGGAGGATCCCCGCGAGCACCAGCATGGTCACGGTGGAGACGGCCCACACCGCGATGCTCCGGCCGACCTGACTGGCGCCCCGCCGCCAACGCCCTCCACCCACGCTCCGCACACCTCACGTCCCGGCCCGCAGTCCGCGCGGGCCCTCCCCACCCTGCCACAACGCTCCGGGACGCCTGTTTGTCCCCCCTGGTCCGGTTCACCCGGGACCCGCCCGATACCCCGTGGGCGTCCGCCGTCAGCGGCCGTCGTACCCGGCCGTCGGCATGGACAGTCTGCGGTGCACGCACGCCTTCATCCGGGCGTCGTACGCCGGTTCCTCGTGCCCCACCGTCTCCACCCGCACCCCGCGCCGCGCGCACTCCGCGGTGAACTCCTCCACGGAGGACAGCGCGCTCTCCAGCACCCGGCGGCTGGGCGCCACGAACACGTCCTGACCGGGGCGCACGCCGTCCCAGAGGGCGTCGTGGTCGGGCCGCAGGCCACGGACCAGCAGTTCCCGGGTGATCACGTAGCCCTGCTCGGCGGCCCAGCGCGCGCACATGGCGTGCTGGCTGCGGGAGTCGACGAGGAACGGATCGTCGTCCAGCTGCTCCAGCGGCGTCAGACTCGCGATCGCCGTCACGCGTAACGGCCTCATGGTGTCCCCCTCACCTCCCCCTTTCGCCGCCGACCCTACTCCTGGACGTAGGCTTCGGGGAGTCGCGCGAAGGAGGCAAAGAGGTGCCGGTGGAGCTCACGTGGTGGGGTCACGCCACCTGCACGGTCGAGGACTCGGACATACGTGTGCTCACCGACCCGCTGTTCGTCCGCAGACTGGCCCATCTGCGCCGCAGACGGGGCCCGGTGCCCTCGCCGGAGGCCCGGCGCGCGGACGTGACGCTCGTGTCCCATCTGCACGCCGACCACCTGCATGTGCCCTCGCTCGCGCGGCTCGCGCCGGGCACGCGCCTGCTCGTGCCCCGGGGCGCACGACGGGCGGTGCCGGGGCTGCGCCGGCTGGGGCACCTGAGGCTGACGGAGGTCGCGCCCGGCGACGAGACGACGGTCGGCGACCTGCGCATACGCGCCGTGCCCGCGCGGCACGACGGGCGGCGGCTGCCGCTGGGCCCGCACCGCTCCCCCGCGCTCGGCTACGTCGTCGAGGGCGAGGGACGTACGTACTTCGCCGGGGACACCGGGCTGTTCGACGGGATGGAGAAGGAGGTCGGGCCGGTCGACGCGGCGCTGCTGCCGGTCGGCGGGTGGGGGCCGTACCTCGGCGCGGACCACCTGGACGCCGGGCGGGCCGCCGAGGCGCTGGCCCGGCTGGCGCCGTCCGCGGCGGTGCCGGTGCACTACGGCACGTACTGGCCGATCGGGATGGACGCCGTGCGCCCCCACGAGTTCCACACGCCGGGCCACGAGTTCGTGCGCCTGTCGGCGCTGCGCGCGCCGGGCATCGCGGTGCACCGGCTGGGACACGGCGAGAGCATACGGGTGGAGGTCGCGAGGTGACCTTGCTGGGCACCGCCGTGACGAGCATCCCGACCGAGCCGACGCAGCAGGCGCTGGGCTATCCGTCGCTGTTCCTGCTGGTGCTGATCGGAGCGCTGGTGCCGGTGGTGCCGACCGGCGTGCTGGTGAGTTCGGCGGCCGTGGTGGCGATGCACCAGACGTTGCCGTTCGCGCTGCTGATGGTGTTCGCGACGGCGTCGCTGGCCGCGTTCTGCGGGGACATGACGCTGTACTGGCTGGGGCGACGGGGGGGCGGTTCGAAGAACGGCTCGCGCTGGCTCGAGGTGATCCGGTCCCGGGCGCCGGAGGACCGGCTGGAGCAGGCCCAGGAGAAGCTCGCCGACCACGACGTCGCGGTGCTCGTGCTGTCCCGGCTGGTGCCGGCCGGCCGGATCCCGGTGATGCTGGCCTGCCTGCTGGCCGAGTGGCCGTCGCGCCGTTTCGCCAGGGGAAACCTGCCCGCCTGCCTGGCCTGGGCGGTGACGTACCAGCTGATCGGCATTCTGAGCGGCTCGCTGTTCAGCGAGCCGTGGGAGGGCGTGGCCGCCGCGATCGCGCTCACGGTGCTGGTGAGCGCGGCGCCGAGCGCGTGGCGCCGCCTGCGGGGGCCGGCGAAGGCCTAGGGCGGGGTCGGCGGGCCGGGTGCGGACCGCAGGCGTACCGGCGGGCCGCGCGGCCCGCCGGGGCACCGTTCACTCCTCGCCCAGCACGCGGGAACCGCCGACGGGCAGGTCCCACAGGTCCTCCCGTGGCAGCCCCGCCTCGTGCCACGCGGCGCGTACACGGGTGAGCGGCTCCATCACCGGTTCCGCCGACAGGACGAAGGTGCCCCAGTGCATCGGCGCCATCCGCCGGGCCCCGAGGTCCTGGGCGGCACGGACCGCCTCCTCCGGGTCGCAGTGCACGTCGCGGAGCCACCAGCGCGGGTCGTAGGCGCCGATGGGGAGCAGCGCGAGGTCGATGCCGGGGTGGCGGCGGCCGATGCGCGAGAACCAGTGGCCGTACCCGGTGTCGCCGGCGAAGTACACGCGGCGGCCGTCGGCGTCGGTGAGGACCCAGCCGCCCCACAGGGTGCGGCAGGTGTCGGTGAGGCTGCGCTTGGACCAGTGGTGGGCCGGTACGAAGTCGAAGCGGACCGTGCCCAGCCGGGCGCCCTCCCACCAGTCCAGCTCGGTGACGCGGGTGAACCGGCGCCGGCGGAACCAGCGGCCGAGCCCGGCCGGGACGAACACCGGGGTGTCGCGCGGGAGTCTGCGCAGCGTCGGGGCGTCCAGGTGGTCGTAGTGGTTGTGGCTGATGACGACCGCGTCGACCCGCGGCAGGGAGCTCCAGGGGACGCCGACGGGGGTGACGCGGGCCGGGGTGCCGAGGATGCGGTGGGACCAGACGGGGTCGGTGAGCACGGTGAGCCCGCCGATGCTCACCACCCAACTGGCGTGTCCCGCCCAGGTGACGGCGACGGTGCGGGCGTCCACGCGGGGCAGCGGCCCGGGTGCGTACGGCAGCCTGGGGATGTCGGCCAGGCCCTCGGGGCCGGGTCTGACCGCGCCCTCGCGGGCGAATCTGGCGAAGGCCTTGAGTCCGGGCAGCGGTGCGGTCAGGCGGTCGTGGAAGGTCCGCGGCCAGAACCGGCGTTCGGCCAGCGGCCTAGGCTCGGCCAGCGGCGGGAAGGGGGCGTACGGGCCCGGCGGTGTGGGGGCGTGGTGGTCCTGGACGGGCGTGGTGCTCGCGGTCGGCCGGGGCTGCTGCGTCATCGGGGAGGCTCCCATCGCTGAGCGTCGCGGAGATCGCCGAAGACCGTCTTCAGGCCGATCAACGCGCCTTGCACGTGCGGAAGTTCCAACGGATCGGGAGAGGTGAGGCATTCCGCGCGCCGTTCGTCGGTGTCGCCCGGGAACGGGCCGGTGGACAGCCGGACGCGCAGCGCGAGGAGGTCGTCGCCGAAGCGGTGGCCGCCGGGGGCGGGCATGCCGAGCCGGGCGGTGAGGAAGTCCTCCAGTTCCTGGGCGTCACCGACGCCCCGGGCGCCGAGCGCCTCGCGCAGCGGGCCGAGGTCGGCGTACAGGTGGCGGCCGGCCTGCGGGGGCCGGGCGGTGGCGCCCGCGGCGACGACGGTGGCGTGCACGGCGGCGGCCAGGCGCGCGTGCAGGCGTACGGCGGCCGAGCGTCGGGCGGTGACCGGCTCGGGTTCGGCGAGCGCGTACCCGGCCGCGGCGGCGAGGGGCGCGGCGACGCGGGCACCGAGCGCGGTGAGGACGTCGAGCACGCGCGCGTGCAGGCCGTTCCCGGCGGCCGAGGCGGGGAAGCGGGCGATCGCGGCCGGCCAGCCCGGCGGCAGCAGCGCGCCGGCCAGGTCGGTGACGACGGTGACCCGCTCGGGCAGCATCTCGGCAGGGCTGAGCAGCACCGTGGCGTGCGGGTCGTGCAGCGTGTCGCGCCAGGTCTCGTCACTGACGAGGTGCAGTCCCTCGCCCGCGGCGGCCTCGACGGTCTCGTGCAGCAGCTCGGGCGGCGCGACGGTGCCGGTGGGGTCGTCGGCGACGGACAGCACGAGCAGGCGCGGGTCGCCGCCCTCGGCACGGATGCGGCGCACGGTCTCCAGGAGGGCGTACGGATCGGGGACGCCGCCCGACTCGGCGGGGGTGGGTACGTGGAAGACGGGCCGGCCCAGCAGCCGCGCGTACGGGGCCCACCAGGCGGCGCAGGGGCGCGGCACCAGGACGTCGCCTCCGAGGGCGGCGGTCAGCGCGAGCAGCAGGGCGTTGGCGCCGGGGGCGGCGGCCGCGTGGTCCGGGTCGGTGGGCAGGCCGCGCCGGTCCCAGTAGCCGCAGGCGGCGTCCAGGAGGGCCGGGGCGCCTCCTGCGGGTTCCTCGTGGGCGCGGCCCGCGGCGGCGGCGAGGACGGCGGACAGTTCGGGCAGCACCGGAAGTCCGTCGCCGGGCAGGTGGGGGCCGCGGCGGACGGTGCCGTGGTCCTCGGGCGCGGGGCCCGCGCTCGTGTGGGCGGGCTCCCCGCCCCCGGGCGCCACGGGGCGTTCGGGGACGTCGCCTTCGGGGTCCGTCCACCGCATGGTGCCTCCGCAGTCCGTGGTGCCGAGTCCTGCCGCGGCCGGGGCGCGGTCCGCTTCGCGGCCGTGCTCCGGTCACGCTCCGGTCGTGCAACCAAGTACCCACCGGGCCGCCCGGCCATGGCTCCGGCCCGCGTCGCGTCCGTCACCGTGCCGACCGGTCCGGGCCGGCCGCGGGTCAGTGGTCCCGGGTCTCCCGTCGCAGTCGCAGCCGCAGCCGGTACGCGGCCCCGCCGAACGCACCCGCGATCAGGACGCCGCCGGCGGCCAGGGCGGGCACGGAGTCGGTGAAGGACCCTCCCGTGCCGGCCTGCACCCCGTGGTCCGCCGTCCCGTCGCCGCAGGGCGCGCCCCAGGTTGTGGGCTCAGGGCACGGAGGCCGGGTCGTGCAGGGCGTGCCGTGCCCGCCCGTCCCGCCGTCCCCGCGCGCGGTGGAGAGGCGGGACGGCACGGCAGCGCCGGCGAGCGCGGACCCGGCCTGGGGCACGGCGCCGTCGTACGGGACGGGCGCCTCGCCGGAGGAGGACTCGCCGTCCGGCACCGCCTCGTCGCCCGGCACGGTCTCGTCGTACGGCATGGCCTCGTCGCCCGGGACTGTCTCATCGTCCGGCACGGCCGGCTCGGCGTACGGCACGGCCGGCTCGGCGTACGGCACCGGCTCGTCGCCGGGTACGGCGGCGCCGTCGCCCGGTACGGCGGCGCCGTCGCCCGGTACGGCCGGCTCCTTGCGCGGCACGGTCGGCTCGTCGTGCGGGGCGGCGGACGGGGGGCAGGAGGGCTCGGGGGTGGCGGTCCCCCAGGAGCGGGTGGGCTTGGGGGTGGCGGTCCCCCAGGAGCGGGTGGGCTTGGGCGTCGCGGTCCCCCAGGAGTGCGTGGGTCCGGGAGTCGCAGTGCCCCGGGATCCGGTGGGCTCGGGGGTGCCGCTCTCCCGGGACACGGTCATCGCCGCGCTCCACGGCCGGCCGTCACCGCCGGCTCCCCCCGGGCAGGTGCCGTCCACGGTCGACGGCACGTCCGGGCCCGCCGCGTCGGGGTCGCTCCCGAGGTCGCCCGCGGAGGCCGTGCGCGCGGTCCCCCGGTAGGCGGTCCCGCCGTCGCCGCCCTTCACCCTCAGCAGCGCGACGGTGCCCCCGTCGAAGGCCGGCGAGACCGCGTCGAGGGCGTCCGGGGCGGCCGCGACGGCCGGGCCGCAGTCGACCGAGACGGTGACGGTGTCCCCCGGTGCGACGGCGGCCGGGCTGACCTCGGCAGCGGGTTCACCGGTAGTGGACGGCCGTGGGGTGCCGCCCGGGTCCGCCGCGCCGGATCCGGCGAAGACACCGAGGGCGGCACTGGCCAGAACGGCGGCGGACAGGACGCGGGGGGTGCGGCGCATGGGTTCGGGCTCCTTCGAGCGACGGCTGCGAGGGCGCGGCACTCGCGCCCTCGGCCATCACAGCCCGCCCGGACCGGTGGCGCGCGCCGCCGTGCGCCGTTCGCGGGACCGGGGCGCCCGTGCGGGTGAGGAATACGTTTCGTACCCGCCGCCGCGAAGCCGGGTCAGGCCGCCGGGTCCCGCAGTACCTGCTTCCGCACCCGGTCGCAGCACCGGCTGATCAGCCGGGAGACGTGCATCTGGGAGATGCCGAGCTGCTCGGCGATGCGGCTCTGGGTCATGTCGTCGAAGAACCGCATGTAGAGGATGGCGCGCTCCCGCTCGGGCAGGGCGGCCAGCCGCTTCCCGACGGCCACGCGGTCGACGACGGTGTCGAGGGCCGGGTCGGGGGCACCGAGACCGTCGGCGAGCGAGTAGCCGTCCTCGCTGCCGGTGACCTCGGCGTCCAGGGAGAGGGCCGTGAAGCTGTCCAGGGCCTCCATGCCCACGCGGACGTCCTCCTCGCCCAGACCGGCGTGTTCGGCGATCTCGGCGACGGTGGGGCTGCGGCCGGAGGTGGTCCGGGAGAGGTCCTGACCGGCGACCCGGACGCGGTTGCGGAGTTCCTGGACTCGGCGCGGCACGTGCAGGGTCCACATGTGGTCGCGGAAGTGCCGCTTGATCTCGCCGGTGACGGTGGGGACGGCGTAGCTCTCGAACGCGCTGCCGCGCGTGGGGTCGTACCGGTCGACGGCCTTGACGAGGCCGAGGGCGGCGACCTGCCGCAGGTCCTCGTAGTTCTCGCCGCGGCTGCGGAAGCGTCCCGCGATCCGTTCGGCCATGGGCAGCCAGGCCTCGACGATCCGGTCCCGGACCGCGTCGCGCTCCGGGCCCTCGGGAAGGGCGGCGAGGCGCCGGAAGGCGTCCGCCGTGTCGGGGGCGTCGTCGTGGGGGTGCTTCGTGCCGGCTGGGATCGGCATGCGCGCAGCTCCTTCGGAGTGCGGGGTCCTGTCGTGGCGCCGGACGGAGGTCCGGGCGACGCGGGCCGGCACTGGGGCTCGTGGGGCTCTCCGGGGCCGGGGCGGGCGCCGGTGGTGCGACGACACGGCCCTGCGTTCGGGCGGTCACCGTGGGAGGGCGTCCGGAGCCCGGACGGACGCGTCCGTGGCGGCGTCGCGCCGCTCCCACGGGCGTGCCTCCTGTCCGAAGCACTGAACCTGCGCCTGCCCTCGCGCCCCGGCCCCAAACATTCCGGCGCGGCCGGGTTCCGTCCGCGCGAATCCGGCCCGACGCGTCCGGGTGAATCCGTGTCGGCCGTCGGTGGCCGGGTACGCGGTCCGCACCCCCTGAGGATGTGGAGGGAGACATGCAGCGAGGCAGTGACCGGATGAGCGTCCACCGCGACGACGAGATGAAGCACGAACTGCAGGGTCTGCTCAGGTCCGGGCACCCCACCCGCAGTGAGGAGTGGAACGACCCGGAGCCGACCGCCGAGGACGATCCGGAGGTCATGCACGGGCCGGTGACGCCGGGCCGCGGGCCGACGTACCTGGAGGCGCTCCGCCTGGAACTGGCCCGGAACCTGACCCGGGGCACCTTCCCCGCGGGTCCCCGGGAGCTGGGCCGCGCCCTGCGCCGCGGCAACGCGCCCGACGCCCTCGTCGAGGGCATGGAACGCCTGCCGGACAAGGCACGCTACGACAACGTCCAGGAACTGGCCGTCGCCCTGACCGAGAGCGGTGGGCCCGAGGGCGCGTAGGCGCCGGAAAGGGCGGGCCGTGATGGCCGAGTACGTGAGGGACGTCATGACTCCGGGTGTGGTCGCCGTCCGCCCGGACTCCTCCCTCGTCGAGGCGGCGCAGCTGATGCGCACGCAGAACATCGGTGACGTGGTGGTCGCGGACGGCCAGGACGTCGTGGGAGTGCTGACCGACCGGGACATCACCGTGCGGGCCGTGGCGGACGGCACCGACCCGATGGCGGTGAGCGTCCGCGCGGTCTGCACCCCCGATCCGCTGACGGTCTCCCCCGGTGATCCGGTGGCGGACGCCGTCACGCTGATGCGTGAGCACGCCGTGCGCCGGCTGCCGGTCGTGGAGGACGGGCTGCCGGTGGGGATGGTGAGCCTCGGCGATCTGGCCGAGGCCCGGGACCCCGCCTCGGCGCTCGCCGACATCAGCCGCGCGGAGCCGGACGCGAGGGACGGCACCTGACAGCGACCCGCGGGGCCGCGGCCCCGCGACCGAACGTGACACGCGCGCCGGCCGGCGCCACCCGCCGGCGGGCGCAGAAAGGAAGACGAACCACATGCGTATCGCATTTCTGACCGCACCCGAGGGCGTGGAGCAGGTCGAGCTGACCGAGCCGTGGCAGGCAGCGAAGGACGCGGGCCACGAGCCCGTGCTCGTCTCCACGCAGTCCGGTGAGATCCAGGCCTTCAACCACCTCGACAAGGCGGACACGTTCCCGGTGGACGAGGTGGTGGGCGACACGTCGGCCGACTCGTTCGGCGGGCTGGTCCTGCCGGGCGGCGTGGCCAATCCGGACTTCCTGCGGATGGACGAGAAGGCCGTGGCGTTCGTGAAGGACTTCTTCGAGCAGGGCCGACCGGTGGCCGCGATCTGCCACGCCCCGTGGACGCTCGTCGAGGCGGACGTCGTACGCGGACGGGTGATGACCTCGTGGCCCAGCCTGCGGACCGACCTCGGCAACGCGGGCGCCACCTGGGTGGACGAGCAGGTGAAGGTCTGCGACCACGGCAACAACATCCTGGTCACCAGCCGGAAGCCGGACGATCTCAAGGCGTTCTGCGAGACGTTCCTCGCGGAGTTCGCCAAGGCCGGCTGAGCCCCGGCCGTGCACGGGCCCGGCCGGCCGCGCGTTCCCGACGCGTGGGCCGGCCGGGCCCGTGCGCGTTCGCCGCACGCGGGCACCGCCGGGCCGGGGCCGGGACCGCGTGCTTCAGGCGCCAGGGGCGGCGCTCTCGCCGGAGGTGCGCTCCCGGGCGCCCTCGCGGGTGCGGCCCGCGGCGACCGGGCGCCGGGGGTTGCGGCGCAGCCATTCGCCCTCGAGCTGCGCCATGCGCTCGTTGTGGGCCCTCAGTGCGTCGTTCGACCCGTACAGCAGGGTGTCGTGGCGCGTGCGGTGGATGGTCTCCAGCTCCTTCATGAGCTGCTGGTCGTCCAGACGGCCCGGGTCCACTCCGGCCGGGGCGCCGTCCCGCGTGTCGTGTTCGTTCATGCGGTCCGGGTACCCGCCCCGGAAGCACTACCACCCCCGAGCGGCATCCGGGAGGGAGCCATGGAACTCGCCTTTCTGCATCCACTCTACGAACACCAGGGGCCTTGGGCCTCCGTGTACGTCGACCTCTCCCAGCACACCGAGGACACGCCCCACGAGCGTGAACTGACCGCCGCCGCGGTGGCCCGGGAGCTGGCCGCACAGGGCGCTGACGACGCGACCTGCCGGGCGGTGCGGGAGGCCGTGGAGGGACTGCGCCACTCCAGCGACCCGCACGGGCGGGCGCTGTTCGCGCGGGCCGGCGAGGTGGTGCTCGACCCGCCGCTGGCGCGTCCCCCGCAGGGGGGCACCGAGGCCCACTGGGCGCCGCTGCCGCGCGTGGCGCCGCTGCTGGAGCTGGCGGGCGAGGATCCCGTGTGCGTCGTGGCGTACATCGACCGCAAGGGTGCCGACTTCGAGCTGCGCAGCGCGCTGGGCAGCCGGGACGCGGGCTCGGTGACCGGCCGGCCGTGGCCCCTGCACCGGTCGAGCAGCTCCGACTGGTCGGAGCGCCACTTCCAGCTGCGGGTGGAGAACACCTGGGAGCACAACGCGGCGGAGATCGCGGACGCGCTCGCCGTGTGCCAGGAGGAGACGGGTGCCGACCTGCTGATCCTGGTCGGTGACGACCGCGAGCGGCGGTCGGTGCACGAACGGCTGCCCAAGCGGCTGCAGGACCGGGTGGTGGAGGCCGCGCACGGCGCGGGCAGCCGGCTGCTGGACGCCGACGTGGAGCGGCTGCGCGAGGACAACGTTCGCTCGCGGGCGCGGGACGACCTGGGCAGGTTCCTGGCCGCCCGTTCACCCGACGGCGAGGGACGGGCCGCCGCGGCGGAGGGCGTACCGGCGTTGGTCGAGGCCGCCCGGGAGCACCGCATCGACGAGCTGCTGATCATCCCGGACGGTCCCGACACCCACCGCGAGGTGTGGATCGGCGAGGACGCCGACCAGCTGGCGGTGCGCCGTACGGAGCTCAGGACGCTCGGCGAGCAGAACTCCTGGTCGGCCCGCGCGGACGACGCGCTGCTGCGGTCGGCGGTGATGACCGGTGCTCCGGCGATCTCGGTGACGGCGGCCCGGCCGCGGGAGGAGGCGGCGGACGACGCGCCGGTGGGCGGCCTCGGCGCACTGCTGCGCTGGCGGTGACGCCCCCTGCCCCGGCCGGCTACCGGGCCCGCTCCACCCGCCGTTCGTCCCAGACCGGCTCCGTCGTCTCGCGGACGCGGCCGTCGCTCCCGAAGACGAGGTAGCGGTCGAAGGAGCGGGCGAACCAGCGGTCGTGGGTGACCGCGAGGACCGTGCCCTCGAAGCCCTCCAGGCCCTCCTGGAGGGCTTCGGCCGACTCCAGGTCGAGGTTGTCGGTCGGCTCGTCGAGCAGCAGGGCGGTGACGCCCTCCAGTTCCAGCAGGAGGATCTGGAAGCGGGCCTGCTGGCCGCCGGAGAGCCTGTCGAAGGCCTGCTCGGCCTGCTGGGTCAGCTCGTAGCGGCGCAGCCGGGACATCGCGGCGCCCCGGTCCTGGGCGTGTTCCTTCCACAGGATGTCCAGGAGGGTGCGGCCCAGCAGTTCGGGATGCGCGTGGGTCTGCGCGAAGTGGCCCGGCAGCACACGCGCGCCGAGTTTCCAGTGGCCGCTGTGGGCCACGTCGTCCCCGGCGAGCAGGCGCAGGAAGTGCGACTTGCCGGAGCCGTTGGAGCCGAGGACGGCGACCCGTTCGCCGTAGAAGACCTCCAGGTCGAAGGGTTTCATCAGGCCGGTGAGTTCCAGGTTCTCGCAGGTGACCGCGCGGATCCCGGTGCGGCCGCCCTTCAGGCGCATCCGGATGTCCTGCTCGCGGGGCGGCTCGGGCGGCGGCCCGGCCTCCTCGAACTTGCGCAGCCGGGTCTGGGCGGCCCGGTAGCGGGAGGCCATGTCGTGGCTGTTCTCGGCGGCCTGACGCAGCGTCAGGACGAGTTTCTTGAGCTGCGCGTGCTTCTCGTCCCAGCGGCGGCGCAGCTCCTCGAAGCGGGCGAAGCGCTCGCGGCGCGCCTCGTGGAAGGTGGTGAAGCCGCCGCCGTGCACCCAGGCGTCGGCGCCTGCGGGGCCGGGCTCGACGGAGACGATCTTCTGGGCGGCGCGGGCGAGCAGCTCCCGGTCGTGGGAGACGAACAGCACGGTCTTGCGGGTCTCGGCCAGCCGATCCTCCAGCCAGCGCTTGCCCGGCACGTCGAGGTAGTTGTCCGGCTCGTCGAGCATCAGCACCTCGTCGGTGCCGCGCAGCAGCGCCTCCAGGACGAGTCGTTTCTGCTCGCCGCCGGAGAGCGTGCGCACCTGCCGCCACTGGGCCTTGTCGTAGGGGACGCCGAGCGCGGCCGTGGTGCAGATGTCCCACAGCGTCTCGGCCTCGTACCCCTGGGCCTCGGCCCAGTCGGCGAGGGCCTGCGCGTAGCGCATCTGGGCGGCCTCGTCGTCGACCGTCATGATGGCGTGCTCGGCGGCGTCGACGGCGCGCGCGGCCTCGCGGATGCGGGGCTGCGCCACGGACACCAGCAGGTCGCGCACGGTCGTCTCGTCGCGCACGGAGCCCACGAACTGCCGCATCACCCCGAGCCCGCCGCCGACCGTGACGGTCCCGCCGTGCGGCTTGAGCTCCCCGGCGAGCAGGCGGAGCAGGGTCGTCTTGCCCGCGCCGTTGGGTCCGACGAGGGCCACGACGGCCCCCTCCCCCACCCGGAAGGAGACGTCGCCGAGCAGCGCCCTCCCGTCGGGGAGGTAGTACTCCAGGTGCGCGGCTTCGAGATGACCCATGGGAACGGATTGTGCGGCTCGGGCCGCCTGCCGGACAAACGCATTACCGCCGGGACCGGCGGTACCCGGACGGGTGCGGTTCGCCACCCGCAGGAAAAGCCGCCCGCCGGGTAGGCGGGAGGAATGAGCCCCGATGTAGACCTCACCGTCCCGACGCCCGGCCCGCACCCGGTCCGCGACGGCCTGCTGCGGCTGGACCAGCGCGTGTTCGAGGCGGTCGCCGCCCGGCACTGGCCCGGCGCCGACCCCCTGCTGCCCCGGCTCAGCCGCAGCGCCAACCACGGCGTGCTGTGGTTCGCCGCCGCCGCCGCGCTGGCCGCGGCCCGCACTCCGCGGTCCCGGCGCGCCGCCGTCCGGGGTCTCGCCTCGCTGAGCCTGGCCTCCTTGACGATCAACACCCTCGGCAAGCGCTCGGTCCGCCGCCCGCGGCCGGTGCTGGACCCGGTGCCGGTGGTCCGGCAGCTGAAGAGGCAGCCGATCACCACGTCGTTCCCGTCGGGGCACGCCGCGTCGGCCGCCGCGTTCGCGGCCGGCGTCGCGCTGGAGTCGCCGGCGTGGGGCGCCGCGGTGGCGCCGGTGGCCGCCGCGGTGGCCCTCTCGCGGGTCTACACGGGTGTGCACTTCCCGAGCGACGTGCTCGCCGGGGCGACGCTGGGCGCGGGCGCGGCGTTCGCCGTACGGGGCATGGTGCCGACCCGGGCCCAGCTCATCCCGCCGGCCAGGCCGCGCGCCGAGCTGCCGGCACTGCCCGGGGGCGAGGGCCTGGTGATGGTGGCGAACACCGCCTCGGGCACCGCGGACCGGGTGCGCGCGCTGTGCGACGCGCTGCCCGGGGCCGAGGTCGTCGAGAGCGCGCCGGAGGACGTCGGCGACGAGCTGGAGAAGGCGGCGGGCCGCGCCCGGGTGCTCGGCGTCTGCGGCGGCGACGGCACCGTGAACGCCGCCGCGGAGATCGCCATGCGGCACGGCGTACCGCTGGCCGTGCTGCCGGGCGGCACGCTCAACCACTTCGCCTACGACCTGGGCGTGGAGGACGTCAAGGACCTGTGCCGGGCGCTGGAGGGCGGGGAGGGCGTGCGCGTGGACGTCGGCCGGTTCACCTCCTGCCGGAAGCGCGGCATCTTCCTGAACACCTTCAGTCTCGGCGTGTACCCGGAGCTGGTCCGCGAGCGGGAGCACTGGTCGCCCCGGATCGGCGGCTGGCCGGCCGGGGTGCTCGCGGCGGTGCGGGTGCTGCGCGCCGACCGGCATCCGCTGGAGGCCGAGGTGCAGGGGCGCAGGCGCCCGCTGTGGATGCTGTTCGCGGGCAACGGCACGTACCACCGAATGGGCCTCGCCCCCGGCCGCCGGCTGGACCTGGCGGACGGGCAGCTGGACATCCGGGTGGTGCACGGCGGCCGCCGGCCGGCCCTGCGGCTGCTCTCCGCGGCCCTCGCCGGGCCGCTGACCCGCTCCCCCGCCCACGCGGCGGTGCAGGTGAGCCGGCTCCGGCTGACCGGTGTCGCGCCGGGCACGCTCCTGGCGTACGACGGGGAGATCACCGAGACGCAGGGCGATCTGACGCTGGAGAAACTGCCCGAGGCGCTCACCGTCTACCGGCCGCTGACGGGCACCCGGTCCTCCCACCCGGCTTCCTGACGCGGCGACGGCCGCGCCCGACGGAGCATCAGACCGCATACTGAGACGCGGGTCTCATCATGTGGTGCGCGGGCGTACGGTTGGTCCTGCCGCCGGGCGGGGTCGCCGTACCCCGCGCACCGGTGCGTCGGGCAGTCGCGCAGAGGGGATCGGCCATGTCCAGACCGCAGGAGACCGCCGTGTACACGCACGGACACCACGAGTCCGTGCTGCGCTCGCACACCTGGCGCACCGCCGCCAACTCGGCCGCCTACCTGCTCGGCTCGCTGAAGCCGCACATGAGGATCCTGGACATCGGCTGCGGCCCCGGCACCATCACCGCGGACCTGGCGGAGCTGGTGCCCGACGGGCACGTGACGGGTGCGGACCGGTCGCCGGAGATCGTGGAGCGGGCCCGCGCCACCGCCGCCGCGCGGGGCCTGTCCAACACCGCCTTCGCGGTCGCCGACGTGCACGCCCTGGACTACCCGGACGACACGTTCTGCGTGGTCCACGCCCACCAGGTGCTCCAGCACGTGGGCGACCCGGTGCAGGCGCTGCGGGAGATGAGGCGGGTGGTGCGGCCGAACGGGTTCGTCGCCGTGCGCGACTCGGACTACGGCGCCATGACCTGGTATCCCGCCTCCTCCGGCATGGACGGCTGGCTGGACCTGTACCGCGGGGTGGCCCGCGCCAACGGGGGCGAACCGGACGCGGGGCGCCGGCTGAAGGCCTGGGCTCTGGAGGCCGGGTTCACGGACATCGCGGCGACCTCGGCCACCTGGACCTTCTCGACGCCGGACGAGCGGGAGTGGTGGAGCGGCCTGTGGGCGGACCGCACGCTGGCCTCCGCCTTCGCCGAGCGGGCCACGGAGGACGGCCACGCGACGGCGGAGGAGCTGCGGGCCGTGTCGGCGGCCTGGCGGGAGTGGGGCCGCCGGCCCGACGGGTGGTTCGCCGTCCTGCACGGCGAGATCCTGTGCCGGAAGGAGGCCTGACGGACGGCCGGGGGTGGGGCCTGCCGCCCCGGGAGGCTCACTCCCGGGGCAGCAGCGGTCCCAGTGGTCCGAGGTCCAGGTTCAGGTCCTCGGGCCGCAGTCCGTAGCGGTCGCGCAGTTCCGTCATGCGGTCGTCGAGCAGCATCAGGGTGAGCCCGATCCGCTCCTCCTGCTCCTCGCTCAGGTCGCCCTCGTCGACGCGGCGCAGCGCTTGGCGCTCCATGAGCTGGCGCAGCAGCTCCACGACGGTCAGCACGAGTTTGATCAGGTCGCGCTCGACCGTGTCGGGGTCCAGGTCGAGGTGCTTGCGGCGTTCCGGTTGTTCGCTCACATCAGTCCCCGAACGGCGACGGCACGTTGCGGTTGACCGAGCTGATCAACGCGTTGAGGTCGATACGGACCAGGTCGACGTCCGCGATGCGCAGCGTGATGTCGCCGGTGATGACCACGCCGCCGGCCAGCAGCCGGTCGAGCAGGTCCACGAGGGCGATCTCACGCCGTTCGACGACGGTCATGACTCCTCCCCAGCGGCCCCGGCGTCCGCCGTCCTCCCGCCGGCGGTCTCCGCGCCGGAACCCCGCTCCTCGGCGGCTTCGTCCCCCGCGAAGGAGTAGGCGGCCCACGGGCCGGTGAGTTCCACGCGCATGCCCGGGGTGTCGTCCTTCGTGCGGTCCACCATCTCCACGAACTCCTCGGACACGTCCCGCGGCACCAGATAGGCGGCGTTGAGGACGTTCCGTCCGGCGGCGCCGGAGAGGGCGGGGTTCTGCGGCGCGTGCAGCCGTGCGTCGTCGGCCCGGTCGGACAGGTTCGCGTGCAGGCGCGTCGCGAATTCCTCGGCCCGGGTCCACTGGTCCTCGTGCGCCCGTGTCCGCATGCGCCGCTGCCGCAGGTAGTCACGGCCCGTGGCGGGCTTCGGCTCGGGCTCCGCCGGACCGTTCCGCTGCCCGGAGTCCGTCTCGACGTACACCTTCACACCCCATTCGACCCGGCCCTGGAGCCGGTCGAGGATGCGCCGGAAGTCGTCCTCCCGCTCCTCCAGCATCACGCGGACGCCGCTGTCGTCCCGGAAGACGGTGGCCAGCCGGAGCGGCAGCGGCGTGGTGACGACGGTGAGCGCGTCGACGACCTGCTGGTGGGCGCGGGCGGTCCCGGCGAGCCAGTCCATGTTCTCCAGGCGGGCCCGCAGCGCCTCCTCCGAGAAGTCGGCCTCGGGCACGTGACTGACCACGGCGACCAGGCCGTGATGGGTCAGCAGCCTGGGCGGGTCGCCCGCCACCCCCGTCAGCTGGGACTGGAGGGGGACGTCGAAGGGCCGGCAGACGGCGTAGACGTACCGCAGTGCCGTCATCGCTCCTCCTCCCTCGGTACGCGTCCCGCCTCCAGCTCCCGCAGCCGCTCACGCAACTCCGCGTTCTCCCGGGTCAGTTCGTCGCGCCGGGCGCGCGACGAGAGCGCCGGGTCACTCTCCCACCAGTCGATGCCCATCTCCTTGGCCTTGTCGACGGAGGCGACGATGAGCCGCAGCTTGATCGTCAGCAACTCGATGTCGAGCAGGTTGATCCGGATGTCGCCCGCGATGACGACGCCCTTGTCGAGCACCCGCTCCAGGATGTCCGCGAGATTGGCGCTCTGTCCCTGGCCATAGGGGTCGGGCAGCCGGCTGGGAGTGGTCATCGACTGCTCCTGCGGCCGGCGTACTCGTCCTCGTCCTCGTACTCACCACGGGACTCGTACTCGCCCTCGGCGTCGGCGTCGCCGCCGTCCTCCTCCTCCTCGTACTCTCCCTCGGGCTCCTCCTCGTAGTCGTCCTCGTCCGCGGGCTCCCCGGACTCCTCGGACTCCTCGGACTCCTCGGGCGCCTCCTCCGCCTCTTCCTCCTCGGCGTACGGAGCGTCCTCGTCGTCCTCGTCGTCGTCCTCGTCGTCCTCGTAGGCGTCCTCCGCCTCGTCGGACTCCTCGGGCTCGCCGTCCTCGTCCTGCTCGTCGTCCTCGCGGGCCTCGGGCTCCTCGCCCTCGCGGTCCTCCTCGCCCTCCTGGCCCTCCTCCTGCTCCTGCTCCTGCTCCTCCTCCAGCGCGTCCTCGTGGCTCTGGACCACCTCGCCGTCGCGGATCTCGCCGCGCCAGCCGTCCTCCGCCTCGCCCTTGAGGGTGATGTGGCGGACGAAGTTCTTCAGGTCCAGCCGGGCCCGGCGGCCCTGGGCGCGCCAGATGTTGCCGGTCTTCTCGAACAGGCCGCTCGGGTAGTACTCGATGACCAGGATGACGCGGGTGAGGTTGTCGGCGAGCTGGTGGAAGCTGACGACACCCTTGGTGGTGCCCTTGGCGCCCTCGGACGTCCAGGAGATCCGGTCGTCGGGCACCTGCTCGGTGGTCTTCGCCTTCCAGCTCCGGTTGGACCAGAAGACCTTCAGCTGCCAGTCGGAGGTCGTGTCGTCGGCGCGGTTCGCGCTCTTGACGCCCTTGGCGAAGGTGCTGAAGTCCTGGTACTGCGTCCACTGGTCGTAGGCCGTGCGCAGGGGCACGCCGACATCGACGTACTCGATGATGACGGTCGGCTTCTGACCGCCGCCGCCCTTCTTCTTCCCCTTGCCGCCGCCCAGGTTCTTGAAGGCGCCGACCACGTTGTCCTTCACCTTGCCGGCGCCGACCTCGAGCGCGGCCCGCATCGGGCTCTTGCCCTCGGCGAGCTTGCGTCCGCCGTCGAGGGCGAGCTTGGCGAAGCCGGGGCTGTTGCCGTCGGCTATGTCGTTCAGCTTCCCGGTGGTCTCGCCGAGCTTGCGGCCGACGCCGGTGAGCAGCCGTGTGGCCTGGGCGGCGAGGTAGTCCTGCACCTCCGCCTTCAGGCGGTCGGCCGCCTCGCTCTGGGCCACGTCGGTGAGCGGGTTCTTCTTCGCGGCCTTGCCTGCCGTGGAGGCCGCGGATCCGAGGGTGTCGGACATCACTCACCACCGCCCTTCGCCTGCCGGGACCCGGCGCCGCGGGCGGGGGCGTTCTTGCCGGCCGCCTTCTTGGCGGGCTGTGCCCGCTTGGCGGCCGTCTTCTTCGCGGGCGCCTTGGCGGCGGCCTTCTTGGCCGGCCTCTTCGCGGGTGCCTTCTTCGCCGCCCCGCGGGCCGTCTCGGACGCCTTCTTCGCGGGACGCTCGCGGCGGCGCCCGGACTCCTGCGACCCGTCCGCCTCGTCCCGCCGGTCCTCGTCCCGGTCCTCGTCCCGCCGGTCCTCGTCCCGCGGCTCCTCGTCCTCGTACTCCGCGTCCTGAGAGTCCTCGGAGTCGCGGGATTCGCCGGAGAGCTGGCCGCGCACCTCGGCGGTGCGCCCGTGGAGACGGTCCGCGAGCGCGCCGATCTGCCGCTCGACCATGGCTCCCGAGGCGGCCTTGCCCACGCCCCGCAGGTCCGTGCGCAGCTGGTCCCCGATCTCCTTGAACTGCGGATTGTTCTGCAGCTGCGTGGAGACCAGTTCCGCGATCCCCTTCGGGGTCAGATTCAGCTTCTTGCCGGCCACCATGGTGCCCACGGCGACCGCCATTTTGAGTTTCTTCGTACGTCCCAGCAGATAGCCGGCCCCTACTGCGAGGCCCAGTCCCGTTCGATTCATGGCGCCGTCCCCTTGCCCAATCCCGCGCTGTAACGCGTAGCGATCTCCAGCCGGTCCAGGAGCACGTCCTCCTCCTGGTCGAACTCCTCCTCGGTGATCTCCCCGGCCTCCAACCGCTCCTCGAGACGGGCGAGTTCGGCCCGGACAGTGGAGGGGTCGTAATAGATGCGCTCGGCCTCGGCGAGCACTTGCCTGATGGCCCAGCCGCCGCCGCGCGCCGGGGCGAGCGGCAGCAGGAGGATCTCCGAGAAGAGTCCCACTGTCGTCACCCCGCTCCGGCGTCCGCGCCACCGGCCGCGGTGCCCGCGGGCTCGGCCGGGCCGGGCTCGACGAAGCTGTACGGCGGCAGCGGCCCGTTCACGCGCACCTCCAGGTGCGGCATCTCCCTGCGGGCCCGCTCCACGGCGGCCAGGAACTCCTCGGCCGACTCGCGCTTCACCAGGAACGACACGTTGGCGAGCCATCCGGTGGACTCGGGGCCGACGCTGACGGCGTCGGCGGCCGGCTGCAGGGCGCGCTCCAGCGCGGTGCCGTCCTCGGACTCCTTGTCCTTGACGGCGGCGGCGACCATCTCGCCGAGCCGGATCTTGTCCTCGTAACTACCGCCGCCCGACTGCCGGTTGGACTCCGCGAGGGCGCGGATCTCCGGGTTGTCGGCCATCACGTGGTGCAGCACGGCTTCCTCGACGTGATTGGCCTTGATGTTGTACTCGACCCGGTCGTCCAGGGCCCGCAGACGCTCCTGGTAGTGCTCGGCCCGCTCGGCCAGCACTCCGGTGACCGCGTTGTCGTCCGGGGCGACGCTGCCGAAGCGCATGGGCAGGACGCAGCCGGCCGCCCCGGCCTCACTGAGCACGTTCTGGTGGGCGAGCAGTTCCCGGCGCTTGGGGCGCAGGTCCTCGGGCGCGTCGCTGACGACCGCGGCCAGGTCGCCCTCCTTGAGGATGCGCACCTCCCGCGGCGGCGCGCCGACGCCCGTCAGCCCTTCCGGAAGCGCGGGGTGGGACCCGGCGGTGATGCCGTAGACGTACGTGCTCACTCCTGCTCCTCCTTACGGCGCGAAGACGCGGTCTTGCGGGCGCGCGGGCGCGAGGTCGTCTCCCGCTCGGAGCCGCTCTCGTCACGGCCCTGCTTGAACGCGTCCGAGATGGTCTCGGCGGCGCCGGACAGCGCCCCCTTGGACTTGCCGCGGGCACCGGACTCGGTCATCTCACCGACCAGGTCGGGCAGGCCCGGGTCCTTGCGCGGACCGGCCTCCAGGTCGAGCCGGTTGCACGCCTCGGCGAAGCGCAGATAAGTGTCGACACTCGCGACGACGACGCGGACGTCGATCTTGAGGATCTCGATGCCGACCAGGGAGACGCGCACGAATGCGTCGATGACGAGCCCCCTGTCCAGTACGAGCTCGAGCACGTCGTAGAGGCCGCTGCTGCCGCCTCCGCCGCCGGTCTGTTGTGCCGGAACCACAGTCATGCCGGCTGTCCCTCCATTCGTTCCGTGGGTGTGTGTGCGTGGGTGTCGGACGGGCGGTTCAGCGCCCGCCGCGGGCGTCGGCCCGTCCCCGCTCGTAGCGCCGGACCCGCCGGTAGCCGGTGAGCTGCCCGTCCGGGTCGAGTTCGACCACGTAGCTGCCCATCAGGCTCATCGTGTCGGGCACGCGCTCGAGCTCGAGGACCTCGACCTCCAGCGACCAGCCCTCCTCCGTCTGCTCGAAGGACGACACGGATTCCGCCGTCATCCCGGTGAGCTCCGCGAGCTGTGCACGCGCCTCGCGGAGGATCTCCATCGGCCGGGGTCGACGCGCCTTCGGTGCTTGTTGCGTTTCCTGTGAGTCCTGTGAGTCCTGGGACTTTTGAGAACTCTGTGTTTTTCGTGAACTCTGCTGTCGGGTCTGTGATTCGGACGTGTTGTTCGTGTTCGACATGGCCACCTCTCCCTCCCGTGTGGCCGCAAGTGTGTTCGCCAAACCTCCACGGGCCCATGCATGTGCCACGCGTCCGCGCAACCGGAGCGGCCGTCGTCCCGGCCGTGCGGCCCTCAGCCGCGCAGGGTGTCCAGCCGTCTCCGGGCGGGGGCCAGGGACCGCGCGCGGCTCATGGTCCCGGCCCAGGGCCGGGTGCGTGCCTGGTCGACGGCGTCCGCGACGGTCCAGCGGCGGGCGTGCAGGCCGGGGTCGTCCAGCTGGTCCCAGGACAGGGGGGTCGCCACCGGCGCGCCGGGCAGCGCCCGGACGGAGAAGGGCGCCACGGCGGTCTGCGCGTAGGCGTTGCGCTGGATGTCGAGGTAGAGCCGGTCGCCGCGGTCCTTCTTGCGGGCGGCGGTGGTGAGCCGGCCGGGGTGCGCGGCGGCCAGGGTGTCGGCGACGTCCCGGGCGAACTCCCGTACCTCGTCGTGGTTCTGCTCGCCTTTCAGCGGGACGATCACGTGCAGGCCGCGGGAGCCGGTGGTCATGAGGGCCGAGGGGAGCCTCAGCTCGTCGAGCAGGCCGCCCAGCAGCCCGGCCGCCTCGCGGACCCGCGGGAAGTCGTCACCGGCCGGATCGAGGTCGAAGACCATCCGGTCCGGCCGGTCGGCGCACCCGGTCCGCGACTGCCAGCGGTGCAGGGTGAGGGCGGCCTGGTCGGCGAGGTACAGCAGGGTGGCGGTGTCGTCGCAGACGGTGTGGTGGACGGTGCCGCCCTCCTTGGCCACCTCGACGCGGGGGATCCAGTCCGGGTAGTGCTCGGGGGTGTTCTTCTGCATGAACCGGGGGCCGTCCACGCCGTCCGGGTGCCGCTCCAGCATCAGCGGGCGGTCCCGCAGGTGCGGCAGCATGAACGGGGCGACGGCCCGGTAGTAGTCGACGAGGTCGCCCTTGGTGTACTCCTCGGCGCCGCCGTTCCCGTCGCGGCCGTCCCCGGCGGGGAACAGCACCTTGCCGGGCCGGTGCACCTCCACGGTGTGCCGGCCGGCCCGGACGGTGCGTACGCCGTCACGGCTCACGCGACGACCGCCTCCCCCACGAGCAGCCGCCCGGCCGCCGCGATGGAGTCGGCGTCGATGCCCGCCGCGCGCAGCTGCTCTTCCGGCGACGCCGATCCGGGCATCGTCCGTACGGCGAGCCGGACCAGGCGGGGCACCGGCCGCCCGTCGGTGAACGCGTCGAGGACCGCGTCGCCGATGCCGCCCTCCTCCCGGTGGTCCTCCACGGACATCAGGCAGCCGGTCTCCTCGGCGGCCCGCCGCAGGGTGTCCCGGTCCACCGGCTTGACCGAGTACAGGTCGATCACGCGGACCGCGATGTCCTCCTCGGCGAGGGCGTCGGCCGCGGCCAGCGCCTCGTGCACGGTGTCGCCCGCCGCGACGACGGTCAGCCGGTCGCGGTCCGAGGAACGCAGCACCTTGCTGCCGCCGACGGGGAACTCCTCGTCCGGCCCGTAGATCACCTTGCTCTCGCCCCGGGAGGTGCGCAGGTAACGGATGCCCTCCAGCTCCGCCATCCCGGCGACGAGCCGGGCGGTCTGGTTGGCGTCGCACGGGCAGAGCACGGTGGAGCCGTGGACCGCCCGCATCATGGCCAGGTCCTCCAGGCCCATCTGGCTGGGACCGTCCTGGCCGATGGCGACGCCCGAGTGGGAGCCGACGAGGTTGAGGTCCGAGCCGCTGACCGACGCCATGCGGACGAAGTCGTAGGCACGGGTGAGGAAGGCGGCGAACGTCGTGGCGTACGGCACCCAGCCGCGGGCCGCCATGCCGACGGCTGCGGCGACCATCTGCTGCTCGGCGATGTAGCACTCGAAGTAGCGCTCGGGGTGCTTCTTGGCGAAGAACTCGGCGCGGGTGGAGTCGCCGACCTCGCCGTCGAGGGCGACGACGTCGCCGCGGGCGGTGCCGAGCGCGGCCAGCGCCTCGCCGAAGGCGTTGCGGGTGGCCAGCTCGTCGCCCTTCTCGTAGCGGGGCAGTTCGAGCCGGCCGGAGCCGGCCGAGTGCAGGGCACGCGCGGACGGCGGCTCGTGCACGCGGACGGTGAGGTCGCGCGGGCCGCCGAGTTCCCCGATCGCCTCGTCGGCGTCCGGCACCGGCTTGCCGTGCTGGCCCTCACGGTCCTCCACGGCCTTCACGCCCTTGCCCTTGAGGGTCCGGGCGATGATCGCGGTGGGCTGGCCCCTGGTGGACAGCGCCTCGCCGTAGGCGCGGTCGACGGCGTCGACGTCATGACCGTCGATCTCGATCGTGTGCCAGTCGAAGGCCCTGAAGCGGCGGGCGTAGGCGTCCAGGTCGTGGCCGTGCCGGGTGGGACCGCGCTGACCGAGCCGGTTGACGTCGACGATCACGGTGAGGTTGTCGAGGTTCTCGTGTCCGGCGTGCTCGGCGGCCTCCCAGACCGATCCCTCGGCCATCTCGCTGTCCCCGCACAGCACCCACACCCGGTAGTCGGAGTGGTCCAGCCGCTTGCCGGACAGGGCGATGCCGACGCCGACGGGCAGGCCCTGGCCCAGCGAACCGGTGGCCGTCTCGACCCACGGAAGCCGCTGGGGTGTGGGGTGTCCCTCCAGGCGGCTGCCCAGCTTGCGGAAGGTGAGCAGTTCCTCGTCGTCGATGGCGCCGGCCGCCTTGTAGGCGGAGTACAGCAGGGGCGAGGCGTGTCCCTTGGAGAGGACGAAGCGGTCGTTGCCGGGGTGGGCGGGGCGCTGGAAGTCGTAGCGGAGGTGGTTGGCGAGCAGTACCGCCATCAGGTCCGCGGCGGACAGCGAGGACGTCGGGTGCCCGGAGCCCGCGGCGGCGGCGGCGCGCACGCTGTCGACGCGCAACTGCTGTCCGAGTTCGACGAGTTCACCGGTGTTCATGAGTCTCCTTCGTAGGGTCCGTCGGTGCGTTTGACGGGACCGGGGGCCTTGCCGGGGCCGGGCGGCGGCTGGTCGGCCGGCGGTTCGGGTCCGGGGTCGGCGGGGCCGGTGGCGGAGCGGGTCGGGGCGGAGGCACCGGAGGACGGCGGCCTGACACGGCCGCCGGCGGCGGGCCGGGGCTTGCCCCGGGCTCCGGCCGGACCGGGCTTGGCCCGGACGCCCGACGGTCCGGGCTTGGGCGCCCCGGCCGCACCCGGCCTGCCCCGGCCGCCCTCGGGGCCGGGTTCGGGCGGAGCCGGCTTGGGCGCAGCCGGCTTCGGCGGGCCGGGCTGGGCCGGCGCCTCGGGGGGCCGGCCCTTCGCGGGCTCACCGCCGGGCTGATTCTTCGCCGGCTCACCACCCGGCTGGTTCTTCGCCGGCTCACCGCCAGGCTGGTTCCTCGCGGGCTCACCGCCAGGCTGGCTATTCGTCGGCTCACCGCCCGGCTGATTCCTCGCCGGCTCACCACCCGGCTGGCCCTTCGCCGGCTCACCGGCCGACTGATTCCTCGCGGGCTCACCGCCAGGCTGGCTATTCGCCGGCTCACCGCCCGGCTCGGGGGCGCTGCCGACCCGTCGGCTCGCCGGGGTGTCGCCGCTCGGCGTGTCCCGCCGTGGGCCGGCGTCCGGCCGGTCCGACGCGTCACCGGGCCCGGGGCCCGTCGTCGTGTCCTCCGTCCGGCGCGGCGTCGCCCCCGCCGGGACCCGTGCCAGCTCGGGCGACGCCGATTCCAGCGGCACCGACCAGGACCGTACGAGACCCAGCTGCACGGCCTGCCGGGGCAGTACCGCGTCCAGCAGCCAGTCCGCCGCGACCCGGACGCGGTTGCCCGGCATCGCGGCGAGGTGGTACCCGCGGGTGACCGCGCCCGCCGCCGCGCCGGACAGCGGGACGCCGAGCGGGTTGGCCGCGGCCTTGGCGCCGCCCAGGTCCACGACGAAGCCCAGGTCACGGTGGCGGTAGGGCCGCCGCTCGCCGCCGATGCCGAGCGACGCGGCGACGTTGTGGGCGCAGACCTTGCCGTGCCGCCAGGCGTGCTGCGCGGTCATCGGCGTGTATCCGCCGGGGTTGGCCAGGTCCGGCACCGCCGCCACGTCGCCGCACGCGAACAGCTCGGGGTGCCCCGGCACCTGGAGGTGGGGGTCGACCAGCAGCCGGCCGCGCTCCATGGGCAGTCCGAGGGACTCCACGAGCGGATCGGGCCGCACGCCCACGCACCACACCAGTGTGCGCGTGTCGACGGTCGTGCCGTCGGTCAGCAGGACCCCGTCGTGGGTGGCCTCCTTCACCGACGTGCCCATCCGCACGTCGACGCCCCGCTGCCGCAGCACCCGCTCGGCGGTGCGGGAGAGCCGTTCGTCCATCTCGGGCAGGACGCGCGGCGCGATGTCGAGCAGCATCCAGCGGGGCCGCATGCCGGTGCGCATCGGGTGCCTGCGGACCTGCGCGTCGGTGTACATCTGGCCGTGCGCGGCGACCTCGGTGCCGGTGTACCCGGCGCCGACGACGACGAAGGTGCACCGGGCCGCGCGCTCCGCGCGGTCCCGGGCCGCGGCGGCCAGCTCCACCTGCCGGGTCACGTGGTCGCGCAGGTACAGCGCCTCCGGCAGCCCGCGGAACCCGTGGGCGTGCTCGGCGACGCCGGGAATCGGCAGCAACTTGTTGACGCTGCCCGCGGCGAGCACCAGCCGGTCGAAGCGCAGGGTGCCCTCGCCGCCCTCCGGGCCGGTGTAGTGCACGGTGTGCCCGTCCAGGTCGACGCCGTCGGCCTCGCCGAGCACCAGCCGGACGCGCGGCAGGGTCCCCGACAGGGACACGGTGACCCGGCGCGGTTCCAGTACGCCGGCGGCGACCTGGGGCAGCAGGGGCAGGTAGAGGAAGTAGTCGGTCGGGTTGAGCAGGGTGATGTCGGCCTGGTGCCGGGTGAGCCGGGACAGGGTGCGGGCCGTCCGGTACCCGGCGAAGCCGGCGCCGACGATGACGATGCGGGGTCGGCCCACGATGCGCCTCCGGGCTGTCGCGTACCTCGTGAGCCTTCCGCGTCCCCTTGGCCGGGGTGCCCAAACGTCGCCGGCGGGCCCGCGCCTCCGGTTTCCCAACCTGCGCCCGGGTACTCGGGCCGGGACCCACCCGCCCCGCGTCCTGGAGGCAGCCCATGCCCGAGTACGGCTATTTCCTCTCCTGCGAGCAGTACGGCCCCGCGGAGCTGATCGAGCAGGCCCGGATGGCCGAGCAGGCCGGGTTCCAGGCACTGTGGATCTCGGACCACTACCACCCGTGGAACGACGAGCAGGGGCAGAGCCCGTTCGTGTGGTCGGTGATCGGCGCGCTGTCCGAGGCCGTGTCCCTGCCGGTCGAGACGGCGGTGACGTGCCCGACCGTGCGCACCCACCCGGCGGTGGTGGCGCAGGCGGCGGCGACCAGCGCGGTGATGACGCAGGGCCGCTTCCGGCTCGGGGTCGGCACCGGCGAGGCGCTCAACGAGCACATCCTCGGTGACGCCTGGCCGGCCGCGCACGTGCGCCTGGAGATGCTGGAGGAGGCCGTCCAGATCATGCGCCGGCTGTTCACCGGCGAGGAGGTCAACCACCACGGCACGCACTACACGGTGGAGAACGCCCGCCTGTACACGGTCCCCGACGAGCCCATCCCGATCGACATCTCCGGTTTCGGACCGGCGGCGACCGCGCTGGCGTCCCGGGTGGGCGACGGCTACATCACGATGATGCCGGACGCGTCGATGGTGCAGCAGTACCGCAAGGGCGGGGGCGGCGGCAAGCTGGTCAGCGGGGGCACGAAGGTCTGCTACGACACCGACAGGGACGCGGCGGTGCGGACCGTGCACCGGCTGTGGGCCAACGAGCTGCTGCCGGGCGAGCTGGGCCAGGTGCTGCCCTCGCCGAAGCACTTCGAGCAGGCGCAGACCCTGGTCACCGAGGACATGGTGCGCGAGAACCGGGTGTGCGGCGAGGACCCGGACGAGCACGTGGCGGAGCTGAGGAAGTTCGCCGACGCCGGGTTCGACCGCGTCTACGTCAACCAGATCGGCCCCGACATGCGCGGTTTCTTCGACTGCTACCGCACGAAGGTGCTGCCGCAGCTCCAGGAGAGCGGCTGACCGGCGACGCCCTCTCACGGCGGCGCCCCCGGACTGTTCGTCCGGGGGCGCCGCCGTTGCCGTGGGTGGGTCAGCCGCGGTGGTGCAGGGCCTCCGGGCCGGTGTCGTCCCGGCGCGGCGCCGGCAAGCCGGTGCTGCCCGGGGTGCCCGCCACCTCGCCGGGGGCGACCGGCGGCATCGGCGGGTACGGCACGCCGAGTCCGTTCGGCGGTGCGGCGGGGGCGTGTCCGGCCGCGCCGTGCCCGGAGGCGGCGCCCGGCCCCGGGGTGTGCGGCCGGGCCGCTCCGCGCAGCAGGTAGGCCGCGACGCCCAGGAGGGCGGCCGTGATCAGCGCGGCGGCCCAGCCGGGCAGGCCGATGGCGAGAGCCAGGCCCACGGCGAGCGCGAGGGCCGCGCCCGCGTACAGCGCGGCGGCACCGGAGGCGGCGTAGAGCGTGGCCTTGCGGCGCTGCTTCCGCGTCTGCTCGCGCAGCTCGTCGCGCACGGTCTCGCGTGCCACCTGCGCCAGTTCGTCGACCAGTTGCCTGTCCAGGTGTTCCAAGTGATCCATGCGGTCCATGCCGTACGGGTACCCGCGACCCGACGGTCCATGGGGCCCGCGTCCCGCGACCGGCAACTAGGCTCGCCCGTATGGAGATTCTGGGAGCCACACTGCGTATCTGTGTCGACGACCTGGACCGGGCGGTCCCCTTCTACGAAGGCCTGGCCGGCGCCCCGGCGCTGCGGTTCGGGCGCGGTGGCGTCGAGGTCGCCGCCGTCGGCTGCTTCCTGCTGATGAGCGGCCCCGAGTCCCAGCTCGAGGTGCTGCGCAAGGTGGCGGCGACGATCGCGGTGACGGACGTCGAGGAGACCCACCGGGTCCTGACCGAACTGGGCGCGGACGTCATCGCCGGCCCGGTGCCCACCCCCGCGGGCCGCAACCTGATCGCCCGTCACCCCGACGGAAGCGTCTACGAGTACGTGGACCGGCAGGCCCAGTGACCGTGCGGCCGGGCGGCGGAGCGTCGGGGCTCACCCCCCGTCCGGCCGCATCCGGAAGTCGTGGCGGGCCGGGAGCGGCTCGTCGGTGAGCCGGGCCCACAGCCGGCCGATGCTCTCGTCGCCCTCCCGCAGATCGGCGACCTCGAAGCCCCCGTCGTAGACGGCCAGGGCCTCGGCGCCCCGGCCCTCGGCGCGCAGCAGCCCGGCCTCGGCCAGCCGGCCGGCCGCGGGTGCGCACCACTTCGGGCAGCCGCTCCCACACGGCACGGGCGTCCGCCGTGCGTCCGGCCGCGAGCAGCGCCTCGATCGCCTCGCGTCCCAGCGCGGCCGTCACCGCCCGCCACGGCCCGCCGTCGTCCCCGCCGTCCCCCTCGTCCCACCGGCCGTCCTCGCCGCGACGCCGCGCGCACAGGTCGGCGAAGGCCTCGGCGTACCGGTCGGCGGCCCGCTCGGGATGGCCGCCCTCCCGGTCGGCCAGCGCGAGGCAGCGCAGCAACGGCCAGCGGGCGGCGGCGTCCTTCAGGCCGCGTTCCCAACTGCGTTCCGCCTGCGCCAGGTCGCCGGCGTGCCACTGGGCGATGCCGAGGTGGTACTCGGTGTCCGGCGTGGCGGGAGCCGTCTCCAGCATGTCCCGCCAGGGCCGGGCCACCAGCGTCCCGCCGGGCGGCCGGCGCCGGTCCGGCTCCGGGAGGTAGCCCGCGCGCAGCAGGCGCAGCCACGGCTCCTGCTCATCCGCGAGGGTGCTCTCCTCGAAGGGGGTGCCGGGCAGCTTCCAGCCGGTGCGCAGCACCTCGAGCGCGCCCCAGCCCGATCCGGTGGCGAGGCGCTCCCCGGGCTCGGCGTCGGCGTACGGCTGCCAGGCCGCGTACGCGGCGTCCACGCCGGCGCGCGGCAGGGCGGCCTCCAGCCGCTCCTCCGCCCCGCGCAGCACGGTGTGCCACGCGCCCCCGGGCTCCGCGTCGAGCGGCCCGTACGCCTCCAGCCAGGACACCTCGCTCTCGGCCTCCAGTTTCACGTGCTCCAGCTGGGTGCGGGCGAGTCCGGCCTGGATCTCGCAGTAGCCGCCCGTGCCGGGCTCGGTGAGCCACTCCTGCCAGCGCCGGCCGCCGGGGCCCGTGCCCCACACGAAGAGCTTGCGGCCGCGCAGGGTGTCGATCGAGGTCTGCGCCAGCCCGTGCCCGTCCTCGTCGAGCGCGGCGATCCAGCGGCGCCGGCCGTCGGGCACCTCGTAGAACCAGTCGGCGGCGTGGGTGCTGTTGAGCGGGTACGTCCGGTCGACGCCGTCGTACGACGGGACCGGGACGCGGCGCAGCCGGCGCTCGTAGCCGAAGTGCCAGGCCTCGTCGGCGGGGGCGAGGACGCGGCGGTCCTCGGGGACGGCGATGTTGGACCACCAGTAGGTCGGTACCGGCCGCTCGTGCGGGTTGCGGATCCGGACGCCGACGCGCAGGAAGTCCGAGCCCTCGGGCAGCCACAGGTCGACCTGGAAGGGCAGGTCGCGCAGCCGCTCCCACTCCCACAGGCGCAGCATCTCCCCGCCGTCGGGCGCGGGCACCCGGGCGGCGTGCACGGGCGCGCAGGACAGGGCGGTGTGGCCGGTGGCGCCGATGTTCCATTCGATGCCGCCGGAGAACCAGGCGCCGTTGAGGGCGAAGTCGGCGGGCTGGAACACCGGGTTTACGTAGAGGAGTTCGCGTTCGGTGGGTTTGTGGAAGAGGGAGGCGATCCGGCCGCCGAGGCCGGGCAGGACGGTGGCCCTCAGCCGGTCGTTCTCGGTCACGAGGGCGTCCAGGCCGCGCGGCGCGCGGCTCCGGCCGTATCCGTCCCTGACCGGTACGGGCAGCAGGCTGCGCAGGGGTTCGTAGCCGACCTGCCGGGCCATGTCGCGCGGCAGGCCTGCCCGGTCCCGGTCGTCGATGCGGTGGGCCTCGTCCAGCGGGCGCAGCGGCGGCAGCGGGTTGTCCGGTCCCAGCGGCGCGGCGGGCAGCGTCAGTACCTCACGTCGGATCGTCGTCACGGTTCCCCATGGAAGCCGCTCACCGGCGCGGTGAACAGGGGCGCTGTCGGCCGCGTCCACGCGATGTGGCTCACGTTCAATTCGCTGGCTGCCGGGACCGCGTCGGCCTACAGTCGGGCGGTCGGCGTACGTACGAAGGAGCGGCACGTGAGTGAGCAGCACACCTACCGGGTGATCGTCCGGGGCACCTGGGCGGCGCTGACCGAGGACGCGCGTGCCCGGCTGCTCGCCGAGGCCGGCGAACACGGGATGGCGAGCATGCGGTTCACCGAGGAGGGCTCGCTGTCGTACGAGCCGTCGCCGCTGAAGCACTTCTCGATGCGGTTCGTCGTGCTGTCGGACGCGGCGGACGGTGAGGAGATGGCCGCCGCGATCGCCGAGGACCGGGCGGAGACGGTGCTGCGCGGACTCGGCTACGGATTCGGCGACCTCAGGTCGTCGGTCACCGACCTGGACACCATGAAGATCAACCGGAAGTCGCGGTCTCGGCGGTGATCGCCCAGCGCTGGTGGTCGCGCCAGGCCCCGTCGATGTAGAGCATGCGCGGCGAGAAGCCCTCCAGGTGGAAGCCGCAGGCGCGGGCCAGGGCGATCGAGGCGGCGTTGCCCGGCTGCACGTTGATCTCCAGGCGGTGCAGCCGCAGCGGCCCGAAGGCGTACCGCACGACCAGGCCCAGTCCCTCGCGCATCAGGCCGCGGCCCGCGGCGTGCGCGAAGGCGCCGTAGCCGAGGGCCCCGCTGAGGAAGCCGCCCCCCACGATGTTGTTGATGTTGACGAATCCGGCGATGCCGCCGCCGTCCTTCTCGCACACCAGGAACCCGGCCTTGGTCGGGTCCTCGATCAGCCGGGACGCGTAGGCGGCGTAGGCCTGGGCGCTGTCCGGCGGAAAGAGCCACGGGTGGTGCAGGTCCTTGCTCTCGCGCACCCGGGCGGTGAACTCGGCGCCGTCCTCGTACGTGAAGTGGCGTATGCCCACGCGGGGGCCCTCGGCGAGGTGGCGGGTCGCGATGTGCGGCATCCCGCCACTCTACGACGCGCCCGGGAGGCATGCCCGGTCAGCTCAGCGCCGGCTCGTCCAGCGTCAAGGTGCCCGCGTCCGCGTCGAGTTCCGCCGCCACCCCGAAGGGCACGGTCAGCGCTCCCGCGCAGTGGCCGAAGCCGAAGTCCTCGGCGACCGGCACGCCGAGCCCCGCCAGCCGGTCGGCCAGCATCGGGCGCAGCCGCTCGGCGGGCTCGCACTGCTCCCACGACCCGAGCAGGATGCCGGCGACGCCGTCGAGCCAGCCGGCCCGCAGCAGCTGGGTGAGGTAGCGGTCCAGGCGGTACGGCTCCTCCCCCACGTCCTCCAGGCACAGCAGCCCGCCGCGGGCGCCGGGGCGGGCGTGCGGGGTGCCCAGCTCGGCGGCGAGCAGGGCGAGGCAGCCGCCGAGGGTGACGCCCCGCGCGCGGCCGGGCACCATCGGCGTACCGGTGCCGGAGGCGATGACTCGGACCGTCTCCGGCGCGAACAGGGTGGCCTTCAGGTGTTCCTGCGCCCGCGCGTTCTTCAGGAAGTCGATGCCCGCGGCCATCGGCCCGTGCAGCGTGACCAGGCCCAGCCGGCGGGCGAACGCCTCGTGCAGCGCGGTGATGTCGCTGAAGCCGACGAACACCTTCGGCCCGGCCGCGCGCATCGCCTCCCAGTCGAGCAGGTCGGCCATGCGCTGGACGCCGTACCCGCCGCGGGCGCACAGCACGGCGTCCACGGCCGGGTCGCACCAGGCCGACTGGAGGTCGGCGGCGCGGTCGGCGTCGGTCCCGGCGAGGTAGTCGAAGGCGGCGTGCCGGTCCAGGACGTGCGGTGCCACGACGGGGTCCAGGTCCCAGCCGCGCAGCACGTCGAGGCCCGCCTGCAACCGCTCCTCGGGCACCGGTCCGCTGGGCGCGACGACGGCGACGCGGGCGCCCGGTGCGAGCCGGGACGGGCGGGACAGGGGCTTCACCCGGTCATCTCCAGGGTCGGGACGTCGGGACGGTCAAGCTTGAAGACCTGGGCGTACAGGGAGAGTTCGGCCTCCAGGGCACGCACCATGGTGTCCGCCCGGCGGAAGCCGTGGCCCTCTCCCTCGAAGGCGATGTAGGCATGCGGCACTCCGCGGCCCGCCATGCGGGCGAGGAACCGCTCGCACTGGACGGGCGGGCAGATCACGTCGTCCAGGCCCTGCAGCAGCAGGAACGGCGCGGTGACGCGGTCGGCGTGCTCGACGGGAGACCGTTCGGCGTACCGGTCCGGCACCTCGGCCAGGGGGCCGATCAGGCTCTCCAGGTACTGCGACTCGAAGTCGTGGGTCTCCCCCGTGCCCCAGCCGGTCAGGTCGAGGATCGGGTAGATGATCGTGCCGCACGCGTAGACGTCGGTGGCGGTGAGCGAGGCGGCCGCCGTCCAGCCGCCCGCGCTGCCGCCGCGCACGGCGAGCCGTGCCGGGTCGGCGGTGCCCTCCTCGGCCAGGGCCAGGGCGACGGCCGCGCAGTCCTCGACGTCGACGACGCCCCACTGCCCGCGCAGCCGGTTGCGGTACTCCCGGCCGTGTCCCGTCGAGCCGCCGTAGTTGACCTCCGCGACGCCGATGCCGCGCGAGGTGAAGTAGGCGATCTCCAGGTCCAGCACCAGGGGCGACCTGCTGGTGGGGCCGCCGTGCGCCCAGATCACGTACGGCGGCAGTTCGCCGTCGGGGGCGACGCAGCCGGGGTGCCGCGGCGGGTGGACGTACGCGTGGATGTCGCGTCCGCCGGGCCCGGTGAAGGTGCGGATCAGCGGTTCGGGGTAGTACGCGGGGTCCACGGCGTCCTCGTGCGGGGCGCCGGTCACACGGGTCCGGCCGGTGCGCGTGTCGAGCTCCACCACCTCGTAGGCGCTGCGCGGACCGGCGCCGACGGACACCACCCGCTCGCCGTGGGCGGCGAGGGTGGCCGCGAACTCGGTCCACGGGCCGGCCGCGTCGACGACCTCGCCGGTCTCCGGGTCGAGTACGCCGAGGGCGGTGGCGCCGCGGCCGTGCAGCACGGCGATCAGGCCGTTGCCGAGCGGCGCGAACCAGCGCTGCCCGAGCTTCCACAGCGGCCCGCCGAACTCCTCCTCGCGGGTGCACAGCGCTCGCCCGTCGCGGTACAGGTTCCACCAGCCGGTGCGGTCCGAGGCGTACAGCAGGGCGCCGTCGGGGGCCCAGTCGACCTGGGCGATCGCCTCCTCGGCGCCGCCGGCGACGGTCCGGGCGTCCCGGAACGTGCCCTCGGGGCCGATGTCGGCGACGATCAGCTCGGTGCCGTCCCACGGCATGCGCGGATGGTCCCAGGCGAGCCAGGCGGCGCGCCGCCCGTCTGGCGAGACCCGCGGCCCGGTGAGGAACCGGTGCCGGTCGTCGGTGAGCTCGCGCACCGCGCCCCGGTCGCCGGCCGCCGATCCGTCCAGCGGCACCGCCGCCAGGACCCGGCGCACGTCGCCCGGTCCCTCGCCCGTGAACTCCTCCAGCACGCACCACACCTCGCCCCGCTCGGGGCGCGGCTGCGGCTCCGCCCAGCGCAGTCCGCCGCCCACCGGGGACACGGGTGTCAGCGGGCGCGGCTCGGCGCCGCCCGGCTCGTAGGCGTACAGCCGCTGGTCGGCGAAGTTCACGAAGACAACCAGCGGCCCGGCGGGGGTCGTGAGCGCGGTCCAGGGGCGGCCGCCGTACTCGATGACGCGGCTGCGCACGTTCCACGGCGCGGGCAGCACCGGTTCCTCGGTGCCGTCCGGGTGCCGGCGGACCAGGGTGCGCCGGCCGCCCTCGGTGGGCCTGGGCGCGGTCCACCACACCTCGTCGCCGACGAAGCCCACGTCGTCGGGCCGTCCGTCGTGCGCGGCGGCGAGCGCCGCGTCGACCGGCGAGGGCCATGATCCGTACGCCAGAGTCTGCACTGACTCCCCCAACTTCTTCTCCAGAGCCTTGTCGAGCGAGCGCTAGGCCGTGCGCAGGAACCGGTCGAGGACGCGGACACCGAAGTGCAGGGCGTCGACCGGGACGCGTTCGTCGACGCCGTGGAAGAGGGCCTGGTAGTCGAAGCCCTCCGGCAGCCTCAGCGGCGCGAAGCCGTAGCCGGTGATGCCGAGCCGCGAGAACTGCTTGGCGTCCGTGCCGCCGGACATGCAGTACGGCACGACGTGCCCCTCGGGGGCGAACTCCTCCACGGCGGCGCGCATGCCCGCGAACGTCGGCGAGTCCACGGGCGCCTGGAGGGCGACCTCGTGGTGGGCGAACTCCCAGTCCACGTCCGGTCCGGTGAGCCGGTCGAGGGTGGCGCGGAACTCCTCCTCGCAGCCGGCGAGGAACCGTCCGTCGACGTGGGCGACGGCCTGGCCCGGGATGACGTTGACCTTGTACCCGGCGTCCAGCATCGTCGGATTGCTGCTGTTGCGGACGGTGGCCTCGACCAGCTTGGCGGCCGGTCCGAGCTTGTCCAGCAGGCCGTCCACGTCGCTCAGGTCGGCGTCGATGCCGTACAGGGCGGCGAGTTCGGTGAGGGCGGCGCTCACGGTCGGGGTCAGCCGCAGCGGCCACTCGTGCTCGCCGATGCGGGTGATCGCCGCCGCGAGCCGGGTGACCGCGTTCTCCCGGTTCACCTTGGAGCCGTGGCCGGCCCGGCCGCGCGCGGTGAGCTTCAGCCAGCCGGTGCCGCGCTCGCCGGCGGCGATCGGGTAGATCTGCCGGCCGCCGCCGTCGTGGAAGGTGAACGCCCCGGACTCGCTGACGCCCTCGGTGCAGCCCTCGAACAGGCCGGCGTGCCGGTCGGCGAGGAAGCCGGAGCCGTCCTCGGCGCTCGCCTCCTCGTCCGCGGTGAACGCGATCACCACGTCCCGCCGGGGCCGGACGCCCTGCCGGGCCCAGGTGCGCGCGACGGCGAGGATCATCGCGTCCATGTTCTTCATGTCCACCGCGCCGCGTCCCCAGACGACGCCGTCGCGGATCTCCCCGGAGAAGGGGTGCACGCTCCAGTCGGCGGCCTCCGCGGGCACCACGTCGAGGTGACCGTGCACGAGCAGCGCGTCGGCGGAGGGGTCGGTGCCCTCGATCCGGGCGACGACGTTGGTCCGTCCCTCGGTGCGCTCCAGCAGCGTGGGCTCGATGCCCGCCTCGGCGAGCCGCTCGGCGGCGTACTCGGCGGCCGGGCGTTCCCGGCAGTCGCCGCCGCCGCGGTTGGTGGTGTCCATCCGGATGAGGTCGGACGTGAACCGGACGACCTCGTCCAGCGCCTGCGCGTCCGTGCCCCCGGACGGGCCCGCGGTCCTGCCTTCGGTGTGCTCAGCCATACTGCTCCTCCACCGCGGCCGAGACGATCGTGGTGACCGCCTTGAAGGTGCGGATGGTCTCGAACATGGTGTCGTGGGTGTACGCGACCTTGCGCTCGCCGACGCGGGCCACGCCCGGCACGACGGTCGAGGCGGCCGCCAGGTGCTCGGCGTCGAATTCCACCTCGACGGTGAACGGGCCGCCGCTCACCGGCTCGTACCGCACCGCGAGCGACGCGGCGTCCTTGGCCGCGGCCCGGATGTCGGCGGCGGTCCTGGCCGGGGTGCGGCACACGGCGGCGTACCGCGAGACGTGGTCCTTGACCGCGACCTTCATGGCCTCGGGCGCGTAACCGAGCGCGTCCTCGCAGGCGAGGTCGTCCCCGGTGACCAGCACCACCGGCACGCCGTACTCGGCGACGACGTGCGCGTTGAGCAGGCCCTCGCTGGCGCGTACGCCGTTCAGCCACACACCGGTGATCTGGTTGGCGAGGTAGGTGTGCGCGAGGACGCCCTCCATGCCGGCGCCGGTGTGGTAGCCGATGAAGGCGATGCCGTCCACGTCCCCGTGCTGGACGCCCTCCACCATGGACAGCGCCTTGTGCCGCCCGGTGAGCATCTCGGTCCGCTCGTCGAGCCGCTCCAGGAGCAGGTTGCGCATGCTCCAGTGGGCCTCGTTGACGAGCACCTCGTCGGCGCCGCCGTCGAAGAAGCCCTGCACGGCCGCGTTCACGTCCGAGGTGAACATCGACCGGCACCGCTCCCACTGCGGGGTCCCCGGCAACACGTCGCCGGGCCAGGTGACACCGGTGGCGCCCTCCATGTCGGCGCTGATGAGGATTTTCACGAGTCGCGGTCCATTCGCAGGTCAGAGGCGTGCAGTGCGGTGCAGGGGATCTTCGTCTCTCCGAAACCGTACGCGCTGCCCCGCCTCCTCGGCCAGGGCTGTGGACAACTGTCGCCGGTCCGGACCACTGGCTGCGGGACCGGCGGGCGGACCCTCACCGGTGGACGCCGCGTCACCCCGACCGCGCGGCCCGGGAACCCCGGTGTTCCGGCCCCCGGAGCCCGGTGTGTCATACTCGGCGCCGCTCGTAGCAAAATCGGACCGGGGGGCCGCGTGCACGCCGTATCTCTGCAGGCCCCCTATCTGGACACGGCCGCGGACCAGCTCTGCTTCTCGCTGGACCTGGCCGAGCGGCCGGCACTCGCCGAGCGCGAGGTGCTCCTGGGCGGGCTCACGGTACGGCTGAGGCTGCTCGGTGCCTCGCACCAGGTCTTCGCCGGACCCGTGCGGGAGACGGTGGCGTGCCTGCCGCGGGCCGTCCGGGGACTGCCGAACCGTCATCGGCGGCAACTCGTCGGCTGGACCTACGAGTTCGGTGCCACCACGGAGCGCCTGGACCCCGCCGGGTTCGACACGCGGGTGGCGGGGATCCTGGACCGGGCGGGCGCCGCCGAGCACAGCCTGTGCGGGGTCTTCCCCGGTTCGCCGCAGGCGGTGACCGCGGTGGTCGCCGAGGAGTCCGGCACCCCGTCGCGTGCCCGGCTGGTCTGGCGCACCTGGCACACCTACCCGCAGGACGGGCAGATCGTATCGACGCACACCCGGCTGGAGGCCCGATGAACAGCGCCAGACTCGCGCGGGGAGCGACGGCGGCAGCGCTGGTCGCGGTCCTGCTCTCCGCCTGCTCCAGCGGCGGGGACGGTGACAAGGGCGTGCCGCGCTCCTGGATCCGCGACACCTACACCACCAGCGGATACCGGTGGCTGGACAGCAACAGTCCCCCGGCCCGGGTCGCCGACGCCATCCATCACCACCGCAAGGCACTCGACCGGTCCTCCGGCGACGGCGTGCAGTTCCTGCGCTACGGCGACGACATGGTGACCGTCTCGCCGTACCGCGGCGGCAGCCTGATCGAGATCGAGGACTACCGCAACGGCTACCGGCGCCACCAGCAGCACCTCATCAACTGGCCCAACCCGAACAGCCAGAGCTACCGCGGCGGCGGACCCGGCGAAGGCAAATGACACCGGCGGCCGCAGGCCACCGCCTCCCCTCTCCAGACGCCCCGCAGAAAGGCAACCAGTGTCCGAGATCCTCGAGTCGGCCGGCCAGGCCCTCCTCTACGGAGTCACAGGCCTCGCCGTGATGGCCGTCGGCTTCGTCGCCCTCGACCTCGTCACGCCCGGCAAGCTCTTCCACGTCGTGTGGCGGGACCGCAACCGCGGGGCGGCCGTGCTGCTGGGCAGTCAGTCCGTCGCGGTGGGCCTGGTGATCATGGAGGCCATCCGCGCGAGCGAGTCGGAGAACGGGCTGGGCCAGGGCCTGCTCAGCACGCTCCTCTACGGCCTGGCCGGCGTGCTGGTGATGACGCTGGTCGGCATCGTGATCGGCGTGCTCACCCCGGGCCGCATGGGCGCGGTCGCCCTGGAGGACAGCGACGACCGCCCGCACCCCGCCGCCTGGGTCCAGGCCGGCATGTACCTGGGCACCGCCTTCATGGTCGGCGCGGCCCTCTCCTAGGACCGCACCGACATGAGTTCCACCACCCTGGACGACCGCGACACCGCGGCTCCGCCCCGCCCCCCGGCCGACCGTCCCGGCCGCGGGGCGCGTTTCCTCCTGCTGCTCGCCGTCTTCCTCTGCGCGGCCTGCGGCCTCGTCTACGAACTGGCGCTGACCGCGCTGGGCAGTTACCTCATCGGCAACTCGGTGCTCCAGACCTCCGTGGTCATCTCCGTGATGGTCTTCGCCATGGGCGTGGGCTCGCTGGCCGCCAAACCGCTGCGCAGTCGAGCCGTCGTCGCGTTCGCGGTGCTGGAGGGCGTACTGGCCCTGGTCGGCGGCCTGTCCGTCCTGGTGCTGTACGTGGCCTTCGCCTGGCTCCAGCTCTACATGCCGGCGATGATCGTGGTGTCCCTGGTGGTCGGCCTGCTGATCGGCGCCGAGATCCCGCTGCTGATGACCCTGCTGCAGCGGATCCGCCGCCAGGAGGCGAGCAGCGCGGTCGCCGACATGTTCGCCGTCGACTACATAGGTGCCCTGGTCGGGGGCCTGTGCTTCCCGCTGTTCCTGCTGCCGACCTTCGGCCAGTTGAGGGGCGCCCTGGTGGTCGGGGCGGTCAACGCGGTCGCCGGCGTCGTCGTCGTGGTGTTCATCTTCCGCCGCGAGACCCGCCGCATGGTGCTGGCGGGCCTGCTGGCCGGCGTCACCGCCGTGCTCGCCGTGCTGGGCACGACGTACGCGCTGGCGGACGACCTGGAGGTCACCGCGCGGCAGCACATGTACGCGGACCCGATCGTGCACGCCGAGACCACGCAGTACCAGGACATCGTGATCACCCGCGCCACCGCCTTCACCGGGGATCCCGACATCCGGCTGTTCCTCAACGGCGACCTGCAGTTCAGCTCGGTCGACGAGTACCGCTACCACGAGTCGCTCGTCCACCCCGCGCTGTCGGGCCGCCGCTCCAACGTGCTGATCATGGGCGGCGGCGACGGGCTCGCGCTGCGCGAGGTCCTGCGCTACGACGACGTCCGGCACGTCACCCTGGTCGAACTGGACCCGGCCATGACCCGGCTGGCGCGGACCTACGAACCGCTGCGCTCCCTCAACCGCGGCTCGCTGGACGACCCGCGGGCCGAGGTGGTGAACGCCGACGCCTTCACCTGGCTGCGCGACGCCCGGCAGCGGTACGACGCGGTGATCATCGACTTCCCGGATCCGGATTCGGCATCGCTGGCCAAGCTGTACTCGGTGGAGTTCTACCACCTGCTCGGCCAGGTCCTGGCGCCGCAGGGCAAGGTGATGGTGCAGAGCGGATCGCCGTTCTTCGCACCGAAGACGTACTGGTCGATCGCGAAGACGATCGAGACCGCGGGCTACGCGACGACGGAGTTCCAGGTCGACGTGCCGAGCTTCGGCAACTGGGGGTTCGTGCTCGCCGCCCGCGGCGCCGGGGCGCCGCCGCTGCGGCTCGCCGCGGACGTCCCGAAGCTGCGCTACCTGGACGACGCGGTGCTCAGGTCGGCGACCGTGTTCCCCGTGGACCGCCGCCGCACCGACGTGCGGGCGAGCACACTGATGGACCCCGCGGTGCTCGAGTACGTGCTGGACGAGTGGCGCAACTACTGAGCACCACCCACCCGTTGACCGCTCCGGACATCCGGCCCCGGCGGGGCGCGGGCCTCGCCTTTCCGGGCGGGTCAGCGGGGACCCGCCCGCGAGTGGCTCCACCGCCAGGGCCGGGTGGCCGGCCAGGACCGGTGCCGCGGGGCCGGACGTCCGGGTCAGGAAGCCGACGGGCCGAGCCGACCGGGCCGAGGGGCGCGGGTGTCAGTCCTCGTGGCCGAGCTGGAGGTCGCGTTCGGTGCGTCCGCCGCCGGCCACCTGGAGCACGGTGGCGACGGGCGGGTAGCCGGCGGCGATGACGGTGTACTCGCCGGACGACAGGTCGATGAAGCGGAAGGTGCCGTCGGGTCCGGTGGTCAGGGTGTCCACGACGTTCCCGGCCGCGTCGAGGAGCGTCACGCGCGCGTCCTCCACGGCCCGGCCGCCGCTGGCCCGCACGGTGCCGCGCAGGACGGCCCCGCCGGCCAGTTCGACGTCCTGCCGGGTCTCGCGGGCGGCCTGGACGCTGACCGGCAGGGCGGCCGGGCGGAAGGCGGGCGCGCTGGCGGCGAGGGTGTACTCGCCGGCCACCAGCTCGGTGATGACGTAGCCGCCCTCGCGGGCGCTGCGGGTGGTGGCCACGACCTCGCCGTGGACGTTCGTGAGGGTGACGATCGCGTCCCGGACGGGGCTGCCGTCGGCGGTGACGACGCTGCCGGCCAGGCGTCCGGCGCCGCCGAGGACCACGTCCAGCTCGACCGGGCGCTCGCCCACGGTCACGGAGACCGCCTGCGGCTGGTGGCCGCCGGCCGCGGCGATCAGGACGTACGCCCCGGACCCGGGCGTGGACAGCGCGTACCGCCCGTCGTCGCCGCTGGCGCCCCGGCCGATCTGCTGTCCGCCGACGTCGATGAGGGTGAGCGCGGCACGGGGCACCACGGTGCCGTCGGGGTGCTGCACCGTGCCGCAGACGGGGATGCCGGCCGCGTGGGGCGAACGGGCCTGGGGGACCTGCGCGGTGTGCCGTGCGGTCTCGGGCTCGGTGACGGGGGCGTTGTGGGACACCAGTGGTTTCTCCTTGAGGAAGAGGGCGATCAGCAGGCCGAGCACGAGCACCGGCACCAGGTACAGGAAGATGCGCGGCATTGCGTCGGCGTACGCCCGGATGTAGGCGTCGCGCAGCGCCGGGGGCAGGGTGTGGACGAGCTGCGGGGTGATGGACTCGGCTTCGGGCAGCCCGGCGCCGGCGGGGACGCGGTCGGCCAGGGCGTCGGTGAGCCGGCCCGCGAAGAGGGTGCCGAAGACGGCGGCGCCGACGCTGCCGCCGATCTGCCGGAAGTAGTTGTTGGCGCTGGTGGCGGTGCCGAGGTCGGCGGGGCGCACGGAGTTCTGCACGGCGAGGACCAGGACCGGCATCACCATGCCGATGCCGGCGCCGAGGACGGCCATCCAGATGCTGTAGTGCAGCCGGGGTGTGTCGACGTCGAGGCGGGAGAGCAGCCACATGCCGACGACGGACAGCGCCCCGCCGAGCACGGGGTGGATCCGGTAGCGCCCGGTGCGGCTGATGAGCTGCCCGGAGACGATCGAGGCGCCGACGATGCCGCCCATCATGGGGAGCATCAGCAGGCCGGACTCGGTCGCGGTGGCGCCGTCGACCATCTGCAGGTAGGTCGGCAGATAGCTGGCGGCGCCGAACAGGGCGACGCCGATGACGAGGCCGACGAGCGCGGTGACGTTGAAGACGGAGTCCCGGAACAGGCGCAGCGGGATCAGCGGTTCGGGTGCGAAGTGCTCGGCGATCAGGAAGAGGGCGGAGGCCGCGACCGCGCCGGCGGCGAGGCCGAGGATGACCGTGGAGTCCCACGCGTACTCGGTGCCGCCCCAGCTGGTGAGCAGCACCAGGCAGGTGGAGGCGGCGGCGAGCAGCAGGGCGCCGAGGTAGTCCAGGCGGGGCTTGACGCGCGGCCTGGGCAGTTCCAGGACGACGGCGACGACGGCCATGGTGACGAGGCCGAAGGGCACGTTGATGTAGAAGCACCAGCGCCAGGAGAGATGGTCGGTGAAGTAGCCGCCCAGCAGCGGTCCGGCGACCGAGGCGAGTCCGAAGGCCGCGCCGATCAGGCCCATGAAGCGGCCGCGTTCCCTGGGCGGCACGATGTCGGCGATGATCGCCTGCACGCCGATCATGAGGCCGCCGGCTCCGACGCCCTGCACGGCGCGGAAGGCGATCAGCTGGTCCATGGTCTGGGCGCGCCCGGCGAGCGCCGAGCCGACGACGAAGACCAGGATGGCGAACTGGAAGACGCCCTTGCGGCCGAAGAGGTCGCCGAGCTTGCCGTAGATCGGCAGCCCCACGGTGGAGGTCAGCAGATACGCGGTGATCGCCCAGGACATCTTGTCCAGGCCGTGCAGCTCGCCGACGATCTTCGGCAGCGCCGTCGCGACGATCATCTGCTCCAGCGCGGCGAGCAGCAGCGCCAGCATCAGTCCGACGAAGACCAGCCGGACCCGGCGCGGGCTGAGCCCGGCGGGCCGCTCCGGCTCGGGAGCGGGGGCCTCGAGCACCTCCGGGAGTGGCGCCGTGACCGGTTCGTCCTGCACCAGAGTGATCCCGCCCACGTACCGCTCCCCTCGTCGCACCTGCTCACTTTTGCCGCCAGAGGCGACAACTACGAGCAAGTGCGACAAGTTACGGCGTACGGCACGATCAGCCGAGGATCACTCGAACCGGTGAGACCGCCAACACCCCTGAAGGAGGGGCCTGTTGGCTACTTCTCCACCTCGGCGGCGAGCTTCACGAGCATCGCGTCGTAGATCCGGCCGAGCCCCTTGGGCGCGAAGGTCTTCTCGAAGAAGCCGCCGATGCCTCCGGCGCCCTTCCAGGTGCTGGTGACCACGACCCGGGACCTGCCCTCACCGGCCGGGGTGACCCGCCAGGTGGTGACCATGGAGGAGTTGCGGTCCTTCTCGACCAGTTCGCCGTCGCTCGGCTCGCTGACCTCCAGCAGGCAGTCGCGGACGCGCTTGCTCGTGGCCTGGAGCTTCCAGTGCACGAGGGTGCCCTCGCCGTCACCGCCCTCGCGGACCTCGTACTCGCTGAAGTGCTCGGGGAGCAGCTTCTCGCGGGCGCCGCGGTAGTCGGCGAGGGTGTCGAACACCGTCTCCGCGTCCGCGCCGACGATCCGCTCCGTCGTGGCCTCGACCTGCGCCATCGGGTTCCTCCAGGGGCTGGTTCTCGGGGTCGGGGCAAGCCAACCACCCCACCGCCCGGCCACCAAATCGGGGGGCGTGAACCGGCTCCGCGCGACACACCCGCACGATCAAGGGAACAGGTGTTCTATTCTGTGCGGAGTGCTACCGAGGAGGCGTCAATGCGCTGGGAGAACCTCACGGACTCCGACCACGCCCGGGCCGCCGATCCCGCGCTGTTCGGCGCCGACGCGGTGACCACCCGTACCTTCGACACGCCCGAGTTCCGCGGCATCACCTTCCACGAGGTGCGGGCCCGCTCGATCCTCAACCGGGTGCCGGGCGCCTCGCGGATGCCGTTCGAGTGGACGGTGAACCCGTACCGGGGCTGCTCGCACGCGTGCGTCTACTGCTTCGCGCGCAAGACGCACAGCTATCTGGACCTCGACACGGGCCTCGGCTTCGACTCGCAGATCGTCGTCAAGGTGAACGCCCCCGAACTGCTGCGCCGCCAGCTGGCCTCCCGCCGCTGGCAGGGCGAGCACGTGGCGATGGGCACCAACGTCGACTGCTACCAGCGCGCCGAGGGCCGCTACCGCCTGATGCCGGGCATCCTCTCGGCCCTGACCGAGCGGGCGAACCCCTTCTCGATCCTCACCAAGGGCACGCTGATCCTGCGCGACCTCGACCTGCTGACCCGGGCGGCGCGGGTCACGGACGTCGGCATCTCCGTCTCGGTGGGCTTCACCGACTCCGAGCTCTGGCGCACGGTGGAGCCGGGCACACCCGCACCGGAACGCCGGCTGGACGTCGTACGGACGCTGAGCGAGCACGGCATCGACTGCGGGGTGCTGATGGCGCCGGTCATCCCCTTCCTCGGCGACGAGCCGGCCCAGCTCCGCGCCACGGTCGGGGCCATCGCCGCGGCCGGCGCCACGTCGGTGACGCCCCTGGTCCTGCATCTGCGCCCGGGCGCCCGGGAGTGGTTCATGAGCTGGCTCGCGCAGCACCACCCGCACCTGGTGCGCCGCTACGAGCGCCTGTACGCGGACGGCGCCTACGCCCCGAAGTGGTACCAGCGCCGGATCACCGGCCAGGTGCACGCCCTGGCCCAGGAGTACGGCATCGGCCCCGCACGCCCCGGGATGCCGCGGCGCCTCGAACGCGCGGAGCCGGCGGACGCGCCTCCGGCGACGGAGCCGGTCCAGCTCTCCCTCATGTGAGGGGGAACCGCCGCCTCGGCTCGCCCTCCTCTGCGATCATGCTCCCCATGACCGCACCACCGAACGGACTGCCCGTGTACCGCGTCCTGACCGGACCGGACGACGCCGCGTTCTGCCACCGCGTGAGCGAGGCGATCGGTCTCGGCTACGAGCTGCACGGAGGCCCCGCGGTCACCTTCGACGGCGAGCGGGTCGTCGTCGCCCAGGCGCTGGTGTGGCCGGCGCGGTCGTAGGGAGCCGGGACCGCGGAGGTCTCCGCCGATGAGTTTCCGGCGGTGGTGCGGTCCACCCTTCGACGAAGGGAGCGCACCATGCGCGAGATCATCGTTTGCACGTTCCTGACGCTGGACGGCGTCATGCAGGCGCCGGGCGGTCCGGACGAGGACGCCGAGAGCGGCTTCCGGCACGGCGGCTGGCAGAAGCCGGTGGCGGACGACGAGGTCGGGGCGGCCATCTCCGGCTGGTACGAGCCCTCCGACGCGCTGCTGCTCGGCCGCAAGACGTACGAGATCTTCGCGTCGTACTGGCCGACCGCCGACCCCGGCAACCCGTTCACCCAGCGGATGAACAGCACGCGCAAGTACGTGGCGTCCCGGACCCTGACGTCCGTCGAGTGGCAGAACTCCACGCTGCTGGAGGGCGACGTCGTCGATGCCGTGCGCGAGCTGAAGGCGTCCGACGGCGGCGACATCAACGTCGTCGGCAGCGGCGACCTCGCCCAGACCCTCATGCGGCACGGTCTCGTCGACGAGTACCGGCTGACCATCCATCCGGTGATCATCGGTTCCGGCAAGCGGCTGTTCGCCGACGGAGCGATCCCCACCGCCCTCGAGCCGGTCAGTGTCTCGACGACGAAGGGCGGCACCGTCGTCGGCGTCTACCGGCCGAACGGCGAGCCCGGCCACGACAGTTACTAGACCCTGCCGACGATCCGGTCACGCGAGGGGCCGAGCGGCCTGGCCGCGCGGTGCCAGGGTGCGCAGGACGCAGAACTCGTTGCCCTCCGGGTCGGCCATGACCACCCAGCTCCGCTCCTCCTGGCCCCGGCCCACGTCCGCCCGGGTGGCGCCGAGGCCGAGCAGTCTGGTCACCTCGTCGTCCGTGCTGCGGTCGACGGGGCTGACGTCGAGGTGGAGCCGGTTCTTCACGGCCCGCCCCTCGGGCACCCGGACGAACAGCAGGGTGGGCGGCATCTGACGGGCCCGGACCGCTTCGACGGTCGGTGTCCAGGAGCCGATCTCGACCTTGCCCCCGCTCCGGTCGATCACCTCGAAGTCCAGGACCGCGCACCAGAACGCCGCGAGTCCTTCCGGATCGTGGCAGTCGACGACCAGCTCGGTGAACCGACTCGTCATGGTGCTCCCCCTCCGTGGCGCGGACACGCGACCGCTCAGCGTACGGGCCCGCCCGGGTACCGGTACATGTACCGGTACCGGGGCAGCTAGGCGGACGCCTCTCGCTGCCTGCGCACCATCTCGGTGATCCACTCGGGGGCGTACGGGGACGTGCAGCCCGCGGGTGTCGGATAGTCCTTCAGGACCTCCAGGCGTTCCCCGATGCCGACCGCGCGGGCACGGTGCTCCGCGTGGTCGATGCCGATGCGGGCCAGGCAGTGGTTCATCGCCCACTGGAGGCGGTCCGGGGCCTCCTTCATCTCCGCCTCGATCGTGTCGAGCAGTCCCGCGAGGTCCAGGCCCTCCGGCTTCCTCGTCACGCGCTCGGTGGTCAGCGCCCAGCCGGCGCTCGCGACCACGGGGTCCGGATCGGCGGACCAGGCCACGCGCAGTTCCTCGGCGTGGGGACTCTTCTTCACCACGTGGTTCACGAGCCAGTCGTGCACCTTGGGCGTGCGCGCCTCGCGCATCATCGCGTCCAGCTCGTCCCGCCCGAACGCCTTCGGGCGGCAGATCAGGGTCGCCAGCAGCCTGGCCGCGGTGTCGCCCGTCCCCCAGAGCCCGCCCGCGAGTTCGTGCCGCGTCCTCAGCCGCTTCGCGAGGGCGCGCAGCTTGCCGAGGTTCACGCCGTGGTCGTCGCCGTGTCTCTCGTTGACCGCGCGCGCCTTCGGATCCTCGAGCGCGGCCAGCTCGGCCATCACCTCGTCGACCGTCGGTTCGGTCGGTGCCGTCCGGGCCATCTCGGCCTCCTGTTCCTCACGGGCGGGAGCCAGCCTAGAAGACTCATGAAGATCTTGGTGAGGGGCTGTCCGGCCGTAGGCCGGGCGGCCCCTTGGTCTATGCGGTTGCTGGGTTGATCGTCCAGGTGCTGCCTGTTCGGGTGAGTCCGAGGTTGATCAGTCGGCGGAGGTTGAGGGCTGCTGCTCGGGTGTGTAGCCAGGTGTTGTTGGCGATGGTGCCGCGATAGCGCAGGCGGCGGTTACCGTGCTGGACGAGCCAGGCGACGGCGCGTTCGACCGGGGGTCTCCAGCGCCTGTAGTGGGCTTGCCAGTCGGGGTCGGTGGCGGCCTGGTCGCGGGCGGCTGCCTGGAGGTCGTGGTGCGGGCGGATGGTCAGGATGCGTCCGGCCTTGGCCTTGGTGCACCGCTCGCGCAGGGGACATCCGGAGCACAGGTCCTTGAAAGCGGCCTTGCGCTGCTGGTGCTGTCCTCCGGACTCGGAGAGGGGAACGGTGTGTCCGGCCGGGCAGGTCACGGTGGCGGCGGTGGTGTCGATAGCGAAGTCGTCGGGGGTGAAGCCGCCGGGGACGGCCGGCCGCAGCGGGGCCGGTTTGAGGAACAGCCGGTGACCTTGCTGCTGAAGGGTGTGGCGGACGTCGCTGGTGGAGTAGGCGGTGTCGCCGAAGAGATCGAGGGCAGTGTCCTCGTCGGCGAGCAGGTCCAGGCCCACCTTGGCCTCGTGGTGCTCGGGCCCGGCCCCGGGTGTGAGGGCGACGGCGGTGTATAACCCCGTCTCCGGCTCGATCGCGAGGTGGGCTTTGTATCCGTCCTGCCGGCGGGTGCGGCTCTTGTGGACGTGCCGGGACTGAGGATCGACGGTGGAGACGGTCCGGTCGTAGGCGGTGCCGCGGGTGATGCGCCAGCGGCCGTCGCGGCCGTCGGAGTCCTCGGCCGGCTCCACGTCCTGCCCGGCGACCAGGGCCAGCAGGCCGACCGCGTTCGCGGCCCTCTCGCCCAGTTCCTGCTCGGGAAGGTGGCCCAGCAGCCTGAGCGCGTCGCCGACGAGGGCGTCGACGAGAGCGGCGCGGGCCTGTTCGTCATTCCAGGCGATGCGGGGTTTGCCGGGATCGGTGTAGTCATGGGCGGTGCACTGCACGGCCGCGACCCGGTCGGCGCCGGGGACTTCGCGGATCACCGCGCGGACGGCGGCGATCAGCTGGGTGACGGTGTCCTGGGTGGCGACCGCGTCGTCCAGCACGGTGGAGTCCAGAGCCCGCCGGTGCTTGCCCTTGAGGACCCCGGTGGCCTTGACCACCTCCCGCACCGCCTCGAAGACGCGGTCGGGCCGGGCGGAGCGGGAAAGGCGGCGCCGGAAGTAGGCCAGCAGCGAGGGGTCGAACGCCATGTCATGCAGACCGAGCCCGCAAGCGGCCTTCCACCGCAGGTCACACCGCAGCTCCTGGACCGTCTCGAAGTCCGACAGCCCGTGCAGGGCCTGCAGTGTGATCGCCGAGGCGAGGATCTGCGGCGGCATACTCGGCCGCCCGTTCGCCGAGGGGTACATGTCCGCGAACATCTCCGCCGGGAACAGCGCACCACGGTGCTCGGCCAGGAACGCGAACACACTCCCGGCCGGGATCAACTCCCGGCAGGTCTCCCACACATCCGGCCCGACCGTCTCCCCGGCCCATTCCCCCATCACCACGAAACGAGTCTGGCCCCGCCGCTCACGCGGCGGGGCCAGAACCCCAAGATCTTCATGAGCCTTCTAGTGACCTGAGTCGGAGATTCGTCGTTGGTTGGGTATGAGTCGTCCGGGTCCGAAGATTCCGCCGTTGTCGGTCACTGATGCCCAACGCGATGTGCTGGAGGGCTGGGTGCGTCGTCGCTCGACAGCCCAGTCCCTGGCTCAGCGCTCAAGGATCATTCTGGCGTGCGCCGAGGGGCACTCGATCATGGAAGTGTCACGCCGGCTCGGTGTCACCGCGGACATGGTCCGCACCTGGCGGCGGCGCTTTTTGGAACGTGGTCTGGACGGCTTGTCCGACGAGCCGCGGCCCGGTGTCCCGCGGAAGATCACCGACGCGGACGTCGAGCGGGTCATCGTCAAAACGCTGGAGGAGAAGCCGAAGAACGCCACCCACTGGTCGACCCGGTCGATGGCGGCAGCCACGGGCATGTCGCAGTCGACGGTCTCGCGGATCTGGCGGGCGTTCGCGCTGGCCCCGCACCGGTCACAGACGTTCAAGCTTTCCACCGACCCTTTGTTCATCGACAAGGTCCGTGACGTGGTGGGTCTGTATCTGGATCCGCCGGAGAAAGCCCTGGTCCTGTGTGTGGACGAGAAGTCGCAGATCCAGGCCCTGGACCGGTCCCAGCCCGTGCTGCCGATGGTTCCCGGGGTCCCCGAACGCCGCAGCCACGACTACGTCCGGGCCGGCACCACCACCCTGTTCGCGGCCCTCGAAGTCGCCACCGGCAAGGTCATCGGCTCCCTCCACCGACGGCACCGGGCCGTCGAGTTCAAAAAGTTCCTCACCAAGCTGGACAAGGAAGTACCCGCCGAACTCGACGTGCACCTGATCCTGGACAACTACGTCACCCACAAGACGCCCGCCATCAAACAGTGGCTGCTGGCGCATCCCCGCTTCCACCTGCACTTCACGCCGACGAGTTCGTCCTGGCTGAATCTGGTGGAGCGGTGGTTCGCCGAGCTCACGCAGAAGAAGCTCAAGCGCGGTGTCCACCGCTCCGTCCAGGCCCTCGAACGCGACATCCGAGCATGGCTCGCCGACTGGAACGACAACCCACGGCCGTTCGTCTGGACGAAGACCGCCGACGAGATCCTCGACAAAGTCGCCGCCTACTGCCGACGAATCTCTGACTCAGGTCACTAGGGTCTGTCGTTCGGATCAGGCCGGCTGGGACGGACGGCGCGTCCGGGCCGGCCCGAGCGGGGTGTGGTGCGTGCGGCTGCAAGGCGGAGGAGGGCGCCAGGGCGGAGCCCTGGCAACCGACGACAGCGCGGCAGATGTGCGTGCCACACCCCGCTCGGGCCGGCATGATCCAAACGACAGGCCCCAGCGACGCGCGCCCGGCGCGCGTGCCCGGCGCGCGTGCCTCCGGCGGCCGGACCGGTGCGGCCGTCGCCCGCCCGAGGACACTCGCCCGAAGGCATGAGCCCGAAGGCATTCGAGGGCTTCCGGCGGCCCAATCGGGTCACGTACGGACCGAACGCGTTGCTTCGGCGGCGTATCCCGGGACGATGCGGCGAGGACCGTGTCCACAGCGGGCCGCGGCCTCTCCGCCCCGGGAGCTTCCATGAGACAACGCGCAGCCGTGCTGTGCGGCGCCGCCGTCATCGCGGCCGGTGCCGTCGCGGCCGTCCCCGCCGAGGCCGGCGCCCCGCTGCCCGCAGGCACCGCTCGCGCCGCGGGGATCGGCTGGACGAAGTGCGGGACGGCCGACTATCCGACGCTCCAGTGCGCGACGCTCACGGTGCCGCTCGACCACTCCCGCCCGGACGGCAGGCGGATCAGCCTGGCGCTGTCCCGCGTCCCGCACACCGCGAAGACGTACCAGGGCCCGCTGCTGGTCAACCCCGGCGGCCCCGGCGGCAGCGGTCTGACCCTCGCCGGATTCGTGGCGTCCTCGCTTCCGGGGAAGGTGGCCGCCCAGTACGACGTCGTCGGTTTCGACCCGAGGGGCGTCGGCAGGAGCGAGCCCGCCCTGGACTGCCGGCCGGGCCACTTCGCCGCGGTGCGCCCCGACACCCTGCCGGCCTCGCCGGCCGTCGAGCGGGCCAACCTCGCGCGCGCGAAGTCCTTCGCAGAGGCCTGCGGCAGGAAGTACGCCGACGTCCTGCCCCACATGGACACGGTCAGCGCCGCACGGGACATGGACGCGATCCGCGCGGCACTCGGCGCGGAGAGGATCAACTACTTCGGCTACTCCTACGGCACCTACCTGGGCGCCGTCTACGCCAGGCTCCACCCGGAGCGGGTGCGGCGGCTGGTCCTGGACTCGGTCGTCGACCCGACCGACGTCTGGTACGACGCCAACCTGAACCAGGACCACGCCTTCGACGACCGCCACCGCGCCTTCATGGCCTGGATCGCCAAGTACGACACGGCGTACGGGCTCGGGACCGATCCGGAGCGGGTCGGGGCCGCGTGGTACACGATGCGGGCGGCGCTCGCGAAGAACCCGGCCGGCGGCGAGGTGGGCGCCGCGGAGCTGGAGGACACCTTCCTGCCGGGCGGCTACTACAACGGCTACTGGCCCTACCTGGCCGAGGCGTTCGCGGCGTACGTGAACGACCGGGACACCGGCCCGCTCGTCGAGGCGTACGAGAACTTCGGCGCCCTGGACGCCTCCGGCGACAACGGCTACAGCGTCTACACGTCGGTGCAGTGCCGTGACGCCGGCTGGCCGCACGACTGGGCCGAGTGGCGCGAGGACTCCTGGGACACGCACGCGAAGGCACCGTTCATGACCTGGAACAACGCCTGGTACAACGCGCCGTGCGCCTTCTGGCCGACCGGCTCGCGGCAGCCGGTGGACGTCGCCAACCGGCAGGTGCCGCCGGCGCTGCTGTTCCAGGCGACGGGCGACGCCGCCACCCCGTACGAGGGCGGTGTCACCGTGCACCGGCTGCTGCGCGGCTCCAGCCTGGTGGTCGAGGAGGGCGGCGGCAACCACGGCATCACGCTGAGCGGCAACGCCTGCCTGGACGAGCACCTGGCCGCCTATCTGACCGACGGCACCGTGCCGCGCGGCGACGGTGAGGCCGACGCCGTCTGCGCGGCGCCGCCCGACCCGAAGCCGCTGGAGTCCAAGGCGGCGTCGACGTCGTCGCGGGGATCCACGCTGCACGGCCTGCTCGGCTTCCGGCGCTGAGCCGCGCGACCGGCGGCCCGCCCGGGGCGGCGCCGGTGCCGTGGTTCACCATGGGGGCATGAGTGAACCGGCCATGACCGCCCCGGCCGTCGCCCCGTGAGCGGGCCGCGCGTGCGGGAGATGACGCTCGCCGACTGCGACCGCGTGTCCGCGATCCGCGTCCGGGGCTGGCAGTCGGCGTACCGGGGACTGATGCCGCAGTCCTACCTCGACGGACTCTCGGTCGCCGAGGACGCCGGGCGGCGCCGCGCGCTCTTCGCCCCGCCTCCGGCCGGCCCGGTGAACCTGGTCGCGGAGGACGATGCCGGCGACGTCGTCGGATGGGCCTGCCACGGACCGTACCGGGACGGTGGACTCCGCACCGGAGACGCCGAGTTGTACGCCCTCTACGTCGACCCGGGGCGCCTCGGCGGCGGCGTGGGCCAGGCCCTGCTGCGCGAGTCGGTGCGCCGGTGCGCCGCCGCCGGGCACGCGCGCATGCTGCTGTGGGTGCTCGACGGCAACGCCCGCGCCCGGCGCTTCTACGAGCGGGCCGGCTTCCACGCCGACGGGGCCGCCGAGTCGTCCGACGTGGACGGAGTCGCCGTGCCCGAGGTGCGGTACGCCAGGCAGCTCACCGGCTGACGGCGCACCGGCCGGCGGCTCACCGCTGCCCCGGGATCCGCGCCAGTGCCCGCACCGCCGCCTCGGCCAGCGCCGGGTGCGCGAGGGCGTCCTCCAGCACGGGCGCGGCCCGTGCGTCACCGAGCGAGCCGAGGCCCTCGACACAGGCGAGCGCCACGCGCCGGTACGGGTCGTGCGGGCGCAGCCGGCGCTCCAGGGTGGTGATCAGCGCGGGCACCGCCTCCGGGGCGCGCAGCTCGACCAGCAGACGCACCGGGTGCAGGGCGTAGGCGACGCGCAGTTCGTTGGTGGCGAGGGCGGCGGCGGCGCGGGCGGTGCGCGGGTCGCCGAGCCGGGCGAGGGCGTGCGCGGCCGAGGCGCAGCGCGGCGGGTCGCGATGGTTGAGGAGCAGCACGAGGGACTCGAAGGCCCGCCGGTCCCCCGCCAGCCCCAGCCGGAACGCGGCCAGCTCCCTGGCCCACAGCGGCTGCCCCGGCGCGGTGAGCACCGCGGCCAGTTCGCCGTGGTCCCCGGTCGCCGCGAGCCGGTCGCAGGCCGTCACGGCGTCCCGCGCGCCGGAGGCGGCCGCCTCGGACCGTAAGCGTTCCGTGAGCGATCGCAACTCTTCGTCCATGACATCGAGGTTAGGCGGGTCACACGCCGGGTGGGACCTACATCACGAACACCGGGGGCTGGCGCGCTCGTTACCCGCGAGTTAATCTCAGACGAGCGGGTCACCCACCCGCAGCAGTCCTCACGACGGTCTGGTGACGCGGCCGTCGCGGGAACGGATCAGTCGGTTCGGTGCCCAGGCACCGCAGTGCGACCCGGCCTCGGGACAGGGCCGGTCGGACCCCGCCGCCGCCCGGGCGTGTGCACGCCCTGCGGACGGCACCGGGCGTGTGCGCCAGAAGCCCGGTCGACACCCGCACTCCTCACTCCGTACGCCCCGGTGCGCCGCTCGGCGCACGCGGGCGTTCCGTCGTCACCCTCATTCCTGGAGTCCCGCGATGGCCGCTCCCCAGTCCGACACCCCTCTGTCCCCGCTCCGCACCGTCGCCGTCGTCGGCCTCGGCACGATGGGCACCGGCATCGCCGAGGTCCTGGCCCGGGCCGGCCGTGACGTGGTCGGCATCGACGTCAGCGAGGCGCAGGCCGCGAAGGCCGTCGCCGCGCTGGAGGCGTCCACCGCCCGCGCCGTGGAGCGCGGGCGCCTGACCGAGCGGGAGCGCGCCGACGCCCTCGCCCGGGTCCGTACCGCCACCGAGCTGCGGGCCGCGGCCGACGCCGACCTCGTCATCGAGGTGGCGCCGGAGTCGTACGAGATCAAGCAGCAGATCTTCCGGGAGCTGGACGGGATCGTCCGCCCCGGGACGATCCTGGCGACCGGCACCAACGCCCTGTCGGTGACCCGGCTCGCCGCCGACTCGGCCCGTCCCGAGCGGGTGCTGGGCCTGCACTTCTTCAATCCGGCCCCGGCGATGAAGCTGGTCGAGGTCGTCTCCTCGGTGCTGACCGCGCCGGCCGCCGTCACGGCGGTCACCGATCTCGCCCTGGACCTGGGCAAGGAGCCCGTCGCGGTGGGCGACCGGCCCGGTTTCGTGGCCGACGGGCTGCTGTTCGGCTACCTGAACCAGGCCGCGGCGATGTACGAGGCGAACTACGCCTCCCGCGAGGACATCGACGCCGCGATGCGGCTCGGCTGCGGGCTGCCGATGGGTCCGCTGGCGCTGCTCGACCTGATCGGCGTGGACACCGCGCGGACGGTCCTGGAGGCCATGTACTCCGCCTCCCACGACCGTCTGCACGCCCCCGCGCCCATCCTGAAGCAGCTCAGCGAGGCCGGCCTGACGGGCCGCAAGGCGGGGCGCGGCTTCTACACCTACGAGGCGCCCGGCAGCGCGGTCGTGGTGCCGGACGCGCTGACCCCGCGCGCGAGCGACACCCCGGCCGCCGGCCGCCCCGTGCGCTCCGTGGGGGTCGCGGGCTCGGGCACCATGGCGTCCGGCATCGCGGAGGTGTTCGCCAAGGCCGGGTACCAGGTCGTCCTCGCCGCCCGCAGCGTGGAGAAGGCGCAGACGGCCAGGGCCCGCATCGGCAAGTCCCTGGCGCGCAGCGTCGACAAGGGCAGGCTCACCGCCGAGGCCGCCGCCGGGACGCTGGAGCGGATCACGGCGACGGGGACGTACGACGACTTCGCCGACGTGGACCTGGCCGTGGAGGCGGTCGCGGAGGACCTGGAGGTCAAGCGGCAGCTCTTCGCCACGCTGGACAAGGTCTGCAAGCCCGGCGCGGTGCTGGCCACCACCACCTCGTCCCTGCCCGTGGTCGCCTGCGCCCGCGCCACCTCGCGTCCGCAGGACGTGATCGGCATGCACTTCTTCAACCCCGCGCCGGCCATGAAGCTGGTCGAGGTGGTCCGTACGGTGCTGACCGCGGACGACGTGCACGCCACCGTCCGCGAGGTCTGCGCCAAGGTCCGCAAGCACGCCGTGGACTGCGGCGACCGGGCCGGCTTCATCGTGAACGCGCTGCTGTTCCCGTACCTCAACAACGCGGTCAAGATGGTGCAGGAGCACTACGCGACGCTCGACGACATCGACGCGGCGATGAAGCTGGGCGGCGGCTACCCGATGGGCCCCTTCGAGCTGCTGGACGTGGTGGGGCTCGACGTGTCGCTGGCCATCGAGAAGGTGCTGCACCGCGAGTTCCGTGACCCGGGACTCGCCCCGGCGCCGCTGCTCGAGCACCTGGTGGCCGCGGGCTGCCTCGGCCGCAAGACGGGCCGTGGCTTCCGCGAATATGCCCGCCGCTGAGCCGGGTCCCGGCGACCGGTTCCGGCCCGAGGAGGACTGGGGCGGACTGCTCGATCCGGCCGGGTCTCCCCCGCCCTGCGCGGGCGGGGGATTCCCCGGTCATGCGCACCAGTCTGCGCACATGCAGTACGTTCGGGTCATGTCCCAGCCCGCCAGGTCCTCACGCACACCAGCTACGCCCGACGCGCCGGAGAGCGCGGCCGGCAGCCGAGCCGCCGCCCAACGGCTCAAAATGCGCCGGGAGCTGGCGGCCGCGGCGATGGAGCTGTTCGCGACCAAGGGCTACGAGGCGACCACCGTCGACGAGATCGCGGCCGCGGCCGGCGTCGCACGCCGCACCTTCTTCCGCCACTTCCGCTCCAAGGAAGAGGCGATCTTCCCGGACCACGACGACACCCTGGTCCGCGCCGAGGCGGTGCTCAACGCGGCGCCCGCGCACGAGCATCCGCTCGACACGGTGTGCCGCGGCATCAAGGAAGTCATGAAGATGTACGCGGCCCGGCCGGAGATCTCGGTCGCCCGCTACAAGCTCACGCGCGAGGTGCCCACCCTGCGCGAGGCGGAGATCGCGTCGGTGGCCCGCTACGAGCGCCTCTTCACCCGCTATCTGCTCGGCCACTTCGACGAGCACGCGCACGACGACGACGCCAACGACGACCCGCTGCTGGCGGAGGTCGCCGCGTCCGCCGTGGTCACCGCCCACAACCACGTCCTGCGGCGCTGGCTGCGGGCGGGCGGCCAGGGCGATGTGGAGGCGCAGCTCGACCACGCCTTCGCGATCGTGCGCCGGACGTTCGGCACGGGCATCGGCGCCGGCCGCGGGACGGCGTCCTCGCGGCCGGCCGCCTCTGCGGCCTCCGTGGAGGGCGAGGTGCTGGTGACGGTCGCGCGGACCGACGCCCCGCTGCACGAGATCATGCGCACCATCGAGCAGGCGCTCAAGGAGCGCTGACCGGCTCCTCCACCCTGTGACGACGGCCACCCTCCGGGTGGCCGTTTTTGCATGCCAACGCCCCTTTTTCACCCACCGTGAACCCTCATACGATCGATCATCGCTCATATGTAGCGTAAAGATTTCATCTGAGTGCAGTTTCTGGCACTCAGTGCCTTGCGAGGTGACACGCGGTGTCATACGTTGAAGGTGTCCGGGCTGTCCCCGCACCCATCCCCCGCGCGCCCGGCGCCTGCGTCACAGGCACTTTCACCACCCCTCTAGAGCACCGACGTAACCCTCAGCGCCCCTCCCTCAGGGCGCTCACCGCCGGAGGCAACACCGTGACCGTGAAGGACATCCTGGACGCGATCCAGTCGCCCGAATCCACGCCGGCCGACATCGCCGCGCTGCCCCTCCCCGAGTCGTACCGCGCGATCACCGTGCACAAGGACGAGACGGAGATGTTCGCGGGCATGGAGACCCGCGCCAAGGACCCGCGCAAGTCGATCCACCTGGACGAGGTGCCGCTGCCCGAGCTGGGCCCCGGTGAGGCCCTGGTGGCCGTCATGGCCTCCTCGGTCAACTACAACTCGGTGTGGACCTCGATCTTCGAGCCGCTGTCGACGTTCGGCTTCCTGGAGCGCTACGGCCGCACCAGCGACCTCGCCAAGCGCCACGACCTGCCGTACCACATCATCGGCTCCGACCTGGCCGGCGTCGTCCTGCGCACCGGCCCGGGCGTCAACGCCTGGCAGCCCGGCGACGAGGTCGTCGCGCACTGCCTCTCCGTCGAGCTGGAGTCGTCCGACGGCCACAACGACACGATGCTCGACCCCGAGCAGCGCATCTGGGGCTTCGAGACCAACTTCGGCGGCCTCGCCGAGATCGCCCTGGTCAAGTCCAACCAGCTGATGCCCAAGCCGGGCCACCTCAGCTGGGAGGAGGCCGCGGCCCCGGGTCTGGTGAACTCCACCGCCTACCGCCAGCTGGTCTCCCGCAACGGCGCCGGCATGAAGCAGGGCGACAACGTGCTCATCTGGGGCGCGAGCGGCGGCCTCGGCTCCTACGCCACCCAGTTCGCCCTGGCCGGCGGCGCCAACCCGATCTGCGTCGTCTCCAGCGACCAGAAGGCGGACATCTGCCGCTCGATGGGCGCCGAGGCGATCATCGACCGCAACGCCGAGGGCTACAAGTTCTGGAAGGACGAGAACACCCAGGACCCGAAGGAGTGGAAGCGCTTCGGCAAGCGCATCCGCGAACTCACCGGCGGCGAGGACATCGACATCGTCTTCGAGCACCCCGGCCGCGAGACCTTCGGCGCCTCGGTCTTCGTCACCCGCAAGGGCGGCACCATCACCACCTGCGCCTCGACCTCGGGCTACATGCACGAGTACGACAACCGCTACCTGTGGATGTCACTGAAGCGCATCATCGGCTCCCACTTCGCCAACTACCGCGAGGCATGGGAGGCCAACCGCCTCATCGCCAAGGGCAAGATCCACCCGACCCTCTCCAGGGTGTACTCCCTCGAGGACACCGGCCAGGCCGCGTTCGACGTCCACCGCAACCTCCACCAGGGCAAGGTCGGCGTGCTGTGCCTGGCGCCCGAGGAGGGCCTGGGCGTGCGCGACGAGGAGATGCGCGCGCGGCACGTCGACGCCATCAACCGCTTCCGGAACATCTGAGGAGCGCCGCATGACTGAGCGTCAGAAGGACCGGCCGTGGCTCATGCGCACGTACGCCGGTCACTCCACGGCCGAGGCGTCCAACGAGCTGTACCGGCGCAACCTCGCCAAGGGGCAGACGGGCCTGTCGGTCGCCTTCGACCTGCCGACCCAGACCGGCTACGACTCCGACCACGTCCTCGCCCGCGGCGAGGTGGGCCGGGTCGGCGTGCCGGTCGCGCACCTCGGTGACATGCGCCGGCTGTTCCAGGACATCCCCCTGGAGCAGATGAACACCTCGATGACCATCAATGCCACGGCCATGTGGCTGCTGGCGCTCTACCAGGTCGTCGCCGAGGAGCAGGGTGCGGACGTCACCCGGCTCCAGGGCACGACCCAGAACGACATCGTCAAGGAGTACCTGTCCCGGGGGACGCACGTCTTCCCGCCGGGGCCGTCCCTCCGCCTGACGACGGACATGATCGCGTACACGGTCTCCCACATCCCGAAGTGGAACCCGATCAACATCTGCAGCTACCACCTGCAGGAGGCGGGCGCCACGCCCGTCCAGGAGATCGCGTACGCCATGTCCACCGCGATCGCCGTGCTCGACGCGGTGCGCGACAGCGGTCAGGTGCCCGAGGAGCGCATGGGCGACGTCGTCGGCCGCATCTCCTTCTTCGTGAACGCGGGCGTCCGCTTCATCGAGGAGATGTGCAAGATGCGGGCCTTCGGGCAGATCTGGGACCGCGTCACCCGCGAGCGGTACGGCATCGAGAACCCCAAGCACCGCCGCTTCCGCTACGGCGTCCAGGTCAACTCCCTCGGCCTGACGGAGGCCCAGCCGGAGAACAACGTCCAGCGGATCGTGCTGGAGATGCTGGCGGTCACCCTCTCCAAGGACGCCCGCGCACGGGCCGTGCAGCTGCCCGCCTGGAACGAGGCCCTCGGCCTGCCCCGCCCGTGGGACCAGCAGTGGTCGCTGCGCATCCAGCAGGTGCTGGCGTACGAGAGCGACCTGCTGGAGTACGGCGACCTCTTCGACGGCTCGAAGGTGGTCGAGGCGAAGGTCGACGAGCTGGTCCGGGAGTCGCTCGCCGAGATGCAGCGCATCGAGGAGATGGGCGGCGCGATGGCCGCCGTCGAGTCCGGCTACCTCAAGTCGCAGCTGGTCGCCTCGCACGCCGAGCGCCGGGCCCGGATCGAGTCCGGCGAGGAGAAGATCATCGGTGTCAACGCCTTCGAGGGCACCGAGCCGAACCCGCTGACCGCCGACCTGGACACCGCGATCCAGACGGTCGACCCGGCCGTGGAGGCCCGCGTCATCGCCTCGCTCCAGCACTGGCGGGACACGCGCTACCAGCCGCCCTTCAACCACCCGCGTCCCTGCAAGGCGCTGGAGAAACTGAAGGAGGCCGCCAAGGGCACCGACAACCTCATGGAGGCCACCCTGGAGTGCGCCCGCGCCGGCGTCACGACCGGTGAGTGGGCCGGGGCGCTGCGCGAGGTGTTCGGCGAGTTCCGGGCGCCGACCGGGGTGTCCTCGGCGCCGGTCGCGGTCGCCGCGGAGGAGGGCTCGGCCCTGTCCCTGGTGCGCCGCAAGGTCGACCTGACGGCCAAGGACCTCGGCGTCGGCAAGCTGCGGTTCCTGGTCGGCAAGCCGGGTCTCGACGGCCACTCCAACGGCGCCGAGCAGATCGCCGTGCGGGCCCGCGACGCCGGCTTCGAGGTGGTCTACCAGGGCATCCGGCTCACGCCGGAGCAGATCGTGGACGCCGCCCTCGCCGAGGACGTGCACGCGGTGGGCCTGTCCATCCTCTCCGGCTCGCACGCCCAGCTGGTGCCGGACGTGCTCGAACGGCTCCGTGTGGCCGGTGCCACGGATATACCGGTGATCGCCGGTGGCATCATCCCGAACGGTGACGCAGAAGACCTGCGGGCCGCGGGAGTGGCCGCGGTCTTCACCCCGAAGGACTTCGACATCACCGGCATCATCGGCCGGATCGTCGACGAGATCCGGAACGCGAACAAGCTCGACCCCCTGGAGGTCCCCGCATGACCACGGTCAACCGCCTTCGCCCCCGGCGTTCCTGCCTGGCTGTACCGGGCTCGAACCCCCGCTTCCTGGAGAAGGCCCAGGGCCTCCCGGCCGACCAGGTCTTCCTGGACCTGGAGGACGCCTGCGCCCCGCTGGCCAAGCCCGAGGCACGGCACACCATCGTGAAGTTCCTCAACGAGGGCGACTGGACCGGCAAGACCCGCGTCGTGCGCGTCAACGACTGGACCACCGAGTGGACGTACCGCGACGTCGTGACGGTCGTCGAGGGCGCCGGCCCGAACCTGGACTGCATCATGCTGCCGAAGGTCCAGGACGCCCAGCAGGTCGTGGCCCTGGACCTGCTGCTCACCCAGATCGAGAAGACGATGGGCTTCGAGGTCGGCCGGATCGGCATCGAGGCGCAGATCGAGAACGCCCAGGGCCTGAACAACGTCAACGAGATCGCGCAGGCGAGCCCGCGGGTCGAGACCATCATCTTCGGCCCGGCCGACTTCATGGCGTCCATCAACATGAAGTCCCTGGTCGTGGGCGAGCAGCCGCCCGGCTACCCGGCGGACGCCTACCACTACATCCTGATGAAGATCCTGATGGCCGCCCGCGCCAACAACCTCCAGGCGATCGACGGCCCCTACCTCCAGATCCGCAACGTGGACGGCTACCGCGAGGTGGCGCAGCGCGCCGCCGCCCTCGGTTTCGACGGCAAGTGGGTGCTGCACCCGGGCCAGGTCGAGGCGTCCAACGAGATCTTCTCGCCGTCGCAGGAGGACTACGACCACGCCGAGCTGATCCTGGACGCGTACGACTACTACACGTCCGAGGCGGGCGGCAAGAAGGGCTCCGCGATGCTCGGCGACGAGATGATCGACGAGGCCAGCCGCAAGATGGCGCTGGTCGTCTCCGGCAAGGGCCGTGCCGCCGGCATGCGGCGCACGTCGAAGTTCGAGATCCCGGAGGCCTGAGGACCATGCAGTTCGGACGCACCTACGAGGAGTTCGAGGTCGGGGCGACGTACAAGCACTGGCCCGGTAAGACGGTCACCGAGTACGACGACCACCTGTTCTGCCTCCTCACCATGAACCACCACCCGCTCCACATGGACACGAACTACGCCGAGAAGACGACGGACTTCGGCAGGAACGTCGTGGTGGGCAACTACGTCTACTCGCTGCTGCTCGGCATGTCCGTGCCGGACATCTCCGGCAAGGCGATCGCCAACCTGGAGATCGAGTCGCTCAAGCACGTGGCGCCGACCTTCCACGGGGACACGATCTACGGCCAGACGACCGTGCTCGACAAGTGGCCCTCGAAGTCGAAGAACGACCGGGGCATCGTCCACGTCGAGACCAAGGGCTACAAGCAGGACGGCACGCTGGTCTGCGTCTTCCGCCGCAAGGTGATGGTGCCCACCGAGACGTACATCAAGGAACGCGGCGGCGAGCAGCCGGGCCGCCCCGACCTGAAGGAACAGGGGAAGTAGATGAGCCGCCTCGCCCAGACCCACGGCCTCACGGACGTCCAGCGGGAGATCCTCTCCACCGTCCGGGACTTCGTGGACAAGGAGATCATCCCGGTCGCGACCGGGCTCGAGCACCGGGACGAGTACCCGCAGGACATCGTCGACGGGCTGAAGGAGCTGGGCCTGTTCGGCCTGATGATCCCGGAGGAGTACGGGGGTCTGGGCGAGTCGCTCCTGACGTACGCCCTGTGCGTGGAGGAGATCGCCCGCGGCTGGATGTCGGTGTCCGGCATCATCAACACGCACTTCATCGTGGCGTACATGCTCAAGCAGCACGGCACGCAGGAACAGAAGGACCACTTCCTGCCCCGCATGGCGGCGGGCGACATCCGGGGCGCCTTCTCGATGTCCGAGCCGGCGCTGGGCTCCGACGTCTCGGCGATCTCCTCGAAGGCGGTGAAGGACGGCGAGGAGTACGTCCTGAACGGCCAGAAGATGTGGCTGACCAACGGCGGCACGTCATCACTCGTGGCCGTCCTGGTGAAGAGTGACGAGGGTCACCCCGAGGGCACCGCCCCCCACAAGTCGATGACGACCTTCCTGGTGGAGAAGGAGCCGGGCTTCGGCGAGGTCCGCCCCGGCCTCACCATCCCCGGCAAGATCGACAAGATGGGCTACAAGGGCGTCGACACGACCGAGCTCATCATGGACGGCCTGCGGATTCCCGCCGACCGGGTGCTCGGCGGCGTCACCGGCCGAGGTTTTTACCAAATGATGGACGGCGTCGAGGTGGGCCGCGTGAATGTGGCGGCGCGTGGCTGCGGCGTCGCTCAGCGTGCCTTCGAGCTGGGTGTCCAGTACGCCCAGCAGCGGCACACTTTCGGCAAGCAGATCGCCCAGCACCAGGCCATCCAGTTCAAGCTGGCCGAGATGGCTACCAAGGTGGAGGCGGCGCATGCGATGATGGTGAACGCTGCACGCAAAAAGGACTCGGGCGAACGAAACGACCTGGAAGCGGGGATGGCCAAGTACCTCGCCTCCGAGTACTGCAAGGAGGTCGTGGAGGACGCCTTCCGGATCCACGGCGGCTACGGCTTCTCCAAGGAGTACGAGATCGAGCGGCTCTACCGCGAGGCTCCGATGCTGCTGATCGGTGAAGGCACCGCCGAGATCCAGAAAATGATCATCGGTCGCAGGCTGCTCGAAGAGTATCGGTTCCAGGGTTAGATGTCCGGATACGGGGTGTTTTCTTGGAGAAGAAGGTCACACCCCGTAGGCACTCTTCGGCCGCCGACTCGGCTTCCTGGCTTACCCAGTTGCGGCTGATAGCCGCTACGATCGCCGGAAAGCCGCCGTCCCCCGTCAATGCGCGGCACTATCCGCTACGAAGGTCATCCATGCCCCACAGCCAAACCTCTGCACCTCGCGACAGCCTCGCCGGCGTACGCCTCGCGCGCGGAGCATCGCCGTGGCTTCTGCCGACCGTCGCCACCGCAGCCGTCAGCCTGGTCCGCGCCCGCCGCTCGGGCGTGGCCAAGGCCGTCGCCGTTCCCGCCACCGCGCTCGCGGCGGGGATGCTGTGGTTCTTCCGCGACCCCGAGCGCGAGATCACCCGGGGCCGGGTCATCTCGCCCGCCGACGGTGTGGTGCAGAGCATCATGCCGTGGAAGGACGGCCGCACCCGCGTCGCGATCTTCATGAGCCCGCTCAACGTCCACGTCAACCGCGCTCCGCTGTCGGGCACGGTCACGTCGGTCGAGCACATCCCCGGTGGCTTCGTTCCCGCCTTCAACAAGGAGAGCGAGAACAACGAGCGGGTGGTGTGGCACTTCGACACCGAGCTCGGCGACATCGAGATGATCCAGATCGCCGGCGCGGTGGCCCGCCGCATCGTCCCTTACGTGCCGCGGGGCACGAAGGTCGAGCAGGGCGACCGGGTCGGCCTCATCCGCTTCGGCTCGCGTGTCGACCTGTACCTGCCGGAAGGCGTGGAGGTCGCGGTCGAGGTGGGGCAGAAGACGGTGGCTGGGGTGACTCGCATTGACCGTGATTGATCCACAGACCCAGGCCGGCTGGGTGCCCGAGGCCGACGAGGTGGACGACGAGGAGGAGATGCCTCTCTCGCTGCGCCTGTCGATAGCGGACACCCTCACCCTCGGCAACGCCACGTGCGGCTTCATGGCGGTGTACTTCACCACCACCGGCATCCTGATCCCGCACCTGACGGGCAGCGAGGAGTCGGGCATGGCCCGGCACAGCGCGGCCACCGCGGTCATCCTGATGCTCTGCGCGGCGATCTTCGACCTGTTCGACGGGCTCGTGGCGCGCAAGCTGCGCAGCTCGCCGATGGGCGCCGAGCTGGACAACCTGTCCGACCTGATCAGCTTCGGGCTGGCGCCGGCGTACTTCGTCCTGGTCTACGGGATGGTCGCGCACGACGCCTACCAGCGGGTCGCCGCGGTGGGCGCGATCGTGGTGCTGCTGGCGGTGGTGCTGCGGCTCGCGAGATTCTCCTGCGTCACCGTGAAGGACGGCACCTTCCAGGGCATGCCCTCGCCGTTCGGTGCGCTGACGGTCGTCTCGATCGTGCTGCTGGAGCTGCCCTTCGTGGCGACGCTCCTGGCCATCATCGGTACGGCCTGGCTGATGGTGAGCCGGGTCGAGTACCCGAAGCCGCGGGGGCGCCTCGCGGTGGCGATGCTGTCGTGGATCGTCCTGTCGATGGGCCTGCTGGCCGCCTGGGCGTTCGACGCGCCGAGCGGGCAGCTGCTGCTGCAGACGGGGTGTGCACTGCAGCTGGTGATGGGCGCGGTGATCCCGCTGTTCGCCACGGCACGGCGGGTGAACAACTTCCGCGACAACCGGCGGGAGGCGCGGGCGGCACAGCTGCCGTAGCGGCGCTTTCGAAGGCCCCGGACCCTGGTTGGGTCCGGGGCCCTTCTGTGTGCGGGTCCCCGGCCTGTGCCCACCCAGCCCGTCCGGCGTTCGAGGACGGGGCCCGTTCAGGGCCGAAGCGGGGGTCCGGGGGCGGCAGCCCCCGGAGCCGGGAACGGGTAGGGGCGGCGGGGGCGAGAGACCGTCTACGCCAGGAAGTCCCGCGCGATGCTCTCCGCGACCCGCTCCAGGATCGGCCCCGCGTCCGCGATGCACTTCGCCACGTCGGGCTGCACGTCCGTCAGCGGGTACGCCCGCCGGATCCCGGCCCGCCCCAGCGCCTCCGCCGGCAGCGCCAGCCGCCCGCACACCGCGACGACGTCCTTGCCCGCGGCGCGGGCCGCCGCCGCGACACCGGCCGGCGCCTTCCCGTGCAGGGTCTGCTCGTCCAGCGAGCCCTCCCCCGTGATCACGAGATCGGCCCGCTCCAGCGCCGGCGCGAAGCCCAGCACGTCCAGCATCACCTCGATGCCGGCCCGGAACCGCGCTCCGAGCAGCAGCGCGCCGTAGCCGATGCCGCCCGCGGCCCCCGCACCCGGTGAGGCCGCGTACTCGGCGGCCCGCGCCCCGACCGTGCCCTCCAGCACCTTCGCGAAGTGCGCGAGGGCCGCGTCCAGTGTCTCCACGTCCTGCGGGGAGGCGCCCTTCTGCGGGCCGTAGACGGCCGCGGCGCCCTTGGGGCCGGTCAGCGGGTTGTCCACGTCGCTCGCGAGCACCAGCTCGACCTCCGCGAGCCGCGGGTCCAGGCCGGACAGATCGGCCGAGGCGACGTCGGCCAGACCTCCGCCGCCCGGCGTCACCGGCTCGCCGTCCGCGCGCAGGAACCGCGCGCCCAGCGCGGACAGCATGCCCGCGCCGCCGTCCGTGGTGGCGCTGCCGCCGACCCCGAACACGATCGTCCGCGCGCCCGCGTCCAGCGCGGCCCGCAGCAGCTCGCCCGAACCGTACGTGGAGGCGGTCAGCGGGGCCGGGACGCCGGCCGGCAGCCGCGCCAGCCCGCTCGCCTCGGCCATTTCCACCACCGCGGTGTCGCCGCGGAGCGCGAACGCCGCCGTCACCTCGTCACCGAGGGGTCCGGCGACCCGCGCCTCCCGGCGCTCGAACCCGGCCGCGACCGCCGCGGCCACGGTGCCGTCGCCGCCGTCGGCGACCGGAAGCGCCTCGACGGCGATGTCCGGCACGACACGACGCAGCCCGGCCCCGACCCGCTCGGCGACCTCGACGGCCGTCAGCGAACCCTTGAACTTGTCCGCGGCGACGAGCACCCGGCGGGCCCCGTCCACTCCAGCGTCAGCCACCTTGCTCTCCCCTTGCTCTCCGAGCCTTGCGCACGTCAAGGCAGTCGCGCCGCTGCGACCATAACCGGAGCACGCCGTCGCCGTCATGCCCCGCCCGCACCGTGGAACGCCCCGCCGGACGGACATACCCTGCCAGGATGACGACGCTCGACTACGCCACGTACATCGCCGGACTCCCCCGGGTGCTCGCCGGTGCCGCCGTGCTGTTCCGGGACGCCGCGGGCAGCGTGCTGCTCGTGGAGCCGAACTACCGGGACGGCTGGACCCTGCCGGGCGGCACGATCGAGTCGGACGACGGTGAGACCCCGCGCCAGGGCGCCCGGCGCGAGACCCTGGAGGAGATCGGGCTGGACGTCGTCCCCGGCCGGCTGCTCGCGGTGGACTGGGTGCCGGGTGTCGGCCGGCCGCCGCTGGTGTCGTACGTCTACGACGGCGGGGTCCTCGGCGTTGACCTCCTGGACACGGTCCGCCTCCAGGAGGAGGAACTGCTGTCCTGGCGCCTGGTGCCGCGCGCCGTCCTGGCCGACCACCTCCTCGGCTCGCTGCACGGCCGGGTCCTGGCCGCCCTGGACGTACTGGAGGACGGCACGGGCACCGCCGAGCTGGAGAACGGGGTACGGGTCGGCCGGTAGGTGGGCCTGCTCCCGTTCTGCGGCATCGTTCGAGAGAGCGTGATCCTTGAAGTGCCGCGAGGCTGACCCGTCCCGCCGGGCACCGGCAACGCCTTTTCCACCCGTGCCCGGCCCGTCCCTAGAACAGTGCCGACCCCGCCGTCCCGCGCTCGAAGTCCAGCAGCCGCTGCTTGCGTTCCAGGCCGCCGCCGTAGCCGGTGAGGCTGCCGCTCGCGCCGATGACGCGGTGGCAGGGGACGACGATGCCGATCGGGTTGCGGCCGTTGGCGAGGCCGACGGCGCGGGAGGCGGTGGGGTTGCCGAGGGCGGCGGCGAGTTCGCCGTAGGTGCGGGTCTCGCCGTAGGGGATCCTGCGGAGCTGGTCCCAGACCGTGCGCTGGAAGGGGGTGCCGTTGAGGCGCAGGGGGACGGTGAAGTCCAGCAGGTCGCCGGCGAAGTACGCCTCCAGTTGTTCCTCGGCCTCGGCGAAGGACCGTTCCGCACGGGTGCCGAAGGTCTCCTCCGGCGGGCGGTGGCGCTGGTCGGTCATGTAGAGGCCGCACAGGACGCCGTCCTCGGCGACCAGGGTGAGGGGGCCGTACGGGCTGTCGATCACGGTGTGCTGTTTCAGGGATGACACGGGTCCGTCCTCACACGGGCAGGAAGTTGATCGGGTGGCTGTCGGTCGCCCACAGGTACTGGACCGCGTACGCCCGCCAGGGCCGCCAGGCCGCCGCGCGGGCGGTGAGCGCCGCCGGGGTGGAGGGCAGCCCGAGGTCGCGGGCGGCACGGCGGATGCCGAGGTCGGTGGGGAGGAAGGCGTCGGGGTCGCCGAGGGCGCGCATCGCGATGACGTCGGCGGTCCACGGGCCGAAGCCGGGGAGGGCGAGGAGGCGGGCGCGGGTCTCCGCCCGGTCGGCCTCGACGCCGAGGCCCAGCGAGCCGTCGGCGAGGTGGCGGACGAGGGTGGTGAAGGTGGCGCGACGGGTGCGGGGCATCGCCAGCGTGTCCGGGTCCACCTCCGCCAGGGCCGGTGCCGACGGGAAGAGGTGGGTCAGGCCGCCCTCGGGGTCGTCCACCGGGTCGCCGTGTGCCGTGACCAGGCGGGCGGCGTGGGTGCGGGCGGCGGCGGTGGAGACCTGCTGGCCCAGGACGGCCCGTACGGCGAACTCCGCCTCGTCGACCGTGCGCGGGACGCGGCGGCCCGGGGCCTTGTCGACGAGCGGCGCGAGCAGCGGGTCGGCGCGCAGCCGGTCGTCGACGGCCGTCGGGTCGGCGTCCAGGTCGAGCAGGCGGCGGCACCGGCTGATGGCGACGGTCAGGTCGCGCAGGTCGGTGAGGGTGAGGCGGCAGGCGATGTGGTCGGGGGTGGGGGTGAGGGCCACGACGCCGTGCCCGTGGGGCAGGCGCAGGGTGCGGCGGTACGCTCCCGCCCGCCACTCCTCCACGCCGGGTACGGCGGTGGCGGCGAGGTGGCCGAAGAGGTTGTCGGGGTTGAGGGGGGCCCGGAAGGGGAGGCGGAGGGTCAGCGCGCCGCCGGGGGTCTGGACCGGCCGGTCCTTGGGGGCGCGGCGGGCGCGCAGCTCGCTCGGGGCGAGCGCGAAGACCTCGCGGACCGTGTCGTTGAAGGTGCGCACGGAGGAGAAGCCGGCCGCGAAGGCGACGTCCGCCATCGGCAGCCGGGTCGTCTCGATGAGCAGCCTGGCGGTCTGGGCGCGCTGCGCGCGGGCGAGGGCGAGGGGGCCCGCGCCCAGCTCGGCGAGCAGCTGGCGTTCGATCTGCCGGGTGCTGTAGCCGAGCCGGGCGGCGAGGCCGGGGACGCCCTCGCGGTCCACGATGCCGTCGGCGATCAGGCGCATGGCGCGGGCGGTGAGGTCGGCACGCTGGTTCCACTCGGGGGAGCCGGGGCTGGTGTCCGGGCGGCAGCGTTTGCACGCCCGGAACCCGGCCTGCTGGCAGGCCGCCGCGCTCGGGTAGAAGGTCATGTTCGCGGGCTTGGGCGGCACCACGGGGCAACTGGGCCGGCAGTAGATGCGGGTGGTCAGCACGGCGGTGAAGAACCAGCCGTCGAAGCGCGCGTCCTTGGATCGGACGGCGCGCACGCAGCGTTCGGTGTCGGTGTGCATTCCCGTCTGCATGCGTCCAGGATGGTCCACCGGACGGCTCGGGGCTGGCGAGAATCCGACATGGACCTCACGCTTACTGGGCTCCGCCGGATCGCCATGCGGACTCGCGCAGCAGCCGCAGCCCGTTGAGGCCGACCAGCACGGTCGAACCCTCGTGCCCGGCGACGCCGAGCGGCAGCGGGAGGTGGCCGACCAGGTCCCACAGGACGAGCGCGGTGATGAAGGTGCCCGCGATGACCAGGTTCTGCAGGACCAGCCTGCGGGCGCGCCGGGACAGGCGGACGACCGCGGGTACGGCCGTCAGCTCGTCGCGGACCACGACCGCGTCCGCCGTCTCCAGGGCCAGGTCGGAGCCCGCGCGGCCCATGGCGATCCCGGCGTGGGCCGCGGCGAGGGCGGGGGCGTCGTTGACGCCGTCGCCGACGAAGAGCACCTTGCGGCCGGTCCGCTCCCTCTCCCGTACGGCCTCCACCTTGCCGTCGGGCAGCAGGCCGGAGTGGACCTCGGTGATGCCGGTCGCGGCGGCCACGCGGGCGGCGGCGGAGGCGTTGTCGCCGGTGAGCAGGGCGGGGGCGGTGCCGGTGAGGGCGGTGAGCACGGCGGTGGCCGCGGCGGCGTCGGCGCGCAGGCGGTCGGTGAGGGCGAGGGTGCCGAGCGGCGTGCCGTCGCGGGTGACCCGGACGGTGGTCCCGGCGCCCTCGGGTGCCTCGGCGCGGCCGACGTGCACCTCGTGGCCGTCGACGACCGCCGTGACGCCGAGCCCCGGGGTCGCGGTGAAGTCCCGGGCGGGTGCGACGCGCAGGCCGCGGGTGCGGGCGGCGGCGACGATCGCGCGGGCCAGCGGGTGCTCACTGGGGTGCTCGGCGGCGGCGGCCAGCGCGAGGAGCGCGTCCTCGTCGAGGCCGGAGCCGGGCAGGGGGCGTACGGCGGTCACCTCGGGGGTGCCCTCGGTGAGGGTGCCGGTCTTGTCGAGGGCGGCGGCGTCGATCTCGCCGAGGCGTTCCATCGCGACCGCCGACTTCACGAGGACGCCGTGGCGGCCGGCGTTGGCGATCGCGGAGAGCAGGGGCGGCATCGTCGCGAGGACCACCGCGCAGGGCGAGGCGACGATCATGAAGGTCATGGCGCGCAGCAGGGCCTCGGTGAGGCCGGCGCCGAAGGCGAGGGGGACGCCGAAGACCGCGAGGGTGGCGGCGACCACGCCGACCGCGTAGCGCTGCTCGATCCTCTCGATGAGGAGCTGCGTGGGCGCCTTGGTGCGGGACGCCTCCTCGACCAGGGTGACGATCCGGGCGATCACCGAGTCGGCGGGGTCGCGGCCGACGCGGACGCGCAGGGCGCCGGTGCCGTTCAGGGTGCCGGCGAAGACGTCGTCGCCGGGGCGCTTGAGGACCGGGAGGGACTCGCCGGTGATGGTGGCCTGGTCGACCTCGCCGGTGCCGTCGAGCACCGAGCCGTCGGCGCCGATGCGTTCCCCGGGCCGGACCAGGAGGACGTCGCCGACGGCGAGCTCGGCGGTCGGGACGGTCTCCTCGCGGTCCCCGGTGAGCCGGGTCGCGGTGGTGGGCGCGAGGTCGAGCAGACCGCGCACGGAGTCGGCGGTACGGGCGGTGGCCAGGGCCTCCAGGGCGCCCGAGGTGGCGAAGATGACGATCAGCAGGGCGCCGTCGAGGACCTGCCCGATGGCCGCCGCGCCGAGCGCTGCGACGATCATCAGCAGGTCGACGTCCAGGGTCTTCTCACGCAGGGCGCGCAGGCCCTCCAGTGCCGGTTCCCAGCCGCCGGCGGCGTAGGCGACCGCGTAGAGCGGGCCGTACGTCCAGGCGGGGGCTCCGCCGAGGTCCAGGGTGAGCGCCGCGAGGAAGGCGAGCAGCGACGCGAGGGCCCAGCGCGCCTCGGGCAGGGCGAGGACGCGGGTGCGGCGGACGGGCGCCGGCCTGGCGGGCGAGGAGACGGGGGTGGGAGCGAGGGTGGTGGACACGCGGCCATACAGGAACATATGAAGACCCATTCATCCGTTCATGCGTGCGGACGGGTGCGTAAGATGACCGGCATGGGTCATGGAGCCGCCACCACCGCGCAGGACGCAGTCGAGCGTGTGCGCCTGGACGCGGACAACGTCGCCAAGGTCGCCACCACGCTCCAGGCCCTGTCCACGCCCTCCCGGCTGCTGATCCTCGCGCGGCTGCGCGAAGGCCCGCTGCCCGCCACCGAGTTGGCGGCGGAGGTCGGCATGGAGCAGTCGGCCTGCTCCCACCAGCTGCGCCTGCTGCGGAACCTGGGGCTCGTGGTGGGCGAGCGGCGCGGCCGGTCGGTGGTGTACGCGCTGCACGACCACCATGTCGCCGAGCTGCTCGACCAGGCCGTCTACCACGTGGAGCACCTGCGGCTGGGGATCAGCGACACCGCGGAGTGAGCAGCCGCCGCATGTCCTCGGCGGCGCGTACGGCGGCGTCCGCGCAGCAGTTGTTGAACAGCACGTGCAGCTCGTCCGTCTGCCGGGCCGCCCGCCGCAACCTCGGCACCCAGGCGGCGAGTTCGGCCACGTCGTAGTCGTGCCGGAAGCGGTCCTCCTTGCTGCCCCTCCCCCAGGCCGGGCTGCGGCCGTGGAACCGCACGACGGCGAGCGCGGGGCGGGTGACCGGCACGACGGGCGGCAGGGAGCCGGGCAGGCTCTGGGCCATGTCCACACCGACGGCGGTGGCGCCGAGGCCGGTGAGCAGCGCGGTGGTGGCGTCCGCCCGGTGCGGCGCCCACCAGTCCGGGTGCCGGAACTCCACGGCGAGCGGCCGCTCCCCCGTGCGCCGCGCGCAGTCCCGGAGCGTGTCCTCGGCCTCCGGGCCCGGCCCGAACCAGGGCGGGAACTGGAACAGCAGGGTGCCCAGCCGCCCGGCCGCCCGCAGCGGTTCCACGGCGTCGAGGAACCGTCCCCACACCTCGTCGAGGAGGACGGCGCCCGCCCGCCCGCGCCGCAGCGCGGCCCGCTCCTCGCCCCCGAGGCCGTCCCGCAGGCCGGCCGGGAGGGCCTCGTCGCGGGTGGGGTGCCCGGTCAGCAGCGAGAAGGCCTTCACGTCGAAGCGGAAGCCGTCCGGCGTGCGCTCCACCCACAGCTCGCTGTTGCGGCGGCTCGGCAACGCGTAGTACCCGGCGTCCACTTCGACGACGGGCAGCCGTGAGGCGTAGTGCCGCAGCCGCCCCTCGGCGTCCCGCCGTCCGCGGGGATACCAGCCGCTCGCGACGAGTTGCCGGTCCGTCCACGAACATGCCCCGACCAGTACGTCACCCATGGGAGCCCGGTTACCCCGGGCTCCCGGTTCGATCCCGGTCTACTCGGCCGCGGTGGGCCGCCGCGAGGCCGCCGTCGCGTCGCGCACGTCGGTGAGCGGGCGCAGCCGGTAGGTGTACGTGTAGTCCCGGTCGGCGAACAGCTTGAACTCGTCGTGGGTGTGGGCGCCCCAGCTATTGTCGCCGCCGACGCCCATCTGGCGGTGGTTCAGGCGCAGCACCACCTCGTCGCGCGGGGTGAGCTGGTAGTCGTGGCGTACGCCCGACGACAGGTCCTCCGGCGTGAAGTGGGACGCGTTGGCCTCCAGCAGGGGTTCGCCGGTGGCGAGCAGGCCGGTGCCGCGGGAGTCGGTCAGCGCGATCCAGCGGACGTCGGTCCTGTTGCCGTTCTCCTGCGGGCGGATGTAGGGGGTCCACTGCTCGGCGACGGTCCCGGAGTAGAGGCCGACGTCGGAGCCGGTGTTGCGGTCCCAGTAGTTCTCGTCGGGGCCGCGGCCGTAGTAGTGCAGCCGGTCCAGGCGGCCGGGCAGGAACAGCAGGGTGCCGACCTCCGGGATGTACGGCAGGTCGGCGGCGCCCGGGTGCAGGGTGTTGTCGACCTTGATCTCGGCGTTGCCGAACACCGTGTAGGTGGTGGAGTACGCCGACTCGGTCGTGGTCGGCAGGGTGCCGCTGACCTTGATCTCGACGGCCCGGTCGCCCAGGGCCCGCACGGCCACGTCCGTCACGGTGCGGCGGGCGCCGGCGTCGCGCCAGGTCTGGTTGCGGGTGTGCTGGCCGTTGCCCTTGTCGTTGTCGGTGGGCGCACGCCAGAAGTTGGGCACGGGTCCGGAGGTGATCAGACGGGTGCCGTTCGCCTCGTAGGACGTGATGGTGCCGGTGCGCTTGTCGACGGTGACCGAGAACCCCTTGCCGCGCACGGTGACGTCCTGGTCGCGGTCCTCGTGGCGCAGGACGGGGACGCTCGCCAGGCGTACGGGTGCGACGGCCGGGCTGCCGGCGTCCAGCGGGAGCTGCTGCCAGGCCACCTCGAAGCCCGCCTCGGCCCACGGCGTGGCGTCCTTGGTGGTGAAGGAGAGCCGGAGGAAGTACTCGGTGCCCGGCTCGGGGTCGTGCGGCAGGCGGACGGGGACGGTGATGTCCTTGCTGGACAGCGGTGGGACGTTCAACTGGTCGCGGGTCAGCTTCCCGCGGCCCACGGCCCTGCCGTCGGCGACGAGTTCCCACCGGCCGTCGAACTCGCGGAGGTCGGTGAACAGGTACTCGTTGGTGAGGGTGACGGCTCCCGGGGCGCCGCCGGGGGCCGGGGCGGCGTTGATCGCCTGGTAGACGTGCTTGACCTCGGTGGCCTTGGCGGTGTGGCGGCGGTCGGCGGTGATGATGCCGTCCGCGACGAAGGCGCCGTCGTTGGGGTTGTCGCCCCAGTCGCCGCCGTAGGCGAGGAAGGTCTTGTCCTTCGGCCGCTTCGTCTCGGTCTTCACGGTGGCGGCGTCGAACCAGAACCGCACGCCGTCGTCGCCGGGACCGCGCCCCTCGGAGGCCAGTTCGGCGCCGGCGAGGGCACGGGCGTAGACGCGGGCGCGGCGGACGGTACCGCTGAACTCGCGGGTCTGGGCGTCGGCGTCGGTGGCCAGGGAGAGCGGCGCGGTGTTGCTGGTGGGGCGCCGGTCGGTGGTGCGGGTGGCCTTCACCGCGCCGTCGACGTACAGGGTCAGGGTGCCGGCGTCCGCGTCGAAGACGCCCGCGACGTGGTGCTCGCGGCCGGTCCAGTCGTCCGGCACGGTCCAGCTCGCGGTGATCCACTGGCCGGCCGAGTGGATGAAGAACTCCAGCCTGCGGTCGGTCTGCTTCAGCGCGTACTGGGTGTCGCCCTTGGCCAGGATGGGCTGGTGGAAGCCGGTGAAGTGCGGGGTGACCCAGGCCTCCAGGGTGAGGGAGCCGGTGAGGTCGAGGCTGTCGTGGCGCTCGAAGACCGTGATGCCGGACAGGCCCTTGCCGCGGTCCAGGGCGCCGCGGGTGGCGAGGATCTCGCCGCGCAGCCCGGCCGGGCCCGACTCGGTCAGCAGGGTGCGGGCCGGGACGGGCGTGTACAGGGACTGGTCGACGAAGTCCCAGATCCAGCCGCCCTGGAGGACGTCGTACCGCCGGACGATGTCCCAGTACTTCTTGAAGTTGCCGGTGGAGTTCCCCATCGAGTGGGCGTACTCGATCATGACGTAGGGCCGGGTGTCGGAGGTGTCCTTCGCCCGCTGCTCCACGCGCTGCGGGCTGTCGTACATCTCCGAGCGGATGTCGCTGATGCCGGGGCGGTCGTCGCCCTCGTACTGGATGACGCGGGTGTCGTCGTAGGAGCGGATCCAGTCGTGCATGGCGGTGAAGGTGCTGCCGCCGCCGGCCTCGTTGCCGAGGGACCAGATGACGACGGACGCGTGGTTCTTGTCGCGGTGGACCATGTTCTGGGCGCGGGCGACGCAGGCGGCGGTCCAGTCCGGGTGGTCGCCCGGGTACTCGCCGCGGATGCCGTGGGTCTCGAGGTTGGTCTCGTCGACGAGGTAGAGGCCGTACTCGTCGGCGAGTTCGAGCCAGTGCGGGTTGTTGGGGTAGTGCGAGGTGCGGACGCTGTTGATGTTCATCCGCTTGATGATTCCGATGTCCTCGACCAGGTCCTCCCGGGTCAGCGCCGTGCCGCGGACCGGGTGCATCTCGTGGCGGTTGGTGCCGCGGAAGGAGACGGGCCTGCCGTTGATCCGCATGAGGCCGTCCTCGAGGGCGAACTCACGGAAGCCGACCCGGTGGGAGAGGGTCTCCACGACTTTGCCGGACGGGTCGCGCAGGCGCAGGACGGCGGTGTAGAGGTTCGGGTGCTCGGCCGACCAGAGCGCGGGCTTCGGCACGGCCTTCGCGGCCCGTACTGTGACGTCCTCGCCGGCGCGGACCGTGCCGAGGTCGGCGGACTGCTCCAGCGGCCGGGACCAGACGGCGTGGCCGCGGGCGTCGTACAGCTGGGTCTCCACCGTGTACCGCCCGGCGCCGGCGCCGCCGTACGCGCGCACGCTCGCGGTGACCTTGAGCTCGGCGCCGGTGTAGGTGTCGTTCAGCGGGGTGTCCAGCTTGAAGTCGCGCAGGTGCACGGCCGGCGTGGAGTAGAGGTGGACCGAGCGGAAGATGCCGCTCAGCCGGATCATGTCCTGGTCCTCGAGCCAGTCGCCGTCGGAGTAGCGGTAGACCTCCACCGCGATCTGGTTGGCGCCCGGCTTGAGGTGGTCGGTGATGTCGTACTCGGAGGGGGTGTAGGAGTCCTCGTCGTAGCCGACCGGTTCGCCGTTGATCCACACGTAGTGCGCGGACTTGACGCCCTCGAAGTGCAGGAAGGTGCGGCGGCCCGTCCAGTCGCGGGGGACGGTGAAGGTGCGCCGGTACTGGCCGACCGGGTTGTAGCGGGTCGGTGCGGCGGGCGGCTGCGGATCCTCGCCGAGGCCGTTGGGGCCCGAGTACGGGTAGGTGATGTTCAGGTAGATCGGGAAGTCGTACCCGTGCGTCTGCCAGACGGACGGGACCGGGATGGTGTCCCAGCCGCTGTCGTCGGTGTCGGTGCGGTGGAAGTCGGCGTCCCGGTCGTCGGGCCGGTCGGCGTAGGCGAACTTCCAGGTGCCGTCGAGGCTGAGCCGGTAGGGCGAGCGGGTGCGGTCGCCGACCAGGGCCTGTCGCACGTCCGCGTACGGCATGAGGGTGGTGTGCGGCGGTTCGGTGCCGAGCCGGAAGACGCCGAAGTCGTTCCACTCGGGGGGCTCTTCAGCCGCGGCGCGCCGGCCGGCCGCGAGCGCGGTGCCGGGAGACGCGGACAGGGCGAGCGCCCCGAGGAGGGCGCCGCCGCCCTCCAGGAGGCGGCGGCGGCTGACGACCGGACGGGGGCGGGGGGCCGGGGTACCGGCGGGTGACACGGGCGAGTGCGGCATGACCGTGGCCTTCCGTGTGGCTTCGGGGGCGGCTCAACGCACGGTGCTGCACCGGCTGTTGACGGTGGTGCCAATACCAACTGCCGGTGGTGGGAGCGGCTACTGAATTAGGGTCACCCTAGGACTCGAACACAACCGAATCAATTACCCCGTCGGACTTTGTTGGTTCCTGATGAACGGCGGCCGGCCCCCGCCCGTCGCGCGGTCGAGGTCAGAGCACGACGCGGTAGTGGGTGGTCAGGCGCCGGTCGTCGCCCAGGACGTGGAAGGCGAGGCCGGGCGGCTGGTCGCGGTCGGCGGGAAGGTCGCCCTCCCAGGGCATGCGCAGGGTCCAGGTGACGGCCGGCCCGACGATCAGGGGGCGGGCGGCGAAGGCCGAGGCGGCCGCCGTGTGGGCGTGACCGGTCAGGACGGCGACGACCTGGGGGTGCGCGTCGAGCAGGGCGGCCAGCCGCTCGGGGTTCTCGAGCATGCCCGAGTCGGGCAGGGGGTGGTGGAGCTCGACCGGCGGCTGGTGGAAGGCGATCAGCGCCGGAGTGTCCTGCGACAGTCCGGCGAGCCGGGTCTCGATCCAGTCGAGCGTCTCGGCGTCGAGGCGCCCTTCGTCGCGGCCGGGGATCGTGGAGTCGCACATCAGGACGGCGGTTCCGGCGACGTGATGGATCCGGTTGACCGGGGACGCGTCGGGGGCCTCTCCGAGCAGGGCCTTGCGGTAGGCGGGACGCGCGTCGTGGTTGCCGGGACAGGTGAGCACCGGGAAGGGGCCCTGGAGGATGCGTGCCGCCTCCTCGTACTCCGCCTCGGCTCCGTGGTCGGCGATGTCCCCGGTGACCAGGACGGCGTCGACCGGGCGGGGCAGGTTCCGCAGGTAATCCATGACGCGGGTGGCACGCCGGGTGGCTCTCTCACTGCCGTCCAGGTGCAGGTCGCTGATCTGTGCGAGCAGCACTGACATGAACCGTCCTCCCCATGAGCGGCCCTCGCCGCTGTTCCGGGCCGGTACCGGATGTCCCACCCGGCCGGCCCCTAACGGTAATTCTCGATTTCCCGTTAGAGACTCTAGGGTGCGCGGAGGCACATGATCAAGCAGGTCCCGCTCAGCCGAGGGAGACGGAGATGGAACGTTGGCCGGCACTGGAGTTGGCGGGCACGATCCGCCACGACGGGGACGGCGGTGTCACCGACGATCTCGCCACGGTGCGCGGAACGGCTGAGTGGATCGAGGCACGAGCCGATCTCCTGGCCGACCGTGTCGCGCCCTGGGAGACGAACGTGGACGAAGGGCTCCGGAGCGAGCTCGTCGAGTTGCGAGGCGCGATCCGTGCGCTGTTCGCACGGGCGGTGAGTCCGGCACCCCCGAGTCCGGCGGACGCCGCGGCCCTGATGCCGGCCGACCGGGCGGTGGCCCACATCAACGCCGTCGCCGCCCGCGAACCGGTCGTTCCGCAACTGGACTGGCCGGTGCAGGGAGCCCCCTCCGCTCGTCTGCGGCCGGTGGAGGACGACCCGGGGACCCGGCTCCTGGCGGCCCTGGCCCGGGCGGCCGTCGACTTCCTGAGCGGCCCGGAGCGCGAGCAGCTGCGCGCCTGCACCGCGCCCCGTTGCGTGCGCTACTTCGTCAGGTCCCACGGGCGGCAGGAATGGTGCAAGCCGTCCTGCGGCAACCGCGCCCGGGCCGCCCGCCACTACCGTCGCCGGCGCCCGGGCCCCGACGACGGCGGCGCCGCTTCCTGAAGGCGCTCAGGCGGGCTGGACTCCGGGCCGGCACAGCCCGGTCGGCACGGGCCGGAGACGGACACGCGGCCCCGCCCTCACGAAACACCGCGGACTGGACACATGTCAGCCGGCCCGTGCCGCGAACGCCTCGTAGGCGCGGGCGTCGAACAGGACGAAGCGGGCCTCGGTCACGCACGTCGGCGTGGTGCGCACCGTCTCGACGGCGATGCGGGCCGCGTCGTCCAGGGGCCAGCGGTAGACGCCGGTGGAGATCGCCGGGAAGGCGACCGTGCGGGCGCCCAGTTCGTCCGCGACCCGGAGGGACTCGCGGTAGCAGGAGGCGAGCAGGCCGGAACGGTCCTCGGTGGCCGACCAGACCGGGCCGACCGTGTGGATGACCCAGCGCGCGTCCAGGTCGCCCGCGGTGGTGGCGACGGCTCGGCCGGTGGGCAGGCCCTTGCCGAGGTGCCCGGCGCGCAGCCGGCGGCAGGCCTCCAGGATCGCCGGGCCGCCTCGCCGGTGGATGGCGCCGTCGACGCCGCCCCCGCCGAGCAGGGAGGAGTTGGCCGCGTTGACGATCGCGTCGGCGCTCTGGCGCGTGATGTCGCCCCGGACCAGCGTGAGGGTGGTCATGTCTGCCTCAGCCTCCGCCACACGGCCTTCGCCGCGTTGTGTCCGGACATGCCGTGCACCCCCGGGCCCGGCGGCGTGGCCGACGAGCAGATGAACACGGCCGGGTGCGGGGTGGCGTACGGGAACAGGGAGAGCTTGGGGCGCAGCAGGAGCTGGAGACCGGAGACCGCGCCGGAGGCGATGTCCCCGCCGACGTAGTTGGCGTTGCGGGCGGCGATCTCGGGCGGGCCGGCGGTCGCGCGGGCGAGGACGCGGTCGCGGAACCCGGGGGCGAAGCGCTCCAGTTGGCGCTCGACCGCGTCCGTGAGGTCGCCGGTCCAGCCGTGCGGCACGTGCCCGTACGCCCAGAAGACGTGCTTGCCGGCCGGGGCCCGGGTGGGGTCCACGACTCCGGGCTGCACGGTGATGAGGAACGGCCGGTCGGGTGCGCGGTCCGTGCGCGAGGCGGCGTGCAGGGCGGCGCCGATCTCCGCGCTGTCGGCGCCGACCTGCACCGTGCCGGCGGTGCGGGGCGCCTCTGCCGTCCACGGGACCGGTCCGTCCAGCGCATAGTCGATCTTGAAGACGCCCGGGCCGTACCGGTAGTTGTCGTAGTGGCCGCCGAGGCCGGCGATGCGGGCCAGGGCCGTGGGCGAGGTGTCGAAGACGTAGGCGCGCGCCGGCGGCAGGTCGTCGAGGCGCTTGACCTCGTAGTCGGTGTGGATCGCGCCGCCGAGGTCGGTGAGGTACGCGGCCAGCGCGTCGGAGATGGCCTGGGACCCGCCGCGGGCCACGGGCCAGCCGCGGGCGTGGGCGGCGAGGGCGAAGACCAGGCCGATGGCCCCGGTGGCGAAGCCGCCGAGCGGGGCCATGACGTGTGCCACGAGACCGGCGAAGAGGGTGCGGGCCCTCTCGTCGCGGAAGCGGCGCATCAGCCACGTCGACGGCGGCAGTCCGACCAGGCCGAAGCGGGCGAGGGCGACCGGGTCGCGGGGCAGCGCGGTGGCCGGCAGGGACATGAAGTCCCGGGCCAGCGTGTCCCACCCGGGGAGGAAGCGCTCGACCAGCCTGCGGTATGTGCCCGCGTCGCGCGGGCCGAAGGAGGCGGCGGTCTCGCCGACCGACCGGGACAGCACGGCGGCCGACCCGTCGGGGAACGGATGCGCCATGGGCAGCTCGGGGTGCAGCCAGCGCAGGCCGTACCGCTCCAGGGGCAGGGCGCGGAACGCGGGCGAGTTGATTCCGAGCGGGTGCGCGGCCGAGCACGGGTCGTGACGGAAGCCGGGGAGGGTCAGTTCCTCCGTGCGGGCCCCGCCGCCCACGGTGTCCCGCGCCTCGAAGACGGCGACGGAGAAGCCGCGGCGGGCCAGCTCCACGGCAGCCGTCAGTCCGTTCGGTCCCGCACCCACCACGACCGCATCGAGCATCGACGGCACCTTCGGACTCCTTCGTCAGCCGATGGCCACTCGGGCTCAGGATATGCCGGGGCGCCGGCACGCCGCGGTCACGGGTGACGGCCGGGCGGCCGGGTGGCCGGGTGGCCGGGTGGCCGGGCGGCGGGACCGCCGCGAGCCCCGGGGGTCAGGCGGTCTCCCCCGAGAGCAGTGCCACCACCTGCCGGGCCGTGGCCGCGTCCCGGGCCGCGGTGAACGGCAGGTCGTTGCCGCCGGTGATGCGGAAGGGCTCGCCCGCGCGGGTCAGATGGGTGCCGCCCGCCTCCTCGACCAGGAGGATCCCCGCCGCGTGGTCCCAGGCCGCCTCCCAGGAGAACGCCGTGGCGTCGGACTCGCCGCGTGCGACGGCGAGGTACTCGAGGCCCGCCGAGCCGCAGGCGCGGGGAGCCACGCCGGGGGTGCGCAGGCTGAGCAGGGCGCGCTTCTGCTCGTCCGTCGTGTAGTCCGGGTGGGAGGTGGCGACCCGCAGGTCGCGCCCGGGCTCGGGCGGCCCGGCGTACAGCCGCTCGCCGTCCAGGAAGGCGCCCCGGCCCCGTACGGCCGTGGCGAGTCGGTCGAGGGCGGGCGCGTAGGTCCATGAGGCGTGCACCACCCCGTGCCGGGCCAGGGCGACCAGCGTGCAGAACCCGGAGTCGCCGTGCACGAACTGCCGTGTCCCGTCGACGGGGTCGACGATCCACACCGGTGCCTCGCCCCGGATCGCCTCGTACGAGGACGGGTTGTCGTGCACCGCCTCCTCGCCGACCACCACCGAGCCGGGCAGCAGGGCGCGCAGTGCCTCGGTCAGGAACCGCTCGGCCTTGCGGTCGGCGTCCGTCACCAGGTCGTGCGGGCCGGATTTCTGGTCGACCTCGTGGTCCGCGAGCCGGCGCCAGCGCGGCATGATCTCCTGGGCGGCCGCCTTGCGGACGGCCTCCTCCACCTCGTCGGCGTGCCGGGCGAGAAACTCGTCGATGGTTTCGTTGTTCTCGATCATGACTCCATGAGAGCACGCGCCACTGACAACTCCCACCCGGGTGGTGTATCCCGGATGGAACCGGCGTGAACACGCGGCCGCCCTCAGCGCCCCACCGCGTACCCCTGCGCGCCGCGCGGGTTCGCCGCCGCGGACAGGATTCCGGTCCTCGGGTCCCGGGCGACGGCGCACAGGCGTCCCTCCGACCAGGGCCCGCCGACGGTGACGTCGTGCCCGCGGCGCCGCAGCTCCGCGACGGCCTCCTCGGCCGTCCGGGACTCCACGGTGAGGCTTCCCGCCCGCATGCCGCGCGGGAAGAACGAGCCGGGGAAGCCGTCGTTGTGCCAGTTCGGGGCGTCGACGGCGCCCTGGAGATCGAGTCCGCCGCGCACCCGGGCGCGCAGGGCGACCGCGAGGAAGAAGTGCAGCTGCCACTGGTCCTGCTGATCGCCGCCGGGCGTGCCGAAGGCCAGGACGGGCTCGCCGTCGCGCAGGGCGAGGGACGGGGAGAGGGTGGTGCGCGGCCGGCGGCCCGGGGTGAGCGAGTTCGGCAGGCCCTCCTCCAGCCAGGTCATCTGCAGGCGGGTGCCGAGCGGGAAGCCGAGTCCGGGCACGACGGGGTTGGACTGGAGCCAGCCGCCGCTGGGGGTGGCCGAGACCATGTTGCCCCAGCGGTCCACGACGTCGAGGTGGCAGGTGTCGCCGCGGGTGCCCCCGTCGGCGTCGACGGCCGGCTCGCCGGGCACCGGGGAGGCCGGGCCCTTGGCGACGGTCGGCTCGCCGACTCCCGGGGCGTCCAGGCCCTCCCCCTCGACGGCCGCCACGCACGCGTGGGCGCTGAGCCGCGGGGCGCGTCCGCCCGGGGCGCCCGGCCGCAGCTCGAAGGACGCCTTGTCCCCCACCAGCTCGCGCCGGGCCGCGTTGTACGACGGCGACAGCAGGTCGGCGAGCGGCACCCCGGCCGCGCCGCCGGCGTCGCCGTACCAGGCCTCCCGGTCGGCCATGGCGAGCTTGCAGCCCTCGACCAGCAGGTGGACGTAGTCGGCGGAGCCGTACCGGGGCAGTTCGGGCGGGAGCAGCGCCAGTTGCTGGAGCAGGACGGGACCCTGGCTCCAGGGACCGGGCTTGCACACGGTCCAGCCGTTCCAGTCGTACGTGGCCGGCGTCTCGTAGGACGCGGACCAGCCGGCGAGGTCGGCGGCCGACAGGGTGCCGGTGTGACGCCGCCCGCTGGTGTCCATGGTGGGCCGTGCGGCCTGCCGCACGAGCGCCTCGGCGACGAACCCGGTGCGCCACACGTCCCGGGCCGCCTCGATCTGCGCCTCCCGGTCGCCCGCCCCGGCGACCTCGGCGAGCACCCGCCGCCACGTGGCGGCCAGGACGGGGTTGCGGAACGGCTCGCCCGGGCGGGGCGGCCGCCCGCCGGGCAGGTAGATCTCCGCCGAGGACGTCCACTCCGTCTCGAACAGCTCGCGGACGGTGCCGACGGTCTCCGCGAAGCGCTCCACGGGCGGGTGCCCGTGCTCGGCGTAGCCGATGGCGTACTTCAGCACGTCGGCGAGGTGCCTGGTGCCGTGGTCGCGCAGCAGGAGCATCCAGGCGTCGAAGGCCCCGGGCACGGCGGCGGCGAGCGGGCCGGTGCCCGGCACGAGGTCCAGGCCGAGCCCCCGGTAGTGCGCGACCGTGGCACCGGCCGGGGCGACGCCCTGACCGCACAGCACCCGCACCTCGCCGCCGGCCGGCGCGAGCAGGATCGGCACCTCCCCGGCGGGCCCGTTGAGGTGCGGTTCGACGACGTGCAGCACGAACGCGCCGGCCACGGCGGCGTCGTAGGCGTTGCCGCCGTCCTCCAGGACCGCCATCGCCGACTGCGACGCCAGCCAGTGGGTGGACGCCACCATGCCGAAGGATCCCTGAAGCGTGGGCCGTGTGGTGAACTGCATGTCCCACCTTGGTGTTCGGGTACGCCGGACGACCCCTACGTGTACTACACATCCGCGTCCCGCGGGGCGGATGCGTCCGGCGGGCGGGAACACCGCCGCCGTCCGCGCTGTTGCCGACCGTGTGCGGAAACGGAGGCGGAACGGTGCACGGTGAGTACAAGGTCCCCGGCGGCAAGCTGGTCGTCGTGGACGTGGAGGCCGAGGACGGTGTGCTGCGGCACGTGCGCGTGGCGGGCGACTTCTTCCTCGAGCCGGACGAGGCGCTCGACGCCGTGAACCGTGCGCTGGAGGGCGCCCCGGCCGACACCGACGCCGCGGGACTGGCCGCGCGGATCGACGCGGCGCTGCCCGAGGACACCGTGATGTACGGGCTGACCTCGGAGGGCGTCGGCATCGCCGTGCGCCGGGCCCTCGCGCACGCCACGGACTGGACGGACTACGACTGGCAGCTCATCCACGAGGCTCCGCAGTCGCCCGCCCTGCACATGGCCCTGGACGAGGTGCTGACCGCCGAGGTCGCCGCCGGCCGCCGCCCGCCGACGCTGCGGGTGTGGGAGTGGGGCTCGCCCGCGGTGATCATCGGCAGTTTCCAGTCGCTGCGCAACGAGGTCGACGCCGCCGCGGCCGAGCGCCTCGGCGTCGAGGTGGTGCGCCGGATCTCCGGCGGCGGGGCGATGTTCGTGGAGCCCGGCAACACCATCACGTATTCGCTGTCCGTGCCGGAGGCCCTGGTGCAGGGCCTGTCCTTCCAGGACAGCTACGCCTACCTCGACGACTGGGTGCTCGGCGCCCTCGGCGACATGGGCATCCGCGCCTGGTACCAGCCGCTGAACGACATCGCCACCGACCAGGGCAAGATCGCGGGCGCCGCGCAGAAGCGGATCGTGGGGCACGACGGCAGGCCCGGCGCGGTCCTGCACCACGTGACCATGTCGTACGACATCGACGCCGACAAGATGCTGGAGGTGCTGCGCATCGGGCGGGAGAAGCTCAGCGACAAGGGCATCAAGAGCGCCAGGAAGCGGGTGGACCCGCTGCGCCGGCAGACCGGTCTGCCGCGCGAGGCCGTGATCGAGCGGATGATCGCCTCCTTCGGTGCGCGGTACGGGCTCACCCGGGGCAAGGTGACCGACGAGGAACTGGCGCGGGCGCGGGAACTGGCGGGCACCAAGTTCTCCGGGCCGGCGTGGACCGCCAGGGTGCCCTGAGGTCCGTCTCCGTCACCGGCCGGGCACGCAGCGAGTTCGCCCTTCCGCCCCACAGGTACTCGTGTGAGACTGGCGTCCCCCGTCCGCCGTGCGGGCCCGTTCCGCACCGTCCCCCACGAGAAGTGCGCCGTGCGTTCCCTTCCCCTGCCGCTCGCCCTGACCGCGCGCCTGGTTCCGGTCGCCGTGCTCGCCACGGCGGGCTGGGTGATGTCGTCCGGGCCGGACTCCGCACCGGCCGCCGAGGACGGCACGCCGCCCGACGGCGGGCGCCCGTCCGCCTCGGCCCCGGCGACGCAGGCGGTGACGAAGACGTACGCCGCCGCCCCGGCGCCCTGCGGGGCCCTGGCCGCGAAGACGATCACGTCGCTGGTGCCGGGGGTCAAGACGGCGGGCAAGGAGATCCCGTCGACGGACACGCGGGTGCGCCGCACCTGCTCGTGGAACGCGCTCAAGGGGTACGACTACCGCTGGCTGGACGTCTCCTACGAGGTGATGTCCTCGGACGAGGCGGCGAGGAAGTCGTACAAGGAGCGGGTCGCCGACCGCAGCGGTGGCGGGGCCGTCCCGGGGCTGGGCGACGAGGCGTACTCGGTCGTGAACCTCACGACCGAGGACGAGCAGCAGACCCGGGAGGGCACCGTGCTGGTCCGCGCGGCCAACGCCCTGGTGACGATCACGTACAACGGCAGTGACTTCGAGACGAAGAAGGCCCCCGGCACCGAGGAGATCAACAAGGGGGCCATCAAGGCGGCCAAGGAGGCGGTGGCCGCCCTTCAGGACGGTCAGGCCGGCTGACCGCCCCGACGGCGTCTCAGCGGGCGGCCCGGCCGCGGGCACCGGGCAGCATCAGCAGCAGGTACAGCAGCATCGAGGTGCCGAGGCCCACCGCCCAGCCGTAGTCGGCCAGCGGTTCGAGGAACGGCACGGGCCGGCCGTCGACCAGGGGGTGGAAGTCGGCGCCGCCGACGGCCAGGACGCCGCCGGTGACGAAGGCGGCGACCGCCCGCCAGTTCCAGCCGCCGGTGTACCAGTAGCGTCCGCCCTTGCGGTACAGGTCGACGAGGTCGAGGCGGGCGCGGCGCAGGATCCAGTAGTCGGCGATGAGGATGCCGGCGACCGTGCCGAGCAGCCCGCCGACCAGGCCGAGCCAGGTGAAGATGTAGCCCTGCGGGTCGGAGTACAGCCTCCACGGGAGGATCAGCACCGCGAGGACGCAGGTGATGAGGGCGCCGGCCCGGAAACTCACCCTGCGCGGCGCGACGTTGGAGAAGTCGAAGGCCGGTGAGACCAGGTTGGCCGCGATGTTCACGGACAGGGTCGCCACCAGGACCGTGACGAGGGCGAAGAGCAGGCCGGCCACGTTGTCCGTCCTGGCGGCGAGCTGCACCGGGTCCCAGATCGGTTCCCCGTAGACGGCCTGGGAGCCGGAGGTGACCATCACGGACAGGAAGGCGAACAGGGTCATGGTGGTGGGCAGGCCGAGGGCCTGGCCGCGGGTCTGGGCCTTCTGGCTCCTGCCGTAGCGGGTGAAGTCGGGGATGTTCAGGGACAGCGTGGACCAGAAGCCGATCATGCCCATGAGGGAGGGCCAGAAGAGCTTCCAGAAGTCGCCGCCCCAGCCCAGCTTCGACGGCTGGTCGAAGAGCGGGCCGAAGCCGCCCGCCTGGTCGGTCATCCACCACAGCATCACGAACGCGCCGACCAGGACGAAGGGCGCCGCCCAGTTCTCGAAGCGGCGGATGGTCTCCATGCCCCGGTAGATGATGACCACCTGGATCGCCCAGAAGAGCGCGAACGACAGCCACATGGTCCAGGCGTGGCCGCCGACCGTGGCGGCGTCCGTCCACCCGTCGCCGATCAGCTTGCCGGCCAGGAAGTAGATGGCCTCGCCGCCGATCCAGGTCTGGATGCCGAACCAGCCGCACGCCACCAACGCCCGTACGACCGCGGGCAGATTGGCACCGCGGACGCCGAAGGAGGCGCGGGCGAAGACGGGGAAGGGGATGCCGTACCGGGGTCCCGCATGTCCGGTGAGCAGCATCGGGACGAGCACGATCAGGTTGGCCAGGGCGATGGTGAACACCGCCTGCTTCCAGTCCATGCCGACGGCGATCAGACCGGACGCCAGTGTCCAGGAGGCCGTGTTGTGGGCCATGCCGACCCACAGGGCGGAGAAGTTGTACGTGGTCCAGGTGCGCTTGCCGACGGGGACCGGCAGCAGGTCCTCGTTGGCGTACGGACCGCTCGGCGGCGGGGAGCCCGGGGCGAGCTCCACGCGCCCGTCGGGGAGGGTGACTTGGGCGGACGGCGCTGGGGCCGTGGGCGCGGTGTCGGTCATGGGCAGGCCAATCGTGCGGTGGGTCGGGAAAGGCCGTGCGGGCGGTGCCGAGGGGGGTGCGCGGGTGCGCCCTGGGCCCCTGCCCCGGGAGGGCGGGGGGGGCGTGCCGGGAGTCAGCCGTTGAGGGCCGGGATGATGTCGGTGCCGTACGCGTCGATGACGGCTTCCTGGGCGTCGTGCATGTCGTACACGGCGAACTGGTCGACGCCGAGGGCGCGCAGGGCGGTCAGCTTCTCGATGTGCTTCTCGACCGGTCCGACCAGGCAGAACCGGTCGACGATCTCGTCGGGCACGAACCGCGTGTCCGGGTTGCCGCTGCGTCCGTGGTGGGCGTAGTCGTAACCGTCGCGGGCCTTGATGTAGTCGGTGAGTTCGTCGGGGACGGCGGCGGAGTGCTCGCCGTACTTGGCGACCAGGTCGGCGACGTGGTTGCCGACCATGCCGCCGAACCAGCGGCACTGCTCGCGGGCGTGGGCGAGCGCCTCGGGCGAGTCGTCGGCGGTGACGTAGGCGGGGGCGGCGACGCAGACCGTCACCTCGGACGGGTCGCGGCCGGCCCCCGCCGCGGCGTCCTTGACGGCCCGGACCATGTACTCGGTGAGGTAGGGGTCGGCGAGCTGGAGGATGAAGCCGTCGGCCTCCTCCCCGGTCATCCTCAGGGCCTTGGGTCCGTACGCGGCCATCCACACGGGGAGTTCGGCACCGGGTTTGATCCAGGGGAACCTGACGACGGTCCCGCCGCCGAGGTCGGCCTCCTCCCCCCTGCCGAGCGCCCGGACGACCTTCATGGCCTCGCTGATGCGGGCCAGGGTGTTGGGCTTGCGGCCGGCTACGCGCATCGCGGAGTCGCCGCGGCCGATGCCGCAGACGGTGCGGTTGCCGTACATGTCGTTGAGGGTGGCGAAGGTGGACGCGGTCACCTCCCAGGTGCGGGTGCCCGGGTTGGTGACCATCGTGCCGACCTTCAGCCTGGTGGTGTGGGCCAGGATCTGACTGTAGATGACGAACGGTTCCTGCCAGAGCACGGCGGAGTCGAAGGTCCAGCCGTGCGTGAACCCGTTGCGTTCGGCCCGTTGCATCAGGCTGACGACGCGGGAGGCCGGCGGGTCGGTCTGCAGGACGAGTCCGAAGTCCATGGGCACCGCTCCTAGTTCAGGTACTGGCAGGTGGAGCGCGGGGTGTAGACGCCGTGGCCCTTGCGCCCGGTGTACTCCCGCTCGGTGATCACCGGCTCGCCGCGCGAGAGCACGGTCTCCACGCGGCCGGTGACGCGCTTGCCCTCGTACGCCGAGTAGTCGACGTTCATGTGGTGGGTCGCGGCGGACATGACCTGCTCGGCGTGCGGGTCGTAGACGACGATGTCGGCGTCGGCGCCGGGCGCCACGGTGCCCTTCTTCGGGTACAGGCCGAACATGCGGGCCGGGGTGGCGCAGGCGATCTCGATCCAGCGGCGCCGGCTGATGTGTCCGTCGACGACGGCCTGGTGGAGCAGGTCCATGCGGTTCTCGACGCCGGGCATGCCGTTGGGGATCCTGGAGAAGTCGCCGCGGCCCAGCTCCTTCTGCCCGGTGAAGCAGAAGGGGCAGTGGTCGGTGGAGACCACCTGGAGGTCGTTGGTCCGCAGGCCCCTCCACAGCGCCGCCTGGTGCTCGCGCGGGCGCAACGGCGTGCTGCACACGTACTTGGCGCCCTCGAAGTCCGGCTCGGCGAGGTTGTCGGTGGACAGGAACAGGTACTGCGGGCAGGTCTCGCCGAAGACGTTCAGGCCGTCGTCGCGCGCCCGGGTCAGCTCGGCGACCGCCTCCTGGGCCGACACGTGCACGACGTACAGCGGCGCGCCGGCGACCTGGGCGAGCCGGATGGCGCGGTGCGTGGCCTCGGCCTCCAGCAGGGCCTTGCGGACCTCGCCGTGGTGGCGGGGGCCGGTCTCGCCGCGGGCGAGGGCCTGTTCGACCAGGACGTCGATGGCGATGCCGTTCTCGGCGTGCATCATGATCAGTCCGCCGTTGCCGGCGGCGCGCTGCATGGCCCGCAGGATCTGGCCGTCGTCGGAGTAGAAGACGCCCGGGTAGGCCATGAACTGCTTGAAGGAGGTGACACCCTCCTCCACCAGCAGGTCCATCTCCTTGAGCGTCTTCTCGTTCACATCGGAGACGATCATGTGGAAGCCGTAGTCGATCGCGCAGTTGCCCTCGGCCTTGGCGTGCCAGGCGTCGAGGCCTTCGCGCAGGGAGTGGCCGACGCTCTGGATGGCGAAGTCGACGATCGTGGTCGTACCGCCCCAGGCGGCGGCCCGGGTGCCCGTCTCGAAGGTGTCCGCGGCGTAGGTGCCGCCGAAGGGCATCTCCATGTGGGTGTGGCCGTCGACGCCGCCCGGGATGACGTACCTGCCGGTGGCGTCGATCGTCCGTTCGGCCGAGAACGCCTCGGCGGCCGGGGTGCCGGACGCGGCGAGGGCGGCGACGCGGCCGTCCTCGATCAGCACGTCGGCGTGCATCTCGTCGGACGCGGTGATGACGAGGCCACCGCGGATGACGGTACGACTGCTGGTCATGCTGGTCCCTCCTGTCGGGAGCGGTCGGTCAGGGCGCGGTCAGCGGCGCGTACGCGCCCGGCGCCCGGTCGCGGTAGAACTGCCAGCGGTCGCGGACCTCGCGCAGCTTGTCCATGTCGAGGTCCCGGACGACGAGTTCGGTCTCCTTGTCGCTCGCGACCTCGCCGACGAACCGCGCCTCGGGGTCGACGAAGTACGAGGTGCCGTAGAAGTCGTTGTCGCCCAGCTCCTCGACGCCGACGCGGTTGATGGCGCCGACGAAGTACTCGTTGGCGACGGCCGCGGCCGGCTGCTCCAGCTGCCACAGGTAGCCGGACAGGCCTCGCGAGGTGGCCGACGGGTTGAAGACGATCTCGGCGCCCTGGAGGCCGAGCGCCCGCCAGCCCTCCGGGAAGTGCCGGTCGTAGCAGATGTAGACGCCGATGCGGCCCACGGCCGTGTCGAAGACCGGCCAGCCGGAGTTGCCGGGGCGGAAGTAGAACTTCTCCCAGAATCCCTGGACCTGCGGGATGTGGGTCTTGCGGTACTTGCCGAGGTAGGAGCCGTCGGCGTCGATCACGGCGGCGGTGTTGTAGAGGACGCCCGGCTGCTCCTCCTCGTACATCGGCAGCACCAGGACGATGCCGTGCTCGCGGGCGAGTCGCCGGAAGCGCTCGACCACGGGGCCGTCGGGGACGCGCTGGGCGTAGGCGTAGAACCCGGGGTCCTGGACCTGGCAGAAGTAGGGCCCGTAGAACAGCTCCTGGAAGCAGAGGACCTGGGCTCCCTGGGCGGCGGCGTCGCGGACCGCCTGCTCGTGCACCCGGATCATCGATTCCCTGTCGCCCGTCCAGGCGGTCTGGAAGAGCGCGGCACGGATCACTCGGCTCATCGTCAGCCTCCACTCGCTCGGTGTGCTGCGAGCGTAGGGACGGCGGGCGGGTGGTTCGACTGGCACGGTGTCACGTCTGCGGGTGTCGGGCATTGCACGGTGTCACCCCTGTTGTGCGTCGTGGGCGAGGAGCGCGATGTGCACGGACGCGGCCTGCTCGAAGTCGTCGAGATCCACGCCGAGCCGGGCCTGTATGGCCTCCAGCCGTCGGTACAGGGCGGGCCGCGAGACGTGGTGGAGCTGGGCGGTGCGGGACTTGTTGCGGCCGGTGGCGAGGTAGGTGCGAAGGACGGGGAGCAGGTCCTCCTCGGGGCCGCGCAGCAGCCCGTCCAGCTCCCGTTCGGCGAAGGACTGCACGTGCGGATCGTCGCGCAGCAGCCGCACCAGGCCGCGCAGGTGGATGTCCCGCAGCCGGACGACGGACGGCAGGCCGAGGGCCGCCGCGGAGTCGGTGACGGCGTCGGCGACGTGCCGCGCCTCCCGCAGGCCGGCCGGTACGTCGTCCCAGGCGGTGCGGGCGTCGGCCGCGGCGACCACGGTGCCGGCGGCGCCGGGTTCGGTGCGCAGCCGGGCCGCGAAGTGGTCGGTCAGCGCCCTGGCGTCCTGGTCGAGGGCGAGACTGAGCAGTACGGCGGTCGTTCCGCCGGTGAGCCGCGCGGCGAGGCCCGGCAGGCCCAGCAGCCTCAGCACCCGGCCGGCCCGGACCGGGTCCGGGCCGCGGACGACGAGCGGGACGAACACGCGCCGGTTGACCGGCAGTCCGGCCGCCCGTGCCCTGGGCAGCAGCTGCCGTGCCGGTACGGCCCCGCCCGCGAGGTCGGTGAGCAGGCTCCGTGCGGACTGCTCCTCCCAGGAGGGCGTGGTGGGGCCGCCGAGCATGCGGTGCAGGACGAGGGCCTCGGCGGCGCGGTCGGCCAGCAGCCGTCCGGCGGCCCGGTCGCCGCGGTGGCCGCACAGCACCAGCCGCCCCCAGCGCTCCCCGCGGCAGGTCAGCTCGGCGCGGATCCAGCCGTCGCCGGCGCCGGCCCCGGCCTGCCGGGCGATGCGTTCCCAGTCGCGCAGCACGTCGTCGACGGCGGCCCGCTCCCCCGCCGTGGCGAGGACGCGGTGGGCGAGGTTGGTGACGACGACCGGGCAGCCGGCGTGCCGGGCCACCTCGTCGAGCAGACGCTGCCCGGGGGCGCCCGCGGTGATCAGCGCGGTCAGTTCGGTGCGCACGGCCTCGGAGAGGCTCACGGCCGCGTACTTGCGGCGCAGCAGCCGCGACTGGACCTCCTCGGTCAGTTCGGCGAAGGGGAAGGGGCGGTGCAGGACGACCATGGGGAGCCCGCACCGCTCGGCCGTCCGGCGCATCCCGTCCGGCGGGGCGGGAAAGGCGCGGCCGAGCCCGAGGACGACGGCCGAGGCCTCCGCGCGGTGGAGGGAGCGGATGTACTCGCTCTGCCGGTCCTCGTCGCCGGCGAGCAGCACTCCGGTGGTGAGGACCATCTCGCCGCCGCTGAGCATCACGCCGACGTCGGCGGCCTCGGCGACGTGCACCCAGCGCACCGGCCGGTCGAGCAGGCCGGCGCCGGCCACCACCTCGGGCTGCCCGGCGAGCACCCGCTCCAGGGCGAGGACCTGACGTACCGACAGGGCGGGTTCCCAGGACTCCCGGGTGGTGGTCATGGCGGCGGTACCTCCGCTCGGGGCACGGTTCGGCGCAGGGCCGTCACAAGCTCCGCAGGGCGCGTTCGAGGATCGCGGCGCCCTCCTCGGCCTCCGCGACGGTGAGGGACATCGGCGGGGCGACGCGCAGGGCACTGGTGTCGTGGCCGCCGCCCTTGCCGATGAGCAGCCCGCCCGCGCGGGCCTCCTCCAGTACGGCGGAGGCGGCCCGGGGGTCGGCCTCGTCGGTGCCGGGCCGGGTCAGCTCGATGCCGATCATCAGTCCGCGTCCGCGCACCTCGCGGACGTGCGGCACCTGCGCGGCGACGGCCCGCAGCCGTTCGATGAGCAGTCCGCCGACGCGCCGGGCGTTGCCCTGGAGGTCGTGCTCCAGCAGGTAGGCCAGGTTGGCGAGACCGGCGGCCATGGTGACCTGGGTGCCGCCGAAGGTGGAGATGCTGTTGGAGTCCAGGCAGTTCATGATCTCGGCGCGGGCGACGACGCCGCCGATCGACATGCCGTTGCCGATGCCCTTGGCGAAGGTCACGATGTCCGGCGGACCGCTGCGTCCGTGGGCCTGCCAGCCCCAGAAGTGCTCGCCGGTGCGACCCCAGCCGGTCTGCACCTCGTCGGCGATCCACAGGATGCCCCGCTCGTGCAGCACCTCGCGGAAGGCGGCGTACAGGCCGTCCGGCGGGGAGGTGAAGCCGCCGACGCCCTGGACGGGCTCCGCGATCAGCGCGGCGGGCGGGCGGGTGTGGCCGAGGAGGTCCTTCAGGTCGGCGACGCAGGCGTCGGTGAAGTCGCGGTCGTCCAGGTGTGCGTAGGGCCCGCGGGTGCGCACGCCGCCGTGCACGTACAGCGTCTGGAGCGGGGACAGCGAGGTCGGGGACCAGCCGCGGTTGCCGGTGATGCCGACGGCGCCGAAGGAGCGGCCGTGGTAGCTGTTGCGCATCGCGAGGATCGTGTTGCTGCGCCGGTGGGCGGTGGCGAGGAGCAGGGCGGTGTCGTTGGCCTCGGTGCCGGAGGTGGTGAAGAAGACGCGCGCGTCGGGGATGCCGGAGAGCTGGGCGATGCGCTCGGCGAGTTCGATCATCGGCCGGTCGAGGTAGAGCGTCGAGGAGTGGATGATCCGCCCGGCCTGCTCGCTCACCGCCTTGGTCACCTCGGGCAGGGCGTGCGCGGTCATCGTGGTGAGGATGCCGCCGAAGAAGTCGAGGTACTTGTTGCCGGCGGAGTCCCAGACGTGCCGGCCCTCGCCGTGGGTGAGCTCCAGCGGGTCCTCGTAGTAGAGGGCGAGCCAGTCGGGCAGGACGGCGCGGTGCCGGGTGAACAGGTCCTTGGTCACGGCTGCACCAGCCCTTCGTAGGCGTCGGGACGGCGGTCGCGGTAGAAGGCCCACTGCTGCCGCACCTGCTCGATGAGGTCGAAGTCCAGGTCGCGGACGACGAGTTCCTCCTTGGTGTCGCTGGCGACGTCGCCGACGATCCGGCCGCGCGGGTCGACGAAGTACGACGTGCCGTAGAAGTCGTTGTCGCCGTACTCCTCCTGGCCGACCCGGTTGATCGCGGCGACGAAGTACTCGTTGGCGACGGCCGCCGCGGGCTGCTCCAGCTGCCACAGGTGGGCGGACAGGCCCCGGTGGGTGGCGGACGGGTTGTAGACGAGCTGGGCGCCGCCGAGGCCGAGCTGCCGCCAGCCCTCCGGGAAGTGCCGGTCGTAGCAGATGTAGACGCCGACCTTGCCGACGGCGGTGTCGAAGACGGGCCAGCCGCGGTTGCCGGGGCGGAAGTAGAACTTCTCCCAGAAGCCCTCGACCTGCGGGATGTGGTGCTTGCGGTACGTGCCGAGGACGGTGCCGTCGGCGTCGATCACGGCCGCGGTGTTGTAGTAGAAGCCGGACTGCTCGACCTCGAAGACGGGGACGACGATCACCATGCCGGTCTCGCGCGCGAGGGCCCGCATGCGGCGGGTGGTCGGTCCGTCGGGCACGGGCTCGGCCCAGCGGTAGTGCGCGGGGTCCTGGACCTGGCAGAAGTAGGGGGCGTTGAAGACTTCCTGGAACCCGATGACCTTCGCCCCCTGCCGGGCGGCCTCGCGGGCGTGCTCCTCGTGTTTCGCCACCATGGACTCGGTGTCGCCGGTCCAGGTGGCCTGGACGAGAGCGGCACGTACGACGTTGGCCATGAGCTGCTCCTTCGACACGACGTCAGAGCCTCTACGCCCGTAGAGCAGGCCGTAGAGGCACGAACGTAAGCCCCTCGGACGGGCTTGCCAAGACCATCGTCGTCAAGCCGGGGTGTCGATCACGTTTCGCACCCCTGCGGGTGAGTGGTGGGGCGGGTGGGGCTCGTGTGCCGGCGTCGGGCGGGCAGCGCGCCCCGGTCGTCAGGCGCCCACGAGCGCGCACTGCCCCACGAGCTCGTCCATGGACACGCCGAGGGCGGCGGCCAGCGCGGCCACCGTGAAGAACGCCGGTGTCGGCGCCCGCCCGGTCTCGATCTTGCGCAGGGTCTCGGCGGAGACGCCCGCCTGCGCGGCGACCTCCGTCATGGTGCGGTCGCCGCGGGCCGAGCGGAGCAGCCGCCCGAGCCGCTCGCCGCGTTCGCGTTCTTCCGGGGTCAGGGGAGTGCGCACCATGCCGTCATTCTAATACCGGACCGGCGCGGGGGACCCAATTCAAATACCGGTATAGTTATTGGCATGGTGGAACTGAAGACGGACACATCGATCGATGCCATGCACGCGGCCGGCCGGGTCGTCGCCCGCGCCCTGACCGCCGCGCGGGAGGCCGCGGACGTGGGCGTGTCCCTGCTGGAGCTGGACGCCGTGGCCCGTGAGGTGCTGCGGGAGGCCGGCGCGACCTCGCCGTTCCTCGGCTACCGGCCCTCCTTCGCGCCGACGCCCTTCCCGGCGGTCGTCTGCGCCTCGGTGAACGACGCGATCGTGCACGGCATCCCGGACGGCTACCGGCTGCGCGACGGCGACCTCGTCTCCCTCGACTGCGGGGCGACGCTGGACGGCTGGGCCGGCGACTCGGCGATCAGTTTCACCGTCGGAACCCCGCGCCCGGCGGACCTGGCCCTGATCGACACCGCCGAGCGTGCCCTCGCGGCGGCCGTCGGCCAGGCCGTCGTGGGCAACCGCATCGGGGACATCGCGCACGCCGTCGGCTCGGTGTGCCGGGCCGCGGGGTACGGCGTCCCGGACGGATTCGGCGGTCACGGCATCGGCCGGCGCATGCACGAGGACCCGGAGGTCCCCAACGAGGGCCGGCCGGGGCGGGGGCTCCCGCTGCGTCACGGCATGGTGCTCGCCATCGAGCCGATGCTGATCGGCAGCGGGCGGGACGAGTGGCACGCCGCCGCGGACGGCTGGACCCTGCGCACGAACGACGGCTCCCGGGCGGCGCACGTGGAACACACGGTGGCGATCACGGACGCGGGGCCGCGCGTCCTGACGTCGCGGGAGGACCTGTGACGCACGGTTCCTGACGGGGACGCCGGGGGCGTCGGGCCGGGGAGCGGCCCCCGCCTCGCGACCGGGGAACGGACGCGGGCCACACACCGAGGATCGGGCGCCGGGCGGGGAACGGGCGCAGCCCTCACGCCGAGAGCGGGCGCACCCCGGGGAACGACCCCGCCGCCACGGGCCCCGCGCCCCGGGGGACCCGCCCGCGGCGCTCCTCGCGAGGGGCGGCTCCCGGCGCACGCGTCCCCACCTCGGGAAACGGCCTTCGCCGTCACGTGTCCCCCGGCCCGGGACCGGCCCCGTGTCCCTCCGCCCGCCCGGAGGTCCGGACATGCCCGCCGGAACAGAACGTGTCATGTTGGGCATGACCGCGCCCCGGCCGGGTTACCCGGCACCGGCACGTCGATCAGCGATGCAGCGGAGGTCCGTACACGATGAGCAGCGGCTACATGGGACCGGAGGGCGACCCGTTCGCGGAATTCCTGGCGCGTTTCTTCGGCGGGCCCAGGCCGAGGCAGATCGACATCGGGCGGCTGCTCAGCCAGCCCGCCCGGGAACTGGTGCGCGGCGCCGCCCAGTACGCCGCCGAGCACGGCAGCCGGGACCTGGACACCGAGCACCTGCTGCGGGCCGCGCTCGCCACCGAGCCGACCCGCGGCCTGCTGAGCCGGGCCGGCGCCGACCCCGACGCGCTGGCGTCCCAGATCGACGAGCGGACCGGCCCGGTGCAGCACCCGCCGGGCGAGGTACCGCCGCCCACCTCGCTCTCCCTGACCCCGGCCGTCAAGCGCGCCCTGCTGGACGCGCACGAGCTGGCCCGGTCGACCGGCACCGGGTACATCGGCCCGGAGCACGTGCTCAGCGCCCTGGCCGCCAACCCGGACTCGGCCGCCGGGCACATCCTGAACGCGGCCCGGTTCGCCCCCTCGGGCCTGCCGGCGGAGACGCCGGAGGCGGCCAAGAGCCGCGCGGAGACCCCCCGGTCCACGAACACGCCCACGCTGGACAAGTACGGCCGCGACCTCACCGACCTGGCCCAGCAGGGCCGGATCGACCCGGTGATCGGGCGCGAGGAGGAGATCGAGCAGACCGTCGAGGTGCTCTCCCGCCGCGGCAAGAACAACCCGGTGCTGATCGGTGACGCGGGCGTCGGCAAGACCGCCATCGTCGAGGGCCTCGCCCAGCGCATCACCGACGGCGACGTGCCCGACGTGCTGCTCGGGCGCCGGGTGGTCGCGCTGGACCTGACGGGCGTGGTCGCGGGCACCCGCTACCGGGGCGACTTCGAGGAACGGATGAACAACATCGTGGGCGAGATCCGCGCCCACTCGGAACAGCTGATCATCTTCATCGACGAGCTGCACACGGTCGTCGGCGCCGGTGGCGGCGGCGAGAGCGGCTCGATGGACGCCGGCAACATCCTCAAGCCGGCCCTGGCCCGCGGCGAACTGCACATCGTGGGCGCCACCACCCTGGAGGAGTACCGCCGGATCGAGAAGGACGCGGCCCTCGCCCGCCGCTTCCAGCCGATCCTGGTGCCCGAGCCCACCACCGCGGACGCCATCGAGATCCTGCGCGGCCTGCGCGACCGCTACGAGGCGCACCACCAGGTCCGCTACACCGACGAGGCCCTGGTGGCGGCCGTGGAGATGTCCGACCGCTACCTCACCGACCGGCGGCTGCCGGACAAGGCGATCGACCTGATCGACCAGGCCGGCGCCCGGGTCCGGTTGCAGGCGCGCACCAAGGGCACGGACGTACGGGCCATGGAGCGCGAGGTCGACCAGCTGGTCCGGGACAAGGACCAGGCCGTCGCGGACGAGCAGTACGAGCAGGCCATGCAGCTGCGCGACCGGATCACCGAGCTGAAGCAGCGGATCACCGAGGCGAACGGTGGCGGCGAGGCCGACGAGGGCCTGAGCCTGGTGGTCGGCACCGAGTCCATCGCCGAGGTGGTGTCCCGGCAGACCGGCATCCCGGTCAGCGCCCTCACCCAGGAGGAGAAGGACCGCCTGCTCGGTCTGGAGTCGCACCTGCACGAACGCGTGGTCGGCCAGGAGGAGGCGGTCCGCGTCGTCTCCGACGCCGTGCTGCGCTCCCGCGCGGGGCTCGCCAGCCCCGGCCGGCCCATCGGCAGCTTCCTCTTCCTCGGCCCGACCGGCGTCGGCAAGACCGAGCTGGCCCGGGCGCTGGCGGAGGCCCTGTTCGGCAGCGAGGACCGCATGGTGCGCCTCGACATGAGCGAGTACCAGGAGCGGCACACCGTCAGCCGCCTGGTCGGCGCCCCGCCCGGCTACGTCGGGCACGAGGAGGCCGGCCAGCTCACCGAGGTGGTGCGCCGGCACCCCTACTCCCTGCTGCTGCTGGACGAGGTGGAGAAGGCGCACCCGGACGTCTTCAACATCCTGCTCCAGGTCCTGGACGACGGCCGGCTGACCGACTCGCAGGGCCGGACGGTGGACTTCACGAACACGGTCGTCGTGATGACCAGCAACCTCGGCTCCGACGTGATCACCCGGCGCGGCGCCGGCATCGGCTTCGGGGCCGGCGGGTCCGAGGCGGACGAGGAGGCCCGGCGCGAGCAGGTGCTGCGTCCGCTGCGCGAGCACTTCCGGCCGGAGTTCCTCAACCGCATCGACGAGATCGTCGTCTTCCGCCAGCTCAGCGGCGAGCAGCTGCGGCAGATCACCAGCCTGCTGCTGGAGCAGACCCGGCGCATGGTGCGGGCGCAGGACATCACCGTCGACTTCACCGACGCGGCCGTGGACTGGCTCGCCGAGCGCGGCTACCAGCCCGAGTACGGTGCCAGGCCGCTGCGCCGCACCATCCAGCGCGAGGTGGACAACCAGCTCTCCCGGCTGCTGCTCGACGGCCGCATCGAGGAGGGCGGCCGGGTCACGGTCGACGTCGAGGACGGGCGGCTGGCGTTCCGTACGCCGGAGCGGCCCGTCCCCGAGCTGTGACGCGCGCTACCGCGCGGGCCTGACCACCATGGCCGAGCCGCCGCCGCGCCGTTCCTTCTCGGCGGCGGCCAGCCACCTGCCGTCCGGCAGCCGCTGCACACCGGTCGCCGCGCCGATCTCCGGGTTGGGCTTGAACGAGTGCCCGAGGGCCTCCAGCTCGGCCCGCAGCCCGCTGTCGTACAGACCGGGTTCGAGCTCGGTCTGGGCGGCGTTGCGCTGGCTGGCGCGGGGCGCGGCGATCGCGTCCACCAGCGGCAGACCGCGGTCGATGAAGCCGGTCAGGGTCTGGAGCACGGTGGTGATGATGGTCGCGCCGCCGGGCGAACCGACCGCCACGACCGGCCGGTGGTGCCGGTCCAGCACGATCGTCGGCGCGATCGACGAACGGGGCCGCTTGCCGGGGCCGGGCAGGTTCGGGTCGTGGACGGCCGGGTTGGCGGGGGCGAAGGAGAAGTCGGTCAGCTCGTTGTTGAGCAGGAAGCCGCGGCCGGGCACGGTGATGCCGCTGCCGCCGGTCTGCTCGATGGTGAGCGTGTAGGCGACGACGTTGCCCCACTTGTCGGCGACCGTCAGGTGGGTGGTGTTCTCGCCCTCGTACGTCGTCGGCGCCGCCGCGCCCCGGCCCGCGCAGGAGGCCGGGTGGCGGGGGTCGCCGGGGGCGAGCGGGCTGGTCAGCACCGCGTCGTCCCGGATCAGGCACTCCCGCGAGTCGGCGTACCGCTGCGACAGCAGTTCCTTCGCCGGTACGTCCTCGAAGGCCGGGTCGCCGACCCAGCGTCCGCGGTCGGCGAAGGCGATGCGGCTCGCCTCGATGAAGCGGTGCAGGTAGCGCGCCTTGCTCGCCTTCGACAGGTCGGTGCGCTCGAGGATGTTCAGGGCCTCGCCGACCGTGGTGCCGCCGGACGAGGACGGGGCGATGGAGTAGACGTCGAGGCCGCGGTACGTGGTCCTGGTGGGGGCCTGGAGCTTGGCCTCGTAGGCCGCGAGGTCCTTGGCGGACAGGTCGCCGGGGCGGGCGTTCCAGCCGGAGGCCGGGTCGACGGGCGGCTTGTTGACGGTGGCGACGATGTCCTCGCCGAGCTCGCCGTGGTAGACGGCGTCCACGCCTTCCCGGCCCAGCTCCTTGTAGGTGCGGGCCAGGTCGGGGTTCTTGAAGGTGGAGCCGACGACCGGGAGTTCGCCACCCGGCAGGAACAGCTCGGCGGTGTCCGGGAAGTGCCGGAACCGCTGTTCGTTGGCAGCGGTCTGGGAGCGGAAGGTGTCGTCGACGGTGAAGCCGCCTCGGGCCAGGCGCTCGGCGGGCCGGAGCACGGAGGACAGCTTCCGGCTGCCCCACCGGTCCAGGGCGGTCTGCCAGGTGGCGGGCGTGCCCGGGGTGCCGACGGCGAGGCCGCTGGTGACGGCGTCGGCGAAGGCGAGCGGCTTGCCGTTCTCGGTGAACAGGGTCTCGTCGGCGGTCAGCGGCGCGGTCTCGCGGCCGTCGATGGTGCGCACCGTGAGGGACTTGGCGTCGTAGTAGACGAAGTAGCCGCCCCCGCCGATGCCGGCGGAGTAGGGCTCGGTGACGCCGAGCGCGGCGGCGGTGGCGACGGCCGCGTCCACGGCGTTGCCGCCGCCGCGCAGGACCTCGATGCCGGCGGCCGAGGCGTCCTGGTCGACACTGGCGACCGCCCCGCCGTAGCCGACGGCGACCGGCGTCTTCGGGGCGGCGGGTCTGTGCTGCGCGGCGGGTGGCGCCGCCGCTCCCACCGACACCACGGCGGCCGAGACCGCCAGGACCGTCAGATTCCGTGCGACAGGGCGACGCATCCGCACCTCCAGTGAAAGGCCGTTCGGGCAGCTTAAATCATCGTCATGGCCGCGTCAGGGACTCGTGGGGAACACCAGTACCCCGTCGACCGCTAGCATGCGCGCCCATGACCGATGACGTACGCAACATCGTCCTGGGTGTGATCGCGGCCGGCATCAGCGCCGCGCTGGGCTGGCTCGCCCGCACGTATCTCTGGAAGCGGAAACTCCGACGCAAGCAGGCGTTCTTCGGGCTGCCGGAGAACGCCGAGTCGCTGCTCGTCGTCAACCGGGACCCCGCCACCTCCGAGCCGGCCGTCCACCGCTTCGACGTGTTCGCGCTGCTGGAGCTGTCCGCGCTGATCAAGGACTGCGGCGCGCACGTGCAGGTGGTCACCCAGGACACGGTCCATCAGGGCTTCGGCGAGCGCACGGAGTTCTGCGTGGGCGGCCCCGGGTCAAATCGGCGGATGGTGGCCCACATGGCGGCCATGATGCCCGGGGTGCGGATCAGCGTGGACCCGGAACCGGGCCCGGACCGGGCCGCCTTCCAGATCGGCGGCGAGCGCTACCGCATGGACCCGGGTGTCACGGAGTACGTCATGCTCGCCCGGCTCACCGCCGGCGACCGGCACGAGGCCCGCCCGGCGTTCCTCTTCTGCGGCCAGCGCGCGATCACCAACCAGGCCGCCACGCGCTACCTCGCCCGGCACCACGAGCGCCTGGCGCGCAAGCACGGCAGGAACTCCTTCGTCCTGCTGCTGAAGGTCGTCAACTCGCAGGCGTACGGCCCGGACGTCGTCGAGCTCGTCGGGGACGTGACCCGGGCGGCGACGAGCCCGCTGCCGGCGCCGGCGCCCGCGCCCCGCACCTCGCACCGGGCCTGAGCCGCCGGCTCGGCCGTGTCCCCGCGTCAGGGCTCCGCTACCTCGGCGTACAGCTGCGACAGCTCGGGGACGCCGTCCGCCGCCCAGGCGCAGCCCGACGCCACCACGTCGAACTCGCGGCCCGAGCCGAGCCGGACGACCGGCTGCCCGTCCGCCCGGATGGCCCAGGCGGCACCGGGCACCGTGCGCACGATCACGGTCCCCAGGTACAGACCCGCGTCGTTGCCCAGCCAGACCATGATCTCCTCGTCGGCGCGCCAGCGCGGCAGCATCTGGTCGAGCCGGGCCAGCGAGGCCTCGGAGTCGTCCAGCCCGATCCCCTCCCGCGACGCCTGCGAGCGGAGCAGATCACAGTCGGCGAGCAGCTCGGCGATGCCGGCCGGGTCGTGGACCGGGGCGGGCTCGCGCCGCTTGCCCAGGAAGGGGATGCGCATCCCCCCAGACTGACATTCGTATTGCCGTGCGCACCACAGGGCACGCGGGCCGGACGAGGTGCGGAGCCTCCTACACGTCCAGGTCGACGACGACCGGCGCGTGGTCCGAGGCGCCCTTGCCCTTGCGCTCCTCGCGGTCGACGTAGGAGTCGGTGACGGCCTTGGCGAACGGCTCGTTGCCGTAGACCAGGTCGATGCGCATGCCGCGGTTCTTGGGGAAGCAGAGCTGGCGGTAGTCCCAGTAGGTGTAGGGGTGGTCGTACTTCAGCGGGCGCGGCACCACGTCGGCCAGGCCGGCCTCGCGCAGGGAGGCGAGGGCGGCGCGCTCGGCGGGGGTGACGTGGGTGGAGCCCTCGAAGGCGGCGCGGTCGTAGACGTCGTCGTCGGTCGGTGCCACGTTGTAGTCGCCCATCACGGCGAACGGCCGGGCGCCGGCCGCGTCGCCCTCGACGGCCGCGCGCAGCGCCTCGAACCACTGGAGCTTGTAGGCGTAGTGGGCGTGCTCCACCTCGCGGCCGTTCGGCACGTAGACCGACCAGACGCGGACCGGGCCGCAGGTGGCCGAGATCGCGCGGGGCTCCTCCACGCCCTCGTAACCCGGGTCGCCGGGCAGGCCCTTGACGACGTCCGTCAGACCCACCCGGGAGAGCACCGCCACGCCGTTCCACCGTCCGGTGGCGTGCACGGCGGCCTCGTAGCCCTTCTCGCGCAGCGCGTCGAACGGGAACTGCTCCTCGGCGACCTTGGCCTCCTGGAGGCACAGCACGTCGGTGCCGCTGCTCTCCAGCCAGGCCAGCAGCCTCGGCAGGCGGGCGGTGATCGAGTTCACGTTCCAGGTGGCGATGCGCATGGCTCCCAACCTACCGGGCGGGACCGACAACCCGGTCCCGGCCGGTGCCGGGCGTCCGGCCGCTCACAGCGGGACCGACTCCCCCGGGGTCAGCCGCAGGTGCTCGGAGCCGCCGAGCTGCCCGATCTGGCGGTCGTAGACGGGGCGGGCGAGGTCGGTGAGGAGGGCGTCGTGGATGTCGTAGGCGCGCCGCGGCCTCACCTCCCGGACGTAGTCGATGACTTCGGAGATCTTGTTCCAGGGGGCCATGACGGGCAGCATCAGCGTCTCGACGGGGTGGCCGGGGACGGTGAGGGCGTCGCCGGGGTGGAAGACCGCGCCCCCGTCGACGAGGAACCCGATGTTGGTGACGCGCGGGATGTCCGGGTGGATCACCGCGTGCAGCTCGCCGTGAACCTGGACGTCGAAGCCGGCGGCGGTGAAGGTGTCGCCGTGGCCGACGGTGTGCACGCGGCCCGGGAACGCCGCCGAGATCCTCTCGGCGACGGACTTCAGCGTCCAGATCCCGGCGGCCGGGTTGCTCTCCATCGCGGCGCGCAGCCGCGCCTCGTCGAAGTGGTCGGGGTGCTCGTGGGTGACGAGGAGGGCGTCCGCGCCGAGGGCGGCGTCCTCCTCGCTGAATCCGCCGGGGTCGAGGACGAGCGTCCGCCCGTCCTTCTCGAGGCGGACGCAGGAGTGCGACTTCTTGGTGAACCTCATGTCCCCATCCTGCCGCCGCGCCTCGCGGTCGCGCGAACGGCCCCGGGCCCGCTCACTCCGGCGGCGTGGTCTCCTCGCGGACGACCCGCTGCGCCACCCGGAAGGCGCTGTTCGCGGCCGGCAGGCCGCAGTAGACGGCGGCCTGGAGCAGCACTTCGCCGATCTCGCCCGGGGTGAGGCCGTTGCGCAGGGCGGCCCGGACGTGGAAGGCGAGCTCGTCCAGGTGGCCGCCGGCGACCAGGGCGGTGAGGGTGACGCAGCTGCGGGTGCGGCGGTCCAGTCCGGGCCGGTCCCAGACCTCGCCCCAGGCGTACCGGGTGAGGAACTCCTGGAAGTCCCCGGAGAACTCGTCCGCCTGTGCCAGCTCCTGGTCGACGTGCGCGTCGCCGAGCACCTCGCGGCGGACCTTGAGCCCCGCGTCGTACGGGTCCGGCCGCCCTTGCGCGTGCGTCTGCGGCGGTACGGGGGCCGGGGCGATCTCGGCGACGGGCACGGTCCTCGGCGGCGCGGGCGCGGCCTGCGGCGGCACCGGGACGGCCTGCGGCGGCACGGGCACGGCCTGTGCCGGTACGGGGGCGGCCTGCACCGGTACGGGAGCGGCGGCCAGCGCGGGCTGGACGGGGGCCGCGGACCCGGCGGGCGCGGCGTGGGCGGCGTGGGCGGCGGCGTGGACGGCGGGTGGGACGGGGATCTGGCCCGTGGAGGCGTCGTGGGCGGCCTGCCAGGCGGTGGCGAAGTGCCGCACCAGCAGGTCGGTGACGGCCGCGGGCTGCTCGACCGGGACCAGGTGGGAGGCGCCGGGGACGACGGCGAGGCGGGCGTCGGGGATGCCGGCGACCAGGGTGCGGGCCTCGGCGGGGCCGGTGACCTGGTCGTCGGAGCCGACGAGGACCAGGGTCGGCACGCCGACGTGCCCGAGTTCGCCCCGCACGTCGAACGCGGCGAGCGCCTCGCACGCGGAGATGTAGCAGCCGGGGTCGGTGGTCCGCACCATCTGCACGGCCCACTCGGTGATCGCGGGCTGGGCCGCGGCGAACCCTCCGGTGAACCATCTCTCGGGAGCGCTGCGGGCGATCGGGTCCAGCCCGTTCGTCCGGACGATCACGCCGCGCTGCCGGAACTCGTCGGCCGTGCCGAAGCGCGGCGAGGCGGCGATCAGCGCGAGGGAGGCCAGGCGCTCGGGGTGCCGCAGGGCCAGCTCGATGCCGACGGCGCCGCCGAACGCGCAGCCCGCGTAGCCGAAGCGCTGCACACCGAGTCCGTCGAGGGTGGCCAGCAGGCGCGCGGTGAGGTCGGCGACGGAGCCCGCCGCGTGGGCCGGGGCACCCCCGTGTCCGGGCAGATCGAAACGGAAGACCCGCCACTGCTGCGCCAGCTCGGGAACCTGCCGGTCCCACATGTGCCATGTGGTACCCAGTGAGGGACCCAGGATCAGGACGGGAGCGTCTTCTGGCCCGTCAAAGCGGTATTGCAGGGTGTTCGGTGGTGTCTCGCTCACCCGTCTGAGCCTCTCATCTGTCACGAGATGTCACATCGCCGGGGTGGACCTAGCGGGCCTTGCCCCGCTCCGGTCCTGCCCACGAGAACCCAGGTATACATTCTCCGGCATGTACTCGTGGCCGTGTCGGCAGTGGGCCCTCCGGGCGCGTGCCCTCCTTCAGCCGCTACGAGCAACGCTTTCCTCTTTGATCACGGCCTCCAGGCGGTTCAGGAAGCAGCATCGAGTGTGGAGGCACGAACGAGGCTCGGCGCGATCCACCTGGAAACCTTCCGAAACCCTACCCAACAGCAACTTAAACGCCACACGGTGAACGCTTGGTAGAAGGCTTGGCCGTAGCCGGATGCTCTCAGTTACAGCCACCGGTCCAAAACCAGCAAGCGGACTCCGAAGCCCCCTCACCCCAATCCTGCAGGCCATACAGCGCGCAAGTTGCTCGGCTCATAGTCCGCGTGGCTCACTCTTGCCCCTCTGCCGTACCCCCGTGCAGGCCATCCCAAGTGGTGGCGGCTCCGCGAAGATCTTCTACATCTGGCTTGACGTACCACCGCTTGGTCGTCTTTACGTTCGTATGTCCGGCCCATCGCGCGAGGATGTGGTCCGGGACGCCGTTGTTGGCCAGGAAGGTGAAGCACGACGAGCGTGCGTCGTAGAGCCTGACGCGACGGAGCCCGAGAAGCTCCATAAGCCGGTACGCGCGTCGGCGAAGTTGCTTGATCGTGAAGGCGTCGCCCGTCTCATGCGCCAGCACGTAGCCCGACACCGTGTACGCCTCCCCCAAAGCGAGCCTCTCCTCGGCTTGGAGAGCCCGAAATGCCTTGAGGGCTCCCAGCACCAGCGCCGGCAGCGGCAGGTCCCGCTCACCCGCAAGAGACTTGGTGTCCTTCTCCACCACGTACCGGTTGCCCATCATCGTGCGCGTGTTGGCAATGACGATCGTGGCGTTCTCCAAGTCAACGTCTTCCCACCGGAGGCCGCAGACTTCAGCTGGGCGAAGCCCCATCAGCGAAAGAAGAAGCGCAGCATAGAGACGCTCACCCCTAATTCCATGGATGAACTTCTGAACCTCCTGGACGTTCCAGGGCGGCACCTCCTCTTTAGTCTTCCGCTCTTCCTTGCGCGCTCTCCGGGGAATGGTCACGTGCGCAGCGACATTGACGTACACCAACCGCCGGGTAACGGCCCTCCCCAGCGCTTCCTTCAGCCGAGCGAGGCTCATATCCACACTCGTGACACTGAGTGGCGTCCCGGCCCTTTTACCACGCACGCGGCCATGCGCCAGCGCCCAGTCTCTCCACTCTTCCACGTGCTCTTCAGTAAGGTCCTGGAGACGGATATTGCCGAGCCTCCCCCGAACTCGGTCCAGGGTAATCCCGTAGTTGTAGATAGTGGTTTCTTCGAGATCCTCCGCTTTCATGGCCAGCCATCGGTCGAGCCACTCATTCACGGTGATCTTGCTGGGCGGCACAAGCGACCCATCATGCCGCCGGTTAGTTATGTTTGCGTACTCAGCCCTAGCTTCCTTCAACGAGTCGAAGGTGCGCCTCAACTGCTTACGCTTACCAGTTTCGGGGTCGATTCCTGCGTCGACAACAAACCGGTATCGAACCTTCCCCTTCGAGTTCGGTGGAAGTTTCTTGATGGGATCGGACAGAGTACTCACTCTCCTTGAGGGTGTGGAAACTGCACGCGGGCGGAGGGGCCACTGCGCTTCAGCGAAGGGTGCCGCGGGTATCACCGCTGCGGTAGCCGATGCTCCTCCTCTCCCTCCCCGGCGGGTTTGGGGAGCGCTGCCTTCTTCTGTGTCCGCTACGGCTCCACTGTCAAGTACAGCCAAATGCGGACCTGCTCAATGGTCGCGAAGATCGCCGGTTTGGCTAACCGGCAATCTTGGTCTATGTTGCGCTCGCGCTCCGAAAAGAGGCTCGCCCCGACTGCCAGCCTCGACGCCAATCGATCCGCCCCCGTATGTGGATCCGGCATGAACGGTCCACCGTGTATCGCACAAAGAGTAAGCGGACAGGGGCGGCCGGCCGGACTGATCGGAGGACGCACATCGGCGGAAATACTCCTCATCGGATCTCCAGGCGGGTCGCTTACCGACCTCGCACTTCCGAGGTGTTGTACGTTGACATACACCCGGAGAGGGTTCCAGTCCTTCGAGCCCCTTTCTCGTCTGCCATGGGCGAAATGCCGAGTCAGCCTGAGTACACAGAAAGAATTCGCCCTATCGGCCGACCTCGTCCGGGCCCGCCGCTCGCTCTCCGCTAGGAACCCGCCGACGCGCTGTCGCCCCCGGAAGTCCGGGGCTCGCCGACCTGCCTTGCGGTCAGTACGAAGCCCAACGGACGACACAACACCCCGGTGAGGTCACGCACCTATGCGGTCCACGCGTTCAGGTCGCCAAGCGTTTGAATGGCCTGCTGCCTGAGCCTTTTCCATCATCGGCCTGAGCTGGCCAGATGCAGGGCCAGGACGGCTTGGATGAGGGCGGTGATCCGGGTGGTGGAGCATCGGAGCTTCCGCAGGAGCCGCCAGGACTTGAGGGTGGCCATGGCGTGCTCGACGAGGGCACGGATCTTCGCGTGGGACCGGTTGACCGCCTGCTGGCCGGTGGAAAGGCTGTTCCAGCGCCCCCAGTACGGGGTGCGGACGGTGCCGCCGGCGCCGCGGTAGCCCTTGTCCGCCCAGCAGGTGACGTCGGCTTGGGCGAGGGCGTCGACGATGCCGTGTTCGCGGGCCGCGCGGATGTCGTGGACGGCCCCTGGCAGGGCCGCTGAGGCCCACAGCAGTCGGCCGAAGGGATCGGCGAGGACCTGCACGTTCATCCCGTGCTTCTTGTGTTTGCCCGAGTAGAAGGGGCGGTCGGCCGCGATGCGGTCGATCGGCAGAAGTGTGCCGTCGAGCAGGACGAACGCCTTCGTCGAAGCGGTGCGGACGGCGTCGGCCAGGGTGGGCGCGAGGTCGGCCAGGAGGTCCACGGCCTCGGTGACGTAGCGGTAGGCGGTCGTGGTCCCGACGCCGAAGCCGGCGGCCAGCTGGGCGTAGGTGTGTCCCACCCGCAGGTGAGCGAGCGCGAGAAGGGCCTGCCGGCCCGCGCCCAGCCGCCGCCACCGGGAGCCGATCGCACGATGGTGCGCCCGCAGTTGCCGTGCGAGGAAGCGCAGGGTGGAACTGGACACGTCGATGCCGGACGAGTAGACAAGCATGTGAAGCCTCTGGTGGAGACGGTTCTCTTGGTCGAAAACCCATCTACCAGGGGCTTCGCCTCGCTGTCAGGCCAACTGCTCAATCCGCACGGCAGGTTGGAAAAGGCTCACTGCGTCATGGAAGTTGGGAATCCAGCGTCGACATGGCCGAGGTGATTGCCGCACTTCCTGCGTTGGCAGCAGCTCTACCGGGACACACCCTGCAGCATCGACGCACCGCTGCCGCAGCCCACCGGATCTCTACCCCTGAAGGAGTGCGCGCCTGGTATACGGAGCTGGAGAACAGATGGACGCGAACTCTGGGTCGGTTGCGGCTGGTCCGCAACGCCCTCGCCCACGGCGGCCCGGTCACCGCGGCCGCCGCCGCCAGCGTCGCCCCGGTCGTACATCAACTAACTGGACAAGCCCTGCTGTTCAGCCTCACAGCATTCACAGAAGGAACGGCTGCGGTTGACGGGCACGAGGCGTACCGCGATCGATCCGATGTGTGGGCCCGGGACTGCCTATCAGCTAATGCAACCTACAAGCCCTAGCTAGTCGACCCGCCTAATTGCTCCCGCCCCCCACATGACGGGCCGCGCCAGGAGGAGCCCGCACCTCTCTTACGGACGAGTGGGCAAGGTGCGATCGCAAATCAGGTGCGCCCCCGAAAGCGTCACAGGCACACAGACGCTGAGGCGCCAACCGCATCGTGCGCGTCGGCGTAGCTGGTCTCATGACGAAGCTGCACCGGAACGTTCCGGTGCAGCTTCGTCCCATAGGCCCGGGCAGAGGTTCCCCCCCCCCCCCCCCCCCCCCAGGGTGTTGCCCAGCGGGTGTGGCTCTATCACCGACGCCCCTATAACGCAGGGGTGCGGGAAGCTGGTCTGACCAGGTTGAAGACCTCGCGGGCTGCGTATCGCTTGAGGCATCGGATGATCTCACGTCGGGTCTTGCCCTCCTGGGTGCGGCGTTCGTAGTACTCCTGGGTGCGTGGGTCGTGACGCAGGCGGGTGAAGACGATGCGGTGCAGGGCGGCGTTGGCCTGCCGGTCGCCGCCGTGGTTGAGCCGACGCGTGCTCCGCCGGCCGGAGGAGTACTCGATGGGGCTGACTCCGCAAAGGGCAGCAAAGGACGCCTCGGTGTTGAGCCGCTCAGGGTTGTCCCCCATGGTGATCAGCAGGGTGACGGCGCTGTCCGGACCGATGCCCACCGGTACGAGCAGTTGCGGCGCGTGGCGTTCGACGAGCCGGGTCAGTCGCTGGTTCAGCTCATTGATCTGTCCGGTGAGCTGCTCGATGCGTTCGGCGAGCATGCGTAATGTCATGTGGGTGGCTTGGGCCACCGCGTCCTCGTCTCCCCCACCACCGTCGTGCGGGCCGAGGCGCGCACAGGTGCGGAACAGCTCGGCGTTGCCGAGGCTCGACATGCGTTCCCGCAGGGCGGGGTCGGCGATGACCAGGACGGCCTTGAGCTGGTTGATCGCCTGGGTGCGGGCCTTGACCGCGGAGTCCTTGGCGAGTTTGTAGATCCGGGCGCTGTGCACGGGTCCGTCGCCGGATTTGGCCTGGGCCCGGGCGCGAGCGCTGAGCACGGCTCGCGCTGCGGCCTGCGCATCGAGCGGGTCCGACTTACCGAGCAACCGGCGGGCCGACCGGTCGGGCCGGTTGACTTCGAACACCTGGATCTGCTGAGCAAGCAGATAACGGGACAGGCCCGCACCGAAGGTGCCCGTGCCCTCCACGCCGGCCCGGCGCACCGTCCCCCGTTTGCGGGCCCAGACAAGCAGTTGTCGGTAGCCGGCCGCCGTCGCGGGAAAGGACTCGGTTCCCAGGACCTTCCCGAGCGGGGAGATCACGGCGGCGACATGCACCTCGCCGTGCGTGTCCACGCCCAGGACGACCTCGCGCCGAACGAGAGGATCCGTGCTCGAGGAGGTGCTGCATTGTCGGGTCTTCATGGTGGTCGGCCTCCCACGTGATGACGTGCTGGCTGGGTGGATGGCACCGGCCTGCTCGGGCGGTCTGAACCGTGATGGCGCCTGATCGTGGCAAGGCCCCTATTGGGACACGCCCTGTGGCTCGGCGGCAGGCAGCATCCCGCAACGGCAGTCGACAGGTCCGTGACTGGACACTTCGGTCATAGATCTCACGAGTCAGACCCCGTCCGGGATGGCGCTGCACAACCGTCCCATCGAACCCGGCACAGCGGCATGACTCGATCATTGCCGGATGGCTTCGCCCGAACCGATGCTCAATCTGATTAGGTGGATTGACAAGACGTTTCCTTTCGTCCACTCCTGACCGATATTGACGGGGGGGGCGTCACGCAAGGAGGTGGTAACCTCGTCGGCTACGGCAGCGGCTCCACTCCGTGATCAGCACCCCGATGGGGCCCATTCACCGCAAGGGGGCTGTGGAGTACCGGGTCGCTCCGCTGGGGAAAAACATGCGCCCGCCCGTCGATGTCCTCCTGGACTGGGTACGGACGTACATGCCCCAGATCGAGGAGGCACGGGAGTCCTTCGACGCCAGGTGAGATGCGGAGCGGGAAGGCCGCCCGCGCTTCGCGACACGTTTCTGCCCTCATCGGCGAGGCGTGATCCTTCGGACGAACCCGCCGGGTCCGTCATTAGAACGTCTGCTCTGTCCTGCCCTTGCTCGCGCAGTCACCCGGCGCGAGCGGGCCCGCGACGTCCCTGGTGGTGGCCGGCGGGCTCGGCGTCCAGCGCCAGGAGGACAGAATCGCCGCGGTCGACGCACTGCTGCTGTTGGCGGCACGCAAGAAGCTGGATCCCGGTGCGCTCGCCACCGACCTCGGTGCGCTGATGCTCATCGGGATCGTCACTCCGAGCCGCCTGGCGGACTCCCTGGGAACGGCCGCGTCCACCAGCGCGTACCGCACCGTCTGGACCGTACTGCGTGACGCACTGCCACCGCTCCTGTCCAAAGACCTCTCCCCCGCCGAGTCCCGTGGCCTCGGCGAACTGCTCACCGTGGTCGCCGAGTGCGCCGAACGCATCGGAGCCCAGGGCGAGATACCGGGACTCGACCCGATAGCCGACCGGCGGGGCAGCTCACGGCTGGTGAGCCAGGCCCGTCGCCTACGCGCAGCACGTGCCGGCGCGTAGGTCCGAAGAGGCGCATCCGCCCGGGGGATCCTGCTGCAGGGCCACGTGGTGTGGCAGGGACGGTCCGATGCCGCCCGGCTCGAGCGGGAGGTGATCGGCCTCGGCGGCACGGAGTGCGGCCGAGGCCGGCGCCAGGACCTCCGAGCGCGACAACTCCTGTCGCTCGGGCAGCGGTCATGCCGAGTCGGTCGAGGGCGACGACGGCCGGGTGAGTCGGGCTGCGTTCGCCGTGGGCCCGTACCGCCGCGATCGACGAGCTCGGCCATCTTCGTTCTCAGCGGTTCCAGTTTCCCGCGCACCGTCACCTCCAGGCCGAGCTGGTCCCCTGCGTGGGCGGGGCCCCACACGCGCGCCGTTCTTCTCTCGCACGGTTGGGTGTCAAGTGCGCAGGTGAGACGCGCCGTTGAGGTCGACGATGGTTCCCGAGGCCCATGCCGCGGCCGGGGAGGCGAGGAAATGCACCGTGGCGGCGACCTCCTCCGGGGTGCCGACGCGCCCGAAAGGGCTCTCCGCGCGAAGACGTTCGCCTTCCGGGCCGGACAACTTCCCCGTCTGCCGTTCGGTGGCCACGAACCCGGGCGCGACGGAGGTGACCGCGATGCCGTGCGGAGCCAGGGCCACAGCCAGTGACTGACCGAGGGCGTGCAGGGCGGCCTTGGTGGCCCCGTAGGCGGGGAAATCGGGTTCGCCCCGGAACGCGCCGCGCGAGCCGATGTTCACGATCGCCCCGCCGGTGCCCCGGTCGACGAGGTGGTGGGCTGTGGCCCAGCACAAGTCGGCCGCGCCCAGCAGGTTGACGTCGACCATCCGCCGCCAGACCTGCTGCCAGTGCTCCAGCAAGGTCTCGGCGATGGGGTGCCGGGTGTCCGCCGCGGGTGCCAGGGCCGCGTTGTTCACCAGCACGTCCACGGCACCGAGCGCGGCCACCGCCTCGGCCACGGTCCGCTCGGCCGCACCTGGCTCGCCCAGGTCGGCCTGCAGCAGCGTGTGCCCGGTGCCGGGAAGCTCGCGCACCGTCCGTTCGGCGTCCGCACGGCGACCGGCGTACTGCACCGCGACACGGTCACCGCCAGCGGCGAAGGCCCTCGCGACGGCGCGGCCGATGCCCCGCGATCCACCGGTGACGAGCACGCCCCTCATCGGGCGAACACCATCGACTCGTCACGGAAGGACTTGAACTCCAGGGCGTTGCCCGCGGGGTCGCGGAAGAACATGGTCCACTGTTCGCCGGGTTCGCCGGGAAAGCGGCGATGCGGTTCGATGTCGAAGCGCACCCCCGCGGCTCGCAACCGCTCGGCGAACTGGTGGAAGGACTGTTCGGGCAGCAGGAGACCGTAGTGCGGGATCGGCACCCGGTGCTGTCCCACCACGCTGGTACCCGCCGGCTGCGGCACGGTCGGTACCAGGTGGGTCACCAACTGGTGGCCTTCGAGATTCCAGTCCACCCAGTGATCGGCGCTGCGCCCCTCGGGCAGACCCAGCACCTGTCCGTAGAAGCCGCGGGCGGCGACCAGGTCGTCGACCGGGACTGCCAGGTGGAAGGCGGGTCGGTGTGGCATCGGGGTCCCCTCTGGTGGAGTCGGCGGCCAGGGCAGCCTGACCCACCCGATGTCTTAATGTCAACATTAGGACAAGAGTCGGCTGGAAGTCCGGGGCGAGTCGCCTGGCCGGTCTGGTGGTTCCGATTGTCCGGATGTCAACATGGCGGCATGTCATCTGCACTGCCGAAGGCCGCCCGGCGCGGGCTGGCCGACGAAGCCGCCGACCTGGTGCGCGCCGCGATCTTCTCGGGTCACTTTCCGCCCGGAGCCCCACTGCGCGAAGTGGAGTTGGCCGAACGCCTCGGGGTCAGCCGTGGCTCGGTCCGGGAAGGACTGGCCCAGCTGGAGCACGAGGGGTTGGTGCGTGGCGGCTGGCACCGCGGCACCACCGTCATCAGGGTGACGGCCGAGGACGCGCAGGAGGTCTACGCGCTGCGGGCCGCGTTGGACCGCCTGGCCGCGACCACCGCGCGGCGAGCCGCGACCGCGGAGCAGCTGTCCGCGCTGGATCGGCTGGTGGCCGAGATGACGGCCGAGATCGCCGAGGGCGGTGACGCCCCCCGGCTGGTGGCGCTGGACATCGCCTTCCACGACCAGATCTACGCCGCGGCCGGGAACGGCAGGCTCACCTCCGCCTGGAAGGCGATCCGCTCTCAGGTGCACCTGTTCCAGTTGCGCCGCGTCGACGTGGCCTATGACCACTACCGCGCACGCGTGGTCGACGAGCATCGCGAGCTGGCCGCTCTCCTGCGCTCCGGCGACATCCGGACGCTGGCCCGCCGGGCCGAAGAGCATGTGGAATCCGCGCGGCGCAGTCTGCTGGCCGGTCTGCCGACCGCACCGTGACGTCAGGCACCACGTCAGGCACCGAGGCGTCCAGCCGTACCTGAGCGTGCCCGTATGCGCCAGGCAGCCGGAAAGCGGCGAGTGGCTGTGGGTGGGCTCCGGTTCCGGTTCCGGTTCGTCACCACGTCGTACCGGCTCGGATCTCCCGGCGCAGGGCGGACCGGCCAGGCAGACGCATGCCAAGACAGTGCTGAGGAGTCGCGGCGCTTCACCTGCGACGGGTGGGAAGCACTCGGCCTGTGCCGCCCTCGGAGAGCAAGGCCGTCGTCGACTCGGACAGGGGTGTGACTGTCCAGGGTGTGCTGTTCCCAGGGTAAGCGCACCCTCCCTCGCCCCTACGGCAGTGCGTCGCGCCGCTCTAGCCTCGACGTATGGACAGAGAGAAGGAGTGCGTCGACAACACGCTGGGAGGTTTCCTCCGGGCGCGGCGCGCCCGCCTGCGCCCCTGCGACGTGGGGATTCCCACCTCCGGTCGTCGCAGGGTGCCCGGTCTGCGACGTGAGGAGGTGGCCGCGCTCGCGGGGGTGAGTTCCGACTACTACACGCGTCTCGAACAGGGCCGCGAGCGGCATCCGTCCCGACAGATCCTCGAGGCCGTGGGGCGGGCACTGCAGCTGGACGGCGAAGCGATGGCCCACCTGCACCGCGTGGCCGGCCCGACCACCCGCCGGACACGCCGAGCACCGCGCGTGGAACGAGTCGCCCCGCACCTCAGGCGTCTCCTCGACACGTGGCGTGACACGCCTGCCTTCGTCATGAGCCCCGTACTGGACATCCTGGCCCGTAACCGGCTCGCGAGCGTTCTTCACGCCGACTTCACTCACAGTGACAACTTGTTGCGCATGACGTTCCTGGACCCGGTCGCGCGGCGGTTTCACCGGGACTGGGACCGTGCGGCCGAGTCGACGGTGGCCACATTGCGCCGTGCGGCCGGCATCGATCCCGAGGATCCGCGCCTGAGCCAGGTCGTAGGTGAGCTGTCCCTGAGAAGTGCGGACTTCTCCACGCTGTGGGCGCGGCATGACGTGCGCGCCAAGACGCGGGAGGCGAAACGCTTCCACCATGCTCAGGTCGGTGACCTGGAACTGCACTTCGAGTCCTTCACCGTCAACAGCGCCCCTACGCAGCAGCTCGTCGTCTACCAGGCCGAACCAGGCACGGCGTCCGCCGACGCACTGTCCCTGCTCGGCTCCCTCAGTGCCGGCGCAGTGGCCGAGGAGCCAGCGGCCAGCGCCGCGCTCGACTGAGTCGCCGCCGTTCGGGCCGGGTCCACCGGCCAGGCCCGCACGAGAGGGACGAAGGGCGGGCCGGCCTCTCCGTTAGGTTGGAACAATGAGCGACACCACTCCCTTGGGAGACTTTCTGAGAGCACGGCGCGAAGCCCTGAAACCGCTGGACGTGGGGCTTCCGGAGCACGGGCGCCGGCGGGTGCCGGGGCTGCGCCGTGAGGAGGTCGCCATGCTCGCCGGGGTGAGCGCCGACTACTACATGCGCCTGGAACAGGGACGGGAGTCCAGCCCGTCCCCGCAGGTGATCGACGCGGTCGCCGCCGCCCTGCGCCTCAGTGACGAGGCGCACGACCATCTGCGCAGGCTCACCAGGGCGCCCCAGGAACGTCGCGGTGTTCCGGCCGGCGACGACAGGGTCCACCCCCACCTTCTGCGGCTGATCGACGGCTGGCCCGACACCCCCGCCTTCGTTCTGGGCCCGGCCCTGGACATCCTGGCGCGCAATGCGCTCGCCGCGGCCCTGCACAGCGGATTCCAACGGTTCGACAACCTGGCTCGCATGGTCTTCCTCGACCCGGCGGGACGTGCCTTCTACAGGGACTGGGACGACTCCGCCCACTCGTGCGTGGCCGAACTGCGTGCGGCCTTCGGACACGACCCCGAGTCCCCGCGGATCACCGAGGTCGTCGACACGCTCCGCGGGAGGAGTCCCGAGTTCGCCGGGCTGTGGGCACGGCACGAGGTCAGGAGCAAGACGCAGCAGGAGAAGTACCTGTCGCATCCCGAGGTGGGTGCTCTGGAGATCCAGTTCTCGGCCTTCACCGTCGGGGGAGCCCCGCATCAGCAGCTGGTCGTCTACCAGGCAGAGCCGGCGAGCGCCACCGCGGCCGCCTTCGCCGTGCTCCGGTCCGGTGCCGACGGAGAGGCACCGGTGGAGATGGTGCGGGAGGTGTCGCTGTCGTTCGACGGCAGCTGACTGTGGTGTGAGCCCGCTCGTGGAGGGGCCCTGAACGAGAAGGAGGGCCCGTCGGCCGGCGACGGGCCCTCGCTGTGACAGCGGGCATGTCAGAGCCTGTGAGGCCGACGGTGCCCCACACCGTCGGCCGCCCGCTCTCGGAGTCGCAGCCCGAAGCCGACGGCCCGACGGGAGTCCAGGAGGGGGTCCTCAGCCGCGCGACCCCGTACCGTCCCGCCGGATGCGGTGATCGCCCTCACGGTAGAGCACCAGATGCTCATGGAAGAGAACCCCGTCACGAACGTCCCCCGTGGCGGTGAAGCCGGTGTCGTCGACGTAGTCGATGTGGTTGCCGCTGACGGTGTACCGGCCGGTGTAGGCACTCCGGCGCCGTCCGCGGGCCTCGTCGTAGCGGCCGTTCGGCAGTAGTTCCTGGCGGATGAATCCGTCCGCGGTCACCCACATCCCGACGTACGGGTGCGGAGCGCGAGGCGTGTCGTTGCTGGTCATGGCCTCACTCTCGGGCCCGTCACGGGAAGTGGCCAGGCCGCCGTACCCCCGGGTACGGGCTTCCTGGGAGCCGTGCACCCAGAATGCGGGCCGGAACGCAGCGGGAGTGCCGTGCCGGGACGGACCGACGTCTCGGACGCGGTGCACCGGGCCTGTGCCGGACTCGCCATCTCTTCGCCGGCCATCGTGCCGGCTCCCCCGCCGCTCTCCTCCGGCCGGGCATGGGTGGGTGCCGTGCACCCGGGTGCACGGCGGCCTGGTTCCGCTTCTCCGGCCGGACGAACCTGGTGGTCGTGCGGCTGCCGTGACGCCGAGCAGCCGCGACCCGCCCGTGAGGAAGCCCGCTTCGTTCGCCGGGCGGACCGAAGAGCCGAACCCCTGAGGAAAACGATGACCACCAACGACACCCACGCCCACACCGGCGCCCTGAGCTGGCACCCGGAGGCGCTCGACGAGATCCTCTCGAACGACGGGGGCCGCCCCGTCCTGTTCACCAACGCCCGGATCGTGACGATGGACCCGCTGATCGGGACCATGACCGGTGCCGACATCCTGTTCGTCGGCGACCTGATCGTCGGCGTCGGCCCCGGCATCATCACCGCGGCACAGGACGACAACGCCATCGTCGTCGACTGCACAGGCACGACCATCGTCCCCGCCGTCGTGGACACCGTCGCCCTGGCCGGCGGCCGCGGCCGGCGCTCGGAGTACGTCGCGACGCTGACGCCCGGCAACAACACCGACTTCCTGGTGGTACCCGACGCACTCGCCGCCGACGTGCCGAGCGCGGTGGCCACCCTCATGTCCCGCCCGGAGCAGGTCCGCGCACTGGTCGCGGCCGGCCGTCCCGTCCGGTGGTCGGGCACCGAAATCCCCGGCGGGCCCACAACCCCCCAGGCCGGTATCCCCGCCGCTCCGGACCTGACCGGCAGCCCGCGGCTCGGCGTCTGGATCGACCGGCAGGACTTCCTGCACCAGGAACTCACCGCGGACGGCCGTTACGACGAGACACGGGGCGGCCGCCCCCACGCCTACCAGGGGCGGTTCTGGATCGACGGCGACCGCATCGACTACCTGGACGACCTCGGCTTCTGGGCCTACGGAGAGTTCAAGGGCGACGAGCTGCACCACGCGGGCTACGTCATGAAGCTGGGCTGAACCGCCCGGCCGGCAACGGCCGAGCCGCCCGCACACACGGCGACAACACCGGGTCCGGACCGTGCCTCCGCAGCCTTTCGGTCCTGGACGCACGACGCCCGGGTGAACGGCGCCCTGGCTGCCGGGGCCGGCCCCGCCAGAACCGGAAACCGGGCTGCCGGGCGTTCCCGGCAGCCCTCCCCCTCCCCGAAGTACTGAAAGCAGCTCTTTCCATGACCCACGTCAACGGCACCGCCGCCACGGCCGCCCTCGAACAGCTCCGCCGTCGCCCCGCGGAAGAACGGCGCATCCTGTTCACCGGCGCGACCGTCGTCACCATGGACGCCGACCTCGGTGTCCTGCCCAACGCCGACCTGCTCGTCGAGGGCGACACCATCACCGCCGTCGGTCCCGGTCTCGAGGCCGGTGACGCCGTGGTCGTCGACGCCACCGGCACCGTCCTCAGCCCCGGCTTCGTCGACACCCACCGGCACGCCTGGGAGGCCCAGCTGCGCCGGATCATGCCGGACGTCGACGACCTCGGCGCCTACGTCATGTCCACCCTGGCCGGCTACGCCACCGTCTACCGGCCCCAGGACATGTACACCGGCACGAAGCTCGCCGCCCTCACCGCGATCGACAGCGGCATCACCACCATGCTCGACTTCTCCCACAACTCCCGCACCCCCGAACACTCCGACGCCGCCGTCGAGGCCCTCCGCGACACCGGCATCCGCGGTGTACACGCCTCCATGGGCCCGCACTTCGGTGACTGGGACAAGCAGTGGCCCGGCGACCTGACACGCCTCAGGGAGAAGTACTTCCACAGTGACGACCAGCTGCTGACCCTGCGCCTGGCGACGCTCGCCACCGACGAGATCGCCGGCCCGGCCCTCGCCTACGGCCCCGAACTCGCCCGCGTCGCCAAGGACCTGGGCATCGGGGTGAGCGTGGACGCGGTCTTCGGGACAGCCTCCTCCGAGGTGATCCTGAACTGGGCGAAGGACGGCATCCTCGGCAGCGACGTCACCCTGATCCACGCCACCGGACTGAGCCCCGAAGCATGGAAGGCGATGGGGGAAAGCGGCACCACCGTGGCCCTCGCCCCCACCTCCGACGCACAGATCGGCCTGGAGACCGCGATCCCCGCCGTCGACGAGGCTTTGTCCGTCGGCATCCGTCCCGGACTGAGCATCGACGTCGAAGTCGCCCTGGCCAGCGACATGTTCACCCAGATGCGGGCCCTGCACGCCATCCAGCGGATGCGGGCCGTCAACGCCGCCCACGGCACCGGCCGGCAGCCGGTCCGCATCACCACCCACGACGTCCTGGACTTCGCCACCCTCCAGGGTGCCCGCACCAACGGCCTCGCCGACGTCACCGGCTCACTCACCCCCGGCAAGAAGGCCGACCTGCTGGTCATCCAGGCCGAGGACCTCAACAACATGCCGCTCAACGACCCGATCGGCACCCTCGTACTGGGCTCCGACGCCCGCAACATCAGCACCGTCCTCATCAACGGCGAGCCCCGCAAGTGGGACGGACAGGTCCTCGACGTCGACCTGCCCGCCCTGCGTCGCGAGGTCCACGCCTCGCGCGAGTACGTGCTGAACACCCACGCAGCCTGATCATCCCGTGACCGCCCCCGGCCGGCCCCTCGCCGGCCGGGGGCGACCCGGTCCCCGGCGCCTGCCATCGGCCGGTCATGCCGCACACGGGGCCACCAGACGTTCTTTCGGAGTCCCCATGCCCCACCCCACCAGCGCACTCGATCACACAACCGGGAGCGGAACGCCCGATCGGCCACCAGGCTGGGCCCCGGCCGCCAGGACCACAGCACTGCTCACCACGCTGGGCATGCTGATGGTCGGTCAGATGTACACCGTCCTGGCACTACTGCACCCCATGGCCACCGAGTTCGGCACCACACCCGGTCAGGTCACGTGGACGGCGACGGCGTTCGGTTTCGCCTACGCAGCCGGGTTCCTCTTCGCCGGCCCGCTCTGCGACCGCTACGGACCACGCGCCGTGATCACCGTGGGGCTCGCGGCCGCCACGGCGTCCACCGCGGCGGTCAGCGCGGTCTCCGACCTTCCCACCGCCGTCGTGCTGCGCAGCCTGCAGGGACTGACCGCAGCGACCTTCGCCCCCGCCGCGCTCTCCTACGTCGTCCGGCACATCGCGCCTCGACACCGCGGCACCTCCCTCACCTGCATCACCAGTGGCATGCTCGCCGCCGCCGTCGTTGTTCAGGTCGGTGCGCAGGCCATTGCGGCCGGAATCGGCTGGCGTGCGGTCTTCTGGATCAGTGCCGTGCTGATGGCCCTGAACCTGTTCCCGGTGCGCCGGGTCCTGCGACCCACTCCGCGTGGAGGCACCGACGGCGGACTGCTGCAGGCGTTCGCGGCGATGCCGCGGCTGCTGCGACAGCCGCGGCTGGGCGCCTTGTGCCTGTCCACCGTCGCCCTGATGACGGCTTTCGTCTCCCTCTACACGGCGGTGGCCATCGCGGGCCCACCGGCCGTCACCGGCGATGCCACCGCGATCCTCGCCCTGCGGGCCAGCGCGCTCCCCGCCCTGATCGCCGTACCCCTGCTGGTCCCCGTGCTCGGGCGGCTGCCCGCGCCCCTGCGCGCGGCCCTCGCCTTCACTCTGGCCTCTCTCACCGTCGCCACCGGTTCCTTCCTCGGCGGTCACACGGCGCTGCTCGCCCTGGCCCTGCTGCTGTTCGTGGCCGCCGTCGCGGTAGCGGCGCCCGCGGTCGTCGAAACCATCAACGCCAACGCCCCGCAGGCACGTGGTGCGGCGGTCGCCCTCTACGGGTGCAGCATGTTCATCGGCGCCAGCCTGGGCCCACAGCTCGCCGGTGCGCTCACGGGACTCGGCTTCGACGGCATCCTGCTCGTCGTCGCCGGGGTGCTCCTTCTGGGCGCCTCCCTGATCCTGCCGGCCATGCGCCACTCCACCCCGTGACCCCCGCCATCGGCCCGGCACACAACGCATCGGCCCCCCGCAAGGACCTCCCCCGACAGCCGTACGCCGACCGCTGCTCCCCCGGCGTACCACGGGCCGGCCCGCGAGAGCCGGAACCGCCGCCGGCCGAACGCGCCGGGCTCGGCAGCGGAGTCCGTCCGGTGCGGATGCCGGTCATCGAGGCGCATCGGACGGAGCAGACGCGTTGTCCGGACGGGCAGCGGAAACGGTCTGCCGGAACCCTGGGGCGACAACCTCCGGCCCGGTCCCCTCCTCACCGCTGATCAGAGACCCTTCCGTCACGAGACCGTCGTCCCTGGCACGATGGGCAGTCTCCGGACCCTCCGCCTCACCGGACCGGATACCGCCCTTGGACGGTGCCCTCGGGGCCCGAACCCGGTGGTACCGCACCCAGCCGGGCCTCCGTCCGAGCCCCGGCTGTCATCGGCACCGATGTAGTGGTCGGACCGTCGCGTCGCACGGGATGGTCAACGGTGAGCGGACACTGTCCGCGCTGTGCCATCCGCCCCCAACCGTTCAGCGCCTACGGAACCTCGGCAGGGGCGCGCCCACAGCACGAGGAGCACCGGGGCGGGTGGGACGTCGTGGCCGCCGGGGGACCGCGCCGGGCTCCAGGCGGCCCGGTCCCTGAGCCGTGCGGGCGGCGACCCGCCGGACGCAGACCTTGGTGATCCGTCGGGCCTGGGCCGGGCGGGCCCACGGCACCGTCCACGCTGGGGGGCAGCGGACCTGCCCGCCGCGGGGGACGGTGGCTCAGGGAAGCGGCAGGGACGCCGACGTCACGAGCAGACGGTGTCGTTCGCCGGGACCGTCCCGTCGAGCAGATACGCGTCGACCAGCTCGGTCAGGCAGTCGTTGACGGCGTAGGTGCCGTGCCCCTCGCCGTCCACGGTGAGGTGGACGCCGACCTTCTCTCCCAGTTCGTCCGCCATCTTCTTGGCACCCTCGTAGGGAGTGGCCGGATCACCGGTGTTGCCGATGACGAGGACTGGGTTCGCGCCGTCGGCCGACACCTCGACGGTGGGTGCGTGGCCGTCAGCGGGCCAGCCGGTGCACTGGAACAGCCCCCAGGCCATCCAGTCGCCGAACACCGAAGATGCCGTGCGGAATCGGGGCAGGTGACGGTGTACGTCCTCAAGGGTGAAGCGGTCCTTGTAGTCCGCGCAGTTCACCGCGGTGTTGGCTGCGTTGATGTTGGCGTATCCGTCGTCGTCGATCCGTTCGTTGAGGAGGTCGGAGAGCAGCAGCAGTGCGCTGCCGTCGCCGTCCATGGCGGCGGCCAGTCCGCCCCTGAGCAGCAGCCAGCTCTCCTGGTCGTAGAGGGCGGCGGCGATGCCGTTGAGGGCGTGGCTCTGAGTCAGGGGACGCCCGAACTCCGTGGGCAGGGGGTCGGTGTCCAGGCGCTCGAGCAGCGCGATGATGTCCTTCTCGCCCTGCTGCGGGTTCGTGCCTTCGAAGAAGCAGGAGTCCTGCCGTGCGCAGTCCTCCAGGAAGTTGCGCAGTGCGCCCTGGAACCCCTTCGCCTGGCCGAGGGCACCGTTCAGGGCGTCCTCGGTGGGGTCGACCACGGCGTCGAAGACGAAGCGCCCGACACGCTTCGGGAAGAGATGTGCGTAGACGCCGCCGAGCTGTGTGCCGTAGGAGATGCCGAAGTAGTTGAGTTTCTCGTCACCCAGGACGTGGCGCATCAGGTCGAGGTCACGTGCCGCCTCCTGGGTGCCGACGTGATCCAGCACCGCGCCCGACTCGCTCTGGCAGGCCCGGGCGAACGCGCGTACCCCACGCTCGCGGGCCTTCTCCTCCGTGGCGTCGTCAGGGGTGGCGTCCGCGGCCAGCCAGGCGTCCATGGCCTTCGTGTCCAGACAGTGCACGCCGGCACTGTCCCCAACCCCGCGAGGGTCGAAACTGACCAGGTCATAGCGCTTGTGAAGCGTCATGTACTCGTCGCCGGCGGCGAGGGGGAGGGTGAGCACCCCGGAGCCGCCGGGGCCGCCGAAGTTGAAGACCAGGGACCCGAGGCGCTTCTCGCCGGAGTCCGGGGACGCCTTCGCCCGGATCAGGGCCAGATCGATGGTTTCGCCGTCGGGGTCCGCGTAGTCCAGCGGAGCCTTCATGGTGCTGCACTGCCACGTCGTTCCGTCCGGCAGCTTCTCGGGCCTGTCTCCGCCGCCCTGGGCCGTGGACGGAGCGGAACACGCGCTCCACTTCAGTTCCTGCTCGCTGAGAGCGGTGGGCACCGCGGGTATCGCGGCATCGCCGCGAGCGTCGTCGGCGGTCTCGGGGTTGCAGGCTGTCACCGCGGTGGCCGCCAGCACGGCGAGCGACGCCAGGGCGACAGCGGTCCGGGACATGCGAGGTTGTGCGGGCATGCTTGTGCCGGTCTCCAGTTGGTGTGGGTGATACGGGCGCAGTGGACGGCCGCTCACACGAAGTCGTGGTGGTGGGCGTACCGGTCGGTGCGTGTGCCCTGGAAGGACCTGATCCCCCCGGAGGCTCGACGCGACGACGCGATCCATGTGCCGATCCTTTCGCGCTGAACGTGCCGCCCCGTCGCCCGCCGGAAGGATCGTCGCCTAGTCCGCGGGACATAGAGCGGTGGCGCGACCGCAGGGCCGGCACCGCGTGACCCCTTGAACCCCGCGGTGACGGGAAGGGCGACACCCGGCCATACACTTGCGCCAATGGGGAAAGGACGTCGGGTCAGGCCACTGCCGGTACTGTTCATGGGAGCGCAACTGCTGCTGTGGTTCAGCGTCGTTGCGTCTTCGAAGGAGCCGCCGGACACCATTGAGTGGATCACCGCCTTCTGTGCCACGACGCTCGCTGTGGTGGCGCTCGATCGGCGTCACCGGGCACCCATCGCCGCCCTGGGCGTCATCGTCGCGGTGTCCGTGGTGGGACAGATCCTGGCGCCACCCGACCTGCTGGGCCTGGTACCAGGGCTGGCGGTCATGGTGGCGCTGTTCACCGCCACCGTTCTGTGCAGCTGGCCCGTCGGCCTGGGCGCGACCGCGGCTGTCGCCGTCGTCCAGCTCCTGCAGGCGGCCGCACGGCACGGCGTCGGCGGTCTTCTCCTCTCCGACTGGCTCACTGGCGTCGGCCCCTTTCTGCTGGTGTCCGCTCTCGGCACCGGCCGCCGGCACTGGCTGCGGGAACGGCGGGCCACGGCGGAGCGGCTGGCCGGTGCCGAGCAGCAGCAGGCGCAGGCCGCCGAGGCGGAACGGGAACGGCTGGCCGGTGAGTTGCACGACATCAGCGCGCACCACCTCACCTCCGTCGTGGTATCCGTCGAGGCCGCCCGCAGGCTCGGTGACAGCAGGCCCGACCTGGCCGCGGAGGCACTCGCGTTCGCGCGCCGCACCGCACGGGAGACCCAGTCCGCACTGCGGCGTCTCGTAGCGGTCATGCAGGTGGACGACCCACCGGCTCCCCAGGCGATGACCGCTCCGATCGAGACGCTGATCGCCGGATTCAGCAGGCTGGGCCGCCCCGTCTCCGTCTCCCTGCCCGCTGATCTCACCGGACCCGCGGCGGAAGCGGCCCACGGCATCATCCGGGAAGCCCTGACCAACGCCCTTCGCTACGCGCCGGGCGCCGCGGTCAGCGTGCGGGTGCAACGGGACGGGGACACCCTGCATCTGACCGTCGACAACGGCAGGCCGCCCGGCGGCGCGCACACCGGCACGGCGGGGATCGGCTCCGGCCGGGGGGTGGAAGGAATGCACCGGCGTGCCGCCGTCCTCGGCGGGAGGCTGTCCGCGGGACCCCGCCCCGACGGAGGCTGGCGCGTACACGCCGTGCTCCCCGACGCCGCGTCCGGCCCTCGGCCGAGCCCAGGACGTCGGCGCGACTTTCCTCGCGAACAGCGGATCGCGGACAGGGCGGTCTTCGGCTCGGCCGCCGCGGTGGCGTCGGGCGTCGCCCTGACGAAGGCGGAGGACGCCGGCTACGAGGCCGGCACATGCCTGCTGCTCGTGTCGGTGCTGACCCTCCACGCACTGCCGTTGCTGTGGCGCCGCCACGCGCCCTGGGCGGTCCTGGCGGTGACCGGGGCCGCCGCCCTCCTGTGGCCGGTTCTGCTCCGCGGTGGTGCGCTGCCGCCGTCCTCCGCGATCTGCTTCCTCGGCGGCGGCATCGTCGCACCGGCCGCGGTCTACGCGGTCGCGGCGTACGGCCGGGTCCTGAGAACCGCGCCCGTGCCCTCCGGCCGAAACGTCCCGCCGCCGACGGCGCATCCACTGACATGTCCGGCGGGCTCACGGCTGTCGTTTCTGTCCGTGCCCGCCGCGGTTCTCCCGTCGGCGATCTCCTTGACGGCCGCCTTCGCCGCCGACGGGACGCTGCTCGGAGACCCGGCCGGGCCTTTTCTCGTGCTGTTCCTCGCCTGCTGGACGCTGGTCCTGTGCGGCCTGGGATGCATGGCCGCCTGGGGGGCGGGATGGCTGATGCACAGGCGTCGCCGGCGGGAACTGGGCCGGGAGGACACGGCCCTCACCACTGTGCTGTCGAGCACGAGGGCCATGGTCCACGGCGAACGGCAGCGAGTCGCCGTCGGTCTGCGGGAGACGGTGCTCCGGCAGACGGACCGGATGATCTCCTCGGCTGAGGAGGGCAGCCTGGAGCAGGTGGCCGCCGCTACGCGGGCGACACTGAGCGCCATGCGCCAGTTGCTCGGAAGCCTGGACGCCGGCAGAGCGCCGAAAGCGCCTCGAAGAGCCGTCGTGGCGAACACCCCTCGCATGTAGAAGTGGCCCGTGCCGACAGGTCGGCGACTGCGTGGCGGCCTCTGGATGCGCACGCCGACCTGGTGGTTCCCGCGCACCGCCTCCATGGGAGGATGCGGCGCAGACAGTGGCCCCGGTGCGGGTGAAGAGAGGAGCAGGACCATCGGTATCCGTGTGCTGGTCGTGGACGATCAGGCGATCGTCCGCGCGGGTTTCGTGGCGATCCTGACGGCCGAGGCCGACATGACCGTGGTCGGCGAGGCAGCGGACGGTGACGCGGCTGTGGCGATGTCGGCACAGTTCGCGCCCGACCTGGTGCTCATGGACATCCGCATGCCGGGTATGGACGGACTGACGGCGACCCGGCTGATCACCAGTCACGGCAGCGGCGCCCGGGTTCTCGTGCTCACCACGTTCGACCTCGACGCCTATGTCTACGAGGCTCTGCGCGCCGGGGCCTCCGGCTTTCTGCTCAAGGATTCCGAGCCGGAGGACCTCCTGACCGCGATACGGGTGGTCGCCTCCGGTGACGGCGTCCTCGCGCCCGCGGTCACGGGACGTCTGATAGCAGCCTTCGCTCGGGGGGCCTCCTTCCCTCCGGAGATCACGAGGGCGCTGGACAGCCTCACCAACCGCGAACGCGAGATCCTCGTCCTCGTCGCCACGGGCCTGAGCAACGCGGAGATCGGCGCGCGTCTGGAAGTAGCCGTGGGAACGGTGAAGGTGCACGTGAGCTCAGTGCTCAACAAGCTGGGCCTACGGGATCGTGTGCAGGCGACCATTTTCGCCTACGAGAGTGGGCTGGTCCGCCCGTCGGTGACGCCGACTCTCTGAGCGCCCTCCGCTTGCCTGCACCAGGGCGATCAGAGGGAGAGTTGGCCGCGAAGCCGGCAGTCGCGATCGCGGACCCGCGGTGGACTGCGCCGCCGCTGCCCTGCGCGGGCCGACTCCGCCCAGTCTTCTTCGCCTGCCGTCCTGGACCCCGAAAGCAAGGCCGCCCAGCGCGGACGGGCCAGGCCCCGGAACAGTCACCACCGGGCCTTTGTCCGCTCCCCGTGCGCTGCTACTCGGCAGGTACGACCACGAAGACCACCGGCAGAGCAGGTCACGAAACCCGCACGGGTCGTTCCGTGATCTCACTGCGACGATCCGTGCCGTCGAGACACGGGGTTCGCGGACGGACGAGACGGCGCATTGCTCCTGCCGGTGATCGACGAGTCGCGCCACATCAATTACTGAAGCAACGCGAAGGCCGCTTGTACGGCATCTTCCCTACATAATTCAAGGCTTCTTCTGACCATGAACCTCCCCTCATGCCTTTCGCGGAAGTGAATCCCGCTGACGGTCGAGGCGATCGGCGCTTCTTGGAGTGCGTCATTCGACGGTCGGCGAGACGGCCGCCGACCCTGCGAATCATTCCTCACAAGAGGGACACAAGGTGCCATGTTGCTGTCACTCGTCCAGCCGCCGTATCGCGGCATCGTGTGCTCGGATATGTCCCGCAGCCCCGACGAGAGGCTCGATACACGAGGAGGATGGGACCCACCGTGCCTGCACCCACCGTCTGGGAAGGAACCCGCTTGAGGGCGAACGCGCCGTCGCCTTCGTCTTCTTCGGCATCGGCGAGCAGACGAGCGGCAGCAGGGCTCCCGAGGAGCTGACCGCGGCCGCCCGCTTCTGCCGCCCCTTCATGCTGTTGGCGGACGGACCCACCGAGGCGCGAACTACCCGGCCCCAACGGCGGGCAGGCGATCCTTCCGGCGACTCCTGGGAGACCACACGCTCCGCAGTCGTCGACGCAACGGGCCGATCCGGCGGGCCGCCGTCACTGCCCCGGCGACACCCCCGCGACACCCCCGAGAACGACACGCCCTCCACGAGCGGCGCTGTTCTCGCCACCCGTCCGGCGAGCATCTTCGCCGACTGCTCTTCGACCGTTCCCGGCACCGGATGGGCGCGAGGTGGCGGCCGACGTGCCCGTGGTTCGGGCACAGGCCGCGCCTCTTCCCGCAAGCAAGGCGCAACACAGCGCTCCCCGCACCCGCAAGAAAGTACGAACCATGTCTTTGCCCCCACTGCACATACCGCCGGACGGCGGCTACCCGGTGTTCCTCGTGGGGGACACCTACACCACCTTGCTCAGCGCCGCTGACACCGGCGGTGAACTGTCCCTGGCAGAGGCCATCGTTCCGGCCGATGCCGGCCCCCCGCCGCACACCCACCATGGCGAGTCCGAGACGTTCGTTCTTCTTGACGGAACACTTCGTGTGACCGCCGGTGACGAGCAGTTCGACGTCGAACCCGGAGGGGTTGTGTACGTCCCCAAGGGCGTTCGTCACTCTTTCAAGAACACCAGCCCGGGCCACCCCGCCCGCATGTACTTCCTCTATGTGCCTGGCGGCATGGACGGCATGTTCCAGGAGATCGGCCGCCCCGGTGTCCGGGGCCAGGTCGGCCCTCCCCTCGACCCGGCCGATGTGGTCGCCATGGGTGAGGTTGCCGAGAAGTACGGCTACACCCTCGGCTGAACGACAGCCCCTCCGCGACGCCGCCGCAACCGCCGTACCCGGTGCTTGGGCGGACGTTCACCAGACGCATACCGGTCACCGGCCACGGTGCGCCAAGCTGGCGTCCCGCTGTGTGCAACGCCAGTGCGTTAAGGGTTCGTGCGCCCTGTCGAGAAGGCGGGACCTCTGGTAGTTCGCATGGTGTCGAAGCCTTTGCGAGTGTCCCGGAGGTCCCGTTGCCGCAAAATTCTGTCAGCGTCAGGTCCGGTGCGACAGCCCTCGACGTGTATGCGCCCGGCCATCTGGGCGAGTTGACCGACATCATCGATCCCGAGCTGATCGGTGCGGTCCTGGAGGACACCGGTGCCCGGCAGCAGCGGCTACGGCTGCTCGACGGAGACTGTGAGGTCGGCGGTCGAGCGGTGAACGGCGGGCCGGGAGGCACCGAGCGTCCTTAGGATTCTCAGCATGCGCACGTTGTCCAAGCCGGTCATGACACTCATGGAGCAGCAGCCGAAGGTGCGGGCCTGCTCCCGGGCGTGCTGCGCCAGCGTGGTGCCCAGGCCACGGCTCTGCCACGGGTCCTCGATCATGATGCCGAGTTCGGCGGTGCGGGCTCGGTCGTGCGGACCAGGTTGGTGGTCGCGATGAGTCGCTGTGGATCGTCCTCCGGGTGGGTGACCCAGGTGAGGCCCAGGTCGGGGCGGGTCAGGTGGTGGAACTCGCCTCGGCGCAGGGAACGCCGGGCGGCCTGGTAGCGCGCGAAGCGCGTCTCGAGCGAGCAGCGGTTGTGCAGCGCGTTCACCGCGTCGAAGTCATCGAGCGTAGCGGGACGGGTGATGGTGCGGGTCCCGGTGTGCGGCAGGCGGGGGCGATGGGGTGCGGTGGTCATCGCAGCGGGGGCGGGCATAGTGGTCCTCGGCTTATGGAGTCAGAGAAGGCGGGGGCAGGGCACGGTGCAGGAGTGCGGCAACCGCCGACAGCCGTTGCGGGGCCACCGACCGAGGCTCGTCACCGTCGGCTGCGGCGTCGTCCCCCGTGACAGGATCCCGGCGTGACAGGATCTCGGCCCCTTGGAGGGGAGTCATTCCCGTGCGGGCCCGGCCGGAGCGGGAGGCTGTCGTCCATGACGAAGCTGACCGTCGAAGCATGGGGCTGAACAGCCGTGTCGGCGACGCTGCCGAACGACACGGAGTGTTCGGAACACGCGCCCCGCGCCCCGCTCACCGACACGACCTCTCGGTCCGGGGCCGCAGCAGCGTTCCGAACTCAGGGGAACCCCGGGCCGTCACAGATCAAGGTTCACCGGACTACGGGAGAGGGACACTCACGCGTCGGGGTCTTGGTGGTAGGCGTGACGGTCGGTGTGTGGGCCTCGGGAGGACGTGAGGAACCGGAGGGCCGACGCGACGAGCACGGTGATCAGAAGGGCGACGCTGAGCAGGAAGGTCCATTCGACCCACGCACCGCCGGACCGCTCCTTCTCGAACGCTGAGAACAGCCGTGCGCCCACGGGGTAGGAGATCATGCAGACGATGACGAGGGGCCAGAAGGACAACACCTTGAGAGGCTTGGTCCATGCAGTGAGGGCAAGGGCCACAACAGCGATCAGGGCGACGAGAACATGCATGCGATCCATGAGCCGATCCTTTCGCGCGGAATCCGCTGCGATCTCGGCCACCAGGAGGAATTGCACCTAGTCCGCGAAGCATAGACCCGCACGAGGGTGCCGCCCTTCCGGCTGCCGCCCTCGTGCGTCAGCGGTCCACGCGGCTCTGTTCCCGGTCGCCCACGGAGGAGGTGTACCCGTCCGGCACACCGGACGCGTACACCTCCTCATGCCACAGACGAGCCGAGACGCGCTCGACCGCAGTCCTGAGATGACGGCGGTAGGTGCTCAGTGACACACCCAGTCGTTCGGCCGCTGCCCGGTGCGTGGCCGTCCCTTCGACGAACGCGGTCACCGCGGCCTGGTGCGGTCCGTGCCCGCCTTGCTCCTCGGCCAGCTCGTAGACGGCCTGTTGGAGCACGGACGCCAGGTCTGCACCGCCTACGGCAGCCACCCGGCTACGCCGCAACGGATTCAGCGCGAGCTCCGACGGCCGCCGCAACGCACGCAGTCCCGCGTGCACGGCGTCGGCGAACTCCCGCTCGGACAGTGCACCCGCCGGCGTCCGCGCCTCGTCCGTGCGGACGAGGCCGGCACCGTTCACCCGATGACAGGGGTCGCGGCCGTCGCCCTCACCCGCCACGGAGCGCAGCAGCCCGCGCAGCCAGTCGGAAGTGGGGAAGACCCGCACGTCACGGGCGAAGAGACGCTGGGGAAGACCACCGACGTCCCAGCGGTGCTCCGTGGGAAGCAGCCCGTGCCGGCGCAGCGCCCCGTCCCAGACGCCGTCGCCGTCGTCCCGGAGCACGAAGAACACCCAGGCCGGTCCGCCGGTCCGCACGGTCTCCGCGACGAGGCACCGCAGCGACAGCGCCACGGCCGATGAGGCGTCCCGTCGCTCTTGCGGGCCGGCGTGGAAGCGGGCCACCGAAATCCGCTCGTTCGCCCGCAGTGGCCCGTGCCGCCGGACGTGGTCCCAGACAGCGGCGACCACGGGATCCGCTGTCTCCCCTTCATACGCCGTCAGCCTCAGCCAGGCCGAACAGGCTCGCGGTGGGCCGTACGGGACTGGCCGCCGGACCCTGAACGCCTCCGGCTGGTGACGCAGCCAGAACCGTGCGTTCTCCGCGGAGTCCGGCCCCTCGCAGTCCGCGATCAGGCCGAGCACGACGGCCTCGTCCACAGGTCTGCACGCCTCATCCTCGTGACTGTCCCGCGCGGTCCACTCATGAGCGGGTGGCAGCACCGTGATGTCCCGGTACAGGCGGTGCAGGGCTGCCGCAGCGTCCAGGGCGCGGCCGAAAGGCACGGTGCGTATCTGCTCCACCAGATGGTCGTGCAGGCGCTCGTGCAGAGCGGCGAACCCGTCGGGGTCGTTCCATCTGGCGTCGTGCGCGACCGTGTTGCGTACCGCCTCGTCCAGCAGCAGGCCGCATCCGACGGCCGTCACCCAGGGCTGCGCACGCAGCCACGCGAACGACCGGGCCGCCGCGCCGGCGCCGAGTTCGGCGCGCAGCAACTCCTCCGTGACGGTCCCCGCCCGGGCGGTCACCTGCAGAGTCCGTCGGTGCTGCTCGGTGGGAAGGCCGCCGACGAGACGGTGGAACAGGACCGCGGTCAGCCGTCGGGAGACGCCCCCGTCCATGGACCACCCTGCTTCCCCACCTGTGCGGGCGGCGGCCGCGACCAGGGACAGAGCCAGGGGATTGCCGCCCGCGAACTCCCGCACGCACACGTTCAGGGGCGGCGGCACGTCCTGGTCGCCCAGGACCCTATTGGTCTCCTCCGCACTGAGCGCGGGCAACTTCATCGACCGGGCGCAGGCGGCCCAGCCGGGATCGGTTCTCCAGCCGAGCTGCGGCGGGGTTCTTGACGCCATGACCACGACCGCATCACTCGGTACGTCGGGCAGGAAGCTCTCGCGCAGCCACGCCTCCAGCCCGGTGCACCGCTCCAGGGAATCGACCAACAGGACTGTTGCGGGATCGTCAAGGACATCACGGAACACATCCAGGCGACCGCAGGCGTCCGCCGGTGTCCTCGCACCGTCCACCCACACCACCGTCCTGCCGGCGGCGGTCGCGTCCAAGGACAGGCGGTGCAGCAGGGCGGACTTACCGATACCGCCGGGCCCGTGCACGAAGAGGACGGGACGGGCTTCGGCTTCTCCCGCCAGCGCCGCTCGGAACGCGTCCCGCTCGGCCGCCCTGCCGACGAAGGCCCGGGCACGTGCGGCGGCCACGTGCTCGCCGAGCAGACCGCCACCACAGGAGCCGGCGGGGTCCGTGGCGTTGCTGCCGCTCACTGGGTCGGCTCGGGTAGGGACTGGTCCCGGACTCACCGGAACTCCTCTGCGAAGGGATCGGTCAACCCCTCCAGTCCAACCGTCCCGGTCGTCCGCGAGCTCCGCCTTCGAGGCGAACTCGCGGATCGGCCGACCGGACGAGGTCGCTCTCCTGCTCGTCCTGGAGAACGAGTACGTGCACCCGGACGCTTTTGCACAGACATCCGGACTGTCCGTGCTCGCGCTGACCCACGGACGAGGGGTACGCCGTCTTCCGCTGTCCCGGCGGGCCGCTGCCGGCCGGCGCGGTCTACCGTGGACCGTCATGAGCGCACTGAACTCGTGGCCGCGCCGCCGTCTGCCCCCCGCCCTGACCGACCTGGCCCTGGGCGTTCTCCTGACAGGCTGGTGCCTGGCCCTGCCCTCCCTGGTCCCTGCGAGCGAGGCCCTGCACAACGCGCCGGGCGGCTGGTGGGTCGCGCTCATCCTGGTCTGTGGTGCGCCCATTACCGTTCATCACCGGTTCCCGCTGGCGAGCCTCGTGGTTGTCGCGGTCGCCTGCAGCATCCTTCAGGCGCTGCGTTACGTGCCCCACCTGGTGGGGCCGCAGGGGACCGCGATCAGCCCCACCTACCTGTGCGCCGCGACGGCTCTGTTCCTGACCGCCGTGCGGACCGAACACCGCACCGCCGCTCTTGTGGCGCTCCTCCACGTTCCGGCGCTGTCCGTGACGGAAGCCGTGCTGGCGCCCGCGGATCACTGGCTTGCCGCGGGCACGACCGAGGCGGTGCTGACGGCCGCGGCCTGGTCCCTCGGCCGGCTGGTACGAACCCGGACCGCTATGCAGGATCAGGCGCTGGAGCGCGCCAAGGCACTGGAGGGTGAACAGCTCGCCAAAGCCCGTGCCGCCGTCATGGAGGAACGCGCGCGCATCGCCCGGGAACTGCACGACATCGTCGCCCACAACGTCAGCCTCATGGTCGTGCAGACCATCGCCGCCGACCGGGTCCAGGCCCGCGACCCCGAGAAGGCCCACGAACTGCACCGCACCATCGAGGAGACCGGCCGGGCCACCGTCGCCGAGCTACGGCAACTGCTGGACGTGCTCCGCACCGACGACGAGGACGACACCGACCCCAGCAAGCAGCCACCGCAGCCCACCATCGACGCCATCCCGGCGCTGCTGGAGTCGGTACGTGCCGCCGGTCTCCAGGTCCACTGCACCATCAGCGGGGAACCGGTCGACCTGTCGGCCGGCTCGCAACTGGCTGTCTACCGGATCGTGCAGGAAGCCCTCACCAACACCCTCAAGCACGCGGGCCGCACCCGCACCGCCGTCACGCTGACGTGGGAGCACGACCGCCGCAGGCTCTCCGTGAGGATCTGCGACGCGGGCCCCGGCGAGCAGGCCGCGCCTTCACCGGCCCACGTCTTCGACCGGGGGGCGGGGCACGGGCTGGTCGGGATCCGGGAACGGGTCGCGGCCATGGGCGGCACACTGCACACCGGTCACCGGCCCGGAGGCGGTTACTGTGTGCATGCCGCCCTCCCCCTTCCGTCCGTGTACGGCCCGCCCCCGCCGGACGACCGGAGCTCCTGCGTCCTCGCCGATCCCGTTGGCCACGAGGACGGCACCGGGTCCCACGACGACGGCACCGGGTCCCACGACGACGAGGCCGGGACCGTCCTCGCTCTCCCGGTCACCTGAGTCAACGCCGCGGCCGGTCCGCGGGTGACAGCAGCGGGGTTCCGGACAGTTCGTGCTCCCACATGATCCGCGTGATCCGGTGTGTCGCCCACGCCAGGTGGCGGCGGTAGGTGCTGAGGGGAAGCCCCAGGCGCCGAGCGGCGGCCGCCTGCGTCGAGGCCCCTTCGACGTAGGCGGCGGTCGCCGCCCGGTAGCCCTTGTCACCACCGCGCTCGAGCGGCAGGCTGCCGATCGCGCTGGTGACCACGTCCTTGAGACCCATGCCGTGCGCCAGGACGAGACGACTGCGCTGGAGCGGGTTGAGCGCCAGCTCACGTGGCCGGTGCAAGGCTCGCAGAGCGGCCTTCACGGCGACGGCGAACTCCTCCTCGCCCAGCACCAGGATCTCCGCCGCCGTGCACGATTCCTTCCCGGAGCGGGCTGGACCAGGAGCGGCGCCGGTGAGCAAGGGAGCGTTCGCCGCACCCCCCAACACCGCGGGCAGGGCACGCCGGTCGCAGGCGAAGAGACGGTGACGGTGGCCGTCGACGGTCACCGTGCCGGCCGTCGGTTCCATGGCGTGGTGGCGCAGATGAGAGTCCCAGAAGCCGTCGTCGCGCAGGACGGCGAACGCCCAGGCCAGTCTGTCGTCGCGGATGATGTCCCCCACCATGCGCCCGAGGGACGCGTCCATCACGGGGGAGGGACGGTGATCGCCATACTCGCCGACGTGGAACCGCGCCAGCGCGATGTGCTCGCCGGCCCGCACCGGACCGTGCTTCCTGGTGTGCGCCCAGGCGGCGGCGACGACCGGGTCCTCCGCCTCCCCTTCGAAGGGCATGAGCCTCAACCACGCCGAACCTCCGACGTCCTCCTCACCAGGTCCGAGGCGTTGCAGAAGGAAGGACTCGGGCTGCTCGCGCAGCCAGTGCGCGGCCATGCGCGCCGACTCCGGTCCCTCCTGGCGGCGTATCCGGCGGATCAGCGTCGCCTCGTGCCCGACCGCGCGGGGCAGCTCTTCGGCCCGGCCGCCCGACGCCCGGCCGTGCGCATCTGCCAGAAAGCGCCCGGAGCGGTGGAGGAACCGCAGGTCCCCCACGGTCTCGAGGACGCGGGAAGCGGGCCCGAGCCTCGTCCGTTCGAGCAGGTGGCCCCGGATCCTCCGGTGCAGTTCTGCGAATCCGGCCGGATCACGCCAGCGTAGATCGGCTCTCAGCGCCTCGCGTACGACGGCGTGGGGGGCCACACCGAGCCGGGTGGTCTGGACGAACGGCTGGTCGCGCAGCCAGAGGAAGAGATCCTCGCCCTGGTCACCGAGGACCGCCCGCAGCAACGCCACCGAAGTGACACGGACCTGGGCGCACACGTCCAGGGCTGCCTGGTGAGCCTCGTCGGGCGGGGTACCGACGAGGCGGCGCAGCAGAGTGGCGACGGCGTCCTGGCCCAGCGGAGGATCCGCGTGATCGGCACCGCCATCGGTCTCCGTGCGCACCGCCGCCTCCGCAGCCAGGGCGAGAGCCAGGGGGTGCCCTCCGGTGAACTCCAGCAGGGCGTCGTGCAGGTGAGGGAGCACGCCTCGCTGCCGGAGGAACGCCGCTGCATCGGGCTTGCTCAGACCGCCGAGGGGCAGTACACGCAGCAGCCCCGTCCAGCCCGGGTCGGCCGGCCAGTGAGGGTCAGGCTCGTGGCGGCTCGCCACGACGACCACGGTGCCCCAGGGGAGGCGGGGTAGGCACTCCTCACGCAACCAGTCCTCCAAGGACCGGCAGTGCTCGAAGGAATCGACGAGCAGAACGGCTCCAGGCTCCCGCGTGACGGGACGTACGGCACGCGTGAACGCATCGGCGGTCGCCGGCGTGGTCCGCCCGTCGACCCGTACGACGGTGCGGCCTGCGGCACGGGCCTCCAGCGCGAACCGGCGCAAGAGCATCGACTTGCCCGTGCCCTCCGGACCGTGCAGGTAGAGAACGCAGGCGGCGCCGGATGCTCCGTGCAACGCTGCGCGGAAGAAGTGGAGCTCATGCCTGCGTCCGAGGAATGAACGCTCCCGGACTCGTTCCAACCGCCGGCCCAGGCTGCCGCCGCGCGTGCTCACTCACTCCGCCTCTCCGTCTCGCCCGACGCGCCCGGGCCGCTGACCGCGACAGCGCGGAGCGCGGCCGCGACGGGAGTACTCCGAGAGGAGCATATGCGTCCGTGGATCACCAAGAGCGGCCGCCCACGAGGGGCGGAGAGTTCGTCGCCCCTGCACCCTCGGCGGCCGCCGTTGAGCACAGGTGAGCACATGACGACCACCGCTTGAGCAGCCGGTGGCGCGCGGGGGTGCCGAGCATGGAACGGACCCGCCACACGAGTACCACCCCCACCCCACCCCCATGCCCATGCCCATGCCCATGCCCACAACTGCGATGTCCTCCTCCTGCCCCGTCGATGTCGTCCTCTCACTGCGCCGGCAGAAGACAGCCCGTCTGCTGCGCACCATGCGCCCGTACCACGTGCTGCCGGCCCTGTCCCACTCATGGGGTTCCGCACCGGCCTACATGTCGCTGCTGCGCAGGCCCGACGGACTGACCGTCCTCGATGTGTCAGAGGACGGCGGAACGGACCGACTTGAGCAGCGCGTGCGCGTGCTCAGCACGATCTCCTCGGTCGTGGTGCTGGCCCCCCGGGACGTGGACGTGGTCGCCACGCTGCGTGCGGGGGCCGTCAACGTGCTCCCCCGGGACACCCCTCCTAGGGAGTTGGCCGGACGGATCGTCGCCGAACGCAGGTGGATCGATCTCTCTTCGAGGCGTCAACGCCTGCGGGCACCGTCCCGGAGTCGTCCGCAGGTCGTGCCTCACCAGGCTTCTCAACAGGTGTTGTTGGAACTTCTGAGCCTGCCTTCCCGTGAGTGGTGTTGTCACGATCTGGGTCTGCTGCTCGGCACCGCCGGGGAGCCGGTGAGCAAACGGGCGCTGCAAGCCCGTGTGATGCGTCTGAACGGACGTCTGGCGCCGTACGGGGTCTCCGTCGACGCCGTACACCGGTGGGGCCGGACCAGGTACACGGGTATGCGCGAGGGCGTGCCGTACGAAGTGCCGCCCGAGCAGTCGCCGTTGCGCCTCTGATCTCGCGCCCCGCGCTGACGACTCGTTCGTGGGAGGCCGTCAGGGAGGAACAGCCTGTCAGCGGACGGTGGAAGCGTGCCCGACCGGTGTGACCAGGCCGGCGTCGTAGGCCAGGATCACCGCTTGCACCCGGTCACGCAGATGGTACTTCTCCAGGATATGAGCGATGTGTGTCCTGACCGTGTTCTTGCTGACGTCCAACTCCTGAGCGATCTCCTCGTTGGACAGCCCCCGACTCAGCGCACGCAACACGTCGACCTCGCGGGCCGTGAGATGCTCCAGCCGCCTGGACGCGGCCCCGACGGCCGGCTGAGGCAGACGGGCGAAGCGGTCCAGAAGCCGCCGAGTGACACGGGGGGACAGGACCGCGTCACCGGCGGCCACCATCCGTACCGCCTCCACCAGAGACTGTGCGGGCCCGTCCTTGAGCAGGAAACCGACGGCTCCGGCCCTGAGAGCGTCCAGGACGTGCCGATCCAGGTCGAACGTGGTCAACATCACGACCTGGGCTTCCGCACCGGACTCCACGATGCGCCGGGTGGCCTCGACACCGTCCGTGCCGGGCATGCGGACGTCCATCAGGACGACGTCCGGCCGCAGGGCGAAGACCTGCTCGACAGCGGAGTCGCCGTCGGACGCCTCGCCGACAACGGCGATGTCCGGTTCGCATTCGAGGATGAGACGGAAACCGGTGCGGATCATCTGCTGGTCGTCGACCAGCAGAACGCGGACGGACTCCATGGAAGAGGCTTCCTTCGTGCGGTGCACCGGCGTGCGGTGCGGGTGAAACGGGCGGCCGACTCGACTGCCGCCCCGAGCGATGCGCCGATGACGAGCATGTGTACCGGCTCTCGATGACGACAGATCACGATATCTGCACGGGTCGTCCGGGACGCGCTGGGTCGATGCGCGCAGCGTGACGCAGCCGACGTGGAGAGACGAGAGGGCACGCTTCTCCGGCCTGGCGACTGATCAAGCCGGCCCGAAAGGGTTGCTCCAGCAACCGAGGAATCATCTGTCGGAGCTCTTCCCCTTAGCCTTACTAACTCACGTGCCCCCACAGCCTGCAGTAACGCTTACGCAGAAGTAAATCACGATCAACTTCGTGAAGCGTGCCGTCATGGCGAGGGTCTGCGTTCGCGGGCGGTGCTGACACCGCACGACCGCCGGTATCGCCGTGGGACACCGTGCCGCCGCGCCACGTCCTCCTGTGATCCGATGGGCTCGCTGCCCCGATCAGGGGCCGAAGGCTCAACGAAGGGAACCACCGTGGCAACCACGCGCTCCGCGCACACCGTCTGGGAAGGCAACCTGCTCGAGGGCAACGGCGTCGTCACCTTCGACTCGTCCGGCATCGGCGAGCAGCCGGTGTCGTGGCCGTCGCGCGCCGAGCAGGCGAACGGCAGGACCAGCCCGGAGGAGCTGATCGCCGCCGCCCACTCCAGCTGCTTCTCCATGGCACTGTCGCACGGCCTGACCGGCGCCGGCACCCCGCCCAGCAAGCTCACCACCTCCGCCGACGTCACCTTCCAGCCCGGCGAGGGCATCAAGGGCATCCACCTCACGGTGGAGGGCACCGTCCCCGGCCTCGACAACGACACCTTTGTCGCCGCCGCCGAGAACGCCAAGAAGAACTGCCCGGTCAGCCAGGCCCTGACCGGCACGACCATCACCCTGACCGCGAAGCTGGCCTGAAACAGGGGCGGGGACCGGCCACATGACGCGTCGGGCGGAGCCGGTCTGCAACGGAACTGCGGTGCAGTCCCCCAGAGGTCTGACTCACGCACCCGCTGAAGACGCGTAGTGGCGATTCGAAGTGGGCAGGCCACGGCGTTGCCACCGGAGGCGGCGCGGCCTCGTCGGCCTGCCACCCTCACGGGCGGCGGGCCGGCCCCCTTCCTATCGTCCCTTGTCTGCTCGGCGCAGGGGGGCGTGCCGGCTTCCGGCCGTATGCGGGTGCCGAGGTCGTCCAGCGGGCCGTCGGCGGTCATCACCACGATCGCAGCGCTCACCGTGGCCGACGCGACCGGCAGCATGACCACACGCAGCCGGCCCAGCGGCCCACGACGCGGCCGGCGCCAACGGGCTCGACATCCTGCCTGCTCTCGCGGCAATCACCGCTAACGTCGTCCAACCAGTAGGAATCCGTCAGTTGAGCGAACGTCACACCATCTCCGTTATCCCCCAGAAGGCTCATACCTGAGACAACGACGCACTCCCATGGGCTACCGCCCTCCACGACTCGGCTGCAAGATCGTGATCACTCGACTCGCCGGGGCCGTCGCGGAAGACAGGCCCTCCTTTATGGCCGGAACGGCCTCGATTCCTCCCGGTCCGGCCGTACCGCGGCAACGATGACTCGGAGCCGGCAGCAGCCGCTCGTTTCCCACAAGCCCCTCTTGTGAAAGGACGGCCAGCCGCTGCGAAGCCACGACGAGGGTAGGCGGTTACCTCGGCGGTGTGCCCCTGCCGGTCAGTCGTCGGAGCAAGGCATCCTCCTCGGCGGCGACAGCGCCTGGACCGAGGTCCGTGAAATCGTCGAGCAGCCGTTTCGTGAAGCCGGTTTTTGGATGATCTCGACGCGCCGTATCAACAAGGGGGCGAAGTTCGGATGCCTCCAGGAGCGTCCGGTACGCAGCCCTGCCAGGACCACGGCGGGATAGCCCGCCCAGAGTCCGGCGTCCTGCTCGGTCGCCGATTCGATGAGGAAGCTTTATAGCCTACCACTCCGCTTCTGATGGCCATCATGGCCGTGTGAGCCCGGCCAAGTGGTCGGCCCCTCGGGCAATGTAGCAATCGAGATGCATGAGCCTGTCTCGTCGCGCTGGGAGAAAGACGCACCCCGGTACGGACGGATAAGCGGGTGCGATCGCAAATCAGGCACCCGAGAGAGTTACAGGCACACGGACCCCTTAGAGGCACCGACCGCATCGTGCGCGCCAACGCGTTCGACCTCACGTCGAAGCCGCACCGGAGCGCTCCGGTGCGGCTTCGACGTCTCACGGATCCGGGCAGAGACCCCGCCATGACGGACCGCGGCAGGGCCTCACCATATCACCCGCGTATCACACAGCCATCACCAACTGGGCAGACGCTCTCGGACCAAGAGGCTCCGACCTGCAATTTCATGCCCGCAGTGGACTGGCATAGACGCCCCTGGACGGTCTCTACAACCTGTGCCAGGTGGTGCCCAGCGAGGGCCCCAGGATCAGGACAGGTGCGTCTTCTGGCCCGTCGAAACGGTATTGCAGGGTGTTCGGTGGTGTCTCGCTCACCCGTCAGACCCTCTCATCCCTCACGAGATCTCACACGGCCGGTCCCAACCTAATGGCTCCCGTCCCTCCCGCTCCAACGGCCGGCACCGCCGGAACTCCCGGCGGCCCGGGAGCTGCCCCTCGTCGCCCGGTCCGGAGCGCGGCCGGCGACGAGGGCATGGCCGCGGGTGTCACTCGTACGGGGGCCGGTCGCCGTCGCCCGGCGCCTTGACCGCCTCGACGGACTCGAGGTCCGTGGCGCGTTCCGGCTCGGGCTCCGCACGGCCGTCCCGGGCGCCGCCGGCCAGGAGGCCGAGTGCGGCGCCGACCGCCACGAGGCCCGCGGCGACGACGAGGATCCGGTGGTCGACGAGGGCGAGCAGGCCGGAACCCACCGCCAGGGTGATGGCGTTGGGCGCGAGGAGCAGCGTGTTGGCGGTGGCCGCCACCCGTCCCAGGAGCTCGCTCGGGGTCTCGCGCTGGACGGCGGTCATGGCGGCGATGAGCACGCACGGCAGGCCCGCACCGATCAGGACGCTCGCGGCCAGGACCACGGGCGTGGAGGACACCGCACGCAGTGCGACGCCGAGCGCGAACAGGGCGATGCCCGCGGCGGTGAAGACGCGTTCGGGGATGCGGCGCAGCAGGGTGCCGGTGACCATGCCGCTCAGGACGGAGCCCGCGCCCTGCACGGCGTAGAGCACGCCGGCGAAGGCGGGCTCGCGGTGCAGACCGGAATCCACCACGGCGTACACCGAGGCGCCGTTGATGCCGGCCATGCCCATGGTGACGGCGCCGGCCAGGACCAGGCGCCACAGGACGGGGTGCCGGCGCAGGAAGCGGACGCCCTCGGAGATCTGGGCGCTCCACGGCTGCTCCCGCGAGCGCGTGGGCCGGGGTTCGCGGACCCGCATCAGGGTGAACGTGAGGGCCGCCAGGGCGAACGTCACCGCGTCGAGCAGGGCCACGGCCGGACCGCCGAACTGGACGAACAGGCCCGCGCCCAGCAGCGGGGCGAGGAGCTTCATGCCCTCGTTGGCCGTCAGGCGCAGGCCGTTGAAGTCGCCGCGTAACTCCTCGGGCACCGCGGAAGCGACCATCGCGGCCTCGGCGGCGTCCATCAGCACGGTACTGATGCCGTACACGATCAGGACGGTGAACAGGATCCACACCCGGTCCTCGGAGTCGACCACGACGAGGGCGGGCAGCAGGGCGGCCATGGCCAGGTGCGACCAGATCAGCAGCGGCCGCCTGCGGAACCTGTCGGCGATCGTGCCGATGACCGGGCCGAACAGCATCGGGGCCCACACGCAGAACGTCGTCAGGGCGGCCAGACTGTCCGACCCCGTCAGCGCCTTGGCCCATACGCCGGCCGCGAGGGCCATCGCCGAGCTGCCGAAGCTCGAGATCACCACGCCACTGAAGTAGAACGCGACGTTGCGGTCGCGCAGCACGCGACCTGGACCCCAACTCATGTGTTCCCCTTGCTCGTTGTACGGGTGCGCGCGCCAACATGCGCCCTGTGCGAGGCGATTGGTGCGGCGGGCGGCACCCCGGATGCGCGCAAGGATACGGATCACACCGTGCGCACAGGAGTGTGCCGGTGGACGGTTTCGGTCAGGTGTCTCCACCGTGCGGGCGTGTCCCCGGCGGGGAGCGGCACACGCGGCCGCCCGCTTCAGCCGCGCGGCGCCAGGTGGCGGCCGAAGCGGCGGGCGTGCTCCGCCAGGTCCTCCTCGACCCGCCCGGGCACGGGCTGGTCGGCCGACGTGAGCCGGGCCAGTACCAGCACCGGCGCCGTGCACCGCGCGACCGCGGCGCGCACCAGGCCGGCGAACCGCGCCGCGTCGTCGGTCCCGACCGCCCGGGCGTAGCCGCACGCCATGGCCCAGGCACGCAGATCGGCACGCCGGGACGGCACGGCCTGTCCGCCGGTGGAGGCGTAGCACCCGTCGTCCAGGACGATGTGCGCCAACGGAAGGTCGGGCAGCGCGCCCGCGGTCGCCAGGCCGACCGGATTCATCAGCACGCTGCCGTCCCCGTCGACCACGACGGTCGTACGGCGGGTGCGGCGCGCGATGCCGATGCCGATGGACGAGGCCAGGCCCATGGAGCCCGTCATGTAGAAGTGACTGGGCCGGTCGTCGAGATGCCGTGCGATGCGGCAGGCGTACCCGGTGGTGTAGACGATCGGCTCCGTCGTGGTGGCCGCCAGAACGGCGGCGACGGCCTCGGTCTTGTTCATGCCCGCCACCCGAAGGCCGGCGGGGGGACGAGAAGGGCCGCTGTCCGGCGTTCGACGTGCACGACGTGCCGCAGCCGGCCCAGTTCGACCGGGTCGGTCAGCGTCGAGCACTCGATGCCGAGCGAGGCCAGCAGCGGTTCGGTGAGGCGTCCCATCGCGGTGTTCTCCGGGGTCGGGTCGGGATCCACCCCGCGCAGGCTCACGACCAGCAGCATGGGGATCCCGTACGGGACGACGAGCGAGGCCAGGGCGTTGACCGACTGCCCCAGGCCGGAGTTCTGCATCAGCACCACCGGGGAGGCCCCGGCCAGCGCGGCCCCCGCCGCCAGCCCGACGGCGTTGTCCTCGCGCGCCACGGTGAGCAGCCCCGGCCGTTCCTCCAGGGCCCGGTAGAGGGGGGCGAGGATGCCGCACGGTGTGCCGTGGAACGGCCCGAAGTCGGTGGCCAGGTCGTGCGCCAGCCGCTGCGCGAGCGATCCCGTCGCGGTCGCGGCCGTCATCCGTCCACCTCGATCACGTGCTCGTGGAGCCGGTTGCTCAGGTCCATGACGAGACCCTCGGGCCACCGGCGGAAGTAGAAGTGGTCACCGGGGAAGACGCGGGAGGTGAACGGGCCGGTGGTGCGGGCCCGCCACGCCTCCAGGGACTCCCGGTCCAGATCGACGTCCTCCTTGGATCCGTAGGCGACGACGGGGCAGGACAACGGTTCGGCCTGACGGTGCGTGTAGTGGTCGCTCATGATCAGATCCGCGCGGATGACCGGCTCGACCAGGTGCCACAGCTCCGGGTCGGCGAGCACCTCGGGGTCCGTGCCGCCCATGGCCTCGAGCGCCGCGCGCAACGTCCCGTCGTCCATCCGCGAGTACTGCCGGCCCGTGACCAGCCGGTCCGGCGGCCGGCTGCCGGAGACGAACAGGCAGTGCGGGGCGAGGCCGAACCGGGCCCGCAGGTGCTGGGCGAGTTCGTAGGCCAGGATCGCGCCCATGCTGTGCCCGAACAGGGCGAACGGCCCGTTGAGGTGGGGGCCGAGTTCGTCGGCGATCTCCCCCGCGAGGGCACGCAGATCGCCGGGCACCGGATCGGCGGCCCGGCTCTCGCGCCCGGGCAGCCGCAGCGTCTGCGCGTCCACGGCCTGCGGCAGCAGATGCTGCCAGCTGTCGTACGACCGGCTTCCGCCGCCCGCGTACGGCAGGCACAGCAAGGGTCTGCGGCGGGCACCGGAGCGGGGCGCGCGGGGAAGCAGGGAGAGAGTGCGCGGTGGTGTCATGGATATGCCTTTCGGGCTCAGGGGAAGCGGAGCACGTCCCCGGCGTCGCGTTCGACGGCACGTCGGTAGATCTCCGCGCAGGCCACCACGTCCTCGATCGGCAGGCCCAGCGACTTGAAGACGGTCAGTTCGTCGCCGATCCGTCCCGCGGCCCCCGCGAGCACTTCGCCGAGCTCGCCCTGGACGGCCTTCTCGTCGATGACGCCCTCCTGGACGGGGATCATCAGGTCACCGGCCTCGGCCAGCGCGGCCTGCCGGCTGTCGACGAAGATCCGGGCGCGGGTGACGAGTTCGGAGGGCAGCTCGCGGCAGGTCGGCCCGAACGCCCCGACGGCGTTGATGTGGACGCCCTCGCCGGAGACGTCGGCGTCGGCCAGCACCGGTGCGCACGCGGAGGTGACGGTGCAGATCACGTCGGCGCCCTCGGTCGCGGCGGAGGCGGAGTCCACCACCTCGGCGGGCAGTCCCGTGCCGCGCGCCCAGTCGACCAGCTCACGCGCGCGCCCGGCGGTACGGCTGTAGAGGCGCACCCGCTTCCACGGCCGCACCTCGGCCAGGGCCTGCAGATGTCCGCGGGCCTGCACGCCGGCGCCGATCACGCCGAGCGTCGTGGCGTCCTGCCGGGCCAGCCGGTCGGTGGCCAGGGCGGTCACGGCCGCGGTCCGGATCTCGGTGACCGAGATGCCGTCGATCAGCGCCAGCGGCTCACCGTGCACGGCATCCACCAGGATGACCAGGCCCTGGACGTTGGCGAGGCCCTTCTCGGCCGCCCGGGGGAACATGCTGAGCAGCTTCAGTCCGAGGGTGTCCCCGGACGCGGCGGGCATCAGCAGCGCCATGCCCCCGTGGCCGGGCGGCTCGATGGTGATCCGCGGGTGCTGGTAGGCCGAGCCGTCGCTGAACGCGGTCAACGCGCGCTCCATGGCGGGCAGCGCGTCGGCGCCCGAGTAGAGCGACCGGACGGTCTCGCCGTTGATGACACGCAACATTGCCGTGGGTCCTTTCGCAGGGCGGAGGGTGGGGTTCGGGGCGGGGCCCGGAACGGGAGCCTCAGAAGGCGAAGCGGGAGAGGTCGTAGCCGGTGCGTCCGTCGAGCGCTAGTTCCACGCAGGCCCGGCCCAGCAGCGGGATGTACTTGAAGCCCCAGCCGGCGCCGTGCACGACCAGGCGCCGGGCGCCGGGAACGGTGTCGGGCGCGTGGCCGAAGTAGAACTGGCGGGCCGGGTCCTTCGGCAGGGCGATCAGACAGGTGTCAGGGTGCAGCGGAGTCGGGTCGAGCGCCGGCATGTGCTCGGCGACCCAGTCCGCGGTGCGCTTCACGTGACCGGGATCGGCCGTGCGGCCGGCCGCGTACGCGTCCTCGAACGCGTCGACCTCGAAGTCGGGCGCCACCCTGACCAGGTCGCCCGTCGCCCACGGCAGCCGGCCGAAGCCGTAGAAGAGGTTGGTGTCCTCCTCGGTGGGCCGCTGGAAGGCGAACCAGGTCGGGTAGTCGAAGTCCGGGTCGACGCTGCGGAAGTACGCCGTGGACATCTCGTACAGCTCGACGTCGAAGTGCATGCCGAGCGGTCGCAGCAGGGGCGCGGAGAAGGCGCCGGCGGCGACGATCACGTGGTCGGCGCGGTAGACGCCGTGCTCACCGCGCACGGTGACGCCGTCGTCGTCGGGGGCGAGTTCCAGGACCGGCTCCCGGTCCCGGACGTGGGCGCCGGCCGCGCGTGCCTGCTCGTACAGCAGCCACAGGGTGGCCCGCACGTCGACCATGCCGCCGTCCGGCTGGAAGAACCCCTCGTAGTGCCCCGGCAGCCGGGCGAACCGGTAGCGCCGCTCGATCTCCTTGGCCGTCAGCCACTCGTACGGCACGCCGATCCGCTCGAGGACCTCCACGGCCGCCTTCACCTGTCCCTCGTTGGTGGAGGTGGCCGTGTCGCCGAACCACAGGCTGCCGGTGCGGTGCACCAGTCGGCGTCCGCCGGCCTGCTCCAGCCGCGTCCACAGCGGGAGGGTCTCCAGGGTGAGCCGCGCCAGGTCCTCCTGCGCGTACTGCAGCCGCCACTGCCGTTCGGCGCCGCCGGAACTGCCGTGCTCGTGCAGGATGTCGTACTGCTCCAGGACCAGCACCGTGTGCCCCCGGCGGGCACCGGCCTCGGCCGCGGCGAGCCCGACCGGGCCGCCGCCGACGACCACGATGTCGTAGTGGACGGGTGTGGATGCTGCCATGGCATGTCCCTTCGTCGGTCCTCGGTGTGTCACCTGCGGGTGACCTTGGTGAGGGCGCAGCCGAGCGCGGTCGCCAGCAACTCGACCTGGGTGTCGGACAGCCCGGGGTGGCAGGGCAGGTTCATGTGCTCCAGGAACCAGGACCGTTCGGCCGCCGGGCACTCGCCGTGGCCGTGTCCTCGGGCCCGCCACTCCGGCAACAGGTGCAGCGGGAAGTACCGCAGATACGTTTCGACGCCCTGGGCGGCGAGGCAGCGGACCAGCTCGTCCCGGTCGACGCGCGCGGGATCGACCGAGAAGGTGAACAGGTGGAAGGCGTGCTCGACGCCGGCCGGCACGGCCGGGACGCGCACCGGGTCGGACTCGGCCAGCTCCGCCGTCAACCGCGCGGCGACGGCCTGCCGGCGCGCGACCAGCCCGGGCAGCTTCCCGAGCTGCACGAGGCCCACGGCCGCGGCGGCCTCGCTCAGGGTCGCGTTGGTGCCGGCGCGCCGGAAACGCAGGCAGTCGTGCGTGTACGCCTCGCCCGGGTAGAGCGCGCCGGGCGGCGGACCGCTCCTCCCGGCTAATCCTCCGTGCCGGGGCGTCAGCACCATGTCGGCCTCGTTGCCCCGCACACGCCGCAACCGCTCGGCCCAGTCGTCCCGGTCGGTGGTGATCATCCCGCCCTCGCCGAGGGTGGTGATGTTCTTGCTGGAGTGGAAGCTGAAGCAGCCGAGGTGGCCTATGCCGCCGGGTCTGCGGCCGTGCAGGACGCTGCCCAGCGCGTGGGCGGCGTCCTCCACGACGACCAGGTCGTGCTCGCGCGCCACGTTCATCAGCGTGTCCATGTCGGCGGGCAGACCGCCGTAGTGCACCAGGACGATCGCCCGGGTGCGGGGCGTGACCAGCTCGGCGACGCGCTGCGGGTCGATGTTCGCCGTCGCCGGGTCGATGTCGGCGAACCGGACCCGCACGTCGCGGTCGAGGAGCGGCTGGACGGTGGCCTGGTAGGTCTGCGGGGTGGTGATCACCTCGTCGCCCGGCATCAGGTCCAGCAGGTGGATCGCCAGCTCCAGGGCGACCGTGCCGCTGGTCACCGACAGCGCGTGCCGCACTCCGATGTGCTCGGCGAACGCCGCCTCGAACCGCTCCCGGACCAGCCCCTGGGACAGGGTGGACTCCGAGAGCATCACCTCGCGCACGGCCGCGACGTCGCTCTCGTCCAGCCTGCTTCCGACGGGTGAGTACGGTACTGCGTAGCGTTGCGGCATCGCCGCGAATGTCGTCTCCATCAATGACCCCAGTTCCGGGCAGCGGACGGGCTGGTCGGTCGGACGCTCACCGCAGTTCCTCGGCGACCTCCTCCTCCGACATGGCGTCGATCTCGGCGCGCACGGCCGCCTCGACCACGTCGGAGAGCTCGGCGACGGTGCGGTGCTCGAACAGCGCCCGGAGCGGCAGCCGCACGCCGAACGCCTCGTCGATCCGGGTGATCACCTTCGTGGCCAGCAGCGAGTGCCCGCCCCGGTCGAAGAAGTCGTCGTGGACGCCGACGTCGTGGACGGCGAGCACTTCGGCCCAGATGCCGGCGACGGCCTCCTCGGTCGCGGTGCGCGGACGGACCGCCTCGCCGCCCGTCCACTCCGGCTCGGGCAGGGCCCGCCGGTCGACCTTGTCGCTCACCGTCAGGGGGAGTTCCGCGAGGAACACGAAGGCCGACGGCACCATGTGACGGGGCAGCACGGCGGCGAGGTGGGCGCGCAGTTCGCCGGGGCCGGGCGCCTCGCCGGCCGGGACGACGTATCCCACGAGTTGCCGTCCGTTCGGCGACTGCGCGGCGGCCACCGCCGCTCCGCCCACCCGGGGATGGGCGAGCAGCGCGGCCTCGATCTCGCCGGGTTCGACGCGGTAGCTGCGGATCGCGATCTGGTCGTCGGCCCGGCCGAGGAACCGCAGGCCACCGTCCTCCAGCCACAGCGCCACGTCGCCCGTCCGGTACAACCGGGCGCCCGGCTCCCCGCCGAACCGGTCCGGCACGAACCGTTCCGCGGTGAGGGCCGGGTTGCCGGCGTAGCCCCGGGCGACACCCGCACCCCCCAGGTACAGCTCGCCGGGCACGCCGACGCCCACCGGGCACAGGGCCTCGTCCAGCACGTACGCGGTGACGCCGGCGATGGGCGATCCGATGGGCGGCAGCTCCCAGGGCGCGGTGAGCGGCCCGGTCGCCGTCGCCACCACCGTGTTCTCGGTGGGTCCGTAGTGGTTGACCACCGGGAGGCCGCCGTCCGCGTCCGGCCGGGGCCGCAGCACGTCGCCGCCGGTCAGCAGCGCCCGCAGGGCGGTGCCGCGCGCCGCCGGCAGGTCCAGGAGGGCCTCCGCGAGCGGTGTGGGGGCGAAGGCGATCGTCGTCCCCGCCCGGGCGAAGTGGCCGGCGAGGGATTCCGGTGAGCCCACGGTCTCGTCGTCCGGGACGTCCAGACAGGCTCCGGACAGCAGGGCCGGCCAGATCTCCCAGCCCGCCGCGTCGAAGGACGGGCTGGCGGTCTGGCTGACCGTGTCGCCGGGCCCGAGGGCGTAGGTGTCGAGGTGCCACCGGACGAGGTTGAGCAGCGAGGTGTGGGTCACCACGACGCCCTTGGGACGTCCGGTCGAGCCGGACGTGTACAGGACGTACGCCGCGTGGAGCCCGCCGGCCGCGCGGCGCGCCGGGTTCGCCGCCGGCCCGTCCGTCCGCAGCAGCGTCGTGGGCCGCGTGCCATGCACCAGGTGCGCCAGTCCGGGAACGGTCAGCACCGTCACCGCGCCGGCGTCCGCGAGCATGAAGCCGATGCGCTCCGCCGGCAGGTCCGGGTCCACGGGAAGGTAGGCCGCACCGGCCTTCAGCACTCCCAGCAGCGACACCACCAGGTCCACGCCCCGGGGCAGCAGCACCGCGACGACCTCTTCGGGGCCGTGGGGCGCGAGCAGCCCGGCGACCCGGCCGGCGCGCTCGTCGAGCCGTGCGTACGTCAGCCGCTCGGCGCCGTGCACCAGGGCGGGCGCGTCCGGGGTGCGTGCCGCCTGCCGTTCGAACGCCTCGGCGATCGTCGCGCCCAGGGCCTCCGCGTCCGCCGGGCCCCCGGAACGGGTCCGGTTCCGTGTGCGCACGACCAGGTCGCGTTCGGCGGCACCGACCATGGGCAGGGAGCGGACGCGCGCGTCGGGCGTACGCACGACCGCGGTCAGCAGGGTCGTGTAGTGCTCGGCCAGCCGTCGCATCGTGGCCTCGTCGAACAGGGACGTCGCGTAGACGAGTTCTCCGGCCAGCGTGCCGTCCGCGCGTGCGGTCAGGTGCATCTCGAGGTCGAACCGGGTGACCGTGCCCGGGCCGTCGAACGACGAGACGGCCAGACCCGGCAGGGCGAGCCCGTCGGGTGCGTCCCCGTCGAACAGCTGGAAGCACACCTGGACGATCGGGTTGCGGCCGAGGTCGCGGGGCGGTGCCAGTTCCTCCACGAGCTGCTCGAACGGCAGGTCCTGGTGGACGAACGCCTCCAGCGTGTCCTCGCGGACCCGGTCCAGCAGTTCGCCGAAGTCCGGGTCGGCCGACAGGTCGGCACGCAGCGGCAGCAGGTTCACGAAGAAGCCGATGAGCCGGTCCGTGCCCGGTCGGTGGCGGCCGGCCACGGGGCAGCCGACCACGACGTCGTCCACACCGGCGGAGCGGCCCAGCACCACCTGGAAGGCGGCGAGCGCCGTCATGAACGGCGTGGCCGCGCGGGACCGGGCCAGCTCGCGCAGGCCCCGCGCGGTCTCGCGCTCCACGGTGAACCCGACCACGGAGCCGCGGTAGGACGGTACGGGCGGGCGCGGCCGGGCGGTGGGCAGTTCCAGGGCCGGGGGCGCGTCCGCCAGGGCCTTGCGCCAGTGGGCGGCGTGCTCGGCGTAGGCGTCGCCGGCGAGGTCCTCGTGCTGCCGGGCCGCGACGTCGGCGTACCGCACGGGCAGTCCGGGCAGTTCGTGCCCCTGGTAGGCGGCCGCCAGCTCACGGGCGAAGATCTGCCGGGACAGGCCGTCGAACACCGCGTGGTGCACGACCACCGACAGGACGTGGTCGTCCGGGGCCAGCCGCAGGAGCGTCGCCCGGATCAGCGGGCCGCCGGCCAGGTCGAACGGCGTGACCGCGTCGCGGGACACGTGCTCCTCGGCCGCCCGCACCGGATCGGCCGCGCCGTCCAGGTCGACGACGTCGAGCGGCACCGCCGGCCCGGGCACCACGACCGGTTCGCCGTCGTCCTCGTGGAACCGGCCGCGCAGCGCCTCGTGCCGTTCCAGGACGCCGGAGAAGGCCCGGCGCAGCGCGTCGACGTCGAGCGGCCCACGCAGCCGGTGGGCGAAGGGCACCAGGTAGGCCGGCAGTCCCGGCTGGAGCCGCTCCAGGAACCACAGGCGCCGCTGGGCGAACGAGGGCACATGGGGCCCGCCGGAGCGCCCCGGGGCCGGCGCGGCGCGGTGCGACGCCCTGGCCGCCGCCACGGCGTCCGCGAGCCGGGCCACCGTGCGGTGGGTGAACATCACGCGCAGCGCCAGGTCGACGTCGAAGAGACGGCCGACGCGATGGAGCACCTCGACGCACAGCAGCGAGTGGCCGCCCAGGGCGAAGAAGTCGTCGTGGATCCCGAAGTCCCGGTGGCCGAGCAGCTCCCCCCAGATCCCGGCGATCCGCTCGTCGACGTCGTGGCGCGGCGCGGTGTCCGACGGGCTCCGCTCCGGCGCGGGAAGCGCACCCCGGTCGATCTTGCCGGTGGCCGTGGTCGGGAGCGCGTCGAGCACGACGAAGTCCTGCGGCGTCAGGTGCGCGGGCAGCCGCTCCCCCAGCCAGTCCCGCAGCGCCCCGACGTCGACGCCCGGTGCCTGAAGGTGGGCCACGAGCCGGGTGCCGGTGCCGTCGGAGGGGGCGCTGACGGCGGCGCGGGCGACCTGGGGATGGGCTTCCAGGGCGGTCTCGATCTCCCCGGGTTCCACGCGGTAGCCGTGCACCTTCAGCTGGAAGTCGGCGCGGCCGAGGAACTCCAGGGTGCCGTCGGGCCGCCACCGGCCCCGGTCGCCCGTCCGGTACATGCGCGCGCCCGGCTCGGTCGCGAACGGGTCGGGCAGGAAGGACGCGGCGGTCAGGCCGGGGCGTCCGAGGTAGCCCCGGGCCAGGGGCGGACCACCGACGTACAGATGGCCGGGCACCCGGGTGGGCACGGGACGCATCCGGTCGTCCAGCACGTAGATCCGCGCCTCGGAGACAGGGGCGCCGATGCCGGGCAGCGAGGGCCAGTCCGCCGCCGGCGGGCTCAGCCGGCCCGCGGTGACCACGTTCACCTCGGTGGAGCCCCACTGGTTGTCCACGCGCACGCCCAGGGCGCGGATCGCGTCGGTGACGACCAGCCGGTCGCCGGTGGTGACGACCTCCGTCAGGGTCCCGAGTCGCTCGGGGTGGTGCGCGGCCAGCTCGTTCAGCACCGTGCCGGGCACCAGGACGGTGGTGATCCGGTGGGTCTCGATCAGCGCGGCCAGCCGTGCGGCGTCGAACCGGTCGCGCTCGTCGGCGAGCACCACCGTGCCCCCGGTCCACCAGGTCGACCACAGCTCGTAGCTGCACACGTCCGAGGTGACCGGGAAGTACTGGAGGGCGACGGGCGCGGACGCGTACCGCCGCGCGGCCCAGTGCATCAGGCGCGCCGTCGGCCCGTGGTGCATCACCACGCCCTTGGGCCGTCCGGTCGACCCCGAGGTGTGGACGACGTACAGCGCGTTCGCCGGTCCCGCGACGTGCGGCCCGGCGTGCGCCTCGGCCGTGGTGTGCGGGTGGGCCGTGTCGGCCGGCACGTCGAGGTCGGCCACGGTCACGACGGGCGCCGGCCAGTCGGTGCCGGATGTGCGCGAGGTGACGACCAGCGCGGCGCCGGAGTCCGCCACGAGCAGCCGCAGCCGCTGTGCCGGGTGCTCGGGGTCGAGCGGGACGTAGGCCGCGCCCGCCCTGGCCACCGCGAGGAGGGTGACGGGGAGGTCCGCCGTGCGCGGCAGACAGACCGCGACCCGGGACTCCACGCCGATGCCGCGCCCGCGCAGCGCCGCGGCCATGCGTTCGGCCCGCTCGTCGATCTCGCGGTACGTCCACCGGCTGCCGTGGGCGATCAACGCCGGCGCGTCCGGGGTGCGGCGCGCCTGTTCCGCGAACCGGCCGACCACGGTGGCCCGGGGATCGACGCCGGTCAGCGCACTGTCGTTGAAGTCGGTCAGCAGCCGCTCGCGCTCGCCCGGAGCGACCGCGGCGAGCTCGCTCACCGGCAGACCGGGGGCCTCGGCGACCGAGGCGACCAGGGCCGCGTACTGCTCCGCGAACACCTCCATGGTCGAGCGTTCGAACAGGTCGCTCGCGTAGACCAGTTCGCCCGACAGGCCGCCGTCGTCCTCCTCGGCGAGGCGCAGTTCGACGTCGAACCTGGTCGTGGTCCAGTCGGGGACGAGCCGTTCGGTCGCGGCTCCCTCGACGCGCAGCCGGCACCCCGGGGTGAACAGGTCGAACCACGCCTGCACGATCGGGTTGCGCCCGATGTCGCGCGGCGGGGCCACCTCCTCGACCAGCCGCTCGAACGGCAGGTCCTGGTGAGCGAACGCGTCCAGGGTGGTCTCGCGCACCCGGTCCAGCAGTTCCCCGAAGGCCGGCGCGCCCGTGAGGTCGGTGCGCAGGGGCAGTGAGTTGACGAAGAGGCCGATCAGGGGCTCCAGTTCGGGCCGGTTCCGCCCGGTGGCCGGGCAGCCGATCACCACGTCGTCGCTGCCGGTGTGGCGGCCGAGCAGCAGTTGGTACGCCGCCGCCGTGACCATGAACAGCGTGGCCTCGCGGGCCCGGGCGATCTCCCTCAGCCGGCTGACGACCTCCTCCGGGAGGGCGAACCGGATGGTGCCCGCCCGGTACGTCGGCTGCAACGGACGCGGGAAGTCGGTGGGCAGCTCCAGCGCGGGCGGAGCGCCGTCCAGTTTCCGCCGCCAGTACGCCGCGTGCGCGTCGGCCACCTCGTCCGTCAGGGCCCGGCGCTGCCAGGCGGCGAAGTCGGCGTAATCCACCTGGAGCGGTGCCGGGGCCGGCGCGCCGTCCGTCGTCGCCGCCCGGTACGCGCGAGTCAGCTCCTCCTCGAACAGGTGGATGGAGACACCGTCGAAGACCGAGTGGTGCACGGTCACCTGGAGGACGTGGTCGCCCTCCCCCAGCCGCAGCACGGCCGGGCGGACGAGCGGGCCGCGGGCCAGGTCGAACGGCGTGTGCGCGCTGCGCTCGGTGAACTCCAGCGCGGCCCGCAGCGGATCGGCCGCGTCGCTCAGGTCCAGCCGCCCGACGGCGATGTCCGCGCTGTCGGCGTAGGCGATCCGGGGCTTGCCGTCCGCGTCCTCGAAGCGGGCGCGCAGCACCGCGTGCCGGTCCAGCACCGACCGCAGCGCCCGCTCCAGCGCCGGGACGTCCAGGGGACCCCGGATCCGGTACGTGGTGTCCGGCATGACGTACGCGATCGAGTGCGGCTGCAGCCGGTCCAGGAACCACAGCCGCTGCTGGGCGAAGGAGAGTCGCGGCTCCTCGCCGGGCGGACGCGGCACCGGGGCGCTCCGGGTGAACGGCACGGCGCCGCCGAGCGCGGCGGTCAGCCGCGCGACCGTGCGATGGGTGAAGATCGCGCGCAGCGGCAGGGCTACCCCGAACACCTTGCTCACCCGGGCCGTGACCCGGGTGGCCAGCAGCGAGTGACCGCCCAGGTCGAAGAAGTCGTCGTGCACCCCGATCCGCTCCAGGCCGGTCGCCTCGGCCCAGATCCGGGCCATGGCGGCCTCCCGTTCGTCACGGGGCGCGGCGTAGTTCTCCGCCACGCCGGACTCCCGGTCCGGCAGCGGAAGGGCCTTGCGGTCGAGTTTGCCGGGGCCGGTCAGTGGCAGCTTCGGCAGCGTCACCACATAGCTGGGCACCATGTAGTCGGGGAGCGACCCCTCCAGGTGGGCGCGGAGTCTCGTCACGTCGGGCCGCGCCCCGGCCGCGGGCACCACGTAGGCCGCCAGCCGCAGGTCACCGCGTACCAGTTCGATCGGCACCACGGCGGCCTCGGCGACCTCGGGGTGTTCGCCGAGCAGGGCGGCGATCTCCCCCGGCTCGATCCGGTAACCGCGGATCTTGACCTGGTCGTCGGCCCGGCCGAGGAACCGCAGCGTGCCGTCCTCCAGCCGGCGGGCCAGGTCGCCGGTGCGGTAGAGGCGCTCGCCCGGGACGGTCGCGAAGGGGTCCGGTAGGAACCGGTCCGCGGTGAGCCCGGGCCGGTTGAGATACCCGCGGGCCAGGCAGGCGCCGCCCACGTACACCTCGCCCGGGATGCCGACCGGCACGGGACGCATGCGCTCGTCGAGGACGTGGACGCGGGTGTTGGCGATCGGGTCGCCCACGGGCGGGTCCGCCGGCCAGTCCAGCGGGTCGCCCGTCAGCAGGTGCGCCGTGATGACGTGTGCCTCGGTGGGTCCGTACTGGTTGTCCAGCCGCACGTCCGGCAGCCGGTCGAGCAGGTCCGTGATCTCGGCGCTGAGGTGGAGCTGCTCGCCCGCCGTGTGCACGTCGGTGAGGGGCGGCAGCTGCTCGCGCCCGCCCGCGGCCTGCGCGATCTGCTCCAGGACCATCGGGGGGCAGAACAGCCGGCGCACGCCCCCGTGCAGCATGGTGTCGAGGAGCCGGTCGGGGTCGCGCCGGTCGTCCTCGGCGAGGAGGACGACCGAACCGCCGGCCAGCCAGGTGGAGAAGAGCTCCTGGAACGAGATGTCGAAGTTGATGGCCGAGAACTGCAGCGTCGGGCCGGCCACCCGGGCCCGGTCGAGCTGCCAGTGCAGCAGGTTCAGCAGGGGGCGATGCGTCATGGCCACGCCCTTCGGCCGGCCCGTGGACCCCGAGGTGTAGATGACGTAGATCAGGTTGTCGGCCGTGGTGTCGCGCGGCGGGTCGGTGCGCGGACGGCCGTCCGGGGCGGGCGGCTCGACGGCGGTGACGTCCGGCGGGAGGCGGTCCACGAGTCCGGGGGCGACGACGGCCTGCCGGGCCCCGGCGTCGCCGAGCATGAAGGCGATGCGGTCCTGCGGGTGCTGGGGGTCCAGCGGCAGGTACGCGCCGCCCGCCTTGAGCACCCCGAGCAGGGCGGCGATCAGTTCGACGCCGCGGGGCAGCAGCAGGCCGACCACCGTCTCCGGGCCGACGCCCCCCTCCCGCAGGTGCCAGGCGATCTGGTTGGCCCTCGAGTTGAGCTGCCAGTAGGTGAGGTGTTCGTCCCCCCGCACCAGCGCGGTCGCGTCGGGGGTCCGGGCGACCTGCTTCTCGAACTCGTCGACGACCGTGGTGCCGGTGCCGACGTCCACGGAGGTGTCCTGCCAGCCGCGCAGCAGCAGGTCCAGCTCGGCCGGAGGGGACATGGTCAGTTCGCCCAGCGGGCGCAGCGGGTCGCCGGCGACGTCGGACAGGAGCGTGACGTAGTGCTCGGCCATGCGCTCGGCGGTGGTGCGGTCGAACAGGTCGACCGCGTACACCAGGTGCCCGCCGAGGCTGCCGTCGTCGTGCTCGACCATGTGCAGTTCGAGATCGAAACGGGTGGAGTACCACTGCGCCGGGAACTTCTCGGCGACGGCCTCGCCGAGTGCGAGCCGGCAACCGGGGGTGAACAGGTCGAACCAGATCTGGGTGATGGGGTTGCGGCCGGTCTCGCGCGGCGGGGCGATCTCCTCGACGATCCGGTCGAACGGCAGCTCCTGGTGGGCGAACGCGTCCAGGACGGTGTCCCGCACCTCGTCCAGCAACTCGGCGAAGGGCCGTGCCGGGTCCACGGTGGTGCGCAGCGGGAGGGAGTTGACGAAGAAGCCGACCAGGGCCTCCAGCTCCGGCCGGTCCCGCCCGCTGGTCGGGCAGCCGATCACGATGTCGTCGGTGCGGGCGTACCGGCCGAGGAGCACCTGGTAGGCCGCGAGCGTGGTCATGAACAGGGTGGCACGCCCGCGCCGGGAGATTCGGCGCAGTGCGTCGGCGACGGGGGCCGGCACGGTGAAGGACACGGTCCGGCCGCGGTGGGACGGCACCGGGGGCCTCGGGCGGTCGGTGGGCAGTTCCAGCGCCGGAGGGGCGCCCGCCAGCCGCTCCCGCCAGTAGGCGAGGTGGTCCGCGGTCGCCTCCTTCGACAGCGCCTCGCGCTGCCATGCCGCGAAGTCCGCGTAGTCCACGCTCAGTTCGGGCCATCGCGGGGCGGCGCCCGACAGGGCCGAACGGTAGGCCGTGCTCAGGTCGGCCTCGAACACCCCGATGGACAGCCCGTCGAAGACGCTGTGGTGCACGGTCACCTGGAGCACGTGGTCGTCGGGTCCGAGCCGCAGCAGCGTGGGGCGCAGCAGCGGGCCGGTGTCGAGGTCGAACGGAGTGCGGGCGGCGTCACGGACGAAGGCCCGCACCGCGGCGTGGGGATCCGGCGCGCCGGAGACGTCCAGCACGTCGAGCCCGATCCGCCCGGGCTCGTCGAACAGCACGCGGGGCTGCCCGTCGACGGTCTCGAAGCGGCTGCGCAGCACCGCGTGCCGGACGGTCACGGCGTGCAGCGCCTCCTCCAGCGCGTCGGTGTCGAGCGGGCCGCGCAGCCGGTAGGTGGTGTCGGGCATGACGTAGGCGATGGCGCCGGGCTGGAGCTGGTCCAGGAACCACAGCCGCATCTGGGCGAGGGACAGCTCGGTGGGGGTCCCCGGCGGCCTGGGGGCGAGTTCCGGTCCGGCGCCCTGGGTGCGTTGCCCACCCCGCAGGCGCCGGGCGAGCAGCGCGGCCTGCTCCGGGGAGAGCCGGGGGCGTTCGGCGGTCATGCGGCCTCCAGGTTCGTGTGCACTGCGGGGGGACAGCGGGTCAGCGGCCGAGGGACCGGCGCACGCTGAGCGGAGTGATGTCGGTCCACACCTCGCCGATGTGGGCGAGACATTCGTCCCTGGAGCCGGAGAAGCCGACGTCGGTCCAGCCGGCCGGCAGTTCCTGGTCCACGGGCCAGATCGAGTACTGCTCCTCGTGGTTCACCACGACACGCTGATCCATCTGTCCTCCGATGTGTTCGTCCGGAAGGGGGGGCGCTCCGGGGGTGGTCAGAAATCCGTCAGGAGAGGTTCGTATCGGGCGTCGTACGCGTGGTCGTACGGGGTGGGAGCGGCGACCGGCCCGGGCCTCACACGAGGTCGCTCCGGGCGTTCCACCGCGCCATCAGTTCCAGTTCGTCGTCCGTGACGAGGGGAACGTCGAAGATGCGGACCGATGGGTCCGCCGCCACCGCGGTGACGAAGTTCAGCAGGTGTTCGGCGAACCAGACCATCGTGGTGCGGTCGAACAGGTCGGTCGGGTAGATGATCCTGGCCGTGAGCTGGGCGCCCTGGTCGTAGACGTGGAACTCCAGGTCGAACCGGGTGCTGACCGCCTCTCCGGCGAACTCGGTGACGTCCAGCCCCGCGAGCCGCAGGGCGTCGGACGCTACCCCCGTCTCCGGCGTCAGCAGGTTGAACAGCACCTGGACCAGCGGATTGCGGCCGAGTTCCCGGGCCGGCACCAGGTGCTCGACCAGCTGCTCGAAGGGCAGTTCCTGGTGGGACATCGCCTCCAGGACCGTTTCGCGGACCCGGGCGACCAGGTCGGAGAACGCGGGGTCGTCGTCGAGGCGGGCCCGCAGCGGCAGCGTGTGGGCGAAGAACCCGATCAGGTTCTCCGACTCCCGGCGGTCGCGCCCGGCCACGGGCACGCCGACCAGCAGGTCGGTCATCGAGGTGTGACGGCTCAGCACCGCCTGGTAGGCGGCCAGCATCACCACGAACAGGCTGGCCGACCGAGCGCGGGCCACCTCCCGCAGTCGTTCCGCGATCCCGGCGGGCACCACGAGGGGCACCGCGCCGGCGTGGTGGGACGGCGCCCCGGGCCGAGGGCGGTCACCGGGCAGTTCCAGCACGGTCGGTGCTCCGTCGAGCTCCGTGCGCCAATGCTCCAGATGGCCCCGTAGCCGTTCGGGGGTGAGGTGTGCGTGCTGCCAGGCGGCGAAGTCCGCGTACTGCACGGGCAGTTCCGGAAGGTCCGGGGTCAGGCCGGCGCGCAGTGCCGAGTAGCACGCGGACAACTCGCCGGTGAAAACGCTCAGCGACCACCCGTCGAAGACGATGTGGTGGACGGTGACCAGCAGGACGTGGTCGGCAGGCGCCAGGCGCAGCAGCCGGGCCCGCAGCAGCGGACCGGCGGCGAGGTCGAAGGCGCTGTCCACCTCGGCGGCGACCATTTCCCGGGCCCGCGTCTCGGGATCGCCCAATTCGCTCAGGTCCTCGAACCGCAGGACGGGATCCTTTTCCTCGACGAGCTGGTACGGCTCCCCCTCCGCGGCCGGGAAACGGGTGCGCAGTGCCTCGTGACGCCGTACCACCGCGGTGAGCGCCTTCTCCAGTGACCGGCGGGCCAGCTCACCCCGCAGCCGGTGGGCCAGCGGGACGGTGTAGGCCGCACTGCCGGGCTGGAGCCGGTCGATGAACCAGATCCTGCGCTGCCCGAAGGAGAGTGCGGGGCGCTGTGCTCGCCGGGCCGTCGCCATGGAGCCGGCACTGCCCGCCCGCCCGGCCAGGCGGCGGCGCAGAAGCTCCTCTCGGTTGTCCTTCATGTCCTCTCCCCGGCGCGCGACGCGTCACGGGACAGGCCGTTCGGGCAGCGCTTTCTCAGCAAGGTGGAAACTCCCAGAAAGATGATTCCGGACCTCTCGAAAATGGCACGCCAAGACCGCAGGGCGAAGAATGGGAATAGCACTCGCCTGCCGTGAACTTGACTGAAGACTCGCGCTTCTCAGTTTCGGGGCGGAATGGCGTCGGGCCGCCTTGTACGGAAATCGCCGAGCGGCCGATGCGGCCGGCTTCCTGCCGTCGACTGCCATCGATCGGCTCGGTCGAGTATGGGGTTCTGACGACCTCGGAAGTCTGGTCAGTTTGCAGCAGCAGCGTCAACAGCGTGTCCGCATGTTGTCTAGAAAGTTCCGCCATCCCCCGATGCTTGTCGTGCACGATTTCGCAGCTCAGAGCGCTTCGCCGGAAGATGGATCACCGTCCCCGCCGGCACCTGCGGTCGGGATCATGACTTGTTCCCGCCATCCCGGTTAAGCGTCGGGTAAGCGCGCTCCGGTAATACCTTGACAACCCTTCAGGCACTGATCCACACTCTCGGGGTCGGTGATCAATAAACAGTTGACGTGCAGGGTCAGGAATCCCAGCACCCCACGTCACCACGCCTCTGACGTACTTCGATCCGCTGGACAGGTGCGACGTTTCGGCACCCCGCAGCCCCCGATGAATTCGGCGGAGCGCGGGATGCGCAGAGAGCCCGAACCGACGAGGAGGGCGTTCCGATGAAGGGCTATCCCGCTGACCCGGATCCGTATCCCAACTACCGATGGCTGCGGGCGAACGCGCCGGCCTGCCCGATGGGCGGCGACACGGCCGAGGAGTCCACCTGCTTCGTCACCTCCTACGAGCTCGTGCGCGCCGGACTGCTCGACTCCCGGCTCAGCTCCGACCCGCGCAACGCCGCGGGCGCCGATCCCTCGGCACCTGCCGAACGCAGCGTCCTGGACTCCGACCCGCCGGACCACGGCCGGATGCGCCGGGTGGTCAACCCCGCCTTCAGCCTCACCGCCGTCGACGCGCTGCGCCCCACGATCGATCGGATCTGCCGGGAGGCGATCGCCGGCCTGGCCGGGCACGGACGGGCCGATCTCATGGCCGAGTACGGTCTGGTCGTGCCCGTGGCCGTGATCCACGAGATCCTCGGCGTCCCCCCGGAACAGCGCGTCGACCCCGTCCTGTTCATGGACCGGTTCTGGTGGGCCGCCGCGGCCCGGGAGCCGGATCCCGAAGCCGCCGAGTTCATCGACGCGTACGTCACCCGCATCCTGGAGTACAAGCGCGTCCACCCCGGTGACGATGTGACCACCGCGCTCCTGCGCGCCCTCGACGACGGAGGGCTGCGTGACGAGTCCGAACTGCGCGGCATGGTCACCGCCGTGCTGGGAGCCGGGCACACCACGACCGTTCCGCTGGTGTCGGCCGGCATCGTCCGGATGCTCCAGCACCCCGCACAGCGGGCGAAGGCCATGGCGGATCCCGCACGCTGGGCCGACGTGGTCGAGGAACTGCTGCGCCACGACTCGGTCATCCAGGTGTCCACCAACCGCTACGCCCTCGAGGACCTCGTCATCGGGGACGTGCCCGTGCCCAGGGGCGGCACGGTCCTGATGTCCTTCGCCGCCGCCAACCGCGATCCGGCCCGCTTCGACGACCCGGACGTCTTCGACATGGAACGGCCCCGGGGCGGCCACCTGGCCTTCGGGCACGGCACCCACTTCTGTCTGGGAGCGCACCTGGGACGTGCCGAGGCGGAGATCGCCCTCCGGCTGCTCTTCGAGGCGCTCGGTGACGTGCGGCTGACCGTGCCGGTGGAGGACGTCGTGTGGAGCTTCGGCCCGATGCTGCGCGGCCCGGCCGCGATCCCGGTGACGTTCACCCCGGTCGGGGACGCACGGCAGGGAGCACGCGCGTGACGGCCGCCGCCGGCCACCACCGCGCCGAACCGACCGTCGTCGAGCGGTTCGAGGAGCGCGCGCGCCGGCACCCCGACGCCCTCGCCGTGATCTGCGGTGGCGAGCGGCTGACGTACGGGGAGCTCAACGCGCGGGCCAACGGCGTCGCCGAGGGCCTGCGGGCCCGGGGCATCGGCGTCGAGTCCCGCGTCGGCCTGTGTCTGGGCCGCACCGCGGACCTGCCCCTGGCACTGCTCGGCATCGCCAAGTCCGGTGCCGCGTACGTGACCCTGGACCCCCAGCAGCCCCCGGACCGCCTGGCCTTCCTCGCCGAGGACGCCGGAGCGGCGTGCGTCGTGGTGGAGCCGGACGCCCCGACGGGCCGGCCCGTGCCCGCACTGACCGTCAAGCAGCTGTCGGGTGCCTCCGCCGCGGATCCGCCTCTCGCCGCCGGCCCCGCCAACGCCCTGTACGTCGTCCACACCTCCGGTTCCACCGGACGGCCCAAGGCGGTGGTGATGGACCACGGCCCGACGGCCCGGCTGATGCGCTGGACTGAGCGCCGTTACCGGCTCGACGGGCCCGTGCTCCAGTACTTCCCGATCACCTCGGACGTGTGCAGCTACGAGTTCCTCTCCACCTGGTGGGCCGGCGGCTGCGCGGTGATGGCCGAGGAGTCCGACCGCTTCGACGTTTCCGCCCTGGCCGAACTCATCCGGCGCCATGCCGTCGGCACGGTGCTGCTGCCCGGCGCCGTCCTCGAGGAACTCGCCGGGCACGCCCGGCGCCGTCCCCGGGACGTCGCGAGCGTCAGGGAAGTCGTCACGACCGGCGACCGGCTGACGGTGAGCGACCACCTGCGCGCCATGTGCACGGCTCTGGGCGACGGCGTGGTCCTCGACAACCAGTGGGGGTCCACCGAGGTCAACGTGGTGACGGCGCTGCGCCTGACCGCACCGCAGGACCGCTGGCCGACCACGCCGTCCATCGGCTCCCCGGTCTCCGGGGGGAAGATCCACGTGCTCGACGAGCGGCTGCGGAGGGTCCCCGTCAACGTCCCCGGCGACCTGTACGTCGGCGGCGGGCAGCTCGCGCGCGGCTACCTCGGCAGGCCCGGGGCGACGGCCGCCTCCTTCCTGCCCGACCCGTTCATGGACCGGCCGGGCGGGCGGATGTACCGGACGGGGGACCGGGGGCGGTGGCGCCCGGACGGGACCCTGGAGTTCCTGGGCCGCGCCGACTTCCAGATCAAGATCCACGGCTACCGCGTCGAACCGGGCGAGATCGAGGGCGCCCTGCGCGACCACCCGTCCGTCGCGCGGGCCGCCGTCACGGCCCGCGCGACGGACGCCGGGGTGCGGCTGGCGGCCTACGTGTCACCGCCGGCCGGCGAGCCCGCCCCCGACGCGGACGCACTGCTGGACTTCCTGCGCACCCGGCTGCCGGACCACATGGTGCCCCATGCCTGTCTCGTCCTGGACCGGCTGCCGTCCACCTCGACCGGAAAGGTCGACCGCAAGGCCCTGCCGGAGCCCCGCTTCGAGGCCGACGGACCGGCCCCGCCCCGGGACGAGACGGACCGCCGGATCGTCGCGGTGTGGCAGGAGGTCCTGGGGCGCGCGGACTTCGGGATCCGGGACAACTTCTTCGACCTGGGCGGCCACTCCCTGCTGATCCCCCAGGTCGTGCTCCGGGTCAACCGCGAGCTGGGTGTCACGTTGCCGCTGCGCGTGCTGTTCCGCTCCCAGACCGTACGGGCGCTGGCGGACGAGGTGCGCGCGGCCGGCGCAGGCCGCCCGGTGACCGAGACCAGTCGTTCGGAAGTCGATGCCTGACCGCATCGCGTCGAAAGGATCAGTGTGGCTTTCGCCCCCAGCACCCGACCGGAGGTCTACGACCTGCTCGCGGTCGGCTTCGGACCGTCCAACCTGGCGCTCGCCGTCGCCGCCCGCGAACACCGGGAGGCCCTGCCGGAGGGGGACCCGCTCACCGTCGGTTTCCTGGAGCGCAAACCGGCCTTCGGCTGGCACCGCGGTATGCTGCTCGACGGCGCCACCATGCAGGTCAGCTTCCTGAAGGACCTGGCCACGCTGCGCAATCCCGCCAGCCGGTTCACCTTTCTCACCTATCTGCACGAGCGGGAACGGCTGGTGGACTTCGTCAACCACAAGACGTTCTTCCCGACGCGGATCGAGTTCCACGACTACCTCGAATGGGCCGCCACCCAGGTCGCCGACCAGGTGGAGTACGGCGTCGAGGTCGTCGACGTCCGGCCGGTGCCCGCCGGCGGAGACGTGGAGTACCTCGACGTCGTGGGCCGCCGTCCGGACGCCCCGGGCGAACTCGTGGTGCGGCGCACCCGCAACCTGGTGATCGGCGCCGGCATCTCCCCCGTCCTGCCCCCGGGCGTCGAGGGTTCCGACCGCGTCTGGCACAGCTCCGAACTGCTCGACAGGCTGCCCTCGGCCGGGGACGCGCGGCGGTTCGCGGTGGTCGGGGCCGGACAGTCCGGCGCCGAGGTGACCGCCCATCTCCACGACCGGTTCCCCGACGCCGAGGTCCACGCCGTGTTCACCCGCTACGGCTACAGCCCGGCGGACGACTCGCCCTTCGCCAACCGGGTCTTCGACCCGGGCGCCGTGGACGACTTCCACCGGGCTCCCGCCGCGGTCAAGGAGATGTTCTACGCCTACCACTCCAACACCAACTACTCGGTGGTCGACCTGGAGCTCATCGAGGACCTGTACCGCCGGGTCTACGCCGAGCGCGTCCGGGGCGACTCCCGGCTGCGCATCCACCACATGGCGCGGATGGCGCACGTGGTGACCAAACCCGACCACGCCCTGCTGACCGTCGAGACGCTCCTCGACGGACGGCAGCACGACCTGGAGGTCGACGTCGTCGTCTGCGCCACCGGGTACGAGCCGATGGACCCGGCGGCGATCCTCGGCGAGACGGCAGGGTTGTGCGCGCGCACCGACGACGGCCGGTTCCGGGTCGAGCGCGACTACCGCGTGACCACCGGCGAGCACGTCCGCTGCGGGATCTACCTGCAAGGCGGGACCGAGCACACCCATGGCATCTCCTCGTCACTCCTGTCGACGGCCGCCGTACGGGCCGGCGAGATCGTCGACTCGGTGGCACGCGGAAGGGCGGCCGACCGTGTTCGTACCTGAGGCGTTCGCACCACCGGAACCCGGCTGGATCACCGAGCTGATCCGAGGCTTCCCCCTCGCCACCCTCGTCACCCACGGCCCGCGCCGGCCGTACGTCACCCATCTGCCGGCCCTCCTGGAGGCCGACGTCGAGGGGGCCGGGGAGACGCCGGCCGACCTGGTCGGCACCCGGATGTACGGCCACCTCAACCGGGCCAACCCGCACTGGGAGGGGCTGGCCGGGACCTCGGAGGCGGTCCTGGTCTTCCAGGGGCCCCACGGCTACGTCTCACCGACCGTCTACCGCGCCGAGCCCGCCGCGCCGACGTGGAACTTCACCGCCGTCCACGTGCAGGGCACGCTGCGCCGCATCGAGTCCCCGGAACGCACCCTGGAGATCGTCCGGGCCACCGTGGCGACGTACGAGCGAGAACAGGGCACGGGCTGGGACATGCGGTCGTCGCTGGGCTACTTCGACCGGTTGCTGCCGGGGGTCGGCGCGTTCGAGATCGACATCGCCTCCGTCGACGGGATGTTCAAGCTGAGCCAGGACCAGTCGCCCGAACGACGCACCCGCGTCTCCGACGCGTTCGCGCGCAGCCGCCGGGGCCTGCACGGCGAACTGGCCGCACTGATGGGCCGCCTCGGCACCCCACCACGGGAGGGCACCGATGGACCTCGTTGACCGCTTCCATCGGCAGGTGGCGCTCACCCCTGACGCCGTCGCCCTCGTCGACGACGGCCACCGCACCACGTACCGCGAACTGGACGAAGGGGCGAACCGGCTGGCCCACGGGTTGCGGGCGCACGGCATCGGGAACGAGGCGGTCGTCGGATCGCACCTCCCGCGCGGCCGGGAGGCGATCACCGGACTGCTGGCGATCATGAAGGCCGGTGGGGTCTACCTGCCGCTCGACCGGGCGCACCCGCACGACAGGCTGGAGTACATGGTCGCCGTCTCCGGTGCCCGGCTCGTCCTGGGCGCGGCCGGGTTCGGCGTGCCGGCCCTGCTGCCCGGCCCCGAGACCGACGCCCTGCCGGCCACCGCGCCCGAGCGCCCCTCGTCACCCGACGGCCTGCTCTGCGTGATCTTCACCTCGGGCTCGACGGGACGCCCCAAGGGCATCGGCCTGTCGTCACGGACGATCGAGAACGTCGCCGACTGGGCCATGCGCGTCCCCGGCCCCCGCGTCTGCGCCCAGTTCTGCTCGCTGGGATTCGACATGTCCCTCCAGGAGATCTTCGGCACCCTGCTCGCCGGCGGCCGCCTCGTCACGGTGGAGGAGGAACGGCGCACGGACCCCTTCCTGCTGCTGGACCTGCTGGAACGTGAACGGGTCGAACGGCTCTACCTGTCGCCGAGCTTCCTGCGGCAGCTCGCCGACGCCCACCTGAGCCGGCCCGGCCGCCCCCGGCTCGCCCTGCGCGAGGTGATCGCGGCGGGCGAGGTGCTGCGGGTCACCGACGAGGTGCGCCGGTTCCTCACCGAGACCGGGGCGGCGCTGGAGAACCAGTACGGGCCCTCGGAGACCCACCAGGCGACGGCCAACCCCCTGCCGGGGCGACCGGCGGACTGGGCCGCCGCTCCCGCCCTGGGCGGTCCCATCCCGAATGTGACGGTCCATCTCCTCGACGAGCGGCTGCGCCCCGTCGACGAGGGCGAGGTGTACATCGGCGGGCGTGGCGTCGCCCGCGGCTACGTCGGGCAGCCCGGGCCGACCGCCGAGCGGTTCGTTCCCGACCCCTTCGCCGGCCGGCCCGGCTCCCGGATGTACCGCACCGGCGACCGGGCCCGCCGCACCGCCGCCGGCCTGGAGTTCCTCGGCCGGTACGACGACCAGGTCAAGGTGCGCGGCTTCCGGGTGGAACCCGCCGAGGCCGAAGCGGTCCTCGCCGGGCACCCGGAGGTGCGCGAGGCCGCGGTGGTCGCGCGCACCACCCCGGACGGGTCGTGGCGGCTGGACGGCTACGCGGCCGGCTCCGCGGACTCCGCGGCGCTGCGCGCCTACTTGGCGGAACGGCTGCCCGACTACCTGGTCCCGGCGACGATCCAGCGGCTGGACCGCCTGCCGCTCAACCAGAACGGCAAGGTCGACCGGGCGGCACTGCCCACACCCGGCGGCCGGGAACCCGGCACGCCGTACACCGCCCCGGGCAACGACCAGGAACGCATCCTGTGCGCGGTCTTCGCCGAGGTGCTCGGCGTCGAACGGGTCGGGGTCGACGACGAGTTCACGGAGCTGGGCGGCAACTCGCTGGCCGCCGCGCGCGTCGCCACCCGGATCCTCACCGAGTTCCAGGTACGGCTGCCGGTGAGTCTGGTGTTCCGCGAGGCGACCGTGCGCCGGCTGGCCCGGGCCGTCGAGGACGCGGTCATCGAGGAGATCCGCATGCTGGACGCGGCGGAGATCGAGGCCCTGGCGGTACCGGGGGAGGACACATGACGGACCGGAGGCGGTGATGCGCGTCGGAGTGCTGATCCTCCCGGCCGAGTCCTGGAGCGTGTCCGCCCCGTACTGGCGCATGGCCGAGGAGATGGGCTTCGACCACGCCTGGACGCACGACCACATCGCGTGGCGGGACCTGATGGACCGCCCCTGGTTCGCCGCCCTGCCCACCCTCGCGGCGGCGGCCGGAGCGACCCGGACCCTGCGGCTGGGCACCCTCGTCTGCACACCCAACTACCGGCACCCGGTCACCCTCGCCAAGGAGGCCGTCGCCCTGGACGACCTCTCCGAGGGGCGGATGATCCTCGGCCTGGGCGCCGGAGTGGACGGTCCCGACGCCCGGGTGCTCGGCGAGCCGGCGATGGACGCGCCCACCCGGACGGCCCGCTTCGCCGAGTTCACCGACCTCACCGACCGTCTGCTGCGGCAGGACGTCACGGACTTCGAAGGCCGCTTCTACCGCGCCGACGGGGCCCGGATGCATCCCGGCTGCCGGCAGCGCCCGCGACTGCCGCTCGCCGTCGCCGCCACCGGGCCGCGCGCCATGCGCACGGCGGCCCGCCACGCTGACATCTGGATCACCAACGGCACCTCGCCGCACCCGGGGCTGCGCGCCGCCACCGTGGACTCGGCCGTCGTGCGGGGTCAGTTGGAGCGGTTCGACGAGGCGTGCGCGCGGGTCGGCCGCGACCCGGCCGGGGTCGCGCGGCTCGTCTACCACGGCGACCGCACGCACTCCGCGCTGCGATCGGCCGGCGCGTTCGCCGAACTCGCGGGGCGCTACGCCGAACTGGGCGTGACCGACCTGGTCGTCCCCTTCCCCCGGACGGAGCCGCCGCACCAGGCCGACCTCTGCGTCCTCGAGCGAGTCGCCACCGACATCCTGCCCGCGCTGCGGGCGCGTCAGAACCGAACAGAAGGGTAAGCCCCCGTGTCCGACGCCCACCCGGAACACATCGGCACCGTGCGCAACGCACTGGCCCGCCACCACGCCGGCCTCCAGGCCGCCGCACGGCGCCTGACGGCACTGCGGGATGCCTCCGCGCCTCTGCCGGTGCCGCTGGCGCTGCCGGAACCCGACGAGGTGTCCCGCCGTTTCACCGACGTCACCGACGTCGCCCTCACCCGGCTCACCGAGGACCTGTACCTGCTGGACCTGATGCGCAGCCCCGGCACCCGTACCACCAAGACCTTCGCCTCGCTGACCATGGTCGCCCGTGCCGTGGACCACATCCGGCGCACCGGTGAGCGCATCGTCTTCCTCACCCCCACCTCCGGCAACAAGGGCAGTGCCCTGCGCGACGCCGTCGCCCGGGCCTACGCCACCGGATTCGCCCGCCCCGAGGAACTCCGCGTGGTGATGGTCGCGCCCGCCGCGTCGACGGCCAAGCTGCGCGGCGGCCCGCTGTCCGAGGACTCCGCCCTGCGCGCGGCCAACCCGGTGGCCCTGGCCGACGTCGACACCCCGGCCGGGGTGAAGGACCTCGCCAGGGAGGTCGTCGACCAGTACGCCGAGGAGGCCCTGGCCGGCACCGGGTTCCGCTGCTGGTACACCCTCGACCTGGACAACTACCGGGTGGCCGACTCCGTACGCGCCTTCGCCGAGGCCGAACTCCTGCCGCTCCTCCCGGACTCCCCGCCCCGCTGGCACGCGCACGCGGTCTCCAGCGGATACGGACTGCTCGGCTACCACCTCGGCCACCAGGTGCTCACCGACGGCCTGTACCCGGGCCTGCCGGCTCCCGCCCGGCACCCGGGATTCTTCCTCGTCCAGCAACTCGCGACGGCCGACATGGTCGTCAGCACCCTCGGCAGGGAAGTGCCCCGCTACACCCACGACCCCGCCGCCGCGCTGTGGCGCCAGAGCGGCGACCCGGCGTTCCCCGCCGTCACGGACGACCCGGCCGAGGTCCTCGACCCCACCTTCTACACCAAGAGGCCGGTCACCTCCCGCGACATCGATCCGCTGATAGCGCGCCACGGCGGCGGCGGAGTCGTGGTGTCCCGCCGTGAGTGCCTCGACCGGCTGGACCGGGTCCGGGACCTCGCCGCCGGGGCGGGCGTGACCATCGACGACGACCCCGCGCGCATCCGCGAATGGTCCCTGATCAAGGTGCTCACCGGCATCCTGATCGCCCGCGAACGCGGCCTGGTCCCGCCCGGCACCCGGATCGTCGCCCACGCGTCCGGCTACTACACCGACGAGACGGTTCCCCCGCTCGCCGTCGAGCACACCGAACCCGTACGCACCGCACAGGAGCTGGCGAAGGTGCTCACCGCCTCGGTCGGCGCATGAGCGTGGCCGCGGAAGGGCGCTACCGCTGGCACAACAGCACCGACCCGCGGCTGGTGCGGCTGCACCACGCCGTCGACACGCTCACCACCCTCCGCCCCAGGGTGACGGTCTCGTACCCCGAGGACGGCACGCTCACCGTCGCGTACGCCGGACTCGACGCCGGGCTCGACCACATACTGCCCTTCCTGGAGCAGCGGCGCGGCCCCACCGCGCTGCGGGAGGAGCGGCGCACCACCTGGGCGCGGCTCGCCGCCCACGGTGTGCCGGAGGCGGACCTGCTCGCCGTGGGCTGCCCGGCGAAACGCACGTTCCGGCCGCCGGCCCGGCAGCCCACGGTCGTCGCCCCCTTCCGCATCGGTCTGGTGGTGCCCCTGGACACCGACCGCACGGCCGTCCCGGCCCGTCTCTCCCGCAAGTCCCGCCAGCAGTACCAGCGCGAGCAGCGGACTCTCGCCCGTACTCTCGAAGTGGGCACCACCAGGGAGGACTTCGCCTTCTTCTACGACCGCATGCACCGCCCGACCATGCTCCGCAGACACGGCGCGGCCACCCGCTCCGTGCCGCGGGAGACCGCCTGGCAGAGCCTCTTCCGGCACGGTGTGCTCTTCTTCCTGCGCGAGCGGGGCGAGCGGGTCGCCGGGATGCTGTGCAGGCTGGAGCCCGGCACGCTCGTCCTGCGGCTGGCCGGGGTGCTCGACGGCTCCGAGGAGCGTTACCGCTCCGGCACGTACATCGCGCTGTACGTCGCCATCCTGGAGTGGGCGCAGCGGGAAGGGCTGCGCCGGGTCGACCTGTCCGGCGCCGAGCCCTTCCTCAGCAAGGGCATCGTCCAGTTCAAACGCAAGCTGCACCCGCACGTGGCGCCGCCCGCGACGCACTTCACGGGCAAGCGGTTGTGGCTCTGGGTGCGCCGGGACACTCCCGCCGTGCGGGATTTCCTCGTCGCCAATCCCGTTCTGGCGCAGGAGCGGGGCGGGCTGCGTGCCACGTACTTCCACGACAGCCACCGGGCGCCGCGGACGGACCTGCGCTGGGAGACCAGCGGTGTCGTGGGCGCCACTCGGGTCGATCTCGACGATTTCCTGACGGGAGTGCCATGTGCGGTATCACGGGCTGGGTCGACTTCACCCGGGACCTCAGGCTGGAGCGGCCGACCGTCGAGGCCATGACCGCCACCCTCGGCCGGCGCGGTCCCGACGCCTCCGGAACCTGGCTCTCCCCGCACGCGGCGATCGGCCACCGCAGGCTCTCGGTGCTCGACCTCGACGGCGGTCGCCAGCCGATGGAGGCCGTCCGCGCCCCGGACCGCCCGCCCGTCGTCCTCACCTACAGCGGTGAGGTCTACAACTACCGTGAGCTCCGGCGGGTGCTGACCTCGCGCGGGCACCGGTTCACCACCGAGTCCGACACCGAGGTGGTCCTGCGCGCCTACCTGGAGTGGGGGGCCGGCTTCGTCGACCACCTCGTCGGGATGTACGCGCTGGGCATCTGGGACGCCGAGCGCGAGGAGCTGCTGCTCGTCCGCGACCGGCTCGGCGTCAAGCCCCTCTACTACCACCCGCGGCCGGGCGGCGTGCTGTTCGCCTCGGAGCCCAAGGCCGTACTCGCCAACCCGCTGTTCCGCGCGCGGACCCGGCTCGAGGCGCTGCCCGTCCTGTTCAACCCCCGGCTGCTGATGCCCGGGGAGACCCCGCTGAGCGACCTGTACCAGGTCCCGCCCGGCCATCTCGTCCGGGTCGACCGCTCCGGGGTGCACACCTCCCCGTACTGGCGGCTCGTCGCCCACGAGCACACCGACGACGAGGCCACGACCGTCGCCCGCGTCCGCGACCTGCTGACCCGCATCGTCTCGGAACAGATGGTCGCCGACGTCCCCCGCTGCACCCTGCTGTCCGGCGGTCTCGACTCCAGCGCGCTCACCGCGCTCGCGGCCGTCGGCAACCCCGGGCTCACCTCCTACTCCATGGAGTTCGAGGACGCCGACTCGGACTTCCGGCCCACTCCCCTGCGACCGGAACGCGACGCGCCGTACGCCCACGCCGCCGCCCGGCACATCGGCACCGAGCACATCGAGGTGCTGATCGACCCCGCCCGGCTGCCGGACGCCGTACCGGCCGCGCTCGCCGCGCGCGACCTGCCGAGCCTGGGCCAGTTCGACGCCTCGATGTACCTCCTGTTCGCACGCGTCCGGGAGCGCTTCACCGTCGCGCTGTCCGGGGAGGCGGCGGACGAGGTGTTCGGCGGCTACCCATGGTTCTTCGACCCCGCCACCGTCCGGGGGGACACCTTCCCGTGGCTGGGCAACGGCCCCCGCCTCACCGACTGCCTGGCCCCGGACGTCCGCGCCCGGGTGCGGCCGGAGGACGACGAACACGACCGCTACGCCACCCTCCTCGCCCGCGCGCCCCGCCTGGACGGCGAGACGGGGCTCGAGGCCCGCATGCGCGAGGTGCTGTACCTCAGCCTCCAGGGCCCGCTCACCTACCTCCTGGACCGCAAGGACCGGATGAGCATGGCCGTCGGCCTGGAGGTGCGGGTGCCCTTCTGCGACCACCGGCTCCTGGAGTACGTCTGGAACGTGCCCTGGAAGATGAAGACCGGGGACGGCCGCGAGAAGAGCGTGCTGCGCGCCGCCGTCGCCGGCCTGCTGCCCGCCGAGGTGCTCGACCGCCGCAAGAGCGCCTACCCCGCGACCTTCGCGCCCGCGTACGGGGAGCGGGTCCGGGCCGAACTCGACGCGTTGCTGTCCGACCCGGGCTCCCCCCTGGCCGGCCTGCTGGACGCCGGGGCGATCCGACGTCTCGGGGCACGCAGGGGCCCCCTGATGGCCGTCGCGGACACGCTCCACCTGCTGCTGCCGCTGGTGGAAGTGGACCGCTGGATGCGGGCCTACGACGTCGCGCCGGAGTGACCGGCGAGGAGGTCCGCCCGGTCGAGGTGGTCACGCCGGCCGAGCAGTTCCCACCGCCGCAGCGCCAGGGGCACGTTCCCCTCCTGCCACAGGCGGCGGTGGAAGTCGGCGAAGTCGGCGCCGGCCGGCAGCTCCGCGATCAACTCGTTGATCTGCAGCTTCCCGACCTGGTAGCTGAGTGCCTGCCCGGGGTTGCCCGCGAAGAACACCGCCTCCTCCCAGGCGGTCCGGCGGTCCGCCAGCACCACGTCCAGCCGCTCGGCCGCCTCCTCGATGGTCAGCTCGCCCGTGGCCAGGCCGATGTCGACCTCCGCGCGCAGTGCCCGCAGCCGGAGGAATCCGACGATCGTCAGGGCGCTGTGCGGGGCGTCGTCGAACAACCCCGCCGACAGCAGCAGCTCCTCCTGGTGGAAGGCGACGCCCTCGTTCGGCGTCGAGTCGTAGAAGTGCCGGCGCACCGGGTCGGGATGCCTCCACGACAGCGCGAGCTGCTGGGCGTGCACCCCCTCGTGACAGATGCCGAGCCGGGGGTCGAGCGCGTCCGCGTACGGGAAGTACGGCAGGTCGGGGCGTGGTTCCGGCACGTACCGCACGGCGTCCTGGCCGGGTCGTTCCCTGGAGGTGAGGTCGTCGCACACCCCCAGCCAGGTGAGTGGCGCCAGGTAGGCGGGCATCGGCACGAACCGGTAGCGGCGCAGGTCCTGCGGATCGCGGAACAGTCCGCGTTCGGCGAGGAAGGCGCGCATCTCCCGCTCGGCCGCCTCCTGCCGGGCCACCTGGTGGCCGACGGTGGCCGGCAGGCGGGCCGGCGGCAGGTCGCGGTGCCGTGCGCGCAGTGTCTTCTCCAGGGCCGCGGCCCGGTCCCACTCCTGCCGCGCCATCGCGCGGATGCGCTCCGGACGGTACGGCAGCAGCGCCACCCGGTGCAGCAGCAGGCCCAGGTCGTCCACGCGGGTGTCCGGCGCGAAGCCGGCCTGTGCGTCGGCGAGCCAGTGGCGGTAGTCGGCCAGTGCCCGTGCGGCCGTCTCCGTCGCCTCGGGCAGTGCGCGCGCCACGTCCGGGGACAGCAGGTGCGGCGCGAGCGCCCGCATGGCCTCGGTCAGCCGTTCCCCGGCGCGGTCGAGAGCGCGGACGGCCGACCGGGCGAACGGCCGCGCCGCGTGTCCCGCGAGGTTCTCCCGGGCGTGCCGCAGCGTCTCGGGCACCCGCCGCAGATGGCGCAGTACCGCCTCGTCCCGCTCCCCGGCGAACGGCCGTCTGTCGAGCAGGACCTCGTACAGCGGTACCAGCGCCTGGTCGACGTAGAAGCACGGATTGCGCTGCCAGCACCGCAGGTGGTCGAGCTCCCAGCGCACTCGCGCCAGCGCCGACCCGAGCAGCCGGGTGTTCACCCCGTCCGGAGCCCCGTGCAGAGCCTCCTCGAACTCCCGGAGCCTGCGGCCCCGTTCCCGCACGGCCTCGGCGGACCAGTCGGCCACCCACCCCGGGGGCCGCTCCACCCGCGGCAGGTCGTCGCCCGAGTCGGGCCGGGTCTCCTCCCGCCAGGCCCAGAACTTCTCCGCCAGGGCGGTCGTCTCGTCCACGGTGGCCCCTCACGTCATGGGGGTCATGCCTCCCCGGACATGACGTGTGCGACCTACCCAGTGCCGCGGTCCCGTCCACCTCCGTCGTCGCGCCGGCATGGTCTTCCCGGCGACCGCCACGCGGCGCCGCGCCGGGTCAGAGGTCCTCGGAGCCGCCCAGGCCCGTCAGGGCGCCGACCGGGTCGAGGTCGGGGGTGCCGCGGGGCCACCAGTCGTCGCGGCCCGGTTCGGACTCGTAGGCGTACCACAGACCGGTCCGGCCCAGGCGGAGTTGCAGGTGCCCCGCGGGGTGCGTCAGGCGGTTGCGCGAGGGGCGGAAGGCGGGGAGGTCGGCCGCGAGCAGCAGGGGGCGGGCGCGGTCGAAACGGCCGGCCGGCGGGTCCCAGGGCTCCTCCAGCACGGCGAGACCGTCGAGGCCGCCCTGGCGCCAGGCGGCCACGGCACGCGCCAGCTCGGACGTGCTGCGGCCGGCGGCCCGGGCCAGGGCGGAGTACAGCGCGCGGGAGCCGGCGGTGAGGCCGGAGCCGGGGCGTGCGGCGGCGTGCCGGACGGCGTCCTGCCACAGCGTCAGGCCGCCGACCGGATCGCGCCCCGTGGTCAGCAGGACGTGGGCCCGGGCGGCGGCATCGGTGGCCAGCTGGTCCAGCGCGAAGGGGTCCGGGCCGCCCGGTGCCGCCGGGTAGGCGGGGGGCTGTTCGGGGTGCGGGGGCGCGGGCAGCGGTGCCGGGAGGGGCGGGAGCGGCCGCGCGGCCAGTGCCTCGGTGGCCCGGACACCGGGCAGGGGCGCCGGGCCCTTGTCCTGGGCGGCGCGGGCGGCGCGGGCCGCGCTGAGCCGGGACAGGGCGTCGAGGGTCTCGCGTTCGCCCCTGCCGCGCAGCAGGAGCAGGACGAAGGGGTCGGCGTCGAGCAGCCGCGCCGTCTGGTAGCAGAGGGCGGCCGCGTGCTTGCAGGGGTGGCCGGAGTCGGGGCAGCTGCACCGCGGAGCGAGGTCGCCGGGGCCGGGGAGCAGCGGGACCCCGCAGTCGGCGAGGGAGTGGGGCAGTTCCCCGTCGAGCAGGGCGGCGATGTGCCCCGGCCGCTCGGCCGCGGCGTCGAGGAACCGTTCCCAGTCGGCGTCGCCGAGTGTCCGCAGCCGCACCTGTACGCGGTACGGCCTCGGGCGGCTGCCCTGCACATAGGCGAGGACGAGTCCGGGGGTGACCGTGATGGCGTCGACGTGCCCCTGCTCGGCGTAACCGCGGCCGCGTACCAGCCGCTGGGGATCGAGCGCGCCTTCCTCCAGCGCGGTCACCCACGCGTTGCCCCACCAGGTCCCGGCGAAGCCGCCGTCCGGTGCCGTCCGCGGCGGGAGGGCGGGGAAGGTGCGCCGGAGATCGCCGTCGCGGTTCGGGGCGGCCATGGAGCGCGGGGTGCGGGGGGCCGCCGGCGGCGAGGAGGGGGCCCGGTCGTGCGTCACCGGGTCCGGAGTCCGGTCCCGCGCCGGCGGTGTCCGCTCCGGGTGCGCCGCGGCCCGCCGCGGTGGCGGCGGCTCGTGCGACGACGGGGGCCGGAGCGCCGGCTCGCCCGCGGACGACTCGGCTTCGGCGGGCCCCGCGGTGCGCCCGGCGGCGGACTCCGCGACGGGAGGCACCGGGCTCCGGGGGCTCTCGCCCGCGGCTCCCTCGGCGGACTCCCCCGGCGGCCGGATCGCGTCGTCGGCGGGGTCCGCTTCCGGCGGCAGCCGGAACGCGTCCGCGACGAAGTCTTGTACGGCGCGGGCGCGGGCGTCGTCGGTGGTCGAACCGCCGGTCCCGTGCGGTCGCCGGGCCGGGCGGGCGGGCCGTCGTGTTCCCGCCGGTCCCGTGGTCGCGGCTTCCGCCCTCGCCTGCCGACGAGCCGCTCGCAACGCCTCTCGCGCCGCGTCCGCCGGCCGGCTGTCCTCCGCGCCGGGGCCGGCGTCGGGGGCGGTCGCGGGTGCCGCGCCGGCGGGAGGCCATGTCGAGGCGGAGGCGGCCGCTCGGCCCGGGGAAGGTGCCGGGCCGTCGGCGGGGGCCGAAGCATCTTCGCCCGCGGTGGCGGTGGCCGGCGATCCGCCGGGATCGGCGGGGCGAGCGGTCTCCGTGTCGTCTTTGGACCCGTCCGACTCCTCTGCCCGGGCGTCGGGGGCGTCGGGCGACCGGTCCGCGGTCGCGTCCGGCCCCGCGGTGGCGTCTCGGGCGGTGCCGGTCCGGTGCGCCGTGTCCCGGGGGGTCTCCCCCGCCGCGCCGTCGGTGCCCGCGTGGCGTGCGCTCCGCGCGCTGCGCAACGCCGCACGCGCGATGTCCCCGGGACGTGACCCGGTGTGCTCGGTCCGGTCCCGCCCGTCGCTCCGGTCCGGGGCGCGGTCGTGCTCCCGCGACGGCTCACGGTCCACGGCACCGGCCTCGGCGTCCGTGGCAGCGGCCTCGGCGTCCGCGGCGGCGGTGGTCCCGGCGGCGCCCGGGTCCGCCGCGCCGGCGTCGGCCGGCGCGGCCTCACCGCGCGTCCGTGCCGCCCGCAGGGCGCGGCGGGCCTCGTCGGCGGGGCTGGGGGTCATGACGGCCTCCGCAGGGACACCAGGTCGGACAGCTCACGGTCCGTCAGTTCGGTCAGGGCGGACTCGCCTCCCCCGAGGACCGCGTCGGCGAGGGCCCGCTTGGACTGGAGCATCTCGGCGATGCGGTCCTCGACGGTGCCCTCGGTGATGAGCCGGTGCACCTGGACCGGCTGGGTCTGGCCGATGCGGTAGGCGCGGTCGGTGGCCTGTTCCTCGACGGCCGGGTTCCACCAGCGGTCGAAGTGCACGACGTGGCCCGCGCGGGTCAGGTTGAGGCCGGTGCCGGCGGCCTTCAGGGAGAGGACGAGGACGGGGGTCGCCCCGCTTTGGAAGCGGTCCACCATGCGCTCGCGCTCGGGCACCGGCGTGCCGCCGTGCAGGAGTTCGGCCGGGACCGCGTGGGCGGACAGGTGGGAGGTGATGAGGCGGGCCATGCCGACGTACTGGGTGAAGACGAGCACCGAGCCGTCCTCCGCGAGCACCGTGTCCAGCAGCTCGTCCAGCAGGGCGAGCTTGCCGGAGCGGGCGGTGAGCCGCTCGGCGCCGCCCGGCGGGTGCTCCTCCTTCAGGAACAGCGCCGGGTGATCGCAGATCTGCTTCAGCGAGGTCAGCAGCTTCAGCACCAGCCCCCGCCGGGCCATGCCGCCCGCGGTCTCGATGGCGAGCATCGACTCGCGCACCACCGCCTCGTACAGCGCGGCCTGTTCCCGGGTGAGGGGCACCGGGTGGTCCGTCTCGGTCTTCGGCGGCAGCTCGGGGACGATGCCGGGGTCCGACTTCCTGCGGCGCAGCAGGAAGGGGCGGATCAGGCCGGACAGGCGCCGCACCGCCTCCTCGTCCTCGCCGTTCTCCACCGCGCGCGCGTGCCGGGCGCGGAAGGACTTGAGCGGGCCGAGGAGCCCCGGGGTCGTCCAGTCGAGCAGGGCCCACAGCTCGGAGAGGTTGTTCTCGACCGGGGTGCCGGTGAGCGCCACGCGCGCCGGGGACGGGATCGTGCGCAGCGCCTTGGCGGTCGCCGAGTACGGGTTCTTCACGTGCTGCGCCTCGTCGGCGACGACCATGCCCCAGGACTGCTCGGCCAGATTGGCCGCGGCGGACCGCATCGTGCCGTACGTGGTGAGGACGAAGCCGCCCTCCAGGCCGTCCAGGGTGCGGTCGGCGCCGTGGAAGCGGCGGACGGGGACGCCGGGTGCGAACCGGGTGATCTCCCGCTGCCAGTTGCCCAGCAGGGAGGCCGGGCAGACCACCAGGGTCGGCTCGGTGCGGGCCCTCTTCAGGTGCAGGGCGATGACGGTGACCGTCTTGCCGAGGCCCATGTCGTCGGCGAGGCAGCCGCCGAGGCCGAGCGAGGTCATGAGGTCCAGCCAGGCCAGGCCCCGGAGCTGGTAGTCGCGCAGGGTGGCGTGCAGGCCGGGCGGGGGCTCGGCGGGACCGATGCCGGCCGTCAGCCGGTCGCGCAGGGCGGCCAGCGCACCGGCCGGCACCACCTCGACCGTCTCGCCGTCGGCCTCGGCGGTGCCGGTGAGGGCGACGGACAGGGCGTCGACCGGGTCGAGCAGGCCCAGGTCGCGTGCGCGGGCCCGGCGGACGAGCACCGGGTCGACCAGCACCCACCGGTCGCGCAGCCGGACGACCGGGCGGTGGGCCTCGGCGAGGGTGTCCATCTCGGCCTCGGTGAGCGGGTCGCCGCCGATCGCCAGCTGCCAGCGGAACTGGAGGAGGTCCTCGCTCTCGAAGAAGCCCGTGCCGTCGGTCGCCGAACCGGGCGCGGGCCGGACCACCGCGGTGGCGGTGAGGTCGTGGGCGAGGTCGCGGGGCCAGTGCACGGCGACTCCGGCGGCGGCGAGCCGGCCGGCCGCCACGCCCAGCAGGTCGGTGACCTCGTCCTCGGACAGGCTGAGGACGTCGGGCACGTCCTGCTCGGTGAGCCGGTCAAGCGCCGGCCAGACCCGCGCGGCGCGCCGCACCGCCAGGGCGGCGTCCACGCGCGCGCGGGCGCCGAACGCCGCGTCGGCCTGCCCCGACCACAGGTCCGCCGCGTCGGCCACGAGGGTGGGGTCGGCGAGGCTGTGCACCTGGACGACGGCCGCCCCCGCGCCCCGCGCCCCGGCGGCGGCCGGGTCGGCGTCGAACAGGTCGTGCGCCGAGAGGTCCAGGCGCAGGGAGATCCGCACGCCCGCGTCCATGCCGGCGGCGACCTCCGCGGCCCAGTCGTGGGCGTCGGGCAGGCGCTGGGCGCCGCGCGCGGCGAAGGGGCGGCCCGAGGCGTGGGGCGCGGCGGGCGTGCGGGGCAGGGTGTCGGCCACCGCGTCCAGGAAGGAGCGCATCAGCGCCTCGGGGGCCGGCAGCCGGATCGGCCCGGGCCCGTCCAGCGGAACGGCGTGGCCCTCGGGGGGCAGCGCGGCGGCCACCGCGCGCAGGTGCGCGACGTCGTCGGGATCGAGCGGGCCGGCCCGCCAGGCGTCGTGCCCGGACGTCGTCAGGCCGGGCAGCAGGCGCCCGCGTGCGGTGAGCCGCAGGGCGTGCAGGGCGGCGGCGCCCCAGCAGGCGGTGGCCGGGTGGGCGGCCGGGTCGTGCCGCGCGCGCACCAGCAGGGGCAGGGCCTCGGCGAGCGGGAGCGACAGCGCGGGCGTGGTGCCGCGCCGCACGCCGGTGCCGTGCCGGCGAACGACGGTGAGCTGCGTGGGCTCGGGCGCGTCCTCGGCGGTCTCGCCGGCCGGGTGCCCGGTGGGCCGGTCCCCGTCCGCGGGCGCCGTGCCCGGGAGGGGGCCGCCCGCGGGGTCCCAGAAGGCGATCCGTCCGTCGCGTGGGAGGGGCGCGGGCAGGAAGACGGCGGCGAGGCGGGCCGGCACCGGGGCGGCGGGCCGCCCGTCCTCCGCCCGCTCGTGCGCGCGGACGGCCGTGGCGGCCGTTCCGGTCGTGTCGCTCATACGTTCTGTCACCTCCCGCCCGCGTCCCGGATCAGCTGTCTTCGACTCTACGGGCGGGGTCCGACAATCGGCCCCGGCGGTCCACGGGGCGGGGAGACCGCGGCCCGGGACCGGCTGCGCTGGGGCGGGTGCGGGTGCGGTCAGGGAACCGTGCGCGAGACCACGTACACCATCGGCCGGTCCGGGTCGGACAGGTTGACGAGGACGTCGTGGGTGGGTGCCGGGGCGGGCTGCTGGTGGACGAGGCCCCACCAGGGTCCGGGCCGTTCGAAGTTCCAGCCGGTGATGTGCTGGTCGCGGTCGCCGATGGCAGGCTCGTCGCGCTTCAGGTCGTCCCGGGTGACGCCCACGCCCGCGAGGAAGGCGTCCAGGCCGGCGCCGGTGGTCTCGAACTGGACGTAGAGGCGGCTGGTCTTCCAGTTGTTCGTCTCGTAGTAGGCGACCTCTTCGGAGGGGACCGGGACGGGGACCTCGTAGAGGCGGCGCTGGAGCTTCGACGGCCAGCCCTCGGTCAGGCCGGTCGCCGAGTACTTGGCCTCCTTGACCTTGCCGCTGTCGCGGCTCTGGTTGGCGGAGATCACCAGGTAACCGGCCGGGACGCCGATGAGCAGGACGATGATGAGCAGGGTGAGCGCCCGCCGGCGGATCATGTGCCGGCGGTCCTCAGCCGGGCGCGCGGGTTCCTCCGGCGCGCCGTCCCCGTCCGGGCCGGGACCCGTCACTGCGCCTCCCCGGACGTGCGGCGGGCCTCCGCGTACCGCTCGTAGCGCTCGTGACGCTCCACCCGGCGCCGCTTGGCCCGCCGGAACCGGCGGGCCACCAGCCGGGCCAGGTCGGCGGCGCCCACCATGCCGGCCTCGGGGCCGAGCTGGGCGCGGACGATGCGGGCCTCGGGACGGTAGCCGCGGCCGGTGAGCTGGCGCTTGAACGCGTCGCGCGCGGGGCCGATCAGCAGGTCGTCGGCCGCGCTCACGCCGCCGCCGATCACGAAGCAGGACGGGTCGAGCGCGGCCGCGAGGTTGGCGATGCCGACGCCCAGCCACTGGCCGATGTCCTGGAGCAGCTCGACGCACATGGCGTCGCCCTCGCGGGCCAGCTCGGTGATCATCGGGCCGGTGATGTCGCCGATGCTGCCCTTGACGTGCTCGATGATCCCGTAGGCCACCGGCGAGTCGGCGGCCGCCAGTTCGCGGGCCTCCCTGACCAGGGCGTTCCCGGAGCTGTACTGCTCCCAGCAGCCGCGGTTGCCGCACGGGCAGCGGTGGCCGCCCGGCACGACCTGCATGTGGCCGAACTCCCCGGCGACCCCGTACTTGCCCCGCTTGACCTGGCCGTCCTCCAGGATCGCGCCGCCGATGCCGGTGCCGAGCGTGATCATGACGAGGTGGTCCTCGCCGCGGCCGGCGCCGAAGCGCCACTCGGCCCAGGCGGCGGTGTTGGCGTCGTTGTCCACCAGGACGGGGACCGCGAGGCGGCCGGCGATGCGGTCGCGCAGCGGTTCGTTGCGCCACGACAGGTGGGGGGCGAACAGGACCCGGTTGCGGTCGGCGTCGACCCAGCCGGCCGCGCCGATGCCCACCGCGTGCACGTCGTGCCGGTCGGACAGGTCCAGGACCAGTTCGACGATGGTGTCCTCGACGACCTTGGGGCTCTTGGACTTGTCCGGGGTCTCCGTGCGCAGCTTCTCCAGGATGTTGCCGTCCGCGTCGACGACGCCCGCCATGACTTTCGTGCCGCCGATGTCGATGCCGACCGTCGGCACGCGGGGTGCCGTGAGGTGCGAGCGGCGTTCCCTCGTGCCCACGGTGCGCAGGACCGGGGCACGGCGGGAGCCGATGGGGGCGGTGAAGTCGCGGTAGGTGCTCATCGGGTGCGATTGTGCCGCACGCCCACGCCGGGTGCCGAATGCGGCGGGGGCGGGTGGATCGGTTCGTCGCCGGGTGCGGGTGCGTCGTGGTTACTCGCGCCCACGCGGCGGAGCCGCAAGTTACACGGTCCCGCGCCCCTGGGTGCGCTGCAGCTCGTGGCGTAGATCGTCCAGCTCGTTTCCGCCTGCCATCTGGCGGGTCAACTCGTCCAGTGTGATGTCGTCGCGCTCGTGGTTGCCGACCATCGTGCCGCGCTTGAGCAGGACGAACCGGTCGCCCACCAGGTACGCGTGGTGCGGGTTGTGGGTGATGAGGACAACACCCAGGCCCTGGTCGCGGGCCGCCGCCACGTACTTCAGGACGACGCCCGACTGCTTCACGCCGAGCGCCGCCGTCGGCTCGTCGAGCACCAGGACCTTCGCGCCGAAGTGCACCGCGCGGGCGATGGCCACGCACTGGCGTTCGCCGCCGGAGAGGGTGCCGATGGGCTGGTCGACGTCGCGCAGGTCGATGCCCATGCGCAGGAGTTCCGCGCGGGTGGTGCGGCGCATGTGGTCGACGTCCATGCGCTTGAAGGGGCCGGTGCCCTTGCGCGGCTCGGAGCCGAGGAAGAAGTTCCGCCAGACCGGCATCAGCGGGACGACGGCCAGGTCCTGGTAGACGGTGGCGATGCCGCGGTCCAGGGCCTCGCGCGGGGAGGAGAGGCGGGTCTCCTCGCCGTCGAGGGCGAGCGTGCCGCCGTCGTGCTGGTGGAGGCCCGCGATGATCTTGATCAGGGTGGACTTGCCGGCGCCGTTGTCGCCCAGCACACAGGTGATCTCACCGGCGTGGACGGCCAGCGACACGCCCTCGAGGGCGCGGACGTTGCCGTACTGCTTGCTGACGCCGGACAGCTCCACGAGCGCCGGGCGGCTGTCGGTCTGCGTCACTTGGTGGCCTCCGCGCGCTTGCGGACCCAGGCGTTGAGCAGGGTCGCGAGGAGCAGCATCGCTCCGAGGAAGAACTTGAACCAGTCGGGGTTCCACTCGGCGAAGACGATGCCCTTGCTGGTCATGCCGAAGATGAGGGCGCCGACCGCCGATCCGACGGCGCTGCCGTAGCCGCCGGTGATCAGGCAGCCGCCGATGACGGCCGCGATGATGTAGATCAGTTCGTTGCCGACGCCCTCGCCGGACTGGACGACGTCGTACGAGAAGAGCAGGTGCTGACCCGAGATCCAGGCGCCGAACGCCACGCCCATGTACAGGCCGACCCGGGTCCTGGTGACCGGGACGCCGACCGCGCGGGCGGCGTCCTTGTTGCCGCCGACCGCGAAGATCCAGTTGCCGGCCCGGGTGCGCAGCAGGATCCAGCTGGCGACGGCGACCAGGGCGAGCCACCACAGGATGGTGACCTTGAAGCCGACGCCGCCGACGGTGATCGTCGAGGCGAAGACGTCGCGGGCGGAGGGGAAGCCCTCCATGTCGTCGATCGACTTGGTGGAGACGGTGCCGTCGATCAGCTTGGTGAAGCCCAGGTTCATGCCGGTCAGCATCAGGAACGTGCCGAGCGTGATGATGAAGCTGGGCAGCTTCGTACGGGTCAGCATGAAGCCGTTGAACGCGCCGATCGCCAGGGTGACCAGCAGGGACACGCCGACGCCGACCCAGACGTCGGCGGTCATCTGGTAGCTGAACATCGACGACACCAGGGCCGACGAGGTGACCATGACGCCCGCGGACAGGTCGAACTCGCCGCCGATCATCAGCAGCGCCACGGGCACGGCCATGATGCCGATCGTGGAGGCGGCGTAGAGCACGGTGCTCAGGCTGGAGGCGCGCAGGAAGCTGTCGGCGAAGAACGCGAAGAAGACGAAGACCGCGATCGCGCCGACCACGGACCCGAGCTCCGGACGGCCCAGCAGCTTCCGCGGCACAGAGGTGTGCAGAATCCTTTCGTCGGCGTCCTTCACCCCCGTGGCGCTCATCGGGTGCCCCGCTCCGTGTAGTCGGCCAGCGCGGCCGCGTCGTCCTTGGTGATGATCTGCGGTCCGGTGAGCACCGGCCGGCCGCCGCCGAGGACGTCGGCGTTGTACCGGTACAGCCACAGCAGGTCGACCGCCTCGTAGCCCTGGAGGTAGGGCTGCTGGTCGACGGCGAAGCCGAGGGTGCCGTCCTCGAGGCCCGCGGCCACCTTGGCGTTGAGGTCGAAGGTGTCGATCTCGGCCTTGCTGCCCGCGCCCTGCTTGGCCTTCACGGCCGTGTCGGCGTAGGGGGCGCCGAGGGTGACGACCGCGTCGACGGACTTGTCGGTCTGGAGCTTGGCCTCGAGGGCGGACTGCACGTCCGGCATGCTGGTGCCGTTGACGTAGAGCCGCTCGACCTTGCCGTCGAAGGTCTTCTCGACGCCGTCGCAGCGCTGCTCGTGACCGACGTTGCCCTGCTCGTGCAGGACGCAGAGCGCGCGCTTGCGGCCCCGCTCGTTCAGTTCCTCGCCGACGGCCTCGCCGGCGATCGTCTCGTCCTGCCCGATGTGGCTGAGCGCGCCGAACTCCTTCGACTCCTGCGAGCCGGAGTTCACGGTGACCACCGGGATGCCGGCCTTCTCGGCGCGGGCGAGGGCGGCCCTCATGGCGTCGGGCTTGGCGAGTGTGACGATGATCCCGTCGACCTTCTTGTCGACGGCCGCGTCCACGAGCTGCGCCTGCTGCTGCGCCTCGTCGTCGTGCGAGTACACGAAGTTGATGTTGTCCTTCAGTGCCGCCTGCTCGGCGCCGCTCTGGACGATGTCCCAGAAGGTGTCGCCGTCACCCGAGTGGGTGATCATCGCGAAGGTCCAGCGGGGGGTGTTCACCGCCGCCTTCCCTTGGGCCGCCGCGGCCTTGCGGGCGTCCTCGGCGCGCTTGCCGCCGGTGCTGCTGCAGCCGGCCAGGGACACCGACAGTGCCCCCGCCAGTGCGATGCCTACCCAGGTCCGAAACCGTGCCACGAGGCCGTGCCCTTCTTGCTGTGCCGTGCTGTGCTGGTGGGCTCTGGAAACCCCAAACGCCCCATTGTCCGTCACGGGCGTCGGTCACGTGGTGCCGGGGAGCGGCGGTCGGTCACATTGTCCGGACATTGAGACCAACGCGCACGGCGGACCGGGCCCGCCGGCCGGCCCGGATCAGGACCGTACGAGCAGCTGGAACTCGAAGGAGTAGCGGGACGGCCGGTAGGTGTGCGTGCCCAGTTCGACCGCCCGGCCCGTGTCGTCGAACGTCGTGCGCCGCATGGTGAGCAGCGGCGCGCCCTCCTCCTCGCCGAGCCGCTCGGCCTCGGCGGCGGTGGCGGCGCGGGCACCGATGGACTGACGGGCGCTGTGCAGGGTGATCCCGGCGGCGCGCATGAGCCGGTAGAGGCCGGTGGTCTCCAGTTGCGCGGTGTCCAGGTCGAGGAGACCGGGCGGCAGGTGGTTGCACAGGTACGCCATCGGTTCCCCGTGCGCGAGGCGCAGCCGCTCCACCCGGTGCACGTCGCCGCCCTCGGCCACGCCGAGCGCCGCGGCGACCTCGGCCGTGGCCGGGACGACCGTGTTGACCAGGAGTTTCGTGGCCGGACGCTGCCCGGCCGCCTCCAGGTCGTCGTAGAGGCTGCTGAGTTCCAGCGGGCGCTTGACCTGGCTGTGCACCACCTGGGTGCCGACTCCGCGGCGGCGCACGAGCAGGCCCTTGTCGACCAGGGACTGGATGGCCTGGCGGACGGTGGGCCGGGACAGGCCGAGCCGCGCGGCGAGCTCGATCTCGTTGCCCAGCAGGCTCCCCGGCGTCAGCGCCCCGTGCTCGATCGCCGCCTCCAGCTGCTGCGACAGCTGGAAGTACAGCGGCACGGGGCTGCCGCGATCCACGCTGAGCTCCAGCGCCACGGTCGGGTCCACTTCTGGTTTGGGCACGGGCCGAGCGTAGCTCCGTGCGCTGTTGACGGGAAGTCGTGTAGTTCGGTTGTCCGGACATACGCATTGACAGCGCGCGGGCGGTGAGCCCACTTTGATTCCATGCGCATCGGGGTCATCGGTACGGGCCGTATCGGCACGGTCCACGCCAACACGCTCAGCCGCCACCGCGACGTCGGGTCCCTGATCCTCACGGACGCGGACCTGGGGCGGGCGCAGGACCTGGCCCACCGGCTGGGCGAGACGGCGGCGCCCGGGGTGGACGAGATCTTCCGGTGGGGCGTGGACGCCGTGGTGATCACGACGGCGACGCCGGCCCACGCCGAACTGATCGGCCGGGCGGCGCGCGCGGGGCTGCCGGTGTTCTGCGAGAAGCCCATCGCGCTCGACCTGGCCGGCACCCTGTAGGCGATCGCCGAGGTGGAGAGCGCGGGGACGATTCTGCAGATGGGGTTCCAGCGTCGCTTCGACGCCGGGTACACGGGGGCGCGGGAGGCGGTGCGGTCCGGGCGGCTGGGCCGGCTGCACACCGTCCGGGCGGTGACGAGCGACCAGGCGCCGCCGCCCGCCGCCTACCTGTCGCAGTCCGGCGGGCTCTTCCGGGACACGCTGATCCACGATTTCGACGCGCTGCGCTGGGTGACCGGCCGGGAGGTCGTCGACGTCCACGCCACCGGGTCCGACGCCGGGCCGCCGGTGTTCCGCGGGGCGGGCGACGTGGACACGGGCGCGGCGCTGCTGACGCTGGACGACCGCACGCTGGCCACGGTGACCGCGACGCGGCTGAACGGCGCGGGGTACGACGTGCGCATGGAGCTGGCCGGGGAGCTCGACCAGATCGTCGTCGGGCTGGACGACCGTACGCCCATCGCGTCCACCGAGCCGACCGGGCCGCCTGCCGCCGACAAGCCGTGGACCGGCTTCGTGGAGCGGTTCGGGCCCGCCTACGAGGCGGAGCTGGCCGCGTTCGTGGAGGTGGTGCGCGGCGAGCGGTCCAACCCGTGCGACGGCCGCGAGGCGCTGCCGGCCCTGCGGATCGCCGAGGCGTGCGAGATCTCCCGGCGGGAGCGCAGGGCGGTGCGGCCGGCGGAACTGCCGGGCGGGACGGAGTCGGCGGCGGGCTGAGCGGCGGCCTCCGACGGCAGCGGGGCCCGTCGCAATGGCCCGCCTCCCGCTGCTGGGAAGCTCGTCGCGTCCGGCCCGCATCCCGCGACAGCGAGGCGCGTCACACCGGCCCGCCTCCCGCGGCCGGTAGACCCGTCGCACCGGCCCGCATCCCGGGACTGGGAAGCTCGTCGCGTCCGGCCCGCCTCCCGCGGCCGGTAGGCCCGTCGCACCGGTGACGCGTACTGCCGGGCCGGGGCCCTAGCCGGCGTCGTCGTGGTGCTCGTCCAGGAGGCCCGCGTCGTACGCCAGCAGCGCGATCTGCACCCGGTTGTCGAGGTCCAGCTTGGCCAGGATGCGGGAGACGTGGGTCTTCACGGTGGCGACGCTCATGTAGAGCTCCGCCGCGACGGCGGCGTTGGCCAGGCCCCGCCCGACGGCGACGGCGACCTCGCGTTCACGGTCGTTCAGCGCGGCGATGCGGGCCCGCGCCCGCACGCGCCGGGTGTCGGCGGAGGTGCCGGCCGCCTGCTCCATCAGCCGCCGGGTCACGGCGGGCGACAGGACCGGGTCGCCGGCGGCGACCTTGCGCACCGCGTCGAGGATCTCCGCGGGCGGGGTGTCCTTGAGCACGAATCCGGCGGCGCCCGCGCGCAGGGCCCGCAGTACCTGCTCGTCGGCGTGGAAGGTGGTCAGCACGACGACCTGGGGGGCGTCCGGGCGGCCCCGCAGCCGTTCGGTGGCCGTCAGGCCGTCCACCCCGGGCATCCGGATGTCCATGAGGACGACGTCCGGACGGGTGCGGTCCACGAGCGCCGCCACCTCGTCGCCGTCGGCGGCCTCGCCGACGATCTCCACGTCGTCGGCGCCGCCCAGCATGAAGGACAGTCCCGCCCGCACCAGCGGGTCGTCGTCGACGAGGAGCAGTCTGATCGCAGTCATGGCCTCACGTAATCACGGTCGCCGGAGGGATCGCACACGGGTCACCGCACGTGCGGCGCACGAAGGGTGACGGCTCGTCAGGAGGCCGGGGGCGGGGTCCCGGCACTCACCCCCACGGCAGCCGGGCCCGTACCTCGAAGCCGCCGTCGGCGGTGGGACCGTGCTCCAGGCTGCCGCCCGCCAGCGTCGCGCGCTCGGTCAGTCCGATCAGGCCCTGCCCGGAACCCGGCACTTCGGGCACGTCCCCGGCGGGCGGGGCGTTGCGCACGCGCACCGTGAGGCCGTCGCCCGGTGCTCCGGTGACCCAGAGGGCGACCTCGGTACCGGGGGCGTGTTTGCGGGCGTTGGTCAGGGCCTCCTGGACGACGCGGTAGGCGGTGCGCCCCACGGAGGCGGGGACGGTGGCGGGGACAGTGACGTGCCGGACGAAGGCCACCTCCATGCCGGCCTGCCGGGACTCGGCGACCAGGGTGTCCAGTGCCGCGAGAGTCGGCTGCGGACGGCGCCCGTCGTCGGACTCGCCGGCCCGCAGCACGCCGATGATCTCCCGCAGGTCCTGGAGGGCCTCGTGCGCGCTCTCGCGGATGACGCCGGCCGCCCGCGCCACCTCCTCGCGGGACGCGTCGGGCCGGAACTCCAGGGCGCCCGCGTGCACGCTGAGCAGCGTCAGCCGGTGGGCGAGGACGTCGTGCATCTCGCGGGCGATGGCCTCCCGTGCCAGGCGCTGCGCCTGCTCGGCCCGCAGCCGCGCTTCGGTCTCCGCGCGCCGGGCGCGGTCGCGCAGGCTGAGCAGGAGCTGGCGCCGGGACCGGGCGAGCATGCCCCAGGCCGCCGTGGTGACCGCGAGCAGGATGCCGAGGAGGTTCGCGGCCAGGTAGGGCAGTTGGGGGTCGGGGCGCAGCCAGTAGAGGACGGGCTGCATCAGCACGTTGACGCCGGTCAGCCAGGCCGTGTACCGGAAGGGCCGGTGCACGGCCACGGTGAACAGGGAGACGAGGGCGGCGCCGCCCGAGGTGACCGAGACGAGCCCGACGGGCACGAGTGCCACGGCCAGCCCGACCGGCCACCGGCGCCTGAGCCACACCGCGGTGCACGCCAGGGCGCCGATCAGCTGGTCGGCGATCCCCCAGCCGTGGGGGAGGCCCGGCTCCTGCTCCAGCGTGTCGACGCTCAGCAGGCCGATCAGGACGGCCAGCGCGAAGCAGGTGAGGTCGACGAGCCAGTCCCGGGCGGTGCGGCGGGACCGGTACCCGGACCCGCGGGCGTCCGGGTCGAGCCCGTCGGCCAGCGCCGACGGGAGCAGCCAGCGCCGCGCGGGGAACGCCGGGGTGGTCGGCACCGTCCTGTTGTCGCTCACGCGGTCGAATCTACGCAGGGCCGGCCGCCCCGGCAGCGGCGCGCGGCGCATCCCCTACCGAAGTCGCGGGGCCGTAGACCTTCGGCGTACCGGGCGGCGGAGGACGTGGACTTCGGCAGGGCATCACTCGCCCCGCGGCCGATGTGGGTGGGGGGTCCGCGGGGCGAGGGTCTGGGGCATGAAGAAGCTGCTGGAGATCGTCGGATTCCTCGCCCTGGTGCAGGGCGTGGCGGGCCTGGTGCACGAGTTCACCGACTGGAACCGGGGGTTCGTGCACCGGCTCGCCGTGCTCGACGGCTACGAGGTCTACGCGAGCGTCGCCCTCGTGGTGCTGGCACTCGCCCTGTTCGCCGCCGCCGAGCACAGCGGTGACGGCTGATCACCGGCGTGCGCGGGGGCGCCTTCCGGGCGCCCGGGGCTCAGCAGCCGTGGTCGACCAGGTCGAACGAGGCGTAGTGGTCGGCCGTGTAGTAGTCCTCCTGGTCCGCCTCGCCGGTGACGATGCGGCGCGCTCCTCGGGTGTCGGAGCCCGGGGTGATCACCGTGTACTCGTGGTAGTAGCCGGTGGACCGGTCGGGCAGGACGCCCTCCCGGTTCTGGAAGACGGTGCCGTCCTGGTCGTAGGGGTAGGGCCCGCCCTGCTCGATCAGGCCGAGCGTGTCGTGCGCCTGGGAGGGCAGGTCGCTGTAGCAGATGTCGCCGACCGCGGCGGTGGCGGCGCCCGCCGTGGTGGCGGAGACGGAACCGCCCACGAGGAGGGCGGAGAGGACTGCGGCTGCGGCGCCGATCCGTGCGGCGCGTGGGGGGAATCGCATGCCCTCATGATGACGCGCGTAGACGATGGCATGTCAATGACAAGACTGTGGAGCTTCGCCGGACGTCCCATGTGTTTCCTGCGACCTCACCTCGCGCCGGGCACGCCGGCCACGGCGAGGTCGATGTCCGTCCGCCGCCAGCGACGGCGTACGGGGCCCGCTGGGATGGACCCATGAACATGCTGACGAACACGAACACGAACACAACCGCTCCCCTGGCCGGCCGGACGGCCCTGGTGACGGGGGGCAGCCGCGGCATCGGCGCGGCCACCGCGCTGCGCCTGGCGCGGGAGGGCGCGGACGTCGCCGTCACCTATGTGAACAACAAGGACGCGGCCGAGGACGTCGTGCGGGCCGTCGGGGCACTGGGGCGCCGGGCGGTGGCCCTGCGGGCGGACTCCGCGGACGCGGAGGAGGCGGCGGGCGCGGTCGAGCGGGCGGCCGAGGCGCTCGGGGACGGCCTCGACGTACTGGTCAACAACGTGGGCCTGGGGCTGCTGGGCCCGATGGAGAGCCTGTCCCTCGCCGACGTGGACCGGCTGCTGGCCGTGAACGTGCGGGGCGTCTTCCTGACCTCGCGGGCCGCCGCGGCGCGGATGACCGGGGGCGGGCGGATCATCACCATCGGCACCTGCATGACCCAGCGGGTCCCGGGCCCCGGCGGCACGCTCTACGCGATGAGCAAGTCGGCGCTGATCGGGCTGACCAAGGCCCTGGCGAGGGAGCTGGGCCCGCGCGGGATCACGGCGAACATCGTCCACCCGGGCCCGATCGACACGGACATGAACCCGGCGGACGGCCCCTACGCCGACGGGCAGGCGGCCATGACGGCACTGGGCCGTTTCGGTACGGCGGACGAGGTGGCGTCGACGGTGGCGTACCTGGCGGCCGCCTCCTACGTCACCGGCGCGGAGTTCGCGGTGGACGGCGGCCACGCGGCGTAGCGACACGCGGCGCGGGCCCTGAAGGGCATGCGCGCGGGGCGCACCGGTGCTGTCCTGCCGGTGCGCCCCGCGGGTGAGCGGGACCGGCCGTTCCCCGTCGCCGGGCCGGCCGGTCCGTGCGTCAGCCGCCCAGTTCCTGGTGGCGGGCGGCCAGGCCGGCCGTGCCGTCCTCCGTCAGGGAGCCGAACAGGCGCAGCCGGGAGATGCCGCCGTCGGGGAAGATGTCCACGCGCGCGTGGGTGCCGACGGCCGCCTCGGGCAGGACGAAGCGGTGGTTGGTGTCGGGCTGCATGCGGGTGCGGGGCAGCACCTCGCGCCACTCGCCGTCCGCACCGTCCTTCACCGAAACCGACGCCCAGCCCGCGGAGTTGCCCTTCAGGTACGCCGTGTCGATCTCGATCGCGCGGATCTGGGAGCGGCCGGCCAGCCGATAGCTGATCCAGTCGTTGCCCCGGTCGCGGCGGCGGCGGGTCTCCCAGCCGTCGTCCATCTTGCGCGAGCGGCCCGGCTGAATGGTGTTGGTGGCCGGCGAGTAGAAGAGGTTGGAGGCGTCCTCGACCTGGCCGCCGTTCTCCAGCGCGACCACGTCGAAGGTGCCGAGCGCCGCGAGCCACGCGGGGTCCGGGACGACCTCGCCGTGCACGCGCAGGCGGGCGATGCCGCCGTCGGGGTGCTGCTTGAGGCGCAGGTGGGTGAAGCGCTGCTCGGCGGAGACGGCGAAGCCGTTGGCCGCGTGGCCGCCGACCGCGGTGCGCGGGACGAGGGTCGTCCACTTCACGTCGTCCGCGAGGAGCTCCTCCGGCGACGGGGAGCCCGCGACCGAGGCGCCCTCGACGGACACCGCCTGCGGGTAGTTGCCGCGGAAGTGGGCCGTGTCGACGACGATGCCGCGGATCACGCCGGGTGCGCCCAGGCGGATCAGCGCCCAGTCGTGGTCGTCCTCGGTGGGCCAGGGGTCCTCGGCCGAGGCCCCGCGGCGCCGGCGGGTCTCCCAGCCGTCCATGACCTTGCCCTTGTGCCCGAAGTGCTCGGGGTCGAACTCGGCGCGCTCGGGCACCAGCAGGTTCTCCCGCTGGGCGAAGAACTCGTCGTTGGCGGCGACGACACCGGCCCCCAGTCGCCGGTCGGCGAGGTTGGCGTACTGGGTGAAGGGGAGGTCGGCCGTGCGGTAGTCCGCGTACGGGTCACCGCCTCCGTAGGGGTTCGCGTCTCCGGTGAAGCTGGCCAACGAGGTGTTCTGCTGGGCCGTCACGGTGATCAGGTGTTCCTTCCGGGGTCGTTCGGGATGGGTCTTGGGGCAGGTCCGGACGTGTCAGGGGGTCCGGGTGAGGAGCTGTCCCTTCGGGTCGGTGAACGCGCCGTCCGCCACGATGCGCTCTCCGCGCAGCCAGGTGGACTTCACGACGCCGTACAGGGTCTTGCCCGCGTACGCGGTGACGCGGTTGCGGTGCTGGAGGCCGGCCGGGTCGACGGTGAAGGTCTCGTCGGGGGCGAGGACGGCGAAGTCGGCGTCGTGGCCCGGCGCGACGGCGCCCTTGCGGGCCTCCAGTCCCACGAGGCGGGAGGTGTTCGCCGACATCCAGCGGACGATGTCCTCCAGGCCGTGGCCGCGCTCGCGGGCCGCGGTCCACATGGCCGCCAGGCTCAGCTGGAGACCGGCGATGCCGCCCCAGGCGGTGGCGAAGTCGTCGGTCTTCAGGTCGGCGGTGGACGGCGAGTGGTCGGTGACCACGCAGTCGATGGTGCCGTCCGCCAGTGCCTGCCACAGGAGGTCCTGGTTGGCGGCCTCGCGGATGGGCGGGCAGCACTTGAACTCGCTCGCCCCGTCCGGCACCTCCTCGGCGGTGAGCGTGAGGTAGTGCGGGCAGGTCTCCACGGTGAGGCGGACGCCCTCGGCCCGGGCCTCGGCGATCAGCGGGAGGGCGTCGCTGGAGGACAGGTGCAGCACGTGCACGCGCGCGTTGAACCGCTTCGCCTGCTCGACGAGCGCGGCGATGGCGGTGTCCTCGGCGTCGCGCGGGCGGCTGGCGAGGAAGTGCGCGTACTTCGGGCCCCCTTGCTGCGGGGCGGCGGCCAGGTGGTGCGGGTCCTCCGCGTGCACGATGAGCAGGCCGTCGAAGGCGGCGATCTCGGCGAGGGACCGGGCGAGCTGCTCCTGGTCGAGGTGCGGGAACTCGTCCACGCCCGACGGCGACAGGAACGCCTTGAAACCGTAGACGCCGGCCTCGTGCAGTGGACGCAGGTCCTTGACGTTGTCGGGCAGGGCGCCGCCCCAGAAACCGACGTCGATGTGCGCCTTGTCGGCGGCGACCTGCTGCTTGGTGCGCAGGTTCGCGACGGTGGTGGTCGGCGGTATGGAGTTGAGCGGCATGTCGACGAGGGTGGTCACGCCGCCGGCCGCCGCGGCGCGGGTGGCGGTCCAGAAGCCCTCCCACTCGGTGCGCCCGGGGTCGTTGACGTGCACGTGGGTGTCGACCAGACCCGGCAGGACGACGTGGGCGCCGACGTCCTCCAGGCGGGCCCCCGCCGGTACGGGCGCGTCGTGCGGGAGCACGTCCGTGATCGTGCCGCCGCTCACCGCGACGGACGCGGCGCGTATGCCCTCGGGAGTGACGACGCGCGTCGAGCGCAGCACCAGTTCGGCCTGGGACACCCGGACCCCTCTCTCTGCAGTCGTTCCGCCGCCGGGCCATCGCCGGCCCGCCGGTCCACATCCGGGAAACGGGATCTCTCACCACGTAACGGACTTCAACGTTCTGTTGAAGGAGTCTTCACTTCCCGTTCCACGCCGTCAAGAGGCACCCTTTGGAAGGGCGCATCCGACGGCCCCGCTCTGGACGTTTCCACAAAGCGGAATTAGAATTCCGACAGACAGAACGTAGCTATGTACAAGCGGGGAGTCAACCGGCCGCCGGGTAGGCTTCTGCCCTCCCGCCAGCCCCGAAAGGAACGTGCCGTGCCGACGTCCAGCGCCAGCACCACCGACTCCGCCAGGTCCGCCACAGGTGGCGTCCAGTCCCTGGAACGCGCCTTCGACCTGCTCGAACGGATGGCGGACGCGGGCGGCGAGGTCGGCCTGAGCGAGCTCTCCGCGAGCAGCGGGCTGCCGCTGCCCACCATCCACCGCCTGATGCGCACGCTGGTGGCCTGCGGATACGTACGCCAGCAGCCCAACCGGCGCTACGCGCTCGGCCCGCGCCTGATCCGGCTCGGCGAGTCCGCCTCCCGGCTGCTGGGCACCTGGGCGCGCCCGCACCTGGCCCGGCTGGTCGAGGAGACCGGCGAGACGGCGAACATGGCGCTGCTGGACGGGGACGAGATCGTCTACGTCGCCCAGGTGCCGTCCAAGCACTCGATGCGGATGTTCACCGAGGTCGGCCGCCGGGTCCTGCCGCACTCGACGGGCGTCGGCAAGGCGCTGCTCGCGGACTTCCCGGCGGAGGAGGTGCGGGCCCTGCTGGGCCGCACCGGCATGCCGGCCGCGACGGAGAAGACGATCACCACGCCGGACGGGTTCATCGCGGCGCTGGAGGACGTGCGGCGCCAGGGATACGCGATCGACGACAACGAGCAGGAGATCGGGGTGCGGTGCCTGGCCGTGTCCGTGCCGAACTCCCCCACCGCGGCGGCCATCTCCATCTCCGGCCCGGCGGGCCGTGTCACGGAGGCCGCGACCGACCGGATGGTGCCGCTGCTCCAGCAGGTGGCCGCCGAACTCTCGGAGGCGCTGCTCGCCTCGAACGGCAACCCGGCCGCCTGATCCGCGGCACGAACGTCCAGGAGCCCCCGGCGGTGTCGTCGCCGGGGGCCGCGCCCGTCTTACGGCGGCGCCTCACCGCCCCGGCGGGTCCCCGAACAGCTCGACGGCGTGCCGGACGTCCGCCAGCCCCTGCGACAGGGCGCTGACGGAGCCGATCGCACCGGCTATCAGCAGCAGGGAGCGGCGCAGCCTCGGCACCTCCGGGGCGCCGTTGTCCGCCATCGCGGCCAGGCCGGCCAGTTCGTCCTCGGCGATGAGCCGGTCCGGGAAGTCGGCGTGCAGCAGGGCGAGCCGGCGGCGCAACCGGGACACCGCGGTCCGCAGTGCCGCCACTCTCACGTCCTCGTCACCGACGGCCACCTGCCTCTGCCCCAGGCTCCGCAACACAGTCCCTCCCCCTCTCACTCCGTTCGTGCACCCCTGCGTGGTGAACGTGCCGAGCGCCCCCTGGCGGTGGTCGGGCGCCGGGGACGCGGGCCAGTAAACGCCACCGGGCGCCGGACGCGCCACCGCGCCCGCCGAAATTCAGTCCCCTGGGAACTGGGGCGCGCCGGGACGTTTGACACGCGGTCAGGTATGCAGGACCCATGGCGGACAACGAAGACCAGGTGGCCGGACTGCTCCTCGCCGCGGGCGGCGGACGGCGGCTCGGCGGCCGGCCCAAGGCACTGCTCGAGCACCGCGGACAGCTGCTCGTCGAACACGCGGTCGGCGTGCTGCGCGCGGCCGGCTGCGCCCGCGTGCACGTGGTCCTGGGGGCCCGGGCGCCGGAGGTGCGCGCGCGGGCGGCGTCCGCGCTCGAGGGATGCGTCCTGGTGGACAACCCCGCCTGGGAGCAGGGCATGGGCACCTCACTGCGCGCCGGACTCGCCTCGTTCTCCGGCACGGGGGCGGGGGCGGCGCTGGTGTCGCTGGTGGACCAGCCCGGCATCGGCGTGGAGGCGACGGCACGGGTGCGCGCCGGCCACCGGGACGGGACGTCGCTCGTCTCGGCGACGTACGGGGGCGTGCGCGGGCATCCCGTCCTCCTCGGCGCGGCCCATTGGGCGGGCGTCACGGCGACTGCGACCGGTGACCGGGGGGCACGCGCCTACCTGAGGGAACACGAGGCCGAGATCGCACTCGTCGAGTGCGGCGACGTGGCGCGGCCGTACGACATCGACACCCCGGCCGACCTGCGCCACCTTGAGTGAGGGAGGTGGCACTGAGCGCCACTGTCCCTCGACCCGGAGAATCTCGACATCAACAAACCATTGAAGTTCCACGATGAGGAAACTACTATCCACTGACCAGAAGCACCCCACCGCACAGAGGGTGCACTTTGCCCTATACGTGCCCGTTGGCACCCGGTGCCACCGCTGAAGGAAGTGACAGCTCATGTCCGCACCAGCGCCGTCCACGCTGGCCATCGTCGACGCCGAGCCCCTGCCCCGGCAGGAGGAGGTCCTCACCGATGCGGCGCTCGCCTTCGTGGCCGAGCTGCACCGGCGGTTCACGCCCCGGCGTGACGAGCTCCTCGCCCGCCGTGCGGAGCGCCGCGCCGAGATCGCCCGCACCTCCACGCTCGACTTCCTCCCGGAGACCGCCGCCGTCCGCGCGGACGACTCCTGGAAGGTGGCCCCCGCTCCGGCCGCGCTGAACGACCGCCGGGTCGAGATCACCGGCCCGACCGACCGCAAGATGACCATCAACGCCCTCAACTCGGGCGCGCGGGTCTGGCTCGCGGACTTCGAGGACGCCTCCGCCCCGACCTGGGAGAACGTCGTCAACGGCCAGCTCAACCTGACCGCCGCCTACACCCGCACCATCGACTTCACCGACGAGCGCACCGGCAAGTCGTACGCCCTGCGCCCGGCCGAGGAACTGGCGACGGTCGTCGTGCGCCCGCGCGGCTGGCACCTCGACGAGCGCCACCTCCAGGTCGACGGCCGCCCGGTCCCCGGCGCCCTGGTCGACTTCGGCCTGTACTTCTTCCACAACGCCCAGCGGCTCCTCGACCTGGGCAAGGGCCCGTACTTCTACCTCCCGAAGACGGAGTCCCACCTGGAGGCCCGCCTCTGGAACGAGATCTTCGTCTTCGCGCAGGACTACGTCGGCATCCCGCAGGGCACCGTCCGCGCCACCGTCCTGATCGAGACGATCACGGCCGCGTACGAGATGGAGGAGATCCTCTACGAGCTGCGCGACCACGCCTCCGGGCTGAACGCCGGCCGCTGGGACTACCTGTTCTCCATCGTCAAGAACTTCCGTGACGGCGGCGAGAAGTTCGTGCTCCCGGACCGCAACGCGGTGACGATGACCGCCCCGTTCATGCGGGCGTACACCGAACTCCTCGTGCGCACCTGCCACAAGCGCGGCGCGCACGCGATCGGCGGCATGGCGGCGTTCATCCCCTCGCGCCGGGACGCCGAGGTCAACAAGGTGGCCTTCGAGAAGGTCCGCGCCGACAAGGACCGCGAGGCCGGCGACGGCTTCGACGGCTCCTGGGTCGCCCACCCCGACCTGGTCCCGATCGCCATGGAGTCCTTCGACAAGGTCCTCGGCGACAGGCCGAACCAGAAGGACCGGCTGCGCGAGGACGTGGACGTGAAGGCGGCCGACCTGCTCGCGATCGACTCGCTGGAGGCCAAGCCGACGTACGCGGGCCTGGTCAACGCCGTGCAGGTCGGCATCCGCTACATCGAGGCGTGGCTGCGCGGCCTCGGCGCGGTGGCCATCTTCAACCTGATGGAGGACGCGGCCACCGCCGAGATCTCCCGCTCGCAGATCTGGCAGTGGATCAACGCGGAGGTCGTCCTCGACAACGGCGAGCAGGTCACCGCCGAGCTGGCCCGCAGGGTCGCCGCCGAGGAACTGGCCGGCATCCGCGCCGAGATCGGCGACGAGGCCTTCACGGCCGGGAACTGGCAGCAGGCGCACGACCTGCTGCTGACGGTCGCCCTGGACGAGGACTACGCCGACTTCCTGACGCTGCCGGCGTACGAGCAGCTCAAGGGCTGACGCCCGGCCCGGCGCCCACCGCACGCCCGGGTCCCCGGTACCGCACGGCCGCACGGCACCGGGGGCCCGGGCACCGCCGTGTCCGGGTCACTCCAAGTGCACGGACCAGTCCTGCTCCGCGGGCGGTCTGCCGTGCAGGTCGGGGACCTGCTTGAGCCAGGCGGGGCGGCCACGCCGGCTGCGCGCCGCCCGCCGCTCCTCCTCGGCGGCCAGCTCCTCCCGGCTGGGGAAGGCGGTCGGCAGCCACCGCGCGGACGCCTTCACGCGCGCCGAGAGGTAGTCCGCGTAGGCCGCCCGCAGCTCGTCCGGGCCGGCGAAGCCGGGCTCCCCCGTCAGCCAGGCGTCCGGCACCTCGGTGACGACCGCGCGCAGCAGCTCGTCGGTCACCTTCGGCGCGAGCTCGGCGTCGGCGGCCCGGACGTCGGGCGTGCTGTGGCCGAGGGCGTGGTGGCGGAAGTCGTACGCCTTCTCCGGCGCGGAGGTGTCCCAGCGGTGGTGGAAGACCAGGGCCGCGCCGTGGTCGATGAGCCACAGGCGCGGGGGCACGGCGCCGAAGGTCGGCCACACCATCAGGTTGGAACTGTGCACCGTCCGGTCGACGTTGGCCGTGAGGGCGTCCAGCCAGACGATGCGCCCGGCCTCCCCCGGGTCCACCGGGAACGTCCTGGCGACCTCGGGCGTGAAGTCGGCGGCGCCCGGCAGGTAGTCCAATCCGAGGTTGAGTCCCGCGCTGGCGTTCAGCAGGTCCCGCACCTCCTGGTGCGGCTCCCCGGCGGCGAGCGACGGGTCGAAGTGGACGGCGACCAGCTCGGGCACGCGCAGTCCCAGCGCCCGCGCCAGCCGGCCGACGATCACCTCGGCGACCAGCGCCTTGCGTCCCTGCGCGGAGCCGGTGAACTTCACGACGTAGGTGCCGAGATCGTCGGCCTCGACGATCCCCGGGAGCGAGCCACCCTCACGCAGGGGCGTGACATAGCGGGTCGCTACGACCTCTTCCAACACTTTCCCAGGCCACCCATCTCTTCAGCCCTGCAATCCATGGACGACTTCTCCGGAGCGTAGAGGCAGGAATCACGGGTCAACGGCGCTGCGGAGAGTCTGGGGAGTTTCGGCCGACGAGCCGGTCTCCCCGCTCCCCAAGCAGACCGTCGATGGTGCCGCGCCCTTTGCTGCCAGCTTCCGGCATGAAGTGAGCATAGTAACCGAGGGTGATCGCCGGCGAGGAGTGTCCGAGCCACCGAGCCAGGGTCACGACGGACTCTCCGGCCTCCAACATGATCGAGGCGTAGGTGTGCCGAAGCACGTGGAAACCGTCCTTCGGGGCCCCCGCCCACTGCCAGGCTTTCGCCCCCTCGGCACGTGGCGGGATGACACCGGCCTTGGCCAAGGCCGGCTTCCAGGTGTAGGTGTTCCATGTGTTCACCGCGACGGCGTTGCCGAAGCGCGTGGTGAACCGTTCCGGGTTCGGTAGAGATCTCAGATGTTGGTTGTGACCTGGGGTTTCGTGGTTGCTCGGTAGTGGTTGTTCTCGTATTCGACGGGTGGGACGTGGCCTATCTCACCGTGGAGTCGTCGGTGGTTGTACCAGTCGACGTACTCGGCGGTGGCGAGCTCGACGTCGGACAGCGTCTTCCATGGCCGTCGGGGCTTGATCAGCTCGGTCTTGAACAGGCCGATCGTGCTCTCCATCAGGGCATTGTCGTAGGCGTCTCCGACGGATCCGATCGACGCGGCGATGCCGGCCGCGTCCAGGTGCTCGGCGAGCCGGAAACTCGTGTACTGCGACCCGGCGTCCGAGTGATGGATCAACTCGTCTGGCTGGACCGGATGTTGGTCGCGGTCTCGCTGCCAGATCGCCATCTCCAGGGCGTCCAGTACGAAGACCGTCTCCTTCACGGTGGCAGCGGACCAGCCGACGATCCGGGCGGGAGAAGGTGTCCACGACGAAGGCGACGTAGACGACACCTGCCCAGGTCCTCACGTGGGTGAAGTCCGCGACCCAGCAGCGGTTCGGGGCGCCGGCGACGAAGTCCCGGTCCACAAGGTCGGGGGCCCGGTCGGTCTGGCCGCCGGGAAGTGTGGTGATCACGCGTTTGCCGCGGACCGCTCCGGTGATACCGAGTTCACGCATCAGGCGTTCGACGGTGCAGCGGGCCACGGTCTGGCCTTGTCGGTTCAGGTGCCGCCAGATCTTCCTCGCGCCGTAGACACGGTAGTTGGCGTCGTATGCCTCCTGAATCAGGATCTTCAGCTCGGTGTCGCGGACGGTGCGGGCCGAGGGTGCCTGCCGGCGTTTGTGGTGGGCGTAGTAGGTGGACGGGGCGATCTTGCAGGAGTGCTCGGTCAGAACACGGCAGATCGGCTCGACTCCGCCGCAGCGGTCCCGATGCTCGTCGATGAACGCTACGAGCGTGTGTGTGGCCGGTCGAGCTCGGCCGCGAAGAAACTTGCCGCGGCCTTCAAAATCTCGTTGGCCCGCTTCAGCTCGGCGTTCTTCTTCTTCAGCCGCTTCAGCTCGGCCGTCTCCTCCGTAGTCGTCCCCGGCCGGGTCCCGGTGTCGATCTCGTCCTGGCGGACCCACTTGCGCAGTGTCTCGGTGGTGCCGATCCCGAGTTTGGACGCGACTGCCTTCATCGCGGCCCACTCGGTGTCGTAGTCGGGCCGCACCTCGGCGACCATCCGCACCGCACGACGGCGCAGCTCAAGCGGGTACTGGGAGGGACGTGCCATGACTCGATCCTCTCAAATGATCGAGTCCCTACCGAACCCAGAACGGTTCATTCCCGTCGAATCCGGGCTGATCGTCGATGTGCGCGCCCGTGGACGGGCCGACCCGGGGCGTTGGGTGTGGTGGTCAGCCTGCGTTGAACAGTCGGGCCCAGTGGGTGGTGCCGCCGGAGTGGGAGCGGGTGCCGTGGGTGGTGGTCAGGGCGTCGATGATGTCCAGGCCGCGGCCGTGCTCGTCTTCGGCGCATGAGGCGGTCCAGGCGCCCTCGCCTGCGGCGGGGCCGCCGTCGGTGACGCCCACCCACACCCGGTCCCCGGCCCGCTCCCGGTGGAGATGAAGTGCTATCGGCGGCAGTGCGTGCTCCACGGCGTTGGTAACCAGTTCGGAGACCACCAGCACGGCTGCCTCGGCCGAATCCTGGGTCACGTGCCAGTCGTCGAGGACCGCGGCGGCGATTTCGCGGGCGGTGCCGGCTGCCTGCGGGCAGTGCGGCAGGGGCCACGTGACGTCATCACCCGGGCTCCGGGGCTCCGGCACCCGCTCCGGCGTGTCGGGTCCGTCCCGGCCCGCACCAGCACTGCGGTTCCCGGCGCCACCGAGCGGCGCGGGGCGGCTTGTCGTTGCGTACATGACGCCACCCTCTTCCTGGTGGTTTCAGCCGGGGTCACATCGGGGTTCGCGAATTGGGGCCTTCCCCCGTGATGGTGGACACGCTTCGTTGATCACGCGGCGAGCGTGAGCTTAGCGGTGTGGTGTCGTCGTTCGTATTCGTTGGGGCTGAGGTGGCCGCAGGCGGAGTGCCGGCGGCGGGTGTTGTAGCGGGTCAGCCAGGCGAAGACCGTCCTTCTGCAGGTGGCGGCGTCGCCGTAGTCGTGGGCTCCCTGGAGGGTCTCGCGTTTGAGTGACGCGTGGAAGCTCTCGCAGGCGGCGTTGTCCGCGCTGGAGCCGACCGCGCCCATCGACCGGGTGACCTGGAGCTGGTCGCAGAGGCGGGCGAAGGCTCTGGAGCCGTATTGGGCTCCGTGGTCGGAGTGGAAGGTGGAGCCTTCCAGGCCGCCGCGGGTGCGGGCGGTCATCAGCAGCGCGTCGGCGACCAGGTCGGTGCGCATGTGGTCGGCGATGGACCAGCCGACGACCTTGCGGCTGAAGCAGTCCAGGACTGTGGCGAGGTAGAGGAACCCGCCATCCGCGAGGGGCAGATAGGTGATGTCGCCCATGTATTTGCGGCCCGGCTCGGCGGCGGTGAAGTCCCGCTGGAAGAGGTCCGGGACCTGGGAGGCCGCCGGATCCGGGACGGTGGTGCGGACGCGTCTGCGCAGGCGGACGCCGGTGATGGCAAAGGTCCGCATGACGCGGGCGATGCGTTTCTCGTTGACGTGCAGGCCCTGGTCGCGGAGCTCGGCGGTCACCCGCGGAGAGCCGTAGGCGCCGCCGGAATGCACGTGGACCTCACGGATCCTCGCGGCCAGGCGCTCGTCGGCCCGCTGCCGGACCTGCCTGGCCTCCCGGCCGGAGAGCCACTTGTAGTAGCTGGACCGGTTGAGGTCCAGGACCTCGCAGAGCCGCTTCACCTCGAAGGCGTCCCGGTGGTCGTCGACGAACTGGAAGCGGCTCCTCACCAGTTCGTCTCCCCGGCGAAATACTTGGCCGCCTTGCGGAGTATGTCCCGCTCGGTCGCGAGCTTGCGCTCATTCGCCTCGAGCTCGGCCACCCTCGCCTCGAGCTGCCGGATCCGCTCGTCCGGGTCCGCGGACGGCGCCGCTTGCGTGGCTCGGGCGGCTCTCTGCCCGGCCCGGGCGGCGGCCGGGCCGGCACCCCGGCGTTCCCGGTCCCGCAGCACCCACTCGCGCAGGGTGGCCCGGTTGATGCCCAGGTCGGCGGCGATGCTCTTGTACGTCGCCCCGGGGGTGGACTCGTACAGGGCCACGGCATCGGCCTTGAACTGGTCCGAGTAGTCCTTCATCGCCATCGGCGGTCTTCTCGCTTCCTCCGGATCAAGCAGATCCAGTATCAGCGTGTCCACCACTCAGGGGGAGGCCCCTTGCTCCGCAGCCATCGGCACCAGCCCCCCGTCCAGTCAAGCGTCCAGATCAATGACCCAAGAGGTCGTTCACCTTGCATGCAAAGGTGCCCCCCCCAGGCTGACGGACGGTGATTCGCATGACGAGCGTCTGAGTTGGACGCGCGGGGCAGCGGGGCACCGACCCCTCGGGAGAAGACTCCGTCGGACTGTGCCGGTGCCCGGCTGACGTTCAACACGCTAGCGCGGCAGACCGTGCCAGTAGGGGAGGTAGGGGGAAACCCGACCAGGTGCGCATCGCGCCCTCAAGACCTTGGGAGCAGCACGAGGACGGGACGATCTGCCGTGCTTCGGTTCACGTCCCCAGGCTGCCCATCCCCCTACGCGTTCTCGCCCGACTCCAACCGCTTGTAGGCGTCCCTCACCGGCGCGGGGAAAAGATCGTCCGGATGAGCACGCAGCAGGGCTTCACGGCTCTCCAGGCTCAGCCGGAATTCCTGCAACATGATTTCCGGCGCAAGCAGCCACATGGTCGCCTCTTCCGGCGAGAAAGACAGCCCGACCGCCTCCAGATGCTCACGCCGTACGCGAGTCTCCATAAAGGCCGACTCGTTCAGCAGATCGACGAGCTTCGGGGCGGGCGTCGTCCGCTCGGCCCGCAGGTAATCCCTGCCCCTGCGCCAGAGGACCACTCTCGGCCCACTTGTCCCGTCGCCGGGGGCGTAGGTACGCGAGGTGCCGTCCTCCGCGACCACGGTCAGGGTCATGCCCCGGGCGGCTGCCAGCTCGGCTGCGTTCCGCTCCGTCGCGTCGTCCCAGTGAGGGGGGTTGAACACCTGCTGACGGATGAGGGCTTCTTCCTGGCTTCTCGTCAATTCGAAATCCTCGGGAAGCCGGCGATCGGCTCGCCGCAGGCGCGCGGTCAGGATGGCGCTCTCGGAGAGCCCGGCGCGAACAAGCTCCTCGTCCGTGAACGGCGACTCACGGCCCAACCGGGCGGACGCGGGAACGGACTGCTGCCGAAGCTCAGCGGCCGACTCAGTGGCACCCTCCAGCTCCAGCGCGTCGGCAATCCCGGACCAGAAGCCGTTGCCGTCAGCGGGTGGCTCTTTGAGTTCGTGAACGGTGCCGTTCGGGTCGACGAGTGCGGCCGGCTTCCCGTTGGTGACAACAGGGCGCCAGGTGCTGGTGGCTCCGCGTTCCCACGGTGGTGTCGAGTACGCGGGACGCAGCCCTTGGCCGCTGGGCGTTTCAGTTTCCAGGGCCGCGGCCCTCGTGTCCCGCTCGGCCGGAGCAGGCAGCGGCGGCTCTCGCCCAGGGTCGTCGGACGGCAGAGCCAGCAGATAGTGCCCGTCCTTCGCCAGCAGCACCATGTGCACAAGCTCTTCGTCGGGGTCGCGTTGCACCAGTTCTTCGTCCGTGCCTTCGCCGACGGTGTCCAGGGGGCGGAAGTCCTGGAACGATCCGTCCGCACGGACCACGGTGATCCGCGCGCTGAAGACACGGGCGGCGAGCGAGGGCTGCAGGTCGGCGGCGCCGTGGTTCCATCCGGCGTCGTCATCGGTGTCACCGCTGCGCAGCAACTGCGTACTGGCCAGACCTTGACGCTGCTCAGCGGGCAGCTCCGCATGCAGCGGTATATAGCCCGAGTCCTCGTACTCGCGGCGCTCGGGGCTGCCCTCTCGGAAGTCCACCCCGCTGGCCGCCAGTTCCGAGTCGCTGAACGTGTCCTTGGTGTCGGGCGACGTGAACTTCAGCAGACCGCGGGCCCCGGGGTCGCTCAGCTCGTCGGCGAGCAGGCGCCGCAGACCGTCGATGATCTTCTGCCGGTCCGCCACATCCACCCGGGCAGTGAGCCTGTCAGGGGCGGCGTGGTGCACTCCTTCGGCGAGGGCGTGGAAGAAGGCGTCGCCGTCGGCGGGGACGTCGTGAACCGTGTAGTGGTCGCCTTCCGGCGAGATGAGCCGGTCAGGACCGTCGGGTGTACTTTCCCGCACGATGTAGCGCTCGGCGTCGGCACTGTCGGCCTCCGCCACCGGGACCGGACGGTGAACCACAGGCGGCGGTTCGGCCAGGCCGCCGCGCAGCTCCGGCTCACCGGCGCGGTGTGCTTCGGCCGGCAGCTGGTGCCATCGTGTGAGCCGGTCGGCCGCCGCCCGCACACGGTGGAACTCCGCAGCCGCGGCGTCGGCCTGCCGCAGCAGGTGATTCATGGTGGCCTGGGCCTGGGCACGTTGCCGCAGATCCTTCACGGTGGCCCGCTTACGCTCGGACCCCTCACCCTGCAGGTCGGCCAGGGCGCGACGCTGCTCCCAGTAGGTGCTGTCCGCGTCCGCCCAGGCCTGGCCGGCCTCGACGACCTGGGTCCAGGCGTCCGCGACCCGGGACGGGAAGTTCTCGTCGTCGATCAGGCCCAACTCGCGGGCCACGTCCTCATGGACCAAGGCGATGATCTTGCCCTGCGTCTCAACCGCCTGCGGGCGGGACCTGATGAGGCCGAACGGGCTGCGGCGGGTCACCTCCGCTACGCCGAGCCAGTCGGTCGGGATCGCGAACACGAAGCTGCGGCCGGCAACCTTGGTGTTGAACTGGGCGCTCTCCTGGCCGGCGACGACCCGACTACCAGCCCCTGCGGTACTCGGGCCGGCCATGGATGCGGACGGGGCGACAGAGCCCGCATCGTGGGCGGCGAATGCCGCCCGCCCGCCGAGTGCGTACTCATAGCCGCTCGCCTGCTGCTCTGCCCGGTCCCGGCCTGCGGTGTCCCGTTCGGCGCTCTCCATGGTGCTGACCGGTATCACTGCCAGCAGTGTTGCCCGGGTGAAGTCCGGCCCGGAGTAGAGCCGGTAGTCACCGGCAGTGCCGCCCTCGAACAGTCCGGGGACCGTGTAACCGGCGGCGGTCGCACTGTCCTCGAAGAAGGCGGCCAGTGCTGCGTCGCTGGTTGCGTTGTCCAGGGCCAGCGCGGAGCCGGTGCCGGGGAGAGTCAGCCGGGTGCTGCGGGCGTCTCCCATGGCGTCGACCAGGTCCTTGCCGGTCAGCGTGAGGGGGGAGCCGGCGGGAGCGACGGAGGTGCCGGATGCCTTGGCGACGGCCAGGACGCCGGCTTCCTTCAGCGTTTCGAGGCCGACGATCCGGCGGACATGGAAACCGCTGGCCGGCAGCTGGATCGGCCCGTGCGCGCCGCTCGGCTGCCGCGCGGAACGCCACGCAGCGATGTGCCGGGGGACGTCGCTGCCCTGCGGCCACAGGACGACCGAACCACTGGGTTCGTCCAGCGACGGCGGGCCGAGCGGATCGTCCGCCCGGCCGGCGTGCGGAACGCTCAAGCTCAGCGGCACCTGCTCGCGCAGCGTGCCCACCGGGCCTTCCTCGGTGAGGGTGGGCATGTCTGTTCCGAGATCGAGCGTGAGCCGCAGCGTGTAGGAGGTGCGGTAGTCGGCGTGCGGCTCTCGCGCGTAGAAGATCTGCCGCTTCGTCCGTGCGCGGGAACGGCCGTGGGAGGTCAGGTCGGAACTGGTGGTCCGTACGTCAGCCTGCGGTCGGAAGGACTCGAGGTCACCCGGTCCGGGCTCGGCGCCTGGGGGCACGGTGCCCACCTGCTGCATGGCGGTCAGACCGATTCCACGAGAGGTGGCCGAGGACCATCCGTCCGTCTCGGTCACGGTGGCGATCCGGGTGTCCTCCATGACGACGCCGTGGTCAAGGCCGACGAACTCCGACTCGCCCGCGATGAGTTCCACCCGCAAAGAACCGGCACGGCTTCCGATGCTGATGAACGGGGTGCGCCAACGGCGGACCTGGGTGCGCGCGGCTGCGCCGGTGGAGGTCATCTGCTCGCGAAGGGCCCGCACGGCTCGCGGAGTGACGAGGGAATGCACACGCTCGCGGTCCGCGTCGTTCACATTCCAGCGCCGCAACTGGTCGTCGAAGGCGGCCAGCACCTCGGTGGTGTCCAATGCGTTGACGGGATACGACCCGAAGGGGTGGTCGTGCCACCATGTGGCCTGGGTCCACTGATGGGACAGGTAGCGGGGCACGTCCCCCAATCCGTCGTTCAGGATTTCCAGCTGATGCGCGGTCTTCTCCGACACCTGGCCCAGATAGCTCGACGGGACGGTGAGCTGCTTTCCGTTGAAGCTGTTGCGGTGATGGCCGAGGAATCCCTCCTGGCGCCCGGATGCCACGATGTCGTGCTGAACGTCCCCGGACAGCAGGATCTTGTAGCCACTGTCCTCCCGGTTGATGTCCGATGTGACGGTGCGGGTCACCTTCGTGCCGTCGATGCTGGAGCTGCCTCTGCGGTACTGCATTCCGGCGATCGTGGCGAGTTCGGTTCCGCCCGTGGTGCCGCCGCCGGACAGGGCCCAGCCGCTGCTCGTGGCCGCGGTTACCGAACCCGACATACGCAGATCACTGCTGACGCCCATTTCCGAGCCCAACTTGATCGGGCCGGATGCCACGCGCAGGTTGAGGATCCGCGTGCGGTGAACCAACTCCCCTATCCTGCTGTGGCCTTCCGCGATCACAAAGATCCGCGAGCCGACAGGCCCGGATCGCTGGTCGAAGCCGGCTGTGAGGAGCTGCGGCTCGAGGAACCGCACGATGGCATCGTGGGGAAGGGCTCCTGGACGGGAGAAGTGCCAGGACGCACCGGAAACCGTTCTCATGAGATCCGCGGCGACGTCCTTGAGCCGCTGGTGCGAGCCGACACTGAGAGTCTGATGAGGCTGGTCGCCGAACACATCGGGACCATGCCACTCGGACAACACGGCGACGTTGTGGGTCGCCAATGCCTGCGTCTGCGCCGGGTCCAGCTCCACCGCCTCGAGGGGCATGGCGCGCTCAACCATGTCCGGATCGGTGGCGGGCGTGAACTCGTCCGGAACGGCCAGCACGACCCGGCCCACGAACGCCTCCGCGCTGCCCCCGACGAGGTCCGTGCTCTCTTCGTCCTGGAGATAGCGCTCACGATCGAGCAATCCCAGTGTGAGCGCCCTCGGACCGCTGCGGAAGCGCCAGAAGCCGCCGATCTCCGCGGTCAGTTCCAGACGGTAGCTGTGCAGATGGGAGGGCAGGGAACTGACGGCCACCTGCTCCTGCGATGCGGTGGATCCGTACTGGGTCCCGCGGCCGTTGTCCCCTCCCCAGGTATAGCCGCCCGAGACATTTCCGGTGCCCGCGAAACCCCAGAGCGACACATCGGGTCCCACCCTCCAGGTACGCGTCATGCTGTGCGAGCCGTCGAGGCGTTCCGTGCCAGGTGCTGCGGATCGCAGGATGAGATCGTTCTGGGTGCCCTCGTAGCGGCGCCCGGTCAGCACGCCACGAATCCTGATCGAAAGACGAGGGCGCATCACGATGCCAGGGTTGACGTCCAGTTCGATCACCAGCCCCGTCATGAGCTGCTCGAGGCTCCCAGCTATTCTGTGATGTGACAGGGCGTTCATCACACGGAGTGTGTTCCCCAGCGCGAGGCTGTAGTGCTCCCTATTGCGCCAGCGTGAGTGGTTCGGATCGCCGAAGTCCTCCAGCGGTGCCAGCAGGTCGGGGTACGCCTTGGCAGCGCTCCCGATCAGCCTGTCGGCGAAGGCTTGCAGCCAACCCTTCTGATGGTCCTCGTCATTCGCCAGGTCACTGTCGTAGATAAAAGCCTCAGGCCTGCTCATACCGAGTACAGCGGGGCGGTCCTTGGTCAAGTAGGCCGGGGCATACGGCTCGTTGACGGGTTCCCTCTTGCGGAGAGTCGTGCCGTCGTCCCAGCCCGCGAGACGCCGCGCCTCGGTGTGTGTCATCCGGTCCAGGCTCCAGGTGTCGAACGTGATGACCTCGCCACCGGTCCTACGCACATGCACGGTCTTCTGGACCTTGTAGAGGACGGTCGGCACGTTCTTGGCCCGACCGACGATCTTTCGCCCTCCCGAACCGCCGAACGTACTGCTGTGCGTACTGCTGCGGCCGTAACTGACAGAGGCGCCGGCCATCAGGCCCCCCAGGGGGCCGAGGTCGAAGGAAGGACCGAGCGTGAAACTGACTCCCCAACTGGACGTTCCTGAAAGGGTTTGTTCGTTCTTGGCTGTCTGTTGAATGGTGTGGCGCATCTCGGCGGCCCTGCTTTCAGTGAGCAGTTCAGCCTTTCCGGGGACGACCTTCTCCACGACGAACGCCCCCAGCGGCGATCCGTCCTCAGCGAACAGCGGGTCCGAGGGGACATTGCCCTTGGCCAGACGGTCCGCTGCGCGGTGGAAGTTCTCCGAAGTGAAGAGCCCGGTGATGTACTCGTACGCCGCGCTGCCGGGAACAACTCCGAATCCGTCGACGAGCTGCTCCGCCAGCCCCCGGACCGGTCCGTAACCCTCGGTGTGCACCAACCGGTAGTCGGACCGCGCGTCCAGCTCCATGCGGTCCGGCACACGGCCCGGATCGGCGACCAGGGTCTCGCTGTCCGTCAGCCGCACCGCCAGCCCGTTGCGCACCGCAAAGGTGAACGTCTCGCCTGTGGTGGAGGAACCGGCAGGCCGCCCACCGGAACTCACGGTTTCAGGCCCGCCACTGAGGAAGACTTCGTACGCCACGTCATCCAGATGCAGATGCGACACCTCCGCCATCCGTGTCTCCACCTGGCTGACTGTCTCGTCCTGCATGCCGTACTCGGCCGTGCGGGTGGAGCCGGCTGTCACGCCGAGACGTGCGAAAGCGGCCGCACCCGAGGGGGGCAGGACGGAGACACCTGGCGCCGCCCGCAGGCCTGCCCCCACAGACTGCACAGCGCCTGCGGTGACCTGGCTGCGCTGAGCACCTTCCAACTTCACCGGCTCTCCCTGGAGATCGGTGAACCGTTCCCAATTTCCGTACGGCCGGGTGATCACCCGCAGCACCCGTATCGGGGAGTTTCCGAAGGCGGAGGACTGGTACCCGTCACCGTGGAACCTCTGCGGGGCGGTGCGCATCGCCTGGCTCAGATTTGCCAGCACCTCGCTCAGACCGGGCACAGTCGAAGCTTCGCCGCCGAGGTGGGTTGAGACGATCTTGCTGATCTCCTGCAAGGCCAGGTCGGCACCGCGCAACGTGACCTGGCTGTGGCCGTAACTTCGACCCTTGGTGTCGTCCGCGCCGTCCCCGGTCAGGTACTCCGGCAGCCTGCTGTCATCGTCGAAGCGCACCGGTCCGTCCTCAAGGGACGGCGACGGCATCGAGTGATCGATGCGCGGCGGCCGGTGCACCTCGAGTGCCGTCTCGATCCGGGCGAAGACGATCTTCTGCTGACCGGTATCCGGGGCGCTCGGCGAGTCGTCGCCCGGCTCAGCCGCGCTCTCGAGCTGCTCTGAGGGCTTCGGATCGGGATCCGCCTCGGGTTCCCCAGCAGGCTGCAATCGGGCAACCCCAGGGTCGCCTGCCAACACCTGTTGCGCGTCCGCCGCCGCCACGGCCGCGGCCGGCATCTCGCCACGCGAACCGGTCGACAGCTCCGGCACCGCCGCACCCCGCGCGCGGGGGCTGGACTCCGCCACTCCTGCAGCGCTTTCGCCCGGCCGGAAATCGGCTGTTCCGGGGAGCGCACGCCGTGCGGCGCTGATGTCTTGCTGCGCGGTCTGCTCCTCGGCCGCCTGCACCATGTCCTCCGCGACGGCAGCATCGATGGCCGAAGCGCCCGACGCAGTCGGCCGGGAGCCACGAAATTGTCTGCGCAGCATGTCCACGAAGGACGCCAATATTTGCCCGACGTAGGAGTTCCGCACCCACGCCCACAACGCCGCGCCCCCCGACCTGAGCTGCTCCAGTATGACCCTCAGAACCACCCAACCAGCCCCCCGCCCGGACCGGTCCGTCGCCCAGTCACCGGGATCCGTCGCCCTTTCGCCGGGATCCGTCGCCCAGTCACCGGGATCCGTCGGGTCGGGTTCGCGCAGCGTGGTAGATCGCCGGAACGGATCCGCCAGTTCGAGGGCGTGGTCGATAGCCGCCTGTCCTTCCGACGGATCGGTGCCGACTGGCGGCCGCCAGTCGGTGGCCGCCGGCTCACCGCCCAGCTTCTCGGCGAATTCCTTGAGATCCTTGGCGTCCGGCCGCACGCCCAGGTGCGACGGCAGGCTGGCCCGGATCCCTTGGATACTCGCCCGGTCAACCGTGACCGTGTGGTGCGCGCCTTCCGCATTCCCGACGCGCTTCAACGAAACGCGGACCAGCGGTGCCCCGTCCGCTCGTGCGACGTTATCGTAGGCGCGGGAAGCCCCCTCCACCTTTTCCCAAACGTCGTTCAGCAGGGCGTCATCAGTACCGGACGTGGGGTCCAGATAGATCTGGGCCGTGAGGTCAATGCCCCGCTGCCCGTTGGCGAACAGCACTTGCTGGACATCGAATGTGACGATCTTCCCACCATGGGATACCGACCCCGGCACCTTGTCCGTCTCGCCGATCGGCGCCTCCTCGGGCCACCAAAGGTGAAGCTGGACCTGCGTGGGCCGGTACGCGAGATGCTGGCCGTCCCGAGCCAGCCCTTCCATTCGGACCCACTCAGCTTCACCCACCCAGTACTCGGTGCCGTCGTCCAGCAGCTTGGACTTACGCCCCTTGTATGCCTGCGCCACCGCGGTCAGCAGCTTCTCTGCTGACCACTCATCGGGGAACATAATGTGCTCGTCCCCGTCCCGGTGCTGACGCCAGCGATTCCGGTCGATGATCCGCGAGTCGTAGTGGTGCCATTTCCTAGGCTCGGGCCCGAACTCCTTCCCCACCTGGAACACCCAGGCGCTATACTCTTCGGTCTTTTCTCGGAACCACGTGACCCCTTTCCTTTTATGCGAGTAGTTCAACGCCGGGTCGAGGAACCAGACCGCTGCCTGGTACGTGCCGTTGTCGTGCCTCTTCGTGCCGGCCTCGATCCACATGCCGTGGAACAGCCTCTGGTCCTTCTTCGGCGCGTGGTAGGCGCCGGTCCGGGTGCGGCGGTCGCCGTACCTGGTCACGTCCTCGACCCGCTGGCCGAAGCCCGCGCGGCCGGTGAGCTTGGGGGGGGCCGGGCGCGGTGCGTAGGCAGGCGGCTCCTGATCGGGCTGATCGTCAGCGGGCCGGAATCCGGTGAAGTAGCCGTAGAGCACCTTCCCTGCGATCCGCACCCCGGCGTACTCCCCCACATAGATGTAGGCGCCGGGCGGCCATCCCTCCAGGGGAAAAACATTGCCGTGGTACAGGGCATCCAAGTACGCCTGCTCACCGGCGTAGACCACATCGTCCTCGGTCCAGTAGGCGGGGAACATCATCTGCCCCCGCTTCTCGGTCCCGAGGGCGGCCTCCCGCTCGTCCTGGCCGTCCGCCTCGGTCCAGCTGTGCTGCTCATCCGGGACCAGGCTCCACCAATTGTCCGTCGCCGATCGCGGGGCCAGCACGTCGGCCGTGAACTTCATCTCCCCCCGCGACCCGCCGTCCAGGTCACCCACGCCCGGAAGCCACCAATCACCGGGCTCCAGCCGCCGGTTCACCCCACCAACCGTGAACCGACCCCGTTTCCAGCTGAACCGATCGTCCGGGACCGGGCGCCACCAATCAGCACCCACCAGCCGCGAGTTCAACCCACCGCCCGTCGCATACTCCGCCCGGTACGTCCCGTTGCGGTTGGGCTCCTCCTGCAGCATGACCGGCCGAGGACGAACCGACATCCCACTGGGCGCCAGATAGCCACCAGCCCCCGTGCCAGACTCCCCATACACCACTGCCCGCCGGGTCTCCGCAGTGAAATGCGCACGCGTCGGCAACCCATCCTCACGGGGCTCATACGTGTCATCAGTGGCAAAGACCACCTCGCCCTCGACCCGAAAACGGTGGCGCGCGGCGGCGTCGTCCGAGTCAGGGCCTGCGGCACGGCGGTAAGCGGCCTCGATCGCCGATCCCCACTGGCGCAGATAACGCGGCGAGAGCCACAGTCGACCCGGGCCGGCGCCCTTGCGGGGGTGATCCATGTCCACGATCGGATGCCCTCCCTTGTCCACGGGGGAAGGGCCGTCCATCACGCCCCCGTCCAGATAGACCGGACGCCAGGCGAAGTTGAGGCCATCGCGGTACTCGTCCTCTACGCCCAACAAATGCCCCACCTCATGGGCCAGCACATCGGGCTCATCGCGGAGGCCGAGCGACCAGTTGGCGGAGTTTTCCCGTTCGAACTCGGTGTGGACCTTGACGACATGGTGGGCTGCTGCGCGATCGGTCACATACTCCAGGTCGACCCAGAGCCGGTCCCCGTTAGGAAGACGAGAACCCTGGTTGTACACCCTGTCAACACCCTGCTGAGCAACCTCCGCCAACTCGCGCACCTCCTCCGGAGCAGGCGTGCCGCGTACTGGATCCGCGACTACATCGAGGAAGATGCGCACCACCGCACGGCTGATGAACTCTCCCGTCCGAGAGTGCCTGTACCGCCGCGCCTCGAAGCGCCTGAAATCAACTGGGGCACCCGCCCAGGCCACCCCTTCCTCCGGGCCCGCCCCCACCTCACCGCGGACAATCACATCGACGTCGTCGAACTCCGGCCGGACGAGCATGGGCCCGTCCGAGCTTTCGGCCGGCGCAGGCTGTGGCGTGGCCGCAGCCTCTGACCCACGCGGCTCGAACTCGCCCGATGCAATCGGCCCGTTTGACGACGGCTCACCCGAGTACACCGCGGGCATCGCATCGGGCGATGCCATCTCGTCCCTGTCGCTGCCGTCGGCAGTAACCTGCACCTGAGGGGTGCTGACGCTGGCGTGACGGTGGGGTGTCAGAACATCTGCGATCTGTTGGAGCTCCTTCGGATCAGACGAAGCCTCGAACCCGCCCGCACCGGTCGGCCCAAAGTCAACCCACGCCGGCTTCTCGACGTCCCCGTTGGCCTCCCCAGGGGCCTGAGGATCTGCGGCTGCGGCTACGGCGTTCGAGGGGGAGCTCACCGAGAGGGCCGGATCAGCAGCAACGGTTGCAGGCCGGCCACCTGGCGCCGTCAGTTGGGCGGGGACGAGCCCCGGGATCGTGTAGAGGTCGGTGACCTCCCCGCGCAAAGCCTCTTCCTCGGCCGGTGTGGTGGCGTCGGCCAGGTGCGAGGCACGCATCACCTCGAACAACGAGTGATCCTGGCCGGGGAGCATCCATCCCATCAGCGCCTTCCGGAAGTCGGCCATGGTGGTGTGCTGAACGTTTAGCCATTGAAAGGCCCTGAGCATACGCAGAGTCGTTCCGGAGACACCGGCGATCAGTGGCATGCCCTTGTCGACATGCCACTGTTGATACCAGGGAGACCGCTCGTCCAGGTCGAAGTACGCGGTCCCTTCAACCCAGCCCAGGGCGAATTCCGGCCCCTGTTCACCGTCCAACTTCAGATCCCCGGCCCGCATGTTCAGCTCTGTCCGTGAGCCTCGGACCAGCGCCCAGACCTCCTCGACCGGGGGGCGAACATTTGAAGGGATCTCAGGTTCTAGCCCGCCCGCCGCTGTCTCGGGCAGTGGCGGGCGCTTCACATGTACCGAGACGACATCCGGCCGCGCCAGGATCTCGTTGAGCACGGGATCCCCGGTTTCGGCATCAAAGGCCAAGGTGTCAAGCGGTATATCCTCGATGTCGTAGCTGTCCCAGGGCCGCCGCTGGTCGTGGAGCCACAGAAAGGTTCGTTCGCGGTCACTCAACGGCACACCGAGGTACGTGTAGTCCCGCGGCGTCTTCTTCCGGGAGCCAAGAGCGCGCAGGTCGGGCGACCGTGCGATACGCGAGTTCTGACTGTGGACAATCTCCAGAGGGTCCTTGGCCCTTCCTCTCGTAGTGTGAGCAGCGAGGCTGCCCAAAGCGAAGGGATCATCCTGGCGGAACAGGTACGCCTTGTCACGGGTCGCTGGGTCCGCGGCGACCCTTTCCTCGAGAATCGCGCGGTCACGACCGTGTACGAACCCCGCGTAGATCTTCAGCGCCGAGCAGTCGAGGCCCAATGCCCGAGCACTTTCCAGACCCTCGGCGGACGCCTGGACGCCCTCACGGCGGCCGGGTTCGGCCAGGACAGACTTAAGCACACTGTTCAGAGATGGAACATTGGCGTCACGTTCGTAGAGCGCCTTGTACCCAGTGGCGTTCAGGAATGCCGTCATGACTTCGCGCAGGGATCCGGTGACGAGCAGCGAGTCGAGCCATGCGGTGCTGGAGGAACCCGGCGCGGGGCCAATCTGTCCTGCACTGGTCGGATCGCTGGTGAAGAACGAGGCGTCGACGACCTCCGCGTCGTGACCTTGGTATGCCGCCTGCAGCACTTCACGCAGTCTCGTCACGGCCGAACGTGCGGCCTCGAGAGCCACCGGGTCGGCTTGGTAGTGCACTCCGAGCTTCTGCTCGAACGCCGCCCGCTCCCGGGCAAGTTGACTGGATGCACCGGCAGTCAGCTGCCCTTCAGGCGTGGCCCACTCCAGATCCCGCTGTAGTGAGGCGTCCGCCGGACCGGCCCCATGTTCCTGATTGGGCATGTTCGCAATCGCATGGTCCACGACAGGCGCGGGGTCGGCAGACTGGGACACGGTCGACGCACCCAGCAGCGTCAGGTAGGCGTCCTCAGATTCGACGTGGCCAGGAGACAATTCACCTGCGTCTTCATCCTGCTCACCTTCAGCCGGCCTCAGACCCAGTAGCAAATGCTCCTGATGCAGTTCGTGCACCATGCGGTAGTCCACCGCAGGCGCCTCATCCACCGCCGCGTCTCCGCTGACTGGCGTCTCCTGCGTCACATTAGGGGAAACACCGCCAGAAAGAACCTGGCCATCTCTCTCCAGGGACAACACCCCGGGGCTCCGCCGGCGTGCGGCATCGACAGCCTCTGACACGGTCTGCTCGTTGCTCTCGGCCTGCTGCACCATGTCGGCGGCAACTGCATCGCCCGAGCCGTCACCAACCGCAAACTGGGTCGAAGTGCCCACCCGGCTTGACGGCAGGACGTCGGCTCCCGACACACGGGCCCGCGTGAACCACACCCAGCCACGGCGCAAGGAATCCACAAGAGACCCCCAAGCCTGCCTATACCAGGAAAGCAACGCCCCTGGCGCCGACCGAACCAACTCCCACAGAGAAACCAGGGACCGCCAAACGCGGCCCGTCTCGGAACGGCCCTCATCCCCCAGGGCCTGGACAAACTCCGTCAGACTCTCTGGCGGGCCGTCGTGGACACTGTCCCGCCACTCAACCTCATCAGTGTCCGGATTCCACCTACCGGTACGATCCAGGTCCCCGTCGTAGACAGTCACAATGGCCCGCGCATCGATCGATCCCGTGAAAACAACCTCCTGCTCAGCCTCGAGGATGTGTCCACCACTTGAGCCGAGGGTGGCCTGGACGTCGATACCTCGGGGGTCTCCGTTGAGGGACGAGTCGATCCCGTAGCGGTAGCGCCTTACGCCGTACCAGAGTTCGTAGTCCCGGGTGGTCGAAAGGAATTGCGCGTCAGGATTATTGGAAACCCATCGCGTCAAATCCACCACATTGCTGGGGTTATCGGCACGGAAACCCTCACGGAAGATCTCCTCCGGCGGACGGTTCGAGAACCGCCATAGCCTTTCCCCCTCATCACTTTCCACCACATAGTCGCGATCCAGTTCGTGCACCATGCGGTAGTCCACCGCAGGCGCCGCATCCATCGCCGCGTCTCCGCTGCCTGACGTCTTCTGCGTCACATCGGGGGAAACACCGCCATAAAGGGCATCCGACTTCGTAGCAGATTGCACGGTCGGCCGCACCACCACCGCGTCTGCCTCACCATCGGCAGCGCCAGCAACAGGGAACCGGTCCGGAAGGGCGCGGACGCCATAAGAAAGGTAGGGGGTCAGTACGTCTGCGATCTGCTGGAGATGGTCGGAGGTGATGACGATGTGCGATTGAGGATTCTCGAACTTCCCCATCAAGCTCGACTCACCCGCGGAAAGCACCTGCGTGTTACGCCCGCCAGGCGTGAGCAGGGCCTGCGGCGGGGCATCGTCGTCACGGACACCGAATCCGTGGACGAGCTCATGGGCGTAGGCAGCCGGGTGCACATCGGTGTACCAACGGTTCTGGACCATGTCCCGGTCGCCGCTGGGCAGCCCGTCCCGGACCTGAACCTCTTGGTGTGCTTGGTCCTTGGAATCGACAAACTCCACAGCAAACTCCACCCGGGGGCCAGGCAGTTGCGGGCCGGTGACCTGATCCGGCTGGAATGCCTCCAGCCGATGCCCCCGCCGGCTCACCTGCTCCATATATGCAGAGAGACGTAGACGCATGGCAGCCACTCGAGCCGGATCCGCCGCCAGAACCGCACCTTGGTCATCGAGGCGGGTCGGATTGAGGAAGATCCGGCGCGTCAGACGGATGGTCTCCTGTCCGGGCCGGTCACCGGCATACCACTCCCAGACGAACCCGACATCCGTCCGCTCACCGGAAGGCCCACGCCTACCATCAGGCCGCTGCACTCTGCGCCTACCGTCCGGCCCAACAGTGAATTCGAACGGCTCAACCGGCCGTTCGCCGTCCCGACGCCGTGTTCCCTCGGACCCCTCCTCACCAGATCCAGGAGCTACCCCATAAGGCAGCCAACGATCGCTACGCACCTCACCCGAGCCCAACAACCGGCCCGGACCGGACGAACCCCCCGACAGCACACTCGGAGCGGCCGAAGGCACCGTCCCAGCCCCACCGGCCTCACTCGAGACTTCCTCACCTTCGGCCGACAGGCCGGCCACCAGCGCGATGCCCTGTTCCCGGCCAGGGCCCTCGCTCCCCGTCGAGGAGCCTTGACCCCGGCCATCACTCTCCAGGGACACTCCCGGACTCGGTCGCCGCACGGCACCTATATCCCTTGGCAGGGTCTGCTCATTGATCTCGGCCTGCTGCACCACACCCGCAGCAACCACATCACCGGAGCCGTCACCAGCCGCAGACTGGGGCGAAGTGTTGACCTGGCCGACCGGACGGGCACCAGGCCCCGATTCATCAGCGTCCGGATTCCACGTACCAGTACGATCCAGCTCCGCAAACTCCGACAGGCTCTCGGGCGGGGCGTCGTGGACACCCTCCCGCCACTCAACCTCATCAGTGTCCGGATTCCACGTACCAGTACGATCCAGCTCCACGTCGTAGACACTCACAACAGCCCGTGCATCGATCAATCCCGTGAAAGCAACCTCCCGCTCCATAGGGAAGGAATTCCACGCTGCTTGCCGATCGAAAGTGCCATTGACATCAACACCGGTAGGGTCACCGTTACGCGACGAGTCAATCCCATATCGAAAGCGGCTCGAACGATGCCACAATTCACGATTACGAGTGGTCGAGACGAACTGCGCTGCGGGATTAAGTCTCGCCCATTTCCGCAGATCCACAACGCTCTCGGGGTCGTCAGCATGGAAACCCACGCGGAAGATCTCTTCCGGCGGACGGTTCGAGAACCGCCACAGCTTCTCCCCCTTAAGGCTTTCCACCACATAGTCGCGATCCAGTTCGTGCACCATGCGGTAGTCCACCGCAGGCGCCGCATCTACCGCGGCGTCGCCGCTGACTCGCGTCTCCTGCGTCACAGCAGGGGAAACATCGCCGGAAAGGGCAACCGACTCCGTAGCAGGTTGGGCGGTCGGCCGCACCACCACCGCGTCTGCCTCACCATCGGCAGCGCCAGCAACAGGGTGCGCGGCCGCCCTCGGATCGGACTCCGACCCGAGCCCCTCGTCGAACCCGAGCCCCTCGTCGGAAGGGACCGGGGCCGGCAGGTCCTCCAACTCGTCCAAGCGCGCCTCGTCCAGGAACGCGCTCAGCCCGGCAGGAACGTCCTCCGAGAATGACTGCTGCGGGTGAAGCCGCTGCACTTGCAGTTCCGGCCCCCCCTCAACCGCATACAGATCAGCAATCCTCATCCAGGTCGCCAATGGCAGAATGCCACTACCATACCTGCACTCTTCCAATTGCTTCGCCGTGGTGCCGTCTCCAAGGTAGTCGGCAATGTATGCGAACCCCGTCTCCTTGTGCAGCCACTCCAATTGCTGCCGAGCGACCTTCAACTGCGGCGCATCGCGGTACGTGTCCCGCAAAAGAGGGATCGCTTCCACCACCTTGGACGACACCCGGTCCCATTCCTCGTCCTTGATGGCCGTCATGTCGCCATGACGGGGACGGACACCAAGCCTCTCGAGCTCCTTGCGCAGGGCATTCAGCGAACTCAGTTTGCGCACCAGATCATCCACGGCCTCCTTCAAGAAGGATTGCTGCGGGCCAAGCGGCTCCACTGGCAGTTCCGTCCCCACCTCAACCGCATACAGACCATCAATCCTCTTCAAGGTCGCCAATGACAGACGTTGTCGATTTCTATTGAAATTTGACAATTGCTTCGCCGTGGTGCCGTCTCCAAGGTGGCCGGCGATGTATGCGTACGTCTTCCACTTAAGCAGCGACTTCAATTGTTCCCGAGCGACCTTCACCCCGTCTGCGTACCGCGGCGCATCGCGGTACTTTTCCCGATAACGATGGATCGCGTCCACCACCTTGGACGACACGAATTCCCAGTCCTCGTCCTGGATGGCCGCCCTGTCGTCAATACCTGCACCAATCTCCTCGAACAGGTCGTTCAGCGACCTCAGTTTGGACCTCAGATCATCCACGGCCTCCTTCAGCCCCAGCCGCACATCACTGCCGGCCCCGCGGTCCGAGGCACCAACTGCACCGGACGCAGCCTCACCCACCGCATACGAAAGCCCCACCGATCCAGCCGAACCCGCGAACTCCTCCGAGCCCTCCATGTCCACGTCGGCAGGCTCGCCCGGCGAAACAGGGCTCGGATCGGACTCCGACCCGAGCAGCGCAGCCACCTCGGCCCACTCGTCCGCACCCACCTCCGCAGGCTCGCCCGTCGAAACAGGGCGCGGACCGGACTCCGACCCGAGCAGCGCAGCCGTGACCGTATCCACGAACCCCGCTGCCGGCGGGTCCTCCAACTCGTCCAAGCGCGCCTCGTCCCGGAGCGCGCGCAGCCCGGCAGGAACCTCCTCCGAGCCCTCCATGTCCACGTCGGCAGGCTCGCCCGGCGAAACAGACTGTGGACCGAAGTCCGACCCGAGCAGCGCAGCGATGGCCACGGATGCTCCTTCCAGCGCTGCCTGATCGCTGTCCGCGCCCTCCTCTCTCACGCCCTCGCCACCACCGCCGGTGACGGCCTCTACCTCGACACGGCGCCGCTTCGGCCCATGCTGTGCGCTTCGATCGGTGTCGTCCTCCTCTACCGAAGGCTCCGACCCACCGTGCCGCTTGCCACCCCCCGCAACGAGGCCACTCTCCGCAAACTCCGTTTGGGACGTTCGGGGCGCCTCGACACTGTCATCCACCCCCTCCGCCGCCGAAGCATCATCCAGGGCACCCAGAAGCACAGCCGACCCCGAGTACTCCTCGGCCAGAGCGAAAACGTCCGCGTCCTCATCCACCGACCCGACAGCCAACGCCGGCGACCCCACGACCTCCCCGTCATCACCGGGAAGCGGAGCGAAGTCCGCAAAGACCCCGGACTCCATATCCACATCGAACCCGAGCCCCTCGTCGAACCCGAGCCCCTCGTCGGAACGAACGGGGGCTGCCGGCCGCGCATACGCCGTCTCTTGCACGACACGGGGCTTCGGGGCGCTGACTCCGTGGTGGAGGAAGGGGCTCAGGATGTCGGCGATCTGTCCGAGTTCATGAGGCGTGAGCGCGTAGGACCGCCCAGGCTCACCGACGTCGATCGGGCCCATCAGGTCCCAGTTGCCCTCACCCGCCTGCTGCGCCTCATCCCCATGAGAAGTCAGCGGCACCCCCAACGGACGGCCCTGTTCATCACGCGGCGACGTCAACAGGGCCCGCTCACCATCGTGGGCCTCATCATCATGGGCCTGTGCATCACGGGGCCCGTAACCGTGCGCGATCTCATGGGCAAGCAGCACACGAGACGCCTGCGTGTACCAGACGTTCTGCACCATGTCCCCAGGCGCCTGAGGCTGCCCGTCCTTGACCTGGACCACGTCATGCGCGTCCGCCTCGGAATCGACGAACTCCACCGCAAGCTCCAACCGCGGCCCCGGCAGATGCGGGCCATGGACCAGACCCTCCGGCTGGACAGCCGGCAACCGGCCCCCTTGCGCGTTCAACTCCGCCAAACCCTCGAAAGCGTTGCGCCGCATCACCTCCACCCGACCCGAATCCACACCCTGGACGTCGAGGAAGATCCGGCGAGTCAACCGGACCGTCTCCTGACCAGGCCGGTCACCCCCAAACCACTCCCAGACGAACCCGACCTCCGTCCGCTCACCCGACCCGCCCGGCAGTACCCGACCAGGCGACCCGTCCTCACCCACCTCCAGGACGAACGCTTCCCCCGACCATGGAATGAAACGATCGGTACGCACCTCACCCGAGCCCAACAACCGGCCCAGACCGGACGAACCCCCCGACAGCACACTCGGAGCGGCCGAAGGCACCGTCCCAGCCCCACCAGCCTGCGCCGAGAAGTTCTCAACCCGGCCATCACCCAGGGACAACACATCGGGGCCCGGCCGCCGCACGGCATCGACAGCCTCCGGCATGGTCTGCTCATCAGTCTCGGCCTGCTGCACCATGTCGGCGGCAACCACATCGCCCGAGCCGTCACCAGCCCCAGACCGGGCCGAAGGGTTCACCTGGCCGGACGGCCGGACACCGGCCTGGTCACTACGCTCACCGATACGAGCACGCCCCGCATCGCCGGCCGGCTCAGACACCGTGGACGGTCGACCGGCAGAAGACACAGGCTGGTTGGCGACCCGACCCGGATCGGCCACAGGGCCGGCAGCCTGAACAGCAGCGGTACTCGCTCCCATCGCCGCAGAACCAGCTCCGCCGGAAACCGCACCCGCCGCAACCTGTACCGGCTCCGCGGGTTCCAGCCCCGCGGTCACCTCAGCGGTCGGGGCGTGCCCCTCATCCACCGCCGCTACCTCAGCAGGCCGCCCAGCGACGGCAGACATGCCCGTGCCACTCGAACCCACGGCAGGCAGCGCCTGTGCCGCAACCCCCGTAACACCCCCGGCCGCAGACCCTGTGTCTGCCTCACCGGCCGGACGCGGCCGAGCCCCGCCCGACTCCGCACTTCCCAGGCTCCCGGCCGACGGCACCCCGGCCGACCCCACCGCACCCTGATCCTGTACAACACCCGCATCCGACACCCCGGCATCCGCACCAGACACCGTGGGAGGCCGCCCCGACACCACCCCAGCACCAGCAGCAGCGCCCGTGACACCGGCATTCCCGGCAGTACCAGCAACGCCGACCGCCTCACTGCCCGCAGCACCCGTGCCGCCGGCGGCCGGCTCCCCGCCACCGCCCACCGCGACCCCGCCACCGCGACCGTCACCCTCGTCGGTACCGGCCGTGTTCACCCCGGCATTCTGCGCATCGGCAGGCCATGAAGGGACCTCGGAAGAGAAGCCCTTGTTGAACGCCAGATTGATCGCCAGACCAGTCTTCTCCGCACCCTTATTGAGCCCCTCGCCGACATTGCCACTGAGGCCCCCACCCAAGAACGTGTCCCACGAGGTCGCCCAGTTGCCGTTGAAGAACCCACTGCCCAGAATCTCCGCAAGCGCCTCCGAACCACCCGAGGCAAGGAAAACACTGGAAGCGTTGGGCTGCCGGGCGACACCACCCCCCCGGTCCACATGACCAGTCCCCGGCTCGGCCCCCACCTTCACCGTCACATCATCCGCAACACTCTTGGCAAACGCGCCACGCCTGACATCATCACGGAACAGAGACAAGAACTTCTCGTTGCCGCCGACGATGCCGCCGAAGAATCCACCGGCAAGACCACCGAACACCGCGTCCTGCCCGATCTGCCCCCAGTCGAAGCCGTTGAAGCTCTGCTCACCCGACGTGAAAGCAATCATCCCCAGACGCACAGCGAACGACTGGAAAGCCTCCTCGAACGCCTCACTCAACACCGGCAGCAAATGCGTCTTGCTCAGCAACTGATGCAGAATCAGCAGCACCGCCACACGACTCCGCTGCTGCGCAACCACCGCCCTGCCCGCAGTAGCACCACCCGTGACAGCCGACAACCAAAAAAGGGCCTTCAGCTCGATCAGAAGCCGGATGACCTCAGCACTGATCTGCCACTTGCCTTCCATAATGTCGTACGAAGTCTTCACCCGGCCATCGGCAATATCGTCCAACTGCCTCGCGAACTGCTTCAGATACCCCGTACCACCCGAATCCACGAACATACCCATGGCACGCACATAATCGTTCCCCACCTGCGGTGGCAGCGCCCTCGCAGTACCCGAAACCGTACGCTCAATGACATCCGACAAACCACGGACATCATGAGCCAAACCCCTGAACGCCGCATGACTGTCACGAGCCAGGTCCTCATTCGCCTGCATCAACCGCTCGCCAATAAGGACGAACAGCATATTGTTCACCAGCGGTGAGACCTGGATTGCCATGAAAAATTCAGTGCTTCCTGCTAGGCGCCCTCTTCGGCTCTGGGCCGGAGCGAGAGGTACTTACGGACACCTTCCCGTTGAACCCATCTCCGGGCGGACTTCAAGGCTCTGCGCTGCGTACTTCAACCTACTGCGGAAACCCTGTACCTACGGTCAGGTTGGGTGAAACCGACAGTGCGGCCACCGTCCTCCATGCGGCGGCCCCTGGTCAGTCGCCAGGTCGTTCGGCCGCACAGAGTCTTCACCAACCGATGCCTGCGGCACCTCCACCAGAAGAGCTCCCACGATCGCAGCCCCGGCCAGCATTCGATCATTTGATGAGCGGACCGACTTCCGTCTGCCGGTTCGGTGTAGCCGGCCCGCCGCCTTGAACAAGACCAGCCCACACCCGCTCATCACTCATCCGACTCGGAAAACGACAGCTCGTCCGATCAGTCGGATACAATCTCGGACCCTGCCAACGAATCCAGATCAGCGTTCGACCCATCCGACCCACTCGACTCACTCAACTCAGCCGAAGACTCCGAACCCCAACGATCCCTCCCATCACGCAGATCATCGAAGTCCGACTCCGAGATCGAATCCGCGAGCGACACACGCGACCCACTCGACTCACTCAACTCAGCCGAAGACTCCGAACCCCAACGATCCCTCCCATCACGCAGATCATCGAAGTCCGACTCCGAGATCGAATCCGCGAGCGACACACGCGACCCACTCGACTCACTCAACTCAGCCGAAGACTCCGAACCCCAACGATCCCTCCCATCACGCAGATCATCGAAGTCAGACACGAAGACCGGATCCTCAAGCGACACACGCGACCCACTCAACTCACTCAACTCAGCCGAAGACTCCGAACCCCAACGATCCCTCCCATCACGCAGATCATCGAAGTCAGACACGAAGACCGGATCCTCAAGCGACACACGCGACCCGGACAACGACAGTTCATCCGACGAGTCCGATCCAAACTCGAACCCCGCCGTCGAATCCAGATCAGTGTGAGACCCATCCGACCCACTCAACTCACTCAACTCAGCCGAAGACTCCGAACCCCAACGATCCCTCCCATCACGCAGATCATCGAAGTCCGACTCCGAGATCGAATCCGCGAGCGACACACGTAGCTCATCCGCCACTTGGAGAATCGGCTTCCCCGCCAGTTCGTCCGGGTCCGTATCGGTCGCACCAGACACACTCGAAATCTCAGGCAAGCTGTCGAGGCTTCCGCGGAAGTCACCCGCGGGCGGTGTGCCGGACTCCATGACCGGCCGAGCATCATTGACGGAACCCTGTAGACGGTGCTCAGCACTCCCCTCAACATCGGTCCGGGGACCCTGTCCGGAAGACTCCTCCGGCTCCTCGGTTCCGCCTGAAAATCTCCGCTTCGCCTCTCGGAAGAGCCTGGGACTGCTGGCGAGCATGGCTTGGCGTTGCGCCGGTTCGAATGCCCCCAACGGCCATGTTGATTGAAGTACCCACATAGCGCGGTCTCCCTGTGAGATCGGAAGCTTCGCCGCCTGCAGATCGCTGGGCTCCACCGGGACCTCCAGCACAGCCGGAGAGCGCAGCAGATCTGCGATCGTCGCGCTAAGATCTTCCTCGGCTGCGGTCTGGTTCGGGTTCTGCCCTGGCAAGGTGCCACCACCAGCCGCCAAGGGTTCCTGATGGCCACGGACACTGCGTGCAGGACTGGCAACGCCAGCGGTGACGTCGGCGGGCGACACCTGGTTCACATCGGCGCCTACGGCCCCCCCACTCCCCGTGAGGGCATCACCGATACCCTCTCCGCTCTCACTGGCGGCACGCCCCGTACCACTCCGGACATCCGCGCCATGCGGCTCCGTCGGAACACGGCGGGGCTGCTCAGTCTGATCACGCTCACTCGAAGCCGACGGGTGATCAAAGCGACCGCCGCCGCCGGACGCAACCGAATGGGCAAGCTCACCCGACTCGAAACTGCGTCTCGCCAGCGCCGGATCCACGCTGGTGGGTTGAGGGGCCTGTGACGTCCCAGCCGGCGGGGAATCCGCCGACGGCACCACTTCACCGGACTCGGCCAGACGCCCCGCAGCAGGCACCGCCACACCCTGGCCCGGCTCCTCCCCAGAGGCCGACACGCGGCCTGGCCCGCGAAGGCCGAGCCAACCCATCACCTTGTTCCGGACCACGTTCCTACCCCAGCTGGGCATCTTCCACCCGGAGTCACGAACCAGAGGCGCCGCCCCCACCTCCAGCACCTGCAACGACGGGGATCCACCAGCCGACGACCTCGACGACTTCAACAGTGCAACCGACTCCACGTCAGACTTCGTGTCCAAGATCACGAATTCGCCCATCAGGCTCGATTCACCCGCAGAGAGCACCTGCTTGCCACGCCCGCCAGGCGTGAGCAGGGCCTGCGGCGGGGCATCGTCGTCACGGACACCGAATCCGTGGACGAGTTCATGGGCAGCCGGATGCTCCTCCCCAGAGGCCGGCACGCGGCCTGGCCCGCGAAGGCCGAGCCACCAACCCTCCAGCGTGTTCCGAACCACGCGCTCACCCCAACTGAGCACCTTCCACCAGGGGTCACGAACCAGAGGCGCCGCCCCCACCTCAGGCATCACATCCCACATCGGGGACTCCTCAGCCCACGACATCGTCAGACTCGGCGGCTTCGACAGACTCGACGACGCATCCAAGACCCCGGAACCGACCGAAGCACCATCGAACGCTGCAACCGACTCCACGTCAGACTCCGTGTCCGAAGGCCGCCACGCGTCAAGGGCCTCGACCAACCGCTGAGCCGACCCACCCGAATCCGACCAAGCGTACTCACCCTGCACACTCGAAGACTCGACCTCGCCCCCTTGCCCTTCGAAGTCCACGCCTCTCGCCGCTGGAAGACCAGAATCCCTCGCCGAACGCCCAGCGGTGGGTTGGATCAGCAATGGCGTACCAGCCTGCCCGTACGACACTGCCGGCATCGCATCGGACGATGCCAACTCGTCGTCCAGGTCACTGCCGTCGGCAGTGACCTGCTCCCGACGCGTGCTGACGCCGGGGTGAAGGTAGGGGGTCAGTACGTCTGCGATCTGCTGGAGATGGTCGGAGGTGATGACGATGTGCGATTGAGGATTCTCGAACTTCCCCATCAGGCTCGATTCACCCGCGGAAAGCACCTGCGTGTTACGCCCGCCAGGCGTGAGCAGGGCCTGCGGCGGGGCATCGTCGTCACGGACACCGAATCCGTGGACGAGCTCATGGGCGTAGGCAGCCGGGTGCACATCGGTGTACCAACGGTTCTGGACCATGTCCCGGTCGCCGCTGGGCAGCCCGTCCCGGACCTGAACCTCTTGGTGTGCTTGGTCCTTGGAATCGACAAACTCCACAGCAAACTCCACCCGGGGGCCAGGCAGTTGCGGGCCGGTGACCTGATCCGGCTGGAATGCCTCCAGCCGATGCCCCCGCCGGCTCACCTGCTCCATATATGCAGAGAGACGTAGACGCATGGCAGCCACTCGAGCCGGATCCGCCGCCAGAACCGCACCTTGGTCATCGAGGCGGGTCGGATTGAGGAAGATCCGGCGCGTCAGACGGATGGTCTCCTGTCCGGGCCGGTCACCGGCATACCACTCCCAGACGAACCCGACATCCGTCCGCTCACCGGAAGGCCCACGCCTACCATCAGGCCGCTGCACTCTGCGCCTACCGTCCGGCCCAACAGTGAATTCGAACGGCTCAACCGGCCGTTCGCCGTCCCGACGCCGTGTTCCCTCGGACCCCTCCTCACCAGATCCAGGAGCTACCCCATAAGGCAGCCAACGATCGCTACGCACCTCACCCGAGCCCAGCAACCGGCCCGGACCGGACGAACCCCCCGACAGCACACTCGGAGCGGCCGAAGGCACCGTCCCAGCCCCACCGGCCTCACTCGAGACTTCCTCACCTTCGGCCGACAGGCCGGCCACCAGCGCGATGCCCTGTTCCCGGCCAGGGCCCTCGCTCCCCGTCGAGGAGCCTTGACCCCGGCCATCACTCTCCAGGGACACTCCCGGACTCGGTCGCCGCACGGCACCTATATCCCTTGGCAGGGTCTGCTCATTGATCTCGGCCTGCTGCACCACACCCGCAGCAACCACATCACCGGAGCCGTCACCAGCCGCAGACTGGGGCGAAGTGTTGACCTGGCCGACCGGACGGGCACCAGGCCCCGATTCATCAGCGTCCGGATTCCACGTACCAGTACGATCCAGCTCCGCAAACTCCGACAGGCTCTCGGGCGGGGCGTCGTGGACACCCTCCCGCCACTCAACCTCATCAGTGTCCGGATTCCACGTACCAGTACGATCCAGCTCCACGTCGTAGACACTCACAACAGCCCGTGCATCGATCAATCCCGTGAAAGCAACCTCCCGCTCCATAGGGAAGGAATTCCACGCTGCTTGCCGATCTAAAGTGCCATTGACATCAACACCGGTAGGGTCACCGTTACGCGACGAGTCAATCCCATATCGAAAGCGGCTCGAACGATGCCACAATTCACGATTACGAGTGGTCGAGACGAACTGCGCTGCGGGATTAAGTCTCGCCCATTTCCGCAGATCCACAACGCTCTCGGGGTCGTCAGCATGGAAACCCACGCGGAAGATCTCTTCCGGCGGACGGTTCGAGAACCGCCACAGCTTCTCCCCCTTAAGGCTTTCCACCACATAGTCGCGATCCAGTTCGTGCACCATGCGGTAGTCCACCGCAGGCGCCGCATCTACCGCGGCGTCGCCGCTGACTCGCGTCTCCTGCGTCACAGCAGGGGAAACATCGCCGGAAAGGGCAACCGACTCCGTAGCAGGTTGGGCGGTCGGCCGCACCACCACCGCGTCTGCCTCACCATCGGCAGCGCCAGCAACAGGGTGCGCGGCCGCCCTCGGATCGGACTCCGACCCGAGCCCCTCGTCGAACCCGAGCCCCTCGTCGGAAGGGACCGGGGCCGGCAGGTCCTCCAACTCGTCCAAGCGCGCCTCGTCCAGGAACGCGCTCAGCCCGGCAGGAACGTCCTCCGAGAATGACTGCTGCGGGTGAAGCCGCTGCACTTGCAGTTCCGGCCCCCCCTCAGCCGCATACAGATCAGCAATCCTCATCAAGGTCGACAATGGCAGAACTTGTCGACCATACCTGAAGTGGTTCGCTTGATGCCTCTTGGCTCCAACGTGGTTGACAACGTACGAGAGCCCCTTCTTCCCCTGCAGCCACGCCAATTGCTTCCGAGCGACCTTGACCCGGACTGCGAACCGCGGCGCATCGCGGTACGTTTCCCGCAAACGATGGATCGCGTCCACCACCTCGGGCGACACCAAGTGCCATTCCTCGTCCCGGATGGCCTTCATGTCGTGAGAACCGGCACGAATCTCCTCGAACAGGTCGCCCAATGACCTCAGTTTCGACCTCAGATCATCCACGGCCTCCTCCAGCCCCAGCCGCACATCCGAGAATGACTGCTGCGGGTGAAGCCGCTGCACTTGCAGTTCCGGCCCCCCCTCATCCGCATACAGATCAGCAATCCTCATCAAGGTCGACAATGGCAGAACTCGTTGACCATACCTGAAGTCGTTCGCTTGATGCCTCTTGACTTCAACGTGGTTGGCAACGTACGAGAGCCCCTTCTTCCCCTGCAGCCACGCCAATTGCTTCCGAGCGACCTTGACCCGGACTGCGAACCGCGGCGCATCGCGGTACGTTTCCCGCAAACGATGGATCGCGTCCACCACCTCGGGCGACACCAAGTGCCATTCCTCGTCCCGGATGGCCTTCATGTCGTCAGAACCGGCACCAATCTCCTTGAACAGGTCGCCCAATGACCTCAGTTTGGACCTCAGATCATCCACGGCCTCCTCCAGCCCCAGCCGCACACCACTGCCGGCCCCGCGGTCCGAGGCACCAACTGCACCGGACGCAGCCTCACCCACCGCATACGAAAGCCCCACCGATCCAGCCGAACCCGCGAACTCCTCCGAGCCCTCCATGTCCACGTCGGCAGGCCCACCCGGCGAAACAGGCTGTGGACCGAAGTCCGACCCGAGCAGCGCAGCCACCTCGGCCGACTCGTCCGCACCCACCACCGCAGGCTCGCCCGTCGAAACAGGGCGCGGACCGGACTCCGACCCGAGCAGCGCAGCCACCTCGGCCCACTCGTCCGCACCCACCACCGCAGGCTCGCCCGTCGAAACAGGGCGCGGACCGGACTCCGACCCGAGCAACTCAGCCACCTCGGCCCACTCGTCCGCACCCACCACCGCAGGCTCGCCCGTCGAAACAGGGCGCGGACCGGACTCCGACCCGAGCAGCGCAGCCGTGACCGTATCCACGGACCCCGCGGCCGGCGGTTCCTCCAACTCGTCCAAGCGCGCCTCGTCCAGGAACGCGCTCAGCCCGGCAGGAACGTCCTCCGAGAATGACTGCTGCGGGTGAAGCCGCTGCACTTGCAGTTCCGGCCCCCCCTCAGCCGCATACAGATCAGCAATCCTCATCAAGGTCGACAATGGCAGAACTTGTCGACCATGCTTGAAGTGGTGCGCTTGCTTCCTCGTGGCTTCAACGTGGTTGACAACGTACGAGAGCCCCTTCTTCCCCTGCAGCCACGCCAATTGCTTCCGAGCGACCTTGACCCGGACTGCGAACCGCGGCGCATCGCGGTACGTTTCCCGCAAACGATGGATCGCGTCCACCACCTCGGGCGACACCAAGTGCCATTCCTCGTCCCGGATGGCCTTCATGTCGTGAGAACCGGCACCAATCTCCTTGAACAGGTCGCCCAATGACCTCAGTTTGGACCTCAGATCATCCACGGCCTCCTCCAGCCCCAGCCGCACATCCGAGAATGACTGCTGCGGGTGAAGCCGCTGCACTTGCAGTTCCGGCCCCCCCTCAGCCGCATACAGATCAGCAATCCTCATCAAGGTCGACAATGGCAGAACTTGTCGACCATGCTTGAAGTGGTGCGCTTGCTTCCTCGTGGCTTCAACGTGGTTGGCAACGTACGAGAGCCCCTTCTTCCCCTGCAGCCACGCCAATTGCTTCCGAGCGACCTTGACCCGGACTGCGAACCGCGGGGCATCGCGGTACGTTTCCCGCAAACGATGGATCGCGTCCACCACCTCGGGCGACACCAAGTGCCATTCCTCGTCCCGGATGGCCTTTATGTCGTGAGAACCGGCACCAATCTCCTTGAACAGGTCGCCCAATGACCTCAGTTTGGACCTCAGATCATCCACGGCCTCCTCCAGCCCCAGCCGCACACCACTGCCGGCCCCGCGGTCCGAGGCACCAACTGCACCGGACGCAGCCTCACCCACCGCAGACGAAAGCCCCACCGATCCAGCCGAACCCGCGAACTCCTCCGAGCCCTCCATGTCCACGTCGGCAGGCCCGCCCGGCGAAACAGACTGCGGACCGAAGCCCGACCCGAACAGCGCATCGAAGGCCGCGGATGCTGCTTCCGGGTCTGCCTGGCCGCTGCTCGCGCCCTCGTCTCCCACGCCCTCGCCACCACCGCCGGTGACGGCCTCTACCTCGATACGGCGCCGCTTCGGCCCATGCTGTGCGCTTCGATCGGTGTCGTCCTCGTCTGCCGAAGGCTCCGAACCACCGTGCCGCTTGCCACCCCCCGCAACGAGGCCACTGTCCGCAGACTCCGTCTGGGACGTTCGGGGCGCCTCGACACTGTCATGCACGGCCGGCCCCGAGTACTCCTCGGCCAGATCGGCCAGATCGGGCAGATCGATATCGTCCGCGTCCTCATCCACCGACCCGACAGCCAACGCCGGCGACCCCACGACCTCCCCGTCATCACCGGGAAGCGGATCGAAGTCCGCAAAGACCCCGGACTCCATATCCACATCGAACCCGAGCCCCTCGTCGAACCCGAGCCCCTCATCCGTCTGGGACGTTCGGGGCGCCTCGACACTGTCATGCACGGCCGACCCCAACTCCTCGGCCAGAGCGATAACGTCCGCGTCCTCATCCACCGACCCGACAGCCAACGCCGGCGACCCCATGACCTCCCCGTCATCACCGGGAAGCGGAGCGAAGTCCGCAAAGACCCCGGACTCCATATCCACATCGAACCCGAGCCCCTCGTCGAACCCGAGCCCCTCGTCGGAACGAACGGGGGCTGCCGGCCGCGCATACGCCGTCTCTTGCACGACACGGGGCTTCGGGGCGCTGACTCCGTGGTGGAGGAAGGGGCTCAGGATGTCGGCGATCTGTCCGAGTTCATGAGGCGTGAGCGCGTAGGACCGCCCAGGCTCACCGACGTCGATCGGGCCCATCAGGTCCCAGTTGCCCTCACCCGCCTGCTGCGCCTCATCCCCATGAGAAGTCAGCGGCACCCCCAACGGACGGCCCTGTTCATCACGCGGCGACGTCAACAGGGCCCGCTCACCATCGTGGGCCTCATCATCATGGGCCTGTGCATCACGGGGCCCGTAACCGTGCGCGATCTCATGGGCAAGCAGCACACGAGACGCCTGCGTGTACCAGACGTTCTGCACCATGTCCCCAGGCGCCTGAGGCTGCCCGTCCTTGACCTGGACCACGTCATGCGCGTCCGCCTCGGAATCGACGAACTCCACCGCAAGCTCCAACCGCGGCCCCGGCAGATGCGGGCCATGGACCAGACCCTCCGGCTGGACAGCCGGCAACCGGCCCCCTTGCGCGTTCAACTCCGCCAAACCCTCGAAAGCGTTGCGCCGCATCACCTCCACCCGACCCGAATCCACACCCTGGACGTCGAGGAAGATCCGGCGAGTCAACCGGACCGTCTCCTGACCAGGCCGGTCACCCCCAAACCACTCCCAGACGAACCCGACCTCCGTCCGCTCACCCGACCCGCCCGGCAGTACCCGACCAGGCGACCCGTCCTCACCCACCTCCAGGACGAACGCTTCCCCCGACCATGGAATGAAACGATCGGTACGCACCTCACCCGAGCCCAACAACCGGCCCAGACCGGACGAACCCCCCGACAGCACACTCGGACCCGCCGAAGGCACCGTCCCAGCCCCACCAGCCTGCGCCGAGAGGTCCTCGACCCGGCCATCACCCAGGGACAACACACCGGGGCCCGGCCGCCGCACGGCATCGACAGCCTCCGGCATGGTCTGCTCATCGGTCTCGGCCTGCTGCACCATGTCCGAGGCACCAACTGCACCGGACGCAGCCTCACCCACCGCAGACGAAGGCCCCACCGATCCAGCCGAACCCGCGAACTCCTCCGAGCCCTCCATGTCCACGTCGGCAGGCCCGCCCGGCGAAACAGACTGCGGACCGAAGTCCGACCCGAACAGCGCATCGAGGGCCGCGGATGCTGCTTCCGGGTCTGCCTGGCCGCTGCTCGCGCCCTCGTCTCCCACGCCCTCGCCACCACCGCCGGTGACGGCCTCTACCTCGATACGGCGCCGCTTCGGCCCATGCTGTGCGCTTCGATCGGTGTCGTCCTCGTCTGCCGAAGGCTCCGAACCACCGTGCCGCTTGCCACCCCCCGCCACGAGGCCACTGTCCGCAGACTCCGTCTGGGACGTTCGGGGCGCCTCGACACTGTCATGCACGGCCGACCCCAACTCCTCGGGCAGATCGGCCAGAGCGATAACGTCCGCGTCCTCTTCATCAGCGTCCGGATTCCACGTACCAGTACGATCCAGCTCCGCAAACTCCGACAGGCTCTCGGACGGGGCGTCGTGGACACCCTCCCGCCACTCAACCTCATCAGTGTCCGGATTCCACGTACCAGTACGAATCAGCTCCCTGTCGTAGACACTCACAACAGCCCGTGCATCGATCAATCCCGTGAAAGCAACCTCCTGCTCCTCAGGGAAGGCATGCCACAGTTCTTCCCGATCGAAAGTGCCATTGACATCAACACCGGTAGGGTCACCGTTACGCGACGAGTCAATCCCATATCGATAACGCTTCTTGCCATTGTGATCTTCGAACCACAAGTCCTGATTACGAGTGGTCGAGACGAACTGCGCATCGGGATTCTCACACGACCAGTCCCAAAGATCCACCACATTGCTGGGTTTATCGGCACGGAAACCCTCACGGAAGATCTCCTCCGGCGGACGGTTCGAGAACCGCCATAGCCTTTCCCCCTCATCACTTTCCACCACATAGTCGCGATCCAGTTCGTGCACCATGCGGTAGTTCACTGCAGGCGCCGCATCCACCACGGTGTCTGCGCTGACTGGCGTCTCCTGCACCTCACCAGGGGAAACATCGTCGGAAAGGGCAGCCGACTCCGTAGCAGGTCGGGTGGTCGGCCGCACCACGCCCGCGTCTGCCTCACCCCCGGCAGCCCCATCAGCAGCGACCCGGTCCTGAAGGGCGCGGACGCCATAAGAAAGGTAGGGGGTCAGTACGTCTGCGATCTGCTGGAGATGGTCGGAGGTGATGACGATGTGCGATTGAGGATTCTCGAACTTCCCCATCAGGCTCGATTCACCCGCGGAAAGCACCTGCGTGTTACGCCCGCCAGGCGTGAGCAGGGCCTGCGGCGGGGCATCGTCGTCACGGACACCGTATCCGTGGACGACTTCATGGAAATGGGCAGCCGGGTGCACATCGGTGTACCAACGGTTCTGGACCATGTCCCGGTCGCCGCTGGGCAGCCCGTCCCGGACCTGAACCTCTTGGTGTGCTTGGTCCTTGGAATCGACAAACTCCACAGCAAACTCCACCCGGGGGCCAGGCAGTTGCGGGCCGGTGACCTGATCCGGCTGGAATGCCTCCAGCCGATGCCCCCGCCGGCTCACCTGCTCCATATATGCAGAGAGACGTAGACGCATGGCAGCCACTCGAGCCGGATCCGCCGCCAGAACCGCACCTTGGTCATCGAGGCGGGTCGGATTGAGGAAGATCCGGCGCGTCAGACGGATGGTCTCCTGTCCGGGCCGGTCACCGGCATACCACTCCCAGACGAACCCGACATCCGTCCGCTCACCGGAAGGCCCACGCCTACCATCAGGCCGCTGCACTCTGCGCCTACCGTCCGGCCCAACAGTGAATTCGAACGGCTCAACCGGCCGTTCGCCGTCCCGACGCCGTGTTCCCTCGGACCCCTCCTCACCAGATCCAGGAGCTACCCCATAAGGCAGCCAACGATCGCTACGCACCTCACCCGAGCCCAACAACCGGCCCGGACCGGACGAACCCCCCGACAGCACACTCGGAGCGGCCGAAGGCACCGTCCCAGCCCCACCAGCCTGCGCCGAGAGGTCCTCGACCCGGCCATCACCCAGGGACAACACACCGGGGCCCGGCCGCCGCACGGCATCGACAGCCTCCGGCATGGTCTGCTCATCGGTCTCGGCCTGCTGCACCATGTCGGCGGCAACCACATCGCCCGAGCCGTCACCAGCCCCAGACCGGGCCGAAGGGTTCACCTGGCCGGACGGCCGGACACCGGCCTGGTCACTACGCTCACCGATACGAGCACGCCCCGCATCGCCGGCCGGCTCAGACACCGTGGACGGTCGACCGGCAGAAGACACAGGCTGGTTGGCGACCCGACCCGGATCGGCCACAGGGCCGGCAGCCTGAACAGCAGCGGTACTCGCTCCCATCGCCGCAGAACCAGCTCCGCCGGAAACCGCACCCGCCGCAACCTGTACCGGCTCCGCGGGTTCCAGCCCCGCGGTCACCTCAGCGGTCGGGGTGCGCTCCTCATCCACCGCCGCTACCTCAGCAGGCCGCCCAGCGACGGCAGACATGCCCGTGCCACTCGAACCCACGGCAGGCAGCGCCTGTGCCGCAACCCCCGTAACACCCCCGGCCGCAGACCCTGTGTCTGCCTCACCGGCCGGACGCGGCCGAGCCCCGCCCGACTCCGCACTTCCCAGGCTCCCGGCCGACGGCACCCCGGCCGACCCCACCGCACCCTGATCCTGTACAACACCCGCATCCGACACCCCGGCATCCGCACCAGACACCGTGGGAGGCCGCCCCGACACCACCCCAGCACCAGCAGCAGCGCCCGTGACACCGGCATTCCCGGCAGTACCAGCAACGCCGACCGCCTCACTGCCCGCAGCACCCGTGCCGCCGGCGGCCGGCTCCCCGCCACCGCCCACCGCGACCCCGCCACCGCGACCGTCACCCTCGTCGGTACCGGCCGTGTTCACCCCGGCATTCTGCGCATCGGCAGGCCATGAAGGGACCTCGGAAGAGAAGCCCTTGTTGAACGCCAGATTGATCGCCAGACCAGTCTTCTCCGCACCCTTATTGAGCCCCTCGCCGACATTGCCACTGAGGCCCCCACCCAAGAACGTGTCCCACGAGGTCGCCCAGTTGCCGTTGAAGAACCCACTGCCCAGAATCTCCGCAAGCGCCTCCGAACCACCCGAGGCAAGGAAAACACTGGAAGCGTTGGGCTGCCGGGCGACACCACCCCCCCGGTCCACATGACCAGTCCCCGGCTCGGCCCCCACCTTCACCGTCACATCATCCGCAACACTCTTGGCAAACGCGCCACGCCTGACATCATCACGGAACAGAGACAAGAACTTCTCGTTGCCGCCGACGATGCCGCCGAAGAATCCACCGGCAAGACCACCGAACACCGCGTCCTGCCCGATCTGCCCCCAGTCGAAGCCGTTGAAGCTCTGCTCACCCGACGTGAAAGCAATCATCCCCAGACGCACAGCGAACGACTGGAAAGCCTCCTCGAACGCCTCACTCAACACCGGCAGCAAATGCGTCTTGCTCAGCAACTGATGCAGAATCAGCAGCACCGCCACACGACTCCGCTGCTGCGCAACCACCGCCCTGCCCGCAGTAGCACCACCCGTGACAGCCGACAACCAAAAAAGGGCCTTCAGCTCGATCAGAAGCCGGATGACCTCAGCACTGATCTGCCACTTGCCTTCCATAATGTCGTACGAAGTCTTCACCCGGCCATCGGCAATATCGTCCAACTGCCTCGCGAACTGCTTCAGATACCCCGTACCACCCGAATCCACGAACATACCCATGGCACGCACATAATCGTTCCCCACCTGCGGTGGCAGCGCCCTCGCAGTACCCGAAACCGTACGCTCAATGACATCCGACAAACCACGGACATCATGAGCCAAACCCCTGAACGCCGCATGACTGTCACGAGCCAGGTCCTCATTCGCCTGCATCAACCGCTCGCCAATAAGGACGAACAGCATATTGTTCACCAGCGGTGAGACCTGGATTGCCATGAAAAATTCAGTGCTTCCTGCTCTTGTTTCCGGTGGAGTTGTCACCCGGCGACCGAAGGATCGCGGCCAGGCTCCCGGCCCGCGCGGACCGGATATTCCTCACGTTTTCACTGGTGTCATCGGCGATCGCGACGGCCGCCCGCGATCAGCCTCAGACCGCGCTCAACCTCCGCAGCATGCGCTGCACCGCGGCGCTGATCTCATGAATCCGCCGGATGCCGGCCGGGATCGTCGATGTCCACGCCCGCCGGCTCCGGCACCGCCACGCTCGACTGCATGAGAGGCTGGAAAGTCCCAGCCCCGCCTCAGTCCTGGCCGGCGTGTCCTGCGTCGCTTCGAGCTCGGCCACCGCATCGACTTCTCTCCGCCACGGGCGACGCAACGGGCAGCCTCAGCCGGCGCTCCACTTCTGGTTGTCCTGTCCGTTGCAATCCCACAGTTGCAACCGGCTGCCGTTGGCCACCTGCTGCTCCCTCACGTCAACGCACTTGTCAGCCTGCGGATTGACCAGGTCGTGCGAGGAGTTCAGCCGGAACTGCTGGGCGGGATGGCCACTGCATCTGGCCAGTTGAATCGCGGCACCGTTGCCCGTCGCCCCCCAGGCGACGTCCATACACAGCCCCATGGAACGCACCGTCCCGTCGCCCATGAAACGCCACGTCTGCTGTGCCGCTCCGCTACAGCCCCAGATCTGCAACGGCGTACCGTCACCCCCACCGTGCGTGACATCGATGCACCGGCCCGAGTGGTGGCTGCGGATGGAAACACCGGGCACACTGGAGGACTCCCCGGAAGACCCGGACTTACTCAGCTTGGAGGACTTCCCGGAAGACCCGGACTTACCCAGACTGGAGGACTTCCCGGACGACCCGGACTTACCCGAAGCCTGAGCCGCGCTGGGCCGCGGCAACGGCTTCGGATCCTCACTCACCGGCGCAGGGCCACTGCCCCCCACCCCACGGGCTACAGGTATCCCGGCAGTGCTCCCCCCTACCGCCCGGGGCCCTCCAGCGCCCCCTTGCCCAGCGGGACCCTTGCCCGAACGCGGCTTCTGAGAGGTGCTGTTCGCGGTCGGCGACGCTGATTCGATGGGGCCGGCCATGACGTTACCCGCGGGAGACCCCAGCACCGTGCCGGGCGTCGCACCAGCAGGAGCCACGCCCTCCTCCTCACCGCCGCTGCTCACCAGGAACGGCACCGCCACCAGAAGAGCTCCCACGATCGCAGCCCCGGCCAGCAGACTCTTGTGCGGCCGCCCAGGCGGGACGTCCGCGGCAGCCTCGGCCGTGCCACCGACCGTCTCACCCGCCTCTACCTCCACATCGACCGCTGCAGCAGGCTCCGCTCCCGCCTCACCACCCTGCCCGGCGGTTTCCGCGACACCTGCCGCTTCCGGCTCCTCGACGACCGGCGACGCCGGCTCCGGACCGGGAGTCCCCTGCTCGGCACGCCCTACGGCGGGAAGCACAGCCGTAACGCCTTCGGCCGGGGAAGCCGGCAGCACCGCCGGCGAACCCGCGGCCTCCACCGTCCCCGTTGCCGTGTCTCCTTGCGCCGCTGCCGATTCCCCGGCCTGCGACGGGATGTCCTGGGTGCCCTGAGGCTGTGCTGTGGTCATCGTGTCATTCCTACGGTGCGACGGGATCATACGAACATTGCCCTGGACATGCGGCAGGGGCCGGACATCCGGCGGCATGGTCCGGGAATATCCCCCAAGGCGGGGCACCGGACTCCATGGACGGCCGCCCGGCTCCAAGGACGAACAAACAGATTGCTCACCAGCGGCGGGAACTGGATTGCCGTGCCGGAATCAGTGCTTCCTGCCGTTGGTTCCAGTGGAGTTGCCGCCCGGCGACCGGTGGATGGCGTCCAGGTTCCCGGCCTGCGTGGATCGGATGTTCTTCACGTTTTCGCTGGTGCCATCGGCGATGGCGACGATCGCTTCCACTATCGCCCGCATGGTTTCCGCAGCCGTCACGTTCTCCCTCTGCGCATGCGGCTTGGTCGCTTTGGCGAAACTGTCGTCTTCGCCGGGCCAGCCCGCGGTCGGCTTCAGGCCGTTCTCGAAATTCCGCAGCATGCTCTGCGCCGCCGTGCTGATCTCGTGAACCTGCCGGATACCACCCTGGATCCGGGCCGTATCAGCGGTATAGGCGTTGGCATCAGACATCGTGTTCGTCCTCCCCGTCCTCGTGGATCTCGTCACGCAGTCGGCCACTGCCCCTGCGACCGGCCGCCAGCTCCGGTGCCTCCAGGACCGCGGGACCGAAGATTTCGGCCCAGTCGATGTCCACTCCCGTCAGCTCCGACACCGCCGTGCTCGGCTGGGTGAAAGGCTGGAAGGTCTCCATCACATGTCGGGACATCTGCGTCCTGGCACGTTCCGCCGCGTCCAGGACACTCGCGGCAAGCTCCCCCGCCGCCATGGTCCGGTACTTGCCCTCCAGAAACCTCAGTGCTGTGAGCTCGCCCTGGTGACCGAGGGTCACCTCGACCGCCCGGTCCTTGGAGCGCACGGTGAACGACGCCTCCCTCAGCTCCGCCTCAGCCTTGGCCAGCGCCTCCTGGGTCGCTTCGAGCTCGGCCATCGCATCGGCCAGCTTCTTCTCGATCGCTGCCGGTTCAGTCACCGGATCCTCCTTCGCCCGTTGTCCTGTCCGTTGGCCGACGTCACCGGCCGATGACCGCCGGAGCGCCGCCTTCGTCCGCGCCCCAGACGTCCCCGTCCTCGGGCTCCCAACCGGACCGATCCCGGCCGCTCGTCTCCGTCTGCTGGGCACCCTGGGTGCCCTGGCCGCCCGCCGGGAGGTAGGACGACGACGTGGTGGTTCGTCCTCCTCTGGCGTAAGCCCTATCCTCGCCGTCCTCGGCCGTATCAGCACGCGGCTTCGGCCTGCGCACGGCGGCGCCGTCGCCATCGGTCAAAACGTTGCGGACCCGTTCGCTGTTCGATGAGCCACCGCCCCCTCCGGCTCCGCCGGGTCCACCCATGCCGCCCATGCCGCCCATGCCCATCGGCATCATGGGCATGCCCGTGCCGCCGCTGCCGCTGCCGGCACCATCCGTTCCACCAGCGAAATCCGGGTTCAGAGGAACGGCGCCGCTCGGCAGCCCAGTCTCGGAGGCAAATTCGCTGGGCGGGGGCGCCCCCAACGCGCCTCCGGAATAGGAGGTGCTGTCGTACTCCTCGTACGACGACGTGCCGTCGTCACCGCTCTGGCTGACCGCTGGGTTGAGCTGGGAAGTCGCGAAGTCGTCGGATGTGATTGAGGAATCGGTCGTGTCCGCCACGAATGTGGTTGCTGGAAGAGTCATGCTGCCCCTTCCCACGCCGACATCGCCATTGAGATCGGTGCTGGTCACCAAGTCGTTCAGAGGAGTCAGATCCGGGCGTCGGGCCAAGATCTCGGCATGCAACGGCAGCGCCGTGCTGTCATCGGGCGTGGGGCCAGTGGCCACCGACGGATTCAGAGACTCAGTGATCACCGAGCCGTCGGGACGGGTCGTGACAGCTTCACCGGACGACGGATCAACCACCGTGCTGCTCCCGTCCGGGAACATTGTGGTCAGCTTCCCCTCAGGGTTCAGCGTTGTGGTACTGCCGTCCGGATTCTCGAGCACCACACCCGGGTCAAGAGAGGTGCTGCTTGTCTTCCCGTCCCGCGAGGTCGTGGTCATGGTGCCGGTGGCCGGGTTGAAGACGCTCAGGCCTCCGTCCGGGTGCATGGTGGCCAACGACCCGTCGGAGTTGAGGACGGTGGTGCTGCCGTCCGGGTTTCGGATGCTGCTGTTCGTATCGGCCGGGTCAGAGTTCAGGCTGGCGGCCGAACCGATTCCGAGCAGGGGGTTCAGCGGCACGGTTGTCGGCGACCCTGCCGAACCCGGGGACCCGCCGGTGCCGACATCATCGCGCCCGGCACCCTGGCCGTCCAGGCCTTGAAACAGTTTTTCGACGAGGCCGTCCGGATCGACGTTGCGGCTCTGGGGGCTGTCGCCCTGCTTACTCCCGAAGTCGTTCACTCCGCTGATCAAGTCGGTGACGACCTTGCCGAGGCCGGCAAAGCTCTTAGTGAGGGCGTCGTTGGTCTGGTCGAGCTTTTCCTGGTTGAGCTGAGTCTGTTCCTTCTGCCAGGCCCCCGTCAGCGAGGTTCGGCTGGTGGTCTCCACCGGCTGAGTGAAGACTGCCGCAGCCTCGAGCCAATGATTGTTGAGACTGGCCAGGGCATAACGGGCATAGTGTTCGAGTTCATCTTCAACACGCTTGTTCCACCGTTCCACCGCCGCCTCGGCGATCTTCCTGTAGGTGCTACGTTCCGCGAGGTCTCCGTACTTGGGGTGGACTTGGCTGAAGGCCTCGGTGGTGTGGTACGTAGTCGAACGGCCCGAGCGGCTGTCGTGATGCTCGACCTTGCCTACCTGACTGATGTTGTTCTTCACTACCCAGTTCCACACCTCATTCAGCTCTTCCACCACTGCCCGGTGTGGGTCGTTCTTGCCGTCGGCGGCCCATGCGTTCCATGCATTCAGGAGCACGTTGGCCTGAATCGACAGGTCCACCTGAGCTCCCGCCAGGGCGTCGGCGAAGGGAGAGCGGGGCCGGTAGCCGTCGAGCGTGGTATGGAAGGACTTGTAACCGTTGCCTCCGAACTGATCCACGTAGCCGGCATAGTTCGATCGCACCTGAACGATGAGGTTGTGGAAGACCTGGGCCGCCTGCCCCTTCCACGACGCTTGCTCGTCGCCCAGCGACTTCTCCCATCGCTCCAGCGTGTTGCTCTGGTCCTGAAAGAAATCCTTCACCCGGTCGAATGCCTGCGCCGTGCGCGTGAACGCCTTGAGATCGACAGCATGGACGTCCGCGACCGACAACCCGTTGTAGGCGAAATTCTTGGTGGACCGGTCCCCTGTTTGCAGCGCCTCGAGCGCCGCTCTGCCTCCGAAGATGTAGCGTGCCGGCGGCGCGCTGTCCCACTGCGCATCCTTCTCGACGACGCTCGTGAACTCGCCGCCTGTCCTCCTGCTCTCGGGCCCCGTGTACAGCACCGCCCTGCCGTTCTCATCGGTGAGCACCCCGATCAACACGATCCGGGCCCGCTGCATATCTACGTTGTCGCGACCCTTCGCCGTGTAGAAGACCAGGTCGTAATCCTCTCCCTCATGGGTCATCCAACCACTGATCGCCGCATAGTCCTCGGGCATGACCGGTCTCATGATCATTTCCTTGAAGCCCATACGGAAAAGGGGAATGTCACCTTCGCTCTTGAGTTTGTCGAAGAGCGTGCTCCTCTTCGGCATCATGTAGCCGGTGAAGAGAGACACGGCCCTCCCCCAGTAGTCATCGGGGTCGGCCTCAAAGGAAGGCTCGGCAGCCATAGCAGCACGCTCCTTGGGTAGGAAGAGGAGGGAGGGACGGCAACTACGCCGCCTTGGAGGTGGAGTTGTCCGAAGCCGGTGTGCCGCTCAGATCGTTGTCGACATCGGAGAAGAGGTCGAGCATTTTCTCCGCACTGATCGCGGTGAGACTCTGGTCCTGATTCTTTTGCAGGACCTTGATCGTCTCCTCCAGGTTTCGGGCGATGTGTTTGAACAGGTTTTGCTCAGCCGTCAGGACATCAACGATCCCCTTGGCAGCATCCGCTACCCGACTGACGAGGGCATTTCCCTTCACCAGCCCGCCTTCAGCTGCCATGAGCCCGATGGCCAGATAGGGATTTTCCTGAAGGTGATCGCCCTCGTGGGCGTGGTACCCCTCTACGAGACTCTTCAGGGCCCGGGCGCCTTTGGGTACGTCCTTTCCGATGTCTACAAGGTCCTTGTTGAAGTCAGCCACTTCGGTGTCGATGAAAGTCCGCAGGTGCGCGGCGTCCAATTGCGTCAGATCGGTCATAGCTCTTCTCCTGATGGTTGTTCGCCGTCCGGCCAGGCGGCCGGACGGCGAACATTTCGGACCGAAGAATTCAGCGCCTCAGCGGCCGATTGTGACCTGGGACCAGAGGCCGGCCAGTTGGTTTTCGCTCTGCTTGTAGCTGGATCCGATCTCCGCCAGCAGGCCGGCGTGCGAGGTGAGCAGCCGCTGCATCCCGAGGACTGCCCCGTCCCACTCCCGCTGCCTGTTCTGGTACTCCGTGGCGTCGAGGCCGATCCATGTGTTCTTGAGTGGCTGGAGCTCCGTCTCCAGGCGTTCCACGATTCCGGCGATGAGCTTGGTCTGCTGGGCCATGGAGTCGCCGACATCGTTCAGGTGCGTGTAATCGACGTAGATGTAGCCGTCGTCCATCACAAATCTCTTCTCAGTCGTAGGTGCGGCGGAGGGCCGAGGAATCGGGTCAGGCGCTCTTGAGAGCGTCGAAGACCGCCTGGGACGTGGCAGAGCCCTGGGCGATGGAGTCCATCGCAGCGGCCTGTGTCTTTGCCTTCACCTGCCGGCTGCCGCCGAGCTTTTCGATCATGTCCTCGACGTTCCTCTGGACGATCGCGCACTTCTCGTCCCACAGCCTCAGCAACTCGCCGTACGCCGCGCCGTCGCCGCCCTTGTACTTGCTCCTGAGGACCTCCTTCAAAGTCTCCACATGCCGTCGGGACTTCACGATTTCGTTGCGAGCCTGGTTGAGGGACTCGATGCCGTTCTGAGTCAGTCGTGCGTCCGACTGCTGCATGTTGCCTGTCATGGTCCTGTCCTTGGTGGTTGAGGTGGTACTTGTGGGATGGGGGAGAGAGTAGGACTGCTCCACTTGAGAGCACTTCCGGTTGAGGTTTATCTGAGGAAGTTTTCTCAGTGCTCAAGCGACCGGGGCTTGCGTCCCTCTGGTCGCCGGCTCAGTCGCCGGCGCGCTGCTCCACGGTTCAGCCCCGCTGTCCCGTGGCGTCTTCGCAGGAAGGCCGGGTGCTGGGGGCGGTACGACCCTGTGCGGCGGCGCCCGGGGCCAGGTCCGGTCCGGACCTCAGCATGGCGAGCAGCGGTGAAGGCAGCGCCACCACATCGCCGCTCGCGTATCCCAGCGCCTCGAGTGCGGCCTCGGACGGTACCCGGTACTTCACGCCGTTGTCGGCCACGAGGTACGTCGTGTCGCCCACCGGCGTGCCACCCGCGCCCAGCGCCCTCACCAGGGCACCGTGGCCGGGCCGGACGACGACGTCATCAACCGGCAGGCACGCCGGTGCCGACTCCCCGGGGGCGGTCTGAGTGACCGGGGCCAGGGAACTCAGCGGCACCAGCGCCATGGTGATACGTGTGAGGCCGTCGGCCGACTCCCCCCGGGCGCAGGCGGACATTCCCTCCGGCACGGAAACCGCGCGGGGCGGGGATTCGGGCAGCCCCTTGGGGGACGGCGGCGTATCGGCGGTGCCGGGCGCCAGATGCTCCCTGAGAACGTCGGCGTTCAGCGGCGCCGCCGTGGGAGAGGCTCCTCCGTAGGCCTTCTCGCGGGTGGCCGGATCACCGAGGACAAGGGCCGCCTCCGTAGCCGTGAGGGGCACCAGGCCTTCCTTCCGCAGCAGGTAGTACTGCTCGTTCGAGCCGGGCAGCTGGGCCAGGTACACCCGCCCCACCGTGCTGCTCCGGCCGGCAAAGGACGGCCCGGCGGCGCCCCGGCCCGGTACGTCGGGTGAGGCCAGGTCCGGGCCGGCGACCAGGGCGTCGAGGAAGGCGGCGGACACCTGCCGCGGCGTCACGGAGCCGTAGCCCAGGGAGACGGCGGCGCCGGAGGCCTTGTCCAGTTCGAGGCGGCTTCCCATCCAGACCAGGTAGGTCACCTTGTCCGGGCCGGTCACCAGGAGTCCCTGGTCACCGGAGACCCCCTTGTTCTCCAGGGGGGCGCCCACGACGAGCGTGGTGACCGCGGTCGTTGTCGTGTCCGCGCCGTCCGCGGTGCCGGACACGTTGACGGCGGAGCAGACGTGCCAGGCGCCGTTGTCCAGGTCGTCTGCCGCCGGAACGGACTCCGGGGCGCCGGGGATGCCCACCGGGGCCCCGACCGGGGTTTCCCGCAGCGACGGTGTGCGCACGTCGGTGGTCTTCAGGTCGGCGCCGCCGATGAGTCTGGCCGAGGCGTAGTTGCGTACCGGCCTGAGGCGGCCGTCGATGTACAGGTACCGGGCTCCGGTGTCCTTGTTGACGATCAGACTGTTCCCCGTCCGCCAGGAGTCGTTCCCGCCCGGCACGATCAGCCCGTAGACGAAAGCGCCCGCGGCGATCAGCACCGCGACGAGCAGGCCGATGAACACACCACGGGTGGTACGTCCCGTCGGACTTTCGGGAGCATCGGGGTCGGCGAGCAACATGCCCGCGGTGAGTCTGCCCATCGCGAATGTGTGGGCCTGTACCTGGTCACGCTTGGACTGCATCGGTTCCTGTCCCTCCCGGTCCTTGCCTGTTCAGCCGTTCATTGCCCGGAGGGCACCGAAGACGCCCAGCACCCAGAGCGTCAGCGGCAGCAGGCTGATGGCCAGGAACGACTGCAGCAGTTCGGCCGCGCGGCCCCAGTGCGGCGCCATGCGCCTGCCGGGCACCGTCCACGAAGCCACGGCCAGCGCTGCGGCCAGTGCCAGCAGCCCGACGACCAGGGCCGGCCGGTCGGCCGGAGCAAGGCTTGCCGCTCTGCCGACGGCCAGCAGGACGGCTCCCCACATGCCCGGCACCACCAGGGCCAGACGCTGCCAAGGGTTGACCATGCCTCGCCCGTGCAGCAGCAGGAGCAGGGAGAGTGTCGCCGCGGTCAGCGTCTCGGCCAGGCCGGGCTCGTGGGCCAGAGCGACGAGGGTGCCGGCGCAGATGACGCCGGTGGCCGTGTACAGGGCGGTCATCCAGTCGCTGGCCAGTTCGGTCCTGACGGCGACGTCACTGCCGCTGTAGGGCTCGATGTCCTCCTGCAACTGCCGGGCGCTGTTGGGCAGAGCGGGCATCCGCATGCCGGCGAGCTTGAAGGACAGCACCGGTATGAAGCCGCCCAAAACGACGACCACTGCGGCCACCCCCGCGCCGGCACTGTCCACGGGCAGGTCGAAGACGCTCATCAGCGCTCCCGCGGCCGCGGAGAGGATCGCGATCAGCGCTGTGGCGATGAAGAGGGGCGTGTACACGGCCGCCGCGGCGACCACCAGCACGGCTGCCCCGGCACCCGCCACGCCTGCGGCCATCAGCCGGGCGCCGAGCACGTGGTGCGCCTGGGGGCCCGCTATCTCTCCTCCGGGCAGCAGCCAGCCCGCCAATGCCAGGCACGGCGCCGCGAGGATTCCCAGCGTCGCACCGGCTGCCGCATCGCCCACTGCCCGACTCGCCGAGGCCGCACCTGCGAGGAGCAGCAGCCCGGCGACGACGGCGGTCACGACGCGTTGGACGAGCGAGCCCGACGGCCAGGCCAGTACTCCCAGGGACGTCAGCACGCAGACGACCACCGCGCACCGCAGCAGGCGGCGACTGGCCTGAGGGTTCCAGCCGTGGAGCCGTTCCCCTGTGACGCCGGCGATCCCGTCGACGAGGTCGTCGAGGCGCACCTCCGGCAGGGCATCGGCTCGCGGACGAAGGTACAGTACCTCCCCGGCCTTGAGGTCCAGCGTCTCGAGAGTTGCTTCCTCGTCGAGTGGGGCTCCGCCCAGACGTTGCAGGACCCAACCCCCGTGCTCCAGGCCGTTCTCCTCCAGGTCGCCGTCCGCGTAACCCAGCACGGTCGGCAGAAGGTCGGCAACCGGCACATCGGCGGGTACAGCCAGGTCTATCGTCTTCGCAGGGGCACGAACGGTGATGTGGCACAGGCCGGCCACAGAGCTCTCAGTCATTGGTGGGGGCCACGCTTCCCGGAATTCATCCGCTGGGCTTGGTTCTGAACACTGAACGCCTGCAGAGTACTGAGACCTTGGGCCGCCCATGGCCCGCTACGCGACTTCCCGTTGATGCCCCGTTCAGGAGCCGTGCGCTCGTTAAGGAGTCAGTAGTTGAGTATCGTCCTTTTCCGTCGCCCTGCCCGTCGGCGCGGGCCGGACATGCCCGAGGGTGAACTGACCCTCCAGGAGCCGCCGACGCTGCCGGAGACTGTTCCGGACAACGCGGCGGTGTGGACGTATCTGCCCATGGCGATGATGTCCGTTTCCATGATGCTGGCTTTCCTGCGGCCCGGTGGGTCCGGCAGTGTCTTCACGTACATCGCCCTGGGCATCATGGTCCTGGCCTCGGCAGTGATGATGATCGGCCAGGTGATGCGCCAGAGCAGCGAGCGCAAACAGCGCCTCAGGGGCGAGCGCCGGGACTATCTGCGCTACCTGACGCAGACCCGGCGGCAGGTCCACCGGGCTGTGATCGAGCAGCAACTGGCGCTCGCCTGGCGTCACCCGGAGCCGGCGTCGATGCGTTCGCTGGTGCGGACGACGCGGCTCTGGGAGCGCCGGGTCAAGGACGACGACTTCGCCGAGGTGCGGGTGGCCGTCGGTGACCAGCAACTGGCGCTGCGGTTGACCCCGCTGTCCACCAAGCCGGTGGAGGACCTCGAGCCCCTGTCAGCACACGCGCTGCGACGGTTCATGCGCGCCTACAGCACCGTGCCGGACCAGCCCATCGCGCTCTACCTGCGGTCCTGGACACGGGTGCTGCTGCGCGGGGACGAGGCGGCGGTGCGCGGCATGGTGCGGGCTGCCCTGTGCCAACTGGCGCTCTTCCACACCCCCGAGGACGTGCGGATCGCGCTGGCTGTCAGCGACGAGCGCCGGGCCGAGTGGGACTGGGTCAAGTGGCTGCCGCACAACCTGCACCCGCACGAGCAGGACGGCGCCGGGCCGGCCCGCATGGTGGCGTCGGACTTCAACGGCCTGGAGGACCTGCTCGGAGGGGAGTTCACCGAGCGTCCGGCATTCGACCCCGAGGCCGTGCCCGGCCGCGACGAGCCGTTCACCGTGCTCGTGGTGGACGGGGTCCAGGTGCCGTCCGGGCACCGGCTCGACGGCCCCGGGTTCCGCAACGTGATCGTGTTCGACCTTTCGGAGTCCCTGCGGTGGCGTCCGGGACGAACGACGCTGCGGCTGGATGTGCGGCCGGACGGGGTGCGGCTGGTGCGCACGGACCGGAACCGCAAGGAGCAGTCGGCCCTGCTGGGTCGTCCCGACGCGGTCGGTCCGGTTGGCGCCGAGGCCCTGGCGCGGATGCTCGCCCCGTATCGCACGGGGCTGACCACGGAAACCGCCGAGCCACTGTCGACGGACGTGGAACTGACGGCCCTGCTGGGAATCCCCGACCTGTCCCGTCATCAGCCGGCCACTCTGTGGGGGCGCAACAAGGGTGCTGCCCGGCTGCGGGTTCCGGTCGCGGTGGGTGGCGACGGAGTTCCGGTGGAGCTGGACATCAAGGAGGCGGCGCAGGGGGGCATGGGCCCGCACGGCATGCTGATCGGCGCGACCGGCTCGGGCAAGAGCGAGTTGCTGCGCACCCTGGTGCTGGGCCTGGCGCTGACGAATTCCTCGGAGACCTTGAACTTCGTCCTGGTGGACTTCAAGGGCGGCGCCACGTTCCTGGGCCTGGACGAACTGCCGCACACCTCTGCCGTGATCACCAACCTGGCCGACGAGGCTGCTCTGGTCGAGCGCATGCGGGACGCCCTGCACGGCGAACTGATACGCCGCCAGGAACTCCTCCGGGCGGCCGGCAACTACTCCTCGGCGCTCGAGTACGAGAAGGCCCGCGCTGCGGGAACGCCGTTGGATCCGCTGCCGAGCCTGTTCATCGTCGTCGACGAGTTCAGTGAACTGCTGTCGGCACACCGGGACTTCATGGAACTGTTCGTGATGATCGGCCGGCTGGGCCGTTCTCTCGGGGTCCATCTGCTGCTGGCGTCGCAGCGACTCGATGAAGGGCGGATGCACCAGCTGGAGAGCCATCTCTCGTACCGCATCGGTCTGCGTACCTTCTCCGCCATGGAAAGCCGTGGCGTACTGGGGGTGCCGGACGCCTACCAGCTGCCGTCGCAGCCGGGCGCCGGCTTCCTCAAGAGCGGCGTGGAAGCCCTGACCCGGTTCCGGGCCGCGTACGTGTCCGGGGCGTACCAACCGCGGCGCGGGGCGGTGGCTCAGGCACGGGTCGCCAGCCAGGTGGTGCCGTGGACGGCCGGCTATGTAGTGCCGCGCACACCTGCCGAGTTGCCGGAGCCAGAGCCGGAGGAGGAGGCCGAGGAGAACGAGAACGGGGCGTCGCTGCTGTCGGTCGCCGTGGAGCGGCTGCGCGGGGCAGGACTGCCGGCCCTCCAGGTGTGGCTTCCCCCGCTGGCCGAGCCGCCGGCCCTGGACGCCCTGCTGCCGGGGCTGACCGCCGATCCGGAGCGCGGGCTCGTCGCCGCCGGCTGGCCAGGCGTCGGCTCTCTGCGGGTGCCGGTCGGCCTGGTGGACAGGCCGTTCGAGCAGCGGCGTGATCCGCTCGTGGTGGATCTCTCGGGCAGCGGTGGGCACATCGCTGTCGCGGGTGGTTCACAGAGCGGCAAGTCGACAGTGCTGCGTACCCTGATCGCTGCTCTCGCGCTCACCCACACCCCGCGCGAAGTGCAGTTCTACTGCCTGGACCTGGGCGGTGGCACGCTGGCCGGGCTGGCGGAGCTGCCGCACGTCGGTGGAGTGGCGAACCGGATGGACGGCGAGCGCATCAGCCGCACGGTGGCCGAGGTCGCGGCCGTGCTCAATCACCGCGAACAGCTCTTCCTCGACCACAACATCGACTCGATGGCGACCTACCGCAGACGCCGCGCGGCCGGGGAATTCGAGGACGAACCCCATGGTGACGTCTTCCTGGTGGTGGACGGGTGGGGCACGATGCGCCAGGAGTTCGACGCGCTCCTGCCCGCTTTCGGCCAGATCGCGTCCCAGGGCCTGAACTACGGTATCCACCTGGTCATCTCCACCGCGCGATGGATGGAGCTGTCGTCCCAGCTGCGTGACCAGATGGCCACCCGGCTGGAGCTGCGGCTGGGCGACTCGATGGATTCCGTGGTCGACATCCGCAAGGCCGCCACCGTGCCGCGCAGCCCCGGCCGCGGACTGACGGTCGACAGCAAGCTGCACTTCCTGACCGCCCTGCCGCGTATCGACGGCCGGGAGACCTCCGACGATCTCAGCGACGGGGTTGCCGCGCTGGTGGAACAGGTCGCCGAGCATTGGGCGGGGCCTTCCGCGCCGCCGGTGCGGATGCTGCCGCACCGGTTGCCCGCCGCACAACTGCCGGAACCGGAACTCGCGGACGGGCTGCGGATTCCTCTCGGGCTCGACGAGGAGACGCTGTCGCCGGTGTGGCACGACTTCGGCCGCACGCCCCACCTGGTGGGCATCGGAGACACCGAAAGCGGCAAGACCAATCTGCTGCGGCTGGTCGCCTCGGCGGTCACCGCCCGCTACAGCCCGAGTGAAGCGCGCATCCTCGTGGTGGACTACCGGCGTGAACTGGCCGAGGCGGTCCCGGAGGAGTACCGCCTCGGGCACGCGGTGTCACTCGATCCCCTGAAGGAGCTGGTGGCCGGATCGGCCAGGGCCCTCAAGACCCGCCTCCCCGGTGAGGACATCTCCCCGGCCCGGATGCGGCTCGCGGACTGGTGGACGGGACCACGGCTGTTCGTGCTCGTGGACGACTACGACATGGTCGGCTCCGGCAGCATCATGGACCACCCGTTCGAGGCCCTTCTCGAGTACCTGGCTCTGGGACACGAGGTGGGACTTCACATGGTGGTGCTGCGTTCCGCGACCGGTGCCGGCCGGGGCCTCAACGACCAGTTGCTCAGGCGCCTCGACGAAGTCAACACCCCGGGCCTGCTGATGTCGTGTCCGCCGTCGGAGGGTTACGTCTTCGGCAACATCAAGCCCCGCAACCTGCCGCCCGGCCGGGCACGTTACATCGCCCGCCGCAAGGCCGTACTGATGCAGACGGCCATCGTCGGTGAACAGGGCGAGGAGTAGCCGGCGAGAAGTGACCTCGCGCAGTGCGGCGTTTCGTCCCGGCCGACATGTGCGGATGTGGTTCGAGGGCCTGACGGTTCCGGGGGCGCGGGTGAGCCCGCGCCCCCGGGGTCGCTCGTCGCCGTGTGGATCGTCTGAACGGTGGGGGCCCCAGTGCCTGGCCGTGCCCTGCCCGCCGCTGGGGCCTTGAAGCACAAAGGCCACTGTCCGGACCCACGGGTCCGGACAGTGGCCTTGCGTAAACGCGGACGCCGACTGACACCATTTCCCCGGTAGCAACGACTTTCGGGAACCGCTCGCGCAACAGGCGTCGGGGAATCAGACACAGGTACGCAAAGGCCCGTACCCAGCGGTGGTGATCCGCCGTTCGTCTCAGGTCGTCGTCGAAGCGTCGTCCCGGGCCGACCGCCATCCGCGGGCACGGCCTCTCGGGACGATCACGGCGGCCCAGGCTATGAACACGAGCAGACCGGCGCCGGCGCCCACCATCACCAGAGCTCGCCGTGTCGCGCGGGCACCCGCCTCATCCGTCGGCAGCCGCACCGGCTCGGAATCGTCTGCCGCCTCCGCCGGCGCGGCAGAGGGGGCGGCAACCGTGGTGACGGCGCCGTACGCGTCGAGCTGGGGCACACCCGCCGGGTAAGCGGTCGAGGTCAGCCGCCGTGCCGTCTCCCCGGCGGTCAGTTCAGGATGGGCGGACCGGATGAGGGCGGCCGTGCCGGCCACGTAACCGGCGGCGAGCGACGCTCCCGAGCCGACGAAGTGGCCACGTCCCGTCGGGCCGATGCCGACCACACCGTCGCCCGGTGCGGCAAGGTCCACGCGCCGTGGCGTGAGTGTGCCCCGTGGACGGCTGCCTTGCGCACCGAGGTCGACGACGGACAGCACACCCTGCTCGGCCGCGGGCCAGTAGTCCCTGGGCGGGGCGGTGGAGCCAGGGCTTTGGGGACTGTCGGGGACGGCGGCGGCCACGATCAGCACGTCGTGGGCGGCGGCGTGGGCGACGGCACTCGTGAGCTTCGCGGAGTTGCGGGTCAGGGCCGGGGACACCTGGACGACTTCCGCTCCGGCGTCCACCGCCGCCCGGATACCGGCCGCGACCGTGGTGTCGGTCGCCCTGCCGCGGGCATCGGTGCCCCGCACGGCCAGGACATCCGCCTGCTGGGCCACCCCGGAGAATCCGGAGCCTTCCGCAGTGGCGGCGGCTATCAGCCCGGCCACAAAAGTGCCGTGACCGACGCAGTCGTCGCCTGCCTCGCCGATGGCGGCGACCCTGCCCTTCAGCGTCGGCGCCTCGAGCGACACTCCCGTGTCGACGACAGCCACGGTGACCCCCTCGCCGTCGGCGAACTGCCGGACCCTGGCAAACTGCAGCTCCTGCTGCTCCCGAGGCATCCCGTCGACCACCTTTTCTGAGCCGCCGGTGCAGGCGGCCCCGTCCGCCAGCTGGGACGGCATTGCGGGCAGGCGCACCGGCTCACGGGCCACGGCGCCGGCCTGCGCGGTGCCGCCCATGGCCAGCGTGGACGTGGACAGGAGAGTGAGCAGGGCCGCCATCGACGAGTGGCGGAGCGTGTGACGGCGCATGGTGTGCATCCTGGAAACGTAGTCAGTGTCCGGTCATGGTCGTTGAGCCTTTTGTGGCTTGGCGGACGCCTCACCCGCCGCTCATCACTCGGGTGCGGCCTCCCCCTGCACCGCGTCCTGGGGAAGGAGCAGGCGCAGGTCCTCCACGGCGGGGGCGGTCATCGTGCTGAGGCGGCCGGCCTGGCGCGTCATCATGCCTTCCAGGACCTGGCGGGCCAGGCGCCCGTTGCCGAAGGAGCGGTCACGCGGGACCGACTCGAAGTACGTCCGCAGCACCTGGCCGGTGCCCGGCCCGCACTCGTACCCGGAGGTGGCCGCGTGCTGCCGCACGATGGTGACGAGTTCGTCCGAGGAGTAGTTGGTGAATTCCACGCGCCGGGAGAAGCGGGACGAGAGGCCCGGGTTGGAGGAGAGGAATCGCTCCATCTCCTCGGTGTAGCCGGCGACGATGACCACCACCTCGTCCCGATGGTCCTCCATGAGCTTCAGCAAGGTGTCCACCGCCTCCTGCCCGAAGTCCGAGGAGGAGCCGGGCCCGGTGGGCGTGAGCGTGTACGCCTCGTCGACGAAGAGAACGCCTCCCAGGGCCCGTTCGAAGGCGTCACGGGTGAGTTGGGCCGTGTGGCCGACGTACCGGCCGACGAGGTCGGCGCGGGCCACCTCGACGAGCTGGCCGCGGGGCAGTACGCCCAGCGAGACGAGCAGCTCACCGTAGAGCCGTGCCACCGTGGTCTTGCCGGTGCCGGGCGGGCCGGTGAAGACCAGGTGGTGGCTGATCTGCGGCGCGGGCAGTCCCGCGGCCTCCCGCTGGCGTGTGACGGACAGCAGGTTGACGAGGTTGGTGACGTCCCGCTTGACGCCGGCCAGTCCCACCAGGTCACCGAGTCGGGCCAGCGGGTTGTTCTCGCTGTCCGCGGGTGCGGCCTCCTCGGACACGGCTCGTGCGGCTTCCTCCCCCACGTCCTCGGGCAGCAGCAGTGGCAGGTCCGCCGCCGTCATGTTGGGGAGCGTGGCCAGCCGGGACGCCTGACGGTCCACCATCTGCTCGAACACCTGGCGGGCCGCCCGGCCGTTACCGAAGGACCCGTCCTTGGGCATGCGCTCGAAATGCACCGTGAGTGCCTTGTGCGTGGCGGCACCGAGCACGTACTGGTGCCCCGCACACATGCTCTCCATGATGGCCACCAGTTCGGGCACCGAATAGTTCTCGAACTCCACGGTGCGGGAGAAGCGCGAAGCCAGACCTGGATTGGATGCCAGGAAACTCTCCATCTCGGCGGAGTAGCCGGCGGCCACGACCACCACGTCGTCGCGGTGGTCCTCCATGAGCTTGAGGAGCGTGTCGACGGCTTCCCGTCCGAAGTCGGCGCCGGAACCGCGGCCGTCGGACAGCAGGGTGTACGCCTCGTCGATGAACAGGACGCCCCCCAGAGCGCGGTTGAAGGCCTCGGTGGTCTTGATGGCGGTACCGCCGATGACCTGGGCCACCAGGTCGGCCCGGGAGACCTCCACCAGGTGACCTGAGCGCAGCGCACCGAGCTCCGCCAGGATCGTCCCGTAGAGCCGGGCCACCGTGGTCTTGCCGGTGCCGGGCGGGCCCGCGAACACGAGGTGGCGGCTCATCGGCGGAGCGGCCATGCCCAACCGGGTGCGGTGCTGGGCCAGCCGCGTGAGGTTGACCAGCGTACGCACCTGGTGCTTGACGTTGTCGAGGCCAATCAGAGCGTCAAGGGCGGACAGTGGACCGTCCTCGCGGCTCAGCCATGCGTCCTCGCCGCCCATTCCGCTGTCCCCGGCGCCACCTGCTGCCCCGGCGCCCCAGGAGTCCGGCTTCCCGTTGCCCGTGCTGACCAGTCCTTCGACGGCGAGCCGCTCACCGGGCCGGGACTGGAGGAGCCCGCCGCCGCCGTTGTCCCGGACGGTACAGTTGACGACGGAGACGGGCGCGGCGGACTCGATGCGGAACCCGTCGCCGGCGCTGCCGCTGACCTCGCAGGAGTTGAACGAGCCGCGGCCGCCCTCGGCGATCCGGACACCATGGCGGCCGCTGCCGCCCACCCTGACGCGGGTGGCGGTCAGCTCGCCTTCCTCGTCGACGGTGACACCCGAGTCCTTGGCACCGGCGATCTCCAGATCCCGTACGGTCAGGATTCCGCCGGCGGCGATCGACAGGCCCGTTTCTGCGGCCGAGGTGACGGCGCCGCCGCCGACGTACAGGTTGCCGTCGTCTTCGACCCTGATGCCGCAGCGGCCGGCCACGTCGATGGTGCAGTCCTCCAGCCGTCCCCTGCCGTCCTTCACGATCTCCACACCGTGACCGCGGGGAGCGCTGATCCGCGCCCGACGGATGAGCGGATTGGCTCCCGTGCGGATGGAAACGCCCGTTCCCTGGGCGTCGATGACTTCGAGGCGGTCCAGCTCGGCCGCCGACTCCTCCTCCAGCAGCACCGCGGTCGTGGCGCAGTCCCGGACGGTGAGCCCGACGAACACGGGGGACGACGGTCCGCTCACGCGCAGCGCGGGGGACTGCGCGGCGTCCAGCCAGCAGTCCTCGAACGTGCCCCGGGAGCGGTCGCCGACCAGCAGGCCGTGCCCCTTGGTACGAGCGGTCCGGCAACGGCGCAGCACCGGGTCGCTGCCTCCGGTGACCGCGATGCCGACCCCGGTAGTGCCGGTGACCCGCACGTCCTCGAGTGTCGTTCGGGCCTGGCTGTTCAGCATGATGCCCGTGCTCGTGTCGTGGACGACGGTGCGCAGCACCTGAGCCGTGCTGTTGCCCTCCAGGGCGATGGCCGGCTTGTCGGTCGAGGAGATGTCGCACTCCTCGACCGATCCCTGTGATTCTCCGTTGGCAAGCACGCCGTTCCCGCGAGCGTTGCGGATGGTGCAGCCGCGCAGTGTGATCCGGCCTCGCTCGCCGATCACCACCCCAGTGGTACCGAGGTGCTCGATGGTGCAGGACTCGACGGAGCTCTCGACCTCGGAGGTGGCCACGATCCCGGCACCGCCCGGATTGCTGACCCGGCAGTCGCGGAGGGCGAGCGAGCCGCCGCCATGGGCGAGCATGGCCGCCCAGGCAGATCCGGTGATTTCGCAGCCTTCCATCGCGACCTGCCCGCGCGGAGCGTCTACGACCGGCAGCTCCTCGTCCCGCCCGCGCAGCACCAAGTCGGTCAGCATCGCGGCCTCCGCCTTGAGCACGATCGCGCTGCCGCGACGCGGTGCTATCTCCACGGTGCCGCGGGATTGCTCCGCGACGATGGTGACCGGGGTGGTGATGGTCAGATTCTCGGTGTAGACGCCGGGCGAGACTCTGACGACAGCACCACTGCGCGCCCTGGCCAGAGCCTCACCAATCGTCCGAAAGCCGTCGGGCCGCTCCGGGCTGACCGCAAGTACCTGGCGTGACACGCACTTTCCTCCTCCGTTCGGCACCGTAGCGGCCGCGAGACCCCTGGTGCCACGAATGGGCAGGGACATCATGACGGTACCGAGGTGCCGAACTGCTCCATGGGGGCATCGACTTCGCGCCGCACAGCATGCTGGGACCCATCTCACCACGAAGCCGGCGCTGCGGCGGGGTGGTCGGCTGCACACCATTTCGGCGTCCGCCGCAGCCAGTGGCGAGCGGCCGGCTCCACTCAGGCCGACGGCCGTGTGTGGATGGCACGTTCCACGAGACTGCCAACCGCGGCCATCTCGCCTCAGCCCAAGAGGAACTTTACTCACGGGATGAATAAAGACGTGGGTGGACGCGAGCGAGCCTTCGCTGCGCAAGAGTAGTGAGCATTGCCTACTACGGCGATTCACCATACCCGCAGGGGGTACGAGTTCGGAGCAGGCCACTTCCACCGCCGATGCGCTACGAACACTCGCCTCCCCGGGGGATCCGCACACGCCCCGGACTCAGGCGAGCGACAGGAAAAGCTTCTCCAGGCGCGTCCGCATCGGTGCGGAGTCGCCTCTCGGTTCCACGAGTTCACGCACCCCCGGTGAATGCGCCAGGGTCACTCGCCGGACGCACACAACGTCCTGCCAGACCGCCTGGAGGACGCCGCGGCGCCACTGCGCGCTGCCTCGACCCGCACACCTCAACCGGTCGCCTGCGCCTCCGGAGTCCGCTCCTCCGAAGCCTGCGCCCGGCCAGACACCCCAGGCATCGAGGCAGCGGCCTCGGACGGCGGCACCACAGCATGGGCAGCAGACGAGCAGCTTGCCAGAACCTACGCGTCCTACCCGAGGAGGCCAGGTCCGCCTGGTCGCCGCCGGATCCCCGGTTCTCGTGGCCTGCTGGCCGGATTGGACCTGCCGCGCCTGACGTACTGATCGCACTACCGTAGCCCATACCTCCTGGCCCCAGCGGCGCGGTCGTCGCCAATGAAGTTGTCCACTTGGCAACCCTGGAGGGTCGCGTCCCAACGCGCAATCATCGAGCACGAAGCCAGCCTCTGCCCGTCCTGTCGTCCGAAGGAGAGGGTTCTCCAGTGAGGAGACCAGACCGATGACCGCATCCGTCTCTTTCCCCGGTGCGGCAGTACCCACAACGATCCATCCGACGCGTCGGTGGCACGCTGCGCGGAGCTCGGACACACGGGCGCCGGCCGGCCTCGCCCCACCCTCACTCGCTGGTGCTCAGCGAGGCGCTGAGCACCAAGAGCGTCCTGGCTGCCGTCCCGAGCCGCCACGGGCAGCCCAACCGTATGCACGCGGTGTCGTTCGCCATCCCCACCGGGCGCATCCCGCCAGTGTCCTCGACCTCGTCGAACGCATCATGCCGGACGGGAGGCTGGAATTTGGGGCGCAATCACAAATCCGGGCCCAGTGGACCGAGGGCGGACTCCTCGACGTGGGCGCGGACCGTCTCGGCGAGTGGGTCGCCGAGCAATTCGAGCACGGTCAAGGCCTTCTTCCACATCTCGAGCGCCTCCGCCCCGTAGCCCTGCTCCTGAAGGCACAGGGCGTGGTGGTGGAGGGTCCAGCCCTCTCCCCACTCATTTCCGGCGGCATGGTGCAGTCGCAACGCCTCATCGAAGTAGGAGACAGCCTGTTCCGGTTCCGCGAGGTGGTAGTGAGCAATGCCCAGGTTCGTACGAGTAATGGCCTCGACCCAGGTGTTGTCGATCTCCCGGTGCATCACGAGCGCCTGCTGAAGAACTACCACTGCCTCCTGGCAGCGGCCGACGTGGACCCGCGCCTCACCGAGGTTGTTGAGGAGGATCCCCATGATCCAGGGCTGCTGGACATCGCGTCCGGCAGCCGCGGCGGGCTCGAGGTGCACAAGGGCTTCGGCGTAGCGCCCCTGTCGGAGGTTCACGTCACCAAGATTGCTCAACGCGTTGACCTGTCCCAATGTGTCTCCGACGCGTTGGTACACGCTGAGCGCCTGTTCGAACTGAGCGGTCGCTTCGGTGTAGTTGTGCGACTCCGCGCAGGAACCACCCCGGTAGGTGTGCATGCGAGCCCGGGCTTCCAGGTCTTCGACCTGCATGGCCGAGGCGAGCCCCAGCTGAGTTACATGATCCCAGTCGGAACGGTGCTTGCGCAGATAGAGGAATCCGACCAGCGCGGCGGCCAGTTGCCAAGCCACCGCGTGCATTCCAAGTGCGGCGGCCTCATCCACCGCGGCGATCAGATTGCGCCGCTCGGTCTCGCACCACAGCAGGGCCTGCGCACGCTCGGTGAACGTCGGCACCCGGTCACCGGGAGGCGACACATCGCGCAGCTCATTCAGCCAGCGGTTCGGAGTGATCACCTGCGAAGCGGCTCTCACCGTGTGCAGATACCACTCCAGCGACCGGCGCACCGTCTGCCGGCGCGTCTCGGTCGATTCCTCCTGTCTGGCCTTGTCAATCGCGTACAGGAGCAGCAGATCGTGGAATCCGTAGCGGTGAGGCGTCGGCTCCGTGAGCAGGTGCGTGCGCACGAGCGTACGCAGCTGGTGTCGGGCATCTTCGGCGGTCGTGCCCAGCAGGGCAGCGGCTGCCTCCGCGCTGATGCCCCGGCCGGGGTGCAGCGCGAGAAGGCGGAACGCACGGGCCGCGGGCGCGGCCAGAGTGGCGTAGGACCGGGAGAAGGCGGCGCTCACTGCCGTTCTCGGATCTTCATCGGAGGCCAGCAGATTCAGCCGGTTGGGTTCCTGCGCCAAGTCAGCCGCCAGGTCAGCGAGCACGACGTGAGGGCGTTCGGCAGCCAGGTCGGCGGCGATCGCCAGGGCGAGCGGAAGACGGGCGCACCAGCGGACGATGTCCGCGGCCGCACCGGGCTCGGAATCGACCCGGCTTCCGCCGACCCGGGCTCGCAACAGCGCCAACGCGTCTTCGTCGTCGAGCGGATACAGCGTGAGGAGGCGCGCGTGGTCGTGGACGGCAAGACCGGCGAGCCGGCTGCGACTCGTGACCAGCACAAGACAGTCAGCCGCGCCGGGAAGCAGGGGGCGGACCTGAGCGCTGGTCGCCGCGTTGTCGAGCACCATGAGGACACGTCGCCCGTTCAGTGTCGAGCGCAGCAATTTGGAACGCTCGGCCGTGGCGTCGGGGATGACGCCGGCCTCAACGCCCAACGCACGCAGGAACTCTCCGAGCACCTGTCCCGGCGGGAGCGGCGCCGCAGCCTCCGAGTGGCCCTGCAGGTCGCAGTACAACGCACCATCGGGGTAGCGATCCCGCTGGCTGTACGCGACATGCAGAGCCATCGTGGTCTTGCCCACCCCCGCCATCCCGTCGATCCCGATCACCACGGTCCGGCCGACCACGCCCGCCACCGTCTCAAACAGGTCACGAGCCGTCTCCGACCGGCCGACCATCGATGCAGCAGAGGGCAGCTGAGCCGGGACTGCAACGGGTGCTCTGCGCTCGACCGCCGCTCTCGGCGGGGAAACGGACACCAGCGCTTCCAGCACACCGTCCAGTTCGAGGGCCCGGTCGCACGCAACCGCGAGCTCGTGCGTCGGCGGCCTCACGCCGTTCTCGATCTTGCTGAGATACCCCTTGCTGAAGTGGGTCAACGCCGCCAGCTGGGTCAGAGACAAGCTCCGAACGCGCCGGAACGTCCGCAACTGCATCCCGAAATCCTGCTGTGAGTCCACCGAACGCCTTCCGCCAAGCCCTTACGCGATCGACCCCGCCGAGTCCCCGCAGCAAGAAGGAACTCAGCTCCGCCACAAGCGGGGAACCTGTGACGGAAGGGTCGAGGAACCAGAGTAGTTCGCCACGAGGCCCATCGGGATCTCGCCAGTTGTCGATGTAAGGAAATTCAGAGGTTGAGGGTGTCGTGCGGCGTCGTAAACCCTCGCAGAGCACCGCAACGGGGACGTTCCTGCGCTTGATGCCGACCCGTTGCGCGGTCAGGACGACTACGTCGCCGAACGCGGCCGGACCCCCTACCTGGCCCACATACACACCACAGACAAGGTGATACAGCCATGACTTCACACCTGGTGCACGACTGGTCCTATCTGACGTCGCTGCTACGCCGCCTCGAGAGCGTGGCCCACTTGCCGACGATCAAATCTCTGGGCAAGCACCACGACGTCGTGATCACCGCAGCTCATGAAGCAGGCGGACAGTTGCTCTCCATCATGGATTCGAACCCCGGAGGCTGCGGACCAGTAATCGCCGAGGAGGGCCACCCATGGATGTACTGGATCGTCCCGCCCGGCACGAAAAGGCGCTGGGTCAACCCATACGGAGTATGTGTCTCCGCGCCGTGGCGGATTCCCTTTCCACCAACGTTTCACGAGCAGCCCCTCGGGCCGTACTGGCTTCGGCGCTTTCATACCGACGTTCGCGTAACACCGGACGATCTCTCCGACGCCCTCCATGACGTGCGGCCGGCGCCGGTTCCGTACCAAGCCGTCACAGCCTTTCTGCGCCAGCCAGCCGTGGCGGATGCGCACACTCCCTGACGGGCAGAGACGCCAGTGCCTCGCCCTCCCTCGCCAGTGACCGATCGCTACGTCACGGAGTCAAAGCCCGACGGAAGCTCCGCACACCGAAGGACAGCCACTCATGAAACCTCTGCGAAACCTCGTCACTGGCCGACCAGCCCTCACCCGTCTGCGAGCGTTCCTGATGAGCGTCGTGTGCGCGGCCGACAACCGAGCCTTCGAGGCCCGGGTGAGTGCCGCAGCGTCACATCACCCCGCATGACGAACGATCCCGCGTCGCCCCAGCCGCCATCCCGGCCTCCGTGAGTACGCGTCGTCACAGGCGAGCGCCCGCCGAGAGCGAGGCCCGCTGTCCGACCGGCCGCTCCGCCGTTCAGTCGCGAATCCAGCCGCTGGAAGAGATCTCCACAACAGGGATCCGCCCACCCACGTCGATCTGCAGTGTCCCCGGACGTGACACATCCCCCGCGTCCGATCTGCCGTCCGCGCGGAGCCGTTGCCACCGCACGACACGAAGGAGCCATCATGGCCGCTCGTCCACAGGCGTATGTCCCCTGCGTACGTCGCGCGCTTCTTCTGGCTGTTTTAGCAGTCCCGCTGCTCGGGTGGGCGCTGCACGCCATAGCACTTCAGCGCCGGCTCGCCTCTGCCAGTCGCGACCCGCTCACCGGGCTCCTTCGCCGCGACGGATACACCGCCAAGGCGCAGCAGATTCTCGACCGCTACGGCAACGATACCGTGACGCTGATCTGCGACCTCGATCACTTCAAGGAAATCAACGACAGACTCGGACACCCCGCCGGCGACGCCGTGCTGGCAGCGACCGCACAGCGGCTCGCCAAGTGGGCGGGCAGCACGGCCGCCGTCGGCCGGCTCGGCGGGGACGAGTTCGCTCTCACGACCCGGCTCGGCTCCGGTCTCCAGCACGCATGCCTCGCACGCCTGATGTCTTCGCTCACCCAGCCGGTCCTTCTGGACGACGGCCAGGTCGTCAACGTCGAGGCCTCCGTCGGGGCTGCGACGCCCGACGTGATCGGCACCACCAACCTGTCGCGTTTGCTCAGAGCTGCTGACGCTGCTCTCTACGACGGCAAGCACACCGGCCGGGCAACCATCGCCGGGGCCCGGCACGGGGCGAATGCGTCCGTCAACGGCCGCCGGGCCGGACGCCCCGGCACCCGCGACCTGGCGCAAGCATCATGACCGTCCCCGCACCGAAGAGAACCGCCCTCGACCAAACACCCGGCGCGCAATCGAGCGCCCGACGCCGTGTGACCGGCTCGCCGCCGACACGATCCGGCCGCACAAACCCTCGTCCGCCTGCCCGCACCTTCGAATCGAGGTACACCCGATGAGCTCCGCCAAACCCTCTGCCGCCGACATCCCGTTTCCCCGCATCCACAAACCGACCAGCTGCCGGACAACTCCTGAGCTCTTCGCCCACGAATACGAAGAACATGGGTACCAGGTCGCCCAGCGCATAGCGGATGCCCAGGCACAGTGCGCGGTGTGCCCGATCGCACCTCAGTGCCTCAAGTGGGCACTCGCACACCCGGAGGAGACGCCGACGGGTATCTGGGCGGGCACCACCGCCCGACAGCGGACCGTGCTGCGCACCCGCTTGATCGCCCGACTCGGCCCCGACTGGATCACGATCGTCGCTGCCGCGGACCGCGCGCGGCGCGAGCGGGCGCTCGCCAAACGACATCATCCGCCCACCGTCAGCCAGGCACGTCTCGCGCACCTGGACCGCGAGCGCCAAAGGCGGGACCTCCGCGGGCGTCGCCGGCCCCCTGCCGCCCATTCCCGGGGGCCGGAACCGCCGGCGCCCGATGTCCGCTCGCGCGCAGCCGTCACTGAGGAGGTGTTCTGAGCCGGCCTCGAGCCGTCACGGCCTGAGCAGCGCTCACGCGGACCTGTCATCTTTCTTTCGTAACGCGGCATGAGAGGAGTGTCGTTGACGTGGTGTGCGTAGGTGTGAAACATCAACGAGCGTGTAGACGTGGTTCCTCGGGATGGGCCCCGCTGGCCATAAAGGATGTGATCGATGAGTGGGTCGAGACTCGGGCGCATCCTGGTCCAGAACGACGTGCCGTCGATGAGTTGGGCCTCGTCCTCGCGGTCGGGGTGTTGTCGAGGTTCCAGATGTAGGTGGCGATGCCGGTGTTGAAGTACATGTTGGTCGGCAGCGCGACGATCGCCTCGACCAGGTCGTTCTCCAGCAGCCGCCTGCGGATGTTGGAGGGGCGCGACTCGGCGGCACCGTTGAACAGCGGCGAGCCGTTCATGACGATGCCGACACGGCCGCCGCCGTCCGCGGGGGCGCGCATCTTGGAACCTCCGCCCCGTGGGCCTTTTGACTCGATGCTGGCTGATGTCCTGCCCTGCCGTCGCGGAGCGGGAGTCGGACGCCGGGTCGCAATATACGAGCTTCCGGCTCGCCGAGCATCTGGACGCCGCCGGCATCGCCGCCTCGATCGGATCGGTCGGCGACGCCTACGACAATGCCCTGATGGAGAGCACGATCGGTCTGTAGAACGGACTTAACGACCTCTAAGTTGCCGATATTGACGCTGAACAGGCCGAACAGTCACCTCTTGCGTGATGATCAAGGCCAGTTCTAGCATCCCTCCGAGGCAAAAACCATGGAGGGAAAGGGACTCTTCCTCCATCCCCCGAACTCGCTTGGGAATTATGTGAACCTGCCGATACAACCCCCGAATGCACACAGCGCATTTGCGTTGAAAATCGCCCATGATCGGGCACTTGAATACCTGACTCATCGCGTCGGGCCCGACGGTGCGCTTCGTGACGTCTGCGGGAGCAGGGTCCTGGAGTCGGCCTTGATGCTGACCTTGCTGAAGCAGCAAGGCGTCCTCCCCCAGGCACAGGCCCAACTGGCCGCCTACCTACAGGCAGCGCCCTGGCACAGCCCGCTCGACGGTCTCGTGGCGCGGGCAGCGACGGGGAGCACGCCGTCGGCGGCCGAGGTGGGGGCGTTCCTGGCGTCTTTCAGCCACTGGACCGGCGCACGCAAGCGGCTCCTGCTCCAATCGGTTCTGAGGTTCGTCGGATGCGAGGTCCCCCCGACCGGCCCGGGACCGGACTATCGCGGTCACGCGACCTGGACCTCCCTGGTCCTGTGTGCGATCGGAATGACCGAGACGGCGGGCACGACGGACGGCGAGGCCAGACGCGATTATCTGACCGGCATCCTGGCAGACTGGCACGGGCGAGTGTATGAAGCCAACGCGCTGGCTCACCTGGTCGCGTTGCACGCCCTGCACCAGGTCGATCCAGGGCACCCGGCGATCGGTGACGGGATCACCGCCCTGGAGGCGATTCGAGCCCCAGGCGCAGGGGTGCCCTTCATCGCGGGGCAGGATGTCTTCGTGACGGCGCTGGCGGCGTTGTGCCTGGCCCGCGCCGGAGCCGAGGGCGACCTGCTGGAACAGATGGGTGACTTCCTGGTCAGTGCCCAACTCCCGGACGGCGGATGGGGTTACACCGCCCTCGCCTCTCAGAGCGACGTCGACGACACCTCCCGCTGTGTGGAAGCCCTCCGACTGATCAACGCCTCCCGATATCGCGAGGCGCGGGACAAGGGCGAGCGGTACCTGCTGGCGATGGCCGGCCCAGACGGTTCTTTCCCGACCTACGTCCACGGACACGAGGGGGAGGTCGACATGACCGCAGTCGCGATCCTCGCGCTCGGTCCGCGTCTGGGCGAACGGCTGGCCGCAGCGGCCGACTTCATCGCGTCGAAGCAGCATCAGGATGGGACTTTCCCAACCTCCTGGACCCTCAGCACAGCGAGCGTGGCCAGCAATGCCATCGACGCGCTGGAGGCCTGCGGGATGCACGGCAAAAGCGTCGACCGGGCGGTCCGGTCGCTGACCCGGTCACAGAACGCCGACGGCGGCTTCGGCCAGCGCCCTGGCATGCCCAGCGATGTCCTGTCCACCGCCCAGGCCGTCCAGGCCCTCACCGGGCGCGCCCGGGGGCGGGTGGTGCCGGACGCCCTGAACTACTTGTTGCACCAACAGCACAGCGACGGCTCCTTCACCTCGGTGCCCGACCAGATCGGTCCGCGACCGATCCCGTACGACTATCCGGTCCTGGCAACCGTTCAGGCCCTGACTGCTCTCACCCCCTGGAGGCCGTGATCACCTACGAGTGCACACCACGAGAACGGCAAGCGCACAGTGCGATCCTTGCACCGCTCCTGCCCCCCACGCCGCGTCCCACGACGATGCGCTGGCCGGGCAACGGGTTCAAAGGCGTGGAGGAGGACCGCTGTTACGAGTTCGTCAGGGAGTGCAGTGGCGAACTCGCCACTGGCCGCAGGCTGGAGGCCCTGGCAGCCGTGTGGACGTTCATGCGCGAGATCGCGGCACGTCCCGACGCGTTGGTGACAGACGACGACGGCGCCCGTATCGACGGGGTTTCGCTGAATGAGATCCTTCATGTCCTCCTGCCCGCGGACCTCGAGTCGGTACGCCGGCTGGGGCGGGACATCGTGGACACGTGCCTGGCCCTGGCAGCCGTTCCCGGCACTGTGGCCGAAACGATCACCACTCTGCATGCCACGTGGATCAAGATTTACTGCGCACTGGAGGGCTGCCCCGCCCGGCCCGACGCCGACTACCTGCTGATCGCTCGCGTCGCCGCTGCATTCAACCCCAGCCTTGGCGGACTGTCGGCGCCCTACCAACCCGCCGCTGGCCTCGACGCCACCAACCGGCGCCGCATGGATGTGTTCGTCGCCGAAACCGCCCTGATCAGCTACTGCATGCTGGATGGTGAACCCGCCTTCCGCCAAGTGGTCATCCGCTATCTCTTCGGCGCCAAGTCCTCAGCCACGATCGACCCGGGCCGGGACGAGGTAGCGCGGTTTGGGGACACGTTGCGGACGGTGCTGGACCGTCCGACCTACGAGCATGACGACTACGTGGGCCGACAGGGCTACCAGGACGGTTTCGCCCGGGTCATGGGGCCGGTGGACGACACCGCAATCAGTGCCGACCTCGCCAGATGGGCCGGTGTGGTCGCTGCTACGCTACAGCGGCTGCCCATCCGCTTCACTGCAGGTCAGACCGCGATCGCTGTCCAGGTATGCCAGACCATCCGCGAGGTGGTGCAAGCGGCCCAACCCGAACCCGTCTGGGGAACAGGCCCGAACTGGGCATACGCGATCTACTTCGCCACGTCAGCGGGCCCGCGTGGCATGACCCTCCCTCACTTCTACGCACTCACCGAGGTCTTCGCCTACTACATCAGTATCGAGAAGGCTCGCGACGAGGAGAAGACCTGCTGGCAAGACCTCCCCGTACTCCCCGAGCCGGACTCCCGCGTATGGGATGTCCTGCTTGAGGGATGGTCTGAGGACGGGAAGCAGGACATGGCCCGCGTGCACGCCGACGTAGTCCGGCTCCGGGGCAGTGCGGAGGCCGATGACTGGGGGCCTGCCCCCTCCTCCACCTCGACCGAGACCGGCTCCTTCACTCTCGGCCCCACCTACGAGGGGTATATCACCAGCCGGGCCCGCGACGGATTCTGGATCATGGCTGAGACCTACGCCACTGGTGTGGCCGGGGGTCCGATCAATGTCGTTGAAGAGCCGAATTGCTGGGCGCTGATGGAAGCATCGGTCTACCTCTTCGAGCTGGCATACATGCACCGGCGCCAGTGGGAGGACTCGTCGCGGGACATGGCCGATGGGCTGGCCGGTCACCTCCTCGGCCCTCCCTCCATCGCCGAACGCTCAAGCTGGGCGTTCAGCCGCGCACTGGACGTCCTGCGGTCCCGGCGTGACGTCATCGAAGCCGACGACCAGCAGATGAGACCCGTCACACTCGCCGGCGCCCTCTACGTAGTGGGCACATGCTTCCCTGGCTGTCCAACCTGGTACCACCTGGCACAGGACGCCCCTGGGGGTGAGGCCAGGGATCCGGCGAAGTGACGTGACGAGGCGGGCCGACCTTCACGATCATGGGCCCTTATGCGAGATGCGCGGGCCCGCCTCGGTGCCCTGCTGGTGTTCCATGTTCGCGGTTCGATGTCCACGCCGCCACCGCGCACGTCGCCTGCCGGATGGGGGGCGTTCGCGTCGGTGGGACACCGGGCCATGACATGGGTGCCCGCAGTGGCGGACCGGACGCCGGTGCGGTGTCGGGACCCCGTATGTCTGCTCGGCCCTCCAACCCAGACGCAACCGGCCTGCGGTCAGCGGCTCAGCGTAAGCCGGGGTCTGGGGGCGTCCGTGCGGCCGGTACGCGGGCGGCGGCCGGCCCGGTAGAGCAGCCGGCCAGGTGGCACCGGGCCCTTCGTAGCCCTGCGCGGCGGCATCCGAACGTCCATGCCGAGCAGTGCGTCGGTGACGAGGTAGCAGTTGCCCATGTTGAAACGGGCGTCGCCCCAGGTAGGCGAAGGCGGTCTCCTTCAGGGGCTTGCCGCTGTGCTCGGTCATGGTGAGCACGTCGGCGAGCATCTGAGTGGGGTGCCAGCCGTCGGTGAGGCCGTTGTAGACGGGCACACCGGCGTAGGCGGCCAGCTCCTCGACGTTGGCCTGACTGTCGCCCCGGTACTCGATGGCGTCGAACATGCGACCGAGGACGCGGGCGGTGTCCTTCGCGGACTCCTTGTGCCCGATCTGCGGGCCGGCGGGGTCGAGACAGGTGGTGCGGGCGCCCTGGTCGGCGGCGGCGACCTCGAACGCGCACCGGGTGCGCGTTCGAGGTCTTCTCGAAGACCAGCGCGATGTTCCGGCCTCGCAGGTACTGCGTCTCGGTCCCGGCCTTCCTGAACGGGGACGGCCTGCGCGCCAGGGATGTCTGCCGCACCCTCGGCACCGGCACCGAGCCGCGGCACACCGAAGGCATGCGCGCCAAGCTGAAGCGCCTGGTCAACCGCAGCATCCTCGCCGAAGCCGAGCGCGGCCTGTTCACCCTCACCCCTCCAGCACCGACCACCCCAGAGACCGACTCAAGCTGAAATCGAACGAACTCCTCGATAGCCTGCTCCGGCTCCGAGTCCCTACCGAACCCGGAACGGTTCAAGGTGCCCGTTGTCGCTCCACGCCCGCTCTGGTGAACAGTGCACGCACAAAACCGCAGGTCAAGAGCCCTTCGCCGCCGGTTCAAGGATCGCCAGGCACTCCACATGGTGCGTCATCGGAAAGATGTCGGCTTCCGACGGCCGGTTCGAACTTGAGCCTGCTCGAGCAGAGTCAGACTCACGCCTTGCGCTCATCCCTCGGCGCCAGGCTTCTGCCCTGCCCTCGCAGGCAGTCACTCAACGTGTCCTTGGCAGCGCCTCCGGTGGCATGACGTCCCATGCCACCGGGCCCGCCGCAACGTCACTTCCTGGGGAAAATCTGGGGAGTATCGCCGGCCCTGGGGAGCGCGTGGGGAGAATCGACCGTGTAACGCGGCACAATTCTGAAAGACGCTGAAAGACTCATCCGCACAGGTCAGTGGTGGGTACAGCCGCATCGATGCAGGTCAGCGCTACCACGTAGACAACTTCACGACGTAGGTGCCCAGGTCGTCGGCCTCGACGACGCCGGGGACGGAGCCGCCGGTGTGCAGGGGCTCGAGGTAGCGGGGCGCGGTGACCTCTGTCAGCATTTCCCTGCCCGCAGCATCTCTTCGCCCTGCCGTCCCTGGGAGCTCCGCGCCGGTCCGCCGCCCGTCGCGGCCTCCGGCATGAAGGGACCAGGGTAACCGGGGTGCCGGCCGGCACGGAGTGCCCCCGGCGCCCCCACGGCTGCCGGCCGGGGCCCGGCCGCGGGCGTCCCGCCATACACGGCCGGCCGCGCACCGGCCATGGACGCCCGTCACACAGGGCTCACCGCAAGCCTGGCCGCCTCCCCCATGTCACCGCCGCCGAGCGTGCCCGCATGATGCACGGCACACCGCGTCCCGTCCGCGGCCGGCAGCGGCGCCGGACGGGTTCATCCCCGAGGAGGCAGTCATGGGGCAGTCACATCCTCCGGCCCGCCGCACGCAGGGCCGCCGCTTCGCCGCTCGTGTCCGCCGCCGGTTCGCCGCCGTGGCCGGAGCCGTCCTGGTCCTCGCGGGCGGTCTGCTCGCCGTGGGGCCGAGCACGTCCGCCTCAGGGGGCCTGACCCAGGTCACCGGCTTCGGCACCAATCCCGGCGCCCTGTCCATGTACACCTACGCGCCCGACGGGCTGCCGGCCGGCGCCCCGCTGGTGGTGGCCCTGCACGGCTGCACGCAGAGCGCGAACGACTACTACACGCACTCCGGCTGGCCAAAGATCGCCGACCGCTACGGATTCGCGCTGGTCCTCCCGCAGACGAGCAGCGGCAACAACGCCAACTCGTGCTTCAACTGGTTCGAGCCGGGCGACAGCGCGCGGGGGCGGGGCGAGGCCCTGTCGATCAGGCAGATGGTCGACAAGGCCGTCTCGCTGTACGCCGGTGACAGCCGGCGCGTGTACATCACCGGTCTGTCCGCCGGCGGGGGCATGACCGCGAACATGCTCGCCGCCTACCCCGACGTGTTCGCCGGCGGCGCCGTGGACTCGGGCCTGCCCGCGTACTGCGCGAACAGCGTCTCCAGCGCGTACACCTGCATGTACAGCCCACCGGACAGGACTCCGGCGCAGTGGGGCGACCTGGTGCGCTCCGCCGCCCCCGCCGGTACGGCCGCCTGGCCCCGGGTGGCGATCTGGCAGGGCACCGCCGACACCACCGTCCGCCCCGCCAACGCCACCGAACTGCGCGACCAGTGGACCGACGTGTGGGGCACCGGCCAGACGCCCTCCCGCACCGAGAGCCTGGGCGGGGGCACCACGCTGAGCGTCTACGACGACCCCGCCGGACGGCCCGCCGTCGAGGTCTACTCCGTCTCCGGCATGGCCCACGGACTCGCCGTCGATCCGGGCACCGGCCCGGAACAGTGCGGCAGCACGGGCACCTACTACCTGGACACCATCTGCTCCAGCTACCACACCGCCCGCTTCTGGGGCCTCGACGGCGGCGCCCCGGACACGGGCACCCTGCCCGCGCCCACCGGACTCACGGTCACCGCGGTCTCCGACACCACGGTCACCCTGGGCTGGCAGCCGGTCGCCGACGCGAAGTCCTACGCCGTCCGGCGCGACGGGACGACGGTGGGCACCACCACGTCGGCCGGGTACACCGACACCGGTCTCGCCGCCGGTACGGCCCACCACTACACCGTGGCGGCCGTCGACGCCGCGGGCGCGACGGGTGCGGCGTCCTCACCGGTGACCGCGACCACCACCGGATACACGCCCTCGTGCCACACGGCGAGCAACTACGCCCACACGGCCGCCGGGCGCGCCCACCAGAGCGGCGGATACACCTTTGCCAGCGGCTCCGACGAGCCCATGGGGCTGTGGAACACGTTCACCACGCACACCCTGGAGCAGACCGCTCCCGGCTACTACGTCCTCGCGGACTCCGGCTGTCCGGCCTGACCCCCGACGGCGGCGACACCGAGGTGCGTGAGGACACGGCGCCGTACCGGCCGCGCTCGGGATTTCCCGAGTGCGCCGGGTCTCACGCCCCGGGCAGCAGCGGATTCGGCAGCGGACGGTAGCGCGCGGCGGCGCCGTCCGCGTTGGTCCAGCGCAGCAGGAGGTTCGTCTTGGCGGGGAGGGCCGGGGCGGTGAGCAGCGCCGGGATCTCGGGCAGGTCGTGGCGGGCGAGGGCGGCGCGCAGGGCGGGCCGCGGGTCGAGGCCCGGGTGGTGTTCGGCGAGGGCGCCGGCGATCTCCAGCAGGTGGTTGACGACCAGGCAGTACACCAGCCGCTCCCATGCGGCCGCGCGGGGAATGTCCGGGAGGAGCTTGACCCCCTCCGCGTCCCGGAAGAGGGCCTGCACCGGGGTGCCGCCGGCGTCCACGGCGACCAGCGTGTTCTGCAGGTGCGCCTCCAGGACGACGCCGTCGTCGGCGAAGGCGGTCAGGACGGGCGGGACGACGGCGTCGAGATACGCCTCCCACCAGGCCGCGGGGTCCGGCGCGGCCGCCAGGGGGCTGCCGGGGAAGCCCTCCGCGAGGGCCGCGGCGAGCAGCGGGGTCGCACCGGGCAGCAGGCCGGTGCGCAGCCCGTCGCGGACCACGACGGCGAGTTCCTCGAAGGCGAAGTCGGCGGTGCGGTAGCCGCGGTCGGAGAGCCAGGCCGCCGGCGGACCGACCGACGCGAAGGCCTCCGTGACGGCCGTGTCGGTGCGGCGCAGGTTCAGCAGGTCGTGGCGCCACAGGCGGCGGATGTCGTTGGTGATGCGCACGTCGAGGCTGAACTTCAGGAACAGGTCCCGACCCGGCGGGTACTCGGGCGCGTACACCGTGCGGACCGCGGCCGTCGGCCACACCGGGAACGGGGTCGTGCCCAGCCTGATCAGCCGTCCGTCGGCGAAGGCCGGGGCGAGGGCCGTCGCCGTCAGGCCGAGCTGCCAGGGGTGGGCGGGCAGCAGCCGGTACCCGGGCGGGGCCGCTCCGAGGGCGTCCAGGGCGCTGGTGTCGCCCTCCTCGACCACCGAGTCGGCCCGCACGGCGAGCAGGGCCAGCGGGAAACGGGCGTGGGCCTCCGGCGCGTAGGGGAGCCAGCCGGCGTGCGGGCCGCCGCCGCGCGCCTTGGGGGCGGGGTGGTGGGTGTGGCCGGTGAGCAGGGACTGCTCCGAGCGCAGGTACGGGTCGTCGGGCGGGGCCGCACCGGCGCGGGCGGTCAGCAGCGCGGCGACCGCGTCCCGGCTGTCGGTCATCTCGGTGGGCAGTTCGTGGTTGGGCAGGCCGGTGTGCCGGCGCAGTTCCTCGGCGACGAGTCTCACCAGTTCGGCGTGGCCGACGCGGTGCCAGCCGTCCGCCGCGCGCACCTCCGGCTCGGCGGGACGCCGGCCGCCGCGGACCCGGAGCAGCCGGCCGCCGGGCAGCCGGTACACCGGCCGGTCGCCGGAGGCCGGGCGCGGTTCGGCCACCTCCCGCAGCAGGCAGTTCAGCAACGGCACCGCCGCGTGGGCGTCGGCACGTTCCGCGACGCCGTCCGGCGAGGCGGCGTCGGCGCCGGAGGACGGGGGCAGGAGATCCACGCGTTCCACTCGTTCCCTACGGTCTGTCAGAGGGCGGGGACGATCAGTATGTCCGCCGTGGTCCGATCGCCGTGACGTCCCGCTCGTCCCGCCCGCGTACCCGTCCCGTACCCGAGGAGCCCGCCCGTGCACCGTCCCGCCACCGCCGAGGCCGAGGTCGCCGACGAACTGGCCGTCGTCCGGCCCGGTCTCGTCCCTCGGTACAGGGCCGAGCTGCCCGGCGCCCGCGCCGCCGTGCTGACCCGGCTGTGGCGGGCGCTCGCCCACGAGCCGCTGCCGTGGATCATCGGCCGGGAGTCCGCGCGGGGCGGCCTCGTGCTGCGCCTCGGGGACGGCCGGCGGCTGCGCGGCCCGGCCGCCGACCCGTACCGCACCGACGCGTACGTCTCCTCGGTGCGGCTCGGCGGGACCCCGTACGACGACCCCGCGCGGCTGGTGACGGACCTCGCCGTGCCGCACTCGGCGGGTTTCGCCGCCGAACTCGGGCACAGTGTCGCGTCCATGGCCCTGTCGCGGGCCGGGCAGGATCACCCGGACGAGTGGCCGGAGAGCGACTGGGGCTGGGAGCAGCGGGTGGTCGACGGTCATCCGTTCCACCCCGCCTGCCGGTCCCGGCCGGGTTTCTCGGTGGCCGAGCAGCTCGCCTACGGGCCCGAGCACGGCCCGGTCGTGGCGCTCGGGCTGGTCCCCGTCCCCGCGGCCGGGTGCCTGGTGACGGGGGTGTGGCCGCCGGAGCTCCGGGACGGGGGGCGGCTGCTGATCCCGGTGCATCCGTGGCAGGCCGCCCACGTGCTGAAACGGCCGGGCGAGGCGACGCTTCCCGCGCATCCGCTGATGTCCCTGCGCACGCTCGCGGTGCCCGGCGGTCCGCACGTCAAGACGGCGCTGAGCGCACGGCTGACGTCCTCGGTCCGGGACATCTCCGTCGCCTCGGTCGCCGCGTCGGACACCCTGTCGGCGTTCGGCCGGGCGATGGCGGGGCGCACGGACGGGCTGCTGGACGTCACCCGCACCCTGGGCGCGGCCACCGCGCACTCCCCCGACCTGGCCGCCGTCCTGCGCGAGCCGCCCGGCGCGTACGCGGCGGCCGGCGAGCACGTCGTCCCGGTGGCGGCGCTGGCGGCCACCGGGCTGCCGCGGTCCGCCGCATGGCTGGCCGGCTTCGCGCGCCTCTGCCTCACCGTCGGGCTGGGTCTGCTCGAGCTGGGCGTGGCGCTGGAGGCGCACGGTCAGAACCTGCTCGTGGTGCTCTCGGCGTCGGGCGAGCCGCTTCGCCTGGTCTACCGCGACCTGGCCGACATCCGGGTGAGCCCGGCCCGGCTCGCCCGGCACGGCATGGCGGCCCCGGACCTGCCCGCGCGCATGCTCACCGACGATCCGGCCGCCCTGCGCCGCAAGCTGTTCGGCTCGCTGGTCGCCGGCACTCTCGCGGGGGCGGCGGGATCAGGGGCGGTGCTGGGCGCGGCCCTGGACTCGGCCGTCGGCGAACTGCCGTCCACGCCGGACCTCGTGGCGCTGCGTGAGGAGCCGCTGCCGGTGAAGGCGCTGACGCTGATGCGCATGTCGCCGGGCACGGAGGGCGACTTGTGGGCAGAGCTGCCCAATCCCCTTTCCGCCAAGTGACGTTGCGGCATCCGGGCGGTCTCGTTTTGGAGCACGGCAGTCGCGGTCAATAGGATCCGCCGATGATCACAAGAAAACGGCTGGCGGCGGGCGTCTGCGCTCTGCTCGCCGCACTGACGGCCGGGATCGCCCTGCCGGCCGGTGCGGCCGCCGGTGAACCCACGGGCGAGGACGCGCCGAAGGTCGATCTCGTGCTCGACGTCAGCGGGTCGATGCGAACCCGGGACATCGACGGCGGCACGCGGATGGCCGCGGCGAAGCAGGCGTTCAACGAGGTGCTCGACGCGACGCCCGAGGAGGTGCAGCTCGGCATCCGGACGCTGGGCGCCGACTACCCGGGCGACGACCGCGCGACCGGCTGCAAGGACACCGCGCAGCTCTACCCGGTCGGCCCGCTGGACCGCACCGAGGCCAAGACCGCGGTGGCGACCCTGTCGCCCACCGGCTGGACGCCCATCGGGCCCGCGCTGCTCAAGGCCGCCGGCGACCTCGACGGCGGGACCGGCTCCAAGCGGATCGTGCTGATCAGCGACGGCGAGGACACCTGCGCCCCGCTCGACCCGTGCGAGGTGGCCCGCGAGATCTCGTCCAAGGGCATCGGGCTGACCATCGACACGCTCGGCCTGGTCCCCAACGCCAAGATGCGGCAGCAGCTGAGCTGCATCGCCGAGGCGACGGGCGGCACCTACACCTCGGTGGAGCACACCGACGAACTCACCGACAAGGTGAACCAGTTGGTGGATCGCGCGGCCGACCCGGTGGTGACCCCGGTCGCCGTCGAGGGCGCCGACGCGTGTGCGAAGGCCCCCGCGCTGAAGTCCGGGCTGTACACCGACCGCGAGGAGTTCGGGAAGCAGCGCTGGTACCGGGTGGACGTGCTGCCCGGCGAGGAGCTGCGCGCCTCGGTGAGCGTGTCCGCCGACCGGGCCGTGAATCCGTCCTACGGCGTGCTGCTGCGGGCGGTCACCGTGCACGGCCGGGAGATCGTGCGCGGCGAGGCGGCGGACAACGGCCGTACGGACGTGGTCTCGACCGGTCTGCGCTACCCGAAGCCGGAGATCGACGACGCGGATACGGACAAGCCTGCCGCGGAGACCGTGTGCCTCCAGGTCACCAACTCCTTCTCCGTCGCGCCCGGCGTGAAGACCACTCCGGGTCTGCCGCTGGAGCTGACGGTCGACGTCGTGGACGGCCCGAACCAGGCCGCCGACGTGGCCGCCTTCGGCCTCGGACGCGGCTGGTGGCTGCTGGGCGTACTGGTGCTCGTCGGCTTCCTCGCCGGTCTGCTGTGGGGCTGGCTGTCGCGCTGGCGGTTCGCGGTCTGGAGGACCCACTGATGCGTATCACCCGAGTGTTGAGCGCCGGCCTGCTGCTGCTCGGCCTCGCCGCGGCGCCCGCGGCGGCCGACTCCTCGCCCTCCGCGAGCCCGTCGGGCGACGGCGGCGCGCCGAGTTCGGCGGGCACGTCCTTCCGCACGGCGACGGAGATCGAGCAGGGACAGCGGGCCACGGCGAGCGGCTCCGCGGGCGACTACCTGTACTGGTCGTTCCCGGCGGACGCGGAGCAGCGGCCGACCGTGAAGGCCACGGTGAAGCTGCCCGAGAAGCACGCCGCCGAGACCTGGCGGATCGACGTGTACGACGGTCTGCGCCGCCGCCAGGCCTGCCAGTGGGGCGCGCAGACGCGCACGGCGGCCGAGGGCACGCCCTCCGTGGAGCTGGCCTGCGTGCTGCGCACGGTCCGCGCCTGGTCCGAGGCGTGGGCCAACGACCCGCTGCCGGGCACGTACTACGTCCGGCTGACGGTGGTGAACCTGCCGACGTCCGACCTCGGCATACCGGTCGGCGCCGAGGTCCGGGTCGACTCCCGTGACATGGGCGGGGCGGCGGCCGTGGACGGCTCGCTGGCCGAGCCGCTGGTGCCGGGCGTCGCGGTGAAGTCCGGGCAGGACGACGACTCCGGGCGCGGCGCCGTGCTGTCCGCGATCGAGCCCGAGGACGGCTGGTCGTCGGGCTGGTGGTCCGACCGGTGGGTGTGGACCGGCATCGGCGCCGTGCTGGCCGCGCTGGCGGGCATCGGCGGCTACGCGCTGACGCGCGGCTCGGGACGCCCCTCGCGGGTGCCGCCGGGCGCCTGAGGCCCGGTCAGGAGGCCCGCCCCCGGCGGGCCTCCTGCCGTTTCACCCCTCCCCGAGGGCCTTGGCCGCCGCGCCGTCGCCGGTCACCTCGACGCGCCCGTCCCGCACCGCGTCCCGCAGATCCAGCTCCCCGCGGCTGAGGGCCGCGCACGTCCCGGCGTCCATGCCCAGCCGGGCGTCGGGCTCGCCCGGCGCGGGTCCGTCACCGTAGACCGGGCCCTCGTCCGCACCGGCGTACAGATGGAAGTCGCCCTCCTCCAGCCTGACCTCGACGAGCCCCTGCGCCGCGCCCGCCGCCCGCAGGGCCCGCTGCAGGGGCAGCGCGAACCAGTGGGCCCGCACCGCGTCCGTGGGCCGCCGCTCCCCCAGCTCACCGGCGCCCCACGCCCCGAGCGCCTCCAGGACGGGCAGCAACTCCCGCCCCCGGGGCGTGAGTTCGTAGACGTACGCCGCTCCGGGCGGCGGTAGCCGGCGACGGGTGGTCAGTCCGTCGCGCTCCATGTCCTTCAGCCGCGAGGCGAGTACGTCCGTGCTGACGCCGGGCAGGTCGGCGTGCAGGTCGGTGTAGCGCCGCGGACCGGCGAGGAGCTCCCGGACGATCAGCAGGGTCCAGCGGTCGCCGACGGCGTCGAGCGCGCGGGCGGCGGAACAGTACTGGTCGTAGCTTCGGCGAGGTGACATGCGACGCAGTGTAGACACGTTGTTGGACTTTCCAAGCTCACACTTGGTAAAACCAAGCAACACCAGATACCGGAGGGGAATCGGCGCATGGAGTTCCGGCAGTCGAACAAGCTCAGCGAGGTCTGTTACGAGATCCGCGGCCCGGTGATCGAGCACGCCGACGCCCTGGAGGAGGCGGGGCACAGCGTGCTGCGGCTGAACACCGGCAACCCGGCCCTGTTCGGCTTCGAGGCGCCGGAGGAGATCCTCCAGGACATGATCCGGATGCTGCCGCGGGCACACGGCTACACGGACTCGCGCGGCGTCCTCTCCGCCCGGCGTGCCGTCGCCCAGCGCTACCAGGCCCTCGGCCTCGAGGTCGGCGTGGACGACGTGTTCCTCGGCAACGGCGTCTCCGAGCTGGTCTCCATGGCCATGCAGGCCCTGCTGGAGGACGGCGACGAGGTCCTGATCCCCGCCCCCGACTTCCCCCTCTGGACGGCGGTGACGACCCTCGCCGGCGGCAAGGCCGTCCACTACCTGTGCGACGAGCAGGCCGAGTGGTACCCGGACCTGGCCGACATGGAGTCGAAGATCACCGACCGTACCAAGGCGGTCGTCGTCATCAACCCGAACAACCCGACCGGCGCCGTCTACCCCAAGGAGATCGTCGAGGGCATCCTCGACCTCGCCCGCCGCCACGGCCTGATGGTCTTCGCCGACGAGATCTACGACCAGATCCTGTACGACGACGCCGTCCACCACTCGGCCGCCGCCCTCGCCCCCGACCTGGTGGTCCTCACCTTCTGCGGCCTGTCCAAGACGTACCGGGTGGCGGGCTTCCGCTCCGGCTGGCTGGTGGTCACGGGACCGCGGCAGCACGCGCGGGACTACCTGGAGGGCCTGACCATGCTGGCCTCCATGCGCCTGTGCGCCAACGCGCCCGCCCAGTACGCCATCCAGGCCGCGCTCGGCGGCCGCCAGTCCATCCGTGAGCTGACCGCGCCGGGCGGGCGGCTGCGCGAACAGCGCGACGTGGCCTGGGAGAAGCTGAACGAGATCCCCGGCGTCTCGTGCGTGAAGCCCAGGGGCGCGCTGTACGCGTTCCCGCGCATCGACCCGAAGGTGCACCGCATCCACGACGACGAGAGGTTCGTCCTGGACCTGCTGCTGCGCGAGAAGATCCAGGTGGTCCAGGGCACCGGCTTCAACTGGCCCTCCCCCGACCACTTCCGCATCCTGACCCTGCCGTACGCGGACGACCTCGAGGCGGCGATCGGCCGGATCGGGCGCTTCCTGAGCGGGTACCGCCAGTAGGGCCGGGTGTCAGCGCGGGACCGTCTCCGGCCTGTGGCCGCACGAGGTCGGCGAGCCTGTCCGTGATCACAGGCCGCACCCGACTCGTCCGGCGTGCGAGGATCGGTGTCCATGGGTGATCTTTTTCTGGTCCGGCACGGCGAGACCGAGTGGTCGCGGTCCGGGCGGCACACCGGGCTGACGGACGTGCCGCTGACCGAGAACGGACGGAAGCAGGCGCGCGGTCTCGTGCCGTTGATCCGGTCGCACCGCATCGGGGCCGCGTTCGTCAGCCCCTCCCAGCGGGCGCGCGAGACGGCCGAGCTGATCGGGCTGCACGGCCTGCGCGTCGACCCCGACCTGCACGAGTGGGACTACGGGGGCTACGAGGGGATCACCACGGTCGAGATCCAGCGGACCCGGCCGGACTGGTTCCTGTTCACGGACGGCGTCATCCCCGGGCCGGCGGACCACCCCGGCGAGACGCCCGAGCAGGTCGGTCAGCGGGCCGACCGGGTGCTGGCCAGGGTGGACGCCGCGTTCGCCGACACCGAGGGGTGCGTGGTGCTGGTGACGCACGGGCACTTCCTGCGGGTGCTCACCGCACGGCACCTGGGGCTCCCGGCGTCCCACGGGGCACTGTTCCAGCTGGGTACGGGCACCCTGTGCCGGCTGGGAACGGAGCACGGGCGGCCGGTGATCGCCGCGTGGAATGTCAGACCCCCGTCGTAGTCTTCGAAGGTGCCGCCGGTGAGGAGAGGGGATGCCGTGACACGACCGCCGACCGCCGCGCAGCGACGTGTCATCGACGCCGCCGACCCCGTCACCGGACGGCTGCGGGGCACGCAGGCGCAGCTCGCGGCGCTGGTGAGGCGGGGACTCGCCTTCCGGCACCCGCGCCCGCCGCACGACTGCTTCCTCACCCCGGCCGGACACCGGATACGGGAGGCGCCCGACGAGCCGGCGACGGCACCGGCTCCGGAGCCCGCCGCCCCCGCTGCCGCCGACGGCGTGTTCGCCGCGCGGGTGGGGGGCGCGGAGGACGGGCCGCTCGACACCGGGCCGGCGCGCCGGCGCGAGGTACGGGGGGCCTGGGAGGGCCTGCTGGAGCTGCGCCGGATGACGCATCCGGACGGGGCCGTGGACCGGCCGTGCGGGTGGGAGCGGACGCATCTCGTGCGGGCCGCCGCGCTGGCGCTGGAGGCGGCGGGACACCGCCCCGCGGGTCCCGCCGGCGACGACGGGTACCGGGTGCGCGCGACACCGCAGCCGGAGGCCGTCGCCGTCCACGCGGCCGACGGCACCGAGCTGGGCGCCTGCGCGGCGACGCTGGAGGCGGCGGGCTGGCAGACCGGGGAGCACACCGAGCCGCGCAGCCGGGCCCGTTATCTGCTGGCCTCTCCGCGGAAGGTGTGACGCCCGTGCCACGATCGTCCGGTCAGTACGTCCACGAGGAGAGGCAGGCGTGGTGAGCGAGCCGTTTTCCGTTCCGGTGACCGTCCGCGGGTACGAGACCGACACGCAGGGGCATCTGAACCAGGCCGTGTACCTCAACTACGCCGAGCACGCCCGGTGGTCGCTGCTCCAGGCCGCCGGTGTCCGGCAGGCCGACCTGGTGGCCCGGGGAGTCGGGCCCGTGGCCCTGGAGACGACGATCCGCTTCCGACGGGAGCTCCTCGCCGGTGACGAGGTCGCGGTGACCTGCGTCTTCGAGTGGGGTGAGGGCAAGACGTTCCGGATCCGGCAGACCGTCCGCAAGGCCGACGGCACCGTGGCGGCCGAGATCGAGGCGGTCGGCGGGCTCATGGACCTGCGCGAGCGCCGGCTGGTGGCCGACCCGCGGCAGCGGTTCAAGGAACTCGCGGCTCAGCCGGAGCTGTTCGGCCTGTAGCACGCGGTGAGGGCCGGCGCCTCTCCTCGAGGCGCCGGCCCCCGTTAACGCCCCGGGCGCACCGGGTGCCGCCGTCACGGTGCGACGGCGGTGCGGGACGTTTCGCTGATCTCCTCCCCCGCCTCCATCGGATGGGTCACGTCCTCCGCGTCCCGGCCGCTGCCGCCGATGTGGTTGAAGACCAGGTTGAGCAGGACGGCGGCCAGACAGCCCGTCGAGATGCCCGAGTCCAGGATGATCTTCGCGTTCTCCGGGAACGCGTGGTAGAACTCCGGCGCCGCGATCGGGATGATGCCGACGGCCAGGGAGACGGCCACGATCAGGACGTTGTTGTCCTTGTCCAGGCTCGCCCGGACCAGGGTCTGGATGCCGCTCGCCGCGACCGAACCGAACAGGACGACGCCGGCACCGCCCAGCACCGGCCGGGGAACGACGGCGATCAGCGAGGCGGCCATCGGACACAGGCCCATCAGGACCAGGAAGCCGCCGCCCGCGGCCACGACGAAGCGGCTGCGGATCTTCGTCATCGCGACGAGGCCGATGTTCTGCGCGAAAGCGCTGCACATGAAGCCGTTGAAGACCGGGCTGAGGGCCGAGCCGAGGGTGTCGGCGCGCAGACCGGCCGCGATGGTCTTCTCGTCGGCCGGGCGCTCCACGATCTCGCCCAGGGCGAGCATGTCGGCGGTGGACTCGGTCATCGAGACCACCATCACCACGCACATGGACAGGATCGCGGCGATCTGGAACTGCGGGGCGCCGAAGTGGAACGGCGTCGGGAAGCCGACGACGTCCGCGTCGGCGACCGGCCCGAAGTCCGTGACGCCGAACGGGATCGCGATGAGCGTGCCCGCGACCAGGCCGAGCAGCACCGCGATCTGCTTGACGAAGCCGCGGGTGAAGCGGCGCAGGAGCAGGACGATGACGAGCGTGATCGCCGCCAGGCCCAGGTTGGTCGACGAGCCGTAGTCGCCGGCCGTGGGACTGGGGCCCTGTGCCCAGCCGAAGGCGACCGGGAGCAGGGATATGCCGATGAGGGTGATCACCGTGCCGGTGACGACCGGCGGGAAGAAGCGGATCGCCTTGCAGAAGACGGGGGCGGCCAGGAAGCCGAGCAGGCCGGCGACGATGACCGCGCCGAAGATGATCGGCAGGGCGTCGGACTTGTCCTCGGTGGAGGCCACGACGGCGGTCATGGGGGCGACACCGGCGAAGGTGACGCCGTTGACGAACGGGAGGCGGGCTCCGATCTTCCAGATGCCGAGGGTCTGCAGGAAGGTGGCGAGGCCCGCGGTGAACAGGCAGGCGCCGGTGAGGAAGGTGAGCTCGGTGGCGCTCAGGCCGATGGCCGCGCCGACGATCAGGGGCGGGGCGACGACTCCGGCGTACATGGCGGCCACGTGCTGCAGGCCGGTCGTCGCCATCTTGAGTGGCGGGAGTTTCTCGTCAACAGGGTGGTCGGCCACGGCGGCGTCCCTCCGGTCGGGTACACGTCGACTCTGACGTGGGTGTCAGGGAGGTGGTGCGGGTGGGCAGCGGTACCTCCTGCTCGGACGATGCCGAGGAGGGGGGAGGGACCGGGACGGTCCGTCGGGGGAGAACGGCACCGTTCCGGGGCGCGCGCGGGTGCGCGCACCCCGGAGACGGCCACCGTGGACCCCGCTCGGGTCCACGGCTACCGGCGGGAGCCGTCCCTCTCGCCGGAGATCATGGGGTGTTCGGTCGTACGGTGTTCAGCCCCGCGCGGCGATCCGCGCGAGGCGCCTCGCCTCGTCCCGCGTGGAGCGGGCGACGGAGTCCTCGTCGACGGTGAGCAGCCTGCCGTCCTCGACGATCCGGCGGCCGTTCACGAACGACGCGGTGACCGGTGCCGGGGCTCCGAGGACCAGGGCGGTCACCGGGTCGGCGATCGAGGAGTGGGCCAGGGTGTCCATCCGCCACAGCACCAGGTCGGCGAGCTTGCCCGCCTCCAGGGAGCCAATCTCGGCGGCGCGGCCGAGGACCCGGGCGCCGCCGTAGGTGCCCAGACGCAGCGCCTCGCGGGCGTTCAGCGCGGCCTCGCGGTGGGCACCGAGGCGGTTGATGAGCAGGGCGTTGCGCAGTTCGGTGTGGAGTTCGCCCGACTCGTTGGAGGCGGTGCCGTCGACGCCGAGGCCGACCGGGACGCCGGCGGCGAGCAGGTCGGGGACGCGGGCGATGCCTGCGGCGAGGCGGGCGTTGGAGGAGGGGCAGTGGGCGACGCCGGTGCCCGTGCGGGCGAAGGCGGCGATGTCGGAGTCGTTCATGTGGACGCAGTGCGCCATCCACACGTCCGCACCGAGCCAGCCCGTGGACTCGAAGTAGTCGGTCGGGCCCATGCCGAACAGTTCGTGGCAGAACTTCTCCTCCTCCGCGGTCTCCGAACCGTGGGTGTGCAGCCGCACACCGAGCCGGCGGGCCAGTTCGGCGCCCCGGCGCATCAGTTCGGTGGAGACGGAGAAGGGCGAGCAGGGGGCCACCGCGACCTGGGTCATCGCGTCGAAGGAGGCGTCGTGGTGCTCCTCGACGGTGGCTTCGGTGGCGGCGAGCGCGTCGTCCAGGCTCTCCACCGCGAAGTCCGGCGGCAGCCCGCCGTCCGACTCGCCGCGGTCCATGGAGCCGCGGGCGAGGGTGAAGCGGACGCCCGTCTCGCGGGCGGCGCGGACGATGGCGCCGGACAGGTCGCCGGAGCCCCGCGGGAAGACGTAGTGGTGGTCCATGGCGGTGGTGACGCCGCCGCGGGCCATCGTCGCGAGCGAGCCCTGGGCCGCCGCGTAGACCATCGGCTCGTCGATGCGCGCCCAGGTCGGGTACAGCGCGACCAGCCAGTCGAACAGGTTGTGGTCGGTGGCCAGTCCCCGGGTGATCCACTGGTAGAAGTGGTGGTGGGTGTTGACCAGACCGGGCGTGGCCAGGTGGCCGGTCGCGTCGATCCGGTGGACCACGTTCTCCAGGCCCTCGGGTGCCGGTCCCGCGCCGACGGACTCGATCAGGTTGCCGGCGATCACCACATGACCGAGGGCGTACTCGGTGTCGTCCGCGTCCACGGTGGCGATCGCGCAGTTCTCGATGACCGTACGCTCGGCCGGCGATGCTGCTGCCATGCTGCTTCCTTGTCTGTCGGTGCGGCCCGCGGGCTGGGTGGTTACCCACGAGGGGGGCACGGCAGGACCCTAGGATTTGAGTGCCGGAACCGTGCTGCCGCTCCGGGTGCCGAGATGGTGGAAGAACAGGTTGAGGACGACCGCCACGATCGCGCCGGCGCTGATGCCGGAGCCGAGCACGGTCTGCGCCCAGGCCGGGAAGCCGGCGTAGAAGGTCGGTGCGGCCAGCGGGATGATGCCCGCGCCGAGCGCGACGGCGACCAGGATGATGTTGGAGCTGTCGTCCAGTCCGGCCTCGGACAGCGTGCGGATGCCGCTGACGGCGATGGAGCCGAAGAGGACGATGCCCGCGCCGCCGAGGACCGGCATGGGGACCAGGGAGACGACCGCGCCGAGGACCGGGAAGGCGCCGAGGACCAGCAGGGTGGCGCCGGCGACGGCGACGACGTAGCGGCTGCGGACCCGGGTCAGGGAGACGACGCCGACGTTCTGGGCGAAGGCCGAGGTGGGGAAGCCGCCGAAGACGGGGCCGAGCAGGGTGGCGAGGCCGTCGGTGCGCAGGCCGCGGGTGATGACCCGGGCGTCGGCGCGGCGGTCGCAGATCTCGCCGAGCGCGAGCATGCCGGCGCTGGACTCGGTCATCAGGACCAGCATCACGATGCACAGCGACAGGATGGCCGCGGGCTGGAACTCGGGGGCGCCGAAGGCGAAGGGCGTCGGCAGCGCGGCGACCGGTGCGGTCCGCAGGGCGCTGAAGTCGGCCATGCCGAAGGGGATGGCGGCCAGGGTGCCGATCAGCAGGCCGAGGAGCAGGGCGACCTGCTGGAGGAAGCCCCGGCCGAAGCGCTGCATCCCGAGGATGACGCCGAGGGTGAAGGCGGCGAGCGCGAGGTTGCCCATCGAGCCGAAGTCGGCGGCGGTCTTGTCACCGCCCTGGGCCCAGCCCACCGGGACGGGCATCAGCGTGACGCCGATCAGGGTGATGACCACGCCGGTGACCAGCGGTGGGAAGAACCTGAGCAGCCGTCCGAAGAAGGGGCCGACGGCCAGGCAGAAGACACCCGCGACCATCACCGCGCCGTAGACGGCGGGGAGCTGGTGGCCCGGGGAGTTGGTCTCGGCGATGGCGAGGATCGGGGCGATGCCGGCCGAGGAGGCCGCGTTGACGAAGGGCAGCCGGTTGCCGACGAAGCCCTTGACGCCGAGGGTCTGCAGCAGGGTCGCGACGCCGGCGATGAGCAGCGAGGCCGCGATGAGCCGGGTGCGGGCCTCGAGGCCGAGCCCGCAGGCCTGGCCGATGATGAGCGGAGGAGTGACGACGCCCGCGTACATGGCGGCGATGTGCTGGAGCGCGGCGGGGACGAGCCGCGAGGGGTGGAGCCTTTCGTCCACCGGGTGCACGGACGTGACGGCGTCCTCGATGTGCTCCGGCGGGGTGGAGACCGGGCCTGTGGCGGGCCCTTTCGCAGGCAGTGCCATGGTGTTCCCTCCGGTGTGGCGCGCCCCCGGGCCCGGATGGCCGGCCGGGGGCGCGCTTCCCGCGTCAGAGGTTGGTCATGTCGACCGGGATGAGTTGCTCGGCGCCGTCGCGCAGGATGGTGGCCTCGATCAGGCCGTAGGGGCGGTCGGCGGCGTAGTAGACGGCGCCGTCCTTGGCGTCGTTGTCGATCCCGAAGGGCGACAGGTCCGAGCGGAAGTGGTGCTTGTTGGGCATCGAGAAGCGGATCTCGTCGACCTCGTCACGGGAGTTCAGCACTCGCACGCCCATCTCGAAGAGGGTCTGCTGGAGCGAGTACGAGTAGGTCTCGGCGAAGGCCTGGAGCGCGTGCTTGCGCACCCCGTTGTACGAGCGCTCCCAGTCCGGGGCGTGCGAGTCGATGCCGTCCCAGTTGTGCCGCCACCAGGTGGAGACGGTGGTGGCGAGGATGCGGTCGTAGTCCTCCTTGAGGGTGGTGTACTTGTCCTTCAGGTAGCCCCAGAACTCGGAGTTGGTCGTGTTCAGGACGGTCAGGTCCTTGAACCCGGAGAGCACCTGGATGCCGTGGCCGTCGTAGGTGATCTCCGCGACGCGGGTCTCCTGGCCCGTGCGGACGAAGGAGTGCGCGATCTCGTCGGAGCCGACGAAGCGGGCGCCGCCCTTGGAGGTCTCGATCCGCTCCCAGCCGTACTCCTCGACGCGGATGCGGGCCCGGGAGATGGACTCGGTGTTGTCCACGAAGTGGCGGGCGAGCTTGACGCCGAAGTCCTCGGCGCTCTCGATCCCGTGCTCCTTGGCGAAGGCGTACACCGTGTTCTTGGTGGTGTCGGTGGGCAGGACGTTCGCGTTCGAACCGCTGCGGTGGACCTCCTCCATGTCGCCGGACAGGGCGACGGAGACGTTCAGGTCCTTGATGTGGTGCGTGTCGCCGTCACGCGTGATCTTCACGACGCGGTTCTCTGCCTTGCCGTACTGGTTCTGTCCCAGGACGAAACGGGTCATGTGTCGGTCAGCTCCCTCGGTAAACGGAGTAGCCGAACGGGTTGAGCAGCAGCGGAACGTGGTAGTGCTCACCGGGCACCACCGCGAAGGTGATGGTGACCTCGGGGAAGAACACCGGCCGGCCGTTCTCGCTGTCCCGGAGCGCGGGGGCGTCCTGCTGGGCCGCGGCTTGTTTCTTGGCGAAGTACGTCCCGGTGTCGAAATCGAGCCGTACGTGGGTGGTGCCCTCCGGCAGTGCCGGCAGGTCCTTGCACCGCCCGTCCGCGTCGGTCGCGGAGCCGCCGAGCGTCTGCCAGTCCGCCTCGGGACCGCCGCGGGCGGAGAGGTGGACGGCGACGCCCCCGGCGGGGCGGCCGACGCTGGTGTCCAGGATGTGCGTGGACACGGAAGCGGTGGTGTCGGTGCTCATGCGATGTCCTCTGGCGGTGTGCGGCGAGGCCGGTCGGCGTGCGGCGGGTCAGGCGGTGTCGAGCAGCCGGGCCAGCCGGATACGGTTGATCTTCCCCAGTTCGGTGCGTACGATCTCCCGTTCCTGCTCGGGCGAGTTGCCGATCCGCTCCAGAGCCGCGTCCCTCATCTGCTCGCCGGTCCGGCCGGTGGCACAGATGAGGAACACGTGGCCGAACTTCTCCTGGTAGGCCAGGTTCAGTTCGAGCATCTCCGCCTTCAGTTCCGCGGCGGCCCCGGCCATCCCCGCCTGCTCGCGGGAGGAGGTGGGGTCGCCGGGCCTGGGGCGGCCGATCGGCGGATGCCCGGCCATCGCCTCACCGAGGTCCGCCGCGGTCAGCTCGGCCGTGGCGGCGTCGGACGCGGTGAAGAGGTCCTCGGTGGTGGTGAAGGGGCGGGCGGCGATCAGTTGCCGGGCCCACGCCGTGGAGGCACACACCTCGTGGAGTTCCGCGAGTGCCGCGGTCTCCTCGGATGCGTTGAAACGAGCCAGGCCCGACGCTGAACTGGACGTCACGGGAGCCTCCGTGGCCTTGTGCTGAACGGGCGTGCCGATAGCTAACGCCCTCGGAAACAACGCGTCAACACTTTGTTGAAAATTCGGGGTAACAAAAGCCGCCGCCCGGTTACCGGACGGCGGCGCGCTCCGTGGAGCTCCTGTGCAGGTCAGGAGTCCTTCTCGCGGTTGAGGTAGTTGTAGACGGTGAAGCGGCTGACGCCCAGCGCGCTCGCGACGGTCTCGACGCCGTGCCGTACGGCGAAGGCGCCCCGCGCCTCCAGCGTGCGGACGACCTCCTGTTTGGCCCTGCGGTCCAGTTCGGCCAGCGGCCTGCCGCGCCGGCGTTCCATGGCGGCGAGGATGTGGTCCAGCGAGTCGGCGAGCTGGGGCAGCCGTACGGCGACGACGTCGGCGCCCTCCCAGGCGAGCACGACGTCGTCCTGGCCCGCCTCGTCCGGCGGGAGCAGCTCGCCGCCGATGGCGTCGATCAGCGGTTTCACGGCCGCGATGAAGGGCTCCTCACCGGGGCCGGTCACCGCTCGCCCTCCTCGACCACGTTGACCTGGAGCGAGATCCGGGTGGCGCCGGCCTCCAGGGAGCGGCGCAGCAGCGCGTCCACGGCGGTGAGCACCGCGTCGGCACCGCCCTCGGCGGTGTTGCCGAACGGGCCGACGTCGACCTCGTCCAGCTCCGCCGCCTCGACCACCTCCCGCGCGACGACCGCGTGGGCGGGCGCCTCGTCGAGGTCGAAGGGCTCGGTCGTGAACTCCACTCTCAATCGCACGCGGTCAACCTAACGCGCCGTGCCCGATCTTCGCCGCCCCCTCTTGACAAGCTCCGCCCGACTTCGGCAATCTTCCGTTAAGCAGAAACAAACTTCCGTAATACGGAAACACCCTCGCAACGGAAGGGAGCGCGGCACCCGATGGGATTCGAAGACCAGCGCTTCAACGTCAACCTGTCGATCCTCTTCACGGAACTCCCGCTCCTGGAGCGCCCCGCGGCCGCCGCCGCGGCCGGCTTCACCGCGGTCGAGCTGTGGTGGCCCTGGATCGACTCCCCCACCCCCGAGCGGTCCGAGCTCGACGCCCTGAAGAAGGCGATCGAGGACGCGGGCGTCCAGCTCACCGGGCTGAACTTCTACGCGGGACGGCTCCCGGGCCCCGACCGCGGCGCCCTCTCCGTCCCCGGCGAGGAGTCGGACCGCTTCCGCGCCAACGTCGACGTGGCCGCCGACTTCGCCAAGTCGCTGGGCTGCACGGCGCTCAACGCCCTGTACGGCAACCGCGTCGAGGGCGTGGACCCGGCCGAGCAGGACCGGCTCGCTCTGGAGAACCTGGTCCTGGCCGCCCGCGCGGCCGACCGGATCGGCGCGGTCCTGCTGATCGAGGCGCTGAACAAGCCCGAGTCGCCGCTGTACCCGCTGGTGTCGGCGCCGGCCGCGATCGAGGTCGTCGACAAGGTCAACGAGGCCACCGGACTCGGCAACGCCACGTTCCTCATGGACCTCTACCACCTGTCCATGAACGGCGAGGACCTCACGCGGGTGATCGACGCGTACGCCGCGAAGACCGGTCACGTGCAGATCGCCGACAACCCCGGCCGCGGCGCTCCGGGCACGGGCTCGCTCCCCCTGGAGGAGCTGCTCGACCGGCTGGCGAAGGCCGGCTACGACGGCTGGGTCGGCCTGGAGTACAAGCCGGGCGACCGCCCGAGCGCGGAGGCCTTCGACTGGCTGCCCCGCGAAGCCCGCGCCGCCCGCTGACACCCCTGATTCTTTCGGAAGGCACCCCATCATGAGCAACCTCGCCGACTCCTCCCACCCGGCCCGCCCGACGATCGCGTGGATCGGCCTCGGCATCATGGGCTCCCCCATGTCCGAGAACCTGATCAAGGCGGGTTACCAGGTCACGGGCTTCACGCTGGAGCAGGACAAGCTGGACCGCCTCGCCGCAGCCGGCGGCACCGCGGCCGGCTCGATCGCCGAGGCCGTGCGCGACGCCGACGTCGTCATCACCATGGTGCCCGCGTCGCCGCAGGTCGAGGCCATCGCCTACGGCCCCGACGGCATCCTGGAGAACGCGAAGTCCGGCGCGCTGCTGGTCGACATGTCCTCGATCACCCCGCAGACCTCCGTGGACCTCGCGAAGGCCGCCGAGGACAAGGGCATCCGCGTCCTGGACGCCCCCGTCTCCGGCGGTGAGGCCGGCGCGATCGAGGCCGTCCTGTCCATCATGGTCGGCGGCGGGCAGGCCGACTTCGACGAGGCGAAGCCGATCCTGGAGGCCCTCGGCAAGACCATCGTGCTGTGCGGTCCGCACGGCTCGGGCCAGACCGTGAAGGCCGCCAACCAGCTCATCGTCGCCGTGAACATCCAGGCGTGCGCCGAGGCCGTGGTCTTCCTGGAGAAGTCCGGCGTGGATCTGAAGGCGGCCCTCGACGTCCTCAACGGCGGCCTGGCCGGCTCGACCGTGCTGACGCGGAAGAAGGACAACTTCCTGGCCCGCGACTTCAAGCCGGGCTTCCGCATCGACCTGCACCACAAGGACATGGGCATCGTCACCGACGCCGCCCGCAACGTGGGCGCCGCGCTGCCGGTCGGCGCCGTGGTCGCCCAGCTGGTCGCCTCCCTGCGCGCCCAGGGCGACGGCGGCCTGGACCACTCGGCCCTGCTGCGGGCCGTGGAGCGCCTGTCCGGCGCCCAGGTCTGACGCACCGCCCCGAGATCTCCGGGTGGCGCCGCCGCTGACACCTGTCCTGTCGCGCCCGAGCGGCGGCGCCGCCCGGAACCCACTTCAACAAACTGTTGACGTGCTCAGCACCCCAAACCTAGGCTCCACGAAGCGGAAACAGTTTTCCGCTGACCCCTCGCACGGAAGGTCCCCGATGTCGCAGCGCGTGCTCACGACGCGGACTCTCACCACGGAGTCCGGCGCCCCGGTCGCAGACAACCAGAATTCCGCCTCCGCCGGCATCGGCGGCCCGCTCCTGATCCAGGACCAGCACCTGCTGGAGAAGCTCGCGCGCTTCAACCGCGAGCGCATCCCGGAGCGCGTGGTGCACGCCCGCGGATCCGGCGCCTACGGCCACTTCGAGGTGACCGACGACGTCACCGGCTTCACGCACGCCGACTTCCTGAGCACCGTCGGCAAGCGCACCGAGGTCTTCCTGCGCTTCTCCACGGTGGCCGACTCGCTGGGCGGCGCGGACGCGGTCCGCGACCCGCGCGGCTTCGCGGTGAAGTTCTACACCGAGGAGGGCAACTACGACCTCGTCGGCAACAACACCCCGGTGTTCTTCATCAAGGACCCGATCAAGTTCCCCGACTTCATCCACTCGCAGAAGCGCGACCCGTTCACGGGCCGTCAGGAGCCGGACAACGTCTGGGACTTCTGGGCGAACTCCCCCGAGGCCACCCACCAGGTGACCTGGCTGATGGGCGACCGCGGCATCCCGGCGTCCTATCGCCACATGGACGGCTTCGGCTCGCACACCTACCAGTGGACGAACGCCGAGGGCCGGTCCTTCTTCGTCAAGTACCACTTCAAGACCGACCAGGGCATCCGCTGCCTGACCGCCGAGCAGGCACAGGAGCTGGCGGGCCAGGACCCGACCTCGCACCAGACGGACCTGGTGCAGGCCATCGAGCGGGGCGTGCGCCCGTCCTGGACCCTGCACGTGCAGCTCATGCCGGTCGCCGAGGCGGCGAACTACCGCTTCAACCCGTTCGACGTGACCAAGGTCTGGCCGCACGCCGACTACCCGCTGCGCCGCGTGGGCCGGCTGGTGCTGGACCGCAACCCGGACAACGTCTTCGCCGAGGTCGAGCAGGCCGCCTTCTCCCCGAACAACTTCGTTCCGGGCATCGGTCCCTCCCCCGACAAGATGCTCCAGGGCCGCCTGTTCGCCTACGCGGACGCGCACCGCTACCGCCTGGGCGTCAACCACACCCAGCTCGCGGTGAACGCCCCGAAGGCCGTGCCCGGCGGCGCGGACAACTACGGCCGGGACGGGTTCATGGCGTCCAACTCCCAGGGCCGTGCCGCGAAGAACTACGAGCCGAACTCGTACGACGGCCCGGTCGAGACCGGCCGCCCGCTGGCCGCCCCGCTGCCCGTCTCCGGCCACACCGGCACCCACGAGGCGCCGCTGCACACCAAGGACGACGACTTCTTCCAGGCCGGTGAGCTGTACCGCCTGATGTCCGGGGACGAGAGGAAGCGGCTGATCGCCAACATCGCCGGCGGCCTGTCCCAGGTCTCCCGCGAGGACGTGATCCAGAAGAACCTCGCGCACTTCCACGCCGCCGACCCGGAGTACGGCAAGCGCGTGGAGGAGGCGGTCCGCGCCCTGCGCGAGGACTGATCCACCAGCTCGCCCACGGGACCTGACGGGGAGGTCAGGACCGTGTGCGCGGCCCGCGCAGGCACCGGAACGGCCCGGATGAGGGGTGGCCGCCCGGTGCCGGCGCGGGCAGGGCGAGGACCGCGGCGGCCCACGAGCCAGTGCGGTGGTGAAGGGCCAGGGGGCTCCTCCTACGACCTGAGGGGAGGATCCGCCCGGACCCGTCGTGAACCGCCGCGGTCCCAGCCATTCGCCTCCACGGCCTCCCGTGCCGGGAGGCCCCCAGAGCTCCGTCCGGCGGCGCGAACGACCTGTCGCGCCCAGCCTCGCGCCGTCGGACGGGAACCACCCGGGCATCCTCCCCGCTCCGGAAAACCCTCACCGGGCCGGAAGGCGCCGGATGCGGACGGTCCCGCATCCGGCGCCTCTCCGTGTCCGGCGCCCGTGCGTGCCGGCCGGGGGTGCGCTCCCCCGCGGGCCGCAGCAACCTGGAGTCATGGCACATCCACCGGAGCATCCCCACATCGTGGTCCGTCCCGCGGCCCTGGACGGCTCCCGCCGGGTCACCTCGGACGAGGAGACGCTCGGGGTCGCCTCGCACCTCGACGACGTCGCCGAGATCCTGCGGCTGGCGGACCTGTACGTGACCGACGTCGCGAGCAGCGACCTCGTCGAGTGGCAGGGGGGCGGCCCGGACGACTGGCCGGGGCTGCACGAGCACCACGAGGGCTGACGTCCGTGCGCCTCCCTCAACTCTTCCTCTGAGAATCCCGGCCGCGCGCTTGAACCACCCCCCGTGACGGGCACATCCCCGTGCACACGGGGGTGAGGGCATGGACGGTGCCACGGAGATCGGCTGGGAACCGCACGAGATCGCTCTGCTGGGCGGCGGTCCGGGAGCCGCCGTCACGGTGGCGGTGGTCGCCCTGCACCTGCGGGGCGCCGTCGAGACCGGCCCGCGCAGGACGCTGTGCGCGACGGGACCGGAGCCGGAGGGGCTGGGGCCGTTCGAGGGCACCGTCCTGGACTGTCTGCGCGAGCCGCTCACCGCTCGCGAGCTGGTCCGGCACCAGGACGTGCGCCTGGCGCTGGCCCTGACGCGCATCCCGCTCGCGGAGGAAGGGCTGCTGCGCTACCCCCTGCTGGGACCGACCCGCGGTGCCCGCCGCCGGGTGGCGTTCTGGCGGGAGCGGTACCCGCTGCCGGCCGCCAGGCACGGGCTGACGGACGAGGACACGCTGCTCGCGGTCGCCCTGCACGGCGATGCCGCCCTGCGCATGCTCCTGCCGCGCTTCGCCCTGCGGGCCGGGCTGGCGGACCCGGGCGCCCCGGCCGAGGGGGCGCGGTTCTCGCTGGGCCGGGGCAGGTTCCTCCGGTGGCGGGACGAGTACGAGGACTCGGTCTCGGGCGACTGGGGCGGGGGCCACACCGATGCGGGCGGCTGCGGCTCGGGGGGCGGGGGCGGCGGGGACTGAGCGGCCCCGGACATACGGGAGGGCGGTCCGTCCGGGGGACGGACCGCCCTCCCGGGCCGTGCGGGTCGTACGGGTCAGGCCTTCAGCGCCCGGATCGCGGTGGGCGCGTGGCCCGGCTCGGTGGCGAGCTCCTCGAACTCCACGACGTTGCCGATGTCGTTGGTGCCCGACATGGAGATGTTGGTGACGCGCTCCAGGATGGCCTCGACGACGACCGGGACCTGGTGCTCGGCGGCGAGCTTCTTGGCCTGCTCCAGGGCCGCGCTCAGGTCGTCCGGGTCGGTCACCCGGATCGCCTTGCAGCCCAGGCCCTCGGCGACCTTGACGTGGTCGACGCCGTAGACGCCCAGCTCGGGCGAGTTGATGTTCTCGAACTCCAGCTTGACCTGGAAGTCCATGTCGAACCCGCGCTGCGCCTGGCGGATCAGGCCCAGATAGCTGTTGTTGACCAGGACGTGCACGTAGGGGATCTTGTGCTGCGCGCCGACGGCCAGTTCCTCGATCATGAACTGGAAGTCGTAGTCGCCGGAGAGCGCCACGACCTGCGCCCCGGGGTCGGCCTTGGCGACGCCGAGCGCGGCGGGGACCGTCCAGCCGAGCGGGCCGGCCTGGCCGCAGTTGATCCAGTGCCGCGGCCGGTAGACGTGCAGCATCTGGGCGCCGGCGATCTGGGAGAGGCCGATGGTGGAGACGTACCGGGTCTCCGGGCCGAAGGCCTTGTTCATCTCCTCGTAGACGCGCTGCGGCTTGATCGGGATGTCGTCGAAGTGCGTACGGCGCTGGAGCGTGGCCCTGCGCTCCTGCGCCGAGGCGGCCCACGCGGAGCGGTCGGGCAGCTTCCCGGCCGCCTTCAGCTCCCGGGCGACCTCGATGAACAGCTCCAGCGCGGCCTTGGCGTCGGAGGCGATGCCGTAGTCCGGGGCGAAGATCTTGCCGATCTGGGTGGGCTCGACGTCGACGTGGACGAAGGTCCGCCCGGCGGTGTAGACGTCCAGCTTGCCGGTGTGGCGGTTGGCCCACCGGTTGCCGATGCCGAGGACGAAGTCCGACTCCAGGAACGTCGCGTTGCCGTAGCGGTGCGAGGTCTGGAGGCCGACCATGCCGGCGTTCAGTTCGTGGTCGTCGGGCAGCAGGCCCCAGCCCATCAGGGTCGGCACGACCGGGGTGCCGGTCAGCTCGGCGAACTCCACCAGCAGGTCGGCGGCGTCGGCGTTGATGACACCGCCGCCGGCCACGATCAGCGGGCGCTCGGCGGCGTTGAGCATGCCGATCGCCTTCTCGATCTGGGCGCGGGTGGCGGCCGGCTTGTAGACCGGGAGCGGCTCGTAGGTGGCCGGGTCGAACTCGATCTCGGTCATCTGGACGTCGATGGGCAGGTCGATCAGAACCGGGCCCGGCCGCCCGGAACGCATCAGGTGGAACGCCTGCTGGAAGACGCCGGGGACCTGCGCGGCCTCCAGGACGGTGACGGCCATCTTGGTCACCGGCTTGGCGATGGACGCGATGTCGACGGCCTGGAAGTCCTCCTTGTGGATCACCGCGGTCGGGGCCTGGCCGGTGATGCACAGGATCGGGATCGAGTCGCCGATCGCCGAGTACAGGCCGGTGATCATGTCGGTGCCGGCCGGTCCGGAGGTGCCGATGCAGACGCCGATGTTGCCGGCGCTGGTCCGGGTGTAGCCCTCGGCCATGTGCGAGGCGCCCTCGACGTGGCGGGCGAGCGTGTGATGGACGCCGCCGGAGGCCTTGAGCGCCGCGTAGAAGGGGTTGATCGCCGCGCCCGGCACACCGAACGCGTCGGTGACGCCCTCGCGCTTGAGGATCTCAACTGCCGCTCGGGCAGCGGTCATACGAGCCATCGAGTACTCCTGCTCCGGCTGCCGGATTCGCACTCCCGTCGCGCCCCGCGGTGAGCTTCTTCCGTAGCAACTTCCGTATAGCGAAATTTGTTTTCTACGATCTGGAAGTAATGTAAGTGGGTGGCCCGGGACCGTCAAGAGAGGACGATGGGGGTCATGTCCGAGAGGATCTGGGTGTGCTGCACCGCCTGCGGGCGCCGGCACCGCTACACGGCGCCGTCGTACCCCTGCGCGTGCGGGGCGCCCGTCGCCCCGGAGCTGGACCCGCGCGGGGCCGCCACCGCCGTGACCCACCGGGTGTGGGACGAGGAGTGGATCGACGTGCGCTGCACGGCCTGTGGGGCCGGGGGCCGGTGGCCGCGCCCGGAACTGGGCTGTCCGTGCGGCACGGTGCTGTGCGTGCCGGTGGACCCCGCGGCCGCGGGCCGCACCGGGCGCTCCCCCGGCTCACGGGTCGCGGCCCACCGGGCCGTCCCCGTCCGCACGGCCCGCGACGCGGTCACCGCCGCCGTCCTGCATCTGCGCGGGCTCGGCCACCGGGACGTGCGCCGCGCCGACCGGCCGCCTCCGGCCGGGATCGGGCTGGCCGCGCCGGGGATCGTGGCGCACGTGGACCCGACGGCGGGACGGACCTCGGTGCGGGACGTGGAGTGCCTGTGGCTGACGGCCATGGCGGACTCGGCGCGAGGAGTGCACTTCTCGCTCGCCGGGTACGCCGCGGAGGCCCGCGCCCGCGCCGACCTACTGGGCGTCGCGCTGTTCGTGCTCGGCCCGTCCGGCGTGCCGCGCCCGGAAAACGCGCCGGCCGTGGCGCTGGACGCCACGGCCGGCTGAGAACTGACGCGGTGACTACCGCGCCGCGTACCCGAAGGTGGTGCCGGCGGCGGGCAGACCGCCCTGTCCCGGCCGGTAGACGGTGGCCGCGGCGTTGGTCTCGCCGAGGGTCACGTTGGACATGGGCAGGGCGTACAGCGCGCCGGTGCTGGTCGGGCCGTACGGCATGCCGACGTACAGGTGGGTGCCGGTGAAGTGGAGGCTGGAGCCGAGGCGCTGGTTGGCGCCCGGGGTGCCGGGGATGCCGTCGCCGTCGCCGGACTCGATCCACTTGTCGTTGTCGCCGGGCTTGCCCAGCAGCGAGAAGACGTGCACCGCGCCCGCGCTCGCCGTCGTGCCGAGGGCCTCGTCCGGGATGCCGACGGCCAGCTTCATGGTCGCCGTGGTGCTCACCTCGCGCGGTGCGGTGTTGACCGCGGCCAGGGTGGCGCCGAAGTGGTCACCGGCCTCGGACGCGCCGGAGACGTCGTCCTCGGCGGTGCCGGAGTAGTAGTTGTTCATCTGGGTGTAGGTGCCCGCGGCGGTGACGCGGAAGGTGAGGACGTTGCCCGTCTCCGCCTTGTCGGCACCATTGATGCCCAGGGCCTCACCCGGTGAGCCGACCGCCAGGATCGACTCGTCGGCGCGTGCCGCGCCGGAGGGGCGGTACGGGGCGAGGGCCAGGGCGGCGCCGAAGCGGTCGCCGGCCTCGGCTCCGCCGGCGACGGTGTCCAGGTCCTGGTCGAGACCGAACAGCGGGGTGGGCCGCTTCTCGGAGTTCAGCGTGTGCGAGAAGACCGCGAGGTTGCCGGCCGCGTCGTCGCCGCCGATGTTCTCGTTGGGCGCGCCGATCGCGATGTGGTTGGCGTCGGCCGCGACCACCGCGCCGAAGCCGTCGTTGGCCTCCACGGCACCGGGGACGTCGAGGCGGTCCTGGTGCACGGAGACGTTGGTGCCGCCGCTGACGTAGAAGGCCTCGCCCGCCTTGGCGGCGTCGCCGAGACCCTCACCGGGCGTGCCGATCACCAGGAAGGGCTCACCGGCCGCGGTGGTTCCGGCGGCGATCGCCTGGCCCATCAGGTCACCGGTCTCCGGGGCGGAGGCCTTGATGGACCCGTTGCCCGCGCCCTGCTCGAAGTGGGTGGCCTTGAGGGCGCCGGTACCGAGGCCGCCGGGGGCTCCGTACAGGACGTCCGCCATACCCGCGTCCACAGCGTCGCCCAGGTTCTCGCCCGGGGTGCCGACCGCGAGGTCGGTGCAGCCGTCCTCGTCGAAGTCGACGGTGTCGATGGCCCGGCCGAACAGGTCGTTGGGCTCGGAGCCGCCCGACACCCAGTCGAGGTCCTGGGTGATCTCGGCGGTGCCCTTGCCGCCGCCGTACACGACGCGGACCAGGCCCGCCTTGGCGTCGCCCCCGACGGCCGCCTCCGGGTCGGCGACGGCGATGTCCGCCACGCCGTCGCAGTTGAAGTCGGTGATGCGGTTGGCGCCCACCTTGGACGCCACCCAGGAACCGAGGTCGTCGACGCGGGTGACGATGCCGTCGGTGCGGGTCTCGGCGGCGTCGATGCCGTAGCAGCCCGCCTGGTACGAGCGGCTGCCGAGCGCGGCCAGCCGCGCGGTGCCGTTCACGGTGCGGACCAGCGGGCCGCCGGTGTCGCCCATGCACGCGGCCACGCCGTCCTTGCCGGTGACCGTGGCGGTGGTGGCGTCGGCGGTGCCCACGGAGAAGGTGCCGGTGTGCAGGTTCAGCGGCGCCCACTCGGTCCTGGAGCGGCCGAAGCCGGCGAGCGTCAGCTCCTCGCCCGCGGTGGGCGCGGTGCCGGCCAGGGCGATCGGGACGACGTTGGTGACCGGGCGGTTCAGCCGGGCCAGGACGAGGTCGCGGTCGGTGCGGAGCACCAGCTCCACGACCGTGCGGACCGCGCCCTGGGTGCCGGTGAGGCTGGCCCGGCCGATGGTCGCGGTCGTGGTCAGGGCCGGTTTGCCCGCGGGTACGGCGAGGCTCTGGGCGGGGTTCGCGGCGAAGCAACTGGCCGCGGTGAGCAGCCACTCGGCGTCGACCAGCACGCCGGAGCAGCCGCGGTCGTGGTCGCCGACGACGACCTGCGCCGTGTAGGCGTGCGTGGTGTCGGAGGAGGCGGAGGCGGGACCCGTGACGGCGGCGGCGGGAACGGCGGTCAGCGCGATCGGCCCGGCGAGCAGGGTGGCGGCGAGTGCGGTGAGACGCAGGGGTCTGCGATGTGGCATGTGTCGGTTCCTTGGTGCGTGTCCGGCAGGATGACTCGGCTGAGGGCGCGTCACTGCGGAGGCGCCGGCATCGTCCGTCACTACTTGGACGTCCTGATCTCCACCAGCATGTGCGGGCGCCCCTGTCCGTCGGCGCTCTCGCCCACGGCCTTCCAGGAGTTGGCCGGGACGTCGAAGGACTTCTCCTCGTCGCCGACGGTCATGTCGACCTCGGTCGCGTACTCGTTCGCCTTGACGCCGTAGACCGACGGGATCTCCATCGTCAGCCAGCCGCTGTCTCCCTTGACCTCGAAGCAGACGCTCGTCGTCACGCGGGAGTAGACCTCCAGCTGTCCGGTGCCCGCCTGGCACGGGGCGAGGACGATGTGGCCGTCGCCGCGCTTGAGGAGAATGCCCTGCTCCTCAAGGATCTTGTCCGCCTGCGGGTAGGCGAAGTCCTCGACGGCGTAGCCGGGTGCCTCGTCGGCGACGGCCCGCGCGGACCCTCCGGTCCGGTCGGCGGAGGTGTCCGCCTGGGCCGCCACGAGCCATGCCAGGGCTCCCGCGGCCACCGCGGCGGCCGCCGTCCGCGTCAGAAAACGCCCCTTCGTCCCCGGGTTCCCGATGCGCGACTTTCTCTTCATAACAGTCCTATGGGTCGATGCGAACTGAATGTCCGGCACACATTCGGATACGGGCGGAAAGGCGAGAAAGGACGGTCGCAACTCATCCCCAGCACCCCCCAATAACCTGCGACCGGACTGATCCACGGGGTGACTGGGATTACCCCCGCACCCCACGGCGTCCCGATGGAAGTCGGCGGAGATGTTTTTGTCCAACGCCTTAATCGCCACAAACAGGTCACCGATCATAAGGGGCATGTGACGTGCATCACCTGGGAAAAGGTTGTACTCGAAGTTGTGGATTTATTGTGGACATCTTTTGAAGGTTCAGTAATAAATCACCGATTCTGCGGCGCCCTGAAGTCGGCAAATTTATTATCCGCGAAAATTTTTCCAGCGGAATAGGGGTGATGATCCGGTGACGGAGAGGTAATGTTCCGAAGCGCACTCACCACGCCGTGACGGCACGTCAACGTCCTTCCTGCGAAGTGCTGTTGGGCCGTCGCGTTCGAGTCCTGCTGCCGTTGCCCGTACGGGAAGGAATCTCAATTTGTCCGCGTCACTGTGGAGCAGACGCCGCATACTCGCCACCATTGCCGGAACGGCCGCCGTTCCCGCCCTGCCGGGCCTTGCCGTCCTCGCCGCCGCACCCGCCCGGGCCGCCGAGAACGACACCAGCCCGGATCTGCCCGACACCGACCGGGGCAAGGCGGTGTGGCAATACAGGATCGGCGGCGTAGCCGTCCGCGAGGCCGCCGCCCTCGCCCTGACCGGTTCCCAGGCCGCCGTCTCGACCTTCCTCAACAGTGAACTTCCCGCCGCCCAGGCGGAGGACAATCGTTTCGCCGTGCTCACCGGCCTCCCGCACGCCGGCAAGTCCACCCAGCAGTCGGCCGAGACCGCGCTGAGCGCGGGCGACGAGGCCATCACCGCCTACCTCACCGACGGATACGTCGAGCCGGTCACGACCGACCTGCGGGTCGCGGTCCTCACCGTGATGAACAACAGCGGGCCCGGAGTGGCGCGCGAGGCCGGCAAGGCCCTGGACGCGGGCACCAGCAAGGCCCTGCGCACCTTCCTCGACGAGACCCAGTACACGGCGCAGGCCGAGGACGAGAGGGTCGAGCTCTTCACGATCCTCAACACCGCCTCCCCCGAGGTGAAGAAGTACGCCGAGCGGGCCCTGAACGAGGGAACGCCGGCAGCCGTCCACCGCTTCCTCGTCTCCGGTCAGTTCATCGCGCGGGCCCGCGACGAGGAGACCGCGACCATCGAGCAGCTGGTCGCCGTGGTCGAGCGCGAGGGCAAGCAGGCAGGCCTCAAGTCCGAGCAGGCGGTCGCCGCCTCCGAGCAGGCCAAGGAGGCCGCCGAGAAGGCGAAGGCCGCCGCCGCCAAGGCGGCCGAGGAGGCCCTGGCCGCCAAGGAGGACGTCCGCAAGTCGGCCCGCGCGGCGAACAACGCCGCGAGCGCCGCGCGGGGCGCGGCCAACGCCGCCAACACCGCGATCGCCGCCTCCCGCACCGCCCAGGCCGCCTCGGGCCGGGCCGCACGCGCCGCACAGGCCGCCGCCGCTGCCGCCGCCTCGGCGGGCAACGCCGCCTCCCGTGCCTACGGCGCCGCCATCGCCGCGTCCAAGGACGCCACCAAGGCGGCGGCCGCACGGGCCGCCGCCGAGGGCGCCAGGAACGCCGCGAGCCGGGCACGGACGGCGGCCAAGGCCGCCGACCACGCCGCCGTCGCCTCCCGGCAGGCGTCCGCCGCCGGCTCCGCCGCCGCGGGAGCGGCGCAGAACGCCGCCGCCGCCGCCAACGCCGCCGCCAACGCGGCCGCCTCGGCGGGTGTCGCCCAGTCCCAGGCGGCCGCCGCCCGGCAGGCCGCCGCCGAGGCCAACGCGGCCGCGGCACGCGCCACCCGGGCCGCCGGTACCGCCCGCACCCTCGCCAACCGGGCCGCCGACGCGGCGGCGGTGGCCCGTGACGCCGCCAACAGCGCGGCCGACCACGCCGACGCGGCCGCGAAGGCCGCCGACGACGCCGCCGCCAACGCCGGCAAGGCGATCGAGTACGCCAAGCGGTCCACCGCCTACGCCGAGGCGTCGGTGAAGGCGGCGAACACGGCCGCCGCCGCGGTCGAGGAGGCCAAGGCCGTGGAGGCCGCCGCGCGCGAGGCGGAGGCCGCCCGCATCGCCCAGGACACCGAACTGGGTGTCCTGGAGGCCCGCCTCAGGGCCCAGGCCGAGATCGACGACGCCAAGCAGGCCGACAACCGGCGCACCCTGGCGGACCGCACCGCCACGGAGACCAAGGACGCGATCGCCGCCGCGGAGTCGGCCCTGGAGGCCGGCGACACGGCGACGGCCGTCACGGAGGGCCGCAAGGCCGCCGTCAGACTCCTGGACTCCTCCGGAAGCTGGACCCGCGGAGCCGCGGAGTTCGCCCTCGCGGGCGAGGACCAGGACGTCGTCAACTGGGTGGGCGCCGATCGGCTTCTCGCGCAGCGGCAGGACGACCGCGAGACCGTGCTGACGATCGCCGAGTCGGCCAAGCCCGCCGTGGCGGAAGCCGCCCACAAGGCGTTGGCCAGTGACGACGAGGACGCCGCGACCGACTTCCTCGCCACCGGCGTCATCGAGGCGGCGGCCACGGACAACCGGGTCACGGTCTTCTCGATCCTGAACGAGGATCCGGGCAAGGCGGTCAAGGCGAAGGCCGAGGCCGCGCTCGCGGACGGCAGTGCCCTGGCCCTGCACCGCTTCCTCAACGTGGAGCTGGCGGAGGCCGTCAAGCAGGACGACCAGGTCGAGATCTTCCGGCTCCTCGACTCGGGCGGCCCGTACATGAAGTCGGCCGCGGAGATCGTCCTGGAGGGCTCCGCGCGGATGCGGCGGTACTTCGTCGCCCGCGACAAGTACTACATCGCCCGCCTCGACGAGGACCACGCCACCCACGTCGCCGCCGTCCGCGCGACGATCGCGCACGCCGCGAACGTCGCCGCCAAGGCCCTCGAGGACGCCGCGCTTGCCTCCAAGGCCGCGGCCGAGGCCCGGAAGGCGGCGGAGGAGGCGACCGCGTGGGCGGAGAAGGCCAAGGGCCACGCGGCGGACGCCGCCGACGCCGCCACCGAGGCCAGGGCGAACGCCGACGCGGCCGACAAGTCCGCGGCCGACGCCGCCAAGTCGGCGGCCAGCGCCTCGCAGGCGGCCAGCGTGGCCCGGGGTGCTGCCAGGACGGCGAACTACTCCATGCGGCAGGCGTCCGCGTCCGCACGGCAGGCCGTCGCGTCCGCCTCCCAGGCGCAGGCGTCGGCCGCGAGCGCCCGCGCCTCGGCGATCCAGGCCGGCGCGGACGCCAAGGCCGCCGCCGACGCCGCCAGCGAGGCCGGCGCCATCGTGGCCGCGAAGCGGAAGGCGGAGGCCGCCGAGGCGGCGCGCAAGGCCGCGGAGAAGGCCAAGCAGGACCAGGAGAGCGGGACCAACCCGTCCCAGAACTCCGACGAGGACAAGCCCTGGTACTGGGACTGGGAGCTGTGGCCGGAGGACATCGGCTCGGCCAAGCAGTGGGCGACGGTCACCGGCCACTGGAGCACGATCCTGGGCGGGGCGAGCGTCGTCCTCGGCGTCGGCGCCCTCTGCTTCCCGCCCGCCGCACCGGCGCTGCTGGCGGCGGCCGGCGCGGTCGGCCTGGTCTCCTGGGGCCTGCAGGGCGCCAGCGCCCTGCTGAACGGCATCGCGGACAACTGGCAGGGCAGTGACTTCCACACGGCGCTCGGCATGTTCGCGGTGGGCGGCATCTTCCTCGGCAAGGGGGCCCTGCTCAGCAAGTTCGGAGGCCTCGACGACGGGCTGCGTCCCGTGGCCGAGGAGGTCGGCTCCAAGATCTCCGGTGTGGTGAGTGACGCGACGACCACGGTCGTCGGATGGCTCACCTGGTAGCGGACGGTTCCACCGGGCGGGGTGGGACGGGATAGGATCACCGTCCCACCCCGTGCGTCGACACCGCCGTGGCCCCAGCGGCCCGGAAGGGGGGAGAGACCATGCTGACGCCCGACATGTCCGTGACCCAGTGGTGGATCGTGGCCGTCGTGTCCGGCCTCGCCCTCGCGGCGGCCGGGCAGTCACTGGCCGCGACCAGGGCGCAGCGGTTCGCCGCCGTGCTCCCGCCCCTGGCGGGCGCCGTGTTCATCGGCATGGAGACCTCGGCCCGGGGCAGCGACGGCAGGCAGGCGCTCTTCCTGTTCACCCTCGTCGCCCTCGTCCTGGTCGTGCTGCGGCTGGTCTACGCCCGCTATCTCTCCCGCCAGCTGGCCCTGTACCGGGAGGGCCGGCCGGCGGACGAGGTGACGAAGAAACAGCTCGCCGTCTTCCTGTTCGCCTTCGTGGCGACCACGGTCGTCGTGGCCGTTCTCATCGGGTGAGCGCTGTGGCCGCCCTACTCGACAACTGAGGACCCCGACGTGCTCCTGCCCCTGTGCGTGTTCGCGGTACTGGTCTCCGACCTCGTACTCACCTGTGTGCTCCTGCGCTGGCTGCCGGTGCGACGCGAGCGATGGATCCCGATGGTGACCCTTCCCGTGGTCGCCGCGCTGGCGCTGGTCCTCGGGTTCGGCGTCGGGGTGCCCTGGCAGGCTGCGTTCGCCGCGTGCGCCGGATTCCTGTGCGGTACCGTCCTGGCGCTGCTGCCGTTCCGCGGCTGGGTGTCGTCATGGACGCTACCGGTGGGAGGCGCGGCGCGGCTGCGCTGGCCCGAAGTGGCCCTGGTGCTGCTGGGCTCGCTGACCCCCCTGTCGACGAAGCGGACGGACGAGGCCCAGCGCAAGGCGTTCGCGGACCGCGAGGTGGTCCGCGAACGCGGCCGGTTCCCTCAACCGCTGGGCGTGGCACTGTTCGTGCTGCCGGCGCTCTGCGCGGTGAGCGCCGGATGGGCGGCGGGCTGAGACCGTGCCGCTCGCCTCGGCCGTGCGGCGTCAGCCGCCGTCCGCCGCCCGCGGGACGCCGTACCGCTCCCGCAGTTCGATCTTTCGCACCTTCCCCGACACGGTCATCGGGAAGGCGTCCAGGTTCTGCACCCGGCTCGGCACCTTGAAGTGGGCCAACTGCCCGTCGCAGTAGGCGCGCAGTTCCTCGAGGGTCAGCGGTTCGGCGGGGTCGCGCGGGATCACGCAGGCGAGGACCTCCTCGCCGTAGCGCTCGTGCGGTACGCCGACGACCTGGACGTCCGCGATCCCCGGGTGTCCGTAGAGGAACTCCTCGACCTCGCGCGGGTAGATGTTCTCCCCGCCCCGGATGATCATGTCCTTGATGCGGCCGACGATCTCCACGTAGCCGTCCTCGCGCATCACCGCGAGGTCCCCGGTGTGCATCCAGCGGCCCTGGTCGATCGCCTCCGCGGTCTTCTCCGGCTCGTCCCAGTAGCCGAGCATCACGCTGTAGCCGCGGGTGCGCAGCTCGCCGGCCTCGCCGCGGGGCACGGTCACGCCGGTCACCGGGTCGACGACCTTCACCTCGAGGTGCGGCAGCACCCGGCCGACGGTGCCGGTGCGGTGTTCGAGGTCGTCGTCCATGCGGGTCTGCAGGGAGACCGGGGAGGTCTCGGTCATGCCGTAGCAGATGGAGACCTCCTCCATGTGCATCTCGGCGACCACCCGCTTCATCACCTCCACCGGACAGGGCGATCCCGCCATGATGCCGGTGCGCAGCGAGGAGAGGTCGTAGGAGGCGAAGCCGGGGAGGTTCAGCTCCGCGATGAACATGGTGGGGACGCCGTACAGGGACGTGCACCGCTCCTGCTGGACCGCCGCGAGCGTAGCCGCCGGCTCGAAGGAGGGGGCGGGGATGACGATGCAGGCGCCGTGTGAGGTGGCGCCCAGGTTGCCCATGACCATGCCGAAGCAGTGGTAGAAGGGGACGGGCAGGCAGACCCGGTCCTGCTCCGTGTAGCCGACCGTACGTCCCACCCAGTAGCCGTTGTTGAGGATGTTGTGGTGGGAGAGGGTGGCGCCCTTGGGGAAGCCCGTCGTGCCCGAGGTGTACTGGATGTTGACCGGGTCGTCGCAGCTCAGCTCGGCGGCGATCCGCTCGACCCGCTCGGGCGGCACGGAGGCGGCGCCCGCGGTCAGCGCGTCCCAGGACGGGTCGCCGATGTAGACGGTCTCCCGCAGCGCGGGGCACCTGCCGCGGACCTCGTCCACGATCGCCCGGTAGTCGCTGCTCCGGTGGGCGAGGGAGGCGATCAGCACGCTGATGCCGGACTGGTTGAGCACGTACTCCAGCTCGTGCGCGCGATAGGCCGGGTTGACGTTCACCATGACGACGCCGATGCGGGCCGTGGCGTACTGGACGAGGACCCACTCGGGGCAGTTGACCGCCCAGATGCCGACCCGGTCGCCCTTGGCGACCCCCTTCGCCAGCAGTCCGCGCGCCACCTCGTCGACGGCGGCGCCGAACTCGGCGTACGTCCAGCGCCGGCCGGACGGCACGTCGACCAAGGCCTCGCGGTCGGGGTGGGCGGCGATCGTCCGGGCGAGGTCGGCCCCGATGGTGTCGCCCAGCAGGGGGGTGTCGCTGGTGCCGTGGGCGTAGGAGAGCGCGGTCACCGGAAGTCCTCCTCGCGGTACTCGTCCTGCGAGCCCGCCGCGGTGGCCTCGCGCAGCTCGATGCGGCGGATCTTGCCGGACACGGTCTTGGGCAGCTCGCCGAACTCCAGGCGGCGGATGCGCTTGTAGGGGGCGAGGACCTCGCGGGAGTGCTCGAAGAGGACCTTCGCGGTGTCCGGGTCCGGTTCCCAGCCCGCCGCCAGGACGACGTACGCCTTGGGCACCGCGAGCCGCAGTTCGTCGGGGGCCGGGACGACCGCCGCCTCGGCGACCGCCTCGTGCTCCAGCAGGGCGCTCTCCAGCTCGAAGGGACTGATCTTGTAGTCGCTGGCCTTGAACACGTCGTCGGCCCGGCCCACGTAGGTGAGGTATCCGTCGGCGTCCCGGGCGCCGATGTCGCCGGTGCGGTAGTAGCCGCCGGCCATGGCCTCGGCGGTGCGGTCGGGGTCGCCGTGGTAGCCGGTCATCAGGCCGACGGGGCTCTCCGACAGGTCGAGCGCGATCTCGCCCTCGTCGGCGCCGGGGGCGCCGGTGACCGGGTCGAGGAGTTCGACGCGGTAGCCGGGGCTGGGGCGTCCCATGGAACCGGTCTTCAGCACCTGTCCCGGGCTGTTGGACACCTGGACCGCGGTCTCGGTCTGGCCGAAGCCGTCCCGGATGGTCACGCCCCAGGCCCGGCGGACCTGCTCGATGACCTCCGGGTTCAGCGGCTCCCCTGCGGCGACGACCTCGCGCGGCGGGGTGGCGAGCTGGGACAGGTCGGCCTGGATGAGCATGCGCCACACCGTCGGCGGCGCGCAGAAGGTCGTCACCCCGGCCCGGTCCATCTCGGCCATCAGCCGGGCCGCGTCGAAGCGGGTGTAGTTGTGCAGGAAGACGGTCGCCTCGGCGTTCCACGGCGCGAACAGGTTCGACCAGGCGTGCTTGGCCCAGCCGGGCGAGGAGATGTTGAGGTGCACGTCGCCCGGCTTCAGGCCGACCCAGTACATCGTCGCCAAGTGCCCGACGGGGTAGGACACGTGGGTGTGCTCGACCAGCTTGGGGCGCGCGGTCGTGCCCGAGGTGAAGTACAGCATCAGCGGGTCGTCGGCGGCGGTGGGACCGTCCGCGACGAAGCCGGCGGGGGCCGCGGAGGCGTCCTCGTAGGACTGCCAGCCGGCCCGGTCCGTGCCGCCGACCGCGATGCGCGTGTAGTCGCCGGGCACGTCGTCGAACTTGCCGGCGTCCCCGGCCCGGGCGACGACGTGCCGCACCCGGCCGCGGTCGACCCGGTCCCGCAGGTCGGCCGGGCCCAGCAGCGTGGTCGCGGGGATGACCACGGCGCGCAGCTTCATCGCCGCCAGGGCCGTCTCCCACAGCTCGACCTGGTTGCCGAGCATGACGAGGATGCGGTCCTCGGGGCGGACGCCGCGCTCGCGCAGCCAGTTCGCCACGCGGTCGGAACGGGCGGACATCTCCGCGAAGGAGACGCGGACCTCGGAGCCGTCCTCCTCCACGATGTGCAGCGCCGTGCGTTCGTTGCCCTCGGCGATGACGTCGAACCAGTCCAGCGCCCAGTTGAAGTTCTCGGGGCGGGGCCAGGTGAAGCCCTCGTAGGCGGTGGCGTAGTCCGCACGGTGTTCCAGCAGGAAGTCGCGTGCGCTGCGGAACAGCTCGGTCGCCGTCGTCATCTGTCCTCCTCGGTGCCGGACCATTGCCGGGCGGCTCTCTGCCATCGTGTAATCCGTGATGCAGGTCTCACTACCCCCGAACGGGGGTGTGCGCGACGGAACGGGCCGCGAAGGAGTGAGCGCAGTGGCGGTGGACGCGGCTGACGGGGTGGAGATCCGCGGTGCCCTGGTGCGGCTGCGGCGCACCACCGGGTTGCCGGTCGCCTTCGGCGGACTGGTGGAGTCCGGCCGGCGGCAGGTGCGCATCAGTGAGCTCAGCGGCACCGCGACGGCCGCGCTCAGCGCGCTCGCGGTGACCTCCGGCAACGGGCTGGGCGGCAAGGCGGTCGCGTTCGGCCGGCCGTGCGCCGTGACCGACTACTCCGTCTCCCGGCAGATCAGCCACGAGTACGACCTTCCCGTCGCCGCCGAGGGCCTGCGGTCGGTGGTGGCGGTGCCGGTGGTGGTGCGGCGCCGGGTGCGCGGCGTGCTGTACGGCGCCCTGCGCGCGGCCCAGCCGCTGGGCGACCGGACGCTGGGCGCGGCCGTGGAGGCGGCCCGCGACGTGGAGCAGGCGCTGCTGCTGCGGGACGAGGCGGGCGAGCTGCTGGCGGCGGCCCGGCCGGAGCCGGCGCGGGATCCGGCGGGGTCCGCGGCGTGGGAGCAGGTGCGGGAGGCGCACGCGGCGCTGCGGGCGCTGGCGCCGAGGATCGCGGACCCCGGGCTGCGGGACGAACTGCTGCGGGCCTGCGGGATGCTGGCCGCGGGGGCGGGACCCGCCGGCGGGGTGCGGCCGGCTCCGCGCGAGGTGGACGTCCTGGCGTGCGTGGCCGCCGGGGCGACGAACGCGGCGGCGGCGGAGCGGCTGGGGGTGGGCGCGGAGACGGTGAAGGGATACTTGCGGTCGGCGATGCGCAAGCTGGGCGCGCGCACCCGCGGCGAGGCGGTCGCGGCGGCTCGGCGGGCGGGGTGGCTGCCGTAGCCGTCCGGCGGTCGCGGGGGGGCGTGCGGGGCGGGTTCCGGCCGCGGGGTTCGTGCGGCTGCGGGTGCGTGGCCGCACTGCGGGTCTGTCGTGGCTGGTCGTGCGGCTGCGGGTGCGTCGTGGCTGGTCGCGCAGTTCCCCGCGCCCCCCGGGGGGGCTGGTGCGGGCGCCTGGAAGAGGTCACCCGGGTTCCGGTGCCCCTGCGTCGCCCGGGCCCGGTGCTCCTACGGGGCCGGTGCGGGCTTCCGGGGAGGCTGTGGGTGGTGGGACCGGTGGGCTTTCCGGGAGCTTTGTATTCTGTGTTCACCGCCTTGTTATTTCCCTCACCTCCTCGCCCTCCCGTTATTCATTGCCCCGATGCCTAATATTGGCCCGGACACGACACGCGGAGGGGAGCGGTCACCGTGGAACGGGACTTCACGGAGCCTGCCGGGTGCCGCTCCGACCTGGTCATCGGCCGGGAGGCACCCTTCGGCGCGGCCCGTGAGCAGCTCGCCCGAGGGGGCAGTGTGCTCCTGCACGGCCCCGCCGGAATTGGAAAGTCGACCGTGCTGCGGACACTGGCCGCCGAATATGGCCGCTCCGCACGCACCGTCTTGCGCTGCTCGGCCACGGAGTCCGAATCCCATCTTCCCTTCCTGGCCCTCGCCGACCTCCTCGGCCCGGTACTGGACGAGGTGTCCGGCGCCCTGCCCGCCGCGCAGCGCACCGCGCTGGAGTCGGCCCTCACCGGCCGCGGCGAGTCCACGCTCCAGCGCGACGGGCTCGCGCTGCGCCTGGCCGTGCTGTCGGCGCTGCGCGCCCTCGCGGCCGAGGGCCCCGTCCTGATCGTCGCCGACGACCTGCAGTGGCTGGACCCGGCCAGCACCGAACTGCTCGGCTTCGCCGCCCGCCGCCTGGGCGACACCCCGGTGCGTCTGCTGTGCGCGGTGCGGACCGACGGGCAGGAGTACGGCCAGGAGTACGACCGTCATCTGCGGGCCTCCCCGCCGGACACCCTCGCGGTACGCCTCGAACCGCTGACCCGCGCCCAGGTGTCGGCGCTGCTCGACCGGCGCGGCTACTCCGGCCTGCCCCGTTCCACGGTCCGCGACATCCACCGCACCAGCGGCGGCAACCCGCTGTTCGCGCTGGAACTGGGCCGCGCCCTGGCCGAGAGCCCCACCCCGCCCCGGCCGGGCGAGCCGCTGCCGGTGCCGACCTCGCTGCGCGCGCTGGTGCTCAGCCGCCTGGACATGCTGTCGGACGAGGCCCGCCGCACCCTGCTGGTGGCCAGCGCGGGTGCCCGGCCCACCCCGGCCCTGCTGCACGCGGCCGGCCGGGCCGACGCCGAGGCCGAGACCGCGCAGGCGGCCGAGCTGGGCCTGCTGGCGACCGACCCGGAGGGTCCGACCGTACGGTTCGCGCATCCGCTGATCTCGGCCGCGCTGTACGCCGAGGCGCCGGCGCCGGACCGGCGGGCCGCGCACGCCGCGCTGTCCACGGCGGCGTCCGACCCGATCGAGCGCGCCCGGCACCTGGCCCTGGCGACGACCGGTACCGACCCGGAGGTGGCCGCGCGGCTGGCGGAGGCCGCCGCGCTGGCCCGGGACCGCGGCGCGCCGTCGGTGGCCGCCTCGCTGGGGCTGCTGGCGGCCCGGCACACCCCGCCGGACGGGGAGCCGGGGCCGGACGAACGGCGGCTCCAGGCCGCCGAGGACGCGATCACCGCGGGCGAGGTGGACCTCGCCCGGGACGTCGCCCGCGAGGTGCTGACCCGGGCCACCGCGCCGGGCGAGCGCGTGCGGGCCTGGATGGTGGTCATCGAGGCGGCCGGGCAGGCCATCGGCGACGTCGACGTCGTCTTCCCGCAGGCCCTCGCCGACGCGGGCGACGACCCGCGGCTGCTGGCCCTGGTCCACTACCAGCTCGCCTGGCGCGGTCTGGTGGTGCAGGGCGACTTCGCGCAGGGCCGGGAGGAGGCGGCGCACGCGGCCCGGCTGGCGGCGCGGGCCGGGGACCGGAGCACCGAGTTGCTCGCGCTCGCGTTCCAGGCCCAGGCCGAGACCCTGATGGGGCATCCGGACGCCCCCACGACCATCGAGCGGGCGCGGCAGGAGCCGCAGGACCCGAGGGTGGCGTGCCACCACAACGGGGCGGGCTCGACCCGGTTCCGCTGGCTGGTGATGAGCGACCGGCTGACCGAGGCGCGGACCACCGTCACCGGGCTGCTGCGCGAGGTGCGGCGGCGCGGCATGGCCGAGAGCGAGCTGCACTACCTGCGCTTCCTCTCCGAGACCGAACTGCACGCCGGGCACTGCGGCCGGTCCCTGGAGCTGGCCCGGGAGAGCCTGACGCTGGCGCGGGACGCGGGCATCGGCGAGGCCGCCGGGGCGATGCAGGCGGCGCTCGCGGAGGCCGCGGGCGGGGACGTGGAGCGTGCGCTGACGCTGGCCCGGGAGGCGGTGCGGCGGGCCGAGGAGGACGGCGACGCCGTGTACCTCTCGCGCGCGCTGGCCGTGCTCGGCCACGCCCGGCTGGTGGCGGGCGACGCCCCGGCGGCCGTCGACGCGCTGCGCCGGGTACGGGAGCTGGAAGCCGGTGCGGGCATCACCGACCCGGCGCGGGGCCGGTGGCAGGGCGATCTCGCGGAGGCGCTGGTCCGGACCGGGCAGCCGGCCGAGGCGCAGGAGGTCATCGAGGTCACGCGGGCGCACGCGCTGCGGCTGGGCCGCGGGAGCGTCCTGGCCGTGCTGGACCGGGCGGAGGCCCGGCTGCGGGCGGCGCGGGGCGAACACCGTTCGGCCGTCGCGCGGTTGGTGTCGGCTCGGGACCGGCTCGGCGAGCTCGGCTTCGGACTGGAGGAGGCACGGGCGGCGTTCGCGCTGGCGGAGCTGCGGGCGGACGGGCCGGGGCCGGCGTCGTACGACGAGGCGGCGCGGCTCTTCCGGCGCTGCCGGGCGCTGCCCTGGCTGCGGCAGGTGGAGGCGGCCGTCGCGGCGCGGGCGGCCGCGGCCGAACCGGCACCCGCGCGGCCCGCCGCCGCCCCCGACTGCCTGGCGGGTCTGGCCGCGATGGAGCGTCAGGTTGCGTCGCTCGTCATGGAGGGGGCCACCAACCGGGAGATCGCCGCCCGCCTGTTCGTCAGCGTCAAGACGGTGGAGGCGACGCTCACCCGGGTCTACCGCAAGCTCGGGATCCGGTCCCGGGTCGACATCGTCAGGCTGGCGGCGGGCCGGAAGTCCTAGCCGCCCGGCCGTCGGAGGCCGGCCGGGGCAGGCTCAGGCGCGGGCGGCGTCCGAGCGGAGGAAGCCGAGGGTCAGCGCCACCACCCGGTCGGGGAACTGGTCGTGCGGGTAGTGCCCGGCGCCCTCGATCATCTCGAGCCGGCCGAGGCCGGGCGGCAGGGCGTCGACGATCGCCGAGCCCTCGGCGTGCGGGTCGGCCCAGTCGGGGTCGAGCGTGCCCATCACGACCAGGACCGGGCACCGGACGTCGGCGAGCCGCGCCCCCGCGTCGACCGGGGCGCTGCGGCCCATGGCCTGCATGGCCTTCATCCGGCCCGGTTCGCGCAGCGAGGCGTCGAAACGGCCGAGGCGCTCGGTCCAGTCGGCCGGCTTGACGCCGGGGTAGGCCTCCTCGAGGTACGAGCGCCAGAGCGGCAGGCTGCCGAGCGCACCCGCGCCGAGCAGCCGCAGCATGCCCCGCCTGAAGCGCCGCACCCGCAGGTCGCCGAGGCGGATCGACTGCTTGCGGGTGAACGGCGCGAGCTCGACGACGGCGGTGATCAGTGAGGGCTCCTGTGCGGCGGCGATGGTGGCGGCGCCGCCGGAGACCGAGTGGCCGACGACGACGGCCGGCCCGCCCAGGTGGCGGATCACGGCGAGCAGGTCGCCGGCGATGTCGGTGCGGCTCCAGGCCGGCCAGTCGGTGCTGGACTCGCCGCAGCCGCGCAGGTCGACCGCGGCGACCCGGTGGCCCGCCGCCACCAGGGCGGGCATCACGGCACGGTAGGCGGCACGGCTGTCGCCCACGCCGTGGGCGAGGACGATCAGGGGTCCGGTCCCCGCCACCTCGTATGCGAGCGTGCCGCCGTCGACGGCAAGGTACTCGGTCATGACATCCCCCGGTTCCCGAATGGCTAACATTGTTAGCTTGAAGCTAACGCCGTTAGCCGGTTGCTGTCAAGCGGAACCCGTCCGCCCCGCGGCACGTCCGTGGAGGCGACGGGTGCCGAGGCCGGGACGGCGCGTTTGACGGGGACTCACCGAGGGTTATCCCTGCCCGACTCCCCTAGGGGCTTCCCTCATTGGGCGGCCGGTGCCGCCGGTCTTAGCGTGAGGGCGTGCCGCTCGCCCGGGCATACGGGGGTCTGTCCCGAGACCCCCGTGCTCCCCCCACGCCCGTGCGACCCCCCACCGGCAACCTGAGGAGACTCATGTTCGAGCTCACTCGCGCAAGATCGGTCACCGCCGCCCTGGCCACCGCAGCCGCCGCCGCGACCGCGCTGCTGACCGCCCCCGCCGCCGGCGCCGCACCGCAGCCGATCGTCGGCGGCACCACCACCACGACCGCCGCGTACCCGTTCGTCATGCAGATCACCGACGCCTCCCAGGACCAGTTCTGCGGCGGCACCCTCGTCTCCCCCACCAAGGTGGTCACGGCCGCCCACTGCATGACCGGCGAGACCACCCGCAGCGTGCGCGTCGTCGGCGGGCGCACCTACCTCAACGGCACCAACGGCACGGTCTCCCGGGTCAGCCGGATCTGGGTGAACCCGGGCTACACCGACGCCACCGACGGCGACGACGTGGCCGTGCTGACCCTGTCGACGCCGATGCCGTACACACCGGCGACGTACGTCTCCTCCTCGGACACCTCCGTCTACGCGGCCGGCACCGGCGCCCGCGTCCTCGGCTGGGGGACGACCCGGGAGAACGGCGGCTCCTCCAACCAGCTGCGGACCGCGACCGTGCCGGTCGTGTCCGACAGCGGCTGCCGCACCTCCTACGGCTCCGACTTCGTCGCGAGCGACATGGTCTGCGCCGGATACACCTCCGGCGGCGTGGACACCTGCCAGGGCGACAGCGGCGGTCCCCTCCTCGTGAGGGGCGTCCTGGCAGGGATAACTTCCTGGGGCGAGGGCTGCGCCCGAGCCGGTTACCCGGGGGTCTACACCCGGCTGACCACCTTCTCGGACCTGGTGACCGCGCAGGTCACCTCGTAGCCCCGCCCCAGCAGGACTCCTGAGGATCCCTCAGGTGCAGGACCGGGGGGCGTTGCGAGCCACCACGAGCGGCCCGCAGCGCCCCCTCTCCATGCCCGCCGGACGGCGCCCCCCGGTCAGCCGCGCACGGTCCCGAACCGGATGTCGTGACCCTCCCCGGGGTGCATGACCGCCAGCATCCGCGCCCCCTCCTCCAGGACCTCGTCCCGCCGGGTCGCCGTGAGCCGGTCGAACGCCTCGACGACGAGGGCGCCGTCCTCGAGCTTCCACAGTCCGGCCACGAAGCCGTCGACAAGCAGGGTGCGGTACGCCATGTTCCCCCGCCAGGTACGGCCCTTGTGCTCCGGCGGGACCACGCGGGAGCGGTCGGCGTGGGAGAGGAGCAGGTTGTCGAACTCGGGCAGGAAGCGCGGCGGGGCCGGGGTGTCCGGGCCGGGGCGCGGCGCGTCGGGCAGGTCGAACAGCTCGGTGCCGTCCGGGTCCCGGAAGGTGACGAGCCGGGGACGGAGCCGCTCGAAGACGTCCCGCAGCCGGGTCAGACCGGCCCACACCTGCATGTCCTTCACGGACGCCGGGCCGAAGGCTGCGAGGTAGCGCAGCACGGTGTCGTCCGGGGCCGGCACCGGACGTGCGGGGCGCCCGAGCCAGTGCTCGGCGGTGGTGAGCGTGACCTGGCCGCTGCGGCCCCACAGTCCGCGCGGGGTCACCTGCACGAGCGGCAGCCGGCAGCGCGCCGCGACGGACAGGGCCTGCGGGTCGGCGTCGGGCCACTCGGCGAGCAGCGCCTGCCGCAGCTGCCCCATGGTGCGCGGTTCGGCCTCCACCAGCTCGCGTGCGACGACGGCGAGCCGGTCCAGGTCGACTCCCGCCAGCCCCTTGCTGAAGGTCCGCAGCTCGCGGTCCCGGGCCGCCTGCACCAGGGGACGCAGGGTCAGGGCGTCGTCGGCGGTGTGGGTGTGGATGGTCGAGCGCAGGGTGACGATGCGGACGACCCGGCGGTCGGCCATCGGCGCGGCCAGGTCCCCGGGACGAAAGCCGTCCAGGCGGGCGGCGAGCGCGTAGTACGGGGGCTTCACGTTCTGGGCCTGGAGGCCGACGAGGTGCGCGACCGCGTCCTCGGCGGACATCGGCGCGCGGCGCAGCAGGAGCTGCCGGGCGAGCGTCGCGCGGTTGAGCGCGCGGATGCCGAGCACGGGGGCCGTCGTGGATGCCTTGGACGTCATGCCCGCACCGTAGCGCTCCAGGCGGTCAGTATCTGTCCTAGATGCCGGAGAGAAGGGGGCGAACGGGGGACCCGGCGGTTGTCCTCCGGCCGGCCGGGCACCCGGGGCCACTGTGCAGGGACTGGACGGACACGACGGACGCGACGGACACGGCGCACGCGAGGGCCCCGGGGGCCGGGGCGGGCCGGGACGGGTGCTGGTGACCGGGTGGTTCAGCTTCCTGGACGGGGAGGCGACCGCCGGGGACGTCCTGGCGCTGCACCGGGTCGAGGAGGTGCTGCGGGACGCGGGACTCCCTCACGACGTCGTATGGAGCCCCGGGTTCCGGGCGGACGCGCGGCACTTCGCCGACGTGGACCCGGCGGCCTACGCCCATCTGGTGTTCGTGTGCGGGCCGGCGCACGGGCCGCAGGTCGAGGAACTGCACCGGCGGTTCGCGCACTGCGTGCGGATCGCGGTCGGCGTCTCCGTCGTGGACCCCGGCTCCCCGGCCGTCACCGGCTTCCACCGCGTCCTCGCCCGGGACGCCGCCGGCCGCGAGCCGACCCTCGACCTCGCGGCCCGCGCCCCCGCCCTGCCCGCCCGTCCCGTCGTCGGGGTGGTGCTCACGCACGGGCAGCACGAGTACGGGCCCCAGCGGCGGCACGGCCAGGTCGCCGCGGGCGTGACCCGCTGGCTGTCGGGACGTGACTGCGCGCGCCTGGAACTGGAGACCCGGCTGGACGCGCACGACTGGCGGCTGTGCGGCACGCCGGCCCAGCTGGAGGCCGTTCTGTCCCGGCTCGACCTGGTCGTCACCGACCGGCTGCACGGGCTGGTGCTGGCGCTGCGGGCCGGGACGCCGGCGCTCGCGGTGGATCCGGTCGCGGGCGGCGCGAAGGTGACGGCGCAGGCCCGGGCCTGCGGCTGGCCCGCTCTGGTGGCCGCCGAACGGCTGGGGGCAGACGTGCTGGACCGCTGGTGGCAGTGGTGCCTCACCGACGGGCGGGAGGCCGCGCGGCGGATCGGCGCCGGATTCCGGGCGGACACGCGACCGGACGGCGCCGACGGTCTCGTGGCGGCACTGGGGGTGCGGCCGGACGGTTGACCCCGACGCCGAGGGGCACCCGGTGACGGTCGGTCCGCGCCCAGGAGGAATCATCGTGACCATCGGCCGGCTCCCCGATCACGAACAGCGCATACTCGACGAGGTCGAACGGACCCTGCGCCGCGACCGCCGGCTCGACCGGCGGCTGCGCACCCTGCGGCTGCGCCGCGGTCCCGACCTCACGCGCCTGGCGTCCTACCGTCCGCGCACCCTGACGGTCTTCCTGCTGCTCGCCCTCTCCGTGACCCTCATGGTGACCGGCGTCGTCACCTCCGAACCCGCCGTGATCTGGGCGTTCGCCGCCGTGTGGCCGCTCGCGCTGTTCGCGGTGCTCAGGCGGCTGTTCCGGTGTTCGCCCGGCTGACGCCGGCGTCCGGGCTTCCCGTACGGCGCCGCACGCGCACCCGGCCTCCCGTCGCCTCGGCGGGGGGGCCGGGTGCGCGTGGTCCTCAGCCCGTGTAACTGCGCGCCGTCGACGCGCGCTGGGCCGGCTCCAGGGCGCGCAGGCGCGCCTCCACCTCGGCGGGCAGCACCCGGCGTTCGCGCAGGACCCACGGCAGGGCGGCCGCCGCCTCGGCGAAGGCCCGCAGGGACGCGGTGTCGCGCGGGACGGTCCGGGCCAGGTGCAGGGTGCGGCGCAGGGCGTGTCCGGCCGGGCGGCGCAGCCAGGTGAACCACAGGGTGTTGCGGATGCCGTGCGCCCGCCGGAGCGTCGAGTCCCGCACCTCGGACGGACGGTGATGGATCGTCAGGTCGTCGTCGTACGTCAGCCACCAGCCGTCGGCGGCCAGGTCGGCGGCGAGGAGCTCCTCCTCGCCGCCCAGCCACAGCCGGGGGTGGAAGCCGCCCGCGGCGCGGAAGGCGTCGGTGCGCAGGACGGTCGCCGCGGCCAGGAAGGAGCCGAGTGCCGGTCCCGGGAGCCAGTCCGGGCGGGGCACGGGCGAGTCGCGCAGCTCCCTGACGATCGGGTCCTCGGTGCCGTCCGGCTCGACGACGATGCGGGCGGTGACCGAGCCGACCGCGGGGTACCGGTCGAGCAGGTCGGCGGCCCCGGACAGCGAGCCCGGCGCCCACCAGGAGTCGTCGTCGCAGAAGGCCACGTAGGGGGTGCGGACCCGGCCGACGGCGAGGTTGCGTCCGACGGCGCCGAGGTTGCGGCCGGGGCGCAGCAGCCGTACCTCGGGGTGATGGCGGACGACGGCGGCGGCCGTGCCGTCGGTGGAGGCGTTGTCGGTGACGATCACCGGCGGCTTCTCCGGCAGTTCGGCGAGGCGGTCCAGGGTGTGCAGGAGTTCGGGACACCGGTTGTGGGTGATGACGACGACGGTCGTGCGGGGGTCCGTCATGAGGTCGCTCCGTCGAGGAGGCGGGCCCCCCGTTCCACGTGCGGGGGCAGGGGTCTGCGGGCGCGCAGTGCGGAGGGCAGGCGGCTGAGCGTCTCGCGCAGCGCCCGGCGGGCGTGCGGGTCGCGGCGGGCCTCGGCGGCGAGGGCACGGGTGCGGGCCAGGGCGTGCGGCAGAGGCCGGCGCAGCCAGGCGGTGAGGACCTCGTTGCGCCGGACGACGACGGGGCGGCCGGTGCGCGGGCCGGGGTCCGGATGGTGGTGGGCGACCACCTCGGGGCAGTGCGTGACGCCCCAGCCGCGGGCGGCGAGGTCGTAGGCGAGGAGGGTCTCCTCTGCGCCGAAGAACAGCAGGGGGTGGTAGCCGCCCGCGTCGAGATAGGCCTCGCGGCGGGCGACGGCGGCGCAGCCGAGGAAGCCGAGCACCTGGGTGCCGGGCAGGTCGGCGGCCCGGCCGAGCGGGGAGCCGGCGAGCACGTCGTTGAGCGGGTCGGGGTCCTCGGCGGGGCCGACGAGGGTGCGGGCGGAGAGCAGGCCGAGCCGCGGATGCTCGTCGAACAGGCGGGCCGCCGTGCCGAGGGCGCCGGGCGCCCACCAGGAGTCGTCGTCGCTGAACGCCACGTACGGCGTGTCGAGCGCGCGGACGGCGTGGGTGCGGGCGAGGGCGCCGCGGTTGAGGGGCAGCGCGAGGACGCGGACCCGCGGGAAGTCGCGGGCGAGCATCGCGCGGGTGTCGTCGGTGGAGGCGTTGTCGGCGACCAGCACCTCGGGCCGCTCGGGGAGCGCGAGCAGGTGGCGCAGGGTGACGGCGAGGCTCGCGGAGCGGTTGCGGGTGGCGATGACGACGCCGACGGGAGCGTGCCTCGCGGGGTCGGTGTGCGGCCGTTCCCGGGTGCCCGTGGCGGCCCGGCCGGCGTCCCGCTGCGCCGTACGGTCCGCGTCCCGGTCCGCGTCCCGGTCCGCGCCGTGGCCGGCGCCGTCGTCCGGCGCGTGGCCGGTGCCGCGGTGGGTGCCGTGGTTCATGGTGCCTCGCAGAGGGGGTCCAGGGCGTCGAGCGCCTCGAGGACTTCGTCGGTGCCGATCCGCAGCAGCGCGGGATCGGTCTCGTGGCCGTGCGGGTCGCCGTCCGGGCCGGGGTGCCACAGGGCGCGGTGGCGGAAGTGGTCCGGCGGACCCCAGCGGCTGGGCGGGACGGGGCCGAAGAGCGTGACGGAGGGTACGGCGTGGGCGACGGCGAGGTGGGCCACGCCGGTGTCGCCGCTGACCACGGCGCGGGCGGCGGCCACCAGGGCGGAGAGCCGGTCGAGGGGCAGGCCGCCGGCGAAGACGTCCGCGTCGGGCAGGTCGGCCAGCTTGGCGAGGCGGGCCACGAGGTCGCCCTCGTCGGCTCCTCCGGTGACCACGACCCGACGGCCGCGGGCCCGCAGCGCCTCGGCGACGGCGGCGTACCGCTCGACGGGCCAGCACCGGGCGGGGGCGCCGGCGCCGGGGTGCAGGACGGTCGCGCCGGGCGCCGGTGAAGGGGTGTGCGGGCGGGGCAGGAGCAGGTCGGCGGGGTCGGCGTCGATGCCGTAGGCCGTCAGGAGCCGGCACCAGCGGTCTCGTTCGTGTTCGTCCGGGTACCAGGGCGGGCCCTCGACCTCCGGGGTGCCGGGGTGGGCGAACGCCAGCAGTTCCCGTGGGCGCAGGCTCATCAGCAGCCGGTGGCTGGGAGGTCCGTTGCCGTGCAGGTCGACGGCGACGTCGGGGGGCGGGCCGGTCCAGTCGAGGGTGCGCGGCACGGCCCGGCCGGGCTCGGCGGCGGGCAGCACCCGGTCCACGGCGCCGGTCGCCGCGGCGACGGGCGCCAGCTCGGCGGGGGTGGCCAGCACCAGCTCGTGACCGGGGTACGCCCGGCGCAGGGCGCGCAGCGCGGGGACACCGGCGAGGAGATCCCCGAGCCCGAGGGCCCGCAGGACCAGGACCCTCGGCCGCCTCCGCGTCCCGCCGCCGAACGCGTCCGGCGCGGTGGGCGCCGGGTGAACGGGGTCACCGGTCACCGGTCCCCCGGCGGACGGCGGGGCCGGGGAGCGGGGTGCGGTGGGGCCGCTCACCGGACTCCCTCCGCGGCGCGGGCCATCAGGGCCGTGGAGGAGCGGCCGTCCAGGTACGGCAGCAGGACCGCCTGGCCTCCCCACTCCTGGAGCAGGGCCGCCTCGGGGAGGTCGGCGCCCGCGTAGTCGCCGCCCTTGACCCAGACGTCGGGGCGCAGGTCGCCCAGGAGGCGTTCCGGGGTGTCCTCGTCGAACACGGCGACCGCGTCGACGCAGGCGAGGGCGCGCAGGACGCGGACGCGGTCGGCGAGGGGGTTCACGGGGCGGCCGTCGCCCTTGCGGCGCCGTACCGAGGCGTCGGAGTTGACGCACACCACCAGGCAGTCGCCGAGTCGCCGCGCGGCCTGGAGCAGGCCGACGTGTCCGGCGTGCAGCAGGTCGAAGCAGCCGCCCGCGGCGACGACGGTGCCGTGCCGGGCGCGCACGCGTGCGGCCAGGGTGTGCGGGTCGCCGGTGTCGGAACCGGGGGCCGGTGCCGGGCCGGAGCCGGCGGGCGGCAGGGCGCCTGCGCCGCCCGCGGCGACGAACTCCGTCGCGGCGCCCACCGCGCCCTCGACGGCCTCCCCCACCAGCGCGCCGTCGGCGAGCAGCCCGGCGGCGGTCGCGGCGAACCGGTCGCCGGCGCCGCAGGAGTCCCCGTGGTGGGAGGCCGGGGCGGGGACGAGCAGCGGGTGCTCCCCGTAGGACAGCAGGGCGCCGCGCGAACCGAGGGTCACCGTCACCGCGGCCACCCGCCAGTCGCGCACCAGCGCGGCGGCGTGGTGCGCGGCGGCGCGCAGGCCACCGCCGGCCGCGCCGTCCGGGGAGGCGAAGCCGTGCGCCTCCTTCTCGGCCGGCGTCACCAGGCGGGTGCCGGGCACCGGGACGTCCCCGTGCGGGTGCGGGTCCCAGACCAGGGGCGGGCGGGCGGACAGGACGTCCCGCAGGGCGTCCGCCGTGCCGCGGCCGTAGTCGGAGACCAGGACGGCCCGGGCGGACCGCAGCACGGACCGGGCCCCGTCGGTGGCCTCGCGGGCCCGGCCGCCGCCGCGGTCGAGGCGGACGACGGGGCGGTCCTGGGCGAGGACGCGGGTCTTCTCGGGCAGCGTGCCGGCCAGCGGAAGGGCGACCAGCGTCAGCCACGGGGCGAGCAGTCCGCGCAGGATCCGGCTCGCGGGGTCGTCGCCGAGCCCCGTGACCAGCGTGACGTCGCGGCCGTCGCGGGCGGCGAGGTAGGCGGCGAGCGCGGCACCGCCGGGCCGTACCCGTTCGGCGCACCCGGACACGACCGGTACGGGCGCGTCGGGTGCCAGCCGGTCGGCCGAACCCGTCAGGTCGCGGTCCAGCAGGGCGTCGCCGACCACCACCAGCGGGGCCCGGCCGGCCGTGCGGCGGGTCACCTCCGTGTCCTCTTGCCGCGCACGCCCCGTTCCAGGGCCGCGTCGAAGGCCGCGCAGATCATGTGCACGGCGACCAGGTGGATCTCCTGGACGGTGGCCGTGGCGGGGGCGTCCACGCACAGCGACTCGTCGCTGCCCGCCATGAGCGGGTTCGGGGCGCAGCCGGTGAGGGCCCAGACCCGGACGCCGGCGGCGCGGGCCGCGTCGGCGGCGGAGAGCAGGTTGGCGCTGGCACCGCTGGTGGACAGCAGCATCAGGACGTCACCCGCGCGGCCGTGGGCGCGCACCTGGCGGGCGAACACCTCGTCGACGCCGTAGTCGTTGGCGATCGCGGTGGTGCTGGAGGTGTCGGCGTGCAGGGCGATCGCGGAGAACGGCGGCCGGTCGTCGCGGTAGCGGCCGACGAGTTCCGCGGTGAGGTGCTGGGCCTGGGCGGCGCTGCCGCCGTTGCCGGCGGCGAGCAGTCGCCCGCCGCCGGACAGGACGGCGGCGAGCCGCTCGCCCCAGCGTTCGGTGACGTGCGCGGAGGCACGGAACGCGGCCAGCGCCGACTCGAGTTCGTCGCAGTGGCCGACGACGGGCGGGTGGACGGTCATCACGCGACCTCCTTCGACAGGGCGTGGTCGGCGAGCGTCAGGCGGTAGACCTGTTCGGCGCCGTCGGCGACGCGCCGCCACGTGTAGTGCCTGAGGACGCGTTCGCGGCCGGCCGCGCCGTACCGGCGGCGCAGTTCCTCGTCCGCGAGGAGCTCGCAGACGGCCTCGGCGATCGCGTCCGGGTCCTGCGGGGCGACGAGGCGGCCGGTGACGCCGTCGGCGACGGAGTCGCGGTGGCCGCCGACGTCGGTGGCGAGGACGGGCACACCGCAGGCCATGGCCTCCAGCGGGACGATGCCGAAGGGCTCGTAGACCGGGGTGCACAGCACCAGGTCGGCGCTGCCGATGAGGGCGGGCATGTCGCGCGGGTCGACCGCGCCGAGCAGCCGGACCCGGTCGGCGACGCCGGCGCGGCGGGCGAGCGCGGTCAGCCGCTGGGCCTCGGGATCGGCCTCCACGGCGTCGGGCGGCGGGCCGCCCGCGATGAGGAGTTCGGTGTCGGGGACGTCGGCGAGCGCCTGGATCGCCTGGTCGTAGCCCTTGCGGGGGACGAGGCGGCCGCAGGCCAGCAGGCGGTGCCGCTGCCGTCGGGCGGGGGTGCGGCCGGAGGCGGCGCCGGGACGGAACTGCTCGGCGTCGACACCGCAGGGCACGACGGACACCTGCCGGGGCGGGATGCCCATGTCGCCGAGTTCGACGACCTCGTCGGTGCAGGTGGCCAGCACCCGTTCGCAGGTGCGGCCGATCTGCCGCTCGATGCCGATGCGTTCGTACGGGCTGGTGTCCCGCATGCCCTGGTGGCGCCGCTTGACGGTGCCGAGGGCGTGGAAGGTCTGCACGAGGGGTATGCCGTGCGGGCCGGTGCCGGCCTGGGAGGCCAGGCCGGACATCCAGAAGTGGGCGTGGACCACGTCGGGCCGCTCCCGGCTCCACGCGCGCGCCAGATGGGCACCGAAGGCCGGCATGTGCGGGAACAGGTCGTCCTTGGGGACGACCTCGGCCGGCCCGGCCGGCACGTGCTCGACGGTGCCGCCGCCGGGCAGCGGCACCCGGTCGGGCAGGTCCAGCGAGTCACGGCGGGTGTAGACCGTGACGTCGTGGCCGCGCCTGGCCAACTCCTCGGTGAGACGGGCCACGTAGACGTTCTGTCCACCGGCGTCGACGCCGCCGAGCGCGGCCAGCGGACTCGCGTGCTCGGACACCATGGCGATCCTCATCGGGTCACCTCCTTCAGCAGCCGCTCCCAGTCGTCCAGGAAGCGGGACAGCCCGTAGCGGGACAGGGCCGCCGCACGGGCACCCTCGCCGACCGTCCGCGCGTGCGGCGGGTCGGCGACGAAGTGGCGTACGGCGTCGGTCAGTACGTCGATGCGGTTGGAGACGATTCCGGCGCCCGGGGGCACGGCCTCGGTCACCTCGGTGGTGGCGAGCGCGACCACGGGCATGCCCAGGTGCATGGCCTCCAGCAGGGACAGGCCGAGGGAGGTCCAGCGGACGGGGTGGACGTAGACGCGCCGGCGGGCGAGCTCGGTGTGCAGCTCGCTCTGGACGACGTCCCGGGTGCGGCAGCGCGCGGGGTCGACGCCGAGGTGCTCGGCGAGTCCCCGGGTGCGCATGCCGAACACGTCGAGCGGGGCGGCGCGGGAGAACGCGGGCAGGAGGTCGGTGCCGGTCGTGCGGCCGCGCCGGATCGGCTCGTTGACGACGACGGCCGCCCGGTCCAGCTCGCCGGTCCAGCGGTGGCCGGGGTCGACGATGCCGTGCTCGATGACGGTGGCGGGGGCCGGCCCGGAGTCCCACATCAGCTGGTTGAAGTGGGTGACGTGGACGAGGGTGGCGCCGGGGATGCCGGCGGCGGGGTGGCGGGTGTCGGGCACGTCGCCGTCGGGGGCGTTGTGCTCGAGGTAGACCAGGGGCGGACGGCAGCCCAGCCACCGGTCGACCAGGTCGAGTTCGTGGGGGCGCTGGAGGATCACCAGGTCGATGTCCTCGTCCCGCAGCTTCTCCGGTGGGACCTCGATCACCGACTCGGGCCAGTCCCAGGTGCGGGCGCGGCCGCGGCCGTCGGGTCCGCGGTCGGGGGTGACCGGGACGAGGTAGGTGTGCGGGCCCCGCACGAAGGCCGTGGTCCACGACCCGTGCACGTGCCAGATGAGGATCCTCATGCCTCCCCCAGGAGTTTCTCGACGGCGGCGGCCACGTCGGTGGCGGTGACGGTGTTCAGGCAGGGGTGGCCTGGGACGGGGCAGTCCCGGGCCCTGCTGTCGGCACAGGGCGCGTCCTGGTCGCCGAGCAGGACGTAGGGGACGCCGTACGGCCGCCAGCGCTCGGCCGGTACGACCGGCGCGAACAGGGACACCACGGGGGTGCCGACGGCGGCGGCGAGGTGGGCGGGCGCGGTGTTGCCGGTGACGACGGCACCGGCGCCCGCGAGGACGGCGGCCAGTTCCGGCGCCTCGGTGCGTCCGCCGAGGTCGGTGCCGTGGGCGCCCGCGACGTGGGCGGTGAGGTCGCGCTCGTCGGGGCCGCCGGTGACCAGCACGCGGTGCCCGGCGGCGGCCAGTTCGCGCACGGCCTCGGCGCTGCGATCGGGGCTCCAGGCGCGGGCGGGGACGCTGGCGCCGGGGTGCAGGACCACGTACGGCCCGGGTCCGGTGAGGTCGTCGGCGGGGGGTGGCGGGTGCACCCGCAGCCGCCCGTCGTCGGGCCGCGGGAACCCGGCCGCCTCGGCGAGGTCGAGGGCGGCCTCGGCCTCGTGGGCGTGGGGGGCACGCCGGTGGCGCAGGTCGAGCAGGGAGCCGGGGTAGTCCTCGCTGTCCGCCGCGATGTGCCGGACACCGGCCAGGCGCAGGACCAGGGCGGTGGGCAGCGGGGACTGGTGGAAGGAGGTGAGGATCAGCGCGGTGTCGGCGTCGATCCGGTCCACGAGGGCGTCGATGTCGTCCCGGCTGACGCCGGGCGGCTCGAATCCGCCCCACGGGGCGTCCCACACCAGGACCTCGTCCACGCCGGGCAGCAGGCGCGCGGCGGGGGCGCCGCGCGGTCCGCACAGCAGGGTGACGTGGTCGGCGCGGGCGGCGACGGCCCGTACGGCGGGACCGGCGAGCAGTACGTCGCCGAAGCTGTCGAGCCGGGTGACCAGTGCCTTCATCGCGGCCTCCCACGGGTGTCGACGCCGGCGGCGCGCGACGCGGCGGTGCGGCGGGCGGAGGTGTGCCCACCGGTGCCGGGGCCGGTGTCCGTGCCGGTGCCGGTGCCTGCCGCCGCGGGACCGGCGGGGTCCGCCGCGGTGGGACCCGCGGTGCCGGCGCCCGTGTCGAACGCCGCCCCGACGTGCCGTTCGTCCACCAGGATCCGGCCCTTCGGCAGGCCGGTGACCAGCGCGCGTACGGCGGTCAGGACGTCGGGGGCGACATGGCGCGCGGCGGCCGTCTCCTCGGGGCGGGTCCGTTCGTTCGGGACGAGGACGCCGTGGGCTCCCGCCCGCTCCGCGGCCTGGACGTCGGCGCCGATGTCGCCGACGACCACGCAGTCGGCGGGCGCGGCGCGGAGGCGTCCGGCCGCCCACAGGACGAGGCCCGGCCGCGGTTTGCGGCAGCGGCAGCCGTCGTCGGGGCCGTGCGGGCAGACCGCCCAGACGTCGAAGGGGCCGATCAGCTCGTCGACCCGCCGGTTGACGCGGCGGACGTCGGTGTCGCTGATCAGGCCGCGGGCGACGCCGGACTGGTTGGTGACGACGCCGGCCCCGATGCCGTGCGCGCGCAGCAGCGCGACAGCCTCGCGGGCGCCGTCGACGGGCCGGACCCGTTCGGGGTCGCCGTTGTACGGGACGTCGTGGACGAGGGTGCCGTCGCGGTCGAAGAGCACCGCCTTCACGGGGCTCATGCCGCCACCTCCCGCCAGGCACGGGCACCGCGGTGCCGCCACAGGCCGCTCAGCCGGTGCCAGGTCGCGGCGGGCGGGATGAGGGCGCTGGTGACCAGCATGGTCGTCACCTCGTGGCGGGTGCGCGGTCCGGGGGCGATGCGGGCCCAGGCGAACTCGGCGGTGCCCGTGGCCCAGCCGAGCCCAGAGAGCGCGGCGGCCCGGGGGCGTCCGGCGGCCGCGAGGAGGAGGGCGGCGGCACCGGCGGCGGTGATCGCGGCGTGGCGGCGGATCCGTCCCCGGGGGGCGACCGCCTTGGACCACCAGTCGGGGCCGTGCAGGCGCCGCATCAGGGCGTCGTCGGCGTTGCCGCGCTGCTGGCCGAGGGACACCCAGCGGGAGGCGGGCCGCACCGGGTGGCGGGTGGTGCGGCGGCCCCGCCGGATGCGCCAGCCGGCGTCGAGGACGCGCAGCGCGAGGTCGGCGTCCTCGCGGAAGGCACGCGGGAAGCGTTCGTCGAAGCCGCGGACCTCCTTGAGCACGTCGGTGCGGTAGGCCATGTCGGCGGTGATCCAGCGGGCCCGGGCGAGCCCGGCGGTGCCTCGCTCCCAGTCGGTGGGGCGGCGTTCGCCGGGCAGGGGGACGGCGATGACGCCCTGGACGGCGCCGGTGTCGGGGGCGGCCTCGGCGAGGTCCTCGACCAGCTGGTCGCACCAGTGCGGGCCGACCTGGACGTCGTCGTCGAGGAAGGCGGTCCACGGCGAGGTGACCGCGCGGATGCCGGTGTTGCGGGCGGCGGCGGGGCCCCGGCCCCCGCTGCGCAGCACGACGGTGCGTTCCCGCAGGTCGCCGAGGACGCTCAGGGCGTGCTCCAGCGCCGCCGGGTCGGCGTCGGGTTCGGGCCGGTCGTCGACGAGGACGATCTCGTCGGGGCGGGGCCCGTGCGCCGCGGCCAGCGCGGCCAGGCAGTCGCTCAGCGTGTCGCGGGCGAGCGTGGGGACGACGACGGCGTAGCCGGTCAGGGGCGTGCCGGTCATGCGAAGACCTTCCCCCGGCGCACCGCGAACGGGCCGATGGCGAGCAGGTCCACGGGTGCGGAACCGAAGCACTCCAGCGCGTCGCGCGGGTCGTCGACCATGGGCCGTCCGGCGGTGTTGAGGCTGGTGTTGACGACGACGGGCAGCCCGGTGCGCCTCTCGAAGGAGGCCAGCATGCGCGCCACGAGCGGCTCGCGGCGCTCCTCGACGGTCTGGATGCGGGCGGTGCCGTCGACGTGCACGACGGCCGGGATCCGGTCGCGCCACGCGGGTGCGACGTCGTGCACGAAGAGCATGTACGGGCTGGGGACCGGCCCCGTGAAGAGCTCGGCGGCGCGGTCGGCCAGGACCATCGGCGCGACGGGACGGAACTCCTCGCGGCCCTTGACGTGGTTGAGCCGCTCCAGGTTCTCCGCGCGGCCCGGGTGGGCGAGCAGCGAGCGGTGGCCGAGGGCGCGCGGACCGAACTCGCTGCGGCCCTGGAACCAGGCGACGACACCGTCGCGGGCCAGTTCCCCGGCGACCGTCTCGGCGATGTCGTCCGGTTCCTCGTAGGGGATCGCGGCGGTCTCCAGCCAGGCGCGGATCTCCTCGTCGCTCCAGCCGCGGCCGAGGTCGGCGCCGGGCATCGGCTCGGGCGCGGTGCCCTCCTGAGCGGCGGCCACGTGCAGGGCCCCGCCGAGGGCCGTGCCGGCGTCGCCGGCGGCGGGCTGCACCCACACGTGCCGGTAGGGGCCGCGGGCCGCGATCGCCGAGTTGGCGACGCAGTTGAGGGCGACGCCGCCCGCCATGGTCAGGGCCTCTCCCCCGGCCTCGCGGTGCAGCCAGTGGACGAGGTCGAGGAGCAGTTCCTCCAGCACGGCCTGCGTACTGGCGGCGAGGTCGGCGTGGGCCCTCGTCCAGTCCTCGCCCCGGGCGCGGGCCGGGGCGAGGGCCGCCCAGTCGACGCCGTGGGCTCGGAAGCCGCCGTCGCCGGTGGCGTGGACGTGCTCCCGCAGCCGGTCGAGGTGGCGGGGGGTGCCGTAGGAGGCGAGGGCCATCACCTTGTACTCGTCGCTGCTGCGCAGGAAGCCGAGGTGCTCGGTCAGTTCCTCGTAGACCAGGCCCAGCGAGTGCGGCAGCGCCTGGGTGGCGAGGGTGTCGAGCTTGCCGTCGCGGTAGCGGCCGGCCAGGTGGGAGGCGGACTCGCCGCGCCCGTCGAGGACGAGGACGTCGTTGTCGGGGTGCGGTGAGGCCGGTCCGGCGGAGGCGGCGTGCGCCACGTGGTGCGGGACGAAGACGACCCGGTCGGGGTCGAGCCCGGGCAGCGCGTCGGCGAGGAACTCGGGGGCGCGGCGGGCGTACTCGAGCCGCAGCGGGTCCCAGGGGTCGTCCAGGCCCATGTCGCGGGCGGGCCGGGCGAGCCGCGGGTCGAAGGAGTACGCGACGGCGTCCAGTTCCCCGGGCCGCACCCCGGCGTGCTCCAGGCACCACCGCGCCGACAGCTCCGGCACCTCCCAGGCGGAGAAGGGCACCGGGCGCTTGCCGTGCTTGCGGCGGCTGAAGCGCTCTTCCTCGGCGGCCGCAACGGTCCGGCCGTCGACGACGAGAGCGGCGGCCGGGTCGTGGAACAGGGCGTTGATACCAAGGATGCGCATGGGGTGTGCTCCGTCCCGGGTTACTGCTGGGGTCTGTCTGGCGTCGCGGGTGCCGCGGGACAGCTGCCTCAAACACTTAGAGACAACTCAATTCCCGATATGAACGGACATTTCACGCACGGTGACGATGTCGGCCCACGCCCGGCCCGCACGCGGCCCGCGCCCGCTCGACGCCCGGTCCGCGCCCGGTCCTGGCCTGATCCGGACGACAGGCCTCAGGCGGCGACGGAGTGCGCGAACCAGCCGATGGTGCGCTCCAGCCCCTCGCTCCAGCCGACCCGCGGCCGCCAGCCCAGCCGCTCCCGGGCGAGGGTGGTGTCGGGCCTGCGCCGGCCGGGGTCGTCGACGGGGCGTTCGACGAAGCGGATGCGGGAGCCGGACCCGGTGAGTCCGATGACGTGCCGGGCCAGCTCCAGCATCGTGATCTCGTCGGAGCCGCCGATGTTCATGGGGCCGCTCTCCCCGGACGCGGCGAGGGCGAGGACGCCGGCGACGGTGTCGTCGACGTAGCACAGGGAGCGCGTCTGGCCGCCGTCCCCGGCGACCGTGAGGGGCATGCCGTCCAGCGCCTGCGCGATGAAGGTCGGCACGGCGCGGCCGTCGCCGGTGCGCATGCGGGGGCCGTACGTGTTGAAGATGCGGACGATGGCGGTGTCGGTACCGTGCACCTGGCGGTGGGCGGTGACCAGGGCCTCGGCGAAGCGCTTGGACTCGTCGTAGACACTGCGCGGTCCGACGGGGTTGACGTTGCCCCAGTAGCTCTCGCGCTGGGGGTGTTCGAGCGGGTCGCCGTAGACCTCGGAGGTCGAGGCGAGCAGGAAGCGGGCGCCGTCGGCGCGGGCCCGCTCCAGGGCGTTGCGGGTGCCGGTACTGCCGACGTCGAGGGTCTCCAGGGGCAGCCGGAGGTAGTCGGCGGGCGAGGCGGGGCAGGCGAAGTGCAGCACGAGGTCGAAGCGGCCGGGCAGCCCGCGTAGGGCCGCCGGGTCGGTCGCGTCGGCCCGGACGAAGCGGAAGCCGCGGCGCCGCTCCAGGTCGGCCACGTTGCCGCGGGAGCCGGTGGCCAGGTTGTCGAGGCAGACGACGTCGGCGCCGGCGTCCAGCAGCCGGCCGCACAGGTGGGATCCCACGAATCCGGCGCCGCCGGTCACCAGGGTCCGGCGCCAGGCGCGTCCGCTCACGGGGCTCTCGCTCACGGGTCTCTCCTCACTCTCGCCGACACGTACGTGTCGGCTGAGTAACCCGGACAAACCGCCCACTACCTCGAACAAACAGGCGAGAGGGCACTATAAACCGCGTATATACACGCTGTGTATAGTCCTCGCATGCCTTCGCTGACCAGGAAGATGACAAAAACGGGGACCAGGTTGCGCGGAGCCGCGATTCTCGCGGCGGCCGCCTCGCTGACACTGGCACTGTCCGGCTGCACGAAGCTCGAGACGGCATCCCCCAGCTCCGTCCGGGGCGCGGCCGGGGCCCAGGCACGGGCGGCCGCATTCGGCACCGTCGACTGCCGCCGGGCCAAGTGCATAGCGCTGACCTTCGACGCCGGGCCGAGCGAGAACTCCGCCCGGCTGCTCGACATACTCAAGGAGAAGCAGGTCCCGGCGACCTTCTTCCTGCTCGGCAAGCGGCACATCGACACGTATCCGGAGCTGGTGCGGCGCATGGCCGCCGAGGGGCACGAGGTGGCCAGCCACACCTGGACCCACCGCATACTCACGGACGCCGATCCGGACGAGATACGCGACGAGCTGGAGCGCCCCAACAAGGAGATAGAGCGCCTGACCGGCCGGCGCCCCACGCTGATGCGCCCGCCGCAGGGCCGCACGGACGACACCGTGCACGACATCTGCCGCGAGCTGGGCCTGGCGGAGGTGCTGTGGAGCGTGACGGCCAAGGACTACACGACGGACGACTCCGACCTGATCACCGAGCGGGTCCTGGACCAGTCGTCCCGGGACGGCATCATCCTGCTGCACGACATCTACGACGGCACCGTGCCCGCCGTGCCGGGCATCATCGACGCGCTCAAGGCGCGGGGCTACGTCTTCGTGACGGTGCCGCAGCTGCTGGCGCCGGGGAAGGCCGAGCCGGGCCGGGTCTACCGCTAGGGGGTGTCTGACAAATGAGCGCGGGAGAAGGAGCGGCGTCCGGTGCGTGCGATCGCAAGGCGCCGGAGCGCCCTCGTGGCGGAGCCACGTGGGCGGTTCGGCAACGCGGCGAGCGTGCGTACCGGGCGTCGCGACGCCGCGGGCATTTGTCAGACACCCCCTAGTCTTTTGAGTCAGGAATTCTGTTCAGATAGTTGGCGAGGCGTTCGAGGATCTCGTCTGCGGTCTTCGTCCAGACGTAGGGCTTGGGATCGGTGTTCCATGCGGCGATCCAGGTCCGGATGTCCTTCTCAAGCGCCTGAACGCTTCTGTGGACGCCTCGTCGTATCTGCTTGTTGGTCAGCTCGGCGAACCACCGCTCGACCAGGTTGAGCCAGGACGAGCCGGTGGGTGTGAAGTGCAGGTGGAAGCGGGGGTGGGCCAGCAGCCAGGTCTTGATGGCTGGGGTCTTGTGGGTGGCGTAGTTGTCCAGCACCAGGTGGACGTCCAGGTCCGCCGGTATCTCCCGGTCGAGTTTGATCAGGAACTTCTTGAACTCCTCGGCACGGTGTCGGCGGTGCAGGGAGCCGATCACCTTACCCGTGGCGACCTCCAGGGCGGCGAACAGGGTGGTGGTGCCGGCGCGCACGTAGTCGTGGGTGATCCGCTGCGGGACGCCGGGCATCATCGGCAGCACCGGCTGGGACCGGTCCAGGGCCTGGATCTGTGACTTCTCGTCGACACAGAACACCAGAGCGCGTTCGGGCGGGTCCAGATAGAGGCCGACGACGTCGTGGACCTTGTCGATGAAGTACGGGTCCGTGGACAGCTTGAACGTCTCGGTGCGGTGCGGCTGCAGGCCGAAAGCCCGCCAGATCCGCGACACGGTCGACTGCGACAGGCCCATCTCCGTGGCCATGGCCCGCGTCGACCAGTGCGTGGCGTTCTTCGGCGTCGACTCCAGCGTCCGCTTCACCACCGCCGCGACCTGCTCGTCGGTGACCGTCCTCGGGCCGCCCGGGCGCGGCATGTCACCCAGTCCGGCGATCCGGTGCTCGACGAACCGCTTCCGCCAGCGGCCCACCGCATGCGGTGTCGAACCGAGTTGGGCGGCCACGTCCTTGTTCGACGCGCCGGTCGCGCAGGCCAGGATGATCCGGCACCGCAAAGCCCACGCCTGCGGAGTGGAGCGGCGCCGCACCCATACCTCCAGCGCAGCCCGCTCCTCATCCGTCAGGACCAACTCGGCCTTCGGCCGCCCAGTACGTGCCACCAGGCAACCCTACACATCTGGATAGAATTCCTGACTCAGAAGACTAGGGGGCGTCCGGGTCAGGTCGCGGGAAACCGGCGGTTCCTGGTCGGCGCCGGTGAGCGGGGTCCGCGGCACGATCCGGACGACACCCTCTGGGGCTCGGGCGACTCCGGTGCTTACGATCGTCGCGTGGCCGTCTTCTCGCTCGAACGCACCGCGCCGCTCTCCCCCGAGGAGGCTTGGCGCCGGCTCACCGCGTGGCACCGGCACGGCGACGCGGTGCCGCTGACCCGCGTCACCGTGCCCACTCCCCCGCCCACCGGGGTGGGCACGGTGGTCGTCGCCCGGTCGGGGATCGGCCCGTTCGCCTTCGACGACGCGATGGAGGTGACCGCCTGGCAGCCCCCGCGGGACGGCGGGCCCGGCCGGTGCCGGCTGGAGAAACGGGGCCGGCTGGTCAGGGGCTGGGCGGAGATCGAGGTCCGGCCGGGCCCCGGCGGCCGGGCCCGCGTCGTCTGGCGCGAGGAGCTGCGCGTCCGGCTGCTGCCGTCCCCCTTCGACGGGGTGCTGGGCCGGTCGGGGCGGTACATGTTCGGACGGGCGGTGAACCGGCTGCTCAGGCAGCCGTGACGGGGTGTGCGCCGGCCCGTCCGGCCGGGACCGGGGCGTCGTGGTGGATCGGGGTGTGGGCGCCGGCCAGCGGTGCGCCGCTGCCGCCGCGCCGGGCGGCGACGATCTCCGCCGCGATCGACAGGGCCGTCTCCTCGGGCGTGCGGGCGCCGAGGTCCAGGCCGATCGGGGACCTGAGGCCGGCCAGCTCCCGGTCCGTGACGCCGGCCTCGCGCAGGCGCTTCTCGCGGTCCAGGTGGGTGCGGCGCGAGCCCATCGCCCCGACGTAGGCGACCGGCAGGCGCAGGGCCAGTTCGAGGAGCGGTACGTCGAACTTGGCGTCGTGGGTCAGGACGCACAGCACGGTGCGGGTGTCGGTCTCCGTGCGTCGCAGGTACTCGTGGGGCCACTCGACGACGATCTCGTCCGCGTCCGGGAAGCGGGCCCGCGTCGCGAAGACGGGGCGGGCGTCGCACACCGTCACGTGGTAGCCGAGGAACTTGCCGGCGCGGGCCAGGGCCGAGGCGAAGTCGATCGCACCGAAGACGATCATGCGGGGTGGCGGGACGGAGGTCTCGATCAGCACCGTCAGCGGAGCTCCGCAGCGCGATCCCTCCTCGTCCAGCTCCAGCGTGCCCGTGCGGCCGGCGTCCAGGAAGGCGCCCGCCTCGGCGGCCACCGTGCGGTCCAGCTCGGGGTGCGCGCCGAAGCCGCCGGTGCGGGAGCCGTCCGGGCGGACGGCCAGGGCGCGGCCCGTCAGGTGCGCCGGGCCCTTCACGATCCGCGCCAGCGCCGCCGCCTGCCCCCGCGCGGCGGAGGCGAGGGCGGCGGCTGCGGCCGGCCGGGCGGGGTCGTCCGCCCGTACCGGTGTCACCAGGACGTCGATGACTCCGCCGCAGGTCAGGCCCACGGCGAAGGCGTCCTCGTCGCTGAAGCCGAAGCGCTGCAGGACGGCCCGGCCGTCCTCCAGCGCCTGCCGGCACAGCTCGTACACGGCCCCCTCCACGCAGCCGCCCGAGACCGAGCCGATCACCGTCCCCCCGGCGTCCACCGCGAGGGCGGCGCCGGGCGGACGGGGGGCACTGCCGCCGACGGCCACGACGGTGGCCACGGCGACGTCGCGCCCCTGCCCGACCCACCGGTGCAGCTCTTCGGCGATGTCCAGCATGGTCGGTCTCCTTGCCCGCGGTGATACGGAAGGGGTTCCCCCGGGACCGGCTAGTGCACGCCCATCCAGCTCTCGATGGGATTGAGGGCGAAGTAGACGACGAAGATCACCGTCAGGGCCCACATGAACACGCCGATCTCCCGGGCCCTGCCCTGCGCGGCCTTGATGGCGACGTAGGAGATGACACCGGCGGCGACACCCGCCGTGATGGAGTACGTGAACGGCATCAGGACGACGGTCAGGAAGACCGGGATCGCGGTGCCCCGGTCGGCCCAGTCCACGTGCCGGGCGTTCATCATCATCATCGCGCCGATGACGACCAGCGCGGCCGAGGCCACCTCCTGCGGGACGATCGCGGTGATCGGCGTGAAGAAGAGGCAGGCCGCGAAGAACGCGCCGGTGACGACCGAGGCGAGACCGGTGCGGGCACCTTCCCCGACGCCGGTCGCGGACTCGACGAAGACGGTCTGGCCGCTGCCGCCCGCCACGCCGCCGATGGCACCGCCGGCACCGTCGATGAACAGCGCCTTCGACAGACCCGGCATGCGGCCCTTGTCGTCGGCGAGCCCGGCCTCGGTGCCGACGCCGATGATGGTGGCCATCGCGTCGAAGAACCCGGCCAGCACCAGCGTGAAGACGATCATGCCGACGGTCATCGCGCCCACCTCGCCCCAGCCCCCGAACTCCAGGCCGCCGAAGAGCGAGAAGTCGGGCATGGAGACCGCGCTGCCGTGCAGTTCGGGGGCCCCGTTGGCCCACTGCCCGGGGTCGATGACCCCGGTGGCGTTCAGGATCGCCGCCACGACCGTGCCGGTGACGATGCCGATCAGGATGGCCCCGGGCATGTTGCGCGCCTGGAGCATGAAGATCAGGAGCAGGGTGCACGCGAACAGCAGGACGGGCCAGCCCGCGAGCTCACCGGCGGGACCGAGGGTGAGCGGGGTGGCCTCGCCCTTGTGCACGAACCCGCCCTTCACCAGGCCGATGATGGCGATGAACAGGCCGATGCCCATGGTGATGCCGTGCTTGAGGGCGAGCGGGATCGCGTTCATAGTCATCTCGCGCAGTCCGGTGACCACGAGCAGCATGATCACCACGCCGTACATCACACACATGCCCATGGCCTGCGGCCAGGTCATCTGGGGGGCCACCTGCCCCGCGATCACGCCGGACACCGAGAGCCCGGCGGCCAGGGCGAGCGGCACCCTGCCGACGAAGCCCATGAGGAGCGTGGTGACCGCCGCGGCGAGCGCCGTCGCGGTGATCAGGGCCTTCTGGCCCAGGGTGTCCCCCGCGGCGTCCTTGCCGGACAGGATCACGGGGTTGAGCAGGACGATGTAGGCCATCGCCATGAAGGTGGTGATGCCGCCGCGCACCTCGCGCGCCACCGTGGAGCCGCGGTGGGTTATGTGGAAGTAGCGGTCGAGCCAGGACCGGCCGGCGGGGACGCGGGAGCCCTGGCCCGCGTCCTCGGCTGTGGTCCTGGGCTCGACTGACTGCTGGGTCATGGGGTCGTCTCCCGAGATTCAAAGGGGCACCCGCGTCGACCGCCGTGGCGGCCGCGGGATGTGGGACGTGCACGACCCGGGGGACGGCCCGAGACGAACGCATGGGTGTGGTGCCGCGGGGCCCGTGAGCGAACGGGCCCCTGGGTGTGCTCCGGGCGGCGCGCGACGTGTGACGTTCCGTGCGCCGCCCGGAGGGTTTCGTCACGCCGTGCCGGTGAGGTGCTCCGGTCGTACCGGCGTGCGGTCGAGCGCCAGCCCGGTCGCGTTCCGGATGGCCGCGAGGACCGCCGGTGTCGACGACAGGGTGGGTGCCTCGCCGACGCCGCGCAGCCCGTACGGGGCGTGGTCGTCGGCGAGTTCGAGCACGTCGACGGGGATGGTCGGCGTGTCGAGAATCGTGGGGAGCAGGTAGTCCGTGAAGGACGGGTTCCCGACCATGGCCGTCTCCGGGTCGACCACGATCTCCTCCATCACCGCGATGCCCAGGCCCTGGACGGTGCCGCCCTGGATCTGGCCGATGACGGACAACGGGTTGAGGGCCTTGCCGACGTCCTGGGCGCAGGCCAGCTCGACGACCTTGACCAGGCCGAGCCCGGTGTCGACCTCGACGACGGCGCGGTGCGCGGCGAAGGAGTACTGGACGTGGCCGTCGCCCTGCCCGGTGCGCGAGTCGAAGGGCTCGGTCGGCCGGTGCCGCCACTCCTCCTCGACCTCGACGGCCTCGCCCTCCAGGACGTCCACGAGGCCGGCGAGGACCTCGCCGGCCTCGGTGACGACCTTGCCGCCCTCCAGGAGCAGTCCGGCGGTGGCCCAGGCCGGGTGGGAGGAGCCGAACCTGCGGCGGCCGATCTCCAGGACCCGCTCGCGGACCCGCTCGCAGGCGTTCCTCACGGCGCCGCCGGTGACGTAGGTCTGCCGGGAGGCCGAGGTGGAGCCGGCCGAGCCCACCCGGGTGTCGGCGGGGTGGATGGTGACCTGCGAGACGCCCAGCTCGGTGCGGGCGATCTGCGCGTGGACCGTGACACCGCCCTGGCCGACCTCCGCCATCGCGGTGTGCACGGTGACGACGGGCCGGCCGCCGACGACCTCCATGCGGACCCTGGCGGTGGAGTAGTCGTCGAAGCCCTCGGAGAAGCCGACGTTCTTGATGCCGACCGCGTACCCAATGCCCCGCACGACGTCCTCGCCGTGCGTGGTGTTGGACAGGCCGCCGGGCAGCTGCCGCACGTCGACGCCCTCGCTGGACTCCCACTGGCGCTCCGGCGGCATCGGCATCGCTGCGACCCGGCGCAGGAGTTCGGCGACCGGCGCCGGGGAGTCGACCCGCTGGCCGGTGGGCATGAGGGTGCCCTGCTCCATGGCGTTGATCCGGCGGAACTCCACCGGGTCCATGCCGAGTTCCGCGGCCACCCTGTCCATCTGGGCCTCGTAGGCGAAGCACGCCTGGACCGCGCCGAAGCCGCGCATGGCGCCGCAGGGCGGGTTGTTGGTGTAGAGGGCGAGGGCCTCGATGTCGACGTCGTCGACGGCGTACGGGCCGACGCCGAGCGAGGAGGCGTTGCCGACGACCGCCGGCGAGGCGGAGGCGTACGCGCCGCCGTCCAGGACGATGCGGCACTTCACGTGCGTGAGCCGGCCGTCCCGGGTGGCGCCGTGCTCGTAGTGGAGCTTCGCCGGGTGGCGGTGCACGTGCCCGAAGAAGGACTCGAAGCGGTTGTAGACGATCTTGACGGGCTTGCGGGTGCGCAGGGCCAGCAGACAGGCGTGGATCTGCATCGACAGGTCCTCGCGCCCGCCGAAGGCGCCGCCGACGCCGGACAGCGTCATGCGCACCTTGTCCTCGGGCAGCCCGAGGACCGGGGCGATCTGGCGCAGGTCGGAGTGGAGCCACTGGGTGGCGACGTAGAGGTCGACGCCGCCGTCCTCGGCCGGTACCGCGAGGCCGGACTCCGGGCCGAGGAAGGCCTGGTCCTGCATGCCGAACCGGTAGTCGCCCGTGACGATCACGTCGGCCCGCCGGGCGGCCGCGCCTGCGTCGCCGCGGACGATCGGCTGGCGGTGCAGGATGTTCGGGTGCGGGACGTGGTGGCGGTAGTGGTCGTCGCGGTTCTCGTGGACGAGGACCGCGTCGGGGGCGGTCGCGGAGGCCTCGTCGGTGACGAGGGGCAGTTCCCGGTACTCGACCTTGATCCTGGCGGCGGCGCGGCGCGCGGTCTCCGGGTGGTCGGCGGCGACGATCGCGACCGGCTCGCCGTGGTGGCGCACCTTGCCGTGGGCGAGGACCGGGGTGTCCCGGATCTCCAGGCCGTAGGCCCGCACGCCGGCCGGCAGATCGTCGTACGTCATGACCGCGTGGACGCCGGCCTGGGCGAGGGCCTCGCCGGTGTCGATGGAGACGATCTCGGCGTGCGCGACGGTGGAGCGCAGGACCTGGCCCCAGAGCATGTCCTCGTGCCACATGTCGGACGCGTACGCGAACTCTCCGGTGACCTTGAGGACGCCGTCCGGGCGGAGCGTGGACTCGCCGATGCCGCCCCGGGTCCGCGAACCCTGCGTGATCCTGGTGGGTGCGCCGATGGCAGTCATGCTCAGGCCCCCTCGGACCGGCGGGCTGCCGCCAGGCGGACCGCGTCCATGATCGTCTCGTAGCCCGTGCAGCGGCACAGGTTGCCCGACAGCGCCTCACGGATGTCCGCGTCGGCCGGGTCCGGGTTGCGCTCCAGCATCTCGTCGGCGGCGACGAGCAGGCCCGGGGTGCAGAAGCCGCACTGGACGGCGCCCGCGTCGATGAACGCCTGCTGGACCGGGGCCAGTCCGCCGTCCTCGCCGCTCCGCGGGCCGGGGTCCCGCCGGGGCCGGGCCTCGTCGAGCGTGGTGCCCTCGCCGCCGCCGGCGGCGCGGCGCGCGGCGCGCCGCCGGGCGTGGTCCGCCAGGCCCTCGACGGTGACCACCTCGCGGCCCTCGGCCTGGCCGGCCGCGACCAGGCAGGCGCACACCGGCACGCCGTCCAGGCGGACCGTGCAGGAGCCGCACTCGCCCTGCTCGCAGGCGTTCTTGGAGCCGGCCAGGCCGAGCCGCTCGCGCAGCACGTACAGCAGGGACTCGCCCTCCCAGACGTCGTCGGCCTCCTGCGGACGTCCGTTGACGGTGAGGTTGACACGCATCACTCGGCTCCTTCCGTGGTGCGGCGGGCGCCTCGGTACGCCTCCCAGGTCCAGGTGAGCGTCCGGCGGGCCATGACGCCGACCGCGTGGCGGCGGTAGCTCGCGGTGCCCCGCACGTCGTCGATCGGGGCGCAGGCGGCGGAGCACAGGTCCGCGAACCTCTTGACGGCCGACGGCGTGACGATCTGCCCGTTGTCCCAGAAGCCGCCCTCGTCGAGCGCCGCGTTCAGGAAGTCCTCGGCGGCCCTCGCCCGCACGGGGGTGGGCGCGGCCGAGCCGATGCCGGTGCGGACCGTGCGGGTTCCGGGGTGCAGGGCCAGGCCGAAGGCGCACACGGCGATGACCATGGCGTTGCGGGTGCCGACCTTGGAGAACTGCTGGGGACCGTCGGCCTTCGCGACGTGCACGGCGCGGATCAGCTCGTCGGGCTCCAGCGCGTTGCGCTTCACGCCGGTGTAGAACGCGTCGATCGGGATGCGGCGGGCGCCGCGCACCGACTCGACCTCGACCTCGGCGCCCGCGGCGAGCAGCGCCGGGTGGGCGTCGCCGGCCGGGGAGGCGGTGCCGAGGTTCCCGCCGACGCCGCCGCGGTTGCGGATCTGCGGGGAGGCGACCGTGTGCGAGGCGAGGGCGAGACCCGGCAGCTCGGCGCGCAGGTTCTCCATGATCCTCGTGTAGGGCACGGAGGCACCGAGCCGGACGGAGTCCTCGCGGACCTCCCACTCGGAGAGGTCGCCGACGCGGTTCAGGTCCATGAGGTACTCGGGCCGGCGGTGGCCGAAGTTGATCTCGACCATCACGTCGGTGCCACCCGCGAGCGGCACAGCGGTGGGGTGCTCGGCCTTCGCGGCGAGCGCCTCCTCCCAGCTGGCGGGGCGAAGGAAGTCCATGACCGGCTCTCTTCATCGTCTTGGGGGGCTGTGCGGCCCGAGCCGGTCGGGTGTGCGGCGGCCCGGTTCGTTCATGTGCTGTTCACGGGGAGTGGGCTCAGTACACCGCCCGGTGCTCCACCTGGGTCAGTCGCAGAAACCATGAAGGAGTTGGCTGGCCACGACAGGCATCTTGTAGATTCGTATGAACGGAGGTCCTCGGTGGCCTCTTCGTCTTCCTCCGGAAGCGGGCGGAACGGCCGCGTGACCTGGACCACGTCCCGGAAGCGGGTGAGCGGCGCTCGCCGGCCCGCCGGCCGGTCCCCCGAGCCGGACCCACCACGATCAAGCGAACATCTCGAGACGAAAGAACGGCGGCGACGAGAATGCGGCTGCGCGCACTGCTGGACACCGACGCGCTGGGCCTCAAGCTGCTCGGCGGCGAGGACGAGCTGGAACGCTCCGTCCGGGGCGTGATGACCACCGACCTGCGGGACCCCAGCCGCTACCTCTCGGGCGGGGAGCTGGTCCTCAGCGGCCTGGCCTGGCGCCGCGACGCCGCCGACTCCGAACCGTTCGTCCGGATCCTGGTGCAGGCCGGGGTGGTGGCCCTGGCCGCCGGCGAGGCCGAGCTCGGCAGTGTGCCGGAGGACCTGGTGACGGCGTGCGCGCGGCACCGGCTGCCGCTGTTCGCGGTGCACGAGTCGGTGGCGTTCGCGGCCATCACCGAGCACGTCGTGCGCCAGGTGTCCGGCGAGCGGGCCGGGGACCTGGCGGCCGTGGTGGACCGGCACCGGCGCATGATGACGTCCGGGCCCGCGGGCGGCGGCCCCGACGTGGTGCTGGACCTGCTCGGCTCCGACCTCGACCTGCGGGCCTGGGTGCTGTCCCCGACCGGGCGGCCGGTCGCCGACCCCAAGGACTCGGGCCCGGCGCTGCCCGCCGAGGTGCGCGCGAAGCTGGCGGCGGAGCACCTGGCCGCGACCCGCGCGGGCCGCCGGGCGCCGCACCGGGTGGCGGTGGGCGGGACGACGTACAGCCTCTTCCCCGTGCGCGGCTGGGGGCAGCGGCCGCCGGTGGCCGGGGCGGGACGCGCTCCGCAGGCCGCCCCGGACGTGCGCGGAGGCGTGCTGTCCGACTGGCTGCTGGCCGTGGAGGCGGACGCCGGGGACTGGGCCGAGGAGCGGCTCGACCTGCTGTACGGCGTCACCCAGCTGATAGCGGTCGAGCGGGACCGGCGGGACGCGGCGCGCACGGTGCGGCGGCGGCTCGCGCAGGAGGTGCTGGAGCTGGTGCAGACGGGCGCAGCGCCCGCCGAGATCGCGGCCCGGCTGCGGGTCGCGGCGCCGGTGCTGCTGCCCGGCCTGGGCGCCGCTCCCCACTGGCAGGTGGTGGTGGCCCGCGTCGAGTGGGAGGACGGCGGCGCCGAGGACGGGCCGGTCGCCCAGCGGCTCCTGGAGGAGATCCTCGTCGACCCGCCGGCGACGGGGCCCGAGCCCTCCGACCGCATCGCCGTGGCGCACACCGGCGAGGAGGCCATCGCGCTGGTGCCGCTGCCGGCGGTCTCCAGCGAGCACGACGGCTCCGAGGCCGGGATCCTCGCCGACGCGCTGCTGGCGTCCGTACGGGAGCCGCTGTCGGCGGGACTGGACGGCGACGGGCGGCTGACGCTGGGCGTCAGCGCGGCCGTGCACTCGGCGGAAGGGCTGCGCGGTGCGCTGGAGGAGGCCCGGCACGCACGGCGGGTCGCCGCGGCCAGGCCCGGCCGGGTGTGCGCGGCCGGCCACCAGGAACTGGCCTCGCACGTGCTGCTGCTCCCCTTCGTCCCGGACGACGTGCGCCGCGCCTTCACGGCCCGGCTGCTGGACCCGCTGCGGGACTACGACTGCCGTCACCGCGCCGAGCTGATCCCGACCCTGGAGGCCTTCCTCGACTGCGACGGCTCCTGGACGCGCTGTGCCACCCGGCTCCACCTGCACGTCAACACGCTGCGCTACCGCGTCGGGCGGATCGAGCAGTTGACGGGGCGTGACCTGTCGCGCCTCGAGGACAAGCTCGATTTCTTCCTGGCCCTGCGCATGAGCTGAGGCGCGGGGCGCGGAGCGCCCCCACCTCGGCCGCCGGAAACTCCCGCCACTTTGTGAAATCTTTCACCCACCCCCTTGGCCGGGCCCCTCGATTCGTGCTGAGATGCCGCCACCACTCGACGGCTCGACGGCGTGCTTGGGGAGGGCGACGTGGCGCATTCCGCCATGGCTGGTTCTGGTTGGGGAACGACCGAGGGTGACGATCCGCTCCAGACCGCGGTGTGGCGGCTGCGCTCGCGCGCCTGCTGGGCCGACGCGGTGGCCCTGCTGCAGCCGGTCACCGCGGCCACCGCGCTGCAGCGGACCGCGCTGCTGGTGGAGCGGTGCCTGTACACCGAGCAGGGCTGGGCGGAGGCGGAGGACGCGCTGCGCACCGCCGAGGCGCGGGCCCACACCGACGACGAGCGCGGGGCCGCCGCCTGTGAGCGCGGTCAGCTCGCCTACGCCGCCACCGTGCACGGCGTGCGCGACCGGGCCGACGAGGCGCGGGCCGCGCTGGGCCGGGCGGCGGCGCTGATCGCGCCGGGGGCGCGGGGCCGGGCGCTGCTGGACTTCCGGCGCGGCCTGGTCGCGGAGAACCTGACCCGCTCGCCGCAGTCCGCCCGCGCGGCGTACCGGCGGGCGCACGCGGGGGCGACCGCGCAGGGCGACCCGCTGCTGCAGTCCTTCACCTGGCGGCACCTGGCCGGACTCGCCCTCAGGGAGGGCGAGCTGGCGGACGCCCGGCACGGCTTCGCCGAGTCGCTCCGCATCCGCGAGGAGCTCGGGTACCTGGTCGGTACGGCCCCGGCGCTGGTGTCGCTCGCGGACGCGGAGTCCGAGCCGGAGGCGTCACGGCTGCGCGAGGAGGCCCGGCGGCTGCTGCGCCTGCTCGGCGGCGTGCCGACCTGGCTGGCCCGCCAGCTGGCCCCGCCGGCGACGGGGGCGGCGACGGCCTGACGAGGGGCGGCGACAGCGGGGCGCGCGGCCGGGCCGGGCCGGTCAGGGGGACCTGCTCCAGCGCGGCGACGTCGCCGCCCACGCCGTGTCCCACGCCGCGAGATTGCGCCGGTACAGCACCAGGCCGGTGACCCCGTGCGCGGCGAGGCCGGTGAGGACGACGCCCAGGAAGGCGAGGATCGCCCAGCCCATGGTGCGGCTGCGGATCTGATCGTCGTCCAGCGGCGGTCCGGTGACCGCTCCCGCCGCCTCCACCCAGACCAGGACGGTGCTCTCCGCGGGCAGCCCGGGCTCGACGTCGGCCTTCCCGGTCCTCGTCCCGCCGTCCGGGGCGGTGAACCGCACCTCCGCCGGATAACGGGTCTGCCGTGCCTCGTCCGAACCGGGTTCCGGGTGGCGCGGGGCGTCGTGGACGAGGACGGCGGGGACGTGGTCCCGGGTGCTCTCCTGGTGCGCGGCGAGGTCGCGGTAGTGCCGGTACGCGGCGTCGCCCGCCGTGAACATCGCCGCCGGGGCCGCCGCCAGCACGGCGAGCAGCAGTCCGAGCGCGATCCAGCCCTGCGCCCGGTCGGTACGGCGTCGCAGGGGGTTGCGCCGCCACCGCCACAGCAGGAGGTACGGGTGCTGCTGCTGTCGTGGTGCGGGAGCCGGAGGTGGCTGTGCTCGCGGTATGTCGCCGGCCACGGTGTGCCTCCTTCCAGGGTCCGGGCAGCCGGAGCGGGGCCGTGGGTGCCGGTGGCCGGCCGCGACGGCGGGGTACGGGGGCGCCGCCGCGGCCGGCCCCGGCGGCGGGGCCGCGGCCGTGGTCAGTGGGTGCAGGGGTGCGGCGGGTCCGCACCGGTGCCGGGGCCCGCGCCGGGGTCCGTGGACGGGTGGGCGTGAGCGGCCTCCAGGAGCCTGGCGGCGCCGCGGACCGCGGCGGTGTGCGGCGCCGGCACCGCCCGCAGGGGCGCGTGCAGCCGGGCGGTGAGCCGGCAGGTGATCTCGGGACGCAGGGCACCCCCGCCGGCCAGCAGCGGTCCCCGGCCCAGGGCGTCCACGGTCAGGGACGTGCGGTCCTGGCGCAGCATCGACGTCACCATGTCGACCACCGCCTCCGCGATCAGCGTCGCCGGGGTGGCGGCGTCCAGGTCGCCCGTGCCCAGCGCGGTACGGCGCGCGTCGAAGACGGCGCCGTCCACCAGCAGCACCACCTCGGTGAGATGGGCGCCGAGGTCCACCACCAGCAGGGGGTGGGACAGGTCCGCCCCGGCCGCCAGCGCGACGGCCCGCGCGCTGGGGACGGTCAGCACACTGCGCGGACGCAGCACCTCCACCGCCGTACGGGCCTCGGTGCGGTAGGCGAACCCGTCCAGGACGGGCGCGGTCACCACGACCAGCGGACGGGTGAACCGGGGCAGGCGGTTGCCGAGCAGCCGGTCCAGCATCCGGGCCGTGCCCTCGGTGTCGACGATGGAGCCGCGCTGGATGGGATACACCGCGCCGGCGCCGGGGAAGGTCACCGTCGGCACGTCGAGGATCATGCCCCGCCCGGCGACCCAGGCGCGGGTGCGGGCGCTGCCCATGTCGAGGGCGACGCCGCTGCACTGCCGGCACAGCGGCCACGGCCGGTGCCGGGACAGGGCGGCCCGGGGCCGCCGGACCACGGTCATCGTCCGGCCTCCCGCACCTGCTGGCAGCGCGCGCAGTAGCGGGCCTGCGGCACGATCATCAGACGCTCGCGGGCGATGGGACGCCGGCACAGGTGGCAGGAGCCGAAGCGGCCCTCGGCCATGCGGTCCAGCGCCGCCTCCACGTCGGCGAGCACCATGCGCGCGGAGGCCGCGAGCTGGATCCGCACCTCGGTCCGCGCGGCGGAGCGCCGCTCGAGCCGGTCGTCGGCGCGGGACGGGACGGCCGCGATCTGCCGCAGCTGCTCCTCGCGGAACAGCCGCTGCTCGAGGAGGCTGTCCCGGAGCGCGGCGAGGTCCTCGGGCGACAGACGCGTGTCGTGGTCGCCGATGATCTGTTGATTCACCACTTCACCCCTCAGCAGGGCGGGAGACGAAAACTGGACGGACGGTGCTCAGGCGGCGGCGCGGCGCTGGCAGGCGACGCAGTACCGCGTGTAGGGGAGGATCTCCAGGCGCTCGCCCGGGACGGGCTTGGTGCAGCCCAGGCAGGTGCCGTAGGTGCCGTTCTCGACGCGCGCGAAGGCCTCCTCGATCTCCTTGAGCACCCGCTCGATGGCCGTCTTCTGCGCGGACATGAGCTGGTCGTCCTGGCTGCTCTCGCCGAGGGCCGTCAGCTGGGTCATGCGGGTGTTGCGCGCGTGCTCGAGGCGCTGGCGGGCCTCGTGAGCGGTCAGCCGCTCGGGGCGGGGTTCGATGCGGGAGGCGTCGAGCGACACGATGAGTCCTTCTCTCGGGAGTACGGCGGGTGCGGCTGCTCCTCGTGACCGCGGCGGGGCCGGCGGCTCGAGGAAGTCCTGGGCAACCTCAACCCTGGCCGGACCGGGGGTGGATTCCCATCGGGCGCAGGCCCCATTTGCCCGGGGGCGCAGCATCCACTCCACGGTGTCCGGGGGCGGCCGTATGGGTGCGGTGCACTCTGGAAATGGGGGTCGGACCCCATCGACCCGGCGGCGCGGAAGGAGCAGGCTGGGCCCAGGCTCGGTCGTGTCAAGGGCCGCAGCTCCGACCGGGGTGCGCGATGACCGAAAGTAGAGGCTTGCCACGTCGCAGAAGGAGGCGTACTCCCGGTGTCCCTGTTCTGGCGGATCTTCGGGCTCAACGCGGTGGTGCTGGGCTTTGCCACGGCACTGCTGCTGTGGGCCCCGGTGACCGTCTCCGTACCGGTCCTGCTCACCGAGGCCGCGGTGCTGGTGGGCGGCATGACCGTCATGCTGGTCGCCAACGGCGCCCTGCTGCGCTGGGGCCTGTCGCCGCTGGACCGGCTCACGAAGCTGATGACCACGGTCGACCTGCTGCGTCCCGGCCAGCGGCTCCCGGTGTCCGGCGGTGGCGAGGTCCCCGAGCTGATCCGCACCTTCAACGCCATGCTCGACCGCCTGGAGCACGAGCGCGTCACCAGCAGCGCCCGCGTCCTGCTCGCCCAGGAGGCGGAGCGGCGCCGCATCGCGCAGGAGCTGCACGACGAGGTCGGGCAGAGCATGACCGCGATCCTGCTGGTGCTGGGGCGCGCGGCGGACGACGCCGACGAGCCGCTGCGCGGCGAACTGCACCAGGCGCAGGAGATCACCCGGGAGAGCCTGGACGAGGTCCGCCGCCTGGTGCGCCGGCTGCGCCCCGGGGTCCTGGACGACCTCGGCCTGATCAGCGCGCTGACCTCGCTCACGCACGACTTCGCCACCCACACCGGTCTGCGGGTCACCCGCCGTTTCGGGGCCGACCTGCCCGCCCTGGACCACGAGACGGAGCTGGTCCTCTACCGGGTCGCGCAGGAGAGCCTGACCAACGCCGCCCGCCACGCGGACGCCGAGCGCCTGGAGGTGAGCCTCGGCCGGGCCGACGGCGCGGTGGTCCTCGAGATCGCCGACGACGGCCGCGGCATCGAGGCGGCCTGCGAGGGCGCGGGCATCCGCGGCATGCGCGAACGGGCCCTGCTGATCGGGGCCGGCCTCGACATCACCTCGGCACCCGGGGCCGGCACCCGGATCCGGCTCACCGCACCCGTCCCCGCATCCAGGAAGCAGCCCTGACCATGTCCGACCCGTCCCTGCCCGCCGCGTCCGCACCCGTCGCGTCCGGGCCGCCCGCCGCCGATCCGTCCCGGATCCGCATCCTCCTCGCCGACGACCACGCGCTGGTACGCCGGGGTGTGCGCCTCATCCTCGACCGGGAGCCGGACCTCGAAGTGGTCGCCGAGGCCGGGGACGGCGCCGAGGCCATCGACATGGCCCGCGCCCACGCCGTGGACCTCGCCGTGCTGGACATCGCGATGCCGCGGCTGACGGGTCTCCAGGCGGCCCGGGAGCTGTCCGCGCTGAAGCCGGGGCTGCGCATCCTGATGCTGACGATGCACGACAACGAGCAGTACCTGTTCCAGGCACTGAAGTCGGGTGCCTGCGGATACGTCCTGAAGTCCGTCGCCGACCGCGACCTGGTCGCCGCGTGCCGGGCCGCGATGCGCGACGAGCCGTTCCTCTACCCCGGCGCGGTCACCGCCCTGATCCGCAACTACCTCGACCGGGTCCGGCACGGCGAGGAGACCGCCGACCACATCCTGACCCCCCGTGAGGAGGAGGTCCTCAAGCTCGTCGCCGAGGGCCACTCGTCGAAGGAGATCGCCGAGATCCTCTTCATCAGCATCAAGACCGTCCAGCGGCACCGCGCGAACCTGCTGCAGAAGCTCGGCCTGCGCGACCGGCTGGAGCTGACCCGGTACGCCATCCGCGCCGGGCTCATCGAGCCCTGACCCCCGCCACCCCCTCCCCCGGACCGCCCGGGGCTCTGGCCGCCCACTCCCCGGCCGGAGCTCCGGGCTCACCCCCGCGCGCCCACCACGAAAGGGGACGGCGCATGCGCCCCGCACCCTGGACCCGGCACCCGGACGCCTCCGGGCCCGCGGAGTCCGGCGTGCGCTCCCCGGGACTCGGCCGGCGTGCGGGCGGAGCGCCGGGGGCCGCCGCTCGGCCGGCGCGTCCCGGCGCCGGCGGCCGACGGCTCGCGGCGACGTTCACCGTGCTGCTGGCCGTCCTGCTGGTCCTGGTCCCGGCGTGGCCCGCGCCGGACGCCCGCGTCGCACCCGGCGGGCCGCTCCCGGTCCACTCGGTCACGGCCGTCCCCCACCCGGACGCCGGGTTCCACGACGACGACGGCTGCCCGGGCACCTGCGCCACCCAGGCCAGGCCCCGCCACGACCACCTGGGCGAACGCCCCCCGGTACCGGACCACCTCGCCGTCACCGCACACGGGACCGGTGCCGTCCCGGCCGCCCACGGGCGACGGACCCCGACGGCACCCGGCTCCCCCTCCGTCTCCCCCGGCCGCACGCGCCACGACCGCGGGCGAGCGCCTCCCGCACCCTCCGGCACCTGACGCTCCCCTTTTTCCTGCTTTCCCTTCCTTCTTCCGTCGCGGCCGCGCAGGCCGCCGCCGCGGCGTGCCTGCCGGAGGCCCGTGTGAAACGTTCACGTCCCCGACCCCGCTCCCGTTCCCGCGCGCAGTCGCGTTCGCTCCGCCTGCGTGCGCTGGTCGCCCTGGCCGTGATCGCCGTGTCGGTGGCCATCGCCCTGACCCTGCCGGTCCGCCTCGGACTCGATCTGCGCGGCGGCACCCAGATCGTGCTGGAGACCAGATCCACGTCCACCGCCAAGGCCGACCGCGCGGCCACCGACCGCACCGTGGAGGTGCTGCGCGGCCGGATCGACGCGCTCGGGGTCGCCGAGCCGAGCATCGTCCGCTCCGGCGACAATCGTGTGGTCGTCGAGCTGCCGGGTGTGCAGGACCCCGAGAAGGCGGCCGACGTGCTGGGCCGCACCGCACAGCTCACCGTCCACGCGGTGCTCGGCGCCGCCGAGACGCCGGGGGGCGGCACCGAGCGGCCCGCCGACGCCTCGAAGGAGCGGGTCCTGCCGGACGAGTCCGGCCAGTCGCTGCGGCTGGCGCCGGCCGGACTGACCGGTCAGGACGTCAAGGGCGCCGACGCCCGGTTCGACCAGCAGAACGGGGCCGGCTGGCACGTCACCGTGGACTTCAAGGACCGGGGCAGCGACCGATGGGCCCGGGTGACCGGCGAGGCCGCCTGCCACCCGGCCGGTGACCCGCAGCGCCGGGTCGCCATCGTGCTCGACGACAAGATCATCTCCTCGCCGCAGGTCGACCCCTCGGTGGCCTGCGGGGCGGGCATCTCCGGCGGCTCCACGCAGATCACCGGCTCCTTCGACGACGCCGAGGCCCGCGAACTGGCCCTGCTCGTCAAGGGCGGCGCCCTGCCGGTGCCGGTGGACACGGTGGAGCAGCGCACCATCGGCGCCACCCTCGGCGACGCCGCCATCTCGGCCGGTGCCTGGGCCGCGGTCATCGGCACCGCGCTGACCGCGCTGTTCATCATCGTCGTCTACCGGCTCATGGGCGCCCTCGCCACCGTGGCCCTGCTCTGCTACGGCGTCATCTCCTACGCCGCCCTGGCCGCGGTCGGCGCGACGCTGACCCTGCCCGGCCTGGCCGGGTTCGTCCTGGCGATCGGCATGGCGGTGGACGCCAACGTCCTGGTGTTCGAACGGGCGCGGGAGGAGCAGGCCCTGCGAACCCGGCCGAGTACGCGTTCGGCGCTGACCACCGGTTTCCGCAGCGCCTTCAGCGCGATCGCCGACTCCAACATCACCACGCTCATCGCCGCCGCCCTGCTGTTCTTCCTTGCCTCCGGTCCGGTCAAGGGCTTCGGCGTCACCCTGGGCATCGGTGTCCTCGCCTCGATGGTCAGCGCGCTGGTGATCATGCGGGTGCTCGCCGAGTTCGCCGTGAGCCGCCCGTCGGTGCGCCGCCGCCCGCACCTCACGGGCATCTCCACCACCGGCCCGGTCCGCGACGCCCTGCTGCGCCGCGACCCCTTCCTGATGCGCCGGCCGCGCCGCTGGCTGGCCACCTCCGGCATCGTCCTGGTGCTGGCCGGCTCGGGCATCGTGGCCCGCGGCCTCGACTTCGGCATCGAGTTCACCGGCGGACGGCTCATCGAGTACACGACGGCGACCGAGGTCGATCCCGACCGGGCCCGCACCGCGCTCGCCGACGCGGGCTTCCCGCGGGCGGTCGTGCAGTCCTCCGGCGACAACGGCCTCACGGTGCGCACCGAGGAGCTGACCGACGCGGAGGCGGCCACCGTCACCGAGACGGTCGGCGGGCTCGGCGGTGAGACCGAGAAGGTCCGCGACGAGCTGATCGGCCCCAGTCTCGGCGAGGAGCTGCGCCGGGACGCCCTCATCGCCCTGGGGCTGGCCCTCGGCGCCCAGCTGCTGTACCTGGCCGCCCGCTTCCGATGGCTGTTCGGGACCGCGGCCGTGGGGGCACTGGCGCACGACGTGGTCATCCTGGTCGGCGTGTTCGCCTGGCTCGGCAAGCCCATCGACGGGGTGTTCCTGGCGGCGCTGCTGACCGTCATCGGCTACTCGGTCAACGACTCGGTGGTCCTGTTCGACCGGGTCCGCGAACTGCTCGGGAAGGACCGCAGGACGCCGTTCGCCCGGCTCGCGAACCAGGCGATCCTGCAGACGCTGCCGCGGACGGTCAACACCGGCATGGGCGCGGTGCTGATCCTCGCCGCGCTGGCGGTGCTCGCCCAGGACTCGCTCACCGACTTCGCCGTCGCCCTGCTGATCGGCGTGGTGGTCGGAACGTACTCGTCGGTGTTCACCGCCGCCCCGCTCGCCGTGGAGCTGTACGGCCGCGGGACCGGGCGGCGCGCCTCGCGCGGCGCGGGCGGGACCGGCGGGAAGCCGGCGGCGCGGCGGCGCACGCGGGAGCAGGGGGCCCGGGAGGTGTCGCAGGAGGTCCCGTGAGGGGTCGCGGGAGGACCGCGGGGGCGGGCCCGGCTCAGGGGGTGGCGGCGAAGTGTCCCGCCACCAGGGCCCGCACCGCGTCCTGGTCGCCGGCGATCAGCGCGTCCAGCAGCGCCGTGTGCTCGTGCGCGTCGGCGATCAGGTCGGCCCGGCCCCGCGTCGCGGGGTCGCCGGCCGGCGGCCACTGGGCGCGGCGGTGCAGGTCGCCGGCGATCCGGACGAGCTGGTCGTTGCCGCCGAGCGCGAGCAGCTCGCGGTGGAAGACGCGGTCGGACTCGGCGTAGGTCGCCGGGCATCCGGAGGACGCGGCCCGGACGGTGGCCTCGGCGACGGGGCGCAGCCGGGCCCACCGCTCGGCGGGCACGGTGCGGGCCAGCCGCAGCAGGACCGGGACCTCGAGCAGGGCCCGGACCTCGGCGAGCTCGGCCAGTTCCCGGGCGCCCCGCTCGACGACGCGGAATCCGCGGTTGGGGACGACCTCGACGGCGCCCTCCAGCGCGAGCTGCTGCATGGCCTCGCGCACGGGGGTGGCGGAGACACCGAACCGTTCGCCGAGCACGGGGGCCGAGTGGACCTCGCCGGGGCGCAGCTCCCCGGCGGCCAGTGCGGCGCGCAGGGCGTCGAGGACCTGCCCGCGCACGGAGGACCGCCGCACGAGGGCGCGGGGCCGGCCGAGGGGGCGTTCGCCGTGCGTGTGCTCACCGCGCGCGCTCCCGCCCGGGTCCGGGGCGCCGTCCCGTTCCCGGGCCGCGGCGCCGGGCTGGGCGGGCACCCGGACCTGCCCGGCGGAGCCGGGTGTGCTCTGCTCCACGGGTCCTCCTCCTGGGCGTGCCGGTGATCGGGGGTCATGACGGCGGGTCGCCGTCCGGTCCGTCAAGCACCCTACGTCCACCACCCGCCCCTTCCCCTGCCGAAGATCTTGGGTAAGGTAAGGCTTACCTCAAGCAATCCGTTGCCCTGACGTGGATCGGTGGTCCCGCATGCCTGTCTCCCACCCGGCCGTCGCGGACTCCTACGCCCGCCTGTCCGAGGTCCTGCCGGGACTGGGCATCACCGCGCCGGACGCCGGGGAGGAACTGCCCGGCGGGGGCGGCTGGGTCGCCGCCGCCTCGCTCGCGGCCGGCGGGGCGGAGCTGGAGGCGTTCCTCGCCTGGGACGACGCCCAGGTGGTGCGCGACTACGGGCAGCGGGCCCGGCCCGACGTGGTCGCGAGCTTCGGACTGCACCGGTACGCCTGGCCGGCCTGCCTGCTGATCACGGTGCCGTGGTTCCTGCACCGCAGGGTGCCCCGCTACCCGGCCGCGCACGTCGCCTTCGACCGCACCGCCGCGGGACTGCCGCTGGGCCGCATGGCCGTGCGGCCCAGCGGCTTCGCCTGCCTGCCCGGCGACCCCGCCGCCGCCCTGCCCGGCGCCCGGGTGGTCGCCGACGAGGAGGCGCTGCGGGCCGAGGTGCGGGCCGCGGTCGCCGAGCACCTGGAGCCGGTGCTGGCCGGGTTCGGACCGCGCATGCGCCGCCGCGGGCGGGCCCTGTGGGGCATGGCGACCGACGAGGTCGTCGAGGGCCTCTGGTACGTCGCCCACCTGTTCGGCGAACAGGAGCGGGCGCGCGAGGAACTGGAGCTGCTGCTGCCGGGGGCGACCAAACCGTACGTCGGCAAGGCCGCGTTCCGGGAGCTGACCGGACCGGACGGCGAACCGCTGCACACCCGGGACCGGGCGAGCTGCTGCATGTTCTACACGCTGCGACCCGAGGACACGTGCGCCACCTGCCCGCGCACCTGCGACGCGGACCGCGTCAACAAGCTGCTCGCCACCGCCGGTTGAGCCGCCCGCGGTACGACGGCCCGGCGCCGCTCCGCTAAGATCACCCGGGCCGGTTCCCGCGACGTCCGCACGACGTTTCACAACTTCCCCACCTGCCGCGGGAACTTTCCGCGGAACCACCCGTACGGGTATCCTTATTCGAACTCAACTCCCGTCCCTCAAGCGGCAGTTCGAGCAGATCGCCGTCCCCGGGCAACCCCCCTCACTCCCTCGGCGGCCTCTTGCCCCGAAACCCCCTGAGGGCTGCCGGGTTTGGGCCACCATGGCGGGCGTTACGCCCTATCCCAAGGCAAGGGACCCCAGATGAGATTGACCGACATATCGCTGAACTGGCTGCTTCCGGGCGCCGTGCTGCTCCTGGGCATGCTGGCGGCGGTGGCGGTGCTCGCGCGCGGCAAGCGCTCCTCGGGGAAGGACGCGGGCGCGGACGACTCGTGGGAGCGTGCCGAGGAGCGCCGCAGGCGCAAGGAGGCCCTCTACGGCACCTTCTCCTACGTGCTGCTCTTCTGCTGCGCCGCGGTCGCCGCGGCCCTCTCCTTCCACGGACTGGTCGGCTTCGGCGAGCAGAACCTCGGCCTGAGCGACGGCTGGCAGTACCTGGTCCCGTTCGGCCTCGACGGGGCGGCGATGTTCTGCTCCGTGCTCGCGGTGCGCGAGGCCAGCCACGGTGACGCGGCGCTCGGCTCCCGGATACTCGTGTGGGCCTTCGCGTTCGCCGCCGCCTGGTTCAACTGGGTGCACGCGCCCCGGGGCCTGGGCCACGCGGGCGCCCCGCACTTCTTCGCCGGCATGTCCCTGTCGGCGGCGGTGCTGTTCGACCGGGCGCTGAAGCAGACCCGCCGGGCCGCGCTGCGCGAGCAGGGCCTGGTGCCGCGTCCGCTGCCGCAGATCCGCATGGTCCGCTGGCTGCGGGCCCCCCGGGAGACCTACCGCGCCTGGTCGCTGATGCTCCTCGAGGGCGTGCGCAGCCTGGACGAGGCCGTCGAGGAAGTGCGCGACGACCGGCGTCAGAAGGAGGAGACCCGCCAGCGGCGCCGCGAGCAGGAGCGCCTGGAGCGGGCCCAGTTGAAGGCGATCAGCCGGGGCCACGGCCACCGGGGTTTCCCCGGCCGCGGCGGCCGGCAGGTCGAGGTGGACGTCCAGCAGGTGGAGCGCGGCTCCGAACGGGCTGCCGCGGAGCCTGCCATATCCACTCCGGAGCAGCTGCCCGTACGCCAGCTTCCCTCGCTGCAGCCCGTGCGCAGCGGAGCTGACCCGCTCACCGTCGACCTCACCGCGGAGGACGACACCCAGGCCCTGCCGCGCCTGGACTCCCTGGAGCGCAAGCTCAAGGACCTGGAGCAGCAGTTCGGCTAGGACGCCATGGGCGGCCTGTGCCGCCGCACCGCCGCAGGGGCGTGACCGCGTGTCGCGCCCCTGCGGCGTTCACGCGGCCGCCGCGCCCAGCTCGAACCAGACCGCCTTGCCCCCGTCGTGCGCCCGCACCCCCCACGCGTCCGCCAGGGACCGCACCAGCACCAGGCCCCTGCCGTGGGTGCTCTCGTCCGGTGCCGGGGCGCGCTGCCGGGGCAGCCGGGCGGCGCGGTCCCGTACCTCCACCCGCAGCCCGCGCTCGGAGACCGTGGCGGTCAGCAGCGCGTCGTCGTCGGTGTGCACGAGCGCGTTGGTGACGAGCTCGCTGGTGAGCAGCTCCGCGACCTCCGACTGTCCCGGTTCGCCCCAGTGCCGCAACAGCTCGCGCAGCGCCCGGCGGGCCTCGGGCACCGCCCGCAGGTCCGCCCGGCCCAGACTGCGCCTGAGCTGCGGCACCGTCTTCCTTTCCGTGTCCCCCGTCGGCGTGCCGATGTCATCTCCCCTTCTACTGATCGAACACGTTCACGGGGGAATCCTTGCCCGATGGGCACCCGGGCAGTCATGTCGATCCAGCGGCCGGCCCCGCGCCTACGGCCGCGGCACGTTGCGCAGGTTCGACCGGGCCATCTGGAGCATCCGTCCCACCCCGCCGTCCAGGACGATCTTCGAGGCGGACAGGGCGAAGCCGGTGACCATGTCGGCGCTGATCTTCGGCGGGATGGACAGGGCGTTGGGGTCGGTGACGACGTCGACCAGGGCGGGGCCCTTGTGCTTGAAGGCCGCCTTCAGCGCCCCGGCCAGCTCCTTCGGCTTCTCCACCCGCACCCCGAAGGCACCGCAGGCCTCGGCGACGGCGGCGAAGTCGGGGTTGCGGTTGGCCACGCCGTGCGAGGGCAGGCCCGCCACCAGCATCTCCAGTTCGACCATGCCGAGCGAGGAGTTGTTGAACACGACGACCTTCACCGGCAGGTCCTGCTGGACGAGGGTGAGGAAGTCGCCCATCAGCATGGTGAACCCGCCGTCGCCGGACATCGAGACGACCTGCCGGCGCCGGTCGGGGAGCTGGGCGCCGATCGCCATCGGCAGCGCGTTGGCCATCGAGCCGTGCGAGAAGGAGCCGATGATGCGGCGCCGGCCGTTGGGCGAGATGTAGCGAGCGGCCCAGACGTTGCACATGCCGGTGTCGACGGTGAAGACCGCGTCGTCGTCGGCGACCTCGTCCAGCACGGCGGCGACGTACTCGGGATGGATCGGCACGTGCTTGTCGACCTTGCGGGTGTACGCCTTGACGACGCCCTCCAGCGCGTCCGCGTGCTTCTTCAGCATCCGGTCGAGGAAGCGACGGTTCGTCTTCTCCTTCACCCGGGGGATCAGACAGCGCAGGGTCTCCCGCGCGTCGCCCCACACCGCGAGGTCCAGCTTGGACCGCCGGCCGAGGTTCTCCGGCCGCACGTCGATCTGGGCGATCCGCACGTCGTCGGGCAGGAAGGCGTTGTACGGGAAGTCGGTGCCGATCAGGAGCAGCAGGTCGCACTCCTGGGTGGCCTCGTAGGCGGCGCCGTACCCGAGCAGCCCGCTCATGCCGACGTCGTACGGGTTGTCGTACTGGATCCACTCCTTGCCGCGCAGCGCGTGGCCCACGGGCGCCTTGATCCGGCCGGCGAACTCCATGACCTCGGCGTGGGCGCCCGCCGTGCCGCTGCCGCAGAACAGGGTGACCTTGTCGGCGTCGTCGATCAGCCGCACCAGCCGGTCGATCTCCTCGTCGCCGGGGCGGACGGTCGGCCGCGAGGTGACCAGGGCGGTCTCGACGGCCTTCTCCGGGGCGGGCTGCCCGGCGACGTCGCCGGGCAGGGAGACCACGCTGACGCCGGAGCGGCCGATGGCGTGCTGGACGGCGGTGTGCAGCAGCCGGGGCATCTGCTGGGGACTGGAGATCAGCTCGCAGTAGTGACTGCACTCGCGGAACAACTGCTCGGGGTGGGTCTCCTGGAAGTAGCCGAGGCCGATCTCGCTGGACGGGATCTGCGAGGCGAGGGCGAGGACCGGGGCCATGGAGCGGTGGGCGTCGTAAAGCCCGTTGATGAGGTGGAGGTTGCCGGGGCCGCAGGAGCCCGCGCAGGCGGTCAGTTTCCCGGTGATCTGGGCCTCCGCGCCTGCGGCGAAGGCGGCGGTCTCCTCGTGCCGCACGTGCACCCAGTCGATGCCCGGATGGCGGCGCACCGCGTCCACGATCGGGTTGAGGCTGTCGCCCACGACTCCGTAGAGGCGTTCCACTCCGGCACGGGTGAGGATGTCGACGAACTGTTCCGCGACGTTCTGTTTGGCCATGGGTCCATGGAGGCACAGCGCGCGGCGTCACGCCTCCCAAACGGCGGCGGCCGTACGGTCGTCGGCGTAGCCCTCGACCCCGGCCCCGCTGTCGGCGAGGAACGCGGCGAGGCCGGGCGGTTCGGCGTCGGCCCATCGCCGCGCGAGGAGTTCGCCCAGCTCGCGCTCGCCGCGCAGCGGCTCGGCCAGGCCCGTGCTGCACATCAGCAGCACGTCACCCGGCCGGGCTACGGAGGCACGGAAGCGGAACGGCTCGCGGGACGGCTCGCTGGGACCTGTGGCGTGGGGGCCGGCCGGTGCGGTGACGCCGAGGTCCATGGTGAGCCGGTCGCCGTGGGGCGTCTGGCTCGGCGGGGAGCCGAAGCCGACGACGGGGTCGCCGGTGACCTCGCCGGAGCGCGGTTCGAGGTCCTGCCAGACGCCGTCGCGCAACCGGAACAGTCCGCCCGTCCCGACGCCGAAGAACACGCGGGTGCGGCACTCGGGGGCGGCGGGCAGCAGCAGGCAGCGCAGGCCGGCCGCGTACTCGTGCGGGGCGAGGCCCTGTTCGGCGGCCTCGGCCCGGAGCCGTCCGAGACTGCGGTCGGTGAGACGGTGCAGGCCGGACTTCAGGTCGCCGCGCCGGGCGGCGCGCAGGTCCTCGGCGAGGCGGGCGTGGCTGCGGCCGACGGCCCGGCCGATCCACCGGCAGACCTGGGCGGCGGCACGGTGCGTCCCGGCCGTCGCGCGGTCGCCGGTGGCCATCGCCACCAGGACCAGTGCCTGCTCCCCCGCGCCGAACCGGGCGACCAGCAGTGCGTCGCGGCGCGGGTCTCCCCGGTGGCGCGCGGAGTCGCCCCGCGTGGAGACGGCCCGCAGCGTGCAGGCTCCGTACCGGGCGCCCTCCAGCACGGTGTCCGCCACCAGGCCGTCCAGCGCGTCGGGGTCGGCGGGCGGCAGCGCGGTGGGCTCGGCCTCGTAGGTGGGCGGTCCCGAGCCGACGTGACCCGGGGCGGGCGCGGGCGCGGGCGCGTCGGAGGCGGCCCGGGGCACGCGGTTCGCGTCGCCGCGGGGCGGTCGCGCCCGCGACGGGAGCGAGGGGAGGAACTGGGGCGGGGGCGGCGGGAGGGCGGAGGCGGTGTCCGGAGGCGGTGGCGGCGGGACCTCCGGGGCGGGCAGGTCGCGCGGCGGCCCCGCGGCGCGGAGGTTGTCCGCACCGGGCCGGGAGTCCGTCGCGGCGCCGTCCGCGCCGGTCGCCCCGGCCGCGGCGCGGGTACAGGGGCCGGGGACGCTCCGCTGCCCGCGGTGGCCGCGTGGTTCCGGGACGTCCCGGCGTTCCGGTGCCGCCCACCAGGGCGGCCGGTCGTCGGCCGGGGGCTCCCCGCCCGGGTCCCCCTCGGGCCGGCCCACCGTCCCCGCGGCCGAGGCGTACCGGTCGTCCAGGGAATCGGGCGCGGCCGTGGGGCCGGTGTCGCCGGTGGAGTCGTCGTACAGCTGCCCCCACCAGTCGTCCTCGGGACCGGTGGGCCTTCCCCCCTGCTGGCTCATGCTCCCGATTGTCCACCGATGGGGCCGGATGAAAACGGGGCATCGGGAAAATCCGCCGGGCCGTCGCGCGCCGGAGGGAGTGTCGCGTGACGGAGGCGAACGGTGGGGCGGACGGGGTGGCCGGGCGGCCCCACCCCCCACGGGAGGACCGCCCGGCGACGCCACCTTGGCAGAGTGCCCCGCGGTACGGCGATGATGTCCGGAGGCGGGTTTGTGCCGTGGCTGTTTTCCGCCATGGGCCGGCACGGCAGAATGCGGGTGATCTTCGGGGAGGGGCGGCGCCTGATGCTGGGAGTGCTGGGGCTGGAGGACACGCACGAGTCGGCCTACCGGGCGCTGGTGTCCGTGGGGGCGGCCGACGTGCCCGATCTGGCGCGGAGACTGGCGCTCGGCGAGCAGGACACGGAGCGCGCGCTGCGGCGGCTGGAACAGAACGGTCTGGTGGCCCAGTCCTCGGCCCGGCCCGGCCGCTGGGTCGCCGCGCCGCCGGGCGTGGCGCTGGGCGCGCTGCTCACCCAGCAGCGGCACGAGCTGGACCGGGCGGAGGTGGCGGCGGCGCTGCTGGCCGAGGAGTACCGGGTGGCGGCGGGCGAACCGGCGGTGCACGACCTGGTCGAGGTGGTGATCGGCGCGGCGGCGGTGGCGCGGCGCTTCCTGCAGCTCCAGCTCGGCGCGAGCGAGGAGGTGTGCGCGCTGGTCACCGGCAGGCCCGTCGCCGTCACCGGCATGGAGAACGACGCGGAGGAGCAGGCCACCGAGCGCGGGGTCCGCTACCGGGTGGTGGTCGAACGGTCGGTCCTGGACGCGCCGACCGGCATCACCGAGCTCACCGCCGCGCTGGGCCGTGACGAGCAGGTGCGGGTGGTGGACCGGGTGCCGACCAAGCTGGTGATCGCCGACCGGGCGCTCGCCCTGGTGCCGCTCACCGCGCACTCCGCGGAACCGGCCGCGCTGGTCGTGCACGCCAGCGGGCTGCTGGAGCTGTTGTCGGGCCTGTTCGACTCGGTGTGGCGGGAGGCGCTGCCGCTGCGGCTCGGCGCGGCGGGTGTGACGGAGCACGGTCCCGACGGACCCGACGGCACCGATCTGGAGATACTCTCCCTGCTGCTGGCCGGCCTGACCGACGCGAGCGTCGCCAAGCAGCTCGACCTGGGGCTGCGGACGGTGCAGCGCCGGGTCAAGCGGCTGATGGAGCTGACCGGGGTGACGACCCGGCTGCAACTGGGCTGGCACGCGTACGAGCGGGGCTGGGTGTCCCGGACCCGCTGACGGACCCGCGCGGAGCGCGCTCGGCGCGCGGATCTGCGGACCGGGCGGACCTCCTGCACCCTGGACAGATGGGAGCGTGGGACCTCCTGCTGTCCGGCCTGGTCATTCTGCTCGGGCTGTGCGGCGTGCTGCTGCCCGGCATGCCGGGGTCGTGGCTGGTGTGGGCCGGGGTCCTGTGGTGGTCGCTGAAGGATCCGCAGCCGGTCTCCTGGTTCGTCCTGGTGGGTTCGACGGCCGTGCTGCTCCTGTCCCGGGCGGTGCGCTGGACGCTGCCCGCCCGCTCGCCGCGCTCGGACGAGGTCACCCACCGCATGGCCGCGTACGCGGGTGCCGGGGCGTTCCTCGGCTTCGTGCTGGTCCCCGTGATCGGGGCGATCCCCGGCTTCATGGGCGGCATCTACCTGGCCGAACGGCTGCGGCTGGGCCGGCACGGCGAGGCGGTGGCGGCCCTGCGGACCGCGATGCGCTCGGGCGGCACGAGCGTGCTGACGGAGCTGTTCGCGTGCCTGCTGGTGACCGGCGCGTGGCTCGGGGCCGTGCTGGCCGGCTAGGTGCCTCGCGCCGGCCGGCGCCGGCCGGGCCGCACCTCGCGGGGCCGGGTCCGACGGTGGGGACCCGGCCCCGCGAGGCCGGGCTCACACCCGGTCGGCCGCGATCAGGACGTACTGGAAGGAGCCGTCGCGGTACGACTCGATGAACGCCTCCTCGATGCCGGTGACCAGCGAGGACGTGGCCCGCAGCTCCCAGTAGGGCAGGGTGTCCGGGGTGAGGTCGACGATGGTGTGCGGCACCAGCCGGTTGTCGGCCATGGCGCGCAGGTACTCGCGCCGGGAGTGGATGTTGCACTCGAAGTGGGCGTTGATCCGGGAGACCCACTTCGACGGCTGGCCGTAGCGGGGGTTCCAGCAGCCGGTGATCGTCACGTACCGGCCGCCGGCCTTCAGGAAGCGGGAGTGCTCGGCGAACAGGTCGTGGAGGTCGACGTACATGGTCGACTCGTTGTTCCCACGAGGCGGTGACGCTGCCCTTGTCGAAGGGGGTGTCGAGCATGTCGCACACGCGGGAGCGGACGCGGTCCGCGATCCGCAGTGGTGGTGGCGAGGTTGCGGGCGGCGGCGGTGCTCAGGGACTGCTGCGGCGCGCCGGACGCGGTCCGGGCTTCCGGGATGCTGTCGAGGGACATCGAGGGGCTTTCTCCTTGCACGACGGGGCGCCCGGCGCACACGGGTGCGCCGGCCGGGAGACAGGGAGGGGTGGGCAACGGGTGGAGGGATCACGGCAATCCCTCCACGTGCCGAAGCTAGCCCCTGGACCGGCCCCGTCCGCCGGGGAGACGAGATGCTCACCTCGAAGCAGTGACAATCAGTTGAATGCGGTTTATCGGCCCGCCGTGTGGCATCACGAACATTCCCGCCCGGACCCACGCCGGCCGTCGGTTACGGAACCCGGAGCCGGACACCCTCCAGGGTGAGCAGCCGCGTCTTGCGGTCCAGGCCGCCCGCGTACCCGGTCAGGGAGCCGTCGGCGCCGATCACGCGGTGACAGGGGCGCAGGATCAGCAGGGGGTTCGCGCCGATCGCACCGCCGACGGCGCGCACCGCGGGACGGGGTGCGCCGATGCGCGCGGCGATCTCGCCGTACGTCGTGGTCGTCCCGCGGGGCACGGTGTCCAGGGCGGCCCACACGCGCTCCCGGAAGGCGGTGCCCTCGGCGCGCAGCGGCAGCCGGAACTCCACCGGCTCCCCGGCGAAGTAGGCGGCGAGCTGCGCCGCGGCCTCCCGGAACGGCCCGGCGTCGTGCCGCCAGCCGTCCTGGACGCTGCGGCCGCCCTTCTGCCCGGGCACGGACAGGGAGGTGATCGCCCCGTCCGGGCCGGCGGTGAGCAGGAGCCTGCCGACGGGGCTGTCGAGTTCGCTCCAGTACGTGACGGAGGTGGCCGTGGTGGTCATTGCTGCTCCCACTCTCCTGCTGCGCGCAGGTGGTTCAGTGCGTACGAGCGCCAGGGGCGCCAGGTGTCGGGGACGGCGGGGCCGGGCGGGGCGACGTCGGGGTCGCCGAGGGCGCGGGTGCGGATGACGGCGGCCGTACGGGCGTCCACCCCGGGCACGGCGAGCAGCGCGTGCTCGGCGTCGTCCCGGTCGGCGCCCGGGTCCAGGCGCACGGCGCCGTCGGCGAGGGCGGCGGCGAGGGCACCGGGGGCGCCGTGCAGCTCGGCCCCGGCGAGGACGGCCGGTTCCGGGAAGAGGTGGGTCAGGGCGCCGCAGGGCGCGTCGAGTGCCTTGCCGTACCGCTGGACCAGCCGCTCGGCCTCCGTCCGTCCCACGAGGGCGCGCACGGCGAGCTCGTCGGGGTCGGCGGTGCCCGGTGAGCGCAGTCCGGGGCGGGCGGCGACCAGCGGGGCGAGCCGGGCATCGGCGCCGAGCCGCTCGTCGACGGCGTACGGGTCGGCGTCGAGGTCGAACAGCCGTCGCAGCCGCTGCACGGAGGTGGTCAGGTCGCGCAGGTCGGTGAGGTGCAGGCGGGCGTCCAGCCAGCCGCCGCTGCCGGTCCCCGGGCGGCCGGGCCGTTCCTCGACGGCGACAATCCCGGTGCCGTAGGGCAGGCGCAGGGTGCGCCGGTAGACGCGGCGGCCGGGCGGGCCGCTCACCTCCTCGATCCCGGCGACCGCCTCGCGCTGGAGCAGGTCGAAGACGGGTCCGGCGCGGTAGGGGCCGCGGTGGGCGAGCCGCAGCGGGATGCCGGCGGACGGGGTGGCCGCCCGGGTGGCCCGGTCGCGGGCCGGGGCGGCGGCGCGGACGCCGCTCGGGGTGGCCGCGTACACGGCCCTGATCGTGTCGTTGAACTGGCGGACGCTGGCGAATCCCGAGGCGAAGGCGATCTCGGTGACGGGCAGGCCGGTGGTCTGGAGCAGGACGCGCGCGGTGTGTGCCCGCTGGGCGCGGGCCAGGGCCACGGGTCCGGCGCCGAGCTCGGCGGTGAGCTGGCGCTGGACCTGGCGGGCGCTGTAGCCCAGCCGGCCGGCGAGTCCGGCGACGCCCTCGCGGTCGACGACGCCGTCGCCGATGAGCCGCATGGCCCGGCCGACGACGTCGGCGCGCACGTTCCAGTCGGCCGAGCCCGGAACGGCGTCCGGGCGGCACCGCCGGCAGGCCCGGAACCCGGAGCCCTGCGCGGCGGCGGCCGTCGCGAAGAACCGCACGTTGCGCCGCTTCGGCGTGACGGCCGGGCAGCTCGGCCGGCAGTAGATGCCGGTGGTCTCTACGGCGAAGAAGAACGCCCCGTCGAACCGGGCGTCACGGCTGCGGACGGCCTCGTACCGGCTGTCCTCGTCCGGGAGGTGTTCGGGGTGCCTCGGGTTCTCCGTCACACCGTCCAGTCTCCGCCAGTCCGGCGGGCCGGGCTGGCGGAAATCGGACATCGTGTGGGAGGCCGTGGCGCGGGGCCGTGCGGGGGCCGCTACCGGGCGCGTCCCCGCTTGGCCTCCATCGCCGCCTTCCCGATGGCGCCGCGGCGCTTCCACTCCTTGCGGATCTCGGCCCGCAGCCGGGCGTCGGTCTTGGCGACGATGCGCTGGTTCTCCCGCAGCAGTTTGCGGTAGCTCTCCAGCCGCCGCTCGGACAGCTCGCCGCCGTCGACGGCGGCGAGGACGGCGCAGCCCGGCTCGCTCTCGTGGGCGCAGTCGTGGAACCGGCACCGCCGCGCCAGCTCCTCGATCTCGGCGAAGACCTGTCCGACCCCGTCGCCGGCGTCCCAGAGCCCGACGCCCCGCAGCCCCGGGGTGTCGATCAGCACTCCCCCGCCGGGCAGGGCGAGGAGGTTGCGGGTGGTGGTGGTGTGGCGTCCCTTGCCGTCGACGTCCCGGGTGGCCCGGACGTCCATCACGTCCTCGCCGAGCAGCGCGTTGGCGAGAGTGGACTTGCCCGCGCCGGACTGTCCGAGGAGCACGGCCGTGCCGCCGGCGACGACGGCGGCGAGGACGTCCAGCCCCTCGCCGTGCGCGGCGCTGACGGACAGCACCGGCACGCCCGGGGCGGCCGTCTCGACGTCCTGGACGAGGTACGCCAGGGTCACCGGGTCGGTGACCAGGTCGGCCTTGGTGAGGACGACCACGGGTTGTGCCCCGGACTCCCAGGCGAGCGCGAGGAACCGTTCGATCCGGGCGAGGTCGAGCTCGGCGGCCAGCGACACGGCGACCACGGCGTGGTCGACGTTGGCCGCGAGGATCTGGCCCTCGGACCGCTTGGAGGAGGTGGAGCGCACGAAGGCGGTGCGGCGTGGCAGGTACGTGCGGACGTAGCGCGGGTTGCCGTCCGGTTCGACGGCGACCCAGTCACCGGTGCAGACGACGCGCAGCGGGTCGTGCGGGGTGACGAACGCGGTGTCGGCGCGCAGTACTCCGTCGGCGGTGACGACGTCGCACTGGCCGCGGTCGACCCGGACCACGCGGCCGGGCAGCAGCCCTTCGGCCGCGTGGGGGGCGAACGCGTCGGCCCAGTCCTCGTCCCAGCCGTAGGGAGCCAGGGCGGAGTGGGCGGAGAAAGCGGAGGTGGAAGTCAAGGGTGACCCTTCGAAGGGTGGCCCCGGCGGCCGCGCGCACCGGTGCAGGTGCGGGCGCGGCGGAGAAGTGAGGTGAGGTCAGCCGGCGGCCGGGGAGGTGGAGTGGACGGACTCGTGGGTGCGGCAAGCACCCGTCACAGACACGGCCATCGGTCACACCTCCGTCCTCGATCGAGCCGACCGCGGCAGCCGACCGGCGCCGCGTGTTCACGCCGCAACCATAGAGGGGCACGCCCTCCGGACGCCATCGCTTTTCCGCTTCGCCATGAATGGCGCCGTGCACGAGGTCGCGCGCACTAGGGTCCCCACCCCGGCTGGACGATGGGGACGTGTCCGGGGGGGGCCGGGCCGGGTCGTCGTCCCGGTTCGGCCCCCCGGAGCTCGTCGGGTCAGGCCTGGACGGGCTCGTCCGCCGGCAGGCTGTCCATGAAGGAGCTGACGGAGAAGACCGCGTTGCCGGCGCCGGGCGGGCCGTAGCCGGGGGGCGAGGACAGGCCGAAGTCCTCCATCGTCTGCCGGTAGGCCTGGAGCAGCCGGATGTGGTACTCCAGCGGCGCGCCCTGCGGGTTGGCCTTGCCCAGCGGTGTGGTGGGCTCGGGGCACCAGGTGGTGAAGCGGGGCGTGATGCCGTGCGACATGAAGAAGCGCAGGCCCTCGGTGGTGGACGCGATGGCCTCGTCGACCGTCTTGAAGCCGAAGGGCTCGGCCATCTCCACGCCCGCGACGAAGTTCGGGATGACGTTGCGCGCGCCGAAGACGTCGGCGGAGTCGAGGATGCGCCGGTGCCACTCGTCGCGACCGACGTAGCGCTCCTTGCCGGGGCAGTACATCTTGAACAGGTACTCGTCCCACACCTCGAAGTTGGGGTGGTAGATCTGCACGCCGTAGTCCTTGAAGCGCTGCACGTCCGCCTTGGGCAGGGCCTGGGCGACGACCTTGCCGATCCAGCGGCCGGGGAAGCGCTCCTCGATGGCCTTGGCGTAGTGGCCGTAGAAGTCGGCCTCGTCGCGTCCGGAGACGGTCTTGGTGATGGCGCCGCCGGTGAGGGTGTAGGCGGTGGAGGTCTTCGCCGTGTCGTAGCGGTCGATGATCTCGAGGGCCTCCAGCACCTCCTCGACGTCCTTCACGCCCGTGTAGGGGCGTCCGGCCGCCTTGTGCTGGCGCCAGTTGTGGTTGATGTCGCAGTACTGGCACTCCTCCTTGGCGCCGAAGTACTGGCAGACCCGGAAGACGGTCAGGTAGATCAGGTAGCCCCACTGGATGGTCGGGGCCACCTCCATGACCGACTTCCCGTTGGAGAGGGTGTGCCGGTAGTACTCGGGCATCGGCGGCACGCCGACGTCGGAGATCCGCCCGCCGTCGAGGTAGAGACCGAGCTGGCCGTGCTCGTCGGCGGCGACGCGGTAGGGGGAGGCCGGGTTCACGCGGACCGAGACCACCGTGCGGCGCAGGTCGTAGGGGCCGCCGGTGAGGATGATCTCCTCGGGCGGGCGGCGCAGCGCGGCCTCGCCCAGCTCGGGCAGGGTGCCGTGGTCGAAGGAGAAGATGAAGTACGACTTCGGCTTGACCTCGCCGTCCTCGTTGTCACTCAGCGCGGAGGGGTCGAAGGCCACACCGCCCCGAAGGAGGTCCTCCTTGAAGACGGCCTCGCGCGGCACGTGCGGGAACCGCTCCATCAGATCCTCGACCAGCGCGGTACGGCTGTCCATCCCGTTGTCTCCTCCCGGCTCAGGCGTTCGACTTCTCACGGTATGCCCCCGGCCGGACGTCCGGCCGCCCGGGGCCCCTCCCGGCGCGCCAGGTAGGTTTCCGGCGGGAGGACTCCTGGTCCTCGTGGAGCTTCGGGAGGGCTGCGGTATGACCGTCACCGCCGTGACCAATTGGGCCGGCAACATCACATACCGGGCCGGCGAACTGCTGCGGCCGCGGTCGGTTGAGGAGTTGCGGAGCGCGGTGGCGCGCAGCCCGCGGGTGCGGGTGCTGGGCAGCGGGCACTCCTTCAACGGGATCGCCGACCCGGGCGCCGAGGGGGCGCTGCTCTCCCTGGCCGCACTGCCGCCCGAGGTGGACGTGGACACGGCCGCCCGCACGGTGCGGGTGGGCGGCGGCGTCCGGTACGCGGAGCTGGCCCGGCTGGTGCACGCGCGCGGACTGGCCCTGCCGAACATGGCCTCGCTGCCGCACATCTCGGTCGCCGGGTCGGTGGCGACCGGCACGCACGGCTCCGGCGTGGGCAACGGGCCGCTGGCGTCGGCGGTGCGCGAGGTGGAACTGGTCACGGCGGACGGCTCGGCGCTGACCCTGGCACGCGGGGAGGAACGGTTCGGCGGCGCGGTCACCTCGCTCGGCGCGCTCGGCGTCGTGACCGCCCTCACCCTGGACCTGGAGCCGGCGTACGAGGTCGAGCAGCACGTCTTCACCGAGCTGCCGCCGGCCGCCGTGGACGGCCCGGGCTTCGACACGGTGATGGCGGCGGCGTACAGCGTGAGCCTGTTCACGGACTGGCGGGCGCCGGGTTTCCGGCAGGTGTGGCTCAAGCGGCGCACCGACCGGCCGCTGCCCGGCTTCCCGTGGGCGACGCCGGCCGTCGGGAAGATGCATCCGGTGCCGGGGATGCCCGCGGTGAACTGCACCGACCAGTTCGGGGTGGCGGGGCCCTGGCACGAGCGGCTGCCGCACTTCCGCGCGGAGTTCGTGCCCAGCAGCGGCGACGAGCTCCAGTCGGAGTACCTGATGGCGCGCGAGCACGCCGTGGACGCCCTGCGCGCGCTGGCCTCGATACGGGACGGTGTCGCGCCGGTGCTCCAGACCTGCGAGGTCCGCACGGTCGCCGCCGACGAGCAGTGGCTGAGCCCCGCGTACGGGCGGGACACGGTGGCCGTGCACTTCACCTGGGTGGCGGACACGGAGGCGGTGCTGCCGGTGGTGCGGCGGGTGGAGGCGGCGCTGGACGGGTTCGGCGCCCGGCCGCACTGGGGGAAGGTGTTCACCACTCCACCGGCCGTGCTGCGCGCCCGGTATCCGCGGCTCGGCGACTTCGGGGGGCTCGTCGCGGACCTGGACCCGCGGGGCAAGTTCACCAACGCGTTCGTGCGCGGGGTGCTGGCCGGCTGAGGCGGGCGGTCGGCGGTCAGCCGGCGGTGCGGCGGAGCTCCACCAGGGGGATGGCGCGGCCGGCCTGCTCCTGGTGCTGGGCGAAGAACGGCGCCTGTTCGAGCAGCAGCGGCCACAGCCGGTCGCGTTCGGGTGCGTCCAGGACGGTGGCGACGGCCGGATAGGCGTCCGGGCCGAGTTCGACGGTGACGTCGGGGTGGGCCACGACGTTGTGGAACCAGTCCGGGTGCCGCGGCGCCCCCATGTTGGAGGCGACGACGGTCACGCGGTCGCCGTCGAGCCGCCAGAAGCCCATCGGGGTGGTGCGGCGCGTGCCGCTGCGGGCCCCGGTGTGGGTGAGCAGGAGCATCCGGTCGGCGTGCATCATCTCGCCGATCTTCCCGCTGCCCCGCTGCGCGCGGAACTGCTCGGCGACCTGGCGGTTGAGCTCGTTGCGCTGCTCGGTGCTCATCGTCGACGGGTCCATGCCGGTCAATCTGCCACAGCCGCCGCGCCTTCGCGAGAGATCCGGGAGGCCGGTGCGTGCGGGCCGGTCGGCCGGGGCGCGGACCCGCGCCTGTCCTAGGATGCGGGCTGGAAACCCCGCGAAGCACGCGCACCCGCCGGAGAGGTGGACCCATGCCCCGAGCCGGCCTCACGACCGAGCGCGTCGTCGCGGCCGCCGCCGACCTCGCCGACGAGACGGGTTTCGAGAGCGTCACCGTCTCCGCGCTGGCCCGGCGCCTGGGGGTGAAGGACGCGAGCCTGTACACCCACGTCCGCTCTCTGCGGGATCTGCGCGTTCGGATGGCACTGCTGGCGGGCGGCGAGCTGATCGAGGAGATCGCGGAGGCGGTCGCCGGGCGGGCCGGCAAGGAGGCGCTGGCCGCCTTCGCCGGCGCGTACCGGGCGTACGCGCTGAGCCACCCCGGCCGGTACGCCGCGACCCAGATCCGGGTCGACCGGCCTGTCGCCGCCGACTCCCCCGCGCTGCGCCGCACCGCGGAGATCACCTACGGGATGCTGCGCGCGTACGGCCTCGACGAGCCCGATCTCACCGACGCCGTACGCCTGTTGCGCAGTACCTTCCACGGCTACTGCGCCCTGGAGGCCGCCGGGGCCTTCGGCGCCCCGCGGGACGTCCAGGCGTCGTGGGACAGGGCCGTGGACGCGCTGCACGTCGCGCTGGAGCACTGGCCGTCCGGCGGCTGACCGGGCGCCCGCTCAGGCCTTGAGTGCGACGCCGGACACGGCGACCTCGGCGGTGGACTCCGTGGACGGGATGCCGTCCGGGCGCCAGGAGGCGGTCGCGACCACACCGGGTTCGACGAGGTCGAGCCCGGCGAAGTAGCCGGCGATCTCCTGCGGGGAGCGGAGGTGGTAGGTGTTGGCCGACTGCCCGTTGTAGGTCTCGACGGCCGTGTTGAGCGCGGGGTTGCTGTTCGTGCCGTCGCTCAGGGCGAGGTAGCTGCCCGGCGGCAGTGCCGCCACCAGCCGGGCGACCAGCTCGCCGGGCCGCTCCTCGTCGGCGACCTGCCCCATGATGCCCAGCATGGTCAGGCCGATGGGCCGGTCGAAGTCCAGGGTCTTGGCGGCCTCGGCGAGGATCCGGTCGGGGTCGCGCACGTCGGCGTCGATGTAGGCGCAGGCCCCCTCCTCGCTGCTGGTGAGCAGCGCCTCGGCGTGCGTCAGGACGAGGGGGTCGTTGTCGACGTAGACGATGCGGCTCTCCGGCGCGATGCGCTGGGCCAGCTCGTGGGTGTTGTCCGCGGTGGGCAGGCCGGTGCCGATGTCGAGGAACTGGCGGATGCCGGCCTCCTCGACCAGGAAGCGCACGGCGCGCCCCAGGAACTTCCGTTGCAGCCGTGCGACGGCCGCGAACTCCGGGAAGGTCGACAGGATGACGTCGCCGACCTGGCTGTCGACGGGGTAGTTGTCCTTGCCGCCCAGCAGGTAGTTCCAGACACGGGCGGAGTGCGGGCGATCGGTCTGCAGCCTGGCCCTGACTTCATCACGCGGGTGATCCATGGGGACAGCTTCACACAGAGCGACACTCCAGGGGGTCAACTACCCAGCTTTCGCACGTCGTCGTAGCTCGGCACCGTTCCGCCGGGAGCCCGCCCGGACCGGATGTCGGCCACGGCGTCCAGGGCGGCGCCGAGCGCGCGCCGGTACAGCAGCGAGCCCAGACTCACCCGGCGCACCCCGAGGTCGGTGAGGTGCGGCAGGGAGGGGCCGGCCGGTGTCCAGAGGACGTTGAGGGGGACGTCGAGCCGCCGGACCAGCGCGGAGATCGTGCGCGGGTCGGCCACCCCGGGGACGAAGAGGCCGTGGGCGCCCGCCTGCCGGTAGGCGTCGAGGCGCCGTGACGTCCCCTCGCCGTCGCCGAGCCAGTACGTGTCGGTGCGGGCGTTGACGAAGAGGCCGGGGGCCGCCGCCCTGACCGCGGCGATCTTCGCCGCGTGCCGGTCGACGGGGCCGAGGCCGTCCTCCAGGTTGACGCCGACGGCGCCGGCGGCCGCCAACCGCCGTGCCAGCTCCGCGACCTCGTCGGGCTCGTCGCTGAAGCCGCTCTCCATGTCGACGGAGAGGAGGAACGGCGCCGATCCCAGGTCTCGAGCCAGCCGGAGCGTCTCCTCGCGGGTCGCCGACGCCCCGTCGGGCAGTCCGTGCGCCGCCGCGACACCCAGGCTGGTGGTGCCGACGGCCGCGAAGCCCTGGCCGGCGAGCAGCAGCGCCGAGGCGTGGTCCCAGGCGCACGGCAGCAGCAGGGGCTCCCCCTCGCGGTGCAGGTCGGCGAAGGCGGTCACGACAGGTCTCCCACGGCGTCGGCGTAGTACGCGGACTCCGCGACGTGCGTGGCGAGTTCGCGGAAGCTCCAGCCCTCGCCGGGCGAGTGGTCGAGCTGTTCGCCGGTGAGCGCGTCGAGGCGGTTGGCCCAGATCCGGGCGAGCCGGGTGAGGCGGCTGCGGGCCTCCTCCAGATCCTCCCGGGTGAACGGCGCGCGGTCCGCGTCCGTCGTGATGCCGGAGGCGTGCCAGTGGTCGGGCTGCGGCGGCTCCCCCGCCAACCGCGCCTCCAGCTCCGCGAGATGGTCGATCAGGTGGTCGGTGACGCGCCGGACGGCCTTGTGCGGGGTGTAGACCCGGTCGTCGACGTGGGCGGGTTCCCCGTCCCAGCCGGTCCAGGTGGTGGCCAGGGCGAGGACGTGGTCGACCATGCCGGTGACGGCGTCGGCGGGCGCGAGGGTCTCGGTGGCGGTGTTCGTGTCGCTCATGTCCCCGACGCTACGGTCCCGTTGCTTCGGTCCCCGCCGAAGTGTCCCGGACCTTCGGGCGGGTACCCGGAGGGTCACCCCGAGTCATCGGCTACTTCGACCGGCCGGAAGGTGGACATGGCGAGCATCGAGCGACGGGACGGCCGCCCCGAGCGGCGGTGGCAGGACAAGTTATGGGTGATGGGCCTGATGGTCCTGGTCATCGGGCTCGTGACCCGCATGGCCCTGAACGGGGCCTCGGGATGGCTGCCGGCCCTCGTGAGCGCGGCGCTGACGAGCTGTTTCGTCGTGTGGCTGGTACGACGGCGCCGCAACCGCGACGCCCGCGCCACCGGTACCGAACCGGACGACGTACCCGTCATGGAGCGGCAGATCCTCAAGGGCGCGCCGCCGCCCGAGGAGCCCGCGCGACGGCGGGCGCTGGCGGCGCTGGTCGACTCCCGCCAGCGGCGGCTGCGGCGCCACCGCTGGTGGGCGCTCCCCCTCCTCGCCGTGATCTTCTTCGGCACCGCGGCCCTGTGGCTCGCCTCCGGGGCGGTGGCCGCCGGCGGCTGGATGCTGGCCGCCGCGGTCGTCTCCATGACGTGGATGGTCTGGTACCACTTGCACTACGACCGGCGCCTGACGCAGATGCGCCGTCGTCTGCAGGGCTGAACCGCGGGGCGCGGGGTCTCAGGTGACCAGGCCCCGCCGGTAGGCGTAGACGACGGCCTGGACGCGGTCGCGCAGTCCGAGCTTGGTGAGGATGCGGGACACGAAGGTCTTGACGGTCTCGTGGCTGATCACGAGGGCCGCGGCGATCTCGCTGTTGGACAGGCCGTCCGCGATGAGGCGGAGGACCTCCAGTTCGCGGGGCGTCAGCGGGATGTCCTGGGCGCGGCCCGCGGCGGGCCGGATGCGGGCGGCGTACCGGCCCACGAGCCGGCGCGTCACCTCGGGATCCAGCAACGCCGCTCCCAGGGCCACGGTCCGGATGCCGTGCAGCAGCCGGTCCGGCGGCGCGTCCTTGAGCAGGAACCCGCTCGCTCCGGCCCGCAGCGCCTCGTAGACGTACTCGTCCAGGTTGAACGTCGTCACCACGAGCACCTTCACGGGGTGCTCCACGCCGGCACCGGCCAGCAGCCGGGTGGCCTCGATGCCGTCCAGAATTGGCATGCGCACGTCCATCACGACGACGTCCGGGCGCAGCCGGCCGGCCAGTTCGACCGCGCTCCGCCCGTCCCCGCACTCGCCCGCCACCTCCAGGTCGGGCTGCGCGTCGATGATCGTCGCCAGTCCGGTGCGGATCAGCGCCTGGTCGTCGCAGACCAGGACCCGGACGGGCGCGCTCACGCCGGTCCCCCCGCGGGTATCCGCGCCCGGACCAGGAAGCCACCGGCGGCGCTGCGGCCCGCGCTGAAGTCGCCGCCCAGGACGCCGACCCGTTCACGCAGACCCTCCAGGCCGCGCCCGCTGCCGCCGGGGGCGGCGTCCCGTGCCCCGGAGCCGTCCGTGCCGACCTCCACGGTGATCTCCCTTTCGCCATGGCGCACCCGGACCGAGGTCCGGCCGCCGTGGTCGTGCTTGAGTGCGTTCGTCAGGGCTTCCTGCACGACCCGGTAGGCCACGAGGTCGGCGCTGCCCGTCGAGGCCGGCGGCGTGCCATCCTCGGTGAACTCCACCGGCTGCCCGGCCCGCCGCGTCTGCTCGACGAGCGTGAGCAGCCTGCCGACGGGCGGCGTCCTGTCCTCGCCGCCTCGACCGGTGCCGTGGTCGGGGTTGAGCAGGTCCAGCAGGTGCCGCAGATCGGTGATGGCGCGCCGGCCGGTGTCGCTGACGGCGGTCAGGGTCCGGTCGAGGCGGTCGGGTGTCGCGGTCAGATAGCGGGCCGCCTCGGACTGCACGACCATCGCCGTCACGTGGTGGGTGACGACGTCGTGGAGCTCGCGGGCGATCCGGGTGCGTTCGGCGCTGCGGGCGTCCTCGGCGACGCGGCTGCGGCGTTCGGCCTCCGCGGCCCGGGCGGACCGCATCCACACGCCGATGCCCCACGCGAGGGCGAGCGCCAGGTAGAACGTCACGAACTCGGCCGCCGGTTCGCCCGGTCCGCGCTCGTGGAGCGCGACCGCCAGCACCGAGTACGCCGCGGAGGCGGTGACCAGGGTGGTGCGCCGGTACCGCTCCAGGTAGGACCCGGCGCTCAGCAGGGCGACGGGCAGCGCGGTGCCCGCGACGAGGTGGTACCCGCGCAGCTGGTCGAGGGCGAAGCCGAGCGACACCAGGGTGAGGCAGACGAGCGGCAACCTCCGCCGCACGGCGAGCGGAAGGCACTGCAGGGCGGCTGCCACGCCCGTGAGCGCGTCGGCGGACCGCGTCGGCAGGTCGCCGATCTCCGTGCCGTTGCCCTGGAACACGGGCGTGACCGAGGCGACGAGGAGCAGTACCCCGAGCGGGAGGTCCCGGACCGTGACATCGAGCCGGTGCCACGACTCCTGAACCCGCCGACGATCTGTCACCGGGGAAGCCTAGCGGCGGAGTCGACGACCGCGGCACGCCGGGAGCCGAACGGCACGACGTTGCCGCGCCGGTGGGCCAGCCACAGGAACACGAGGGTCAGCAGCGCCCCGAAGCCCACCGAGTACACGCTGCCCTCCGGCCCGAACTCGCCGCCGGTGAGCAGCTCCGGGCCGGACGTCACGGTGTCCAGCAGCCCGTCGCTGGCGCCGTTGCCGGACACCTCGGTGCTGAAGACGCCGGCCGCGGCGAAGTTCCAGCCGAAGTGCACGCCGATGGTCAGCCAGAGACTGCGGGTGGCGGCGTACGCGGCGGCGAGCATGAATCCGGCCTCGATGGCGATGGCGAGCGCGCCCCACAGGGTCGCGTGCTCGTTGAGCAGGTGGGAGAGGCCGAACACCAGGCCGGTCAGCGCCAGCGCGAGATAGGTGCCGATGTGCTCCTCGACGACGCGGAACAGCACACCGCGGTACACCACTTCCTCCGTCGCGGCGGCGCCGGCCATGAAGCCGGCCAGCCCCAGCGCGCCCGTCACCGAGCCGAGGCCGTCGACCTCGTAGTACCCGGCGGTGTAGAGGTTCACGATGACGGCGCCGAACATCCCGGCGCCGATCAGAACGCCCCAGCCGGCCCGGGACACGGCGCCCTCCCGGGCCACGTCCGTGGCGGGCCGGTGCTCGGTGCGCCGGACCACCCAGGCGTACACCAGCACCGCCAGCGCCGCCGCCGTGACGCCGAGGACCAGCGTGAGCGCGTCGTTCTCCTTCACCGCGTTGACGGCGTTGCCGGCGATGGCGTACATCGCCATGACGGCCAGGAACTGCCAGACGAACCTCACGGGGACCCCCTTGTCGGGCCGGCGGCCGAGTGCCGCACGCGCTGCACCGGACGCTACGGATCCGGGAGCCGGAGATCGTCACCTCCGGGTGGACACCTGGCCGTAGCTCGCACGGGGGACAACCGCCCGGCCGGTGCCCGAGGACTGGCTAACCTCGTGCCATGACCAGCGACTTCGCCGACGCCCTCGGCTCCGGCCGCCCCCTCGTGCTCGACGGCGGCATGTCCAACCAGCTGGAGTCGGCGGGCCACGACCTGAGCGACGGCCTGTGGTCCGCGCGGCTGCTCGCCGAGGACCTCGAGGCGATCACCCGGGCGCACCTCGCCTACTTCGAGGCGGGCGCGGACGTGGCGATCACCGCGAGCTACCAGGCCACCTTCGAGGGCTTCGCCCGGCGCGGCGTAGGCCGGCGGCGCGCCGCCGAACTCATGGCGTCGAGTGTGGAGTCGGCCCGGGAGGCGGCCCGCCGCGCGAGGGCGGACCGCCGACTGTGGGTGGCGGCGTCGGCGGGCCCCTACGGAGCGATGCTCGCGGACGGCTCCGAGTACCGGGGCCGGTACGGGCTCACCGTCGACGGACTGGAGCGCTTCCACCGGCCCCGCCTGGAGGTCCTGGCCGCCGCCCGGCCGGACGTGCTCGCGCTGGAGACGGTCCCCGACACCGACGAGGCCGCGGCGCTGCTGCGGGCGGTGCGCGGACTGGGCGTGCCGGCCTGGCTGTCGTACACCGTGGCGGGCGGCCGCACCCGCGCCGGGCAGCCGCTGGAGGAGGCGTTTGCCCTGGCCGCGGACGCGGACGAGGTGGTCGCGGTCGGTGTGAACTGCTGTGCCCCGCAGGACGCGGCGGGCGCGATCGGGACGGCCGCCCGGGTCACCGGCAAACCCGTTGTCGTCTATCCCAACAGCGGCGAGTCCTGGGACGCCGGTGCCCGCGGCTGGACCGGCCGCTCCACGTTCGCTCCCGACGGGGTGCGGGCCTGGCGGGACGCCGGGGCGCGGCTGATCGGCGGGTGCTGCCGGGTGGGTCCGGAGGCGATCGCGTCGGTCGCGGCGGCGCTCGCCCGGGCCTGACGCGGCACCGTCCGCCGGTCACGTCACCGCCGCGCCGGACGCCCGATGCGCGTGCCGCGCGCGGCGACGTCGTCCTTCCAGAGGCCGTACTCGGTGTCGTGCGGCCCGTACACCGTGTGCGGGACGCCGTCGCCGAAGACCTGGACGGGATGCGTGGCGTCCCATGCCGGCCAGCCCGGGTCCCCGGACCCGGCGAACCGGACCCACGACCCGTGCATCGCGTCGGCCAGCTCCTGCGGAGCGCCCTCGCCCGCGAGCCTGCGCGCGTCCGGCCCGTCGCCGGAGTCGAAGACGAAGCCCAGCTCCAGCGCGTGGCAGGCGCCGAGGCCGGGCAGGCCGGACGGCCAGGCGAACTCGTAGACGTGGGACGTACCCGGCCGTGCGTCGGCCAGCCGGTGCAGCGGGATGCGCAGCAGATGGTCGGTGACGAGCTGGCCGACGATCTCGGCGGGGCCGGCGCCGGGGCGCAGGGCGCGGTAGCCGCGTACCACCTCGTTGCCGCAGTGGCAGCGGGCCCGCGCGCCCGCCAGAGCGACGGCGCCGAGCCGGTCGACGCGTTCGAGGAGGCCGCCGGGGACCAGCCAGAGCCGGTACTCGTCGCGCGTCCAGCCCGTCATCAGGTCGACGCCGGATGCCGCCCCGCCGTCGACGAGGGCCTCGAGGGGGTCGCCCGGCAGCACGTCCCCGTCGACGACGATCCCGAAGGCGGGCCCGCCGAGCACGGGGCTGCTGAGCCTGCCCACCTCGGCCTGGGCGCGCAGCAACTGGCCGCGGTCGGCGGTGACGAAGGCCTCCGCGGTCGCCGGGATCTTCAGCCGGGCGGCCATGCGGCGCACCATGCGGCGCACCTTGTCGCGGTCGGCCGCCTCCGGCGCCCCGCTCTGCAGCACCGCCCGCCGCAGCAGCCCGCGGGCCCGCGGCGCGGCGAGCAGCGCGCCGATGCCGATCGCGCCGGCCGACTGACCGGCGACGGTCACCTTGTCGGGGTCGCCGCCGAAGGCCGCGATCGACCGCCGCACCCACTCCAGCGCGGCGATCTGGTCGCGCAGTCCGGCGTTGGCGGGGGCGTCCGGGAACAGTCCGTAGCCCTCGACGCCCAGTCGGTAGTTGACCGACACGCAGACCACGCCGTCGCGGGCGAAGGTGCCGCCGTCGTAGACGGGGACGGCGGACGAGCCCCTGGTCAGGGCGCCGCCGTGCAGCCACACCAGGACCGGCAGCCGGGCTCCGGGGCCCGGCTGCGGCGTCCAGACGTTGAGGTTGAGGCAGTCGTCGCCGGGGATCGCCGGGTCGGACAGGTACTGGGCGAACGCCTCGGAGTACGGCGGTTTCGGCGCGGTCGGGCCGAAGGCGCCCGCGTCGCGCACCCCGTCCCAGGGCTCGGGCGGCACGGGGGGCCGGAACCGGCGGGGGCCGAAGGGGGGCGCCGCGTACGGGATGCCCCGGAACACCACGATCCCGTTCTCGTGTCTGCCGCGTACCGCCCCGTGGGGCGTGGCGACCACAGGATCCGCCGGGCCCGCCGTCATGCCCTCACCCGCCCTTCGCCGCGCCACCGGACCGTCGTGCCACCGCACCGTGCACCGCTCAGGACGGAGCGTCCCGCCGTCCGGATGTATTCCGGCCCCGCTCCCATGATCCCCTCACCCGGGCGCCCCTGCCCGCCGGGCCCCTCGGCGTCGCGGCGGTCCCGCCCGGCGTCACCGGCCGGAGTTGAGGCGGGCGGCCCGGCGGGTCAGGTAGTCGCGTTCGGCGAGGTTGGGGGCCTTGTGGGCCGCCTCGGCGTACAGCCGTGCCGCCGTCTCGCGGTCGCCGTCGCGTTCGTGGAGATAGGCGGCCACCGCGGTGTGGCGGGGCAGTGAGTCCTCCAGCTCCGCGAGCGCCGCGAGGCCGGCGCGCGGTCCGTCGGCCTCGCCCACGGCGACCGCGCGGTTGAGCCGGACGACGGGGCTGTCCGTCAGGCGCTCCAGCTCGTCGTACCACTCGACGATCTGCACCCAGTCGGTCTCCTCGGCGGTCGGCGCGTCGGCGTGGAGGGCCGCGACGGCGGCCTGCGCCTGGAACTCACCGAGGCGGTCACGGGCAAGGGCCGCCTGGAGGATCCCGACGCCCTCGGCGATCGACGCGGTGTCCCACCGGGACCGGTCCTGCTCGGCGAGCGGCACGAGGCTGCCGTCGGGCGCGGTCCGGGTGGCGCGCCGGGCGTGGTGGAGCAGCATGAGGGCGAGCAGCCCCGCCACCTCGGGGTGGTCGATGGAGGCGGCGAGCTGCCGGGTGAGCCGGATGGCCTCGGCGGCGAGGTCCACGTCGCCGGAGTAGCCCTCGTTGAAGACCAGGTAGAGCACGCGCAGCACGGTGGCGACGTCGCCGGGCTGGTCGAACCGCACCCCGGAGACGGTGCGCTTGGCCCGGCTGATGCGCTGCGCCATCGTCGCCTCGGGCACCAGGTAGGCCCGGGCGATCTGGCGGGTGGTCAGGCCGCCGACGGCGCGCAGGGTGAGCGCGACCGCGGAGGCCGGCGTCAGCGAGGGGTGGGCGCACAGGAAGTAGAGCCGGAGCGTGTCGTCCGCCGCGGGTGCGGGGCCGGGGGCCGGCTCCTCGTCGACCAGGTCCTCGCGCCGGCGGCGGGCGGCGTCCGAGCGGGTCGCGTCGAGGAACCGGCGCCAGGCCACGGTGACCAGCCAGCCCTTGGGGTCCCGCGGAGGGCCGGCCGGCCAGACGCGGACGGCCTCGAGCAGGGCGTCCTGCACGGCGTCCTCGGCCGCCGCGAAGTCGGCTCCGCGGCGGACGAGGATGCCGAGGACGCTCGGCGTGAGGCTCCGGAGCAGGGCCTCGTTCATCCGTGAGGGCATTCCGGGACGGTGGGCGGCGCCGCCAGGAACGGGCGCACCTCGAGCCACTCGTGGATCGGCTCGCCCCCGGCCCCGGGCGCCGCCGACAGCTCCCCGGCCAGCTCGACGGCGCGCTCGTAGCTGTCGACGTCGATCACCATCCAGCCGGCGATGAGGTCCTTGGTCTCGGCGAACGGTCCGTCGGTGACGGGCGGGCGCCCCTCGCCGTCGTAGCGGACCCACGCTCCCTCGGGGGCCAGCGCCTGCCCGTCGACGAACTCGCCGCTCTTCTCCAGCCGGGCCGCGAAGTCGTTCATGTACTGGATGTGGGCCGAGATCTCCTCCGGCGTCCACCGGTCCATGGGGACGTCGTTGACCGCGGCCGGGGCGCCGCGGTAGTGCTTGAGCAGCAGGTACTTGGCCATGGTGTCTCTCCTCGGTGCCGTGCGGCCCATTGTGGCCGCCTTCACCCCGGGGACGGAGCCGGTCACGGGTTCTCGACATCACCGGCGGATTTTTTTCCGGCTCCTCCGCCCGCCCGGCCGCCCGGCCGGCAGGCGGCGCGGGAGCGGCCCGTGCCGCCGTCGGTCAGCCGCCCATGTCGACGCTGTTGTCGGGCGCGCCGTCGCCCACCGGGGGCAGGTCGCCGCGCTCGACGGGCGTGCCGGCGGCGGGCCGGGGCGAGGGCAGGGTGGCCGCGGCCTCGGCGGCGTCGGGCCGGTGGACCGAGACGGCGGCCTCGCGCAGGACGTCGCGCGTCACGGCGTCGCTGCCGGCGGACAACCGGACGACGTGCCCGTTCTTCGGCAGGGCGTACTCGTGCTGTCCGCCTCCGGTGCGGTACCAGGCCTCCGCGTCGCGCTCGCACGTGGCCCGCCCCGCGGTGCCGTCGCCGACGGGCCGGCCCGGACAGGTCTCCCCGGTCATCGAGCCCCGCTCGACGGAGAGGCGGACCTGGGCCCCCGTGCCGGTCAGGTAGACGGCGGAGAAGCCGTCGTCGCCGAGCACGCCGACGGACTGCTGGGCCAGGGTGAGCCCGGGGGTCCTGGTGACGTAGACGAGCTCGGGGGCGATGCCGAGCGCCCCCGCCCGCTCCTCGAGTTCGCCGGGGACGAGGGGGGCGTCCTCGGCCCGGGCCGAGGCGGCCGCGGCGGAGGCCGCGGCGGCGACCGGGTCGCCGTCCGGACCCTCCGTGCCGCAGGCGGCGAGCAGCGCGGTGGACAGCAGCAACAGCGGCAGTAAGCGGGCGTGACGAGTCATGCGCCCATCCTGCCGCACCGGATTCCCGCGGCCGGACCCGCGTCCGGCCGCCGCGGTCGCGCCCGGGTCAGGGACGGTGCGCCGCCGCCTCCCTGGACAGCTGGACGGCCGCCCGCAGACTGAGGCCGGGTACCGCCTCGCGCAGCACCTTGACGGCCCGTACGGAATCGGCCGGGCCGTCGTGCCCGGCGGCCTCGAGGCGCTGGTGCACCCAGCGGGCGCGCAGGGCGGCGTCGGGCACCGCCGCCGCGCGCTCCACCAGGGCGGCGGCGCGCTCCAGACCGGGCCGTTCCTCCGGGGACGCCTCGGCGAGCGCCTCGCGCAGGCCGGCGCCGACGAGGTCCGAGTCGCGCAGCACCAGCACACCGATCTCCTGTCGTCTGAGCATGGCTCCATGGTCGGCGCCGCCCGCCGTGCGGATCAAGGGACTTGAGGTCGTTCTGAGCCGTCGCGCCCGGCGCTCCCGGTGTCCGATTCCTTCAAGACGCGCTCCGGCCGGCCTGCCTACGGTGGCGCCATGACCGCACGCTTCGATGCCATCGGCCTAGTCGTCTCCGACATGGCCGCCTCCGTGACCTTCTACCGCCGGCTCGGTTTCGCCTTCCCCGACGACGCCGGGACGCGGCCGCACGCCGAGGCGGGACTGCCCGGCGGGATCCGGCTGCTGCTGGACACCGAGGAGACCGTCCGTTCCTTCCTCCCCGGGTGGCAGCCCCCGGCCGGCGGCGGGCGGGCCTCCCTCGCGCTGCTGTGCGACACGCCCGAGGAGGTGGACGCGCTGTACGAGGAGCTGACCGGCGCCGGGCACCACGGTGAGCTTCCGCCCTGGGACGCCTTCTGGGGGCAGCGGTACGCCGTGGTGCTCGACCCCGACGGCAACGGCGTCGACCTGTTCGCCGCGCTACCGGCGGCGTCCGAGTAGCTCGCCCGGCGGCACGCCCGCCAGCTCCCGCACGTCCCGGGCCAGGTGCGCCTGGTCCGCGTACCCGGCCCGGGCGGCCGTCTCCGCGAGGGGCGTGCCGCCCCGCGCCAGGGCGAGGGCGCGCTGCAGCCGTAGGACGCGGGCCAGCGTCTTGGGGCCGTAGCCGAAGGCGGCCAGTGAGCGGCGGTGCAGCCGGCGGGCCCCGACGCCGAGTTCCCCGGCGGTGGCGCCGACCGGGCGGCCCGCGTCGAGGGCGGTGACGATCCGGCGCAGCAACGGGTCGGGGGGCTCGCTGCCGGCCGCCCGGGCCAGCGCGGCCTCCTCCAGCCCGCTCGCCGGGTCGGCGGCCGCGTTCACCCGCGCGGTCAGCCGCCGCGCCTGGGCGGCCGGCCAGAGGTCGGCCAGGTCGACGCGCCGGTCGCGCAGTTCGTGCGCGGGCACGCCGAGGAGGGCCGGCGCGGTGCCGGGGTAGAAGCGGACGCCCGCCCAGCGGCCCGGCGCGCCGTCGGTGAGGTGAGCGCGGGTGTCGGGGCCCGCGACCAGCAGCCGGCCGTCGTGCCACAGCAGGTCCATGCAGCCGTCGGGCAGCACCCGCCCGGGGCCGGACCCGGCCCGTTCGCTGGTCCACACCACCGCGCCGGGCAGCCGGGAGGCTCGTTCCGCGTACACGCCGGCCAGGCTACGCCGCCCTTGCGGACCGACGCCGTACACCCGCTGGCCCTGCCCGAGGAGGACCGGGCCGGTTACGAGGCCTCCGGCTTGTCGTGGTCGGTGGGAGGCGTGTGCTTGCCGTGGGAGCGCAGGCGGGCCGTGACGTCCTCCGGGGGCAGGAACCGGGACCAGCGTTCCGGGAACTCGGACGGCATGTCGGGGTCCGCCTCGCCGCTCGCGGCGGCCCGGGCCACGTACTCGGCGACCTGCGCCTGCCGCAGCCGCTCGTTGGCCTCGCGGGCCGCGGCGGTGGCGGCGGCCGGCCAGACCCGGTCGATGGCCGCGTTGACCGCGGCCCCGACGAGCACGGCGAACGCGGACACACCGATCCACAGCAGCACGGCCACGGGCGCGGCGAGCGAGCCGTAGATGGTCGGGCCCTCGACGGTACTGGTGAGGTAGATCCGCAGCAGGAAGCTGCCCAGCACCCACATGGCGAGGGCGACCAGCGCACCGGGCACGTCTTCGATCCACGGGGAGCGCACGGGCACCGACACGTGGTACAGCGTGGTCAGGAAGGCCACGGACAGGACGATCACGACGGGCCAGTACAGGATCTGCACGACGGTCGTCGACCAGGGCACGACCCGCACCACGGCGTCCGGCCCGGCCACCATCAGGGGCAGCGCGATCGACCCGATCAGCAGGGCCACGATGAACAGCAGGAAGGCCATCAGGCGGGTCTTGACGATCCCCCGGACCCCGTCGAGGCCGTACATCACCGTGATGGTGTCTATGAAGACGTTGACCGCGCGGGAGCCGGACCACAGGGCGAACAGGAAGCCGATGGAGATGACGTCGGGCCGGCCGCCCTTCATCACGTCGTCCAGGATCGGCTCGGTGATCTGCTTGACGCCCCGCTCGGAGAGCACCGTGCGGGAGGCGTCCAGGATGTTGGTTCGCAGGCTCTCGGTGGTGTCGGCGCCGATCCAGGAGTCGACGTAGCCGAGCAGTCCGAGGAGGCTCAGCAGCAGGGGCGGCACCGAGAGCAGGGTGAAGAACGCGGCCTCGGCGGCCAGGCCGAGGATGCGGTACTCCATGCACGAGTTGACCGTGTCCTTCAGCAGCAGCCAGGCGGTCCTGCGTTTGGAGACGTTCCGGTAGAGGACCCGGGCGCGGTGGAGCCGGCCCGAGGGCCGTTCGGAGGATTCACTTGCTGGCTGCACGCCCTAAAGGTATCCGCCGCGGGCACCCCCACTCATCAGCGGACGGCCCCGGATGCCGGCGGGGCCCTCCCCGGCCCTCCGGCGCGGTAGGTTCGCCGTCATGGCAGGCAGCACGCACACCGTGACGAACCAGGCCCCGCCGCTGGCCGGCTACGACGTCTTCCGCACCGACCGGGCCCTCGTGGCGGCGGTCGAACGGCATCTGGAACCCGGACTCCACGAGGAGGCGCTGGCCGAGCTGTCCGGTCTCGGACGCAGCTGCGGCTCCGTCCAGGTGCTGGAGTGGGGCGCCCAGGCCAACACCAACCCGCCGGTCCTGCGCACGCACGACCGCTACGGCCACCGCGTCGACGAGGTCGACTTCCACCCGGCCTGGCACCGGCTGCTGGGCAAGGGCGTCTCGGCCGGCCTCACCGCGGCCTGGACCCGGCCGGGCGGGCACGTCCGGCGTGCCGCGGGGTTCCTGCTGTGGACGCAGGCCGAGGCGGGCAACGGCTGTCCGCTGTCGATGACCCACGCGGCGGTGCCCGCCCTGCGCACCGACCCCGCCCTCGCCGCCGAGTGGGAGCCCCGGCTGACCGCCCAGGTGTACGACCGCGAACTGCGGCCGGCGCACCTGAAGGCGGGCGTGCTGTTCGGGATGGGCATGACGGAGAAGCAGGGCGGCAGCGACGTCCGGGCGGGCACGACCTCGGCCCGGCCGCTGGCCGAGGACGGGACGTACGAGCTGACCGGGCACAAGTGGTTCTGCTCGGCGCCCATGTCCGACGGCTTCCTGGTGCTGGCGCGGGCTCCGGGCGGACTCACCTGTTTCCTGGTGCCGCGCGTGCTGGCGGACGGCACCCGCAACGTGTTCCTGATCCAGCGGCTGAAGGACAAGCTGGGCAACCGGTCCAACGCCTCCGCCGAGGTCGAGTTCGCCGGGACCTGGGCGCGCCGGGTCGGCGAGGAGGGGCGCGGGGTGCGCACCATCATCGGCATGGTGGCGGCGACCCGCCTGGACTGCGTACTGGGCTCGGCGGGGCTGATGCGGCAGGCCGTCGCGCAGGCGGTGCACCACTCGGCCCACCGGGAGGCGTTCGGCGGGAAGCTGATCGACAAGCCGCTGATGCGCAACGTCCTGGCCGACCTCGCGATCGAGTCGGAGGCGGCCACCACGCTGGGACTGCGGCTGGCGGCGGCGTACGACGACGGGAGCGAGCGGGAGCGGGCGCTGCTCAGGCTGGCGGTGCCGGCGGCGAAGTACTGGGTGACCAAGCGCTGTGCGCCGGTGGCGGTGGAGGCCGCCGAGTGCCTGGGCGGCAACGGTTACGTCGAGGAGTCCGGCCTGCCCCGGCTGGTGCGCGAGTCGCCGCTGAACTCGATCTGGGAGGGGGCCGGGAACGTCCAGGCGCTGGACGTGCTGCGCGCGCTGGGGCGGGAGCCGCTGGCCCTGGACGCCTATCTGACGGAGGTGGGCCTCGCCCGGGGCGCCGATCACCGCCTGGACGCGGCGATCAGGGACCTGCTGACGGAGCTCGCCGACCTGGAGGCCGCCGAGGGACGGGCCCGGCGGCTGGTGGAGCGGCTGGCGCTGGTGCTCCAGGGGTCGCTGCTGGTGCGGTACGCGCCGCCGGAGGTGGCCGACGCGTTCTGCGCCTCACGGCTGGGCGGTGACGGGGGTGCGGCCTTCGGCACGCTGCCGCCGACCCTCGGTCTGGCGTCGGTGGTCGAGCGGGCCCGTCCGGTGGCCTGATCCGGCCCCGGCCTCCCCCCGGTGGCACGCGGCCGGGCGGACACGGGGGTGGTGCCGCGCCGACACGGCACCGCCCCCGTCACACAGGCCCGTTCAGGCCGCGCACGCCGCTCGGGACGGCGTGGCTCAAGTCTCGGACACCGGCTCGGCCGGCCACCAGGGTCGCAGGGGGTTGCAAGTTGCCGCCGGCTGTGTGCGGACTGTGTCCGTCCGCCTGTCTGCGGCACCGGCCGTACCGCTTCCGCGACGACGCCGAGGTCGAGGTGGTCGTGCCGGACGGCCCCCGCGACCTGCTGCCCGGCTCGACCGCCCCGGCGCCGGCGGAGCACCGGGCGCGGGGCGCGGGCCGGACGCAGCCGGCCCGGACACCGTCGCCCCGAGCGCGCGGACGGGTCCCGGGAAGCCCCCGAAAGGTGGTTCGTTGCCGCATATTTGCAGCGTCCGGCTCCGCGGGCCCTCCGCCTGCCGTAGCATCCTCCACGGACCGCCCCCTCTGCTCCACGGTCAACGCACGGAACGACGGGCGCAGTTGGATCGGGGCCCGTGGAGGTTCTATGAAGCAGCGCGGCAGACACCGTCGGCGCCGTCGGGGCAGGGCGCTGCGCGCGGCCCTGACCGGGGCGGCGCTCGCACTGACCGGCGCCGCCACGATGATCAGCGCCTCGCAGGCCGAGGTCGCCGGCGACCCCGGTGCGCTGAAGCCGCTCGCCCCGACCGGCGCGCTGCGGCTGACGGAACACCGGGTGCCCGGGCCCTGGCTCGACCGGCTCTCCGCCGCGATGGGCGAGCCGGTGGGCGTCGACACCGTCCTCGGCTCCGCCGACCACACGCTGCGTGACGCCGCCGACTGCACGGACGGGGAGCGCGAGGCGCTGCCGGTCTCCCCCGCGGCCACGCGCGCCTACTGCTGGGACGACGAGGACACGCGGGGCTGGCGCCCGGGCGCGGTCACCACCTCGGGGGACGCCGGCGCGGACGGCCTCCGGGGCTCCCACCGGGTCGTCCTGTCCGCGTGGAGCCGCGACGACGGCACGCCCGGGGGCGCCCTCGCCCGGGTCTCGTTCGTCGACGCCGACGATCCCGGCCGTCCCGGCTACACCTCGGCGCTCCTCGCCGTCCCGGTGGACGGCGGACGCGACTACCGCGCCCTCTCCTCCCCCGTCTCCGGGATGGTCTGGTACGGGGACAAGCTGCTGGTCACCGCCGGCTCCGGGGACCGCAACGCGCTGTACGTGTACGACGTGGACCGCGTCCAGCGCGCCACCGCCGACGCCGGCGCGGTCGGCCGGGTGCCCGGCGGCTGGGCGGCGTACGGCCACCGGTACGTGCTGCCCGCCGTCGCCTCCTACCGCCTCGCCGGCACACCGGACGCCGCGCGGCCCGCCGCGATCTCCCTGGACCGCGGCACGGTCCCCGCCTCCCTGGTGGCGAGCGAGTACGTGCCCGCCGACGCCGAGCGGCCCACCCGCCTGTGGAGTTACGCGCTCGGCGCGGACCCGGACGGCGACGCGCTGCCGGCCACCGACTCCGCCGGGCACGTGGACGCGCGGGAGGCGTACGAGACCGGGGTGGCCGAGGTCGGGGGCGTGCTGTCGCACCGTCCGGCCGGCGCCGGGCACGCCGACTGGTACCTGGGCCGGCCGGCCGGCGACGGGGCCGGACACGGGACGCTGTGGCGGCAGGACACGGAGGGCGCCCGGGCCGCGGAGTGCGGCGCCGACCGCTCGCGCCGGTGCTGGAGCGGGCCGCCGGGCTCCCTGTCCTACGGGGCGGGAACCGGTGAGGTCTGGTCCCAGTCGGACCGCATGCTCTTCGCGGTGCCGCTGACCTCGATGGACGAGGCGTTCGACTGACGGCCGCGCCCTCCGCGGTGGCCGGAGGGCGGCCGGGCCCGCACCGGCGCGGAACCGGGATCGACAGATCTCGCGACCGGATGATTCCCTGACCGGCATGACCCACATCGCCGTGACCACCTGGTCCCTGGAGCAGACCGCGCCGACGGATCTGCTGCCGGCCGCCGCGCCGGAGGGGGACGTGCGGATCGTCCGCTCCGAAGTGCCCTCCCCCGAGTTCAGCCGCTTCCTGTACGCCTCCGTCGGCGGCGACATCCGCTGGACGGACCGGCTGGGCTGGTCCTACGCGCGGTGGCAGGAGCACCTCCGGCGGCCCGGCGTGGAGACCTGGGTGGCCTACGACCGGGGCACACCCGCCGGGTACGTGGAGCTGACGCCCGGGGACGACGGGGTCGTGGAGATCGAGTACTTCGGCCTGATTCCGGCCTTCCGCGGCCGGCGCATCGGCGGTCACCTGCTCTCGTACGGCACCGCCCGCGCCTGGGACCTCGCGGACCGCTGGCCGGGACTGGCCACGACCAAGCGGGTGTGGCTGCACACGTGCAGCAAGGACGGCGAGTTCGCGATGGACAACTACCGGCGTCGCGGCTTCCGCCTGTTCGACACCATGGTCGAGGAGGAACCGGAGGTGGAGACCCCGGGCCCGTGGCCCGGCGCCTTCCCGTCCTGACCTGCTCCGAAGCGCCTCTTTTCGGTCTATGTGACCCACGACACCCCTGTCTCGTTCCTCGGGACAGGGGCGTCCACATTTTGGATGAAGCTGGACTGTGTCCAGATCGTCGTGCCAGGCTTCCGCCATGTCCGGAACTGGAATTGCCTTGGTGAGTCGGCGGCACGTCGACCTCGGCCGCATGTCCAGCGCCATCTGTCGTACGCGCTGAGAGACCCTCCAGCACCACCCGGATCCTCTGCATTCGCCTCGTCCCCGCGCAATGACGCGCACGTATGCCCATGCGCCCACGCGCAGGTCAGAGGCTCCCACCCGCCACCCGACCACCGCCCGTCAACGACGGCGCCGCGCGCCGGCGTATCCGTCGCTGTCCCGAAGGACGTGTCCACCATGGCCGCCAGCCCGCCGAATCCAGACGCCGCGACTCCCCGCCGCAAGGTGAGCCGTCACCGTGGCGAGGGTCAGTGGGCCATGGGTCACTTCACCCCGCTCAACGGCAACGAGCAGACCAAGAAGGACGACGACGGTCTCAATGTGCGGACACGCATTGAGACGATCTACTCCAAGCGGGGGTTCGACTCCATCGACCCCGGCGACCTGCGCGGACGGATGCGCTGGTGGGGTCTGTACACCCAGCGCAGGCAGGGCATCGACGGCGGCAAGACCGCGATCCTGGAGCCGGAGGAGCTGGACGACAGCTACTTCATGCTGCGCGTGCGCGTCGACGGCGGCGCGCTGACCACCGCTCAACTCCGCGTCATCGGCGAGATCTCCCAGGAGTTCGCGCGGGGCACGGCCGACATCACCGACCGGCAGAACGTCCAGTACCACTGGATCCGGATCGAGGACGTGCCCGAGATCTGGAACCGCCTGGAGGCCGTCGGCCTGTCCACCGTCACCGCCTGCGGCGACACGCCCCGCGTGATGATCGGCTCCCCGGTCGCGGGCATCGCCGAGGACGAGATCATCGACGGCACGCCGGCCCTGGAGGAGATGAAGCGCCGGGTGCTGAACAACCCGGCCTACTCGAACCTGCCGCGCAAGTTCAAGACCGCGATCTCCGGCTCGCCGGTCCAGGACGTGGTCCACGAGATCAACGACGTGGCGTTCGTCGGCGTGGAACACCCCGAGCACGGGCCCGGCTTCGACCTGTGGGTCGGCGGCGGCCTGTCCACCAACCCGAAACTCGGTGTCCGCCTGGGCGCCTGGGTACCTCTGGACGAGGTGCCGGACGTCTACGAGGGCGTCATCTCGATCTTCCGCGACTACGGCTACCGGCGCCTGCGCAACCGCGCCCGCCTGAAGTTCCTGGTCGCCGACTGGGGCGCGGAGAAGTTCCGTCAGGTGCTGGAGGACGAGTACCTGAAGCGCAAGCTGACCGACGGACCGGCGCCGGCCGACCCGGCCGGCCGCTGGCGCGACCACATCGGTGTGCACCGGCAGAAGGACGGGCGCCACTACGTCGGCTTCGCCCCGCGCGTCGGTCGCGTCGACGGCACCACCCTGACGAAGGTCGCCGACCTCGCGGAGGCGCACGGCTCGACCCGGGTCCGCACCACCGTCGAGCAGAAGATGATCATCCTCGACGTCGAGGAGGGACAGGTCGACTCCCTGGTGGAGTCCCTGGAGGCGCTGGACCTCAGCGCCAGGCCCTCGACGTTCCGGCGCGGCACCATGGCGTGCACCGGCATCGAGTTCTGCAAGCTCGCCATCGTCGAGACCAAGGCCCGCGGCGCCTCGCTCATCGACGAGCTGGAGCGCCGCCTCCCGGAGTTCGACGAGCCCATCAGCATCAACCTCAACGGCTGCCCCAACGCCTGCGCCCGCATCCAGACCGCGGACATCGGTCTCAAGGGCCAGCTGGTCCTGAACGACCGGGGCGAGCAGGTCGAGGGCTACCAGGTGCACCTGGGCGGCGCGCTCGGCCTGGAGGCCGGCTTCGGCCGCAAGGTGCGCGGCCTGAAGGTGACGGCGGAGGAGCTCCCGGACTACGTGGAGCGGGTGCTGAAGCGCTATCAGGCCGAGCGCGCGGACGGCGAGAGGTTCGCCACCTGGGCGGCCCGTGCCTCGGAGGAGGCGCTGTCGTGAGCGAGCGCGCCGCGCCCTTCTACTGCCCCTACTGCGGCGACGAGGACCTGCGTCCGGGCGAGCAGGGTCACGGCGCCTGGGAATGCGCGGCGTGCAACCGCGCATTCCAGTTGAGGTTCCTCGGGCTGATGGCCCGTGGACTTCGACCCGACTCCACGGGAGGGGAAGCGATATGACGGCCACTCGGAATGAGCGGACGACGGACGAGCTGAAGGCGCTGGCCGAGCGGGCGGGCCGCGAACTGGAGGACGCCTCGGCGCTGGAGATCCTCCAGTGGGCCGCCGAGACCTTCGGCGACCGGTTCTGCGTGACCTCGTCCATGGAGGACGCGGTCGTCGCCCACCTCGCCTCCCGCGCCCTGCCCGGCGTGGACGTGGTGTTCCTCGACACCGGCTACCACTTCCCGGAGACCATCGGCACCCGGGACGCGGTGGAGGCCGTGATGGACGTGAACGTCATCACGCTCACCCCGCGCCAGACGGTCGCCGAGCAGGACGCCGAGTACGGCCCCAGGCTGCACGACCGCGACCCCGACCTGTGCTGCGCGCTGCGCAAGGTGAAGCCGCTGGAGGAGGGCCTGAAGGGCTACCTGGCCTGGGCGACGGGACTGCGCCGCGACGAGTCCGAGACCCGGGCCGACACCCCCGTGGTCGGCTGGGACGAGAAGCGCCGCAAGGTGAAGATCTCCCCCATCGCGAAGTGGTCACAGGAAGATGTGCAGACGTACGTCGCCGAGCACGGAGTCCTCACCAACCCGTTGCTGATGGACGGCTATGCCTCCGTGGGCTGCGCGCCCTGCACCCGTCGTGTGCTGGAGGGCGAGGACGCGCGTGCCGGCCGCTGGGCGGGCCGTTCCAAGACCGAGTGCGGACTGCACGGCTGACATGACGACGACCACCGAGATTCAGGAGAACCACGTGACGACCGGAGCCACCGTCTGGCTCACGGGTCTGCCGAGCGCCGGCAAGACCACCATCGCGCACGAGCTGGCCGGCCGGCTGCGCGAGGAGGGCCACCGCGTCGAGGTGCTCGACGGCGACGAGATCCGCGAGTTCCTCTCGGCGGGCCTCGGCTTCGGCCGCGAGGACCGGCACACCAACGTGCAGCGCATCGGCTTCGTCGCCGAACTGCTCGCCCGCAACGGCGTCAAGGCGCTGGTCCCGGTGATCGCGCCGTACGCGGACAGCCGGGACGCGGTGCGGGGGCGGCACGATGCCCACGGCACGGCGTACGTGGAGGTGCACGTGGCCACGCCGGTCGAGGTGTGCTCCGTACGCGACGTGAAGGGCCTGTACGCCAAGCAGGCCGCGGGTGAGCTGACGGGGCTCACCGGGGTCGACGACCCGTACGAGGAACCCGTCGCGCCCGACCTGCGCATCGAGTCGCAGGACCAGACCGTCCAGGAGTCCGCCGCGGCGGTGTACGCCCTGCTCAGCGAAAGGGGACTGGCATGACGACGACCGTCGCCACGGTCAAGGAGGGCGAGGGCGGTACCAGCAGCCCGTACGCCCTCTCCCACCTCGACGCCCTCGAGTCCGAGGCCGTGCACATCTTCCGCGAGGTGGCGGGCGAGTTCGAGCGGCCGGTGATCCTGTTCTCCGGCGGCAAGGACTCCATCCTCATGCTGCACCTGGCGCTGAAGGCCTTCGCCCCCGCGGCCGTGCCGTTCTCCCTGCTGCACGTCGACACCGGGCACAACTTCCCCGAGGTCCTGGACTACCGCGACCGCACGGTGGAGAAGCACGGGCTGCGCCTGCACGTCGCCTCCGTGCAGGACTACATCGACCGGGGGGTGCTCAAGGAGCGCCCGGACGGCACGCGCAACCCGCTGCAGACGCTGCCGCTGACCGAGAAGATCCAGGCGGAGAAGTTCGACGCCGTCTTCGGCGGCGGGCGCCGCGACGAGGAGAAGGCCCGCGCCAAGGAGCGGGTGTTCTCGCTGCGCGACGAGTTCTCCCAGTGGGACCCGCGCCGCCAGCGCCCCGAGCTGTGGAACCTGTACAACGGCCGGCACGCCCCCGGCGAGCACGTCCGGGTCTTCCCGCTGTCCAACTGGACCGAGCTGGACGTGTGGCAGTACATCGCCCGCGAGGGCATCGAGCTGCCCGAGATCTACTACGCCCACGAGCGCGAGGTCTTCGCGCGGGCCGGCATGTGGCTGACCGCCGGCGAGTGGGGCGGCCCGAAGGACGACGAGACGGTGGTCCGGCGACGGGTGCGCTACCGCACCGTCGGCGACATGTCCTGCACCGGCGCGGTCGACTCCGACGCCGACACCATCGAGAAGGTGATCGCCGAGATCGCCGCCTCCCGGCTCACCGAGCGCGGCGCCACGCGTGCCGACGACAAGCTCTCCGAGGCCGCGATGGAAGACCGCAAGCGCGAGGGGTACTTCTAGACATGACCAGCACCACCGAGCCCACCGAGCCGCTGTCGGTCGAGCAGCTGTCGGAGACCACCCTGCTGCGGTTCGCCACCGCCGGGTCCGTCGACGACGGCAAGTCCACCCTGGTCGGCCGCCTGCTGCACGACTCCAAGTCGGTCCTCGTGGACCAGCTGGAGGCCGTGGAGCGCGCCTCCGCTAGCCGCGGCCAGGAGACCCCGGACCTCGCCCTGCTGACCGACGGCCTGCGGGCCGAGCGCGAGCAGGGCATCACCATCGACGTGGCCTACCGCTACTTCGCCACGCCCAGGCGCCGGTTCATCCTGGCCGACACCCCCGGGCACGTGCAGTACACCCGGAACATGGTCACCGGTGCCTCCACGGCCGAGCTGACGGTGGTTCTGGTCGACGCGCGCAACGGCGTCGTCGAGCAGACCCGCCGGCACGCCGCGATCGCCGCGCTGCTGCGGGTGCCGCACGTCGTGCTCGCCGTCAACAAGATGGACCTGGTCGACTACCGGGAGTCCGTGTTCGCCGCCATCGCCGAGGAGTTCACGGCGTACGCGACGGAACTGGGCGTCCCGGAGGTCACCGCGATCCCGATCTCGGCGCTCGCGGGCGACAACGTGGTGGAGCCGTCAGCGGTCATGGACTGGTACGGCGGCCCGACCGTCCTGGAGCACCTGGAGACCGTCCCGGTCAGCCACGACCTGGCGCACTGCCACGCCCGGCTGCCCGTGCAGTACGTGATCCGGCCGCAGACCGTCGAGCACCCCGACTACCGGGGCTACGCCGGCCAGATCGCCGCGGGCACCTTCCGGGTCGGCGACCCGGTCACCGTGCTGCCGTCGGGCCGCACCTCGACGGTGGCCGGCATCGACCTGCTCGGCGAGCCGGTCGACGCGGCCTGGACGCCGCAGTCGGTGACGCTGCTGCTGGAGGACGACATCGACGTCTCCCGCGGCGACCTGATCGTGCCCAGCAAGGACGCCCCGGCCACCACCCAGGACGTCGAGGCCACCGTCTGCCACGTGGCCGACGCGCCGCTGACCGTGGGTCACCGGGTGCTGCTCAAGCACGGCACCCGCACGGTCAAGGCCATCGTCAGGGACATACCGGCCCGGCTCACGCTGGACGACCTGTCCCTGCACCCGCACCCCGGACAGCTCGTCGCCAACGACATCGGCCGCGTGAAGATCCGTACCGCCGAGCCGCTGCCCGCGGACTCCTACGCGGACTCCCGCCGCACCGGTTCGTTCATCCTGATCGACCCGAGCGACGGCACCACGCTCACCGCCGGGATGGCCGGCGAGTCCTTCGCCGCCCCGGCGCCGGTCAAGGACGCCGACGACGAGGACGGGTGGGACTTCTGAGCATGAACTCCCCCGACTTCTACTCCACGTTCGCGAAGGAGGGCGGCCGCGTCGGCAGCGGTGCTCTCGGCAGCGGGCAGGGCGGGGTGGCGCGATGTGCGCGGTGACGTACGCGCACCGCATGCGCGCCCAAGGGGGTGTCGTTCGGACCTGGCCGGCGCCGGGCAACGGCGCCTTCGTACCGGCCCGAGCGGGGTCCGGTGCGTGCAGCTGCAAGGCGGAGGAGGGCGTCGACGCGGAGCGTCGGCAACCGACGACAACGCCGCAGATGTGCGTGCCGGACCCCGCGACCCCGGCAAGGTCCGAACGACACCCCCTGACCCCCCACCCGCACAGCCGAAGACCTGCCGACCTCCCGGCCACGACCTGACCCGTCGGACGAACCGACAGGCGTGACCGCCGGGCCAACGAGAGGAAAGCCTCCCGTGCCTGCCAACACCGCTCTGCGCCGCACCCTCGCGGTCATAGCCGCCCTGCCGCTCCTCGCCCTCGCCGCCTGCGGGTACGGCTCCGAGTCCGAGGACGAGGACACCGCCAAGGTGGCCGCGGGCGCCGAGAAGATCGACGGACTGGACTCCGTCCGCATCGGCTACTTCGGCAACGTCACCCACGCCACCGCCCTGGTCGGCAACCAGAAGGGCTTTTTCCAGAAGGCTCTGGGCGCGACCGAGGCCAAGTACGCGACGTTCAACGCGGGCCCGTCCGAGATCGAGGCGCTGAACTCCGGCTCCATCGACATCGGCTGGATCGGCCCCTCCCCCTCCATCAACGGCTACACCAAGTCGGACGGGAAGAACCTGCGCATCATCGGCGGCTCGGCCTCCGGCGGCGTCAAGCTGGTGGTGAACCCGGACCGGATCAAGTCCCTGGAGGACGTCAAGGGCAAGCGCATCGCCACCCCGCAGCTCGGCAACACGCAGGACGTCGCGTTCCTCAACTGGATCGCCGAGCAGGGCTGGAAGGTCGACGCGCAGAGCGGCAAGGGCGACGTCACCGTCGTCCGCAGCGACAACAAGGTCACCCCGGACGCCTACAAGTCGGGCTCCCTGGACGGCGCCTGGGTGCCGGAGCCGACCGCGTCCAAGCTGGTCGCCGCGGGCGGCAAGGTGCTGCTGGACGAGTCGACGCTGTGGCCCGGCAAGATGTTCGTGATCACGAACATCATCGTGTCGCAGAAGTTCCTCAAGGAGCACCCGAAGGCCGTCGAGGCCGTCCTGAAGGCCTCGGTGGACACCAACGAGTGGATCGAGGCCAACCCGGACGAGGCGAAGGCCGCGGCCAACAAGCAGCTGGAGAAGGACACGGGCAAGGCGCTGCCGGCCGAGGTCCTGGACCCGGCGTGGAAGTCGATCGCGGTCACCGACGACCCGCTGGCCGCCACCCTCGACGCCCAGGCCGAGCACGCCGTGAAGGCCGGTCTGCTGGACAAGCCCGACCTGCGGGGCATCTACGACCTCACGCTGCTCAACAAGGTCCTCGCGGCCAAGGGCGAGCCCGCGGTCGACGACGCCGGTCTCGGCGTCAAGTAAGCCCGGATCCGACCATTCCCCAGGAGGTGACGACCATGGCCACGACCCTCGCCAAGGCCGCCGACGGCACGGAGGCGGCCACGCACGCCGCCCGGATCGAGCACGTCTCGAAGTCGTTCGCGGGCCCCGCCGGACAGCAGCTCGTGCTGGACGACATCACACTCGATGTCGCGCCCGGCGAGTTCGTCACCCTCCTGGGGGCCTCCGGCTGCGGGAAGTCCACGCTGCTGAACCTGGTGGCGGGCCTGGACCGGCCCAGCGCAGGCGCCATCACCACGGACGGGCGGCCCGCCCTGATGTTCCAGGAGCACGCCCTGTTCCCGTGGCTGACCGCGGGCAAGAACATCGAACTCGCCCTGAAGCTGCGCGGCGTGCCGAAGACCGACCGCCGCGACAGGGCCGAGGAACTGCTCGAACTCGTCCGGCTGAAGGGCGCGTACGGCAAGCGGGTCCACGAGCTGTCGGGCGGCATGCGCCAGCGCGTCGCGATGGCGCGCGCCCTCGCACAGGAGAGCAAGCTGCTGCTGATGGACGAGCCGTTCGCGGCGCTCGACGCGATCACCCGGGACGTGCTGCACGACGAACTCACCCGGATCTGGCGGGAGACGCGGCTGTCCGTCCTGTTCGTCACGCACAACGTGCGCGAGGCCGTGCGGCTCGCCGAGCGCGTGGTGCTGCTGTCCTCCCGCCCCGGGCGCGTGGCGCGCCAGTGGACGGTGGGCATCCCGCACCCGCGCCGCATCGAGGACACCGCCGTGGCGGAACTGTCCGTCGAGATCACCGAAGAACTGCGTGGGGAGATCCGCCGCCATGGCCAGCACTGAGACGACCAGCCCGCCGAAGGACGGCGGCGACCTCGCCGGTCTGGAGGCGGGACTCGACGCACTGGAGACGGTGCAGCAGGGCCGCAAGCCGTTCCGGCAGACGTTCGTCGAGAAGATCCTCCCGCCCACCGTGGCGGTGCTCCTGGTGCTGGCGGTCTGGCAGGGGCTGGTCTCGTTCGGCATCGTCGACGACCCGACCAAGCTGCCGGCCCCGTCGGACGTGTGGGACGTCGTCCACCAGGCCTGGCTCAAGGGCGAGTTGCTCGGCTACATCTGGACCAGCGTCTCGCGCGGCCTGCTCGGCTTCTGCTTCGCCCTGGTGATCGGCACCCCGCTGGGGCTGCTGGTGGCGCGGGTGAAGTTCGTGCGGGCGGCGATCGGGCCGCTCCTGTCCGGGCTCCAGTCGCTGCCGTCGGTGGCCTGGGTGCCGCCGGCGGTGATCTGGCTGGGCCTGAACAACACGATGATGTACGCCGTCATCCTGCTGGGCGCGGTGCCGTCCATCGCCAACGGCCTGGTGTCCGGCGTGGACCAGGTGTCCCCGCTGTTCCTGCGGGCCGGCCGCACGCTGGGCGCGACGGGGCTGAAGGGAACCTGGCACATCGTGCTGCCGGCCGCGCTGCCGGGCTACGTGGCGGGCCTGAAGCAGGGCTGGGCCTTCTCCTGGCGGTCCCTGATGGCCGCCGAGATCATCGCGTCCTTCCCCGACCTGGGGGTGGGCCTCGGCCAGCTGCTGGAGAACGGCCGCAACGCCAGCGACATGGCCATGGTCTTCGAGGCCATCCTGCTGATCCTGATCGTCGGCATCGCCATCGACCTGCTGATCTTCAGCCCGCTGGAGCGGTGGGTGCTGCGCAGCCGCGGTCTGCTGGTGAGGAGCTGAGGCACCCCATGCACCGTCCGGTCCGCCCCGTCCTTCTGGTCGTCGCCCACGGCAGCCGCGATCCGCGGCACGCCGCGACCGTGCACGCCCTGGTCCGCCGGGTCGGGACGCTGCGCCCGGACGTGCGGGTGGAGACCGGCTTCCTGGACTTCAACGTGCCCTCCGTGCCCGGCGTGCTGAAGTCCCTCGCGACGGAGGGCGTGCGGGACGTCGTGGCGCTGCCGCTGCTGCTGACCCGCGCCTTCCACGCCAAGGCCGACATCCCGGCCGTCCTCGCGGACGCGCCGGCGCGGCTGCGGATCCGGCAGGCGGAGGTGCTCGGTCCCTCCCCGCTGCTGCTGACGGCGCTGGAACGGCGCCTGTACGAGGCGGGCCTCACGCCCGCCGACAAGTCCTCGACCGGGGTCGTGCTGGCCTCGGCGGGGTCCTCCGACCCGGAGGCGATCGCAGTGATCGCAGAAATCGCGCGGGAGTGGCGGCACACCGGTTGGTGCGCCGTGCGGCCTGCGTTCGCCTCCGCATCCCTGCCCCGCACCGAGGACGCGGTCCGCGAACTGCGCGCCGCCGGCTGTGAACGCGTCGCCGTCGCCCCGTACGTGCTGGCCCCCGGCTTCCTGCCGGACCGCATCGCGCGGGGCGCGGCCGGAGCCGACGTGCTGGCGGACGTCCTGGGCCCGGCGCCCGAGGTGGCACGGCTGCTGCTGGAGCGGTACGACGCGGCCCGGACGCCGGCGCCGGCGCTGGCCGTCGGCGCCTGACGGCCGGGCGGCCGGGCCGGGTGCCAGTCCGAGGGCGGCGAGCGCGTCGGCGGCCACGGCGTCGAAGTCCTCGGCGCCCGGCTCGCGGGTGCGGGTGCCGGACGCGGTCTACAGGTCGCGCGGCGCCTCCTCTCCGTGCCGCTCGGCGGCCGCCACCGCGTCCCGGCCCACTTCCGCGCCGTGCCAGTGGTCCGTTCCGGGTGCCGGGTCCGCGGGCGGTCAGGTCCGGGGGGCGGTCAGTTCCACCAGCTTGGTGACGGTGTTCCAGTTGCGGCTGGTGGTGATCAGGCCCTTGTGGACGCGGGGCTTGGCGAGGGCCTCGGCAAGCTTGGAGCGGCCCAGGCCGTCCGGGGCGTACAGGTACAGGGCCCGGTCGCCGAGCCGGAAGTCCTCGGGGAGGAAGGCGGCCCGGTCCACCGACGCGAAGCGCTCCTCGTCGACCGGCGCCGAGTAGTAGGTGACGTGGAGCTGCCGGGCCTCGAGGTCCGCGGCGGGGAAGGGGCAGGACTCGGCGACGGCCCGAAGGTAGGCGTGGTCGCGCACGATCACGTCCACCGGGAAGCCGAAGTGCTTCTCGATCGCCCGCGACAACTCGGCGGCCAGGGACTCCTCGTCCCCGTGGCCGGACGTGAACACCGCCTGCCCGCTCTGCAGATGGGTGCGTACGCCGTCGTGTCCGAGGCCCTCGAGGAGCGTGCGCAGCTCGGCCATCGGAACCTTCTTGGCGCCACCCACGTTGATCCCGCGCAGCAGCGCCGCATACGTCGTCGTCATGCGCACACCCTAGAGCGGCCGTCGCGCCCCGTGGGGGTGGGCGCGAGGGCCGCGTCCGCCGGGCGGACACGCGCCACTCTCCCCGATCCGCGGGGCGGTCTTCAAGCACCGCACACGCCTGTGACTTGTTCAACAACCCTGCGGAAGGCGACCTGGCGGATTCCGTGCCGTACGGCCGCACCCTGATCACCGTCCCCGAGGGGCCCGGGGTAGATGTAAGGGGCTGTCATCCTCCCCAGCGGTGAGACCGGACATCCGAAGGGATGAGCCGGGCCCGTCCCACTTCACCGGTCAGCACGACGAGCGGGACTTATCCGGGCCATACCTTCGAAGCGGAAGGTGGCGGCAGGGGGCCTCCACCGCAGACGAGGGGGCAAGCCCGTCATGGGGAACGGAGACACACGGGTGCGGGGCATAGCCGCCCGGGCCGGCGGCTGGAGCGCCCGGCACCGATGGGCTGCCGTCGGGATCTGGGTACTGTTCGTCGTCCTGGCGATGGGGCTCGGCTCGGCGGCCGGCCGGGTCGACGTCAACGAGAGCGACCAGATGGGCGGCGAGACGCACACCGCCGCCCGGATCGTCGAGGAGGCCGGGATCGACGAGCCGGCCGGTGAGACCGTCCTGGTCCAGGCGAAGGACGGGAAGCTGACGGCCACGGACGCCGAGTTCCGCGCCGCCGTCACCGAGGTCGTCCGGGCGGTGGAGGGCACCGGCGAGGTCACGGGGGTGACCTCGCCGTACGAGGCGAAGACGATCTCCAAGGACGGCCGCAGCGCGCTGGTGCAGTTCGACATGCGCGGCGAGGCGGACACCGCGGGCGAGCGGGTCGAGCCGGTGCTGAAGGCCGTCGAGGGCGTCCAGAAGGACCACGAGTCGCTGCGGATCGAGGAGATCGGCGGCGCCAGCATGATGAAGACGTTCGACGACGCCTTCGGCGACGACTTCCAGAAGGCCGAGTACTCCGCGGTGCCGGTGGCCCTCGGCATCCTGCTCGTCGCCTTCGGCGCGCTGGTGGCGGCGCTGGTGCCGGTGGCGCTGGCGATCACCGCGATCATGGCGACGATGGGCCTGATGGGCCTCGTCAGCCACTTCCAGCCGATGAGCGACACCGCCAACTCCGTGATGCTGCTGGTCGGTCTGGCCGTCGGTGTCGACTACTGCCTGTTCTACCTGCGCCGCGAGCGCGAGGAGCGTGCCGCGGGCCGGGACGCGCAGACGGCGCTGCGGATCGCCGCCGCCACCAGTGGCCGGGCGATCGTCGTCTCCGGCGTGACGGTGTGCGTCGCGATGGCGGGCATGCTGTTCACCGGCATCGCCGAGTTCGAGGCGATGGGCCTGGCCTCGCTGATGGTGGTCGCGGTCGCCATGGTCGGGTCGGTGACGGTGCTGCCGGCACTGCTGTCCCTGCTGGGCGAGCGGGTGGAGAAGGGGCGCGTCCCGTTCCTGCGCCGGCGTCAGCGCCAGGGCACCGAGGAGGGCAGCCGGTTCTGGACGGCCGTGCTGCGACGGGTGCTCGCCAAGCCGGTGCTCGCCGCCGCCGTGGCGGTCGGCGCCCTGCTGGCCGTCGCCGCTCCCGCGATCGGCATGAAGACGCAGAACCTCACCCTGGACCAGGAGTTCGGCGACTCGCTGCCCATCGTGCAGACGTACAACCGGGTCAACGAGGCCTTCCCCGGCGGATCCGACCCGGCCGAGGTGGTCGTCAGCGCCGACGACATCAACGCGCCCGAGGTGCGGGCGGCGCTCGCCGACTTCCGGGAGCAGGCGATCAGTTCCGGCGCCTCGCGCGGCCCGGTCGACATCACCATGCACGACGAGCAGAACGTCGCCCTGGTCTACGTCCCGCTGGTCGGCGGCTCCGACCAGGACAAGGCGGGCGAGAGCCTGGACAAGCTGCGCGACGACGTGCGGCCCGCCACGCTCGGCAAGGTCGACGGTGTCGAGGCCCCGATCACCGGGCAGGTGGCCGGTTCGAAGGACTTCAACGACCAGCTCGTCGGCTCGGTCGCGCCGGTCTTCGTCTTCGTCGTGGTCTTCGCGTTCCTGCTGATGCTGCTGTCGTTCCGCTCCCTGACGGTCGCGGCCACCTCGATCGTGCTGAACCTGCTGTCGGTGGGCGCGGCGTACGGCATCCTGGTCGCCGTCTTCCAGCACGGCTGGGGCGCCTCGCTGGTGGGCGCGGAGGGGGTCGGCGCCATCGTCACCTGGCTGCCGCTGTTCCTCTTCGTGATCCTCTTCGGCCTGTCGATGGACTACCACGTGTTCGTGGTCTCGCGGATCCGTGAGGCGCGGCTGCGCGGCCGGACGACCAGGGACGCGATCCAGCACGGCGTGGTCACCACGGCCGGTGTCGTCACCAGCGCAGCGGTCATCATGGTCGCCGTGTTCGCCATCTTCGGCACGCTGTCCATGCAGTCCATGAAGCAGATGGGCGTGGGCCTGGCCGCCGCGGTGCTGATCGACGCGACGGTCATCCGGGGCGTGCTGCTGCCGGCCGTGATGGTCCTGCTCGGCGAGCGCAACTGGTACCTGCCGAAGTGGCTGCACCGGCTGCCGGACCTCACCCACGACGAGTCCCCCGCGGCGGTCGTGACGCCGGTGGCGCGCGACGACGAGGGCGAGCGGGTCGGGGTCTGAGCCGCCCGGGAAACGGTGAGGGCCCGTCGGTTCGGGGGAACCGGCGGGCCCTTCGCCGTCACCCGCGCGGTCAGGACCGGGCCGCCGCCAGCTCCGCCTCGATCAGGTCGGCGGCCCGCCGGGTGCCGCCCTCCTGGGCCATCCGGGCCTGGATCTCCTTCAGGCACCGGGCCACCTCCGGGTCGTCGACCAGGGCGAGGGCGGCGGTGCGCAGCGCGTCGGCGGTGGCGTCCTCGGTGGGCAGCTGCCGGGCCACGCCGAGCCCCTGGAGCAGGTCCGCGTTGCCGAACTGGTCCGCGGCCTGCGGCACGGCGATCATCGGCGTGGCGGTGGCCAGGCCCTCCTGGCTGCCGCCCGCGCCCGCGTGGGTGACGAACAGGTCGGCCTCCTTGAGGACGGCCAGCTGCGGCACCCAGGACCGCACTTCCACGTTCGCCGGCACGTCGCCGAGGTCGGCGGCGTCGACGTGCCGGCCGACCTGGAGCACCAGGTGCCAGCCGGGCAGGTCGCCGAACGCCTTCACGCACTCCCGGTAGAAGGCGGGCCGCTTGGTGAAGGCGGAGCCGAGAGAAACGAGCACGACCTTCTCGGCACCGGCGGGGCGCCGCCAGTCGCCCTCGGTGCTCCGGTCGCCCTGGCAGGCACCGACGAAGGTGTACGTCCTGTCGTCGACGCGGTCGGCGTTGGGCTGGAGCGCGCTGGGGATCAGCACCAGGGAGCGGGCGGGGCGGCCGGTGAACGGGTCGGGGTGCTGGGTGATGCCGTTCTCCTCGAGCCAGGCCTGGAAGCGGGCGTAGTAGGCCCGGCCGCGCTCGGTGCTGCGCGGCTCCTCCCACATCGGCTCGGCGACCTCCTGCTCGTATCCCTCCCAGGCGACCATGCACGGGGACAGGGACACCACCGGCACGCCCCAGCGGTGGCCGAGGACGCGGGCCGGATAGGAGGCGATGTCGTGCAGGACCAGGTCCGGCTCGTCCCCCTCGTACGCCTCGGCGAGCTGCGGCAGCGCCTGGACGGCGTCGTCCAGGAACGGCTCGACGTTGTCCAGCAGGGTGGTGCCCCAGGCCTCCGGGTCGGCGTCGGGGCCGGGGAGGGTGCTGTTCCACGGCTTGGGTTCGGCGCCGGTCTCCGCGACCTTCTCCGCGAGGGCCGGCGGGATCGCGTACGTCACCCGGTGCCCTCGTGCGACGAGTTCGCGGATCACCTCCAGGCTGGGGTTCACGTGGCCGTGCGCGGCGATGGAGAACATGGCGATGTGGGCGCGACTGGTCATGCCCCGGACCGTACACGAGACGATACGTCTCGTGCAATCCGGTTTCCGGTGGCGGCGCCGCCCCGTCCGGGCGGCGGTGTCGTCAGCGCTGGTAGCGGGCGAGTACGAGGTTGCCGTCCTTCTCCAGCCGCGTGCGCAGCTCCTCGATGCCGATCGCGCCGCTGTAGTACTCCTGGAGCGCGGGGGTGGCCACCTTGTCCTTCCACTCGGCGTAGCCGCGGACGGACTGGGCGGGTGCCGGGCGCAGGTGGGCGGCGAGGGCGGTGCCGGTGGCCCAGCCGTTCTCGGGCGTGTGCAGGGCGGGGTCCTCGAGGGCCCGGGTGCCGGTGGGCAGCATCCAGTCGCCGAGGGCGAGGCGGACCATGTTGTCCGGCCGGAGGAGGAAGTCGATGAACGCGGCGGCCTCCTTCTTGTGCGGGCTGTCCTCGGCGACCGACAGCGTCTGCGGGCTGACGCCCTGGGCCAGCCCCTCGGCACCGGCCGGGGCGGGCAGGACCTGCCAGTCGAAGCCCTCGGGGGCCTGCTGCGCGATCTGCTGGCGGTAGGAGAAGCCGAGCGGCACCATCGCGTACTTGCCCGCGAAGAAGCCGGGCAGGGTGTCGGAGCCACCGCTGCCGAGGGTGGACGCGGGGGCGCTGCGGTCACGGCCGACCTGGTCGTGGACGGTGCGCGGCACCACCTGGTCGGCCTCCTCGAACCGGACGGTGACCTTGCCGTCCGCGCCGCGGTGGAACAGCTGCCCGCCGGTGGAGAGCGACAGGTTGAGCGTGGCGGACACGGGTTCCTTGAGCGGCCAGGCCACCCCGTACCTCCCGTCGCCGCTCAGCCGTTCGGTCACCTGCCGGAACTCCGGCCAGCTCCAGGGGTGTTCGGGGGTCGGGATCCGGACCCCGGACTTCTCGAGCAGGGCCGTGCTGGCGATCAGCACGCGGGGTTCCTGGAGGAACGGCACGCCGTAGACGCCGTCGCCGAAGGTGACCGTCTCCCAGCCGTGCGGCGGGATGTCGTCCTTCAGCCGCCGCGGCAGCAGGTCCGTGAGGTCGGCGAGGTAGCCGCCGTGGGCGAAGTCCGCGAGGTCGTCGGAGGCGTCGTGGATGATGTCCGGCGCCTCGCCGCCCTCGAAGGAGGTGAGGAGCTGGTCGTGGACGCTCTCCCAGCTGCCCTGGACGTACTCGACCCGCACGTCCGGGTGGGCCGCGTTCCACTCCTCGACCAGTTCCTTGTTGGCCTCGACCGACTCCTCCTGCCAGGCCAGGGACTGGAAGCGCAGGGTGATCCGGCCGTCGTCGGCGTCGCCGCCCGCGGCGGTGCAGGCCGTGAGCAGCAGGGCGAGCACGACGAGCAGGGTGAGGGTCTTCGCGCGCATCAGCTCTTCACCGCCCCGGCGAGCATGCCGCCCGTGATCCGCCGTTGGACGATCGCGAACACCACCAGCGAGGGCAGCGTCGCGAGGAATGCCGCCGCCGCGAGCGGGCCGAGGTCCGCGACGCCCTCGGCGCCGATGAAGTGGGTGAGCACGACGGGCAGGGTCTGTTTCTCCGGTGTCTTCAGCAGCACCAGCGCGAAGAAGAACTCGTTCCACGCGGTGACGAACGCGAACAGCGCCGTCGCCACGATGCCCGGCGCGAGCAGCGGCGCGGTCACCGAGACGAGGACGCGCAGCCGCCCGGCCCCGTCGACCGCGGCGGCCTCCTCCAGCTCGGCCGGCACGGCCCGGACGTAGCCCGAGAGCATCCACAGCGCGAACGGCAGCGACCAGACGACGTACACCATCACCAGCCCGGGCACGGAGTTGATCAGCCGCAGGTTCTTCAGGACCAGGAAGAGCGGGATGATCAGCAGGACCAGGGGGAAGGCCTGGCTCACCACGACCCACCCGGTGGCCGCCCGGGCGAGCCGGCCGCGGTGCCGGGCCATGACGTACGCCATCGGCGTCGCGACGAGCACCGCGATCAGGGCGGCGGTGAGCGCGGCGAGCAGGGAGTTGAGCGCGGCGTGCAGCAGCGGCTGCTCGTCGAAGGCCTGCCGGAAGTTGTCGAGGGTGGGGTGCTCCGGGATCCAGGTGGGGTGGAGGCTCGCCAGCTCGCGCGGCGGTTTGAACGCGGTGGACAGGAGCCAGAGGAACGGGAAGGCCAGGAAGGCGAGGTACGCGAGCAGCGCGGCGTACTGGCCCACGCGGGCTCCGGTCGAGGTCCTCACGCGTCGTCACCTTCCCTGAGCCGGCCGACGAGGAAGACGGCCAGCAGGACCGAGATCACGGCGACCATGACGCAGCCCATCGCCGCCGCGTAACCGAACTGCCCGTAGCGGAAGGCCTCCTCGTAGGCGAAGAGCATGGGCAGCCGGGTCCGGCCGCCGGGGCCGCCGCTGGTCAGCACGTAGACCAGGGCGAAGGAGTTGAAGTTCCAGATGAGGTTGAGCGCGGTGATGGCGAGTGCGACCGGCTTCAGGGCGGGCCAGGTGACCGTGCGGAATCGGCGCCAGGCACCCGCGCCGTCGACGGCGGCGGCCTCGTGCAGCTCGCGCGGGGTGTTCTGGAGGCCGGCGAGCAGGGCGACCGTGGTCTGCGGCATGCCGGCCCAGACGCCGACGACGATCACGGCGGGCAGGGCGGTGGCCAGGCCGCTCAGCCAGTCGTGGCCGTCGCCGAGGCCCAGGTCGCGCAGGGTCTCGTTGAGGATGCCCGCGTCCGGGTTGTAGACCAGCCGCCACATGACGCCGACGACGACCTCGGGCATCGCCCAGGGGACGATGGCCAGGGCGCGGGCCAGCCAGCGCAGCCGCAGGTTCTGGTCGAGCAGCAGGGCGAGGCCGAGCGCGAGCAGGAACTGCGGCACCGTCACGCCGACCGCCCACACCAGCCCGATGCGGAACGACTCCCAGAACAGCGTGTCGTGCAGCAGGTCCTGGAAGTTCAGGGTGCCGATCCACCGGGTGGGCTCGGTCCGGCCCGACTGGGAGTCGGTGAACGCCAGCAGGATGCCGTGGAGCAGCGGTCCGACGCTGAGGACGAGGATGGGGAGCAGGGCGGGCAGCACCAGGAACCAGGCGCCGTGGTCGGGGCCGCGCCGTGGCCGGTCCCGGCCTCCGGGCGCGCGGCGCGCCGGTGTCTTCACCTCGGTCACCGATGTCACGTGGGCAGCCCCTCTGCGCGGCTCGAACGGGCCTGGTCATGGTCGTGAAGGCGCTGTGCCCCGTCAAGGGACCGCGCACACGCTCCCACCTGTGCGGATGCGACACTGGCCGACGGATGGCGGGATCTGGGCGGTGGGCGCGCACGGCGGACGTGCGCCGGCCTCGCGTTGGAGACCCGGGCCCTCGCGGCGAGGCGGGGGCGGCGACGACGGAGCGGACGGACACGGAGGGCGGACGATGGACGAGGCACGGGCGCGGGAGGTGCTGGCCGCGGCGGAGGTGCTGCCCGGCCCGGCGGAGCGGGCGCGGCTGCTCGCCCTCGGCGAGAACGCGGTCTTCGCCGCCGGCGACCTGGTGGTCAAGGTGGGCCGCGACGCCGGGCTCCTCGAGCGGGCGAGCCGGGAACTGGCCGTCGCGGTGTGGCTGGAGGGCGCCGGTGTGCCGGCGGTGCGGGCGGCCCGGCCTCAGGCGCTGATGGTCGACGGGCATCCCGTGACCGTGTGGCACCGGCTGCCCGACGCGGTGCGGCCCACCGAGCCGCGGGACGTGGCCGGACTGCTGCGGCTGGTGCACGCGCTGCCCTCCCCCTCGTTCGCGCTGCCGGCCCGCGAGCTGCTGGGCGGGGTGGAACGCTGGCTGCGGCTCGCCGGCGACGTGATCGACCCCGCGGACGCGGCGTATCTACGGGAGCGCCGCGACGGCTTCGCGGCGGCCTCCGCCGCGCTCACCCCGCGTCTGACGCCGGGTCCGATCCACGGCGACGCGCTCCCCCGCAATGTCCACGTCGGTCCCGACGGGCCGGTCCTGGTCGACCTGGAGACCTTCTCCGCCGACCTGCGCGAGCACGACCTGGTGGTGATGGCCCTCAGCCGGGACCGGTACGGGCTGCCCGCCGAGGCGTACGACGCCTTCACCGCGACCTACGGCTGGGACGTGCGCGAGTGGGACGGCTGCGCGGTGCTGCGCGGGGCCCGCGAGACGGCCAGCTGCGCGTGGGTGGCCCAGCACGCCCCGAGCAACCCGAAGGCCTTGGCCGAATTCGAACGCCGGGTGGCGTCACTGCGGGACGACGACCCGACGGTGCGCTGGTATCCCTTCTGACGCGCCGTCGACGGTCCCGAGGAGGTCGTTCCGGTCGCCGCGCCTCTCGCCGTGCGGATTCTCGACGTCGGCCTCTCCCTGCGGCGCATCGCCCTCTCTCACCTGCGGGCCCTTCCGCACGGAGGGGCGTGGGCCGCCCGGGTCATCTGCTGCGCGGGATGACCGGCCAGGCCGGCTCGACGACTGCCGCCGGGTTCGTGGTCCGCCTCAGGTAGGCCTGGAGAGAGACCGACTGCTCCGCCGCCGCTCGCACCTGGAGGTCGTGCAGGTCCGCCGGGGACATCATCCCGAGGGGCTGGTGCTTCTCCCCCATGCGGCGCACCACGCGGGCCGCGGCCACCGCGTCCGCTCTCGCGTCGTGGGCGTCGTCGAGCGACACGCCGTAGTGCGCGCACAGCGCGTGGAGGGCGCGCTTGCCCTTGCGGTACTTGTCGATGTGCTTGTCGATCACCAGGGGATCGACGACCGGCGACGGGACGGCGCCCAGCCGCTCGCTGAGCGACTCCAGCCCGTACCGCCGGCACTCACGGTCCAGCAGCGACACGTCGTAGCGCGCGTTCATCACGACCAGGGGTGTTCCTGCCCGCAGGACCTCGGCCACGGCCTGGGTGATCTCCTCGACGGCGGACCGGGCCGGAGCCCCCTGTGCGCGGGCGTGCTCCGTCGAGATGCCGTGGATCGCCGCGGCCTCCGCCGGTATCACCACGCCGGGGTCGAGCAGCCAGGTCCGCTCCGTCGAGAGGGCTCCGTCCGGCTCCAGCCGCACGACCGCCGCGGTGACGATGCGGTCGGTCTCTATGTCCGTGCCCGTGGTCTCCAGGTCGAAGGCCGCCAGGGGCCCGGTGATCCAGGTCATCACGCGGTCCTCACCGACGCCCGGGACGCCGTCGATGCGCGTGGACGGCAGACCGCGTTGCAGGCGTCGCCGGTGACGGCGTGTGCCTCGCGCGGATCCGTGTCCGTCGTCTCAAGGTCGAAGCCGATCGGCGGCTCCAGGTGCCGGCCCATGGGCGGTCCCCCTCCTCGGTGGTGCGTTCCCCCAGTGGTCCTCACCTTCGCACGCGCCACTGACAATCAGAGGATCGCGTTCCGTTTGTGCCGGGGGCCGACCGCGATCCGGGACTCAGGACACCGGTCGCGAATCCGCCCACATCAGCTCGAACTCCTCGCGATAGGTGGGGAAAAGTCCACCTTCGTCCACCTGGTCCGCCTTCACCACCTTGCCGCCGTTGCGTCCGTTGCGCAGGACGAGCACCGGCGCCTCCATCCCCCGCGTCCGGCGCAGGTAGGACTGCACGACCGCGATGCCGTCGGCGCCGTCCCCGTCGACGAGGTAGGCGGTGAAGCGGGGGGTCTCGTCGAAGACCTGGATCTCGAAGGCCCCAGGGTCCCGCAGCCGGGAGCGCACCCGGCGCATGTGCAGGATGTTCGTCTCGACGGCGCGGCTCAGCTCGCCGCGCTTGATGCCCAGTTCGCGCTCGCGGCGTTTGATCGCGCTGGAGGCGGGGTTCAGGAACAGCAGCCGCACCCGGCCGCCGGACTCGGCCAGCCGGAGCAGACGGCGGCCGGAGAAGTTCTGCACGAGCAGGTTGAGGCCGATGCCGAGCGCGTCCACGCGGCGGGCGCTGCCGAAGATGTCCTCCGCCGGGAACTGGCGCAGCAGCCGGACCCGGTCCGGGTGCACGGCGACCACGTCGGCGTACCGGTCGCCGACCAGGTCCTCCACCGCGTCGACCGGGAGCCGGCGCGTGGACGGCAGGTCACTGCCCGCGCCGAGGACCTCCAGCAGCCGCGCCGAGGCCCGTTCGGCCTGGCTCAGGACCGCCTCGGACAGCGCCCGGTTGCGGGAGACGACGTTGCGGGTGACCTCCAGCTCGTCCAGGGCCAGTTCCACGTCCCGGCGCTCGTCGACGTAGGGCGCGAAGCAGGGCCAGTGCTGGACCATGAGCTCGCGCAGCTGGGGCAGCGTGAGGAAGCTGAGGACGTTGTCGTCGGCCGGGTCGAGGAGGTAGCCCTTGCGGCGGCTGACCTCGCGGACGGCGACCGCGCGCTGCACCCACTCCTGCCCGGCGGGTCCGGCCGCGGCGACCACCCAGTCGTCGCCGTGGACGGGTTCGTAGACCGGCCGCAGGACGGCGGCGACGACCGCGCGCAGCCGCTGTTCCACGAGGTTGAGCCAGATGTACGCCCGGCCGGCCCGCTGCGCTCGCGTGCGCACCTCGCGCCAGGCGCCGGCGTCCCAGACCAGTTCCGGACCGATCGCGCCCGCGTTCATGGGCCGCGCCAGGGACACCGCACCGGGCGGGACGTCCGGGGAGCTCCCCTCGTGACCCTCGTCACCAGGGGGCAGCTCCAGCCCTCCCGAGCCCACCCGCGCACCGCCTTCCGCTCCCTGGGAGCACTCCCGGTCAGACCCTGTCCAACGATCAAGGAAGGGTACTCCGCGAGCGGTGCGCGGTGCAGCCGGATGGGTGGGCCGGTTTTCCCAACGGCCCTGATCCACGGGCCCGTTCCGGGCGTCCGGCCCGGGCGGGTGACCGGATTCATAGGGGTGACGCCGTACGACGCGGCCGGCCCGGCCCGCAACTCACCCGGAACGGATCGGCGCGCGGTGGGTAAGAGGCACGTGAGTGCTAGGTGGTCGCCTCACTTTCGGGGAGACTCGGAGCCCAGGCGTCCGCACCGGCGCCGCACACCTGAGAGAGTCGTGTCCATGCAGGTCTGGCCTGGAGAGGCATATCCGCTCGGTGCCACGTACGACGGCGCCGGCACCAATTTCGCGGTCTTCACGGAGGCCGCGGACCGAGTAGAGCTGTGTCTGCTGCACGACGACGGCTCGGAGACGGCGGTGGAACTGCGGGAGAGCGACGCGTTCGTCCGGCACGCGTACGTGCCCGGCGTGATGCCGGGACAGCGGTACGGGTACCGCGTGCACGGTCCGTACGCGCCGGAGCGCGGGCTGCTCTGCAACTCCGCGAAACTGCTCCTCGACCCGTACGCGCGTGCGATCAGCGGCTCGGTCCAGTGGGGCGAGGAGGTGTACGGCTACCACTTCGACGACCCCGGCCGGCGCAACGACCTCGACTCGGCCCCGCACATGATGTCGTCCGTCGTGGTCAACCCGTACTTCGACTGGGGCGACGACCGGCGCCCCCGGACGGAGTACCACCACACCGTCATCTACGAGGCCCACGTGAAGGGCCTGACCATGCGGCATCCCGGGCTCCCCGAGGAACTGCGCGGCACCTACGCGGCCCTCGCCCATCCGGCGGTCATCGAGCACTTGACCGAGCTGGGGGTGACGGCGCTCGAACTGATGCCGGTGCACCAGTTCGTGAACGACCACCGCCTGGTCGACATGGGCTTGAACAACTACTGGGGCTACAACACGATCGGCTTCTTCGCCCCGCACAACGCGTACGCCTCCTGGGGCGACCGCGGCCAGCAGGTGCTGGAGTTCAAGTCGGCGGTGAAGGCGCTGCACGAGGCGGGCATCGAGGTCATCCTCGACGTGGTCTACAACCACACCGCCGAGGGCAACCACCTGGGCCCGACGCTGTCCTTCAAGGGCATCGACAACCCGTCCTACTACCGGCTGACCGACGACCCCCGGTACTACATGGACACCACCGGCACCGGGAACTCGCTGCTCATGCGGTCCCCGCACGTCCTGCAGATGATCATGGACTCGCTGCGCTACTGGGTCACCGATATGCACGTCGACGGCTTCCGCTTCGACCTCGCGGCGACCCTGGCGCGGCAGTTCCACGAGGTGGACCGGCTGTCGTCGTTCTTCGACCTGGTGCAGCAGGACCCGGTGGTCTCGCAGGTGAAGCTGATCGCCGAGCCGTGGGACGTGGGCGAGGGCGGCTACCAGGTGGGCAACTTCCCGCCGCTGTGGACCGAGTGGAACGGCAAGTACCGGGACACGGTGCGGGACCTGTGGCGCGGTGAACAGCGCACCCTGGCGGAGTTCGCCTCCCGGCTGACCGGCTCGTCCGACCTGTACCAGGACGACGGGCGCCGCCCGCTGGCCTCCATCAACTTCGTGACCTGCCACGACGGGTTCACGCTGCACGACCTGGTCTCCTACAACGACAAGCACAACGAGGCCAACGGCGAGGACAACCGGGACGGCGAGAGCCACAACCGCTCCTGGAACTGCGGCGCCGAGGGCGACACCGACGACCCGGCGGTGCGGGAGCTGCGGGCCCGGCAGATGCGGAACTTCACCGCCACGCTGCTGCTGTCCCAGGGCGTGCCCATGATCAGCCACGGCGACGAGTTCGCCCGCACCCAGCGGGGCAACAACAACGCCTACTGCCAGGACAACGAGCTGTCGTGGGTGTCCTGGCCCGAGGGCGAGGACGCCGACACCGGGCTGCTGGACTTCACGCGCGCCATGGTGTGGCTCCGCAGGGACCACCCGGTCTTCCGCAGGCGTCGCTTCTTCCACGGCCGGCCCGTGGAGGGCACCCACGACGAGCTGTCGGACATCGCCTGGTTCACGCCGGAGGGCACGGAGATGACCCAGCGGGACTGGAACTCGGCGCAGGCGTCGGCCCTGACGGTGTTCCTCAACGGCAACGCGATCTCCGAGCCGGGCGCGCGGGGCGAACGCATCTCCGACGACTCGTTCCTGCTGATGTTCAACGCGTCGCCGAAGTCCCTGGACTTCGTGGTGCCCGTCGACCACGGCCGGCAGTGGGAGGTGGTGGTCGACACCGCCCGCACCGACGGCGTCCCGGCCGGTACGGGGACGAAGGTGCAGGCCGGGGACCGGCTGACGCTGGTGGACCGGAGCCTGACGGTACTGCGGCGGCCGGTCTAGGACGCGGCACTGCCGGAGCGGTCCGCCATCCGCCGGTGGTGGACCGCTCCCGGTCCGGGCACGGCCGGTGCGGAGGACGTCGCCCCCTCAGCCGATGCCGGTGACCGCCGACGCCACGGACGGGGCCGGCCCCGGTCCGCTCAGTCGTACATCGCCACGCGGTACGGGTCGCGAGCGCGGCGTCGATGGGATGGGGCCGCGGTTCGCCGGAGGGGCCGAGCCTGTTCCACCTCTGCATGTTCACCGCGACCGCCGGCTGCCGCTCTCCGTCGGCACGGATCATGGCCGGCGCTCCGGCGCCCCAGACCGTGCCGCCGTGGCCCCAGTACGCGGCCCCGCCGGCATCGGGTGCAGGCCGGGCCCGGCCGATGACACGAAAGGCGGCGAGACGGGTACGTAGCTTTCCATGACACCTGAGCGACCCGACCCGGTGCCCACGTCCCTCCCGGCCCCGTCCACCTCTCCGGCTCCCCGTGCCACGTACCGGCTGCAGCTCCAGCCGGGGTTCCCGTTCGCGGCCGCGGCGGCGGCCGTGCCGTACCTGGCCTCGCTCGGCGTCACCCATCTGCACCTGTCCCCCGTCCTGGAGGCGGTCCCGGGCTCGCCGCACGGCTACGACGTGGTGGACCCCGAGCGGGTGCGCGGGGAACTGGGCGGGGAGGAGGGACTGCGGGCGCTGGCGCGCACCGCGCGGGAGCACGGTCTCGGGCTGGTGGTGGACATCGTGCCGAACCACATGGCGATGTCGCCCCGTCACAACCGCGCCCTGTGGGACGTGCTGCGGGAGGGTCCGAAGTCGCCGTACGCGCGGTGGTTCGACATCGACTGGGAGGCGCAAGGCGGTCAGGTGCTGCTTCCCGTGCTCGGCGCACCGGTCGGCGAGGTGCTGGACGACCTGCGGGTCGACGGCGACGTACTGCGCTACCACGACCACGCCTTCCCCCTCCGGGAGGGCACCGGTGACCTGCCGCTGCCGCAGCTGCTGGACGCGCAGTGGTACCGGCCGGTGTGGTGGCGGCTGGCCCGCACCGAGCTGAACTACCGGCGCTTCTTCAGCATCTCCGAGCTGATCGGGGTGCGGGTGGAGGACCCGGAGGTGTTCGAGGCCACGCACGCCACGGTCCTGCGGCTGCTGCGCGAGGGCGTGATCGACGGGCTGCGCGTCGACCACCCCGACGGCCTCGCCGACCCCGGCGCCTACCTGCGGCGGCTGCACGAGGCGAGCGGCGGCCGGTGGACGGTCGTGGAGAAGATCCTGGCTGACGGGGAGCGGCTGCCCGCCTCCTGGCCGGTCGCCGGCACGACCGGCTACGACGCCCTGCGGCACATCGACGGGCTCTTCGTCGACCCGGCGGGGTACGGCGAACTCCTCGGCCCGTACCGCGGGTTCGCCACCCCGCAGCCGGACCTGGGCGGGGACTGGGCGGCAACGGTGCGGCGGGCGGCGTACCAGGTGCTCTCGCACGAGCTGGCGGCGGAGACGGACCGGCTGACCCGGGTGGCGCACCGTCTCTGCGTCGCCTCGCCGCACGCCGCGCTGCGTGACCGGGCGCCGTGGGCGCTGCGTGCGGCCCTGCGGGAGCTGCTGGTCCGGCTGGAGGTGTACCGGCCGTACAACCCGCAGGACGCGGCGTCGGTGGTCACCGAGGAGGCGGCGGCCGAGGCGCGGCGGGCGTTCGCGGTGCCGGAGGAGGCCGGTGCGGTGGACGTGGTGCGGGACCTGGTGCTGGGCCGGTTCGGTGACGGGCCGGACCACGTGGAGTTCCGGACGCGGTTCGCCCAGACGGCGTCGGCGCTGCGCGCCAAGTCGGTCGAGGACACCGCGTTCTACCGCTACGCGCCGCTGCTGTCGGCGACCGAGGTGGGCGGGAACCCGGGCGCTCCGGCGCTGTCGCCGGAGCAGTTCCACACCTTCTGCGCGCGCGTGCAGCGCGACTGGCCGACGACCGGCACGGTCGTGTCGACCCACGACACCAAGCGCAGCGCCGACGTGCGCGCCGCGCTGGCGGTGCTCACCGAGTGCCCGGAGCGCTGGGCGGACGTCCTGGCCGAGGTCGGCGGCGCCGGCGAGGGGGCGCCGGACGGCCAGCTGGCGTGGGCGGCCTGGCAGACGGTGTTCGGGCTGGGGCCGGCGGACGGGGAGCGCGTGGGGCAGGCACTGCTGAAGCACGTGCGCGAGGCGGGGACGCACACCAGCTGGACCGAGCAGGAGCCGGCCTACGAGGAGGCGGTGGCCCGGTTCGTGGCGGCCGGGCCGTGCGGCGCCCCCGGTGAACGGGTGGCCGCCTTCCGGGCCGGTCTGGAGCCCCACATCCGCGCCAACGTCCTCGGCACCGCCCTGACGCACCTCACGATGCCGGGCGTGCCGGACCTCTACCAGGGCACCGAGAACGAGTACCGGGCGCTGGTGGACCCCGACAACCGGCGTCCCGTGGAGTTCCCGCCGGCCGGCGCCGGGGACAAGGACGCGGTGACCCGGGCGGCGCTGGCGCTGCGGGCACGGCGGCCCGGCGCCTTCGGCGACACGGCGACGTACGAGGCCCTGCCCGCCGACGGTCCCGCGGCGGCGCACTGCGTGGCGTTCGTCCGCTCCGGCCAGGTGCTGACGGCCGTGACCCGGCTGTCCCTGCGACTGGCCGAGTCGGGCGGCTGGCGCGGGACGACGCTCGCGCTGCCGCCGGGCCGCTGGACCGACGCGCTGGTCCCGGGCCGGGAGTTCGAGGGCCACGCGCGCGCGGAGGACCTGTTCGCGGACCTGCCGGTGGCGCTGCTGGAGCGGGCGGGGACGACGGAGACCGGCTGACCCGGCCCCGACGCGACGGCCACCGCCCGGGACGACACGGGCCTGAGGTGTCGACTGGCCGGCCCTGGTCGCCACCCGCGACGACATCGTGGCCCGCAACCACCGGGGTGTGGAGGCGCACCTCGCGCGCGCGGGCGTGACGGTGGTACGGGGCAGTGCGCGGCTCACGGGGCCGCGCTCGGTACGCGTGGACGGCGGCCCCGGCCTCGCCGCGCGCCGGGGGATCGTGCCGGCGACCGGCTCACGCCCGCGCACCCTCCCGGGGCTCGACCCGGACGGGCGGCGCGTGGTGACGAGCGACGACGCGCTCTTCGCGCCCGGGCTGTCGGCGTCCGTCCTGGTCCTGGGCGGTGGCGCGATCGGCGTCGAGTACGCCTCGTTCCACCGTTCGATGGGCGCGGAGGTCACCCTGGTGGAGGCCGCGGACCGGATCGTGCCGCTGGAGGACGCTGACGTGAGCCGGCATCTGACGCGGGGTCTGAGGAAGCGCGGCGTCGACGTGCGGGTGGGCGCGCGACTGCTGGACGCCGAGGTGCTGGACGACGGCGTCCGCGCGCGGGTGCGCACGGCCCGGGGCGAGACCCTGGTGATCGGGGCCGAGCGGCTGCTGGTGGCCGTCGGCCGGGCACCGGTCACCGACGGGCTCGGCCTGGGTGCGGCGGGCCTCGGCACCGACGCGCGCGGTTTCGTCGTACCCGCGGACTGGGACCGGCTGGAGACGGCCGTTCCCGGAGTCCACGTCGTGGGCGACCTGCTGCCGCCGCCGTCCCCCGGACTGGCCCACGCGTCGTTCGCCGAGGGCCTGCTGGTGGCCGAGACGCTGGCGGGCGTGGCGTCCGCGCCGGTCGACTACGCGGCGGTGCCCCGGGTGACGTACTCGGCGCCGCAGACCGCCGCCGTCGGGCTGAGCGAGGCGGAGGCACGCGCGCGCGGGTACGAGCCGGCCGTCGACGTGATGCCGCTGACGGCCGTGGCCAAGGGGATGGTGCACGGGCAGGGCGGGATGGTGAAGGTCGTCGCCGAGGCCGGGGGCGGGCGGGTGCTCGGGGTGCACCTGGTGGGTCCGCACGTGTCGGAGATGATCGCCGAGAGCCAGTTGATCGTCGGCTGGGACGCCGAGCCCGCCGACGTGGCCCGGCACGTGCACGCCCACCCCACCCTGTCGGAGGCGGTCGGCGAGGTGTTCCTGGCCCTGGCGTGCCGCGGGCTGCACCGGCAGTGACGGCCCGCGCCGCCGGACCACCCGCCCGCCCCGGCTCACCCCTGGGTACCGTCCAGGGCGAAGACCGCTCCCGTCCGCGCCGTCATGACGCAGGTGTTGGGGAAGGTCTGCGTGTAGTCGACGGCCCGTCCCCGCCACTGCCCCTCGGCGTGCGCGGTCACCGGTGCGTAGACCATCGGACAAAGGGTGTCCCGTGACGGGACGCGGCCCGGGTCCCCGTTCGCCGTCTCCAGGTCGGCGCACGCCTCGGCCGCGCGGGCGTGGCCCCGGGGCGGATCGCACCGGAGCATGGCCCGGGGGGCGGTGTCGGTGGTCGTCCCGCCCCGGGCGACCGTGACCAGGAGCCAGTCGTCGGCGGGCTCGGGCGCCGCGGCCGCCCGGGCGGGGGCGGCGCCGGCGGCGAGGAGGACGGCGGTCAGGAGAAGGCCGGTCCGGATCGCCGCGGCCTTGATGATGTGGGTCATTCCCGGTGCATCGGCACGGCGGGCTCGGAGCCCCAGCCCGGGGCTCGGGAGACCGCGGTGCGCCGCCCGGCCAGTTCCAGCGCGGCGAGCACCACGCCGGTCTGGTACTCCACCTGGCGTGCGACCGGTATCCAGCGGGCCCCGCAGCCGTCGCGGTAGTCGGCGCACCACTCGTCGACGAGCCGGTCCAGCTCCGGCAGTACGCCCGCCGGGTCCTTCCCGCCGCGGGTCACCAGCTGGTGCAGCAGGCCCGCGGTGCGCAGGGCGAGGCGCCGGCCGGCGAGGCGCACGGCGACCAGGTGGGCGGTGCTCATCGGCGGCAGCGGGCGGCCCGTGCCGTCGTCGGCTTCGGGGTCCCAGGCGTCGGCGAGCCGGGGGCAGACCAGCAGGTAGTCGTCGACCGGCGCGAGCAGGCGGGCCGCGTCCGGGCCGGCTCCGGCGTGCGGCCGGAGCCGCGCGAGGAGGCGGTGCAGCCGCCGGGTGTCGTGGCGCAGGACGCGGCTCACGGAGCGCAGCACCGCGTCCCGGTCGGCCGGGGGCGAGTCGTCCTCGACGGCCGCCACGCCCCACATGGGCGCCTCGACGACCGCGGTGACCGTGCCGTACCGCCTCGGGTGGCACCAGGTCGAGTCGACGGCGGCCTCGGTGATGGCCTGGGTCAGGTCGCCGGCGCGGGGCGGCGGTATCCGGTACAGGGCGGGGCCGAGGCCCGGCCAGTACAGGGTGTCGTAGGCGCCGAGTTCGCGGGGAATGCCGAGGCGGGCCGCGGTGCGGGCCATGCGCTGGGCGAGGCCGGGCAGGTCGTGGGTCAGTTCGGCGAAGCCGCCGCCGACGTCGACGCCGTGCAGGGAGCAGTGCAGGAAGGGCCGCAGTTCGTCCTGGAGCGCGAGCAGGGTGCGGGTCTCCGGCAGCGTGGCGTGGCCGGGGCCGTCGGGCAGCCACTCGGGCTGTTCCAGGAAGCCGGGCCGGAAGAAGTTCCGGGCGTAGCGGCCGAGGGTGTACGGACCGGACAGCCAGCCCTCGTTGCGGCGCGAGCCGTCGGGGTCGGCGCACAGCAGCAGGTTCCAGGTGGCGTCGGCGTCCTCGGTGAGCCGCGGGTCGGCCAGGGCCCGCTCGGCCAGCCGCAGCACGGTGGCGCCGCCCACGGGCTCGTTGGCGTGCGGCCCGGCGACGACGAGGGCCTGACGGGCGCCGTGGCCGACGGACAGCAGCAGCAGGGGGGTGCCCGCCCGGGAGGTGCCGACGCGGCGCAGCCGTGCGGCGCTGGGATGGCGGGCGACGAGTGCGGCGGCCCGGGCGCCCAGCTCGTCCACGGTCGGGTAGCGCGGGAGAGGCGGCAGGGCACACCTCCACGATGGGAGCCGTCGGTCCACCTGACGTGCGCGGTGTACGCACAGTCATTTCACGACTTCGGAGGTACGTCAACACCAGTAAAAGCAAAAGGATTTGGCCATGCCCGGACATGGCGACGCGGCGTGAAACCCAGGCCAGAGCTGTGTGCGGGGTCAGTTCACGGCCAGGCGGAACGCCATCTGGCCGAAGCCGATCTGATCGCCCTCGCGGACCACGGCCGCGCCGATGACCCGCCGTCCGTTGACCGTGGTGCCGTTGGTCGAGCCGAGGTCGCGCAGCACCCACAGGCCGCCCTGGCGGACGAGTTCGGCGTGCACGCGGGAGACCGTCTCGTGGGTCAGGCGCAGCCCGCTCGCCGGGTCGCGCCCTATGCGCAGCGGGTGGCCGGTGCCGGGGTGCGGCAGCAGCAGCTTGGGCAGCCGCTCGGCCTGCCAGGCCCGGCGCAGCCTGACGCCGAAGCCCGAGACCGCCTCGACGGCGCCGAACACCAGGCGCGAGGCCCTGCCCTCCGTGGGCAGGTCGGCGGTGAGCGCGGCGAGTTCGTGCGAGTGGTGGGCGACCAGCGCCAGTTCCATGCGGCGTACGAAGGTGTCGTGCGACAGGCGGCCCAGGGCGACGCCGTCCCGCAGCACCTGCAGCGCCTTGTCGCGCTCCGCGTCGGACAACCGCGCGGGGTATGTGTTGAACTCGAAGGACGACGTCACGCAGGTGATTGTCGGTCAGCCGGGCCGTGGGTGTCCAGAAGAGCGGGAAACGCCCCCGGCACGGACCCGGGTTCACGACACCCGCCGCGAACAGGCACGTTCCCCGGCGGATCGATCGGTTTTGCAGGACCATGGACGGGCTACGTCACGGTGAGCAGACGAAGGGGAACCGTCCGTGCAGTTCGAGGTGTGGGCACCGCAGGCCGACCGCGTGACGCTGACGTGCGACGGCGTCACGGGCGCTATGGAGCGCGATCCGGAGCGACAGGGGTGGTGGTGCGGCCGGGCCGAGGCCCGGGAGGGGTCGCGCTACGGCTTCGCGCTGGACGACGGGCCGGTGCTGCCGGACCCGCGTTCACGACGGCAGCCGGACGGCCCGGACGGGCTGAGCGCGGTCGTCGACCACGGGAGCGGGCCGTGGCGCACCGAGTGGGCCGGACGCCCGCTGTCCGGCGCGGTGCTGTACGAGCTGCACGTGGGCACGTACACGCGCGAGGGCACTCTCGACGCCGCCGCCGAGCGGCTGGACCACCTGGTGGAACTGGGCGTCACCCACGTCGAGTTGATGCCGCTGTGCCCCTTCCCCGGCCGGCACGGCTGGGGATACGAGGGCGTGTCGCTGTGGGCGGTGCACGAGCCGTACGGCGGGCCCGACGCGCTGAAGCGGTTCGTCGACCGGGCGCACGGACTCGGCCTGGGCGTCGTCCTGGACGTGGTGCACAACCACCTGGGTCCGTCCGGCAACCATCTGCCCGCCTTCGGCCCGTACTTCACGGACACCCACCACACGCCCTGGGGTGCCGCGATCAATCTGGACGCGCCCGGCTCCGACGAGGTGCGGGCGTATCTCGTGGAGAGCGCCCTGGCGTGGCTGCGCGACTACCGGATCGACGGACTGCGCCTGGACGCGGTGCACGCCCTGGCCGACACGCGCGCGTGCCACTTCCTGGAGGAGCTGTCGACGGCCGTCGACGGCCTGGCCGCCGACCTGGACCGGCCGCTGTTCCTGATCGCGGAGTCCGACCTGAACGACCCGCGGATCATCACCCCGCGCGCGAAGGGCGGCCTGGGCGTGCACGCGCAGTGGAACGACGACTTCCACCACGCCCTGCACACCGCGCTGACCGGGGAGTCGCAGGGCTACTACGCCGACTTCGCGCGCGATCCGCTGGCGGCGCTGGCCAAGACGCTGACCCGGGGGTACTTCCACGACGGCACCTACTCCAGCTTCCGGGGCCGCCACCACGGCCGGCCGCTGGACCGGCAGCGCACGGGGGCGCACCGGCTGACCGGCTACAGCCAGACCCACGACCAGGTCGGCAACCGCGCCCGGGGGGACCGGCTGGCGTCCCTGGTCTCCCCCGGCCTGGCGGCCTGCGCGGCCACGCTGACCCTGACGGCGCCGTTCACGCCGATGCTGTTCATGGGCGAGGAGTGGGCGGCGGGCACGCCGTGGCAGTTCTTCACCGACCACACCGACCCGGACCTCGCGGAGGCCGTACGGCGCGGCAGGCGGCGGGAGTTCGCCGCGCACGGCTGGAAGGAGGAGGACGTGCCCGACCCGCAGGACCCGGCGACGCGGGACCGCTCCTGCCTCGACTGGTCCGAGCCGGAACGCGAGCCGCACGCGCGCGTGCTGGCCTGGTACCGCCGGCTGATCGCCCTGCGGCACGAGCAGCCGGACCTGACCGACCCCGACCTCGCCGACACCAGGGTGGCCCACGACCGCGAGGGGCGCTGGCTGGCCTTCCGGCGCGGGGACATCCGGGTGGCCGTCAATCTGGGCACCGAGCCGGCGGCTATCCCGCTGGGCCCCCGCCCCGCCCGCGTGCTCGCGGCCTGGGAGCCGGTGCAGGGGCCGGGCGAGGACGGGGTGCTGCGCCTGCCGGGCGAGTCGAGCGTGGTGCTCGCCCAGGAGTGACGTGCCGGCGGCTCGCCCCGGAGCCCCGGGAGTCCTAGCCGGGGCCGTCCGTGCCGTCGCCGCGCAGATCCGTCACCCGTTCCAGCAGGATCGGCTCCCAGGCGCGGCGCAGCCGGGTCCGCAGCAGGGGCACGGGCGCGGCCGGCCGGCCGGCGAGTGCCTCGGCGAGGTGGACGACCGTGTCGCAACGGGCCAGCCACAGGCCGCGCAGGCAGGGCCGGGCGCCGTAGCCGGCGAGGGTGGCGGCGCGCACGGCGGCGGGCGAGCCGACGGAGAGCGCGAGTCCGGCGATGTCCTCGGCCGGGTCGCCGAGGACCGCGTCGGTCCAGCCGAGGACCCCGCGCACCCGTCCGTCGGTGCCGACCAGGAGGTGCTCGCCCGCCAGGCCGTGGTGGACGAGGACCTCGGCACCGGGCTGGGCGCCGAGCTGGGCCGTCGCCGCCGCCGTCAGCCGCTCCGGCCGGGCCGGGTCGAACTCGTCGGCGTCGGCGAGGCGCCGGGCGGCGTGCTCGGCGGCGCGGCGCAGCGTCTCGAGCGACCGCGGCACGGCCCGCGGCACACCGAGGGTCTCGGCCTGGCGGACCGGCACCTCGCGCAGCCCCGTGAGCAGCGCCGCCAGGTCGGTCTCACCGACGGCGGACACGGCGTGCCGCTCGCCCGGTCCGCCCTGCGTCCTGGCGTCCAGCGTGTACGTCAGCCCCGGCGCCCACTCGCCGTGCGCCACGCTCGCCGGAACCGCGACGGGGAGGTACGGGCGGACCAGGTCGCGCAGGCGCAGCTCGCGGCGCTGGCGCACGGCGCTCTCGCGGTCGGGGGCCAGGCGCAGGACGTGGCGGGTGCCGACCCACCAGGTGGCGGGCCCGGCGCCCTCCTCGACGGGACGGACCTCCGGCGCCGCGCCCTCGCTGAGCAGGGTGCGGACCAGTCGGCGGACCGTGTCCGCGGTCGGTGTCGGTGCCTGGTTCATGGTCGCGGCGTCGTCTTCCAGGTCTGCCGGGGTTGCGGGGGCTGTGCGGGGCGGGTCACTCCACTATGACCATCTCCCGGGTCGTGCCGTTGAGGCGCCGGCCACCGTCCTCGGTGACCGTGACGATGTCCTCGATGCGCACCCCGAACCGGCCGGGCAGGTAGATGCCGGGCTCGACCGAGAAGCACATGCCGGGCACGAGGGGCCGCTCCTCGCCCTCGATCATGTAGGGCGGCTCGTGCGTGGTGACGCCGATGCCGTGCCCGGTGCGGTGGATGAAGTACTCCCCGTACCCGGCGCCGGCGATGACGGAGCGCGCGGCCCGGTCGACCTCCTGGCAGGCGACACCGGGCCGCACCGCCCGGAAACCGGCCTCCTGGGCCTCGCGGACCAGGTCGTGCACCCGGCGCTCCTCGTCCGTGGGCTCGCCGACGTGGACCGTGCGGGAGGTGTCGGAGCCGTAGCCGTCCTTCAGGCCGCCGAAGTCGAGGACGATCATGTCGCCGTCCTCGATGACCCGGTCGCCGACCTCGTGGTGCGGGTTGGCGCCGTTAGGTCCGGAGGCGACGATCGTGAAGTCGACCTGGGAGTGGCCGAAGCGCCGCAGCAGGTCCGCGAGGTCGGCGGCGACGTCGGACTCCCGGCGCCCGCGGAAGGAGACCGTGCGGATCTCCTCGAACGCCGCGTCCGCCGCCGCGCCGGCCGCCGCGAGCAGCTCCAGCTCCGCCGCGTCCTTCACGGCGCGCAGCATCGGCAGCGCCTCGGTGAGGGAGGCGTACGACGTGCCGGGGAGCGTGCTCTGCAGACCGAGCAGATGCATCGCCCAGGCGTTGTCGCTGATGCCGAAGCGCCCGGAGCCGTCGAGGAGCGCGGCGGTGACGGCGTAGGGGTCCTTGCCGTCGGTCCAGTCGCGCAGCGTCAGGGCGGGCGCGCCGACGGCCTTCTCGGCGTCGGGGGCCTCGAGCGTCGGCACGACGAGAACGGGGTCCCGGCCCGCGGCGAGGACGAGCAGGGTGAGGCGCTCGGTGGCCGCGGGGGGCGCGTAGCCGGTGAGCCACACGAGGTCCGGGCCCGGCGCCACCAGCAGCCCGGCGAGTCCCGCGTCGGCGGCCGTCCGCGCGGCGCGCTCCATGCGGGCCCGGTAGTCGTCGGCGGTGAAGGAAGCAGCGGGCGTACTGCCGGTCATCCGGGCCTCCTGGGCGGGCGAAGGGGGTACGGGCAGCATCCTGCCCGCGGTGCGGGGGCGACGCGAGCCGGTCGGCGGACCGCTCCGGCGGGCCTCGCCTCCACCGGCACCGATCCTAGTCGCCGCGTACCGGCCGGCCGGGTCGCAGCGCGGTCTGTTCCATGGATCGCCTCCGGCAGTGCTCTTCCCGGCGCCCCGGCCCACGACGTGCCACGAACGCGTGAGACCGGCCGGCGGTCCGCGGGGACCCCGGTTTCCCTGTCGTGTCCCTGCCCAGCGACAATGATCATGACAGTGCGGGACCACACGGGGAGAACATCATGCGCAACCGGCGGGCGCTCACCATCGGCGTTGCCCTCATCGCGCTCGGCGCACTCGGTGCGTGCCAGAACGGGGACGAGGACGGCCCCGGCACCGCCGTCGGCAGCAGCAGCACCGGCAGCGGCACCGGCACCGGCGACGACGGCCGGCGCGCGGAGAGCGGTGCGGACGCGGGGTCCGAGGAGGGACGGCCGGCCGCCGGGGATCTGCCGCAGGCCGCCGACATGGCCTCCATCGAGTACTACCTCAACAAGTACACCGAGTGCCTGGACCTGACGGCGGGTGAGGACTACTCCCGCTCCGGGGGCGGGACCGCCTGGGGCGAGGAGGAGGCCGCGGACGCCTCGTGGGGGATCACCCAGCGCGCCGTGTGCCAGGACGGCGACAACCGGCCCATCGCCCTGCTGAGCGTCCCGGACATGACGAAGTTCCAGACGGCCGCGCTGAAGGACGGCCACGCCGTGTTCTACGTCGGCCAGGACTTCGCCGTCGTCCCGGTGGGCGACGACACGATCCGCGAACTCGAGCCGTCCGACCTCGCGTTCCTGTCGTGCGACCCGGACTTCTCCGTGCCGAGCGGCTACCGGACCTGGCCCGGGGCCGTCGAGGGCTGTGTGCTGACCGACTACGTCCCGTCCGACTGACCGCCCCTCCCCCGGCCGGCTCAGCCGGGCACGGGAACCACCGCGCCCCGCGGGACGGGGACGGCCGGGGGCCGGTCCGGGAGGAAGCCGTGGATGCGCCGGGCCAGGTACTCGGCCTTGTAGCGCGGGGCGCTGCGGTGCCAGTTGAGGATGCCGGCCATCCAGTTCTGCAGGTCGGACACATAGCCCCGCATGACGGACCGTGCCTCGTCCGACAACCGGAAGTCGTCGTAGAGGACGGGAAGTTCGTGCGCGACGACGTGCTCGAACTGGCGCATGCGCTGGTTCATCAGGTCCTGCACGACGGGAAGCGCGGTCGGATAGTCGACGCCGAAGAAGTTCTGCACGACGAGGACCGCGTTGTGCATCTCGCCCTCGTACTCGATCTCCTTCTGGTACGAGAAGACGTCGTTGAGGAGGCAGGCGTAGTCGATCGCCGCGTTCTCCAGGGAGCGGACCGGGCCGCTGCGGTACACGTCGGGCGGGACGGCCGGGCCGTGTCCGGCCCGGCACAGGCCCAGGGTGAGGTCGGAGCCGAAGGTGGCGCGGCGCATCTCCAGGTAGTCGACCGGGTCGGGGACGCGGTTCTGGACCTGGTTGGACAGCTCCCAGACCCAGGCCTCGGTCATCGTGTCGACGGCCGACCTGAGGGGGCGCCGCTCCTCGGGCGTCATGTGCGCCGTGGTGCGCGCCCACAGGTCGGTCAGGGCGCGTTCCATGGCGTTGGCGGGCGGCGGGACCGGCTCTCCGTCCAGCGGCATGCGGGCCGACAGGCGCTCCGTGGTCAGCCGCGCGGCGGCCAGGTCACCGCGGCGGCCGTGGACGAGCGGGTAGTAGTCGTCGCCGTAGGTGCCGAAGGCCAGCCACCCCGAGGCCAGGTCGAGTTGCTCCGGGGTGGCGTCCGGGTCGAGGCCCGCGGCGCACAGCGGGAGGTCGCAGCTCGCGAGCCTGTCCTCGTCCCAGACCCCTTCGCCGAGGATGCCGATGTCCCGCGACCACTCGACGAGGTGCCGCCGGGCGGCGTCGAGGTGGGGGTTCAGCTCCAGCGGGAACGGCATGCGGATGTCGGGGACGATCGACGGCCCCACCTTCCGGAACGGCACGTGCGCGTAGGCGCGCAGCCTCCCCCGCTGCCCGGGGGACGCGGGAGACGCCCCCGCGGTGCCGGCCGCGGCGAGCAGCGCGCCCACGTCGGCGGCGGCGGTGCCCGGACCGGTGAGAGCCTGCCACGGGGCGGTGGGCCGGGCACCCTCGTTCATGTAGCGGCTGGAGCGCAGGTGCCATTCGTGGCCGCCGGACTGCCAGTCCTGCAGGCCCTTCGCGTACGCCCCGACGGCCGCGGCCTCGGGCGGGGTGAGCCCGTTCTCCAGGGCCACCGCGGGCACTTCGGTGAACGCGGTGTGCTCGAACTGGTGCAGGCGGGAGGTGAGGACGTCGTTGACCATGTCGGCGGCCTGCTGGGTGGTGCAGCCGAAGAAGGTCTCCAGCACGAGGACGCCGTTGCTGAGTTCCCCCTCGTCCTCGACCTCCCGCTGGTAGGAGAACAGGTCGTTGCGCAGGTGCACGGCGTCGGAGAACGTCTCCATCAGCACCCGCAGCGGCCTCGTCCCGGCGACGGCGGCGGGCACCTCGGCGGTGGCGTACTCCACGAGTCCGGCGGACCAGGGGGCGCCGCCGACCTTGCGGCGCATCTCGATGTATTCGACGGGGTTGGCGATCCGCCCCTCGTTGATGTTGGAAAGCTCCCACAGGGACTCGTTGAGGAGGTGCTCGGTGGCGACGGCGAAGCGGCGGCGCCAGTCGGCCGACATGGCGGGCACCGTGCGCCTCCACAGGTCGGCGAGGCCGGCCTCGACCGGATTCTCCGGCTCGGGCATTCCGGCCGCCGGGTCGAGGGGCATGAACAGGGGCAGCCGGTCCAGATGCGCCTTGCCGGCGACACGGTCCTGGGAGCGCTTGAACCGCTCCAGGAAGTGGTCGTCGAAGAAGAAGACCCACACGTACCAGTCGGTGATGAGGGAGAGCGCGGGCCCGTCGCAGTCGGGGTGGGTGTAGGCGCAGAGCAGGCCGTAGTCGTGTGCGTCGAGGTCGGACCGCTCCCAGACCCCTGATCCCTCCAGCATGCCCATCTCGCGCGCCCACGTCGTCGAATGGGCGCGGGCCTCGTCCAGATGCGGATTGAGCCGCGCGGGATGCGGCAGGTAGAAGTGCGGGAGTTCGAAGGGCTGTTGCGTCATGGCCCGGCCCTACCCAGGGGTCTTCGGGGGCATCCGCGGGCCGGGACATGATCACACCATCGCGTGAACGGGACGGATCGCGGGAACTTCCGCCGCGGCGGCCCGCGGCGTCCGTCCTCCGTCCCGGGCGGCTCGGCGATCCGACGCCGCGGTCAGTGCCTGACCTGGATCAGCGCGTGGGTCCCGTTCGTCCGCCACCGCTGGTCCCCGCCCGCCGCCAGTGCGATCTCCGTGTCCGCGTCCAGGCCGGTGATCACGTCGGACTTCAGGATGCGCAGCGCGGCGACCGGGCCGGGGAAGTACGCGGTGACGTCCGCGAAGGGCGTCGTCGGGGGCCACCACCGGTCGCCCACCAGGCGGCGGTAGTTCAGGTCGCCCTTGAGGACGGTGACCGTAGCCGCGGCGAAGTCCTCGCGCAGGCCGTCGGGCATGTCCGCGTAGGGCAGCGGGGCGCCGGAGAAGAGGTGGGCGCGGACGGTGACGCGGCCGTCGGTGAGCGCGGTCCAGAGGGTGCGGCCGTACTCACCGGCCGCCCCGCCCGCCGCGATCAGCCGCCGCAGGGCGTCGAGCACGTCGGCGGTCGTGGCGTCGGAGACGTAGTACGGGTAGGGCTTGACGTGCAGGACCGCCCGCCCGATGCGGCCGTGGCCGAGGAGGTGGGAGACGAGGAGCAGGTCGGGGACGAGTTCGCGGCCGGCGTTGTCGGCGACGAGGCAGAGCGTCGCCGCCGTCCCGGCCCTCCCGGCGGGCGGCAGCAGGGACAGCAGGGCGTCGCCGTCGTCGGCGACCAGGGCCGGCGCGGCGCCTTCGTCCCCGGCACCGGTCGTGGAGAGGCGGAAGCTCAGGTCCGCGCGGTTGCCCCAGAGGGAGCCGTGCAGCAGGGCCCGGAGCCGTTCGTCGGCGGGCCGGGCGGCGAGGCGGTCGAGCGCGGCGAGTTCCCCGGCCGTCTCGGGGGCGTCGAGTTCGGCGAGCTTGGCCGGCCGGAAGGGGTCGATGCCCTGCCAGGGACCGGGGCCGAAGTAGCCGACGGCGTCGAGGAGCCGTCGGTAGAAGTGGCTCTCGGCCCACAGCCAGGGCACGTCGAACCAGGAGCGGCCGGCGTACTCGTCCAGGCCCCAGGCCGCCCACCGGTCCCGGTCGTGGGCGTCGGCGGGCAGGGGCTCGATCACGCCCTCGGTGCAGTTCTCCAGCAGCGCGTCCAGGGCGCGCTGCCGGGGCGGGTCGTAGGGGAACGCCTCACGGACCTGCCGGACCACGGCGGGATGCCGGTCGGCCAGCACACCGTGGGGGAAGGACCCGGGCTCGTCGCCGAGGATGACGGGAGCGGTCTCCGAGGGGGTGTCGGGCATGCGCCTCACCGTAGCGCGCGGACCGGACGTGCCCGACGGGCCGCGCCCCGCGGGTGTCGCCCGGGACCGGCGGGCCGCGCCGGCCGCCGGTCGTCGCGACGGCGAACCCGCCGCTCAGGCCGCGCTCGCCTCCCGTTCCAGGCGGGCGGCGAGGCTGAGGTAGCGGGCGCGCCGGGTCACCGGCACCATGCCGCGGATCAGCACGTGCCACATCTCCGCCATCCGGCGGGGCTGCCGGGCGGCCGGTTCGAGGGTGAGCCCCACGACCCGGGACCCGACGAACGAGCACACGATGGTGTGGGCGACCGACTCGACGTCGATCTCCGGGTGGAGGTCGGCCTGGCCGACGGCGTCGAGGAGCCGGGACGAGGCGATGTCCACCCACTCGGTGAAGGGGTGCGGCAGCGGCGGCCGTACCGGCGCTCCCGCGGTGGCGAGCCGCAGTCCGGCCCGCAGGACCGGCCCGTCGGCGGACAGCCGGGCCATGACGAACGTCAGGCGCATCAGCGCCTCCAGGGCGGTGTAACCCCGCCCGTCCAGTTCCGTCGCCAGGCGGCGCCAGGTTCTGGACTGGAGCTCCATGATGGCCTGGGCCAGGTCCTCCTTGGCCGCGAAGTGGAAGTACAGGGCGCCCTTGGTGACGCCGGCGTGTGTCACGATCTCCGACAGGCTGGTCGCCTCGTAACCGTGACGGTCGAACAGGTCCGCGGCGGCCTGGAGGATGGTCGCGCGGGTCTGCTCGGCGCGTAGCTGCCTCGCCATCGGCTGATTCTCCTGGGCTGGAACTCGACGGGTCATGCCGTCTGCGTTAACCCCCAGTACACGATAACTCACGGTCCGGCGCCCGCCTTTTCGCCCCGGTGGAACGCGAGCGGTGGGCGGGCGGAGCCGGTCGCGGAGAACCGGGCGGCGGACGCCGCGGCCGGGGGCCGCGGCGTCCCGGCCGTCAGGCGAGGCCCGCGGACTTCAGCCACTCCGTGGCCACGTCCAGCGGGTCCTTCTTGTCCAGCTGGACCTGTGCGTCCAGGTCGAGGAGGGTCTTGGTGTCCAGCTTGGCGGAGACCGCGTTCAGCGCGGCCACGCCCTCCTGGGGCAGTCCCTCCTTGTTGACCAGCGGCGTCACGTTGGCGAACCCGAAGAGGTTCTGCGGGTCCTTCAGGACGACGAACTTCTCCTTCACGATGGTCGGGTCGGTGGTGAAGATGTCCGCGGCCTGCACGGTGTTCCTGGTCAGCGCCGACTGGGTCAGCGGGCCGCCCGCGTCGAGGGCCTTGAAGGACTTGAACTTCAGGCCGTAGACGGACTCCAGGCCCTTGAGGCCCTGCTGGCGGGTCTGGAACTCGGGCGAGCCGCCGATCGCCAGCCCGGGCGCCGCGTCCTTGAGGTCGGCGAGGGTGGAGTCGGCGGTCAGGCCGTACTTCTCGGCCGTGCCGGCGTTCACGGCGACCGAGTCCTTGTCCTCGGCCGGCGACGACTCCAGCAGCGTCAGGCTCTTGTCGAGCCTGGTCTTCACCGCGGCGTTCACGGCGTCGGCGGACTTCTGCTCCGCCTTCGAGTCGAGGTACGCCAGCAGCGAGCCGTTGTACTCCGGCAGCACCATGACGGAGCCGTTCTTCATCAGGCCGTACGTCGTCTCGCGGCTGCCGATGTTGTGCTTGTAGGTGACCTTGAGGCCCTTGGCCTTGAGCGCCTCGCCGTAGATGTCGGCGAGCAGGGTGCTCTCGGCGAAGTTGTTCGAGCCGACGACGACGGTGCCGGCCTTCGCCTTCTCCCCGGCCAGGGGGTTGTCCGAGGTGTCGTCGGAGGAGGAACACCCCGCGAGCAGCGCCGCCGCGGCGGTGAGCGCGACGGCCGCCGCGCCGGTGTGCCTCGTCCTGGACCTGCTGCTGTTCGCGGTGAAAGTCATCCACCGATCCAAACGAGCCGCTCGTCGGTCAGTCAACTACGGCCGGGTCACGGTTTTCGGTACGTCCGGGTCCGGGCGTCAGCGCCTGCGCACTCCCGGGGACACCGCGAGCCGGCCCGCCGCCCAGAACAGGGTGAGCGTGACCAGTGCCAGGAGTGCCACCAGGGTGGCGCCGCCGACCACCTTCTCGTAGTCGCGCTGGTAGAGCCCGTCGATGATGTACCGGCCGAGCCCGCCCAGGCTGACGTAGGCGGCGATGGTGGCCGTCGAGACGACCTGGATGGCCGCCGAGCGCAGTCCGCTGAGGACCAGCGGCAGGGCGACCGGCAGTTCGACCCGGAACAGGATGGCCGTCTCGTGCATGCCCAGGCCCCGCGCGGCGTCCACCGGGGCGGGGTCGACGGAGCGGACCGCCTCGTAGGTGGTGACCAGGATCGGCGGCACGGCGAGGACGACCAGCGGGATCATCACGGGCAGCAGGCCGATGCCCACCACGACGGCGATCAGCACCAGCAGGCCGAAGCTGGGCAGGGCCCGGGCGGCGGTGGCGACGAAGGCGACGGCGTTGCCGCCCCGCCCGGTGTGCCCGGTGAGCAGCCCGACGGGCAGGCCGATGGCGGCGGCCAGGACGAGGGCCAGCAGCGTGTACTGGACGTGTTCCAGCAGGCGTTGCGGGATGCCGTCGTAGCCGTGCCAGTGGGCGCTGTCGCCGAAGAAGGCGTTGACGAAGTTCAGCACGTTCACCGGGCAGCCTCCTTCGCCGCGGGCCGCTGCCGCCGCACGGCGGAGCCGTCCCCGGCGCGCGGCCGGGTGCCGCGCGGCATCCACGGGGTCAGCAGGGTTCGGGCCAGGACGAGCGCCCCGTCGCAGAGGATGGCCAGGACGGCCGTCGTGAGAACGGAGTTGACCGCGAGTTCGGGCCGGTCGTACTTCTGCGCGTCCGCGAGCAGGTTGCCGAGGGCGCCCTGGTTGCCGATGAGGGCGCCGACGCTGACCAGGGAGATGCTGGAGGCGGTGGCCACCCGGAGCCCGGCGAGGATCGCAGGCACGGCGATCGGCAACTGCACCTGGAGGTAGCGCCGTACGGGCCCGAAGCCCATGGCGGTTGCGGCGGCCAGCGTCTCCTGCGGCACCGACCGCACGCCGTCGACGATGGCGGGGACGAGCACCACCAGGCTGTAGACGGCCAGCGGGATCATCACCGTCAGCTCGGTCTGGCCGGTGTAGTCGATGAGGACGACGAAGACGGCCAGCGACGGGATGGCGTAGAAGACGGTCGTCACGCCGAGCACGGGCGGGTACAGCCAGCGGAAGCGCACGCAGAGCTGGGCGACGGGCAGCGCGAGCAGCAGCCCGGCCAGCACCGGCAGCAGCGCCTCGCGCAGGTGCAGGCCGATCAGGCCGAAGTAGGTGTTCTGGAGGTCGCTCGGGATGTCGAAGAAGCCGTTCACGGGGCGACCTTCGCGTCGTCGGCACGCCCGGCGGCGTGGGCGGTGCGGATCGCCTCGCCGATGGTCTGCTGGGAGACGACGCCGGTCACCCGGCCGTCGGCGTCCACGGCGACGGCCCAGCCGGTGGGCGAGAGCACGGCGCAGTCGAGGGCGGCCCGCAGCGAGTCGGTGCCGGGGACGAACGGCCGCCCGTACGGCAGGAGGGCGTCCGGCGCGATGTCCCCGGCGGCCAGGTCGCGCGGTTCGCCCCAGCCGAGGGGTCTGCCGTCGGCGTCGGTGACGAGGAGGTAGGGGGTGTCGGGCGCGGCGAGGCGTTCGGCGGTGGCGTCGAGCGGCACGACGGCGTCGGTCGTCAGCTCCAGCGCGGCGGACGGGAAGAAGGACAGCCGCCGGATGCCGCGGTCGGCCCCGAGGAAGTCCTCCACGAAGGCGTCCGCCGGTGCGGAGAGCAGCTCGGCGGGCGTCGCGAACTGGGCGAGCCGGCCGCCGGTGCGCATCACCGCGACCATGGAGCCGAGTTTGACGGCCTCGTCGATGTCGTGCGTGACGAACACGATGGTCTTGCCCAGCTCGTCCTGGATGCGCAGCAGTTCGTCCTGGAGTCCCTTGCGCACCACGGGGTCGACGGCCGAGAACGGCTCGTCCATGAGCAGCACGGGCGGATCGGCGGCGAGTGCCCGCGCCACGCCGACGCGCTGCTGCTGTCCGCCGGAGAGCTGGTACGGGTACCGCTTGCCGAGGGAGGGGTCGAGCCCGACCCGTTCCATCAGCTCCGCCGCCCGGGCGCGGGACTTCTGCTTGCCCCGGCCGAGCATGCGGGGCACGGTGGCGATGTTGTCGAGGATCGTCCGGTGCTGGAAGAGGCCGGCGTTCTGGATGACGTAGCCCATGGACCGGCGCAGGGTGGTGACCGGTTGGCGCTGGATGTCCGCGCCGTCGAGGAGGATGGTGCCCTCGGTCGGCTCGACCATCCTGTTGATCATCCGCAGGGTCGTCGTCTTGCCGCAGCCCGAGGGGCCGACGAGGACGGTGATCGACCGGTCGGGGATCTCCAGCGACAGCCGGTCGACCGCCACCGTGCCGTCCGGATACCGCTTGGTGACTGATTCCATCCGTATCAAAGCGCGGATTGCCCTTCGGGTCTGGCAGAAGCTGCCCGCTCCGGCCGCGGTCGGTGGGGCCGTCGCCGGTCGAGTGTAGACGGCGGATCTGCGGGGCCCTTGGGTCCGGGCGACTCCTTCCCCCTCTCGGGGAGTTCACACCGGTGTTCTTCCCGTCCGCTCGCCCGCGGCCGGCGGCAGCCCCGGCGTGCGGACGAGGCCGAGGCGCCGCTGCGGTGGGAGGACGCGGATCTGACGGACCTGGTGCGACAGGCGGCCGACGCCTTCCGCGCGGGGCATCCGGAGCATCCGCTGACGGTGCGGACCGGGCCCGCGGTGGAGCTGCGGCTCGACCCGCAGCGGATCCGGCAGGTGCTCGACAACCTGCTCACCAACGCGGCCGTGCACACCCCCCGGGCACGGAGGTCACGGTGACGGTGTCCGTGACGGCCGGCGCGGCCCGGATCGGCGTGGCCGGCATGGGACCGGGCATGCCGGCCGCCGACCGGCTGCGCGTCTTCGACCGGTTCCACCGCGTCGACAAGGCCCGCAGCCGGGACCGCGGCGGCAGCGGGCTCGGACTCGCCGTGGCCTCCTCGCTGGTGCGGGCGCACGGCGGCACGCTCGTGCTGGGCGGCGGGCCGGGCGTGACGGAGTTCACCGTGACGCTTCCGGCCGCCGCCCGCCGGCCTGCCGGCTCAGCCCTCGACGGGCTCCAGCCGCAGCGCGATGCTGTTGATGCAGTACCGCTGGTCGGTCGGGGTCGGATACCCCTCGCCCTCGAAGACGTGACCGAGGTGGGAGCCGCAGCGGGCGCAGCGCACCTCCGTGCGCACCATCCCGTGCGACCGGTCCTCGATCAGCTCGACCGCGTCGGTGTCCTTCGGGTCGAAGAAGGACGGCCAGCCGCAGTGCGAGGCGAACTTCGTCCGCGAGGTGAACAGCTCGGCGCCGCAGGCACGGCACGAGTAGACGCCCTCGGTCTCGGTGTCCGTGTACTCACCGGTGAAGGCGGGTTCCGTGGCGGCCTGGCGCAGGACGGCGTACTCGGCCGGGGCCAGTTCCGCGCGCCACTGCTCGTCCGGCTTCTCGACGTCGTACGCCATGTGTACTCAGCCCCTCACTTGCCCGTGTCCAACTGTTCCAGGATGCGCGGTCCGAGGTCGGTGACGTCGCCCGCGCCCATGGTGAGAACGAGATCACCGGCCTTCGCCATTCCCGCGACGGCCGCGGGCGCGCCCTCCTTGTCGTGGACCGGGGTGACGTCCGCGCCCGCCGCCCGCGCGGCCTCGATGATCAGCTCGCTGGTGACCCCGGGGATGGGGTCCTCGCGGGCGGGATAGATGTCGAGGACCACCGACGCGTCGGCGAGGGCGAGCGCCTGGCCCATCTCCTTGCCGAGCTCCTGGGTGCGGGAGAACAGGTGCGGCTGGAACAGGACCAGGATGCGGGCGTCGCCGACCGCGGCGCGCATGGCCTCCAGGTCGGCCGTCATCTCGGTGGGGTGGTGCGCGTAGGAGTCGACGACCTGCACACCGGCCGCCTCGCCCTTGAGCTGCAGGCGGCGCTTGACGCCGGTGTAGGCGGCCAGGGCGGGGGCCAGCTCGGCGGCGGGGATGCCCAGGGCGACGCCCGCGGCGAGGGCGGCGACCGCGTTGTGGGCGTAGTGGCGGCCCGGGACGGAGACCCCGAAGGTCAGCTCGGTGCCGTCCATCAGCACGGTGACCTCGCTCTTCAGGCCCTGCGGGACGACCGACAGGATGCGGACGTCGGCGTCCTCGGACTCCCCGTACGTCACCGTCCGCACCGAACCGGCCAGCCGGCGCGTCAGCTCGCGCGCACCCTCGTGGTCGGCGGCGATCACCAGCGTGCCGCCGGGGACGATCTTCCCGGCGAAGGTCTCGAAGGACTCGTAGATCTCGTCCATCGAGGCGTAGTTGGCGTGGTGGTCGAGCTCGACGTTGAGGACGATGGCGACCTCGGGCGCGTACTTGTGGAAGCTGCGGTCGCTCTCGTCCGCCTCGGCGACGAAGATCTCGCCGTCGCCGTGGAGGGCGTTGGAGCCGGGCGCGTCCAGGTCGCCGCCGATCGCGTACGACGGGGCGCGGCCCAGCGCGGACAGGGAGACCGCGAGCATGGAGGTGGTCGTGGTCTTGCCGTGGGTACCGGCCACCGCGATCGGGCGGAGCCCGTCCATCAGGGCGGCGAGGGCGTCCGAGCGGTGCACGACCGGGATCCCGAGGGCGGCCGCGCGGGCCAGCTCCGGGTTGTCCGCGCGGATCGCCGACGACACGACGACGCAGCTCGCGTCGTCGGCGAGGTGCTCCGCCGCGTGCCCGATGTGCACGGTCGCGCCGAGCGCGCGCAGTGCCTCGGCGGTCGCGGAGTCCTTGGCGTCGCTGCCCGCCACCGCGGCCCCGCGCTGGGCGAGGATCTTCGCGATGCCCGACATTCCGGCGCCGCCGATGCCGATGAAGTGCGGTCGGTCCATGGCGGTAGGAAGGCCGGGTCCCATGCGCTGTTCTCCCCAGAGGTGCGGTGCGTACTGGTGGGCGCGCCCCCGGCGCGGGGCCCGGGCGCGGCCCCAGCCTAAGCCTTGCTGTGGGAGAACAGTTTCAGGACCGGTACGCCGACCTTGTGCCGGGCCCGCGAGGCCCAGTCCCGGTGGAAGAACTCCTCCACGTAGTGCGGGTCGGTGAGGACGATCACCTCGTCGGCGCCGGTCTCCTGGACGAGCGACCTGAGCGCGTCCAGCGGTTGCGCCTCGACCAGGCTGCCCACGGCCTCGGCGCCGGACGCGCGCAGGGCGGTGAGGGACACCTCCAGCGCCCGCTGCCCGACGCTCAGCGCCTCCTTCCCCTCAGGGGTCTCGCCCTCGCGGACCGCGTCGTCGAGTTCGCCGAGGGCGACGTCGTCGATGGCCCGCAGCAGCCGGTCGGCCTGGTCGCCGCGCGGCTGGAGCAGCACGTGGAAGGCGACCGGTTCGTCCCCGTGCAAGGTGGTGACGAACTCCACGTCGGCGGACGTCAGGGCCTTCTCGATCATCAAAACGCTTGTGAACACCAAACGCCCCTTCTCCTTCTGGGGCCCGTGGGCCCACCCTCCGCAGGTGTGCCGAACCCTGCGGAAACCATCCTGCCCCGTGATCGCACGGGTACTGCCGGATTCAGTGTGCCCGGCCCGGACTGAGCGGAACGAGTGATTCCATATGGGGTCGCCGGCGTCGTACCGGGGGCCGGACCGCTGTCCGGGTGACCTCGCCGCGGGTCAGTCGCGCCGGTACCGGCTGAAGAGGAAACCTTCCTCCTCGAGCAGGGACGCCAGGGTGTAGTGCCGCGGCAGGTCGACCGAGGGGCCGCCCGCGATCCGCTGCGCGTCGCCCGCGGTGAGCATCGGGGAGACGGTCAGGCACAGCTCGTCGAGGACGCCGGCCGCGACGAACTGTCCCAGCAGCCGCGGGCCGCCCTCGGTCAGCAGCCGGGTGTGGCCGAGCCCGGCGAGCGCGCGGACGGCACGGGCGGGGTCCACGCCGACGCCGTCGCCGGCGACCACCACCCGGGCGCCGGCCCTCTCGGCGGCCGCGACGCGGTCGGGGGCCGCCGCCGCGCCGGTGAGGATCAGGGTGGGCACCAGCGGCGAGGTGAACAGCGGCAGGGAGAAGTCGAGCTCCAGGCTCGCGCTGACCACGGCGATCACCGGCGCCGGGCCCTGTCCGGCCGCCCGCCGCAGCTCCGTGAACTCCGCACGCGCGCGTGCGGGCCGGTACCCCTCCTGGCGTACGGTCTCGGCGCCGGCGATCACGACGTCCGCGAGGGCCCGCAGGGTGCCGAAGATCCGCATGTCGGCCGCGCTGGAGATGGGCTGGGAGCGGCCGTCGTGCTGGGCGGCACCGTCCAGGGTGGAGACCATGTTGGCCCGCAGCCAGCCACCCGGCCGGGCTTCCGGCCCGGGGTACGCGTAGGCGGCCGCCAGCTCGGCGAGGCTCCACTCCCGGTCGCCCCCGGCGGTCTCGCCCTCTGCTGTCGGATCGGTCACAGGGAACAGACGTCGCATACCGAGCAGTCTTCCACGCCCCGCCCCCGCCACTGCCACACAGCCGCGGGCAGTCGTGCCTCCCCCAGTGCCTGAACGGCCTGGGAGGGAGGTACCCCAGGGGCGGCACGGGCGGGCGCGGCGGCACCCCGCGAGCGCCGGCCACGCGACCCACCCCGTCCGGCGCCGCACCGCGCACCCCCGGACCGACCCGGCACCCACGCCCCAGGGGCCGCAGGCATCCGGCACCCCGCGAGCACCGGGTCGCAGGACCCACCCCGCCCGCCGCCCCGCCGGGCCACGGTCGGACAGGCCCTACCATTGACCCCCGTGTCGTCCTCCTCCGCCGCCCCCGGTTCCGCCCCCTCCGGCCCCGCCCCGATAGCCGGGGCGACCCCGCTGTCCCTGTGCGCCCGCGAGCCGCACGTCCCGGCGGACCGCCTGGTCGCCGAGATGGTGCCGCCCCCGCGCTTCGACTCGGTCCGTTTCAGCACGTACATCCCGGACCCGAACCAGCCCACCCAGAGCGAGGCCGTCCAGGTCCTGGAGGGCTTCGCCACCGGCCTCGGCGAAGCTCCCGGCGCGGCCACCGGCAGGCGCGGCTTCTTCGGCCTCGGCCGGAGCAGGGCCCCCAAGCCCCCCGCCGGCCCCCGCGGCGTCTACCTCGACGGCGGCTACGGCGTCGGCAAGACCCACCTGCTGGCGTCCCTGTGGCACGCCACCCCCGCCGACCCCTCCCGCAAGGCCTTCGGCACCTTCGTCGAGCTGACCAACCTGGTCGGCGCCCTCGGCTTCCAGCAGACCGTGCAGACCCTCTCCGGGCACCGTCTCCTGTGCATCGACGAGTTCGAGCTCGACGACCCGGGCGACACCGTCCTCGTCTCCAGCCTGCTCGCCCGGCTGGTGGAGGCCGGCGTGGCGCTCGCCGCCACCTCCAACACGCTGCCGGGCAAGCTCGGCGAGGGCCGCTTCGCGGCGGCCGACTTCCTGCGCGAGATCCAGGGCCTGTCGGCCCACTTCCGCGCCCTGCGCATCGACGGCGAGGACTACCGTCACCGCGGCCTGCCCGAGGCCCCGGCGCCCTACTCCGACGAGCAGGTGACCCGCGCGGCGCAGGAGACGGACGGCGCCTCCCTGGACGAGTTCCCGGCGCTCCTCGACCACCTCGCCCGCGTCCACCCGAGCCGCTACGGCGCCCTGACCGACGGCCTCTCGGCCGTGTGCCTCACCGGCGTCCGGCCGGTGCCGGACCAGTCGACCGCGCTGCGCCTGGTCGTCCTCGCGGACCGGCTCTACGACCGCGAGGTGCCCGTGCTGGCCTCGGGGCTGCCCTTCGACGGGCTGTTCAGCGAGGAGATGCTGAAGGGCGGCTACCGCAAGAAGTACTTCCGGGCGATCTCCCGGCTCACCGCCCTGGCCCGGGACGCCGCGCGGTTCGTCGACGCCCGCTGACGCACCGCCCGTTTTCCGCCGACAGACCTCGATTTTCAGGCTCTCTCCGGCTCGTAACGTCCCGTTAACCCTGCAAACGACTCCGCAGGGTTAACGTGTTTCTTGACCAAGCTTTGACCTGACGCCGGTGTGCACGCGAGGCCCGAACTGTCGGTAGGGGGGCGCATGTTACGAGGTAGGACGACCCGGGCCCTGTTCCCGCTCCTCGCCGCCCTCCTGCTCGCCCTCCCGTTGTTCGCACCCGCGCCGTCCTTCGCATCCGCGCACACGGATCGTGATGCCGTGGCCCAGGCCCAGTCGGCCTCCGCGGGACTCACCCTCGCCGGCACGGCGCTGCGCGACGAGACCGTCACCTGTCACGAGTCCGGCCGGTCCGGGAACACGCACGGGCCGGTGCGCGTCCGCGACCGGCACCGCGCCACCGCGGCACCCGAGCCCGAGGCCCCCGGACACCCGCTGTCGGCACGGCGCGTCGCCGCCGCCCCCGAGCGGGTCCTGCCCGGCCATGCGCACGAACGCCGCTCGAGATCCGCCCCGGACCGATCCCCCGCGGCCCTCCAGGTCTTCCGCTGCTGAGCGACGGAGCACCCCCCACTCCGTCCACGCCCGTCCGACGCGCCCCCACCGCGCGCCAGGAGGAATGACCGCATCATGCAGCCCCTCATCGACAACGCCCGCACGTTCGGCCAGCGCCCCGAGGAGTTCGCCGGGCACGCCGAAGGCCAGTCGCCCGAAGTCCTGTTCATCACCTGCTCCGACTCCCGGGTCGTACCGGCCCTGATCACCGGCGCCCGGCCGGGCCAGCTCTTCGAGCTGCGCACCGCGGGCAACATCGTTCCGCCCTACGGCGCCGAACGCCCCAGCGGCGAGGCGGCCACCATCGAGTACGCCGTCGAGGTGCTGGGCGTCACGGACGTCGTCGTCTGCGGCCACTCGCACTGCGGCGCCGTCGGCGCGCTGGTGCGCGGCGACGACCTGACCGCCGTACCCGCCGTGCGCGACTGGCTGGCCCAGACCGCGGACGAGCCGAAGCCCTGCGACCCCGCCGACCCCACGGTCGCGGGCGCCGTGCAGCACCACGTCCTGGCCCAGTTGCTGCGGCTGCGCTCCTACCCGTGCGTCGAGCGGCGGCTGGCCGAGGGCCGGCTGCGCCTGCGCGGCTGGTACTACGAGGTCCACACCGGGGCCGTGCGGCAGCACCGGGCGGACACCGACGCCTTCGAGACCCTGTGAGCGGCGCCGTGAACGCGATATCCAGGTTCCCGCACTGGCGGCAGGACCTCACCGCCTCGCTCGTCGTGTTCCTGGTCGCCCTCCCGCTGTGCGTGGGCGTCGCCGTCGCCTCCGGCGTCCCGGCCGAACTCGGCCTCGTCACCGGGATCGTGGGCGGCCTGGTCACCGGATTCCTGCCGGGCAGCAGCCTCCAGGTCTCGGGCCCGGCCGCCGGTCTGACCGTGCTGGTCCTCGGCGCGGTCGACACCTACGGACTGCCCGCGCTCGGCGTGATCGTGCTGGCCACCGGAGTGCTCCAGCTCGCGATGGGCGCCCTCGGGCTGGGGCGCTGGTTCCGGGCGATCTCCCTGTCGGTCGTCGAGGGCATGCTGGCCGGCATCGGCCTCGTGCTCATCGCCGGCCAGCTCTACTCGGCGGCCGGGCTGGAGGCGCCCGCCTCCGGCCTCGGCAAGATCGCCGGGCTGCCCGGGGCCGCCGCCGACGTGCTGGGCAGCACCGAGGCGCTCACCTCGCTGGCGCTCGGCGCCGGCACCGTCGCGGTGATGGTGCTGTGGAAGCGGCTGCCGGAGCGGGCGCGGGCCGTGCCGGGCGCGCTGGCGGCCGTCGTCCTGGCCACCGCGGTCACCGCGGCGTCCGGTCTGCCGGTCGCGACGGTCGAGGTGAGCGGCCTGCTGGACTCCGTCCAGCCGCCCGGCGCCGACGCCTTCGGCGGGCTGGCGGACGTGGGCCTCCTCGGCACGATCGTCGCCTTCACCCTGATCGCCTCGGCGGAGAGCCTGTTCAGCGCCGCCGCGGTGGACCGGCTGCACAACGGCCCGCGCACCGAGTACGACAAGGAACTGATGGCGCAGGGCGCGGGCAACTCGGTGTGCGGCCTGCTCGGCGCGCTGCCGATGACCGCGGTCATCGTGCGCAGTTCCGCCAACGTCGGCGCGGGCGCCCGGACCAAGGCGTCCCGGGTGCTGCACGGCGTGTGGCTGCTGCTGTTCGCCGCGCTGCTGCCGTCCGCGCTGGCGCTGATCCCGCTGCCCGCGCTGGCCGGCATCCTGGTGCACGCGGGCTGGAAGCTGATCCCGTTCCGCGGCATCGTGTCGCTGTGGCGCGGGCACCGCGGCGAGGCGCTCATCCTGGTCGTCACGGCCGTGTCGATCGTCGCGGTGAACATGTTCGAGGGCGTGCTGATCGGCCTGGCCCTGTCCGTGGCCAAGACCGCGTGGGAGGCCTCGCACCTCAAGCTGGAGATCGTCGACAAGGGCGCGGGCCCCGTCCAGGCGCATCTGTCGGGGAACGCGACCTTCCTGCGGCTGCCGAAACTCCTGGAGAGCCTGGAGGCACTCCCGCAGGACCGCCCGGTCGAACTGGACCTGTCCGGGCTGCACCACCTCGACCACGCCTGCCGCACCGCGCTGGAGAACTGGGCCGAGCGGCACAGCGCGACCGGCACGGACCCGGTGAAGGTCACGAAACCGGCCCGGGCCGGGGCGTAACCCGCACCGGGTGCCCGCCCGGCGCTCCCCCGGTGCCCGTCCCGGTCGTGCCCGCAGGCATGGCCGCGGACCGGGCACCGGGCCTATCGTTACAGGAAGGGATGAACCGGACCTCTGGGCAAGGAGGCCGTCATGCTCCAGGAGCTGTTGACCGCGGTGGCCGCCGTCGGAAGCGCCGGTGTCCTGTACGTCGTCTCGGCGGCGCGGGTCGTCAAGCAGTACGAGCGCGGGGTGGTCTTCCGGCTCGGGCGGCTGGCGGGGGACGTGCGCTCGCCCGGGTTCACCATGGTGGTCCCGTTCGTGGACCGGCTGCACAAGGTGAACCTGCAGATCGTCACGCTGCCGGTGCCGGCCCAGGAGGGCATCACCCGCGACAACGTGACCGTGCGGGTCGACGCCGTCGTCTACTTCAAGGTGGTCGACGCGGCCAGCGCCCTCGTCAAGGTCGAGGACTACCGGTTCGCCGTCTCCCAGATGGCGCAGACCTCGCTGCGGTCCATCATCGGCAAGAGCGAGCTGGACGACCTGCTCTCCGACCGGGAGAAACTCAACCAGGGGCTGGAGCTGATGATCGACAGCCCCGCGGTCGGCTGGGGCGTGCAGATCGACCGGGTCGAGATCAAGGACGTCTCCCTGCCCGACACGATGAAGCGGTCGATGGCGCGGCAGGCCGAGGCGGACCGGGAGCGGCGGGCCCGGATCATCAACGCCGACGCGGAACTCCAGGCGTCGAAGAAGCTCGCCGAGGCGGCGGAGCAGATGTCCGAGCAGCCCTCCGCCCTGCAACTGCGCCTGCTCCAGACGGTGGTGGCCGTCGCCGCGGAGAAGAACTCGACGCTGGTGCTGCCCTTCCCGGTGGAACTGCTGCGGTTCCTGGAGAGGGCCGCCCAGGACCGGCCCGTCGAGAGGCCCGTGGAGCGACCCGTGGAGCGGTGACGACCGGTGACACGTGCGACACGCGTGGTTCCCGGGACTCCTGTTCAAGTGATAGACACGGCGGGGTCACAGTCCTGTCCGCCAGCAGGAAGGTCGCCCCATGTCCGCAACACGACGTCAGGTACTCGCCCGCTCCGGAGCGCTCGGAGCCGGCATCGCCTTCACCGGAGCCCTCTCCGAACTCTTCGCGGGCACCGCCGCCGCTCAGCCCCCGGGCCGCTCCGGCTACGGCCCCCTGGTCCCCGACCCGGACGGTCTGCTCGACCTGCCGAAAGGTTTCCGCTACCAGGTCCTGTCCCGCGAGGGCGACCGGCTGCGCTCCGGCGAGGGCCCGGTCCCGTCCAACCACGACGGCATGTCCGCCTTCCGGGGCGCGCACGGCCGCACCCACCTGGTCCGCAACCACGAGAACCGCGCCAATGGCAGGATCCCCGTCCCCACGGTCGAGGGACTGACGTACGACCCGGCGGGCAAGGGCGGCTGTACGGCGCTCACCCTGGACTCCCGCAACCGCGTCCTGTCCGAGCGGGTGGCGATCGCCGGCACGGCCGTCAACTGCGCGGGCGGGCCCACGCCCTGGAACACCTGGCTGACCTGCGAGGAGACCGAGGACAAGGCGGGCACCAGCGGCTACACGAAGGACCACGGCTTCATCTTCGAGGTCGACCCGGCCGACCCGCACCGCACCGGCGCGGTGCCGCTGACCGCGATGGGCCGCTTCCAGCACGAGGCGATCGCCGTGGACCCGCGGCGGGGCGTCGTGTACGAGACGGAGGACGCCTTCGACCGGCCCTTCGGGCTCTTCTACCGCTTCCTGCCCGAGAAGCCGCTGGGCGGCACGGGCTCGCTGCGGGCGGGCGGCCGGCTCCAGGCGATGCGCGTGCCCGGCGTGCCCGACCTGTCCTCGATCCAGGAGACGGGCGCCGAGTTCGACGGCGTCCAGTGGGTCGACGTACCCGACCCGCTGGCCGCCGGGACGCCCATCCGCTTCCAGGACTTCGGCCGGGGCGGCATCACCCACGCGCAGAAACTGGAGGGCTGCTACTGGGGCGGGCGCTGCGTGTACTTCGTGTCGTCCTTCGCCCACAGCTCCGAGGGGTCGGCGGCCGACCACTACGGCCAGATCTGGCGGTACGACCCGGACCGGCGCCGTCTGACCCTGGTGATCGTCTTCGGTCCGGACACCGACGTCCAGCTCCCCGGCGAGTCCCCGGACAACATCTGCCTGGCGCCCAGCGGCGGCCTCATGGTCTGCGAGGACGGCAACGGCGCCCAGCACGTGTTCGGCGTGACCCGGCGCGGCGAGGTGTACGCGATGGCCCGCGGCCGGCAGAACATCGGTACGGCGGAGGAGCCCGAGTGGGGCGAGTTCGCCGGTGTCACCTTCTCGCCCGACGGCGACACCATGTACGTCAACTGCTACACCCCGGGGACGACCTTCGCGGTGACCGGCCCCTGGCGCGGGTAGCCGGGGGCGCACCGCCTGGTCACTGAAGCCGCGGCGACGGGGTACACGGGGCCGTATGACGGAGAAAGCGCAGGCCGACGGCTCGTACTGGCTTCGGACGGCACCGGGCGGTGCGCCGCGCCCCGCCCTGGCCGACGACCTCCGCGTCGACGTGGCCGTGATCGGCGCGGGCGTCGCCGGACTGAGCACCGCCTGGGAACTGGCCCGGGCCGGGCGCAGCGTGGCCGTGCTGGAGGCGGGGCGGATCGCGGCCGGCGTCACCGGCCGCACCAGCGCCAAGCTGACCGCCCAGCACTCGCTGGTCTACGACAGGCTGCGCCGCACCCGGGGCCCCGACGGCGCCCGTCTGTACGCCCGTTCGCAGACCGAGGCGATCGAGCACGCCGCCGAGGTGGCCGCCGAACTGGGCATCGACTGCGACTGGGAGACCCGGGACGCGTACACGTACGTCCGCGACGCGGGCCGCGTGGACGAGCTGCGGGCCGAGGCGTCCGCCGCGAAGGAGGCGGGGCTGCCGGCGTCCTTCGTGACGGAGACCGGGCTGCCCTTCCCGGTGGCGGGCGCCGTCCGGGTGACCGGGCAGGCCCAGTTCCACCCGCGCAAGTACCTGCTGGCCCTCGCCGGGGATCTCGAGGCGCGCGGTGGGCGGATCTTCGAGAACACCACCGTCCACGGCCTGGACGAGGGCGAGCCGTGCCGCGTGTCGACCGGCACGGGAGCGACGGTCACCGCGCGGGACGTCGTGGTCGCCACCCACTACCCGGTCTTCGACCGGGCGCTGCTGTTCGCCCGGCTCTCCCCGCGCCGCGAGCTGGTCGTGGCCGGGAGCATCGAGGCGGACCGCGACGTGGACGGCATGTACATCACGCCGGAGGAGAACACCCGCTCCGTGCGTACGGCGCCGCTGGACGAGGCGGGCCGCCGGCTGCTGATCGTCACCGGGGAGCACTTCACGCCCGGCACCGGCGACACCCGGGAACGCTTCGAGCGCCTGTCCGCCTGGGCCGTCGAGCACTTCCCGGGCGTCGACCTCACCTACTCCTGGGCCACCCAGGACATCGACCCGACGGACACCGTGCCGATGGTGGGCCCGCTGCACCAGGGTGCGCGCCACGCGTACGTCGCGACCGGCTTCGGCGGCTGGGGGCTGAGCGGCGGCATGATGGCGGGCCGGCTGCTGACCGCGCAGATCACCGGCGAGGAGTGCGCGTGGAGCGGGCTGTACGACCCGCGCCGGCTGCGCACGGCGGTGCGCGAGGCGCCGTCCTTCCTCAGGACGCAGGCCGAGGTCGCCCGGCACTTCGTCGGCGACCGGCTGCGTCCCGCGCCGCCGGTGGACGCGCTGCCGCCGGGTGAGGGCGCCGTGGTCCGGGCCGGCGGCGACCGGCTCGCGGTCTACCGGGACGAGGCGGGCGCGCTGCACGCCCTCTCGCCGCGCTGCACCCACCTGGGCTGCCTGGTGAACTTCAACGCGGCGGAGCGCGCCTGGGAGTGCCCCTGCCACGGCTCGCGCTTCGGCACGGACGGCACGGTGATCCAGGGCCCGGCGACCAAGCCGCTGGAGCGGCGGGACATCTGACCCGTCTGACCCGGGAGGGTGACCCCTCGGGCCCGACACGACACATAGTCGTACAAACCGAACAACATACTCATACGTTCGTGCGGTGATGACTCTCGTACGACGCACCACCGCACTGTGCGCCGCTGCCGCCGCCTGCGCCGCGCTCGCCGCCTGCGGGGGCACGGAGGCCGGGCGGGCCCCCCGCCCCGCGGCGTCCGCCTCCTCCGCCGGCCCCTCGAAGGCCGCCCCCTCCCGGCCGCCGACCCTCGCCCCCGGTCCGGCGGGCCTCACCCCCGTCTTCGAGCACGGGCCGCGGGCCGGCGGCCGGACGGTCGCCCTCACCTTCGACGCCGACATGACCGCGGACGAGGGCCCCCGGGCGGCGGCGGGCGAACGCTTCGACAACCCCCTGCTCATCGCGACCCTGCGGAGGCTGAGGGTGCCGGCCACGGTGTTCATGACCGGGCGGTGGGCCGAGGAGTACCCGGACGAGGCCCGCTCGATCGGTCTGGACCCGCAGTTCGAGATCGCCAACCACTCCTACAGCCACTACGCCTACACGGACGACTGCTACGGCCTGCCGACCGTGTCCCGGGAGCGGATGCGGTCGGACGTGGAGCGTGCGTACACGGCGTTCGGGAAGGCCGGGGTGCGGAACCCGATGCCCTACTTCCGCTTCCCCGGCGGCTGCTACGACAGGGTCGCCCTCGAGGAACTGACCCCCGCCGGCGTCACGGCCGTGCAGTGGGACGTGGTGAGCGGGGACGCGTTCGCGACGGACGCCGACGCGGTGGCCCGGCAGGTGCTGGACGGCGTGCGGCCCGGTTCGGTGGTCGTCATGCACTGCACCCGCAGCGCCGCGCCCGTGACCGAGCGGGCGGTGCGCGCGGTCGTGCCGGAACTGCGCGAGCGGGGCTACCGCTTCGTGAAGGTGTCCGAGCTGATCGGCGCCGCGAACGGACGGCGCTGACCGTCCTGCGCCGGAGTCACGAGCAGCGACGAGGACGAGGGGAGCACCCTCTGCCCGCGGTGCGAGTGGCGGGAGGGCCCGGCGGACCGCCTGCTCCGGGTGACCGCACGGGGGCCGTCCGCTCCCGCGCGGGCGTCTTGGCAGACTGGGGGCGTGAGCAATGAGCCGACGACACCCGTCCCCGACAGCCCCTTCCGTCCCGAGCCCGGCGACCGCGACCTCGCACCGCAGTTCGTCCTGCCGCTGGTCGTCCGTATCGAGCGGGCGGCGCCGCCGGCCCGTACGGACGCCCTGGAGACCGCGGCCCGCGCGGTGCTGGTGATGCTCGCCGACGAGCGGTCGGCCGGCGACGGCGCGTGGGCGCAGGCCGTACGCGACTGGCAGGACGCCCGCATCCGCAAGGTGGTGCGGCGGGCGCGCGGCGCCGAGTGGCGGCGGGCCGAGGCGCTGCCCGGCATCACGGTGACCGGGAAGGCGGCCGAGGTGCGGGTCTTCCCGCCGGTCCCGCTGGACGGCTGGCCCAAGGACCTGGCCCGCCTCCAGGTGTCCGGCACCGACCTCGACGACCCGGAGCCCCCGGCCGGCGCCGGCCCCTCGGCCCCCGTCCTGTGGCTGAACCCGGACCTCGGCATGTCGGCCGGCAAGGCGATGGCCCAGGCCGGCCACGGCGCCCAGCTCGCCTGGTGGGAGCTGGACGACGCGGAGCGGGCCGCCTGGCGCGACGCGGGCTTCCCGCTGGCGGTGCGCACCGCGGACCCGGACCGCTGGGACGCCCTCACCGTGAGCGGCCTGCCGGTGGTCCGCGACGCCGGGTTCACGGAGATCGCGCCGGGCTCGTGCACGGTGGTGGCGGACCACCCGGCGCTGCGGTAGGCCTCCCCCCGCGGACGCGCACGCCGGGGCCGCGAACCTCAGATGTTGCTCTGAAGATGCCCGCCCCGCGGTTCGGGCCGGACTCCCCGGGCCATATCCCCGTCGAACCGAGGGGGAGGGGACGGACCATGGAGCGACTGGGGACCGGCATCGGATGGCGGCCGGAGCTCGCGGACGTCGTGGAGCGCATGCCGGGCATCGACTGGGTCGAGGCCGTGGCCGAGAACCTGTGCCCCGGCCACCTGCCGGAATCCCTGCTGCGGCTGCGCGAGCGGGGCGTCACCGTCGTGCCGCACGGCGTCTCGCTCGGCCTCGGGGGCGCCGGGCGGCCCGACCCGGGCAGGCTGGCGGCGCTGGCCGAACGGGCGGAGGTGCTGGGCTCCCCGCTCGTCACCGAGCACATCGCGTTCGTCCGGGCCGGCGGGCCGCTGTCCGCCTCCCCGCTCCTGGAGGCGGGGCACCTGCTGCCGGTGCCCCGCACCCGCGACGCCCTCGACGTGCTGTGCGAGAACGTACGCGTCGCCCAGGACGCGCTGCCGGTCCCGCTCGCCGTCGAGAACATCGCCGCGCTGATCTCCTGGCCGGGCGAGGAGATGACGGAGGGACAGTTCCTCTACGAGCTGGCCGACCGGACCGGGGTGCGACTGCTCATCGACGTGGCGAACCTGTACACCAACCACGTCAACCGGGGCGAGGACCCGGCCGAGGCGCTGCGCGAACTGCCGCTGGAGGCCATCGCCTACGTCCATGTCGCGGGCGGCTTCGAGCGCGACGGCGTCTGGCACGACAGCCACGCCCACCCCGTGCCGCGGCCGGTGCTCGACATCCTGACCGACCTCGCCTCACGCGTGGCGCCGCCGGGAGTGCTGCTGGAGCGCGACGAGAACTTCCCCGGGGAGGCCGAGCTGCGGGGCGAGGTCGAGGCGATCCGGTCGGCGGTGGACGAGGGCCGGGCGGAGGCGCCCGGCCCGGTGCCCACCGGCACGGCTTCCGCGTCGCGGGCCGAGGCGGAGCCGGCCGTCCCCGGCTCCGTCCGTCAGCGTCTCGCCCTCGCCCAGGCCGCGTTGCTGTCCGCGCTGGTCGCCGGCACTCCCGTGCCCGAGGGGTTCGACCGGGTGCGGCTCGGCGTGCAGGCGCGGGCGCTGGCCGGGAAGCGGGCGGACGTCGTCGCGAAGGTCGCGCCGGAACTGCCGGTGATCCTCGGCGCGTCGTACCGGCCCCTCTTCCTGTCGTACGCCCAGGGGCATCCGATGACCGGGGGGTACCGGCGGGACGCGCTGGAGTTCGCCGGGCGGCTCCTGGGGGACGGCCGGCCTCAGGACGCCTACGCGCGGCGGGAGTTGCGGGAGTGGTGGCTGGACCGGTCGGGGCCGGCGCCGCGACCGCGGCGGGCCGGGGCCCGGTGGGCCCGCGCGACCCGGCGGGTGCTGCTGCGCCGCTGAGCGGACCGCGGCCGATCGGACAGCGGAACGTCACTCACCTGCGACTCGGCGTCCCGGAATGTGAAAAGGGCATGGCGCCGGCGTAGGACTTTGGCATAGAAGTACGGCATGCTCTGGGTCCTTCTCCTGCTGCCGGCCTGGATCGTCGCCGGCCTGGCGTGCACGCGGCTGTGCCTGGCCGCCGTACGCGCGGCGGCCACCGACACCGGGACCGCGGGCGGTGACGCGCACGCGCTGACGCTGTACGAGGCGGCGTTCCTGTCCGGCGGCCCCCGGCGGGTCGCCGAACTGACGCTGGTGTCCATGGCGCGCCAGCGTCGCCTCCTGCTCGCGCACACCGGCTGGGCGACGGTCGTCGACCCGCGCGGCCGGGACGAGATGGAGCGGTCGGTCCTCGGGGCCATAGGGCCGCAGGGGCAGTCCCGGATAGCGCCGGTGCGGGCGGCCGCCGCCACCGCGGACGCGGTACGGGGCCTGGCGGACCGGCTGGTCGGCGCGGGCCTCGCCGTGCCGGACGGCGCCCGCAGCATCGCGGCCGGGGTCCGGCGGGTACGGCTCGCCGCACTGACCGTGTGCGCGCTGGGCGCCGCCGCGCTGGCGCTGCCCGTCCCCTCGGACCTGCCGCGCCACCTGATCGCCCTGTGGTTCGCGCTGCCGCTGGTCCTGACCCTGAGTTCCCTGGCGATCGCGCGGATGGAGGTCCACCCGTACTCGCGCTGGGCCTCCCCGGCCGGCCAGCGGCTGCTCGGCACGCTCGCCCGGGAGGCCGACGGCGCGGCGGACGAACGCGGGTACCTCACGTCCGTCGCCGTACGCGGCGTCCACGCCATCGGCGAGCCGGACCTGCGAGCGGCCTTCGCGCACCGTGAGGAGTACCTCCGGGAGCACCCGGAGCCGCGGGGCTGAGCCGGAGGGCCGGTACGGCGCGCAGCGGCCCGCCGTACCGGCCCTCCGGCCGCACCGGCCGGTCAGGCCAGCCCGGCCACCAGCTCCGCGACGTCCTTGCGGCGGCCCGTGTAGAAGGGGATCTCCTCGCGGACGTGCATGCGGGCCTCGGAGCCGCGCAGGTGACGCATGAGGTCGACGATGCGGTGCAGTTCGTCGGCCTCGAAGGCGAGGATCCACTCGTAGTCGCCCAGCGAGAAGGAGGCGACCGTGTTGGCCCGCACGTCCGGGTAGCCGCGGGCCATCTTGCCGTGGTCGGCGAGCATGCGGCGGCGGTCCTCGTCGGGCAGCAGGTACCAGTCGTAGGAGCGCACGAACGGGTAGACGCTGATGTAGTTCCGCGGCGTCTCGTCGGCCAGGAAGGCCGGGATGTGCGAGCGGTTGAACTCGGCGGGGCGGTGCAGCGCCATGTTCGACCAGACCGGCTCCAGCGCGCGGCCGAGCTTCGTGCGGCGGAAGAGGTTGTACGCCTCCTGGAGCTGGTCGGCGGTCTCCGCGTGCCACCAGATCATCAGGTCGGCGTCGGCACGCAGACCTGACAGGTCGTAGGTGCCGCGGATCGTCACGTCCTTGGCGGCGAGCTGGTCGAACAGCTCCTGGACCTCGTCGGCGTACCCGGCACGGTCCTCGGGGAGGGTGTCCTTGAGCTTGAAGACGGACCAGAGGGTGTAGCGGATGACCTCGTTGAGGTCCTTGGCCAGCTTGCCCTTGTTGGGGATCCGCTCGGCGGCGGGGGTGGAGGCGTCGTCACTCATGGTCCTATTCTCCCGCTCCGCCGTGCAGGCTCTGCACCGGGTGGGCCGTGAGCTCCTCCACACCCCGCAGGTCGCCCCGGACCTGGTCGGCGGCCGCGTAGGCGCTCGCGATGCTCGCCGGGATGCCGACGCCGTCGTAGGCCGCGCCGCACACGGCGAGGCCCGGGACCTGCGCGACGTGGCCGCGGATCCGGGCCACGCGGGCGTGGTGGCCGACGGGGTACTGGGGCAGGCCGTCCTGCCAGCGGGTGACGCGCGTGGCGACTGGCGCGGCGGCCAGGCCGGTGGCCTCCTTCAGGTCGTGCCGGGACACGGCGACGAGCCCGTCGTCGTCGCGGCCTAGGATCTCCGTCTCGCCGTACCGGCCGACGGAGGTGCGCAGGACCACCAGGTCCGGGTCCTCGTCGTCGATCCAGCCCCACTTGCGGGAGGCGAAGGTGGACGCCTTGATGGTGCGCCCGTCGACCGGCGGCACGAGGAAGCCGCTGCCCTCGGGGAGCACGGCGGCGTCGGCGCGGCGGTAGGCGAGGGTGATCAGGGCCATGGAGGCGTACTCCACCGCGGACAGCTCGGCCGCGGCGGCGGGAGCCTCGGCGCGCAGCAGCTCGGCGGCGGGGCGGGCGGGTACGGCGACGACGACCGCGCCGGCGTGCAGCACCCGGTCGCCGGCGACGATCCGCCAGCCGTCCGGGGCGGTGCGCCGCAGCTCCGTCACGGGCGCCCCGGTGACGATCTCGCCGCCCCGTGCGCGCACCGACTCCGCGACCGCGAGCGGGAGGGTGCCGATGCCGCCGGCGATGCCCATGAACACCGGGCCGCTCGCCGGGGAGGTGGCCGTGCGGCCCTGGAGGGCGCGCACCGCCTCGGTCAGGGAGGTGTGGGTGCGGGCGGCCTCGAAGAGCTGGGGAACGGCCGAGCGCAGCGAGATGCGGTACGCGTCGCCCGCGTAGACCCCGCCCAGCAGCGGCTCGACGAGCCGGTCGACGACCTCGCGGCCCAGGCGCGCCGCCACGTACTCGCCCACCGCCACGTCGTCGCCGACCTCGATGCGGGGCAGATCGGCGTCGCGCCCGATGCGGGCCAGGCCCTCCGGCGACAGCACACCGGACAGGGCGGCGGCGGTGCCGGGGACGCCCATGACGTGGCCCTTGGGCATGGGGCGCAGGGCGCCGCGGGTCCACAGGGAGGCCGACGCGGTGGCCGGCGGCCGGAGGCGGTCGGCGAGACCGGCCGCGCGGGCCAGGCCGACGGCCTCGGGGCGGCGGGCCAGCATCGACTCGGCGCCGAGGTCGACGCGTACTCCGGCGATCTCCCCGGGCAGCAGCTTGCCGCCGACGCGGTCCGAGGCCTCCAGCACGGTCACCCGGGCCCCGCGCTCCAGCAGCCGGTGGGCGGCGGCCAGTCCGGCGATGCCTGCCCCGATCACGACGACGTGCCCCGTGTCCGCGGGTGCCGTGCCCGCCGGGATCTCGCTTGCGCACATGCCCCCAGCCTCTCAGACCCGGCCGGCCCGGCGACCGCCAGGCCGGGGGCCGGGACGCCCGTCCGCGAGTCCGGACCGTGACCTCTTCGGGACCGTTCCGCGCCGTCGTCCGCTCCGCCCGCCACGTCCTAGGAACAACGATCCACACCGACCCCGGGGGGCCCTGTGCGTACACCACCTTCCCTGCGAGCCGTTCCGGCCGCCGTCCTGCTGGCCGCGGCCCTCGCCCTCACCGGATGCAGTGCCGGCGACGACTCCGGCAGCGCGAGCGACGCCAAGGCCGCCGCCCCGGCCGACGAGGCGCGGGGCGCGGCGGGCGCGGCGGACACGGACCGCTCCGGGGCGCCCGCCGCGGCGAAGGAGGCGCCGAAGGCCGCCGCCGCGAAGGAGGCGCCGAAGGCCGCCGCCGCGAACCACATCATCCGCACCGCCTCCCTGACGGTCCAGGTGAAGGACGTTCCCAAGGCGCTCGAGGGGGCGCGCGCCACGGCCGAGAAGGCGGGCGGCTACGTCGGCGACGAGAGCACCGGCCGGGACGCGGACGGCCACGAGCACACCCGGCTCGTCCTGCGCGTACCCGTCGACGCCTACCAGGACGTCCTGTCCGAACTGGAGGGCGCCGGCAAGCTCCTGGAGCGCGACGCGAAGGCGGAGGACGTCACCGACCAGGTCGTCGACGTGGAGAGCCGCATCGCGTCCCAGCGCGCCAGCGTGGCGCGGGTGCGCGAGCTGATGGACCGCGCCACCAGACTGAGCGACGTGGTGACGCTGGAGGGCGAGCTGAGCTCCCGTCAGGCCGAGCTGGAGGCGCTGCTCGCCCGGCAGGCGTCCCTGAAGGACCGCACCAGCCTGGCCACCGTCACCCTCTCGCTGTCCGAGACGCCGCCGAAGGAGGAGACCGCCGAGGACGACGATCCCGGGTTCATGGACGCGCTGGCGGGCGGCTGGGACGCGTTCGTGGCGATGCTGCGCTGGGTGGCCGTGGTGTTCGGCGCCGTCCTGCCGTTCGCCGCGGTGGCGGTGCTGCTCGTCCTGCTGTGGCTGCGGGTCGTGCGGCCCCGGCTGCCGCGCCGATCCGCGGTCCCCCCGGTGACGACGGCGGTCGGACCGCTGCCGACGGCCCCGCCGGTGCCGGGGAACAGGCCCGCCGGGGGAACGGGCGAGCAGGACTGAAGTGCCGTGCCCGCGTAGCGTGTTCGCATGAGCATGAGCAGTGCGAGCGGTGGGCGGCCGGCGCGGGAGCGGCTGGTCGTGATCGGCGGGGACGCCGCGGGGATGTCCGCGGCGTCCCAGGCGCGCCGGCTGAAGGGCCCGGACGAGCTGGAGATCGTGGCGTTCGAACGCGGCCACTTCAGCTCGTACTCGGCGTGCGGCATCCCCTACTGGGTCGGCGGGGACGTCCCCGGACGGGACCGTCTCATCGCCCGAACGCCCGAGGAGCACCGGTCGCGCGGCATCGACCTCCGGATGCGCACCGAGGTGACGGAGATCGACGTGGACGGCGGGCGGGTGCGCGCGCGTGACGTCGATTCGGGCACGGAGACCTGGACGCCGTACGACAAGCTCGTGATCGCGACCGGCGCCCGTCCGATCCGGCCCGACATGCCGGGGGCCGACGCGCCCGGCGTGCACGGGGTGCAGACCCTCGACGACGGCCAGGCACTGCTGGACACGCTCGCCGGCACCCGGGGACGGCACGCGGTGGTCGTCGGGGCCGGGTACATCGGCGTGGAGATGGCCGAGGCGCTCATCAACCGCGGCTACGAGGTGACGGTCCTCAACCGCGGCCGGGAGCCGATGTCCACGCTCGACCCGGACATGGGCCGGATGGTGCACGAGGCCATGACGGGCCTCGGCATCACCATGGTGAACGACGCCGAGGTCACCAAGCTGCTGACGGGGGACGACGGCCGGGTCCGCGCGGTGGCCACCGAGGACGCCGAGTACCCGGCGGACGTGGTGGTGCTCGGCATCGGCGTGCGGCCCGAGACCGCGCTCGCCGCCCGGGCCGGTCTGCCGCTCGGCGCCCACGGCGGGCTGCTGACAGACCTGGCGATGCGCGTGCGCGGGCACGGGAACATCTGGGCGGGCGGCGACTGCGTGGAGGTCCTCGACCTGGTCTCCGGGCAGGAGCGGCACATTCCGCTCGGCACGCACGCCAACAAGCACGGGCAGGTCATCGGCACCAACGCGGGCGGCGGTTACGCCACCTTCCCCGGCGTGGTCGGCACGGCGGTCAGCAAGGTCTGCGACCTGGAGATCGCGCGGACGGGACTGCGCGAGAAGGACGCGCTGCGGGTGGGGCTGCGATTCGTGTCGGCCACCGTGGAGTCCACCAGCCGCGCCGGGTACTACCCGGGCGCCTCCCCCATGACGGTGAAGATGCTCGCCGAGCGGCGCACCGGCCGGCTGCTCGGTGTGCAGATCGTCGGCCGTGAGGGCGCGGGCAAGCGGGTCGACATCGCCGCGGTGGCCCTCACGGCCGGGATGACGGTGGAACGGATGACCGCCCTGGACCTGGGGTACGCGCCGCCGTTCTCCCCGGTGTGGGACCCCGTGCTGGTGGCGGCCCGCAAGACGGCGAGGGCGGTGGAGCAGCACCGCTGAGGCGGCTACGCGGTGCCGGTGATCCGGTCGACGGCCTGCCGCGCCTGCTCGGCCGGGGGCCGCGGGGGCAGCGACGACACGGACGCCGGGGCGGTCACGGCGGCCGGGGCCGGGGCCGGCGCGGTGACCGCGGGCGGCTGCTCACCGGCCGGCCTGGCGTGCGCGGCGGCGCGGGTGGAGCGCAGCCGGTGGCTCACCGCCTCGTCCAGTGTCACGGGCCGTTGCCTCTGCGCGGCCAGCCGCCCGGCCTCCTGGCCCAGCCGGGCGACGTCCTCCCAGGGCAGGCGGAGCACGAGGGCGACCTCGGCCTCGCCGTCGGGCAGGGCGTGCATCGCCGGAACCGGTGTGACCCGTTCGTCCATCGTCTGATCCTCACGTCGTCCCCGCGCCCGCCTTTCCCGGGCCGCGGGCGGTTGAGAGGAGATACGCGCGACCGGACGGGGGCGTTCAGGGTGCGCGCCGATTCACCGTCCGCCGGGCGGGCAGTAGTGTCTCGTGGTCATTCCCGTCCATGACGTGAACCCGGCGCGCCGCACGCCCTGGGTGACGTACGCCCTCATCGTCGCGAACGTGCTCGTCTTCCTGTTCACCCCCGGCATGACCGGGTCCGTGACGGGCGGGGGCGGTCTCGCGCAGATGTGCCACCTCCAGGCGTTCCTGGACCACTACGCGGCGGTTCCCCAGGAACTGCTGCACCACCGGCTGCCCCGGCTGGTGCCGACCGGCGAGACCGGGGTGGGCCCGCGGGGGCCGGGGTGCGTGATCGGCCCGCCGTCCTACGACAAGTCGCCGGAGCTGAGCGTCCTGACGGCGATGTTCCTGCACGGCGGCTGGCTGCACCTGCTGGGCAACATGCTCTTCCTGTGGATCTTCGGCAACAACGTCGAGGACCGCATGGGGCATGTGCGGTACCTGCTGTTCTACGGCGTCTGCGGCTATGCGGCGACCTACGGCTTCGCCCTCCTCGACGCGGACTCCCGCGCCCCGCTGATCGGCGCTTCGGGCGCGATCGCCGGGGTGCTCGGTGCCTACCTGGTGCTGTATCCGAAGGCCCGCGTCTGGGTCCTCGTCCCGTTCCTGATCTTCCTGCCGCTGCGCCTGCCGGCCTGGATCGTGCTGGGCTTCTGGTTCGGCCTCCAGGCGGTGTACTCGTCCGGCGGCGCCGTCTCCGACGCGGGCACGGTGGCGTACGCGGCCCATGTCGTCGGCTTCCTGGCGGGCATGCTGCTCGCCTGGCCGCTGCGGCCCGGCACGCCTCCCCCGCCGGAGCCGCGCGGCCCGCTGTTCGGCAGACGGGCCAGGCCGGGCTGGTAGCGGACCCGGTGGGTGCCGGGTGGGTATGCTCCGGGTCGGACGGGGCGACGGCTTGGGGGAACGGATGACGGCGGGGGACGGTCCGGTGCTGGACGACGGCCGGATCAAGCATCTCGAGCTGATCCAGATGGTCGTGGCCCGGATGGGCAACAACTCGTTCCTGATCAAGGGCTGGTCGCTGACGGTCACGGGCGCGCTGCTCGCGTTCGCCGTCCGCGCCGACGACCGGGCCGTCGGCGCGGTCAGCCTGGTGCCGGTCCTGGCGTTCTGGCTCCTCGACGGCTACTTCATGTACCGGGAGCGCCTGTACCGGCGCCTGTACGACCGGGTGCGGCGTCCGGAGGTGACGGTGGAGCCGTTCGCGATGGACGTGGAGCCGGGCCGGGAACGCGCGGGAGCGGCGAAGGCGGCGTTCTCGCCCACCCCGGTCTGCTTCTACGGGGGTCTCTTCCTCGCCCAGGTCTTCGCCCTGCTGTTCGCCGCCTGACCCACGGGCGCCGGTCGCGCGGAACGCTTCTCGTCACCAGAAAGCGCGCGGCGCTCGCCGCCGGCCTCTCCGGGCCGGGACGCGCGCCGCGCGGGTGGTGCGTAAGGGTCAGCGGGCGGTGCGGGTGTGGACGTACTCCACGAGCCGGGTCAGCGCGTCAGGCTCGGTGGACGGCAGGACGCCGTGACCGAGGTTGAAGACGTGGCCCTCCAGGCCCGCCGCCGCGTCCAGGACCTCCTGGGTCTTCTCCTCGACCGCCTGCGTCGAGGAGAAGAGGACGGCGGGGTCCAGGTTCCCCTGGAGCGCCTTGCCGGGGCCGACGCGGCGGGCGGCCTCGTCCAGCGGGACGCGCCAGTCGACGCCGACGACGTCCGCACCGGCCTCGCCCATGTCGCCGAGGAGCTCGCCGGTGCCCACGCCGAAGTGGATGCGCGGCACGCCGTACCCGGCGACGGCGTCGAAGACCTTGCGGGAGGCGGGCTGCACGAAGCGGCGGTAGTCCGCGGGGGCGAGGGCGCCGACCCAGGAGTCGAAGAGCTGGACGGCGCTCGCGCCCGCCTCGATCTGCACCTTGAGGAAGGCGGCCGTGATGTCGGCGAGCCGGTCCAGCAGGTCGGCCCACAGTTGCGGGTCGCCGTACATGAGCGCCTTGGTGTGCTCGTGGTTGCGGGACGGGCCGCCCTCCACGAGGTAGCTCGCGAGGGTGAACGGGGCGCCCGCGAAGCCGATCAGCGGGGTGGCGCCGAGCTCGCGGGTGAGCAGGCCGTACGCCTCGGTGACGTAGGAGACGTCCTCGGGGGTCAGGTCGCGCAGCCGGGCCAGGTCCTCGCGGGTGCGGACCGGCTTCTCGACGACCGGGCCGATGCCCGGCTTGATGTCGAGGTCGATGCCGATGGCCTTCAGCGGGACCACGATGTCGCTGAAGTAGATCGCCGCGTCCACGCCGTGCCGGCGCACCGGCTGGAGGGTGATCTCGGCGACCAGTTCCGGCCGCATGCAGGACTCGAGCATCGGGATGCCCTCGCGCACCTTGCGGTACTCCGGGAGTGAGCGTCCGGCCTGCCGCATGAACCACACCGGCGTGTGCGGCACCGGCTCACGCCGGCACGCCCTGAGGAAGGCGGAGTCGTACGTGGCGGTCGGCTGCTTGCCCGCGGGGCTCTGGTTGGCACTCACAGCGGCAAGTCTCGCACGTCCCCCGGGCGGTGCCCGCCCTCGGGTGCGGGCGCCGGACCGGGGCGCGCGGGCCCGCACAACGGCCCCGGCGCGCCCTCGCCGTACCACGTGATCCGGACATCGCGCCCGCACGCGGGTGTCCCTCCCTGCGCCGGGGCGCCGTTCCGCTTAATCTTCCCCGCATGGCTGCGGCTCAGGGACGACTGTCGGACGACGCTGGCGGAATGGACGAACCGAAGGGCACCAAGGAGGGCGGGCGGCAACCGGGGAGCGCGGTGCCACCGCCCTTCACGGCCGCCGTCGACGCGCTCCAGACCGCGCGGCTGCGGCCCCAGATCGAGGTGGAGGCGACGCGTGCGCCGCAGCGCCTCGCGCCGTTCGCGTACGCGCTGGAGGCCGCGGTCGTCGACGGCGACGAGGATCTGGCCGACGGGCGCCTGGTGCTGCTCCACGATCCGGCCGGCCACGACGCCTGGCAGGGCACCTTCCGGCTGGTCACCCTGGTGCGCGCCGAGCTGGAGGCGGAGATGGCCGCGGACCCGCTGCTGCCGGACGTGTGCTGGTCCTGGCTCACGGGTGCCCTCCAGGCCCGCGGCCTGGCCTACGGCGAGCCCAGCGGCACCGTCACCCGGGCGAGCTCGCACTACTTCGGCGGACTGTCGGCGCGCCCGTCCGCCTCGCAGATCGAGATCCGGGCGTCCTGGACGCCCCGCGAGGGCGCGGGCGGGGCGCCGGACACCGCCTCCCACCTCGCCTCGTGGTGCGATCTGCTGGCCCAGGTCGCGGGTCTGCCGCCGACCGGTCCGGGCGACGCCTCGGTCGTCACGCTGCCCCAGCGCCGCGGGCCGCAGTCCCGCTAGCCGCCCGGCCGCCCCTGCACCCGGTCACCCGGCCCCCCTTCACCTGGTCACTTGGTCACCCCGTACGGCCGATCGCGTCGTGGACGCATGCCGAAACCTCGGTCACTTTGTCGATACGGCCACTTTCGGCCGCGTATCGACAGAGATTGAAACCGTCCGGTCTTCGAATGATCGACCGCGTGTCCGAATTGCTCGGATTGTTACTCACCAGATCGTGATCATTCCCTAAAGGCGGACGGGTTCGGTGCCGAAGACGACTGTGACCTTGAAAGCACGGTTCGTCCCGGCTTCATCCCCCAGGAGCCGGTCCCGTCCCGCACCCCAGGAGGCCTGGTGTCCGTTCTCCTCGAGCAGCCCGCAAGCCTGGTCGCCTACCGCCCGAACAAGCCGACCGCCATGGTGGTCGTGGCCGACCCGCGCGTCCGTTCCACCGTCACCCGCCATCTGTGGGCCCTCGGTGTGCGCGACGTCATCGAGGCCTCGTCCGTCGCGGAGGCTCGTCCCCGCATCGGCAACCCACGCGACATCTGCGTCGCAGACGTCCATCTCCCCGACGGCTCCGGCCTGACCCTGCTGTCCGAGACCCGCGCGGCCGGCTGGCCCAACGGGCTCGCCCTGTCCGCCGCCGACGACATCGGCGCCGTCCGCAACGCCCTCGCCGGCGGTGTCAAGGGCTACGTCGTCACCGGCACCCGTACCAACATCGGGCTCCCCACCCGGCCCGGTGCCGCTCCCATCGGCGGCGCCGCCGCCCGTCTGCACCGCCGCCCCCCGGGCGCCCCGAGCCACCCGGGCGGCTACCGCGAGCTCTCCGGCCGCGAGGTCGAGGTGCTGCGACTGGTCGCGGAGGGCCAGTCGAACAAGGCGATCGGCGTCTCCATGGGCCTGTCCGCCCTGACCGTCAAGAGCCACCTGGCCCGCATCGCCCGCAAGCTCGGCACGGGCGACCGCGCCGGGATGGTGGCGGTGGCCCTGCGGACCGGCATCATCCACTGACCGCCCCGAACCCCGTCAGCTCCCCCATGAGCCCGATCTTTCACTGACCTGTCTCGTTTACGACCCCCCGCAGCCCGCCGACGGAACGTTCCGTCGGCGGGTTCGGCGCATACACCGATACCCTTGACCGGTGACCGACGCCCACGAAACCGCAGCAGACCATTCACTGCGAACCACCGGAGGCGCCCCTCCGGACGACGCCGGATCTTCTGCGAGTCAGGCGCCGATCCCGTTGCTCGAACCACGCGAGGGCGTACCGCCGGTGATCGCCGACGCCGACGCCCTCGCCGAGATGACCGCCGCCTTCGCCGCCGGCAGCGGCCCCGTCGCCGTCGACGCCGAGCGCGCCTCCGGCTACCGCTACGGCCAGCGCGCCTACCTGGTGCAGCTGCGCCGCCAGGGCGCGGGCACCGCGCTCATCGACCCCGTGGCCTGCCCCGACCTGTCGGAGCTGGGCGCCGCGATCTCCGACGCCGAGTGGGTGCTGCACGCGGCCACCCAGGACCTGCCCTGCCTGCGGGAGATAGGGATGGTCCCCACCCGGCTGTTCGACACGGAGCTGGCCGGCCGGCTCGCCGGCTTCCCCCGGGTCGGCCTCGGCGCGATGGTCGAGAACGTGCTGGGCTTCGTCCTGGAGAAGGGCCACTCGGCCGTCGACTGGTCGACGCGTCCGCTGCCCGAGCCGTGGCTGCGCTACGCCGCCCTCGACGTCGAGCTCCTCGTGGACCTGCGCGACGCGCTGGAGAAGGAGCTGGACCGGCAGGGCAAGCTGGAGTGGGCCCGGCAGGAGTTCGACGCGATCGCCTCGGCGCCGCCGGCCGAGCCCCGCAAGGACCCGTGGCGCCGCACCTCCGGCATGCACAAGGTGCGCCGGCGCCGGCAGCTCGCCGTGGTCCGGGAGCTCTGGCAGACCCGGGACCGGATCGCCCAGCGCCGGGACGTCTCCCCCGGCAAGGTGCTCGGGGACGCGGCCATCGTGGAGGCCGCGCTCGCGCTGCCGGCCAACGCCCACGCGCTCGGGGCGCTCGGCGGCTTCGGCCGGGTGAACCGCCGGCAGCTGGAGCAGTGGCAGGCGGCGGTCGACCGCGCCAAGGGCCTCACCGAGTCGCAGCTGCCGCAGCCGGGCCAGGCGGTGACCGGTCCCCCGCCGCCGCGCGCCTGGGCCGACAAGGACCCGGCCGCCGCCGCCCGGCTGACCGCGGCGCGGGCCGGCGTGACGGCGCTGGCCGAGGAACTGAACATGCCGCAGGAGAACCTGGTCACCCCGGACACCGTGCGCCGGGTCTGCTGGGAGCCGCCGAAGCCGGCCGACCCGGACTCCGTGGCCGCGGCCCTCACCGGACACGGCGCCCGGCCATGGCAGGTGGAACAGGTGACACCGGTCCTGGTGAAGGCCTTGAACCAGGAGGCGGAACCGGCCTGACGCGCGTGCGGCCCCTTCGACGGCGCGGGGAGCGTGGGCGACCCGCGCCCCGGCCGCCGGGACGGCGGGGCCGCGGGTGCCGGCGCCGCCGGAGGGGTGATCTCCCGCCGGCAGCGGGTGTGACCTTCGCCGCTTGGGCCGGGGGGACTGGGCAGCTACGTTACTCATAAGTAGCATGGGCCTGAGCGGACGCTCAGCGGCCGCAGCAGTGCAGTGCCATCCCGCACCCTGGAGGAGAGCCATCGTGCCTCGTACCGTCAGGGACGTCGTCTTCGTCGACGGCGTCCGCACCCCGTTCGGCAAGGCGGGCCCGAAGGGCATCTACCACGAGACCCGCGCCGACGACCTGGTCGTGAAGGCGATCCGGGAGCTGCTGCGCCGCAACCCCGGTCTCGACCCCAAGAAGATCGACGAGGTCGCCGTCGCCGCGACCACGCAGATCGGTGACCAGGGTCTGACCATCGGCCGCACCGCCGGCATCCTGGCGGGCCTGCCCACCTCGGTCCCGGGCTACTCGATCGACCGCATGTGCGCGGGCGCCCTGACCGCCGTCACCACGGTGGCCGGCTCGGTCGCCTTCGGCGCCTACGACGTCGCCATCGCGGGCGGTGTCGAGCACATGGGCCGCCACCCGATGGGCGAGGGCGTGGACCCGAACCCGCGGTTCGTCAGCGAGAAGCTGGTCGACGAGTCCGCCCTGTTCATGGGCATGACCGCCGAGAACCTGCACGACCGCTACCCGAGCATCACCAAGCAGCGCGCCGACGAGTACGCCGTGCGCTCCCAGGAGAAGGCCGCCAAGGCGTACGCCAACGGCCAGATCCAGGCGGACCTGGTGCCGATCTCGGTGCGCCGCACCAGCCCCGAGGCCGGGGAGACGGGCTGGGGCCTGGTCACGGCCGACGAGCCGATGCGCCCGGGCACCACCCTGGAGAACCTGGCGGGTCTGAAGACGCCGTTCCGCGTCCACGGCCGGGTCACCGCGGGCAACGCGGCCGGTCTGAACGACGGCGCCACCGCCTCCCTCATCGCGAGCGAGGACTTCGCCCGCGAGAACGACCTGCCGGTCAAGATGCGCCTCGTCTCGTACGCCTTCGCGGGCGTCGAGCCGGAGGTCATGGGCTACGGCCCGATCCCGGCCACGGAGAAGGCCCTCGCGCAGGCGGGTCTGTCCATCTCCGACATCGGCCTGTTCGAGATCAACGAGGCCTTCGCCGTCCAGGTCCTCGCGTTCCTGGAGCACTACGGCATCGCCGACGACGACGCGCGCGTCAACCAGTACGGCGGCGCCATCGCCTTCGGCCACCCGCTCGCCTCCTCCGGCGTCCGCCTGATGACGCAGCTGGCCCGCCAGTTCGAGGAGCAGCCGCACGTCCGCTACGGCCTGACCACCATGTGCGTGGGCTTCGGCATGGGCGCGACGGTCATCTGGGAGAACCCGCACTTCGAGGGGGACAAGTGAGCACCACCGCAGAGCTGCTGAAGGGTGCGGCCGAGCTGTTCCCCGGCGAGGTCGTCACGAGCGCGCACGTACGCCACTTCGACCTGCCCCTGGGCGCCGGGCGCTTCGCCCTGATCACCCTGGACAACGGTCACGACCACACCAAGCCGACCACCCTCGGCCCGCAGTCGCTGGCGAACATCGACGCCGCGATCGACCAGGTCGAGAAGGAGGCCGCGGACGGCGACATCGTCGGCGTCGGCGTCACCGGCAAGCCGTTCATCTTCGCCGTCGGCGCCGACCTCAAGGGCGTCGAGCTGCTGAAGCGGCACGAGGACGCGCTGGCCATCGGCAAGGGCGGCCACGACGTCTTCAAGCGGCTGTCGAAGCTGGCCGTGCCGACCTTCGCGTACTACAACGGCGCGGCCATGGGCGGCGGCGTGGAGATCGGCCTGCACTGCGCGTACCGCACGGTGTCGGCGGCGCTCCCGGCGTTCTCGCTGCCCGAGGTCTTCCTCGGTCTGGTCCCCGGCTGGGGCGGCTGCACGCTGCTGCCGAACCTGATCGGCGCCGACAAGGCCGTCTCGGTGATCATCGAGAACAGCCTGAACCAGAACAAGCAGCTCAAGGGCAAGCAGGTCTACGAGCTCGGGATCGCGGACGCGCTCTTCGAGGGCGCCGACTTCCTGGAGCAGTCGCTGATCTGGACGGCGTCCGTCCTCAAGGGCGAGATCGTCGTCGAGCGTCCGGCGATCGACCGCGGCGAGGCCTGGGACCAGGCCGTCGCGCGCGGCCGGTTCATCGCCGACGGCAAGGTGCACGGCGCCGCCCCGGCCGCCTACCGCGCCCTGGACATCATCGCCGCCGCCAAGAACGGCGACCTCCAGCAGGGTTACGACGCCGAGGACCAGGCCCTGGCCGACCTCATCATGGGCGGCGAACTGCGGTCCGGCATCTACGCCTTCAACCTGGTGCAGAAGCGCGGCAAGCGCCCCGCGGGCGCCCCGGACAAGTCGCTGGCCCGTCCGGTCACCAAGGTCGGCGTGGTCGGCGCCGGCCTGATGGCGTCGCAGCTCGCCCTGCTCTTCCTGCGCCGCCTCGAGGTCCCGGTCGTCCTCACGGACATCGACCAGGAGCGCGTCGACAAGGGTGTGGGCTACGTCCACGCCGAGATCGACAAGCTGCTCGGCAAGGGCCGCGTCAACCAGGACAAGGCCAACCGCCTCAAGGGCCTGGTGACCGGCGTCCTGGACAAGGCCGAGGGCTTCGCGGACGCGGACTTCATCATCGAGGCCGTGTTCGAGGAGATGGGCGTCAAGCAGAAGGTGTTCGCGGAGGTCGAGGCGGTCGCCCCGGCGCACGCCGTCCTCGCGACCAACACCTCGTCCCTGTCCGTGTCGGAGATGGCGTCGAAGCTGAAGAACCCCGAGCGGGTCGTCGGCTTCCACTTCTTCAACCCGGTCGCGATCCTGCCGCTGCTGGAGATCGTCCGCGGCGAGCGGACCGACGACGCCTCGCTGGCGACCGCGTTCGCGGTGGCCAAGAAGCTGAAGAAGACCGCGGTCCTCGTCAAGGACGCCCCGGCGTTCGTCGTGAACCGCATCCTGACCCGCTTCATGGGCGAGATCCAGAACGTCATCGACGAGGGCACGCCCGTCGAGGTCGCGGAGAAGGCGGTCGAGCCCCTCGGCCTGCCGATGTCCCCCCTCGTCCTCCTGGAGCTGGTCGGCCCGGCGATCGGCCTGCACGTCTCGGAGACCCTCAACCGGGTCTTCCCCGAGCGCTTCACGGTCTCCCCGAACCTGAAGGCGGTCGTCGAGGCGGGCAAGCGCGGCTTCTACGTCTACGACAGCGGCAAGCCGGAGCTCGACCCGGAGGTCGCCGCGCTGCTCAAGCAGGGCGACACGGTCCTGACGGAGGAGCAGGTCCGCGCCCGCGTCCTGGAGGCGGTGGCGCAGGAGATCGGCCTGATGCTCGACGAGGGCGTCGTGGCCGAGGCCCAGGACATCGACCTCTGCCTGATCACCGGCGCCGGCTGGCCCTTCCACCTGGGCGGCATCACGCCGTACCTGGACCGTGAGGGCGTGTCCGAGCGGGTGAACGGCAAGCGGTTCCTGGAGACCGGCGTGGCCAGCGTGCCCGCGTAGTCTCCCCGCACGGACGAAGGGGCCCCCGCCGGAAGGCGGGGGCCCCTTCGGTGTTCCCGGGCGGGCGCGGGCGGTGCGTGCCCCACCTGCCCGCATCCGTCACCGGGCGGGCAGCGCCAGGCGAAGTCGGCCTCCGCCGAGGAGGACACCGCGCCTCCGGCGAGGGCGACGGCGGTCACCTTGTGCCGTCCCGCGGGCAACTGCACCGCGCGCCGCCACTGCCAGGTGCCGTCCGCGGCCACCTGGGTGCGGGCGGCGCTCGCCTCGGGCCGGGCGGTGAGGGCGAGGTGGGTGTTGCACGGTGAACTCCCTCCGCACCTCGGGCATCGGGCCGGGCATCAGCTCCGGCCGGCTCATCGTAGGACGTTCGTGCGGTGGACTGATCACGGAGACGGTGCGGTGGCCGGTCCCCGCGCGCGGTGTCCCGGCTCGCGCGGTGGCCTGCCGGGCGATGCCGCGTCAGACCGTCTGCCACGCCGTGAGCGCCAGCCCCGGCTCGTCCTTGCGGCGGGAGAGCAGGAGCTGCCCGCTCGACGGGGTGAGGATTGCCGCCACCACCCGGTAGTCGGTGTCCAGGGCGAGGGAGACCTCGGCGTCGGGGGCCAGCTGGGGACCGGACTCGGTCCACCAGGCGCCCGCCGACTCCTGCTCGGTGGGGTACGCCGCGAAGGCGACCCGGCCGGAGGACGAACACTGGGCGAGCAGCGTGCAGTCGTGCCCGTCGAGCTCGCAGCGGACGGCCGCGACCGGGCCCGGCCCCGCCGCGGACAGCAGGGGTACGGGCTCGGAGCCGGGACGCCAGGCGCAGAGGGTGCCGGACGCGTCGGTGAAGAACAGCGTGGTGTTGTCGTCGGAGGTGGCCAGGGCGCGCAGGGTGCCCGGACGGGCCGTGGCCTCCACCGCGTCCACCAGCTGGAACTCGGTGCCGGGTGTCTCCTGACGCCAGTGCAGGATGGTGCCGGCGCCGGCCGCGTACGCCTCGATGCGTCCGGCCCTGCCCGCCGCCGCGACGGGCGCGTCCTGGAGTTCGGCGCCCTTGAGGTCGCGCCACGGACCCCAGCCGCCCTTCTGCTTCTGGGCCCGCATGCTGAGCCCGCCGCCGCCGTTGCGCACGAAGATGTGCGCGCGGCCCTCGGCGTCGACCGCGACGGCGGGCCGCCCGGTGCGGTCCCCCTTGCCGTTCGGATGGCCGACGGGTGCCCAGTCCAGGGCGGCCAGCAGGGGCCGGAAGTGGGTGGAGTGCACCAGCCCGGACTCGCCGGGCGTCGTGGGACGCCAGGCGACCAGGTGCGCGTAGGAGTCGGCGCCCTGGCCGACCGCCAGACCCGGATGCAGCCGCTGGTCGCCGCCCGTCCTGCGCGGGGCGTCCCAGGTACCGCCGGGTGCCTGCTCCGCCCGGCACAGGACAGCGTCCTGGGAGACCAGGTAGACGCTGAGCCGGCCGTCCCGGCCGCGTATGAGCCACTCGCCGTTCACCTGATCATTTTATGACGCCGTCCGCCGGACCGCTCCGGCCGGGTGGGTTTGCGTGCGAACCTGTCCCCATGAGCGACAGCGGCCCCCTTCTCGTGATCGTCGACGGCGCGAACGTCGTGGGGTCCGTGCCCGACGGATGGTGGCGGGACCGGCGCGGGGCCGCGGAGCGGTTGCGCGACCGGCTGGCGGCGGACGGGGTGCCCGGCCGTCCGGGCCCGGTGGAGATCGTTCTCGTGGTCGAGGGCGCGGCCCGCGGCGTGGAGTCCGTGCCCGGTGTGCGGGTGGAGTCGGCGCCGGGCGGCGGGGACGACCACATGGTCGAGCTGGTCGCGCGGGCGGGTGACCGACCCGTCCTGCTGGTGACGGCGGACCGTGAGCTGCGCCGCCGGGCGACGGAGCTGGGCGCGGAGGTGGCGGGCCCCCGGACGGTCAGGCCGTAGCGGGCGGGCGGGCCACCGAGGGCACCGGCCCCGTACGCCCCGGGGATCGGGACGTACGGGGCCGGGCGGCGCGAGCGGTCGTGGTCACGGGGTGTCGCCGCCGGGCGGCGCGGCCGGGACGGTCTCGCCGCGGGCCATGCGGCTGTGGGTGCGGCCGTAGAGGAAGTAGACGACGAGGCCGATCGCCATCCAGATGCCGAACCGGACCCAGGTCTCGGCGGGCAGGTTCAGCATCAGCCACAGCGAGGCGGCCACCGACACGATCGGCAGCAGCGGGACCAGCGGCGTGCGGAAGGCGCGCGGCAGGTCGGGGCGGGTGCGGCGCAGGATGATCACGCTGAACGCGACGACCACGAAGGCGAACAGGGTGCCGATGTTCACCAGCTCGGCGAGCTCGCTCAGGCTGGTGAAGCCGGCGACGATCGCGATGATGACGCCGAGCAGGATGGTCGGCCGGTACGGGGTCCGGAACCTCGGGTGGACGACGGAGAAGAAGCGCGGCAGGAGTCCGTCGCGGCTCATCGCGAAGAAGACCCGGGTCTGGCCGAGCAGCAGGATCATGCACACCGTGGTCAGGCCGACGGCGGCGCCGAAGCTGATCACGCCGGAGTAGAAGGGGTGCCCGGTGGATTTGAAGGCGTCCGCGAGCGGGGCGTCGACGGACAGCTTCGAGTAGTGCTGCATGCCGGTGACGACGATCGAGACGGCGACGTACAGGGCGGTGCAGATGAACAGGGAGCCGAGGATGCCGCGGGGCATGTCGCGCTGCGGGTTCCTGGTCTCCTCGGCGGCCGTGGCGACGATGTCGAAACCGATGAAGGCGAAGAAGACGACCGACGCGGCGGTGAAGATGCCCATCACGCCGAAGTTGGACGGCGCCCACCCGAACATCAGCTGGATCAGCGGGGAGTGCAGGCCCCCGCCCGCCTCCACCGGCTGCTCGTCGGGGATGAACGGGTCGTAGTTGGAGCCGTTGATGAAGAAGGCGCCCGCGATGATCACGATGAGGACGACGGTCACCTTGATGGCGACGACGATCGTGGTGATCCGGGCCGACAGCTTCATGCCCAGGACGAGGATGCCGGTGAGCACCAGCACCAGGGCGGCGGCGAGGATGTCGAAGCCGAATCCGTCGGCGCCCTCCCGGCCGCCGAGGGCCTCGGGGAACTGCCAGCCGGCGTTCTCCATGAACGAACGGATGTAGCCGGACCAGCCGACGGCGACCACCGCCGTCCCCAGTGCGAACTCCAGGACCAGGTCCCAGCCGATGATCCAGGCGGGCAGTTCACCGAGCGAGGCGTAGGAGAAGGTGTACGCGGAGCCCGCCACCGGGACCGTGGAGGCGAACTCGGCGTAGCACAGCGCGGCGAGCGCGCACACGACCCCGGCAACGACGAAGGCGAGGGCGACGGCGGGCCCGGCGTTGTTCTTCGCGACCGTGCCGGTCAGTACGAAAATGCCGGTGCCGATGATGACACCGACGCCGAAGACCGTCAGATCCAGTGCGGACAACGACTTCTTGAGCGCGTGCTCCGGTTCCTCCGTGTCCCGGATGGACTGCTCGATCTGCTTGGTCCTGAAAAGACTGCTGCTCACGGGTACCTCCGACGCTTGTCGTCCCCGACATGATCGAGAGGGGGGCGTACTGCGTATGCCCCGGCGTGAGCCGATTCACGCGGATGGGCAGGTTTCGCCACTGCAACGGGTGGAGAACCCTGCCCATCCGGTCGTACGTCAGTCGCGCGCGGCCTCCACCGCTTCGGCGCCGGTGCGCTCGTACCGGCCGTCGAGCTTGGCGACCAGGCCGGTCACCTGGCGGGCGATGTCGGGAGCGGTGAGCCCGATCTCGGCCAGGACCTCGGCGCGGGAGGCGTGGTCGAGGAAGCGCGGCGGGATGCCGAAGTCGCGCAGCGGCACGTCGACGCCGGCGTCGCGCAGGGCCTGGGCGACGGCGGAGCCGACACCGCCGACCCGGGAGTTGTCCTCGACGGTGACGACCACCCGGTGGCGCTCGGCGAGCGGGGCCATGGCCTCGTCGACGGGCTTGACCCAGCGCGGGTCGACCACGGTGGTGGTGATGCCCTGCTTGTTCAGCAGGTCGGCGACCTCCAGGCACATCGGCGCGAGGGCGCCGACGGAGACCAGCAGGACGTCCGGGTTGTCGGCGCCGGGGGCGCGCAGGACGTCCATGCCGCCGACGCGGCCCACGGCGGGCACGGCGGGGCCGACGGCGCCCTTGGAGAAGCGGACCACGGTCGGCGCGTCGTCCACCTCGACGGCCTCGCGCAGCTGGGCGCGGACCTGGTCGGCGTCGCGCGGGGCGGCGAGACGCAGGCCGGGGACGACCTGAAGGATCGACATGTCCCACATGCCGTTGTGGGAGGCGCCGTCGGTGCCGGTGACACCGGCCCGGTCCAGCACGAAGGTCACGCCGCACTTGTGCAGGGCCACGTCCATCAGGACCTGGTCGAAGGCGCGGTTGAGGAAGGTGGCGTACACCGCGAAGACCGGGTGGACGCCGCCGTGGGCGAGGCCGGCCGCGGAGACGGCGCCGTGCTGCTCGGCGATGCCGACGTCGTAGACGCGGTCGGGGAAGGCCTTGGCGAACTTGTCGAGGCCGACCGGCTGGAGCATGGCGGCGGTGATGGCGACGACGTCCTCGCGCTCCTCGCCGAGCTTGACCATCTCGTCGCCGAAGACGGACGTCCAGTCGGCGCCGGAGCTGGAGATGGGCAGGCCGGTGTCGGGGTGGATCCTGCCGACGGCGTGGAAGCGGTCGGCCTCGTCCTGGAGGGCGGGCTGGTAGCCGCGGCCCTTCTCGGTGAGGCAGTGCACGATGACCGGGCCGCCGAACCGCTTGGCGCGGGTGAGGGCGGACTCCAGGGCCTCGAGGTCGTGGCCGTCGATGGGGCCGACGTACTTCAGGCCGAGGTCCTCGAACATGCCCTGCGGGGCGATGAAGTCCTTCAGGCCCTTCTTGGCGCCGTGCAGGGTGCCGTAGAGGGGGCGGCCGACGACCGGGGTGCGCTCCAGGAGGTCCTTGGTGCGGGCGAGGAAGCGCTCGTAGCCGTCGGTGGTGCGCAGGGTCGCCAGGTGGTTGGCGAGGCCGCCGATGGTGGGGGCGTAGGAGCGCTCGTTGTCGTTGACCACGATGACGAGGGGGCGGTCCTTGGCGGCGGCGATGTTGTTCAGCGCCTCCCAGGCCATGCCGCCGGTGAGCGCGCCGTCGCCGATGACCGCGACGACGTGCCGGTCGTCGTGCCCCAGCACCTGGTTCGCCTTGGCGATGCCGTCGGCCCAGCCGAGGACGGTGGAGGCGTGGCTGTTCTCGATGACGTCGTGCTCGGACTCGGCCTGCGAGGGGTAGCCGGAGAGGCCGCCCTTCATCTTCAGCTTCGAGAAGTCCTGACGGCCGGTGAGCAGCTTGTGCACGTACGACTGGTGTCCGGTGTCCCACAGGACCTTGTCGGTCGGGGAGTCGAAGACGCGGTGCAGGGCGAGCGTGAGTTCCACCACGCCGAGGTTGGGGCCGAGGTGGCCGCCGGTCTTGGAGACGGCGTCGACGAGGAAGGTCCGGATCTCCTCCGCCAGCCGGCCCAGCTCTTCCAGGCTGAGCCGGTCCAGATCGCGCGGTCCCGTGATGCGGGTCAGCAGCGGCACCCGTGCCTCCTTGAAGTAGAGCTGTTGCCGGGCTCGACGAGTCTAATGTTCCGCCCCGGCGGAACGTGGCCGGGCGGTGCGTCTTACATCACGCGTTCGGCTGTACCCAACGGCGGCCGCTTCTACGTCACCTGGCGCGTTCTTTCCGTTCTTTCCCTTTTGTCGCTCCGCTCGCCGCGGTCCGCGCGGGCGGCCGGGAGCTCCCCGCGGGGGCCGCACCCGCGGCAAAGGTCCGCCCGCCGGCCCAGGGCTCAGCTGGGCGGGCGGGCGGACCGTCGTCGGCCGGGCGTGCGCTACGCGCGGCCGGCCGTCTTCTGCGTCTTGCGGGTGACCGCGTCGATGACGACGGTCGCCAGCAGCACACCACCGGTGATCATGTACTGGACCGGCGAGGCGATGCCCTCCAGGGCGAGGCCGTACTGGATCGAGATGATGACCATCACACCGAGCAGCGCGTCCCAGGTGCGGCCGCGGCCGCCGAAGAGGGACGTGCCGCCGATCACGGCCGCGGCGATGACGTTCATCAGGAACTCACCGGTACCCGCGCCCTGGTTGGCGGAGGCGATCTTCGAGGCGACGAACAGGCCGCCGATCGCGGCGAAGGTGCCGGCGATCGCGAAGACCGAGATGCGGACCAGGTCGACGTTGATGCCGGCCCGGCGGGACGCCTCGACGCTGCCGCCGAGCGCGTAGATCTTGCGGCCGTAGGCGGTGCGGCGCAGCACGAAGTCCGTGAGCAGCAGGAACGCCAGGAAGATCACCACGGCCAGAGGCAGGCCCTTGTACTGGTTGAAGACGATCGCCACGGCGAAGGCCAGCACGGCCAGCAGCACCGTGCGCACGATGATTTCGCTCAGCGGCCGGGACGGCACCCCGGCGGCCGCGCGGCGGCGGTTGTCGAAGAACGCGGTGAGGAAGTACCCCGCGGTCACGACGATCGCCAGGCCGTAGGCGGCGGCCACGTCGCTGAAGTAGTAGCTGGTCAGCTTGGCGACCACACCGTCGGCGTCCAGGTTGATGGTGCCGTTGCTGCCGAGGATCTGCAGCATGAAGCCCTGCCAGAACAGCAGGCCGGCCAGGGTCACGGCGAAGGCCGGGACACCGATCTTCGCGAAGACGAAGCCGTGGAGCGCGCCGGCCACGGTGCCCGTGAGGATGGCCAGCACCAGGGCCAGGATCTCGTTCATCCCGTGCGTGACGCTCAGCACCGCGAAGGTGGCACCCGCGACACCGCTGACCGAGCCGACCGACAGGTCGATCTCGCCGAGCAGCAGGACGAAGACGATGCCGACGGCGATCATGCCGGTGCCGACCATGGCGATCGACATGTCGGAGAAGTTGCCGGCGGTGAGGAAGTTGGAGTTCAGGCTGGTGAAGATGGCCCAGATGATCAGCAGACCGACGACGACCGGGAGGGACCCTAGGTCACCGGCCTTCATCTTCCGCTTGAACTCGCTGAGGTAGCCCGCGAAGCCCTGCTCGCGCACCAGCAGCCGGGGGTCGACCGTGGGGACCGCGGCGGAGGCGGCCTCGGGGTTCTCCACGGCGTGGTCCCCGGCGGGGGTGGAGGTCTTGTCGATACTCACTTCTGGATCTCCCCATTGGTGCGCGCCGCACGACGGGTCACGGCGTTGTCCGTGGCGCCCGTGATGGCGGAGATGATCTCTTCCTGCGAGGTCGACTTGACCTCGAAGACGCCGTTGTTGCGCCCCAGGCGCAGGACGGCGACCTTGTCGGCCACCGCCTTCACATCGGCCATGTTGTGGCTGATGAGGATGACGGCGTGACCGCGCTCGCGCAGCCGCTCGACCAGGTCGAGGACCTGCGCGGTCTGCTCGACGCCGAGGGCGGCGGTGGGCTCGTCGAGGATGACCAGCTTGGGCTCACCGAGCATGGAGCGGGCGATCGCCACGACCTGGCGCTGACCGCCGGAGAGCGAGGCGATCGGGATGCGGACGCTGGGGATACGGATGGACAGCGTGTCCAGCAGCTCGCGGGAGCGGCGCTCCATCTCCACCTCGTCCAGGACGCCGCGCTTGCGCAGCTCCCGGCCCAGGTAGAGGTTGCCGACGACGTCGATGTTGTCGCACAGCGCGAGGTCCTGGTAGACCGTCGCGATGCCCAGGTTCTGGGCGTCGTGCGGCCTGTTGATGGTGACGGCCCTGCCGTCCCACTCGATGGCGCCCTCGTCGATGGGGTGCACGCCGGCGATCGTCTTGACCAGCGTGGATTTTCCGGCTCCGTTGTCGCCGACCAGGGCGACCACCTCACCGGCGTGGACCTCAAGCTCTACGTCGGTGAGCGCCTGGACGGCACCGAATCGCTTGGAGACCCCGCGCAACGCCAGCACGGGCGTAGCGGACACGTGAACCATCTCCTTCGCCGCCTGACCCGGCGGGAGGTTGTGCAGAAGTTTGGGGGGTGGTGGTGTTCCGTCCGGCGCCCCGCGTAGCTTGCGGGGCTGGTGGTGCGGGGCGCCGGAGGAAGCCGCGTGCAGCCGGTCCCGCACCCGCTCGGCGGGTACGGGGGACGGGACTGCCTACTTCAGGCCGGCCTTGTCGCAGGCGGCCTTGTACTTGCCGGCGCAGATCTCGTCGAGGGTGTAGAAGCCCTCCTTGATGACGGTCTCGTTGATGTTGTCCTTGGTCAGCGAGACGACCGGGACGAGCACCGTCGGGACGCCCTTGGTGGTGGCGCTGTCGGCCTTGCTCGTGGCGATGGAGTCGAGCGACTTGCCCTGGGCGAGGGCGACGGCCATCTCGCCGGCGACCGCGGCCTCCTGCGGGTAGGACTTGTAGACGCTCATGTACTGCTCACCGGTGAGGATGCGCTGCACGCCCGCGAGCTCGGCGTCCTGGCCGGTGACCGGGATGTTGCTGATACCGGCGGCCTTCAGGGCGGTGATGATGCCGCCCGCCATGCCGTCGTTCGCGGAGTAGACGCCGACGATCTTGTCCTTGCCGAGGGCGGAGATGGCGCCCTCCATGTTGGCGTTGGCGTTCTCCGGCTTCCACTCCTTGGTGTCGTACTCGCGGCCGACCTTCACCTTGCCGTCGAGGACGGAGTGGGCGCCCTCCTTGAACTGGGCGGCGTTCGGGTCGGTGGAGGAACCGTTCATCATGACGATCTGGCCGCCCTTGGCCTTGTCGCCCAGCGCCTTCAGCAGGGCCTCGCCCTGCGTCTTGCCGACGGTCACGTTGTCGAACGAGGTGTAGGCGTCGATCGGGCCCTCGGCCAGGCGGTCGTAGGCGACGACCGGGATGCCCGCGTCCTTGGCCTTCTTGATCGAGCCGGCGATGGCCTTGGAGTCCACCGCGTCCACGATCAGGACGTCGACCTTGTTGGTCACCATCGTGTCGACCTGCTGCGACTGCTGGCTGGCGTCCTGCTTGGCGTTGGCGTAGACCACCTCGCCCTTGTTGTTCGTGAGCTCCTTGACCTTCTTCTCGATCAAGGGCTTGTCGAACTTCTCGTAGCGCGCGGTCTGGTTCTCCGGAAGGAGCAGACCGACCTTGATGGCGTCGCCCTTCTTGGCGGCGGAGTCGGACGAGTCGGCCTTGTCGCCGGACTCCTTGGCGCTGCCACAGGCGGCGAGCGAGACGGCCATGGCGGTGGCGGCAACGGCAAAGGCGGCACGACGCATACGCGTGTTCACTTCAGAAACCTCCCTGACGAGGCCGCGTCGTTGCGGCCGAGGTGGCTGGAAGTCAACTCGGCCACACGTGCGACGTCAAGAAGTAAATCCTTAACGAGATGGCAACGGTGCCATCCGTTCTCTAAGTGAAGGCAGGGGTGGCCGCGGACAGGGCGCCGGTCGCACTTCCGTCCAAAAGCGTCGAATCGCCCATCTCGCTGAGGGCCAGGGCGAGCGCGCCGAGGACCTCCGCACGTCCCCCAAGTGCCCCCGGAAGTACGGAGAGTTGACGCGCCGCACTGGGGATGGCGTAGCGGCCGACGGACTCCCTTATCGGGCCGAGCACCAGCTCGCCGGCCTCGGCGAGATCGCCGCCGAGGACCACGCGGCTCGGGTTGAGCAGGTTGCAGAGATTGGCGACTCCACTGCCGATGTGACGGCCGACGTCGGCGATCACGCGACGGCAGCCCGGGTCGCCGTCCCGTGCCAGCCGCACGACGCCTTCCATCGTCAGGTCCATACCGTGACTGGGCTGGAGCAGCGGGAGCACATAGCGTGCGGCCGCGAACGTCTCCAGGCAGCCGCGGTTTCCGCAGCGGCAGACGGGACCGGCTTCGTCGAGAGTGATATGCCCGATTTCTCCCGCGGTGCCGCCGGGTCCCCGATAGATCTTGCCGTTGATCACGAGACCGGCTCCGACACCGCTGGCGACCTTGATGTACGCCAGGTCGCGCACCCCCCGGCCGCTGCCCCAGACCAGCTCGCCGAGGGCGCCGAGGTTGGCGTCGTTGTCCACGTGCACGGGCACGCCGAGCCGCCCCCGCAGCTCCTCGGCGGGCCGGGTGCCGCCCCAGCCGGGCAGGATGGCGGTCGAGCCCAGCGTCCCCGACTCCACGTCGATCGGGCCGGGCACGCCGAGGCCCACGCCGGCGATCTTGGAACGGTCGACGCCGGTGGCCTCGATCAGCCGGCTGACCAGTTGCTCCGCGCGGTCGAAGCCCTGCGCCGAGGACGCGTCGACGTCCAGCGGCTCGGACTCCTCGGCGAGCACCTGGTGGGCGAGGTTCCCGACCGCGACGCGCAAATGCGTGTGCCCGAAGTCGACACCGATGACGATGCCGGCGTCCCCGCTCAGCGAGACGCTGCGGGCCCGGCGGCCGCCCGCCGAGGTGGGCGTGACCTCGACGGTCCCGCCGTCCTTCAGTTCCCGGACGATGTTCGAGACCGTCGCCGCGGACAGACCCGTCGTCCTCGCGATCTCCGCCTGCGTGAGCGACCCGGCGAGCCGTACCGCTCGTACGACCCGTTCCAGGTTGGCTCGGTGCAGCGACGACTGCGAACCGGGAGTCTCCACGACGACCTCCTGCGCACGGGGCCGCTTCGATGAGGCCCCGTCTATGTCCAACTAGTGAACTCTAAGCTGAGCCGTTCGGGTCGCCTCCCGTCAAGAGGTTGAACCGCATCCGGGTGCCCCGCACACGCACACGTATGCCGCCCCCGGCAGTCCGGGAGCGGCAGGCGCGGGGGTCGGGGCGGGCTACTTCAGGGCGCCCGCCGTGAGGCCCTGGACCACCTGGCGCTGGAAGATGATGTACGCGGCCAGCACCGGCAGCATCGCCATCACCAGGCCCGCGAACAGGCCGGACCAGTCGCCCTTGTAGCCCTGGCTGACCGCCAGTTGCACCAGGCCCTGGGTGAGGACGTGCTTGTCCGGGTCGGTGTTCAGCACGGTGGGCAGCATGTACTGGTTCCACTGCCCCAGGAAGTTGAAGATCCCCACGCTGATCAGGCCGGGCTTGGCCATCGGCAGCATGATCTGGAAGAACGTCCGGGTGTGGGAGGCCCCGTCCACGAACGCCGCCTCCGCCACCGAGCTCGGCAGGGTCCGGAAGAACCCGGTCAGGAAGAACACCGTGAAGGGCAGCGAGTAGGCGATGTAGACCAGGATCAGCCCGTGGATGGTGTTCAGCAGGCCCATGTTGTCCACCACGTAGAACAACGGGACCAGCGCGAGCATGATCGGGAAGCTCATGCCGCCGATGAACAAGTAGTAGATGAACCGGTTGCCCGGGAAGTCGAACCGGGCGAGCACGTAGGCCGCCATGGAGCCGAGCACCAGGGTGCCGACGAGCGAGCCGCCGACCACCAGGACGGTGTTGAGGAAGTAGTCGCCCATGTGGGCCTGGGACCAGGCCCGCGACCAGTTGTCGAAGTTCAGCCTGTCGGGCAGCGACCAGGGCGAGCCGAAGATGGAGGCGTCGTCCTTGAAGGAGGTCATCACCGCCCACACCAGCGGCATCCCGACCATGATCGCCCAGATGACGAGAACGCCGTGGGAGAAGACGTTGAGGGTGGTGCCCTCCTTCTTCCCCTTGGTCAGCCCGCCGGGCGGGGCCTCGGTCTTGCGGACGACAGGGCCGGACTCGGCCGGTACGGGCGCGGGGGTCTCGGTCGTCTTCATGATCAGTACTCCAGCCGCTCGCGCCGGCCCAGTCGCATCACGACGGCGGCGAAGGCCAGCGTGACGACGAGCAGGGCGACGCCGATCGTGGTGGCGTAGGCGGCCTGGCCGTCACGGAACGCCTTCTGGTACACGTACAGGACCATGACGGTGGTCGAGTAGTCGGGGCCGCCGGGGCCGGTCGTCATGATCTGTACGACCGCGAACGACTCGGCGCCGAGCGCGAGGATGCCCATGTAGACCCAGCCGGACTGCACGGTGTCCCACAGCAGCGGCAGGGTGACCTTGAAGAAGGTCGTCGCGCGGTTCGCGCCGTCCAGCAGCGCGGCCTCGTACAGCTCCGCCGGAATGGAGGCCATTCCCGCGGAGAACAGGACCACGAAGAAGCCGACCGTGGACCAGACGAGCACGGCCATCACGCACCACAGGGCCAGGTTCGGGTCGCCCAGCCACAGCGGCTGGAGGGAGTCGAGACCGATGCCGCGCAGCAGCGAGTTGATCGCGCCGCTGTCCGGGTTGTACGCGAACGCGAACAGCAGGGCGACGATGGCGATGGACAGCACCTGCGGGAAGAAGTAGACGATCTTGTAGAAGCCGGAGCCGCGGACACCGGTGATCACCGGTCCGCCGCGGCGGTGGCGCCCACCCACATTGATCATGAAGGAGAAGAACAGCGCCAGGCCGAGTGTCACCAGCGGCACCAGCAGAGCGAACATCACGCTGTGCTGCAGCGACTTCCAGAAGATGTCGTCGTCGAGCATCCGTGAGTAGTTGTCGAAGCCGACCATCTCGAACTCGGGACTCAGTCCCGTCCAGTCCGTGAACGAGTAGTAGATGGACTGGACGAACGGCCAGACGACGAAGAGCGCGTACAGTCCCAGGGGAACCGCCAGGAACCCCACGATGAACCGGTACTTGCCGTGCTGCATTGCTACCGACCCCGATCTGCGCGCGGGTGGCGCCGCCAGGGCCCGGCCGGCGACGACGCGCCGGCCAGGCCCTGGTGACACGTCCTCACTGGTGCTTGTAGTGCTTGATCGAATCGTCCTTGGCCGCCTCGTCGGCGAAGCCCTGGATCTTCTTGATGGCCTCGGCCGGGGTGAGGCGGCCGGCCATCATCTCGCCCAGTCCGGAGACGCCGATCTTCTCCTTCTGGAGCTGCACGTACCAGTCCTGCAGGCGCGGGTTCACCACGTTGGTGCCCGCCAGTTCCAGCGCCGCGACACCGGACTTGAGACCCGGGGTGAGCTCGATGCCCTCGGTGCCGCCGTTGAAGGCCGTCAGCGACTTCACCTTGGACGTGAAGCTCTTCGAGGACGCCTCGCCGAGCATGATGCGCAGCTGCTCCATGCCGCCGGGGCCGTTGGCCGCCTTGGCCGGGACGATGAAGGGCTCGCCGCCGGAGGCCCAGATGGTGCCGAACGGCATCTTGTCGGAGGAGTCGATGCCGGGCGGGGCGGAGACGGAGAGCTGGAAGTCCGCGGGGATGACCTTGGCGGACTCGTTCTCCACCCAGGAGCCGTTGGGGAGGAACAGGGCGTCGCCCTTGGCCCACGCGGTCTGGGACTGGATGTGGTCCAGGCCCGGGGTGCCCTTGAGGATGTAGCCCTTCTTGTAGAGCTCGTAGTAGGCCTCGAAGACGGTCTTGACCGCAGGGTGCTTCCAGGCGTTCGGCTCGAGGTTGTCGATCGCGTCCAGCACCCCGGCACCGCCGACCTTGGCGATCATCGGGTACATCGAGAAGGGGAGGTAGTAGGGGTACTTGCCGGCGTAGGTCCAACCGGCCATGCCCTTCTTCTTCGCCTTCTCGCAGACCGCGAGCATCTCGTCCCAGGTCTTGGGGTACTCGACGCCGAGCGAGTCCAGGGCCTTCTGGGAGTACCAGTTGCCGTAGACCGTGTAGGCGTAGTAGAGGATCCAGACCTTCTCGCCGTCGAACTGGCCCATCTCCACGATGCCGGGGCGCAGCGTGTCGCGGACCTTCTTGCCCGGGTCGTCGTAGGACGGGGCGTCCAGCAGCGGGGTCAGGTCGGCGAGCTGGTTCTTGCCGACCAGCACGCCCATGTCCATCTGCTCGGCGCCGGAGTTGTCCACGAGGTCGGGCGGGTTGCCGCCGTTGAAACGCGGCTGCAGCGTGGACTGGATCTTCTGGGTCGCGGCGAACTTCACCTTGGCGTCGGGGAAGTTCTTCTCGTAGACCTTGACGGCGTCCTCGGCGTACTCCTTGCCGAAGCCGCCGTCGAAGAGGACGAATTCCATCTTCGCGGTCTCGTTGACGGCCAGGGGGTTCTTGGCGGTCTTCTTGCCGGACTCGGCCTTCTTCTGGTCGTCCCCGCCGCCGCTCGCGCAGGCGGACAGGAAGCTCATGGCCGGTACGGAGATCAGGCCGAGCGCGGCGGACCGCTTGATCAGATCGCGGCGGCCGACGCCCGTTCGGTTGTTCTCGGCGGAAGTGGATCCCATGCTCAAGTCCTCGCCCTCTCCAGGACTCAGGCGGTGAACCGGATCCTCCCCGGCACCGCGATCGGGTCACGCTGGGTCGTGCAGGAAGTGCGGATACTGCTGTACGGGTGCCTTGGTGGTGTGCCTTCGCAGATTCCCCCACGGATCCCCCGATGGCCGACAGGTATAGTCCACTTCCGGTGGGCGGAGCAAGATCGAATGCATGGTTCCCGGCACGTCTTTTCCGAGTTGAGACCTGGCGGAAATATGAGCGCTCCGCGTGTACCCCGAAGCAAATACCACGGCGGTCGGCCCCGGACGGCACAGGCAACACCCTTGACACCACTGGCTTCTTCACGCACTACTGTTCCTTGCGCTTCGAATTTGACAACGTTGTCCATTTCCCCGGAAAGCGCTTCCGGGGCGCGCAGGGAGGTTGCTGGCGCATGCGGTACAGAGTGCGGCACAGATGGGGTCCGGCGGTCGTACTGACGACCGCCTTCACGGTGGCGGTGGGTTCGCAGGGGGCCGCGGTCGCGCTGCCCGCGGCACCCGCCGCCGCGGACCGGGAGTTCAGTTCCTCGTTCGAGGCGGACGACCCGGTTCCGGACTGGCTCAACACGGTGGAGACCACTCCGGGCGGCAGCAAGCGCGCCGCGGGCGTCGACGGCGGGTACAGCACGGGCATACCCGGAAGCGTCACCGACCACGTCACCGACGTACGGGCGAGCGACGAGAACACCGGCGGCGGCGAGGTGAAGGAGAACCTCGTCGACGGCGAACCGAGCTCGAAGTGGCTGACGTTCGCGAAGACCGGCTGGGCGGAGTTCGACCTCGACCAGCCCGTGCGTCTCACCAGGTACGCGCTCACCTCGGCCAACGACCACGCCGAACGCGACCCCGCGGACTGGACCTTCCAGGGCTCGGCCGACGGCAGGACCTGGCAGACGCTCGACAGCCGCTCCGGACAGTCCTTCTCCGGGCGGTTCCAGACGAAGACGTACGACCTCGCCCAGCCGGCCGAGTACCGGCACTTCCGGCTGGAGATCACGAAGAACAACGGCGGGGACATCCTCCAGCTGGCCGACGTGCACCTGTCCACCGGCGACAGCGAGACGCCCGTCCCCGAGGACATGCTCTCGCTCGTCGACCGCGGCCCGAGCGGCTCGCCGACCGCCAAGGCGGGCGCCGGCTTCACCGGCACGCACGCCCTCAGGTACGCGGGCCGGCACACCGCCGACGGCCGGGCGTACTCGTACAACAAGGTCTTCGACGTCGATGTGAAGGTCGACCGCCGCACCGAGCTGTCCTACAAGATCTTCCCGTCGATGGCGGACGGCGACCTCGACTACGACGCCACGAACGTATCCGTCGACCTGGCCTTCACCGACGGCACCTACCTGAGCGACCTGGGCGCCGTCGACCGGCACGGGTTCGCGCTGACGCCGGCCGGACAGGGCGCCTCCAAGGTGCTCTACGTCAACCAGTGGAACGCCGTCGAGTCGGGCATCGGCTCCGTCGCGGCCGGCAAGACCGTCGACCGGATCCTGGTGGCGTACGACTCCCCCAAGGGCCCGGCCAAGTTCCGCGGCTGGCTCGACGACGTCACCATCCGGTCCGCCGCGCCCGAGCGGCCCAAGGCCCACCTGTCGGACTACGCGCTGACCACCCGCGGCACCAACTCCAGCGGCGGCTTCTCGCGCGGCAACAACATCCCGGCGACGGCCGTGCCGCACGGCTTCAACTTCTGGACGCCGGTGACCAACGCGGGCTCGCTGAGCTGGCTGTACGACTACGCCCGCGGCAACAACGCGGACAACCTGCCGACGCTCCAGGCGTTCAGCGCCAGCCACGAGCCGAGCCCGTGGATGGGCGACCGGCAGACCTTCCAGGTGATGCCGTCCGCCGCCTCCGGCACCCCCGACACCGGCCGGGAGGCGCGCGAGCTGGCCTTCCGGCACGAGAACGAGACCGCCCGGCCGTACTACTACGGGGTGCGCTTCGAGAACGGCCTGAAGGCCGAGATGGCGCCGACCGACCACGCGGCCGTCATGCGCTTCACCTACCCCGGTGACGACGCGAGCGTGATCTTCGACAACGTCACCGACCAGGCCGGCCTGACCCTGGACAAGGAGACGGGCACCTTCACCGGCTACTCGGACGTCAAGTCCGGGCTGTCCACCGGCGCCACCCGGCTGTTCGTCTACGGCGAGTTCGACAAGAAGGTCACCGGCGGCGACTTGTCCGGCGTCAAGGGCCATCTGCGCTTCGACGCGGGCAAGGACCGCACGGTGACCCTGCGCCTGGCGACCTCGCTGATCGGCGTCGACCAGGCGAAGGACAACCTGCGCCAGGAGATCCCCGCGCACACCTCCTTCGACAAGGTCCGCAGGAACGCCCAGAAGCAGTGGGACGCCATCCTCGGCAAGGTCGAGGTGGAGGGCGCCACGCAGGACCAGCTCACCACCCTGTACTCCAGCCTCTACCGGCTGTACCTGTACCCGAACGCGGGCCACGAGAAGGTCGGCGGCACGTACAAGTACGCCTCGCCGTTCCAGAAGATGCGGGCGGCGGACACCCCGACGCACACCGGCGCGAAGATCGTGGACGGCAAGGTGTACGTCAACAACGGCTTCTGGGACACCTACCGGACCACCTGGCCCGCGTACTCCTTCCTGACGCCGTCCACGGCCGGTGAGCTGGTCGACGGCTTCGTGCAGCACTACAAGGACGGCGGCTGGACCTCCCGCTGGTCCTCCCCCGGCTACGCGGACCTGATGACCGGCACCTCCTCGGACGTGGCGTTCGCGGACGCCTACGTCAAGGGCGTCGGCTTCGACGCGAAGGCGGCGTACGACGCGGCCGTCAAGAACGCCACCGTGGTGCCCCCGTCCTCGGGCGTGGGCCGCAAGGGCATGGCCACCTCGCCGTTCCTCGGCTACACCAGCACGGCGACGCACGAGGGCCTGTCGTGGGCGCTGGAGGGCTACCTCAACGACTACGGCATCGCGAAGATGGGCGAGAAGCTCTACAAGGAGACCGGCGAGAAGCGGTACCGGGAGGAGTCGGCGTACTTCCTCAACCGCGCCCAGGACTACGTCAACATGTTCGACGCGAAGGCCGGCTTCTTCCAGGGCCGGGACGCGGCGGGCAACTGGCGCGTGGACTCGGAGAAGTACGACCCGCGCGTGTGGGGCTACGACTACACGGAGACCAACGGCTGGGGCTACGCCTTCACCGCCCCGCAGGACAGCCGGGGCCTTGCCAACCTGTACGGCGGGCGCAAGGGGCTCGGCGACAAGCTCGACGAGTACCTCTCCACCCCGGAGACGGCCTCCTCGGAGTTCGTCGGCAGCTACGGCGGTGTCATCCACGAGATGACCGAGGCGCGCGACGTCCGCATGGGCAACTACGGGCACTCCAACCAGGTCGCCCACCACGCCCTGTACATGTACGACGCGGCCGGGCAGCCGTACAAGACGCAGAAGAACGTCCGCGAGGTCCTCTCCCGCCTGTACACCGGCAGCGAGATCGGGCAGGGCTACCACGGTGACGAGGACAACGGCGAGCAGTCGGCCTGGTTCCTCTTCTCGTCCCTGGGCTTCTACCCGCTGGTGATGGGCAGCGGCGAGTACGCCATCGGCTCCCCGCTGTTCACCAAGGCGACCGTCCACCTGGAGAACGGCCGCAAGCTGGTCGTCAAGGCGCCGAAGAACAGCACGAAGAACGTCTACGTGCAGGGCCTGAAGGTCAACGGCAAGCGCTGGAACGCCACTTCGCTCCCCCACTCGCTGCTCGCGAAGGGCGGCGTCCTGGAGTTCGACATGGGCGCCAAGCCGTCCGCGTGGGGCACCGGCAAGGACGCGGCGCCGGTGTCGATCACCCGGGACGACCGGGTGCCGACGCCTCGCGCGGACGCGCTGAGCGGTGACGGGGCGCTCTTCGACGACACGTCGGCGACGGACGCGGCGGTGACGTCGGTGGACCTGCCGGTGCCGGACAAGGGCGTCAAGGCGGTCCAGTACACCCTGACGTCTTCGGCGGACCGGACGAAGGCCCCGGCCGGCTGGACGCTCCAGGGCTCGGCCGACGGCACCGCCTGGAAGACCCTGGACCAACGCTCCGGCGAGTCCTTCGCGTGGGACCGGCAGACGCGGGCGTTCTCGGTGGACTCGCCGGGCACGTACGCGAAGTACCGGCTGGTCCTGGACGGCGAGCACACGCTGGCGGAGGTCGAGCTGCTGGCGTGAGCGGGCGCGGGGCGCGCGGAGCCACCACGGTTCCGGGCGCCCCGCCGAACGACCGAGGGCCGCACCCCCGTCGCAGGGGGTGCGGCCCTCGGTCGCTGTGCCGTACCGCCTACTTGCGGATCAGGCTGCGCAGCACGTACTGCAGGATGCCGCCGTTGCGGTAGTAGTCGGCCTCACCGGGGGTGTCGATGCGGACGACCGCGTCGAACTCCACGCCGGTGTCGGTGGTGACCTTCACCGTGCGCGGGGTGGTGCCGTCGTTCAGTTCGGTGACGCCGGAGACGGAGAAGGTCTCCTCGCCGGTCAGGCCGAGGGAGGCCGCGTCCTGGCCCTCGGGGAACTGCAGGGGCAGGACGCCCATGCCGATGAGGTTCGAGCGGTGGATGCGCTCGTAGGACTCGGCGATGACGGCCTTGACGCCGAGCAGCGCGGTGCCCTTGGCGGCCCAGTCGCGGGACGAGCCGGAGCCGTACTCCTTGCCGGCCAGGACGACCAGCGGGATGCCCTGCTCGATGTAGTTGCGGGAGGCGTCGTAGATGAACGACACCGGCCCGCCGTCCTGCGTGAAGTCGCGGGTGTAGCCGCCCTCGGTGCCCGGCGCGATCTGGTTGCGCAGGCGGATGTTGGCGAACGTACCGCGGATCATGATCTCGTGGTTGCCGCGGCGCGAGCCGTAGCTGTTGAAGTCGCGGCGCTCGACGCCGTGCTCCGTGAGGTACTTGCCCGCCGGGGTGTCGGCCTTGATGGCACCGGCCGGGGAGATGTGGTCGGTGGTGACCGAGTCGCCCAGTTTGGCCAGCACGCGGGCGCCGGAGATGTCCTCGACCGGGGCCGGCTCCATGCCCATGCCCTCGAAGTAGGGGGGCTTGCGGACGTAGGTGGACTCGCCGTCCCACTCGAAGGTGTCGCCGGTCGGGATCGGCAGCGCCTGCCACTGGGCGTCGCCGGCGAAGACGTCGCTGTAGGACTTGGTGAACATGTCCTCGCCGATGGCGTTGGCGACGACGTCGTTGACCTCGGCCTCGGAGGGCCAGATGTCCTTCAGGAAGACCGGGTTGCCGTCCTGGTCGGTGCCCAGGGCGTCCTTGGTGATGTCGACCTTCATGGAGCCGGCGAGGGCGTAGGCGACGACCAGCGGCGGGGACGCCAGGTAGTTCATCTTGACGTCGGGGTTGATGCGGCCCTCGAAGTTCCGGTTGCCGGAGAGGACCGAGGTGACGGCGAGGTCGTGGTCGTTGACGGCCTTGGAGACCTCGTCCGGCAGCGGGCCGGAGTTGCCGATGCAGGTGGTGCAGCCGTAGCCGACGAGGTTGAAGCCGACCTTGTCGAGGTACGGGGTCAGGCCCGCCTTGTCGAAGTAGTCGGTGACGACCTTGGAGCCCGGGGCGAGGGTGGTCTTGACCCACGGCTTGCGGGTCAGGCCCTTCTCGACCGCCTTCTTGGCCACCAGGGCGGCGGCGACCATGACGTACGGGTTGGAGGTGTTGGTGCAGGAGGTGATGGCCGCGACCGTCACCGCACCGTGGTCCAGCTCGTAGGTGGTGCCGTCGGGGGCGGTCACCTGGACCGGGTTCGACGGGACGGAACCGGTGCCCTGGCCGTGCTGCGGGGCGCCGGCGCCGTTCTCCTCGTGGCCGTAGGCCGGGGCGTCGGAGGCCGGGAAGGACTCGGCGCTCGCCTCGTCGACCACCGAGGTGGCGGCGGCCGGCGTCCGGGCGACGGGGGCCTCGACGTAGTTCAGGACGTCCTTGGCGAACTGCTGGGCGGCCTCGGCCAGGACGATGCGGTCCTGCGGGCGCTTCGGGCCGGCGATCGACGGGACGACCGTGGACAGGTCCAGCTCGAGCTTCTCGGAGAAGTCCGGCTCGGCCGTCGGGTCCAGCCAGAGGCCCTGCTCCTTGGCGTAGGCCTCGACGAGCGCGACCTGCTGGTCGGAGCGGCCGGTCAGGCGCATGTAGTTCAGCGTCTCGTCGTCGATCGGGAAGATCGCGGCGGTGGAGCCGAACTCCGGCGACATGTTGCCGATGGTGGCGCGGTTGGCCAGCGAGGTGGCGGCGACGCCCTCGCCGTAGAACTCGACGAACTTGCCGACGACGCCGTGCTTGCGCAGCATCTCGGTGATCGTGAGCACGAGGTCCGTGGCGGTGGTGCCGGGCTGGAGCTCACCGGTGAGCTTGAAGCCGACGACGCGCGGGATCAGCATGGAGACCGGCTGGCCGAGCATCGCGGCCTCGGCCTCGATGCCGCCGACGCCCCAGCCGAGGACGCCGAGGCCGTTGACCATGGTGGTGTGCGAGTCGGTGCCGACCAGGGTGTCGGGGTAGGCCTTGCCCTCGCGGATCATGACGACGCGGGCCAGGTGCTCGATGTTCACCTGGTGGACGATGCCGGTGCCGGGCGGGACGACCTTGAACTCGTCGAAGGCGGTCTGGCCCCAGCGCAGGAACTGGTAGCGCTCCTTGTTGCGGCCGTACTCCAGGTCGACGTTCTGCTTGAAGGCGTCGTTGGTGCCGAACTTGTCGGCGATGACGGAATGGTCGATGACCAGCTCGGCCGGAGCCAGCGGGTTGATCTTCGCCGGGTCGCCGCCGAGCTCCTTGACGGCCTCGCGCATGGTGGCGAGGTCCACGACGCAGGGCACGCCGGTGAAGTCCTGCATGATCACGCGGGCGGGCGTGAACTGGATCTCCTGCGACGGCTGGGCCTGCGAGTCCCAGCCGCCGAGGGCGCGGATGTGGTCGGCGGTGATGTTAGCGCCGTCCTCGGTGCGGAGCAGGTTCTCCAGCAGCACCTTCAGGCTGTAGGGAAGGCGCGCGGAGCCCTCGACCTTGTCCAGCCGGAAGATCTCGTACGACTCGTCGCCCACCTGCAGCGTGCTGCGGGCGTCGAAGCTGTTCGCCGACACGACAGTCTCCTTCATTTATGTGCGCGTACCACCGCATCCTGCCGCCACGCCGCCCTGGCCGGTCCGCTGAGGCAAGGCTAAGTTAGGGTACCCTTACCAGGGTGGCGGCTGCGGTGCGCCTCGGCAGATATCTCGATGTCGAGATAACTCTAGTACATGGGGCCGGGCTGGTCATGCCCGGGCCTGGTGTGGCGTGCACCCCACCCGAGTGACCCGGGCGGCCATCCCTACGCCGAACCGGGGTATCCGACTTGCGCCGGGACCACCCGGCGCGACTCGGAAGGGGGCAGCACGATGCCACTCACGTTCCGCAAGAGCTTCCGGATCCTCCCGGGAGTACGACTGAACATCAACAAACGTTCGTGGTCCATCACCACCGGCGGCGGGAACGGCCCGCGCCACACCCGCAGCAGCACGGGACGGCGTACGACGTCGATGGATCTGCCGGGGCCCTTCGGCTGGCGCCGCACGACCACCGCCAAGCGCCGCTGAGGCTCCTCGACGCCGGCTCACCCGAACGGACCCCCCAAGAGGCGCCATCTCATATCTGAGATAGCCTCAACCTCATGGCAGACGACTACCTCGTACGCATCGGCAAGCTCATCCGTGACGCCCGGCAGCACCGCGGCTGGACGCAGTCACAGCTTGCGGAGGCGCTCAACACCAGTCAGAGCGCCGTCAACCGCATCGAGCGCGGCAACCAGAACATCAGCCTTGAGATGATCGCCCGCATCGGCGAAGCGCTGGACAGCGAAATCGTCTCCCTGGGCTACGCGGGTCCGATGCACCTGCGCGTGGTCGGCGGCCGGCGCCTCTCCGGGGCCATCGACGTCAAGACCAGCAAGAACGCCTGTGTGGCCCTGCTGTGCGCCTCGCTGCTCAACAAGGGGCGCACGGTGCTGCGCCGGGTCGCCCGCATCGAGGAGGTCTACCGCCTCCTGGAGGTGCTCAACTCCATCGGTGTGCGCACCCGCTGGATCAACGACGGCACCGACCTGGAGATCGTGCCGCCGGCCGAGCTGGACATGGAGGCCATCGACGCCGAGGCGGCGGTGCGCACCCGCTCGATCATCATGTTCCTGGGCCCGCTGCTGCACCGCATGGACCGCTTCCGGCTCCCCTACGCCGGCGGCTGCGACCTCGGCACGCGCACCATCGAGCCGCACATGATCGCGCTGCGCCGCTTCGGCCTGGACGTCGCCGCGACCGAGGGCCACTACCACGCGGTGGTCGACCGGAGCGTGCGCCCGGACCGCCCGATCGTGCTGACCGAGCGGGGCGACACGGTCACCGAGAACGCCCTCCTCGCCGCCGCCCGGCACGACGGCGTCACCGTCATCCGCAACGCCTCGTCGAACTACATGGTCCAGGACCTGTGCTTCTTCCTGGAGGCCCTGGGCGTCAAGGTCGAGGGCATCGGCACCACCACGCTGACCGTGCACGGCCTGCCGGTCATCGACGCGGACGTGGACTACTCCCCCTCCGAGGACCCGGTCGAGGCGATGAGCCTGCTGGCCGCCGCCGTCGTGACGGAGTCGGAGCTGACGGTGCGTCGCGTCCCCATCGAGTTCCTCGAGATCGAGCTGGCGGTGCTCGAGGAGATGGGCCTCGACCACGACCGCACGCCGGAGTACGTCGCGGACAACGGCCGCACGCGCCTGGTGGACCTCACCGTCCGGCCCTCCAAGCTGGAGGCGCCGATCGACAAGATCCACCCGATGCCGTTCCCCGGCCTGAACATCGACAACGTCCCGTTCTTCGCGGCCATCGCGGCCTCCGCGCAGGGCAAGACCCTCATCCACGACTGGGTCTACGACAACCGCGCCATCTACCTGACCGACCTCAACCGCCTCGGCGGCCGCCTCCAGCTCCTGGACCCGCACCGCGTCCTGGTCGAGGGCCCCACCCGCTGGCGCGCCGCCGAGATGATGTGCCCGCCGGCCCTGCGCCCGGCGGTGGTCGTCCTGCTGGCGATGATGGCGGCGGAGGGCACGTCGGTGCTGCGCAACGTGTACGTCATCAACCGCGGGTACGAGGACCTCGCGGAGCGGCTGAATTCGATCGGGGCGCAGATCGAGATCTTCCGGGACATCTGAGAGATTCGTCGGAGAGGGCGCCGTCATGCCCCGGCCCACCTGGTGGCTTGAGGGAAGCAAGGTGGCGGCGCCTTGATATTCCGTCGGTCAGACGTTGGTGTCGCCCCGCTTGGGAAGCAGCGGCGTCAGGAAGCGGCTCGGTTCACCGTGCCAGGTGATGGCGAGCGCGTCACGGGCGCGGGTCGCCGCGACGAAGAGCAGTGAGCGCGCCCGGTGCAGTTCGCGCTGGTGGCGGCTTGGGTCCGTGCGTTCCCAGGCGTCAACGGAAGCGCGCGGCACGAGTCCGTCGGACACCCCGGCGATGATCAGACAGCGGTACTCCAGTCCCTTGAAGCGGTACATGGTGCCGATGTGGACGCCCTGGTCGCCGCGCGGCCCGTCCGGCGTGATCTCCGTCGGAGTGATGCCGCGCCGGGCGAGGCGTTCGGCGAGCTGGGTAACCATGTCGTTGGTCGGGGCACAGATCGCCGTGGACTCGCGGGGCACGTCGTGCCAGGCCCGCAGCTGTTCCACGACAAGGTCCATCTCCTCGTCCCAGCTGCGCGCACCGCGCAGCGAAGGCGCCAGGCCATGCAGGACCGAGCGGTACCCGGCGAGGGTGTCGGAGTCGCCGTCCAGGTCGTCGTAGTCGGCGTCGCCCAGTACCCGGATCGCGTCGCGGAGGATCTCCCGGGTCGTGCGGTAGCTGAGTGTCAGCCGGGAGGACCGGCCGCGGATGTGCACGCCCAGGCTGCCGAGGGTGACCTGGTTGTCGTAGATCCGCTGGTGGGTGTCGCCGACGAGGAAGATGTCGTCCGCCTCGGACGGCACCATGGCGCGCAGCATCTTCCAGTGGGCGGCGCTGAGGTCCTGGGCCTCGTCGACCACGATGTGCCGGTACCGGTAGCGCAGCCGGGCTCCCGAGCCGGCCTCGACGTGGAGGTTGTCCAGGCCGCCCCGTTCCTCGCGTTCCTCCGACCTCTTGTCGATCCTGGCCTTACGGGCCGTCTCCAGCCGCGCGGCCCGCTCCGCGACCTGGCGGTGGGTCTCCAGCCCTTTGGTTTCCAGCCGCTGGGTGAAGCGTTCGGCGAGCTGCCAGATGCCGGCGCGCTCGGCACGGGTGACGCTGCGTCCCCGTCCGGCGCGCCGGACGGTGAAGTAGTCGCTCCGTGAGGTCACGGCCTGGCCGAGGATGACCTGGTTCCACTCGTCGCTGAGGAACTCGGCGCTCCAGCGGGTCTCTCCCGACTCCACCAGCAGCTCCCGCCACTCGCGGAGCGCCGCCGTGTCGTCGATGCGCCGCTTCGCGTTGCCCGGGTCGGCCTCGCTGACGACACGGGTGGCGAGCAGGTCGACATGGGCGATGTCGACCCGGGCCAGTACGTCGGGGCCACCGAGCGAGAGGAGCCGGGCCCGCAGGTCGGCGGCGAGGTTCCGGTTGAAGGTGGTGAGCAGGACGGGCTTGGTGTGGCCGGGAGGGAGCTTGCGCACCAGGTGGCACACGCGGTGCAGGGCGACGATCGTCTTGCCCGTCCCCGGCCCGCCGCCGACCCGGGCGGGGCCGGAGTAGCGCCGGTGGACCAGCTTCCCCTGGGTGGGGTGGAGGAAGATCTTCCACCGCCCGAAGTCGCCCTCCTCCAGGATGCTCTGCAGGGATTCGTCGTCGGTGATCACCACGGTCTGGGAGCGGTCGACGGCCGCCTGCCAGTCGCCGGTGTCGAGGTTCTTCTCCGGCTCGGTCACGGCGACGGGCGCCGTGACCTGTTCCATGACTACGTCGTACGGGACGCCGTCGCGCAGCCGCAGGAGCACTTCCCCGGTGTGGCGGGGCGCGTATTCGGCGAGGCCGAGCAGTTCGTCGTCCGTGGTGAGTTTCCGGACGACCGGGATGAGCGGTTCGGCGACGCCGAGGTCGGCGAGCTGCTCATCGGTGTACGCGGCGAAGAGAGGCTTCTCCAGCCGTTCCTGCCGGTCCGGTTCCGCAGCGGGAGCAGGCGTGGGCGTCGGAGCCGGGACGGCGGGAGCGGCGGGCGGCGTGAGTTCACGTCGCAGCACGCTCTCCTCGACGACCTGGAGGTCGACGTACTCGATGGCGCCGGTGACGTGGTTGATGCCGTAGTTGAACCTGTCCAGGTTCTTGTGGACGTGGCTGCGGTGCTTGACCGAGACGAGGAGCCAGTCGTCACCGCCGAGGCGGATCATCAGGGCCCGCCACTCGCGGTTGACGCGTGCCGACCAGAGCCGGTCGTGGCCCTCGAGCTGTTTGAGGCCGAGCCCGCCGGCGTCCGGGTTGCGGCGGAAGTCGTGCTGGAACTTGTAGAACGCCCCCAGGACCGCGCGGTCCAGTTTGACGATCTCCTTGTCGGCCTTGTCGAGCAGGCGGAGGGTCACGCCCGTCCTGGGCGCCCCGGTGACCGTCATCGTGCGTTCTCCTCGTGATCGTTCGTCGCCCTGCCGGCGTCCGTGTCGCCGCTCACCTTTCCGGCGGGTTCGTCCAGGTCGCCGCTCACCAGCCCGGCGAGTTCGCCGGCGTCCCATTCCGTGGCGGTGCGGACCTGCCAGCCCGCGTCCCGGTAGGCGAGGTCCCGTTGTTCGGCGTCGATGTCCCGGCCGGTGGCCGGGTCCGGCCGGTGGGCGAGGACGACGCCCACGCGCCGGGCGGGCCAGGCGAGTTCGGCGGGCCAGGCGGCCGCTCCCAGCTCGTAACCGGCCTCCGGCGCGGGCAGGCCCCGGTCGGCGAGGGTCCGGGCCAGGGCGGGCAGACCGGGCTCCTCCACGAGGAACTCGATGACCTCGTCCCACGCGGGGTCGCGTACGGCCGCGGGGGCCTCCTCGCCGTGTCGCCGCTCCCCCTGCGGCTGCTGTCCGTTCGCCGTGCTTGCTTCCCCCGCGGGTTCGTGCTCGCGCCGCTGGGAGGTGAGCCATCCGGCTCCGCCGGTGACCGCCAGCTCCGCCGGGTCGAATCCGGGCAGCATGCCGGCCGTGAGCTGGACCCCGTCCCCCTCACCCGCGTCGAGGAACTGGAGCAGGTTGCTCCAGTAGAGCCATGCCTGCCAGCGTCTGCGGTGGGCGGCTTCGTCGGCCGTGACCGTGTCCGCGTTGTCGTCGAGGACGGTCAGCGCCGTCCAGACCGCCCCGGTCTGTCCCCGGCGCAGGTCGAGTGCGATGGTGAGCGGACACCCCGACGCGTCCCGGGTCGCCATGACCTGGACGGCGCCCTGTCCCCTGGCCAGCCGCCGCCCGCGCAGCGCCTCACCGATCCGGTGCCCGATCTCCTCGCCGTCGGCCAGGGCCCTGCTGGTCGCCGACACGGCGGCGAAGCCCGCGAGCGCGCTCTGGGTGCGGCGCCGCCACGCGTCGGGGTCCGGGTCGGTGAGGTAGCCGATCAGCGTCTCGACCGGGTTGGCCCACACCAGGCGGGGCAGGTCACGGGTGTCCCCGGCGTGCATGCGCCGGTGGACGTCCATGGCCGTCTTCTGCGCGGTGTTCGGGTACGGCTTCCACACCGGGTCGGCCTGCGGTCTGGCCTGTCCCGCCCAGGCCTGTACGTCGTCCCAGGTGAGCTGGAACACCTGCCAGCCCTCCGCGCGCAGCCGGGCGCGCTTTTCCGCGTCCGTCTCGGCGACGAGGTGCTCGGGGCTCGCGTGGTAGCGGTATCCGTCGAGGTAGACGGCGATGCGGCGGTCGTCGTCGGTGCTGCGGAAGACCACGTCCGGCCGGGTGAAGCCGAGCGGGGTCTGGGTCTCCATCTGCCAGCCGCGGACGGTTCCGTCGGGTGCGGTGAAGCGCAGGGTCGTGTCCCTGGTGCCGTCGGCGGTGAGCGCGGTGCGGACGCTGACCTCGTCCATCCGCTCGGCCCATTCCAGCAGCCCGCGCCGGAAGAGCGCCTCCAGTTCGCTCTCCACCTGGTGCACCAAGGTGATGTCGCGGGTGGTGGCCACCGGTGTGACGCTCCACCCGTCGGGGGTGCGGCCGAACAGGTCGCCGAGCATGTCGAGGGCGTGCTCGCGGGAGACGAGTTCGTACTCGCTGTCGGTGACGTGCCGCAGCAGGCAGCGGTGGCACGCGGGCCGGCCCTGTCCCACGCACACGCAGGTCTCGATCACCTGGCGGGCCTCCTCCAGGACGCCCTTGAGGCCGTCCTGGCCGGAGAGGCGGTGCAGGTAGCCGGTGCCGCCGGGCAGCGTGTCGTACAGCACCAGGAAGTGGCGGCGGTGCGCGCTCTCGCCGCCTTCCTCGGGCATGGAGTCGGTGACGACCTCCAGGTGGTCGGGGTCGCCGCCGTAGGCGCGGGCGATGCCGGCCAGCAGCAGGGCCTTGAAGGAGGCGAGTCGTTCCCGGGTGTGCGCGGTGACGGCGGGGATGAGGACGCGCAGGGCGTCGGTGCGCAGTTCGTGGGCGAGCAGCACCCGCTCGCCTCGCCGGGCGGTGTCGGCTCCGGCGCGCCTCCTGCGGCACCAGGGCCGGTGGTACTTGCCGTACGCGGACGGGTCGCCGGAGTCGTGTGCGGCGGGCCCGCCGTCGGGGTCGGCGAAGCCGCACGCGTCGCAGACCCAGAAGGGGTTGAGGCGGACCTCCTGTCCGGCGAAGGCGGTGTCCGTCCCGCCGTCCACCCGGACGGCTCCGGTGTTGATGTGGCGGATGCGCGCCTGGCGGGTGAACTCCCACCCGAAGGTGGCGTGTTCGTGTTTCCACGCCTGTTCGACGTCGCGCGCGTCGATGTCGACGGCCGGGACGACGGTGTAGTGCCGCTGGTCCCGGTCGTCGCGGTCGTCGCGCACGCGGACGTCGTCGCGTTCGTCCCGGGAGGTGACGCGGCGCGGCACGAGGACCTTGTGCAGGCAGCCGACGTCCCCGATGGCCGCGGACCGGCAGCGGGGGCAGGGCGAGGAGTCGGTCTCGGCGCGGTGGGTGCGGACGTGGCCGCAGTCGGGGCAGACGCGCCACCAGGTCCAGGCCGGGCGGCCGGGGCTGCCGATGTCCAGTCCGGTGATCCGGTGTTTGTAGCCCTGGGCGTAGTAGTGGTTGCCGGGGGCGAACTCGGTCAGGGCGAGGCGGGCGGGGCGGCTGTGGCGGAGGGTCTTGCTGTGGTGTTCGCGGGTGCCGTCGGCGCTCTTCTCGGTCCAGGTGAGAGTGGCCTCCAGCTCGGTGGCCGTGTCGATCAGGCTGTAGTTGGGCAGCAGGCCGAGGTCGACGAGGGCGCCGTGCGCGGTGGTGCGGGCCATCTCGCGGGCGACGCGTCCCACGTCGCGCCGCTCGGCGCGCAGTTCGCGCCCCTGTCGTTCGTGGTCGGGGTCGCCGGCGACGAGCAGTCCGTGGGCCCGGTCGATGGCCTCGGTGCGGCGCTGGAGGTCGGCGCGGCGGTCCTCCCAGCGCCGGCACGCGGCTTCCAGGGCGCCCTTGAGGCCCTCCTCGCCGGGGTCGGTCGCGTAGGTGACGAGGGCGGCGCGGGCCTGTGGGCTGACGCCGATGCCGCGGCTTTCGTCGTACGGCGGGAACAGGTCCAGGAAGTCCGCCACGAGCCGCCCCCCGTCGGCGAGCGCGGCCTCGGCGAACTCGGCCTGCCAGGCCGAGGTCCCGAACAGATCGGTGGCGCGGCCGGGCAGCGGCCGCAGGGGCGTGCCGTCGGGGGCGGTCAGGCGGCCGGCGCCCGCGAGGTCGAGGAGGTGGGCCAGGTACTGGCGGCGCAGGATCTCCACCGCCGACAGGTAGCAGCCGGGCGGCAGCACGTCCCCGGCGATCATGAGGCGGGGTTCTTCGAGGTAGTAGCGGTCGCGCGGGCCCCGGTCGACCATGGTGAGCAGGTACGCGTTGCCGGTGGAGCGGCCCGCCCGGCCCACGCGCTGGATGTAGTTGGCCGGTCCCTTGGGCAGTGAGGCGAGGACGACGGCCGACAGGTCGCCGATGTCGATGCCGAGTTCGAGGGTGGGCGTGCAGGAGAGCACCTGCGGGTTGGCGTAGTGGACGTCGGTGCCCTCGCGGAAGGCCTTCTCGACGGCTTCGCGCCGGGCGCGGCTGAGGGTGCCGGTGTGCTCGGCGGTGTTGATGGTGAAGACGCCGGCCTCGCGGTACATGCGCCGGTAGAAGTCGTCGGTGAAGTCCCGTTGCCGCAGGCCGCTGTCCAGGTCGCGGCCGGTGCCGAGGACGCCTGAGCACCGGTAGCGGGGGCACGGCTGTCCGTGCCACTGGTCGGCGTGGTCGGGGTGGATGGTCTGTTCCCAGAAGCAGCGCGGGCAGTGCGCGGTGGCGTCGGGCAGGACGTCGTCGGCGAGTCGGCGGACCTGGATGTGGCCGGGCTGGAGCCCGTAGACGCGGGTGGCGCCGTCGAGCGCGGTGCGTGCGGAGAGGATTCCGGCGTCGGCGAGTGCGGGCAGCAGCCGGGTCAGGAAGGGGGCGGCGGCCTCCCGGCGCAGGCCGAGGGCGCGCACGGCCCAGTCCTGGTACCAGCCGAGCCGGCCGGTGAGCACGTCGAAGTCGTCGCTGCCCTGTTTGGGGCCGCCGAGGAGGAAGGCGGGCGCGGAGACGCCGGGAGGGAAGGCCGGCATGCCGGTCTCGCGTCCGCCCCAGATCGCCCACCGGCGCACCCCGGCCTGGTCGAGCCAGGGGTCCAGCCAGGCGTGCCGGACGGCGCCCCGGACGCGCAGCCGTTCCAGCAGGCCCTTGACGAAGCCGACGTACCGGTCGGGGCCCGGCGCGGACCCGTCGGGCAGGGCGATCTCTCCCGGGGTGGTGAGCAGCAGTTCCCGTACGAGGTCCGCCACGGCGTCCGGTTCCGGGAGGGGCACGTCGGCGGCGACGGTGCGGGTGAACTCCAGGGTGCGGCCCTGCCGGGAGCGCAGGCCGAACTCCATGACGGTGGCGAACGCCAGGCGTTGCGCGATCAGCTCCCAGGTGGCCTTCGAGCCGCGGCTGCGGCCGGAGAGCAGGGTGTCCACGCCGCGGATCAGGTGCAGGTCGGGCGGGATGACGGCGGCCTGGACGGCCTTGCTGTCGACGACGTCCGCGATCAGGTCGGCGGCCAGGTCGTTGAGGGTGATCGGTTCGTCCTCGTCGATGCGGCTGGCGAGCAGGGCGCGCAGCGAGAACGTGTACGAGCGGCTGGCGACGTATCCGGCGCGGTGGGCGGCGTCCTGGACCGAGTCGTTGAAGAGGAGGGTCTTGTTCTCGCGGAGGTTCTTGTCGAGTTCGCCGCCGGTGAAGAGCTGGGTGATGGAGGCGGCGGCGAGCGCGGCGAGCCCGGTGCCGAGGTAGCGGATGGAGTTGAAGGTGCGGCAGGCGGGGCACTGGTCGCGTTCCGCGGCCCGGTCGCCGTCGAGGTCGACGTGGACGAACGCGGCGTTGTGCGGGGGCCTGGGCCGGCGCGGTCCCGTGCCGTTCACCTCGGGGGTGAAGTCGGCCTCGGGCGACAGGGGCCGCAGCCGTCCGCCGGTGCCTTCCAGGACCATGACGGCGGGCCCGCCGCGCCGGCGTTCCTCCCCGGCCGCGAAGGCGGCCTCGTGCGCTTCCTGCGGGGTCGCGGCGATCATGTTGCGCACCCGGCGCTTGTCGCGGCTCATGGAGGCGCGGCGGATCTTCGTGGCGGTCAGGTCGAGTTCGGCCGGGTCGACCTCGGGTGAGTACGCGGCCCACCCGGAGCGCCCGCACTCGCGGCAGAACACGGCGGGCAGGAAGACCTCGGCGGGCGGCGGGGCGCTGTCCCCCGCCGGCACGGCGGCCCGCTCGACGGCGTCCAGCGGTACGGCGGGCCCCTCCCCGTCGTACGGGGAGGGCCGGGCGGCCGGGCCCTGGTCCTTGCGGGCCAGTACGCCGCCGGGGGTCACCCGTTCGTCGTCCCAGCGGAACTCGGCGCGGGCCGCGCCGATGCCCCGCAGCACGCGGGAGACCGAGCGCACCCAGTGGTGGATCTCGATGGACAGCAGCGGCCGGCCGGGGTGCTCCGGGTCGCGGGCGTACGACAGGAGGGCGACGTAGCGGGCGAGGGCCTGGGCGGCGACGCGCGGCCTGAGCTGCACGGCCATGCCCCAGTGGTAGGCGTAGCGGGGCAGCACCTCGGTGATCTCGGTGAGGGTCTTGGGTGCGCCGTCGAGGATCTCCAGGACGGCGGCGGTCAGCCGGTGGCGGCGCAGGACGGCCCCGAGTTCCTCGGGGGTGGGCCCGCTCAGGCCGGTGAACGCGGCGACGAGGGCGTCCATGGCGCCCGGGTCGCGGGTGGGGTCGCCGAGGTCGGCGACCTCCTGGGGCGAGGGGAACGGCAGGCTGAAGTCGCTCTCGCCGGTGAAGTCCTTGGTGGAGCGCCGGTCCTCGCCGACGACCGCCTCGGGCGGGAACGGTACGCCGAAGACCTGCTCGGCGACCTCCAGCATGCCCGGGGCGCCGCCCGTCCGTCCGGCCGGGCCCCGTCCGTCCGCGCCGGGGCCGTTCTCGCCGAGGGTGGCCGACGTGGCGACGGGGCAGACCGGCCCCAGCGGGCGGCCGGGCCGCGCGAGCCCGGTGACGGAGCCGAGCCGGCGCAGCAGCATGGCCACGTCCGTGCCCTGGGCGCCGTCGTAGGTGTGGAACTCGTCGAGGACGACGTACGCGAGCGCGGAGTCCTGCCACAGCCGCTGGTCCTCGGGCCGCTGGAGGAGCAGGTCGAGCATCTTGTAGTTGGTGATCAGGATGTCCGGCCGGGTGCGCCGGATCTCGTCCCGGTCGACGGCGATCGCGGGGTTGGCCCGCTTGAACTCCTGGGACGGTGTGTCGCCGATGTAGAGCGCCGCCCGGACGCCGGCGTCGCGCAGCCGGGTGTCCTTGGCGTCGTCGAGCCGCCTGCCGATGCGCTGGGCCTGGTCGGTGGCGAGCGCGTTCATGGGGTAGAGCAGGACCGCCTTGACGCCGTCCCGGCCCGCCTCGCGTTCCCGCAGGCAGTGGTCGAGGATCGGGACCAGGAACGACTCGGTCTTGCCGGACCCGGTGCCGGTGGTGACGAGGGTGGGCCGCGCCGGGCCGTGCAGGGTGGACAGCCGCTCCCAGGCCCGCTCCTGGTGCCGGTGCGGGGTGAAGTCGCGGGGCCACCAGGTCAGGTGCCGCTGCCAGGCGTCGCCCTCGGCGCTGCGGAAGGGGGTGCGGACGCGGAGGTAGGGGCCGCGGAAGACGCCGTCCTCGGCGTCGTCGAGGAAGTTCTCCAGGGCGCGGCGGGTGCTCTCGTCGGCCAGCGCGTACGTCGTCGCGAGGTACTGGCTCAGACTGGCCCGTACCTGGTCGGCGGCGAGGGTGGGACGCACGCGCGGTCCTCCTTGGTGCTGGTGGTGCCGGTGGGGGCCGGGCAGGCCGGTGCCGCCCGTTCACCGCCCCTACGGTAACGGGGGCGGACGGGCGGCTCCGGGCCCGGATCACTTGCCGAGTTTGCGTCCCACGTACGCGATGCGCAGGGTGCGCTCCTCGTGGAGCAGCCGGAAGTGCATGCGGCCCGGCGACGGCAGGAAGTCGCAGTGCCAGTCGAACAGGCGGCTCTCGCCGTCGTCGTCGGGGAACCAGCACAGCCGCCGACGCATCTCGAACTCGGTGCGGACGTAGGAACGCCACTGGGGAGCGATGGGCCGACGGACCGGGTCCCAGTCGCTGACCGCGTCCTGGAGTTCTCCGAGCCGCTCGCCCACCGGCTGCACCCACACCTCGGGCAGTTCGGTGAAGTGCTGTTCGGCGAGCCGCGTGAACTGGAGGCGGGGGAAGAGATCCGCCTTGATGTTCCAGAGTTCGGCACCGGACCGCAGGCCCTCGACGGCCTTCTGCCGGACGGCGTCCGCGCCGCGCCGGATCCACGACAGGTGGGTGTCGACGTGCTCCCGCCCGGCGGCGTGCAACACCTCGACCTCGGTGAGCGCGGAGCCGCCGTCCTCGTCGTCGAGGAGTTCCTCCCGGACGAGGGTGAGCCGGTCGGCGTCCCAGCACGGCTCGACGGGCAGGGACACGGCGAGGCCACCGGTCAGGTGCGCCGCCCCGAGCCCGTCGACCGGCTGTCCGTCGTGCCGGTACTCGACGTCGGAGTGCGTCTCCCCCTCGGGGAAGGCCTCCCGGTGGGGCCACTTGGTCTGCATCTGGAGAAGGCGCACCCAGAGGTCCCTGGCACCCGGGGTCCCGCACCACTTGCCGATGGCGTGGCCCTGGGCCAGCTGTAACGCGTTGACGGGCTCCCGGGAGAAGAGCCGGGTCCCCGCCCGGTCCTCCCTGGCCACCGCGAGCACAGCCCTGACCATCTCGGTCATGGCGCGGTTGACCCGGGCCGGATCGGCCGTCGTCTCGCAGGACTTCTCGTTCAGGAACAGCTGCGGCACGTCTCCCCCTCCGCGATGGTGTGCGCCTCGCCCCGCCCTCCCCGGGCGGGCGCGTCAGCCGATGAGCTGGTCGAGCGTGTTCTCCAGCTCGTCGAAGAACCCGGTGGGCCACTGGTCGAGCATGCCGTCCGCGTCGACCCGCGGGCTGACGACCTCGACGCCGGTGCCGTCTCCGCGGAAGTAGTGGAACACCGCCCGCCCGGCGCTCAGCCGTCCATCCTTGACGGCGAGTCGCACGCCGTTGATGACGTGGTCGCTGTGCGTCTCCATGATCACCTGGGCGCCCTGGGCTGCGGCGGCCGCGCACAGCGCCGCCATCTGCGTCTGCCCGTGCGGGTGGAGGTGCGCCTCCGGGTTCTCCAGGAGGACCAGGGAGCCGGGGCGTGCGGTGAGGCAGGCGACGACGACCGGCAGGACGTAGGTGAGGCCGAAGCCGACGTGACTGGGCCGGCGGCGCCGGGTGGCACCGAGCGTGCCCTGGAATCCGTACGACAGGCGTACGGCGTCGGTGCCCTCGATGGCCTCGGCCCTGATGTCCACGCCGGGGCACAGGTCGCCCATCCAGGCGGCGGCCTGGTCGCGCAGCAGGTCGGACGCGGCCCGCTTGTGGTGCAGCGGTCCTGCCGGGACCGTGTCGTCGGCGTGGTGACGCAGGTAGTTGACGGTGTGTTCCCCGCGAACACCGAGGAAGCCCCGGCCGATGGCCGCGTGGTGGTCGCGCGGGTAGAACTCGGCCGGCGAGATGCGGTCGGCGTGCAGGTACTGGAAGGGGGCAGTGAGGAACGACGGGGCCACGGCCTCGGGCCCGGTGGGCGCGGCGGACCCCTCGGAGGTGAGCGGCAGGTCCACGTCGAGGAGCGGCAGCAGGTTCTGCTCGGGCTCGTACTCGACGGTCCATCCGTAGCGGCGCGGGCCCTCGTCGACGGCGAAGCCGATGCGGGGCTCGTCCTCCGTGAAGTCCTCGTGGAGGACGTCCACTCCGGTCCCGAGGGCGACGAGTTCGCCGTTGAGCAGGAAGCCCTGGTTGCCGACGGCGTGCCGGAGTCCGGCCCGTTTCGCCTCGGGCAGGAGTCCCGCCACAGCGAGGTCACCCGCCTCGTACGACTGGCGCAGAAGGGCGATCGATTGCAGGACGCTGCTCTTGCCGGACGAGTTGAGGCCGGTGAGCAGGGTGAGGGGGCCGAGCGGTAACTCCAGGTGCTGGAACGCCTTGAAGTTGTGCAGCGTCAGACGCTCGATCACTGTTCAGCCACCCCTCGGAACAGCCGTGCCATGTACTGGAATCTCGTGCGGATCCTCGCCGGCGTCCCGGTGCCGATGGAGATCGACCGGTCGAAGTCCCAGTCGTCCATGAGCGCGAAGAACCCGTCGTGCACCCTGGCCGGGAACGCTACCAGTCTGTCCCGCTCGTGATCGTCGAGAAGCGCGAGATGGACGGAGATCGTCTCGAAGAGCGCCTTGTTGATGACCGGGGAACTGCGCTTCCCGCCGTGCCACTTGCGGAAGGCGTGCTCACCGAACAGCTCCTTGGCGCACCGCATGGCCACCCGGAACTCCCGTGTCAGCTGCGCCCGCCGCTCCTCGCCGAGGCTGTTGACCCGGTACATCGCGGCGGTCAGGAACCCGTCGAAGTCCTTCTCGGTGTGCTCGGCCGGATTGCTCAGGCGGAACGCGAGGAAGCGCAGCACCATCTCCCGGTCGGCCATCCGCTCGTTGGACACGCTCCACCGGGTGGCCTCGCCGAACGTCGGGTCCTCGGCGAGGTCCGCGAGGAACTCCCGGACCGGCCCCCGCACCAGCGCGTGCCGCAGCTCCTGCTGGGTCAGCGGCATGCCGGTGGTGTTGATTCGGGAGAACACGTTGTGCTTGACGGCCTCCGGGGTGCCCTGCTGCATGATGTGGACGGTGAGCTGGGTCTCGCGCAGCCGGATCTTCAGCCGCCCGGTCAGGTCCTGGTACGTGCTGCCGTCGAAGTTGCCGAGGTAGTCCAGGCCCCGCAGGGCCAGGGGGCCGAGGCCGGTGAGCCGGGGCTCCATGAACCGGGCGATGGCGGTGAGCCGCTGGACGCCGTCCACCACCGCCCACTTGTCCTCGTCGTCCTGGGCCATGTGGAAGTTGGAGATCGGGATGCGCAGCAGCAGCGACTCGATCAGACGGCTCTGCGCCCGGTCGCTCCAGATCCCGGCCCGGCGCTGGAAGTCCGGCGCGAGATCGATCATGCCCTCCCGCAGCCGGGACAGCAGCAGGTCCACGGTCGTGGTCTCCGTGTGGATCTTGATACTGTCGGGCCGGAACGGGGCGGAGATGCCGTCGGCGTCCCGGTAGGGGCCGTCCTCCTCGTCCTCCTCGTCGGAGGGGAGTTCCAGTTCGACGCCGGTCGGCCGGCCGTCGGCCCCGATCTCCAGGGCGGGCCCCAGCGGCAGGAAGAGCGTGTCCGACCCGCCGTCGACGTCCTCCGGTACGGCGTACCCCCGGGGCCCCGCCGACCGGCCCCGCCCGGTCCCCGGGCCGCCGCCGCCGTCCTCCAGCTCCGCCGCCATACTCCCCGCTCCCCACCGCCGCTTCCATCCCCACCCCACCCTATAGACGCCGCCCCCCAAATTCGTTGACCCGAGTCGTCGGCACTTCAGGACGTCCGGAGGTTCTTCCCGGTCCGGTGCGCGCGTCCCGTACCGCCCGTGACGGGGAGACCGGGCTCGCCCAGGTCTGCCAGCGCCGCACGGATGGTGGCGATCATCGCGTCCGGCCGGAGGAAGGCCTCCGTGGCGGTGAAGCGCAGCACCCGCCTCACGCCCACACAGGTGGCCAGTTCGTTGAAGCGCCGGGTGTCCCGTGCGTGGGCTTCGCGCGTGCCGTGGAAGGCGTAGCCCTCGATCTCGACCACCAGGCCCTCGGCGAGGAAGAGGAAGTCCGGGCGGAGGATCCGGCCGGCCTGCGTGCGCAGTTCCACCTGGGATGCCGGGCGCAACCCGGCGTCGTGCATCCGCAGACGCGCGAACGTCTCGGCCGGCGACCCGGCGGCCGGGTCCGTCAGGCGCAGCCAGCGCCGGGCTCGCACCGCCCCGTGCAGGGGCGGGGCTAGCTCGGCCGCGAGGCCGGCCAGGGTCACCAGGGCCGGGCGGCTCACGCCCGCCACTCGGCGAGGCGAGAGGGCGGAGTCCGCGGCGACGACGGCGTCGTCACGAGGTCCGGCGCGCAGGAGGTCGGCAACCGTCCGCGCGGGTGTGGTCACGACAAGCCCTTTCCGTACGGTCCGGTCGCTGTCGGTGAGGCACACCGCCGCGTGCACGCGGGTGCCCGCGGGCTGGTCGGTCGAGCCGCGGTACGTCGTGCTGAACTCCAGCGGCGCGGAACCGGGGCCGTGCCCGAGCAGTTCGACGCCGTGCAGCGCGGCGGCGGTGCTGTGACTGCAGACGAGATGGGGGCGCAGTATCTGCATCGCGCGGGCCCGTAGCAGCCAGTCCACCGTCACACCCGGCGCCGACCACGCGCCCCTGTGAATCGGCAGCCAGCCGTCGCGGCGGAGGCGCCGGGTGAGCCTGCGAGCGGGCCAGCCGGCGGCCAGGGCGTGGGCGGTCAGCAGCACACCGTTGCGGGTGAGTCGTGTCAGATCCTGCACAAGGGAAGTGTCCGACGCCGCCCGGCAGGCGCGCGCCCCCTGTGGATAACCGGCCCCGCCCGGCGCCGCCGGCCGGGGCAGCGGACTCCACGGGCGTCGCGCGGTGGGAACAGGCGATCAGCCGTCGTGGGTCGGGGGCAGGGGCAGGGGCAGGGGCAGAGGAGTACGGTCCGGTCGGCCCGACGCCGCGCCAGACTGAGCGCGTAAGCGGCGTCCTGGCCCGGCGGCGTGACCGTCCGAGGCCGCCGGCGCGAGCAGAGCGGTCAGCGCCGCAGGTTCAGCTCGGCGACCACCGTCTTGCCGACGGGAGCACGGTCGAGGACCTCCCACCGGTCGGCGAGCGCCTCCACCAGAAGCAGACCCCGGCCGGTCTCCGCGAGCGGCCCGAGCGCGGGGCGGGGCGTGTCCGGGGCCGGGGGCCGCAGCTCGCCCCGGGTGTCGGAGACCTCGATGCGCACGGTTGGGCCGAGGAGCTTGACGGTGACCTCGAAGTCCCGGCCGGGGACGCGGCCGTGCGTGACGGCGTTGGCGGCCAGCTCGGCGACGAGCAGGGCCGCCGTGTCGGACGCCTCGCTGCCGTGCGGCACGCCCCAGGCGTCGAGCTGGTGCAGCGCGAGCCGGCGGGCGAGGCGGGCACCGCGCGGGGTGGAGCTGAACCGCTGGGTGAACACACGTACGGTGACGGGGTCTTGGCGGGTCGCCGGGGTGGACGGTGGTGTCATATGCCCACTGTGATGCCGGAACGGGCGGGTTCACCAGCACCGCCCTGCGTACGCTGAGTCAGCGTACGCACACATTCGGTGGACGGTACGCGACACGGTGCGTGACGATGGTCGCGGTCGGAAACGGTACGGCGGGTGGCACGGGAGGTGGCCGACGGTGGGCTACGAGAACACGGACAGCGGCACGGGGGCGGGAGCGGGCGGTACGGAACCGGGGGTGTCGGACAGTCTGCGCACGTTCGGAGCGGTCGTCCAGGCCCTGCGGGAGCACGCGGGCCTGAGCCGTGAGGAGTTCGGCGCCCTGGTCCGCTTCTCGAAGCACACGGTCGCCTCGGTGGAACAGGGGCGCAGGATGCCGGACCGGGAGTTCGTGGAGCGGGGGGAGGCGGCGCTCGGCAACACGGGGGCGCTGCGGAGGGCCGCGCCTACGCTGACACGGCAGGCGGGGTTGGCTAGTTGGTTCCGGCAGTGGGCTCGGCTGGAGGCGAACGCGGTCACCCTGTGGACCTACGAGTGCCGAGTGATTCCCGGCTTGCTCCAGACCGAGCGGTACGCACGAGCGGTGACCGAGAGCGTGCCGCCGGTGAAGGACGAGGAGCAGGTGGCCAAGCAGGTTGCGGCTCGGTTGGAACGCCAGCAACTGTTCGAGCGCAGGCCCCCGATCGCGTTCAGCTTCATCATCGAGCAAGCGCTCCTTGAGCGCGGCACGGGCGGCCCTGACGTTACGCGGGAGTTGCTCGACAGCCTCTTGGAGCGGTCGGTGCAGTTCAACGTCGAGTTGCAGATCATGCCGCGATACCAGCCTGATCACGCAGGGTTCGACGGGCCGTTGATGCTCCTGGAATCCCCGGACAACAAGTGGTTCGGCTACGCAGAGGGCCAGCGTGGCGGCATGCTGATCGCGGACACGAAGGAGGTCAGCATCACGCTTCAGCGGTATGCGAGACTGCGCTCACAGGCTCTCACCTCCGAGGACTCCAGGAGCCTGCTGAAGCAACTTCGAGGAGCGCTATGAGCAGCATCGACGAACGGGCTTGGTTCAAGAGCAGCTACAGCGGATCCGACGGTGACGCCTGCGTCGAGGTGGCTACGGGCACGGAGGCGATCCACGTAAGGGACTCCAAGGATCAGCAGAGCCCCGAACTCGCCCTCTCCCCCGCCGCATGGCACGACTTCGTCACCTACGCCGCCCAGGGCTGACGACCACACCTCACGCCCCGCGCCGGAACCGTCCGGCGCGGGGCGTCGCCGTTCACCGAGCGGGTGGCGTCCATTTGCCCTTGTCGACAGCTTCCTGAAGCCGCGCGGAGAAGTAGGCGTGCGCCTCGCGCATTTCCTCCTCGCGGTTGGCCTTGTAGAAGGGAGCGGTGTAGCCCTCGGGTGGCTCGTGGCGCTCCTTTTTCTGGTAGGCGAGGAAGTGCTCGTAGTGCTCCTTGGTCTGCCCGAAACCGTAGGTGTACCGATTCCCTGCAATCTTGCGCTCGCTGGAGTCGAACCACGTAACGGCGTCGAAGTCCTGCATGATCGGGAATCGGGACTTATACATGGCGACGAGAGCGTCAGCGCTTACACCGAGCCAAACGGCGACAAGTGCGTCGATCTCCACGAGGGCCGCTCGCCGCGCCCGCTCGGTCCGCAGAGGGGTACTCCGCGTCCACGCAGGGCCGACAGTATGCAGAGGTTGCAGCTCAGGCCAGTCACACGCCCAGGGCTCGTAGGCGGGCCACGTGGTGTCGTACAGCTCCTCCCAAAGCTCTGCGTAGGCCTCAGTGAGGCAATTGAGGCGAAGCGTGCGAAGCAGCAGGCCAGAAGCGAGTGGGTGCTCAGCAGTGGGCACTGGCATCAGCTTGGCCCCGGCTACCCGAAGATCACCACGCCCCGTAGTACGCAAGAAATAGTCCGCAGGAAGTGCCGACCAGAAGCCGCCAACAAGGGCATCGAAGGCTGAGTCGCCGCTAGTCATGCTTTGGATTTGATCGACGTGGGCCGGCCCTGGAGGCAGAAGGGTCACGTACAACGCCCGTTCCGTATCCGGAGCAATTTGACGTCGCCACGCCACCCGATAGAACTCCGTGTACGGCCTCCTCAACCGTCGCAGCAACTCCGCCTCTACCTGCTCCTCGGTGACGTCCGACGCCGTCACGCCGAAACGCCCGGCCGCAGTATTCCGCGCCCGCATCACCTCACGCCCAGACGCCTTGAGTTGCTCCAGCGTCCTGCCATCGCTCCACACGTCTTGCGCTGCCCGGTACACCTCGGGCTTCGCGACGTACACGTATTCGGACTCCGGTACGGCGTCGTCCGGCAGGGTCGCCGGGTTGAGCCCCAGAACCTCGCCACCGCCCTGGCTCGGCTGCTTGAACATGGGGTTGGCCAAGCCGATCTGCGGGCCCTTCAGGATCACCTCCGACCAGTTGGCTGGCCGCCGGGCCACACCTGTGTCGTCCGGCGTGTTGTAGTCGATGAGGTCGTCTGCTTTGGCCCCGCTCTCGTCGTAACCACGTGCTATCTGCGGCTCGTATGCCGCAAGCCGCAGCGAATAGTCCGCAAGCGCTTCGATCGCCTGCTCTTCCGCCGTGCTTACCGGCGACAGCAGTCGGGCCTGGCGTACAGGATGTGCCTCGTCGTCGGTGAGTTTTCGCCAGCGGGTGAGCGTTGCCTCGTTCACCCGGACGATTCGCTTGCGGTGTGGGCGTTCGTCCCAACTATCCCCGTAGCGGACCCCGGGATCGGAAGCTGTGCCGTCGTCATTGGCCGACAGACGCAAGGCGTCCACGGAGAAGAGCCAGGAGAGGTGGTCAAAGCCGATCTCTCCCGCCTGTCCGTAGATGTGTACCCCAAAGTGACTGGATCGGCCGACAGGTGGCGGGAAGAACCTATTGCCCGAGTTTACGAAGTCGCCGTGCACTCGCAGCCTGGTGTAAGCGGCTTCACGCAGCCGCCCCTCCTTGTCACCACTGAAATGCGAGTCCGGGTGGACCAGGCCCACGGAGCCGTTATTTCCCATGTGCTGCCACGTCTGGCACATAAAGGCCCGGTACAAGTCCGGTTGGGTTCCCGCGAGCAAGGGGTACACCGGGCCGGAACCCAGCATCGCGCCCATGCCGCTCGTCGCTGCCAGCTCTGTGAGCAGATATGCGTTAGCGCGGGACGACTTCAGCAGTTGCTCACGCCGCCGTGTTCGTTCCACCTTGGTCGGCTTCTCAGTGAGCATGAACCACGGTTCGTGCTCGGCAAGAATCGGGTTCTCCTCCCACCTCGGCCGCACCCAAGGGGGGTTCCCTACCTGAAGGTCGAACCCGCCCGCAGGCCCCCGGAAAACGTGCGCGAAGTGCAGCTCCCAATGGAAGAAGCCGTGCCCGTCCTCCGCCTTTATGTCCTTCTCCGTCGTGCCGGCGATGTCCTCCACCGTGTTCAGCCACGGGTAGCGGAACGGCAGCAGCACGGCCGGTCGCATGCCGAGGAAGCCGGCCAGGCTGTCCTCCACGTCGGACAGCCGGTCCAGGGCCTCGTCCGGAGTGAGGTTCTCGATGCCGGACAGGAAGGAGTTCTCGGGCATGTCGACCGTGCCGAGTACGCTTTCCAGGAAGTCCAGCCAGTCGGCGAGACTCCGGAGCGGGACGGGTCCGGAGCCTTCCGTGGCCTGCGCCGACGCCGCAATCCCCTCCGTCGCGTACACCGGGTTCGTGCCGTCGAGTTCGCCGACCTTGTCCAGCGGCCAGAACCACAGCGCGCACCAAGCGTCCATCACCGTTTTCAGCCGCCAGTACGGCGTGCCCTGGCGGGTCAGGTCGTCGAGGACCTTCTGCTTGTCCTCCGCCTCGGAGGACTGCTCCAGCCAGTCCGCGCCCCACACATCGACGCGACGCGACACCGCTCGCTCGGAGAGTTCGAGGCGGGTGGCCACCAGCGACCACAGGAACTCGGCGCGACGGGCGAGCCCCTGGAGCCGCCACAGTTCGGTCTTCTCAGCGGCCCTGTGCCAGCTCGCGTGGCGGGCCCGCTTCTCGTCCTCCGTCTCCGGTCGGGACGTCTTCTCGCCGGTCCTCGGGTCTTTGACCACCTTGGTCGCGGTCTCCCGGAACGGCTTCGGCCCCTTCGGCGCCTTCTGCACCCCCTTGCGCCACGTGCCGAGCGCCTTCGCCTCGGCCTCCGCGAGCTTCTTCGCCTCCGGCTCCCCCGCGACCGCGCCCCAGCCGATCGCGGGCAGCAGGAACTGGTGCACCGCGCCCTCGGGCAGCGGGCCCTCCCTGAACGGCAGGTCGGTCGGCGGGAGGGTGTTCTTCTTGGCCAGCCACCCGCCGTCCGTCAGGACGTCGGCCTTGTAGACCTTGCGGCCCGCGCCGATGAGGGAGTTGCCGCGCCGCAGGTGCAGGCCGAACCAGGGGGCCCGCATGCCCGGGTGCATGGAGTTGAGCCAGAGGGAGACCTCGGCCAGCTCCACCGCCGTGGCGTTGAGGTCGACGCCGTAGGCGTTGTGCAGGGCGATGTACGCCTTGGCCTTCTGGAGCTCGATCTGCCGCAGCTCGGGGTCCACCCGGCGGCCCAGCTCGCGTTCGCGCCGCCGCAGGTACTCGGCGGCGACCTGGTCGATGGCCTCGTTGAGGAACGCGCCCGAACCGAGGGCCGGTTCGCAGATCTTCCACTCCAGCAGTTCCTTCGCCAGGGTGACGGTGTCGTTCTGGTCGAGCCGGTGCTTGAGGGCCAGTTCGACGGTGACCTCGGTGAGGGACTTCGGGGTGTAGTAGGAGGCGGAGGTCTGGCGGTCGCGGCCGGCCAGACGGTAGACGAAGGTGCCCTCGGGGTGGACCACCCGCTCCCGTCGGCCGGTCTCCTCGTTCGTCCGGGTGACGAAGACGCCGTCCTCGTAGTCCTGGACGCGGTCGGCGGGGATCGTCCAGCTTCCGCCCGAGGGGTCGCCGCCCTTGGCGACCTCGTACAGCTCCTTCTCGGCGATGGAGCCGGTGTAGGACATCAGGCCCTCGTACACCGCGCCGAGCTGGTTGATGCCGAGCTGGGCGTAGGAGATGAACCCGCCGCGCTCCCGGCCCCGGCCCTGGGTGAGCATCAGGCGGCGCAGCACCTTGTGCAGGGTCTCGTTGCGCAGCCGGGTGTCCAGGAACGGGCGGCGCTTCTCGCCCTCGCCTCCCCGGTACAGCGGGTTCTCGATCTGGTCGTCGGAGATGAGGCGGACGGCCTCCTTGGTGAACAGCTCCGAGCGCAGGGCCTCGAAGCGCAGGCCCGCGCTGGTGCTGCGGGCGGCGGCGCGGCGGGCGCGGTCGGCCTCGCGGACGCGCTCGGTGTGCTCGGCGCGGGTGATCGTGCCTGCGGCGAGCAGCTCGTCGGCCTCCCGCTCCGCCTCGGCGGCCTCGCGGGCCGCGGCCTCGGCGGCCAGGTCCTCGGGCTCGGTGCCGTAGGGGCGGTGCCCGCGCTCGACCTTGTCGAAGAGCAGCTCCAGCGACTCGTACAGGTGGAAGCCGCGCCGGGAGCGCTCGCCGACGAGGTCGCGCAGGACGAGGTCGCCGAGGCGCTGGAGGCCGTAGCCCTCCTCGTACTCGGGGTAGTCGGAGGGCAGGATGCCGAGGGCGGGGCTGGCCTCGGCGTACAGCAGGAACAGGATCCGGTACAGGTAGCGCAGCGCCTCGCGGCTGAGCTCCTTGGCCAGGCGGGCCGGGTCGTCGAGGTCGGCCGGGGTGACGCCGTTCTCCGGGTCGCGCAGGCGGGCCAGGACCGCGTTGGCGATCCACTCCACGCTCAGGCGCAGACCCTCGCGCAGTTCGGTGGAGACGCCGACGGCGTGCTTGCCGGACTTGTCGAGGAAGCCGGCGAGCGGGGCGGTGCCGCCCTCGTCGGGGACGCGCAGCGAGTCGGCACCGAACAGGGCGGCCACGGTGTCGAGTTCGCCGCCGTGGCGGTCGTCGCGCCGGTTGAGGGCGGCGTCGAGGTCGGCGGCGAGGTAGCGGCCCTCGGGCCAGGCGAGGCGGTCGGCGAGGACGATCACGCCGCCGACGACCAGCAGGACGTAGCGCGGGGGTGCGTCGCAGGCGAAGAGGAAGTCGGTGAGGGCCTTGGCGTCCTTGAGAGGAGCCGCCGACGCCTCCAGGTCCACGGGGTGGAGCAGGCGGCCCGCGTCGTCCGGGTCGAGGGCGGCGTCCGGGTCGGTGGTCCAGCCGCAGGAGACGGCGTACAGGCCGGGCTCGGCGTGCAGGACCTGGAGGGTGTGGGCGTGGTCGGCGCGGTGGACGGTGACGGTCTGCTCGTGGGCGTCGGTGTAGCCGAGGGCGTGCAGGGTGTCCAGGTGGCTCTCCGTGAACCGCTTCCGCCAGCCCTCGGGTTCGGGCGCGCCGGGGTCGACGAGCGCCGCCGCGTCCGCCGCGAGGGCCGCGCGGCCCGCGAAGTAGGGGCCGTGCAGGGCGCGCAGTCCCTCGCGGGGGGTGCGGGCGCGCGGGGAGACGGAGTCAGGGCCGAGACCCTGGCGCTTGGCCTCGGCGACGGCGTCGGCGTGCCAGCGGCGTTCCCGCTCCTCGAAGGCGGCCCAGCGGGCGAGGAGGCCGTCCTTGGCCTTGAGGTCCTTGGGGAGGACTTCGGCGAGGTAGTGGGCCGAGAGGTAGTCGCCGTGGTTGACCAGCGAGTCGTACGTCACGTCAGTTCTCCGCCTGGGCGTCGGACGGGTGGGCGTCGGACGCGAAGGTCCCGCCCGTGGAGTCGGCGTCGTCGTCGGCGTCCGGGGCGGCCGGGTCGCCGGGGCGGTCGAGGACGGCCAGGACGCGCAGCAGCGGGCGGCCGGTGGTGTGCAGCTGGTCCAGCAGCCGGGCCAGTTCGTCGGCGGTCTCCTCGACGAGGCGTTCGCGGCGGCCGGTGATGCCGGGCAGCAGGGAGTCGGCGCGCCACCGGGCCACGTGCGCGCGGTAGGTGGCCAGCGGCTCGCTGATCTGCTCCTCCCAGGCGGCCCTGCCCGCGTCGAGGTGGGCGCGGGCGGCGGCGACGGCGGCCGGGACGAGGGTCTGGAGCCGGTTCAGGTCGCCCGGCCCGCCGGTGCGGGCCAGCCTCGGGCCGACCTTCGCGTCGCGCAGCGCGTCCGCCATGGGGCGCACCTCGGGCGTTCCGGTGCCGTCGGTGCCGAGCCCGGTCACGGCCATCCAGCGCACCACGGTGGGACGGCCGAGGGCGTTGGAGTGGATGCCCTGGACGAGGAAGACCGGCCCGTCGACGTGCGGCGTGGTGATGACCGGGGCCTCCTGCCGGCCGAACTCGACGAGGACCTTGTCCGTCAGCCACTCCACCACCGGGTGGATGTCGGTGAGGAAGGAGACCTCCGGCCACATGGTGGCGCTGCTGTCCCTGGCCTCGGTGAGCTTGCGCTGCGCGAGGGTGCGGTCGAAGGTGACCAGCATCCGCTCGGCGACGCGCTGCTCCTTCAGGTAGGAGGGCGGCAGGGCCTTGAGGCGGTGGAGCAGGTCGGGGGCCTTGGCCGGGGAGAGCGAGAAGTAGGCGCCGCCCTTGGCGTCGGTGCCGGACGACAGGCCGATCAGGTCCCCGGCGCGCTCCTCGTAGACCTCGTCGAGGGCGGTGGAGACGAAGGCGGCCGTGTCGCCCTCGAAGAGGGAGATCAGCTCGGCGCGCGCGGGCAGCTCCTGCTCGGTGATCGCGTCCACCTGGCCGAACAGGTCGGCGAGGGCGGTGTCGTCCTCGGGGGCGGGCTCCAGGAAGTCCTCGACCGTGCCGCCCCGGACCAGTTCCCGGATGAGGCGGCGCTCCTCCTCCTCGGCCCGGTAGAAACCGGACACGGCCTCGGCCGTGCCGTCCAGCTTGTGCGCCTCCTCCTCGCGGCGGAGCAGCTTCTCGGCGACCGTGCGGTCGTCCTTGGCGCCGGGGACGGCCGAGGTCATGATCAGCGCCCGGAACTGGGGCTCGTGCTTCTGCCCGTAGCGGTCGATACGGCCGTTGCGCTGCTCGATGCGGATCAGCGACCACGGGATGTCGTAGTGGATCAGGTGGTGGCACTGGCGGTGCAGGTTGACGCCCTCGGAGGCGACGTCGCCGGTGAACAGCAGCCGGACCGGGTTGTCGGCGAGGCCGAACGCCTCCAGGACCTTGGCCTGTTCGTCGTCGCTGAGGCCGCCGTGCATGACGGTGACGGCCTTCGTCGTGCCGTCGGCCGCGACCGGGAAGCCCAGCCGGGCGGGGACGACCCGGGCCAGCCAGGTAAGCGTGCGGACGCGTTCGGAGAAGACCACGGCCCGGGTCGTGGACCGGGGGCCGACACCGATCTCCTTCAACTGCTCGACGAGCGCGTCCAGTTTCGCCGAGTCACCGGGGGCGGTGCCGTCGCCCATGCCGGCGACGATGTCCCGCAGCCGGGCGAGGGCCGCCTGCTCGGGGGCGATGGCCGGGTCGGGCCGCAGTCCCTTCTCCTCGGCCTTGCGGACCCGCTCCCCGAGGGTGACGAGGCGCTTGTCGACCGTCTCGCCGAGGGCGACGTGGGAGGAGAGGAACGTCTTGAGCAGCTGGTAGGCGAAGAGCTGCTCGGTGGCGACCGACGTACGGTCCTGGTCGGCCGTGCCGAACTCCGTGCTCGTCCGCGGGGCGGGCAGCCAGTGCTCGGTGAGCTCGGTGAAGATCCGCTCCTCCGCCTCGGTCGCGGCGCAGTGCAGGGAGACGGTGGGGCCGCGGTCGGGCCACTCGGTGCCCATCTCCTCGCGCACCTCGGGGCTGATCTTGGTCCGGCGGATGTAGAGGTGTCCGAGGTCCTCGGCCGGGTCGTAGTGGTCGCGGTCGGCGATGGCGGCCGGGTCGAGCAGCGAGATCAGGTCGGCGAAGGACCGCTTGTCGCCGTTGTGCGGGGTGGCGCTGGCGAGCAGCAGGGCGTCGGTGCGCGGGGCGAGGATCTCGGCGAGGGCACGGCGCTGACTGCCGGGGTTGATCAGGTTGTGCGACTCGTCGATGACGACGGCGTCCCAGCGGATGCGCTCCAGGTGGTGCCGGTACTGGCCGATGTTCTTGAGCGTGTCCACGGAGATGATCACGCGCTTGTAGTGCGTGAACGGGTTCCGGCCCGCCGGGATCTCCCGCTGGATGCGCTGGATGCCGAGGGAGTCGAGCCGCACCAGGGGGATCGAGAAACGGGTCCACAGCTCGTGCTGGAACTGCTCCAGGATGCTCTGCGGCGTCACGACCAGGATGCGCTCACCGCGGCCGCGGCGGATGAGTTCGGCGAGGGTCAGGCCGATCTCCAGGGTCTTGCCGAGGCCGACGACGTCGGCGATCAGCACCCTCGGGCGCAGGTTGCGCATGGACAGGGCCAGCTCGGCGGGGCGCTGCTGGTAGACGAGCGGGTCCAGCAGGAAACGGTCGGCGAGGGCGAGGCCCCGCTCCGACTGGGGCAGCGGCGTCTTGCGCAGGACGGCTTCGAGGAACAGGCGGCTGCGCCGGAAGTACGAGGAGGTGTCGGGGACCAGGCGGGTCTTCTCCGGGTCGAGCAGTTCCACCGTGTCGATCCCGGAGAAGAAGACGGCTTCCTCGTCCCGTACGAACTCGGACACACCGACGGCCTCGATCCGCTCCCCGTCGTGGTCGGTCGTGGTGGTGTTGCGGACCAGCCACTCCTCGTCCCGTACGAGGATCTGCGCCCCCGGCGGGAACCGGGTCCCGTCGTGCGTCGCCCCCTGGTCGGTCACCTGCGGCCCCTCCGTCTTCCCGTTCGTCATGCTGTCCTGCGCCCGCAAGTCTGTCACGGAGGCGGAGGGGGCCGTGCAGGCTTCGGCGCGCGAGGCCGGGCAGCTCAGAAGCGTGCCTCGCGGGCGTATGCGGCGCGGATCCGCTCGGCGATCCGCAGGGGCGCCGTGGGGCGGACGCCGGGGGTCCTGCCGCTTCGGGGCGGGCTCCCGTCCTGCCCGAGGACGATCTCCCGAGGGACTGAGGCGCCGGCGCTCCCGGATTCCCCGCCGGGTTCGTCGTCGGCGGCGTGCTGCCCCGCCCCGGCCGGTACCGCCACGTCCGCCTGCTCGTCGTCCTCCACCGCCGCCGGGTCGACGGCGGTGGGCGTGTAGGCGGAAACGCCGGCTCCGGGCGCGGACTCGAGGGCCGGCGCGGGAAGCTGGGGCACGACGATCTCGGGTGTCAGGTCGGTCAGGCGGCGTTTGGCCTGGAAGGCGGTCAGGCCCTGGTCGCGGATGACCCGCACGAGGCGCTCGATGACTCCGGGCAGAGCGGGCCGGGCGTCGGGGTCCGGCGCGAGCATGTCGGTGATCAGGGGGCCGAGCTCGGGAGGGAGGTCCGTCAGATCGGGAGGAGTCGCCGGGTCCTCGATCTTCAGAGCAACGGCCTGCCAGCTCGGTCCCTCGTACGGGTAGTGTCCGGTCGCGGCGAACAGCAGCACCGCACCCAGCGCGTAGACGTCCGCCGACCGGTCCAGTTGGTGCTCACCCCGGGCCTGCTCCGGCGGCATGCACAGCACGCTGCCGACGACGAAGCCGGTCGCCGTCAGGGTGGTGCGGCGCTCCGAGAGCACGGCGAGACCGAAGTCGATCACCTTGGGGCCGTACCGGGACAGCAGGATGTTCTGCGGCTTGAGGTCACGGTGGAGCAGCCCCGCTTCGTGCACCGTGCCGAGACCCTCCGCCAGGAGCGCCCCCAGGCTCGCGGTCTCGGCGAGCGGGAGCGGACCGTGCTCGGTGACGAACGTGCGCAGATCCGGTCCGGGGACGTACTCCACGGCGAGCCACGGCTGATCGGCGTACGCGTCGGCTCCGACGAAGGCCGCGACGAACGGCCCGTACACCGTGCGCAGGCTCTCCACTTCGGACAGGAAGCGTGCGCGGGTGTCCTCGTCCAGGACGGAAGGCTTGATGACCTTCACGGCGGCCTGATGGCCGGCCGCGGACTCACCGAGGTACACCTGCCCCATGCCGCCGGCCCCGATCCGGCACACGAGCGAGAAACCCCCGATCTCCCTCGGGTCCTCGTCCCTCAGTGGTTCCACTGTGCCAAGCCTCCCCCCGCGTGGCCTGCAACCGCTGCTCTGCAATGCGTCGACCCAGACCGCAGTCAGTCTATGCAAGGCCGCGCTCTTGGCCTTCCCCCAATGGGCTGCGACAGGTTCTGTGCCACAGGGCTCACGGCATCAGGCGGGGGAGCTTCGAGGCCGCGTCCGGACGGCCGTCGTGCGCGCCGTGCGAGGCACCAGAAGGGGACCCGCACGGCGCGCACAGCCTCGCTAGGCCACGGAGCGGAAAGCCGGCAGGTAGCCCTTGGACTGGCCTGCGGCCTTCGGGTGGTAGGAGTTGCCGATCGGGACCGTCACGCTGTGCAGCCACACGTCGCTCGAGCAGATCTCGTGCCCGGTGAACTCGTCGACGACCGAGGAGAAGGTGAACCCGGCGTTGGCCGCGCGCTTCGCCAGGACGCCGTTCAGCACGTCCGAGGCGTTGTTGATGGCGCCGCGCTCGGTCTCGGTGAGACCCACGACGCAGCTGCCCGACAGCTTGTAGAAGCGCGGGTACCCCAGCACGACCACGTGTGCCTTCGGGGACCGGGAGCGGATGCCGGAGTACAGCGAGTCGAGCTTGCCCGGCAGTGAGTTCCGCATCTGCGCGACCGCGGTGTCGACCCGGGACACGCAAGTGGCCTCGCTCTGCAGCACACAGGTCTGCATGACGTCGGCGAAGCCCACGTCGTTCCCGCCCGCGGTGACGCTGACCAGCGAGGTCGACGTGGTCAGCGCGCTCAGCTGGCCGGAACTCACGCTCGACGTCGTCGCGCCCGAGCAGGCGACGAACCGGAAGGACGACGGGGCGTTGGCGTTCGCCCAGAGCTGCGGATACGCCAGGGTGCTGCGCTTGCAGTCACCGCTTTCGGACGTGTAACTGCCCGCGCCCACCCCGGAGGAGTAGGAATCGCCGAGAGCCACGTAGTTGCCGCCCGCGGCCGAAGCCGGCTGCGCCAGACCGAGCACGGCTGCGGCACCCATGGCGAGGGTCGCCAGATATGCCCCAAGAGAACGCACGGACACGTCAGTCCGCCCTTCTGATGTGGAGATCACCGGAATGATTGATGAAGCGACCAAGGTTGTAGCAGCCGTTCATACCGCTCGGTAACACCCGCGGCAGAAGTCATCCGGTATGCCTGAATGATCAGCCAACGGGTCGAGCTCCGCGCGTAGACAAACGTTCAACCCATGCCGGTCGCATAACGATCGGGGAGTGACACGCCGCCGCGGCGGCCGCGGGTGGGCACGGTCGCCACGGCGTCCCGGCCCCCGTCCGCCGCCGCGGACGGGGGCCGTGGGCGTTCGTCAGACCAGCGGGGTGTAGTCCAGGTTCGGGAAGTAGTCCTCGCGGGTGCCCGTGCGGCGGACGTCCCAGGTGGCGCAGTGCAGGGAGCCGCCGTACTCGAAGACGTGCCGGAAGGGCACCGTGAAGACCTCGAAGCCCCGGTCGGCCAGCAGGTCCTGGAGGGGCTTCTCGTTCTCCTCGCAGACGACCTTGGTCGGGGAGATGCTGAGCACGTTCATCGACAGCCACTTGGAGGACTGGCAGTACAGCGGCATCTCGTCGTTGGTCAGCACCGGCTGCGGGGCCTCGACCAGTTCCCAGTCGTTGGCGAGGAACATCTTCTCCTCGCCCTCGCGCAGCGGGCGCTCGGGGTTGGTGAGGATCAGGCCGGGACGCAGCGGCACGAAGGTGCAGTCGATATGGGAGGGGAAGAAGTCCAGCGGGAAGTGCACGGTGTGGACGCGGAAGCCGCGCGGCTCCAGGTGCTGCCTGAGCCAGCGGATGCCCGCCCGGTTGGTGGTCATCGACTCCTGCACGAGGATGTCCCGGCCGAGCCGGCTCATGTCGGCGGCGTCGAAGACGACCTCGTCCTGCGTGACGCAGAACTCGAAGGCGTGCATGCGCTCGTGCCGCTCCTCGAGCGGCCAGTTCCAGAAGTCCTCGCGGTACATGCCGTCCGCCATCGAGGGCTTGGGCGCGGTGGTCCACTGCACGCGCGGGTCGGCGTTCCAGTACTCGTAGACCAGTTTGCGGTACGGCTGGTACTCGAAGTAGCGGGCCCGGCGGGACATCGTGGCCTCGACGATCTCGTTGCCGAGGGTGATCATCACGTCCCGCGGGCAGACCGCGCAGTACTGGTTCTCGGCCTCGAAGTCGGGCGTGGTGACCGGGCGGGTGAAGTCGTGCGGGGCGGGGCGGCGGACCGTGACGCCCTGGGACTCCAGGAGCCGGACGAGTCCCTGGAGCTCCTCGTTGGCGAGGTCGATCGCCTCCTTGGACTTCGGGCCGGTCGGGAAGGGCGTGTCGGGGGCGTTGCGGATGGCGGGGCGGCTGCCTGGCTCGGTCGGTTCGAAGCAGGCGTTGTCGGCCGAGCCGACGACCATCTCCTCGAGCGGGTCCCATTCGTTCCAGGAGTTGACGACCACGGAGTCGTTGTGCATGGGTGCGGTCACCTGTCTGTGAGGGCGGGGCGTGGCGGAATGTGCGTCGGCGGGGCGGGTCAGGCGTCGGCGAGGCTCGCCGGGCGCATGTCGGTCCAGTTCTGCTCGATGTGGTCCAGGCAGGTCTGCCGGTCGCTGTCGGCGAGGACGACGTCCCAGCCGGGCGGCACCAGGGCGAAGGCGGGCCAGAGGCAGTGCTGGCGTTCGCCGTTGACGAGCACGTGGAAGGTGCCGTCCTCGTTGTCGAAGGGGTTGGTCATGTCGTTCTCCCGGTGGGTGGTGCGGCATCGGTGCCGGCCCGCAGCGCGGTGAGCACGGCGGCGAGGGCCCTGGGTGTGCGGTGGCGGAAGACGGCCGAGACGTCGAGGGTCACGTCCAGTTCGGCCTCGACGCGGCCGGCCAGGCGCAGCGCGGTCAGTGAGTCGCAGCCGAGGTCGAACACGTCGTCGTCGGCGCCGACGGCCGTGCGTCCGAGGACGCCGGCGGCCAGGTCGCACAGGAGCTGTACGCCGGCGTCCGGCGAGGCGGCGGAGGGGTCCAAGGGGCGGAGGAAGCGCCCGGTCGGGGCGGTGAGCGCCGACGGCAGGGCGACGAGCAGCTCGCGCAGCCGGGCCGCGGCCCGTTCGCCGGTCCCGGCGTCGAGGAGGTCGGCGCGGTGGCCGATCTCCAGCCGGAGGCGGCTGCCGGGCGCGACCATGAGCTTCAGCGGGTAGTGGTATGGGTCGTGGCCCGCCAGCCCGACCAGGCGCAGACCGTCGTCGGGGCTGGGGAGGGCCTGGGCCAGGGGGAAGTTCTCGAAGACCACGCAGCTGTCGAACAGCGGGCCCCGCCCGACGGCCCGCTGCACCTCGGCCAGGGCGAGGTGCTGGTGCGGCAGCAGCACGGCCTGCTCGCCCTGCAGGCGGCGCAGCAGGTCCGTCACCGGCTCGTCGGCGTTCAGGCGGACCCGGACCGGCACGGTGTTGACGAACATGCCGACCGTCTCGGCGACGTCCGGCAGGTCGGCCTCCCGGCCGGAGACGACGGCGCCGAAGACCACGTCCCGCCGCCCGGTGAGGTCGTGCAGGCACAGGGCCCACACCGCGCGGAGCAGGGTGTTGGGGGTGACGCCGTGGCCGCGGGCCGCGTCGAGCAGGGCGGCGGTGTCCGTCTCGGACAGCTCGACGGTGAGGGTGCTGGGCAGGACCCGTACGCGGGCGGTGTCGCGGCCGGGGCCCACCAGGGTGGGGCCGGGCAGGCCGGTCAGTGCCTCGGTCCAGGCGGTGCGTGCCTCGTCCCGGTCCTGCGCGGCGAGCCAGTCCAGGTGGTCGCGGTAGCGGCCGGGAGCGGGCAGGTCCCCGGCGTCGCCGTCGCCGTCGAAGAGTGCCAGGAGGTCGCGCAGCAGCAGCGAGGTGGACCAGCCGTCGGCGAGCAGGTGGTGCATGGCCAGCACCAGTTCGTGCCGGTCCTCGGCGAGCGCGAGCACGGTACAGCGCATCAGCGGCGGCACGGCGGGGTCGAAGCGGCGGTGCCGGTCGGCGTCCAGGAGCGCGGCGCGGCGGGCGTCCCGCTCGGGGCCGTCCAGTCCGGTCAGGTCGTGGACCCGCCACGGCATGCGGACGTGTTCCGCCACGGCCTGCACCGGCTCGCCCGAGCGCCGCTGGACGAAGGCGGCACGGAGCATCGGGTGGCGGCGCAGCAGGGCGTCGCACGCCCGCCGGAACCGTTCGACGTCCAGGGTGCCCTCGGTCTCCATGGCGATCTGCACGGTGTAGACGTCGAGGTCCTCGCCGGCGTAGCGGGCGTGGAAGAGCAGTCCCTCCTGGGTGGGTGTCATCGGCAGGAGCTGCTCGACGGGGCTTCCGATGCGGGCGGCCAGCCGGGTCCGCTCGGCGGCGTCGTCCTGTGCGGCGCGGGCCGGGCGCGCGGTGGCGTGGACGACGAGGGCGCGCAGGGCCGCGAACCACAGGTCCGCCAGTTCCGCCGCCTCGGAGTCGGTCAGGAGGCGCCGGGCCCACCGCCAGTGGGCGACGAGCCGGGGGCCGTCGGGGCCTTCCTCGACCGCGGCGTCGACCTCGACGACGTGGGTGAGCGGCATCCGCGGATCGGCACCGAGCGGCAGCGCGCCGGACTCGGGCGCGACGCCCCAGTCCTCGTCCCCGGACGCCGAACCGTTCTGCCGGCCCAGGTAGTTGAAGCAGAGCTGGGGTGCCGTGAGGCCGGCCAGGCCGGCCTCCGTGGCGGGGTTGAGGTGGCGCAGCAGGCCGTAGCCGAGGCCGTTGCGCGGCACCCGCCCGAGCTGGGCCGTGACCCGGCGCACGGCCTCGCCGAGGCGGTCGTCGGACGCCGGGTCGGCGTCGTCGGGGCTCCAGCCGGGGACCTGCGGGTCGAGGCGGACGGGGTACAGGGAGGTGAGCCAGCCGACGGTCTCCGACAGGTCGGCGTCCTGCTCGAGCGGTTCGCGGCCGTGGCCCTCGACGTCGATCACGACGGAGGTGCCGCCGGGGCCCGGGCGGGTCCGGGCGGCCATCGCGAGGGCGAGGGCGGTGAGCAGCACCTCGTTCGTCCGGGCGCCGAGCGCGGTGGGCACCGTGGCGAGGAGCTTGCCGGTCAGGTCCTCGGGCAGGGTGCGGCGCAGCTCGCCGGCGGTGGCCTGGATGTCCCGGGACGGCGACAGGGGTGCGTCGGTGAGGACGAGTCCGCCGGCGTCCAGAGTCTTCTGCCAGTACGGGAGTTCGGCGAGGACGTCCGGTGTGTGCGCCGCCCGGTGCAGGGCGCCGCTCCACTCGGCGAGCGGCAGCGGCACGGGGCCGAGCCGTACGGGGGCGCCGGACGCGACGGTGCGCCAGGCGGTGTAGAGGTCCATGAGCAGGATGTGCCAGGACACCGCGTCGACGGCGAGGTGGTGGACGGTGACGAGCAGACGTCCCGGCCGGGTGTCCCCGGCGTCGAACCAGGTGGCCCGCAGCATGGCGCCGTCGCGCGGGGCGAGGCCGTCGGCGTCCTCCGCGGCGCAGGCGGCGATCCGGTCGCGCAGCTCCTCGTCGCCGGCGGCCTGGGCGGTGACGTCGACCCTCCGCACGGTGCCCGGGGGCATCGTGCCGGGGGCCGGGTCGACGGCGAGGGAGCCGTCCTCGCGCAGCCGTCCGCGCAGTGCCTGGTGGCGGGCCAGGACGGCGTCCACGGCGGCGCGCAGCCGGTCGGTGCCGAGGGCGGGCGGCACGCGCAGCAGGGTGGACTGGTGGTAGGCGTCGTAGCCGCCGCCGTGTGCGTGCAGGCGCCGCATGAGGGGCGTGGCGGGGACGACGGCGGCGGCGGGCCGCGGGGTGGCGGGGGCCGGGGCAGCGGGCGCCGGGGCGGAGGTGGCCTCGGTGGGCCGCGGGCCGGTGGGCTTCTCCGGTCCGGTCCGCGGCGGCGTGTCCGCCAGGGAGGCGGCCAGGGCGGCGGACGTGCGGTGCGTGAACACCTGCTTCGGCGTCAGCCGCACCCCCGCCTCACGCGCCCGCGCCACCAGCTGGATCACCGTGATCGAGTCACCGCCGAGACCGAAGAAGTCGTCCTCGACCCCCACCGCCTCCAGCCCCAGCACCTGACCGAACAGACCCGCCAGCGACGACGCGGCGGCACCGTCGTCGGGAACGGAGGCCGAGGCGGCCGGTTCGGCCTTCGCCGGCGCGGTCTCTCCCAGGGAGGCGGCCAGGGCGGCGGACGTGCGGTGCGTGAACACCTGCTTCGGCGTCAGCCGCACCCCCGCCTCACGCGCCCGCGCCACCAGCTGGATCACCGTGATCGAGTCACCACCGAGACCGAAGAAGTCGTCCTCGACCCCCACCGCCTCCAGCCCCAGCACCTGACCGAACAGACCCGCCAGCGTCGAGGCCGGACCGCCGTCCGGGGCGGGAGCCGGCACGGTCTCCGGTGCGGTCCGCGCGGGCGCGGGCCGCTCGGGCCGTCCGGGCTCCGGGGCGTGCTCGGGCGCGGGCAGGGCGGCTCGGTCGACCTTGCCGTTGGGGGTGAGCGGGAGCCCGGTCAGCGGGACGAAGGACGAGGGCACCATGTAGGCGGGCAGCCGTTCGGCGACGCGGTCGGCCAGGCCGGTCAGGTCGCCTCCGGGGCCGGACACCACGTACGCCACCAGGCGGGGTGTGCCGCGCCGGTCCTCGCGCACGGCGGCGGCCACTCGGGCGACCGCGGGGTCGGTGCCGATCACGGCCTCGACCTCGCCGAGTTCGATCCGGTGGCCGCGGATCTTGACCTGGTCGTCGGTGCGTCCGGCGTAGACCATGAGGCCGTCGGGCCGCCACCACGCGAGGTCGCCGGTGCGGTACATGCGGGCGCCCGGCTCACCGAACGGATCTGCGACGAAGCGGGCCGCGGTGAGACCGGGGCGGCGGGCGTAGCCCCGGGCCAGGACGTCGCCGCCGATGTACAGCTCGCCGGGGACGCCGGGCGGGACCGGGCGCAGCCAGGGGTCGAGGACGTAGAGGCGGGCGGCGGGCACGGGGCCGCCGATGGGCACCGCGCCTCGGGGCAGCGGGTCGCCGGGCTCCAGTCGGTACTCCATGCAGCCGACGGTCGCCTCGGTCGGGCCGTACTCGTTGACGACCGTCACGCCGGGGTGGCCGGCGCGCCACTCGGCCAGGGCCTCGCCGGTGAGCTGCTCGCCGCCGAGGACGAGTTGCCCGGTGGGCGAGTACCAGTCGGAGGAGGCGACGAGCACCGGCAGGTGGCTGGGGGTGGCCTTGACGAAGGCGGGCGGCGGGGCCCCTGCGCCGGCCGGGGCATCGACGTCGGTCAGGTCCACGACGTGGACCAGGCCGCCCGCGGTCAGGGGACCGAGGATGCCGGTGACGGTCAGGTCGAACGACGGCGGCGAGTGCACCAGCGCCCGGTCGGCCAGTCCGGGGTAGGCGGCGCGGGCGAAGGCGAGGTAGCCGTCGACCGTGCGGTGCTCGACGACCACGCCCTTGGGGCGGCCGGTCGAGCCGGAGGTGTAGATGACGTAGGCGGTGTCCCCGGGCCGCACCTCGGCGTCGGGGGCGGGCCCGTCGAACGCGGCCAGCGCCGCCCGGACGGCCGGGTCGCCGAGCGGGACCGTCGACGGACGGCCGGCGAGGGCGGGGTGGCCGGCGTCGGCGCAGACCACGGCGGCGGGTGCGGCGTCGTCGAGCAGGAAGGCGATGCGCTCCGCCGGGTGGCCGGGGTCGACCGGCACGTACCCGGCGCCGGCCTTCAGCGCGGCGAGCAGTGCCACGATCAGGCCGGTGCCACGCGGCAGGACGACGGCCACCAGGTCGCCGCGGGTGACGCCCCGTTCGGTGAGCAGCCGGGCCAGCCGGCCGGCCGCGTCGTCCAGCTCCCGGTAGGTGAGCGTGCGTGCGGCGTCGGTCACGGCCGGGGCGTCCGGGGTGCGGCGCACCTGCTCGGCGAACCGCCGGGTCAGCGGTACCGGCGCGGGGGACGTGCCGGAGCCGCGGCCCCACCCGTCGAGCACCTTCCGGCGCTCCGGCGCGGTCAGCAGGGGCAGACGGGCGACGGGGGTCGTGGGGTCCTGCGCGAAGCCGTCGAGCAGCAGCCGCAGCCGGGAGGCGACCAGCTCCACGCGGTCGTCGTCGAACAGGTCCTTGCGGTAGCTGAGGTGGAGGCTCAGCCGGGGGCCGGCGAGGGCGACGACGCTGAGCGGGTAGTGCGTGGCGCCGGTGACCTCCTGCCCGCCGGGAACGTCGCCGGCGCCCGCGGCGTCCCGGTCCCCGCCCTCGGTCTGGCGCAGGGGGGCGACGCGCAGGCCGGGGACGGCGTCGCCGAGGGCATCCCAGCCCAGGGGCGCGTCGCCGAAGCTGGTGGCGGTGTCGAACAGCGTGCCGTGGCCGGCCAGGCGCCGCACCTCGGTCAGCCCGAGGTGCTGGTGCGGGGCGAGGGCGAGCTGCTCGTCCTGGATCCGCGCGAAGAGCGCGGCCAGCGGCTCCGCGGGGTCGATCCGCGCCCGCACGGGCACGGTGTTCATCAGCAGGCCCACGATCCGGTCGGCGCCGGGCAGGCCTGCCGGGCGCCCGTGCACGGTCTGCCCGAACACCACGTCGTCGCGCCCGGTGAGCAGGGCCAGCAGCAGCGCCCAGGCGCCCTGGACGACGGAGTTGAGGGTGAGGCCGTGCCGGCGCGCGGCCCGTTCCAGCGCGCGGCTGGTGTCCTCGGGCAGGGTGACGCGGACCAGTCCGGGCAGCGTTCCGTCGCCGCCCTCGGCGGCGCCCGGCGCGACGAGCGTCGGCTCGGCCAGTCCGGCCAGGGCCTCGCCCCAGGCCCGTTCGGCGGCGGCCCGGTCCTGCCGGGACAGCCAGCGCAGGTAGTCGGCGAGGGGCGTGAAGGGGGCGCCGGTGACGGTGCCGTCGCCCGCGGCGTGGTGGTGGTACCGGGTGAACAGATCCTCCAGCACGAGCGGCACCGACCAGCCGTCCAGCAGGATGTGGTGGTACGTCAGCACGAACGCGTGCCGGTCCTCGGCGAGCCGGACGAGCGCGAACCGGATCAGCGGCGGGTCCGCCATGTCGAAGCGCCGGCGCCGCTCGTCCTCCAGGAAGGCGACCAGCCTCTCGACGCGGACGGCGTCCTCCTCGCCCGCGAGGTCGAGCGAGGTCCAGGCCGTGGTGGCGGTGCGGCGGATCAGCTGCACGGGCCGGCCGCCGGTGCGCTCGCGGAAACCGGCCCGCAGCGCGGTGTGCCCGGCGAGCGTGTCCGCGCAGGCGGCCCTGAGCGCGTCGGCGTCGAGAGCGCCGGTCAGCTCGAAGGGTGCCTGGACGGTGTAGACGTCCGCGCCGTCGGGGTCGTACAGGGCGTGGAAGAGCATGCCCTCCTGCAGCGGGGTGAGCGGCAGCGCGGCCTCGATCGGGGAGGGGACGGTGCTCTGCGGCGTCGGCTGCGCGGGCGGTGCCGGCTGCGACGGCCGAGGGTCCTGCGGGGCGGCGTTGGTCTTCACTGTGAGGTCTTCCCGGAAGCGGTCGGCGGCGCGTACGGCGACGCGCTCGCCCGGGCGGGGTCTGGCCGGCGGATCAGGGACGGGGAGCCGGCCGGGCGAGCGGGCCGAGCGTCCGCACGAGGGCGTCGAGCGTGGGAGCGGCGTGGGTGAACGGGTAGTCGTGGCCCCCGGGCAGCAGCCGCAGGGTGAACTCGCCGTCGGCGCACTCCCGCCAGCCCTCCAGCCGTTGCGGGCTCACCAGGGTGTCGTCGGCGCCGCCGAACACGTGCACGGGGCAGCCGGCGGGTGCGGGGCCGGGGGCCGTGTACGCCTCGGCCAGGGCCAGGTCGCGGCGGACCGTGCGCACGGCGTACCGCAGGTAGGCGGGGTAGCGGTGCAGTTCGGGCGGGAAGCCGCCGAACCCCTCGAGCCAGGTGAGCAGACCCTCGTCGTCGCGGTCGGTGACCCGCCGGAGCACCCGGACGTGCGGGGCGCGGGAGGCGGAGACCAGCAGCGCGGCGGGCGGGGTGAGGCCGCGGCGGCGGATGCGGACGGCGAGTTCGTAGCCGACCAGTGCGCCGAAGCTGTGGCCGAACAGGGCGTAGGGGGTGCGGAGTTCACCGGCGATGCCGTCGAGCACGGCGTCGGCGAGCTCCTCCAGGGTGTCGGGCAGCGGTTCGGCGCTGCGGACGCCCCGGCCGGGCAGTTCCACGGTGGCCAGCTCCACGCCCGGCGGCGGGATGAGCCGCCAGGGCGCGAACGACGCTGCGCTTCCGCCCGCCTGCGGCAGGCAGATCAGCCTCAGACGGGCGTCGGGTGCCGACACCCGGCCGACGATCCACGGACTGCCCGCACCGCGCTTCTGGGTGTGCGCGGGGTGGGTGGGTCGTGCGGCGGCATCGGTTCGCATCCCGCTCCTTCGTCGGCCGGCGGTTTCCGGGTGGTGGCCCGCGGGGACGATGGTGGGCGGCCGGGGGCGACCGGTGCCAGGCACACCGACCGGCAACACCTCTGCCGCCCAGTTGCCCGGGGTCTGCCTGGCCCGCGGGGGCACCGGGCGGTGAGGATCGACGGGACAATCCTGCTCATGTGCCCTGAGGGGATCTCCTTCACGATGACCACCCTTCCTGACGAGGCGGCCGACCCGACGTTCTTCACCCTGGAATCCGTCAAGGCGGACCTGATGGAAGTGGAGAGCCTCACCCGGTCCTGCCTGAACTGGGACTACGGCAAGCGAGACAGCCGTGTGTGGAGCCTGTACGAGAAGAACAAGGCCTCCCAGTGGAACGCCACGACCGACATCGACTGGGACTACGACGTCCGCTTCGGTTCCGACCTGACCGAGGAGAACGGCGCGAAACTCGCGTCGTTCGTGGTCGGTGAGGGCAGCCCGGTGCCGCCGGAGCTGCTCACCCGCTTCCGGTGGGAGTACCAGGCGTGGATGTGCAGCCAGTTCCTCCACGGGGAGCAGGGTGCGCTGGTGACGACGGCCCGGCTCGTCGAGACCGTGCCCGACATGGACGCCAAGACCTACGCCGCCTCCCAGGTCGCCGACGAGGCGCGGCACGTGGAGGCGTTCGCGCGCTACATGGACGAGAAGCTGGGGGTGGTGTACCCGGTCAACCCGGGCCTCGGGACCCTGCTGCACGACGTGCTGTCGGAGTCCCGCTGGGACATCGTCTACCTCGGCATGCAGGTGGTCATGGAGGGCCTGGCCATCACCGGGCTGCGACTGGCCAGCAGCGGCTTCGGTGATCCGCTGATCCGGCAGATCACGCGGATGGTGGCGGCCGACGAGGCCCGGCACATCGCCTTCGGCGTCACCGCGCTCACCGGCATGTACCAGCAGGTGACCTCGGCGGAGCTGCGCGACCGGGAGGACTTCCTGCTGGAGGCGATCCGGCTGATGTCGCGCCGGTTCATGCTGCGGGAGCTGTGGGAGCGCATGGACCTGGACGTGGAGATGGGCGTGCGGTTCGCGCGGAGCAACCCGATGATGGCCACGTACCGGCAGCTGCTGTTCCAGCAGGTCATCCACGTGCTGCGGCAGCTCGGCATGCTGTCGGACAAGGTGAAGGAACTGCTGGTCGCGGAGAACCTGGTGCGGGCGGAGACGATGGCCGCGGTCCGCTGACCCGCGGCCGCCGTGCCGGCCACCGCGCGACCCCACCGGCCGCCCCGGACCGATCCGGGGCGGCCGGTGGCGTTCCGGCACGTGATCCGTGGCCCGGAGCTCCGTCGGGAGGCCGTGGGGGCGCGGGTGCGCGAGGGACGTGACCGCGGACCGGCCAACCCGCACGCAACCCGTACGTGCACGGAGGCGCGAGGAACCCGACCGCGGACCGGCCAACCCGTGCCGAGCCCGTCCATGGGCCCCGCGGTCGGTCGGGGCGTGGCCGGCGCGGGGTACGACGGTGCGGGGGCGGTGGAGGGACCTCGTCCCTCCACCGCCCCCGCCCGTTTCTCTCCGTCAGTCGTCCTCGGCCGTCAGCGGCCGGACGGTCTCCTCGTACGTCCCGCCGCACAGCGCCTTCCAGATCACCCGGCGCCTGGGCTTGCCGCTGGAGGTGACGGCGATGCCGCCGCGCGGGACCTCGACGGCGAGGAGTCCGGCGTCGCCCAGCCACTCGGACAGCACCTCGTGGGCGGCGCGCCGCCAGCCGTCCTGGACCCCCGCGAAGACGGCCACGCCGGTCGGTCTGCCGTCGCGGACGCCGAGCAGCACCGCGACCCGGCGCTCGGGGATGCCGCGCTGGTGCAGCAGCGTCTCCAGGCTCTCGGCGAACACCATCTTGCCGTTGACCTTCAGCCCGTCACCGAGCCGGCCGATCACGAAGAGCTGCCCGTCGCGCAGGAATCCCGCGTCGCCGGTCCGCAGCCGGTCGCCGATGCTGGTGCCGGACGCGGTGCCGGCGTCACCGACGTAGCCCTCGGCGATGGACACGCCGCTGACCACGATCTCGCCGACCTGCCCGTCCGGCAGGGCGTCCCCGTCCTCCGAGACGATGGTGACCGTACGGTCCTCGAGCGGCCGGCCGCAGCCCACGACCACCGTGCCGGCGAGGGACCCGGCGTCGCCCTCGTCCGGCTCGCGCGTCGACCAGCCCTCGCCGGGCGCCAGTCCGGTCACGGCGAGGGTGGCCTCCGCGCTGCCGTAGGCGGGCAGCAGGGCGCCGCGGTCGAGGCCGTGCGGGCCGAGCAGGGCTTGGACGTCGTCCAGCACCTTCGGGTCGATGCGTTCGGCACCGATGATGACGCAGCGCAGCGAGTCGAACCGCAGGCCCTCGAGGTCGGCCGGGCGGACCCGGCGCAGGATGTAGGAGAGGCCGAAGTTGGGCATGGCCGTCATGGCGATGCGCTGCTCGCTGATCCGCCGCAGATAGCGCTGCGGCGAGCGGATGAAGTCGTCCGGCTGGAGCATGTGCCCGTCGAAGCCGGTGACGACGACGTTGAGCAGGAAGCCGACCAGGCCCATGTCATGGTGGACCGGCAGCCAGCTGATCGCCGGGAAGCTCCGGGGCGCAGCCCAGCCAGCGGCGCATCCCCGTGAGGTTGGTGCGCAGGGCCTCGGCGGAGATCCGTACGCCCCGGGAGAAGCCGCTGGAGCCCGAGGTGAACTGCACCAGCGCGGTCTCCGGCAGGGGCAGCGGGCCGTCCAACGGCTCCGCACCGGCGACGAGTTCGTCGAAGACCACCGGTTCCGGCAGGTCGGTCACGGCGGCGACCTTGCGGACGCGTTCCTGCGACTCCTCGTCGCACACGGCGATCCGGGGCCGCACGGTGCCGAGGAGGTGCGCGGCGTGCCGCTCGTACTCGTCGGCCCGCTGGAAGGCGAACGGCGGGGCGATGGTGCAGGGCGTGGCGCCCGCGGCCAGTGCGCCGAAGAAGGTCGCGACGAAGCCGGGACCGGAGCGCTGCACCAGCGCCACCACGTCACCGTCCCCGACCCCTCGCGCCCGCAGGGCCGCGGCGGTGCGCAGCACCAGGTCCCGCAGGTCCCGGTAGGACCAGAAGTCCCAGCCGTCGCCGCGGTTGGCGTAGTACAGGCCGCGCTCGGCGGACGCGTCGTCCAGCCAGTCGAGCAGGCCTCGGTCCCCGATTCCCAACTGCTCGTCCTCTCCGGGATGTCGTGCTGACACGGGATGCCCGGGGCTCGGCGGACCGCCCGAGGGCGGGCGTCGCGCCCGGCGACCGCCAGCCTCACCGCCCCCCGGGTGGCGGTGCCAGGCAGGGGCCCGGTAACTCGCGCGGGCGGGGCGGCAGTTACACCAGCAACAGCGATTGCCGGTCGGTTGCCTGGTGACCGGCGAACGGCCCGTGCAGCATCGAGCAGGATGCCGGCCCACCTGCGCGGCGACGAGAAGGGTGCTCGCGCGGTGGCGCCGCACCGTCCACCGGCATCCTCCGGAAGGCCCGGACGACCGCGGGCGGCGCCCGGCGGTTCCCGGAAGTCCACGAGAGCGGTTACGAACCAGATGACACCACGCGACGGCGACCTGCCCGCCGACCCCGGCCTGCTGCCGCTCACCGCGGCCCAGCTGGGGGTCTTCCACGCCCAGGGCCTGGACCCCGGCAATCCGGCCTACAACACCGTGGCCGTCATGGAGGTCCGCGGCCCGTTGGAGGGCGACCTGCTGCGGCGCGCGGTCCGCCGGTCGGAGGCGGAGAGCGCCACCTTCGACGTGGAGTTCGTCGAGCGTCCGGACGGCGTGTTCCAGCGTCCGGTGGCACCGGGCTGCTCCACCTGGCGCGAGCTCGACCTCACCGGTGAGCCGGACCCGTTCGCCGTGGCGAGGGCGCTGGTGGACGGCGACCGGTCCACCGCGCTGGACCTGACGAAGGACGCCCTGTCCGCCCATGTGCTGATGCGGGTGGGGCCCGACCACCACCTGTGGTACCAGCGCAGCCATCACGTGCTGTCCGACGCGTTCGGGTCGGTGCTGCACTCGCGCCGCATCGCCACGCACTACGAGGCGCTGGCCACCGGCACGGAACCGGCCGGCGAGCCGCTGGACACGCTGCGGGCGCTGCTTGCGGAGGAGGCGGACTACCGCGCCTCACAGGAGTACACGGACGACCGGCGGTACTGGAACGACACGTTCGCCGACCGTCCCGAGACCGCGAGCCTCGCCCCGGGCGTGCCCACGGGTGCCGCGCCGCGCGCCCTGTCCGCGTCGGCCGAGCTGTCCCCGGCCGAGCTGGCGGAGCTGCACACGGCCGGCCGGGCGGCCCGCGCGCCGTGGACGGTGGCGCTGCTGTCGGCGGTCGCCGCCTACCTCCACGGCATGACGGGGGCCGAGGACCTCACGATCGGGGTGCCGGTCACCGCCCGGCTGGGCCAGAGGTCGCGCAACGCGCCCGGCATGCTGTCGAACACGCTGCCGCTGCGGCTGTCCGTCCGTCCGGACCAGGGGCGCACCGCCCTGGTCCGGCAGGTCGGCCGCCGGCTCGGCGAGCTGCTGACGCACCAGCGCTACCCCTATGACGAGCTGCGGCGCGACCTGAGACTGCTGGGCAGCGGCGAGCAGTTGTACGGGGTGCTCGTCAACATCATGCCCGCCGGCTCGGAGACGGCCTTCAGGGGCCGCGAGGCGACCCTGACGACGCTGTCCGGCGGGCCGGTCACCGACCTGAACATCACCTGCCATCCGCATCCGGACGGCACCGGCGCCCGGGTGTCCTTCGAGGCGAACCCCGACCGCTACTCCCCTGCCGAACTGGAGGAGCACCGGCTCCGGTTCACCGCGTTCCTGTCCCGGTTCCTGGCCGCCCCGGAACACCTCCCGCTGGCGCGGACCGAGGTCCTGACGGAGGCCGAGCGGGCGACGGTGCTCGCCGCGGGGGAAGGGCCCGGGGGCGTGCCGCCGCGCACCTTCCCGGAGCTGTTCGAGGAGCAGGTCCGCCGCGCCCCTGGCGCCCTCGCGGTCCTCTCCCCCGCCGGGTCCCTGGACTACGCCGGGCTCAACGCCCGCGCCAACCGGCTGGCGCGGGCGCTGGTGGCCCGCGGTGCCGGACCCGAGGGCCTGGTGGCGGTGGCCGTGCCGCGCGGCGCCGCCGCCCTGACCGCGGTGGTGGCGGTGCTGAAGTCGGGCGCGGCCTATCTGCCGGTCGACCTCGGCTATCCGCGGGCCCGCCTGACCGCGATGCTCGACGACACCCGGCCGCTGCTGGTGCTGACCACCCGCGATGCGGACGACCCGACGCTCGCGCCCGGGGTGCCCCGGCTGTACGTGGACGACGAGGCCGTCACCGGCCCGCCGGACGCGGACCCGGCCACCGCCGACCTGCCCACCGCCGACCCGGCCGACGCCGACCTGACCGACGCGGACCTGACCGACGCGGACCGCCGTGCGCCGCTGGCCCCCGGGCATCCGGCGTACGTCATCTACACCTCGGGCTCGACCGGCCGGCCCAAGGGCGTCGTCGTCACGCACACCGGCCTGGGCGCGCTGGTCCGGGGCCAGCGGGACCGGCTGCGCCTGCGGCCGGGCAGCCGGGTGCTGCAGTTCGCCTCGCCGAGCTTCGACGCCTCGGTGTGGGAGCTCACGACGGCCCTGCTCACCGGGGCCGCGGCCGTGGTCGCGCCGGGCGAGCGGCTCGTGCCCGGGCCGCCGCTGGCCGGCCTGGTGGCCGAGCTGGGCGTGACCTGCCTGCTGCTGGCACCGTCGGTGCTGGCGGCACTCCCGGAGGACGCGCTGCCCGAGGGCACCGACCTGGTGGTGGGCGCCGAGGCGTGCTCCCCGGAGCTGGTGGCCCGCTGGTCGCCGGGCCGGCACATGGTCAACGCCTACGGCCCCACCGAGTCGACGGTCATCGCCACCCAGACGGGCCCGCTCTCCGGCCGGACCGTGCCGCCGATGGGCCGCCCGGTGCCCGGCACACGGGTACGGCTGCTGGACGCCGCGCTGCGCCCGGTGCCGCCCGGGGTTCCCGGCGAGGTGTACCTGAGCGGTGACGGCCTCGCCCGGGGCTACCTCGCCCGGCCGGGCACGACGGCCGAGCGTTTCGTCGCCGACCCCTACGGGCCGCCCGGCACCCGCATGTACCGCACCGGCGACCTGGCCCGCTGGGCGGCCGACGGCGGCCTGGTCTACCTGGGCCGTGCCGACAGCCAGGTGAAGGTGCGCGGCTTCCGCATCGAGCCCGGCGAGGTGGAGGGCGTCCTCACCGGGGCGCCGGGCGTCGGCGGGGCCGTGGTCGTCGTCCGCGAGTCCGGGACCGGGGTGCGGCAGCTGGTGGCGTACGTGGTGCCGACGGCCGGTGCGGCGACGCGGCCGGACGCGGTGGCCGTGCGCGCCCACGCCGGGGAGCGGCTGCCCGCGTACATGGTCCCGGCGGCGGTGACGGTGCTGGACGCCTTCCCGCGCACGCCCGGCGGCAAGGTCGACGTCAAGGCGCTGCCCGAGCCGCGGTTCGAGGCGGCGAGCGCCTACCGGCCGCCGTCCACGGAGCGGGAGCGTCTCCTGCACGACGTGTTCGCCGAGGTGCTGGGCCGGGAGCGGATCGGCGTCGACGACAGCTTCTTCGACCTCGGCGGCGACTCCGTCACCGCCACCCGTCTGGCGGCCCGGGCCCACCGGGCGGGTCTGACCCTCACCGCCAGGGACATCTTCGGTCACAAGACCATCGCGCGGCTCGCCGAGGTGGCCCGGGACACCGGTCCCGGGGCCGCGGCACCGCGCGCCGAGAGCCTGGTGCGGCTCGACGCGGACGAACTCGACGAGCTCGAAGCCCAGTGGGGGACACTGTGAAACAGACTTCTCTGGAAGCGGTGCTGCCGCTGACCCCGTTGCAGCAGGGCATGCTCTTCCACGCCCTGTTCGACGAGGGCGACGGCTCGGCGCCCGCCGTCGACTTCTACACCGTGCAGACGCCCCTGGAGCTGACCGGCGCGCTCGACACCGCGGCGCTGCGCCGCTCCACCGCCGCCGTGACCGCCCGGCACGCGAGCCTGCGGGCGGGGTTCCTGCGGCGCCGCTCGGGTGAGGCCGTGCAGGCCGTCGCGCGGACCGCGGAACCCGGCTGGGAGGAGGTCGACTTCTCCGGCTTCGGCGCGGACGAGCAGCGGCTGCGGCTGACCCGGCTGCTCGCGGACGACCGGGCGCGGCGCTTCGACATGGCCCGGCCGCCGCTGCTGCGCTTCACCCTCGTCCGGCTCTCCGCCGAGCGGCACGTCCTGCTGCTGACGCACCATCACATCCTGCTGGACGGGTGGTCCCTGCCGCTGCTGCTGGCCGACCTGTTCCGGATCTACCGGGACGGCGGCTCGGCCGACGCGCTGGAGCCCGCGGTGCCGTTCGGGGACTACCTCGGCTGGCTCGCGGCACAGGACCGCGAGGAGGCCGAGCGGGCGTGGCGGTCGGCACTGGCCGGGCTGGACGGGCCGACGCTGGTCGCGGGCCCGTCCGGGCACGGCGGGCCGGCCCGGGCCCAGCGGCGCGCCGTCGCGGAGCTGTCCCCGGCGGACACGGCACGGCTGACGGCGACGGCCCGCTCCCGCGGACTCACCCCGAACACCGTCGTGCAGGGCGCCTGGGCGCTGCTGCTGTCGGTGCTGACGGGCAGCCGGGACGTGGTCCACGGCAGTACGGTCGCCGGCCGCCCGCCCGAACTGCCGGGCAGCGAGCGGATGGTGGGCCTGACGATGAACACGGTGCCCGCCCGGGTGCGGATCGACCCGGCCGAGCCGGTGGCCGCGCTGCTCGCCCGTCTCCAGGACGAGCAGACGGCGCTGACCCGGCACGAGTACCTGGGCCTGGCCGACATCCACCGCGCCGCGGGCGTGACGGAGCTGTTCGACACCACCGTGGCCTTCGAGAACGTCCCCGTCGACAGCGCCGTCCACGGCGCCGAGGTGCCCGGTCTCGGCGTGACGCTGCTGCGTGACGTCGTCGACGACGCCTTCGAGGGCACCCACTACCCGCTGAGCCTCGCCGTGCACCCCGGTGAGGGGCTGCGGCTGGAGCTCAACCACCGCGAGGACGTGTACACCGCGGAAGCCGCGTCCGGGCTGCTGGGCCGGCTGTGCGGGCTGCTGCGCGACATCGCCGAGGAGCCCGACGTCCCCGCGGGGCGGCTGCCGCTGTGCTTCCCGGCCGAGCGCGAGGAACTCCTGCGCACGTGCTCCGGGCGGACCGTGACCCTCCCGGAACGGACGCTGCCCGAGGTGTTCGAGGAGCAGGTCAGGGCCACCGCGGACGCGGTGGCCGTCGGGGACGGCGCCACCAGCCTGACCTTCGCCGCGCTCAACGCCGAGGCCAACCGGCTGGCGCGGCTGCTGGTCGCCGAGGGGGCGGGCCCCGGCCTGCTGGTCGGCGTGGCGCTGCCGCGCACCGTGGACGCGGTGGTGGCGATCCTGGCGGTCCTGAAGTCGGGCGCCGGCTATCTGCCGATCGACACCGGCCACCCGGCCGAGCGGATCGCGGCGATCTGCGCGGAGGCCCGGCCGGTGCTGGTGCTGACCGACGCGGCGACCGCGCCGCCGGTGCCCGGGCGGACGCTGGACCTCGCCGGGGCCGTGCTGCCCGAGGACGCCTCGGACCTCACGGACGCCGACCGTCCGCGGCCGCTGCGACCGGGGCACCTGGCGTACGTGATCCACACCTCGGGCTCGACCGGCCGGCCCAAGGGGGTCGCGGTCGAGCACCGCAACCTGGTCAACATGTTCCACAGCCACCGGGCGAACTTCTTCGAACCGGAGCGGGAGCGTGCCGGGGGCCGGACGCTGCGCGCGGCGCTGACCAACTCCCTCGGCTTCGACGCCTCCTGGAGCCAGCTGCTGTGGATGGTCGGCGGGCACGAGCTGCTGCTGGTCGACGACGACGTGCGCAAGGACGCCGTCGCCCTGGCCGGCCTCGCGGCCCGTGCGGCCGTCGACGTCGTCGACACCACGCCGTCGGTGGCCCGCCAGCTGCTCGCGGCCGGCATGTTCGAGGCGTCCGGGCAGGGGCACCGGGTCCGCGTCCTGGCCCTCGGCGGCGAAGAGGTGGGCGCCGACCTGTGGGAGACGCTGCACACGGTGCCGGACCTGTCGGTGTACAACCTGTACGGCCCGGCCGAGTGCACCGTGGACGCCATGCTGTGGCACGGCGGCGCCGTGGCCGGCCCGGCCATCGGCGCCCCGGCCGACAACACCCGCGTCTACGTCCTGGACGCCTTCCTGCGTCCGGTCCCGGACGGGGTCGTCGGCGAGCTGTACATCGCCGGCGGCGGGGTGGCACGCGGCTATCTGGGCCGCCCGGCGGCGACGGCCGAGCGCTTCGTCGCCGACGTCTTCGGCAAGCCGGGCGCGCGCATGTACCGCACCGGTGACCTGGGGCTGCGCCGGCCGGACGGGGTGGTGGAGTACCGCGGCCGGTCCGACTTCCAGGTGAAGATCCGCGGGCACCGCGTCGAGCTCGGCGAGATCGAGGCCGCCCTCGCCGCCGACGCGTCGGTGGACCGGGCGGTGGCGGCGGTCTCCGAGGACGCGGCCGGTGTGCGGCGGATCGTGGGCTACGTGCGCCCCGCGGCCGGTGCCGAGGTGCGTCCCGACGTGCTGCGCGCCGCCGTCGCCGAGCGGCTGCCCGCGTACATGGTCCCGGCGCTGGTCATGACCGTCGAGGCCTTCCCGCTCACGCCCAACGGCAAGGTGGACCGGCAAGCGCTGCCCGAGCCCCGGTTCGAGGCGGCGGGCGCCTACCGGCCGCCGTCCACGGAGCGGGAGCGGATCCTGCACGACGTGTTCGCCGAGGTGCTGGGCCGGGAGCGGATCGGCGTCGACGACAGCTTCTTCGACCTCGGCGGCGACTCCATCACCGCCATGCAGCTCGCCGCCCGCGCGCACCGGGCCGGGCTCGCGGTCAACGCCAGGGACGTGTTCGTCCACAGGACCGTGGCCGCCCTCGCCGAGGCGGCCGGGGACGCCGGTCCCGAGCCGGACGCGCCGGCCGTCCCGGCCGGGCCGCCGATCACCCTGACCGAGGCCGAGCTGGCGGAACTGGACGCGCCGGGACGCCCGTACACCGAGGCGCTGCCGCCGACACCGCTGCAGCAGGGCATGCACTTCCACGCGATGCTGGCCGCGGACGGGGTCGACGTCTACACCGCGCAGGCGCCCGTACGGCTCACCGGCACCCTGTCCCCGGCGGTGCTGCGCGCGGCCTGTGACGCGGTCCTGGCCCGGCACACCGCGCTGCGGGTCTCCTTCCGGCTGCTCGGCTCCGGCCGCCTGGTGCAGCTGGTGCACGAGGACGTCCGCACGCCCTGGCGCGAGATCGACCTGGGCGGCATGGACGAGGAGAAGCGGCGGACCCGGGTCGCGGAGCTGCTGGCCGACGAGCGGACGCTCCGCTTCGACCTGGACGAGCCTCCGCTGCTGCGGGTCACGCTGGTCCGCTTCGCGGACGACGACCACCTGCTGGTGGTGTCGCACCACCACGCGCTGCTCGACGGCTGGTCCCTGCCGCTGTTCTTCCGCGACCTGTTCGCCGCCTACGCCCGCGGCGGCACCCACCCGGCGCCGGCACCGGCGCAGTTCACCGACTTCGTGCGCTGGCTCGGCGCGCAGGACGGCGACGCGGCGGTCCGGGCCTGGGGCGAGGCGCTGGCCGGGTTCGACGAGCCCACCCTGGTGTCCCCGGACGCGGAGGCCGCCACGGCCGGCGTGCCGCACCTGGTGACGCACACCGTCGACGCGGAACGGACCGCCGAGCTCGTCGCCGGTGCCCGCGGCGCGGGGCTGACCCTCAACACCCTGGTGCAGGGTGCCTGGGCGGTCGTCCTGGGCCGGCTGCTGAGCCGCGACGACGTCGTGTTCGGTGCCACCACCGCCGCCCGCCCGGCGGAACTGCCCGGCTCCGAGGACATCGTGGGCCTGCTCATGAACACCGTCCCGGTGCGCGTGCGCCTCGACCCGGCCCGGCCGGTCGGCGCGTTGCTGACGGGCCTCCAGGAGCAGCAGGCCGGGCTGCGGCCGTACCAGCACCTCGGGCTGACCGAGGTGCAGCGGTCCCTCGGGGCGGGTGAACTCTTCGACACCGTACTGGACTTCGCGAGCGCGCCGTTCGACGGTGAGGCCGTCCAGCAGCAGGTGCCGGGGCTGCGCATGACGGTGGACGAGGAGCCCGTGCCGGGCGCCTCGCACTATCCGCTGAACCTGGTGGTGGTGCCCGGCGAGCGGCTGAGCCTCGAACTCAGCTACCGCGCCGACCTGTTCACCGCGGAGGAGGGCGCCGCCCTGCTCACCCGGGTCCGGGCGGCCCTGGACGGCTTCCTGGCCGACCCGTCGGCGCCCCTGGGCCGGCTGGACCTGCTGACGGCCGGGGAGCGGACCGCGCTGCTCGCCGCCGCCGAGGGCCCCGCCCACCCGGGGCCGGACACCTTCCCGGCGCTGTTCGAGGAGCGGGTGCGGGAGCGGCCCGGCGCCGTCGCCGTGATCGACGGGGAGCACAGCCTGTCGTACGGCGAGCTGAACGAGCGGGCCAACCGGCTGGCGCGGGAGCTGGCGGCCGAGGGCATCGGCCCGGAGGACGTCGTGGGTGTGGCGCTGCCGAGGTCGGCGGAGTCGGTGACCGCGGTCCTGGCCGTGCTCAAGGCGGGCGCCGCCTACCTGCCGCTGGACCCCGGCTATCCGCCGGAGAGGCTGCGGCACATCGTCGGCGACGCCCGGCCCGCCCTGGTGCTGACCGCGCCGGGCGCGGCGGACCTGCCGGCCGCGGTGGGCGCGGTGCGCACGCGCTGCCTCGCCACGACGCCGGTGGACGACGCCCTGAGCGGCACCGACCTGACGGACGCCGACCGGGTGGCGCCGCTCAGGCCCGCGCACACCGCGTACGTGATCTACACCTCCGGGTCGACCGGCCGTCCCAAGGGCGTGCAGGTGCCGCACCTCGGGATCGCGGCCCTGGTCGCCCAGCAGCGCGCCGGTCTGGGCCTGCGCGCGGACGAGCGGGTGCTGCTGTTCGCCTCGCCGAGCTTCGACGCCTCGGTGTGGGAGCTGGCGACGGCCCTGCTGACCGGGGCGTGCGCGGTCACCGCGCCGGCCGACGAGCTGCTGCCCGGCCCGGCGCTGGCGGCCACGGTGGCCCGGCACGGCGTGACGGCCCTGCTGCTGCCGCCGTCCTCCCTCGCCGTGCTCCCCGAGGACGCGCTGCCGCCGGGCACGACCCTGGTGGTCGGGGCCGAGGCCTGCCCGCCCGACCTGGTGGAACGCTGGTCGTCCGGGCGCCGGATGGTCAACGCCTACGGCCCGACCGAGGCGACCGTCATGGCGACGATGAGCCGCCCGCTGAGCGGCCGGGGCCGCCCGCCGCTGGGCGAGCCCGTCGCCGGGGCCCGCGTGTACCTGCTGGACGACGCACTGCAGCCGGTGCCGACGGGCGTGCCCGGTGAGCTGTACGTGGCCGGCGAGGGCCTGGCGCGCGGATACCTGGGCCGCCCCGGGCCGACCGCCGGGCGTTTCGTCGCCGACCCGTTCGGCCCGCCCGGGACGCGCATGTACCGCACCGGCGACCTCGCCCGCCGGGGTGCCGACGGCACCCTCGAGTTCCTCGGCCGGGTCGACCACCAGGTCAAGGTGCGCGGTTTCCGCATCGAGCCCGGCGAGATCGAAGCCGTGCTCGCCGAGGACCCCGCGGTCGCGCAGGCCGTGGTCGTCGTCCGCGAGGACCGGCCCGGCCACCGGCAGCTGGTGGCGTACGCCGCCCCGGCCGCCGGTGCCGTGCCCGACCCGGTCCTGCTGCGCGGGCGGGCCGCCGAGGCGCTGCCCGAGCACATGGTGCCCGCGGCGGTCGTCGTCCTGGACCGGCTGCCGAGGACCGCGAGCGGCAAGCTCGACCCGAACGCGCTGCCCGCGCCGGAGTTCTCCGCCGGGCCGGAGGGACGGGCGCCGGGCACCCCGCGCGAGGAGTTGCTGTGCTCCCTGTTCGCCGAGGCCCTCGGCGTGGAGCGGGTCGGGGCCGACGACAGCTTCTTCGACCTCGGCGGCGACTCCATCGTCTCGATCAAGCTGGTCACCCTGGCGCGCGAGGCGGGCCTGGACGTCGCTCCGCGGGACGTGTTCGCCCACAGGACCGTGGCCGCGATCGCCGCGGCGGTCGGGGAACTCGCCCCGCCGCCGGCCGACGCCGCGGCCGACGCCGAGGAGCCGCTGATCACGCTGGACCAGGCGGAGCTGGACCGCTTCGCGCAGGACTGGCGGTAGGGCGCACCGCGCCCGCTCCCCTCGGCACCACCCGACGGCACCACCGCACGACCACTGGACCACGACACGGCCGGGACCCTGCTCGGCCGGTCCGGTGTGCTCCACCACGCGATCCGGCCGCGCCGCGGCGCGGACCGCACAGGACCGAACGACGGACGACCCGAGCGGTCACGACCCCGGTGAGGACACCGACATGACAATCACGAACCCGGCCGTCGACACGTTCCTCCGGGACGACGCCCGGATGCCGGACGGCCCGGACGCCCCGGCGGAGTACAGCCTGGACGCCGACGAGGTCGCCGAGCTGCGCGCCGCCGCCGAGAAGCTCGGCGAGGTGTACGGCGCGCCGTCCCTGCCCGAGTTCTACGACCGCGCGCTCACCGCCGAGGAGCTGCTGCCGGCGGGGCTGCGCACGTTCCTGCTGTCGTACCGGCGCAGCGAGCGCAACGCCGCCTGCCTGGTGCACGGCTTCCCGGTGGACGGCGGCGCGCTCGGCCCCACGCCAGGTCACTGGCGCGAGGCGATCCACGGGGGCACGGCCCGCGACCAGGAGGTGTGGCTGGCGCTGTGCGGACTGGTGCTCGGCGACCCGTTCGGCTGGGTGACCCTTCAGGAAGGGCGGATCATCCAGAACATCCTGCCGATCCGCGGTGACGAGGACCGGCAGAGCGGGCACGGCAGCGAGACGCTGCTGGAGTTCCACACCGAGGACGGCTTCCACCCCAACCGCTGCGACTACCTGCTGCTGATGGGGCTGCGCAACCCCGACGCGGTGCCGACCATCGTCGCCTCCGTGCGCGACGTCCGGCTCGGCGACGCCGACCGGGCGGTGCTCGCCGAGGAGCGCTTCCTCATCCGCCCGGACACCGAGCACGTGCGGCAGCTGGAGACCTACGCGCCCGGCCACCCGGCGCTGCCCCGGCTGCGCGCGATGGCCAAGAACCCGGCCCCGACGGCCGTGCTGTCCGGTGACCGGCTGAGCCCCTACCTGCGCATCGACCGCCCGTTCATGGACACCCTGCCCGACGACGCGGAGGCCGAGGCCGCGCTGGACCGGCTGATGGCCGAGCTGAACCGCGTCCAGAGGGACGTCGCGGTCGCCCCGGGCTCGCTGCTGATCGTCGACAACTATCGCGCGGTGCACGGCCGCAGGCCGTTCACCGCCCGCTACGACGGCAACGACCGCTGGCTGAAGAAGCTCACCGTCAGCCGCAACCTGCGCCGCAACCTGAGCGGTTACGCCCTCGACCACCCGCGCGTCATCGTCTGACCGGCCGGTTCCCACGTACACGAAAGGCAGCATCGTCATGCGCACCGTCATCGTGTCCGGCGCCTCCAGCGGCATCGGGCAGGCCACCGCCGAACGCTTCGCCCGGGCCGGCGACCACGTCGTCAACCTGGACGTGCGGCCCCCGACGGGCGGACGCCCGGACGGGCCCCGGGAGGGCGGCGGCGAGGTCCACTGGGTCAAGGGGGACGTCGCCGACTGGGACGCCGTCCGGGACGCCGTCGACCGGGTGGCCGCCGAGCGGGGCCGGCTGGACGTCGTCGTCGCCAACGCCGGCATCAGCGTCCGGCACGGCATCCTGGAGATCACCGAGGCCGACGCCCGGCGCACCCTCGACGTCAACCTCATGGGCGTCCTCGCGCTGTGGCGGCACGCCGTGCCGCACATGCTGCGCCGGGGCGAGGGGGTGCTGCTGGCGACGGCGTCCGTCAACGGCTCCCGCGGCTACCCGCTGTACGCCGACTACAACGCCAGCAAGGCCGGCGTGGCGTCGCTGTGCCAGACCTTCGCCGTCGAGCTGGCCCCGCTGATCCGCACGGCGTGCGTCGCGCCGGGCGCGGTGCTCACGCCGATGCAGCGCGCCGAGTACACCGACGCCATGCTCGACGAGGTGAACGCCCGCATCCCGGCCCGGCGGCACGCCCTGCCCGAGGAGATCGCGGAGTTCTTCCACTTCCTCGCCTCACCCGGGGCGGCCTTCGCGTCGGGTCAGCAGTTCACGGTGGACGGGGCGGAGACCGCCGGGGCGACGACGGCGTTCTTCCCCGGACCGACCGAGCCCCTGTCCTGACCCGGCGCCGCCGGGAAGCCGTCCGACCGAGCCCGAGGGACCCAGGAAGATGACCATGAAGACCCGTCCCGTGCCCGACGTGGTGGCGCTCGACGAGGTGGACCTCGCCGACCCGCTGCTGCACGCCCGCCACGACCTGGGCCCGCTGTGGCGCCGGCTGCGCGCCGAGGACCCGGTGCACTGGCAACCGGAGGGCGAACACGGCCCGGGCTTCTGGGTGGTGAGCGGTCACGCGGACGCCGCCGCCGTGCTGGGCGACAGCGGGACGTTCACGTCCGAGCGGGGCAACGTGCTGGACACGCTGCTGGCGGGCGGCGACTCGGCGGCCGGGAAGATGCTCGCGGTCACCGACGGCCGCCCGCACCAGGCGCTGCGCAGCGCGCTGCTCAAGCCGTTCTCCCCGCGGTCGCTCCAGGTGGTGGTGGACAGCGTGCGGCGCGGCACCCGCCGGCTGGTCGCGGAGGCGGTCGAGCGGGGCACGGCGGACTTCGCCGCCGACGTCGCCGCGCACATCCCGCTGGCCGCGATCTGCGACCTGCTGGGCGTGCCGGCCGCCGACCGGGGGCACATCATCTCCCTGACGTCCTCGGCGCTGTCGTCGGCGGACGGCGTGCCCGACCTGGAGGCCACCTGGTCCTCGCGCAACGGCCTGCTGCTGTACTTCTCGGAGCTGGCCGCCGAGCGGCGCCGGAAGCCCTACGACGACGTGGTCGGCCTGCTGGTGAACCGCGAGATCGACGGGCGGCCGCTGACGCACGAGGAGATCGTCTTCAACTGCTACAGCATCATCATGGGCGGTCACGAGACGACGCGCTTCGCCATGGTGGGCGGGCTGCACGCCCTGATGGAGCGGCCGGACCAGTGGCGGGCCCTGAAGTCCGGCGCCGTGGACACGTCGTCGGCCGTGGAGGAGGTGCTGCGCTGGACCACCCCGGCCCTGCACAGCGGCCGTACCGCCGCGCAGGACGTGCTGCTGGGCGACCGGTTCGTCGAGGAGGGCGACATCGTCACCGTCTGGATGGCCTCGGCCAACCGGGACGAGCGGGTCTTCGACCGGCCGGACGACTTCGACCTGTCCCGGTCCCCCAACAAGCACCTGTCCTTCGCGTACGGGCCGCACTTCTGCCTGGGCGCGTTCCTGGCCCGCGCCGAACTGTCGGCCCTGCTGGAAAGCCTGCGGGACCTGGTGGCCGAGGCGGAGCCCGCCGGGGAGCCGGAGTACGTCTACTCCAACTTCCTCAGCGGTCTGTCAGCCCTGCCGGTCACCCTCCGTCCCGAGACCGTGTAGGCCGAGGCGGCGCAGTTCCCCGGTCACGGCCGTCAGCGTCGCCTCCGGATGCGTCCGCGGGTAGGAGTGCCCGCCGGGCACCAGGCGCATCCGGGGCGGCGGTGTGCCGTATCCGGCCCACGGTTCGACCGCGGCGGGGGCGGCGACGTCGTCGTCCTCGCCGGCCAGCACGGCGAGCGGGCTGCGCACCGGGGCCGGTGCGGGCAGGAGGTAGCGTTCGGCGATCTCCAGGTCGGCCCGCACCGCACGCAGCAGGTCGCTCAGGAACTCGGGGTGCTCCAGCAGTTCCCCGGGCAGGCCGCCGTGCCGGTGCAGCCAGGCGGCCAGCGTCCGGTCGTCGCTCGCGGTGAGGCGTTCCCGGCCGAGCGGTAGGTGCGGGGCCCGGTGGGCCGACACCACCAGCGCGGCGGGGGCCGGCAGGTCGTCCCGGCGCTCGAGGCGCCGCGTCAGTTCGTAGGCGACGACGGCGCCGAAGCTGTGCCCGAACAGCACGTACGGCAGGTCGAGTTCGCCGCTCAGCGCCTCGAGGAGGCCGTCGACCAACGGCTCCAGGGCGGTCGGCACCGGTTCGCCGAAGCGGGAGCCGCGGCCCGGCAGTTCCACCGGGGCGAGTTCCACGCCCTGCGGCAGACCGGGGCGCCAGACGTTGAAGGAGGACGCGCTGCCTCCGGCGGGCGGCAGGCAGAACAGCCGGAGGCGGGGCCGTCCGGCGGCGTACCGTCCGACGATCCACGGCTGGGCCGGCACCACGGGGTCAAGAGTGCTCATGCGGACCAGCCTTACCGTCGCCGCCGGGCCGCGGCCAGGCAGCACGGCGGCAGTTTGCGCGGTAGCAACACCTCGCGCCGCCGCGGGAGTTGCCGAGTGCTTGCCGGGGCCGTTACCTGGGGCGGAGTGCGGGCCCGCCCTAGCGTCGCCACCATGACTCACACCCCTGCCGCAAGCGCCACCGAAGCCGTGGCCCCCGTGGTGCTCGGGATGACCCGGCTGATCGCCCCGCGCAAGCTCCCCGAGGTCACCGTGGAGCACCGTCTCATCGGCGACCTGGGCTTCCACTCGCTGGTCCTCGCCGAACTCGGTTACAACCTGGAGGACCTGTACGGTCTGCGGTCGCTGACCCCCGAGGAGGCGATGAAGCTGGAGCGGGTCGGCGACGTCGTCGACTTCGTCGGGACCGAGGTGGCCGCGGGCCGTGCCACGCTGCCCACCGACGACGAGGTCGAGCTGCTCCTGGCCCGTTACGACATCGGCGGCCCCACGGCATGACCGGACAGGACGTGGACCGGCCCTCGCACGCGCTCGCCGCGGACCTGGACCGGGTCCTGGGCGATCCCGGCGCGGAGAGCGGCCCGTTCAGCTTCGCGGAGATCGTGGCGTACGAGGAGCGCGACGCGCTGCCGCCGGAGGCCGTGGACCTCCTGCGCTCCTGGGGCTTCGCCCGGTACCTGGTGCCGGAGGCGTTCGGCGGCGGGCTGCGCAATCTGGAGCAGCTGTTCCTGCTGACCCGGGTGCTGGCCCGGCGCAACCTCACCGTGTCGGTGATGTTCGGCTCGGCCCTGCTCGGCGTCAACCCGGTGTGGCTGTGGGGCGACGACGAACAGCGGGAGCGGGTCGCGCGCGGTCTGCTCGACAACGGCGACCTGGCGTGTTTCGCGGTGTCCGAGCCCGACCACGGCAGCGACCTGGGCACCAACGAGACGGTCGCGGTGCCGGACGGTGACGGCTACCTCCTCACGGGCGAGAAGTGGCCGGTGGGCAACGCCACCCGGGGCCGCTTCGTCACCGTCTACGCGAACGTCGAGGGCACCGGCTCCTCCCTGATGCTGCTCGACAAGACGCAGCTCGAAGAGGGCAGTTGGGGCAACCGGCCGTTCGTCCGCACCGTCGGGCTGCGGGGCCACGACCTGAGCGGCATCTCCTTCGACGGCACCCGGGTTCCGGGCGGCGGGCTGCTCGGCCGTCCGGGCGGCGGCCTGCCCGGCATCCTCCAGGTGCTCCAGATCACGCGGACGGCGATCGGCGCGCTGTCGGTGGGCACGATGGACTCCGTGCTGCGGATCGCACTGCGGTACGCCCGCGAGCGGGTGCTGTACGGCGAGGAGATCTACCGGCTCCCCGTGATCCGCCGGCATCTGGTCCGCGCCCACCTGGACCTGCTGATCGCCGAGTGCACGGCACTGCCGGTGACGCGCTCGCTGACGGTGGCGCCGTCCCGGCTGAGCCTGTGGTCGTCGGTGGTGAAGTACCTGGTGCCGACCCTCGGCGAGGAGGTCGTGGCGGAGGCCGGACGGGTGCTGGGCGCGCGGAGTTATCTGCGCGAGGAGGTCGCCTCGGGCGTCTTCCAGAAGCTCCAGCGCGACCATGCGATCGCGAGCATCTTCGAGGGCACCACGCACGTCAACCTGCACGGCATCGCCTCGCAGCTGCACACGGTGGCGCAGGTCGCCGACCGCCCGGCGCGCGACGGGAACGCGGTGCTGCGGGACCTGTTCGACGACGCGCGGGAGGCTCCCGTCTGGCAGCCCTCGGGACGCGCGCTGCGGCTGACCAACGCCACCGAGGACGAGATCACGCGGGGCTGGGAGCCGGCCGTGGCGCGGGCGCGGCTGATCGCCGGGCGTGAGCTGCCGCCGGCCGAGGCGGGCGCCCTGACCAAGGTCCTGGACCAGCTCTCCCTGCTGCGGGGCGGCTTCTACGCCCGGATCGCCGCGGGCTCCCTGGACGCGACCACGGCCGAGGCGCAGGACGCCGCCGCCGAGCACTGCCTGTACCACGCGGCGGCCTCCTGCCTGTACACCTGGCTGTACTCCTTCGAGGACGAGCGCTCCGCGCCGGCCGGTACCGCCTGGCTGGTGCTGGTGCTGCAGCGGCTGCTGTCCCGTCTGGGGCAGCCGACGGAGCCGGACGAGGCCCTGCTGGAGCCGGTGGAGAAGCTGATGCTCGCGTGCCTGGACGGCCCCGAGCACTTCTCGGTCCGGGCGATCCGGACGGCCTGCCGTCCGGCATGACCCTCAGCCGCCGGCCGGATCCGCGCCGGTCCCCCGCGGGACCGGCACGGCGGGCGTTCCCCGTCCGGGCGGCCGGGTCCGGCGGTCCGCCGGGCGGCCGGACCCGGATGCCCGGTCCGGCCGCCCGGCGGACGGGGTGTCAGGCGGCGGAGTGCGCCGCGCCGGCCGCGGTCACGGGACGGGCGCGGTATTCGTCCACGACATGACCGCACGGGGCGACGGGCTGCTGCCGCGCGCGTGCCACGACATGCCGGACGAGGGCGTGCACGCGGTACTGGTACTGCTCCTGACGGAGCGTCTGCACCAGTGAGGTGTCGACCAGTTCGGCCAGCCGGTGGGCCACCTGGGTGGCCGGTCCGGTGCCGCCGCGGCGGCCGGCGAGGACGTCGTCCAGCGCGAACGGATCCGGCAGCGCGACCAGGTCGTGCAGCAGGTCCCGGTGCGGCGCGGGCAGCAGGTCGTAGCTCCAGCGGACGCTGTCGGAGAGGGTGCGGTGGGCGCTCAGCGCACCCGCGTCGACCTGGTCGAGCAACTGGAACAGCGTCTCCTCCCGCAGCAGCGAGCCGAGCGGCAGGGACCGCAGGCGCTGGGCGGCGATCTCGATGGCCAGCGGCACCCCGTCCAGCAGCCGGCACAGCGTGGTGACCTGCGCCATGTGCGGGGCGAGGTCCAGCGTCGGCAGGGTGGAGCGCACCCTGCGCAGCAGCAGTTCCACCGCGCTCGGCACTCCCCCGTCGCGCTCCCCCGGGCCGTCCACCCGCAGCGGTTCGACCTCCCAGCTCTCGGCGGCCCCCACGGCCAGGGCCCGGCGCGAGGTCACGAGCAGATGCAGCCCGGGGTTGTCGTCCAGGAGCCGGCGGGCGAGGCGGGCGGTCTGCCGGACGACGCGTTCGGCCCCGTCCAGGACGAGGAGCCGGCGCGCGGAACCCCCGGGCGCGCCGGTCAGGCCCTCGGTGAGACGCACCAGTTCGGCGTGGGCGCGCACCGGCTCGAGGTGTTCCGGCGTGCAGTCGCGCAGCTCGGCGACGGCGACGCCGTCCGGGAAGAGCGGGCGCAGCCGGTACGCCGCCGCCAGGGCGAGCCGGGTCTTGCCCACCCCGCCGGGTCCGGTGAGGACGATCAGCCTGCTGCGCTGCGCGGAGGCCAGGACGTGCCGCATGTCGGCCTCGCGGCCCACCATCGGATCGCCCAGGGGCCGGGGCCCGTGCCAGGGCGCGGACTCCGCCCGCTCCTGATCGTGCCGGGACCGCTGCGCGGGAATGAGCGACCAGTCGCCGGATCCCCAGACCGTCGGCCCCGCGGGTGCCGCGGGGGCGCCGCCGAGGGCGTTGAGCAGCAGCTCGACGGAGCTCCGGCGGGGATTGGTGTTGGAGCCGGTCTCCAGGTTCCGGATGGTGCGGACACTCACACCCGAACGCTCCGCGAGCTCTTCCTGTGTCCAGCCGGAAACCCGTCGCTGATTCAACAGAAATTCACGTAGCTGGTGTACGTCCATTCTCCCGAAGGGAACAAACTCGGCGCGAATCACCATTGACAGAATCCCCCTTGTAAACCAAACTCGCGCGACCTCCCGCAGCCGTCCGGCGAACATCACCCACGACGGCGGGCCGCATCCCTTTCCGGCCACCGGGCAGGTCAGGGCGGTTGACCAGGTCCCCGCAAAGTCAACTGCGACACATTCACGTTTTGGCCAAGACCGGACCCTACTCGACCAAAACAACGAGCGGGAGTTCCCTCTCCGACAGGAAAGCGTCATGTGGCCGCTTGCTGCCAACCGCTACCGGGCGAAACACCGGCCGACAGCGGTCCGGACCAATCCGCGACCGTCAGGCCGACGACCGTCACGAAATAACCGGAACGCACTGCCCAGCGCCCCTTGAACCCGAGCCGGCCCTCCGGCGCCGTGCCCCGGAACCAGCCATTCGCGATCAAGCAGACCGCGAAGTCGCGGATACCCCAGCGGCGGCCGAGCCATGGCGAAAATGCTTTGTACGACGCCTCCTTGGCGCAGAACGCCAGCCGGTCCGCCGCCGCCCCGAGGGTGGCGCACAGCGCGTCGGCCGACTCCCGCTCGGTCTCCGTCAGGAGACGCGCGGCGACGACGCCCGGCAGGGGCGCGACCGGTTCGGCGTCGATCCCGAGCGCGGCGTACGCGGCGGCCGGGGCCACGACCGCCGCCCGGTAACCGGGGCAGTGGGTCAGACTGCCGACCGCCGCAGGCGGCCACCGCGGGGCACCCGACACATCCGGAAGGAGTGGTTCCGGCGGGATGCCCAGCCGGGTCAGTGCCCGGTGCGCGCAGCACCGCGTCGTGGCGAACTCCCGCCTGCGCCCCTCCGGCAGGTCCCCCATCAGGGCCCGCTCGGACGGAAACAGACAGCCCTCACCCCCGTGTCCCGCGTCGCCGTACACCTCGCACAGTTCGGCGCCCTCGGGAACCAAGCGATCGACCACCGCGTTCCTCCGCAGGAAAGATCGTCTGTTCGTACGATCCGCGCCGAAGATACTCCCTCACGTGTGTGTACGGCGTGTAAAGATGACGGGCGGCCTGAGGAGTGCCGGATGACGGGGACACGGGGGTGTGACTCCATGCTGCAGAGGTTAGGGCTCGATCGACTCACCTATACGGTGTACAAGCAGCTCATCGCGGGGCGGTACCGGGAGGCGGACGAACTGGCCGCCCACCTGGGCGTCCCGGCCGCCGACGTGCGCGCGGCGCTGGGGCGGCTGACGCAGCTGGACCTGCTCCGGCCGTCCGGCGAGGACCTCGGCGAACTGGCGGATCCCCGCCTCGCCCTCAGGGCCCTGCTGCTGCGTCAGATGTCCGGGATCGAGGAGCGGCTGCGGGAGTTCGAGGAGGACCGGGCCGCCGTCACGACCCTCATCGACCGGTACGCGGAGGCGCGGCCGGGCGGCCGGGAGCCCGGTTTCGAGTGCCTCGTGGGCCGGGCGGCCGTCGTCGGCCGGCTGCACGAGCTGTCCTGCTCGGCGGACACCGAATGGCTGGCCTTCCTGCCCGACGGTCCCGCACCGACGAGCTGGCTGGAACCCGCGCAGGAGCTGCACCGCAAGGTCATGGCGCGGGGTGTGGCGAACCGCGTGGTCACCACGGACAGCATCCGCGGCGGCACCCGCCTCGCCCTGCGCGCCGCCTGGGAGGACGAACCGAACTGCAGGGTGCGCACCGTCCCGTCGCTGCCGGTGCACCTGCTCCTCGTCGACCGCTCCCTGGCGCTGCTCCCGTCCGATCCGCGCGACCCGTGGCACAAGGTCGTCCAGATCAGCATGCCGGGGGCGGTCGAGGCGGTGAACTCGCTGTTCGAGCGGGCCTGGGAGAACGCGGTACCGCTCGGCTCCAGCGGGCCGGGGCTCGACGAGCACGGGCTCAGCCCGCGCGAGAAGGAGCTGCTGCGCCTGATGGCACGCGGCCTCAACGACGAGGCGATCCGCCGGCGTCTCGGCGTCTCGCTGCGCACCGTGCGCAGGATCGTGGCCGAACTGTGCGCACGGCTGGGGGCGGCCAGCAGGTTCGAGGCGGGGTACCAGGCGGCCAAACGCGGCTGGATCTGAGATCCGCTGAACCGCGCCCCGGGCGGCGGGCACCGGCGGCACCAGCGGCAACATTTCCTCCCCCGGAGTTGCCGGTGCACTGCCTGGCCCGGCGGGTGGCACGTCGACCAGCATGCTGACCGGGATCCGCGGCACCGGCCCGGACCAGCTGACGTACGAACGGACGGGGGACGGACGACGATGGTGCGGTCACGTCCGGAGGACACCGGTAAGCCACCTTCGCTGTGGCGCGACCGCGACTACGCCGTCTGGTGGTCCGGCGAGGGCCTGTCGGCGCTGGGCAACAGCGTGTCGACGCTGGCCTTCCCGCTGCTCATGCTGCACGCGACCGGCTCGGCGGCCCAGGCGGGCACCATCACGGTGCTGCACATGCTGGGCCGGCTCGGCACGCTGGTGATCGGCGGCGCCCTGTCGGACCGGGTGTCCCGGCGGCTTCTCCTGGGCCTGGCCGCGCTGGCCGAGGCGCTGTCGATGGGCGCCGTCGCCTGGCTGGTGTACCAGGGCGACCCCTCGGTCCTCGGACTCGACGCGCTGGCGCTGGTCAGCGGACTCGCGGCCGGCCTGCGGTCCGGCGTGACCTCGCCGGTGCTGCGCCGGATCGTGCCCAAGGAGCGGATCGCCGACGCCACGGCGCAGGGCATGGGCCGCGACATGCTGGCCCAGCTCCTCGGCGCCCCGCTGGGCGGCCTGCTGTACTCCATGGCGCGCTGGGTGCCGTTCCTGTTCGACGCCGTCTCCTTCCTGTTCATCACCCTCAGCTCGTTCCTGATCCGCCGGCCGCTCGGGCCGGACCGGCGGGACGACGGGGAGCGGCGGCCGGGCCTGGTCGCGGACGTCAAGGACGGGCTGCGCATGATCCGGCGCAGCGACTACCTGGTGTTCACGCTCGCCTGGGGCGCCGTGCTCAACGCGGTGGCGCAGGGCTTCACCCTGCTCTTCGTGGTCATGGTGCAGCACCGGGGCGGCGGACCGACCACCATCGGCGCGGTGACCTCCCTGGCGGTCACCGGTGGCGTGATCGGCGCCGTGCTGGGCCCGTGGCTGATGCGGCGGATCGGCGCGCGCCGGGTGCTGCTGCTGTCCGCCTGGCTGTTCACGGCCTCCTTCGCCGCGGTCGCGCTCGCGCCCCGGCCGTGGCAGATCGGCCTGGTGATGATGATCGGCATGACCAGCATGATCCCGATGAACGTCGTCACCGAGTCCTACGAGGTCAGGCTGGTCCCCGACGCGTATCTGGGACGGGTCGCCGCCACGGGCCAGTTCGGCTTCCAGGCCGTCCAGTGGACCGGGCCGCTGGTCGCCGGCGTGCTCGCCGACGCGATGGGCGTGGAGTCGGCCGTGCTGGTCCTGGCCGCCGCCATGGCCGTCCTGGCCCTCACCCTGCACCTGGCCCGGCGCCGCCTCGCCCTGCTGGACGTGCCGCTGGAGGCGGTCGAGGAGCTTCCGTCCCTCGACGCGGAGCCCGGCGAAACCGCGGCGGACGACGCCGTTCTGATCCGATCGTCGAAGGACCCGACGGGCTGATCCGCCCGGACGGCAGGGAGGGAACCACGCATGGGCACGTCATCGCAGTTGGGCATCGTCGCCGTGGGCATGGCCTTCGGGGAGCCGCGCGGTGTGTCGGCGACGGCGGCCGACTACGTTCCCGATCCAGAGGCGGTCACGGCCCTCGGCTACGAGACCTACCACCGCGTCGCCCCCGGCGTCACCGCCGTCGACCTGGCCGCCGAGGCGGCGCGGGAGGCCCTGGAGAACGCCGACGTCACCGTCGCGGACCTCGACCTGATCGCCGTCGGCCACTCCGACGTGCCGGACTACCTGGGCTGGGACCCCTCGGCGGCCGTGGCGCGGGCCCTGGGCGCGCACGGCACGCCCAGCGTGCTGTTCACCCAGGCGTGCGCGGCGTGGTCGCCCGCGCTGGACCACGCCGCCGGAGCGATGGCCCTCTCCCCCGGCGTCGAGACGGTGCTGGTGGTCCTGGTCAACGTGATGAGCGAGGCGCACGGCAACCGGATGGACTTCAACGGCTGCGTCGCCAGCGACGGGGCCGTTGCGGCCGTCGTCCGCCGCGGGCATCCGCGGCTGCGCCGGCTGTCCTCGGCGCAGTTCACCAACCCCGAGTACGCGGACCTGTTCCGCATCGAGTTCGGCGGGGCGGCCGTGCCGCTGCCGCCGCCGGGGCGCGGTCTGAAGGACGTCAGCCCGATGGCCTCCGTCTACCGGCACTTCGACCGGGATCCGGAGCGCTTCCAGGCGTTCATGAAGGAGATCACCACGCGGCTCGCGGACGTCGTCGACGAGGCCCTGTCCCGCGCGGGACGGGACCGGTCCGAAGTGGCCCGGCTGATCCACATCAACGACAACCAGCAGACGTTCCGGGCGCTGTCCGACGCCGTCGGCATCCCCCTCGACCGCACCAACGCCGAACTGGCCCGATCCCTGGGCCACATGGGCGCCGCCGACCAGCTGGTCTGCCTGTGGCGGCACATCGAGTCCGGTGAACTGGCCCTCGGGGACCTGGTGGTCCTCACGGGCGTCGCGTCCCCGGGGATGCACTGGTTCTGCACGGTCGTCGAAGTGTGAGGCGGCGCGCCCAGCACGCCAACACCTGTGAAAGGACGTACCGACCATGGCCGCCGATCCCCGCAGCGCGCCGGTGATGCCTCCCGCTCCCTCCGAGGACGACATCGCCGGCTTCGTCGTGGAGCGTTTCCTGCCCGGCCTCGAAGCCGCCGATCTGGACCCGGAGTACGACCTCCTCGCCACGGCGGTGATCGACAGCCTCGCGGTCCTGCACATCGCGGCCTGGCTGGCGGACGAGCACGGCGTCGAGCTGCCGGACGATGAGCTCGTCGCGCGCAACTTCCGCACGGTGCGGGCCATCCGGGCCACGGCCGGGCGGGCGGCGGCCGGCACGGGGCGCTCGTGAGCGCCCCCCTGCCCCTGGCCGCGGCGTTCACCGCCCGGGCCGCCGAACGGCCGTCCGCACCCGCGCTCGTCTGGGAGGGCCGCGCGATCGGCTACGGCGAGCTGTACGCCATGGCCTGCCGGGCCCGCGCCCGGGTGGAGGCCGCCGCGCCGCGTCCCGGACGCCCGGTGGGCCTGCGGGTGCGCAAGTCGCCGGAGTCGGTGGCCCTCGTCCTGGGCTGTCTGATGGCGGGCCGCAGCTTCCTGCTGCCCTCCCACGAGCTGCCCGACCTGCCGCTCAAGGAGCTGTACGCGCAGGCCGGTTGCTCCGTGGTGCTCGGTACGGCCGACGGTCCGCTGGTGGACGTCGTGGTGGACCCGTGCGCCGTCGCTCCGGACGACGGAGCCGGGGAGCCGCGCCCGCCTGCCCCGGTCGCCGACGGCGACACCGGTTTCCTGCTGACCACGTCCGGCTCGACGGGCCTGCCGAAGATCGTGCCGCTCGCGCAGGGGGCGGTGGCCCGGTTCACCGCGTGGGCGGCGGACGCCTTCCCCCTCGGTCCCGGCTCCACGGTCCTCAACTACGCGCCGCTCAACTTCGACCTGTGCCTGCTGGACGTGTGGAGCACCCTCGCGCACGGCGGCACCGTGGTGCTGGCCGACCCGGAGCGGGGCACCTCGGCGCGCTATCTGCACGACCTGGTCGCCGGTCACCGCGTGACGCTGATCCAGGGCGTGCCGCTGCTGTTCGAGCTGCTCGCCCGGGCCGCGGCCGAGGCCGGCCCGCTGACCACCCCGGAGCACCTGGTCTTCGCGGGCGAGGCGATGCCGGCCCGGGTGCTGGCGGGACTGCCTCCGGCGTTCCCCCACGCCCGCTGGTTCAACAACTACGGCTGCACCGAGACGAACAACAGCTTCCTGCACGAGGTGGACCATTCCGTGCCGGTCGCCGCGCCGCTGCCGATCGGCCGTCCGCTGCCCGGCGTGCGCTGGCTGATCGCCGGGAACGACGGCCGCGCCCTGACCGGACCCGGCCAGGGCGAACTGCTCGTCAGCACGCCCTTCCAGAGCGAGGGTTACGTCAACGTGCCCGCCGGCGGGAAGTTCGCCCCCCACCCCGACGGGGAGCCCGGGGTGGTGTACTACCGCAGCGGCGACGTGGCCCGGCGGCACGAGGACGGCTCGCTCAGCGTGCTCGGGCGGACCGACTACATGGTCAAGGTGCGCGGCACCCAGGTCAGCACCCAGCACGTCGAGAGCATCCTGCTGGAGCACCCGGCGGTCGCCGAGGCGGCCGTCGTCGCGCTGCCCGACCCGGTCGCCGGCCACCGTCTGCACGCGCGCGTGCGGCCGGAGGCGCCCGGCTCCGTGGGGGTGCTGGCGCTGCGTCAGTACTGTGCGGAGCGGGCAGTGCGGGCGGCGGTGCCGAGCGTGTTCGAGATGGTGTCCGAGCCGTTGCCGAGGACGTCCACGGGCAAGGTCGACCGCAACCGGATCAGGGACTCGCTGGGAACGTCCTGACGCGAGTACGAGAAAAGAAGGGGGGGCTGCCCGGTCGTGACCGGGCAGCCCCCCCTTTCCGTGTCGTCCCTCCGGATCAGCGCAGCGCCGCGCGGAAGGCCTTGTAGACCGAGGTGACGCCGATGGCGAGCACGATGGCCGCAGCCCCGCTGTAGGCCGACTCCTGCGACTCCCAGAGGGTCTCGGCGTCGGCGAGGAAGTCGGGGTCGAACAGCTCCTGCCGGTACAGCACCCAGGCCAGCGGCAGCGTGAACGCCGCGTGGGCGAGCGCGTACCAGCCGGCCAGCCGGACGTTCCAGCCCCGCCCGGCCACCCGGGCGACCCCGACCACCGCGAGACCGGCGAGACCGGCGAGAACCGGCCAGATCCAGCCCGACCACAGGTCCGGGTCCAGCACCTCCAGGTGGGCGCCGCCGTCCGCCCGGTACGGTTCGGCGGTGTGCTGCCAGACGATCAGCGCGAACAGCAGCACGTCCCAGGCCACGGCGGCCAGCGCCGCGAAGCCGCCCCGGTCGTCCCGCGGGGCGTCGGGCAGCTCGTCCGGCGTCCAGCGGTCGCCCGTGGTGCCGCGGCGGTGCCGGATCCGCTCGTTCACGGCGAACACCACCGTGACCGCGGCGACCAGCTGGGCACCGACGCCGAGCAGCGTGCCGGCGCCGACGCGCAGAGCCGCGCCGACGCCGCCGCCGTCGGCCACCTCCAGCAGCGCGAGGCCGAGGGCGAGGGCCGGCAGCACGGTGGCCAGCAGGGTGCCCAGCACCCGCGTGTAGGCGGGATACAGGTCCGGGCCTATCAGGGCCAGCGGCCGCTCGGTGTACCGGGCCGCGTACCGGACCGGGTCCCCCAGTTCGCTGAGCACCTCCCGCTCGGCCGCCGCGAGGTCGTCGTCGCCCCGGCCGTCGATGGTGTCGGCGATGGTGGCGCGGAGCTCCTGGGCCATGTCGTCGCGCTGGTCCGCCGGAAGCCGCCGGACGACCTCGTGGACATAGCGCTCGGTGAGCACCCCCGTACTCATTCGTTCTCCTTGGTGAGTCGTGAGATCGAAGCGACGAGATCCCGCCATTCGCGTACCAGGCCCTCGCGGACGCGGGCCCCGTCGGGACTGACGCGGTAGAACTTGCGCGGCCGGGACTCGTCGGTGTTCCACTCGCTCGTCAGCAGCCCCTGTTTCTCCAGGCGCCTCAGCAGCGGGTACAGCGTGTTGCCGTCGACGGTGACCCCCGCGTCGTCGAGCGTCTCCAGAAGCGCATAGCCGTACTGCGGTTCACGGAGCAGCGCCAGACAGGCGAGCACCACCGTCCCGCGGCGCAGTTCCTGCGCCTGGCTCAGGGTCAGTTCTTCTACGGACACGACTCACACGATACTGTGCGCCGCACACTAATGTCACCCCCCGAAGGGTGTGTATCGACAAGGCGTCGTCGCGGCGGCACGCGGAAACGCCGCGTCCCCCGGGAGCACGGGCTCCCGGGGGACGCGGTGGGGGGAAGGAACTACCAGGTGAAGGCCGCCGACTGGTTGCCGGTGGCGGTGCAGTAGGAGGTGAAGCTGCCGCCGGCGTCGTTCACGGTGAACTTCATGGACCAGTTGGACGCGCTGGGCGCGCCCGTCCGGACGGCCGAGTCGGTGGTGTCACCGGCGGCCAGCGACCCGGTGGCCAGCGGGAGCGGGCCGAAGGTGAGCGGGTCGCCCGTGTTCGCGGCCTCGTGCACGGTGCCGGAGAACTGCACCTCGCTCGTCGCGCCACCGGACGTCTTGTTCAGCTTCAGCGTCGTGGTCACGGTGTCGGCGTCGAGCGCGAACTGCGTGCGGATGTCGGTCGAGTCGATCCGGATCGTCTTGCCGCTGCCGGAGTCGGCCGCGGTGAGCGTGACGGTGCCGCCGCCCGCGAACCCGCAGTCGTACGAGGCGGTCGCCGTCGCCGGAGCGACGGCGACGGCCGAACCGGCCAGCGCCAGGGTCGTCGCGAGCGCGCCGGAGGCGGCGATCGCGGTCAGGGTGAAGCGTCGCGTCGAGAAGCCGTGCATGGGGGTGTGCTCCTTCGTGGCAGGTGCCGTATTCCTGACAGAACTGGGATGTGGGAGCCGGGCCCGGCGTCACGGCATCAGTACAGACGGTGATCCTCTGCTGGTGGTTGGTGATCTCTTGGCGTGCGCCGCTGAGCTGCGCCGAACGACCCCGCCGACCCGGCGGCAGCCGGGCGCTCCAGTGTTCGCATAGGCCGGGTATGGCACGTCCGGGCAGGGTGGGCGGATTCTTCTCACCGGGGGAACGCCCGTGGACCCGACAGGAGCAGCCTTGTCCGAACCGCAGACCGCCGCCGGCGCCGAGTGGTGCGTCGTGCTCAACGGCGAGGAGCAGTACTCGCTCTGGTGGACCGGCCGCGAACTGCCCGCCGGGTGGCGTGCCGAGGGGACCAGGGGGACGCGGGAGCGGTGCCTGGCCCGGGTGGAGGAGGTGTGGGCCGATCCGCTGCGCCCTCCCGCGGCGGACGGTGCGGATGCGGCCGGTGACTGCGTGACGGAGACCGTCGGCCGTCAGGCACGCCGGACGCCCGGAGCGGCGGCCGTGGGGGGCGAGGGGTTCACGCTGTCCTTCGGCGGACTCGACGCGGCGTCGAACCGCTGGGCCCGGTACCTGCGGTCGCTGGGGGTGGGACCAGGCGCGCTGGTGGGGGTGCTGCTCGGGCGGGGTGCCGAACTGCACGCGGTGACGCTGGGCGTGTGGAAGGCGGGGGCCGGATGCCTGCCGCTGGACCCGGAGTTCCCGGCGGCCCGGCTGCGCGCGCTGCTCGCCGCCACGGGGACGCGGTTCCTCGTCACCGAAGTGGCCCACGGACCGGACGGGTTCGAGGGCCGGGTCCGGTACGTGGACGATCCCGAGGTCCGCGGCGCGCTCGCCCGGCAGCCGGGCGGGCCGTTCGGCGGGGCGCCGGATCCGCAGGACGTGGCGTACGTGACGCAGGTGCCCGCGGCGGCCGGGCGCCCGCTCGCCGTGGCGGTCACGCACCGGGGACTGGCCCACCATGTGACGGCGGCGACACGGGAGCTGGCCGGCACCGGGGACGGCGGTACGGCGGTGTTCTCGTCGGTCGCCTCCGAGCGGGCGGCGACGGGCCTGTGGGTGCCGCTGTGCGCGGGCCGGCGGGTGCTGCTCGCGCCCCAGGACCTGGATCTGGCGGGGCTGGGCGAGTGGCTCGCGGCGGCCGGGCCGTTCGCGTTCCTGATGCCGGCTCCCGGCCACCTGGAGCTGCTGGCACGGCAGTTGGGGGACGCAGGGACCGCCGCGCTGGCCGGTTCGTTCGTGCTCACGGACGGGGCGCCTGCGCCCGCGGCGGAGCGGCTCGCCGGGCTGCTCGGCCCGGGCCGGCTGCGTATCGCGTACGGGACGGCCGAGACGTCGTACGGCGGCCTCTCGCTGCCCGTGCGGTCCGGCGCGGACGCGCGGCTGCGGGTGCTCGACGGCGCCTGCCTGCCGGTGCCGGACGGCACGGTGGGCGAGCTGTACGTGGCCGGGCCGGGCGTCGCCCGGGGTTACGCGGGCCGGGCCGCGCTGACGGCGCTGCGGTTCGTCCCCGACCCCTTCGGCCCCGCGGGGACGCGGATGCACCGCACCGGACAGCTCGCGCGCCGGACGGCGGCGGGCGAGGTGCGGCTGCTGGGCCGCACCGACCGGCAGGTGTGGGTGCGCGGCCACCGGGCCGACCCGGCGGAGACCGAGGAGGCGCTCCACGACCATCCGAGCGTCGGCGAGGCCGTCGTCCTCGGCGTGCGGGCGGCGCCGGGCGACGTCCGCCTGGCCGCCTACGTGGTGCCCCGCCCCGGCGCGCAGGAGCTCGACGCGGCGGCCCTGGCGGCCCACTGCCGGCGGCGGCTGCCCGGGCACCTGGTTCCCGCGAGTCTCACCCTCCTGGACGAGGTGCCGCGCGACGCCGACGGGCGGGTGGAGCGGGCGGCGCTGCCCGGGCCGGGCGGTTCCGGCCGCCGGGCCGCGCCGGGACGGCGCACGTTCCTCGGCGGGAGCAGCCTCGCGGAGCTGCTCGCGGAGCACCGGGTGCCGGGCGCCTGCGTCGCCGTACTGGAGGGCGGCGGCCTGGTGGCGGTCGAGGCCGCGGGCACCGACGGCGCGGGCCGGCCGGTCACCCCGCGCACCGCCTTCCCGGTGGGGACGCTGAGCCGGCACGTCGCGGCACTGGGCGCACTGCGCCTGGTGGAGGAGGGGCTGCTCGCCCTGGACGCCGAGGTCGGCCGCGGCGGGGGCACGCCGGTCACCCTGGCGGGTCTGCTGGGCGGCGCCGAGGACGGCGCCGCGCTGCTGCCCGCGCTGCTGGAGGACGTCACGGGTGAGGAGTTCGGGCCGCTGATGCGGCGCCTGGTGCTCGGGCCGCTCCGTCTGGACGACAGCCGCTTCGGCGGCCCCCCGGCCCGCACCGGCGGCAGGAGCGGCGCCACGGTGGCCCGCACCGGCCACGACGCCGACGGCCGCGCGCTCGACGGCCGACGGGCCGCGGATCCGGCCGAGCTGTGGACCACCGCCGCCGATCTCGCCGAGGTGGCGCTGGAGCTCCGGCGCTCCCTGCTCGGCGCCCCCCTCGCCCTGCTCGGCCGGGACCTCGCGGCCCGGCTGCCGTCCCCGGACGGCCGCCACGGCCCGGCCGCGACCGCCGGCGCCCCCGGTACCGGCCCAGTGCTCCGGTGCGAGGCGGCTCTGCCGGGCCACTACGCCGGGTCGGTGCTCCGTCCGCACGACGGCCACGGTCTCGTGGTGCTGGCCAACGGCCGGGCCGGCGACCGGGTCGCCGGGGAGATCGAAGCCCGGCTGCGGGACGCGCGCCGGGAGGCCGGACCGGCGCCGGAAGGCCGGTGACGGAACGTGGCGGGAGCGGCAGGATCCGCAGGAGGGCGCCGAAGTGACCTACACACAGCGTGAGTTGTCGTAGAACTCTGTTGTCAGGACCGGTACCAGTCCACACAATGTCTGCGCAATGTCTTCGCGGGGGGCGGGGCGTGCAGGGTCCCGGAAGGAGGCGGTGTGGCGCCTCGTCTGTCGTTCCAGGTGCTCGGCCCGCTCAAGGTGAGTGTGGACGGACGGCCGCTGCTGCTGCGCAGCGCACGGCAGCGCACGGTGCTGGCCGTGCTGCTCCTCACCCCGGGCCGTGCCGTCTCCGTGGACGCGCTGGCGGACGCCGTCTGGCACAGCGATCCGCCCGTCACGGCACGCAACCAGATCGCCATCTGCGTCTCCGCGCTGCGCAAGACGTTCCGCGACGAGGCGGGCGTCGACGGCCTCATCGAGACGCTGCTGCCCGGCTACGTGCTGCACCGGGCCGGCCACTACGTCGACGTGGCCGACCTGGACGAGACGGCCGCGGCCGCCCGCGCCGCCGTCGACGCCGGGGAGCTGGGCGAGGCCGCGGCCCGCTTCGAGGACGCCCTCGCGCTGTGGTCGGGGCCGGTCCTCGACGGGATGGACGGCAGCGCGCTGAACGGCACGGTCGACCGGATCTCCGAGCTGCGGACCAACCTGACCGAGGAGTACGCCGCCGTCCGGCTCCAGCAGGGCCGCTACCGGTCGGTGGTGGAGTGCCTGGCCCCGGTCGTCGCGGAGAACCCGCTGCGCGAGCACGCCCGTGCCCTCCTCATGCAGGCGTACCACCTGTCCGGCCGCAGGTCCGAGGCGCTGGACTGCTACCGCGAGGGACGGCGCGTCCTCGTCGCGGAGCTGGGGGTCGAACCGGGCGCCGGACTGCGGGAGCTGCACCGCACGGTGCTGGAGGGCGAGGGGCGGGCCCCGGCCCGGACCGCCGCCCCGCCGGAGACCGCCGCTGCGGGCGCCCCCGCGGGCCCCGCTCCCGTGCCGGTGCCCCGTCAGCTTCCGCTGGCGCCCGAGCCGTTCGTGGGCCGGAAGTACGAACTCGCTTCGCTGGAGGGGCTCGTGCCGGCGGGGTCCGGGCACGCCGGCGCCGCGACGGTCCGGGTCGCGGCGGTGTGCGGCCCCGCCGGCGCCGGGAAGAGCGCACTCGCCCTGCACTGGGCCGACCGGGTCGCGGGGCGCTTCCCGGACGGCCAGCTCTACCTGGACCTCCAGGGCGGGCACGGCGGCCCCGGCACGTCCGAGGCGGCCCTGGAACGGGCGCTGCGCGCGCTCGGCGTGCCCGGCACCTCGATCCCCGGGGACCTGGAGGACCGGGCCGCGCTCTACCGCAGCACCCTCGACGGCAGACGGCTGCTCGTCGTCCTGGACGACGCCCGCTCCGTGGACCAGATCCGTCCGCTGATGCCGGGCCGCGGCCCCGCCCGGGTCCTGGTCACCAGCCGCGACCCGCTGAACGAGCTCACCGGGACGCTGGCCGTGGCCCGCGTGGAGCTGGGCGCCATGAACCCGGCCGAGTCCCTGGACCTGCTCGCCGCCACCGTCGGCGAGGACCGGGTGTCGGCCGAACCGGCCGCGGCGCGGCGGCTGGTGGACCTGTGCGACCGGCTGCCGCTGGCCCTGCGGGTCGTCGCGACCCGGCTGCTGTCCGACCACCGGTGGTCGCTGCGCCAGATGGCGGCGCGGATGGAGGACCGACGCGAGCGCGTCAGCGTGCTCAGCCCGGGCGAGAGCGGCGTGCGCTCCGGCGTCTGGCTCGGCTACCGGGCGCTGTCGGTGCAGGCCGCGCGGCTCTACCGGCAGTTGAGCATGCTGGACGTGCCCGACTTCCCCGCCTGGATCGGGGTCCCCGTCCTCGGCGTCGCCCCGGAGGCGTCCGAGGAACTGCTCCACCAGCTCGTCGGCGCCCAGCTCCTGGAGACCCGTCCTGCGCCGGGCGGCGGACCCCGCTTCCGCTTCCAGGAGCTGTTGCGCCGGTTCGCCCGGGAGCGGTGTCTGGCCGAGGACAGCGCGCAGGAGCGCGAGCAGACCCTGGAACGGGTCCTGACCGCCGTGCTCACGCTGGTGCACGCGGCCCAGGAGCAGCTCTACGGGAAGGGTGAGGCCCCGCACGGCGGCCCGGCCCACACCGAGCCGGTCCCGGACGAGACGGTGAGCGAGCTCGTCGCCGACCCCATCGAGTGGTTCGAGGACGAGCGGGAGGCCCTCGGTGCCCTGGTGGCGCAGGCGGTGCGCGACGGGCAGGCGGAACGCGCCTGGCTCCTCGCGGTGAGGACCGTGCCGTTCTACGAGACCCGCAACTACCTGGAGGACTGGCGGCGCACGGCCGAGTGCGCCCTGGAGGGCGCCCGGAACGCCGGCGATACGCGCGGGGCCGGCACCATGCTCCGTTCCCTGGGGACGCTCGCCATCTACCGGCGCCGCTACGGGGAGGCGCGGGAGCGGCTGCTCACCGCCCTGACCCAGCTCGAGCGGAGCGACGACACCCAGGGCCGGGCCATCGTGCGGCGCAACCTCGCGGTGTGCGCCCGCTTCTCCGGCGACCTCGCCGAGGCGGCCCGCCACTGCGAGGACTCCCTGGTGCTGTTCCGGCGGGCCGGGGACAACTCGGGGCTCTCCCACGCGCTGGGGCTGCTCGCCCAGATCGAGATCGAGCAGGGCAACCCCGAGCGCGGCGTGGAGCTGAGCAGTCAGGCCATCGAGGTCAGCTACGAGGCGGGGTCGCTGCGCAGCCGCACCCAGAACCTCTACCGGCTCGCCGAGGCGCTGCTGAGCGCCGGCCGGTCGGCGCAGGCGGAGCGGATCTGCCACGACGTGGTGGGCCTCACCCGCGGGCAGGGCGACCGGCTCGGCGAGGCCCACGGCCTGTGTGCCCTCGGCGAGGCGCAGTGGCGGCAGGACGAGCCGCACAAGGCCCGCGCCAGCCTGCTGCGGGCGCTGCGTCTCGCCGAGGAGGTGCGCGACCGGTTCCTGCAGGCCAGGATCGTCACCCACCTCGCCTGCGCCGAGGCGATCCGCGGCGACGGGCGCGCCCGCGAGCCCCTGGACTGGGCCCAGGAGGAGTTCCGTACGCTCAACGCGCCGACGTGGGAGCGGCGCGCCGGCCGGTTGCGGGAGGTCCTGGACTCTCCCGACACGCTCCGTCCGATCGAGGGATCGGTGCTGGCCTGTCTGCTGGCCGACCGCTGATCCGCGCGGTCCGCCGCCCCCGCTCCGCGTCCCGCGGACGCGTCACGTCCAGGGCAGGTCGTCGTCCGTGCCGCCGCTCTGCGCGCTGATCCCGGTCCACGGCAGGTCGTCCGTGCCCTGCTCGCCGTCGCCCAGGGCGATAAGCAGCGGGAGGAAGAGGAGCGCGGTGCCGGCGAGCGCGGTGGCGAACGTACGGGGCTTACGCATGAAGTAATCTCCTCGTTGCTCCTGGGAAGATGTGCAGAAACACCCTGTGTGGAATTTCTGGAATCATCCTAGGCGCGCATTCTTTTGAAGCGATTTCGCGATCATTTCGCGCACCCCGAATCGACTCGATAACGCGTCGAAAGCGCCCGTGGCTACGGTGCCCGAGTGTCATTCGACGGGGACTGAGCGGGATGGGGACTGCGCTGTGCCGAACTCTGCTGGGGTGTCGTCCCGGACCGTCGAGGGGCCCGCCGGACCGGGCGGCCCGGACGTGCCGGGAGAACTGGCGTTCCGGCTGCTGGGCCCGGTCTCCGTGACCCGGGCGGGCACGGCGGTCCCGCTGTCCGGGGTGAAGATCCACACCGTGCTCGCGGTCCTGCTGCTGGCGCGCGGCGCCCTGGTCACCGACAGCAGGCTGAGCGCCGTGCTGTGGGCGGACGCGCCGCCGTCCACGTCGAACGCGCAGATCTACACCTACGTGTCCCGGCTCAGGAAAACACTGGGAAACCGGGCGCAGATATTCCGGAAAGGGCCGGGGTACGTTCTCGACGCCCGGGACTCCGAGGTCGATCTGTTCTCCTTCGAACGGCTCGAGCGGCTCGGCCGCCGGGCCCTGGAGGAGAAGCGTCCGGAAGAGGCGGGCCGATTACTCGGGAGCGCGCTCGACTGCTGGAGCGGCCAGGCCCTGGAGAACGTCACCGAGCACCTTCTGCGGTGCGAACGGCCGCGTCTGGAATTCCTGCGGGCGCAGGCACTGGAGCGGCGGATCGAGGCGGACCTGTCGCTCGGCCGGCACCGCTCCCTGGTGCCCGAGCTCCTCTCCCTGGTGGCCCGCTTCCCCATGGACGAGAGTCTGCGCGCCCACCTCATCACCGCGCTGCACCGCTCCGACCGGCAGGCCGAGGCCGTCCAGGTCTACGGCGAGGGCCGCCGGATCCTCGACGATCAGCTCGGCGTCGTGCCCGGGCGGCAGCTCAGCGACGCCTATCTGCGGATGCTGCGCGGCGAGGGTGCCGGCCCGCGGCGCCGGCCGGTCGTGCTGCTGCCCGCCCGGTCCGCCACCTTCACCGGACGCACCGCCGAGGCGGCCCGGCTCAGGTCGCTGCTGCTGCGCCGCCCCTCGGGCCCGGGCGCCCGGCCGCGGGCGGCGCTGGTCACGGGCATGCCCGGCAGCGGCAAGACGGCCCTGGCCGCCGAGGTGGCCCACGACTGCGCCGAGGCCTTCCCGGACGGCGTGGTGCACGCCGACCTCCAGGACGCCGACGGGACCGCCCGCCCGCCCGCGGCCGTGCTCGCCGAACTCCTCGCCGCGCTGGACGGGACCGAGGACGCCGCGCGGACCGCCCGGCACGGCCTGAACGAGCTGGTGCGCCGCTACCGGGCCCGGACCGCCGACGCCCGGCTGCTCGTGGTGCTCGACGACGCCTCCGGCGACGGGCAGCTCACCGGGCTGCTGCCCGCGGGGCGCGACAGCGCGCTGCTCGTCACCAGCCGGACACGGCCGGCGGCCCTGTCCGCCGCCCACACCGTCGGCCTGGGGCCGCTGGACGACGAGGACGCCGTGGCGCTGCTCGCCGAGGCCGTCGGCGACGACCGCGTGCGGGCCGAGCCCGGGGCCGTCCGGGACGTGGTGCGCCACTGCGCGGGGCTGCCTCTCGCCCTGCGGATCGCGGCCGCCCGCCTCGCCGCCCGCCCGCACCGTACGGTGGCCCGGTTCGCCGCCCAGCTGGCCGACCCGGGCACCCGGCTCGCCGCCCTGAGCTACGGCACCCTCGACCTGACCCGCGCCTTCGGCCGCGCCGTGACCCGGCTGAGCCCGGGCACCGCGGCGGTGCTGCCGTGGCTCGCCGCGGTGGGACCGGGCCCCTTCACCGCCCGGCTCGCGGGCGAGGTGACCGGCCTGGAGGAGGCCGAGGCCGAGGGCGCCCTGGAGGAACTCGTCGACGCCGGCCTGCTCTTCGGCGAGCCCGGCGGCGCGACGGGCGAGGACCGCTACCGCTTCCACCCGCTGGTCCTGCTGCACGCGGACGCCGCTCCCCGAAGGGAGCTGCCCCGGTGAGCCCGCGGCCGGGCGGCGGCCGGTGCGGTGACAGCCCTGTTCACAACGGACGGCCGGAACCGGCCGCGATGACGCACAAGGATGGTGACTGCCATGAGTGAGGCGGCCCCGATCACCCGGAACGACGCGGTGCAGGCCCTCTATTCGGCCATCGAGGAGGCGGCCGGACTGCTGGAGGTGGAGTACGAGCCCGAGGACGTGCTGCGCATCCTGGACCTGTACGGAGGCGATCTGACCCAGGCCGTGGTCGCGTTCCGGGTCGCGACCGGCGCGCGCCGCTCGGGCGAGCTCGACTGCCGGTTCACGGTGCCGCAGGACGCCGACCCCTATCAGCTCGCGCTCGACAACGGCCTGCTGGAGAAGACCGACCACCCCGTGTCCCGGCTGCTCGCGGACCTGCGCGAGCACTGCCCCGTGGACGGCTACGGCATCGACTTCGGTGTCGCGGGAGGCTTCAAGAAGATCTGGGTGGTGCTGCCTCGCACCGGCCTCCAGGAGGTCACGAAGCTCGCCGGCCTTCCGTCGATGCCGCGCAGCCTGGGCGAGAGCCTCGACTTCATGGCCAGGCACGGCCTCGGCGACACCGTGGGCCTGCTCGGCATCGATTACCGCAACCGCACGGTCAACATCTACTTCGGCGAGCCGCCGGCCGGAGGCATCTCCTCCGAGTCCGTGCGCTCCATGCTCCGCGAGGTCGACCAGGCCGAACCCAGTGAGCAGATGCTCCGCCTGGGCCGCCAGGCGTTCGGCGTCTACGTGACCCTCGACTGGGACTCGCCGGTCATCGCGCGGATCTGCTTCGCCGTGGCGACGACGGACCCGTCCTCCCTGCCCGTCGAACTCGACGAGCGCATAGGGATGTTCGTACGGCACGTGCGGCGTGCCGATCCGCACACGAGGTTCGTCTACGCCGTCGCGTCCCAGCCCGACGGTGAGTACTACAAGCTCCAGTCCTACTACCGGTGGGGCGCCGGCGTGCCGGAGATCATGCAGCTCCCCGAGGGAGCCCTCGCGGACCCGGTGTGACCCCGCGCGCCGCCTCCCCGCTCCCCCGCTCCCTCTCTTTCCTCCTCCCTTTCCTCGTTCTCCTCGCTTCTTCTCTCATCCGCATGCGGAAGGACGCACCTTGAGCACCGTAGAAGTTCCGGTACTGATCGTGGGCGGCGGCGGCTCCGGCCTGGCCGCGTCCGTCTTCCTGTCCGGCCACGGCGTCGAGCACCTGCTGGTGGAGCGCCGACCGGACACCTCGCGCCTGCCGAAGGCGCACTACCTCAACCAGCGCACCATGGAGATCTTCCGCCAGTACGGCCTGGCGGACGACGTGGCCGGACCGGCCGCCGCGCCCGAGCAGTTCGGCAAGGTCCGCTGGCAGACCACCCTGACCGGCCCGGGCCCGCTGGACGGGCGGGTCATCCACGAGATGGACGCCTTCGGCGGCGGCGCGCTGCGCGAGACGTACGAGGCGGCGGGCCCCGTGATGCCGGCCAAGCTGCCGCAGCTGCGTCTCGAGCCGGTGCTGCGCCGCCACGCGGAGGAACGCAACCCCGGGGGCGTCCGGTTCGGCCACGAGCTGGTCTCGCTGACCGAGAACGCCGACGAGGGCATCACCGCCGAGATCCGTGCCACGGAAACCGGCGAGGTCACCACCGTACGCGCGCAGTACGTGATCGCGGCGGACGCCGGCCGCACGGTGGGCCCCGCCCTCGGCGTGCGCATGGAGGGCCTGCCCGCCCTGTTCGACGCCACCACGGCGTACTTCTCCGCGGACCTGTCGCAGTGGTGGACCGAGGGATCGGTCATCACCTGGTTCCTCAACCCCTACCGCCCCGACCTGTCCAGCGCCCTCATCGAGATGGGCCCGACCTGGGGCAAGCACTGCGAGGAGTGGGGTCTGCACCTGCCGCTCGCCGGCATCGACCGCACCGACGAGAAGGCGGTCCTCGGCCGCATCCGCGAGGTGCTCGGACTGCCCGACCTCGAGCTGACCCTGCACGAGGTGACGAGCTGGAGCGTGGAGGCCGTGATCGCCGAGCGCTACCGCCACGGCCGGGCGTTCCTCGTCGGCGACGCCGCCCACCGCCAGCCGCCCGCCGTGGGCCTCGGTCTCAACAGCGGCATCCAGGACGCGCACAACCTCGCCTGGAAGCTCGCCGCGGTGCTCCGGGGCGGCGCGGAGGACGCCCTGCTCGACACCTACGAGGCGGAGCGCCGGCCCGTCGGCCAGTTCAACCTCGGCTGGGCGATGTCCGCCGCCGGGCACCACCAGGTGGTCATCGACGCCGCCGTCGGTCTCGGCCCGCACGTGCCGCCGGAGCGCCGCACGCCGGTGTTCTTCTCCTATTTCTCGCCGACCCCGGTGGGTGCCGCGCAGCGCGCCCGGGCGGCGGAGATCTTCGCCACGCACCGCGGCGAGTGCCAGGCCCTCGACGTGGAGACCGGCTTCGCCTACGAGCAGGGCGCGGTCGTCCCCGACGGCAGCCGCCCGCCGGCCCGTTCACCGCTGGGCGACGAGTACCGGCCCACGACCCGCCCGGGTCACCTGCTGCCGCACGCCTGGGTCGAGCGGGACGGCCGCCGCGTGTCCACCCACGACCTGGTCGGCTCCGCCACCGGCTTCCTGCTGATCACCGGGCCGGACGGGGCGGCGTGGGCCGAGGCCGCCGAGCTGGCCGCGAGCAAGCTCTCCGTCCCCGTGACCGCGGTGCGGATCGGCGCCGGGGACGCGGAGTACCGCGACGCCGACGGCGTCTGGGAGCACCTGCGCGGGACGGACGGGGCGGGTGCCGTGCTGGTCCGGCCCGACCAGCACGTGGCCTGGCGCGCCACCGGCGCCGAGGCGGACCCGGCGGGAGCCCTCACCGGGGCGCTCGCCGTCGTCCTGGGGCACCGGGCCCCGTGACCCTCCGTACCCCCTGCCCGTTCTCACCGACGAACACGGAAGAAGCAACATGATCAACAGACGGTCCTTCCTCACCGGCGCCGGCGGTGTCGCGCTGGCCACCACGGCGCTCGCCGGCGCCGCGCAGGCCAAGACCGGTACCTCCGGCACCCGGTGGAGCCGGCTCGCCGACCGGCTCCAGGGGCGCCTGGTGCTCCCGTCGGACTCGGACTACCAGCGGGCCAAGCAGCTCTACCAGGTGCAGTTCGACGCCACCAGCCCCAGGGCGGTCGCCTACTGCGCCTCCGCCGCCGACGTCAGCACCTGCGTCCGCTTCGCCGAGGCCCACGGCATACCCGTCGCCGCGCGCAGCGGCGGCCACAGCGCGGGCGGCTACTCCACCACCGAGGGCCTGGTCATCGACGTGTCCGGGCTCGACTCGATCGTGCTCGGCGACGGTTCGGTGCGGATGGGCCCCGGGGCGCAGCTCGTCGACATCGCGGACACGCTCGCGCCGGCCGGTCTCGGCATCTCCGGCGGGTACTGCCCCACCGTCGCGGCCGGCGGGTTCTTCCAGGGCGGCGGCATGGGCCTGTTCACCCGCAGCATCGGCATCGCCTCCGACAAGGTGACGTCGGCGCAGGTGGTCCTCGCCGACGGGCGCGTCGTCACCGCCTCGCCCCACCGCCACAGCGACCTGTTCTGGGCGCTGCGCGGCGGCGGTGGCGGCAACTTCGGCATCGTGACGTCGTACGAGGTCACGCCCTCGCCGCTGACCGACGTGGCCGCCATCAACCTCGTGTGGACCTTCGACCAGTCCCTGGACATGCTGGACGGCTGGACCCGGTGGCTGCCCGACGCCCCGTGGACGATCGGCAGCGGTGTCAACGTCACGCTCACCGACGCCGGCCCCGGCACCGTACCGACCGCGTCGGTGTTCCTCGGGTCGGTGGACACCGGCGCGGGCTTCGACGCCGAGATCGCCCGGCTGATCTCGCTGGTCGGGCGTCCCCCGGTGTACCAGCAGAAGTTCACCGCCCCGTACCGGTCGGTCCTGATGTCGCTGTACCAGTGCTCCGACCTGACGGCGCAGCAGTGCCACCGCGCCGACACCTCCCCCGACGGGAGGATCCAGCGCCCGGCGTTCGGCGCGTGGCGCAGCCGGCTGTTCGAGCGGACGATGCCGCGCGAGGGCTGGGCCAGGGCGCTGGAGACGTTCGACGCGAACCGGTTCGCCGGGCAGATGCGCCAGTTGCAGATCTCCGCGCTCGGCGGCCGGGCCAACACCGTGGCCCGCGACGCCACCGCCTACGTCCACCGCGACAGCCTCTTCTCGGTCAGCTACCTCACCTCGAACGCGGCCGCGCCGGTCGCGGCCGAGGCCAAGGCCGCCGCCTGGGAGTACGTCGACGACGGCTTCGCGGTGATCGACCCGTACTCCAACGGCGAGACCTACCAGAACTTCATCGACCCGCGCCTGCCGGACTGGCGGCGCTCGTACTACGCCGAGAACTACGCCCGGCTGGCCCGGGTCAAGGACACCTACGACCCGTACCGGTTCTTCCGGTTCGCCCAGGGCGTCAGATGACCGGGCGCCCGGCTCCGCACGGGGACGCCTCCCCGGCGGGGCCGGGCCCCTTCCCCGCACCCCCCCCCCGCACCCCAGGCCGACCGGCCGTTCGGACCGACCGAGACAGGAGCACTCCATGAAGATCGCGGACCCGGCGCGTCCGGCCCCGCTGCCGCTGCCCGAGGAGGTTTCCCCGGACCAGGTGCGCCGGGCCACGGCCCGGCTGGTGGCGTACATCAGCGGCAGGACCGACGACGACGGTGCGATACGGGAGCGGTGCGAGAGCAGAGTGCTGGAGTCCGCGCTCGCCCTCTCGCTGATGACACGGACCGGTGTGGACTCCCCCGCCCGGGACCGTCTCCTCGCCTATCTGCGCGGACACCAGGAGTCCCCGGACAAGCTCGACCGGGTGCTCGCCTCGCGGGCCCTCGCGGGTGCCGCGGGCCTCGAGCCCGGCGCCGACAGCGCGCTCGTCGCCACCCTGGCGTCGGGCGTCCTGGGTGCCGCGCCGGGCTTCATCTCCACCCGCCGTCGCCTGATGGTGTACGCGGTGCTCTCGGTGCTGGGCTGCCCGCTGCCCGCCGACGCCGAACTCCCGGGCGGCGGAGAGGTCCCCACCGACCCGCTGCACTCGTGGGCCGCCGTGCAGCAGGCGTCCATCATGCTGATCCTGGCCGGCGCCCTCGGCGTACGGAACCGGGCCACCGACGCCGCCCTGGAGACCCTGCTGGCCACCGACCCCGCCGGCGCGGTGTGGGAGGGCTACGTGCTGATGCACCTGCTGGTGCTGCACGCCCTCGCCGGGACGCCCGGCCACGAGGAGACCGTGCGCCGCGGCATCACCGCGCTGCTGCGTCATCAGCGCACCGACGGCGGCTTCCCGTTCGTCCTGGAGATGCACAACTGGTGCACGTCCACCGGTGGTCTCGCCCTGCACGCGGCCGGTGCCGACCCGGCTCTGCTGCGCCGCATGGCGGCGACGCTGGCCGCCCAGCGGGGCGGCGCCGCGCTGCGCTCGCTCTCCCGCGGCAGGACGCTGACCGGCGGCTGGTCCATGTCGCCGCTCGTCGCGCAGAACGACGTCGACGACACCTCCTGCGCGCTGGAGTTCCTCCAGGCGGTGGATCCGGTCGCGCACGCCGGCACGGTGCGCGACGGGGTGGCCGCGCTGCTGGCCGTGCAGGGCGCGGACGGCGGCTTCCCGACCTACGTCGGCGGCGCGTCCTCCGAGCCGTGCATGACGGCCGCCGCGGTCTGCGCGCTCGGTCCGCACCCGGAGACCGCGCCGCGGCGCGAGCGGGCCCTGGCGTTCCTCGCCGACAGCCAGCTCGCCGACGGCGGTTTCGAGCCGGGCTGGAGCCGCAGCCGTCTGCACAGCCTCTTCCGGGTGCGGCTCGCCGCCTGCACGGCGGGCCCGGACGACGCGCGCTCCGCGGCCATGGCCGCGCGGATCGACCGGACGGTGCGCGAGACGCAGAACGCCGACGGCGGCTGGGGCATGCAGCCCGGCGACCCCAGCGACGACATCAGCACCGCCTACGGCCTGATCACGCTCTGCCACGCGGACGACCCCCGTCCCGTCGGCACCGCCCTGGCCTGGCTGCTGGAACGGCAGAAGGCCGACGGCAGCTACGGCGGCCCGCCCGACATGGTCGGCCCGCGTCCTTTCGCCTACCACTTCCCGCTGCTCACCGACATACCGGTGCTGCTCGCCCTCGGCCACGCCCGGGCGCGGGTCCCCGGACTGCGGGGCGCGCTCGCCGGACAGGCCGCGTCCCCGGGCCTCCTGCCCACCTCGACCACTTCCCCCTGAGAAGCACCACTCACCCCCACGGAACACGGAGAGAGACACATGCTGCGAAAACTGGCCGCGCTGCCCAGCGGAAGGGTGGGCAAGTGGGTCGTCATCGCGATCTGGGCCGTCGTACTGGTCCCGGCGCTGATGCTGGCCGGGAAGCTCGGTGACGCGGAGGAGAACGACAACTCGGCCTGGCTGCCCGGCAACGCGGAGTCCACCGCCGTCGTCGAGCGCGCCCAGAAGCTGATGCCCACCGACTCCGTGCCCGCGATCGTCCTCTACGACCGGGCCGACGGGGTCACCGACGCCGACCTGGCCAAGGCGCGGGCGGACGTCACGGCGTTCCAGGGCATCGAGAACGTCGTGGGCACGCCGCAGGGCCCGGTCCGGTCCGAGGACGGCAAGGCCATCCAGACCATCGTCCAGGTGCACAAGGACAAGTCCGGCTGGGAAGGGCTCGGCAAGGTCGTCGACGCGATGGCCGACGTGGGTGAGAAGGACGCGAACGGCCTCGGCTTCCATGTCGCGGGGCCGGCCGGCTACGGCGCCGACTCGATCAAGGCGTTCGGCGGCGGCGGCGCGCTGACCACCATCACCGCCCTGGTCGTGGTCGCGATCCTGCTGATCACCTACCGCAGCCCACTGCTGCCGCTGCTGCCGCTGATCACCGTCGGCGTCGCCCTGATGGCGGCGGAGGCGCTGATCTACCTGCTGGCCGACAACGCCGGTCTGGTCGTCAACAAGCAGACCAGCTTCATCCTGGTCGTGCTGATCTTCGGCGCCGCCACCGACTACGCGCTGCTGCTGATCTCCCGCTACCGGGAGGAACTGGCCCGCCACGAGGACCGGCACGAGGCGATGGCGGAGGCCCTGTACCGCTCGGGCCCGGCGATCGTGGCCAGCGCGGCGACCGTCGCGATCAGCCTGATGCTGCTCATGCTCGCCGTCCTGAACTCCACCGCGGGCATGGGCCCGGCCTGCGCCATCGGCGTCCTGGTCGGCCTGCTCGCCATGGTGACGCTGATGCCGGCGCTGCTGGTCGCCTGCGGCCGGTGGATCTTCTGGCCCTCGAAGCCCGTGTACGGGGCCGAGGCGGAGCGCAAGGAGAGCGTCTGGAGCCGGATCGGCACCGCCATCTCGGGCCGCCCGCGGCTGGTGTGGGTGGGCACCGTGCTGGTGCTCGGCGCGATGGCCCTCGGCACGCTCGGGCTCGACGCCTCGGGCCTGTCGAACAAGGACCAGTTCACCAACAAGCCGCAGATGGCGGTCGGTGAGGAGATCCGTGCCGCGCACTTCCCGGCCGGCTCCGGCGACCCCGTCTACGTGGTGACCAGGGCCGGCGCGGTGGACGAGGTCAGGTCGGCGCTGGCCGGGGTGCCCGGGATCGGCGGTGTCGCGGACCCGGTGGTGCGGGGCGACGAGGCGGTGCTGCTCGCGCAGCTGGAGAACGAGCCCAGCAGCGAGGCGGCGCTGCGCACCGTCGACCGGGCACGGACCGCGGTCCACCGGATCGACGGCGCGGACGCGCAGGTCGGCGGCAGCACCGCGATCATGGTCGACACGGAGAACGCGGCCTCCCGCGACTCCAAGGTGATCATCCCGATCGTGCTGCTGGTGGTGCTGCTCATCCTGGGCGTGCTGCTGCGCGCGGTGGTCGCGCCGCTGCTGCTGATGGCGACGGTGCTGCTGTCCTTCGGCGCGGCCCTCGGCGTGAGCAGCCTGGTGTTCGAGCACGTCTTCGGCCTCGCCGGAGCCGACGCGTCGTTCCCGCTGCTGGCGTTCGTGTTCCTGGTGGCGCTGGGCATCGACTACAACATCTTCCTGGTCACCCGGGTCCGCGAGGACGCGCTGCTGCACGGCACCCGGCGCGCCGCGCTGACCGGTCTGTCGTCCACCGGCGGGGTGATCACCTCGGCGGGTGTGGTGCTGGCCGGCACTTTCGCGGCCATGGCCTCGCTGCCGCTGGTCTTCGCGGTGGAGCTGGGCTTCGCGGTGGCGTTCGGCGTGCTCCTCGACACCATCGTGGTGCGTTCGGTGCTGGTCACCGCGCTCACCCTGGACGTGGGCCGCTGGATGTGGTGGCCCAGCAAGCTGTTCCGGCAGCGCGACGACGCCGCGGCGTCGGCGGGCGAGCCCGATCAGGTGCCCGCGTACAGCGGGAGCTGAACCACCCCTGCCACGGATCCCCGGCACCGTCCCGCGCGACGGTGCCGGGCCCGTGCGCGGGAGAGCCGGCCCGGTACCGCGGGAGCGGACCGGGCCGTGCGCCGAACGTCGCGGCGGGCCTCGCGCCCGCGGCGACCGCATGCACCGTCCGGGGCATGCGCGGACACACACTTACGGGGCTGACACGATGAGTGCAGAGACGATGGACAGGGGAATCCGCCGCAGCACCATGACCGCCGTCCCGGTGGCCGTCGGACAGCGCGGGGGCCGGGCCGCCGCCGGGCCGCCGCCGGCGGGGAACCCGGGCGGGGCGGAGGGCACGGGGGCCCAGCGCATAGAGGAACTCGAGCGTGAGGTGCGGGAGTTGAAGCGCGCCAACGAGACGCTCAAGCAGTACGTGAGCAGAGCGCTGGACCTCGACACCGCGCCGTCCCGGCGCCCGGACGACCGCGTTCCGGCTCCCGTGGGACGCGGCCTCCCGGAGCCGTCCGCTCCCCCGCGTCGCCCCGCGCCGGGCGCGGGGGTGGAGTTCCGTGTGCTCGGCCCGGTGGAGGCGGCCGTGGGCGGCCGGTGGGTGGACCTCGGGGCGCCCAAGCAGCGTGCGGCGCTCGTGCTGCTGGTGAGCCAGGTGGGCCAGCCGGTCTCCGTCGACGCACTGGTGGAGGCGCTGTGGGACGGCCGGCCGCCGCAGTCGGCGATCACCTCGCTGCACGCGTACATCGCCAATCTGCGGCGCGCCCTGGAGCCGCACCGGGCGCCGCGCACCCCGGCGACGGTGCTGTGCACCCGCGGGCGGGGCTACCTGCTGAACAGCCGGGCCGTCGAGGTCGACGCCCACCGCTTCTGGGAGAACGCCACCTCGGGATGGCAGGCGCTGGACCGGGGCGATCCGCAGCGAGCGCTGTACGCGTTCGAGGCGGGCCTCGCCCTGTGGCGCGGGGAGGCGTACGCGGAGGTGGCCGCGACCTCGCAGGTCGCGCCCGAGGCCGTGCGCCTGGAGGAGCTGCGCCTGTCGGTGGTCGAGGGCCGCTGCGCCACCCTGATCGCGGTGGGCAACCACGAGATGGCGGTGCCCGAGCTGGTGGCCTTCACCCAGGCCCATCCACTGCGCGAGTACGGCTGCGAGCTGCTGAGCCTCGCGCTGTACCGGGCGGGCCGGCAGGCGGACGCGCTGTCGGTGCTGCGGGCCCACCAGAAGAGGATGGTGGAGGACCTGGGCATCTCGCCCAGTCCCGCGCTGCAGCACCTGGAGCTGGAGATACTGCGCCAGGCGCCCGAACTGGAGCGCTCCTAGGGCCTGTCGTTCGGATCATGCCGGCCCGGACGCACCGTCCGTCCCGGCCGACCTGATCCAAACGACAGACCCCAGCCGTCTCCCTCGTGTCGCCGGGGGCTCCGCCGACCGTCAGCGGGCGAGCACGAGGGTGGTGGGGGACGGGGTGTCCAGGAAACGGATGTCCTCGAACCCGGCGGCGGTGAGCCACGCGTGGTAGTCGCGGCGGCACCACGTCGAGCCGTGCCGGCTCTTGAGCAGCATCTCCCCGGCGAAGGTCAGGGCGAAGGGCGGGCCGCTGCGGTCGTCGTCGGTGATGTAGTCCGAGACGACCAGCGTGCCGCCGGGCCGCAGTGCCCTGCGTATCCGGGCGAAGACCGCCCGGTTGGCCTCGGGACCCTCCTGGTGGGCGATGTTGGAGTACATGACGACGTCGTGCTCGCCGTCGCCGAAGTCGACGGTGTGGAAGTCGCCGTCGACGTGGTCGACCCGGTCGCCGACGCCCTGTTCGGCCAGCAGCCGCCGGGCGATGGCGTTGATCGGCGCCCAGTCGATCTGGGTGGCCCGGGCATCGGGGTTGATGCCCAGCCAGACGGCGGAGCAGACTCCGGAACCGCCGCCGATGTCGAGGACCGAGACCTTCCCGGCGTCGGCCAGCCCGAGTTCCCCGGCCGCGAGGTGCGCGACGGGCACGGACTGCGCGGCGATGGCCTGGACGAGGTTCTCCCAGTGCGGGTTGTCGGCGACCTCCACCACCGCGTCCGTCACCGGCCCTCCGGCGCGCACGACGTCGGGCAGTGCGGCCAGCGAGCCCAGGTGGCCCATCTTGAGGCGGGCGAACCCGGTGAGGGAGACGGCCCGGCCGGACACGAGGAAGGCGGCCGCCTCCGGGGTGTTGCGGTAGCGGCCCCCGTCCACCTCGACCAGGTCCAGGGCGACCAGGCCGTCCAGCAGGGCCTGGGCGCCGCGGAGCGCGATCCCGGCCCGTGCGGCCAGCGCGTCCGGGGTGCCGGCGCCGTCCTCCAGGTGGGTGAACAGGTCGTACGTCGCCGCCGTGCCCAGGATGCCGGTGGCCCAGTAGCCGTTGATCATCCGCATGATCCGGTCGGACGTGGGTCCGGCCGGTGTGCCGGCGGTGCGGTCGGTGCCGGTGCTGCTCATCAGATCCTCCCTGCGTACGGGCGCGGCGCGGCCACGGCGGCCGGGTGCTCGCTGTGCTGGTGGGCCGTGCCGTCGACCCAGGTGCCCAGGGCCATCTCTGCGGTGATGCCGGGGCCGAAGCCGGCGATCACCCCGGTGGCGCCGGTGGGCAGCGGCCCCTCCTCGAAGCGTCTGCGCAGCGCGTCGAGCACCACGGCGCTGGCGATGTTCCCGTACTCGGTCAGCGTCCCCCAGCTGTGCCGGAAGACCGTGCGGTCGACCCCGAGGTACTTCGCGAGGTCGTCAAGGATCCGGGGGCCGCCGGCGTGGATGACGTAGAAGTCGAGGTCGGCGGCGTCCCAGCCGTGGCCGGCGGCGAGGTCGCGCAGCACGGGGGCGAGCGGCTCCATGGTGCCCGGCACCCGGCGGTCGAGCTGGAAGTGGAACCCGGTGTCGCGGACGGCGTACGAGATCCAGTCCTCGGTGTTCGGGATGAGGTACGAGGCGTTGCGCCGCAGCTCGACCCCGGTGACGCCGGGGCCGCCGCGACCGCGCACCACGGCCGCCGCGACCGCGTCGCCGAAGAGTCCGTCGGACAGCAGCGAGCCGACGTCGTCGGCGTCGGGCTGGTAGCACAGCGAGCACAGCTCGCACGAGACGATCAGCACGTTGCTGTCGGGGTGGGCGGCGCAGAAGTCGTGGGCGCGGTTGATGGCCGCCCCGCCGGCCGCGCAGCCGAGCTGCGCGATGGGCAGTTGCCGGGTGTCGTAGCGGAACCCCATGGTGTTGATCAGCCATGCGGTGAGCGAGGGCATCATGAATCCGGTGCACGACACATAGATGATCGCGTCGATGTCCTCGGCGCGCAGCATCGCGTTCGCCAGGGCCTCCTCGACGGCCTCGGGGCAGCGCTTCTTCGATTCCGTCTCGTAGATGCGGTTGCGTTCCTCGAAACCGGGGTGGCCCAGGGTCTTCTCGATGGGCTGCACGATGTGCCGTTTCTGCACTCCGGTGTTCTCTATCAGCCGGAGCGCGAGCGGGAGCTGCGGCTTTCCCGCGTGGGCTTTCCTGGCGAATTCCAGGGTCTGCTCCATGGTGATGATGTATTCCGGTACGCGCACCGCGGGCTTGCAGAGGATGGGCATGTCCGGCGTCCGCCTCTCGGGAGGTCTGCTGTCGGTCAGGGGTTCGGTGTCGTCCGTGGCGACGGGGTGCCGCGGAGCACGGCCGGGCGGCGCCCCGGTCAGCTCGGGCGCAGGTTGTTCTTCAGCTCGGCCCGCAGCACGTCCACGACGCGTTCGACCTGGTCCGGGCGGAGTTCGGCGTGCATGGGGATGGCCAGGTTGCGCTGGAAGAGGTCCGCCGAGACCGGGCAGCTCTGCGCGGCGTCGTACACCGGCTGGAGATGGCTGGCCCAGGTGCCGTGCCCGCAGCCGATGCCCTGGGCGCGCAGCGAGGCGGCCAGCCCGGAGCGGTCGACGCGCGGGTCGAGGGTCACCAGGTAGGACTGCCAGGCGTGAGTGCGGTCGGCGGGCACGTGCGGCACCGTGAGCAGTTCCTCGCCGGCGAGCGCCTCCGTGTACGCCGCCGCGATCCGGCCGCGGCGTTCGAGGAGTTCGTCGACCCGTGCGAGCTGCACCTGGAGGATGGCGGCCGCGATGTCGGACAGCTTGTAGTTGTAGCCGATGTCGGTGAACGCCGGGATGGGCAGGCCGACCACCTGGGCCTGGTCGTAGATGCTGCCGATGCCGAACGACGAGCGCAGCCGGGCGTCCGCGCCGATCACCGGGTCGGCGGCGAGCAGGGCTCCGCCCTCGCCGCTGCTGGCGCCCTTGCGGCCGTGGAAGGACAGGCAGGCCACCGGCGCCAGCGCGCCGGCCGGGCGGCCCTGGTAGGTGGCGCCGACCGCGCAGGCGGCGTCCTCGACGACGAACAGGCCGTGGCGGTCGGCGACGGCCATCAGTTCCGTGTAGTCGGCGGGCAGCCCGACGGTGTCCACCGCGATCACGCCCACGGTGCGCGGGCCGATCAGGTCCGCCACCGCCTGCGGGTCGACGGTGCCGGTGTCGCGGCGCACGTCCGCGAAGACGGGGGTCGCGCCGACGTAGCGCACGGCGTGGGCCGGGGCGGGGAAGGTGTAGTCGGCGACGATCACCTCGTCGCCGGGCTCGACGCCGAGCGCCAGCATGGCCAGGTGGAGCGCCGCGCCGCAGTTGCTCAGCGCGACCGCGTCACCGACGCCGTAGCGCTGGGCGAGCTGGGCCTCGAGTGCCTTGCCCTTCGGGCCCTGGCCGGCCGGCCAGCCCGAGGCGAACACCTCAGCGACGGCGGCGAGTTCCCGGTCGCCGAGGCTCGCGTGCACGAGCGGAATGCTGTCCGTGGTGGTCACGGTCATCGGAGGTCACCCCTCAGCTCTTCGTCTCCGGTCGGGTGTGCGCTGGTCATGCCGCGGGCCCCCCGGCCGGCGCCGGGGCGGGCGGGGTGAAGCGGAGCGGGGTGATCTGCTGGACGTCGTAGCGCTCGCGCATCCGCTCCACGGCCTCGGAGTCGACGGTCCGGCCGGCGGCGAAGATCTCGACGATCTCCTCGAAGTACCGCTCGTGGTCCGGCGAGGGGGAGCTCTGGAAGAGCATGCGGGCCGGCCGGTCGGTGGCGTTGCGGAAGGCGTGCGGGCAGCCCGGCGGGACGAACATGCAGCTGCCCGTCACCGCCCGGGCGGCACGGTCGCCGCCCGGGGACTCCCAGCCGTGCCAGGTGTCGTGGGTCCGCTCGGTGGGCTCGAACGCGAAGAGCTCCAACTCCCCCTCCAGGACGTAGAAGAACTCCTGGGAGTGGCTGTGGGTGTGCGCGCCGACGTCGAACCCCGGGGGCACGACCACCTCGAACACGGAGGACGAGGAGCCGTCCGCGGCCGTGACCTTGAAGGTCACGTCCTGCGCTTTCGTGACGAGTTTCCGGCCCTGGCCGGGCGGGACGATGAGACCGCTCATGCTGGTGTCGCTCTCTCGGGTGGAATGCGGACGCGGAAGGACGGGGCAATCCGGGGATGATTCGGGGCGACCGCGGGCGTCTTCCGGCACGTCGGGAAAAAGGTGCCGCGGCCGGGCCGGCCGGCCTCCGCAGTGAGAATGCCAGCGGCGACTTGGGGACCACTGGGTCCGGGATTGGCGCCTGCTTGCCGGAAGCGGAGGCCAACTCGCCGCGTATTCCACGGCAAGGGACGGCGTCGAGGATGCGTTTCGCGGCCCGTCGGTCACCGTCGGGACGGCTGCATCCGTACGGAATTCCAGAATCCATCCCGAGGGGGAAATCATGCCGTCCGCCCCGCATCGAGTTCTGCTGGCCGAGCCCCGGGGAGCCTGCGCCGGAGTGCACCGGGCCGTCGAGACGGTGGAACGCGCCCTCCAGGTGCACGGCGCGCCCGTCTACGTACGCAAGCAGATCGTGCACAACGAGCATGTCGTGCGGGACCTGGAGGGCAAGGGCGCCCGTTTCGTCGACTCGGAGGAGGAGGTGCCGGCCGGTGCCGTGTGCATCTTCTCCGCGCACGGGGTGTCCCCGCAGGTCCGCGACAACGCCCGGCGGCGCGGCCTCACGGTCGTCGACGCGACGTGCCCGCTCGTGGCCAAGGTCCACCAGGAGGCCGTCCGGTTCGCCCGGGACAAGGACACCCTGATCCTCGTCGGGCACGTCGGCCACGAGGAGATCGAGGGCACGTTCGGGGAGGCTCCGGAGCGCACCGTCGTCGTCGGCAGCGTGGAGGAGGCCGGACGGCTCGACCTGCCGCCGGGGACTTCGGCCGCGTATCTCACCCAGACCACGCTGTCGGTGGACGACACGGCCGAGATCGTGGCCGTCCTCGAGAAGCGGTTCCCGGGGCTGACCGGTCCGGGCAGCGCCGACATCTGCTACGCCAGCCAGAACCGGCAGAACGCGGTGAAGGCGATCGCGGGCCGCAGCGACCTGGTCCTGGTCGTCGGCTCGGCCAACTCCAGCAACTCGGTGCGCCTGGTGGAGGTCGCCCGGGCCGCGGGCGCCGACGCCCGGCTGCTGCCCGACCCGGACCTGCTCGACCCCGCCTGGCTGGAGGGCGTCGGCACGGTGGGCCTCACGGCCGGCGCGAGTGCCCCCGAGGTGCTGGTGGAACGCGCGCTGCGCCGGCTGGCGGACCTGGGCTTCGGGGACGTCGAGACGGAGGTGACGGCCACCGAGAACGTGACGTTCCGGCTGCCGCCGGAGCTGGAGGACGCGGTGGCGCCGGCCGGCGCGGACAGTGGTGCGGGGACGGTGCGGGAGCGTGCCGGGGCCGAGGAGGAGACCTGCGGCAAGCTGCTGGACCGGGTCGACCGGCGGATCGGGGAGCTGCTGAGTGCCGAGGAGGCGCGCTGGAGCGCCGTCGACCCCCGGGTGGCGGTGCCGGTGGCGGCCGTCGCGGAGCTGGTCGCGGCGGGGGGCAAGCGGCTGCGTCCCCTGTTCTGCGTCACCGGCTACCTGGCGGCCGGCGGCACCGCCGCGGACGAGGACACGGTCGTGGACGCGGCGGCGGCGCTCGAGCTGCTGCACGCGTTCGCGCTCATCCACGACGACATCATGGACAACTCGCCCACCCGGCGCGGCGCCCCGACCGTCCACGCCGCGTACACGGACCTGCACGCGCGCCGCGCCTGGGCCGGGGAGTCACGCCGGTACGGGGAGGCCGTCGCCCTGCTCGCCGGGGACCTGGCGCTCAGCTACGCGAACCGGCTGGCGAGCAGGCTGACCGGCCCGGCGGCGCAGGTGTGGCACGAGCTGGTCACGGAGATGATCATCGGCCAGCAGCTGGACGTCGCCCTGGCCGCCGAGGTGGAGCCGGACGCGGACCTGGCCCGCTGGGTCGCCGTCTGCAAGTCCGGCCGCTACACCATCCACCGCCCGCTGGCCCTCGGCGCGGCCATCGCCGGACGCCCGGGGCTGCACGCGGTCTTCGAGGCGTACGGGGTGGCGGCCGGCGAGGCGTTCCAGCTGCGGGACGACCTGCTCGACGCGTTCGGCGACGCGACGGCGACCGGCAAGCCGACCGGCTTGGACCTCAGCGAGCACAAGATGACGCTGCTGATCGCGCTGGGCGCGGCCAGGGACCCGCGGGTCGCCCGGCTGGTCGAGGACAGCCGCCACGCCGACTGGAATCCGGCGGAGCTCCGTGCCGCCCTGCTCGCCTCCGGGGTGCGCGCGGAGGTCGAGGAGCGGATCGACGCCCTGGTCGCCGACGCCCGTAAGGCCCTGGCGGACGCCGGCCTGCCCGGCCACTGGCGCCTGCGTCTCGAGGAACTGGCCGACATGGTCGCCTACCGCGACCGCTGATCCGGCGCCCGCACCCGTTGCCCACCCGCACCATCGCTCCGCAGGACGCACAGGAGACCTCATGGGAAGCACGTTGCTGTACAAGCTGAGCCACCGGCCGAACCGCGCACCGGCCCCGTCGGTGCACCAGCGCGGCCTCTACCTCGGCGTGGTCCCGGAGCGGGCCGCGCGCGTCCGGGGCGGCATGCCGCTGGTCCTCGACCACGACCTCGACGTCCTGCCGGAGGCCGGACGGACAATGACGGTACGTCAGCTCGCGGACCACGTGGCGGACGTCGCGAACCGGCTCGCCGCCGCCGGGGTGCGCCGCGGCGGTCACGTAGTGATCTGCAAGGCCCCCAACTTCGATCTCTGGCTGCTGGCGACGGCGGCGGAGCGCATCGGCGCGGTCCCGGTCATGCTGTCGCAGCACCTGGACTCCGAGGCGATCGGCGCCCTGCTGGCCCGGCTGGAGCGGCCGCACCTGGTCACCGACGGGCCCAAGCTCCGTGCCCTGAGCGGGGACGGCGTGGATCTGAAGGCGCTCACCCGGGGCGTGATCGGTGTGGGCGACGCCGGTCCGGGGGCGGTGGCGCTCGACGGGCTGGACGGCTCGGTGCCGGTGCGGCCGGTCCTGCGCGGCCTGGACGACCCGGCCATGATCACTCACACGTCCGGCACCACGGGCCTGCCCAAGCTGGTCGTGCACACCCCGCGGACGATGCGGTCCCGGCTGCGCCCGCAGCTGTTCCTGCTGGGGCTGATGAGGAAGCGGGGGACCGTGGCGATCCACCTCCCCTTCGGCCACTCCCGGACCTTCGCGGCGATGTCGCTCTGCCTCCTCCAGGGGATGCCGGCGCTGCTGGTGAAGGACGGCGCCCCGGACGCCGTCGCGGCGTTCTTCGCCGAGCGCCGCCCCTGGCTGATAGAGGCGCTGCCCAACTCCTTCATGGTCTGGGAGGACGTGGCCGACGACGCGCGCCGCCCGTTCTCGTCGGTGAAGTACTTCAGCAGCACCTTCGACGCGATCCACCCGAGGACGGTGCGCCGTCTGCTGCACGCCTCCGACCGGCGGGCGCAGTTCTTCCAGATCTACGGGCAGAGCGAGGTCGGTCCCGCGGCCGGCCGGCCGTACTTCCGCCGGTTCGTCCACCGGATGGACGGCCGCTGCGTGGGCTACCCCCTGCCGGGCAGCGCCCGGGTGAGGCTGGTGAGCCAGGACGGCAGGCGGCCCTCGCAAGGGAACCCGGGCTTCATCGAGGTCCGTTGGGACGGGCTGGCGAAGACGTACCACGGCGAGCAGGAGCGCTACGACGCCAATCTGCACGACGGCTGGTGGCGCACCGGGGACGTCGGCTACCGCACCTCGTTCGGCTGCCTGCACATGCTCGACCGGGAGTTCGACACGATCCCCGGGGTGGGCAGCAACCTCGAGATCGAGGACGCGCTCCTCGACGAGCTGGCGGAGCTCGCCGAGGTCGTCGTGGTACCGGGCCCCGGGTCCACGGCGGTCCCGGTCGTCTGCACCCACGGCGACGAGCCCCTGGACCCGGACCGCTGGCGCGCCGCCACGGCCGCCTATCCGCAGCTGGCGGAGCCGGTCCGGATCCCGCTGGCCGAACTGCCCCGCACCGCCACGCTGAAGACCCGCCGGGTCGAGCTCTCCCGCCGCCTCGAGGCCGGCCTGTAGGCCGCTGGGGTCACCAGGCGCCGTGGTCGAGCAGGCCCAGGACGAGGACGGCCACGGCGGTGATCAGGAAGACGATCCCGCCCACGATGTCGCGGGAGCCGACCCGCAGGTGGGCGATGATCGCGCCGATGAAGTACAGGATGAGGCCGCAGGCGGCGAGGGTGCCCAGTACCGGTACGGCGAGCCCGGCCAGCAGCCCCACGGTGCCCGCCGCCAGCAACGACCCCAGGACCGGGACGTACTTCCGGGGGATGCCCTTCATGTCCGCCTGGGTCTTGGGGTACTCATGGCCGATCAGGTATGTGACGGCGGCGGCACCGTTGAAGACCGCGCCGATGATGGTGACCGTGACGAAGGCGATGTACACGTTCTCTCCGCTCTGTGGAGACAAGGGTGCCGGGTGCACCAGTGGCCGGATGACCTGGTGGCCACCGCGCAGCACCACGACGCGTCGGTGCTGTCGGCTCGGGACGCTTTTGTGCGGTGATGATCGTACAGGTCACCCCGGTACGGAACAGGCCTTACTCGCCACTCTTCGGCCACAACTGGCCGGATAGGGACGGGAGTTCGCCCGCGGGTGGTCCGGCCCCACGGGTCACGCGCGCACCGGGAGGGCGCGGGGCTCTCCGCACGCTCCCGGAAGGCTGTGAGTATGCACGACCGGGACGGGACGCGGGATGCCTTCCGGCGATCGCGCCGGGTCCTTCGGGGAGGCGGTCCGCGCGGGGGCCCGCCCGGCACGGGCGGTGGACGACGCACCGTCGCCCGTCACGGGCGGTCGTGACGGGCGACGGTGCGGTCCGGGCCGGCCGCGGCCTCAGCCCCTGGCCAGCGTGACGTCCCGCTCCTGCCACGCGTGGAAGTACGGCAGCGGCAGGATGCCGAGCGGCCGCAGCTCCAGCAGGGTCGCCTTGACGTGGGCCGTGCCGGGACGCAGGGCGCGGGAGGGCGTGCCGGTGTTGGTCCAGCGGTGCTGGCGGCCGTCGCACACCGCGCGGGTGCCGCCGATGCCGTACTCGTTGGAGCCCTTGTCCTGGCTCACGGACGAACTGACGTAGACCGGGCCGGTGCCGCCGGAGCAGCGGTAGGTGCCGGTCAGGGTGATGCTGCCGTCCGCGGCGATGCGGCCGGCGCGGTCCACGGTCACCGTCTGGTACGGGTCCGCGGTCACCGTGTCGGCGGCGTCGGCCATCGCGGGGGCGGCGAGCAGGATCAGGGCGGCGCCGGCGGCCGCTGCGAGGGCGGCGGGGCGTAGGGACATGGGGTACCTCCCGGTCGGTCGGAATGAGGGATTCCAGGGGTACCGGCCGGACGGCCCGAAGGGAGTGACCCTCACCCCTTCGGTGGCGAGTCCGCGCCTGGCGGCGGCCGCCCGGTCCCCGGCGCGCGGCCGGGCGGTGGGCTCACGGCAGTACGGCGAAGCCGTCCAGTTCCACCAGCGCCCGCTCGTCCCACAGGCGTACGACCTGGACGACCGCCATCGCCGGGTAGTCGCGGCCGGCGAGCCGGTGCCAGGTGCGGCCGAGGTCTGCGGCGTGGCCGCGGTAGTCGGCGACGTCGGTGGCGTAGACGGTGACGCGGGCCAGGTCGGCGGGGGCGCCGCCGGCGGCGCGCAGGGCGGCGAGGAGGTTGGCGAGGGCCTTCTCGAACTGCTCGGGAAGGGTGTCGCCGGTGATCCTCCCGTCCGTGTCGAGCGCGGTCTGGCCGGCCAGGAAGACGACCCGGGTGCCGGTGGCGACGACGGCGTGGGAGAAGCCGGTGGGCGGGGAGAGGCCGGGCGGGTTCACGCGTTCGGCGGTCATGCGCCGGCCTCCCCGGTCGTGTGCGTGCGGTACAGCTCCTTGGCGATGATGTCGCGCTGCACCTCGCTCGCGCCCTCGTAGACGCGGGGGGCGCGGACCTCCCGGTAGAGGTGTTCGAGGAGGTGGCCGCGTTGCAGGGCGCGGGCGCCGTGCAGCTGGACGGCCCTGTCGACGACGTACTGGGCGGTCTCGGTGGCGAGCAGCTTGGCCATCGCGGCCCGCCCCGGCACGTCCGGCGCGTTCTCGTCGTACGCCGTCGCCGCCGCGTACACCATGAGGCGGGCCGCCTCGGTGCGCAGGGCCATCTCGGCGACCTGGTGGGAGACGGTCTGGAGGTCGCGGAGTTTGCCGCCGAAGGCGTCGCGGGCGCCGGTGTGGGCCAGCGTGGCGTCCAGGGCGGCGCGGGCCATACCGACGGCGAAGGCGCCGACGCTGGGGCGGAACAGGTTGAGGGTGCCCATGGCGACGCGGAAGCCGCGGTCCGGCTCGCCCAGGACGTCGTCGGCGGTGACGGGCACCGCGTCGAAGGACAGGGCGCCGATGGGATGGGGCGACAGCATGTCGAGGGGGCTCCCGGTGAGGCCGGGGCGGTCGGCCGGCACGAGGAAGGCGGTGACGCCGCGGGCGCCGGCGCCGGGGGTGGTGCGGGCGAAGACGGTGTAGAAGTCGGCCTCGGGGGCGTTGGAGATCCAGCACTTCTCGCCGGTGAGCCGCCACGCGGAGCGGCCGTCCGCGTCCGCGGCCAGGGCGGTGCCGGCCGGCTCCGCCCTCAGGGTCAGGGCCGCCGCGTCCGAGCCCGCGGCCGGCTCGCTGAGCGCGAAGGCGGCCACCGCGCTGCCGTCGCTCACCCGGGGCAGCCAGCGGGCGCGCTGCGCCTCGGTGCCGTGGGCGTGCACCGGGTGGGCGCCGAGCCCCTGGAGGGCGAGGGCGGTCTCGGCCTCCGTGCAGGCGTAGGCGAGGGACTCGCGCATCAGGCACAGGTCGAGCGCGCCGGAGGTGAACAGGCGGGGCAGCAGGCCGAGGGCGCCGAGTTCGGCGACGAGGGGCCGGTTGACGTGGCCCGGCCCGCCCCGGTCGGCCAAGGGGCGCAGCCGTTCCGCGGCCAGGGCGCGCAGCCGCTCGCACCAGGCGAGTTGTTCCGGTTCGAGCGAGAATGCGGTCATCGCCGGTCCCTTCCCCTGCTCCCCTGCCCGCCGGGTCACCCCCGAGGTTATCGCGCCCCGTTGACTGCCGTCACCGACACGATACGCTCGATGCGCGAGCCCACCACGACAAAGGGGGCGAACCGCCATGGCAGATCCGCACGCCGCGGACCCGCACCACGCGGAGCAGCACCGCGCCGGACCCCACCGCTCCGCCCACGTCGACACGTTCGCGCGCGAGCACCTGCCGCCCCCCGGTCAGTGGCCCGAGCTGCGCTTCGACCTGCCGGAGCTGCGCTACCCGGCCCGTCTGAACTGTGCCGCCGAACTGCTCACCGGCCCGACCGGCGACCGTCCGGTCTTCCGCACCGCGGCCGGGGACGGCTGGACGTACGGTCAGCTGCGGGCCCGTGTCGACCGGATCGCGCATCTGCTCACCGGCGACCTGGGGGTCGTGCCCGGCAACCGGGTAATGCTGCGCGGCCCCACCACCCCCTGGCTGGCCGCCTGCTGGCTGGCGGTGCTGAAGGCGGGCGCGGTGGCGGTCACCGTGCTGGCGCAGGCGCGCCCGCACGAACTGAGCGCGATCTGCGAGATCGCGCGGGTGCGGCACGCCCTGTGCGACGCCCGCGCCGTCGACGACCTCGCCAGGGCGGAGGTCCCGGGGCTGCGCATCGCGGCGTACGGCGGGGACGCGCCCGACGACCTGCTGCGCCGGGCCGCGCCGGACACCCCCTTCCCGGCGGTGGCGACCGCGGCCGACGACGTGGCGCTGATCGCCTTCACCTCGGGCACCACCGGACGGCCCAAGGGGTGCATGCACTTCCACCGCGACGTGCTCGCGATCGCCGACACCTTCTCCCGGCACGTCCTGCGGCCGCGCGCGGACGACCTCTTCGCGGGCAGTCCGCCGCTCGGCTTCACCTTCGGGCTGGGCGGGCTGGTGATCTTCCCGATGCGGGCCGGAGCGAGCGCGCTGCTGCTCGAACAGGCCGGTCCGCGGCAGCTGTTGCCGGCCATCGCCGAGCACCGGGTCTCGGTGCTGTTCACCGCGCCGACGGCCTACCGGGCGATGCTGGACGAGCTGGACACCCACGACGTGAGCTGCCTGCGGCGCTGCGTCTCGGCGGGCGAGAACCTGCCGGCGGCCACCTGGCACGCCTGGCACGAACGCACCGGCCTGCGCATCATCAACGGCATCGGCGCCACCGAGCTGCTGCACATCTTCGTCTCGGCGGCCGACGACGCGGTGCGGCCCGGCACCACGGGTGTCCCGGTGCCGGGGTGGCACGCGCGGGTGCAGGACGGGAACGGGCTGCCCGTGCCGGACGGGGAGCCCGGGCTGCTGGCGGTGCGCGGGCCGGTCGGGTGCCGGTACCTCGCCGATCCGCGGCAGCGGGAGTACGTGCGCGACGGCTGGAACATCACCGGGGACACCTATGTGCGCGAGCCCGACGGGTACTTCCGGTACGTGGCACGCGCCGACGACATGATCATCTCCGCCGGGTACAACATCGCCGGGCCGGAGGTGGAGGACGCGCTGCTGCGGCATCCCGACGTGGTGGAGGCGGCGGTGGTGGGCCGGCCCGACCCGGCGCGCGGGCAGGTCGTGGTGGCCCACGCGGTACTGAGGGACGGCGCCGAGCGGGACGCCGAGGCCCTGCGCGTGTTCCTCAAGGCCGAGCTGGCGCCGTACAAGTGCCCGCGGGAGATCCACTTCCGGGACGCCCTGCCGCGCACGGCGACCGGCAAGCTCCAGCGCTACCGGCTGCTGACGTCCCCCGAGACCCGGGGTGACCAGGGCTGATGCCGACGACCTAAGATGATCAACGTGTCCGACCAGCCCCCGCAGCACACCCCGAGGTCCCTGATCGTCACGCTCTACGGCGCGTACGGCCGGTTCGCGCCGGGCCCGGTGCCCGTCGCCGAGCTGATCCGGCTGCTGGCCGCGGTGGGGGTGGACGCGCCCTCCGTCCGTTCGTCGGTGTCGCGGCTGAAGCGGCGCGGACTGCTGCTGCCCGCCCGCACGGCACAGGGTGCGGCCGGTTACGAACTCTCGGCCGACGCACGGCAGTTGCTGGAGGACGGGGACCGGCGCATCTACGCCACCGCGCCCCACCCCGACGAGGGCTGGGTGCTCGCCGTGTTCTCCGTGCCCGAGAAGGAGCGGCAGAAGCGGCACGTGCTGCGCTCGCGCCTGGCCGGTCTGGGCTTCGGCACCGCCGCCCCCGGTGTGTGGATCGCCCCGGCCCGGCTGTACGAGGAGTCCCGGCACACCCTGGGCCGCCTGGGCCTGGACGCCTACGTGGACTTCTTCCGCGGGGAGCACCTGGGCTTCTCCCCGACCGCCGAGGCGGTGGCACGTTGGTGGGACCTGGCCGCGATCGCCGAGGCGCACGAGGCGTTCCTCGACCGCCATGCCGGCGTGCTGCGCGACTGGGAGCGCCGCCCGGACACCCCGCCCGAGGAGGCGTACCGGGACTACCTCCTGGTCCTGGACTCCTGGCGCCACCTCCCCTACGCCGACCCGGGCCTGCCGGCCCGGCTGCTGCCCGCCGACTGGCCCGGCACCCGCTCGGCGGCCGTCTTCCGGGCCCTGCACGAGCGCCTCCGGGACGCCGGCGCCGCCTTCGCGGCCCAGGAGCAGACCTGAGCCGGTCTGAGCCGGTGGCGTGATGCGCGTCACTTCCGTCCGCGACAAGGGAACCCTCAGCCGCCTCCGACCCTCTTCTCAGGTTTCCTGCCTAGCGTCCTGACCCATGAGTCTCACGCATAGCTTGAACCGGGCCCTCACCGTCACCACCGGCCTCCAGGTGCGGAGAGCTCCCCGGCCCGCGGCGCCGAAGCCCGCGCCGGAGCCCGCCGAGCGCCGGGCGGCCCCGTACCGATGTCCGTCGGGCGAGGACCTGACGACCGAACGGCTGCTGCGGCGACCGGTCTTCATCATCTCGTCCATCCGCTCCGGCTCCACCCTGCTGCGCATGATGCTGGGCGCCCACCCGCGGCTGCACGCCCCGCACGAGCCGCACCTCGGCCGAATGGAGGTCACCTGCACCAACTGGTTCTCGCAGCGGGCGATGGGTGCCCTGGGCCTGGAGCGCGGCGACCTGGAGCACCTGCTGTGGGACCGCGTCCTGCACCGCGAACTGGTCCGGTCCGGCAAGGACTTCGTCGTCGAGAAGACGCCGGCCAACGTCCACATGCACCGGCGCCTGAAGGACTGCCGGCCCGACGCCCGGTTCGTGTTCCTGCTGCGCCACCCCGAGTCGATCGCCCGCTCCTGGCACGAGAGCGACTCCGTCAAGCGGCCCTACGACAAGGCCGTCAGGGACGTGCTGCCCTACCTGGCCGCCGTCGAGGAGGCCCGCACGGCCGACGCCGACGGCTTCACCGTGCGCTACGAGGACATCACCGCCGCCCCCGAACGGGAGATGCGCCGCCTGTGCGCGTTCCTCGGCCTCGACTACGCGCCGGCCATGCTGCACTGCGGAGAAGAGCGACGCCGAACTGGTCAGGGGCCTCGGCGACTGGCGCGACAAGGTCCGCACCGGCACGGTGCAGCCGGGCCGCCCGCTGCCCGAGGCGGACCGGGTCCCCGCGGCGCTGCGCGCGATGTGCGCGGCCTGGGGCTATCCGTCCTGAGCCGGGTCAGTCGCGCAGCGCGAGCCGGGGCTTGGGGGCGTCGGTGCGTCCGGTCTGCGGGCGGCGGCTGCCCGCCCGGTAGGGCGCCGGCCAGACGGCACCCGGGCCCGTGTAGCCCTGCTCGGCCGCCGCGTGCAGCGTCCAGTGCGGGTCGTACAGGTGGGGGCGGGCGAGGGCGCACAGGTCGGCGCGTCCGGCCAGGATCAGCGAGTTGACGTCGTCCCAGGAGGAGATCGCGCCGACGGCGATCACCGGGACCCCCGCCTCGTGCCGGACGCGCTCCGCGAAGGGCGTCTGGTACGACCGCCCGAACTCCGGCCGTTCGTCGGCCACCACCTGCCCCGTGGACACGTCGACGGCGTCGGCGCCGTGCGCGGCGAAGGCGCGGGCGATCTCCACGGCGTCGTCGGCGCTCGTGCCGCCCTCGGCCCAGTCGGTCGCGGAGATCCGGACGGTCATGGGCCGCTCCCCGGGCCAGACGGCGCGTACGGCGTCGAAGACCTCCAGCGGGAAGCGGAGCCGCTTCTCCAGGGTGCCGCCGTAGGCGTCGGTGCGGCGGTTGGTGAGCGGGGAGAGGAAGCCGGAGAGCAGGTAGCCGTGGGCGCAGTGCAGTTCGAGCAGGTCGAACCCGGCGCGCGCGGCCCGGACGGCGGCGGCCGTGAACTGCTCGCGCACGTCCGTCAGCTGTGCCCGGGACAGCTCGCGCGGGATCTGGCCGTCCGGCCGGTACGGCAGCGGGGAGGCGGCCACGAGGGGCCAGTTGCCCTCCGGGAGCGGCTCGTCCATGCCCTCCCACATCAGCCGGGTCGAGCCCTTGCGTCCACTGTGCCCGAGCTGCACGCCGATCGCGGTGCCGGGCGCCCGGGCGTGCGCGAAGTCGGTGATCCGCCGCCATGCCTCGGCCTGCCGCCCGGTGTACAGGCCGGCGCAGCCGGGGGTGATGCGGCCCTCCGCGCCGACGCACACCATCTCCGTCATCACCAGTCCCGCGCCGCCCAGCGCCCTGGCGCCCAGGTGGACCAGGTGGAAGTCGCCGGGGACGCCGTCGACGGCGGAGTACATGTCCATCGGGGAGACGACGACGCGGTTGCGCAGGGTCAGACCGCGCAGCCGGAACGGGGTGAACATCGGGGGTGTGCCGGGCGGGCAGCCGAACTCGCGCTCGACGGCGTCGGTGAAGCGGGGGTCGCGCAGCCGCAGGTTGTCGTGGGTGACGCGGCGGCTGCGGGTGAGCAGGCTGAAGGCGAACCGGCGGGGCGGCAGGCCGGCGTACCGCTGGAGGTCCTCGAACCACTCCAGGCTGGCGCGGGCCGCCCGCTGGGTCGAGGCGACGACGGGACGGCGCTCCTCCTCGTAGGCGGCCAGGGCCTCCTTGAGCGAGGGCTGCTCGTCCAGGCAGGCGGCGAGCGCGAGGGCGTCCTCGACGGCGAGCTTGGTGCCGGAGCCGATGGAGAAGTGGGCCGTGTGGGCGGCGTCGCCGAGAAGGACGACGTTGCCGTGCGACCAGCGCTCGTTGACGACCGTGCGGAAGGTGGTCCACGCCGACCTGTTGGACCTGAGCGGCCGGCCCCCGAGGGCGTCGGCGAAGATCCGGGCGCAGCGATCGGCGGACTCCCGCTCGTCCGCCTCGTGGAAGCCGGCCGCCCGCCACACCTCCTCGCGCATCTCGACGATGACGGTGGAGGCGTCGGCCGCGTAGGGGTAGCCGTGGAGCTGCACGACGCCGTGCTCGGTCTCGGCGATCTCGAAGCGGAAGGCGTCGAAGGCGAAGTCGGCGGCCAGCCAGATGTAGCGGCAGCGGTGGGCGGTGAGACGGGGGCGGAACACCTCCGCGTAGGCCTCCCGGGTGGTGCTGTGCACCCCGTCGGCGGCGACGACGAGGTCGTGGGTCCGTGCGAGCCGGTCCGGGTGCGGGGCCTCGGCACGGAAGCGGAGCTCCACGCCGAGGTCGCGGCAGCGGGTGTGCAGGATCTCCAGGAGGCGGCGGCGGCCGAGGGCGGCGAAGCGGTGTCCTCCGGAGGTCTGGCGGGTGCCCCGGTGGACGATGTCGATGTCGTCCCAGCGGACGAAGTCCCTCCGCAGGGCCGCGTAGACCTCCGGGTCGGCGTGTTCGATGCCGCCGAGGGTCTCGTCGGAGAGGACGACGCCGAAGCCGAAGGTGTCGTCGGGGGCGTTGCGCTCCCAGACGGTGACCTCGCGGCCGGGGTCGAGGCGCTTGAGGAGGGCGGCGGTGTAGAGGCCGCCGGGGCCGCCGCCGATGATCGCGACGCGGTCGGGACGGTCGCGCCCGTCGGGCGGGTGCGGCGTCGTCGCGGCCGGGCGCGCCCCGCGGCGGAGCCCCTGATCGGCACCGCCCCGCGCCCCTCGAGTCGGTACGGCCGAGGTCGGCATGGAGCTACCGTCCCCTCCACTTCGGCGGGCGCTTCTCCGTGAAGGCGGCGTGGAACTCCGCGTAGTCCTCGCCGTTCATCAGGAGGGCCTGGGTGGCGGCGTCCAGTTCCACCGCCGCCGCCAGGGGCATGTCCAGCTCGGCCGTCAGCAGCGCCTTGGTCTGGGCGTACGCGAGGGCCGGGCCGTCGGCGAGGCGGCGGGCGAGGGTCCGCGCGGCCTCGCCGGAGTGGCCCTCGTCGGTGAGCTCGCTGATCAGGCCGATCCGCTCGGCCTCGGGTGCCCGCACCGGTTCGCCGAGCATCAGCAGGCGGGTGGCGTGGCCGAGGCCGACGACCCGGGGCAGCAGGTAGGCGGCCCCCATGTCGCCGCCGGACAGGCCGACGCGGGTGAAGAGGAACGCGAAGCGGGTGCTGGGGTCGGCGACGCGGAAGTCGGCCGCCAGGGCGAGGACGGCGCCCGCGCCGGCCGCGACGCCGTGCAGCGCGGCGATCACCGGGAAGGGGCACTCCCGGACGGCCCGCACGACCTGGCCGGTCATCCGGTTGAAGTCCAGGAGCTGCGCGGTGTCCATGGAGAGGGTGGCGCCGATGATCTCGTCGACGTCCCCGCCGGAGCAGAAGCCGCGGCCCTCGCCGGCCAGCACCAGGGCGCGTACGGACCGCTCCCGGGACAGCTCGGCGAGCAGGTCGCGCAGGTCGGCGTAGGCCTCGAAGGTCAGCGCGTTGAGCTTCTCGGGGCGGGCCAGGGTGACGGTGGCCACACCGTCGGCGAGATCGACGCGCAGATGCCGCCAGTCGGAGGTGCGGCCGGCGGAGCCGGTGAAGGGACTCATGACGGGCGGCCTCCTGGGACGGGCACGGCATCACTGAGGGCTGCCCTTCGAAGCTATCACCGATCCGTGACCGTCGTCATGAGTGCGCGATAGGCCGACGGAGGCGGACGATCGGCTTCCGTCACATCCGTCACCGGACGTCGACGGGCCGGTAACGGCGGGAGCGGCCGGGCGAGGCGGGGCGTTCACGGGGGTACGCCGCCCGGTACCGGGGTCGAAGGTCCCGCGTGGTGCCCGTCGAAGGGCTCTGCCGGGCGGCGCCGTACCATTCATAAGGTTGCAAGCAGGACAGGACCGCCTGCCCCGGAACGGACTAGCCGTGCACGATCGCCCCTCTGCCCCCGCCCTCTGGCGCATCGCGCTGCCGCACACCACCGCGGCCGTGCCGGTGGCCCGTGCCCTGGTGCGCTCGGCGCTGGCCGAACTGGAGCACACGGCCGACGGCGACACCGCGGAGCTGCTGACGGCCGAGCTGGTCGCCAACGCCGTCGAGCACACCTCGGGCGGGGCCCCGATCGAGCTGGTGGTGGAGCTGCTGCCGACCGGCTGCCAGGTCGAGGTGCACGACCCCGACCCGCGGCCGCCGCGCGACCTCACGCGCCCCGACCAGGAGCCGCCCGACCCCTGGCAGGAGCACGGGCGCGGTCTCCTGCTGATCCGCGCCCTCAGCTCGTCCTGCGGTCACCGCCCCACCGACTCCGGCAAGGCGGTCTGGTTCAGGCTGCCTGGGGTTCCCGCTCAGCGGCGTCGCCCTCCGCGGTGAGCCCGGCCCGGGCGAGCCGGGAGTGCCGGCGCCCGTAGGCCGTGTAGACCAGCAGGCCCACCGCGAGGAACACGGCGAACTGGAGCCAGGTCGCCGGGCCCGTCTCGTAGATCAGGTAGAGGCAGAAGCCGACGCCGAGCAGCGGCGTCACCGGGTACAGCGGGACGCGGAAGGTGCGGGCGAGGCCCGGCTCGCGGCGGCGCAGGGCGATCACCGCGACGTTGACGGCGACCATCGTGGCCAGGGTGCCGATGGTGCACAGATTGACCACCGCGTCCAGCGGCGCGAAGGCGGCCGGGAGCGCGAAGAGGACGCCGACGATCAGCGTGCCGGCGACGGGCGTGGCCGTGCGCGGCGAGACCTTCTCGAACACCGGCGGGACGAGTCCGTCGCGGGACATGGACAGCAGGATGCGGGTCTGGCCGTACATCACCGCGAGCACCACCGAGGCGATGGCCACCACCGCGCCGAAGGCGACGACGCCGCCGCCGACGGCGGAGCCGGTGACCCGGTCGACGACGTACGACAGCGCGGCCGGCCGGTCGCCGACCTCGCCGCCGCCGACGGCGCCGATCGCGGCGAGGGCGACCGCGCAGTACAGCAGGGTGACCAGGCCGATGCAGACGAGGATGGCGACCGGGATGTCGCGGCGCGGGTTCTTGGCCTCCTCACCGGCGGTGGTGATGGCGTCGAAGCCGATGTACGAGAAGAAGGCGGCCGTGGTGCCGGCGCCGATGCCGCCGAGGCCGGCCGGCGAGAACGGGGTGAGGTTGCCGTCCTCGAAGGCGAAGAAGCCGATGGCGCAGAAGGCGACGAGCACGGCGAGCTTGAGGACGGCCATCGCCGCGGTGGCCCGGGCGCTCTCGCGCACGCCCCGCACCAGCAGCACGCAGGCCAGGGCGATGACGATCACCGCGGGGAGGTTGACCAGGCCTCCGTCACCGGGGCCGGCGGAGAGCGCGTGCGGGAGCTGGAGGCCGATGACGCTGTCCAGCAGTTCGTTGACGTACTGGCTCCAGCCGACCGCGACCGCGGAGACCGACACGCCGTACTCCAGCAGGAGGCACCAGCCGACCAGGAACGCGGTGCGCTCGCCGAGTCCGGCGTAGGCGAAGGAGTACGACGATCCGGAGACGGGGATGGCGCCGCCCAGCTCGGCGAACGCGAAGGCGGTGAAGACGCAGGTGATCGCGGCGAGCACGAAGGAGACGACGACGGCCGGGCCGGCCTCGGCGACCGAGTCCGACAGGCCGACGAAGATGCCGGTGCCGACGATGGCGCCGACGCCGAAGCAGACGAGCTGGAACAGCCCCATGGTGCGCTTCAGGCCGTGGCCTTCGCGGTCGGCACCGGATTCGGCGACGAGGAGGTGGGGCGACTTGACGCGGTGAGCGGGCATTGCGGGTGGTGCTCGTTTCTGGTGGTGCGGGGCGCGACGGTGGTCGCGGCCGGCGGCCCGGAAAGGGGTGGCTCCGGACCGCCGGACAGCTTGTCGGTGCTGCTCAGGCGAGAGTGGCGACCAGGACGGCCTTGATGGTGTGCAGCCGGTTCTCCGCCTCGTCGAAGACGACCGAGTGCGCGGACTCGAAGACCTCGTCCGTGACCTCGAGGGAGTCGAGGCCGTGGGTCTCGAAGATCTCCTGGCCGACCTTGGTGCCCAGGTCGTGGAAGGCCGGCAGGCAGTGCAGGAACTTCACGTCCGGGTTGCCGGTGGCCCGCAGCACGTCCATGGTCACCGCGTAGGGGGACAGCGCGGCGATCCGCTCGGCCCAGACGTCCTTGGGCTCGCCCATGGACACCCAGACGTCCGTGACGACGAAGTCGGCGCCGCGGACGCCCTCGTCCAGGGCCTCGGTGAGGGTGACGCGCGCGCCGCTCTCCTCCGCGAGCCCCCGGGCCGTGTCGACGACCTCCTGGGCGGGCCAGTAGGCCTTCGGGGCGACGATGCGCACGTCCATGCCGAGCAGGGCGCCGGTGACCAGGTAGGAGTTGCCCATGTTGAAACGGGCGTCGCCGAGGTAGGCGAAGGAGATCTCGGGCAGGGGCTTGCCGCTGTGCTCGGTCATGGTGAGCACGTCGGCGAGCATCTGGGTGGGGTGCCAGTCGTCGGTGAGGCCGTTGTAGACGGGCACCCCGGCGTACGCGGCCAGCTCCTCGACCTTCTGCTGGCTGTCGCCGCGGTACTCGATGCCGTCGAACATCCGCCCGAGCACGCGGGCGGTGTCCTTCACCGACTCCTTGTGGCCGATCTGCGAGCCCGCGGGGTCGAGGTACGTGGTCGAGGCGCCCTGGTCGGCGGCGGCGACCTCGAAGGCGCAGCGGGTGCGCGTGGAGGTCTTCTCGAAGATCAGCGCGATGTTCCTGCCCCGCAGGTACGGTGTCTCGTTCCCGGCCTTCTTGGCGGCCTTCAGCTCCGCGGCCAGCGCGACCAGACCGCGGAACTCGTCCGCGGTGAGGTCGGTCTCCTTGAGGAAGTGGCGGCCGGCGAGGGCGGCCGGGACTGTCGCCATGGGGGCGCTCCAGAGGTACAGGGACAGGGACTCCTGGAAGTATATACGAACTTCTGAATTTATATACGGACCGTCCTTCCTAGACGGCCGCCCGCTCCACCGGACAGCTCATGCAGCGCGGCCCTCCCCTGCCCCGGCCCAGCTCGCTGCCCGGGATCTCGATCACCTCGATGCCCTGTTTGCGCAGGTGCGTGTTGGTGGTGGCGTTGCGTTCGTAGGCGACGACGACCCCCGGCTCGACGGCCAGGACGTTGCAGCCGTCGTCCCACTGCTCGCGCTCGGCCGCGTGGACGTCCTGCGTCGCGGTCAGGACGCGGATCTCGCCCAGTCCGAGCGCCGCGGCGATCGCGCGGTGCATGTGCTCGGGCGGATGGTCGGTGACCTTCAGCTCCTTCTCGCTCACGCCCGGTTCGATGGTGTAGGAGCGCAGCATGCCGAGCCCGGCGTACTGCGTGAAGGTGTCGCCGTCGACCATCGTCATCACGGTGTCGAGGTGCATGACGGCCCGCCGCTTGGGCATGTCGAGGGCCACGATCGTGCGGGCGGAGCCGGCCGCGAACAGCTTGTGCGCGAGCATCTCGACGGCCTGGGGCGTGGTCCGCTCGCTCATGCCGATGAGCACCGCTCCGTTGCCGATGACCAGCACGTCGCCGCCCTCGATGGTGGAGGGGTAGTCGGCCTGTCCCTGTGACCACAGGTGGAACGTCTCGTCGCGGAAGAGCGGGTGGTGCCGGTAGATCGCCTCGAAGTGGACCGTCTCGCGCTGCCGGGCGGGCCAGCGCATGGCGTTGATGGAGACGCCGTCGTAGATCCAGGCCGAGGTGTCGCGGGTGAAGAGGTGGTTGGGCAGCGGGTCCAGCAGGAAGTCGTCCAGCTCCATGACGTGGAAGCGCACGGAGGTCGGCTCGGCGTGTGCGTCCAGGAACTCCCGCTTGGTCATGCCGCCGACCAGGGCCTCGGCGAGCTCGCGGCCGGGCAGGGTCTCGAAGGCGGCCCGGAGGTGGTCCGTGGCCAGCACTCCGTACTTCTTCTCGTCGAAGACCCGGTCCAGGACGAGCCGGCGGGCCGCCGGGACGTCCAGGGTCTCGGCGAGCAGGTCGCCGAAGAGGTGCACCTCGACCCCGCGGTCGCGGAGTACGTCGGCGAACCCGTCGTGCTCGGCGCGCGCCCGGCGCACCCAGAGCACGTCGTCGAAGAGAAGGGCGTCCTTGTTGCTGGGGGTGAGCCTTTTGAGCTCGAGATCCGGCCGGTGCAGGATGACGCGGCTGAGCCGCCCGGCTTCGGAGTCGACGTGGAATCCCATGCCTCCATCCTCACCATTCGGGCGCGCGTTCACCCCCCGCTCGCGCGGATACGCCGGTCTTCGCGCCCGGCCGGGGCGCCCGGCCGGGGCGGTGGGCGGGCGGACGGCGGCGCGCCGGCCTTCCCGGCGCGCCGCGCGCCCGGCGCTCACCCGCCGCGGCGGGTGAGCGGGTTCACAGCCGCGGGTCCACCGGCTCCGACTCCAGCGCCAGGACGCCGAAGACCGCCTCGTGCACCCGCCACAGCGGCTCGCCGTCCGCCAGCCGGTCCAGGGCCTCCAGGCCGAGGGCGTACTCCCGGATCGCCAGGGACCGCTTGTGGTTCAGGAACCGCTGCCGCAGCCGGGCCAGGTTCTCCGGGCGCGTGTACTCGGGGCCGTAGACGATCCGCAGGTACTCGCGGCCCCGGCACTTGACGCCGGGCTGCACCAGTCGGCCCTTCTGGTCGCGCACCAGCGCACCGAGGGGCTTGACGACCATGCCCTCGCCGCCCCGGCCGGTCATCTCCAGCCACCAGTCGGTGCCGGCACGCACCGACTCGGGGTCGCCGGTGTCGACGTAGAGCCGCCGGGTCGTGCGCAGCAGGCCGGTGGCGTCGTGCTCGACGAGCCGGTCGACGAGGGCGAGCTGCTCGTCGTGCGGCAGGGCGGCCAGGCTGCGGCCCTGGACGGCCAGGACCTGGAACGGGGCCAGGCGGACGCCGTCCAGGCCGTCGGTGGGCCAGCAGTAGCGGCGATAGGCGTCGGTGAACGCGGCGGCGTCGGCCGCCCGGGCGCGCTGGCGGTCCAGCAGCGCGGAGAGGTCGACACCGCGCGCCGCGGCGCTCTCCAGGGCGGCCAGTGCGCCCGGGAACACCGCGGCCGAGGCGGCGCCCACGGCGGCGTACTGGGAGCGCAGCAGCCCGGAGGCCTTCAGCGACCAGGGCATCAGCTCGGCGTCCAGCAGCAGCCAGTCGGTGGACAGCTCGTCCCACAGTCCGGCCTCGCCGATCGCCGTGCGCAGCCGGCCGAGCACCCCCTCGGTGAGGGATTCGTCGTCGAGGAAGGGGCGGCCGGTGCGGGTGTAGAGCGCGCCGGTGGGGCCCTCCACCCCGAAGCGGCGGCGCGCCGCCTCCGCGTCGCGGCACACCAGGGCGACGGCCCGCGAGCCCATGTGCTTCTCCTCGCACACGACCCGCGCCACCCCGTCGGCCGCGTACTGGGCGAAGGCCTCCTCCGGGTGCTCCAGGTAGCCGTCCACCTCCGAGGTGGCGGTCGGCGCCATGGTCGGCGGGAGGTACGGCAGCAGCCGCGGGTCGGTCGCGAAGCGGCTCATGACCTCCAGGGCCGCCGCGCCGTTCTCCTCGCGCACGGTGACGCGCCCCGCGTGCCGGGTCTCCACGGCCCGGCGGCCTCGGACGTCCGCCAGGTCCAGCGGCCGGCCGTCGTGCCCGCCGGGTGCCTCGGTGCGCAGCGGCCTGGCCGGCTCGTACCAGACGCGCTCGGCCGGTACGTCGACCAGCTCGCGCTCCGGCCAGCGCAGCGCGGTGAGCCTGCCGCCGAAGACGGCGCCGGTGTCGAGGCAGATGGTGTTGTTGAGCCAGGTGGCCTCGGGGACGGGGGTGTGACCGTAGACGACGGCGGCGCGGCCGCGGTAGTCCTCGGCCCACGGGTAGCGCACCGGCAGGCCGAACTCGTCGGTCTCGCCGGTGGTGTCGCCGTACAGGGCGTGGCTGCGGACCCGGCCGGAGGTGCGGCCGTGGTACTTCTCCGGCAGGCCGGCGTGGCAGACCACGAGCCGGCCGCCGTCGAGGACGTAGTGGCTGACCAGGCCGTCGATGAAGTCCCGCACCTCGGCGCGGAACGCGTCGCTCTCGGCGTCCATCTGCTCGACGGTCTCGGCGAGTCCGTGGGTGTGCTGGACCTTGCGGCCCTTGAGGTGGCGGCCGTACTTGTTCTCGTGGTTGCCGGGTACGCACAGCGCGTTGCCCGATTTGACCATGGACATCACGCGGCGCAGCACGCCGGGGCTGTCCGGGCCGCGGTCGACGAGGTCGCCGACGAACACGGCGGTGCGGCCCTCGGGGTGGACGCCGTCCGCGTAGCCCAGCTTGCCGAGCAGCGCCTCCAGTTCGGCGGCGCAGCCGTGGATGTCACCGACGATGTCGAACGGGCCGGTGAGGTGGGTCAGGTCGTTGTACCGCTTCTCGGTGACGACGGTGGCGTGCTCGATCTCCTCGACCCCGCGCAGGACGTGCACCTTGCGGAAGCCCTCGCGCTCCAGGTGGCGCAGGGAGCGGCGGAGTTCGCGGGTGTGGCGCTGGACGACCCGGCGGGGCATGTCGGCGCGGTCGGTTCGGCCGGCGTTGCGCTCGGCGCAGACCTGCTCGGGCACGTCGAGGACGACGGCGATGGGCAGGACGTCGTGCTTCCTGGCCAGGTCGATCAGCTGACGCCGGGCGTCCTGCTGCACGTTGGTCGCGTCCACGACGGTCCGGCGGCCGGCGGCGAGCCGTTTGCCCGCGATGTAGTGCAGGACGTCGAAGGCGTCGCGGCTCGCGCTCTGGTCGTTCTCGTCGTCCGCGACCAGTCCCCGGCAGAAGTCGGAGGAGATGACCTCCGTGGGCGTGAAGTGGCGGCGGGCGAAGGTGGACTTGCCGCTGCCGGAGGCGCCGATCAGCACGACGAGGGAGAGGTCGGTGACGGGCAGGGCGCGGTCCCGCACGGTGGTGCCGGTGGTGGTCATGCGGCCTTCGCCTCCTTGTCGTTCTTCTCGTGGACGGTGGTCAGGGTGAACACGGCCATCTGGGTGGGCGGGCCCACCTCGGGGTCGTCGGGCCCGACGGGGCGGAACTCCACGCCGTAGCCGTGCCGTTCGGCGACCGTCAGTGCCCAGGTGCGGAACTCCTCGCGGGTCCACTCGAAGCGGTGGTCGCGGTGGCGGACGTGGCCGGCCGGGAGGGACTCCCAGCGCACGTTGTACTCCACGTTCGGCGTGGTGACGACGACGGTGCGGGGGCGGGCCGAGCCGAAGACGGCGTACTCCAGCGCGGGCAGCCTCGGCAGGTCGAGGTGCTCGATCACCTCGCTGAGCACCGCGGCGTCGTATCCCTTGAGGCGCTTGTCGGTGTAGGCGAGGGAGCCCTGGAACAGGTGCACGCGCGCGGCCTGGCGCTCCCCCATGCGGTCCAGCTTCAGCCGGCGGGAGGCGATGGTGAGCGCACGCACGGACACGTCCACGCCGGCGATCTCGGTGAAGCGCGGGTCCTTGAGCAGCTCGCGCACCAGGTGGCCCTCGCCGCAGCCGAGGTCGAGGACGCGGGCGGCGGCGGCGTCGCGGAGCGCGGCGAGGATCGCCTCGCGGCGCTGCACGGCGAGCGGGGTGGGCTTCTCCTCGGCCTCCGGGGCCACCTCCTGCGCGACGGCGTTGTCGATCTCCCCGACCTCGCTGTCGTCGGTCTCGGCCAGCCGGACGAGCTCCAGCCGCGTCATCGCCTCGCGCGTCAGCGACCAGCGGCGGGACAGGTAGCGGTTGGTGATGAGCCGGACCTCGGGGTGGTGGTACAGCCAGGCTCCGCCGGCCCGCATCAGCTTGTCCACCTCGTCCGGGGCGACCCAGTAGTGCTTGGCGTCGTCCAGCACCGGGAGGAGGACGTACAGGTGGCGCAGCGCGTCGGACAGGGTGAGCGTGTCCGCCCGGAGCGTCAGCCGCACGTAGCGGGAGTCGCCCCACTCGGGGAACTCGGTGTCCAGCGGGACGGGCTCCGCGGTCACCGCCCAGCCGAGCGGCTCGAACAGGCGCCGTACGAGGTCGGGGCCGCCGCGGGCGGGCAGTGCGGGCACCTCGACGTGCAGCGGGAGCGGCTCGGCGGCCCGCTCGGGGCGTGCCGTGCACACGCCGCGCAGGGCGCTGGAGAAGACGTTGCCGAGTGCCACGGCGAGGAGGGAGGAGGCCGCGTAGGGGCGGTCGTTGACGTACTGCGTGAGTGCCGCGTCGGGGGCGCCGCCCCGGCCCTTGCCCTTGCCGCGCCGGACCAGGGCCACGGTGTCCACCTCCAGCAGGAGCGCCGCCGTGCAGCGCTGTTCCTCCGCCTCGGGGTAGAGCACGTGGGCCGTGCCGAAGGAGGTGGAGAACGTCTGCGCCTTGTCGGGGTGCTTGTGCAGCAGGTAGCCGAGGTCGGTCGCGGGGCGCTCGGGGGTGCCGGTGGTGGTGATGGTCAGGAACATGCGGAGGGCCTCTCCGGCTGGGCGGACACAACTGCGCCGTCGTACGCGAAAGCCCCCAGGGGTGGTGATCCTGGGGGCTCGGCAGGACGACGGTCACACCATCGCACAGGGCGGCCGTGGGGCGCCTTCGTTTATCGCGGGAGGTCAGGACAGCTGCGTCTGCACCTGGGAGGAGATCAGTTCCAGGTGGTCCAGGTCGTCGAGGTCGAGGACCTGGAGGTAGATCCGCTGGGCACCGGCGGCGGCGTAGCGGCCGATCTTGTCGACGACCTCGGCCGGGGAGCCCGCCAGCCCGTTGGCCTTCAGCTCGTCGACCTCGCGGCCGATGACGGCGGCCCGGCGGGCGACCTCCGCGTCGTCCTTGCCGACGCAGACGACGAGGGCGTTGGAGTAGGTCAGCGCGTCGGCGCCGCGGCCGGCCTGCTCGGCGGCGGCCCGCACCCGGGCGAACTGGCGCTCGGTGTCCTCGATCGAGGCGAACGGGATGTTGAACTCGTCGGCGTACTGCGCGGCCAGCCGCGGGGTGCGGGTGGCGCCGTGGCCGCCGATGAGCACGGGGACCTTGGCCTGCGCGGGCTTGGGCAGCGCGGGTGATTTGGTGAGGTCGTAGTACTTCCCGTGGAAGTCGAAGGTCTTGCCGGCCTCCGTGGCCCACAGGCCGGTGACGATCGCCAGCTGCTCCTCGAGGCGGGCGAACTTCTCCTTGGGGAAGGGGATGCCGTACGCCTTGTGCTCCTCCTCGAACCAGCCGGCGCCCAGGCCGAGCTCGACGCGGCCGCCGGACATCCGGTCGACCTGGGCGACCTGGATGGCGAGCACGCCGGGCAGCCGGAAGGTGCCGGCCGTCATGAGCGTGCCGAGCCGGATGCGCCGGGTCTCGCGGGCCAGGCCGGCGAGAGTGATCCAGGCGTCGGTGGGACCGGGGAGGCCGTCCGCGGAGCCCATGGCGAGGTAGTGGTCGCTGCGGAAGAAGGCGTCGAAGCCGAGGTCCTCGGTGGCCTTCGCCACGGTGAGCAAGGTGTCGTAGGTGGCCCCCTGCTGGGGCTCGGTGAAGATACGGAGTTCCATGCCTTCCATCCTGCCTGCTCGGGCGGCGTCCGCCGGACAGGCTCCGGCGTGCCACGTCGCGGACCCGGCCGCCGTCGGGTGAACGGGCGACGGCCGCGCGCCGCGTCCCGCGGGAGGCGGTCAGCCCGCCTCCCGCGCCGGTGCCGCCGCGTCCCGGTCCGCCAGTCTGCGCAGCATCTCCAGGACCCGGTCCCGCGACTCGTCCGCCGCGTCGATCGCCTCCATGCACTGCCAGTACGTGCCCTCGTCCTCCACCGTGCAGGCGATGCCGACGAGGGCTATGCCTATCTCGCCGAGCAGCGTGCCGAGGCACATGAGTGCCTGGCGGGCGTCGCCCAGCTCGGTGAGCTGGGCGGCGCGCAGTTCGCCCGGCGCCAGGGCCGGGGTGCTCAGCACCCCGCAGCCACGGCCCGCCAGTTCGGTCAGTCCCAGGGCCTCGCCGCGCAGTTCGGGCGGTCCGTGGACCGCCAGCCGGCTGCCGATCGCCTGGGCCAGGGCCTGCGCCTGCCACACCTCCGTCAGTATGTCCGGCACCTCGCCGCCGGCGGCCAGGGCCCGCCCACTCGTCACGATGAGCCGCACCGCGTCCATGCGCTGCCCCCGTCTGCCCGGACGCGCGTGCGGCGCGTCCACTCGAACTCCGTTGTTCACTACCCAGAGTGAAGGCGTGTGGGGCGAAAAGCCAGAGCTGGGCAGAAATATTCGGACAACAAAGAGGATACGGACCCGCATTCGACTGCGGAGAGTGATAACGGAGTGTGTGACTCCCCGATTTCACCCCGGCGTCAGCCTCCGTGCCCCTCCCGCCGGTCGTGCCCGCCGGCCGCGGGGAACCGGGACTCGTTGCGGTCGATCTTCGCGTCCAGCGCGGCGAGCGGGTCGATGCCGAGCACCTCGCAGAACTGGAGCAGGTACGCCAGGACGTCGGCGACCTCGTCCCGGACGCGGTGCGCGGACCCGGGGTCGTCCATGACGCGGGCCGACTCCTCCGGCGTCAGCCACTGGAAGATCTCGACGAGCTCGGAGGCCTCCACGCTGAGGGCGGCGACGAGGTTCTTCGGGGTGTGGTACGGCTGCCAGTTCCGCGCGGCGGCGAACGCGGCCAGTCTGCGCTGGAGCGCCGCCAGGTCCGGTGAGGGGTGGGGTCGATCGGTCACGGCCCCAGGTGTACCACCGTGACGCCCGGTGCCGCCGCCCACGAGGCGTCCGCGACGGCGCCGACGAGGCGGATGTGCCCGCGGTCGCACATACGCGCCGCCAGCCGGAGCAGTTCGGCGCGCTGGCGCACGTCCAGGCCGCGGTCGAGGCCGTCGGCGAGGACGGTGAGCGTCTGCAGCGCGGCGGGCACCTCACCGGCCGGGTCGACCTCCAGCACGCCGGGACCGGTGAACAGCACCAGTGCGAGGGCGAGGTAACGCAGCTCGCCGTAGCCGAGGCGCGGGAGCCCGGTGCGGATGCCGTCGCCCCGGTCCAGCAGCGCGCGGACCGCACCGCCGGCGGCCGGTTCGGCCAGGACGTCCTCGACCGGGCCCGCGCATCCGGCCCGTACGGCGGCGACGAACTGGGCGTGCCGCCGGCCGCACTCGGTCCGGGTGCGCCACAGGACGTCGGCGAGGTTGTCGCAGCCGCCGAGCAGCCGTCCGGCACCGCTGGGCACGGGCGCGCGCATCCTGGCGGGGCGCGGGTCGCAGGCGAAGACGGAGCGCAGGGCGACCACCGTCTGCTCGGCCGCCGCGAGCACCCTGCGCTGTCCGTCCGTCTTGCCGGCCACGCGGAGCGGGAGCAGCGGGGTGCCGAGCCGGTCGTCGGGCAGCGGGGCGCGGGTGACCGGCGCCGACCCGGCCGTGTGCCAGGCGGCCTGCACGACGCGCCGGCCGGGGTCGCGCAGGGCGGTCTCCAGCAGGACGAGTCCGCCGGCCGTCAGCCGCTCCCCCACGATGCGCAGTTCGGGCTCCGCCTGCACGGCCACGTCGAGGCTCACCGGGCCCTCGGGGCCGTCGACCGTGCAGCCGATGCGGAAGCCGCGGCGCCGCTGGGCGTCGGGCCGGGCCCGCTCGGGGACGCACGCGACCGGGTCGGGGAAGACCGTGCCGAGCTCCGCGCCGCCGCCGAGCCGGGCGAGCGCCTCGTACGCGCGCAGCGCGCTGGTCTTGCCGCAGCCGCTGGGCCCGGCGAGCAGGGTGAGGGGCGCGAGCGGGATCCGGGCACGCCGGTGCCGGGCGAAGGCGGACAGCCGCAGCTCCGTGACGCACGGTCGGTCCGGGTGCGACGGGGCGGGGGCTGGGGAGGCCGTCGACGCTGACGCCGTCGACGGGGGTGACACGGCCATGTGCGGACCGTAGGGCGCCGCCCGCACGCGGAACCGTTCCGCCTGGCCGGCGTTCCTACGATCGAGGGGCGCGAGCGGGGTGTCCGTGCCCCGGGGGCGTCCGTCTCCGGCGCGCGGGGCGTGGGTGGTGCGCGGTGGGCGGGGCGGTGGGTGGTGCGCGGTGGGCCCCCGAGGGTGCGGGGGCCCACCGCCGTCACATCCCCGGGACCCCGGCCGCGCCCTCCATGAGGCCGTTCACCTCGGTCCCCGCCGGTGTCAGCAGGAACACGTTGCGGTCGACCCGGTGCATACCGCTGGCCAGGCCGAAGACGACGCCCGTGCTGAAGTCCAGCACCCGCTTGGCGACCTCGGTCTCGGCGTTGGTCAGGTCCAGGAGCACCGGAATGCCGGCCATCAGCGTCTCGGCGACCTCGCGGGCGTCCGCGAAGACGTTGACCCGCAGGACGACGAAGCGCCGGCGTGCCTCCGTCTCCGCCTCCGGCAGCGCGCGATGGCCGACCGCCGACGGCCAGGCGTCGCGCCCGCGCAACGGAACGACCTGGGCGAGCCCTTCCCACTGTTCATCGGTGACGTCGTAGCTGTTCACCGGCTCCCCCGATTCCACTCGCCTTCAATGCGTGCACCAGCCAATTCTTACGTCAACTCACCCGTTCGGCCCAACAACGACACGGACCGCGTCCTTCCGGACGCCCACCGCCACCCGGAGGTTGCCGTGACGTGCGGCGGGGTACCCGCGGCAGGCCGTGAGTCGCACCGTACATCTCGCCGAGGAGGACCCATGGGCGCACTGGACCTGCCCGAACCCGTCGTCCGGGACGGAGCGCCGCCACCGGTCGACACGGCCGGGCTGCGGGCGGCGCTGCGCGATCGGGTCGACGGCGAGGTCAGGTTCGACGCGGGCAGCCGGGCCGCGTACTCGACGGACGCGTCGAACTTCCGGCAGACGCCGATCGGCGTGGTGGTCCCGCGTACCCCCGAGGCGGGCGCCGAAGCGGTGGCCGTGGCCCGGGAGTTCGGCGCGCCGGTGCTGTCGCGGGGCGGCGGGACCAGCCTGGCCGGGCAGTGCACCAACGCCGGCGTGGTGCTCGACTGGTCGAAGTACTGCACCCGCGTGGAGTCCGTGGACCCCGGCGCGCGCACCTGTGTCGTCCAGCCCGGCATCGTGCTGGACGACCTCAACCGCCGGCTCGCCCCGCACGGCCTGCGCTTCGGGCCCGAGCCCGCCACCCACGCCAACTGCACCATCGGCGGCATGATCGGCAACAACTCCTGCGGGGCCACCGCACAGGCGCACGGCAAGGTCGTCGACAACATCGCCCGCCTGGAGGTGCTGCTCTACGACGGCACCCGCTTCTGGTGCGGGGAGACCGGTGACGAGGAGTACGCCGCGATCGAGCGGCAGGGCGACCTGCGGGCGACGGTGTACCGGCGGCTGCGGGCCCTGCGCGACACCTACGCCGACGAGATCCGCCGCCGGTTCCCGGACATCCCGCGCCGGGTGTCGGGCTACAACCTGGACTCCCTGCTGCCGGAGCACGGCTTCGACGTCGCCGGACTGCTGGTGGGCAGCGAGTCGACACTGGTCACCGTCCTGCGGGCGGAGCTGGAACTGGTGCCGGTGGTGAAGGAACGCACGCTGGTGGTGCTGGGCTTCGACAGCATCGAGCTGGCCGCCGACGCGGTGCCCGACCTGCTGCCGCACGAGCCGATCGCCCTGGAGGGCGTCGACGCCCGGCTGGTGCGCGACGAGCGGATCAAGGGCCTCAACCCGGAGTCGCTGGCCCGGATGCCCGACGGGAACGCGTTCCTGATGGTGCAGTTCGGCGCCGACACCGCCGAGGAGGCGGACGCGCGTGCGCACCGGATGCTGGAGGCGGTGCACCGCTCGGAGCACGACGCCGACTGCGCGTTCATGGACGACCCGGCGCACGAGCAGGACCTGTGGCAGGTCCGCGAGGCCGGCCTCGGCGCCACCGCCCACGTCCCGGGCAGGCACGACACCTTCGAGGGCTGGGAGGACTCGGCGGTGGCGCCGGAGAAGCTGGGCGGCTACCTGCGCCGGCTGCGGGCCCTGTTCGAGGAGTTCGGCTACCTCGGCGACACCGGGCCCAGCCTGTACGGCCACTTCGGGCAGGGCTGTGTGCACACCCGTATCCCGTTCGGCCTGTACACCGCCGACGGGGTGGCGGCGTACCGCCGGTTCATGGAGCGGGCCGCCGACCTGGTCGTGGAGTTCGGCGGATCGCTGTCCGGGGAGCACGGGGACGGGCAGAGCCGGGGCGAGCTGCTGCCGCGCATGTTCGGCGACGAGCTGGTGGAGGCGTTCGGGCGGCTCAAGGCCGTCTTCGACCCGCTGGACCGGATGAACCCCGGGAAGGTCGTGGCGCCGCACGGGCTCGACGAGAACCTGCGGCTCGGTGCGCGCTGGGCCCCCTACGAGCCCCGCGACCTGCACTTCCGGTTCCCGCACGACGGCGGCTCGTTCTCCCAGGCCGCCAACCGGTGCGTCGGCGTCGGCAAGTGCCGCCAGCACACCAGTGAGGGCACGGTGATGTGCCCGTCGTACCAGGTCACGCGGGAGGAGGAGCACTCCACGCGGGGCCGGGCGCGGCTGCTGTTCGAGATGCTCGACGGGCACGGGGACGCGGCGGTCCGGGACGGCTGGCGCTCGGAGGCGGTCAAGGACGCCCTCGATCTGTGCCTGGCCTGCAAGGGCTGCAAGAAGGACTGTCCGGCGGACGTGGACATGGCCACGTACAAGGCGGAGTTCCTGTCCCATCACTACGCGCGCCGGCCCTGGCGCAGGCCCCGTTCCGACTGGTCGATGGGCTGGCTGCCGGCGCTCGCGCGGGTCGTCGCCCGCACCCGGCTCGGACCGGTCGTCAACGCGCTCACGCACACGCCCGTGCTGTCCCGGGCCGCCGTGGCCGTCGCGGGCGTGTCGGACCGGGAGGTGCCGCTGTTCGCCGCGCAGACGTTCGAGCAGTGGTTCGCCGGGCACGAGCCGGAGGGCGACGGGCGGCGCGGCACCGTGCTGCTGTGGCCGGACACCTTCACCAACCACTTCCACCCGCACGTCGGCCGGGCGGCCGTGCGGGTGCTGGAGCACGCGGGCTGGCGGGTGGAGCTGCCGGCCGAGCCGCTGTGCTGCGGGCTGACCTGGATCTCCACCGGGCAGCTCGGCACGGCGGAGCGGGTCCTCGCCCGGACCGTGCGCGGACTGGCCCCGCACGTGCGGGCGGGCGGTCTGGTGGTGGCCCTGGAGCCGAGCTGCACGGCCGTGTTCCGGGCGGACGCGGCGGAGCTGTTCCCCGGCGACCAGGACGTGCGCCGGCTGGCCGAGCGGACGGTCACGCTTTCGGAGCTGCTGACCGGGCACTCCCCCGGCTACGAGCCGCCGCGGGTGCCCGAGCGGTCCGCGAAGGCGCTGGCGCAGGTGCACTGCCACCAGCACGCGGTGATGGGCTGGGACGCCGACCGCGAACTGCTCCGCCGGGCCGGCGTGGACGCCGAGCGGCTGGACTCCGGCTGCTGCGGACTGGCCGGCAACTTCGGCTTCGAGCGCGGTCATCTGGACGTCAGCGAGGCCTGCGCGGAGCGGGTGCTGCTGCCGCGGCTGCGGGAGGAGGACGAGGCGACCGTCGTGCTCGCCGACGGCTTCAGCTGCCGCACCCAGATCCACGAGTTCGACAGCGGCGGGCACGAGGGCGTGCACCTCGCGGAGCTGCTGGCCTCGGCACTGCCCGGCCCCGCGGGGGACGCCGGCGTGCCGGGCAGCGCGTACGGCACCGGACCGGACGTGCGCCCCGCACCGCCCGGCCGCCGGGCGCGGGCGCTGACCCTCGCGGTCACCGGACTGGCCGCCGCCGGCACGGCGACCGTGCTGGCCCGCCGGCTGCGGCGCCGCTGAACGCCGGCGCGCCGTCGCCCGGGGAGACGCGGGCCCTCCCCTGCCCCGGCGGGCGCACCCACGGCCGGCGGCCCGCCGGACGGAGGACCGGAAGAGGGCGGCGGAGTGGTGCCCGGGGCGGTGGCGACCCGGAGGGCGGTGCGTGGCATGCGGTGCGGTGCGGTCTCGCGTTAACTGAAGCGCACACGATGCACACGTACGCGCGACGGGCCGCCGGTCCGCGCCGGGAGGTGGGCGGACCATGCTTCATGGGGAGGGCCCGTGACGACTCAGCCCCTGCCGCCGCCCGCCGGGCCCGTGCCGGGACCGCGCCGGACGGCCCCGTGACGGCGCCGGAGGGTCGGGCCGCCGCACCGGAGAACGCCGCCCCGGACCGGGCCGAGCAGTCCCTGCGCGGCACCCTGCTCAGCCCCGGCTACCTGCTGCTGTTGCTGCTGTGCGTGCTGATCGGCATTCCCATCGCGCTGGCCTGCTTCTTCTTCGTCGGCCTCCAGCACGAGCTCCAGCACTGGGTGTGGACGTCGCTGCCGAAGGCCGCCGGGTACGCCACCCCGCCCTGGTGGTGGCCGCTGCCCGCGCTGGTGCTGGCGGGGCTGATCCTGGCGCCGATCGTGACCCGGATGCCGGGCGGCGGAGGGCACGTGCCGGTGAACGGCCTGGGCCAGGCGCCGGTCGGGCCGGAGGCGCTGCCCGGTGCCGTCCTGGCCGCGCTGGCCACCCTGCCGCTCGGTGTGGTCCTGGGCCCCGAGGCACCCCTGATGGCCGTCGGCAGCGGTCTCGCCCTGCTCGCGGTGCGGCGGGTCGGTGCGCGCGCGGATCCGAAGGCGGGCGCGATCCTGGCGACGGCCGGCTCCACCGCCGCGATCTCCACCATCCTCGGCGGCCCGGTGGCGGCGGCCGTCCTGCTCCTGGAGGGCGCCGGGCTGGCCGGCACCCGGATGGTCGCCCTGCTGCTGCCCTGTCTGCTGGCCAGCGCGACGGGAGCCCTGGTCTTCACCGGCTTCGGGCAGTGGACCGGCCTGACCATCGGCGCGTTGTCGCTGCCCGACGTGCCGCCGGGCACCGACCCCGACGCCGGTGACTTCCTGTGGGGCATCCCGACGGCGGCGCTGATCGCGGTGCTGGTCACGCTGGCCCGCGCGCTCGGCCGCCGCACCAGGGCCTGGGCGGAGCACCGCACTGCCGTCCGCACCGTCCTGTGCGCCACGGCGGTCGGCGTCTGCATCACCGCGTACGCCCTGATCACCGGCCGTTCGCCGGCGGAGGCGGCGTTGTCGGGGCAGGCCGCCCTCGCCCAGCTCGCCGCGCATCCGCACGCCTGGTCCGTGGGCGCGCTGGTCGCGCTCGTCGTCTGCAAGGGGCTGGCGTGGGGCATCGCACTGGGCAGTCTGCGCGGGGGTCCGATCTTCCCCTCCCTGCTGCTGGGCGCGGCCACGGCCATGGCCTGCTCCGGTCTGCCCGGCTTCGGCGTGACCCCGGCCCTCGCCCTCGGCATGCCCGCCGCCATGGCCGCGGTGACGGGGCTGCCACTGGCCAGTTCGGTGCTCGCGGTACTGCTGATGGGCGCGGACGCGCACGAGCAGATGCCGCTGATCGTCATTTCGTCGGTGGTCGCCTTCGTCGTCGCCCAGGCGGTCCGCCGGAGCCCGCCGGAGCCCGGGCCTCCGGCGGGGGCGGGGACGCAGTCGCGTCCCCGGCCGGGGCCGGAGCGGTGACCGGACGCGGGGGCGGCGGGCGGGCGCACCGGACCGGGGCCGGTGCCTCCTGGCGTTCGGCGCGTCCCTGGGTGACGAGGGCCGGTGCGGTCGTGGCCCTGGTCGCCGCCTACTTCCTGCTGCCCCTCGACCGGCTGGGCCCCCGTCATCCGGTCCTGAGCTGGCTGTTGTTCGCTCTGGGCCTGGCGGCCGTGGCCGTACTGCTGCTGCGGCAGATCCGCCACGTCCTCACCGGCCGCACGGACACCCACCCCGGCGTGGCCATCTCCCTGCTGATCCTGCTGTCGGTGCACGTCTTCGCCGCGGCCTACTACCTCCTGGCCAAGCAGCCCGGTGCGTTCGACGGGCTGCACACCCGGGTCGACTCCCTGTACTTCACCGTCGTCACCCTGGCCACGGTCGGATACGGGGACATCACCCCGCGGGGCCAGACGGCGCGGCTCGTGACGATCCTGCAGATCGTCTACAGCTTCGTCTTCCTCACCGCCGCGGGGACGGCGCTGGGCCAGCAGCTGCGTTCCCGGGTGGTCCGGGACACCGACGGCGGCGCCCCCGACGGCAAGGGCACCTCGGGCTGAGATCTTCGCCACGCCGGGCGAGGGCGCGCGGCCCCGTACGACGCGGTGCCGGCGCGGAAGTCCCCGCGGCCCCCGGGGCCGGCCGCCGGGAGGCCCGCTTGTCACCACCCTCGTGGGCGCACTACTGTCGCCACGCCTTGGTGAACGGGAAATCCGGTGAAGTACCGGTGCGGCCCTCGCCACTGTGATCGGGAAGTCCGGCTCCGGCCCTCGCGGGCAGCCACTGGGTCCTTGTGACCCGGGAAGGCGGAGTTCGGGCGGTGGTACCCGTCAGCCAGGAGACCGGCCAAGGCGCGTCGTCCATCCACGAGGTGCTGGAGAGGGTCTGCTGAGCCATGCACATAGCCGAGGGCTTTCTGCCTCCGGCGCACGCGATCGCCTGGAGTGTCGCGTCCGCGCCGTTCGTCGTCCACGGAGTACGGTCACTCACCCGTGAGGTCAGGGAGCATCCCGAGAGCACGCTGCTGCTCGGGGCGTCCGGAGCCTTCACGTTCGTGCTGTCGGCCCTGAAACTGCCCTCCGTCACCGGGAGTTGTTCGCACCCCACCGGGACCGGTCTGGGCGCCGTCCTGTTCCGGCCGCCCGTCATGGCGGTCCTGGGCACGATCACCCTGCTCTTCCAGGCACTGCTGCTCGCCCACGGCGGGCTGACCACGCTCGGCGCCAACGCCTTCTCGATGGCGATCGCCGGCCCCTGGGCGGGCTACGGCACCTACCGCCTGCTGCGCCGGTACGGGGCGCCGCTGATGGTCACGGTGTTCTGCGCGGCGTTCGTCGCCGACCTGTCCACCTACTGCGTCACCAGCGTGCAGCTCGCGCTGGCCTTCCCCGACCCGGCCAGCGGGTTCCTGGGCGCGCTCGGCAAGTTCGGATCCATCTTCGCCGTCACACAGGTCCCGCTCGCGGTGAGCGAGGGCCTGCTCACGGTGGTCGTGATGCGGCTTCTGGTGCAGTCCAGCAAGGGAGAGCTGACCCGTCTGCGCGTGCTGCCGGCGAAGGCCGGCGAGCGTGAGGAGGCCGTCGTCCGATGAACCGCAACACGAAGATCAACCTCCTGCTGCTGCTCGCCGTGGCCGCGCTGGCGGTGCTGCCGCTGGCGCTCGGTCTCGGCGACCACAAGGAGAAGCCGTTCACCGGGGCCGACGCCGAGGCGGAGACGGCCATCACGGAGATCGAGCCGGACTACGAGCCGTGGTTCTCGCCGCTGTACGAGCCGCCGTCCGGGGAGATCGAGTCCGCGCTGTTCGCCGCGCAGGCGGCGCTCGGCGCGGGGGTGCTGGCCTACTACTTCGGTCTGCGCCGGGGCCGGCGGCAGGGCGAGGAGCGGGCGGCCGCCCGGCAGGACGCGAACGCGCCCGAAGGGGACTGAGTGCTGCCGATCGACGCGGCGGCGCACAGCAGCCGGTGGCGCCACCGGCACCCGGTGGACAAGGCGGTGCTCGGGCTGGGTCTGACCGTGCTCGCGATCTCGCTGCCGCCCTGGCCGGGCGCGGCGCTGGTCCTGGTCGCGGCGCTGGCGGTGCTGCTCGGCCCGGCGGGCGTGCCCCGGCGGCGGCTGTGGCGGGCGTACCGGGTGCCGCTGGGGTTCTGCGTGACCGGTGCCCTGCCGCTGCTGGTGCGGGTCGGGGGCCCGGGCGGCTTCGTGGGCGCGGCGGACGGCGGCGCGGTGCGCGCCGGGGAGCTGCTGCTGCGCACGTCGGCGGCCTCCCTCGGGGTGCTGCTGTTCGCGTTCACCACGCCGATGTCCGACCTGCTGCCCCGGCTGGTGCGGGCCGGGGTGCCCGCGCCGGTGGTGGACGTGGCGCTGGTGACCTACCGCATGAGTTTCCTGCTGCTGGACTCCGTGCGCCGGATCCGCGAGGCGCAGGCCGCGCGGCTGGGGCACACCACCCGGGCCGCGGCCTGGCGTTCGCTCGGCGGGCTCGGCGCCACGGCGTTCGTGCGGGCCTTCGACAGGGCGACGCGGCTGCAGGCCGGGCTCGCCGGGCGCGGCTACGACGGCACGCTGCGCGTCCTGGTGCCCGAGGCCCGGGTCTCCGTGCCGTTCACGGCGGCGAGCGTCGTGCTGCTGGCGGCGCTGGCCGTGCTCACCTTCGTACTGGAAAGGCCGTTGACGTGAACGAGCCCACCGAACCGGCCCTCGTCGCCCTGCGAGGTGTGTCCTTCGGGTACGAGGAGGGGCCTCAGGTGCTGACCGGCCTGGACTTCGAGGTGCGCGAGGGGCGCGCGCTCGCGCTGCTGGGCCGCAACGGCAGCGGCAAGACGACGCTGATGCGGCTGCTCAGCGGCGGACTGCGGCCGGGCGCCGGGCGGTTGACGGTCGACGGGCGGCCCGTGACGTACGACCGGGCCGGGCTGACCCGGTTGCGGACCACCGTGCAGCTGGTGGTGCAGGACCCGGACGACCAGTTGTTCGCCGCGTCCGTCGCCCAGGACGTGTCGTTCGGGCCGCTGAACCTCGGGCTGCCGGATCCGGAGGTCCGCTCCCGGGTCGGGGAGGCGCTCGCCGCGCTGGACATCGCCGGGCTGGCCGACCGGCCCACGCACCTGCTGTCGTACGGGCAGCGCAAGCGGGCCGCGATCGCCGGCGCGGTCGCGATGCGCCCCCGGGTGCTGATCCTCGACGAGCCGACCGCCGGGCTCGACCCGGACGGGCAGGAGCGGCTGCTCGACACCCTCGACCGGCTGCGGGCGGGCGGCACCACGGTGGTGATGGCGACCCACGACGTGGATCTCGCGCTGCGCTGGTCCGACGACGCCGCCCTGCTCACCCCGTCCGGGGTGCACACCGGCCCCACGGCGCCGACGCTGGCCCGCACCGACCTGCTCGGCCCGGCGGGACTGCGGCTGCCGTGGGGGGTGGCGGCGGCGCGGCTGCTGTGTGCCCGGGGACTGCTGGCGGACCCGGCCGGGGGCCCGCGCACGGCGGAGGACCTGGCGGCCCTGGCCGGGCCGGCCGACTGACCGTCGCCGCGCCGGTCAGCTCGTGGAGTCGCTGTACTCCGCGTCGCGGGCCGGTGCCGGCTGCTCCTCGGTCCGCCGCTGTGCGCCGCCGCGGCGGCCGGGCAGGACGGCGACGACGATCAGGGTGCCGGCGGCCATGATGATCCCGCCGATCAGGCTGGTCGTGGCCACGCCGTGGGCGAAGGCCTGATGGACGGCGTCGGCCAGGGCCTGGGCCTGCTGGGGGCCGGCGGAGGGCGTCTTCGCGATCTGCTCGGCGACCGCGAGGCCGCCGCCGACGGAGTCCTGGGCGGTGTGCAGCGCGGCGGCCGGGAGCCGGTCGCCCGCCAGGTCGGCCAGTTCGTCGCGGTAGGCGGTGCCGAGCAGGGAGCCCAGGACGGCGATGCCGAGCGAGCCGCCGAGTTCCAGCGCGGTGTCGTTGGCGCCGCCGCCGACGCCCAGTTCGCTCTCCGGGAAGGAGCCCATGATGGTGTCGGTGGCCGGGGAGACGCTGAGGCCGATCGCGAGGCCGAGCAGCAGCATCGGGGCCAGGAAGCCGGAGTACGTCGAGTCCTTGTCGACGAGGACCAGCAGGAAGACGCCTGCGGTGCCGATCACCATGCCGGACCCGATCATGGCCTTGACGCCCAGCTTCGGGGTGAGGTGCCCGGTGACGGCGGCGCCGACGAACACGGCCCCGGCCAGCGGCAGCAGCCGTACGCCGGTCTCCAGTGCGCCGTAGCCGAGGACGAACTGCAGGAACTGCGTGGAGTAGTAGATGGCGCCGTAGGTGCCGAAGAAGAAGAACAGCACGGCCAGCATCGAGCCGCTGAACGGCCGCTGGAGGAACCTGCGCACGTCCAGCATGGGCTGCGGGTGCCGCAGCTCCCAGGCGACGAAGGCCACCAGGCCGGCGCCCGCCACGACGGCCGCGGTGACGGGGCCGGCGCCCCAGCCGAAGTGCGGGCCCTCGATGGTCGCGTAGACCAGGCTGCCGACGGAGACGATGGAGAGCAGGCCGCCCACGTAGTCGATGCGGCCCATGCCGGCCGCCCTGGACGGGGGCACGAGGAGCAGCGCGCCGACGACGGCGAGGACCGCGACGGGCACGTTGACCAGGAAGGTCGAGCCCCAGGCGTGGTCGCCGAGCAGCCAGCCGGCGACCAGCGGGCCGACGGCGATGGCGAGTCCGGACGTGGCGGTCCAGGCCGTGATGGCGCGGGCCCGCTCGCCCCTCGGGAAGATCGCGACGAGCAGGGACAGCGTGGCCGGCATGACGACGGCGGCGCCGACGCCCATCACCGCCCGGGCGGTGATGACCGGGCCCGTCTCGTGGACCAGGCTGCCCATCACCGAACCGCCCGCGAAGATCACCAGGCCGGTGACCAGGGCGCCGCGGCGGCTGTACTTGTCGCCGATCGCGCCCAGCACCAGCATCAGCGCGGCGTACGGGACGGTGTAGCCGTCGATGACCCACTGAAGGTCGCTGCTGCTCAGGCCCAGGTCGGCGGTCATGGCCGGGGCGGCCACGATCAGGGACGTGTTGGCCATGACGACGATGAGCAGGCTGAGGCACAGCACGATCAGGGCCCACCAGCGCCGTGGGTACGGCCCGGCCATCTTCTCGACGGGTGTGGTGGCCAGTAGGGGCATGAGGGCTCCCGGGTACGAGGGCGACTTAATTGCCCATCGGTGTGCAGACTGCTTTCAGGGTAGATTCTTGCCCACCGATGTGCAAACAGTCCTCGGGGTACCCGCTGCCGGCCGGCCCACGCGTCCGCGCACGGTCACTTCACGGGAGGACGACGCCGGTCGAGGGAGCGCGGAAGAGGCGGTACGGCACGACTGCGCCCGCCCCGGCGCTGCTGCTCCGGCGGGGCGGGTGCCTACGGGGTGGTGGGGTCAGTCGTCGGCCGACGGGTGCGCCGGGACCGTCGGGGCCACCGACTCGACGACCGCGCGGGCCCGGTCCTGCGGCACGCCGGCCGCGACGAGCGAGGCGACGGCGGCCCGGGTGCCGTCGTCCTCCAGCGCGCCCGTGTTGACCTGCTCCAGCAGGGCGACCGTCATCGCCTCCAGCCCGGCGCTCAGCACGGCGGGCGGCAGGTGGGCGGGGAAGGTGCCGTCGTGCTGTCCGCGCTCCAGGATGGCGGTGACCTCGGCGCGGGCCGGCGTGAGGATCTCGGCCACGCGCTCCGCGCCCAGGTCGTGCCGGGCCAGCGCCAGCAGCATCCGGTAGCGGTCGCCGACGGGCCACATCAGCAGCAGGAAGTACGCGAGCGCGCGCTCGGCCGGTTCGGCCGGCCCCGCCCCCTCCCCGGCCGACGCCATCGTGCTCCGCAGCACCTCGGAGGCCTCCTCGGCGAGGGCCTCCAGCAGCGCCGCCCGCCCCGGGAAGTGACCGAAGAGGGTGCGCCGCACCACACCGGCGGCCCGGGCCAGTTCCTCCAGGGTGGTGTCCGGGTTCCGGCCGAGTTCCCGGCGGGCCGTGGCCAGGATGCGCGCGCGGTTGGAGCGCGCGTTGCGTCGCTGCGGCTCACGGGCCACGGGCTTGGACACGGGAGAACCTCGGTGCATCGGTGCGGAGGGACGCGGGGGGACGCGGGTCGGACGGCGGGACGCCCATTCTGGCACGGAGGGCTCCCCCGGCCCGGTCGCCGCCCTCAGTCCCGCAGGCACCAGTCGACGAAGCGGGTGATGCTGCCGTCCACCCGGGCGTCCTCGTCGGCCACCGCCGCCGTGCAGAAGTAGCGGACCTCCTGGAAGTCCAGCTCCATCGCCTGGACCAGACTGCGCAGGCCGAGGCCCTCGCAGAGCCAGGCGCGGGCGCCGTCGCTGTCGTCGAGGCGGTCGGGCACCAGGCCGTGCCCGGCCAGCAGGTCGGTCTTGCTGATGGCGACGGCCAGCCGCGAGCGCTTCAGCGGGGCGTCCATCGCGGCCACCGCCTGGACCGACCGGCCGAAGACCTCCTCCGGGTCGACCGTCGAGGCGAGGGTGCGGTCCAGCAGTGGTCCCGGCGCGGGTTCCAGCGAGGTCCAGAACGCCTTCACCGACATCGGGTCGAGGACGAAGAGGAAGGTCCGCGCGGCCCGGGCGTAGCGCAGCGCGTCCGTCTCGTCGCGGTCGACGAACCGCTCGCCGGCCGTGTCGAAGAGGTGGACCAGCCGCTCGGAGCGCCCGCTGCCGAGGACGAAGGAGTGCGCCCGGGGCAGGTCCTTCTGGGTGGCCCGGGTGTGGCCCTGCATGCGCAGGACCTCGCGCAGCACCTGGTAGTTGGAGTTCGAGTCCTCGTCGGCGAACGTGATCGCCGGTCCGCCGTCGGCCGCCGCGTTCTCCAGCGCGAGGAGCATCGCCGCCATCAACTGCGTCTTGCCCGCGGCCCGTCCGCCGATGAGCGGCAGGACCACCTCGGGCATGTGCCCCGCGTCCGCGTTCATCGGCTTCTCGCAGTGCGGGTGCACGCAGTACGCCTGGAGCCGCGCGTCCCTGCCCATCAGCATCAGCAGGGTCGGCATGCGCTGCCCGCACTCGCAGCGGCGCCGGAAGATGCCGTAGGTGCCGGGCCGGATGTCCGCGTGCCGGCGCCGGCAGGTCGCGCGGGGACAGTCGTACGCCGGGTAGGGGACGCGTTCGAAGCAGTGCGGGCAGAGCATCCCGGTGCGCAGCCGCCTCACCCGCAGCACCGCCCGGTCGGCCGCCCGCAGGGTCCCGGCGACCGTCCGCGCCCCGCCCGTCAGCAGGACGAGGACGAGGGCGTGCGCCGCCAGCAGCAGGGCGAGCGGCGGCACCGCCAGCACCACGCCCAGGCAGAGGCCCAGGTACAGCGTCACCCCGTACGGCACCGTGAACGCCCGGTGCCGGGACGGGGCCGTGAACTGCCGTGAGGTCACGGCCCGGAAGGAGTCGCCGGCCGTCCTCAGGTACGACCGGCGTTCCAGCGTGAGGAGCTGGCGCAGGTCCCGGTAGCCCGGGCCGAAGAAGTAGTTGCGGTACGCCTTCACCGCCTCGTCCTGCGGACGGTAGGGCGGCATCGTGCGGAACTCGGGGGTGCGCCGGTACAGGACGCCGATCAGCAACCGCACGTGGCCCCACAGGAGTTCCATGGTCAGCGCGAGGCCCCGCAGCAGCACGACGGCCGGGACGACGACCAGGTACGCCGTGAGCGCGGCGAGGTAGAGCACGGGTATGAGGACCCAGGCGACGATCTCGGCCACCGGACGTCACCGTCCCTTCTTCTCTCGCCGGGAACCCTCGCCCGGCGGGTCCTCGTCCGGGGAGCCGCCCCGGCCGCGGCGCAGGGACAGCCGCACCTTCCCGGCCAGCTTCTGCGCGCCGCTGCGGCGGGCCTCCGCGGCGTCCCGGTAGTGGTCGGCGAGCTGCGGGTGGTGGGGGCGTACCTCGCCCTCCAGCCGTCTGAGGTCGGCGGTCCGCCAGTACGCGGCGGTGTGACCCCGGATCAGCAGGACGAGGTCCTGCTGGGCCTGGGAGAGCCGCCCGCCGGCCGTGGGCAGCGCGGCCACGGCGGCGACGTGGCCGAGCGTGACGTCGTCGCACCGCTCGGCGCCGGTCGCGGCGCGGCGTACGGCCGCCAGGTAGTGCTCCGCCAGGGAGTGGCCGAACTCCGGCAGCTCGTCGCGGAGCCGGCCGGCGTCGACGGGCAGGGCCAGCATGGCCGGCACCAGGCGGTACCGCTTCAGCGCCTGCACCGCCGTCCAGGTGGCGGTGCCCGACACCCGGAACGCGCCGGCGAGCGCGACGGCCTCCCGTTCCGTGCGCAGCGCCCTGTCCAGTTCCAGGACGATGCGCACCCGTTCCCGCGCGGCCGGCGGCAGCCACTCCGGGCGGCCGGGCGCGGCGAGCTCCGCGCACAGCGCCAGGCAGGCCGACAGCCCCTCCTCGTCGTCGATCCGCTGGTTGACCGCCCGGTCGAGCCACGCGCCGACCGCCTCGTCCACCTGCCCGGCGTCCGCGAGCCGGGCGGCGATCCGCAGGGCCTCCCGGTGGGTCCAGGTCCGTGAGGGGTGCCGCCACAGGCCGCGCAGCAGTTCGGCGTCGGGGGACGTCCGGCCGCGGACCTCGAGGATCGCGAACATGATGTCGACCGTGCGCGAGGGCTCCCGTTCGGCCCGGGCCCGCCAGTGGTACTCCAGGAGCAGCGGGTGGTCCCGAAGGTCCCGTTCCCCGAGCAGTTCGGCGGGGAACTGCGCGAAGAGCTGCTCCTGTCCGTCCCGCCCTTCGAGGGCCTCCCGCACCGCCTCCGCCAGGGCCTCGCGCATCCGCGGCAGGCCGGCGACGAGCTCCACCACCTCGCGCCGCAGACCGGGTCCGGGGCTCGCGACGCCGAGCAGGGTGCGGGCCACGGCGAGGGTCTCGCGTTCGACGAGGCCGGGTTCCGGAGCGAGTCGGGCGCCGAGCGCCCACAGCAGCAGCCGCACCCGCTGCCGGGCCGTGGCCGCCTCGCCGCCCAGCAGCCGTTCCCACAGGGCGGTGGCCCGCTCGCGTTCCGCCGGGTCGGTGAGCGGCACCGGCGCGGCCGCGTCCTCGGCGCCGGTCATGTACGCCCGCATCCGGGACTCGTGCAGCTTGCCCTCGATCTCCTGGTGCACGGCCGGGTCGCCGCCGGCCTTCGCCGCGTCGCTGAGCGCCGCCAGCTGCGCGTCGTCCAGGTCGCGGTGCTTGCGGTGCAGATCGGCGGCGACGGCGGCCCGGCGCGGCCCCAGGTGGTCGGCGCCGGCCAGCCAGCCGATCACCGCGCGCACGTCGGCGCCGGTGAGCGCGATGCCGCCCGAGGCCGCCGCCGCGGCGACCGGGGCGTGCCAGTCGGCCGGTCTCTCCTCCCCGCCGCGGGTGTAGTCCGCCGTCCAGGACCAGACGGGGCGGACGGAGCCCACCCCGATCCGGGTCAGCAGGGACACCAGGCCGGGGACGGCCACCTCCGGGAAGTGGCCCCGGGAGAAGTCGAAGACGGTGTAGGCGGCCTCGTCGTCCGTGCCGAAGTCGAGCTGCGCCCCGGGCACCGTGCCGATCAGGTGCAGCCGGCTGCGGGCGGGCCGGAAGACGTAGGTGGCGAAGGAGAGGCGGCGGGCCAGCGGGGGCGGCAGCAGGTAGGAGACGGCGGCGAACCAGTGCGCGATCCGGTCGGTCGAGTCGTCGACGACCACGACCGAGCCGTGGTCGGTGAGCGTCGCGAACACGGCGGCCAGCAGGTCCGGCAGCCGCGCCGCGTGCGGGTGGGCGCGGAGGAAGTCGCGGACCGCGCGGGCGTCGAGCGGGCCGCGCGGGGGCGCCGCGAGTACCGGGATCTCGGTGTCCGGGGACGCCGAGCGGGTCCACACCGGTGAGTCCCACAGCTCGATCGCGAGCGTCCCGCCGCCGGCCGCGGGGAAGTCGTCGCTGTGCAGGGCGTGGGCGAAGTAGTTGCCGAAGCGGCGGGCCGAGTCCCGGCCCACGTAAGCCACGCACAGCGCGGTGGCGGTCCGGCCCTGCGGGTCGTACGGCCGGTAGCAGAGGTTGACCGGGCAGCGTGCGAGCAGTTCCGGGGTGTCCGACTCCACCAGGGCGCGCGGTGGTTCGTATCCGGCGAGGGCCTCCACGGCCTGCCGTGTCTCGAGGCTGACCCCGGCGCTGACGGCGTTGAACTGGAACCCGGAGAAGCCGGTGAGGCCGTGTTCGCAGGAGGTGTAGTAGAGCTGCTGGAAGTACGCCCCGGGGCCGGCCGGCCCGGACGCGGCCCGGCCGGTCATCCGCGTCCCGCCTTCGGTACCGACCCGAACTCGGCGAGCAGCCACAGCAGCGGGTCGGCCACCCGGTAGGGCTGGATGCCGGTGTCGGCGACCCGGGCCTCGGGGGTGGGGTTGCGGCCGAGGGCGGAGACGCCGAAGTAGCGGTAGCGGGAGTAGTGGTTGTCCAGGAGCTGGTCGATCTGGACGCCGTCCCAGTCCTTGAGGAGCCGGCGCACCTCCTCGTGGACGCTGAGGCTGTCGCTCACGTCGAACCGGCCGCCCGGCGGGGCGTAGTCGCGCAGGGGGCTGCCGGCGTCCAGCTGGTGCCAGAAGGCGTCCATCTTGGAGAAGACCACCGCGATCGGCGTGTCGATCTTCTGGGCGGAGCGGCCGCCGCGCGGGGCGAGCAGCAGACCGGTGACCCGGGACAGGACGTTGACGGGCGCGTCGAGGCCCTCGGTGCCCGGCAGCGGCGTGCCCGGCAGGGCGCCGGCCCGGGCGTCGGACATCTGGAGCGGGTCGAGGAGCAGGATGATGCCGTCGGCGCCGGTGAGATAGCGGGTGTTGAGCTCCACGCTCTCCCGGGAGCTGAAGTCCTCGCCGGCGGTGTCGAAGAAGGACAGGACGGTGTGCTGGGGGCGTTCGCCGAGGAAGGTGCGCCGGCCCAGGCTGAACCGGAAGACCAGTGGGTCGACCCGGTTGAGGTTGGTGGAGGCGGTCTGGGTGCCGGGGAACATCTGGTTGTCGCGGTAGAGGCGGTCCTCGTAGTCGGAGCTGTAGCGGCGCATCGTCGCGTCGTCCAGGCCCATCAGGGCGGCTCCGAACGCCTCGCCCACCCTGTTCCTCATCTCGTGCAGCAGCACCGTCATGTAGACGGTCTTGCCGGACGCCTTCGCGCCGACCATGGCGATCAGGCGGTTGTCCACCCGGCCGAACTGGACGGGCAGTTCGGAGTGGCACACCGGGCAGATCCGGTAGGTGGTCTCGCCGTCGCAGCCGGAGCACACGGCGGTCGGTCTGCGGCCGTCGGCGGCGAAGTCCGGGCCGAGGTCGTGGCTCGGGCGCGGGCCACGGCGCTCGTCGAGCACCTGGTCGCGGCGGCGTGGGCACTGTTTCCCCGTGCGGCTGAGGCGGCTGTTGCAGCGGAAGCGGATCTCGCGCGGCGCGAAGTTCTCGTAGCAGTAGGGGCAGGTGAGTCGTCTGGCCATCAGGTCACTCGCAGTCTGTGCAGTGCCGTCGGGCGGATGTCGACGGGCGCGTCGGTGGCGGTGTTGGCGTCCGCGGGGAAGCAGACCAGCCAGGAGGGGCCCCGGGTGGCGGGCAGCGGGAACTCCACGGTCAGCGGGGTGCCGGCGGGCAGTCGCTGCGCGGGCACCTCGTGCAGCACGGTGCCCTCGGCGGTGCTGGTGGGGCGGAAACGGCCGAGGCTGTGGACGATGCGCAGCGCGGGCAGGTCGCAGCCGGTGGCGGAGGTGAAGGCGACCGAGACGACCCGGCCCCTGAGGCGCCGGCGCACGGTCGGCTCGTACTCCACGACGGGTGCCTCGGCGGGCACCTGGAGGGACGAGGCGCCCTCGCAGTCCGCCGCGGGGCCGGTCACCAGGGCCTCGACGGTCAGGGTGACCGCGCCCCGTCCGACGGCCAGGTCGAGACCGCCGTCGTGTTCGTAGACCCGGCGCCGGCAGAGCAGGTCGCCCTCCGTGGGGACACCGTGGTGCGGTCCCTCGCCCGCGGGTCCCGTCTCGCGGCGCCAGCGGACGCGGGCGCTGAGGGCGCCGTCGGGCCAGGCCCACAGGACGAGGAGGTGGTCGCCGCGGCGCAGGGCCTGGAGCTGCCCGACGGGGACGGCGAGGTGGTCCCCCGGTTCGGTGACGGGCTCGGCGGTGCCCGCCGCCGGGGCGCCGGGGGCGGTGGCCGGGGCGTCCGAGGGCTCCGGGGTGCGGGGGGCGTGCGCGGCCGGTGGCGGCTCGGGCGGCTCGGGGGCCGGCGCCGGCTCCGGTGCACGGCGGGGGCCCGGGACGGTGACGGTGGGAGGCTCGGGCACGGGCCCGGCGTCCGGGGCCGGTGGCCGCGGCTGGGGCTGCGGCTGCGGCTGCGGCTGCGGCTGCGGCTGCGGCTGCGGTGACGTCGGGCCGTCCGGCGGCCGCCGGACGTCCGTGGTGGTCCGCGGGCCGCCGGGAGCGGTCCGGGGTGCGTCGCGGGACACCGCCGGTTCGGGGTCATCCGGCAGCGGGCGCCGGGGCAGGGGGTCCGGGTCCAGCTCCGGTGGCGGTACGGCGGCGGAGTCCGGGTCCCTCGCGGGAGCGCCGGGGCGGTCCGCGCTCAGGTCCGGGAGAGGGGCGGTGACGCGCTCCGGCACGGGGTACCGGTCGCCGGCCCGGGCCGGTCCCGGGGCGGGGCCGTCGACGATGCGCAGGACGGGGAAGTCCCCCAGCGCCAGCAGCCCTCGCACGACGGCCAGTTCGGGCAGGTGGCCGCGGACCGTGAGGCCCTGGGCGGCCGGCAGCGCCTCGATCTCGGCCCGTCGGCCGGGGGCCACGCACAGGCCGCCGGCCAGCAGGACCGTGTCCACCTCCGGTCCGGGCGCGGTCAGTTGCTCCGCCACGGCGTCCAGCGTCCGCTGCCGCAGGGGCGCCACCGCCCGCTCGAAGCCGGCGCGGTCCAGGGTCAGCCGGTGCCGGCCGCCCGCCGGGTCCTCGACGGTCTCGTCGGCGGAGTCCGAGGCGCCGAGGGCGCGCCGCAGCCGCTCCGCCGCCCGGAGCGGGTCCACCCCGTCCGGCAGCCGCCCGGCGAGGACGCCGGCGAGTGCCGCGTCCCAGTCGTCGCCGCCGAGCCGGTGCGTGCGGGTCCGCACGAGGTGCACCGTGAGGTCGGGCGTGACGGCGAGGACGGTCAGGTCCAGGGTCGTCGCCCCCTGGTCGCAGACCAGCACCGTGCGGTCCACGCCCTCGTCGACGGCCCCGTAGTGCAGCGCCACCGCCACCGGGTCCGGCACGACGCGCGCGACGTCCAGTCCGGCGCTCTCGGCCGCGCGCCGCAGCTCGTCCTCCCGGCCGCCGGACGCCGGTATGCCGAGGACCGCCTGCCGGTCCGGTTCCGCGGCCGCGGGGGCCGTGCCGGCCGGGGCGGGTCCGAACAGCAGGGGCAGCGCCCGCCGGGGCTCCAGGACGCCGTCCGCGCCGTCGAGTCCGGTGGTGGTCACGACCGGTCCGCCGTCGGGGCCGATCCGCCCGAGGCGTCCGAAACGGTGCCCGAGGTCGATGCCGATCACGTGTCCTCGCCCCCCTCCCACGCGCGGGGCGCGGTGCCGTCGGCCGTGACCCGCGCCGTGCCGTCGGCCGCGATGCCGGCCCGGATGCGGCTGCCCGGGGCCGGCCGGTGCTCCAGCAGGTGGCGCACGACGGCCGCCCGTACCCGCTCCAGCTCGTTGCGGATCTGCCGTCCGCCGTACGCCTGGTGCTCGGGGTCCGACATCCGCTCGGTGATCCACGGGTGCAGGGTGTCCGTGTCGAAGTCCAGCTCGACCCGGTGCCGTTCGCGGACCGACTCGGTGAGCTGTCCGAGGAGCCGGTCGGCGATCCGGACGATGTGCTCGCGGCGCAGCATGTCGAAGACGACCACGCCGGGCTTGAGCCGCCCGTAGATCTCCGGCCTGCCGATCTGCCGGAACTTCTCCTCCACGGCCCGGGTGAAGTGCGCCTCGAGCTCGGCGTAGGTGAGCCGGTCGCCGCGCTCGCCCAGCAGGTCCTGCACCGCTTCCGCCCCCGTGTTGGAGGTGAAGATGATCAGGCACTGGGAGAAGTAGGCGGTCTGGCCGCGTCCGTCGGTGAGCCGGCCGTCCTCCAGGATCTGCAGGAACTTGTCCAGCACCTTGGGGTGGGCCTTCTCGATCTCGTCGAAGAGCAGGACGCTGAACGGCCGTTCCTGCACCCGCCGGGTCAGCTCACCGCCCTGCTCGTGGCCGATGTAGCCCGGCGGGGCGCCGGCGAGGCGTTCGGCCGCGTGCTCCTGCTGGTACTCGCTCATGTCGAAGCGGGCGTAGGCGCTCTGGTCGCCGAACATCAGCTCGGCCACCGACTTGGCCAGTTCGGTCTTGCCGACGCCGGTGGGCCCGACGAAGAAGAACGCGCCCCGGGGCCGCGCGTTCCCGGAGTTGCCGAAGTCGACGCCGACGAAGGCGGACTGGAGGGCCGAGGCGACCGCGTCCACGGCCTTGGACTGGCCGACCACCCGCGTCCCCAGCACGCCGGCGGCACCGGCGACGGTCTCCCGGTCGAGCTGGGTCCACGGGTCGACGCTCACGTTGAGCCGGTGCTGCTCCAGGAGCTTGTCGGGCTTGTGCAGGGGGACGCCGCGCAGCCACGAGGTCCGGGCGAGGGAGTCGATGTCCCAGCCGGTCATGCCGTCGGTGGCGCCGACGAGGCCCTCGAGGTCGGCGCGCGAGGCGTCCTGCCCGCCGTTGAAGTGCCGGTGCAGCCAGCTCAGCCAGAGCCGGCGCTCGCTGGGGTCGGGCGGGCCGATGTGGAGGGCGGCGATGCGGGGGTCCTCCAGGTGGAACCAGCCGGGCAGGCGTCCGACGTCGCCGACCGCGCAGAGGACGGCGTTGCGGGCGTGCGGGGCGGGTCCCGCGGCGGAGTGCGGGGTCACGGCGTCCGTCATCGCGGCCCGCAGCCGCAGGTAGCCGAGGTGCGAGGCGGGCTGGCCGGGCGGGAGGTGATGGTCGACGTCCTCGAAGACGAACGCCGTGGCCGCGTCGGGCGAGGCGACGAGGCGCTGCACGACGGCGACGACGTCGTCGAAGGTCCGGGGCCGTCCCGGCGTCCGCGGGGTCAGCAGGCGGTCCCGGCCGCGCTGCCGTTCGTCGCCGCGCCGGGTGCGCGCGGCGGGGGCCTCGCCGTCACCGGACGCTCCGGCCTCGCCGCCGTTGTCGCCGCGGTTCTCCCAGGGCCGTGCCGTCCGGCCGTCCTGCGGTGTCCGGTCCCGGCCGTCCGGCGCGCCGGGCCGCGCCCGCGGTGCCGCGCCGCCTGGCGTGGCGGCGTGGGTGCCGGGTGTGTCGCCCGGCGGGAGTCCCGCGGCCAGGCGGTCGAAGTGCTCGGCGTGCTCCGGGATCGGGAACGTGAGCCCGCCGACCGGGTCCCACCAGCCCACCGTCTCGGCGCCGCGCAGCACCAGTACCTCCGCGACGACCCTGCGGAAGGACGCGGGCCGGTCGTGGAACCACCAGCGGTCCCTGATCTGCCCGTTGAGGATCACCTGGCGTCCGCGCCGCAGCTCCCACCCGAGGGATATCGCCCACAGCGGCATCATGCCGTCCGCGGCGGCCGGTTCCCCGTCCCGCCCTGCACCGCCCGGGGCGCCGGCGCCCGCGCCGGGCCGGGCGGTGCCGACGCCGTTCGCCCGCTTCCCCCAGTCGACCGTGCTCACCGGCTCCACGTCCATTCCTCGGTGCCGGGCAGCTGCCGGGCCTGCCGCGAGGGCGGCTTGCCCTGCCAGGTGAGTTCGTCGGGGACGAAGCCGTCCTGTCCGCCGACCGCCTCGTGCACCCGCTCCAGGAGATCCTCCGTCGTGTCGCACACCGCGCCCTCGGGCGCCGGCTCCACGGCCACGTCGGGCTCGCCGTCCACGTGGTAGACGAGGACGGGCGTGCCTCCGGAGTCCGTGGCGACCGTTGTCTCGTAGCTCGCGCCGCTGGGGCGTTCGAAGCGCAGGACGAGCCGCTCGCCCTGGTCCTCGCCGCCCAGGAAGGCGAAGCCCTCACCGAGCATGGCGTCCTGGAGGGCCTGGCCGAGGTCCATCCGCCGGGTGTGGGCCAGCTGGAGTTCGTCCAGCCGCGCCTCGGCCTCGGGGAGCAGCTCCTCCAGCGCGGTGACCGCGGCGAGGGCCTCGGGGGCCTCGCCCGCCGCGAGCGGCCCGGTGACGGCGCGCAGAGCCTCCTCGATCCGCGCCGCGAGGTCCGGGGCGGCGAGTTCCCGGGCGTCCTCCGCCGAGTCCAGCGCGGATCGCCGCACGACGTCGAGCCGGTCCGCCGCCTCACCGAGCGCGGCCGTCAGGCGCTCGCGTTCCGCCTCCTCGGCCGCTTCCTCGGCCGCTTCCTCGGCTGCGGCCTCGGCGGCGGCGCGTTCCTCGGCCTGCAGCCGTGCCTCCCGCACCTGCTGCTCGCGCTGCCGCTCCGCCTCGACGCGGCCCTCGGCGGTCGCGGCGTGCCGGGCCAGGGCGTGCTCCATCGTGCCGAGCAGGGCCTCGAAGCGGGTCCGGCCGTCCGGGCCGGCCGAGGCGCGCAGCCGGCCGAGCAGTTCCAGGCACCGCTGCCGGCCCTCCGCGTCGTGCTCCGCGGCGTCCGGCCCGATCTCGGCGAGCCTGCGTTCGAAGCCGGCCAGGACCGCGCCGGGGTCGGCCGCCCGGCCGGAGTCGTCCTGCCGCCGGTCCAGCAGGACGATGCGGCCGCGCAGTTCCTCGATCGCGCCGCCGAGCCGCTCCTCGTGACCGATCCGGTCCCGCAGCGTGCGCACCTGCCGTTCCAGCTCGTCCAGTTCACCGGCCGGGACGCCCGTGCCGGACGTCCGGACGCGGACGAGCAGGTCGCGCACCTCGTCGAGGCGGCGGGCGTCGGCGCCCGCCTCCTCCCGGCCGAGCCGGGAGGCGTGGGCCTGCTGTTCGGCGGCGCGCCGGGCGGCGAGCTCGTGCCGCCGTCGCTCGGCCGCGGCCTGTGCCCGTTCCCGGCGGGCGGCGGCCTCCTGGGCCCGCCGGGCGGCGAGTTCGGCGCGCTCCCGGGCGCGCTGGGCCTCGCGGCGGCGGCGTGCCGCCTGCTGTTCCCGGCGCCGCCGTTCCTCGCGTTGCCGGTAGGCGGGAGTGACCCTGACGGTGCTGTACTTCGGTGATCCGCTCATGCTTCCCTCCGTGCCTGGGTGTGCAGCACGAAGCCCCGCGCCGCGAGTTGTTCCTCGAGTCCCTCCCGGAATCCGGGGGTCGGTGGCACCCCGGCCCAGGAGAGCGATCCGTCGGCCTCCAGCGAGAGTTCGACGCCCGCGCTGGTGTCGGGCTGGTCCGCCAGGTGGGCGTAGCGGCCGGTGAGGGCGACGATGCGCTGGTTGGCCGAGCCCCGCCAGCGCAGGCCGGCGTGGCGTGCGGCGACGTAGGGGCCGTCGACGAGGAGGTCGAGGCGCCGCAGCAGGGCCTGCCGGTCCGGTCCGCCCCTGCGCAGGGCCTCGTACCGGAATCCGGAGTACGCCATGGCGCTGAGGCCGGGCCTGCGGGCGCGGACCTCGTCGAGCAGCGCGGCCAGCGGGGCCGCCTGGCTGAAGGGTTCCCCGCCGGAGAGGGTGACGCCCTCCACGTCGGGCAGCGCGCAGAGCCAGTCGGCGAGTTCGCCCACGGTGTACGCGGTGCCGCCCTCGAAGGGCAGTGTCTCGGCCGCCACGCAGCCGTGGCAGCGCAGGGGGCAGCCCTGCACCCAGATCACGGCGCGGGTGCCCGGGCCGAGGACGGTGCAGTGGCCGAGCCTGCGGGCCACGGAGAGCCGGGTCGTCTCGCTCATGCGGTGTTCTCCTCCGTGTCCTTCCCGTCGCCGGACCGTTCGGCCAGGTCGCACCAGGGGCACCAGGGCCGCTCCACCGTGTGCACGTGCCGCGGGTCCGTCCGGCAGGTCCGCAGCCGCGCGGGGGCCGACTCGGCGGCCAGCGCCTCGGCCCAGGCCGACGCGGGGGGCCGCACGCCGCCGAACGCGGCCCGCAGCAGGTCCGCGAGCCGCCGGGGCAGCAGGTCGGCGGGTGGCGCGGAACGGGGCAGCAGCACCGACGTGCGGTCGAGGAGGCGGCACCGGCCGTGCAGGACGTTGTCGTCGTAGGAGCGGTATTCGCCGCCGTCCGCGGGATACCCGGCGAAGGGGTGCAGTCCGTCCATCAGCAGCTGGTGGACCAGGACGGCGAGCACGAAGTCGTCCGAGGCCCGCTGCGGCGGGGTGCCGGCGGGCGCGCCGATCCGTTCGGGCGCGAGGTAGCCGGTGGTGCCCATCCGTCCGGGGAAGAGTTCGCCGCCGTCAGTGAACTGCCAGGAGTCCACGTCGGCCATTCCGACCCCGCCCCGGTCGTCTACCCACAGGTTGTCGGGCTTGAGGTCGCCGACCACATAGCCCTCGGCGTGCAGGTCGGCCAGCAGGCGGGCCAGCGAGTGCGCGGCGGTCAGCGCGGTCGCCCAGGTGGCCCGGGGCAGCAGGGCGCGGCGGGCGGCCGGGGTCAGCAGGTGCGTGAACGGCCGGTGGGCGTGGCGCATGTCGGTCATCACGTAGCCGTCGACGCCGTCGGCGCCCGGACCTCCGGTGCGCACCCCCACCATGGGCCAGGCGAGCCGGGCCGGCGTCGCGGAGAGCAGCCGGACCGTGCGGGGCTCGCGGCGCTGGCGCACCAGCCGGGCTATGCGGCGGCGGTAGGCGGCCGGGTCGGGCGGGTCGGGGACGAGCTTGGCCACCAGCGGCCGCGCGTCGTCGACGCCGTACACGACTCCTTCCGAGCCGCTGCCGATCCGCTCGGTGAGGCGCCATTCGTGTCCGGTGCCGGACACCACCGTGAGGGGCATCGTCACCTCCCGCCGGCCAGGGCGCACAGCACGGTCAGGTCGTCGCCGGTGCGGGCCGCCCCCGGCCCGGAGAGCAGGGCCCGCAGGGGTTCGGCGTCGCCGCCGTTGGCGCGGAGGGTGGCGGCGAGCCCGCAGAAGAACCGCTCCGACGGCAACGGCCCGGCCTCCGGCGGCAGTCCGCGTACGGAGGGGTGGTCGAGGGTCAGCGCGGCGCAGCCGTCCGTGGCGAGGACGACGCCGCTGAGGTCCGGCTCCCAGACCACGAACGTCCGTGCCCGCAGCGCGGCCCCGGGCGAGGAGAGGAAGACCGGCTCCGGTGCGCCGGGGGCGGGCGGCGGCAGGACGAGGTGGCAGCGCTCGGCCGGTTCCGGCTCCGTGGCGGTGGCGGCCTCCCGGGTGAGGAGCGTGCCGAAGCAGTCGCCGACCGAGACGAACGCCGCCCACGGCGGCCGGACGAGGGCGGCGGCCAGGGTGGCGGCGAGGGCGCCGGTGTCCACCGTGCCGGCGTCCGGCGGGTCCGGCCGGTGCGCCGGAGCCGTCGCCCGCAGGACGGCCGTCACCGACCGCACGTACTCCGCGACCACCCGGGCCCCGGCCGCAGCGGTCCACCGGGTCCAGGTCTCCGGGGAGTCCGCCGGGCCGGGGGCGTCCTCGGCCAGCACCCGGCAGGCCGTGTCCGCGGCGATGTGGGCGCCGAGCGCGCTGCGTTCACGGCCGCCGGCGCCGTCCGCGACGGCGAGGACCACCGCGTCCCCCAGGTCGACCGCCTTGAAGGCGTCCTGGCATCCCCGTCCCGCGGCCAGGTGTCCGGTGCCCTGGACGACGGCCCCGGCGACGATCACTGGAACCGCTCCTCGAGCTGTTGCATACGCCGCTGCCGTTCCGCCAACCTGGCCGCTTCCCTGCGCATGTCGTCGGGGGTCTGGTGCGGGGTGCTGCGGTCCGAGCTCAGGAACATCAGCTCGAGGATCCGCTCAAGGCTCAGACCGTCCAGCATCAGCGTGCCCTCGGGTGCGAGGACCTCAAGGAGTTCCAGGTCGGCGCCGCTCACTCCGACGGCCTGGAACACGCACTCGCCCCGCTCCTCGCCGCGGCGCACCTTCTCCGCCGTGCCGGCCAGGGCGGCGGGGTCCATCCGCCGCCCGTCGGCGTCGCTCGGCGCGCCGTCCGTCAGCACCCACAGGATGGGGCGCCGCACCTGGACGCACTGTGCCTGGAGCGCCCGGTAGCGCTCCCGGGCGAGGTCGAGCGCCGTCTCGACGGCCTCCGTCATGCGGGTGAGCCCGGACGCCTCCAGCCGGGGCGGACGCATCCGGTCCACCGGCACGAAGAGCCGGTCCGCCGTGGTCTCCCCGGCCGGCGCCAGCGTGCCGCGGACCGGGTCGAAGACGCGCACCCGCGAGTCGAACGCGATCAGGCAGACCTCCACCCGGGTGCGCAGTCTCGGCTCCCTCCTGACCTCGGCGAACCAGCGGGTCAGCGCGTCGTTGAGTTCGTCGATGCGGGGGCTGCCGGCCGGCCGCCCCATGGAGGCGGACGTGTCGAGGAGCAGGACGACGGGCTGCCGTTCGTCCAAGCCCTCCGCGAACCCGAAGCCGTACTCACTCATGCGCGGGCCGCCCGTCCCCGGTCCCCGGCGCGGCCCCCTGGGCGACGAGGCGGTGCCCCGCGGTGTCGGTGCCCACGACGACCTCCGTTCCCGGCGGCATTCCCGGGGGGTCCGGGCGCATGCGCAGCAGCACACCCTCGACCAGTACGTACGTGTCGGGCATCGGCCAGGTGACGATCCGGCCCGGCGCCCCGAGAGCCCACTCCCGCATCCCGCCGCTCATGCGCCCACGTTAGGTGTCGGACCGTCAACTGTCCCTGGCACGACGGAAATAAGTGGTGCTGACATCCTCCGACACCTCCCAGTGCTCCCCGTGCGCCCCCGAAGATCCCTGTGCACTCCCCCGTGCGCTCACGGCCCTCGCCGGCGCCTCCCGCACCTTCCCGTGCGGACCGGGGGACCCTTCCATTGCACCGGGTCACCCGGTCGGCCGCTGGTCGCGGGCCGGGCGGATCCTGGCCTGGATCCGTTCCACCACCGCCGCCGCCTCCGCGGTGCGCACCAGGAAGTGGACGTCCCACCGCGCCCCGCGCGCCAGTTCCGCCTCGAGCGCGGCCCACACGGCGGCGAGACTGACGTGGTACGGCAGTCCGCCGCGCCCCGATCCGAGCAGCGGGAAGCACACCGAGCGCAGCGGGGGGTCGTGGCGGTCGTGCTCCCGGGCCAGCACGGCGAGCGCCCGGGACGCGGCCCGGGTGACGTCGGCCGGCAGCACGTCGTAGTCGTTGGTGCCGGCCCGCGGCACGGCGACGGCGGCGTGGTAGATCCGCCGCACGCCCTGTTCAGCCAGGGCGCCCGGACCGGTGGCGACCACCGTGCCGGGCAGCACCGCGCGGCCCGACGTGCCCTGCCGCTCCGCCCAGGCCCGCAACTCGTCGCGCACCGGGTCGTCCAGGACCTCGCCGGTCACGCCGCGCACGGCGGCCGCCCGGCGCAGCGACGCGGCGACCGACGACTTGTACGACTCGGGCAGCGCGAAGTAGACGTTGGCCGGGGAGACGATCACGTCCACGTCGCGCAGCAGGTCCGCGGGATGCACGTGGAGGGTGAGCCGCACGTCCCGGCCGGCGACCCTGGCCGCCACGGAACGGTGGGTGCCGGTGCCGCCCTCGGCGGCCGGCGCGGCGGCGGGGGCCCCGGCCGCCTCCGCCATCAGCAGCACGATGTGCTCGGCGATCTGTCCGAGCACCATCACCTCGTGGTCCTTGCGGAACCGCTCGACGCTCACCCCGTACACCGCGGCCGCCCTGGCGCGGCGGGAGGACGCGGGCCAGTCCCTGGTGCCCTGCGCCAGGCCGAGGGTGTACTCGGCGGCGGTGCGCAGGGTGCCCGCGTCCAGGCGCGACACGGCGAGCCGCAGCAGCGCCTCGACGGCGGCACCCGGGGTGCGGGCGGCGCCCGCGCCCACCGCCTCGGCGGCCGGCTCCAGCGCGGGCAGCGCACGCCCGCGCAGCCGGACCAGGCCCGCGCGTCTGACCTCCCTGAGGTCGCTGTGAAGTGACGCGTGGTCAGGAGGAGTCGAAACCATGCGCTCACGATGGCACCGGGTTTCACACCCGGACAAGCGGGACGACCGGCCCCGGGGGCGGGGCCGCGCCGCCCCGGTCACTACCGGCGCTCCGGCCGGGAGATCTCCGAACGGAGCTGTGCGAGCAGCTCGTTCGCCCGGTCGATGCCCGCGTCGGAGCCGAGGTCCTCGATGCCGGCGTCCGGCAGCACCTCCAGTGGCTTGCCGTCGCAGCCCGCGCAGCCCCCGACCCGGTCGTGGAAGAGCACCAGCGCCTGCTCGGGCCGGTTGCGCCGCGACTGCCAGACCAGACCGACGATGTCGGGGGCCTGCGCGCGGATCTCGCTCGCCCAGCGCCTGGCCTGCGGGTAGTTCCGCTCGTCCTCGAGCAGCGTGGAGTCCTGGCAGACGGCGGCCAGGTCCCGTTCCCCGACCAGCGAGACGAGGCACAGGTCGCACCTGGTGCGCAGGGCGCTCAACGACCGTCCCCGGACGGTGATCCAGGGGATGTACCGCATGCTGAACCGCGGGTCGTAGGGCCGCGAGCGCAGCACGCTCTCGGCCAGGGCCGTCGTCGGGTCGGCCGCCAGGTACAGGGAGTGGTACGGGTCCAGCACCGTGCCGTCGAAGCGGCTGCCCACCATGTGGTCGTGCACGTCCGCGAGGTTGGGGTTGAACTGGTCCGGCGCGTAGCGGGACTTGTGCACCCGCCACAGCTCCGTGCCCGCCGGGACCACCTGCCGGTTGGGGCGCAGCTCCAACGGCGTGGTGGGGAAGAAGCCGCTCATCAGTCCCCCTCCGCCAGTGCCGTGGCCGCGCCGACCAGCTCGCCGTCGGGCAGCCGGCCGAGGAGCGACGCGGGTGTCCCGCCCAGCCAGCTGTTCCCGCTGAGCCACCAGGCGGCGGCGCCCCAGGGGTCGACGTCGGCGAGGAGTACGCGGTTGACCTCGAGGACCACCTCGTACGGGCTGCCGTCGCCCGCGCCGAACTGGAACTCCGGGTAGCGGTCACCGCCCCGGGCGTCCGTCAGTCTGATCAGCTCGGGCGGCGGTGCCGTGCCGCCGCACCGGGCCCGCGCCTCGTCGGCGGACAGGGCCGGCGTCCTCAGCAGCTCGTCCTGCGCGGGGTCGCCGGCCGCGTCACCCCCACCGGGCTCCGTGGGGCCGGGGGACGGTGCCGGGATCACCAGCCGGGCCATCAGCTCCCGCGCTCCGGTCACCGTGGACGGCCCGGGCGGCGCCGTGACCAGGCGCACGGGGTCCAGCGCGACGCGCACCGGATGGTCCAGCGGCAGCGGCAGCAGCGCCAGGCGCACGCCCTGGAAAGCCCTGCGGACCGCCCGGACGTCGTCGGACGGCGCGCCGGCGAGCGCGGTCAGCCTGGTCAGCAGCAGCGCGTACTGCTCGTCGTCGAGTCCGTCCCGGACGGTGTCCCGGTGTTCGCCGATCAGGGCGAGCAGCCGGTCCGCCGCGCCGCCGCGGTTCCCGCCGGTGTCGTCGCCGTTCACGCGTTCCCCCTCTCCGTCGTGCCGTGTGCCGTGCCGTCCCTCATGTCCGCGTCCTCGCTTCCCTCCGCGTCCGGGCGCCCCGCCCCCGTGCGTGCCGCGGCGTCGACGCGCCTCCCGGCCGTCCGCCTCCTCGGGCTGCCCCGGTCCCGGCCGGGGCCCGGCTCCACCGTGCCGGTCCGTACTATGCCGACCCGCCGGGCGCCCGGTGGTCCGTTCCGCCCGATTCCCGGGTACGGCGCCCGGGATCCGCCCGGGAAGCGCCCAGATCGGCGCGCATCTCGCGCCGCATCTCCCGCAGCCGCTCCCACAGCGCGTCGATGCCCGCCTGCGCGGCGGCGGACGACTCCCCCCGCCGCGGTACGCCGTCGTCCAGACGCCGGACCATGCCGTACACGACGCCCAGGTGACGGCTGACCTCCGCCGCGTGCCCGAGCACCCGCTGCGGCAGCCGCATCTGCGCCTCCGCGTACACGTCCCGGTACTGGTCGCGGGCCCCGGTCAGCCGCTGCCGCGCGGAGGGCAGCTCCTCGGCGCGGTCCAGGGCGTGCAACTGGTCCGTGAGCGCGGCGAGATACTGCCGGCCGGCGGTGTTGAGCGCCACGTAGCAGGCCCGCCGCTCCCGCTCCTCGCCGCGCCGTTCCCGCAACGCCTCGGCCCGCTCCTGCTCGCGCTGCCGGCCGCGGTCCGCCGCGCGCTGGGTCAGCAGCGCGGACAGCAGCGTCCCGACGACTCCGACGACCGCGGCGACCGGTGCGGCCGCTCCCCCGAGATCCACGCCGCCCCCTCCCCCGTACTCGCTCCCCTGTTCCGCCGGGACCAGCGAAGCAGCAGGTCACCGGCGTCGGGAAGCCCCGGCCCGGACGACGACCGGTGTTCGCCCCGCCGCCGACCACCGCGGCCGCCGACGGGCGGGGCAGGTCGCCTCCTGGCCGATTTCCGGGCGTCTCGCGGGAGTTGGGGCGATCGCCGTTCCGCGGGGACCCCGACGGAGCCATCATGGGGCCACGGGGGCCGGTGAGCCGGCGGGTACGGTCCCGCGGCGGACAGGGGGCACGCGAACATGGTGAACGACGAGGCGGACGGGGGCGTCCGGGGGCTGCGGCTCTGGGCGCAGGACGCGGTCGGACGGGCGGCCCGGCTGGCCGTCCGGACGGGCGAGGGGACGGTGTCCCCGGGCGACTTCGACGGGCCGGTGGCCGAACTGTCGGGTCTGCGCGACCTCCTGGACCACGACCGGCCGCTCCTCGGCCTGGTCACGGTACGGCTCGGCTGGCTGCTGGCCGTCCGGTACGCCACCGGGAACGGCACGCCGGAGGACCGCGAGCGAGCGCGGCAGCTGCTGACCGAGGCACGGGACCCCTCGACGCCCGCGGGCGAGGCGGTGACGGCACAGGACAGGCAGATGGCGGCGCTGCTCCTGATGACCGTCTCCGAGTCCTCCATGCCGGTCGGCACGCCGGGGGCCGCTCCGGACTTCTGGCACGTCTTCGACCGGGCCCAGCAGGTCGGGCCGGGGGCGGCGGCCGAGGAAGCGGCGAGGCTCGCCGCACTGGCCGGCGAGGCCGCGGACGCCGGGCAGCTGCCGTTGCCGCCGGAACTGCTGGAGCAGCTCACGCTGATGCGGAACCTGCTGGGCCATCCGGCGATGAACGACTTCTCCGACCCGGAGGGGCTGCTGGCCATGCTGCCCGACGGCTTCCCGTTCGCCGATCAGCTCCGGATGCTCGTGGACCTGGCGAAGGACCTGCCCGAGCCTCCCCCGGACGCCGCCACGCCCACGGCCCCCGAGGCCGACGACGATGCCGGAAGCACGATCGCCGGCTCCTGGCTGGCCGCGATCTTCGGCACCACGGACGCCCTGCGCACGGGCGACCCGGAACAGGTCAGCCGGCTGCTCCGGCGGCTGGGCACGGACCTGGACCGGCTGCCGGAGGGTCACGACCGGGCACCCGAGATCGAGAACCTGATGCGCCTGGTGCTCCAGGCCGGGCAGCCGCTGGGCGGCGGCCACCAGGACACGGACGTCGCCCGCGAGCACGCGAGCCGGGTCACCGAGCACTTCGAGCGGCAGGCGGCGTCCGACCCCGCCGCCGCCGGACTCCTGATCGGCAACCGGGCGATGAACCTGCTCACCCGGGTGCGGGAGGCGGAGGAGGCGGAGTCCGCGGCGGACCTCACGGCGCTGGTGGCCGAACTCGAGGACCTCGAGCGGTCCGCCCCGGACGGTCACCCGTTCCGCCCGGTGGTGCGGCTGGCACTCGGCGCCGCGCTGACCAGCCTCGGTTCGCTCACCCACGACACCGGGGCACTCATGCGCGGGTTCGCCCACCAGGAGGAGATCCTGGCGAGCGTGCCCACCACGTCCCTCGGGCTCCCGGACGCGCTGGCCTCGGCGTTCCGGGACACGCTGCGCACGGCCCGGGCCGTCGTGAGCGGTACGCCGGACGAGATGCCCGCGTACGTCCCTCCCGCCGCGGACGCCTCCACGGAGACCCGCTTCCTCTCCGCCCTGGCGGCGACGATGCGGCACTCCGCGACCGGGGATCCGGCCGACCTGGACGCCGCCATCGACGAACTGGGGCGGGTCCGCGACCGCGTCCGGCAGGGCCGGTCGCCGCAGATCGCCGCCCCCGCCCTGTGGCAGCTCGCGGAGAACCACCGACTCCGTCTGGAGCGCACCCAGGATCCCGCGGACCGGGACGCCGCCACGGACGCGGCGCTGGAGTCCCTCCAGGCACTGGCCGGCGACGTCGTCCTGCAGGACGGCCCCGACCACGGTCTGCTCACCGCCCGGTCCGGCGCCGACCGCGGCATCCGGGCCGCGATCTGGGCCGCGTCGCAGGGCCGGGTCGAGGAGGCCGTGGCCGCGCTGGAGCTGGGCCGGGCCCTGGTGCTGCAGGCGGCGTCCACCTCGCGGGCCGTGCCCGACCTGCTGGAGTCCCGCGGGCACCACGACCTCGCCCGGGAGTGGCGGGAGGCGGACACCGCGTCCGCCGGGCGGTCCGGCGTGCTCCCCCGCGAGCTGCCCAGCTCGCTGCGGCGCCGCGCGCTGGAGGCCCTCGGCCACCGGGAGCCGGGCGGCGCGCTGTTCCGCACGCCGACGGTCGAGGACCTCAAGGCCGGTGTCGCGGAGGGCGACGCGGACGCGCTGGTCTACCTGCTGGCCGGCGAGGGCACCGTGCCGGGCATGGCGATCGTGGTCGGGCCGGACACCGGCACGGGCGTACGCGCGCTGCCCCTGCTCTCCGGCGAGCACAGCGGCCCGCTGGAGCGGTACCTGGACGCGGCCGCCCGGCACCAGGCGGAGCCCCGGGATCCCGCGGCCACCGCCGCGTGGGAGGAGGCCCTGTCCGAGCTGTGCGACTGGGCGACCGGGGCGGTGGTCGCGCCCGTCCTGACCGGCCTCGCGGAACGCCTCGCCGCCAACGGGAACCGGCGCCGGGACCGCCCCGGCCCGCCCAGGATCGTCCTGGTGCCGTGCGGGCGCCTCGGCATCGTCCCCTGGCACGCGGCACGGCTCCCGGCCGGGGCACCGCACGCGTACGCGTGCCAGGCGATCGTGTTCAGCTACGCGGCGTCCGGCCGGCAGTTCCTGGACGCGGTCCGCCGCGCCCGGCGGGTCCCGGAGGACGATCCCGTCCTGGTGGCCGACCCGACCATGGACCTCGTCCACGCCGACGTCGAGATCAGGGCGCTGCGGGACGTCTTCTACCCCCGGGCACGGCTGTGCGGGGAGATCTTCGACGAGCCCCCGGAGCGCCTGGCCGCCGGCACGCCCGACGAGGTCCTGGCGCTGCTCGCCGGCACACCGTCGCTGCTCCACGTCGCCTGCCACGGCTCGGCCGGCCCGAGTCCGACGGCGTCCGCGCTGCAACTGGCGTACCCGGAGGGCCGCGCCGAGCCGGCACCGGACGGGGACGGGGCACCGGCGTCGCCGAACCCCGGCCTGCTGACGGTGTCCCGGCTGCTCGGCCGCCGGGCGGGGGTACGGGACGCCCCGGACGGCCCGCTGGTCGTGCTCAGTGCCTGCGAGACGGACCTGAGCCGGCGCGACCACGACGAGGCGCTCACCCTGACGACCGCGTTCGTGGCGGGCGGTGCGCGGGACGTGGTGGGCTCGCGCTGGGCCACCCGGGACTCGGCATCGGCGCTGATGATGGCCGTGTTCCACCACCACCTGGCGGTCGAGGGCCGCAGTCCGGTCGACGCGCTCCGGGCCGCGCAGATGTGGATGCTGGACCCGCGGCGCACCGCCCCGGCGTCGCTCGGCGGAGACCTGCTCGACGAGCTGCGCAAGGGCCCGGTGCTGGACCGCCCGGCGGCCTGGGCCGCGTTCATCCACCAGGGCCATCCGGGTCCCGGTACGACGCGGGCCGCCTCGGCCGCCGGCTGAGAGCCGGGCCGTGGCCGGTCCCGGGACCGGCCACGGCCCGGCGCGTCAGTCCAGGCAGAACTCGTTGCCCTCGGGGTCGGTCATCACGATGAAGCCGGTGCCCAGCGGGGGCTCGGGCTCGAAGCGGCGCTCGCGCTTCGCGCCCAGTGCCACGAGCCGGTCGCACTCGGCCTCCAGCGCCGCCATCCGCTCCTCCCCCTCGAGTCCGGGGGCCGCCCGGACGTCGAGGTGGACCCGGTTCTTGGCGGCCTTGCCCTCCGGCACCTGCTGGAAGAACACCCGCGGACCGTGCCCGTCCGGGTCCTCGATGGCCGACCTGCTGTTGCGCTGGTCCTCCGGCACACCGATCCGCGCGAGGAAGTCGTCCCACGCGGCCAGCGGGTCGGTGCCCTCGGGTACGTCGACTCCGGGCGGGCCGGGGTGGACGTAGCCCAGGACCTCGCGCCAGAAGCTCGACAGCGCCCGGGGGTCGTGGGCGTCGAAGGTGACCTGGAAGTGGCGGCTCATCGGGGTGCTCCGTTCGCGGCGGGGCCGGTGTCGAGTCGGCCGGTGTTCATCGAGCCCACCCTGACACCCCGTGCGGCCGTTGTCCGCCCGCTCTCCCGGGACGACGCCGCGGAGCCCCCGCGCCGTCGCCGCCTCCTACCGGTCGGCGCCCGCGGCCGTGGCCGTGGTGAACGGCAGGACGAGGCGGGAGGGGTGCGCGGCGTCCCGGTAGATCTTGTGGGTGACGGGGCGGCCCACCGGCAGGTGGAAGGCGTCCGGCGGCAGCAGCGCGTTGTGCGCGTCGGCCAGTGGTTCGTTGTTGGAGAGCTCCACGACCAGCCTGTGGCCCGGCAGGAACGTCGCCGCGAAGGGATAGACCCGCAGCACGTACTCCTCGATCCTCCCCGGCTCGACCGGCACCGCGCGGGTGTGCGGGTGGTGGGGGTCGCCCTCGGTGGTGCGCTCCTCGTCGAGCTCGCGGTGCGAGGCCTTGAGGTAGGCGGTGGTGATGAGCTGCCGCTTGCCGCCCGGGGCCTCGTCCCACATGCGCAGGATGAAGTTGGTGTCGGGCTGGTCGATCTGGGCGAAGAGGTGTGCCGCGCCCTGGCCGATCATCTCGGTGGGCCGGGTGAACGGCTCGGTGCTCCAGCTGAGCATCTCCACCTTGTCGGTGACCGTCAGCGGCGCCTGGTAGAAGCCGTCGGGCACGGCGTACTCGGCGCCCATCGACTCGGGCTCGAAGGAGAGCCTGTGGCGCGGCCGGAGGTACAGGGCCCGGTGCTCCACGTCCTTCGGCGGCCACTGCGCGCCGGTGACGTACCGACGCGATCCCTCGACGTGGACGGTGACGGCGGGCTCGTCCATGATCCCGTTGTCGACGCCCTTGATCCAGTACTCGTACCAGCGGAACATCTTGTCGTGCTCTTCGACGAAGGGGCGCGACTGCATCGGCGGATAGGGGCCGATGTCCAGCTTCTTGGGCCCCTTGAGGCGGTTGTAGAGCTCGATGGTGCCGTCCATCGTCCAGCCGCGGCCCTGGTCGATCTGGAGCCAGACCGGGATGTCGATGTCCGGCGCGAGGGTGATCGGGTTGCGCTCCTCGTACCACTCGCCGTCGACCTCGTTCATCACGATGTCGAACCAGGCCTCGTGGTTCTTCGGGTAGTTGAGGACATGGACCAGGTTGGGCCAGGCGGCCACGTCCGGGTCCCTCAACCGCTCGGCGACGCGCTTCCTGATCTCCTCGGGCGAATGGGTCTCCAGCATGCGGGACTTCACGCCGTCGGTGAAGGCCCAGCCGGAGTCGCCGCCGCGGCCCTCGCGGGCGGCGCGCGGCATGAACCACATGACACCGCCGTGGTAGGTGGTCTCGTAGAAGTCGTAGTGGCCGCCGCTGACGAAGATCGCCTTGAGGCTCGGCGGCCGCTCGGCCGCCGCCAGCACCTGCATCGAGCCGAAGTAGGAGATGCCGATCATGCCGACGTTGCCGTCGCACCACGGCTGCGCGGCGACCCACTCGATGAAGTCGTACGCGTCCTGGCCCAGCGAGACGCCGCCGGCGTTGTAGTTGCCGATGTGCTCGCCCTCGGAGGCGCCGGAGCCGCGCAGGTCGCCGATGACGTGGACGTAGCCCTCCTCGACGACGCGCGCGATGTCGCCGGCCTCGATGCAGCCGTCCCACATGGGGCTCGGGCGGCGCTGCGGCGGGGTGGTCAGGGCGAGGGCCTGGAGCTCCTTGCCGTACGGGCTCAGCGCGACCAGCGCGGGCCGCGGCGTGTCGTCCACGCCGCTGTAGGTGTCGGCCGCCAGCGTGACGCCGTCGCGCATGGGCACCCGGAGATCCTTGCGGACGGCGATCGGCCGCTCGCCCGCCCGGATCGTGTGAAGGTCGGTCATGGGTGTCGGCTCCTGTGTTACGAGGTCTGTTCGTGGCGCGCGCGGTAGCCGGCCATCGAGGTGAAGAAGGGCGACGGCTCGAGCGTGGGGTCGCCGGTGTAGCCGAGCTCCCCGGCGGCGCGGGCGAACGGGGAGTACGGCGAATCCGTCTCCCGCAGGCCCGCCTCCAGGCATCCGCGGGCGGCCGTGGCGACGCGGGCCTCGACGTCCAGGCTCTGCGTGATCGCCTCCCGGGCCTGCGTCTCGTCGAGTTCGACGCCGTAGGGCGTGCCGTCGGCGCGGCGGTAGGGGTGGCCCAGGTAGAGGCGGCGCGGGCGGATCTCGTCCCGCAGGTACTCCAGGCCGGCGCGGTAGGCGACCGGGTCGGTGTAGCCGGGGAAGCCGTTGGCGGCCCCGTGGACCTGGACGGCGTCGCCGGTGAAGACCGAGCGCCGCCCGTCGACGACGTAGGCGACCGAGCCGGGCGTGTGGCCGGGCAGGGCGTGCACGGACACGGTGACGTCGCCGCCGAGGGAGAGGGTCTCGCCGCCCCTGACCAGCAGGGACGGCTCCATCTCCCCGGAGATGACGGCCCGGGCGGCGGCCGTCACCTTCGCCTCGCCCTCGGGGTCGCCGAGGTACCGGCCCCGCCCCGCGAGGTACTCCTCCACATGGGCGCGGCGGGAGCGGAGCATCGGCGCGTCGGCCTCGTGGACGACGACCTGGGCGCGCCGTCCGGTGAGTTCCCACAGGGCGTGCGCCCCGCCGACGTGGTCGATGTGACCGTGGGTCAGCAGGATCCAGCGCACGTCCTCGATGCGGCGCCCGATCGCCTCGAGGGCCGGGGCCATGCCCTCGGCGGGCGAGGTGGCGATGCCGGTGTCGACGATCGCCGGTTCGGGCGCGTCGATGAAGAAGCTGTACAGACCGAACCGGCCCCACGGCGACACCAGGGGGTGGACGTCGACTGCCTGCGTCATGGTCCTCTTTCCGAACTCGTACCGGGCCGGCCGGGTCAGCGCCGGCCGAGGAAGTCGCGCGTCTCCCCGAAGACCTCGTGGTACTCCGGGATCCAGGAGAAGTGCTGGACGAAGCCGTGGCCCGCGCCCGCGTACCGGCTGACCTTCGTCTCCACCCCGGCCGCGCGCAGCCGCTCGCCGTACAGCTCGCCCTCGTCGCGCAGCGGGTCGTGCTCGGCGGTGACGACGAGTGCGGGCGGCAGCCCGGCGAGGTCGGCCCGCTTGATCGGCGACACGAGCGGGTCGGCGGGGTCGGCGCCGCTGTCGAGGTAGAAGGCGTTGAAGGGCTTCAGACCCTCGGTCTCCAGGCCGTAGCCCTTGGCGTTCTCGCGCAGGGAGGCGTAGCGGTCGACGTCGAAGTCCAGGTCGAGCGAGGGGTAGTAGAGGATCTGGTGGGTGATCCGGTCGAAGCCGTCGTCGTGCGCCCTGGCGGCGACCGCTGCGGCGAAGGTTCCGCCGGAGCTGTCGCCGGCGACGGCGAGGGTCGTACCGTCCCAGCCCAGGCCCGCGTCCTCCTCGGCGACCCAGCGCACGACGGCGTGGCAGTCGTCGAGGCCGGCCGGGAAGGCGGCTTCGGGGGCCAGGCGGTAGCCGACGGAGACGACCTTGAGTCCGGTCTCCCTGGCCAGCGAGCGCGCGACGTGGTCGTGGGTCTCCAGGCTGCCGAGGAAGAACGCCCCGCCGTGGAAGTAGACCAGTACGCCGTGGCCGTCGGCCTCGTCCGGGGTGTAGACGCGGACCGGCACCTCGCCGGCGGCCGTCTTCGCGGTGACGTCCTCGACGGCGTGCAGCGGCAGGCGCTCGTCGAGCGGGGGTACGTGCGCCTCGTCGGCGGCGCGCATGGCGACGGGGTCGAGCGGGCCGCCGTCGGGGGCCGGCAGGCCGGCGAGGAACGTGGCGATCTCGGGGTGCAGGGTCATGGTGTCACTCCTGGGGGGCAGCGGCGGCGGGCTTCTGGCCGGGGAAGACCTCGGCGATCTCGTCCTCGGTCCAGCCCTGGCGCGAGATGCGCTGAAGTTCGTCGGTCACCGGCTTGCGGGTCGCCTGGTAGAGGGCGAGCGCCTCCTTCACGGAGCCGGCCTCGCGCAGGGCGTCGGCGAGCGCGCCGCCGTCCTCGATGGCGGAGTTGGCGCCCTGGCCCTGGTGGTGCAGCATCGAGTGGGCCGCGTCGCCCACGAGGACGACGGAGTCCGAGTGCCATGTGCCGACCGGGTCGATGTCGTACACGGCGCGGATGTTGACGGTGTCCATGTCGAGGTCGCGGGTGATGCTCACCAGGCGCTCGTCGAAGCCCTCCACCGTCCTCAGGAGGTCGTCCTTGGTGACCTGGGGCGTCCAGGTGCCGTCGGGGCACAGGGCGGTGATGTCGAAGGACACCTGGCCCCGGTGGCGCAGCGGCAGCAGGTAGACCTTGGTGCCGCGGCCGATGTACATGCGGAGGTTGTCGTCGGTGACCATGCCGTGGGCGGCGTCGAGGGAGATGACGGCGCGGTAGGCGTGCTCACCGGCGAACACCGGGCTCTGGTCGCCGAACAGCTCCCGGCGCACGACCGACTTGATGCCGTCGGCACCGACGACCAGGTCGGCCTCGACGGTCCCGCCGCCGGCGAAGGTGAGGACGGAGCGGTCACCCTTGTCCTCGACGCTCTCGAGCTTGTGCCCGAGGTGCACCATGCCCTCGGGGAGGACGCCCATGAGGGCCTCGATGAAGTCGCCGCGGTGGATCAGGTGGGTGTGGGTCTGCTCGCCGGCGGCCGGCCACGTCTCCTTCATGATCGGGTCGCCGGTGGCGGTGAGGATCTCGAAGTACTCGCTCGGCGAGGTCACCTTCGCGATGGCGTCGAAGATCCCCCACTCGCGGAACCGGTTCATGGTGGCGGGGCGCAGACCGATGCCGGCCCCGACCTCGCGGATCCGGTTGGCCTGCTCGTAGACGTCGACCCGGGCGCCGAGCAGGCTGAGGGCCTTGGCCGCCGCCGCGCCGCCGTAGCCCGCTCCGACGACGGCGATCTTCAGGTTCTTCAATTCCGAGGACTGCATGGGGGTTCTCGCTTTACTTCTGAAGGGTGAGGAAGTCGGCCGGGTTGTCGACGAAGATCGTCTCGATGGCGTCGTCGTCGAGACCCGCGGCGCGGAGGTCCGGGATGAGGTCCTCGAAGATGTAGTTGACGGTGTGGCCCTTGACGCCCGGCCAGCCGAGCGGGCTGCAGTTGGCGTCGGCGGAGGCGAGGACCTGCTTCAGCCGGCGGCCCCCGTCGACGAACCGCAGGAAGTGGTCGAGGCGCTCCTTGCGGGGTCGGGCCCAGAACGGCGGGTCGGGCAGCTCGGTCTCGTAGCCGAAGGTGTCGAAGCCGATGCGGCCGCCCTGCTCGGCGATCCACACGTCGCGCGTCCTGTCGGCGTTCACCCCGTCGTCGACGTGCCCGAAGAGGACGCGGTCCAGCGGCAGGCCCTCTTCCTCGAAGATGGAGATCGCGTTCTCGGCGTCGATGGCCAGGTGGGTCAGGACGGGTGCGCCCGTGGTGAGCGCGGCGCGGGCGGCGGCGCGGTAGATGCGCTTGTCCAGGTCCGTCATGCGGCCGCCGCGGCTGACGCCGACCTTGATGACGCCGGCGAGGCCGCCGGTGTCCCCGATGCCGACGGTGATCTCGTGGACGAACTGCCGCGTCAGGTAGTCCACGTCGGCGTTGGCGAAGTGCGGCAGGGCGGTGTCGCCGCCGACGAAGCCGCTGCAGGCGACGATGTGCACGCCGGTCTTCGCGGACAGCGACTTGTAGTAGTCGACGTCACGGCCGTTGCAGATGCCGGTCGCGTCCACGAAGGTGCCGCCGCCGTACTCGTGGAAGGCGCGCAGCTTCGGGACGGTCTCCTCGTAGCGCTGCTCGGGGGTCTTCCACCACTTGGTGTCCAGTTCGGAGCCGGGCATCCCGTACCCGATGTGCTCGTGGACCGCGACGAGTCCCAGCTCCTCGGCCGGGACCGGCCCCAGGACCGTGTTCACTCTCGACACAACACTCACCTTTGAGTAGAGACTTGACGGTTGTCGGTGCCGGCGCGCTCAGCGCACCGACAGCAGGTCGCGCGGGTTCTCCACGAGAATCCGCCGCGCGTCCTCGTCGCTGAGACCGTGTGTCTTCAGGAGCGGGACGAAGGTGGTCAGGACGTGGCTGTACGGCAGGTCGTTGCCGGTGTGGCCCTTGGCCACGCCGGTCGCGCCGGCCGACAGCAGGATCCGGCCGGCGAGGCCGGCCTCGACGAGGCCGGCGACCAGCTCGGCGCGCTCGGCGTCGGTGAGGTGGGTGTCGTCCTCGGTGCCCACGTGGTCGAGGGCGACGTAGGCGCCGCGGCGGGCGACCTCGAGGGGCGCACCGGAGGCGACGGCGTCCCTGCGGTCGAGTCCGCCGACGGCGACCCGGTCGGCGGGGAGCTTCTCGTCGAGGACGATGTCGAGGTCGTGGAGGGCGTCCTTGCCGTAGCGGACGGAGACCGCCACGCCGGTGCTCAGTGCGGTCCGGGCCGCACCCCGGAAGAGGCTCTCGTCGGTCGCGGTCATGCCCTCACGGGTGGCGGCGGTGGCCACCAGGCCCGCCGCGCCGCGGCGCTCGACCCGCGGGACCACCATGCCCTCGGTGATCTCCTTGGTGAAGAGGTCGGCGAACTTCTCCGCCGGCCACGGCGTGGGCGGGTTGGTCTGCGGGGTGAGGAAGTAGCCGCCGAGCAGTTCCTCGGGGCCCTGGCCCGTCGAGGCGACGATGTGCACGCCGGTCGTGCGGGCGAGGGCCTCGTACAGCCGGACGTCGCGGCCGTGGAACATGCCGGTGCTGTCGACGATCGTGCCGCCGCCGTGGGCGCGGAAGTCCCTGAGCCTCGCGGCCAGGATCTCGAAGACCTCGGCGCGGTCGATGCGGATGTCGAAGGCGTGCTCGGCGCCCGGCACCACCGACAGCAGCGCCTCGTGGACCGAGACGACGCCCAGCTCGTCGGCCGGCACGGGGCCCAGGACGGTGTTCACGGTGGTGGTCTTGACGCTCATGCCTGCCTCACGTCTTCCGGGGTGGGATGCGCACGGCACACCCTGTGGCTGCGGTCACGGTAGCCATTCGCTTTACACCCCGTCAATGAAACGAACACCACGAAAAAACAAAGTTCCAGGGGTTGCGCGAGGAGTTCCGAAGGCCTTTCGCCGCCCGTCCTCCGGGGCTCTACATGCACGCGGTGCATGGAGTGGCATGTAAAGCATTCACTTGTTCGATGCCAGGGGGACGACTTCACTGAGGGGCATGAGCACCCCTCCCACCTCCGACGTCGACCTCTTCGCCGACGAAGTGGTCCTCGACCCCTACCCGGTCTATGCCGAACTGCGGGAACGGGGCCCCGTCGTCCACCTCCCGGAGAACGACGTCCACGCGCTGACGCGGTACGACGTCGTCCGTGACGCACTCGCGGACTGGGAGTCGTTCTCGTCGGCCTCGATCGCGTTCAATCCGCCGGCCAACGAGGCGCTCACCGGAACGTCGCTCGCCTCCGACCCGCCCGTGCACACCCAGCTGCGCGCCACGCTCACGGAGAACCTGTCCCCGCGTGCGCTGCGCGGTCTCAAGGCCGGTATCGAGACCAAGGCGGACGCCCTCGTCGCCCGGCTCGTCGAGAAGGGTTCCTTCGAGGCCGTCGACGCCCTCGCCCGGGCCTTCCCGCTGGAGGTCGTCGCGGACCTGATCGGCTTCACGGGCCACGTGCGCGACAACATGCTGCGCTGGGGACAGGCCGCCATGCAGGTCCTCGGCCCGATGAACCAGCGCACGGCCGACGCCTTCCCCGTCGCCGGCGAGCTCTACGCCTGGTGCTCGCAGGTCACGGCCGCGGACCTGGCCGAGGGTTCCGTGGGCCGCGGCATCTTCGACGCCGAGGCGCGCGGAGCGATTCCCGCGGACACGGCCGGCCACATCATCCACCAGTACCTCGGCGCCGGTGTCGACAGCACCATCGCGGCGATCGGCAACGTCGTCGCCCTCTTCGCCCGGCACCCCGACCAGCTCGCCCTGGTCCGCGCCGACCCCTCGCTGGTGCCGGCCGCGTTCAACGAGGTGCTGCGCTTCTGGCCGCCCATCAACGCCTGGGGCAGGCTCGCCACGAAGGACGTCGAGGTCGGCGGGATCCTCGTCCCGGCGGGCTCCCAGGTAGCCGTGCTGCTCGGCGCCGGCAACCGCGACCCGCGGCACTACGACGACCCCGACGCCTTCCTCGTCGAGCGCAACCCGGTCGACCACCTGGCGTTCGGCTACGGCCCGCACGGCTGTGCGGGCCAGGGACTCGCCCGCCTGGAGGCGCACGCCGTGATCGAGGCGCTGTCCCGACGCGTCGAGCGCCTCGTCGCCGGACCCGAGGTCCGTGTCCCCAGCAACACCACCCGGAGCATCGAAGAGCTCCCCGTCCTGGAGGTGATCCCCGCATGAGGATCGTTCTCGACCGTCCCCGCTGCGAGGGACACGGCCTGTGCGAGGAGGCCGCACCGCAGCTGATGCACCTCGACGACGAGGGCGAACTGGTGCTGGACCGCGAGGAGGTCGACGGGGCCGACGCCGCTCTGGCGAGCGCCGCCGCCCGTGTGTGCCCGGTCGCGGCACTGAGGGTCGAATGAGCACCGGCACCCTGGAGCGCGTGGTCGTCGTCGGCAACGGGATCGCCGGGCTCACCGCCGCCGACACGCTCCGCGAGGCCGGCTTCGACGGCGAACTGACCGTCGTCGGCGACGAACCGCACCCGGCGTACAGCCGCCCGGCCCTGTCCAAGGCGCTGCTGCTCGACGGCGACGACATGACCTCGCACGAGCTCCCGCCGGCCGGTCACGGCGCGACGGAACTGCTCGGTGTGCGCGCGACCGGGCTCGACCCGGACCGGCGGCGGGTCATGCTCGACGACGGCACGGCGCTGCCGTACGACCGCCTCGTGCTGGCCACCGGGTCCCGGGCGAGGCGGCTGTCCGGTCTGCCCGAGGAGCTCACCCTGCGCGGACTCGACGACGCGCTGTCGCTGCGCGCCCGGCTGGCCGCCAGACCGTCGGTGGTCGTGGTGGGCGGAGGCCCGCTCGGCATGGAGATCGCCTCGGGCTGCCTGGCCGCGGGCTGCGAGGTCACGGTCGTCTCCCAGGGCGTCCCGCTGGTCCTCCAGCTCGGCCCGTACCTCGCCGACGTCTTCGTCGGGGCCGCGCGGGAGCGGGGCGTCACCGTCATTGAGACCGAGGCCGCGCGGATCGAGGGGGACGGCGGGAACGCCCGGGTCGTCCTCGCCGAGGGCCGGGTCCTGGAGGCGGAGGTGATCCTGACCGCGGCCGGCGACATCCCCAACACGGAGTGGCTCGCCGGCTCGGGACTCACCGCGAAGGGGGCCGTTCCGGTCGACACCCGGGGGCTCGTACGCCCCGATGTGGCGGCCGTCGGGGACCTGGCGGCGTTCCCCACCGCGCGGGGCGTGCGCCGCGTCACCCTGTGGAGCAGCGCGATCGAGCAGGCGAAGGTCGCCGCGAGAGCCCTGGTGCGCGGCGACGAGGCGCCGCCGCTCGACTTCCAGCCGTACTTCTGGACCGAGCAGTTCGGACTGAGCCTGAAGGCGGTGGGTCACCTTCCGGCCGAGGGCGCACCGGAGTACGTCGACGGGGAGCCGGGCGGCGGCCCGGCGCTGATGCGCTGGCGGCACGGGGACGGCACGGCCGACGCCGTGGCGCTCGACTACCGCATCCCCGTCCCCCGGCTGCGCCGGATGACCAGGGCGGCCGCGTAGGGTTCGCCGCATGGGCACGGAGGCGGAGGGCACCACGGGTTCGGGTCTCGACCGGCTGGCGTCGGTCAATCTCAACCTGCTGGTGCCCCTCCTCGCGCTGCTGGAGGAACGCTCGGTGACCCGGGCCGCGGAACGGGTCGGTCTGTCCCAGCCGGCGATGAGCCACGCACTGGCGAGGATGCGGCGGATGCTGGGCGACGATCTCGTCGTCCGGCACGGGACGGGCGTCACGCTGACCCCGCGCGCGCTGGAGCTGCTCGGACCGCTGCGCAGCGCCCTGCGGCAGACGGCACGCGTGGTGAACTTCCCCTCCTTCGACCCCGCCACGGACCAGCGGGTGATCACGGTCGCACTGACCAACAGCACCGCGTTCGTCATCGGACCCCGGCTGATGCGGCTCGTCGCCGAGCGCGCCCCGCACGCCACCCTGCGGCTGCGCACGATCGCGGTGCCGACCGAGGCCACCTTCTCGGACCAGGGTGTCGACGTGGTGCTGATCTCCGAGGGGCACTTCTCGCCGCACCCGCGCGAGCGGCTCTACGACGACCGCTGTGTGGTGGTGGCCTCGGCGGACGCGCCGCCGGAGGCGGGTGCGCTCGACCTCCTGACCACCCAGCCGCACGTCGTCGTCGACACCGAACGGCGGGTCTTCCCCTACTCGGTGCTGGAGGACAGGGGCATTCCCTACCGGGTCGGCCAGTACAGTTCCGACTACCTGCTGGTGCCGTTCCTGGTCGCGCGCGGGGGCGGCGTCGCCCTGCTGCGCCACCGGGTCGCCGTCACGATGCGGACGCTGGCCGACCTGCGGATCGAGGAGTTCCCGTTCCCGCTGCCCGGCCTCGGGATCGACATGGTGTGGAATCCCCGGCTGAGCGACCAGTACTTCGTCGAGTGGCTCCGGGCGCTGCTGTTCGACGCGGCGAAGCCCCGGTGACGCCGGCCGCGGCCCCCGTCAGGTCAGCAGCCGTACCCAGCTGTCGGCGAGCTCGTCGAGCATCTGATCGCGCGTGATCTTCCAGTCGGTGCGGTCCCAGTGCTGGGCGACGTAGTCGAGTTCGGCCATCGCGAGGACACCGCGGAAGTGCCGCTGATGGGGTTCGAGGCGTCCGGCGGCCGTCAGTCCGTCCTCGATGTCGCCGACGGCCTCCTCCAGCCACCGCTCGACCAGGTCGGGGAGTTCCGGGTCGACCACCGAGGCGTCGCGGCCGATGCGGATGATCGGCCGGATGGCCGGCCAGATGTCGGCGGTCCGCCGCAGCCACGCCATGACCGCCTCCGGCGTCCCCTCGGCGACGGTGTCGACGAGGTCCCGGGCCGTGGACCCGTGCTCGGGCGAACGCACGCGCTGGAGCGTCTCGTTGAGCTGCTCGTCGATGAGCGCCTTCATCAGTTCGCTGCGGGAGGGGAAGTACGCGTAGAAGGTCACCCGGGTGGTGCCCGCGGCGGTCGCGATGTCGTCGACCGTGGTGGCGGCGTACCCCTTCGTCTTGAACAGCTCGAGTCCCGACTCCAGCAGCAGACGGCGGGTCATCTGCTTCTGTGCCTCACGAAGGTTCGCCATGGCGGAGATCCTAACGCCGTCTCCGCATGGCGAACGCACGCACCGGACCGCGTCCGGACACGTCGTCCGTGTTCTTTACGGGCAGTGAAGCATCACGGGTGGAGCTCGACGGAGAGCCGCTCCCGCAGTTCCGCCGTCGTGATGCCGTACGTCTCCAGCACCCGGACCCCGTCGGGGCCGACGGCGAAGACGCCGTGGTCGGTGTAGACGCGGTGGACGCAGCCGGGCCCGGTGAGCGGGTAGGTGCACGCGGGGACGAGCTTGGGGGCGCCGTTCCGGGTGAACAGCCTCATCATCACCAGGACCCGCCGCGCCCCGACGGCGAGGTCCATCGCGCCGCCCACGGCGGGGATGGCGTCGGGGTCGCCGGTGTGCCAGTTGGCCAGGTCGCCGTGCTGGGAGACCTGGAACGCGCCGAGCACGCAGACGTCCAGGTGGCCGCCGCGCATCATCGCGAAGGAGTCGGCGTGGTGGAAGTACGCCGCCCCGGGCAGCTCGGTGACCGGGACCTTGCCGGCGTTGGTGAGGTCGGGGTCGACGTCGTCGCCGGTCGCGGCGGGGCCCATGCCGAGCATGCCGTTCTCGGTGTGCAGCACGATCCCCGCGTCCGGCGGCAGGTGCTCGGCGATCCTGGTCGGCTGTCCGATGCCGAGGTTGACGTAGGACCCGGCCGGGATGTCGCGGGCGATGCGGGCGGCGAGCTCGTCGGTGGTGAGCGGGCCCCGGTCGGTCCGCTCCGGCAGGGTGGTGGTCATCAGCGGGCTCCTTGCACGGTGAGCCGGCGGGCCTCGGCCCGTACCAGGCGGTCGACGTAGATGCCCGGGGTGACCACGGTCTCCGGGTCGATGTCCCCGATGGGCACGATGCCGGTGACCTGGGCGACGACGGTGGTCGCCGCGGTGGCCATGACGGGACCGAAGTTGCGGGCGGTCCTGTGGTAGACGAGGTTGCCCATGGTGTCCGCGCGGTGGGCGGAGATCAGGGCCACGTCCCCCTTGATGGGGTGCTCCAGGACGTGGACGCGGCCGTCGATCTCCCGCGTCTCCTTGCCCTCGGCCAGCGGGGTGCCGACGCCGACGGGACTGTAGAAGGCGCCGATGCCCGCCCCGGCGGCCCGCATCCGTTCGGCGAGGGTGCCCTGGGGGACGACCTCCAGCTCGACGCGTCCGGCCCGGTACAGGTCGTCGAAGACGTAGGAGTCGCTCTGCCGGGGGAAGGAGCAGATCACCTTGCGCACCCGGCCGGCCTTGAGCAGCGCGGCCAGGCCCACGTCCCCGTTGCCGGCGTTGTTGGAGACCACGGTCAGGTCCGTGGCGCCCTGCCGGATGAGGGCGTCGACGAGGTCGAACGGCATGCCCGCCAGGCCGAAGCCGCCCACCAGGACCGTCGAGCCGTCCTCGATGCCCGCCACGGCCTCGTCGGCCGTCGCGGCGATGGTCGTGGTCATCCCCGGCTCACCTCGTCGGTCACGTTCTCCAGGACCACGGCGAGGGCCTGGCCCACGCCGATGCAGACGGCCGCCACGCCCCAGCGCCGCCGCCAGAGGCAGGCGTCGCTCATGCCGCCTCACCCGCGGGCACCGCTTCCCCGACGGGCGCCGAGTCCAGCGGGATCGGCGTGAACATCTCGGGCTCCTGGTCCGGGGTCAGCGCGGTCGGGCCGTACAACCAGTCCGTGAAGGAGTAGTCGTAGGTGTCGCGGGCGCGCAGCAGCACGTTGCGCCGCTCGCGGGCGGGACCGTCGAGGTGCCACAGCTCGCCCCACTTGCGGGACGTGGTCAGGACGCGGCGGCAGTGCTCCGGGCGGACGGCCTCGTAGGCGGCGAGCGCGGCGGTCCAGGCGACGGTGCCGTCCTCGGCGCTGTTGCGGGCGACGTGCTCGCCGAGCACCCAGCCGTCCTCGATGGCCATGATCGCGCCCTGCGCGATGTACTGCAGCGGCGGGTGCGCGGAGTCTCCGAGCAGCGCGATCCGGCCGTGGACCCACGTCATGACCGGGTCGCGGTCGAACATGCGCCACCACTTGTCCCGCCACATGAAGGGCAGGCCGTCCCGGACGAAGTCGCAGGTCCCGGCGAAGGCGGCGTCGAGCTCGTCGGGCGTGCCCCAGTCGTCCCGGCCGGCCAGGGCCTTGGGCGACTCGAAGACGGCGACCTGGTTGAGCATCGCGCCGCCGCGCAGGCCGTAGTGGACGAAGTGGCACCGGGGGCCGATGTGGACCACGACCTCGCCGAGGTCGACGGACTTCACCCGCGGCTGGTCGGCGGGAACGGTGCCGCGGTAGGCGACGTAGGCCGAGGAGACCGGCTGGTCGTCGACGAACAGCTTGCGGGCGGGCGAGTGCAGGCCGTCGGCGGCGATCACCATGCCGGCCTCGTGGGTCCCGCCGGAGGCGAGGGTCACCCGGGCGCCGCCGTCCGTGTTCTCGTACGAGGTCACCCGGGCGTCGTTGACCAGCCCGACGCCGGCGCGCTCGCAGGCGCGCAGCAGCAGGCCGTGCAGGTCGCTGCGGTGGATGACCAGGTACGGATAGCCGTGGCGCTTCTCGAGGTCGCGCAGGTCGAGCCGGGTCAGCTCGTCGCCGTCGACGGCGTCGCGCATGACCATCGCGTCCGGGACGACGCCGAGGCCCTTGGCCTCGTCCAGCAGGCCGTAGTCGTCGAGGATGCGGGTGCAGTTGGGGGCGAGCTGGATGCCGGCGCCGACCTCGCCGAAGGCGGGGGCGCTCTCCAGCAGGCGGACGCGCAGGCCCTGGCGGGTCAGCGAGAACGCCACACCGAGGCCGCCGATGCCGCCACCGACCACGATCACATCAGGGTTGGACATGGGACTCACTTCTCTACAGCCACGGGCCGAGCCCGGGGGCGTCGGCGAGCGAGTGGGGACGGCCGGCCAGCCAGGCGGCGACCTCGGGCAGCGGGCCGTCGGGCAGCCCGGTCAGCTCCCGTTTGGCGCTGATCTCGGCGACCAGGGCGGTCAGGAAGCCCTTCGGGAGGTCGGCGAAGGTGACGACGCCGGTGCCGAGGTCGACGGCGTGGACGCACACCTCGCGGGCGCGCATCCAGGGAAGTCCGGTGGCGGGGACGGTACGGCCCTGGGCGGTGACGACCTTGTTGTGCCACTGCTCGTCGGTGAGCCCGTCCAGTCCCGCCGTGAGCCTGTGCGCGGAGTCGGTGAGCCAGGAGCGGAGCTCGCCCGCCGAGAGGGTGGAACCCTTGGCGATGCCGGCGGCGCGCTCCTCGGCGGAGGCGTACATCGGCGTCTGTTCGCCGGTGGCCGCCCAGTGCACCAGGTTGCACAGCGCGTCGGCGTTGGCGGCGACGTGCGCCACCAGGTGCTTGCGGGTCCAGCCCGGCAGCACGCTCGGGGCCGAGAAGGCGGTCTCGTCGAGGCGCGCGACGGCGTCGAGCATCAGCTCGGTGCCCGTGCGGGCCCACCCGCGGGTGTCGGCGGAGGTCCGGGGGGCGGTGGTCATCCCTCCACCACCTTGTTGGCGCAGGCGCCCAGGCCGGAGATCTCGGTAACGACGGTCCGGCCGGGGAGCAGGAAGACCTTGGGGTCGCGGGCGTTGCCCACGCCGGCCGGGGTGCCGGTGGCGATGATGTCGCCCGGCTTCAGGGTGATGACGGTGGAGATGTACTGGACCAGGAAGACCGGGTCGAACAGCAGCGTTCCGGTGTCGTCCTGCTGCATGACCTGGCCGTCGACGACCGTCTTGACCTCGAGCGCGGGGCGGACGCCGCCGACCTCGTCGGGGGTGACGACGTAGGGGCCGACCGGGGTGGTGGCCTCCCAGATCTTGCCCTGGGTCCACTCGATGGTGCGGAACTGCCAGTCGCGCACCGAGATGTCGTTCATGACGGTGAAGCCGGCGATGGCGTCGGCGGCCTGCTGCTCGTCGGCGCGGCGCACCTGCTTGCCGATCACGACGGCCAGCTCGACCTCCCAGTCGAACGCCTCGGTCTCGGCCGGCTTGACGATGTCGTCGTTCGCGCCCAGCAGGGTCTCGGCGAACTTCGGGAAGAGGGTCGGGTGGCTGGGCAGGTCCCGGCCCATCTCCTTGATGTGGTTGGTGTAGTTGTGGCCGACGCAGACGACCTTGGAGGGGTTGGGGACGACCGGTGCGAAGTCCGCGCCATCGACCGGATAGGTGGTGCCGGACGCGGTGGCGGCCCGGTTCTGCCAGCCGTCCTCGGCGAACAGTTCGCCCAGGTCGGCGTACCCGAGGTCGACGAGCCTCTCGCCGTCGAGGCGGACCGCCCGGGTGCCGTCGGCGGTGCGGATGGTGGCGAGCTTCATGTCAGGCGTCCTTCTGGGTGCGGGCGAGCTTGAGCGCCTCGAAGACGGGCGCGTCGGAGAAGCGGAACAGATCGAGGGCGCCCTCGTCGGAGTCGGACGCGCCGGCCTCGGAACGGGCGGAGAACGGCTCCCAGGACGGGACGACGAACAGGTCGCCGCGGCCGACCGTCCAGGACTTCTCGCCGACGGTCACCACGCCGGAGCCGTCGAAGACCTGGTAGACCGACGAACCGGTCTCGCGCACCGGCGCGGTCTCGGCGCCCCGGGCGACGCGGTGGAACTCGGCGCGGAGGGTCGGCAGCACGTCGGAGCCGTCGTGCGGGTTGGAGTAGCGCACCGCGGCGTGGCCGGGCTCGACGGTGCCGCCGAAGCCCTCCTTCTCCAGCAGCAGCTGGTCGCGCAGGGCCGCGTCGGTGTACTCCCACTTGTACGACAGCAGCGGGCTGCCCGGCGTGGCGGGGACGGCCGACAGCGGGCGCAGGCCCGGGTGTCCCCACAGGCGCTCGGAACGCGACCGCTCGGGGGTGATCCGCTCGTCGTCGCCGATCTCGTCGCGGCCGAACTCGAAGAACTGCGCCTCGGTGACGTACTGGAACGGGATGTCCAGGCCGTCGATCCAGGCCATCGGCTCGGCGGTCGCGTTGTGGTGGGCGTGCCAGTTCCAGCCGGCCTGCGGGAGGAAGTCACCGCGGTTCATCGGCACGGGGTCGCCGCCGACGACCGTCCACACGCCCGAGCCCTCGACGACGAAGCGGAAGGCGTGCTGGGTGTGGCGGTGCTCGGGGGCGTCCTCGCCGGGCATGAGGTACTGGATGGCGGCCCACAGGGTCGGCGTGGCGAAGGGCCTGCCCCCGAGGGAGGGGTTGGCCAGCGCGAGGGCGCGGCGCTCGCCGCCGCGGCCGACCGGCACCAGGCCGCCGGCCCGGTCCGCCAGCTCCCGCAGCCGCTCCCAGCGCCACAGGTGCGGCACGGCGCGCGAGCGCGGGTGGGCCGGCATCAGGTCGCCGATCTCGGTCCAGAGCGGGACGAGCAGCTCTTGTTCGAAGCCCCGGTAGAGCTCTTCGAGCGCCGGGGTGACCTCGGGTTGCCCCTCCGCGGCGACGGCCTGGAGCCGGACCGGGGAACCCGTTGCGGTGTCGTGGGCGATGGAGGACTGAGTCACGGCCACAGCCTGCGACGTGTCTGCCAGAAGAACATGTAGATTCTGGAGAGCAGAACATGAGGGACAGACCATGGACAAGCCGCTCAAGACGCCGCCGCCCTACCCCGTCGCCAGCGTGGACCACGCGCTGCGGGCGGCGACCATCCTGCAGATGGAGGGCGGTGCGACCGTGTCGCAGATCGCCGAGCGGCTCGGGGTCGCCAGGTCGACCGCGCACCGGCTCCTGGCGATGCTCGTCTACCGTGACTTCGCCGTGCAGGGCGAGGACCGCGTCTACCGCGCGGGGCCGGTGCTGGAGCTCGCCGCGCACTCCCAGTCCCTCGTGTCGCGGCTGCGCGCGGCGGCCCTGCCCCATCTGCACCGGGTCGTCGATCTCCTGGGCGAGACCACGAACCTGATCGTGCGCACCGGGGACACGGCGCGCTTCATCGCCAGCGTCGAATGCCGGCAGGCGCTGCGGGTCGGCTCCCGCGAGGGCATGGTGTTCCCCGCCCACCGCACGACGGCGGGACTGCTGCTGCTCGCCGACCTCACGGACGAGGAACTGGACGAGGTGTACGCCCCCGAGCGCTACCGCACCCGCCCCGCCGACCGTCCGGACCTCGACGGGCTGCGTTCGGAGCTGAGGCGTCTGCGCCGCAACGGGTTCGCCGTCAACAAGGAGCGCTCCGAACGCGGCCTGGTCGCCGTCGGCGTCCCGGTGCGCGGTCCGGACGGCACCGCGCTGGCCGGTCTGTCGGTGTCGATGCCCGGTGTGCGCTACGACCCGCATCGCCTCCGGTCACTGGTCGCCGCGCTCGACACCACGGCGCACGCGCTGGAGGGGGACCTGGCCGGGCAGGCCTGAGTCCCCGTCACGCGCCGGCGCGGACCTCTGGTGAGCACCCGGCCATTCGCCTTACACGGCGCCTTTCCATCTTAGGTAACGAACAAATCATTGACGCGCCGTAAAGCGAGTGTCATTCTCCACGGCATCCCGCCCGACTCGCGTCGCGCCCTCTCCCCCACCGCGTACGCCGAGCCGAGGCATTCCACGCTCTCGAGGCTCCCGCTTCCCGGGACGCCCCTCTTTCCCAGCCAGGGAGAACAGCAATGACGCCGAACAACGGGACGGCATGATCGGGGTCGGGGCCGCCCGCCGCTCCCCCGAGGACGAGGCACCGGCGCCCCTGGCTCCCGGCCGCGACGGCGCCCCGGCACCGGCCCCGGCGGCGTAGGTCTACTCGGCGTTCACCGCGTCCAACACCGCGCACGGCGGCCAGGAGTCGACCCTCCTGGCGCTGGGCAACACCTTCTACCACTGGGGCGGCATCATCGTGCCGCCCGGCTACACCGACCCCGTCCACCTCAAGGCGGGCAACCCCTACGGCGCCTCCCATGTGGCGGGCGACGGCGCACCCGGCGACGTGTCCCTGGAAGCGGCCCGCCACCAGGCCCGGCGCGCCGTCGACACCGCCGCCGCGCTCAGGGCCGGCCGCGCCGCCTGAGCCGGTCCGCACGACCCGCGGCCGGACCGGTCGCGGTTCCGCTTCTCGAGGAGGATGCGATGACGTCACACGAAGCCGGCATCAGGGCGCTGCTGGAAGAGCGCGTCGAGGCCTGCCGGACCAAGGACATCGACCGGCTCATGTCCCTCTACTCCGACGACGTCGTCTACTACGACGTCGTCCCCCCACTCCACTTCACGAGTCGTGAGGCGGTCCGCCGCAACTTCCTGCGGTGGTTCGGCGGTTACGAGGGCCCGATCGGCCTCGAGACGCACGAGCCGACCGTCGCGAGCGGTGACGGCGACCTCGCCTTCGCGCACATGCTCCACCTGGACTCCGGCACTCGCCGGGACGGGACCGTCATGAGCGTCTGGGTGCGCTCGAGCGTCGGTCTCGCACGGTCGGACGGCAGGTGGCTGATCACGCACGAGCACATCTCCGTGCCGATCGATCCGGAGACCCTCCGGGCGTGGTCCCCGCCGGACAGGTGAGCCGGGGCGCCGACCGTCTTTCCGTTCTCTTCCCTCAGAGCATGATGAGCAGGCGGGTCTTCGGCTTGAGCTTCCTGTTCACCGAGCGGCTCTGCACGTACACCTCCAGCTCGGGGTTGTTGCCCGCCTTCACGGAGACGGTCCCCTGGATGCCCGTGCCGAACAGGAGGCTGCGGGCGGCGTCCCCGGTGTAGGCGCGGTCGGTGTCCTTCTCGACCACGATGACCTCCTTGTTGGGCTGGACCAGGGCACGGGCGCCCAACTGGTAGTAGCAGGAGCCGCGTTCGTAGGTGACTCCCGGGTGCGAGTCGACGAACGGGCGGATCTCCATCTCCTGGTTTACCTTGAGGAGCCGGTACTTGTCGGCCGGGATCGGTTCGAGGTTCGCCCGCACGTCGTCGACGGATATGTCCTGGCCGACGGCGAACAGGTTCTTCGTGCCCCGCACACCCTGCTCGCGGCCCCTGAGGAAGCTGGTGGCGGCGGCCCGCACGGTGCCGATGGCCTCCTCCACGCCCTTCTGGGAGTCCGCGTCCCAGATGGCGATGTTGCCGGCCGGGAAACCGTAGTTCTGGGCGGTGCGCTTCGCGAGGGAGTTCGGGACGAGGATGGCGGACGTCCAGTGGCCCGGAAGTCCGTTCATCTTCGCCGAGATCCTGTCGAGCCACGGGCCGAGGATGGTCATGTCGCCGTCGTGCCGCCTGTCGCCGCCGGAGGCGTTCTCCTCGCCGTCCGTCACCACGATCTGGAGGAAGCTGTGCTCGCCGTACTCCTCCCAGATGTGCCCGAGGTCGTCCAGGGACTTCAGAGAGGCCTCGATCAGGGCCGTGGCGCCGTTGTTGACCTTGTACAGGCCCCGCATGGACGGCAGATGCTTCACGTCCATGTCCCAGACCAGGTTCTCCACCCGGTGGTCGAAGGAGTAGAGACTGATCCGGGTCTCGTGGCCGAGGCTGTCCGACTCGGCCTTCAGACCCGCCACGAATTCGTCGACGACGCGGATGAGCTGGCTCTGGTGCTGATACATGGAACCCGAACAGTCCACTACCAGCGCGACGTGGTTCACCTTGTGCTGGATCCTGTTGGCGGACATGGTTCTGCTCCTTCTGCGAGGCTCCCCGACTGATGCTCGAACACTAGGAGGAGGCACTGACAACGCCGCCTGACGCACGATCACCCGTCCCGGCGGGTCCGTGCCCGGCACCGGGGGCACACCTGCCGGGACCGGGACAGCGCGCCGCGGACCGTCGTGCCGGGACGGGCGCCGCCGAGGACGCCGGTCCGGCCGGCACCGAGTGACCGCGACCCGTCTCGCACTCGGAAATGCCTCAGAGAATTACCGGTGACCGGATCGCACCTGCGGCGGAATACGACCGGTCCGCCTCGTAAATGCGAGGGCACGGCGGACACGGGACGGGCCCGTCGGGGCGTCTCCCGCACGCGGGCCCGCGCCGTCTCCGGGGTGGCGGTGAAAGCCGGACACGGGCGGAGCCTTGACCGTCGCCCCGCGGCACCGTATTTTTCGACCGGACCGACTCGAGAGCTGCTGGAAGGGGGCGAAGTCGGATGTCGATCATCTCCGACCTGCATCGCCTCGCGCAGCGGACCGTCTGGGTCCCGGGTCGCGTAGCACACGGCTGCTGAACAGCCTCTTCTTCCCGGCGTGCCGGATCCACGGCCCCGGTGTCCTCTGATCTCCTCCCCGCCCGCGGGCGCGCCCTCGCGCGCTGATTTCCGGTCGGGTTTATCACGCTTAAGCTGCGCCACCGATAGAGAAAGCCCCTGAAATGGCGACGAGCATCATCTGTACGACCGCGCTCCGAAATGAGGATGTGCCATGGTAGCGGCACGGATCACGGTCAATGGGAAGAGCACACCTATTTCCCCGGCCGCACCCCGGACAACGGTCCTCGATTTCCTGCGCGACCGTGGCCTCACCGGGACCAAGGAAGGCTGCGCCGAGGGCGAATGCGGCGCGTGTTCGGTCCTGGTGGCCCGGCCCGGCGTGGACAAGCCCACCGACTGGGTGGCGGTCAACGCCTGCCTGGTCCCGGTCGCGTCCCTCGACGGTCAGGAGATCGTGACCTCCGAGGGCCTCGCCACCGCCGGTGCGCCCGGTACGCCGCCCGCGCTGCACCCGGTGCAGGAGGAGATGGCCGTCCGCGGCGGCTCGCAGTGCGGCTACTGCACGCCCGGGTTCGTCTGCAGCATGGCCGCCGAGTACTACCGTCCCGACCGCTGCGCGCACGCGGCCCCCGACGCGGACGGCACGGCCGACGGCGCCGACGCCGAGCACGGTCCGAACGGCTTCGACCTGCACGCGCTGAGCGGGAACCTGTGCCGCTGCACCGGCTACCGCCCGATCCGCGACGCGGCCTTCGCCGTCGGCGCACCGGCCGAGGACGATCCGCTGGCGCGGCGCCGCGAGCAGTCACCGCCCGAGCCGGTCGCCACCGAATACGCCCGGGGCGACGCCGTGTTCCTGCGGCCCGGCACCCTGGCCGAGGCGACCCGGCTGCTGCGCGAGCGGCCCGACGCGGTGGTGGTCGCCGGCAGCACCGACTGGGGCGTCGAGGTCAACATCCGTGCCCGGCGCGCGGACTGCGTGGTCGCCGTCGACCGGCTGCCCGAACTGCGGGGACTGCGCATCGAGTCCGACCACATCGAGATCGGGGCGGCGCAGACGCTCACCGAGATCGAACGGCGCCTCGACGGCGACGTGCCGCTGCTGGCGGAGCTGTTCCCGCAGTTCGCGTCCCGGCTCATCCGCAACAGCGCGACCCTCGGCGGCAACCTGGGCACCGGCTCCCCCATCGGCGACAGCCCGCCGGTGCTGCTCGCGCTGGAGGCCTCGCTGGTGCTCGCCGACGCCGACGGCGAGCGTGTGGTCCCGCTGGCCGACTACTTCACCGGTTACCGGCAGAGCGTGCGCCGTCCCGGCGAGCTGATCCGCGCGGTGCGCGTCCCGCTGCCGCTCGCGCCCGTCACGGCCTTCCACAAGATCGCCAAGCGGCGCTTCGACGACATCTCCAGTGTGGCGGTCGCGTTCGCGCTCGACATCGAGGGCGGCGTCGTCCGCAAGGCACGCATCGGCCTGGGCGGCGTGGCCGCCACCCCGATCCGCGCCCTCGCCACCGAGGCGGCCCTGGAGGGCAGGCCGTGGGTGACGGAGACCGTCGAGACCGCAGCCCGGGTACTGCGGGGCGAGGGCACGCCGATGGACGACCATCGCGCCAGCTCCCTCTACCGTTCCGCGATGCTCGGCCAGAGCCTGCTGAAGCTGTACGCACAGAACACCGAGGCGGTGCCGTCATGAGCCACCTGTCCGAGCGTCCCGAGAAGCCCGTCGTCGGCGTCCCGATGCCGCACGAGAGCGCGGCCCTGCACGTCACCGGCGCCGCGCTCTACACCGACGACCTGGTCCAGCGCACCAAGGACGTGCTGCACGCCTACCCGGTGCAGGTCATGAGGGCCCACGGCCGGATCGTCGCGCTCGACACCGCGCCCGCGCTCGCCGTGCCCGGAGTGGTGCGCGTCCTGACCAAGGCCGACGTGCCCGGCGTCAACGACGCCGGCATGAAGCACGACGAGCCGCTGTTCCCCGACGAGGTCATGTTCCACGGCCACGCGGTCGCCTGGGTGCTCGGCGAGACGCTGGAGGCGGCCCGGCTCGGTGCGGCGGCCGTCGAGGTGGAGCTCGACGAACTGCCCTCCCTGGTCACGCTCCAGGACGCGATCGCGGCGGGCAGCTACCACGGCGTCCGGCCCGTGATGGAGGCCGGCGACGTCGACGCCGGCTTCGCCGACTCGGCGCACGTGTTCACCGGCGAGTTCCAGTTCGCCGGCCAGGAGCACTTCTACCTCGAGACGCACGCGGCGCTCGCCCAGGTCGACGAGAACGGGCAGGTGTTCGTCCAGAGCAGCACCCAGCACCCGTCGGAGACCCAGGAGATCGTCTCCCACGTGCTCGGCGTGCCGTCCCACGAGGTCACCGTGCAGTGCCTGCGGATGGGCGGCGGCTTCGGCGGCAAGGAGATGCAGCCGCACGGGTTCGCGGCCGTCGCCGCGCTCGGCGCCAAGCTCACCGGCCGGCCGGTCCGGTTCCGGCTCAACCGGACGCAGGACCTGACCATGTCCGGCAAGCGGCACGGGTTCCACGCCCAGTGGCGGATCGGCTTCGACGCCGACGGCCGCATCCAGGCCCTGGACGCCACGCTGGTCGCCGACGGCGGCTGGAGCCTCGACCTGTCCGAGCCGGTGCTGGCCCGCGCGCTGTGCCACATCGACAACACCTACTGGATCCCCAACGCGCGTGTCGCCGGCCGCATCGCCAGGACGCACACGGTCTCCAACACCGCTTTCCGCGGCTTCGGCGGACCGCAGGGCATGCTGGTGATCGAGGACATCCTGGGCCGCTGCGCTCCGCTGCTCGGCCTGGACCCCATGGAGCTGCGGGAACGCAACTTCTACCGGCCGGGCCAGGGCCAGACGACGCCGTACGGGCAGCCGGTCACGCAGCCCGAGCGGATCTCCACCGTGTGGGAGCAGGTGCGGCGCGACGCGGGCATCGCCGACCGCAAGCGCGAGATCGCCGCCTTCAACGCCGCGCACCCGCACACCAAGCGGGCCCTCGCGGTCACCGGCATCAAGTTCGGCATCTCGTTCAACCTCACCGCCTTCAACCAGGGCGGCGCGCTGGTGCTGATCTACAAGGACGGCTCCGTCCTGATCAACCACGGCGGCACCGAGATGGGCCAGGGCCTGCACACCAAGATGCTGCAGGTGGCCGCGACGACGCTGGGCATCCCGCTGCACAAGGTGCGCCTCGCCCCGACACGTACCGACAAGGTGCCCAACACCTCGGCCACCGCGGCGAGTTCGGGCGCCGATCTCAACGGCGGGGCGATCAAGAACGCCTGCGAGCAGTTGCGCGGACGGCTGCTCCAGGTGGCCGCCTCGCAGCTCGGCGCGAACGCCTCGGACGTACGCATCGTCGAGGGCGTGGCGCGCGCCCTGGGCGGCGACGGGGAACTGGCCTGGGACGACCTGGTGCGCACCGCGTACTTCCAGCGGGTGCAGCTGTCGGCGGCCGGCTACTACCGGACCGAGGGCCTGCACTGGGACGCGAAGGCTTTCCGGGGCTCGCCGTTCAAGTACTTCGCCCACGGTGCCGCCGCGACGGAGGTGGAGGTCGACGGCTTCACCGGCGCCTACCGCATCCGGCGGGTGGACATCGTGCACGACGTCGGCGACAGCCTCTCCCCGCTGATCGACATCGGTCAGGTCGAGGGCGGCTTCGTGCAGGGAGCGGGCTGGCTGACGCTGGAGGACCTGCGCTGGGACACCGGTGACGGGCCCCACCGCGGCCGGCTGCTGACCCAGGCGGCGAGCACGTACAAGCTGCCGAGCTTCTCGGAGATGCCCGAGGAGTTCAACGTCACGCTGCTGGAGAACGCCACCGAGGAGGGCGCGGTCTACGGGTCCAAGGCGGTCGGCGAGCCCCCGCTGATGCTGGCGTTCTCGGTGCGCGAGGCGCTGCGGCAGGCCGCGGCGGCGTTCGGGCCGGCGGGCGTCAGCCTGGAGCTGGCCTCCCCGGCGACTCCGGAGGCCGTGTACTGGGCGATCGAAGCCGCCCGCCGGAGCGGCGGCCGGGACGGCGGAGAGGGCGGCGCGGTCACCTCCGGCACCGACGCCCTGAGCAATGCCTGACACGACCTGGGTGGCCGCGGTCGCGGGGTTGCGGGCCCGCCGGGAAGCCGGCGTGCTCGTGACCGTCGCGGCCGTGCGCGGTCACGCCCCCCGCAAGGCCGGCGCCAAACTCGTCGTGGGGTCGTCCGCGACGTGGGGCTCGATCGGCGGCGGCAACATCGAGGCGGTCGCCATCGACCGGGCCCGTGAGCTGATCGGCGGGCACGACGCGGAGCCCGAGCTGATGGAGTTCAAGCTCAACGACAAGGTCACCAACCGGCACGGCGTCCAGTGCTGCGGCGGGGCCGTCACGGTCCTGCTCGAACCGCTGCCGGTGGTACCGGCGGTGGCGGTGTTCGGCGTCGGTCACGTCGGACTGGAGCTGGCCCGCGTCCTGGCCCGCCATCCGCTCGACCTGCACCTGGTCGACACCCGCCCCGACATGCTGACCGACGAACGGCTCGGCGTGCTGGCGGACGCGGTGGCGCGGATCCAGGTGCACCACACGCCGCTGCTGCCGGAGACGGTGCTCGAGGAGCTCGCGCCCGGCACGCACGTCCTGATCATGACGCACGACCACGCCGAGGACGCCGCACTGGCCGACGCGGCCCTGCGCACCGCCGGCCTCGGCTCGATCGGCCTGATCGGCTCGGCCGCCAAGTGGTCGCGGTTCCGGCACCGGCTGGCCACCGAGGGCGGCCACGACGAGGCCGCCATCGACCGGATCAAGACCCCGATCGGACTGGCCGGGATCACCGGCAAGGAGCCCGCCGTGATCGCGGTGAGCGTGGCGGCGGACCTGCTGCTGACGTTCGAACAGGACCGTCGCTGAGCGGCGCCGCCGAGCGGCGCGGTCCTCGAGTCAAGCCACAGGGACGACGGCGGGCCGGCCTCGTAGAAATCTACGAAGCGCCGGTCCCGGCCTGCGGGGTTTTCATGTCTTTCACCCCTAGCTGACGCCCCATGACCGGCTGTGTACTCCTCACAAGCCGCTCTTCGCACGCCGGTGGACCCCGCAGCCGGGGGTATGACGGCGGCGTCCCGCATGGGGCGGAGCATCCGGGGAAGTCCCCACCCTGTCCGAGAAGGAGTGACCGTGACCGCGCACACCCAAGAAGCGAGCATCCAGGACCTCAAGCGCGCCTGGATGGAGCAGGCGATCAGCCTGGCCACCGACAGTGTGCACAACGGCGGCGGTCCGTTCGGCGCGCTGGTCGCCAAGGACGGGAACGTCGTCGCCCTCGGGAACAACCAGGTCACCGCGACGCTGGATCCGACGGCGCACGCCGAGGTGAGCGCGCTGCGCGCCGCCTGCAAGGAACTGGGCACCTTCTCGCTCGAGGGCTGCGTGCTGGTCACCTCGTGCGAGCCGTGCCCGATGTGCCTGTCCTCCGCGCTGTGGGCCCGCGTCGACGGGATCGTCTACTCCGCCGACCGGCACGACGCCGCGGTGGCCGGCTTCGACGACCGCAAGTTCTACGACCTGTTCGCCATGAAGCCCCAGTCGATGTGGCCGACGCGGGTCGAGCACCTCGACCTGCCGCACCGCACGGCGCCGTTCGACGCGTGGCTGGCCAAGTCCGACCGCGTCGACTACTGACGCGGGGCCCGTGCGCGGCCACTCGGCGTCGGGGGCGCGCTTCCGACGCGTCGCGGTCAGCCGTCCGCCGGCCCGTTCGCGGCGCGACTTCACATGAGGCCGGCCCTCGACGTCACCGCGTTCCTCCGCGGTGGCGTCGAGGGCCGGCCCTGGGGTGGCTCGGGCTCAGGCCGGGTGGTCCGGCTGCTGCTCGGGAGGCGTACCGCCGCCTTCGCCTCCGCCCTTGTCGCCGCGGTCCGTGCCGTGGGCCCGGCCGCCGCTCCCGCGAGCGGGCTGGGCCGCCTTGCGGGCCTGGCTGTCCTCCGACGTGGCCGCTCCCTTGTCGCTGCGCCTCAGCTCGGGCTGTTGCGGGTTCGACATGGCTCTTCTCCTCGCTTCACCTGCGCGGGAACACGTGTCGGCACTCGGGTGTCTCACGGGCTCCACCCGAAACATCCGCCCGGTACATCCGGTCGGCACATCACCGGGAGCGCCCGGTGCTATGCGCGCAGCCGGATGATCATTCCGCTGCGTGGCCGGGTGGGGATGCGGTTCAGGGGGATGGTCAGGTCCTGCGGCGGGACCTCGTGGTCCAGGTCGGCCAGGCGCCGGGACAGCGTCTCCAGGATGCCCACGGTCATGGCCTCGCCGGGGCATCGGTGCCCGGTGCGGGGGTCGGCCCCGCCCTGGGGGATCAGTTCGTCCCGGCCGGGCGGGTGGTCGAGGAACCTCTCGGGGCGGAAGGCGTACGGGTCCTTCCACCGGCGTTCGTCGTGGTCCTGGCCGTGGACGTCCAGCAGGACGAGGCCGCCGGCCGGGACGTGGTGGCCCTGCCAGGTCAGGTCGGTGACGGCCCGGCCGCCCAGGAAGGGGGCGAAGGGGTAGAACCGGCGGACCTCGTGGGCGAACGCCGTGGCGAAACCCGCCTCGCCCGAGCGGAGCCGCTCCCCGTGTTCGGGCCAACGGTGCAGGGCGTGCGCGGCGAAGGTCACGAACCAGCTCAGCGCCGTGGTGGGGCGAAGGACGTTCAGCAGCTCCACCGCCGCGATCCCGGGCGTCAGCTCGGCGCCGGAGGCGTCGCGATGGCGGCAGACCCGGTCCAGCACGGAATCCGCCGGGGCCCGCACCGCCCCGGACCTCACCTCGGTGACGAGGCCGGCGAACCGCCGTTCCTGCCGGGTCCGGGCCCGCCTGGCCCGCCAGTGCCGGGGACCCGCCGTGGCGAAACCGTCCACCATGGCCACCAGGTCCCGCGCCAGCGGTTCCTCCTCGTCCTCCGCGAGCGGGACGCCGGCCCACCGGCAGACACCGCGCGTGATCACCCGGCCGACGGCGTCGAAGAGCACCACGTCCGGCCGCGCCCGCCAGTCCGGTACGGCCTCCTCCCAGGCGGCGTCGATGTGCCCGGCCGCGCCCGTCACGGCGTCGGTCTCCAGCAGGGGCAGGAAGAACGACTTGCGGTGCCGGTGGGCGTCACCGTCGAGGGTGTGGACCGCGCCGTGGCCGAAAAGCGTACTCAGGACCGGGCCGGGCAGCGCTCCGTGCCGCTGGACGTGCTCCTCGTCGTAGAAGAAACGGACCGCGTCCGGGCCCCGTACGGCGAGAGCAGGCCGGCCGAGGACGCGGAGGTCGAGCGCGGTGGCGCCCTCGGCGCGCATCAGGTCGGGCAGCCAGGCGTAGCCCTCGGTCAGCAGGGCCAGGGACTCGGGAACCAGTCGTCGGGGGCTCATGCCCCCGAAGTGCCCCGGACGGCCTCCGTGACACCGGCGGACGCGGCGGCCGGATGGCCGTCAGGCGGTCACTCCTGCCGCCCGGAGTCCTCCTCGTCCCCGGTCCCCGGCTCCGCCATCCGCCGGTGGGCCGCCGCCTTGACCCCGTCGGGCAGCACCTTTCCGGCCAGCCCCTGCGTCTTGGTCTTGAACGATCCGGTCACGGCCTTCCGCTCGCCCTTCAGGATCGCCCTGAACGCCTGCTCGGCCACCTGCGCGGGGGCGTCCTTCTTCAGGGTGCCCATCCGGGTGTCGTCCGCCATGCCCGCCCGCTCGAAGAAGTCCGTTTCCGTGGGGCCCGGCATGAACGAGGTGACCGTCACGCCGGTGTCCTTCACCTCCTCCGCCAGCGCCTGGGCGAAGGACTGCACGAACGACTTGGAGGCGTTGTAGACGGGCTGGAAGGAGCCGGGCATCGTCGAGGCGACGGACGAGGTGAAGGCGATGCGGCCGACGCCGCGGGTCACCATGGCCCGCAGCAGCGGCTTGGCCAGCCGCACGGTCGCGGTGACGTTGAGGTCGATGACCTCCTGGTCGTCGGCGAGGTCGGTGTCGACGAAGGCGCCGCCCCGGCCCACCCCCGCGTTGAGCGCCGCCACGTCGACGGTCAGCCCGTCGAGCGCGTCCAGCAGCAGGTACCGGCCTTCGGCGGTCCGGAGGTCGGCGCGCACCGCGCGGACCTCGACTCCCGCTTCCCGCAGGCCCCGCGCGGCGGACTCCAGCCGTTCGTCCTCGGCGTTCACCACCAGGTCGTAACCGTTCAGGGCGAACTGCCGGGCCAGCTCGAGGCCGATGCCGCTGGACGCGCCGGTGATCAGAGCGAGTGGCCGTGTGTCATCCATGGTGGGCGAGTAACCCCCTTGCCGGGTGCCAAGCCACCGGCGGAAGCGCAGGTCCCCCGGCCGGCGCCGGGCCGGCGTCGCGAAGGCGACGTTTCCCGCGTAGCCGCTCGGTTACCCATGGAGAGTCGTGCCCCGCGCGTCCCCGCACGGCCCGGACGCCGGGGGCAGTCGCTCAGCAGCGGAATCGGGAACGGAGCTTGCATGGCCAGCACAAAGGTGTCCGACTACATTCTCCAGCGGTTGCGCGAGTGGGACGTCGACCATGTCTTCGCCTACGCGGGCGACGGCATCAACGGGCTGCTGGCCGCCTGGGGACGCGCGGACAACAAGCCGAAGTTCGTCCAGGCCCGGCACGAGGAGATGGCCGCCTTCCAGGCCGTCGGCTACGCCAAGTTCTCCGGCAAGGTGGGCGTGTGCGCGGCCACCTCCGGGCCGGGCGCGATCCACCTGCTGAACGGGCTCTACGACGCCAAGCTCGACCACGTGCCGGTCGTGGCGCTGGTCGGGCAGACCAACCGCAGCGCCATGGGCGGCTCCTACCAGCAGGAAGTGGACCTGGCCAGTCTGTACAAGGACGTCGCCTCGGAGTTCTGCGAGACGGCCATGGTTCCCGAGCAGCTGCCGAACCTGATCGACCGGGCCTTCCGCACCGCGTACGCCAAGCGCACCGTCACCGCGATCATCCTCCCCGCCGATGTGCAGGAGCTGGACTACAGCCCGCCCACGCACGCCTTCAAGATGGTGCCCTCCAGCCTCGGACTGGGGTCGTACGCGCCGGTCCCGGCCGACGAGGACGTCCAGCGGGCCGCCGACGTGCTGAACGCCGGTGAAAGGGTCGCGGTCCTGATCGGGCAGGGGGCCCGCGGCGCCCGCGAGGAGGTCGAACGGCTGGCGGACGTCCTCGGCGCCGGCGTGGCCAAGGCCCTGCTCGGCAAGGACGCCCTGCCCGACGACCTGCCCTACGTCACCGGCTCCATCGGGCTGCTGGGCACCCGCCCCTCCTACGAGCTGATGCAGGAGTGCGACACCCTGCTGATGATCGGCTCCAGTTTCCCGTACACGCAGTTCATGCCGGAGCTGGACCAGGCGCGGGCGGTGCAGATCGACATCGACCCGCACATGATCGGCCTGCGCTACCCGAACGAGGTCAACCTCGTCGGCGACGCCCGCGAGACACTGCGGCGGCTGCTGCCCCGCCTGCACCGCAAGGAGGACCGGACCTGGCGGGAGAAGGTCGAGAAGAACGTCGCCCGCTGGTGGGAGGTCATGCAGCGGCGCGCCGCCGTCAGCGCCGACCCGGTCAACCCGGAGTACGTCGTCCACGCCCTGGACGGCAAGCTGCCCGACGACGCGATCCTCGCCGCCGACTCCGGTTCGGCCGCCAACTGGTACGCCCGCCACCTGCGGTTGCGCGGCAGCATGCGCGGCTCCCTGTCCGGCACCCTGGCCACGATGGGCCCCGGCGTGCCGTACGCCATCGGGGCGAAGTTCGCCCACCCGGACCGGCCGGCGATCGCCCTGGTCGGGGACGGCGCCATGCAGATGAACGGCATGATGGAGCTGGTGACCGCGGCGAAGTACTACCGCGAGTGGTCCGACCCGCGGCTGATCGTGGCCGTGCTGAACAACGGCGACCTGAACCAGGTCACCTGGGAGATGCGGGCCATGTCCGGCGCCCCGCAGTTCGAGGAGTCGCAAGCCATCCCCGACCTGCCGTACGCGGACATCGCGCAGCGCATCGGCCTCGACGGGGTGCGGGTGGAGAAGCCCAAGCACGTCGAGTCCGCCTGGGACCGGGCGCTCGCCGCCGACCGGCCCTTCGTCATCGACTTCCGCACCGACCCGGCCGTCCCGCCGATCCCGCCGCACGCCTCGCTGGACCAGATCGAGGCCGCGGCCTCCGCGATCCTGCACGGCGACAGCGACCGCGCGGGCATGGTCCGCCAGGGCCTCAAGGCGAAGGTCCAGGAGATGCTGCCCGGCAGCCGGCACCGCGGCGACCGCCCCGGCGCCGGCCCGCACGACAGCACCGGACAGGACAAGTGAGGCCCGGCGCCCCCGTTCCGTGGGCGGCCATGGGCGCCGTCGTCAGTGTCGTGGCGCTCCGCCGGCCCGGCCGGCACCGTCGTGGTGGCCGTCGCCGATCAGGGTGACGAACCCGTCGGGGCCGCGTACCGCGAGCCGGCCGGTGCGCACGCCCAGCGTCTGGCCGTGCATCCCCAGACCGTCCGCTACCGCCTGCGCCGGCTGGAGGAGGTGTTCGGCGATCAACTCCGCGACCCCTTGGTGCAGTTCGAGTTGCAGATCGCCCTGCGCGGCCTGGAGCTGCGCCGCTCACCGGAGTGAGCGGGCGGTGCGTCCTGCCGGCACCGATGCCGCGCACAGGCAAACGCCGCCGGTCAGCGCGTGACGGTCCAGGTGGCGGAGTTGGACGTGAGGTCGCGGGCCGCGGGGCTGCGGACGGCGGACGTGGTGTCGACGACCGTGGCGGTCACCCGGTGGGTGCGCCGGTCGGCCGGGACCCCGAGGCGGGCCGGGAGGACGGACGTCTCGCCGCGGGCCTGCCTGGCCTCGCGTCCGTCGACGTACCAGCGGAGTTGGAGGCTGCACAGGCCCGTGTCCAGGTCGGCGAGACCGACGGAGAGGCGGGTGAGGCGCGAGACCCTGGCGGAGGTGTCCACCAGCGGGGTGAGGGCGTCGGCCGACCGGTAGAACCCGGCGATCATCGCCTCGCGGCCCGGGAGGTTGAACCTGTCGGTGTTCAGGGCCCGCATCCTAGCGACAGGTGGTCTCGTCGGGCCGACGAGAGTCCGTGTGAGACGGAGAGTTGTCCTGCCGCATCGGACCGAGGCCCAGGGCCGCCGGTCGGCCGGTGGCCGGCGGTCTGATCGACATGACCGGGGCGAACAGGACGGCCGGCAACGACGCCCCGGCCGACGCGGACGCCATCACGTCCGTCACCGACAGGGCGAGCAAGGTGTCCGTGGCCGTCCTCTCCTCCGGCGACGGCCGGGCCGAGGTCGAGGTCGCCCTCGACGGCGAGGACCTCGCGGTGGCCGGGGACGCCCCGAAGACCGCCGCCCCGGCCCCTGCTGAGCACACCGGCACGGACACCGACGCGGGCGACGGGCTCCCCGACGGCACCGAGGCCAAGGGCGGCCGTACGGAGGAGGTCACCGGGACCGAGAAGTCCGAGGACCTCGCCGCCGCCGGCGGTGACGCCGGCACCCTTCCGCTGGCCGCCGGCGGTGCCGCGCTGGTGGTGGCCGGTGCGGGCGCCCTCGTCCTGATGCGCCGCCGCAGGCGCGCCTGACCCGTCGGCGTGGGCCCCGGACCGGGCGATCCGGGGCCCACGCCTGCACGGCGACCGGGACCCTCCCGGGTGCGGAGGGCGGCGCCGTCAGCCCTCCGTCGTGCCCGTCACGGGTAGTAGTGCGTGAGGGACTCGGCCGCGCAGGCCGGCTTGGCCGAGTCCTCCAGCTCGAAGGTGAAGGAACGCGTCACCTGCACTCCGCCCCGCTTGACCGGTTCGACGGCGGCGACGGCCGCGTGCAGGCGGACGCGGCTGCCGACGGGCACCGGGGCCGGGAAGCGCACCTTGTTGACCCCGTAATTGAGGGCCATGCCGACATCCCGTACCTCGAGCAGTTCCGAGAACATCGGGATGCCCCAGCTCAGGACCATATAGCCATGGGCGATGGTCCGGCCGTAGGGTCCGGCGGCGGCACGCTCGGTGTCGGTGTGGATCCACTGGTGGTCACCGGAGACCTCGGCGAAGGCGTCGATGAGCTCCTGGGTCACCCGCCTCCAGCCGGAGTGACCGAGATCCTGGCCGCCGAGACCGGTGATCCCGTCGATGCCGTGGACGATGCGGGGCATGGGGTGGGGGCCTTTCTGTGGTGCGGTGCTCCTGGGCGGTACGGGTCAGGCGGCGGCCATCGCGTCGGCCGGCTTCTCGTCCGTCGCGGCCGTCTCGTCGTAGTTGGGGCGCTTGAGCAGGAACAGCATGCAGACGAGGGTGAGGGCGACCTGGAACAGGGCGTACGCGATCACGGTGGCGATGGAGCCCGACTGGTTGAGCAGGAACTGTCCGATGATCGGCGTGGTGCCGCCGAGGATGGTGCCGCAGAGCTGGTAGCTCAGGGAGATCCCGGTGTAGCGCAGGTGCGCCGGGAAGCGGCTGGCGAGCAGGCCGGCGAGGGCCGCGTAGTAGAGGCAGTGCGGGACGGTGGCGACGACCACGCCGAGCATGGCCAGGGCGTAGTTCCCGCTGGCGATCAGCATGAACATCAGCGGCATCAGGACGAGTTCGGGCACCAGCATGACGGCGACCGCACGCGACTTGCTCTTCATCCTGGTGGCGATGACGGCGCCGAAGGGCTGGACGAGGACCTGGGTGATGTTCGCGACGAGGAGGATCGTCAGGAACGAGCTGCGGTCGAAGTCGAGGCTGCTGGTCGCCCAGGACAGGGCGAAGGTCCCCTTGAAGTAGGTGGCGGACAGACCGATGGTGCAGGCGCCGATGCCGAGGGCGATCAGCCCGGGGTGCTTGCGGAAGACCTCGAGGACCGGGACCTTCGCGACTTCCTTCTTCTCGATGATGCCGGCCATCGCCGGCGATTCCTCGACCTTCATCCGGACGAGGAGTCCGACGAAGACGAGGGCGGCGGAGGCGATGAACGGCACTCGCCAGCCCCAGGAGACGAAGGCCTCGTCGGGCAGCTGGCTGATCGCCAGGAAGCTGACGGTGCTGAGCGTGTTGCCGACCGGGGAGCCCTGCTGGGCGAAGGCGCCGTACAGGATCGACTTGCCCTTGGGCGCGTGTTCGGAGGCGATGAGGACGGAGCCGCCCCATTCGCCGCCCAGACCGATGCCCTGGATCATGCGGACGAGGATCAGCAGGATCGGAGCGGCCACACCGATGCTTGCGTAGCCCGGGAGCAGACCGATGGCGGTGGTCGACAGGCCCATCATCAGGAGGGTGATGACCAGCGTCTTCTTGCGGCCGAGCCGGTCACCGAAGTGGCCGAAGACGATGCCGCCGAGGGGCCGGGCGAGGAAGCCGACCCAGAAGGTGCCGAACGCGACGAGGGTGCCGAGGGCCCCTTCGAGTTCGGGGAAGAAGACCTTGTCGAAGACCAGTGCGGCCGCGGTTCCGTAGATGTAGAAATCGAACCATTCGATGGTCGAGCCGATGAAGGCTCCGATTCCGGCTCTGCGCGCGGTTGTGTTCCGCTCCTGGCTTGGGATGGTGCTCATGACGGCTCCCATGGGCAGCGGTGATCAGGGGAATTGGAGGGGGTGGAGGTGGGGGCTCCGGAGGGCGGCGGCGACGTGCCGGCCACGGGACGGGGCGTCCGTCCCGTTCGATGGCGCAACGCTGCCAGTCGCCGCCCATAGCGGTCCAATACTGAATGACGGATTCAGTGAGACGATTTACGTATCAGTGAGCGCGGTGCCCCGCCCGTGCGGGCGGGAACGGACGCGCCGGCGCCTACGGGGCGATGCGCTCGAACACCGCTGCCAGGCCCTGTCCGCCGCCGATGCACATCGTCTCCAGGCCGAAGCGCGCCTGCCTGCGGTGCATCTCGCGGGTCAGGGTGGCCAGGATGCGGGCACCGGTCGCCCCGACGGGGTGGCCGAGGGAGACCCCGGAGCCGTTGACGTTGATGCGCTCGTGGTCGGCGTCGGACAGCCCGAGGGCGCGGGTGCAGGCGAGGACCTGCGCGGCGAACGCCTCGTTGAGCTCGATCAGGTCGAGGTCGGAGAGCGACAGTCCGGCGCGGCCCAGCGCGACGCGGGTGGCCTCCACGGGTCCGATGCCCATCGTCTCGGCGGGGACGCCCGCACGGGCGAACGACACCAGGCGTACGAGCGGGGTCAGGCCGAGCCGCTCGGCGGTCTCCCTGGTGGTGACGAGGCAGGCGGCGGCCGCGTCGTTCTGGCCGCTGGCGTTGCCGGCCGTGACGGTCGCCTCCGGATCGGAGGCGTGCATGAGGGGCTTGAGGGAGGCCAGTTTCTCGGCGGTCGTGTCCGGGCGGGGGTGCTCGTCCGTGTCCACCACGACGTCGCCCTTGCGGGTGCGTACGGTGACGGGCACGATCTCGTCGTCGAACAGACCCTCGGCCATGGCCCGTGCGGCGCGCTGCTGCGACCGCAGGGCGAGCGCGTCCTGGTCCTCGCGGCTGACGGCGAACTCGCGGCGCAGGTTCTCGGCCGTCTCGATCATGCCGCCGGGGATGACGTGGTGCTCCCCTCCCGCCGTGACGCGGCCACGCGCCAGGGAGTCGTGCAGCCGGAGTCCGGCACCGCGGATTCCCCACCGCCCCTCGTGCGTGTAATAGGGCGCCGCGCTCATCACGTCGACGCCGCCGGCCACGACCACCTCGCTGAAGCCGGACCTGACCTGCATGGCGGCGTCGAGTACGGCCTGCAGGCCCGAGCCGCAGCGCCGGTCGATCTGCACGCCCGTCACCCGGTCGGGGAGGCCGGCGTCGAGTGCGGCGACCCGGCCGATGGCGGGGGCGTCGGCGGTGGGGTACGCGTGGCCGAGGACGACCTCGTCGATGCGCTCCGGGTCGACGGCGCTCTCCCGGACGACGGCCGAGACGACCTGCGCGGCGAGCGCCGCGGGACGCTGACCGGCGAGCGCACCCCCGAAGCGGCCGATGGGAGTGCGCAGGGGGGCGCAGACGACGACATCGGTTCCCGCCGCCGGCGTCGGACGAGGGGGATTCGCTGGCTGTGCGGACATGCGGTGGGGCCTTTCCGGTCAGGCAGACAACGGCGTCTGGGCCGACCCTCGCATCCCCCTGCCCTTCAACTCCAATACTCAGTTGCTAGCCGACTGATACCGATTCCGTCTTGGTCCGCTGTGAGACCGGGCGGCGTGGGCAGGGCCTCCTCGGCGACGGCGAGGACGGTGCGCAGCGCGGCGGACGGGTTGTCGGCCCGCCAGGCGAGGGCGGCGTGCAGCCGCACGGGGTCCCCTTCGAGGGGCCGGTAGACGAGGCCCGTGCCCTGGACGTGCTGGACGGAGGTCAGGGTGAGGGTCACACCGACGCCGGCCGCGACCAGCGCCAGGATGGTGTGCGAGTCGGGCGCCTCCTGGGTGACCCGGGGGACGACGCCCGCCTTCTCGCACGCCTCGGTCATGGCGTCGCGCAGGCTGGATCCCGCGTTGGCGGGAAAGGTGACGAAGGGTTCCTCGGCGAGGTCGGCGAGCGCGATGCGCTCCTGGCGGGCGAGGCGGTGGTCCGACGGCAGGGCGCAGATCAGCTCCTCCTCGTAGATCACCCGGGTCCGTACGCCGGGACGGCGGGCGGGGAGCCGGACGAAGCCGAGGTCGAGGGTGCCCTCGGCGACGCGGGCGAGGGCGGTGTTCGCGTACGTCTGCCCGGCCAGGACGAGCTCGATGCCCGGATAGGAGGCGCGGACGGCGCGGGTGAGCAGGGGCAGCGCCTCGTGACTGGAGGCTCCGGCGAATCCGACGGTCACCCTGCCGAACTCCCCGCGGCCGGCCGCCTTGACCGCGCGCGTGGCGAGGTCGAGGTCGCGGAGCACGGTGCGGACGGGGCCGAGGAAGGACTCCCCGGCGCTGGTGAGCCGCACGGACCGGGTACTGCGTTCGAAGAGCTGGACGCCGAGCTCCTTCTCCAGTTGCCGGATCTGCTGGCTGAGCGGCGGCTGCGCCATCTGGAGCCGCCGGGCGGCCCGTCCGAAGTGGAGTTCCTCGGCGACGGCCACGAAGGCGGTCAGGTAGCGCAGTTCCACGGAGCCTTCTCCCCTGCCGTCCTCGGCACGGCACAACATTGATTCGTTCGGCGTCTCGATCTCACCTTAATTCGGTATTGGACGGCAATCAATGGCTCCTGGCACCGTGTGACGCGACACCCGCACCCCCCGAGGAGCTGCCACCCGTGAACCGATCCGTGGACTCCGCCCCCGACGGCTCCCAGGGAGCCGGCGTCGCCGTCGCGCCTCCGGCTCCCGCGAGGAATCCGGGCGGCGGCGCGGACAAGACGATGTCGATGAGGGAGGCGATCGCCGCCTTCGTGCACGACGGCGACACCGTCTGCCTGGAGGGTTTCACCCACCTGATCCCGACCGCGGCCGGACACGAGATCATCCGCCAGGGCCGCAGGGACCTCACCGTGGTCCGCATGACCGCCGACATCGTCGTGGACCAGATGCTGGCCGGAGGCTGCGTTTCCCGGCTGGTGTCCTCCTTCGTCGGCAACTCGTCGGCCGGTTCGCTCGGAGAGCTGCGCCGGCGCGTCGAGCGGGCCGACCCGGAACCGCTCGTGTTCGAGGAGTACAGCCACCACGGGATGGTCTGCCGCTATCTGGCGGGCGCGCAGCGGCTGCCGTTCTTCCCGCTGCGCAGCTACGCGGGCAGCGACCTGACGAAGGTCAACGACGGCCTGCGCAAGGTGACGTCGCCCTACCCGGGACCCGACGGCGAGCCCGAGCAGATCTACGTCGTGCCGCCGGTGAACCCCGATGTGACGATCGTCCACGCTCAGCGCGCCGACCGCAGCGGCAACACCCAGGTCTGGGGCCTGACCGGCGTCCAGGCGGAAGCCGTGTACGCGGCCCGCACGGCCGTCGTGGTCGTCGAGGAGGTCGTCGACGACGAGGTCGTGCGTTCCGACCCCAACCGCACCGTGATCCCCGCGCACGCCGTGGACGCGGTGGTCGAGTGCCCCCGGGGCGCGCACCCGTCGTTCGCCCAGGGCTACTACGACCGCGACAACGCCTTCTACCGCGCCTGGTCGGCCATCAGCAAGGACCCCGTACGGCTGCGGGAATGGATGGCCGAGTGGGTGTACGGCACGAAGGACCACGCCGAGTACACCGCGAAGCTCGGCGAGGAGCACTGGGCCTCCCTCGCGGTGGGCGAGGCCATGAGCCTGCCCGTGAACTACGGGCGGCGGCTGTGACCGCCGCACGGCCGGCGCCGCACCTGACCGCACCCGAAGGAGAGCCCAGGATGACCACCGCGACGACGACCACGCCCGACGCGTCACAGGACGCGCCGGACGTCACCTCGTCCGAACTGCTCGCCGTCGTGGCGTCGCGCGCCCTGGCGGGCCGGCGCACCGTCTTCGCCGGCATCGGGCTGCCCACCCTCGCGGCGTCGCTGGCCCATCTGACGGTGGCGCCCGGCCTGGAGATCGTCTACGAGTCCGGGGTGTGCGGCGCTCATCCCTCGCATCTGCCGGAGACCATCGCGGACGCCGTGCTGATCACCGGCGCCGAGGCGGTGCTGACGATCCCGGCGCTGTTCGGCTACGTCCTGCAGGGCGGGCACATCGACGTGGGCTTCCTCGGGGCCGCGCAGATCGACAGGTGGGGCAACCTCAACTCGTCCGTGATCGGCGACTGGCACTCCCCCGACGTACGGCTTCCCGGCTCCGGCGGGGCGATGGAGGTGATGGCCAACGCGCGGGAGATCTTCGTGGTGATGCGCCGCCACACCCCCCGCTCGTTCACCGAGCGGCTGGACTTCTGCACCTCCCCGGGGCCCGACCGCGCCCTGGCCGACGGCATCCGTCCGCTCGGCGCGGGCGTCACCCGGGTGATCACCGACCTCGGCGTGCTCGAGCGCCGGGGCCTGGGCGACGAGTTGAGGCTCGTGGCCGTGCACCCCGGGGTGACCGTGGACCAGGTGCGGGAAGCCACCGGCTGGGACCTGAAGGTCGCCGAGGACGTGACGGTCGTCGCCCCTCCCTCGGACCCCGAACTCCGCCTGCTGCGCGAGGACGTCGACCCCGAGCGCGTCTATCTGCGCTGACCGGCCGCGAGACCGCCGAGCCGAACCGTACCGAAGCAGGAGAGAACGCGTATGCGCATCAGAATCGTCGGTGCCGGTGTCATGGGCCGCGGCATCGCCCAGTGGGCGGTGACGGCCGGGCACACCGTCGAACTCGCCGACGCCCGCCGGGAGTCCGTGGACGACGCCGTCCTCTTCGTCCGCACCATGCTCGAACGGGGCGCGGAGAAGGGCCGGATGAGCGCCGAGGCCGCGGAAGCCGCCGTCGGGCGCCTGGTCCCGGTGGACTCCCCGGCCGCGCCCGGTGACGACGTGGAGCTGGTGGTCGAGGCCGTCCTGGAGGACCTCGGCGTCAAGACCGCCCTCTTCCGGCAGCTGGAGGAGGTCCTGCCCGCCTCGGCCGTCTTCGCGACGAACACGTCGTCGCTGCCCGTCACCCGGATCGCCGCCGGACTGGAGGACCCCTCCCGCCTGGCCGGACTGCACTTCTTCAACCCGGTCCCGCTGATGAAGGTCGCCGAGGTCGTCCCCGGCGCCCTCACCCGTCCCGGACTCCCGGAGAAGCTCGCGGAGATGGTGCGGGCCGGTGGGCACGCCGCCGTCGTCGTGGCCGACACCCCGGGCTTCCTCGTCAACCACGCCGGGCGCGGGCTCGTCACCGAGGCCCTCGCCCTCCTCGAGGAGTGCGTCGGCGACCCGGCCGGCATCGACCGGATCGCCCGTGACGTGCTCGGGCTGCGCATGGGCCCGTTCGAGCTGATGGACCTCACCGGGCTCGACGTGACGGCGACCGTGATCGACACCATCTGGGAGGGCTTCCGCTACTCCGACCGGCTGCGCGCCTCGTACCTGACCCCCAACCGCGTCGCGGCCGGGCTGCACGGACGCAAGACCGGGCGCGGTTTCCACACCTACGGCTCAGCCGCACCCGCGGCGGAGCCCGAACCCGCCCCCACCGGGAACGCCGCCCGTCCCGTGCACGTACCCGGTGACAGCGACGACGCCGCCGCGCTGCGGGACGCGCTGACCGCCTCCGGCGCGACGCCGGGACCGCTCACCGGGGACGCGCTCGTCCTCGTACCGGTGTGGGGCACCTCCGTGGCCGCCGCGGTCGCCGAGCTGGGGCTGCCCGCAGCCCGCACCTTCGGCGTCGACCCCCTGTCCCTCGGCACGTCACGCCGGGTCCTGTCGGTGACCCCGGCGGCCGACCCGGAGGCCGCCCGGGACGCGCACGCCGTCCTGGCCGGCGGCGGGCACCGTGTCACCCCGGTGCGTGACACGGCGGGCTCCGTCGCGCAGCGGCTGCTCGCGTCGATCGTGTCCGTGGCGTCGTCCATCGCGGAGCGCGGGATCGCCGCCCCGGCCGACATCGACACCGCCGTCACGGCCGGCCTGGGATACCCGACCGGGCCGCTGGCCTGGGGCGAACGCGTCGGCGCCGGGCGCATGCTCGACCTCCAGCGTGCCCTGCACGCCACGACCGCCGACCCCCGGTACCGCCCCACCCGGTGGCTGACGGAGCGGGCGCAGCTCGGTCTCCCCCTCACCGAGCCGGGCACCGGTCCCGCCGCGCGCTGAACACCACCCACTGAAGGAGAGACACCGTGCTGACAAGGGACTTCGGGCTGACCGAGACCCAGCGGGACTTCCGCGCCCTGGCGGCGGAGTTCGTCGACAACGAGATCGTGCCGCACACCCGCGACTGGGACCGGGCCGAGCGGGTCGACCCAGGCATCGCCAAGCGCCTCGGGGACCTCGGCATCCTCGGGCTGATGCTTCCCGAGCAGTACGGGGGCGTCGAGGCCGACATGCTGTCGTACGTCCTGGTCACCGAGGAGCTGGGCCGGGGCGACTCGTCGGTGCGCGGCATCGTGTCGGTCTCGCTGGGGCTGGTGTCGAAGACCATCGCGTCGCACGGTACGGACGAGCAGAAGGAGAGCTGGCTGCCCCGGCTCACCGCGGGTGAGGCGCTCGGCTGCTTCGCCCTCACCGAGCCGGGCACCGGCTCCGACGCCGGTTCCCTCACCACCCGGGCAAGGCGCGACGGCGACGACTGGATCATCGACGGCAGCAAGATGTTCATCACCAACGGCACCGTCGCCGCCGCCGCGTTGACGTTCGCCCGGACCAGCGAGCAGGGCATCACGGCCTTCCTGGTCCCTACGGACACGCCGGGCTTCACCGCCACGGAGATCCACGGCAAGCTGGGGCTGCGGGGCCAGGCGACCGCCGAACTCACCTACGAGTCGGTGCGCGTGCCCGACTCGGCCCGCCTCGGCGAGGTGGACCGGGGCCTGGGCATCGCGCTCGGCGCCCTCTCCCGCGGCCGGATATCGGTGTCGGCCGGCGCGGTCGGCCTCGCCCAGGGCGCACTCGACGCCGCGGTGCGCTACTCCACCGAGCGCACCCAGTTCGGCAAGCCGATCGCCTCCTTCCAGCTGGTCCAGGAGCTCCTCGCGGACTCGGCCGTCGACGTGCAGACCGCCCGGCTGCTCACCCACCACGTGGCCCGGATGGCGGACGCCGGCGCCTCCCCGAAGGAGTACGCCACCGACGCCTCGGCCGCGAAGTACCACGCGAGCGAGACGGCGGTACGGGTGAGCAACAACTGCCTCCAGGTCTTCGGCGGTTACGGCTTCATCGACGAGTACCCGGTCGGCAAGTACCTGCGCGACGCGCGCGTGCTGACCCTGTACGAGGGCACCAGCCAGGTGCAGAAGCTCATCATCGGCCGCGCCCTGACCGGGGTGAACGCCCTGACGTGACGGCAGGCGGCCCCTCCTGCGGACAGGAGGGGCCGCCTGCTCGTGGTCGTTGCCGCGTACGCCGGCGGCTACGCGGGCTCCAGGACGGGCCGTGCGGGGAGCCCGCCGTTCTTCTCGCAGCGCAGTTCCTCGGCCATGGCCAGCGAGAAGGAGTGGGCCACGGTCGCGTAGGCGTCCTTCAACGCCTCGACGTCGCCCTCGGGCTCGGTCGGCATACCCCAGCGTTCCACGCCGATGGCGACGAGAGCCTCGTTCATCCTGTTGGGGAACCTGTCGCTCCGGCACGCGAACAGGATCGACGCCCTGTTCGCCGCAGTCAGGGTACGCTTCCCCATCTTCAGCGCGGTGAAGTCCGGGGCGGGAGTTCCCGTCGAGTTGCCGTCATCCAGTCGCCAGGTGACGCGGAGCGCGACATCCGGTGTACCGGCGGCCGTGTAGATGCGGCAGACGTCGTCGCGTCCCCCGGTGGGAGCCGGAAACGCCGCGACAAGGTCCGTCGCGGCCTGCGCGACGGTGGACTTCTCCGCCGTCGTCCCGAACCGCGACGACCCCGTGATCACCTTCAGCGCCTCGGACGCCTGGGCGGACACGGCGTCGCCACCGCACAGTTGCGTTCCCGTCAGTTCCTTGTCGGCCGCGTCCTCGTCCCCGTTCCCACTGCAACCGGTGGCCCCGAGGGACAACAAGCCGGCCACGGCCGTGGCAAGGAGCCGAAGGCGCACCGGCCTACGATTGATCACTGTCCGCATCCTCACGTGTCCTCGGCCGTCCACCGGCCTCAGCCGGTCTCCGGGTCGTTGCCCTGCTGGTTCTCCCGGTCGTTGCCGACCCCGTAGCCGACCAGCATCGATTCGCGCAGGTCCTGTCCGAAGTCGCTGTTGGGGTCCACGCCGTTGTGCCGCAGGAACTCCTCCATCGGGGACTCCGCCATGCCCTCACCGGCGGAGTAGACCTTGGTCTTCTCCTCCCTGGTGAGTTCCTCGATCTTCTCCTTGTGCTCGTCGACCGAGTTATCGGATATGTCACCGATCATCTGGCCTATGACCTGTTCGGCGGCACCACTGGCGGTATCTGTCGCCAGCGGGATGAGCACCGCGGCCGCGCCCACGGCCGCGGTCGCGGGCAGGAAGGCGACGCCCGCCGCGATGCCCGCGGTGGCCCCGAACTCGATCCAGCCCGACCGCTTGGCGACCGCCTTCTCGTAGTCCTCGTGGGTCTTGAGGTTCGTCGCCTCCACCTGGTCGGCCCGGGACTGGTCGAGCATGCCCTGCACCTCGGCGCCCACACGCACGGTCGCCCTGGCGGCGCCCTCGTTGACCTTCCCGTCCGGGCCCACGGTCTCTTCCAGCGCGCTACGGGTGTAGACCTGCTCCGCGGTCGAGACCGTCGCGTAGGCGTCCGGGTGCTGGCCGAGCGTGCTGAGGAAGCCCCGGACGACGCTCCGCCCGTTCCCGTCCGCGCTGTCCGCGAAGTCGAGGTGCCCGTCCGGGTTCTTGCCCGGCGCGAACACGCTGTCCGGATCGTTCTTGTCCAGCGCCCAGTTGATGTCGTCGATGTAGCCGGCGCCCATGACGCCGAGGCTGTCGGCCATCGCCTCGTGGTGCTCCTTGAGCAGCCCGGGGTCCGCGCTGTACTTCTCCACGACCTTCTGCATGACCGCGGCGTTGTCCGCGTCCCGCACCACACCGGCGTCCGGGTGCCCGGCCGGGTAGCCGAGCGTCGCCGCCTCCAGGGCGCGGCCGAGGGCGTCGGGCATCTGGTCGAGCGACGCCTCGAGTTCCTTCTGGTCGAGCGAGTTGACGTCGGGGAAGGACTCCCACTTCTCGTTGCCGAAGAAGTCGAGGTAGTTGTCGATCGCCTCGCCGTCCTTGTTCTTGCCGAGGTCGGCCGTGGCGCCGTGGTTGACCGTGCCGTCCTCGTTGTACGCGGTCGGGGGGTCGGTGAAGAACTTCTTCGCCGCCTCCGGACTGTTGCCGAGCGCCTCCAGCATGGCGGTGGCCGGGTCGTAGCCGGCCCCGTTCACGCCGGAGGGGTTGAACGGGTTCTTGAAGGGACTGTTCACCACCTTGTTGTCGGCGAACATGTACGGGTCCTTCTGGTGCAGCTGCGCCACGTGTTCGGCGATCGGGTTGAGGAACTTCGCGTCGTAGTTCCCGTACCGCATGATCCCGCCGAGTAGCTGGTATCCGTACGGTCCGTTGTAGTCGTGCTTGGCCAGGGGGATGCGCTCCGTACCCAGCTTGCGGAGCTCCGGGCCCCACTTGTCGGTGAACTCCTTGTCGTGGGAGGCGGTGGCCAGGTTGAGGCCCAGGTTCTTCTGGAGCTCCTGGACGTCCTTGAGGCGTTCCTTGTCGACCTTGCCGTACTCGTACGTGTCCGTGGACAGCTGGCCGAAGAACGCGAGCGACTTCTCGGGGCCGAGCTTCTCGTAGAAGTTCCTGGAGAACTCCACCGACGAACTGTTGTCCTTCAGGAGCTCGTTGAGCTGCTGGAGTTCGGTGTGTGTGATGTCCCGGCCCTTGGCCGCCAGGGCGGCGGCACGGGCGGCCTCCTCCTGGTCCAGCTTCGTGTACTTCGGAGCGCTGAAGTCCTTGCGGTCGGTGACGTTGGCCTCGAGGGTGTTCTTGAAGGAGAGGTCGGTGTCGTTGCAGTTGTCGACGATGAGGTCGATCCTCTTCTGCCACGACTCGATGTTCTTCCTCTCCTCCTGCAGGAGCCGGCTGTAGTCGGGGTCGTGCCGCGCCGCGGGGATCTCGGACAACGGGTTCTTCGCCGTGACCTTGCCCTTGCCGTCCACGCGGACGCCGGCCGCTGGCCCCTCGTTGTCCCGGATGTTCACCAGGTCGTCCTTGGCCTTCTTGATGGCCGCGTGACCCTCTTCCAGGATCAGCTTCACACCCTTGGCCTCGGCGGCGGCGTCCGCGAACTCCTTGACCGTCTTGCCGATGAAGGCCTTGGTGACCCCCGCGTTGACGCCCTCCCAGGCCGCCTTGTCCGCCTTCGCCTTCATCCCGTCGGCGGCGTCGGTGGCGAGCTTGTCCAGCTTCCCCGCCATCTCGGACCAGTCGTCGGCGGCGGCCTTCAGCTTCGCCACCGGGGCGTCGATGATGTCCTCGTACTTCAGCATTGTCGCGCGCTCCCCCGAGCCCTACTTCATGTATTCCGACAGTACGGATATCCGCGTCAGATCGCCCTCGATCTTCGCCTCGTCCTTGGCGTGCCGGGCCTTGCTGTAATCGAGGTGGTTCGAGATCTGCGCGCAGGAGTCCAGCAGCGTCTTCAGGTGGGTCTGCCAGAAGTCGTGCACCTTCAGCACGGCCGCACCGCTCACGAAGTTCCCGTTGGTCAGCGCCGTCGCCGCGTCGAAGGTGGAGGCACGGGCGATGTCGCCGTCCTTGCCCAGCCGTCCCAGCAGGTCGTACGCGTCGCTGCCGATGGCGCCGAGGTCGTCCCGGTGGACCACCAGGTCCCCACCACCGCCTCCGCCGCCCTCGGCGGGAATGCTGTCGATCTGCATGGCCGTCCGCGTGGCCGACGCCTCGCGCAGCTCGGCCCATTCTTGCTCGAACGTCATGAATTCCCCCAAGTTCATCCGGGCGGGCGACTCCACCGTATCCACGCGGCCACCGGCCTGATCACCTGTCGCTTGTATCATCACCCGGGGCGGTCGGTAGTTGAATCCCCGAACCCCGGACAGCTTCCTCACATGATCCCTCGAATGACGCCCAGCCCGGCGGGATCACGGGTCGGCTGCCGGCCCCGAGCCCGTTGCACGTGGCGACAACGGTCACTCGCCGAAGTCCTCTCGAGGGGTTCGCGCAGCGGGGCGGGCCCCGGCATGGCCGAACGGTCGGCCGTCGAGCGCGGCGGAGGGCTCGTCCCCGTCCTGGGGCTGTCGGGCGCGCTCGGCGAGCATCGTGGCCAGGCCCCGGGCACCGTCCTCGTCGATGCCGCCCTTGTCCGTGGAGGCCGCCTCGGTCCACAACAGCTTCGTGCCGACCCGGGTCCGGGTCACGGCACCGGGCTCGCCGCGGAAGCCGGAGCGAGGGCCGAGATCAGGGCGGCCGGAGCCGCGCCGGTCGGCGACACCCGCATCCCCCACGCGCGCCCCCGACGGTCGCCGGTTCGCCGAACTCCTCGGCGAGCTGCTGCCGGACGGTGACGCGGCCCGCCGGCACGAGCGCCGGGAGACAGCCGGGTTGCAGCCCTCGGTCCGCCGGTTCCGGCATCCGGCGGTGGGTGAACTGTGTCTGAGGTAGGTGAAGCCGGCCGCGGTGGACGAGCCCGGACACCACCTCCTGGCCCATCTGACCGACGACCGGGACTCCGAAGAAGCCCTGCGCCGCCTGCGGCCGAGCGAGTGAGACACGGCACCGGTCGTACCGGGACACGGACCCCGGGTCCTACGGACGCCCTCGGGATCGGGATGACACGGCTGCCGGCACTACGCCCCCGCGCCGGGACCTCCCCGGCCGCTCCGTCCGTCCGAGGGTGCGGCGGTGACCGCGGGAGGGACCTCGTTGCGCAGCAGCAGCGCTGCCGTACTGGTGAGCGCCAGGGGCAGGCACATGAGGAGGAGAATGCGCGAGATGCTCCATCCGGCGCCGATCATGACCCCGCCGAGCAGGCCGCTGACGAGTGTGCCGATACGGCCGACGCCGCTCATCCATCCCATGCCCGTGGCGCGCAGGGTGGGCGGGTAGGCCAGGGCACCGACGGCCTGCAGCGCGCCCATGGAGCCGCCGAGGCACGCGCCGAGCACGAAGACCAGGACGAACATCGCGGCGTGTCTCGTGCCCACAGCCGCGGTGACACAGACCGCGAGGGCGCTGAGGCCCGATGCGAGCGCGAGGAAACGGAAGCGGTCGTGCCGCCTGAGGCCGGCGGACGCCAGGAGCTGTCCGCACAGGGTGCCGGCGCCGAACAGGCCGACGACGACTCCGGTGCGGGAGGCCGTCAGCCCGGCTCGCTCGGCCATGAGCGGCAGGTAGTTGAGAAGGAGGAACACCACTCCCAACATCACGAAGTAGCACAGCCAGATGAGGAGCGTGGTCGGCGCCAAGGAGTGGGACAGCAGATTCGCGCCGGTCTTCCGCATCGGCTGCTTCTCGTCGTCCGCGGCACGGGTCAGATCGACGTGGGAGGTGTCCCGGCCCGGCGCCAGCAGGGTGAGGCTTTGCTGTACCTGCTCGGCCGGTCGTCCACGGGCGAGCAGGACGCTCACCGATTCCGGGACATAGGCGATGACGAGGGGGACGAGCAGGAGGGGCACGAGACCGCAGAGCGTGAGCACCGCGGGCCAGCCGACGTCCGGCAGGAGTGTCGACGCGACGAGCCCTCCCGCGACCGTGCCCGCCGCGATGCCCGAGAAGGCGAGGGCCACCACAGGTGCGCGGCGCGCGGCCGGCGTCGAGTCGGCGACGATCGCCATGACGACCGGGGCCACGCCGCCGAGTCCCGCGCAGGCCACGACGCGCAGGACGGCGAAGAGCTCGATGGTCGTCGCGAGCGACATCGCCGCCGTGCCCGCCCCGAAGACCACCATGCCGGCCGCGGCCACGCCCTTGCGCCCGTACCGGTCGGCCAGCGGTCCCGCCACCACACCGCCGGCCGCCATGCTCAGCACGCCGGCGGTCACGGTGGTGGTCACCGCGCTCATCGGTGTGCCCCACTCGCGCATGACGTGTGGGTAAACGAAGCTCGCGATGGTGACGTCGAGGCCTTCGGCGATCATGACCAGGAGGCCCAGCACCGCGACGAGTTGCTGCCGCGGCCCCATCGGAGCCGAGTCGATGAACTCCTGGACGCTCAGCTGCGGTGAAGGGGCCTGCCCGGAACCGGACAAGGAGTCGAGGGACATGGGAGAGCACCTTTCGTTGGACGGGAGACACGCCGGCACTCGCGTCGCCCGGCTCGGGTCCGGTCAGGTTCCGGTTCCATTTCGGGGGGCGCGCGGTGCCCGCACGGCGCCGGCCGGTCGACGTCGACAGCGGGGAGCCGAACGGCGCAGGCCCCCGCCCGGTCACGGGGCCGTCCCCGCCGTGTCAGAGCAGCGACCGCGCCCACCGCTCAACCGCCTCGGCGGTCGTCGCCGAGTGTTCCTCCAGCATCGTGAAGTGGTCGCCGGCCACCTCGACGGCCTCGTGCGGGAGATGCCACGAGGCGATTCGCACCCCGTCGCTCCCGTACGGTGTGGCGGCGTGCAGCAACAGGGTGGGGGCGGCGATCGGTTCGGGCTTCCAGTCCCTGAAGAGTCGCCGGTAGGCTCCCATCGCGGTCAGCCGGTGGTCGTCGATCGACACGAGCCGGTTGTCGCGCTCCAGCATCCCGCCGATCATCAGGGCGTACCCGCGCGGATCGTCTCCGCGCGCCGGGGTGTCCAGAAGCGCGACGCCGACGGGAGTCCTGCCCCCGCGCTCCAGGGCGGCCGCCACCTCGTGGGCCAGCCAGCCGCCCGCGGAACGGCCGACGAGCAGCAACGGGGCCTCTCCCACCGTCTCGGTGATCGTCCGGGCGTGCAGCTCCGCCAGGACCTCCACCGAGTCCGGCAGCGGTTCGCCCGGAAGGAAGCCCGGATGGACGAGGGCCGCCCCCCGCCACGCGTCGCTGAGGCCGTCCGCGAAACGGACGTAGACGTGCGGGCCGGCGATCGCGCTGAAGGAGGGCAGACACACCACGGTGGGACGGGCAACCTCGCGGCCGAGCGGGACCAGGGTGCGCGGGACGGCCGGGTCCGCGGGGTCGGTGAAGGTCCTCCGTATTCGTGCGGCGGTCTCGGCGAGAGCCACGGCATCGTCGATGCGCCCGGCGGCGGCCGCGTCCCGGAACAGCTCGGTCAGCAGGCCGGCGTCGCCGCCCTCGCCGGACCGGCCGTCATCAGCGGGCCGCCCGCGGGAGGCGTCCTCCAGGCGGGCGTCGACGAAGGCCGCGACCGAGGCCAGGTCCTCGCAGTCGAGGACGAGCGTGGCGGGCAGGCGAAGACCGAGCGTGCTGCTGAGCCGGTCACGCAGCTCGATCGCGGTGAGGGAGTCCATGCCCAGCTCGCGGCGGGTGCGGTCCGCGGGAAGCGGTGCACCCGTGTGCCCCAGGGTCCGTGAGGCCTCGGTCCGCACGAGTTCGGTCACGGCGGCCAGCCGCTCGGCCCCGGTGAGCCCGGCGAGGGGACCGCCGATGCCGCCCGCTCCGTTCACTCCGTTCGCGGTGGCCCCGTCGCACGGGTGGCTGGGTGAGGGGACCGTCTGCGCGGGCGGCGCGCCGGGCGCGGTGGCCGGCAGGGGCCGGTCCTCGACCCAGTAGGACCGGTACTGGAAGGAGTACGTGGGGAGGTCCAGCAGCGTGCCGTGCCCGTCCAGCAGCCGGCTCCAGTGGACCGTGCCCCCGTCGACGTGCATCCGGGCCAGGGCGACGAGGAGCGATTCGGTCTCCGGACGGTCGGCGCGCAGGGCAGCGGCGAAGACCTGGTCCTCGGCCTCGGGCACGATCCGCTGCGTCAGAGCGGTCAGGACACCGCCCGGGCCCGCCTCCAGCCAGCGTACGGCCCCCGCTTCCCGGGCCCGTGCCACCGCGTCGGCGAAGCGTACCGGGCGGCGCACGTGCCGTACCCAGTACTCGGGGTCCACGACCTCGGCGGGCAGCCCGGCCAGTGCGGGTTCGTGGAGCTCCAGCCCCGCGACGACACCCCGGAACTCCTCCAGCATCGGGTCCATCAGAGGTGAGTGGAAGGCATGGCTGACCGTCAGCCAGTGGGTGCGCGTCCCTCGTTCGCGCCAGCCGTCCACCAGCTCGCGGACCGCGGCCTCCTCGCCGGAGAGCACCACGGACGTCGGACCGTTGACCGCGGCCAGTGCCACCCGGTCCGCCAGGCCGCCCAGGGACGCCGCAGCCTCGGACTCGGAGACCTCCACCGCCGCCATGGCACCGCCCGGCTGCAGCGCCTGCATCAGGCGGCCCCGGGCCTCCACCAGGCGGCAGGCGTCCTCGAGGGACAGCACGCCCGCCGCGTGGGCCGCGGCCACCTCGCCCACGGAGTGGCCCACGACGGCGTGCACCTCGACACCCAGGCCACACAGCAACCGGTACAGGGACACCCCGACCGCGAACAGGGCCACCTGTGCGTAGCGCGTCCGGTCGAGCAGGCCGTCCCGCGCCTCCCCGAAGACGACGTCCTTGAGGGGCAGCCCGGTGTGCTCGGCGACGGCGTCGAAGGACTCCGCGAAGACGCGGTGGGCCTCGTACAGTTCGCGTCCCATGCCGGGGCGTTGGCTGCCCTGGCCGGGAAACAGCAGCGCGGTGCCGCCCGGCCGGGCGGTGCCGCGGATCTCGCGGGTGGCGGTGCCGCCCCGCAGGAGTACCGCCCGGTGCCGGAAGACCGCACGCCGGGCGAGCGTGAAGCTCACGTCCACCGGGTCGGCCTGCGCCTCCTCGACGCACGTCCGCAGCCGCGTGATCTGGTCCCGCAGCGCTCCGGCGTCGCGCCCGGAGAGCGGCCAGGGCACCAGGGACGGTACGGCGTCCCGCGAGCCGTCACGGGCGGGGCCGTCGGCGGTCCCCCGACCGGATTCCGCGGGCGGGGCCTCCAGCACCACATGGGCGTTCGTGCCGCTGATCCCGAACGAGGACACCGCCGCCCGGCGCGGCCGTCCCGTCTCGGGCCAGGCGCGCCGGCTCGTCAGCAGCTCCACCGCTCCCACCGACCAGTCGACGTGCGGTGTCGCCTCGTCCGCGTGCAGTGTCCTGGGCAGGACGCCGTGCCGCATCGCCTCGATCATCTTGATGACGCCGCCGACCCCGGCCGCGGCCTGCGCATGGCCCACGTTCGACTTCATGGACCCCAGGTAGAGGGGGCGGTCCGCGTCGCGTTCCCGGCCGTACGTGGCGAGGAGCGCCTGGGCCTCGATCGGGTCGCCGAGCTTCGTGCCGGTGCCGTGTCCCTCGACTGCGTCGACGTCCCGCGCCGTGAGGCCCGAGTGGGCCAGGGCCTTGCGGATCACCCGTTGCTGGGACGGACCGTTGGGGGCCGAGAGCCCGTTGGAGGCACCGTCCTGGTTCACCGCCGAGCCGCGCAGGACCGCGAGCACCGGGTGACCGTGGCGCCGGGCGTCCGACAGCCGTTCGACGAGCAGCATTCCCACGCCCTCGGCCCAGCCGGTGCCGTCGGCCCCGGCACCGAACGCCCGGCACCGTCCGTCGGGCGAGAGGCCCCGCTGCCTGCTGAAGGACAGGAAGGCGCGCGGCGTCGCCATGATCGTCACGCCGCCGGCCAGTGCGAGGCCGCACTCCCCGGAGCGCAGCGCGTGCGCCGCCTGGTGCAGGGCGACCAGTGACGACGAGCACGCCGTGTCCACCGTCACCGCCGGCCCCTCGAAGCCGAACGTGTACGCGACGCGGCCCGAGGCGACGCCCCCGGACAGGCCGGTGACGAGGTAGGGCTCCAGGGCGTCCGGCACCTGCCCGGTCGCGTAGTCGTGGTGGACGACACCGGTGAACACGCCCGTGTCGCTGCCGCGCAGCGAGGTCGGATCGATGCCGGCGCGCTCGAGCGCCTCCCAGGCGGTCTCCAGGAGCAGCCGCTGCTGGGGGTCCATCGCCTGTGCCTCACGGGGCGAGATCCCGAAGAACTCCGCGTCGAACAGGGCGGCGTCGTGCAGAAATCCTCCCTCGCGGGCGTTGCACGTGCCGGGCCGGTCGGGATCGGGGTCGTAGATGCCGTCGAGGTCCCAGCCCCTGTTCGTGGGAAATCCGGAGATGGCGTCCCGCTCCTCCATGACGAGCCGCCACAGGTCCCCGGGCGAACGCACACCGCCGGGATAGCGGCAGGCCATGCCCACGACGGCGATCGGCTCACGGCCCGCGGCCGTGGCACCGCGCAGTTGCCGGCGGGTCTCGTGCAACTCGGCGGTGACCTTCTTGAGGTAGTCGACCAGCTTCTCCTCGCTGCCCGTCACGTCACGGTCCCTTCAGTTCGTTGTCGATGAGGTCGAAGAGCTGGTCGACCGTCGCGGCGTCGGCGATCCGGTCCCCGATCGAGGTCTCCTCCGCGCCTTCGGAGTACTCCGGCGCGTCGTCGGCGAGCCGCGCGGCCAGGGTGCGCAGCCGTTCGACGAGCCGGTCGCGTGCGGCGGCGTCGGGACGGTCCCGTTCGACGGACGCCTCCAGCCTGGCCAGTTCGCCGAAGACCGTTCCCTCCGGTGCTCCGGTCTCACCGTCTTCCCGGACGAGGCCCGTGGCGTGGAGCTCGTTGAGCAGATGGCGGGCGATGGCCGTCGACGTCGGGTGGTCGAAGGCCAGGGAGGCGGGCAGGTGGAGCCCGGTCCGCGCCCCGATCCGCTCGCTCAGGTCCACGGCGGAGACGGAGTCGAGTCCGAGGTCGGTCATGCTGCGGTGGGCCTCGACCTCGTGCGGGCCTTCGAAGCCGGCGACGCCGGCGACTTCCGTCCGGACGAGTTCGGTCAGCGTCCGTTCCCGCAGTTCCCCGGAGAGGCTCGCCAGGTCGGCGCGCAGCCGTTCCCCGGCCGATGGCTCGTCCGGCGGGGAGGCGGGCGCGGGCATCGCCGCCTGCGCGGGGACCGAGGCGTCCGCCACCCCGGACGCGAGCCAGTACCGCCGGTGCTCGAAGGGGTAGACGGGCAGGTCGACCGGGTGCGCCGGGCGTCCGGCGAAGAGCTCCGGCCAGTCGACCGGAACGCCGCGCGCATGGGCCAGGGCCACCGCTTCGAGGAGCGAGCGCACCTCGGACCGTCCGCGGCGCAGCCCTCCGCACAGGGCGAGTTCCGAGCCGGGCACGCAGTCGCCCGCCATGGTGGTGAGCTGCCGGTCGGGGCCGAGTTCGAGGAAGGCCGTGATCCCCTCGCCGGGCAGGGCGCGTACGGCGTCCGCGAAGCGGACGGTCTCACGGACGTGGTGGACCCAGTAGTCGGGAGAGCGGAGTTGGTCCGGCTCGGCGAGCCGACCGGTGAGGTCGGAGATCACCGGGAGGAGGGGCGGACGGTAGGTCAGCTTCCGCGCCGTCGCTCCGAACTCGTCCAGCACGGGGTCCATGAGCGGCGAGTGGAAGGCGTGGCTGACCCGCAGGGCGGTCACCCGCCGCCTCCGCGTCCGGAACGTCTCGGCGACGGTCCCTACCGCCCCCTCCTCGCCGGACACCACGACCGAGCGGGGACCGTTCACCGCGGCGACGGCCAGTGTCCGGGCCGCGGTCGCGAGCACGGTACGCACCTCGTCCTCGGTCGCCTCGACGGCGGCCATGGCGCCGCCGGCCGGCAGTGCGGCCATCAGGCGGCCGCGGGCCGCGACGAGCGAGGCGGCGTCCTCCAGGGACAGCACCCCGGCCGCGTGTACGGCGGCCAGCGCGCCGACGGAGTGCCCCATGACGAGGTCGGGGACGATGCCCCAGGACTCCACCAGCCGGTAGAGGGCGCTCTCCAGGGCGAACAACGCGGCCTGTGTGAAGTCGGTACGGTCGAGGAGCGCGGCCTGCCGCGTGCCCTCGGGAGCCCACATGACGTCACGCAACGGATGGTCGAGGTGGGGGTCGAGGGCGGCGCAGACCGCGTCGAGCGCCCGGGCGAAGACGGGATAGGGGTCGTACAGCTCCTTCCCCATACCCGGGCGCTGACTGCCCTGGCCGGTGAACCCGATGGCCAGTCCCGGTGCCGCGCCCGCCTCCTCCGTGGCGACGCCCGTGTCCCGGCCGGCGGCGACGGCCGCCAGTCGGCGCTCCATCTCCGCCGCGCCGTCCACGACGAACGTGGTGCGCCGCGGAAGGGCGGTACGGGTGGTGGCGAGGGCAGCCGCGAGGTCGGGGACGCGGAGCTCCCGGTGCGCGCGCAACCGGTTCAGCAGGTGCTCGGCCCGGCGGCGCAGGGCCGCACCGGTTCGGGCCGACAGTACGACCGGCACGACGTCGGGAAGTACGTCCGGCGGGTCGGCGGGCAGGGGGTCGGGTGCCTGTTCCAGGATGAGGTGGGCGTTCGTGCCGCTGACGCCGAAGGAGGACACGGCGGCCCGGCGGCGGCCGGCGGTGTCGGGCCAGGCGGTGTGCTCCTGGAGCAGGCGTACCGTCCCGGAGGCCCAGTCCACGTTCGGGGTGGGCCGGTCGGCGTGCAGGGTGCGGGGGAGTTCGCCGTGCCGGATCGCCTGCACCATCTTGATGACGCCGCCGACCCCGGCCGCGGACTGGGCGTGACCGATGTTGGACTTGAGCGAGCCGAGCAACAGCGGGCGTCGCGGGTCGCGGTCCACGCCGTAGGTGGCGAGGAGCGCGTTGGCCTCGATGGGGTCGCCGAGGACGGTTCCCGTGCCGTGCGCCTCGACGGCGTCGACGTCGGCGGGCGTGAGGCCCGCGTCGGCCAGGGCCCGGCGGATGACCTGCTGCTGTGCCGGTCCGCTGGGCGCGGTAAGACCGTTGCTGGCACCGTCCTGGTTGACCGCGCTGCCCCGGATCACGGCGAGCACGGGATGGCCGTTGCGGCGGGCGTCGGAGAGGCGTTCCAGGACGACCACGCCGACGCCCTCGGACCAGCCGGTGCCGTCGGCGCCCGCGGCGAAGGCCTTGCACCGGCCGTCGGGGGCGAGGCCGCGTTGACGGCTGAACTCCACGAAGGTGCCGGGGGTCGCCATGACGGCGACGCCGCCGGCCAGGGCGAGCGAGCACTCGCCGCGGCGCAGGGCCTGCGAGGCGAGGTGGACGGCGACGAGCGAGGAGGAACAGGCGGTGTCGACCGTGAGGGCCGGGCCGTTGAGGCCCAGTGTGTAGGCGAGGCGCCCGGAGGCGACACTGCCCGCCGTGCCGGTGCCGAGGAGGCGTTCCAGGTCCTCGGGGAGGGGGCCGGGGTTCTTGGCGTAGTCGTGGAACATCAGCCCGACGTACACGCCGGTGTCCGTCTGCCGCAGGGCGGTCGGGTCGATGCCGGCGCGTTCGACGGCCTCCCATCCGACTTCCAGGAGCAGTCGCTGCTGCGGGTCCATGGCGAGGGCCTCCCGCGGGCTGATGCCGAAGAACGCGGCGTCGAAGTCGCCCGGTGCGTCGAGGAACCCGCCGGAACCGGTGGCCGAGGTACCCGGCTCCGTACCGTCGCCGCGCAGCAGCCGTTCCAGGTCCCAGCCGCGGTCGGTGGGGAACGCGCCGATGGCGTCGCGGCCTTCGGCGACGAGCCGCCACAAGTCCTCCGGAGACGCGACGGCGCCGGGGTAGCGGCAGCTCATGCCCACCACGACGACGGGATCGTGGTCCCGGCCGGCGTCGTCGGCGGCGCGCGGCGGGCGCCGTTCGGCGGCGCCGTCCGGCCGGCGGCCGAACAGCTCACGTGCCAGGGCCGCGGCCAGCGCCGCGGGTGTCGGGTGGTCGAAGGCGATGGTCACGGGCAGGCGCAGCCCGGTCCGCGCGGCCAACCGGGCGCGCAGGGCGACGGCGGTGAGCGAGGTGAGCCCGAAGTGGGTGAAGGCGCGGCCGGACTCGATCCGCCGTGGATCGTCGAGTCCGAGCACCCGTGCCGCCTCGTCCCGTACGAGACCGGCCAGCGCCCGCTCACGGGCCCTGAGGGGCAGCCCTGCGAGCCGGCCCCGCAGCCCGTCGTCGGCGGTCGGGCCGGCGTCGTCGGTGGGCGCGTGGAGCAGCCGGCGGAGCCGGGCGGCCCCGGTGGACCGCGCCGTCCACGGGTCGGTGCGCATCACGAGGGCCTGGCCGCCCGACGTCGCCCGCCCGACGTCGAAGGCGTCGGCCACCTCCCTGGCGGTGAGCGCCGCGAGACCCGGCGGTGTCGGGGCGGGGGCGTCCCCGTCGTCGGTGACCGGGCCGAAGGCCAGGAAGGTGGCGTGGTGGGCGTCGTGGGTGAGCGCGGCGGCGTAGGCCGTGGCCGCCGCCGTGGCGGGGTCCGCGGGGTGGGTGCCGTGCTGGACGAGCGTGCCGCACAGGGTGAGAGTCGTGTGCCCGGTGTCGCGGGTCAGGGTGAGCAGCCGGTCCGCGGCCGTCGCGTCGGCAGGGGAGGTCACCGGGTGGACGATCGTGTCGAGCGGGCGGTTGGGGCCGAGGGCGGCGAGCAGTGCGGCGGCGCCCTCGGTCGTGTCCAGGAGTTCCCGGCATACCGTCACGGTGGCGCCGAGCCGGGTCAGTTCGGCGGCAAGGGACTGGGCCGCGGCCGGGTCGGCATCGGTGACCGCGAGGTCACGGACTCCGTGATTCAGCAGGAGGTGGGCCGCGAGCACGTGTGCGAGACGGGTGCCCGCACCCGTCACGAGAGCGGTGCCGCCCTGCCGCGGCGGCACCGCGGCGATCTCGGCCGCCGCCCGGGCGCGGACCAGCCGCGGTACCAGGACCTCGCCGGAGCGGACGGCGAACTCCGGCTCTCCCGCGGGTGCGTCCAGGATCGTGTGCCAGGCGGCGACGTACGCGTCCTCGGTCCGCTCCCCCGGCTCCAGGTCGACCAGGACCGTCCGGCCGGCCCCAGGGGCGAGGAGCCGGGCGCGCGCGGCCGCGGCGGCCGGGGCCGCTCGCTCGCCGGGACGGGCGGCTACGGCGCCCCGGGAGAGGACGACGGTCCGGGCCCCGGGCGGTCCGTCCGTCTCCGGGACGACCGGTGCGGCCGGCCCGTCGGACCACGCGCCGCTGTCCGGCGGGCCGGCCGCCAGCAGGCAGCCGTCGAACGGCCCGGCGGCACGAGCCGCCGCCACGTCGGGGAAGGACTCGGTGACGCCGCCCGCCCGGCGCACAGCCTCCGTGAAGGCCGGGTCTCCGGACCCGATCACGGCCCAGCGCGCCGCCGGGCCGGCCGTCGCCTCCGCCGCCGACGGCCCGTCGTCCGAGCCGGCCGGTGCCGTCCCGGGCTGCCACGGGTCCCAGCGCGTGCGCCACAGACGGTCGTGGTGGCTGCCGCCGACGCCCCGCAGCCGGGCGGGGAGGTGCGGCAGCCTGCGGCGGCTGACCTTGCCGGAAGCTGTGAGCGGCAGGGCGGCGGCCTCGTAGAGCTCGGCCGGAACCTTGAAGTAGCTGAGCCGGTCCCGGCAGGCCGCCAGCGCATCGGTGGGCGACCAGCCCTCGGCGGCGGGAACCACGTAGGCGACGGGGACTTCGCCCAGTGCCTCGTCGGGCCGGCCCGTCACGGCAGCGTCCACGATGCCGGGGACGCTGCGCAGGACGTCCTCGATCTCGCCGGGCTGGATGTTCTCCCCGGCCCGGATGATGAGTTCCTTGACCCGGCCGGTGATCGTCAGGTGCCCCCCGGCGTCACGCCGGGCCAGGTCTCCGGTGCGGTACCAGCCGTCGCGCAGCGCGGCCGCGGTCTCCTCCGGACGGTCGTGGTACCTCAGCATCAGGCTGGGGCTCCTGACGAGGACCTCGCCCTCCTCGCCGGCCCGCGCGTCGAGGCCGGTGCGCGGGTCGGCCAGGCGCAGTTCGGCGCCGGGCACCACGGTTCCGCAGGTGCCGGGCGGCCGCGGGGAGCGGGGGCGGCTCATGGTGATCGCGCCGCAGGTCTCGGTGGAGCCGTAGCTGTTGACGAGCGGAGCGCCGAGCACCCGCTCGACGGCCGAGGCGAGCGCCGCGCCGGTCGCCGCGCCGGTGACCACGCAGACCCGCGGCTTCGGGACCGGCCGGCCGGCCTCCTCGGCCGCCTCCACCGCCTCGACCAGCTGGAAGTACATGGACGGGACGCCCAGCAGCAGGGTGCAGGGCTCGGCGCGCAGCGCCTCCAGCACGTCCTGGGCTCCGAAGCCGGGCAGGATGCGCGCGGAGGCGCCGGTGACGGTCACGCCCAGGACGCAGAGGATGTGCGCGAGGCTGTGGAAGAGCGGCAGCGGCCACAGCAGCCGGTCGTCGGGGCCGAGACCGAGGACGCCCTGGTAGGAGTGGTGGACGGACCACAGGCAGGCCCGCTGGTGGGAGACCACGCCCTTGGCCGCCCCGGTGGTGCCGGAGGTGTAGAGGATCCAGGCCGGCTCGTCGAGGCCGAGGTCGTCCCGGGGTCCCTGGGCCGGCTCGCTCTCGGCGAGCTCGTCGAAGGCGAGGGTGCCCGCCGTGGGAACGCGGCCACCGGAGGCGTCCCCGTGCGCGAGGACGACGAGCATGTCTTCCCGCGTCGCCCTCATGCGCTCGACCTGCTCCAGGTGGGCGCCGTCGGTGATGACGAGGCGCGCCCCGCTGTCGTCCAGTTGATGCGCCAGTTCGGCGTCCGGGGAATGGGGGTTGACCGGTACGCCCACGGCCGCGGCGCGGGTGACCGCCAGATAGCTTTCGACGGTCGTGACGCTGTTGCCGAGAAGGATGGCGACCCGGTCGCCGCGCTCCACCCCGGCCCCGGCCAAGTGGCCGGCCACTCGCCCTGTGCGCTCGGCGAGCCGCGCGTAGGTGACCTCGCGCTCCTCGTCGGCGAACGCGACCCGGTCCGGGCGGTCGAGCGCATGGCCGCGCAGCACTTCGGAAAGTGGCCGGATGTCTTCGACGTGCGTCACTCGTACGCTCCTGCCTGCTTGAGCTTGCTCATACCTGCGGCGTGATGACCGGCGAGCTCACCTTGCGCAACGCTAGAAAGTTCGGGGCGGCGAAACAACCCCTATTTCCTCCCCTGATCCAGCGTCTGTTCCGGATTCCACAAGGAGTTGTCCAGAAGCTGTGCAGAAGGCATTCAGCCCGCGTGCCCGAACCTGGCTGAGTCCAGCCAACGCAGTGCTGCGGATGCCCGCCCGGCGGGCCGCGGCACGTTTCGGATCGGAAAGGTCGAGCATGCCGTCCAGTCTCACTGGCATACCCACTGAATTCGACGTCATTGTTATCGGGGGCGGGCCGGCCGGTGCCACCACCGCCGGGCTTCTCGCCAAGCGCGGGCACCGGGTGCTGATTCTCGACCGAGAGCGTTTTCCGCGTTACCACGTCGGCGAATCGCTCATTCCGGTGGTGATGGCCCCCATGGAGGAAATGGGGCTCACCGAGCGGCTGGAACAGCGCGGATTCGAGCGCAAGTACGGCGGGACGTTCATCTGGGGAAACGAGCAAGCGGCCTGGGACTTCTCCTTCGTCGACGGCGGCGAGTATCCGTTCGCATATCACACCCGGCGTGCCGACCTCGACTCGGTGATCCTGGACCGGGCACGGGAGTTGGGGGCGTACGTCGTCGAGGACGCCACGGTGAAGGAGCCCGTCGAGGAGGACGACCGGGTCACGGGCGTGCGCTTCACCGTGCGCGGCGGCAAGGAGACCTATGAGGTCAGGTCCGCCATGGTGGTGGACGCCTCGGGTCAGGCACGCGTCCTCACCCGCAGGTACTCGGAGGTCCACTGGCACGACAAGCTCCGCAACGTCGCCGTGTGGACCTACTTCGACAACTGCGAGCGGCTGCCCGGCGACCAGTACAGCAACATCCTGATCGAGGGGCTCGAGAACGGCTGGTTCTGGGGAATTCCGCTCGACAAGGGAACGGTCAGTGTCGGTTTCGTGACGCCGAGCACGGTCGCCGGCGAGAGCGACCAGGGCCTCGAGCGGCTCTTCCGCGACGAGGTCGAGAAGACCACGAAGCTCAAGCACATGCTGCGGGACGCTCGTCAGTCGGCCGGTTTCCGCAGTGCCCGGGACTGGTCGTACACGAACCAGACCGTCTACGGGAAGGGCTGGGCCGCCGTCGGTGACGCGGCGGCGTTCGTCGACCCGCTGATCTCGACCGGTGTCGCGCTGGCGACGACCGCGGGCAGCATCCTGTCCCGGGTCATCGACAAGGTCCTCCAGTACCCGGAGATCGAGGAGGTGGCGCTCAAGCGCTACGCCACCGCCTACCTGAGCTTCTTCAACGAGGTCCGTTCCTTCGTGGAGCGCTTCTACGACCGTTCGCTGAAGAAGGAGGACTACCACAACCTGGCTCAGTCGATCATCGACCCGGAGCAGAAGAACACACCGGCGAACGACTTCGTCACGCTCCTGGCCGGCCTGCGCGGCAAGCACCTCGCGCTGGACATCACCGTGGACGATCTCGTCCCGGAGACCCAGCCCGCCACCACCGAGCACTGAGCCGACCGGCCGACCGGCCGACCGTCAGAGGGAAGGAAGAACAGGTGCACGGCAAGAACTCCGCCTCCACGGCGACAGACCGGTACGACGTGGTGATCCTCGGCAGCGGCATGGCCGGGGGCATGCTGGGCTCGGTGCTCGCGCGCAACGGGGTGAAGACCCTCATCCTGGACGCGGGCACCCACCCGCGTTTCGCGGTGGGCGAGTCGACCATCCCGTACACGTCGGGCATGGCGCGGCTCATCGCGAAGCGTTACGACGTGCCGGAACTGAAGGCCCTGTCGAACTACAAGGGGACCATCGAGGAGATCTCCCCCAACTGCGGCCAGAAGCAGAACTTCGGCTTCGTCTACCACCGCGAGGGGCAGCCGCAGAATCCGCAGGAGATCAACCAGCTGGTGGTTCCGGTCGACCTCCGCACCGAGACCCACCTGTTCCGGCAGGACGTCGACGCGCACCTGTTCCACGTGGCGCTCACGCACGGCGCCGACGCGCGGCTCGCGACCCGGGTCACCGAAATCGACATCGACCCGGCCGAGGGCGCGGTCCTGCGCACGGAGCACGGCGAGGAGTTCCGGGCCTCGTACGTGGTCGACGGCAGCGGGTTCCGCTCGCCGCTCGCGGAGAAGTACGAACTGCGCGAGACGCCCACGCGGGCCCGGACCCACTCCCGCTGTCTCTTCACGCACATGATCGGGGTGAAGCCGTTCGACGACTCGCCCACCGCGCGGCAGCACGACCAGCCGAGCCCGTGGCACCACGGCACGCTGCACCACGTCTTCGACGGCGGCTGGCTCTGGGTGATCCCGTTCGACAACCACGATGCGGCCCGCAACCCGCTGTGCAGCGTCGGCCTCACCCTGGATCCGCGGAAGTACCCGAAGGGCGACACGCCCCCGGAGCAGGAGTTCCAGGACTTCCTCGCACGGTTCCCCGAGATCGCCTGGCAGTTCGAGGGGGCGAAGACGGTCCGCCCGTGGGTCTCCACCGGCCGGCTCCAGTACTCGGCCAGGACCGTCGTCGGCGACCGCTACTGCCTGACGTCCCACGCCGCCGGGTTCATCGACGCGCTGTACTCGCGCGGCCTGGCGAACACCCTGGAGCTCGTCAACGCACTGGGCTGGCGGCTCATCGCGGCATCCCGCGACGGTGACTGGTCCAAGGAGCGCTTCGCCCACGTGGAGGCGCTGCACCAGGGGCTGTTCGACTTCCACGACGACCTGGTCTACAGCTCGTTCGTCGGCTTCGGTCACTACGAGCTGTGGAACGCCGTCAACCGGACCTGGATGCTCGGGACGATGAGCGGCAACATGATGGTCGAGGACGCCTACTACCGGTTCAGCGAGACCGGTGACGCCGACGTCTTCCTCGAGGCCGAGCGGTCCGGGAACCCGGGTTCCCCCCTCCCGATCAGCGAGACCTTCGTCCGCATGGGCAAGCTCACCCGTGAGCTGTGCGAGGCGGTCGAGGCCGGGACCGTCGAGCCGGGTGTCGCCGCCGCGCGCATCCACGAGTACATCCGGAAGGAAGTGGACTTCATCGCGCATGCCGACAGGTTCGGGCTGCCGGAGAACCGCTGCTTCAACATGACGCGGGAGCGGATGGTCGCTGCCGAGGAGTGGTCGCGCACCCAGGCCCCGCCGGAGATCGGAAAACGCATGATCAACGCCGCCCGGGGCATGGCGCTCGCCAAGGAGGCGGAGGCCGGGACCGGCTCCAGGGACTACTGACCCCGGCTGCCCGAACCGGCACACCGAGGCCCTACCTCCGGCCCGGCGCCTCCCCGCCGAACGACCTCGTGGACGCGGCCCCTCCCGCCACGAGGCCGTGCGGCACTCCGGGTCTTCCCCGTCCGCATCCTTGTGACCGAGGCGAGTGAGGAACCATGTCGCACCAGCGGTACGAAGCCGATCTGCGCCGCCTGTTCGCCGCATTCCCCACGGGTGTCTCCGTCGTGACCGCTCAGGCCCCGGACGGCACCCCCTGGGGGATGACGTGCACATCGCTGTGCAGCGTCGCCCTCGACCCGCCCACCCTGCTCGTCTGCCTGCGCGCCGGCAGTCCCACCCTCGGCGCCGTACTGGACAGCGGGTCGCTGGCCGTGAACCTGCTCCACCAGCACGCCCGGTCCACCGCCGAGCTGTTCGGCTCGGGGGCCGCGGACCGGTTCGACCGGATGCCGTGGGTACCGGCCCCGCAGGGCGGCCCGCATCTGGTCGAGGCGGCGCACACGATCGCCGACTGCACGGTCACCGCCGAACAGGCCGTCGGCGACCACACAGTGGTGATGGCCAGGGCCACCCAGGTCACCTCGCTGCGCCGGCCCATACCCCTGCTGTACGGCATGCGCCGGTACGGGTCCTGGGCGGAGGACATGGAGAACGGCTTCCTGTCGTACGACTTCATCTCCTGACGACTGCGCCGGAGGGAACGGCAGACGATGGACGTCCCCGTGATCCATCCGTATCCGATGCCCGGCCCGGACCCGGACCTCGGGACCAGGGTCGACTGGACCGCGGACCCCGAGCGGTCCGTCCTGCTGGTCCTCAACATGCAGGGCTTCTTCCTGCGGCCCTACCCCCGCGGCACGTCCCCGTTCGACCCTCTCCTGGCCAACTGCTCGGCCCTGCTGGCAACGTGCCGCGGGCTGGGCGTGCCGGTCGTCCACACCGTGCAGCCCGGCACCCAGGCGCCGGGCGAACGGGGACTGCTCACGGACTTCTGGGGCAAGGGCCTCGACGACGTCCTGGAGGACGCGGCCATCGTGCGCGAACTCGCCCCGGACGTCGACGGCACCGTGCTGTCCGCCTGGCGCTACAGCGCCTTCTTCGGCTCCGGCCTGGAGCGACAGCTGCGGCAGCTGGGCCGCGACCAGCTCGTGATCTGCGGCGTGTACGCGCATCTGGGCTGTGTCACCACGGCTGTGGACGCGTTCAGCCACAACCTCGAGGTCTTCCTCGCGGCCGACGCGGTCGCGGACTTCAGCGCCCACGAGCACCGGGCGGCACTCGCCTGGGCGGCGGGCTGCTGCGCGGCGGTGCGACCCACCGCGCGGCTCACCGCGGAGCTGCTGGGCTCCGCCCGTACGTACGGAGCATGAGTTCCCGGCCCGCCCGGCGCCGCCCGTACGGGCCCCTCCGTTTCCGCTCGACAAGGCACCCACGCCGGTCTAAAATTTTTACATGTACAAAAAATCGGCACGAGAGGAACGGGCCGTCAGCCCCGGAGGGGTCCTGTGGACCGTCTCCGTAGCCCAGCTCATGGTCTCGCTCGACGTCTCGGTGGTGAACGTCGCACTGCCCTCGATGCGGACGGCGCTCGGCTTCGACGAGTCGGGGCTGTCCTGGGTGGTCAACGCCTACACGCTCACCTTCGGCGGACTGCTGCTCCTGGGCGGACGGGCCGCCGACCGGTTCGGCCGCAGGCCGCTTCTCCTGATCGGTCTCGCGCTCTTCGGCATCACCTCGCTCCTGGGCGGCCTCGCGCAGGATCCGGGCCAGCTGATCGCCGCGCGTGCCGTGCAGGGGGTGGGCGCTGCACTGATCGCCCCAGCGGCGCTCGCGGTCCTGACGACGAGCTTCCCGGCCGGGCCGCAACGCGGCCGGGCCCTCGGCGTGTACAGCGCCGTCACGGCCGGCGGCGCCGCCGTCGGCGTCGTGGTGGGCGGTCTGCTCACGGAATACCTCGACTGGCGCTGGGTCATGCTGGTGAACGTCCCGATGGCGCTGGTCGGCATGTGGCTCGCGCGCCGCCACGTGGCGGCGGCCGGTGCGGGCGACACCGCCCGCAGGCTCGACGTGGTCGGTGCGATCCTGGCCACCCTGGGCACGTCGCTGCTGGTCTTCGCGCTCGTCAGGACCGAGACCGAGTCGTGGGGTTCGGCGAGCACGATCGGCGGTCTGGCCGTCGCGGCGGTCCTGCTGACCGGCTTCTTCGTCTACGAGGGCACCGCCGCCAAGGAACCGCTGCTGCGGCTGCGGATGCTGACCAACCGGTCGGTGGCCGGTGCGAACCTCTACATGATGATGGTCTCCATCACTATCTTCACCTCCTTCTACTTCGTCTCCCTCTACCTCCAGCAGGTCCTCGGGTTCGGCGCGCTGAGTGCCGGCCTCGCATTCCTGCCGTTCTGCCTGGGCCTCGTCGTGGGATCGCTGTACGCCGTGAAACTGCTCGCCCGGTTCTCGCCCCGGCAGCTGCTCATCGTGGGCGGGATCATCGGTGCCGCCGGGATGTACTGGTTCAGCCTGATCAGGCCCACCGGCACCTTCCCCGTCGACGTCCTCGGTCCGTCCCTGGTAACCAGCTTCGGCATCGGGCCGCTCCTCGTCCCGATCGCCAACGCGGCGACCGCCGGGGTCGCCCCGAACGAGGCCGGAATGGCGTCGGGCCTGCTCAACAGCGCCCGCCAGCTCGGCGGCAGCATCGGACTGGCCGCCATGAGCACGGTCGCGGCCGCCGCCACGTCGAACGCCCCCGTATCGGACTCCGCGGCCCTACGGCTCACCGAGGGGTACGGCAGGGTCTTCGCGTCCAACAGCGGCCTGCTGGTCTTCGCCGTCCTCGTCGCCGTGTTCCTCCTCCCCCGTACGAGCCCGAGCCCCCTGCCGGGCCCGGCGGCCCGCGAGGACGGCGGATCCGGGCACCGGCCGGGTACGCGGAGGGAGGACGTGACTCCGGCGGAGCGGAGCTGACGCCCGCCCTCCACCTCATCCACCACCCGACCGGCCACGCGGGGCGGCTTCCGCGCGGCCGGTCCGTCATGTGCGCGGACTCGCGCACCCCCCTGCGCACACCGCGCCGGCCTCGGGGAGGAAACGTCCAGCACTCCTTCAGAGGGCTCCACGCAGACTGGAGCCGTCACGGCCCGAGGAGGTGCACACGGATGGTGCTGGTCGAGCGGGAAACCCACCTCACGCAGCTGTCCGACCTGTTGGAGAACTGTCTGCACGGATCCGGCAGCGTCGTCGTCCTCCGGGGCCCGGTGGCGGTCGGCAAGACGGAACTGCTGCACACCTTCGCGGAACGGGTGGCGGGTGCCCGGGTGCGCTTCCTCGGCGCCGCCGCCTCGCCGACCGAACGGCACCTGCCCTTCGGCCTGCTCAGCCAGCTCCTGCACGGCGCCGACGCCGGGTACGCCCAACGGGCCGAGGCCGTCATCGGCGGCGGGGTCCGTGCGGACGGCACGGTCGGGCCCGAGGTCCTGGAGGGCGTCTCCCGGATCTTCCTCGACATGAGCGGCGAGGAGCCGCTGCTCATCGGAGTCGACGACGTCTGCCACGCCGACACCGATTCCCTGCAGTGCCTGCTCTTCCTCGCCCGGCGGCTGCGGCGGTCGCGCATCATGCTGGTCCTCGGCGACCAGGACCGCTCCGGGTCCCGGCAGGCGGACCTGCGCACCGAGCTGTCCCGCCATCCGTACTGCACTCAGATCCGGCTCGCCCCGCTCACCTGCGACGGCGTCGCGGCCCTGCTCGCTCACGACCTCGACGCCCATGTGGCGCACAGTCTCGCCGCGGGCGCGTTCGCCGTCACCGGCGGCAACCCACTGCTCGTCAGGGCGCTGGCCGAGGACTGGGAGGCGTCCACCCGGTCGACGCGCACGGATCCGCCCACCGGTCTGGTGGTGGGCGATCGCTTCGCCGAACGAGTCGTGAGCTGCCTGCACCGCCTCGAACCGGACGTACTCGCGGTGGCCCGGGCCGTGGCCGTGGTCGGGGAGACGCACCGTACGGAGTTCGTCGCCCGGCTCGCCGGGGTCGGCACGATCGAGGCCCGCGCGCTCGTCGAGCTGCTCGACGAGTCGGGTCTGCTGCACCGGGGCCGCTACCGGCACCGGGCCGCCCAGGAAGCCGTCCTCAGGGACTTCGGAGCGCCCGGGCGCATCGCGTGGCACCGGCGCGCCGCCGCGATGCTGCACGATGAGGGTGGCCGTTGCACCTCGATCGCCCACCAGCTCATCGCCGCCGGGGAGACCCGTGAGCCGTGGGCGCCGGCCGTGCTCCGCGAGTCCGCCGCCAGCGCGACCGCCAGCGGCCAGGTCGGCTTCGCCCTCGACTGCCTCGAACTGGCCCACTCCCTCGCGGACGACGAGCAGCAGCGCGCCGTGAGCCGTGCGGTGCTCGCCGAGGCCGAATGGCGCGTCGAACCCGCACGCGCCGTGCGCCACCTCGGCCCGCTCACGGACGCCGTGCACCAGGGATTGCTGACGGAACGTCAGTCCCTGGCCGTGCTCGAGTACCTCCTGTGGCACGGCCGGGTGGACGAGGCGGGCACGACGCTCGACCGGCTCGCCGCGACGGGGACCGGACCGGTGGCCGCGGAACTCGGTGCGGCGCGCGCCTGTCTGGAACTGTGCTACCCCGCCCGGCGCCGCCGCACGGCCACCGGTGCCCCGGCCTCCGCGCCCGACGACCCTCCAGTCGGCGCCTCCCTCGTCGGCACCGTGCTCACGGCCGTACGGGACGATCAGGCGGTGCCGGGCGATCACCTGTGGCAGGGCCTGCGCACCGACGAGCCGTTGTCCAGGATCTCCTTGGGCCTGCTCGCGCTGGCCAGGCCCGAACGCCTGGCGACGGTGGCACCGTGGTGCCTGCCGATGCTCGCGGACGCGGCGGGCCATGGCGGACCGGACTGGCAGGGTCTGTTCACGGCGGCGCGCGCCGACGCCGCGCTGCTCCGGGGTGACCTGCGGGCGGCGGGCGAGTTCGCGTCCGCGGCGCTGGACGAGAGTTCCAGGGCGCATTGGGGTGTGCTGGCCGGTGCGCCACTCGCTTGTCTGCTCACCACCGCGGTGGAGACCGGGCGCCTGGAGGACGCCGCCGTGTGTCTGGACATGCCGGCACCGGCCACGCTGCTCGAGACGCCGTTCGGCCTTCGGTACCTGCGGGCGCGCGGGCAGTACCACCTGGCGGTCGGCCGGCCCTACGCGGCGCTGAGCGACTTCAGGACCTGCGGCCGGCTCCTGCGCGACTGGCGCGCCGACGGACCCCGCCAGGTGCCGTGGCGAATCGACGCCGCCCAGGCCCTCGTGCGGCTCGACCGCCGGGACGAGGCGCGATCGCTCCTGGAGGAACAGCTCGACGGCCTGCCCGCCGACGACGAGCGCGCCCTCGGCCGGGCGCTGCGGCAGCTGGCCGCGACACTGGAGCCGCACGAGCGGCCACCACTGCTCACCGACGCCGCAGAGGCGTCGCAGGCGGCCGGTGACCGGGTCGAGTTCGCCCACATCCTGGCCGACCTCGGCAGCGCCTACGCCGCCACCGGCGATTCGCGGCGGGCCAGGCCGGCCCTGCGCCGCGCGTGGCGGACGGCCCGGGAGTGCCACGCGGAGCGCCTCGCCCGATCCCTGCAGCCGGGTCTCGCGGACACCACGTCGGCCGGCGCCGTCTCCGGGGGCCCCCGCCTCGGAGGCGACCGCGCGGCGGACCTCAGCGCGGCCGAGCGGCGGGTCGGGGCGCTGGCCGCACAGGGCCACAGCAACCGGCACATAGCGCAGCGGCTGTGCATCACCGTGAGCACGGTCGAACAGCATCTGACCCAGGTCTACCGAAAACTCCGGGTACGGAATCGCACCGATCTCCCGGTATTCCTGGAGACGCCGCAGAACACATCAGGACCCGAACCCTTACTCGCCGAAGCCTTTTCGGATTCAGCCCCCTATTACCCCTAGCGGGCACGGTGACCCTCTTCACACAAGGAGGGGTGTCCGCAGCTCCGAATTGTTCAACTACGCTGAGGCCGTGACTCTTTCACAGAGTATCGAAGGCCTGTCCACCGACATGAGCGAGGGGCACGATAATGATCCTCAGTGAAGACACGGCCACCTGGGCGGCAACGCGGAGCGGCCCGGCCATTCTGGGCGTCGGAACCGCGACCCCGGATTCCGCCTATTCCCAGCAAGACCTCCTGGAAATGTACGGGATCCAGGACGAACGAATTCGTTCAGTCTTCCTCAACAGTGCGATAGACCGGCGGTTCCTGACCGTTCCACCGCATGGTGAGGACGGCCGACCGCGGACGGAGGCGCAGGGCGAACTGCTCGCCAAGCACAAGGCCCGGGGCATCGAGATGGGCGCCCGCGCACTTCAGTCGTGCCTGAAGCAGACCGGAGCCGCGGTCAGCGACATCGGGTATCTGGTCTGTGTGACCTCGACCGGTCTGCTGACACCCGGTTTCAGTGCCCTGCTCATCCGGGAACTGGGCATTCCCACCGACTGCAGCCGTCTCGACATCGTGGGCATGGGCTGCAACGCCGGCCTCAATGCCCTGAACGCGACCACCGGCTGGGCCTCGGCCAACCCGGGGAGGATCGCCATGATGGTGTGCATCGAGGTGTGCTCGGCCGCGTACGTCTTCGACGGCACGATGCGCACTTCCGTGGTCAACAGCCTCTTCGGTGACGGCTCCGCGGCGATCGCCGTCTCGCACGACCCTGAGAAGGCCGGTCCGCAGGTACTGAAGTACGCCAGCTGCATCGTTCCCGACGCCGTCGACGCCATGCGGTACGACTGGGACGACGAGCAGGGCAAGTTCAGCTTCTACCTGGACCGCGACGTGCCCTACGTGGTGGGCGCGCACGCCGAGCGCGTCGTCTCGGCCCTGCTCAGCGGGACCGGACTCCGGCGCAGCCGGATCGCGCACTGGCTGGTGCACTCCGGGGGCAAGAAGGTCATCGACTCGGTGTCCGTCAATCTCGGTCTCACCCGGCACGACGTACGGCACACGACCGGCGTGCTGCGCGACTACGGCAACCTCTCAAGCGGCTCCTTCCTGTTCTCGTACGAGCGGCAGCTGCGGGAGGGCCTGGCGCGCTCCGGCGACTACGGCGTCCTCATGACGATGGGCCCCGGCTCGACGCTCGAGACGGCGCTCGTCCGCTACTGACCGGCCCCGTGCCGCATCTCCTCCACGACCCGCCTCGGGTGTTCTCGCCTTCGGCTCTTCCTGGCCATTCCCACCACCGACGATCAGGACTCGGACATGTCTTCCTCGGACCTCGCCCCGGCCCCCCACACCCTCGACATCGACAGCACGCGCCCGTTGTGCCCCCTGCTGGTAGCCGACGTCAACGCGCTCTGCGACCGCCTGGAGGACGCGGGTGGCACGACGAGCGCCGTGATCCGGCTGCACGGCACGGGCCCGGCGGAGAACTGGCCCGGCGACGTCGGCATCGACGTGGTGAGCCGCTGGGAGAAGGCCCTGCGGCGGCTCGAACAGGGGCGGTTCGCCAAGATCGCCACCGTCGAGGGCGTCTGCAGCGGCCCCGCCCTCGACGTGCTCCTCACCGCCGACCACCGAATCGGCGCGCCCGGGCTGCGTATTGCCGTGCCGGTGACCCACGACGGCGTCTGGGCGGGCATGGTTCTGCACCGCCTCACCAACCAGCTCGGCGGCCTCCACGCCCGCCGGCTCGCGCTGTTCGGCGCCGAGCTCTCCGAGCAGCGGGCACTGGCCGTCGGCCTGATCGACCAGACCGCCAAGAACCCGGCCGCGGTCGCCGCACGGCTGGCCGGCCGCTTTGCACGGCTGGACCCCGCCGAGCTCGCGATCCGCCGACAGCTCGTCAACGAGGCCGGTGCGACCGTCTTCGACGAGGCGCTGGGCAAGCATCTCGCCGCCTGCGAACGGACGTTGCGCCGGACGAGGGGCGAGTTCGCGGGCGCCCGGGGCAACGCGTGATGAGCGGCACGAAGGGAGTGGGGAACATGACGGCGCATCCCGTGGTGGGTCCGGCGCAGTGGTCCGCGCGGACACCGGTCCTCAGCGGGTCGCTGCTGGCCGACGCCAACGCCCTGATGACGTACACGGCCGAGGCCGAGAAGCTGCTCGCGGAACTCCCGGCCAAGGCCGGGCGGGACCCGGGCCGGCAGCAGCTCGCCGCCGAGGTCATGGACGACCAGCGGCGGGTGCGCAGCGCGTTCCTGGAACTGCACGCCGAGCGGGTCTACCAGGAGCTGACCGGGGGCCTGCGGGAGCAACACTCGCTGTCGGAGCTGGTGATGGCCGCGTCCGAGGCCTTTCCCGGCCTCACCCCGACCGAGGCACAGATGGCGGCGGAACGCGAGTGCGCGACGCAGGCCGACAAGGACGGACGGGAGATCGACCAGGGCATCTTCTTCCACTGGGTGCTGCGGTCGCCGCAGGCCGGCCCTCATCTGATGCGCGCCCTGCTGCGGCCCACCCAGCGCGCCCGCTCGCTGCTGGGCGAGTTCGACCGGGCGGGGAGCCTCGACCTGGGCACCGTACGGCTGGAACGCGTCGACCGGGCGGCTCACATCACCCTCTGCAACGGCCGTTTCCTCAACGCCGAGGACAACCGGCTCGTGGACGACCTGGAGACGGCCGTCGACCTCGCCCTGCTCGACGACCGCGTCAAGGTCGGGGTGTTGCGCGGCGGAAAGATGACCCACCCGCGCTACCAGGGTCGCCGGGTCTTCTGCGCCGGGATCAACCTGGTCGACCTGCATCAGGGGCGGATCTCGTTCGTGGACTTCCTGCTCCGCCGCGAACTCGGCCATCTGCACAAGCTGATCCGCGGTGTCCGGGTCGACGGCGCGTGGCCGCGGCCCCTGGTGGAGAAGCCGTGGGTGGCCGCGGTCGACGGCTTCGCGATCGGCGGCGGCATGCAGATGCTGTTCGCCGTCGATCACGTCGTCGCCGCCGCCGACTCCTACTTCAGCCTTCCGGCGGCCCAGGAGGGCATCGTGCCGGGCATGGCCAACCTCCGGCTGACCTCGCTCGCGGGCGGGCGGCTGTCGCGGCAGGTGATCCTGTCCGGTCGCAAACTCTGGGCGCGTGAGCCGGAGGCGGGGGCCGTCTGCGACGAGGTGGTCGACCCCAAGCTGATGGACGCGAGCATCGAGGCGGCGGTCGCGCGCCTGGCGAGCCCGGCCGTGATCCCGAACCGGCACATGATCAATGTCGCCGAGGAGCCGATGGACCACCTCCGCGCCTATGCCGCCGAGTTCGCGCTGGAACAGGCACTACGGCTGTACAGCGCCGATGTCATCGACAAGGTGGACCGGTTCAGCGCCGGCACGTCCCCGGAGCGGCGGACGGGAAGCGGCTCGTGAAGCCCGTCGACGCGATGCTGGAGGTGCTGCGCGACGAAGGCGTGACCCGGGTCTTCGGCAATCCGGGCACGACGGAACTCCCCTTCGTCGAGGCGGTCACGGCGGCCCCCGACCTCCAGTACGTCCTGGGGGTGCAGGAGGCATCCGTGGTCGCGATGGCCGACGGGTACGCCCGGGCCACCGGCCGCCCCGCCTTCGTCAGCCTGCACATCGCCGCCGGACTCGCCAACGGCATGGTCGGGCTCCTCAACGCCGGCCGGTCGCGTACGCCGCTGGTGGTGACCGCGGGACAGCAGGACCGCCGTCACCTGGCACAGGACCCCATGCTCTCCGGTGACCTGGTGGGGATCGCCCGGGCGGCGGTCAAGCACACCTTCGACGTCCAGCACGCCCATGACCTCACCGCCATGCTCCGCCGGGCCTTCGCGCTGGCCGTCCAGCCGCCCGCGGGCCCGGTCTTCCTCTCCATCCCGATGGACCTGCTGGAGGAGGAGACACCGGTCGCCCCGCCCGCGCCGAGGTCCCGGCTCGGCGGCCTCGGCCCCGCCGCCGGATGGCCGGAGGCCGCCGAACGGCTCGCCGCCGCGAAGCGGCCGGCCATCGTCGCCGGTGACGGGGTCGGACGCGACGGCGCCGTGGCCGAGCTGGTGGCACTCGCCGAGGCGTCCGGGGCGGCCGTCTTCCACCAGCCGATGCACGACGGTGTGGACTTCCCCACCGTGCATCCGCTCTACGCGGGCATGCTCGACGCCCGCTACTCGGCGATCCGGGCCGCCCTCGAAGGCCATGACGTGGTGCTCATCGCCGGCACCCGGGCGTTCATGGCGCACCACTACGAACCCGGATCGCCGATTCCGGCCGGCACGGACGTCATCCAGCTCGACAGCGACCCGGGCGAGCCGGGGCGGACCTTCCCCGTCGCGCTCGGCCTGGTCGGTGGGGTCCGGGCCACGCTCGCGGCGCTCGCCTCGCAGCTCGCCGGGAAGGTGCCGGAGGCCCGGTCGCGCATCGAGGCGATCGGCCCTGCCCACGAGGCCGCCCGTGCACGGGTGCGCGAGCGCGCGCTGGCGGGTCTCGGTGACGCCCCGATGGACCCGCTGGCCGCCGCGCACGCCGTCGTCTCGGGGCTCCCGGCGGACTCCGTCGTGGTGGAGGAGGCGATCACCAGCGGGCTGCTGCTGCGCAGTCTCCTGCCGCTGGAACGTCCCCGTTCCTATGTCCACACGGTGGGCGGCGGGCTCGGCTCCGGCATCGGCGCGGCGATCGGCTCCCGGATGGGGGACCCCAGCCGCCCGGTGGTCGCCGTGCTCGGCGACGGCTGCACCCTTTTCGGGCTCCAGGGGCTGTGGAGCGCCGCTCACTACCGCGTCCCGGTCACCTTCGTGGTGATGAACAACGGCGAGTACCGCACCCTGAAGGAGACGGCCGCCCGGTGGCGGCGGAGCCGGGCCGCGCGCCGCGGCGACGGCGGCCTGGAGCTCACACCACCACGGCTCGATCTGACGCCCGCCACGGACCTGCTGGGCCTCGGGGGCGCGGCACCGGGCGGTCCCGACGGCCTGGATCTCACACCGCCGGAACTCGACTTCACCCGCGTCGCCGAGTTCTTCGGCATCACCGCGGTGCGGGCCCGCTCGACCGGCCACCTCGCGGAGGCGGTGGCGCGTGCCGCCGCGGGAACGGAACCCGTCCTCATCGACGCCCCCGTCACGAGCCACGCCGACAGCCCCTGATCGGCGCGCGGAGGCGCGGAGGCAGGTGAGAACCCATCCGAACGTCAGGAGGAAACCATGACGACCCTGGTCGACACGGCGGGGCTGGCCGGGACGGTGTTCAGCGACGGCTGGCGGCCCGCGTCCGGCGACGCCGTCGCCGAGGTGGTCGAACCGGCGACCGGGAGAACGCTCGCCCAGGTCGGTGTCGCCGACGCGGCGGACGTCGCCCGTGCCGCGGTCGGCGCGGCACGGGCCCAGCGGGCGTGGGGCGCCCTGCCCGCCGCCACCCGCGCGGCCGTCCTGCGGCGTGCGGCGTCCGTGCTGGAGGAACACCGTGCGGAGGTCGTCCAGTGGCTGGTCCGCGAGGGTGGTGCGGTACGGGCGAAGGCGGAGACCGAGATCGCGGACGCGGCGGAGGAACTCCTGCAGGCGGCGGCGCTGCCGACCCAGCCGCACGGCCAGGTCCTGCCCTGCGGACCGGACCGGTCGAGCGTGGCCCGCCGGGTGCCGCTCGGCGTGGTCGGGGTGATCAGCCCGTGGAACGTACCGCTGCTGCTCGCCCTGCGTTCGGTGGCCCCGGCGATCGCCCTGGGCAACGCCGTGGTCCTCAAGCCGGATGTCCGTACACCGGTCTCCGGCGGCCTTGTCGTGGCGCGTCTGTTCGAGGAGGCGGGGCTCCCGGAGGGTGTTCTGCACGTGCTGCCGGGCGACGCGGTCCCGGGCGGCGCGCTGACGTCCGACCCGGCCGTGGCGATGGTGTCCTTCACCGGCTCCACCGCGGTCGGCCGGGAGGTGGGAGCCGCGGCGGGGCGGGCCCTCAAGCGGGTTTCACTGGAACTCGGGGGCAACAACGCGCTGATCGTGCTCGACGACGCCGATCTGGAAACGGCCGCCGCGGCGGGCGCCTTCGCGTCCTTCTTCCACCAGGGCCAGATCTGCATGGCGGCCGGACGGCACGTCGTGCACACGTCGGTCGCCGAGGAGTACGTACGCCGGCTGGTGGAGGAGGCCCGGCGGCTCACCGTCGGCGATCCGTGGACCGGCCCGGTCGACCTCGGCCCGGTGATCGACGCCCGTCAACTGCGGCGCACCCACGCGATCGTCCGCGACAGCGTCGCGGGCGGTGCCGAAGTGCGGTGCGGAGGCGTCCCGGACGGGCCGTTCTACCCGCCGACCGTGCTCACCCGGATCACGCGCGACATGCCCGCCTTCACCGAGGAGATCTTCGGCCCGGTGGCGCCGGTCGTCGTCGTCCGGGACGAGGAGGAGGCGGTGGCCGTCGCCAACGACACCGAGTACGGCCTGGTGGCGGCTGTTCGGACGGGTTCGCTCGAGCGAGGGCTCCGGCTGGCCGACCGGTTGCGGACGGGCATGATCCACATCAACGATCAGACCGTCAACCACCAGGCGGTGGTGCCCTTCGGCGGCTTCGGCGCCTCGGGCAACGGCGCCCGGCACGGGGCGCAGTTCGGCTGGGACTCGTACACCCAGTGGCAGTGGATCACGGCCCGGCCCGGCGCGCCGGCCTGAAGAACACGGAGGCCGCGGCCCGCCGGGCCGCGGCCTCCTCGTCCTCTCCGCCCGTGCGGTCCTGGCGAGTGCCCGCGCCGCTGAGGCCCGTGAGCACCACGCCCCCGTCCGGGTTCCGCCGTCCGGCGAAGCCGGAACGGAGGAAGGCTCCTCCGCGGCCGGGGACGGGGTCGGAGCCGGAGCCGATGAGGTCGAAGGGCAGAGCCCGCCCCCGGGCGCACACCTCTCCCGCCTGCCCGGTGCGGAGGTGCTCCCCGAGGGTGCCGCGCACGCTCAGCCGCACACCGGGGGCCGCCCCGATCACCGGGCTGCCGCCGGGGGGCGTGCCCTGTCCCGCCGGGTACGTGCTCACCCCCCACGGCAGCACGCTCCCGCCGGGCGCGAATTCGGCGCGCAGGGCCGTGGTGGGCAGGATCTCGACGTGCCGGGCCACGAGTTCGGGCACGCAGGGGGCGCCCACGAGGAGGACCAGCCCGGGCCGCGGTGGGCGGGGTTCCCGCGCCAGGCCGTCGAGCGCCCGCGCGTACTCCTCCGAGTCGTACACCGCGACGCCCCCGTCGAGGCCCGCGACGGGTCCACCGGTCCGCGCGTGCAGGGTGACGCCCGATCCGAAGGCCCACCACATCGCGGACAGGGTGGCCGGCCCGGTGGGGGGTTCGGCGACGGCGACCGACCGGCCGCCGGGGCCGATCTGCGCGGCCCTGGCGGCCATCGCCAGGAGCCACGCCCGGTGGTCCACGAGGTGTCCCGAGTTCCAGGCCCCGTTCTCCCCGGCCGCCAGCAGATAAGCGGGCTCGGCGGGTGCGGAGCGCGGCAGCGCCCGGTCGACGGGGCGCGCCCCGAGCCGCTTCCACAGCTCGGGGTCGTCCAGGACGAGCCGTCGCCGGCAGTTGTCGTGCTGCCACGCCTTCTGGGTCGCGCGGCCGCACAGCACCGTGCCGGCGCCGCTGACGACGGCGATTCGCCGGGTCTGTCCGGCGGGCAGGTCGCGGGGCACGGGGACGCAGACCCCGCCCGCCTTGATGACCGCCAAGTGGGCCACGAGCGCCTGCCGGTGGTCGGCGCAGTGCACGACGACCGGGTCCCCCAGCTGCACCTCGGCGCTCAGCAGCGCCGTGGCGAGCTGGGCGGAGAGGAGGTCGGCCTTGCCGTACGAGAGGGTGTACGGCCCCTCGCGTACCGCGACGGCCCGTGTGTGGCGCCGGGCGGCCCGGGTGAAGAGTCCGTCGAGTGTCCGGTCCGACCCGGCCGGGCGGTCCCGACGGCGGCTGTCGGGGCGGACTGATTCCCGGAGTTCGGCCGAGAGCATGTCTGCGTCTCCTTCTTGTCCTTGCCCCGCTTCCGCTATGCGGCGGGGGTGACGGAGGCGGAGCGGGCCGGCGGTCCGGGCGTGGTGTCCGGCACGATAACGGGCTTCGCGTACGTCCGGGTCAGCAGAGGACCGGTCATCGCCGTGGTCACCAGTGCCATGACGACCAGCAGGGAGTACAGCCCGCCGTCGAGCAGCCCGGCCTGGAGTCCGACGCCGAGGATGACCAACTCGGTGAGGCCGCGGGTGTTCATCAGCGCGGCGAGCGCCGTGGCGGCCCTGGCGGGCAGCCCCGTGCTCCGGGCACCCAGGTACGTCCCGCCGAACTTGCCGAGCACGGCGACCAGCAGGACGGCGGCCAGTTCGGCGGACTGCGCCCAGCCGAACCCCCTGAGGTCGACCTTGAGTCCGGCGACGACGAAGTAGACGGGAAGGAGCACGGAGGTCACGGTGCGGGTGCGCTGCATGAGGTCGGCACGCAGCCGGTCCGCGCCCTCGCGCGGCATGATCAGGCCGAAGAGGAAGGCACCGAAGATGTAGTGCATGCCCATGGCCTCGGTGGCCGCGCCGCAGAGCAGGGCGCCGATCAGCACCAGCGCGTACCACCAGGACGCCCCGGGCGCGCGGCCGTCGCCCGGGAGCGTGCGGCGGCGCAGCCAGGGGCGTACGACCAGGGCCAGCACCAGGACGAACGGGATCATGAGGGCCACCCGCCAGTGGGCGCCCCCGCCTCCGATCGCGGCCTGCACTCCGGCCAGGGCGGCCCAGGCGACGATGTCCACGAGGGCCGCGGAGGCCAGTGCGATGCCGCCGAGCGTGGTGACGGCGAGCCGGCGGTCGGAGAGGATCCTCGCCAGTACGGGGAAGGCCGTCACGGACACGGCCAGGCCTATGAAGACGATGAACGCGGCCTTCTGGTCGGTCTCGTGGTTCCGCAGCAGGAGGTAGCCGAGTCCGGTGCCGAGGACGAACGGCACCGCCGTCGATCCGAGGCTGACGACCGCGGCCATCCGCCTTCGGCCGCGCAGCGCCTGGCGTTCGATCTCCAGTCCTACTCCGAACATGAACAGGGTGACGCCGACGTCGGCCATCGCGCTCAGCAGCGGCCGTATCTCGCGCGGGAACAGGATGTCGGAGACCGCCCCGTCGAGGAGGGTCGGCCCGAGGAGCACGCCGGCGAGGATCTCGCCCACCACGGGTGGTTGTCCGATCCGAGTGGCCATGTGCCCGAGTCCCTGGGCCAGGACGAGGATGAACGCGAGGTCGAAGAGGAGTAATGCCACCTGATTACCGTCCATGGCGACCACTCTGCTCCAGCCGCCTACAGATGCTCTGAACGGTCTCTAACGCCCGCGGCGTCCCGTCGGGGACCGGCCCGCCGGCCCCGGGCACGCGTGTGCCCCGGACCCACGGCGGCCGGCGCGCTGCCTCGGACGTGGTGCGCCGCGCGGTGCCGGAACGTCCGCACACCGGACGGGTGCGGACGTTCCGCCGTCGTCCCGGCGGGACGACCGTCAGGCGACCGAGGCGGTCGCCTGCAGCAGACGTGCGACAGCGGCGCTGCGGTGGGTCAGCGGCTCCCGTTCGGCGCACTCGGCCGCGTAGAGCCGCATCAGCTCGTGGAACCGGTACGTGCCCCGGCCGGTCTCGACGAGCAGATGGCGGCGCGCGAGCAGCATCAGCGTCCCGGCCGCCTCCGACCTGGTCGTGCCGGTCAGTTCGGCCGCCGCCGACACGGTGATCGACTCGTCGCTGAGGAGCCCGAGGAGCCGGAACATCCGCGCCGCTTCAACGGGCAGCGCCTGGTACGACGTCTCGAACAGGGCGTGCAGGCTGGTGGAGGCGTCACCTCCGGACGCCAGCCGGTCGAGCCGGCCGTGTTCCTCGGCGAAGTATTCGACCAGTGCCGCAAGGGGCACGTCCGGGTTGGCCGCGAGCGTCTCGGCCATCATGCGCAGTGCCAGGGGCCGCCCGCCGGAGAGCCCCACCAGCCGCCTGGCCACGGTCTCCTGACGTCGCAGCCGGTCCCCGCTGAGACAGCGGAGCAGTGCCAGGGCATCCTGGGTGCCGAGCGGGTCGAGCCGCAGCAGATGCGCACCGTCACGGACGGCGAGGCCGCCCAGGCGCTGCCGGCCGGTGCTGAGCACACAGGAGGAGCCGCCCGGGATCAGCGGCCGCAACTGGTCGGCGCTGAGCACGTCGTCGAGCATGACGAGGACGCGCTTGCCGTATAGCAGACTCCGGTACAGCGTCGCGCGGCTCGCCGCGTCCGCGGGAATGCGGGCGTCGTCCACCCCGAGGCTGCGCAGCACCTGGAGCAGGGCCTCGGAGGCGCTCAGCGAACGGCCCTCCATGCTCGTCCCGCACAGGTCGACGTAGAGCTGCCCGTCCGGGAAGTGTTTCGCCAGCCGGTGGGCCAGTTCGAGCGCGAAGGCGCTCTTGCCCGCTCCGGCCGGGCCGTCGATGACGACGATGGGGGTGGATGCCCCCCACCTGTCGTTCTCGGTGAGCAGCCGTGCCAGCTGCACCAGCTCCTGGGTGCGCCCGACGAACCCCCTTGCCACCGGGGGAAGCTGTGCGGGTCTGGGCGTCTCAGCGAGCACCATACGGGGCGTGGCCGGCTCCGGGGCGGACGCCGGGTCGCTCGCGGTGGCGACGGTGCCCGTGCGGGCGGCCCGGCTCGAGGTGACCGGGCCGCCGGTCAGGATCTGCTGGTGCAGCGTGCGCAGTTCGGCACTGGGGTCGATGCCGAGTTCGTGCCGCAGCAACCGCCGGGTCTCGGCGTAGACCTCCAGGGCGTGTGCCTGACGTCCGCAGCGGTACAGCGCCGTCATCAGCAGGCAGCGCAGTTTCTCACGCAGCGGCTCCTCGGCCACGGCACCGAGCAGCACGGTGACCGCCTCCACGGGGCGATCCGCCGCCAGCATGTCGGCGGCCCACTCCTCGACGGCCGTGAGCCGGAGGTCCTGGAGCCGCGTCCGCTCCATCGCCGCGAACGGTCCGGGAACGCCGGAGTGCGCCTCCCCGTGCCACAGGGACAGTGCGGATTCGGCGGTGTCCAGCGCTTCCTGGAGCCTGCCTTCCGCGCGTGCGCGCCGCGCCTGGGCGTGGCGGCGGGCGAAGAGCGTGGCGTCGACCGCCCCGGGATCGGTCTGCAGGGCGTAGCCGCCGGCGGTCGAGATCAGCAGATCGCCGCTCTCCCGTCTGCTGCGCTCCGGCTCGAGGATCCGGCGGAGCCCCGCCACGTAGGTGTGGACGCCGTTGGCCGCCGTCTGCGGGATGTCTCCGCCCCACACCGCGTCGATGATGTGATCCACACTCACGACGTCGTTCGCCCGGCCGGCGAGCAGCGCGAACACGGCTCGCTGCTTGGGCGGCCCGAGGACGACTTCTCCGCCGTGCCGCCAGGCACGGACCGGTCCGAGCAGTTGCACTTTCAAGGGCTCCCCCGCTATCGGCATTGCCCTGTCGCCTCCTGAGATCGTGGTCACGGTCACCGGACCGTGTCTGCCAGTGATTCAGACGTACAGACGCTCGTCGGGCGCGGTGTCCGGCGCCTGTGCTCCGCGCTCGGTCGCGGGCGCCACCAGACAGTCGGCCACACACCTCAGCTTCTCCCTGGTCTCCTCCAGTTCCCGCTCGGGTTCGGACTGTTCGACGATGCCGGCGCCTGCCTGCAGCCAGGTCTCGCCGTTGCTGCGGAAGACGCTGCGCAGGGCGAGCGCGGCGTCCATGGAGCCGTCCTGGGCCAGCGTCATCACCGTGCCCGCGTAGAGGCCGCGTTCGCGTGGTTCGACGGCCGAGATGGCGTCGTACGCGGAGTGCTTGGGCACGCCCGAGGCGGTGACGGCGGGGAAGACGGCGGCGAAGGCGTCCCAGGGACCGGCCTGCCGCGGCATCCGGCCCACCACCCGGGAGGCCAGGTGCTGCACGGAGCCCCGCTCCTTGATCACCATGTACTCCTGGACGACTACCGTCTCCGGCTTGCAGGGCCCGGCGAGTTCGTCGACCGCGACCTTGACCGAGATGGCGTGCTCGTGGAGTTCCTTCGGGTCCGCGAGGAGGTTCTCGCGCAGCCGCCGGTTCTCGTCCGCGTCGTCGGTCAGGGCCCTGGTGCCGGCCAGCGGCTGGCTGGAGACGGTGCCGTCGGGTTCGACCTCCACGACGGTCTCCGGACTGAAGCCCAGGGCCTGGACGCCTGCCATGTTCAGCAGGTAGGAGCGGGCCGGGGTGTTGGCGCGGCGTCCGGCGAGGTAGCTCGCCGGGAGGTCGATGTCGGAGGTGACGGGCACGATCCGGGAGACCACGGCCTTCTGCAGTCCACCGGCGCGTATGCGTTCCAGGACGGTGGACACGGAGTCGCGGTAGGCGTCAGCGCCGGCCTCGATGTCCACGCGGACCGGTCGGCCCCTGGTGTCCGCCACCGGTTCCAGGCTGGCCAGGGTCTTCTCGGTGAGGCTCAGCTCCCGGGGGTCCAGACCGCGCACGACGGCGTGGTTCCCCGACAGACGCGTCTCCGTACGCGGAACGACGAGATGCAGCAGAACGTCGTTGTCGACCGGGCGGCCGGCGACGGCGTAGGCGAGCTCGAAGGCGCTCCAGCCGTACGCTCGCCAGTCGGCCAGGACCAGGCCGTCGAGGAACTCACGGACCTGGGCCAACGGGTCGCCCCGCCAGGGACGCTCGACGGTGGTGCCGTCCTTCGTACAGCGGACGGTGTCCGGTTTGAGTATGATCTCCGCCGCCACTCCGCCGGCCACCGACCAACCGTCCGCGGCTTCGTAGACGACATACGTGGAGAACAGGCCGGAGGCGGCGAGAGCAGTTGCCGCGACCAATGGCTCGACACTCGTGCGCACGAATCTTGTCCGATACAGGGAAACCACGGTTCATCCTCCTCGGAGGTACTGACCGAAATTGACCACTACAAGGGCGGAAAACACTCGGCCGTTCCCCCGGAGGATAATTACAGGAGAATATCAACCCCGCGTCACGGAAGAGCCCCACAAGACGACACCGTACGCGGCGACCAGCTTTACCAGGCGCAGGCCCGAGCGATATCCGGGCATGCGAATACCTGTGAAGCCTTCCTCCAACAGGATGTAACCCCCCGAAACTAACCGTTCCCCGGGTGGCTTCAATACCCCTGCGACTCCCGTGAAATCCCAAGAGCGGCCGAACCGAGGTGGACTCTACCTATGACCCTTCCTCCCATCAACAGTATTTCATTGCATCGTTGGGTCTTTACCTTGGCTTGACCTGATAATCTTTTTCACGACGCGATTCCTGGCCGAATTCAATTGCCTCCACGACGGCCGATACGAGGCGGCCCGGCGCTTTTGCACGGGGGTCGGCCGGGCCGCCCAGGCCCTGTCCGCCGCACCGCGTGGCGGCGCTCGGCAGAGCCCGTCTCATCCAGGGGCGGTGCCCCCCGCCGCCCGGGCCGGCACCACCGCGGGCCGCCCCGGCCCCTGGTTCCGTCTCGACTCCCTCATGGCACCTCCAGAGTTTTTATACTTGTAAGTCATACGCGTACAATAACTGTAGCCCGGGCTCTCGTCGTTGTCACCCCCGCCCCGAGGAGCCCAGCACAACGCAGTGATCCGGCCGCGGCCGGAACGGTGAGCGGGCAGCTCCACGACTCGAACGGGAGAAACAGGGATGAAGCCCCGGAACGGGCGCAGAGGCGGAGCGCGCCGGTCCGCACCCCTCTCGCAGGAGACGATCGTCAGGGCCGCGCTGCACATCCTCGACAGCGAGGGCCCCCAGAGACTGTCGATGCGACGGCTCGCCAAGGAGCTGTCCATCACTCCGATGGCCCTCTACCACCATGTGCGCGACCGGCACGAGCTGCTGCTCCTGCTGGTCGCCACCCGGTCCCGGGGCCGTGCCCGGCCGGTCCTGCCCGAGGACCCGCGCGAGAGACTTCTCGCGGCCGCCCAGCTGCTCCACGACACCCTCGCCCAGTACCCCCTGCTCAACGAGATCCTGGCCTCTCCCGACCTCTTGGCCGTGTCGGCGCTGTGGGTCATGGAAGCGCTCCTCGACGCGGCCGTCGAGTGCGGTCTCACCCCGGAAGAGGCGGCTCAGGCACATCAGGCCATCTGGCACTTCACGGTCGGCGTCCTCCTGATCCGCACGACCAGCCGCCGGCACCACGCCGAACTGACCCGCCCCCCTCAGCGCGAACAGGTCTTCGCCACCCTGCCCCCCGACGCCTTCCCCCGTCTGACCTCGCTCGCCGACCGCTGGCCCTCGCTCACCGCGCGGGACACCCATCGGAAGGCCCTGGAGGACATCGTCGAGGGACTGCTCGGCGGGCGTCCGACACACCCCGGAGAACACGCATGAGCATCGACACGGCACCCCTGATCGGGATCCTCGGCGGGTACGGGCGCGTCGGCGCGACCGCGGCCCGTTTCCTCGCCGCCCAGGGCGGCTACCGGCTGCGGATCGGCGGGCGCTCCGCCGACCGGGCCTGGCGGTTCGCCCGGACGCTCGGAGACCGCGCGGAGGCCGCAGTGGTCGACACCCACGACAGCCAGAGCATGCTGCACTTCACCCGCGGCTGTGCCACCGTGCTCGACTGCTCCGGTACCGCGTTCTCGCTCCGCGGCCGGGTCCGCGCCGCGGTCCTCGCGGCCGGCGTCCACTACGTCGGCATGACGGACGACGGCGGCTCGCGCACTCCGGCGGGGCCGTGCTCGGCCGTACTCTTCACCGGTCTTTCGGGCACCCTGGCCGGCTGGGTGCCGCGCTGGCTGGCCGACGGGCTCGACTCCGCGACCCGCTTCAGCGGCTGGTGGGGCGGTCTCGGCGCCATCCCGCCCCATACGGCGGTCTCCTGTCTGCTCGGCAAGCGCCGGGCGATCGACCTCCCCAGCGACGAGCATCCGCAGGACTGCGGTACGCGGGCCGGCGAAGGCCCGCGGGACGAGGCGGCCCCTCCCGTGCCCCAGGTGTCCGCGCCGCCGGCGGCACCGCCGGCCCATGCCGTCGCCGTCCGCCGGAGCCTCCCCGAGGAACTCCGGCAACAGGCCTACCTCCTGCGACTCGAGGAAGCCAGCTGGCACGAGGTGCTGAAGGGGCCCGGTGTGCCCGCCTTCCTGGACCGGTTCGCCCTGCGCGGTCCGGCGGCGGGCGACGGCGGGGCGCTCATGGCCGCCGCCCGGGAACTGGCCAGGGCGAGTCTGCGGGACGCCGCCGGGAGCTTCCCCTACCAGGTCCTGTACGGCACACTCGAGGGACTGGCGGCCGACGGCACCCCCGTACGCAGGAGCGCGCTCCTGCACTGCACCGACGTGACCGGACTGGTGGGGGTGATCGCCTCGATCACGGCGCACGAGGTCACGAGGGGCCGGGCCCCGTCCGGCGTCCACGTCATGGCGGCTACGCTGCCCCCCAGGGACACCGCCGACTGGATCGTGCGTCACCTCCCGCAGGCGACGGCGCGGACGACGGAGGTTCCGACCGGCGAGCCGGGCACGACGTCGCCGCCGGCCGCCCGGCACCCCCGTTGAGGCCGCCGGCCGACGGCATGGCCGGGCGACCACGTACGCGGGCCGGGCCGCCACCGCCCCACGACCGACGCCCCGTTCCGCACCCGGCACGAGCAACAGGAAGACACACGGATGACGTCTCAGCCCCGACGCACCGGCCGGACCGGCCGTCCGCCCCGCCTGTCCCAGGAGGCCATCCTCACGGCCGCCCAGCACATCCTGGACGAGGAAGGGCCGGAGAGCCTGTCGATGCGCCGGCTGGCGCAGGAGCTGTCGAGCACGGCGATGGCGCTCTACCACTACGTGCGTGACAAGGACGAGTTGCTGCTCCTGCTGCTCGAACGCCACGCCCAGCGGTTCCCGCGCCCCCCGCTGCCCGCCGATCCGCGTGAACGGCTGCTCGCGGCGAGCCAGGCGCTGCACGACATCCTCGCCGAGTGCCCATGGATCGTGGAGATCCTCGCCTCCGACGACCTGATGGCCGTGTCCGCGCTGTGGATCGTGGAGAACATGATCGACGCCGGCGTCCAGTGCGGACTCGGCCCGGAGGAGGCCGTCTACGCCTACCGCGTCATCTGGTACTACACGGCGGGCGAACTCACCATCCGGGTGAACCGTGAACGGCGCCACGCGGGGCTGGAACGGCCGCCGCACCGGGACAAGGCGTTCGCCGCCCTGGCGCCGGAGGAGTTCCCCCGGCTCGCCTCGCTCGCCGACCGGTGGGACGAGATCACCACCCGGGACACCCACCGCGAGGGTCTGGTGGCCATCGTCGACGGACTGCTGTCGCGGGCGGGCGGGGCCCGGAAGGCGACATGACCGCGGGTCCGGATCGCCGGCCTTGGCACGGCCGGTGATCCGGACCCGCGGCAGCGGTTCCCTCAGGCCTCCAGGCGCGCGCGGAGGGCCCGCTTGTCGACCTTGCCGACGCCGGTCATCGGCAGCCGCTCCAGGACCACCAGCTGGTCCGGCACCTTGAAGGCGGCGACTCCTCGGCCCTTGAACGCGGCCTGCACGTCGCGCAGAGCCGGCGGGTGCGCGCTGTCCTTCGGAACCACGCAGGCGCAGGTCCGCTCCCCCATCAGGGGGTCGGGCAGGGCGAGCACGGCGGCTCCCAGCAGCGGGAAGGCGGCGAGCAGGTGCTCCTCCACCTCCAGCGTCGGTACCTTCTCCCCGCCCCGGTTCACGACGTCGTTGGTCCTGCCGACGACCTCGAAGTAGCCCTCCGCGGTGCGGCGCACCAGGTCGCCCGTGCGGTAGAAGCCCTCCTCGGTGAACCGGGTGAGGTTGCGTCGCCCCGCGCGGTAGTAACCGCGCAGGGTGTAGGGCCCGCGGGTGAACAGCTCGCCCGTCTCCCCCGGTCCGGCCTCGGTCCCGTCCTCCCGGACCACGCGCACCTCGTCGGCCGGGGACAGCGGTCGCCCCTGCGTGTGGACGATCACGTCCTGGGGGTCGTCCAGCCGTGTGTAGTTGAGCAGTCCCTCCGCCATCCCGTACACCTGCTGAAGGGTGCAGCCGAGGGCTTCCGGCACCTGCCGGGCCGTCTCCGGGGCGAGCCGGGCACCGCCCACCTGGACGATCCGCAGCGAGGACAGGCCGTGGTCCGTCCACTCCGCCGCGTCGAGCCACAGCGGCACCAACGGGGGCACCAGCGAGGTGATCGTCACTCCGGCGCGTTCGATGAGCGGGAAACACACGTCAGCAGTGGGCGCCGGGGCGAGCACGGCCGTTCCTCCGGCACGGAGCGTACCCAGGACGCCGGGGCAGCCGAGCGCGAAGTTGTGCTCCACGGGCAGCGCCGCGAGATAGACGCTGTCCGGCCCGACTCCGCACAGCCTCGCTGTCTCCCGCAGCTGGTACGCGTAGTCCGCGTGCGTCCGAGGTATCAGCTTCGGCGGTCCGGAGGTGCCGCCGGACAGGAGGAACAGGGCGACGTCCTCGGGATCCGGCGCGGGCAGGGCGACGGGATCGGCGTCGAGGGAGGACAGAGCGGTGTACTTGCCCGGGTCACCGGATACGAAGACGTGCTCGAGACTCTCCGCGCGGTCGAGCACCTCCCGGGCGACGAGCCGGAAGTCGCAGTCGAGGACGCGTTCCGGGCAGACGTAGGCCACGGCCCCGGACGTCTCGGCGAGGTGGGTGATCTCGGTCGAGCGGTGTGCGGGCAGGGCGTACACCGGCAGGATGCCGGTCCGGAAGAGTGCCAGGCTCAGCACCACGAGGTCCACGTCGTTGGGGAGTTGCACGACGACCCGGTCGCCGGGCACCAGGCCCGCGTGCAACAGACCCGCGGCCATGCGGTCGGCCGCCCGGTCGAGTTCCTCGTGGGTCACGGCGCCGGACGCCGTCACCAGCGCTGTCGCGGACCGCTGTTCCGGTGCGGGCGCGGTCCAGGTACCGAGAACGTCCGTGGTCCAGTACCCCTGCTCCCTGTACGTGCGGGCCACCGATTCGGGCCAGGGCACGCAGCCCTCCAGCATGGGGATCCTCTCTGTCCGTTGATGGAAGTGGTGTGCGGCCGCCGTCGTCCGACGGCGCGTCACGGTGTGGACGGCCAGGCGGTGGCGGTCCCGGGCAGTGCCGCCCGTACCGCCTCGAAGACGCGCGGAAGCACGGTCGCGCGCCGGCCCTCCAGATAGAAGTGGCCGCCCGTGAAGACCTCCACCTCGCAGGGTCCGGCAGTGGCCTCGCCCCAGGCGGCGGCCTCCTCCGCGGTGACCTCCGGGTCGTCGGCGGCGTACAGCACGGTCACCGGGATGGCCAGCTCCTTTCCGGGCGACGGCCGGTAGGTCTCGATGACCCGGTAGTCGCTGCGGATGGCGGGCAGCAGGGCCTCCAGCAGCGCGTCGTCGTCCATGACGTCCCGGGCGGTGCCCCCGAGTCTTCGCAGGTCCGCGAGGAGTTCGGCGTCGGTGGCGCGGTGGAGATCGCCGCCCCGGGACCGCTGCGGGGCGGGTTGGCCGGAGACGACGAGCGCCGCCGGCGGGCGGCCGGTCAGGGCGAGCCTGCGCGCGGCCTCGTAGGCCACGGACGCGCCCATGCTGTGCCCGAAGAGAACGCAGGAGGCGAACTCTTCGTCGGTGAACCCCGTGATCAGTCCGGGGACGAGATCGTCCAGAAGGCTCTCCATGTCGGTGGCGGCCCGCTCGTCGAAGCGGTCGCCGTGACCGGGGTACTGCACCGCGCGCACCTCGACGTCCCAGGGGGCGTCGAGGGACCAGCCGCGGTAAGCGCCCGCGGCGCCACCGGCGTGGGGGAAGCAGACGAGCCGGAAGCGCGCGTGCGCGCGCCGGGAGAAGACCCGTGGCGCGGAGGACGCGCGGTGGTCCGCCGGGATCACAGCTCACCCTCCTCGAACGTCTCGGACGGGCCGCCCGACGCTCCTGCGGGAGCGTCGTCGCCCACATCCTGGTCCAGGCCGCGCCGTGCCCTCAGCTCGTTCACCAGCGCGGCCATTCCCGCCACGGTCGGGGCCCGCAGGACGTCGCGCATCGGCAGCTCCACGCCCAGCCGGCCGCGGACGGCGGCCACCAGACGGGTCGCCGTCACGCTGTCCCCGCCGAGGGCGAGGAAGCCCGCGCCTCGCGCGGTGACGGGCGTGCCGAGCACACCTCCCCAGAGCTCAGCCACGACCTCCTCCACGGGACCTCGTGGGGGGTCGTCGACGCCCTCGGCCAGGACGGTGGCGTGCCTGAGGGCCCGCTCCACCCGTTTCCGGTCCACCTTTCCGTTAACGCTCAACGGCAGTTCGGCGAGCCCGACGAGGGAGCCGGGGATCATGTGGGCCGGGAGCCGGTCGGCGAGCCAGGAACGCAGCGCCGACGGCTCGGCGGCACGCCCGGCGTCGTCCGCGGCCGGGCGCCGGGCGGTAATCAGTGCCACGCCGTCGGGCTCGCGCCTGGCCGGCTCGACGTGGGTGAACCCGGCCCGTTCCAGGGCTGTCAGCCACAGGTGCGCGTCGGCGGCCGGGGACGCGGCGGGCACCGTGGGGACCGCCAGGGGGGAGGCCGTCTCCCTCGCGACGAGGAACACCCGGCTGCCAGGCCTGCCCAGTAGGGCCAGCACCCGCGCCGCGGAGTCCGGATCCCGCTCCCGGCCCAGTGCGTCGTTCGCCACGAGAACGTCGAACGCGGCGAGTCTCGGCTCGGGTACGGCGAAGGTGTCCTGCCGGGCCGTCCGTACCCGGTGCCCGGAACCGGCGAGCCGGGCCTCGGCGGCGGCGATCCGGTCCTCCCGCTCGTCGAGCAGTACGTAGTCGACCGTGCCGGGCTTCAGCCGCTCCAGCAGTGCCGCCGCGCTCCGGCCGCCCGCGCCCGCCCACTCGGCGACGTCGAGCGGCCGGCCGCCCTCGTCGTACAGGGCCTGCACCTCCTGCGCCAGGGCGTCCAGACATGCGCCGACGCCCGGCAGCAGGAGCGCGAGCCCGTCGGGGGACAGAACGGGGTCATCGGCCAGGGCGTCGGTGCCGGCGGTGCCGGCGAGCACCGCCGACAGCAGGGGCATGGCCCCGGCCCAGCCGTCCACGACCTGCTGGAGACGGCTACCGGCGATCCGGTCGCGCAGCGCGCCGGCCCGTGCCCCGTCGCGGACCACGGCCCAGCGGGGGCCGCGGGCCACAGCCCCGGCCGAGCGGGTCAGGACCTGCCGTTCCCGGAGGAATTCCAGCCAGCCGGCGAACAGTCGGCGGCCTGTCTCCGCCACGGGCAGCGCGCTCACCTCGACGGGCCGCTCACCGGGGCCGAGCAGAGGGTTCAGCAGCGCGGCGAGAAGCGTCTCGGTCAGCTCCGCCTCCTGCTCCCGGGCTTCCCGCCCCCGGACGTCGGCACCTCCCGGCGTCCGGGGCCTGCCCGAGGCGGGTGCGGACGCCGGGGCGGGCAGGAAGGCCGCCGTGATCTCCCGCGTACGGTCACCGACGACGACGGCGAGGGCGTGCGAGACCCCGGAGTGGGCCCGCAGCACCGCCTCGATCTCGCCCAGCTCCACCCGGAAGCCATGAATCTTGACCTGGTGGTCGATGCGGCCCAGGAACTCGAGCGTGCCGTCAGGCCAGTAGCGTCCCTGGTCGCCGGTGCGGTACCAGCGACCGTGCGATGTCCGGGGGAAACGTTCCCTCGTCAGCTCGGGGTCGCCTCGGTATCCCCGCGCCACGCCCGTTCCGCCGATCCACAGTTCTCCGGGCACCCAGTCCGGGCAGTCCCGACCGTACGGGTCGACGACCCGGAACCGCTGGTTGGCCAGCGGCCTGCCGTACGGGATGGAGCGCCAGTGCGCGGGCACGGCGGTCACCTCGTGCGCGTTGGACCAGATAGCGGCCTCCGTGGCGCCGCCGAGGGCGACCAGCCGGCACCGGCCGTCCGTCGCGCGGTCCAGCCGCCCGGGCAGGTCGAGGCCGATCCAGTCGCCGGAGAGCAGCGCGAGGCGCAGGGGCGCCGGAAGAGGCGCCCCGTCGGCCGCGGTGAGGAGCATGTCCATCAACGCGGGAACGGAGTTCCACACGGTGACGGCGTGGCGCTCGCAGAGCGCGAGCCAGCGGTGGGCGTCGCGTCGGTCGGCCTCGTCGACCAGCACCAGGGCGCCGCCCTCGGCGAGTGGGCCGAAGACGTCCCACACGGAGAGGTCGAAGTCCAGTGCGGAGACCGCCAGGACACGGTCCGCCGGTCCCAGACCGTACCGCTCGTCGATGTCCTCGACAGTGTTCACCGCGGCACGGTGGCTGACCTCGACGCCCTTGGGCGTGCCGGTGGAACCGGAGGTGAAGACGACGTACGCGGTCTCGTCGACGGACACCTCCACGGGGGCGTCCAGCGGCGCCGCCCGGAGGGCCTCGTCGAGGGGCAGGCGGGGGGCCGCGGCACCCGCCGGGGCCGGCGCCCCGGTGCCGTCCAGGACGAGCACGCAGCGGCTCAGTGCGTGGATGCGGTCCCGGCGCTCGGTGGGCTGGTCGACGCCGACGGGTACGTATGTGCCGCCCGCGGCCAGGACGCCGAGCACCGCCGCGATCTGGTCGGGGCCCTTGGGCGCGGTGACGACGACCGGGCTGCCCGGTCCGACTCCCCGTGCGGCGAGCGCGCCGGCCACGCGCAGCGCGCGGTCCGCCAGTTCGCCGTGAGTGAGCCCGCCGTCCTCTCCCCACAGCAGCGCGAGGGCTTCGGCCCGGTCGGCCGCCCGCTCGAAGAACGCCTGGTGCAGCAGACGACCGCTCTCCCGCCGGGTAGCGGAGTTCACCTCGGTGCGACATCGCAGCTGGGACTCGGGCAGGGGTATGTCCGGCGGGAAGCTCCAGTCGGTGGTCGCCAGGCGCCGCAGAAGGCCGGTGTACGCCGCGAACATGGTGGCGGTCACGCCCTCCGGGAAGAGCGCCTCGACGACGTCCCAGGCCAGCAGCAGACCACCTTCGCGGGTGCCGTACACCTGGTGGTCGAGCCAGACCTGGGGGGTCTGGGAGACCATCCAGGACAGCTCGCCGAAGCGGGCGGCGAAGTCGTCGGGCACCAGCGGGGCGTCGAGGTTGCAGGCGAAGACCACCGGCGCCGTGCGCGGGGTTCCGGTGTCGGTGCGGACGAAGTCGCGCAGCACGTCGACGCCCGTGTACGCGGCGTGGCCGACGTCGTCGTGCAGACGTGTTTGGATCGCGCGGGCCCGGTCGGCGAAGCCGGCGTCCGCGGGCAGGTCGACCTCGAGGAGCAGCAGGCTGGTGAAGTCGGCCACGATGCGCTCGATGTCGGGATGGAGGTCCTGATCGCGGTCGAACAGCGGGATGTTGAGCAGGAACCTCTGCTGTCCGCTCCATCGCGCGAGGACCTCGGAGAAGGCGGTGACCAGTAACACGGCCGGGGTCATGCCGTGTTCGGCGGCCCGACGCTGAAGGGCCCGCCACTCCCCGGGAGTCAGAGTGTGGGCCCGCCGGACGAAACGCGGCACGCCGATCTCGCCGGGGTCCACCGCCAGCGGGAGGGCGGGCCCGCCGGGGAGCTCCGGCAGGCGCCGCTGCCAGTACTCGCGCGCCCGCTCACGTCCGGCCGCCCGGGACGCGGCGGTGTCGGCGAGATACTGCGGGAAGGTGTACCGCGGTTCCGTGGTGCTCGCGGGATCGGCGTAGAGCGCCGCCAGTTCGGAGAGCAGCACTCGGATGCTGTGCACGTCGGCGACCAACAGGTCGGCGTTGACGTGGATGCGCTGCGCCCCGCCGGGGCGGAGGCTCAGCCGGACGTCGAGCACCTCGCCCGCGGCGACGTCGAGCACCCGGTGGGAGAGACGTTCCCGCAGATTCAGCAGCGCGTCTTCGGCGGCCCCGGCCGGGAGCTCCGTGAGGTCGTGGACCGTCAGGCCCGGCCAGGTGACGTTCTCGGCGATCCGCTGTGTTCCGTCGTCCGCGAACGAGGCGCGCAGCATGGGGTGCCGGCGGACGAGAGCGACGACGGCCCGCTCGAGGCGGTCCGCCACCGCGCCCTGGGTGTCGATCTCCAGGTACGCGTGGCACCCGACGCCGCCGAGCGGCCGGTCGGCGCCGCGGCCGATCCAGTAGGCCTGCTGCACGGCGGTCAGCGGGAACGGCGCGCCCTCGTCGACGGGAGCGACCGGGCCGGGCCCCGGCTCCTCCCCGAGCTCCGGTCCGCCCGCCGCCGCCCCGCGCGAGGCGAGCAGTCCGTACCAGGCCCGGAGCCGCGGGTCCTGGGCCATCTCGGTGAAGTCGACGCCCGCGCCGGACCGGTTCATCAAGTTGACCAGGTACATCAACTGGAGGGACTGCAAGCCCAGTCCGAAGAGGTTCGCGTCGTCGTCCTCGGGGCCCAGCTCGGTCCCGAGGAGCGCGGCGACCTCCTTGCGGAGATCCACCGGCTGCCCTGCCGTTCTGCGTGACATCTCTACCCCCGTGTGGCGGTCGGTGTGTGACGGACGAGCGCTCGCCATCGTGCCCTCAGGCCGCCACGTGCGCGGCGATTCGCCAGAAGTCGGCGTACCGGCCGCCGCGCCGGACGAGCTCCTCGTGCGTGCCCTGCTCCGCGATCCGGCCGTCCTCCAGGAAGACGATCAGATCGGCACTCTCGACGGTGCTCAGGCGGTGGGCGACCATGATGGTCGTGCGGCCCGCCATGAGCTGGCCGAAACCCTCCTGGACGGCCGCCTCGTTCTCCGGGTCGAGGGCCGAGGTGGCCTCGTCGAGGAGCAGCACGGGGGCGTTCTTCAGCAGGGCGCGTGCGATCGACACCCGCTGCCGCTCGCCTCCGGACAGCGCGGCGCCGCCCTCGCCGACCTGGGTGGCCCACCCGTCGGGGAGCCGGTCCACCACCTCGCCCAGGGACGCCGCCGCGGCCGCCGCCCGCACTTCCTCGGAGGTGGCGTCGGGCCGGCCGATCCGAACGTTGTCCTCGATGGTGCCCTCGAAGAGGTAGACCTCCTGGAAGACCATGGAGAGCCGCGACATCAGCTCCTCGCTGTCGATGTCGCGTACGTCCACCCCGCCGAGGCGCACCATGCCCGAGTCGACGTCGTGGAACCGGGCGACGAGCTGGAGCAGGGTGGTCTTGCCGGCGCCCGAGGCCCCGACGACGGCTACCCGCCGGCCCGGTTCCACGGTCAGGGAGAGCCCGTCCAGCACCTGGCGGTCACCGCGCCGGAAGCTGACCGACTCCAGCTGTACGCCGTCGTGCGCCGGAACCGCCGGCCGCTCGGCGCCCGGCAACGGGGGCTCGGTCAGGACCGCGTCGATACGCTCCAGTTCGCCCCGGGAGACCCGCATGATGCCGCCGAGGTCGGCGAGGGACAGCAGGGGTTCGACACAGCGCGCCGCCAGGATCATGATCGCCAGCAGCTCCGGGGCGCCGAGATCGCCGTTCAGCGTGAGATACACGCCCAACGCGAGGACAGCGGTGAAGACGGCCTGGACGGAGAAGGTCAGGCCGAGCATGCCGGGCACGCCGCTGAGGGCCGCGCGCCGGCCGCTGCGCCACTGCTCGTGCAGTGCGTCGTCCAGGAGGCCGAAGCGCTCGCCCGTCCGGCCGCCGGCGCGCAGCACCGGCTGGGCGCGGACGAACTCGACGACCCGGCCGGCGGCCTCGTCGCTGTTGCGTGCTCGCTCGGCGTCCTGGCGGGCGGTCGCCTTCGATGTCCAGCGCTGCACTCCGGCGATCAGCGGGGCCGCGGCGAGGCCGGCGACGGCGAGGCGCCAGTCGAAGAAGAAGAGCACCACGACCACGGACAGTGGGACCAGGGTGGCGTTGATCAGGGGCCGCAGCCGGTGGGCCGGTACCGACATGACCTCCATCACACTACGGCTGGTGAGCCCGGAGACGTCCCCGATCCGGCCGGGAGTGAACCAGCCGAGCGGCAGCCTGGCGAGGTGGTCGCCGAGACGGTGGTGCAGACCCCGTGAGAGCTCACCGCCGGTGCGGAACCCGGACTTGTCACTGAGGTAGCCGAGCACGGAGGTCACGAGGACGGCCACGGCGAAGGCGGCCAGCCACGGCCAGGCGCCCCGCGCGTCGTCGTCGAGCAGGGCCCGGAGGAGCGGGATGAGCAGCGCGTAGGACAGGCCCTCCACGACGGCGCAGACGGACATGAGCGCCACGGTGCGGCGCAGGGGGCCCGAGTGCCGCTCTCCCAGGACCCTCAGCAGCAGCCTGATCATCGGTGGATCTCCCTCTTCTGCCCGGCACGCGCGCGCCGGGCATGCCACATCGCGGCGAACTTCCCGTTCAGCGCCAGTAGTTCGTGGTGGGTACCGCTCTCCACGATCCGCCCTTCCTCCATGACGACGATCCGGTCGGCCCGGGCGACGGTCTCCAGCCGGTGCGCGATCACCAGTTGCGTACGGCCGTGGACGAGGTTCTCGAGGGCGGCGCGGATCTCGGCCTCGGTCCTGGCGTCGGCGAAGGACATCGCCTCGTCCAGGACCAGCACCGGGGCATCGACGAGCAGCGCCCGGGCGATGGAGAGGCGCTGCGCCTCGCCGCCGGAGAGGCCCACGTCCTCGCCGATCACGGAGTCGTATCCGCGGGGCATCGCCTGGACGCGCTCGTGGATGCCCGCCGCGCGTGCCACCCGCTCGACGGCGGCGCGGTCGGCCTCCGGGACGGCGAGGGCGATGTTCTCGGCGATGCCGGCGCGCAGCAGCCGGACGTCCTGGAGGACGAACGAGACGTGGCGGTAGAGCCGCTCGCTGGGGATGTCTCGAAGGTCGACACCGCCCAGGAGCACGGACCCGCTGGTCGGGTCGGAGAACCGCGGCACCAGCTGGGCCAGCGTGGACTTTCCGGCACCCGAGGGGCCGACGAGCGCGGTGGTGGTGCCCGGTTCGAGGACCAGGTCGATCCCCCGGAGCACCGGGCGGCCGGAGTCGTAGGCGAAGCCGACGCCGCGGAACTCCACGCGGTCGCCGTGCGGTTCGGCCGGCGTCACCGGCTCGGACAGCGGCGGTACGTTCAGCATGTCGCGGATTCGCTCAGCGGACCGTTCGGCGGCGTGCACGTTGTCCAGGCCGTGGCCGAGCGCGGCGATGGGCGCGGTCAGCGCGACGGCGAGCAGCGGGAACGGCAGCAGGTCGGCGGGGGGCATGGCGTCGGCAGCGATCAGTCCCGTACCGCCGGCGAGGACGAGCAGCAGGACGAACGGCGGGGAGAGCACCAGGGCCGCCAGCGAGGCGAGGCCCGCGGCGCCCGCCACATAGGTGAGGAAGAAGTCGGCGAAGTCGTCCGCGGCCTTGCGGTAGCGCCCGTGGGCCTGCCCGCCGCCGCCGAAGGTCTTGACGACCGGGATGCCCTCGACGAATTCGACGGAGGCGGCGCCGATGCGTCCCATCGCCTCCCCCATCCGACGCCCCTCGCGCTGCCGGTCCTCGCTCTGCAGCAGGCGCTGCAGAGCGAGGCCGAGGAGCACCGGCACGAGGGCGACGAGCGTCAGCCGCCAGTCCACCCATGCGAGATAGCCGAACGACGCAAGCGGGACGACGACGGCGGAGGTGGCCTCGACGGGGGCGTGGGCGATGAGGTGGTGCAGTTGATCGACGTCGCCCTGCACCACGCCGTTGATCTCGCCCGAGCTGCGGCGGGAGTACCAGCCGAGCGGTACCTTGCCCAGGCGCCGGGCGAGCAGCCGCCGCAACGAGAGCTGGAGGCGGCCGTCGACGAGATGGGCGATGCCGCCGGACGCGGCGGCGAGTACGACGCGGAGGAGCAGGCCGCCGACGCCGAGCCAGACGGCGAGCCAGGCGGCGCCGTGGTCCGCCGGCCCGGGGGCAAGCAGCACACGGCCGAGCTCGACCACCGCGATCAGCGGTGCGAGACCGGCGAGGGAGCTGATGACCTGGAGGACGAAGACGGCGACGAGGCTGGTGCGGTAGGGGCGGAGTAAGCGCAGGAGTACCTGACGGGAGGTCGCGGCCGGGCCTCCCGGGTGGTCCCCCGGACCACCGGCGTCCACCGCATCCCCACCATCGGCACGGCTGTGCAGGCCCTCTGCCGTGGCCATGGGATTCCCCACCTTTCGGGCGCGGCCGTCCGGTCCGGAAGCGGGCAACGCTGTCGCGACCGGGCGGCAAGATCCATGAAGACAGCAATAACTTTACACGTATAAGAACCTCTTTCGCAAGCGGACCGAGAACCGCCGCCGGGCCGCTTCCCGCGGCCTGGGACGCCCGCGTGGGCCGGCGGACCGTGGCGCGGGGATTCCGTCCAGACGATGCCCAGATGTGGCCTGAAACGATCGCGTGAACCCCTGCCCGGGGCGACCACCACCCTCACTACAGGGAGAGCTGGGCGCGTGCGCTTTCTACTGCTGAGCGGGCTCGGGCCCGCGAACCTCAATTCGCCGTATCTGGAGGGATCGCTTTTCACGGCTAATCCCTCCGACGCGGCCCGGGAGATGCTCCGGAGGGCCGGGAGCCCGGACCTCGATCTGCGGCGGTTCGCCTTCGTCCAGCACGGGCGCGAGTACGCCCTGCTGAGGCCCCGTGCGGCCACGACCCCCCATCTGACGACGGTCACCCTCCTGTCGATCCTGGAGAACAGCGGCCACAGTTTCGAGCGCCTGGACCTGGGAGACGTCTGGGAGGGTCGCGCGAAGGCGCCGGCGGGCGACGTCGACGTGGTGCTCCTGTCGACCACGTACATCTGGAACGGCCCGATCCTGGGCTCGGCCGTACGGTGGGTCCAGGAAAACCTCCCCGGCACGCCGATCGTGGCCGGCGGGCAGTTCACCAACCTCAAGTTCATGGCGGCCATGCGGGACTTCCCGGAGATCCTCGCGGTGGTCCGTGGCGACGGCGAGATCGCCCTGCCCAAGACCCTGGACGCGCTGGCGGGCCGGGGCGGGCTGAGCGCCGTGCCCAATCTGGTGTGGCGCGACGGTGACACCATCCGCATCAATCCGGTCGAGTACGTCGACATCGACGACTTCCCCTCACCGCAGGTCCTCGGCGATCAGGCGATCGTCCCCTACGAGTCCATGCGGGGCTGTCCGTTCGACTGCAAATTCTGTTCGTTCCCCGCAGCTTCACCCAAATGGCGATACAAGTCCGCCGAGAAGATACGTGACGACTGGATCTCCTATGCCGACCGTAACGGCGCGGACGTCATTTCGGCGATGGATTCGACCTTCACCATTCCGCCGACCCGGCTGCGTCGTCTCCTGGAGATCCTCCCCGATTCCGGAGTGCCGAGGTGGGAGGGGTTCAGCCGCGCCAACACGCTCAATTCGGCGGAGGTGGTGGCCGGACTCGTGGCCTCGCACTGCTTCCAACTGCACATCGGCTTCGAGTCGATGAACGACGGCACGCTGAAGCGGATGAGCAAACGGGTCTCGGTCAAGCAGAACCGCCGGGCCGTCGAGCTGCTCAGCCGGAGCGGCATGTCGTACTACGGCCTCTTCATCGTCGGGTACCCGGGCGAGGACCCGGAGATGTTCCAGGACACCCAGGACTACCTCCTGCGGGAGTACTCCGGGCACTACGCGCTCTCCAAGTTCTCCATCACCGACGAGACCATGCCGCTGTGGCAGGACCGGGAGGAACTGCGGATCGTGGCGGACGACCCCACCGATCCCGCCTCGCCCTGGTCCCACATCGGCATGGACAGCGCGCAGGCGGCCCGGCTGCAGAAGGAGACCCTCGACAAGGTGCGGCTGACCAACGACAGAACCGTGCTCAGTCTCTGGCAGCACGACTACCAGCACTGGCTGATGCCCCGTCACGACCACGCCGTCAACATCGCCGTGGAGAAGTGCCTGGAGCGGATGGCCATGGCGCCCCTGGACTACAGCGACCTGGACGAGGGGGCCGCCGTCATCCGTGACAACGTCCACCGGCTGACGGAGTTCGGGGTGGAACTCGCTCCGGCGGGACGGCTGCTGGCCGGCGACCCGGCCTGACACCGGCACCCCGGACACGAGGCGCGGCGGGCTCCCGGCCCGCCGCGCCTCGTGTCTCCCCCAGGGCGCGTCAGAGCACGCCCTCCTCCATGTCCAGATCCGCGGCGATCACGCCCGCGGCGGGTACGTCGTCGGAAAAGGTGACGACCGTGTCGGGCAGATACCGTCGCAGCGCGTCCAGGACGCCTCGGGCGGACAGCACCTGCGCGGCCCGGTGCACACCCCGTGGCACACGTCCCCGGGCCACCTCCCGGGCCGCGACCGCACCCACCACGCCGGTCATCGCCGAGCCGTCCACGCCGCGGATCACCACTCGGCGCACCAGGGCGCCGTCGGGGCCGGACCGTTCCAGGACGCCGCACAGCACGTGGTACGGCGATCGCCCCAGGGCGTCCAGCGTGCTGGCCCGCACCACGCCGGCCGCCCGCGCCTCCAGGCCGCCGGCCCGGACGTCGCCGGACCGACAGCGGTTGAGCGCGTCGAGCAGGTGGTGCCCGTCGAAGCCGTTGTACCAGCGGGCCTCGGTGAAGCCGAGGGCGCGGGCCTGGCCCACCAGCTCCTGGGTGAGGTAGGGGTACACGGTCACCGGATGCGGCACCCCCGCCACTACGCGCTCCTCGGCACCGCCCAGCGCGCCGGGCACCACGTGCCCGTCGCGCCACTGGGCGCGCGGTGTGCCGTAACCGCGGTCCAGGCTCAGCAGGTAGTCCATGGCGCCGGTCCGGGTGAAGGCGCCGAGCGACACGTAGTATCCGGTGAACCGGGCGGCACCCAACGGAGCCCGCCCGTCCGTCAGCAGCCGGGGCAGCAGCCCGGACATGCCCGGCGAGAGACCGGCCGACAGGATTGCCGTACGCTCGCCCGCCGGGGCGGGAGCGGGGCCGCAGCCGTCCATCACGTCCACGTAGTCGGCCCCCGCGGCCGCCGCCGCCCGGCGTGGACGGTCGGCCAGCTCGTAGGCGGGTCCCGCGCAGTGGAGCACCACGTCACAGCCCTGGACGAACCGTTCGAGGCTCGCGTCCGACCGGGCGTCGGCCTCCCTCGCCTCGGCGGACCCGCCGAGAGCCGCGGCGCAGTGCGCCGCCGCCCTGGAGTCCCGGCCTCCGATCCTCAGCCGGAACTCCCCCTCGGCCGCGAGCACCCGGGCGGCGGCCGCGCCGACCGCTCCGTACCCGCCGAGGATCCCGATCAGCGGCGCCGCGCCGCTCACCGGCCGTCCTCCGTGAGCAGTGCGCGCGCCACGGCCTCGGCGTTCGGGGGCTGCACGCACGTGAAGTGGTCACCGGGCACGTCCACGACCCGCAGTCCCGCACCGCACACCCGCTGCCAGTAGTCCGTCATGTCACGGTGCATGCCGGGGAAGATCTCCGCCTCTCCCGTCTGACGGACGAACGTCGCGGGCAGCTCGCAGGGCGTCGCCTCGTGCGAGGCGACGGACACGAGGCTGTGCTTGACGATGCGGTACAGCCTCGACAACCGTTCCGCGGAACGCAGGTCCGCGTCACCCGTCGGCATCGACGCGCCGATGGCACGCAGCCGCTCCTCCTGTGACCGCTCGGCGAGCGTCCGGAAGGCCCGCAGAGCCTCCCGTCCGGGTCCGGTCAGGGCCGACTCCGGCCGGTCGACGAGGCTGCCCTGCGGGACGGTGTTCGCGAAGTGCTCGGTGGTGGCCCGCACCAGCTCGCGCGTCGCCGACTCGTCCCGGGGGTAACCGAGCCCGACCAGGTCCGCCCGCATCAGCCGGGCGAAGATGTACTCGGCCAGCAGGTCGTCCTCCACCAGGTACGGCACCCGGTAGCTGCTGATGACGGTCAGGCCGCTCACCTCGGCGCCGGCGGCGGTCAGCCGCCGGGCGAGTTCGGGCACCAGCAGACCGCCCATGCAGTAGCCGACGAGGTGGATCCGCCCGAGCCCTTCGGCGAGCAGGGCCCCGGCGTGCCGGTCGGCCAGCTCCGCCACCTGGGTGCGCGGATCGGCCTTCAGGAACGCCTCGATGTCGTCGACGACGAGACCGGCCAGGGGGAGCCGATCCCCCAGTGCGCCGATCACCGCGCGGTAGGGGACGAGGGTGCCCGTCCCGTCGTGCACCAGGACCCGGGTGGTGGTGTCCGCCGCGCCGACGGCACCGTCGCTGATCCGGACCAACGGGGAGGCGGGGGCCGCCCCGGCGAGGCCCGGGACGCCGCCGCGGGTGGCGCCGAGGTGCCCGGCCAGCGCCGCCACGGTCGGCCGGTTCATCACCAGGCGCAGCAAGTCGTCCCATTCCAGGTCGGCGGCCTCGGGGAGCCGTTCGCGCATCTTCGTGACGAGCCGCGCCACGAGGAGCGAGTCGCCGCCGAGGTCGAAGAAGTTGGCATCGCGGCCGACGAAGGTGACCGGCAGCACGTCCGTCCAGAGCGCGGCCAGGGCCTGCTCCGTGCCGGCCCGCGGCGCGTCGCCGCCCTCGTCGACCCGGCCCTGTGCCGCGGAGGCGGTCCACGCGTCGAGGCGTGCCCGGTCGACCTTGCCGTTGCCGGTGAGGGGTATGCGGTCCACGACCTGGAGCTCCGCCGGAACCATGTACGAGGGAAGCCGGTCGCGCAGATGCCGGACGAGCGCCTCGGGCCGGAGCCGGGTGCGGTCGGCCTTGAAGCGGGACACGAAGACGTGCTGACCGATGCGGGACAGCGGGCTGTCCTCCTCGGGCAGGCAGAAGGCGACCTCTGCGTCGGCCTCGCGGAGCATCCGCAGCCACTGTTCGCGTCCGAAGAAGGTCTGCCCCGTCTCCCGGCGCTCGTCCGCGAAGCCGTGGAGACCCGCGTTGAACTCCATGGAGGTCATGACGTGGTACGCGTCGCGGGTCGCCTCGATGAAGACCAGCCAGCCGCCGGGCGCGAGGAGTTCACGCAACCGGGCGAGGACGTGTTCGGCGTGCACGGAGTTGTGCAGGACGTTGGCCAGCAGGATCACGTCGAACGAGTTCGGCGCGAGACCCTGGGCGCGGTAGTCGCGGTTGAGGTCGAACAGCCCGTAACGGACCCAGGGGTGGTCCCGGAACTTCTCCTGGGCGGCGGTGAGGAAGAAGTGGGACAGGTCGGTGAACAGGTAGTCGACGTTCAGTCCGTCGAGCTCGGGCACCAGGACCGTGCTCGTGCCCCCCACCCCGGCGCCGATCTCCAGGAGCCGGAGCGGGTCGGGGCCGTTGTGCCGCCGGGCGATCTCGCGCATCGCGGCCACCACGACCGCGTTGTTGTGGCGGCTGATCAGGTTGTCGCGGTACGCCGCCTCGGCGGTCTCCAGACGCCCCTCCGGGAAGAGCAGCGCCTTGAGGTCGATCTCGTTGCGCACGAGCGGGGCGAGGTTTCGCTCGGATACCCGGTGATAGCGGACGAGCCCGGCGCCCCAGCGGATCCGGGGTTCGAGCGCGTCGATCCGGTCCAGGACGGCCTCGTGCTCCCCCGGTGCGTCCTTCCTCAGTGCTCGGTAGCGTCCGGTCTCGGGGTCCTGGAGCACCCGGCCCTCCCTCTCCAGGGCGGTCAGCCAGCGCCGTACGAGGTAGTGGTTCTCGGGGGCCGCGCCGACGGCCTCGATGATCTCCTCGGCGGTGTGGTCGGCCGTCGCGTCGGGGAACAGCCCGCAGGACCGGAACAGGACCGCCATCGACTGGAGCGCGGAGAGATCGAGCAGTTCGACCATCTCGGCCACCTTGTCCGCCTCCACGGCGCGGACGGTCTCGGTGACGCTCGTGACCGCCTTGTCCCGGAGTGCGGCGGGCAGCTCGGGCACGTCGGTCCGCACGGGCTCGGCGAAGGCGACGAGCCGGCGGGCGGTGCCCTCGCCCTGGACGATGGCCGCGGCGGTCTCCACGGCGGGGAAGGTCTGGAGCGCGGCCTCGACCTCGGCGAGCTCCACACGGTGACCGTTCAGCTTCACCTGGCGGTCCACACGGCCGAGGAATTCGATCGTGCCGTCGTCCAGGCGCCGGCCCATGTCACCCGTGCGGTAGAGCCGTTCGCCGGTGACGGGGTGCGTCACGAATCGTTGGGCGGTGCGCTCGGGGTCACCGAGGTAACCGAGGGCGAGGCCGGTCCCGGCGATGTACAGCTCGCCGGTGACGTGGGTGGGGCATTCGCGCAGCAGTTCGTCGAGGACGTGGAAGCGCTGGTTGGCGAGGGGCTTGCCGTACGGGATGCTGCGCGCTGCGGGGTCGACGGTGGTGACCGGATGGCAGATCGACCAGATGGCCGCCTCCGTGGCCCCACCGAGGCTCACCACGTTCAGTCCGGGCACACGGCGTCGCACGGCGTCGGGGAGGGTGATGGGTATCCAGTCGCCCGACAGCATGGCCAGCCGCAGCCGGGAGACGTCCGCACCGGGCTCGGTGCGGAGGTACTCCTCCAGCATCTGCATCTGCGCGGGCACGGAGTTCCACACGGTGACGGCGTGCTCCGCGAGCAGCTCGGCCCAGTGTCCGGGATCGCCACGGCGCCCGGCGTCGGGCAGGACCAGCGCACCACCGGTCGACAGGGGGCCGAAGATGTCGTAGACCGACAGGTCGAAACCGAGCTGGGCCAGTCCGAGCACGCGGTCGTCGGCCGTCACCGAGAAGCGGCCGTTGATGTCGTCGACGGTGTTGAGCGCCGCGGCGTGACTGATCATCACGCCCTTGGGGGTTCCGGTGGAACCCGAGGTGTAGATGACGTACGCGAGGTCGTCGGGCGCCGCCCGATGCCCGCGGGCCGCCTGGTCCCGCGGGTCGACGGGAGCCAGAGTGTCGACGGCGACCTCTCGCGCGCCCGCGGGGAGGTCCAGCGAGGGCAGCAGCGCGGACTGCGTGAGCACGAGGTGTGCCTCGGCGTCGGTCAGTACGGCGTTGCGGCGCAAGGCCGGCTGTGTGGTGTCCACGGGCAGGTAGGCGCAGTCGGCGAGCAGCACGCCGAGGACGGCGACGACCTGTTCCCAGCCCTTCTCCATCACGATGCCCACGCGTTGGCCCGGCCGCACGCCGGCGCCGAGCACGGCGTCGGCCACGGCCTGTGCCCTGCCGTGGAGTTCGGCGTAGCTGAGAACGCGCGAGGAGGTCACCACGGCGGTCCGGTCGGGGGTGCGTCCCGCCTGGTCCACGACCGCGGTGTGCAGGAGCTGGTGGCGGCGCGCGGCGGCGGTGTCGTTGGCCTCGGCCACGCGCCGCGCCTGTCGGGCGGGGAGGGCCAGCGGGTCGGCGTCCTCCCAGACGGCGGCGCTGTCGATGAGCCGCGTCACGAGATCGGCGAAGGCGGCGAACATGTCGTCGGCCATGCCCTCGGGAAAGACGCCCTCGCGGACGTCCCAGTGGGCGAGGAGGCCACCGGCGTCGTTCATGACCTGGCAGTCGATCCACACCTGAGGAGTCTGGGTGATGCCGTGGACCAGCTCGCCTCCGGGCATCAGCGAGGTGGCGGACTCGTCTCCGGCGGAGCCGCTGAGGGTACTGGTGAAGGTGACCGGCAGGAGTGCTTCGGTGCGGCCGCGGCGGCGGGCCAGCTCGCGCAGCACCTCGACGCCCGAGCAGAGCCGGTGGTCCAGGTCCTCCCAGAGGCGGCCCTGCACGTTCCGCATCCGGTCGACCAGCGTCGTGCCTTCGGTGAGGTCCGCGGCGAGCAGGCTCGTGGAGCTGAAGTCGCCGACGACGCGGTCGACATCGGGCAGCAGCGGAAGCCGGTTCTGCACGGTGAGGCTGAGGGTGAAGCGAGGGTGGCGGCTCCAGCGGCCGACCGTCTCGGCGAAGGCCTGCAGGAGGACGGTGGAAGCGGTCACTCCCGCCTCGGTTGAGCATCGGGTCAGGACCTCCCACTGCGCCGCCGTCAACCGCAGCCCGTGCCGGGTGAAGCGCGGCGGGGCGCTGAGCGAGTCGGTGCGCAGCGGCAGATCGGGGGCGGCCGGCAGGTCGTCGATCCGGGACCACCAGTAGTCGCGGTCGCGCCGGTAGCGGGTGCCCTCACGTGCCGCCCCCGCGGCGAGCACGTAGTCGCGGAAGGTACCGCCCCGGGGCTCGGGCCGCGAGGCGCTCAGGCACAGGTCCGCCAGCTCGGCGAGCAGCAGCCGGATACTGCTGTAGTCGCAGATGAGCAGGTCGACGGCCACGTGCAGGACCAGGGCCTCGTCGGTCTCGGTGGCACGCAGGTCGAACAGGGGCCACCGATCGGTCGGCCGCACCTGGTGCGACATCTCGCTCCGAGTCGCCTCCAGCGCACGCTCACGGGCCTCGGCGGGGGCGCCGCGCAGGCTCTCGCTTCGCACCTGGTAGTGCGGAACATCCGGCAGCACACGCTGGTACCCCTCTGCGGCGACCACGGCCCGCAGCATGGGGTGACGCCGGATCAGGTGGTTCCAGGCCTCTTCGACCCGCTCGGCCCCCCAGTGCGGGAGGGCGATCTCCAGGTAACCGTGGCAGGCCACACCGCCGTAGTCGAACGCCTCGCTCCGTCCGAGCAGATAGGCTGCCTGAACGTCCGTGAGCGGGAAGGGTTCGTGCGCCGCCGCAGGATCGGCGACGACGGCGGGCCCGTACTCCTGGACGCGCAGCAGGGCGAGGACGGCGTCGCGGTGCGTGCGAAGCGTCTCCAGCCGCTCCGGCGTCATCACCCCCTGCGGCGCGCGATAGCGGAGCTTCCCTCCCTCCTCGTACATCACCACTCCGGCCGCTTCCAGTTCGGCCGCGAACTCCCCGACATTCATGATCCGTCGCCCTTCCTGGCCCCGCGGGGCGTCCGACAAATGCCCGCGGCGTAGCGACGCCCGGTACGCACGCTCGCCGCGTTGCCGCACCGGACGCCGCTCCTTCTCCCACGCTCATGTGTCGGACACCCCTGGAGCGCGCACTCCGCTGAAACAGCCACGCGAGGACGTCAGCTTGGTGCATCGGCACTGGCGAAGTTCTGGATGTCCGCCCGGCCACACGACGGACGGGTCTTCGTGGTCGCTGCCGTCGAGCGCGACGGTCCGGCCGGCAGCGAACGTGTGGAGCCCGCCCCAGGCGGCCGGCACGCGCTCTCCAGGAGGGGGCCGGTCGTCCAGGCCGGGCCCCTGAGGGAGAAGCGGGACAGCCCCGGCCGGGACCCCTCGAGTCCGGGTACGACGGCATGCGGCCGGCCGCGTGACGGAGGCCCTTCCCCTCGCCTGGCGCGACCGCGCCTCCCTGCTCACGCAACGTCTCGCGGTGCCCGACCTGACCTCCCGGGCGCTGCCTCGGCCCCGCACCGGTCTGTACACGCGCAACGCCCGAGAAGGGGTCAACCCGGTGCTTGACCACAGCTTCGTGCACGCCGTCCGGTCCGGCCTGGTCGAGCCGGTCGCGGCCGTTCACGCGTTCGAGGCGCCGACGTGGTACTGACCGATGGCACCCGACTGCGCCCCGACACGGTCATCGCCGCCACTGGGTCCCCTTTACGCCGTTCATCGGCTTGACGGGCGCAATCCCTGCTGAGGTCAACCGCCCCCGTGGAGACCCGGCAGGTCGACCAGGAGGAGATCATCAAGTCTGGCCGCCAATTCGACCAGGTCCGGGTAGAAGCCGTGCAGGGAGAACAGGGCCAGCGTGGCTCCTGTGGTGTCGTAGCCCTGGCCGGTGAGCAAGCCCCGGATGTGCTCGAGGCGTTGCAGGTCGCCGGTGCCGCGGCGGGCGGCGGTGGCCTTGGCCTCACCGATCAGGGCGATCCGGGCGCTCGGCGCCTGCGGACGCACACCCAGGGCGAGGGCGAGCAACGTCGACCTCGTGCTTGGTTCGGGCCACCGGGTCAGCGACCTCAGTGGTGCCGACGGGGCCCGGCAGGCCGCCGGGAAGGAGGGTATGGGCGTAGCGGCGGGTGAAGGTACTAGGGTCCGTATCCGATGGCAGGTGCGTCGGGGGCTTCCCAGCACCATCGAAAGAGACGACCCCCGTCTGACCCTCGCCGAGCTCACCGGGACCTCGGCCGCTTATTCTCGCAAGCGCGCCAGCCGAGGAGGGCCGGTTGCCCCTGGTCGCGTCCTGTTTGACTCGCGAAGCCGCAAGTCAGATCCCTTTGCGGCAAGCTCCAGTATTGCCACGCACCGCACATGATGCGCTCGGGCGTCAGGAAACGGGGAACCAGGTCGAGAGGCGCTTGGCGACAGCCGGTACATCGACGTTGTCCTGCGCGACTTCCTCGACGAAAGGACCGGCGACGGAGACAGGCGGCGGGGCAGCACTGGCACTGACACCGTTGAACCGCAGGAAGACACGCATGGCCAGCCAAGCGGTGCGCTTGTTGCCGTCGATCAGCGCGTGATTGCGGGCGACGGAGTGCAGCAGTGCTGCGGCCTTCTCGTGCAGCGTGGGATACAACTCGGCTCCGAACACGTTCGTCCGGGGCCGCTCGATCGCCGACACCAGAAGGCCCATGTCACGCACGCTGTGCTCGGAACCGTTGACCGCGCGGGCGATGGCCAGGATTTCGTCGATCTGGATGTAGCGCACGTTCGTCACTTCAGGTAGTCCAGGATCTCCGCATCGCTGTCCATCAGCTCGGCCAGGACGTCCTCGACCTTCAGCTCGGCCCGGTTCTGGGCTTCACGGATGGCCTCAATGGCAAGTTCTTGCTTGCTGCGACCCTCCCGACGAGCCCGCTCGGTGAGCTTCGCGTCAAGGTCGTCGGGGAGTCGGAGTGTCATGGCCATACAGGCATGATACCTGACCGGTATCAAGGTGGCCCGGTCGAGCCGCGTTCCCAGAAAAAGCGGGGCCTTACCAGGAGAAGTTCCAGAAGCGTCTGCCGGAGTCACTGGACGAGTTGCGCGGCCCGACCCAGGGGGTCGTGGAGCTACCGCTGCACATGGCGTGGTCCGGGATGACCTCGTACGACCTAGGCACGTCCCGCCAGCGCATGGGCCCGTACCGCACCGTCCTGCACGAGGGCCTGCGCGACGACCTGCCCCGCTACCTCAACCAGGACCTGCTCCTCCAGCCGTGGCCGCTGCTGCGCACCCCCGTCGGCCGGACCGTGCGCACCGTGTGGGGAGACGCCTCCCCCAGCTCGCCTCCCGCACCCGGACGGCCGCGTGACGGACATGCCGGAGCTGCACACGCGGCTCCTGGCGGATGTGATCGCCCTCGGCTCGCCGTACCCCCTGGTCCTCACTGGCGGATATGCCGTGCGGGCACACCGCCTGGTGAACCGCCCCAGCCAGGACCTCGACGTCGCCACCGAGAACCCGTCGCCCATGGCCGACATCGCCGCCACGCTCCGGGCCGGCCTGCAAGCCCGCAGCTGGAAGGTGCACACGCTGGAGACCGCTCCGCTGTCTGCCCGCTTCACCGTGACTGACCCAGCCACCGGGCAGGACTGCGAAGTCGACGTTCTCAACGAGATCTTCCGGCGGCCCGTTGCCCAAAGCCCCTACGGGCCCGTTCTCGCGGAGGAGGACGTGATCGGGACCGTGGGCGCCGCCGGCGCGTCCACCCCCTGCCAGCCCCCGCAGCCCCCGTCCCCGCCTCACGGGGCGCCGGGCGAAGTCCCCGGAGCGTCCGGCAGGACGTGCGCCGCGCGGGTGCTCACCGGGACGACGGAGACAGCCGCCCGGTCACTGCTCGCCCTTCCCCCGTCCGCCGAAGAACTCAGTCACCAGCCGGCGGGCGTACGCGGCGTCGAGCCCGGCCGGACGGAAGAGGATGCGATACATCATGGGGGCGACGATGCGGTCCATGGCCGTCTCGACGTCGGGACCGTGCTCCTGGCGGTCGGCGGCCCGGGCGAGTATGACGTTGATCTGTTCGGCAGCGTAGGCCGAGCACTGGCCGGCGTTGTCGCCGTCCGGGTCACCGAGCAGGGCGTCGCGGATGTAGGCGCGGCCCGAGGCGGACGTCATTTCGTCGAGGAACTGTTCGGCCCAGGCCGTGAGGTCGGACCGCAGGTCGCCGTGGTCCTCCGGTGCGGTGTCTGGTCGCAGCCGCTCCACCGCGACGTCCGAGAGCAGTTCCTGCAGGTTGCCCCAACGTCGGTAGATGGTCGACGGGGTGACCCCGGCGCGCTGGGCGACCAGGGGGACGGTCAGTGCCTCGCGGCCCGTTTCCTCCATGAGTTCCCGTACGGCGGTGTGCACCGACGCCTGGACGCGTGCGCTGCGCCCGCCGGGGCGAACCCCCCTTTGTCTGGTGCTCATCCCGCCAGCCTAAAGCACAGTCCTTGCGTTTAGCGGTTCCCTCTACCCCGGGCAGCGCATGCTCTTCGGTGGCGCCGTGGCCCTGTCGCTGCCGGCCCTCCACGCGCTCCGGCGCCCGCGGGTGTCGCCGGCACCGGCTTCGCGGCGAAGGGCGAGCGCCTGCCCGACGGCTGTGCCGGGGTCCTCGCCGATCTCAGCGTGGCGGGCATCCGGTCCTGATCCCGCCGGAGCCGAGCGGTGGGGGCCGGGCCGAGATTTCCGGCCCGGCCCACGCACCGCCCTCAGGTGACGGGTGCGAGCGATCGGGCGGACTGCGTCCGCTCGTACGCGTGGCCCACCAGCAGCAGCGTCCGCTCGGCGAAGGGCCGCCCGAGCAACTGCATTCCGATGGGCATGCCTGCCGTGTCCCGGCCGACCGGGACGGAGAGTGCGGGCACTCCTGTGATGTTGGCCGGGGAGGAGAGGCGCACGTAGGCGTCGGAGACGCTCTCGACCGTGCCGTCGGGCCAGGTGACGGTCTCCTGACCGGACGGGACCGCGGCCATCGGCACCGCAGGAGCGGCGATCACGTCGACGTCCTCCAGGATGCGGGCCCATTCGTCGCGCATCAGCGTCCGGGCGCGCTGCGCCCGCAGGTAGTCGCCCGCGCCCATCAGCTCGCCGGCCTCCAGGAGGATCCGGACATCCGCCTGATACAGCTCGGGGACGGCACGCAGGGTGGCTTGGTGGTAGGCGGTGGCTTCCGGCACCATCAGGCCCCACTGGATGGCCTGGATGTAGCGGGTCATCGGTATGTCGATATCGATGAGCCGGGCGCCGAGCGCCTCCAGCTCCGCGATGGCGCGGCGGACTGCGGCCGCGACTTCCGCGTCGACGTGTTCGAAGTAGTAGGTGCGAGGCACGCCGACGCGCACTCCCGTCAGGTCCGGTTCGGCGCTCGGCCGGTAGTCGACGCCGGGGACGGCCACCGAGGCGGGGTCGCGGGGATCGTGCCCGGCGATGGCGGTCAGGACCAGTGCCGTGTCCTCGACGGTGCGGGTGATCGGGCCGACGTGGTCGAGCGACCACGACAGCGACGTGACGCCGTGACGGGGCACGAGTCCGTACGTCGGCTTGAGTCCGACCACCCCGTTCAGGGCGGCGGGCACCCGGATCGATCCGCCGGTGTCGGTGCCGAGGGCGGATGTCGCCGCACCGGAGGCCACGGCGACGGCAGAGCCGCCGCTGGAGCCACCGGCGATCCTCCCTTGATCCCAGGCGTTGTTGGTCTGCGGGGTGGTCAGCCCGTAGGCGAACTCGTGGGTGTGCGTCTTGCCGATCAGGATCGCGCCGGCCGCACGCAGACTCGCGGCGACCGTGCTGTCGGAGGCCGCGCGGTGACCGGCCCGGGTCCTGGAGCTTGCCGTGGTGGGCACGCCGACGACATCGATCAAGTCCTTGAGTCCTACCGGGATTCCGTGCAGGGGGCCCCGGTAGGAGCCCTGGGCGGCTTCGCGCTCGGCCTCGCGGGCGGTCCGGCGGGCCTGGTCAGCGGAAACCGCGACGTAGGCCGCAACGTGCGGCTCCACCTGCTCGATGCGGTCGAGGACCGAGTCGACCAGCTCGACGGGCGACAGCCGTCGCTCCCGGATCTCCTGCGCGGCGGCGGCGAGGGACAACTCATACGGCTGCATCGTGCTTCTCCTTTTGCGCACGGAAGGCACCGGCGGGCGGGGCGTCACCGAAGTTCAGCTCGCGCAGGGCCGCGACGACGGAGTGGATGTGGTTGGCGGTGGCCGCAACCGCCGAGTGGCGGTCATCGGGCAGCGGAAGCCCGGCACGGGCGGCCCAGCGGGCGGCCTCGGGCGGTGTGAGTTCGGCGGAGGACACGGATTCTCCCCTGGTCGGGGTGGAGCGACGAGGCGTCGCACCACGCCAAAAGCTAATGATTTGCTTTAGCTCGACTGTAGAACCTACCCTCACTTAAGGCAAACGAGTTGCTTTAAGCGAGGAGTTCCATGTCCGACGTCGTGTCCGGCTCAGTTGCGCACTGCCCTGTCGGGGACAGCCGCGCCCACGGGAAGAACCGCACCGCCTCCTTCGGTCTGGACGCGTCCGTACTCGTGGCCCTCCTGGCGGCATCCAGTGCCCCGACACCGCTGTACCCCCTCTATCAGGACCAGTGGGGCCTTTCGGCGCTCGCCGTCACGGTGGTCTTCAGCGCCTACTCCCTGGCGCTGCTGTCGGCCCTTCTCACCACCGGCACGCTCTCCGACCATCTGGGACGGCGTCCCGTCCTGGCAGGCGCCCTGGGTGCGCAGGCCGTCGCCATGGTTCTCCTCGCCTCGGCGGACGGCGCAGGCACCCTGACAGCGGGCCGCATCCTGCAAGGAGTGGCCACCGGCGTGGCCACCAGCGCCGCGGGCGCGGCTCTCCTCGACCTGGAGAACCCGCGGCGTCCCGGTCGGTCCGCCCTGACCAACACCATCGCCCCGGTCGCCGGCATGGCCGCGGGCGTCCTCACCTCCACCCTCCTCGTCCGCTTCGCCCCAGCCCCCACCGTCACCGTCTACGCACTGATGGCAGCGCTGTTCGCCGCCCAGGCGATCGCCGTCACCTACACCACGGAGACAGTCGACCGCCGGGCAGGCGCGCTCCGATCGCTGCGCCCGCAGCTCGGTGTACCGCCCGCGGTGCGCCGCACCCTGCTGACCACCGGCACCGCGACCGTCGCGATCTGGGCACTGGGCGGCTTCTACTCCTCCCTCGGGTCGGCCCTCGTGCGCCTGGTGGCCCCCGACGCCCCGCAGGCGGCCCTCGGCACGGTCTTCTTCACCCTCAGCGCCGCAGCCGCACTCACCATGTGGGTTCTGCGCCGCACCGACCCCCTCACCACCGCGATCGGCGGATGCACGGTCGTCCTGCCCGCCGCGGTCCTGACCCTGAGCGGTCTGCACGGCGTCGGACTGCCGGCCGTCCACGGCGGCGCGGTCCTGGCCGGAGCAGCCTTCGGGGCCGTCTCCCAAGGGGTACTTCGCATGCTCCTCGCCTCGCTCGACGAGCAGCACCGCACCGCGACGCTGGCCGCCTACTACGTGCTGAGCTACCTCTCCATGAGCCTGCCCGCCATCGCAGCGGGGGCCGCCACCCAGCACTACGGGCTCAGGACCACCTCGCACGCCTACGCCGTCATCGCCGCACTCCTCGCTGCGGCGGCCCTCACAGCGCTCGCCGTGTCACGAACCCGGACAGGGCCCCGCAGCAGCCCGCGCAACCGGCCTCTCCGCTGAAGAACAAAGGAAAAAACACATCATGCAGACTCCCTCGGACACCTCCATCCCCTCCTGGGCCGTGGGCGACATCACCGTCCACCGCATCGACGAAATACCGCTGCCGCCCGCGACCGGACCCTGGCTGCTGCCCGACGCCACTCCTCAGGTGGTGGCCGGCCAGGACTGGCTGCGCCCCCACTTCGCCGGCGACGACGGCATCCTCCACATCGACAGCCACAGTTTCGCGTTCGTCGTGGACGGGCTGCGCGTACTCGTCGACACCGGCATCGGCAACGGCAAGGAACGGGCCAACCCGGCCTGGCACGACCTGCGCACCGACTTCCCCGAGCGCCTGGCCGCCGCCGGCTTCCCGCCCGGCTCCGTCGACCTGGTGGTCCTCACCCACCTGCACGCCGACCACGTCGGCTGGAACACCCGGAAGGCGGACGGCGAGTGGGTCCCCACGTTCCCCGCAGCGCGCTACCTCACCGCACGCACCGAAAGGGATTTCTGGGCCGCGTACGACATGGAGGAGGCGCGCCGCCAGATGTTCCGCGACTCGGTGATCCCGGTCGAGCAGGCCGGTCTGCTCGACCTGGTCGACGTCCCGGCCGAGGGTGTGCAGATCACCCCGGGCCTGCGCCTGGTCCCCACCCCCGGCCACACCCCCGGCCATGTCGCGGTCGAACTGAACAGTCAGGGTGAAACGGCGCTGATCACCGGTGACTGCATTCACCACCCGGTCCAACTCGCCCACCCCGCCATCGGCGCCTGCGTGGACATCGACCCACAGCAGTCCGAGACCACCCGCGGAGCACTGCTCGCTTCCCTCGCGGGCACGGACACCCTCCTCCTCGGCACCCACTTCGCCCCGCCCACAGCCGGCCGTGTCGTCGCGCACGGGGGCGCCTACCGGCTGCGGCCCGTTCCGGCGACCTGACCTGCAAGCCGACCCGGCCGCCGGGGAGCTGTTCGTGGCAGCGTCCTCCTATGGTCGTGCCTGCGTGGGCAGGGTAAGAATTTCGGCTCCGTTGTCGGTGATGGCGATGGTGTGCTCGCTGTGCGCGGTCCGGCAGCCCGTCGCGCTGCGCAGCGTCCAGCCGTCGGCGTCGGTGAGAAGCGTGGCCGTGTCGGCCATGACCCAGGGCTCCAGGGCCAGCAGCAGTCCGGGACGCAGCTTGTATCCACGGCCTGGCCGTCCGGTGTTCGCGATGTGGGGGTCCTGGTGCATGGTCGAGCCGATGCCATGGCCTCCGAACTCGGTGTTGATCGGGTAGCCCGCCGCACTGAGGACCGTGCCGATGGCGTGAGAGAGATCGCCGATGCGCGCCCCGGGCTTGGCGGCGGCGATGCCGGCGGCCAGCGCGCGTTCGGTCGCCTGGATCATCGCGACGCTCTCCGCCGGCCTGGCTCCGCCCACCAGGAAGCTGATCGCGGCGTCTGCGGCCACCCCGCCTCTGACTACTGCGAGGTCCAGGGTCAGCAAATCCCCGTCTGCCAGCGTGTAGTTGTGAGGCAGCCCGTGGAGCACTCCGTCGTTGACGGCCGTGCAGATGTAGTGCCCGAACGGGCCGCGCCCGAAGGAAGGTGCGTAATCGACATAGCACGACTGCGCTCCCGCCTCGGTGATCATCTCTTTGGCCCACTGGTCGATGTCCAGCAGGTTCGTCCCGACCGTGCTGCGCTGCTTCAGTGTGTGCAGGATGTCTCCGACCAGAGCGCCGGTGCCCCTCGCCCGCTCGAGCCGCGCGGAGTTCAGGATCTCGATCATGGGAACCTCTCGCGTACGTCCAATAACTATCCCGGTCTAACTATACCGGTATTAGAATGGTGGCATGGTCAGGTCGCCGCTCACCCCAGCCGAGGTAGAACGCGGACAGCGTCTTGGCGCCCTGCTCCGCCGAGCCCGGGGCAGCCGCTCGATGCTGGACGTGGCGCTCGCTTCGCACATCTCGCCGGAAACCCTGCGGAAGATCGAGTCCGGCCGTGTGGCCACCCCCGCCTTCCCCACCATCGCGGCGATCGCCGACACCCTCGGCCTGTCACTCGACGCCGTTTGGGCCGAGGTCAATCGCACGGAGCGAACCGCCGGGGATCAGTGGGCCCCGCCCGTCGGGCGGCGCCCGTCGCTGGTTTCGTAACATCCACTCCACAGCAAGTGCTCACGGATGATCGTGGTCGAGCAGGACGCCGCACCGAAGAACGAGAAGGGGCGCGATCGCGCGCCGCGAGTTCCTGTGCCGCCGGCATGGGAAGGGCGGCGGACCGCGCGGGATGCCGAGGCCCTGGAGAAGCTGCGCCGCCAGGTGGAACGGCTGGAGCGGAGACTGGCCCGAAACAAGGGAGCGCTGGAGGCAACGGGACAAGCCTCCGCGCTCTTGGATGGCGCTCCGCGCCGACCCCGGTCCGCTGGAGCGGTGAAACGACGACGGCTCGAATTCAGTCGTCCTGCTGCTACGGCTTCGTAGAACCGGGCTGGGTCTTCGGGATTCGTGAGGTGAAGAACATCGCGAGGAGCGCGGCGAAGGCGAGGATGGCCAGTGCGGCGCGCAGACCGTCGATCCTGGCGTCTTCGTTCGCGTCGAGTGCCGCCTGAGTCACCTTCTCGCTGGTGCCCGCTTCGTCGAGCGCGGACTCGAGGTCGGCGTCCGACAAGAACGGTACGCCGCTTTCGAGTTCGACGGTCGCCCGGCTCTTGACCTCGGCCGGGATGGCTGAATTCTGTTCCACGCTGGTGAGGAAGGAGGTTGTCATCGAGGCGATCAGGATCGACCCGGCGAGCGCCGTACCGATCGAGGCGCCCAGGTTGGTGACGGAGTTCTGGACGCCGCCGACTTCCGCGCTCTGGGCTTCCGGCACCGCGGACACGGTGACCGACCCGAGCTGGGACGCCAGCGCGCCCATGCCCAGCCCGATCAACAGCAGGGGGATGGTGACGATCTCCGCACCGGCATCCACGTCGAGCGCGGCCATCAGGACCACCGCTCCCGCGAACAGCGCGGAAACGCCGAGCCGCACCACCCGCCGGGGCGAGACGTCCGGAAGGTAGCGGGGGATCAGGACGGCGGCCGCCAGCAGGGTCACGGAGAGAGGCAGGAGGCGGGCACCGGTCTTGAGCGCGGACAGTCCCAGGGCGACCGACAGATAGAGCGGTACGACGAAGAAGACGCCCATCTGCACGAGGTACTGGAAGAAGAACATCGTCAGGCCGCCGGTGAGCTGCCTGTTCTGCAGCAGGGCCGGGTCGACGAGTGGCTCCCTGTGCCGCTTCACCCTGCGGGCCTCCCAGCGGAGGAAGAGCCAGATCAGCAGAAGACCGGCCAGCATCAGCCACACGACCAGCGAGACCCCGAGCCATGAGGGCGCGTCGGGCTTCGGCTGGAACCAGCCCCATTCGTCGGAGCGGAGCACGCCGTAGACGAAGACCCCGAGCCCGAGCGCGGACAGCACGGCGCCGAGGAGATCGATGCGAGCGCGTTCGCCGACGGGCGCGTCGGTGATCCGGCGGGCGAGCACCAGGATGCCGAGCACCACCAGGACCTCACCGGCGAAGACCCACCGCCAGGAGAAGTACGTCGTCGCGACACCCCCGATGAGCGGCCCGACCGCGATCGCCACGGCCCCCGCGGCCGCGACGAGACCGTAGGCGGCGGGACGGCGCTCGGGGGCGAAGTTGCCGGCCACGAGCGCCACGATCGCGGGCATGATGAGCGCCGCCCCGATCCCCTCGAGGAACGACCAGCCGAGCAGCAGCACGATCAGGCTCGGTGCGAGTGCCGTGGTGAGAGAGCCGCAGCCGTAGACGACGCAGCCGATCAGAAACGCGCGTCTGCGGCCGACCAGCGCCCCCACCTTGCCGCCGGGGATCATGAACATCGCCATCACGAGGGTGTAGGCCGTGATGGCGCCCTGGATACCTGTCACCGTGGTGCCCACGTCGTCGGCCACCGTCGCGATCGAGACGTTCATGACCGAACTGTCCAGCGCCATGAGGAACTGACCGGCCGCGAGTGTCAGCAGAACGGTTCGCGCCTTTGCAGGGCTTTCGCCAGTGTTTGTCCTGGGTGCCATGCGCGCATCGTCCCAGCCGCCCTGTGGAGCGGACCCCGCCCCACCCCGGAGGTCGACCGATTGGCGGAGGCTCGCAGGCGGGCCGTGAGCTGCTCGCCGAGCACTGCCGGCCGGACGCCTGAGATGAGGAAGGGCTTCGTGGGAGGAGAGAGGAAGTAGCTTGGCCGGCCGAACGCGCACGCGCGGGGGCGCGTTTGTGCTGAGTGCGACCCGCTCGGGTGAGACGGCACGGAATGCGGGGAGCACCGGCGCCGGGAGCGGCTGGCCGGTCTTCGCCGCATGTGCGTTGTCGCTCCTGCGACCACGCCGTCGAGCCGGGAGACCAGCCCGGCGTCGGCGGCGACCGGCATCGCCGTCCGACCCTGGACAACCGCGTCGCTCCGTCGGAATCAGCGTCGAACGAGCGTCAAGACATCCCCCGAGGCCGTCGTAGGTGAGACATCTGGCGGGACCTGCATCAGGTTCCACGCGGTGGACTGACAAAAACGTGTCGGCACGACCCGCCCGCGGTCTGGCAAATCAGAAGAGCAGCAGGTCAGATGCCCTTTGCAGCGGGCTCCAGAATCGCCACGCACTCCACGTGATGCGTCATCGGAAACACGTCACAAGGTGCGCGGAAGGGAGAATCCGCAGGTGACATGGGCTTTTCCTGCCTTCGGCACGGGCTGTGAGGCGGCCGGAGCGTCAAATGAGCGTCATGTCTGACGCACTTTCTCTCCTCCGTTGGCCGGTGCACCAGACTATCCACGTCTCTGATCCCATGGCCGTCATGTTGCTGCTCGGGCGGCAGGTCAGCTGCTGGAGGCGCCGCGGAATGCCCGGCGCAGCGCTCCCGCCACCGAGCCGACCAGGGCGCTATCCGTACGGGCCGACCCGGTGGGCCGGTGACAAGGCAGGACATCTGCGACGACCCGTCTAGTTCCACCCCCGTGCGCATCGGCGTCCGCCCCCGGAGCGCCTGCCCTGACGGGAATGATGAGGGGCTTGCGGCAGTGGGTGCGGAACGCCCAGTTCGCCACGGCGCGGGCGGGGAGCTGTTCGAGTTGGCGCGCCTCTCCGACGCCTTCCTCGGCTGCGGTGGCCAGGGCCTTCTCGATGACGGGGATGACCGGCTCGAAGGCGGTGTCGTCGTGGACGAAGCCGCGGGCACCCGGCTTCGGAGAGGTTTCGCCTGCCGATGGCATGGAGGTCGGAGGCGCCACCCAGGCGTCCCTCAAAGATCGCCTCACCCGCGAGGAGCAAGCCAGGAAGTCGGGGGGCATCGGAGAGGGCGCCGGTGTCCGCGTCGACGATCGCCACCACCGTGACCACGCCATACGGGGGACGATGCCTCTCCAGCCTTCCCTCTCGACCGGCCCTCCAGCCGGCTTGAGGCAAGGAAGGGGCACCATCTGATGATTAATCCTCTTTGGGCCGGGCGCGGCCACCGGTCGAGGCGGTCCCGCTGCCTCGGGCAGTGGCTTCTGCGCGGTCCCGCCGCCCACCCACGGGCGGGCGGCGCGCTGCGGCGGACGCCCGTGAGCATCGCGGTGGCGGTCCTGCGCAGCACCTGGAACACCTCGCCTACGGAGGAATGCCGCTTCGGTGCAGGAAGCAGCACGGGCTTGCCGACCAGGGTCCGGAGCAGCATGCATGGTGATTCCTGGCATGGGACTCAGGCCAGTGCCACGAGGTCGGTGTACGTGTCGTTCCACAGGTCCTCCACGCCGTCGGGCAGCAGGATGACGCGTTCCGGCTGGAGTGCCTCGACGGCCCCCTCGTCGTGGGTGACGAGGACGACAGCACCCTGGTAGGTGCGTAGTGCACCGAGGATCTCTTCACGGCTGGCCGGGTCGAGGTTGTTGGTCGGCTCGTCCAGCAACAGCACGTTGGCCGAGGACACCACCAGCGTGGCGAGCGCGAGCCGGGTCTTCTCGCCGCCGGAAAGGACGCCAGCCGGCTTGTCGACGTCGTCGCCGGAGAACAGGAACGACCCGAGGACCTTGCGGAGCTCCATGAGGTCGGTGCCGGGCGCCGATGCGCGCATGTTCTCGAGCACCGTGCGGTCGGGGTCCAAGGTCTCGTGCTCCTGGGCGTAGTAGCCCAGCTTCAGGCCATGGCCCGCGATCACCTGGCCTGTGTCGGGTCCCTCCACGCCGGCCAGCAGCCGCAGCAAAGTGGTCTTTCCGGCGCCGTTGAGGCCGAGGATCACCACGCGCGAGCCGCGGTCCACGGCCAGATCGACGCCGGCGAACACCTCCAGTGAGCCGTATGCCTTCGACAGGCCCTCCGCGGACAGTGGGGTCCTGCCGCAGGGCGCCGGTTCGGGAAAGCGGAGTTTGGCCACCTTGTCGGCGCGCCGCTCTTCCTCCAGGCCCGCCAGGAGCCGTTCCGCGCGCCGGGCCATGTTCTGTGCGGCGACGGCCTTGGTGCCCGCACGCAGCCGGTTCGCCTGATAGGTCAGGGCCGCCGCCTTCCGCTCGGCGTTGCTGCGTTCGCGCCTGCGGCGGCGTTCGTCGGCGCTTCGCTGGGCCTGGTAGCGCGCCCAGCCCATGTTGTAGACGTCCAGGGCGCAGCGGTTGGCGTCCAGGTGGAAAACCTTGTTGACCACCGTCTCGATCAGATCGAGGTCGTGCGAGATGACGACGAACCCGCCTTGGTAGCGCCCCAGGAAGTCGCGCAGCCACACGATCGAGTCGGCGTCGAGGTGGTTGGTGGGCTCGTCGAGCAGCAGTACGTCGGCGTCGGAGAACAAGATGCGCGCCAGTTCCACGCGCCTGCGCTGGCCGCCGGACAGCGTACTCAGCGGCTGATCCAGGATGCGGTCGGGCAGACCGAGGCTGGCGGCGATGGTGGCGGCCTCGGCCTCGGCGGCGTAGCCGCCCGCGGCGAGGAACTCACTCTCCAGCCGCTCGTAGGTACGCAGCGTCTTGTCCCGGGCGGTGTCGGGTCCGTCCGCGAGGCGGTGCTGGCAGTCGCGCATGGCACGCATCACGGTGTCCAGGCCGCGTGTGGACAGCATGCGGTCCAGCGTCAGGACGTCCGGATCGCCGGTTCGCGGGTCCTGCGGCAGATAGCCGATCGCCCCGGAGCGGGTGACGGTGCCGCCGGCCGGAGTGCCTTCGCCGGCCAGGCACTTGGTGAGGGTGGTCTTGCCCGCGCCGTTGCGGCCGACGAGGCCGATGCGGTCGCCCTTGGCGATGCGGAAGGACGACGGCTGGAGCAGGACGCGGGCGCCGACGCGCAGTTCGAGTTCGGTGGCGGTGATCACGGGAAGCAGGGCTCCGGGGAGTGGTTCGGTGAGGGGTGCTGCGACCCGGGGGAAGCCGGTCCCGGTGATGTCGGGCCCCGGCTCCCCCGGTGGCGGACTACTTGGCCGCGATCGCGATGGGCAGGACGCCATCGGCGTTGTAGCGGACCTCCCGGAGGGTGAAGCCGGCCGCCTCCAGCTGGGCGCGAGTGTCGCTCTCGCTGGAGAAGTTGAGATAGGTCGCCTGGACGATGTCGCCCATGATGGACAGCTCGCGGCGCAGGTCGTCCTCGCTCATGCGGTACTTCGCCCAGGCGGCGGCATGCTCCGGGGCCTCCCACGGCGGCGGGGGCGGCGGGGTGAGAAAGCTGATCAGCAGGCGGCCGCCGGGCCGCAGCGCCCTGTGGAAGGAGCGGTACAGGTTCGTCAGCCGCGCCGGGTCGGACTCGTACATGTTCAGTCCGTTGCTGACCAGGAGATCGAACTCCGCATCGGCACTTAGGTGCCAGGCGTCCTCGTGGCGGAAGGAAGTGTGCTCGGCGAGGCCGTTCTGCCGGGCGTTCTCCTCGGCGTAGCGCAGGGACTCGGTGTCGAGGTCGACGCCCACCAGCCGGATGCCGGCCACGTCCCGGTAGTCCTGTTCGAGCAGGTCGTCCATCACGCCGCAGGGGACGGACGCGAGGGTGGTGCCGTCGGTGACGTGCTCGGCGATCAGTTCCTTGAAACGGTGGTAGCGCTCGCGGGCGCGGCACAGCAGGGAGTTGTTGAGGAGCCAGTGTTCGAGCGGGGTGACGGGCCCTTCGGGCCGGTTGCGGAAGATGTAGGACGTCCAGTAGCCGTTGAGGCCGCGGTTGTGCAGCAGGAAGCGGCCCAGCTCGAACTGCTGCAGCTGGCGGAGAAGTTCGAGGGTGTCCTCCAGGGGCAGGACGAGGCGGTCGGCGGCGTGCAGCCGGCGTTGGATGTCCGCCGCGATCCGGTCGGTGGAGGCCACGTCGGTGATCCTGGTGCCGGTGCGGTGCGAAACGGTGGATGCCATGGTCAGGTCTCTCCGGAGTCGAGGCGGGGCGTCAGACGGTCCAGCCGATACGGGCGAAGCTGTCGCGTACGGCCGGGTGGGCGAGCATTCCGGCGTTGCCGAGGGCTCGTAGCACGTTCTTGACGATGGGCACGTCGGGGGTGATCTCGAACCCCGTGTAGAGCGACTCCACGGAGGCGCGGGCCTGCTCCCGGTCGCCGATGAGAGTGGCGAGCAGTTCGACGTTGAACTGCTTTTCCGACTCCACGGACAGATAGAGGGTGACGAACTCCGCCAGGTGGGTTCCGATGGCCTCGCGGTAGTCCTCGGGGATCTCTCGCCACAGGTAGGTCATCAGGTCGAAGAAGAACGCGTAGTGGCGGGACTCGTCGTTCATGTGGTCGTTGACGTAGTACTTGATCGAGGGATGCACGCCCGGGCTGTTGAAGAACTCGACGAGTTCGCGCACGAGGGTCGTCTCGAAGCAGCAGTTGGCGAGTATCTCGAAGACGTCGTGGTAGCGGAGGGCCAGCTTCGCGCGGATCTCGCTCACCGCGCGCCGGGAGTCCGGGAGCGCGTAGTCGATGTCGCTCAGGTGCGGGTAGTGCTGCCGCAGCTGGAGGATCATGTCCTGGGCGATGTACACGTGATAGTACTCGTCGATCATGATCGAGTACGTGTTGAGCCTGGTCTCCTCGGAGAAGGTCACGGGCAGGTTCCCGTGCAGGAGCTTGGAGCAGGCCGAGACGATCTCCTTGATCTCCAGGTTCACGATGTCGTGCAGGTACTTGTAGAAGGACTGCACGAGGATCTCGTCCTTGGCGGACCGTCCGAGGCCCCGCACCTCCTCGGCGAGCAGCAGGGGCTGCTTGTCCTCGGGGAAGAAGAAGCCGCTCTGCGTGAAGTCGATGGTCTTGCGGGGGCGGGTGCGGACGGACGAGCGGGCATCCCAGCGGTCCGCGTACTGCGCGGTCAGGCTGGACAGCGTCCGCTCGGACGGGGCGTTCTCCTGGTGAAGGGTGGACATGGCGTGCCTCTTCCCGGGCACGCGGACGGCCGGCGTGCCCTATGACGATGGTCGGGGGAGCGGGCGGCGGACAGTGCCGCCCGCACCCACGGGGTGGCAAGGGAAGCCGAAGGCGGGCCGGGTCAGCTGGCCCCGGTCATCGCGTCCGACGGGTGCGAGGTCTGCTCGCCGGCGGGAGTGCGGAGCCTGAGGAAGGCCAGCGGCGCGGCGACGGCGGTGGCCACCGCCATCACCCCGGCCGTGACGACGGCGTCGCCGGTGAACAGGCTGCTGGCCACGCCGGTGAACAGGGTCACCAGCAGTGCCCGGCCGCTCATGTTCAGCGAGGACGCTGCTCCCTGGAGCTCGGGAAACACCTGCAGGGAACGGCCGAAGACGACGGGGTAGACGGCGGCGAAGCCCGCGCAGAAGACGGCGAGGGACACGGTGGTGGACACCGGGTCGTCACCGAAGACGAGGAACAGGGCGACTCCGGCCAGCGTGGCGGTGATGGCGCACGCCACGGTGCGCACGGGACCGCCGAGGAGCTCCATGATCTTGGTGGCGAAGAGGCTGGTGATCGCGAACGACGCGACGATGACCAGGAGGTTGCCCGCGAACGCCAGCGTGGACAGGCCGAAGGTGTCCGTGTACAGGAAGGAGCTGGCGGCGATGAAGACCATATAGGCGGCGAACAGCAGGCTGGGAACGAGCGACGCGGCGAGGAACTCCCTGCTGCCCAGCAGACGCCGGTAGTCGCCGGCCACCTGCCGGGCGCTCACCTTGACCCGCTCGGCCTTGGTCTCGGGCAGGAACAGCGCCATGAGCAGCAGCGACACCAGGGTGACAGCAAAGACCACCGCATAGTTGCCGCGCCAGCCGAGAGTGCGGTTGACCAGCCCGCCGAGGGCCGGGGCCGCCGTCATGAAGGTGGACATGGCGGCGTTGGTCAGGCCGAACATCTTCAGCAGCTGGGTCCCCTCGTAGACGTCCGCGATGATCACGAAGACGAGCACGACGGAGGTGCTGGCGCCGATGCCCTGCACGAACCGGGATGCCAGCAGGAACTCGATGGTGGGCGCCACCGTGCAGCCCAGGGCGCCGGCCAGCATGACGGCGTTGCCGGCCAGCATGACGCCGCGTCGGCCGAACCGGTCGGACAGCGGTCCGTATGCGAGGGCGCCCAGGCAGTAGCCGAAGAAGTTGTAGGTGATGGTCAGCTGGACCGACGACTCGGACGCGTCCAGCGTTCGGGCGATGTCGGGGAAGCTGGGCACGGACATGTCCAGCTCGATGATGGTGCCGATCAGCGCCACGACGAGCAGCGTGGGCAGGAATCTTTTCTTGTTCATGGCCTCGTGAGGGAAGGGCCGGGCGGCGGACGGCCACACGTCCGCGCAAGGGCGCGACGGACGGGGGGCACGCCGGAGACCGGCCGGATGAGATGAAGTGGGCACGTTGTACCGCGCCGTGCCGGAGCGGCAGTGCTCTCGGCAAGGCTCAGCGGTGCGTGGTGAGTCTTCGAATCAGCGGCCACCAGGCGGCCTGAGCGTTGCGCGGCCTGCGGCCCGCCCGCTCGCCACCTGTGGCACGTGACGCCGACTTCAACGTGAGCCCTTCTGAAGCGATCCCTGGAACGAGGTTGCCGCCGCTCATCATAGGCACAGGACCGCCGGTGGTAACACCTCGTTTTCTCACGCCGCGCCACCGAACCGCGCCAGCAACTCCCGGGCGAACAGCGCGGGTTGCTCCAGGTGCGGCATGTGGGAGGCGTCCGGGACGACCACCGTCTGCCCGTGGGGGACCGCCCGGGCGTACGCCTGGCAGGCCCGGGGCGGGACGAAGTCGTGCTCTCCGCTCACGAAGAGGGTCGGCATGCTCAATTCGGGCAGTCGGTCGGTGCGCGTGTAGGAGTGCAGGCTGCCGGTCACGCGGAACTCGGTGGGGCCCCACAGGGCATCGCGGACCTGCTCGGAGGTGCCGAGGGTGGCGTCGAGCAATGCGTCGGGCCAGTCAGTGCGGCACATGTGCCGCTCGGCGAACACAAGGGACGCCTCGCGGTAGGCGGCGGTGTCGTACCGACCGATGCGCAGGGCGTCGCTGATGGCCTGGGCCGTGGCCGGGGGCAGCCGGAACAGTAGCTGCCGCATGTCCTCCTCGTACTTGCGGACGTTCAGCACGGGCGAGACGAGGATCAGCCAATCGGGCCGGTACGTGCCGCGCAGGGCGAAGTCGGAGGCGATCATGGTGCCGAAGGAGTGTCCGAGCAGGTGGAAGCGCTCCAGGCCCAGGGAGCCGACGAGGGTGTCCAGTTCGTCGACGAAGTGCTCCAGCCGCCAGGGCCGCCCGTCTGCCGGCCGCTGCGCGGAGCGGCCGCAGCCGGACTGGTCGTAGACGACGACCGGGTGGCCCGGCAACGCATCGGCGAGGGGCCGCAGGTAGTCGTGGGGGGTGCCGGGACCGCCGTGGACGGTGACCACCGGGGTCCCCGGGGCGTCGGGGTTGAGTACGTCGTACCAGATGCGGCTGCCGGGCACGGTGCACAGCGCGCCGCTGGTCAGGTCACTCACCGTTGTCTCCCTGTGCGAGGTGGGCGCCGATCGTGGCGACGTGCGGCATCCCGTTCATGCTGAGGTGGTTACCGGGTACGGGGACCTCCCGGAAGGTGCCGCGCACCAGCCGCCGCCAGTGCGGTGCCTGGCCGGCCGGGAATTCCGGGATCTCCTCCTGGTGGGAGAAGAAGAGCACGTCCCCGGCGTAGGGGCGGGCGGTGTAGGCGTGCATGGCCCTGCTGTGGCGCTGCCAGGCGCGCAGATAGCGGGGCAGGAAGTCGGCGGACAGCAGGTCCTCGAACTCGGTGGCGCGGGCCCTTTCCGCGATCAGGCGGATGCGGTCCTCGGTGGTGGGCAGCGCCGCCAGTTCCCGGCGGGGCAGTTTCAGCCGGGCGAGGCCGTAGCGCATGAGGTAGTCGAGGATGTCGTCGTCGGTCATCTCGGGGGGCAGGTTGCCGGGGGCGGGGCTGTCGATCAGCACCACGTCGGGCCGGTGCGCGTAGCGGGTGTCGAGTTGCTGTGCCATCTCGTAGGCGACGAGGCCGCCGAAGGACGACCCGCCCAGGCGGTAGGGCGGCTTGAGCCCGAACTCCTCCAGCCGGTCCAGGTAGGAGGCCGCTATCTCCTCGATGGTGTCGAGGTCGGCGGGGCCGTCCAGCAAGGGGGAGCGGATCGCGTACACGGCCTGGTCCTCCGGCAGGCAGCCGGCCAGCTCCCGGTAGAAGAAGACGTCGCCTCCGATGGGGTGGACCAGCACCAGGGGCGGGCGGGCCTGCGGGTCGCCCGCCCGGATCACCACCAGGCCGCGGGGGGCGTCCCGCTCGGGCCGGCCTCCGGCGAGCCGCTGGGCCAGCGCCTCGGTGAGGGCCTGCGGGGTGTGCCGTTCCAGTGCCATGAACTCGACGTCGACGCCGGTCCGTTCCCGGATACGGGCGACGAGCTGGACGGCGGCCAGGGAGTCGCCGCCCTGGGCGAAGAAGTCGTCGTCGGGACGGACCCCGTCGATGCCGAGGACCGTGCGCCACGCCTCCGTCACCGTAGTCGCCGCCGCGTCCGGAGGGATGTCCGTCGCTGCGGGGTCCTGCGGCGCGGGGCGTGCGGCCTCCGTCCGCGCGACGCGAGACGGTCCGGTCGGCGCGGCCCGGTCGATCCAGTGCTCCTGCCGGGCGAAGGCGTAGCCGGGCAGCGGCACCCGGTCCAGGGCGGTCAGGCCGTGGAAGACGTCCGCGTCGACGTCGGCGCCGGCGGCCCAAGCCGTGCCCAGGGCGTGCAGCGCGGTGGCAGGCTCCTCGTGCGCGGCATGGCCCGCGGGCGGCATGGCCGCGACCACGAGACGGCCGGCGCGGTCCGGGTGACGCCGGGCCGCGCGGCCCAGTGCCCGGCCCGGTCCCATCTCCAGCAGGACGGCGTCGCGCAGCCGCGGGTCGCGGTACAGCGTGCTCAGCCCGTCGTGGAACCGGACGGTCCGTCGGAGGTGTCCGCGCCAGTACGCGGGGCTGCGCACCTCCTCGGGATCGGCCCAGTCGCCGGTCAAGTCGGACACGAACGGCAGCTCGGGCTCCCTCAGCCGGACACCCTCCGCGGCCGTGGTGAACCGGTCGAGGACCGGGTCCAGGAGCCGGGAGTGGAAGGCATGCGAGACCGCGAGCTGACGCCCGGTGACGCCCTCGGCGGCCAGTTCCGCCGTGAACGCGTCGACGGCCTCGGCCGGGCCGGACACGACGCAGCTGGTGGCGTCGTTGACGGTGGCCAGATCCAGCCCGTGGCGGCACAGCCGGTCCCGTACCCGGTCCTCGGGCAGCGGTACGGCGAGCATCGCGCCGGCGGCCGTGCCCGCGAGCAGCCGGCCGCGCTCGGCGACCAGCGTGAGCGCGTCCTCCAGCGAGAGGACGCCCGCCAGGCAGGCGGCCGGGTATGCCCCGAGGCTGTGGCCGATCACCGCGTCGGGTCGCACGCCGAGGTCCGTGAACCAGCGCGCCAGCGCGTACTCGACGACGAACAGGGCCACGTGGGTGAACCGGGTGTCCCCCACCCTGTCGGTGCGGCCGAGCAGGTCGGCCTCGGTGGCGTCCGCTTCCGCCGCGCCGCGCAGCAGCTCCCGGCAGTGGTCCACGTGGGCCCGGAATCCCGGCTCGCTCGCGTACAGGGCCCGGCCCATGTCGCGGTACTGGGCGCCCTGGCCGGGGAACAGGAACACGACCGGCCGGCCGGGGCGGTGGGTGACGATGTCACGGGGCGGCTCGGTCAGCCGCTCCACCAGTTCCTGGTGCCCGGTGGCCACGACGACGCGGCGGTGCGGAAAGCGGTGCCGTGCCGTGTTGAGGGTGTACGCCAGCCGCTCCAGCGGGACGTCCGGGTGAGCGGCCGCGTGGCGGGCCAGGGCTCGTGACTGCCGGTCCAGGGCGTCCGGTGTGGGCGCCGAGATGACGAACAGGGAATGGGCGCGCCGTTCGTGCCGCCGTCCGGCCAGGTCGGAGGAGGCCGGGGGCGCCTCCTCCAGGACGACGTGGGCGTTGGTGCCGCCGATGCCGAAGGAGCTGACGCCGGCCCGGCGGACCGGGCGGCCGTCGGTCCACGGGGTCGTCTCGGTGACGACGTGGAAGGGGGTCGTCTCCAGCTCCAGCCGGGGGTTGGGCCGGGTGTGGTGGAGGGTCGGCACCAGGGTGCGATGCTCCAGGCAGAGCACGGTCTTGATCAGTCCGGCGATGCCGGAAGCCACGTCGAGGTGGCCTATGTTGGTCTTCACCGAGCCCAGGGCGACCCGGTGCGGCATGGTGCCGCCGGAGGCGAACGCCTCGCGCAGAGCGGCCACCTCGATGGGGTCGCCGAGCGGCGTGCCGGTGCCGTGGGCCTCGACGTAGCCGACGGTCGCGGGGTCGATCCGGGCGCGTTCGTGGGCGCGGCGGATCACAGCGGCCTGCCGCTCCTGGCTGGGGGCGGTGTAGCCGACCTTGTCGCGGCCGTCGTTGTTGATCGCCGTGGCCTTGATAACAGCCCGCACGCGGTCGCCGTCGGCGAGGGCGCGGTCGAGCAGCTTGAGGACGACGATGCCGACGCCCTGGCCCTCGATGGTGCCCTGTGCGTCCGCGTCGAAGGCGCGGCAGGTGCCGTCCGGGGAGAACACCATGCCCTCCTGGTGGACGTAGCCCTCGGCACGGACCTTGCCGATGGACACGCCGCCCGCCAGCGCCACGTCGCAGTCGCCCGCCAGCAGCGCCGTGCACGCCTGGTGCACCGCTACCAGCGAGGTGGAGCAGGCGGTCTGCACGGTGACGGCGGGGCCGGTCAGGCCGAGCTTGTAGGCGACCTTGGTGCACAGGAAGTTGGCCTGGTTGTTGATCATGACCTGGTAGCGCGTGGCCAGGTCGGCCTCACCGAGTGAGGGCAGCACGTGCTCCTGCGCGTAGTCGTTCTGGCCCGCGCCCGCGTAGACTCCGATGTCCCCGTCGTACGCGGCCGGGTCGCAGTGCGCGTTCTCCAGGGCGTGCCAGGCGCACTCCAGGAACACCCGGTGCTGCGGGTCCATGGTGCGCGCCTCCCGGGGAGAGTAGCCGAAGAACTCGGCGTCGAAGGAGCGGATGTCGCGCAGCCCGCTCCGGGCCCGTACGTACCCGGGCTGGTCGATCTCCCGCTCCGGCACACCCGCGGCGAGCAGTTCGGAACGCGTGGGGCGGACGACGCTGTGGTGTCCGGTGACCAGGTTGTGCCAGAACTCCTCCAGGTCATCGGCGTCGGGAAAGCGGCCGGCCATGCCGATGACGGCGATGTCCCTGCCGCCGCCGTCCAGGTGACCGGGGCCGGCCGGGTGGCCGGCGGGCTCAGGTCGCGGCCGCTCGTCGGCGCGCCGTCCGGTGAGGTGTGCGGCCAGGGAGGCGATGGTCGGAAGACGGAACAGGTCGGTGAGGGTGACCGTGCGCCGGATCTCTTCCGGCAGACGGGCGTGGACCTTGGTCAGCAGGATCGAGTTTCCGCCCAGGTCGAAGAAGCGGTCGTGCACGCCGACCTCGGACAGGCCGAGGACGTCCTGCCACAGCCGGACGAGCAGTCGTTCGGTGTCGTCGGACGGGGCCGCCGGTGTCCTGCGGGCGGTCCGGCGGCGGGCGGCGGGCAGCGCTTTGACGTCGAGTTTCCCACTGTAGGTCAGCGGCAGTTCGGTCAGGTGCACGAGCGCGGCGGGCCGCATGTACTCCGGCAGCAGGGCGGCCAGGTAGTCGCGCAGCGCCTCATCGTCGAGGGCCTCGCGCGCGACGTAGTAGCCGATGAGGCTGCGGGCGTTGTCCGGGGTGTCGGCGGAGCCGTCGAGGGAGCCGACGACGACGGCGCTCTGCCGCACGCCGGGGAACGACGCCAGTGCGCTCTCCACCTCGCCGAGTTCGATGCGGTGGCCGCGCAGCTTGACCTGGTCGTCGGCGCGGCCGACGAACTCGATCTCCCCGTCGTCCAGTCGGCGTGCCAGGTCACCGGTGCGGTACAGGTGGCCGAGCTCGGCGGCGTGGGCATCTACGAAGCGCTCCTGGGTCAGTTCAGGGTCACCGAGGTAACCGCGAGCGAGGGCCGCACCCCCCAGGTACAGTTCCCCGATCGCGCCCGGGGGCAGCGGTCGCAGCCGGGCATCAAGGACGTGCGCCGTCTCGTTCGGCAGGGGCCGGCCGATCGTGACCAGAAGGGGACCGTCGGCGTCCGCGGCGGTGTAGGCGCGGGAGGTGGACCAGATGGTGGTCTCGGTCGGGCCGTAGACGTTGACCACCCTCGGGCAGCGGCGCAGCGCCGCGCGCAGCAGATGCCGTTCCAGCCGTTCCCCGCCGACCAGCAGGCGGGTGTCGTGCAGGCCCCGCAGCGCGGGCAGCGTCATCTCCAGCAGGCTGGGCGTCATCTGGACAAAGTCGTAGCCAGTGCAGTCAAGTTCCGCCACCGGATGGTCGCCGACGGTCATGCTGCCGCCGCCGAGCAGGGTCAGGCCGTACTCCAGCCCGAAGATGTCGAAGACGTAGTTGGTCACGCTGTACGTGTGCAGCGGGCCGGCCCCCGGGAAGTGCCGTTGGCGCAGAGCGGCCATGGTGGTGGTGAAGGCCCTGTGCTCCACCATCACACCCTTGGGCTGCCCGGTGGTGCCGGATGTGTAGAGGACGTAGGCGAGCGCATCCCCGGTGACGGGCAGGCCCAGGTCGTCGGGGCGTTCGGCGACGCACGCCGCCCGGGTCTCGGAGGCGTCGACAGCAAGCACCGTCAGGCCGGGGAACCGCGCGGTCAGCCGCTCGCGGTGGCGGGCGTGGGTGAACAGCAGGCGGGCGCCGCTGCCCTTGGCTATCCGGGCGATGCGCTCGTCCGGATAGCCGGGGTCGAGCGGCACGTAGGCGCAGCCCGCCTTGAGGACGGCGAGCAGGCCGGTGACGGTGTCGGCGCCGCGGTCGAGCATCAGCAGGACCGGTTCCTCGGGGGTGAGCGGGACCCGCTGCCGGGCCACGCGGGCCAGCCGGTTGGCCGCCGCGTTCAGTTCGGCGTACGTCAGGGTGGTGCCGCCGTGGGTGACAGCGGGTGCGGTAGGAGTGCGGGCAGCCTGTGCCTCGAAGGCGCGGTGGATGACCGGTTCCGCGGGCTCCGCGGTGCCGCTGTCGTTCCACTCGGCCTCGTCCCGCAGTGCCGCGCGCGGCGCGGTGAGCACCAGGTCGGACGGGGCGGCACCGGGATCGTCGGAAAGCGTACGCAGCACCGTCTCCACGTCGGCCAGCAGGCGACGAGCGGTCATCGAGGTGAAGAGTTCCCCGGCGTGGTCCAGGACGAGCGTGACGTGCCCGTCTTGTTCGGTCACCGACACGACCAGCGGGTAATCGCGCTTCTGGTGCCGGAAGCGGAAGCGAGGCCGCAGCTCCCGCTCGTGCCGCTCGTCGGTGACGGCCGGATAGTTCTCGTAGATGAACAGGCTGTCGAACAGCCGCCGTCCGCCGGTCTGGAGCGCGGCGAGGTCGGCATCGCCGCGACGGCTGATCTCGTGCAGGTCGTCCTGGAGCCGCTGGACCTCCTCGATCACGCTGTCGGCGGCGGTGCCGTGGCGGGCGATCAGCGGGACGGTGCTCAGATACAGGCCGACAGAGGTCTCGAGGCCGTCGACGGGCAGATCACGCCCGGCGAGCACGGTCCCGACCACGGTGGTGTCGGCCCGGCCGTAGCAGGCGAGCACCTTGTGCCAGGCGTACTGGAGCAGCGCGTTGAGGGTGACTCCATGGTCCTGGGCGACGGAGCGCAGCTGCGAGAGCAGTTCCGCGGGCAGCGGAAGCGTCTGCTGCTCCTGGCGCAGGACGCGCCGTTGGGTGGCGAGGTCCGTGCCCCGGGCCTCCGGCCGCAGCAGTCCGCTGATGTCATAGCCGTCGCCCGCGTCCGCGGCATAGGCGCGCCAGAACGCGTCGTGCCCGTGGGCGTGCCGGCGCAGGCCGCGCTGGACCGCAGCGTAATCGTCGCCCAGCAGTGGCAGCGGGCGGTCGTCGCGCAGTGCCAGGTAGGTCTCGTGCAGGGCGCGCAGCAGCAGCGGACTGCTCCAGCCGTCCAGGATCGCGTGGTGCGTGTTGAGCACACAGGTGAAGCGCTCCGCGTCCTGCTTGACGAGGTACACCCGGAACAGACCACTCACCCGCAGGTCGTACGGTGTGGCGCGGTCGCTCTCCAGCAACGCCTGGAAAGCGGCGTCGCGGGCGGCGGTGTCCGGGTGACCGCTGAGGTCCAGGTACTGCCAGGTCAGCGGGGCCTCACGGTCGAGGACCTGAACCATCTCGTACTGCCAGTCGAACCGCAGCCGCAGCGCGGCGAACCCGCGCTGCACGTGCTCCCAAGCCGTGCGGTACAGGTCCGGATCAAGGGCGGTGTCGTAATCCCAGACCGCCTGCACCCGGTAGGCGTCATCGATGTCGCCCTGGGCGACCGCGTGCTGGATAAATCCCTGCTGGAGGCTGGTGGCGGCGAAGACGCCGTCCAGTTCACGGTCGGCCTGGAGCCGGTCGAGGTGTTCTTGGGGCAGCAGTCCGTCGATGTCGCTCACCGTGAGGTGGGTGCGGGTGCTGCGGGCCGTGGTGTCGACCAGCTCGGTCAGCCGGTCCTCGAAGGCCCGGGCGAGCCGCCGGGTGTCGGACTCGGGCAGCCGGCAGGAGAGCGTGAACCGCAGCTTCCCCTCGCTCACCATACCGGTGGCTGTGACCGCGTACGGCAGCAAGTTGTCCGGGCGGCTCCAGTCACCGGCGGGTTCGGAGGTGACCTGCCAGGGACCGGTGGCCGAGTCCTGGCGCCCGAGGTAGTTGAAGCACACCCGGGGCAAGGGCCGGTCGTAGCCGCACAGGGCTCCGTGGCCGAGGCCCTTGCCGGGTATCGCGCGCACCCCATCCTTGATGGACGCGAGTGTGCGCCGGACATCGTCGTACGTCTCGACGCGCACCGGGTGGAGGGTGGTGAACCAGCCCAGCGTGCGGCTGACGTCGAGGCCGGGCGCGATGTCCTCGCGGCCGTGGCCCTCGACCATCAGATGCTGCATCGACCGGCCGGTCACGTCGGTCAGGGCCAGCGTGAACGCGGCGAGCAGGAACTCGTCAACCCGCGTGCCGTATGCACGCCGGCAGTCGCCGAGGAGCTGTGTGGTGCGGGCGGTGTCGAGCGTGACGTCGATGTCCAGCGGCACACCGGTGTCCTGGAGCAGGACGGCGGCGGGGTCGTGGTCGGCGAGGAGGTTCTCCCAGTACGCCCTCTCCTCCGGCCGGCGACGGGCGTACTCGGCCACCGCCTGCGACCACTGACGGTAACTGGTGCCCTTGGCGCCCAGCTCACGCCCCTCATAGAGCGCGTGCAGATCCTCCGCCAGAATCCGCCAGCTGACCGTGTCCGTGACCAGATGGTGCAACGCGAAGAACACCCGCGCACTACCGTCCGCGTACCCGTACAGATACCCGAACGCCGCCACAGGACCGTGCTCCAGGTCGAAGCCGCTCTGCCAGCCGGTCAGCCGCTCCTGAAGCCCGGGTGACCCTTCCCCACCCGCCAGCTCACGCACATCCAGCACCCGCAGCCCAGGGAACGACGCCTGCACGTCGTAGAACTGCATCCCGTCACGGAACCGCAGCCGCAACGCGTCGTGCCGCTCCACCAGCCTGCGCAGGGCACCCTCAAGACGCTCAGGGTCCAGCTCCGGCACCCGCACCAAGAACGCCTGGTTCCAGTGCCCCGGCCGCACGAACCCCCGGCCGAAGAACCACTCCTGCACCGGCAGCAACGGCACCTCACCCGACAACACACCCTGCTCCGCCACCACCACATCGGCGCCGGCCTCGGCCACGGCGAGGACTCGGTCGTGGAACCGCTCGACCGTGCGGTGCTCGAAGATGTCCCGCACGGCGACCCGGACGCCGAACTCCCGTCGGATGCGGCTGACCAGCCGGATGGCGACGATGCTGTCCATGCCCAGCCGCATCAGGTCCATGGTGATGCCGAGCCGCTCGGCGGGCATGCCGAGAACGTCGGCCCAGAGGTCACGCAGCCGCCGCTCCCGTTCGCCGCGCGGGGGGACGACCTCCTCGACGGCCGCGGCGGGCTCGGGCAGAGCGCCCCGGTCGAGCTTGCCGTTCGGGCTGAGCGGCAGTTCCGGCAGGTGTACGAAAGTCTCGGGGACCATGTACGCCGGCAGGGCGGCGGCGAGCCGTTCGCCAAGGCGCTCGGAGTCCAGTGGCGCCGGGGCTGCGTAGTAGGCGACGAGGAGTTGCCGGGCTGGGCCGCTCTCCGCCTGATGTTCCTTGACCAGGGCAACGCTCTGGGTGATCTCCGGGACCTGGGTCAACGCGCTCTCGATCTCGCCAAGTTCGACGCGGTAGCCGTTGAGTTTGACCTGAAAGTCGTCCCGGCCGAGGAACTCGATCCATCCCCGCCGCGTCCACCTGCCCAGATCACCCGTGCGGTACAGCCTCCCCCACTCCGGATGCTCGAAGAACCGCTCCGCCGTGCGCTCCTCGTCCCGCCAGTAACCGAGCGCCACACCGGCACCGCCGATGTGGATCTCCCCCGCCACCCCGACCGGACAGTGCTCACCCCGGCCGTTCAGCACAAACATCCGCTGACCCGGCATCGCCGTGCCGTACGGGATGCTCGCCCACCCGGGATCCACCCGGCCGATCTCATACCAGATCGACCAGATACTGCCCTCCGTGGCACCCCCCAGACTCATCACGGTCGCCTCAGGAGCCAACGCCTCCAACCGGTCCGGGAGCTGGATGGGAATCCAGTCACCCGACATCAACACCACACGCAGACTCTCCAGCGGCATCTCCCCGGCCTCGTCCACCAGCAGACCCGCCAGCTGCGGCACGCTGTTCCACACCGTCACCCGGTGCTCACGTACCAGCTCCAGCCAGTGCGCCGGGTTCTTCGTCTCCCCCTGCGCCGGGAACACGATCACCCCACCGGCCGCGAGGACACCGAACAGGTCGTACACCGACAGATCGAAACTCAGCTCCGACAAAGCCAGCACCCGATCGTCCGGCCCGATCCCGAAACGCTCGTTGACCGCCCGCAGCGTGTTCACCGCCCCCCGGTGACTGATCGTCACCCCCTTCGGCCGGCCCGTCGAACCCGACGTGAAGATCACATACGCCACATCGTCAGCACCCACCAGCGGCAGCTCCGCCTCCGGCACCTCACCCGCCAGCAGATCCTCCACCACCAGCACCCGCACACCAGGCGCCAAAGCAGCCACCTCCGGCCGCCCCGCCTGCGCCCGCGACACCAACACCACCCCCGCACCCGCCTGCGCGAGGACGTCCTGGATGCGGCCCGTGGGCCAGTCGACGTGCAGAGGCAGATAGGCGAGGCCGGCCTTCATGACCGCCGCGGTCGCCAGCACCTGGGTGTAGCCCTTCTCGGCGAGTACCGCGACGAGTCGGCTGTCGGCGGGGTCGCCGAGCGCACCGCGCAGGCGCCGGGCGAGCCGCTGGGAATCCCCGTACAGTTCACCGTAGGTATGGCTGTGGCCGGTACCGGCGTCGATGACGGCCACCGCTGCGCGACGGCCCTCGTCCAGCCCGGACTCGTACAGGCCGAAGAGGGTCTCACCGGAATCGAGGGCCTCCCCGGTGGCGTTCGCCGCCTCGATCAGGGCCAGGTCGCCCTCGGGGAGATAGCGGTCCCGGGGCAGTGCGGTCGCCCAGTCGGCGTTCGCGAGGTGCTCGATGAGGGCGCAGTACAGCTGGTTGAGGTGGTCGATGACGCCGCGGTCGAAGAGCTGGTCGACGTACAGCCACTTGCTCATGAAGCCCTCGGCGACCTCGACAGCTTGCAGGTCGATCCACGCCTGGGAGGTCTGGGCGCTCCAGTGACGCTCGTCGGTCAGTTCGCTGTCGTCGAGGAACGCGCCGCGGTCGGCGTCGCGGGTCTCCTGGCCCATCACACCGGTGAACACGATCGGCGACACGGCGCGGGTCGGGTCCAGGCCGTGCAGACGGCTCAGGTCTCGCTGCACCTCCACGCCCGAGTACAGGGCGTGGCCGATGCTCTCCCACAGCAGGTCGTGGGTGCGCCGGACGAGGGTTTCGGCGTCGGTGGCGTGGTCGCTGTGGTGGTGGAGGACCGTGGAGGTGAAGTTGCCGAGCAGCTCGTCGCTGCCCTCGAACACCGGCAGGCGCTGGGACAGGGTCAGGGTGATGGGCAGGTCGTGCGCGCCGGAGAAGTAGGAGAGGACGCTGCCGAACAGGGCGAGCAGCGCCGAGGACGTGGACACGCCGTGCCGTCGTGCCTGCTCCTTGAACCGGTCCCACACGTCGGGTCCGATGCGCAGGGTGTGCTCGGCGAATCGCGGGTGGCTCACGGTGTCGGGCGAGGTGGCGAAGGGCAGGGTGCAGCGCAGGGGCAGGGTGGGGAGCCGTTCCTGCCAGTAGGCGCGGTCGTCCTCGTACCACCGGGAGTGCTTCAGCAGGGCAACGTAGTCCTGGTAGTCCTTGAAGCCGGTCCCGGTCAGCGGCGGACACCGGTCGGTGCCCCGGTGGAGGGCGTCGAGGCGTCGCATGACGGCGAGCCTGCTGCGCACGTCGAGGGCGATCAGGTCCCAGCTGATGTGCAGCACGCTGCGGTCGCGGAACCGGCTCACCTCGAAGGTGAACAGCGGGAAGCGCTCCGGATCGTACAGGTGGTGGGACAACCGCTCCCGCACCCGGTTCGGCCGGGCGGGGTCGTAGTCGTGGTCGGTGTGGTCGTGGACCGGTATGCGGTACTGGGGTACTTCGGCGGGCGCGAGCACCCGTTGCTGGAGCCGCTCGTGGGAGAACACCGTGCGCAGCGCGTCGCATTCGGCGACGAGCCGGTTGACGGACTCCTCCAGGCGGCCGGTGTCCAGGTCACGGTAGTGGTACTCGCTGTAGACGTGGTTGGCGACGTTGCCGATCTCGTAGTTGCCGAGCCGGCCCACCAGGTAAGCCTTCTGAATCTCGGTCATGTCGAACCAGGCTCCGGGGTCGGCGCCGGCAGACGGCGGCAGGGCCCGCAGGTCGGCCTCGCCCCGGACGTCCCGGAAGTCACCGGGCGTGTACTGGACGGTGGTCCGGGAGACGCAGTGTCCGATGACCTCCATGAGCGCGGCTTCGAGCGCGTCGGCCAGTGCCCGGGTGGTGACGGCGTCCAGCCTGCTGTCCAGACGGACGTGCAGCCTTCCCCGGCCCACGTGCGCGAGGACGGTCAGCAGGGCGCCCGTCGTGTTACAGGCGGGCATGGTCTCGCCGGGATCCTCGAGGACGAGCCGCCAGTCGTCGGAGCCTGCCTGCTCCACGTCGAGCCGACCGAGGTAGTTGAACCACACCGCCGGCAACGGGCGGTCGCCCAGCAGTGCGCCGTGGCCGATGCCTCCCGCGGGAATCTCACGCAGGCTCTCCTTGACGGCGCGGATGGTCTCCCCGAGGTCGTCCGTGAGCGGCAGCCGCACCGGGTGGAAGGTGGTGAACCAGCCCAGCGTGCCACTGACGTCGAGGCCGGGCGCGATGTCCTCGCGGCCGTGGCCCTCGCGTACCACATGCTGCACGCGGCCGCCCGCGACACCTTCCAGGGCGCGGGCGAGCGCGGTGAGCAGCAGGTCGTCGACGCGGGTGTGGTAGGCGCGGTGGGCGGGGCCGAGCAGGTCGCGGGTGCTGTCCTCGGTGAGGGTGAACTCCTCGCTGCGGCCGACGCCGGTGTCCTGGAGCAGGACGGCGGCGGGGTCGTGGTCGGCGAGGAGGTTCTCCCAGTACGCCCTCTCCTCCGGCCGGCGACGGGCGTACTCGGCCACCGCCTGCGACCACTGACGGTAACTGGTGCCCTTGGCGCCCAGCTCACGCCCCTCATAGAGCGCGTGCAGATCCTCCGCCAGAATCCGCCAGCTGACCGTGTCCGTGACCAGATGGTGCAACGCGAAGAACACCCGCGCACTACCGTCCGCGTACCCGTACAGATACCCGAACGCCGCCACAGGACCGTGCTCCAGGTCGAAGCCGCTCTGCCAGCCGGTCAGCCGCTCCTGAAGCCCGGGTGACCCTTCCCCACCCGCCAGCTCACGCACATCCAGCACCCGCAGCCCAGGGAACGACGCCTGCACGTCGTAGAACTGCATCCCGTCACGGAACCGCAGCCGCAACGCGTCGTGCCGCTCCACCAGCCTGCGCAGGGCACCCTCAAGACGCTCAGGGTCCAGCTCCGGCACCCGCACCAAGAACGCCTGGTTCCAGTGCCCCGGCCGCACGAACCCCCGGCCGAAGAACCACTCCTGCACCGGCAGCAACGGCACCTCACCCGACAACACACCCTGCTCCGCCACCACCACATCGGCGCCGGCCTCGGCCACGCTCCTCGTCGCGAGGGCGGCGACCTGTTCGACCGTCGGCAGGGAGAAAATGTCACGGACGGCGACCGTGATGCCCAGTTCCTTTCGCAGCCGACCCGCCACCCGGATGGCGACGATGCTGTCCATGCCCAGCCGCCTGACGTCGTCCCGGACGCCGAGGTCCTCGGGGCGCAGGCCCAGACAGTCGGCCCACAGGTCGCGTACCCGCTCCTCCATCGGGGTGCGCGGGCTGAGCCGCTCCTCCGTGGTGTGGGAAAGTCCCGGGTCGGGCAGCGCCCGCCGGTCGAGCTTGCCGTTGACGGTGACGGGCAGCTCGTCCAGGTGGACCAGGGCGGCGGGCACCATGTACGGCGGCAGCGTCTGGTGCAGGGCCCGAGTGAGCGCGGTCTCGTCGAGGGGGTGGTCGGCGACGTAGTAGCCCACCAGGTACGGGTGCCGGGGGTCGGTGTGCCGCACCAGGGCGACGGCCTGCCGGACGCCAGGGCAGCGGGTGAGCGCGGCCTCGATCTCGCCGAGTTCGATCCGGTAGCCGCGGATCTTGACCTGGAAGTCCTCGCGTCCGAGGTACTCGATGGAGCCGTCGCCGCGCTGCCGCACCAGGTCACCGGTTCGGTAGAGGCGACCTTCACCGAAGGGGTTCGGCACGAAGCGCTCGGCGGTGAGTTCGGGGCGATTCAGGTAGCCGCGGGCGAGCTGGACGCCGCCGATGTACAACTCGCCGACGGCGTGGACGGGCAGTGGTGTGCGGGCCGTGTTCAGCACGTAGACCTGCGTGTTGTCGACGGGGGTGCCGATCGGCACGGTGTCCGGGTCGGGCTCGGTGCAGGGATGGTGCAGGACGTCGATGGACGCCTCGGTGGGCCCGTACAGGTTGTGCAGGTCGGCACCCGGCAGCAGCCGGTGGGCGTCGCGGACCTGGGCGGGTTTCAGCTCCTCACCACTGCAGAAGACCAGGCGCAGGCCGGACAACGCGGCCGGTGCCCCGTCCGCGCCGTCGGCCGCCTCCAGGAAGACGGCGAACATCGACGGCACGAAGTGGACGACGGTGACGCGTTCACGCTCGATGAGTTCGGTCAGGGCGTACGGGTCCTTGTGCGCACCCGGCTCGGCGAAGACCACGGCCGCGCCGTACCAGACGGCCCACAGGAGCTCCCACACGGAAACGTCGAAGACATACGGTGTCTTCTGCAGGACCCGGTCCTCGGGGCCGAGCGGGAACATGCGGTTCATCCACTGAATGCGGTTGACCAGCCCACCGTGCTCGCACAGCACGCCCTTCGGCCGGCCGGTGGTACCGGACGTGTAGATGACGTAGGCGAGGTCGGAGCCGGTGAGTTCCAGGCCGGGGGCGTGGCAGGGCAGCTCGGCCGCGTCGGGGTCCTCGTCGACGGTGACGACGGGCACGCCCGGATCCGCCGCCACGCAGTTCGGCCGGTTGCGGACGTCGGTGAGCAGCAGGGGGCTCCGGGTGTCCGCGAGGATGAAGCGCAGCCGCTCGTGCGGGGCATCCGTGTCGACGGGGACGTAGGCACATCCCGCCTTCAGCACGCCGAGTACGGTGACCAGCATGTGCACACCGCGGTCCAGCCGCAGGCAGATGAGGCTGCCCGGCGTCACGTTGTGCCGGTGCAGCAGCAGGTGGGCCAGGCGGTTCGCGCGCTCGTCGAGCTGCTGGTACGTCAGCCTGCGACCGGCGTGGACGACTGCGGTGGCGTCCGGCGTGCGGCGTGCCTGGAGTTCGAACATCTCGACGGCGGTGCGCACCGGCCCGTGGTCCCGTTCGGTGGCGTTCCACTCGGCCATCCGGCGCAGCGTCGCGGGCGGCACCAACTCCAGCCGGTCGATGGCGGTGTCCGGCGTGGCAGCCGCCGAGCGCAGCACCGTGAGGTAGGTGTCGCAGAGCGCCTCGATCCGCTCCCGGTCGTAGCGGGCCTCGGCGTAGGTGACGGTGAAGTCGACGCCGTTGTCGCTCTCCTTGGCGATGACGGAGATCCCGAACTTCTCCGCCAGGTCTTCGTACGGCAGGACGCGGTGACCGAGGGTGGTGGGGGGTGCTTGGACCGGCGTGTAGTTGTGCAGGGTGAACAGCACCTGGAGAGTGTCGGCAAGATCCGCGGCGCCGCCCGGTAGGGCGTCGACCAGCATGTCGATGTTGAGCTGGTGGTGCTGGTTCAGGTCGATGACGGCGTCGTTGACGCGTCGTGCGTTCTCGAGGAACGTGTCGCCACCGCGGTACTCCGGAAGCAACGGGAGTGTGTTGACGAACGGGCCGATCGCGGACTGGAAGGCGGGCGGCCGGTTGGCGACGGTGAGGGCGACGGCGAAGTCGTCCTGGCCGCCGGTGAAGCTGCTGAGTGTGTGGTAGAGGCCGGTGAACAGCAAAGCGTACCGGCTCACCCGGTGCCGGGCAGCCAGGTCGGTGAGCGCCCGGTGGGTGTCCGGGTCAAGAGTGCGGCGGAGGGTGGCCGCCCGGTTGTCGGCGCACCGTGCGGCGCTGCGTCCGAGCCGCGGCTTGCGGGCGGCGGCGAGGCTGCGAGCGAGCCGGTCGCGGGCGGCGGCGCACTCGGAGCCGGCCAGCTCGATCCGCTGCTGGGCGACGAGATCGAAGTAGTCGAGTGCGGGCCCGTCGTCGCCGGGTGTGCCGGCGTCAGGGGTGTCGTGCAGGGCGAGCAGGCGGTGCACGAGCAGTTCCGCCGAGTGGGCGTCGGTCAGCATGTGGTGGTGGGTCAGCCCGACCACGACCGTCCCGGTGCCTGTCACCTCGATGACCTCGGGGCGGATCAGCTGGCCGTCGGGAAGCGGGAAGGCGGTGCGGGCGCGGTCCTCGCGGAGCGCTTCGAGGCGGTCCACGGCGACGCTGGTGCGCGCCACCGTGACCGCGTCGGCGGGCAGCTCCTCGTACGACAGGTCCTCCCCCACCCGCATCCGCAGAATCGGCTCCGCCGCCAGCAGGGTGCGCACGGCGCGTTCGGCCGCGTTTGCGTCGGTGCCGGTGAGTTCGACGAAGAGGGGGATGGTGTAGGTGTGGCCGAGTGCGTCGATCCGGCTCTGCAGGTACATGCCCCGCTGGACGGACAGCAGCGTCCGCTCGTGTGCCGTGTCGGGCAGCTTCCAGTGGGTGGTCCGGCGGGCCCGCTCCTCGCTGTCGACGCGGTTGAGTTCCAGGATGTGCAGCAGCTCCCGCTTGCTGCGGCTCACCCGGTCCTTGAGCGGCTGCGGGAAGCCGGCGTTCTGCGGGAAGGAGAAGCCGAGGCGGTCCTCGCCCTTGTTCCACAGCAGGACTCCGGCGGAGCGGAGGTCGTTCAGAAGTTGCAGCTCGGGGTTCACAGCTCTCCCTCTTCGCGCACGGCGGCTGCCGGGGCCGCACTCAGGTGCTCGGCAAGCTTGAGGATCGTGTCGTTGGCGTACAGGTCCCGGAGTTTCAGCTCGCACCCCAGGTCCCGCTGGAGCAGACGCACCAGCTTCATGGCGGCCAGCGAGTTGCCGCCGATGGCGAAGAAACTGTCGGTCGTGCCGACCGCTTCGGCCGGGCGGTCCAGAACCTGGGCCCAGACCTCGGCCAGGGTCCGCTCGGTGTCGGTCGCGGGCGCCACGTAGGTGCCCTGGAACTCCACCGGAGGCAGGCGGTCGGCGGCGAGCTTGCCGTTGGGACTGAGCGGCAGTGCGTCCAGGACCCGGTAGCCGGTCGGCAGCATGTACTCCGGCAGGACACGCGCCAGCTCTGCGGTCACCACCTCCGCGAGGGTGGGTGGCTCGGCGGGGCTCTCAGCGGACCACAGGACCTCCTCGTCCACCGCGCCGACGGCGAGGGCGTACACGGTACGGTCGGTGGGCGTCACACCCAGCGGGCAGGTGCCCAGTCCGTCGGCGTGCAGCCGCTCCGAGAGCCGCTGGAAGAGGAACCCGGCCGACAGCAGGTGCGCGGCCGTCGCCTCGCCCTCCAGTGTGAACAGGCAGCGTGCCCGGCTGAGAACCGCGTGGGCGTCGCCGGCCCGTTGGAAAACGGGCACCGCGGCCAGGTCGTAGGGGTCGCCTCCGCCGGGTTCGGCGAACTCGGTGCCACCGGCCTCCCGGATCCGGCAGACCGGCTCCAGGGGTGCGGGGCGGAATCCGCCGCAGGCGCCGAGCAGCACTCGGCACACTCGGGTGTTCTCCGCGTCCAGCAATCGCTCCTCGGGCACCGCCCGGTACGGTATGCCGCGCGCGTCCAGCTCCGCGGTGAGCAGGGCCAGCATGTGCCCCGCCTCCAGCAGCGCCAGCCGCCTCGCACGGTCCTCGTACAGCGGGGTGATGGCGGGCCAGTGCACGACGAGATGCAGCTCCCTGCCGTGGCCGGGCGGCCGGGCGGCAACCGTCTCCAGGTCGTGCGCGGCCAGTTCCCCGGTCAGCGGGTGGAAGTACAGGTTCTCCCGGGGAGTGTGCAGGAACGTGCGCACCGGGTAGGTGCTGCCCGCCGACGGATAGCGGTATTTGGGCAACGCGCGGTGGGGCAGGTGTGTGGCGGACAGGACGCCGAGGACGGCGGCCAGGTCCTCTTCGCCGAGGTCTGCGGTGGCGGACGCCCCCTCGTGAAGGACCGTGCCGCCTTCTCCGAGCGCCTCGGCGAACCGCTTGTGGAGCAGGCGCGGATCGACGGGCGCGTCCAGGAAATGCCGGTAACTCTTGGCGCGGGTGTACGTCTCCGAATCTTGGCGCAGTTCCAGGGCGAACCGCGGCTCGGCACTGCCGAGCAGCCCCGGCGCGCTCAGCACGTACTCCTGCCGGTCCACGCCCTTCGCAGCGTCTCCAGCACCTGGGGCCGGCACCAGATAGGCGACCAGCCGGTCCTGGGCGTCGTCCTGTTGTACCCGGGCCACGGCCTTGTCCACACCGGGCAGTTGGCCCAACTTGGCGGCTATCTCCTCGAGTTCGACGCGGTAGCCGTTGAGTTTGACCTGAAAGTCGTCCCGGCCGAGGAACTCGATCCATCCCCGCCGCGTCCACCTGCCCAGATCACCCGTGCGGTACAGCCTCCCCCACTCCGGATGCTCGAAGAACCGCTCCGCCGTGCGCTCCTCGTCCCGCCAGTAACCGAGCGCCACACCGGCACCGCCGATGTGGATCTCCCCCGCCACCCCGACCGGACAGTGCTCACCCCGGCCGTTCAGCACAAACATCCGCTGACCCGGCATCGCCGTGCCGTACGGGATGCTCGCCCACCCGGGATCCACCCGGCCGATCTCATACCAGATCGACCAGATACTGCCCTCCGTGGCACCCCCCAGACTCATCACGGTCGCCTCAGGAGCCAACGCCTCCAACCGGTCCGGGAGCTGGATGGGAATCCAGTCACCCGACATCAACACCACACGCAGACTCTCCAGCGGCATCTCCCCGGCCTCGTCCACCAGCAGACCCGCCAGCTGCGGCACGCTGTTCCACACCGTCACCCGGTGCTCACGTACCAGCTCCAGCCAGTGCGCCGGGTTCTTCGTCTCCCCCTGCGCCGGGAACACGATCACCCCACCGGCCGCGAGGACACCGAACAGGTCGTACACCGACAGATCGAAACTCAGCTCCGACAAAGCCAGCACCCGATCGTCCGGCCCGATCCCGAAACGCTCGTTGACCGCCCGCAGCGTGTTCACCGCCCCCCGGTGACTGATCGTCACCCCCTTCGGCCGGCCCGTCGAACCCGACGTGAAGATCACATACGCCACATCGTCAGCACCCACCAGCGGCAGCTCCGCCTCCGGCACCTCACCCGCCAGCAGATCCTCCACCACCAGCACCCGCACACCAGGCGCCAAAGCAGCCACCTCCGGCCGCCCCGCCTGCGCCCGCGACACCAACACCACCCCCGCACCCGCCTGCGCGAGGACCTCGGCGAGTCGTCCGCCGGGCCAGTCGACGTTCAACGGGACGTAGGCGGCACCGGCCTTCATCACGGCGAGTGTGCCGACGACCTGGGGGTAGCCCTTCTCCACCAAGAGACCCACGACGCGGGGCTCGTCCGGGGCGGTGCCGGGCGTCGACAGGGCGCGGGCGAGTCGCCCGGAGTCGTCGTACAGTTCACCGTAGGTATGGCTGTGGCCGGTACCGGCGTCGATGACGGCCACCGCTGCGCGACGGCCCTCGTCCAGCCCGGACTCGTACAGGCCGAAGAGGGTCTCACCGGAATCGAGGGCCTCCCCGGTGGCGTTCGCCGCCTCGATCAGGGCCAAGTCGGCCTCGGGGACCGGCAGGGACGGGAACACGGCAGTCTCCCAATCGAGTTCAGCCAGGTTCTCGATGAGCCGGCAGTAGCTGTCGTGCATGGCGTCGAGGACGGCCGGGTCGAAGAGCTGCTCGACGTAGTCCCATTCGGCGACGAAGCCTTCCCGCGTCTCGTACGCCTTGTTGTCGAGCCACACCTGGGGGGTCTGGGAGATGGCGTGGTCGACTCCCTGGTACGTGTCGTTCAGCACGAGTTCGAACATGCGGGCGTCGGCCGGGGCTCCCAAGGTGCTGGTGAGGACGACCGGGGCGACGATCTTGTTGATGGGCATGGAGTGGCGGGTCTTCAGCAGCCGCTGGAAGTCGACCCCGTCGAACAGGTTGTGCTCGATGTCGCGGAGCAGGTCGCCATGGACCCCCCGCAGGGTGTCGGCGATGACCGTGCCGTGCTCGGTGCGGTGGTCGAAGAGTTCCAGGACGGTGAAGTCGCCGATGACGCCGTTGATGTCCGGATGCAGGGGGAGCCGGTTGAACAGGGTGAGGTTGACGCACAACCGGTCCTGGCCGCTCCAGTGGCCGAGCACCCTTCCGAAGACTTCCACGATGAGTGCGGTCGGGCTGACGCCGTGGCGGCGACACCGGTCGGCGAGTTTGTTCCAGGCGGCGGCGGGGACGACCCGGCTCTTGCGCCGGAAGACGGGGGTGCCGACGCTCGACGGGTGGGCCCGCAGCGGCAGCCGGAGGTCGAGCTGGTAGTCGTCGGCCTTGTCCTCCCAGTACTGCTGGGCCTGGAGCAGCAGATCACTGTCGCGCACCTTCTCGTACTGCAGGACGTAGTCGCGGTAGCTGACGCCGAGGTCCGGCAGGCAGCGCTCCGGCTCGGCGTAGAGCTGCGCCCACTCGGTGAAGAGGATGTCGAAGCTCGCCATGTCGATGACGAGGGCGTCGAAACTGATGTGCAGCCGGAAGACGTCGTCCAGACGGCTGAGCACGATGTCGAACAGGGGGTACCGCTCCGGGTCGTACAGCTTGTGGGCGTAGCGGCCGCGCAGCTCGTCCAGCTCGGTCTCGTCGCGCAGTTCGTGGAACGGGATGCGGTAGCGGGGAGCCTCGCGCAGGAAGCGCTGCCGGCCATCGGTGAAGACCGTGCGCAGGGCGAGGTGGCGTTCGATAAGCCGGTTGAACGCGTTCTCCAGCCGTTCGTGGTCGAGGGCCCCGTAGCGGAACTCGCTGTAGACGTGGGTCGAGACGTTGCTGAGCTCGAAGTTGTGGAAACGGCCCAGGTAGTAGGTCTGCTGGACGTTGGTGAGCGGGAACGGCTCGTAGAGGTGCTCGGTGTCGGTGCCGTCGAGGACGTGGTCGCGGTAGGCGAAGCCGCCGAGGCTCGCGGCGACGAGCGGGGCGAGCCGCCGGACGGTCTTCTCGCGGAAGACGTCGCGGATGCGGATGTCGCAGCCCAGCTCGCTGTTGATGCGGTTGACGAGCTTGATACCCAGAATGCTGTTGCCGCCGGACTGGAAGAAGTCGTCGGTGACGCCGACGGTCCGGCCGGTGCCGCCCAGCACCTCGGACCACAGTTCGCACAGGCGGCTCTCCAGCTCCCCGGTGGGGGCGACATACCCCTCGGTGAGGAACTCCCCGGGATCCGGCAGGGCGCTGCGGTCGATCTTGCCGTTGGCGTTCAGCGGCATGCTCTTCAGCGGGATGAACACCGTCGGCATCATGTACTCGGGCAGCAGCCCGGCCAGGTGACGTCGCAGCTCCTCCCGGTCGGGCGGTACGGGAGCCACGTAGTAGGCGACGAGATAGCGGGCCTCGTCGGCCGGGGAGCCGGTGCCGCCGGCGGTCCGGGGCGGTTCGTGGACGAGAACCATGCTCTGCTCGACGGCGGGGTGGGAGGCCAGCGCGCTCTCGATCTCGCTGAGTTCGATACGGTGTCCGCGCAGTTTGATCTGGAAGTCGTTGCGGCCGACGAACTCCAGGGCCCCGTCAGGGAGGGCGCGCACCAGATCACCGGTGCGGTAGAGGCGATCCTCGGGTACGGACGGCCCGGTGCCATCGGTCGCCGGCGGCAGGGTGATGAAGCGGCTCGCGGTCAGTTCCGGCGCGTTCAGGTACCCGCGGGCCAGACCGGTTCCGGCGATGCACAGCTCGCCCACGACGCCCGGGGGCAGCGGTTGCAGCTCGTCGTCCAGGACGTAGCAGCGGGTGTTGGCGACGGGTGTGCCGATCAGCGGCCGGGAGTCGTCGGGGGTGAGGAGGCGTCGCGTGGACCAGACCGTGGTCTCCGTCGGCCCGTACACGTTCCAGCACCGGTCCACGGCGGCGGCGAGCTCGGCGGCGAGTTGCGGCGACAGGGCTTCGCCGCCGCACAGGGCACGCACGGGCAGCCGTTCGCCGCCGAGATTGCGGATGATCAGATGCCACAGGGACGGTGTCGCCTGGACGACGGACACGCCGTCCTCGATCAGTTCGAGGAGACGGGCCACGTCCAGCAGGTCGTTACGGCCGGCCAGGACCACAGTGCCGCCATACAGGAGCGGCATGTACAGCTCCAAAGTGGAGATGTCAAAGGCGACGGTGGTCACGGCCAGCATGCGCTCGCCCCGCCGGAAGCCGACGGTCTGCCCAATGTCCTGGGCGATGTTGAGGTAGCTGTGGTGCTCCACGGCGACCCCCTTGGGCCGGCCGGTGGTTCCGGAGGTGTAGATGACGTAGGCGAGGTCGGAGCCGGTCACCCGCACGTCCAGGTCGGTCCGGCCGCATGTGGCGGCCGCAGCTCGTACGTCGTCGGCGTCGGCGACGACCACGGGAACGCCGGGGGCGACGTCGCCCAGACGGGTGTGGTGCGCGCTGTCGCCGATGATCAGGGCGGGTCGACTGTCGTCGAGGATCGCGGCGGTGCGGCGCGCGGGCGAGCCGAGGTCGAGAGGGACGTAGGCACAACCCAGTTTGAGCACGGCCAGCGCGGAGACCAGCAGGTGCTCGGTGCGGTCCAGGTAGAGCGCGATCAGGTCCCCTGGTCGGGGCCCGTGACGCTCCTGAAGAAGCCTGGCGAAACGATTCGCCGCCTCGTTGAGCTCCCGGTAGGTCAGGGTGGTGCCGCCGTGGACGACGGCGGCCGCGTCGGGCTGACGCGCACACTGCTCCTCGAATACGCGGTGCAGGGGTCGGGCGTCGTACGGCGTACGGGTCCGGCCTGCCTGCGCCGCCCACGCGTCCTGCAACGCGCCGGGTAGGCACAGCACGTCGCCGAGAGTGGCATTGCCCTGCTCGAACCGCTCGAGCCGGGCGAGGAAGGCGTCCACGTGCTCCCGCAGCACGGTGAGGAAAGGCAGCCCGGCGGGAGCCTCGACCTCCAGCCGGCCACGGCCGTCACCGGAGCACCGAAGCACCAGGAGGCCGTCCTCGTCCTCGGACGGCCCGGCACCGTCGGCGACCACGCAAACCCGCGACGGACGCGTCGCCGCGTAGATGTCATCGAATTCATAGAATGCGTTCTGCGGAGCCCGGTACAACGGGTCGTTCAGCTGACCGGCGAAGTCAGCGTGACGCATTCCTCGATCGACACTCAGGTATTTACGTATTCGACCGGATGACGTGTGGACATCGTGCGCGTAGATCCCCGCCTTGCGGGAATTCAGCACCATCTGTAGGGCCAGGGAGAGTAACTCCAGGCGGTGAACTGTGAGCGGGACGGGAGAGGCTGAAGAGAAGTCCAGGCACTCCCTCTTCCCGGCGGCCTCCGCGATGTCGGACTCGATGACCTCTGCGAGATCGAAGCGGTCCTCGGAATGTTCGGCGACGCGCGCCCGGACGGCCAGTTCCTGAGCCGCGCGCTCCATCCAGAGCAACTCGGGCAGGGCGTCTCGGCGGTCGTCCACCGGCTCGGCCGCCAGAGACGCATGCCCCTCCCGGGAGAGGCGGATCAGGGCGTCGACGCACGCGTCGAGAACTGCCGTGTGCGCATCACCCATGACAGGCGTACCGCATACGAGTGCCTCTTCCCCGGCCAGCCGCACAGTGCAGCACGCCTCCGAGCCGGTCACGGAGACCCGTAGCCGAGGTATCAGCACCGGCACATCCGGGAGACGGCCGGAACCGATGACGGAACCCACGACGTATTCGAGGCGCCGGTCCGCAAGCGTGTCCTCGCTGACGAAGCTCACGTTGTGCGTCATTCGGGCCCGCCATTCAGCCGGCCCGACCGGGTCGCCGTCCAGCATCCAGACGAAATGCCCTGCGTCCGCCAAGTATTCCGCTATTTCCCGCCCGAACCGGCCGAGCTCCGATCCGACCAGCACGTGAAGAATTTTCACCTTGGCCCTGTCCCTGCCTCGATTACAGGAGCACGCAGAGGCCCGGATTTCGTACCCCCGTGCGCCTTCCAGTGAATGCTACGCACCTTCCCCGGCGACCGGAACGGGTAGCGACTTACCCAGCCAACTCCAGTCGGCGCGATACACGCAGTAGCCACAGAAAGGCTGTCACTTGCAAACACGACACGTCAAGAAAACATCTCGGCCACACGACTCGGAAGAGGGCGCATAAGTCCTTCTTGGTGTTCCCATAAGGGCCCCTACCGGGTATGGGTGGCTTTTGCGTCACCGTGAGAGGGGCGGGTGAGCCGATGTTTCGGCGGCCCGAGTGCGGAAATGGCGGGCCCACCGGGGCGTCTCGGCTGGCCGATGTGAGCTGCTCCGCTGTCCTGATCGAGCCCTCGGGACCGGTCGTCCGGTCCACAGATCGAGCGGTAGCACCTCCGGGTAGCGGCAGTCAGACCATGGCGAAGATCGTGCGGGACTGCGGCACACTCCCACCCACGGGGCGGGGCAGGTCGCCGGCCATGGGGCAATAGGTGGCCAACTTCGCGACCCTGAACAGCGGCTCCAGCGGCCGCGAGTGACGTCTCAACCGTGCGCTCCTGCCACGAGGCTCCGCACAGCACCGTCCAGTACGGGAACTCTTACCCCTCCCCGCACGGATCCAGCACGGTACGAGTGATGAAAGGTGATGACAGGTGACGAAAGGTCAGAAAATCCAGCACCTGTCCAGCACGGCAAAAATCAAGAGGTCTGGCTCCGCGGAGCCAGACCTCATCTGACCTGCATGTGAAACAGGTCGAGACACCCGGCCACGCCTGAGAAACCCGAGAAAACTACAGGTCAGGGCTGCTTTGCAGCGGGTTCCAAAATCGCCACGCACTCCACGTGCGACGTCATCGGGAACAGGTCGAACACCCGCAGCGTCCGCACCCGGTACCCGCCGTCCCGGAAGTACGCCAGGTCCCGCGCCAGCGCGGCCGGGTCGCAGGCCACGTACGCGATCCTGCGGGCGCCCAGGGACGCGAGGTGCGCGACCGTCTTGCGTCCCGCGCCCGCGCGCGGCGGGTCCAGGACGATCAGGTCGACCTCGGTGATGCCCGTGCGCGGGAGCACCGCCTCGACCTTGCCCTGCTCGACGCGGACCCGGTCGAAGCCGGCGAGGTTGTGCCGGGCGTCCTCGACGGCGCGCTTGCCGGACTCGATGCCGAGGACCGCGCCCTCGTCGCCGAGGCGGTCGGCGAGGGCACCCGCGAAGAGGCCGACGCCGCAGTACAGGTCGAGGGCCGTCTCGCCCTTGCGGGGCAGCAGGCCCTGCATGACCGCCGTGACCAGCGTGTCGGCGGCCTTCGTGTGGACCTGCCAGAAACCGCCGCTGCCGACGCGGTAGGTACGGTCGTCGGCGCGCTCGCGGACGAAGGGGCGGCCGTGGACGCGGTGGACGCCGCCGTCCTTCTCGCCGACCCGCATGACGGACACCGGGCGGTCCAGTTCGACGATGGGCAGCCGTGCGCCCGGCTTCGGGGTCAGGATGACCTGCCGGTCCTGGGAGCCGCTGGCCGCGATCGCCTCGACGGACTCCATGCCCGTCCAGTCACGCCGCTCGATGCCCAGCTCGCTGACGCCCTCGGCGGCGATCATGCAGTGGTCGATCGGCTGCACCTCGTGCGAGCGGTGCTTGCGCAGGCCCGCACGGCCCTCGTCGTCCACGGCGTACTGCACGCGCGTGCGCCACGACGGGACCTGCCCGGCGGGCACCTTGTCGCCCTCGGCCGGCATCACCGTGCCGTCCCAGCCGGCCTCCTCGGGCGTGAGGCCCGCGAGGCGCTGGAGCTGCTCGGCGACGACCTCGCCCTTCAGCCGGCGCTGGGCGCCCGGCTTGGCGTGCTGCCAGTCGCAGCCGCCGCAGCGGCCGGGGCCGGCGAAGGGGCAGGGCGCCTCGATGCGGTCCTTGGAGGCGTCCAGGATCTCGACGGCGTCCGCGCGCAGGAAGCGTGCGCCCTCCTCGCCCTCCGTCACCCGGGCCACGACCCGCTCGCCGGGCAGCGTGTGCCGCACGAACAGCACCTGTCCCTCGGCGGTGCGGGCGATGCAGTGGCCGCCGTGGGCGACGGGGCCGATCTCGACCTCGTACTCCTGCCCCACCAGCGAGACCGCCCGGGGCTCCGCCTGAGACTTCTTCGGTTCTGCCTGCATGGCGGGGTGACTCCAGAGAACGGGACGACGAACAGCGGACGACGTCGGAGGACAACAGCCGACCAGTCTACGTCGACGTCGAGGACTCCTTCGACCGGTCGTGGTGCGCAGGACCGCGCCGGACCGCGCCGGGCGCGCTCCAGTCCTGCCGCCTGCGGGCGCGCCGCTTGGCCGCCTCGGAGGACTCCAGCTGGTACGGGACGGAGGTGACCATGACCCCGGGGGTGAACAGGAGCCGGCCCTTGAGGCGCAGGGCGCTCTGGTTGTGCAGCAGGTGCTCGTACCAGTGGCCGACGACGTACTCGGGGATGATCACGGAGACGGCGTCGCGCGGCGACTCCTTGCGGAGGCTCTTGACGTACTCGATGACCGGCCGGGTGATCTCGCGGTAGGGCGAGTCCAGCACCTTCAGCGGCACGTCGATGCCGCGCCGCTCCCACTCCTCGCGCAGCGCCTTGGTCTCCGCCGGGTCGACGTTGACGCTGAGCGCCTCCAGGGAGTCCGAGCGCAGCAGCTTGGCGTAGGCGAGGGCGCGCAGGGTCGGGCGGTGGATCTTGGAGATCAGCACGACGGAGTGGACGCGGGACGGCCGGACCAGGTCGTCGCTCGGGGGCTCCTCGGCCTCCGGGGCGGCGATCTCCTCGGCGACGCGGTCGTAGTGCTTGCGGATCGCCGTCATCGTCGCGAAGAAGATGCACATACCGAGCAGGGCGACCCACGCGCCGTGCGTGAACTTCGTGGCGAGGACGACGACCAGCACCAGTCCGGTGAAGAAGGCGCCGAAGGTGTTGATGGCCCGCGAGCGGATCATGTGGCGCCGCTTGGCCTGTTCCCTCTCCGTGGCCAGGTGGCGGTTCCAGTGGCGGACCATGCCGATCTGGCTGAGCGTGAAGGACACGAACACGCCGACGATGTAGAGCTGGATCAGGCGGGTCGAGTCGGCGCCGTAGACGACGACGAGGAGGACGGCCGCCCCGGCCAGCAGCACGATGCCGTTGGAGAAGGCCAGCCGGTCGCCGCGGGTGTGCAGCTGGCGCGGCAGGTAGCGGTCCTGGGCGAGGATCGAGCCGAGCAGCGGGAAGCCGTTGTACGCGGTGTTCGCGGCGAGGAAGAGGACCAGCGCGGTGGCCGCGGCGAGCACGACGAAGAGGAAGCTGCCCTCGCCGAACACGGCCTCGGCGACCTGCGAGATCACCGGGTGCTGGACGTAGTCCGCGCCGACGGCGATGCCGTTGTGGAACAGGTCGACGGCCGGGTTCTCGGCCATCCGGACCTTGGTCGCGGCGGCCAGCGCGATGATGCCGCAGAACATGGTGACGGCGAGCAGGCCCATCATCGCGAGCGTCGTGGCCGCGTTCTTCGACTTGGGCTTGCGGAAGGCCGGGACGCCGTTGGAGATGGCCTCGACGCCGGTGAGCGCGGCACAGCCGGAGGAGAAGGCCCGCAGCAGCAGGAAGACCAGCGCGAAGCCCGCCAGGCCCTGGTGCTCCGGTTTGATCTCGTAGTCGGCCGTGGGTGCTCGCATGCTGTCCCCGAGGACCAGTCCCCGGAACGCCCCCCACGCGATCATGATGAAGACGCCCCCGACGAAGACGTACGTCGGGATCGCGAACAGCTTGCCCGACTCCTTCACGCCCCGCAGGTTCATCAGGGTCAGCAGCACGATCACGGCGACGGCGCAGAAGACCTTGTGCTCGACGACGAACGGGATCGCGGAGCCGAGGTTCTCGATGCCGGAGGAGATGGACACGGCGACGGTCAGGACGTAGTCGACCAGCAGCGCGCTCGCCACGGTCAGGCCGGCCCTGGGCCCGAGGTTGGTGGTCGCCACCTCGTAGTCGCCGCCGCCGCTCGGATAGGCGTGCACGTTCTGCCGGTAGGAGGCGACCACGGTGAACATCAGCACGACGACCGCGACGGCGATCCACGGGCTGAAGTGGTACGCCGACACGCCCGCGATCGACAGGACCAGCAGCACCTCGCCGGGGGCGTAGGCCACGGAGGACAGCGGGTCGGAGGCGAAGACGGGTAGGGCGATGCGCTTCGGCAGGAGCGTTTCCCCCAGCCGGTCACTGCGCAGTGCGCGCCCGATCAGAATCCGCTTGGGCACGTCGGTCAGTTTGGACACAACAGAGGATCGTAGGCGTTCGAACGGGCGACCGCCCACCCGCCACCCCCGATCCGTCCGCCGTCTGCTCTACGGGTGAATTCGGGTGGTGCCGCGGCTGCGGATTCCGCAGGCTGGGGGCCCGGCATGCCTATATGACGAACACCCTGCGATTCCCGGCCGTTGACCGCCCTGGAGGCTTCATGCATCTGACCGCAGAGCTCGTCGGCGGCGCCGTCGCGCTCGTCGGCCTCGGATTCCTCACCGTCGCCAGCATCCGCAGCATCGGCCGCCGGGGGTCGTCCGCCGAGGGGTGAGGCGGCGCGCACGGGCGTGCCGATACGTTGGGCGGGGGGCGAGGGGGGGTGGCTCCACGGGCCCCTGGGGCGTCACCCCCGGTGGTCACCGGCATGATGTTCTCCTGCGGCCCGCACGCTGGCCGCGACATGTCGCCAGGCGAGCCGAAAGAGAGACATGAGCACGACATCCACTAAGGTGGCAGTGCCCGCAGGAAGCGCGGTGTGACGCGATGCATATTGTCATCATGGGCTGCGGGCGTGTGGGTTCCGCTCTCGCCCAGACCCTGGAGCAGCAGGGGCACACGGTCGCCGTGATCGACCAGGACCCCACCGCCTTCCGCCGTCTGGGCTCCTCGTTCGGCGGCCGCCGGGTCACCGGCGTCGGCTTCGACCAGGACACCCTGCGCGAGGCGGGCATCGAGGACGCCGGTGCCTTCGCCGCCGTCTCCAGCGGTGACAACTCGAACATCATCGCCGCCCGCGTGGCCCGCGAGATGTTCGGCGTGGAGAACGTCGCCGCCCGTATCTACGACCCCCGCCGCGCGGAGGTCTACCAGCGCCTCGGCATCCCCACGGTCGCGACCGTCCGCTGGACGGCCGACCAGATGCTGCGCCGGCTGCTCCCCTCGGGCGCCGAGCCGCTGTGGCGCGACCCCACGGGCGGCGTCCAGCTCGCCGAGGTGCACACCTCGGCGTCCTGGGTCGGTCACAAGATCAGCCGGCTCCAGGAGGAGACCGGTGTGCGGGTGGCGTTCGTCACCCGGCTCGGGGAGGCGATCCTGCCCTCCTCGCAGACCGTCCTGCAGGAGGGTGACCTGGTGCACGTGATGATGCGCACCGACGAGGTCGACAAGGTCGAGGCGGCGTTCGCCCGGGGTCCCGAAGAGGAGAGCGGTCACTGATGAGGGTCGCCATTGCCGGAGCCGGCGCGGTCGGCCGTTCGATCGCGGGCGAGCTGCTGGAGAACGGCCACGAGATCCTGCTCATCGACAAGGCGCCGACCGCCATCTCGGTCGAGCGCGTGCCGATGGCGGAGTGGCTGCTCGCCGACGCGTGCGAGATCACGTCCCTGGACGAGGCGGCGCTCCAGCGCTGCAACGTCGTCATCGCCGCGACGGGCGACGACAAGGTCAACCTGGTCGTGTCCCTGCTGGCCAAGACGGAGTACGGCGTCCCGCGCGTCGTCGCCCGGGTGAACAACCCGAAGAACGAGTGGCTCTTCAACGAGTCCTGGGGCGTGGACGTCGCCGTCTCCACCCCGCGCCTGATGTCCGCCCTGGTCGAGGAGGCGGTGAGCGTCGGCGACCTGGTCCGGCTGCTGCGCTTCAGCCACGGCGACGCCAACCTCGTGGAGCTGACGCTGCCGGAGGAGTCGGCCCTGGCCGGCACCCAGGTCGGCGACGTCGAGTGGCCCCAGGACACCTCCCTGGTCACGATCATCCGCGGCACCCGGGTGCTCACCCCGTCCCGGGACGACTCGCTGGAGGCGGGCGACGAGCTGCTGTTCGTGGCGGCCCAGGCCCGCGAGGAGCAGCTGGAGGACCTGCTGTCGGCGCGGCGCACCGACGCCGACGACTGACGGCCGCACCGCGGTACGACGGTGGGGGCGCCCGGAGAGATCCGGGCGCCCCCACCGTCGTTCGCGTCAGGCCCGGCGGTGTCTGCCGCCGCGCGAGTCCGCGGAGCCGCCGTCGCCGTCCGGCACGGAGCCTGCGTCGGCGCCTTCGCCGACCAGCTCGGCCGGGTGCCCCCGGTCCGGAGCCTCGCGCCCGGCCTTCTCCTCCTTCTCGGCCCTCTCCGCCGCCTCCATCTCCGCGAACACGTCGATGGGGGCCGGCGCCTTGGCCAAGAAGACCCAGGTCAGCCAGACGGCGAGCAGGAAGGGCGGGATCTTCAGGGTGACCAGGACCCAGCCGAGCTGTTCGGTGTCCGCCCACCAGTACAGGGGGAAGAGAATCGCGCACTTGGCGAGCAGGATCAGGCCCCAGGCGTAGCTCGCCTTCGCGTACGCCTTCTTGCGGCCCGGGTTGCGGGTGCGCCAGGAGAGGTTCTCCTTGAAGACCGGGCCGAGGATCAGGCCGATCAGGGGTACCCCGGCCAGCGTCGTGACGATGTACGCCAGGGCCAGGCCCAGCGTGTAGAGCATGCCGGGCAGATAGAAGTTCTTGGCGTTGTCGGTCATCATCGCGAAGACCACGCCGAAGGCCACCCCGAAGACGCCGCTGAAGGCGTGCTTGACGGTGTCCTTCATCACCAGCCGGACCACGACCAGCACCAGCGACACGGCCAGCGCCGCGATCGCCGACAGGTGGAGGTCGTTGTTGATCGTGAAGATGGTGACGAAGAGAAGCCCCGGCAGCACCGTCTCGACCATGCCCCGAACGCCGCCGAACGCCTCGAACAGCGCGGCCTCCGTCACCGCCCGGGCGTCGTCCGCTTCCCTGTCTTCGGTCGGCTTGTCGAGCGACGTCACCGGCTACTCCCGTCCGAGGGGTCTCAGTTCGTATTTCGGGTTGAAGAGCACCCGGCGGCCTCGGCTCATGGAGATCCGGCCCGATGCGATGAGCTTGCGCCCCGGCTCTATGCCCACGATGGAGCGTCTGCCCAGCCACACGACGTCCAAGGCGGCGGAGCCGTCGAACAGCTCGGCCTCCAGGGCCGGGACGCCGGCACGCGGACGCAGGGTGACCGTGCGCAAGGTACCAGTTACCGTGACGATCTGCCGGTCCTGGCAGTCGCCGATGCGTGTGCAGCCGGTGGTGTCGGCGTCCTCCCGGAGCTCCTCCGACTCCAGGTCCTCCTGCGAAGAGGAGAGCCGGTCGAACATGCGCCGGAACCGGCCCACCGGCTTGTCGGAACGAGGAGCAGCACTCATACCTGAAGCGTACCGGGGCACGGCGGGAGCGACGCACCCCCTCGGGACCCGCCCCGGAACGGGCCCCCTGGGTCACTTCTCGAAGCGGTAGCCCATCCCCGGCTCGGTGATGAAGTGCCGGGGGTGCGCGGGGTCCGCCTCCAGCTTGCGGCGCAGCTGCGCCATGTAGACCCGCAGGTAGTTCGTCTCCGTCCCGTACGACGGGCCCCACACCTCCCGCAGCAGCTGCTTCTGGCCGACCAGGCGGCCGGTGCTGCGCACCAGCACCTCCAGCAGGTGCCACTCCGTGGGCGTCAGCCGCACGTCCCTGCCGTCCCGGTTGACCTTCTTCGCGGCCAGGTCGACGGTGAAGCCGGCGGTCTCCACGATCACGTCGTCCTCTCCGCCCGGGACGGGCTCGGCCCGGCGGACGGCGGCGCGCAGCCGGGCCAGCAGCTCGTCCATGCCGAAGGGTTTGGTGACGTAGTCGTCGGCGCCGGCGTCCAGGGCCTCGACCTTCTCGTCGGAGGAGTGGCGGGCGGAGAGCACCAGGATCGGTACCCGGGTCCAGCCGCGCAGGCCCCTGATCACCTCGACGCCGTCCATGTCGGGCAGGCCGAGGTCCAGCACCACCACGTCGGGGTGGCGGGCGGCGGCCGTCCGCAGGGCGGTGGCGCCGTCGTACGCGGTGTCGACCTCGTAGTGGCGTGCCTTGAGGTTGATCACGAGTGCCCGCACGATCTGCGGCTCGTCGTCGATCACGAGCACCCTCGTGGGGGTACGGGGGGTCGAGCTCAGCATCGGGCGGTCCGGCTTTCTGCTGTCACGGTGGGGAGGGCGCCGGTGTCCGGGGCGGCCGCGCGGAGGGTGAGGACCATGGTGAGGCCCCCACCGGGGGTGTCCTCGGCGTTCAGGGTGCCGCCCATCGCCTCGGCGAAGCCGCGGGCCACGGCGAGGCCCAGCCCCACGCCGGCCCCGCGCGGGGCGTCGCCGAGGCGCTGGAAAGGTTCGAAGATGCGCTCCTTGGCGTCGTCCGGCACTCCCGGACCCCGGTCGACGACCCGTACCTCGACGCGGTCCGCGAGGGCGCTGCCCGCCACCACGACGGTCCGGCCGGGCGGGCTGTACTTGACGGCGTTCTCGACCAGGTTGGCCATCGCCCGCTCCAGGAGCCCCGCGTCCACGGCGACCATCGGCAGCGTCTCGGGGACATCCAGCTCGACGCTCGCCTCGGGCACCCCGCCGAGCGCCATCGGCACCACCTCGTCGACGTCGATCTCGCGGATCAGCGGCGCGACCGTGCCGGTCTGGAGGCGGGACATGTCGAGCAGGTTGCCCACGAGGTGGTCGAGGCGGTCGGCGCCGTCTTCGATGCCCTCCAGGAGGGCGGCCCGGTCCTCCTCGGACCACGCCACGTCGTCGGAGCGCAGACCCGTGACCGCGGCCTTGATGCCGGCCAGCGGCGTCCGCAGGTCGTGGCTCACGGCGGCCAGCAGGGCCGTGCGGATGCGGTTGCCCTCGGCCAGGGCGCGGGCCCGGTCGGCCTCCTCGCGCAGCCGGCGCCGGTCCAGGACGACGGCGGCCTGGGCGGCGAAGGCGGCCAGCACCCGGCGGTCCTCCGCGGGCAGGACCCGGCCGGTCAGCGCCAGCGCCATGTGGTCCCCCACCGGCATGTCCACGTCCGCGTCCTCCGGGCGCTCCACCGGTGGGCCGAGGCCGGCCCGGCCGGCGCAGACCCAGGGCGTCACGTCGCTCTCCCGCTCCAGCAGGACGGCGGACTCCATGACGAAGGTCTCGCGGACCCGTTCCAGCAGGGTCTCCAGGCTGGTCTCGCCGCGCAGCACGTCCCCCGCCAGGAAGGAGAGGATCTCCGCCTCGGCGCGCAGCCGGGCGGCCTGGTGGGTGCGGCGGGCGGCGACGTCGACGACCGAGGCCACGGAGACCGCGACGCCCACGAAGATGGCGAGCGCAAGGATGTTCCTGGGGTCGGCGATGGTGATCCGGTTGACCGGCGGTGTGAAGAACCAGTTCAGCAGCAGGGAGCCGACCGCGGCCGAGGCGAGCGCCGGGTACAGCCCGCCGAGCAGGGCGGCGGCGACGGTCAGCGCCAGGTACAGCAGGACGTCGTTGGCGAGTCCGAGGTGGACGGTGTTCAGGATCAGCGTGAGCAGCACCGGGCCGCCGAGGCCCGCGAGCCAGCCCGACACGAGCCGCAGGCGCCCGAGGCGCGCGCCCCTGGCGACCGGGAGCCCCCGTCCCTTGGCGACCTCCTCGTGGGTGACGATGTGCACGTCGAGGTCGGGGCCGGACTCGCGGGCGACCGTGGCGCCGACGCCGGGGCCGAAGACGTACTGCCAGGCCTTGCGGCGCGAGGAGCCCAGGACGATCTGGGTGGCGTTGACGCCGCGCGCGAAGTCCAGCAGGGCGGCCGGTATGTCGTCGCCGAGCACGTGGTGGAAGGTGCCGCCGAGGTCCTCCACCAGGGTGCGCTGCACCGCCAGCTCCTTCGGGGATGCGGACGTCAGCCCGTCGCTGCGGGCTATGTACGCGGCGAGCACCTCGCCGCCGGCGCCCTTCTCGGCGAGTCGTGCGGCCCGCCGTATCAGCGTCCGGCCCTCGGGGCCGCCGGTCAGGCCGACCACGATGCGCTCGCGCGATCCCCAGATCTTCGAGACCCGGTGCTCGCTGCGGTACTGCTGGAGGTACTCGTCGGCGCGGTCGGCCACCCACAGCAGCGCGAGCTCGCGCAGGGCGGTGAGGTTGCCGGGGCGGAAGTAGTTGGACAGGGCCGCGTCGACCCTGTCCGGCTGGTAGATGTTGCCGTGCGCCATGCGCCGGCGCAGCGCCTGCGGCGACATGTCCACCAGTTCTATCTGGTCCGCGCGCCGCACCACCTCGTCCGGCACCGTCTCCTGCTGCCGCACGCCGGTGATTCCCTCGACGACGTCGCCGAGGGACTCCAGGTGCTGGATGTTGACGGTCGAGATCACGTCGATCCCGGCGGCCAGCAGCTCCTGCACGTCCTGCCAGCGCTTGGCGTTGCGTGCCCCGGGGACGTTGGTGTGGGCGAGCTCGTCCACCAGCGCCACCCGGGGGGCGCGGGCGAGGACCGCGTCCAGGTCGAGCTCCGTGAAGAGCGCGCCACGGTGCTCCAGCTCCCTGCGCGGCACCTGCTCCAGCCCGTGCAGCAGCACCTCGGTGCGCGCCCTGCCGTGGTGCTCCACGAAGGCCACCACGCAGTCGGTGCCCCGCTCCACGCGCCGGTGGGCCTCGCACAGCATCGCGTACGTCTTGCCGACGCCCGGCGCCGCGCCGAGGTAGATCCGAAGCTTGCCGCGTCCCATGGCCCCATTGTCTTCCGGTCACTGCTGACTGCGCAGCGTCGACCCTACGGCCAGCTGTCGCGGAGGAACGGGTCCGGGTGCAGGAGGCGGTCCGTCCTTGACGGAACCCTGACGCCCGCGGCGTCAGTGCTCGGCGATCTCCCCGTCCCGCAGTTCCAGCACCCGGTCGGCGAGGTCGAGGAGCGCGGCGTCGTGGGTGGCGACCAGTGCGGTCACCCGCTCGCTGCGCACGACGGCCCGCAGCAGCTCCATCACGTCGTGGCCGGTCTCGGCGTCCAGCTGGCCGGTGGGCTCGTCGGCGATCAGCAGCGCCGGGTTGTTGGCGAGGGCGCGGGCGATGGCGACCCGCTGCTGCTGGCCGCCGGACAGTTCGCCGGGCCGCTGGGCGGCGTGGTCGGCGAGGCCGACCAGGGAGAGCAGCAGCGCCACGCGCTCGTCGCGCTCGCGCGGCGCGGTCCGGCGCAGCCGCATCGGCACGCCCACGTTCTCGGCCGCGGTGAGAATCGGGACGAGTCCGAAGGACTGGAAGACGAAGCCGACCCGGTCCCGGCGCAGCGCCAGCAGCCCGTCCTCGTCGAGCTCCGCGAGGTCCCGGCCGTCGACCGCGACGCGTCCGGCGTCCGGTGTGTCGAGACCGCCCACGATGTTGAGCAGCGTGGTCTTGCCGGAGCCGGACCGCCCCTTGAGGGCCACCAGTTCGCCGCGCGGCACCTCGAAGGAGACGCCGCGCAGCGCGTGGACGGCGGCGCTGCCGTGGCCGTACGACTTGTGCACGTCCTCGACGCGCACCATGGTCTCGGTGACCACCTGGTTCATGGGTCCTCCCCCGCCGGAAACCGGGCGTCAGTATCGCCAGCGGACGCCCGCCGCTTCAACCGTCGCGGCCGGGATCGCCGCCGTGAGCCCTCGGGGGCCGCCCGGACGCGCCCGCCGTGTCCGGCGCCCGCGCGGCCCCGGACACGGTGAAGGGCCGCGTCCCGTGCGGGGCGCGGCCCTCTCGGTGCGAATACGAAGAGCCGTAGGGAATGCCTACCGGACCTCGGTGATCTCCGGTCCGCGCTGGAGCTGGCCCATGCCGCCGGAGAAGCGGGAGCCCTCCTCCTGCTGGACGCCCTCGGGGACCATCTGCGCGTCGTTCGGCAGCTTGAGGACGATCGGGTCGCGGGGGGCCATCGGGCCGTCGCCGCGGACCACGACCGTGTCCCGGAAGATCTGCTCGAGCAGACCGGCGGCCTGCGGCTGCACCGCGCCCTGGCCGGAGATCACTCCGCGCAGGAACCAGCGGGGGCCGTCCACGCCGACGAACCGCACGACCTGGAAGCCGCCCGTGCCGTCCGGCAGCTGCACCGGCACCTGGGCCCGCAGCTCCCAGCCCAGCGGACCCTCGACCTCGTCGACGATGCCACCCTGCTGGGTGATGCCGGAGCCGATCTCCTCACGCACCTCGCCCCAGATGCCCTCGCGCTTGGGCGCGGCGAAACCCTGGAGCTGGATGGCGCTGTCGCGCAGCACGACCGTCGCGGCGACGATCGCGTCACCGGCGACCTCCACGCGCAGTTCCATGCCGTCGACGCCGGGTACGAACAGGCCTCCCAGGTCCACCCGGCCCTCGCCCGGGTCGCTGACCTCGGTGCTGTCCCAGGGCCCGTCGGGCCGCGGTTCGGGCTCGAGCCGCACGCGCTCGCGCTCTCCGTCCGCCTCGGTGTCGACGCTGTCGACGACCTGCTCGGTCTCGCCGGCCGCGTCCTCGGCGGCATCCCTCTTCTTGCGACGTCCGAACACGTCACTGTCCTTCCCGGTCGGATACGACCGAAGCGTATCGATTCCCACCCGTCGGGCCGCCCTCGGCGGCCTGACCGCTTGTGCCGCTTGCACGGTCCGTCCCGGCGTGGCCGCCGGTGGACCCGAAGCCCCCCTCGGCCCGCGCCGAGTCGGGAAGCTCCGCGACCTGGCGGAAACGGACCCTCTCGACCTGCTGGACGACCAGTTGGGCAATCCGGTCGAAGCGCTCGAACCGCACGCTCTCGCGCGGGTCGAGATTCACCACGATCACCTTGATCTCTCCACGGTACCCGGCATCGATCGTCCCCGGGGCATTCACGAGGGCGACACCGCAGCGGGCTGCCAGACCGGATCGCGGGTGCACGAAGGCCGCGTACCCCTCGGGGAGCGCCACAGACACCCCGGTGGGCAGAACGGCCCGTTCACCGGGCGCCAGTTCGCAGTCCACGGTGGTGCGCAGATCCGCTCCCGCGTCCCCGGGCTGCGCGTATTCCGGCAGCGGTACGTCGGGGTCGACGCGGCGGATCAGGACGTCCAGGGGCTCGCGGCTCACGGGTTCACCTCGAAGGCGCGGGCCCGGCGGAGCTGGTCCGGGTCGTCCATGGCGGCGCGGATCTCCTGCTCGCGGCCGTGGTCGACGAAGTGGTCGATCTTGACCTCGATGAACACCGCGTCGGCGCGGACGGCCACGGGGCCGTCGGGGCCGCCGATCCGGCCGGTGGCGCTGGAGTAGATCTTCCGGCCGGCCACCGCGGTCACCTCGGCCTCCAGGTACAGCGTCGTGTCCACGGGCACCGGACGCAGGAAGTCGGTCTCCAGCCGGCCGGTCACCGCGATGGTCCGCAGCAGCCAGTTCAGCGAGCCGAGGGCCTCGTCCAGGGCGGCGGTCAGCACGCCGCCGTGCGCCAGCCCGGGGGCGCCCTGGTGGGCGGGCTGCACGGTGAACTCGGCGGTGATCGCGACCCCTTCACCGGCCCGCGCCTGGAGGTGCAGTCCGTGCGGCTGGTCGCCGCCGCAGCCGAAGCACTGCTCGTAGTGCGCGCCGAGCAGCCGGCCGGGGGCGGGCGCGTCGGGGTGCCGTACCGGTGTCACGGCGTCGGCGGGGGGCTGAAGAGCCGGGGAAGTACCACTCACAGGCGCAGACCTTACCCGCGCGTCGGCCGATCACCGATACCGTGCCAAGCTTGCTTCATGCAGCTCTCCGCCACCCCGTACGAAGAACGTCTCACCGCGCCCCGTTCCTGGTGGCTGATCTCCTTCCTGGTGGGCCTCTCGTTCGCCCTGATCCTGCTGCCGTTCGGCACACTGCCGATGCTGGGCGGTCTGGCGGGCGGCACGGCCGCGGCGGCGGTCGTGGCGAGTTCGTACGGCGCGGTCCGCATCCGGATCGTGGGTGACTCGCTGATCGCCGGCGAGGCCAAGGTGCCGCTGACGGCCCTGGGCGAGGCGGAGATCCTCGATGCGGAGGAGGCCCGCGCCTGGCGCACGTACAAGGCCGACACCCGCGCGTTCCTGCTGCTGCGCGCCTACATCCCGACGGCCGTGCGCGTCGAGGTCACGGACCCCGAGGACCCGACTCCCTACCTGTACCTGTCGACCCGCGAGCCGGAGCGGCTGGTCGAGGCGCTGCGGACGGCGAAGGCCGCGGCGTAGCGCACGCGGTGCGTCAGCGCCGGTCCCTGCCGGGCCGGGGCGGGCGCCCGAGGTCCCTGCCGAGGGCGTCCATGTCCAGGGCGTCGTCGGGGCTCTCCAGGGCGGGAAGGTCCTCGAGGGATTGCCACGGCACCTGCCGTCTGCGCAGGTCGGCACGGATGCGGTCGGCCAGCTTCCTGGTGTCGCGCCGGTTCATGACGGCGCCCACGGCCGCACCCACCATGAACGGCATCAGGTTGGGCAGGTTGCGCACCATGCGCTTCATGATCTGCTGGCGCAGCTGGCGCTTCATGTGGCTGTTCATCGCCGTGGTGAGGGTCGCCGGCCTGGTCACCTCGACGCCGCGCTCGTCGGACCAGGAGTTCAGGTACGCGGTGCTGCGCTGCGCCAGCGCGCCCGGCGGGCGTACGCCGTAGACCTCGTGCAGTTCGGCGATCAGCTTCAGCTCGATCGCCGCCACGCCGGTGATCTCGGCGGCCAGTTCGGTGGGGATCGCGGGGGGCACGGGGAGCATCGCCGCGGCGCCGATTCCCGCGCCGACGGTGGCGGTGCCCCGGGTGGCGCCGGTCACGAGCCGGTCGGCGAGCTGCTCGGGGCCGAGCCCGGGGAACTGCTCGCGCAGGGTCGCCAGGTCTCGTACGGGAACGCGCGGAGCCAGGTCGACGACCCGGTCCGCGAGATGCGCCAGGGCTGCCCTGGCGCGGTCGCCGCCCTTGCGGACGCCCTGCTCCGCCCTGTCCCGGAACTCCGCTGCCCGGCGCCGGGCAGCGGGCGCCGGCGGGGGGAGGGTCGCCGGGAGGTCACCCCGGCCGGTCTCCGGTTCGAGCGAGGCCGTTCCCTCATCGGTAGGGCCTCGCTCGTCGTCACGCGCGCGATACGGGCCGTCGGACGGCCCTTGGTCCGCTCCTCGCCAAGAGAAGCGGCGCTTCCAGGGAGGGGTCGAGCCGGTCACGGCCGACCCCGCCTCAGTCGCAGTCGCGGCAGATCGGCTGGCCGTTCTTCTCCCGGGCCAGCTGGCTGCGGTGGTGCACCAGGAAACAGCTCATGCAGGTGAACTCGTCCTGCTGCTTCGGCAGTACGCGGACTGCCAGTTCCTCGTTGGACAGGTCGGCGCCGGGAAGCTCGAGGCCCTCTGCGGCCTCGAACTCGTCGACGTCGACGGCCGAGGCGGACTTGTCGTTCCGCCGGGCCTTCAGTTCTTCAAGACTGTCCGAGTCGACGTCGTCGTCGGTCTTGCGTGGGGTGTCGTAATCGGTGGCCATGGTCGCTCTCCCCCTCTGGGTGTCTGCGGGTGTCTCCAGCGCACGTAACGCATGAGAGGCCGGACTTGTGCCCGACCCGAAGCGGAGATTTTGCCTCACATCAAGGTCTGTTACTCAATCGACACCCAACCGGACTCCTCAAGAGTGATCGGCTTGGATGGCGATGGGGACCGTACACGGTCCGAACGCCGCACTTCAAAGGCGTCCCACCCTGTACTTCCCGTGATCAGGACCCCTGAAAACCGGGATTTTCCCGGCCTTCCGACAGGGTGCATGATCACGGAGAGTGCAAAATAGGAAAGCCGTCGTTGTGATCGATCACACATGCCAAACCCTGGACGCCGACCTGGAAATTCCGCTCAAAGCGAACATCCCCGGTCCACGGCCGGATGTCGGGGTCATGATCTCAGATCGGAAGCGTGACACGCATCACGAGCCCTCCGCCCTCGCGCGGCTGCGCGTAGATGTGCCCGCCGTGCGCCCTGGCCACCGACCGCGCGATGGACAGGCCGAGCCCGACGCCCTTGTCGCTGCCCGTGCGCTCGGTGCGCAGCCGCCGGAACGGCTCGAAGAGGTTGTCGATCTCGTACGCCGGCACGACCGGGCCGGTGTTGGTTACGACCAGCACCGCCTGTCCGCTCTCGACCCTCGTGGTGACCTCCACCCAGCCCTCTTCGGCCACGTTGTAGCGCACGGCGTTCTGCACCAGGTTCAGGGCGATCCGCTCCAGCAGCACGCCGTTGCCCTGGACCACCGCGGGCTCGCAGTCGCTCTCGATCCGCACGTCCCTGGTCTCCGCCTCGGCGTGCACCTGGTCGACGGCCTGCCCGGCGACCTCGGCGAGGTCCACGGGCTTGCGCTCGACGATCTGGTTGTCGCTGCGGGCGAGCAGCAGCAGGCCCTCGACGAGCTGCTCGCTGCGCTCGTTGGTGGCCAGCAGGGTCTTGCCGAGCTGCTGGAGCTCCACCGGGGCGCCCGGATCGGACAGGTGCACCTCGAGGAGGGTGCGGTTGATCGCGAGCGGCGTGCGCAGCTCGTGCGAGGCGTTGCCGACGAAGCGCTGCTGGGCCGTGAAGGCCCGTTGCAATCGCTCCAGCATCTCGTCGAAGGTGTCCGCCAGCTCCTTGAGCTCGTCGTCCGGGCCGTCCAGCTCGATGCGCCGGGACAGGTCGGAACCGGCCACGGCGCGCGCGGTGCGGGTGATCCGGCCCAGCGGCGACAGGACCCGGCCGGCCATGGCGTAGCCGAAGGCGAACGCGATCACGGCGAGGCCGAGCAGCGCCAGCAGGGAGCGGCTGAGCAGGTTGTCCAGGGCGACCTGGCGCTGGTGGTCGATGCACTCGCTGATCGCCGCGTTGAAGGTGGACAGCGAGAGGTTGCTCGCGTTGTTCACGACCGGGCACTTGTCGCTGGAGACCTTGATGTCGGTGCCGCCGACGATCTTGAACAGCGGTTCGTTGCCCGTGGTCAGGGCCTGCGCCGCCAGCAGGTAGATGATCGACAGCAGCAGGATGCCCGCGATCAGGAACATGCCGCCGTAGAGCAGCGTGAGCCTTATCCGGATGGTGGGGCGCAGCCACGGCAGGGGGGTCGCCTGGCGGGGGTCCCAGGTGGGCTTCGGAGGCGTCCCGGGGGGCGCGGGTGTCGTTGCCACGGTGGATCAGATCCGGTAGCCGGAGCCGGGTACGGTGACGATGACGGGCGGCTCGCCGAGCTTGCGGCGCAGGGTCATCACGGTCACGCGCACGACGTTGGTGAACGGGTCGGTGTTCTCGTCCCAGGCCTTCTCCAGCAGCTGCTCGGCCGAGACGACCGCGCCCTCGCTGCGCATGAGCACCTCCAGCACGGCGAACTCCTTGGGGGCGAGCTGGACCTCCTTGCCGTCGCGGAAGACCTCGCGGCGGTTGGGGTCGAGCTTGATCCCGGCGCGCTCCAGGACGGGCGGCAGCGGCACGCTGGTGCGCCGGCCGAGCGCGCGCACGCGCGCGATGAGCTCGCTGAAGGCGAAGGGCTTGGGCAGGTAGTCGTCGGCGCCGATTTCCAGGCCCTCGACCCGGTCGCTGACGTCGCCCGAGGCCGTGAGCATCAGCACGCGGGTGGGCATGCCGAGCTCGACGATCCGGCGGCAGACGTCGTCGCCGTGCACGAGGGGGAGGTCCCGGTCGAGGACGACCACGTCGTAGTCGTTGACGCCGATGCGCTCGAGGGCGGCCGCACCGTCGTACACGACGTCGACGGCCATGGCCTCCCGGCGCAGTCCGGTGGCCACCGCATCGGCGAGCAGCTGCTCGTCCTCGACGACGAGTACGCGCACGTCGCTTGTCCTTCCTGTGTCCGCCCGCGCGGCGCCGTTCGGGCGCACGCGGGCAGGGGGCTCGTGGGTGTGTTGGCCTCCATCCTGCCCTTTTCGGTCATAAGTCGGCGGTAAGGCAGGTGAGCGGCCGGTGAGGCCGGCCGGGTGCGGGTGGGGGCGCGGCGGCCGGACGCGGTGCGGTCGTCCGGAAGGAGCGCCGGACCGGGAATGCGAGATTTTCCGGTGCCGTTGAGGTTTCCGCGGGAGGGAGCAGGGGGAGGACGGCTGTACATCCCGCGATCACGCTCTGCCTGTACCGCACGCCACGCGGTGCGACGCGGTCCGCTTCCGCAGAGCGGGCGTGGGTGTCCGGCACCGTCGCCGCCCAGCGGGGCAGCGCTGGGCACTCCACCGGAGACGTGATCGCCCCTTCCGAATCGGCACACCCCCGTGCCACCGACCCACGACCCAGGACGAGGGGGCGCAGCATGGACGCTTTCACCGCAGGACTTCTGCAGCGCATACAGACGACCGAGTCCGACCTGTCCCGTGCCCGCGACGAGGGTGACGAGTTCCTCGTCGAGGTCGAGCTCGGCGAGCTCGACGACCTGCGCCGCCTCGCTGCCGAGCACGGTGTGGAGGTACGGGCGACCGGCGTCTGACCGAGACCCTGAGAACGACCGGCCCCGGCGGGATCCAGCGCCGGGGCCCCGCCGTTTCGGGTCGTCGGGCGACGCCGCGGGGCGTCGGGGCCGGTCAGGCGCCGAAGTCCACCAGGAGCCGCTGGAGGGGCTGGAAGACGTCGGGGGTGGCCGCGATCGTCAGATCGCCTGACGGGCGCTCACCCGGGCGCCCACCGGTCACGGCGCCCGCCTCCCGGGCGATGAGGTCGCCCGCGGCGAGGTCCCAGGGGTGCAGTCCACGTTCGTAGTAGCCGTCGAGGCGGCCCGCGGCGACGTCGCACAGGTCGATCGCCGCCGAACCGCCGCGCCGGATGTCCCGCACGAGCGGGATCAGCTGCCGCGCGATCTCGGCCTGCTCGGCGCGGACCTCGGCGACGTAGTTGAAGCCGGTGGAGACCAGCGCCTGGTCCAGCGGCGCCGCCGCCCGGCAGGCGAGCCGCCGTTCGCCGGTCCAGGCTCCCGTCGCCCAGGCGCCGCCGCCCCGGACCGCCCAGTACGTCTCGCCCCGCATCGGGGCCACGACCACTCCGGCGACCCGCTCGCCGTCCTGTTCGGCGGCGATGGAGACCGCCCAGGTGGGCAGCCCGTAGAGGTAGTTGACCGTGCCGTCGAGCGGGTCGATCACCCAGCGGACGCCGCTGGTGCCCTCGACGGCGGCCCCCTCCTCGCCGAGGAAGCCGTCGTCGGGGCGCCGGTCGGAGATCAGGCCGGTGATCAGCTCCTCGGCGGCGATGTCCATCTCGGTCACCACGTCGATCGGGCTGGACTTGGTCGCCGCGACCCCGAGGTCGGCCGGGCGGCCGTCGCGCAGCAGTTCGCCCGCGCGGTGGGCGGCCTCCTGGGCGGTCTTCAGCAGCTCCGTGTGGAGGGGGTCGGTCGTCACGTCGCTCACGGGGTTCCTCAGGCGTAGGGGCTGTCGGCGCCCGCGGCTGCGGGCCGGGGGGCGCGGGCGGGGCAGCAGCCGACGGGGCACAGGTCGTGGCCGGCGCCGAGCGCGCCCAGGGCGCACGGCGCGACCTCCTGGCCCCGCTCGGCGGAGGCCCGCTCCAGGACGAGGTCGCGGACCGCGGCGGCGAACCGCGGGTCGGCGCCGACGGTGGCCGAACGGCGCACCGGCAGGCCCAGCTCCCCGGCCTTGGCCGTGGCCTCCGTGTCGAGGTCGTAGAGGACCTCCATGTGGTCGGAGACGAAGCCGATGGGCGCCATCACCACGGCGGGGACGCCGGCCGCGTGGCGCTCCTCGAGGTGGTCGCAGATGTCGGGTTCCAGCCACGGGATGTGCGGGGCGCCGGAGCGCGACTGGTACACGAGCTGCCAGGGGTGGTCGACGCCGGTGCGCTCCCGGACGGCGTCGGCGATCAGCCGCGCCACGTCCAGGTGCTGCCGGACGTAGGCCCCGCCGTCGCCGTGTTCCTCCACGGGGCCGGAGGTGTCGGCGGCGGAGGTGGGGATCGAGTGGGTGGAGAACGCGATGTGCGCGCCGTCCCGGACCTCCTCGGGCAGGTCGGCGAGGGACCGGACGACTCCGTCGACCATGGGCTCGACGAAGCCCGGGTGGTTGAAGTAGTGCCGCAGTTTGTCGATCTCCGGCAGCTCGAGGCCCTCCGCCTCCAGGGCGGCGAGCGCGTCCGCGAGGTTCTCGCGGTACTGACGGCAGCCCGAGTACGAGGCGTAGGCGCTGGTGGCGAGGACGAGGATGCGGCGGCGGCCGTCGCGCACCATCTCGCGCAGGGTGTCCGTCAGGTACGGCGCCCAGTTGCGGTTGCCCCAGTAGACCGGCAGGTCCAGGCCGTGCCCGGCGAAGTCCTCGCGCAGCGCGTCCAGCAGGGCGCGGTTCTGGTCGTTGATGGGGCTGACCCCGCCGAAGAGGAAGTAGTGCTGTCCGACTTCCTTGAGGCGTTCCTTGGGGATGCCGCGCCCGCGGGTCACGTTCTCCAGGAACGGGACCACGTCGTCCGGGCCCTCCGGGCCGCCGAACGAGAGCAGCAGCAGGGCGTCGTAGGGGCTGGCATCGAGCACGTCAGGCATGTGTCGATCCTGCCACCAGGGACGGACACAGGACATCGCCGGGTGGCCGGGGTGCGTCCGAGGGGGTGCTTTCGGGGCACCCCGGCGCGTAATCTGTACCGACTGCGATCGCACCTTACCGACCCCTCATCGGAGACCTCGTTGCCCAGCCCCTACCGCGCCCTGTTCGCCGCCCCCGGCAGCAGGGGCTTCTCCTTCGCGGGCTTCCTCGGCCGGATGCCGCTGTCGATGATGGGCATCGGCGTGGTGACGATGATCTCGCAGCTCACCGGCCGTTACGGACTGGCGGGCGGGCTGTCGGCCACCATCGCGCTGGCCGCCGCCGTGGCCGGGCCCCAGGTCTCGCGGCTGGTGGACCGGTACGGCCAGCGGCGCGTGCTGCGTCCGGCGACGCTGGTCTCGCTCACCGCGGCGGCCGTGCTGCTGCCGGCCGCGCACTACGGATGGCCTGACTGGGTGCTGTTCGCGGCCTGTGTGGGCATCGGCTGCGTGCCGAGCCTCGGCGCGATGGTCCGGGCCCGCTGGGCGGCGATCTACCGGGGCACTCCGCAGCTGCACACCGCGTACTCCTTCGAGTCCGTGGTGGACGAGGTCTGCTTCATCTTCGGGCCGATCATCTCCATCGGCCTGTCCACGGCGTGGTTCCCGGAGGCCGGTCCGCTGCTGGCGGCCTGCTTCCTGGCGGCCGGCGTCTTCTGGCTGACCGCCCAGCGCGCCACCGAGCCCGTGCCGCATCCGCACGACCGCAAGGCCGGCCGCGGCACCGCGCTGAGCTCCCGGGGGCTGCAGGTCCTGGTCGCGACGTTCGTGGCGACGGGCACGATCTTCGGGGCCGTCGACGTGGTCACGGTGGCCTTCGCCGAGGAGGAGGGGCACAAGGCCGCCGCCAGTCTCGTGCTGGCCCTGTACGCGGCGGGCTCCTGCACGGCGGCCATGGTCTTCGGTCTGCTGCGCTTCGCCGGGCCGCCCGAGCGCCGCTGGCTGCTGGGCGTCTGTGCGATGGCCGTGAGTATGATCCCCCTCCTACTGGTCGGAAACTTGCCGTTTCTGGCCGCGGCGCTGTTCGTTGCGGGTCTGTCCATCGCTCCCACGATGATCACGACCATGTCCCTCATCGAAGAGCACGTACCACGCGCGCAGCTCACCGAGGGCATGACCTGGGTGAGTACCGGGCTCGCGGTCGGGGTCGCGCTCGGTTCGTCCGCGGGCGGCTGGGTGATCGACGCGGCCGGGGCGCGTGCCGGGTACTGGGTTCCGGCGGCGGCCGGGGCCGTCGCGGTCGCGGTCGGTTTCCTCGGGTACCGCCGGCTCAAGCGGCCGGCTCCGCGTCGGGGAGGGACCGTTGAGCAGCACACACCGCACGGCGAGCGGGAAGACGAGCGGGAAGAACCGCACATGGCGTAACTGGGGCGGCAACGTCTCCGCGCGTCCCGCGCGGGAGGTCGCCCCCGCGTCCGTCGAGGAACTGGCGGACGCCGTACGCAGGGCCGCCGAGGACGGGCTGCGGGTCAAGGCCGTCGGCACCGGGCATTCCTTCACGTCCATAGCCGCGACGGACGGGGTGTTGATCCGTCCTCATCTGCTGACCGGCATCCGCCGTGTCGACCGCGACGCCATGACCGTCACGGTCGAGGCCGGCACTCCGCTCAAGAGGCTCAACGTGGCCCTCGCGCGGGAGGGTCTGTCGCTCACGAACATGGGCGACATCATGGAGCAGACGGTGTCCGGGGCCACCAGCACCGGCACGCACGGCACGGGCCGCGACTCGGCCTCGATCGCCGCCCAGATCAAGGGGCTGGAACTGGTCACGGCGGACGGCTCGGTGCTCACGTGCTCCGAGAAGGAGAACCCCGAGGTCTTCGCCGCCGCCCGGATCGGCCTCGGCGCCCTCGGCGTGGTCACCGCGATCACCTTCGCCGTGGAGCCGGTCTTCCTGCTCACGGCCCGCGAGGAACCGATGCCGTTCGAACGGGTCCTCGCCGACTTCGACGCGTTGTGGGCCGAGAACGAGCACTTCGAGTTCTACTGGTTCCCGCACACCGGCAGCACCAACACCAAGCGCAACAACCGCAGCGCGGGCCCGGCCCGGCCGGTGGGCCGGCTCCAGGGCTGGTTCGACGACGAGTTCCTCTCCAACGGCGTCTTCCAGGCGGCCAACTGGGTCGGCCGCGCGGTTCCCGCCGCCGTCCCGGCGATCGCGCGGGTCTCCAGCAGGGCCCTGTCCGCGCGGACGTACACCGACATCCCCTACGAGGTCTTCACCTCCCCGCGCCGGGTGCGGTTCGTGGAGATGGAGTACGCCGTGCCGCGCGAGGCCGTCGTCGACACGCTGCGCGAGCTGAAGGCGATGGTCGACCGGTCGGGGCTCAGGATCAGCTTCCCGGTCGAGGTGCGGACCGCTCCGGCCGACGACATCACGCTGTCCACCGCCTCGGGCCGCGACACCGCGTACATCGCCGTCCACATGTTCCGGGGCACGCCCTACCGGGCGTACTTCACCGCAGCCGAGCGCATCTTCACCGCGCACGAGGGCCGCCCGCACTGGGGCAAGGTGCACACCCGGGACGCCGCGTACCTCTCCGGGGTGTACCCGCGCTTCGGTGAGTTCACGGCGCTGCGGGACCGTCTTGACCCTGACCGCCGGTTCCAGAACGACTACTTGCGCCGGGTTCTGGGGTCGTAGCCGAGGCGTCGGGGGCCGGCGTCGTGGCCGCCCCGGAACCGTCGCCGCCGGTGGCGCTCGAGGTGGGTGCCGGGACCGGGCCGGCACCGCCGTCGTCCGGGGAGGCGCCGTCGGACGGCGCACCGTCCGCGGAGCCGCTCGGGGTCCCCGACGGCGTCGCCGCCGGGGCGTCGTCGCCGGTGCCGAGGTCCTGGGAGTCCGCCGGGGCCGGGGATTCGTCCCGGTCGCCGGAGCCGCCCGGCTCCTCCGGGTGCGGCGCGGACCTGCCGTGGCCGGAGAAGGCGCTGCCGACGGTCGTGCTGTGCCCGCCGCTCAGGTTGTGGCCGGAGGCGGCTTCGTAGGCGGTGATCCCGCCCATGGTGACGCCGAAGACGAGGGCCGCCGCGACCAGCGGCCGCTTCCAGCTCGTGACCCGCGCGCGGTAGACGGTGCCCTCGGTGAACTCACCTGGGGCGGGCACGGTGTGCCCGGCGGGGCGTCCGGCACCCGTCGCGGCGCCCGCCTCGGCGGCGCGTCTGGTCCGCATCCGATCCGCGGTGCGCCGGAAGAAGTGCTGGAACACCGAGCCACCGCAGGTGGCGATGACGCTGATCAGGCCGGCGCCGAGGATCGTGCCGTAGACGCCGAAGGAGGAGGCGAGCTTGGCGGCGACCACGGCCGCCAGGGCGCTGCCGGCGACCTGGGGCACGCTCAAGTCGATCCGCCTGGGTTCCGCCTCCGTACGCATGTCCGTATCGCCGACGGCTTCGGGCTTTTCACGCATCCCCGGACCTTGCCTGCCTTTCCCGTACGTGCTCGATCAACTGCACGAGAAGGGGACGTGCGATCGAAACCTTTAGTTCCGTTTCTGGTGATTCCGTGAAGTACGCCACGCGCGGCACCGGAGGAATCGCGCCGGGGCGGCCGAGTGCCCGGCCTTGCCGGAAGTCCGGCGGCGCGCCAATCCACGCAGGTGGCCCGAATGGAGTACTGTGGCGAGCCCTGGGTACGGTCTCCCGGCAGGGAGTTCAGGACCTCGAAGGACCGCCGGGAGGGGGCTGATTGCACAGGGTGACCCAGTCGGTCACTCAGCGTTGCAATTTAGGTAACCGTGCCATAACGGCGATTCAGGGCCCGCGCCCGACACGCCGGGCAACTCGGCAAGGTTGTGGCAGGCTGCACCCGGGCAGGCCACACTCGACAGAGCGGAAGCAGCGACGCACGTGACGTCGGCAGGCACCACCCGGGAGGTCCCCATGCCCGAACTGCGTGTCGTGGCCGTCTCGAATGACGGCACACGGCTGGTGCTGAAGGCTGCGGACAGCACGGAGTACACGCTTCCGATCGACGAGCGGCTCCGGGCCGCCGTACGCGGCGACCGTCCCCGCCTCGGCCAGATCGAGATCGAGGTGGAGAGCCATCTCCGCCCCCGCGACATCCAGGCGCGTATACGTGCCGGTGCGACCGCGGAAGAGGTCGCCCAGATGGCCGGCATCCCCGTCGACCGGGTACGCCGCTTCGAGGGACCCGTCCTGGCCGAACGCGCCTTCATGGCGGAGCGGGCCCGCAAGACCCCCGTCCGCCGCCCCGGCGAGAACTCCGGACCGCCCCTCGGCGAGGCCGTGTCGGAACGGCTGCTGCTGCGCGGCGCCGAGAAGGACACCGTGCAGTGGGACTCGTGGCGTCGTGACGACGGCACCTGGGAGGTCCTGCTGGTCTACCTGGTCGCGGGCGAACCGCACTCGGCGAGCTGGACGTACGACCCGCCCAGGCGGCTCGTCCAGGCCGTCGACGAAGAGGCGCGCGCGCTGATCGGCGAGACCGACGACCTCGCGGCGAACGAGCCCAGCTTCCCGTTCGTCCCCCGCATCGCACGACTGCCGCGCGACCGGCCGCTGGACCGCACCCTCGACCGGGAGCACCGCGAGCGGCCGAGCCTGCCGGCGCAGCCGTCCGAGCCGGCCGAGGAGACCACGGTCACCGCCTCGGGCGAGCGCGAACGGGACTCGCTGACCAGCCTGCTGGAGGCGGTGCCGAGCTTCCGGGGCGACCTGGTGGTGCCCGAGCGCGTGCCGGAGCCGGTTGAGGAAGCCGCCGAGGAGGCCGAGGTGGAGGAGCCCCCCGCCCCGGCGGCGTCCGCCGGTTCCGCCTACGCCGACGTGCTCATGCCGCGCTCCGTGGGCAGTCACCGGGACCGCCTCACCGGCTCCACCGACCGTCAGGCCGAGGCGGACGGTGTCCGCCCGGGGCGCCGTGCGGCGGTGCCGAGCTGGGACGAGATCGTGTTCGGGACCCGGCGCAAGAAGCAGGAGTAGGCGGGCCGTTCCCCGTCGGAGGTCCGGGTCGCGCCCCGCGGGGTGCGGCCCGGACCTCGTCCGTGTGCCCTACTGGGGGTCCGGTCCCACGGCCACGGGCCGCTCCGGGTCCGACGACCACTCCGACCACGATCCCACGTACAGCGCCGCCGGGATGCCGGCCACCGCCAGCGCCAGCACCTCGTGGGCGGCGGAGACGCCCGAGCCGCAGTACACGCCGACCTCGCCGCCGTCGGCCGCCCCCAAGTCCTTGAAGCGGGAACGGAGTTCCTCGGCCGGCCGGAACCTGCCGTCCGCCAGCACGTTGTCCGCCGTCGGCGCCGACACCGCGCCCGGGATGTGGCCGCCGACCGGGTCGATCGGCTCGACCTCGCCCCGGTACCGCTCCCCCGCCCGGGCGTCGAACAGCACCCCGGACCGGGCCAGGGCGGCGGCTCCGTCCGCGTCCAGCAGCCCCACCGCGCCCGGCGCCGGCGTGAAGTCGCCCTCCTCGGGCTCCGGGACGTCCGCGGACAGCGGCCCCTGCCAGGCGCCCAGCCCCCCGTCGAGGACCCGCACGTCCGGGTGACCCGTCCACCGCAGCAGCCACCAGGCGCGGGCGGCCGCCCAGCCCTGCCCGCCGTCGTACACGACGACCGGCCGGCCCGACGACACGCCCGCCCGGCGCATCGCGGCACCGAACTCCGCCACGTCCGGCAGGGGATGCCGGCCGTGCGCACCGGGTGCGGAGGCGAGTTCCCGGTCGAGGTCGACGAAGACGGCACCGGGGATGTGCCCCGCCGCGTGCTCGGCCCGGCCGTCGAAGGGCGGCGCACCGGCCGCCTTCGCCGTGCTCAACTGCCAGCGGACGTCGAGCAGGACGGGCGGGTTCGCGCCCGCGAGCTCGTTCGTGAGGTCGGATGCGGAGATGATGGCGTTCATGGCTCCATCCTGGCGTACCGAGTGGCCGACGCGTCGATGTCCCGCTACTCTGCCCGCCGGACAGTACCGATCACGAGGCGTACGGATTCGGGCACATGCTGTACTGCCCGGGCCGCCGGGGCGCATCCCGGGGCGGACGGGGCACCGGGTCCGGGGCGGCATCGGCACGAGGGGCCGCACGAGGGGCCGACGGAGCGCAAGCGGACGCACGGCCCGCGGAGGGCCGAGAAGAGAGTGACGATGACCGAGGCACGGGGCCCGGCCGGCCGCGGCGGCGAGACGCACGGCCGGCGCACACCCGGCACGCCCTGCTGGGTGAGCCTGATGGTGCACGGGCCGGCCGCGACCCAGGAGTTCTACGGAGCGCTGTTCGGCTGGGAGTTCCGGCCCGGACCGCAGCAACTGGGCCCGTACGCGCGGGCCCTGCTCGACGGCCGTGAGGTGGCGGGCATCGGCCGGCTTCCCGCGGACCGGCAACTGCCCATCGCCTGGACCCCGTACCTCGCCTCCGACGACGTGAACGAGACGGCCGACGCGGTGCGTTCGTGCGGCGGCACGATCGGCGTGGGCCCGCTGGACGCGGGCGAGGCCGGGCGTCTGGCCATCGGTTCCGACCCGGCGGGCGCCGTCTTCGGCATCTGGCAGGCCGCGGCGCACCTCGGCACGGAGATCACCGGCGAACCGGGCACGCCCGGCATGCCCGCGTGGAACGAGCTCACGACCTACGACACGGCGGGCGTCGCCAAGTTCTACGGGACGGTGTTCGGCTTCGAGCTGGAGCCGTCGGCCACCGCCGGCCTCGACCACGTGACCCTCCGCCTCGACGGCCGCCCGGTCGCCGGCATCCACGGCCTCGGCGACGCCCTGGCCCGCGAGCGGGGGCCGCACTGGACGACGTACTTCGAGGTGGCCGACATCGAGCGGTCCCTGGAACGGCTGACCGGCCTGGGCGGGCACGTCCTCGAGCCGGCCCGCGACACGCTCCACGGCCGCGTGGCGCGGGTGGCGGACCCGGAGGGGGCGCGGTTCTCGCTGGTGCGGAGCCCGTGACGACGGGCCGGGGCCGTCGGGCGGGGCGGCGCGTTCGGCGAGGGTGAGACCAGCCGTCTCTCCGCCCCCCGTGCCGTCCGGCCGGGAGAGGGTCCCTCAGCCCGTCGCCAGGACCGTCCGGCCGTCACCTCCCTCCCAGCCGTCGCGGGTGCGCCAGATGACTTCGACCGTGAAGACGTCACGGATGGAGCCGGCGGACCATGGCTCGGCGGGCGGTTCGCAGAGGACGAGGTACAGACGGTCGGCCTTGCTCGGCAGGGCGTGGTCGATCTCCAGGAGCCGGGCCGCCCCCGCGCGGAGGTCGGAGTGGGACGTCCGGCCGGCGCCCAGGACCTCGTAGAGGTGCAGGCCCGTGTCGGTGACGCAGCTGACGTCGACGACCGCGGAGTTTCTCGGGCTGCCGGTCCGCGCGCAGGAGCGCCGCCATCAGTTCGAACCGTACGGCTTCGTGCGTCTTGCAGGTGCGGTCGGCGGCGACAGTCGCTTCCAGGTGCCGTAGCAGGGCCGTGGCCGGATCGACTGTCTGCGAGGTGGTGGGGGTCATGGTGTCGGGCTCCTTCGGCGCGTTCTGCCGGGGCTGCTCGTGCGGTTGGGACGGTTAGGGCGGCGAGCAGGCCGACGACCGCGTGCCAGCGTTCGTCCATGGCCGCCAGTTCCTCGCGCGCCGCTCCGGCCACGATCGCGCACGCGTCCGTCAGCGTCACCGCCGCTTTCAGCGCGCGCTCGGCGAGTTCGACGGGGTCGGTGATCCGCCGGCAGTCGCCCCAGGCCTGCCACGGTTCGGCGAGCGCGGCCGGGATGTCCCGCGGCGGGAGGACCAGGTCGTGCAGGGCGCGCGTCGCGGTCCGCAGGCGGGCCTCGGCCTCGCGTACGGCCTCGGCCTCGCGCAGGAGCGCGGCGATCTGCGCCTCGGCGCGCGCGGCCCACTCCCGGTCCAGGACCTGTTCCGTACCGCAGACCGGGCAGCCGGTGTCGTCGGCGTGGCGGTCGCTGTGCCGGAGGGCGGCCTGGAGCAGCGCGGCCCTGCTGTGGGCGTCGGCGGCGGTGCCCTTCAGGTCGTCGACGTCGGCAACGGCGTTCCGCAGCGCGTCGACGGCGGCGCCGACCTGGTCCAGGTCGGGGCTCTCGGTCTCGGCGGCGGCCTCCAGGCGGGCCTGGCACAGCCGACCCTCGTCGGCCGTGGGCGCGCCGGCGATCAGCGCGTCGAGCACGGCGTGGTCGGGCCCGCCCTTCTCCTCCATCGCCACCAGCGCCTTGAGCGCCCGGTCGTCGTGCCCGACCTCCTCCAGGGCCGCGTGCAGGTGCGGCTTCCTGTCCTTCGCGGCGTTGACGGCTGCGTCGAGTTCCTTCTTCGCGGCAGCCAGCCGTCGCGCGGCGGCGTTGAGATCGTCGAGGCCGAGGATCGCGGCGATGTTGTCGTACATCTCGGACGGCTTGCCGTTGAGCAGGTTGTCCAGGTCGGCGTAGGACAGGAAGGGGCGGTGGGCGCGGGTCGCCCGCTCCCAGCCGGCCCGCTCCAGCGGCACGGTGCCGTGTCCCGGCCGCCTGAGCACGGCCTCGGAGTCGGTGAAGGCGTCGCCGTTCCAGGTGCGGGTGAGGGTGCTCGGCGACGGGTCGCCCTCGACGGTCAGCCTGGCCTCGACAACGGTCCGCTCGCCCTGGTGCAGGTTGCGCCAGCGGACGGCGTGGCTCGGATGCTGTCCGGTGCAGTGGGCGTTGGTGCCGGTGAACAAGGTCTCGATCGCCTCGGCGATGCTCGACTTGCCGGAGCCGTTGCGTCCGACGACGAGGGTCACACCGGGCTTGGGCTTCAGCTTGAGCAGTGCCTTGGAGCCGACGCCGCGGAAGCCGGTGACCGCGATGTTCCCCAGGTACACGGGGCCCGCGGAGGCGCGGGCGCCGTCCTCGGCGTCCTCGGGATCGCCGAGTGCCTCGCGGACGAGGGCCTTCGCCGGGGCGGACAGCTTGCGGTCGCCGGCCAGGCGGGCCTCGACGAGTTCGGGCAGGGGCAGTGCGTTGTCGGGGGTCCGGTCCGTCGTGTCGTCCATGGTGTCTCCCGTGATTTCCGTACGACGAGGGAAAGGGGCGAGCACCGACAGGCACCGGGAGCGGCCGAACCACCGGGGTGCCTGTCGACGGACGGAACCGTAGGCGTGGGGGGAAACTGTGCGGCTTCTTCTTTCTGATAACGACGGTTATCAGGGCAGTTGACGACAGCGAAGTGATCATTCGAGGCGGGGAGAGTGCCGGTTCGCCCGCCTCGATGATCAGTTGGTTTGCCCCCTCGCCTCACCGATCCGTCTGTCCAACTCGGCGTCCAGCGCGGCCTGCTCGCGCACACCGGGGTCATAGCCGCTCCACTCCCGCAGAGCGGCGCGTACCTGCTCGTACTCCGCCCACACGGTCTTGCCCGGGCCGTCCGGGCGCGGGTGCCAGTCCCAACGGGTGGCGAGCTGCGACACGAGGAGCAGTCCGCGGCCGGCCTCGTCGGTGGCGTCGGTCTCCTCCAGGGCGGTGGGGCGGCGCGGGTGACGTTCGGTGCGGGTGTCGGTGACCTCGACGCGCACGGTGCGGCCGTCGGGGGTGGTGTGGAGGCGGAGGTGGAAGTCCCGGCCGGGGACGTGGCCGTGGCTCACGGCGTTCGCGGTCAGCTCGGCGACGATCAGCACGATCGCGTCGTGCGGGTCGGTGCCGTAGTCGGTGGGATTGATGGGTTTCGTCGTCACGCCTCTCACGGTCCCGTCGGTCGCGTAGCGTGACCAGTGGTGACGCAGCGACAGGGAGCGGCTGTACACGTGTTGTACGCGCGTGTCGGCGCTGCGCGCCGTGACGGCGTCCCTTGCGGGGGCGTTGAGCGAGAGAAGGCGGTGGTGGACATGGCGGAGCGCACGGGTGCGGAGGCCGGGGCCGAGGCGGTTACCGGGGAGTGCGGGAACGGCGACGGCGCGGGGGAGGCGGTCGTGAGTCTCGGGGACGGGTGGGAGAACGACGGCGGGGCCGGACGCCGGCCGGAGGACGAGGCCGGGCGGGGTGTCGTGGTCGCGTTCGGACAGACCATGAAGACGCTGCGGGTGCGGGAGGGGCTGGAGCGCGAGGAGTTCGGGCGACGGCTCGGGTACTCGGCGTCCACCATCGCGTCGTTCGAGCAGGGGCGAAGGATTCCGACGCCGAGGACGATCGAGCGGGCGGACGAGGTGCTGGGGGCGGGTGGGTTGCTGTGCCTGTGGAAGGAGCAGGTGGAGCGGGCTCAGTACCCGGGGTTCTTTCAGGGGATGGCGGTGCTGGAGAAGGAGTGCCTTGAGCTACTTGTGTACGACACTCATGTCGTCAACGGGCTGCTCCAGACCGAGGAGTACATGAGGGCGCTGCTCGCGATGCGGCGTCCGCCCCTGGACTCGGAAACGGTCGAGCAGCGGGTGACAGCTCGGCTGGCCCGACAAGACATCTTCGACCGCAAGTCGGCCCCGCTGCTGAGCTTCGTAGTGAACGAGGCGGTGCTGCGTCATCGGTACGGTGGCACGGACGTGCTGCGGGGACAGTTGGAGTTCATTCTCCTCGCCGGTCAGAAGCAGAACGTCGAGATCCAGGTCATGCCGACCGAGTGTGAGGAGAACGCAGGCGTGAACGGCCCGTTCACGGTTGTCACCAGGAAGGACGGCAAGAAGTTCGTCTATACGGAGACGCACACGACCAGCTCTCTTGAGACCAACCCGGAACAGACCGCTCTCGCGGCTGCACGCTATGGGATTATCCGATCACAGGCTCTCAGTCCGCGAGAGTCAACGAAGTTCATCGAAGGGTTGCTGGGAGCGCTATGAACAACGCTGAGTCCTCGACCATCGCCTCGGACCTCGCCTGGTTCAAGAGCAGCTACAGCGGAACCGAGGGCGGCCAGTGTGTAGAGGTCGCGACTGCTGCGGTAGTTGTGCACGTCCGTGACTCGAAGGCTGACGCCGGTCCCCTACTCACCGTCTCCCGTGAGGCATGGGCAGGCCTCATCGAGTTGACTTCGTCGGAACGGCCCGTCTGACGTTGAACCTCAGCTGATGCATCCGGGCGCACTTGGCCCGGATGCATCAGCTGGGGGCTCTCTACTTGGAGGCGGCGTCGTCCCCGTCGGACTGTTCGACGTAGTCCGTGGCGGAGGGCTCGCGCTCCAGAACGACCTCGACGTCCTCGACCCGCACCGTGGGCTTCGTCATGTCCAGCTCGGCGAGGTGGTTCTTCAGCTTCTTCGCCATGGGTCGGAAGGTCGCAAACGTGAGCCCACCGGAAACAACGGCTCCGACGACGGGGACTGCCTTGGAGAGGGTCCTTGCGAAGGTCTGCTTCGTGATCTCCTGGCCGAGGCGACGCGCGATCTTCTTCACGAGGGGGTAGATGATCCCCTTCGTGAGTGCCTTCTTGGGAAGGCTCTTGGCAACGTGCTTCGACATCTCCTCCGCGACCTTCCCGATCGCAGTGGTCGCCGTATGGGTGCCGAACATCACGCCGACGAAGAGTGTGAGCACTCCCTCGGTCGCGTCGTCCATGTCGTCGCCGGAGAACAGGTCGGGCCAACTGTAGAGGTAGGCGAGCTTCTGCGCGACGCGCAGCATGTGACCCATGTACTGAGCCAGGTCGGCGGGGACGGTGGCGGGAAGGAATACCAGGCCGGGCAGTCCGGCTGCCGCGGAGGCCGCGCTGACCTTGGCGGTCTCGTACTTGATGGAGTCGTTGGCCGCCTTCTCCAGGATGTCGAGGGGGATACCCGCCGCCGCCGGGGTCTCTTCGAGCGCTTGCTTGATCTGCTCTTCGGAGCAGTGGCGGGACAGCGCCTTCCGCAGGTACGTCTCTCTGTTGATACGCACGCCGGGAAGTTTCGCCGCAGTGACCAGCACCGTGGAGAAATGCGACCCCGGGTCTTCCATCTCTTTACCCGCCATGAAATAAACCTGACCTTCCGGGAGGACTACCTCCCCGTATGTTTCCAGAGTTCCGGTGAGTAGGTGAGAACAGCTCAGCCGTCGGTCTCTCCGTTGGTGGACCACTCGTTGGCGAAGTGCTCCATCTGGCCCCCGGCCACGGCCCCCGAAACGGACCAGGACACGGCCGAGGAGTCGGCCCCCGCGTCCACCGGGCCGCTCCCCGCCCTGCCCGACCACCCGCCGGCCGCGTCCGCCTCCCGCTGGTCGCGGCTGTCGCGCGGCGCCGTCCTCGCGATCGGCGCCGGCCTGGGGGCCGCCGTGGTGGGAGCATGCTGGGTGGGGGTGTCGCTGGCCGACGGTTCGGAAGAGACGTTCAGCACCGACGGGACGCTCACCGTCACCGGGATCGGCGTGGGTCTCGACTCCGGCGACCTGTGCACCGGAACGGACGGCTACTCCGACATCGACTTCGGTGCCCAGGTCAGTGTCACCGACGCCGCCGGGACCCTCGTCGCCAACGGCGGTCTGGGGCTCGGTCAGAAGACGGCCTCGGGCTGCGAGTTCCCGTTCACGGTCGACGACATCACGCCGGGCTCGAAGTTCTACACGGTGGAGGTCTCCCACCGCGGCGGCCTCACCCAGACCGAGGACGAACTGCGCTCGGGCGGCCTCGCGTTCACCCTCGGCAACTGAACGGCCAAACAGCCCAGGAACACTGCTCAGTTCCACCCCCGGCTCATCCCCACTTCTTTCGGAATGTGTCACTAAACGATGTACCTCACCCACGTGTCGGCTGATGGGGCACCGTGGCCCCGGCGATCACAGCGAAAGGGAGAACCTCCATGAGCACGTACACCGGTCCACTCGTCGACGGTGTGCCCCCGATGAGCGCGTACGAGAGTCACGTATGGGACACGGTCAACAGACACTGGCAGCGTCGCAACGACCGCCGTGGTCGGTCGACCTGGGCGGGCCCCGCGCTCGGCCGCACCGGTGAGCTCGCGGGAAACGCCGCGCGACGGGTCAAGGACGCCGTGCCGGAGGCAGTCGCGAAACCAGTCCGTCGAGCGGGCGACGCGGTCGTCGGCACAGCCGTGCGACCGGTGCTCGCAGGTGCGACAGCGCTGCTCGAGTTGGCCAACGACTTGACCCTGGAGCTCAACAACCCGAAGAACGTCGAGGAGCGCGCTCGCAAGCGAGGCTTCGACATCGACAGTTTCACGGAACTGCGGCAGCAAGATCTCAAAGTCTGCGACCGGCTGCTGACCCGCGACACCCTCACGTGGCGGGCCGTCGGGGCGGTGGAGGGCGGTACCACGGGCATGCTGGCCACGGTCCCCGTCGTCGGTCCCCTCACCGCGATGACAGCGGACATCCTCGTCGTCCAGGTCCTGAGCACGTCGATCGCAGCGCGCATCGCGTACTCCTACGGCTACGACGCCAAGGACCCCGGCGAGCGAGACTTCATCCAACGCCTGGTACAGCGGTCCTTCATGGCACAGGCGGCGAAGGCCAAGCCGTTGCGTGACACCGCGCGGGCGGCGAATGCGGTCAAGGGGCGGGTGAGGTGGTCGGAGAAGCTCCGCAACGACCACCGTCTCCTGGCCGCCCTGGAGAAGTTGATGCAGCAGCTGGGCCCGGCCGGCTCCAGGGTGCCGGTTGGAAACGTCGCCAAAGCCGTTCCGTTCGTAGGTGTCCTCATCGGAGCCAGCATGAACAGCGCGGTCCTCGGCAGCGTGGCCGCCGACGCCCGGCGGTACTGCCAGACCCGTTTCCTGTGTGACAAGTACGGGTTGTCACTGCCCGCCGCACTGGCGACCGACGGGTACGGCGGCGCCGAGAGCGATGCCATGTGCGAGGACCTCTGACTCCTTCACGCACGGTGGTGCGGGACGGCGCGGTCCGAGCGGGTCAGGCTTCGGTGACCGGCTTGTCCGGTGAGGCCTTGCCCCGCGTGATGCGGGCGTCGAGGCGGTACCGGGACTGGACCGCGAGGGCGGCGGTCATCAGAAGGGCGGGCAGGACCGTGAAGCCCAGGAGGATGGCCGTGTGGGCGCCGCCGGTCTGGACGGCCTCCTCGCCGGCCCGCGCGGCGGCGTAGCCGCCGCGTACGCGGACACCCCGAGGCTGGAGGTCGGCACGCACGTCGGGGTGACGACCGTGTATCCGAGCATGGTGCGCAGCCCGATCCACGACAGCACGCGCCAGGCCGGTCTCTCGCTGGACGGGGTGTCCCGGCCCGAGCCGCTGGAAGGGGTGGTGTCCGCCGTGGTCTCCGCGGTCACGGCCCGGCAGGCACCGCGCGACGTGGCGACGACCCGCCGGGGCCGCGCGGAGATGGCGCCGGCCCGGCACGTGCCGGCGCTGACCGACCGCGTCGTGCGGCGCGCCGTCGCGTCCCGGCTGGCGGCGGGCGCGTTCGCCAAGGCCCCGCTCGCGGAGGGACTGCGGCGCAGGCACGGCCGGGCGGACTGAACCCGGCCGGGGCGGTCCGGCCTCGTCGAGGGAGCGCTCCGGCATGGCGGGCGAGACGGGCCGGCGGCCGAAGTCGTCCGCCGTGACGGCTCCTGTGTCCCGGCTCGGAGATCGGCCGCACAGTGGGCCCCGGGTGGCTGGTCGAGTCCCGTTTCCCTTGCCTGGGTGCGTCGTTGACCTGATCAGGTGCCGTCTTCCACGAGGTACGGCACCTGTTTGGATCACCACGAGGGAGGGCGTATGACGCGTATTCGGGTAGTCGGCCGGACCAGGAAGCCGGGAAAGGCGGCTTCGGCCGTGGGCCTGCTCGCCATGCTGGCCGGCACGCTCGTCGTGTCGGCCTCGTCGGCCGCGCAGGCCGACGACAACTACTGCGGTTTCAAGGTGGTGGGCGACATCGAGAAGCGGTACATCGCGATGGACGGCCCCAGAGGATCGCTCGGCTGTCCGCTCACGGAGGAGTTGGTCAACCCCGACGGGATCGGCCGCCGAACGCAGTTCCAGAACGGGACCATCTACTGGTCCCCTCGCAGCGGGGCATGGCCCGTATGGGGAGCCATCGGTGACTACTGGTGCGGTCAGGGATGTGAGGCGGGGTGGATGGGCTACCCGACGTCCTACGAGTACACCGCCGGTGACGAGACACGGCAGAACTTCCAGTGTGCCGTGGTCCATTGGCAGGCCCTACCGGGCCGCGCCGCCAAGACCTGGAGCAAGAACACGTGCGTGTGACGTCCTGAAGCCGGGCGTCCCCGCTGTGCGGCTTCTCGTCCACGGCCAGCCCTGCCGGTCGACGAGCTCGCCCGCGCTCGCGGGGAAGAGCCGACGGTGGCCGGATCGGCCCCTCCCGGGGCTCCAAGGAGGCCGTCACCCCGGCGAAACTCTTGTCGGACGGCCGCTTCTCCGGCAGGAGCCCGGTCCGGTGGCCGCACCGCCTGGCGCCGGCCCGGACTCGGGGCGACACCGATCCGGCCGGCTCCGGGCGCCCGTGGTGCGGGCCGTGCGACGAGGGACGTGGCCGTGCGGGGGGCTAACCCGTTCGGTAGGGCGGCCGGGCCGTGACCCGTCGCCACGTCGGCGTGTCCGGCGGGTGGTTCAGCGGCCGCGCCGGTGCAGCCTCAGGTCGGTGACCACGGGACGGTGGTCCGAGGCGTCGGTGGCCACCTCCCGGGCGCCCACCACGGTGACGTCGGGCGAGACGGTGACCAGGTCGATGCGCTTGACCGGGTCGACGGCCGGGTAGGTCGCCCCGCCGCCGGGGGCCGCGTCCCGCAACTTCTCCCACAGCGGCGCCAGTTCCGGGGCCGTGGGCTCGGCGTTGAAGTCGCCGACGAGGATCTTCGGTCCGCGGTCGGCGGCCAGCACCTTCAGCATGTCCGACACCTGGGCCGCCCGGACCGTGGGGTCGGCCCGGTAGTCGAGGTGCGTGACGTAGACGTGCGCGTGCGAGCCCTTCACGTCGACCGTCACCTCGGCGAAGCCGGGCCCCGGGGCCGGCACCGGTTTGGAGGTCTGGGTGGAGAGCCGGGTGATCTCGTGGTTCTCCGCCGCGAGGATCGGATGACGGCTCAGGACGGCGACGCCGTACTGCCGGCGTTCGCCTTCGGGGCCGGCCGGGTCCAGGTCGTAGATCGGCGCGAAGTACACCCGCATGCCCAGCTTCCCGGCCAGGGCGCGGGCCTCGTCGACGAAGTCGCTGCGCGCTCCCCAGTGCACGTCGACCTCCTGGAGGCCGATCACGTCGGCCCGCAGCGCGCGTACGGCCTCGGCGGTGCGGTCCAGGTCGAAGACCTGGTCGGTGCCGGCTCCGGCGTGGATGTTGTAGGTGGCCACCCGCAACGGCACCGCCGGGGCCCGGGACCCGGGGGCGCCCCCGTCCAGGGCGGACGCCGGTGCCGCCACGGCCAGCAGGGCGGTGGCGAGGACGGCGGTGCGGACCCGGTGGGCGCGGAGTGCACGGAGGGCGCGGGGGGCGCGGGCGGGACGTCGGGAGCGGGACTTCATGCCTTCTCCGATCACGTGGAAGCGGGACGGGAACAGTGACGCCCACCGCCTGACGACTCGTCAACCCCACCCACCGCAGGGCGGTTCAGGCGTCGGACGGCGGCAGGGCCCGGAGCAGCGCTTCGAGCGCCGCCCGGTAGGCGTGTTCCGCCGGCGTGGCGTAGCCGACGACCAGACCGTCACCGGCCGGCACGGCGGCCCTCGGATGGCGGAACCCGGCGAGGCCGTCCAGCGCGACCCCCTGCCAGGAGGCGGCCTTGACCGCGGACGCCTCCGTGCCGGGCGGCAGCCGGAGCACTGCGTGCAGGCCCGCCGCGATGCCGGTGACCGTGATGTGCGGGGCCCGTTCGGCGAGGGCGGTGACGAGCAGGTCGCGGCGACGCCGGTAACGCTGCCGCATGCGGCGGATGTGACGGTCGTACTGTCCGGAGTCGATGAGGTCGGCGAGCGTCAGCTGGTCGAGGACGCTCGCCCACGCCTCCCGCTCGCCCTTGGCGGCGAGCACGCCGTCGACGAGGTGCTCGGGCAGGACCATCCAGCCGATCCGCACGGCCGGGGACAGGCTCTTGCTGACCGAGCCGAGGTGGACGACCCGTTCGGGATCCAGGCCCTGCAGGGCGCCGACGGGCTCGCGGTCGTAGCGGAACTCCCCGTCGTAGTCGTCCTCGAGGACCAGGCCGCCGCTGGTGCGGGCCCAGTCGACGACCGCCGCACGCCGGGCCGGGTGCAGCGGGCCGCCCGTCGGGAACTGGTGCGCGGGGGTGAGCAGCACGCCGCGCAGCCGTGGCCGCGCGGCCAGTTCGCCGACCCGGGCCCCTCCGCCGTCCAGGGCCAGCGGCACCGTGCGCACGCCCGAACCCTCCAGGATCTCGCGGTGGAAGCCGAGTCCGTACGACTCCACGGCGAAGGGACCCCGCAGCACCCCGCCGCCCGCGCCGCGCGAGCCCGCGAACAGCAGCCGCAGCGCGTGGGCGAAGCCGGAGCACACCACGATCCGCTCCGGGTCGGCGCGCACCCCTCGGGCCCGCGCCAGATAGCCGGCGAGCGCGCGGCGCAGCTCGACGCGGCCGCGCGGATCGCCGGGCCCGAAGGCCTCGTCGGGTGCGGCGCCCAGCGCCCGCCGGGCAGCGGCGAGCCACGCCGTGCGGGGGAAGGAGGCGGCCTCCGGGGTGCCCTGGCGCAGGTCGTGCGCGGGGGCGGCGGGCCGTCCTGGGGCGGGCTTCGGTGTCCGGGGGCGCGCGGGCGGCGCGGCGCGGTCCGCCACCCGGGTCCCGGAGCCCTGCCGTGCGGTCAGCCAGCCCTCGGCGACCAGTTCGGCGTAGGCGTCGGCGACGGTGTTGCGGGCCAGGCCCAGGTCCGCGGCGAGCGAGCGGTAGGGCGGCAGCCGGGTGCCCGGCGCCAGCCGTCCCTCACGCACCGCGTCCCGCAGGGCGCGGATGAGCACGGCACGGCGACCGCCCGGACCGGACAGGTCCAGGTGCAGGTCGCTGCCGATGCGCTCCGCCGAATTGACCCATGATTCCGCCATGGGAATGCACCTTAATCGAGGTCTTTCCCGACCGTAGGTTCGTGGTCATGACGAACAGCACGCCCCTCCGGGCCGCCGCCCCCACGACCACTCGGGGCCCCGTCCCGCGCCTGGACTTCGCCAAGGCCGCCCCCCGGGCGTTCAGGGCCCTCATCGGCTTCGACGCCGCCGCCCGGGAGGGCATCGACCCGGCCCTGGTCGAGCTGATCCAGATCCGTGCCTCGCTCCTCAACGGCTGTGCCTACTGCCTCCACATGCACACCTCCGACGCCCGCAAGGCCGGCGAGGACGAGGCCCGGCTGCACATGATCGGCGTGTGGCGCGAGGCCCGGAACTTCTTCACGGAGAGGGAGCAGGCCGCCCTCGCCCTGACCGAGGCCGTCACGCTCGTCTCCCAGGGGGGCGTCCCCGACGACGTGTACGCGCGGGCCGCCCGTCACTTCGACGAGACGGAGCTGGCCCGCGTCCTCGCCCTGATCTTCACCATCAACACCTGGAACCGCATCGCCCTGAGCACCGGCAAGATCGCGGGCGAGGACGAGCGGGCGGCCCGCTGATGGCCACGCCGGAGACGGCGGCCGGCGCGCGTCCGGCCGCCGCGACCCGCGAGCGAGGCGCGGGGACGGGCACTGCGACCCTCACCCTGAAGTCCGGCGCCCCCACGGCGGGCGTCGTCCCGACGGCGTCGGTGGCTCCCCGCTTCCCCCGCGGGCCCGCCCGCCGACCCGCCGGGGCCGTTCAGGCGGAGCCCACCGGCAGCACGTCCGGCGACAGCGCCCCTGCCCGGGCCGTCGCGCTGGTCATCCGCTTGCGGTGGTGGCGCCGGCACAGCACCTCGTAGCCGATCTCGTCGGGCTGGTGGGCGACATCGCCCACCATGACCTGCTCGCCCTCGACCACCATCACGCCGCCGACCGTGCGCGCGTTGTGCGTGGCCCGGGCGCCGCACCAGCACAGCGCCTCGACCTGCAGCGTCTCGACCCGGTCGGCGAGTTCGATCAGCCGCTGGGAGCCGGGGAAGAGCCGGGTGCGGAAGTCGGTGGTGATGCCGAAGGCGTAGACGTCCATTTCCAGGTCGTCCACGACGCGGGCCAGCTGGTCGGCCTGCTCGGGAGCCAGGAACTGCGCCTCGTCCGCGATGACGTAGTCGATCCGGCCGCCCCGCTGGAGCCGGTCCACCACGTGGCCGTACAGGTCGAACCCGGGGCCCGCCTCCACCGCGTCGGTCACCAGCCCCAGGCGCGACGACAGCTTGCCCTCACCGGCCCGGTCGTCACGGGTGAAGATCAGCCCTTCCAGCCCGCGGGCGGAACGATTGTGCGCGATCTGCAGCGCCAACGTGGACTTCCCGCAGTCCATCGTTCCGGAGAAGAACACCAGCTCGGGCATGGGAGGTCGAGCACCTTTCGGCGAGGGGGGAGGGGTCCGGACGTGCGGGCGGGGAGTCAGGAGCGTACTTCGAGCAGGGGGACGAGCTGCTCGGCGGGAGTCATCGAGCCGTGGTTGCCGACCATCGCCGACTCCCTGGGCTCCCGCTCGGAGGCGATGAGCAGGACGTCGTCGCGCGCGGCGGCCACCACGTCGCCGATGCGGCCGTACACCCGGTCGTCGACGCGCGGGCCGAACCAGCCGGCCTCGACGGCCTCGTCGCGCGAGGCCACCCAGAACTGCTCCCCGAGCACCTCGCGCCAGCAGGTCAGCACGTCGTTGTGGGCGCCGGGGACGGCGTACACGTGCCGGGCGCGGCCCTCGCCGCCGAGGAGGGCGACGCCCGCCTTCAGCTCCCAGTCCTCGTCGAAGTCGATGCGGTGGTCCTCGTCGAAGGGGACGTCGATCATGCCGTGGTCGGCGGTGACGTAGAGGGCGCTGCGCGGCGGCAGCTGCTCGGCCAGGCGCTGGGCCAGCCGGTCCACGTGCATCAGCTGGCCGCGCCAGGTGTCGGAGTCCACGCCGTAGCGGTGGCCGGCGCCGTCGACCTCGGCGTAGTAGGTGTAGACGAGGGCGCGGTCGGCCCCGGCCAGCTGCTCGGCCGCGAGGTCCATGCGGTCCTCGCCGGAGAGCCGGCCGTGGAAGGCGCCGCCGCTGAGGGCGATCTTGGTCAGCGGGGTGTTGGCGAAGGTCGGGGAGGAGACCTGGGCGGCGTGCACGCCCGCCTGCTGGGCGAGGCCGAAGACGGTCGGGTACGGCTGCCAGGCGGCCGGCGGGGTCCAGGGCTGCCAGCGCAGCTGGTTCATCAGCGCGCCGGTGTCCGGATTGAGCACGGTGTACCCGGGCAGGCCGTGGGCGCCGGGCGGCAAGCCGGTGCCGACGGAGGCGAGGGAGGTGGCGGTGGTCGCCGGATAGCCGGCGGTGATCGGGCGGCCGGTGCCACCGCGCGAGCTGCCGAGCAGGGAGCTCAGGAAGGGGGCCTCGTCCGGGTGGGCGCGCAGCTGCTCCCAGCCGAGGCCGTCGATCAGGAACACACAGTTCCGGTCGGCGGGGGTCAGCTCCGTGATCCCCGCGGTCATGCCGGGGACGCCGAGGCCGGCGGCCAGCGTGGGCAGCAGGTCGGCGAGGGAACCGCTCCCGTACTCGGGCACGGGGGCGGAGTCGAGGGGCAGCGGTTCCGGGTGGGTGTCCCAGGTGGCGTGCTGCGCCATCAGCGGGGGGAGTCCGCGGTCGCCTCGGAGAGGGCCTGGGCGAAGGCGAGCGCCTGGCGCACCGTCTCCGGGCCGTCCCCGGCCTCGCTGACGCGCAGGCTCAGGTCGTCGGCCGTCGAGCTGCCGGTGTAGCCGTGGTCGGCCTCGCAGTTCGGGTCGCCGCAGGCGGCCGGCTCCAGGTCGAGCCGGGAGACGGCGCCCCAGCCGATGGTCAGCACGATCTCGCGGGGCAGGGTGCCCGGCTTGTACTGCTCGGGGTTGGCGACCACGCGGCTGACGACGATGGACGAGATCCGGCCGAGCTTGACCGACTCCGTGGACGTCGTGGCGTAGGGCGTCGGGGAGGTGTCGTCGGCGGCCTGCTCGTCGGTGTGGCTGACGATGAAGCGGTTGCCCGTGAGCACCAGCACGGTCACGTGCCGGCGCACCTCGTTCTGGTCGAACGTGGTCTCCTGGTGGACCAGGTACGACCGGATGGGCTCGCCGCCCACGGCGGCCTCCACCGCCTCGGCCACGAGGGCCGGGTAGTAGCCGCTGCGCTCGATCGCCGCTCGCAGCCCCTGGGTCGTCGTACTGGTCTTGGCCATGCCGTCCATCCTACGGGGGCCCACTGACTGCCCGGGACGCCCGTGCGACGGCCGCCGGGTCCCCGCCCCGGGTGGGGCCGCGCGCGGTCAGTACGTGGGCAGCGTCCGCGGGCCGAGGTCGTCCCGGGCGGGCGGGGGCGCGAGGCGGACGGAGGCGCCGAGGACGCTCAGTCCGTCCGGGGCGACGACGACCGGTTCGAGTGTGACCGCGACGACCTCCGGGTGGTCGTGGACCAGCCGGGACACCCGCAGCAGCAGCTCCTCCAGGGCGGAGGCGTCGACCGGGGCCGAGCCGCGCCAGCCGAAGAGGAGGGGCGCGGTACGGACCGAGCGGATCAGGGAGGCGGCCTCCCGGTCCGTCACCGGGATCAGCCGGTGCGCCATGTCGCCGAGGAGCTGGGTTGCCGCCCCCGCGAGGCCGAAGGAGAGCACCGCTCCGGCGGCCGGGTCGATGACCGCCCGCACGACCGTGTCGACGCCGCGCGGCGCCATGCCCTGCACCACCGGCCGCAGTTCCTCGGGCTTGCCGAAGAGCTCGGTCAACTCGGCGTACGCCCTGCGCAGTTGCTCCTCGTCCGCGAGGTCGAGGCGTACGCCGCCCAGGTCGGCACGGTGGCGCAGGTGCGGGGCGGTGGCCTTGAGGGCGACGGGGTGGCCGAGGGTCCCGGCGGCGGCGACGGCGTCGTCGGGGGTGGGGGCGGGCAGGGCGCGGTGCACGTGGACGCCGTACCGGCCGAGCAGCTCGCAGGTCTCCTCGGCACCGAGGGTGAGTCCCTGTCCGCGCGCGAGGTGTCCGCCGATCAGCCCGGCGGCGCCCTTCTCGTCGATGTCGTCGTACTCCGGGACCCTGCCGGGCTCGGCGGCGTCGCGGCGCCACTGCGCGTAGGCCACGGCCTGGGCGAGGGCGCGGACGGCGCGCTCGGCGGCCGGGTAGGCGGGGATGAGGCGGGCTCCCTCGGGGGCCGCCGGGGCGCCGGCGGACGGCTCCGGCGCGAGGGTGCCGCCCGGGGTGCGCGGGGCGGTCGGTGCTTCCGATGCGTTCGGGGTGTCCGGGGCTTCCGGGGCTTCGGGGGCATCCGGGGTGCCTGGTGCCTCCGGGGCGGCCACTGCTGCCGAGGTGCCCGGGGCGGCCTGCGGTGCGGTGCTCGCCGCGGCGGACAGGGCCTGGGCGAGGCCACCCAGCTCCACGTGGACCACGAGGACGGGCTTGTCGGGCACCGCGGCCGCCGCCGAGCGCAGCGCCTCGGCCAGCGCCGCGTCCCCGGCCGCCCCCTCCCCCACCGTCGGGATGGCGGTCACCACCACCGCGTCGCAGGTGTCGTCGGCCAGCGCCCGGGACAGGGCCGCGTGGAAGTCCTGCGGGGAGGCCGCCGTGGTCAGGTCCAGCGGAGGCTGCGGCCGCAGGCTCTCCGACAGGCACGCGTCGTAGGTGAGCAGCCCCAGTGACTCGGAGTTCCCGAGGATCGCCACCCGTGGTCCGGCGGGCAGCGGCTGGCGGGCGAGCAGCAGGCCCGCGTCGACGAGGTCGGTGATCGTGTCGACGCGGATCACCCCGGCCTGCCGCAGCAGCGCGGAGACCGTCGCGTGCGGCAGCCGCGTCGCCCGTACCGCGTGGCCCTGCGGCGCGACGCCTCCGTGCCGGGCGCCCTGCACCACGACCAGCGGCTTGGCCGCCGCCGTGCGCCGGGCCAGGCGGGTGAACTTGCGGGGGTTGCCGATGGACTCCAGGTACATCAGCGCGACGTCGGTCTCCGGGTCGTCGTACCAGTACTGGAGGACGTCGTTGCCGGACACGTCGGCCCGGTTGCCGGAGGAGATGAAGCTGGACACGCCGGTGACGCCGGTCACCCCGCCGCCGCGCCGGTGCAGCCGGGAGAGCAGGGCGATGCCGATGGCGCCGGACTGGGCGAACAGACCGATCCGGCCGGGGCGCGGCATCTCCGGGGCGAGGGAGGCGTTGAGCCGCACCCCGGGAGCGGTGTTGATGACGCCGAAGGCGTTGGGTCCGATGATCCGCATGCCGTACGAGCGCGCCTGGCGCACGAGGGCGCGCTGGCGTTCGCGTCCCTCGGGGCCGCTGTCGGCGTACCCGGCGGAGATCACGACGAGGCCCTGCACACCGTGTTCGCCGCACTCGGTGACCACCTCGGGGACGCGCTCGGCGGGCACGGCGACGACCGCGAGGTCGACGGGCCCGTCGACGTCGCGCACCGAGCGTCGGGCGGGCACCCCGTCGAGCTCCTTCACCTCTTCGGGGAGGGCCGCGTTCACCGCGTGCAGCCTGCCGGTGTAGCCCGCGTCCCGGATGTTGCCGAGGATGCTGCGGCCGACGCCACCGGGGGTGCGGCCGGCTCCGATGACGGCTACGGAGCCGGGCTGGAGCAGGCGCTGCACCGACCGGGCCTCCGCGCGGTGTTCGCGCGCGTACTGCACGGCCAGGGAGCGGTCGGTGGGCTCGAGACCGAACTCGAGGCGGACCACACCCTCCTCGAAGCTCCGCTTCTGGGTGTACCCGGCGTCCATGAACACCTTGATCATCTTGGTGTTCGCGGGCAGCACCTCGGCGGCGAAGCGGCGGATGCCGCGCTCCCGGGCGACGGCGGCGATGTGCTCGAGGAGCGCGGAGGCGACACCCCGGCCCTGGTGGGCGTCCTGGACGAGGAAGGCGACCTCGGCCTCGTCGGCGGGGGACGACGCGGGCGCACCGCCGGCGCCGATCCGGTCGTAGCGTACGGTGGCGATGAACTCGCCGCCGATGGTGGCCGCGAGTCCCACCCGGTCCACAAAGTCGTGGTGCGTGAAGCGGTGGACGTCCTTGGCGGACAGGCGAGGGTACGGCGCGAAGAAGCGGTAGTACTTCGACTCGTCGGAGACCTGCTCGTAGAAGCTGACCAGGCGCTCGGCGTCATCAACGGTGATGGGGCGGACGCGCGCGGTGCCGCCGTCGCGCAGCACCACGTCGGCCTCCCAGTGGGCGGGGTACTCGTGCCGGTCCGACGAGGTCTGCATGGGCCCCAGAGTACGGCTCGCGTACGACAACGGCGCGGGGCAGTCTGTGGAACGGGAGCCCGGGCCGAGGCCGCGGCCCGACGGCCACCCGGGGCGGCGCACGGCCGTCCGGCCATGCTTCACGATGTGGGAAACTGGTCTAGACAACCTGAACACCTGAAGGGCAGCAACACATGGCTGAGCGCCGCGTCAACGTCGGCTGGGCCGAGGGCCTCCACGCCCGCCCCGCCTCCATCTTCGTCCGGGCCGCCACGGCCACAGGCGTCCCGGTGACGATCGCCAAGGCCGACGGCAACCCCGTCAACGCGGCCTCCATGCTGGCCGTCCTGGGCCTGGGCGCCCAGGGCGGCGAGGAGATCGTCCTCGCTTCGGACGCCGAGGGCGCGGACGCCGCCCTGGACCGGCTGGCGAAGCTGGTCTCCGAGGGGCTCGAGGAGCTTCCCGAGACCGTCTGATGTGACGGCACACGAAAGGCCCGCCCGGACCACCGGGCGGGCCTTTTGCCGCCCCTGATTCCGGACAGCACGAATAAGCCCCGTGAATTACCCCGCTTTTGTATACGGCACCCGTGTCAATGCCGGAGCACCGGCGTATTTACGGGACGTTGCGCATTTCTCACGCCGTCGGGGCGGTCGCCGGACGTGAAGCGCAACCGGTGCGCCGCCGCCGACCGCTCGGCGTGCAGCGCCATGAGCGCTCGCGCCCGGTCGCCGTCGCCCCGTGCCACCGCGTCGACGACCGCGCCGCGCTCCGCCCACTGCTCCGCCGCGCCGGGCACCGTGTCCACGAGGTACATCCAGTCGATCTTGCGGCGCAGCTGGATCAGCATCGCCGTGAGGGAAGGACTGCCGGCGGCCTGTGCGAGGGTCTCGTGGAACCAGCCGCCCAGCGCGCGCAGGTCCTCGCCGTGGCCCTGCCTGGAGCGTTCCTGACCCAGCCTGACCAGGCCGCGCAGCACCTTGAGATGGGCCTCGGTGCGGCGCCGGGCCGCGCGGGAGGCACCGAGGGGCTCCAGGAGCGTGCGGGTCTCGAGCAGGTCGGCGGCCTCCTGTTCGGTGGGTTCGGCGACGCACGCGCCCGCGTGCCGCCGGGTCACCACGAAGCCCTCGGCCTCCAGGGTGCGCAGCGCCTCGCGGACCGGGACGCGGGAGACGCCGTAGCGGCGCGCGAGCAGTTCCTCGGTGAGCCGGCTGCCGCGCCCGTGGACGCCGGCGACGATGTCGTCCCGGATCGCCGTGCACACCGAGTGCGCCGGAATGCGCATGTCCGACCTCCGCCCTGATCCCCGTGAAACGTCGACAATGGACGCGTGTTCCGTGACTCTAGGCCAATGAACCGCACTTTCGGAGGGGCCGAGGGAATTCAGGGATATTTTTTGAACTTTCCCGGGCCGGAAACGAATCCGGCAGGGTGGTGCGGGCCCGCACGGAAATACAGCAGGGCCCCGGCTCGGGGAGCCGGGGCCCTGCGCGTGCCGTACCGTCCGTCGTCAGACGTTCACGCCGTGGGAACGGAGATAGGCGACGGGGTCCATGTCCGAGCCGTACTCCGGGCTCGTGCGGGCCTCGAAGTGCAGGTGCGGGCCGGTGACGTTGCCGGTGGCACCGGAGAGACCGATCTGCTGGCCGGCGCCGACCGACTGGCCGACCGAGACGCCGATGGACGACAGGTGGCCGTACTGGGTGTACGTGCCGTCGTGCATCCTGATCACGACCTGGTTGCCGTAGGCGCCGCCCCAGCCGGCCTCGACGACGGTGCCGACGCCGACCGCGTGCACCGAGGCGCCGGTCGAGGCGTGGAAGTCGATGCCGGTGTGGCTGCCGGAGGACCACAGGGAGCTGCCGGCCTGGTAGGCCGTGGACACGTAGGAGCCGGCGATCGGCGCCACGAAGGTGTTGAGGCGCTCGCGCTCCGCCTCGCGCGCGGCACGCTCCTTGGCCTCGCGCGCCTCCTCGGCGGCCTCGGCGGCCCGCTCGCGCGCGGCCTCCATGGCCGCCTCGCGGGCGGCGGCGTCCAGGGCGGCCTGCTTCTGCGCGGTGGCCTGGGCGTCGATCTCGTGGGCGATGGAGTCGCCGATGGTGACGACCGGGGTGAGTCCGCTCTGCTCGACCTCGGGCTCGGCGGCGAGGGCCGGGGCCGCGAGGGTGCCGACGACGCCGGTGGTGGCGAGGGCCGCGACGCCCGCCGCGCGGGCGGTGGTGCGGTGCATGCGGCTGGGACGGCGGTGCTTCCCGGTGGCGCGCGTGAACGCCATGTAGAGGCTGGTCCTTTCCTTCCCTCTCGCCTACCGGGTTAGCTGACGGGTTCGGAGCAGGAAGGTCTCCTACGGACCCCCTCGCCGGAGCGCGGGCGTCCGATTCACCCCAGGGACTGCGATGGGTCCCCGGCTCCCCTGGCTCGCGCCGTACGGGGACTCGGCGATGACTGTCCGGTGCCGCGGGTGCGGCGCACTGCCTGACGAACAGCCCGGACGACGCTAGACGCGGCTGTCTTCAATTCTCAAACGCAACACGGTTTTTGTAGCGCACGCCACAGGGCAGACGGGCAGCCTCTCCCCCAATTCGGACATCGGACGGCCCTGGTGACATTCGGGTCACCAGGGCCGTCGCGCACCCGTGCCGCTACTCGGCGGCCACGACGGTGACTTCACCGATGCCGAGGGCCTCGACGGGCTCCCTGATCCGCGCCGCGTCGCCGACGAGGACCGTCACCAGACGGTCCACCGGGAAGGCGTTGACGACCGCAGCGGTGGCCTCCACGGTGCCAGTGGCGGCCAGTTGGCGGTACAGCGTGGCCTGATAGTCGTCGGGCAGGTGCTGCTCGACCTGGTCGGCCAGCGTGCTCGCGACGGCGGCCGCCGTCTCGTACTTCAGCGGCGCCACGCCCACCAGGTTCTGCACGGCGACGTCGCGCTCGGCGTCGGTGAGTCCGCCCTCGGCGAGCGTGCGCAGCACCGTCCACAGGTCCTGGAGCGCCGGACCCGTGTTGGGCGTGTCGACGGAGCCGCTGATGGCGAGCATCGCGGCGCCCGTGCCGTCGGGGGCGGACCGCAGGACCTGCCCGAACGCCCGCACGCCGTAGGTGTAGCCCTTCTCCTCGCGCAGGACGCGGTCCAGGCGTGAGGTGAGGGTGCCGCCGAGGCAGTACGTGCCGAGTACCTGGGCGGGCCACACGCGGTCGTGCCGGTCGGCTCCGGTGCGGCCGATCAGCAGTTGCGTCTGCACGGCGCCGGGGCGGTCCACGATGACGACCCGTCCGGTGTCGTCGGCGGTCACCGGCGGCACCGGGCGCGGCTCGGCGGCGGAGCCGGTCCATGCGCCGAGGGTGTCGCCGAGCAGCTCGTCGAGGTCGATGCCGGTGAGGTCGCCGACGATGACCGCGGTGGCGGTGGCGGGGCGGACGTGCTTCTCGTAGAAGGCGCGGACGGCCGCCGCGTCGATGTCCGCGACCGTCTCCTCGCTGCCCTGGCGCGGGCGCGACATGCGCGAGTCCGCCGGGAACAGCTCCTTGGAGAGCTCCTTGGCGGCGCGGCGGGAGGGGTTGGCCAGCTCGTGCGGGATCTCGTCGAGCCGGTTGCGCACCAGCCGCTCGACCTCGCTGTCGGCGAACGCGGGCGCCCTGAGGGCGTCGGCGACCAGACCGAGGGCCTTGGCGAGGCGCGAGGCGGGCACCTCCAGGCTCAGCCGGACACCGGGGTGGTCCGCGTGCGCGTCGAGGGTGGCGCCGCAGCGCTCGAGCTCGGCGGCGAACTCCTCGGCGGAGTGCTTGTCGGTGCCCTCCGAGAACGCCCGCGCCATGATCGTGGCCACGCCGTCCAGGCCGGCGGGCTCGGCGTCCAGGGGGGCGTCGAGCGACACCTCGACGGCGACGACCTGCTGGCCGGGACGGTGGCAGCGCAGCACGGTGAGGCCGTTGTCGAGGCTGCCGCGCTCGGGTGCCGGGAACGCCCACGGCTTGGGCTCGCCGGCCTGCGGCTGGGAGTGGAATTCCATCGTGGCGAGCTCGGTCACTTGGCCGCCTCCTCGTTCTCGTCGGTGGCGTCGGTCACGGTGACGGTGACGGTGGTCTCGTCGGCGTCGGTCTCGTCGGCGGGGGCGGTGGGCTCGTAGACGAGCACCGCGCGGTTGTCGGGGCGCAGACGGGCCTTCGCGACCTCCTGGACCTCCTCGGCCGTCACCTCCAGCACCCGCCCCACGGCGGTGAGGGCGAGCTGCGGGTCGCCGAACAGGACGGCGTACCGGCACAGTTCGTCGGCGCGGCCGGCGACCGTGCCGAGCCGGTCCAGCCACTCGCGCTCCAACTGGGCCTGCGCGCGCTCCATCTCCTCGGCCGTGGGCCCCTCCTCGGCGAACCGGGCCAGCTCCTCGTCGATGGCGGCCTCGACGACGGGCACCTCGACGTCGCCGGAGGTCTTCACGTCGAGCCAGCCCAGAGAGGGCGCCCCGGCCAGGCGCAGCAGCCCGAAGCCCGCCCCGACGGCGGTGCGGTCGCGGCGCACCAGCCGGTTGTACAGGCGGGAGGACTCGCCGCCGCCCAGCACGGTCAGCGCCAGGTCGGCCGCGTCGCACGCGCGCGTGCCGTCCTCGGGCAGCCGGTAGGCGGCCATCAGGGCGCGCGCCGGCACCTCCTCCTCGACGACCTCCCGCAGCTCCTCGCCCATGACGTCCGGCAGCGAACCGTCCCGGGGGGCGGGCTTGCCGTCGTGGGAGGCGATGGAGCCGAAGTACTTCTCGATCCAGGCGAGCGTCCGCTCCGGGTCGATGTCGCCGACGACCGACAGCACCGCGTTGTTCGGCGCGTAGTAGGTGCGGAAGAACGCGCGCGCGTCCTCCAGCGTCGCCGCGTCCAGGTCCGCCATCGAGCCGATCGGCGTGTGGTGGTAGGGGTGGCCCTCCGGGTACGCGAGGGCGGTCAGCCTCTCGAACGCGGTGCCGTAGGGCACGTTGTCGTAGCGCTGGCGGCGCTCGTTCTTGACGACGTCCCGCTGGTTCTCCATGGACTCCTCGTCCAGGGCGGCGAGCAGGGAGCCCATGCGGTCCGCCTCCAGCCAGAGGGCGAGCTCCAGCTGGTGGGCGGGCATCGTCTCGAAGTAGTTGGTGCGCTCGAAGCTGGTGGTGCCGTTGAGCGAGCCCCCGGCTCCCTGCACCAGCTCGAAGTGCCCGTTGCCCTTGACCTGGCCGGAGCCCTGGAACATCAGGTGCTCGAAGAGGTGAGCCAGGCCGGTGCGCCCCTTGACTTCGTGTCGCGAGCCGACGTCGTACCAGAGGCACACCGCCGCGACCGGGGTCAGGTGGTCCTCGGAGAGCACCACGCGCAGGCCGTTGGCCAGGCGGTGCTCGGTCGCTGTCAGGCCGCCGGAGCCTGCCTGGGCTGTGGCCGTGTGACCCATGGGCATGTACGTCCCTTCGATCGCGGAAATCTCGGTGGCATCATCGGGCGGAACCGCGGAGTTTCCGCCGGTCCTGCCACTGTATGCAAGCGTGCGGGCCGCCGGTGGAGTTCCCGGTCCCCGTACGCCGAGAGCGAGCACGCGACCGGCGGGCCGCCGGGGACGGGACGACGGGGCGAGGGCGTACCCTGCGGGCAGCGCCGGGCCGGGCGTGACGGGCCTGGTCGGCCGCTGTCAGTGCCGCGGTCCACAATGGACCGCGTCAGATCACCGTTCACGCTTCAGCAAGGAGCCGGCAGCGATGGCCCGCCGTAGTACGAAGACCCCGCCGCCCGACGACTCGTACGAGGAGAAGATCCTCGACATCGACGTCGTCGACGAGATGCAGGGCTCCTTCCTCGAGTACGCGTACTCGGTCATCTACTCCCGTGCGCTCCCGGACGCCCGCGACGGCCTCAAGCCGGTGCACCGCCGCATCGTCTACCAGATGAACGAGATGGGCCTGCGGCCCGAGCGGGGCTACGTGAAGTGCGCCCGCGTCGTCGGCGAGGTCATGGGCAAGCTGCACCCGCACGGTGACGCGTCGATCTACGACGCCCTGGTCCGCATGGCCCAGCCCTTCTCCATGCGCGTGCCCCTGGTGGACGGCCACGGCAACTTCGGCTCGCTGGGCAACGACGACCCGCCGGCCGCCATGCGGTACACCGAGTGCCGGATGGCCGAGGCGACCAGCCTGATGACGGAGTCGATCGACGAGGACACCGTCGACTTCGGCCCCAACTACGACGGCCAGGAGCAGGAGCCGGTGGCCCTGCCCGCCGCCTTCCCGAACCTGCTGGTCAACGGCGCCTCCGGCATCGCGGTCGGCATGGCCACGAACATGCCGCCGCACAACCTGCGCGAGGTGATCGCGGCCGCCCGGCACCTGATCCGGCACCCGAACGCCGACCTCGAAGCCCTGATGAAGCACGTGCCGGGCCCCGACCTGCCCACCGGCGGCCGGATCGTCGGCCTGCCGGGCATCCGGGACGCCTACGAGACGGGCCGCGGCACGTTCAAGATCCGCGCGACGGTGTCCGTGGAGACCGTGACGGCCCGCCGCAAGGGCCTGGTCGTCACCGAGCTGCCCTTCGCGGTCGGACCCGAGAAGGTCATCGCGAAGATCAAGGACCTGGTCGGCTCGAAGAAGCTCCAGGGCATCGCGGACGTCAAGGACCTCACCGACCGCGAGCACGGACTGCGCCTGGTCATCGAGATCAAGAACGGCTTCGTGCCCGAGGCCGTCCTGGAGCAGCTCTACAAGCTGACGCCGATGGAGGAGTCCTTCGGCATCAACAACGTCGCCCTCGTCGACGGCCAGCCCCTCACCCTGGGCCTCAAGGAGCTGCTGGAGGTCTACCTCGACCACCGCTTCAATGTCGTACGGCGCCGCAGCGAGTTCCGGCGCACCAAGCGCCGCGACCGTCTCCACCTCGTCGAGGGCCTGCTCACCGCGCTGGTCGACATCGACGAGGTCATCCGCCTCATCCGCTCCAGCGAGAACTCCGCGCAGGCCAAGCAGCGCCTGATGGACCGCTTCTCGCTGAGCGACGTCCAGACCCAGTACATCCTGGACACGCCGCTGCGCCGGCTGACCAAGTACGACCGCATCGAGCTCGAGGCGGAGAAGGACCGGCTCAACTCGGAGATCGAGGAGCTGACCCGGATCCTCGACTCGGACGCGGAGCTGCGCAAGCTGGTCTCGGCCGAACTGGCTGCGGTGGCCAAGAAGTTCGGCACCGACCGGCGCACGCTCCTGCTGGAGTCGGCCGGCACCCCGGTGGCCGCCGTTCCGCTCCAGGTGGCGGACGACCCGTGCCGGGTGCTGCTGTCCTCGACGGGCCTGCTGGCCCGCACCGCGGACGACGCGCCCCTCGTCACGGACGCCGGCGCCAAGCGCGTCAAGCACGACCTGATCGTGTCGTCCGTGCCCGCCACGGCCCGCGGCGAGATCGGCGTGGTGACGTCCGGCGGGCGGCTGCTGCGGGTGAACGTGGTCGACCTGCCCCAGCTCCCGGAACCGCTGCCGACGCCGAACCTGTCGGGCGGCGCGCCGCTGGCGGAGTTCGTGTCCCTGGAGGACGACGAGACGGTCGTCTGCCTGACCACGCTGGACGAGTCCTCGCCGGGTCTGGCCCTCGGCACGGAGCAGGGCGTCGTCAAGCGTGTGGTGCCCGACTACCCCTCCAACAAGGACGAGTTGGAGGTCATCACGCTCAAGGACGGGGACCGGATCGTCGGCGCGGCCGAGCTGCGCACGGGCGAGGAGGACCTGGTCTTCATCACCGACGACGCGCAACTGCTGCGCTACCGGGCCTCGCAGGTGCGTCCCCAGGGCCGGCCGGCGGGCGGTGTGGCGGGCATCAAGCTCACCGAGGGCGCGAAGGTCATCTCCTTCACGGCGGTGGACCCGGCTGCGGACGCGGTCGTCTTCACGGTCGCCGGTTCGCGCGGCACGCTGGACGACTCCGTCCAGACCACGGCCAAGCTGACGCCGTTCGACCAGTACCCGCGCAAGGGCCGGGCCACGGGTGGTGTGCGCTGCCAGCGGTTCCTGAAGGGCGAGGACTGCCTGGCCCTGGCCTGGGCGGGTCCCCGGCCGGCCCGGGCCGCGCAGAAGAACGGCACCCCGGCCCAGTTGCCGGACGTCGATCCGCGCCGTGACGGCTCCGGCGTGTCGCTGCCGAAGACGGTGGCGGTGGTGGCGGGCCCCGCCTAGGGTCTGCCGTTCGGATCGGTCCCTAGGAGCCGGGCGGTGACTCCTCGCCGTCCGGCTCCGCCGGATCGCCGTCCTCGGGGTCCGGTACGTAGCGCAGGACACCCCACATGCCGTGTTCGTCGGCGTGCGGGGTGTCGCTGCGGCACGCGTCCAGTTCCTTGCCGAGCGCGGACGCGTCGATGCCGGCGCCGATCAGGACGAGCTGGGTGAGGCGCGGGCCTGCGGCCGGCCAGGGCTCGGGGCGGAAGCGCAGGAAACGCCCGACGGCGTGGACGGCGTACCGGTTGCGCGGGTCGTGCGGCCCGAAGTCGACGTAGCCCTTGATCCGGTACAGGCCCTCGGGCCGGCTGTCGAGGAACCCCATCAGCCGGCGCGGGTCGAGGGGCGTCTCGGAGACGAAGGACACGCTGTCGTAGGCGGTGTGCAGATGGCCGGGGTGCGCGTCGTCCGGCGAGTGGTCGTACAGGTCGTCGAAGGACAGCTGCCCGACACGCTCCTCGCCGGGCCGGCAGTCGAAGAGGAACTCGGGGTCGACCCGTCCGTAGGCCGCGGGGAGTACGGCCGCGCGGTCGGCGAGGGAACGGACGAGAGCGAGGGTCCGCTCGGCGTCCGGGACCCGGTCGGTCTTGTTCACCACCACGAGGTCGGCCAGCGCCAGGTGCCGGTCGATCTCCGGGTGCCTCGCACGCGTGGCGTCGAACTCGGCGGCGTCGACGACCTCGACGAGACCGCCGTACACGATCTCCCGCTGTTCGCTGGCGAGCAGCATGCGCACGAGCTCCTGCGGCTCGGCGAGGCCGCTGGCCTCGATGACGATGACGTCGATGCCGGCGTCGGGCCGGGCCAGCCGCTCCAGGTACCCGTCGAGTTCACTCGCGTCGACTGCGCAGCACAGGCACCCGTTGCCGAGCGAGACGGTGGAGTCGCCGAGGGCGCCGGCCACGGCCATCGCGTCGATCTCGATGGAGCCGAAGTCGTTGACGACGGCTCCGATGCGGCTGCCTCCGCTGCGGTGCAGGAGGTGATTGAGCAGGGTGGTCTTCCCGGAGCCCAGGAATCCGGCGAGTACGACGACCGGGATCTGCCGGGAAGTCGGGCGCTGCCCCGTCATGCGACCTCTCTCTCACCTGCGCGTACTCCGTCCCGCGGCAGCGTGTACCCACGGGGACGGAACTACTGCTCAGGATACGAGCGGACGAGGTCGCCGAGGAGTGGACCTCCCGGCCCGCCCGCCCCTTCTCAGCCCGCCGCGGGCACGCCGACCGGCGCCCGCGGGCCCACGTACCGCGCCGCCGGCCGGATGATCTTCCTGTCCCCCGCCTGTTCCAGGATGTTCGCGCTCCAGCCCACCACCCGTGCCGCCGCGAACGTCGGCGTGAACATCTCGCGCGGCAGACCGCACAGCTCCATGACCACGCCCGCGTAGAACTCGACGTTCGTGTGCAGTTCGCGCCCGGGCTTCAGTTCCGCGAGGATCGCCTCCACCTGCCGCTCCACCTCGACCGCGAACTCCACGCGCGGCCCTCCGAACCCCTGGGCCACCTCGCGGAGCAGCCGGGAACGGGGGTCCTCCGTGCGGTAGACCGCGTGGCCGAATCCCATGATGCGGTCGCCGGCGAGCACCCGTTCACGGATCCACGGGTCGATGCGGTCGGGCGTGCCGATGGCGTCCAGGGTGTCCAGCGCCCGGCTGGGTGCCCCGCCGTGCAGCGGACCGGACAGCGCCGCGACCGCTCCGGCGAGGCAGGCAGCCACGTCCGCCCCCGTCGAGGCGATGACCCGCGCGGTGAACGTCGACGCGTTGAAACCGTGGTCGATGGTGGAGATCAGGTACTGCTCGACCGCCCGCGTGCGCCGCTCGTCCGGCTCCGTGCCGGTCAGCATGTACAGGTAGTTCGCGGCGTACGGGAGATCCTCGCGCGGTTCCACGGGGTCGAGTCCCCGCCCGAGCCGGTGCAGCGCGGTGAGCAGTGTCGGCACGGCCGCGGCGGCCTCGAGGGTGTCCTGGCGGCGCCGGCCGGCGTCCAGGTCGTACACCGGCGTGAACCCCTTGGCCGCGCCCAGCAGCGACAGCGCGGTGCGCATCCCGGCGAGCGGCCCGGAGCGTCCGCCGGCCGCCGCTATGGCGGGCAGTGCGGTCCTCACCTCGTCGGGCAGCCGCCGCAGTGCCGCGGTCGCGGCAGCGAAGGCGGCGCCGCTCCGCGCGTCGGGCAGTTCGCCGTTGACGAGGAGGTACCAGACGTCCTCGAAGTTCCGGGTCCTCGCCAGCTCGACGGCGGAGTACTGCCGGTAGTGGTAGAAGCCCTCGAGGCCCCTGACGTCACCGACCTCGGTGTCGGTGACCACGACTCCCGCGAGTCCTCGCGGCACGTTGACGGACATGTTCGCCTCCCTGAACTCAATACAACTGTCTATAGTTGACTATCCACCTGTCAATATTGATTGAGTCAATATGCCGCAGGACCCGGCCCCGAGCATCGATACGGTGACCCCCATGCGCGATCAAGACCCCGGACACTCCGCCGGCACCGAGCGGCGCCTGACCACCCGGGAGGCCGCCGAGCTGCTGGGCGTGAAGCCCGAGACCGTGTACGCGTACGTCAGCCGCGGTCAGCTCGGCAGCCGGCGCGCACCGGGCGGCCGGGGCAGCACCTTCGACGCCGAGGAGGTGCGGACGCTCGCCCGCCGCAACCGGCGCGAGAGCGGTCCCGCCCAGGCCTCCGGACAGGAACTGGCCGTGCGGACCCGCATCACGCTCATCGAGAAGGACCGGTACTACTACCGGGGCGTCGACGCGGTGGACCTCGCCACGCGGCACAGCTACGAGGAGGTCGCCGAGTGGCTGTGGACGGGCCGGTCGCGCCCCGGCGTCTCCTTCACGGCACCGGAGGCCTCGGTGGCGGTCGCCCGCCGGGCCGTCGCCGCCCTGCCCGAACACGCCGGCCCCACCGACCGGCTGCGCGTCGCGGCCATCGCCGCCGCGGCCGCGGACCCGCTGCGCTTCGACCTGTCCGAGGACGCCGTGCTGGGCACCGCCCGCGTCCTCATCCCCACCCTGGTCGACGCGCTGCCGCCCGTGCGGTGCGGCCACGCCGACCGCGGACCGATCGCCCACCGGCTGTGGACCCGGCTGAGCGGACACGCCGCCGACGAGGCGTCGCTGCACGTCCTCGACACCGCGCTCTCCCTGCTCGTCGACCACGACCTGGCCGCCTCCACGCTCGCGGTGCGGGTCGCCGCGTCGGCGCGGGCGCACGCGTACGCGGCGGTGTCCGCCGGGCTCGGCGTGATCGAGGGGCCGTTGCACGGCGCGGCCGGCGGGCTCGCCCACCGGATGCTGCTGGAGGTGCTCGACCAGGGCAGCGCGGCGCCGGTGGTCGCGGAGGAGTTGCGGGCCGGCCGCCGGATCCCGGGGCTGGGTCACCGGCTCTACCCCGGGGAGGACCCGCGCGCGCGTGCCCTGTTCGCCCTCCTGGAGGACATCCCCGGGGCCGCGCCCGCCCTCGCGGCGGCCCGTGACGTAGTGGCCACCACCGCCCGCCACACGCCCCTGCACGCCAATGTCGACCTGGCACTCGCCGTGTTCACCGCCTCGTCCGCCATGCCCGCCTCGGCCAGCGAGACGATCTTCGCGGTGGCCCGTACGGCGGGCTGGATCGCGCACGCGCTCGAGGAGTACGGGGAGCGCCCCCTGCGCATGCGACCGAGCGGTCTGTACTCGGGGCCGAGGCCCCCGCAGCCCCTGCCGGAGTAGCTCCCGAGCGCGGCCGGAAGTCATCTCCGGCCAACTCAGGTTAGGCTCACCAAGGTGAGTACGTGCTCAACCGTCTCCCGGGACCTCGGCGAGCCCGTTTCGGGGACGGCACCGGTCGCGAGGACCTGGCTGCTGCTCGAACAGCCCGGCCCCTGGGGCGCCAAGGCGCTCACGTCGAGCCACCTGGATCCCGCGCTGGGCCGCGCCCTGGAGGCGGCCGCGAAGGGGACGGGCGTACGCATCGCGCTCATCCGCCGCCCCGGCCGCCACGCCGACAGCCGCACCCCCGCCGACCGCCGGGTGTACGCGGCCCACACCACGCCGGGGAACGCCTGGCTGCACGGCGCCACCCTCTCGGACCCCCGCCGGCTGCTCGACCTCGACTTCGCCGCGCTCGGCGGGGGCGACAGCCGTTCGTTCGACGCCGCGCTCACCGGCCGTCCGCACACCGGCGATCCGCTCGTCCTCGTGTGCACCAACGGGAAGCGCGACCGCTGCTGCGCCCTCCTCGGCCGTCCCCTGGCGGCCGAGCTCGCCGCCTCCGGGTTCGAGGGGGTCTGGGAGGTCACCCACCTCGGAGGGCACCGCTTCTCCCCGACGATGCTCGTCCTGCCGCACGGCTACGCCTACGGCAGGGTCCGTGCCGACGACGTCGAGGACATCGTGCACGGCGTCCGGGACGACCGGATCGTGGTGGACCACTGCCGCGGGAACTCCGCGTGGGACCGGCCCGGCCAGGCGGCGGAACTGGCCGTCCGCTCGGCGCTGGGCGAGGACGCCGCGCAGGTGCTGAGCATCGTCCGCACCGACGGCCACGCCCCGCTCTGGGAGGTGACCGTCGCCCACACCGACGGACGGCACTGGCGGGTCACCGTCGCCCAGGGCGCGTCGCAGCCGGCCCGCCCGGAGAGCTGTGCGACGTCGGTGCTCGGCTCGCCGGCCCGGATGGAGGTCACGACGGTCCGCGAACTGACGGTGACGGCACTGGCGAGCTGAGACCGCGGCGGGAACACCGGAGGCGTCCGCTCGCCGCCCCCGGCCACTCCGCGCGCGAGATCCGCGCCACACCCGTCTCCGGCACGCCGCGGCCCCCACGTACCGTCATGGGTATGAGCTCCACTCCCCCCGTTCGCCGTCTGCGCCTCGGCCTGCCGCGGCGGGTGTTCTCCCAGGTGCTGCTGATGCAGGTGGCGATCGCCGCGGGGGTCGCGGTGCTCGCGACCGGGCTGTTCCTGGCTCCCCTCGGCGATCAGCTGGACGACCAGGCGATGCGCCGGGCCCTGGCGATCGCGCAGACCACCGCGCAGAATCCGCAGATCGCCCGGGACCTGCGCAGCAGTCCGCCGACAGCGGGCGGCCCGGTGCAGCGGGAGGCGGAACGGGTCCGCGAGGCGACCAGCGCGGAGTACGTCGTCGTGATGGACCGGCAGGGAGTGCGCTGGTCGCACACCGACCCGGCACGGATCGGCTCGGTCGTGTCCACCGACCCCGGACAGGCCCTGGCCGGCCGTGAGGTCATGGAGATCGACAACGGCACCCTGGGCCGTTCCGCGCGCGGCAAGGTGCCCCTGCGCGACAGTGACGGCGACATCGTCGGGGCGGTCTCGGTGGGCATCGCGTACGACAGCGTCCGGGCCCGGCTGATCCACGCCATTCCCGGGCTGCTCGCCTACGCCGGAGGTGCCCTGGCCGTCGGCGCGCTGGCCGCCTGGCTCATCGCGCGCCGGGTCCAGCGGCAGACCCGCGACCTGGCCTTCTCGGACATCGCGGGGCTGCTCGCGGAGCGCGAGGCCATGCTGCACGGCATCCGGGAGGGCGTCGTCGCCCTGGACCGCGGCGGCCGGGTCCGGCTCCTCAACGACGAGGCGCAGCGCCTGCTGGGCATCGGCTCGGAGGCCGTCGGCCGCACCCCCGACGAGGCGCTCGGCGCGGGCCGCACCGCCGACGTCCTGGCCGGGCGGGTGGCCGGCACCGACCTGCTGACCGTGCGCGGACAGCGGGTCCTGGTCGCCAACCGGATGCCCACCGACGACGGCGGCGCCGTCGCCACCCTGCGCGACCGCACCGAGCTCGAGCAGCTCGGCCGTGAGCTGGACTCGACGCGCGGTCTGATCGACGCCCTGCGCGCTCAGGACCACGAGCACGCCAACCGCATGCACACGCTGCTGGGGCTGCTCGAACTGGAGATGTACGACGACGCCGTGGATTTCGTCGGCGAGGTGGTCGGCGACCACCGGGCCACCGCGGAGCAGATCACCGAGCGGATCCGGGACCCGCTGCTCGCCGCGCTACTGGTCGGCAAGGCGACCGTCGCGGCCGAGCGCCAGGTCGCCCTGTGGGTGTCGGACCGGACACGGCTGCCGGACCGCTTGGTGGACCCCAGGGGGCTCGTCACGGTCGTAGGCAACCTGGTCGACAACGCGCTGGACGCCGTCGCGGGCGCGGCGCACGCGCGCGTGGAGGTTGGACTGCGCGCGGAGGGCCGCGGGGTGACGCTCACGGTGCGCGACACGGGTCCGGGAGTCCCGCGTGAGCACCGCGAGCTGGTGTTCACGGAGGGATGGTCCACCAAGGAACCGCCCGCGCACCGCCGGCGCGGCATCGGACTGTCCCTGGTGCGCAGGCTCGCGGAGCGACAGGGAGGCAGTGCCACCGTCCGCGCCGCGCACGGCGGGGGCGCGGAGTTCGTCGTCGTCCTGCCCGAGGCGCTGACCGAGGCGGACCCGCGGCCCGCCCTCACCGTCCCCGTGCGCCCCGGTCCCGACAGCACCGGCCGCGTGCACACCGTCGCGGAGGAGGAGTCCCGATGATCGAGGTCCTGGTCGTGGACGACGACACGAGGGTCGCGCGGGTCAACGCCGCCTACGTCGAGAAGGTGCCGGGCTTCCACGTGGCCGGCGAGGCGCACAGCGCGGCGGAGGCGCTGCACCGCGTGGAGACCCTGCCCCGCCTGGACCTGATCCTGCTGGACCACTATCTGCCCGACCGGACCGGTCTGGAGGTCGTCCGGGAGATGCGGCGGCGTGGTCACCAGACCGACGTGATCATGGTGACGGCCGCGCGGGACGTGTCGACCGTCCAGGCGGCGATGCGACAGGGGGCCCTGCAGTACCTCGTCAAACCGTTCGCCTTCGCGGGCCTGCGCGCCAAGCTCGAGGCCTACGCGGAGCTGCGCCGCACCCTCGACGGCGGGGGTGAGGCCGAGCAGGCGGAGGTGGACCGCATCTTCGGCGCCCTGTCGGCGCCTTCGGAACCGGGACTGCCCAAGGGGCACTCCCCCACCACCGCCGAGCTGGTACGCCAGTGCCTGATGAGCGCCGATGGGCCGCTGTCCGCCCAGGAGATCGCGGAGCGGACCGGGGTGAGCCGCCAGACCGCCCAGCGCTACCTGAAGCTCCTGGAACGCACGGGACGGACGCGGCTGACCCTCAAGTACGGCGACGCGGGCCGTCCGGAGCACCGTTACGAGTGGGCCGCCCGCGCCTGAGACGCCGGGCGCGCCGCCGGCGGACGGGGCCGACTCCGGACTAGACGGCACCCGCCCCCGTCAGCGACCGCACCTCCGTCTCGGCGTGCCTGGCCTCGTCGGCCCTCTCCGTGGAAGTGACCGTGCCGAGCCAGCCGGCGACGAAGCCCAGCGGGATCGAGACCAGGCCGGGGTTCTGCAACGGGAAGTACTGGAAGTCGGCGCCCGGGAACAGCGACTGCGGGCTGCCCGACACCACCGGCGACAGCAGCACGAGCACCACGGCCGGGACAAGTCCGCCGTAGACCGCACACACCGCACCGCGTGTGGTGAAGCGGCGCCAGAACAGCGAGAAGAGCAGCACCGGCAGGTTGGCCGACGCGGCGACGGCGAAGGCGAGCCCCACCAGGAAGGCGACGTTGAGGTCGCGGGCGAGCAGGCCGAGGGCGATCGCGACGGCGCCGATCCCGACGGCGGCGACGCGCGCCACGGTGACCTCGCTGCGCGGCTCGGCGTCACGGCGGCGCAGGGACGCGTACAGGTCGTGGGCCACGGACGCCGAGGAGGCCAGCGTGATGCCCGCGACCACAGCGAGGATGGTGGCGAACGCGACGGCGGCCACGACCGCGAACAGGACCGTGCCACCGGTGGAGCCGGCGCCGCCGCCGAGGTCGAGCGCCAGCAAGGGCACCGCCGTGTTGCCCGCCCCGTTCGACGCCCGTACGGCGTCCGGTCCGACGACGGCGGCGGCACCGAAACCGAGGACGATCGTCATCAGGTAGAAACCCCCGATGAGGCCGATCGACCAGACCACCGAGCGCCGCGCCGCGCGGGCGGTGGGCACGGTGTAGAAGCGGGACAGGATGTGCGGCAGCCCGGCCGTGCCCAGGACCAGGGCGAGTCCGAGGCTGATGAAGTCGAAGCGGGACGTCCAGTCCCCGCCGTACGCCAGTCCCGGCGCCAGGAACGCGTCGCCGTGCCCACTGCGCTCGGCCGCCGTGCGCAGCAGCCGGTCCACGTCGCCGTGGAAGCGGACCAGGACGAGCGCGGTCAGCGCGACGGTGCCGCCGAGCAGCAGCACCGCCTTCACGATCTGGATCCAGGTGGTGGCCCGCATCCCGCCCAGCGACACGTAGATCACCATCAGCGCGCCGACGCCGATGACGGTCCAGGTCCGCGCCGCGTCACCCGTGCCGCCGAGCAGCAGCGCGACCAGGCTGCCCGCGCCCACCATCTGCGCCACCAGGTACAGCACGGACACGGTGACCGAGGAGGTGCCCGCCGCGATCCGCACCGGCCGTTCCCTCATGCGGGCGGCCACGACGTCCGCGAGGGTGAACCTGCCGCAGTTGCGCACGAGTTCGGCGACCAGGAACAGCACGACGAGCCAGGCGACCAGGAAGCCGACCGAGTACAGCATGCCGTCGTAGCCGTAGAGCGCGATGAGGCCGGAGATGCCCAGGAACGATGCGGCGGACATGTAGTCGCCCGCGATGGCGAAGCCGTTTTCCATCGGCGAGAAGAGACGGCCCCCCGCGTAGAACTCCTCCGCCGATCCCTGCCGGTGACGGCTCACCCACGTCGTGATGCCCAGGGTGACGGCGACGAACGTGCTGAACAGCAACAGGGCCGGTGTCTGGTGGTCGCCCGTCATGAGGCACCGCCCCGGACGCCACGGGTCAGTTCCTGGGTGTCCCAGCGCAGTTCGAGCGCGGCGCGGTCCCTGCGCAGCCGGGCGTGCCGGGCGTACGCCCAGGTGAGTACGAACGTCGTGAGGAACTGACCGAGTCCCGCCAGCATCGCCACGTTCACCGCACCGGCCACCGGACGGGCCATCAGGCCGGGCGCCGTGGTGGCGGTCACCACATAGGCGACGTACCAGGCGAAGAAGGCGGCGACGGCCGGGACCACGAACCTCCGGTACCGGCTGCGGACTTCCTGGAAGGCCGCACTGCGCTGCACCTCCAGGTAGACCTCGGCCGCGCCCGGAGGAGTCCGCCCCGTCGCTCCCCCGCGGGCCGGGGGCACCGCCGCCGCGGGAGCCTCCGCGCCCGCCGACTCGCCCCAACCGGAGGCGAGGGCGTCGTACCAGGGGTCGTCGTACCTCGGGTCCGCGGACGCCTCGGCGAGGGCCTGGTCCCGGCCGTCGCGGTGGTCGACCGCGACGTCGGGACCGGCCCCGGCACCGCGCGGGCGATCGTTGCTTGACTCCATGCCCAAGGATGGACAGAACGGGAAGATCCCCGACTTCTCTTCCCCCTGTACTTCACCCCATCAGGTGACTCACCCCACCGGTGGCCGCACCGGCCCCTCCCTCTACGCGCAACGCACCGCCCGGGCGCGGTCCTTGATCCCCGCCCTCCACCGGGACAGCACGCGGCCCGGCTCCGGGCCCTGCCCGGAGAGGGACAGGGCCCGGAGCCGGGCCGGGGAGCTGCGGCTAGGCGTCGATGCGCGACCGGTCCAGCGTCGCCGCCGAGTTGGAGATGAACTCCTTGCGGGGAGCGACGTCGTTGCCCATCAGCAGGTCGAAGACCTGCTCGGCGGACTCCAGATCGGTGAGGTTGATCCGGCGCAGCGTGCGGCGGCGCGGGTCCATGGTGGTCTCGGCCAGCTGGTCGGCGTCCATCTCGCCGAGGCCCTTGTAACGCTGGATGGAGTCCTTGTACCGGATGCCCTTGGTCTGGAACTCCATGAGCTTGTCGCGCAGCTCGCGGTCCGAGTACGTGTAGACGTACTTGTCCTGGCCCTTCTTCGGCTGGGTGAGCTCGATGCGGTGCAGGGGCGGCACCGCGGCGAACACCCGGCCGGCCTCGACCATGGGCCGCATGTAGCGGTGGAACAGCGTCAGGAGCAGCGTCCGGATGTGGGAGCCGTCCACATCGGCGTCGGTCATCATGATGATCTTGCCGTAGCGGGCCGTGTCGATGTCGAAGGTACGGCCCGACCCGGCTCCTATGACCTGGATGATCGCGCCGCACTCGGCGTTCTTCAGCATGTCCGACACGGACGACTTCTGGACGTTGAGGATCTTGCCGCGGATCGGCAGCAGCGCCTGGAACTCGGAGTTCCGGGCGAGCTTCGCCGTACCCAGCGCGGAGTCGCCCTCGACGATGAACAACTCGCTGCGGTCGACGTCGTCGCTGCGGCAGTCGGCGAGCTTCGCGGGCAGCGAGGAGGACTCCAGGGCCGTCTTGCGGCGCTGGGCGTCCTTGTGCTGCCGGGCCGCGATGCGGGTGCGGGCCGCGGCGACGGCCTTCTCCATGACCACGCGGGCCTGCTGGGCGGCGTCGCGCTTGGTGGAGGTCAGGAACGCCTTGAGTTCCTTGCTGATCACGTTGTTCACGATGCGCCGGGCCGCCGAGGTGCCGAGGACCTCCTTGGTCTGCCCCTCGAACTGCGGCTCGGCGAGACGGACCGTGACGACCGCCGTCAGTCCCTCGAGGGCGTCGTCCTTGACGATGTCGTCCTCGGCGACGCGCAGGAGCTTCTTGGCCCGCAGCACCTCGTTCATCGTCTTGGCGACCGCCTGCTCGAAGCCGGCGACGTGGGTGCCGCCCTTGGGCGTGGCGATGATGTTGACGAACGACCTGAGCGTGGTGTCGTACCCGGTGCCCCAGCGCATGGCGACGTCGACGCCCAGGTCGCGGGTGACCTCGGTGGGCGTCATCTGCCCGTACTCATCGAGGACGGGGACGGTCTCCTTGAAGCTGCCCTGCCCGCTGAAGCGGAGGACGTCGCAGACGGGCCGGTCCGTGGCCAGGAACTCGCAGAACTCGCTGATGCCGCCGTCGAAGCGGAAGGATTCCTCGCCCTTGCTGCCGCCGTCGCCGAGGCCGAACTCGTCACGGACCACGATGGTGAGTCCGGGCACCAGGAAGGCGGTCTGGCGGGCGCGCTGGTGCAGCGTGTCGAGGGAGAGCTTGGCGTCCTTGAGGAAGATCTGCCGGTCGGCCCAGTAGCGCACGCGCGTGCCGGTGCGGCTCTTGGGGATCTTCCTGGCCTTGCGCAGCCCGCTCCCGGCCTCGAACCTGCCGTCCGGGCCCGCACCGGCGAACGCGCCCGGGACTCCGCGCCGGAAGCTGATGGCGTGCGTGTTCCCGCTGCGGTCCACCTCGATGTCGAGACGGGCGGACAGGGCGTTCACCACGGAGGCGCCGACGCCGTGCAGGCCGCCCGAGGCGGCGTACGAGCCACCGCCGAACTTGCCTCCGGCGTGCAGCTTGGTCATGACGACCTCGACGCCGGACAGGCCGGTCTTGGGCTCGACGTCGACCGGGATGCCCCGGCCGTTGTCCCGGACCTCCACCGACGCGTCGTCGTGGAGGATCACCTCGATGTGGTCGCAGTAACCCCCGAGGGCCTCGTCGACGGAGTTGTCGATGATCTCCCAGAGGCAGTGCATCAGTCCACGGCTGTCGGTCGACCCGATGTACATGCCCGGACGCTTGCGTACGGCCTCGAGCCCCTCGAGGACGAGCAGGTGCCGCGCGGTGTAGTTGGATCCGTCCCGGTCTGCTCCTGCCAGCAGCGCAGTGGACGGCACGGACGTCTCGGCGGTCACGCGGTTCGCTCCTCGCTGAATTTCAGATGGGGCCCCGCTGGGTAACGGCGCGGCTCGGTTCACCGGTCAGAGGGTACCGATGCCTGGTAGAGCCGGTGTAACGCCACCCTCGCGGAAATCCCACCCTAGACCACGGTCGTATACTTGTTCGATCCCTCGATGGAGTGAAGTACACATCACGTTCCCTTCGAGGCATGAACCATTTAGGCTCCGGGCACGTCCTCATGAACAAACCGGCAACCCAGCCGGCGGGACCGACCCACTGACCGACCGCGCGAACCCGTACGACACAGAGACACGCAATACGGCACATTCGCCGCCAACCGGCAACAGCCGGCCACTCGGAAGAAATTTTTTCGAGGAAAAGCCACGAGCGGGAACGTTTTGGGGCTGGTTGGATGTTGACCCTGGTACGACAGCTCGTCGAGCTAGAGAAGAGGCGACGTGACTACTGTTCTGACTTCCGCGAGCCCGTTGACGGCCGCTGATCGCTGCGACCGCTGCGGCGCCCAGGCATACCTGCGCGTCGTCCTGCTGAGCGGCGGAGAACTGCTCTTCTGCGCCCACCACGGTCGCAAGTTCGAGCCGGAACTCAAGAAGATCGCCGCTGAGATACAGGACGAGACGGAGCGGCTCACGACCGTTCCCGCGTCTTCCTCCGAGGAAGACCGCTGACACACTGCGCGCCCCGACGACGAGCGAACCGGCAGAGGCCGGATGACGGGCGGCTGCCTCCGACACGGAGGTAGCCGCCCGTGCTCGTGTCCGGAAACTCCTCAGGACGCGTCAGACGCCCTGGCACTGCCGCTGGGCTCGGTCCGGGCCCTGTCCCAGCCCAACGTCCGCAGAGCGGCGGAGATCCGCGTGTACACCCCGGGGCTGCCGGGTCGCCCGCACCCGTTCCCCCAGGACACGAGCCCGATGAGTCTCCCCCCGGCGACCAGCGGCCCCCCGCTGTCGCCCTGGCATGCGTCGCGACCGCCGGCCTCCATCCCGGCACACAGCATGGTGTCGGACCGGTACCTGCCGTCACCACCCCCCGGATAGGCCCTCTGACACAGGGTGTCGGGCAGAACGCGCACGCGTGACGCCCGCAGACCGTTGGCGTAGTCCCCGGCGCCCGTGGCGTCCCCCCACCCGTAGACCAGCGCTGCCGTCCCCGGTGCGTACGCGGGGTCCCCGTCGGCCGCCATGGCCAGGGCCGAGCCGGCGGGCAGGGCCCGGGAGAGGGTGAGCACGGCGAAGTCGCCGACGTTGCTGGCGTCGTCGTGGGCCGGATTCACCCAGACGTCCCGTACGGGGATCTCCTCCCCGTCGTCCGAGAGCAGGTCCGTGCGGCCCGCGACGACCTTCAGGTCACGCACCTGTTCCGGCGGGGATCCCAGGACCTCCTCACCCATGCAGTGGGCCGCCGTGAGCACGGTGGTCGGTCCGACGGCGACTCCGCCGCAGAACTGTCCCGACCGCGTACCTCCGAACCGGTCACGGCTGGAGAGCGCCACGGTCCACGGACTGTCGGACACGTCGACCGGGAACCCCCCGACGACGATGCCGCCGGTGGAGACCGAGGCGGGTGCCGAAGTCGCGGAGGCCAGTGGTATCGCTGTCGCCGCGGCCGCCAGGACGAGCGGCCGGGCCAGTGCCCGGGCAAAGAGGCGACGCATGCAGACTCCTCACGGAGGGGTGGACAGTGGACACCCAGGGTGATTCACCCCGTCGCCCCTCGCACCCGCTGGTCAGCACGAAGGCCCGGTCCCCCATCGGGGAACCGGGCCTTCGTTCTCCACGCCCGCCTCGGCGGGCCGTACGACCGCTCCTAGTCGAGGTAGTCGCGCAGCACCTGCGAACGCGACGGGTGACGCAGCTTCGACATGGTCTTCGACTCGATCTGGCGGATGCGCTCGCGCGTGACGCCGTAGACCTTGCCGATCTCGTCGAGGGTCTTCGGCTGACCATCGGTGAGACCGAACCGCATGGAGACGACACCCGCCTCGCGCTCGGACAGGGTGTCCAGAACCGAGTGCAGCTGCTCCTGGAGGAGCGTGAAGCTGACGGCGTCGGCCGGGACGACGGCCTCGGAGTCCTCGATCAGGTCACCGAACTCGCTGTCGCCGTCCTCGCCCAGCGGGGTGTGCAGGGAGATGGGCTCGCGGCCGTACTTCTGGACCTCGATGACCTTCTCCGGGGTCATGTCGAGTTCCTTGGCCAGCTCCTCCGGGGTGGGCTCGCGGCCCAGGTCCTGGAGCATCTGGCGCTGGACGCGCGCGAGCTTGTTGATGACCTCGACCATGTGCACCGGGATACGGATGGTACGGGCCTGGTCGGCCATCGCGCGGGTGATCGCCTGACGGATCCACCAGGTGGCATACGTGGAGAACTTGTAGCCCTTGGTGTAGTCGAACTTCTCGACCGCGCGGATCAGACCGAGGTTGCCCTCCTGGATCAGGTCCAGGAAGAGCATGCCGCGGCCGGTGTAGCGCTTGGCCAGGGAGACCACCAGGCGGAGGTTGGCCTCCAGGAGGTGGTTCTTGGCGCGGCGGCCGTCCTCGGCGATGATCTCCAGCTCACGCTTGAGCTTGGGTGCGAGCTTGTCGGAGTTCGCCAGCTTGTCCTCGGCGAACAGACCGGCCTCGATGCGCTTGGCGAGCTCGACCTCCTGCTCGGCGTTGAGCAGGGGGACCTTGCCGATCTGCTTGAGGTAGTCCTTGACCGGGTCGGCGGTGGCGCCGGCCGCCGCGACCTGCTGGGCCGGGGCGTCGTCCTCGTCCTCGTCGGACAGCACGAAGCCCGCGTTCTCGGTGCCCTCGGGCTCCTCGGTCGCGCCCTTCGGCTCCTCGATCGCCTCGTCCTCGAGAAGCTCGCCGTCGTCCTTCTTGGCGGTGGTCTTCTTGGCCGCCGTCTTCTTGGCGGTCGTCTTCTTCGTCGCCGCCTTCTTGGCGGTGGTCTTCTTGGCAGCCGCCTTCTTGGCCGGCGCCTCCTCCTCGACCGCGGAGTCGGTGGCGGGCGCCGCCGGGGCGGTGGGGGCGGTGGCCTTCCTGCTGGTCACCGTCTTCGCCGCGACCGTCTTGGTGGCGGTGCGCTTGGCGGGACTCTTCGCTGCGACGCTCTTTCGGGTGCGCTTGGGCTCTGCGGCACTGACCATCAGCGTCACACCCTCTTCCTCGAGGATCTGGTTGAGGCTGCGCAGTACGTTCTTCCACTGAGTGGCCGGAATCTGGTCAGCTTCGAAGGCCCGACGCACGTCATCGCCGGCGATCTGCCCCTCAGCCTTTCCCCGCTCGATGAGCGCCATGACAGAGACGGATTCGGCGATCTCCGGCGGGAGCGTACGGGATGTGCTGGCCGACACGAACAACCTCTCGGAACGTTGGAAAACGGCTTCCGGCACCGTCCAGGGCGGACAGGAGCCGACCACCGGCTTGGGGATGGGCCGACGGCGCGGGCGGGCGCCGGGGAGATGCACAGCGCCGTGAACGGCGTCCGTATTCCCTCCGCGGCTGTCACCTCTTAGGTCATCGTGTTGTTCCCGCGAGCGTTACGCCCAATCCGCGTGGCCCGAGTCACACCCCGTAAGCGCTCAAAACCTGCCATCTGTAAACAAGAAGGGGCAGCCGAACGTCCGATTCGACCACACGGGGAGCCTCAAGCGGTTCATCACACCGTCGGAACACCGCGGGAGCGCCATCAAACACCGCGGGGCCACGGCCGGAACACCGCCGGGACACCATCGGACCTCGCGGGATCCCGGAGATCCCGCGAGGTCCGCGGCGGCGGGCCGGCCGGCCACTGCCGGAGGAGGGTGCCGGAGCGGCCGGCGCGCGCCGTGTCGGTGGAGCGCGGTCAGTGCTCGCGCGGGGCGGGCACCACACGGTCCACCTCGGGGTGGACGGCCAGGAGCTGCCGCATGGCCGACTCGGCCGCGGCGCCGTCCCCGGCAGCCAGGGCGTCGACGATCCGGCCGTGCTGCGCCAGCGAGGCGTCGCTCGGCCGGTCACAACCCGTGACCGGTCCGCCGGAGACGTGGAGCGCGGCGGAGACGATCCCCGAGAGGTGGCCCAGCATGCGATTGCCGGCGACCTGGATGAGCAGGGTGTGGAACTCGGCATCGGCGCGGGCGAAGGTGAGCGCGTCGCCCTGCCCCATGGCGTGGCCCATGATCCCGACCATGTCGCCCAGCCGCTGCTGGACGTCCTCGCGCCCGTGCCCGGCGGCCAGGCGGGCCGCGAGCGGCTCCATCGTCCAGCGCAGCTCGCTGAGCTCGCGGCGCTGGTCGTCGCGCTGCGGGCCGAAGGCGCGCCATTCGATGATGTCGGGGTCGAGCAGGTTCCAGTCGCTGACGGGACGCACCCGCGTACCGACGTTCGGGCGGGCACTGACCAGGCCCTTGGCCTCCAGGACGCGGAGGGACTCACGGACGACGGTGCGGGAAACCTCGAAACGCTGGCCGATCTCCTCGGGCACCAGGGGGCGGTCGGCACCCAGATCACCCGAAACGATCATCTGTCCGAGCTGCTGGACGAGTTGCCCGTGCAGTCCGCGCCCCCGGCTGCCCGCGGTACGCCGGCCCACCCGTCCCAGCTCGGGCTCCACGCCTTCCCAGGCGGGCACCCCGACCCGGTCGGCGGCAGGCGCCTCGGCGTACGGGTAGCGGTCGATTCCGCCCTGGTTCGCCAGGCCGGAGTCGGCGGAACGGGCGGCGGTCATCATGGTGTGCGCAAGGGTAGTCACGCATCCTTTGTCGGCGGCGTTCCCAACTCCCTTGAGGTCTTTGGTGAAAAGCACACGAAAGGGTGATCGCTCACCCCGTCGCAATTGACGCCTTATCGGAAAGAAATGGGCTTTCCCCGGGGAGTTGCGCACACGGTCGAACGGGAAGGGAACGAGCACCCTTCATCGGGTCCTGCCGCGCAGGGACGTGAGCAGGTAGGCGCAGAGCAGAGCGGTCAGCGACAACGCCATGGCGCTGCCCACGGGTTGGGCGACCACGCGCAGGATCTCGCCGAGGTAGCGCTGTCCGCCGAAGGGCCACTGCGTCAGGAGCACCTCCCGCAGCCTCATCGGAAGGCCGACGGCGGTCCGTACGGACGGGCCCTGCCAGGCCCTCTGTACGAGGGGCACGACGAGGACCGGAACGGCGACCACCGCGGCGAGCCCGGCCGTCGTGGACCGGAAGACCCCCGCGGCCAGCACACCGGACCAGGCGCAGCCGACGCAGAGCCCGAGCCAACCGGCGCTCAGGGCGGGCCAGTCGGCGGGGACGCGGGAGAACTCGCGGCCGTAGAACAGGTGCAGCACCTCGGCGTCGCAGCCCGCCGTGAGAACGGCCAGCACGATCGCGGTGGCGGCGGAGACGACGAGTTTGGCGGTCAGCAGCCCGAGCCGGCGGGGCACGGTGCCCCGGTCGGCCGCCAGGGCGGGGTGACGGAACTCGTCACCGAAGGACAGCGCGCCGAGCAGTCCCGCGCCGAGCGCGGCGGGCGGCAGCGGCAGCTCCCGCGGCCAGGCGGCCAGCAGGCGCGGCTGCGGGGTGTGCCCGATGCGGGCGAGGAGCACGGCGGTGACCGCGGACACGAGCAGGACGGCCGCCCCGACGAGGAACCCGGTGCCGACGCCGGTCGCACGGCGCAGTTCGTACCTGAGCGGCCGCAGGGGGCTCGGGGCGGAGCGGACGGAGATGGGGGGCGGGAGCGGGGACAGGGCTCGGCCGGAAGCCGCTGCGACGGGGGTGAGCGCGGCGCGCGCACGCGGTGTCCCCCGGGAGGCTGGAGCGGTGGGAGGGGACGCGGGGCGGGAGTCGTCCGACGCCGGGTTCGGGGAGTCCTCTCCGGCGTCGGGTCCGGCTCCCCCTTCGGTTTGGGTGGCGCCCCCCGGCGCGGACGCTCCGGAGGCCGAAGCGGCCGCGCGGCCTCCCGGGGACGACACCTTGTGCGGCACCGGCTGCCCGGGCTCGTCGGCGGTGGCGGCGGATCTGGGCCGGTCGGACCACGGAGCACCGGCGGGGCCGGGAATCCGGTAGGGACCGGCCGGTCCCGCCGCGTCGGCACGCCCATGCCGTGGCCCGTCGGACGACGGACCGGCGGCGGGGGTCGAGGGGACGGCGCCGGTGGCTGGGGGATCCTCGGCGGTGGCCCCGTGGGTGGCCGACGGATCGGCACCCGTGGCCGAAGCGCCCGTGCCGGCCGGTTGGCGAGCGGCCGGGGCCGCACTGCCTCCGGCGGACCGGTGCAAGTGGACCGGACGTGACCGTTCGGCAGGCGCCGTACCGGCTCCCGGCCCCATGTCCCCCACCTCGTCGGCCAGTTGGTGGACGAGGATGCCGTGACGGAAGGCGGCCTCGCCGATGTCGGCGCACGTACTGCCGTACACGGCGAGGCGGTTGCCGCTCTCCTGCACGACCTCGACCGAACGACGTCCTATGCGCGCCTCCTTGGCCAGGAGGGCGGCGAGACGGGCCGCGTGCGGGCTGCGCACGACGACGCGGGGGCGGAGCCGGGTACGGGAGAAGTCCGCGGCCGCCTGGTCGGCGACGACTCTGCCCTGCTCCAGCGTGACGACGTGGTCGGCGTCGCGCGCCGCCTCCTTGGGGTCGGAAGTGCTGAACAGGACGGTGCCACCCTGCGCCGCGTGGGCGCGCAGGGCGCCGTGCAGCCAGCGGGCCTCACGGGCGGAGAGCGCGCCGGCCGGATCGTCAAGCACCAGGGTGTGCGGATCGGCCAGCAGCGCACAGGCCAGGCCGAGGCGCCGGTCCATACCGCGCGCCAGGGTGCCCAGGCGCTCGTCGCGCAGATTCACGAGGCCCACCGACTCCAGGACCTCGTCACCACGCCGGACGGGAACACCGGCAGCCGCGCAGAGCATCCGCAGATGGCCGCGGACGGTACGGGCCGGGTGTCCGGGTACATCGCCCAGCAGCACACCGACCTCGCGCGAGGGGTGGGCGATGCGGTGCAGGGGGCGGCCTCTGAAGTAGGTGATGCCACGGCCGCGTTGCAGTTCGAGCATGAGTCTGAGCACCGTCGCCCCACCCGCGCCCGGGGCTCCGAGCAGTGCGGTGACGCGGCCCGCGCCGGCCTCGAAGGAGACGTCGTCGACGGCGGGCGGATGCTCCTTGCGGGGGATGCTGGTCAATCCGAAGGCCTGGATCACCCGCAGCAAGATAGCGTGTAAAACCTTATATTTCGGGCATCATGCGGCTTTCTGGGTGTAAATGGATCGATTGTGCCGGTCCGTCGCTCGCCTTCGCACCGGGGCCCGGCCGGCTCGGCGTCACACCTCGGGGCGCAGCATCGGGGGGTTGAGGAGTGTCGCGCCGCCGGCTCGGAAGAGCTGGGCCGGGCGGCCGCCCTGGCGGGTGGTCGTCCCGCCGGTGGGGACGAGGAAGCCGGGCGTGCCCGTCACCTTGCGGTGGAAGTTGCGCGGGTCGAGGGACACGCTCCACACCGCCTCGTAGACGCGCCGCAATTCGCCGACGGTGAACTCGGGCGGACAGAACGCGGTGGCCAGCGACGAGTACTCGATCTTGGAACGCGCCCGTTCCACCCCGTCCGCCAGGATCTGGGCGTGGTCGAAGGCGAGTGGTGCCAGCGGCTCACCGTCGCTGCCGTAACCGCCCTGTTCCAGCAGTTCCTCGACCGGTGCCCAGCGCGCGTTGCTGGCGTCGCCGCCCGCCCGGGGCGCGGGCAGGTCGGGGGCGAGCGCGAGATGCGCGACACTGACCACGCGCATCCGGGGGTCGCGCTTCGGGTCGCCGTACGTCGCGAGCTGCTCCAGATGGGCACCGTTGTCCTGGGCGGGCGCGGCGGGGTCGTGGACGCGCAGCCCCGTCTCCTCGGCCAGCTCCCTCGCCGCCGCCTGCGCCAGGTCCTCGTCGGCCCGCACGAAACCGCCCGGCAGGGCCCAGCACCCCTGGAACGGCGACTCGCCCCGGCGCACCGCCAGCGCGCACAGGGAGTGGCGGCGCACGGTCAGCACGACCAGGTCCACGGTGACGGCGAAGGGCGGAAAGGCTGACGGGTCGTAGGGCATGCGGCGATCATAGTCGTCTGCCTGACGATAAACACTCCCTTCCCGGGCCGCTTCGGTGACCGGTCCACGCCATGCGCCCTCCGCCCCGTCGCCCGCGGCCCGGCATCGCGCGGGCGGCGTAGCACCAGGTCACGCCGTCGGCCACCGTCCCTCGCGCATCAGGTGCGCCGCTCGCCCGTGGCCCCCTTGCCCGTGCCCTCCTTGCCCGGTCCCCGTGGGCACGTACGGGCCTGCCGCGCGCCGCCGGGACGTGCGGCGCCCGCGGCATCGCGCGCCCCTGTCACGTTCGTCCCCGGGCCGGGGCGACGGACGGCACCTTCGGCGACCGCGCCCGAACGCGTCCGGCGCCGACGGACGGAAGCCCTCTCCGCCGCCGGGGCTCCGGCCGTCGCGCACCGCACCGGCCCGGCAGCCGGCTCATCTCCGGAGGGCGCTCCGCCGTCCGGCGCGGCGGCCTCGGCCCGCCCCGTGCCGGCACGCTCGGCGCGCAGGCAGCGGCGGACCGACTCGGGGTCCAGACCCTCGTTGCAGGCCTGGTGCAGGAGCCGGGCGAAGAGGTAGTCCGGGTCCGCACCGAGTGCCATGGCCAGGGCCTCCCGGGCCTCGAGCTCGTCGCCGGCCGACCAGGCGACCCATCCCGCGAGGGTGAGCGGCGCCGCGGCGTGTTCGCCGTACGGCCCGACGCAGCGGCGGGCCAGGGCGCGCCACAGCCGCAGCGCGGGGCCCGCTTCCTCACCCTCCATCCAGGCCGCCGCGCGATCGCGGGTCGTGCGGTCCTGGAGGCCGAGGATCAGCGCCGCGGCCTCGTCGTGTCCGAGCAGCCGGTCGTCCCGCAGGTCTTCCGCGGGCATGCCGGACACCGCGGGAGCGCCGGCCAGGCGGCCCATGACCCGTTCGGCCAGGGCGAGCGTCTCCTCGGCGACGTCCGCGCGCCTCGCGTCGTCGAGGAGCCGGGAGACGATCGTCATGCCGGCCGAGTCCAGGGCGGCCTCCTGCTCGCGGGCCGCGGAGTGCTCCCACGGGAGCAGCCTGGCGCGCAGCTCGCGCAGCGAGCCGCGCACCTGGATCCCGGCGTAGGTGGCCGCCGCGGCCAGCACGGACGTGCCGGGCAGTCCCATCGGGACGCCCTCGGACGGGCAGCAGGTCTCGTCGTCGCAGCAGTACGACCAGAAGCGCCCGTCCGAGATGCACAGCGCCTCGACCACCGGGACGTCGAGGGCACCGCACTCGACACGCAGCTTCTGGGCCAGTGGCCGCAGGCGCTCCATCACCTGCCGGCCGGACTCGCCCCGGGGCGGTTCCTGGCAGAGGTAGGCGACCATCTGCTCGGGCCGGGCACCGCGGCGCTCGCTGCCGGTCACCAGGCCGTGGACCAGCTGTCCGGCCGCGCTCGGCCAGTCCTCCCTGTTCGCGGGAATGCCCAGCCGGGCCCGGCCGCCGAACCGGCCCCGTCCGTCCCTGTCGCGCAGGGCGACCAGGACGATGCTGTCCTCGGGGCGGTATCCGAGCAGGTAGGGCAGGGCGTCCGCCAGTTCGGCCGGGGTGCGCAGGGTGACCTGCGGCTCGTCACCGGCGCCGTCGTACGAGGCCCGTGACGCCCGGTCCGGGGCGGGTCCGGTGATGTCGCCGTTCTCCGCGGATCCGGTCGCTTCGCTGTGGTTCGTCATGGCCCGACGATCTCGCGGATCGGAATGTTCCGCTTTGCCCTGTGGATAACTTCAATCACGGACACGTCACACCAGTCATCGGTGGTCCCCACTCCTCCCGCCCCTCGCGCCGGGTGTCGGTCCCGTCCTGTTGTATGGAACGCATGGAGCACACGAACAACGCGGATCTCCGGACATCGGCCGACACGGTCCTCGCCCGCCTCGTCGGGGACTCCTCCGGCGCGGCCCGCCTGCGGGAGGACCAGTGGCGGGCGATCGAGGCGCTGGTCGCGGACCGGCGCCGGGCCCTGGTCGTCCAGCGCACGGGGTGGGGCAAGTCCGCGGTCTATTTCGTGGCGACCGCGCTGCTGCGGGACCGCGGCAGCGGCCCCACGGTGATCGTCTCCCCGCTGCTCGCGCTGATGCGCAACCAGGTCGAGGCAGCGGCCCGCGCCGGTATCCGTGCCCGGACCATCAACTCCTCCAACACCGAGGAGTGGGGCGCCGTCCAGGACGAGATCGCTGCCGGCGAGGTGGACGTCCTGCTGGTGAGTCCGGAGCGGCTAAACAACCCCGACTTCCGCGACCAGGTGCTGCCCGAGCTCGCCGCCGCCACCGGACTGCTGGTGGTGGACGAGGCACACTGCATCTCCGACTGGGGCCACGACTTCCGCCCGGACTACCGCCGGCTGCGCACGATGCTCAGTGATCTCCCGCCCGGCGTGCCGGTCCTGGCGACGACCGCCACCGCCAACGCCCGCGTGACCGCCGACGTCGCGGAGCAGCTGGGCACCGGGGGCACGTCGGACGCCCTGGTGCTGCGCGGACCGCTGGACCGGGAGAGCCTCAGTCTGAACGTGCTGCGGCTGTCCGACGCCGCACACCGAATGGCCTGGCTCGCCGACCACCTCCACGAGCTGCCGGGCTCCGGCATCATCTACACACTCACGGTGGCCGCCGCCGAAGAGGTCACCGCCTTCCTCCGGCAGCGTGGCCACACCGTCGCCTCCTACACGGGCCGGACCGAGAACGCCGACCGGCAGCAGGCCGAGGACGACCTGCTCGCCAACCGGGTCAAGGCCCTGGTCGCCACCTCGGCGCTGGGGATGGGGTTCGACAAGCCGGACCTGGGCTTCGTGGTGCACCTCGGCTCGCCGTCCTCCCCCATCGCGTACTACCAGCAGGTCGGCCGCGCCGGACGCGGTGTCGATCACGCCGAGGTGCTCCTGCTGCCCGGCAAGGAGGACGAGGCGATCTGGGCGTACTTCGCCTCGCTGGCCTTCCCCGCCGAGGACCTGGTGCGCCGCACCCTCGACGTCCTCGCACGCGCCGAGCGGCCCCTGTCGCTGCCCGCGCTGGAACCTTTGGTGGAGCTGCGCCGCTCCCGCCTGGAGACCATGCTCAAGGTCCTCGACGTGGACGGGGCGGTGAAGCGGGTCAAGGGCGGCTGGACCGCGACCGGCCGGCCGTGGACGTACGACGCCGAGCGGTACGACTGGGTCGCCCGGCAGCGCAGGGCCGAGCAGCAGGCGATGCGCGACTACGCGTCGACGACGGACTGCCGGATGGAGTTCCTCCAGCGCCAGTTGGACGACGAGGGCGCCAAACCCTGTGGCCACTGCGACAACTGCGCCGGCCCGCGCTTCACGGCGGACACCTCCACCGCCGCCCTGGACGCAGCGCGGGTCGACCTGGGCCGGGCCGGTGTCGAGGTGGAACCGCGCCGGATGTGGCCGACCGGCCTCCCGGCGATCGGCGTCGAGCTGAAGGGCCGTATCCCCGCCGGGGAACAGGCGGCGTCGGGGCGGGCGTTGGGCCGTCTCTCCGACATCGGCTGGGGCAACCGGCTGCGCCCGATGCTGACGGCCCACGCTCCGGACGGCCCGGTGCCGGACGACGTCGCGAAGGCCGTCGTAACGGTGCTGGCCGACTGGGCAAAGGGGCCGGGCGGCTGGGCCTCCGGCGCCGCCGACGCCCCGCCGCGTCCCGCCGGAGTCGTGACGGTCGCCTCACGCTCGCGCCCGCGGCTGATCCACTCGCTCGGTGCGCGCATCGCCGAGGTGGGCCGGCTGCCCCTGCTCGGTTCGGTCGAGTACACGGGTGACACGCCTCCGATGTCCCGCAGCAACAGCGCTCAGCGCCTCAAGGCGCTCGACGGGATGCTCGCGGTGCCGCCCGCCCTTGCCGCCGCGCTCAGCGGTCAGGACGGTCCGGTGCTCCTCGTGGACGACTACATGGAGACCGGCTGGACTCTCGCGGTCGCCGCCCGGCTGCTCCGTCGCGCGGGCGCGCCGGGGGTGTTGCCCCTGGTCCTGGCCGTGCAGGGCTGACCGGCCGCCGGTGCGCGCACGGCCGGACGGGGGCGCTCACCGCCCGTCGGGGCGGTGCGCCCCATGCGTCGCCCGGGGTCCGTCTGGGTAGGGATATAGGACGCGCATCATCCGATAACGGTCGACGGCCCCAATTGCTCGTTGCCGCATCCCAGTTCGACAGGAAGAATTGAAGTCCGCTCCCCGCACGGCTCGTCCGTGTCCCGGCAGGGCTTCACTGCGGTGCGCGCTCCCCCGAATCCGACCCCGCCCGCAGTGTGGGCGCGTAGCCGAAGGGAGGAACGTGACCTTCGGATTCGCCTCGTCCTCGGCGGCGTCTTTGTCGCCGTCCAACGCCTCCGCCACCCGCCTGCTCGAACCCGCGGAGTGGGCCTCGGCCGGGATCCCGCTGCTGCGCAATCCGCGGGAGGTCGTCAGCGGTCTGCACTCGCGGCACCGTCCCGGGCCGGCCACCGCGATCGTGGCCGTGCTCGATCCGGACGAACGGGTGCGCGCGAGCGCCTCGTTCACCAGCCGCCCCGCACCGGCCGACGGATGGATGTTCCGCAACGCGCTGCTCGCCCAGCTCCGCCGGGTCATCCCGCACGACCTGCGGCGCCGCACTCCGGTGCGCACCGCCGTACTGCTCTACTGCCGGGAGGGCGACGCGCGCTGGACGGAGGAGGACGGCGCGTGGATGTGGGGACTGCGCGACGCCTGCACACTGCACGGGCTGCGCTGCGGGGCGTACATCACGCTGACCCGCGACGGATGGCAGGTCCTCGGCGAGGGCCGTGGCGGCCGCCGGCCCAACGCGACGTCGGCACCGGAGCCGTTCGCCCTGTCGGAGGCACCGCCCCAGCCGCCGCGTACCGGCGGTGTCGCCTCGGAGGTACTGCGCCGCGCGGCGGCCCGCTGAGCGACGGTGCCGCCGGTACGCCGGCCCGCACCACCGGAGTGGGGCTCGGCGGGACCGTCGGCGCCACCCGTCCCCGCCGGACACGACCGGTGCGCCCGGCGCCGTCCGTACGCCCACGTGCCCCGTAACAGGACTGCGGGCGGCCGCACTTCGGCGTACCGGCTCCCACCGCGGGCGGGCAGCGGCACGGGCGGCGGTGCGCCCGGCCGACGTCGGCCGGCGGGACCCGCCGATGCCGCCGCCGTCCGTCGCCGGCGCGGCGGTGCCGGCGTCCTGCCCGGCCTCCGCGGCCGGCGTCCGGCACCCGTGACGCGCAGGGCTCAGGCGCTCGCGCCCAGCACCGAGTTGGTCCGCTGCGGGTCACCGCAGACGATCAACAGGGTGTCCGCCCGGGAGTGGGCCGCCGACAGGGCGGTGACGGCAGCGTCTTCAGGGCCTCCGTTGAGCGCGACGACGACCACGGGACGTGACGCGGCACGGTCGGCGACGGCGGCGTCCGCGTAGAAGACGTCGTCGCCCGCGTCGTGCTGCGCCCAGTAGGCGGCGTCGCCGAAGGACAGTTCGTGGGCGGCCCACGGGTGCGGATCGCCGGTGGTCACCACCAGCACGTCACCGGGGGTGCGACCCGAGTCCAGGAGCAGGTCCACGGCCTCCTCGGCCGCGTCGAGCGCGCCCTCGGGAGAAGCCGGGATCAGCTGGATCTGCGGGCCGGCCGCGGTGGCGGCGGGAGTGGCCGGACCCGAGGGTCCGGTCTTGGCCGGGACCGCGTCGCGCGAGGTGCGTTGCGCCGGCGGCGCCGGCCGCAGGGGGCCGGGGCGACCGGGGCGCGGCGGGGCCGCGGGACGGGGGCCGGGTACGGGGCGGGGGGTCGGCGCGGTGCGGCCGCTGGCCGGAGTGGCGCGGGGACCCTGGGCCTTCTCGTGAATCTGAGGCTCCTCGGGAATGAGAGGCATGAGCTGATTTTTATCAAACGTTGGTGCGGCTCGCGTCGGCGGGTGGCGCATGCCTGCGAGCGGAACCGTCAGAAGTCGAAGCCGAGCTGGCCATCGATCTCCGGAACGTTTCCGTCCACCCAGGTGCGGACCTTCTTGAGGTGCCGCCACCGGGGCAGCGCATCAAGATACGCCCACGACAACCGGTGGTACGGGGTGGGACCCCGCTCCGCCAGTGCGGCCTTGTGCACGGGCGACGGATACCCGGCGTTGTCCGCGAAACCGAAGTCTGCATGGTCGATACCCAGTTCGGCCATCATTTTGTCGCGTTGGACCTTGGCGAGCACCGAAGCCGCCGCGACAGCCACACAGGACTGGTCGCCCTTGATCACCGTACGGACCCGCCAGGGCGCCCCGAGATAGTCGTGCTTGCCGTCGAGGATGACGGCGTCGGGGCGGACGGGCAGGGTCTCCAGGGCACGCACCGCGGCCAGTCGCAGCGCCGCGGTCATCCCCAGTGCGTCGATCTCCTCCGGAGAGGCGTGCCCCAGGGCATAGGAAGTCACCCAGCCCCGCAGCTCCGTGGCGAGCTGGGTCCGTCGCTTGACGGTGAGCAGCTTGGAGTCGGTGAGGCCCACCGGGGGCCGACGCAGTCCGGTGACCGCAGCGCAGACGGTGACGGGACCCGCCCACGCGCCGCGCCCCACCTCGTCGACACCGGCGATGACCTTGGCTCCGGTCGTGGCGCGGAGTGAGCGCTCGACGGTGTGAGTAGGTGGTTCGTACGGCATGGCGTCCTTAGCCTACGCCGCCCCGGGCGTCCCGTGACACCCCGGTTCCCGGAACGGCGCCGTACCTCTCGAAGCCGGGGATCAGGCGCCTGCGGGGCGCAGCAGCGGGACCATCATGCAGTCGACCATCTCCTCGATCTCCCGATCCGACCATTCACTGCCGCGAATCTTCGATCGGTACATCATCATCGCCGGCACAGCGTCGAAGACATAGCCGTTGGCCGCCGCCTCACGCACCTCTCCACGCTCTATTCCACGGGTAATGACTTCCCGGAGCATCGTGATGGTCGGCTCGACGACCCCTTCGAGGATCACCGCATGGAAGCGCTCCGCCTGCATCGTGTCGCATTCGTGAATGACCGCCCGCAGGGCGAACCCGGGGCGCGAGAACATCGCGTCGCGAGCCCGCCGGCAGAGCGCCAGGAGGTCGTCGCGCACGCTCCCGAGGTCAGGCACGGCATCGAAGCCCGGCAGCCCGGACCGCAGGGCGTCCGCGACGAGTTCCTCCTTGGACGACCAGCGGCGGTAGACCGCCGCCTTGCCCGTCTGGGCACCGGCGGCCACACCCTCCATCGTCAGGCCGTTCCAGCCGACGGTGCCGAGCTGCTCCAGCGCGGCATCGAGGATCGCGCGTTCGAGGACCGCACCACGCCGGCGGGAGGGCGTCGGGGCGGGGGCGGCCCAGGGCGAGGGAACCATTCGGGGGTCTCCTGGAAGCAGAGAGCGGGTGTTCGGGGACGGGTGCGCGACGCGCGCCCACAACGGGGGACGGGGACAACGCGCGGCAACTGCGGGAGTGAACGCTTGCGTTCACTGTCAGGGAGTCACTACCGTTGACTCAACAGTGAACGCGAGCGTTCACTAAGTCATTCGTGGGGGACACATAGTGACGACCTCTTCCCTGATCAAAGACCGGAAGCCGGGAGCCGCCCGCAGGGAGGGACGGCCCGGCATCGCGCTGACGGTCATCGCGGCCTGCCAACTCATGGTGGTACTGGACGCGACGATTGTGAACATCGCGCTCCCGCACATTCAAGAGGCACTCGCGTTCAGCACCACCGACCTCACATGGGTCGTCAGTGCCTACACGCTCACCTTCGGCGGGCTGCTGCTGCTCGGCGGCCGGGCCGGTGACATCCTCGGCCGGCGCCGCGTCTTCATGACCGGCATCCTGCTCTTCACCTTCGCCTCGCTGCTCGGCGGCTTCGCCCAGGAGCCCTGGCAGTTGCTGGCCGCACGCGTCCTGCAGGGCATGGGAGGCGCCATCGCCTCGCCCACGTCGCTGGCGCTCATCACGACCACCTTTCCGGAGGGCCCGGAGCGGAACCGGGCCTTCGGAGTCTTCGCGGCCGTCTCCGCGGGCGGCGGCGCCATCGGTCTGCTCGCGGGCGGCATGCTCACCGAGTGGCTCGACTGGCGCTGGGTGCTCTTCGTCAACGTGCCGATCGGCCTGCTGATCGCCGTGCTGACGCCGGTCTACATCAGCGAGTCCGAGCGGCACACCGGACGCTTCGACATCGCCGGGGCGGTGACCTCGACGGCAGGCATGGCATCCCTCGTCTACGGCTTCATCCGTGCCGCGGACCAGGGCTGGCGGGACACCCTCACCATCGGGTCCTTCGCTGCGGCGGCGGTGCTGCTGCTGGCCTTCACGCTCATCGAGTCGCGGGCCAGGGAACCGATCACCCCGTTGAAGATGTTCGCCGACCGCAACCGCTCCGGCACCTACGTGATCATGCTGTGCCTCGCCGCGGCGATGTTCGGCATGTTCTTCTACATCGTGCTGTTCGTCCAGAACGTACTGGGCTACACCCCGATCCAGGCCGGCCTCGCCTTCCTGCCGGTCACGGTCGTCATCGCGATCGGTGCGGGTCTGTCCCAGCGCTTCCTGCCCCTGTTCGGCCCGAAGCCGTTCATGCTCGTGGGCTCGGCGCTCGCGGCGATCGGACTCGGCTGGCAGGCCCTGATCAGCTCCAACAGCTCCTACGTGGGCGGCATCCTCGGCCCGATGCTGATCTTCGGCTTCGGCATGGGCCTGAACTTCGTGACTCTGACGCTCACCGCGGTCTCCGGAGTCGCGCCGCACGAAGCCGGCGCGGCGTCCGGGCTGCTCAACGCGACGCAGCAGGTCGGCGGCTCGATCGGCCTGGCCATCCTGACGACCGTGTTCGGCACGGCCAGCAAGGACGAGGCGGCCAGACTGGTGCCGGACTTCCTCGCCAACAGCACGCCCGAGCAGAAGGCGGAGTTCGCCCGGACGCACCAGCTGCCCGCTCCCTGGGCGCACCAGATACTGGCCGAGGGCATCTCGGCGGCCTTCATCCCCGCCGCGGCCATGGCCGTCCTCGCCCTGGTCACCGCCTGGCTGATGATCCGGGTCCGCAGGAGCGACCTGGAGGCTCTCGCCGGGAAGGCAGGGGCCGGGACGGGGTGACGGCCGGGCCGGACGGCCCTCACACGCGGCGGCCGCCGCCTCCCCGTACGGCGGGGCGGCGGCCGGCGAGTCACCCGGCCGGTCCGCCGGCCACGGCCATCCAGCTCGGCAGCGCCTCGGTCCGGTCCACCCACTCGGCCGGCGGCGCGCCCGCCCGCCCGGAACCGGCGATCACCCCGCCCACGATCGCGCAGGTCGTGTCCACGTCCCCGCCGACCTGGGCGGTCGTCCAGAAGGCCCGCTCGTAGTCGTCGAGGGAGCGCGCGGCGGACCAGAGCGCGAAGGGCACCGTGTCGTGGGCGGTCGTACGCCTGCCGCAGCCCAGCACGGCGGCGACGGTGGCCGCGTCGGCGTAGTCGAGCATGTCCCGGGCGCGGCGCAGCCCGGCGCCGACAGCGCTCTTCGGTACCAGGGCGATCACCCCGTCGAGGAGCGCGTGCCCGTCGGGCGGCCCGTCGGCCGACGCGGCCAGCGCGGCGGCGGCGGCGACCGCCATGGCACCGACCACCGCCTCGCGGTGCTGATGCGTGGGGTAGGCCGAGATCTCGGCCTGGTGCGTCCCCTGCTCCGGATCGTCCGCGTACCAGGCGCCCAGGGGCGCGATGCGCATCGCGGCACCGTTGCCCCAGGAGCCCTGGCCGTTGAAGAGCGCGGCGGCGAGTTCGCGCCAGTCGCCGCCCTCCCGGACCAGCCGCAGCAGCCGGTTGACCGCCGGCCCGTAGCCGCGGTCGAAGTCGTGGTGTTCGGCGAAGGAGTGGGCCAGGGCGTCCTGGTCGATGCGGTGGTGGGCGGCCAGGACGGCGACCACGGAGGCGGCCATCTCGGTGTCGTCGGTCCACTGCCAGATTCCGGGCGGCAGCTCGCGGCGCTTGAGCAGCGGGTAGTTCGCGGGCACGAAGAACTGTGAGCCCAGCGCGTCCCCCACCGACAGTCCGCGCAGGCTGGCCAGGGCCCGGTCCAGGCGCCCGTCAGGAGATGAATGAGCGGTCATCGCCCAGCACCCTATCCCGTGATCCCGTACGGCTCCGGTTCCCGCCAGCGTTCGAAGGGACGATCCAGGGTGTACTTGCCGTCCTCGCCGAGGACGAGCATCCGGAACTCTCCGTTCCCGGGGTTGGACAGCGACTCGAACTCGGCGACCGTCCAGTGGAACCACCGCATGCAGAACAGGCGCATCGCCAGGCCGTGGGTGACCAGGAGGACGTTCGGCGGATGGTCGGGGTCCTCGAAGCTGCGGAACAGGCTCTCCAGGAAGCCGCCGACCCGGTCGTAGACGTCGGCACCGGACTCGCCCTGCGCGAAGCGGTAGAAGAAGTGGCCGTAGGCGTCGCGGTAGGCCTTCTGCAGGCGCACGTCGGCGCGGTCCTGCCAGTTCCCCCAGTCCTGCTCGCGCAGCCGGGGCTCCTCCCGGATCCGTATGAGCCCCGGGTCGAGGTGGAAGGCGCGCAAGGTCTCGTGCGTGCGGCGGTACGGGGAGACGTACACGCTGACGCGCTCGCGGCCGAACACCTCGCGCAGCTTCTTGCCCGTCTCCTCGGCCTCCGCCCGGCCCTGCTCGGTCAGGGCCAGCGCGTGGTCGGGCTCGCGCTCGTACACGGAGTCGTCGTGGTTGCCGACCGACTCGCCGTGCCGGACAAGGACGATGCGCCGTGGTCGTGCCATGCCAGAACCCTAGATCGTGAAACGCGGAACCGAGGACTCCCACCTGCCCAGTACGACAGAGGTCACACGGTCCAGGAGGGTTCCAGCTGGACGATGTCCCCCGTGAGGGCCGCCACGTCGGCCTCCGTCTGGGCACGCAGCGCGAGCCGCTCCACCCGCTCGGCGCGGTACTTGCCGTGCTCGGCGGCCGACCGCCACATCGACAGCACCAGGTACTCGTGGCCGGGCGCCTCCCCGAACAGGCCGCGGATCATGCCGGGCGAGCCGGCCATCGCGGGGTTCCAGACCTTCTCCTGCATCAGCACGTAGTGCTCGGCCCGGTCCTCGTGGGCGCGGCAGAGTGCCACCCGCAGCAGGTCGGCGTCCGTGAAACGGGGTTCGAACCCGGTCTTCACGTCGAACCGGTGATCGAAGAGCCGGACCTGGGCGTCCTTGAAGGTGCCGGCCTGCGCCGAGGCGAGCCGGTCGTGCGAGCGCGCCATGAAGGAGTCGTAGAAGGCCCTGCTCTCCCAGAAGGCGAAGACGTGCGCCACGTCCGGCCGTCCCCGGCTCCAGCCGCCCCCCTGCCCCCGGAAACCCGGCTCACCCGGAAGCCCCGCCCACTTCCGCTGCCCCCGCTCGAAACCGCGGCGGTCGACCACGGTGCAGCGAATCCACTTGACCAGCACCGCGCCATGGTAAGGCCAGGGAACGTGGCACCGGTCACTCTTGGGCGGACCGCTCCCCCACTGCCGTCCACCGGCACATGGCAGGATGGACAACCGGCCGACACCGCTCGGCAGTTGAGGTGGCGGGGCAAACAGAACCGGGGAAGGGGAAGTCTGTGAACGGCCTCAGCAAGGGGATCCGCAAGGTCGAGGTCGCGCTGCGTTGGGATCCGAGTCCGGCGGGAGAGCCACCCGCGGACCTGGACGTCGTCGCCGGGACGTATCCGGCGGACGATCCGTACGGTGATCCCTCCTACGTGGTGCACTTCGACAGCCGCTCCCCCGACGGCACGATCCATCTCGACCGGGACAGCAGGGACGGCAAGGGCTTCGGCTACGACGAGGTCATGAGGCTGGAGCTGGAGCGGCTCGACGCCCGGTACGCGCGCGTGGTCGTCGGGGTCGTCATACAGCAGCGCTCCGGAGACCGGACCTTCGGCGGTGTGACCAGCCCGGGCCTGCGCATTCGGGAGGGCTACACCGTGCTGGCCGAGGACGACTTCGCCGGCGTTCCGGCGGCGACGGCGGCCACGGTCGCGGAGTTCGTCCGGGACGAGACGGGGGCGTGGGAGTTCCGCCCCGGTGTCCACGGCTTCGAGGGCGACCCGGCGGCCTTCACCGGCACGATGGGCGCGTCGCGCCGGCCCTGACCGCGAGGGCACGAGTGAGGGGCGCCGGCCGTGGCCGACGCCCCTCACTCATGTGGTCCTACCGGTCAGCTGCAGCCGCTGGTCGAGCCGCAGCCCTCGCAGATGTAGCAGGAACCGGCCCGCTGCATCTTCGTGCCGCAGGAGAAGCACAGCGGGGCGTCGGCCTGGATGCCCAGCTGCATCTCCACCAGCTCGGCACTGGTGTGCGCCTGCTTCGGGGCGGGCTTGGCCGCCTCGACCTCGGCCTTCGGCGTGGCGACGGCCTTCAGCTCCTGGGCGAGCGGGGCCGACTGGGCCAGGCCCTCGACGTCGACCTCGTCGTCGGACGGCTCGTACGAACCCGTCTCCAGGTGCCGCTGGCGCTCCTCGGCCGAGTGGATGCCGAGCGCGGAGCGGGTCTCGAAGGGCAGGAAGTCCAGCGCCAGGCGGCGGAAGATGTAGTCGACGATCGACTGCGCCATCCGCACGTCCGGGTCGTCCGTCATGCCGGCCGGCTCGAAGCGCATGTTGGTGAACTTCGAGACGTACGTCTCCAGCGGCACGCCGTACTGGAGGCCGACGGAGACCGCGATGGAGAAGGCGTCCATCATGCCCGCGAGAGTCGAGCCCTGCTTGGACATCTTCAGGAAGACCTCGCCGAGACCGTCGTCCGGGTAGGAGTTGGCGGTCATGTAGCCCTCGGCGCCACCGACCGTGAACGAGGTGGTGATGCCGGGGCGGCCCTTCGGGAGGCGCTTGCGGACCGGGCGGTACTCGACCACCTTCTCGACCGCGGCGCGGATCGTCTCCTCGGCCTTCTCGGTGACCTCGGCCTTCTCCGTGTCCTTGGCCGACTTGGTCTTCGCGGAGAGCGGCTGGCCGACCTTGCAGTTGTCCCGGTAGATCGCGAGCGCCTTGACGCCGAGCTTCCAGGCCTCGTAGTAGATCTCCTCGACCTCCTCGACGGTCGCCGTCTCCGGCATGTTGACCGTCTTGGAGATGGCGCCGGAGATCCACGGCTGGATCGCGGCCATCATGCGGACGTGGCCCATCGGGGAGATGGCGCGCTCGCCCATGGCGCAGTCGAAGACCTCGTAGTGCTCGGGCTTGAGGCCGGGGGCGTCGATCACGTTGCCGTTCTCGGCGATGTGGGCGACGACCGCCTCGATCTGCTCCTCCTGGTAGCCCAGGCGGCGCAGGGCCTGCGGCACGGTGCCGTTGACGATCTGCATCGAGCCGCCGCCGACCAGCTTCTTGAACTTGACCAGGGCGAGGTCGGGCTCGACACCGGTGGTGTCGCAGGACATGGCCAGACCGATGGTGCCGGTCGGGGCGAGCACGGACGCCTGCGAGTTACGGAAACCGTTCTTCTCGCCGAGGCGCAGCACGTCCTGCCAGGCCTCGGTGGCGGCGGCCCACACCGGGGTGTCGAGGTCGTCCATGCGCACGGCGGTGCCGTTGGCGTCGGAGTGCTGCTTCATGACGCGCTGGTGGGCGTCCGCGTTGCGGGCGTAGCCGTCGTACGTGCCGACGACCGCGGCGAGCTCGGCGGATCGGCGGTAGGCCGTGCCGGTCATCAGGGAGGTGATGGCACCGGCGAGGGCGCGGCCGCCGTCGGAGTCGTAGGCATGGCCGGTGGCCATCAGCAGGGCGCCGAGGTTGGCGTAGCCGATGCCCAGCTGGCGGAAGGCGCGGGTGTTCTCGCCGATCTTCTGGGTCGGGAAGTCCGCGAAGCAGATCGAGATGTCCATCGCGGTGATGACCAGCTCGACGACCTTCTGGAAGCGCTCGGTCTCGAAGGACTGGTTGCCCAGGCCGTCGTCCTTGAGGAACTTCATCAGGTTCAGCGAGGCCAGGTTGCAGGACGTGTTGTCCAGGTGCATGTACTCGCTGCAGGGGTTCGAGCCGTTGATCCGGCCGGACTCCGGGCAGGTGTGCCAGTGGTTGATGGTGTCGTCGTACTGGATGCCCGGGTCGGCGCAGGCCCAGGCGGCCTCGGCCATCTTGCGGAAGAGGGACTTGGCCTCGATCTCCTCGATAACCTCACCGGTCATCCGCGCGCGCAGACCGAACTTCCCGCCCTGCTCGACCGCCTTCATGAACTCGTCGTTCACACGGACCGAGTTGTTGGCGTTCTGGTACTGGACGGAGGTGATGTCGTCCCCGCCCAGGTCCATGTCGAAGCCCGCGTCGCGCAGGGCGCGGATCTTCTCCTCCTCCTTGACCTTGGTCTCGATGAAGTCCTCCACGTCGGGGTGGTCGACGTCGAGGATGACCATCTTGGCTGCGCGGCGGGTGGCGCCACCGGACTTGATGGTGCCGGCGGAGGCGTCGGCACCGCGCATGAAGGAGACCGGGCCGGAGGCGTTGCCGCCGGAGGAGAGCAGCTCCTTGGAGGAGCGGATGCGGGAGAGGTTCAGGCCGGCACCGGAGCCGCCCTTGAAGATCATGCCCTCTTCCTTGTACCAGTCGAGGATCGACTCCATGGAGTCGTCGACGGACAGGATGAAGCAGGCGGAGACCTGCTGCGGCTGGGGCGTGCCGACGTTGAACCAGACCGGGCTGTTGAAGCTGAAGATCTGGTGCAGGAGGGCGTAGGCCAGCTCGTGCTCGAAGATCTCGGCGTCGGCGGGCGAGGCGAAGTACCTGTGGTCCTCACCGGCCTTCCGGTACGTCTTCACGATGCGGTCGATCAGCTGCTTGAGGCCGGTCTCGCGCTGCGGGGTGCCGACGGCGCCCCGGAAGTACTTGCTGGTGACGATGTTGACCGCGTTCACCGACCAGAAGTCGGGGAACTCGACGCCGCGCTGCTCGAAGTTGACCGAGCCGTCGCGCCAGTTGGTCATGACGACGTCACGGCGCTCCCAGGCCACCTCGTCGTAGGGGTGGACCCCGGGAGTGGTGTGGACGCGCTCGACACGGAGTCCCTTGCCCGCCTTGGTGCCCTTGGCGCGGGAGCTCCGTGCCGGACCGCTCGCCGTCTCTGTCATGCCGCCTCCCTGTACGGGCGAAAACGCCCTGAAGTGCCCCGATTGTTCCCGTGGCACGGTGTTCTGTCTGGTGCTGCGGGCACCGGTGACTCCGCCCGCAGCAGGTCTTCTTCCACTCGCCGCCGACCGGCCGGGCCCGGACCACCGGGGTCCGGATCCGGCCCGCCTGTCAGTCGGCGGCGCCTGCGGGCTCGGGGACCTGTGCCGTCCCCGTGTTCCCGCGGTCGTCTTCCCGGCTTCCCGCGCCGGCCCCGTCGCCGTCCTCGCCGGGACGCCCCGTCGCCTCCCTCAGCTCCGAGATCGCGGCCTCGAAGTCCTCGAGCGAGTCGAACGCCCGGTAGACCGAGGCGAACCGCAGATAGGCGACGAGGTCGAGCTCCTGCAGCGGGCCGAGTATGGCCAGCCCCACGTCGTGGGTGGTCAGCTCGGCGCTTCCGGTGGCCCGCACCGCCTCCTCGACCCGCTGGCCGAGCTGGGCGAGCGCGTCCTCGGTGACGGGCCGGCCCTGGCAGGCCTTGCGCACACCGCTGATGATCTTGAGGCGGCTGAACGGCTCGGTGACACCGGACCGCTTCACCACCATGAGCGAGCACGTCTCCACGGTCGTGAAGCGACGGGAGCAGTCGGGGCACTGACGGCGCCTGCGGATCGACGTTCCGTCGTCGGTCGTACGACTGTCGACGACGCGGCTGTCGGGGTGCCTGCAGAAGGGGCAGTGCATGAGATCCCAACCCTCCTCACAGCAGACTCGAATAGCCTCACGAGGCCCTTCAGGCCCCTCGAAGCAGCCCCAAGCATAGGCGATCGCGGCGGGCTCGAAGACCGGGGGGACCACAACTTGTGGGCTGCTGTCGCAATCCAACCACTAGATGTGGGGCTTGGCCCCTGTATTCACGCTCTGCACGCGTGTCGCGCCCGTACGCACAGGAGAGCGACTTCCCCCAGGGCGCGCGAGTACGCCCCGAGCGCGCCCGTACCGCCCCGGCGCATGCGGAGATACGGTGGGCGCCGCGAGGAGGGGCGGTGGGACTACCGCACAGATGAGTGCCGGTCCCCGTCGAACGGGATGCCTGATGGCAGACTGGGGCACCACCGGCGAGGTCACCGCCCGGCGGTGAAGAGTACAGCAATGGGCCCTTATGTCCGCCGGGCACCTGAGAGCCATACACCCAGACTTCAGCTCCGGGCGGGCGATTCGCGTTTTTTCACTCGAACGTGTGTTTGGCGCAACCTTTCGAAAGCTACTACCGTTGTGCAGCAGGGAGACCATCGAGAGGGGCCGACGTGACCACCACCGCCGACAGTGCCACCATCACTGCCCAGGACCGCCCCCAGGGCCGACCTGAGCCGGTGCACGCGACGAGCGACGCCATGAATCCCGAGGGGCCCAAGCGCTCCCTGCCGGGGCGACCTCCCGGCATCCGGGCCGACAGCTCGGGACTCACCGACCGCCAGCGCCGGGTGATCGAGGTCATCAGGGACTCCGTGCAGCGACGTGGCTACCCGCCGTCGATGCGGGAGATCGGCCAGGCCGTCGGCCTCTCCAGCACCTCCTCCGTCGCGCACCAGCTGATGGCGCTGGAGCGCAAGGGATTCCTGCGCCGTGACCCGCACCGCCCGCGCGCCTACGAGGTGCGCGGTTCCGACCAGGCCGCCTCCGTGCAGCCCACGGACACCGCCGGCAAGCCCGCCGCGTCGTACGTCCCTCTCGTCGGACGCATCGCGGCCGGTGGCCCGATCCTCGCCGAGGAGTCCGTGGAGGACGTCTTCCCCCTGCCCCGCCAGCTGGTCGGTGACGGTGAGCTCTTCGTCCTGAAAGTCGTCGGCGACTCCATGATCGAGGCCGCCATCTGCGACGGCGACTGGGTCACGGTCCGCCGCCAGCCGGTCGCCGAGAACGGCGACATCGTGGCCGCGATGCTCGACGGCGAGGCCACCGTCAAGCGCTTCAAGCGCGAGGACGGCCACGTCTGGCTCCTCCCGCACAACTCGGCGTACGAGCCCATCCCCGGTGACGACGCGACCATCCTCGGCAAGGTGGTGGCCGTACTGCGTCGCGTCTGAGCGCCACGCCCGGCGGATCCCGCACGACTGCGGCCCGCCGCCCCGACCGGGCCCCGGAACCTCTGCGCCGGTTCCGGGGTCCTGCGCTGTCCGGGCTCGGTCAGCCGCCTTCCGCCTGCCGCGCCGCCGCGTCGATGGCGGCCAGCGACTTGCGCACCTGGTTACGGTCCGTGGTGAACCAGAAGTCGGGCAGGGACGCCTTCAGATAGCTCCCGTACCGGGCCGTGGCCAGCCGCTGGTCCAGGACCGCGACCACCCCCCGGTCGCCCGACGCCCGGACGAGGCGCCCCGCGCCCTGCGCCATGAGCAGCGCGGCATGCGTGGCGGCGACCGCCATGAAGCCGTTGCCGCCGGCCTCCTCGACCGCCTTCTGGCGTGCGCTCATCAGCGGATCGTCGGGCCGCGGGAACGGGATCTTGTCCATGACGACCAGCTGGCAGCTGGGGCCGGGCACGTCCACGCCCTGCCACAGGGACAGCGTGCCGAACAGACAGGTCTTCGGATCGGCGGCGAAGTTCTTGATCAGCTCGCCGAGCGTCTCCTCGCCCTGGAGAAGGATCGGGTACTCGGGGATGCGGGACCGCAGTTCCTCGGCGGCGAGCTGGGCCGCCCGCATCGAGGAGAACAGGCCCAGCGTGCGGCCGCCGGCCGCCTGGATGAGTTCCGTCAGCTCGTCGAGCATGTCGCCGCGGTCGCCGTCCCGCGCGGGCCGCGCCAGATGCTTGGCGACGTACAGGATGCCCTGCCGGGGGTAGTCGAAGGGCGAGCCGACGTCGACGCCCTTCCACTGGGGCACGTCGTCGCCCTCCGTGCCCTCGGGAGCGAGACCGAGCGAGGCGCCGACACCGTTGAAATCGCCGCCCAGCTTGAGCGTCGCCGAGGTCAGCACGACGGAGCGGTCGGTGAAGAGCTTCTCGCGCAGCAGCCCCGACACGGACATGGGGGCGACGCGCAGAGAGGCGCCGCTGGGCCGATATGCGGCTCCGCCGCGGGGCTCGTGCCGCTCGTACCAGACGACGTCCCACTCGGAGCCGTGCGTGATGCGCTCCGCCACGTCATGGACGGACTCCACCGAGGCCAGCGCCTGCTTGCGGACCGCGTCCTCGTCCTGCACGGACTTGTCCCGGGTGGTGCCGATCGCGGAGATGACCGTGCGGCAGGCGTCGCGCAGTGCCATCAGGGCGTAGCCGAGGTCCTCCGGGATCTCCTCGAGCCGGCCGGGCAGGGCCAGCTCCATCAGACGCTCGAAGCCCTCCGCGGCCGTCTGGAGCTGGTCGGCGGCCTTCTCGTTGACGAGCTTCGCGGCCCGCCTGACCGCCCGGTTGACCTGGCCGGGAGTGAGTTCGCCGGTGGCCACGCCGGTGACCCGGGACACCAGCTCGTGCGCCTCATCGACGATCAGCACCTCGTGCTGCGGCAGGACCGGCGCGCCCTCGATGGCGTCGATCGCGAGCAGCGCGTGGTTGGTGACGACGACGTCGGAGAGCTTGGCGCGCTCCCGGGCCGTCTCCGCGAAGCACTCCGCGCCGTAGGCGCACTTCGAGGCGCCCAGGCACTCCCGCGAGGACACCGACACCTGCGACCAGGCGCGGTCGGAGACGCCGGGCGTGAGGTCGTCGCGGTCGCCGGTCTCCGTCTCGTCCGCCCAGTCCCGCATCCGCAGCAGGTCCTGGCCCAGCTTGCTGGTGGGCGCGGCGGCCTCGAACTGGTCGAACAGGCCCTCCTCCTCGTCCTGCGGAACGCCCTCGTGGAGGCGGTGCAGGCACAGGTAGTTCGACCGGCCCTTGAGCATCGCGAACTCCGGACGGCGGCGGAGCTGGGGGTGCAGGGCGTCGACCGTGCGCGGCAGGTCCCGCTCCACGAGCTGGCGCTGCAGGGCCAGCGTCGCGGTGGCCACGACGACGCGCTCCCCGTGCGCCAGCGCGGGCACCAGGTAGCCGAGCGACTTGCCGGTGCCGGTGCCGGCCTGGACCAGCAGATGGGAGCCGTCGTCGATCGCTTCCGCGACGGCTTCGGCCATGGCCACCTGGCCGGGACGCTCCGTGCCGCCGACGGCGGCGACGGCGGCGTGCAGGAGTTCGGGGAGTGAGGGCTTCGTCATAGCGCGACCACCCTACGGCCCGGGACTGACACACGGGTGACGGCGGCATGGAGCGGGGACGGAAGCGGCCGGGGTGGCGAAGGGGGCAAGAGTGGGCTCCTAGGCGGGCGGGGGCGGGTCGGGCGGGCCCGGGGGCGCTGCTCGCGCACCGCGGTCCCGGACCATGAGGGCGGCTCGCTTGCCGGGCAGGTCGACCTCGGCGGCGAGCTGGAAGCCGGCGCTCCGGAAGGCCGCGACCGAGGGCGTGTTGCGCAGGTCGGGCTCGGCGAGGACGCGTGTGCAGCCGGGCCGCCTGGCGAGGACGAGGCCGGCGACGGCTCTGATCAGGGTGGTGCCGAGGCCCCGCCCGCGGTCGGCGTCCTCGCCGATGAGGAGGTGGACGCCCGTGTCGTGCGGCCGGACGGGACAGTACCGGGCCAGCGGGTCGAGGTCGGCCCGGTAGATCTCCCAGTAGCTCACCGGTGCCCCCTCCAGCAGGCCGAGGCACGGAACGCTGCGTCCGTCGCCCTCGAGCTGGGCCCGCAGGTGCGCCTCGGCCACGCTCCGCGGCCCGGTCAGCTCCCAGTAGGCGGCGACGGTGGGGTCGTTCATCCAGCGGCTGATGAGCGCGGCGTCCTGTTCGAGCCGGACGGGCACCAGCTGGAACAGGCCCTCGGCGGTGGCGGTCGGACCCCAGCCGGCGACCTGGTCGAGCAGGTCGTCGCCGGCGCGCGCGTCCGGGCCGGGGCCGGCCGGCCGGCCCCGGAAGAGCGTGACGAACTCCTCGGGCAGGGGCAGGTCGAGGGTGTCGTCCTCGTCCTCGTCCGTGTCCGTGCCGGGCTCCGGGTCGGTACCGAGGGGGGCGGAAGCGGTACCGCCGTCGGCGCTCGCGTCGGTGGAGGCCACGGTGTCGCTCCTTTCGGGGGGCGGGGTCGGGCGTCGTCGGTGCTCAGGGGTGCAGGGGGTTGGTGATCGTGACGTAGACGGACTGGGTGTCGACCGGGCCGACGAGTTCGTCGAGGCCGTGCAGGCGGGTCAGCAGGTTGGCCTTGCAGCGCAGGACGGGTGAGTCGAGCAGGCGGGCGGGCAGCGTGCCGCGCAGCGGGGCCGGGCCCGAGGCGAGCCGGGTGAGGAAGCGGCGGAAGGCGGCGAGCAGCAGCCGTTCGTCGGCGAGGTGCTGGGAGCCGAGGGCGCCGATGAGACCGAACACGTTGTTGATGGCGAGGTAGTAGGCGAAGCGTTCGTCGGTGACCTCGTCGGGGACGAAGGTGTCGCTGCGGGTGCCGATGCCGGGCAGCCGTGCGTCGAGCTCCGCGCGGCGGGACTCGCGGAAGTAGTAGCCCTGGTTGTCGCGGTAGCGGCCGCCGGCGGGCCAGCCGTCGCCGTCCAGCAGGAGCAGCGTGTTCTGCTGGTGGGCCTCCAGGGCGATGCCGGCCTCCGCGTCCAGCCACAGCACGGGGTGGACGACGTGTTCGAGGTACCGCAGGAACCACTCGGCGGCGACCGCGCCGCGCGGGCGGCCGGTACCCCAGGCGAGGCGGGTGACGACCTCGCCGAGCCGGGAGACCGGGGCGGGGCCGCCGCCACCGGCCGCGTCGGCCGGCCGGGGCGGGCCGGGGGCGGCCAGTGCGGCGACGCAGGAGACGTCGTCCGAGGGCCGGAAGGGGTTGTGCCGGATGACGGCGTCGAGCCCCTGCACGGGCGTGCCGGCCGGTCCGTCGACGGCGATCCACGCGGGGTCGCGGACGATGTCGAAGTCCGGGTGCGCGGCCTGCCACCGCCGGGACAGGCCGGCGCGCAGCAGACGGTGGACCTCGACGCCGCGGTGGAGTTCCTTGCGGAGGTTCTCCCGGCGGGAGTTGGTGATGTGCAGCGCCAGGGACAGCTTGAGCATGGCCGGCGCACCGCTTCGGTGGACGGTCCGCAGGGACGACGTGGGGTACCAGCGGTCGCCGTGGGGCCCGAGGTCACGCAGCAGTCCGGCGTCCAGCAGGGCCTGTGTCCCGGGCCGGTGCCTGACCTCGCGGAACTGCCAGGGGTGCAGGGGCAGGGCCGCGTAGCCGTCGGGCAGGGCCAGGCCCGTTCCGGCGAGGCGTGCGGTGAGCCGGGGCGCGGCGACCGGGCGGCCCTGCTCGGTCCAGGCCGAGTCGGTGGCGAGCACGGAGGGCGCGACGGCCAGCCAGTGCAGCGGGAAGGAGCCGCGCAGTTCGGGTGAGTAGAGCCGGGCCTCGGCGTCGGTGAGCCCCTCGCGGCTCTTCGGGGTGGGGTGGAGGGGGTGCCCGAGGAGGAGGGCCTGTTCGGCGGCGAGGAAGAGGTCGGGGCCGTCGCCGGGGCGCTCGCTGCGGTCGCGGAGGAAGTGGGCGGTGCGGCGGGCGGAGTCGGCCACGCGCGCGACGAGGTCGGTGCCGTGGGTGCCCGCTCCCCCGGCCGTCTCCCTCGCGAGGAGCGCGGCGACCGTCACCGCGTCCACCGGGGGCGCGGACGCGGGCGCGCCGGTCAGGCACGGGGGGCCGAAGCGGTGCCGGCCGGTCGGGGACCAGTAGCGGACGGGGACGAGCAGGGCGGTGCCGCTGGCGGGCAGCGGAATGCGCAGGGGCCCGTCGGCCGGCTCCGGCAGGCCGGCCTCACGGATCCAGCAGCGCAGCAGGTTCCCCACGGCGGCGGCCTGGGCGGCGTCGTGCGGGTCGGGACGGTCCGGGTCCGAGTGGCGCGGGGGCGCCGGGACGGCGGCGGTGGCGGGCGCGGGGGCGGGGGTGGGGGTGGTGTGCAACGCGGGTCCTCGCTGAGGTGCTGTGTCGGGGGCGGCGTCGTGGGCGGTCGGGTTCAGCGCGGAGCGCCCGGCCCGTGGGACGGGCCGTGGCCCGTACCGGGTGGCGGGGCCGCGGCCACCGCCTGGACCGCGTCGGCCAGCCGGTCCAGCACCGCCGTCGCCTGCTCATCGGTGATGGTCAGCGGCGGCAGCAGCCGTACGACGCTCGCGAACGGGCCCGTGCGGTCCACGACGAGCCCGCGTCGCAGGCACTCCCGCTGCACGGCGGCGGCCGTTTCCGGGGCGGCGGGGCGGGCCTCGGTCGCGTCGGCGGCGGGGCCGCGCTCGCCGTCCGCCGCCACCAGCCCGATCCCGATCATCAGTCCCCGCCCGCGCACGTCACCGACGCAGGGGACCTCTTCGGCGAGCTTCCGCAGCCGGGCCAGCATCCGGGCACCGAGCGCGGCGGCGTGGTCGGCGAGCCGCTGGGTGCGGACGTGGGCGAGGGTGGCCGTGCCCGCGGCCAGGGCGAGTTGGTTGCCGCGGAAGGTGCCGGCGCCGGAGTCCCCCGCGAGCAGGTCCTCGTGGTGGACGACGGCGGCCAGCGGCAGGCCGCCGCCGATCGCCTTGGACAGGACGAGGACGTCGGGGGTGATCCCGCTGTGCTCCACGGCCCAGAGGGCTCCGGTCCGTCCGACTCCCGTCTCGGTCTCGTCGGCGATCAGCGGCACGGACCGCTCGGCCGTGATCCGCCGCATGCACCGCATCCAGGCGTCGGGGGCGGGCTCCACCCCGTCCCCGACGTGCACCGGTTCGAGGATCAGCCCGGCGGGCGGTACCTGCTCCGCCGGCCGGTCGTCGAGCACCGACTCGGCGTGGCGTGCGGCGGGTCCGGCGCCGCGCCCGCCGTCGGTGCCGGGCGGGCGGTGGTGGTCCCGCGGATAGGGCAGGCGCACGATCCGCGCGCCGCCGGTGCCGCGGGGTGACGCGAACTCGTCGCCGCCCGGGGCGTGGTGGGTGCCGGTGAAGGCGAGGACCCGGCTCCGCCCGGTGGCGGCGCGGACGAGTCCGACGGCGGCGGCGACCGCGTCCGTTCCGGCCGGGCCGCAGAACCGCACGCGCGCGTGGTCGGCCAGGCCGGGCGGCAGCGTGTGGAGCAGCTCGGTGACGAAGGCGTCCTCCACCGGGGTGGTGAGGTTCATGACCTGCAACGGGGCCCCGGAGTCGAGCACCTTGCGGACGGCCTCCAGCACGACGGGGTGGTTGTGTCCCAGGGCCAGCGTCCCGGCGCCCGAGACGCAGTCCAGGTAACGCCGGCCGTCCGCGCCCTCGATGGTGAGGCCCCGGGCCCGGACCGGCACGATCGGCAGGGCACGCGCGTAGGTACGGGCGGCGGACTCGCGCGCCGGCTGTCGCTTCGGGGCGCCCCCGGACACGGCGGGCGCCCGAGCGGCCCCCTCGCTCTCGGGGCGCCGTCCGGCGTCCCCGCAGTCGGCCGCCGACTCCCCGTACGCGGTCTCCGCCACGGCTTTCCGTCCTCCCGCTGTCCGGAGGCGAGTCGCGTCCCGTCGCCTCGTCGCCGCCCTGGTCACGGGGTCCGCGTCCGGACAGCAGGCCCCTCACCGCTACCAACCCCGGGCCGTTCACCGGGTTACGGGTTGTCCCAAGATCCTTGCCGTGACGTAACCGTTGCCGTTCCGTCGGAACTCCCCCACAGCGACCGCATAGTGTGTGGTGCCGTTCCAGGACGCCGTGCGGACCGCGCGGGCCCTGCCCGGGTCCGGCGGCAAGTACGGCCGCAGCACCACTCGTTCACAGCTGGGGGAGTCAACACCATGCGATCCATACGGCCGTCGTTCAGCACGCGCGGGCACAGAGGCGGGCGGCGCAGAACCTCCTCCCTGCCGGCCGCCGTGGCGCTCGTCTCCGCACTCGTGCTCACCGCCACCGCCTGCGAGTCGGGGGACGACGAGGCGGGCGGCGACGCCTCCGCGTCCGTGGCGGACGGCGGCAACGGCGAGATCCGGATCCCGGACCACATCAAGGACAAGCTCAAGGAACACGGGATCGACGTCGACGAGTGGAAGAACGGCGCCTGGAAGAACTGGAACAAGGACGACTGGCTGCGCGAGGCGCAGGACTTCGTCAATCCGATCATCGAGGACCTCTGGGACCCGGACCGCATGCGGGAGGCCGAGGAGCCGGACCAGGAGGTCGACGACAGCGACCTCTCCGGTGACCAGGGAGTCACCGACCCGGAGCCGCAGCCGGTCCAGGCCGTGGCCGTGCCGCCGTCGTACCACGAGAACGCCGCCACGGCCGGCAAGGTGCTCTTCGACGCCCCCGGGGGCACCATGGTCTGCTCGGCGACGGTCGTGAAGGACCCGGCCCATCCCGGCAAGTCGAATTTGGTGTGGACGGCGGGCCACTGCGTGCACGCGGGCAAGAAGGGCGGCTGGTACCGCAACATCGCCTTCGTGCCGTCGTACAACGACGCCGGCAAGTCGAACGCCGATCTGGAGGGCGCGACGAAGGAGGAGGTCGCTCCCTACGGCGTCTGGTGGGGTGACTGGGCGCAGACCTCGGACCAGTGGATCGAGCAGGGCGGTGCGACGGGCGGCGACGGCGCCTCGTACGACTTCGCGGTCATCCACGTGACGCCCGAGAAGGGCGACGGCAAGTCGCTGGAGGAGACGGTCGGAGCCGCGCTGCCGGTGGACTTCAAGGCGCCCGCCGTGCCGGAGGTCGAGAGCATCACCGCGACCGGTTACCCGGCCGCGCCGCCGTACGACGGGCAGAAGCTGTTCCAGTGCGCGGACAAGCCGGGCCGGCTGTCGCTGACCGCCACGGATCCGACGATGTACCGCATCGGCTGCACCATGACCGGCGGTTCGTCCGGCGGCGGCTGGGTCGCGACGGGCTCCGACGGCAAGCCCGCGCTCGTGTCCAACACCTCGATCGGCCCGGTGACGGCCGGCTGGCTGGCCGGTCCGCGGCTGGGCCAGGAGGCCAAGGGCGTGTACGACGCGGTCAGCGGCAAGTTCGCCGGTCAGTGACCGGACGCTGAGCACACGGCGCGGTGGGGTGCGCCGGGCGGACGCCGGCACCCCGCCGCGTCTTCCATGCGGTTCGTACGTTCCGACGGGGGTCATCTCAACCATGCGTTCCGCACCTGTGCCCGCCGCGCCACGAGGCGGGCGGCGGCGCCCCGCACTCGCCGCCGCCGGGCTGGTCGCCGCTCTGGCGCTCACCGCGACCGCCTGCGGCGGTTCCGGCCAGGACGCCGACGCCCGGCCGGGCGGCGGCACTTCCCGGGCGGCCGGCACCGGCGGCGACGGCCGGACCGGGATTCCGGCCGGCCTCGCGGACCGGCTCAGGAAGCACGGCATCGACATCGACGACTGGGAGGACGGGGGCTGGAAGGACTGGGACCGGGACAAGTGGCTCAGTGCGGCCGAGGACTTCGTCAACCCGATGATCGAAGGCCTGTGGAAACCGGACCGGATGAAGTCCGCCAAGGAGGCCGACAAGACGGTCACCACCAAGGACGCGGTCGCCGGGCAGGGCGTCAGCGATCCCGAGCCGGCGCCCGTCGAGGCCCAGGCCGAGAAGCGGCCGTACCACGAGAACGCCGCACCGGTCGGCAAGGTGTTCTTCGACTCGCCCGAGGGCCCGATGGTCTGCTCCGGCACCGTCGTCACGGACGTGCACCACCCGGGGAAGTCCAACCTCGTGTGGACGGCCGGCCACTGCGTGCACGCGGGCGGCAGCGGCGGCTGGTACCGCAACATCGCCTTCGTGCCGTCGTACAACGACCTCGGCAAGTCGGAGGCGGAACTGGCCGACGCGTCGTCCGTCGAGATGGCCCCGTACGGCACTTGGTGGGCCGACTGGGCCTCGACCACGCACCAGTGGATCCAGGGCGGTTCGGAGACGGGCGGTGACGGGGCCGCGTACGACTACTCGGTGCTGCACGTGACGCCGGAGCAGGGCGGCAAGTCGCTGGAGGAGACGGTGGGAGCCGCGCTGGACGTGGACTTCTCCGCCCCGTCCGCGGACGAGGCCGGCAGCATGGGGGCCTGGGGCTACCCGGCCGCACCGCCGTACAACGGCCTGGAGATGTTCAAGTGCGTCGACCGGCCCGGCCGGCTGTCGCTGAGCCCGTCGCTGCCGGCGATGTACCGCATCGGGTGCACCATGACCGGCGGTTCGTCCGGCGGCGGGTGGTTCCGGGTGGTGGACGGCGAGACCAGACTGGTCTCGAACACCTCGATCGGCCCGCTGGACAACACCTGGCTCGCGGGACCGCGGCTGGGTCCGCAGGCCGAGGCGATGTACCAGAAGATGAGCAGGGCCTACGGCGGTCAGTGATCCTCACGGACCCGATCCGCACGGACCGAGGGCCCGTCTCCCGCCGGTGCGGGAGACGGGCCCTCGGTCGTCACGGCTCTCAGGCGAGCGGCGCCGGAGCGTACGGCGTGAGTTCCGCCGCCAGCTCCTCGTGCACCCGGACCTTGAGCAGGGTGCCCTCCGGGGTGTGCTCCTCGGAGATCACCTCGCCCTCGTCGTGGGCGCGGGCCACCAGCTTGCCGCGGGTGTAGGGCACCAGCGCCTCGATCTCGACCGACGGGCGCGGCAGCTCGCTGTCGATCAGCGCGAGCAGCTCGTCGATGTTCTGCCCGGTTCGGGCCGAGACGGCGATGGACCGCTTCTCGATCCGCATCAGCCGCTGGAGCGTCAGCGGGTCGGCCATGTCGGCCTTGTTGATCACGACGATCTCGGGCACGTCGGTGGCGCCGACGTCCCTGATCACCTCGCGCACGGCGGCCAGCTGCTCCTCCGGGGTCGGGTGCGAACCGTCCACCACGTGCAGGATCAGGTCGGAGTCGCCGACCTCCTCCATCGTGGAGCGGAACGCCTCGACCAGGTGGTGCGGCAGGTGCCGGACGAATCCGACGGTGTCCGCCAGGGTGTAGAGACGGCCGCTCGGGGTCTCCGCGCGGCGCACGGTCGGGTCGAGGGTGGCGAACAGCGCGTTCTCCACCAGCACGCCCGCGCCGGTGAGGCGGTTGAGCAGCGAGGACTTGCCGGCGTTGGTGTAGCCCGCGATGGCCACGGACGGCACCTTGTTGCGCCGGCGTTCCTGGCGCTTGATCTCGCGGCCGGTCTTCATCTCCGCGATCTCCCGGCGCATCTTCGCCATCTTCTCGCGGATCCGGCGCCGGTCCGTCTCGATCTTGGTCTCACCGGGGCCGCGGGTGGCGAGGCCGCCGCCCTTGCCGCCGCCCATCTGCCGGGACAGCGACTGACCCCAGCCGCGCAGCCGCGGCAGCATGTACTGCATCTGCGCGAGCGCGACCTGCGCCTTGCCCTCACGGGACTTGGCGTGCTGGGCGAAGATGTCCAGGATCAGGGCCGTGCGGTCGATGACCTTGACCTTGACGACGTCCTCGAGGTGGATCAGCTGGCCCGGGCTGAGCTCACCGTCGCAGATGACGGTGTCCGCGCCCGTTTCGAGGACGACGTCCCGCAGCTCCTGGGCCTTGCCGGAGCCGATGTAGGTGGCCGCGTCGGGCTTGTCCCGGCGCTGGATCACGCCGTCGAGCACGAGCGCGCCCGCGGTCTCGGCGAGGGCGGCGAGCTCCGCGAGGGAGTTCTCCGCGTCCTGCACGGTCCCCGTGGTCCAGACGCCGACGAGGACGACCCGCTCCAGGCGGAGCTGGCGGTACTCGACCTCGGTGACGTCCTCGAGCTCGGTGGACAGGCCTGCCACCCGGCGCAGAGCCGCGCGGTCGGAGCGGTCGAACTGCTCGCCGTCCCATTCCGAGTCGATCTCGTGGCTCCAGGCGACGTCCTCTTCCATCAGGGCATCGGCCCGAAGGCCCTCGGGGTAGGTCTGCGCGAGACGCTTGGTGTCCTGGGAGGGGGAAGAAGAGGAGGTCATTGGATCCTTACGTAGCTGGGAAACCTGTCGTGCGGCGCTGATACCGCCGCACTCTGCACAACGCGCGAGCCGCCGGGGAGATTCCCGCGGCCCGTGCCGCGCCGTCCCGAAGATGGTCGCACGGCACGGGACGTCTCGTCACCGGCTTATTCCCCGCGCCTTGCCGGTGGGGCCCGCCGGTGCCTTGCCGGACGCCGTCGGCCGCCAGTCGGGGTGGCCGGGCATCGGTGGGGTCTTCGCGCCGTACAGCCAGCCCTTCAGGAAGCCGCCCAGGTCACGGCCGGCGATCTCGGAGGCGAGGCGCACGAAGTCCCCGGTCGTCGCCGAGCGGTCCCGGTACCGGACGACCCACTCCCGTTCGAGGCGTTCGAAGGCCGGGGTGCCGATCTCCTGGCGCAGGGCGTAGAGCACGAGCGCGGCGCCGTCGTAGACGTTGGCCCGGAAGATGCCGATCTTGCTGCCCTTCTTCGGCGGTTCGGGCGCGGCCGGCGGGCCGCCCGCCGCGCGCCAGCGGTCGGAGGCGCCGTAGGCGGCCTTCATCCTGGCCTCGAGGGGCCGGTCCGCCTTCTCCTCGGCGTACAGGGCCTCGTACCAGGTGGCGTGCCCTTCGTTGAGCCAGAGGTCGGACCAGGAGTGCGGACTGACGCTGTCGCCGAACCACTGGTGGGACAGCTCGTGCACCATGATCGACTCGACGTACCAGCGGGGGTAGGCGGAGTCGCCGAACAGCTCCCGCTCGAAGAGGGACAGCGTCTGGGTCTCGAGTTCGAAGCCGGTGGTGGCGTCGGCCATGAGTACGCCGTAGGTCTCGAACGGGTAGCGCCCGGCCTTGCTCTCCATCCAGGCGATCTGGCCGGGGGTCTTCCTCAGCCAGGGTTCGAGTGCCGCGCGGTGCTCCGTGGGGACGACGTCGCGGACGGGCAGTCCGTGCGGGCCGGCGCGGTGCAGCACGGTGGAGCGGCCGATGGAGACCTGGGCCAGTTCGGTCGCCATGGGGTGAGCGGTCCGGTACGTCCAGGTGGTCGTCGCGCCGGACCGGTGCACGGCGGCCGGCAGTCCGTTGGCCACCGCCGTGAGCCCGTCGGGGGCGGTGACCCGGATGGTGAAGCGGGCCTTGTCGGAGGGGTGGTCGTTGCAGGGGAACACCAGGTGGGCGACATCGGCCTGGTTGGCCATGGCGAGCCCGTCCGCGGTGCGCACCCAGCCGCCCGGCCGGTCCTCGGGGTCCTTGGGGTCGCTGGTGTGCCGCACGGTGATCCGCGTCCGCTCGCCCCGGTCGAGCGGCTCCTCGGGGGTGACGACGAGGTCCTCGCCGGCCGTGGCGAAGCCGGCGGGTTCGCCGTCGACCTCGACCGACTCGACCTTCCCGTGGGCGAAGTCGAGGTTGACCCGGTCCAGGTCGGCGGTCGTCCGGGCGTCGATGGTGGTGACGGCCCGCAGGGGCTCGCTGTTGCTTCCGGCGTACGTGAAGGACAGGTCGTACGCGGTCACGTCGTACCCGGGGTTGCCCAGGTGCGGGAAGAGGCGGTCGCCGACGCCGAGCGGGGCCGGCGGGGCGCTCGCGGCGACCAGGCAGACGGAGACGGCCGAGGCGAGCAGCGCCGCGGCCCGGAGCCGGCGGCGGTTTCGCGTGCGGGTGCGGGGAGGGGCAGCCGGGAAGTGAGGGGTGTGCGGCATCCCCCACGGCTATCAGCGCGCGTGTGCGCCGCGGCGACGGCGCGCGCCCGGAGCACCCGAATGGGCACACCGCTCCGGTGCGTCCGCCCGGGCCGCTCCGGCCTCAGGCGCCCGTCGGCTGCGGCTGGGCCCTGCTCACGTCGTAGACACCGGCCACGTCGCGCATCGCGCGCATCAGGGAGGGCAGCCGGGCGGCGTCGGGCAGCAGCACGGTGTAGGTGTGGCGGACGCGCTGACGGTCGGGGGGCTCGACGGTGGCGGAGACGATCTCGGCGCCCTCGAGGGCCATGGCCTCGGTGAGGTCGGCCAGGAGGTGCGGCCTGCCGAACGATTCGGCGAGCAGCGTGACCCGGCACTCGCTGGACTCGCCCCAGCGCACGCCGACCTCCGGGCGTCCCCCGCTCTTCATGCGCGCCACCACGGCGCACTCAGCGCGGTGCACGGTCACCACTCCCCCGCGCACGGCGAAGCCGGTAATCTCGTCGGGCGGTACGGGGGTGCAGCAGCGGGCCAGCCGTACGGTCGCGCCGGGCCGGTCGACGAGCACGTCGGCGGGCTCGGGGCGGGTCGCCGGTCCGCCGGCCGTCGGGCGGGGGGCGGGCTCGTCCGCCACCGGCGCCGGGGCGGCCGCCCGGCCGTGGGCGGCGTCATCGGTGTCGGCGAGCGCCGGCCGGGCCGCGAGCCGGCGCTGGATGGCGATCCGGGCGGCGGGGGTGTGGGCGTGCTCCAGCCATTCCCGGGAGGGCTCGGAGGCGGGGTCCTGCCCCATCAGGAGCTGCACGGTGTCGCCGTCGCGGAGCACGGTGCTCATGGTCGCGAGGCGGCCGTTGACGTAGGCCCCCATGGCCGCGTGCGCGTCCTCGCCGTACTGGGCGTACGCGGCGTCCACGCAGGTCGCGCCCTCGGGCAGGCCGAGGGTGCCGCCGTCCGGGCGGAAGACGGTGATCTCGCGGTCCTGGGCGAGGTCCTCGCGCAGGGTGGACCAGAAGGTGTCCGGGTCGGGGGCGCCCCGCTGCCAGTCGAGCAGCCGGGACAGCCAGCCGGGCCGGGTGGGGTCGGCGCGCTCGCCGTCGCCCGCGCCCTGTTCCTCCGGCGGTGTGGCGTAGGGGTTGCCGAGCGCGACGACACCGGCCTCGGCGACCTTGTGCATCTGGTGGGTGCGGATGAGGACCTCGATGACCTGTCCGTCCTGTGCGCGGGCCACGGCGGTGTGCAGCGACTGGTACAGGTTGAACTTGGGTACGGCGATGAAGTCCTTGAACTCGGAGACGACGGGCGTCATGCACGTGTGCAGTTCGCCGAGGACGGCGTAACAGTCGGCGTCCTCCTGGACGAGGACCAGCAGGCGGCCGAAGTCGGCGCCGGAGAGCGGGCCGCGCTTGCGGGAGACGCGGTGCACGGAGACGAAGTGCCGGGGCCGGATGAGGACCTCGGCGGTGATGCCGGCGTCGCGGAGCACCCTGCGCACCTCGTCGGCGACGGCGGCGAGCGGGTCGTCCGCGCGGGCCGCGTTCTCGGCGATCAGCTCACGCGTGTGCGCGTGCTCCTCGGGATGCAGCACCGCGAAGACGAGGTCCTCGAGCTCCGACTTGAGCGCCTGGACGCCGAGCCGTTCGGCGAGCGGGATGAGGACGTCCCGGGTGACCCTGGCGATGCGCTCCTGTTTCTCCTGGCGCATGACGCCGAGGGTGCGCATGTTGTGCAGGCGGTCGGCGAGTTTGATCGACATCACGCGGACGTCGTTGCCGGTGGCGACGAGCATCTTGCGGAAGGTCTCGGGCTCGGCGGCGGCGCCGTAGTCGACCTTCTCCAGTTTGGTGACGCCGTCGACGAGGTAGCGGACCTCGGCCCCGAACTGTGCGCCGACCTGGTCCAGGGTCACGTCCGTGTCCTCGACGGTGTCGTGGAGCAGGGAGGCGGTCAGGGTCGTGGTCTCCGCGCCGAGTTCGGCGAGGATCAGGGTCACGGCGAGCGGGTGGGTGATGTACGGCTCGCCGCTCTTGCGCATCTGGCCGCGGTGCGAGGACTCGGCCAGCAGGTAGGCGCGGCGCAGGGGGTCCAGGTCGGCGTCGGGATGGTGGGCGCGGTGGGCCTCGACGACGTGGCCGATCGCGTCGGGCAGCCGGCCGCGCGAGGCGGAGCCGAGGAGCGCGGCGCGGCCGAGGCGGCGCAGGTCGATCCGGGGCCTGGCCTTCCTGCGGGGCGCCGCCGGGGTGCCGGCGCCGGTGGCCGGCGGCGTCACAGGGCCTGGGCTCGCGGGATTCACGGCCTCCGCATTCATGGGCACCTCCGGCTGCACGGACCGGCGGACGGGGTGCCCCAGGGCGGACACGGCTCAGGGGATGGCATCGCTCCCCCGTCCGGGCCGGTGCTTGATGCTATCGAGCCGATCACGTACCGCCGACCGCCTCTCGCCGAGCGTGAAACGGATCACCCATTCGAGCGAAGGCCCGAGGGTTTACGTTTTCGCACTGAGTGTCTTGGACCGGGCTGTGGTTCAGGTCAGGACCTCCTCCAGCCACGTCGCGTCGATGCCGCCCTCGGCCACGATCACCGCGGGGCCGGTCATCTCGATCTCGCCGTCGGGCCGTTCGGTGATCACCAGGGTGCCGCCGGGCACGTCGACGGTGTACGTCACCGGGGTGCCGGTGACCGCCGGGTCGGCACCGTCCCTGCGGGCGGTGGCGACGGCGACGGCACAGGCCCCGGTGCCGCAGGAACGGGTCTCCCCGGAGCCGCGCTCGTGCACGCGCATCGCCACGTGACGGGGCGCCCGGTCGACCACGAACTCGACGTTCACCCCGTCCGGGTAGGCCTCGGCCGGCCGGTACGGCGGCGGGTCGTACAGGGTGCCCGCGTGCGCCAGGTCGGCGACGAAGGCCACGGCGTGCGGATTGCCCATGTTCACGTTCCGCGCGGGCCAGCTGCGCTCCCCGACACTCACCTCGACGTCGCCGCCGGGCAGCAGCGCCCGGCCCATGCCGACGGTGACGTCACCGTTCTTGGCCAGGTGCACCCGCTTCACGCCCCCTCGGGTGGCGACGGCGAGGTCGCCCTCGGTGACGTGGCCGGCGTGCTGGAGGTAGCGCGCGAAGACCCGCACGCCGTTGCCGCACATCTCGGCGACGGAACCGTCGCCGTTGCGGTAGTCCATGAACCACTCGGCCTCGGCCGCCATGTCCTTGGCCTCGGGGTGCTCCGCGGACCGCACCACGTGCAGCAGTCCGTCACCGCCGATGCCCGCGCGGCGGTCGCACAGGGCGGCGACGGCGGCGGGCGGCAGGTCGACGGCGTTCTCCGGGTCCGGGACGATCACGAAGTCGTTCTCGGTGCCGTGACCCTTGAGGAAGGCGATCCGCGTGCTCATCCCTCGATCGTACGGCTTACCCGCGGCACGACGACGGGCGCTCCGGTGTCCGAGACGGCTGCGCCCGCGCTCATGAGTCCGTGCGCGCTCCGGCGGCCGTCCGCCGGCGTGCGGCCCGGGCCCTGAGTCAGGTGGTGTCAGCCGCGCAGGCGGGCGACCCGCCACACGGCCAGGACGACGACGGCGGCGACCGTCAGGACGTACCCGAGGATCACCCGCCAGTCGGCGCGGCGTCCCGAGCCGCGCTGCGGCAGGCCCGGCCAGGTGTGGCCGACCCGGCGGGCGGCCATCATGCCCCAGCCGGCCGCGCAGGAGCAGATCAGCAGCCCCAGCATGGCGATCACGGCCCCGCTGTCGCCGAAGTCGAAGGCGAGCGGGAAGGCGAACATCAGGGAGCCGAGGGCGGCCAGGCACACGATGGGGGCGAGCTGCCAGATCCGCAGCCGGCGCTGCGGACGCAGTTCGACCTCGACCTCGTCCCCGTACATCTCTTCGGGCAGGGGGCCGTCCTCGGCCACGCCGTCCGGCGTCTCGTCGGGGCCGTCGGGGCTCAGGCGCGCTCCGTCCGGCTCCGCGTCGCCGTGGTCGGCGCTGCCGTGCTCGGTGCTCGGTGCGGTGTCACGAGGGCCGGCCTCCATCGCCACGCGCCCTCCCAACTAGGACTCACTCGGTCGATCGAAGCTCGATGATGGCACGGCGCCGATGGCCGCGATGACGGCCGGGGCGTCCCGATGCCATCACGTGATCAGGCTGTAACCGGTCGTTCGACCAACGACAGCGCGAGCCGCGGAAGTTCCCCGCGGTCCGCCACGGCCCCACTCAGCCAGTGCACCCGCGGGTCGCGCCTGAACCACGAATCCTGACGGCGCGCGAAGCGCTTGGTGGCACGGACGGTCTCGGCCCGTGCCTCGTCCGCCGTGCACTCGCCGGCGAGCGCGGCGAGCACCTGCTGGTAGCCCAGGGCGCGCGACGCCGTACGCCCTTCGCGCAGCCCTCGGGCCTCCAGCGCCCGCACCTCGTCCACCAGACCGGCCTCCCACATCCGGTCGACGCGGCGCGCGATGCGCTCGTCCAGTTCGGGGCGGGCCACGTCGACGCCGATCTGCACGGTGTCGTAGACCGAGTCGTGGCCGGGGAGGTTGGCGGTGAACGGCTTGCCGGTGATCTCGATCACTTCCAGGGCCCGCACGATGCGGCGCCCGTTGCTGGGCAGGATCGCCTGCGCGGCCCCGGGGTCGGCGGCCGCGAGACGGGCGTGCAGCGCCCCGGGGCCGCGCAGCGCGAGTTCCTCCTCCAGCCGGGTCCTGACCTCGGGGTCGGTGCCGGGGAACTTCAGGTTGTCGACGGCGCCACGGACGTACAGCCCCGAGCCGCCGACCAGGACGGGCCAGCGTCCCTCGGCCAGCAGCGCGTCGATCCGCTCCCGGGCGAGGCGCTGGTACTCGGCGACCGAGGCCGTGACGGTCACGTCCCAGATGTCGAGCAGGTGGTGCGGGACGCCGCCCCGCTCCTCGGGCGTCAGCTTGGCGGTGCCGATGTCCATCCCTCGGTAGAGCTGCATGGAGTCGGCGTTGACGACCTCGCCGCCGAGCCGCTGGGCCAGGAAGACGCCCAGATCGGACTTTCCGGCCGCGGTGGGACCGACGACGGCGATGACGCGGGGTGCGGGGGGTGCGCTGCTCACCGCCCCAGTCTCCCAAACCTCGCGGCCGGCCCTCGAACGAGTTACGTGACAGTGCGCAGCCGGGCTCGTTGCCCGTTGCGGGGTTCTCACCCCCGGTGCACCGGGGCCGTCGGTCCCGACCGCGCGAACGGACGCACCGGATGCCGCGGGATGCCGCCCGCACGAGTAACGTATGGAGTTGATATGGGCGTTTTTGCACGGATTTTTCGGAGGTCGAAGATCACGGAAGAGGCATCGGCCGCCGAGAGGCCGGCCGAGGCTCCGGCTTCCGGGAGCGCGACGGACGGGAAGGCGGACGACGCGAACGTTCCGGCCGCCACCGGGGAAAAGGCGGCGGACACGGACACCGCGGAGGCCGCCGACTCCGAGAGCGTCGGCATTCCCAAGCAGCAGTCCGCGGAGGAGGCCGTCGACAACGAGGCCGACAAGGGCGCCCGCACCTGACCGCCCCGTGAGGGAAGGCGAACCATGGGTCTGCTGGACAACATGAAGGCCAAGCTGGGACCGGCGAAGGGCAAGGTCTCCGATCTCGCGCAGCAGCACGGGGGCAAGATCGACCGCGGTCTCGACAAGATGGCGAAGACCGTCGACGAGAAGACCAAGGGCAAGTACAGCGACCGGATCCATTCGGGCACGGGCAAGGCCAAGGGCGCCATGGACCGACTCGCCCGCAAGGACGGTGACGCGGACACGGGCGGCACTCCGCCCGGGAGCACGCCTCCGGCCGGGCCACCGCCCGCGGGGCCGCCGCCGGCCTCCTGACCGTCCGCGCGGGCGGACCGGCGGCATGCCGGCCGGCACACGGACGGCCGCGGAACCGATCGGCTCCGCGGCCGTCCGCCGTCGCGTTCCCGGCGGGCCCGCACCCGCCACGCGGCCTAGGACCAGGCGGCCGCCACGTATCCCACTCCGTACGGCGCGTCCTCGTACAGCAGCGCGCCGGTGAGGGCGGTGCCCTCGGCCGCGCCCGCGAGGACCTGCCAGGGCGCCCGCCCGGACACCTTCAGCTCGCGGGCCAGTGCGGCGTCCAGGGCCGCGAGGGCGGCCACGTCCGCCGTCCCCAGGGCACGCCCGGCCGCCGCGTCGAAGGGGGCCGCCCGCTCGTCCAGGTACCCGGGGGCCTTGAGGGTGCGGCAGGCACTGGCGTCGCCGAGCACCAGCAGCGCCACCCGCGCCGACCGCGCGGCGACATCCCGGCCGACGGCCGCGCACCGCTCCGGGGGAAGGTGCTCGCCGACGCCGAGTCCCTCGACGGGGGCGTCGGCCCACCCGGTCCGGCGCAGCAGCCAGGCGCCCACGGCGAGGCCGTACGGCAGCTCGGGCGCGGGAAGCCGACCGGCGTCCGGAGCCTCGTCCGCGCCGAGGCACACGTCCAGGTCCACGCCGAAGCCCCGGAACGAGCCGCGCGTGCCCGCCGGATAGGTCTCGGGCCCGGCATCCCGCGTGGGGCCGACGACCACGAGCCGGTCGGGCCGGGCGGCGGCGAGCACGCCCAGCGCGTCCGTGCACGCGGCGCGCGCGGCGTGCAGCTCGGGTGCGGCACCCGCGGCGACCTCCGGCACGAGGAGCGGCGGGCAGGGGCAGACTGCGGCGGCGACAAGCATGATCGGCAGCGTAACCCCGCGCCCCTGCGCGGGGCACCGCGCCCTGCGGTCAGTCGCAGCCGCAGCCGCTCGCCACGACGGGCTGGGGCTCGGGCACGCCGATCCCGGGCAGGCCCAGCATGACGCCGACGGGCTTGGCCTGCTCGGCGGCGTTGCGCTTCTCCCAGGCGTCCCCCGCACGCGTGCGGCGCACGCCGAGCACCGCGCCCTCGGCGAGGAGGTGGTGCGGGGCGGCGTAGGTGATCTCGACGGTCACCACGTCGCCGGGGCGGACCTCCTGCTCGGGCTTCGTGAAGTGCACGAGGCGGTTGTCGGGGGCACGGCCGGAGAGGCGGTGGGTGGTGCCGTCCTTGCGGCCCTCGCCCTCGGCGACCATCAGCTCCAGCGTGCGGCCGACCTGCTTCTTGTTCTCCTCCCAGGAGATCTCCTCCTGGAGGGCGACGAGGCGCTCGTACCGCTCCTGCACGACCTCCTTGGGGATCTGGGCGTCCATCTCGGCGGCCGGCGTGCCGGGGCGCTTGGAGTACTGGAAGGTGTACGCCTGGGCGAACCGGGCCACGCGGACCACGTGCAGGGTCTGCTGGAAGTCCTCCTCGGTCTCGCCGGGGAAGCCCACGATGATGTCGGTGGTGATCGCCGCGTGCGGGATGGCGGCCCGCACCTTCTCGATGATCCCCAGGTAGCGCTCCTGCCGGTAGGAGCGGCGCATCGCCTTCAGCACCGGGTCCGAGCCGGACTGGAGCGGCATGTGCAGCTGCGGCATCGCGTTCGGCGTCTCGGCCATGGCGGCGATGACGTCGTCGGTGAAGTCGCGCGGGTGCGGCGAGGTGAAGCGGACGCGCTCCAGGCCCTCGATGTTCCCGCAGGCGCGCAGCAGCTTGCTGAAGGCCTCGCGGTCGCCGATGTCGGAGCCGTACGCGTTCACGTTCTGGCCGAGCAGGGTGATCTCGGAGACGCCCTCGGCGACCAGGGCCTCGACCTCGGCGAGGATGTCGCCGGGACGGCGGTCCTTCTCCTTGCCGCGCAGCGCCGGGACGATGCAGAAGGTGCAGGTGTTGTTGCAGCCGACGGAGATGGAGACCCAGGCCGCGTAGGCGCTCTCGCGCCGGGTGGGCAGCGTGGACGGGAACGCCTCCAGGGACTCGGCGATCTCGACCTGCGCCTCCTCCTGCACGCGGGCGCGCTCGAGCAGGACGGGCAGCTTGCCGATGTTGTGCGTGCCGAAGACGACGTCCACCCAGGGGGCGCGCTTCACGATGGTGTCGCGGTCCTTCTGCGCCAGGCAGCCGCCGACCGCGATCTGCATCCCGGGCCGGCTCGCCTTCTTCGGGGCGAGGTGTCCCAGGTTGCCGTACAGCTTGTTGTCGGCGTTCTCCCGCACGGCGCAGGTGTTGAAGACGACGACGTCCGCCTCGCCGTCGGAACCCTCGGGGGCGCGGACGTAGCCCGCGTCCTCCAGCAGCCCGGACAATCGCTCGGAGTCGTGGACGTTCATCTGGCACCCGTAGGTGCGTACTTCATAGGTGCGCGTGCCGCCCACTGACTGGCTCCGGTCGATGCTGCTCATGGCACTAAGGGTAGGCGGTCCGCGACGGTGGCCCGGGCCGCCTGTGGACAACCGGGGTCACGGCTGGTCAGGGCTGGTCAGGGCTCGATGAGGCCCGCGCGGATCGCGTAGCGGGTGAGTTCCAGACGGTCGCGGACGCCCAGTTTCTGCAGCAGGTTCGCGCGGTGGCGTTCGACGGTCTTGGCGCTGATGAACAGCAGCTCGCCGATCTCCTTGGAGGTATGGCCCTCGGCGACGAGCTTGAGGATCTCCTCCTCGCGTTCGGTGATGGGCCGCTCGGGCAGGCCGCCGCCGCTGTGCAGGCGGTCGAGGTAGGAGCGGACGAGGGCCCGCTCCGCGCCCGGGTAGATGAACGGCTCGTCGCGCACGGCCGCCCGGCACGCCTCGACCAGATCGCGGTCGGCGACGGACTTGAGGACGTATCCGCAGGCACCGGCCTTGAGGGCCTCGAAGAAATACTGCTCGTTGTCGTACATGGTCAGAATGAGGATGCGCAGCCGCGGCAGGCGGCGGGAGAGTTCGCGGGCCGCCTGGAGGCCGGTCATGCGGGGCATGGCGACGTCCAGGACGGCGAGGTCGACCTCGGTGGCCCGCGCCGCCGCGACGGCCTCGGCGCCGTCCCCGGCCTCCGCGACGACCGTGAGGTCCGGTTCGCCGTCGAGGATGAGGCGCACTCCGCGGCGGACGAGGGTGTGGTCGTCGGCGAGCAGGACGCGGATGGGGGGCCGTGCGGACATCAGGTGCGGTCTCCGGTGCGGTCTTCGGCGCGGTCTTCGGCGCGGTCCGGGCCCGGGTCCGCGGTGGGGTCTTCGGCGCGGTCCGCGACCGGGTCCGCGGGCGGGTCCCCGGGCCGGCCGGCGGCCGGAGCGGGCGGGTCCCCGGCCGGCGCCGGGACGCGCAGACATACGTCGGTGCCCCCTCCGGGGGCGGGTTCGAAGTGGATCTCGGCTCCGATCAGCAGGGCCCGTTCGCGCATGCCCCGGATGCCGGCGCCCTCGGCGGCCGTGCCGAGGCCGGTGCCGTTGTCGCGGACGAGCAGTTCGATGCCGCCGGGCAGCGGGCGCAGGGTGAGGCCGGCGCGGTCGGCGGCGGCGTGACGGGCGGTGTTGGTGAGGCCCTCCTGGGCGACCCGGTAGATCACGAGTTCCGCCTCCGGGGTGAGCGGGGGCAGGTCACCGGGGACGTGGTGGGCGACGGTGAGCCCGTGGTGGGTGAACTCGGCGGCGAGCGCGCGCAGGGCGCTGGCCAGGCCGAGCTCCTCCAGGACGCCGGGGCGCAGCCGGCGCGCGATGCGGCGGATCTCGTCCAGACCGGCGCGGGTGGCCTCCTGGGCGAGGGACACCTCCTCACGCAGCTCGCCCGGCACCCGGTCGGCGACGCGCTTGAGCTGGAGGAGGACGGCGGTGAGGGTCTGGCCGACCTCGTCGTGCAGTTCCCGGGCGATGCGGTGGCGCTCGCGTTCCTGGGCCTGCAGGGCGCGCCCGGCGCCGGCGGCGCGTTCGGCCTGGAGCCGGTCGAGCATCGTGTTGTACGTGGCGATCAGCTCGGCGGCCTCGGCCGGTCCGGCGACCTCCGGGCGGGTGCCTGGCACGAGCAGGTCGGCGGTGCTCATGGCGCGGCCCAGCCGGTGCAGCGGGGTGAGTCCCAGCCGCAGGACGACGGCGTTGCCGGCCAGCAGGGCGGTGAGGCCGCCGAGCAGGATCAGGGCCTCGTGCGGCAGGACGGGCGTCGAGACGGTGACCGGTCCCAGCAGCAGCGCGGTGGCCGCGACCAGGCCCGCCGCATTGAGAGAGAAGATCCGCCAGAACAGCGACACGGTCCGCTTTCCGCTCCTCCCGGCCCTCGCACGCAACACGGCCGGAACCAGTCTCGCCGTCCGGGACCGGCCGCGTATATCCGTCACGACACCCATACCGCCACCGTACGTGCGGGTGACAGCATGGCGAGGTCGCGAGCACGTCGGGTACGTGCGGAAAAGCGCAGCAAGACATGCAGGACGAATGAGGGGAAGACTCGTGTCCGCTCCACGCCTGAGGGCGACGCCGCTACCGGGTATCGGGGTGCAGTACGACCTGGTGACCCGTGAACACCGCCATCTGTCGGTGGTGGCGCACCGCGACGGCGCCCGCACGGTGAACGTGTACCGGGCCGACGACCCCGACTCCTGCGCCCACTCGCTCCGGCTCACCGGGCAGGAGGCGGGCGCGCTGATCGACACGCTGAAGCCGTCCCACCACAGCGCGAGCCTGCTGTACACGACCGATCTGGGGCTGGTCGCCGAGCGGATCGAGGTGTCCGCGACGTCCCGCTGGAACGGGCGGGTCCTGGGCGACACCCGGATGCGCACCGACACAGGAGCGTCGATCGTGGCCGTGCTGCGGCGGGCCGAGGCGATTCCGTCGCCGGCACCGGACTTCCGGCTGTCTGGTGGTGACATCCTGATCGTCATCGGCACCCGTGAGGGCGTCGACACCGCCGCGGCGATACTCGGGCAGGAGTGAGCCTGTGCACTCCGCGGTTCTGCTGATCGAGTTCGGTTCCATCATCCTGGGGCTCGGGCTGCTCGGCCGGTTCGCCGGCCGCTACCGCCTGTCCCCCATCCCGCTGTACCTGCTGGCCGGCCTGGCCTTCGGCGAGGGCGGGCTGCTGCCCCTCGGCGCGAGCGAGGAGTTCGTGGCGACCGGCGCCGAGATCGGCGTCATCCTGCTGCTGCTGATGCTCGGCCTGGAGTACACGGCCGGTGACCTGGTCACCAACCTGAAGTCGCACTATCCCGCCGGACTCGTCGACTGCGCGTTCAACGCGGTGCCCGGTGCGGTGGCCGCGCTGCTGCTGGGCTGGGGTCCGGTGGCCGCAGTGGTCCTGGCCGGCGTCACCTGGATCTCGTCGTCCGGCGTCATCGCGAAGGTCCTCGGCGACCTGGGCCGGGTCGGCAACCGCGAGACGCCGGTGATCCTGAGCGTGCTGGTCCTGGAGGACCTGGCGATGGCGGTGTACCTGCCGATCGTCACCGCGCTGGTGGCCGGCGCCGGGCTGATGACGGGCAGCATCACGCTGGCCGTCGCGCTCGCCGCCGCCGGGCTGGTCCTGTTCGTCGCGGTCCGCTACGGCCGGCTGATCTCCCGGTTCGTCTCCAGCGACGACCCGGAGAAGCTGCTGCTGGTGGTGCTGGGCCTGACGATCCTGGTCGCCGGCGTCGCCCAGCAGCTCCAGGTGTCGGCCGCGGTCGGGGCCTTCCTGGTGGGCATCGCGCTGTCCGGCGAGGTCGCGGAGGGCGCGCACACGCTGCTGAGCCCGCTGCGGGATCTGTTCGCCGCCGTCTTCTTCGTCTTCTTCGGACTGCACACCGACCCCGCCAGCATCCCGCCGGTACTGCTGCCGGCGCTGGCGCTGGCGCTGCTGACCGCCGTGACGAAGATCGCGACCGGGTACTGGGCGGCGCGGCGCGCCGGAATATCCGTCAAGGGCCGATGGCGCACGGGCGGCGCGCTGGTGGCCCGCGGCGAGTTCTCCATCGTCATCGCCGGACTGGCGGTGTCCGCCGGGATCGAGCCGTCCCTGGGCCCGCTGGCCACGGCGTACGTCCTCATCCTGGTCGTCCTCGGTCCCCTCACCGCCCGCTTCACCGAGCCGCTCGCGTCGCGCCTGTTCCGCCGCCGGAACGATCCCGACCGGCCCGCGGAGGTGACCGGGGGGACGCCGCGGGCCAGGGAGGCCGAGGCGTCGGTCGGCGACTGACCCGGCCGGCGTCAGGCGTCCTGCGTTACGTCCGGCGCCCCGGGCCGCCACCCCTGCCGGCGCAGTACGCCCGCCACGTCCGGGGCCTCGTAGTGGTCGCCCTTGAGTACCTTGCCGTCGGCTCTGCGGCTCACCAGGCCGTCGGGGCCCCGCTTGGTCATGTTGGAGCGGTGGACCTCAGCGATCACCGCGTCGAGGTCGATGCCGTGGACCAGGGCCGTGCCGTAGGCGACGTAGACCACGTCGGCCAGCTCGTGCGCAAGCCGGTCGAGCGGGCCGGTCACCGACACCTCGGCGACCTCCGCGGCCTCCTCGGCGAGCAGGGCGCCCCGCTGGGCGGCCAGGGCGGGCTCGACCTCCGTCGGCGTGCTGCGGGTGTCCAGGCCGAGGGCCAGGTGGAACGCGCGGACCAGGTCGGCGGGCGTGGAGCTGCTCATGCCGACGACTGTAGCGAGCGGCGCCGGCACCGCGCCCACGCCCGTGCGGCCCCGGGTGTGAGCCCGGCCCTGGTCAGCAAGGATGCGGACTGGCAGGATCGCGCGCATGTCCACGATGTTCTCCCGTGCCGGCGGTCGCCGGGCCCTCACCGGCGCGGCCGCCGGTGTCGTCGCCCTGGGGCTGCTGCTCTGGTGGCTGCTGCCCCTGGGCGAGAAGCCGCCGAGCGGGACGATCACGTTCAGCACGGGCACGCGCGCCGGGGTCTACCAGAAGTACGGCGAGCTGCTGCGCACCGAGCTGCGCAAGGACATGCCGGGTCTGAAGGTGCGGCTGATGACCAGTGCGGGCTCCCAGGAGAACGTCGAGCGGGTCGCTTCCGGGGAGGCCGACTTCACCATCGCCGCGGCCGACGCGGTGGAGACCTACAAGATCGCCGACCGGGCCGGCGCCGAGCGGCTGCGCGGTGTCACCCGGCTCTACGACGACTACGTGCAGCTCGTCGTCCCGAACGGCTCGGACATCCGGTCCGTCGCCGATCTGCGGGGCAAGCGGGTGGCCGTCGGCCCGTTGAACTCGGGTGTGCGCCTGATCGCCACCCGGCTGCTGCGGGCCGTCGGCATCGATCCGGAGCGGGACATCACGCCCCGGCCGGACGGCATCGACACCGGTCCGGGCCGGCTGGGTCACGAGATCGACGCGTTCTTCTGGTCGGGCGGGCTGCCGACGGACGGCCTCAAGCAGATAGCCGAGACGTCCGCCTTCCGCTTCGTACCGATAGGTGACGATCTCGTCGCCAAGCTGCACGCGTCCGGCGGCGCGACCCGCTACTACCGCTCCACCAACATCCCGGAGTCGGCGTACCCCACGGTCCAGAACGGTGCCGTGGTGCCGACGATGGCGGTGTCCAACCTGCTGATCACGCGCGCGGACATGGATCCGCGGCTCACCGAATGGCTGACCAGGGCGGTGCTCGACAGCCGTGACGGCATCGGGGCGCACGTGCACTCCGCCCAGCTGGTGGACCTGCGGACGGCGATCTACACGGACCCGCTGGAGCTGCACGAGGGCGCCCGGCGGTACTACCGGTCGGTGAAGCCCTAGAAGACTCATGAAGATCTTGGTGAGGGGCTGTCCGGCCGTAGGCCGGGCGGCCCCTTGGTCTATGCGGTTGCTGGGTTGATCGTCCAGGTGCTGCCTGTTCGGGTGAGTCCGAGGTTGATCAGTCGGCGGAGGTTGAGGGCTGCTGCTCGGGTGTGTAGCCAGGTGTTGTTGGCGATGGTGCCGCGATAGCGCAGGCGGCGGTTACCGTGCTGGACGAGCCAGGCGACGGCGCGTTCGACCGGGGGTCTCCAGCGCCTGTAGTGGGCTTGCCAGTCGGGGTCGGTGGCGGCCTGGTCGCGGGCGGCTGCCTGGAGGTCGTGGTGCGGGCGGATGGTCAGGATGCGTCCGGCCTTGGCCTTGGTGCACCGCTCGCGCAGGGGACATCCGGAGCACAGGTCCTTGAAAGCGGCCTTGCGCTGCTGGTGCTGTCCTCCGGACTCGGAGAGGGGAACGGTGTGTCCGGCCGGGCAGGTCACGGTGGCGGCGGTGGTGTCGATAGCGAAGTCGTCGGGGGTGAAGCCGCCGGGGACGGCCGGCCGCAGCGGGGCCGGTTTGAGGAACAGCCGGTGACCTTGCTGCTGAAGGGTGTGGCGGACGTCGCTGGTGGAGTAGGCGGTGTCGCCGAAGAGATCGAGGGCAGTGTCCTCGTCGGCGAGCAGGTCCAGGCCCACCTTGGCCTCGTGGTGCTCGGGCCCGGCCCCGGGTGTGAGGGCGACGGCGGTGTATAACCCCGTCTCCGGCTCGATCGCGAGGTGGGCTTTGTATCCGTCCTGCCGGCGGGTGCGGCTCTTGTGGACGTGCCGGGACTGAGGATCGACGGTGGAGACGGTCCGGTCGTAGGCGGTGCCGCGGGTGATGCGCCAGCGGCCGTCGCGGCCGTCGGAGTCCTCGGCCGGCTCCACGTCCTGCCCGGCGACCAGGGCCAGCAGGCCGACCGCGTTCGCGGCCCTCTCGCCCAGTTCCTGCTCGGGAAGGTGGCCCAGCAGCCTGAGCGCGTCGCCGACGAGGGCGTCGACGAGAGCGGCGCGGGCCTGTTCGTCATTCCAGGCGATGCGGGGTTTGCCGGGATCGGTGTAGTCATGGGCGGTGCACTGCACGGCCGCGACCCGGTCGGCGCCGGGGACTTCGCGGATCACCGCGCGGACGGCGGCGATCAGCTGGGTGACGGTGTCCTGGGTGGCGACCGCGTCGTCCAGCACGGTGGAGTCCAGAGCCCGCCGGTGCTTGCCCTTGAGGACCCCGGTGGCCTTGACCACCTCCCGCACCGCCTCGAAGACGCGGTCGGGCCGGGCGGAGCGGGAAAGGCGGCGCCGGAAGTAGGCCAGCAGCGAGGGGTCGAACGCCATGTCATGCAGACCGAGCCCGCAAGCGGCCTTCCACCGCAGGTCACACCGCAGCTCCTGGACCGTCTCGAAGTCCGACAGCCCGTGCAGGGCCTGCAGTGTGATCGCCGAGGCGAGGATCTGCGGCGGCATACTCGGCCGCCCGTTCGCCGAGGGGTACATGTCCGCGAACATCTCCGCCGGGAACAGCGCACCACGGTGCTCGGCCAGGAACGCGAACACACTCCCGGCCGGGATCAACTCCCGGCAGGTCTCCCACACATCCGGCCCGACCGTCTCCCCGGCCCATTCCCCCATCACCACGAAACGAGTCTGGCCCCGCCGCTCACGCGGCGGGGCCAGAACCCCAAGATCTTCATGAGCCTTCTAGGGGGTGTCTGCCACGCCGCGACGCCGCGGGCATGTGGCAGACACCCCCTAGGGCCGGCCGGGCCCCTTGCGCGCTCCCGACCTCGGCACCGTGACCGTCACGGTCAGTCCGTGCGGTTCGTGGGGGGCGAAGGAGATCGAGCCGTCGCCCGCCGCGAGCAGTGCCCGGCAGATGGACAGGCCGAGGCCCGAGCCCTTGATGTTCTGGTGCCGGCCGCTGCGCCAGAAGCGGTCGCCGACGCGGGCGAGCTCCTCGTCGGTCAGACCGGGCCCGTTGTCGGTGACCTCGACGGTGGTGGTGCCGCCGGTGGAGGTGACCGTGACGCCGACGGTCTCGCCGGTCGGCGTGAACTTCACCGCGTTGTCGATGACCGCGTCCAGTGCGCTGGACAGCGTCACCGGGTCGGCCCAGCCCGTGGTCGGCGGGCAGTCCCCCTCCAGCCGTACGCCCTTGGCCGCGGCTGTCGGTGACCAGGCGGCCAGCCGCTCGGCCGTCAGCGCGCCGATGTCGGTGACCTTGAGGTCGGCCTCGCTGTGCTCGGCCAACGCCAGGTCGAGCAGGTCGTCCAGGACCCGGGCGAGGCGCTTGCCCTCGGCCTGGACGGAGGCGATCTCCTCGTTGCCCTCGGGCAGTTCGAGTGCGAGCAGTTCGATGCGCAGCAGCAGCGCGGACAGGGGGTTGCGCAGCTGGTGCGAGGCGTCCGCGACGAAGGCGCGCTGCTGCTCCAGCACGTCCTCGACGTGGTCGGCCATCTCGTTGAAGGACCTGGCCAGGCGCCTGAGCTCGGGTGGTCCCCCGGAGGGCGCGACCCGGGACTTCAGCCGTCCGGTGGCGATGTCGTGGGTGGTGGCGTCGAGGACGCGCACCGGCCTGAGCACCCAGCCGGTCAGCCGGAGCGCGGCGCCCACGGCGAGCAGCATGGCGGCGATCTCGCCGGCCCCGATGACGAGCCAGCCGCGCAGGGTCCGGGACCGCATCGCGTCGGTGGGCGAGTCGGTGACCACGACGGCGACGACGTCCCCGTCGCGGATGACCGGCGAGGCCACCACGAGCCGGCCGTCCTCCCAGGGCCACACCTGCTGCGGATCGTGGCTGCGGCGGCTGAGCAGCGCCTCGTCGAAGGCGTCGCGCACCTCGCCGGCCTGCGGGAGGAACCAGGTCGTCGGCGCGTTGGCCATGGGGATCTGGTTGCGGTAGAAGACGCCCGCCCGGATGTCGTAGACCTCGTAGTAGCTGGTGAGCTCGGTCTGCAGGGTCTCCTGGCGCTCGTCCGTCGTGGTCGGGCGGGAGCCGCCCGGGGCGGACTCGGTGACGAACTGGGCGAGCGCCGCGAAGCGTGCCGTGTCGTCGATGCGGTCGACGACGACGCGCTGCTGTTCGGCGCGGGCGACGCTGACGGCGAGCGGGACGCCGAGGGCGAGCAGCACGGCCGCCATCAGGACGATGAGCAGCGGAAGCAGGCGTGTGCGCACCCGGCCCCGCTACGCGGTGGGGGCGACGAGGCGGTAACCGACGCCGCGCACGGTCTCGATGAGTGCCGGCATGCGCAGCTTGGACCGCAGGGAGGCGACGTGCACCTCCAGGGTGCGCCCGGTCCCCTCCCAGCTGGTACGCCAGACCTCGCTGATGATCTGCTCCCGGCGGAAGACCACGCCGGGACGCTGCGCGAGCAGGGCGAGGAGGTCGAACTCCTTGCGGGTGAGCTGGACGGCCGCCCCGCCGACGCTGACCTGGCGGGTCGGCAGTTCGATGTGCACGGCGCCCAGGCGCACCACGGCCTCGGCGGTGCCCGGAACGTCCTCGTGGGCGGTGCGCCGGCTGACGGCGTGGATGCGGGCGAGCAGCTCGCCGGTGTCGTACGGCTTGACCACGTAGTCGTCGGCGCCGAGATTGAGGCCGTGGATGCGGGAGCGGACGTCGGAGCGGGCGGTGACCATGATCACCGGGGTGGCGGTGCGCTTGCGGATCTTGCCGCAGACCTCGTAGCCGTCCTGGTCGGGCAGGCCGAGGTCGAGCAGGACGACGCCGAAGCAGTCGCCCTCGGGGACGAGCGCCTGGAGCGCCTCCTCGCCGTTGCGCGCGTGGGTGACGTCGAAGCCGTGCCGGGCAAGGACCGCGGACAGCGCGGCCGCGACGTGGTTGTCGTCCTCGACGAGCAGCAGTCTCATCCGGGCCTCCTTCGGTTCATCGGCCGTACGATCGGGGCGGGTACAACAGGGCGGGTACGTCGGAACGGGTGGACGGCGTGTGCGCGACGTGTGCACGCGCGCGCGTGCCCAGTGCAGTGACGCCGATGGAGGGCTGCGGCGTCAAGAGGCTTCCGGCCGCAGTCGCCCGAAGTTATCCGGCCGATATGTGCCCTGGTCGTCCGAGCTACGACGGGTGTCCGATTGCTATCGGATCGTGATGCTCAGATTCCCCTCAGATGTAGAGACGCAGGTCGTTCGGCGTTACTACTGTCCTCCGAAACCGAGGAGGACGGAGCCCGAAAGCGATGACCGAAGTATCGGTGGCCAAGGAAGACGTGGCCGCGACCGGCGAACTGGTCGTGCTGAGCAATGTCAACAAGCACTTCGGCGCGCTGCACGTGCTCCAGGACATCGACCTGACGATCACCCGCGGCGAGGTCGTCGTGGTCATCGGGCCCTCCGGGTCCGGTAAGTCCACACTGTGCCGCACCATCAACCGCCTGGAGACCATCGACTCGGGCGCGATCACGATCGACGGCAAGCCGCTGCCCGCCGAGGGCAGGGAGCTGGCCCGGCTGCGCGCCGACGTCGGCATGGTCTTCCAGTCGTTCAACCTGTTCGCGCACAAGACCGTGCTCGAGAACGTCACGCTGGGCCAGGTCAAGGTCCGCAAGGTCGACGCCAAGAAGGCCGAGGAGAAGGCCCGGGCCCTGCTCGACCGGGTCGGCGTGGGCGCCCAGGCGGACAAGTACCCGGCCCAGCTCTCCGGCGGTCAGCAGCAGCGTGTCGCCATCGCGCGCGCCCTGGCCATGGACCCGAAGGTCATGCTCTTCGACGAGCCGACGTCGGCTCTCGACCCCGAGATGATCAACGAGGTCCTGGAGGTCATGCGGCAGCTCGCCCAGGACGGCATGACCATGATCGTGGTCACGCACGAGATGGGGTTCGCCCGGTCCGCCGCCAACCGCGTGGTGTTCATGGCGGACGGCCGCATCGTCGAAGAGGCCGCGCCGGAGCAGTTCTTCAGCAACCCGCGCAGCGACCGTGCCAAGGACTTCCTGTCGAAGATCCTCCATCACTGACGCTCCTGGCCGGGCGTCGGCGAACCGCGTCGCCGTTCGTCTCGCCACCTGCCCCTGATGGCCCGCATCTGATCGTTTGATCCTCTGATCGTCCGATCGCAGTTCGATCACAGCCAAAGGATGTTCACCATGAAGCTCCGCAAGGTCACCGCCGCCTCGGCCGCCGTCCTCGCCCTCGCCCTGTCCGCCACCGCGTGCGGCGGCGACGACAGCGACGACAACGGTTCCGGTGGTGGCAAGAAGATCACCATCGGCATCAAGTTCGACCAGCCGGGCCTCGGCCAGAAGACCCCGGACGGCTACGCCGGCTTCGACGTCGACGTCGCCACGTACGTCGCGAAGAAGCTCGGCTACACCGAGGACCAGATCGAGTGGAAGGAGTCGAAGAGCGCCGACCGCGAGACCATGCTGCAGCGCGGTGACGTCGACTTCATCGCCGCCACCTACTCGATCACGCCGGAGCGCCAGGAGAAGGTCGACTTCGCCGGCCCCTACCTGCTCGCCCACCAGGACGTGCTGCTCCGCGCCGACGACGACAAGATCAAGGCGCCGCAGGACCTCAACGACGCCAAGCTCTGCTCGGTCACCGGCTCGACCTCGGCCCAGAACGTCAAGAAGAAGCTGGCCCCCGACGCCCAGCTGCAGAACCTCCCGACGTACTCCGCCTGCCTGAACGGTCTCCAGACCGGCGCCCTCGACGCGCTGACCACGGACGACTCGATCCTCGCCGGCTACGCCTCCCAGTCGCAGTTCAAGGGCAAGTTCAAGCTCGGCGCCTTCAAGATGACCAACGAGAACTACGGCATCGGCGTCAAGAAGGGCAGCGACCTCAAGGACAAGATCAACAAGGCCCTCGAGGAGATGGTCGCCGACAAGTCCTGGCAGAAGGCCGTGGACACCAACCTCGGCCCGGCCAACTACAAGAACGAGCCCGCGCCGAAGATCGGCGACATCAAGAGCTGAAGCAGCGCCTGACAGGGTGCGCCGCCCTCCGGAAGGGGCGGCGCACCGGGGCGGGCTTCCCTACACGCGAAAGCGCGGGAGATCGTGTTCGACTTTCTTGAGGATTACGACCTGCTGGGAGCCTTCTGGACGACGGTGCAGCTCGCTGCGCTCTCGGCCGTCGGCTCCCTGATCTGGGGCACCGTACTGGCCGCCATGCGGGTGGGCCCGGTGCCGCTGATGCGCGGCTTCGGGACCGCGTACGTGAACATCGTGCGGAACATTCCCCTGACCGTCATCATCCTGTTCGCGTCACTGGGCCTGAACCAGACCCTGGGCATCAGCCTCGGCTCCGACGACATCGAGACGATCAACTTCCGGCTCGCGGTCCTCGGCCTGACCCTCTACACCTCGTCCTTCGTGTGCGAGGCGCTGCGCTCCGGCATCAACACGGTGCCGGTGGGGCAGGCGGAGGCGGCGCGGGCGATCGGTCTGAGCTTCGGCCAGGTGCTCCGGCTCGTGGTGCTGCCGCAGGCGTTCCGCTCGTCCGTCGTTCCCCTGGCGAACGTCCTGATCGCCCTCATCAAGAACACCACGGTGGCCGCCGCCATCGGTGTCGCCGAGGCGGCGCTGCTGATGAAGGAGATGATCGAGAACGAGGCGCAGCTGCTGCTGATCTCCGCGGTCATCGCCGTCGGGTTCGTGATTCTGACGCTGCCGACCGGCCTGATCCTGGGCTGGGTGGGCAAGAAGGTGGCGGTGAAGCGATGAGCTCCGTTCTCTACGACGCCCAGGGCCCCCGCGCCAAGCGGCGCAACATCCTGTTCAACGTCCTCTTCCTCGTCGTCTTCGGGGCGCTGATCTGGTGGGTGTTCAGCACACTCTCCGACAAGGGCCAGCTCGACGGGGAGAAGTGGAAGCCGTTCTTCTCGGGCACCGAGGCCTGGTCCACCTACATCTGGCCCGGTCTGGAGAACACGCTGAAGGCCGCCGCGCTCGCGGTGGTGATCGCGCTGCCGCTCGGTGCGGTCCTCGGCATCGCCCGGCTGTCCGACCACGCCTGGGTGCGGGTTCCGGCCGCCGTCGTGGTCGAGTTCTTCCGTTCCATCCCCGTGCTGGTCCTGATGATCTTCGGCCTCGCCCTGTTCGCCGAGTACACCAGCGTCAGCGCGGACGACCGTCCGCTGTACGCGGTCGTCACGGGTCTCGTGCTGTACAACGCCTCCGTCCTCGCCGAGATCGTCCGGTCGGGCATCCTGGCCCTGCCCAAGGGCCAGGCCGAGGGCGCGATGGCGATCGGCCTGCGCAAGGGCCAGGTGATGCGGCTGATCCTGCTGCCGCAGGCGGTCACCGCGATGCTGCCGGCCATCGTCAGCCAGCTGGTCGTGATCGTGAAGGACACCGCCCTCGGTGGCGCCGTCCTGACCTTCTCCGAGCTGCTGTCCTCCGCCAACACGATGAGTGCCTACTACGGCGCCAACACCATCGCGAGCTTCACCGTGGTGGCCCTCATCTACATCGCGCTCAACTTCGCGCTCACCAGCTTCGCCAGCTGGCTGGAGCGGCGGCTGCGGCGGGCGAAGAAGTCGACCGGGGCGGTGCTCAGGGTGGACGACGCCGGCACGCCCGGAACGCCGGCGGCCGGGGGCGGCGTGGCCAAGACCTGACCCCTGGTCAGAATGTGCGACCATGACGGAGGCAGTGGCAAGATCGCCACTGCCTCCGTTCGCTTGACGCAAGCAGTGGCAATGGGTTGCATACGTTCTGTGACCGTGCACCCTGCTCCAACTTCCTGTTCACCCACGTCCCCCGGGACGCCGTCACAGGCAGGGGGCACTGCACCGTGGATCCGGTGATCATCGCCGGAGCGGGGCCCGTCGGGCTCGCGCTCGCCCTGGCGCTGGCACGTCAGGAAGTGCCCTGCGTCGTCCTCGACGAGGGTCCGGGCAAGGACGAACCGCGTCCCGCGCGCACCGTCGTCCTGAGCGATGACGTCGTCGCCCTCGTCGAGAGGCTCACCGGGACCTTTCTGGACGAGGCCGGTTTCCGTTGGGCCGGATGGCGGGCGATGCGGCGCAGGCAGGTGACGCGCGAGGTCTCCTTCGACGACACCGACCCGGCACCGCTGCACATCGCCCAGCACGTGCTGACCGGGATCCTGCGCGCCGCCCTGGACCGCGAGCCCCTCGTGAAGGTCGCGGCGGACAGCCGTCTGGACGGCATCGAGCAGGAGACGTCCGGCATCACCGCACACACCCGCGGCCCCAAGGGCACCTGGTGGCGCGGCAGTTACCTGGTCGGCTGCGACGGCCCCCGCTCGACCGTGCGCAAGCTCCAGGACATCCGCTTCCCCGGCCGTACGGCGGTGGAACGATACGCCGTCGCCGCGCTGCGCACCGAGCTTCCCCTGGACCGACGAGGCACTGCTGCACCGCGCACCGCCCTGGCGGACGTCCGGTCCGTCGGGCGGCGAGATCGTCGGCCGCCCCCTGCCGGACGGCGTGTGGCGCCTGGACTGGCTGCTGCCGCCCGGCACGGACCTGGTCACGCCCGAGCTGCTGGTGAACCGCATCCGGGAGACCCTCACCGGCTGGCGGGCCGGGGCCACTCCGTCGTACGAACTCCTCGACACCGGCGTCCACACGGTCCACCACCGGCTCGCCCGCCGCTGGCGGGTGGGGCGCGTGTTCCTCGCCGGGGACGCGGCGCACCTGCTCGGCGCGCTGGGCACTCAGGGCCTCGACGAGGGGCTGCGGGACACCGAGAACCTGGCCTGGAAGCTCGCCCTGGCCTGGCACCACGGACCCCAGGAGGCGCTGCTCGACAGCTACCAGAAGGAGCGGCGCACGGCCGTCGCGGTCCGGTTGCGCGCCGCCGACCAGGTACTGCCGTTGCTGCGCGGCGGCGGGGGCCTGCGGTCGTACGTCCCCGGCTCGGCCCGGGGTCACGACGCGCTGCTCGCCGACGGTCACCTGGGGCGCGGCGCGCTCGGGGCGCCGGGGACGTACGCCGGTTCGCCGCTCATGCCGGCTCCCCTCGACGGCGAGGTGGCCGTCGGCACGACGCCGGGTTCTCCCGTCACCGACGTGCGGGTCACGGCCGAGGACGGCACGTTCGTGCGGCTGCGGGACCGGCTGGGGCGCGGTGCGCTGCTGGTGGTGCTGATCGCGCCGGGCACGGGGGTGTGGGACCGCAAGCACTGGGTGACCGCCGGCGTCATGCCCCGGCTGGCGGCGGCCGTGACGGCGCTGCCGCACCATGCCGAGCTGCTGGTCGCGGAGCGTTACCCCGGGGCCGCGGCGCACACGGTGCTGCTGGTGCGTCCCGACGGAGTCCTGGTCACGGCACTGAACGGGGTGCGTCCCGCCGACCTCTACACGGCGGCCGAGGCGGCGCTGGGCGGGGCGAGGAAGGCGGGAGCCGCGGCCGGCGCCCGCTGAGCGGGCGCCCGTGAGGTGTCGGCGGCCCGTTGCCGGCGGTCGGCCGCCGGCACGCTGACGGCCGGCCGGTCGAGTTGCGGCCGGGGCGGGCGGTCGCCCGTCGGGGCGTCCGTGGTCGTCGGCCGCCGTCCGCATGGTGGGGGTGAGTTGACCGGCCCACGCCGTCATGGTCTACTCCGGAGCGTGACCGACACCGATGTGCGCCTGTGGCGGAGGGTCCACATGGACCTCGTCCGCTACGCGGGCTGCGTGTGTCGCCCGTCCTGCTGACTTCGCATCACTTCCTTCGCGCGCCCCGCTTCGCCATGCCGCCGCGCGCTCCTCGCGAACACCCAGGACGGTACCCGTGTCTGTGTCCTCCCCTGCCCCTGCCTCGACGGCCCCCGGCGCGCCCGCGCCGACCCAGGCCGAGCTCCTCGACTTCGTGCGGCGCGTCGCCGCCGACGACGAGCTGATCGCCTCGCTCCCCCTCGACCCCGAGGGCCGCACCTGGGTGCGGCTGGCGGGGCCCGGCGGCAGCGAGGCCTGGCTGATCGGCTGGCCGCCCGGCACGGGGACGGGCTGGCACGACCATGCGGAGTCGGTGGGTGCCTTCGTGACCGCGGCCGGCGAGCTCAAGGAGAACGCGCTGGCCGCCCGGCTGCCCACCGACGGCTGGAGGACCCTGGAACTCACCGACGGCGTGGACCGGGAGCGTCGCCTGCCCGCCGGGAAGGGGCGCGCCTTCGGACGGCACCACGTGCACGAGGTGCTCAACGAGTCTCCCGACCGGCACGCGGTCTCCGTCCACGTGTACTTCCCGCCCCTGCCGCGGATCCGTCGGTACAGTCGCAGCGGCCAGGTCCTGCGCCTGGAGGAGGTCGAGCGTCCGGAGGATTGGCAGTGAGCGAACAGATCGGGATCGACACGGTGCTGGAGCGGGTGCGCCGGGGCTACACCCGCATCGAACCGCACGCGGCGTACGAGGCCGCGAAGGCCGGTGAGGCGCTGCTGGTCGACATCCGGTACGCCGCCCTGCGCGACGCGGACGGCCTGATTCCGGACGCCCTGGTGATCGAGCGCAACGAACTCGAGTGGCGCATGGACCCGCGGGGCAGCCATCGCGTTCCCGAGGCGACGGACCACGATCTGCGTGTCGTGGTGGTGTGCAACGAGGGTTACGCCTCCAGCCTCGCCGCGGAGTCCCTGCACCGGCTGGGGCTGCACCGGGCCACCGATCTGGTCGGCGGGTTCCAGGCGTGGCGGACGGCGGGGCTTCCCGTCGCCGTGCCGTAGCCCACCTGGGGCGGCCGGGACGGTGCGCGGACGGCGGCGCGCGCGGTCAGAAGCCCTCGCCGCCGAGGAACTCCGTGTCCTCGCCCTCCTCTTCCAGCGCCTGGCGGACCACCCGCAGGGCCATGCCCTCGGGGTAGCCCTTGCGGGCCAGCATGCCGGCGAGGCGGCGCAGCCTCTTGTCGCGGTCGAGGCCGCGGGTGGAGCGCAGTTTGCGGGCGACGAGCTCCCGTGCGGTCTCCTCCTCCTGCTCGGAGTCCAGCTGGGACACCGCCGCGTCGATGAGGGTGGAGTCGACGCCCTTGGTCCGCAGTTCCCGGGCGAGAGCGCGCCGGGCCAGTCCGCGGCCGTGGTGCCGGGACTCCACCCAGGCGTCGGCGAAGGCACTGTCGTTGATCAGGCCGACCTCCTCGAACCTGGACAGCACCTCCTCCGCGGCCTCGTCCGGGATCTCCCGTTTACGCAGGGCGTCGGCCAGTTGCTTGCGTGTGCGCGGGGTCCCGGTGAGCAGGCGCAGGCAGATCGCCCGTGCCTGCTCCACCGGGTCCCGCGGAGGCTCCCCCTTCTCGGCCCTCGACGAGGAAGTGGCACCTCCGTCCTCGGCGAACGGCTCCGCGCCCTCGCGCCGACGGCGCCCGCGGGGACCGCCCGCCCCACGGGTCCGGCCGGCGGCGCGTGTGTCCGCCCCGTGTCCGCCGCCGTCCGCCCCGGCGGAGTCCGCGTCACCCGGTCTCCGCCGTTCACGCTCCGGCGCGACAGTGTCCTGGGAGGCGTACTCGGCCCAGTCGGTTCGTCGTGTCACGGGTCAGCTCTTGGCTGCCGCGGCCTTGGACTTGGTGACCTTGGCCGTCGCGGGGGCGGGGACCGCCGCTGCGGCGTCGGCCGGGACGGCGGAGACCGCGGCGTCCGTACCCGGCTCGGTGGCCGGCTCCTCGGGACGCACGCCGACGCCCAGCTTGACCTTGATCTTCTTCTCGATCTCGTTGGCCAGGTCGGGGTTGTCCTTCAGGAAGTTGCGCGCGTTCTCCTTGCCCTGGCCGAGCTGGTCGCCCTCGTACGTGTACCAGGCGCCGGCCTTGCGGACGAAGCCGTGCTCCACGCCCATGTCGATCAGACCGCCCTCGCGGCTGATGCCGTGGCCGTACAGGATATCGAACTCGGCCTGCTTGAAGGGCGGCGCGACCTTGTTCTTGACGACCTTGCAGCGGGTGCGGTTGCCGACCGCGTCCGTGCCGTCCTTCAGCGTCTCGATGCGGCGGATGTCGATGCGCACGGAGGCGTAGAACTTCAGCGCCCGGCCACCGGTCGTGGTCTCCGGGGAGCCGAACATCACGCCGATCTTCTCGCGGAGCTGGTTGATGAAGATCGCGGTGGTCTTGGACTGGTTGAGCGCGCTGGTGATCTTCCGCAGGGCCTGGCTCATCAGCCGGGCCTGCAGACCGACGTGGCTGTCGCCCATCTCGCCCTCGATCTCCGCGCGCGGGACGAGCGCGGCGACGGAGTCGATGACGATGAGGTCGAGGGCGCCGGAGCGGACCAGCATGTCCACGATCTCCAGGGCCTGCTCGCCGTTGTCCGGCTGGGAGAGGATCAGGTTGTCGATGTCGACGCCGAGCTTCTTGGCGTACTCGGGGTCGAGGGCGTGCTCGGCGTCCACGAACGCGACCTGGCCGCCGGCCTTCTGGGCGTTCGCCACCGCGTGCAGGGTCAGGGTCGTCTTGCCCGAGGACTCGGGGCCGTAGACCTCCACGACACGGCCGCGCGGGAGGCCGCCGACGCCGAGGGCCACGTCGAGCGCGGTCGACCCGGTCGGGATGACCTCGATGGGCTCGTTCGGCCGCTCGCCCATGCGCATGACCGCGCCCTTGCCGAACTGCCGTTCAATCTGTGCGAGCGCGGCGTCCAGGGCCTTCTCGCGGTCGGTTCCTGCCATGGGTTCCACCCGGTTTGCTTGATTCGATCGCTTCACGTCAAAGACGCTAATGCCTGCCACTGACAATGGGCCTCGATGCGGCTCCGGCCTGTGGATAACTTGGGCACTTCTCCGTCCAAACCCAGTCGAATCGCCCGTCACGAGCCCCGCCGAAGCCTCCATGAGAATGGATGTTCGATTTTCGTGTCAAGCGCACCACGCGGCACCTCCGAGCGTACGTCTCCGCGTCCGCGGTACCGGCGGCTAGAGTGCGCGCACGCCGCGCGAGGAGGGGACCCATGGCCAAGGTCAGCATCAGTCTCGACGCCGAACTGGTGGTGGAGGTGATGGTCCTGGCGGGCATCGGCTCGCCCCAGGACGCCGTCGAGGCGGTGGTCCGGGACTACATCGCCCGTGGCCACCGCACGGAGACCCGTACGGAGACCAAGGACCGGAACCTGCGCGAGGTAGACGCCAACCCGCAGGAACCCCAGGGCTGATCCCGGCCGCGGCCGGGGCTCCTGCTCCCCGGGGCGTACGGCGGGTGTCTCCGCGCGGACGACGACCGGGCGGCGGGTCCCGGGCCAGGCTCGTCCCATGCGCGACGAAGGGACCACCCGAGCCCCAGCAGCCACCGGCACCGGCACCGGGGCCGCGGCGGAAACGCCGCCCGCCCAGCCCGAGCGGTCCGCCGTGATACGCGCGTGCCACGCGACCGGTCTTCTCCTGAGCCTCTCCGGCCTCGTGCACCTGGTGGTGTTCGCCGTGGACGGCGGCCCCTGGGACGGGCCGGTCTCCTGGCGCAAGCCGGTGACGTTCGGGCTGTCCTTCGGAGTCACGCTGATCGCGGTCTCCTGGATCACCTCGTACCTGCGCGTCCGGCCGGGGACGCGCGCCGCGCTGCTCGCCGTTTTCGCCGCCGACTGCGTCCTCGAGGTCGCCGGCATCACCCTTCAGGCGTGGCGCGGAGTGCCCTCGCACCTCGACATGGAGACGCCGTTCGACACGGCCGTGTCGATGTCCCTCGCGGTGGGCGGCGGTGTCCTGGTGGTGCTGCTGACCGTGTTCGCGGTCGTGTCGTTCCGCCACCGGCCCGCGGGACCGGCGGGCATGGCCCTCGCCGTGCGGTCCGGGTTCGCGGTGCTGCTCGTCGGACTGGCTTCGGGGGCCGCGATGATCGCGCGCGGCGTGGTCCTCACCCGGACCGGCCACCAGGAGGCGGCCTACCACTCGACGGCGCCGCTCAAGCCGCTGCACGGGATGGGTCTGCACGCCGTCCTGGTGCTGCCGGCCCTGGCCCGGCTGCTCGCCTCGACGTCGTGGGACGCGACGGTACGGCGGCGGATCGTGGCCGTGGCGGTGGGCTGCTACGCGGCCGCCGTCGCCGCCGCCGGGGTGTGGGCCGGCCTGACGTACTGACCCGGGGGCTCGTCGTACGGCGCCGGTGGCGGCTCAGGCGGAGCCGCTGCCCCCGGAGCCACCGGACCCGCCTTCCCCGGAGCCGCCCGAGGGAGGCGCGGCGTCCGGGCGCCGGGCCCAGAGCTTGCGTATGCGCGTGAACGCCCCGGCCCCCGCCCCGCGGCGGTCGCGGTGCCCGTGGACGCGCGGATCGTCCGTGACGTCGTACCGCTTGACGTACGCCCCGAGGAACGCCTGCAGCGTGGCGACCGCCGGGATGGCGATCAGCGCGCCGACGGCGCCCAGGAGGGCGGTGCCCGCGATGACCGAGCCGAAGGCGACCGCGGGGTGGATGTCCACCGTCTTCGACGTCAGCTTGGGCTGCAGCATGTAGTTCTCGAACTGCTGGTAGACAACCACGAAGCCCAGGACCCACAGCGCGTACCAGGGGTTGACCGTGAAGGCGATCAACATGGGCAGGGCACCCGCGAGATAGGTGCCGATGGTCGGGATGAACTGCGACACCAGGCCCACCCACACGGCGAGCGCGGGCGCGTAGGGCACCTCCAGGATCTCCAGCAGGACGTAGTGCGCGATGCCGGAGATCAGCGCCATCAGACCGCGCGAGTAGAGGTAGCCGCCGGTCTTGTCCACGGCGATCTCCCACGCGCGCAGGACCTCGGCCTGCCGGGCGGGCGGCAGGACGGAACAGAGGCCGCGCCGCAGCCGGGGGCCGTCGGCGGCGAAGTAGAACGAGAACAGCAGGATGGTCAGCAGCTGGAAGAGGCCGCCGAGGACCTGGGCGGACACGTCCAGGACGCCGCTGGCGCTGTTCTGCACGTAGTTGCGCAGCCAGTCGGAGCGGAGCAGGCCCTCCTGGACGTCCACCCGTCGCAGCTCGGTGTGGAAGTGGCCGTTGACCCAGGCGATCACGGAGTCCAGGTAGTCGGGGAAGTCCTCGACCATCTTGACGATCTGGCCGGCGAGCATGGAGCCGAGCAGCGTCACGAAGCCCGCGGCCGCGACCAGTACGACGAGGAAGACGAGGAAGGTGGCCAGTCCGCGGCGCATGCCGCGCGCGGACATCCAGCTCACCGCGGGCTCCATGGCGAGCGCCAGGAAGAACGCGATGAGGATGTTGATCAGCAGGCCGGTGAGCTGGTGGAAGGCCCAGCTGCCCAGCTGGAAGACGGCGATCAGCGAAAGGGCCAGCACCATGGCCCGCGGCAGCCAGCGCGGCATACGGGCGCCCGGCCCCGCGCCGCCGCCGGGCGGGGGCGGGGCGGGCGGCGTCGTGCCGGACGGAGGGGTGTGCCGGGCCGTCTGCCCGGTCTCGTCAGTGGATGCCACGGACCAAGTCTCGCCCACGCCACCGACAGCGGACGCACGGTCCGCGATCTTCGTGACGGATCAGCGCTGCTCCTGTGGCACGTTCATGACGGTGCAGACGACCCGCCACACGTCCTTGGCGTCCCAGCCCGCCTCCAGCGCCCCGTGCACCGTGAGACCGCCGAGCTCCGTCATCACGTGATCGTGCGCGAAGGTGTCGGCGTAGCCCGGACCGAAGTGCTCCGTCATCCGCTCCCAGAAGACCGTCAACCGCATGACTCCAGTATCCCGCCCCTGAGAGTGGGCCCTGTGCCGGGACCACGTACTGGGACCGCTTTCCGTCCTACGGTCTGACGCATGTCCGAGAACGGAGCTTCCCCACTCCCCCCGACGTCCGCCGCACGCTCCCCGCTCGCGCGCGCGGAGCGCTTCGTCTGGCTCACCGCGCGCGTGCTGGAGCAACGCCTGTTCGCGTACCACTTCCGCGACGGCGACGCCGGGCCGGTGGAGACCGCGCTGGACGCCTACCGCAACGCCGACGGCGGGTACGGTCACGCCCTGGAGCCCGACCTGCGCGGCCCCGTCAGCCAGCCGCTGCACACCGCGCACGCCCTGCGCGTCCTGGACGCCGTCGGGCGCTGCGGCGGGCAGCGCGTGGAACGGATGTGCCGCTACCTGACCTCCGTCTCCACCGCCGACGGGGCCCTGCCCGCGATCCATCCCAGCCAGCGCGGATACCCGGCCGCCCCCTTCGTGCCGGTGGTGGACGACCCTCCCGGGGAGCTGCTCGCCACCGGGCCGGTGGTAGGCCTGCTGCACCGCAACGAGGTCTGGCACGCCTGGCTGTTCCGTGCCACGGACTTCTGCTGGCGGGCGGTCGAGTCGGTGCGGACCTCCCACCCGTACGAGGTGGAGGCCGCCGTGGCCTTCCTGGACGCCGCCCCCGACCGTCCGCGCGCACAGGCGGCGGCCGAGAGACTGGGCCGCCTGGTGCGCGAGCAGCGCCTCGCGGTGCTCGATCCGGACGCCCGCGACGGCTACCCGGTCTCCCCCGGTTACGCACCGGGCGAGCACCACTTCCCCCACGACTACGCGAGGACCCCGCACTCCCTCGCGCGCGCGTGGTTCACGGACGAGGAGATGGCCCGCTCCCTCGACTTCCTCTCGGCGGAACAGGACGAGGACGGCGGCTGGCCCGTCCGCTGGCGCCACTGGGCACCCGCCCCGGCCCTGGAGGCACGCCCCCTGGTGACGCTCGACGCCCTGCGCACCCTGCGGGCGCACGGCCGCCCCATCGGCTGACCGGCCCCGCCCGGTCTCATCCGCCCAGGGCCCGCACACCCGCGGTGACGACCACCGCCGCCCCGACGACCAGCAGGAACGGCGCCCGCAGCACCAGGGCCACGGCGGCCGCGGCGACGCCCGCGGCCCGTGCGTCCAGGACGAGGGCCCGCCCGTCCGCGAAGGTCTGCTGGGCCGTGAGCGCGGCGAGGAGGGCGACGGGCAGCAGGGCGGCGAGACGCCTGACCAGCGGCCGCTCCAGGGCGCCCGCGGGCACGAGCAGCCCGGCGAGTTTGACGGCGTAGCAGCCGAGTGCGGTCACGCCGATCGCGATCCAGATGGTCAACGCTCTTCCTCCCGAACGGAACCCGGCGCGGTGTCCCGCGCACCGTCCCGTACGCCGTCCCGCGGGAGGGCCTGTGCGGCCCCTCCCCCGCGGCGTCCCCGCGCCCACAGGACGGCCGGCGCCGCCAGCGCGGCCACCAGGACGGGCACACCGGCGGGCAGGACGGGCAGCAGGCCGAGCCCCAGCAGGACGGCCAGCGCGGCGACCGTGCGCTCGGTGGTGGTCCTCAGCATCGGCGCGAGCAGTGCCAGGAAGACCGCGGGTCCGGCCGCGTCGAGGCCCCAGGCGTTCGTGTCCCCGATGGCCTCCGCTCCCAGGGCGCCGAGCAGGGTCGTGAGGTTCCACAGCACGTACAGGGTGAGACCGGTGACGGTGAACCCGATCCTGACGCTGCGTCGCGTCGGCTGCGCGAGGGCCACGGCCGTCGTCTCGTCGATGACCCACTGGGCCGCGAACGGCCGCACCGCGCGCGGGAGGGCCAGCAACTGCGACAGCCGCAGCCCGTAGAAGGCGTTGCGCACTCCCAGGAAGAAGGCCCCGGCCGCGGCCGTGAGCGGATTGCCGCCGGCCGCGAGCGCCCCCACGAGCGCGAACTGGGACGCCCCGGTGAAGACCAGGAGGCTGAGCGCGCAGGTCTGGAGCACGGTGAGGCCGCTGCCCGCCGAGGTCACTCCGAAGGCGAACCCCGACAGGCCGACGGCGATTCCGACCCCGAGGGCGTCGCGCACGACGGCGGCGTCCGGTGTGCCGTCGGCGACGTCCGTTCGGGGAACGACTGTCTGTTCTGTCACGCCTCGAACGGTAGGAGCGGTCGCCGTCGCGCGTCTTGTACGTTCTTGCGCTCCCGCTGGTACGCGCCGGGCGGTACGCCCACGATGCGCGCGAAGTGCCGGTTCAGGTGCGGCTGGTCGGTGAAGCCCACGGCGACGGCGGCCTCGGCCGGTGCCGTACCGGCGTCCAGCATCCGCCGCGCCCGGCGCACCCGGGCGTCCGTCAGCCAGGTGTGGGGCGGCATCCCGTACGTGTCCCGGAAGGCGCGCAGCAACGCGAACGGGCTGCTCCCGAACTCCGCGGCCAGCGTCTCCAGGCTCGGCGGGTCGGCCATCCGCTCCTCGAGCACGGCACGCGCGCGTGCCGCGATCCGGGCCCCGGCGGTCCGCACCTCCCGCCGTGGCAGCGGGCCGCCGTTCAGCCGCAGCAGCCGGGTCACGACCACCCGCAGCAGGGTGTCGGCGGTGAGCGCGTTGCCCTCGTCGGCCGCCCGCAGCACCCGGTGCACCAGCTCGACGCTGTACGGGTCGTCGAGCACCGGCCGGAGGAACCCCGGCGTACCGCGCAGTGCGGTCGTCTCCGCGGCGATCCCGGCCACCAGGGCGGGCGACGGGTAGACCGCCCCGTACCGCCAGCCCTCCGGCACGCCGGCCCGGCCCGTGTGCGGGGTGTCGGGATTGACCAGCGCGAGTGATCCGGCACCGGCGTACTGGTCGCTTCCGCCGTGGTGGAAGACCTCCACGCCGTCGGCGATGGCCGCGATGACGAAGTGCTCGTGGGTGTGCCGTACGAAGGTCTTCCGTATGTACTGGGCGCGCAGCAGGTCGACGCCGGGCAGCGCGGCGTACCGCCAGTGCCTCGCCCGTTCGCCCGATCCCGCCATGGGTCCATTCTCCGCCACCCGGGCGGTCCTGCCCGGCCGGCGTGCCCCCGGCCGAGCTGGGCGGCCGGGCGCCCCGTCGCCCGGCCCGGGCCGTTTGTCAGTGCCCGGGTGCAGGATGGATCCATGGTCAGCTCCGCACACCGGGCCCTGGACGGCTTCTCCCCCGCGACCCGCGGCTGGTTCACGGGTGCCTTCTCCGCGCCCACCGCCGCCCAGGCGGGTGCGTGGCAGGCCATCTCGGAGGGCTCGGACGTGCTGGTGGTCGCCCCCACCGGTTCCGGCAAGACGCTGGCCGCCTTTCTCGCCGCGCTGGACCAGCTGGCCTCCACGCCTGTGCCGGCCGACCCGAAGAAGCGCTGCCGGGTCCTGTACGTCTCTCCGCTCAAGGCCCTGGCCGTCGACGTCGAGCGCAACCTGCGCAGCCCGCTGACCGGCATCCGCCAGGAGTCCGTCCGGCTCGGTCTGCCCGAGCCCGAGGTGAAGGTCGGCATCCGGTCGGGCGACACCCCGGCCGCCGAGCGCCGGGCCCTGGCCACCCGCCCGCCGGACATCCTGATCACGACGCCGGAGTCCCTGTTCCTGATGCTCACGTCGGCCACGCGCGAGGCGCTGACCGGCGTGGAGACGGTGATCCTGGACGAGGTGCACGCGGTGGCGGGCACCAAGCGCGGCGCCCATCTGGCGCTCACCCTGGAGCGGCTGGACGAGCTGCTGCCGAAGCCGGCCCGCCGCATCGGCCTGTCGGCGACGGTCCGCCCGGTGGACGAGGTCGCCCGGTTCCTCGCCCCCCGCGGCAAGGTGGAGATCGTCCAGCCCGACTCGGGCAAGGAGTTCGACCTCTCCGTCGTCGTCCCGGTCGAGGACCTGGGCGAGCTCGCCGGCTCCCCGGTCGCGGACGGCAACGAGGGCGCCGAGCGCCCGTCGATCTGGCCGCACGTCGAGGAGCGGATCACCGACCTCGTCCAGTCGCACCGCTCCACCATCGTCTTCGCCAACTCCCGCCGGCTGGCCGAGCGCCTGTGCAACAGGCTCAACGAGATCGCCTACGAGCGGGCGACCGGCGAGCCCCTCGACGAACACCACTCCCCCGCGGAACTCATGGGCGGCTCGGGGGCCGCCCAGGGCGCCCCGGCCGTGATCGCCCGCGCCCACCACGGCTCGGTCTCCAAGGAGCAGCGCGCCCTCGTCGAGGAGGACCTCAAGGCCGGCCGCCTGCCCGCCGTCGTCGCCACCTCCAGCCTGGAGCTGGGCATCGACATGGGCGCCGTCGACCTCGTCGTCCAGGTCGAGTCACCGCCCTCCGTCGCCTCCGGCCTCCAGCGCGTCGGCCGCGCGGGCCACCAGGTCGGGGCGGTCTCCACGGGCGTGGTCTTCCCCAAGTACCGCGGTGACCTGGTGCAGGCCGCCGTGGTCACCGAGCGAATGCGCAGCGGCGCCATCGAGGCCCTGAGGATCCCCGCCAACCCGCTGGACGTCCTGGCCCAGCAGCTGGTCGCGATGACCGCGCTGGACACCTGGCAGGTCGACGACCTGCTCACGACCGTCCGCCGCGCCGCCCCCTTCGCCTCCCTGCCGGAATCGGCCTTCACGGCCGTCCTGGACATGCTCGCGGGCCGTTACCCCTCCGACGCCTTCGCCGAGCTGCGCCCGCGCGTGGTGTGGGACCGGGTCACCGGGACCGTCACCGGCCGTCCGGGCGCACAGCGCCTCGCCGTCACCTCCGGCGGAACGATCCCCGACCGCGGGCTCTTCGGGGTGTTCCTCGCCGGCGCCGACCCCAAGAAGGGCGGCGGCCGGGTCGGCGAGCTCGACGAGGAGATGGTGTACGAGTCCCGGGTCGGGGACGTCTTCACGCTCGGCACGAGCTCCTGGCGCATCGAGGACATCACGCGCGACCGGGTGCTGGTCTCCCCCGCTCCCGGCGTACCGGGCCGGCTGCCGTTCTGGAAGGGCGACCAGCTGGGCCGCCCCCTCGAGCTGGGCCGCGCGCTGGGCGCGTTCCTGCGCGAGGTCGGTGCCCTCACGAAGGAGGACGCCCGGCTGCGCCTGCTCACCGCGGGCCTGGACGCCTGGGCGGCGGACAACGTGCTGGCGTACCTCGACGAGCAGCGCGAGGCCTGCGGCCATGTGCCCGACGACCGCACGATCGTCGTGGAGCGCTTCCGGGACGAGCTGGGCGACTGGCGCGTCGTGGTGCACTCGCCCTTCGGCGCCCAGGTCCACGCCCCGTGGGCGCTCGCGCTCGGCGCCCGCCTGTCCGAGCGGTACGGCATGGACGCCCAGGTCATGCACGCCGACGACGGCATCGTCCTGCGTCTGCCGGACGCCGATCTGATGGGCCTTGACCTGCTCGACCAGGAGCCCTCGCGGCCGGGGCGCGAGTACGACACCGAGCAGGCCCCCGTGGGCGCGGCCGACGTCGTCTTCGACAAGGGTGACGTCGACCGGGTCGTCACCGACCAGGTGGGCGGATCGGCCCTGTTCGCGTCCCGGTTCCGGGAGTGCGCCGCCCGTGCGCTGCTGCTGCCGCGCCGCAGTCCCGGCAAGCGCACCCCGCTGTGGCAGCAGCGCCAGCGCGCCGCGCAGCTGCTCGAGGTGGCGAGCGAGTACGGCTCGTTCCCGATCGTCCTGGAGGCGGTCCGCGAGTGCCTCCAGGACGTCTTCGACGTGCCCGGCCTGGTCGAGCTGATGGGCGACGTGGAGTCCCGCAAGGTGCGCCTGGTCGAGGTCACCACCCCGGAGCCCTCCCCGTTCGCCCGCTCCCTGCTCTTCGGGTACGTCGCCCAGTTCCTGTACGAGGGCGACTCGCCGCTCGCGGAGCGCCGGGCCGCCGCCCTGTCGCTGGACTCACGGCTGCTGGCCGAGCTGCTCGGCCAGGCGGAACTGCGCGAACTGCTCGACGCCGACGTGCTGGGCGAGCTGGAGCGCGAGCTGCAGTGGCTCACCGAGGACCGGCGCATCAAGGACCCGGAGGGCGTCGCGGACCTGCTGCGCGTGCTCGGCCCGCTCACGGACGCCGAGCTGGCGGAGCGGGGCGCGGAGCCGCAGTGGGCCCCCGAGCTGGCCGCCGCCCGGCGGGCGATCAAGGTGCGGATCGCGGGGGCCGACCACTGGGCGGCGATCGAGGACGCGGGCCGGCTGCGCGACGCACTGGGCACGGCGCTGCCCGTCGGTGTGCCCGAGGCGTTCACCGAGCCGGTCAAGGACCCGCTCGGCGACCTCCTCGCCCGGTACGCCCGCACCCACGGGCCCTTCACGTCGGTCGCCGCCGCCGCCCGTTTCGGTCTGGGCGTGGCGGTCACCGAGGGCGCCCTGCAGCGGCTCGCCGCGGCGGGGCGGGTCGTGCAGGGCGAGTTCCATCCGGCCGGGATCGGCCAGGAGTGGTGCGACGCGACGGTGCTGCGCCGGCTGCGGCGCCGCTCCCTGGCCGCGCTGCGGCACGAGCTGGAGCCGGTGCCGCCGGCCGCGCTCGGCCAGTTCCTGCCCCAGTGGCAGCACATCGGCAAGGGACACACGCTGCGCGGCATCGACGGGCTGGTGCGGGCGGTCGAGCAGTTGCAGGGTGCCTCCGTGCCGGCGTCCGCCCTGGAGAAGCTCGTCCTGCCGTCCCGGGTGGCGAACTACACGCCGGCGATGCTGGACGAGCTCACGGCCGCCGGCGAGGTGGTGTGGGCGGGAGCGGGCTCCCTCCCCGGCAAGGACGGCTGGGTATCGCTCTACCTCGCGGACGCGGCACCGGTCCTCCTGCCCCCGCCGCACCCGCTGGAGCCGACCGCGCTGCACCAGTCCGTCCTGGACAGCCTGTCCGGCGGCTACGGCCTGTTCTTCCGGCAGATCGCCGACCAGGTCCGTGCCACCACGCACCCGGACGTCACGGACCCGCAGCTCGCCGACGCCCTGTGGGACCTGGCCTGGTCCGGGCGGCTGACGAACGACACGCTGGCACCCCTGCGCTCCCTGCTGGGCTCGGGCCGCACCGCGGGAGCGACCGCCCACCGTGCCAAACGCGCGGTGCCGCGGGGACGCTACGGCTCGCTGACGGCCGCCGCCCGCGCCACGTCCCGCACCGGTCCGCCGACGGTCGCGGGCCGCTGGTCGCTGCTCCCGGCCCGGGAGGCCGACACCACGGTGCGCGCCCACGCCCTGTCCCGCACGCTCCTGGACCGGCACGGCGTGGTGACCCGGGGCGCCGTCGCCGCCGAGGGCGTCGAAGGGGGTTTCTCAGCGGTGTACCGCATCCTGGCCGCCTTCGAGGAGAGCGGCCAGGCGCGGCGCGGCTATGTCGTGGAGGGGCTCGGCGCGGCACAGTTCGCCGTGGAGGGCGCCGTGGACCGGTTGCGCGCGGTCGCCAACGCCCGGGAGCGCGGCGAGGGCCCGCCCGGCCGGGCGGACCTCGGCGGCGGCCCCGGCGAGCGCACGTCACCCGACGGCCCCGCCCCCGACGACTGGGACTTCGGCCGTGCCCCCTTCGACGACTTCGCGGCCGGCGGTGACGCCCCGGACGGTTCCGCGGACGCCTTCTCGCCCGCCCGGTCGCTTCCCCGTGCCCGGGGCGACCACGCCTCCCCGCGCGACTACGCCGAACCGGGTGCCGGGGGCCCGCGAGGCGGTGGCTCGCAGGGCGGCTACGGTCTTCCGCGCGACTCCTACGAGGCCGGTTCTCCCGGCCGTCGCCCCCGCCCGTCCCCCGCTTCCCGGGCCGTCGTCCTGGCCGCCGCCGATCCGGCGAACGCCTACGGCGCGGCCCTGAGCTGGCCCGAGCCCCCGGCCGGAGCCACGCACAAACCGGGACGCAAGGCGGGGTCCCTGGTGGTGCTGGTGGAGGGCGAGCCGGCGCTCTACATGGAGCGCGGTGGCAAGACCCTGCTGCTCTGGCCGTCCGATCCGGACGGTCGGCCGGCCGAGGACGCCGCTCTGGGCGCCGCCACGGAGGCTCTCGCCGCCGCGGCCCGCGCGGGTTCCCTCGGCACGGTCACGGTGGAACGCATCAACGGCGCCACGGCCCTGACGTCCCCCTTCGGTGCCCTCCTGGAGGAGGCGGGTTTCATCGCCACCCCGCGCGGCCTGCGCATCCGGGCGTGAGCCTGTCACCCTTGACCCATGCCCGAGGGAGACACGGTCTGGCAGGCCGCACGCAGGCTGCACGGCGCACTGGCGGGCAGGACGCTGACCCGCAGCGACTTCCGCGTGCCCCGGTACGCGACGGTCGACCTCTCCGGCCGTGCCGTTCTGGACGTCACCCCGCGCGGCAAGCACCTGCTCACCCGCATCGAGGGCGGCCTGACGCTGCACTCGCACCTCAGGATGGACGGCTCCTGGAAGGTGTTCGCCGCCGGCCAGCGCTGGAGCGGCGGCCCGGCGTACCAGATCCGTGTCGTCCTCGAGAACACTGAGCGTACGGCCGTCGGCTACCGCCTCCGGGTGGTGGAGCTGCTGCGCACCGCCGACGAGGAGCGTGCCGTCGGTCATCTCGGCCCCGATCTGCTGGGCCCTGACTGGGACCCGGAGAGGGCCCTGGACAACCTCCGCGCGGACCCCGCCCGCTCCCTCGGTGAGGCCCTGCTCGACCAGCGCAATCTCGCCGGGATCGGCAACGTCTACAAGTGCGAGCTCTGTTTCCTGCTCGGCGTCACCCCGTGGCTGCCGGCGGGCGAGCTGCCGGCCGACCGGGCCGCGAAGCTGCCCGAGCTCGCCAAGAGGCTCCTGGAGGTCAACCGCGAGCGTCCGGTCCGTCGCACGACCGGCCTGCGCGGCCAGGACCTGTTCGTCTACGGCCGCGCGCCCCGCCCGTGCCTGCGCTGCGGTACGTCCATCCGTCTGGCCGACCAGGGCGACGGCTCCCGTGAGCGCCCGACGTACTGGTGCCCCGTCTGCCAGGCGGGCCCCGCGCCGCGGCCGGGCGGCTTCACCGGTGCCGGGAGGCGGCGCTCGGAGAGGTGACCCGCCGGCTCGGTGACCCGGCCGACCGGCAGCGCGTCCCGAGGCTCCAAGCCGGCCGGGCCGACGCTGTGACGCGACGGCCACGGCAGCCCCGCACTACTCCTCGCCGGGGCCCGGCGCACCACTCCGCGGCTCCCGCGCGGGACATGGGGAGTCCGGGCTCCGCAGCATCATCCGCAGGGCCCGGCGCCAGCGCCCCGCGTCGACGGCCCCCGCCGCCCGACTGTGCGGCACACAGTGCACGGGCAGCACGCTCAGCCCCCATCCGCCGACCGCGACCGCTCCCTCGACCACACCGGCGCCGGGCACCATCACCAGACGCAGCACGGCCCACCACCACAGCACGCCGAGCCCGAGCGCGACCGCCCGGCGCACGGCCGCCGATGTCATCCGTTTTCGGCTTGGAACATCCAATGCTGCTTCTCGAGATCACCCGTGATCCGGATGAAGATGTCCTGGCTCACGGGGTCCGGGTCCCCGGTGTTGGTGATCCGTTCCCGCATCCGGGTGATCACCGCGCCCAGCGCGTCGACCATCGCCCCCACCGCGGCGGTGTCGTCCACCCAGCCCTCCGGCGTCACGCCGATGCCGCTGCCGACCGCGACGGTCGCGGCCCGCCCGTCCGGTGACACGCCGAGCGCCGAGGCGCGTTCGGCCACGGTGTCGGAGTGCGTGCGCGCGGTGTCGACGACCTCGTCCAGCTGGAGATGCACGGAGCGGAAACGCGGTCCGACGACGTTCCAGTGGATCTGCTTGGCGACGAGCGCCAGGTCCACCAGGTCGACGAGGGCGCCCTGCAGCGCGTCGGACACGATCTTGAGATTCGCGTCGGACAAGGGGCTCTTGACGATGTACATCCGCACCTCCGTCGGTTCTCCCCCGGGCATGTCCTTCCACGATGACCGCAAGCCCACGGACCGGCAACCGGCGGACACGCGCTTGCGGCCGGCTCGCGCCCGGACACGCAAAACCCCGACCGCACCCCTCCGGTCTCCCGGAGAAGCCCTGGCCGGGGCCTCGTACGCCGACGTGCGAACGCTCAGGCGGCGACGACGTCCACCGCTTCCGCAGGCGCCTTGATCGTCACTCGTTCCGGTGGCACACCGGCCACCGACACGGAACCCAGCATCGGACGAACCGGCGCGGGCACGGACTCGCTCGACGTGGCCGCGGCGGACTGGGCCAGCTCCGCGAGGGCGAGCTCGTCGCTCACTTCCCGCATGAGTTCGGACATCCGTACGTCCAGCGCGTCGCAGATGGCGGACAGCAGCTCGGAGGACGCCTCCTTCTGCCCCCGCTCCACCTCGGAGAGATAGCCGAGTGAGACTCGGGCGGACGAGGAGACTTCGCGCAGAGTACGGCCCTGGCGCTGGCGCTGCCGACGCAGCACGTCACCCAGCAGGCGACGGAGCAGAATCATCGGTGGCTCCCTCCTCGGACCGCGTAGCCGCATCCTTCACGCCCCACCGTACCGCCTCGCGCCGCGGCCGTGCGGGGAGCGATGTCGTGTTCACTCAGGGCTGCAAACATCAGAACCCCCCGTTCCGTTCCGTATCCTGTGCCCGCTCATTCCCGGTCTGTTCGCCCGCAAGCTCCCTCAGAAGGAGTGCGAGCACGCTCCGTACACTCTCCATACGAATTTCCGCGCGGTCGCCGTTCAACCGCAGCGCCTCCACATTTCCGCCAGGGGCGGAACCCTCACACGATGCGACAGGTCCGTGCACGGCCACGTAGACCGTTCCCACCGGCTGTCCGTCCTGGGGATCGGGGCCCGCGACGCCGGTCGTCGCGATGCCCCAGTCGGCTCGCAGTGCCTTGCGCACTCCGGCCGCCATCTCCGCGGCGACCTGTGGATCCACCGCTCCTCGAGCCGCCAGCAAGCCGGCCTCGACTCCGAGCAGATCCCGCTTCAGTTCCGTGGCGTACGCGGTCACCGAACCCCGGAAGACCTTCGACGCCCCCGGGACCTCCGTGATCCCGGCCGCCACCAGACCACCGGTCAGTGACTCGGCGATCGCGAGGGTCTCGCCCCTCACCGTGAGTAGTCGCACGACTTCGGCAGCCGTGGAGCTCAACCTTCCGTCCCCTTCAACGCCGCTCTGCGCTCGGCGATTCCCTGCCGGCGCAGGACGATGGCCTGCTTCACATAGTCCAGTCCGGTCACCACGGTCAGCACGACCGCCGCGGCCATCACCCAGAACCTCAGGGTGGCCAGGGGCCCCGTCAGGGCCAGGACGTACATGCCGACAGCCACCCCCTGGGTGAGGGTCTTCAGCTTTCCGCCGCGGCTCGCGGGGATGACGCCGTACCGGATGACCAGGAAACGCAGCAGGGTGATCCCGAGTTCCCGGCCCAGGATGACGGCCGTGACCCACCACGGCAGGTCGCCCAGCGCCGACAGACAGATCAGCGCCGCCCCCATGATCGCCTTGTCGGCGATGGGGTCGGCGATCTTCCCGAAGTCCGTGACGAGGTTGTAGGTGCGGGCGAGGTGACCGTCGAAGAGGTCGGTGATCATGGCGATGGCGAAGGACGCCCAGGCGAACGAGCGCCAGGCCGGGTCGTATCCGCCGTTGCCCAGCATCAGTGCGACGAACGCCGGCACCAGGAACAGCCGGAGCATCGTCAGGAGATTCGCCACGTTCCAGACGCTCGCCTGGTTGACGGCGGCGGCCGCGATCTTGCCACCGCGCGCGGCGGCACCGCCCTCGGTCGCACCCCGCTCCACGGCACCCCCCGAAGTCGTCCGCCCGGCCGGTTCCTGCGCCCCGCCCGGGGCGCCGCGCGGCCCGGTCGCGCGCGCGCTCGAGGAGCCGCCCGCCGCGGACGCCGGGACTCCGGTCATCTGGCCGCCTCCTCGCTCCACGCGGGCGAGCCCGGCAGCGGCTCGGCCACCAGGTCGACGCCCTCCGTACCGACCACCTTCGCGTCGACCATACGACCGGCACTCAGACCTTCGCCGCCCGTGAGCAGCACCTGGCCGTCCGTCTCCGGCGCCTGGTGGGCCGCACGCCCGTACACGCCGTCCTCGTCCACCGACTCCACGAGTACCCGCACGGTCGAGCCGACCCGCTCCTCGGCCCGCTGCGAGACGAGTTCCTCGGCCAGCCGGGACACGCGTGCCAGCCGCTCGGCGACGACGTACTCGTCGACCTTGTCCTCGTACGTGGCCGCCTCGGTGCCCTCCTCGTCGGAGTAGCCGAAGACGCCGATGGCGTCCAGTCGCGCGTGGTTCAGGAAGCGCTCCAGCTCGGCGAGGTCGGCCTCGGTCTCGCCGGGGAAGCCGACGATGAAGTTGGAGCGCACGCCCGCCTCGGGGGCCTTGGTCCGGATGGTGTCCAGCAGCTCCAGGAAGCGGTCGGTGTCACCGAAGCGGCGCATCGCCCGCAGCACGTTCGGCGCGGAGTGCTGGAAGGACAGGTCGAAGTAGGGCATGACCTTCGGCGTCGAGGTCAGCACGTCGATCAGGCCCGGGCGCATCTCGGCCGGCTGGAGGTAGCTGACGCGCACCCGCTCGAGGCCGTCGACCTCGGCGAGCTCGGGCAGCAGGGACTCCAGCAGGCGGATGTCGCCGAGGTCCTTGCCGTAGGAGGTGTTGTTCTCGGAGACCAGCATGATCTCCTTCACGCCCTGCTCGGCCAGCCACCGCGTCTCGTTCAGCACGTCGCTCGGACGGCGCGAGATGAAGGAGCCCCGGAAGGAGGGGATGGCGCAGAAGGAGCAGCGCCGGTCGCAGCCGGAGGCCAGCTTCACCGAGGCGACCGGGGAGCCGTCCAGGCGGCGGCGCAGGGGCGCGCGCGGGCCGGAGGCGGGGGCGACGCCCTCGGGCAGGTCGGCGGGGCCGTGCCCCGGCAGGGCGACGGCCGCGCCGGCCTCCTGGCGCTCGGCGGGGCTGATCGGCAGCAGCTTGCGCCGGTCGCGCGGGGTGTGGGCGGCGTGCACGCCGCCGCTGAGGATGGTCTGGAGCCGGTCGGAGATGTCGGCGTAGTCGTCGAAGCCCAGGACGCCGTCGGCCTCGGGAAGGGCCTCGGCGAGCTCCTTGCCGTACCGCTCGGCCATGCAGCCCACGGCCACCACGGCCTGGGTTCTGCCGTGACCCTTGAGGTCGTTGGCCTCCAGGAGGGCGTCCACGGAGTCCTTCTTGGCGGCCTCGACGAAGCCGCACGTGTTCACGACGGCGACGTCCGCTTCCTCGGCGTCCTCGACGAGCTTCCAGCCGTCCGCCTCCAGACGGCCTGCGAGCTCCTCCGAGTCCACCTCGTTACGGGCGCAGCCAAGGGTGACCAGTGCGACGGTACGGCTTTCAGGCATGGGCTCAAGACTACTTCGTCCCGCCGACGGCCCATGTCGAAGGGGTTGGCCGATCCCGGCCAACCCCTTGACGACGCGTACCCCGGGTCGCTCAGCCGACCTGCGGGTCACCCTTCGTGTACGTCAGCCGCTCCACGGCTCCCGGCTGGAAGTCGTCCTCGATCTTCTTGCCGTTGACGTAGAGCTGGATGGCGCCGGCGTCGCCGAGGACGAGGTTGACCTTCTCGTTGTCCTGGAAGGTCTTGGAGTCGCCCTGCTTGAGCAGGCCGTCGAAGAGCAGCCGGCCGCTGTGGTCCTTGGCCGAGATCCAACTGCGGCCGTCGGTGGCGCTGACCTTGACGGTCACCTTGTCCCGCGGCGCGGCGGCGATGGCGCTGTCGCTGGGGTCCGGCCCGGGGTCGGCCGGCTTCTTGGGCGAGGCGGTCGCCGAGGCGGACTGCCCGGCCGTCGGCTGGGCGCCCTCGGCGACGCTCGCCTCGGAGCCGCCGTCGTCGCCGCCCTTGACGAACGTGAAACCGACGAAGCCGATGACGGCGACGATCGCGGCGACCATCGCCGCGGTCCAGTTGGGTCCGCGCCGCTCCGGACGGATGCGCTCCGCCTCGAACAGGGGCGCGGCGGGGGTCGGGGCCGGGCGTCCGCCGTGATCGGCCTCGTACCGGGCGAGCAGCTCGGCGGGGTCGAGGCGGACGGCCTTGGCCAGGGTCCTGATGTGGCCGCGGGCGTAGACGTCGCCGCCGCACGGACCGAAGTCGTCGGCCTCGATGGCGTGCACGATGGCGATGCGGACACGGGTGGCGCTGCTGATGTCGTCGACGGTCAACCCGGCGGCGATGCGCGCCTGTTGCAGGGCACGGCCGACAGAGGGGCGGGCTTCCTCAGAAACGTCTTCGGACACGCCTTCGATCGGACGCTCGTCTTCAGGGGAGTTGCCGATGGACACGGGGGCGCCTTTCGAGCGTTTTAGCCGCCTGTGCTGGACGTTCAGTCTATGGGGGGTACAAACGGGTGGGGCAACCGGACGGCGGGACTTGTACGCCATCGGTATGGCTTCGTGTCCCGACGGTGGTGCACCTCTTCGTCGCTTCCCTCAACTTGACGTGCACCATGGGGGAACGGTTGCCCGATGATCCCTAACGGGTGAGTCACGATCGGCCGGCCGGCCGTCCCGATCCGCCACGCGAGGGGATTCGCGCGTACCGTTCCCTACCCCTCAGACTCCCCCCGGATCACCGCGAGCACGCCGTCCAGCTCGTCGGCCTTCACAAGAACGTCACGTGCCTTGGAGCCCTCGCTCGGTCCGACGATGTTGCGCGACTCCATCAGGTCCATCAGGCGTCCGGCCTTGGCGAAGCCGACGCGCAGCTTGCGCTGGAGCATCGAGGTCGACCCGAACTGCGTGGAGACGACCAGCTCGGCCGCCTGGCACAGCAGGTCGAGGTCGTCGCCGATGTCCTCGTCGATCTCCTTCTTCTGCTTGGTGCCGACGGTGACGTCGTCCCGGAAGACGGGCGCCATCTGATCCTTGCAGTGCTGGACGACGGCCGCGACCTCCTCCTCGGTCACGAACGCGCCCTGCATGCGGGTCGGCTTGTTCGCGCCCATCGGCAGGAAGAGGCCGTCGCCCTTGCCGATCAGCTTCTCCGCGCCGGGCTGGTCGAGGATGACCCGCGAGTCGGCGAGCGAGGAGGTGGCGAAGGCCAGCCGGGAGGGCACGTTCGCCTTGATCAGGCCGGTGACGACGTCGACCGACGGCCGCTGCGTGGCGAGCACCAGGTGGATGCCGGCCGCGCGCGCGAGCTGCGTGATCCGCACGATCGCGTCCTCGACGTCCCGCGGCGCGACCATCATGAGGTCGGCCAGCTCGTCCACGATCACCAGCAGGTACGGGTAGGGCTGGAGCTCGCGCTCGCTGCCCTCGGGCGGCTTGACCTTGCCCTCGCGCACCGCGCGGTTGAAGTCGTCGATGTGCCGGTAGCCGTAGGCCGCGAGGTCGTCGTAGCGCAGGTCCATCTCGCGCACGACCCACTGGAGCGCCTCGGCGGCCCGCTTGGGGTTGGTGATGATCGGCGTGATCAGGTGCGGGATGCCCTCGTAGGCGGTCAGCTCGACGCGCTTGGGGTCGACCAGGATCATCCGGACGTCCTCCGGGGTCGCCCGCATCATGATCGAGGTGATCAGGCAGTTGATGCAGGACGACTTGCCGGACCCGGTGGCGCCGGCGACCAGCATGTGCGGCATCTTCGCCAGGGAGTGCATGACGTAGCCGCCCTCGACGTCCTTGCCGAAGGCGACCAGCATCGGGTCGTCGTCCTCGGCGGACTCCGCGAGCCGCAGCACGTCGCCGAGGTTGACCATCTCGCGGTCGGTGTTGGGGATCTCGATGCCGACCGCGGACTTGCCGGGGATCGGACTGATGATCCGCACGTCGGGGCTGGCGACGGCGTAGGCGATGTTCTTGGTCAGCGCGGTGATCCGCTCCACCTTCACGGCGGGCCCGAGCTCGACCTCGTACCGCGTGACCGTCGGGCCGCGGGTGAAGCCGGTGACGGCCGCGTCGACCTTGAACTCGGTGAAGACCGTGGTGAGCGAGGCCACGACGGCGTCGTTGGCGGCGCTGCGGGACTTGCCGGGGCCGCCACGCGTGAGGAGGTCGAGGGCCGGCAGGGAGTAGGTGATGTCGCCGGAGAGCTGGAGCTGCTCGGCACGCGGCGGCAGTTCCCGCTCCTGGGGCAGCGGGGTCTTGGTGAGGTCGGGGACCTCCACCTTGGCCGGTCCCTGCCCGGACGGCTCCTTCCTGGGCTTGCCGGGCTGCGGGCGCGCGGCCGGTACGGGCGTGGGGGTCGGTGTCGTCGACTCGCGCTCCCCCGTGCTCACGCCCTGGGTGAGGTCGGCGACGAGCGGGGACGGCGGCATCCCGTGCAGGACGGCGCCGTCGAGCGCGGCGGCGGCCGCGGCGGCGACGTCCACGGCGTCCATCGGCCGGTTCGCGTCGGGCTGCGGCACGGCGGACCGGCGGGGCCGGCCGCGGCGGCGGCCGGGCGCCTCCTGCTCGTCGCCGTCGGTGTCGTACGGCTCCCCGGCGGGTGGCCCCCCGCGCCTGCGGGGGCGGGCGGGCAGCGACTCGCGCCACTGCTCGTCGTACCGCTCGTCGTCGGTGAACTCCTCCGCCTCCGGGTCGCTGACGAGTCCGAGGCGCACGCCGAGCAGCCGCAGGCGCTGCGGGATGGCGTTGACCGGGGTGGCCGTGACGACCAGCAGCCCGAAGACCGTGAGCAGCACGAGCAGCGGCACGGCGAGTACGTCGGTCATCGTGTACGACAGCGGGGTCGCCGCCCCCCAGCCGATCAGGCCGCCGGCGTCCCTTATGGCCTGCATGCCGGCGCTGCGCGCGGGCGAGCCGCAGGCGATGTGCACCTGGCCGAGGACACCCACGACGAGGGCGGACAGGCCGATCACGATCCGGCCGTTGGCCTCGGGTTTCTCCGGGTGCCGGATCAGGCGCACGGCGACGGCGCCGAGCAGGATCGGCGCGAGGAGGTCGAGCCGGCCGAAGGCTCCGGTCACCAGGATCTCGACGAGTTCGCCGACCGGGCCCTTGAGGTCGGCCCAGGTGCCGGCCGCGACGATCAGCGACATGCCGAGCAGCAGCAGCGCGACGCCGTCCTTGCGGTGCGCCGGGTCGAGGTTCTTCGCGCCCTGGCCTATGCCGCGGAAGACGGCGCCGACGGCGTGCGCGATGCCCAGCCAGAGGGCGCGCACGAGCCGGTAGACGCCGCCGGTCGGGCTCGACACCGGTACCGGCGCGGGCTTCCTCGCCGCGGCCTTCTTGGCGGGCGCCCTCTTCGCGGGTGCCTTTTTCGCGGGTGCCTTTTTCGCGGCGGCCTTCCTCGCCGGAGCCGCCGCCTTCTTGGCGGGCTGCTTCTTGGCTGCGGAGGGACGTGAGGCCATAGGTGTGAGGTTACCGGTGGAGACGGCGGTCGACACGTGTGCCTACCGCTTCACCCGTTCGTGTCGTCCGCGGGCGTGTCCGGAACTGACGCGGTGGACGCGGACGCTGACGTGTTTTCACGGACCGCCCCACCGACAGCCTCAGTTCACCGCGGGCTGGCCTCCGGACGAGCCCGGTTCGAGGGCGTCCAGCGCGCGGCGCAGGCCCGTGAGCTTGCGCTCCAAATGGGCCGCGGTCGCCACCGCCGCCGCGTCGGTCGACTCGTCGCCCAGCTGCTTGGAGAGCGCTTCGGCCTGCTCCTCGACGGCCGCCAGCCGCGCCGACAGCTCGGCGAGCAGTCCCGCCGACTCCTTGGTCTCCACGCCCGCGGCCTTGCCGCCGCCCTCCAACTGCAGGCGCAGCAGGGCCGCCTGCTCGCGCAGCTGGCAGTTCTTCATGTACAGCTCGACGAAGACGGAGACCTTGGCGCGCAGCACCCACGGGTCGAACGGCTTCGAGATGTAGTCCACCGCGCCTGCCGCGTACCCGCGGAAGGTGTGATGCGGGCCGTGGTTGATCGCGGTGAGGAAGATGATCGGGATGTCCCGGGTCCGCTCCCGCCGCTTGATGTGGGCGGCTGTCTCGAAACCGTCCATGCCCGGCATCTGGACGTCCAGCAGAATGACCGCGAAGTCGTCCGTGAGCAGTGCTTTGAGTGCTTCCTCCCCGGACGATGCCCGCACCAGCGTCTGATCGAGCGCCGAGAGGATCGCCTCCAGCGCCAGCAGATTCTCCGGCCGGTCATCGACCAGGAGGATCTTGGCCTTCTGCACCATGGCCCGCCCTCCTCGCCCCGGCGTGGGGCCTCCCCTGTCCGCAGGACTTGGGGCAGCACCGGCGGGTGCCGCCCCAGGGGGCGACTCCCTTGCGTCGCCCGTCCTTGTGCCGGTCATCGTAGCCGCACCCCGCCTGTCGCCACACCCTGTCACCGCGATGTCACTGTGTACGTAGCAGGAACGCGACGGGAGACCAGAAGGTTCCCCGAATCCCGTACTTCTACACGAGGCCGGCCACACCGAGTCAGCGGCCCGGCGCGTTCACCGGGGCCCCGCCGCGCTCACATCCACCACGTTCGCACACCGCCGCCGGGACGTGCCGCTCACTCCTCCCGCATCCACTGCTCCATCACCGTCAGCAGGTGGTCGGGGTCGACCGGCTTGGTGACGTAGTCGGAGGCACCCGACTCGATCGCCTTCTCCCGGTCACCCTTCATCGCCTTGGCGGTCAGCGCGATGATCGGGAGCCCGGCGAACTGCGGCATCCGGCGGATCGCCGTCGTCGTCGCGTACCCGTCCATCTCGGGCATCATGATGTCCATCAGGACGACCGCGACGTCCTCGTGCTGCTCCAGTACCTCGATGCCCTCCCGGCCGTTCTCGGCGTACAGCACGGACAGGCCGTGCTGCTCCAGGACGCTGGTGAGGGCGAAGACGTTGCGGATGTCGTCGTCGACGATCAGCACCTTCTGGCCGCCGAACCGGATGCCCCGGTGCGACTGCGGCGCCGCGTCCTGGTCACCGGCCGGCCGCTGCTCCCGCGGAGCGGCCTGCTCCCGGGGCTCCGGCACCGCCCTGCGGCGGCGCCGGAACAGCGCGGCGGCACCGTTCTGCGAGTCCTGGTACGACTTCACCTCGGCCGGCGTCTCGGCCTGCGGCTCCGGCGTCTTGGCCGGGGCGCTCGCGGAGGCCAGCAACTCGCCCGCCTCGAGGGCCGGATCCGCCTGCTGGTAGCCGTGCGCCGGCAGCTCGCTCGGGTGCAGCGGCAGGTAGAGGGTGAACGTCGAGCCCCTGCCCGGCTCGCTCTGGGCGTGGATCTCGCCGCCCAGCAGCTGCGCGATCTCCCGGGAGATGGACAGCCCGAGGCCCGTACCGCCGTACTTGCGGCTGGTGGTGCCGTCGGCCTGCTTGAACGCCTCGAAGATCACCCGCATCTTGCTGGCCGCGATCCCGATGCCCGTGTCGCTCACGGAGAACGCGATCAGCTGCCCGTCCGGGTCGGTCATCGAGCCGGCCTCCAGCAACTGCTCCCGGATGGCCTGCGGCACGTCGTCCCGGGCGGGCCGGATGACCAGCTCGACCGCTCCCGAGTCGGTGAACTTCACCGCGTTGGACAGCAGGTTGCGCAGCACCTGGAGCAGCCGCTGCTCGTCGGTGTGCAGGGTGGCGGGCAGCTCGGGCGACACCCGCACCGACAGGTCGAGGCCCTTTTCCGCGGTCAGCGGCCGGAACGTGGCCTCCACGTAGTCCACGAGCTGGACGAGCGCGATGCGCGTCGGGGAGACGTCCATCTTGCCCGCCTCGACCTTCGACAGGTCGAGGATGTCGTTGATGAGCTGGAGCAGGTCGGAGCCGGCGCCGTGAATGGTCTCGGCGAACTCGACCTGCTTCGGGGACAGATTCGCGTCGGCGTTGTCGGCGAGCAGCTTGGCCAGGATCAGCAGGGAGTTGAGCGGCGTACGCAGCTCGTGCGACATGTTGGCCAGGAACTCGCTCTTGTAGCGCATGGAGACGGCGAGCTGCTCGGCCCGCTCCTCCAGGACCTGCCGGGCCTCCTCGATCTCGGTGTTCTTCACCTCGATGTCGCGGTTCTGCTGGGCCAGCAGCTCGGCCTTCTCCTCCAGTTCGGCGTTGGACGACTGCAGCGCCTTCTGCCGCTGCTCCAACTCCGCGGAACGCTCGCGCAGCTGCTCGGTCAGCTCCTGCGACTGCTTCAGCAGCACCTCCGTCTTGGTGTTGACGGAGATGGTGTTGACGCTCGTCGCGATCATCTCGGCGATCTGGTTGAGGAAGTCCTTCTGGATCTGCGTGAACGGCGTGAAGGACGCCAGCTCGATGACGCCGAGCACCTTCCCCTCGAACAGCACCGGCAGGACGATCACCTGGGCCGGCGGGGCCTCCCCGAGCCCGGAGGAGATCTTCAGGTAGCCGGTCGGCGCGTTCTCCACGAGGATGGTGCGCTTCTCCTGGGCGGCCGTACCGACCAGGGCCTCCCCCGGCCGGAAGGAGGTCGGCATGGAGCCCATCGAGTAGCCGTACGAGCCGAGCATCCGCAGCTCGTACTGGTCGTCGTGGGCGGCGGCGAGCTCCTGGCCGTCGACCAGCGGCATGGCCAGGAAGAACGCGCCGTGCTGCGCGGACACCACCGGGGTCAGCTCGCTCATGATCAGCGAGGCCACGTCCTGGAGGTCCCGGCGCCCCTGCATCAGAGCGGAGATGCGGGCGAGATTGCCCTTGAGCCAGTCCTGCTCCTTGTTGGCGATCGTGGTGTCGCGCAGGTTGGCGATCATCTTGTTGATGTAGTCCTGGAGCTCGGAGATCTCCCCGGACGCGTCCACGTCGATCTTCAGGTTCAGGTCGCCGCGGGTCACCGCGGTCGCCACCCGCGCGATCGCGCGCACCTGCCGGGTCAGATTCCCGGCCATCTCGTTCACGGATTCGGTCAGGTCCCGCCAGGTGCCGTCCACGTCCCGCACCCGCGCCTGTCCGCCGAGCTGGCCCTCCGTGCCCACCTCGCGGGCCACGCGGGTCACCTCCTCGGCGAAGGAGGACAGCTGGTCGACCATCGTGTTGATCGTGGTCTTCAGCTCGAGGATCTCGCCCCGCGCGTCGATGTCGATCTTCTTGGTCAGGTCGCCCTTGGCGATGGCGGTCGTGACCATGGCGATGTTGCGCACCTGACCGGTCAGGTTGGACGCCATCTGGTTCACCGACTCGGTGAGGTCCTTCCACGTGCCGGACACGCCCGGCACGTGCGCCTGCCCGCCGAGGATGCCGTCCGTACCCACCTCACGGGCCACCTTGGTGACCTGGTCCGCGAACGAACTCAGCGTCTTCACCATGGTGTTGAAGGTCTCGGCGAGCTGCGCGACCTCGCCGCGCGCCTCGATGGTCACCGTCCGCGTCAGGTCGCCGTTGGCGACGGCGGCGGCCACCTGGGAGATGTTCCGCACCTGCACGGTGAGGTTCTTCGCCATCAGGTTGACGTTGTCGCTGAGGTCCTTCCAGATGCCCACCACACCGGGCACGTGCGCCTGCCCGCCGAGGATGCCCTCGGTACCCACCTCGCGCGCCACCCGCGTGACCTGCTCGGCGAACGACGACAGCTGGTCGACCATGGTGTTGACGGTGGTGACGAGCTCGAGGATCTCGCCCTTGGCGTCGACGGTGATCTTCTTCGACAGGTCGCCCTTGGCCACGGCGGTGGTGACCTCGGCGATGTTGCGGACCTGCATGGTCAGGTTGTTGGCCATGCCGTTCACGGACTGCGTGAGGTCCTTCCAGGTGCCGGAGACGCCCTGCACCTCGGCCTGGCCGCCCAGGATGCCCTCGGTACCGACCTCCCGCGCGACGCGCGTGACCTCCTGCGCGAACGACGACAGCTGGTCCACCATCGTGTTCAGCGTGTTCTTGAGCTCCAGGATCTCCCCGCGCGCGTCCACGGTGATCTTCTGGGACAGGTCACCGCGGGCCACCGCCGTCGCGACCTGCGCGATGTTGCGGACCTGCGCGGTGAGGTTGCCGGCCATGCCGTTCACCGAGTCGGTCAGGTCGCGCCACACCCCGGCGACCCCGGGCACCTGCGCCTGACCGCCGAGACGGCCCTCCGTGCCCACCTCGCGGGCCACCCGCGTGACCTGCTCGGCGAACGACGACAGCTGGTCCACCATCGTGTTGATGGTGTTCTTCAGCTCCAGGATCTCCCCGCGCGCGTCGACGTCGATCTTCTGGGAGAGGTCGCCGCGGGCCACGGCCGTCGTCACCTGCGCGATGTTGCGCACCTGGGAGGTCAGGTTCCCCGCCATCGAGTTGACGGAGTCCGTCAGCTCCTTCCAGGTGCCCGACACCCCGTCGACGCGGGCCTGACCGCCGAGGCGGCCCTCGGTGCCCACGTCCCGCGCCATCCGGGTCACCTGGTCGGCGAAGCTGGAGAGCTGGTCCACCATCGTGTTGACGGTGTTCTTCAGCTGGAGCATCTCGCCGGAGACGTCCACGGTGACCTTCTGCGACAGGTCGCCGTTGGCCACGGCCGTCGTCACCTGCGCGATGTTCCTGACCTGACCGGTGAGGTTGCGGAACGCCGTGTTGACCGAGTCCGTGAGGTCCTTCCACGTACCCGCCGCGCCCGGCACCTGCGCCTGGCCGCCCAGCTCACCCTCGACACCGACCTCCCGGGCCACCCGGGTGACCTCGGCACCGAAGGCGGACAGCTGGTCCACCATCGTGTTGACGGTGTTCTTCAGCTCCAGCATCTCGCCGGCCACGTCGACGGTGACCTTCTGCGACAGGTCGCCGTTGGCCACCGCCGTCGTCACCGCGGCGATGTCCCGCACCTGAGTGGTCAGGTTCCGGAATACGGTGTTGACGGAGTCGGTCAGGTCCTTCCAGATCCCCGCCGCCCCCGGCACGTTCGCCTGGCCGCCCAGCTGTCCCTCGCCGCCGACCTCGTTGGCCACCCTCGTGACCTCGTCCGCGAAGATCCGCAGCGTCTCGGTCATCTGGTTGACCGTCTCGGCGAGCTGCGCCACCTCGCCGCGGGCCGGCACGGTGACCTTCAGCGACAGGTCACCGTTGGCGACCGCGGTCGTCACCTCGGAGATCCCGCGCACCTGGGCCGTCAGGTTTCCGGCCATGGTGTTGACGGAGTCGGTCAGCTCCTTCCACACGCCCGCCACCCCGGGCACCTGGGCCTGGCCGCCCAGCGCGCCCTCGGTGCCCACCTCGCGGGCGACGCGTGTCACCTCGGAGGAGAACGCGGAGAGCTGGTCCACCATCGTGTTGACGGTGTTCTTCAGCTCCAGCATCTCGCCGGCCACGTGCACCGTGACCTTCCGGGACAGGTCTCCCTTGGCCACGGCCGTCGTCACCAGCGCGATGTCCCGCACCTGCGCGGTCAGCCGGTACGCCATCGTGTTGACGGAGTCCGTGAGGTCCTTCCAGGAACCGGACATGCCGCGCACCTGGGCCTGCCCGCCCAGCTTGCCCTCGGTACCGACCTCACTGGCCACCCGCGTGACCTCGTCCGTGAACGTCGACAACTGGTCGACCAGGTTGTTCACGGTCCGTCCGACCTTCAGGAACTCCCCGCGCAGCGGATGCCCGGTGCCCTCCGCCGTCTGCGTCCGCAGTTCCATGCGGGGCGACAGGTCACCGTCCGCCACCGCCGACAGCACCCGGCTGACCTCGGAGACGGGCCGCACGAGGTCGTCGACGAGCGCGTTTGAGTTGTCGATCGCGGTGGCCCAGGACCCTTCGCAGGCCCCCGTCTCCAGCCGCTCCGTGAGCTTGCCTTCCCGCCCGACCATGCGCCGCACCCGCGCCAGCTCGCCCGTGAGGTGCAGATTGCGGTCGGCCACCTCGTTGAAGACGGCCGCGATCTCCGACATCACGCCGTCGCCGGACACCGTGAGCCGTTTGCGGAAGTTTCCCTGCCGCATGGCCACGAGGGCCGCGAGCAGCCGGTTGAGCGCGGCCGTGTCGACCGTCGTCGTCCCGCCTCGTGCCGTGCCCTGCTTACTCAGGGGCTGTCCGCCTTTCGCGCGCGTCTTCGTGGCCCGCGTCGCTGCGCCAGACTCCACTGTGTCCCTCCCGCAGGGGTCGACCGTTACTGCTGTGCCCGGTGCGCCTCACGGTGACCGGTTACTGCCAGGTGCTTCTGTGCCGCCATGTGCCCGGCCCGGCCCACCGGGCCGCTGCCAGGGCTGCTGCCCAATGAGCCCGCTCGGCATTCGGCCTGCGCGGACGCACACAGGAAGCCTGCCCAGTGTTTCACCCCGGCCGAACCAGGCCATAACAGTTCGGCAGCTTCGCACATCGTCCGCACACCCTCTGGGCGGAAACACTGCAGACCGGCATCCGCGGGGGCGGCGAAGGTAAGTAACCTTGCATGCGGCTGTCCAGCCGTGCCGGTTCTGTCCGGCCTGGGCGGTGGCACGAGACGGAGCGGGCATCGGAGGGGCGGCCGGACACATGACCACCGGACTGATCCCGGGGGAGCAGCCCCCGGATCCCGGGCCGACGGACGGCCCGCGGCAGCAGCGGCACGACCGGGGCGGTCGCGAGGCCGTGCAGGTGCATGTGGACGTGGAGAGAGGGTCGAGGAGTTCTGTGATCACCGCGCGCGCGGCCGCCAGTTTCGAGCCCGTCGGACGATCGGTGGCGAGTGCACGTTCCTTCGTCCGCGACACCCTCCAGGGCTGGGGCCACGCCGACATCGTCGACGATGCCGTGGTGCTCACCAGCGAGCTGGTGACCAATGCCGTCGTGCACGCCGGTACCGCGGCCGACGTGGTGTGTCTGCGCAGTGACGACGGCGTGCGGATCGAGGTGGCCGACCGCTACCCCGAGCGCGAGGTCCCCATCCAGGGCGCGGCCGTCAACATGGGCAGCCCCGACCGCGAGGGCGGGCGCGGCCTCCAGCTCTGCGCGGCCCTGGCCGGCCACTGGGGCGTCGAGTACACGCCCACGCACAAGAACGTCTGGTTCCAGCTGGACCTGCCCGCGCGCGCGGTCGGCACCCGCAGCGCCGGTCCGGCCCTCCCGGCCGAGCTGCTGCCCGTCGCCGACGGCCGCGTGCGTGTCGCCGTCGTCCAGATCGACCGCACCGGCGCCATCACCGCCTGGAACGAGGACGCCGAGGAACTCTTCGGCTACCCGGCCGAGCAGGTCACCGGCAAGCCGCTGGCCGACCTCGCCGCCTGGCCGCACACCCCGGGCACCAGTACGGGCATCGTCGAGGCGCTCCAGCTCTCCCGCTGGGAGGGGAGCTACGGCATAAGGGGCGCCGACGGACGCGTCGCGCCGGTCTACGCCTCCCACCTGCGTGTCCGTGACGCGGGCGGGGAGCCGTCCACGGTCTGTCTCCTCGTGCGCGACCACGAGCGTGCCGTGCTGCAGACCCCGCTGCGGGTCCCCTCCTCCGACTCCGGCAGCTCCTCCGAGGGCACGAGCACCGACCCCTTCGAGGTGTTCATCGGCTCTCCCGCCCCGGACGACCTCGACGGCCTCCTCCAGCGCACCGTCGAACGGGCCCGCGACATGCTGGACGCCGACGCCGCCTTCCTGCTGCTCGCCACCGACGACGAAACGGAGTTGGAGGTCCGCGCCTCGACCGGCCTGCCCTCCGCCCGCCAGCGCTTCGCCCGTGTCCCCGTCGAGGCGGGCCCCGGCCGCTACGGCTCCGCGCGCATGCCCGCCGTCCACGACGACCTCGCCGCGGTCCCCGGTGCCGTCCCCCTGTTGAACGGCACGGGGATGCGCTCCGTCGTCACCGTTCCCCTCAAGGTCGAGGGCCGCCTCACCGGTTCCCTCGGCGTCGCGGCCGAGGCCGCCGGCCGGTACTCCAACGAGGAGGCGCTGCGCCTCCAGTTCGCCGCGGATCGCATCGCCCTGGCCGTGGAGTCGGCCCGGCTGGGCGAGCTGGAGCGGCTGCGCCGCGGTTCGCTCAGCTTCCTCGTCGAGGCCTCCGACCTTCTCGCCGGCACCCTGGACCGGGACCAGACCCTGGCGCTCATGGCGCAGATGACGGTCCCGACGCTGGCCACCTGGTGCGCCGTCTACACCATCGCCGACCAGGCCTCGGACCCGTATCTGTCGTACGTCCTGCACGAGGACGAGGAACTGATCGACGGCATCAAGTCCCTCCTCTCGAAGATCGACCCGCCCGAGCCGGTGCCGACGCCGGGCGCCCGCGTCTGGACGGCCCCCGCCGAGGTCGCCCACCAGGCGGCGCTGCGCAGTTCCATGCGCAGCCTCGGCCTGAGCGCCGGCTCCACCCAGCAGGTCGGCTCCGGCATCGGCCCGACGCTGGCCACGGCCTCCGCCGTCGGCGGCGAGACGGTGGTCCTGCCCCTGGTCGCCCGCAACCGCGTCATCGGCATGCTGACCCTCGGCAAGCCCACCGACGAGCACTTCCGCCAGGAGATCCTGGAGCTCGCCGAGGACCTGTCCCGCCGAGCCGCCCTGGCCCTGGACAACGCCCGTCTGTACTCGGAGCGCACGGCCATCAGCCAGTCCCTCCAGCGCAGCCTCCTGCCGCCCGAGCTCCCCCTGATCGACGGCGTCGAGGTCGAGGTCATCTACCGCGCGGCCGGCGAGGGCAACGAGGTCGGCGGTGACTTCTACGACCTTTTCCCGATCAGCGACGGCGCCTACGGTTTCGCCATCGGCGACGTCTGCGGTACGGGCCCGAACGCGGCGGCCGTCACGGGCCTGGCCCGGCATGCCCTGCGTCTGCTGGCCCGGGAGGGTCTGAGCGGGCCCGCGGTCCTTGAGCGCCTCAACTCCGCGATCCTGGACGAGGGCGCCCGCAGCCGCTTCCTCACGCTCCTGTACGGCGAGATGCGTCCGCAGGAGGACGGCAGCGCGGAGCTGAGGGTCGTGTGCGCCGGCCATCCCCTGCCTCTGCGCCTGCGCCAGGACGGCACGGTGGAACCGGCGGCCGAACCGCAGCCGCTCCTCGGCGTCATCGAGGACCTGGAGCTCTACGAGGAGACGGTCACCCTGGACCCGGGCGACGTCCTGCTCTGTGTCACGGACGGCGTCACGGAACGCCGCGAGGGCACCCGCATGCTGGGAGACGACGGCCTCGCCGATGTGCTGACCACGTGCACGGGACTGACGGCGGGCGCGGTGGCGGCTCGCATCATGCGTGCGGTGGAGCGTTTCGCGTCGGACGCGCCGTCCGACGACATGGCGATCCTGGCGATGCGCGTGCCGGAGCCGCACACCGACTGACACCCTGGTTCAGGGCATGCGAAAGGCCCCGCCCGATGGGCGGGGCCTTTCGTGGTGGAGCCCCCAAACGGAATCGAACCGTTGACCTTCTCCTTACCATGGAGACGCTCTACCGACTGAGCTATAGGGGCCTGTCGCATTTTCGAGGTTTCCCTCGCGGCAACGGAATAGATCATACCCCGAACATGCGGGTGCTCCCAACACGGCTTTACCGGGCGGGTTGCAGCAGCCCTCCGAGCGCGTTGCACGCGGACACGATGCGCTGCATGTCGCGTTTCGTCAGCGAGGCGTCCACCGGCAACGCGAGCGTCTCGTCGGCGGCCCGCTCCGTCACCGGCAAGGACACACAACTCCGGAACGCGGCCATGCGGTGTACCGGTGTCTTCACCGGCACCCGGCAGTGGACTCCCCTGCCGCGTACGGCTCTTGCGAAGGCGTCCCGGTCGGGGCGGCCGTTGCCCGGCACGCGGACAACGTACTGCTGATAGGTGTGCCCGTCGCCCCCGTCGGGGATGTGCACGCCCTTCAACTTCGCGTCGAGGTAAGCCGCGCGCTCCCTGCGCTGCGCTGTCTCGTCGTAAGGGCTGTCGGCCTCCCGGTGCGCCAGGACGAGCAGTCCGTGCCGCTCCCCGATCCCGTGCAGCCGGGCCATGTCCGCCGGCCGCCCGAACCGGTGCACGGCGACGACGGCCGCGGTGCGGGGGGTCAGCGCCGCCTCCACGGCGGACGTGTCGAGGCAGTACGTCGCCGGATCTATGTCGGCGAACACCGGCAACGCACCGATCTGGACCACACTTTCGGCGACCTCTGCGTTCCCGAAGGCGGGCACGACGACCTCGTCGCTGATGCCTACGCCGGCGGCCCTGAGCATGGCAGCAGTACTCATGCCGACGATGCTGGTTGCGCCATGTGAACGTCAAGTGACGGCAAACAAAAAAGGGTTGGACCCGGAACCGAAGTTCGGGGTCCAACCCTTTTGAATGATTGTTCGGCGGCGTCCTACTCTCCCACAGGGTCCCCCCTGCAGTACCATCGGCGCTGAAAGGCTTAGCTTCCGGGTTCGGAATGTAACCGGGCGTTTCCCTAACGCTATGACCACCGAAACACTATGAAACAGACAACCAGCCGCCCCTGTGACCGGGGACGGGTTGTTCGTGGTTTCAGAACCAACACAGTGGACGCGAGCAACTGAGGACAAGCCCTCGGCCTATTAGTACCGGTCACCTCCACACCTCACGGTGCTTCCAGATCCGGCCTATCAACCCAGTCGTCTACTGGGAGCCTTACCCCATCAAGTGGGTGGGAGTCCTCATCTCGAAGCAGGCTTCCCGCTTAGATGCTTTCAGCGGTTATCCCTCCCGAACGTAGCCAACCAGCCATGCCCTTGGCAGGACAACTGGCACACCAGAGGTTCGTCCGTCCCGGTCCTCTCGTACTAGGGACAGCCCTTCTCAAGACTCCTACGCGCACAGCGGATAGGGACCGAACTGTCTCACGACGTTCTAAACCCAGCTCGCGTACCGCTTTAATGGGCGAACAGCCCAACCCTTGGGACCGACTCCAGCCCCAGGATGCGACGAGCCGACATCGAGGTGCCAAACCATCCCGTCGATATGGACTCTTGGGGAAGATCAGCCTGTTATCCCCGGGGTACCTTTTATCCGTTGAGCGACGGCGCTTCCACAAGCCACCGCCGGATCACTAGTCCCGACTTTCGTCCCTGCTCGACCCGTCGGTCTCACAGTCAAGCTCCCTTGTGCACTTACACTCAACACCTGATTGCCAACCAGGCTGAGGGAACCTTTGGGCGCCTCCGTTACTCTTTAGGAGGCAACCGCCCCAGTTAAACTACCCATCAGACACTGTCCCTGATCCGGATCACGGACCCAGGTTAGACATCCAGCACGACCAGACTGGTATTTCAACGACGACTCCACCCATACTGGCGTATGGACTTCAAAGTCTCCCAGCTATCCTACACAAGCCGAACCGAACACCAATATCAAACTGTAGTAAAGGTCCCGGGGTCTTTCCGTCCTGCTGCGCGAAACGAGCATCTTTACTCGTAGTGCAATTTCACCGGGCCTATGGTTGAGACAGTCGAGAAGTCGTTACGCCATTCGTGCAGGTCGGAACTTACCCGACAAGGAATTTCGCTACCTTAGGATGGTTATAGTTACCACCGCCGTTTACTGGCGCTTAAGTTCTCAGCTTCGCCCCACCGAAATGGAGCTAACCGGTCCCCTTAACGTTCCAGCACCGGGCAGGCGTCAGTCCGTATACATCGCCTTACGGCTTCGCACGGACCTGTGTTTTTAGTAAACAGTCGCTTCTCGCTGGTCTCTGCGGCCACACCCAGCTCAGAGTGCAAGACTCGTCACCAGACGTGGCCCCCCTTCTCCCGAAGTTACGGGGGCATTTTGCCGAGTTCCTTAACCATAGTTCACCCGAACGCCTCGGTATTCTCTACCTGACCACCTGAGTCGGTTTAGGGTACGGGCCGCCATGAAACTCGCTAGAGGCTTTTCTCGACAGCATAGGATCATCCACTTCACCACAATCGGCTCGGCATCAGGTCTCAGCCACAAGTGCGACGGATTTGCCTATCGCACGGCCTACACCCTTACCCCGGGACAACCACCGCCCGGGATGGACTACCTTCCTGCGTCACCCCATCACTCACCTACTAACCGCTTGGTTCAGCGGCTCCACCACTCCCCTCAACTCCGAAGAGATCAGGGCGGCTTCACGGCCTTAGCATCACGATGCTCGATGTTTGACGCTTCACAGCGGGTACCGGAATATCAACCGGTTATCCATCGACTACGCCTGTCGGCCTCGCCTTAGGTCCCGACTTACCCTGGGCAGATCAGCTTGACCCAGGAACCCTTAGTCAATCGGCGCAAACGTTTCTCACGTTTGTATCGCTACTCATGCCTGCATTCTCACTCGTCAACCGTCCACAACTACCTTCCGGTGCTGCTTCACCCGGCAGACGACGCTCCCCTACCCATCACAGCGCCCGTTGGGGCTACATGCTGCAATGACACGACTTCGGCGGTACGCTTGAGCCCCGCTACATTGTCGGCGCGGAATCACTAGACCAGTGAGCTATTACGCACTCTTTCAAGGGTGGCTGCTTCTAAGCCAACCTCCTGGTTGTCTGTGCGACTCCACATCCTTTCCCACTTAGCGTACGCTTAGGGGCCTTAGTCGATGCTCTGGGCTGTTTCCCTCTCGACCATGGAGCTTATCCCCCACAGTCTCACTGCCGTGCTCTCACTTACCGGCATTCGGAGTTTGGCTAAGGTCAGTAACCCGGTAGGGCCCATCGCCTATCCAGTGCTCTACCTCCGGCAAGAAACACACGACGCTGCACCTAAATGCATTTCGGGGAGAACCAGCTATCACGGAGTTTGATTGGCCTTTCACCCCTAACCACAGGTCATCCCCCAGGTTTTCAACCCTGGTGGGTTCGGTCCTCCACGAAGTCTTACCTCCGCTTCAACCTGCCCATGGCTAGATCACTCCGCTTCGGGTCTTGAGCGTGCTACTGAAACGCCCTGTTCGGACTCGCTTTCGCTACGGCTTCCCCACTCGGGTTAACCTCGCAACACACCGCAAACTCGCAGGCTCATTCTTCAAAAGGCACGCAGTCACGACGCAAGGACAAGTCCTTGCGCGACGCTCCCACGGCTTGTAGGCACACGGTTTCAGGTACTATTTCACTCCGCTCCCGCGGTACTTTTCACCATTCCCTCACGGTACTATCCGCTATCGGTCACCAGGGAATATTTAGGCTTAGCGGGTGGTCCCGCCAGATTCACACGGGATTTCTCGGGCCCCGTGCTACTTGGGTGTCTCTCAAACGAGCCGCTGATGTTTCGACTACGGGGGTCTTACCCTCTACGCCGGACCTTTCGCATGTCCTTCGCCTACATCAACGGTTTCTGACTCGTCCTGTCGCCGGCAGACGACAGAAGAGAGATCCCACAACCCCCACGACGCAACCCCTGCCGGGTCTCACACGTCGTAGGTTTGGCCTCATCCGGTTTCGCTCGCCACTACTCCCGGAATCACGGTTGTTTTCTCTTCCTGCGGGTACTGAGATGTTTCACTTCCCCGCGTTCCCTCCACACTGCCTATGTGTTCAGCAGCGGGTGACAGCCCATGACGACTGCCGGGTTTCCCCATTCGGAAACCCCCGGATCAAAGCCTGGTTGACGACTCCCCGGGGACTATCGTGGCCTCCCACGTCCTTCATCGGTTCCTGGTGCCAAGGCATCCACCGTGCGCCCTTAAAAACTTGGCCACAGATGCTCGCGTCCACTGTGCAGTTCTCAAACAACGACCAACCACCCATCACCCCGGGACAACATCCCGAGTGCACTGGGGCCGGCAACTGAGGGTTCGTTCCCTCAGACACCCAACAGCGTGCCCGACACAATCCCTCTCCGGATTCACGTTCCACGCCGAAGCAGTACTAGTGATCCATCAAGTCGATCGTGCCGAGTAGTCAACGTTCCACCCATGAGCAACCAGCATCAGACATTCGCTGATGTACTGGCCTCTGAACCAGGCAAGCCCGGTTAAGAAGTGCTCCTTAGAAAGGAGGTGATCCAGCCGCACCTTCCGGTACGGCTACCTTGTTACGACTTCGTCCCAATCGCCAGTCCCACCTTCGACAGCTCCCTCCCACAAGGGGTTGGGCCACCGGCTTCGGGTGTTACCGACTTTCGTGACGTGACGGGCGGTGTGTACAAGGCCCGGGAACGTATTCACCGCAGCAATGCTGATCTGCGATTACTAGCGACTCCGACTTCATGGGGTCGAGTTGCAGACCCCAATCCGAACTGAGACCGGCTTTTTGAGATTCGCTCCACCTCGCGGTATCGCAGCTCATTGTACCGGCCATTGTAGCACGTGTGCAGCCCAAGACATAAGGGGCATGATGACTTGACGTCGTCCCCACCTTCCTCCGAGTTGACCCCGGCGGTCTCCCGTGAGTCCCCAGCACCACAAGGGCCTGCTGGCAACACGGGACAAGGGTTGCGCTCGTTGCGGGACTTAACCCAACATCTCACGACACGAGCTGACGACAGCCATGCACCACCTGTACACCGACCACAAGGGGGGCACTATCTCTAATGCTTTCCGGTGTATGTCAAGCCTTGGTAAGGTTCTTCGCGTTGCGTCGAATTAAGCCACATGCTCCGCCGCTTGTGCGGGCCCCCGTCAATTCCTTTGAGTTTTAGCCTTGCGGCCGTACTCCCCAGGCGGGGCACTTAATGCGTTAGCTGCGGCACGGACAACGTGGAATGTTGCCCACACCTAGTGCCCACCGTTTACGGCGTGGACTACCAGGGTATCTAATCCTGTTCGCTCCCCACGCTTTCGCTCCTCAGCGTCAGTATCGGCCCAGAGATCCGCCTTCGCCACCGGTGTTCCTCCTGATATCTGCGCATTTCACCGCTACACCAGGAATTCCGATCTCCCCTACCGAACTCTAGCCTGCCCGTATCGACTGCAGACCCGGGGTTAAGCCCCGGGCTTTCACAACCGACGTGACAAGCCGCCTACGAGCTCTTTACGCCCAATAATTCCGGACAACGCTTGCGCCCTACGTATTACCGCGGCTGCTGGCACGTAGTTAGCCGGCGCTTCTTCTGCAGGTACCGTCACTTTCGCTTCTTCCCTGCTGAAAGAGGTTTACAACCCGAAGGCCGTCATCCCTCACGCGGCGTCGCTGCATCAGGCTTTCGCCCATTGTGCAATATTCCCCACTGCTGCCTCCCGTAGGAGTCTGGGCCGTGTCTCAGTCCCAGTGTGGCCGGTCGCCCTCTCAGGCCGGCTACCCGTCGTCGCCTTGGTGAGCCATTACCTCACCAACAAGCTGATAGGCCGCGGGCTCATCCTGCACCGCCGGAGCTTTCGAACGTCACAGATGCCTGTGACGGTCAGTATCCGGTATTAGACCCCGTTTCCAGGGCTTGTCCCAGAGTGCAGGGCAGATTGCCCACGTGTTACTCACCCGTTCGCCACTAATCCCCACCGAAGTGGTTCATCGTTCGACTTGCATGTGTTAAGCACGCCGCCAGCGTTCGTCCTGAGCCAGGATCAAACTCTCCGTGAATGTTTACTCGGCCAGTGAATTAACACCGCCGGTGCGACACACACGGGAGCGGAACAGTCGGAGGAATGATCCGACCGTTCACAGCGTCCTCGCTGTGTTTTTTCAAAGGAACCTCGTCCCAGCCTGACGGCCGGAGACGGGGTATCAACATATCTGGCGTTGACTTTTGGCACGCTGTTGAGTTCTCAAGGAACGGACGCTTCCTTTGTACTCACCCTCTCGGGCTTTCCTCCGGGCGCTTCCCTTCGATCTTGCGTTTCCGACTCTATCAGATCCTTTTCCGATCCGATTTCCTCGGTGCTTTCCAGGTTCCCGCTTTCGCGTTTCCCTTTCCGGCGGTTCCGACTTTATCAGAGATTCTGAGTCGGATTTCCCGCCCTCCGGGGCCGCTCCGAACCACGAGGTGGTCGGGTGCCCGCCCGAGCGGAGTTGTAAACGTACTGGAGCGGGGCGCCCCGATGCAAATCGTGGCGCCCCGCTCCTCGTTCGGACGGCTCCTGGGCCGACGGTCCGTCAGACCTCCACGACCACAGGGAGGATCATCGGCCGGCGCCGGTACTTGTCCGAGACCCACTTGCCGAGGGTCCTGCGCACCAGCTGCTGGAGCTGGTGCGGTTCGACGACCCCGTCCTGGGCCGAACGCTCCAGGGCCTCCGTGATCCGGGGCAGGACGTCGGCGAACGCCGAGTCCTCGATACCCGAACCGCGTGCCTGGACGTGCGGGCCACCGGTGATCTTCCCGGTGGACGAGTCGACGACGACGAAGACCGAGATGATGCCCTCGTCACCGAGGATCTTGCGGTCCTTGAGGGCCGGCTCGCCGACGTCGCCGACGGAGAGTCCGTCGACGTACACGTATCCCGCCTGGACCTTGCCGGCGATCTTCGCCTTGCCCTCGACGAGGTCGACGACGACTCCGTCCTCGGCGATGACGATGCGGTCGTGCGGGACGCCGGTCAGGGCGCCCAGTTCCGCGTTGGCCCGCAGGTGGCGCCATTCGCCGTGGACCGGCATCAGGTTCTTCGGGCGGCAGATGTTGTAGAAGTACAGGAGCTCGCCCGCCGACGCGTGGCCCGAGACGTGCACCTTGGCATTGCCCTTGTGGACGACGCTGGCGCCCCAGCGGGTCAGGCCGTTGATCACGCGGTAGACCGCGTTCTCGTTGCCCGGGATGAGGGACGACGCCAGGATCACCGTGTCGCCCTCGACGATGCGGATCTGGTGGTCCCGGTTGGCCATGCGGGACAGGGCCGCCATCGGTTCGCCCTGGGAGCCCGTGCAGACCAGCACGACCTCGCTGTCCGGCAGGTCGTCGAGGGTTTTGACGTCCACGACCAGGCCCGGCGGGACCTTCAGGTAGCCGAGGTCACGGGCGATGCCCATGTTGCGGACCATGGAGCGGCCGACGAACGCGACCCGGCGGCCGTACTCGTACGCGGCGTCCAGGATCTGCTGGATGCGGTGGACGTGGCTGGCGAAACTCGCCACGATGATGCGCTTGCGCGCTCCGGCGAAGACCTGCCGCAGGACGTTGGAGATGTCGCGCTCGGGCGGGACGAAGCCCGGGACCTCGGCGTTCGTCGAGTCGGCGAGGAGGAGGTCGATGCCCTCCTCGCTCAGCCGGGCGAACGCGTGCAGGTCCGTGAGGCGCCCGTCCAGCGGAAGCTGGTCCATCTTGAAGTCGCCGGTGTGGACCGCCATGCCCGCGGGGGTGCGGATGGCGACGGCCAGCGCGTCCGGGATCGAGTGGTTCACCGCGACGAACTCGCAGTCGAACGGGCCGATGCGCTCGCGGTTCCCCTCCGCCACCTCCAGGGTGTACGGGCGGATGCGGTGCTCCTGGAGCTTGGCCTCGATGAGGGCGAGGGTCAGCTTGGAGCCGATCAGCGGGATGTCCGGCTTCTCGCGGAGGAGGAAGGGGACGCCGCCGATGTGGTCCTCGTGGCCGTGGGTCAGGACGATGCCCTCGATGTCGTCGAGGCGGTCCCGGATGGACGTGAAGTCCGGCAGGATCAGATCGATTCCGGGCTGCTCCTCCTCGGGGAAGAGCACTCCGCAGTCGACGATCAGCAGGCGGCCGCCGTACTCGAAGACCGTCATGTTGCGGCCGATCTCGCCGAGGCCTCCCAGCGGAGTGACCCGGAGGCCGCCTGCGGGGAGCGCCGGGGGCCGGCCCAGTTCAGGATGCGGATGACTCAAAAGACTCTCCTCAACCACGCGCGCCACGTACCGGTGGGCACGTGGCGCGCGTGACGTTCGTGCAGAAGCAGTTGTCGTAGTGGGGTGCAGGCACCGGTGGCCTGCGTATTCAGTTGTGAAGCCGTTGTGGCACCTGGCGGTGCGGTGGTGCGAAGTCGGTTGTCAGAGCTGTACCCCGCCGGCAGCAAGATCGATCTTGAGCTGCTCCGTCTCCTCCGCCGTGAGCTCGACCATGGGCGCGCGCAGGGGGCCCGCGGGCAGGCCCTGGAGGGTGAGCGCGGCCTTGGTGGTCATGACGCCCTGGGTGCGGAACATGCCGGTGAAGACCGGGAGCAGCTTCTGGTGGATCTCCAGCGCCTTCTGCACGTCCCCCGTGACGAAGGCGTCCACCATGGCGCGCAGCTCGGGGGTGACGACGTGGCCGACGACCGAGACGAAGCCGACCGCGCCGACCGAGAGCAGCGGGAGGTTGAGCATGTCGTCGCCGGAGTACCAGGCGAGGCCGGAGCGCGCGATGGCCCAGCTCGCGCGGCCGAGGTCGCCCTTGGCGTCCTTGTTGGCGATGATCCGCGGGTGCTGCGCGAGGCGGACGAGCGTCTCCGTGTTGATCGGGACGCCGCTGCGGCCGGGGATGTCGTAGAGCATGACGGGCAGCTCGGTGGCATCGGCGATGGCCGTGAAGTGACGGTACAGGCCCTCCTGCGGGGGCTTGTTGTAGTACGGCGTGACCAGCAGCAGGCCGTGGGCGCCGGCGCGCTCGGCGGCGCGGGCCAGCTCGATGCTGTGCTGGGTGTTGTTCGTACCGACTCCGGCGACGACGTGGGCACGGTCGCCGACAGCCTCCAGGACGGCTCGTACGAGGTCCGTTTTCTCCGCGTCGCTGGTGGTGGGGGACTCGCCGGTGGTGCCGTTGATGATCAGGCCGTCGTTGCCTGCGTCCACCAGGTGGGCGGCGAGCCGCTGCGCGCCGTCGAGGTCGAGTGCGCCGTCCGCCGCGAAGGGCGTGACCATGGCGGTGAGGACCCGCCCGAAGGGGGTCTGCGGAGTGGAGGTCGGAGCCATGGGTTACACGCTACTCGTTGCTCAGGGCGGGGTCTGCCCTCGGGGGAGGCGGCAGGTCGGCAGGGAGGTGGAGCCCGGCACTGCCTGCTCGGGGGTTCAAGCAGTGCCGGGTCCCTTTGATCAGGCTAGATGAACTTCTCCAAATGCCGCAATCGGGACACTTCAGGCGGCTGATGCGCACATCCGTCCCCGGTCGGGCGCTCGGGAGGCGTTACGGAGCCACGCGCCCGTTCGCGTTGAAGGCGGCGTAGGTGAGCGGCATGAGCCGCGCCCACTCCTGCTCCATCTTCTCCCCCACCATCTCGATCTCCCGCTGCGGGAAGGAGGGCACCTTCGCCAGCTCGTGCTGGGTGCGCAGGCCGAGGAAGTGCATCAGCGAGCGGGCGTTGCAGGTGGCGTACATCGAGGAGTACAGGCCGACGGGGAGCACCGAGCGGGCCACCTCGCGGGCGACGCCGGCGGCGAGCATCTCCTGGTACGTCCGGTAGGCCTGGCGGTAGGAGTCCTCCATCGACCGGCTCACCAGCTCGTGCTGCTCGGCGGTGCCCTCGACGAAGACGTACTTGCCCGGGCGGCCCTGCTGCACCAGCTTGCGCTCGGCGCCCGGCACGTAGAAGACCGGCTGGAGCTCCCGGTAGCGGCCGGACTCCTCGTTGTAGGACCAGCCGACGCGGTGCCGCATGAACTCGCGGAACACGAAGATCGGGGCGCTGATGAAGAAGGTCATCGAGTTGTGCTCGAACGGGCTGCCGTGCCGGTCCCGCATCAGGTAGTTGATCAGGCCCTTCGAGCGCTCCGGGTCCTTGTTCAGCTCGTCCAGGGACTGCTCCCCGACGGTCGAGACGCGGGCTGCGAACAGCACGTCGGAGTCGGTCGCGCTGCTCTTGACCAGCTCGACGTTGATGTCGCTGCGGAGGTCGATCTTGAGATCGTCGGCGGGGGTGTCGGTCACGGGTGGAGGGCCTTCCCATCTTGTCGCTTGGCGAGGCCACTCTACGTCCCGCCAAACGGGGCGTTCGGTGCCGTGCCGCGATGAAGTCGGTGAAACAGGGCACCCGCGGGGGCGTTCGTTCGTCTGTATGAGTAACAGCGATTCGCTTGATCCCTGAAGGGAGACGCACCTCCGATGATCCGCCGGCGTGAACCCGTGCCGTTCGCCTTCGTCGCCGAAGCCGACAGGTTCCGCAGCAATGTCACTCCCCCGCCCCGCGAGCGGGCGTCCTTCGGCCAGTTGGCCGGGCGCTGGCTCCTCGGTCTCACCGTGGTCGCCGGGATCGCGGGGTCCCTGCTGATCGGGATGCCCGCGTTGTCGGCCGACCAGCCCTCGTCACAGCATCAGCAGTCACAGGCGTCCGACGGGCGCTGAGACGGCACCGGCCGGTCCTGACTCCATCCGGGCCCCGAAGGTGGTGACCGGACACACAGGTCGGTAGCCTCACCGGGCACAGCACACGCCATGGAACGAGTGAGGACCAGCCGTGCCCCTGCCCTTCCTGACGGCCGACCGCGCCTTCGACGCGGTCGAGGACGTCGCACTGCCGCACGACGACCGCGACCAGTGGCGTCGGCCCTACCGGCCGGGGCCCTGGCGGGTGGGGGTGGCGGCGCTGACGCTGCTGCTCGCCTCGTTCGTGCTGTTCGCGGCGGTCATCATCGCGGTGACGGACTCGCCGTCCTCGGCCGGCGTGGTCTTCCCCGTCGCCCTCGTCATGATCGTCTGCGCCCTGCGGCTGCTGCGCATGGGTGCGTGGGTGAGCGCGCGGGGCGTGCGCCAGGTGGGGTTCTTCACCACCCGCACGGTTGCCTGGCAGCAGGTCGCCAGCGTGCGGACCGTGCAGCAGCCGGTCCGGTGGCTGGGTCTGCCGCGCACGGTGCAGGGCCAGGCGCTGCTCCTCGTCCGGAAGGGCCGGGCCGCGGACACCGTGCCCGTGCTGATGACCAGCCACAACGCGGACTTCCTCGCGCGGCCGGAGGCCTTCGACCGGGCCGCCGACACCGTGGAGGCCTGGGCCGACGAGTACCGGCCAGGCTGAGCCGGAACCCGTCATGCCGGTGGCCCGGTCCGCGGACGCGGACCGGGCCACCGGCATGACGGGTCTCTCAGGCCGCCTCGACCTGCTTGTGGTCGTGCAGGGCGATCGCCCGCTGCATCGCCTTGCGGGCGCGCGGGGTGTCGCGGGCGTCCTGGTAGGCGACGGCGAGCCGGAACCAGCTGCGCCAGTCGTCCGGAGCCGCCTCCGTCTCGGCCTTGCGTCGGGCGAAGACCTCGTCGGCCGAGTCGCGGTCGATGCGGCCGCTGGGAGTGCGCTTCAGCTCGTCGACCGGCAGTCCGCCCTCGGCCTCCAGTTCAGCGGCGAGCTGGTTGGCGCGGCGGACGAACTGGGTGTTCTTCCACAGGAACCACACGCCGATCACCGGCAGCACCAGCACCGCCACACCGAGGGTCACGGTGACGGGGGTGCCGGCGTCGATGAGCATCACACCGCGGCTGCCTACCAGGACGAAGTAGAAGACCAGGACGGCGGCCGTGATGAGGTAGGAGATCTTCGCGCGCATGGTTCAGCCCAGGTCCAGGAAGTGTTCCAGGCCGAAGGTGAGGCCCGGAGTGCTCACCACGCGCCGGGCGCCGAGCAGGATGCCCGGCATGAAGCTGCTGTGGTGCAGGGAGTCGTGCCGGACGGTGAGGGTCTCGCCCTCGCCGCCGAGCAGGACCTCCTGGTGCGCGAGCAGGCCGCGCAGGCGGACCGCGTGCACCGGGACGCCGTCCACGTCCGCGCCGCGGGCGCCGTCGAGGGCGGTGGCAGTGGCGTCGGGCGCCGGAGCGACGCCTGCCTTCTGCCGTGCCTCGGCGATGAGCTGGGCGGTGCGCGTGGCGGTGCCGCTGGGGGCGTCCACCTTGTTCGGGTGGTGCAGCTCGACGACCTCGACGGACTCGAAGTACGGGGCGGCGATCTGCGCGAACTTCATGGTGAGCACGGCCCCGATGGAGAAGTTGGGCGCGATGAGCACGCCCGTCTCCGGGGAGCCGTCGAGCCAGCCCCTCAGCCGCGCGAGGCGCTCGTCGGTCCAGCCCGTGGTGCCGACGACGGCGTGGATGCCGTGGCCCACGCAGAACTCGAGGTTGTCCATGACGGACGCCGGGGTGGTCAGCTCGACCGCGACCTGTGCGCCGCTGCCGGTCAGCGTCTCCAGGGAGTCGCCGCGGCCCAGGGCGGCGACCAGTTCCATGTCCTCGGCGGCCTCGACCGCCCGCACCGCCTCGGAGCCGATACGGCCCTTGGCGCCGAGGACGGCCACGCGCAGCTTGCTCATGTCTGTTGCTTCCTTACCGGAGGGGGCAGGGGTGTCGTTCGGATCTTGCCGGGGTCGCGGGGTCTGGCACGCGCATCTGCGGCGTTGTCGTCGGGAGTCGGCCTGATCCAAACGACACGCCTAGGCGACGGCGTCGTGCAGCCTGGACGCCTGCTTGTCCTTCAGCGGGCCGATGACCGACAGCGAGGGCCGCCGTCCCAGGACGTCGCGGGCGACGGCGCGGACGTCGTCCGGCGTGACCGAGGCTATCCGGGCCAGCATGTCGTCGACGGACATCTGCTCGCCCCAGCACAACTCGCTCTTGCCGATGCGGTTCATCAGCGCGCCGGTGTCCTCCAGGCCGAGGACGGTGGAGCCCTGGAGCTGGCCGACGGCGCGGCCGATCTCGTCGTCGGACAGCCCGTTCTCGGCGACGTGGTCCAGTTCGTCGCGGCAGATCTTCAGCACGTCGTGGACCTGGGAGGGCCGGCAGCCCGCGTACACCCCGAAGAGACCGCAGTCGGCGAAGCCCGAGGTGTACGAGTACACGCTGTAGGCCAGGCCGCGCTTCTCGCGGACCTCCTGGAAGAGGCGGGAGGACATGCCGCCGCCGAGGGCGGTGTTGAGGACGCCCAGGGCCCAGCGGCGTTCGTCGGTGCGGGCCAGGCCCGGCATGCCCAGGATGACGTGCGCCTGCTCGGTCTTGCGGCCGATCAGCTCGACGCGGCCCGCGGTGCGCAGGCTGCGCCGGCCGTCGCGCGGGGTGATCGGCTCGGCCACGGGGTCCTTGAAGGCGCCGGCCTTCTCGAAGGCGGCGCGGACCTGGCGTACGACCTTGTTGTGGTCGACGTTGCCGGCCGCGGCGACCACAAGGTGGGTCGGGTCGTAGTGCTTCCTGTAGAAGCGGCGGATGCGGTCGGCGGTCAGGGCGTTGACCGTGTCGACCGTGCCGAGGACGGGGCGGCCGAGGGCGCTGTCGCCGAACATGGTGTGCGCGAACAGGTCGTGCACGCAGTCGCCCGGGTCGTCCTCGGTCATCGCGATCTCTTCGAGGATGGCGCCGCGCTCGACGTCGACGTCCTCCTCGCGGATCAGGGAGCCGGTCAGCATGTCGCAGACGACGTCGATGGCGAGCGGCAGGTCGGTGTCGAGCACGCGCGCGTAGTAGCACGTGTACTCCTTGGCCGTGAACGCGTTCATCTCGCCGCCGACCGCGTCGACGGCGGAGGAGATGTCCAGGGCGCTGCGCCTTCGCGTGCCCTTGAAGAGCAGGTGCTCCAGGTAGTGGGTGGCGCCGTTCAGGGCCGGGGTCTCGTCGCGCGAGCCGACGTGTGCCCAGATGCCGAAGGTCGCCGAGCGGACCGAGGGCAGGGTCTCGGTGACGATGCGCAGGCCGCCCGGGAGGGTGGTCTTGCGGACCGTGCCGGTGCCGTTCTCGCCCTTGATGAGGGTTTGGGTACGGGCGACGGCCCGCGCCTCCGAGGAGGTGCGGGCCGTCGCCTTGGAGCCACGGGACGTCACTGGTCGGCGTCGTCCTTCTTGTCGTCGTCGCCCGATTCGCCCTCGATCACGGGGATCAGGGAGAGCTTGCCGCGGGAGTCGATCTCGGCGATCTCGACCTGGACCTTGGCGCCCACGCCGAGCACGTCCTCGACGTTCTCCACGCGCTTGCCGCCGGCGAGCTTGCGGATCTGCGAGATGTGCAGCAGACCGTCCTTGCCCGGCAGCAGGGAGACAAACGCGCCGAAGGTCGTCGTCTTCACGACGGTGCCCAGGTAGCGCTCGCCGACCTCGGGCATGGTCGGGTTCGCGATGCCGTTGATCGTGGCGCGGGCGGCCTCGGCCTGCGAGCCCTGGGCGGCACCGATGTAGATCGTGCCGTCGTCCTCGATCGTGATGTCGGCGCCCGTGTCCTCCTGGATCTGGTTGATCATCTTGCCCTTGGGGCCGATGACCTCACCGATCTTGTCGACGGGGATCTTCACGGTGATGATCCGCGGCGCGTTCGGGGACATCTCGTCCGGCGTGTCGATCGCTTCCATCATCACGTCGAGGATGTGGAGGCGGGCGTCACGGGCCTGCTTGAGGGCGGCGGCCAGGACGGAGGCGGGGATGCCGTCCAGCTTGGTGTCGAGCTGGAGGGCGGTCACGAACTCCTTGGTGCCGGCGACCTTGAAGTCCATGTCGCCGAAGGCGTCCTCCGCACCGAGGATGTCGGTGAGGGCGACGTAGTGCGTCTCGCCGTTGATCTCCTGGGAGATCAGGCCCATGGCGATACCGGCGACGGGGGCCTTCAGCGGCACACCGGCGTTCAGCAGCGACATGGTGGAGGCGCAGACCGAGCCCATGGACGTCGAGCCGTTGGAGCCGAGGGCCTCGGACACCTGGCGGATCGCGTAGGGGAACTCCTCGCGCGTCGGCAGCACCGGCACGATGGCGCGCTCGGCGAGGGCGCCGTGGCCGATCTCGCGGCGCTTCGGGGAGCCGACGCGGCCGGTCTCGCCGACGGAGTAGGGCGGGAAGTTGTAGTTGTGCATGTAGCGCTTGCGGGTCACCGGGGAGAGGGTGTCCAGCTGCTGCTCCATGCGGAGCATGTTCAGGGTGGTGACGCCCAGGATCTGGGTCTCGCCACGCTCGAACAGGGCGGAGCCGTGGACCCGCGGGATGGCCTCGACCTCGGCGGCCAGGGTGCGGATGTCGGTGACACCGCGGCCGTCGATGCGGGTCTTCTCCTTGATGACGCGCTCGCGGACCAGGGACTTGGTCAGCGCGCGGTACGCGGCGGAGATCTCCTTCTCGCGGCCCTCGAACTCCGGCAGGAGCTTCTCGGCGGCGAGCGCCTTGACGCGGTCCAGCTCGGCCTCGCGGTCCTGCTTGCCGGCGATGGTGAGCGCCTGGGCGAAGCTCGGGGCGGACGGCGGCGGTCAGGGCCTCCAGGACGTCGTCCTGGTAGTCCAGGAAGATCGGGAACTCGCCGGTCGGCTTGGCGGCCTTCGCGGCGAGGTCGGCCTGGGCGCGGCACAGCACCTTGATGAAGGGCTTCGCGGCCTCGAGACCGGCGGCGACGACCTCCTCGGTGGGGGCCTCGGCACCGCCCTCGACGAGCTTGATGGTCTTCTCGGTGGCCTCGGCCTCGACCATCATGATCGCGACGTCGCCGTCCTCCAGGGCGCGGCCCGCGACGACCATGTCGAAGACGGCGTCCTCGAGCTCGGTGTGCGTCGGGAAGGCCACCCACTGGCCGCGGATCAGCGCGACGCGGACGCCGCCGATCGGGCCGGAGAACGGCAGGCCGGCCAGCTGCGTCGACGCGGACGCGGCGTTGATCGCCACGACGTCGTACAGGTGGTCGGGGTTGAGCGCCATGATCGTGGCGACGACCTGGATCTCGTTGCGCAGGCCCTTCTTGAAGGACGGGCGCAGCGGGCGGTCGATGAGGCGGCAGGTGAGGACGGCGTCCTCGGACGGCCGGCCCTCGCGGCGGAAGAAGCTGCCGGGGATCTTGCCGGCGGCGTACATCCGCTCCTCGACGTCCACCGTGAGCGGGAAGAAGTCGAGCTGGTCCTTGGGGTTCTTGGAGGCGCTGGTGGCCGACAGCACCATGGTGTCGTCGTCCAGGTACGCCACGGCGGAACCGGCGGCCTGCTTGGCCAGGCGGCCCGTCTCGAAGCGGATGGTGCGGGTGCCGAAAGCGCCGTTGTCGATCACGGCTTCGGCGTAGTGGGTCTCGTTCTCCACTAGTGTTTTCTCCTCGTCTTCGTCCCTCCTCGCCCGTGTGGCGGGGGGACGTCTGCGGAGAAGCGCTCCGTCCTGTGCGGGCCGGTCTTCGATCGAAGCACCCGGGGCACATTCCCCGGGGGCCACTACCGAGGACCGGCGGCGGCGAGGCGCGCTTCTCCTCGTTTCGTTCGGTGTGTGTGGTGTGCCCCGCCCGATACGGCGGGTACCCATCACGCTGTGTCGTACGTCCTGTGTTGTGCTACCACACTACAAAGCGGCGGTGACACCTCGCACGTACAGCAAAGGGAGCGGCCCCCGAACGATGGGAACCGCTCCCTCCACGGCGTCCTACTTGGCGCCCGCCGCACCGCGGCGGATGCCGAGGCGCTCGACCAGCGCACGGAAGCGCTGGATGTCCTTCTTGGCGAGGTACTGCAGCAGCCGGCGGCGCTGACCCACGAGGATCAGCAGGCCACGGCGGGAGTGGTGGTCGTGCTTGTGGGTCTTGAGGTGCTCGGTCAGGTCGGAGATCCGACGGGACAGCAGCGCGACCTGGACCTCGGGGGAACCGGTGTCGCCCTCCTTGGTACCGAACTCGGAGATGATCTGCTTCTTGACGGCGGCGTCGAGCGACACGCGTACTCCTCTTTGGGTCTGTGACTGGCCTTCGAGTGCCCCCGGTCTGCGTCTCGGGGGATCTTCCGTGACTCGGAAGGCGGGGATCCGCTGGGCGCGGCCTCCAGGGCACCGGGCTCCGGGGGCGCGTACACAAACGGCCGTCACACAGCGTACCAGCCTGTGCGGACGCCGCTGTCCGTGGGCTCGGGGCCGGGTCGTCACTCGTGCCGGTACGGACATCGGCAAACCGCTGAGCTGGGAGAACCCCGGGAAGTAGGGTGGCCGCGCATCCCGTTGGCACCGCAGGAAGGACCGAGCCCCGATGACCGACGCCGAGAACACCGAGAGCACCGGGAACGCCGAAGCGAAGGCGCGCAAGGAGCGGGAGAGGGACGAGCTGTACTCCCTCGACATCTCCGGTGTCGAGTGGCACAGCGCGCCCGGTACCGAGGAGCACGAGGAGCGGGTCGAGATCGCCTATCTTCCGGCCGGTGCCGTCGCCATGCGGTCGTCGCTCGACCCGGACACCGTGCTGCGGTACACGGAGGCGGAGTGGCGCGCGTTCGTGCTCGGCGCGCGGGACGGGGAATTCGACCTGGAGCCGGCGCCGGGGAACGGCGCCGGCTGAGGCGGGCGGGCGGCACGGTGTGCACCGCGCCGCGGACCGGGGCGGCGGCTGCGCGCCCCGTGCCGCCGGGGGACGGCGGCTCAGTCGCTGGTCATCGACCGCGCCGCGGCGTACACGTCGAACACCGCGAGCGCGAGGGGGATCAGCGTCAGGAGGACGAAGGCCTCCGCGATCTCCGTGAAACGGCCCCAGAAGGGGGTGACACCGCGGCGGGAGGTGATCAGGCCGATGGCCGTCACCAGGGCGACGGCCGCGGCGACGGCCGCCGCGAGCCACACGCTGCGGATGTCGAGGGCGGCGCTGTCGCCCTGGAGGGCGTCGCGCCAGTACCGCACCGGCGGATTCATCGCGAGGCCGAGCCCGAGGAAGACGAGCGAGCCGAGTCCGGCGGCCAGCGTGGCGGCGACCTGCGTGGTGTAGCGGAACAGGTGGGCGCGCATCAGCATCGCGATGCCCGTGGCCAGGGCGAGGAGCTGGGCCCACACGTCGGCGGAGAAGCTGAGGACGATCGCCGCGCCGACCGCGAGGAGCGCACAGCCGCCGACCAGTCCCGCGAGGAGTTCGTGGCCGCGGCGGGCCTGCGCGGCCACGCGTTCGACGTCGACGGGTTCCGGGGAGACCGTCTCGTCCGTCGTGTAGGAGCCGCGCGAGCCGTTGGGCAGTTCGAAGCCGATGGGCAGCCGGGCGAAGCGCATGGACAGACCGGGCAGGAAGGCCAGGGCGCACACCGACAGGGGGGCGCAGATCGCGGCCGTCTCCCTGGGCTCGAGGCGGGTCAGCATCGCGACGAAGGTCACGAGGAGTCCGACCGTGGCGGAGAAGACGAACGCCACGAAGGGGCTGTCGCCGCCCGGCGACACGAGTGTCAGCACGACGGAGGCGACCAGGACCGCCGCACAGGCCAGCAGGAACTGGAGCCGCCCGATGCCCTGCCCGTCGGCGAGCGGCAGCAGTCCCGAGCCCGCCACGGCGATGTTCGGTAGGGCGCCCAGCCCCAGCGCGACCGCGGAGCCGCGGTCGTCGTACACCCGGGCGCGCACGCACGCGAAGGTGACCAGCAGGACACCGGTGACCCCGGCGATGATGCCCTGGAGGCTGTGCATGTCGTGGTGGACCTGCGAACTCCACGCCACGAAGGCGAGCAGCACCGGGAGCACTCCCGCCCCGGTCAGGCCGGCGGTACGCGTCAGCTCGCCGTCCCAGAGGGCGCGGTCGCGGGTGACGGCCGAGGCGACCGCCTCCGAGACGTCGTCGATGACGGCGGGGGGCAGGGACTCGGCGAAGGGCCGCAGCGTGAGCAGTTCCCCGTCCAGGATGCGCTGGGCCGCGAACGACCGGGCGCTGTCGAGGACGGTGCCGTCGCGGCGCACGAGGTGGTAGCCGACGGGCCCGCCCTCGGCGGGGCTCTGCTGGGAGAACCTCAAAATCTCCGGGTAGAGGTCGGCGACCGGTACGTCGTCGGGCAGTGCCACGTCGATGCGACTGTCGGGAGCCACGATGGTGACCCGGCAGAAGCCGAGTCCCGTACCTGACCCCGCTGGGACTGTGCTGCCCGGTCCGCCGGCCGCGCCGGCCGGCGCGGAGGCCGTCATGCTCACCTGCTGTTCCCCCTCGTCGGTAATACGGGACGGCGCGGTACCGTTGCGCCTCGCCCACCGTCGGCCGTCGCGCCGGGCCGTTCCGTGCCGCCCGCGACCCCGGCCGATTCGCAACTGTTCACACGTCTCACGGGCACCCTATCGTCCGCCGTCGCCGGCGGGAGTCAGTAGGATCGCCCTTCGCGATCGACGTGCGCCGGACACGGGGCGGCGGGCGGAACGGATCGGCCGGGCAAGGGAATTGGTGCGAAGTGAGCCACATCGTCGTCAAGCGCCCACCACGGGCACTGCCGAAGGACGTGCCCACGCAGGAGGTCGTGCTCCAGCCACCGCCCGAGCTCCCGCGCGGGCAGACGGAGGGCGCCCTGATGCAACTCCTGCCCATGCTCGGCATGGGCGGGTCCGTGGTCTTCTTCTTCAATCCCCAGGCCCAGCCGTTCATGAAGATCATGGGCATGGTGATGGTGGCCTCCACGATCGCCATGGGCGTCGCGATGCTGGTCCGCTACCGCCGGGGCAACCAGGGGCAGATGGCCGACATGCGCCGGGACTACCTGCGTTACCTGTCCCAGGCCCGGCAGTCCGCCCAGACGACGGCGCGGGTCCAGCGCGACGCCCAGTACTACCTGCATCCTTCACCGGAGCAACTGTGGGCGCTGGTCGCCGAGGGCAGCCGGGTGTGGGAACGCCGCGCCGGTGACGAGGACTTCGGCCAGGTGCGGGTGGGCCTCGGCCCGCAGGCCCTGGCCACTCCCCTGATCGCCCCGGAGACGGCCCCGGTCGACCAGTTGGAGCCGCTGACCACGGGCGCCATGCAGCGCTTCCTGGTCACGCACAGCACCCTCGACGCCCTGCCGATGGCGGTCTCGCTGCGCGCCTTCTACCACGTGACGGTCAGCGGCGAGCCGGGCACCGTGCGCGCCACCGCCCGCGCCGTCACCGCCTCGCTCGCCTCGTTGCACTCCCCCGACGACCTGGTCATCGCCGTGGCCACCGGCCGGGAGTCCACCGGGGAGTGGGAGTGGAGCAAGTGGCTCCCGCACGTGCAGTCCCGGGGCGCCGCGGACGGCGCGGGAAGCATCCGCCTGGTCACGACCGACCCGGTGGAGTTGGAGGACCTGCTCGCCGACCGGCTCCAGGGGCGCCCCCGCTTCCACCCGGACGGGCAGCCCGTGCCCGACCAGCCGCACCTGGTCGTCGTGCTCGACGGGGTCTCGCTGCCGCCGACTTCCCTGCTCGCCAGCCCGGAGGGCATGCAGGGCGTCACGGTGCTGGAGGTCATGCCCGGAAGCCTCACCAGCGGCCGAGGCGACCTCTCGATCGTCGTCCACCCGAAGGAGCTGCGCCTGGAGTCGGCGCACGGCATGGTCTACGAGGGCACGCCCGACGGCCTGTCGTACGAGGCCGCCGAGGCCCTGGCGCGGCAGCTCGCGCCGCTGCGCATGGCGTCGGGCGGGGACGACGACGAACCGCTGCTCGCCAACCTGGAGTTCACCGACCTGCTGAACCTCGGTGACGCGGCCTCCGTCGACACCCGGCGCACCTGGCGGCCCCGTTCGCAGTCGGAGCGGCTGCGGGTGCCGATCGGCGTCGGCGAGGACGGCCGGCCCGTGATGCTCGACCTGAAGGAGGCGGCGCAGGAGGGCATGGGCCCGCACGGCCTGTGCGTCGGCGCGACCGGCTCCGGAAAGTCCGAGCTGCTGCGCACGCTGGTCCTGGGCCTGGCCGTCACGCACTCCTCCGAGACGCTCAACTTCGTGCTGGCGGACTTCAAGGGCGGTGCCACCTTCGCGGGCATGGCGCAGATGCCCCACGTGGCGGCCGTCATCACCAACCTCGCGGACGACCTGACGCTCGTCGACCGGATGGGCGACTCGATCCGCGGTGAGCTCAACCGCCGGCAGGAGATGCTCCGCGACGCGGGCAACTACGCCAACATCCACGCGTACGAGAAGGCCCGCGCCGCCGGTGCCGCGCTCCAGCCGATCCCGTCCCTCGTCCTGGTGATCGACGAGTTCAGCGAACTGCTGACCGCCAAGCCGGACTTCATCGAGATGTTCGTGCAGATCGGCCGCATCGGCCGGTCGCTGGGCGTGCATCTGCTGCTGGCCTCGCAGCGGCTGGAGGAGGGCCGTCTGCGCGGGCTGGAGACGTATTTGTCGTACCGGATCGGTCTGCGCACCTTCTCGGCGGCCGAGTCGCGCGCCGCGCTCGGCGTCCCCGACGCCTACGAACTGCCGAACGTCCCCGGTTCCGGTTTCCTGAAGTTCGGCACGGACGAGATGGTCCGCTTCAAGGCCGCGTACGTGTCGGGTGTGTACCGCACGAGTGCTCAGCAGACGGCGTCCTTCGGGGGGCCGCTCCCCGTCGACCGGCAGCCGGTGCTGTTCACCGCCGCCCAGGTGCCGGTGCGGTACCTGGCGGTTCCCGCGCAGCGCGAGGAGACGCGGGAGGAGACGGACGAGGCGCTCGCCGACACGGTCCTCGACGTCATCGTGCGGCGCCTGGAGGCGCAGGGGCCGGCCGCCCACCAGGTGTGGCTGCCGCCGCTGGACAGCCCGCCGTCGCTCGACACGCTGCTGCCGGGTCTCGCGGAGGTGCCGGGCCGTGGCCTGACCCAGCCCGGTTACGAGGGGGCGGGCCGCCTGGTGGTGCCCGTCGGTCTCGTCGACAAGCCGTACGAGCAGCGCCGTGACCCGCTGTGGGTGGACTTCGGCGGCGCGGCCGGCCACATGCAGATCCTCGGCGGTCCGCAGTCCGGCAAGTCGACGCTGCTCCGCTCGATCATCGCGTCCTTCGGTCTCACCCACACCCCGTACGAAGTGCAGTTCTACGCGCTGGACTTCGGTGGCGGCGGCCTGTCCGCCGTGTCGGGCCTGCCGCACGTGGGCGGGGTGGCCTCACGTCTGGACCCCGAGCAGGTGCGGCGGACGGCGGCCGAGGTGTACGGCGTCATGACCCGCCGCGAGGAGTACTTCCGCAGCGCCGGCATCTCCTCGATCGCGGAGTTCCGCAGCCGCCGCGCGCGGGGCGACATCTCCGTGACGGATCAGCCCTGGGGCGACGTCTTCCTGGTCATCGACGGCTGGGGCAACTTCCGCACGGACTACGAGGCGCTGGAGCCGTACGTCCTGGACATCGCGGCGCGCGGTCTCGGCTACGGCATCCACCTGATCCTCACGGCGTCCCGTTCCATGGAGGTCCGCAGCAACCTCAAGGACCAGCTGATGAACCGGCTGGAGCTGCGGCTCGGCGACCCCATGGACTCCGAGTTCGACCGCAAGGTCGCGGCCAACGTACCGACGGGCGTGCCGGGCCGTGGCCAGACCCCGCAGAAGCAGCACTTCATGGCGGCGGTGCCGCGCATCGACGGCCTGTCCTCCGACACGGACCTGGCGGAGGCGACGCAGGCGCTCGGCACGGAGGTCTCCCGGCACTGGCAGCAGCCCGGTGCCCCGGCGGTGCGGCTGCTGCCGCGGGAGTTCCCGGCGCACCAGCTTCCGCCCGGCGACCGGTTCCCCCGCCGCGGTGTCTCCTTCGCGCTCGACGAGGAGAACCTCGAGCCGGTGTTCGTGGACTTCGAGCAGGACCCGTTCCTCCTGGTGTTCGGCGAGAGCGAGTCCGGCAAGTCGAACCTGCTGAGGCTTCTCATCCAGCGGATCACCGAGCGCTACGACGGGGACAGGTGCAAGCTGTTCGTCGTCGACAACCGGCGCTCCCTGCTGGGCGTGACCCCGTCCTCGCACCTGGCCGAGTACGTCCCGATGTCGAACCAGATGCAGCACCACATGGACGCGCTCGCCGAGCTGATGCAGCGCCGCACCCCGACCGCCGACGTCACGTCGGAGCAGTTGCGTGACCGCAGTTGGTGGAACGGCCCGACGATCTACGTCATCGTCGACGACTACGACCTGGTGGCCACGTCGAGCGGCAACCCGCTGGCGGGCCTGACCGAGATGCTGCCCTTCGCCCGGGACGTCGGCGTCCGCTTCATCATCGCCCGTTCCACCGCGGGCGCGGGCCGCGCCGGTTACGAGGCCTTCATGCAGCGCATCAAGGAACTCGGCGCCCAGGGCGTCGTTCTCAGCGGCGACCCGGCCGAGGGCGATCTGCTCGGCGGAGTACGGCCGCGACAGATGCCGCCGGGGCGGGGCGTGTTCGTGTCGCGGCGCCGGGGCAAGCCGCTGGTGCAGGTGGGTCTGGTGCAGGACGGCGACGGACGGTGACGGTCGTCCGCAGGGTCGGGCTCTACTCCGTGCTTCCCCTGGTGCTCGCCCTGACCGCCGCCTACATCTGGTACCGGCAGAGCGACACGGGCCGGGGATGGCGCTACGAGGACAAGCTCGCGTCCTACTGCGGCGGCCTGATCCCGTACGACGAGTCGGCGGTCTTCACCGGCCTCGACACCGAGGCCGGCCTCTCCCGGGACGGGGAGTTCGGGTACGGCGCGGACCGCTTCCGCTCGTGCCAAGTGGCGGACCTGACCGTGTCCATCGGGCTGATCCCCGCCGACGCGGCTGTCTCGGGCACGCGTGACGGCATGCTGAGCATGCTGGGCGGTGGTTCCCCGGACAGGCTCCCCGTGGCGCTGGGCGGCGGTTGGCGCGGTTACACGGACCTGCGGAACACGGGCGTCGTGCTGCCCTGCGCCGGCAAGGACGCGTCCCTGGTGGTGAGCGTCGCCGGCGACGCGTCCCACGAGAACGCCGAGGAGGGCCGGGCGGTGGGACGGCTCGCCGCGGCCGTCGCCCGCGAGGCGGCCGAAACGGAGTCGTGCGAGACGACTTTCGGCGGCGCCATACCGGAACTCTCGCTCCCGAAGGGGAAGACGGCCCTGCTGAGCGCGTCGGGCACGTGCGCCGGCATCCGGATACCGGATTCCGCGCCGGACGACTGGATCGACTGGATCGAGGAGACCGAGGCGTCGGACGGCGCACCGCTGGAGCGGTGTCTCCTGGGCGAGACGGGGGGACGCGACGAGGTCCTCTACTCCCTGAACGCGTCGTTCGGCCCGTACGCCCAACGGCTGCGGCCGGATGCCGGAGACGACGAGGACTGGCCGCGGCCGCGCCTGACACGCGACAGCGCGATGGCGACGGCGACCTGCCCGGGCAGCACCGTGCCGGCCGTGTTCAGCATCGGCGCGACGGTCTACGCCGCTCCGACGCGGCAGTTCCTCGCGTCGGCCCTGCGCACCTTCGCCGAGCGGTCGGCGAAGCGGCACGGGTGCACGGGGCTGCGGCTGCCGGGCTGATCGGTGTCGTTCAGAAGCAGGCGAGGGCGACGACCGAGCTGTCGCTCAGGTAGAAGACGCGGTTGCCGTCGGCCGCCATGCGCAGGCGGTACTCGAACAGGGGCAACGACGTGTACCTCCACGCCCATTCGCCGTCGGCGGTCGTGACGGTGGCGATGACCAGCTGGTCCTCCCTGATGTCGTCCGTCACGGCCGACCAGACGCCGTGCCCCTGCACCAGCAGGGGGCTCGCGGTGTAGGCGTCGTGGTATCCCCGCCAGACCTCTTCGCCGCTGCTCCTGTCCAGCCGTCTCGGGTAGATGCCGCCGACGGCGTACACGGCCTCACCGGTGACCACCGGCGGCCCCCACTGGTCCGCGGCGGCCTCGCCCGCGTCGAGTTCTGTGCTCCAGACCGCCTCCCCGTCGTCGATGCGGCGCGCGTCCAGGGTTCTGCCGTTGAGATGGACGATGCCGTTCTCGACGGCGGGTCGCACCGAGACGCCGACACGGTCGAGACGTCGCCACACCGGGCGGCCGTCACTCGTGGCCACGACCAGAACATTGCCGTCCGTCGTCGGGAGGACCAGCCGGCCCTGCCCGGTGACGGCGTACTCGTTCAGCTTCTTGCGGAAGTCGCCGGGCAGGGTGACCGTCCACGCGACCTTTCCGTCCCTGCGCCGCACACTGCGCAGCCTGTCGTCCGCCGTGACGACGTAGACCGCCTCGTCGTCGGCGGCGAGCAGCGATTTCGCCTCGGCCCCTGGGCAGGTCCACCGTGCTTCCCCGGTGGAGGGCACGTAGGTGCGCAGGGCGCCTTTGTCGTCGGCGCCCACGACCAGCCGGTCCGACAGGGACAGGTACCCGTACTTCGGCCGGATGTCCGGCGCGCTCCAGCGTCGGGTGCCGTCCTTGACGTCGTACGCGGCGATGCCGCCGCCGGCGGCGCCGAAGACGATGACGTCCCGCACCGGAAGGAGCTTCGGTGAGAAGGGGTCGGCTTCGTCCGTCAGCGACCAGATCGTCGCGGGGCGGCTCCTCGTCACCGACTCCAGGTCGACCGTGGTGAGCGGTGCCTCGGGGGTCTGGGCGGCGGGCGGGATGTCGAACGGGTCGGTCCTCTCGACCGGGGGAGGCACTTCTTCCTCCCGGCTGCCGAGCCACCAGGCGGTCGCGCCGCCTCCCGCGGCCAGCACCGCGCCCGACGCGACGAGCCCGGTGAGCAGGCGCCGCCGGGTGACGGAGGGCGTCGGGTCCCCGCCCGCCGTGGCCGCGTGGGTGGTCAGCGCGCGCGTGTCGGCCTCGCGCTGCTTGATGGCGTCGGCGAGTTTCCCCTGGCGCCACACCCGGTCGGCACGCTTGGGCGCGGCCATGGCCTGCGCGATCTGGGCAGGGGTGGGGCGCGCGGCCGGATCCTTGGCCAGGCAGGGGGCGATCAGCTCCCGCAGCCGTGGTTCGATGCCGTCGAGCAGGGGCTCGCCGTGGACGACGCGGTACTGGAGTTCCGCCACGTGCCCGCCGTCGAAGGCCCGTCGCCCGGTGGCCGCGTACACGAGCACCGCGCCCAGCGAGAACACGTCGGCCGACGGAGCGACGCGTTGTCCGAGCACCTGCTCCGGAGCTCCGTACCCGGGGGTGACGGGCACCTGGCCGGTGCTGGTGAGGGTGAGTCCGTGTTCGGGCCGGGCGATGCCGAAGTCGATGACGCGCGGTCCGTCCGACGTCAGGACGATGTTCGGGGGCTTCAGGTCACGGTGGATGAAACCCGCCGCGTGGATGTCGCCGAGGGTACGGGCGAGGGACACCGCCAGGGCTCTCAGGACGGGTTCGTCGAGGGGGCCGTAGGTGTCCACCGCGTGGTCGAGCGTGAGGCCCGCGAGGAACTCGGTGGCGATCCACGGCCGTGCCGCCTCGGTCCGGGCCCCGAGCACCGCCGCGACGCCCGGGCTGCGCACCGCCTGCGCGGCAAGGGCCTCACGGACGAAGCGCTGGGCGAGGCCTGTGTCGTGCGCGAGTTCGGGGCGCAGGACCTTGACGGCGGCCAGGCCCCCGGCAGTGTCCTGTCCCACGTACACCTTGCCCATACCGCCCGCTCCAAGGACACCGAGGAGGCGGTAGGGACCGAGACGGACGAGGTCTCCGGTACCGAGGGGATCCATGGGACGTCTTTCTGCTGCGAGGGGCGGGGGCTGCGGGGGCCGGAGCGGTTAGACGAGCCGGTAGGCGGCCAGGCGGTCGGAGTCCACTGCGAGGATCAGTCCGCGGCGCACGTCCTCGTGGAACTGCTCTCCGCTCGTTCTGTAGGTGCGCTCCGTGGTGCGGGACGACAGGCCCACGGCCCGCAGGTGGACGCCGTTGCGGTAGTACGCCCGGCGGTCGCCGACGACGGGACGCCAGGCGGTGTACACCCCTTGCGCCTGGTCCGTCTTCTCGGCCCAGAGCTTCCTGCCGCCGGCCGGGTCCACCGCTTCGACCCCGCCGTCCTCGGCGACCGCGTACAGCACGCCTCCCTTCAGGGTCGGCGGGCTGTACCGACGCCCCTGGCCGCTCGCCCAGGCCTGCGCCCCGTCGGTCAGCCGGAGCGCCCTGAGCCCCGCGCCTCCGACGTAGACGTGCTGGTCGTCGGCGGCCACGGGACTGCGCAGGGGCTCGGGGTCGTCGGCGTCGTGGGGCTCGTCCCAGAGGACGGCTCCGGTACGGGTGTCGCGGACCACGACGCGCACCTTCTTGTCCTCCGCCTCCTGGAAGGTCACGAGGCGTGTGCCGACGACCGTCGCGGCGAGGACGTACAGGCGGGTGCTGTGGTCCCGCCGCTTCGGCAGGGGCTGCTTCCACAGGGTCCGGCCGGTGGTGAGGTCCGCGGCGCGCACCGTCCAGGTCTGCGAGGCGGAGAAGTTCCCCTGCTCGTCGGAGGGTCCCTGCCCCACCACCACGTACGCGACGGTCCCTCTGACACCGAGGAGCTGATGGCCGCGCAGCTCGAAGCGGGTGTCCGGGAAGTAGGTGCCGGTCGGTTTCACGTACTGCTGCTCTTCGTCGTAGGTGGCCACCTCGACCGGCAGGTTCTGTCCCTCGCGGTGGTCGAAGTCGCCCGAGAGCCGGTAGACCGTGTCACCGACGGCGGACACCTGCCACCACTCCCCCGAGGCCACGATCGTTTCCTGCCGCCGGCCGGTGGAGGAGCCGACGCGCACGGTCTGGGCGTGCATGGCGAGGTCGATGTGCCCGTTGGCGGACTGGGGGATGATCAGGCCCCAGTCCGGCGTCGTCATCAGGCCCGAGCTCTCGTACTGCCACAGCGGATCGAGGTTGCGGGTCGGCGCGGGGGTGATCGCGCCCAGGGCGCTGTCGGTGTCCCGGCTCCACCACAGTCCGGCGGCCGCGGCGGCGCCGCTGACCATCACGGCCCCGCCCCACAGCAGGAATCGGCGGCGGGACGGTGCGCGCCGTGCTTCCACGGGATCCGCCTCGTCCGGCTCCGGGACCGCCGGCGGCGCCGAACGCGGCGGCATCGGCCGCCACACGTCGGCCACCCGCCGCCCGATGTCCGCGAGCAGCGCGTCCGGCAGGTGGTCGGCGAACTCCCCTGCTCCGTCATGGAGTTCGGCAGCCAGTTCCTCGGTCCGGGGACGCTCCGTCGGGTTCTTCGACAGGCACCGGGCGAGCACCTGCGCGAGCCCGGCCGGCACTCCGTCGAGGTCCGCCTCCGCGTACCGGACCCGGTACAGGAGATCCGCGGCCTGACCCTGCCCGAACGGGGCACGGCCGGTGGCCGCGAACACCAGCACCCCCGCGAGCGCGAACACGTCGCCGGCGGCTCCGTGGTCCTGTCCCGTGGCCTGTTCCGGCGACATGAACGCCGGCGTGCCCACGGCAGCACCGGCACGCGTCAGGCGGTCGTCCCCGATGGCCCGCGCGATGCCGAAGTCGATGAGCTTCGGCCCGTACCCGGCGACCAGGATGTTGGACGGCTTGAGGTCGCGGTGGACCACGTCGCTGCGGTGCAACTGGCCGAGCGCGCCGCACAGCGCGGCGCCCAGAGCCCGCACGGTGGACTCTGGCAGGGGTCCGGCGATCCCGACGGCCTCGTCGAGAGCAGGACCCAGCACGTACTCGGTGGCCATCCAGGGGATTTCCGCGAGCGGGTCCGCGTCCATCACCCGGGCCCCGAACCGGTCGCCGATGATCCGGGCGGCATCGACCTCCAGCCGGAAACGCGTGCGGGCGGCGGGGTCCGCGGCGATGGCCGCGTGCATGGTCTTGAGCGCGACGGTACGGCCGCCGGCCGATCGGGCCACGTACACCGTGCCCATGCCTCCGCTACCCAGCCGGGCGACGAGCCGGTAGGGGCCGAGGGCGACGGGGTCGTCGTGTGCGAGGGGTATCGGCATGGGTTTCTCGTGGTCGAGGGTGTGCGGAACGCTGGGCGGTAGTGTCGGCTCGTGCTCCTACGTGACCGCCGCGACGTCCGCCAGCAGGACCGACGCCGACTGGTGCGCGATGGCGGCGAGGACCCGAGGGGGCAGCCACCCCGGGCCGAGCAGGGCCTCGGCGCGCGTGACGGGACCGAACCCGTCGGGGCTCGAAGGTCCGGGGGCGTCGGCCGGCTCGCGGATCATCTCGGCGACCGAGGGGCGGCGCGCCGGGTCCCTCGACAGGCTCCGGCCGACGAGTGACCGCAGGAACGGCGGCAGTTCGTCCCGCTCGGGCGCCGTGTACCCCGTGGCCGCGTAGGCCAGTGTCGCGCCCAGGGCGTAGACGTCGCCCAACGGCCGGGGCCGGCCGCCCGCCGCCTGCTCGGGCGGCAGACTCCCGGCGTCCAGCCCCGGTGCGCCGTGGCGCGGGACACCGTCCTGCGCCACGGCACGCACGGCGCCGAAGCAGGTGAGCCGGGGGCCGTCGGCGGCGATCAGCACCGCCGAGGGGCACACTCCCGCGTGCGTGACGTTCTGCCCGTGCAGCACGGCGAGGGTCTCGGCCAGGGCGACGGCGAGGGCCCTGACGGTGCGCTCGGGCAGAGGGCCGCCGTGGAGGGCCAGCGCCGCGGGAAGAGGGAGAGCCGGTACGTAGGCATGGGCGGCCCATGCGGCGGTTCCGGGAGCGGCCACGTCGACGACCGGCAGGATCCAGGGACCCAGCAGGTGGCGGGAGGCTTCGGCCTCGGCCAGAAACCTCTCCGGCGGGACCGCCGCCAGGGGCGTGTTCAGGAAGACGGTTCGTTCGCCGTCGGAGCTGCGGGCGATGAAGCGCGTCATCGGAGCGGATGAGGCGGAGGCGTCGGCCACGGGCGCGTCAAGTCGGGTGAGCGCCGTGTAGGGGCAGTCGGGTGGCCGTGTGCCGCTCCTGGCCCCCGTCATGTGCTTCTTCCTCGCATCGTCCGTCGTTGTGTCAGGTGGCGCACAGCAGCAGGGTGGGCGTCTCCCGCGCACGCCCACCCTCGTTCCTGCCGCGGCCTCGGCCGGCGGTGACTACTGCAGGTACCTGGACGCCGCCAGGTCACCCTCCATGTACGTACCGCCCGACTGGCCGACGACGTGGCCGATGCCCATCAGGGCCCGGTGGATGTCCCTGGTCTCCCTGTCCCAGCGCTCCAGCTTGGTGTTGTAGGTGTCCTGGGCCTTACCCACCCAGTACTGCCTGCTGTTCTCCACCATCTTCCGAAGCTGCTGGATGTCCTCCTCGAGCAGCTTCGCCTGGTCGGCGATGGTCGTCGCCGCGATGTCGAGCCCGTCGTACGTTACCTGCAGGCCGTCCCCGTTAGCGCCCATATCCGTCTACCTCGTCTCTTTCCGCCGGTGATTGTTGTCCGCGCCTCGGATGTCGTTACGACATCGAGCTGAACGGCGACACCGTGGGGGCGCCGTCCTTCACGTTGATCTTGTTTACGGCCGCGCGGACTTCGTCTTCCTTGGTGTCCTTGATGTTGCGCGTCGCGGTCATCGCCTCGATGACCTCGGCGAGGATGCCACCCATGTTCTTCAGCGACGTGTTGATCTCGTACTGCTTGGTGTCGAACGCGGCGCGGCCGATGCCCTGCCACTGACCCTCGAGGCTGTCGATGACACCCTGCAGGCTGTGCACCCGCGAGCGGATGCTGTCGAACTTCTCGTACATGTCCTTCTGCAGCTTGACTACCGCTGCATCTTCGAGCTTCTGGTCGACGGCCATGTTCCGCCTGCCCTCCCTCTTTCCGTTTGGGGTCCAACTGTGCGGCTCAACGCCTCGCGGCGGTGAGCACGTTCTCCATGCCCGGGCCTATCGGCGCGGGGCGCGGGCCGCCGGCGTCACGCGGTGCGACGCGATCGAAGGACGACTGCGGCTCCGCCTCCGACGACGACCACGGCGGCGGCGACGCCGAGCACGATCCACAGCGTGCTGTTGTCGTCGCTCGAGGACTCCGCTGCCGCCTTCTCCGTCTTCTCCGTGCCCTCCGCCTTCGATCCTGCTGCGGCTTTCCCGCCATCAGAAGAGGTCTCGGGGGCTTGTGACGAGCCTGTTGCGGAAGGGGAGGCCGCGGAAGCGGGCGGGATCTCCGTCACCAGCTTCTTGCCCTTCTCCTTGTTCCACTTGGCGAGGGGGTCGGAGTAGGCGGGGCCGGCGTCGTAGTTGGGGTTCTCAAGGACCATGCGGGGCCGGATGGTGCCGTAACCGGCGTACTGGGTCGGGTCGTTCTTCGGCCACTTGCGGCTAGCGGTGTCGATGAGCGCCCGGGTGACCTGGTTCGCGGTCCAGTCGGGGTGAGCGGACCAGATGAGGGCCGCGGAGGCCGACACCAGCGCACTCGAGATACTCGTTCCCGCGCTGTTGCTGCAATAGGACTGGAACGAGGCGTCGCACCAGGTCGGGACTTCCTCACCCGGTGCGACGAGATCGACATAGTTCCCGTGGGTGGCGAACCGCGAGACCGTGCCGGCCTCGTTCATCGAGGAGACGCCGAGGACGTAGTTGTAGGAGACCGGGTAGCCCGCGAACCCGTTCTCCAGGCCATCGTTACCGGCGGAAGCGACCAGCAACTTGCCCTTCGAGACGGCGTACTCCACGGCCGCTTGTTCTTCCGCGTCGAACGCCGGGTTGCCGAACGACATGTTGATGATCTTCGCGTCGGTGTCGGCCGCCGCCCTGATCACCTCCGCCACATCAGGCGTCTCCTGCTTTCCGCCCGCCTTCGCCGGGTCGACGCTGACGTAGAAGGGGACGATCTTCGCCCCGGGAGCCAGTCCCTGCAATCCACCGCCAGCCCCGGTCCCGGCGATCAGCTCCGCCATGCTCGTTCCGTGACCGACTTCGTCACGCGTCGCGTGGGAGGAGAAGCTGTCCGGCACTTCGTCGGCGAGGACCTGCCCCTTGAGGGCGGGGGTGTTCGCATTCACGCCGCTGTCGATCACAGCGACCTTCACCCCTTCTCCGGTGCTGACCTTCCACATCTGCTCGGCCTGCATCGGCTCCAGGTACCACTGCTTCGACCTGATGTCGTCGGCAGCGGCGCTGGGTGCGAACCCGACACCCACAGCAACCATGGCGCCGGCCAACGCACCCGCGGCACGCACTCGCCTTCTGCGGTCCGGGTTGATGAGACCGGCGCGCTCGGTTCGGCGGCTGGTTGCTGCTGACTTCATCGCTTCGTCGTCCTCGTTCACGGTCAGTGGGAGCCCGACGACGTGTCACGCCGCGGCTCGGTGGGCAGGTCGGTCCCCGACTCTTCCTCTTCGACCTCTCGGTCCGGGCGCCCTGCCCGGTCGGTCTCCCGCCGGTCGCCCGGCTCTCCCCGGCCACCAGGACCGCGTCGAAGACCGGCACCCCCACGGGTCATGCCGTTGCGCTCGGCGCCGGTGACGGAAGTACGCGCGGCGGGCTTGCTTGTCACCGGAGCCGACTTGCCCGGGACGACACGGGAGCCGTTCGCACCGGCGCCCTGCCGCACCGGGGACTGGGGTGCCCCCACGACGCCCCTCTGCGGCGGGCGACCTGCCGAACTCTGAGGAGTCGCCGACTTGCCGCCTCCGACGACCGTGCCGCGGGGAATCTGCCGTCCGGCGCCCGCGCCCGTGGCTGGGGCTGTCGTGGGCCGTCCTCCGACCACGCCGTTGGAGCGGCCTGCGCCGGTCGCCGGTCCTCCAGCCGGCCGTGGTACGCCTGTGCCACCGGCCCGGGGGGTACCACCGGTCACCCCGCGTCCCATCGGGAGCGACCTGGGTCCGCCCGTGGTGCCCCTGGCAGCCGACTGCCCCGTCGGCGCCGACTGGCCGAACTGTCGGAGCGGCCCCTGCCCCGGCCCGGTGGCACGACCGGGGAGCGAGTTGCCCGGCCCGGTGGTACGACCGGGGAGCGAGTTGCCCGTCGCGGGTTTACCGGTCAGCCTCTCAGCCGACACGGGAGCCCGCAGACCGCCGGGTGTCCGCCCGGTCTTCGGTGCCGCAGTCTGGGGCAACGGAAGCCCGTAGCCCTGACCCGGGAAGTTGGTGTTTCCGTTCGCCACCGGAGTGGTGGGCACAGGGGGGGTGTGACCAGTCACCGGTGGCGTGGTGGAGGGAGGCAAAGTGCCGACACTGTCGATGCTCGTACCCACGCTCGGGATCGTGGGGGCATCCGGGTAGGAGATCTTTCCGGAAGCCTGCGTGGGAGGCAGCGGCGTGTCCGGGGCGCCATGTGTGCTTGTGTGCCCGGAGGAGAAGCCGGCTGCATGCGAACCCGAGCCACTTCCCGATTCCGCCCTCTGAGCAGAAGACGTGGGCGTGCCCTGGGGCCAGGTCTCGTAGCCACCGGCGGGCTTCGGGACGCCCACGTCCGGCATGGTCTTGAAGTCCGGTTGCGGCAGCGCCATGAGTTGCTCGTTGGCCACCGCGTAGTAGGACGACAACCGGTTCATCTGGTTGATCGCCTCCTGACGGTTCTTCTCCACGCGGACCGCTTCGGCGTACTCGGCGTTGCCCTCGACCTGCTTGGGCGTCGGGAGCTTCTCCGGCTTCAGCGCCTCGCTCGCCGGCCTTGTGTCGCGGGGCGGCATGGCCTTGCGCACCGCAGCCAGGCCCACGGCGGCGGCGGTGATCTGGTCCCCGGCCCCGCCGGCGAAGTCGCTCAGCCCGTACGTGCTGGTGACAAGGGAACGACCCCACTTGCGGAAGGCCTCGCCCGACTCTCCGACCCAGTGCACCTTCTCGATGTGGCCGTCCAGTTCCTTGGCGGCCTCCGTGATGGCGTCCCGCGCGTCCCACAGCGCCTTGCCCGAGGACTCGAGGTCCTCCGGGTTGGCCTGCTCGACCAGGTCGATCATGTCGTTCAGACGGTGGTTGTCGAAGTCCGTACGGCCGTGGACCCCTCGTGCGTACGGCGTGCCCTTCGCCGCCGAACGCACCAGGTTGTCGATGACGCCGCTGATGAAGCCCCCGCCCGGGTGCTCCTCGGCGTGGCGCGTGAGGTCCGTGAAGGTGTTCTGCCCGGAGACCCGCTCCAGATCCTGCTCGTGCTGCTTGTCGGTCATCACAGGCCCCCGGTGGTGTTGTCGCCCTGAGCGCGCTGCTTGCCGTCCCCTGCGTCCTGGATGCCCTTGATCTGCGTCTGGATCGCCCAGAAGCGACGGCGCTGCTCCTCTTCGAGGTTGTCGAAGCCCACGTGCGCACCCCGGACGGCGATACCGATCGCCTCGATCTGCAGGTGCAGGGTCCTGGACAGAGAGGTGAGCTTCTCGTGCACCTGGTTGTACTGCAGGTACAGGGCATGCGCCTCGGGGAAGGCGGACGGGTTCCCCGCCAGCGACCCGGGTTTGATCGTCTGCGCACCGACTCGTGCCGGGTTGCCGGGCGAGCCCTCCAGACCGGTCAGGACCCCGTCCACCCGTCTGACGAACGTGCTCAGTGCCTCGCCGGTGACCTCCAGGTTCGCCGCCCTGGCTGCCGACACGCCCCCCACCATGTCCGCTGGAAGCACGCCGCTCCCTCCCCGTTCCCCGTAGCTTCATCGCTGTGGCCGGTCGGCCACTCGCCCCCGCGATCGCAAAGCGGGTCGCGCGCGTTTTGCGATCACCACTGTAGTCAACGGGTACGACAGGGCCAACCGGGAAGTGTGCTAGTCCAGTTACAAAGATGCCTCGGACATGACACTTGGACCGATACGGCGATCGGGGGCGGGGCGACGCTCGGTGACCCAGCCGTCCGGCAGCGGACTGGCGCGCCACGGTCGTAGCCATGTGGTTAAAGCGTCAACGATGTGCTGTCCCGTTAGACGCCCACGCGGGCGCGGACCGTCGCATCACTCGAAGGAGTGCACCGGGACGGAGTTGCCTGGTGCCCTCCTTCGGTACGCACTGCGGGCAGGAGGCCCGAGGCGTCGTGCTTCAGGCCGTCCACTGCTCTGCCCTTCATCGGCCGGCGAATCTCCCCGAAACTTCACCTCCGCAATCACCCCACGATGTGCGAGAACTGGGAGAACGGCCAGGACGCCAATATGGCGTACACCCGGCGAGCGGCGCAGACCCGCGTGAGATGACGAGTGTCTCGTGGTCGCGGGCTGCCTCGCCAGTTGCAGTGAGGCGAACCAGACACGGGAGTACAGCGTCCCCGGTTCGCTATGCGGCCTTGGGGGTGATCAGGGCGCACTCTCTCAGCTGCTTCCGCCAGCCGGGTGCGTTGCCAAGTGAACGTCGACCAGAAGGCGGCGTTGACGGCAAGCCAGGAGTGGTGGGGTGAAGATGCGGGCATCACCGACGTGGCTCGGGCCGTCCCTCAGCTGAAGTCAGCAAAGTTGACGAACGACGACAGCTACCTGCAGACGGGCACGGGTGCCGCGAAAAGAGCGCATTGCTCCAGCGCCGAACATCCTGAACACAACCTGTTCGTCACAGTTCAGGTGTACGCGGACGGGATTGACGACGCGGCCGCGATAGAGCGAATGACTACCGTGTACACGCCCTCAGTTGAGAACTCGACGGCATGCCGTGGTGTGGCTGATCCCTGAGTTCGCTACGTCAATCGCGAACGTACGAAGACCGCGTGACTCGTGCCCTCACCGCTCCCCCCGCCGTCGGCGGCGGGCGTCTCTGAGGGCGACTGCTGTGCCGCCCAGGCCTGCTACCAGGACCAGGCCGCCCACGACCACGTAGGTACCCACGCGGGTGTTGCGTTCCTCGGCCGTCTCGCCGAAGTGCAGCGGGGGTACCGAGGGGGCTTCGGCCGGGAGTACGCCCCGGTCGGGGGCCGGGGACTCCACGGGGTGGGCCGGGTCGACGTCCGTGAGGGCCTTGACCGGGTCGATGACGCCCCAGCCGACGAGGCGGTCGTGGCCGGGGATGGAGCGTTCGGCCGTCTGCTCGATCTGGGCGACGATCCGGGCGGCCGTCCACTTGGGGTACTTGGCCTTCAGGAGGGCTGCCACACCGGCCACGTACGGGGCGGAGAAGCTCGTGCCGTTGTCCGAGCAGTGGCCGCCGCCGGGGACCGTGGAGATCATGTCGACGCCGGGGGCCGCCACGCCGATGAACTCGTTCGACTGGGAGAAGGACGCGCGTTCGTTGTTGCGGTCGGAGGACGCCACGGCCAGGACGCCCTCGTAGGAGGCCGGGTAGGTGACCTTGACGTTGCCGCCGAGGCCGTCGTTGCCGGCCGAGGCGACGACCACGACCTGTTTGGCCAGGGCGTAGTCCACCGCCGTCTTCAGAGACTCGCCGGGCTCGACGGCGTTGGCCGTGTCCTGGGAGATGTTGATGACGTCGGCGCCCGCGTCGACGGCGTACCGGATCGACTGGGCGAGGGTCTTCGCGGTGCCGTTGCCCTCCGCGTCGTTCTGCTTGACGGGGATGATCGTGGCCTCGGGGGCCAGGCCGACGAAGCCGGTGCCCTTGGCCGGGCGGGCGGCGATGATGCCGGCCACGCGGGTGCCGTGGCCGACGGCGTCCGTGGTGCCCTGCGCGTTGCCCCGGTCGATCTCCTCGCCCTTGGAATTCTTGGCGGGGAGGTAGTTCTTGCCCCTGGACGCGTCGACGGCGGCGGTGAGCTGCGGGTTCTTGACGTCGACGCCCGTGTCGATCACCGCGACCTGTACGCCGGCGCCCTTCGACTGCTCCCACAGCTCGTCGAGGTTGACGCGTTGCAGGGACCACGGCCGGCCCTCGTACTTCTTCGACGGGAACGTGCACTGTCCGCCGTCGTCGGCCCTGGCCTCGGGCGCCGGGAGGGCGCACACCGCCGTACCGGCGAGGACCGTCGCCGCGAGGACGGTCCTCGCCGTACGGGGGATCCTGTGGAAGCGGCTGTCGCGCAGCATGTCCTCGCCGTTCTCCTGGGGTGCCACCGCTACGAGCCCTGCGGCTGCCGGGCCGCCGCTTCCGACAGGCGGGGGCCGGTGGGCAGGAACGTCGACCAGTTCACCGGAACGGGGGACGGCTCCACCTTCTCGTAGCCGAGGCGGGTCTGGGCGATGCGGGCCTCGTTGAGCTGCTGCTCGCGCTGCTTCTCGGAGGTTCCGATGCCCTTGTCGTCGGTGGCGCTGTCGTTGTTGGACTGCAGGGCGTAGCGCAGTCCCGTGTCGGTGACGAGGAAGACCCCGCCCGCTTTGGTCTCGGTGCCCTGGAACTGCCGGTAGAGCTGCCCGGAGCCCGGCGTGACGTAGGCGCTGGAGGAACCGGTGGGCAGCTGGGCGGGGAAGTCCTTGCCCGCCCAGGTGGACAGGGTCGTCGTGCCGTTCCCCGCGTCCACCGAGCGCAGGACGTTGCAGACGGTGTTGCGGCCGGCGGTGGCGGAGGAGCCGTCGTTGACCGTCTGGGGCCGGTAGAGCGGCCAGTTGCGCTGTCCCTCGAAGTCGGTGCTGTCGACGACCGCGCCGGGGCTGACCTGCTGCGCCTCACCGGCCTGTCCCACGCCGACGAGGTCGCCGCTGTTGAGGAGCAGGGTGGCGGTGAACTCCGAGATGCGTGCCACGGCGCCCCGCAGGACCACGTAGTACTGCATGCGCCGGCCGTCGTAGGCCTTGATGACCATGCCGACCTTGTCGTACTGCCGGAGCATGTCGGAGGCTCCCGCGGCCGCGCCCGGCGTGCCCTCGATGTCGGGGATGGCGATCGGATCACCCTTGTGGAGGGTGTCGAGCCAGTCCTGGGACACGCGCTGCGGGGCGCGGCCCTGGGTGTCGAGGGCCTTGAGGACCTCCTTGTCGGCCGGGTTCGCCAGCGGGTAGGCGTACCCGCGCGAGTCGACCACGTACTGCTTCTTGCCGTCCGGGCCGACGACGTACATCAGCTCGCCACCGGTGACCCGGTCCGCGCCCTCGGTCCGGGACCACTCCTTCCCGGCGAGGACGAACGCCGCCTTCTGGATGGCCCGGCCGCCCGGTCCGGGGCGTTCGCAGACCGCCCACCGCATGGCCTTCTCGGCCTCTTCGGGCGAGGGCAGGCGGTCGGGCGCGTAGGGGATGCCGATGGTGGCCCCGTGCGGCGGGTCGCCGCTGTCCAGTACGTCCTCGGCGACGGTGATGACGCTGTCCTTGTCGGGGTCCAGCAGGAGCTTGGCGGACGCCATGTTGAGGACCGGGTGCAGCTGCGTCTCCCCGCCCGTCTTCAGAACGACGTACCGGGTCGTGGACTTGCTGGCCACGATCACGTGCGCCCCCGGCTCGTCCCAGCCCTTCGGGGCCGTCGGGCTGAACATGCCGATCGCGCCGAAGACGGCGAGGACGACCACCCCGACGATGAGGCTCGGCACGACCGCTCTGAGCGGCTTGGGCGCTCCCTCCTCCGAACCCGTGGGAGAGGGTTGGAGGAAGGACGCGAGAGTGCGGCGCTTCGCGAAGGTGTAGGCGTTCAGTTCATCGCGCCGTGATGCCATCTGTGTTCGTTCTCTCCCCGTACGAAGCCATGGAGACCGAAGGAGCGGCAGTGCGGACCACTGACGTCCGCCCCGTCCCGGTCGCCTCTGGAACCTCGGCTGTCTGACCCGGCCCCTACTATGCCTGTTGCACGGTGGTGCGCGCGGCACGGGTAGGGTGCTGAAGCCTCGCCGCCTGCCGAGTGCGGTGATTTTCGGGATAGTTCGGGGGTTTTGCAGTGATGGCTTCCGCACCGCGAACCCGGTCGCGATCGCAATCCGCGGCGCGGCGGGCCGACGCGGCGCCGACCACCGGTGGTGCCGCGCCCGCACGCGGCTCCTCGTCCGCTCGCGGATCCGTCACGCCGCACCTTCAGGCGCGTTCGGGGCGTGGTGGCTCCTTCGCGCTGCAACGGCTGGTGATGCTGGAGCTGGCCGCCGCGCTGGTGGTGTGCGGCTGGCTCGTCGGCCCCGCCGCGCTGGTGCCGGCGGGGGTGGTCGCCGGCATCCTCGCGCTGCTCGCCGTCGTACGCCGGCGGGGGCGCTCCCTGCCGGAGTGGCTGGGCAGTCAGCTGGCCCTGCGTGCCCGGCTGCGCAAAGCGGCGGGCACCGCGCTGCCCGCCGGGGTGGACTCCAGCCTGGCTCCCGCCGTGGAGTGCGAGCCGAACCTGCGGACCTACCAGTACAGCCACCGGGACGACCACGACCGGCGCCCGGTGGGCATGGTGGGCGACGGGGGCTTCCTCACCGCCGTGCTCCAGGTGGAGGCCGACGCCGGCGCCCTGCGCGCCGAGCGGGGACGCACGCCGCTCCCTCTCGCCCTGGTGCGGGACGTGCTCGACGTGGACGGCATACGTCTGGAGTCGGCCCAGGTCGTGGTGCACACCCAGCCCGCGCCCGCTCCTCATCTGCCGCAGCAGTCGGTCGTGGTGACGAACTACGCGCAGCTCCAGGCGGAGACGGCCTCCCCCGCGGTGCGGATCATGTGGATCGCGCTGAAGCTCGACCCCGAGCTGTGCCCGGAGGCGGTGGCCGCACGCGGCGGCGGGCTCCTCGGGGCGCAGAAGTGCCTGGTGCGTGCGGCCGGGCACCTGGCGAGCCGGCTGACCGGCGCCGGGTTCCGGGCGAACGTGCTGACGGAGGAGGAGCTGTCGGCCGCGATCGCCACCTCGGCGTGCGCCAACCCGATGGTGACCTCCCAGGCCGACCGGGGGGACGCGCCCCGGCGCCGGACCGAGGAGTCCAGCCGCAGCTGGCGCTGCGACAACCGGCGGCACACCACCTACTGGGTGCGGCGCTGGCCGCAGCTCGGCGGCTCCGGTGTCGCGCTGCCGCAGCTGGTGGCCCGGTTGACGGCGGTTCCCGCGCTGGCGACGACGTTCAGTCTGACGCTGGCCCGCAGCGGGCGGCAGGACGTCGCGGTCACCGGGCACGTGCGGGTCACCGGCCGCAGCAGCACCGAACTGTCCGACGCGCGGCGGGCCCTGGAGCGTGCGGCACGCCAGGAACGGACCGGGATCGTCCGTCTCGACCGTGAGCAACTGCCCGGTGTGCTCGCCACGTTGCCGCTCGGAGGTGCCCGCTGATGGCCATGACCACCACATCGACGACACCCGCCCGCCCCGCCGCCGCCGGCGGACCGGAGGGTGGTCTGCGGGAGCGGCTGCGCACCGGGTTCGGACTGCTGGGGCCCCGGCATCCGCGGCACACGCTGTCCCTCTCCCAGATCGACGCACTGGCCCTGCCCGTCGGGGACGACGGCGTCGTCGTCGGTGTGGACGCCGAGGGGCAGCCCGCCGTTCTCGGGGTGAACCGCCCGACGCCGTTCGACATCCTGTTCATCGGCGGTCTGTGGACGGCTCAGGTGCTGGCGCTGCGTGCGGCGGCGACCGGCGCGCGGGTCACGGTGGAGACCGGCAGACCCGGACACTGGGCACAGGTCGTCCAGGCGGTCGGCGGCGGCCAGTCGGGGATGACGGTGCACGACGTGGGCCGGGTGCCGCCGCAGGGCGCGTCGGCGATGGGGCCGGTCCTGGTGATCCGGGACTGCGGCATGCGGCCGCCGCGGGGGCGGGTGGCGTCGGCACCCTGGCAGTCGGTGCTCACGCTGCTGCCGTATCTGAGCCCGGTGGCGCCGCGTCTGATGCGTCAGGCGCGTCTGGTGGGCGTCCAGCGGGTCTCGCCGGACGAGGCCGTGGAGATCGGGCGCGGGGCGCGGCTGCCTCGTGCCGAGTACGAGGCCCTGCCCACGCTCGCCGACGGCGTCACCCTGTGGTGCACGGAACGCGACCGGCAGTACGTGATGACGCAGCCGACGGATGCCGAGGTCGGCCTGCTGGGCACCCCTCGCCGGATGGACTGACCGACCGTCTTTCGACCGTTTTGAGGCCTCACGTCACCTGTGCGTGCCCGTCCTCGCCGGGGGGTGCGGCGAGATTGGCGGGCGGGGCTGCCGGGGTCGTGCCCGTGGTGATTAGGCTGGGTCCCGGCGCTGCGCCAGAACCCGTGGACGGGGCGTCGGCGTCCCAGGGGGAGAGCCGGTGGATCGGACGACCTCGAACGGCCTCGGACAACTGCGAATGACAAGCAAGGGTCGCCCCAGCACGGCGTGAGGGTGCTCGACCACACCAGGAGGAACTGTGAGCAGCGACCGGGACGGGAACCGCGGGGGCTGGGCGACACCCGGCGACGACCAGCCCGACGCGGAGTCCGCGATCGAGACGACGGGCGAGTTCACCATCGACTACGCGCCGCCTGCCTGGTACACGCAGAACGCGTCCGGTGACACCGGGCAGGGCCAGGGGGCCGGTTCGCCGGGCGGCGCCGCCTCCCCTCCCCCTCCGCCTGCTCCCCAGCCCCCGTCCCAGGGGGCCTTCACGCCGCCGCCTCCGCCGGCGACGAGCACGCCGTACGCACCGCCCGCCCCGACCGCTCCTCCCGTCGCCGGGTCGGCCGGGGTGCCGGGTCTTCCGGTCGGGAGTGGTTTCGAGCCTCAGCAGCAGCCGGCCCAGGCCGCGTCCGGCCCCGAGCCGGATCCGGAGCCGGAGGTCCGGCAACCGGTGCGGCCGGAGCCGCGGGTCGAGCCCGAGCCCGGCAACGGTGACCTCGAGAGCGGCGCCACCATGCGGTTCTCCGCCTCCGCCCTGAAGCGGGAGTTCGCGGAACTCGCCGCCGCCGACGAGGCGCGGCAGGAGCAGGCGCGGCAGCAGGCGGAGCGGGAGACCGCCGCCGGCGAGACCGCGGCCGGGGAAGCGACCGGCGCAGAGCCGGTCGCCTCCGACGCGTCCGACACCGAAGCGACCGACGAGGCCTACGGCGCCGCCGCGGACGACGCGACGCCGGAGCCCGCCGCCGTGGACGACGACGCGGTGGAGCCCGAGCACACCGCCGACGGTGCGGACGAACTGCCGGACGGGGACGGTGAGGTCGGCGACGACGCCCCCTCCGCCGATACCTCCGACGCCGCGGACGCGGCCGGTGGCGTCGAACCCGACGCGGAGCCCGGTCCGGCCCCGGTCGCCGAGCCCGGCCCGGCGGTTCCGGCCGACCCGGCGGCTTCGGCCGACCCGGCGTCGCAGGACAGCGCGCCGCAGGACAGCGCGCCGCAGGACAGCAGCGCTCCGCAGGACACGGCACCGCAGGACATCGCTCCCGTCGGCGGACCCCCCGCGGCGCCGCACGGTGTGCCGCCGCTGCCTCCGTCGTACCCTCCGGCCGCGCCCGCCGCGGCGAATCACTGGCCCGCGCAGCCGCAGCCGGCGCCCGCCGCGCCCGGGCAGCCGGACGCCCCGGCGCAGCAGCCCTCCTTCCAGCCCCAGGCCCCCCAGCCGGCGCCCGCCGCGTGGCACCCGCAGACCGGTGCGCCGATGCCTCCCGGTCAGGGACCCGGGCAGCCCGCGGCGCCGGCGGGTTACGGCTTCCCGCCGCAGGGCGCCACTCCCCCGGCGACGGCCCAGCCCCCGGCACCGCAGCCTGGCGGCGCCGCACCGCAGCCGGGCCACCCGGGCGCCATGCCCGCCGCGGCCGGCTACGGCTTCCCCCAGCAGCCCGCCCCGCACGGACAGCAGCCGCAGCCCGGCGGCTACGGCTTCCCGCAGCAGGGTGCCCCGCACGGACAGCAGCCGCAGCCCGGCGGCTACGGCTTCCCGCAGCAGGGTGCCCCGGGCACCCCACCCGCCGCCGGTTACGGCTTCCCGCAGCCGACCGCACCGCACGCACAGCAGCCGCAGCCCGGCGTGCCGCACCAGGCACACCATGCGCACCAGCCCCACCAGGCGCAGCAGTTGCCGCCCCAGGCTCAACCCGGCCAGGTCCCGCAGCCGCCGCAGCCGGCACAGCCCGAGCAGCAGCACCAGCCGCAGCAGGCCCAGCCCCACCCACAGCAGCCGGCCGATCCCCGGCTCGGTACCGCGTGGCCGCAGCCCATACAGCACGACCAGCGGCAGCCCACCAACCCGGGCGCCGCGCCGCTCGGTTACACGGCGGCCGTGGAGCTGTCGTCGGACCGGCTGCTCAACAACAAGCGGCAGAAGGCGAAGAGCAGCCGTCCGGCGGCCGGCGGCTCACGGTTCAAGCTGGGCGGCAAGAAGGAGGAGGCCGAGCGGCAGCGGAAGCTCGAGCTGATCCGCACACCGGTGCTGTCCTGCTACCGCATCGCCGTCATCAGCCTCAAGGGCGGTGTCGGCAAGACCACCACGACCACCGCGCTGGGTTCCACGCTCGCCACCGAGCGGCAGGACAAGATCCTCGCGATCGACGCCAACCCGGACGCCGGCACGCTCGGCCGCCGGGTGCGCCGCGAGACCGGGGCCACCATCCGTGACCTCGTCCAGGCGATCCCGTACCTCAACTCGTACATGGACATCCGGCGGTTCACCTCCCAGGCACCGTCCGGGCTGGAGATCATCGCCAACGACGTCGACCCGGCCGTGTCCACGACCTTCAACGACGAGGACTACCGGCGCGCGATCGACGTCCTGGGCAGGCAGTACCCGGTCATCCTGACCGACTCGGGCACCGGTCTGCTGTACAGCGCCATGCGCGGGGTGCTCGACCTCGCCGACCAGCTCATCATCATCTCGACGCCGTCCGTGGACGGTGCCAGCAGCGCCAGCACGACGCTGGACTGGCTGTCCGCGCACGGGTACGCCGACCTGGTGTCCCGTTCCATCACCGTCATCTCCGGGGTCCGCGAGACCGGCAAGATGATCAAGGTGGAGGACATCGTCGGCCACTTCCGGACGCGGTGCCGGGGCGTCGTGGTGGTGCCGTTCGACGAGCACCTGGCGGCCGGCGCCGAGGTCGACCTCGACATGATGCGGCCGAAGGTGCGGGAGGCGTACTTCAACCTCGCGGCCATGGTCGCCGAGGACTTCGTCCGCCACCAGCAGTCCCACGGCCTGTGGACGTCCGACGGCAACCCGCCGCCGGTCGCCGCGCCGCCCATGCCGGGCCACGAGTCCCCCGGCCAGCCGATGCCCGGTCAGCCGATGCCCGGCCACCCCGCACCGGGGCAGGGCGTGCCCGGGCAGCAGCAGCCGTACCCGGGACAGCCCTACGGGCAGCCGGGCGCGGGGCAGTACGCGCCTCAGCCCGGTATGCCCCAGCAGGGACATCCCCAGTACGGGCAGCCCGCGCACCAGCCGGGGCAGCCGCAGCCGTACCCGCAGCAGCCCGGGCAGCCGTACCCGCAGCAGCCCGGCCACCCCCACCAGCCGCAGCCCCCGCAGGGCCAGACCCCGCCCCCGCCTCCACCGCAGCAGTGAGCCGGCGGTCCCCGGGCCCGCGTCGTCACCCGACGGCGCGGGCCTTCGCGCGTTCGCGGTCCGAACCGGCGGGAACGCGCCGCCACACTCTCACCTGCAAGGCGTCAGTGGTCTCCACCAATGTGGGCGAAGCCGCGGTGAACTCACCGTTTCCGCAGGCCACATGGGGTTTGACACACCGTTGACGGGCGCAGACTGCCGCTGATAGACACACACTTCATTGCGTCGGCGCCAACCGATCAAGCTTCATGCAAGGCTGCTCAAACCCGTTCAAGTCTGTTCGCATCTGTTCAAGCCCGCCCCGTGCGGTACGCCGAGCGAGCGTCCCGCGCGAGTGATGACGCGAGGTCTCCGAACCATGAACACACAGGATCAGCACGGCAGAGGACGTATCGGCTCCCGCCTGAGGAGGACGCGGCTGCTGGCCGCCGCGGGTGCCGCGGCCCTCGTCCTCGCGTCCGGCGTCGCCGCCCCGTCCGCCTCGGCCGGACCGCGGAGCGGCCCGGTGCAGGCCAAGGAGGGCGAGCAGGGCGACAAGGTCCTCACCGTCGCGGTCGCGCAGAGCGTCGACTCGCTCAGCCCCTTCCTCGCGGTGCGGCTGGTCAGCACGAGCATTCTCCGGCTGACGTACGAGTACCTGACCGGCTACGACCCCAAGGACAACCACGTCACCCCGGGCCTGGCCACGCAGTGGCAGTCCTCCCCGGACAAGCTGACCTGGACCTACACGATCCGCTCCGACTCGAAGTGGTCGGACGGCCGGAAGGTCACCGCCGAGGACGCGGCGTGGACGTTCAACAAGATGATGACCGACGACGGCGCCGCCACCGCCAACGGCAGCTTCGTCACCAACTTCGAAAAGGTCACCGCGCCCAGCCCCACCCAGCTGGTGATCCGGCTGAAGAAGCCGCAGGCCACGATGACCGCGCTCGACGTGCCGATCGTGCCCAAGCACGTGTGGGAGAAGGTCGGGGACTTCTCCGAGTTCAACAACGACAAGGCCTTCCCCCTGGTGGGCGACGGGCCGTTCGTCCTCACCGACTACAAGCCGGACAGCTATGTGCGGCTGAAGGCCAACAAGGACTTCTGGCGGGGCGCGCCGAAGTTCGACGAGCTCGTCTTCCGGTACTACAAGGACCAGGACGCCGCCGTCGCCGCGCTGCGCAAGGGCGAGGTGTCCTTCGTGGCCGGGTCCCCGTCACTGACGCCCGCCCAGGCCGACTCGCTCAAGGGCGACAAGAACATCCACGTCAACGACGCGCCCGGCCGCCGCTTCTACGCCCTCGCCACCAATCCCGGCGCGCAGGCCAAGGACGGCACGAAGATCGGTGACGGCCACCCGTCGCTGCTCGACCAGCGGGTGCGGCACGCGCTGTTCATGGCGGTGGACCGCAAGACGATCGTCGACAGGGTCTTCCGGGGCCACGCGGTCCAGGGCGAGGGCTACATACCCCCGCGCTTCTCCTCGTACTTCTGGAAGCCCGCGGCGGACCAGGAGCTCGCCCACGATCCGGACGCGGCGGGCAAGCTGCTCGACGAGGCGGGTTACCGGAAGAACGCCGACGGCAAGCGCGTCGGCAAGGACGGCAAGCCGCTCAACTACCGGGTGCTGTGCCACGCCACCGACCCGAACGACAAGGCGGTCGGCAAGTACCTCCAGGAGTGGTGGGGCGAGCTCGGCATCGGCACCACCCTCAACTGCCTCGACAACGTGACCGACCCGTGGCTCGCCGGCACGTACGACCTCGCCTTCGACGGCTGGTCCGTCAACCCGGACCCCGACTTCGTGCTGTCCATCCACACCTGCGCCGCCCGTCCGCAGACGCCCAAGGACACGGGCGCCACGGACAACTTCATCTGCGACCCGACGTACGACGGCCTGTACGCCAAGCAGCTCGCCGAGTACGACCCGGCCAAGCGGGCCGACCTCGTCCGGCAGATGCAGTCGCGGCTGTACGACCTCGGCTACATGAACGTCATGGCCTACCCGAACGCCGTCGAGGCCTACCGCACGGACCAGATCGCGTCGATCACCACGATGCCGTCCGGGGCGGGCAACATCTACGGCCAGGACGGCTACTGGAGCTGGTGGTCCGCCGTCCCCGCGGACTCCGGGGACTCCTCCGGCGGCTCCTCGTCGACCGGCGTGGTGATCGGGATCGTCGCGGGCGTCGTCGTTCTCGTCGGCCTCGGGGCGCTGGTCGCGGTGCGTCGCCGCGCCACGGCGGAAGAGCGTGAGTAGGCGGGCCGTGCGGGGCGCGTCCACGACCGGCCGAACGTCCACGACCGGCCGAACGTCCACGACCAGGCTCGGGTGCCCATGACCACGGAAGCGACATCCTCCCCGCTCGGGGGTGCGGCCGCGGCCGGTCCGGTGAAGTCCGGGCCGGCCGGGGCGGGGCGCGCCTCGCGAGCCGGCGGCGGGACCGCGTATCTGCGGTACGTGGCCGCCAAGCTGGCCGGTGCGGCCGTCTCGCTGTTCGCCGTCCTCGTCACCAGCTTCTTCCTGTTCCGGCTGATCCCGGGCGACCCGGTCAAGTTCATGACCGGCGGCCGCCCGGTGTCCGCGGAGCAGATCGCCGCCTACCGGCGGGAGTTCGGACTCGACCTGCCGATGTGGCGGCAGTTCACGCAGTACTGCGGCAAGGCGCTGACGGGAGACCTGGGGACCTCCTACCAGTTCCACGGTCCCGTCGTCGACAGGATCACCGAGGCGCTGCCGAACACGCTGCTGCTCACCGGCACGGCCTTCCTGCTCTACACGGCCCTGGGCATCTTCCTCGGCACCCGCTCCGCGTGGCGGCACGGCCGGCTCGGCGACCGGGTCAACACCGGGCTGGCGCTGACCCTCTACTCCATCCCGTCCTTCTGGCTGGGGCTGCTGCTCATCATCGTGCTGTCGGTCGGCGTGGGCCCGATCCCGGGGATGTTCCCCACCGGAGGCATGGAGTCCGGCGGCGAGGAGGGCTTCGCGTACGTCGTCGACGTCGCCCACCACCTCGTCCTGCCGGTGGTGACGCTGGTCGCGGTGGAGTACGGGCAGACGCTGCTGGTCACCCGGTCGGCGCTGCTCGACGAGATGGGCGGCGACTACCTGACCACGGCTCGCGCCAAGGGCCTCCGGGACGACCTCGTACGGCGCCGGCACGCCGTGCCGAACGCGCTGCTGCCCACCGTGACCCTGATCTTCGTCAACCTCGGCCGGACCGTCGCGGGTGTCATCCTCGTCGAGACGGTGTTCTCCTGGCCGGGGCTCGGCGGGCTGTTCTACCAGGCGCTGAGCGTGCCCGACCTGCCGCTGGTGCAGGGGCTGTTCTTCGTCTTCGCCTCGGCGGTGATCCTGATGAACACCCTGGCCGACCTCCTGTATCCGCTGCTCGACCCGAGGGTGGGCCGATGACCGCCGAGACCGCTCCGCCGCTCGGCCCGCGCACGCTCGCGTGGCAGCGCCGCCGGGCCTCCGCCGCACGCTTCTGGAAGGAGTACCGGCGGCACCGCGCGGGCCTGTTCGGGCTCGCCGCGCTGGTGCTGTTCGGACTGATCGCGCTGACCGCGCCGCTGACCGTCGGGGCGGACGTGCAGAGCGTGACCGACGCCCCCGGGCAGCCGCTGGAGGGGCCCAGCGGCCGGTTCCCGCTGGGCACCGACCAGTTCGGGCGGAGCCTGCTGGGGCTGCTGATCTGGGGCTCGCGCGTCTCACTGCTGGTGGGACTGCTCGCGGCCGTGCTGTCGGTGGCCATCGGGGCGCTGATCGGCATCACCGCCGGGCACTTCCGCGGCTGGTACGCCACGGTGATCATGCGGGTCACGGACTGGTTCCTGGTGATGCCGACGCTGGTGCTCGCCATCGTGCTCGCGACCGTCATGTCCCGTTCGCTGGGCACGATCGTCCTGGCGATCGGCGTCACCACCTGGCCGACGACCGCACGGCTGGTGCGGGCCCAGACGCTGGCGGTGGAGTCCCGGCCCTACATCGAGCGCGCGAAGGCGCTCGGCGGCGGGCACGGGCACATCATGTCCCGGCACGTGCTGCCGAACGTCATGCCGCTCATCCTCGCCCAGACCACCCTGATCATCTCCTCGGCGATCCTCGCCGAGGCCACCCTGGCGTTCCTGGGGCTCGGCGATCCCTCGGTCGTGTCGTGGGGCGGGCTGCTGCAGGACGCGCGGGAGGCGGGCGCGGTCAGTTCCGGCGACTGGTGGTACCTGGTGCCGCCGGGCATCGCGATCGCGGTCGTCGCGCTGGCGTTCACGCTGTGCGGGCGTGCGGTCGAGTCCGTTCTCAACCCCAGGCTGGGGGTGTCCCGTTGACTCTGCTCGACGTCCGGAACCTGGAAGTGACGTACCCGGGCGGCGCGGCCGCCGTACGCGGGGCCGACCTGAGCCTCGCCGCGGGCGAGAAGCTCGGCATCGCGGGCGAGTCCGGCTGCGGCAAGTCGACGCTCGCGCTGGCGCTGCTGCGGCTGCTGCCCGCCGGCACCCGGGTCGGCGGCGAGATCCTCCTCGACGGGGAGGACGTGCTGACCATGAAGTGGGGCCGGGTGCGGGCGGTGCGCTGGGCCGGGGCGTCGATCGTCTTCCAGGGCGCGATGCACTCCCTGAACGCCGTGCACCGCGTCGGCGACCAGATCGCCGAACCGATCCTGCTGCACCGCGGGGCGGCCCCGGCGAAGGCCCGGAGAAGGGCCGGTGAGCTGCTGGAGCAGGTGGGTCTGCCGGCGGCGCGGGCGTCCGCCTACCCGCACGAGCTGTCCGGAGGGCAGCGGCAGCGCGTGATGATCGCGATGGCGCTGGCCTGCGACCCGCGTCTGATCGTCGCCGACGAGCCCACCACGGCGCTCGACGTGATGGTCCAGGCCCAGATACTCCGGCTGATCGAGGAGCTGGTGAGCGAGCAGGACGTGGGACTGGTCATGATCAGTCACGACCTGGCCGTCCTCGCCGACACCTGCGACCGGCTCGCGGTGATGTACGCGGGCCGGGTGGTCGAGGAGGGCCCGGCGCGACTGGTCTACGACGATGCCCGCCATCCCTACGGCAGGGCGCTGTCGGAGGCGTTCCCGAGGATCGGCGACCCGCGTTCGCGGTTCGCGCCGCGCGGGCTGCCCGGCGACCCGCCCGATCCCGCCGCCGTGCCGTCCGGCTGCGCCTTCCACCCCCGCTGCTCCGTCGCCCTGGACGTCTGTGCCACCGACGACCAGGTGCTGCGCGGGGCGGGGGCGGACCGGCGGGCGGCGTGCGTGCACGTGGCCGGGGGAACACCGGCGGCCACGGACGAGCCGGAAGTGAGGAGCGGTACCGCATGACGACCACGCCATCGCTGCTGAGCGTCGAGGGCCTGCACGTGACCTTCCCCGGCCGGCACGGCGCACCGCCCGCCCGGGCCGTGGACGGGGTGGACCTCGACATCCGGCCGGGCGAGATCGTGGCGCTGGTCGGCGAGTCCGGCTGCGGCAAGACGACGCTGGCCCGTTCCCTGCTGGGCCTGGTCCCGCCGACCTCGGGCCGCGTCACCTTCGACGGGGCGCCGCTCGACTACTCCTCGCGCGCCCTGAAGGCCTACCGCAAGCGCGCCCAACTGATCCTCCAGGATCCGAGCGGCTCCCTCAACCCGCGGCACACGGTCTACGACGCCGTCGCCGAGGGACTGCGCATCCACGGGTACGGCGGTGACGAACGGGCGGCGGTCGCCGACGCGCTGGCCCGGGCCGGGCTGCGGCCGCCCGAGCGCTTCTTCCTGCGCTATCCGCACGAGCTGTCGGGCGGCCAGCGCCAGCGGGTCGTCATCGCGGGCGCGCTGGTCCTGGAGCCCGAACTGCTCGTCGCCGACGAGCCGGTGGCCTCCCTGGACGCCTCGGTGCGCGGCGAGATCCTCGCGCTGCTGCTGCGGCTGCGCACCGAGCTCGGGCTGTCCGCGCTGGTGGTGACGCATGACCTCGGGCTGGCCTGGAACATCGCCGACCGGGTCGCGGTGATGTACCTCGGCCGGATCGTGGAGACGGGCGAGGTCGAGCGGGTGCTGACGGCGCCGCGCCACCCGTACACCCGGGCCCTGCTGTCCGTCCTGCCCGAAGCCCCGGGGGCTCCGGTGGTCCTCACGGGCGAGCCGCCGGACCCGTCCCGGGTGCCCGCCGGCTGCCGCTTCCACGCCCGCTGCCAGGTCCTGGCGAGCGGCGAGGCGTCCCGCGCGGGCGTCGCCGACGCGTGCCGGACCCGGGACCCGGGGATCCTCCGGGGCGGCGGTGCGGCGCAGGTGGCCTGCCACTGGGCGCGGGCGCGGGAGGAGGCCGGTACGGCGGAGGCCGGGACCGCGCCGTCCGGGGACGCCGTCGCCCCCGTGGTGGACTGACCGGGCGGGGGGCGCCGGGCGGTGCGGAGCGGGGTCAGGCCCGCTTGTCGTCCGCCGCGATGAGCTCGCGGCACTCCTGGACGTCCTCGGCCATCCGCTCGAGGAGCGCGTCCAGCGTCTCGAACTTGGCCTGGCCCCGGACGAAGGCGAGGAAGTCCACGGCGACGTGCAGCCCGTACAGGTCGAGGCCGACGCGATCGATGGCGTAGGCCTCCACCGTGCGTTCGGTGCCCTCGAACTGCGGGTTGGTGCCGACGGAGATCGCGGCGGGCATCGCCTCGCCCTGGGCGTGCAGCCGGCCGGCGTAGACGCCGTCGGCGGGGATCGCGGTGTGCGGCAGGGTCTCGACGTTGGCCGTGGGGAAGCCCAGCTCACGGCCGCGCTGGGCGCCGCGCACGACCACGCCCTCCACCCGGTGCGGGCGGCCCAGGATCTCGGCGGCGCCCCGGACGTCGCCCTCGGCGACCAGGCGGCGGGTCAGGGTGGAGGAGAACGGTTCGCCGCCGCCCGCCTCGCCGGACACGTACAGATCGACGACCTCGACCTCGTAGTCGTAGATCCGGCCCTGCTCGGCGAGGAAGTCCACGGTGCCGGCGGCCTTGTGGCCGAAGCGGAAGTTGGGGCCCTCGACGACGGCCCTGGCGTGCAGCTTGTCGACGAGGACCTTGACCACGAAGTCGGCCGCGGACAGCTTCGAGAACTCCTTCGTGAACGGGAGGATCAGCACCGCGTCCACGCCCAGCTCGGCGCAGAGTTCGGCGCGGCGGTGGTGCGGGGCGAGCAGCGGCGGGTGGCTGCCGGGGCGGACGACCTCGCTGGGGTGCGGGTCGAAGGTGACGAGGACGGCGGGGACGCCCAGCTCACGGGCACGGTCCACGGCGTGCTTGATGATCAGCTGGTGTCCGCGGTGGACTCCGTCGTAGGAGCCGATGGTGACGACGCTGCGCCCCCAGTCCTCGGGGATGTCCTCCAAGCCACGCCAGCGCTGCACTGTGTCTGCTCCTTGTCGCACACTCGTCGGAGTCGAAGCCTTCGATGCAGGTCTAAGGGTGCCATGCCGGGGGCCTCCCGCCCGCATCGGCATGGGTGCTGTGACCGGCCGCACGCCGCGCCGCGGGGGCGGTCAGGCGGGGATCCGGGTGCCCGCGAGGCCCTCGATCGTGCGGCGTGCGCTCGGGCCGACCAGGGCCACCCACTCCTGGGGGGCGTCCGCCAGCCAGCCGGTCAGGCGTTCGGCGAACCCGGGGAGGTGGCGGGCCAGGTCGACCAGGGCGCGGTCGAGGCGGGTGGTGCCGTCGGGGGTGCGGACGAGGAGCAGGGCGGTGCGGTGGACGAGGGCCCGCCGGTCGCCGCACCGGGACGCGGCGCGCAGGAGCGCGTCCAGGACGGCGGGGTCGTCCTCGTGGGCCAGGAGGTGTTCCCGCAGCTCCCCGCGGAGGGAACCGGAGGCGGGCCCGCCGTCGGTGGCGAGGACGCCGGCCAGCGCGGACCGCACCGGCTCCGGTCCGCCGTCCAGCAGTCCGGTGACCAGCGGGAGGAGTACGCCCCGGGCGGCGGGGCCCCGGTCGAGGCGCCGGTCGGTGTAGGCGGCCACGTGTCCGGCGGTCTCCGGCCGGTCCGTCACGGCCTGGGCGATCAGTGCGGCGACCCGGCGGGCCAGCCGGGGGGTGGTGGCGTCGACGAGTCTGCGCAGCGCCTCCCCGGCGTCCGGCCCGCGCAGCCGGGCCCGGAAGGCGCGGAGCACCGGGTCGGGGTGGGTCGGCAGGGCGGCGGCCACCGCGCTCGGCGGCAGATACGGGTCGCCCGCGGCGAACTGCTCCAGGGTGCGCGGCAGGTGCCGGTCGCGGCTGCCCGGGTCCTGGACGAGCAGGGCGAGGGCACCGCCGTGCAGCAGTCCGTCGGCGGGGCGGGTGAGCAGGACGAGGGCGGCGTGGCGCAGCAGGGTGCGGTCGGCGGCGGTGCGTACGTGGGGCGCGACGCGCAACCCTTGGACCACGGCGGTCGTGTGCCGGGCCGGCCGGTCGTCGCGGGCCCACCGGTCGACGGCCCGGCAGACGGCGGACGGCTCCTCCTCGGCCAGTACGGCGAGCAGTTCGTCGGCCCGCCGGTGGATGCTGTCGGCGAGCACCTCGGTGAGGCCGTCCAGGCCCCGGTGGCGGTGGGTGTGGAGCAGCGCCTGGGCGGCGGTCGCCACGGTGGCGTGCGGGGTGGCGGGCAGCGGCCTCTCGTCGTCGAACCAGCGGACGAGGAGCGGCTGCACGGTCGCGGGCTCGGCGGCGAGCATCCGGGCGGCGGTGTCGAGGTGGCGGGGGCCGGGTTCGTGCGGGGCGCCGTCGGCGAGGACGAGGCGGCGCAGCAGGTCGAGACGCGTGGTGTCCGGCAGCCGCAGCCCCGTCCAGAAGGCGGGCCCGAACTCCGCGGGCACGGGGTGCCCTTCGCCCCGCCGCTCCGCGATGCCGTCGGCGAGGAGGCACAGCACCTCCGTGTACGGCGCCGCGTCCGGTACGCGGGTCAGTGTCCCGGCGAGGAGCCGGCCGGCCCACCAGGAGTGCGGGTCGGCGTCCAGGGCGTGCGCGAGCTCCTCCAGGGTCAGGGCGAGCTGGGGAACGCCGTGCTGGCGGCCGAGGTGCAGCAGGGCCTCGACGACGGGGCCGATGCGGTGGTGCGGGACGGGGAGGGTGTGGGGGTCGTGCGGGCCGTGGCGGTCGTGGACGAGGACGCGCAGGGCCTCGTCCAGGTCGAGGTGGGTGCCCTGGATCCAGTCGGCGAGCTCCTCGTGCGCGAAGCGGTAGCCGCTGCCCGCGGACACGAGGAGGCCCTCGGCGAGTACGGCGTACGCCCAGCCGGTGCCGCCGCCGAGCCGGGCCGGTGCCGGGCCCCAGGGGAACACCGCCCCGAAGGATTCCGGGTCCAGCTCGCCCTGCCCGGGGCCGAGACTGCGCCGGGCGGCCTCGTGGACCTGGCCGGAGACCCGGGCCGCGAGCCGGCGCACGGCGGTGCCGCGCAGGCCGTTCGCCGCGGCCAGCCGGGTCGCGACGCGCAGGCACATCAGGTCCAGGTAGGCCCCGAAGACCGCGTCGCGGTCGGTGCGGACGGTCGGCGGAGGGTCCGGGAGGGCCGCCTGGACCTCGGAGAGCAGGCGCAGGGTGAGGGGGTGGCGGCCGTCGCCGTCCGACAGGGCGCCCTCCGCGATCCGGTACCGCGCCCGCGCTTCCCGCGCCTCGTCGTCCCGCAGGTCACCGAGGTGCACACAGGGCGGCAGTCCGACGGTTCCGACGCCGGCGGGTGGTGCGGGGCGCTCGGCGTCCGCGGCCGGCCGGGGCGCCCCGAGGACGGCCCCGGGCCGCCCGGACGCCCTGCCGCGGACCGCCGGGCCCCTCCCGGTCCCGTCGGCACCGTCTTCGACACGGGCACCCACCGGAACAGCCCCGGCACCCGGTCCCCCGGAACCGGCCTCCGGCCCGCGACCCGCCTCGATCCGCCCGGCACCACCCGCCGAGTCAGCCCCGAGCCCGCCGCCGGCCTCCGCCCCGTGCCTCGCCGCACCCGCACCCGCACCCGCACCCAACCTCACGGTGTCGCCCCCTGCCGCCGGCCCCGTACCGGGCCGGCCTCCGTCGCCCGGCGCGTGCGTCACCGCGACCGCGCCGTCCCTCCCCCGTCGCGCGCCCAGGGCGTCCCGCCCCCTCCCCCGCAACCGGGCATCCCCAGTCCGCTCCGTGCCGGGCAGCTCCCCCGCCGTCGCCCCGACCGTCCCGTGCAGCACCTCCCGTGGGAACTCCGCCCCCGCCCGCTCCCAGTACTCGGCCCGGCACGCCACGACCAGCCGTGCTCCCGTCTCCCGGAGCCATGCCGTCGTGCCCTCGGTCCACTCGGCGAGGCGGTGGGCCAGGACCGGCGGCATCTCCTCGGGGCCGTCGAGGAGGATCAGCAGGGGACGGCCGGCGGCGCCGGCGACGCGGGCGAGGCGTTCCGGGGAGATGTCCCCGGCGCCGGCCACGACGCGCGCGGCGCGGGCCAGTGTCCTGCGCGCGGCGTCGGCCACCGACGTGTCGTCGTCGCACAGTCCGGCGCCCCGCAGCCACAGCGTGGGCGCGGCCGCCGGGCCCCGGGAACGGCGGGCGGCGAGGGCCGCCAGCTCGGTCGTCCGGCCGCTCCCGGGCGCGCCGACGAGACCGAGGACCTGGGCCGGCCCCCCGCCGGGGGCGGTGAACGCGGCGAACTCTCGGGCGGGCACGGCCCGTCCGACCGGCTCGGCGAGCCCCTGTGCGTCCGACCGGTCCGCCGGATCCGGTGGCCGTACCGGTCGCGCTCCCTCCGGACCGTCCCACCGCACCGACGTCGTCGTGAGCTCGAGCGTGCCGGCCGGATTGAGGTCGGCGCCGTACGCCGGAACCGTCCGCGCGTTCTCGGCGAGCAGGTCGGCGAGGGGGCCGGAGGCGGCGCGCAGCGGCACGGCGAAGCCGACGTCGCGGTGCCCGGAGGTGAGGGCGGTGCCGAGGACCCCGAGGACGGCACCGGTCCCGACGTCGAGCACGGGACCGCCGGCCGCGCCGCCGCCCAGCCGCAGCGCGTCCCGCCCGGCCGTGCCGACCGCCAGCTCCAGGGCGCCGCCGACGTGGTGGAAGCGGTCGGTGGCCGTGTAGGTGACGCCGGTGGTGCCGAGGACCCGGGCCTCGCGCCAGCAGCCTGCGGCGATCCGGACGTAGGTCCCCGCCTCCACCCGGTCCCGCACGGTGACCGGCAGCGGTTCGGTGCCGAGTCCCTCGGCGCGCACGAGGGCCAGGCCGAGGCCGGGCAGGGGGGTGACGTCCGCGGCGGCCACGACCAGGCGGCGGTCGCCGGCGGTGCGCAGGACGAGCCGGGTCAGTCCGTCGACCGCTTCGTGGCTGGTGATCACCGTGCCGTGGTGGTCGGCGGCGAATCCCGTGCCCCGGGGGCGGCCGGCCAGGTCGTGGATGCGGACCAGGGGGCCGTCCGCTCCGTCGGGCGACGGCCGGGCACCGTCCTGCGCGCCCGGAAGGTCGTCCCGCGACAGCCGCCGTGCGCTGCCGCCCGCCTCCCGGAACCGGTTCCGCGACGCCATCGCCGCACCTCCCCGCCGTACCGCCGTACACCCGTGCTCCGTTTCGACGGTAGGCACGTGAAGATCGGCGGGACAGATCGCCTCGCGAACGCGCCCCCTTCCGCTCCCCCGGTTCACTCCGAGCGCCTGCCCGGACGGGTGAACAGAAGGGAGCGGCTGGATACACCTAGGGGTGGGGGAACCGAGGGGGACCGTGGAGCGGCGGACGTGGCAGTCCTCGTGACCGCCGCTCCACGGACGGGAGTTGACAGGATGTCGGCTCAGCCGAAGACGGCCAGGCTCTTCGCCTTGCCCCGGTGCTCCTCCACGAGCGCGACGAAGCGGCCCTCGGGGTCGAAGACGGCCACGGCACCGGCGCCCGCGTAGGTGTCGGGCATCTCCAGCCGGACCCCGTTGAGGAGCAGCCGGGTTCGCTTGGCGTCCACGTCCCAGCGCGGGAAGGCCGCGGCCGCCGCCTCGGCGACCGGCATGACCGTGAGGTCCTGCTGAAGCTGGTCCAGCGTCCTCGCGCCGTCCAGCTTGTACGGGCCGACGCGGGTGCGGCGCAGCGCCGTGAGGTGGCCGCCCACACCGAGGTCGGTGCCGAGGTCGCGGGCCAGGGCGCGGATGTAGGTGCCGGAGGAGCAGACCACCGAGACCACCAGGTCCAGTGCCGGGGTGCCGTTCTCGGCCACGGCGTCCCGGACGTCGTGCACCGTGAAGGAGGAGACGGTGACGGGACGGGCGGGGATCTCGAACTCCTCGCCCTCGCGCGCCCGCTTGTAGGAGCGCACGCCGTTGATCTTGATGGCGCTGACCTTGGACGGCACCTGCATGATGTCGCCGGTCAGCTTGGCGACGGCGGCGTCGACGGCCTCCCGGGTGACCTTCGAGGCGTCCTGCGACCTCGTGATCTCGCCCTCGGCGTCGTCCGTCAGCGTCGTCTGCCCGAGCCTGATGGTGCCCAGGTACTCCTTCTCGGTGAGGGCGAGGTGCCCGAGGAGCTTGGTGGCCCGCTCCACGCCGAGGACCAGGACGCCCGTCGCCATCGGGTCGAGCGTGCCGGCGTGCCCGACGCGCCGCGTCCGGGCGATGCCCCGCATCTTCGCGACGACGTCGTGCGACGTGAAGCCCGACGGCTTGTCGACGATGACAAGGCCGTCGGGCGTGGTGTGCTTGTCGGTCATTCCGCGGTGTCGTCCGTCTCGTCGTCCTCGGCGCCCGGCTTCTTGTACGGGTCCGCCTCGCCGGCGTACGCGGCGCCCGAGGACACCTCGCGCACCTTCGCGTCGGACTGGCGCGCCTTGTCGAGGAGGTCCTCGATGTTCCGGGCGGTGTCCGGGAGGGCGTCCATGACGAAGGTCAGGGTGGGCGTGAACTTCACACCGGCCGCCTTGCCGACCTCGGAGCGCAGGATGCCCTTGGCGCTCTCCAGCCCGGCGGAAGCGGCCTTGCGCTCCTCGTCGTCCCCGTACACCGTGTAGAAGACGGTCGCCTCCCGCAGGTCACCCGTGACCCGGGTGTCCGTGATGGTGACGTGCGAGCCGAGCCGCGGGTCCTTGATCCCGCGCTGCAGCTTCTGGGCCACCACCTCTCGGATGAGGTCCGCCAGCCTTTTCGCCCGCGCGTTGTCGGCCACTGGTCCGTCTCCCGTTCTTTCCTGTCTCTGTTCCTGGGCTGGGTAAGTCAGTCGTCCTCGCCGTGGAAGCGCCGTCTGACCGACAGCAGTTCCACCTCGGGACGGGCGGCGACCAGCCGTTCGCACCGGTCGAGCACGTCGGTCAGGTGCCCCGCGTCCGCGGAGACCATGGCGAGACCGATACCGGCTCGCCGGTGCAGGTCCATGTTCTCCACCTCGGCCGCGCTCACGGCGTACTTCCGCTGGAGCTCGGCGACGATCGGGCGGACGACGGACCGCTTCTCCTTCAGCGACCGTACGTCGCCGAGGAGGAGGTCGAAGGACAGCGTCCCCACGTACATGTGTGTATCCGGATGACCCGCCGGCACGGGATCGATGGCCCCGCCACTGGTGTGGGCGGGGACATCAAGAACGGTACCCCGATCCGGCCGGAGGCTCGACGGGGTTTCCCCGCCGGCCGCCCGGCGCCGCGGCGGGGTGCCGCAGACAGCGGCCGGCCGGCCGACGGGACAGGTCCCGTCGGCCGGCCGGAGCAGCCGGGTGTCACACCCGCGGCTTCTCGCGCATCTCGTACGTCGCGATGACGTCGTCGACCTTGATGTCGTTGAAGTTTCCGAGGTTGATACCGCCCTCGAAGCCTTCGCGGATCTCGGTGACGTCGTCCTTGAAGCGACGCAGACCCTCGATGTTGAGGTTCTCCGCGATGACCTTGCCATCGCGCAGCAGGCGCGCCTTGGTGTTGCGCTTGACCTCGCCGGAGCGGATGAGAACACCCGCGATGTTGCCCAGCTTGGACGAGCGGAAGACCTCGCGGATCTCCGCCGTACCGAGCTCGACCTCTTCGTACTCCGGCTTGAGCATGCCCTTGAGGGCCGCCTCGATCTCCTCGATCGCCTGGTAGATGACCGAGTAGTACCGGACGTCCACACCCTCGCGCTCGGCCATCTGCGCGGCACGCCCGGCGGCGCGCACGTTGAAGCCGATCACGATGGCGTCGGAACCCATCGCCAGGTCGATGTCGGACTCCGTGACCGCACCGACACCACGGTGCAGGACGCGGATGTCGACCTCTTCGCCGACGTCCAGCTGGAGCAGCGAGGACTCGAGGGCCTCGACCGAACCGGAAGCGTCACCCTTGATGATCAGGTTCAGCTGCTGGACCTCGCCGGCCTTGAGCACCTTGTCCAGGTCCTCCAGCGACACGCGGCGCGTGCGCTTGGCGAACGCGGCGTTCCGCTCGCGGGCGGCGCGCTTCTCCGCGATCTGGCGGGCCGTACGGTCCTCCTCGACCACGATGAAGTTGTCACCGGCACCCGGGACGTTGGTCAGGCCCAGGACCTGGACCGGCGTCGACGGACCCGCCTCGGCGACGTTGTTGCCGTTGTCGTCGAGCATGGCGCGCACGCGGCCGTAGGCGTCGCCCACCACCATCGTGTCGCCGACCCGCAGCGTGCCTCGCTGGACGAGGACCGTCGCCACGGCACCGCGGCCGCGGTCGAGACGGGACTCGATCGAGATGCCCTGCGCGTCCTGGTTCGGGTTGGCCCGCAGGTCGAGCGAGGCGTCGGCCGTGAGGACCACGGCCTCCAGCAGCGAGTCGATGTGCAGACCCTGCTTGGCGGAGATGTCGACGAACATGGTGTCGCCGCCGTACTCCTCGGCCACCAGGCCGTACTCGGTCAGCTGACCGCGCACCTTGGTCGGGTCGGCACCCTCGACGTCGATCTTGTTGACCGCGACGACGATCGGCACGTCGGCCGCCTTCGCGTGGTTGAGCGCCTCGACCGTCTGCGGCATGACGCCGTCGTTGGCCGCGACGACCAGGATCGCGATGTCGGTCGAGCGAGCACCACGGGCACGCATGGCGGTGAACGCCTCGTGACCCGGGGTGTCGATGAAGGTGATCTTGCGCTCTTCTTCGTTGACCTCGGTCGCGACCTGGTAGGCACCGATGTGCTGGGTGATGCCGCCGGCCTCGCCCGCGATGACGTTCGTCTTGCGGATGGCGTCGAGCAGTCGGGTCTTGCCGTGGTCGACGTGACCCATGACGGTCACGACCGGCGGACGGACGACCAGGTCCTCCTCGGAGCCCTCGTCCTCGCCGAACTCCAGGTCGAAGGACTCGAGCAGCTCGCGGTCCTCCTCCTCCGGGCTGACGATCTGAACGTTGTAGTTCATCTCGCCCGCGAGGAGGTGGAGCGTCTCGTCGGAGACGGACTGGGTCGCGGTGACCATCTCGCCGAGGTTCATCATGACCGCGACGAGCGACGCCGGGTTGGCGTTGATCTTCTCCGCGAAGTCGGTGAGCGACGCACCGCGCGACAGGCGAATGGTCTCGCCGTTGCCGCGAGGCAGCATCACGCCGCCGACCGACGGGGCCTGCATGGCCTCGTACTCCTGGCGCCTCTGCCGCTTCGACTTGCGACCGCGACGCGCGGGACCGCCGGGACGGCCGAAGGCGCCCTGCGTGCCACCACGGCCACCGGGACCGCCGGGACGGCCGCCGAAGCCGGGACGGCCACCGCCGCCACCGAAGCCGCCGCCACCGGGACGACCGGCGAAGCCGCCGCCACCACCGGGACGACCGGCACCGCCGCCGCCACCGGGACGACCGGCGAAGCCGCCGCCGCCCGGACGACCGCCGCCACCGGGACGACCGGCACCGGCCGGGCCGCGGCCGCCGGGGCCACCGCCGGGACGCGGTCCCGCAGCGGGACGCTGCGGCATCATGCCGGGGTTCGGACGCGGACCGCCGCCGGGACGGGGACCGGCCGCGCCGCCCTGCGGACGCGGCATCGAGCCCGGGCTCGGGCGGTTGCCGCCCGGAGCCTGGGGACGCGGACCGCCGCCCTGGCCGGGAGCCTGCGGACGGGGACCGGCGCCGGGGGCACCGGGGCCGCCGGGACGCGCGCCGCCCTGGGGACGGGGCGCCTGCGGGCGTGCCATGCCGGCGTTGCCGCCGGAGGTGAAGGGATTGTTGCCCGGACGCGGACCGCCGGGGCGGCCGCCGGGACGCTGTGCCGGGGCACCGGGACGCTGGCCACCGGGACGGCCCTGGCCGCCCTGCTGACCGCGGTCCTGACCGGGACCGGCGGGACGACCGCCGGGCTTCGGGGCGCCGGGACGCGCGCCGGGCCGGGGGCCGGACGGCGCCGGGGCGGCGGGAGCCGCCGGAGGCGCGGTGAACTCCGGTGCGGCCGGAGCCGGACGCGGGGCCGGCTTGGGGCCCGGCGTCGGACGCGGACCCGAGGCTGCCGGCGCGGGCGCCGACGGAGTCTCGGGCTGCTCCGCGGCCGGGGGCTTGGGTGCGGCCGGCCGCGGCGCGGCCGGACGTGCCGCCTGCGCCGGAGAGGGCGCGGCGGGCCTGGGGGCTGCCTTGCGGGGGGCGGGCTTGGCGGACTTGCCGTTGCCACCGCCCTGCTGCAAGGCGTCTGTCAGCTTGCGTACAACGGGCGCTTCGATGGTCGAAGACGCCGAACGGACGAATTCACCGAGTTCCTGGAGCTTGGCCATGACGACCTTGCTCTCGACACCGAACTCCTTGGCGAGTTCGTAGACCCGGACCTTAGCCACTTCGCTCCTCTGAGGTCCGGGTTGCGTCCGGACCGTCGCTAGTTCATGGGCGTACTCATCGCGTACTCATCGAGTGCTCATCGCAATCTCGACCTGCTTTCGACTCGCGAGGTACCAGGCCGCACGGGGTTCCGTGCGGCTCGTCTTCCTTACCAGGTTGCTCACATGGTGCTTTCAGCAACCTTGTGCCTGCTCGACGTAGCGGCGCAACGCCTTTACGTCGAGCGGACCCGGGACGCGGAGCGCCCGCGGGAACGCCTTGCGGCGCACTGCCTGGTCGACACAGACCGTGGCCGGGTGCACGTACGCACCCCGGCCGGGCAGCGTACCGCGTGCATCGGGGACGCACTCGTCCTCGATCACCACGGTCCGCAGCAGCTCGCTCTTGACCGCTCGCTCCCGGCACCCCACGCAGGTGCGCTCAGGGCATACGCGGCCAGCTGTCCGGCCAGACACCGCTAAGTCTACCTCCCCGGACCGACCTCACCCCTTTGGGGCAAGAATCGAGCACGTGCCGTGCGCCAACCTGTCGTGATCTCAGCGGCGGGCGGCCTGGATCTATTCCCGGCCGGCCGCCGGGCCGTCCTACTCCGCGGGCCGCTCGGACGGCTGCTCGGTGTCCGGCCGGATGTCGATCCGCCAGCCGGTCAGCCGGGCCGCGAGCCGGGCGTTCTGGCCCTCCTTGCCGATCGCCAGCGACAGCTGGTAGTCCGGCACGATCACCCGCGCGGAGCGGGCCGCCAGGTCCACGACCTCGACCTTGGAGACGCGTGCCGGGGAGAGGGCGTTCGCCACCATCTCGGCCGGGTCGTCCGACCAGTCGACGATGTCGATCTTCTCGCCGTTCAGCTCGCCCATCACGTTGCGGACCCGGCCGCCCATGGGGCCGATGCAGGCACCCTTGGCGTTCAGGCCCGAGCGCGTGGAGTGGACGGCGATCTTCGTGCGGTGGCCGGCCTCGCGGGCGATCGCGGCGATCTCGACGGAGCCGTCGGCGATCTCCGGTACCTCCAGGGCGAAGAGCTTCTTCACCAGATTGGGGTGCGTGCGGGACAGGGTCACGGACGGGCCGCGCACGCCCTTCGCCACCCGGACGACGTAGCTGCGCAGCCGGGTGCCGTGCGGGTAGGTCTCGCCGGGGACCTGCTCCTGCACCGGCAGGATGGCCTCCAGCTTGCCGATGTCCACGAGCACGTTCTTCGGGTCGCGGCCCTGCTGGACCACTCCGGTGACGATGTCGCCCTCGCGGCCGGCGTACTCGCCGAGCGTCGCGTCGTCCTCGGCGTCGCGCAGCCGCTGCAGGATGACCTGCTTGGCGGTGGTGGCCGCGATGCGCCCGAAGTCGGACGGGGTGTCGTCGAACTCCCGGGCCTGCTGGCCCCCTTCGAGGTCGTCGAGGTCCTCCTTCGCCCACACGGTCACGTGCCCGGTCTCCCGGTCGAGCTCCACGCGCGCGTGCCGGCGGCTTCCCTCGGTGCGGTGGTACGCGATGAGGAGGGCCGACTCGATCGCTCCGACCAGCAGGTCGAAGGAGATCTCCTTCTCCCGTACCAAGCCCCGCAGGGCGCTCATGTCGATGTCCACGGCTACGCCTCCTCCTCTTCCGTCATGTCCGTCCGATCCTTCTGGTCCTGCTTGTCCTTGCGGTTGAACTCGACCTGGACGCGTGCCTTGTCGATGTCACCGAAGGCGAGTCTGCGGGTGGTGGCCTTGCGGCCCTTCACGCCGGGCACTTCGAGGTCGAGTCCGTCGTCGTCCACGCCGAGGATCCGGGCGACCAGCTCGCCGCCCTCGTGGAGCTGGAACCGCACCAGGCGGTCCACGGCCCGCGTGTAGTGGCGGTGTTCGGTGAGGGAGCGCTCGGCTCCCGGGGTGCCGACCTCGAGGGTGTACTCCGCCTCGCCCATCGCGTCCGTCTCGTCCAGCTTCGCCGAGAGCGCGCGGCTCACATCGGCGATCCGGTCGAGGTCCGCGCCGGTGTCGGAGTCGACGACCACCCGCAGCACACGCTTGCGCCCCACCGAGTCGACGGCGATCTCTTCGAGATCCAGCCCCTGGGAGGTGACGAGCGGCTCGAGCAGCTCTCGCAGCCTCTCGCTCTGGGTGGTGCTCATCCGGGTGACTCCTCGGCCGCGTTTGCTGTTGTGGGATGGGGCGCGTGTCCGGTCAAAGGGTATCCGGTCGCGGGGGGTGTTGCCGTCCACCCCGGACCGGCGGTGCCGCTGAGTGGTGCCCGGGCGAGGCCCGGGTACCGTGATCACGGGCGTGCCGCGCCGCTGGTCCCCGCTCTTCCCGCCGCGCGCCCTCGCTCACCCGTCGGTTCCGTACGAGTCTGCCGAGGACGTCTGCCGTGTCGTTCCCCCCATCTCCGCGCGTGCCGTCGGGGCCGCGCCGCAGGAGTCTGCTCGCCTCGGCCGCCGGGGCCGCCCTGCTCGCCGGCTGTTCCGGTGGCGCCGGCCCGGACACCGGGGGCGACGCGCCGTCCGCCGACGAGCGGGCACGCGCGCGTGCGGCGCGGGACAGCGGGGCGCTGGCCGCGCGGTACGACGCGGTGATCGCCGCGCATCCGGCGCTGGCCGCGCGGCTGCGGCCGCTGCGGGACGAGGTCGTACGGCACGCCGACGCGTTCGGCGGCGCGCGGACCGCCTCCCCGAAGGCGTCGCCGTCGGGCTCGGCCCGGGCCGCCGGGCCGGGGGACGGCTCGGGCGTGCCGGTGACCGAGAAGGACGCGCTGGCCGGGCTGGCCGCCGCCGAGCGTGCGCTGGCCGACCGGCGGTCCGAGACGCTGCTCGGGCTGTCCGGCGAGTCGGCGCGGCTGCTGGCCTCGGTGGCGGCGGCCGGGGCGGCGCACGTGTTCCTGCTGACGGAGGGCTGACGGGTGAGCGAGGCGAAGGACCGGGTGCTGGACGCCCTCCAGGCGGCGCTGGCGGCCGAGCATGCCGCGGTGTACGGCTACGGAGTCGTCGGCGGGCGGGTCGGCGAGGACCGGCGCGCCGAGGCACGTACGGCGTACGACGCGCACCGGGCGCGGCGGGACGCGCTGGCGCGCGAGGTGGGCGACCTGGGCGGCCGGCCGGTGGCCGCGGCGGCCGGGTACGCGCTGCCCTTCGCGGTGCCGGACGCCGCGGCCGCGGTGCGGCTGGCGGCCGAGCTGGAGAGCCGGACGGCCGGGGTCTACTCCGACCTGGTGCGGGCGGCCGAGGGCGGCCTGCGGGCCACGGCCGCCGGGGCGCTTCGGGAGGCGGCGGTCCGGGCCGTGCGCTGGCGGGGCGGGAGCGTAGCCTTCCCTGGGCTCGCCGAGCGGGCCGGCACACCGTCGGCTTCCGCGACACCGACTGCGTAACACGTACGGCGGTCCCGTACGGGAAGGGAACGGCTCGCGCATGGCTTTCGAACCGCCGCGGCGTCTGGTGAGGGCGCTCGGTGAGACGGCACCGGCCGGTGACGACTGGCTGGAGAAGCTGCCGGAGACGGCGCGGGAGGCCGTGGCGGCGTCCGGGACGACCGTGGAGCGGGTGCAGGTGCCCGGCGGACGCAGCAGCCTGGTGATCCTGGTGCGGCGGGCCGACGGGACGCCGGCCGTGCTCAAGCTGGCTCCCCGCCGGGCCCGGCCGGAGAGCGAGCGGGCGGCCCTCGCCCACTGGGGCGGGTTCGGTGCCGTGCAGCTGCTCGACGGGGACGCGCCGGAGGGCGTGCTGCTGCTGGAGCGGCTGCATCCGGACGTGTCGGTGCGGTCCCTGCCCGAGTCGAAGGCGCTGCTGGAGGCCGCGGGCACCCTGCGGCGGCTGTGGGTGGAGCCGCCCGCCGGTCACTCCTTCGAGACGGTGGCCGAGCGGACCGGGCGGCAGGCGGAGGCCATGCGGGCGGGCGCCGTGGCCGACCCGGAGGTGGCCGCACTGGTGGACGCGGCGCTCACGGCCCGCGAGGAACTGCTGGCCGCGCCGCCCGGACCGCGGTTGCTGCACGGCACGTTCCGGCAGAGCAAGGTGCTCGCCGGGGACCGGATGCCGTGGCTGGCCGTGGGGCCCGACCCGGTGGTCGGCGAGAACGCCTTCGATCTGGCGCGGCTGGTGCGGGACCGGGTGGAGGACCTGATCGCCCAGCCGTCGGGCGCCTCGACGACCCGGCGGCGGGTGAAGCGGCTCGCCGAGTCGCTGGAGGTCGACCAGGAGCGGCTGCGCGGCTGGACGCTGTTCCGCGCGGTCGAGTCGGGCGTACGGGCCCACCGGGTCGGCCGTGAGCGGGACGCGGAACTGCTGCTGGAGTTCGCGACCTGGCTGTAGGGCGGAACACCGCGGGGGCGCCCGTCGGTGACGGGCGCCCCTGGAGTGCCAAGTTCAGGCCGTCAGGCGGGCCACGGCCTCGTCGACCGTCAGTTCCTCGCGCTCGCCGGTACGGCGGTCCTTCAGTTCGACGACGCCCTCGGCGGAGCGGCGGCCGGCGACCAGGATCTGCGGGACGCCGATCAGCTCGGCGTCCGTGAACTTGACGCCCGGGGAGACGCCGGCCCGGTCGTCCACCAGGACGCGGACGCCGGCGGCGGCCAGCTTGTCGGAGATTTCGAGGGCCAGCTCGGTCTGGACGGCCTTGCCGGCGGCGACGACGTGCACGTCGGCCGGGGCGACCTCCTTGGACCAGACGAGGCCCTTGTCGTCGGCGTGCTGCTCGGCGAGGGCGGCGACGGCGCGGGAGACGCCGATGCCGTAGGAGCCCATGGTCACGCGGGCCGGCTTGCCGTTCTGGCCGAGGACGTCGAGCTTCAGGGCGTCGGCGTACTTGCGGCCGAGCTGGAAGATGTGGCCGATCTCGATGGCGCGGTCCAGCTTCAGGCCAGTGCCGCACTTCGGGCAGGGGTCACCCTCCCGGACCACGACGGCGTCGACGTACGCGTCGACCTCGAAGTCACGGCCCGCCACGACGTTCCTGGCGTGCGTGTGCTCCTTGTTGGCGCCCGTGATCCACGCCGTGCCCGGCGCCACGCGCGGGTCGGCGATGTACGTCACCTTCTCGCCCAGGCCCTGCGGGCCCACGTAGCCGCGGACCAGGTCGGGGCGGCCGACGAAGTCCTCGGCGGTGACCAGCTCGACGGCGGCCGGGGCGAAGTGCGCCTCGACCTTGTCCATGTCGACCTCGCGGTCGCCGGGGACGCCCACGGCGACGATCTGGCCGTCCACCTTGACCAGCAGGTTCTTCAGGGTGGCGGAGGCCGGGACGCCGAGGGAGGCGGCGAGGGTCTCGATGGTCGGGGTGTCGGGGGTCGGGATCTCCTCGGCGGCGGGCACGCCGGCCGCGTCGACCGGCTGGAGCGCGTAGGTGATCGCCTCGGTGTTGGCGGCGAAGTCGCAGTTCGGGCAGTCCGCGAAGGTGTCCTCGCCGGCCTCGGCGGGCGCGAGGAACTCCTCGGACTTCGAGCCGCCCATGGCGCCGGCGGTGGCCGCGCAGATGCGGTAGTCGAGGCCGAGGCGCTCGAAGATGCGCTGGTAGGCGGCGCGGTGCAGGGCGTAGGACTCGTCGAGGCCCTCGTCGGCGACGTCGAAGGAGTAGGAGTCCTTCATCAGGAACTCGCGGCCGCGCAGGATGCCGGCCCGGGGGCGGGCCTCGTCGCGGTACTTGTTCTGGATCTGGTAGAGGATGACCGGCAGGTCCTTGTAGGAGGACGCCTGGTCCTTCACCAGCAGCGTGAAGATCTCCTCGTGGGTGGGGCCGAGGAGGTAGTCGCCGCCCTTGCGGTCCTGGAGGCGGAACAGCTCGGGGCCGTACTCCTGCCAGCGGCCGGTCGCCTCGTACGGCTCGCGCGGCAGCAGGGCGGGGAGCTGCACCTCCTGGGCGCCGATGGCGTCCATCTCCTCGCGCACGATGCGCTCGATGTTCCCGAGGACCTTCTTGCCGAGCGGCAGCCAGCTCCACAGGCCGGCGGCGGTGCGGCGTACGTAACCGGCGCGGACCAGCAGCTTGTGGCTGAGGACCTCGGCGTCCGCCGGGTCGTCGCGCAGCGTCTTCGCCATCAACTTCGACATGCGCTGGACCGGTGCGTTGGCCATGGTTCTCGTATCTCCTGCTGCGTAAGGGTGGTGCTAGGAGGTTAGCCGGGGGTCCCAGCCCGGCGGAAATCCGTTTACGTCCTGCGCAGCGGAAGGTGTGCGCCCATCACGGCGTACGGCCGGGGCGCGCTGGGGAACAGGACCTGCCGGGCGAGGTCGACGTAGCCGAGGGAGCGGTAGAGGCCGCGGGCGGGGCTCTCGGTGTCGATCGCGGAGAGGATCGAGCGGGGCTCGGCGGCGGTGTCGGTGATCGTGGTGATCAGTGAGCGGCCCGCGCCGCGGTTCTGGTGGGCCGGGTGGACGTGGAGTTCGGTGATGACGAAGGAGTCGTCTAGCCAGGCCTCGTTGTGCTGGGCGCGAAGGTAGGGCTCGACGACGGTGGACCACCAGTGGGTGCGGTCGTTGGGCATGCCGTAGACGAAGCCGGCGAGGTCTCCCGCGGGGGTGGTGGCGCCGAGGGCGCGGGCGCCGGGGTGGGTCATGTGGCGCAGGACGATCTGGCGGCGGACCGCGACCTCGTCGGGGCTGAGCCCGAAGGCGGCGGCCTGGACGGCGAGGGCCTCGTCGACGTGGGCTGACAGGTCCAAGGGGCCGATGACGAGGTCCATGGCGGGGAGCCTACAGGGGTGGCGCGGCTGTGTGCCGGGCGCGATCGGCCGGGGTCAGAACAGCACGCTCATGAAGGAACCGACCTCCTGGAAGCCCACGCGCCGGTACGTCCGCCGGGCCGCCGTGTTGAAGTCGTTCACGTACAGGCTCACGACCGGGGCCACGTCGGCCAGGGCGTGGCGCAGTACGGCCGCCATCCCCGGGGCGGCGAGTCCCCGTCCCCGGTACTCGGGGGCGACCCACACGCCCTGGATCTGGCAGGCGCGGTCGGTGGCGGCGCCGATCTCGGCCTTGAAGACGACCCGGCCGTCGCTGTCGAAGCGGGCGAAGGAGCGGCCGGAGCCGACGAGTTCGGCGACCCGGGCCTGGTAGAGCAGGCCGCCGTCGCCGGCCAGCGGGGAGACGCCGACCTCCTCGGTGAACATCGCCACGCAGGCCGGCATGATCCGCGCCATCTCGTCCTTGCGGACCCGGCGGACGTGCGGATCGGGGGCGACGTCCGCGCTCGTGCGGTCGGTGACCATGAGGGGCTGCCGGCCGCGGACCTCGCGGGCCGGGCCCCAGCCGGGTTCGAGGAGCTGCCAGAGCCGGGCGGTGGACTCGGCGGGGCCGACGATGGAGGAGCAGCGGCGGCCGGCCCGCCGGGCCCGGTCGGCGAAGGCGCGCACGGCCCGCGGGGTGGCGCATATGGGGACGAGGTTGGCGCCCGCGTAGCACAGGGAGGTGAGCATGCCGTCCTCGTACCAGCCCCACATCTCGCCGCCGAGCCGCCACGGGTCGAGTCCGGCGATCTGCACGCGGGCGGCCACGAAGGCGTTGGCGACCGGCTCGCGGTCGAGGACGGCGAGCGCGGCGTCCAGGTCGCTCGGTTCGAGCACGCGGGAGGTGGTCTGCGTCAACACGTGCGGGGCCTCACCCTAAGATCTGCTGATCTGCGCACTGTACCCGCGCAAGCCGAGCGGCGTCGCCCCGCCTGCCGGCCGCCGGCGTCAGCCCGCGACGGAGACGGAGGGCTCGCCGGAGGTGACGCCGTCCTTCTCCATCTGCTCGGCGAGCTTCATGGCCTCTTCGATGAGGGTCTCCACGATCCTGGACTCGGGGACGGTCTTGATGACCTCGCCCTTGACGAAGATCTGGCCCTTGCCGTTGCCGGAGGCGACGCCGAGGTCGGCCTCGCGGGCCTCGCCGGGCCCGTTGACCACGCAGCCCATGACGGCGACGCGCAGCGGGACGTCCATGCCGGTCAGGCCGGCGGTGACCTCCTCGGCGAGCTTGTAGACGTCGACCTGGGCGCGGCCGCAGGAGGGGCAGGAGACGATCTCCAGGCCGCGCTGTCGCAGGTTCAGCGACTCCAGGATCTGGATGCCGACCTTGATCTCCTCGACCGGCGGCGCGGACAGGGAGACGCGGATGGTGTCGCCGATGCCCTGGGAGAGCAGGGCGCCGAAGGCGACGGCGGACTTGATGGTGCCCTGGAAGGCGGGGCCTGCCTCGGTGACGCCGAGGTGCAGCGGGTAGTCGCACTGGGCGGCGAGCTGCCGGTAGGCCTCGACCATGACGACCGGGTCGTTGTGCTTGACCGAGATCTTGATGTCGCGGAAGTCGTGCTCCTCGAAGAGGGACGCCTCCCACAGGGCGGACTCGGCGAGCGCCTCGGGGGTCGCCCTGCCGTACTTCTGCAGCAGGCGCCGGTCCAGGGAGCCCGCGTTCACGCCGATGCGGATCGGGGTGCCGTGGTCCTTCGCCGCCCGGGCGATCTCCTTGACCTTGTCGTCGAACTGCTTGATGTTGCCCGGGTTCACACGGACCGCGGCACAGCCCGCCTCGATGGCGGCGAAGACGTACTTCGGCTGGAAGTGGATGTCGGCGATCACCGGGATCTGCGACTTCTTCGCGATCACCGGCAGGGCGTCGGCGTCGTCCTGCGTGGGACACGCCACACGCACGATCTGGCAGCCGGCCGCCGTCAGCTCGGCGATCTGCTGCAGCGTCGCACCGATGTCGGACGTACGGGTCGTCGTCATGGACTGCACCGACACGGGGGCGTCACCGCCGACCGCCACGGGGCCGACCTGGATCTGCCGGCTCTTCCGGCGCACGGCGAGCGTGGTCGGAACGGACGGCATGCCGAGAGAAATCGCAGTCATCTGCTGTGCAACCCCAAGTCTTGGATCAAGATCCGGCCCCGGTCAGCGGCGGGCTCCGGCCCTCGAGATTACGTCACGGACCTGAACCCCCGGCACACAGCGTACGGCGAAACCACCCGATGGCATCCATCCGCGCGTGACGCGCGGGGAGCCCGGCCCGGGGGCGTGTTCCCGGGGCCGGGCTCCCCGGCGGCCGGGGCGGCTTCAGCTGATCCGTACCGGATTGACGACGTCCGCGACCAGGACGAGCAGGGTGAAGCAGACGAACACGCCCGCCACCACGTACGCCACCGGCATCAGCTTCGCCACGTCGAAGGGGCCCGGGTCGGGCCGGCGCAGCACCTTGGCGAAGCTCCGGCGCAGCGACTCCCACAGCGCGCCCGCGATGTGGCCGCCGTCGAGCGGCAGCAGCGGGAGCATGTTGAAGAGGAACAGGGAGAGGTTGAAGCCGGCGACGAGCATGACGAACATGGCGAGCTGCTGAGTGGGCGGTATGTCCAGCGTGGCGATCTCGCCGCCCACCCGGGCGGCGCCGACGACGCCCATCGGGCTGTCGGCCTCGCGGGGCCCGTCGCCGAAGGCGGCGTCCCACAGGGCGGGGATCTTGCCGGGCAGGGCGGCGAGGGAGTCGACGGCGTCGCCGATGCGGTCGCCCATCCAGGTCACGGACTGGCCGAAGTCCTGTTTCACCACGCCGGTGGCCGCGCTGAAGCCGAGGAAGCCCGCGGTGACGTACTCGCCCTGGACGATCTGGCCGTGGGAGTCCTTCTTGGCGACCTGGTTGGTGGCGATCGCGGCGTGGAGCGTGACCTCCCGGCCGTCCCGCTCGACGACGATCGGCACGGTCTCGCCGGGCGTGGCGCGGATCAGGTTGGACAGCCGGTCCCAGTCGTCGGTGCGGACACCGTCGAAGGAGACGATCTTGTCGCCCGGCTTCAGGCCGGCCGCCGCGGCCGGGGACGGCTTGTCGGTGCCGGCGCACTTGTCGCGGTTCTCGCTCTGCGAGATGACGCACTGGGAGACGGAGCCGACGGTGGTGGTCTGCTGCGAGATGCCGAAGCCCATCAGGACCGTGAGGAACAGCACGACCGCGAGGACGAGGTTCATGAACGGGCCGGCGAACATGACGATGACCCGTTTCCACGGCTTGCGCGTGTAGAACAGGCGCTTGTCGTCACCGGGCTGGAGCTCCTCGAAGGCCGCCGACCGGGCGTCCTCGATCATGCCGCGCCAGGGCGAGGTGGAGCGGGCCTCCAGGCGGCCGTCGGGGCCGGGCGGGAACATGCCGATCATGCGGATGTAGCCGCCGAACGGGATGGCCTTGACCCCGTACTCGGTGTCGCCCCTCTTCTTCGAGAAGAGCGTCGGTCCGAAGCCCACCATGTACTGCGGCACGCGGATGCCGAACATCTTGGCCGTGGACAGGTGGCCCAGCTCGTGCCAGGCGATGGAGAACAGCAGGCCGACCGCGAAGAGGACTATGCCGAGGATGAACATCAGGGTCGTCATGCACGGGCCTCCGCCGTCTGTGCCGCCAGTTCCCGGGCCCGGGCGCGCGCCCAGGCCTCCGCTTCGAGGACGTCCGACACGGTGAGCGAGGTTCCCGTACGGGGGGTGCCGTGCTCCTCGACCACCCGTGTGACGGTCTCCATGATCCCGAGATACGGCAGCGCGCCGGAGCGGAACGCCTCGACGCACTCCTCGTTGGCGGCATTGAACACCGCGGGGGCCGTGCCCGCGAGTTCCCCGACGTGCCGGGCCAGGTTCACCGAGGGGAAGGCCTCGTTGTCGAGCGGGAAGAACTCCCAGGACGAGGCCTTGCTCCAGTCGAAGGCGGGGGCGGCGTCGGGGACGCGTTCGGGCCAGCCGAGGCCGATGGCGATGGGCCCGCGCATGTCGGGGGGCGTCGCCTGGGCCAGGGTCGACCCGTCGGTGAACTCGACCATCGAGTGGACGTAGGACTGCGGGTGGACGACGACCTCGATGCGGTCGAAGGGGATGTCGTAGAGCAGGTGCGCCTCGATGACCTCGAGGCCCTTGTTGACGAGGGTCGCGGAGTTGATGGTGATCACCGGGCCCATGGCCCAGGTGGGGTGAGCGAGGGCGTCCTCGACGGTGACGCTCGCGAGCTGCTCCTTCGTCCGGCCGCGGAAGGGCCCGCCGGACGCGGTGACGACCAGTTTGCGCACGTCGGCGCGGGTGCCGGCGGTGAGTGCCTGGAAGAGGGCGGCGTGCTCGGAGTCGACCGGGATGATCTGCCCGGGCTTGGCGAGGGCCTTGACCAGCGGCCCGCCGACGATGAGCGACTCCTTGTTGGCGAGCGCGAGGGTGCGCCCCGCCTCCAGGGCGGCCAGGGTCGGCGCGAGTCCGATGGAGCCGGTGATGCCGTTGAGGACGGTGTGGCAGTCGGAGGCGGCGAGCCGCGTCGCCGCCTCCGGTCCCGCGAGGATCTCGGGAAGGGGCTCACCGGTGCCGTACTGGGCACCGAGCGCCTCCCGCAGGGCCGGTACGACGTCCTCGCGGGCCACGGCGACGGTCCGTGCCTTCAGCCGGTACGCCTGCTCGGCGAGGAGGGCGACCCGGCCGCCGTTGGCGGACAGGCCGGTGACCCGGAAGCGGTCCGGGTTGCGCAGCACGAGGTCGATGGCCTGGGTCCCGATCGACCCGGTGGACCCGAGGATCACCACGTCCTTCGGGCCGTCGCCCGCCACCGGGTCGTAGACGAGGTGCGGGTCGGCGAGGGGTGCTGGACTGTCGCTCATTCCCCCATTGTGGCCGCAACCGCCCTCCGGGAGGACAGCGCGTCCCCCGGGCGGGTGTCGCGCGGCCCGGCGCTGCCCGGTCGCGGCCGGGCCCCGTCGCCGCCGGGCGGGCGACGACGGGGGCCGGGTGTCACGGGATGGGGCGGTGGACGTTCTGCCTGGTGCTCGGCCCGGGCGTCGCGTCCGCGATCCAGGGTCCCTGGCCCGACGGGTCGACGACGCCCTGCTCCAGCCACTCGTAGGCGCCGCCGAGCACGCCCTTGACGACCTTGCGGTCGAGTTCGTCCGTGTTGGTCCACAGCCGGCCGAAGAGCTCCTCGACGCGGATGCGGGACTGGCGGCAGAAGGCGTCGGCCAGCTGGTAGGCCTCGCGGCCGTGGTCGCCCCGCCCGCGCAGGTGCTCGGCGCGGACGCAGGCGGCGCTGATGGCGAACAGCTCGGCGCCGATGTCGACGACGCGGCCCAGGAAGCCCTGCTTGGTCTCCATCCGGCCCTGCCAGCGGGACATGGCGTAGAAGGTGGAGCGGGCGAGCTTGCGGGCGGTGCGTTCGACGTACCGCAGGTGCCCCGAGAGGTCCACGTGGCCCGAGGGGTGGAAGTCGGCGTAGGAGCGCGGGAGCTGGCCCGGGCCGGCGACCAGCTTCGGCAGCCACTTGGCGTAGAAGACGCCCGCCTGCGCGCCCGCCCTCGCCTTGTCGGACAGGGACTTGTCCGGGTCGATCAGGTCCCCGGCGACCGAGAGGTGGGCGTCGACGGCCTCGCGGGCGATCAGCAGGTGCATGATCTCCGTGGAGCCCTCGAAGATGCGGTTGATCCGCAGGTCGCGCAGGAGCTGCTCGGCGGGGACCGCGCGCTCGCCGCGGGCTTCGAGGGAGGCGGCCGTCTCGAAGCCCCGGCCGCCGCGGATCTGGACCAGCTCGTCGGCCATGAGGCAGGCCATCTCTGAGCCGTAGAGCTTGGCGAGGGCGGCCTCGATGCGGATGTCGTTGCGGTCCTCGTCGGCCATCTGGGAGGCGAGGTCCACCACCGCCTCGAGGGCGAAGGTGGTCGCCGCGATGAACGAGATCTTCGAACCGACCGCCTCGTGCAGCGCGACCGGCCGGCCCCACTGCTCGCGCGCCGCCGACCACTCCCGGGCGATCTTCAGGCACCACTTGCCGGCCCCGACGCACATGGCGGGGAGCGAGAGGCGGCCGGTGTTCAGGGTGGTCAGGGCGATCTTGAGGCCGGCGCCCTCGGGACCGATGCGGTTGGCGGCGGGTACGCGGACCCGGTGGAAGCGGGTGACGCCGTTCTCCAGGCCGCGCAGGCCCATGAAGGCGTTGCGGTTCTCGACGGTGATGCCCTCGGAGGCGGCCTCCACGACGAAGGCCGTGATGCCGCCCCTGCCCTCCTCGCTCTTCGGTACGCGGGCCATGACGACGAGCAGGTCGGCGACGACGCCGTTGGTCGTCCAGAGCTTCACGCCGTCGAGCACGTAGTCGTCCCCGTCCCGCACGGCGGTCGTGGCGAGGCGGGCGGGGTCGGACCCGACGTCCGGTTCGGTGAGCAGGAACGCCGAGATGTCGGTGCGGGCGCAGCGGGGCAGGAACGTGTCCTTCTGTTCCTGGGTGCCGAACATCTTCAGCGGCTGCGGCACACCGATCGACTGGTGGGCGGAGAGCAGCGCGCCGATCGCCGGATTCGCGGATCCGACCAGGGAGAGGGCCTTGTTGTAGTAGACCTGGGTGAGGCCGAGCCCGCCGTACTTGGTGTCGATCTTCATGCCGAAGGCGCCCAGCTCCTTCAGCCCCGTGATCACCTCGTCGGGGATCCGGGCGTCGCGTTCGACGACGGCGCCGTCGATCTTCGTCTCGCAGAAGTCGCGGAGCTTGGCGAGGAACTCCTCGCCGCGCTGGACGGCCTCGTCGGCGGGGACCGGATGGGGGTGGATGAGGTCGAGGCGGAAGCGGCCGAGGAACAGCTCCTTGGCGAAGCTGGGCTTGCGCCAGTCCTGTTCCCGGGCAGCCTCCGCCACCTGACGGGCCTCACGTTCGGTGACGGTGGGTCGGGAGGAAGGGGTGGATGGAGCGGACATGAGGCTCACCTCGCCGCGGATCGGCATCGAAGGGAGGTACGGCCACGAAGTCCCTCATGCGCGAACTCGCGGGCGTACGTTACTAGTCGGTGCTACTCGATCGTGTGTACCCGCTCCGGGGCCGGCCCACCACCCTTCGTGCGGCCGTTCGGCCGATGGCCGCCGGCACGAGAGGATGGACGAGTGGGCGGGGAGATGCCGGGAAAGAAAGCTGTCGAAGCGCTTCGACAACCTATGGACACCCACTGTCGCTGAAGCTACTGTCGAACCACCCTCACCCGCCCTTGCACGCCCCGCGCGCTGTCGAAGCGCTTCACAAAGCTTGGAGAGCTGGATGGTCACCCTCGCCGAGGTCGCCCAGCACGCCGGAGTCTCGGCCAGCACGGTGAGCTATGTCCTCAGCGGCAAGCGGTCCATCTCCACCACCACCCGCCAACGGGTCGAGGAGAGCATCCGGAAGCTCGGCTACCACCCGAACGCCGGCGCCCGCGCCCTGGCCAGCAGCAGGTCGAACATCGTCGCGCTGATGATCCCGCTGCGCACCGACATGTACGTGCCGGTGATGATGGAGATCGCCATCGCGGTCGCCACCTCCGCACGCGCCCACGGCTACGACGTGCTGCTGCTCACGGGCGAGGAGGGGCCCGACGCGGTGCGCCGCGTCACCGGCAGCGGCCTCGCCGACGCGATGATCCTGATGGACGTCGAGCTCGACGACGCCCGGCTGCCGCTGCTGCGCGGCACCGACCAGCCCTCCGTACTGGTCGGCCTGCCCGCCGACACCACCGGCCTGACCTGCGTCGACCTCGACTTCCGGGCGACCGGTGCGCTGTGTGTGGAGCATCTGGCGTCGCTGGGACACCGCGACATCGCTGTCATCGGTGAGGCGCCCGCCGTCTACGAACGGCACACGGGCTTCGCCGAGCGCACCCTCGACGGCCTGCGCACCCGCGCGCGGGAGCTGGGGCTGCGGCTGCTGCACCGCCCCTGCGAGGGCGGCTACGACGCGATGTCCGCGACGCTGGCCCGCGTCTTCGACGAACGTCCGGACACCACCGGGTTCGTCGTCCAGAACGAAGCCGCGATCGAACCGCTGCTCGCGCTGCTGCGCCAGCAGGGCCGGGCCGTGCCCGAGGACGTGTCGGTGGTCGCGGTCTGCCCCGAGCAGGTCGCCACGCAGGCCTCGGTGCGGCTGACCTCGGTCGCCCTGCCCGCGCAGGAGATGGGCCGGCGTGCCGTGGAACAGCTCGTCGCCAAGCTCGAGGGGCGCGGCAGCGAGGAGGTCGTGCTGCTCGCGCCGGAGCTGACGGTGCGGGCGAGCTCGGGGGCCGCGCCGGTCCGGCCGTAGTCGGCAGGCCCCGCGCGGGCCGCCGGCCCGCCTCGCCACTCGGCCGAGGGGCCGGTCCCGGTGGGACCGGCCCCTCGGCCGTGGTGCGCTCCGGTCAGCCGCCGCTGACCGTCAGACTGTTGGTCCGGAAGTCCAGGCCGCCGGACGACGAGGTGATCTCGTAGCCGAACTGCACGTCGCCGATGGTCTCGTTGCCCATCCAGCGCTTGGTGTCCTTGATCCACTTCAGGATCGGCAGGATGTCGACCGTGCCGGAGCTGGAGTCCGAGGTGCGCAGGAACGAGAAGACCTCGTTGGCGCCGTTGTTCCCCTTGTAGACGCTCCAGGAGTGGCCGCCGAGGGTGACCGAGCCCTGTGAGGTGCCGAGGGGGCCGACGGCGCCGTTGTGGTTGACCCAGAGCATGATCTCGTAGTCGTAGTCCGTGTCCCAGATGTCGTACGACGTGTTGTACGCGCCGGACGCCGGGACCGTGACGTTGTAGCTGCTGCTGAGCGAGCCCAGTGAGGTGATCGGCTTGTTGATCACCTTCTTGGCGTTCGGGTACGACTTGATGCCGCCGGTGTTCGGGTGGTCGGCCCAGACGCCCCAGTTGGTGCCGGAGTTGGCCCAGACGCACTGGCTGCCGGCGCCGGAGCCCCAGATGTTGTTGTAGAGGGTGTAGCCGTTGAGGCTCGTGTTGCCCCACTGGTCGCAGGAGTTCCAGACGGCGGCCTGGGCGGGGGCGGAGGCCAGTCCGACGGTGGCGCCGAGCGCGAGGGCCGGGGCCAGGAGGGCGGTCAGGGTGCGCTTGCGTGGTGCCATGGCGTTTCCTTCCATGGGTGGGGGGAGGTGCGCTGTCGCTGCCGCGCCTTGAAGCTGATGACGCGGTCCTCGCCGGCGACGAGGTCGAGCGGTTCGGCGCCGGAGGGGGTCCTGAGATCGATGCGGTGGGTGCGGCCCGGGCGCAGGACGGCCGTCGCATCGCCGTCGGACGTCCAGGTGAGGTCGAGTCCGGCCCCGAACCGGGTGCGTACGCCCTTGAGCTCACCTGCGGGGCAGCTCGCCGGGAGGGCGGGGAGCAGCACCAGTCGGCCGGGCGTGGACTGGACGAGCATCTCGAGGAGCACGGCCGGGAGGGTGTGCGCGGCGTCGGCGTTGTAGACGTCGCGGTGGGGGTAGTGCGCGCTCATCAGGGACGCGTGGAAGTAGTCGCCGTCGAGCACCCGGCCGAGTGCGTGGGCGACCCGGTCGCCGTCCCGGAGGCGGGCGGCGACCAGGGCGTGGTGGAGGTGGCCGTGGGCAGAGTCGTTCTCGGCGCCCCGCAGTTCGAGGGCACGGTGGGCGGCCTCGGCGAGGCCGGGGGTGTCGTAGGGGGTGATCTCGTCGAGCGGCCAGACACCGTAGAGGTGGCTGAGGTGGCGGTGGTCGTAGGTGTCCGTCAGGCCGGGCCGGGCCCACTCGGCGAGGGCGCCGTCGGCGTTGATCCGGTGCGGCGGGATCCGGCCGGCGAGGGCGCGCCAGCGGCCGGCGTGCTCGGGGTGGCGGTCGGCGGCGGTCAGCAGGGCGTGCCGGGCGGCGGAGAGGTCCATGGCCGCGTCGACCGTTCCCCAGCTCGCGTTCGCGGGCCGGTTCTCGGGCGAGTACGACGGGACGACCGCGACCTGGCCGTCGCCGTCGGTCCGGGTGAGGAAGTCCTCGTAGAACAGGGCGACTTCGGCGAGTGCGGCGGTGGTGCGGGGATCGTGCGTGCCGTAGGTCTCGTCGTGGTCGACGAGGGGCTTGAGCAGCCAGTCGGCGCCGGCCGTCCACAAGTGGAGGGGGTACTCGCGGCTGAAGTGGTAGGTGTGGCCCGACTCGCCGTCGGTGTGCGAGGGGGCGACGACACCGCGGGTGCCGAAGATCGCGCGGGCGTTGTCGCGCCAGTCCGGCAGCTGGCGGTGGACCAGGGCCGCGTGGGCCTCGGTGACCTCGGGCAGGGCGGCCGCCGCGGCGGAGGAGGTCTGGAGGTTGAGGTTGGCGTTGGTGGTGAACGCGCCGGACCAGGCGGTGTTCCAGTCGGCGGTCCACAGGCCGGTCAGACGGGGCGGGAGCAGGCCTCCGGCCGACAGGAGGTGGTAGCGGCCGGCGGCGAACAGGCGCTCCAGCAGGGCCGCGCTGCGGGGCCGTGCCAGCAGGGCCGAGCCCGGCAGGGCGCGTTCGGCGGGGTCGGCGGCGAGGTCGAGGGTGACGCGGTCGTAGGCGGTGCGGTGCAGGGCGAGGTGGCGGCGCAGGAGGGCGTCGTACGGCGTGCCGTCCGGCCCGTCGTCCGCGCCCCCGGCCGGCCCGTCGTCCGGTGACCCCTCCGGTCGTCCGTCGTGGCTGTTTCCGTCCGCCAGGCCGCGCAGGGCGCGTCCCTCGGCGGCCACGTCCAGTTCGCCGGTGTGCCGGCGCACCCGGGTGAGGAGCAGGACCTCCGTGGCGCCCTCGACGAGCACACCCGGCGGGACCAGCCTGGTGGCGCCGCCGGTGACGGTGACCAGGGTGACACCGGTGTACGCCAGGTCGCTGCCGGGGTAGCGGGCGCGCAGGCTGAGCAGGGCGCCCCCGGGCGTGAGGACGGCGCGGTGGCCGACGCCCAGACCGGCGGGCGCTCCCGGGAGACGGGGGTCCAGGGAGATGTCGAGGGTGAGGTGCGGGGCGGCGACGCGCTGGACGATCACGTCGTCGGCGCGGGAGACGAAGACCCGGCTGCTCCAGGTGGAGCGGGCCGCGGTCGTCTCGCCGGTGGTGAAGTCGACGGAGCGCCGGTAGCGGTGGCCGGTGTCGCCGGAGGGGCCGGTCAGCCGGATCTGGAACGCCGGGTGGAAGGGCCGCACCCATCGCAGCGGGCGGCCGTCGGTGAACTCCTCGGCGGCGGCCGTCTCCCCGGCCAGCAGACGGTCCTGGAGCGCGGGGAGCGCGGCGGCCAGCCGGGGCGGCCGGCGGTGCGCGTCGTCGCCGTCCGGGCGGACCAGGGTGTGGTGGGTGACGACGACGCGATCGGCCCCGGGGTCGCCGAACACCAGGGCGCCGTGGTGGCCGTTGCCGCTGAGGAAGCCGTCCTCCCAGCGGCGGGCGGGTTCGGGCTCCCAGGTGCCGTGCACGGGTCCGCCGGTCACGGGGCCGGCTCCGTCAGCACCGCCACGCCGTGGCGGCCGAGGGTGACGCGGCCGGTGACGGCCGCCTCGGTCAGCAGGTCGCGGTGGGTGCCCGGGACGTCCACGGTGACCTGTTCGCGGCCGTGGTTGAGGAGGAACAGCAGGTCGCCGCGGCGGACCGCCTCGACTCCGGCCGGCAGGCCGTCGAGCACCGGGCGGGCGCCCGCGTCGGCGGCGGCGCGGGCGAGCAGGGCGCGCAGCGCGTCCGGCTCCGGCAGGGTCGACACGTACCAGGCGCGGTCCTTGCGCAGGACGGCCGGGAGCCCCGCCAGCTCGCCGCCCCGGTACGGGAGCGTCTCGGTGGCGGTGCCGTCGGGCTCGATCTCCTCCGACCACAGCATGCCCCGGAAGCCCGCGCAGGCGGCCCTCTCGTCCGTCTCCAGGGGCCACCACTCGTGCAGGGTGCGGATGCCGAACAGGTCGCGCAGCCGGGCGTCCATGCCTCCGTCCCTGACCCGGTCGTCCTGGTCGGCGACGCCGGTGAGGAAGCCGCAGACGAGGGTGCCGCCGCGGCGGACGTGGGCGAGGAGGTTGTCGATCGCGGCGTCCGTGAGCGCGTAGAGCTGCGGCACGACGACCATCCGGTACGGGGTCAGGTCGTGCTCGGGGTGGGCGAAGTCGGTGGTGAGGCCGGCCTCCCACAGGGCCCGGTGCCAGGCGTGCAGGACGTCCGGGTAGTCGAAGCGGGTCGAGGGGCGGCCGTCCTGGGCGCCGGCCCACCAGGAGTGCCAGTCGTGCAGCACGGCGACGTCGGCCGTGATCCGGGTGCCCGCCACGTGCGGGCCGAGCCTGGCGAGGTCGGCGCCGAGCTGCCTGATCTCCTGGTACGCACGGCCCTGCTCCCCCGCGTGGCCGACCATGCCGGAGTGGAACTTCTCCGCGCCCTGCCGCGACTGGCGCCATTGGAAGTAGCAGACGGCGTCCGCGCCGCGGGCCACGGCCTGGAGAGTCCACAGGCGGTTCATGCCGCGCGGCTTGGGCCGGTTCGCGCCGCGCCAGTTCACCGGTCCGGCCGCCTGCTCCATGAGCATCCACGGGCCGCGCGCCTGCGAGCGGGTCATGTCCTGGACCAGGGCGCCGTGCTGCGCGCCGAGGGGGTCGCGCGGGTCGGGGTAGAGGTCGACGGAGACGACGTCCTCCTCCTCGGCCCAGCGCCAGGCGTCCTGACCGGACCACAGCGGCATGAAGTTGGTGGTGACCGGGATGTGCGGGGTGTGGCGGCGGACGATGTCGCGTTCGGCGGTGAAGCACTCCAGGAGCATGTCGGAGGTGAAGCGGCGGAAGTCGAGGACCTGGGTCGGGTTCTTCAGGTAGTGGGTCCGGCGGGCGGGGAGGATCTCCTCCCAGTCGGCGTAGCCCTGGCTCCAGAAGGCGGTGCCCCAGGCGGTGTTCAAGCCGTCGAGGGTGCCGTACCGGTCGCGGAGCCAGCGGCGGAAGCGGACGGCGGCCTCGTCGCCGTGGTCGAAGGTGCAGTACTCGTTGTTGATGTGCCACATCGTGAGGGCGGGGTGGCCGGCGTAGCGGGCGGCCAGGGCCTCGGTGATGGCCGCGGCGTGCCGGCGGTAGGTGCCGCTGGAGTGCGAGAAGTGCTGGCGGCCGCCCCACCACTCGGTGCGGCCGTACTCGTCACGGGGCAGGGTGTCCGGGTGGAGGCGGCCGAGCCAGGGCGGGGGCGAGGACGTGGGGGTGGCGAGGACGACGCCGATGCCGTGCGCGTGCATGAGGTCCATCAGGCGGTCCAGCCAGGCGAAGTCGTGTACGCCGGGCCGGGGTTCGAGCCTCGACCAGGAGAAGACGCCGAGGGTGACGGAGTTGACGCCGGCGACCTTCATCAGGCGGACGTCCTCGGGCCAGGTCTCCTCGGGCCACTGCTCGGGGTTGTAGTCGCCTCCGAAGAGGATGCGGCCGCGGGTGGTGTCCGCGAGGCCGGGCGTCATCGGGGCTCCCCGTACCGGATGCCGCGTCCGTCGGCGGCCCTGCCGAAGCCGAGGGCGCGGGAGGCCCGGCAGTTGCCGGCCCCGGTGAAGGCGACGCCGCCGCCGGCCGAGCGGTACGGGCCGCTCTCCTTGGCGCTCGGCCAGAGGTCAGCGGACCGGCCGGGCGCCGTGACCGGCTCGGACGTGTGCTCCGCGGCCGTCGCGCGCCCGGCGAGCGACGGGACGGAGGTGGCCGCGACGGCGGCCGTGCTCCCGGCGGGAACGGCACGCCGGCTCAGGGGGAACGCGCGCATGGCACTCCTCGTGGTGCGGGGGCGGGGACTGGGGATGCTTCGGGGGGGGCGCGGGGAACCGCGCGGCCGGCCGCGACGGCGCCGCGGCCCGGACGTCGCGCGGGCCGCTCCGCCGCTCGGGGCGTCAGCCCTTCACGGCGCCGGTCAGCATCCCCTTCCTGAAGTGACGCTGGACGAAGGGCGACAGGACGGCGACGGGCAGCAGGGCCATGACCATGACCGCCATCTGCACGGCCAGACCGGAGAGCTCACCGGTCTTGATCGCCTGGCCGAGGCCGACCGGCGCCTCCTGCTTCTGCACGAGCTGGATCATGACGTTCTGCAGCGGCAGCATGTCCTGGTCGTTGAGGTAGAGGGAGGCGTTGAACCAGGCGCTCCAGTAGCCGACGGCGTAGAACAGGGTGATCACCGCGACGACCGCGCGGGACAGCGGCAGGACGATCTGCCACAGGATGCGCAGGTCGCCGGCGCCGTCGATGCGGGCGCTGTCGACCAGCTCCTGCGAGATGCCCATGAAGAAGCCGCGCAGCACCAGGATGTTGAAGACGCTGATCGCGCTGGGCAGGATCAGCGCGAGGTAGGTGTCCGTCAGGCCGAGGGACTGCACCAGCAGGTAGGTGGGGATCAGGCCGGCGCTGAAGAACATCGTGGCCAGCAGCACCATGAGGATCCAGCGGTGGCCCAGCGAGCCGCTGCGGGAGAGTCCGTAGGCGCACAGCACCGACACCGCCATCGAGAACAGGGTGCCGACCAGGGTGATGCCGATGCTGACGAGCGCGGCGCGGGTGACCTGGCCGCCGCTGAGCAGTTCCTGGTAGGCGACGAAGGTGATGTCCTTGGGGATCATCACCAGCCCGCCGGCCTCGTCGATGGCCTTGCGCGAGGAGAGGCTGGTGACGACGACGATCCACAGCGGGAACAGGATTCCCAGGCAGGCCAGGAGCAGCACCAGTCCCTTGCCGGCGAGTCCGGCCGGGCTGGGCTTCTCCTCCCACACCGGCCTGGGCGGGGCCGCCCAGCGGCCGGGCCCGCGTACGGGCTTGTCGGTCACGGCGGTCGCTTCGTGGACGGCGGTCACTTCTTGTACACCCCCTGTTCGCCCATGAGGTGGGCCACCTTGTTCGCGATCAGGACCAGGCCGAGGCTGATGACGCCCTTGACGAGCCCGGCGGCGGCCGCGTATCCGAAGTCCTGGTTGCGCACGCCGTTCCACCACACGAAGGTGTCGAGGACCTCCGCGGCTCCCGGTCCGACGGCGTCGCGTTGCAGCAGGATCTGCTCGAAGCCGACCGTCAGGGCGTCGCCGACGCGCAGCACCAGCAGCAGGGCGATCACCGGGCGCAGCGCGGGCAGGGTGACGTGCCACATGCGGCGCCAGCGGTTCGCGCCGTCCATCGCGGCGGCCTCGTACAGGTCGGGGCTGACCGAGGCGAGCGCGGCGAGGAAGACGATGATGCCCCAGCCGGCGTCCTTCCAGACGCTCTGCGCGGTGACCAGGAACTTGAAGGTGTCCGGGTCGGTCATGAGGCTGAGTCCGTCGTACCCGTGGTCGCGCAGCAACTGGGAGAGGAGTCCCGCACCGCCGAAGAGCTGCTGGAAGACGGCGATGACCAGCACCCAGGAGAAGAAGTGCGGCAGGTAGAGGATGGCCTGCGAGATCGCCCGCACCCGGGGCCGGACCACGCTGTTGATGAGCAGGGCGAGCAGGATGGGGATCGGGAAGTACAGCACGAGCTGGAGGAGGAACAGCACCAGCGTGTTCCGTACGGAGTTCCAGAAGGCGGAGTCCTCGAAGATCCGCTGGAAGTTCTCCAGGCCCACCCAGGGGCTGTGCAGGATGGAGACGATCCCGTTGTCGCTGATGTAGGGGTCGTACTCCTGGAAGGCGACGACGTTGCCGAGGATCGGTACGTAGTTGAAGAGCAGCACCAGCAGGACGGCCGGCAGTGTCATCAGCAGCAGTACGCGGTCGCGGCGGAACCTCAGCCGCAGGCTGAGCCTCCCCGTGCTCGGCTTCCCCTTCCGGGAGCCGGTGGCGTCGCCGGACGCCACCGGGGTCTTCTTCGTCGCATCGGCCTCGGCCCTGGTCCGGGGCACCGTGCTGTGGGACACGGCCGTTCTCCTTGCCTCGGTACCGGTCAGCCCGCCGCCGTGCCGTTGTCGTCGAGCAGCTTCTTGTACCAGTCGCGCAGTTCGTCGCCGCCCTTGCTCCGCCAGTCGGAGACGGCCTGCTGCATGTCGCTGATCTTCTTGCGGCCGCGGACGATGTCGTCCTCGAGCTGCTCGAAGTCGTTGGCGAGGTTGGTGTAACGGGCGGGTTCGGTGATCTGCATGCCGTAGAAGGTCGGCTTCCTGGTGAAGGCGCCCATCCGCTGCTGCCACTCGACCTGTCCCTTGGCGACCTCGGGGAAGTCGGGGTGGGCGATGGTCGCGGCGGGGCTCGCCACCATCACGTAGGCGTTCATCACGTCGATGTTGCCCTGGTCCGTCTTGGTGGGCACGCCGTCCTTGACCGTGTAGTGGGTTCCCTCCACACCGTAGTTGGTGGCCATGTACTCCTTGGTGCCGTACGGCGCGGCGGTGACGTTGGCGACGGCCAGCACGTCGCGGATCACGGACTTGGACGCCTTCTTGTTGACGAAGGCGAAGATGCTCGCCGGGTTCTGCGCCCACAGTGTGGGTTCACCGCCGTCGTGCCCGAAGAAGTCCATGCCCCAGACCTTGAACTCCGGGTTCTGGGTGGCCTGTTCGGCGGTTCGGCTCCACCACTGGGAGATGTCCTGGTTGTAGACGATGAACTCGCCGGCGGCGAACTTGGGACCGGGGTCGGTGGCGTTGCTCTTGCCGAGCATGGCGTCGGGGTGCACGACGCCGGCGGCGAAGAGCTTGCGCGTCCACTCCAGGGCCTCGAGGTACTCGTCGGTCTCGGCGCGGTAGACCAGCTTGCCGTCGGCCTGGTTCCAGCCGAGGGACTTCTCGTTGCCGGAGAGCACGCCGAAGGCGTTGAAGGCGGTCCACTTCATGTCCAGGCAGGCCCAGCGCTTGGCCTTCGCGTTGGTGGCGTCCTTGGCCAGCGCCATGAACTCGTCGCAGGACCGGGGGACCTCGTAGCCCTCCTTCTCGAAGACGTCCTGACGGTACAGCGGCAGGATGCCGGACACGTACGAGGACGGCATCGGCAGGCCGCGCAGCTTGCCGCCGAAGATCGAGCGCTGCCAGGCGTCGGTCGGGATCGCCGCGAGGTTGGGGTACTGCTTGACGGCGTCGCCGGAGAGGTACGGGCCGAGGTCGGCGAACTTGCCGATGATGGCGCTGGGGATCCTGCCGGTCATGTTCCAGCCGGGGACGACCACGACGTCCGGCACCTCGCTGGAGGCGAGGACCGCGCCGAGCTTCTGGTCGTAGGTGTTGCCGTCCTGGTTCTGCCAGACCACGTCGACGCCGATGAGGTCGTTCATCGCCTTGTAGTAGGCGTTGTCCTCCTTCGGCGGGGAGCCCCAGAAGGGCGACATGACGGTGACCCGGCCGCCCTTGCCGAGCCTCTTCGGCACCGAGACCTTCAGGTCCGCGAGGTCGAGCTTGCCGGTGAAGCCGACCGCGGAGCCGTTCTTGCTGGGGATGTCGGGGGTGACGACGTTGCCGGCCACGTACGCCGGCAGCAGCTTCTTCGCGTCCTTGCCCGACGTGGTGCCGTCGCGCGAGCCGCCGTCGGATCCGCCGCAGGCGGACAGCAGCGGCATTCCTCCCGCCACCGCTGCGGTGGCGACCACCGTGGAGGCGAGGAACTTTCTCCGGCTGGGGCCGGAGGCGGCGTTCGGCGTCATTGCGTCAACCCTTCATGGCGCACCAGGACACCCGGCGGTGGCCGTCGGCTGCGGTGTCTTCAGTGGAACTGGCTGAGCTGAAGCGGTCGTCGGAGGAATGTGCGGTTTTCCGGACGCACCTGCGGCACGCCCCGGTTCACCGCTTCCCGAGTCGAAGCGCTTCGATGTTGCAGCGAGGTTAAGTGAACGTCTGAGGGCGCACAAGGGTCGCTCCCAAGATTCCTCCGATGTGTACGTGGTCCTGGGCGACTCACCGTATTCATGCAGCGCTTGGACAGTGACGAGAAGTCGGAGTCAGTGTGCGGATACGCCTTGACACCCGCCCCGGTGCCGAATGAGCATCGAAGCGCTTCGAAAGCGTCTCGCCGCTCCATCGCAAGGGGATCTCCACGTGACCGCACCCACGCCGCCCACGCCGCCTTTCCGTGATCCGCAGCTGCCGCTCGGGAAGCGCGTCGACGACCTGGTGTCGCGGCTGACGCTCGACGAGAAGACCGCCTTCCTGCACCAGTTCGCCCCGGCCGTCGAGCGGCTCGGCATCGCCGCGTTCCGCACCGGCCAGGAGGCGCTGCACGGGGTGGCCTGGATGGGTCCGGCGACCGTGTTCCCGCAGGCCGTGGGCCTCGGCGCCACCTGGAACGAGGAACTGGTGCACCGCGTCGGCGAGGCGGTGTCCAAGGAGGCCCGGGCGATGCGCGCCCGCGACGAACGCGTCGGCCTCAACGTGTGGTCCCCGACCGTCAACCTGCTGCGCCACCCCCTGTGGGGCCGCAACGAGGAGGGCTACTCCGAGGACCCGCGGCTCACCTCGGCCATCGCCACCGCCTACACGCGCGGACTGCGCGGCGGTCATCCGGCGTACTGGCGCACGGCGCCGGTGCTCAAGCACTGGCTCGCCCACAACAACGAGACCGACCGGGACACCGCCTCGTCCTCCGTCCGCCCGCGCGTCCTGCACGAGTACGACCTGCGCGCCTTCCGCGAGACGGTCGAGGCGGGCGCGGTGGCCGGCGTGATGCCGGCGTACAACCTGGTCAACGGCCGCCCGAACCACCTCTCCCCGTACCTGCGGGAGCAGCTGCGCACCTGGACGGAGGAGGAGCTGCTGGTCTGTTCGGACGCCGGCGCCCCGTCCAACCTCGTCGACTCCGAGCACTACTTCGACACCCACGAGGAGGCGACCGCGGCCGCGCTGCGCGCCGGGGTGGACAGCTTCACCGACCACGGCACGGACTCCTCGAAGATCGTCGCGCGCGTCCGCGGCGCCCTCGGGCGGGGGCTCCTCACCGAGGCCGACGTCGACGCGGCCGTGCGCCGCCAGCTCTCGGTCCGCTTCCGCCTCGGCGAGTTCGACCCGGCGCGGGACCCGTACGCCGTCACCGCCGACTTCGACACCCCGGAGCACCGCGCGCTGGCCCTGGAGGCCGCCGAGCAGGCGGTGGTCCTGCTCCGGAACGACGGCGTGCTGCCGCTGGCCCCGGACACCCGCGTCGCCGTGGTCGGACTGCTCGCCGACGAGTGCAAGCTCGACTGGTACAGCGGCACGCTCATCCACCGCTCCACCCCGCTGGAGGGCCTGTACGAGCGGTTCGGCGCGCAGGCCGTCGGCTTCGCGGAGGGCGTGGACCGGGTCCGGCTGCGGACGGCCGCCGGCACGTTCCTGCACGTGCTCCCCGCGGAGGACACCCCCGGCGGGGCGCCCGGCGCCGAGGGCGCCCTCGACCCCGCCCTGGTCGCCGGCCGCACCGACCTGCCGCCGCTCACCACCGACGCCACCGGCAGCGAACTCGCGCTCGTCGACTGGGGCGAGGGCGTGCTCACCCTGCGCGCCCACGACGGCCGGTACCTGTCGGTCGCCGAGGACGGGTACGTCCGCGCCTCCGCCGACCAGCCCGGCGGCTGGGTCGTACAGGAGACGTTCCGCCTGGAACCCCACGGCAACGGGCACCTCCTCCGGCACTCGGGAACGGGTCGTCCCGTCTGTGTCGCCGCCGACGGCGTGCGGGTTGCCGCGGACGGCGTGGAGGGCGAGGTCTTCGAGCTGGTCGTCGCCGAGCGCGGCGAGGAGGCGGTGGCGCGGGCCGCGGCCGCGGCCGACGTGGTCGTGGTGGTGGCGGGCAACGACCCGCACATCAACGGCCGGGAGACGGAGGACCGTACGACCCTGCGGCTGCCGGACCACCAGGAGCGGCTGCTGCGCGCGGCCCGGGCCGCCAACCCGCGCACGGTGCTGGCGCTGGTCTCCGCCTACCCGTACGCGGTCGACGCCGAGGCCCTCCCGGCGGTGCTGTGGACCGCGCACGGCGGTCAGGCGGCCGGCACCGCGCTGGCCCGGGTCCTGGCCGGTGACGTCTCCCCCGCCGGGCGGCTCCCGCAGACCTGGTACGCCGACGACGCCGACCTGCCCGCTCTGCTCGACTACGACGTGATCGGCGGCCGGCAGACCTACCTGTACTTCGAGGGGACCCCGTTGTTCCCCTTCGGGCACGGCCTGTCGTACGCGTCCTTCGCGTACGCGGACCTCTCGGCCCGGGTGACGGACGACGCGGTGTCGGTGTCCTTCACGGTCACCAACACGGGCGACGTCCGCGCCGACGAGGTGGCCCAGCTCTACACCCGGGCCGAGGCGCCCTCGGTGCCGCGTCCGCGCCGGGAACTGGTGGCGCACCGGCGGCTCGCCCTGGCCCCGGGCGAGCGGGCGGAGGTGTCCTTCGACGTGCCGCTGTCCGCCTTCGCGTTCTGGGACGTCGCCCACGGCCGGTGGCGGCTGGAGCCGGGCCCGTACGCCCTGCTGGCCGGCGCCTCCAGCGAGGACGTGCGCCTGGAGACGACGGTCGCGCTCGACGGCGAGCCCGCCGCACCGCGCCCGGTGCGCGAACGCGGCCTGGAGGCGGCCGACTTCGACGAGCAGAGCGGCACGGAGATCGTGGACCGCACGAAGGTGTCGGGCGACGCGGTGACGCCGGTCGCGGAGGGCTCCGGCGAACTGCTCTACCGCGCCTGCGACTTCGGACCGGGCGTCACGCGGGTGACCGTCGCGGTGGCGGGCGGGGGCACCGTGGAGATCGCCCTCGACGGGCAACCCGCGTCGGCGGTGCTGTCGCCGCAGACGCCGACGCCGGGTCCGTACGACTACGTGGAGCTCGGCGCCGCCCTGACCGCCGAGGGCGTGCACGACCTCCGCATCAGGCTGCGCGGCTCACTGCGGCTCGCGCACGTCGGCTTCTCCGGCTGAGGGTCCGGAGAAGCCGGCACGAGAAGGGGCCCGGCACCGGTACGACCGGCGCCGGGCCCCGACCCGTCCGGTGCGTGCGCCCGGTGCGCCGAACGGCAGGAGCACCGCTCTCCCGGGTCACCAGGGGACGCGCGCGTCACCGGCTTGGTCGTCACGTCCCACCCGGACCAGGCCCGACTGAGGACTGGGATCAGAGTGAGGGCTTCTTCGCTCGGGAATGACGGGCCGTCAGTGCATGTCGGCACCTGCCAGACAGGGGGGTGTCCGGCCGAGACACGTGGTGGGAGCAAGCCGTGGCTGGTCGAGGACGGTCTGTGGGAGCGGATCGAGCCGCTGCTGCCGGTGGTCGAGCGGCGTTTCCGGTATCCGGGACCTCGGCGGATCGACGACCGTCGGGTGCTGCGCGGGATCCTGCTCGTGCTGTACACCGGCATCCCGTGGCGGCACCTGCCGCAGGAGCTCGGCTTCGGATCGGGGATGACCTGCTGGCGGCGGCTGCGGGACTGGAACGAGGCCGGGGTGTGGCAGCGCCTGCACGAGCTGCTGCCGGCGAGCTGCGGGCGGCCGGGATGCTGGACTTCTCCAAGGCCGCCGTCGACTCTTCGCACGTGCGCGCGATGAAGGGCGGACCAGCCACCGGGCGCTCCCCGGTGGACCGGGGCAAGTCCGGCAGCAAGCACCACGTGATTGTCGAGGCGCACGGCATCCCTCCGGCGGTGACCTTGGCCGGTGGAAACCGCAACGACGTCACCCAGCTGATCCCGCTGATCCAGCCCGTTCCGCCGATCCGCGGCAGGAGCGGCCGACCCCTGCGCCGCCCCGCCGGGTCCACGCCGACCGCGGCTATGACCACGATGTCTACCGCGACAAGGTCCGCCGGCTCGAGATCACCCCGGTCATCGCCCGACGCGGCCGAACACGGCTCCTGTATCGGAGTCCACCGCTGGGTCGTTAGGGCGCCATCGCGCTGCTGCACTGGTTCGCGGCGCCTGCGCATCCGCTGGGAGATCCGCGACGACATCCACCAAGCCTTCATCACCCTCGGCTGCGCCATCATCTGCTGGCGACGGCTGAAGACCTCGGTCAGTCCCTAGTGCTGGGCGTCGTTGTTGCTGCCGAAGTCGGGTGCGTCGGTGGACAGCAGGTGTTCGGCGCCGCCTTCGAGGGCCTTGGCCGTCTCGGTGGAGCGGGGGAGCATGGTCTTCTCGTAGGTGCGGATCGCGTCGGCGACGGTGGTGGCGTTCGCGAGAGCGAGGGCGATTTCGCTGGCGTCGAGCATGGCGAGGTTGACGCCGACGCCGAGCGGGGGCATGAGGTGGGCGGCATCTCCGAGCAGGGTCACCGTCGGGTTGTGTTCCCACGTGTGCGGGACCGGGAGGGCAAAGATCGGACGGTCGACGTAGGGGCCGTCGTTCTCGGTGATCATCCGGCGTATGCGGGGCGACCAGTGGGCGTACTCGCCCAGGAGCAGGGCGCGGATGCCGTCGGTGTCCTCGACTGTCAGGCCGCTCGTGCTGATCCAGTCGACCGGGACGCGTTGGATGATGTAGACGCGGATGTGGTTTCCGCTGTTGCGCTGGGCGAACAGGCCGCGCTCGCCGTCGGCTGCGTGGGCGCTGCCCTGGCCGACCAGCTCGGCCAGGTCCGGGTGCCGGTTCTCGACGTCTGAGAACCATGCTTCCAGGAAGCTCACCCCGGTGTATTCGGGGACGGCGGGGGACACGGCCGGGCGGACGCGGGAGGAGGCGCCGTCGGCGCCGATGACCAGATCGGTCTGGATGGTCGTGCCGTCGGTGAAGTGCAATTGCCGCGGACCGTCGTCGGGTCCACTGATCGTGTCGATGGCGCGGCCCCAGCACACGGTTCCCGGTTGCAGGGAGTCGAGCAGCAGGTTGCGCAGCTGGCCACGGTCGATTTCCGGCTTGAAGAGTTCGTCGGGCGCCGGGACTTCATGGGACGTGATCGTGCCGGTCGGGTCCATCTGGCGCATTTCCTGCCCTTCGGGGCGGGCGAGCTTGAAGAACTCGTCGAGCAGACCGGCTTCGCGCAGGGCGACCTGGCCGTTGTCGGCGTGCAGGTCGAGGGTGCCACCCTGGTTGCGGGCGTCGGGGCCCCGGTCGCGGTCGTAGACGGTGACCGCTATGCCGTGCTGCTGGAGGATGCGGGCGCAGGTCAGTCCGCCGGGGCCGGCACCGATGACGCTGATGCGTGCCCGGGCGGGTTCTGGGGAGTTCATGGTTGTCCCTTTCAGTCGGCGAAGAGAGGCGAGCGGGCCGGGCATTGTCGACCTCGGCACCAACGCCGGATGTGCCCCGCGGAGGGCCTCTCAGGTGAACAGGTCGGCGCGGTGCAGACGATGACCAGGCCGACGAGGATGTGCCGCTCAGGTGCCCGCGCACATCCATAGAATCAGAGCAAGTCGAAAAGTGCAACGACTCTACTTAGCGACTGATTCGACTATCGAGTATGCTGTAGTCATGACCGTGCCCTCTGTCAGCCGCCGCGACCGCAAGAAGGCGGCCACCCGGCAGGCGATCGCCGACGCCGCACTGCGACTCTTCCTGGAGCGCGGCTACGACCAGGTGAGCATCCGTGACATCGCCGACGCCGCCGACGTGTCGACCGCTACGGTGTTCAAGCACTTCAGCGGCAAGGAAGCACTGGTATTCGACCAGGACGAAGACCGGGAGTCACAGCTGATCGCCGCGGTGCGGCAGCGCCGCTCCGATCAGAGCATCCTCGACGCCCTTCGACAGCACGTCCTGGACACCTGGCCGTCGATCGAGGCACATCCTCAGGCGGCCGAGTTCACCAACCTGGTGAACTCGACGCCGGTGCTGCGCGCCTACGCCGAACACATGTGGACCCGGTACACCGACAGCCTCAGCGCAGTCATCGCCGACGAGTTCGGCGTGGGGCACGACAACCTCGCATGTGTGGCTCTTGCCCGATTCGTACTCGAGGTCCCGGTTCTCGCTCGCGGCCGGCAGGACCGCCGGGCCGCCATCGAGGCAATCTTCGACATCCTCACCCACGGCTGGGAGCCGCCAAGCAAGCCGCCCGCGCCGTAGCACCTGAACCGTTTCCCGGGCCCGTCCTCGACCAGCCTCGGCTTGCCCCCCCCTACGCCTATCGGTCACACTCACCCCCTGCCTGCCAAACCAGACCTGACACCCCGTCATTCCAAAACGGCAAGCACCTCATTCTGATCCCAGTCCTAAGGCCCCCGCCGCGGAGGCGATGGCCTTCTGGAGCGCCGGCCGGGACTTGCACCTGAGTCCGGTGAGGTAGATGGTGGCGATCTTGTCGTAGCGGGTGGCCAGGCCGCGCCACTGCTTGCGCAGGTGCGACCGGATCGCGCGGCACCGCCCACCCGCTTCGGAGTCCCGTCCGGCGGCGACGGCTCGATGCGCGCCCACTGGGCGTCAGTCGACGACGCACCAAACCGTTCCAGCCGTTGGATGACGCCCAGTATGCCGGTCGAGTTCGCGAGAACAAGTCGAAATCCCCCCGTTCTCGCAGGTGAGAACGGGGGGAACGACCGACGGCCCGAACCCCCGCACAGCGGGTTCGGGCCGTCGGTCCTTCAGGGGTGGGTCAGAGGGCGAGGCCCGTCAGGACCAGGACCCGCTCGTAGGTGTAGTCGTCCATCGCGAACCTGACGCCCTCGCGGCCCACGCCGGACTGCTTGGCGCCGCCGTACGGCATCTGGTCGGCGCGGTAGGAGGGCACGTCGCCGATGACCACGCCACCGACCTCCAGGGCGCGGTGGGCGCGGAAGGCGGCCTGCAGGTCGTGCGTGAACACGCCTGCCTGGAGGCCGTACTTGGAGTCGTTGACGGCGGCGAACGCCTCGTCCTCGCCGTTCACCTTCCGCACGCTCAGCACCGGACCGAAGACCTCCTCGCTCGCGAGGGTGACATCGGCCGGCAGGTCGGTCAGGACGGTCGGCGCGTAGGAGGCGCCGTCCCGCTTGCCGCCGGTGAGGAGCTTCGCGCCCGCGGCGACGGCCTCGTCGACCCAGGACTCCACGCGCTCGGCGGCGGCTTCGCTGACCAGCGGGCCGACGTCGGTGGCGTCGTCGTTCGGGTCACCGGTGACCTGCGCCTCGACGGCGGCGACGATGCGCGGCAGCAGGCGGTCGTACACGGCGGCGTCGGCGATCACGCGCTGCACCGAGATGCAGGACTGGCCGCCCTGGTAGTTGGAGAAGGTCGCGATGCGGGCCGCGGCCCAGTCCAGGTCCTGGTCGCTCGCCCAGTCCCCGAGGACAACGGCCGCGCCGTTGCCGCCCAGTTCCAGGGTGCAGTGCTTGCGCGGCACCGAGTCCATGATCGCGTAACCGACGGCCTCGGAGCCGGTGAAGGAGATGACGGGCAGCCGCTCGTCCTGGACCAGGGCGGGCATGCGGTCGTTGGAGACCGGCAGGATGCTCCAGGAGCCGGCGGGCAGCTCGGTCTCGGCGAGCAGGTCGCCGAGGATCAGGCCGGACAGGGGGGTGGCGGGGGCCGGCTTGAGGATGATCGGCGCACCGGCCGCGATCGCCGGGGCGACCTTGTGGGCGCACAGGTTCAGCGGGAAGTTGAACGGCGCGATGCCGAGGACGACACCCTTGGGGAAGCGGCGGGTGAGCGCGAGCCGGCCCTGGCCGCCGGCGTCGGTGTCCAGGCGCTGCGCCTCGCCGCCGTTGAAGCGGCGGGCCTCCTCGGCCGCGAAGCGGAAGACTGACACGGCGCGGCCGACCTCGCCGCGGGCCCACTTGACCGGCTTGCCGTTCTCGGCGGAGATCAGCCGGGCGAGCTCCTCGGTGCGCTCGGCCAGGCGGCGGCTGACGTGGTCCAGGGCGGCGGCGCGGACGTGGGCGGGGGTGGCGGCGAACTCGTCCCGTACGGCGTACGCGGCGGCCACGGCCTCCTCGACCTGGGCGTCGGTCGGCAGGCTCACCGTGGCGACGGTGCGGCCGTCCCAGGGGGACGTGACGTCGAAGGTGTCCTCACCGGTGGCCTGGCGGCCGGCGAGCCAGAAGGCGTGGGTGGAAGTCATAGGGGAGTCCCGGCCCTTCCGCGTTGGGGGTGTGTGTACGGGGTGTGCGGGGTCCACGGTAGGGCGGGGCGCGGCGAGTCGTGTTTGTCCGAGTCGGAGTGGTGGGGGGCGGGGGTTCGACGGATTGGCGGACTTGGGTGGGGCGGGGCCCGGGTTCAGGATTCTTCGTCGCCCCCGCCGCCCCTTCCCGTCCCGTCCACCGGGGCTGGCGACGGGCCGGTGGTCCGCACCGGTCATTCGGGCGCCGTCGCCTTCAGCGCCAGCCACAGCTCCATCCGTACGTCCGGGTCGTCCAGGGAGCGGCCGAGGATCTCCTCCACGCGGCGCATCCGGTAGCGCAGGGTGTGGCGGTGGACGCCGAGGTCGGCCGCCGCCGCGTCCCACTGGCCGTGCCGGGACAGCCAGGCGCGCAGGGAGGCCACCAGGTCGCCCCGGCCGGTGGCGTCGTGGTCGCGCAGCGCCCGCAGCAGTCCGTCGGCGAAGGCGCGCACAGCGTCGTCGGCGAGCAGCGGCAGCACCGAGCCGGCCGCCAGGTGTTCGTGCTCCACGCAGACACGGCCGCGGCGCCGGGCCACCGACAGCGCCTGCTCGGCCTGCTTGTAGGCGGCGGACGCGGCGATGGGTCCGGACGGCGCCGACAGGCCGACGACCAGCCCTCCCCCGTCGCCGCCCGTGATCGGCTCCGGCGTCGGCCGGGAGGCCTCCAGGGCCGCGGCGTACTCGGCGCAGGCGGCGACGGCCGCGCCCTCGTCGGTGGCCAGGACGACCAGCCGCTCCCCCTCGGGCACCACGAGCACCGCCTCGCCGGCCCGTGCCGCCGCCGATTCGACGACCTCGGCGAGGGCGCCGAGCGGGTCGCCGCCGGTGTCCGCCGCCGCCAGGGCGGCCGCGGAGGGCTTGCCGGCGGGCACGCCCGGCTGCGGCCCGGCGTGCGCTCGGGCGGCCGAGGCCGACGCCGGCTCGGCGACGATCATCCGGAAGGGCGCGTCGAGCAGGTCGCCGTACAGGTCCCCGGCGACCGCGCGGGCGTGGTCCGGCTCGCCGGCGAGGAGCATGCGCAGCACGGCCGCGCCGAGGCGCTGCTCCGCCGCGTGCAGGGAGCGGGAGCGTTCCGTGGTGAGCGTCAGCAGGGCGATGGCCGCGTGGACGGCGTACCGCTCGGCCGTGCCGAGGGGCGCGGCCGTACCGACCGCGAGTGCCGCGCGGGCCTTGCGGGAGGTGCCGAGGGAGTGCAACTCGACGCGGTCCGCGTTCCCGGGGTGGTCCGAGTCACCGGTTCCGCCGACCACCGAGGAGGCCGGTGCGGGCCGCTCACGCAGCCGCTGCACGTCCGCCGTGAGCCGCGCGGCCCTGCGGCCCGCCCACTCGGGCGCCGCGGCGACGACGGCGCCCGCGGTGTCGTAGAGCGCCGCCCAGCCGTCGACCTGCGCGGCCAGCGAGCCCAGCAGCCCCTCCGGACCGTCGGTCAGTGCCTGTCTGGTCAGCTCCCGCTGAGCCGCGAAGCCCGCCGTGACCGCCCGGTACTGGTCGGCGGCGATGGCCGCGGACACGGCCTTGCTGATGGCGAGGAAGGGCGTGCGGCGCGGGACCTCCAGCAGCGGCAGGCCCTCTTCCCGCGCGGCCTCGACCAGCGCCTCCGGTATGTCCTCGTAGTGGACCCCGACGGCGAACCCGAGCCCCACCACTCCGGCCCCGGCCAGCCGCCGCACGTACCGGCGCATCGCCGCCGGGTCCTGCGCGTCCAGCGTGAGCGCGGTGATCAGCAGGAGCTCCCCGCCCTCCATGTAGGGCACGGGGTCGGCGAGCTCGCTGGAGTGCGCCCAGCGGACCGGCACGTCGAGGCGGTCCTCGCCCGCGCGCACGGTCAGCTTGAGCGCGGAGTGGTGGACGAGCGAGGCGAGCGTCGGGGGCATGGGGCCTTCAGGTCTGCGACAGGTGTGCGAGGGCGGTGTGGAATCTCTGTGATCTTTTGGCCGCCGCGTATGAACGGCCTGTGTCGATTCTGCCTCACCGTACGGTCCCGGCGGATTCCCGGCCGGAGACCTCAGCCGCGCAGATCCACCAGCAGCGGCGGCGCGTGCACACCGCCCACGGTCGTCAGCGACAGCACCGCGTGCCCCGCCGGCACCGCGTGCGCCAGCTCGGACGCCGACCACCGCTCGCGCTCGACCTGCCGTACCGTGACCGCCCGCGCGGTGGGCGCCTTGCCGGTGATCACGCGGCGCAGCATGTGCACGGCCTTGCCGGCCGGGGTCTCGGCGATGATCTGCCGGTCGGTGACGTCCCGGGCCTCGGTCCACTCCTTGCCCCACACCTCGGCGAAGTCCTGTCCGTCCCAGGGCGTGAGCCCGGACAGTGCCATCCGGCACCCGATGGACCCGAGCAGCGGCCCCCGCAGCGGACGCGGTACGTCGTCCAGGGTGCGCAGGGTCAGGAGGACCCCGGCGCCGGCGGAGCGCAGCCGCTGGACGCCCCGGACGGCCTCCGGCGTGACGACACCGCTCGCGTCGTCCAGCACCAGGCAGGCGAACAGCGACCGGTCCTCCCGCACCGACACGCTCGCCGTGAACTGGGCGAGCACCAGCCGGGCCAGGATGCGCGAGGCGTCCGCGTGGCCGCGCTCGGGCAGGTCGATGCGGACCCGCACCGGATGGTCGAGGGCCTTGAGCGAGAACGGCCGGGTCTGTCCCGAGGTGTCGAAGAAGGAGGCGAAGGCGGGCCGGTCGAGGAGCGCCACCCGGTCGGCCAGGATGCCGCCCACGTCGCCGGGGTGCCCCATCTGCCGCTCACGGGCGTCCAGTTCGCGCAGCAGCGACTCCTGCCCGGTCTCCTGCAGGCCCTGGCGCAGCTCGGCCAGCGGCCCGGGCGTCCCGTCGAGGAGCTGCCGCAGCTCCGGTACACCGGGGAAGCGTCCGTGCACCGCCCGGAACGGGCCGAGGAGCTGGGCGAGGACGGTGGTGGAGCGGCGGGTGTCGCTGCCGGGGTGGGGGTCGGCGAGGTCGCCGACCAGGGCCTCGGCGAGGACGGCGGCGGCCTCGTCGGGGTCGGTCGTGCCGCCGTACAGGTCGAGGTCGTACACGGAGTCCGGGTTCCCGATCCGCACGACGACGTCGTAGGCGTCGGCCGCGCCGAGTCCGGCGCCGGCCGCGCCGACCACGACGACCGCGGCCCGGCCGGCCAGGGCGTGCAGGCACAGCGACTCGGCGACCGGCCGGACGACGGCGCCGGTCTTGCCCGACCCCGCCGGTCCGACGGCGAGCAGGGAGGTGCCGAGCAGGTCCGGTCCGAGGGCGAGGCCCGCGCCGCGGTAGGCGTAGGGGTTGCGGGTGTCGTCGGCGGCCGTGCCGAGCCGTACCTGCCCGGTGACCAGGTCGTGCCGGGCCTGCCGGGAGGGCAGGTCGCGGGCGCCTGAGGGGTGCGGGCAGGCGCCGGCGCCGTGGCTGAGCACGGCACCGGTGAACGTGGCGAGGCTGTGCCGGCCGCGCACCACGCCCTGCCAGGCGCGGGCGATGCGGGCGTGGTCGACGTCCCGCATCAGCCCGGAGCGCGCGTCTGCGGCGAGCCGTTCGGCGGCGTCGGCGGCACCGGCGGCGCGCAGGGCGGGCCAGGCGGCGGGGTCCTCCTCGGGGGCGGGCGGCGGGCCGCCGCCCGGGGTGGATCGGCGCCAGGCGGGCGGGCCGTAGCGGCGCCAGATCTCACTCCAGCGGCCGAGCCGGCCGACGCCGACCATGATGATCGCGGCGATCAGGACGTAGTAGGCGTAGACGGCCACGACCGCGCCGAAGCTGTGGGGCTCGGCCCAGGAGTCCGGGATCATGGCGTAGAGGGGCAGCAGCCACCAGCCGCCGAGGTAGCCGTTCCACAGCAGCGACCAGATCAGCCAGCCGACCAGGAAGGCGATCAGCGCCCCGCTCAGCAGTTGCCGCGCCGGGATCAGCTCGGGCTCCTCCTCCGGTCGCGGCCGGTGCCCGAAGCGCCACACACCGGGCAGCGCCTCGGGGCGCGGGGTGCGCAGCCAGGCCAGGAACGCCGAGCCGTCCGGCAGCGGGGGCACCGCCGGTGCCGGGGGCGTCCCGGGCTGCCGGGTCGGCCGCGGCGGCGCCGCGGGCACCTCGGGGGGCCCCGCCGGACGCGGCACAGGATTCGCGTGCGTACCCCGCGTGTCCCGCATGCCGTCGCTGTCCATCGCCGTTGCCCCCTGACCAGCCGCTCCGTCCACCGTCCGCGAGCCAATCTAACGCCCTCCCAGGGCGAGTTCACCGCTTACGCGGCCGGGCCCGCGCCGACGTGTCCACATGTCTCCCCGTCCGCCACCTGTCCACCGCGGACAACCGGCGGCGCGGACAACGCCCACATGGAGCATGCCCACCCCCCGCTCCCGGTCCTAGCCTGCGAGAAAAGAAGGCAAGCGTCCGAAAAGAGCCACAGGAGCCCCCATGACCGCACTTCCGCAGGAGCGCCGCGTCGTCACCGCCATTCCCGGCCCGAAGTCGCAGGAGCTGCAGGCCCGCCGGACCGCCGCGGTCGCGCAGGGCGTGGGCTCCACGCTGCCCGTCTTCGTCACGCGCGCCGGCGGCGGTGTCATCGAGGACGTCGACGGCAACAGCCTGATCGACTTCGGCTCCGGCATCGCCGTGACCTCCGTCGGCGCCTCCGCCGAGGCCGTCGTCCGCAAGGCGTCCGCCCAGCTCGCCGACTTCACCCACACCTGCTTCATGGTCACGCCGTACGAGGGCTACGTCGCCGTCGCGGAGGCGCTGGCCGAGCTGACCCCGGGCGACCACGCCAAGAAGTCGGCGCTGTTCAACAGCGGCGCCGAGGCCGTCGAGAACGCCGTCAAGATCGCCCGTGCGTACACCAAGCGCCAGGCGGTCGTCGTCTTCGACCACGGCTACCACGGCCGGACCAACCTCACCATGGCGCTGACGGCGAAGAACATGCCGTACAAGCAGGGCTTCGGTCCGTTCGCGCCCGAGGTGTACCGCGTGCCGGTCGCCTACGGCTACCGCTGGCCGACCGGCCCGGAGAACGCCGGCCCGGAGGCCGCCGCCCAGGCGATCGACCAGATCGCCAAGCAGGTCGGCGCCGAGAACGTGGCCGCGATCATCATCGAGCCGGTGCTCGGCGAGGGCGGCTTCATCGAGCCGGCCAAGGGCTTCCTGCCGGCGATCCGCCAGTTCGCCGCCGACCACGGCATCGTCTTCGTCGCGGACGAGATCCAGTCCGGCTTCTGCCGCACCGGCCAGTGGTTCGCGTGCGAGGACGAGGGCATCGTGCCGGACCTGATCACCACCGCCAAGGGCATCGCCGGCGGTCTGCCGCTGGCCGCCGTCACCGGCCGCGCCGAGATCATGGACTCCGCGCACGCCGGCGGCCTCGGCGGCACCTACGGCGGCAACCCGGTCGCCTGCGCGGGTGCGCTCGGCGCGATCGAGACGATGAAGGAGCTCGACCTCAACGCGAGGGCGAAGCGGATCGAGGAGGTCATGAAGGCCCGCCTCACCGCCATGGCCGAGAAGTTCGACATCATCGGCGACGTCCGGGGCCGCGGCGCGATGATCGCCGTGGAGCTGGTCAAGGACCGCGCCACCAAGGAGCCGAACCCGGAGGCGACCGCCGCGCTCGCCAAGGCCTGCCACGCCGAGGGCCTGCTGGTCCTGACCTGTGGCACCTACGGCAACGTGCTGCGTTTCCTGCCGCCGCTGGTCATCGGCGAGGACCTGCTGAACGAGGGCCTCGACATCATCGAGCAGGGCTTCGCCCGCGTCTGAACCGCGCTCCCGAGCCCGCCGCGAGCCCGCACCCGCAGGTGCGGGCTCGCGCGTGTGCGCGACCGGCCGAACGCGCATCTGAGCCGTGGTTCGCACGCCTGGCACGGCGAACCGCAGAGCGTGTGAAGAAGGTGTGGGGGGTGGATGTCAGGTCGCCGATGGCCCTGTCCTGAGCCCACCCCCTGCCGTAGGTTCTACGCAGATGAGAGATGCACCCCGCCCACGGGGGACCGTGGGCGGAAGCTCAGGCCGGAGCCTCCCCAGCTTCGACCTGGTCGTGCCTCGCGCACACAACCGGGACCCGAGGGTTCCGGGTCTCCTCACCGATCGGACGGTCGCTCGCCCCAAACCCCCCGGGGCGCGCGACGTTCCGGTCAGGACGCCGCCTCGGCACCCGGGACGGTGGTTCACCGAGGGGCCGGCACACTCCCCCCCTTGTGCCGGCCCCTCGGTGTTCGCTCGGGGCTATCACCCGGCCCGCCCACGTTTCCGCGGCACTCGTACGCTCCGCACGGGCGGTGAGCGCACGCGAGAGCCGGAGCCTGGCAGGCTGGTGCCATGCCGGTCTCCTCACCCCGCCCGCTCCGCGGCCCGCTCGGGCTGCTCGCCGTGCCCGTGCTGCTCTTCGTCCTGATCACCTGGCAGGTCGTCGCCGACGGGCCGCTGGTGGGGATGGACGAGCGGGTGAGCCGGGCGTTCGTCCACCCGGACCGCTTCTCCGAGCTGCTGGCCGACCTGGGCGACGTGCAGGTGGCGGTGCCCGTCCTCGCCCTCGCACTGGCCGGTGTCGCGTGGCTCGGACGTGCCAGAGGTGTGGACCGCTGGTGGCTGCCGCCCCTCGCCGGGGTCGCGGCCATGGTCCTGGTGCCGGCGCTGGTCGCCCCGCTGAAGGAGTGGACCGACCGCCCCGGCACCCCGGCGGTGCCCCCGGCCGTCGGCTACTACCCGTCCGGCCACACCGCCACGGCGGTCGTCGCGTACGGCGCGGCGACGCTGCTGCTCCTTCCGCTGCTGCGTGCGCCGGCCGTGCGCCGCCTGCTCGTCGTGCTCTGCGCCGTCCTCGTCCTCGGCGTCTCCTACGGGCTGGTCCGCCGGGGCTACCACTGGCCGCTGGACGTGGTGGCCAGCTGGTGCCTGGGGGCGGTCCTGCTGACGGGTGTGTCGCTGCCGCTCAGCCGAAGTAGGCGTCGAAGTTCCGCTGGAACTCCCAGTTCGCGTACCGGTCCCAGTTGATCGACCAGGTCATCAGGCCGCGCAGGCCCGGCCAGGTGCCGTGGGTGGTGTACGAGCCGCAGTCGGTCTTCCTGGTCAGGCAGTCGAGGGCCTTGGTGACCTCGGCCGGTGAGACGTGGCCGTTGCCCGCGTTGGTGAAGGCGGGCATGCCGATCGCGACCTGGTCGGGGCGCAGCGGCGGGAAGACGTTGTTCGCGTCGCCCGCGACCGGGAAGCCGGTGAGCAGCATGTCCGTCATGGCGATGTGGAAGTCGGCGCCGCCCATGGAGTGGTACTGGTTGTCGAGCCCCATGACCGGGCCGGAGTCGTAGTCCTGGACGTGCAGCAGGGTCAGGTCGTCGCGCAGGGCGTGGATGACCGGGAGATAGGCGCCGCAGCCGCGGGTCCTGGCCGCCCCACTTGCCGGTGCCGTAGAACTGGTAGCCGTTCTGCACGAAGAAGGTCTCCGGGGCCATGGTCAGCACGAAGTCGTCGCCGTACCGGGCCTTCAGGGTCCTGACGGCCGAGATCAGGTTGACGATCACCGGGGTCCTCGGGTTCCGGAAGTCCGTGTCGTCGGCGTTCAGGGAGAGGGAGTGGCCCTCGAAGTCGATGTCGAGGCCGCCCCGGGTACGGCACGACGATCCAGCTGCCGGGTCCGGCCGTCCGGGCGGGCATTACGCGGGTCGGTGCGACTCATTGGGGTGAACCGCGTCACACCCCGGGTCCGGGCCGGTCAGCTGTCGAAGCCGAGGCCCAGCCTGTCCATCGTCCGCAGCCACAGGTTGCGCCGGCCGTCCCGCGCGTCCGCCCGGGCCAGGGACCACTTGGTGAGCGCGATGCCGGTCCAGGCGAAGGGCTCGGGCGGGAACGGCAGCGGCTTCCTGCGCACCATCTCCAGGGCGGTGCGCTCGGTGCGCTCCCCCGCCAGCAGGTCGAGCATCACCTCGGCGCCGAACCGGGTCGCGCCCACGCCGAGGCCGGTGTACCCGGCCGCGTAGGCGACCCGGCCCCCGTGCGCGGTGCCGAAGAACGCCGAGAAGCGCGAGCAGGTGTCGATGGCGCCGCCCCAGGCGTGCGTGAAGCGGACGCCCTCCAGCTGCGGGAAGCAGGTGAAGAAGTGCCCGGCCAGCCTGGCGTACGTCTCCGGACGCTCGTCGTACTCGGCGCGCACCCGTCCGCCGTACGGATAGACCGCGTCGTAACCGCCCCACAGGATCCGGTTGTCGGCGGACAGCCGGAAGTAGTGGAACTGGTTGGCGCTGTCGCCGAGGCCCTGCCGGTTCTTCCAGCCGATCGAGGCGAGTTGCCCCTCGGTGAGCGGCTCGGTCATCAGGGCGTAGTCGTAGACCGGGACGGTGTAGGAGCGCACCCGCCTGACCAGGTTCGGGAAGACGTTGGTGCCGAGCGCGACGGTGCGGGCGCGGACACCGCCGTACGGGGTGCGCACGGACATGCCGGCGCCGTACGGCCGCAGGGTGAGCGCCGGGGTGTGCTCGTGGATGCGCACGCCGAGGTCGAGGCAGGCCCGCTTGAGGCCCCAGACGAGCTTGGCGGGGTTGACCATGGCCACGCCCCGGCGGTCGTACAGGCCGGCCCGGAAGGTGGGTGAGTCGACCTGTTCCCGGACGGCGTCGGCGTCCAGGTACTCGATGCCGTCGGCGAGGCCCTTCGTCCGGATCTCCTCGTACCAGTCCGCCAGTTCCCGGGCCTGGTACGGCTCGGTCGCGACGTCGATCTCGCCGGTGCGTTCGAACTCGCAGTCGAGGGAGTACCGGGCCACCGCGGCCTCGATCGCGTCGAGGTTGCGGGCGCCCAGCTCCTGAAGCCGGTGGATCTCGCCGGGCCACCGGGTGAGGCCGTTGGACAGCCCGTGCGTGAGGGAGGCCGCGCAGAAACCGCCGTTGCGGCCGGAGGCGGCCCAGCCCACCTCGCGGCCCTCCAGCAGCACCACGTCCCGGCCCGGGTCGCGCTCCTTGGCGATCAGCGCGGTCCACAGTCCGCTGTAGCCGCCGCCGACGACCAGCAGGTCGCAGGTGGTGGGACCGGTGAGGGCGGGCTCGGGGCGGGGGCGGCCGGGGTCGTCCAGCCAGTACGGGACCGGCTGGGCGTCGGAGAGGGATCTCGTCCAGTCGTTGCTGCGGCTCATGGCGCTCGGGGCCATGATTTCAACTCCCTACGAATGCGTGAGGCGGTGCGTCACGCCTTGCGGCGATTGCGGCGGTTGCCGATGACCATGGAGGCCAGGACGAACAGCACGGCGACGACGAACATGGCCGTGCCGACGACGTTGATCTGGACGGGCGTCCCGCGCTGGGCCGATCCCCACACGAACATGGGGAAGGTGACGGTGGATCCCGCGTTGAAGTTGGTGATGATGAAATCGTCGAAGGAGAGCGCGAAGGCGAGCAGCGCGCCGGCGGCGATCCCGGGGGCCGCGATGGGCAGCGTGACCCGGACGAAGGTCTGGAAGGGCCCGGCGTACAGGTCCTGCGCGGCCTGCTCCAGCCGCGGGTCCATCGACATGACGCGCGCCTTGACGGCCGTCACCACGAAGCTGAGGCAGAACATGACGTGGGCGATGAGGACCGTCCAGAAGCCCAGCCGCGCCCCCATGTTGAGGAACAGGGTGAGCAGCGAGGCGGCCATCACGACCTCGGGCATCGCCATCGGCAGGAAGATCAGCGAGTTGATCGCGCCGCGCGCCCGGAAGCGGTAGCGGACCAGGGCGAAGGCGATCGCCGTACCGAGGGCGGTGGCGCCCAGCGTCGCCCAGAAGGCGATCTGGAGACTGAGCGACAGGGAGCCGCAGAGCCCGGCGACCCCGCACGGGTCCTTCCAGGCGTCCGTGGAGAACTGCTGCCACGCGTAGTTGAAGCGCCCGTTCGGCTTGTTGAACGAGAACACCGTGACGACGACGTTGGGCAGCAGGAGATAGGCGAGCGTGAACAGGCCCGCGATGACGACCAGGTGGCGCTTCAGCCAGTTGACGAAGGTCATTTAAACCAGATCCTCCGTGCCGGACTTGCGGATGTAGACGGTGACCATGGCGAGGATCGCGGCCATGAGGATGAAGGACAGCGCCGCGGCCGTCGGATAGTCCAGCACCCGCAGGAACTGGGACTGGATCACGTTGCCGATCATTCCGGTGTCGGCCGAGCCCAGCAGGGAGGCGTTGACGTAGTCGCCGGTGGCCGGGATGAAGGTCAGCAGGGTGCCGGAGACCACGCCCGGCATCGACAGCGGGAAGGTGACCTTGCGGAACACCGTGGACGGCTTCGCGTACAGATCGCCCGCCGCCTCGTGCAGCCGCCCGTCGATCCGCTCGAGCGACGTGTACAGCGGAAGGATCATGAACGGCAGGAAGTTGTACGTCAGACCGCACACCACCGCGAGCGGGGTGGCGAGCACACGGTCGCCGGAGGTCCAGCCGAGCCAGCTGGTGACGTCCAGGACGTGCAGGGTGTTCAGGGCGCCGACGACGGGCCCGCCGTCCGCGAGGATCGTCTTCCAGGCCAGGGTGCGGATCAGGAAGCTGGTGAAGAACGGCGCGATCACCAGGATCATGATCAGGTTCCGCCAGCGGCCGGCCCGGAACGCGATCAGGTAGGCGAGCGGATAGCCGAGCAGCAGGCACAGCACGGTCGCGGAGGCGGCGTAGGCGACCGAGCGCAGGAACTGCGGCCAGTACTCGGACAGGGCGTCCCAGTAAGTGGCGAAGTGCCAGGTGACCTTGTAGCCCTCCTCCAGCGAGCCCGTCTGCACGGACGTGGAGGCCTGGTAGATCATCGGCGCGGCGAAGAACACGATCAGCCACAGGATGCCGGGCAGCAGCAGCCAGTACGGGGTGAGGCGGCCCCGCCTGCGCGGGTGCTTCTTCTCCGGTGCGGCCGGGGCGAGCGGCGGGGGCGCCTCGGTGAGCGTCGGCATCAGGCCGCCTCCTCCTCGGCCGGGCCCGCGTCGCCCGTCGTCCCGGCATGCAGGGACTGCGCCGCGTCCAGGCCGAAGGTGTGCTCCGGGTTCCAGTGCAGGACGACGTCGGCGCCGGCCACCAGGCGGGGGTCGCGGTCGATGTTCTGGGCGTAGACCTCGAACTCGGGGCAGGCCACGCAGTCCACGACGTACTGCGTGGAGACGCCGATGAAGCTGGTGCCGCTGATCCTCCCGGTGATGCGGTTGCGGCCCTCGGGTATGGATCCGGCCTCGTCCGCGTGGGTGAGGCTGATCTTCTCCGGGCGCACGCCGACCAGCACCTTGCCGCCGGCCCGCGCCGGCGCGGAACAGCGGGCGCCGGGCAGGACCAGCTTGTCGCCGGCCGCCCGCACCACGACGTCGTCGCCGCTGCGGGTGTCCACCTCCGCCTCGATGAGGTTGGAGGTGCCGAGGAAGTTGGCCACGAAGGTGGTCCGCGGGTTCTCGTACAGGTCGGCGGGCGCGCCCAGTTGCTCGACGCGGCCCGCGTTCATCACGGCGACCTGGTCGGCCATCGTCATGGCCTCCTCCTGGTCGTGCGTGACGTGCACGAAGGTGATCCCGACCTCGGTCTGGATGCGCTTGAGCTCCAGCTGCATCTGGCGGCGCAGCTTGAGGTCGAGGGCGCCGAGCGGCTCGTCGAGGAGCAGCACCCTGGGGTGGTTGATCAGGGCGCGGGCGACCGCGACGCGCTGCTGCTGGCCGCCGGAGAGCTGGTGCGGCTTCTTGCGGGCCTGTTCGCCGAGCTGGACGAGGTCGAGCATCTCCTGGACCTGCTTCTTCACGCTCTTGATGCCGCGCCGGCGCAGGCCGAAGGCGACGTTCTCGAAGATGTCGAGGTGCGGGAAGAGGGCGTAGGACTGGAAGACCGTGTTGACCGGCCGTTTGTAGGGCGGGAGCGCGGTCACGTCCTGGTCGCCGAGGTGGACGGTGCCGGTGCTGGGCTCCTCCAGTCCGGCGATCATGCGCAGGGTCGTGGTCTTGCCGCAGCCGGACGCGCCGAGCAGGGCGAAGAAGGAGCCCTGTGGCACGGTCAGGTCGAGCGGGTGCACGGCGGTGAAGGAGCCGTAGGTCTTGCTGATGCCGGAGAGGCGGACGTCCCCGCCGCGATCCGTCGCGTCTGTCGTCGTCTTCATCGTCGTCACGCCCCAGTGAGCTTCGCGAACTTCTCTTCGTAGGCCGTCTCTTCCTTCGCGCTCAGGGAGCGGAAGGAACGGGACCGGGCCTGCATGGCCTTGTCGGGAATGATCAGCGGGTTGTTCGCCGCGTCCTCGTCGATCTTCGCCAGCTCGTCCTTCACGCCGTCGACGGGGCAGACGAAGTTGATGTACGCGGCGAGCTCCGCGGCCGGGCCGGGCTCGTAGTAGTAGTCGATGAGCCGTTCGGCGTTCGTCTTGTGGCGGGCCTTGTTGGGGACCAGCATGTTGTCGCTCGACGTGATGTAGCCGCTGTCCGGGATGACGAACTCGACGTCGGGGTTGTCCGCCTTCAGCTGGACCACGTCGCCGGCCCAGGCCAGACAGGCCGCGAAGTCGCCCTTGGTGAGGTCGGAGGTGTAGTCGTTGCCGGTGAAGCGGCGTATCTGGCCGCTGTCGACGCCCTTCTGGAGGCGGGCGATCGCCGCGTCGTAGTCGTCGTCGGAGAAGCGGGCCGGGTCCTTGCCCATGTCGAGCAGCACCATGCCGATGGTGTCGCGCATCTCGGTGAGGAAGCCGACGCGGCCTTTGAGCCCGGGGTTGTCGAGCAGGTCGGAGACCGATCCGACCTCGATGCCGTCCAGCGCCTTCTTGTTGTAGGCGATGACGGTCGAGATGCCCTGCCAGGGATAGGAGTAGGCGCGGCCGGGGTCCCAGTCCGGACTGCGGAACTGGGGCGACAGGTTGGCGTAGGCGTGCGGCAGGTGGGACGGGTCCAGCTTCTGGACCCAGCCGAGCCGGATCAGCCGCGCGGCCAGCCAGTCGGTGAGCACGATGATGTCGCGGCCGCTCTCCTGGCCCGCGGCGAGCTGCGGCTGGATCTTGCCGAAGAACTCGCTGTTGTCGTTGATGTCCTCCGTGTACGTGACCTGGATGCCGGTCCGCTTCGTGAACGCCTGGAGCGTCGGGTGCCGCCGCCCGCTCTCGTCGACGTCCATGTACTCGGTCCAGTTGGAGAAGACGACTTTCCTCTCCTCGGCCGAGCGGTCCTCCGAGGAGACGCCGCCCTCGGTCTTGCCGGCCGCGGGGATTCCGCAGGCGCTCAGCGTCCCGAGGCCGCCGACCGCGAGCGCGCCGCCGGTGGAGGCGCGCAGCAGCGACCGGCGGGTGAGGGCGGCCCTGCCGTTGGTGAGACTGCGCCGCATGGCGGCCACTTGGGCCGGGGAAAGGCGGTCGGGCTCGTACTGCTCCATGCGCGTGGTTGCCCTTTCGGGTGGGTCGGCCGTGGTCGGCGGCCTGGCGTGATGGCTATCGGTCCCCGAAGACGGTGCGGTGCCAGTCCTTGCGGACCACCGCGGTGTTGTCGAACATGACGTGCTTGACCTGCGTGTACTCCTCGAAGGAGTAGGCGGACATGTCTTTGCCGAAGCCGGACGCCTTGTATCCGCCGTGGGGCATCTCGCTGATGATCGGGATGTGGTCGTTGACCCACACGCAGCCCGCCTTGATCTCGCGGGTGGCGCGGTTCGCGCGGTACACGTCCCGGCTCCAGGCGGAGGCGGCGAGCCCGTAGGGGGTGTCGTTGGCCAGCCGGATGCCCTCGTCGTCGCCGTCGAAGGGGAGGACGACGAGGACCGGTCCGAAGATCTCGGCCTGGACGGCCTCGCTGTCCTGGGCCGCGTCGGCGATCAGGGTCGGCCGGTAGTAGGCGCCGTCCTTCAGCTCGCCCCGCGGGGCCTCGCCGCCGGTCACCACGCGCGCGTAGGAGCGCGCCCGGTCGACGAAACCGGCGACGCGGTCCCGCTGGACGTGGCTGACCAGCGGGCCGAGGTCGGTGTCCGGGGCGAAGGGGTCGCCGACGCGGACGGTGTCCATCAGGGCCGCGGTCCGCTCCACGAAGGCGTCGTACAGGGGCCGCTGCACATACGCGCGCGTGGCGGCCGTGCAGTCCTGGCCGGTGTTGATGAGCGAGCCCGCGACCGCGCCGTGGACGGCGGCGTCGAGGTCGGCATCGTCGAAGACGAGGAAGGGCGCCTTGCCGCCCAGCTCCAGGTGGATGCGCTTGACGGTGACCGTGGCGACCTCGGCGACGCGCTTGCCGACGGCGGTGGAGCCGGTGAAGGAGGTCATGGCGACGTCGGGGTGGCCGACCAGGTGCTCACCGGCCTCCCGCCCGGTGCCGGTGACGATGTTGATCACGCCGTCGGGGAGGCCGGCCTCGGTGGCCACCTGGGCGAACATCAGCGAGGTGAGCGGGGTGATCTCGGCGGGCTTCAGCACGACGGTGTTGCCCGCGGCGATCGCCGGGAGGATCTTCCAGGCGGCCATCTGGAGGGGGTAGTTCCAGGGCGCGATGGAGCCGACGACGCCGATCGGCTCGCGGCGGACGTACGAGGTGTGGTCGCCGGAGTACTCGCCGGCCGACTGCCCCTGGAGGTGACGGGCGGCGCCGGCGAAGAAGGCCGCGTTGTCGACCGTGCCCGGCACGTCGAACTCTCGGGTCAGCTTCAGCGGCTTGCCGCACTGCAGGGACTCGGCGCGCGCGAAGTCCTCGGCGCGCTCGGCGAGGACGGCGGCGAACCGGTGCAGGGCGTCGGAGCGCTCGCCCGGGGTGGCGCCGGCCCAGCCGGGGAACGCGGCCCGCGCGGCGGCGACGGCCGCGTCGACGTCGTCCGCACCGGCGAGCTCGTAGGTGAGGACGTCCTCCCCGGTGGCCGGGTCGACGACCGTGTGGGTGCGGCCGGAGGTGCCCTTGGTCAGGCGGCCGGCGATGTACTGCGCGCCGTCCGCGAAGCGCTGCTGGGCCGGGAATCGGTCCGGGGTGGCATGGCCCGGGTTGTGCATGACGGCTCTCCTCGATGTCCCCGCGGCGGGTCTCCGGGACCGGAGGGCCCGCGACGGGAGTCCCCCTGGCGGGGCCGGCGTGGCTCAGACTCGATGTGAGTGCCGATCCTGGCAGAGCACCTGACCCCCAACAAGTGATTCCGTTGTTGCCATTTGATTACGCGACGGAATCTGTCGACCAGGTGTCGAGTCGCCACGGAAAAGGACGGACGGAGTGTCCGTGGCGCGTGCCAGACTCGCGTGCATGGAGAGGACCACGGGGGCGGGGGACATGATCGACAGCAGGGAAGCGCTGCTCGGAGAGGTCCGGGCGGGGGCCAGGGTCAAGTACCTCTGCTTCTGGGGGCACCGGCCGCTTCCGGACGGCCGCGTCGGGCCGAGCTGCCTGAGCCAGTGGTGGCCGTCGCCCTTCACCGTGGACGGCGTGGAGTACGCGACCGCCGAGCACTGGATGATGGCGGGCAAGGCGCGGCTCTTCGAGGACCCGGTGGCGGAGCGGCGGGTACTGGCCGCGGGCCACCCGGCGGAGGCCAAGAAGGCGGGGCGGCTGGTGCGCGGCTTCGACGAGGCGGTGTGGGAGCGGGAGCGGTTCCGGATCGTCGTCGAGGGCAGCGTCCACAAGTTCGCCTCGGACCCCGCTCTGCGCGCCTTCCTGCTGGGCACCGGCGAGCGGGTGCTGGTGGAGGCGAGCCCGGTGGACCGGGTGTGGGGCATCGGGCTCGCGGCGGACGACGATGCGGCGACGGACCCGGAGCGGTGGCGGGGCGCGAATCTGCTGGGGTTCGCGCTGATGGCCGCGCGGGGACGACTGCGCGGGATGCGGTGAGGGGGCGCGCCGAAGGGCGCTGAACGGGGGTCACCTCCTCCGGGCGGGCCCCGGGCCGAGGAGGCCGGCCCGCGACCGTCCGGCCGGTCACCGTGACGACCGGCAGGGCCGGCCCGGCCGCTAGGTGAAGATCACCAGCGCGCCGAAGCCGACGCCGAGCACGATGCCGGCGACTCCGCAGATGACGCCGGCCAGGGCCTGCCCCGGGTTGGTGGCCTCGCCCCGGCCGGCCTTGCCGCGGCCGAGCGCGCCGAAGACGATGCCCAGGATGCCCAGGACGATCGCGAGCGGCCACAGGCAGAAGACGACGGCGGCGACGATGCCGAGGACGAGACCGGCCGTGCCCATCCCGTTGCTCGGCATCGGCGCCATGCCGGGCCAGCCGTGGTAGCCCTGCGACTGGGGGACGGCGTAACCGCCCTGGCCGGGGAGTCCGGGACCACCGGGATAGCCGTAGGGGACCTGCCCGGGACCGTCGGGGGCGATGGGCGGCGGGGGGACGGCCGAGTCCTGGCCGGCGTACGGCGGTGCCGGGACCGGCGACGCGAAGGGGTTGGCGCCGCTCGGAGGGGCCGCCGCGCCCGGGGGCGCGAAGGGGTCGGCGTGCCGAGGAGCCGCCGCACCGGGAGGCGCGAAGGGATCGCCGCCGCTCGAGGGGGCCGCCGCGCCGGGCGGTGCGAAGGGATCGCCGCCACTCGGCGGGGCCACCGCGCCGGGCGGTGCGTAGGGGCTCGGCGTGCCGTCCGCCGGTGCCGCGGCTCCGGGGGTCGCCCACGGCGGGGGCTGCATGCCCGTGGCCGGCAGGGAGGTGACCGTCTGCCGGTCGTGGACGGACGGGGCCGACCACGGCGCCGATCCGTCGGACGCCAGGGTGCCGCCGGGGCCGCCGGGCGCGACGTCGTCCGCCGGCGGCGCCCACGGGTCGGCCGAAGTGTCCGCGCCGGCGTCCTGCCCCGCCGCCCTCGGCCACGCTGGGCTCCCCGCCTGACCGTCCGCCTTGCCGAGGCCGACTCCGGGCACCGCGTCCGCGGGGCCGCCGTCGCCCCGGCCGGCCGGCGCGGCCCACGTACCGCCGGATCGCCCGGCACCCGGCGGATTCGGCCGGGGCGTGGAACCGTCGCCCGCGGCGTCCGGCGCCTGCGCGTCGGCTCGCGGCGGCTGCGCGTCGTCGGACATGCGCGGGATCCCCTCTGTTCGAACGTCCCGTCATGCTACGGCCCCGCCCCGCCCGGCACGGCCCCGGCCTACGATGATCCCGAGTCACCGATCAGCCGATCACCCGCGTCCCGCAGGACCCGCCCGCCCCCGGGCGGCACCGGGACGCCGTTCCGGGGAGGAACCCTTGACCGAGCACCTCGTCGAGCCCGACGTCCCGCGCGACCTGCACGCCTTCATCGCCGGACTGCCCAAGGCCGAACTGCACGTCCACCACGTCGGCTCCGCCTCCCCGCGCATCGTGTCGGAACTCGCCGCCCGCCACCCCGACTCCAAGGTCCCCACCGACCCCGAGGCGCTGGCCGACTACTTCACGTTCACGGACTTCGCGCACTTCATCGAGGTGTACCTGTCCGTCGTCGACCTGATCCGCACCCCGGAGGACGTGCGGCTGCTGACGTACGAGGTGGCCCGGGACATGGCCCGTCAGCAGGTGCGCTACGCCGAGTTGACCGTCACCCCGTTCTCCTCCACCCGGCGCGGTATCGACGAGGGCGCGTTCATGGACGCGATCGAGGACGCCCGCAAGGCCGCCGAGGCGGAGTTCGGGACCGTGCTCCGCTGGTGCTTCGACATCCCCGGCGAGGCCGGTCTGGAGTCGGCCGAGGAGACGACGCGGCTCGCCACCGACGACCGGCTGCGCCCCGAGGGGCTGATCTCCTTCGGGCTCGGCGGTCCCGAGATCGGCGTGGGGCGGCCGCAGTTCAAGCCGTACTTCGACCGGGCCATCGCCGCCGGGCTGCGCTCGGTGCCGCACGCGGGCGAGACGACCGGCCCGCAGACGGTGTGGGACGCGCTCACCGACCTGCGCGCCGAACGCATCGGGCACGGCACCAGCTCAGCGCAGGACCCGAAGCTGCTCGCCCACCTCGCCGAGCACCGGATCCCGCTCGAGGTGTGCCCGACCTCGAACATCGCCACGCGTGCGGTGCGCACCCTGGACGAGCACCCGATCAAGGAGTTCGTGAGCGCCGGCGTCCTGGTGACGATCAACTCCGACGACCCGCCGATGTTCGGCACCGACCTCAACAACGAGTACGCCGTCGCGGCCCGGCTCCTCGGCCTCGACGAACGCGGGCTCGCCGGCCTGGCGAAGAACGGCGTCGAGGCCTCCTTCCTGGACGGGCCCGGCAAGGCCCGGCTGCGGGACGAGATCGAGACGTACACCGCCGCCTGGCTCGCCTCCTGAGACGGCCGCTCACCGTGAATCCCCTGCGCGACACGACCGCCGTGGCCCACCGCGGCGACCCCTACCGCTTCCGCGAGAACACGATCGCCTCCCTGCGCTCCGCCCTGGCCCGCGGCGCGGACGCGGTGGAGGCCGACGTCCGCCTCACCCGGGACGGCGTGCCGGTACTTCTGCACGACGAGACCCTGAAACGGCTGTGGGAGCACGACCGGCCGCTGCGCTCGCTGTCGGCCGAGGAGGTACGAGGGCTGACGGCGAGCGGGGTGCCCACGCTGGCGGACGCGCTGGCCGCGACGGAGGGCAGCAGGCTGATGCTCGACCTGCCGGGCGCGCCGGACGAGCGGGCGGTGGGGCGCATCGTGGACGTGGTCCGCGCGTGCGGGGCGGCGGACCGCGTGTACTACACGGCGGGCGCCGCCGCCATGCTCGCCGTACGCGCCGTCGACCCCGCCGCCGAGATCGCCCTGACCTGGACGACGGCCGCGCCGCCCCGCCCCGCGCTGCTGGCGGCGGTGCGGCCGCGGTGGCTCAACTACCGCTTCGGACTGGTGGACCGGGCCCTGGCCGACCGCGTCCACGACTACGGCTTCCTGCTGTCCGTCTGGACCCCCGACACCCGCCGCTCCATGCGCCGCCTGCTGGCCCTGGGCGTCGACTCGATCACCACCAACCGCATCGACGTGCTGTGCGCGCTGCGCGCGGCCGGGGGCCGGTCGGGGCGGCAGGCACCCTAGGGGCGATCCCTGGCAACTCCCCTGCAACCCAGGAAGTCGGTCGGGGATGCGTCAGGGCAGGGGACCTCCCTGACGACGATCCGGAGGCGGCCCGCACGGCCGGAGGATGATCACGTCCTTCCGCCGAACTCCCCCGAGGAGCAACCGATGCACGCCCGCCGCCGTACCACTCTTCTCGCCGCCTCCCTCGTCCTCGCCCTGGGCGCGGGCCCGCTCGCCGCGCCCGCGTTCGCCTCGCCCGCTCCGGCGGCGCCCGTGTGCAGTACCACCCCGTCTCACCAGGCGTTGTGCGAGGCGATCGAAGGGCTGCCCGACAAAGACGCGACCGCCGCGCTCGTCCGGCTGGGCGGCACCGGGGGTTTCTGGCAGGGCAGTTCGGGGGTGCGGGACCTGGTGAGCGGCCGGGCGGCCGACCCGGACGCGCGGTTCAGGGCCGGTTCGACGACCAAGGTGGTGACGGCCGCCGCCGTCCTCCGGCTCGCGGCCCAGGGCAAGGTCGATCTCGACGCGCCGGTCGAGCGTTATCTCCCCGGGCTGCTCGGCCCCGAGTTCACCACGCCCGTCACCGTACGGAACCTGCTGAACCACACCAGCGGCATCCAGCCGGGCGACAGCCGGGGGGACACCTGGGAGGAGCAGTACGCGCAACGCTTCGACACGCTCACCCCGCGCCGGGTCGTGACGTCGGCGGTCGCGAAGGGGCCGGCGTTCACCGCCGGTGAGCGGCAGCAGTACCTGAACATCAACTACACGATCCTCGGCATGCTGATCGAGAAGGTGACCGGCCGGTCGTACGCCTCCGAGGCCGCCCGGCTCGTACTGCGGCCCGCCGGGATGCGGCACACGTACTTCCCCGGCACCGACCCGCGGATCCGGGGGCCGCTCAACCGCGGCTATCAGGCGGTGTCCCAGCCGGACGGGACGACCAGGCTCGTCGACGTCACCGAGTGGAACGTGGCCGACGGCTGGGCGGCCGGGGACATGATCTCGACCACCGCCGACCTGGAACGGCTCATCACGGCCCTCTTCAGCGGCCGGATCGTGCCCGAACCGCAATTGCGGGAGATGTTCACGGTCCCGGCGGGCATCAAGGGCGCCTCCTACAGCGCGGGCCTGACCCGCTGGGAGCACCAGGGGACGGTCTACTGGCTCAAGACCGGCGGCCGCCCCGGCTACAACACGGCGGTCGCCGCGACCGAGGACCTGAGTTTCACCCTCGTGTACTCGCTCGCCGACACCGACGCGAAGGACACGACACCGAACCCGGTCGCCGACCGGATCCGGGAGGCCGCCCTCAAGTAGAGAGCGCCGGCGCCGTGTTCGGCGTGAGCGCCTCCAGCCGCTTGATCTTCCGGCGTACGGCGTACAGCGGGATCACGCCGAACACGCCGAACGCCATGTCGATGACGCTCCACCAGAAGGGGATGCCGCGGACCGGGCCGCAGATCAGCGCGAGCGGGACGATGCCTGCGCAGGCGATCATGCCGAACTCGATGACCCAGACGTTGCGGACGGGGTCGCGGTAGGGGCCGTAGAAGGCGACCGCGATCACGAGGTGCGCGAAGGCGAGCCAGTCGGTGCCGTAGAGGAGGAAGGGGTACTCGGCGTCGGCGGTGTCGAGCCCCTGGCGTACGCGCTCGATCCAGTCCATGAGGGCGGGATGGTGCTCCGGCGCCGACAGGGACCGGAGCAGGTCCTCGGTCCAGCGCAGTTCGTGCACCAGCGGAAAGGCCGTGGCGCCGCTGAGCACCAGGCAGACGACGAAGAAGACCAGCCAGGCGCGAATGCCCTTGAGCAGGGCGGCTCTGTCGCTCATGGCAGCACCGTACGCCGATAGTTGAACATGTTCAAAAACAGGGTTCGCCTTTGGAGACACGTCGGCCCCGGACGGTGGTCCACCGTCCGGGGCCGAGGCTTCGGCACCTATCCGTCGAGGGACGTCATCACGTGCTTGACGCGCGTGTAGTCGTCGAAGCCGTACGACGACAGGTCCTTGCCGTAGCCGGACTTCTTGAAGCCGCCGTGCGGCATCTCGGCCACCAGCGGGATGTGGGTGTTGATCCACACGCAGCCGAAGTCGAGCTTCTTGGACATCCGCATGGCGCGGCCGTGGTCCTTGGTCCACACGGAGGAGGCCAGCGCGTAGTCGACGCCGTTGGCCCACTCCACGGCCTGGTCCTCGTCGCGGAAGGCCTGGACGGTGATGACCGGGCCGAAGACCTCGTTCTGAACGATCTCGTCGTCCTGCTTGAGGCCCGAGACGACGGTCGGGGCGTAGAAGTAGCCCTTGTCGCCGACCTGGTGACCGCCGGCCTCGACCTTGGCGTGGGCGGGCAGGCGCTCGATGAACCCGGAGACCTGCTTGAGCTGGTTGGGGTTGTTGAGCGGGCCGTAGAGGACGTCCTCGTCGTCGGGCTGCCCGGTCTTCGTCTCGGCCGCCGCCTTCGCGAGGGCGCTCACGAACTCGTCGTGGATCGACTCGTGGACGAGCACGCGCGTGGCCGCCGTGCAGTCCTGGCCGGCGTTGAAGAAGCCCGCGACCGAGATGTCCTCGACGGCCTTGGGGATGTCGGTGTCCTCGAAGACCACGACCGGCGCCTTGCCGCCGAGCTCCAGGTGGACGCGCTTGAGGTCCTTGGAGGCGGACTCGGCGACCGACATGCCGGCCCGCACGGAACCGGTGATGGAGGCCATCGCCGGGGTCTCGTGCTCGACCATCAGGCGGCCGGTGTCGCGGTCGCCGCAGACGACGTTGAAGACGCCCTTGGGCACGATCGAGCCGATGATGTCGGCCATCAGCGCCGTGGAGGCGGGGGTGGTGTCCGAGGGCTTCAGGACGACCGTGTTGCCCGCGGCGAGCGCCGGGGCGAACTTCCAGACGGCCATCATCATCGGGTAGTTCCACGGGGCGACCTGCGCGCAGACGCCGATCGGCTCGCGGCGGACCATGGAGGTCAGGCCCTCCATGTACTCGCCGGCGCTGCGGCCCTCCAGCATCCGGGCCGCTCCCGCGAAGAAGCGGATCTGGTCGACCATCGGCGGGATCTCCTCGGAGCGGGTCAGCCCGATGGGCTTGCCCGTGTTCTCCACCTCCGCCGCGATCAGTTCCTCGGCCCGCTCCTCGAACGCGTCCGCGATCTTGAGGAGGGCCTTCTGCCGCTCGGCCGGGGTGGTGTCGCGCCAGGCCGGGAAGGCCGCGGCGGCGGCCGCCATGGCGGCGTCCACGTCCGCCTGCCCGGAGAGGGGGGCGGTCGCGTAGGCCTCGCCGGTCGCGGGGTTGACCACCTCGGTGGTCCGTCCGTCGGCGGCGTCCCGGAACTCACCGTCGATGTAGTTGCGCAGACGACGCAGCTCGGTGCTCACTGCCGGCCCTCCAAGTTCGGGTGACTTCGGTTCTCTCAGCTGTCCAGAGACTGAGACACCCACCCTAGACGCAGACCCGACGTTCTCAACACCCCCACTCCCCTTTCGAGTGCGAAATCCGCAGGCTTGAACCACCCAAACAACGAATTTCATCGATCCATCCTTGCGAAACTGTCGATACGTCGTGCACAGTGAGGCCGTGGCCAGTCGAAGCGCAGACCCGAAGGACTCCCGCGAGTCCCGGAACGGCGGACCCCAGTTGGACGCCGTCTCCCTCGCCATCATCGAGCAGCTCCAGGAGGACGGCCGCAGGCCGTACGCCGCGATCGGCAAGGCCGTCGGCCTGTCCGAGGCGGCAGTGCGCCAGCGCGTCCAGAAGCTGCTCGACCAGGGCGTGATGCAGATCGTCGCCGTCACGGACCCGCTCACCGTGGGCTTCCGCCGGCAGGCGATGGTCGGAGTCAACGTCGAGGGCGACGTGGAGTCCGTCGCCGACGCGCTGGCGGCCATGCCCGAGTGCGAGTACGTGGTGATGACCGCGGGCTCCTTCGACCTGATGGTGGAGGTCGTCTGCGAGGACGACGACCACCTCCTGGAGGTCATCAACCGCCGCATCCGGGCCGTCCCCGGAGTGCGCTCCACCGAGAGCTTCGTCTACCTCAAGCTCAAGAAGCAGACCTATATGTGGGGAACCCGATAATCGTGAGCACCGACAGCCCCAAGGACCTCAGCAGGACCGCCTACGACCACCTGTGGATGCACTTCACCCGCATGTCGTCGTACGAGAACGCCCCCGTCCCCACCATCGTCCGCGGTGAGGGCACCCACATCTACGACGACAAGGGCAGGCGCTACCTCGACGGCCTCGCCGGGCTGTTCGTCGTCCAGGCCGGGCACGGCCGCCAGGAGCTGGCCGAGACCGCCATGAAGCAGGCGCAGGAGCTCGCCTTCTTCCCCGTGTGGTCCTACGCCCACCCCAAGGCCGTCGAGCTGGCCGAGCGCCTGGCGAACGAGGCCCCCGGCGACCTCAACAAGGTCTTCTTCACCACCGGTGGCGGCGAGGCGGTCGAGACCGCCTGGAAGCTCGCCAAGCAGTACTTCAAGCTCACCGGCAAGCCGACCAAGTACAAGGTCATATCCCGCGCGGTCGCCTACCACGGCACTCCGCAGGGCGCCCTGTCGATCACCGGTCTGCCCGCCCTGAAGGCCCCCTTCGAGCCGCTCGTGCCCGGCGCGCACAAGGTGCCGAACACCAACATCTACCGCGCCCCGCTCTTCGGCGACGACCCCGAGGCCTTCGGCCGCTGGGCCGCCGACCAGATCGAGCAGCAGATCCTCTTCGAGGGCCCGGAGACGGTCGCGGCCGTCTTCCTCGAGCCGGTGCAGAACGCCGGCGGCTGCTTCCCGCCCCCGCCCGGCTACTTCCAGCGCGTGCGCGAGATCTGCGACCAGTACGACGTGCTGCTCGTCTCGGACGAGGTCATCTGCGCCTTCGGCCGCCTCGGCACCACCTTCGCCTGCGACAAGTTCGGCTACGTCCCGGACATGATCACCTGCGCCAAGGGCATGACCTCGGGCTACTCCCCGATCGGCGCCTGCATCGTCTCCGACCGCCTGGCCGAGCCGTTCTACAAGGGCGACAACACCTTCCTGCACGGCTACACCTTCGGCGGCCACCCGGTCTCCGCCGCGGTCGGCATCGCCAACCTCGACCTGTTCGAGCGCGAGGGCCTCAACCAGCACGTCCTCGACAACGAGGGCAACTTCCGCGCCACCCTGGAGAAGCTGCTCGACCTGCCGATCGTCGGCGACGTCCGCGGCAACGGCTTCTTCTACGGCATCGAGCTGGTCAAGGACAAGAACACCAAGGAGTCGTTCGACGAGGAGGAGACCGAGCGGATCCTGTACGGCTTCCTGTCGAAGGCGCTCTTCGACAACGGCCTGTACTGCCGTGCCGACGACCGCGGCGACCCGGTCATCCAGCTCGCCCCGCCGCTGATCTCCAACCAGGAGACCTTCGACGAGATCGAGCAGATCCTGCGCGCCACGCTGACGGAGGCGTGGACGAAGCTCTGATCCCCGCGCGCCCCGGTCATCCTTCCGGATGATCATCACCGGCCCCGGTGCCGCCCGTTCGAGTGAGAAACGGCGGTCCGGGGCCGCGTGCTGTCCGGCCGCGCCCCGGCGACTGCCTACGGTGCCTCGTGACCGATCGGCCCCGCCTTCGTTCCCCCGGACGGGGGACGCGACCGGGGAACAACGGATCAGAACCGAGGTGTACGCCGATGGAGGCTCCGCCGGACAACGACGTGCTCTGGGCCCGCGCCCTGCACTTCCAGCACCATGACGGCTCGCCCGCGCTGCAGGGCGTCTCGCTCGGCGTCCGGGAGGGCGAGATCCTCGCCGTCGGCGGCCCGCGCGGGAGCGGCAAGACGACCCTGCTGCGGTGTCTGTCCGGGCTGTCGCGGGTGCAGGACGGCGAGGTCTGGTTCAACAGCGTGCCGATGCACACCATGGGCCCGATCGGCCGGGAGCGGCTGCGCCGTGAACGCTTCGCCTGGATCGACCCCTCCCCCGTGCTCGTCCCGGAGCTCACGGTCTGGGAGAACACCGCCCTCCCCCTGATGCTGCGCGGCACCGGCCGGGGCCGGGCGAAGACGGCCGCCCTGGAGTGGCTGGAACGTCTCGACGTCGGCGGCGCGTCCCGCCGGCGCCCGCACGAACTCCAGCAGGCCGAACGGCAGCGTGTCTGCATCGCCCGCGCGCTCGCCGTCACCCCCTCGGTGCTGTTCGCCGACGAACCGACGGCCCCCCTGCACCGTGCCGACCGCGCCCATGTGCTGCGGACCCTGACCACGGCGGCCCGCTCGCACGGCATCACCGTCGTCCTCGCCACGCACGACGCGCAGACCGCGGCACTCGCGGACCGCACGGTCTCGCTGCTGGACGGCCGGCGGGTCAGGACCGTGCACCTGCCGCCGGTGGCCGAACCCACGGCGGCCCCCGGGGGCCCCGCGACGGAAGGCCGGGCAGCGTGCTCGCTCTCCGTCTGACCGGCCGCGCCCGGTTCGCCGTCCAGCTGCGCCGCCTGCTGGTCGCGGTGTTCTCGGCGGGCACGGGCTTCCTGCTGCTGTGCGCCCTCGGCCACGCGATCGGCCACCCGGGCACGCCCGGAGCCTCCGCGCTCCGCCTCGCCTGGTGCGCGGCCCCCCTCGCCGCCACCGTGTACTTCGCCGTCGCCGTGGCCCGTACCGACCCGGGCACCCGCCCCCGCTTCGGCCTGGCGGCGATCGGCCTCGGCCCCGCCCGGCTGACGGCCGTCTCCGCGGCGACCACGGCCCTGTCCGGAGCGCTCGGCTCGCTGGTGGCCCTGCTCCTCTTCCTCCTCCTGCGCGGCGATCTGGCGGCCGCGCCCTTCGACGGCGCCGCGGCCGACTCCCTCGCCGTCGGCCTGCCCCTCCCCTATCCGGCGACCGTCACCCTCCTGACGCTGCTCCCGGCGACCGCGTCCGCCGCGGCGGCCCTGTCCCTGCGCCCCCGCGAAGCGCGGCCCGCCCGCGCCGCCGGCACACGTGGCTACGGCCGTTTCGGCGCCTACGGCTGGGGCGCGGCCCGCGAGACCTTCGGCACCTACGGCCGCTTCGGCGCCCGCTGGGCCGCCCGGCCGGCCACGGCCGACGCCACCGCCGGGTCCTCTCCCGCCGCCGCGGCCACTGCCGGCCCCGCCGATGCCGGTGCCGCCCCCGCCGGTGCCCACGCCGGCGTCCTCACCGCGGAGCCCGCCGACCGCGACGCCGACTCCGCCCCGGGCGCTCCGGCGAGCGATCCCCGGCACGCGGCCCCGACGGCCGGCCGGCTCCGCACCGCGGACTCCCCCCGCCACCAGAACCCCAACGCCCTCCCCTGGGGCATCGCCGTCCTTACCGCGGGCCTCACCGTCGAGACCTACGCCGGCGACGCGGCGGACGCCGGCGGCCCTCTGTCCGCCGGCGTCCTCATCGGCTGGACCCTGACCGCGCTGGGCCTCTCCCTGGCCGGCCCCGGCCTCACCCAGCTCTGCGGCCGTCTCGTCCAGGCCGTCCGCCCCGGCGCCCTGCGCCTGCTCGCCGGCCGCGTCCTCATGGAGGAGTCGAGCCGCGTCGGCCGCCCCCTGGGCATCGTCTGCGCCGTGGCCTCCGCGGTCTACGCGGCGTTCACGCTGTACGGCGCGGACGGTCCGGCGGCCCACCCCCTGGGGACCCTCGGCGCCCTGGTCGTGGCGGGCTGCACGGTGGCCACGCTGCTCACCGCGGCCGTCGAGGCCAGGCAGATCCGCGCCGACACCATCACCGCCCTGCTGCGGCTGGGCGCCCCCAAGTCGACGCTGCGGGCCGCCGCCACCGTGCGCGCCGCCGCGCTGCTGGTCCTCTTCGGCCCCCTGACCCTCCTCGTCGCGGCCCTGGCCGCAGCGCCCCTGACCCGCTGAACGACATCCCCCGGAAATTCTTCCCGGACCGCCGATGAGTTCCGCACCACCGTCCCGTCTACCCCTGCGAACGGCACGGCAACAGCACAGCACCGACGGAAGAGGCCCCATGTACCAGCAGATGATCTTCGTGAACCTGGCGACGAACGACCTCGACGCCTCGAAGAAGTTCTTCACGGAGCTCGGCTACACGATCAACGCACAGTTCAGCGACGAGACCTGCGCCTCGGTCGTGATCAGCGACACGATCATCGCGATGCTGATGACCAAGGAGAAGTACGCCGGCTTCACGAAGAAGGAGATCGTGGACTCCACCAAGTCCAGCGAGGTGCTGATCGCGCTGAGCGCGGAGAGCCGCGAGAAGGTGGACGAGCTGGTGGACCGGGCGATCGCCGCGGGCGGTTCGGCCACCGGCGAGACCCAGGACCACGGCTTCATGTACGGCCGGGCCTTCGACGACCTCGACGGTCACACCTGGGAAGTCGCGTGGATGGACCCGGCGGTGATCGAGGGCTGACCCGGACGCGGACCGGGTGCGCGCGGGGGATCGGAAGCGCTGAAACGTCTCGGCGGTTAATAAGAGGGCAAAGGCAACGCCCTTGACAGGCATATGCGTTGACACTTCTTACGCACCGCTTATAGACCAGTGAGGCTCCTGGGTGTGCTGACGTCGTCAGCACCCTCTTCACCCCCCGCATCCGCGCTTCCCGTAAAGGAACAACGTGGCAGTCCTGTCCATACTCAGCCGCACGGCGTCCCGCCGTAGCGTCCGTGCCCTCGGCGTCGCCTCGGCCACGGCGGCCCTCGCGCTCGGCGCCGCCGGCAACGCCTTCGCCTGCAACATCGGCGAGTTCTCCGCCGCCGCCAAGTGCGACGGCGACAAGGGGATCATCACCGTCACCGACGTGGACCCCGCCGGCATCCCCGCCACCGTCACCGTGTACCTGCAGAACAACGGCGCGGACGCGCAGAAGATCGACGAGCAGGTGGTCAAGGGCACCCGCGAGGGCAGCACCATCACCTTCGCCGCGGACTGGAAGCCCAACGCCGAGTACCGCATCCACGTCAAGGCCGGCGGCTACGTCGACGAGGACATCAAGCCCAACCTCGTCACCCCGGCGACCGCCTGCAAGACCGAGGACACGCCGTCCCCGACCCCGTCGCAGAGCTCGTCCACCCCGGCCGAGGAGACGGAGACGCCGGCCCCGGTCCCGTCGACGTCGGCCCCCGCCCCCTCGCAGAGCGGCAGCAGCGCCCCGGCGGCCGTGCCGAGCAACGCCCCGTCCCCGGCGGCCGGTGAGTCCAACCTCGCCGAGACCGGCGCCAACTCCAACACCGGCATGATCGTCGGCATCGCCGCGGCCCTCGTCGTCGTCGGTGGCGGCGCGGTCTTCTTCGGCCTGCGCCGTCGCGGGGCGAACGGCACCCGCTGACGCCTCGCAGGTACCCGTGCAGACGGTGGCCCGTCCCCGGCCGGGGGCGGGCCTCCGCCGTGTCAGCCGAACGACGCCCGTTCCAGCCAGAACTCCAGCAACTCCCGCTCACCGAGCACCTCGAGACCGGGAGCGTCCAGCGGCAGCCTCCGGTAGAACGCGAGCAGGACGTCCGTGAGCGGCCCCCGCAGGGCGACGGTCGCCTTTTCGTGGCCGCGACGCCAGGTGAGACCGTCCTCGCCCAGCCCGATCAGCCATTCGGCGTCCAGTCCGGAGGCTGTGTCGGTGGCGTGCAGGTGGATGCTCCGGCCGGCGCCGCGCAGTTCGTTCGCCTCGGGGTCCGTGCCGGTCCGCTGCACGAACTCCAGGATCTCCAGCCACTCGTCGATCGCGTCGGCGGCCACGTCCGGCGCGACCCGGTAGGGCAGGCCGGCGGTGAGTACGGCGTCCGCGCGGTGGACGATGATCTCGTGCGTCATCCGGCGTGCCCAGAAGCCCGCGTCGTGCCGCTCGCCCCACGACCACACCTTGGCGTCCGGCCCGGCCTCGCGCAGCGCGCCGACCGCCGCCTCGCCCGACTCCGCCAGCCAGGCGTCCAGCGCGGCGGCGTCGCCCCGGGCCTCGGGACCGGCGCCGCCGGGCACCTGCTCGTCGGGCACGTTCTCCCGGGCCCGGGTGCGCACCAGCAACCCGGCCCAGCGCAGGGCGCCGCCGGTGTGCCGGACCAGCTCCTCGAGGGACCAGTCCGGGCAGGTCGGTACGGTGGCGGAGAGATCGGTGCCGGAGGTCACCAGGTCCCTCAACTGAGCTACCTGGTGGGCTATCTCGTCGCAGTAGCGCTCGTGTGCCAGTGGCGTCATGGTCCGCATCCTAGGAGCGGACGATCACCCGAGCACCACGATTTCCGCCCCGTCGAACTCCACGCCCACCACGTCCCCGACCTCCGGAGCCGCCCGCAGCGCGCACGCCGCCTCCAGGCGCGGCGCGTCCTCGGGCTGCAGGTGGACGGCGACGTGGGTGCCGCGGAAGGTGCGGGCGGCGACCGCGCAGCGCAGGCCGGCGTCGGCGGACACGATCCTGACCCCGGCGGGCCGCACCAGCACGGTGCGCGTCCCCTGGGGAGCGTCCTCGGGGACCGGCACCTTGCCCCAGGCCGTGGCCGCGACCTGCCCGGCGACGGTCGCCTCCACCACGTTGTCGAAGCCGAGGAACCGGGCCACGAAGGCGTCCGCCGGACGCTGCCACACCTCCAGCGGCGTCCCCTCCTGGGCGATCCGCCCGTCCCTCATCACCACCACCCGGTCGGCGAGCGCGAAGGCCTCCGACTGGTCGTGGGTGACGGCGAGCACGGTGGTGCCCAACAGGCCGAACAGCTCCCGCAGTTCCACCACCAGCCGCTCCCGCAGCGAGCGGTCGAGCTGGCCGAGCGGCTCGTCCAGCATCAGCAGCCGGGGCCGGGGCGCGAGCGCGCGGGCCAGCGCGACCCGCTGCTGCTCACCGCCGGAGAGCGCGGCGACGGACCGGCGGCCGGCCCCCGGCAGCCCGACCAGCTCCAGCAACTCCCGTACGTCCTGCTCCTGCCGGGACCGCGACGCCCCGCGCATCCGCGGCCCGAAGGCGATGTTGCCGGCCACGTCCCGCTGCGGGAACAACTGGTGGTCCTGGAACATGAGCCCGACCTCGCGCTTGTGCGCGGGCACTCCCGACTGGTCGCGCCCGTCCAGCACCACCCGCCCGGCGTCCAGCCGCTGCAGCCCGGCGACCGCGCGCAGCAGCGTCGACTTGCCGCTGCCGCTGGGTCCCAGCACGCACACGACCTCGTGCTCGGCGACATCCAGGCCGACGGCGTCGAGCACGGCCCGCCCGCCGAAGCGGACGGTCGCGTCCCGCAGACTCAGCAGCATCGCTAGAACTCCCCGCTCCGGTCGGTCCGCAGCCGCTCCAGCACCACGAGGGCCACGGCGCACACCACCATCAGAATCGTCGACAGGGCCATCGCCTGCCCGTAGTTCATGTCCCCGGGCCGCCCGAGCAGCCGCGCCACGGCGACCGGCAGCGTCGGGTTGTCGGGCCGCGCGATGAACACGGTCGCCCCGAACTCGCCCAGCGACACCGCGAAGGCGAACCCGGCCGCGATCAGCAGCGCCCGCCGCACCATCGGCAGGTCGACCTCCCGCCACACCCGCCACGGCGACGCCCCGAGCACCGCCGCCGCCTCCCGCAGCCGCACGTCCACCGCCCGCAGCACCGGCAGCATGGTCCGTACGACGAAGGGGACGCCGACCAGCGCCTGGGCGAGCGGCACCAGGATCCAGGAGGACCTGAGGTCCAGCGGGGGCTCGTCCAGCGCGATCAGGAACCCGAAGCCGACCGTCACGGCGGACACCCCGAGCGGCAGCATCAGCAGCGCGTCGAAGCCGCGCACCAGACGGCCCGCGTCCCTCCGGGCGAGCGCGGCCGCCGCCAGACCGCCGACGGCCACGGCGACGGCGGTGGCGGCGACGGCGTACTCAAGGGAGTTGCCGACCGCCTCGATGGGCGGGACGAGGAAGGTGCCGCCGTCCTCGTGGGTCAGCGCCCGGTAGTACCCGAGGCCGCTGCCGAGGGACCGCTGGACCAGCACGGCGAGCGGCAGCACCACTAGGCCGGCGACGGTGCCGAGCACCCCGGCCAGCAGGCTCCATTGCCCGGCTCCGCGCGGCCGGCGGGCGGTGCGGGAGGCGTCCACCAGCCGCAGGGCCGTCTCGCGCCGCCGCGCCGTCCAGGCGTGCACGGCGAGGACGGCGCCGACCGCCGCGAACTGGATCAGCGTCAGCACGGCGGCCGTGGACAGGTCGAAGACGTGCGAGGTCTGGCGGTAGATCTCCACCTCCAGGGTGGAGAAGGCGGGGCCGCCGAGGATCTGGACGACGCCGAAGGAGGTGAAGGTGAACAGGAACACCATCAGCGCGGCGGCGGCCACGGCGGGCCCGAGCGCCGGCAGGGTGACCCGCCGCCAGGCCCGCAGGGGCGACGCGCCGAGCATCCGCGCCGCCTCCTCCTGACGCGGGTCGAGCTGTGCCCACAGACCGCCGACGGTGCGTACGACGACGGCGTAGTTGAAGAAGACGTGCGCGAGCAGGATGGCCCACACCGTGGTGTCCAGCCGTACGCCCCACAGCTCGTCGAGCAGCCCGCCCCGCCCGACGAGCGCCAGGAAGGCGGTGCCCACCACGACCGTGGGCAGCACGAACGGCACGGTCACCACCGCCCTCAGCAGCTGCTTGCCGGGGAAGTCGAGGCGGGCGAAGACGTACGCGCCGGGCAGGGCGACCAGCAGCGTGAGCGCGGTCGAGGCGAGCGCCTGCCAGGTGGTGAACCACAGCACGTGCCGGATGTCGGGCTGGGCCAGGACGTCCCCGATCCGCCCGAACCGCCAGACCCCGTCGACCCGCAGTCCGCGCGCGACGATCGCGGCGACGGGGTAGGCGAAGAAGACCGCGAAGAACGCGACGGGGCCGGCCATCAGGGCCAGCCGCGCCGCGTTCCCGCGCCGCCGGGTACCGGCGGACCGGGCGGCCTCGGTCCCTTCGGTCACTTCAGGAGGAGCGAGGTCCACGACTTGACCCACTGGTCACGGTTGTCGGCGATCTTCTTCGGGTCCAGGGTCAGCGGGTTCTTGGCCTGGGGGCCGTACTTCACGAACTCCGGCGGCACCTGCGCGGCCTTCCGCACCGGGTAGACGAACATGTTCAGCGGCATGTCGTCCTGGAACTCCTTTCCGACCAGGAAGTCGAGCAGCGCCTTGCCACCCTCGGTGTTCCTCGCGTTGCTCAGCAGGCCGGCGTACTCGACCTGGCGGAAGCAGGTGCCGGTGGCGACGCCCGTCGGCGCGGTGTCCGGCTTCGGGTCGGCGTAGATCACCTCGGCGGGCGGCGAGGAGGCGTAGGAGACGACGAGCGGGCGGTCGCCCTTCGCCTTCCTGCCGCCGGACGACCCGGAGAACTCCTCGTTGTAGGCCTGCTCCCAGCTGTCCACGACCTTGACGCCGTTGGACTTCAGCTTCTTCCAGTAGTCCTGCCAGCCGTCGTCGCCGTACTTGGCCGCGGTGCCCAGCAGGAAGCCGAGACCGGGCGAGGAGCTGCCGGCGTCCTCGGTGACGAGGAGGTTCTTGTACGCGGGCTTGACGAGGTCGTCGAGGGAGTCGGGCGGGGTCAGCTTGTGCTTGCCGAAGTACGCCTTGTCGTAGTTGACGCAGATGTCACCGGTGTCGATGGGCGTGACGCGGTGCTTGTCCTGGTCGACCCGGTACTCGGGAAGGATCATGTCGGAGCCCTTGGGCTCGTACGACTGGAACAGGCCGTTGTCGAGCGCGCGGGACAGCAGCGTGTTGTCGACGCCGAAGAAGACGTCGCCCTGCGGGTTGTCCTTGGTGAGGATGGCCTTGTTGACGGCCTGTCCGGCGTCGCCGTCCTCGAGGACCCGGACCTTGTAGCCGGACCTCTTCTCGAAGTCGGCGATGACGTCCTTGGACGCGGCCCACGAGTCGTGGCTGACGAGGGTCACGGTTTTGGAACCGCCGGACGCCTGGTCGTCGCCGCCGGACGACGATCCACAGGCGGCCAGGCCGCCGACCAGGCCGAGCCCGACGGCCAGGACTCCGGCCTTCTTGGTGATGCTCACGAAATTCCTCCTGGGTTACCAGGAGAAGACGCGGCCCCGCCCGGGACCCCTGGCGAGGGACCCGGACAGGGCGCAACAGCTCGAGTGATGACCGATCTCCCTACCCAGAATGACCTGGGCCAGGTTCGGAGGGTCTGCGGCCGGTGCCGCACTCTCAGCGCTGTGGCGCTCCCCTGTCGGAATATGAAGATGTCTGAATATGAAGTTGTACGCCGGTCAGATTACCGCTCGCTCGCGGCGAGCTGACCACACGCCCCGTCGATCTCCTGCCCACGGGTGTCCCGGACGGTCACCGGCACACCATGCGCCTCGATCGCCGCGACGAACGCCTTCTCGTCCTCGGGCCGCGAGGCGGTCCACTTCGAGCCCGGCGTGGGGTTGAGCGGGATGAGGTTGACGTGCACCGGCTTGCCCTTGAGCACGCGTCCGAGCCGGTCGCCGCGCCACGCCTGATCGTTGATGTCCCGGATCAGCGCGTACTCGATGGACAGCCGGCGCCCGGACTTGGCCGCGTACTCGAAACCGGCGTCGAGGACCTCGCGCACCTTCCACCGCGTGTTGACGGGGACGAGGGTGTCGCGCAGTTCGTCGTCGGGGGCGTGCAGGGAGATGGCGAGGCGGCACTTGAAGCCCTCGTCGGCGAACCGGTGGATCGCCGGGACCAGGCCGACCGTGGAGACGGTGATGCCGCGCTGGGAGAGTCCCAGCCCGTCGGGCTCGGGGTCGGTGAGACGGCGGATGGCCCCGACGACCCGCTTGTAGTTGGCGAGGGGTTCGCCCATGCCCATGAACACGATGTTGCTCAGCCGCGCCGGGCCGCCGGGAACCTCTCCGTCCCTGAGCGCCCGCATGCCGTCCACGATCTGGTGCACGATCTCGGCGGTGGACAGGTTCCTGTCGAGTCCGGCCTGTCCGGTGGCGCAGAAGGGGCAGTTCATGCCGCAGCCCGCCTGGGAGCTGATGCACATGGTCACCCGGTCCGGGTAGCGCATGAGGACGGACTCGACGAGGGTCCCGTCGAACAGCTTCCACAGCGTCTTGCGGGTGGTGCCCTGGTCGGTCGACAGGTGCCGGACGACCGACATCAGCTCGGGCAACAGCGCCTCCTGGAGCGGCGCGCGGGACCCGGCCGGGATGTCCGTCCACTGCTCGGGGGCGTGCGCGTACCGCGCGAAGTAGTGCTGCGAGAGCTGCTTCGCACGGAACGGCTTCTCACCGATCGCGGCGACGGCCTCCTTGCGCTCGGCAGGCGTGAGATCGGCGAGATGCCGCGGCGGCTTCTTGGCTCCGCGCGGGGCGACGAATGTGAGTTCTCCGGGCTTAGGCATGACTCAACCAGTGTCGCAGATCCACCGGGGTGGCCCTGTCGGGCTCAGAACAGGCCCGCGGCCACGGCGACGACCGTGGTGGCGTACTGCTTCGTGCGGTGCCACGGGCCGCAGTAGCGGCGCACTCCGCCCCGGCCCTTCTGGTCGAGAAGAGCCTTGCACCACACGCACGGCAGGTCGCCGTGGTACCTGCCGTCCTCTCCCCGCCTCGCCTGCGCCATGGCGGAACCCTAGTTGATCATCGGACAGCCGCACAGGAGAAGGCCCCCGCCCTGTTCGGGCGGGGGCCGTTCACCGAGGCGAGGCCGGTCACCCCGAGCCGACGAAGATCACCAGCAGCAGCCACACCACCGGTGCCGTGGGCAGGAGCGAGTCCAGGCGGTCCATGATGCCGCCGTGGCCCGGCAGCAGCGTGCCCATGTCCTTGATGCCGAGGTCCCGCTTGATCATGGACTCGCCGAGGTCGCCCAGCGTGGCGCTGGCCGCGACCGCGAGGCCGAGCAGCAGGCCCTGCCACCAGGAGCCGTCGTCGATCAGGAACTGCATGCACAGCGCGCCCGCCACCATCGCGAAGGCGATCGCGCCGAACAGTCCCTCGCGGGTCTTGCCGGGGCTGATGCGCGGGGCGAGCTTGGTCCTGCCGAAGCGCCAGCCGACCGCGTACGCGCCGGTGTCGCTGACGACCGTCAGCAGCAGGAAGGTGAGGACCCGCCACGGGCCGTCGTCCGCGGCCAGCATCATGGTGACGAACGTCGCCAGGAAAGGCACGTAGAAGGCGGCGAACAGGCCCGCCGTGACGTCCTTGAGGTATCCCTCCGGCGGTTCGGTCATCCGCCAGACGAGGACCGCGAGCGCCGTGAGCGCCATGGCGACCCACGCGCCCTCGGCGCCGCGCACGTACCCGGCGACCACCATCGCCGCGCCGCCGACCGCGAGCGGCACGAGGGGCGCCTTGATGCCCTTGCGCTCCTGGAGCCGCGTGGTCAGTTCCCACAGGCCCACCACGACGGCTGCCGCGACGACAGCGACGAAGACGGCCTTGACGACGAACAACGACGCGATGATCACCACGCCGAGTCCGACACCGACCCCTATCGCGGCGCCCAGGTCACGCCCCGCGTTCTTCTTCTGCGGCTGCGGCTGCTGCGGCGGCTGCTGGGCGTCGGGCATGGGCTCCGGATTCTGCGGCACCACCGCACTGGGTTGCGCCGACGGGGTCTCACCGCGGTACATGTCGTCGCGGAACGGCTCGTCTCGGAACGGCTCGTCTCGGACCAGGGGGCCGCTCAGCCGAGCGGCCCCCTGGTCGTCGTCCTGGTCTCCGCCGTGTTCGGGTACGCCGGGCACGATCGGCATGGGGCGAGTCTGCTGCGCGCTGTGCGCGTACGGGGGGCCCGCCGGGGCAACCCCCTGGTCGGACGGCCCCCAGTACCCGGCTTGTGGCGGCGCTCCCCAGGAAGAGTCGTTCATCAGACCTCGAGCAGTTCGGCTTCCTTGTGCTTCAGGAGCTCGTCCACCTGGGCGACGTACTTGGCGGTGGTGTCGTCGAGCTCCTTCTCCGCACGGCGGCCCTCGTCCTCGCCGACCTCGCCGTCCTTGATCAGCTTGTCGATGGCGTCCTTGGCCTTGCGGCGCACGGAACGGATGGACACCTTGGCGTCCTCGCCCTTGCCCTTGGCCACCTTGATGTACTCGCGGCGGCGCTCCTCGGTGAGCTCGGGGAACACCACCCGGATGATGTTGCCGTCGTTGCTCGGGTTGACGCCCAGGTCGGAGTCGCGGATCGCCTGCTCGATGTTGCGCAGGGCGCTCTTGTCGAACGGCGTCACCACGGCCATGCGCGGCTCGGGCACGGAGAACGAGGCCAGCTGGTTGATCGGCGTCGGCGCGCCGTAGTAGTCGGCCACGATCTTGTTGAACATCGCCGGGTGCGCACGACCGGTGCGGATCGCGGCGAAGTCCTCCTTGGCGACCACGACGGCCTTCTCCATCTTCTCCTCGGCCTCGAGGAGGGTCTCTTCGATCACCACTTGCTCCTGCGTGTCTTGAGTAGGCCCGGCTGCGGTCCCGTCGGGGCCGCGGCCGGCTGCGTCGCGTCTTCTTCCTGCACGGTTCCCGACCGGTGGGACATTGTCCATCCCCCGGCCCGGCCCCGTCCCGTCCGTCCCCCGGACAGGTGGCGTCCGCGGACAGGGGGTGGTGCTCCGGTCAGTCCCGGCTGTCTTGGTCACCCACAAGCGTGCCGATCTTCTCACCCTTGACGGCGCGGGCGATATTGCCCTCTTTCAGGAGCTCGAAGACCACGATCGGGAGGCTGTTGTCGCGGCAGAGCGTGACGGCCGTGGCGTCGGCGACCTTCAGGTCGCGGGTGATGACCTCGCCGTAGCCGAGGGCGTCGAACTTCACGGCGTCCGGGTTGGTCTTCGGGTCGGAGTCGTAGACCCCGTCCACGCCGTTCTTGCCCATGAGCAGGGCCTCGGCGTCGATCTCGAGGGCGCGCTGCGCGGCGGTGGTGTCGGTGGAGAAGTACGGCATGCCCATACCGGCACCGAAGATGACCACGCGGCCCTTCTCCAGGTGGCGCACGGCGCGCAGCGGGATGTAGGGCTCGGCGACCTGGCCCATGGTGATGGCGGTCTGCACGCGGCAGTCGACGCCTTCCTTCTCCAGGAAGTCCTGGAGGGCCAGGCAGTTCATGACGGTGCCGAGCATGCCCATGTAGTCGGAGCGGGCGCGGTCCATGCCGCGCACCTGCAGTTCGGCGCCGCGGAAGAAGTTGCCGCCGCCGATGACGATGGCGATCTGCGCACCGTCGCGGACGACGGCCGCGATCTCGCGGGCGATGGCGTGCACCACGTCGGGGTCGACGCCCAGGCCCCCACCGCCGGAGAAGGCCTCTCCGGACAGCTTCAGCATGAAGCGGCCGCGTACTTTGCCGTCGTCGCTCTTCTCGGCCTTGGTGGTCATGGAGATCTCGCCTCTTTTACGTGGGTCACACACACGAAGAAGGCCATTGCCGGTGGGGGCGTGTTTCGCATCCCATACGCGGCAATGGCCTCCTCGTCAGATCTGCTGTCGTCCGCCGCCACGCGCATGTGCGCAGCGGCAGACGGCAACGGCGCGGACGACTGCTGTCGACCCTACCGGGGTCGGGCGTCCGTCGCGGTACGGACTCAGATGCCGACCTTGATGCGCGTGAAGCGCTTCAGGGTGACACCGGCCTCGTCCAGCACCTTCTGGACGGACTTCTTGTTGTCGAGCGCGTAGGGCTGGCCCAGCAGCGTGGCGTCCTTGAAGAAGCCGTTGAGGCGACCCTCGACGATCTTCGGCAGGGCGGCCTCGGGCTTGCCCTCGGCGCGGGTGGTCTCCTCGGCGACGCGACGCTCGGACTCGACGACCTCGGCCGGGACGTCCTCCTTGGAGAGGTACTTCGGCGCGAAGGCGGCGATGTGCTGGGCGACGCCCTTGGCGATCTCGGCGTTCGACTTGTCCAGCTCGACGAGGACACCGATCTGCGGGGGCAGGTCGGGCATCGTGCGGTGCATGTACGCGGTCACGAAGCCGCCGGAGAACTGCGCGAAGCGGTCCAGGACGATCTTCTCGCCCAGGTTGGCGTTGGCCTCGTCCACGAACGCCTGGACGGTCTTGCCGGGCTCGATCTCGGAGGCGAGCAGGGCCTCGAGGTCGGCCGGGGCGGCCTTCGCGACGTGCTCGGCGATGGCCGTGGCGACGGCCTGGAACTTCTCGCCCTTGGCGACGAAGTCCGTCTCGCACTTCAGCTCGACGAGGACACCCGAGGTGTTGTCGTCGGCGAGGATCGAGACGACGGCGCCGTTCTCGGCGGAGCGGCCCTCGCGCTTGGCGACGCCCTTCTGGCCCTTGATGCGGAGCGCCTCGACGGCCTTCTCCACGTTGCCCTCGGCCTCGTCCAGCGCCTTCTTGCAGTCCATCATGCCGGCGCCCGTGAGCTCACGAAGCTTCTTGACGTCGGCGGCGGTGTAGTTCGCCATGATTCCGGAATCTCTCTCGAAGTCTGAAGATCTACGGGCCGGACGGCGGGGACTGGTGTGGTCCCCGCCGTCCAGCACCCGAAGGTGGTGAGGGGTCAGGCCTGCTCGGCGTCCGCGGCAGGGGCCTCGGCCGGGGTCTCGGCAGCGGCCTCGGCGGGGGCCTCGGCAGCAGCCTCGGCGGGGGCCTCAGCCGGAGCCTCGGCAGCGGCCTCGGCCGGCTTCTCCGCCTCGTCGGCCTTCTTCTCGCCCTCGAGCAGGTCGCGCTCCCACGCGGCCAGCGGCTCGCCGGCGGCCTTGTCGCCCTTGCCCTCGGTGGCGACACCGGAGCGGGCGATGAGGCCCTCGGCGACGGCGTCGGCGATCACACGGGTGAGCAGGGTGACGGAGCGGATCGCGTCGTCGTTGCCCGGGATCTTGTAGTCGACCTCGTCGGGGTCGCAGTTGGTGTCGAGGATGGCGACGACCGGGATGTTGAGCTTCCGGGCCTCGCCGACCGCGATGTGCTCCTTCTTGGTGTCCACGATCCAGACGGCGCTGGGCACCTTGGACATCTCGCGGATACCGCCGAGGGTCTTCTCCAGCTTGGCCTTCTCGCGGGAGAGGACCAGCAGCTCCTTCTTGGTGAGGCCGGAGGCGGCCACGTCCTCGAAGTCGATCTGCTCGAGCTCCTTCAGGCGCTGCAGGCGCTTGTAGACGGTCGAGAAGTTGGTGAGCATGCCGCCCAGCCAGCGCTGGTTGACGTAGGGCATGCCGACGCGGGTGGCCTGCTCGGCGATGGCCTCCTGCGCCTGCTTCTTCGTGCCGACGAACATGACCGTGCCGCCGTGGGCGACGGTCTCCTTGACGAACTCGTAGGCGCGGTCGATGTACGACAGCGACTGGAGCAGGTCGATGATGTAGATGCCGTTGCGCTCGGTGAAGATGAAGCGCTTCATCTTCGGGTTCCAGCGACGGGTCTGGTGACCGAAGTGGACGCCGCTCTCCAGCAGCTCCCGCATCGTGACGACGGCCATGGCCGTATCTCCTTGAGTTTCTCGGTTGTGCCGCGGAAGCCGGACGGCTCCCGCGCCTGACGCCCGCGATGCGCCGTGCCACAAGGGACCGAGGGGCGCTGACACGAGATTTTTGACGGCCTCGTGTCGGGGCGTGCGAAGTCGACCCGGTCACCCGGATCGCCACCAGAAGTGTACGGGACCGGAGGGGCGCCGGGTGACGCGGCTGTCCACAACCGGCGGGTTCTCCACAGGGCCGGACGGCGGCCGGCCCCGGTGCGGGACGGTTCTCGCATGCGAGCGAGGCGGTGTGCGGGTGTGTGCACGTGGGTGACGGTGCTGTGGGTGGCGGTGGCGGCCGTCATGACCCCGGGACCGCCACGACCGAAGGGGGCGGCGGCGACGCCGGTGACGGCCGCCGTCGCGGGGCCCGGGCGGGAGCCGGGCCCGGTGGTGCCGGCCGTGGCCCGGTTCTGGCCGGTCGGCACCCGGCCCGCGGTCCTGCGGGGCTGGGAGCCTCCGGCGACGCCGTACGGGCCGGGGCACCGCGGCGTGGACCTCGCGGCGCCGGCCGGGACCGCCGTGCGGGCGGTGGCCGCCGGACGGGTGTCCTTCGCGGGGCGGGTCGCCGGGAGGGGCGTCGTGTCGCTGGAGCTGACGGGGACGGGCGACCCGCCGCTGCGGACGACGTACGAGCCGGTACGGGCGTCGGTGCGCGAGGGCGACGAGGTCGCCGCGGGCGGCCTGCTGGGCAGGGCGGAGCCGGCGGGCTCCCACTGTTCGGCGTGCCTGCACTGGGGGGTGCTGAGGGGGGAGGTCTATCTGAACCCGCTGGCGCTGCTGCCGCCGTGGCTGCTCGGCGCGGGCCCGTCGAGACTCCTGCCGGTGCTGGGAGTCCCCCTGCCCGCCGGGCCGCGAGCCCCGTCGCCGCCCGGTGCCTGACCGGCCCGGGAGGCACGGCCGGCACGCTCCGATGAATCGGCGTCCGGCCGTTGAACCGACATCCGGCCGTGCACCCGTTCCGGGGACGGGACGCCGGACATCCGCTGCACCGGGGCCTCGACGGGCGAACGGGCGGTCAGCCCCGGACGCCCCGCAGCGCCATGGCGACCGCCGCCTCGGTGATCACCGCCGGCTCCTCGGCCGCCCCGAGCTCGATCCGCCGCACGGCCGCGTCCACGACACCCTGGAGCAGCATCGCCGCCAGCCGCGGCTGCTCGTGCCCCATCCGGCCCAGCGCCTCGATGATCATCGCGATCAGGCCACCGTGCGCCGCCCGGATCTTCTCGCGGGCGCCGGCGTCCAGTTCGCTCGCGGAGATGGCCACCACGGCCCGGTGCCGCCGGTCGCCGACCAGGTCGAGCTGCCTGCGCACATACGCCTCGACCTTCCCCTCGGGTGTCGCCTCGCGCTCCATCGCCGCCTCGACCTCCGCGGCCCAGACGGGGAAGTCGACGGCGCACAGCTCCTCGACCACCGCCGCCCGCGACCGGAAGTACTCGTAGACGGACGAACGGGCGAGACCCGTCCGCTCTGCGAGGGCGGGGAAGGTCAGCGCCTCCGTCCCGCCGTCGGACAGCAGGGAGCGTGCCGCGTCCAGCAGGGCGGCACGCTGCATCGACCGGTGCTCGGCCACGGAGGCCGCTCGAATCCTTGGCACGTCACCACTTTACGGAGGCGTTCCCCCGTTCGGGAGTCGACCGCCCGGTCCCGGAGTCGCCCGCCCCGGCCGCCGACACGTCCGGCCGGGGGACGTAGGGCCGGGTCAGCGACCGAATGCGGCCAGTTTCGCCCGCAGCTGCAGTACGGACTTGGTGTGGATCTGGCTGACCCGGCTCTCGGTCACGCCCAGCACGTTGCCGATCTCGGCGAGGGTGAGTCCCTCGTAGTAGTACAGGGTGACGACGGTCTTCTCCCGTTCCGGCAGGGTGTTGATCGCCCGCGCCAGGAACCTCCGCAGTTCGCGGTCCTCGGCGACCTCCACCGGGTTGTCGGCGGCGGTGTCCTCCAGGGTGTCCATGAGGCTGAGCCGGCCCCCGCCCTCGCCCCCGGCGTGCAGCAGCTCCTCCAGGGCCACGACATTGGCCAGCGACAGCTGGCTGAAGACCGCGTGCAGGTCCTCCACCGCGATCCCCATCTCGCCGGCCACCTCACCCTCCGACGGGGTCCGCCGCAGCCGGGCCTCCAGGGTCGCGTAGGCCCGCTCCACGCTCCGCGCCTTCTGCCGCACGGACCGCGGGATCCAGTCCAGTGCCCGCAGTTCGTCGATCATCGCGCCCCGGATCCGGGTGATCGCGTAGGTCTCGAACTTGATCTCCCGGTCCACGTCGAACTTCTCGATCGCGTCGATCAGCCCGAACACCCCGGAGGAGACGAAGTCCGCCTGCTCGACGTTGGGCGGGAGCCCCACGCTCACCCGGCCCGCCACGTACTTCACCAGGGGCGAGTAGTGCAGGATCAGCTGTTCCCGCAGCCGCTCGTCCCCCGTCGCCTTGTACGACCGCCACAGCTCGTCGAGCGTCGAGGGGGCGGGCGGTCGCACGCTGCCACCGTCGCGGGCGGCTGGGGGGAGCGCCGCCCGGTCGGACCCGGAGGTGTGCTGGGGCATTCGTCGCCTTGTGCCGTTCTGCCGTCATGTGGTGGGCCTGGGAGGCCGTCGGTCCGTTGTCTGGTTGTCGCCTGTTGTCGCCGGTCTGCGCGGGGCCCTCGTGAGCGTAGCGTGACTGGCCTGTCGCGGTGTGCGAAGAACGACTGGGGGTCGCGCACGGATACGCTCCGCGGAACGCCCCGCAGGGGGAACGGGGATCGCTCAGCGTGATCACCGCGATCCCCCAACTGCGGGAATCCCCAAGGGCATCGGGCTTCCCCCGGACGGCCGAACACGCTCGGTCAACAGGGGCTCCGGCCGCCACGGACCGGGATCATCGCCTGGCGTGTCAACTTCCAGCCGTCGCCGTGTCGTTCGACGTAACCGAGTGCTCGAAGCTCGTACAGCCTCGCGACCGCGTCGTCCTGCGTGGTCTGTGCGCGGCGCGCGACGTCGGACGCCGCCGCCGTTCCGCGCGCGGGGAGCCCGGCCAGCACCTGCCGGGTCCGGGGTTCCAGCAGGTCGGTGGGCAGCACCGGGCCCCGCCGGTCCGGGGCCAGTTCCCCCATGTCGCCGACGAGTTCGACGACCTCCGCGGCGTCGGTGACGAGCACGGCCTCGCCGCGCAGCAGCTCGTGCACTCCCGCGGACAGCCCGCTGGTGGCCGGTCCGGGCACCCCCATGGTGTGCCGGCCCAGACGCTGCGCCGCCCGCGCGGTGACCAGGGAGCCGCTGCGCAGGGCGGCCTCGACGACGACGGTGCCCCGGGTGAGCGCGGCGATCACGCGGTTGCGCAGGACGAACCTGCTGGGTGTCGGGTGGTCGCCCGGCGGCAGTTCCCCGACGACCAGTCCCTGGTCCGCGATCCTGGTGATCAGCCCGGTGTGGCCGGGCGGGTAGGGGCGGTCGACGCCGCAGGCCAGGACTGCCGCGGTGGCTCCGCCGGCGCCGAGGGCACCGCGGTGGGCGGCGCCGTCGACGCCGTAGGCTCCGCCGGACACCACGACCCAGCCGAGTTCGGCCAGACCGGCCGCGAGGGTGGTCGCCATGTGCGCGCCGTACTCGGTGCAGGCGCGGGCGCCCACCACCGCCACCGACCGCAGGGCCCACATCCGCAGGCTGGGCCGGCCGCGCACCCACAGTCCGAGGGGCCGGGCGTCTCCCAGGTCGTCGAGCTGACGGGGCCACTCGGCGTCGCCGGGCACCACGAACCGCACCCCGGCCGCCCGTGCCACGGCGAGGTCCCCGTGCGGGTCGGCCAGGGCGGCCCTGGAGCAGAGCCCGGCCCACCGCTTCCCGGACACCCCCGGCAGGGCACGTCCGCCCTCCCGGAGTCGCCGGACCACCTCCGGGGCCCCGAGCTCCCGCACCCACCGTCCGCCGGTCTCGTCGCCGGGCTCGACGACCCGGGTGAGGAAGACCCGGCCCAACAGCTCGCCCTCCGCCGGCCCGTCGTCCGCCCCGTCGCAACGCGGGCCCCCGCCGTCGTACCGGGCCCGGCAGGCCCCCTGAGCGGCACCGTCGCCCCCGCTGCCGCCCGCGCCCTCACCCTCCTGGCCGGCCCGGTCGCCCCCGGGCGTCTCCTCGTCCCCGTTCATGTCAGCGCCCTCAGTGCCATGGGAACGCCGCGCGGCACCCCCGTGCGGAGCTGGAGTGCCAGGGCGACGTCCCCCGCGTCGGGCCGGTCGTGTCCGACGAGGTCCGCGACGGTCCAGGCGACGCGCAGGACCCGGTCCAGGCCCCGTGCCGTGAGCACGCCCCGCTCCAGGCAGCGCTCCGCGTCGTCCAGGGCGCCGGGCGCCGCGGGCCAGCGGCTGCGCAGCTCGCGTCCGGGCACTTCGCTGTTCGAGTGCCACGGGGTGCCGGCGAGGCGGGTGGCGGCCCGTTCACGCGCGCCCCGCACCCGGTCGGCGACGGTGGCGGTGGAGTCGCCCCGGACGCCGTCCCCCGCGAGCTCCCTGCGTGTGACCCGGTCCACCTCGACGCGGAGGTCGACCCGGTCGAGCAGCGGTCCGGACAGCCTGGCCTGGTAGCGGCGGATCGACGCGGGCGAGCACTCGCACAGGTCGTCCCTCCGCGAAAACCGCCCGCACGGACAGGGGTTGGCGGCCAGCACCATCAGGAAGCGTGCCGGGAACCGCACCACGCCCGCGCTGCGGGCGATGACGACGTGCCCGGCCTCCAGCGGCTGGCGCAGCGCGTCGAGGGCGTGGCTGCTGAATTCGGGGGTCTCGTCCAGGAAGAGCACACCCCGGTGTGCGAGGGACACGGCTCCGGGCCGTGCCACGCCGGGCCCGCCGCCGACGAGGGCCTGCATCGTGGCGGAGTGGTGCGGCGCGCAGTAGGGGGCGACGTCGATGAGGGGTTTGCCCGGCGGCAGGAGCCCCGCCACCGAGTGCACCGCGGTGACCTCCAGCGACTCCGTCCGGCCGAGGCGGGGCAGGACGGCCGGCAGCCGCTCGGCGAGCATGGTCTTGCCGGCGCCGGGCGGGCCCTCGAGGAACAGGTGGTGCCCGCCCGCGGCGGCGACCTCCACCGCCGTACGCGCCGAGGTCTGGCCGACGACGTCGGCGAGGTCGTTGTCGTGGCCGTACTGGGCCGCGCCCATGCTGTGCATCCCCGTGGCCGCGCCCGTGCCGGGCATGCGCAGGCCGGCCATGAGCGGGTCGGGCCCGCCCTGCCGGTCCTGCTCCTCCTCCGGTACGGGTTCGTCGGCGAGGACGGCGATCAGCTGGCGCAGGCTGCGCACGCCGAGGACGGACACGCCGGGCACCAGGGACGCCTCGGCGGCGGCGCACTCGGGCACGACGACCTGCTCGTACCCGGCCTCGGCCGCGGCCAGCACCGCGGGCAGGATGCCGCGGACCGGCCGCACCCGTCCGTCGAGGCCCAGTTCCCCGATCATGAGGATGTCGGCCAGCACCCGCGGGTCGATCCGCTCGGCGGCGCCGAGCACGGCCGCGGCGACAGCGAGGTCGAATCCGCTGCCGCTCTTGGGCACCGACGCCGGGCTGAGCCCCACCGTCAGCTTCTTCTGCGGCCACTCCGCGCCCGAGTTCACCACCGCCGCCCGGACCCGGTCCCGGCTCTCGGTCAGGCTCTTGTCCGGCAGCCCCACCAGCGTGAACGCCGCCACACCCGGTTCGAGGTCGGCCTGGACCTCGACCACCACGCCTTCGACGCCGACCAGCGCCACGGAGCACGTACGCGCGAACCCCATCACGCCACCCCCCGGGCGTGCTCGACGACGGGTGCGCCGCGTCGCGGCAGGAGCACGCCCACCAGGTCGATGCGGACGCCTCCGGGCGGGGCTCCCCCGTGGGTCTGGATCCAGCGCTCGGCGAGACGACGCAGCCGTTCCGCCTTGTCGGGGGTCACGGCGGCCATCGGGTGCTCGAACGCGCCGCCCCTGCGGGTCTTGACCTCGCAGACGACCAGGACGTCCCCGTCCCGGGCGACGATGTCGATCTCGCCGGCCCGGCCGCAGCGCCAGTTCCGCTCCAGGACCGTCAGTCCGGCCTCGCCCAGCCGGCGGGCGGCGAGCGTCTCGCCGTACTTGCCCAGCGCACCTCGTGCGTTCATGTCGGCACCACCTCCGGCGCCAACGATCACGCAGCGGGACCGATCCCGTCGCTCACGGTGAACTACTCACCGGTTGTGGATAACTCCGTCACCCGCCGGGGAGCTCCAGGTCGCTCTTGTTGAGCTCCTCGATGTTCACGTCCTTGAACGTCAGTACCCTCACCTGCTTCACGAATCGGGCCGGCCGGTACATGTCCCACACCCAGGCGTCGGCCATGGAGACCTCGAAGAACACCTCGCCCTGGACCGAGTGCACCTGCATCTCGTAGTCGTTGGTGAGGTAGAACCGCCGCTCGGTCTCGATCACGTATTTGAACAGACCGACGACGTCGCGGTACTCCCGGTAGAGCTTGAGCTCCATCTCGGTCTCGTACTTCTCGAGGTCCTCGGCGCTCATGGCATGTTCCCCTTCAGCCGTGCGATCCCCCCATTGTGCGCCAGTCCCGCGTGCCCTCAGACGATTTCGGTGTCCAGGGTCACCGGACCGGCCGGGGGACCCTCGTCGAGCAGCGTGCGCAGCAGCTCGGCGAGTCTGGTCGGATACACCGTCTCATGGGCGCGGCTCAGTTCCCGGCACGTCCACCAGCGTGCTCCGGCGACACTGCGCCGCTCCAGTTCGGTCAGGCCCACGGCCTGGGTGGCGGTCTGGGTGGTGCGGGCCAGGTAGTACCACTCGTCCTGGTCCCAGCGGCGGCCCGCGAACGGGAAGGAGCACCGGCGCCGCCACAGCACGGGGCCGAGTTCGACGTCGGTGATGCCGGTCTCCTCCTCGAGCTCCCGCCGGGCGGCCTCCTCGCGGGTCTCGTCGCCCTCCACGCCGCCACCGGGGGTGAACCACCAGTCGTCGGCCGGGTCGTCCGGCTCGTGGCCGTGCAGCAGCAGGATGCGGTCCTCGGGGTCGAGCAGCACCACACGGGCGACCTTGCGCAGCCCGCCCTCGTAGGTGTCCTGGCCCCCCGTCGGCTCAGCGGCCACCGGCGGGCTCCGTCCCGGCCCGGGCACGGGAGGCGGCGGCCCGCTTGGCGATCGGGCCGTACGCGGCGCCGCCGAGGATCAGCACGGCTCCGGCGATCACCATCGCGACGACCGTGCGCAGCGGACCCGGCGAGGAGAGGCCGCCCAGCGTCTCGAAACCCGACGGCCGCGGGAGCATGCCGTTCATGGGCCAGGCCACGGCGTCCACGCGGGCGTTCACGGCGCCGCGCGACACGGTGCCGCCCGCCGCGTCGGTGAGGTGGGCGGTGGAGTCCACGGAGTTGTCGCGCTCGTCGCCGAGCAGGAACAGGCGCCCCTCGGGGACGGTCACGGTCGGGAAGTCGGTGATCTCGGCCGGCGTACCGGAGGGCAGATAGGGCTCGTCGATCACCTTGCCGTTGACCGTGAGCTTGCCCTTCTGGCAGCAGGCGACGGTGTCCCCGCCGATCGCCACGACGCGCTTGACCATGGGGGCGTTGGCCCAGGTCGCGTCCTCGAAGACGACGACGTCGCCGCGGCGGACGTCCGTGCCGTCGATCCGCTGCGCGAGCACCCGGTCACCGGCGTGGATCGTCGGCGTCATGGAGCTGGTCGGCACGGTGTAGGGCCGGTAGACCACCGCTCCCCAGGCGAACCCGCCGAGGAACAGCACCAGGCCCAGCGCCACGGCGACGTTCGACAGCCGCTGACCGGTCCTGCCGCCCGTCGGGGCCTTGCTCGTGCCGCCGCCGTGCGGGGCCGTACGTGTCGTGCTCTCGCCACCCATGGATCCGCACCCTACCGGGCAGTACCCGCAGGGGGCAGCCCCTTCCGGCTCGGGGATCGGCCGGACCGGACGGACGGGCTCCGCGGTGCGTCAGCGGGTCTCGACGGGGGCGGTCCTCCTGCGGCGCCACCAGACGACCGGGACGACACCGGCGAGCGCGAGGCCCTGGGGTGCGACCGTGAGCGCCGCGGCGGCCGACGGCGGGTTCTTCAGGCCGGCCTGGTCGAAGGTGTCGGGGACCGGCAGGGTGTCCCAGTGGTTGATCGGCCAGGCGACCACGATGGCGCGGCCGACGACCTCCTTCACGGGGACCATGCCACCGTGCTTGTCCGACTGGTTGTAGCGGGAGTCCGCGGAGTTCTGCCGGTGGTCGCCCATGACCCAGATGGAGCCCTCGGGAACGGTCACCTTGAACCGGCCGCCCTGGTCGTCGTCGCTGCACGGCGTGTTGCCGGGGTAGACGTACGGCTCGTTCAGCGCCATGCCGTTGACCTTGAGCGGGCCCGTGCCGTTGCACTCGACCGTGTCGCCGCCGACGCCGATGACGCGCTTGATCAGGTCCTTCTCGTCCGCGGACGGCATTAGGCCGATCCAGCTCAGGACCGTCTGCAGCGCGTTCGGCTCGGGGGTCGGCTCGCCGGCCAGCCACTGGTCGGGGTCGTGGAAGACGACGACCTCGCCGCGCTCCGGCTCCGAGCCGAACCACGGGGTGAGCTTGTCGACCAGGACGCGGTCACCCTCCGTGAGGGTGTTCTGCATCGATGCGGACGGGATCGAGAACGCCTGCACCAGGAAGGTCTTGATCAGCAGCGCCAGCACCAGCGCGATGCCGATGAGGATCGGCAGTTCCTTCCAGAAGGAACGCTGCTTCTTGCCCGGGGCACGCTTGGGGGGCGGAGTCCCGCCCACTCCCTCGTCCTCGGTCCCGTTCTGTTCGTCCGTCACCCTGCCGTCCTCGGCCGTCCCGGAGTCGCTCGCGAAGGCCTGGGCGCCGCCCGTGGAGGGGCCGTCCGCTTCCGTGGGGCGTCCCGGGTGCTCCTCGCCGTCGTGACCGGACCGTGCGCCTACCGCCACATCCCCCACGCCAACTCCTTACTCTCTGCCACCGCCTGCCCCGTGCACGGCGCAGGCCCACCACTCCCATAACGAGCGGGAGTTCCGCAGGGATCGGGAGTTGAATCTTTGCGTTCGGTTCGTCGGGGGCAACCCTATGCGACGGCGCGGAGACAGCGGCCGAACCGGAGGCCGAGTCGGACACGGACGCGTACGTTCTCGGTTCGTCCAGAGTGGTCCAGTGACCGAACGGCCAGGCGATCACCATGGCCCGCCCGACCACCTCGTCCTCGGAGACCGTTCCGTGGTCGGTGTCCTGGTGGGCCCGGGAGTCGGCGGAGTTGGACCGGTGGTCGCCCATCACCCACAGCCGCCCGTCGGGGACGGTGACGTCGAACGGCGTCGTGGAGGGCGTGTCGCCGGGGTACAGGTAGTCCTCGTTCAGGGGAACGCCGTTGACGGTGATCCGCCCCTGGACGTCGCAGCACTTGACGTGGTCCCCGCCGACGCCGACGACCCGCTTGATGAGGTCCTTCTCGTCGTCGGACGGCAGCAGGCCGATGAAGGCGAGGCCCTCCTTGACCTGCTTGACGACGACGGGGTCGTCCTTCTTGGTGGTCTGCTCGCCCTGGAGCCAGCCGCCGGGATCGCGGAAGACGACGACGTCCCCGCGCTGCGGCCGGGAGCCGAACCAGGGCGTGAGCTTGTCGACCAGGACCCGGTCGCCGATCCGGATGGTCTGCTCCATGGAGCCCGACGGGATGACGAAGGCCTGGACGAGGAAGGTCTTCAGGACCAGCGCGATGAGGACGGCGACGCCGATGAGCAGCGGCACCTCCTTGACGGCACCGCGCCTGCGGCGGCGCTTGACCTTGCGCTGGAGCTTGCGCCGTTCGGCACGGGACCGGCCGCCGGACGGGGCGGCGGCGCGCCGTGACCCGGTGGGCAGCAGGTCCTCGGCGGGACTGCTGGGCGCCCCGCGCGGCTTGCCCCGGCTACCCATCGGCGCCCTTGGCGGCCGGCGCCGGCACGCGCGCGTAGGCGTCCGGGCGGTCGAGGTGGGTGGCGTGGCCGAAGGGCCAGACGATCCAGTCGGCGCGGCCGATCACCTTGTCCACCGGGACCATTCCGCCGCCCGGCGACCCGAGGTGGTCGCGGGAGTCGCTGGAGTCGTCGCGGTGGTCACCGAGGACGAACAGGGTGCCGTCGGGCACGACGACGTCGAAGGGCACGACGGAGGGACTGTCGCCCGGGTACAGGAATCCCGACTCGTCGACCGCACGGTCGTTCACCTGGACCCTCCCCTCCTTGCTGCAGCACACCACGTGGTCCCCGCCCACACCGACAACGCGTTTGATGTAGTCGCCGTGCCCGAAGAACCCGGTGCCGTCGAACACGACGATGTCGCCCCGCTGCGGCCGGCCGTCGAAACGGTACGCCAACTTGTTTACGAGAACCCGGTCGCCGATCCTCAATCCGCGCTCCATGGATCCGCTCGGGATCTGGAACGGCCGCAGCACGAAGGTGCTGACCAGCAGCAGGAGGGTCAGGAGGACGAGCAGGGCCAGGGTGATCCGCCCGCCCGGCACCCAGTCGGCGAGCCACGCCGAGAACGCGGAACGCGACCGTCCCTCCGGGCCTTCCGGGTCCGAGGTCTGCTCGGTGCCGGAAGGGCGGGAGGAGCGGTCGCGCTCCGTGGGCTGTGCTTCGGTGTCCATCGGAGCCAGATGTTATCCGGCTCCGCCGTGGACCTCGGAGTGCGCTCAGCTCTCGCGCTTCTCCTTGATCTTCGCGGCCTTGCCGCGCAGCTCGCGCAGGTAGTACAGCTTGGCGCGGCGGACGTCACCGCGGGTGACGAGCTCGATCTTCTCCACGATCGGGGTGTGCACCGGGAAGGTGCGCTCGACGCCGACGGAGAAGGAGACCTTGCGGACCGTGAAGGTCTCGCGCACGCCGGCACCCTGGCGGCGGACGACTACGCCCTTGAACTGCTGCACACGGGAGCGGTTGCCCTCGATGACGCGCACGTGGACGTTGACGGTGTCGCCGGGGCGGAAGGCCGGGACGTCGCTGCGCAGCGACGCGGCGTCGACGGTGTCGAGCAGGTGAGACATTTCGTCTGCTTTCCTCGCTGATGCCACAGGTCATCAACGGAAACTAGGTGTTTCGGATTCTGGGCCGTGCGGGTCGGGACGGGCGTCGTGTCCCCCTGTGGCAGGGGCGCGCTCCGGACGGACGCACAACAGCGGCCTATTCTTCCACGCCCGGCGTCCTGCGCCAAAATCGGCCGTACGGCTCCCCGTCCGGGTCGGGTTCCCAGCCCAGGATGGAGAGCATCTCGCGGTCCTTCTTGTCGAAGGCCGCGGGCTCGCACCGCTCGATCAGGTCGGGCCGGTTGGCCGTGGTGCGCCGCAGGGCCTCGTCGCGGCGCCAGCGGGCGATCCTGCCGTGGTGGCCGCTGAGCAGCACGTCCGGGATGCCGCGCCCGCGCCACAGGGGCGGCTTGGTGTGGACGGGGCCCTCCAGGAGGCCGGCCATGGCGCCGGGGGCGAAGGAGTCGTCCCGGTGGGACTCGGCGTTGCCCAGGACGCCCGGCAGCAGCCGTGCCACGGCCTCGGTGACGACGAGCACGGCCGCCTCGCCGCCGGCGAGGACGTAGTCGCCGATGGACACCTCGTACACGGGCATCCGGGTCGCGTACTCGTCGATGACGCGGCGGTCGATGCCCTCGTAGCGGGCGGGCGTGAAGATCAGCCAGGGGCGCTCGGAGAAGTGGACGGCGAGTTCCTGGGTGAAGGGCCGGCCGCTGGGCGTCGGCACGATGAGGGCGGGCTCGCCGTGGCCCGCCTCGTAGCCGTCGGCCAGCACGGAGTCCAGCGCGTCGCCCCACGGCCCGGTCTTCATCACCATGCCGGGGCCACCCCCGTACGGGGTGTCGTCGACGGTGTTGTGCCGGTCGTAGGTCCAGTCGCGCAGGTCGTGCACCCGGACGTCGAGCTGTCCGCGCGCGCGGGCCTTGCCGACGAGGGAGACGTTCAGCGGTTCCAGGTACTCGGGGAAGATCGTGACGACGTCGAGCCTCATGCGCCGGCGTCCTCGTCCCGGGAGGAGGCGATCTCCACGCGGTCGTCGATCAGCCCCGGCGGCGGGTCGATGACGGCGCGCTGCTCCTCCAGGTCGACCTCCGTGACGATCTCGGACACGAACGGCACGTAGACCTCGGTGCCGTCGGGGCGCTCCACGACGAACAGGTCCTGGGTGGGCAGGTGGGAGATCTCGGTGATGCGGCCGACCTCGGTGCCGTCCACGGTCACCACGTCGAGGTCGATCAGCTGGTGGTCGTAGTACTCGTCCTCCTCCTCGGGCCGTTCGTCGGGGTCGACGTCGGCGATGAGGAGGGTGTTGCGCAGCGCCTCGGCGGCGGTGCGGTCGCTCACGCCGGCGAACCGCAGCAGGAGGCGGCCGCTGTGGACCCGGCCGGTCTCGATGGTGAGCGGACCGACGGAGGCGGGGTCGGTGGTCAGTACGGCACCGGGTCCGAGCCGCAGTTCCGGCTCGTCGGTGCGGACCTCGACGGTGACCTCGCCCTTGATCCCGTGGGCGCGGCCGATGCGCGCGACTACCAGCTGCACTGTGCTTGATCTCCTGTCATACGACTGCGGGCCGGGGACGGCCCTGTGGCCTTCCCCGGCCCGAGCCGGTGCTGCGTTGCGAAGCGTCAGCGGACGTGGTCCACGTCGACGAGGTCGACGCGGACACCGCGGCCGCCGATGGCGCCCACGACGGTGCGCAGAGCGCGCGCGGTGCGGCCGTTGCGGCCGATCACCTTGCCGAGGTCGTCCGGGTGGACCCGGACCTCGAGCACACGCCCGCGGCGCAGGTCGCGCGAGGCCACCTGCACATCGTCAGGGTTGTCGACGATGCCCTTCACGAGGTGCTCGAGAGCCTCCTCGAGCATGCTCAGGCCTCGGTCGACTCGGACTCGGCGGCGGCCTCGTCCTTCTTCTCGGCCTTCTTCTTCTGGGTGATGGCCTCACCCTTGCCCTCGTCGTCGCCGCCGAGCGCCTCGAAGGACGGACGGGCCGACTTCTCGGCCGGCTGCAGCAGCGGCGCCGGGGCGGGCTCGCCCTTGAACTTCTGCCAGTCGCCGGTCTTCTTCAGGATGGCGAGCACGGGCTCGGTCGGCTGGGCGCCGACACCGAGCCAGTAGGCCACGCGCTCGGCGTCGACCTCCATCACCGACGGGTTGTACGTCGGGTGGTACTTGCCGATCTCCTCGATGGCCCGGCCGTCACGGCGGGTACGGGAGTCGGCGACGACGATGCGGTAGTGAGGCGAACGGATCTTGCCCAGACGCTTCAGCTTGATCTTGACTGCCACGGGAGTGGATTCTCCTGGATTGACGTGGTTGGGCACGGCGGGAGAGCCGCGTGGGGTTGCGGTACCCGAGTGCCCGACGGACGCGTCAGCCGGAGGAGAGAGGGGTCCTGTGCGGCTGTCGAGTACAGCTGTCCATTCTGCCACACGCTCCCGACCCCTCCCGACCGGGGGCACTGGCTCACGGTCCGGCCGCCACGAGCAGCCGGACCGTCAGCCCGCCGCCGCACCGACCACCTCCGGGATGCGGAACGGCTTGCCGCAGCCGCCGCACACGATGGGGGCCTGCGCCAGGACCGACGGGACGACGCGCACATTGCGGCCGCAGTCGCACACCGCCTTCACGCGCACCCCGCCGCCGGAGGAACCGTGGCGGGCGGCCGGACCGCGGAAGCTGCGGGCCGAGTCGGTCGCGGTCGCGGCGGTGTGGGCCTTCAGCGCGCGCTGGAGGCGCTCGACCGTCGGCCGGTAGCGGCGCTTCGCCTCGGGAGTGAGCGTGACCAGGGAGAAGCCGCTGCTGGGATGCGGCTCCTCGGGGTGGTCCAGGCCCAGCTCCTCGGCGATCGCGAGGAATCGTCGGTTGTGGTAGCGGCCGGCGCGCGAGGTGTCGCGCACTCCACGCGCGGCGGCGATGCCGTGGACTGCCTCGTGAAGCAGTCGTTCGAAGGAGAGTTCGTGCCCGCAGGCGGACGACGACTCTCCGATCAGGGACTCGGGCGCGGCAAGATCGGGCAGCTCGGGGTGGTGCCGCTGAATGTCGGCCCACGCCTGCGCCAGCTCTGCGGCGAGAACAGGTGGTGTCGTGCTCACGTAATGACAACGAGCCGGGGTGCCGCTGTGTTCCTATTCCGGGGCATCCCAAATAATTTGCACGTACCCGTCAGTTGCCGCTGATGCGTCGTGACGAGGGCGGGTGCGCTGATCTGCGGAGAAGCCTCACAGCTCGTACCAAGCTGGTGCGTAGTACGGCGTACGCGCCGGCGCGTAGGCCCCGTCCACGCGCCGGGGTGCGGGGGCTCGCGGACGCGCAAGGGACGTTTCGGCCGCCGTCCGGGCGAGGGGGCGCCGCCTCGGCGGGCGTAGCGACGTGCGTGACGTTACCCGGTCGGCCGCCGGCGTGCGGCGCCGCCCCGCCCCCGGGGCCCTTCGGGCACCGTGGAGTGCCCGGGCGGCCCGCCGGGCATGGCCGAAACGGCCCGTCCGGCGCCGCCGCCACCCACTGTCATCGCCGACCGGCACGATCAGGCCATCCGCCGGAGAGCCCGGGGAGGGCCGCCGAGCCCACCGCACGGCCAGGCGCACGTTGCCGGGAAGTGAAATCTCGCCACTCGGGCGGGGATCGGGCAACCCGGCCCTCGCTACCACTGGACGCCACGGCGAGCCCGGAGTTACCTGACATACGGGGGGAGTGCGAGCGCACTGCACGGGGGCCATGGAATCGGGCACATCGGCAACGGTCGGCGATTGGGGCACTTTCCTATGACACCTACGCTCGTGCGGCAGCACTCACCCCACGCGAGGGCGACGCCCGGCGTGGACCTGGATGCACGTGCGCGTGACTGGTCCGAGATACAGGAGCGGATGCTCGTGCCGCTCCACGAGGCCGTCTACGAGCGGCTGGACGTCGGCGGTGGCACCCGGATGCTGGGGCTGGGCTGCGGTTCCGGGCTGGCCCTGCTCATGGCCGCCGCACGGGGAGCCGCCGTCACCGGCGTCGACTCCGGCTCCCCGGAGCGGCTGGCCCTCGCACGGCAGCGGCTGCTGTCCGGGGCGCCCGCGGCACCGGACGCACCCGCGCGTGCGGACGCCCGGATCGTCGAGGGTCTCCCCCGCGACGCGCGGGACCCGTCGGCGCCCGCGTTCACCCTCGTGACCGCCTTCGAGCCCGTCGGATGCCTCGCGGGCGACTCGGACGGCCTGGCCGCGCTGCTCGCGGAGGCGACGCCGCTCGCCGCCCGGGGCACGGCCGTGGTGCTGGCCGGCTGGGGGCCACCGGAGCGGTGCGCCACGACATCGGTGCTGCGCGTGGCGACCAAGCTGGCGGATCCGCTGCGCAGCGCGGGAAGCCGGCGCCCGGCCCTGCGCGACGACCTGGAGGAGGTCGCCCACCGGGCCGGACTCGCACCGGACGGGTCCGGCCGCGTGGCGTGCCCCTTCGGATACGCCGACGAAGGCAGCGCGGTGCGCGGGCTGCTGTCGACGGGGCTGTTCGACGCGGCGATCACCGCCGCCGGCCGGGAACAGGTGGAGAAGGAACTGGCCGAGGCGCTGCACCCCCACCGGCGGCCGGACGGAACGGTGTGGATGCCGAACGTGTTCCGGTACCTCGTCGCCCGCACGCGCTGACGGCACACCGGCGTCCGTCCCCGCCCCGGGCGTCCGCGGGCGGGGGCGGGGACGTCGGCCCTCAGGCCTCCGGGTCGTCCTTCGTCAGCCGGGTGATCCCGGCGATCCGGTAGGCCTCCGCCTCGTCCAGTGTCTCGCGGGCCAGCAGCGCCTCGGCCAGGGCGTCGAGTTGCCGGCGGTGGTCGCGCAGTTTGCGGACGGCCTCGTCGTAGCACTCGTCGACGACGCGCCGCATCTCGTCGTCGATGGCGTCCAGGGTGCCCGGGGCGGCGGCCAGCCCGTAGGCCTGCTGGGCGTCGCCGGGCAGGGCGGAGAGGCGGCCGACCTGTTCGCTCATGCCCCAGCGGCCGACCATGCCGCGCGCGATCCGGGTGACCTGTTCGAGGTCGCTCTCCGAGCCGGTCGTGATCACGTCGTACACGACGTGCTCGGCGGCCATCCCGCCGAGCGCCCCGATGATCCGGCCGCGGAGGTACTCCTCCGTGTACGCGTACTTGTCGGAGTCCGGCGTGGACAGCGTCACGCCGAGCGCCCGCCCGCGCGGCACGATGGTGATCTTGCGAACGGGGTCGGCGCCGGGCTGCAGCATGCCCAGCAGGGCGTGTCCGCTCTCGTGGTAGGCGGTGCGCCGGCGTTCCTCCTCGGGCATCACCAGCGGGCGTTCGGCGCCGAGCTGGACCTTTTCCAGGGCCTCGGACAGGTTCGCCTGCGTCACCCGGTCCTGCTTCCGCTTGACCGCGAGCAGGGCCGCCTCGTTGGCGAGGTTGGCCAGTTCGGCACCCGTCATCCCCGGCGTCGTACGGGCGACCTGGGCGAGGTCGACGTCGGGGGCGAGCGGGATCTCGCGGGTGTGGATCTCCAGGATGGCCTTCCTGCCGCCCCGGTCGGGGGGCGAGACGCTCACCACCCGGTCGAAGCGGCCGGGGCGGGTCAGGGCCGGGTCGAGGATGTCGGCGCGGTTGGTTGCGGCGATGACGACGACGCCCTCCGCGCCCGAGAAGCCGTCCATCTCCGTGAGGATCTGGTTCAGGGTCTGCTCGCGCTCGTCGTGGCCGCCCATGCCGGAGCCTCCGCCCCGGGCCCGGCCGATGGTGTCGATCTCGTCGATGAAGATGATCGACGGCGCCACCTTCCGGGCCTCGGCGAACAGCTCACGCACCCGGGAGGCGCCCACGCCCACGATCATCTCGATGAACTCGGACGCGGACGCGGAGAAGAACGGCACCCCCGCCTCACCGGCCACCGCCCGCGCGAGCAGCGTCTTCCCGGTGCCCGGCGGGCCGGTCAGCAGGACGCCCCGGGGCATCTTGGCGCCCATCCGGCGGTAGGCGCCGGGGTTCTTCAGGAAGTCGACGACGTCGCTGAGCTCGCCCGCCACCTCGTCGATGCCGGCCACGTCCGCGAAGGTGGTGCGCGGCCTGCCCGCCTCCAGCTCGACCGGCTTGGGCGGCGGTTTGCGGCCGAGCATGCCGCCGGGACCGCCCATCGCCCCGCGCATCCGCCGCGCGATGACGACCCACAGGACGACGAGGATCAGCATCGGGGCGAGCGCGATCAGCAGGTTGGCCAGGAGGCTGCGGTGCTGGACGACCGGTTCGGCGGTGACGGTGACGTCGTGCTCGGTCAGGGCGGCCCAGAGCCGGTCGTCCGCGAACGTCGGCCGCTCGGTCGTGAACTTGGTGTACGTCCCGTCGCCCTGGGGGTTGCCCCGGGCCTTCTTGAGCTGGCCCTGGATCGCGTCGCCCTTGGCGTAGATCTTGCTGACGTTGCCCTCGTCGACCTGCTTGCTGAACTCGGTGTACGAGATCGTCGGCTCGTCGCCCTCGTTGAAGAACGACAGCACCAGGTTGGCGATGAGGTAGACGACCAGGGCGGCGAGGACCAGGTTCCACCAGCCGCCGCGCAGCCTGCGTCCGCCGGACGGCGGCTTCGGCGGCTCGTCGGGCGTGCCCTCGGTGCGCCAGGGCGGCTCGGGGGCCTTGCGCGGCGGGGACGGGTTGGTCATACCGGGACGTTACGACAGGAAGGCCACGCGGGCATGTGCGTGAACGTCACCGGGGGCACCCCCTGCGGCAGGGTGCCCCCGGTGACGTACGACGGAGCGGGTGTGCCGGGCGGAGCCGGCGTCAGCCCATGAACTTCTTGAACTCGTCCGGGAGCTCGAAGTCCTTGCCGCCCTGCTGCGGCAGCCCGAACGCGTTGCCGCCCTCGGCCGCGGCGGCGCGGCGGGCGGCCTCCTCCTGCTCCTGCTGCTTGCGCTTCATCGGGTTGCCGGAGCGCTGCTTGCCCTTGGCCTTCTTCTGCTGCTTCTTCTGCCGGCCCGGGCCGCCGCCCATGCCGGGCATCCCCGGCATACCGGGCATGCCGCCGCCCTGGGCCATGCGGGACATCATCTTGCGGGCCTCGAAGAACCGCTCGACCAGGCCCTTCACCGCGCTGACGTCGACGCCGGAGCCCTTGGCGATACGGGCGCGGCGCGAGCCGTTGATGATCGTCGGCTCCTGGCGCTCGGCCGGGGTCATCGACTTGATGATGGCGGCCGTGCGGTCGACGTCCCGCTCGTCGAGGTTGTTGATCTGGTCCTTGATCTGGCCCATGCCGGGCAGCATGCCGAGCAGCTTGGAGATGCTGCCCATCTTCCGGACCTGCTCCATCTGGGCCAGGAAGTCGTCCAGGGTGAAGTCCTGGCCCTTCTTGGACGCCAGCTTGGAGGCCATCTTCTCGGCCTCTTCCTGGCTGAACGTCTTCTCCGCCTGCTCGATCAGGGTGAGCAGGTCACCCATGTCGAGGATGCGGGAGGCCATCCGGTCCGGGTGGAAGGCGTCGAAGTCCTCGAGCTTCTCGCCGTTCGAGGCGAACATGATCGGCTTGCCGGTCACCGAGGCGATCGACAGGGCCGCGCCACCGCGGGCGTCGCCGTCGAGCTTGGACAGCACCACGCCGTCGAAGCCGACGCCGTCGCGGAAGGCCTCGGCGGTGTTGACGGCGTCCTGGCCGATCATCGCGTCGACGACGAACAGGATCTCGTCGGGCGAGACGGCGTCGCGGATGTCCGCGGCCTGCCGCATCAGCTCCTGGTCGATGCCGAGGCGGCCGGCGGTGTCCACGATCACGATGTCGTGGACCTTGGCCTTGGCGAACTCGACGGAGTCCTGCGCGACCTTGACCGGGTCGCCGACGCCGTTGCCCGGCTCGGGCGCGTACACCGCGACGCCGGCGCGCTCGGCGACGACGCTGAGCTGGTTGACGGCGTTGGGGCGCTGAAGGTCACAGGCGACGAGGAGCGGGGAGTGCCCCTGGTCCTTGAGCCACTTGCCGAGCTTGCCCGCGAGGGTGGTCTTACCGGCACCCTGCAGACCCGCGAGCATGATCACGGTCGGCGGCTGCTTGGCGAAGCGCAGGCGGCGGGTCTCGCCACCCAGGATGGTGACCAGTTCCTCGTTGACGATCTTGAGGACCTGCTGGGCGGGGTTGAGCGCCTTGGAGACCTCGGAGCCGAGCGAGCGCTCCTTGACCTGCTTGATGAAGGCACGCACGACCGGCAGGGCCACATCCGCCTCGAGGAGCGCGATGCGGATTTCGCGTGCCGTGGCGTCGATGTCCGCCTCGCTCAGGCGTCCCTTGCCGCGCAGGTTCTTGAAGGTCGCTGAGAGGCGATCGGAAAGAGTGTCGAACACGGCGGCGTCGGTCCTCGGAGTCGGGGGCAGTCTGAGCGTCTTCCAGGGTATCCGGCCACGCAAGGCATTCGTCCCCGCCCGCCGCATTCGGTGTGCGCGAGGCGTGCGGCGGGGGCCGTGTCACCCCCTCAGCGCGTCCTCCAGCGCGCGCGCCACGTCCGCCGCCTCCTCCAGGGGCAGCCGCTCCCCGTCGGGGCCGGTGACGTAGAAGGCGTCCACGGCGTTGGAGCCCAGCGTCGACGCGTGTGCGCTGCGCACCCGCACGCCCGCGCCCTCCAGCGCCCGCCCGATGCGGAACAGCAGGCCGGGCGCGTCCTGGGCGCGGACCTCGATCACCGTGGCGTGGCGGGACGCGGCCGGCTCGACGGTCACCCGGGGCGGGGGCGGGACCACGCCCCGGCGGCGCGGGTAGGCGGCGTCCCGCTCGGCGAGGCGGCCCGCGACGTCCAGGGTGCCGTCGAGGGCGCGGACCAGATCGGCGCGGAGACGGGCGGCCTGGGGCAGGGAGCCGTACTCGGCGGCGACCCGCCAGGCCAGCAGCAGCACGGAGCCGCCCTCGACGCCGTCCGGCAGCGCGAGGGAGCGCAGCTCGGCCGTGCGGACGGTCAGGCGGTGCACGGCCAGGACACCGGCGACGGCGGGGAGCACGCCCGCCTGGTCGGGCACGGCGACGAGCAGCTCCACGCCGAGGGGCTCCTGCTCCTCGGCCGGCGGCTCGGCCTGTGCCCGCAGGGACAGCACCGGCCCGCCCGTGCGGACGGCCTCGACGGCGAGCCGTTCCTGCTGGGCGGTGGGCGCGGGGGCGTCGGGTTCCTCCAGCGGGTCCCCGGCGAGCACCGCCGAGACGCGTTTGACCAGGTCGGCGACGAGCGACGCGCGCCAGGCCGACCAGGCGGCCGGTCCGGTGGCCAGGGCGTCCGCCTCGGTCAGGGCGTGCAGCAGTTCCAGGGTGCCCTCGGTGCCGACCGCCTCGGCGACCACGCGGACGGTGGCCGGGTCGTCCAGGTCGCGCCGGGTGGCCGTCTCGACGAGCAGCAGGTGGTGGCGGACGAGGCGGGCGAGGACGGCGGCGTCCGCGTGGTCGAAGCCGATGCGGGCGGCCACGTCCCGGGCGATGGTCTCGCCGGCCACCGAGTGGTCGCCGGGCCAGCCCTTGCCGATGTCGTGCAGCAGCGCGGCGACCAGGAGCAGGTCGGGCCGGTGCACGCGGCGGGTGAGCGCGGAGGCGCGGACGGCGGTCTCGATGAGGTGCCGGTCGACGGTCCACAGGTGCACGGCGTTGCGCTGCGGGCGGCAGCGGACCCGCTCCCAGTCGGGCAGCAGCCGGGTGACCAGCCCCTCGGCCTCCAGGGCCTCCCAGACCTCCACGGTGGGCCGGCCCGAGCCCAGCAGGGTCACCAGCTGTTCGCGCGCCTCCGCGGGCCAGGGCGCGGGCAGCGGGCGTGCGGTGGCGGCCAGGCGCCGTACGGCGTGCAGGGAGAGCGGGAGTCCGGCCTGGGCGGCGGCGGCCGCGGCCCGCAGCGGCAGGACGGGGTCGCGTTCGGGGCGGGCGGTGCGGGCGAGCACCGCCTCGCCGTCCTGCTCGACGACGCCCTCGGCGAGCGGGGAACGCTCCGCGGCCGCCTGCCTGCCACCGCCCAGGATGGCGCGCAGGCGGGGCCGTACGGAGCGCGCCCGCAGCACGCGCCCCACCTCCCGCCAGGTGACGTCGCCCGCGTACGAGACGACGCGCGCCGCCTCGTAGACCTGCCGCAGCAGCGCGTCGGCGTCCAGCAGGCCGAGTCCGGCCGCCACCTGGTCCTGCTCCTGGAGGGCCAGCCGGTCGGTCGCCCGGCCCGTCGCCAGGTGGAGTGCGTCACGTACGTCGAGCAGGCGGCGCCGGGCCTCGGCGAGACCCTCGCGCGGGGCGTCGGCGAGCCAGGAGGCGGCGACGGCGCGCAGGGCGGTGGCGTCGCGCAGCCCGCCGCGGGCCTCCTTGAGGTCGGGTTCCAGCAGGTACTGCAGCTCGCCGTGGCGGTCGGCGCGCTCGGCGCACAGGTCCCGGAGTTCGGGGAGGCGCCTGGGGGCCTGGTTGCGCCAGTCGGCGAGGACGGTGGTGCGCAGGGCCGCGGTCAGCGCCGGATCGCCCGCGAGGTGACGGGCGTCCAGGAGGCCGAGGTGGACCTTCAGGTCCTCGCCCGCCGTCCTCCGGGCCTCCTGGGGCGTGCGCACGGAGTGGTCGAGGGCGAGGCCCAGGTCCCAGACGGGGTACCAGAGGCGGTCGGCGAGGGCGGCGACCGCCTTGTCGTCGCCGCCGTCGTGCAGCAGGAGCAGGTCCAGGTCGCTGCGCGGGGACAGCTCCCCGCGTCCGTAGCCGCCGACCGCGACGAGCGACACCTTCGCGAGTCCCCCGGTGCCGGCGCCGAAGAGGCCCGCCAGCCACGTGTCGGTCAGCCCGGCGAGGGCCGCACGGCGCGGCGGCCCGGACCGCGCCCCCTCGGTGAGGAGGCGCAGCCGGGCCGCCGCGTAACCGCCGGGTCCCGAGTCCTCTGCTTCGTTCGTCAGCTCCGTGTGCGTCACCCGGCGGCTCCTGTTCCCTCGTCCCGGCTCAGAGCGCGTCGGGGCCGCGCTCGCCGGTGCGGACCCGTACGGCCGTGTCGACCGGGACCGACCAGACCTTCCCGTCGCCGATCTTGCCGGTCCGGGCCGCCTTCACGACGACCTCGATCAGCTGGTCGGCGTCGTCGTCCTCGACCAGCACCTCGATGCGGATCTTGGGCACCAGGTCGACGGTGTACTCGGCGCCGCGGTAGACCTCGGTGTGACCGCGCTGGCGGCCGTAGCCGCTGGCCTCGGTGACGGTGAGGCCGTGGACTCCGAAGGCCTGGAGGGCCTCCTTGATCTCGTCGAGCCGGTGCGGCTTGACGACGGCGGTGATGAGCTTCATGCGTCCACCTTCTTGCTCTGGGCCTGCGCGGCCGCGGTGCCGGCCGGTGCGGCGGTCCGGGCGGAGCCGCCGCCGGCGCCGCTGAAGTCGTATGCGGTCTCGGCGTGCTCGGCCCGGTCGATGCCGCTCACCTCGTCGTCCTCGGGGACCCGCATGCCGATCGTCCTGTCCAGGGCGAAGGCCAGGACGGCGGAGACGACCAGAGAGTAGGCGAGGACGGCGAAGACACCGGCGCACTGCTTCCAGAACTGGTCCAGTCCGCCCCCGTAGAACAGGCCCTGGACGTCGGACTGGCCCTTGCCGCTGGCGAAGAGGCCGACGAGCAGGGAGCCGGCGATGCCGCCGACGAGGTGGACGCCGACGACGTCGAGGGAGTCGTCGTAGCCGAACCGGTACTTCAGGCCGACGGCCATGGCGCACAGCACACCGGCGATGGCGCCGACGGCGATCGCGCCGAGCGGGGAGACGGCGCCGCCGGCCGGGGTGATGGCGACCAGGCCCGCGACGGCGCCGGAGGCGGCACCCAGCGTGGTGAAGGCGCCGTGGCGGATCTTCTCGTAGGCGAGCCAGGCCAGCATGGCCGCGCCGGTGGCGACCTGGGTGTTGACGAACATCAGCGCGCCGACGCCGTCGTCGTTGCCGAGCCAGGAGCCGGCGTTGAACCCGAACCAGCCGAACCACAGCAGGCCCGCGCCGAGCATGACCAGCGGCAGGCTGTGCGGGCGCATCGGGTCCTTCTTGAAGCCGACCCGCTTGCCGATGACCAGGATCACGCCGAGCGCCGCGGCACCGGCGTTGATGTGCACGGCCGTGCCGCCGGCGAAGTCGATCACGCCGAGTTCGTAGGCCCAGCCGCCCGCGCCCCAGACCCAGTGGGCGACCGGGAAGTAGACCACGGTGGCCCACAGGGCGACGAACAGCGCCCAGGCCGTGAACTTCACGCGGTCGGCGAGGGCGCCGCTGATGAGCGCGGGGGTGAGGACGGCGAACATCATCTGGAAGACCAGGAAGACGAAGACCGGGATGGTGTATCCGTCCCACAGCTCGGTCAGGCCGATGTCACTGAGGCCGACCCAGTCGGAGTTCCAGCCGATGAGGCTGCCGGAGTCCGTACCGAAGGCCATGGAGAAGCCGTAGAGCACCCACAGCACGGTGACGATGCCGAGGCTGATGAAGCTCATCATCAGCATGTTCAGGGTGCTCTTGACGCGGACCATGCCTCCGTAGAAGAAGGCCAGGGCCGGGGTCATGAGCATCACCAGGGCGGAGCAGATGAGCATGAAGCCCGTGTTGGCGGCGGAGAGCTGTGTCTCCGCGGCGAGCGTGATGGCTGGAGCCATCGGCGTCTCCTCGTCGTTGTGCGGCCCCGTGCGGGCGAAGCCTGAGCGGCAGTGAGGGGTGGGCCGGTTATGCGCCATGAGATTGGCGCAGCGCCGTTTCGGTGGGTGCCCCTCGCTGTTTCGCCGCCGTGACGAAGGCGCCGTGCGTGTTACGCGTGAGTGAACAGCGTGTTCGCGGACCGGATCGCCGATATCGTGACGCGGCCTCCCCGACGATCGCCGCAACCATCAATTGAGCGACCCCCACGGCGAGCAACCAGGTCCGCGAGAGCGGCGCCGGTTCAGGCGCAAAAAGGGCCCGGCCGCGGCGGCCTTCCGAGTGACCTGGCACGGGGGAGCCGAGTCGGGCAGTTCGGGAGGGCCGGCCGCGGCCGGGGTCTGTGGCGGTCAGACCGCTTCCGCGGTCTCGGGAAGCTCGGCGGCGAGCCGTGCGGTGAGGTCGGTGACCTCGGCCAGGTCGCCGAAATCGCGTACGGCCGTGTCGACGGTCTTGCGGATGCGCGTGTTGACGCGTTCGGAGCGGACCTTCTTGGCGACGGCCATGGCCTCGGTGGCGAGGGCGGCGCTCTCCTCGGGCTCGCGCCGGAGCAGGTGGACGGTGGCCATGCCGATCAGGTTCAGCGCGTAGGAGCGGTGGTGTTCCTCGTCCTTGGCGAAGAGCTCCACGGCCCGTGCCATCAGCGGCTCGGCCAGGGAGGCGTAGGCGGGGCTGCGGCCGGCGACGTAGGCGAGGTCGCGGAAGGAGTGGCTGTTCTCGCCGTGCAGTTCGGCCTCGGAGAAGAAGCGGATCCAGTCGGGGTCCGGCTCGTCCCACTCGTCGGCCTCGGTGAAGGTGTCCTCGGCCATGCGCACCGCGCGCTTGGTGCGGCCCGGCTGTCCCATGTTGGCGTAGGCGCGGGCCTCCATCGCGTACAGCATCGACTGGGTGCGCGGGCCGGCGCAGTCCCGGCTGCCGTACTGGGCGAGGTGGATGAGCTCGAGGGCGTCGTCGGGCCGGCCGAGGTGGATCATCTGGCGGCTCATGCTGGAGAGGATGTACGAGCCGAGCGGCCGGTCGCCGGCCTCCTTGGCGGCGTGCAGGGCGAGGACGAAGTACTTCTGTGCGGTCGGCTGGAGTCCGACGTCGTACGACATCCAGCCCGCCAGCTCGGCGAGCTCGGCGGCGACCTTGAACAGCTTGGCGCGGGTGGTCTCCGTCTGGGGCTCCTGGAGGAGGTCGGTCACCTCGTGCAGCTGGCCGACGACCGCCTTGCGGCGCAGGCCGCCGCCGCACTGGGCGTCCCAGCGGCGGAACATCACGGCGGTGGACTCCAGCAGCTCCAGCTCCGGCCGGGACAGCCGGCCGCGCGCACGCGTGGCGGGCGCGGTCTCGTGTCCGGTGGGCGCCGCCGGGGGCGAGGGGACGAGCCAGCGCTGCATCGGTTCGATGAGGGACGGGCCCGCGGAGAGGGCCAGCGAGCTTCCCGAGGAAGCCGCGCCGCGCCAGCATCAGGTCGCTGCGCGAGAACTCGCTGAGCAGGGCCACGGTCTGCGGGCCCGTCCAGGGCAGGTCGACGCCGGTCGCGGAGGGCGACGGGCGGGTGGAGCGCAGACCCAGGTCCTCGACGGAGACGACGACGCCGAAGCGTTCGGAGAACAGCTCGGACAGGATCCGCGGGATCGGTTCGCGCGGGTTCTCGCCGTCGAGCCAGCGGCGTACGCGCGAGGTGTCCGTGGAGATGTGGCCGGCGCCGAGCTGGCGGGCGCGGCGGTTGACCTGCCGGGCGAGCTCGCCCTTGGACCAGCCGCTGCGCGCGAACCACGAGGTGAGCAGCTCGTTGGGGCGCTTGTCGGCGTGCGTCGCGCTGTCCGCGCTCGTGCCGCCTCCGCCGTTGCCGCTCACTGGAACGCCCCCATCCCTGAGACCACCTGTCGCCGAGTGCGCCAAGCGTTATCAGCATGCCGGTGACCCGGGCCCTCCGTCCGGCGTACGCCACCCTTCGAACGGAAAGCCGAGTTGCCTCCGGCATACCCACGTGTGCATGTGCCACAAGGCGCCATGCACACAAAGTAATCCCACGGTCACTGGGCCTGCCACGGTGATTCGGGAATCGCCACCATTCGCCACCCCTTCGAATGAACTCCCGATGGCCTGAGCACGATTCACTTGACAGGGGCCGATCGGAGGACGGTGCAACCGGTGCCCGCCGGAGCGCGCCCCTCCGTGCGCACCACCCGGAGTGCTTCCGGGCGCTGTCTGAACCGCGCCGGAACGGGGAGTTGGAAACAGAGAGTCACGCATCACGTCCGCTGCGTAACCGCCGCTGCGTCGGACCCGTTGGAGGGGGCATGGGCTTCACGATCGGCATCGGGACCAGTCGGGGCACGCGCGACCTCCGGCCCGGCACGCGCCGCCGCGGCCGCGCGTCCGAGGCCACCGCGGTGGCCGAGTTCACGGGACTGTGGGGCTGGGACGTGGTTCCGGGCGCGCGGGCCGCCGGGGGCGACTGCTCCTGCGGGCGGCGCGGCTGCCCGGCGCCGGGCGCGCATCCGCTGGACTTCGCGCCGGAGGTACCGGCCGGAGCGACGCTGGACGAGGCGAGCACGGCCTGGGCCGAGTTCCCGGGCGCCGCGGTGATGCTGCCGGTGGGGCGGACGTTCGACGTGATCGAGGCGGCCGAGGCCGCCGGGCGCCGGGCACTGGCGCGGCTGGAGCGCATGGGCCTGCCGCTCGGCCCGGTCGCCGCGACCCCCGAGGGCCGCGCCCACTTCTTCGTCGCCCCCGGTGCCGCCGCCGAGCTGCCCCGGCTCCTCTACCGGATGGGCTGGGACGACCCGACCGCCCTCGACCTGCGCGGCCTCGGCCCCGGTACGCACGTCACGGCCCCGCCCTCGGACCGCGGTGGCCTGGGTCCGGTGCGCTGGCTGCGGCCGCCGGCCCTCGACTCGGCGACGAAGCCGCCCGCGGCACGGCTGGTGCTGGGGACGCTGGCGTACGTGGCCCACCGCTCCCGGGCGTAGACCGGCGGGCCACCCGGCCCCGGCACCCGCCCGGCACGGTGAAGCGCCCGTCCCCGACTGCACCTCGGGGGCGGGCGCTTCTTCGTGCGCGTACCGGCGCCTGGCCGGTGGGAGGTCACTCGCCGATGAGCGCGTCCACGAACGCCGCCGGCTCGAACGGCGCCAGGTCGTCGGCGCCCTCGCCGAGCCCGATCAGCTTGACCGGCACGCCCAGCTCGCGCTGCACGGCGACGACGATGCCGCCCTTGGCCGTGCCGTCCAGCTTGGTGAGGACGATGCCGGTGATGTTGACCACCTCGGCGAAGACGCGGGCCTGGATCAGGCCGTTCTGGCCGGTGGTGGCGTCGAGCACCAGCAGCACCTCGTCCAGCGGGGCCTGCTTCTCCACCACGCGCTTCACCTTGCCGAGCTCGTCCATGAGACCGGTCTTGGTGTGGAGACGCCCGGCGGTGTCGATGAGCACCACGTCGGCGCCGACGTCCTTGCCCTCCTTGACCGCGTCGAAGGCGACGGAGGCGGGGTCGCCGGCCTCCGGGCCGCGCACGGTGTGGGCGCCGACCCGCTCGCCCCAGGTCTGCAGCTGGTCGGCGGCGGCGGCACGGAAGGTGTCGGCGGCACCGAGGACGACGCTGCGGCCGTCGGCGACCAGGACCCGGGCGAGCTTGCCGGTGGTGGTGGTCTTGCCGGTGCCGTTGACGCCGACGACCATGACGATGCCGGGCTTGCCGGTGGCGGGCTCGGTCTTGACCTCGCGGTCCATGTCGGGGCCGACCAGCGTGATCAGCTCCTCGCGCAGCAGTCCGCGCAGCTCCTCGGGCGTGCGGGTGCCGAGCACCTTCACACGCTCGCGCAGCCGCTCGACGAGTTCCTGCGTGGGCTGCACGCCGACGTCGGCGGTGAGCAGCGTGTCCTCGATCTCCTCCCAGGTGTCCTCGTCGAGGTGTTCGCGGGAGAGCAGGGTGAGCAGGCCCTTTCCGAGGGCGTTCTGCGAGCGGGAGAGTCGGGTACGGAGCCGGACCAGACGGCCGGCGGTGGGCTCGGGAACCTCGATCTGCGGGATCTCGAGCTCTTCGACGACGGGCGGCTCCTCGACACCGACGGGAGCGGTGCCGCCGTCGGGGAGATCGACCTCCTCTATCGTCCGGCGCGTTTCGTCGCGCGGCGTCTCGGCCTCGTCGCCGACGTGCGGCTCGGCCGGAGGGGCGGTGATGTCGGGCGTCGACGGAGGCGGCGGAGGCAGCTGCTTCTTGCGGCGACTGCCCACGACCAGCCCGCCGAGTGCGCCGATCACGACCACGGCGATGACTACAGCAAGGATGAGGATTTCCATAACCCGTCCAGTATCGGCCATGGGCTCCCGGGACACCCGCTTGTGTCTTCCTCCAAGGGACAAAGGGCCCTGGAAGGAAGGAGTCGGATCAAAGTACGATGGAAGAGGACGCGTCAACGCGCGTAGAGTCCCGAGCGCATCCCCTTCCCGCGATTTCCCCACGATCGAGGCACGGACCCCCCACATGAGCAAGACCGCCGAGACAGAAGGCGCCCTGGAGACCCGGGGCATCGAGCAGGTGCCCGACCACGAGCGCACCGCCCGGACCCGCGAGCTCTTCCCGACCTGGGTCGGCGCCAACATCAGCGTGCTGCTGCTCACGATGGGCGCGAGCCTGGTCGTCGCCTACCACCTCAACTTCTGGCAGGCGCTGGTCGTCGCGGCCGCCGCGCCCCTGGTGTCGTACGGCCTGGTGGGCCTGATCGGCATCGCCGGCAAGCGCGGCGGCGCCCCCGGCATGGCGCTGTCCCGGGCGGTCTTCGGCCAGCGGGGCAATCTGCTGCCCGGGGCGCTGATCTGGATAGCCCGCTGGGGCTGGGAGACGATCAACGCGGTGACCGGCGCCTATGCCGTGCTGACCGTGCTGCACATCGTGTTCGGCATCCGGGCCAACAGCGTGCTGGACATCGTGACGCTGCTCGTCTTCGTCGTCGCGACGTTCGCGATCTCCGGGCTGGGCATCAACGCCGTGCAGAAGTGCAACAAGTACGCGGCGTACCTCTTCGGCGTCTTCTCGGTGCTGGTGCTGGGCTACCTGATCGTCGACACCGACTGGTCCGCGGTCTTCGACCGGTCCGCCGGCTCGGTGGCCGCGATGATCACCGGCGTGGGGCTGATCGCGGCGGGCGGCGTGAGCTGGATCCCGTCCGCGCCGGACTTCACCCGGTACCTGCCGCGCACCGCCTCCTCCAAGGGCATCGTGGGCGTGACGATCGGCGGCGCCGGCATCGTCGTGCTGCCCATGGTGCTGATGGGGATGGTCATGGCGGTCTCCACGCCGGACCTGGCCTCCGCCAGCGACCCGGTCTCCTTCCTCGGCGAGATCCTGCCGACCTGGATCGCGGTGCCGTACCTGCTGATCGCGCTGATCGGCATGCTGCTGATCAACTCCATGTCGATGTACTCGGCCGGCTTCACCGCGCAGACCCTCGGCTTCAGGATCCCGCGGCACTGGGCGGTCTCGGTGAACGCCGTGATCTCGCTGGTCTTCGGCGGCGTGCTGATGCTGGTGGCGACCAGCTTCATGGGTTCCTTCATCGCCTTCCTGTCGCTGCTCGCGGTCGCCTTCTCCGCCTGGGTCGGCGTCTTCGGCGCGGACATGCTGCGCCGCAAGGAGTACGACGGCGAGGCCCTGGCCGACACCGGACGCACCAGCGCGTACTGGTACCGGGGCGGTTTCTCCCCCGCCGCCGTCGCCGCCTGGGCGGTGGGTCTGGCCGCGGGGCTGATGTTCACGACGTCCGACTGGTTCACGGGGCCGCTCGCCGCGAACAACGTCATCGGCGAGTACGGGCTCGGCTGGGTCGCCACGGTGGTGATCTCCGGCCTGCTGTACGCGGTGCTGCCGAAGCCTCCGGTGGTCGTCCCCGCGGCGTCCGCCGAGCAGCCCGAGCAGCCCGAGCAGCCCGAGCAGCCGCAGACGCTGAGCGTCTGACACCGCGCACCACCCGCGTCCCTCTTCGCCCGGCCCGGCGGAGGGGGACGTTCGCGTCGCGGGCCACCGCAGGGGCCCGCGCCGGTCCGCGGGGCCGGGTACCGCAGGGCCGCCCGGACCCGGCGAGCGGCGCCCCCGCCCCCGCCCCCGTCACGGTCGGGCATCCGGGCTCGTCGCGCCGTCGTCGTCCCGCGTGCCCGACGGGTCGGCATCGCAGCCCCCGTAGAGCGACCTGGCGGGTCATAGCCTCCCTCACAGAGGCGGGTCGCAGCGCCGTCCCCACCGGTCTGCCCGGCAAGTCGGCAGCGCCGTCCCCATCGGTCTGCCCGGCAGGTCGGCACCGCCGCGCCACGGCACGGGCCCGGCGGGTCCCACCATCGGCACCACCGACCGGCGCGACCGTGCGACACCACCGTCCCGCCCCTACCCGCCGGGTGGGGCCCATGCCCATGGCCTCCACCGACGGACTGCGACCGCGCCTGCGCCCGCACCCCCGCCCACGGACGGCCGGGCGCTTCCGCGCGCACTCCCCCGCCGCCGCGGACCCGGTAGGTCCCGCCGCGCACCCCGTGCCGAGCCCGGCGCGGGCCCTCGGTCCCCCGCGGAACCGTCCCCCCGACCGCGCACAACACCGCCGCCCCCGGTCCAGGCAGTGGACCGGGGGCGGCGGCACGGTACGGGGAGAGGGGCAGCGGGGATGAGGCCCTTCTCCCCGAGCTCGGGGAGGGCGGTCAGCCCATCTCCTCCAGGGCCTTGCCCTTCGTCTCCTTGACGTACTTCAGCACGAACGGGATGGAGAGCGCGGCGAAGATCGTGTAGATCACGTACGTGCCGGAGAGGTTCCAGTCGGCCAGCGACGGGAAGCTCGCGGTGATCGCCCAGTTGGCGATCCACTGGGCGGACGCGGCCACACCCAGCGCGGCGGCACGGATCCGGTTCGGGAACATCTCGCCGAGGAACACCCAGACGACCACACCCCAGGACAGGGCGAAGAACAGGACGAACACGTGGGCGGCGATCAGGGCGACCCAGCCCTGGGTGGCCGGGAGCTTGCCGTCGACCAGGTCGAAGGAGAACGCCCAGGCCTCGAGCGCCAGACCGATCACCATGCCGACCGAGCCGATGAGGGCGAGCGGCTTGCGGCCGACCCGGTCCACGAAGATCATCGCGATCACGGTGCCGACGATGTTGATGATCGACGTCGTGAACGAGTAGAAGAACGAGTCCGTCGGGTCGACGCCGACCGACTGCCACAGCGTCGAGGAGTAGTAGAACGCGACGTTGATGCCGACGAACTGCTGGAAGACCGAGAGGCCGATACCGATCCAGACGATCGGCTTGAAGAAGAAGCTGCCGCCGAGCAGGTCCTTGAAGGACGACTTCTCCTCGCGGTGCATCGCGTGCTCGATCTCGGTGACGCGGGCGTCGAAGTCGACGTCCTTGCCCTCGACCTCCTTGAGGATCTGCTTGGCGCGCTCGCGCTTGCCGACGGAGATCAGGAAGCGCGGGGACTCCGGGATGGCGAAGGACAGCAGGCCGTAGAGGACGGCCGGGATGACCATGACGCCGAGCATGACCTGCCAGGCCTCCAGGCCCATCAGCTCACCGCGCTGGTCGCCGCCCGCCGCGTTCAGCAGGCCCCAGTTGACCAGCTGCGACACGGCGATGCCGATGACGATCGCGGCCTGCTGGAAGGAGCCGAGCCGGCCGCGGTAGGCGGGCGGGGAGACCTCGGCGATGTAGGCCGGGCCGATCACCGAGGCCATGCCGATGGCGAAACCGCCGATGACGCGCCACATGGCGAGGTCCCACAGCGCGAACGGCAGGGCCGATCCGATGGCGCTCACGGTGAACAGGACCGACGCGATCTGCATGCAGCGGATGCGGCCGATGCGGTCGGCGATGCGGCCGGCGGTCGCGGCACCGATGGCACAGCCGATCAGCGCGACGGCGATGACCTGGGCCAGCACCGCGGAGCCGACGTCGTAGCGGTCCCGGATGGCCTCGACGGCGCCATTGATCACGGAGCTGTCGTAGCCGAACAGGAAACCGCCCATCGCGGCCGCCGCCGCGATGAAGATGACGTGCCCGAGATGATCGGGGTGAGCCGTTCCGGCTCCTGGATTGGGTGCCTGCGCTGTGCTGGCCACGTGTACTCCTCGGGCTTCCGGCAACGCTGCCGGGGTGGTTCGCCCTTCGAGGTGCCACTAGTAGGTACCTGAAGGTAAAAGCAACGTTGCAGAGACTATGCCTTCAAGTTTCGAAGTCAATAGTGCAGGAACTGTGAGTTAGGCGATGCACCTGACGTCGATGCGTTCAAGAGTTGAAGCTCACATGCCCGGCTTTCGACGTCCTACACCGGCTGCCGCAGACGCTGGCTGATGACCTTCGACACGCCGTCGCCCTGCATGGAGACGCCGTACAGCGCGTCGGCGACCTCCATCGTCCGCTTCTGGTGCGTGATGACGATCAGCTGCGAGGCCTCCTGGAGCTCCTGCATGATCCGGATCAGCCGCTGCAGGTTGGTGTCGTCGAGCGCCGCCTCGACCTCGTCCATCACGTAGAACGGGCTGGGCCGCGCCTTGAAGATCGACACGAGCAGCGCCACGGCGGTCAGCGAACGCTCCCCGCCCGAGAGCAGCGAGAGCCTCTTGACCTTCTTGCCCGGCGGCCGCGCCTCGACGTCCACGCCCGTGGTGAGCATGTTGTCGGGGTCGGTCAGCACCAGGCGTCCCTCGCCGCCGGGGAAGAGCCGGCCGAACACGCCCTCGAACTCCCGGGCCGTGTCCCGGTAGGCCTCCGTGAAGACCTGTTCGACGCGCTCGTCGACCTCCTTGACGACCTGGAGCAGGTCGGCGCGGGTCTTCTTCAGGTCCTCGAGCTGCTCGCTGAGGAACTGGTGCCGCTCCTCCAGCGCCGCGAACTCCTCGAGGGCCAGCGGATTGACCTTGCCGAGCTGCTGGTACGCCCGTTCGGCCGCCTTCAGCCGCTTCTCCTGCTCGGCCCGTACGAAGGGCCGGGGGCGGTTGCGAGGGTGCTCCGGATCCTCCGGGAGCTCCTCGCCCTCGGCGGGGGGCGAGGGCGGCACCAGTTGATGCGGCCCGTACTCGGCCTCGAGCCCCGCCGGTTCCACACCGAGTTCCTCCAGCGCCTTGGTCTCCAGCTGCTCGATGCGCAGCCGCTTCTCGGCGCCGAGTACCTCGCCCCGGTGGACTGAATCCGTCAACTTGTCGAGCTCCGCCTTGAGGTCGCGCCCGGCGGTGCGCGCGGCGGCCAGTTCCTGCTCGCGCCGGGCCTTGGCGGCCTCGGCGGCGGTGCGCTCCTCGTCGGCGCGGGTCAGGGAGACCTCGACGTGCGCCAGCAGTTGCCGGGCGCCCGCGGCGACGGCTTCGGCCACGGCCGCCTCGTGCCGCAGCCGGGCCCGGCGCTGTTCGGCACGCGCGCGTGCCTCGCGTTCCGCGCGGGCGGCCCGGTCGAGGGAATCGGCCCGTCCGGCCAGTCCCTTGACCCGCTCCTCGTGCGTACGCGCCTGGAGACGGGCCTCCATCTCGGTCTGCCGTGCGTTGGCGCCGTCGGCGGCGAGGCGGTCGCGCACGGAGGTGTCGGGTTCCTCCTCGACCGGCATCTCCTCGGCGACCGCGAGCCGCTCGGCCAGCTCCTCGACGTCCATGAGCGCCTTGTCCAGCGCCTCCTGCGCCCGCTCGGCCGCCGCGGCGGACCGCTCGGCCTCCCCGGCCGCGCCCCGTGCCTGCCCGGCGAGCCGCCCGAGCTGCTGGGCGACGGACGACTTCTCCCGGTCGGCGGCCCGGCGCCGCTCCCCCAGCTCCTCCACGAGCGCGGCACACTCGCGGCGCCGCTCGACGGCCGCCTCCTGCGCCTCGGCCAGCTCCGCGCACCGCACGCCCAGCTCCGTCAGCTCCGTTGCGGCCTCGTCCACGGACGCCTGCACCTCCAGCAGGCTGGGCGCCCCGGCGGACCCGCCGTGCGCGAAGTGGGCGCCCAGCAGGTCGCCCTCGGCGGTGACCGCGGTCAGCCCCGGGTGGGCGTAGACGAGGTCCTCGGCGTCCTCCAGGGTGCCGACGACGACGATGCCGCGCAGCAGCCGCCGCACCGCGGGCATCAGGTCGGCTGGCCCCCGGACGAGGTCGGCGGCGTACGGCGGCCCGTCGCTCCGCGGCTCGTGCGGTACGTCGTCGGGGGCGCCGGCGAGCAGCAGCGCGGCGCGGCCGGCGTCCTGTTTGCGCAGGTGCCGGATGGCGTCGGCGGCGGCCGCCGGGGACGAGACGGCGAGGGCGCCGGCGGCGGCCGCGAAGGCGGCGGCCAGAGCAACCTCGTGGCCCGGTGTCACGGTGAGCAGGCCGGCGGCGGGGCCGAGCAGTCCGCCGAGCCCGTCCCGCGCGGCGAGCAGCGCCCCGGTGCCGTCCTTGCGGCGCAGGCCCAGGGCGAGGGCGTCGTGGCGGGCCTGCGTCGCCGCGCGCTCGCGCTCCGCCGCGGTGGCCGCCTCCCGGGCGACACTCTGGGCGGCCTCCGCCTCGGCCAGCCGGCGCCTGGCATCCTCGTGCCGCTCGGCGAGTTCCTGGTCGCCGGCGTCGAGTCCGTCGACCTCGGCCCGGAGCGCCTCGTACTCCTCCTGGGCGGCGGCGGCCCGCTCCCGGGACTCGTCCCGGGCGGCGGCCAGCCGCTCGATCTCCGCCTGCGCGGAGGCCGCGCGGGAACGGGCGGCCCCGACCTGCCCGCTGAGCCGGGCGAGCCCCTCGCGGCGGTCGGCGATGACGCGGGCCACGTCCTTGAGGCGGCGCTCCTCCAGGGCCAGTTCGCGTTCGAGGTCGGCGCGGTGGGCGACCGTGTCCTCCAGGGCGCGCTCGGCCGCCTCCAGGGCCGCTTCCAGTTCGGCCTCCTGCTCGCGCACCCGGGCGGCCTCGCGCTCCAGGTCCTCCGGGTCCCGGCCGCGCCGCTCCTCGGGGGGCGAGGAGGTGGCGCTCTTCACGCGGGCGTCGGCCAGGGAGACCGTGCCGCGCACCCGCTCGGCGAGCTGGGACAGCTCGTACCAGGTCTGCTGCGCGCGTTGCAGGCGCGGGGTGAGGCGGCGCACCTCGTCCTCCAGGTCCGCCTCGCGCCGCAGCGCCTTGCCCAGCTCGCGTTCGGCGCTCTCCCTGCGCTCTTTCAGGGCGGCCTCGTCGGCGATCTCGGCCTGGAGCGCCTCGCGCATCCGTACGAGATCGTCGGCGAGGAGCCTGAGCCGGGCGTCCCGCAGGTCGGCCTGGATGACGGCGGCCCTTCTCGCCACCGCCGCCTGCCGGCCGAGTGGCTTGAGCTGGCGCCGCAGTTCGTCGGTGAGGTCCTGCACGCGCGCGAGGTTGGCCTGCATAGCGTCCAGTTTCCTGAGCGCCTTCTCCTTGCGCTTGCGGTGCTTGAGGACGCCGGCGGCCTCCTCGATGAAGGCGCGGCGGCCCGTGGGGTCGGCGTGCAGGACGGAGTCGAGCTGGCCCTGGCCGACGATGACGTGCATCTCGCGGCCGATGCCGGAGTCGGAGAGCAGTTCCTGGATGTCGAGCAGCCGGCAGGTGTCGCCGTTGATCTGGTACTCGCTGCCGCCGTTGCGGAACATGATCCGCGTGATGGTGACCTCGGCGTACTCGATGGGCAGGGCCCCGTCGGAGTTGTCGATGGTGAGGGACACCTCGGCCCGGCCCAGCGGCGGGCGGCCGGTGGTGCCGGCGAAGATGACGTCCTCCATCTTGCCGCCGCGCAGCGATTTGGCGCCCTGTTCGCCCATGACCCAGCTGAGCGCGTCCACGACGTTGGACTTGCCCGACCCGTTCGGACCGACGACGCAGGTGATGCCGGGTTCGAACCGGAGCGTGGTCGCCGAGGCGAACGACTTGAATCCGCGGAGGGTGAGGGCCTTCAGGTGCACGCCGCCGGACTCTACCTTTCGGGGTGTCTCACTTCATGAACCGGTGAACCGGCGCGGTTTCGCCGGTGAACATGCAGGGCACATCAGACGTTGAAGAGGGTGAAAGGATGCACGGGGGAAGGTTCGGACGGCGCGCCGGAGCAGCGCACGAGACGGATGGGGCGGGGAAAGAAAGAAGGGACGCCGAAGCGTCCCTTGCAACTCTGACAACTGAGCGGCTGTACGGGCGGGCCCAACCACTGCTGTGCCGTCGGTGGAGCGATGCAGTGATCAGGTGAGCGCAGGCTCCGCCTGGTGTGCGTCAACGCTCTCCATGATCCTGTCGTGAGAAGCGGCAGCCGCCAGCGCGTCGTTCTCCGCCTGGATTCGTCCGAGTTCGGATTCCAGGTCCTGGACGCGCTGCTGGAGCCGTCGCATCTCGGCGAGGAGTCGAGGGTCGGAGCCGCCGACGTAACCGAGAAGCGCCTTTGCCATGATGGATGGTCCTCCACAATGAGTGACCGACCTGAGCGGTGCGGGTCGTTGGGTCGTGAGGGATTCGCACCCGCGGTGCTTGGCATTCTTGAGTTTTCACTGCCGTTCAACCATGCCAAACAGCTAAGGTGCGCGGGGCTTTCAGCGTCTCACCAAAAAGTTTGACGGTCAACACGATCACGCCCCGTATTGACGGGTGCCCGGGGCGCGCGGCCGGGAAACGGCGGCGCTGCGAATCCTGCGGGCCCCGAGGGGCGTGGCGATCATTCTGGGTGGGGAGCCTGCCACGGGACCGGCCTTCTTGGCAACCACCTGCTCGTTTTCGGTCCGGCAGACCCTCGGCGCTCCCCCGCCCCGGGTGCCGGGCGGGCTCCGCGCGGTGTTCCGTCAGCGGATGGCGAAGCCGTCGTAGCCGCCGCGGGGTGTGTCCCAGATCTCGGTGACTCCGTCCACACGTCCGGGCGTGTCGTCGCCCCGCAGCCAGTCGAGGAGTCCCTCGCACCGCTCCCGCGGGCCCTCCGCCACCACCTGGACGCGCCCATCGGCCAGATTGAGAGCAAAACCACTCAGTTCGCCGAGTTCCAGTGCCCTGGCCCGCGTGAACCAGCGGAAACCCACACCCTGGACCTGCCCGCGAACCCACGCGACCAGCCGTACATCCTCGCTCATGAGTGCAACCTAACCAGTCAATGTCTCTCCGGACACTTCGCCCCCTGGCACCATGCGGTACCGTCCCCACCCAATGAATCGCGCCTCAAACTCACCCGATCGTGTGAGTTCTGTGGTGAACGCGAGGACGAGGAAGGCCAGGACATGGGACGCCACCGACGCTCCGCCGCCGGCCGCGCCGCGGGGGGCCACCGCCCGGACGGATCGGCGGGACAGGGCCGGCACCCGCAGGCCCCGGGCGCGGGTGACCGCCCCACGAAGGGCATCGCGCCCTATCTGAACCCCGAGACGTACGCCGAGGCCCGCGCGCGGAGCGACGCCTACCTGTTCGGGCCGGACGACCGGACCGGCGAGGACCCGGGGGCCGGCCGTACGGTGCCCTTCCCCAGCGAGGGCTTCACTCCCGACGACGGCCCGCGGCGCACGGCACCGCGGCGCCGCCGGAAGAAGGCCGTCACGCCGGTCCGCACCGGACTGCTCGGCGTCTCCGCCGCCGTCGCCCTCGGCACGATCGCGGTGGCCACGGGTGCGGTGCCCGGCCTGGACAACTACCGCGTCGGCGGCGCCGGCGGCGGTGACCGGGTCGAGTCCGCGGACGTCCCGACGAACAACCCGGCAGAGCTGGGCGGCACCTCCGGCAGTGCGGAGGCCGGCCCGGACGGCGGCGCGTCGTCCGCCGGCCGCGGCACGGGCCGCTCCGCTCCGCCCTCCTCCCCCGCGTCCCCCTCCTCGTCCTCGGCGTCCGCCTCCCCTTCGCCCTCGGCGTCGACGACGTCGGCCGCACCGGCCGGGACGCCGTCCGTGACGAAGGAGCCCGAGGCGTCCACGCCCGGCCGGGAGCGCCCGCCCAGCGCGTCGCGCGCTGCCACGGCTGCGCCGGAGCGGAAGACCGGCGCTCCCGCGGGTGCCGTCTCCGAGCAGTCCGCCGCCGAGGCCCAGGTGCTGAAGCTGGTCAACGACGAGCGGGCCAAGGCGGGCTGCAGCCCGGTCGCCGCGAACAGCGCGCTGCGCGAACTGGCCGAGGACTTCAGCGAGGCCATGGCGGCGCAGGGCTTCTTCGACCACACCGACCCCGGCGGCGCCACCCCGTGGGACCGGGCCGAGGCGGCCGGGATAAGCGACCTCGGGGGCGAGAACATAGCCCGCGGGCAGGCGGACGCCCAGGCCGTGATGGACGCCTGGATGAACAGCTCCGGGCACCGGGCCAACATCCTGAACTGCGACTTCCGGACCCTCGGCGTCGGCGTCCACTTCGGCGCCGGCGGCCCCTGGTGGACGCAGGACTTCGGCTACTGACGGCCCGACGCGCCGGAAGCTTACGGGGCCATGATCACTCGCCCCAAAGCAGCTCCAGCCCAAAGCCGCTCCACCGACCGCGTGTTCGACTGCAGGTCACCGGGGAATCCGTCGTCCCGCTTCGGTGAGGACGAGTGTCAGGCGACCGAGCCATTCACCGTCGTTTGGGTACTCCCAGTTCTCGGCGTCTGCCAGCAGGGCAGGAAGGTCCTGTCGCAGGATGGAAGGACCGGGTTGAAGACCGCGGGCCCCATCAGGGGCGACCCAGGGAGCGAGGCGACACACCTCGACCCAACCTTCGTCGACAAGCGGCAGGAGGATCTCAGCAAGGTCTGAGGGGTCCCCGGACGCGAGCGGCTCGTCCAGATCGCCTCGGACACCGGGAAGGATGTCGATCTCGGCCGCATTGATCATGAATGCGCGCTCTGCGGGCGACAGCTCGCCTGTGGCGGGATACCTCATTCAGAGATCATTGCAGCTGCCGCCTGGCCGGGCCGTCTCTGGGCCGTGCGGGGGTGCTCAACGACAACCAACGCTGACAACCACTGACAGCTAAGTCGCAGCTCGCAGCGTTGATCGATTACGTGGCCGCAGGTCAGGGACCCGGCCCGGCACTTTTCGGCTACTGAGCGAGCCGCCGGGACCGCTGTCGTGCGCTCGGCGCTCTCCGCGGGGCAGCGCTGTGCTCACGTACGCTGGAGACATGTCGACCACGCAGGAGCACACGGAGGAGCAGGACCTGCCGTACGACGTGTTCTCCCGGGCCTGCCCCTCGCGCGGCACCCTGGAGCACGTCACGGGACGCTGGGGCGCGCTCACGCTGGGCGCGCTGTCCGAGGGTTCCCTCCGCTTCAACGAGCTGCGCCGCCGGGTCGACGGCGTGAGCGAGAAGATGTTGTCCCAGACCCTGCACGCGCTGGAGCGCGACGGTCTGGTGCACCGCGAGGCGCAGCCCACCAACCCGCCCCGGGTGGACTACGAACTCACCCCGCTCGGACGCGAGGTGGCCGGGCGGCTGATCACGCTCATCCAGTGCCTGGAGGGGCACATGGACGAGGTGCTCGCCTCGCGTGAACGCTACGACGCCCGGGGCTAGGCCTCAGGACACCGCGCGCGGCGGTCGCTGGCACTTCGGGCAGTAGTAGCTGGACCGGTTCATCCACGGCCTGCGGCGCATCGGCGTCGCGCAGCGGCGGCAGGGCAGTCCCTCGCGGCCGTACGCGTCGAGCGAGCGGTCGAAGTAGCCCGACTCCCCGTTGACGTTGACGTACAGACTGTCGAAGCTGGTGCCGCCCACGGCGAGGGCCGCGTTCATCACGTCCCGGACGTGGCCGAGGAGTTCGGCGGTGCGGGGCCGGGTGAGGGTGGCGGTCGGACGTTCGTAGTGCAGGCGGGAGCGCCACAGGGCCTCGTCCGCGTAGATGTTGCCGACGCCGCTGATCAGCGACTGGTCGAGCAGGGCCCGTTTGACGGTGGTGCGCTTGCGGCGCAGGGCCTGGTGGAACGCCTCGTCGTCGAACAGCGGGTCGAGGGGGTCGCGGGCGATGTGCCCGATGACGTCCGGCAGTCCGTCGGGGGTGGTGTCGTGCAGTGACAGGCCGCCGAAGGTGCGCTGGTCGACGAAGCGGAAGCTCCGTGCCCAGGGCGTCGGCGAAGCGGACGCGGATGCGCAGGTGCTTCTCGGCCGGCGCCTCGTGCGGCTGGACCAGCAGCTGGCCGCTCATGCCGAGATGCGCGAGGACCGCCTGACCGGTGTCCTCCAGGGGCAGCCACAGGTACTTGCCGCGGCGGCTGGGTGTGCCGATGCGGTGGTCCTTCAGACGCTGGGCGAAGTCGTCGCCGCCGGCGATGTGCCGGCGTACCGCGCGCGGGTGGAGCACCTCGGCGTCGGCGACGGTCCGGTGGGCGACCCAGCGTTCCAGGCCGCGCCGTACGACCTCGACCTCGGGCAACTCGGGCATGGCTTCCCCTCGGACGGTCCGTTGGACGGCCCGAGCGCCCGCCCCGGGGCTGGGGCGGGCGCTCGGGCCGTGCTGTGCTGTGCTGTGCTGTGGTCAGGCGGAGGCCGACGGTGCGTCGGCGTCCGGTTCGGCGACGACGCCGGCGGCCGACGGGGCCGCCCCGGTCCTGGCGCGCTCGTCCGCCGCGGCACGGATGGACCGCCACGCGGATTCCGCCGCCTGCTGCTCCGCCTCCTTCTTGCTGCGGCCGGTGCCGGTGCCGTACGAGACGCCTCCGACGCGGGCGGCAGCAGTGAAGGTCTTCTCGTGGTCCGGGCCGGTCTCCGTGACCAGGTACTCGGGGACGCCGAGTCCTTCGGTCGCGGTGAGTTCCTGGAGGCTGGTCTTCCAGTCCAGGCCGGCACCGAGGTTGGAGGACTTCTCGATCAGCGGGTCGAACAGGCGGTGCACCAGTTCGGAGGCCGCGTCGAGGCCCTGGTCGAGATAGACCGCGCCGATCACCGCTTCGAGGGTGTCGGCGAGGATGGACGCCTTGTCCCGGCCGCCCGTTCCCTCTTCACCACGGCCGAGCCGGATGAAGGAGCCGAGGTCGAGCCCGCGGCCCACCTCCGCCAGCGCACGCGAGTTGACCACCGCGGCCCGCAACTTGGCCAGCTGGCCTTCGGGCAGGTCGGGGTGGGTGCGGTACAGCGTGTCCGTGACGACGAGGCCGAGGACGGAGTCACCGAGGAACTCCAGCCGCTCGTTCGTCGGCAGGCCGCCGTTCTCGTACGCGTAGGAACGGTGGGTCAGCGCACGCACCAGAAGGGCGGACTCGAGCTGATAGCCGAGCCGCCCTTCCAGAAGCGTGTGGGACGAGGCCTGGGTGTCCGCCTTCTTCTTGGCGTCTTCCGCCTTTTTGGGGACTGACACAGTGCCTCTCACCAGCCGCTCAGACCTCGAGGACCTGGCGCTTGTTGTAAGTGCCGCAAGACGGGCACGCGATGTGCTGCTGCTTGGGCTCGTGGCAGCGCTCGCACGCAACCAGGGTGGGGACCGCAGCCTTCCACTGCGACCGGCGGTGGCGCGTGTTGCTGCGCGACATCTTCCGCTTCGGAACAGCCACGGCTACTTCTCCTGCTTCTCGTCGACGCCCGGTTCGGCGCCGCTCATCTCGTCCTTCTCGCCGTCTTCGAGTGAACCGGCGAGTCCCTGCAAAGCCGCCCAACGGATGTCGACGGCGTCGTGGTGGTGGTCCGGGTCGTCCGACAGGCGTACTCCGCACTCGGAGCACAGACCCTGGCAGTCTTCCTGGCACACCGGCTGCATCGGCAGTGCGAGCACCACCGCATCACGCAGCACGGGTTCGAGGTCGATCAGACCGTCCTCGACGAAGAGCCTGTCCTCGTCTTCCTCGGCGTCGTCGGCCGGTTCCGCCTTCACGCGGCCCCGGTCGTCGGCGTCAGGGTACGAGAACATCTCCTGGAAGTCCGCTTCGAGCTGCTGCTCCAGCGGCTCCAGACACCTTACGCACTCCCCCTCGGCCTTGGCACGGGCGGTGCCTGTGACGAGCACCCCTTCCATGACCGACTCGAGCCGGACCTCGAGCTCCAACGGGGCGCCTTCCGGCACTCCGATGACTCCCGTGACACCGAGTTCCCGGGGAGCGTCGACCGTGCGGTTCAGGCGCTGCAGCGCACCAGGACGCCGTCCCAGCTCGTGCGTGTCGAACACGAGAGGGTTTCGGTGGTCGAGGCGGGCGTTCAGGGCCATTCCTGCTTTCGATCTTCTGAGTGGGGGGACGCCGCCCTGCGGTGTCCCGGGCAGCGTTGATCACGGACGTACGCGCGACCGAAGAGCCAGGATACTGGACCTTTCGCTCTCGGCCCAATCCGGCCCCCGGGCCGGCGCCGGGCTACAGCCCGCGGCCCTGTTCGTAGGCCCGGAGCTGTTCGGCGCTGATCATGCCGGTGTCGAAGAGGCTGGTCTCTTCGAGGGTCCCCGGCTGGGCCGGCGGCAGCTGCGGGGGCTGCTGGGGCTGGGCGTAGCCCTGGGCGTCGTAGGTCTGCTGCTGGGCGTCGTAGCCCGGCTGCTGGGCGTCGTAGCCCGGCTGCTGGGCGTCGTAGCCCTGGTACGCGTACGGGTCGGGGTTCCGCTGCTGGTAGCCGTAGGCGTCCTGCTGGCCGCCGTAGGGCTGCTGGTAACCGGCGTACGGATCGGGCTGCTGCTGCGCGTAGCCGTACGCCGGCTGCTGCGGCGGCATCTCCGGTACGGCCGGCGCCTGCGCCGCCGCCGGCTGCTGCTCGCCGTACTCCTGCTGCCGGGGCGGCGCGGCGGGGGCGTCCGAGAGCGCCGCGAGGTCGGCGAGGTAGTCGGCGTCGCTGGAGTGCTGGACGGTGGTGAGGTCGTCGGCGAGGGCGCCGAGGTCGTCGGTGGCGATCCGGCCGTGCAGTTTCTGGCGGCCGCGGCCGACGGCCTCCAGGGTCTTGGCCAGGACCGCCTCGAAGGCGCCGAGCTTGGTGTCGACGTAGGTGTCGGCGTCGCGGCGCAGGGTCTCGGGGTCGTGGCTGCGCTCGGGGGCGTCCTCGTCCTCGTAGCCGTTCTCGTCGAGGCCCGGGCCGGTGCCGAGGAGCTTCTCCCGCCCACGGCCGACGGAGCCGAGGGTCTTGGTGAGGACGACCTCGAAGTTGGCGAGCTTGGAGTCGACGTAGTCGTCGGCCTCGGCGCGGACCTCCTCGGCCTCCTGGCGGGCCTCGGCGAGGATCCGGTCGGCCTCCGCCTGGGAGCGGCGGGCCACCTCCGTGCCGGAGATCAGGGAGCCGCGCTCCGCGTGCGCGCTCTCGATGATCCGGTCCGCCTCCTCGCGGGCCTGCGCGACCATCTGCTCGCGGTCGCCGATCAGCTCCTGGGCCTGGGCGAGCGAACCGGGGAGCTCGGCGCGCAGCTCCTCCAGCATCGAGAGCAGCTCGGCGCGGTTGATCACGCACGAGGCCGACATGGGCATGGCGCGGGCGCCGGAGACCATCGCGGTGATCTCGTCGAGCTTCTTCTGCACGTCCACCGTGTGCTCGCCACTCTCTACAGCTGTGTTGGAGACGGACGGGACGACTGTACGACCCTGGGGTGTCGCGGGGACACCGGGTGACGGGATGTCGGTCTCCGGGAGCTGCGCGGGGGCGTGCGGGAGGCGTGCGGGGGCGCGCTCAGTCCTTCCTCAGGCGCTCCGAGAGGGCCTCGAGGACCAGCGGCGGCACCAGGTGGGAGACGTCGCCGCCCCAGGTCGCGACCTCCTTGACCAGGGAGGACGACAGGAAGCTGTAGGTGGGGTTGGTGGGGATGAAGAGGGTCTCCACGCCCGAGAGGCCGTTGTTCATCTGGGCCATCTGCAGCTCGTAGTCGAAGTCGCTGACCGCGCGCAGGCCCTTCACGATGGCGGGGATCTCGCGCTGCTTGCAGAAGTCGACGAGGAGGCCGTGGAAGGCCTCCACACGGACGTTCCCGTACTCGGCGGTGACCTGGCCGATGAGGTCGATCCGCTCCTCGATCTCGAACAGGCCCTTCTTGGCCTGGTTGATCATCACCGCGACGTAGACCTCGTCGTAGAGGCTGGAGGCCCGGGCGATGATGTCGAGATGTCCGTTGGTGATGGGGTCGAACGACCCGGGACAGACGGCGCGGCGCACTAGAGTTCCCTCGCTCTCCGGTCCGGTCATCGTGCGTCTTCGCACGTAGAGGCGGCGCGACCGTACCAAAACGTTCCCTCGCCGTAGCGACGGGCCCGGATCGCCTCGAAGCCGTCGGGCCACCCGAAGGGGCCGCCTCTGGTGCTGCGCTCCACGGTGACGAGCGCTTCCGCGGTGAGCCACCCCTCCGTGCGGAGTGTGAGCAGGATCTCCCGAAGATCGTCGTCCGATACGGCGTACGGCGGGTCCAGGAAGACGATGTCGTACGGCTCGGCCGGGGCCGGGGTGCGGATGATCTGTTCCGCTCTGCCCGCCCTGACCTCGGCGCCGGGCAGACCGAGGGACTTGGCGTTGTCCCGGACGGTGCGGGCCGCGCGGGCGTCGGCCTCGACGAGCAGGACGTGGCCCGCGCCACGGGACAGCGCCTCCAGGCCGACGGCGCCCGATCCGGCGTACAGGTCGAGGACCCGTTCGCCGTCCAGGGGGCCGCCGAGCAGGGACTGCCAGGTGGAGAAGAGGCCTTCGCGCGCGCGGTCGGAGGTGGGACGGGTGCCCGTTCCCGGCGGGACGGCTAGGCGACGTCCGCCGGCCTTGCCGGCGATCACGCGGGTCATCTGGGGTCCTTGGTCGTAGACGGCGTTGTGTTCAGTGTGGCTGGTCGCGCCGGGCAGCGGAGCCGTGTGCCGGCACGGCCCCGCGCCCCGGGCCGGTGATGTTCATCCCTTTTCCAGGTACCGCTCCCGCTCCTCGTCGAGGAGGGCGTCGAGGGCCGTTCGGAGGCCGGGCAGGCCGGTGAGCTCCGGATCGGCGGCCACCACCGCCGCCGCCTCCTGCCTCGCCTCGGCGATGATCTCCTCGTCCTCGATGACGGCGAGGACGCGCAGGGAGGTGCGGGCGCCGGACTGGGCCTGGCCGAGGACGTCGCCCTCGCGGCGCTGTTCGAGGTCGATGCGGGAGAGCTCGAAGCCGTCGAGGGTGCCGGCGACGGCGCCCAGCCGCTGGCGGGCCGTGCTCGCCTCGGGCATCTCGGTGACCAGCAGGCACAGGCCGGGGGCGGAGCCGCGGCCGACGCGGCCGCGCAGCTGATGGAGCTGGGAGACACCGAAGCGGTCGGCGTCCATGATCACCATCGCGGTGGCGTTCGGGACGTTGACGCCGACCTCGATGACGGTCGTGGCGACCAGGACGTCGGTCTCGCCGGCGGCGAAGCGGCGCATGACGGCGTCCTTGTCGTCGGGCTGCATGCGGCCGTGCAGCACCTCGACCCTGAGTCCCTGCAGCGGTCCCTTCGCGAGCTGCTCGGCGATGTCGAGGACGGCGAGCGGCGGGCGCCTGTCGGCGTCGCCCTCCGGCGGCCCCTGCTTCTTCCCGGCGCCGTCCTCCTCGTCGCCGATGCGCGGGCAGACGACGTACGCCTGGTGGCCGTTCGACACCTCCTCGCGGACCCGCTCCCAGGCGCGGGCCAGGAAGTGCGGCTTGTCGGCGGCCGGGACGACGTGGCTGGCGATCGGGGAGCGGCCGGCCGGGAGCTGGTCCAGGACGGAGGTCTCGAGGTCGCCGAAGACGGTCATGGCGACGGTGCGCGGGATGGGCGTGGCCGTCATGACGAGCAGGTGCGGAGGCTGCTTGCCCTTGCCGCGCAGGGCGTCGCGCTGCTCGACGCCGAAGCGGTGCTGTTCGTCGACGACGACCAGGCCGAGGTCGTGGAACTGCACCTTGTCCTCGATCAGGGCGTGGGTGCCGATGACGATGCCGGCCTCGCCGGTGGCCAGGTCGAGCAGGGCGTGGCGGCGGGCGGCGGCGCCCATCGAGCCGGTGAGCAGCACGACCTTGGTGGCGTGCTCGGCGCCGCCCAGCATGCCGCCCTCGGCCAGCTCGCCCATCATCTCGACGACCGACCGGTGGTGCTGCTGGGCGAGCACCTCGGTGGGCGCCAGCATCACGGCCTGACCGCCCGCGTCGACGACGGCGAGCATGGCGCGCAGGGCCACCATGGTGTTGTGTGTGACCGTGAAGTGGTCGGTGACGTAGGCGTGACTCGGGTGGGCGACGCTGATGCACTGGACGGACTTACGCCCCACGTACTCGACCGCGCGGATCCCCCGCCGGAAGGTGTTGTACTTCGGCCGGGCACCCATTCGCTCAGCCTTGCGGGACAATCTGAAGGGCGGGTACTCGCTGGGCAACGCGATCGACACGTTGAAAGCCGCGTTCTTGGGCAGGACCCGTGCCCGGCCGCCGAGAGAACGCACGAGCCAAGCGGCATCGTCTGCAAGTCGTCGGGACGCCGAGCACAGCGACACGCTCATGCCGTCCGCGTGAACGGTCCCGTCGGTGTCCAGAAGCCCTTGCAGCAGGGCCAGGCGATTCTTGATCGTCGTGTTCTTGAACATGCCGGGAATGAACTTCCCGTGCGAGGCCACGCCCCACAAGCCCATGTCCCGAAGGGACTGGATCACAGGGTTGCGCACCCCCCCGGCACGCTGTGCGAGCTGGATCGTGTAGTCGCAGCGGGAGCCTGGCACCGGGACCAGCTTGCACTCGGGTGCGACGTTCGCCGCTGCTGCGTCCCGGATCTCGTCGTCAACGGTGGAGAGCCGGAGGTTGTGCCGGAACGAACCGTCTCCCAGGAGAAGACCGAACAGGTACGGGTCGAGGGGCAGGGCGTGGTCTCCGCCGAGATCCACCGGCGTCGCGGGCGGGAGATACCACTTGGAGGATCCGTTGGCTTGGTACGTGTCCCGTCGGATCTCCCCGGTCGTGAGGACCTTAGGAGCCTGCCCTCGGTGCCAGCCACAACTCGTGCCGACAATCCACAGGTGCTCGTCGTCGCATTCGACAGAGCTGCCGTCGGACAGCACGAGACGCCAGACCTCGCGTTCCCCTTGAGGGAAGACGCCGTCGATCCGAGCGATCTCCCCGGTCGGGACCACCACCTCGTCCCCGATTCGCAGCTCACCCATGGGCCGGAAGCCTGCAGGGGTCAGCACCAGGGAATCGAGAGGCTGGGCCTTGCCCGAGCCCACCTCGCCCTGGAGCAGCCGGTGCATCGGGTGGTCGGTGGCGAGGTCGTCGAAGATCTCCCGGGAGACCTTCTGCTGGCCGTCGGTGAGGGTGAACGGGAGGCGGTCGTCGAAGGCGCTGAGCAGGCCGTCCGGCTTCGGCCTCCGCGGGACCGCGGGCAGTTGGGTCTCGGCGTGCCGCCGGCGGGCCAGGGCGACCTGGAGGACGAAGGCCTCGTCCCACTTCAGGCGGGCGCGGGCGTCCTCGATGTCCGCCTTGGTGTGCGGGCGGTGGATCTTCAGGAGGGCCTCGGGCAGGGAGACCAGGCCGCGTCCCTCGCGCAGGGAGTCCGGCAGGGGGTCGACGGCCTCCTGCGCGCCGGGCAGGACCGTCTGGATGGCCTTGGCGAGCTTCCAGGACTCCAGCTTGGCCGTGGCCGGGTACAGCGGGATGAGCGCGCCCGCCCAGGACTCGACGGTCTCCTCGCCGTCGGTGTCGCCGCGCAGCAACTCGTATGCCGGGTGGGCCAGTTGAAGGCGGCGGTTGAACACGGAGACCTTGCCCGAGAACATCGCCCGGGTGCCCGGCAGGAGCTCCTTGTGGGGCTTGTGGACGCCGTTGCCGAAGAAGACCAGCTGGAGGCGGCCGCTGCCGTCCGTGATGGTCACCTCGAGGCGCTGTCCCTTGCCGCGCGGCGCCTTGGCGGAGGCGAAGGTGTGCAGGCGGGCGTCCGCGACCTGGGCGACCACCGTGACGTGCTCGTCCATGGGGAGGTCGGCGAGGTGGGTGAGCTGGCCGCGCTCCTCGTATCTGCGGGGGTAGTGGTGGAGGAGGTCGCCGACGGTGTGCAGGCCGAGGTGCTCGGCCATCACCTTCGCGGTGGCGGGGCCGAGCACCTTCTTCAGGGGTTCTTGCAGTGCGGGCACGAGATCCATTGCACACCACTCCACTGACATCGCCGGCCACCCCGCCGGAGCGAGGTGCGCTACTCCACGCCGATCAGGAGCGGCGCGCCCTGCCGGCCGCCCCGGTAGACGACCGTGTCGACGGCGAGGTAGGCCTCGCGGACACGGGCCTCCAGGAGTCCGGCGAGGGGCTCGGGGGCGTCGTCGCCGACGACCAGGGTGACCAGTTCGCCGCCGGCCGCGAGCATGCGGTCCAGCACGGTACTCGCGACGGCCGTGACGTCCGCACCGATCACGGCGACGTCCCCGTCGACGAGGCCGAGGACGTCGCCCGCCTGGCAGATGCCGGCCGTCGTCCAGGACCGGTGCTCGGCGACGGTGACCTCGGCGTAGCGGGTGGCCCCGGCCGCCGAGGTCATCGCCACGACGTCCTCGTCGAAGCGCCGCTCGGGTTCGTGCACGGCGAGCGCGGCGATGCCCTGCACCGCGGAGCGGGTCGGGATCAGGGCGACGCGGATGCCGTCGGCGCGGGCCTGCTCGGCCGCCGCGGCCGCGGTGTGGCGCAGCTCGGCGTCGTTGGGCAGCAGCACGACCTCGCGCGCGTGCGCCCGCCGTACGGCCTGGACGAGCTCCCCGCTCGCGGGCGGCTCCCCGGGGCGCGCGAGCACCGTGGTGGCGCCGGCCTCGGCGTACAGCCCGGCCAGGCCCTCGCCGGGCACGACGGCGACCACGGCGCGCTCGGCCCGTTCCCGCGGCGGGCGCTCGGTGCCGGTGGTGTGCACGTCGCCGGCCCCGAAGTGGGTGATCCGGATCCGGTACGGCCGTCCGGCCTCGACGCCCGCCTCCACGGCGGCGCCGGCGTCGTCGACGTGCACGTGAACGTTCCACAGCCCGTCGCCGCCGACCACGACGAGCGAGTCGCCGAGGGCGTCGAGCCGCTGCCGCAGCCGTGCCACGGCGGTGTCCTCGGCCTCCAGGAGGTAGATCACCTCGAAGGCGGGTCCGTCCCCGGGGCCGTCCGGCGCCGCGCACTCCCCGGCGGTCTCCCCGCCGGTGTGCTCCACGCGCGCGTGCGGCACGGCCACCGCTCCCGCCGCGGCTCCCGGCACCGGTGTCCGCCCGGTGAACGTCTCGACCAGGGCCGCGAGGACGGTCACCAGGCCGTGGCCCCCGGCGTCGACCACTCCGGCGCGCTCCAGGACCGGAAGCTGTCCGGGGGTCGCGGCGAGGGCCGTGCGGGCGCCCTCGTAGGCGGCGTGCGCCACGGCCGCGCAGTCGCCCTCGGCGTTCCCGGCCGCGTCGGCGGCGGCGGAGGCGACCGTGAGGACGGTGCCCTCGACCGGGTGGGCCACGGCCTGCCGCGCGGAGTCGGCCGCGTGCCGCAGGGCCAGCCGCAGGCCCGTGCCGTCGGTGTGAGCGTTCTCACCGTGCGCGCAGAGCACCTGGGCCAGGCCGCGCAGCAGCTGGGCCAGGATGGTCCCGGAGTTGCCCCGGGCCCCGATCAGCGCCCCGTGCGCCATGGCGCCGACGGCGTCCGCCAGCGTGGGTCCGCCGGCCGTCCCCGCCGGGTCCGCGGGCCGGTCCGGGTTCCGTCCGGCCGGCACCCGGCCGACCTCGTGCGCCGCGAACACGGCCTCCACGGCGGCGACGGCGGACTCGACGGTCAGATAGAGGTTCGTTCCGGTGTCCCCGTCCGCGACCGGGTAGACGTTGATCGCGTCGATCTCCTCGCGCGCCCGTCCCAGCGCGCGCAGCGACAGGCCGCACCAGGTGCGCACCGCCAGAGCGTCGAAGAACCTCTGCGGCACCTGCGCCACCTGCGCCTCCTTGAGCTGCTGGACGTGGCAGGCAGCGTAGACCCCGCGAGGGTGCCCACCGGAAGAGGGCCGGGGGCGGGCCGCTGCACCGCCGTGGTAGTTTCGTTGTGCTGGAGCAGCCGTTGTATGCTGCTCCGGTTGCCCGATCCGATCGGGCTCTCCCCCTGGCACCGCCACTCAGATCACGGACCGTTCGCGCTCGAGATCCTGTCCCGGCATGCCGGGATCAACCGTAAGTGCATCTGAAGTCTTTGGAGTGACCCGTGGCTGCCAACTGCGACGTCTGCGGCAAGGGGCCGGGCTTCGGCAACAACATCTCGCACTCGCACCGCCGTACGTCCCGTCGCTGGAACCCGAACATCCAGCGTGTGCGTACCGTGGTCGGCGGGACGCCGAAGCGCGTGAACGCTTGCACCTCGTGCATCAAGGCCGGCAAGGTCTCGCGCTGACGCTACAGCTGAGCGCGCGGCCACTGTCCGGTCCGCTGCACTGAGCCGGTCCACTTCGGTGGGCCGGCTTTTTGCCGTGCCCGGGTTTCCGGTGCGGGAAGCCCGGCCGCTGGCACGGCCCGCCTCCCGGAGGCCGGCCTGCCCGGCGGGCCGCCTCCGGCGTCACGCCGGGGCGGTGGGCCGCCCGAGCTCCCAGCCGTGGTCCACGGGGCCGATGCCGCCGCCGAGCGCGAATCCGGCCGCGATCGCGCCGGTGACGTAGGACTTCGCGGCCGTCACGGCCTCCGGCACCGACTGCCCCTTGGCCAGGCCGCAGGCGACGGCCGACGCGAGGGTGCAGCCCGTGCCGTGCGTGTGCCGGTTGTCGAGGCGCGGGGCGCGCAGCCAGTGCTCCTCGGAGCCGTCCGTGAGCAGGTCCACGGCGTCGCCGGACAGGTGGCCGCCCTTGATCAGCACCCATCGCGGGCCGTACTCCAGCACGGCCGCGGCGGCCCGGCGCAGGTCGGCGTCGGAGTCGACGCGCACCCCGGTGAGTTGCGCGACCTCGTCGAGATTGGGCGTGGCGACGGTGGCCGCCGGCAGCAGTCTGGTGCGCACGGACTCCAGAGCGGAGGCGGCGAGCAGCGCGTCGCCGTGCTTGGAGACGCCGACCGGGTCGACGACGGCCGGGGCGTCGGTGCCGGAGATCAACTCGGCGACGGTCTCGACGAGTTCGGCGGAGGAGAGCATCCCGGTCTTGACCGCCTGCACGCCGATGTCGTCCACGACGCTGCGGTACTGGGCCCGGACCGCCTCCACGGGCAGTTCCCAGGCGCCCTGCACGCCGAGGGAGTTCTGTGCGGTGACGGCGGTGAGCACGCTCATGCCGTGCGTGCCGAGGGCGAGCATCGTCTTCAGGTCGGCCTGGATGCCGGCACCGCCGCCGGAGTCGGACCCGGCCACGGTGAGGACCAGGGGGAGCCTCATGCCTCGGTCTCCCCGCCGAAGTGGTCCCAGCCGCCCTGGCTGGTCCAGGGTGCCCCGTCGACGGTCACCTGGGGCAGCGCCGAGGGGTTGAGGACCTCGCCGATCACCTTCCAGCGGGCGGGCAGCTTCACGTCGGGCGGGAAGGTGGCCACGATCGCGTGGTCCTCTCCCCCGGTGAGCACCCACTGCATCGGGTCGACGCCGACGGCCTGCCCGATGTCGTTCATCTGGGACGGGATGTCGATCTGCCCGGAGCGGACGTCGATCCTGACCTTGCTGGCCTCCGCAATGTGCCCCAGGTCCGCGATCAGGCCGTCGCTCACGTCGCACATCGCGGTGGCGCCGAGCCCCGCGGCGGCCGGGCCCGCGTGGTACGGCGGCTCGGGGCGCCGGTGGGCCTCGACGAAGGCGCGCGGCGAGCGGAAGCCGCGGGAGAGCACGGCGAACCCGGCCGCGGACCAGCCGAGCCAGCCGGTCACCGCGACGAGGTCTCCGGGCTGGGCGCCGCCCCGGGTGACGGGCTCCTGGTTGCGCAGGTCGCCGAGGGCGGTGATGGACACGGTGATGGTGTCGCCGCGCACCACGTCGCCGCCGACCACGGAGGCGCCCGCGACCTGGCACTCGTCGCGCAGTCCGTCCATCAGCTCGGTCGGCCAGGTCACCGGGAGTTCGGCCGGCACGACCAGGCCGAGCAGCAGCGCGGTGGGCACGGCGCCCATGGCGGCGATGTCGGCGAGGTTCTGCGCCGCCGCCTTGCGGCCCACGTCGTACGCGGTGGACCAGTCGCGCCGGAAGTGCCGCCCCTCGACGAGGATGTCGGTGCTGGCCACCACCCGGCGGTCGGGCGCGGCCACCACCGCGGCGTCGTCGCCCGGGCCGACCCGCACCGCCGGGGTGGAGGTGAGGCGGGAGGTGAGCTCCCTGATGAGCCCGAACTCGCCGAGCTCACCAACAGTGCCCTTCATTGCCTTGGTCCCCTTCTGTCCCTGTCCGTGCCCGGTCGCGCGCCGTCCCGGTCCTGGTTACGGTCGGAACGGCCGTCGTCACGGTCGGCGTGGCCGTCAACGTGTGTCATCACACCACCCCGGCGCGTGGGCTCGCGTCCCGCGGGTCTCCCCGCGGAGAGCGGCGACGCGGTACCGTGGCGTTCCTTTTCCCCACATGATCCTCGTGGCCGCTCTGGAGGTTTCGTGGTACAGGCGTACATCCTGATCCAGACGGAGGTCGGCAAGGCGTCGACCGTCGCCGAGACGATCAGTAAGCTCCCTGGAGTCATCCAGGCCGAGGACGTGACGGGACCTTACGACGTCATTGTCCGCGCCCAGTCCGACACCGTCGACGAACTGGGCCGCATGGTGGTGGCCAAGGTCCAGCAAGTGGACGGCATCACCCGCACCCTGACCTGCCCGGTCGTCCATCTCTAGCCCCCGTCTACGCTGGGCCGGTGAACTTCTACCGTCACCGGCGCCTCCGCCTGCCCGCTCTCGCCTTGCTGATCGCCGCCGCAGGCTGCTCCTCGGCAGACGACAGCGTGCCGGCGGCGGTTCCCAGCCCGGGCGCGAAGGTCACCGAGCTGTGCCAGAACCTGGACAGGGCGCTGCCGTCGACGGTGGACGGCCTGAACCGTGAGGATCCCGAGCCCGCCTCCGCGTTGACGGCGGGCTGGGGAAACCCGCTGATCATACTGCGCTGCGGGGTGGAACGGCCCGCGGAGATGAGCGATCCGGAGGCCGACGGCGTCGAGGTCGACGGCGTGGGCTGGCAGTTGACCAAGCGGGACGACGGAGGCTTCCGGTTCACCACGACGCTGCGTGAGGCGTACGTCGAGGTGACCATTCCCGAGGACCGGGCGGGAAGCGGGATGGCGCCGCTGGTCGATCTCGCCCCGGCAGTGAAGAAGGCGATCCCGGAGGGGATCGCCTTCTGAGGACATCCGGGTCCGCCGCGGGTCAGCGCAGGCCCGTGGACCGCCGCAGCGCCGCCTGGACCAGCCGGTCCACCAGCTCCGCGTAGCCGACGCCGGTGGCCTCCCACATCTTCGGGTACATCGAGATCGGCGTGAAGCCGGGCATCGTGTTGATCTCGTTGATCACGAACTCGCCGTCCTCGGTGAGGAAGAAGTCCGCGCGCACCAGCCCCTCGCAGGAGGCCGCGTCGAACGCCTCGACGGCCAGCCGCCGGACCTCGGCGGTCTCCTCGGGCGTCAGCGGGGCGGGCACGACGCCGGGCGTGGAGTCGATGTACTTGGCCTCGAAGTCGTAGTACGCGTGCGCCGAGGGCGGCGGGATCTCGGCGGGGACGGACGCCCGGGGGCCGTCCTCGAACTCCAGCACCCCGCACTCGATCTCGCGGCCGCGCAGGGTCGCCTCGACCAGGATCTTCGGGTCGTGGCGGCGGGCCTCCTCGATCGCCTCGTCGAGTCCGGCGAGGTCGTCGACCTTGGTGATGCCGATGGAGGAACCGGCGCGGGCGGGCTTCACGAACAGCGGCCAGCCGTGCTCGTCGGCGAAGTCCACGATCTTCCGGCGGGCGCCGGAACGGTCCTGCTCCCACTCGCGCGGCCGGATCACCACGTACGGGCCGACCTTCAGCCCGTAGGAGGTGAACACCGCCTTCATGTACTCCTTGTCCTGGCCGACGGCCGAGGCGAGCACGCCCGAGCCGACGTACGGCACGCCGGACAGCTCCAGCAGGCCCTGCAGGGTGCCGTCCTCGCCGTAGGGGCCGTGCAGCACCGGGAAGACGACGTCGACCTCGCCCAGCGCCTTGGGCACGGAGCCGGGTTCGCTGTAGACGACTTCGCGGTTGGCGGGGTCGACGGGGAGCACCACGGCGCCCTCGGTCGACTCGGCGAGCTGGTCGACGCTCGGGGTGCGCCGTTCGGTGATCGCCATGCGCTCCGGCTCGTCGGCGGTGAGCGCCCAGCGACCGTCCTGGGTGATGCCGATCGGCAGGACGTCGTACTTGGTCCGGTCGATGGCCGCGAGGACGGCGCCGGCGGTGACCACGGAGATCCCGTGTTCGGAGCTGCGCCCGCCGAACACGACGGCCACCCGCGGTTTGCGAGACGGCTGCTCGGGGCTCTGGGGGAGGTTCTCGGTGCTCATATCGCGTTGAGAGTACCCGCCCCCGGGGCCGCGAGTCAGCGTCGGCGGGGCCGCGTGGCGCGGTGTGCACCCGGGTGCCGGTCCGGCGTCGCTCAGCGTCGTTCGGGCTTCGCGCTGCGCGACATCAGCTCCTTGACCGCGACCACGGGGGACTTGCCCTCGTGCACGATGGCGACGACCGTCTCGGTGATCGGCATGTCGACGCCGTGCCGGCGGGCCAGATCCAGCACCGACTCGCAGGACTTGACGCCCTCGGCGGTCTGCTTGGTGACGGCGACCGTCTCCTCCAGGGTCATGCCCCTGCCGAGGTTGGTGCCGAAGGTGTGGTTGCGGGACAGCGGCGAGGAGCAGGTCGCCACCAGGTCGCCGAGCCCGGCGAGTCCGGAGAAGGTCAGCGGGTCGGCGCCGAGGGCGACCCCGAGCCGCGTGGTCTCGGCGAGGCCGCGCGTGATGAGCGACCCCTTGGCGTTGTCGCCGAGGCCCATGCCGTCCGCGATGCCGACGGCCAGCCCGATCACGTTCTTCACGGCGCCGCCGAGCTCGCAGCCGACGACGTCGGTGTTGGTGTACGGGCGGAAGTACGGGGTGTGGCAGGCGGTCTGGAGCCGCTGGGCGACGGCTTCGTCCGGGCAGGCGACCACGGCGGCGGCCGGCATGCGGGCGGCGATCTCCCGGGCCAGGTTGGGGCCGGTGACCACGGCGATGCGCTCGGCGCCGACCTTGGCGACGTCCTCGATGACCTCGCTCATCCGCATCGCGGAGCCGAGTTCGACGCCCTTCATCAGCGACACCAGGACGGTGCCGGGCGCCAGCAGGGGCGACCAGTCGGCGAGGTTGGCGCGCAGGGTCTGGGACGGGACCGCGAGGACGGTGAAGTCGGCGTCGCGCGCGGCCTCGGCGGCGTCGGTGGTGGCCCGCAGGTTCTCGGGGAGCTCGACACCGGGCAGGTAGTCCGGGTTGGTCCGGGTGGAGTTGACGGCGTCGGCGAGTGCGGCGCGGCGCCCCCACAGGGTCACGTCGCATCCGGCGTCGGCGAGGACCGTGCCGAAGGCGGTGCCCCACGATCCGGTGCCGAAGACGGCCGCCTTGACGGGCTTGCTCACGTTCCCTGCCCTTCTGCCTGCTTCCCCTGCGGCGTCCGCGTCGGTTCCTGCGGCGCCTGCGTCTGTGCCTGCGTCCGGCGCCGCTGCTCGATCCGCTCGCGGTGCGGGTCGTAGGGCGTCTCGGGCGCCTTCTCGCCGCGGATCTCCTCGAGCTGGCGGGTGACGGCGGCCATGATGACCTCCGTGGCCTCCTTCAGCAGCTCCGCGGTCATCTCCTTGTCGTAGAAGCGCGACAGGTCGACCGGGGGGCCCGCCAGCACGCGGTGGGTCTTGCGCGGCAGCAGGTGGGGCTTCTTCGCGTACGGAGGCAGGAGTTCGTTGCAGCCCCACTGCGCGACGGGGATCACCGGGCACTTGGTCTGCAGGGCGACGCGCGCGGCACCGGTCTTGGCGGTCATCGGCCAGCCGTCGGGGTCGCGGGTGAGGGTGCCCTCGGGGTAGAAGGCGACGCACTCGCCGCGCTCCACGGCGTCGATCGCGGCCCGGAAGGCGCTGAGCGCGTCCGTGCTCTCGCGGTAGACGGGGATCTGCCCGGTGCCGCGCATCGCGGCGCCGACGAACCCCTTCCTGAAGAGGCCGCTCTTGGCGAGGAATCGCGGCACCCGACCGGTGTTGTACTGGTAGTGCGCGTACGCGAAGGGGTCGACGTGCGAATTGTGATTCACGGCGGTGATAAATCCACCGTCGGCCGGCATGTTCTCCATTCCCCGCCAGTCCCGCTTGATCAGAACCACCAGCGGCGGTTTGCAGATCACCGCGGCGAAGCGGTACCAGAAGCCGATTCTGCGGCGGGGCACGCTGACACCTTTCCTCCAGGGCCTGGGGCCGCACAAGTGTCGCTCCGGGCCGCCCGTCTGTCGAGAACACCGTACGCCCCGGCGAGTGAACCGCCAGATCCCCCGGGTGACAATGGCGGCGACGAGAGAAGGACGGAACGCCCGTGCAGTGGACCTTGGTCGTGCCCGTGAAGACCCTCGCCCGGGCCAAGAGCAGACTGGCCGACACCGCGGACGACGGAGTGCGGCCGGATCTCGCCCTGGCGTTCGCGCAGGACACCGTGGCGGCCGCGCTGGCCTGCCCGGCGGTCGCGGATGTGGCAGTCGTCACGGACGACGTCCGGGCGGGCCGCGAGCTCGCGGGGCTGGGCGCACGGGTCGTTCCGGACGAGCCGGGCGGCGGCCTGAACGCCGCTCTGGCGCACGGAGCGGCGGTCGTACGGGCGGCACGTCCCGAAAGTCCGGTGGCCGCGCTGAATGCCGATCTTCCCGCTTTGCGAACGGAGGAATTGGCGCGGGTACTGGGTGCGGCCGCGCAATTCCGGCGGGCCTTTCTGCCGGATGCGGCGGGAATCGGCACGACCCTGCTGACCGCCGCGCCGGGCCGCGAATTGGCCCCCGCTTTCGGCCCGGATTCCCGGGCTCGCCATCACGCGTCCGGGGCGGTGGAACTGTCTCTCGACGCGGTGGATTCCGTACGGCAGGACGTCGACACGGGCGGCGACCTGCGGGCCGCGCTGTCCCTGGGCGTGGGACCGCGTACGGCCGCGGTGGCGGCGCGGTTGCTGATCGCCGGGCAGTAGGCTGCGGTCATGCAGGCGACCGCGTACACGTACGACCCCGACAGCCGCAGCGGGCAGGTACTGCTCGACGACGGCACCCCGGTGCCCTTCGACGCCGCGGCGTTCGACGCGGGGGGCCTGAGGCTGCTGCGGCCCGGGCAGCGGGTGCGCGTCGAGACCGAGGGGACGGGCGCGGACCGCCGGATCACGCTGGTGACGCTCCACACCTTCTGATCCCCGGGGACCGAGCGGTCCCGGACAGGCCGCGGGCCGGACTCCCGAGGGAGTCCGGCCCGGCGCGTGTGCCCCTGTGCCCCGTCGCCCGCTACTTCTTGCGGGCGGTGGTCTTCTTGGCGGTGGTCTTGCGGGCGGTCGACTTCTTGGCGGGGGCCTTCGTGGCCGTCGCCTTCTTCGCGGGCGCCTTCTTGGCGGTCGTCTTCTTCGCCGCGGCCGTGGTGGTCTTGGCGGCGGACTTCTTGGCCGGGGCCTTCTTCGCCGCCGTCGTCTTCGCCGCGCCCGTGGTCTTCTTGGCGGTGGTCTTCTTCGCCGCCGCGGTGGTCTTCTTCGCCGCGCCCGTGGCCTTCTTCGCCGCACCGGTCGCCTTCTTGGCGGCGGCCTTCTTGCCCGCGGCCTTGGAGATGGTGGGCGGCGGGCCGGACAGGCTGCCCTTGGGGGCCTTCTTGACCGCGATGTCGTTCTTCGGGAGCTTCTTCGAGCCGCTCACCAGGTCCTTGAAGCCCTGGCCCGCGCGGAAGCGGGGCACGGAGGTCTTCTTGACCCGAACCCTCTCGCCCGTCTGGGGGTTACGGGCGTAGCGGGCCGGACGGTCGACCTTCTCGAAGGAACCGAAGCCGGTGACCGAGACCCGGTCCCCCGCGACCACCGCACGGACGAGGGCGTCCAGGACCGCGTCGACAGCGTCGGCGGCCTGCTGCCTGCCGCCCAGCTTGTCGGCAATCGCTTCTACGAGCTGCGCCTTGTTCACGTCTTCCCCTTCGGAGACATCGCCAGAACGAATCCGTTCAAGCCTTTTCGCACGTTAGGCAGATATATACCGCAAATCAAACACGAAACGGGCTAATCACCCTTGTGCCGCAACGGACTCGGCAGCCCCGACCTGTTCAGCGTTCCTCTTCGGGGATCCGACCCTCGTCGAGGTCCGCGATGAACCCGTCCAGACGCCTTGCCGCACCGGCGAGATCGTGTTTGGCCGCGGCCGTAATGACCAGCAGCTTCCGGGTCAGCGCCATCCGTACGCCCTCCGGGACTTGCAGTGCGCGCACTCTTGTGTGCGCTTCTTTCAGCCGGACCGCGACCGCCGCATAGAGCTCGAGTTGGCCGTCGTGTTCCATGCACAGATTGTGCCATCTGGGGCGAGTTGTCGCCTGCGCAGGGGGCAACTGCCGCCCCAAACAGCCTTACGAGTACCGGCGGAGTACGCGGTTCCACTCATCATGTACCCCACCAATCACAGCCGTAACGTGGGAAGTTGAGCGTCCGGCCGACGGCTCGGAGCCCTGACCGGGCCCGGACACGGCCGTACCCCCGATCGAACCGATCGGGGGTACGGAGGGGAGCGTTGAGTGGCCGAAACTCGACCTTGCGGGCGGCCGGACCGGCCGCGGATCAGACCTGGAGGGTCTGCGGCTTGAACGACGGGCGCTTGGCCTCGTAGGCGGCGATGTCCGCCTCGTTCCGGAGGGTGATCGAGATGTCGTCCAGCCCGTTCAGCAGCCGCCAGCGCGAGTTCTCGTCCAGCTCGAAGGAGGCGGTGATGCCCTCGGCGCGCACCTCGCGGGCCTCGAGGTCGACGGTGATCTCCGTCTCGGGGTCCTTCTCCGTGAGCGCCCACAGCGCGTCCACGATCTTCTGGTCGATGACCACCGTGAGCAGGCCGTTCTTCAGCGAGTTGCCCCTGAAGATGTCGGCGAAGCGGGAGGAGATCACGGTCTTGAAGCCGTAGTTCTGCAGCGCCCACACCGCGTGCTCGCGCGAGGAGCCGGTGCCGAAGTCGGGGCCGGCGACCAGGACGGTCGCACCCTGCCGCTCGGGCTGGTTGAGGACGAACGACGGGTCCTTGCGCCAGGCCTCGAAGAGTCCGTCCTCGAACCCGTCCCGCGTCACCTTCTTGAGCCAGTGGGCGGGGATGATCTGGTCGGTGTCGACGTTGCCGCGGCGCAGCGGGACGGCCCGGCCGGTGTGCGTGGTGAATGCTTCCATGACTCTCAGACTCCAGCGGGCGTGGGGGCGTCGGCGGCGGACAGGTCGGCCGGGGAGGCCAGGTGGCCCAGTACGGCCGTCGCGGCGGCGACCTGCGGCGACACCAGGTGGGTGCGGCCGCCCTTGCCCTGCCGTCCCTCGAAGTTGCGGTTGGACGTGGACGCGGAGCGCTCGCCCGGGGCCAGCTGGTCCGGGTTCATGCCGAGGCACATCGAGCAGCCCGCGTGCCGCCACTCGGCGCCGGCCTCCTTGAAGACGACGTCCAGGCCCTCGGAAACGGCCTGCAGACCCACGCGAGCGGAGCCGGGGACGACCAGCATCCGTACGCCGTCGGCGACTTTGCGGTCCCGGACGATCTCGGCGGCGGCGCGCAGGTCCTCGATGCGGCCGTTGGTGCACGAACCTACGAAGACGGTGTCCACCTCGATGGAGCGCAGCGGCTGCCCGGCCTCCAACGCCATGTACTCCAGGGCCTTTTCGGCGGCGAGGCGCTCCGAGGCGTCCTCGTACGAAGCCGGGTCGGGGACGGCGGCGGAAAGCGGAGCGCCCTGGCCCGGGTTGGTGCCCCAGGTGACGAACGGCGACAGCTCGGCGGCCTCGACGACCACCTCGGCGTCGAACTCGGCGTCGTCGTCCGTGCGCAGCGTCCGCCAGTACTCGACCGCCGCGTCCCAGTCCGCACCCTCGGGGGCGTGCGGACGGCCCTGGAGGTAGGCGAAGGTGGTCTCGTCGGGGGCGATCATGCCCGCGCGGGCGCCTGCCTCGATCGACATGTTGCAGATGGTCATGCGGGCCTCCATCGAGAGCTTCTCGATGGCCTCGCCGCGGTACTCCAGGATGTAGCCCTGGCCGCCGCCGGTGCCGATCCTCGCGATGATCGCGAGGATCAGGTCCTTGGCCGTGACTCCGTCGGGCAGCTCACCGTTGACGGTGATCGCCATGGTCTTCGGACGGGCCATCGGCAGCGTCTGGGTGGCCAGCACGTGCTCGACCTGGGAGGTGCCGATACCGAACGCGAGGGCGCCGAAGGCACCGTGCGTGGACGTGTGCGAGTCGCCGCAGACCACGGTGGTGCCGGGCTGGGTCAGACCGAGCTGGGGGCCGACGACGTGCACGACGCCCTGCTCCACGTCGCCCAGCGGGTGCAGCCGGACGCCGAACTCGGCGCAGTTCTTGCGCAGCGTCTCCAGTTGGGCCCGGGAGACCGGGTCCGCGATGGGCTTGTCGATGTCGAGCGTCGGGGTGTTGTGGTCCTCGGTGGCGATGGTCAGGTCGAGCCGGCGCACCGGGCGGCCGCTCTTGCGGAGGCCGTCGAAGGCCTGCGGGCTGGTCACCTCGTGCAGCAGGTGCAGATCGATGAAGAGGAGGTCGGGCTCGCCCTCGGCGCGCCGGACGACGTGGTCGTCCCAGACCTTCTCCGCGAGTGTCCTACCCATCGCTTTCCCTCCGGCCGGCGACAACGCGCCGACCCAACTAGAGATCTTGAGGAGGCAGCGCCCTCACCCCTGATTCCGGGCAACCGCCGCCAGGCCCTTTCGTCACGGGCCGTTTGTGACTTCGTGCCATCCAGAGTGGCGGGTTCCACGGGAAAATGAACTTGCGTTTCACAGAGTGAGACGGGAGTATCGTTGCATGGACAACAGTAGCGGCGTCGGCGTTCTGGACAAGGCGGCCCTCGTCCTGAGCGCTCTGGAGTCCGGTCCGGCCACCCTCGCGGGGTTGGTCGCGGCGACCGGGCTGGCACGACCCACGGCCCACCGCCTGGCCGTGGCGCTGGAACACCACCGTATGGTGGCGCGCGACATGCAGGGCCGTTTCATCCTGGGCCCGCGCCTGGCCGAGCTGGCCGCGGCGGCCGGCGAGGACCGCCTCCTGGCGACGGCGGGCCCGGTGCTCACCCACCTGCGCGACGTCACGGGCGAGAGCGCCCAGCTCTACCGCCGCCAGGGCGACATGCGCATCTGCGTGGCCGCGGCCGAGCGTCTGTCGGGCCTGCGGGACACCGTCCCGGTCGGCTCCACGCTCACCATGAAGGCCGGCTCCTCGGCGCAGATCCTCATGGCCTGGGAGGAGCCCGAGCGGCTGCACCGCGGTCTGCAGGGCGCCCGGTTCACGGCGACCGCCCTGTCCGGCGTCCGCCGCCGGGGCTGGGCCCAGTCCATCGGCGAGCGGGAGCCCGGCGTCGCGTCCGTCTCCGCCCCGGTGCGCGGCCCCTCCAACCGCGTGGTGGCCGCCGTCTCGGTCTCCGGCCCCATCGAGCGCCTGACCCGCCACCCGGGCCGGATGCACGCCCAGGCCGTCATCGACGCCGCCGGCCGCCTCTCCGAGGCCCTGCGCCGCACCGGCTGACCACACCCCCACCGACACCCGACCGGGAACGGGCCCGCCTCAACGCCGCGGCAGGCCCTCCCCCGGTCTCACGCCCCCGGCCTCACGCCTCCCGCGAGGGGGCCTTCCCGGGGGCCGCCTTCTCCCGCGACCGGTACGCGTACCGGTCCCGCGCGCGCCTGCCCCGCTCCTCGAGCGGCACCTGTCCGTGGGCCGCCGCGAGCCCGAAGGCCGGCATGTCGGCGTAGATCGACTCGTACGACCCCTCGGGCACGACGTACGCCTCGTGCCACAGACCGACGTGCTGCCGCACCCTGCCCGCCCGCTCCTTGCGGTTGATGATCGCCCAGACCCGGTGGTGGAACATGTCGGGCGAGTGCGCGTACCGGTAGAGCTTCTCCTTGGACTCCCAGTACTGGACGACGTAGTACGTCCGCGGCGAGGCCGTGAGCAGGACGTGCCCCAGCAGTCCCCGGTCCGGGGCCTTCGCGAGCTTCCCGGAGCATGCGGAGCATGGCGAGGAGGACCGGCAGCCAGTGGTGGACCGCCCAGAACCGGTTGATCCTCATGCCGATGAGCAGGACGGTGACCTCTCCCTCGGCTCCGGCGGTGGTGCGACCCGCGATGACGGACTGGCCGGGCATGGCGCCTCCCCGTGTTGGTGAGCGGCACTGTCCAGTGCCGCGTGCTTGGATAGTGCCGGTATCCAGGAAAGGGCGCAAGGGATGCGACTGGCCGATCTGAGCAAGCGCAGCGGGGTCTCCACCGCGACGATCAAGTACTACCTGCGTGAGGGCCTGTTGCCGCCGGGCCGGCAGGTCAACGCGACCACGGCCGAGTACGACGAGCGGCATCTGCGCCGGCTGCGTCTGGTGCGGGCGCTGATCCAGGTGGGCAAGGTGCCGGTGGCGACCGCGCGGGAGGTGCTCGGGCACGTCGACGACGACTCCCTGGGCCGCACGATCCGGCTGGGGGCGGCCCTGTGGGCGCTGCCGCAGGACGCGGAGCCGGACGAGGAGGAACCGGCCGTGGTGGCGGCGCGGGCCGAGGTGGACCGCCTGCTGGAGATGCTGGGCTGGGAGACCGCCCGGGAACTGGCCCCCCTCTCCCCCGTGCACCGCTCGCTGGTGGTGGCGGTGGCCGCGCTGCGGCGGCTGGACTATCCGTGGGACGCGGAACTGATGGCGCCGTACGGGGAGTTGATGCACGAGGTGGCCCGGCGGGACCTGGACTTCATGGAGAGCCGGGGCTCGGAGGAGGAGAGGGTCGAGCTGGCGGTCGCCGCGGCGGTGCTCTTCCAGCCCGTGCTGCGGGCGCTGCACCGGCTGGCGCAGGAGGAGGAGTCGGCGCGGCGGTACGGCATCGAATGAACGCCGAAGGGGGCTCCCGCCTGAACGGGAGCCCCCTTGGGACTCGTACCCCCGACCGGATTCGAACCGGCGCTACCGCCTTGAGAGGGCGGCGTGCTAGGCCGCTACACAACGGGGGCGTGGACGCTGCAAGCGTTGAATACTACACCGCCGCAGGTCCGAGCTGGTCTACCTGGACTCGAACCAAGACTAACTGAACCAGAATCAGTCGTGCTGCCAATTACACCATAGACCAATGATGGTTTAGACCAGTCAGTACCCCCGACCGGATTCGAACCGGCGCTACCGCCTTGAGAGGGCGGCGTGCTAGGCCGCTACACAACGGGGGCCCTAGCGATCCTCACCCGGCGCTAGCCGAATGTTGTCACCGTGAGGTCGGCGGGAGCTACCCTGACCGTCCTCGCGAGAAGGATCTGTACCCCCGACCGGATTCGAACCGGCGCTACTGCCTTGAGAGGGCAGCGTGCTAGGCCGCTACACAACGGGGGCTTTGCGGATGGTCTCCGCGGCGCAGATGAGCTCTGCGAGCTGGCCTACCTGGACTCGAACCAAGACTAACTGAACCAGAATCAGTCGTGCTGCCAATTACACCATAGGCCACTGGAACGCAAGCCCCTGCGGGGATCTTGTTCTAGCTTTGCGCTTCCGGGTCCCGGCCTTTCGGCCCGCTCCCCGGCGGCGCAGGAAGAACATTACCCGAAGGTGGACGGGGCTCCAAAACGAGTATCGGCGCCGAGTTGCGCGGGGAGTTCGGAGAGGGACGCGATACGGCACGGTCCGACGGGCGGGTCGACGGTCGCCCGGGCGCCGCCGCGGTCGATCCAGACCGCCAGCAGCCCGGCCTCGTGGGCGCCCCGCCCGTCGATCTCGGGATGGTCGCCGACGTACGCGACCTCGTGCGGGGCGAGCGAGAGGGCCTCGCAGGCCGCCAGGAAGGCACCGGGCTCGGGTTTGGAGACGCCCAGCTCCGCGGCGCACAGGATGGCCTCGAAGCGGTCGTGCACGCCGAGGATCCGCAGCTTGCGGTCCTGGACGGTGAGGCTGGAGTTGGACAGCACGGCGTGCCGGTGGCTGGCCGCGAGGGCGTCGAGGACGGGCACGACGTCGGGGAAGAGGGACCAGGCTGCCTCGTAGTGCGTGACGTAGCGCTGGAACCAGTCGTCGGCCTCGGCGTCCGTCAGGTCCGGGCGGCCCAGGAAGACCCGGGTGCGGTCGCGTCGCTGTGTGGCGAAGTCCACCTCGCCGGCGGCGAAGCGGGCCCACTGCCGTTCGGTGATCTCCCGCCAGCGCACGAGGGCTTCCTCCGGCGACCCGTACCCGGCGAGCAGGCCCTCGGCCACCAGGTGGGCACGCATGCCCTCGCGGTCGGCGGTGGTGTAGTCGAAGAGGGTGTCGTCGACGTCCCAGACCACGGCGCGAATGCTCATGGTCCGACGGTAACGCGCGGGACCGGGCGTGTCGGGCGATCGCGCCGCGCGGGCCGGTCAGACCACGGCGTCGGAGGGGTCCGGGGCCACGAAGAAGTCGGTGACGAAGCAGGTGACCTCGCCGTCGGCGCGGCGGCCCGTCCAGGTGGGATAGGCCCCGTCGCCCCAGCCCGAGGTGAAGGCGGCCAGGGTGTGCCCGGTGCCGGGGGACGTGACGAGATGGGGCCCCTCCGACCACTCGCTGTCCTCGAAGGCGTCCCACAGCGGCCCCTCGTCCTCCTGCGCCTCGGGGAAGCCCCCGTCGGCCGAGGCGTCGTAGAAGCAGCCGGTGCCGGCGTCGACGCCGTAGCCGTAGAACTCGTCGTCGCCGAGTTCGGCCGGGTCCTGGCCGGGGCACAGGGCCAACTCCCAGGACACGGTGGGTTCGTCGCGGATGACCAGGCGTGCCGCCGCCACCCGGCGGTGGGGGCGGGCGGGCGGGGCCTCGCCGGGGCGGGACAGGGTGGCGACGGCGGCCTCGACGCGGTAGCGGCCGGGGGCGACCGTGACCGTGAAGGGCTCGATGTCCCCGGTGCCGAGGTACACGAAGGGGTCGCAGGCGATGACCCTGCCGGTGGGCAGCTCCAGCTCGCCGCCGTCGGCCACGTGGATCACGCCGGTGGTCCCGGAGGGGTGGCCGAACGTGCTGCCCGGCGTGAACAGCCAGGTGTAGTCGCGAGGGGACATCGGCATGACGGCGCGCCTTCCTGATCAAGGAACTCGGTGGATCGAACCGTAGCCGGACCCACCGACACCGGCGCCGACGGCGAAGGGGCGGCACCCGGCCGGGTGCCGCCCCTTCGCACGGGTACGGGTGTTACGCCGCGAGCCTCGCCAGCGCCGCGTCGATGCGGGCCAGCGCCTTCTCCTTGCCGAGGACCTCCAGGGACTCGAAGAGGGGCAGGCCGACCGTGCGGCCGGTGACGGCGACGCGGACGGGGGCCTGGGCCTTGCCGAGCTTGAGGCCGTGGGCCTCGCCGGCGGCCAGGACGGCCTCCTTGAGGGACTCCGGGGACGACCAGTCGGCCGCGTCCAGCTTCTCGCGCGCCGTGCCGAGCAGGGCGTCCGAGCCCTCCTTCATCGCCTTGGTCCAGGACGCCTCGTCGAAGACCGGCTCCGGCAGGAACAGGAAGTCGACGTTGTCCGTGATCTCGGAGAGGACCTTCAGGCGGGTCTGCGCGTGGGGCGCGATCGCCTGCCACTTGGCCTCGTCGAAGTCCTCGGCCGCCCAGGGGGCGACGGGGGCCTTCAGCCAGGGGCGGCAGCGCTCGGTGAAGTCCTTCACCTCGAGCATGCGGATGTGGTCGGCGTTGATCGCCTCGCACTTCTTCAGGTCGAAGCGGGCCGGGTTCGGCTGCACGTCGGAGACGTCGAAGGCGGCGATCATCTCGTCGATCGAGAAGATGTCCTGGTCGGCGGAGAGCGACCAGCCGAGCAGGGAGAGGTAGTTGAGCAGGCCCTCGGGGAGGAAGCCGCGCTCGCGGTAGAGGTTGAGGCTCGACTGCGGGTCGCGCTTGGAGAGCTTCTTGTTGCCCTCGCCCATCACGTACGGCAGGTGGCCGAAGGCCGGGATCTCCTTGGCGACGCCGATCTCGATCAGCGCCTTGTACAGGGCGACCTGGCGGGGTGTCGAGGAGAGCAGGTCCTCGCCGCGCAGGACGTGGGTGATCTCCATCAGAGCGTCGTCGACCGGGTTGACCAGCGTGTAGAGGGGCGCCCCGTTGGCCCGGACGATGCCGTAGTCCGGGACGTTCTCCGGGAGGTACGTGATCTCGCCGCGGACCAGGTCGGTGAAGGTGATGGTCTCGTCGGGCATCCGGAAGCGGACGATCGGCTCGCGGCCCTGGGCCCGGTACTCCTCGACCTGCGCGGCGCTCAGCTCGCGGCAGTGGCCGTCGTAGCCGGAGGGCTTGCCGGCGGCGCGGGCGGCCTCGCGGCGGGTGTCCAGCTCCTCCTGGGAGCAGTAGCAGTGGTAGGCGTGGCCGGCGTGCAGGAGCTGCTGGGCGACGTCCTTGTAGATGTCCATGCGCTGGGACTGGCGGTACGGCGCGTGCGGGCCGCCGACCTCGGGGCCCTCGTCCCAGTCGAAGCCCAGCCAGCGCAGCGAGTCGAGCAGCTGGTTGTACGACTCCTCGGAGTCGCGGGCCGCGTCGGTGTCCTCGATGCGGAAGACCAGCGTGCCCTGGTGGTGCTTGGCGAACGCCCAGTTGAACAGGGCGGTGCGGACCAGGCCCACGTGGGGGTTGCCAGTGGGGGAGGGACAGAATCGGACGCGTACGGGGGAGCCGGGTGCGCTAGCCACGCTTGACAACCTTGTTGGTGAGAGTGCCGATGCCTTCGATGGTGACGGCGACTTCGTCGCCGACGTTGAGGGGGCCGACTCCGGCCGGGGTGCCCGTGAGGATCACGTCGCCGGGGAGCAGCGTCATGGCCTCGGAGATGTTGACGATCAGGTCCGCGACGGAGTGGATCATCTCGCTGGTGCGGCCGAGCTGGCGCTGGGCTCCGTTGACCGTGAGCTGGATCGTCAGGTCGTCCGGGTCCAGGTCCGTCTCCACCCAGGGGCCGAGCGGGCAGGAGGAGTCGAAGCCCTTGGCGCGGGCCCACTGCTTCTCGCGGCGCTGCACGTCGCGGGCGGTGATGTCGTTGGCGCAGGTGTAGCCGAGGACGACGTCCTTGACGCGGTCGCGCGGGACCTCGCGGCACATGCGCCCGATGACGACGGCGAGCTCGGCCTCGTGGTGCAGTTCCTCGGAGAAGGGGGGGTACTGGATCGCGTCGCCGGGGCCGATGACCGAGGTGGACGGCTTGAAGAAGGCGAACGGGGCGTCGGGCACCTCGTTGCCGAGTTCGCGGGCGTGCTCCGCGTAGTTGCGGCCGAAGGCCACGACCTTGTTGGGGAGCACCGGCGGCAGCAGCCGCACCTTGCTCAGCGGCACCTTGGTGCCGGAGAGCTCGAAGTCCGCGAAGGGGATGCCCTTGATGATGTCGAGGACGAGCTCGTCCGGCTGGTCGCCCTCGACCGCGCCGAAGGCGACGTTCCCGTCGATGGAGAACCTGGCGATGCGCACGGGTTGTGTGGCCCCTTGACTGAGCTGGCGGGAGTCTGACGCTCCAGGCTAACGCGGCACAGGGGCGGGCGCCCTGCGCATGGCCCGCCGTGGCTCCTCGTGGAGCGGCGTGCGCGGGCGCCCGTGGGCCCGTGGGGGGCCGGGCGGCTGAACGTCGCGCGGCCGGGGGGCGTACTACTCTGCGGCGGCGGCCGCGACGGGGAGGTCCATGAGGACCGTGCGCCGGGGGTTGGCGGTCTGGGTGGGGAGCTCGACGGCGTGCTCCGGCTGTTCCGGCGTCCGCAGTTCGTCGGCGCCACCGAGGTGTGCCAGCGTCGTGCGTCGCGGGTTGGCGATCTTGTGGAACATCATCGTCGTCTTCACGGTTGTCGAGACCCTGTCGTGTGCGGGCGCCTGGAGGGGGCAAGTGACCCCTGCGGGGGCGCGGGTTGTCGGTTTTGCCTTCTCTGTAAAGCGTCAGGCTAAACATGCGATTCCCCGTCGATCCGGGGAGAGGCGGGGAACAGCGTGTGAGTTTGCTCACTTATCAAGGGTCAAACCGGTCAATTCCGACTGACGCCGCACTGCGACGAAACCGACATTGTCCCCCTGAAGGCACTATTCCGCTCCTGATCATGGCGACTGGGACACCGCCCGTCCGTCGACGGTTCGCCCGCATACGCCCGTTTTGCGGGTGATCGTTTTCTACCGCCCGTGAGCCGCCCCTCACGTGCTGTCACGTATGTCGCGGCCTGCCCCGCGGGCCTTGTTGGAGATCCGGCACTGTGCTGGAATTCCACGGACCGCCGCAGGATCGAGCCGGCGCGCAGGGGGCGCACCACAGCGCCGAGCGGCGGCACGTAAGGGGGAACCAGCGCCGGTCACTCACGACCGCCAGGGGGACGTATTCAGGGCGCCCCCATGACGCCGACACCGTGCCCAGCCGTTCACGCGGCCGGGTGCCTGGTCCAGAGGTTGCGACGCTAGTGCAGGGACGTTTCAAGAGGGATGGCAGCGCTTCGGCGGAGCCGGAGCCGCACGGCGGGAATGGCCCCAGGGCCGTCAGCTCCTCGCCCCAGCACGCCCAGAACCCGGGTCAGGCCCAGTCCGGCGACAGCGGCGACCGTTCCGGGCGCCCCGGTCAGGGAGCGGACTCGTCGGCTCCCGGCCAGAAGAAGCCCGCGAAGCCGGCCACGGGCTCGACCGGCCCGGGCCCGCGCATAGCCCTGCGCAACTGGCGGATCTCCACCCGTCTCGTGTCGCTGCTCGCCCTCCCGGTGGTCGCGGCCACCTCGCTGGGCGCGCTGCGCATCAACGAGTCGATGGACAACATCCAGCAGCTCGACAACATGAAGCTGCTGACGGAGATGACCAAGCAGGCCACCGAGCTGGCCGCCGCGCTCCAGGAGGAGCGCGACCAGTCCGCCGGCCCCCTGGCGCACGGCTCGACGTCCAGCGCGATCGCCGTCAAGGGCGACCGGGAGAAGACCGACCGGGCGCTGAAGAACTTCCTCGACCAGTCCGAGGAGATCGACGCCGCCAGCAAGGACGGCAATCTCGTCGGTGTCCGCGACAGCCTCGTCGGCCTCGCGAGCGATCTGAACGACCTGAACAAGATCCGCAGCACCGCCTACACGGCCAAGAAGAACTCGACCCAGACCGTCGAGGCCTACCACCGCCTGATCACCAACCTGCTCGACCTCTCGCAGGACATGGCGGAGGCCACCAGCAACCCCGAGATGATCCAGCGCACGCGTGCCCTGGCGGCCTTCTCCTCGGCCAAGGAGTACGCGTCCATCCAGCGCGCGGTCCTCGCGGCGGCGCTCCCGGCGAGCAACACCACCAAGGGCGAGCTCTCCGAGAACGACCGGCTCTACGCCCAGTCCGCGCTGCAGAGCCAGACGTCCGAGATCCGCAGCTTCACCAGCATCTACGGCGACGGCGCCGAGGACCTCCTCAAGCCGATCTCCCAGGGCAACCCGGTCATCGAGTCCTCCGACCAGTACGCCGGCCGTGCCCTCGGCCGGGTCAACGGCCTGGCCGACCTCGACGAACGCTCGTACCAGGACTGGCTGGACGACAGCTCCACCAAGATCCAGCAGATGAAGAACATCGAGCTCCGCCTGCTGGAGGACATGGAGCAGAAGGCCCGCGAGCTGCGCAGCGAGTCCGAGCAGGAGGCGATCGTCTCCGGTGTGCTGATCCTGCTCGTGCTCGGCGTCTCGCTGGTCGGCGCGTTCGTCGTGGCCCGGTCCATGATCCGCTCGCTGCGCCGCCTGGAGGACACCGCGACCAGGGTCGCCCAGGACCGTCTGCCCGAGCTGGTCAAGCAGCTCTCCGAGACCGACCCGCAGGACGTCGACACCTCGGTGGAGTCCGTCGGTGTGCACTCCCGGGACGAGATCGGCCGGGTGGCCGCGGCCTTCGACGACGTGCACCGCGAGGCGGTCCGCCTGGCCGCCGAGCAGGCCCTGCTGCGGGGCAACGTCAACGCGATGTTCACCAACCTCTCGCGCCGCTCCCAGGGCCTCATCCAGCGTCAGCTCTCGCTGATCTCCGAACTGGAGTCGCGCGAGGCCGACCCGGACCAGCTCTCCTCGCTGTTCAAGCTCGACCACCTCGCCACCCGCATGCGCCGTAACGGTGAGAACCTCCTCGTCCTCGCCGGTGAGGAGCCCGGCCGCCGGTGGACCCGTCCGGTCCCGCTGGTCGACGTGCTCCGCGCCGCCGCCTCCGAGGTGGAGCAGTACGAGCGGATCGAGCTGGCCTCCGTGCCGAGCACCGAGGTCGCCGGCCGCGTGGTCAACGACCTCGTGCACCTTCTCGCCGAGCTGCTCGAGAACGCGACGTCCTTCTCCTCGCCGCAGACCAAGGTCAAGGTCACCGGTCACGCGCTGCCCGACGGCCGCGTGCTGATCGAGATCCACGACACCGGCATCGGCCTCTCCCCCGAGGACCTCGCCGCGATCAACGAGCGGCTCGCCTCGCCGCCGACCGTGGACGTCTCGGTCTCCCGGCGCATGGGTCTGTTCGTGGTCGGCCGCCTGTCGCAGCGCCACGGCATCCGCATCCAGCTCCGTCCGTCCGACTCCGGCGGCACGACCGCGCTGGTCATGCTGCCCGTCGACGTCGCCCAGGGCGGCCGCAAGCCGCAGCCCAAGCCGGGGCAGCCCGCGGGCGGCGGCGGTCCGGCCGCGGCCCAGGCAGCGGCGGGTGTCGCGGCGGCCCGGCGCGGTGGCCAGAACGGCGGCGCGCTCGGCGGTGGCGGCGCCTTCGGCGCCGGTCCCCAGGGCGGTGGCCGGCTCGGTGCCGGTCAGGGCCCGCGGGCCGCGCTGCCCGGGCGGGACGCCGGCGGCCGTCCGGGTGCGCCGGGTGGCGCGCGCGGACCCCAGTCCCCCGCGGCACCGAACCAGCAGGGCCAGCAGGGCCGGCAGGCTCCGGCCGGCGCGGGTCAGACGCCCGGTGCTCCGCAGGGTCTGCAGGCCGCGGGCATGAACGCCCCGCAGGGCCAGGACGCCTTCGGCGGCCGTGCCCCGGTGCCGCCGCAGCGCGGCAAGCGCAAGAACAAGGGCAACGGCGACGCCGAGCAGGGCCGTCGTCCGCAGCTCCCGCCGCGCGGTGGTCCGCGGGCCGAGCTGCCCGGCGGCGACCAGCAGCCCCGCGTGCCGAGCTGGAGCGACGAGAACGCGCAGCCGCCCGTGCCGCGTGCCTCGCTGGACGCCCCGCGCGGCCACGAGGAGCCGGACTCCTCCCGGACGGACCGGGCGCCGCGCTTCGGCGACCAGCAGGGTCCGGGCGCGACGTCCGAGATGCCGGCGTTCCCCGGGTTCGACGAGAGCCAGGGCCCCGGCGCCACGGCGGAGTTCGCCCGTCCGGACTTCGACGCCCCGATGCCGCGCCGGGACGACCCGCTGACCACGGGCCAGTTCGCCCAGCCGGCCGCGGACCCGTACGGCCACGGCGGCGCGAACGCCCCGCACAACGACCAGTTCTCGCGGCCCGAGCCGGCCGCCCCGCAGCACGACGGCGGGCCGTTCGTCCGCTCGGACGTCTTCGGGGGGCAGCCGGCCCAGCAGGGTCCCGGCGACCCCTCCCTGACCGGCCAGTTCCCGGGCGCCCCGGCGTACGGCGACGGCTCGACCGGGCAGCACCGCCTGCCGGGCCGTCAGGACCCCGCCGTCACCGGCCAGTTCGAGCGTCCTCAGGTGAACGGCGCCTCCGCGGGCAACGACTTCGGCGCCCCGCGCCCGTCGGCCCCGCAGCAGCGTCCCGCCCAGCAGGAGCCCGGCCACGGTGCCCCGGCCCAGCAGCGGCCGGCCGACGGCTGGGCCCTGCCGCCGGCCGCCGGTCCCGGCGACGGACGCACCCCGCTGTACGACACGCTGGAGACCAACTGGTTCCACGGCGACCGCAGGGAGCGGGCGGAGAACAACGCCCCCGCACCCGCGCCCGCCGCGGAACCGCAGGCCCAGCCCCAGACCCCGGCGGCCCCCCAGCGGCCCGCCGACTCCGCCTGGCGCAGCTCGCCGAACGACGACCTCGTCCGGCAGGCCGAACGCGTCCGGCAGCCCGCGGCCGGCGGTGTCACCACCTCCGGTCTGCCGCGCCGCGTACCCCGGGCCAACCTGGTCCCGGGCACGGCTCAGCAGCAGTCGCACCAGAACGGTCCGCAGGTTTCGCGCGCGCCCGACGAGGTGCGCGGCCGGCTGACCAATCTCCGTCGGGGAATCGCACAGGGCCGTCAGGCCGGTACCAACCAGACCGGCAGCTACCCGCGGCCCACTCACCAGCAGGAGCGTTAGTTGAGCCCGATGAGCCAGGCGGCACAGAACCTCAACTGGTTGATCACGAATTTCGTGGACAACACCCCAGGGGTGTCCCACACCGTCGTCGTGTCCGCCGACGGACTCCTTCTGGCGATGTCGGAAGGCTTCCCGCGCGACCGCGCCGATCAGCTCGCGGCGGTCGCCTCGGGGCTGACCTCGCTGACGGCCGGGGCGTCCCGGATCTTCGAGGGCGGCAGCGTCGCCCAGACGGTCGTGGAGATGGAACGCGGGTTCCTCTTCCTCATGTCCGTCTCGGACGGCTCGTCCCTCGCCGTTCTCGCGCACCCGGAGTGCGACATCGGCCTCGTCGGCTACGAGATGGCGCTGCTGGTCGACCGCGCGGGCGCGGTCCTCACCCCGGATCTGCGCGCCGAACTGCAAGGCAGTCTGCTCCACTGATCGGCCCCGGCACCACCCGTCTCACCAAATCACCGTCCGGCCGCCACAATCCCCCCACCGGCCTCGTCAGACGGCACGACTGACCGACCTGCTGTCCCGCCCGGAGGATTCATGACCCCGCCCACCGCCTCTCATGATCCGTACGCGGAGCCGTACGAGGACGAGGGCGACCAGCCGCTGGTACGTCCATACGCGATGACCGGCGGCCGGACGAGGCCGCGCTACCAGCTCGCCATCGAGGCGCTGATCAGCACGACGGCCGACCCGGCAGCGCTCATGGGGCTGCTTCCCGAGCACCAGCGCATCTGCCACCTCTGCCGCGAGGTGAAGTCGGTGGCGGAGGTGTCGGCGCTGCTGTCCATGCCGCTGGGTGTGGCCAGGATCCTGGTCGCGGACCTCGCCGAGGCCGGGCTCGTCGCGATCCACCAGCCGGGCGGCGACGAGAACAACGGCGGTGCGCCGGACGTGACACTGCTCGAAAGGGTGCTCAGTGGACTTCGCAAGCTCTGACGGAGGCCGGGCGACCACCTCCGCGAAGATCGTGGTGGCCGGTGGCTTCGGTGTCGGCAAGACCACCTTCGTGGGCGCCGTCTCCGAGATCAACCCGCTGCGTACGGAGGCCGTGATGACCTCTGCCAGCGCGGGGATCGACGACCTCACGCATGCCGGGGGCAAGACGACCACCACGGTCGCCATGGACTTCGGCCGCATCACGCTCGACCAGGACCTGATCCTGTACCTGTTCGGCACGCCCGGCCAGGACCGCTTCTGGTTCATGTGGGACGACCTGGTGCGCGGCGCCATCGGCGCGGTCGTCCTGTGCGACACCCGCCGGCTGGCCGACTGCTTCCCGGCGGTGGACTACTTCGAGAACAGCGGTCTGCCGTTCGTCGTCGCGCTCAACGGGTTCGACGGGCAGCAGCCGTACACCCCGGACGAGGTGCGCGAGGCGCTGCAGATCGGCCCCGACACCCCGATCATCACCACCGACGCGCGACACCGGGCCGACGCCAAGAGTGCGCTGATCACGCTGGTGGAACACGCGCTGATGGCGCGTCTCCGGTAGGCCCCCGCGGCCGGAAAGATCCAATTCGGCAAGGGACTACGGCAGTTGTCGTAGACGTACCGGAGTCGGCTGTGTCCTTCGACACGGCCGGCTCCGGCGTTCATAACGTTTCGGCAGAGGAATCGGGTGGTACCGACACAGCTCGCGGTCGACCGGTGTCGCTGTGCGCACGAAGGCCCCGTCTTTTGGCGGGCCTCGCTCTTTTTGACCGTTTTATCTGGGGCTTACATCACGTGTAACCCGCTCGTTCCACTGTTTGGAAGAGCGCAGGTCGTCGTGCTGGAATGCGAGAACTGCCCAATGGTCAAAGACGTACTCAGCAGTAGCACGTACTCGATGGCGTACTGGGCGCTGATACACAGCGGCACGACGTAGGTGCCGACCGCCGAGAGGTTGTTGGTCGAGTGAGGCGAAGCAAGAGCAGTCCCGAGCCATCGGCCCGGGGCAACTTCACCCCGCCGCCGCGTGCAGCGGCACCCGCCCCCGTGCCCGCTTCGGAGCCTACGGCCGCGCTCGCCCCGAGCGGCGGCCGTTTCACCCCGCGCAACTGGCGGGTGACCACCCGGCTGAACGCGATCCTGCTCATACCCGTGCTGGTCGGCCTCGTCATGGGCGGCTTCCAGGTGAAGAGCTCGATCGACACCTGGCAGGACGCCAAGGACGCCGAGAACACGGCACGCCTGGTGCGCGCCTCCCTCGGTTACGCCAGTGCCCTCTACAACGAGCGCGACCTCACCGCCGCACCGCTGCTGCAGGGCAAGGACGAGAAGGACGCGACCGTCGCCAAGGCCCGCGGGGCCACGGACGACGCCGCCGACACCTTCGACGAGGCCGCCCAGAACATGCCGGCCAAGGCCGGTCTGGAACGCCGGCTCAAGGTGTTCCGCGAGCAGGAGCCCAAGCTCCAGACCCTGCGCGCGACCGCCTACACCTCCAAGCTCAAGGGTGTGGAGACGGAAGAGGGCTACACCGGGATCGCCCACCCGCTGATGGAGTTCGCCAACGAGCTCGGTCTGGGCACCGGCAACATCACCTCCTACGGCCGTACCGTCTACGCGATCTCCCTGACCAAGGCGGCGCTCTCGCTGGAGCGCTCCATCGGCATGCACATGCTGGTCAAGCCGGGTCCGGAGCCGAGCCACCTCGCCAGCCAGCGCGTCGCCCTCTCGTCCTACGCCTACCTCGAGCGCATCGCCGTCGAGGAGTACATCGGCGGCGGCACCGAGGCGGACGCGCAGAAGCTCGAGGACGCCGAGACGAAGCTCAAGGAGGACGGCGCGGCCATGGCCAAGGAGGCCAAGGCCAAGGACCCGGACTACGTACCGCCGCCGGCCAACCCGACCACCATGATCTCCGAGCTGGCCGGCCTGGACTCCACGGACGCCGATGCCCGCGCCGCGCTGGCCGCGCAGGGCATCACGCCGGAGAACTGGTGGGCGGTCAACACCCTCAAGTTCGACGCCTACGGCAAGATCGAGTCGGACATGGCCGACAAGGCGGTGGCGGAGGCCTCCGCCATCGCCGACGACGCCGAGCAGGACGCCTACATCACGGGTGCCGCGGTCGTCCTCGCCCTGCTCGCCGCCTTCGTGCTGGCCGGCATGGTGGCCCGCCAGATGAGCCGCTCCATGCGCCAGCTGCGCAACGCCGCCTTCGGCATCGCCGAGCAGCGGCTGCCGTCGCTGGTCGACCAGCTCTCCCGCACGGACCCCGGCCGGGTCGACACCCGGGTGGCCCCGATCCCGATCAGCTCCACCGACGAGATCGGCGAAGTCGCCCGCGCCTTCGACCAGGTGCACCGCGAGGCGGTCCGGCTCGCCTCCGAGCAGGCCCTGCTGCGGGGCAACATCAACGCGATCTTCACCAACCTGTCGCGCCGCAACCAGTCGCTGATCGAGGGCCAGTTGAGCCTGATCACCGACCTGGAGAACAACGAGGCCGACCCCGACCAGCTGGAGAACCTCTTCCGGCTGGACCACCTCGCCACCCGTATGCGCCGCAACGGCGAGAACCTGCTGGTCCTCGCCGGCGAGGAGCCCGGCCGCCGCTGGGACCAGCCGGTCCCGCTGGTCGACGTGCTGCGCGCGGCCTCCTCCGAGGTGGAGCAGTACGAGCGCATCGAGCTGTCCGGCGTGCCGGAGGCCGAGATCCACGGCCGGGCCGTGACCGACCTCGTGCACCTGCTGGCCGAGCTCCTGGAGAACGCGACCACCTTCTCCTCCCCGCAGACCAAGGTCCGCGTCACCGCGACCCGGCTGCCCGACGGCCGTGTGATGGTCGAGATCCACGACAAGGGCATCGGCCTGACCGCCGAGGACTTCGCCGACATCAACCACAAGCTGGCCAACCCGCCGACCGTGGACGCCGCGATCTCGCAGCGCATGGGCCTGTTCGTGGTCGGCCGGCTGTCCGACCGGCACGGCATCCGCGTCCAGCTCCGTCCCTCGGGCGAGCAGGCGGGCACCACCTCGCTGGTCATGCTCCCGGACGCCATCACACACGGCGGTGGCGGCGGAGAGCAGCAGATGCAGCGCGACGAGTTCACCGTCTCGCAGATCATCCCGGAGCAGGACTTCCGGGGCGACGGTTTCGGCCAGGTCGGCCAGCCCATGCGGACCGCCGCGGAACTGGGCTTCGACGACAGCCGCTACACCGAGGTCCCCGACGACATCCGCGAGCTCGACCCCGTCGGCCGCTCGCTGATGCGCGAGGAGCGCCGCGCCGCCCTGGAGGCCCAGTCGCAGCCCGAGCTGCCGGGTCCGGCGGACCCCGGCGGCCACGGCAACGGCGAGGCCGCCGGGTACCAAGACCCGTTCACCGGGCAGCAGCCGGTCTACGGCCAGGGCCAGGACGGCTACCAGGAACAGCAGAGCGGCTCCTACGGCCGGCCCTCGTCCTATGCCGACCAGCAGCAGGCGTACGCGGATCCGCAGCAGACGTCGTACGAGGAGCAGTACTACGCGCCGAACGGCGGCCTGCCCCAGGGTGACGGCTACGCGCCGAACGGCGGTTACGCCGACCCGTCGTACGCCGAACCGGGCCGGGGCGGGCACCAGCCGGCCGAATCCGGCGCCCAGGACCCCTACTCGGCCTTCGAGCAGCGGCGCCACCAGGACGACTGGCCCCAGCAGGACGGTTACCACAACGGCTACCAGGCCCAGTACCCTGCGGATACGCCCGAGACGGATTCCGCGCAGGCCGCTGACGTGGCCGACGCGGACCGCGTAGGCTTCGACCGTCCGGGACCGGCCCCCTCCGCCGCCCAGCAGCTCACCGACGCCGGCCTTCCGCGCCGCGGTTCCCCCGCGGGCGGTCAGGGCGACGCGGGGCTCGTGGACCACGAGGCACCGGCACCTGCTCCGGCGGCGGACGGCCCCGACGACTGGCGCTCGGCCAACGACGAGCGCTGGCAGCAGGCCTCCCAGCTGCGCAAGCCGAAGGCGGGCGGGGTGACCTCCTCCGGCCTGCCGCGGCGGGTTCCCAAGGCCAACCTGGTCGAGGGCGCCGCCGAAACCACTCCCCAGGGGGGCCCACAGGTCTCCCGCGCCCCGGAGGACGTCCGGGGCAGGCTGAGCAACCTGCGACGCGGTGTCCAACGAGGCCGCACCGCAGGCAGTGAAACGAACGGCCAGGACACAAGGAATGAACACCGTGGTCCTGACAGCACCTACAACCAGGAGCGTTAGTGTGAGCCCGATGAGCCAGGCGGCACAGAACCTGAACTGGTTGATCACCAACTTCGTGGACAACACCCCGGGGGTGTCCCACACGGTGGTGGTCTCCGCCGACGGACTCCTTCTGGCGATGTCCGAAGGGTTCCCCCGCGACCGCGCCGATCAGCTCGCGGCCGTCGCCTCCGGTCTGACCTCGCTGACCGCCGGTGCCTCGCGCATCTTCGAGGGCGGCAGCGTGAACCAGACGGTTGTGGAGATGGAGCGGGGATTCCTCTTCATCATGTCCATTTCCGATGGTTCCTCGCTCGCGGTTCTCGCACACCCGGAGGCGGACATCGGCCTCATTGGGTACGAGATGGCCCTTCTGGTGGACCGTGCGGGCACTGTCCTGACGCCGGATCTGCGAGCCGAGCTCCAGGGGAGCCTTCTCAACTAAAGGACAGACGGTGCGTTTTGGCGTCCCGTGCCCGTAAAGTTTCGGGACGCGGCTCCACAGCGCTGGATGCCAGGCACAGTCGGAGGAGGAGAAAAGTGGCAACACCCCCAGACGGTCCGTCTTCGGGCAACTGGTCGTACGGCCCCGCGCAGGGCCAGAACGACGGCTCGGCGAACGGGTACGGCTTCCCCTCCGCCCCGAGCCACCGGCAGCCGTACGCGCCGCAGGGCCCCGGCCCTTCGCCGTACGACCAGCCGCACGCTCCGCGCATCCAGCCCGTGCAGCCGCAGCGCCGCGCCCCCGAGCCGTCGCCCGCGGGGGCGTCGAACAACCCCCTGGTGCGTCCGTACGCCATGACGGGCGGCCGCACCAGGCCGCGTTACCAGCTCGCCATCGAGGCGCTGGTGCACACCACCGCGCAGCCGCACCAGATGCAGGGCCAGCTGCCCGAGCATCAGCGGATCTGCAACCTCTGCCGGGAGATCAAGTCGGTGGCCGAGATCTCGGCCCTGCTGACGATCCCTCTCGGCGTGGCCAGGATCCTCGTCGCCGACTTGGCGGAGGCGGGCCTGGTCGCCATCCATCAGCCCGGCGGCGACGAGAACGCCGGCGGCCAGCCAGACGTGACACTGCTCGAAAGGGTGCTCAGTGGACTTCGCAAGCTCTAGCGGAGGGCCTTCCCGCTCCACCACGTCCGCGAAGATCGTGGTGGCGGGCGGTTTCGGCGTGGGCAAGACCACGTTCGTCGGCGCCGTCTCGGAGATCAACCCGCTGCGCACAGAGGCCGTGATGACATCCGCGTCCGCGGGTATCGACGACCTCACCCACACGGGGGACAAGACGACCACCACGGTCGCCATGGACTTCGGCCGTATCACGCTCGACCAGGACCTGATCCTCTACCTGTTCGGCACGCCCGGCCAGGACCGCTTCTGGTTCATGTGGGACGACCTGGTGCGCGGCGCCATCGGCGCGGTCGTGCTGGTCGACACGAGGCGTCTGGCCGACTGCTTCCCGGCGGTCGACTACTTCGAGAACAGCGGCCTGCCGTTCGTCATCGCCCTGAACGGGTTCGACGGGCAGCAGCCGTACAACCCGGACGAGGTCCGGGAGGCGCTGCAGATCGGCCCCGACACCCCGATCATCACGACGGACGCACGGCACCGGGCCGACGCGAAGTCGGCGCTCATCACTCTCGTGGAGCACGCGCTGATGGCGCGCCTGCGCTAGACGAGCACCCCGCACCCGTCACGCCGGGTCGCGCACCGCCCCCTGCGGCCACTGGCTGCCGGGGGCTGTTGTGTGCCCGGGGGGCGGTTGCCGGTCCTGCTCCGGAACGCGAAGAGGCCCCCTCCTGGTGGAGGGGGCCTCTTCGGTGCGGTCAGCGCCAGCTGTGGGGGGCGCGGAAGCCGGGCTCGCGCTCCAGGCGGCGCCAGCCCGCGCGGACGCGGCCGCCGCCGTGGGTCGGGGCGATCTCGGCGGGGCGGGCGGCGGCACGGGCCAGCAGGAGGGCCGTGATGGCGGCGACTTCCTCGGGCTCGGCGTGGCCCTTCTCGACGCGGATGTCGGAAATGGACATGGGAGTGGCTCCTCGGGTCACTGCGGCGGGTTGCCGTGCTTGCGGGAGGGCAGGTCGGCGTGCTTGGTGTGGAGCATCGCCAGGGAGCGGATGAGGACCTCACGGGTCTCGGCGGGGTCGATGACGTCGTCGACGAGGCCGCGTTCGGCCGCGTAGTAGGGGTGCATCAGCTCGGCCTTGTACTCCTTGACCATGCGGGCGCGCATGGCCTCGGGGTCCTCGGCGTCGGCGATCTGACGGCGGAAGATGACGTTGGCGGCGCCCTCGGCGCCCATCACGGCGATCTCGTTGGTCGGCCAGGCGAACGTCAGGTCGGCGCCGATGGACTGGGAGTCCATGACGATGTAGGCGCCGCCGTAGGCCTTGCGCAGGATCAGCGAGATCCGCGGCACGGTGGCGTTGCAGTAGGCGTACAGGAGCTTGGCGCCGTGGCGGATGATGCCCCCGTGCTCCTGGTCGACGCCCGGCAGGAAGCCGGGGACGTCCAGGAGGGTGACGATCGGGATGTTGAAGGCGTCGCACATCTGCACGAACCGGGCGGCCTTCTCGGAGGCCTCGATGTCCAGGACGCCGGCCAGGGCCTGCGGCTGGTTGGCGACGATGCCGACGACCTGCCCGTCCAGGCGGGCGAGCGCGCAGATGATGTTGCGGGCCCAGCGCTCGTGGACCTCGAGGTACTCGCCGTCGTCGACGATCTCCTCGATCACCTTCGTCATGTCGTACGGGCGGTTGCCGTCCGCCGGGACGAGGTCGAGGAGGGTGTCCCCGCGGCGGTCCGCCGGGTCCGACGACTCGCTGCGCGGCGGGTTCTCGCGGTTGTTCTGGGGCAGCAGCGACAGGAGGTAGCGCACTTCGGCGATGCACGTCTCCTCGTCGTCGTAGGCGAAGTGGCACACGCCGGAGGTCTCGGCGTGGACGTCGGCGCCGCCCAGGCCGTTCTGGGTGATCTCCTCACCGGTGACGGCCTTGACGACGTCGGGGCCGGTGATGAACATCTGCGAGGTGTCGCGGACCATGAACACGAAGTCCGTCAGCGCCGGGCTGTAGGCGGCGCCGCCCGCGCACGGGCCGAGCATCACCGAGATCTGCGGGATGACCCCGGAGGCCCTGGTGTTGCGCTGGAAGATGCCGCCGTAGCCCGCCAGGGCGCTGACGCCCTCCTGGATGCGGGCGCCGGCACCGTCGTTGAGGGAGACCAGTGGAGCACCCGCCGCGATGGCCATGTCCATGATCTTGTGGATCTTCGTGGCGTGGGCCTCGCCGAGCGCGCCGCCGAAGATGCGGAAGTCGTGGGCGTAGACGAAGACCGTGCGGCCCTCCACCGTGCCCCAGCCGGTGATCACACCGTCGGTGTAGGGCTTCTTGGCCTCCAGGCCGAAGCCGGTCGCCCGGTGCCGGCGCAGCTGCTCGACCTCCTGGAAGGAACCGGGGTCGACCAGCAGCCCGATCCGCTCGCGCGCGGTCAGCTTGCCCTTGGCGTGCTGCGCCGCCGTCGCCTTCTCGCTCGGCCCGGCCAGCGCCTGGGCACGGATCTCGTGCAGTTCGGCTACTCGCCCGCGCGCGTCCGTCGGCTCACCCGGCGCCTCATCCAAAACGGTCATGTAGCGACTCTACGAAGCCGACCGGCGAAAGCGAGCCGTCGACTCCGTACAGTCTCCGGCGTGTTTTCCTAGTACCCCTGAACAGAACCCTGACGGCATGCAGCCGTTTCGACTGTTCAGAGGCCCTGAGCCTTGTAGGGGTCACACAAAGCCGTCAGCTGAGAGTCACCTCACATTCGTGGGTGGTACATACCACCCCTGGAGTGACACGGAGGCGCAGCCGGTGGCCCGTGGCGAGGATCTCGACCGACTCGTCGGCCCTCTCGACACCCCGCACCGGATGATCCCAGACGATCTCCAGGGGCGCGCCGGTGCGCGGCGGTTCGCTCACGCAGAGCGTAGCGGTACGGCCCCGGCGGCGGACCAGCACGCTCGCCCCCGCCGTCGCGGTGAGGGGGCCGGCCGTGCCGGACCGCCAGAAGTTCGCCGCCGTCACGCCGAGCGAGGGCACGGCGAGGGCCTGGCACCGGTCGTCGTTGGCGAGGACCGTCATCCACACGCGGTCGGCGGCGCGCCGGGCGACCGCCCGGCGGGAGGCTCCCGGCATGAGGACGTAGACGTACCCGGCGTCGTCCGGGTCCGTGCCGTGGTCCAGCCAGAGCGTCTGCCAGCGTCGGGTGCGGCGCTCGGTGGTGCTGGTGGTGTTGATGTCGGACCAGGCGCCGGTGCGGTCCTCGCACAGGGTGTGCAGCGGGCCGTCGGGCACGACCCAGCCGCCGTGACCCTCCAGGTGGGCCCAGTCCCGGCCGCGGGTGAGGGCCTGGGTGCCGCCCTCGCCCAGATTGCGGTTGTCGACGACCGTCTCGACGGGGACGCCGTCCGCGCAGGTGATGCCGGCTCCCAGGCAGACCACGGCGTCGGCCAGGAAGTACCACGACTTGCGGGCCTCCAGGGTGGAGCCGAGCCCTTTGAGGTGCTGGCCGACGGCGGCGTACTCGCCGTCCGTCGCCCCGCCGACCCAGCGCACGTCCGGCTTGGGCTCGCCCCACTCGCCGCCCGCCCGGTCGGGCAGCCGTCGAGTGGAAACGGTGGTGCCGGGCAGGCGGTACCAGTCGACGGTCGGCCAGAACCAGTCGGTGTACTGGTCGGACCGGCTTCCGTCGGCCCACCAGGTGAGCATCCCGGAGCCCGTGTGCCAGCCGCGGGGGTTCTCGCCGTTGCCGCACTCGTAGTGGGCGATGCGGTCGCCGGCCATGGCGAGGCCCGCGGTGAAGGCGGGCCGGCGGTGCACGGCACGGTCCATGGCGGCGAAGAGGTGGTGGCCGGTGGGCTCGGGTGCCGCCGGGACGGGCGAGTCGGCGACGGCCCGCAGCCGGGCCAGGTCGGCCACGCCGAACTGAGGCGCGGTGAGGACGGGCGTGACGGTGTCGCGTGCGATCCAGCCCTTGATCCGCGCGTGCCAGCGGTCGCGCTCGGCCTCGCTCGCCCCGCCCGCGAGGACCGCCATGGCCGCGATGAGCTGCTGCCCGTGGAAGTGGTCGCTGCGCATGACGTGCAGGTCGTCGCTCGCGAGGAGCCCGCGGCTGATGGCACGCCCGTTGACCACGTCCATGACCAGGCCGTCGTGGACGAGCGGTGCGTAGGCGCGCTCGACGCTGTCGAGTACGGTCTGCCGGCCCGGGTCGGTGACCTCCCACTCCGACCCGGCGAGCAGGGTGAACAGCCGCCCGAGTCCGTCCAGCATGACCTGGCCGTACGTGCCCGAGTAGGCGACCCAGGTGTGCTGGACGAACGACCCGTCGGCGTAGAGGCCGTCGCCCTCGGTGACGTACGGGAAGACGGGCGAGAGGGCGTCGCGGGCGAGGGCGATCTTGGCGGGGGCGCGGCCCAGGATGCCGCGCAGGGCGACGGAGCGGCACAGGTCGACGCGGTTGGCGCCGGTGGAGGTGCCGGTGTAGTCGCCGAGCATCGCGTCGGGGACGAAGTGGTCGACGGCGGCGCAGGCGGCGGCGACGCGATCGGTGCCGAGGTGGTCGTACAGGGCGGCCGTGATGTCCATGAGCAGGCGCGGGCTGCCGATCTGCCACTCCCACCAGTTGCCGTAGCGGGTGGTGGCGGGGCTGTAGACGGTGGTCGAGAGGTGGTCGAGGCCGCGCAGGATGTCGGCGAGGAGCGTCGCGTCGCCGGTGGAACCGGTGCCCTGCTGGACGTACGCCTGCGTCATGGTCCACAGCCGGCCGTAGCTGAAGGTGATGCCGGCGGGCGGGTCGAAGGGGTGGCCGGACCACAGTGACGTGGGGGTGGGGGCCAGGGTGGCGCGGAAGGCGCGGGCGCGTTCGCCGGTCTCGGCGAGGCGTGCGGCGTAGGGTTCGGCGGCCGGGTCGTAGCCGGTGCCGAGGGCGATGTCGAGCCAGCGCCGTCGGAGGGTGGCGTAGGGGTCGTCGGCGGCTGCGGCGGGGGCGGTGAGCGCCGGGGCGAGGCCGGCGGCGAGGGCCGCGGCGAGCAGGACGGTGCGGCGGGTGGGAGCGGCGGTGTTCCGGTGGGCATGACGCCACGGAGAAGTCATGTCCATGGCATCTACCACGTCCGCGACGGAGGCGGAAGCACACCGTCCAGATGATCCCTCCGAGAAACTTCCCAAATGATGTTGAACATTGAACGGAATAGGTCTACGGTCGTTCTCGTTGGAACTGCTTGAACATTCAACGAACACGACGAACACCAAGGAGAACGTCATGGGCCTCTTCGGCAACAAGTCCGCCGCCCCCGCCGCTGCCACCCCCGCCGCCGCGGTCAACGCGGACCTGGCCGCCCTCACCGGCGACTACGCGATCGACCCGTCGCACACCACGATCGGTTTCGTCGCCCGGCACGCCATGGTCACGAACGTCAAGGGCAAGTTCCTCGACTTCACCGGCACGCTGCACCTGGACGGCTCCGCCCCGGCCGACTCCACGGCGACCCTCGACATCACGATGGACAGCATCGACACCGGGTCCGCCGACCGCGACGGCCACCTGAAGAGCGCGGACTTCTTCAAGACGGACGAGTTCCCCACGATGACCTTCCGTTCCACCAAGGCGGAGGCCCTCGGCGGGGACGACTACCGCATCACCGGCGACCTGACGATCCTGGGCACCACCAAGCCGATCACCATCGACCTGGAGTTCAACGGCGCCGCCAAGGACCCCTTCGGCAACGAGCGCGTCGGCTTCGAGGGCAAGGCGGAGATCCTGCGCTCCGAGTGGGGCCTGACCTGGAACGCGGCCCTGGAGACGGGTGGCGTCCTGGTGTCCGACAAGATCAAGCTGAACTTCGACATCTCGGCGATCAAGCAGGCGTGAGCCTCCCCGCCCCCTCGGGGGCGGCGAAGTGCACGCCGGCGGCGGCCCGGACCCGATACGGCGGCCGGGCCGGCCGGCTTTCTGGGCGGTGGCCCCGCTGTCGGTGCCCGCCGTGGCCGCCGTCGCCCGGTCGGTGCCGGCCGGGGCCGCCGCTCCCCCGCTGCGGGGCGAGCTGGGGGCCCTGCGCAGCCCGCGTCTGCTGGGCGCGGCCCGGGCGTGGCGCACGACGCGGGCCTGACCGGAGCACCGCCGGCCGGCCTGCGGCGGGGGCGGCTGTCTCAGAAGCCCCCGCCGAAGTCCCCTCCGCCGCCGAAGTCACCGCCGCCGAAGTCACCGCCGCCGAAACCGCCCCCGAAGCCGCCGCCGAAGTCGCCGGGGTCGAAGTCGCCGCCGGACACGTCACCTCCGCCGTACCCACCGAAGTCGCCGTACCCGGCCCCGTAGTCGGCCGCGTAGGTGGGGGTGGCCATCATGCTGCCCAGCATCGTGCCGACCAGCAGGCCGGGCAGGATGCCGCCGCCGAAGTAGCCGCCCGCCCAGGGGCCGTAGGCCGGGCCCGCGTCCCAGTACGGGCGGCGGCCGTGGTCGGTGTCCACCTCGCGGACCATGGGGTCCCGGCCGTCGGTCAGGCGGGTCCGGTCGGCCGCGCAGACCGGCACCTCACGGGTGACGCCGCCCGGCGGCGTCCAGGTCGCGTCGGCCACGGACGGACCGTGGCGCGGGTCGAAGAAGCAGGGCGGGCGGCGCTCCGGCAGTGGCCTGCCGGCACGGCGGGCGGAGAGCTGCGCGAGGGAGAAGCGGCCGTCCTCCAGAGCTTCGGTGACGGCCCGTACGTCCTCCGGCCGGCGGGCGTCCGCCATGGACGTCTTCGCCTGGTCGTAGGCGTCCAGGGAGCGTTCGTAGTCGGCGCGCATCGCGTCGTCCGCACCGGGCTCGGCGGGGTGGAAGTCCAGGCGGTCGAGTTCCTCGCCGAACGCCGTGATGTCCTCGTCGACCACCACCCGCAGCCGCTCCAGCGCGGCCCGCTGCTCCTGCTCGCGGCGGTGCCGGTTGCGCCGCACCACCGCGTAGGCGCCCGCGCCGCCGACCACCACGACCGCGCCGGCGCCGATCAGGGCGCCGGTCGGGACGGTGGAGCCGCCCGAGTCCCAGGACGCCGGGGCGGAGCCGCGCACGCTGCGCAGCGCGTCGTCGACGAAGTCGTTGAGCTGGGCCTTGGGATCGCCGGCGCCCTGTACGGCCGTCACCAGGTTGTTCACGCCCTGGCGGCTGAGCACGCTGCTGTCGGCGCGCGCGTCGAAGCGGTCGCCGAGACGGATGCCGTACAGGCCGGTGATGCCGGTCTCCGTGCGGAGGTTCTGGAAGAGGTTCTGCGTCGGGTAGTCGGCGGGCAGGACCGCCACGAAGACCGGCTCGTCCGCGCTCTTGATCTTGTCGGCGAGCGACTCGGCGTCCGCCTTGGACAGCAGGTCGGAGGCGGCCGGGTCCACGTACACGGGACTTTCGCGCAGGGCCGCGCCGATCTCGGACACGTCCGTGGCCGCGTGGGCGCCGGGCGCGCCGGCCATCAGCACCGCGAGGGCGGCGATGACCGGCACGACCAGCAGGCGTATGAGGACTTGCGTACGGGCGCCCTTCATACGTTCGAAAGTACCCGAATCCTCATCAATGAGACACCGGTGAGGGGAGGAAAGCCTCGCTCACCGGGCCGGTGCGACGCCGGCCCGCAGCAGGCCGTACGTGTACGCGTCCTCCAGTGCCTGCCAGGAGGCGGCGATGACGTTTTCCGCGACGCCGACCGTGGACCACTCGCCCGTCCCGTCGGACGTGGAGATGAGGACCCGGGTCGTGGACTGGGTCCCCTGCACGCCCTCCAGGATGCGCACCTTGTAGTCGACGAGGCCGAGCTTGGCGAGCTCCGGGTAGATCCTCTCCAGGGCGACGCGCAGGGCGCGGTCCAGGGCGTTGACCGGGCCGTTGCCCTCGGCCGTGGCGACGATGCGCTCGCCCTTGGCCCACAGCTTCACGGTGGCCTCGTTGGCGTGCGTGCCGTCGGGGCGGTCCTCGACGATCGCGCGCCAGGACTCGACCTCGAAGTACTCCAGCCGCCTGCCCTCGGCCTCCGCGCGCAGCAGCAGTTCGAAGCTCGCGTCCGCGGCCTCGTACGTGTAGCCCTTGAGCTCGCGCTCCTTCACCCGCTCGACGACCCGGCCGACCAGTTCCCGGTCGCCGCCGAGGTCGATGCCGAGTTCCTTGCCCTTGAGCTCGATGGAGGCGCGGCCGGCCATGTCGGAGACCAGCATGCGCATGGTGTTGCCGACCAGCTCGGGGTCGATGTGCTGGTACAGGTCCGGGTCGACCTTGATCGCCGAGGCGTGCAGGCCGGCCTTGTGCGCGAAGGCGGAGACGCCGACGTAGGGCTGGTGGGTGGAGGGGGTGAGGTTGACGACCTCGGCGATGGCGTGGGAGATCCGCGTCATCTCGCGCAGCCGTCCCTCGGGCAGTACCCGCTTGCCGTACTTCAGCTCGAGGGCGGCCACGACGGGGAACAGGTTGGCGTTGCCGACGCGCTCGCCGTAGCCGTTCGCCGTGCACTGGACGTGGGTCGCGCCCGCGTCGACCGCCGCGAGGGTGTTGGCGACCGCGCACCCGGTGTCGTCCTGGGCGTGGATGCCGAGCCGGGCGCCGGTGTCGGCCAGCACCGTGGCGACCACGGCCTGAATCTGGGCGGGGAGCATGCCGCCGTTGGTGTCGCACAGGACGACGACGTCGGCGCCCGCTCCGGAGGCGGCGCGGACGACGGCCTTCGCGTACTCGGCGTTGGCGCGGTAGCCGTCGAAGAAGTGCTCGCAGTCGACGAAGACCCGGCGGCCCTGGGCCTTCAGGTGGGAGACCGTGTCCGCGACCATGGCCAGGTTCTCGTCGAGCGTGGTGCGCAGCGCCAGTTCGACGTGCCGGTCGTGGGACTTGGCGACCAGCGTGATCACCTGGGCGCCGGACTCGAGCAGCGCCCTGACCTGCGGGTCCTCTGCCGCGGTCGTTCCGGCGCGGCGGGTGGAACCGAAGGCGACCAGCTGGGCGTGCCGGAAGTCGATCTCCTGCTGGGCGCGGGCGAAGAACTCGGTGTCGCGCGGGTTCGCGCCCGGCCAGCCGCCCTCGATGAAGCCCACGCCGAAGTCGTCCAGGTGCCGGGCGATGGCCAGCTTGTCCGCGACCGTGAGGTTGATGCCCTCCCGCTGCGCGCCGTCGCGCAGGGTGGTGTCGAAGACGTGGAACGAATCGTCGAGTTCGCTGGTTGCGGTCATGATCTGAAGGCTCCTGTTGGGGATCTCGGTCTACCGGAATGACCGGCTCCACCGTCCGTCTATGATCCCTCGCGCTCTCCTCCCGGCTTCGGGTGGGCCAGGAAAACGAAAAACCCCTCGCGGGTGCGAGAGGTCTGCGCGCGGGTCGAGGACGACGGTGTCCACCCGTACCTGGTCGTACGTGGTGGTCACTGCGGACCGGCGCGCCTGCTGCCAATAATCATGGCGAACGAGAGCACGGCGGCAGTCTGGCACAGTCCGTCCGCCTTCTCACCGTCCGTCTCAGGATGCGAGCGGGGCCCGTCCGCGTCACGGCTCCGCGTAGAGGCCCTCGGCGACGAACTCCCCCACGTGCGCGAGGACCTGGGCCCGGTCCGTGCCGCGCAGACCGATGGCCACGTGGATGGCGAAACCGTCGAGGAGGGCGCGCAGACGGGCCGCGAACCGGTCCGGGTCGACGGGGCGGAACTCGCCGCGCGAGACGCCCTCGGCGAGCAGGGCGACCAGGTCGCGGTGCCAGGCGCCCTCGATGGCGGCCTGCCGGTCGCGGGCGTCGGATTCGACGGCAGCGCTCTGCGAGCGGTTCCACACCTCCAGCCACAGTGTCCAGTGCGGGTCGCGGTGGCCGTCGGGCACGTACAGGTCGACGTAGGCGGCGAGGCGTTCGCGGGCCGGGCCGGTCCGGGTGAGCAGGCGGGCGCGCTCCGCGCCGAGGCGGCCCTCGCTCCACTCCAGGGTGCGCAGCAGCAGCTCGTCCTTGGAGTGGAAGTAGTACAGGAGGTGGCCGCTGCTCATGCCGACCTCGCGGCCGAGCGCCGCCATGGTGAGCTTCTCCAGACCGCGCTCGGCGATCATCTCCATGGCGGCGGCGAGCACGTCCTCCCGCGGCGGGGCCTGTCTGCGCCCACCACCGGTCATGTCGCGCTCCTAGATCCTCGGCTGCTGCTGCGTGATGCAGTGGATGCCTCCGCCGCCCGCGAAGATCGTACGCGCGTCCACGAGGGTCACCGTGCGGCCCGGGTGGAGGCGGCGGAGGATGCCGGCCGCGATCTCGTCGCGCGGGTCGTCGAAGGCGCACAGGACGACGCCGCCGTTGCAGAGGTAGTGGTTGATGTAGGAGTAGTCGGCCCAGTGGCCGTCGGCCTCCAGGACGGTCGGGGCGGGGATCTCGACGACCTCCAGGGCGCGGCCGCGGGCGTCGGTGGCCGCGCGCAGGACGCCGATGGCCTCCTTGGTGACCTCGTGGTCGGGGTGGGCCGGGTCGGGCTGATGGTGGGCGACGACGACGCCCGGGGCGGCGAAGGCGGCGACGATGTCGACGTGGCCGAGGGTGCCGTAGCCGTACGGCGGATAGTCGGAGGTCAGGCCGCGCGGCAGCCAGATCGCCCTGCTGGTGCCGAGGTGGGCGTGGATCTCCGCCTCGACCTCCTCGCGGCTCCGGTGGGGGTTGCGCTCGGGGCCGAGCTGGACGGTCTCGGTGAGCAGCACCGTGCCCTCGCCGTCGACGTGGATGCCGCCGCCCTCGTTGACGAGCGGCGAGCCGTACGTCCGGGCGCCCGCGAGGTCCGCGACGTACGCCCCGATCTTCGCATCGTGCTCCCAGCGGGCCCAGTCCTGGGCGCCCCAGCCGTTGAAGGTCCAGTCGACGGCGGCCAGCCGGCTCCCGTCGGTGAGGAAGGTGGGGCCGATGTCGCGCATCCAGGCGTCGTCCAGCTCGCGTTCCACCGTCTCGACGCCGTCGCCCAGCAGCGTCCGCGCCTCGGCGGACTGGCCCGGGCCGCACACCACCGTGACCGGTTCGAAGCGGCGCACGGCGCGGGCGACGGACGCCCAGGCGGTGCGGGCGGCGGCCAGGTCGTCCGGGGTGTCGAAGGTGGGGTTGGGGCCGGGCCAGGCCATCCAGGTGCGCTCGTGCGGGGCCCACTCGGGGGGCATGCGGAAACCGTCGGCGGCGGGGGTCGTGGCGGGTGCCTTCACGGGAGCCTTCACAGGAAGTAGAGACGGTTGAGGGAGACGGACTCGGCCGGTTCGGAGCGCAGCGGTTCGCCGTCCAGGGTGACCAGGCCGGTGCGCCGGTCCACGTCGACCTGTCCGGTACGGGAGTTCAGGCGCAGGTCGGCGGGGCCGATGCCGCGGGTGCCGCGCACGGCGACCCTGCGCCGCCGGGTCGGCATGGTGTCGTGGCCCTGGTCGAGGGCGGCCCGGGCGACGAAGGCCACCGAGATATCGGCCGGTGTGGCACCGTGCGCGCCGAACTGCGGGCCGAGGACGAGGGGTTCGCAGGTGTCGGTGGCCGCGTTCGGGTCGCCGACGACGCCGTAGGCCGGGAAGCCGGACTTGAGGACGAGCTGCGGCTTGGCGCCGAAGTACTCCGGGCGCCACAGGACGATGTCGGCGAGCTTGCCGGTCTCGATCGAGCCGACCTCGTGGGACAGGCCGTGGGCGATGGCGGGATTGATGGTCAGCTTGGCGATGTAGCGCAGGACGCGGTCGTTGTCGTTGTCGTCGTCCGGGGCGCCGAACTGGGCCTTCATCTTGCCGGCCATGGCGAAGGTGCGGCGGACCGTCTCGCCGGCCCGGCCCATGCCCTGGGCGTCGGAGGAGGTGATGCCGATCGCGCCCAGGTCGTGCAGCACGTCCTCGGCGCCCATGGTGCCGGCGCGGATGCGGTCGCGGGCCATGGCGGCGTCGCCCGGCAGGTCGGTCTTGAGGTCGTGGACGGAGACGATCATGCCGTAGTGCTCGGCGACCGCGTCCCGGCCGAAGGGCAGGGTGGGGTTGGTGGAGGAGCCGATGACGTTGGGGACGCCGGCCATCTTCAGCACGTTGGGGACGTGTCCGCCGCCGCAGCCCTCGATGTGGAAGGCGTGGATGGTGCGGCCCTCCAGGACGCTGAGGGTGTCCTCCACGGAGAGGCACTCGTTCAGGCCGTCGCTGTGCAGGGCGACCTGGACGTCGTGCTCCTCGGCGACGCGCAGCGCCGTGTCGAGCGCGCGCGTGTGGGCGCCCATGTCCTCGTGCACCTTGAAGCCGCTCGCCCCGCCCTCGGCCAGGGCCTCCACGAGCGGCGCCTCGTGGGAGGAGGAACCCCGGCCGAGGAAGCCGATGTTGACCGGCCAGGCGTCGAACGCGCCGAACGCGTGCCTCAGCGCCCAGGGCGAGTTGACGCCGACGCCCCAGACCGGGCCGAACTCCTGGCCGATGATCGTCGTCACGCCGGAGGCGAGCGAGGCCTCCATGATGCGCGGGGAGAGCAGGTGGACGTGGGTGTCGACGGCTCCGGCGGTGGCGACGAGGCCCTCGCCGGACACGATGGACGTGCCGGTGCCGACCACGACGTCGACGCCGTCGAGGGTGTCGGGGTTGCCGGCCCGGCCGATGGAGTGGATCCGGCCCTCGCGGATGCCGATGGAGACCTTCCGGATACCCTGCACGGCGTCGATCACGACGACGTTGCCGATGACGACGTCGCAGGTCTCGCGCACGGCCGCGGCCTTGAGGTGCAGTCCGTCGCGGGCGGTCTTGCCGAAGCCGGCGAGGAACTCGTCACCGTACCGCTGGGCGTCGGACTCGACGCGGATCGTCAGCCCCGAGTCGCCTAGGCGGACGCGGTCACCGGCACGCGGGCCGTGCGTGGCGGCGTAGGCGCGGGGGTCGACGTGGATCGCCTCGCTGATCTCCCGTCCCTTCGAGCGGCTCATCGCTCGCCTCCTTCCGGCGTTTCCTGTGCGGCGCCCAGATATCCGCAGGCAGCGGCCCTGCGGAGGGCTTCCTCCTTGGCGCCCGGCGCGTCCAGCGGGCCGTCGACCAGACCGGCGAACCCGATCGCGACGCGGCGCCCGCCGATGGGCACGAGCCCGACCTCGGCACTCTCCCCCGGCCCGAAGCGGACGGAGGACCCGGCGGGCACGGCCAAGCGCATGCCGTAGGCCCGCCCGCGGTCGAAGTCCAGGCGCGGGTTGGCCTCGAAGAAGTGGAAGTGGGAGGTGACGGAGACCGGGACGGTGGCGGTGTTGGCGACGGTCAGCCGGATCACCGCCTCCGGCTCGGAGTGCCCCGGTCCGGGCAGCAGCGCGCCCGGGGCCCGGTCGCCCAGCCCTCCCCCTGCTTCGCGGGGGGACCCCCAGCCGATGGGGTCGGAGACGACCGCGAGCCGGGTGCCGTCGTCGAAGACCGCCTCCACGTGGACCTCGGTGACCACGTCGGCGACCCCGGGCAGCACGTCGTCGGGGCCGAGGACGGACCGGGCGCGTTCGACGGCCTCGGCGAGCCGCGCACCGTCGCGGGCGGCCTCGCACACGGTGTCCGCGATCAGGGCGGTCGCCTCCGGCACGTTGAGCCGGAGCCCTCTGGCCCGGCGGGCACGGGCCAGCTCCGCGGCCCCGAAGAGCAGCAGCCGGTCACGTTCCGTGGGAGTCAGTCGCACGCCACGGCACCTCCTTGCGTCACTCGCGTTTGAACGACACTCTAAGCACGAGACGTGCGGGAGGAAAGGGAGGGGGCCTGAATGAGCGAGATAAGTTTGAGTAACGCTCTAATGGGCCGGAGGGGCGGTGGAACGTCGAAGGGCGGGGCCCTCAGCGGGCCCCGCCCTTCGATGTCGCGCGGCTCAGGCCAGGCGGTGCATCCAGCCGTGCGTGTCCTCGGCGGTGCCGCGCTGGATGTCGAGCAGCGCGGCGCGCAGGCGCTGCGTCACCTCACCCGGCTCGCCCCCGCTCTGCTGCCACTCCGCACCGGCCCGCTTCACCGTGCCGACCGGGGTGATGACGGCGGCCGTGCCGCAGGCGAAGACCTCGGTGAGGGTGCCGTTCTCCGAGTCACGCTGCCACTGCTCCACCGAGACGCGGCCCTCCTCGGCCTTGTAGCCGAGGTCGCGGGCGACGGTGAGCAGGGAGTCCCGGGTGACGCCCTCCAGGATGGAGCCGGTGAGGGACGGCGTGACGATCCTGTCGCCGTACACGAAGTACAGGTTCATGCCGCCGAGTTCCTCGACCCACGTGCGCTCGATCGCGTCGAGGTAGCAGACCTGGTCGCAGCCCTTCGCGGCGGCCTCGGCCTGCGCGAGCAGCGAAGCGGCGTAGTTGCCGCCGGTCTTGGCGTCGCCCATGCCGCCGGGGACGGCGCGGACGCGGTCCTCGGAGACCCAGATGGAGACCGGCTTCACGCCGCCCGGGAAGTAGGCGCCGGCCGGGGAGGCGATGACGATGAAGAGGTACTCGTTGGCGGGCTTGACGCCCAGGCCGACCTCGGTCGCGATCATGAAGGGGCGCAGGTAGAGGGACTCCTCGCCGCCGTGCGCCGGGACCCAGTTCCGGTCCTGGCTCACCAGCGCGTCGCACGCCTCGATGAACGTCTCCACCGGCAGCTCCGGCATGCCGAGGCGGCGCGAGGACGCCTGGAAGCGCTGCGCGTTCTTCTCCGGGCGGAAGGTGGCGACGGAGCCGTCGGGGCGGCGGTAGGCCTTCAGGCCCTCGAAGATCTCCTGCGCGTAGTGCAGGACCATGGTGGCCGGGTCGAGAGAAAGGGGGGCGTACGGGACGAGCTGCCCGTCGTGCCAGCCGCGCCCCTCCGTCCACTTGATCGTCACCATGTGATCGGTGAAGTGGCGGCCGAACCCCGGGTTGGCCAGGATCGCCTGCCGCTCGGCGTCGGAGAGCGGGTTGGCGGACGGCTTGAGCTCGATCGTGGGCGTCGTCATGGGCTGATGTCCTTCACCGGTTGTCGTGACGGGCCGCGTTCACGCCCGTACGGCCGGTGGCCAGTGCTAGGACGTCCGAGCATTCCCTCATGTCGCGGCTTCGCGTCCGATTATCGCGCGCGGGCTGCGACGGATGAAACAGGGTGAATGCGGCCCAGGGTTCGATGGTCGCACCCGGCGGACGCAGGAGAAAGCCGCCGGGCGCCTTGTGTGGGGGACCCGACGGCTTCGAAAGGGTGGGGATCGAATAGCGCGACAGGTCAGCCGGCTACTCGTACGGCGAGCGCGTCGCCGATCTCGGAGGTGCTGCGGGCGGGCTTGCCGACACGCTCGCCGAGGTCGGCGGCGACGGCCTCCTCGATCCGGGTCGCCTCGGCCTCGTGGCCGAGGTGGCGCAGCAGCAGGGCGACGGACAGGACCGTGGCGGTCGGGTCGGCCTTGCCCTGGCCGGCGATGTCGGGCGCGGAACCGTGCACCGGCTCGAACATCGAGGGGAACTCGCCGGACGGGTTGATGTTGCCGCTCGCGGCGACGCCGATGCCGCCGGAGACGGCCGCGGCGAGGTCGGTGATGATGTCGCCGAAGAGGTTGTCGGTGACGATCACGTCGAAGCGCTCGGGCTGCGTGACGAGGTAGATCGTCGCCGCGTCCACGTGCATGTACTCGGTGGTGACCTCGGGGAACTCCTCGGCCACCTTGTTGAAGACGTCGGTCCACAGGTGACCGGCGAAGGTCAGCACGTTGTTCTTGTGGATCAGCGCCAGCTTCTTGCGCGGGCGGGCCTGGGCGCGGGCGAAGGCGTCGCGGACGACGCGCTCGACACCGTAGGCCGTGTTGACGGAGACCTCGGTGGCGACCTCGTGCTCGGTGCCCTTGCGGATGGTGCCGCCGTTGCCCGTGTACGGACCCTCGGTGCCCTCGCGGACGACGACGAAGTCGATCTCCGGCTGGCCGGCGAGCGGCGTGGCGACACCGGGCAGGAGCTTCGACGGACGCAGGTTCACGTGGTGGTCGAAGGCGAAGCGGAGCTTGAGCAGGAAGCCGCGCTCCAGCACTCCGGAGGGCACCGACGGGTCGCCGATCGCGCCGAGCAGGATGGCGTCGTGCGCCTTGAGGGCGTCGAGGTCGGCGTCGGTGAGGGTCTCCCCGGTGGCGTGGTAGCGCCGGGCGCCGAAGCCGAACTCCCTGGTCTCCAGCTTCACATCCTGCGGAAGGACGGCGGAGAGGACCTTGAGACCTTCGGCCACGACCTCCTGGCCGATGCCGTCACCCGGGATCACTGCGAGATTGAGGCTGCGAGACATGACCGCACCCTACCCCTCGTCCCACGGGATGACATGCGGCGTCCGACATGCGGACACCGCACGCGTGGATCCGGGCCCGGCCCCTGCTCAGTGGCCGGTGGAGCCGCCGTTGTCCCGGCGGTCGAGGGAGCGCTGGAGGGCGGCGGCCGCGTTCTTGCGGTCGGAGTCGCTCGTACGGGAGGCGTGGCGGACTCGGCGGCGGACGGTCGTCTCGGCCATGGGGGATCGACTCCTTCGACACGGATGGCACGGATGCACGGATGCGGAGTGCGGAAAGGGACTTCGAGACGCCGGAAGGGGCGGGGAGCCGCGGGCCGCAGGGGTTGCCTGCACGGGGCCCGGCTCACGACCGCCATTCGCTTGATCGAGCGAGACGTTCGGCTCCTACAAAACTAGGGGAGCCGGGAGCGTCTGTCTGCACAATTACTCGGACTTCCTACTATCTGAGACGGCGAATCGAGCCGTACGGCGCCGACCTGGGGTTTCACCGGCCCGCACGCCGGTCGGACAGGTGTGCGCCGACGGCCGGCCCGCCGTGTCGACCACACGGCTGATCCTTGGGCGCGGCGTGTGGCGCCGGGCGGCGGACGGGGAACGGGTGCGGGCATGACCGACACGGCCAAGGCACTTCTCGAGGGCGGCCCGCAGGACCTGCCCGAGCGGATCGTCCCCGTCCCGCCCACCGGCGACGACGTGAAGATCGAGCTGCGCAACGGCTACGAGCACTTCCGGCGCGCCGACCGCGACGCGGACACCCCGGAGGGCCGGCTGCCGGTGTACGAGTGGTGGGAGCGGACGGAGATGCCCGGCTAGCCCGGCCCGTACACCGGCGCCGGACAGCCCGACGGGCCAGGTCGGAGGACCTGGCCCGTCGGGCGTTCGCGTGCGGGTGTCAGCCCATGTGCGGGTAGGTGTAGTCGGTCGGCGCGACCAGCGTCTCCTTGATGGCGCGGGTCAGGGTCCAGCGCATCAGGTTCTGCGGGGCACCGGCCTTGTCGTTGGTGCCCGAGGCGCGGCCGCCGCCGAAGGGCTGCTGGCCGACGACGGCACCGGTCGACTTGTCGTTGATGTAGAAGTTGCCGGCCGCGTAGCGCAGCTTCTCCATCGTGTACGCCGCCGCCGCGCGGTCGCCCGCGATGACCGAGCCGGTGAGGGCGTAGTCGGAGACGGACTCCATCTGGGTCAGCATCTCGTCGTACTTGTCGTCCTCGTAGACGTGCACCGCGAGGATCGGGCCGAAGTACTCGGTGCGGAACACCTCGTTCTCCGGGTCGGAGCACTCGATGACGGTCGGGCGGACGAAGTAGCCCACCGAGTCGTCGTAGGAGCCGCCGGCGACGATGGTGCAGGCGTCGTCCGCCTTGGCGCGGTCGATGGCGGCCTTGTTCTTGGCGAAGGACCGCTCGTCGATGACGGCGCCGATGAAGTTCGACAGGTCGGTGACGTCACCCATGGTCAGGTAGTCGACCTCGGCGGCGAACTCCTCCTTGAACCCGTCGTTCCAGATGGACGCCGGGATGTAGGCGCGGGAGGTGGCGCTGCACTTCTGGCCCTGGTACTCGAAGGCGCCGCGGGTCAGGGCGGTCTTGAGCACCGCGCGGTCGGCCGACGGGTGGGCGACCAGGAAGTCCTTGCCGCCGGTCTCGCCGACCAGGCGCGGGTAGGTGCGGTACTTCTCGATGTTGTTGCCGACCGTCTTCCACAGGTGCTGGAAGGTCTTGGTCGAGCCGGTGAAGTGGATGCCGGCGAGGTCCCGGTGGTTCAGGGCGACCTCGGAGACCTCCAGGCCGTCGCCGGTGACCAGGTTGATGACGCCCTTGGGCAGACCGGCCTCCTCCAGCAGCTCCATGAGCAGCACGGCGGCGTGGGTCTGCGTCGGGGACGGCTTCCAGACCACCACGTTGCCCATCAGGGCCGGGGCGGTGGGCAGGTTGGCCGCGATGGCGCTGAAGTTGAAGGGCGTGATCGCGTAGACGAAGCCCTCCAGCGGGCGGTGGTCCATGCGGTTCCACACGCCCGGCGAGTTGGCCGGGGGCTGCTCGGCCAGGATGTTCCGTGCGTAGTGGACGTTGAAGCGCCAGAAGTCGACCAGCTCGCAGGGGCTGTCGATCTCGGCCTGCTGGGCGGTCTTGGACTGGCCGAGCATGGTGGAGGCGGCGATGGTCTCGCGCCACGGGCCGGACAGCAGCTCGGCGGCGCGCAGGATGATCGCCGCACGGTCGTCGAAGGACATGGCACGCCACGCCGGGGCGGCGGCCAGGGCGGCGTCGACCGCGTCCTGGGCGTCCTGCCGGGTGGCGTTCGCGTACGTGCCCAGGCGGGCCTTGTGGTTGTGCGGCTGCACGACGTCGAAGCGGTCGCCGCCGCCCATCCGCTTGACCCCGCCGATGGTGCAGGGCAGGTCGATCGGGTTGTCGGCCAGCTCCCTGAGCTTGGCCTCCAGCCGGGCGCGCTCGGGCGAGCCGGGGGCGTAGCCGTGCACCGGCTCGTTGACGGGGGTGGGGACCTGGGTCACAGCGTCCATGGGTTCCGGGACTCCTTGACTTGAGCGGTTTCGAGCTGTGGCGCGGGCTCGGCCCGTGGTACTCAGCCCTTGCTGACCATCGAGCGGACGAAGAAGCGCAGGTTCGCCGGCTTCTCCGCCAGACGGCGCATGAAGTAGCCGTACCAGTCGGTGCCGTACGCGGTGTAGACACGCATGCGGTGGCCCTCGGCGGCCAGTCGCAGGTGCTCGTCGCTCCGGATGCCGTACAGCATCTGGAACTCGTACTCGTCGAGCTTGCGGCCGGCGGAGCGGGCCAGCTCCTGGGCGATGGAGATCAGGCGGGGATCGTGCGACCCGATCATCGGGTAGCCCTCGCCCTCCATCAGGGTGCGCAGGATGCGGACGTACGCCTTGTCGATCTCGTGCTTCTGCTGGTAGGCGACTTCGGCGGGCTCCTTGTAGGCGCCCTTCACCAACCGTACGCGACTGCCGCTGTCCGCGAGGCGGCGCGCGTCGGCCTCGGTGCGGAAGAGGTATGCCTGGATGACGCAGCCGGTCTGCGGGACGTCCTTGCGGAGCTCCTCGTGGATGGCGAACATCGAGTCGAGGGTGGTGTGGTCCTCGGCGTCCAGGGTGACCGTGGTGCCGATCTCGGCGGCGGCCTCGACGACCGGGCGGACGTTCTTCAGGGCCAGCTCGTGGCCGCCGTCCAGCGCCTGGCCGAACATCGACAGCTTCACCGACATCTCGGCGCGGGTGCCGAGGTCCAGCGGCTTGAGCCGGTCGATCAGCTCCAGGTAGGCGTCCCTGGCGGCCTCGGCCTGCGCGGGGTTGGTGATGTCCTCGCCGACGACGTCCATCGTCAGCTCCAGGCCGTTGCCGGTGAGGTCCTGGATGATCGGCACGATCTCGTCGACCGTCTCACCGGGGATGAACCGGTCGACGACCGGCTTGGTCACCGGCGCGGCCGAGACCAGACGTCGCATCTTGTCGCTGCGCGACGCGGCGAGAATCACGGGACCCAGCACGGGGCACCTCCACTTACCAAGCAACACAAGGCCGATACCCGACGATTCGGGAACGGCACGGAGAACCACCGTGAAATCTAAGGACCTCCCCGATCGTCGGCCATCGACAGCTGTCACGCATCCGTGCCACGGATCTCAGACAGATGTATGAAGGACGCGCGCAAATGCGGCAGAATGCCCAGCGTGACGTCGGATTCCAGAGGTCCCGCGGCTTCCCGGGGCGACTACCAGGAGCTGGTCGACGAGGTCTCCGAGCTGCTGGGCGCGCCGGCGACCCTGGAGAACCGCGACTTCGAGCTGATCGCCTTCGGCGCCTACGACAGCGAGGGGGAACTGGACCCCTCCGCCCTGGACCCGGTGCGCACCCGCTCGATCCTCACCCGCCGTTCGACGGCGGCCGTGCGGGCGTGGTTCGAGGGCTTCGGCATCACGCGGGCCACCGGACCGGTCCGTATTCCGCCGACCCCGGAGGCGGGGGTGTACCGGGGGCGGACCTGTCTGCCCGTGCGGCACCGGGGCGTCGTCCTCGGGTACGTCTGGCTCCTGGACACCGATCCGGGTCCGACGGAGCGGCAGCTCGCGGCGGCCATGGAGGTGACGGCCCGGATCGGCGCGCTGCTCGCGGACGAGGCGCAGCACGGCGCCGACCTCAGCCGGGAGCTGCGGGCGGTGCTGACCGCCGAGCGGGACTGGCAGCGGGACATGGCCGTGACGGAACTGCGCACCGCCCTCGGCGCCCGCGCCGACACCCCGCACACGGTGGTGTGCGTGGCCCCCTGGCCGTCCGCCGACCCCGACGACGCGCCCTCGGTGCGCACGGTGCCGGGGGCGACGGCCCTGTGCACGGTGCCGTGGGCCGGCGCCACCGGGACGGCCGGGACGGCCCGGTCGCTGGCGCTGCTGGTCCGGCTGCGCTCGACGGACGTGCTGACCCCGGCGACGTCGGCGGCGGGGCGGCTGCTGGAGCGGGCGCGCGGCATGGCGGGGACCGGAGCGGCCGCGGGGGTCGCCGCCCCGCGCGCCGGGCTGGGCGAGCTGGCGGAGGCCTGGTGGGAGGCGTCGGCGGCGGCCCGTGCGGCGCTGGCCGAGACCCGGTTCGGGCCGGTCGCCGAGTGGGCGTCCATCGGCCCGTTCCGGCTGCTCGCCGCGCTGCCCCCGCGGTCCGCGCACGACCCCGCCGTCCGGGCCCTTCTCTCCCCCGCCCACCGCGAGCTGGCCCGCACCGCCGAGGTGTACCTCGACCGCGCGGGCCAGGCCGGCCGTACCGCCGCCGAGCTGGGCATCCACCGGCAGACGCTGTACTACCGGCTCTCCCGCGTCGAGCAGCTCACGGGACTGGACCTGGACGACGGGGAGGACCGGCTGCTGCTGCACATGGCGCTCAAGGCCGGCCGGCTGTAGCGGCCTCGATCACCTGACGGAGGCCCTCGGTGAGGGGCCCGGCCTCCGGCGCGCCCTTCGGATCGAAGGTCCACTGCGCGATGAGACCGGTCATCAGGGTCAAGTAGAACGTGCCGAGGGTGTCCGCCGTCTCGTCCGACACGTCCTCCTCCCGGCCGCCCATGAGCAGGGGGACGAGACCGCGCCCGGCCTCCCGCTGGGCGCGCGCCAGGTGCTCGCGCACCTCGGGCATCCGGTCGCCCATGACGAGGACCTCCATACTGAGGCGCCAGAGGGAACCGGGCTCCCGCATGGTTCCGATGATGTTGGACCACACCTCCTGGAACCGCTCGACCGAGCCGGGTTCGGTGCCGCTCAGGGCCGTCCCGTCGCCCACGAAGGCGTCCCCCACCCCCTCGACCAGGGCGACGTAGGCCTGCGCGAGCAGCGCGTCCTTCGAGCCGTAGTGGTAGCCGATGGACGCCAGGTTGGTCCCCGACTCCTTGACGATGTCCCGCGCGGTCGTGCGCGCGAACCCCTTCTCGAGCAGGCAGCGCTTGGCGCCCTCGAGCAGATCCTCACGGTGTCCCATGGCGCCACCCTACCCGCCTGTCCATACGTACGTATTAAACGAGCGTTCTAGACAGACGTTTAATACATGCGTACAGTCGCCTCCATGACAACGAACCCGCCCCGCGCCGGCCGCCGCGAGTGGACCGCGCTCACCGTGCTGATGCTCCCGCTGCTGCTGGTCTCGATGGACGTCTCCGTCCTCTACTTCGCGATTCCCGAGATCAGCGCGGACCTGGAGCCGAGCGGCACCCAGCAGCTGTGGATCTTCGACATCTACGGCTTCGTACTGGCCGGCCTGCTGATGACGATGGGCTCGCTGGGCGACCGCATCGGCCGCCGCAGGCTGCTCCTCCTCGGCGCCATGGCCTTCGGCGCCGCCTCCCTGCTCGCGGCCTACGCGCACACCGCCGAGACGCTGATCGCGGCCCGCGCGGTGCTCGGTGTCGGCGGCGCCACCCTGATGCCGTCGACGATGGCCCTGGTCCGCACGATGTTCACCGACCCCGCCCAGCGGGCGAAGGCGATCGGGCTGTGGTCCGGTGTGATGACGGCCGGGATCGCGCTCGGCTCGGTGATGAGCGGCGTCCTCGTCGAGCACTTCTGGTGGGGCTCGGTCTTCCTGGTCAACCTGCCGGCCATGGCACTGCTGCTGGTCCTCGGCCCGGTGCTGCTCCCCGAGTCGAAGAACCCCTCCCCCGGCCGCTTCGACCTGCTGAGCGTGCCGCTGTCGATGGCGGCGGTCCTGCCCGTGATCTATGGCCTGAAGGAACTGCCCTCCGAGGGCTGGAACGTCCGCTACGTCGTCTCGATCACGGTCGGCCTGCTGTTCGCGGCGCTGTTCGTGCGGCGCCAGCGCACCGCGGCCTCGCCGATGGTCTCGCCCGCCCTCTTCCGCGGACACGGTTTCACCCCGGCGCTCGTCCTCAACACGGTGTCGGCCTTCGGGATGATGGGCTCGGCGTACTTCACCACCCAGTACCTCCAGTCGGTCCTGGACAAGAGCGCGCTGGAGGCCGCCCTGTGGAGCCTGCTGCCGTCGGTGCTCATCGGCGCCGCCGCACCGGTCGCCGCCCAGCTGGTCCAGCGTGGTGTCGAGCGCGCCTACGTCGTGACGGCCGGCTTCGGCATCGCCGCCGGCGGCTACGGGCTGCTGGCCCTGGCCGGCACGGACTCGCTGTGGCTGGTGCTGGGCGCGTGCGGCGTCCTCGCCGCCGGCATCGTCGTCGTGATGTCCCAGCTCACCGACCTGGCCCTCGGCTCGGCCCCGGTCGAGAAGGCGGGGGCGGCCTCCTCACTGCTGGAGACCGGCACCGAGTTCGGTGGCGCCCTCGGCATGGCCGTCCTCGGCTCGATCGGCACGGCCCTCTACCGCGGCGGCATCCCGGCGGACGCCCCCGCCCCGGCCCGGGAGACCCTGGGCGGCGCGCTGGCGGTCGCCGCCGAACTGCCGGGGCGCGCGGGAGACGCCCTGGCGACGGCGGCGCGCGAGGCGTTCACCGACGGCATGCGGGGCGCCGCGATGGCGGCGGCGCTGCTGCTCCTCGGGGCGGCGGGACTGGCCGCCAGGGGGCTGCGGGGCATCAGGGTGCGGCCGGAAGCGGCCACGGAGAACGCCGGACAGACCGACACACTCAGTCCGTCCGGCGTATGAGGAAAGCGGGGGTCCCGGGGGCGGCGGCCCCCGGGACGGTCACCTCAGACGAGGTTGACGGACCTGGCCGACGCGGCCCCGATCTCCGCGGAGACCTCCGCCAGAACCCCGGTGGGCACCGTGTCGTCGACGGTCAGCACCGCGAGGGCCTCGCCGCCGACGGTCGCGCGGGCCACCTGCATGCCGGCGATGTTGAGGCCCGCCTCGCCGATGATCCGGCCGACGGTGCCGACGACGCCCGGACGGTCCTCGTAGCGCAGCACCACCATGTGGTCGGCGAGGGCGAGGTCGACGTCGTACTCGCCGATGGCGACGATCTTCTGCACGTGCTTCGGGCCGGCCAGCGTGCCGGAGACCGAGACCTCCTGGCCGTCGGCGAGGGTGCCGCGCACGGTGACGACGTTGCGGTGGTCGGCCGACTCGGAGCTGGTCGTCAGGCGGACCTCGACACCGCGCTCCTGGGCGAACAGCGGGGCGTTGACGTAGGACACGGTCTCGTCGACGACGTCCTCGAAGACGCCCTTGAGGGCGGAGAGCTCCAGCACCTTCACGTCGTGCTGGGTGATCTCGCCGTAGACCTCGACGTCGAGGCGGACGGCGACCTCGCCGGCCAGCGCGGTGAAGATGCGGCCGAGTCGCTCGGCGAGCGGCAGACCCGGCTTGACGTCCTCGGCGATGACACCGCCCTGGACGTTCACCGCGTCGGGGACCAGCTCACCGGCGAGGGCGAGGCGGACGGACTTGGCGACGGCGATGCCGGCCTTCTCCTGGGCCTCGTCGGTGGAGGCGCCGAGGTGCGGGGTGCAGACCACCTGGTCGAACTCGAACAGCGGCGAGTCGGTGCACGGCTCCTTGGCGTACACGTCCAGGCCGGCGCCGGCGACGCGGCCCTCCTTCAGCGCCGAGTACAGCGCCTCCTCGTCGACGATGCCGCCGCGCGCGGCGTTGACGATGCGGACGCTCGGCTTGACCTTCCGCAGCGCCTCGTCGCCGATCAGACCGAGGGTCTCGGGGGTCTTGGGCAGGTGGACGGTGATGAAGTCGGAGACCTCGAGCAGCTCGTCCAGCGACAGCACCTTGACGCCCATCTGCGCGGCCCGCGCGGGCTGTACGTAGGGGTCGTAGGCGACGACCTTCATGCCGAAGGCCGACATGCGCTGCGCGACGAGGGCGCCGATGCGGCCGAGGCCGACGACGCCGAGGGTCTTCTCGGCGAGTTCGACACCGGTGTACTTGCTGCGCTTCCACTCGCCGTTCTTCAGCGCGGCGTTGGCCTGCGGGATGTTGCGGGCCGTGGCGACGAGCAGACCGCAGGCCAGCTCGGCGGCGGTCACGATGTTGGAGGTCGGGGCGTTCACGACCATCACGCCGGCCTTGGTGGCGGCGGAGACGTCCACGTTGTCCAGGCCGACACCGGCGCGGGCGACGACCTTCAGCTTCTTGGCGGCGGCGATGGCCTCGGCGTCGACCTTGGTCGCGGAGCGGACCAGGATCGCGTCCACGTCGGCGATGGCGGGGAGCAGTTCGGCCCGGTCCGCACCGTTGCAGTGGCGGATCTCGAAGTCGGGGCCAAGTGCGTCCACGGTCGCGGGCGACAGCTCTTCAGCGATGAGTACGACAGGTTTCGAGCTCACGTGAGTCCTCACAAGTCCAATGCGGACGGCCGTCCCGACGGCCGCAGGCGGTGGAGGGTTGAGTGGCCGCGTGGAAGACGCACGACGCTGTGAGCCTGACGCGTATGTAGGCAGCAGTCTAGTGGCGTGGCGGGGGTCGTCCTGCGCCTCTGCGGAAGGATCACCCGTCCGTGGCTGGACGGGATGGACAACGCCGAGCCTACGAACGTCGCCCCGGGCTCGCCGAGGGGCCGGAGCGGTGTGCTCCGGCCCCTCGGCCGTGAGGCTTACGCCTCCTCGTCGACCCAGCTCATGAGCTTGCGCAGCTCCTTGCCGGTGGTCTCCAGCAGGTGCTCGGAGTCCTGCTGCTTGTACTCGTTGTACTTCTTCAGACCGCCGTGGTACTCGTCCATCCAGTTCTTGGCGAAGGTGCCGTCCTGGATCTCGGCGAGGACCTTCTTCATCTCGGCCTTGGTGGCGTCGGTGATGATCCGCGGGCCGGTGACGTAGTCGCCCCACTCGGCGGTCTCGGAGATCGACCAGCGCATCTTCTCCAGGCCGCCCTCGTACATGAGGTCCACGATCAGCTTCAGCTCGTGCAGGCACTCGAAGTAGGCGATCTCCGGCTGGTAGCCGGCCTCGGTCAGCGTCTCGAAGCCCGCCTTGACCAGGGCCGCGGTGCCACCGCAGAGGACGGCCTGCTCACCGAACAGGTCGGTCTCGGTCTCCTCGGTGAAGGTCGTCTTGATGACGCCGGCGCGGGTGCCGCCGATGCCCTTCGCGTACGACAGGGCCAGCGCGAAGGCGTTGCCGGTCGCGTCCTGCTCGACGGCCGCGATGCAGGGGACGCCGCGGCCCTCCTCGTACTGACGGCGCACCAGGTGGCCCGGGCCCTTCGGGGCGACCATGCAGACGTCCACGCCGGCCGGGGGCTTGATGAAGCCGTAGCGGATGTTGAGGCCGTGACCGAAGAACAGCGCGTCGCCGTCCTTCAGGTTGTCCTTGATGTGCTCCTCGTAGACCTGGGCCTGGATGGGGTCCGGGACGAGGATCATGATGACGTCGGCCTCGGCGGCGGCCTCGGACGGGCTCACCACGCGCAGGCCCTGCTCCTCGGCCTTGGCCTTGGACTTGGAGCCCTCGTGCAGACCGACGCGCACGTCGACGCCGGAGTCGCGCAGCGACAGGGCGTGGGCGTGGCCCTGGCTGCCGTAACCGATGACCGCGACCTTGCGGCCCTGGATGATGGACAGGTCGGCGTCGGCGTCGTAGAACAGCTCGGCCACTGGGTTCTCTCCTTGTGTGCAGGTGTTGCGTCCCACCGTATGCCGGTGAGGGGAAGGGAAGTCTCGGGGTCTCGGAATGCGGGCGGCCGTGCCTGGCGCCGGCCGCCCGTTTCCGTCGTTATGCGGACCGGTCGAGTGCGCGCAGCGAGCGGTCCGTGATCGAACGGGCGCCGCGGCCGATCGCGATCGTGCCGGACTGGACGAGTTCCTTGATGCCGTACGGTTCCAGCATCTTGAGCATGGCGGACAGCTTGTCGCCGCTGCCGGTGGCCTCGATGGTGACGGCCTCCGGGGAGACGTCGACCGTCTTGGCGCGGAAGAGCTGGACGATCTCGACGATCTGGGAGCGCGTCTCGTTGTCGGAGCGCACCTTCACCAGAACGAGTTCGCGCTGCACGGCCTGGGTGGGCTCCAGCTCGACGATCTTGAGGACGTTGACCAGCTTGTTGAGCTGCTTGGTGACCTGCTCGAGCGGGAACTCCTCGACGCTCACCACGATGGTGATGCGGGAGATGTCGGGGTGTTCGGTGACACCGACGGCGAGCGAGTCGATGTTGAAGCCGCGGCGGGAGAAGAGGGCGGCGATCCGGGCGAGGATGCCGGGCGTGTTCTCCACCAGGACGGAGAGCGTGTGCTTGGACATGATCTGCTTCCTTTACGGCTCTCAGTCGTCTTCGTTGTCGCCGAAGTCGGGGCGGACGTCGCGGGCGGCCATGATCTCGTCGTTGGAGGTGCCGGCGGCGACCATCGGCCAGACCATCGCGTCCTCGTGGACGATGAAGTCGACGACGACGGGACGGTCGTTGACGGAATTCGCTTCCTCGATGACCTTGTCGAGGTCGGCGGGGTCCTCGCAGCGGATGGCGTAGCAGCCCATGGCCTCCGACAGCTTGACGAAGTCGGGGACGCGGGTGCCGCGGGCGTCCGGGTTGACGTCCTCGGGGCCGGAGTGCAGCACCGTGTTGGAGTACCGCTGGTTGTAGAACAGGGTCTGCCACTGGCGGACCATCCCGAGGGCGCCGTTGTTGATGACGGCGACCTTGATCGGGATGTTGTTCAGGGCGCAGGTGGTCAGTTCCTGGTTGGTCATCTGGAAGCAGCCGTCGCCGTCGATCGCCCAGACGACGCGGTCGGGCCGGCCGGCCTTGGCGCCCATGGCGGCCGGGACGGCGTAGCCCATGGTCCCGGCGCCGCCCGAGTTCAGCCAGGTGGCGGGCTGCTCGTACTGGACGAAGTGCGCGGCCCACATCTGGTGCTGGCCGACGCCGGCCGCGAAGATCGTGCCCTCGGGCGCGAGCTGACCGATGCGCTCGATGACCGCCTGCGGGGAGAGCGAGCCGTCCCCGGGCTGGTCGTAGCCGAGGGGGTAGGTGTCGCGCCAGCGGCTGAGGTCCTTCCACCAGGCGGTGTAGTCGCCCCGGTTGCCCTCGCTGTGCTCCTTCTGGACGGCCTGGACCAGGTCGGCGACGACCTCGCGGGCGTCGCCGACGATCGGCACGTCGGCCTCGCGGTTCTTGCCGATCTCGGCGGGGTCGATGTCGGCGTGGACGATCTTGGCGTGCGGGGCGAAGCTGTCCAGCTTGCCGGTGACGCGGTCGTCGAAGCGGGCTCCGAGGGCGACGATCAGGTCGGCCTTCTGCAGCGCGGTGACGGCGGTGACCGCACCGTGCATGCCCGGCATTCCCACGTGCAGCGGGTGGCTGTCGGGGAATGCGCCGAGCGCCATCAGGGTGGTGGTGACGGGCGCTCCGGTGAGTTCGGCGAGGACCTTCAGCTCCGCGGTGGCCTGGGCCTTGAGGACACCGCCGCCGACGTAGAGCACGGGGCGCTTCGCGGCGCTGATCAGCTTGGCCGCCTCGCGGATCTGCTTGGCGTGCGGCTTGGTGACCGGACGGTAGCCGGGCAGGTCCAGGGCCGGCGGCCAGGAGAAGGTCGTCTGCGACTGCAGCACGTCCTTCGGGATGTCGACGAGGACCGGGCCGGGGCGGCCGGTCGAGGCGATGTGGAACGCCTCCGCGATCGTCTTCGGGATGTCCTCGGCCCTGGTGACCAGGAAGCTGTGCTTGGTGATCGGCATCGTGATGCCGACGATGTCCGCCTCCTGGAAGGCGTCCGTGCCGATCGCCTTGGTGACGACCTGGCCGGTGATCGCGACCAGCGGCACCGAGTCCATGTTCGCGTCGGCGATCGGTGTCACCAGGTTGGTGGCGCCGGGACCCGAGGTCGCCATGCAGACGCCGACCTTCCCGGTGGCCTGCGCGTACCCCGTGGCCGCGTGGCCCGCACCCTGCTCGTGACGGACGAGCACGTGGCGCACCCGGCTGGAGTCCATCATCGGGTCGTACGCCGGGAGGATCGTGCCCCCGGGAATGCCGAACACGGTGTCGACCCCGACCTCCTCAAGCGAGCGGATGAGGGACTTCGCACCCGTGACGTGCTCGGGGGCGGACTGTCCTCCGGATCGGGGCCGCGGCTGCGGGTGATGGGCCCCGGTGGCCTGCTCGGTCATCGGCATTCTCTTCTCGATGCTGAGGGTTTTTGCGAGGATTGGGCGATCTGCGGCTGTTGCTCGGCAGGTGCCTGTGCAACAAAAAACCCCTCGTGCCATAAGGCAAGCGAGGGGAGCGCGCCGGGTGTGGGTCGCGGGGAGTCCGGGTCGGTCCGGACGTCACCTGCTTCAGCCGACGCGCTTTCCAAGTACGAGAATTCGGGTGCGCATGGCACTGACCCTCCCCCCGGCACGCACCCACTGTCAAGTGGGTGGGACGGGCGTCTCAGCATGTGAGCGGAGGGCCGTACCGCCTCCCAGGGCGACCGGCAGTGCGGAGCCGACGGCGCCGGTGAACACCCCCGCGCCGCCGCCCGCGTACACCGGTTCGGCCGGACCGTGCGGCACCGCGTAGTGGCCGGTTCCGAGCGCCCTGCGCAGCCGGTGCTCGTCCAGCGGCCCGGAGAAGGCCATGCCCTGACCGTGCGTGCAGCCCATCGCCCGCAGGGCGGCGATCTGCTCGGGCACGTCCACCCCGTCGGCCACGGAGGTGAGTCCGAGGTCGCCGGCGATGCGCAGCAGCCCACTGGTGATCTTGTGCAGCCGGGCGGACTCGACGACGCCCTCGACCAGGCTGCGGTCCAGCTTGAGGACGTCGACGGGGAGCCGCCGCAGGGCGGTGATCGCCGCGTGGCCGCTGCCGAAACCGTCGAGGGTGATCCGGACGCCGACCCGCCGCAGGGCGCTCAGCCTGCGCTCCAACTCGTCCAGGCCGACCCGCGGGTCGGTGTCGGACAGCTCGATCATCAGGGAGCCCGGCGGCAGTCCGTGCCGGGTCAGCAGGGCCTCGACGGAGCCCAGCGGCATGGAGCGGTCGAGCAGCCGGCGGGCGCCGATGCGCACGGTCACCGGCACGGACAGGCCGGCCGCCGCCCGCTCCGCGGCCTGCTCGACGGCCTCCTGGAGCACCCAGCGGTCCAGCTCGGCCGTCCTGTCGCCGCCCTCGGCCACCCGCAGGAACTCGGCGGGGGTGAACAGCACGCCCTGGGACGAGCGCCAGCGCGCCTGGGCGCAGACGGACGCGATCCGGCCGTCCGTCAGCGACACCACCGGCTGGTGCAGCAGCGCGAACTCGCCGTCGTGCAGCGCGGCCCGCAGCCGCCCGGCCAGCTCGGCCTTGCGTACGACGTCCTGCTGCATCTGCGGTCTGTACAGCTCGACGCGCCCCTTGCCGCCGGCCTTGGCGCGGTACATGGCGAGATCGGCGTTGCGCAGCAGTTCACCGGCGCCCAGGCCCGGTTCGGCGAAGGCGACGCCGATGGAGGCGTTGACGCGGACATCGTTGCCGTCGATGAGGTAGGGCTGCGAGAGGGTGACTCTGAGGCGGTCGGCGAGCTCCAGGATGTGGCCCTCGCGCGCGGTGCGGTCGCGGGTGCCGTCCCCGGCGATCAGGGCGGCGAACTCGTCGCCGCCCAGCCGGGATGCGGTGTCCCCCTTGCGGACGGCCTCCTGGAGTCTGCGCGCGGCCTGGACGAGGAGCTCGTCGCCGGCCTGGTGCCCGATGGTGTCGTTGACCGCCTTGAAGCCGTCGAGGTCGATGAAGAGCACCGCCGTACCGCGCAGGGCGGCGCCCCGGTCGCAGGCGCGGCGGCCGGACAGGGCCTGCTGGACGCGCCGGGTGAACAGGGCGCGGTTGGGCAGGTCGGTGAGCGGGTCGTGCTCGGCGTTGTGCTGGAGCTGCGCCTGGAGGCGCACTCTCTCGGTGACGTCCCGGCTGTTGAAGATGAGGCCGCCGTGGTGCCTGTTGACGGTCGACTCGACGTTGAGCCAGCCGCCGCCCCCGGACCGGAATCGGCACTCGATGCGCGTGGTCGGCTCACCGACCGGGTCGGCGGCGAGGAAGCGGCGCACCTCGTGCACCACGCAGCCGAGGTCCTCCGGGTGGATGAGCCCCGCCAGTTCGCTGCCGACGAGGTCCTCCGCCGGACGGCCGTAGACCCCGGCGGCGGCCGGGGAGACGTAGCGGAGGATGCCGTTGGGCGCGGCGATCATGATGACGTCGCTGGAGCCCTGCACCAGGGAGCGGAAGTGGTTCTCCTTCTGGGCCAGTTCCTGGGTGAGGGTGATGTTGTCCAGCAGCATGATGCCCTGGCGCACGACCAGCGCGAGCACCACCGTGCCGCAGGTCAGGAGCACCACCCGGTCGACGCTGCGGCCGTTGAGGACGTTGTAGAGGATGCCGAGGGTGCAGACCGCGGCGGCGAGGTAGGGCGTGAGCGCGGCCAGCGACCCGGCGATGGGCCGGGCGGCCGGATAGCGGCCGTGCTCGTCGCCCGGTGTCGGCGGGGGCTGGGGGCCGGGCACCGGACGCGGGCCCGGGGTGCGCCGGCCGGGCACGTGCTCGCGGACCACGCGGGTGGGTCCGCCGGACCCGTCCTCGTCCTGGGCCCGTCCCCGCCACGTCGCGGCCCAGGGGGCGTACGCGAGGAGCAGCGAGCCCGCGAACCAGCCGGCGTCGAGCAACTGGCCGGAGCGGTAGCTGTTGTGCAGCAGCGGCGAGGTGAACAGCGCGTCGCACATCACCGTCAGGGCCAGCGCGCCGATGGCGGTGTTGACCGTGGACCGTCCCACGGGCAGTCGCCGGAAGTGCAGCGCGAGCACCATGCTGATCAGGGCGATGTCGAGCAGGGGATACGCCACCGAGAGCGCGGCGTGCGCCACGCTGGAACCGCCCTCCGCCTTGGCCGCCTGGGCGAGGGCCAGGCTCCAGGCCAGGGTCAGCAGCGAACCGCCGATCAGCCAGGCGTCCAGGCCGAGGCAGATCCAGCCCGCCTTGGTCACCGGCCGCTTGGCCAGCACCAGCAGCCCCACGATGGCGGGCGGCGCGAAGCACAGGAAGAACAGGTCGGCATAGCTGGGGCTGGGCACCGGCTGCCGCAGGACGACCTCGTACCACCCCCAGACCAGGTTCCCCAGGGCCGCCATCGCCGAGGAGAGGGCGAACAGGAGCCAGGCGGGCCGGAACCGGACCCGCCGCCGTCGGGCGTAGAGGAGGCAGGAGACGGCGGCGGCGCCCGCGGCGGCGCTCAGCCCGAAGTCGCCCATGACCGTCGCGACGTACTCGGAGCCCCAGCCGAAGGCGGAGCCCACGGCGTACCCCGCGCAGACCAGGGCCAGGGTGAGCTGGCGGACGAGGGCGGGCCCGCCGACGGCCGGCGTCGGCGCGGGCGTAGGGGGTTCGGACGCGGGCGGCGTCCGCGTCGCTCCGTCCAGCGTGGGCACGGTCGTGGGCGGACTCACCGGGGCCTCCCGGTCCGCGCCGCCGCGTCCCGCGCGGCGGGGTGCGCCTGGGGCGCCGCTCCCCGGCGGCCGCTGTGCCGGTGCTGGTGATGACCGCGCCGACCGCGACGGCCACCGTGGTGGCCGGGCCGGCCGCGCCTGAGCGTGGCCGTGCGCCAGGGTCGCCGGCGGCGGCTCCGCCGCGTCGGGTCGTTCGTCCATAGGCCGTGCATCGCCCGTCGCCCCCCTCACAGTCCGAGTTGTCCGTCCCCGGCGCCGAACGGTCCGCGGCGCATCCCCTGTCGGACGATACACCAGTCTCGTCACTCAGGGACATAGCTTCTCTACGCTCCGTGACGAGCAGGGACTATGCGGGTACCCACCGCGCCCGGAAGGTCGCGGAGGGTACCCGAAACGGATTACCCGCCCGTCGTCAGGATCACGTTGCGCAGCGGCTCGTGGTTCACGAATCGGGTCAACTGGTCCACCAGCAACCGCTCGGCGCGCGGCAGGAAGGCGGACGTCGGCCCGCCGGCGTGCGGGCTGACGAGCACTCCCGGAGCCTGCCACAGGGGGTGGCCCGGCGGCAGCGGTTCGGGGTCGGTGACGTCGAGGGCGGCGGTGAGGCGTCCGCTCTCCAGTTCGGCGAGCAGCGCCTTGGTGTCGACGACGGGGCCGCGCGCCACGTTGACGAGCAGGGCGCCGTCCCTCATCCGGGCCAGGAAGTCCGCGTTCACGAGGCCGCGGGTCTCCTCGGTGAGCGGCGTGGAGAGGACGACGACGTCCGCCTCCGGGAGCAGGGCGGGCAGTTCGGTGAGCGGGTGCACCGGACCGCGCGCCGTGGTGCGGGCGGAGCGCGCGACGCGCGCCACCCGCGCGACCTCGAACGGCACGAGCCGGTCCTCGATCGCGGCGCCGATCGATCCGTATCCGACGACGAGCACGTTCCGGTCGGCGAGCGCCGGCCGGAAGCCGCCGAGCCACTCGCCCCGGTCCTGCGCCCGCACGAAGTCGGGGACACCGCGCAGCGACGCCAGGATCAGGGCCAGGGTCAGCTCCGCGGTGCTGGCCTCGTGCACACCGCGCGCGTTGCACAGGCGCACGCCCGCGGGAAGACGGGCGAGCCCCGGCTCCACGTGGTCGATGCCGGCGGACAGCGTCTGGACGACCTGGACGGACCGCATGCGCGGCAGCGGACGCGTCCCTATGCCGCTGGGCTTCATGTAGGGGACGACGTAGAACGCGCAGTCGGCCGGGTCGGCGGGGAAGTCCTCCTCGCCGTTCCAGTAACGGTAGGCGGGGCCCTCGGGGAGACCCTCGATCTCGTCCGGCGGGATGGGCAGCCACACGTCAGCAGTCATGTCAGGAGGCTATGTCAGGGCCGTGGAACGGCAGAGGTTAGGTTGGGTGGCCTGACGAGGGAGGGTCACGACCAGGTGGAGCGCAGGACGATCGGCGCGACGGCACTCGCGGTGGGGGCCGTCGGACTGGGGTGCATGCCGATGAACTGGGCGTACAGCGCGTCGCGGCAGCGGGGCGACGAGTCGGTCAGGGCGGTGCACCGGGCCCTCGACCTGGGCGTCTCCCTGCTGGACACGGCGGACATGTACGGCCCGTTCACCAACGAGCTGCTGCTGGGGCGGGTGTTGAAGGAGCGGCGCTCGGACGCGTTCGTGTCGACGAAGGTCGGACTGCTCGTCGGTGATCAGCACATCGTGGCCAACGGCCGCCCCGGCTATGTGAAGCGCGCCTGCGACGCCTCCCTGCGCCGGCTGCAGACGGACGTCATCGACCTCTACCAGTTGCACCGCCCCGATCCGGAGGTGCCCGTCGAGGAGACCTGGGGCGCCATGGCGGAGCTGGTGAGGGCCGGGAAGGTACGGGCGTTGGGGCTCTGCGCGGTCGGTGCCCGATCGGCCCGGCGGCCGGGCGCGCGGCTGCACGACGCGACGGTGCGGCAACTGGAGCGGGTGCAGCAGGTCTTCCCGGTGAGCGCCGTGCAGGCCGAGCTGTCGGTGTGGTCGCCGGAGGCGCTGCGGACGCTGCTGCCGTGGTGCGGGAGCCGGGGCGTCGGCCTCCTCGCCGCGATGCCGCTCGGCAACGGCTTCCTGACCGGCACGCTGACGCCCGGGCAGGGCTTCGAACCGGAGGACCTGCGCGCCCGGCACCCCCGTTTCACCGCCGATATGATGGCCGCGAACCAGCCGATCGTGGCCGGCCTGCGCCGGATCGCGGCCCGGCACGGCGACGAGGTCACGCCGGCGCAGGTGGCCCTGGCCTGGGTGCTGGCGCAGGGGCACCACGTGGTGCCGGTGCCGGGGACCAAGCGGGAGTGCTGGGTGACGCAGAACGCGGGGGCGGCCTCGCTGCGGCTGACCGAGCGGGATCTGGCGGAGATCCGCGAGCTGCCGCCGGCGCAGGGCTCGTGGGACTGAGACGGTTCCCCGGGTACGGGATTCGGTGACCGGGAACCTGGAGGGGCCCGGCGGTGTATGACAGGGGAGAACCCGCCGCGTCGAAGGGACTCACATCGTGCGACGTCGATCCGTGACGGCCGTGCTGGCCGCCGCCCTGCTGCTGACGGCCGGCTGCTCCTCCGACGGGGAGCCGTCGGGCGCCGAGGGCAGCGCCTCCGCGAGCCGCCCGGCGGCGGCGTCGTCGCCTCCGGGCCGGGCCACAGAGGAGACACCGCCCGCGAAGGGCTCGGTGAAGGTGGTCCGCACGGTCGCCACGGGCCTGAAGAGCCCGTGGGGCCTGGCGCCGCTGCCCGGCGGCGGCCTGCTGGTCTCCTCGCGCGACGAGGCCGTGATCACGCACGTAGACGAGAAGACGGGCCGCACGACGGAGCTCGGCGAGGTGCCCGGGGTGTCGCCGGCCGGGGAGGGCGGCCTGCTGGGCATCGCCCTGTCCCCCGACTACGCGTCGGACCACCTGATCTACGCGTACCTCACCTCGGCCTCGGACAACCGCATCGTGCGCATGCTGTACGACGCGAAGAAGCCGGCGGGCCGGCAGCTGGGTGCCCCGGACACGGTGTTCAAGGGCATCCCCAAGGGCGTCGTCCACAACGGCGGCCGGATCGCCTTCGGGCCGGACGGGATGCTGTACGCGGGCACGGGCGAGAGCGGCGAGAGGGGCCTGGCGCAGGACAGGAAGTCCCTCGGCGGCAAGATCCTGCGCCTCACTCCGGAGGGCGAGGCGGCGCCCGGCAACCCGTTCCCGGACTCGCCCGTGTACTCGTACGGCCACCGCAACGTGCAGGGGCTGGCCTGGGACTCCCGGCAGCGGCTGTTCGCCTCGGAGTTCGGGCAGGAGACCTGGGACGAGCTGAACGCGATCGCTCCCGGGGGCAACTACGGCTGGCCGGAGGCGGAGGGCAGGTCCGGCGACCCCGCCTTCCGCGACCCGGTCGCCCAGTGGCACACCGACGAGGCCTCGCCCAGCGGCATCGCCTACGCCGAGGGCTGCGTCTGGATGGCGGGCCTGCGCGGTGAGCGGCTGTGGCGCGTTCCGCTGCAGGGCACGCGGGCCTCGGCCGGCCCGCAGGCGTTCCTGGAGGGCGAGTACGGGCGGCTGCGCACGGTGGCCGCGGCGGGCGGCGACAAGCTGTGGCTCGTGACCAGCAACACGGACGGCCGGGGCGACGCGAAGGACGGGGACGACCGGATCCTGGAGCTGGAGGTGTCGTGAGCGGCGCCCGTCAGCCGTTCGGCCGGTCCTCGTCCGGCGGGTCCCCGGCGGTCTCCTCCGGTCCGGACTCCGGCTTCCCGGACGGCGCCGGGTGGACGACGACCCTGCCCGACGCGAGGTCTATCGGGCCCCGGCCCGGATCGCCGTCGCCGACGTCCTCCCGGGTCAGTTCGAGCCGGTTCTGCTCGTCGCGGGTGTGCTTGCGGCCGGGGGCGAACAACTCGTCGAAAGCGTTGAACACGCGGCCTCCCTCGATCGGCGTCCTTCCAGCGTAAGCCTCAGCCCGCCGGATGCGGCGTGGGCGTCCCGGCCGGGAACAGCACCAGCCGGTGCGCCAGGGCGGCCGCCTCGCCGCGGCCCGAGACGCCGAGCTTGGCCAGGATGTTGGACACGTGGACGCTGGCGGTCTTGGGCGAGATGAAGAGCTCCTCGGCGATCTGGCGGTTGGTGCGGCCGTCGGCGACCAGGCGCAGGACGTCGCGTTCCCGGCTGGTGAGACCGAGGGCGCCGGCCGGGTCGGCGGGTGCGGGGGCCGGTTCGGCGGCGCGGCCGAGGACGAGCCCGGCACGCTGGGCGAGCACGGTCACGGCGTCGCCGAGCGGGCGGGCGCCGAGGTGGCGGGCGACGGTGCGGGCGAGGCGGAGCAGTTCCGTGGCGCGGGCCCGCTCGTCGTCGCCGCCGGCGGCCAGCAGGGCGGCGGCCAGCCGGTGGCGGACGCGGGCGAGTTCGTAGGGCCGCTCCAGGGACTCGAACGCGGTGACCGTCTCCGACCAGTTCCGTGCGGTGTCCCGGCCGCGGGCGCGGTCGAGTTCGGCGCGTACCCACCGCTCGTGGGCGAACCAGACCGGGGCGCCCGTGGTGAGCGACTTGGCGGCCCGGGCGAGGCGGTCGAGCACCTCGGCGCGGCCCTCGGCGGCCGCCGGCGAGTCCTGTGCGTCGGCCTCGGCCTCGGCGGCGGCCAGCAGCAGGGGCCAGCCGTAGCGCTGGGTGCCGGGCGGGAAGCCGGCCGCCAGGGCCCGGTCGAGTTCGGTCCGGGCGTCGAGGACGCGTCCCTCGGCGGCGGCGAGGCCGATGGCGAGGGCGGCCAGCGGCAGGTGGTTCTGCGGCGTGGGGTTGTGCGTGCCGTAGGCGGCGCGGGCCTCGGCGAGCAGCCGGGCGGCCTCGGCCGTCTCGCCGCGGGCGAGCGCGACGACGGCCCGCTTGAGGCAGGCGCCGCCGCGCGGTGCCGGTCCCCGGCCCGGGGCCCCGGCGGTGAGCGCGGCCTCGATCGCCTCGTCCCAGCGGCCGAGGGAGATGAGGGACTCGGCGAGGTTGCCCCACACCCATGCCTCGGACTCCAGCAGCCCGGTCCGGCGGGTGAGGTCGATGCCCTCGCGCAGGATGCCGACCGCCTCCTCGGAGCGGCCGACGCCCTCCAGGACGGAGGGCAGGTTCACATGGCTGCGGGCCACCACGATCGACTGCCCCTGCGCCACGACCCGGTCCCTGACCTGGTACATCTCGGCGAGGCCCGCGTCGATGTGGCCGGCGTCGACCATCAGCCCGCCGAGGGTGAGCCGGGCGTTGAGCTCGATGTCGGCGGCGCCCACCATCCGCGCGTACTCCACGGCGCGTTCCGCGGCGGTCACGGCGTCCGGACCGGGATGGTGGAGCATCGACCAGTTCGCGGCCATGGCCAGCACCTCGGCGTGCACCTTGGACGGCGGCAGGCCGCGGACCAGTTCCTGGGCGATGCCGAGTTCCCGCCGGCCGTCGCCGCGGCCCTGGGCCTGCACCAGCAGGGAGCGCTGCGTCCAGAACCAGGCGGCGCGCTGCGGGTCCCGTCCGCTCGGCCGGCCGTCGGGGCCGGCGTCCTGCTCCTCCTCCAGCAGGCGCAGCGCCCGCTTGGTGATCTTCAGCGCCCGCTCGCGTTCGCCGCACAGCCGTCCGGCGACGGCGGCCTCGGCCATCAGGTCCAGGTAGCGCAGGGGCGCGGTCTCCGGGTGGCACCCGCAGGGCGGATAGACCTCGGTGTGGTCGACGGGACGCAGGGTGGCGCGTACGTCGTCGGGGACGGAGTCCCAGAGCTCCATGGCCCGTTCCAGCAGCCGGAGCTGCTCGGAGTAGGCGTGCCGGCGGCGGGCTTCCACGGAGGCGTCCAGTACGGCGGGCAGGGCCCGGGCCGGGTCGTGGGCGTGGTACCAGTAGCTGGCCAGGCGCATCACGCGCTCGGCGGCGGGCACCAGCGTCGGATCGGCGTCCAGGGCCTCGGCGTAGCGGCGGTTGAGGCGCGAGCGCTCGCCGGGGAGCAGGTCGTCGGCGACGGCCTCGCGGACCAGGGAGTGCCGGAAGCGGTAGCCGTCGCCGTCGGGCGCGGGGAGCAGGAGGTTGGCGTTCACGGCGGTGCGCAGTGCCTCGATGAGGTCGTCCTCGGCGAGGCCGGCGACGGCGGCGAGCAGCCGGTACTCGACGGTGGAGCCGCCCTCGGCGACGATCCGGGCGACCCGCTGCGCGCTCTCGGACAGGGCTTCGACGCGGACCAGGAGCAGGTCGCGCAGGGAGTCGGTGAGGCCGGTGCAGCAGCCCTCGTGGGCGGCGACGGCGAGCTCCTCGACGAAGAAGGCGTTGCCGTCGGAGCGTTCGAAGATCTCGTCGACCTGGAGCGGGTCGGGTTCCTGGGCGAGGATGCCGGCGACCTGGCGGCCGACCTCGTCGCGGGTGAAGCGGCCGAGCTCGATGCGGCGGACGGTACGCAGGCGGTCGAGTTCGGCGAGGAGGGGGCGCAGCGGGTGGCGGCGGTGGATGTCGTCGGAGCGGTACGTGGCCAGGACGACGAGGCGGCCGGTGCGCAGGGTGCGGAAGAGGTAGGCGATGAGGTGGCGGGTGGAGGCGTCGGCCCAGTGCAGGTCCTCGAGGACGAGGACGACGGTCTGCCGGGCGGCGACGCGCTCCAGCAGACGGGCGGTGAGCTCGAAGAGGCGGGCCATGCTCTCCTCGTCGTGCCGTCCGCCGCCGGCGCCCGGGGCGGTCTCGCCCAGTTCGGGCAGCAGCCGGGCCAGTTCCTCCTCCTGGCCCGCGGCGGCGTCGGCCAGCTCCCCGGGCAGTTCGCGGCGCAGGGCGCGCAGAGCGGTGGAGAAGGGGGCGAAGGGCAGGCCGTCGGCGCCGATCTCGACGCAGCCGCCGACCGCGACGACGGCGCCCTGCCGGCGGGCGGCGGTGGCGAACTCCTCGACGAGCCGGGTCTTGCCTACGCCCGCCTCGCCGCCGAGCAGCAGGGCCTGCGGCTCTCCCCCGCCGCCGGACGCCCGGGCGGTGTTCCCGCCCCCGGCGCGGACGAGTGAGTCGTGCAACGTGTCCAGTTCGCTCGCGCGGCCGACGAACACGGGACTGACGGACCTGGTCTCCACGCGCCCGAGCATCGCACGCGGGTCCGGCGCCGGGGCACGGGTTTTCGCCAGGCGGACGGCGACCGGCACGACGACGGGGAGGGAGGCCGTGCGGCCTCCCTCCCCGGTGCCCCTGTTCACGCGATGCCGGCGAACCGGTGCCGGCGCGGCCGGGACCTATGGCTCTCCGCCGGGGCGGCGTCCTGGCGGGCATCCCGGCGGGCGGCGCGGCGGGCGCGGACGGCCTCGCGGGCCAGCCTCGCCTGGTCGGCCCGGCGGACCAGTTCGGCGGCGCGGAGCTGCTGGACCTCGTACTCGTACATGGTGTGTCCCTTGGTGAGAGGTGGTGGTGTCGCTTGCTGCGATGCCTCAACCTTCGTCTCCCAGGGGGGTCTGCCACATCGGGCAGGTTCCGCATCTTCGGCGCCCGGGCGGGGCCTTAGACGCGGATGAGGGGCCTTAGGGCGCGCGCCGGGGGCGCGTGGCTGCCCTAAGACCCCTCACGGGCCGCGGGGACGTCAGCCCACGGACGGCACGGCCATCAGCACGTCGGTGTACTTGAGCACGGCGAGGATCAGGCCGATCACGCCCAGCGCGACGCCGGCCCAGGAGACCGACTTGATCCACGCGGCCTGCGGCTTGCCGGGCGCGCCGAACGCGGGCCGGACCAGCACCACGACGCCGACGATCAGCGCGACCAGGGCGAACAGGCCGCCCCACAGCGCCGTGGCCTGCCAGGCGTCGCCGTAGCCCTTCTCGAGCATGGTCTGGACGTCGGAGGACTGGGTCGTCTCCAGCTGCCCGAAGACCTGCTCTCGAGCGGAGGCCACGGTGCCGACCCAGCTCCCGGTGAGCGACACGATGCCCAGCCCGGCGGAGACGACGGCACCGGCGCCCTGGCCGACGCCCGTCGGGCCGTCCTTCTCGACGGCACCCGCGTCGGCGTCGGTGTCGGCGTCGGTCCTGTCCACCGCGGGGTCGTCGACCGCGGTGGCGTCACCGTCCGCGGCCGGGTTCTCGGTGGCGTCGGTCGCGGCCACCTTGTCCAGGTCGGTCCTGCCGGCGGTCTCGTCCACTGTGTTCGTTCCCATGCCTCGCACCGTACGGACGCTCTCTGAGAGGTCCCTTAATGATCGTTGTGAGCGTCCCGCGCGCGTGCCGCACGCCACTCGGGTGCGAGCACCGCCCACACCTCCGTGTCCTGGCGGACGCCCCGGTAGGGGAAGGTCTCGCGCAGCACGCCCTCACGCGTCATGCCGAGCCGCCGGGCCGCGTTGACACTGGGGGTGTTCGCGGACGACGCGTGCCACTCCACGCGGTGCATGCCGCGCTCGTCGAAGGCCCAGTCGATCAGGACGCGGGCGCCGCGGGTGACCAGGCCCCGGCCGGTCGCGGCGGGCTCCAGCCAGCAGCCGATCTCGCAGACGCCGGTGGCGGCGTCGAAGACCCGGTACAGCAGCCCGCCGACGAGCGTGCCGTCGAGCCACAGCCCGTGCAGGAAGCCGCTGTCGGCGGCGTGCCGGTCGGCGTAGGCCTGGAGCACCTCGCGCGCGGAGTCGACGTCGGTGGCCTTCGCCCCGAAGGGGATGTGCTCGGTGATGAAGTCCCGGCCGCGGTCCAGGTGGGCCAGGAACTCCTCGGCGTGCCAGGTCTCCAGGGGGCGCAGTTCGGCTCCGTCGTCACCCAGTGATATCGCGTACATCCCGCTGCCGTTCCTCCTCCGCGAGGACGTCCGCCACCTCGGCGTCCGTCACCGCGGCCAGCCTCTCATGGGCGGCCCGGCATTCGGGCGGCTCGATGCTGATGCGCGGCAGGACGGCGTCCAGGCGGCGCGGCAGCCACCAGTTGGCGCGGCCGAGCAGGTGCATCAGGGCCGGCACCAGGAGAGTGCGCAGGACGAAGGCGTCCAGGGCGACGGCGGCGGCGAGCGCGATGCCGAACATGGCGATCACCCGGTCGCCGCTGAGGACGAAGGCGAGGAAGACCGAGATCATGATGACGGCGGCGGAGTTGATCACGCGGCCGGTCTCGGCGAGGCCGACCCGGACGGCACGGCGGTTGTCGCCGGTCTCCAGCCACTCCTCGTAGATCCGGCTGACCAGGAAGACCTGGTAGTCCATGGAGAGCCCGAAGAGCACCGACACCATGATCACGGGCAGGAAGGGCTCGATCGGCCCCGCGCTGCCGAGGCGGAGCAGCTCGCTCCCCCAGCCCCACTGGAAGATCGCCACGACGACGCCGAAGGCGGCGGCCACGGCGGCGACGTTCATGGCCGCGGCCTTGAGGGGGATGGCGACGGAGCGGAAGGCCAGCAGGAGCAGCAGGCAGCCGAGACCGACGACGACGCCGACGAAGAGGGGCAGCTTGCCGACGATGACGTCGGCGAAGTCGTCGTAGCCGGCCGTCACGCCGCCCACGTGGACGTCGAGCGCGGTGCCGGACTCGGTGCGCGGCAGCACCTCGGAGCGCAGCCGCTCGACCAGGTCGCTGGTCTGCCGTGACTGCGGCGCCGACTCGGGTACGACGGTGAGGTACGCGGCGTCGCCGCCGGAGTTGTACGTCACCGGTGTGACCGAGGAGACGCCCTCGGTGCTGCGCAGGGTGGCGTCGAGGTTGTCCAGCGCGAGGCGGTCCTCGGCGCCGCGGACCTCGGCGACCAGGGTGAGCGGGCCGTTGACGCCGGGGCCGAAGCCGTCGGCGAGCAGGTCGTAGGCCTGGCGGGTGGTCGTGCCCCGGGGGTCGTTGCCCTGGTCGGAGGTGCCCAGGCGCAGGCCGAGGGTGGGCAGGGCGAGGACGGTGACGACGACGAGGGCGAGGGCGCCGAGCAGCTTGGGCCGGCGCTCGACGAAGGCCGACCAGCGGGCGGCGAACCCGGTGGGCACCTCCGGCTCGGGTCCGTGCTCGGCGAGCCGGCGCCGCTCGCGCCGGCTCAGGGCGCGCGGGCCTATGTACGACAGCAGGGCCGGCAGCAGGGTCACGGAGGCCGCGACGGTGAGGATCACGGTCAGCGAGGCGGCGAGGGCGACCCCGTTGAGGAAGCTGAGCCGGAGGATCAGCATGCCCAGGAGGGCGATGCAGACGGTGGCGCCCGCGAAGACGACGGCTCGTCCGGTGGTCGCGACGGCGTCGGTGGCGGCCTCGGTGACGGACAGGCCCCGCTTCAGTCCGCGCCGGTGCCGGGTGACGATGAACAGCGCGTAGTCGATGCCCACGCCGAGGCCGATGAGGGTGCCCAGCATGGGCGCGAAGTCGGCGACGGTCATGGCGTGGCCGAGGAGGGTGATGCCGGCGTAGGCGGTGCCGACGGAGACCAGCGCGGTGGCGATGGGCAGCAGGGCCGCGGCGACGGAGCCGAAGGCGAGGAAGAGGACGACCGCGGCCACGGCCACGCCGACGGCCTCGGCGAGGTGCCCGTCGCCGGTCTCGGTGAGCGCTATGGCGCTGCCGCCCAGTTCGACCCGGAGCCCGTCGGTCTCGGCCGCCTCGGCGGTGTCGACCACGGCCCGCGCCTGGCCGGCGTCGATGTCCTGGGAGGCGTCCTCGAAGGTGACGGTGGCGTACGCGGTGCGGACGTCCTCGCTGATCCGGGGCGAGTCGGGGTCCTGGTACGGGTTGGTCACCCCGGCCACCCCGGGCAGGTCCGCCACGCGGTCCAGGGTCCGGGTCATGGCCTGTTCGACGTCGGCGGCGCGGACGCTGCCGCCCGTGGTGTGCCAGACGATCGTGTCGCTGTCGCCACCGAGGCCGGGGAAGCCGGATTCGAGCAGCCGGTAGGCGCGGTCGGAGCCGGTGCCGGGGATGCCGTAGTCGTTGGAGTACGCGGAGCCGGCGACCGTGGCGGCCGTGGCCACGCCGCCGAGGGCGAGCAGCCAGAGCAGGACGGCGGTGAGGCGACGTCGAACACACCAGCGTGCGAGGGCTGCCACGAACGTGCTCCCAGATGTCTGATTGTGGATCTTTGTCCGGGAACCGACGTTCATGGTGTGAACAGCCCGCAAAGAACGCATGAGCGATGCGAGGACACTCTTTCAGCCGAACGTGATCGTTTGCGGAGTTCGTGTCCTTATTCACAGAACCGGGAGACGGTCCGCCCGGCGGGCGGACCGGTGTGGTCGTGCCGGCGCTGCGGGAGGAACCGGAGGGCGTGGAGCCGCCGGAGCATCCGCAGCCGTACTGGGATCCGGGCTTCTGGCGTTCCACTCGCCCGCCTGGTGACGGCGGCACCGGACGCGCAGCGGGGCCGTCGGGGTCGAGGCGGCCGGCTGGCAGCCGGACGGCCGGCGGGACTGGCCGCGGTGGAGCGAGATGTGTGCGACGGAGAGCCCGGGCGAGTTCGTGGCGGGGATGGCCCGCGACTCGATGGAGCTGCCGCGCGCCGACCAGGGGCATGCGCTGGGCTTCACCCGGGTCGTGGGGCGCCGGACGGCGTGACGCCGTGCCGTACGCCGAGGGGGACGCACCGTGACCGGTGCATCCCCCGAGGCGGTGAGGAGCGGCGTCAGCCCTCGACGCCCAGCTTCTCCAGGATCAGCTCCTTGACGCGGGCCGCGTCGGCCTGGCCCCGGGTCGCCTTCATGACGGCGCCGACCAGGGCGCCGGCCGCGGCCACCTTGCCACCGCGGATCTTGTCGGCGACACCCGGGTTGCCGGCGATGGCCTCGTCGACGGCGGCGGTCAGCGCGCCCTCGTCGGAGACGACCTTGAGGCCGCGCTTGTCGACGACCTCGTCCGGCGTGCCCTCGCCGGCGAGGACGCCCTCGATGACCTGGCGGGCCAGCTTGTCGTTCAGGTCGCCCTTCGTGACCAGCTCGGTGACCCGGGCGACCTGCTGCGGCGTGATCGCCAGCTCGTCCAGCGCCTTCTGGGACTCGTTGGCGCTGCGGGCCAGCTCGCCCATCCACCACTTGCGGGCGGAGGCCGCGTCGGCACCGGCGTCGATCGTGGCGACGATCAGGTCCAGCGCGCCGGCGTTGAGGATCGCCTGCATGTCGGTGCCGGAGACGCCCCACTCCTCGCGGAGCCGGTTGCGGCGCACCAGCGGCAGTTCGGGCAGCGCGGACCGGATCTCCTCGACCCACTCGCGGGACGGGGCGACCGGCACCAGGTCGGGCTCCGGGAAGTACCGGTAGTCCTCGGCCTCCTCCTTCACCCGGCCCGAGGTCGTGGACCCGGTGTCCTCGTGGAAGTGGCGGGTCTCCTGGACGATGGTGCCGCCCGAGGAGAGGACCGCCGCGTGCCGCTGGATCTCGAAGCGGGCCGCGCGCTCCACGGACCGCAGCGAGTTGACGTTCTTGGTCTCCGAGCGGGTGCCGAACTTCTCGGTCCCGTTCGGGCGCAGCGACAGGTTGACGTCGCAGCGCATCTGGCCCATCTCCATCCGGGCCTCGGACACGCCGAGGGCGCGGATGACCTCGCGCAGCTCGCGGACGTACGCCCGCGCGACCTCAGGCGCACGCTCCCCCGCGCCCTCGATCGGCTTGGTGACGATCTCGATGAGCGGGATGCCGGCGCGGTTGTAGTCCAGCAGGGAGTGGGACGCGCCGTGGATACGGCCGGTGGCGCCGCCGACGTGCGTCGACTTGCCGGTGTCCTCCTCCATGTGGGCGCGCTCGATCTGGACGCGGAAGGTCTCGCCGTCCTCCAGCTGCACGTCGAGGTAGCCGTCGAAGGCGATCGGCTCGTCGTACTGGGACGTCTGGAAGTTCTTCGGCATGTCCGGATAGAAGTAGTTCTTCCGGGCGAAGCGGCACCATTCGGCGATCTCGCAGTTCAGCGCGAGGCCGATCCTGATCGCCGATTCGACGCCGGTCGCGTTGACGACCGGGAGCGCGCCGGGCATGCCGAGGCAGACGGGGCAGGTCTGGGTGTTGGGGTCGGCGCCCAGTGCGGTCGAACAGCCGCAGAACATCTTGGTCCGGGTGCCGAGTTCGACATGGACCTCGAGGCCCATGACGGGGTCGTACGACGCCAGCGCGTCCTCGTACGACACCAGGTCGGTCGTGATGGTCACGGTGAAACTTCCCTCTCAGCCCAGCAGGACGTCGTCGTCGCCCAGCCGCTTCAGCTCGCGGTAGAGGATGGCGAGGCCGGTGACGATGGCGGCGGCGGACACGGCGGCGTCGACCAGACGGAGCGTGTCACTCTCGGTGCGGGCCAGCCTCGCCTGCTTGGCGACGCTGACCGCGCCGAACGCGGTGGTGGCCATGGACAGGTACAGGCCCGACTTGGACTTCTTGAAGCCCTTGGCCTTCGACAGTGCCTTGCTCACAGCGACGGAGCCTCCTCGATCAGCGGGTGGCCCCACTTTTCCACGAAGGCGGCCTCGACGGCGGCGCCGACCTTGTACAGCCGGTCGTCCTTCATGGCGGGGGCGATGATCTGCAGACCCACCGGCAGGTTGTCCTCGGGAGCGAGGCCGCAGGGCAGCGACATGGCCGCGTTGCCCGCCAGGTTGGTGGGGATGGTGCACAGGTCGGCCAGGTACATCGCCATCGGGTCGTCGGCGCGCTCGCCGATCGCGAAGGCGGTGGTCGGGGTCGTCGGGGAGACGATCACGTCGACCTGCTCGAACGCCTTCTCGAAGTCCCGCGTGATGAGGGTGCGGACCTTCTGGGCGCTGCCGTAGTACGCGTCGTAGTAGCCGGAGCTCAGGGCGTACGTGCCGAGCATGATGCGCCGCTTGACCTCGGGGCCGAAGCCGGCCTCGCGGGTCAGGGAGGTGACCTCCTCGGCGGAGTGCGTGCCGTCGTCGCCGGTCCGCAGGCCGTAGCGCAGGCCGTCGAAGCGGGCGAGGTTGGAGGAGCACTCGGAGGGGGCGATCAGGTAGTACGCCGACAGGGCGAGGTCGAAGGACGGGCAGTCCAGCTCGACGATCTCGGCGCCCAGTTCCTTGAGCAGTTCGACGGACTCGTCGAAGCGCTGGATGACGCCGGCCTGGTAGCCCTCGCCGCGGAACTGCTTGACGACGCCGACGCGCATGCCGGCGACGCTGCCGTTGCGGGCGGCCTCGACGACCGCGGGGACCGGGGCGTCGATGGAGGTGGAGTCCATCGGGTCGTGCCCGGCGATCACCTCGTGCAGCAGGGCCGCGTCCAGGACCGTGCGGGCGCAGGGGCCGCCCTGGTCGAGGGAGGAGGAGAAGGCCACCATGCCGTAGCGGGAGACGCCGCCGTACGTCGGCTTGACGCCGACCGTGCCGGTGACGGCCGCGGGCTGGCGGATGGAGCCGCCGGTGTCGGTGCCGATGGCGAGCGGGGCCTGGAAGGCGGCGAGGGCCGCGGAGGAGCCGCCGCCGGAGCCACCGGGGATCCTGGTGAGGTCCCAGGGGTTGCCGGTCGGTCCGTAGGCGCTGTTCTCGGTGGAGGACCCCATGGCGAACTCGTCCATGTTGGTCTTGCCGAGGATGACGACGTCGGCGGCCTTCAGGCGCTTGGTGACGGTCGCGTCGTACGGCGGGATCCAGCCCTCGAGGATCTTCGAACCGACGGTCGTGGGCACGCCCTCGGTGGTGAAGATGTCCTTGAGCGCCAGCGGGACGCCGGCCAGCGGGCCGAGCTTCTCGCCGCGCGCCCGCTTCTCGTCCACGGCACGGGCCTGGGCGAGCGCGCCCTCGCGGTCGACGTGCAGGAAGGCGTGCACCTTCTCGTCGACGGCGTCGATGCGGGCCAGGTGGGCCTCGGTGACCTCGACCGCGGTCAGTTCGCCGGAGGCGATCTTCGCGGCGATCTCGGCCGCGGTGAGCTTGATGATGTCGCTCATGGCGGTTACTCCTCCCCCAGGATCTGCGGCACCTTGAAACGCTGCTGCTCCTGGGCCGGGGCGCCGGAGAGCGCCTGCTCGGGCGTGAGCGACGGACGGACCTCGTCCGCGCGCATGACGTTCGTCAGCGGCAGCGGGTGAGAGGTCGGCGGTACGTCTTGGTCGGCGACCTCACTGACGCGGGCGACCGCGCCGATGATGTCGTCCAGCTGTCCCGCGAAGTGCTCGAGCTCTTCGGGCTTCAGCTCCAGACGCGCCAGCCGGGCGAGGTGGGCGACCTCCTCGCGCGTGATGCCAGGCATGCAGCGTTCCTCTGGGGTGAGTGTGGGTGTTTTCGGGCCGATCGGTTCGGGCCCAATCCTATGGGGCCGGGCCGGGTGGCCGTTAAACGGTTTCCCCCGGTGCGGCTCCCCGGCGCCGGGTGTCCCAGATCTCGCTGCTCAGGAAGTGGTTGTCGTAGAGGTCCTGGACGTCGAGGATGCTCTCCGGCGGGACCTGGCCGAGACGGATGCGCTGCAGGTGGCGGAAGTACTCGAAGCGCTCCACGCCGGGTGTGAGGACGATGAGCAGGTCGGCGTCGGCTCCGGGCACGGCGGCGAAGGCGTGCGGCCTGCCGGGCGGGACGACGACGAGGTCGCCGGGGCCGGCGGTGACGACCTCGTCGCCCGAGAGGATGTCGGCGGCGCCGTCGAGCAGGAAGAACATCTCGGCGGAGTTGTCGTGCCAGTGCGGCTTGGCGCCGTCGGCGCCCGCCGTGAGGGTGACGCGCTGGGTGGACAGGGCGCCACCGGTCGCGCTGCTGTCGGCCAGCAGGCGCACGGTGGTGGGCGCGCGGCCGACGACCTCCGCCTCGGCCTCGCGGACGATCACGGACTCGTGGGACTTCGGAACGAACAGCGACATCGTCGGACCTCTCGGCGACGGTACGGGTGTGTCCGGACGGCTCGGGGCAGCCCGCCCCGATCAAACCACCGCCGACGCGCCGGCCCGCGCGCCGCACGCACGGGTACCCCCGGATGCGGCACCGGGTCGCCGGCGGGCGGGCGTGTCACTCGTCGGTCGCCGCCGCGGGGAGCGCCGCGGCGGGGCGGACCCAGCCGCGTGAGCCCCGGGCGCGCAGCCACGCCGTGGTCTCCTCGGGCGGCATCGCCGCCGCGACCAGCCAGCCCTGGACGGCGTCGCAGCCGAGGTCGCGCAGGCGTTCCCAGGTCTCGTCGTCCTCGACGCCCTCGGCGACGACCAGCAGGCCGAGCGAGTGCGCGAGGTCGACGGTGCAGCGCACGATCTCGGCGTCCTCGGTGTCGACGGCCAGCCGGGCCACGAACGAGCGGTCGATCTTGAGTTCGCTGACCGGGAGCCGGCGCAGGTGCACGAGGGAGGAGTAACCGGTGCCGAAGTCGTCCAGGGACATCTTCACGCCGTGCGCGGTCAGTCCCGCGAGGGTGTCGGCGGCGCGCTGCGGGTCCTCCAGCAGGACGTGCTCGGTGATCTCCAGCTGGAGTGCCCCGGCCGGGACACCGTGCCGGGCCAGCCGCGCGGCGACCGAGCCGGCGAAGCCGGGGGTGTGGACGTCGCGCGGGGAGACGTTGACCGCGACCGGCACGAACAGGCCCTGGGCCCGCCACTGGGCGACCTGGCCGAGCGCCGTCTCCAGCACGTACTCCGTCAGGTGCGGCATCAGCCCGGAGGACTCGGCGATCGCTATGAACTCGTCGGGCGGCACGCTGCCGCGCTCGGGGTGCACCCAGCGGACCAGTGCCTCCAGGCCGGCCACCTGCCCGTCGAAGCGGACCTTGGGCTGGTAGTGCAGCCGGACCTCGTGGGCGTCCAGGGCCCGGCGCAGATCGCCCAGCAGCCCGAGCCGGTCCGGGGTGTTGGAGTCGCGCTTGGACTCGTAGACCTCGACCCCCGTGCGGTCCCGCTTCGCCTGGTACATCGCCACGTCCGCCCGGCGCAGCAGCCCCTCGGCGTCCAGCGCGTGGTCGGGGAAGACGGCGACTCCCGCGCTGGCCTCCAGGACGAGGGTGAGCCCGTCCAGGTCGAGCGGGGAGCTGAGCGCGGCGACGAGCCCCCGGGCGACCCGGGTCGCCGAGGTGGTGGAGTCGGCGACCGGCAGCAGGACGGCGAACTCGTCACCGCCCAGCCGCGCGGCCTCCGCCCCGCGCGGCAGTGCCAGCCGCAGCCGGTCGGCGGTCTGCAACAGCAGCCGGTCACCGGCAAGATGTCCGAGGGTGTCGTTGACCGACCGGAAACGGTCGAGGTCGATGAGCATCAGGACGGCGCGGGCGCCGACCCGTTCGGCGTCGTCCAGCGCGGCCCAGGTCCGCTCCAGCAGCCACTGCCGGTTGGGCAGCCCGGTCAGCGGGTCGCGCAGCTGCTCCTCCGCCCGCGCGCGGGCGATCCACAGCGTGGAGTCGAGGGCGATCAGCGGGATGGAGAACAGCGGCAGCAGCAGCGGCTTGGCGACGGCGACCACGCAGACCAGCGGCGCTATGCCGAGCAGCGCGACGGCCACCAGGCCGTGTCTGACCAGGGCGGTGCGGGCGACGGTGGGCAGTCCGGCGCGCGGCGTGTGCAGGTACCAGAGCAGGGCGCGGGTGACGGCGAGGTAGGCGACGGCGACGAGCACCACCTTGGGCGCCGCGTACACGCCCCAGGTGTTCGGGTCCCAGGGGTGCTCCACGGACGGTACGGAGCCGCAGACGCCCAGCAGCAGGGCACCCGCCGCGACGCCGAGGATGTCCACCGCGCCGTGCAGGACGCCCTGGCGCCAGCGGCCCCGGCGGGCGACGCCGACCAGGACGACGACGGTGAGGCTGACCATGCCGGCCGGAACCCAGCCGTAGAGCAGCAGCACGGCGAGGGTGAGGGCGGCGCCCGAGCCGGTGCCGCCCCACCAGCGGGAGCGGCCGAGCATGACCAGGTGGCCGACGACGATGCCGGTCAGCACGGCGAGGGACCAGCCGGCGGTGCCGGACGGGAAGAGGGCGTGGCCCTCGGCGAAGGCGCCGTAGAAGCCGGCAGCGAGGACCAATCCGGCCGCGGCCACCACCGCGGCGGGCAACGCGGGCCAGTACGGGCGCCGTTCGGCGTCGGTACCGGCCGGCGCGGACGGGCCGGCGGCCGACGGCGCGGTGCCCGGGGCGTCCGCCGCGGGGTGGCGTGCGCCGCCACCTCGTTGCCCGAGCCACCGGCTCACGTGCCACGTCCCCGCCAGGTGCCGCGGACGCGGCCGTGAGCCCGCGGCGGCGCTCTCGGTCGGTTTCATTCCCGTCCCTCTCACAGCCGGCGGTGCCCACGCCACGCGGCCCTGCGCCCGACAACCCTCAACGGCTCCGCGCTGGTAAACCCTTCCCCCTGTTCCTTGGGGCAGGGGGATGCCCCCGGCCGCGGCTGGGCACGGCAGGCGCACCCCTCAACAGTAGGCCGCGGAAGGCTTCCTGGGGCACCGGTCGCCGACGGTTGCCCGAATGCGACCCGGCCACCCGTATGCATCTGGTATGCGCCGATCGGGTGGCCTTCAACCGCTATTACTCGGCCGAAAGCGCGGCATCGGCAGCCGCCTCGGGTCCCTGTTCGAGCAGGACGGTGAAACCGCTCTCGTCCAGGACCGGCACCTTCAGCTGCACGGCCTTGTCGTACTTCGACCCCGGGCTGTCGCCGACCACGACGAACGAGGTCTTCTTGGACACCGAACCGGTCACCTTCGCACCCCTGCTCTGGAGGGCCTCCTTGGCTCCGTCCCGGGTGAACTCCTCCAGGGTGCCGGTGACGACGACCGTCAGTCCCTCCAGCGGGCGCGGGCCCTCGTCCTCCCCCGTCGACCGGTCCTCGAGCGGGACTCCGGCCGCCTTCCACTTGCGGACGATCTCGCGGTGCCAGTCCTCGGCGAACCACTCCTTGACGGCGGCGGCGATGGTGCCGCCGACCCCGTCCGTGCCCGCCAGCTCCTCCTCGGTGGCCTGCTCGATGCGGTCGATGGAGCGGAACTCCCGGGCGAGGGCCTGGGCGGCGACCGGCCCCACGTACCGGATGGAGAGGCCGTTGAGGAAGCGGGCCAGCGGCCGGGTCTTCGCCTCCTCGATGTGCTTCAGCAGCGCGAGGGTGTTCTTCTTGGGCTCACCCTCCTTGTTGGCGAAGACCGTGGCGATCTTCTCCTCGCCCGTCTTCGGGTCGCGCTTGGGCAGCCCGCTGTCCGGGTCGAGGACGTACGCCCTGATGGGCAGCAGCTTCTCGACGGTGAGGTCAAATACGTCCCCCTCGTCCACCAGCGGGGCGTCGGCCGGCTCCAGCGGCGCGGTCAGCGCGGCGGCCACTACGTCGCCGAAGTGCTCGATGTCCAGGCACTCCCGGCCGGCGAGGTAGGAGAGGCGGCCGCGCAACTGGGCCGGGCACCTGCGGGCGTTGGGGCAGCGGAGGTCGATGTCGCCCTCCTTCATGGCCCGCAGCGGCGTACCGCACTCGGGGCACTCGGCCGGCATCACGAACTCGCGTTCGCTGCCGTCGCGCAGGTCGGCGACCGGGCCGAGGATCTCCGGGATGACGTCACCGGCCTTGCGCAGCACCACGGTGTCGCCGATGAGCACGCCCTTGGCCTTGACGACCTCCTGGTTGTGCAGGGTGGCGAACTCCACCTCGCTGCCGGCCACGGTGACCGGCTCGACCTGCGCGTACGGGGTGACGCGGCCGGTGCGGCCGACACCCACCTTGATGTCGACGAGCCTGGTGTTGACCTCCTCCGGCGCGTACTTGTAGGCGATGGCCCAGCGGGGGGCGCGGGCCGTGGAGCCGAGCCGGCCCTGGAGGCGGATCTCGTCGAGCTTCACGACGACGCCGTCGATCTCGTGGGCCACCGAGTGCCGGTTCTCGCCGTAGTGGGCGATGAACTCGCGTACGCCGTCGAGGCCGTCGACCACCCTGTTGTGCGGGGAGGTGGGCAGGCCCCAGGTCTTGAGCAGGTCGTAGGCCTGGGAGAGCCGGGTCATGCCCGAGTAGCCCTCCAGGACGCCGATGCCGTGGACCACCATGTGCAGGGGGCGGGTGGCGGTGACCCGCGGATCCTTCTGGCGGAGCGAACCGGCCGCCGCGTTGCGCGGGTTGGCGAAGGGCTTGTCCCCCGCCTCGTTCAACCGGGCGTTGAGCTCCTGGAACTTCTCCATCGGGAAGTAGACCTCGCCACGGATCTCCACGAGGTCGGGAAGCCGGTCGCCGTGCAGCCGCTCCGGGATCTCGGCGATGGTGCGGACGTTGGGGGTGATGTCCTCACCGGTGCGGCCGTCGCCGCGGGTGGCGGCGCGGACGAGGCGGCCGCGCTCGTAGGTGAGGTTGACGGCGAGTCCGTCGACCTTCAGCTCGCACAGGAAGTGGTACTCCTGCTCCCCCAGTTCCCTGGCGATGCGCTCGGTCCAGGCGGCTAGTTCCTCGTCGTTGAATGTGTTGTCCAGGGAGAGCATGCGGGAACGGTGCTCGACGGCCGTGAACTCCGTCTCGTAGGACCCGGCGACCTTCTGGGTCGGGGAGTCCGGGGTGCGCAGCTCCGGGTACTCCTCCTCCAGTTCCTCCAGGGAGCGCAGCAGCCGGTCGAAGTCCGCGTCGGTGATGACGGGGGCGTCGTTCACGTAGTACCGGAAGCGGTGTTCCTCGATCTGCTCAGCGAGCTGCACGTGCTTCTCGCGCGCCTCGGCGGGCACGTTCGTGGTCTCCGCTTGCTTGTCGCCGGCCACCGTGTGGTCCTCCCGTTACTCTGGGTTGTCCGCGAGGGATCTCGCCGCCCGGACGCAGTGGGCGAGGGCCCCGCGGGCATACTCGGGGGACGCGCCCGCGAGTCCGCACGACGGAGTGACCGTCACCGCCTCCGCGAGAAGCCCCGGATGCAGCCCCAGCCTGCGCCACAGCGTCCTGACACCCATGACGCTACCGGCAGGGTCCGACAATGCCGTGTCCGTGCCCGGGACGACACCGGCGAACAGCCGCGTACCGCCCTCGACCGCCTCGCCGATCGCCTCGTCGTCACGCTCGGTGAGGAGGGAGAAGTCGAAGGAGATGCCCGCGACGCCGGCCCGGCGCAGCAGGGCGAACGGGACGTCGGGGGCGCAGGAGTGGACCACGACGGGCCCTGTGCCGTGGACCCCGACGGTGTCCCGGAGGGTCGCCTCCACGACCTGCCGGTCCACGGCCCGGTACGTGCGGTAGCCGCTGGCGCTGCGCACCTGGCCGCGCAGCACCGCGGTGAGGGACGGCTCGTCGAGCTGGAGCACGAGCGTCGCGCCGGGCACGCGGCGCCGCACCTCGGCGAGGTGCAGGCGCAGGCCCTCGGCGAGGGAGGCGGCGAGGTCCCGGGTGGCACCGGCGTCGGACAGGACGGCCTCGCCGCCTCGCAGTTCCAGGGCGGCGGCCAGGGTCCAGGGACCGACGGCCTGGACCTTCAGCGGCCCCTCGTAACCCTGCGTGAACTCCTCGAGCGCGTCGAGGTCCTCCCGCAGCCAGGCCCGGGCCCGTTTGGTGTCGCGGCCCGGGCGGTCGCCGAGGCGCCAGCCGCTGGGCTCCACGCGCGCGTACAGCTCGACGAGCATCCCGGCGCTGCGGCCGATCATGTCGGCGCCGGGGCCGCGGGCGGGCAGCTCGGGCAGGAAGGGGAAGTCCTCGAAGGTGCCGGTGGCGGTCTTGACGGCCTCGCGCGCGTCGTCCCCCGGCAGGGAACCGACGCCGGTCGCGGGGCCGAAACGCGGGCTGGTCTGGCTGTTGTCGCTCACCCGGCCAGCCTAAGCCGCCGTCACCGCCCCGGGCGCACCGTCAGATCGTTGACCTCGGCGTCCCGGGGGAGGTCCAGGGCCATGACGATCGTCGTGGCGACCGACTCGGGGTCGATCCACCGCGCGGGGTCGTACTCCTTGCCCTCCTGCCGGTGGACCTTGGCCTGCATGGGGCTGGCGGTGCGGCCGGGGTAGACGGAGGTGACGCGGACGCCGTTCGCGTGCTCCTCCTGGCGCAGGGAGTCGGCCAGGGCCTTCAGACCGTGCTTGGAGGCGGCGTACGCCGACCAGCCGGCGTGGGCGTTGAGCCCGGAACCGGAGTTGACGAAGAGGACGTGGCCCTGGGCGACGCGGAGCTGGGGCAGGAAGAGACGGGTCAGCTCGGCGGGGGCGACCAGGTTGACGCCGAGCTGGTGCCGCCAGGTCCTGGGGGTGAGGTCGCCGACCGGGCCGAGGTCGACCACGCCCGCGATGTGCAGCAGGGAGTCGACGCGGTCGGGCAGCGTCTGGTGGGAGAACGCCCAGGAGAGCTTCTCGGGGTCCGCCAGGTCGCCGACCAGCGTCTTCGCGCCGGGGAACGCGGCCGCCAGTTCCTTAGCGCGGCCCGCGTCGCGCGCGTGCAGCACGACCTCGTCGCCGCGCTCGTGCAGGCGGCGGGTCACGGCCGCGCCGATGCCGGAGCCCGCTCCGGTGATCACATGTGTAGCCATGCCCGCCATGCTCGCATCATCGCCGGCTCACGCCACGCCCTGGCTCTCCTCCAGGTAGGCCAGCGCGCCGACCGGCTCCTCGGCGAAGAAGACCAGCTCGGTGAGGGGACGCGGCAGGAAGCCCTCGTCCTCCATGCGGCGGAACTGCTCCTTGAGGCCGTCGTAGAAGCCCTCCGTGTTGAGCAGGACGACCGGCTTGTCGGTGTGCCCGTGCTTCTTCAGCTCCAGGATCTCCGTCGCCTCGTCCAGGGTGCCGGTGCCGCCCACCATGATCACCACGGCGTCGGCCCTCTCCAGCAGCAGCCGCTTGCGCTCGGCGAGGTCCTTGGCGATCACCATCTCGTCCGCGCCCTCGCGCGCCTTGGCCGCCAGGAAGTCCACGGACACGCCGAGCAGCCTGCCTCCGGCCTCGTGCACGCCGTCGGCGACGACCTTCATCAGCCCGGTGTCCGAACCGCCCCACACGAGCGTGTGCCCGCCCTTGCCGAGGAGGGTGCCGAACTCCTTCGCGGGGCGCCTGTAGCGCTCGTCGAGGTCGGCGGCGGAGAGGAAGACGCAGATGTTCATGCGCCCACGGTACGGCGGTGGTGCCGCCCGGGAAGAACCCGGCTCCGGCGCACGCTGTAAGGACAGACGTGGCCAACCGAGGAGGAGCGAGCATCGTGACGAAGGGTCATCGCATCACCATCGAGCGGAGCGACCGGCACGTGCGCGTGGTGCACGGCGGGCAGGTCCTGGCGGAGAGCGACGGGGCACTGGTCCTGCGCGAGACGGGCTGTCCCGACCGGTACTACCTCCCGGCCGAGGACGTACGCCTGGACCTGCTGACGCCGTCCGGCACCCGCACGCACTGCCCGTTCAAGGGCGACGCGTCCTACTGGTCGCTGCCGGACACGGCGGACCTCGTCTGGGCCTACCCGGACCCGAAGCCGGACGTGGCGGAGATCAAGGACCACCTGTGTTTCTACGACGTCGAGGTGTCCTGAGGGATGAAACGCGTGCCGTAGGGCAATGTGCACAAATATGAACAAGAAGACCCTTTCGCTTGACGGCACACGCATCGCGTACGAGCGCGCCGGGCAGGGGCCGGCCGTCATCCTGGTCAGCGGCGCGATGTCCACGGGTGCGACTGTGGCGCCCCTGGCCGCGGAGTTGTCGGACCGTTTCGACGTCACCGTGTACGACCGCCGGGGCCGCGGCGAGAGCGGTGACACGGCGCCCTACGCCGTGGAGCGCGAGGTCGAGGACCTGGCGGCCCTGATCGGGGTGGTCGGCGGCGAGGCGTCCCTGTACGGCATCTCGTCGGGCGGCGCGCTGGTGCTGCGGGCGGCGGCGAGCGGCCTGCCGGTGCGCCGGGCCGCCGTGTACGAGGTGCCGTACGCCATGGACGACGACGCCGCGCGGGCCCGCGCGGAGTACACCGAGCGGCTGGGCGAGGCGCTCGGGCAGGGCCGGCGCGGGGACGCGGTGGAGCTGTTCCTGCGGCTCACCGGCCTGGGCGAGGAGATGATCCGGGGCGCCCGCCAGTCGCCGATGTGGGCCGGCCTGGAGTCGGTCGCGCCGAGCCTCGCGTACGACGACGCGGTGATGGGCGACGCCCGGGTGCCGCGGTCCCGGCTGGCGGAGATCACCGTGCCCGTGCTGGCCCTGGCGGGCGACGCGGGCGCCGCGTGGATGCGCGAGGCGGCACGGGCCGTCGCCGACGCCGTGCCCGACGGCACGTACCGGGCCCTCGGGGGCCAGAGCCACATGGTGGAGCCGGGCGTGCTGGCGCCGGTGCTGGCGGAGTTCTTCGCCGCGTGAACCGGTCCGCGCGCCGGGTGGTTCAGGCCACGCCGGCCGTCGCGCGCACGGTGGAGGCGATGGTCGCCGAGCCGACCACGCGCGTGCCGTCGTACAGCACGATCGCCTGACCGGGGGCGACGCCCCGGACGGGCTCGGTGAAGGAGACCTCGAGGGAGCCGTCGACGAGTTCCGCCGTCACCTCGGTCTCGCCGCCGTGGGCGCGCAGCTGGGCCGTGTAGGTGCCGGGGCCCGTCGGGGCGGCGCCGCACCAGCGGGGCTTGATCGCGGACAGGGCGGTGACGTCGAGTGCGGCCGCGGGGCCGACCGTGACCGTGTTGTCCACCGGGGAGATGTCGAGGACGTAGCGGGGCTTGCCGTCGGGGGCGGGGGTGCCGATCCGCAGGCCCTTGCGCTGGCCGATGGTGAAGCCGTACGCGCCCTCGTGGGTGCCGACCTTGGAGCCGGACTCGTCGACGATGTCGCCCTCGGCCCTGCCGAGGCGGTCGGCGAGGAAGCCCCGGGTGTCGCCGTCGGCGATGAAGCAGATGTCGTGCGAGTCGGGCTTCTTGGCGACGGCCAGTCCCCGGCGCTCGGCCTCCGCGCGGATCTCGTCCTTCGTGGTGAGCGTGTCGCCGAGCGGGAACATCGCGTGCGCGAGCTGCCGGTCGTCCAGCACGCCGAGGACGTAGCTCTGGTCCTTGGCCATGTCGGAGGCGCGGTGCAGTTCGCGGGTGCCGTCCTCGCTCAGGATCACCTTGGCGTAGTGGCCGGTGCAGACCGCGTCGAAGCCGAGCGCGAGGGCCTTGTCCAGCAGGGCGGCGAACTTGATCTTCTCGTTGCAGCGCAGGCACGGGTTCGGGGTGCGCCCGGCCTCGTACTCGGCGACGAAGTCCTCGACCACGTCCTCGCGGAAGCGGTCGGCGAGGTCCCACACGTAGAACGGGATGCCGATGACGTCCGCGGCGCGGCGGGCGTCGCGGGAGTCCTCGATGGTGCAGCAGCCCCGTGCGCCCGTGCGGAAGGACTGCGGGTTGGCGGAGAGCGCCAGGTGGACGCCGGTCACGTCGTGCCCCGCCTCGGCCGCGCGGGCGGCGGCGACGGCGGAGTCGACTCCGCCCGACATGGCGGCGAGGACGCGGAGGGGACGGGTGCGCTGCGGGGTGTCAGTCATAACCCTTCCAGAGTAAGGGGGCGCGGGAACCGGAGCGCGCGAGTATGCGTTGAAGATCGCATGGGGGCGAAGAGCGGGTCCACGGGCGGACCCAGGGATGCGGACCGGCACCTCGGGCGCCGGACGCTGATCGTCGGCGGCGCGGCGGCGGCCCTGGGCACGGCGGTGCTGGCGCGTGACGAGCTGGCGCGGCTGTGGTGGCGTACGCCGGGCGTGGAGAAGCCGCGCGAGGAGGGCGCCGTCGACTACGCGGGCGCCCGGTGGGTGGCGGCGTCGGACGCGAACTGGCGGCGTGCGGACCGGCCCGACGACTTCGGCATCGACATGGTGGTCGTCCATGTCACGCAGGGCAGCTTCGCGAGCGCGGTGAAGGCGTTCCAGGACCCGGGTCACAAGGCGGCCACGCACTACATCGTCGGCCAGGACGGGCACGTCACCCAGATGATCCGCGAGCTGGACGTGGCCTACCACGCGGGCAACCGGGACTACAACGAACGCAGTGTCGGCATCGAGCACGAGGGTTTCGTGGACCGGCCGGAGGACTTCACGGAGGCGATGTACGCCGCCTCGGCCCGGCTGACCGCCGGCATCTGCGCGCGGTACGACATACCCGTCGACCGCGAGCACGTCATCGGGCACGTGGAGGTGCCGGGCACCGACCACACCGATCCGGGTCCGCACTGGGACTGGGACCGCTACATGAAGCTGGTCCGGCGGGCCGCGACGAGCGGGCCGTCGCCCGGTCCCACCGCCGGGCGGGCCGGCAGCACCGGCGTCTGACCCGGCCCGTCGCGTACGGCGGTGCCGCGGGCTGGAGCGTGTCGTCACACAAACTCGACCAACCTGGCTGGGCAGTACACCTAGGACAGCCCCGCCGCCCGCGCGCGTTCCACCGCCGGGCCGATCGCCTTGGCGAGCGCCTCCACGTCGTCCGCCGTGGAGGTGTGGCCGAGCGAGAAGCGCAGGGTGCCGCGGGCGAGGTCGGGATCCGTGCCGGTGGCCAGCAGGACGTGGCTGGGCTGGGCGACGCCGGCGGTGCAGGCGGAGCCGGTGGAGCACTCGATGCCCTGGGCGTCGAGGAGGAGGAGCAGGGAGTCGCCCTCGCAGCCGGGGAAGGTGAAGTGGGCGTTGGCCGGCAGCCGGTCCACCGGGTCGCCGCCGAGGACGGCGTCCGGGACCGCCGAACGGACCGCGTCGACCAGGGCGTCGCGCAGGGCGCCGATCTCGCGGGCGAACCACTCGCGCTGCTCGGTGGCCAGGCGGCCGGCGACCGCGAAGGAGGCGACGGCGGGCACGTCGAGGGTGCCGGAGCGGACGTGGCGTTCCTGGCCGCCGCCGTGCAGGACGGGCACGGGGCTGTACTCGCGGCCCAGCAGCAGCGCGCCGATGCCGTAGGGGCCGCCTATCTTGTGGCCGGAAACCGTCATCGCGGCGAGCCCGGAGGCGGCGAAGTCGACCGGGAGCTGCCCCACGGCCTGGACCGCGTCGGCGTGCAGCGGGACGCCGAAATCGGCTGCCACGTCGGCGAGTTCACGGACCGGCATGACCGTTCCGATCTCGTTGTTGGCCCACATGACGGTGGCGAGGGCGACGTCCGCGGGGTCGCGGGCGATGGCCTCGCGCAGCGCCTCGGGGTGGACGCGGCCGTACGCGTCGACCGGCAGGTACTCCACGGTCGCGCCCTCGTGCTCACCGAGCCAGTGGACGGCGTCCAGGACGGCGTGGTGCTCGACGGGACTGGCCAGGACGCGGGTGCGGGCCGGGTCGGCGTCGCGGCGGGCCCAGTACAGGCCCTTGACGGCGAGGTTGTCGGCCTCGGTGCCGCCGGAGGTGTAGACGACCTCGCTGGGGCGGGCGCCGAGGGCGTCGGCGAGGGTCTCGCGGGCCTCCTCGACGGTGCGCCGTGCGCGGCGGCCGGACGCGTGGAGGGAGGAGGCGTTGCCGGTGGCGCCCACGTGCGCGGTGAGTGCCTCGACCGCCTCGGGGAGCATCGGGGTGGTCGCGGCGTGGTCGAGGTAAGCCATGGTGGGGCCGATTCTACGGGGCCGCCCGGCCCGGCCACGGATCAAGGCCGGTCTCTTCGGCGGACCGGGACCGGTCCGGGTGTCGGGTGGCTCACAGACTCCACGACATGGTGTTGTCCGCGGACATGAAGGCCACCAGGACCAGCAGGTCGGCGACGCCCAGGCCGAGACCGAGGAGCGCCCGGCCGCGGCGGGCGGTGCCCCGCCACAGGGCGACGCCGGCCAGCGCGATGGCGACGGGGCCCAGGAAGACGTTGAGGACGAGCAGGCCGAGGAGGCCGAGGACGAAGGACGCGACGGCCATGCCGTCGGTGTCCCGGATACCGGTCCGGCGGGTGGCCGGTGCGGTGAGCTGCACGGCGTTCTCCTTACGGTGCGTCGGTGGACCGGGCGGGGCCTCGATGGGCCGGCGGCGGTCAGTGGGCGGAGGTGCTCCGGTGGCGGCCGTGCCGCTCCCGGACCGCGAAGACGCCCAGCCAGACGGCGATGACCAGGCCGACGGCGACGGAGAAGGTGAGCGGCGCGTGGGCGACGGTGCCCAGGACGGCACCGAGGAGCAGGAGCGCGACGACGAGAAACAGCATGGAACGGATCCCCCAACCTTCGGTGAACGGTTGTAGTTACAGTTGTTCACTGACTTCCCAGTCTAGCGCACCCCATGGCTTTCCAATTCCAGAGAACAGTTGTTAACTGCATAGCATGAGTCACACTCTCGGCGTCCGGCAGGCCCAGAAGCAGAAGACCCGTCAGGCGCTCCTGGACGCGGCCCTCGCGCTGCTGGAGGAGCAGAGCCTGAGCAGCCTGGGCCTGCGCGAGGTCACCCGTGCGGTCGGCGTCGCGCCGACCGCCTTCTACCGGCACTTCCGTTCCACCGCCGACCTCGGCGTGGCACTGGTGGAGGAGGCGCTGGGCAGCCTGCATCCGATGATCCGGACGACGGTGTCGCCCGTGGAGGACAGTGACGAACGCATCGCCCGTGCCGTGGAGTTGATCGCCGGTCATGTGGCCGCGCACCCCGCCCACGTCCGGTTCATCGCCCGGGAGCGCCACGGCGGGGTGCAGCCGGTGCGCGAGGCCATACGCGACCAACTGGCCCGGTTCGCCGAGGAGGTGCAGGCCGAGCTGGCCAAGGACCCGCAGTCGGCGGGCTGGAACGACGACGACCTGCTGATGCTCGCGGGCCTCTACGTCGACCAGATGCTGATCACGGCCTCGCTGTTCCTGGAGACGCTGGAGGCACCGGAGGAGGAGCGCCGGCGCGTCGCCGCCGTCGCGACCCGCCGCGTGCGGCTGATCAGCATCGGCCGCCGGCACTGGCTCGACTGACCGGGCGGGGAACGCCGGCCCACGCACGGGACGCCGGGACCATCGGTCCCGGCGTCCCGGTGTGCGGTGCGAGGGGGTGGACGCCCCCGTGGGGTCCGTCAGCCGAGCCGGACGCGGGCCAGCTGGCGGGACTGGGCCACCAGGCGGTCGGCGCCGTCCCAGACCTCGGCGTCCTCCTCGAGGAAGCCGCCGGCGAGGTTGCGGGTGGTGATGGAGACGCGCAGCGGACCCGGCGCCGGGCGGCAGCGCACGTGCACGGTCAGCTCGACCGTCGGCACCCAGCCCTTCAGCCCGAGCTCGAAGGCGGTCGGCGGCAGCGCGTCCACCGCGAGGAGCAGGGAGAGGGGATCGGAGTCGCGGCCGTCGGCGAGCCCGAACCAGGCCCGCATCTCCCCCTTGCCCGAGGGCTGCCCGAGGGCCCAGCCCAGGGTGGCGGGGTCCAGCTTGAGCATCAGCCGGTCGGCGATGGCGGAGCTGCCCTCCACCGGGGCGGGGCCGTCCTCCGGGCCGAAGCACTCGCTCACCGGCGGGAACACGGGCGCCTTCGCGGACGTGCGGACGTCGTCGGGCAGCGCGTCGAGGTCGCCGTACGAGGCGAGGACGCGGATGCGCTCGACCTCGTTGCCCTCGTCGTCGTACTGGAAGAGGGACGCCTGGCCGGTGGAGAGCGTGCGGCCGGCGCGGACCGTCTCCGTGCGGACGACCGCCGGGCCCGGCTGGGACGCGGTGAGGTAGTGCGCCGAGACGGTGAAGGGGTCGGGGTGCGGCAGGGCGTCCCCGAGGGCGCGGCCCAGGACGGCCAGCAGGTAGCCGCCGTTGACGGCGTTGATGATCGTCCAGCCGGCGGAGAGGTCGATGTCGTAGACACCGGGTGCGCGCCGGGTGACGCGGGTGTCCCGGTCGAACTCGCTGTCGCCGATGGTGGCCCGAGTGGCCGGCGCGGAGGCTGCTTCTGGCATGGCTGCACGGTACAACAAGAGACTACTAAGCGGTAGCTTTTCTGGCGTTCGGGCGCGGACGGCGGCGAGAGACCTCTCACTCCCCCTCGACGACCGTCGACCGCCGGTTCCACGCGCGCGGTGCCCGCCAGTGGTAGCGCAGGGCCAGCAGTCGCAGGACGAAGGCGGTGACCACCGCGAAACCGCTCGTGAACGGGCTCAGCGCGTCGAAGCGGATGCACAGGACGACCATGGTGGCGCCGACGATGGCCGGGACGGCGTACAGGTCGCGGTCCCAGCGCAGCAGCGAGGGCACCTCGTTGGCCAGCACGTCGCGCAGCACACCGCCGCCCACCGCGGTGGCCATGCCCAGACAGGCGGAGGCGGTCAGGCCGAGCCCGTAGTCGTACGCCTTGGTCGTGCCGGCGACGCAGAACAGGCCGAGGCCGGCCGCGTCGAAGACGTTGACGCCGGTCTGGAGGCGCTCGACGTGGGGATGCAGGAAGAAGACCAGCGCGGTGGCGAGCAGCGGGGTCAGGAAATAGCCCAGGTCCGAGAACGCGGCGGGCGGCACCGCGCCGATGATCAGGTCCCGGAACAGCCCGCCGCCCAGCGCGGTGACCTCGGCGAGCACGGCGATGCCGAAGACGTCGAAGTTCTTGCGGACGGCCAGCAGGGCGCCCGAGATGGCGAAGACGAAGATGCCGATCAGGTCGAGCGTGTGCTGCACGGTGGGGCTGAAGAGTTGCTCGTACACCCTGCCATTCTCACCTGCCGGTGAGCCCCCGCCTTGCGAACGAAGGCGGGGGCTCACGGGCCGGGCCGGGCTACTTCTTCTTCTTCTTCTTGGCCGGGGGCCCGGCGTCGCCGCCCGTCTCCGCCGCACCGGACGCGGCGGCCTCGGGCTCGTCCGAACCGGCCTCGGGAGCCGCCTTCGCCTTGGAACCGGCCTCCGGCTTGGCGCCGGCCTCCGGCTTCGAGCCGGCCTCCGCTTCGGGAGCGGCCGCCTCGGCCTTCTCGTCTGCGGCCTCCGCCTTCGCGGCCTTCGCCTCCGCGACCACCGCCGCCGAGGCCTCCGCCTTCGCGGCGACCGCGTCGGCGGACTCCGGCTCGGCGGGCTCCGCGTCGGCGGCCTCCGGCTCCGTGACGACCGCCGCCGGGGCTTCCGCCTCAGCCGCTTCCGCCTCCGAGGCCTCCGCCTCGGCGGTCTCCGCCTTCGCGGGGTCCGCCTTCGTGCCCTCCACCTCCGCGGCCACCGCCGCGGAGGTCTTCGCGGACTCCGCCAGGGCCTCGTCCGGGACCGTCTCCGCCGCCTCCTTGGCCGCGGTGAGCAGGACGACGTCCTGCGGGGCCTGGTCCTCGAAGTTCTCCGGGTGGTGGCAGGCCACCTGCTGGCCCGGACGCAGCTCCTTCAGCGGCGGCTCCGTGGTCTTGCAGATCTGCGTCGCCTTCCAGCACCGCGTGTGGAAGCGGCAGCCGCTCGGCGGGGAGATCGGCGAGGGCACGTCGCCGCGCAGCAGGATCCGCTCGCTCTTGGCGCCCCGGCGCTTCGGGTCCGGCACCGGCACCGCCGACATCAGCGCCTTGGTGTACGGGTGCATCGGCGCCTCGTACAGCGAGGTGCGGTCGGCGAGCTCGACGATCTTGCCCAGGTACATCACCGCGATCCGGTCCGAGACGTGCCGGACGACGGACAGGTCGTGCGCGATGATCACGTACGTCAGGCCGAGCTCCTGCTGGAGGTCGTCCATGAGGTTGACGACCTGCGCCTGGATGGACACGTCCAGCGCGGAGACCGGCTCGTCCGCCACGACCAGCTTCGGCTTCAGCGCGAGCGCGCGGGCGATGCCGATGCGCTGGCGCTGACCGCCGGAGAACTCGTGCGGGTAGCGGTTGTAGTGCTCGGGGCTGAGACCCACCAGCTCCAGGAGCCGCTGGACCTCCTTCTTCACCCCGCCCTCGGGCTCCACGCCCTGGAGGCGGAACGGCGCCGAGACGATGCCGCCGATGGTGTGGCGCGGGTTCAGCGAGCCGTACGGGTCCTGGAAGATCATCTGGATGTCCCGCCGCAGCGGGCGCATCCCGGCCGTGTTCAGCCGCGTGATGTCCTTGCCCTCGAAGTGGATCGAGCCGCCCGTCGGGTCCTGGAGCCGGGTGATGACCCGGCCCATGGTCGACTTGCCGCAGCCCGACTCGCCGACCACGCCGAGGGTCTCGCCCTTGCGCACCTCGAAGTCGATGCCGTCGACGGCCTTGACCGCGCCGGCCTGGCGCCGGAGAACACCCTTGTGGATCGGGAAGTGCTTCTGCAGGCCCTCGACCTTCAGCAGCACCTCACGCTCCTCGGGTGAGGATGCCTGGGCCGGGACCGTCTTCGCGTCCGTCTTCTTCGTATCGCTCACAGCTTCGGCGCAATCTCTTCGGTCCAGATCCGCGTGCGGTCCTCCTGCGAGAGGTGACAGGCGGAGAAGTGCCCGCTGCCGACCACCTGGAGTTCCGGCCGCACGGTACGGGTGACATCGCCCTTGGGGATGTCCGCGTACGGGCAGCGGGGGTGGAAGGCGCAGCCCGAGGGGACGTTGATGAGGCTCGGCGGCGAGCCCTTGACCGGGATGAGCCGCTCGGAGGTGTCGCGGTCGATGCGCGGCATCGAGCCGAGCAGGCCCCAGGTGTACGGGTGCTGCGGCCGCTCGAAGACGTCGTCGACCGAACCGCGCTCCACGCACCGGCCGCCGTACATCACCAGGACGTCGTCGGCGATCTCGGCGACGACGCCGAGGTCGTGGGTGATGAGGACGACCGCGGAGCCGAACTCCTTCTGCAGGTCGCGGATGAGGTCGAGGATCTGCGCCTGGACGGTCACGTCCAGGGCGGTCGTCGGCTCGTCCGCGATGAGCAGCTCGGGGTTGTTGACCAGCGCCATGGCGATCATGGCGCGCTGGCGCATACCGCCCGAGAACTCGTGCGGGTAGCTGTCGACCCGCTTGCCGGGCTCGGGGATGCCGACCCGGTCGAGCATCTCGATCGCCCGCTTGCGCGCGGTCTTCTTGTTGACGTCGTGGTGGACCCGGTACGCCTCCACGATCTGGTTGCCGATCGTGTAGTACGGGTGCATCGCGGACAGCGGGTCCTGGAAGATCATCGCCATCTCGCGGCCGCGCAGCCGGCGGACCTCGTCCGGGTCGGCGGAGACGAGCTCCTTGCCGCCGAGCCAGATCTCGCCGGACATCCGCACGTCCTTGCCGCGCGAGCCGAGCCGGTGGAGGCCCATGATCGCGAGCGAGGTGACGGACTTGCCCGATCCCGACTCGCCGACGATGCAGAGGGTCTTGCCCTTCTCCACCTGGAAGCTGAGCCCGTCGACGGACTTGACCAGGCCGTCGTCGGTGGGGAAGTGCACCTTGAGGTCGCGGACCGCGAGGAACGCGTCGGGCGCGTTCGACGGCGGGGTCGTGGGCTCACCCACGGCGGCCCCGGTCTTGGAGAGTTCGGTCACGAGAGCCTCACGCGTGGGTCGGCGGCGGCGTACAACAGGTCCACCAGGAGATTGGCGATCACGACGAAGAAGGCTGCGAGCAGGGTGACGCCGAGGATCTTGGGCAGGTCGTTGTCGGTGATGCCCTGCACCGCGTACTGGCCGATGCCGGGCAGCGAGAACACCTTCTCGGTGATCACGGCACCGCCGAGCAGCAGGCCGAGGTCCATGCCGAAGACGGTGATGATCGGCGTCAGCGCGGCCCGCAGCCCGTGCCGGGCCACCACCCTGCGCTCCCGCAGGCCCTTGGCGCGGGCCGTGCGGATGAAGTCCTCGTTCATCGTCTCCAGCATGCCCGAGCGGGTGAGCCGCGCGTAGATGGCGGAGTACAGCAGGGCCAGCGAGCACCAGGCCGGGATGAGCGTGTTGGCCCACTGGGCCGGGTTCTCGGTGAACGGCACATAGGTGCGGCCGAAGATCGGCCACTGGTAGGTGAACAGCAGGAGCAGCAGGTTGCCCGTGAAGAACATGGGCAGCGACACACCGGCGAGCGCGACGCCCATGAAGGTACGGTCGAAGACGCTGCGGGGCTTGAGGGCGGAGATCACGCCGATCAGGACGCCGGAGACCAGCCACAGCACGGCGGCGCCGCCGGCCAGCGAGAGGGTCACCGGGAGGCGCGAGGTGAGCTGAGGCCAGATGGCCTCGTGGGTCTTGAAGGAGTAGCCGAAGCAGGGCGCGTCGCACTGCGCCGTGGTGGGGCCCAGGTTGTAGGTGGCGCCGCTGACGATCCCCTTGATGAAGTGCCAGTACTGGACGTAGAGGGGCTCGTCCAGACCGAGGTTCTGCTTGACCGCGAGGATGTCCGCCTTCGTCGGGCTCTTTCCGATGTACTGCTGCGCGAGCTGGTCGGCGGTCTGACCGGCGAGCCGCGGCAGCAGGAAGAAGATCGCGAAGGTGACCGCGGTGACGACCAGCAGCAGGATCACTGCCGCGAACGTCCGACGGAGGATGTACGAGATCACGGGGACCGGCGCTGGTGCCCGCGGGCCGCGAAGCCCGCGGGCACCAATGCCTTCACCTGCCTTCCGGGGCTACTTCTTGGTCGTGCCGATGTTGAGGTAGTCGTACTGACCGCTGAAGGCCGCCGTGGACACCAGGTTGGTGAAGTTGGACGGGCGGTACAGCAGGACCTTGAAGTAGGTCAGCGGGACCATGGTGGCCAGGTCCATCGCACGCTTGTCGATCTGGCCGTACAGCGCGTTGCGCTCGCTGTCGCTCTCGGTGGCGATGGCCTTCTCGAGCGTCTCGTTGATCTGCTTGTCGTTGATGTACGACAGGTTGGTGTTGCCCGAGGCGCCGATGGCGTCACCGTGCAGGATCTGCTGGAGGAAGCCGTAGCCGGACGGCCAGTCGGCACCCCACTGCATCATGTGCAGGCCGATGTTCTGCTTCTTGTCGAACGTCGGCACACCCGCGTAGTCGGTGAAGTACTTGCCCGACGGGTACTGCTTCAGGCTGGCGTTGATGCCGACCTTCTTCAGCGAGGCGATGATGGCGGTGGCCGCGTCGATCTCCTGCGGGCGGTCGCTGCGCGCCGAGATGTTGGTGTTGATGCTGGTCTTGCCGCAGGCCTTCAGCTGCTCCTTGGCCTTGGCGACGTCGCCCTTGTTGCCGTCCGTCGCGTAGGTGTCGGCCTTCGCGTAGCCGGTGATGTCCGGCGGGAGGACGGTGGTGGCGATCTCACCGCGGATCGGGCCGCCGAGGGCGGTCTGCACGGAGACCTTGTCGACGGCGTACTCGACGGCCTTGCGGCACTCGACCTTGTCGAACGGCGCGACCTGCGAGTTGATCGCCATGTAGACCAGGCGGCCACCGTAGGTGTTGTCGGTGCTGGCCTTCAGGGCGGTGTCGTTGACGACCTTCGCCTGCGTCGCGGCCTGGACACCGGTGCCGCCGAGGTCGATCGCGGTGCCGGCCTGGACGTCCTGGTCGATCGTCTCGGCGTTGACCTTGAGCTTGACGACGATCTTGTCCGGGTACTGCTTGCGCAGCGGGTCCGTCTTCGGGTCCCAGTTCTCGTTGCGGACGAGGACGGCCTGCTTGCCCTCCTCGTAGCTCTCGAACTTGTACGAGCCCGAGGACACGATGCTCTTGACGTAGTCGACGCCCTTGTCCTTGGACTTGGGCACCGGAGCCGTCTGCGGCGTGGCGACCAGGTAGTCGAACTCCTGGAAGGACCGGTTGAGGTGGAAGACGATCGTGGTGTCGTCCGGCGTCTCGATGGACTTCAGGCCCTCGGGGCTCTTGTCCTTGTACGGGCCCTTGTACTTGTCGCCGTCCTTCATGAACTGCTGGAAGTAGTTCGGACCGAGCGAGAGCACGTCACGCGCGAAGTTGGAGCGCTCGACCGCGTACTTGACGTCCTTCGCGGTGATCGGGGTGCCGTCCTGGTACTTCAGGCCCGGGCGCAGCTTGTACGTCCAGGTCTTGCCGCCCTCGCTCGGCACGCCCTTGCTCGCGGCGAGGTCCGGGACCAGGGTGTTGCCCTTCTCGCCCGCGCCGGGCTGGAAGGTCATCAGCGGGCGGGCGTACAGCCGGCTGAGGTTGTACATGTACGCGTAGTACGTGTTGCCGGGGTCGAAGGAGTCCGGCACGTCCGAGTACTCGTACGTGACCGTCCCACCCTTCTGGGTAGAGGCGTTGACGACACCCTTGGTCGCAGCGTTGGCCTCAGCCGACTTCTTACCGTTGTTGTCCGAGTTGTCATCGGCCTTGCTGCAAGCCGAAAGCAGCAAACTCGCACTGCCGATGGCCGCGACCGCGGCCAGCGCTGACCTTCGCATGATGGTCTGCTTCCCCTCCATTGTTGGCAAAATCTTTGGGACTCTCGCGGCAGTCGCCGGTCAGCGGCTGCGCGGGTCGAGAGCGTCACGGAGACCGTCGCCGAGCAGATTGAACGCCAGGACGGTCACGAAGATGGCGAGACCAGGAACGATCATGAACTGGGGGTCGACCTGGTAGAAGGAGACCGCCTGGTTGATCATGCCGCCCCACGAGGCCTGCGGGGGCTGGATGCCGACGCCGAGGAAGCTCAGGGACGCCTCGAAGATGATGTTGGTCGGGATGAGCAGCGTCGAGTAGACGATGATCGGGCCCACGAGGTTCGGCAGCAGTTCCCGGAAGAGGATGTAGGGGCCCTTGGCGCCCATCCCCCGGGAGGCGTCGACGAACTCCCGTTCACGCAGGGCCAGCGTCTGGCCGCGGACGATGCGTCCCAGATAGGGCCAGTTGAAGAAGCCGATGACGAAGACCAGCACCATGATGTGCAGCGGCAGGCCCTCCAGTCCGAAGGCGCCGCCCTGCAGGGTCGCCGAGATGGCGATCGCGAACAGCAGGAGGGGGAAGGCCAGGAAGGTGTCCATCAGCCGGCTGATGATCGTGTCGACGCGTCCGCCGTAGTAGCCGGCCACCACGCCGAGGACCGCGCCGATGGTGTTGGACAGGATCGTGGCGCCGAAGGCGACGACCAGCGAGACCCAGGAGCCCTCGAGGATGCGGGTGGCGATGTCCCGGCCGAACTTCGGCTCCACACCGAGCGGGTGGTCCCAGCTCATGCCGCCGAAGTCACCCTTGGGCAGCGAGGTGTTGGGGTCGATCAGGTCCTGGTTGAGGGCGTTGGGGTCCAGGCCGAGGATCGCCTGGATGGGGCGGGAGAGGATCGCGAGGAGGATCAGCAGGATCACGACGACCCCGCCGGCCATGGCGACCTTGTCCTTCTTGAAACGGGACCAGGCGATCTGCCCCAGGGAACGGCCCTCGATCTGCCCCTTATCGGCACCGGCGAGGACAGCCTCGGGCTGTGCCTCGGCTTGCGCCCCGGTGGTCTCGATCGGTGCGGTCACAGTGACCCGACCCCTCTCGCCGGTGGTGACCGGCCTACACCCGCCGTGGATTACGGCTTTGTCGACTTGCTCTCGAGCACGGGATCGAACGATCCGGTGCCTGTCTCGGGAGTCTTCAGCGTCGTCACGATCACCCGCCAGGCCTGACCGGGAAAGTATGCGCAACCGTGATGCACTGCTAGGGATTCCGTTATCCGAACAGTGGGTAACGGCCTTCGGACGAAGGACAGTTGGGACAGAACGGCGAAATCGCCGACCTTCGCGACCTTCCGTCGTCGTCTACGCGCGAAGATATGTGTTCGTGACGTGAAGAGCACGGAGCGTCGCCGGCACCGGCGGGCGCGACCCGATGCTCCGTCAGAAGGTCCCGCGAGCGGGAGGGTAGCCGTACCCGGCGCCGGGCGCCTGGGCGGGGGCCGCGTGGGCCTCGCGGTCGTAGAAGGGGCGGGCGTTGACGCGCAGCCACATGGCGACCGGGTCGTGCGCGTCGGTCATCGCGACCGTCGACACCGGCAGTCCCTCCGGTACCGCGGCGACGGACTGCCGCATCATCGCGCGCACGGCGTCCACGGCCGGCGGCGACGTGTCGTAGACGTCGAGGCCGATGGCGAGATAGGGGGCGCCCAGCGACGGCTGCACCCAGGCGCGGCGCAGCGCGCGCACCGCCGGGGTGCGGTGGGCGTTCTGCGCGAGCAGGGCGTAGAACTGCGGGATCTCGATGGCCGGTTCGGACAGGCGCAGCGGCCCGGCGGGCTGGCGGTCGAGACCGGAGGCGATGCGGCGCAGATCGAGCCAGGGGATGCCGACCCCGCCGCCGGGGGCGTGCGGGTTGAGCCAGAGGCCGAAGTGGTCCGGGTAGAGGGCGCGGGCCACCTCCAGACCGTCGACCACCTCGTACGACCGGTTCCAGCCGCTGGCGGAGAGCTCCTGGGCGGAGGTGACGCAGGGCGCGTAGCCGAACCCGTCGACCTCCATGCTCCCGTACTGGGCGTCCGGGGAGCCGGCCTGACCGTGCCACAGCAGCATCCAGACCTGGCCGGAGGCGGGGGCGGCGAGCGCGCGGAGCAGGGCCTCGTAGGCGTCGTAGCGTCCGGGCGTCACCTGGCGCAGCATGTGCTCGACCTGCCCGGTCGCGGCGGTACCGCTCGCGCTCACCTTTTACCGACCCTTCGAGAATCGTCCCCTGTTGTGACACCAGCTTAGGGCTCCGCCGGCGGCGGCGGTTCGGAGCGCGGGGCTCGCCGTCCGCCGGCGGGTGCGGGTGCGTCCCGGCCTGTCGCGCTCCCACGGCGGCGCCGCCCGGGTCACGGCCCCGCGCCCCGACGGGGCGCTCCCCCCGCGGGCGTTCACAAGGCCTGGTCGTAGAAGGGGCGTACGTGCGCCCGCATCCAGTCGCAGACCGGGTCCTGGGCCGCCTCCAGGAGGACCAGGTTGACCGGCCACGCGACCGGGACCGCGCCGAGGGCGCGGCCGAGGGCGTCGAGGGGGAGCGCCTGGGCGTCGCCCTCCCAGTGGGAGAGTTCCACGCCGACGAACATCACCGGGTCGGCGGTCTCGACGGCGGCCAGGCAGCGGCGGGCGGTCCGGACGACGCCGGTGGCGGCGAACTCGGCGGAGGCCGCGGCCAGGAAGTCCACCGGGTCGTCCTGCCAGTCGGGTTCGAAGAGGCGGACCCGGCCGCCGGACGCGGGCCCGTCCAGCGGGGTGCGTCCGGCCCGGCACAGCTCGGCCACGGCGGCCGGCGGCAGCGGGACGCCGACGACGCCGTCCGGGTTCACGGCGATACCGACCTGCGGGGGCAGGCCGCGGGCGAACTCGACGGCGGGGGCGACGGTGTACGCCATGTGGGGGCCTGCGACCAGGCGGAGCTGCTCCTCGGAGCTGAACACCGGCACATGGGCCTGGCCTTCGATCTCCACCGTGGGCAGGTCGAGGGGACCGCTGTCCGGGCCGCCGCCGTTCGGCAGCGGGACCCAGACGAAGCTGCGGCCGAGCACCTCCGTGATCCGGCCGCCGGCGCCCGGCACGCCGAGGGAGGCCGACAGCACCTCCTCCAGCTCGTTGCCGGGCCATCCGCCGTGCGGGTGGGGATGCGGCCGCGCCGGGAACTCCGGTGAGAGGTCCGCCGGGAAGTCCGCTGGGAAGTCCATCTGCCTACCGCCTGCCTGGGTACCGCTGCTGTGGCTGAAAAGGCTAACCCGTTCGGCCCCACCGGCCCACGGTGCGTCACCTCAGCCGGTGAAGGCGATCCGGTGCAGCGTGTCCGCCGCCGCCCGGTCGAGGAGGACCGCCGAGGCGCACCCGGCGGGCAGGGTGGCCCCGGTCACGGCGGCCAGCAGGCGCCGGGTGGCCGCGCGGTGCCGCAGGAACGCGTACCGCGACACGCCCCGGCCCCGCTCGCGCTGGCCGGCCAGGGCGTCGTCGGCGCCGACGTCGAGGACCAGCAGGTGCAGGGTGCCGCCGCGACGGCGCGCCTCGCGGGCCAGCCAGCCGCGCACCCAGGCCTGCGTGCCGCAGTCGTGCACGACGACGCCCTCGCCGGAGCGCAGGGCGCGGCGCAGCCCGGCGTAGTGGGCGAGGCGGACGAGGGGCCGGTAGAGGGCGTACGGGAGGAGGCGCGGCATGCGGCGGTCCCAGTGGTCCCGGGTGTCCTGCGAGTCGATGCGCAGGCCGCGCACCGTGCGCCGCATGAGGGTGGACTTGCCGCTGCCGGGCAGGCCGGTGATCACCACCACGTCCCGGGGCCCGAAGAGCAGGGCGTGCGGGCTGCGGCCGTCGCGGTCGCGCAGATCGCGGACGACGGGTGCGGCGGGTGCGGCGGGTGCGGCGGGTGCGGCGCATGCCGCCCCGGCCGGGGTGGGCCGCTTCGGCAGCGCGATGCCCGAGGTCGTTGCGTACGCCGTGGTCCTGTTCACCGTGATCGTCCTCCCCTGGGGCGGTTCACGAGTTCCCGTCCCCGTCGAGTGTAAAGAGAAGGTAATGCGGCGGTCTCGCGTTTTCGTGCGCTTACTGCCACAAGCCGGTTACAGATCACGGTCTGCCACGAACGGGCCCGGCGTGCAATGATGGCGGCGCCAACTGCATACCGGCCGTTTGAATCCGCGCGGGAGAGTCCCCGGCCTTCGCCGGGGCGCCGAAGGAGCAAGTCCCTCCCTTGAATCTCTCAGGCCCCGTTACCGCGCGGGCGAGGCACATCTGAAAAGCGGGCCGCCGACCGACGGCTGCCCCACCCAAGGTGCAAGTCCTGATCGCCGCACTCCGGTGGTCATGGCGAACCTCTCAGGTTCCGATGACAGATGGGGAGGACCGCCCTCGCCCGTCCAGTCCTGTCCTGGGAGACGAACGACCGATGAGCAGTACCGAACTGCGCCGTACCGCGCTCGATGCCACGCATCGCGCGCTGGGCGCGACGATGACCGACTTCGCCGGCTGGGACATGCCCCTGCGCTACGGCTCCGAGCGCGACGAGCACGTGGCGGTGCGCACCCGGGCCGGGCTCTTCGACCTCTCCCACATGGGTGAGATCACGGTCACCGGCCCGCAGGCCGCCGACCTGCTGAACCACGCGCTGGTCGGGAACATCGGCACCGTGAAGCCGGGCCGGGCCCGCTACACCATGATCTGCCGCGAGGACGGCGGCATCCTGGACGACCTGATCGTCTACCGCCTGGGCGAGTCCGAGGCCGCGCCCCGCGAGTACCTGGTCGTCGCCAACGCCTCCAACGCCCAGGTGGTGCTGGACGCGCTCACCGAGCGGGCGGCCGGCTTCGACGCCGAGGTCCGCGACGACCGCGACGCCTACGCGCTGCTGGCCGTGCAGGGGCCCGAGTCCCCGGGCATCCTGGCCTCGCTCACCGACGCCGACCTGGACGGCCTGAAGTACTACGCGGGCCTGCCGGGCACGGTCGCCGGCGTGCCGGCGCTCATCGCGCGCACCGGTTACACCGGCGAGGACGGCTTCGAGCTGTTCGTGAAGCCGGAGCACGCCGTGGAACTGTGGCAGGCGCTGACCAAGGCGGGCGAGGGCGCCGGGCTGGCCCCGTGCGGCCTGTCCTGCCGGGACACGCTCCGCCTGGAGGCGGGCATGCCGCTGTACGGGCACGAGCTGACGACCGCGCTGACGCCCTTCGACGCCGGCCTCGGCCGGGTGGTGAAGTTCGAGAAGGAGGGCGACTTCGTGGGCCGGGCCGCGCTCCGGGAGGCCGCCTCGCGGGCCGAGACGAACCCGCCCCGCGTCCTGGTCGGCCTGGTCGCCGAGGGCCGCCGGGTCCCGCGCGCCGGGTACGCGGTCGTCGCCGGCGGCGAGGTGGTCGGCGAGGTCACCTCCGGCGCTCCCTCCCCCACGCTGGGCAGGCCGATCGCCATGGCGTACGTCGACGCGGCGCACGCCGCTCCGGGCACCGCCGGCGTCGGCGTGGACATCCGGGGCACCCACGAGCCGTACGAGGTCGTGGCGCTGCCGTTCTACAAGCGCCAGAAGTAGACACCGGGCGGGCGGGGCGCTTCGCCGCCCCCGTGCGTGTCCGGCGCCTCCCATCAGCAGGTTCCGCAGTCCCCCGTCACACCACTCCCCCGCGTACAGGAGAATTCAGGCCATGAGCAACCCCCAGCAGCTGCGTTACAGCAAGGAGCACGAGTGGCTGTCGGCCGCCGACGACGGCGTCTCGACGGTCGGCATCACGGAGCACGCGGCCAACGCGCTCGGTGACGTCGTCTTCGTCCAGCTCCCCGAGGTCGGCGCCACCGTGGCCGCGGGCGAGACCTGCGGCGAACTGGAGTCGACCAAGTCGGTCTCCGATCTGTACTCCCCCGTCTCCGGCGAGGTCACCGAGGTCAACGACGACGTCGTCGGCGACCCGTCGCTGGTGAACTCGGCCCCCTTCGAGGGCGGCTGGCTGTTCAAGGTGCGCGTCAGCGAGGAGCCGGGCGACCTGCTCTCCGCCGACGAGTACACCGAGTTCGCCGGCGCCTGAGGAGACACGGACGCATGTCGCTTCTGAACACCCCCCTGCACGAGCTCGACCCCGACGTCGCCGCCGCCGTCGACGCCGAGCTGGACCGCCAGCAGTCCACCCTCGAGATGATCGCCTCCGAGAACTTCGCGCCGGTCGCGGTCATGGAGGCACAGGGCTCGGTCCTCACCAACAAGTACGCCGAGGGCTACCCGGGCCGCCGCTACTACGGCGGCTGCGAGCACGTCGACGTGGTCGAGCAGATCGCCATCGACCGGGTCAAGGCACTGTTCGGTGCCGAGCACGCCAACGTGCAGCCGCACTCGGGCGCCCAGGCCAACGCGGCGGCGATGTTCGCGCTGCTCAAGCCGGGCGACACGATCATGGGTCTGAACCTCGCCCACGGCGGGCACCTGACCCACGGCATGAAGATCAACTTCTCCGGCAAGCTCTACAACGTCGTCGCCTACCACGTCGGCGACGACGGCCAGGTCGACATGGCCGAGGTGGAGCGCCTCGCCAAGGAGAACCGGCCGAAGCTGATCGTGGCCGGCTGGTCGGCCTACCCGCGGCAGCTCGACTTCGCCGCGTTCCGCGAGGTCGCCGACGAGGTCGGCGCGTACCTGATGGTCGACATGGCGCACTTCGCCGGTCTGGTCGCGGCGGGCCTGCACCCGAACCCGGTGCCGCACGCCCACGTGGTGACCACCACGACCCACAAGACGCTGGGCGGCCCGCGCGGCGGTGTGATCCTCTCCACGGCCGAACTCGCCAAGAAGATCAACTCCGCCGTCTTCCCCGGTCAGCAGGGTGGCCCGCTGGAGCACGTGGTGGCCGCCAAGGCCGTCGCCTTCAAGGTCGCGGCGAGCGACGACTTCAAGGAGCGCCAGCGTCGTACGCTGGAAGGCGCCCGGATCCTGGCCGAGCGCCTGGTGAAGGACGACGCCAAGGCGGCGGGCGTCTCCGTCCTGACCGGCGGCACGGACGTCCACCTGGTCCTGGTCGACCTGCGCGACTCCGAGCTGGACGGCCAGCAGGCCGAGGACCGTCTGCACGAGGTCGGCATCACGGTCAACCGCAACGCCGTCCCGAACGACCCGCGCCCGCCGATGGTGACGTCCGGTCTGCGCATCGGTACGCCGGCCCTGGCGACCCGCGGCTTCACGGCCGGGGACTTCGCCGAGGTGGCGGACGTGATCGCCGAGGCGCTCAAGCCGTCGTACGACGCGGAGGCGCTGAAGGCCCGGGTGAAGGCCCTGGCGGACAAGCACCCGCTGTACCCGGGTCTGAACAAGTAACCGACGGCATCACCCGGGGGCGCCGCGTCCGCCACGAGCGGGCACGGCGCCCCACCCCCTCCGCACCACCCCCGTTATGAGGAGTCCCCGTGGCCATCTCGGTCTTCGACCTGTTCTCGGTCGGCATCGGCCCGTCGAGCTCGCACACGGTCGGCCCGATGCGCGCGGCGCGCATGTTCGCCCTGCGCCTGCGCAACGAGGAACTGCTGGGCTCCGTGTCCTCGGTCCGGGCCGAGCTGTACGGCTCGCTCGGCGCCACCGGCCACGGCCACGGCACGCCCAAGGCGGTGCTGCTCGGCCTGGAGGGCGAGTCCCCGCGCACGGTGGACGTGGAGACCGCGGACGACCGCGTCGAGACGATCAGGACCTCGGGCCGCATCCGCCTCCTCGGCGACCACGAGATCGCCTTCTCCTACGACGACGACATGGTCCTGCACCGCCGCAAGGCCCTCCCCTACCACGCCAACGGCATGACGCTGTGGGCGTACGACGCGGCGGGCGCCGAGGTGCTCTCGAAGACGTACTACTCGGTCGGCGGCGGCTTCGTCGTGGACGAGGACGCGGTGGGCGCGGACCGCATCAAGCTCGACGACACCGTGCTGAAGTACCCCTTCCGCACCGGTGACGAGCTGCTGCGCCTGACCGAGGAGACGGGCCTGTCGATCTCCGCGCTGATGCTGGAGAACGAGCGGGCCTGGCGCGACGAGGACGAGATCCGCGAGGGTCTGCTGGAGATATGGCGCGTGATGCAGGCCTGCGTGGCGCGCGGCATGTCCCGCGAGGGCATCCTGCCCGGCGGCCTGAAGGTCCGCCGCCGCGCCGCGAACACGGCGCGCAAGCTGCGCTCGGAGGGCGACCCGCAGGCCCTGGCCATGGAGTGGATCACGCTCTACGCGATGGCCGTGAACGAGGAGAACGCCGCCGGCGGCCGGGTCGTCACCGCACCGACGAACGGGGCGGCGGGCATCATCCCGGCGGTCCTGCACTACTACATGAACTTCGTCCCCGGCGCCGACGAGGAGGGCGTGGTCCGCTTCCTCCTGGCGGCCGGCGCGATCGGCATGCTCTTCAAGGAGAACGCCTCCATCTCCGGCGCCGAGGTCGGCTGCCAGGGCGAGGTCGGCTCCGCCTGCTCGATGGCGGCGGGCGCGCTCGCCGAGGTGCTGGGCGGCTCCCCGGAGCAGGTCGAGAACGCCGCCGAGATCGGCATGGAGCACAACCTGGGCCTCACCTGCGACCCCGTCGGCGGCCTCGTCCAGATCCCCTGCATCGAGCGCAACGGCATGGCCGCGGTGAAGGCGGTCACGGCGGCCCGGATGGCGATGCGCGGCGACGGCTCGCACAAGGTGTCCCTCGACAAGGTCATCAAGACCATGAAGGAGACGGGCGCCGACATGTCGGTCAAGTACAAGGAGACGGCGCGGGGCGGACTCGCGGTCAACATCATCGAGTGCTGAGGCCCCCGGCCACCCCACCGTCTCCCCCCGGCTCCCGCACATCTGTGAAGGGACGGAGCACGATTCGCTCGCGCCACTTCCGTCGCACCCGCACATGGCGTCGCGCTCGGTTTCGACACGCTGGGCAAGGCCGGTGAGACGGTCATGGGGACGCATACTTCTACGAGAAGGCCGGCGAGTGGGAATCGGGCGACGAGAAGGTCCCCGCCTACAGCCGTACCGAGGTGTGCAAGGTCCTCGCGACCGAGAAGGAATCACCGAGGAAGTACCTCACTCTCGGCTACGGCCCCTCCATCTTCCCGTTCGACTTCCCGTTCGCCGAGGACAGGAGCGTCTACGACTCGGTGTCCGTGGTGCCGGTCAACTCGGACGTCGAGCTGGTGACCCGCAAGAACGACAAGTCGGTCGACTACTCCGTCTACGTCAAGTGCCGCGTCTCCGGCGCGCCCGCGGAACAGGAGACGGGGATGCCGATCGAGGGGACCATGACCGACACCCTCACCGGTGACACCGACGTCGGCACGCACCTGACCCACCTGCTGCACTCCGCGCGCGTGGTCGTGAAGGAGTTCGACTGCCGGAACAAGCCCTCGGTCCCCACGCGGCTGCCCGCCGGCTGACCGGCACCCGTCTCACATAGTGGCCCGGTCTTTCCGTCAGGCAAGACACCTGGAATGGTTGCAACGCACACACATGTTCCACGCGTGAAAGACCGAGCCATGCCCGCACCAGCCACCACCGCAGCCGAGGCACCCGTCAATCCGCGGTCACGTGTCCTCATCGCCAGCCTCATCGGCACGACGATCGAGTTCTACGACTTCTACATCTACGCGACCGCCGCCGTTCTGGTCTTCCCGTCGCTCTTCTTCCCGAACAGCGACCCGACCACCGCGCTGCTGTCCTCCTTCGCCGTCTTCGGCGCCGCGATGGTCGCCCGCCCCATCGGAGCCGTCTTCTTCGGGCACCTCGGTGACCGGCTCGGCCGCAAGAAGACCCTGGTGGTCTCGCTCCTCACCATGGGCATCGCCACCTTCCTCATCGGCGCGCTGCCCACCTACGCGCAGGCCGGCTGGGTCGCCACCGCGCTGCTCGTGCTGATGCGGCTCGCGCAGGGCTTCGCGCTCGGCGGCGAGTGGAGCGGCGCCGCCCTGGTCGCGACCGAGAACGCCCCCCGCGGCAAGCGCGCCCTGTACGGCACCTTCCCGCAGCTCGGCGCCCCGCTCGGCTTCATCATCGGCAACGGCCTGTTCCTGATCATCGGAGCACTGCTGCCGTCCACGGCCGGCGCCGACCCCACCCAGCCCTCCGAGGCCTTCGCGAGCTGGGGCTGGCGCATCCCGTTCCTGTTCTCCGCCGTCATGGTCGCGATCGGGCTCTGGGTGCGGTCGCGGCTGGTGGAGTCGGCGGTGTTCGCCAAGACGCGCGAGGCCGGCAAGGTGCGCAAACTGCCGCTGGCCACCGTGGTCCAGGGCCACTGGAGGCAGCTCGTCCTGGGCACCTTCATCATGCTGGCGACGTACGTGCTCTTCTACCTGATGACCACGTTCTCACTGAGCTACGGCCGCACCGCCAAGGACGCCGCCGTCCCCGGCCTGGGGTACAGCTACACCACGTTCGTCCTGATGATGATCTTCGGCGTGCTGTTCTTCGCCGTGTTCACCCTGGTCTCCGGCCCGCTCGCCGACAAGTACGGGCGGCGCACCACCCTGATCTGGATCACCGCCGCGATCGTGGTCTTCGGCCTGGTCTGGGTGCCCCTGATCGGCCTCGGCACGCTCGGCGTGGTCCTGTGGCTCGTGCTCGGCTTCACGCTGATGGGCATGACGTTCGGCCCGATGGGCGCGCTGCTGCCCGAGCTGTTCCCGACGAGCGTGCGCTACACCGGCTCCGGCATCTCCTACAACGTCAGTTCGATCCTCGGCGCGGCCGTCGCGCCGTTCATCGCGGTCGCGCTGTGGGAGACCGGCGACGGCTCGCCGTGGCTGGTCGGCGTCTACCTGTCCGCGATGGCGGTGCTGACGCTGACCGCACTGCTCATCGGCAAGGAGACCAAGGACGTCTCCCTGGAGGACGGCGAGACCGCCGCCGCCGACGACACCGCCCCGGCGGTCCCGGCCGCCTCCTCCGCCTCCTGATCCGACCGGCGCGCACCGGCACCGTACGCCGAGCATCCGCACGCCCGGCGTACGGCCGCCGATCCCGGGCATAACAACAACCTCCGCCACCGGGGCACCACAGCCCCAACGGCATCCGAGGGAGTCCTCATGCTGCGCGGGATCGACGTGAGCGCGTACCAGTCGTCCAGCTACGACACGGACGGCCTGTCCTTCGTCTTCGTCAAGGCGACGGAAGGCCGTTCGTACGTGAGTCCCAGACTCGCGGCCCAGACGGACCGGGCACGCGACGCGGGGCTCGTCGTCGGCTTCTACCACTTCCTGTGGCCGGGCAACATCACCGCCCAGGCCGAGTACTTCCTGTCCAAGGCACCGGAGAGGAAGGGCGACATCCTCGCCGTCGACTGGGAGTCGACCGGCGAGGGCACCCACGCGAGCAACGCCGAGAAGGACCGCTTCATCCGCAAGCTGAAGGAACTGCGACCGGACAACCGGGTGATCCTCTATACGAATCGAAGTTACTGGTTGACCGTGGACACCACGTCGTATGCGGGTGATGGCCTGTGGATCGCCGACTACGTCTCGGCGGGCAAGCCGCGCATCCAGGCGAAGTGGCGCTTCCACCAGTACACCGACGACCCGGTCGACACGAACGTCGCGGACTTCGAGAGCAAGGCCACGCTGCAGAAGTGGGCGCAGGGCGCCTGAGCGCCGGTCAGCCCCGGAAGTCCGCGGTGCGCTCCGGGGACGCCTCCGCCAGGGCCTTGGTGACGGCGTCCACACCCGCGCGCAGGCCGTACACCGGGGTGCCGGGCTGCTGGCGCCAGGAGTCGTCGATGCCGCCGGCGTCCACGGTGTCGAAGCCGAGCTCGTCGATCAGGGCCCGGACCTTCGCCTTGGCCGCCCCGTCGTCGCCGGCCACCGGGAGGGCCGTGCGCCCGGGGTCGCCGGCCGGGCGCGGGCGGTCCAGGATGTCCTGGGCGTAGGTGCCGTTGAAGGCCTTGATCACCGGGTGGCCGAGATGGCGTTCGGTCCAGCGGCTCTCGGTGAGGCCGTCGTCCTCGATGCCGGCGATCCGGCCGTCGCGCTGCTGCGGGTAGTAGTTGCCGGTGTCGATGACCGCGACGTCGTCGGCGGCCCCGTCCAGGACCCCGGAGGGCAGGTCGGGAATCGCCTTGAGCGGGATCGTGACGACCACGATCCCGGCGTCGCGCGCCGCCTCCCCGACCGGCACGGGGGTCGCCCCGGTCTCCTCGGCCAGCGCGGTGAGCGTGTGGGGGCCGCGGGAGTTGGCGACGGAGACGTCGTGCCCGAGGGCGGTCAGCCGCCGGGTGAGGTTGCCGCCGATGTTGCCCGCGCCGATGATGCCGATCTTCATGGTCCTGACTCGCCTGGCCTTTCGGAGGTCGTGTCCTGCGGGGCCGGCGCGTCGACCGCGCCGGTGCGCATCAGCAACCTCCCGGCGAAGCGGGCTATTCCGCCGCCGTCCGGCCTTCACTCCTCCGGACGAGCCGGTGAGCGCCCGCGCCGAGTACCGGACGGGCGCCCCGGGGGGGCATCGCCTACTTGTTCAGGTGGGCCCAGAACTCGTCGAACGACAGGACCTTGTCGCCATTGAGGTCGCGGCTGGCGATGACGGCCTCCGCCACCGACTCGGTGACGTTCCAGTCGCCGCCCTGGGCCAGAGCGGCCTTGAACTCCGCGGCGGTGATGAATCCGTCGCCGTCCGTGTCGATCCGCTCGAACTGCTTGCGCGCTTCCTCGATGTCCGCCACCGATCCGCCCCTCTTTCCGTGCTCCGGTCGTGCTCTCGCACACCACTGACGCAGGTCAGATTAGCTTCCCGCCCGGGCCTCCAGTGCGGCGACCACCCACCCGAACTCCTGCTCGTACATCGGCTGGGGCCCGAGGCCGTTGACGACGGCCGACAGTTCGCGGAAACGGCCGACCCGGCTGTTCGTCATCGCGGTCAGGCGTTCCAGCACGGCGGCGGGGTCGGCGTCACCGAGCAGCGGGCGCAGGACGTCGCCGGCCTCGGGCGCCCCGGGCGCGATGCCCCGGCGCAGTGCGTCACCCGCGAGCCGCACGAGACGGCTGACGAACCACAGGGACGTGCCTCCGGGGACGTCCGGCCCCCGGTCGGCCGCGTTGAACTCCACCATCCTGCGCATCAGCGTCCGGAAGCCGGGATCCTGGATCAGCTCGGCCAGCTCCACCCAGGCGTCCACCTGTTCCGGTGTCGGGTCGTCGGGCAGGGTGGCCGCGGTGAAGCGCAGCCGGGTGCGGACGTCGGGGTCCGCCGTGTCGATGCCGTCGAAGAGTTCCGCCATGAAGTCGTCGACGATCCGCTTGCGCTCCGCCGCGGACAGCCGCGCCAGTCTGTTCATCAGGGTCATCTCCTCCGCGGTCGAGCCGCGTCGCGCCACGGTCGACAGCACCGCGCGGGTCACCTTCAGGGAGTCGATCTGTGCGTCCAGCGCGCTGACGTGCGCCGCCGCGACCTGTGCGACCGTCGCCTCGCCGGACAGGATCCGGCGTACGTCGTCGAGGCCGAGGCCCAGTTCGCGCAGGGTGCGGATCAGCTCCAGGCGGGCGGCGGACGCGGCGTCGTAGAGCCGGTAGCCGCCCGCGGAGCGGGCGACCGGGGGCAGCGCGCCCTCGTCGGACCAGTACCGGATGGTGCGTACGGACAGTCCGGTGGTCCGCGCCAGCTCGCCGATGGTCATCAGACCGGTGCCGTCGTCGATCATGTCTGGGAGTCTGGACCTTCCAGTGGGTGGAGACTCAAGGGGGCACGGTGACGGAGAGCCTGCGCGGGATTCTGGACGCTGCGGCGCGGGGTGTCTTCCCCCCGCCGGACGGCGGGACGACGGTGGTCGCGCAGCCCGGTCCCCGGGTCGCCGGTGTCATCGCCTTCACGGCGCACTCGGTCGTCTTCACGGACGAGGACGAGGGGTGGGTGCGCGGGACGCTGGCCTCCCTGGAGTGCGACGCGTTCGCCGCGACGATGCACGCCCGGTTCCTGACGGCCCTCATGGAGCGGACCGGACGGACGACCGACACGGTCGACGTGCTGCTGACCGGTGCGCCGCTCGCGGGGCGTCCCGGGGTCGCGCTGACGGAGGTCGCCGATCCCGGGCATCCGCGGGTGGTCTCGGCGCGGCGGCGGCGCGACGGGGTGCGGGTGTGGGCGGCGGACGGCGGGGTGCTGGTGCTGGGGCGCGGGGTGGCCGGGCGGCTGGAGGTGGCCGTGGAGGTGGCGGAGGAGGCGCGGCACCGGGGGCTGGGGCGGCGGCTGGTGACGGCGGCGCGGCAGCTGGCCGGGGGCGAGCCGGTGTGGGCCCAGGTGTCGCCGGGGAACGCCCGCAGTCTGCGGGCGTTCCAGGCGGCGGGTTACCGGCCGGTGGGCTCGGAGGCGCTGTTCCTGCCGGCCGGGGGGCGGGGGGTCAGTGCCAGGGCTTGTAGTGCGGGTTGCTCTCGCACTCGTTCATGATCTCGGTCCTGGTCCGCTTGTCGACCGGGCAGACGCCGATGACGTACTGGCGCTTGATGCCGCCCGGGAACGCGACCTCGACCTGGTCGGCCCATTTGTGGGTGTCGCCGATGGTCCTGTTGACGTCGATGCCGCCGGGCGCGTCGATGTAGTAGTTGTAGCCGGACTTGTACCAGGTCTTGTACAGGTCGTGGTCGTAGGTCGTCGACACGTACGGCGAGGGCTGGTTGACCAGGACGTACTGCTCGAGGTCGTACTGGCCGTCGCGCACGTCCCTGGCGTGGAAGCCCTCCTCGAAGACGACCTGCGGGCCCCGGCTGTCGCTGCGGTAGAGGGTGCCGCAGGTGGTGCGCCAGACCGGTCGGGGCGTGACGCGGGTGACGTCGACGTCCGGGTCGGCGGCGGCCTCGGTCCTGTCGTGGGACAGGGGGCAGGCGGGGGCGGCCTTCGCGGGTGCCGTCGCCGGGACCGCCGCGCCGGGTTGGGCGGCGGCGGAGGTGGCGAGGACGGCGGAGAGGGCGAGGACGACGGCGGCGGCCCGGCGCCGGGGGCGAGTGGTGGTCATGGGCGTACGATCGCGGCTGCGCGGGAGCGGGCCGCGGATCGTCACTCGATGGTGGCGTGTTGGGCGAATTCCCCCGCGGTCAGCGGAAGATGCCGGTGTGGCCGAGGGAGTAGCGGCCGGGCTGGGGGTAGACGGCGAGGCCGTGGGGGCCGTTGCCGACCTTGACGCGGGCGAGCTGGTCGCCGGTGCGGGTGTCGATGGCGTACACCTCGGCGTCGTAGCGGCCGGAGAGCCACAGGACCTTGCCGTCGGCGGAGACGCCGCCCATGTCGGGGCTGCCGCCGCCGGGCAGGCGCCACTTGCCGGTGAGCTTGTTCCGGGTGAAGTCGAAGACGGAGACGGTGCCCTCGCCGCGGTTGGAGACGTACATCGTGCGGGAGTCGCGGCCGACGTAGAGGCCGTGGGCGCCCTTGCCGGTGGGCAGGAGGGTGGGCGTGGCGAACGTGTCGCCGTCGAGGACCCACATGCCGTCGGCCTTCATGTCGGCGATGTAGAACCGCTTCCCGTCTGGCGAGACCTTGACGTCCTGCGGCATCGCGCCGTCGAGGGGGAGTCTCTGCTGTGCGACGACCTCCATCCTGCGGGTGTCGACCTTGAGCAGTTCGCCGCTGAACTCGCAGGAGACGATGAAGTAGCGCCCGTCGAGGGAGAAGTCGGCGTGGTTGACGCCGTAGCAGGTGACGGGGACGGTCTTCTCGACCTTCATGGTGTGCGGGTCGCGGAAGACCAGTTCGCGGTCGAGGGAGGCCATCACGACCGCGTACTTGCCGTCGGGCGTGAAGTAGAGGTTGTAGGGGTCGTGGACGTCGACCGGTTCGCCCGCCCGGCCCGTCCTCGGGTCGATGGGGGTGAGGGTGTTGCCCCGGTCGTTGTTGACCCACAGGGTCTTCAGGTCCCAGGAGGGCACCACGTGCTGGGGTTGCCGGCCGACGGGGATGGTGTCGACGACCTCGTAGGTCTTCGGGTCGATGACCGTGACGGTGTCGGACTCGGTGTTGGGGACGTAGACGCGGGAGGGGAAGTCCTTGACCACCGGGGAGAGCTTGTTCGGGCGGTCGGCGGCGTAGACGTCCTTCGGGTCGAGGACGGGCGGCATGCCGGGGAGGCCGTCGACGGCGGGTTTCTTCTGGGCGGGGGTGGCCCGGGCGGCACGGGCGCTCGGGTGTGTCCCGCCGGACTGATCTTCGGCGCCGCAGGCGGCGAGGGCGGTGAGGGCGAGGCCCGCGAGCAGGGTGCGGGTGAGGGTTCTGGCGTGCATCAGCCGATCAGCTCCGTGGTGGTCACCGCGTCGAGTCCGCGGCGGTCGAGTTCTTCCAGCAGGGCGGGGAGCGCGGCGACCGTGTCCGCGTAGCCGAAGTGCAGGCTCACCACGGACCCGCCGCGGACCGCGCCGAGCACGGTGCGGGTGACGGCGGGGGCGCCGGGCGAGGTGAAGTCGAGGGAGTCGACGTCGTAGGAGAGGACGTGCGGGTAGCCGGCGCGGACGGCCAGCCGTTCGACGAGCGGGGAGGCGCGGGCGGCGCGGGAGGGCCGGAACCAGGTGCCGATGGAGCCGGTGAGGCGTTCCAGGCGCCGGGCGCAGCCGGTGATCTCGGCGTATGCCTCCGTCTCGGTCATGGCGTTGACGTCCAGGTGGCGCTGGGTGTGGTTGCCGAGGTCGTGTCCGCCGTCGAGGACGCGGCGGGCCAGGTCCGGGTGGGCGTCCAGCCAGGTGCCGACGGCGAGGACGGTGACGCGGGCACCGTGCCGTTCGGCCTCGGTCAGGATGGCGCGGGCGGTGGCGGGGTCGCCCTGGCCGTGGAAGGTGAGGGCGACGCGGGGCCGGTCGCGGGGGCCGTGGGCGACCTGGACGGGGCGGCCGGGGAAGCGGCGGGGCGCGGGCGCTGCAGGGGCGCCGGGTGTGCGGGGCGGGGCGGGCGTGGAGCCGGAGGGGTGCGCGGCGGGGCGGGCGGCGGCGCCCTTGGTGCCGCATCCGGTCAGCGCTGCCGCGGCGACGAGTCCGGCGCCCGCGGCCAGTGCGGTTCGGCGGTCGGTCGTGGTCACCGCACCATTTAAGGGGCGCCGCGCCCGAAATCTGGTGATTCGCCCGAACGGTGGCCGGTCCTGAGGTGGCCGGTCCCGAGGTGGCCGGTCCCCCGGTGGGCGATCCGGCGGCGGGCGGCGCGGGGCGGGGTCAGCGTTCCGTCACCCGCAGCTCGAACCAGGTGGTCTTCCCGCGCGGCAGCAGGTCCACCCCCCAGCGGTCGGACAGCTTGTCGACCAGGAAGAGTCCGCGTCCGCTGATGTCCGTCTCCTGGACCGGCATGAGACACGGCAGCCCCCGGGAGGGGTCGCGTACCTCGACGCGGATCCAGCCGGGGCGGCGGCGCATGTGGAGGCCGAAGACGCGGGCGCCGGTGTGGCGTACGGCGTTGCCCACCAGTTCGGAGACGAGCAGGACGGTGTCCTCGGTGATCCTCGGGGGCACCTTCCAGTGGCGCAGGGTCACGACCTGGGCCAGCCGGCGGGCGGTGGCGGCGGACTCGGGGCGGGACGGCAACGCCACTTCGCGGTCCGTGGGATCGCCATACAGCTCCAGCGCCCTGAGCGCGTGTTCGTCCTCGGCCGCCGGCGACCAGCGCGCCGCGGTCGCACGTCCGGATCCCAGCGGCCGCTGAGTGTCCTCCAGCCCCGCCATGCCCCCATCATGGCCGCCGCCGACGGGCTCCGGGGCGGTTCCCGGTGAATGCGCCGGCGCAAAGCCGGGGCGCCGCGAGGGGTGCGGGGCATGTGCCAGGGGCAGTTCGGGACCGCAAACGGCGTCGCCGACCTGCGCGGACTGCTCGGCCGGAGACAAGCGGCGGACTCCCCTCGGCAAGGCGCGCTCAGTGGTGCGTCAAGGCTGCCACAGAGCGCCCCGCCGAGGGGCCCGGATGAGACATCACGTCAATTGCAAGGGGTGGGACCGGAGTCAGACGAACTTCGCCCTGCCGGGGCCCTCCTCCACGAAGCTGCGCATGCCGCGCTCGCGGTCCTCGGTGGCGAACAGGCCGGCGAACCAGTTCCGTTCGACGGCGAGGCCGGTCTCGATGTCCGTCTCCAGTCCGGTGTCGATCGCCTCCTTCGCCGCGCGGAGCGCGATCGCGGGGCCCTTCGCGAGGCGGGCGGCCCAGGCGTGCGCCTGCTCGTAGACCTCGGCGGCGGGCACCACGCGGTCCGCCAGGCCGATCGTCAGCGCCTCGCCGGCCCTCACCTGGCGGCCGGTGAAGATCAGGTCCTTGGCCTTGGAGGGGCCGACCAGCCGGGACAGGCGCTGGGTGCCGCCCGCGCCCGGGATCAGGCCGAGCAGGATCTCGGGCTGGCCGAACTTGGCGTTGTCGGCGGCGATGCGGAAGTCGGCGCAGAGGGCGAGTTCGCATCCGCCGCCCAGCGCGTAGCCCGTCACCGCGGCGACGACCGGCTTGGGGATGCGGGCCACCGCGGTGAAGGAGTCCTGCAGGGCACGGGCGCGCAGGATCATCGCCGCGTGGTCCATCACCTGCATCTCCTTGATGTCCGCGCCGGCCGCGAACACCTTCTCGCCGCCGTAGATCACCACGGCGCGCACGTCCTCGCGCCGCGTGGCCTCCTCGGCGAGCTCCTTGAGCCGGTCCTGCGTGGCGACGTCCAGCGCGTTCATGGGCGGGCGGTCCAGGCGCAGCGTGCCGACGCCGTCCGCGACTTCGAGATGTACGGTCATGCTCCGCAGGTTAGTGGGCGTTCACTCGCCGCGGCACTCGCGGGTGCGTCGCCGGGCCAGGGCAGTGGTGGGTTGCTCGCGCGGTTCCCCGCGCCCCCTGGGGGCGCGGGGCAAGCTGTCCCCTGTTACGCCTTCCACTGCTCCCAGGACATGTTCCAGCCGTTGAGGCCGTTGTCGGGGGCGATGGTGGCGTCGTCGGAGTTCTTGACGACCACCACGTCGCCGATGAGCGAGTTGTCGAAGAACCAGGCGGCCGGCGCCTTGCCGTCCCAGCCGCCCCGCACGTCGCGCAGGCCGACGCAGCCGTGGCTGGCGTTGCGGTTGCCGAAGGCGTCACCGCCCCAGTAGTTGCCGTGGATGAAGGTGCCGGAGGTGGACAGGCGCATGGCGTGCGGGACGTCCTTGATGTCGTACTCGCCGCCGTAGCCGACCGTGTCGCCGTTCATGCGGGTCACGGTGAGCTTCTCGGTGATGACCATCTGGCCGTTCCAGGTCTCGTACCCGGGAGCGCCCGTGGTGACCGGGACGGTCCTGAGGACCTTGTCGTCCCGCACGACCTGCATCGTGTGCTTCTTGGCGTCCACGACGGAGACCTGCTTGCGGCCGACGGTGAAGGAGACGGTCTTGGTCTGCTCGCCGTAGACGCCCTCGCGGCCCTCGACGCCGTCGAGGGCGAGGTCGACGGTGACCTTGGTGCCGGCCTGCCAGTACTTCTCCGGGCGGAAGTCCAGCCGGTCGTTGCCGAACCAGTGGCCCTCGACCTCGACGGCCGGCTCGGTCCTGATGCGGATGGCCTTCTCGACGTCCGCGGGGTTGGTGATGCCCCGGGTGAAGCGGATCGAGAACGGCATCCCGACGCCGACCTTCGAGCCGTCCTCGGGAGTGAAGGTGCCGATGAAGGTCTTCTCCGGCGTCAGGGTGGTGAAACGGGAGTCCGCGGCCGCGGTGCGGCCCTCGGAGTCCCGGGCGACCGCGTGCACCGTGTACGCGGTGGAGGCGGCCAGGTGGGTGGACGGCGTCCAGGTGGCGCCGTCCCCGGATATCCGGCCCTCGACCGGGTCGCCCCCGGCGTTCCTGACCACGACCTCGGTCAGTTTGCCCTTGGCGGCACCGACCTTGAGGGCGCCGCTGGTGTCGACGGCCTTGGCGCCGTCGGCCGGGGCGATGGTGACGACCGCCTCGGACTGCTTGCTCTGCGCCGCGGTGGCGTCCTTGGCGCGGTCCCCCTTGCCGTCCCCGGACCCCGGGTCCGCTCCGCCCCCGCCGCACGCGCCGGCCGTCAGCAGCACGCCGAGCATCAGCGCCGGCAGTCCCCTGCGCGCTCTCCTGCCGCTCCGCCCCCGGATGCCGGCCGACGACGTCCCCGATATCGGACGCACGTTCACCTTGTCTCCCCTCGCCGAGCCTGGTCCGGCCCGCGCCCCAGTGCGCACCTTCGCGCACCGGCGCATCGTAACCGCAGGCCAGGGACGTTGCGGCCAAGGGAATTGTCACTGTTCCGTACCGAGTTGGCGCCGTGGGGCCCCGCGTCACCGCACCGAGCCGCCCGCCTTCCACGCCTTCCAGCCCATGTTCCACCCGCCGAGTCCGTTGTCGGGGGCGACCGTCCGGTCCTTGCTGTGGACGACCTCGACGACGTCGCCGATCAGGCTGCGGTCGAAGAACCAGCCCGCCGGGGTGCCGGTCCCGCCGCCCCTGACGTCGCGCAGGCCGACGCAGCCGTGGCTGACGTTGGCCCGGCCGAAGGTGTCGGCGGGCGCCCAGTAGTTGCCGTGCAGGAAGGTGCCGGAGCTGGTCAGGCGGATGGCGTGCGGGACGTCGGGGATGTCGTACTCGCCGCCGAAGCCGACCGTGCGGCTGTTCATCCGGGTGACGTCGAGCAGCTCGGTCACCACCATCTTGCCGTTGTAGGTGGGCGTGGTCGGTGCTCCCGCGGTGATCGGCACGGTGGCCAGCAGGGTGCCGTCCCGGCGCACCTCCATGGTCCGCTCGACCGCGTCGACGAGCGAGACCTGGCTGCGGCCGACGGTGAAGGAGAACGTGCGGTGCTGGAGCCCGTACACCCCCGGCGCGCCCTCGACGTCCCGCAGCCTCAGGGCGACGGTGACCTGGGTGCCGGGCTTCCAGTAGGCCTCGGGCCGGAAGTCGAGGCGGTCCTTGCCGAACCAGTGGGGGCGGACCTCGACGGCGGGCTTCGCGGTCACGGAGACGGCGCGTTCCACGGCGGCGCGGTCGGTGACCTCCCGGTTGAACTCCAGCGAGACGATCATTCCGGTGCCGACGACCGAGCGGTTCTCGGGGGCGACGTACGCGATGAAGCGTTCCTCGGGGACGTAGGTGGTGAAGGTGGTGTGCCGGGCCGAGCGGCGCCCGTGGCCGTCGAGGGCCACGGCGTCGACGGTGTACTTCGCGGCCAGCGCGAGCCGGTCACCGGTGGGCCTCCAGCTCAGGCCGTCGGCGGAGATCCGGCCGGGCACCGGGGTCTCCCGCGCGTCCTGCGACCTGACGACCCGCACCGATTCCAGCCGCCCGTCGGGCACCCGCACCGACAGTCCCGTCTCCGGCCGGACGCCCTCGCGCGCGTCGTCCGGGGTGACGCGGATGATCTCTCCGGGCGCGGGCGGCTTGCCGAACACGCCCCCGAAGCCGGAGCCGCCGCCGCTGGTGCCCGAGGTGCATCCGGCGGCCCCGGCCAGCAGTCCTGCCCATGTCATTCCGGCGGCCAGCGCGGCCCCCGCGCGCCGTGCGCGCCCATGTACGTGCCTCACATCCACCCGTAACGACCGGCCGGCCCTGGGGAAACGTGAGTGCGAGCCACCGGGTGGGCAGAACAGTGGGGAGGACGACGCGACGGGGAGCAGCGGTCGGGACACCGTGCGCCCTTTTTCCCGTCTCTGCGACGTCGTTCCACGAGCCGCAGGAGGCTGACAGGTGTCCAGCGCAGCCGAGCAGGAGGCGGTGGCCGGCAAGCGGGCCGCCGAGGACGGGCGCCCCGCCGTCGTGGTGAACGGCGCGCGGCGTGCCGCGCCGCCGCCCGCCGTGCCGGCCTGGCCGGGCACGCCGGTGCCACTGGGCGCCCGGTTCCGGACGGGGCCGGACGGGGTGCCGGGGACGAACTTCGCGCTGTGGGCGGGCGGCGCGGAGGCGGTGGAGCTGTGCCTGTTCGACGAGCGGGGCGGGGCGGAGCGGCGGGTGCGGCTGACCGAGCTGACGCACGAGGTCTGGCACGGCTTCGTGCCGGGCGTGCTGCCCGGGCAGCGGTACGGCTACCGGGTGCACGGCCGCTGGGACCCGTGGACCGGCGCCCGCTGGAACCCGGCGAAGCTGCTGCTGGACCCGTACGCCCGGGCGGTGGACGGCGAGTTCGGGCTGCCGCCCGAGGTGTACGGGCACGTCCGCGACTGGCCCGAGCAGCACGTGGCGGACACCGTGCGCGACGACCGGGACTCGGCGCCGTACGTCCCCAAGGGCGTCGTCGTCCACGACGACGACGACTGGTCGGACGACCACCGGCCCAAGACGCCGTGGGCCGACTCGGTGATCTACGAGCTGCACGTGCGCGGTTTCACCAGACTGCACCCCGGCGTTCCCGAGGAGCTGCGCGGCACGTACGCGGGCCTGGCGCACCCGGCGGCGACGGAACACCTGGTGAAGCTGGGCGTGACCGCGGTCGAGCTGCTGCCGGTGCACCAGTTCGCGCACGAGGACCACCTGCTGAGGCGGGGCCTGCGGAACTACTGGGGCTACAACTCGATCGGCTACTTCGCCCCGCACGCGGGTTACGCGGCGTCGGGGACGAGGGGGCAGCAGGTCGGCGAGTTCAAGCGGATGGTGCGGGCCCTGCACGCGGCGGGCATCGAGGTGATCCTCGACGTGGTCTACAACCACACGGCGGAGGCGGGCGAGCTGGGTCCGACGCTGTCCCTGAAGGGCATCGACAACCGCGGCTACTACCGCCTCCAGCCGGACGCGCGCCGGTACGCCGACTACACCGGCTGCGGCAACACCCTGCACGTCGTGCAGCCGCACGTGCTGCGGCTGATCACCGACTCGCTGCGGTACTGGGTGACGGAGATGGGGGTGGACGGCTTCCGCTTCGACCTGGCGGCGGCGCTGGCCCGCTCGATGCACGACGTCGACATGCTCTCCCCGTTCCTCGCGGTGATCGCGCAGGACCCGGTGCTGCGCCGGGTGAAGCTGATCGCCGAGCCGTGGGACGTCGGCTCGGGCGGCTACCAGGTGGGCGCGTTCCCGCCGCTGTGGACGGAGTGGAACGACCGCTACCGGGGTGCCGTGCGGGACTTCTGGCGGCACGCCCTGCCGGACGTGCGGGAGATGGGCTACCGCCTGTCCGGCTCCAGCGACCTGTACGCCTGGGGCGGGCGGCGGCCGTACGCGTCGGTCAACTTCGTCACCGCGCACGACGGGTTCACGCTCCGCGACCTGGTCTCGTACGAGCGCAAGCACAACGAGGCCAACGGCGAGGGCAACCGGGACGGCGCGGACGACAACCGGTCCTGGAACTGCGGCGCGGAGGGCGAGACGGACGACGAGGACGTCCGCGCGCTCAGGCGGCGCCAGCTGCGCAACCTGCTGACCACACTGCTGCTGTCGACCGGCGTGCCCATGTTGGTCGCGGGCGACGAGATGGGACGCACCCAGCGCGGCAGCAACAACGCCTACTGCCAGGACAACGAGATCGGCTGGGTGGACTGGAGCCTGCTGGACGATCCGGACTGGCGGCCCCTGTTCGAACTGACCTCCCGGCTGATCGCGCTGCGCCACCGGCACCCGGTGCTGCGCCGCCGGGCCTTCTTCTCCGGCCGGGCGCACTCCGCGGACGGCCTGCGCGACCTGGCCTGGTTCACCGCCCGGGGCACGGAGATGACGGAGGCCGACTGGTACGCCCCCGCCGCCACCCTGGGCATGTACCTGTCCGGGCGGGACATACCCGGCCGCGACGAGCGCGGGGCTCCGGTCACCGACGACAGCTTCCTGGCCGTGCTGCACGCCGGTGACCGGCCGGTGGACTTCGTGCTGCCGGGGGCGCCGTGGGCGGAGCGGTACGAGGTGGTCGTGGACACCGGCAGGGAGGAGCAGTCGCGGGCGCCGGACGAGGAGTACGCGGCCGGGGGCCCGGTCACCGTGCCGGCCCGGACGGTGCTGCTGCTCAGGGCGGGCTGAGCCGGTCCGCCCGGGGGCGGGGCGGCGTCCGGGTCACCGCTTGAGGAACTCCAGCAGGTCGGCGTTGAAACGGTCCCGGTGGGTGATGAACAGGCCGTGCCCGGCGTTCGGGTACTCGATCAGCTCCGCGCCCGGCACGATCCGGGCGGTGCGCCGGCCGGTGCGCTCGATCTGGGCCGACGCGTCGGCGGCGCCGTGCACGACGAGGGTGGGCACGTCGACGGCGGCCAGCGCGGCGCGGTGGTCGAACCGGAACGCCGCCTCGAACAGCTGCGCCAGCGCCCAGGGCGCGGTGGACAGGCACTGCCTCATGGTCCAGTCGATCAGCGCGGGCGAGACGTCGTTGCCGAGGTGGGTGGCGAACCAGGGCTGGGCCCGGTCGGCGAACCACTTGGACCGGTCGGTGCGGAAGGCGTGCAGCGTCGCCTCCAGCGCGGCCTCCGGCGCACCCTCGGGGTTGTCGTCGGTGAGCAGCAGGAACGGCAGCACGGCGGAGACGAACGCCACCCGGGACACCCGCTCCCGCCCGTGCCGGGCGAGGTACCGCGCCACCTCGGCGCCGCCGACCGAGTGGCCGATCATCGTCACGTCGCGCAGGCCGAGGTGGTCGAGCAGCGCCGCGATGTCGTCGGCGGAGGCGTCCAGGTCGTAGCCCTTGGAGGGGCGTTCGGACCGACCGTGGCCGCGCCGGTCCAGGGTGACGCAGCGGTAGCCCCGCTCGACGAAGTACGGGATCTGGTACTCCCACATGTCGCCGTTCAGCGCCCAGCTGGCGACGAACAGCAGGGGCTCGCCCTCCCCGTGCTCCTCGTAGGCCAGCCGGGTGCCGTCGTAGGTCTCGAAGAACATGAACTCCCCCTCGGTGGTGGTCTCGAACAGGGCCCCAGTCTCCGCGGGCCGGCCCGGACGGGCCATTCCCTCCCGGGTAATGGCCGCGCGGATCCCGGCGCGGACGGCGTCGCGTCCCGGCGTGTTGCGGCTCCTTGCCGGCTTCGTGAACGCGTCGGCGATCTTCTTGACCGGGCCGGGCCCGGCTGACAGCGTCCCAGGTCATGAGGCCCGTCGCCGTTTTCCGGTCCGTGGGCGCCGCGCTCGTCGCGCGCCGCCACGTCGATCTGTGCCGCCAGTCCGGCGCCGTCTGTCGCTGACCCGCGCCCTCGCACGTCTCCTTCCCTGGCTCTCCCTCCCCCTCTTCCCCTGGATCCCCCATGCCCGAGATCTCCCGTCGTGTCTTCGGTGGCCTCGTCGGCGGCGGGGCGGTGACGGCCGTGGCCGGTACGTCCGCCACCGCCTCGGCCGCCCCCGCGGAACGCCCGTGCCGCGCGGCGACTGGAAGTACTACCGCGACGCGGACGGCCGGGACCACCTGTTCGACCTGGCCGCCGACGCCCGCGAGCAGGCCGACCTCGCCGCCGACCGCCCGGCGTTGCTCGCGGAGCTGAAGGCGGCCTGGGAGAGGGTGGACGGCACCCTGCTGCCGTACCCGGCCGGCTGACGCAGGGGGGGGCACGCCCTATCCGGCCGGTGCGCCGGTGGGTGCGACGGCCGGTGTGGCGTGCCCCCGTACGACTCCGTGCGCGCGGAAAACTCGGTGGGCAGTGTCAGTGGTGAACCGTAGGCTCGCTGCTGATGCCCACGACACCCGCCCCCGCCCCGGACCCCAACGGCAAGCGTTCCGCCGTGCGTTCCCTGCTGCGGCTGTGGCCGTACGTCCGCCCCGTGCGGGCGCGGCTGTCCGTCGCCGCGTTCGTGGCGGTCCTCGCCTCCTGCGTGGGGCTGGTGATCCCGCTCGTCCTGAAGTGGATGGTGGACGGGCCCGTCGCCGACCGGGACCCGGCGGGCGTGTGGCTCGGCGCCCTGTACCTGCTGCTCCTGGGGCTGGCGGAGGCACTGCTGTTCGGACTGCGACGCCGGCTGGTGGCCCGGCCGCTGGCCGGCGTCGAGGCGGGGATGCGGGCGGACCTGTACCGGCACCTGCAACGGCTGCCGGTGGCCTTCCACGACCGGTGGGCCTCGGGCCAGCTGCTGTCGCGCGGCACGACGGACCTGATGCTGCTGCGCATGTTCCTCGCCTTCCCGCTGACGTTCCTGCTGGTCAACGGCGTCACCATCCTGATCGGCGTGGGCATCATGCTGGTGCAGGACTGGACGCTGGGGCTGGTCGTCCTCGGTCCGGCCGTGCCCGTGATGATCACCTGCGCGTTCTTCGAGAAGAAGTACTCCGAGGTGGCGCGGCGCGCGCAGGACCAGGTCGGGGACCTGACGACCGTGGTCGAGGAGAGCGTGCTCGGTATCCGCGTCGTCAAGGGCTTCGGGCGGCACCGCAGCCAGGCCCGCGCCTTCCACGAGCTGTCGCACACGCTGCGGGGGACGGAACTGCGCAAGGCGCGGCTGCTGGCGGCGATCTGGGCCGTCATCGTGACCCTGCCGGAGCTGGCGATCGGCGCGGCGCTGGTGGTCGGGGCGGTGCGGGTGGCGGACGGGGCGTTGTCGGCGGGGACGCTGGTGGCGTTCCTGTCGACGGCGCTGGCGCTGCGGTGGCCGGTGGAGTCGATCGGCTTCCTGCTGGCGATGAGTCAGGAGGCGGCGACGGCCACGGACCGGTACTTCGAGGTGATGGACGCGGAGGTCGAGTCGCCGGGGGTTGTCGGTGGCCCTGCGTCGGTGCCGGGAGGCAAGGACCGCGGCCCGGCTCCACGGGGTGCCTCCCAGGCCGTTCGGGCACTGGGGGAGGCACGACTGCCCGCGGCGGCGGGCGGCCTGCGGTTCGAGAACGTCCGCTTCCGCTACCCCGACGCTCCCCCCGGTTCCCCGCCCCTCCTCGACCGCATCGACCTGCACGTCCGCCCCGGAGAGTCCATGGCCCTGGTCGGCGCGACCGGCAGCGGCAAGACGACGCTGACCGCGCTGATCCCCCGGCTGCACGAGGTGACCGAGGGCCGGATCACGCTGGACGGCGAGGACATCGCCGCCCTGCCCCGCGAGGAGCTGCGCGCCAGGGTCGCCGTGGCCTTCGAGGAGCCCACGCTCTTCTCGGCGAGCGTCGGCGAGAACGTGCTGATGGGCGCCGGCGAGGGCGCCGGCGCCGACGCGCTGGGGCGGGCGCTCGCCGTCGCGCAGGCCGACTTCGCGCACGCCCTCCCGCAGGGCACCGGCACCCAGGTCGGCGAGCAGGGCCTGAGCCTGTCCGGCGGGCAGCGGCAGCGCCTCGCGCTCGCCCGGGCCGTGGTCGGCGAACCGCGGTTCCTCGTCCTCGACGACCCGCTGTCCGCGCTGGACGTCCACACGGAGGCCGCCGTGGAGGCAGCCCTGCGCCGGGTGCTCGCGGACACCACCGCGCTGATCGTGGCGCACCGCCCCTCCACGGTCCTGCTCGCCGACCGGGTGGCCCTGCTGTCCGGGGGCCGGATCGCGGCGGTCGGCACCCACCAGGAACTGCTGCGCACGAACGCCGAGTACGCCCATCTGATGTCCGGCGCGGGGGAACAGGAGGAAGACCGGCGATGACGGCCCCCATCACGTCCCCGCCCGCTCCCGGCGAGGCGGAGGATCCGCCCCGGCCCGGGGCCGCGGAGCACACCGGCGACGACTTCGACCGCGACGTGCTGCCCAGCCCGCCGGGCGCCACGGCGGCCCTGCTGCGCTCGCTTCTGGCGCCCATGCGCGCCCGCGTCGCGGTGACGGTCCTGCTCCTGCTGCTCCAGCAGGCGGCCGTGCAGGCCGGCCCGCTGCTGGTGGCGTACGCCATCGACCGTGCCGTGCCGGCCTTCCGCGACCAGGACCACGGCCCGCTGATCGCGGTCGGCGCCGGATACCTGCTGTGCTCACTGACCGCCGGCGCCCTGCAGTACGCGTTCATCGCCGCGTCCGCGCGCGTCAACCAGGACGTGCTGCTGGACCTCAGGGGCCGGATCTTCCGGCACGCGCAGGCGCTCAGCGTCGACTTCCACGAGCGCTACACGTCGGGGCGGCTCATCTCCCGCTCCACCACGGACGTCGAGTCGCTGCGGGAGCTGCTCGGCGAGGGGCTCCAGGAACTGGTCACGGTCGTCCTGTCCTTCGTCTACATCTCGGCGATGCTGCTGTGGCTGGATCTCGGCCTCGGCGCGGTCGCGGTGGCCTCGTTCGTGCCGTTGTACGCGCTGGTGCGGTCGTACCAGCGGCGCGCGGGGCGCGTGTACCGGCAGCGGTCCACGGCGATCGCGGCGGTGATCGTGAAGTTCGTGGAGACGATGAACGGCATCCGGCCGGTGCGGGCCTTCCGCCGCGAGGCCGCCAACGACGCCGACTTCGCCGGGCTGAACCGGCGCCACGAGCGGGCCAACGGCGACGCGCTGCTGGAGATGGCCCGCTACGTCGTCGGCTCCCGCCTGGTCGCCAACACGGCCGTCGCGGGGATCGTGCTGTGGGGCGCCTACCGGGTCGCGGACGGCACGCTGGCGCTCGGCGTGCTGGCGGCGGCCGTGCTGTACCTGCGCCGGCTGTACGACCCGATCGACCGGCTCGGCATGTTCCTGAACTCCTACCAGTCGGCGGCGGCCTCGCTGGAGAAGATCGCCGGGCTGCTGGCCCAGACGCCGTCCGTGCCCGAGCCGGCCGCGCCGAAGGAGCTGCCGCCGCCGGTGACGGAGCACCCGGGGCGCGAGGTCGTCTTCGACGGGGTCCGCTTCGGCTACCGCACCGGCGGGGAGGTGCTGCCGCCCTTCGACCTGACGGTCCCGGCCGGGCAGACCGTCGCCGTGGTCGGCTCCACGGGCGCGGGCAAGTCGACCCTGGCCAAGCTGCTCGCCCGGTTCTACGACCCCTCCGAGGGGCGGGTCCTGCTGGACGGCACCGACCTGCGCGACCTCGCCGTGCCCGAACTGCGGCGGGGGGTGGTGATGGTGACGCAGGAGGCGTTCCTGTTCTCCGGCACGGTGGCCGAGAACATCGCCATCGGCCGTCCGGAGGCGACGCGGGAGGAGATCGAGCGGGCCGCGAAGGCCATCGGCGCCCACGACTTCATCGCCGCGCTGCCCGACGGCTACGACACCGACGTCCGCAAGCGCGGCGGCCGGATCTCCGCCGGCCAGCGGCAACTGGTGTCCTTCGCGCGGGCGTTGCTCGCGGACCCGGCGGTGCTGATCCTGGACGAGGCGACCAGCTCGCTGGACGTCCCCGGGGAGCGGGCGGTGCAGCGGGCCATGGCGACGGTGCTGAAGGGACGTACGGCGGTGGTGATCGCGCACCGGCTGTCGACCGTGGAGATCGCCGACCGGGTGCTGGTGATGGAGCACGGCCGCATCGTGGAGGACGGCGACCCGGCCGGGCTGATCGCGGGCACGGGCCGGTTCGCGGACCTGCACCGGGCGTGGCGGGAGAGTCTCGCGTGAGCGCGGCGTGGCGGACGGGCGGCACCTCGATCGACGCCTTCCAGGACCCCGGCACGCCCGGCCACCGGGGCGGCTGGCGGTATCTGTGGTGGCTGGTCGGACGGCAGTGGCGGCGCTGCGCGGCGGGGGCCGTGCTGGCCAGCGTGTGGATGGTGCTGCTGGCGGCGACGCCGTACCTGATGGCCCGAGCGGTGGACCACGGGCTGGAGCCCGGTGACCTGGGCGCGCTGGCGGGCTGGACGGCTGCGCTGGCCGCGGCGGGGGTGGTCAACGCCTGGCTGGGCATCCTGCGGCACCGCACGATGACACGGGTCCGGATGGACGCCAACTTCCGCACGGTCAAGATCGTCGTCGGGCACGCGGCGCGGCTCGGCGCGGCGCTGCGGCGGCAGGTGGCCACCGGCGAGGTCGTCACCATCGGGGTGGGCGACGTGCAGACGATCAGCCAGTCGCTGACGGCCGTCGGGCCCGGTGTCGGCGCGGTCGTGGCGTACGCGGCGGTCGGCGGCCTGATGCTGTCGGTGTCGGCGCGGCTCGCCCTGGTGGTGCTGCTCGGGGTGCCGGTGCTGGGCGTGCTGCTGGGCCCGCTGATGGGCCGGTTGCAGGGCCGGGAGACCGAGTACCGGGAGCGGCAGGGCGTGCTGACGGCGCGGATCGGCGACCTGGCGGGCGGGCTGCGGGTGCTGAACGGGCTGGGCGGCAAGGGCCTGGTCGCGGACGCCTTCCGCCGGGACTCGGCGCGGCTGCGTGAGCAGGGCTACCGGGTCGGGTCGGTGACCAGCTGGATCCAGGCCATCGGGGTGGGGCTGCCGATGCTGTTCCTCGGGCTGGTGACCTGGCTGGGCGCCCGGCTGGCCGCGCGCGGGGAGATCAGCGTGGGCGAACTGGTGTCGGTGTACGGCTATGTCGTGGCGCTGGGCTGGCCGGTGGCGTTCCTGATCGAGATGAGCCACCAGCTCAGCCGGGGCGTGGTGGCCGCCCGCCGCGTGGTCGCGTTCCTGCGGCTGGAGCCCGAGCCGGACGAGGGCACGTGCGACGCCCCGGCGGAGCCGTCGGTGCTGTACGACCCGGCGTCCGGGGTGCGGGTGCCGCCGGGGCGGCTGACCGTGCTGGCCGGGGCCCGGCCGGCCGACGCGGCCGACGTGATCGACCGCCTCGGCCGGTACGCCCCCTCCGACGTGACCTGGGGCGGGGTGCGGCTGGCCGACGTGCCGCTCGCGCAGGTCCGGGAGCGCGTCCTGGTCGCCGAGGCGGAGGCCGACCTGTTCGCGGGCACCCTCCGCGACGTGATCGGCGCCGTCGGACCGCACCCGGGGGGCGCGGGCGGCGCCGGCGCGGCCGCGGATGCGCGTGCCGGGGCGTCCGCGGAGGCGCACCTGTCCCGGGCCATCGGCGCGGCCGCCGCCGACGACATCGTCCGGGGGCTGCCCGAGGGGCTGGACACGGTCGTCGCAGCGCAGGGCCGCGACCTGTCGGGCGGTCAGCGGCAGCGGGTGCGGCTGGCGCGGGCGCTGGCGGCGGATCCGGAGGTGCTGCTGGCCGTGGAGCCGACGTCGGCGCTGGACGCCCACACCGAGGCCGCGGTGGCGGACCGGCTGCGGGTGGCGCGCCGGGGCCGTACGACCGTGCTTGCCTGCACGTCGCCGCTGGTGCTCGACCGGGCGGACGTCGTGCACTACCTCATCGACGGCAAGGTCGCGGCCCGCGGGAGCCACCGGGAGCTGCTCGAGGCCGAGCCGGGTTACCGGGAGCTGGTGGCGCGGGACGCCGAGGAAGCGGAGGCCGTGCGATGACCTCGCCGGAGAAGGAGGCGCCGGGGCGGCTCCCCGTCGCCGAGCGTGCCGCCGTGCGACGGGCGATGACGGGCCTGGTGCGGGCCGACGGGCGGGCGTTCGCCGCGCTCCTCTGGCTGAACACGCTGGCGGCGCTGGCCGGGCTCGCCGGTCCGTGGCTGCTGGGCCGGATCGTCGACGAGGTGCGCGCCGGGGGCGGGGCGGGGGCCGTGGACCGGATGGCGCTCGCCATCCTGGCCTGTTCGGCGGCCCAGTTGCTGCTGGCCCGCTGGGCCCGGTACGTGGGGCACCGCTTCGGTGAGCGCACGCTGGCCCGGGTGCGGGAGCGGTTCGTGGACCGGGCACTGGCGCTGCCCGCGTCCGTGGTGGAACGGGCGGGCACCGGGGACCTGACCACGCGGGGCACGGCCGACGTGACCACCGTCGGCACGACGCTGCGCGACGCCGGGCCGGATCTGCTGGTCAACGCCGTGCAGACGCTGTTTCTCACGGCCGCGCTGTTCGTGATCTCCCCGCCGCTCGGCGTCGTCGCGGTGGTGCTGCTGCTGCCGATCCGGTGGGCGTTGCGCTGGTATCTGCGCCACGCCCGGGACGGCTACCTCGCCGAGGGGGCGGCCAACTCGGACGTCGCCGAGATCGTCGCCTCGACGGTGGCGGGCGCCCGCACGATCGAGGCCTTCCGGCTGGCCGGGCGGCGTGTCGAGGCGAGCCGCCGGGCGCTGGAGGTGTCGCGGCGCGCCCGGTTCCACACGCTGTACCTGCGCAGCGTGCTCTTCCCGGTGATCGAGGTGTCGTACGTCGTGCCGGTGGCGGGCGTGCTGCTGGCGGGCGGGTTCCTGCACGCGCACGGGATGGTGAGCGTGGGGGCGGTGGTGTCCTGTGCGCTGTACCTCCAGCAGCTGACCGTGCCGCTCGACGAGGTGCTGATGAGGTTCGAGGAACTCCAGCGCAGCGGTGCCTCCTTCGCCCGGGTGGAGGGGCTCGCGCTGGCTCCGCGGGCCGCGGCGGACGACTCGGCGGTTCCCGCGGACGACCGCATCGACGTCTCCGGGGTGCGCTACTCGTACGGCCGGGGCGGCGAGGTGCTGCGGGGCGTGGACCTGACCGTGCGGCCGGGTGAGCGGCTGGCCGTCGTGGGGCCGTCCGGGGCGGGCAAGACCACGCTGAGCCGGCTGCTGGCGGGGGTCGACGCGCCGGACGAGGGTTCGGTGACGGTGGGCGGGGTGCCCGTGGTGGCGCTCGCTCCGGAGCGGCTGCGCCGTCAGGTCGTGCTGGTCACCCAGGAGCACCACGTCTTCCTGGGCACGGTCCGCGACAACCTGCTCATCGCCGAGCCCGGGGCGGCCGACGACGCGCTGTGGGCGGCCCTCGCCGCGGTCGGCGCCGAGGAGTGGGTGCGGGAGCTGCCGGACGGCCTGGACACCGAGCTGGGCGGTGACGGCAGCCGTGCCGAGGGTCCCCGGGCGCAGCAACTCGCCCTCGCCCGGGTGGTACTGGCCGATCCGCACACGCTGATCCTGGACGAGGCCACCGCCCTGCTGGATCCGACGACGGCCCGGCACACCGAGCGGGCGCTCGCCGCCGTGCTGGAGGGCCGTACGGTCATCGCCATCGCGCACCGGCTGCACACCGCGCACGACGCCGACCGCGTGGCCGTGATGGAGGACGGCCGGCTGACCGAACTCGGCACGCACGACGAGCTGGTGGCGGCGGGCGGCGCCTACGCGGCGCTGTGGGGGTCGTGGCACGGGGAGTCCCCCTCGCCGGACGGCACGGCGGCGGCCGGCTGACTGAGCGGGGAGTCAGTAGGGGCGCCCACGGCAACCAATCCGTATATCGAACATGAACGCCCGGACAACGAACGATTTCCGGCCAACTTGCTGACGCGGTCCTGACAAGAGGGGAGATCCCCTGTCACTCTTCCCACGGCCGCTCCACAGCGTCCCCACAGCGTTCACGTCAGCGCTGTGCCGCGGCCGGCTTCTTGCACGTGGTTTCTGCGTACCGCCTAGCTCTGCCCGGCCGGCTCACCCGCCGTCCGGTCTCCCCTGGCCGCGCAACCCGCGGCCACGCAGAAGGAGTCAGTGTTGAGCAGCAACACTCCGCACAGACGCACCTCCCACACCACGCACCGCCGCGCGGCGGGCGTCGCCCTCGCCGGTGTCGCCGCGCTGATCGCCACGGCCTTCCAGGCCGGCGGCGCCACCGCCGCCCCGCGGCCGGCCCCGGCGCCCGGCGCCGAGTCCGTCAAACTCACCCCGGCCCAGCGCGCGGAGCTGATCCGGGAAGCCGACGCCACCAAGGCCGAGACGGCCGACGGCCTCGGTCTGGGAGCCAAGGAGAAGCTGGTCGTCCGGGACGTGGTCAAGGACCGCGACGGCACCCTGCACACCCGCTACGAGCGCACCTACGACGGACTGCCCGTCCTCGGCGGCGACCTGGTCGTCACCACCGCCGAGTCGGGGCGGACCGAGCAGGTCGTGAAGGCCACGGCCAAGGCCATCAAGCCGGCCACCGTGACGCCGAAGATCACCGCCGCGAAGGCCGAGCAGCAGGCGGTCTCCGCCGCGAAGGCCGCCGGCGCCGCACAGCCGGACGCCGACCGCGCCCCGCGCAAGGTGATCTGGGCGGGCAACGGCACGCCGGTCCTGGCGTACGAGACGGTCGTGGGCGGCCTCCAGGAGGACGGCACGCCGAACGAGCTGCACGTCGTCACCGACGCGGCCACCGGCGCCAAGCTGTACGAGTACCAGGCGATCCACGAGGGCACCGGCAACACGATGTACAGCGGCACGGTGACGCTGGGCACCGCGCAGTCCGGGTCGTCGTACACGCTGACCGACACGGCGCGCGGCAACCACAAGACGTACAACCTCAACCGGGGCACCTCCGGCACCGGCACGCTGTACTCCGGCTCCGACGACACCTGGGGCAACGGCAGCGCGACCAACACGGAGACCGCCGCCGCCGACGCCCACTACGGGGCCGCGCTGACCTGGGACTACTACAAGAACGTCCAGGGCCGCTCCGGCATCCGCGGCGACGGCGTGGGCGCCTACTCCCGGGTCCACTACGGCAACAACTACGTCAACGCCTTCTGGTCGGACAGCTGCTTCTGCATGACGTACGGCGACGGGTCGGGCAACACCCACCCGCTGACGTCCATCGACGTGGCCGCGCACGAGATGACCCACGGCGTCACGTCCAACACCGCGGGCCTCAACTACAGCGGCGAGTCCGGCGGCCTCAACGAGGCCACTTCGGACATCTTCGGCTCCTCGGTCGAGTTCTACGCGAACAACTCCTCGGACGTCGGTGACTACCTCATCGGCGAGGAGATCGACATCAACGGGGACGGCAGCCCGCTGCGCTACATGGACAAGCCGAGCAAGGACGGCGCGTCCAAGGACGCCTGGTACTCCGGCCTCGGCGGGATCGACGTCCACTACTCGTCGGGACCGGCGAACCACTTCTTCTACCTGCTGAGCGAGGGCAGCGGCACCAAGACCATCAACGGTGTCACCTACAACTCGCCCACCTCGGACGGCCTCCCGGTCACCGGCATCGGCCGCGCGAAGGCGGAGAAGATCTGGTTCCGCGCGCTGACCACGAAGTTCACGTCGACCACCAACTACGCGGGCGCCCGCACCGGCACCCTGGCGGCGACCGGCGAGCTGTACGGCACCGACAGCGCCGAGTACAAGGCGGTGCAGGACGCCTGGGCGGGCATCAACGTCGGCTCGCGTTCGGGCGGCGGCGGGGGCGGCACGACCGTCGAGAACACCGCCAACGTGAACATCCCCGACTACGGGGCCGCGGTGACCTCCTCGATCACGGTTTCCGGCCGCACCGGCAACGCGCCGAGCAACCTCCAGGTGGGCGTGGACATCGTGCACACCTGGCGCGGTGACCTCCAGATCGACCTGGTCGCCCCGGACGGGTCGACGTACCGCCTGAAGAACAGCGGCTACGACTCGGCCGACGACGTGCACGAGACCTACACGGTCAACGCCTCGTCCGAAGCGGCCAACGGCACCTGGAAGCTGCGCGTCCAGGACCTGGGCCGGCTGGACACCGGCTACATCGACGCCTGGCGGCTCACCTTCCCGTAAACCCCACGGGCCTTGAGAGCCCAGGCCCCCACGATCAGGGCGCCGTCCCCGGAGGTTCGACTCCCGGGGCCGGCGCCCTCCCCACGACCGGCCTCTTTTTGCCAAGCCCATACACGGGCAGGGTTGCGGCTTTGCCGAGGTCACACGGGTTCACGTTCCCGCAACATTCACCCGCCCGTCGATTTTCGGCCAACATCATTCGACCCTCCTGACATGTACGCGGCGTGGGTGCCACTCTTCCCTCACCCGCCGCACAACCTCGCAGCAACGCCGGCCGGCCACCCCACGCCGACCGGACTCCCCCACCGAAGGAGCTTGTGTGTCCTCCCTCTTCGCGCGCCACAAGCGCAGCACCCTGGCCGTCGCCACCGCCGTCGCGGCCGGCGCCCTGCTCACCACCGGCCTGACCGCCGGCGGCGCCGCCGCCGACACCTCCGCGCCGCGTGTCCTGCCCGGCGCCCCGGTACTGCTGTCGGACTCCGCCCGCACCGCGCTCATCCAGGAGCAGCAGCAGTCCGCGGCCGCGACGGCCCGGCAGATAGGCCTCGGCGCCCAGGAGAAGCTCGTCGTCAAGGACGTCGTCCGGGACGTCGACGGCGCCGTCCACACCCGCTACGAGCGCACCTACCAGGGACTGCCCGTCCTTGGCGGCGACCTCGTGGTGCACCAGGCGAAGTCCGGCGCGGCCCAGGGCGTGACCAGAGCGACCAACGCCACCATCAAGGTCGCCACCGTGACGCCGAAGGTCGCCGCGGCCAAGGCCGAGCAGCAGGCGCTGAGCGCCGCGAAGGACGCCGGGTCCTCGCAGGCCGCGGCCGACTCCGCGCCCCGCAAGGTGATCTGGGCGGCCGACGGCAAGCCGGTCCTCGCCTACGAGACCGTCGTCGGCGGCCTCCAGGACGACGGCACCCCCAACGAGCTCCACGTCATCACCGACGCCGCCACCGGCGCCAAGCTGCACGAGTACCAGGGCATCGAGACGGGCTCCGGCAAGGGCCTGTACTCGGGCACGGTGACGCTCGGCACCTACAAGTCGGGCTCCACCTACCAGCTGTACGACACGGGGCGCGGTGGCCACAAGACGTACAACCTGGCCCGCAGGACCAGCGGCACCGGCACCCTGTTCACCGACGCCGACGACGTGTGGGGCACCGGCACCGCCTCCAGCTCCTCCACCGACCAGACGGCGGCCGTGGACGCCGCCTACGGCGCGCAGGTGACGTGGGACTTCTACAAGAACACCTTCGGCCGCAGCGGCATCAAGAACGACGGCAAGGCCGCCTACTCCCGGGTCCACTACGGCAACGCGTACGTCAACGCCTTCTGGTCCGACAGCTGCTTCTGCATGACCTACGGCGACGGCTACGGCAACACCAACCCGCTGACCTCGCTGGACGTGGCGGGGCACGAGATGAGCCACGGCGTCACCTCCAACACCGCCGGCCTCAACTACAGCGGTGAGTCCGGTGGCCTCAACGAGGCGACCAGCGACATCTTCGGCACCGGCGTGGAGTACTACGCCGCCAACTCCGCCGACAAGGGCGACTACCTCATCGGCGAGAAGATCGACATCAACGGCGACGGCACCCCGCTGCGCTACATGGACAAGCCCAGCAAGGACGGGGCGTCCAAGGACTACTGGTCCTCCAGCCTCGGCAGCGTCGACGTGCACTACTCGTCGGGCCCGGCCAACCACTTCTTCTTCCTGCTCGCCGAGGGCAGCGGGGCGAAGACGGTCGACGGGGTCAGCTACAACTCCCCGACGTACAACGGCTCCACCGTCACCGGCATCGGCCGCGCCAAGGCGCTGCAGATCTGGTACAAGGCGCTGACCACCTACATGACGTCGACGACCAACTACAAGGGCGCCCGCACGGCGACCCTGAACGCGGCGTCGGCCCTGTACGGCTCGACCAGCACCGAGTACAAGGCGGTGGCCGCGGCCTGGACCGCGATCAACGTGAGCTGACCGCACGAGCGGCGACACACTGGGGGCGGCCCCCGGGGACCACCGGTTCCCGGGGGCCGCCCTACTCTTGGTGCCCATGTCCTTCACGTACGACGACGTCGGCGCCACCCGCGAGCGGGACCACTGCCCGCCCGGCTTCCGCCCCATGCACGTACGCACGCGCCTCGGTGAGGGCGAGCCGGTGTTCCGGCGGGCGGCCGAGGCCGTGCTCACCTGGGAGATGCACCGGGCGATGGGCGTCGGGATCGACGCGAGCGCGGACCGTGCCGCGCCCGGTGTCGACGTCACCGTCACCCTCGCCGGGATGATCAAGGCGCCCTGCCGGGTGGTGTGGACGCTGGAGGAGCACCGCCGGGCCGGCTGGGCGTACGGCACGCTGCCCGGCCATCCCGAGTCCGGCGAGGAGGCCTTCGTCGTGGACCGCACCGGCGACGGCACGGTCTGGCTGACGGTGACCGCCTTCAGCCGCCCGGCCAAGTGGTACGCGAAGGCCGGCGGACCGGCGACCCGGGGTTTCCAGCACGCCTACGCCCGCCGCTGCGGCACCGTCCTGCGGCGGCTGAGCGGCGGCGAGGAGGAGGACTGAGCCCCGCCCCCGCCGCCCCGGGCGCCCCGGCGCTCACCTCATCAGCAGTCCCGCCGCCTCCCCCAGCTCGTCCGACGGCACCGCGACCAGCCCCGCCTCCGCGGCGGACGCCAGCAGCCGGTGCGCGGGGAGGATGCGGACCGTGTAGCCGAAGGGCCCGGTGCGGTCCAGGCCGAGCGGGCCCTCGTACACCCAGCGGCCCTCCAGGTCGGGCCCGCCCACCGGTTTGAGCGGCACGGTCGTCGCGGCCGTGATGCGGTCCTCGGAGTCCACCCGTCCGGAGACCGCCTGTACCTCCACGTCGTCCGGGGCGAGGCCACCGAGCCGCACCCGTACCCGCAGGCCGAGCGTGGTGCCGAGCTCCGCCGTGGCGGCGGGCGCGGAGGTCTCGACGTGGTCGACGCTCACTCCGGGCCAGGCCGCCCGCACCCGCGTCTTCCACTCGGCCAGCGCCCTGGCGGAGTCCGGGTCCATGGCGCGGTGCGCCTCGGCCGCCGGAGCGTACAGCCGCTCGACGTACTCCCGGACCATGCGGCCGGCCAGCACCTTCGGCCCGAGCAGGCTCAGGGTCCGGCGCACCATCTCGATCCACCGGTCGGGCAGCCCGCTCGCGCCCCGCTCGTAGAAGCGGGGGGTGATCCGCTGCTCCAGCAGGTCGTAGAGGGCGGCGGCCTCTATGGCGTCGCGCCGGTCGGCGTCCGTGCCGGCGCCGTCCGCCGTGGGGATCGCCCAGCCGAAGTCCGGCTGGAACCACTCGTCCCACCAGCCGTCCAGCACCGACAGGTTGAGGCAGCCGTTGAGCGCCGCCTTCATCCCGCTGGTCCCGCACGCCTCCAGGGGCCGCAGCGGGTTGTTCAGCCAGATGTCGCAGCCCGGGTAGAGCTTCTGCGCCATCGCCATGCCGTAGTCCGGCAGGAACACGATGCGGTGCCGCACCCGCGGGTCGTCCGCGAACCGCACCAGCTCCTGCACCAGCCGCTTGCCGCCGTCGTCCGCCGGGTGCGCCTTGCCGGCGACGACGATCTGGACCGGCCGCTCGGGATGCAGCAGCAGCTCCGTCAGCCGCTCCCGGTCGCGCAGCATCAGCGTCAGCCGCTTGTACGACGGGACGCGCCGCGCGAAGCCGATGGTCAGCACGTCCGGGTCGAGGACGTCGTCGATCCAGCCCAGCTCCGCCGTGCCCGCGCCGCGCTGCCGCCAGGAGGCGCGCAGCCGCTCGCGCACCTCGGTCACCAGTTGCTCGCGCAGGGTGCGGCGGAGCTCCCAGACGTCCTGGTCGGGGATGTCGGCGACCGAGTCCCAGCGGTCCGAGCCGCCCACGGTCAGGGCGTCCTCGGCGCGCTGCACGCCGATCTGCCGGGCGCCGAGCCGGAACACCTCGGGGGCGACCCAGGTCGGGGCGTGCACGCCGTTGGTGACGGAGGTGATCGGCACCTCCTCGGCGTCGAAGCCGGGCCACAGTCCGGAGAACATCTCCCGGCTGACGCCGCCGTGCAGCAGGGAGACGCCGTTGGCCCGCTGGGCGAGGCGCAGGCCCATCACGGCCATGTTGAACAGGCCGGGCTCGCCGCCGGGGTAGGTCTCCATGCCGAGGCGCAGGACGCGCTCGACGTCGATGCGCGGGAGTTCGGAGCCGGGGCCGAAGTGGCGGGCGACCAGTTCGCGGTCGAAGCGGTCGATGCCGGCCGGGACGGGCGTGTGGGTGGTGAAGACGGTGCCCGCCCGGACCGCCTCCAGCGCGGAGTCGAACTCCATCCCCCGGTCGCACAGTTCGGCGATGCGTTCCAGGCCGAGGAAGCCGGCGTGACCCTCGTTGGTGTGGAACACCTCCGGTTCCGCGTGGCCGGTGAGCCGGCAGTACGTCCGTACCGCCCGGACACCTCCTATGCCCAGCAGCATCTCCTGGAGGAGCCGGTGCTCGCTGCCGCCGCCGTAGAGCCGGTCGGTGACGCCGCGTTCGCCGAGGTCGTTCTCCTCGACGTCCGAGTCCAGGAGCAGCAGGGGCACCCGGCCGACCTGGGCCAGCCAGACGCGGGCGCGCAGCTCCCGGCCGCCGGGCAGGGCGAGGGCGACGCGGGCGGGGGTGCCGTCGGGCTCCTTGAGGAGGGTCAGCGGCAACTCGTGGGGGTCGAGGACGGGGTAGTGCTCCTGCTGCCAGCCGTCCCGGGACAGGGACTGGCGGAAGTAGCCGTGCCGGTAGAGCAGGCCGACCCCGACGAGCGGCACGCCGAGGTCGCTGGCCGCCTTCAGGTGGTCGCCGGCCAGGATGCCGAGGCCGCCGGAGTACTGGGGCAGGGCGGCGGTGATGCCGAACTCGGGTGAGAAGTAGGCGACGGCGGCGGGCAGTCGGCCCGGCTGGACCTGGTACCAGCGGTCGCCGGTCATGTAGTGGTCGAGGTCGTCGGTGGCCGCGGCCAGCCGGCGCAGGAACCGGCGGTCCTCGGCCAGCTCCGCCAGCCGTGCGGGCGGAACGGTGCCGAGCAGCCGCACCGGGTCGCGGCCGGAGGCGGCCCAGCGTCCGGGGTCGACGGACTGGAACAGGTCGCGGGTCTCCGCGTGCCAGGACCAGCGCAGATTGCGGGCCAGATCGCTGAGTGGCCGGAGGGGGTCGGGGAGAACGGGACGGACGGTCAGTCGACGGATCGCCTTCACACTCCACCTCTGCGCGTTCGCTCGATTGGACGGGGTGTGTGTTACCTCGTCTCCATATGACGTTACCGGCGCCGGTGTGTCCCTCGCCGGGAGCTTCGCCCCCGGAACCCTCAATCGGCCTGAACGGCCCCGTCCTCGGACGCCGTACGGGCCGATCCGTACCGGCGTGTCGATATGGCCGGATCTTTCCCCGTGGGCCTTCTTGTGGCATGTCGTCCCGCACGAAAGGCTGCACATGTCGCGGAGGCACTGATTGCGGAAGCGGAGTGCGGGAAGGCGTTCGAACGGGACCCGCCGCATGTGTCGACATACGCGCGAGTAGTTAACAAAGTGCCGGATTGCCCACCCGAACAGTGTGGGAAGGCTCCTGCGGTACACCCCACGAGTACACCCCGCAGGACCACCTCCCCAGAGTCATCCGCCCACCCTCGTTGACGCGGACAGGAGCGGTCATGCCCGCCACGCACCACTCGTCATCCCCCACCGCACCCGGCGCCGGCGCGGTCCCCGGCCGCCCGGCCGACGCCGGCCCGCCGGGACCGGAACCTGTCCCGGCCGGGGAGTCCACCGTCGTCGGGCGCATCCCCGTCCTCGACGTGCGCCCCGTCGTCCGGCAGGGCCGCCGGCCCGCCAAGGCCGTGACCGGCGAGTCCTTCGAGATATCGGCCACCGTGTTCCGGGAGGGGCACGACGCGGTGGCGGCCAACGTCGTCCTCAGGGATCCGCTCGGCCGGCCGGGCCCGTGGACGCCGATGCGGGAGCTGGCCCCGGGCACCGACCGCTGGGGGGCCACCGTGACCGCCGGGGAGCCCGGCACGTGGTCGTACACCGTCGAGGCGTGGGACGATCCGGTCACCACCTGGCGGCACCACGCACGGATCAAGATCCCGGCCGGCCTCGACACGGAGCTCGTCCTGGAGGAGGGCGCGCGGCTGTACGAACGCGCCGCCGCGGGCGTGCCGGAGAGCGGGGGGCGCGCCCTGCTGCTCGCCGCCGTCGACGCGCTGCGGGACGAGACGCGTCCGGCCTCGTCACGGCTGGCGGCGGCGTTGACGCCGGAGGTGGACGCGGTGCTGGCCCGGCATCCGCTGCGGGAGCTGGTCACCACCTCCGACCCGCTGCCCCTGCTGGTCGAGCGGGAACGCGCCCTGTACGGCGCCTGGTACGAGTTCTTCCCCCGCTCCGAGGGCACCGCCGAACAGCCCCACGGCACCTTCCGCACCGCCGCCCGCCGGCTGGACGCGATCGCCGCGATGGGCTTCGACGTCGTCTACCTCCCCCCGATCCACCCCATCGGCACCACCCACCGCAAGGGCCGCAACAACACCCTCTCCGCCGGCCCCGACGACGTCGGCGTCCCCTGGGCCATCGGCTCCCCCGAGGGCGGCCACGACGCCGTCCACCCCGACCTGGGCACCCTCGACGACTTCGACGCCTTCGTCACCCGCGCCGGCGAACTCGGCCTGGAGATCGCCCTCGACTTCGCCCTCCAGTGCTCCCCCGACCACCCCTGGGTCGGCAAACACCCCGAGTGGTTCCACCACCGGCCCGACGGCACCATCGCCCACGCCGAGAACCCGCCCAAGAAGTACCAGGACATCTACCCCATCGCCTTCGACGCCGACCTGGACGGCCTGGTCACCGAGACCGTCCGCGTCCTCCGGTTCTGGATGGACCACGGCGTGCGCATCTTCCGCGTCGACAACCCCCACACCAAACCCGTGGTGTTCTGGGAACGCGTCATCGGCGAGATCAACCGCGCCGACCCCGACGTCGTCTTCCTCGCCGAGGCCTTCACCCGCCCCGCGATGATGCACACCCTCGCCCAGATCGGCTTCCAGCAGTCCTACACCTACTTCACCTGGCGCAACACCAAACAGGAACTGACGGAGTACCTCACCGAACTCACGGGGGACGCCGCCTCCTACATGCGGCCCAACTTCTTCGCCAACACCCCCGACATCCTGCACGCCTACCTCCAGCACGGAGGCCGCCCCGCCTTCGAGACCCGCGCCGTCCTCGCCGCCACCCTCTCCCCCGCCTGGGGCATCTACAGCGGCTACGAACTGTGCGAGAACACCCCCCTGCGCGAAGGCAGCGAGGAATACCTCGACAGCGAGAAGTACCAGCTCAAACCCCGCGACTGGGACACCGCCCAGCGCGAGGGCCGCACCATCGCCCCCCTCATCACCCGCCTCAACACCATCCGCCGCGAGAACCCGGCCCTGCGGCAACTGCGTGATCTGCACTTCCACCACTCGGACAAGGAGGAGGTGATCGTGTACTCGAAGCGGCAGGGTTCGAACACGGTTCTGGTGGTCGCCAACCTCGACCCCCACCACACCCAGGAGGCCACGGTCTCGTTGGACATGCCGCAACTCGGCCTGGACTGGCACGAGTCGGTGCCGGTGCGCGACGAGCTCACCGGTGAGACCTATCACTGGGGCAGGACCAACTATGTGCGCCTCGAGCCGGGCCGGACGCCCGCGCATGTCTGCACGGTTCTGCGACCGTCCACCCCGCAGATCGGAGGGTCCCCCACAACATGAGCGTCAACGAGCCCGTACCGGACACCTTCGAGGACACACCGGCCAAGCTCCTGGACCCGGACTGGTTCAAGCGCGCCGTCTTCTACGAGGTCCTCGTCCGCTCCTTCCAGGACAGCAACGGCGACGGCGTCGGCGACCTCAAGGGCCTCACCGCCAAACTGGACTACCTGCAGTGGCTCGGCGTGGACTGCCTCTGGCTGCCGCCGTTCTTCAAGTCTCCGCTCAAGGACGGCGGTTACGACGTCTCCGACTACACCGCCGTGCTGCCCGAGTTCGGCGACCTGGCCGACTTCGTCGAGTTCGTCGACGCCGCCCACCAGCGGGGCATGCGCGTGATCATCGACTTCGTCATGAACCACACCAGCGACCAGCACCCGTGGTTCCAGGAGTCCCGGAAGAACCCCGAGGGCCCGTACGGCGACTACTACGTCTGGGCCGACGACGACAAGCAGTTCCAGGACGCGCGGATCATCTTCGTGGACACGGAGGCGTCGAACTGGACGTACGACCCGGTCCGCAAGCAGTACTACTGGCACCGCTTCTTCTCCCACCAGCCGGACCTGAACTACGAGAACCCGGCCGTGCAGGAGGAGATGATCTCGGCCCTCAAGTTCTGGCTGGACCTGGGGATCGACGGGTTCCGGCTGGACGCCGTGCCGTACCTGTACCAGCAGGAGGGCACCAACTGCGAGAACCTCCCGGCCACGCACTCCTTCCTGAAACGGGTGCGCAAGGAGATCGACGCCCAGTATCCGGACACGGTGCTGCTGGCGGAGGCCAACCAGTGGCCGGAGGACGTCGTCGACTACTTCGGCGACTATCCGAGCGGCGGCGACGAGTGCCACATGGCGTTCCACTTCCCGGTGATGCCGCGCATCTTCATGGCGGTCAGGCGGGAGTCGCGCTACCCGGTCTCGGAGATCCTGGCCAAGACCCCGGCGATCCCGTCGGGCTGCCAGTGGGGCATCTTCCTGCGCAACCACGACGAGCTGACCCTCGAGATGGTCACCGACGAGGAGCGCGACTACATGTGGGCCGAGTACGCCAAGGACCCGCGGATGCGCGCCAACATCGGCATCCGGCGGCGCCTGGCCCCGCTCCTCGACAACGACCGCAACCAGATCGAGCTGTTCACGGCACTGCTGCTGTCCCTGCCCGGCTCGCCGATCCTCTACTACGGCGACGAGATCGGCATGGGCGACAACATCTGGCTCGGCGACCGCGACGCGGTGCGCACGCCCATGCAGTGGACCCCGGACCGCAACGCCGGTTTCTCGTCGTCGGACCCGGGCCGGCTGTACCTGCCGACGATCATGGACCCGGTCTACGGCTACCAGGTGACCAACGTCGAGGCGTCGATGGCCTCGCCCTCGTCGCTGCTGCACTGGACCCGCCGCATGATCGAGATCCGCAAGCAGAACGTGGCGTTCGGCCTGGGCTCGTACACCGAACTGCCCTCGTCCAACCCCGCCGTGCTGGCCTTCCTGCGCGAGGCCCCCCCGAATGGGGAAGAGGGGGACGACCTGGTGCTGTGCGTCCACAACTTCTCCCGGTTCGCGCAGCCCACCGAACTCGATCTGAGCGCCTTCGAGGGCCGCCACCCCGTGGAGCTGTTCGGCGGGGTCCGCTTCCCGGCGGTCGGGGAGCTGCCGTACCTGCTGACGCTCGCGGGGCACGGCTTCTACTGGTTCCGGCTCCGCAAGGACGCCGCTTAGGCCCGGACCCCGGGCGGGGCGGTTTCCGTCGCCCCGCCCGGGGCACGCATCAGTAACACCCCGACGACCCGGGGAAAGGACGCGACGCCATGTCGGAAGCCGTCATACGCACCGTCCCGAGCCCGCCCGGACTCCTTGCGTCCCTGGAGCCGCTGCTGCGGGAGTGGCTGCCGCGGCAGCGCTGGTTCGCCGGCAAGGGGCGACCGGTCACCGGGTTCTCGCTGGTCGCGGCCACCGAGCTGCTGCCTGCGGACGCCCGTCTCGGCCTCTTCCACGTGCTGGTGCGCGCCCACCAGCCGCTCGTGCCGGCCCTCGGTTCCCCCGAGCAGCCGGGCGACTGCTACCAGCTCCTGATAGGGGTGCGCGAGGCGCTGCCGCCCCGGCTGGCGCCCGCCCTGATCGGACACGTCACCGAGGGCCCGCTGGCCGGGCGCACCGTCTACGACGCCCTGTACGACACCCGCCCCGCCGAGGTGCTCCTCGAGGCGCTCCGCTCCCGGGCCCGCGTGGGCGGCCTCCGCTTCGACCGCGACCCGGACCAGGAGATCCGCACCGGACTGGTGCCGCGCCTGATGACCGCCGAGCAGTCGAACTCGTCGGTCGTGTATGGAGATACGTTCATTCTCAAGCTGCTGCGCCGGATCGTGCCCGGGGTCAACCCCGATCTGGAGCTGCCGCTGGCGCTGGCCCGCGAGGGCTGCCCCAGGGTGCCCGCGCCCACGGGCTGGATGGTGGCGGACCTGGCCGGGGAGGCCTGGGTGCTGGGCGTGCTCCAGCCGTTCGTGCAGGGGGCGACCGACGGCTGGGAGCTGGCCCTGCGGGAACTGGCCAAGGGCGAGGACTTCGCGGCCGAGGCGCGGGCGCTCGGCCGGGCCACGGCCGAGGTCCACACCGCGCTGGCCCGCGCGCTGCCGACGGTCACGCTCGGCCACAGCCAGCTGGGGCCGCTGGTCGACGGCATGCTCGCGCGGCTGGAGGAGGCCGTCCACGCCGTGCCCGCCCTGCTGCCGTACGCGCCCGGGCTGCGCACGGCCTTCACGGCGCTGGCCGAGCTGGCCGGCGAGGGCCGCACCTGGACCGGTCAGCGCGTCCACGGCGATCTGCACCTCGGGCAGTGCCTGCGGTCGGCCTCCGGGCAGTGGTCCCTGATCGACTTCGAGGGCGAGCCAGCGAAACCGCTGGCCGAGCGGCGGATGCCGCAGCCGGCGGTGCGGGACGTCGCGGGGATGCTGCGGTCCTTCGACTACGCGGCGCACTCGGCGGAGACCCCGGTACCCGGCTGGGCCGAGACCTGCCGGGCCGCGTACTGCACCGGGTACGCGGAGGCCGCCGGCTTCGACCCGCGCACCGACCCGGTGCTGCTGCGCGCCTACGAGACCGACAAGGCCGTCTACGAGGTCGTGTACGAGGCCCGGCACCGCCCCGACTGGCTCCACGTGCCCCTGTCCGCGGTGCGCCGCCTGGCCGCGCCCGACCGGACCGGCGTCATCTCCTGACCCCCTTCTCCCGCTCGCTCGTCGCCTAGGAGGCTCCTCCCGTGACCCCCCGTCCCCCGTCCAGCGGTCCGGATCCGAAGAAGACGGCCGAGGAGAAGAGCGCGAAGAAGGCGCCCGCCGAGAAGACGGGCGCCAAGGCGACGACCGCGAAGAAGGCGCCGGCGAAGTCCGCGGTCGCGAAGAAGGCGCCGGCGAAGTCCGCAGTGGCGAAGAAGGCGGCCGCCGGGAAGACCCCGCCCGAGAAGGCCACCACCAGGAAGGCGGTCGCCAAGAAGGCCCCTACGGGGAGGATCCCCGCGGCGAAGCAGACCGCCACCGTCGCGAAGAAGGCCGTCACGAAGAAGACGGTCGCCGAAAAGGCCGTCGTCGAGAAGCCCGCTACGGGGAAGACCGCGGCGAAGCAGACCGCCGCCGTCACCAAGAGGGCCGTCGCGAAGAAGGCCGTCGTAGAGAAGGGCGCCGCGGGGAGGGCCCCGGCGTCGAAGCGGGTCGCCGCCAAGAAGGCCGTCACCGGCAGGGCTCCCGCATCCCTCGCGGTCGACGCCGGTGACCGGGAGCGGCTGCTGGCCGGCACGCACCACGACCCGCACTCAGTGCTCGGCGCCCACCCGGTGCCCGGCGGGATCGCCGTCCGGGCGTTCCGGCCGTACGCCACGGCCGTGACCGTACTGGCCGGGGAGCTGCGCGCCGAACTGCGCCACGACGGGGACGGCTTCTTCTCCGGCCTGCTGCCGCTCGGCGAGGTCCCCGCCTACCGCCTCCTCGTCGCCTACGGGGAGACGGTCCAGGAGACCGAGGACCCCTACCGCTTCCTGCCCACGCTGGGCGACCTGGACCTGCACCTGATCGGCGAGGGCCGGCACGAGCAGCTCTGGCAGGCGCTCGGCGCGCACCCCACGACCCACCAGGGGGTGACCGGCACCCGTTTCGCGGTGTGGGCACCGAACGCGCGCGGGGTGCGGGTCGCCGGCGGCTTCAACTTCTGGGACGGCACCGGCCACCCCATGCGGTCGCTCGGCGGGACCGGCGTGTGGGAGGTGTTCCTGCCCGGCGTCGGCGCGGGCGAGCCGTACAAGTTCGAGATCACCCGGCCTGACGGCTCCCGCACCTTCCGCGCCGACCCGCTGGCCCGCCGCACGGAGGTCCCGCCCGCCACGTCCTCCGTCGTGCACGCCTCGGACTACACCTGGGGCGACGACGAGTGGCTGGCGCGCCGTACCGACGCACCCGCGCACGAGGCGCCCATGTCGGTGTACGAGGTGCACCTGCCGTCCTGGCGGCCGGGGCTGACCTACCGCGACCTCGCCGAGCAACTGCCCGCCTATGTCGGGGACCTGGGCTTCACGCACGTCGAGCTGATGCCGGTGGCCGAGCACCCCTTCGGCGGCTCGTGGGGCTACCAGGTCACCGGGTTCTACGCGCCCACGGCCCGGCTCGGGGAGCCCGACGACTTCAAGTACCTGGTCGACCGGCTGCACCAGGCCGGCATCGGCGTGCTGATGGACTGGGTCCCGGCGCACTTCCCGCGCGACGACTGGGCACTGGCCGAGTTCGACGGGCGTCCGCTGTACGAGCACTCCGATCCGCTCAGGGCCGCCCACCCGGACTGGGGGACCCTGGAGTTCGACTTCGGGCGCCGCGAGGTGCGCAACTTCCTGGTCGCCAACGCCGTGTACTGGTGCGAGGAGTTCCACATCGACGGGCTGCGCGTGGACGCGGTCGCCTCGATGCTGTACCTGGACTACTCGCGCGAGCCGGGCCAGTGGACGCCCAACGAGCACGGCGGCCGGGAGAACCTGGACGCGGTGGCGTTCCTCCAGGAGATGAACGCGACGGTGTACCGGCGGGTGCCGGGCGTCGTGACCGTCGCCGAGGAGTCCACGGCCTGGGACGGGGTCACGCGAGCCACGCACCACAAGGGACCGAGCGGCTTCGGCGGGCTCGGGTTCGGGCTGAAGTGGAACATGGGCTGGATGCACGACTCGCTGGAGTACATGAGCCACGAGCCGGTGCACCGCAAGTACCACCACGGCGAGATGACCTTCTCCATGGTGTACGCGTACAGCGAGAACTACGTGCTGCCGATATCGCACGACGAGGTGGTGCACGGCAAGAAGTCGCTGGTGTCGAAGATGCCGGGCGACTGGTGGCAGCAGCGTGCGAACGAACGGGCGTACCTGGGCTTCATGTGGGCCCACCCCGGCAAGCAACTGCTGTTCATGGGGCAGGAGTTCGCGCAGGGCGCCGAGTGGTCCGAGGAGCGCGGCCCCGACTGGTGGCTGCTCGACCCGCAGTACGGGGCGGCCCCCGACCACCGGGGCGTGCTGGACCTGGTCCGCGATCTCAATACCGTGTACCGGGACACGCCCGCGCTGTGGCAGCGGGACACCCACCCGGCCGGGTTCTCGTGGGTGGTCGGGGACGCCTCCGAGGACAACGTCCTCGCGTTCCTGCGGTGCGACGCGGACGGCGTCCCGCTGCTGGCGGTGTCGAACTTCGCGCCGGTCGTCCGCCCCGACTACCGGCTCGGCGTCCCCGACGAGGTCCCCGCCTGGCACGAGGTGCTCAACACCGACGCCGCCCGGTACGGCGGCGGCGACGTGGGCAACCCCGGCCCGGTGAAGCCGGAGCCGCAGGGGTGGCACGGCCGTCCGGCGAGCATCCGGCTGACCCTGCCGCCCCTGGCGACGGTGTGGCTGCGCCCGGCGTAGGCGCCTTACGGGTTACGCGTCCACCAGTCCCTTCGGCAGCGGCTCGGTGTGCAGGACGCCGAGCCGCTGGGTGACCCGGGTGAGGGCCACGTACAGGTCGCTCGTGCCGTAGCGGCCGGGCTCGACGACCAGGACGGAGTCGAACTCCAGGCCCTTGGACTGGCGCGGGTCGAGCAGCACGACGGACCGCGTCAGGTCCGGCTCGGCGCCCTCCGTGACGCCGTCCAGCCGGGCCGCGAGGGCCCGGTGCAGCTCGCGCGGGGCGATGACGGCGAGGCGGCCCTCGTCCGGGGTCAGTTCCCGGGCGGCCTCGGCGACGGCGGCCGGGAGGTCGCCGGTGGCGCGGATCCAGGGCCGCACGCCCGTGGAGCGCACCGAGCTCGGCGGGGCGAACTCCGGGTCCTCGGCGCGGACGACCGCAGCCGCGAGGTCCATGATCTCGGCCGGGGTGCGGTAGTTGACGCCGAGGCGGGTGTGCTCCCAGCGGTCCTCGACATAGGGGGCGAGGATCTTCGACCAGGAGCCGACGCCGGCCGCCTCCGCGGTCTGCGCCGGGTCGCCGACCAGGGTCATGGACCGGGTCGGGCAGCGGCGCATCAGCAGCCGCCACGCCATCGGGGACAGCTCCTGCGCCTCGTCGACGATGATGTGCCCGAACGCCCAGGTGCGGTCGGCCGCCGCGCGCTCGGCGGCACTGCGGTGGTCCCCCTCCTCCTGGCGTTCGGCGAACCGCTCGGCGTCGATGATGTCGTGCGCGAGCAGGACCTCGGCGTCGTCCTCGTCCTTGTCCTCGAACTCGTACGTCCGGGACGCGTACGACACGTCGAGCACGCCCTGCGCGTAGGCGATCTGCTCCTCCCGCTCGCGCTCGGCGCGGGAGCGGGCGATCCGGTCGTCCACGCCCAGCAGCTCGGCCGCCTCGTCCAGCAGGGGCACGTCCGCCACGGTCCAGCGCCGGGTCACCGGGCGGCGGACGGCGGCGGCGTCCTCGGCGGACAGGAAGGCGTCGGGCTCGGCGAGGAGGCCGGCGACGAGGCGCTGCGGGGTCAGCCGGGGCCACAACCGGTCGACGGCCGCCCAGACCTCGGGGTTCTCGGCGAGCTCGTCGCGGATCTGGGTGATGTCGCTGGGGTCGAGCAGGTTGGAGCCGTCGTAGGGGTCGGTGCCGATGCGTTCGGCGACCATGTCGGTGAGGGTGTTGAGGATGTGCCCCTCGAAGTGCTCGCGGGCCGCGTTGTGGGGCAGCCCCGTGGCGCGGGTGCGCTCGCGGGCGACGTTGACCAGGTCGTCGTCGAGCATGAGGACGTCGCGGTCGTGCTCGATGGCGATGACCGGATCGGGCAGCGCCTGCCGGGCGCGGACCGCCTCGGCGAGGACGTCGGCCATGCCGGCCCGGCCCTTCACGGCCGCCGCCTCGGGGGTGTCCGTGGCGGTGGCCCGCACACCGGGGAACAGCTCGCCGACGGTCGCCAGGAGCACCCCGGTCTCGCCCAGGGAGGGCAGCACCTCGCCGATGTAACCGAGGAAGGCCGGGTTGGGGCCGACGATCAGGACGGCGCGCTTGGCGAGCAGCTCGCGGTGCTCGTAGAGCAGGTAGGCGGCGCGGTGCAGGGCGACGGCGGTCTTGCCGGTGCCGGGGCCGCCCTCGACGACCAGCACGCCGCGGTGCGGGGCGCGGATGATGCGGTCCTGGTCGGCCTGGATGGTCTGCACGATGTCGCCCATGCGGCCGGTGCGCGCGGAGTTCAGCGCGGCGAGCAGCACGGCGTCGCCCGACGGGTCCTCGTGGCCGGTGCGGGTCTCGTCGCCGAGGGCGAGGATCTCGTCGTGCAGGGCGGTGACCCGGCGCCCCTCGCTCGCGATGTGCCGGCGGCGGCGCAGGCCCATCGGGGTGTGGCCGGTCGCCAGGTAGAAGGGACGGGCGACGTCGGCCCGCCAGTCGATCAGGACCGGGGTGCGTTCGGCGTCGTCGGCCCGCAGGCCGATGCGGCCGATGTGGTGGCCCGCGCCGGAGGCCAGGTCGATCCGGCCGAAGCACAGGGAGCCGTCCACCGCGTTGAGCGCGGCGAGCAGCCCGGAGCGCTCGGCGACCAGGATGTCCCGCTCCAGCCTGGCCTGCATGGGGGTGTTGCCCTGCGCGAGGGCGTCCGTGACCGAGACCTCGGTGTCGCCGCGCAGCGCGTCCACGCGCGCGTACAGTCCGTCGATGAATTCCTGTTCCTGCCGCAATTCATCGTCCGGAAATTCGGTGTTTGACAATGCCACTCCCGCCCGCATACACTGTGCTCAGTGAACTTCTTCGTGACGCCCTTTTCCTGAAGTCACGAATAAACGAATATACGCAAAGAAATCCCCCGAGCGCAATTGTGCTCGGGGGATTTCTTTTGCCGAGGTGTCACGGCCGGGAGGTCACAGCACGTCGGACAGCTCCTCCAGCAGCCGCCGCTTGGGCCGGGCGCCCACCATCGCCTTCACCGGCTCGCCGTCCCGGAACACCATGAAGGTCGGCATCGACAGCACCTTGTAGGCGTTGGTCGTCTCCGGGTTCGCGTCGACGTTCAGCTGGACCACCCGGAGCCGGTCCGCCTCCTCCGCGGCCAGGGCGCCGAGCACCGGGGCCATCTGCCGGCACGGCGGGCACCAGTCCGCGGTGAACTCCACCAGCACCGGCAGCCCCGCCCCGATGACCTCCTCCGCGAAGGTCGCGTCGGTCACCTCGGCCACACCACTCGCTACGCTCACAGTCCTCGCCCTCCCAGTTCGCACTCGGGCTCCGGGCCCCCCGGAACCAGCGCCTCGGTGGCCAGCCCGTCCCGCGCCGTCTCCGCGCGCGCCAGCTGGTCCGCGACCGTCGCGCGCACGCCCCGCAGCTCGCCGATCAGCGCGTCCAGCTCCGCCAGCTTGCGGCGGTAGACGGCGAGCGACGCCGGGCACGAGTCGCCCTCCGGGTGACCGGCCCGCAGACACTCCACGAAGGGCCGGGTCTCCTCCAGGTCGAACCCGAAGTCGCGCAGCGTCCTGATCTGCTCCAGCAGCTTCACGTCGCGCTCGTCGTAGGTCCGGTACCCCTGATCGTCCCGGCGCGCGGGCAGCAGCCCGCGCGACTCGTAGTACCGCAGCGTCCGCGTCGTGGTCCCGGCGCGTGCGGCCAGCTCACCGATTCGCATGCGGACGAACGTAAGCCTTGACGCGGACGTCAAGGCAAGGAGGAGGGGGGAGGGGAAAAGGGCCGGGCGGCTGAGCAACAGGGGAGCCCTCAGCCGCCCGGGGTCTTCACGGGGCGGGCGTCAGGCCTTCGCCAGCTCCTTCTCGCCGCCCTGCTCGGGCATCCCGTCAAGGGTGCCGCCGTCGTCGTGCCCGTCGTCGAGGAGCGTCCGCTCGTCGAACGGGACCCGCCCGGCCAGCACCTCGGCGACCCGGTCCTTGTCGATCTCCTTGGTCCAGGTGCCGATCAGGACGGTGGCCACCGCGTTGCCCGCGAAGTTGGTCAGGGCGCGGGCCTCGCTCATGAAGCGGTCGATGCCGACGATCAGGCCGATGCCGTCGACCAGGGCGGGCTTGTGCGACTGGAGACCTCCGGCCAGCGTCGCGAGGCCCGCGCCGGTGACACCGGCGGCGCCCTTGGAGGCGACGAACAGGAACAGCAGCAGCGGGATCTGCTCACCGATCGACATCGGCGTGCCCATGGCGTCGGCGATGAACAGCGAGGCCATGGTCATGTAGATCATGGTGCCGTCGAGGTTGAAGGAGTAGCCGGTCGGGACGGTGATGCCGACCACCGGCTTGCTGACGCCCAGGTGCTCCATCTTGGCGATGAGACGGGGCAGCGCCGACTCGGAGGAGGACGTGGACAGGATCAGCAGGAACTCGCGGCCCAGGTACTTGAAGAGCGAGAGCGCGTTGACGCCGGTGCAGATCTTCAGCAGGGCGCCCAGCACCACGACGACGAACAGGATGCAGGTGACGTAGAACCCGAGCATCAGCACGGCCAGGCTCTTCAGGGCGTCCACACCGGCCGAACCGGTCACCGCCGCCATCGCGCCGAACGCGCCGACCGGTGCCGCCCACATGATCATGGCGAGGACGCGGAAGACCAGGCGCTGGATGTGCTCGACGCCGCGCAGCACGGGCTGGCCGGCCTTGCCCATCGCCTGGAGCGCGAAGCCGCAGAGCAGCGCGATCAGCAGGGTCTGCAGGACCTCGCCCTCGGTGAACGCCGAGACGATCGTGGTCGGGATGATGCCGAGCAGGAACTCGGTGGTGTCCTTGGCCTCGGCGTCGACCTGCGCGTGACCGGTCTCCTTGACGGCGTCGGTGACCGCGAGGCCGGTGCCCGGGTCCAGGATGTTGCCGACGATCAGGCCGATCGCCAGGGCTACCATCGACATCACCATGAAGTAGGCGAGGGCGATGCCGCCCACCGCGCCGACCTTCGCGGCCTTGCGGACCGAGCCGATGCCCAGCACGATCGTGCAGAAGATGATCGGCGAGATCATCATCTTGATCAGGTTCACGAAGCCGGTGCCGATCGGCTTCAGCTCGACCGCGAAGTCGGGCGCGATCAGGCCGACGGCGATGCCGAGGGCGACCGCGACGATCACCGCGATGTAGAGATAGTGCGTGCGGTCCCGCTTGGCTTTGGGTGCGGCAGGTGCCGTATCGGCAGCGCTGGTCACGGCGGCCCTCCTTGACGACGTCGTCGGCATCACCGGCGTGCGGCTCACGTCCGGGCGGTTGGGTTGGGGATGCGGTGACTATCTCGCGCCCTGTGAGCGCGGTCACCCTTGCGTTCATTTAGTTCGCAATCAGCCAGGAGAGACACTTGCGGCATGCGCCTCAGCGTCCCCCGTCCCCGCAGCCTGGCCGGCCAGCTCTTCGCGATGCAGGCCGTGCTGATAGCGGTCGTCGTCGCCGGCTACGCGCTGTTCAGCTACCTCAGCGACCGGGAGGAGGCCGAGCACTCGGCGCGACGTCAGGCCAGGTCGGTGGCGCTGTCGATCGCCGACTCGCCGTCCGTGCTGGAGGCCGTCGGCACCGCCGACCCGACGGCGCGGCTCCAGCCGTACGCGGTGCGCGTCATGCGGGACACCGACGTCGACTTCGTCACGATCATGACGCCCGAGGGGATCCGCTGGACCCACCCCGACCCGCTGCAGATCGGCCATCCCTTCCAGGGCCACATCGGGCGTGCGCAGCGCGGCGAGACCTTCACCGAGACCTACACCGGGACGCTGGGCCCGTCGGTCCGGGCGGTCACGCCCGTGCGGGACGACGGACGGATCGTCGGCCTGGTCAGCGCCGGGATCAAGGTCGAGGAGATCAGCAGGCGGGTGCAGGACCAGCTGACGGCCCTGCTCGGCGTCGCGGCCGGTGCCCTCGCACTCGGCGCGGTCGGCACGTACGTGATCAACGCGCGGCTGCGCCGGCACACCCACGGCATGAACGCGGACCAGCTCAGCCGCATGCACGACTACCATCAGGCGGCGCTGCACGCGGTACGGGAGGGGCTGCTGATGCTGGACGGGCAGTACCGTGTCGCGCTGATCAACGACGGCGGACGGGAGCTGCTCGGCGTGGGCGGCGACGTGGTCGGCGCCCCGGTCGCCGGACTGGGACTGCCGGCGCCGCTGACGGGGGCGCTGCTGTCGTCGGAGCCGCGGGTGGACGAGGTGCACCTGACGGCCGAGCGGGTGCTGGTGGTGAACACCTCGCCGGTCTCGGGCGGTGAGCGCCGGGGCACGGTGGTGACCCTGCGGGACGTCACCGAGCTCCAGTCGCTGATGGGCGAACTGGACTCGGAGCGCGGCTTCACGCAGGCGCTGCGCTCGCAGGCGCACGAGGCCGCCAACCGGCTGCACACGGTCGTCTCGCTGATCGAGCTGGGGCGCGCCGAGGAGGCGGTGGACTTCGCGACGGCCGAGCTGGAGCTGGCGCAGGCGCTCACCGACCAGGTGGTGGCGGCGGTGGGCGAGCCGGTGCTGGCCGCGCTGCTGCTGGGCAAGACGGCGCAGGCGAACGAGCGGGGGGTGGAACTGGTGGTGTCGCAGGACAGCCGGCTGGACGACGGGCTGCTGCCGCCGTCCCTGCCCTCCCGGGACCTGGTGACCATCCTGGGCAACCTGATCGACAACGCGGTGGACGCGGCCCAGGGACGGGTGCCCTCGCGGGTGACGGTGGCGGCGTACACGGGCACGGGTGCGGACGGGGGCGGCCCGGAGCTGGTGCTGCGGGTGTCGGACACCGGCGCGGGCGTCGACCCGGCCCACGCGGAGCTGCTCTTCCAGCGGGGCTTCTCGACCAAGCCGGCCGGACCCGGCGGGCGGGGCCTGGGGCTCGCGCTGGTCCGTCAGGCGGTGCACCGGCACGGGGGCACGCTGACGGTGGCGGAGGCCGAGGAGGGCGGCGCCCGCTTCGAGGCCCGGCTGCCGCTGGCCGGCACCGGCACGGCCGCACCGGCCCCCCGGACGGCCGCACCGGCCCCCCGGACGGCCGCACCGGCTCTCCGGACGGCCGCACCGACCCCGGGAGCCACCGCATGACCACCCTCCACGTCCCGGCCACCGACCGCCGCACCCGGCCACCCCGCCCCGCCTCTGCGGGCGAGCGGCGCCGGTGGGCCCCGGTCACCGACGGCTCCGCCCGTATCCCGGCCGTCCGCCGGACGTCCGGTGGCGTGGCCGTCGCCGGGGCGCGCGGACCGGGGTGCGGAGGCCGGCCATGAGCGAGCAGCAGCCCATCCGGGTGCTCGTCGTCGAGGACGACCCCGTCGCCGCCGACGCGCACGTCATGTACGTCGGGCGGGTGCCGGGGTTCACGGCCGTCGGCACCGCGCACACCGGTGCGGAGGCGCGGCGGGTGCTGGACCGCACGCAGGTCGACCTGCTGCTGCTCGACCTGCACCTGCCGGACGTGCACGGGCTCCAGCTCGCCCGTTCCCTGCGGGCGGCCGGGCACCACACCGACGTGATAGCGGTGACGTCGGCCCGGGACCTGACGGTCGTGCGGGAGGGCGTGTCGCTGGGCGTCGTCCAGTACGTGCTGAAGCCCTTCACCTTCGCCACGCTCCGGGACCGGCTGGTGCGGTACGCCGAGTTCCGGGGCACCGCCGGGGAGGCGAGCGGCCAGGAGGAGGTGGACCGGGCGCTGGCCACGCTGCGGGCCCCCGGCCCGGCGGCGCTGCCGAAGGGGCTCAGCGCGCCCACGCTGGAACGGGTGACGGTCGCCGTGCGGGACACGGAGGAGGGCCTCACGGCGGCCGGGGCGGCCGAGGCCGTGGGCATCTCGCGGATCACCGCCCGCCGTTACCTGGAACACCTGGTGGACACCGGCCGGGCGCGGCGGCGTCCGCTCTACGGACAGGTGGGGCGCCCGGAGCTGGTGTACCGGTGGGTCCGGGGGACGGAGCGGGGCAGATGAACACAGGTAATCCACGGCACACGCATTGACCCGGCCGGAGCGCCCCTCTTACGTTCGCCGGGCAGCCGTCCCGGCCACAACGTAGTGCGCCCGCAGGAGGTCGTTGCCCGTGCGTTCCATCGTCCGGTTCACCTCTCTCGTCACCCTGACCGCGCTCGCCTCCACCGCACTCGCCGCCTGTTCGGGCGGTTCCGGCAGCGATCCGGACACGGTGAAGGTCTCCTACAAGCAGTCGACGGACAACTCCGTCAAGGTGATGGACACCTACCTCGCCGACATCAAGAAGCAGTTCGAGAAGGCCCATCCGGGCAAGAAGGTCGAGCTCGTCCCGATCAAGGCCCCGGACTCCGAGTACTACACCAAGGTGCAGCAGATGCTGCGCTCCCCCAAGACCGCGCCGGACCTGGTCTACGAGGACACCTTCCTCATCAACTCCGACATCACCAGCGGGTACCTGAAGCCGCTCGACGCCTACCTCGCCCGGTGGCAGGACTGGGACCGGTTCGTCGACACCGCGAAGGCGGCGGCCAGGGGCGAGGACGGGAGGACGTACGGCGTCCCGGACGGCACGGACACCCGCGGGCTGTGGTTCAGCAGGGACGTCTTCGCCAAGGCCGGTCTGCCCGCCGACTGGCAGCCGCGGACCTGGGACGACGTGCTCTCGGCGGCCCGCACCATCAAGGAGAGGGTCCCCGGCGTCACGCCCCTCAACGTGTACACGGGCAAGCCCGCCGGCGAGGCCGCCACCATGCAGGGCTTCGAGATGCTGCTGTACGGCACGAACGACGGGACCACCGACCCGCTGTACGACAAGGACAGCAGGAAGTGGATCACGGCGGGGCAGGGTTTCAGGGACTCCCTCGCCTTCGTCGAGACGGTCTACAAGGAGAAGCTCGGCCCGGAGGTGTCCGACGCGCTCGACCCCAACTTCTCCACCACGGTCCGCGGCGAACTCCTCCCGCAGGGCAGGCTCGGCATCGCCCTGGACGGTTCCTGGCTGCCCCAGGACTGGCTGGAGGGCAGCGGCCACGAGTGGCCCGAGTGGTCGAAGGAGCTGGGTCTGGCCGCCATGCCGACCCAGAAGGGCCAGGCGCCCGGCAAGGTGAGCATGTCCGGCGGCTGGACCTGGGCGATCCCCGCCAAGGCGGCCAACCCGGACCTGGCCTTCGAGTTCGTCAAGACCATGCAGACCAGGGCGAACGCGCAGAAGTGGTACATCGCCAACTCCGGCATCGCGGTCCGCGAGGACGTCGCGAGCGACCCCGCGTACATCCGCGCCCAGCCCGGCATCGAGTTCTTCACCGACCTGGTCGCCAGCACCCACTACCGGCCCGCCTACCCGGCCTACCCGAAGGTCTCCGTCGCCGTCCAGGAGGCGATGGAGGGCGTGACGACCGGTGACCTGTCGGTCGAGGAGGCGGCGCGCGGCTACGACGAGGCGCTGAGGGAGGCCACGGACGACCAGGTGGTCGGCGGGTGACCGCGGCCGCGCCGCGGCACACGGGCCCGGAGGTCCGCGAGGTCCCGCCGGGCCCGCCCGCCGCCGCCCCGGCCCGCCCGGGGCCGGGCTCCGTGCGCCGCTCCCTGCTCCGAGTCCTCCCCGTCTCCCCCGCCGTCGTCCTGCTGCTGCTCTTCCTCGCCGGCCCCATCGTCTACTGCGTCGTCATCGCCTTCACCGACCTCCAGCTGACCGGACAGGCCGAGGAGTCCTTCGTCGGGTTCGACAACTTCCGGCGGGCCTTCCGGGACGAGGCGTTCCTCAACGCCGTGTGGCTGACGCTGGTCTTCACGGTGCTGTCGTCGCTGATCGGGCAGAACACCCTGGGGCTCGCGCTGGCCTCGCTGATGCGGCGGGCCTCGAAGCCGGTCCGTACGCTCACCGGCGGCATCGTCGTCACTGCGTGGGTGCTGCCGGAGGTGGTGGCGGGCTTCCTGCTCTACGCCTTCTTCCGCCGCGAGGGCACCCTCAACGCCATCCTCGACCAGCTCCATCTGCCCACCCAGAACTGGCTGTTCACGCTGCCGATCCTGGCGGTGTCCTTCGCCAACGTCTGGCGGGGCACGGCGTTCTCGATGCTGGTGTACTCGGCCGCCCTGAACGACATCCCGAAGGAGATCACCGAGGCCGCCGAGGTGGACGGGGCGAGCGGCTGGCGTCGCATGTGGCACATCACGCTGCCGATGATCCGCCGTTCCATCGGCACCAACCTCATGCTCAACACCCTCCAGACGCTCTCGGTGTTCGGCCTGATCTGGGTGATGACGCGCGGCGGCCCCAGCGGCAGGAGCCAGACGCTGCCGCTCTTCATGTACGAACAGGCCTTCCAGAACAGCCTGATCGGCTACGGCACGGCGGTGGCGCTGCTGCTGTTGCTGATCGGCTCGCTGTTCTCGGTCGTGTACCTGCGCCTGCTGCGGACGGAGGTCTGACCGCCCATGGCCCGCACGACGCGCACACCCGCCTCCCGTCGCACGAGGCGGCGGCTGGCCGCCGACGCCGGACTGCTGGTGGCCGCCGCCGCCTTCGTGCTGCCGCTGGCGTGGGTGGTGCTGTCCGCCCTCGACCCGCACGCGAACCTGCGGGTGAAGGCTCCCGACGGCCTGACCCTGGACAACTTCGACGCGATCCTCACCGACGACATCACCTTCACCCCGCTGCTCAACAGCCTGGTGCTGTGCGGCGGCGCGACCCTGCTGACGGTGGTGTGCGCGGCGCTCGCGGCGTACCCGCTGTCCCGTTTCCGGTCCCGGCTGAACCGGCCGTTCCTGCTGACCGTCCTGTTCGCGACCAGCCTGCCGATCACCGCGATCATGGTGCCGGTCTACGCGCTGTTCGTGCGGGTCAACCTGATCGACACCCTCCAGGGCACGGTCTTCTTCTTCGCCGCGTCCCAACTGCCGTTCGCCATCTGGCTGATGAAGAACTTCATGGACGGCGTGCCCAAGGAGCTGGAGGAGGCGGCGTGGACGGACGGCGCCTCCTCGTTCCAGTCGCTGCTGCGGATCGTGCTGCCTCTGATGGGGCCGGGCGTGGCGGTGGTGACGGTCTTCTCGTTCGTGATGATGTGGGGCAACTTCTTCGTCCCCTTCATGCTGCTGCTCTCCCCGGACCGAATGCCGGCGTCGGTGAGCGTCAACGACTTCTTCGGCAACCGGGGCATGGTGGCGTACGGGCAGCTGGCGGCGTTCTCGATCGTCTACTCGACGCCGGTGATCCTGCTGTACGTGCTGATCTCCCGGCGGCTCGGCGGCGGCTTCGCGCTGGGCGGGGCGGTGAAGGGGTGAGCGGGACGGCGGCCGTGCCCGCCCGTAGGTTCGCACCATCCGTATCGCTGGGTGAACAGACCGTAGTCAAGCCGCGCACGGGCCCCTACGGTGTGGCCCGTGCGCCGACCCTCACCCCACCCGAACCAGTCGGGTCCCCCGTTCAACGCCCTCGCCGCCCGCCGCCTGCGTGCCGCCCTCGGCATGGCCCCCGAGCACGTCGCCCACGGCATGCGGGTGTCGTACGGGCTGCCGTACGTGACCCCGGACCTCGTCGTCGCCTGGGAACGGGGGCTCGTCTCCCCCGGCAGCCCCGAACTCACGGCCCTCGCGGGCGTGCTGTGGTGCTCGCCCGGTGAACTCATCGGCCGCCCGCAGACCCTGCGCGAGCACCGCCTGGCCCGCGGGCTCGCACCCGAGGACGTGGCGCGTGCCGTCGGGCTCGGCCCGGACGTCTACCTGCGGATGGAGGAGAAGGACGACTGGCGCGGCACCGACCGCCAGTCGTCCGCGCTCGCCGACGTGCTCGGCCTCGGGCTGCCCGACTTCGTCAGCGTCACGGGGCGCGACGGGAAACTCGCCGACCTGCTGCGCAGCGCGGTGAACACCCGCTGGCAGGGGTACGTGCGGCCGGTCTCGAAGATCGCCCCCCTGGACCGGCGGCTCCTGGAGGACGTGCTCCAGGAGCTGCACCAGGACTACCAGGGGCACATGGTCGCCACCCTCCGCTGGGGCGGCGGGAGCGGCGACTCCAGCGCGGCCGGCCGCGACTACCTCGACCGGATCGTGGAGCACTTCTGGGCGGTGGTGCGCACGCACACCGAGTGAGGCGCGGCCGGTCAGGCCGCGTCGGCGGCGGCGGCCAGGATCCGGGCGAGCTCGGCGGGCCTGGTGATCATGGGCCAGTGGCCCGAGTCGATGTCGGCGAAGTCGACGTGCCCGGCCCGGGCGAGTTCCGGGGCGTCGCCGGCGTCGATCCACTTCCGCGCCTGCGCGGCGGTGAACTCCGGGCACACGACCACGACCGGGACCTCGAACCGCCGTTCGTCCGCGAGCCGCACCACGCCCCGGGCCACGCCCTCGGGCACGGGAATCGCCGCGTCCGCCAGCTTCCGTCTGGCGTCCGGGTCGAGGTCGGCGGCGTCCGGCCCCTCGAACGGCTCCCAGCCGGGGAAGGGCATCGCACCGTCGCGGACCTCGAAGAAGTCGGCGTAGGGCTGCCCGTCGCCGGTCGGGAAGCCGCCGACGAGGGCGACCTTGGCCAGCCGCTCCGGGCGCCGGTCGGCGGCGAGCCAGGCCAGGGTGGAGGCGGCGGAGTGCCCCACCACCATGGGCCTGCCGGGCGCCGCGTCCACCGCGGCGAGCACCGCGGCCACCTGGTCGTCGAGCGTCGCGGACCGGGCGCCGTCGCCCTGGCCGGGCAGGGTGACGTGCACGGGGCGGTGGCCGAGCGGCTCCAGCGCGGACGCGACGCGGTGCCACACGGACCCGTCCAGCCACAGGCCGCCGACGAGCAGGATGTCCATGGTCGGTTCTCCTTCTTCGGGTACGGCGGTCCCCTGCCGCGGAGACCGCGCGAACACGGGGTGTCCCCCGCGAGGGCTTCACCGTAGGAGGAGTTCCGGACAATCCGCTGCCGCTTCCCCCGCGACCGTGACCGGCAGGCCCTGGGGTCTGTCGTTCGGATCGGGCCTGCTGGGACGGACGGTGCGTCCCGGCCCGCGACGTCGGCATGACGGCAGGCCCTAGCCTGCTGCCGTGCCGAACGATCTCAGCCCCACCGCGCGAGCGCTGCGCACCCTGGAGATACTCCGGGCCCGCCCGGGAACGACGGCCGGCGACCTCGCCGAGCGGCTGGGGGTCACGGAGCGGGCCGCGCGCCGGTACGTCGGGATCCTCAGGGAGGCCGGCATCCCCGTGCAGTCGGTCCGGGGGCCGCACGGCGGGTACCGGCTGGGGCGCGGGACGCGGCTGCCGCCCGTGCACTTCACGCAGGCCGAGGCGCTCGGCCTGGTGATGGCGGTGCTCGGCGACCAGCCGGCCGCGGCCGACGCCGACGCCGACGACCTGGTCGGCAGCGCCCTCGGCAAGGTCGTCAAGGCGCTGCCGGAGAGCGTCGGCCGGCAGGCGGCCCTGCTGCGGGAGTACGCGTCGGCCGCGCCCGACCCGTACGCGGTCCGCCCGGATCCGGCCGTCACCAGCGACCTCGTCGACGCCGTCGCGGCCCGGCACCGCGTGCTGGTCGGGTACCGCCCCGAGACCGGCGACGCGTGGGAGACCGAGGTGGAGCCGTGGTCCCTCGTCGTCCGCCACGGCCGCTGGTACCTGCTGTGCCACTCCCTGCGCGCCGACGCGATCCGCACCTACCGGGTCGACCGGATACGCACGGTCCGGCCCACCGGGCACGCCTTCGCACCGCCCGCGGACCTGGACCCGGTGGCGGTGCTGGAGGAGCACCTGGGACTCGGCTGGGAGTTCGCCACCCGCGTGGTGTTCGACGCCCCGCCGGGCGAGGTGGCGCCCTGGATCCGGCCGCCCATGGGACGGCTCGAACCCTCGGGGGACGGGTGCGTGCTGACCGGCAGCACCCGCAACCCGGGCATGTACGCGCAGGAGTGGCTGGCGCGGCTGCCGTTCGCCTTCCGCGTCGAGGGCGGGGAGGAACTGCGTGGCGCGGTCGCGGCGCTGGCGGCGCGCCTCACCGCCGCGGTGGTGCGGGACCCGGCCTGACGGGACGCGGGGCCCGGGCGGGCCCCTCCCCGGCTCAGAAGACCGACTCGGCCTCGTCCATGCGGTCCTTCGGCACCGTCTTCAGCTCGGTCACGGCCTCGGCCAGCGGCACCATGACGACGTCCGTGCCGCGCAGCGCGGTCATCCGGCCGAACTCGCCCCGGTGCGCGGCCTCCACCGCGTGCCAGCCGAAGCGGGTGGCGAGCACCCGGTCGTAGGCGGTCGGGGTGCCGCCCCGCTGCACGTGGCCGAGGATGACCGGCTTGGCCTCCTTGCCGAGCCTGCGCTCCAACTCGTACGCCAGTGCCGTGCCGATGCCCTGGAAGCGCTCGTGGCCGAACTTGTCGATCGCGCCCTTGCCGTAGTCCATGGAGCCCTCGACGGGGTGGGCGCCCTCGGCGACGCAGACGACGGCGAACTTCTTGCCGCGGGCGAACCGCTCCTCGACCATCTTGACCAGGTCCGCGGGGTCGAAGGGCCGCTCGGGCAGGCAGATGCCGTGGGCGCCGGCGGCCATGCCGGACTCGAGGGCGATCCAGCCGGCGTGCCGGCCCATGACCTCGACGACCATCACGCGCTGGTGGGACTCGGCGGTGGTCTTGAGGCGGTCCATCGCCTCCGTCGCCACGCCGACGGCCGTGTCGAAGCCGAAGGTGCGGTCGGTGGAGGAGATGTCGTTGTCGATCGTCTTGGGCACGCCCACCACCGGCAGCCCCGCGTCGGACAGCATCCGGGCCGCCGTCAGCGTGCCCTCGCCGCCGATGGGGATCAGCGCGTCGATGCCGAAGTTCTGGATCATGTCGCCGGCGTTCTCGCAGGCCTCGCGGAGCCGGTCGCGCTCCAGCCGGGAGGAGCCGAGGATGGTGCCGCCGCGCGCCAGGATGCCGCTGACCGCGTTCAGGTCGAGGGCGCGGTAACGGCCGTCCAGGAGGCCCGCGTAGCCGTCCTCGAAGCCGATGACCTCGTCGCCGTAGTTGTCGACCGCTCGGTGCACGACCGACCGGATCACTGCGTTCAGGCCGGGGCAGTCGCCGCCTGCGGTGAGAACTCCGATACGCATCGTGCTGTGTCTCCTGCTCGCTGTGGACACCGGTGAGCCACGTCCGATTCTTTCACGTCGCCCAAGGGGATGCCGCTTCCGTACGGTCGGCACCCTAGCCGCCCTCGAGCACGGCTCACTGACGGGCGCCTTATCTATTGGGAGAGGTATTGTCAAGATGGTTCCGCTCACCCCGGTGGGCGATTTTTGTGTACGGAGCCGGCCGCCGGACGATCGCCCTCAGACGAAACGGAGAGCACGCGTGACGCGCAGCGTGTACCTGACCGGTATCGACCGCGGCGACGGCCGCCAGGTCGTCGAGCTGGGGGTCATGGAGCTCCTGACCCGGCAGGTCGACCGGGTGGGCGTCTTCCGGCCCCTGGTCCACGACGGGCCGGACCGCCTCTTCGAGCTGCTGCGCGCCCGCTACCGGCTCTCGCAGGACCCGGCGACCGTCTACGGCCTCGACTACCAGGAGGCGTCCGCGCTCCAGGCCGAACAGGGCACGGACGAGCTGGTGTCCGCGCTGGTCGACCGGTTCCACCTGGTCGCCCGGGACTACGACGTCGTCCTGGTCCTCGGCACCGACTTCGCCGACACCCAGCTCCCGGACGAGCTGTCGCTGAACGCCCGGCTCGCCAACGAGTTCGGCGCCTCGGTGCTCCCGGTCGTGGGCGGCCGCAAGCAGACCGCGGAGTCCGTGCTCGCCGAGACCGTCAACGCCTTCCGCGCCTACGACGGGCTGGGCTGCGACGTCCTGGCCATGGTGACCAACCGGGTCGCCCGCGAGGACCGGGACGAGATCGCCGAGCGGGTCGCGAACCGGCTGCCGGTGCCCTGCTGGGTGGTGCCCGACGAGCCCGCGCTGTCGGCGCCGACCGTCTCCCAGATCGCGCACACCCTCGGCGCCGAGGTGGTCCTCGGGGACGACTCGGGGCTCGCCCGCGACGCGCTGGACTTCGTCTTCGGCGGGGCCATGCTGCCCAACCTGCTGGCCGCGCTGACCCCCGGCTGCCTGGTGATCACCCCCGGCGACCGTGCCGACCTGGTGATCGGCACGCTGGCCGCGCACAGCGCCGGCACCCCGCCGATCGCCGGGCTGCTGCTGACCCTGGACGAGGTGCCGGGCGAGGGCATCCTCACCCTCGCCGCCCGGCTCGCCCCGGGCACGCCGGTGCTGTCGGTGACCGGCAACAGCTTCCCCACCGCCGAGCAGCTGTTCTCCCTGGAGGGCAAGCTGAACGCGGCCACCCCGCGCAAGGCGGAGACCGCCCTCGGCCTCTTCGAGCGGTACGTCGACACCGCCGACCTCAGCAAGCGGGTCTCGGCGCCGAGCAGCGACCGGGTCACCCCGATGATGTTCGAGCACCAGCTGCTGGAGCAGGCCCGCTCCGATCCGCGCAGGGTCGTCCTGCCCGAGGGCACCGAGGAGCGGGTGCTGCACGCGGCGGAGGTGCTGCTGCGCCGGGGCGTGTGCGAGCTGACGCTGCTCGGTCCGGCCGAGCAGATCCGCAAGAAGGCCGCCGACCTGGGCATCGACCTGGGCGCCGCCGAGCTGATCGACCCGGCGGTGTCCGAGCTGCGCGACTCCTTCGCCGAGAAGTACGCGGCCCTGCGCGCCCACAAGGGCGTCACCGTGGAGCTGGCCTACGACGTGGTCTCCGACGTCAACTACTTCGGCACGCTCATGGTGCAGGAGGGGCTGGCCGACGGCATGGTGTCGGGGTCCGTGCACTCGACGGCGGCGACCATCCGCCCGGCCTTCGAGATCATCAAGACCAGGCCGGAGGCGTCGATCGTCTCCTCCGTCTTCTTCATGTGCCTGGCCGACAAGGTCCTCGTCTACGGCGACTGCGCGGTGAACCCGGACCCGGACGCCGAGCAGCTCGCCGACATCGCGACGCAGTCGGCGGCCACGGCGGCGCAGTTCGGCGTGGATCCGCGGATCGCGATGCTGTCGTACTCGACCGGCACGTCCGGCACCGGCGCGGACGTCGACAAGGTGCGCGAGGCGACCGGGCTGGTCCGCTCGCGCCGCCCCGACCTGCGGGTCGAGGGACCGATCCAGTACGACGCCGCCGTCGAGCCGTCGGTCGCCGCGACCAAGCTGCCCGGCTCCGAGGTCGCCGGGCAGGCCAGCGTGCTGATCTTCCCCGACCTGAACACCGGCAACAACACGTACAAGGCCGTGCAGCGCTCGGCCGGCGCCGTCGCCGTCGGCCCGGTCCTCCAGGGCCTGCGCAAGCCCGTCAACGACCTGTCCCGGGGCGCGCTCGTCCAGGACATCGTCAACACCGTCGCCATCACGGCGATCCAGGCCCAGCAGTCCCCGAGCGAGAAGGCGTCCGACCTGTGAGCCCCACCCGTGTCCTCGTCCTCAACTCCGGCTCCTCGTCGGTGAAGTACCAGCTGCTCGACATGCGCGATCACAGCCGGCTGGCGGTGGGCCTCGTCGAGCGGATCGGCGAGGAGACCTCGCGGCTCATTCACACCCCGGCGGACGGCGCGGCCCGCGAGTGGGACGGGCCCGTCGCCGACCACGAGGCCGCGCTGAAGTGCATGGCGGCGGAGCTGGCCAAGGACGGGCTCGGCCTGGACTCGCCGGAGCTGGCCGCGGTCGGGCACCGGGTGGTGCACGGCGGAAAGCGTTTCACCGAGCCGACCGTGGTCGACGACGCCGTGCTGGCCGAGATCGAGCGCCTGATCCCGGTCGCCCCGCTGCACAACCCGGCGAATCTCACCGGCATCCGCACCGCGCGGGCACTGCGCCCGGACCTGCCGCAGGTCGCCGTCTTCGACACCGCCTTCCACACGACGATGCCGGAGTCCGCCGCCCGGTACGCCATCGACGTGGAGACCGCCGACGCCCACCGCGTCCGGCGCTACGGCTTCCACGGCACCTCGCACGCGTACGTCTCGCGGGAGACGGCGAAGCTGCTGGGCCGGACGCCGGAGGAGGTGAACGTCATCGTGCTGCACCTGGGCAACGGGGCGTCCGCCTCGGCCGTGCGCGGCGGTCGCTGCGTGGACACCTCCATGGGGCTGACGCCTTTGGAGGGGCTCGTGATGGGTACGCGCTCGGGAGACATGGACCCGGCCGTCATCTTCCATTTGATGCGGGTCGGCGGAATGTCCGCCGACGAGATCGACGATCTCCTCAACAAGAGGAGCGGTCTGATCGGTCTGTGCGGTGACAACGACATGCGGGAGATCCGCCGCCGGATGGACGACGGTGACGAACGGGCGCGACTGGCCTTCGACATCTACATTCACCGGCTGAAGAAGTACATCGGTGCCTATTACGCCGTTCTCGGACGCGTGGACGCGGTCGTCTTCACGGCCGGGGTCGGCGAGAACGCGGCACCGGTGCGGGAAGCCGCCGTGGCGGGCCTGGAGGGAATGGGCCTGGCGGTCGACGCGGACCTGAACGCCGTGCGCGGCGACGGGGCGCGGCTGATCTCTCCGCCGTCCGCACGGGTGGCGGTGGCCGTGGTGCCGACCGACGAGGAAATGGAGATCGCGACACAAACCTACGCGCTGGTAAATGGTTCGGGGAATCTCACCTGAGCGGCATCCCGCCCTTTTGTATTTTCCGCCAGACGGAATATTCCGCAGCGAAACAAACCGATAGGATCGCCCCCATGCGCCGTTCGAAAATCGTCTGTACTCTCGGCCCCGCGGTCGACTCCCACGAGCAGCTCGTCGCCCTGATCGAAGCCGGCATGAACGTGGCCCGCTTCAACTTCAGCCACGGCACCCACGCCGAGCACCAGGGGCGTTACGACCGTGTCCGGGCCGCCGCCAAGGAGACCGGCAGGGCCATCGGCGTCCTCGCCGACCTGCAGGGCCCCAAGATCCGCCTGGAGACCTTCGCCGAGGGCCCCGTCGAGCTGGTGCGCGGTGACGAGTTCACCATCACCACCGAGGACGTGCCGGGCGACCGGACGATCTGCGGCACGACGTACAAGGGCCTGCCCGGCGACGTGACCAAGGGCGACCAGGTGCTCATCAACGACGGCAACGTCGAGCTGAAGGTCACCGGGGTCGAGGGCCACCGGGTGCGGACGATCGTCATCGAGGGCGGCGTCATCTCCGACCACAAGGGCATCAACCTGCCCGGTGCCGCGGTGAACGTGCCCGCGCTGTCCGAGAAGGACGTCGAGGACCTCCGCTTCGCGCTGCGCATGGGCTGCGACCTGGTCGCCCTCTCCTTCGTCCGGGACGCCAAGGACGTCGCCGACGTGCACCGCGTCATGGACGAGGAGGGCCGCCGCGTCCCGGTGATCGCCAAGGTGGAGAAGCCCCAGGCGGTCGACAACATGGAGGCCGTCGTGATGGCGTTCGACGGTGTGATGGTCGCCCGTGGCGACCTGGCCGTCGAGTACCCGCTCGAGAAGGTCCCCATGGTGCAGAAGCGCCTGATCGAGCTGTGCCGGCGCAACGCCAAGCCGGTGATCGTGGCGACCCAGATGATGGAGTCGATGATCACCAACTCCCGGCCGACCCGCGCCGAGGCCTCCGACGTGGCCAACGCGATCCTGGACGGCGCGGACGCGGTCATGCTGTCGGCGGAGTCGTCCGTGGGCGCGTACCCGATCGAGACCGTGAAGACGATGTCGAAGATCGTCACCGCGGCCGAGCAGGAGCTGCTCTCCAAGGGCCTCCAGCCGCTGGTCCCGGGCAAGAAGCCGCGCACGCAGGGCGGTTCGGTGGCCCGGGCCGCCGCCGAGATCGCCGACTTCCTCGGCGGCAAGGGCCTGGTGGCGTTCACCCAGTCCGGCGACACCGCCCGCCGGCTGTCCCGCTACCGCGCCGCCCAGCCGATCCTCGCCTTCACGACCGACGAGTCCACCCGCAACCAGCTGGCGCTGAGCTGGGGCGTGGAGCCGCACGTGGTGCCGTTCGTCGCCAGCACGGACGAGATGGTCGAGCTGGTGGACCAGGAGATGGTGAAGCTGAGCCGCTTCAACGACGGCGACGTCGTCGTGATCACCGCCGGCTCGCCCCCCGGCGTGCCCGGCACCACCAACATGGTCCGCGTGCACCACCTCGGCGAGACGCGCCGCGCCTGACGCCGTCCGCGACGCACGACGAGGGCGCCCCCTGTGGTTCAGGGGGCGCCCTCGGTGTTGCGCGGCTCCCGGACGGGCGCGGGGGCGTGCTCAGCTCGTGTACTGGTGCAGCCCGGGGACGTGCAGGGTGCCGCCGAACTGACCGGCCTGGACGACCGTCACCTTGGTGAAGTAGATCAGCGGGATGTCCAGCGGCGGCGGGTTCTCCGGGTCGAAGGTGATCGGGATCAGCCCGAGCAGGTTGCCCGAGATGCTCTCCGTGTACATCACCGTCTCGCCGTCGCGGATCGTGGACGTCGAGCCCTTGGCCGCCTGCACGTGGTAGGTCTTGCCGGACTGCTCGTCCTTCACCGTCTGGTGCAGGTCGCCGATGTCGGTGCCGTTCGAGATGACGTACTTCAGCACCTTCTTGGTGGTGCCGTTGGCCGTCCTGACCTCGACGATGCCCTTGTACGAGGCGCCCTTGAGCAGCAGCGAGCTGGCGTTGAGGTACCAGGGGTCGTCCGGGAGCGGCACCTGGTTGTCGACGCCGCCCTCCGCGTCGGTGGCGACCGGGCAGTCGTCCACGTCCGTGCCGGCGCTCTCGGACGCGTCGGGGCTGGGTGAGGCGGTGGCCTCCTCGGCGGCCTCCGTCGCCTCCTGCACGGCCTCGTCCGCCGTCTTCCCGGTGTCCTCGGCCGCCTCGGACGCCGCGTCGGTGGCGTCCCGGACGGTGTCCTTCGCCGTCCCGGTGGCCTTGTCGACGGTGTCCTCGACGGTGCCGGCGGGATCCTCGGCGGCGCTCGCGGAGGCCGTCGGGGTGGGCGTGGGGCTGGGGCTCTCCTCGGTCCTGCCGCCGGTGAAGATGCCCTCGATGGTGTCGCCGAGGTCCTTCAGCACACCGCCCTTCTCGCTCTCGGACGGCGAGGGCGACGGGGTCTCGGCGGCGGGTGCCTTCTCCTGGCTCTGCGCCTCGGGGGACACGGAGGGTGTGGGCTCGGCCTTGTCGTCGGAACCTGAATCCGGCGAAGAGGACGAATCGGCGCCCTGTCCGGCGCCCTTGCCGCTGTCCTGGTCCGCGTCGCCGGAGGCCGAGGGATCCGGCTCCGTCGCGTCACCCTTGTCGTCGGCCTTGCCGCCGTCGGCCCCGTCGGTCGCCGAGGGCGACGGTGCGGGGGACTCCGACGAGCCCTTCTCGGCGTCCTCCAGGGCCGCCACGCAGTCCTTGTACTCGTCGGCCGTGAGGCTGTTCGACGGCGGCGCCGCGTCGTTGCCGTCCGCGAGGGCCAGCGTCGGCGTGAACCCCATCCCCATGAGGACCGCCGTGGGCATCGCGGCCAGGGCTATCGCCTTGCCGGCCGGCATGTGGAACCTGGTGAACAACGGCTTCTTGGGTGCCGCGTGGCGCGGCCCGGTTCTCACACGGAACGACTCCACGTCAGTCCCGCGGGTCACCTCGTCAGCCGGCACTGTGCCTCCCGTTCGCCCCGTTGGCCGGGCTCGTTCCTGACAGATCGTTCTCCCCCAGGGACTTGTAGGCCTGGGGGGAGCCCCCGTCGGCCAGGCCGTCCCGCGGCTGCGGCACCGTCGCGTCGGGCACCGGGGTGCCGGGGACCACGCCCTCGGGCGCGTCGCCCGTTCCCCTGCCGTCCACCGGCGGCTCGGCCTGCGGCGGCTGACCCGGTACCCACGACACGGCCATCGCTCCGCCGACCAGCGCGAGCAGGAAGCCGATGAGGAAACCGCCGAGGTTGGACACGGGGATGGACACCAGGGCCAGCAGGATCGCCGCCACGCCCGCGAAGACCCGGACGTGCTTCTGGAACCACAGGCTGACGCCCAGGACGACCAGCAGCACGCCGATGATCAGGGACCCGGCGCCCGCGGTGGTGGCCATCGCCAGCGTCAGGTGACCGATCTGGAGGTTCGCGTACGGGAAGTAGGCGATGGGGAGTCCGCCGAGGGCGACGAACAGACCGGCCCAGAACGGCCGCGCGCCTCGCCAGGCACGGAACTGCAGCCTCCGGCGGCTGAACTGGCCGGTTGCGGCAGGAGTCTCGGCGCTCATGGAAAACAGCTCCCTGGTACGGCTTTGCTGTGGTGGAGATGTGGGCCGCGCGTGAAGCCGCGGCCGGAGAGTGGACGGGCGGGGGCGCCACCGGCTCCCCCGCCCGTCAGCGAGTGCTTAGTAGCACTCCTTGACACCCTTGGACAGCGACATCTTCAGACCGCTGAGCTTGAAGGTTCCGGCGGTGGTCGCCCACGCCGTCTGCTTCACGCCGGTCAGCGTGACCGAGTCGGCCTGCTGCGAGAACCCGTACGGGTTCGCCGTGTCGCCCTTCTTGATGCCCGGACCCTTGGCGGCGTCCTTGGCCGCGACGCCGATGTCGATGCCGCGGAACGTGGCATCGGCCTCGAGCTGCTCGACGTCGATGTACAGGTTCTCGGCCTCGACCGCCTTGCTGCCGCCGCCGGCCTTCAGCATGAGGCTGACCGAGCCGATGAGCGGGATGTCCGGGGTGACCACGGACTGGCACATGCCCTTGATCGACGCGGACTTGAACGCCGAGACGGCGACGGGGTGAGCCGTCTTCTGTCCGTCGAGCGTGTAACCCGAGTCGATCGCCCCGTACTGGACGAAGCCCGTACCGTCGAGCTGGTCGGCCGTCACCTTGAACGACTGGCCGGAGACGCTGAACGACGCCGCCAGGGCACCCTGCGCCAGCGCCACGCCTATGGCGGCCGTCGCGGCCACGCTGGGCACCATGACGACGGCGAACCGCTTCCATCTGGTCCCGCCACGCACCTGGGACTCCATATTTCCTCCTTCTCGGACGTACATCTCCTGGCCTCGGCCCGCCCCCGGGATCGGTGGCTCGGCCTGGCAGGGATGGGAGAAGTGCTACGTCCTCGGGAAGGAGAGCGCCTGCGCTCGGCGGCACGTACAACGCGCCCCAATCACCGGCGATCACCCCCGAGCGACAACCACTGGTCGCGCCTGACAGGCATCACGCACAACCCTGCTGGACAGGCTTCACCGGGTGGGTGAAGACCCCCCTGTCCAAGAGCCGGCGCCACTGCCGCCGGCTCTGCTCGGTGGGGACCCAGGGAACCCCCGCGACCCGACTGGCTTTCGGGTTACGGGAATGGACCGAGCGTCGCCGATCGTGGTGCATTCTCGCCGCCGACACAAGGGGGTTCGTTACTGGCTAGTAACGGCCGGATAACCGCGAGACGACACGCCGGCCCCGTACGGCGACGCTGGGTGTGTCATGAGAGGGGGACAAAACTATTGATCGCTGGACAGAATCCGACACAACAACGCCATTGCCTTACTGGCAGTAACAGCGGCCGCGATTACCAAGATTTGGTAAAGCGCGGCCGCAATGACGTCTCGTCGGCAGTTCCCTCACTCGGGCATCACCCGGCCGGACGGCCGGCGACCGCCCGGCGGACGGGCCCCGGAACGCCCCCTTAGAACAGGGCGCGGGCGAGCGCCCGGCGTGCCGCCGTCACCCGCGGGTCGTCGGCGCCGACCACCTCGAACAGCTCCAGCAGCCGCACCCGTACGGCGTCCCGGTCGTCACCGGCCGTGCGGCGCACCGTGTCGATGAGCCGGCCGAAGGCGTCCTCCACGTGACCGCCCACCAGGTCCAGGTCGGCGGCGGCGATCTGCGCCTGCGCGTCGTCCGGCTTGTCGGCCGCGTCCTGCCGGACCCGCTGCGGGTCGGCGTCCTGCACGCGCTGGAGCAACTCCGCCTGGGCGAGGCCGAGTTTGGCCTCCGTGTTGCCCGGGTCGTCGCTGAGCACGTTCTTGTACGCGCGGACGGCACCGGCCAGGTCGCCGGCGTCCAGTGCCTGCACCGCGGCCTCCAGCGCCGCGTCGTGCGGCCCGGCCGGACGCTCGGGGGCGTCGGCCGGGTTCGCGCCGGGCTCCGCCTCCGGGTCGACGACGAGACCGGTCAGGCCGAAGCGCTGCTCGGCGACCTGCACCAGCTGGTCCAGGGTCTGGCGGATCTGCGCCTCGCCCGCGGCGCCCTGGAAGAGCGGCAGCGCCTGTCCGGCCACGACCGCGAAGACGGCCGGGATGCCCTGGACGCCGAACTGCTGCATGAGCATCTGGTTGGCGTCGACGTCGATCTTGGCGAGGAGGAAGCGCCCGTTGTACTCGACGGCGAGCCGCTCCAGGACGGGGCTCAACTGCTTGCAGGGCTCGCACCACTCGGCCCAGAAGTCGATGACGACCGGGACCTCGGTGGACCGCTGCAGGACGTCGGTCTCGAAGCGTGCCTCGTCGACGTCGATGACGAGGTCGGCCGGGGAGACGCCCCCCGCTCCGCCGTGCCGGGCGGCCTCGGCGCGAGCCTGCTCCGCCTTCGCCTTGGCCTCCTGGGCCGCCTTCACCGCGGCGAGGTCGACGACCCCGCTCATGGACATGTTCCGTGGCTGCATGGGTCTATCCTCCCCTGTCCTGCGCGCGTGTGTGAAAAGCGTCGGGAAAGCCCGCCCTGACGTGTGCCGTTGGCACGGGTTGTCCGGCGCCGGGTCCCCACCCTGCGCCCGTGGTCGTCGCTCGGGCACGGGCGCACCCGCGCTTTCGCTACGAGTCGTAGCGTAATGCCATGACGGGCCGTCGGAACACCCCGCCCCGGTGATCTCCCTCACGGCGGGCCGGCGAAAACACGCGGTTATGGTCGGCACATGCAGAGCAGCACCCCCGCCGGCCGTGCCGGGCGCCCGCGCAGCGCCGCGGCGGACACCGCGATCCTGTCCGCCACGCGGGCGGCCCTGGTGGACCTCGGCTGGTCGAAGCTCACCCTGGGAGACGTGGCGACGCGGGCCGGGGTTGCGAAGACGACCCTCTATCGTCGCTGGGCCGGCAAGAACGAACTGGTCGTGGACGCCGTGGCGGAGCTCTTCGACGAACTCGAACTGCCCGACCGCGGCTGCCTGGCCGCCGACATCGAGGGCGTGGTGCTTCAGTTCGCGGCGATCCTGGCCCGGCCGGAGGCCAGGAGCGGGCTGATGGCGGTGGTGGCCGAGTCCACGCGGGACGACGCGCTGCGCGAACGCATCCGCGCCTCCATCGTCGACCGGCAGAAGCGCCTGGTGCTGGAGGGCAGGTCCCGCGCCCAGGCGCGCGGCGAGCTGCCCGCCGAGCCCGACCCGGCCGAGGCCGCCCGCACCGCGGACCTCATCTTCGACGTGGTGGCGGGTGCGGTGGTCCACCGCACCCTGGTCAGCGCGGAACCGGCGGACGGGGAGTGGGTACGGGGCTTCACACAGGTACTGCTGTGGGGCCTGGCCTCCCGCCCCGCCGACCCGGGTGGCGGCCGGGCATAGGTTCGGGTGCCGGGAGGCGGAGCCCTCCCGGCCGCGCCGGCACCGGCTCCTAGAAGCCCGCCGGCTCCGTATACACCCCCCACTCGTCCCGCAGCACCCCGCAGATCTCACCGAGCGTCGCCTCGGCGCGCACCGCGTCCAGCATCGGCTCGATCATGTTGCCGCCGGAGCGGGCCGCGGCCAGCATGGCGTCCAGCGCCAAGCGCACGGCCGCGTCGTCCCGGGCCGTCCTGCGCTCGCCGAGCACCCGCACCTGCTCGCGCTCGACCTCGTGGCTGACCCGCAGGATCTCCAGGTCGCCGGTGACGGAGCCGGTGTGCACGTTGACGCCGACGACCTTCTTGTCGTCCTTCTCCAGTGCCTGCTGGTAGCGGAAGGCGGACTCGGCGATCTCGCCGGTGAACCAGCCGTCCTCGATGCCGCGCAGGATGCCGGAGGTGATCGGGCCGATGGGGTGCTGCCCGTCCGGGTGGGCGCGCAGCCCGCGCTCCCTGATCTGCTCGAAGATCTTCTCCGCGTCCGCCTCGATCCGGTCCGTGAGCTGCTCGACGAACCAGGAACCGCCCAGCGGGTCGGCGACGTTGGCGACGCCGGTCTCCTCCATCAGCACCTGCTGGGTCCGCAGGGCGATCTCGGCGGCCTGCTCGCTGGGCAGCGCGAGGGTCTCGTCCAGGGCGTTGGTGTGCAGGGAGTTGGTCCCGCCGAGCACGGCGGCCAGCGCCTCCACGGCGGTGCGCACGACGTTGTTGTACGGCTGCTGGGCGGTCAGCGAGACACCGGCGGTCTGGGTGTGGAACCGCAGCCACTGCGCCTTCTCGCTGTTCGCGCCGTACACGTCCCGCATCCAGCGCGCCCAGATGCGCCGGGCCGCGCGGAACTTCGCGATCTCCTCGAAGAAGTCGACGTGCGCGTCGAAGAAGAAGGACAGCCCGGGCGCGAAGACGTCGACGTCCAGTCCCCGGCTGAGCCCCAGCTCGACGTACCCGAAGCCGTCCGCGAGCGTGTACGCCAGCTCCTGGGCGGCGGTCGCCCCGGCTTCGCGGATGTGGTAGCCGGAGACGGAGAGCGGCTTGTAGGCGGGGATGCCGGCCGCGCAGTACTCCATCAGGTCGCCGATGAGGCGCAGGTGCGGCTCGGGCTGGAAGAGCCACTCCTTCTGGGCGATGTACTCCTTGAAGATGTCCGTCTGGAGCGTGCCGTTCAGCACGGAGGCGTCGACGCCCTGCCGCTCGGCCGCCACGAGGTACATGCAGAACACGGGCACGGCGGGCCCGCTGATCGTCATGGAGGTGGTGACGTCCCCCAGGGGGATGTCCTTGAACAGCACCTCCATGTCGGCGGCCGAGTCGATGGCCACCCCGCAGTGCCCGACCTCGCCCAGCGAGCGCGGGTCGTCGGAGTCGCGGCCCATCAGCGTCGGCATGTCGAAGGCGACGGAGAGCCCTCCTCCGCCGTTGCGGAGGATCATCTTGTACCGCTCGTTGGTCTGCTCCGCGTTCCCGAACCCGGCGAACTGCCGGATGGTCCACGTCCGCCCGCGGTAGCCGGTGGGGTACAGCCCCCGGGTGAAGGGGAACTCCCCCGGCCACCCGATCCGCTCGAACCCCTCGTACCTGTCCCCGTCCCGGGGCCCGTACACCGGCTCCACGGGATCCCCGGAGAGCGTGGTGAAGTCGGCGTCACGCTTGCGCGCGGCGTCGTACCGGGCCTGCCACCGGCGGCGGCCTTCCTCTACGGCGTCAGCGTCCATACCCTCGAATTTACTAGGACGTCCAAGTAAATGTCGATGGGGTACCGCCGTACGGGTGTCCGTACGGCGGTGCGGCGGGGGTCAGGCCTCGGCGGGCGCCGGGGCGGGCCGGGTCACCTCGGCGTCCAGCTCGCGGCTGATCCTGCGCTCCACGAAGAAGGCGGCCGTCGGGACGGTTCCCGCGAGCAGCACCCAGAGCTGCTTCTTGACCGGCCACTTCGCCTTGGAGCCCAGGTCGAAGGCGAAGACGAGGTAGATGACGTACAGCCAGCCGTGGGCGATGCTGACGACCCGGGTGAAGTCGGCGGCGCCGTCCATCTCCAGGGCGTACTTGGCGATCATGCCCAGGCACAGGGCGATCAGCAGTACACCGGTGACGTACGCCATGACGCGGTAGCGGGTCAGCACGCTCTTTTTCATGTCCACGAGCGTAACCACACGTTTCGGGCGATCTTCCGGCGGCCCCGCCGACGGGCTCACTCCGCCTTGAAGTCCCCCGCCGCCACCCGCAGCGGCCTGAGCATGGCGAAGATCTCGCCGCACTCCTCGGCGTCGTACGCGCTCAGGCCGAAGTCCATGGCCATGAGGTCGCGGGTGGCCGACTCGACGACCTCGCGGCCCTTGTCGGTGATGCTGGCGAGCGTGCCGCGGCCGTCGTTGGGGTTGGGGCGCTTGTCGACCAGACCGGCCCTGACCAGGCGGTCGACGGTGTTGGTCACGGAGGTGGGGTGCACCATGAGCCGTTCGCCGATCTTGGACATCGGCAGCTCGCCCGACTTGGAGAAGGTGAGCAGCACCAGCGCCTCGTAGCGCGCGAACGTCAGGCCGTAGGGCTTGACCACCGCGTCGACCTCGGCCAGCAGGATCTGCTGGGCGCGCATGATCGAGGTGATCGCGGCCATCGAGGGCACGCCGCCCCAGCGCTGCTTCCAGAGATCGTCGGCGCGGGCGATGGGATCGAAGGAGAGGCTGAGGGGCTTCGGCACGGCACCAGACCTTACCGGCCGGTCATATGCCGGTCAGCCCCGTCTCGCCTTTCGATACCACCGCCCGTCGGCGGTGTCAGCCGGCGAGGTGGCGCTCCACCGTCTCCACCTTGGACGTCAGACCGTCCGTGACGCCGGGGCGGATGTCCGCCTTGAGGACCAGGGACACCCGCGGCGCCCGCGCCTCGACGGCGGCCACGGCCCGCCGGACGACGTCCATGACCTCGTCCCACTCGCCCTCGACGGACGTGAACATCGCGTCGGTGCGGTTCGGCAGCCCCGACTCGCGGACCACCCGGACCGCGTCGGCCACGTACTCCCCGACGTCCTCGCCGACGCCCAGCGGCGTGACGGAAAAGGCGACGATCATGCGTTGACGACCCCTTCCTGGCGGGCGCGCGAGGCGATGACCGCGTCCTCGGCCTCACGCTTGAGCCGGCGCTCGGCGAAGAAGCCGCCGGTCGGCAGGACCGACAGGACGAAGTAGAGGGCGGCCGTGCCGACGGGCCACTTCGCGCGGTTCCAGGCGTCCGCCCAGAAGAGCACGTACAGCACGAAGAGGACACCGTGGACCGCGCCCATCACCGGTACGGCGTTGAAGTCCGTGGTCCGCTTCAGGACCGAGCAGACGAGCAGCAGGAGGAACGAGATCGCCTCGGGGCCCGAGACCAGGCGGAGGCGGCGGAGGGCGGTGGCGGTCTTGAGGTCCACGGGTCACCTTCGGTGGGAGAGGGGTGGGTGAGGGATCGATCGCGAGCCGATGCCTTGTGAACACACTCACAAGCGCTGGTCCATTGTGGCAAACCCGCGGCACGTCCGGGTGAGGGGGTCGGGGTCCCCCCGCGGGGCCTGTCGGCGGACCCGTTCGACGGCTACGTTCTCATTTGTGGCGATGTTCCGACTTCAAGGCAGCAAGGTGCTCGCCGTCGACATGACCGGGGACGCCGTGAAGGCGAAGAACGGCTCGATGGTCGCGTACGACGGGGAGATGGCCTTCAAGAAGCTGAGCGGCGGCGGTGAGGGCCTCCGGGGCATGGTGACCCGGCGGATCACCGGCGAGCAGATGACGGTGATGGAGGTGAGGGGGCAGGGGACCTGCTGGTTCGCGGACCGGGCCTCGGAGATCACGCTGGTGGGGCTCCGGGGCGACACGCTGTACGTCGAGTCGAGCAACTTCCTGGCGGCCGACGCCGGGCTGCGCACGGGCACGAGCTTCACCGGGACCCGGGGCGCCGCCCAGGGCAACGGGCTGTTCACCACGACGGTCGAGGGGCACGGGCAGGCGGCGATCATGTCGGACGGCCCGGCGGTGGTGCTGCGGGTCAGCGCGCAGTACCCGCTGACCGTCGACCCGGGGGCGTACGTCGCGCACCAGGGGAACCTGCGGCAGTCCTTCCAGTCGGGTGTGACCTTCCGCACGCTGCTCGGCGAGGGCGGCGGCGAGGCCTTCCAGATCCGCTTCGAGGGCGACGGACTGGTGTACGTGCAGCCGAGCGAGCGCAACACGATCGCGGGGGACGTGTGACATGGCCTTCCAGGAGATCAACTCCAAGATGGTCCGGGCGACCGTGGCTCCCGGGCAGCGGTTGTTCAGTCAGCGCGGCGCGATGCTCGCGTATCAGGGGGACGTGTCGTTCACCCCGAGCACGACCGGCGGTCAGGGCGGCGTCATGTCGATGATCGGACGCCGGGTGGCGAACGAGGACACCCCGCTGATGACCGTCGAGGGCAGCGGCACGGTGTTCTTCGGGCACGGCGGCCACCATGTGCAGGTCATCACTCTCTCGGGCGACACCCTGTACGTGGAGGCGGACCGGCTCCTCGCCTTCGAGGGGACGCTGGAGCAGGGCACGATGTTCCTCGGCTCGCAGGGCGGGGTCATGGGCATGGTGCGTGGCCAGGTCAGCGGGCAGGGGCTGTTCACGACCACCCTGAGAGGTCACGGCGCGGTGGCGGTGATGGCCCACGGGGGCGTCTTCGAGGTGCCGGTCACCCCGCACCGGGCGGTGCACGTCGACCCGCAGGCCTACGTCGCCCACCACGGCGACGTGCGCAACAGGCTGTCCACGGCGCTGGGCTGGCGGGACATGGTGGGCCGCGGCTCCGGGGAGGCGTTCCAGCTGGAGCTGAGCGGCAGCGGCACGGTGTTCGTCCAGGCCTCGGAGGAGAAGCTGTGAGCACGGTCCACCACGACCCGGCGACGCTGCCGGCCGACGACAACGTCGACGCGTACACCTTCTGCGTGGAGCTCCGGGGAAGCCGGTGGTTCCTCCAGAAGGGGAAGATGATCGCCTACTACGGGACGATCGACTTCAACGGCGTCGGGCACGGCCGGCTGGACCGGCTGATGCGCACGTCCTTCCATTCGCCTCTGCACGCGAGCGACTGGGTCGTGGCCGAGGGGTCGGGCAAGATGCTGCTCGCCGACCGGGCCTTCGACGTGAATTCGTACGACCTCCAGGACGGCAACCTGACCATTCGCTCGGGCAACCTGCTCGCTTTTCAGCCAAGTCTCGCTCTCAAGCAGTCGATCGTGCCGGGTTTTCTGACCCTGCTCGGAACCGGAAGGTTCGTGGCCGCGTCGAACGGTCCGGTGGTGTTCATGGAACCTCCGATCCGGGTGGACCCGCAGGCCCTGGTCGGCTGGGCCGACTGCCCGTCGCCCTGCCATCACTACGACCACGGGTACATGACCGGCCTGCTGGGCGGTCTACGTGCGATGACGGGGCTGGGCGGGGCCTCCGGGGAGGAGCACCAGTTCGAGTTCGCGGGAGCGGGGACGGTGCTGTTGCAGTCGAGCGAGGCGCTGATGACGGAGCAGGCCACGGGGGTCGCTCCGCAGCAGGCGGGGGTGCCCGGCGGTGGGGTGCCCGGCACGCCGGGAGGCCGGTCAGGGGTACCGGGGCTTCCCGGACAGCTGGGGGACCTCCAACGCCGCTTCGGGCTGTGAGCGGTAACCTGCGGAGTGTGACATCGAACGCGTGCGCACCGTCACCGTCACCGGAAACCCCTCACTAGTTCGCCTTTCAACATTTTAGGTAGACTTCATTCATGGAGACCGAGACGGCCACCCGCTGGCTGACCGATACGGAGCAGTGTGCCTGGCGCACCCACCTGGAGGTCAACAGGCTGTTGACGCACCAGCTGGAGAAGGATCTGCAGCCCTTCGGCCTGACAATGAACGACTACGAGATCCTGGTGAACCTCTCCGAGTCGGAGGACGACAGGATGCGGATGAGCGACCTCGCCGCCGCCACCCTGCAGTCCAAGAGCCGCCTCTCCCACCAGATCACCCGCATGGAGAACGCGAACCTGGTCCGGCGGGAGAACTGCGAGTCCGACCGCCGCGGGCTCTACGCCGTCCTCACCGAGCACGGCCTGGAGACGATGCGGAAGGTCGCCCCGCACCATGTGGCGTCCGTGCGCAGGCACTTCATCGACCTGCTGGCCCCCGAGGCCCTGACGGAGCTCGACAAGGCGCTCCGGCCCATCGCGGAGCACCTGCGCGGCCAGCGGGGACGTCCCTGACCCCGGACGTCCCGCGGGACGGGTCCTAGGCGACCGGCAGGCGGAGCTCGAACAGGGCACCGCCTGCCGGGGCGTCGCGGACCGTGAGCGTGCCGCCGTGCCGCACGGCGACGTCACGGGCGATGGCGAGCCCGAGACCGGCACCGCCGTCGTCACGGCTGCGGGCCGCGTCGAGCCGTACGAACCGTTCGAAGATCCGCTCCCGGTCGGCCGCCGGGACGCCCTCCCCGTCGTCGGCCACCGTGGCCACCGCCACCTCGCCCTCCCGGCGCACGGACACCTCCACCGCCGAGCGGGCGTGCCGCTGCGCGTTGTCGAGCAGGTTGCCCAGCACCCTCTCCAGCTGGCCCCGGGACCCGGCGACCGCCACCGCGTCCCGGGCCCGCACGCGCACCCCGGCCCGGCCCGCCGCCTGCGCACGCGCCAGCGCGGCGAGGTCGACCCGCGCGTCGGCGGGCCGCTCCCCCGCGTCCAGCCTGGCCAGCAGCAACAGGTCGGCGGCGAGCCGCTGGAGCCGCACGGTGTCCTCGACGGCACCGTCCAGGTCGAGCAGCTCGGGATGGGCGGCGGCCACCTCGAGCTGGGTCCGCAGCGAGGCGATCGGGCTGCGCAGCTCGTGCGAGGCGTCGGCGACGAACCGCCGCTGCCGTTCCACCGAGCTCTCCAGCGCGGCCAGCGTCTCGTTGGTCGTGGTGGCGAGCCGGGCGATCTCGTCGTGAGTGTCCGGCACCGGGACGCGCCGGGCGAGGTCCTCGCTGGCGGTGATCGCGGCCATCTCCCGCCGGATGCCCTCCACCGGGCGCAGCGCGCGCCGGGTGACCAGCCAGGTCACCCAGGCCACGACCGCGAGCAGCGCCGGGAAGCCGATCAGCATGACGGTCAGCGCGGTGTCCACGGCGCCGTGCTCGGCGGACAGCGGGGCACCGGCGTAGACGGTGAGCCGGCCGCGGTCCCGGGTCTCGACGGACACGGCGGCGAACCGGTAGTCCTCCGTGTCGCCGTCGATCGTCGCGGATCCGTCGCCGACGGTGGTCCGCTCGCCGATCTCGCCCGGTTCGAGGGACTCGCCGGAGCCGTGACCGTCGTCCCGGTCGTCGTCCCCGTCGTCGTCGCCCCGCTCCCCCGTGGCGGCCGGCAGCGGCTTTTCCGTGCCGACGCCGGTGCCGCTGATCCGCTCCAGGTCCTCGCTGGCGGCGACCAGCCCGCCGTTGCCGTCGACGACCTGCACCGGCCGGTCGTCCACGTCCAGCGACAGCTCGCCGTACGGCGTACCGACGGAGAGCTCGGCGGCGACCTCCCGTGCGGAGCGCTCCGCCTGGGTGCCGGCCTCGCCGAGCAGGTTGGAGCGCAGGGACAGCAGGACCGCGGTGCCGGCGGCCATGAGGGCGACGGCCACGACGAGGGTGGCGGCGAGGGTCGCGCGGGCCCGGACGGACCCGAGGAGCCGGCTCACCGCCCGCCCTCCAGCCGGTACCCGGCGCCCCGCACGGTCCGGATCAGCCCGGCGCGCAGCTTGCGACGCAGCGCGCTGACGTAGACCTCGACGATGTTGGGGTCGCCGTCGTAGGCGAAGTCCCAGACGTGCTCCAGGATCTCCGCCTTGGACACCACCTGCCCGGCCCGCACCACGAGCTCCTCCAGGACGGCGAACTCCTTCGCGGTGAGCGCGACCTCGCTCTCGCCCAGGAAGACCCGGCGGGCGGCGGTGTCGACCTTCAGGTCCCCGTGGACGTGCACGGGCGAGGCCCCGGCGCCCCGGGTCCGCCGCCGCAGCAGCGCCTTCACGCGGGCGACGAGGACGACGTACGAGAAGGGCTTGGTGAGGTAGTCGTCGGCACCCGTGTCCAGGCCCTCCGCCTCGTCGTACTCGCCGTCCTTGGCGGTGAGCATGAGGATCGGCACGTCGTGTCCGGCGGCGCGCAGGGCCGCGCAGACCCGGTACCCGTTGAGGCCGGGCAGCATGATGTCGAGGACGACCAGGTCGTAGGCGCCCGCACCGGCCCGGTGGAGTCCCTCCCGCCCGTCGTGGACGACGTCCACGGCGTAGCCCTCGGCGGTCAGGCCCCTGGCGAGCGACAGGGCCAGCCGCTTCTCGTCCTCCACGATCAACAGGCGCATGCGAGAAGGGTCCCAGAGGCAAGCTGAAGATCCCTTCAGGTGGTTTCAGGCTGCCCTCAGCGTCGGCCGGTCAGAGTGGGACGCCGGAACGAAGCGACAGCCGACGACTCGGAGGAAGACGTATGAAGCGCACCATCGTGATCGCCGCCGTCACCGCCGCCGCACTGGCCGGAGGCGTGACGGCGACGGCCCTGGCGGCCTCGGACGACGACGCCCCGGCCACCGGCACGGCACGTCAGTCGGACGACGGCGCCCGTACGGCCTCGGTCGAGGTGACGGCCGGCGACGCCCTCGCCGCCGCGCTGCGCGAGGTGCCGGGCACCGCCGTCTCGGCGGAACTCGACTCCGAGGACGACGATGACGACGATGACGACCGGGACGACCGGGGCAAGGGCGACGACGGCGGCCGCGAGCGCGCCGTCTGGGAGGTCGACGTCCTTGCCGGCGACGGCACCTGGCACGGCGTCAGGATCGACCCGGCCACCGGCGAGGTCCTCGGGGAACGGACGGAGGACGAGGACGACACCGCCGAGGTGCGGACCGCCCTGAAGGGCACGTCCGTGGGCGCCGCCGAGGCCGCGAAGGCCGCCGGGGCCGGCCACGGGACCGTGACCTCGGTGGAGCTGGACGACGACGGCCGCCACGGCGACGGCACGGCCGTCTGGGAGGTCGGGACCCGCTCCGCCGGCCAGGCCGGGCAGGACTGGCGGGTGGACGGGCGGACCGGCGAGGTCACGGCCGATCGCCCGGCCGGCTCGGGCTCGGACGACCCGGACGACTCCGGCCCGGACGACGACTGAGCGGCCCCGTCCGCTCGCCCGGCCGGCCGCGCCGGCCCGGCGCACCAGTGCCGCCACCGCGGCGACCGCGCCGGACACCGCGAAGCACACCGGCAGCGGCAGCCGTTCCACCAGCAGGCCCACCGTCGCGGCACCGGCGGAACTGCCCGCGTTCACGGCCGCGTTGACCCAGGCGCCCGCCCGGTTCCGGTACCCGGGCGCCACGCTCTCGTCGGCGACCAGGTACGCCGTGGTGAGCGCCGGTGCCACGAACAGCCCCGCGCAGGCGACGGCCGCCAACAGGGTGCCGACGCCGGGGGCGAGTCCGGCGGCCGTCAGGCAGAGGCCGAGGCCGGCCGCGAGGAAGGGCAGCCGGGCGCGGGCGGACGAGCCCCAGGCGACGGCGCCGTTGAGCAGGCCGCCGACCGCGCTGCCCACCGACAGCGCCGCGAGCACCCAGGCCACGGTGGCGCCGCCGAGGCCGCGCTGTCCGGCGAAGGCGACGGCCAGCAGGTCCACGGCGCTCACCGCGACCCCGACGGCCGCGGTGACCACGACGGGTTGCAGCAGGGCGCGGGCCTGGCCCCTGCCCGCCCGGCCGGCGTCCTCCTTCGCGCCGCCGGCGGCCGGCGAGGCGCCCGCCGCCGGTGACGCGGCGAAGGCGAGGGTGCCCGCCGCCACCAGCAGGGCGCTGAGCACCACGGCGGCGGCCGGCGGAGCGACGCCGACCACCACGCCGACCAGCAGCGGACCGGAGACGAAGAGCAGCTCCTCGGCGACCCCGTCCAGGCTGTAGGCGCGCTGGAGCATCCGCCGGTCGGGCAGCAGTCCGGCCCACACCGCGCGCATGGTGGGGCCGAGCGGGGGCGTGCAGGCGCCCGTGACGGCGGCGGTCGCCGCGAGGACGGCCGCAGGGGTGCCCGGGTGGACGCAGGCCGCCGCCAGCGCGCACAGCAGGGCGGCGTACAGGAGGGCCATGGGCAGCAGGGCCCGGCGCGGGCCGTGCCGGTCGACCAGGCCCGCGCGGTAGGGGGAGAGCAGGACGCTCGTCGCGCCGAACAGCGCCATGACCGAGCCGGCCACGGCGTACGACCCGGTGGCCCGGGTCACGGAGAGCATCAGGGCGAGGTTGACCGTGCCGTACGACAGCCGGCCGACGAGGGCGGCCGCGAAGGTGCGGCGGGCATGGGGGACGCGGAGGACGGCGGCGTACGAGGGCCGCGGAAGGGGCGTGGACACGCGAAGGGTTCCTCGGGAGGGAGGCGACTGGGGGACGCCGAAGCGCGCGACGGCCGGATGCGGCGGTCGCGTGCGGGGCGGGTCCTAGGCCAAGAGGAGGAACACGCGCGTCAAGCTAGCAGCGCGGGGCGCGCACCCGCCATCCCTTTCCCGGTGCGCGCCGGCCCCGCGTCATCCCCGCGTCAGTCCGGCCACCAGTTCGTCCGCGGCGCGGTACGGGTCGAGTTCGCCCGCCACGATCCGGTCGGCCAGCGCGCCCAGGCGCCGGTCGCCGTGGAGGTCGCCGATGCGTTCGCGCAGGGTGGTGACGGCGATCGTCTCGACCTCGCGGGCTGCGCGGGCGCGGCGGCGCTCGGCCAGCACGTCCCGCTCCTCCATCCAGGCGCGGTGCTTCTCCAGCGCCTCGACGACCTCGTCGACGCCTTCGCCGCGCGCGGCGACCGTCTTGACGATGGGCGGGCGCCAGTCTCCGGCGGCGCGGGCCTCGCCGAGGCCCAGCATGTGGTTCAGCTCGCGGGCGGTGGCGTCCGCGCCGTCCCGGTCGGCCTTGTTGACGACGTAGACGTCGCCGATCTCCAGGATTCCGGCCTTGGCGGCCTGGATGCCGTCGCCCATGCCGGGGGCGAGGAGGACGACGGAGGTGTCGGCCTGCGAGGCGATCTCGACCTCGGACTGGCCGACGCCGACGGTCTCGACCAGGATCACGTCGCAGCCCGCCGCGTCCAGCACGCGGATGGCCTGCGGCGCGGCCCAGGCGAGGCCGCCGAGGTGGCCGCGGGTGGCCATGGAGCGGATGTAGACGCCGGGGTCGGAGGCGTGCTCCGACATGCGGACCCGGTCGCCCAGCAGGGCACCGCCGGAGAACGGCGAGGACGGGTCGACGGCGAGGACCCCGACCCGCCTGCCCTGCTTGCGGTACGCCGTGACCAGCGCCGAGGTGGACGTCGACTTGCCGACGCCCGGCGAGCCCGTCAGGCCCACCACGTACGCGCCCCCGGTGAGCGGCGCGAGGGCCGCCATGACCTCCCTGAGCTGCGGAGACGCCCCCTCCACCAGGGAGATCAGCCGGGCCACGGCCCGCGGCCGGCCTTCCCGGGCCTGGGCGACCAGCGAGGAGACGTCCTGCATCACAGCTCCGTTCCGAGGTGCACGTACGTGAGGGAGAGGGGGCTCAGGCCCTGGATACCCGGACGATCAGGGCGTCACCCTGGCCGCCGCCGCCGCACAGCGCCGCCGCGCCGACGCCGCCGCCGCGCCGCTTCAGCTCCAGCGCCAGGTGCAGGACGAGCCGGGCGCCGGACATGCCGATGGGGTGACCCAGGGCGATGGCGCCACCGTTGACGTTCACCTTTTCGGTGGACACGCCGAGGTCCTTCATGGACTGCACGGCGACGGCCGCGAACGCCTCGTTGATCTCGATCAGGTCGAGGTCGCCGACCTCCAGGCCCTCCTTCTTCAGGGCGTGCAGGATGGCGTTGGACGGCTGCGACTGCAAAGAGTTGTCGGGGCCGGCCACGTTGCCGTGGGCACCGATCTCGGCGATCCACTCCAGGCCGAGCTCCTGCGCCTTGGCCTTGCTCATGACGACCACGGCCGCCGCGCCGTCGGAGATCTGCGAGGAGGAGCCGGCGGTGATCGTGCCGTCCTTCGAGAAGGCCGGGCGGAGCTTGCCGAGGGACTCGGCGGTGGTGTCGCCGCGGATGCCCTCGTCCTTGCTGAACAGCACCGGGTCGCCCTTGCGCTGCGGGATCTCGACCGGGGTGATCTCGGCCTCGAAGATGCCGTTCTTCTGGGCGGCGGCGGCGCGCTGGTGGGACAGGGCGGCGATCTCGTCCTGCTCCGGACGGGCGATGCCGAGCCGGGTGTTGTGCTTCTCCGTCGACTCGCCCATGGCGATGTTCTCGAAGGCGTCGGTCAGGCCGTCGTGCGCCATGGCGTCGAGCATCTGCACCGCGCCGTACTTGTAGCCCTCGCGGGACTTGGGCAGCAGGTGCGGGGCGTTGGTCATGGACTCCTGGCCACCGGCCACGACCACGTCGAATTCACCCGCGCGAATCAGCTGGTCGGCGAGCGCGATGGCGTCGAGGCCGGAGAGGCACACCTTGTTGATCGTGAGCGCCGGGACGTTCATGGGGATGCCGGCCTTGACGGCCGCCTGGCGGGCCGGGATCTGGCCGGCGCCGGCCTGGAGGACCTGCCCCATGATCACGTACTGGACCTGGTCGCCGGCGATCCCCGCGCGGTCCAGGGCGGCCTTGATCGCGAAACCTCCGAGGTCGGCCCCGGAGAAGGACTTCAACGAGCCGAGCAGCCGCCCCATCGGGGTGCGGGCACCCGCGACGATGACGGAGGTCGTGCCGTTCGTTGCAGAAGACATGAGCTGCGATCCCCTTTTCCGGCCCGCACAGGCCGAGGAGTGAACGAGGGTTTACTCGAATGTACTGAGCGGTATCCCGCCCGTCACCGTGCTGTCGGTGTGATCGCCCGCACGTTGCGCAACCACCTCCGGAGCGCTGCACTGATTCCATGCTGACGCGAATCGACCACATCGGAATCGCCTGCCACGACCTCGACGCGACCGTCGAGTTCTACCGTGCCACCTACGGCTTCGAGGTGTTCCACACCGAGGTCAACGAGGAACAGGGCGTGCGCGAGGCCATGCTCAAGATCAACGATACGTCGGACGGCGGTGCCTCGTACCTCCAGCTGCTCGAGCCGACCCGGGAGGACTCCGCGGTCGGGAAGTGGCTGGCGAAGAACGGCGAGGGCGTCCACCACATCGCGTTCGGGACGGCGGACGTCGACGCGGACGCCGCGGACATCCGCGGCAAGGGCGTACGCGTGCTGTACGACGAGCCCCGGCGCGGTTCCATGGGGTCCCGGATCACCTTCCTGCACCCCAAGGACTGCCATGGCGTCCTGACAGAACTCGTCACTTCGGCGGCCGTTGAGTCACCTGAGCACTGACCCTCGTACATAAGGGCCGGTAGGGTTGGGTGCGGTCGCCGCTCAGTCCAGGGTGACCCGGTCCTGTCGTCGCCGGCGCCGGGACCGCCGGGGTCCGTGTTTCGGGGGGCGAGGGACGGGGCAGCAGCCCATGCTCCGCCGTTGATCTGACACCATTCCCCCGGGGGCACCGTTCGGTGGACGGACGGAGCCCGTTCTAAGGGATTTGCGACCAGGGGACGGATGGGACCGCGCAGTGCGGGGCTACGAGAGCCAGGAGCGAGAGCCGGCGGCTGACGTCGACCACCTCTCTCGGTTCGAGGCCGAGATGAAGCGGCTGAAGACCGAGCGGGAAAAGGCGATCCAGCACGCCGAGGACCTCGGCTACCAGGTCGAGGTGCTGCGCGCCAAGCTGCACGAGGCGCGGCGCACCATCATGTCCCGGCCCGCCTTCGACGGCGGCGACATCGGGTACCAGGCCGAGCAGTTGCTGCGCAACGCGCAGGTGCAGGCCGACCAGCTGCGCGCGGACGCCGAGCGGGAGCTGAGCCAGGCCCGCGCGCAGACCCAGCGCATCCTGCAGGAGCACGCCGAGCAGGCCGCCCGGCTCCAGGCCGAGCTGCACCAGGAGGCCGTGACCCGGCGCCAGCAGCTCGACCAGGAGCTGGCCGAGCGCCGGCAGACCGTCGAGTCGCACGTCAACGAGAACGTGGCCTGGGCGGAGCAGCTGCGCGCCCGCACCGAGCAGCAGGCCCGCCGGCTGCTCGACGAGTCCCGTACCGAGGCCGAGCAGGCCCTGGCCACGGCCCGCGCGGAGGCCGAACGGCTGACGTCCGAGGCCCGGCAGCGGCTGCGCGACGACGCCGAGGCGGCGCGCGGCGAGGCCGAGCAGATCCTGCGCCGCGCCCGCGCGGACGCCGAGCGGCTGCTGAACGCCGCCTCCACCCAGGCCCAGGAGGCCACCGACCACGCCGAGCAGCTGCGCAGCTCCACCGCGAGCGAGTCGGAGTCCGCGCGCCGGCGGGCCCAGGAGCTGAGCCGGACCGCCGAGCAGCGCATGAGCGAGGCCGAGGAGGCGCTGCGCAAGGCGCAGACCGAGGCCGAGAAGCTGGTCGCCGAGGCCAAGGAGTCCGCGGCCAAGACCCTCTCGAGCGCCGAGTCGGCCAACGAGCAGCGCACCCGCACGGCCAAGGAGCAGGTCGCCCGGCTGGTCAGCGAGGCCACCAAGGACGCCGAGACCACCAGGGCCGAGGCCGAGCAGCTCGTCGCGGACGCCCGAGCCGAGGCCGAGAAGATCGTCGCCGAGGCCGCCGAGAAGGCCCGTACGGTCACCGCCGAGGAGTCGGCCACCCAGCTGTCCAAGGCCGCCAAGACCGCCGAGGACGTGCTGAACAAGGCGTCCGAGGAGGCCAGCCGGACCACGAAGGCCGCCGTCGAGGAGGCCGAGCGGATCCGCACCGAGGCCGAGGCGGAGGCCGACCGGCTGCGGGCCGAGGCGCACGACATCGCCGAGGGGCTCAAGGGCGCGGCGAAGGACGACACCAAGGAGTACCGCGCCAAGACGGTCGAGCTCCAGGAGGAGGCGCGCCGGCTGCGCGGCGAGGCCGAGCAGCTGCGCGCCGACGCGGCCGCCGAGGGCGAGAAGATCCGCGCCGGGGCCCGCAAGGAGGCCGTGGCGCAGATCGAGGAGGCGGCGAAGACCGCCGAGGAGCTGCTCGCCAAGGCCAAGGCGGACGCCGACGAGCTGCGGCGGACGGCCACCGCGGACAGCGAGAAGGTCCGCACCGAGGCGATCGAGCGGGCGACGACCCTGCGCCGCCAGGCCGAGGAGACGCTGGAACGCACCCGCGCCGAGGCCGAGCGGCACCGCGCGGAGGCCGCCGAACGCGCCGAGGAGCTCCAGGCCGACGCCGAGCGCGCCGCCCGTGAGCTGCGCGAGGAGACCGAGCGCGCCGTCGAGGCCCGGCAGGCGGAGGCCGCCGAGGAGCTGACGCGGCTGCACACCGAGGCGGAGGAGCGCCGGAGCTCCGCGGAGCAGGCGCTGACCGAGGCCCGTGAGGAGGGCGCGCGGATCCGCCGCGAGGCCGCCGAGGAGAGCGAGCGGCTGCGCACCGAGGCCGCGGAGCGGATCCGCGCGCTCCAGCAGCAGGCCGAGACGGAGGCCGAGCGGCTGCGCACCGAGGCCGCCGCCGACGCCTCCGCGTCCCGCGCGGAGGGCGAGGCCGTCGCCGTACGGCTGCGGTCGGAGGCCGCGGGCGAGGCGGAGCGGCTGAAGTCGGAGGCGCAGGAGAGCGCGGACCGGGTCCGGGCGGAGGCGCAGGCCGCCGCCGAGCGCATCGCGGCCGAGGCGTCCGAGACGCTGGCCGCCGCGCAGGAGGAGGCCGCCCGGCGCCGCCGCGAGGCCGAGGAGCTGCTGGGCGCCGCCCGGCAGGAGGCGGACCAGGAGCGCGAGCGGGCCCGCGAGCAGAGCGAGGAGCTGCTTGCCTCGGCGCGCACCCGGGTGGAGGAGGCGCAGGCCGAGGCGACCCGGCTGGTCGAGGAGGCCGACCGGCGCGCGACCGAGATGGTGTCGGCGGCCGAGCAGCACGCGCAGCAGGTGCGCGAGTCGGTCGCCGGGCTGCACGAGCAGGCCCAGGAGGAGATCACCGGGCTGCGCAGCGCCGCCGAGCACGCGGCGGAGCGCACCCGGCGCGAGGCCGAGGAGGAGGCGGACCGGGTCCGCGCCGACGCCTACGCGGAGCGGGAGCGGGCCGGCGAGGACGCGGGCCGGCTGCGCCGCGAGGCGCGGGAGGAGTCGGAGGCCGCCAAGTCGCTCGCCGAGCGGACGATGTCCGAGGCGATCACGGAGGCCGACCGGATCCGCGCGGACGTGTCCGAGCACGCCCAGCGGGTGCGCACGGAGGCGTCGGACACGATCGCCGAGGCGGAGCAGAGCGCGGCGCGCACCCGGGCGGACGCCCGCGAGGACGCCAACCGCATCCGGTCCGACGCGGCGACGCAGGCGGACACGCTGATCACCGAGGCGCGTTCCGAGGCGGAGCGGCTGACCACGGAGACGGCCGCGGAGACCGACCGGATCCGTACGGAGACGGTCGCCGAGGCGGAGCGGGTCCGCACCGAGGCGGCGGCGGAGGCCGAGCGGGTCACCACGGCCGCCCTGGAGGAGGCCGAGCGGCTGCGCACGGAGTCGGTCTCCGAGGCCGACCGGGTGCGGTCCGAGGCGAGCGCCCAGGCGGAACGGCTGCTGTCGGAGGCCGGCGGGGAGGCGGAGCGGCTGCGGGCCGAGGCCGCCGAGGCGGTCGGCTCCGCGCAGCAGCACGCCGAGCGGATCCGCACCGAGGCGGAGCGGCTCAAGGCGGAGGCGGCGGCGGAGGCCGAACGGGTGACCACGGCCGCCCGCGAGGAGGCCGAGCGCACCCTTGACGAGGCCCGCAAGGACGCCAACAAGCGGCGCTCCGAGGCGGCCGAGCAGGTCGACACGCTGATCACCGAGACCACGGCGGAGGCCGACAAGCTGCTCACCGAGGCCCGGCAGCAGGCCCAGAAGACCACCGCGGACGCCGAGTCGCAGGCCGACACGATGGTCGGCGCGGCCCGTACGGAGGCCGACCGGATCGTCGCCGAGGCGACGGTCGAGGGCAACACCCGGGTGGAGAAGGCCCGCACGGACGCGGACGGGCTGCTCGTCGGGGCCCGGCGGGACGCGACGGCCATAAGGGAGCGGGCGGAGGAGCTGCGCGAGCGCCTCACGTCCGAGATCGAGGAGCTGCACGAGCGGGCCCGCCGTGAGGCCGCCGAGACGATGAAGTCGGCCGGCGACCGCTGCGACGCGCTCATCAAGGCCGCCGAGGAGCAGCTCGCCAAGGCGGAGGCGAAGGCCAAGGAGCTGGTGTCGGAGGCCAACTCCGAGGCCGGCAAGGTGCGCATCGCCGCCGTCAAGAAGGCCGAGGGCCTGCTGAAGGAGGCCGAGCAGAAGAAGGCCTCGCTGGTCCGGGAGGCCGAGGAGCTCAAGGCCGAGGCGGTCCGGGAGGCCCGGCGCACGGTCGAGGAGGGCAAGCGCGAGCTGGAGATCCTGGTGCGGCGCCGCGAGGACATCAACACCGAGATCTCCCGGGTGCAGGACGTGCTGGAGGCGCTGGAGTCCTTCGAGGCACCGGCGGGCGGCAAGGACGGCGGGGTCAAGGCCGGTGCCACGGTCGGCGCCCCCCGTTCGGGTGGCAAGTCGTCAGACGGCTAGCATCCGAGGCGGTTTCGGTGTCTCCTGGAGGGCTCTGACTCAGCCTCCGCTTGGACCTTTGATCTGAACTTTGGCAAGCCGTCCGTGGGCTAGCCACTCAAAAGAGGTGTCATTCTCCAGATCAAACACGCATCCGCTCGATGACACACCGCATTGGCGCCTAGGATTCCCTCTATCACCTCACCCGGTCTCTTTCGACAGGAACCCCATGAGCGACACTTCCCCCTACGGCTTCGAGCACGTGCGGCGTGGGTACGACCGCGCTCAGGTGGACGAGTACATCTCCAAGATCATTTCTGATCGCGACAGCGCTTTCTCCCGCATCACCGCTCTGGAAAAGCGCATCGAGGAGCTCCACCTCGAGACCCAGAACGCCCAGGCCCAGGTGAATGAGGCCGAGCCGTCGTACGCCGGCCTCGGTGCTCGGGTCGAGAAGATCCTGCGCCTCGCCGAGGAGGAGGCGAAGGACCTGCGCGACGAGGCCCGGCGCGCCGCCGAGCAGCACCGCGAGCTGGCCGAATCGGCCGCCCAGCAGGTGCGCAACGACGCCGAGTCGTACGCCGCGGAGCGCAAGGCCAAGGCCGAGGACGAGGGCGTCCGGATCGTCGAGAAGGCCAAGGGCGACGCCTCGCAGCTGCGCTCGGAGGCGCAGAAGGACGCGCAGTCGAAGCGGGAGGAGGCCGACGCCCTCTTCGAGGAGACCCGCGCCAAGGCCGCGCAGGCCGCCGCCGACTTCGAGACGAACCTCGCCAAGCGCCGGGAGCAGTCGGAGCGCGACCTGGCCTCCCGTCAGGCCAAGGCCGAGAAGCGCCTCGCGGAGATCGAGCACCGCGCCGAGCAGCTGCGCCTGGAGGCGGAGAAGCTGCGCACGGACGCCGAGCGCCGCGCCCGCCAGACCGTCGAGACGGCGCAGCGTCAGGCCGAGGACATCGTGGCCGACGCCAACGCCAAGGCCGACCGCATCCGTTCCGAGTCGGAGCGTGAGCTCGCCGCCCTGACCAACCGCCGCGACTCCATCAACGCGCAGCTGACCAACGTGCGCGAGATGCTGGCGACCCTCACGGGCGCCGCGGTGGCCGCGGCCGGCTCGCCGGCCGAGGACGAGTCGGCCTCCCGCGGGGTGCCGGCCCAGCAGTCCCGCTGACGCCGGGACACGGTCCGGCCGGGCAGGGCGGACAAAGAGCGAAGCCTTCTGTCACTGGGGTGGCAGAGGGCTTCGTCCCGTTCTAGCGTGGGCCGCATGATCGAGCTCGAGGGGCTGACGAAGCGGTACGGCGAGAAGGTCGCGGTCAACAACCTCACGTTCACCGTCAGACCCGGCATCATCACCGGCTTCCTCGGGCCGAACGGTGCGGGCAAGTCGACGACCATGCGGATGGTGCTGGGCCTGGACCGGCCCACGGCGGGAGACGTCCGCATCGACGGCCTGCACTACGACCGGCTCAAGGACCCGCTCACCCGCATCGGCGCCCTGCTGGACGCCAAGGCGGTGCACGGCGGGCGCAGTGCCTACAACCACCTGCTGTGCCTGGCGCAGGCCAACGGGATCCCGGCCCGCCGGGTGCACGAGGTGCTGGACACCGTCGGCCTGACGGCGGTCGCGAAGAAGAAGGCCAAGGGCTTCTCCCTCGGCATGGGGCAGCGGCTCGGCATCGCGGGCGCGCTGCTCGGCGACCCGCGGATCCTGATGTTCGACGAGCCGGTCAACGGCCTGGACCCCGAGGGCATCCACTGGATCCGCAATCTGATGAAGACGCTGGCCGGCCAGGGCCGTACGGTCTTCGTCTCCTCCCACCTGATGAGCGAGATGGCGCTGACCGCCGACCACCTGGTCGTCATCGGCCAGGGCAGGCTCCTGGCGGACACCTCGATGGCCGAGTTCATCGCGGAGAACTCGCGTAGTTACGTCCGGATCCGCACCCCGCAGCGCGAACGGCTGCTCGACGCACTGCACGACGCCGGGATCACGGTCGCCGAGAGCGGTGCCGAGGTCCTGGAGGTCGACGGCGACAAGTCGGAGGCCATCGGCGAGCTGGCGGCGCGCGAGCGGATCGTGCTGCACGAGCTGAGCCCGCAGCGGGCCTCGCTGGAGGAGGCGTTCATGCAGCTGACGGCGGAGTCGGTGGAGTACCACGCGCACGACGGGCAGCCGGTCGCGGCGGCACCCGCGCAGCGGGCGGGTCAGGACGGACAGCAGCGGGCACAGCAGTGGGGCAGCGACTGGAGGCAGCGATGAGCACGGCCGCGACACAGGTCGTCCGGTCCGAGTGGACCAAGATCCGGTCGGTGTCCTCCACGGTGTGGACGCTGTCCCTGGCCGTGGTCGTCACGGTCGCCCTCGGCATGCTGATCTCGGCCCTGTCGAACAACGAGTTCGACAACTTGAGCGAGCGGGACCGGCTCTCCTTCGACCCGACCTTCATCAGCTTCGCCGGGATGAGCCTCGGTCAGCTGGCGATGATCGTGTTCGGGGTGCTGGTGGTGGCGAACGAGTACAGCACCGGCATGATCCGCACCTCACTGGCGGCCGTGCCGCAGCGCGCCACCTTCCTGTTCAGCAAGGTCGTGGTGGCCACCGGGCTCGCCCTGGTCGTCGCCATGATCACCAGCTTCGTCACCTTCTTCCTCGGGCAGGCGATGCTCGGCGACCTCAAGGCGTCGATCGGCGACCCGGGCGTGCTGCGGGCGGTCATCGGCGGCGGGCTCTACATGACCCTCATCGCGGTGTTCTCCATGGGGGTCGCCGCGATGCTGCGCTCACCGATGCTGTCCCTCGGCATCCTGATGCCGTTCTTCTTCCTGATCTCCAACATCCTGGGCAACGTCGACGTGACCAAGAAGGTCGGCCAGTTCCTGCCCGACCAGGCCGGCAGCAAGATCATGCAGGTGGTGACGCCCATCGACGACGACACCCCCTACGGCCCCTGGGGCGGCCTCGGGATCATGGCGCTGTGGGTGGTGGCGGCGCTCGTCGGCGGATATCTCGTGCTGAAGCGGCGGGACGCCTAGCAACGGGGTGCGGGGCGCCCGGTTTTTTTACCCGGACTTGAAGGGAACCGTCAGCGCCTCGATATCCTCCTAACCCTTACGGGGGCGTGTGCCCCGCTGTCCTGAACCTTTCGATGGGTGCGGAGCATGATCGAGGCAGTCGGCCTGACCAAGCGCTACGGCGACAAGACCGCTGTGTACAACCTGTCCTTCCAGGTGCGGCCCGGTGCCGTCACCGGCTTCCTCGGCCCCAACGGCTCCGGCAAGTCGACGACGATGCGCATGATCCTCGGCCTGGACAACCCGACCGCGGGACACGTGACGATCGGCGGTCACCCGTACCGCAGGCTGCCCAACGCCCCGCGCCAGGTCGGCGCCCTGCTGGACGCCAAGGCGGTGCACGGCGGCCGGTCGGCCCGCAATCACCTACTGAGCCTGGCCCAGCTGTCGGGCATCCCCGCCCGGCGCGTGGACGAGGTGCTCGGCGTGGTCGGCCTGCAGGACGTGGCCAAGCGGCGTTCCAAGGGCTTCTCCCTCGGCATGGGCCAGCGGCTCGGCATCGCCGCCGCGCTGCTCGGCGACCCGCAGGTGCTGCTCTTCGACGAGCCGGTCAACGGCCTGGACCCCGAGGGCATCCTCTGGGTGCGGAACCTGATGAGGGCGCTCGCGGCCGAGGGCCGTACGGTCTTCGTCTCCTCGCACCTGATGAGCGAGATGGCGCTGACCGCCGACCACCTGATCGTCATCGGGCGCGGCCAGCTGCTCGCCGACATGAGCGTGACGGCGTTCATCTCGGCGAACTCCGCCGACTTCGCGCGGGTGCGCACGCCGGACACCGAGCCGCAGCTGCGCGAGAAGCTGACGTCCGCGCTGACCGAGGCGGGCGGCCACGTGATGCCCGAGCAGGACGGGGCGCTGCGGGTGACCGGCCTGGCGCTGCCCCGCATCAGCGACATCGCGCACGAGTCCGACGTACGGCTGTGGGAGCTGTCGCCGCACCAGGCCTCGCTGGAGGAGGCGTACATGCGGATGACGCAGGGCGCCGTCGACTACCGGTCGACGATCGACCAGAAGGCCGGGCTCCAGCAGCCGCTGCCGCCCGGAGCGCAGCCTCCGATGCCGCTGCCCGGACAGGGCCAGCCCGGCTGGTACGCCCCGCCGCCGCCCCAGCCGGGCGCACAGCCCGCGCCGGGCCAGGCCCCCACGGGCCCTTACGGCGCCCCGGCCGCACCGGCCGTGCCTGTCGCACCGCCGGCGGGCGCGCCCTCGGGCAACCCGTACGCACAGCCGTCCCCGTCGGCCCCCGCGGCGCCCCAGGCCGCCCCCGCGCCCGCTCCCGCCGCCCCGGCTCCCGCCGCCGCCCCCGCGCCCGTCACCGACCCGACCAAGCCCGAGGACGCCCGATGAGCACGCCCCAGCCCCCGATGCCGCAGGCCGCGCCCCAGTGGCAGGCGGCGACCGGTGCGCCGTTCCCCACCTACACCTCGCCGATCCCGGTGGTGCGCACGCATCTCGGGCACGCGGTCGCCTCCGAGTGGACCAAGATCAGGTCGGTGCGCTCGACGATGTGGACGCTGGGCGTGCTCGTCCTGCTGGTCATCGGCATCGGCCTGCTGACCGGCGTGGTGGTGGCGAACTCCGGCGCGGACGCGTCCGGCGAGAGCGCGCTCAGCCTCGGCTTCTTCGGTCTGCTGCTCGGCAGCATGTGCGTCATCACGCTCGGCGTGCTGACCACCGCCTCGGAGTACGGCACCGGCATGATCCGCACGACGATGACCGCGTGCCCCAGCCGCGGCCGGGTGCTCGCCGCGAAGGCGATCGTCTTCTTCCTGGTCGCGTTCGTGGTGACGCTGGTGTCCGCGACGCTCGTCGCCCTGCTGCACGTGGCCCTGCTGGAGGACCACGGCGCGGTGTCGCCCACCGGCGGGGAGTGGCTGAAGGGCACCGTGGGCGTCTCGCTCTACGTCGCGCTGCTCGGACTGCTCTCGCTCGCCGTCGGCTCCGTCATCCGGCACTCGGCGGGGGCCATCACCCTCATGATCGGGGCCGTGCTGGCGCCGCTGGTGATCGCGCTGTTCATGTTCTCGGAGTCCCTGGAGGACGTGCGCACCGCGCTGTTCGAGTACTCGATCCCGAACCAGATGAGCATCTTCTACACCAACTCGCTCACCGAGTCCGGCCCGTCCGGCTGGGACCCGCTGTGGATCATGCTGGTCGTGACGGCCGTCGTGTTCGCCGGCGCCGTCGCCCTGCTCCACCGGCGGGACGTCTGACCGGCGTTCAGAACCTCGGCGCGTTACGGGACCGCTGCACCCGCGTGGTGCGGCGGTCCTTCGCGTTCCAGCACGACCTGTGCCAGTGCCGGCGGTCGTCGACGCCCGCGTGCGCCTGCCAGGCCACCACGTGCGGGACGCCGTCGGGGATGAGCTGGTCGCAGCCCGGGCAGCGGTACGACTTCCCCTGCGCGCTCGCGCCCGCGACGTGCCGTACGCTCCAGTCCTCGCCCCGCCAGCTCTCCGACGACTGCCAGCCTCCGTAGCGGCCGGAGCCGTCGTCCTCGGCGCTCCGGCCGGACATGCCGGTCTCCTTGGGTCGGTTGCGACGCGGGGACACGGGACACCTCACGGAGCTATACAGGGAGTACGGACCGTCTCCAGCCTACGCGGCACGGGCGGAGCGCCCCCGGACCTCCCGTGACGGCCCGATTCTGCAGACAATCCGCAAATCCTTTGGTCCGACCGTGTCCTCGGCACGTGTCCGGCGGTTATGCCCTGCGGGGAAGCTCCGTGTCGGAGCCGAGGAAGCAGGAAGAGCAATGCGCGTTGGAAGTTTCGTGGTGGGCGCCCAGTTCCCGGGCCAGGGCCAGGGGGAAGCGCTGCACCGCGCGGTCCGCTCGGCCGAGGTCGCCGAGGAGGCGGGGCTCGACACGGTCTGGCTGGCCGAGCACCACTTCGTGCCGTACGGCACGTGCCCGTCGGCCGTGACGCTGGCCGCGCTGCTGCTGGGCCGCACCCGCCGCATCCGGGTCGGCACGGCGGTCAGTGTGCTGCCCACCGTCCATCCCGTGGCGCTCGGCGAGCAGGCCGCGCTGCTGCACGTCACGAGCGGCGGCCGGTTCTCGCTGGGCGTGGGCCGCGGCGGCCCCTGGGTCGACCTCGAGGTGTTCGGCGCCGGACTCGAGGCGTACGAGAAGGGGTTCCCGGAGTCACTCGATCTGCTGGTGCGCTGGCTGCGCGAGCCGGCCGTCGGCGCCGTAGGGGACCGCTTCCGGTTTCGCGAGGTGCCCGTCGTCCCGCGCCCCTCGGAGGTCCTGTCCGAGGCCCCGGGGCCGGAGGTCGTGGTGGCCTGCACCTCCCCGGCGAGCGTGCGCACGGCGGCCGAGCGGGGGCTGCCGATGCTGCTCGGCATGCACATCGGGGACGAGGAGAAGGCCGAGATGGTCGCCCTGTGGCAGCGGCAGGCCCGCGCCGTCGGGCGCCCGGAGCCGGAGGTCCGCGACGCGGCCCACGTCTCGGCCGGGGTCTGCCAGATCGCGGACCGGCGGGCCGACGCGGCGGAGACACTGCTCAAGATGATGCCGGGCTGGCTGCGGCAGGGGCTGGGCGCCCACGTCACGGTGGACGGCCGGGCCCGGCGGATGCGCGACCCGCTGGCGTACACCGAACTGCTCTGCGGACTGCACCCGGTGGGCCCGCCCCGACTGTGCGCGGACCGGCTCGCGGCGACCGGCGAGCGGACCGGCATCTCCCGTTTCGCCCTGCTCGTCGAGGGCTCCGGCGACCTCGCGGCGACCGAGGAGAACGTACGGCGGCTCGGGACCGAGGTGCTCCCCCAGCTCCGTTGAGCGGGCCGGGCAGGGACGGGCGCCCGGGGCCCGCGAGGGGCCGGGCGGAAGGCTTGCCGCTCCGGTACGAACTGCACCTCCCGCGTACGGAGCGGCAAGCGGACGGCCATCGCCTCAGCAGTCGCGGAATTCCGGCGACTGGTTCAGCAACTGGCTGCGCACCGAAGTGAATCGGGTCAGCGTCTCGTCGACGGAGGAGTCCAACGGGAACACCGCCACCCGGTGGCAGTTCTGGAAGGCCAGCCGCACCCCGAAGTGCCGCTGGAGCGCACCGCGGATGGCGTCACTCGCGAGCGCACGCAGCAGCTGACCGCGCGCCTGCTCGTCCGGCGGGGGCGTCTGGTTGTCGGCGAACGCTCCGCCGTCTACCTTCAGCTGTGCCACCAGGGAGCTGATCATCTCCCATGCGTAGGGCAGGGAGGTCCGGACGCAGTCGACGAATTCTGCTTCGTCGACCTCGCCTCGCTCGGCCTTCTCGAGTAGGGCCGGTGAGACGTCGAGCGACATGGGTACTCCTCTCGCACCCCCGACCAGCAGGGGTTGCCGGACAGTAAAGGGACGGCGCGATATCGGACACGCTGAGTACACGCCTCGCGACCTCCCGTTCAATACCGTAAGCAACCGATCGTGAGCGCACCAGGAGAATGCCTAGATGGGCACCATCCGGTACGCCCACAATCGGCCAGTGCGCAACACGGGACCCAAGGGGAGAAGTGGGATGTTCCGCCGGGCGCCGGGGGCGGAGGCGAATCGCGCCGGGACGGGCGCGTCGAGTAGCGTTGCCGACCATGCGTCTCGTCATTGCCCGCTGCTCCGTCGACTACGCCGGACGGCTCACCGCCCACCTCCCCTCGGCCCCCCGGCTGATTCTGGTCAAGGCGGACGGCAGCGTCTCGATCCATGCCGACGACCGGGCCTACAAACCCCTGAACTGGATGTCGCCGCCCTGCACCCTCAAGGAGGGCTCCGGTGAGGAGGCGGGCGTGTGGACCGTGGTCAACAAGGCGGGCGAGAAGCTCATCATCACGATGGAGGAGATCCTCCACGACTCCTCGCACGAACTGGGCGTGGACCCCGGCCTGATCAAGGACGGCGTGGAGGCCCACCTCCAGGAGTTGCTCGCCGACCGCATCGAGACCCTCGGCGACGGCTACACCCTGATCCGCCGTGAGTACCCGACCGCCATCGGGCCGGTCGACATCCTGTGCCGGGACGCCGACGGGAGGACCGTCGCCGTCGAGATCAAGCGGCGCGGCGAGATCGACGGGGTGGAGCAGCTCACGCGTTACCTGGAGCTGCTGAACCGCGACCCGCATCTCGCCCCGGTGCGCGGCGTCTTCGCCGCCCAGGAGATCAAGCCGCAGGCCCGGGTGCTGGCCACCGACCGCGGCATCGGCTGCCAGGTGCTGGACTACAACGCGCTGCGGGGCATCGAGGACGACAAGCTGCGGCTGTTCTGAGCGGTGCGGGCGCGGAGCCCGCGACGTGTGAGGGGCCGGGTCCGTGCGGACCCGGCCCCTCACACGTCGCGGCGTCTCAGATGATCTGCCCGGTGGTCGCCGGAGCGGACTCCGTGCCGGTCGCGCCGCTGCTCCGGGTCGCGGTCGCGGGGCTGCTTCCGGGAGCGCTCGCGGTGGTCGGGGTGACGGGGCCGGTCGCGCTGTTGGAGGTCTCCGGCGATGTCGTCGGCGGCTGGGGGTCGGTCGGCGTCGGCTCGGGGGTGCTGGGCTGCCCCGTCGGAGTCGTCGGGTCGGGGTCCGGCTCGCTCTGCGTCGGCTTCGGCGACGACGGCCTCGTCGACGGCGACGTCGGCGGCTGCGACTTCGTCGGGCCGCTCGGCTCGCCGGAGCCGGTCGGGTCTCCGGGCCCGCTGCTGCCGCTGGGGCTGTCCGACGGCCGGGCCGTGTCGCTCGGTGTCGGGTCGTCGGAGGTGCCCGGGGTGCCATCGGGGCCGGGGTCGGACGGCCGGGCGGTCGCCTCGCCGGTGTCCGCGGAGTCGTCGCCGTCGTCCTCCGGCCGGTCGGCGCCGAGGCTGCCGTCGTCGACGCCCTGGCTGGCCGACGGGTTGACGCCGACCTGGTCGGACGGCGTTCCCGCGTCGTTCTCGGAAGTGGCGCCGAGCGTCACCACCGTGCCGAGCACGGCGACGAGCAGCGCGCCCGCTCCGGCGGCCACCAGATTGCGCCGCGCGAGGCCCTTGATGCCGCCTCCGGCCTTGCGGGCCGGGCCCGGGGAGGGATCCCGGCGGGCGATGAGCGTCGGGGCCTGCGGGGACGGCTGGAGCGGCGGGAAGGGTGCCGGCGCACCGGCCGCCGAGGACACCTGCTCCTCGTGGGGGGTGCCGGGCCCCTCGTCGTCCACGGTCGGGCCGAGGCCGGCTCCGACGGCGGCGAGTCCGGCTCCGACGGCACCGGGCACGCCCGGGCGGGTGCCCGCGCCGGGGGTGTCCCCGGAACGGTCCGCCACCAGGGCGAGGGCACGGCGTCCGGCGACGGCGCCGCGCTTGTCGGAGAGTGCGCCGCGCAGCCCGATGGACGCCTCCAGCTCGGCGCGGGCCCGGTCGAGCTGCCCCTCGCACAGCGCGAGGACGCCGAGCTCGTGGTGGAAGTAGGCCTGTTCGGCGACGTCTCCGGCGAGCCGGGAGGCCTCGGCGCCGGAGCGCAGCGCCCGTTCCCAGGCGCTCCAGTGCAGCCCGGCGGCGAACGCGGGGGCCGCGGTGCGGGCCAGCCGGACCGCGGGGCTCTCCTCGTCGTCCGCGGGCGGGGTCGTCGTCGGCACCAGCACGGCGAGGGCGGCCAGGACGGCGTCGGCTTCGGCGCAGACGCGCTCGGGGGTCACCGAGGGGTGCCCGGCCCACCAGGCGTAGTGCCGGGCGACGGCCGGCGCCCGCTCCCCCGCGTCGTCGGCGTACCCGGCGTTCTCGAGCTGGGCGAGCACCCCGGCGGCGAGCCGGTAGCGGGAGCCGACCGGCGAGACCAGTCCGCAGTCGGCCAGCTCGCCGAGGGCGGCGTCCGCGTGGGTGTCGCCGACCAGCGCGGGCAGGTGCGCCTGGTGCGGCACCTCGCCGCCGAGGGCGACGGCGAGCTCCAGGGTGGCGCGGGCGGAGGCGCTCAGCCGGGAGGCGAGCAGCGGCGCGGGCGCGGCGGCCTCGCCGACGGACGGCAGGGGCACCTCGTCCTCGGGGGCGCCGTAGGGCGTCTCGTCGGCCGGGCGGGCGTCGGCGAAGACGCCGAACTCGTCGACGGCGTCGGCGCCGGCCCGCAGCCGGTCGCGCCGGCGCAGCAGCGCACCGGCCTGCACGAAGCGCAGCGGCAGGCCCTCGGACTCGAACCAGAGGTCGCCGGCCCAGTTGGCCTCCTCGTCGGTGAGGGGCCGTCCGGTGGCGCGCTCCAGCAACTCCACGCCGTCCGAGCGGTCCAGGCCGGTGAGGAAGACCTCCTCGACGGCGGAGCCGGCGGAGGGGGCGGGGACGTCCGGCGTCGCGGCGACGAGGAAGGCGCACTCGGGGGTGGCGTCCAGCAACTCGTCGAGGGCGGTGCCGCCGAACTCCGCGTCGTCCAGGACGACGACCGCGCCGACGTCGCGGACCAGGTCGAGCAGCTCGTCCCGTTCCGGCCGGTGCAGGGGGGCGCGGTGGACGGCGTGGAAGAGGTCGTACAGCAGGTCGTCGGCGGTGCGGCGGAAGCCGTTGAGGCGGACGACGCCGTCGGGCGCGAGGTCCGCGCAGTCCTCGGCGACGACGTCGAGGAGGCTGGTCCGGCCGGAGCCGGCGGGGCCGGTCAGGCGCACCGACCGGCCGCGGGCGAGCAGCCTTGCCAGGCGTTCCCGCTCGTCCTGGCGGGCCAGCAGCCCGAGTGCGGGCCGCGCCGGTCCCGGGGGGACGGGCGGCCGGGCGGCGCGCTCAAGCTCGGCGCGTTCGGACGCGGTGAGCCGTTCCGGCCGGGCGGGCCGCTCTCCCCCACTCTCGAATCCACTCGAGCGGGAGGTGCCCCCAGGCGGGCAGACCTCGATCTCGCTGCCGTCGACGGGGTTGACGGTGAGCAGGAAGTCGCCGGAGACGAGCCGCACGGTGCGGGCGAGCGCGGGCGTGTGCTGTCCGAAGTCGGGTGCGAGGGAGTCCCTGGGCGGGCGCGGGCGCGGCGTCTCGCCGTCGTGGCCGTGCTCCTCGGGTCCCCGGTTGTTCGGCTCCATAGGTCCAAGCCCCCCAAAAGCGTCGTGTGCCGGTCCCCGGTCGGGACCACCCCTCCCGGCCTTGCCGCACACCGCGCTGTCGCTTCTGGTCCGGGCCCGCCAGTGGGTTGCGATACGGCGGGCAGCCAGACCCTAAACCTTCGCTCAGTATCTCCGACAGCCCGGGGTACCGCCCCGTCCGAGACGTCACGGTCTCGTGAGGATTGCGCGCGTCGGGCGTTTCGCCGGGGGGTGTCCCGGGTTCCCGCGGCCGCCGGGGTGTCACACCCTGGGCAGGGACTCCACGCCGATGCCGCCCTCGATGGCCAGGATCCTGTGCAGCCGGGTGGCCACCAGCAGGCGCTGCATCTGCGCCGGTACGCCGCGCAGCACCAGGCGCCGGCCGCAGCGGCCGGCCCGCCGGTGGGCCCCCATGATCACCCCGAGTCCGGTGGCGTCCCAGGAGTCCAGCTCTGACAGGTCCAGGACCAGGTCGCCGACTCCGTCGTCGACGGCCGAGTGCAGGACCGTACGGGCGTCCGCCGCGCTGCGGACGTCGAGGCGGCCCCCGACGACCAGCTCGACGTGGTCGCCCCTGATGTGCATATGCGCTCCCCGGCGTGCGTCTCGTGCTCGGCGATGTGGCCCGCGGGCGGTCTCCCGGCCCGCGGGGTGGTCTCTCGGCGATGTCAGGCCGTGCAACCTCTGACTGGCCGAAACGATCGGAGGTTGCCACCTGTAAGCGAACCGATACCGAATTCACCCCGGCGTGTGATGTGGCCCGGGCCGGGGGCGGACTCGGTGCGGACTCAGTGCTTGTAGAAGCCCTGCCCGCTCTTGCGCCCGATGTCACCGGCGTCCACCATCCGGCGCATCAGCTCCGGCGGGGCGAACTTCTCGTCCTGCGACTCGGTGTAGATGTTGCTCGTGGCGTGCAGCAGGATGTCCACGCCCGTCAGGTCGGCCGTGGCCAGCGGTCCCATGGCATGGCCGAAGCCCAGCTTGCAGGCGAGGTCGATGTCCTCGGCGGTGGCGACGCCCGACTCGTACAGCTTCGCGGCCTCGACGACGAGGGCGGAGATGAGGCGGGTGGTGACGAAGCCGGCGACGTCCCGGTTGACGACGATGCAGGTCTTGCCGGTGGACTCGGCGAACTCCCGGGCGGTGGCGAGCGTTTCGTCGCTGGTCTTGTAGCCGCGCACCAGCTCGCACAGCTGCATCATCGGGACCGGCGAGAAGAAGTGCGTGCCGACGACCCGTTCGGGCCGCTCCGTCACGGCCGCGATCTTGGTGATCGGGATGGCGGAGGTGTTGGACGCGAGGATCGCGTCCTCCTTCACCAGCTTGTCGAGCGCGCGGAAGATCTCGTGCTTGACTTCCAGCTTCTCGAAGACGGCCTCGACGACGACGTCCGCGTCGGCGGCGGCGTCCAGATCGGTGGTCGCGGTGATGCGGGCGAGGGCGCCCGCGGCGTCGTCCGCGGCCAGCCTGCCCTTGGCGACGAACTTGTCGTACGAGGCCTTGATGCCGTCGGTCCCCCGCCGGAGCGCCTCGTCGGTCACGTCGCGCAGGACGACGTCCCAGCCCGCCTGCGCGGAGACCTGGGCGATGCCGGACCCCATGAGTCCGGCTCCGATGACGGCGAGCTTCCGTGCCACTGTGCGACTCCCCTGATACAGGCCGTTTGTGTCCTCTCGGCCGGAGATTAGCGGGCGGGGGCCGCTGTGTGACCGGTTAGTAACGCGCGTCACGTCTCAAATGACGGACGTCACACCGGGGGCTGTCATTCGGGTGTCATTCCGCGCCCCGGACGGCGTAGTTGAGCACTCTGTCGCTCAACAGCTCCTCCATCTCGTCCAGCAGCACGAGGACGTCCCGGGACACCGCGGCCGGTTTCCCGCCCGCCGTCATCCGGCGGCCGATCGTCGTCATCACGGTGCCGTGCAGCCAGCTGATCTGACCCGACATCAGCGCGGGGACCGGGTCGTCGTCCGGGGCGCCGGTCTCCTCGCGCAGGGTGCGCTCCAGGTTCTCCTGCACCTCCTGGGCGATCGCCCAGAGCCGGGAACGCAGCGAGGGCGAGGCGTCGATGACCGCCATGAAGCGCGCGTATCCGTCCATGAGGCCGACCCGCGGCGAGACCGACTCGACCTCCTCGCGCAGTTCCCGCAGCACGGCCCGCGCCGCCGACTCCCCGTCGTGCCGCCCGCGCACCCAGCGGGAGAGCCGGTCGACCACGCCCTTGGAGCGGTCGAGGAAGAGGTCCTCCTTGGCCGGGAAGTAGTTGTAGACGGTGTTGACGGAGACGTCCGCGGCCGCCGCGACCTCCGCCACCGTCACGGCCTCGAAGCCGCGTTCCAGGAACAGTCCCGTGGCGACATCCGAGATGTACTGCCGGGTCTGCCGCTTCTTCCGTTCCCTGAGTCCCTCGGCCATGCCCGCATCCTAACTTCGCTGGGGCCGCCCAAAACTTGGGGTCATTGCAAAATTGCAGCGGCTCTGTTTTTCTGGGCGCATGGCAATCATCAGTACCGCCGGGCTGGCCCGTACCTTCGCGACGAGACAGGGCCCGGTCGAGGCCGTGCGCGGCATCGACCTGACCGTCCGCGAGGGCGAGATCCTCGGCTTCCTGGGCCCCAACGGCGCCGGCAAGACCACGACGCTGCGGATGCTCACGACCCTGCTCGCCCCCACCGGGGGCGCGGCCACCGTCGCGGGCCACGACCTGGTGACCGACCCGGCCGGAGTGCGCCGGGCCTGCGGGTACGTCGCCCAGTCGGGCGGCGTGGACCCGCAGATCACCGTGCGGGAGGAGCTGGTCACCCAGGGCCGCCTGTACCGCCTGCCGAGGGCACGGGCGGCCGGGCGCGCCGAGGAGCTGGCCCGCGACCTGGACCTGGACGGGCTGCTCGACCGCAGGTGCGGCGCGCTGTCCGGGGGCCAGCGGCGCCGGCTGGACATCGCGATGGCGCTCACCCACCGCCCCCGGGTGCTCTTCCTCGACGAGCCGACCACCGGTCTGGATCCGGGCAGCCGCGCCGACCTGTGGGACCTGGTGCGCCGGCTGCGCGACGAGCACGGCACCACGGTCTTCCTGACCACGCACTACCTCGACGAGGCCGACGCGCTCTCCGACCGGCTGGTCGTCGTCGACCGGGGCGTGGTGGCCGCCGAGGGCACCCCGGCGGCCCTGAAGCTGCGCCACGGCGGCTCGCTCGACGCCTCGCTCCAGGACACCTTCCTCGCCATCACCGGCCGCGGCGCCTCACCCGCGGACGCCGCCCCCGTTGCCGTTTAGACCTCCGACGACCCGAGGACCTCCTCCAATGCTGCTCCACGACACCGGCCTCGTCTACGGCCGCTATCTGCGCCAGTCGCTGCGCTCCCGCTTCGCGCTGCTCTTCGGCGTCCTGATGCCGCTGCTGTACCTGCTCTTCTTCGGCCCGCTGCTGACCGGCCTGCCGCTCGGCGGGCGGGGCAGCTCCTGGCAGATGCTCGTGCCCGGCCTGCTGCTGCAACTCGGGCTGTTCGGCGCCTCCTTCGCGGGCTTCTCGGTCATCATCGAGAACAGCCTGGGCGTGGTCGAGCGGATGCGCGTCACCCCCGTCAGCCGCCTGGCGCTGCTGCTGGGCCGGGTGCTGCGGGACGCCACGGTGTTCGCGTTCCAGGCGGTGCTGCTGGTCCTGGCGGCGGTGGCGATGGGCCTGCGCGCGCCCCTGCCCGGCATACTGATCGGCTTCGCGTTCGTCGCCCTGCTCACGGTCTCGCTGGCCTCGCTGTCGTACGCGCTGGCGATGAAGGTGCGTACGCCGCAGGAGTTCGGGCCCACCGTCAACGCGCTGACGATGCCCTCGATGCTGCTGTCCGGCCTGATGCTGCCGATGACGCTGGGGCCGGGGTGGCTGGACGTGCTGTCGCACCTGATGCCGTTCCGCTATCTGGTGGACGCGGTACGGGACGCCTACGTCGGCAGCTACACGACGGCGCACATGCTGTACGGCGTCCTCGTCGCCGTCGCCCTCACCGCGCTGACCGTGACGGTGGGCACACGCGTCTTCCGGACCGCCGGAGCCTAACTACGCTGGCCCCATGGTCAACCTGACGCGCATCTACACCCGGACCGGCGACCAGGGCACCACCGCCCTCGGTGACATGAGCCGGGTCCCCAAGACCGACCTGCGGATCTCCGCGTACGCCGACAGCAACGAGGCGAACGCGGTGATCGGCACGGCGATCGCCCTCGGCGGCCTGCCCGAGGAGGTCGTGAAGGTCCTCGTCCGCGTCCAGAACGACCTGTTCGACGTGGGCGCGGACCTGTCGACGCCGGTGACGGAGAACCCGGAGTACCCGCCGCTGCGGGTCGAGCAGTTCTACGTCGACAAGCTGGAGGCGGACTGCGACCGGTTCCTGGCCGAGCTGGAGAAGCTGCGCTCCTTCATCCTCCCCGGCGGCACGCCCGGCGCGGCCCTGCTGCACCAGGCGTGCACGGTGGTCCGGCGGGCCGAGCGCTCGACCTGGGCGGCGCTGGAGGTCCACGGCGAGACGATGAACCCGCTCACCGCCACCTACCTGAACCGCCTGTCGGACCTGCTGTTCATCCTGGCCCGCACCGCCAACACGGAGGTCGGCGACGTGCTGTGGGTGCCGGGCGGGGATCGCTAGGCGGGACCGGCGCGGCCCGGCGCCGGTCCCGGCGCACGGGTCAGCGTCGCGCGCTCTCCCCCGGCCGCCCGGCCGCGCCCTCCGGCGTCCCGGCCGGGGCCTTCTTCGGCCAGATCGCGTAGGTCAGCGCGATCAGGCCGTGGATGCCGACGATCCTGGTCACCACCCACTGGAAGTCCCGCAGGGACGACACGTCGCCCTCGTCGCCGACGTACCAGACCGCGCCCTGGAGGAGCGCCCACGCCACGGCCGCGCCCAGCACGGTGCGCAGCCACAGCCGGCCCTCGTGCACGGCCCGGGCCCTGCCGTGGCGCGGGGGCTTCACCGGCGGCGGGCCCCCGCCCAGGCGGTGGGCGGCGTGACCGTCGAGCCAGCGGATCGTGTAGTGGCCGTACGCGACGGTGTAGCCGATGTACAGCGCCGCCAGGCCGTGCTCCCAGCCCGGTTCGGCGCCGTTCCTCAGGTCGATCGCCGTCACGGCGAACAGCACCAGTTCCAGGAGCGGCTCGCACAGCAGCAGGACCACACCGGTGCGACGCCACTTCAGCAGGTAGCGGGCGGCCAGTCCGAGGACCAGCAGGACCCAGAAGCCGACCTCGCAGGCGATGATCAACGCGACGACCACGACGTACTCCCTTCGTTCACCCTCCAAGGCTCCCGTGGGAATCCGCCGCGTTCGTCGTCGCCGGTGACGAACCCGCGGTACATCGAAGGATGCAGTACCGGACCCTTCCCGGGGACCAGGCATGCGGGGCGCCGGCCGTGTTGGATGGTGGGATGGCCGTACGACTCCCCCGACCGCGCCGCTTCGACGTGTACGCCGCGGTGTCCGGTCTGCTCGGCGGCCTGCTGCTGTGGGGCATCGGCCTGGGCGTCCGGCCGGCCGACGAGCCGATCGTGCTGTTCGACGGCCGCTGGCCGCTGCTGGTCCCGCTCTTCGTCACCGCGGGCTGCGAGCTGCTGCGCCGGGCCGCGCCGCGCACCGGCCTGCTCATCGGCACGGCCGCGCTGATCGCGGACACGCTGACGCGGGGCAGCCTGGTCACGGTGATCATGTACACCGACCTGATGTACGCCGCCGTGCTCTACGGTCCGCCCGCCTCGGCCCGCCGCATTCCGTGGATCACCGGGCTGCTCACGGTGGCGGGCACGGTCGTGCCGTTCGCCCTGTGGCGGGTGCCCGAGGCGCTGCTGATCGGGGTGGCCGTCGGGATCGTGTCGTTCGCGCCCGCGTCCACCGGCCTGATCGTGCGCAACCACCGCGAGGCCGCCGACGCGGCCCGGCTGCGCGCCGAGCAGACCGCGCTGCTGGCCGAGATGGACCGCGTGCAGGCGGTGACCGCGGAACGGTCCCGCATGGCGCGCGAGTTGCACGACATGGTCGCCAACCACCTCTCCGCGATCGCCATCCACTCCACGGCCGCCCTCTCCCTGGACGACGCGGCGACCACCCGGAAGGCCCTGGGCGTGATCCGGGAGAACAGCGTCGAGGGGCTGGCCGAGATGCGGCGGCTGATCGGCATCCTGCGGGACACCGGCCAGGACACCGGGCCGGCCGCCGCGCCCACCCTCGACGGCCTCGGCGCCCTGGTCGACGGCGCCCGCGCCAACGGCCTCGACGTCACCCTGGAGGCGGCGCCCGGCGAGGGAGTCCCCGCGCCGGTGGAGCTGGCCGCGTACCGCATCGTGCAGGAGTCGCTGACGAACGCGCTGAAGCACGCCCCCGAGGGCCCGGTCGCCGTGGCCGTCGTGCGCGACGGGGGCCGCCTGCACGTCCGGGTCACCAGCCCGTACGGTGACCGGGACGCGCCCCGCGCCCCCGGCTCCGGCACCGGTCTGGTCGGCATGCGGGAGCGGGCCGCCCTGTTGCACGGCACGTTCGACGCCGGGCCCGAACCGGCTCCCGGAGCGACGGTCTGGGCCGTCCGCGCCACCCTGCCCCTGACCGAAGGAGACCTCGCATGATCCGCGTCCTCGTCGCCGAGGACCAGTCCGCCGTCCGCGCGGGGCTGGTGCTGATCCTGGGCAGTGCCCCGGACATCGAGGTGGTCGGCGAGGCGGCGGACGGCGAGCAGGCGGTGGCGCTGGCCCGGGAGCTGCGTCCCGACCTGGTCCTGATGGACGTGCAGATGCCGCGCCTGGACGGGGTGTCGGCGACCCGGCGGGTGGTCGGCGAGAAGCTGGCCGACGTGCTCGTGCTGACCACGTTCGACCTCGACGAGTACGTGTTCGGGGCGCTCAGGGCGGGTGCCGCCGGGTTCCTGCTGAAGAACACGGAGGCGACGGACCTGATCACCGCCGTGCGCACGGTGGCGGGCGGCGAGGGGATCGTCGCGCCGGCCGTCACCCGGCGCCTGATCGCCGAGTTCGCGGCGCGGCCGGTCCGGGAGGTCACCGCCGAGCCGGCCGTCCTCGAGAGCCTGACCCGGCGGGAGCGCCAGGTGCTGTCGTGTCTCGGCGAGGGACTGTCCAACGCCGCGATCGCCGGGCGCCTGGACATGGCCGAGGCCACGGTGAAGACGCACGTCAGCCGCCTGCTGGGGAAGCTGGAGCTGCGCAGCCGGGTGCAAGCGGCCGTGCTGGCTCAGGAGTTGGGGATCTAGCCGGCTTCGCGAGCAGTGGTCCAGACCTATTGACCTCTGGTCCAGACCTTTCTATTCTCGCGGCACTGCGGGCATGAGGCTCAGTCATGCCCACAACAACATCCCCACCAAAGGAGGCGCAGCATGCGCTTCAGACACAGAGCCGCGGCCCTGGCCGCGACCCTGGCCCTCCCCTTCGCCGGACTGGTCGGGCTCGCGAGCCCCGCCCAGGCGGCCACGAGTGCCACGGCCACCTTCGCCAAGACCTCGGACTGGGGCACGGGCTTCGGCGGCAGCTGGACGGTGAAGAACACCGGCACCACCACCATCAACTCCTGGACGGTCGAGTGGGACTTCCCCTCGGGCACCAAGGTCGGCTCGGCCTGGGACGCCACCGTCACCAACTCGGGCGACCACTGGACCGCCAAGAACGTCGGCTGGAACGGCACCCTCGCCCCCGGGGCGTCCGTCTCGTTCGGCTTCAACGGCACCGGCTCCGGCTCCCCGTCCGGCTGCAAGCTCAACGGCGGAAGCTGCGACGGCACCTCCGTCCCCGGTGACGCGGCCCCCTCCGCGCCGGGCACCCCGACCGCCTCCGGCATCACCGACACCTCGGTGAAGCTGACCTGGCCGGCGGCGACCGACGACAAGGGCGTCAAGAACTACGACGTCCTTCGGGACGGCGCCAAGGTCGCCACCGTGACCGGCACCACGTACACGGACACCGGCCTCACCAAGGGCACCGACTACTCCTACACCGTCCAGGCCCGCGACACCGCCGACCAGACCGGTCCGGCCAGCGGCGCCGTCAAGGTCCGCACCACCGGCGGCGACGGCGGCAACCCGGGCGGCGGCGACAAGGTCAAGCTCGGCTACTTCACCAACTGGGGCGTCTACGGGCGCAACTACCACGTGAAGAACCTGGTTACCTCCGGCTCCGCCGAGAAGATCACGCACATCAACTACGCCTTCGGCAACGTCCAGGGCGGCAAGTGCACCATCGGCGACGCCTACGCCGACTACGACAAGGCGTACACCGCCGACCAGTCCGTCGACGGCGTCGCCGACACCTGGGACCAGCCGCTGCGCGGCAACTTCAACCAGCTGCGCAAGCTGAAGGCCAAGTACCCGCACATCAAGGTCATCTGGTCCTTCGGCGGCTGGACCTGGTCCGGCGGCTTCCCCGACGCGGTCAAGAACCCGGCCGCCTTCGCGAAGTCCTGCCACGACCTGGTCGAGGACCCGCGCTGGGCCGACGTCTTCGACGGCATCGACCTGGACTGGGAGTACCCGAACGCCTGCGGCCTCAGCTGCGACACGACCAGCACCAAGAACGCCTTCAGCTCCATGATGAAGGCGATGCGCACCGAGTTCGGCAACGACCTGGTCACCGCGGCCGTCACCGCCGACGCCTCGTCCGGCGGCAAGATCGAGGCCGCCGACTACGGCCCGGCCGCGCAGTACATCAACTGGTACAACGTGATGACGTACGACTTCTTCGGCGCCTGGGAGAAGAACGGTCCGACCGCTCCCCACTCGCCGCTGACCTCGTACGCCGGCATCCCGCAGCAGGGCTTCAACTCCGCCGACGCGATCGCGAAGTTCAAGGCGGCGGGCGTGCCGGCCACCAAGCTGCTGCTCGGCATCGGCTTCTACGGCCGCGGCTGGACCGGCGTCACGCAGGCGGCCCCCGGCGGCACCGCGACCGGCCCGGCGGCCGGTACGTACGAGGTGGGCATCGAGGACTACAAGGTCCTCCGGAACAGCTGCCCCGCCACCGGCACCGTCGCCGGCACCGCGTACGCGCACTGCGGCACCAACTGGTGGTCCTACGACACCCCGGCGACCGTCAAGTCCAAGATGGACTGGGCCAAGAGCCAGGGTCTGGGCGGCTCCTTCTTCTGGGAGTTCAGCGGCGACACCGCCAACGGCGAGCTGGTCAGCGCCATCGACAGCGGCCTGAAGTAACCACCGCGGAACACCGACGACGCTCCCCCCGGACCGGGTCCGGGGGGAGCGTCATGTGCGACAGCGGGTGAACGCGGCTAGGCCACGTTCACCCGCTGTCCCGGTGGGGCCGCCTCGAGCCACGCGAGGAATCCGGTCAGGGCGTCCTCGCTCATCGCGAGTTCGAGCCGGGCGCCCCGGTGCAGACAGGCGAGGACGACGGCGTCGGAGAGCAGCGCCAGCTCCTCCTCCCCGTCCGGGAGACGGCGGCCGGCCACCTCGATCGCGGAACGCTCCAGGACCCGGCGCGGGCGGGGGGAGTACGAGAAGACGCGGTACCACTCGACCCGGTCGCCGTTGTAACGGGCCACACCGTAGGCCCAGCCCTTGCCGCCGCTGTCGCCCTCCTCGGGCGCGTCCCAGCGCAGGGAGCAGTCGAAGGTGCCGCCCGAACGCTGGATCAGCCTGCGGCGCAGACCGAAGACGAACAGTCCCACCACCATCAGGGCGACGACCATTCCGCACACGGTCAGAGCGAGGACCATCGGCACCGACCTCCTCGTCTCCTAGGTAACGGAACGGAAAAATCACCCTGATCTGCCTCAGCCGCGGCCGGGTCCGGATCGCTCCGGTCCCAGCCGCGGCTGAGTCACGTCATAGCACAGCGCCGTGGGTCAGCGCCCCGCCGCCGCGCGCAGTCGGACGTCCGCGCGGCGCTCGGCGTGGGCGTCGCCCTCCGCCTTCGCGCGCCCGAGTTCCCGCTCAGCGCGCTGGACGTCGATCTCGTCCGACAGCTCGGCGATCTCGGCCAGCAGCGACAGCTTGTTGTCGGCGAACGAGATGAAACCGCCGTGCACCGCGGCGACGACCGTCCCACCATCACTCGTACGGATGGTCACCGGGCCCGACTCCAGCACACCGAGCAGCGGCTGGTGACCGGGCATGACGCCGATGTCGCCGGACGTGGTGCGCGCGACGACCAGGGTGGCCTCGCCGGACCAGACCTCTCGGTCGGCCGCGACCAGCGCGACGTGCAGCTCAGCAGCCAAGGTGGCTCCTCGGGTCACCACCCGGCCGGAGAGCCGGGTGTTGGTTACAAGTCTAAGGGGCGTGCCGGAGGGGGCGGGACGTGCCCGCTCCCTCCGGTGTGAGCCCTGCGGCTCACGGTGAGCGCGAGGCTCAGGAGACGCCGAGCTCCTTGGCGTTGTTCTTCAGGTCCTCGATGCCACCGCACATGAAGAACGCCTGCTCCGGGAAGTGGTCGTACTCGCCGTCGCAGATCGCGTTGAAGGCCGCGATCGACTCGTCCAGCGGGACGTCCGACCCGTCGACGCCGGTGAACTGCTTGGCGACGTGGGTGTTCTGGGACAGGAAGCGCTCCACGCGACGGGCACGGTGGACGACGAGCTTGTCCTCCTCGCCGAGCTCGTCGATACCGAGGATCGCGATGATGTCCTGCAGGTCCTTGTACTTCTGCAGGATGTTCTTCACGCGCATCGCGGCCTGGTAGTGGTCCGCCGCGATGTACCGCGGGTCGAGGATGCGGGACGTCGAGTCCAGCGGGTCCACGGCCGGGTAGATGCCCTTCTCGGAGATCGGACGGGAGAGAACCGTCGTCGCGTCGAGGTGGGCGAAGGTGGTGGCCGGGGCCGGGTCGGTCAGGTCGTCCGCGGGGACGTAGATCGCCTGCATCGAGGTGATCGAGTGACCACGGGTCGAGGTGATGCGCTCCTGGAGGAGACCCATCTCGTCGGCCAGGTTCGGCTGGTAGCCCACCGCGGAGGGCATGCGGCCGAGCAGGGTCGACACCTCGGAACCCGCCTGGGTGAAGCGGAAGATGTTGTCGATGAAGAACAGCACGTCCTGCTTCTGGACGTCGCGGAAGTACTCGGCCATGGTCAGGCCGGCCAGCGCGACGCGCAGACGGGTGCCCGGCGGCTCGTCCATCTGACCGAAGACCAGCGCGGTCTTGTCGATGACGCCGGACTCGCTCATCTCGTCGATGAGGTCGTTGCCCTCACGGGTGCGCTCACCGACACCGGCGAACACGGAGACACCGTCGTGGTTGTTGGCGACGCGGTAGATCATCTCCTGGATGAGCACCGTCTTGCCGACGCCGGCGCCGCCGAACAGACCGATCTTGCCGCCCTTGACGTACGGGGTCAGCAGGTCGATGACCTTGACGCCGGTCTCGAACATCTCGGTCTTCGACTCGAGCTCGTCGAAGTTGGGCGCCTTGCGGTGGATCGGCCACCGCTCACCGGTGTAGGTCTCGTCGACGTTCAGCACCTCGCCGAGGGTGTTGAACACCTTGCCCTTGGTGAAGTCGCCGACGGGGACGGAGATGGCCGTGCCCGTGTCGGTCACCGGGGCCTGGCGGACCAGACCGTCGGTGGGCTGCATCGAGATGGTGCGGACCAGGCCGTCACCCAGGTGCTGGGCGACCTCCAGGGTCAGCGTCTTCAGCTCGCCGGCGTTGGCCGGGTCGGCGACCTCGACGTGCAGCGCGTTGTAGATCTCCGGCATGGCGTCGACGGGGAACTCCACGTCGACGACCGGGCCGATGACCCGCGCGACGCGGCCGGTGGCCACGCCCGACGCAGCGGTCGGCTCAACAGTGGTGGTCATTAGTTGTCACTCCCCGCGGTCGCGTCGGCCAGTGCGCTCGCGCCACCGACGATCTCGCTGATTTCCTGGGTGATTTCGGCCTGGCGGGCCGCGTTGGCAAGACGGGAGAGCGTGTTGATCAGCTCGCCCGCGTTGTCGGTGGCCGACTTCATCGCGCGCCGTGTGGCGGCGTGCTTGGAAGCGGCCGACTGCAGCAGCGCGTTGTAGATGCGGCTCTCGACGTAGCGCGGCAGCAGGGCGTCGAGGACGTCCTCCGCCGACGGCTCGAAGTCGTACAGCGGGAGGATCTCGTCCTTCGCCGCCGACTCCTGCGCGACCTCTTCGAGGCGCAGCGGAAGCAGCCTGGAGTCGACCGCCGTCTGCGTCATCATCGAGACGAACTCGGTGTAGACGATGTGGAGCTCGTCCACGCCGCCCTCGGCCGTCGCCGTCTCGATAACCTCGATCAGCGGCGCCGCGACCTTCTTGGCGTCCGCGTACGTCGGCTCGTCGGTGAAGCCCGTGAACGACTCCGCGACCTTGCGCTCGCGGAAGTTGTAGTGGGCGAGACCGCGCCGGCCGACGATGTACGTGTCGACCTGCTTGCCGTCGCGCTCGAGGCGCTCGGTCAGCTGCTCCGCCGCCTTGATGGCGTTGGAGTTGAAGGCGCCGGCCAGACCGCGGTCGCTCGTGAGGAGCAGGACCGCGGCACGGGTCGGGTTGTCCGCCTCCGTGGTCAGCGGGTGCTTCGTGTTCGACCCGGTACCGACCGCCGTGACCGCGCGGGTCAGTTCCTGCGCGTACGGCGTGGAGGCCGCCACCTTGCGCTGCGCCTTGACGACGCGCGAGGCGGCGATCATCTCCATCGCCTTGGTGATCTTCTTGGTCGCGGTGACGGATCGGATGCGACGCTTGTAGACCCGGAGCTGGGCTCCCATGAGTCAGGTCCCTTCCTTACGTCACTTGGCGGTGGACGGGGCGTCCTCGCCGAGCAGCTTGCCGTCCGAGGTCTCGAACTGCTTCTTGAACGCCGCGATCGCCTCGGCGATGGCCTGCAGGGTGTCGTCGGACATCTTGCCGCCCTCGCGGATGGAGGTCATGAGGCCCTGCTCCTGACGGTGCAGGTACTCCAGCAGCTCCTTCTCGAAGCGGCGGATGTCGGCGACGGGCACCTCGTCCATCTTGCCGGTGGTGCCGGCCCAGACGGAGACGACCTGGTCCTCGGTGGACATCGGCTGGTACTGGTCCTGCTTCAGCAGCTCGACCATGCGCTGACCGCGCTCCAGCTGCGACTTCGACGCGGCGTCCAGGTCGGAGCCGAAGGCGGCGAACGCCTCGAGCTCACGGAACTGGGCCAGGTCCACGCGCAGTCGGCCGGAGACCTGCTTCATGGCCTTGTGCTGGGCGGAGCCACCGACGCGGGAGACCGAGATACCGACGTTCAGGGCCGGACGCTGGCCGGCGTTGAACAGGTCGGACTCCAGGAAGCACTGGCCGTCGGTGATGGAGATGACGTTGGTCGGGATGAACGCCGAGACGTCGTTGGCCTTGGTCTCGACGATCGGCAGACCGGTCATCGAGCCGGCACCCTCCGCGTCGGAGAGCTTGGCGCAGCGCTCCAGCAGACGGGAGTGCAGGTAGAAGACGTCACCCGGGTAGGCCTCGCGGCCCGGCGGGCGGCGCAGCAGCAGCGACACGGCGCGGTAGGCGTCGGCCTGCTTCGACAGGTCGTCGAAGATGATCAGGACGTGCTTGCCCTCGTACATCCACTGCTGGCCGATGGCCGAGCCGGTGTACGGCGCCAGGTACTTGAAGCCGGCCGGGTCGGACGCCGGGGCGGCCACGATGGTCGTGTACTCCAGCGCGCCGTTCTCCTCCAGCGCGCGGCGGACCGACGCGATGGTGGAGCCCTTCTGGCCGATGGCGACGTAGATGCAGCGGACCTGCTTGTTCGGGTCGCCGGTGCGCCAGTTGTCGCGCTGGTTGATGATCGTGTCGACGGCCAGGGCGGTCTTGCCGGTCTGGCGGTCGCCGATGATCAGCTGACGCTGACCGCGGCCGATCGGGGTCATCGCGTCGACGGCCTTGTAGCCGGTCTCCATCGGCTCGTGCACCGACTTGCGCTGCATGACCGTGGGGGCCTGCAGCTCGAGGGCGCGGCGGCCGGACGTCTCGATCTCGCCGAGGCCGTCGATCGGGTTGCCGAGCGGGTCGACGACGCGGCCGAGGTAGCCCTCGCCCACGGCGACCGACAGGACCTCGCCGGTGCGGGTGACCGGCTGGCCCTCCTCGATGCCGCTGAACTCACCGAGGACGACGCAACCGATCTCGCGCTCCTCGAGGTTGAGGGCGAGGCCGAGGGTGCCGTCCTCGAACTTCAGCAGTTCGTTGGCCATGGCCGAGGGAAGACCCTCGACCTTCGCGATGCCGTCGCCGGCAAGGGTGACCGTACCGACCTCCTCGCGCGAGGCCGCGTCCGGCTTGTACGACTGGACGAAGTTCTCCAGTGCGTCCCGGATCTCCTCCGGCCGGATCGTGAGCTCCGCCATCTGAGTTCCCTGCTCTCCTTGTTGGGCCCGAAGTTTCACTTGGGGGGTATTCCACGAGTCGGGACTCCCCCCAATGAGAGGTGAATCCTCTGCACGGCCCAACCAGGGCCGTCGTAAGTACGTACTGCTTGTTGTGCTGTGCCGGCGGCCGTGCACGGCCGCCGTGGTCGCTAGCTCGCCAGCCGGCGGCCGGCGTCCTCCAGACGGTCCGCGATGGAGCCGTTGATGACCTCGTCACCGACCTGCACCCGGATCCCGCCGAGGACCTCGGGGTCCACGTCGAGGTTGAGGTGCATCGATCGGCCGTAGACCTTCGCGAGGGCGGCGCCGAGGCGCTGCTTCTGCGTGTCGCTCAGCGGCACCGCCGAGGTGACGACGGCGACCATCCGGTCCCGCCGGTCGGCGGCGAGCTTGGACAGGGACTCGAGTCCCGACTCCAGGCTACGTCCCCGCGGCACGGTCACGAGACGCGTGACCAGACGCTCGGTGGTCCGCTCCGCCCGGCCGCCGAGCAGGCTGCTCAGCAGCTCGCTCTTGGCCGCGGTGGTGGCCGACTTGTTGGTCAGCGCGGCGCGCAGCTCGGTGTTCGAGGAGATGATCCGGCCGAACCGGAACAGCTCGTCCTCGACGTCGTCGAGCCGGCCCCGCTTCTGCGCGGCGGTGAGGTCGGCGGTGCTCGCCAGCTCCTCCAGCGCGTCCACCAGGTCGCGGGACTGCGACCAGCGGGAGCGCACCATGCCGGACACCAGGTCGGCGGCGGGGCCGCTGATCTGGGTGCCCAGGAGACGCTGGGCGAGCTCGGCCTTGGCCTCGCCGGCCTGCGCCGGGTCGGTGAGGACCCGACGCAGCGACACCTCGCGGTGGAGCAGCGCGGTGACGGCGGCCAGCTCGTCGGCGAGCGACCCGGCGTCCACGGACGTGGAGTCCGTCAGCGCGTCGAGACGCTCACGCGCGGCGGCCAGGGCCTCGCGGCTCGCTCCGTGCATCCCACTCATCGGGTTGCCTCTGCCGTCGTCGCCTTGTCGTCCAGCTCGTCCAGGAAGCGGTCGATGACGCGGCTCTGGCGGGCGTGGTCCTCGAGGGACTCGCCGACGAGCTTGCCGGCCAGCTCGGTGGCCAGCTTGCCGACGTCCTGGCGCAGCGCGGACGCGGCGGCCTTGCGGTCGGCCTGGATCTGGGCGTGACCGGCGGCGATGATCTCCTCACGCTGCCGCTGGCCTTCCGCGCGCATCTCGGCGATGAGCGTGGCGCCCTGCTCCTGCGCCTCCTGGCGCAGGCGCGCGGCCTCGTGCCGGGCCTCGGCGAGCTGGGCCTTGTACTGCTCAAGGACGCTCTGGGCCTCGGTCTGCGCGGCCTCGGCCTTCTCGATACCGCCCTCGATGGCCTCGCGACGCTCTTCCAGAACCTTGTTGATGTTCGGGAGGAGCTTCTTGGCGAGGAAGCCGAAGACGATGACGAAGGCGATCAGGCCGATGACGAGCTCGGGGATCGGCGGGACGAGGGGATTCTCCATCTCCTCGGCCGCGATCTGGAGCATCGGGCTCATGGGTTTGCCTTTCGTCTAGTCGGCTGGTCTGGGATCAGCGATCAGTAGCCGTAGACGAACGGCATGACCAGACCGATCAGGGCGAGCGCCTCACAGAAGGCGAAGCCCAGAATCTGGTTGGCGCGGATCAGGCCGGCCGCCTCGGGCTGACGGGCCAGGGCCTGGGTGCCGTTGCCGAAGATGATGCCGACGCCGACGCCGGGGCCGATGGCAGCGAGGCCGTAACCGATGGAACCGAGGGAACCTTCGACGGCAGCAAGGGTCTGGGACATGCCAGTTCTTCCTTTTCTTTACGGACCGGTGGGGGTTGGCCACCGGACGACTAGTGAGGTCTTAGGCGCGCTTGCTCAGTGGTGCTCGGCCATGGCGCCCTGGATGTAGGTGCACGTCAGAAGGACGAACACGTACGCCTGCAGAGCCTGGATGAAGAGCTCGAAGGCGGTCATCACCACGGTCATGATGAACGAGACGCCCGCGTAGGCGATGCCGACGCCGTTCAGCAGGTACCAGCTGGCGATCGTGAAGAGCAGCAGCAGGGTGTGGCCCGCGAACATGTTGGCGAAGAGTCGCACCGCGTGCGTGAACGGCCGGATCAGGATGTTCGAGAAGAACTCGATCAGCATGGCCAGCGGCAGCACCGGGCCGAGCGACTTGTCGTAGCCGGTGACGTTCTTGAAGAAGCCGACGAATCCCTGGCGCTTGAAGGTGAGCGTGATCCAGGTGACGTAGACGATCGCGGCGAGCACGGCCGGGTAGGCGATGATCGAGGTGACCGGGAACTGGGCGACCGGGATGATCGACCAGAGGTTCATCATCCAGACGAAGAAGAAGAGCGAGACGACGAGCGGGACGTACTTCTCGCCTTCCTTCTTGCCGATGGTCTCGTACACGACCCCGCGCCGGATGAAGTCGTAACCCGCCTCGGCGACCATCTGGAGCTTGCCGGGGACGACCTTCGGCTTACGGAAGGCCGCCCAGAAGAACCCGACGATGACGATCGAACCGAGCAGCGCCAGCAGCATCGGCTTGTTGAAGTACAAGTTGCTGTCGTGGTCGCCCCACAGGGGCTCGAACAGGAACGAGTGCAGGCCGGGAGAAGGGAAGCCACAGCCGTCAAAGATGTGGCAGTCGGTCTCGAAGGCGAGCACCTGCGTCGGGTCAGCACTCACCGCGGGCTCCTTCATCGTGGCGCATGGGTACGGCAACCTCGTTGTGTCGGCGCGACGCGGGGCCGCGGTTCGGCACGGGACTGGTGTTTCGGATGTGGGGGCGGCTGTGGGGCATCTCGCCTCGCGAATCGACAGGCGTCAGCTGGGATGCCCGTGCCCGCGATGCCGCAGTTGGCACCGGACGATAGCAGGACTTCACATGCCTCTTTATCCCGGCCCTACCCCTCACGACGAGTGGCCCGTCTTTTCGGGCTTTTTGCCCGACGGCTCGGGTTCGACGTAGAGAATCTTGGACTTCATGTGGGCGCGCGTCTGGGCGGCGATCCACGCGAGGGTGCCGGCGACCAGAGTGAGCGCGAAGGCCCGGGGGTTGAACAGCGTCGTGTTCTTGAACGCGGCGACGAAGACGAACAGCAGAAGAATCTGTGCCGCGTAGAGCATCAGGCCCATCGCCTGGAAGAGGTGCGGAAGCGATTTGGCGGTGCGCTGCAGGATGTAGAGGCCGAGCCCCATGAAGAGAATCACCACGAGCGTTCCCACCACGGCTCCGACCGCCCCCTTGCCGCCGGCGACCACGGCGCTGACGACGGCGGCTACCGCGCCGACGGCAGCCGTGGGCACGGCAGCCTGAAGCAAGATCCGGACGTCATTGGACGGCATGGCGGCAACTCCGCATTTCACAGGGGGCAGTGTGTCGTCATGGACGAGCGTAGTCCCGGGCCGAACGGAGTCCTGACGGCCAAGAGACCGTCGCACTACGGTCCTTAGGCTCTACCCGGGGGTTCTCGTGAACCGTATCACAAACTATTTGATGAGGTCTTTACCTGTGGGTGTGCTTACTGTCACACATGAGAGTGACAGTGCGCGTTTGTGCAATTACCGCACCGACTTGTCTGGTATTGCGGAGATTTGCTCCCCCACGAGTTGGCAATGCTCTAGTCAGATTCTTACCTTGTGCCCGAGCGGGGTCCCACGGCCGTCGCGCCGTTGACGCCCGAGACGCCGACGGCGACCGGGACGAGTTCCTCCGCCTCTTCCGCGGCGGCCGGCGCCTCGGCGGCCGTCCTCCGGCGGCGCCGGTAGCGCGGCGGCACGAAGCGCTCGGCCCAGCGCGGGGCGCGCGGGGTGAAGCGCGGCAGCAGGAGCAGGACCAGGCCGACCGCGCTGAGGAAGACGACGCCCAGCACGATCCACATCGACGCCGAGTTGACGGAGTAGGCCAGCGTGCCGAAGGCGATCAGCGCCGACCAGAAGTACATGATCAGCACCGCGCGGCTGTGGGAGTGCCCGACCTCCAGCAGCCGGTGGTGCAGGTGCCCCCGGTCCGCGGCGAACGGCGACTGGCCGCGCCAGGTGCGCCGCACGATCGCGAGGATCAGGTCGGCGGCCGGGATCGCGATGATGGTCAGCGGCATCACCAGCGGGATGTAGACCGGCACCATCTGGTGCACCGTGCTGCGCTCGGACCCGCCGAACAGGCTGTCCGGGTCCACCTGTCCCGTGATGGAGATCGCGCCCGCCGCGAGCACCAGGCCGATCAGCATCGAGCCCGAGTCGCCCATGAAGATCCGCGCGGGGTGCATGTTGTGCGGCAGGAAGCCCAGGCACATGCCCATCAGGATGGCCGCGAACAGCGTCGCGGGAGCGGCGGCCTCGATGCCGTAGGAGTACCAGATGCGGTAGGCGTACATGAAGAACGCGGCCGCCGCGATGCACACCATGCCGGAGGCGAGCCCGTCGAGGCCGTCCACGAAGTTGACCGCGTTGATGGTGATGACCACCAGCGCGACGGTGAGCAACGTGCCCTGCCACTGGGTCAGGGCCACCGTGCCCACGCCCGGCACCGGGATCCACAGGATGGTCAGACCCTGCACCACCATCACACCGGCGGCGATCATCTGGCCGCCCAGCTTGATCAGGGCGTCGATCTCGAACTTGTCGTCCAGGACGCCGATCAGCCAGATCAGGGCGGCGCCGGAGAGCAGGGCCCGCGGTTCGTTGGACTTCTCGAAGACCTCGGTGAGGTTCGTGAGGTGGTCGGCGACCAGCAGGCCGGCGCACAGCCCGAAGAACATCGCGATCCCGCCGAGCCGCGGCGTGGGTTCCCGGTGGACGTCGCGCGCCCGGATCTCCGGCATCGCTCCGGCCACGATCGCGAACTTGCGTACCGGCCCTGTCAGCAGATACGTCACCGCGGCCGTGACGCAGAGCGTCAGCAGGTATTCACGCACGGGCTTCCCCACAGGTCTCGCTGGCATTCCCAGCCCCACACCCTAGCGATGCGCGCATATGTGTGAGGACTTCCGGGTAACGACGATGGTTGCACGAGCGGCTGTGCACAGGTGCGCGCCTACCCCGCCTCAGCCCGGATAGGGAGGGAATCCGGTGGTCAGGGCCTCTACGTCCCCCCGCGCCGCGACGGGGTCGGTGGTGCCCCGCAGCACGCCGGTGAGCAGTGTGGCCACCGTCTCCATCTCCCGCTCCCCCATGCCCTGCGTGGTCAGCGCCGCCGTGCCCAGGCGCAGGCCCCGGACGTCCGCGTGCGGCAGCGCGCAGCAGTCCAGCACGATCCCGGCCGCCGCCAGCCGCCCCCGCGCCGCTCGGCCGTCGACGCCGAGCGGGGCCGGGTCGACGGTGAGCAGGTGGGTGTCGGTGCCGCCGGTGGTGACGACGAAGCCCTCCGCGGCCAGGTGGGCGGCGAGGGCGCGGGCGTTGGCGACGACCTGGTGGGCGTAGGCGGCGAAGGCCGGGGTGGCCGCCTCGCCGAAGGCGACGGCCTTCGCGGCGACGGCATGCATCTGCGCGCCGCCCTGCGTGAACGGGAAGACGGCCCGGTCGACCCGCTCGGCCAGTTCGCTCCCGCAGAGGATCATGCCGCCGCGCGGGCCGCGCAGCACCTTGTGCGTGGTGGCGCAGACGATGTCGGCGTACGGCACCGGGCTGGGCGCCGCTCCCCCGGCCACCAGGCCGATCGGATGCGCTGCGTCCGCGATCAGATAGGCGCCGACCTCGTCGGCGACGTCGCGGAAGAAGGCGTGGTCGATGTGGCGGGGGTAGGCGATCGAGCCGCACACGATCGCCTTGGGCCGGTGCGTGCGGGCCAGGGTGCGCACCTGGTCGTGGTCGACGAGCCCGGTCTCCGCGTCGACGCCGTAGCCGACGAAGTCGAACCAGCGGCCGGAGAAGTTCAGGGGCGAGCCGTGCGTGAGGTGGCCGCCGTACGGCAGGCCGAGCGCGAGGACGGTGTCGCCGGGGCGCAGCAGCGCGGCGTAGGCGGCGAGCACGGCCGAGGAGCCGGAGTGGGGCTGCACGTTGGCGTGGTCGGCGCCGAACAGGTCCCGGGCCCGGTCGACCGCGAGCCGCTCGGCCACGTCGACGATCTCGCACCCGCCGTGGTGCCGGGCGCCGGGGTAGCCCTCGGCGTACTTGTTGGCGAGCGGCGAGCCGAGGGCGGCCAGGACGGCGGGGGACGTGAAGTTCTCGGCGGCGATGAGCTGGAGCGTCGTCGACTGCCGGCGGCGTTCGGCGAGCAGGATCTCGGCCAGTTCGGGGTCCTGCCGCGGCAGCACGCCGAGCATGCCGTCATCGGCCTCGAGGATGTCGCGGGTGACCGACATGGTGCGCTCCGGGCGTGCGTCGACGGTGACGTACGACCAATGTAGGCCCGGAATGCCGGGAACGCCCGAGTTTTCCCGAGGCGGTCACCCGGGAGGGCTCACACGGGCCCCACAGCCGGGCCGGCCGCCCCGCAGGGCGCCGTCCCCTCCCCCGTGCGGGTCCGGCGCTCACGTGCGGGCGGCGACGCCGGTCAGCGCCGTGACCACCGGGTCCAGCGCCTGGTGTATCTCGTCCCCGATCGACCGGAAGAACGGCAGCGGCGCCCCGTACGGGTCGTAGACCTCGTCCGCCTCCGCCGTCGGCGCGAGGAGCCATCCGCGTAGAGCCGCCGCCGCGCGCACCAGCGCCCGCGCACGCGCGACCACGCCCTCGTCCAGGGACGGCAGGGTCGCGGGGTCGATGGCGTTCACCAGCCGGGTGAACTCCTTGAGCGTGAAGGTGCGCAGTCCCGCCGAGTGCCCCATGGAGATGACCTGCGCCCGGTGGTCCCGGGTGGCCGTCAGCACCAGGTCGGCGCGGATGACGTGCTCGTCGAGCAGCTCGCGTCCGGTGAAGCCCGCGGCGTCCGCGCCGAACTCGGCCAGGACGGTCTCCGCGTTCGCCTCCATGGGCGCGCCCTCGTGGCCCCAGGTGCCCGCGCTCTCCACGATGAGGCCGCCGCCCAGGACGCCCAGCCGCTCCGTCACGAAATGCCGGGTCAGCCGCTCGGTGATCGGCGAGCGGCAGACGTTGCCGGTGCTGACGTGGAGGATGCGGAAGCTGTCGCGCGGGAAGCCGAAGGTCGTCGTCACCTCCGCGGCGCGTTCCCCGATGCCTATGCCACGCCCCGTCCCAGGGGCCGTCAATTCGCCACCTCGAGGTCGGGTACCACCTTGCGCAGCTCCTCCGCCGACAGCGCGCCCGCGCGCAGCAGCACCGGCACCTCGCGGGTGACGTCGACGATGGACGAGGGGACGTTGCCGGGGGTGGGGCCGCCGTCGAGGTAGACGGAGACGGAGTCGCCGAGCATCTGCTGGGCGGCGTCGCAGTCCTCCGGCGCCGGGTGGCCGGTCAGGTTGGCCGACGAGACGGCCATGGGGCCGAACTCGGTGAGCAGCTCGATCGCGACCGGGTGCAGCGGCATCCGCACGGCGACCGTGCCGCGGGTCTCGCCGAGGTCCCACTGGAGGGACGGCTGGTGCTTGGCGACGAGGGTCAGGGCGCCCGGCCAGAAGGCGTCGACCAGCTCCCAGGCCTTCTCGGAGAAGTCGGTGACCAGGCCGTGCAGGGTGTTCGGCGAGCCGATCAGGACGGGGCTGGGCATGTTGCGGCCCCGGCCCTTGGCCTCCAGCAGGTCACCGACGGCCTCCGACGAGAACGCGTCGGCGCCGATGCCGTACACCGTGTCCGTGGGCAGCACCACGAGCTCGCCACGGCGGACGGCGGACGCGGCCTCACGCAGACCGGTCACACGGTCGGTCGCGTCGTTGGTGTCGTATCGCCGAGCCATTTAGCGGGCCTCCTCGTACACGTACTGCGGGGTCGAAGTCATCGGGCTGTTCACGGCATCGCCTTGCGGGCGGTCGCGAAGCGGGGGCGGTTGTTGAGGTCGGGGTGGTCGGCCGCGTCGGCCCAGCCCCGCTCCTCGGTGAAGATCCACGGCACCTGGCCGCCCTGGGTGTCGGCGTGCTCCACGACGACGACCCCGCCGGGGCGCAGCAGGCGGTGCGCGGTGCGTTCCAGGCCGCGGATCAGGTCGAGGCCGTCCTCGCCGGAGAACAGGGCCATCTGGGGATCGTGGTCGCGGGCCTCGGGGGCGACGTACTCCCACTCGGTGAGCGGGATGTACGGCGGGTTGGAGACGACCAGGTCGACCTGGCCGTCGAGGTCCGGGAAGGCGGTCAGGGCGTCTCCCTGGCGCAGCTCGACCCTGGACCCCTCCATGTTCTTGCGGGTCCACACCAGGGCGTCCTCGGACAGCTCCACGGCGTGCACGCGCGAGCGCGGCACCTCCTGGGCGAGCGCGAGCGCGATGGCGCCCGAGCCGGTGCACAGGTCGACGATGCACGGTTCGACGACGTCCATGGCGCGCACGGCGTCTATGGCCCAGCCGACGACGGACTCGGTCTCGGGGCGGGGCACGAAGACGCCGGGGCCCACCTGGAGCTCCAGGTAGCGGAAGTAGGCGCGGCCGGTGATGTGCTGGAGCGGCTCGCGGGCCTCGCGGCGGGCGACGACCTCCCAGTACCGGGCGTCGAAGTCCGCGTCCGGCACGGTGTGCAGCTCGCCCCGCTTGACGCCGTGCAGGTACGCGGCGAGCTCCTCCGCGTCGGTGCGCGGCGAGGGCACGCCGGCGTCGGCCAGCCGCTGGGTGGCCTGGGCCACCTCCATGAGCAGCAGGTTCACGCTGGTCCTCCGGGGGAGCTGTGGTCCGGTGCGGGTGGTGCGCGTGGTGCTTACGCGGCGGCGAGCTTGGCCGCCGAATCCGCGTCGACGCAGGCCTGGATCACCGAGTCGAGGTCGCCGTCCAGGACCTGGTCCAGGTTGTACGCCTTGAAGCCGACGCGGTGGTCCGAGATGCGGTTCTCCGGGAAGTTGTACGTGCGGATCTTCTCGGAGCGGTCGACGGTGCGGACCTGGCTGCGGCGGGCGTCCGCGGCCTCCTTCTCCGCCTCCTCCTGTGCCGCCGCGAGCAGCCTGGAGCGCAGGATACGCATCGCCTGCTCCTTGTTCTGCAGCTGGCTCTTCTCGTTCTGGCAGGAGGCGACGACTCCGGTCGGCAGGTGCGTGATGCGCACGGCGGAGTCGGTGGTGTTGACGGACTGGCCGCCGGGGCCGGACGACCGGTAGACGTCGATGCGCAGGTCGTTGGCGTTGATCTCGACGTCGATCTCCTCGGCCTCGGGCGTGACGAGCACGCCGGCCGCGGAGGTGTGGATGCGCCCCTGGGACTCGGTGGCGGGCACGCGCTGCACGCGGTGCACGCCGCCCTCGTACTTCAGCCGGGCCCAGACGCCCTGGCCGGGCTCGGTGGCGCCCTGGCCGCCCTTGGTCTTCACGGCGACCTGGACGTCCTTGTAGCCGCCCAGCTCGGACTCGGTGGAGTCGATGATCTCGGTCTTCCAGCCGACCCGCTCGGCGTAGCGCAGGTACATGCGCAGCAGGTCGCCGGCGAACAGCGCCGACTCGTCGCCGCCCGCGCCGGCCTTGATCTCGAGGATGACGTCCTTGTCGTCGCTGGGGTCGCGCGGGACGAGGAGCAGGCGGAGCTTCTCAGTGAGCTCCTCGCGCTGCTTGTCCAGCTCCTTGACCTCGGCGGCGAAGTCCGGATCGTCGACGGCGAATTCACGTGCGGTCTCGATGTCGTCGCCGGTCTGCTTCCAGGAGCGGTACGTGGCGACGATCGGGGTGAGCTCGGCGTAACGCTTGTTCAGCTTGCGCGCGTTGGCCTGGTCGGAGTGGACCGACGGGTCGGCGAGCTTCTTCTCCAGGTCGGCGTGCTCGGCGACGAGTTCCTCGACGGCCTCGAACATCTTGGGCTCCTGCTACTGCGGTGAAGGGGAAGGCGGGCGACCAAAAACGCCGGTCCCGGCGCCCCCCGTCCGGGGTGCGGCCGTGGACCGGCGATCGGCGGCTCGCTACTTCTTGGAGCCGGCGGCAGCCTTGCCGAAGCGGGCCTCGAAGCGGGCCACGCGGCCACCGGTGTCGAGGATCTTCTGCTTGCCCGTGTAGAACGGGTGGCACTCGGAGCAGACCTCGGCGCGGATGGTGCCGGAGTCGATGGTGCTGCGGGTGGTGAACGACGCGCCACAGGTGCAGCTGACCTGCGTCTCGACGTACTCGGGGTGGATGTCGCGCTTCAAGGTGTCTCCTAGGTTCGGGAGGGCGCCGGGTCGCCGCCGCGGGATGCGGGAGCGTGAACCGGGGCCGACGTACCAGTCTGCCAGGACCGGCCGCATCGTCCAAAACGGGGGGCGGGAGGGATCTATTCCCGGTGCGGCCGCGCCTTCGGGGGTGCCGGGCGGATCAGGACGCCGACACGACGTCCTTGGCCTCGCCGGTGGCCGTGTCGGCGGTCGCGCCCGCCGGGATCGGCCGGTCGTTCCGCAGCGCGTCCCACACCTGCCGGGCCTTGGCCTTCTCGACGAGGACGCGGTTGCCGTCGGCGGGGTCGTAGACCACCGGCATGGTGACCATGTGCATCCGGGCGGGGTCGATGCCCTTCAGGCCGCTCGCGAAGGACATCAGGGAGTTCACCGAGCCCAGGTCGGAGTCGGTGGTGACGGTCTTGGTGGCGGTGTCGGCGACGTCGTACAGCTTCTTGGGGTTGCCGAGCAGGCCGATGTCCTTCACCTGGTGGACCAGGGCCTTGACGAAGGCCTGCTGGAGCTGGATGCGGCCCAGGTCGGAGCCGTCGCCGACGCCGTGCCGGGTGCGGACCAGGCCGAGGGACTGCTCCCCGTCGAGCCGGTGGGTGCCGGCCCGGAGGTCGAGGTGGCTGTCGGGGTCCTTGATGTCCTCGGTGGTGGTGACCTGGACGCCGCCGAGGTCGTCGACGAGCTGCTGGAAGCCGTTGAAGTCGACCTCGAGGTAGTGGTCCATGCGCAGTCCGCTGACCGACTCGACGGTCTTCACGGCGCAGGCGGCGCCGCCTGTGGAGTAGGCGGAGTTGAACATCACGTCCGTCGCGGCGGGGTGCTCGCCGCCGTCCGCGTCGGTGCACTCGGGCCGGTCGATGAGGGTGTCGCGCGGGATGGAGACCACGCTGGCCTTCTTGTGGCCCTTGTGGACGTGCACGACCATCGCCGTGTCGGAGCGGGCGGTGCCGTCGTCGGTGCCGCCGCCGAGCTGCTTGTTGCCGCCGGCACGGGTGTCGGAGCCGAGGACGAGGATGTTCTCGGAGCCGTCGTCGGCCTTCCGGGGCCGGTCGGCGCCGAGGAGCTGGTCGATGTTCACGCTCGTGAGGTTGCCGTTGAGCTTGAAGTACAGGACGCCGGCTCCGGTGCCGCCCAGGACCACGATGCCCGCGGCGGTCCAGGCCGTGGCGAGCAGCGCCCTGCGGCGTCTGTCACGGGGCTTGCGGCGGCGACCCCTGCCCCCTGGGCGGTGCCCGTCGGTGCGGGACTCTCCGGGGCCGGGTATGGGATCCGGCGTGCTCTCGGCGGACATGTGCTCCTCGGTTCTCGTCCGGTCGGCTACCCCCTGCGCTCAGGGTCGGGTCGGTGCGGCTCCGGCGGTTTTCCACCGGTACCTCACCATCGTCCCCCCGTACGTCGGACGGCGGAACTCGGGACAGGGTTGCACAACGCGCTGTGCCCGGCGCGTGGCGCGCCGGGCACAGAGAGTCGCCGGTTCGACCGCGAGTTCCGCGGTCACCTGCGGTTTCAGCCGAGGATGTCGAAGCCGCCGTAGCCGCTGCCGGTTTGCACGGCTGTGGCGAAGATCGCGGTACCGGCCTTGCCGGTGCCGGCGTAGAAGTACCGAGCGGCACGGCGGGGCGCCCGTAAAAGACAACGCACAGGGCCGCCCCCGTCACGGGTGTGACGGGGGCGGCCCCGGGGTGGTGCGAAGACGTCAGTCGCCGTTGCCCGGCGCCGGGGTCGTCTTCTGGATCTGCAGCAGGAACTCGGCGTTCGACTTGGTCTGCTTCATCTTGTCGAGGAGCAGCTCGATCGCCTGCTGCGAGTCGAGCGCGTGCAGCACCCGGCGCAGCTTCCAGGTGATGGCCAGCTCGTCGCTGCCGAGCAGGATCTCCTCCTTGCGGGTGCCGGACGCGTCGACGTCCACCGCCGGGAAGATGCGCTTGTCGGCGAGCTTCCGGTCGAGCTTGAGCTCCATGTTGCCGGTGCCCTTGAACTCCTCGAAGATCACCTCGTCCATGCGGGACCCGGTGTCCACCAGGGCGGTGGCGAGGATGGTCAGCGAGCCGCCGTCCTCGATGTTGCGGGCCGCACCGAAGAAGCGCTTCGGCGGGTAGAGGGCGGTCGAGTCGACACCACCGGACAGGATGCGGCCGGAGGCCGGGGCGGCGAGGTTGTACGCACGGCCCAGACGGGTGATCGAGTCGAGCAGCACGACGACGTCGTGGCCCAGCTCCACCAGCCGCTTGGCGCGCTCGATGGCGAGCTCGGCGACCGTGGTGTGGTCCTCGGCGGGGCGGTCGAAGGTCGAGGAGATGACCTCGCCCTTCACCGACCGCTGCATGTCGGTGACCTCTTCCGGACGCTCGTCGACGAGGACGACCATCAGGTGGCACTCGGGGTTGTTGTGGGTGATCGCGTTGGCGACCGCCTGCATGATCATGGTCTTGCCGGTCTTCGGCGGGGCCACGATCAGACCGCGCTGGCCCTTGCCGATGGGCGAGACGAGGTCGATGATGCGGGTGGTCAGGACGCCGGGGTCCGTCTCCAGGCGGAGGCGGTCCTGCGGGTACAGCGGCGTCAGCTTGTTGAACTCCGGCCGTCCGCGGCCGTGTTCGGGCGCCATGCCGTTGACGGAGTCCAGGCGGACCAGCGCGTTGAACTTCTCGCGCCGCTCGCCCTCCTTCGGCTGCCGCACCGCACCGGTGAGGTGGTCGCCCTTGCGCAGGCCGTTCTTGCGGACCTGGGCGAGGGAGACGTACACGTCGTTGGGACCGGGCAGGTAGCCGGAGGTCCGGATGAACGCGTAGTTGTCGAGGATGTCGAGGATGCCCGCGACCGGGATCAGGACGTCGTCCTCGTTGATCTGCGGCTCGGCGGCGATCTCGTCGCGCCCGCGGCGGCCCCGGCGGTCCCGGTAGCGGCCGCGACGGCCGCGGCGGCCGCCATCGAAGTCGTCCCCGTCCTCGTCGGCCCGCTGCTGCTGGCGGTCCTGACGGCCCCCGCCCTGCTGCTGGCGCTGCCCGCCGCCCTGGTTCTGCTGGTCGTCGCCCTTGTTGCGGCGGTCGCGGTCACGGCCGCGGTCGCGGTCCCGGTCGCGGCGGTCGCGGCGGCGGCCCTCGGCGCCGTCGTCGCCCTGCTGCTGGCCCTGGGACTGCTGGCCGGAGTCGTTGCGCTGCTCGCCCTTGACCTCGGCGACGGCCGTGTCGGTGCCGGCCGGGCTGCCGGCGTCGGCGGTGGCCCGGCGACGGCGGCGCTCGGCGGGGGCGTCGTCGGCGGGGGCACCCGACTGGTCGGCGGGGACCTTCGGGGACGGCTGGCCGGGGATCTCGATCTGCTGCTGGGCCACGGCCTTGTCGGCGGCCGTCCGGTCCGCCTTCTTCTCGGCCTTGCCGGCCTTCGCCGCCTTCTCGGCGGCGGCTCCCTCGTCGCCCGTACGGGTCCGGGAGGTGGCGCGGCGCTTCGGCTTGGTCTCGCCGGCGGCGTCCGCGGCGGGCGCGGCCTTGGCGGGGGCGCCGCCCGCGGCCTGCGCCTCCTTGATGACCTCGATCAGCTGGCTCTTGCGCATCCGCGCGGTGCCCCTGATGCCGAGGCCGGATGCGACCTGCTGCAACTCGGCCAGCACCATGCCCTCGAGGCCGGTACCGCGGCGCCGCCGGGAGCCCGCACCGGTGGCAGGCGCGGAGGCGTCCGTGGCGGGCGCGGCAACGGTCTCCTCGACACGTGCGCCCATCAGATCGGTGGTGTCGCTCACGAAGGGTCCTTCCCTGGAGCGGACGTCGGCCTGTCTGGCTCGGCGACCGGTTGTGCTGTCCGGCTACGGTCCTTGCTGTGTGAACCGTGCCGGGGCGGTGGTCCGCCCATTCGGCGGAAGAGATATCTGGTGATGGCGCTCCCCCTGGCCGTGGCACCCAGTCTCAGTGTCACGCGGTGTGGTCGCACCGGTTCCGGAGCGTGCCCGGCGGGCCGCTCAGTGTCCGTGTCGGCCGTACCAGTGATGTACGGCGTCGAGCACACAATGCGGCTTGGGGAGCTCCCGGAAGAATGTCTGTCCCGGACGGGGACACGAGGCACCTCGCCATGGTGGGGTCGGGTGCAGACTTGAGATTAACACTACCGGATCCAACAAACATTCCCCCTCTCGAAATCCGGCAACCGTCCGCGTCTACAGGTCACCGGAGGTCGCCAGTGGCAGGACGCATGCGCCCTGCTGGTCCAGGCTCAGCCGGTTGGCCGCCCAGTCCGTGCCCGCCAGTGCCTCGACCTTGTCGGCCGTGCCGGCGTCGGCCAGCGCCATCACCGTGGGGCCGGCGCCGGAGATGACCGCGGGGATGCCGTCGCCGCGCAGCCGCTCCACCAGTGCGGCGCTCTCCGACATCGCCGGCGCGCGGTACTCCTGGTGGAGGCGGTCCTCGGTGGCCGGCAGCAGCAGCTCGGGGCGCCTGGTCAGGGCCTCGACGAGCAGGGCGGCACGGCCCGCGTTGGCGGCGGCGTCGACGTGCGGCACGGTACGCGGGAGCAGACCGCGCGCGGTCTCCGTCAGGACCGGCTTCCCGGGCACGAAAACCACCGGAACGATGGAATCGGACGGCTCCATCCTGATCGCCCGGGCGGCCCCGGACTCCATCCAGGAGAGGGTGAAGCCGCCCAGCAGGCAGGCCGCCACGTTGTCGGGATGGCCCTCGATCTCGGTGGCGAGGTCGAGCAGCGCGGCGTCGTCGAGGCGGGCCTCGCCGCCTATGGTCACCGCGCGCGCGGCGACGATGCCGGCGCAGATGGCGGCGGAGGAGGAGCCGAGGCCGCGTCCGTGCGGGATGCGGTTGGCGCAGACGATCTCCAGGCCGCGCGGCTGGCCGCCGAGGAGGTCGAAGGCGGTGCGCAGGGACCGGACGAGGAGGTGTTTCTCGTCGCGCGGCAGCGTCTCGCTGCCCTCACCCGCGATGTCGATGTGCAGCCCGGAGTCGGCCACCCGGACGACCACGTCGTCGTACAAGCCCAGCGCGAGGCCGAGGGCGTCGAAGCCCGGGCCGAGGTTGGCGCTGGTGGCGGGGACGCGCACCCGGACGGCGGCGGCGCGGAACGCTGGACCGGCCATCGCTCGATGACTCTCCTTGAGCTGCGTGGTGGTCGAATGACGTTCGATCGGCATTCGGTGACGAACAGATTCCCCCGGGGTCGCCGCTTCCTGCCGAACGGGCGACCGCACCGCTGCCGCTTGCCGACCGCGGAGACAGCGCGGTACCGCGGCATATGCGGCGGGCGGGTTCGGTACAGCCTATCCAAGGATGGTTCCGCGGCGACATAGGGCGCACGGGAGGCGCACGATGCGTGTCGCAAGCCCCCTGTGCACCCCCCGTCAAGGGCTTTCCCGGCTGGGCGTCTCTTACGCCCGTTCGCGCCGGTGGAAGTGGCGCGTTTCCCGCCGGCGGGACGGCCGGGCCGTCCCGCCGGGTGCCCGGCCGCGGAGCTCCGGGCGGGGTCTCAGACGAGGCCGAGGCGCTCGGCCGCGGTGGCCGCGTCGACGGGGACGGTGACCGGCTGGGGGGCGCCGGCGACGGCCCAGTCGGGGTCCTTCAGCCCGTTGCCGGTGACGGTGCAGACGATGCGCTGTCCCGGGTCGACCTTGCCCTGCTCGGCGGCCTTCAGCAGACCGGCCACCGACGCGGCGGACGCGGGCTCGACGAAGACGCCCTCCTGGGAGGCCAACAGCCGGTACGCGCGCAGGATCTCACGGTCCGTCACCTCGTCGATGGCGCCGCCGGACTCGTCCCGCGCGGCGAGCGCGAAGTCCCAGGAGGCGGGGTTGCCGATGCGGATGGCGGTGGCGATCGTCGACGGGTCCTTGACGACCTCGCCGCGCACGATCGGGGCGCTGCCGGAGGCCTGGAAGCCCCACATGCGCGGCCTCCTCGCGCTGATCCCGTCGGCGGCGTACTCCTTGTAGCCCTTCCAGTACGCGGTGATGTTGCCCGCGTTGCCCACCGGCAGGACGTGGATGTCGGGCGCGTCGCCGAGCATGTCCACGATCTCGAAGGCGGCCGTCTTCTGTCCCTCGATACGGACCGGGTTGACCGAATTGACCAGCGCCACCGGGTAGTTGTCGCTGAGCGCGCGGGCCAGCGTGAGGCAGTCGTCGAAGTTGCCGTCGACCTGGAGGATCTTCGCGCCGTGCACGAGGGCCTGGCCCATCTTGCCGAGCGCGATCTTGCCCTGCGGCACGAGCACGGCGGAGACCATGCCCGCGCGCACGCCGTACGCGGCGGCGGAGGCGGACGTGTTGCCCGTGGAGGCGCAGATGACGGCCTGCGCGCCCTCCTCCTTGGCCTTGCTGATGGCCATGGTCATGCCGCGGTCCTTGAAGGACCCGGTCGGGTTCGCGCCCTCCACCTTGAGGTGGACCTCGCAGCCCGTGCGCTCGGAGAGCACCTGCGCGGGCACGAGCGGCGTGCCGCCCTCACGGAGCGTCACGACGGGCGTGCTGTCGGAGACCGGCAGCCTGTCCCGGTACTCCTCGATGATTCCGCGCCACTGGTGGGTCATTGCTGGTTACTCTCCTTCAACCCGCATGATGCTGGCGACACCCCGCACGGTGTCGAGCTGTCGCAGCGCCTCGACCGTACCGCCGAGGGCGGCGTCGGACGCTCGGTGGGTGACGACGACGAGGGAGGCCTCGCCGTCCTTGCCCGACTGCCGGACGGTGTCGATGGAGACACCGTGCTCGGCGAACACGGTCGCCACCTGGGCGAGGACGCCCGGTTTGTCGGCGACGTCGAGGCTGATGTGGTAGCGCGTGACGACGTCGCCCATCGGCGAGACGGGCAGTGCGGCATAGGCGGACTCGCCGGGGCCGGTGGCGCCGCCGATCCGGTTGCGGCAGACGGCGACGAGGTCGCCGAGCACGGCGGACGCGGTCGGCGAACCGCCGGCGCCGGGTCCGTAGAACATCAGCTGCCCGGCCGCATCGGACTCCACGAAGACGGCGTTGTAGGCGCCGCGCACGCTGGCCAGCGGGTGGCTGAGCGGGATCATCGCGGGATGCACGCGCGCGGTGACCGACGCCCCGTCCGCGGCCCGCTCGCAGATGGCGAGCAGCTTGATGGTGCAGCCCATCTCCTTGGCGGAGGCGAAGTCGGCGGCGGTGACCTCGGTCATGCCCTCGCGGTGGACGTCGTCGAGGCGCACGCGCGTGTGGAAGGCGATCCCGGCGAGGATGGCGGCCTTGGCGGCGGCGTCGAAGCCCTCGACGTCGGCGGTCGGGTCGGCCTCGGCGTACCCGAGGGCGGTGGCCTCGTCGAGGGCCTCCTGGTACCCGGCGCCGGTGGTGTCCATGGCGTCGAGGATGAAGTTGGTCGTGCCGTTGACGATGCCGAGCACCCGGTTGACCTTGTCGCCGGCGAGGGACTCGCGCAGCGGCCGGATCAGCGGGATGGCGCCGGCGACGGCGGCCTCGTAGTAGAGGTCCTTGCCGTTCGCGCCGGCCGCGGCGTGCAGGGCGGCGCCGTCCTGGGCGAGGAGGGCCTTGTTGGCGGAGACGACGGAGGCGCCGTGCTCGAAGGCGGTGGTGATGAGGGTCCGGGCGGGCTCGATGCCGCCGATGACCTCCACGACCACGTCGATGTCCCCGCGTTTGACGAGGGCGGTGGCGTCGGTGGTGACCAGGGCGGGGTCGATGCCCTCACGCACCTTGTCGGGCCGGCGCACGGCGACGCCGGCGAGCTCCACCGGGGCCCCGATGCGGGCGGCGAGGTCGTCGGCGTGCGTCGTCATGATGCGCGCCACCTCTGAGCCGACCACTCCACAGCCCAGCAGCGCCACCTTCAGCGGACGCGTACGCATCATCCGACCTCGTTTCCTTCATACCTTCTACGGTGGGACCAGTCTCACGCACCGGACGGGCTTTTCTGCGTTTCGTCCGGATCGTGAGACATTTATTTCATTTCCGCGGGGGTGGAGGACGGAAGATCTTCCACCCGGGTCCGCGGTGCCGTCGGCTCACCCGACGTCGAGACGCAGCAGGTCCTCCTCCGTCTCGCGGCGGACGACGACGCGTGCCTCGCCGTCCCGCACGGCGACGACGGGCGGCCGCAGCGCGTGGTTGTAGTTGCTGGCCATGGACCGGCAGTACGCCCCGGTGGCGGGTACGGCGATGAGGTCGCCGGGGGCCAGGTCGCCGGGCAGGAAGGCGTCCTTGACCACGATGTCGCCGCTCTCGCAGTGCTTGCCGACGACCCGGACGAGCATGGGCTCCGCGTCGGAGGTGCGGGAGACGAGGGCGACGCTGTACTCGGCGTCGTACAGGGCGGTGCGGATGTTGTCCGACATGCCGCCGTCGACGGAGACGTACGTCCGCAGCCCCTCCAGGGGCTTGATGGTGCCGACCTCGTAGAGCGTGAAGGCGGTCGGCCCGACGATGGCGCGGCCCGGCTCGACGGAGATGCGCGGGGTGGAGAGCCGGGCGGCCTCGCACTCCCTCGTCACGATCTCGGTCAGCGCCTTGGCGATCTCGTGCGGCTCGCGGGGGTCGTCGTCGCTGGTGTAGGCGATGCCGAGGCCGCCGCCGAGGTCGATCTCGGGCAGCTCGACGCCGTGCTCGTCACGGATGTCCTTGAGCAGTCCGACGACGCGGTGCGCGGCGACCTCGAAGCCGGACATGTCGAAGATCTGCGACCCGATGTGGGAGTGGATGCCGATGACCTCGAGCCCGTCGAGCCGCAGCGCCCGCCGCACGGCCTCGGCGGCCTGCCCGCCGGCCAGCGGGATGCCGAACTTCTGGTCCTCGTGGGCGGTGGCGATGAACTCGTGCGTGTGGGCCTCGACGCCGACCGTGATGCGGATCTGCACGCGCTGCCGCCGGCCGAGCTCCTGCGCGATGTGGGCGACGCGGACGATCTCCTGGAAGGAGTCGAGCACGATCCGCCCGACGCCGGCCTCGACGGCCCGCCGGATCTCCGGCCCGGTCTTGTTGTTGCCGTGGAAGGCGATGCGCTCGGGGGGCATCCCGGCGGACAGCGCGGTGGCGAGTTCGCCGCCGGAGCACACGTCGAGGTTCAGTCCCTCCTCGTCCAGCCAGCGCACGACGGCCCGGGACAGGAAGGCCTTCCCCGCGTAGAAGACGTCGGCGTCCGCGCCGAAGGCGGTCCGCCAGGCCCGTGCCCGGGCCCGGAAGTCGGTCTCGTCGAGGATGTAGGCGGGGGTGCCGTACTCCTCGGCGAGCCGCGTCACGGTGATCCCGCCGACGGTGACGGCACCGTCCTCGTCACGGGCGACGGTCTGGGCCCAGACCTTGGGGTCGAGGGCGTTGAGGTCGGCGGGCGGCGCGGAGTAGTGCCCGTCGGTGAGGACGTCGGCGTGACGGGGCCCGGCGGGGTGTGCGGAACGGCTCATGGCGTCTTCGGAGCTCTCTCAGAGATGGTCGGGTGCGTCGATACCGAGCAGGGTCAGGCCGCCGGCCAGCACCGCCCCGGTGGCTTCGGCGAGCGCGAGCCGGGCGCGGTGGGCGGCCGAGGGTTTCTCCGCCCCGCGCGGGAGCACGGCCGGCAGGAAGGGCAGCGCGGCGTCGGCGACGGCGACGAGATGCCGGGCGAGCCGGTCGGGGGCCCGGTGCTCCGCGGCGGCGGCGAGGACGCGGGGGTGGTCGGCCAGGGCGGCGAGGAGGGGGTGGGGGGTGGGCTCGGTACGGGGGGCGGGCTCGGTGAGGTGGCCTGTCCCGGTGGGGGGGCCGGGGTCGGCGGAGGGCGCCGCGTGGTGAGCGCGCTCGGCCGGGGCCTCGGTGAGGGGACTGGGCTCGGTGAGAGGGCCGGGCTCGGCGGTGAAGCCCAGGTCGGCGGCGTTCCGGGTGAGGGCGCGGGTGCGGGCGTGGGCGTACCGGACGCGGAAGAGCGGGTTGCTCTCGCGCTGGACGAGGTGCTCGTCGCCGGTCCGGGGCCGGTCGTGGGGAGCCGGGTGGAGGAGCGCCCAGCGGCCTGCGTCGCGCCCGAGGCGGAGGGGGTCGGGATCGCCGGGGGCGGGGACGGGCCGGGTGGTGACGGCGAGCTTCGCGGGCGCCGGTCCGGCGGCGTCGACGCGTACGCCGAGGGTGGCTGTCCACTCGGGGGCGAGGGGGGCGGCGCAGCTCGTACGGACGAGGGCGCCCTGGGAGCGGAGGATGCGGGCGGCGGCTTCGGCGACGACGACGGCACGGAGGTCGTGGGTGCAGTGCAGCTGCACCACCCGGCCGTCGGGTCCGTCGGCGTACCCGTAGCGGGTGCCGCGCCGCAGGATCTCCTCGACGAGGGCGGCGGGAGCGGTGCCGTAGAGGCTGATGTTGATGAACCCGGGCCCGGTGAGGACGACGTCCGTGATGCCCTCGACGTCGACGAGGTACGGCGTCAGCAGCTCGGCGACCCTGCGGGGGGTCTGCCCCGCAGGGCGGGCGAGCTGGAGGGCGATGTTGGTGGCGTAGTCACCACAGCCCCCGGGCCCCGGCGGAGCGACCACGGCCCGGTCGGGAACGGTCACCTGGAGCTCGCCCGCGTCGACAGCGCGACGCACCGCGCGCAGCACGGTGCGGGAGAGCTCTACGGGAGTCACGGGGTCAAGCGTAGGGGAGGAGGGGGGTGGGTAAGCGAACCGGTTTGGCGGCAATCCCGGGATGTGGACGGACGCCCCCGCGGAGCGGCGCGGAACGGCTACCCGGCCGACTCGGCCTGAGCGGACGCCTCACTCTCCCCGACGGCCCGGAAGACATCGCTCCGCCCTTCCACCAATTGCCGTACGAGGGCGACGAGCTCGGCGGGCTCGAAGGGCTTGGCCAGGAAGGCGTCGACCCCGGCCCCGGCCTCGTCCCCCGCACCGACCTCGTACTGGGAGGTGGCGCTGACGATGGCGAGAGGGAGATCCCGGGTGCGGGGATCCGCGCGCAGCCGCGCGGCGGTCCGGAGTCCGTCCAGCCGCGGCATGACCACGTCCAGCGTGACGGCGTCGGGCCGCACCTGATGGATCACTTCCAGACACTCGACACCATCGGCCGCGGTCACGACCTCGAAGCCCTCCAGCTCGAGATTGACCCTGATCAGCTGCCGGATGACCTTGTTGTCGTCCACAACAAGGACTCGGCCAGACGCCCTAGGCACAACTCGAGAGTAGGTCCGGACCGGCCACCGCGTCCGGGTTTTCCCCACTTCCACCCCACGCGACGGACACCCACCCCCCTCACCTGACGCCCCCGCTCCGCTTCCACCCCGGCACCATCAGGGACGTCGGCAGCGAAAACCCGTTCATGACCACCCCGGGCGAGCTGGTAGTGTTCTACCCGTCGCCGCGAGCAACAGCTCCCCGGCCGACACGCCCCCGTAGCTCAGGGGATAGAGCAACGGCCTCCGGAGCCGTGTGCGCAGGTTCGAATCCTGCCGGGGGCACCTTGGATTAGGTGCCCAAAGACCCCGTCACCAGCGGAAACGCTGAGGCCGGGGTCTTCGCGTATGTGAGGGCGGATGCGACGCCGAGTCGCCCCAGCGCGGGAGCTGTGGACTGTTCCGTGGACAAGATCAGGGGCACTCCCTGCTCAGCCCGGAGTTTTCCGGGACGTCCGTCGGCCGGGTTCGGCCACTCCTCAAGAAGCGGAGGCTGCTCCGGGTCCTTCTGCCGTTGCGCTCGCCGTGCGTTTCTCCCTCGTAGGGTCGTCGAAGCTGTCGCCCATCCCGCCCCGGTCCACGCGCAGGGCGGGAACCGGTCGGGGCCTCCGGCGCGGCAATCCGCCGGCGGGACAGCACGCGACGCGGCAGGTGCGGTCGGCGCCCGACAGCCGACGGCACGTGGTCGAAACAGGGCCAAGCCGAGAGGATCATAGGTAGGATGGGTAGCATGAGTGAGCCTACTGGCAAGTACTCGATCACCATGCCCCGTGATATCGCCGAAGCCGCCAAAGCCCGCAGCGGCCCCTCCGGCCTGTCCGCCTACGTGGCCGCGGCTGTCGCCCGTCAGATCGAACGGGACAACCTCAATGAGCTGATCCAGGTGGCCGAGGCCGAACACGGACCCATCACGGACGAGGAAGTCCAGTCCCTGCGGGACCGGCTCCACGAGGCACGTGAGCAGCAGGCGCGGGACGGAGCGAACGCGGCGTGACCCGTTCCCCCGCTGTCCCCGGCGGCACCCTGGTCCTCGACAGCGAAGGGCTGGCCAAGGCTGTCCTGCGAGACCGAACGGTGACCGGCTGGCTTGCTCTGGCCCGCGCCGATGACCTGCGCGTGATCACTTCGGCAGCCACCCTCGTCGAAGTGGTTCATCCCGGCATCAACCGCCCGGCGCTGGAGTGGACCCTTTCCCGCCTCGTCGTCGAACCGGTCACCGAGTCGATCGCCCGGCACGCTGCCGCGCTCCTCGCCGACGCGGGTCTCCACGGCCACAAGTACGCCATCGACGCCATGCTCGCCGCCACCGCCCTGACCGCGCCCGGTCCCGTCACGATCCTGACCTCCGATACCGAGGACGTCACAGCACTGTGCGGCGGACGCATCACGGTGATCAAGGTCTGACGGCGTGCCTCGAGCGTCCGAGTCCGGAGCGGGTGTCCGTCGGGCAACGTGACTGGGCCAGGTCGCTCCCCGCCGAGGGCTACCGGCCCGATCGTGACCGAAGGGGCCGGCACGGCTTGCCGGGGCCGGGCTGACGAGCATGGCGCGGCGCACGGTGCGGCCGCCGCCTGGTCGCTGTCAGCGGTGACGGACGGGGTCCTCGCCCCCCGGGCGTTCCACTGTGAGGTCGAGGAAGTGGGCCGAGCAGGAGATGCAGGGGTCGTGGTTGCGGATGGCTCGTTCGCACAGGGCGCGGAGCTGGGCGTCGTCCAGGTCGGTTAGGCCGCGGGTGGAGTCGAGGCGGGACTGTACGACCGTGCGGAGGTGGTCCTCGATGGCGTCCTGGTTCTGGGCCGTGGGCGGGACCAGGGCTGCGTCGGTGATGGTGCCGTCGGCGGTCAGGGTGTAGCGGTGGTAAAGGAGGCCGCGCGGGGCCTCGGTGGCGCCCCGGCCGGTCCCGGCGCGCGGGGGTACGGGGACGGCGGGGGCGGGTGGTGGTTCGTAGGCGTCGATCAGGCGCAGTGCCTCGTCCAGGGCGTAGACCACCTCCACGGCGCGTACCAGGATGCTGCGGAAGGGGTTGCGGCAGACGTCGCCCGTGCGGGGGTCGCCCAGTCCGGCGGCGTGTGCGGCCTGGAGGGCGAGGGGGGACAGCCAGCGTCCGCTGACGGCGTACCGGGCCAGGGAGCCGGTCAGGTGCAGGTGCCCGTCGAGGGACGAGTACAGGGCGGTGGAGTGCGTTTCGGGGCGTTCGGCCACGTGGTGTTCGAAGTCGCGGAGGGGGAAGGTCCGGGTGGGCAGGGCGCGGGTGCTGTCCGGGGGGAGGCCGGCGGAGACCGGGGCCTGCATGACCGTGGGCGTGCCGCCCTCGATGGCGTAGCGGCCGGGCTCGGCCAGGGCCAGCAGCTGTGCGTCGCAGCCGGCGTCGGGGAAGTCGAAGCCGGCCACCCATTCCACGGTGTGCAGGGCGTCCTCCCGGGCCTTGCGCAGGCGTTCGGCGAGGGGCTTCAGCTCAGCGCGGGTGGGGGTGCGGTGGAAGCCGCCGAGGCGGACGTTGACCGGGTGGATGGCACGTCCGCCGAGCAGTTCGACGACGGCGTTGCCGGCCTGCTTGATGCGGAGGCCTCGTTCGACGTCGGCGCGGTGGCGCCGGGCCATGGTGATGGCGTCGGGGTGGCCGAGGAAGTCGGGGGCGTGCAGGAGGTAGATGTGCAGGGTCTGGCTCTCGATCCACTCCCCGCAGTACAGCAGCCTGCGCAGGTCGGCGAGGGGGCCGGTGACCGTCACCCCGCAGGCGTCCTCCACGGCTCGGCAGGCGCTCAGCTGGTAGGCCACCGGGCAGATGCCGCAGACGCGGGAGGTGATGTCCGGGGGTTCGGTGTGGGCGCGGCCCCGCAGGAACGCCTCGAAGAAGCGCGGGGGTTCGTAGATGCGCAGCCGGGCCTCGGTGACGCGGCCCCCGTCCACCCGGAGGTGGAGCGCGCCCTCGCCCTCGACGCGGGAGATGCCGCCGACGTGGACCACCCGGGAGCCTCGGTGGGTCACCGTTCCCTCCCGGGGGGCTCGGCGGTGTCCCGGACGGTGTGCTCCAGGGCGGTGGAGGCCTCGGCGAACTCGGGCGCGGCGGCGTTGAAGGTGCGGAGCACCCGGACCACGTCGGTGTCCGTCATGCCGTCGCGGCGCAGCAGCGGGATGAGGGCGGGGAGGTTGGTGGATCCGGAGGGGCCGAAGCAGCCGTAGCATCCGCGCCCGTAGGACGGGCACAGGGCGCCGCAGCCGTCGTGGGTGACCGGTCCGAGGCAGGGGACGCCTTTCGCGACGGGCAGGCAGACGGTGCCGCGGCGTTTGCAGGGGAAGCACACGGAGTGGTCGGGGATGTCGGGGCGGCGGCCGGTCAGGAAGGCGGTGATCACCTCCAGCAGTTGGCCGCGGTCGATGGGGCAGCCGCGCAGTTCGAAGTCGACCGGCACGTTGAGGGAGACGGCGGTGGACTCGTCGAGGGTGTCGATGTACTCGGGGTTGGCGTAGACGGCCGCACGGAACTCGGCGACGTCGGCGAAGTTGCGCAGCGCCTGGATGCCCCCGGCGGTGGCGCAGGCGCCGATGGTGACCAGGTGGCGGGAGACGGCCCTGACGTGCTGGATGCGCGCGGCGTCCTCCGGGGTGGTGATGGAGCCGTCGACCAGCGAGAGGTCGTACGGGCCGGGTGCGGCGGTGCTGGTGGCTTCGCGGAAGTAGGAGATCTCCAGGCGGTCGGCGAGTGGCAGCAGCTCGTCCTCGCAGTCCAGGAGGGTGAGCTGGCAGCCGTCGCAGGAGGCGAACTTCCATACGGCGAGGGTCGGTCTGCGGTCGTCCCGGTGCGGGGCTCCGGGGTCGGGTGCGTGGTCGTCGGTGGTCACGGCGTCACAGCTCCCGGACGGCGAGAAGGGGTTCGGCCCGGTCCCAGGGTGCGGTGGGGCCGTCCCGGCACAGCAGCAGCGGGCCGAGCTGGCACTGGCCGCAGTGTCCGGTGCCGCAGCGCATGGTGCGTTCCAGGGACAGGAAGGTGTGCGCTGCGGGGACGCCGCGGTGGGCGAGGTCCCGGGCGGTGGCGCGCATCATGACCTCCGGGCCGCACAGGTAGGCGGTGGTGCGTTCGGGGCGGAACGGCACCCGGTCCAGGAGGGTGGTGACGACGCCCACCTCTCCGGTCCAGTGCTCGTCCGGGCGGTCCACGGTGACGGCGACCCGGGCCCCCTGCTCGCTCCAGCTGGAGTACTGGTGGCGGTAGACCAGGTCGGCGGGGGTGCGGGCGCCGATGAGGAGGGTGATGCCGGTGTGGCGGTCGGGGGCGGCGAGGGCGGTCTGGAGCAGGGGGCGCAGCGGGGCCAGTCCGAGGCCGCCCGCGATCAGCAGCAGGTCCCGGCCGTGGCCGGCGGTCAGGTCCCAGGGGGTGCCGTAGGGGCCGCGTACACCCACCTGCTGTCCGGGCCGCAGGTCGTGCAGGGCCCGGGTGACGGGCCCGACGGCCCGCACGGTGTGCGTCAGGCCGGTGTCCGCGGGGTGGGCGCCGGCCAGGGAGAGGGGGGCCTCGCCGCGGGGGAACGCGTAGACCATCGCGAACTGGCCGGGGCGGAACGGCGGCAGCGCCGTGTCGCGCGGCGTCAGGGTGAGGGTCGCGGTGTCGGCCGTCTCCCGCTCGCGGTGCGCGATCTCGTAGATCCGGGGCAGAGTCACCGGCCGCCTCCCAGGGGCGGTGCGTAGAGGTCGAGGAGCCGGATCCGGGTGGCCTTCAGGCGCTGGCCGACCACGGCGGCGACGGCGCGCGCCACGGCGTAGCCGAAGCCGGTGTCCTGCTCGCAGGCGGCGCGCACCGCGGCGGCGTCGAACTCCTCGGCGGTCACGGCGCCGAGGGTGCGGGCGCCCAGGTGCCAGCGGTAGGGCTCGAAGAGCCAGGACCAGCCCAGCAGGTCGCCCGGACCGAGCGTCTCGACGACGGGCGCGGGGCGGCCGGGGATCTGGACGTCGAGTGCCACCGGGCCCTCGGAGACGATCCAGAACCGGTCGGCGCGCTCGCCCTCGTCGAACACGCGGTGCCCGGGCGGGAAGGACACCGGGCGGGCCAGGGGGTGCAGCCGCGCCCGCTGCTCGGTGGTCAGGCCGGCCGTGAAGCCTGTCGTGGTCGTCACGGGCGCCCCTCCCCCTCCGGCGTCTCCGTGCCGTTCGCCCCGGTCCGCGGGCCGGCGGCGCGTTCGGCGTTCAGGGCGTGCGCCTCCTCGGTGATGTCGATGGCGACCGGGCACCACACGATGCACCGGCCGCAGCCCACGCAGCCGGACATGTCGAACTGGTCGTGCCAGGTGCCGATCTTGTGGGTGAGCCACTGCCGGTAGCGGCTGCGCCCGGTCTGCCGGACGGATCCGCCGGGCAGATGGGTGAAGTCGAGGTCGTAGCAGACGTCCCAGCGCCGCCAGCGCTCGGCGTGGTCACCGGTGAGGTCGGTGACGTCCTCGGTGGTGGTGCAGTAGCAGGTCGGGCAGACCATGGTGCAGTTGCCGCAGGTCAGGCATCGGGCCGCCACGTCGTTCCAGCGGTCGGCCTCGCGCGTGTCGCGCATCAGGTCCCGCAGGTCCACTTCGGGCATGGTCCGCCCCATGCGCCCGGCGGCCCGGGCGACCGCGTCCCGGGCCGTGTCGGCGGTGGCCGCGTCGGCGGGCAGGCGGGGCAGTTCCGCGAGCACCTCGGCGCCCGCCTCGCTGCCGGCGCGCGCCCAGAAGCGGTGCCCGCGCTCGTCGTGCACCTCCGTCAGGGCCAGGTCGTAGGAGCCGTGCGCGGCGGGGCCGGTGCCCATGGAGACGCAGAAGCAGGTGGCGCCCGGTTCGACGCACTCGACCACGACCAGGAACGCGCCGGTGCGGCGCCGGCGGTAGACGTCGTCGGTGTGCGGGCCGCCCATCAGTACGCGGTCCTGGGTGGCGATGGCGGCCAGGTCGCAGGGGCGCACGCCCAGGAACGCGTAGGCCGGCGGCCGGTCCGTCTCCTCGGTCACCGTGACGGTGCCGTCCGGGCCGCGGTCGGCGCTCCACTGCCGTACCCGCTGCGGGTGCAGGTACTGCTTCCACGACTGCGGGCCGGCGCTGTGGGAGAAGGCCATCCGGTCGTCGCGGCGCCGCAGCCGGTAGGTGCCGGCCTCCAGCTCCACGCCCCATCCGTAGGGCAGTTCACCGGCGGAGGCGAGTTCGGCCAGCACGATGGCGTCGTCGCGCACGGTGGGGCCGACGACGGTGCGTCCGCGCCGGACGAGGGCGGTCACCAGCCCGTCCAGTCCGTCGGTGTCGATGACCGCGGTGTCGGGCGTCATGACAGGGGTCCCCTGGCGTCGGCTCCGACGTGCCGCGCCTGCCTCGTCCCGCTCATGCCGGGAGCCCCGTCGGGGTACGGCGGTGGCGCTGGATCTCCTGCCGTACGCGCTCGGCCACCACCGCGACGGCGGTCCGGACCGGGGCGGACAGGCCCCGGCCCACCGAGACGTCCTCGCCCTCGACCGCGAAGACGACCAGCCGCTCCGGCAGCCGTCCCAGGACGCGGGCCAGTTCGACGGCCTCGCCCAGGCCCATGCCGTGGGAGCTGGCCGCCGCCGTCGCGGCCGGCATCCCCCGGGTCACCTCCAGCCGGTGGACGCGGCCGGGGCACCCGGGGTGGGCGTGGGCGGCGTCGACGACGATGCCGAGCGTGGCGCCCTGCCAGAGACCGAGCAGCCGCGCCGGGTCACCGTCGGAGACGGCGAGTTCCACCCCGGTCGGAGGGGGCCCGCCGGGTCCCGGCTCGGCGAGGCGGTCCACCACCGCCCACCCCACCCCGTCGTCGCGGCGGAACTCGTTGCCCACGCCGATGACCACCGTCCGCCCTGCACCGTCCATGCCGGTCAGTCTTGCCAGGCGTGCCGCCTACCGCGGAGGCGACTCGCCCCGCCGCCACCCGTTCGGACTCGGCCGGGTCCGCCCCTCGTGCCCGCGGGCACGGCCGGTACCCCCGGGCCGATGCGCACGGGTCGCCGTCGGGCCGGTCCGTCAGCGCAGTGCCCTGCCTCCATCGGAGGCTTCCGGCTGCTCACCGGGGGCGAGCAGGGCGGGCCGTACGGGCGGCGGTGCGGCGGGGTCCGTCTCCCGGGCCGCTCGCCGCGCGTACCGGCGGCGACGGTAGGGGTTGTCGTCGGGAAGCCTGCCGGACACCCGGCCGTACATGCCGAAGGTCGCGATGAGCAGCCCCATGACGAAGCTGAAGATCACGTTGGTCATGCCGAAGTCCAGGATGTTGGCGTCGCGGTCCAGGACGAGGAGGTGGGCGAAACCGCTCAGCACGAACAGTCCGCCCACCGTCATGTTCAGGGTGGAGGCGAAGTTGCCGCCGACGGCGGCGCCGACGAGGAGGGCGAGGCCCACGACCGCCGAGATGACGCTGAGAGCCACGTTGGTGGTCATGCCGGCGATCGTGTCGCCGGACGTGTCGAAGGGGCTGAGGGCGTCGGCGAGGCCGAGGGCGGCGAAGGTCAGCAGGACCAGGCCGCAGAAGGCGGCTCCGTAGCGGTGGACGGTCGCCAGGTGGTGGTCGACCGGGAGTTCGTCTCGCAGCTTCATGACCGTCTTTCGTCCGCCGCCGTCCCGGTGGATGCGGATTGCGGCTGTACGGAGTGATGTGTCGTTTTTCTGGGGTGGTGTCGCCCCCGCATGCCCTCGGGCGTACCTCTGCTTACGCTGAGCGGGACGGACGCCGCCCCTGGAGAGGAGCCGTCGTGATGCCGGTCAGCGGGAGTCCGTTGCGCGGGAGGACCGCCGTCGTGACCGGGGCGGCGCGCGGTCTGGGGGCCGCGATGGCGCGGGAGCTGTCCGCGCGCGGGGCGAGGGTCGCGCTGCTCGGGCGTGAGGAGCGGACGCTGCGGCCGGTCCAGGAGTCGCTGCCGGGGGCCGGCGGGTGCTGGGAGGTCGACGTCACGGACGACCGGGGCATGGCCCTGGCGGCCGCGGACATCCGGGCGCGGCTCGGGCCCGCGTCCGTGGTGGTCGCCAACGCGGGGGTGGCCGAGGGCGGTCCGTTCGCCGAGTCCGATCCCGCGGTGTGGCGCCGGGTCGTCGAGGTGAACCTGGTGGGCAGTGCCGCGACCGCCCGCTCCTTCATGGGGGACCTGTTCGACACGTGCGGGTACTTCCTCCAGGTCGCCTCGCTCGCCTCCATCGGCGCCGCCCCGATGATGAGCGCGTACTGCGCCTCGAAGGCCGGTGCCGAGTCGTTCGCCCAGTCGCTGCGGGCCGAGGTGGCCCACCGGCGCGTGGGCGTCGGCATCGCCTACATCAACTGGACCGACACCGACATGGTCCGGGATGCCGACGCGCATCCGGTGCTGCGCGAGCTGCGCGGGCACATGCCGCCGCCGGCGCGCAGGGTGTACCCCGTCGAGTACGTGGCGGGCCGGCTGGTCACCGCGGCCGAACGGCGCCGCCCGTCGGTGTACGTACCCCGCTGGCTGCGGGCGGGCCAGCTCGTGCGCGCCGCGATGCCCTCGGTGGTGACGATGCTGTCGCGGCACGAACTGCCCCGCCTGGACGCCGCCGAGCCGTTCCGGGCGACGGGGATGCTCGGCACCGGCGCCCGGAACGGCCGTGCGGCCTCCCGCTCCGGGCGGGACTAGGACCCCGAGGCCCCCGTCGCCCGGAACGCGCCGCAGGGGACGGAGGGTGCATCCGCCGGGGCGGGCGGCGGCGAAGTGGTGGTGTGGACGGCCGGCGCCGTCCGACGCCTTCGGCAGGAGAACCGCATGCACGCCACGGCGAGAAGGACCGCTCCCGCAGGGCCCGCGGTCCCCGCGGCCGTCCGGCGGTCGCGGCGGGGCGGGCCGTACGCGCCCGCGGCGGGGATGCCCGGACCGGGAGCGGGCCGGGCGCCTTCCGGGTGGTGCCCGGTCGGGTTCGCCCGTGCGGAGCAGTCGGACGGAACCGGCGGCCACCGGGCCGGCCCGCCCGCACCCGCGGCGGCCGGCGGCCCGGCCGGACGGCCTTCGCCCGCCGCCAGGCGCCGCCGGGCGCGTGAGCGCGACAGGCGGGGCCGCCCGCGCGCGGCCATGATCGGACCGACGGGCGGATCGCACCGCACCCGCGAGAGGAGCACCCGTGGCAGCCACTGACGGACAGCAGCCCGGCGAACGGCTGCGCTGCCTGGTCACCGGAGCCTCCGGCTACATCGGCGGGCGGCTGGTGCCGGAACTGCTGCGGGCCGGCCACCGGGTCCGCTGCCTGGCCCGCTCCCCCGGCAAGCTCCGCGACCACGCCTGGGCGCCGGACGCCGAGACGGTGCGCGGAGACGTCACGGACGCCGACTCCGTCGCCGAGGCCATGCGCGGCGTGGACGTCGCCTACTACCTGGTGCACGCGCTCGGCACCGGCTCCGACTTCGAGGACACGGACCGCCGCGCCGCCCGGATCTTCGCCGAGCAGGCGCACGCCGCCGGCGTACGGCGGATCGTCTACCTCGGCGGACTCACCCCGCGGGGGGTGCCCGAGCACTCCCTCTCCCCGCACCTGCGCTCCAGGGCGGAGGTGGGGCGCATCTTCCTCGACGGTCCGGTGCCCGCCACGGTGCTGCGGGCGGCGGTCGTCATCGGCTCGGGGTCGGCCTCGTTCGAGATGCTGCGCTACCTGACCGAGCGCCTGCCCGTGATGGTGACCCCGAGCTGGGTGCACACGCGGACCCAGCCGATCGGCGTCCGCGACGTGCTGCGCTACCTCGTCGGCTCGGCGGCCATGCCGGCCGACGTCGACCGGGCCTTCGACATCGGCGGGCCGGACGTCCTGACGTACCGGGAGATGATGCGCCGCTACGCCGTCGTCGCCGGGCTGAAGCGGCGGATCATCGTGCCGGTGCCGGTCCTCACCCCGCGGCTGTCGAGCCACTGGGTCGGTCTCGTCACCCCGGTGCCCGCCTCCATCGCCCGGCCGCTGACCGAGTCGCTGCGCCACGAGGTGGTCTGTTACGAGCACGACATCGCCCGGTACGTCCCCGACCCGCCGGGCCGGCCGCTGCCCTTCGACGAGGCCCTGGCCCTGGCGCTGCGCAAGGTCCGGGACGCCCAGGTGGACACCCGCTGGTCGTCCGCGTCCGTGCCCGGCGCGCCCAGCGACCCGCTGCCCACCGACCCGGACTGGGCCGGCGGCAGCCTCTACCAGGACGACCGGGAACTGCCCGTCGACGCGTCCCGCGCCGCGCTTTGGAAGGTCATCGAGGGCATCGGCGGCGACAACGGCTGGTACTCCTTCCCGCTGGCCTGGGCGGTCCGGGGCTGGCTGGACCGGTTCGTCGGCGGGGTCGGCCTGCGCCGCGGACGACGTGACGCCGAGCGGCTGCGGGTCGGTGACTCGCTGGACTTCTGGCGCGTCGAGGAGATCGAGCCGGGCCGTCTGCTGCGGCTGCGGGCCGAGATGCGGCTGCCCGGACTCGCCTGGCTGGAGATGTACGCCGAGACGGACGCCGACGGCCGCACCCGGTACCGCCAGCGGGCGCTGTTCCATCCCCGGGGACTGTTCGGGCACGCGTACTGGTGGAGCGTCTCACCGTTCCACGCCGTCGTGTTCGGCGGGATGGCGCGCAACATCGCGCACGCCGCCGCCAAGGGCATGAGCGCCCGCGGCCGGGCACCGCGCGCCGGGCGCCACCGGCTGGTGAGGAACGCCCGTCACTGATGCGCACGCAGCCGCCCCAATCTCCCCGAGGAGCGACGTCATGACCCGCGCGGTCGTCCTGTTCACCTCCGATCTGCGCCTGCACGACCATCCGCCGCTGCGCGCCGCGCTGGCGGCGGCCGACGAGGTGGTGCCGCTCTTCGTCCGGGACCCGGGCGTGCACGCCGCCGGGTTCGACGCGCCCAACCGCAGCGCCTTCCTGGCCGACTGCCTGGCGGATCTGGACGCCTCGCTGCGGCGCCGGGGCGGCCGGCTGGTCGTGCGCAGCGGCCCGGTCGCCCGGGAGGCCGCCGCGGTGGCGGCCGAGTGCGGGGCCGCGCAGGTCCACGTGGCCGCCTCGGCGACGGGCTACGGGCAGCGCCGGGAGGAGCGGCTGCGCGAGCACCTCGGTGCCCGCGGGGTGGACCTGCACGTGCACGACGCGGTGACCACCGCCCTCCCGCCCGGGCGGGTCACGCCCTCCGGCTCCGACCACTACGCGGTGTTCAGCCCCTACTTCCGCCGCTGGTCCGCCGAGCGGCTGCGGGACACGTGCCCGGCGCCGCGCACCGTGCGCGTGCCCGAGGAGGTGCGGGGTGAGCCGCTGCCGTCCCGCGAGGCGCTCTCCGGGCTGTCCCCTGGGCTTCCCGCGGGAGGCGAGGAGGCGGGCCGGCAGGCGTTCTCCCGGTGGGCCCGGTCGGGGATGTCCCGGTACGAGGAGCGACACGACGAGCTCGCCGCCGACGGGACCTCGCGCCTGTCGCCGTACCTGCACTTCGGCGCCCTGTCCCCGGTGGAACTCGTGCGGCGCGCCCGCGCGGACGGCGGCCCCGGGGCGGAGGCGTTCGTGCGGCAGCTGTGCTGGCGGGACTTCCACCACCAGGTGCTGGCGGCACGGCCCGACGCGTCCGTCCGGGACTACCGCACCCGCGGCGACCGGTGGCGGAGCGAGGAGCAGGCGGCCGAGGACGTCGCCGCCTGGCGGGAGGGCCGTACGGGCTATCCGGTCGTCGACGCGGCGATGCGTCAGCTGCTGCACGAGGGCTGGATGCACAACCGGGCGCGGCTGCTGGTCGCGAGCTTCCTGACCAAGACGCTGTACGTGGACTGGCGGATCGGCGCCCGGCACTTCCTCGACCTGCTGGTCGACGGCGACATCGTCAACAACCAGCTCAACTGGCAGTGGGCGGCCGGCACCGGCACGGACACCCGGCCGCACCGCGTCCTCAACCCGGTCGTGCAGGGCAGGCGGTTCGACCCGCGCGGGACCTACGTGCGCCGCTGGGTGCCGGAACTGCGCGACGTGGAGGACCGGTTCGTCCACGAACCCTGGCGGCTGCCCGAGGACCGGCGCGCCGGCCTCGACTACCCCGGGCCGCTGATCGACCTGGCCGAGGGGCTGGCGCGCTTCAGGCACGCCCGCGGCCGTGACTGAGAAGGGCGGACGCGCCGTGCACTGGCTCTTCGGCGACCAGCTCGGTCCCCACTTCCTCACCCCCGGCGAGGCGGGGCCGGGACGGGACACGCCGCTGCTGATGATCGAGGCGCGGTCGGTGTTCCGGCGCCGCCGCTTCCACCGGGCCAAGGCGCACCTGGTGCTGTCGGCCATGCGGCACCGGGCGGCCGAGCTGGGCGACCGGGTGAGCTACGTCCGCGCCGGCACCTACCGGGAGGGGCTGGAGCGGGCCGCGGGCGGCCGGACGGTCACCGTCCACCACCCGACCTCGTACGCCGCGGCGCGGCTGGTGCGCTCGCTGCCCGGGGTGCGGGTGGGACCCGCGCGGGGGTTCCTGGTGCCGATGGGGGACTTCGCGGCCTGGGCGGGCGGGCACGGCGGCGGGCGGCTGCGGCAGGAGGACTTCTACCGGTGGGTGCGCCGGGGCCACGACCTGCTGATGGACGGCGACGCCCCGGCCGGGGGCCGGTGGAACCTGGACCACGACAACCGGCAGCCCCCGCCGCGCGACGCCCCCGTCCTCGACGTCCCGCCGCCCTACCGGCCGCGCGAGGACGGGATCGACGACGAGGTGCGCCACGACCTGGACCGCTGGGAGCGCGACGGCGACGTGTCCTTCGTGGGCCGGGACGGGCCGCGCGCCTTCCCCGCGAGCCGCGCCGAGGCGCGGGCGGCGCTCAAGAGGTTCCTCACCCGCCGGCTGGCGACCTTCGGCCCCTACGAGGACGCCGTGCTCGCCGCCGACCCGGTGACGAGCCACAGCCTGCTGTCGTCCTCGCTCAACCTCGGCCTGCTCGACCCCGCGGAGTGCGTCGGGCGGGCGGAGGCGGAGTGGCGCGCCGGCCGGGCGCCCCTGAACAGCGTGGAGGGGTTCGTCCGGCAGATCGCCGGCTGGCGCGAGTACGTGTGGCAGCTCTACTGGTACTTCGGCGAGGACTACCGCCGCTCCAACGCCCTCGGGCACACCGCCCCGCTGCCCGCCTGGTGGGACGAGCTGGACGCGGACGCGGTGCGGGCGAACTGCCTGCGCACGGTGCTGGCCCAGGTGCGGGACACGGGGTGGACCCACCACATCCCCCGGCTGATGGTCCTCGGCAGCCACGCGCTCCAGCGGGGCTGGGACCCCGCCGCGGTCACGGACTGGTTCCACCGCTGCTTCGTGGACGGCTACGACTGGGTCATGGTGCCCAACGTGGTCGGCATGTCCCAGTACGCCGACGGCGGCCGGACGACGACCAAGCCGTACACGTCGGGCGGCGCCTACCTGCACCGCATGAGCGACCTGTGCGGGCCGTGCCGCTACCGGCCGGGCGACCGGACCGGCGAGCGCGCCTGCCCCTACACGGCCGGGTACTGGACCTTCCTGGACCGGCACCGGGAGCGGCTGGTCCACAACCACCGCACCGCCCGGCCGGTGCGCCAGCTGGAGCAGCTGGCCGACCTCGACGAGGTGCGCCGCCAGGAGGGCGCCCGCGGTGACGCACCGCCATGAGGCAATCGCTGCTGGGCCGGTGGAGTGACCGTCATCCGGGCGGCCCGCCCGCCGATCAGGAGTCGCCGCATCCATAGCGGGGCACTCAGCCGAAGCACTGGTGTGCGGGTGATCGAGAGCGACAAGGGGTTGTCCATGCTGGGACTGCGGCCCACGGTGGCCGAACAGGTCGGGAGGGTCGACGGTCCGCTCACGGCCCGCGACGCGGCCCGGGCCGTCGAGGCGGAGCTCGGGCGCCTCCTCGACGAGGCGCTGGGGCGGGCCCGCGACACCGATCCGGTGTTCGCCCGTGATGTCGCCGGACGCGTCGCCTCACTGGTGCTGCGGGGCGGGAAGCGGCTGCGCACGGCGTTCGCGTGGTGCGGGTGGCGTGCGGCCGGCGGATCGGGGGACGCCACGGCGGTGCTGCGCACGGGCGCGGCCCTGGAACTCGTCCAGGCGTGCGCGCTCATCCACGACGACGTGATGGACGGGTCCCCGCTGCGCCGCGGCGGACCGGCGGTGCACGTGGACCTCGCCCGCATGCACGAGGACGCGCGCATGACGGGCCCGCCCGAGGCATTCGCGACCTCCGCGGCCGTGCTCGCCGGTGACCTCGCCCTGGCCTGGGCGGACGACCTGATGACGGAGACGGCCCTCGGCTCGCCGCACGGCCCGCGGCTGCACCGCGAGTGGCAGGCCATGCGGACCGAGATGGTCGCCGGGCAGTACCGGGACATCCACGCGCAGGCCACGGGCGCCTCCGGTGTCGACGAGGCGGTGACCATCGCCACCCTCAAGAGCGCCCTGTACACGGTCGAGCGGCCGCTGGCCCTGGGCGCGGCCCTGGCCGGTGCCGAGACCGCCGCCCTGGACGCCCTGCGCTCCGCCGGACGGTGTGCCGGCCTCGCCTTCCAGCTCCGCGACGACCTCCTGGGTGCGTTCGGCGACCCGGCCGAGACGGGCAAGCCGGCCGACGACGACCTCCGCACCCGCAAGCTCACCTGCCTGCTCGCCGTCGGCTCCCGGCTCGCCGGGGACTCCGGCGACCGGGAGGCCGCGGACGCGCTCGCCCCCGGTGCGCGCGCCGCGTCCGACGACACGGTGCGCCGGATGCGAGCGGCGCTCGAACGCACGGGCGCGCGGGCCGTCGTCGAGGCGAGGATCACGGAGCTGGCCGCGGCGAGCCTGCGGCACTTCGACCGGTCCGGTGCCGCGCCGTCGGTGCGGCGGGAGTTCGCGGCCCTGGTCGAGCGGGCGGCCGGGACCGCGCCGCGGCGCACCGGGGAGGCGGCGTGAGGACCGTCCCGGGTGCCACGGACCACGTCGTCGTGGTGGGTGCCGGGCTCTCCGGGCTCGCCTGCGCCCTGCATCTGCTGGGTGCCGGCCGCCGCGTGACGGTCGTCGAACGGGACGCCGGGCCGGGCGGCCGGGCGGGCCGGGTGCGGCTGGGCGGCTACGAGGTGGACACCGGGCCCACGGTCCTGACCATGCCGGACCTGGCCGACGAGGCGTTCGCCGCCGTGGGCGACAGCCTCGCCCGCCACGTCGAGCTGACGCCGCTGCACCCGGCTTACCGGGCGGGTTTCGCGGACGGCAGCTCGCTGGACGTCCACACCGACGGCGCGGCGATGGAGGCCGAGGTCGAGCGGTTCGCGGGACCGGCGGAGGCGGCCGGTTACCGGGGGCTGCGGGACTGGCTGGAGCGGCTGTACCGGGCCCAGATGCGGCGGTTCATCGACACCAACTTCGACTCCCCCTTCCAGCTGCTGCACCCGGACCTGGCCCGGCTGGCGGCGCTGGGCGGTTTCGGACGGCTGGACCGGCGCATCGGCCGCTTCCTCTCCGACCCGCGGCTGCGCCGGGTCTTCTCCTTCCAGGCCCTGTACGCCGGGGTGGCGCCGGCCAGGGCCCTCGCGGCGTACGCGGTGATCGCCTACATGGACACCGTGGCCGGCGTCTGGTTCCCCAAGGGCGGCATGCACGCGCTGCCCCGCGGGATGGCGGACGCGGCGGCGGGGGCGGGCGCCGAGTTCCGCTGGTCGGCGGAGGCGACCTCGCTGGAGCGGTCGGGGGGCCGGGTCCGTGCGGTGCGGCTGGCGTCGGGCGAACGCGTCGCCTGCGACGCCGTGGTGCTGACGTGCGAGCTGCCCGCCGCGCACGCCCTGCTGGGGCGCGCCCCCAGGCGCCCGGTGCGGCTGCGGCACTCGCCGTCCGCCGTCGTCCTGCACGCCGGGACCGACCGCACCTGGCCCGGCCTCGCCCACCACACCCTGTCCTTCGGCGCCGCCTGGGAGCGCACCTTCGACGAACTCACCCGCTCGGGGCGGCTGATGAGCGACCCCTCCCTGCTGATCACCCGGCCGACCACGCACGACCCCGGCCTGGCGCCGCCCGGCAGGCACCTGCACTACGTGCTGGCGCCGTGCCCGAACACCGACGTGGGCCCCTCCGGCGCCGAGTGGCGCGACCTGGGTCCGCGCTACCGCGACAGCCTGGTCGCCGAGCTGGAGCGCCGGGGGCTCGACGGGTTCGCGGCGAGTGTCCAGGAGGAGCTGCTGGTGACGCCCCTGGACTGGGCGGCGCAGGGGCACGCGGCGGGCAGCCCCTTCTCCGTGTCCCACACCTTCGCCCAGACCGGCCCGTTCCGCCCGCGCAACCTGGTGCGCGGCCTGGAGAACGTCGTGCTGGCGGGCTGCGGCACCACCCCCGGTGTCGGTGTGCCGACGGTGCTGATCAGCGGCAAGCTCGCCGCCGCCCGCGTGACCGGCGGGGCTCCCGCCGGCCGTCGCGCCCCCACCCGTCCGGCACCGCGCGGCGCCCGGGCCGTGTCCCTGACCGCGGAAGGCACGCATGACCCGTCGTGAACTGGACGCCGCAGGCATCACCGACCCCGCTCTGCGGGCCGCATACGCCGAGTGCCGGCGGCTCAACGCCCGCCACGGCAGGAGCTACTTCCTGGCCACGCGCCTGCTGCCGGTGGAGCGCCGGCCCGCCGTGCACGCGCTGTACGGCTTCGCCCGCTGGGCGGACGACATCGTGGACGACCTCGACCGGCACCGGACGCCCGCCGAACGCGACCGGCTGCTGAAAACCCTGGAGGGGGACCTCGCGCACGGGCTGCGCACCGGTGCGGGCGACGAACCGGTGGTGCGGGCGGTGGCCGACACCGCCGAGCGGTACGGGATCGAGCACACGCTGTTCGCGGACTTCCTTGCCTCGATGCGCAGCGACCTGCACGTCACGGACTACCCGGCCTACGCCGACCTGCGGAGCTACATGCACGGCTCGGCCGCGGTGATCGGACTGCAGATGCTGCCCGTGCTGGGCACGGTCGTCCCCCGCGAGGAGGCCGCCCCGCACGCGGCCGCCCTCGGGGTGGCCTTCCAGCTCACCAACTTCCTGCGGGACGTCGGCGAGGACCTGGACCGGGGCCGCGTCTACCTGCCGGCGGACCTGCTCGGCGCCCACGGCGTGGACCGGCCGCTGCTGGAGTGGAGCCGGCGCACGGGCCGCACCGACCCGCGCATCAGGGCGGCCCTCGTCGCCGCGGAGGACCTGACGAGACGGGAGTACCGGGTCGCCGAGGCGGGCATCCCGATGCTCGACCCGCGCACCCGCCCCTGCATCCGCACGGCGTTCACCCTCTACGGCGGCATCCTCGACGCCATCGCGGACCAGGGGTACACGGTCCTGCACCGCCGGGCGGTGGTGTCGCGCCGGCGCCGCGCGGCCGTGGCGGCGGCCGGCGTCGTACAGATCGCCGCCGCGCGCCGGCGTGCGGCCCGCACCGGGCGCCGGGCACCGGGCCCGGACGCCGCCCCGCTCGAGTCGAAGGGAACTGTGGGATGAGTGACCGGGCGGACCGGGCCCGCTGGACACCGCCGCTGCGGCGACGCCGCCGGGCGGACTGGGCGAAGCAGACGCCGACCTGGCGGGAGGCCCGGCCGGCGCTGATCGCCGACGCGCTCGGGCGTGCCTCGGCCCGGCCCTCCGGCAACTGGTTCGTCGTCGGCGCCTCGCGCGAGGTGCGCGCGGGCCGCCCGTACGGCAGGACCGTCGGCGGGACCGAGGTCGTGCTGTGGCGGTCGGACTCCGGGGAGCTGCGCGCGGGCCCGGGCGTGTGCCCGCACCTGGGTGCGCCGCTGCGGGACGGCCGGGTGGTGTGCGGGACGCTGGTGTGCCACTGGCACGGACTGGGTCTGGACGGCGGCCCGTTCGCGGGCTGGGACCCCTACCCGGTGCACGACGACGGCGTGCTGGTGTGGGTCCGGCTGGACGCGGTCGGCGGTGAGGAGCCGACGGAACGCCCCGTGGTCCCGGCGCGGCCGGCCGCGGTCAGCGGGGTGGACGCCGTTTTCACGGCCGTCGGGCGGTGCGAGCCCGAGGACGTGGTCGCCAACCGGCTCGACCCCTGGCACGGATCGTGGTTCCACCCCTACTCGTTCGTCGACCTGACCGTCGCCCGGCCGCCCCGGGGCGAGGACGACGACGCTTTCGTCGTCGACGTCTCCTTCCGGGTGACGGACCGCCTGGTGGTGCCGGTGCGGGCGGAGTTCACCGCGCCCGAGCCCCGCACGGTCGTCATGCGCATCACCGAGGGGGAGGGCCGGACCTCGGTGGTGGAGACCCACGCCACGCCGCTGACGGCCGCGGGCGCCGACCGGCCGCGGACCGCCGTCGTCGAGGCGGTCGTCGCCGCCTCGGACCGGCGCGGCTTCGCCCTGGCGCGGGCCGCGGCGCCCGCACTGCGCCCGCTGATGCGGCGGACCGCCGGGCGGCTGTGGCGCGACGACCTCGCGTACGCCGAGCGGCGCTGGGCGCTGCGCAGTACGGGCCGCTTCCCCGGGTGAGGGCCGGGGGCGGTGGTCAGCCGCCCCCGATGCCGCTCAGGGCGCGCAGGGCCGCGGACCGGCCGGCCCGGGGCACCGTCCACAGCGTCTGGCCGCGTACCCCCCAGTCCGCGAGGAGCCGTCCGGCCGCCAGGAACCCCGTGGTGGCCGCGCGTTCCATCAGGGCCACGGGCAGGTCGCTGCGGATCGCGTCGCCGGCCAGGGTCACCCTCGGGTGCGGCGTCGCCACGGTGGGCCGCCGCGTGTGGGAGCCGACCGGGAAGAAGGGGCAGTCGGCGCGCCATTCGTGCCGGGCGTCCACGATGCGCGCCCGCCGGGTCTCCGGGTACACCCGGTGCAGGGCGGCGATCAGGCGGTTCCGCACGGTCTCCGGCGCCGCTCCGGCGGCGACGGCGTAGGCGTGCAGTTCGACCACGGAGCCGCCGGTGCGGGCGGCCCAGCGGGCGGCCTCCCCCTCGTAGCGGTCGAGGACGCTGATGTTGTCGAGGCCGTCGTAGCCGCTGGTGCCGAGGAAGCCGGGCCGGTGGGCGGAGACCGGCCGGTCGAGCCAGAGCCGGGAGACGAGGAAGGGCGGGGCGGTCGTCAGGGCGGCGACGTCGTCGCGCCAGGGCTCGGTGCCGAGGTCGGGCGACGCGGCGATCACCCCGCGCAGCGCGCCGGGGTCGAGGGCGAGGACCGCGGCGTCGTAGCGGTCCAGGGTGCCGTCCGTCCGCACCTGGACTCCCCCGGCGTCGTCGGGGTGGACGCCGCGCACGGGGGTGCCGGTGCGCAGATCGGCGCCGAGGCGCTGGAGGTAGTCGCCGAGCGGCTCCCACAGGGCCTGCGGGAAGGGCTCGGCGGGGACGTCGAAGAGCAGGCCCTCCGCGGAGCCGAGGAAGTAGATGTGGAACATCAGCAGCAGTTCCGCGGCGGACAGTTCGCGCGGGTCGGCGAAGAAGCTGCGGGAGAACACCTCGAAGGCCAGGTGGTGGGCGGCCTCGGGGAAGCGGACGCGTTCCAGGAACGCCGTGGCGCTCGTGCCGTCGAAGCGCTCGTAGACCTCCGGCACGCGGACGTCGAGGAGCGGGAGTGCCGCGCGGGCGTCCATGCCGGCGAGGTCGCGCCAGCCGAAGGTGGGGCTGAGGGCGACGAAGCCGAGCGCGCTGAACGGCGGGGTGCGCGGGACGCGGGCGAAGCTGTCGGTCAGTCCGCCGCTGTGCCGCAGCGGGTAGTCGGGCAGGGGCCGGAGGCGGTCGAGGCCGGGGTCGGTGCGCCGCAGCAGGCCGCGCAGGTTGTAGTACTGGCGGAAGAAGGCGTGGAAACCGCGGCTCATGGTCACCGGGGACCCGTCGGAGAGCCGGGTGCGCCAGCCGGCGAGGCGGCCGCCCAGCGACTCCTCGCGCTCGTAGAGGGTGACGCGGGCGCCCCGTTCGGCCAGCAGCGTGGCCGCCGCGAGGCCGGCGATGCCCCCGCCCGCCACGGCGACGCGGGGCGCGTCGCCGGGGGCGAACCGGGCCCGGCCGGGCGGGGGCTGGAGGATCTCGGCCTTGCGGTCGCGTCCGCGGCGGGCGGTCATCGGGCGTCCTCCGCGGCCGGGGCGCCGGTGCCGTTGCCGTTGCCGTTGCGGGCCACGAAAGTGTGCACGATGCCGGTCTGCCATCCGGCGACGGGGGCGGCGCGTACGCCGGTGAAGCCCGCGCCCGCCAGGCGTGCGGTGAAGGCGGGGGCGGTGTCGAAGTCGAGGACGCTGCGCCACAGGTGCCGGTAGAGGGCGCGGTCGCCGCTCAGCGTGCCCGCGGGGATGATCACGCCGTGGCACACCGCGGTCCACAGGGCCCGGTGGGCGGCGGAGCCGCTGAGGCTGTACTCGTGGACGGCGAGCCGGCCGCCCGGCCGCAACAGCGAGCGGACGGCCCCGAGGACCCCGTCCGGGTCGGTGACGTTGCGGAACAGGTAGGCGGCGAACACGGCGTCGTACGGGCCCTCCTGGGCCGTCGCCTCTTCGGCGGTCAGGTGCCGGAACCGCACGCGGTCGGGCCACGGCTTGGCCAGTGCGCGCCGCAGCATCCCGGAGGAGGCGTCGACGGCCGTGATCCGGGCGCGCGGCGCGGCCCGCAGCAGGGCCTCGGTGGAGGCGCCGGTGCCGCAGCCGAGGTCCAGCACGTGCATCCCGGCCCCGGCCCGGGGCAGCCGCAGGCGGCGTGCCGAGCGCAGCAGGTCGGTGCGGTAGCCGGGGTTGAGGGACGTCAGGCGGTCGTAGGTGTGGGAGGCGTGGTCGAAGGCGCGTGCCAGTTCGTGGTCGCGCAGCAGTGTCATCGGGGGTTCTCTCCGGTTCGTGGGGCGGGTGGCGGACGGCGTGGCAGGAAGGGCAGTTCGACGGCGGTCCGGAGCATGGGCCCGACGGGGGTGCGCAGGCCGATGCCCCACTCCTCCCAGGGGGTCGTGTCGCCGTCGAGGAAGCGCAGCAGGCGTTCGGGCGGGACACGGCGGAAGAGGTCCGTGAAGAAGCGGGGGCCGTCGACGCGCCCGGTGTCCAGGGCCCGCAGCAGCACGGCGTCCATGGCGAGGGCCCGGCGCCCGTGCGGAGGGGGGACGTCCGCGCGTCCCGCGTGCAGGGCGGCGGCGATGGCCCGGCTCTGCCGCTGCACGGCGGCGAAGGTGTAGCCGGTCGCCGGGCGGGTGGCGCCGCCGGCGGTGCCGATCCGGAAGACGGCCGGCCCGACCCGCCGGGCGAAGCGGGCGTCGGTCATGGGGATGACGCCCTGCTCCGCCGACTCGACCGTGAACGCGCCGAGCCGCAGGACGTCGCGGCAGTAGTGCGCCAGTGCCGCCTCGTACGCCTCGGTGGTCAGCGGCGTGCGGGAGAACTCGGTGTACTCGACGAGGGCCCGGTCCGGCGCCGTGGGGAGGACGTAGCCGAAGGCGAGCCCGTGGCGCGGCTGCGGCACCCGGAAGTCCATCAGGTCGGCGACGCCGGGGTCGAAGCGATCCGTGCGGGTGCGCACGAACCAGCCGCGGAAGTGCTGGAGGAGACGTGTGCGGGCGGGCGGAAGCGTGGGGTCCGGCCGGGAGTCGAAGACGTGGCGTGCCCGCAGGGACAGCGTCCGGCCGTCGGTGCCGGTGCAGGGCACCTCCGCGCCGTCGGCCGTGTCGCGCACCGGGCCGGCCGTCGCGCGCAGGACGCGTACGCCCGGGGTGCGGGTGAGCCGGGTGTGGACCAGCCGCTCGAAGTCCGTGGACCGGAGCATGCGGTAGGTCAGCGGCGACGGCCGGACGGTGACCGGGCGGCCGTCGGCGCCGTGCACCCGCAGCGTGGCCCAGGACGCGCTGACCGCCTCGTCGAAATCGGCGGTGCCGCGGTCCCAGTAGCACCAGGTCCGTTCGGGAGGGCGCAGCGGTCCGTCGGGGGCCTCCACGAGGGTGACGGTGAGGGGGGAGGCGGACGCGGTCAGCCGGAGGGCGAGGCTGAGTCCGGCGGCGCCGCCGCCGAGGACCGCCACGTCGCACCGTTCTCCGGCGGCCTCGGGGGGCCGGCTCACCCGGGGCGCCGTTCGGCGGCGGCAGAGCCGTCAGCGGCGGTGCGCGGCGCTCCGGCGTCCGTGTCCGCGGCGCCGGCGGGGGCCGGCACCGCACGTCCGGGCCCGGTCCGCCGGGCGCGGGGGCCGCTGGTCGGCACCGCCAGGTACGGGGCGCCGGGCGCCGCCACCGGGGCGGACGCACCGCCCGGGACACCGGTGGCACGGGCCACCCGTACGCGCGCGCCGTCGAGGTCCACACTCCGCTCCCAGTCGCAGGCAAGGGCACCGGCTCTTCTTGCTCCATCGTCTGTTCCCCGCGCCGGGCGTCCCCGGATGCGGCTTGCGTGATCCGGCCGGCTGTCACCCGGATGCCGGAATACCCGGCCGCCGCATGCGCGTACCCGACGAGGGGCGTCGTCTCACCTGCGTACGACGGACTCGACGACCGCGACGGCCTCGGCCAGTCCGGGAGGGTGCGGCAGCCCGGGCGCGGTCTGCCCGGCCCAGCCGGGTCCGAGCGTGAGGACGGCCGGCTTCCTGCGCGCGCCGCGCACGCCCCACTCCATCGCCGCGATGTGCCGGGCCAGGGGGCGGCTGGCCGTGGTCCGGGACTGCGCCCACAGGCCCACCGCGGCCGGGCCCGTCCTGCGGACCGCGGCCACGAGGGACTCCACGGGCAGCGAGCCGCCGAACACGCGGATCGGCAGGCCCCGTTCGGTCAGGGCGGCGGCCAGCACCTCGAGCGGCAGGGTGTGGTTCTCGGCGGGCGCGCAGGCGAGCACGGTGACGGTGCCGGGGCGGTCGGCCGGCACGGGAGGCGCGTGGCGGCGCAGCGCGCCGGAGACGTGCCAGGACAGGAAGTGCTCGACCTCGACGTACCGCTCCCCCGAGCTCTCCCACTTGCGGCCGACCGCCTGAAGGGTCGGCATGATCACCTCCGTCCAGGCGGTGACCAGGCCGTACCTCTCGATCGCGCCGGTCAGCAGCTCGTCGAGGGCGGCGGCGTCGAGGCGCAGGGCCGCGCGGGCGACTCCCCGGCACTCCTGGCGGGCGTCGCCGAGTCTCAGCCCCGCTCCGGCCCGGCTGCGCGCGCGGGCCGCCGGCGGCGGGGCAGGGGGGCCGCCCTCGGCACGCGGGGGCGTGACCGCGTCCGTCCCGCCGAGGGCCAGGCGGGCGGCCTCGGCCGGGGGCAGGCCGGTCGCCGTCAGGGCGCACATCCGCGGCGACAGCGGAGAGCTCGGCGAGTTCGCGTCGCTCCACAACGTGAGGCCCGGAGACCGGGTCGAGGTCCTACGGGCCGGAGCCGAACCGGTCCGCTACCGTATCGTGGCCCGCTCGACGGTGCCCAGGGACGCGATCCCCGCCTCGGCCTTCCGCCGTGCCGGGCCGCCGGTCCTGACCCTCATCACCTGTGCGCCTCCCTTCGTCCCCGAGGACGGCGGCTACCAGGCCAACCTGATCGTCACCGCGGAGCCGGCGGGAGGCTGACGGTGTCACATGTCGACCCGGCGCATCTGGCGGAGCTGGCCCTGGGGAACGGCGTCTCGCCCGACGACGTCCGTGCCCTGCGGCACGTCGCCGGGTGCCGGCGCTGCCGCGACGAGCTGCGGATGATGACCCGGATCGTCACCGCGGTCCGCTCGGTCGAGGAGGCGGATCTTCCCGTGGCCCCTCCGGACCGGGTGTGGCGGCGCATCGAGCGGGAACTGGCCGGCACCGCCGAGGCCGCCCCGGCGAGTCCGCTCCGCGGGCGGCCGGAGTCCCCGGCCGGCTCCCGCGCCCCGCGCCGCTTCCCGGGCGCACCCGGGCCACGGACCGGCCTGGTGTGCTGTCTGCTCACCGGCGTACTGGTCGCCTGGTGGCGGAGGCGAGCGGCCCGGCCGTCCGGACCGGTGCCCGCCCTCCCGCCGGGCGGGCACCGGTTCGCGTGCCGGCTCAGCCGCCGGCGAGGGCCATCAGCTTGACGAAGACCAGGGCGGGGCCGGTCGTGAGGTCCACGGTGTCGTCGAGGTCCTCCAGTTGCCGGTCGCTGTTCAGGACGAAGAAGCCGTTGGTGAGGAAGGCCCGTTCGGCCGCCTCGGTCTGGCGGCGCGCGTCGACGCGGCGGGGCGCGCGGAGACGGTGGCCGCCGGGGCCCGGTTCGGCGCCGTCGGGGCGGACCAGGCCGTCGAAGCGGTCGCCGGGGCGGGCGTTGTACCGGGCGGCCTCCTCGCCGACCCGGAGCCCGATCAGCTCCCGCACCGTCATCCGTCCGGGCAGTCCGGTCATCGTCCACTCGGCGACGAGCCTGCCCGTCGCGGTCTCGTCCCGGAAGGTCACGGAGCCCATCAGGCACCTCGCCGGATCTGGCGGAGGATGGTCTCGTCGGTGATGGCGCTGTCGGCGGCCAGTAGGAACGCCTTGCTGAGGATGAGGGCGAGCCGTTCGTCGTCGAAGGGCAGGAACACCGCGCGGTCCGCCGGGCGCCTGGCGGGGACGACGCACAGGTAGCTGTCGTCCGGTTCCATCAGGATGTTCGCCGAGAAGAGGTGGATCCGGTACGTGCGCAGCTCGCCCCGGACCCGCAGGAAGCGGCCGTCGAGCGTGCAGCGGTCGGCAATCTTCAGCCGGGGCAGGAGCCGCTCCAGCACGTCGCGGCGTGCCAGGGCGCTCTCGGTCAGCTCGCCGAACGCGGTCCGCTCCCAGTAGGCGCGCCCGGCGCCCCCGTCGGTCCAGTCGGGGTCGGCGGCGATCGAGGTCACGCCGACGAAGAGGTCCACGTCGCGCATGGCCTCGCTGAACACCAGCGGGGGCACCTCGGCGAGGCGTGCCTCGCGCCAGGCACCCTCCGTGCGGTGGTCGAAGCACACCCGGTCGGTCGAGGCCAGTTCGTCGTCGCCGACGGATTCGGACCAGGTGTGGCGGAAGCGGACCCGCCACTCCCCCGCCGCCAGGGTGCGCTCGGCCTCGTCGCCGTCCCCGTCGTCCCAGGGACCGAGCAGGCGGCTCGTCCAGCCCCGGGCCCGGAACAGGGCGAACATCCTGCGGTAGTGGACGAGATGGGCGGCGAAGCGGTTCGAGTAGGTGCCGGTGCGCTCCTCGGCCGGGGTGAGGAGGTAGATCTCGCGGTACGCCTGCTTGAAGGGCTGCCGTACGCGCCGTTCGGTGAGCAGCTCACGCCAGGCCCGTACGGCGTCCGGCTCGGAGCGCAGCGGATGCCAGAGCCGTACGGCGGCGTCGTCGGGCGCGTCGGGGAGGGCCTCGCCCGTCTCGGGCAGCACGGCCCGCCACTCGCCGGGCGCGACCTGGATCTCCCAGATCAGCCGGCCCACGAGGGTCCGGGCGAGGGGGTGGCCGGCCAGCTCGGCGCGCCACCGGCCGTACGGGGGGACGGTGTCGACGGTGAAGCCGCCCTCCAGCGCCCGCAGGAGGGTGGCGAGCTGGGCGTTCAGCCGCTTCACCAGGTCGCGCAGCTCCCTGACCAGGGCGGCGTGGTCGCGGCGGACCGGCGCCGGGACGGAGCGCAGCGGGCGGCCGTCCTTCTCCCAGGTCAGCGCGGCGGTCTCGGTGACCGTGACGACCGCCTCGTAGTCCCCGGCCGTCCGGCGCAGGACGCCACCCGCGGCGGAGCCCCCGTCGGCGGCGGTGAAGTCCGTCCGGGGCAGCCGCAGTGCCACGTCGGTGCGTTCGGCCAGGGCGGCGTCCACCTTCTTGAGCATCCTGTCCAGCTGCTTGGGCACCCCGGCGTGCCGGACGGTCCGGCGCACGGTGCGGATCGCGGTGACCAGCTCGGGTGTCGGGAAGTCCTGGGCGGCGCGCACCACTTCGTACAGCAGGGCCTGGGAGGGGAGCGTCCTCGCCGCCGTCGGGGCGAGGGCGAGGCCGGGCAGGAGCCGGTCGAACAGGCCGGGCAGCCAGGGTTCGTCGCGCAGCAGTGCGACCCGCAGGGCCTGGCCGAGCGAGGTGATCTCGCGGTCGGTGAAGGCCTTGTCCGCCCGGTAGGGGATCTCGCCCGCGCGGATCGCGTCGGTGCGGTCGGCGGCCGCCTCCAGCGCGCGGCGGGCGAACGCCAGGTACGCCGGGCTTTCGGCCGACCGCCGCCACGCGTCGACGTGCGGCGGGACGAACCTGCTGTCCCGGTCCGTCCCGGACAGCGCCGTCTGTTCGGGCAGGGTGAGTCCGGCGATGACGGCCGTCTCGTCGGCGACGATGGGGCCGACGTCGCGGGAGAGCCGTGCCACGGCCGCGTCGAGCGTCTCGTCGCCGGCGAGCGTCGCGACCGCGAGCAGCGCGTACGGCCGGCGCACGCTGTCCTTGTCCAGCTGCGCCCCGACCAGGGCGCGGGCCGGCCAGGACACGTCGGGCAGCGGCCCGGTGCAGTGCTGGAGCGCGTCCAGGCCCAGGGTGAGGTCGGCCCCGCCGTGCTCCTCGCACTCCTCGACGAGCAGGTCGAACAGCCGGCGGCAGGCGGAGGGTGTGAAGCGCGGCTGCCGTTCCCTGGCCTCGGCGCGTATCGCGTGGCCGGCCGTGCGCATCGGACGCGGGGCCGAGGGGTCCGTCCGCAGGGCCGCGACGAGCAGGGTGCCGAGCTCCTCGTCGGAGACCTCCGCCGGGTCGGGGTGGCCGTCCTCGCCGAAGTCCGGGTCGGTCAGCGCGCGCATCAGCAGGTCGGCGGGGCTCGTCGGGCCCCTTTCCCGGTCCCGGGTCCCCAAGGCGTCGTTCAGCATGGCCGGATGATGGCAGGAAGCACTGACAACACTGATCACGCCGTCGGCCGCGGGCGTCAGGCCGTCCCGTCGCGCTGCCAGACCCGGGGCCAGTTCCCGGACGGCGGGGGCGGGCCCGCGATGCCCAGGTCGCGGCGGGCGAGGGCGTAGAAGGCGTCCCGCGCCCGGCTCATGCGCCGGACGGCGTCCTCCCAGCCGGCGGGGTCGTCCCGGTCGCCGCGCGCGTAGAGCTCGACGTTCCACACGGCCTCGTGCCACGCGCGGGCCGCCGCGACGGTCTCGGCGTCGCCGACGAGCAGCACGGACTCCCACTCGGCCGCGCGCCGCGTCTCGGCCTCGGCGAGCTGGGCGAGGCCCTGCTCCGGGTCCAGGGGGTCGACGGCGTGCCGGAACCCCCGGGCCGCCCCCATGCGCTGCGCGATGTTGATCTGGTGCTTCAGGGCGCTGGCGTAGGAGGCGTAGGTGTCCAGTCTGCGCTGGTCCCAGCGTTCCGCGCGGGCCCGCCGCCAGCGGCTCCGCTCCGTGAGGCTGGTGGCCAGGTAGGAGCCGGCCGCTCCTACGACGACACCGGTCAGCGCGGGCAGCTGCTCCCACAACGCGGTTCCCCCCTGGAGTGGCGCGGGCAGTCGGGGACACAGTGCCGCACTTCGCGGCCGCGGGACAGGTGGCGCGGGGCGGCGGCCGTCCGCCCCGGCACGGCCGGCGCCCGTGGCCGAAGACCGTGGAATATACCCCCCGGGGTACCCGTGTTACGGTGGACGACATACCCGGGGGGGTAATCTTCCCTGTGAAGGAGTTTCCGGATGTTCTTCGTCGACACCCTCGAGCTGGAAGGTCTCGGCAACCGTTCCTACCTGGCCGGCGGCGCGCGGAACGCGGTCGTGGTCGACCCGCCGCGCGACATCGACCAGGTCCTGGCGGTGGCCGCCCGGCGCGGGGTGCGGATATCCCACGTGGTGGAGACCCACCTCCACAACGACTACGTCAGCGGCGGTCTGGAGCTGGCCCGGGTGACGGGTGCCGTATACCTGGTGCCGGCCGGCGCCGGCGTCTCCTTCTCGCGGGTGCCGGTGGCGGACGGTGACACGGTCGGCGTCGACACCGGGCTGGAGCTGCGGGCGGTGGCCACCCCGGGCCACACCCCGCATCACACCTCGTACGTGCTGCGGGAGGACGGCGTGCCGGTCGCGGCGTTCACCGGCGGCTCGCTGCTGATCGGCACCGTGGGGCGTCCGGACCTGGTCGAGCCGCGGCTGACCGAGCGGCTGGCCCGGGCCCAGCACGCCTCCGCGCACCGCCTGGCCGCGGAGCTGCCGGACGAGACGTCCGTCCTGCCGACGCACGGTTTCGGGAGCTTCTGCTCCTCCGCGCAGGCCGACGGGGACGCCACGACGATCGGCCGGGAGAAGGCCGTCAACGCCGCGCTGACCGAGGACGTCGACGCCTTCGTGGCCCGGCTCCTGGCGGAGCTGGACGACGTGCCCGCCTACTACACGCACATGAGCCCGGCCAACGCGGGCGGTCCCGCCCCGGTCGACCTGACCCCGCCGGCCGTCGCCGACGCCGACGAGATCGCCGCCCGGCTGGCGGCGGGCGAGTGGGTGGTGGACCTGCGCAGCCGCGTCGCCTTCGCCGAGGGCCACGTCGCCGGGTCGTACAACTTCGAGGCGGACGGCAAGCTCGCCACCTACCTCGCCTGGCTGATCCCCTGGGGCAAGCCGGTCACGCTGCTCGCCGAGTCGCCGGAACAGGTGGCCGCCGCCCAGCGCGAGCTGGTCCGGGTCGGCATCGACCGCCCCGCGAGCGCCGCCACCGGGACGCCCGAGGAGTGGGTGCCCGAGGGCGGGCGGCCGGTGTCGTTCCCGCGGTCGACGTTCGCCGGACTGGCCGGACGCGGCACGGACGGCGTGGTCGTCCTCGACGTACGGCGGGACTCCGAGCGGGCCGCCGGACACATCGCGGGCTCCGTGCACATCCCGGTCCACGAGCTGCGCGAGCGGCTGGACGAGGTGCCGGCCGGCACCGTGTGGGTGCACTGCGCGGGCGGCATGCGGGCCGCGATCGCCGCGTCGCTGCTGGACGCCGCGGGACGGGACGTCGTGGCCGTCGACGACGGTTTCGACGCGGCCGGCGCCGCCGGGCTGACGGTGACCGACCCGACCGACCGCACGGCATGACCGCCCTGATCGCCGCGCTCGTCGCCGGTGCCGTCGTCGGCCTGGCCCTGGGCGGCCTCGGCGGGGGCGGCAGCGTCCTCGCCGTGCCCGCCCTGATCTACCTGCTCCACTTCGACCCGGCCGACGCGACGACGGCCGCCCTCGTGATCGTCATCCTCACCTCCGTCACCGCGCTGGCCGGGCACGCCCGGGACGGCAACGTCGCCTGGCGCACCGGGCTGCTGTTCGCCGCCGCGGGTGTCGTGCCCGCGATGCTCGCCGGCGCACTGGCCGGCCGGGTGCCCGAGACGGCGCTGGTCGTGGCCTTCTCGGCCGTCGCCGCGCTGGCCGCCCGGCGGATGCTGCGGTCCCCGGCCACCGAGCCGTCCGGCCGTCCCGTCCGCCCCGGGAAGGCCGGTGCCGTCGGTGCCGGGCTGGGTGCGGTGACCGGGTTCCTGGGCGTGGGCGGCGGCTTCCTCGCCGTCCCGGCGCTGGTGGGCGTGCTGGGTCTGGCCATGCGCCGGGCCGTCGGCACGAGCCTCCTGGTCATCACCGTCAACTCCCTGGCCGCCCTCGGCGCCCGGGCGGGCACCGGGACGCACCTCGACTGGGCCGTCGTCGGCCCCTTCACCGCGGCGGCGGTCCTCGGCGCCTGGGACGGCAGACGCCTGGCCGATAAGGTCAAGGGCCGGACCCTGCAGACCGTCTTCGCCTACGCGCTCCTCGCGGTGGCCCTCTTCATGCTCGTCGACGCGCTCCTCCCGTGAGCGGCCACGACGGCACCTCCCCCGCAGCACCATCGACCTCCACAGGAAGGACCTCCCCATGACCACCCCCGCCGCCCCCGACACCCTGGACCCCCGCCAGGCCCACTCCCGCCTGCACGAACTCACCGTCGTCGACGTCCGCACCCCCGGCGAGTACGGCGGCGGTCACCTGCCGGGCGCCCACAACGTGCCGCTGGACCGGCTCCGGCAGGCCCTGCCCGAGCTGCGGGCCGCCGCCGAGCGCGGGGACGTGCTCGTCGTCTGCGCCTCCGGCAACCGCTCCGCGAACGCCTGCCGCGTCCTCGCCGAGCACGGCGTCCGGGCCGCGACCCTCGTCGGAGGCACCGGGGCCTGGGCCGCGCAGGGGCACCCGCTCGACCGGCCGGCGGGCGGCCAGAAGGCCCGCTGGGGCATGGAGCGCCAGGTCCGGTTCACCGCCGGGACCCTGGTCCTGCTCGGACTCCTGCTCGGCCTGCTCGTGCACCCGGCCTTCCAGCTGCTGTCCGCGGGCATCGCGGGCGGGCTGGTCTTCTCGGCGCTCACCGACACCTGCGGCATGGCGGCCCTGCTCGGCAGGCTCCCCCACAACCGGCCCCACCGCGCCGACCTCGACGCCACGCTCGCCCGGCTGCGCGGCCACTGACCGCGACCCGGCGGCCGGTCCGGTGACGGCGAGCGCCGCGGGACCGGCCGCCGGGACGTCCGTGCGGGGACGCGCCCGGCGGCACGGCGTGGACCCCGGCCCGCGGGTCAGGCCAGGGACAGGACCGACGTCACCACCTGACGCAGCGTCGCCGCGGGGTCCGGCGCGGGCCCCGGGGACCGCCACGCCACGAAGCCGTCCGGGCGCACCAGGACCGCCCCGCCGCGCGTCACGCCGTGGGCCTTCGCCCAGTCGGTGTCGTCGTTCTCGGGCAGCAGGTCGGCGTCCGGGGACTTGCCCACCCGGTACGGCGTCAGCGGGAGGCTCATCTCGTGGGCCAGCCGGGTCGCCGCCTCGTGCCAGCCGCTGGGCTCCGTCGCGTCGCTGAGCAGGACGAGGGAACGCTCGTAGAGGTCGAGCGTGGAGACGCGCTCCTCGCCGCGCAGCAGCCACAGGTGCGGGGCCCTGCTGCCGGGTTCGCCGGTCAGCGAGAGCTCCTCCGGGACCACCGGCGTCGCCGGGTCGGCGCCGACGACCGCGCCCTGCGGGTAGCGGTAGCCGAGGGCGACGTTGAGGATGCCGCGCTGCGGGCCGCCGCCGCCTCCCGCGGCCGGGGGCGGGGCGAAGCCGGGGTGGCTGTGCTCGGCCGACCGGGCGGCGGCGCGGGCGCTGGTGGCCTCCGCGACCGGGCGCCGTTCGGCGTCGTAGGTGTCGAGGAGGCCGTCACCGGCCCAGCCGTCGAGGACGGCGGCCAGTTTCCAGGCGAGGTTGTGGGCGTCCTGGATGCCGGTGTTGGAGCCGAACGCGCCGGTCGGGGACATCTCGTGGGCCGAGTCGCCGGCCAGCAGCACCCGGCCCGAGCGGTAGCTGCGGGCGACGCGCTGGGCGGCGTGCCACGGGGCCCGGCCGGTGATCTCGACGTCGAGGTCCGGGTCGCCGACCGCGCGGCGGATGTGGTCGGCGCAGCGCTCGTCGGTGAAGTCCTCCACCGTCTCGCCGTTCTCCGGGTGCCACGGGGCGTGGAAGACCCAGTTCTCGCTGTTGTCCACCGGGAGCAGGGCGCCGTCCGCGTCCGGGGCCGTGAGGTAGCAGACGATGAAGCGGCGGTCGCCCACGACGTCGGCGAGCCGGCGGGAGCGGAACGTGACGCTGATGTTGTGGAACAGGTCGCCGGGTCCGCTCTGCCCGATGCCGAGCTTCTCGCGCACGGGGCTGCGGGGGCCGTCGGCCGCCACCAGGTAGTCCGCGCGGATCGTGGTGCGCTCGCCGCTCTCGCGGTTCTCGACGACCGCCGTGACCCCGTCGGCGTCCGCCTCGAACGACTGCAGCTGCGTACCGAAGCGCAGGTCGCCGCCGAGCCGGCGGGCGTGGGTGAGGAGTTCGGGCTCCAGGTCGTTCTGGCTGCACAGGCACCACCCGCTGGGGCTGAACCGGGCCAGGCCGTTGCCGGGGTCGATCTTCTTGAACAGCCACTCCCCCGCGTCGCCGACCAGGGTCGGCGTCTGGAGGATGCCGTGGTTGTCGGCCAGCGTGGCGGCGGCCCGCCGGATGTCCGGCTCGGTGCCCGACACCCGGAAGAGCTCCATCGTGCGGACGTTGTTGCCCCGTCCCCGGGGATGGATGGAGGTGCCGGCGTGGCGCTCCACCAGGGTGTGCCGGACACCGAGCCGACCCAGGAACACCGAGGTCGACAGGCCCACCAGGCTGCCTCCGACGATCAATACCGGGACGCGGTGGGCCCCGGATTCCGATCGACCGGCTCTTTCGTTCATCGCTCGTCCTCCATTGCGTCGGGCCGCGGTCGGGCCGTCGTCGAGTGGCAGCTCCCGTGACATGCAGGGGCCGGGGCTTCATGCATGCCCCGTGACGCCCGCGGCGGCTCAGGCTTCACCCGCTTGTCCCGCCTGGTTCGCGGTCCCCGCGGGCACGGCCCACGATCGTGTTTGTGCGACCGGCGCACCCCGCCGTACGCGGCGCGCGCGGCGACGGTCGTACTCCCCCAGTCCACGAGGAAGTTCCCCCGAGAAGAGGTGGGCCGGATGACGGTCTCTCCCGTCGTGTCGTCGGATGCCGGATCGGCGGATGCCGCAGCCATGGGTGCCGGGGCGACGGCCGCCGTGTCCGCGGACGCGGGCGGCGTCTCGATATCGGCGTTCGACGGATCCCGCGTGCGGGTCGTGCTGATGCTGGACATCCACGACGGCATGCAGCAGGAGTTCCTCAACGCCTACGAGCGCATCCGTCACCGGGTCGCGGCCGTGCCGGGACACGTCAGCGACCAGCTGTGCCAGTCCCTGGAGAACCCCACGCAGTGGCTCCTCACCAGCGAATGGGAGAGCGCGGCGCCCTTCCTGGCATGGGTCAACAGCGACGAGCACCTGTCGGCGGTCGAGCCGCTGCAGACCTGCGTCCGCGACACCCGCTCCCTGCGCTACAGCGTGCTGCGGGAGACCCTGGCCGACGGCACCGAGGCACCCGCCGCGGCCGGCGAGGAGCTGCGGGACGCTCCCCGGGTCGGGAGCAACGTCGTCCGGCACGCCCTGACCTTCACCGTGCGGCCCGGCAGCGAGGCCAAGGTCGCCGAGCTGCTGTCCAACTACGCCTCACCCGAGGCCCAGGTCGACGAGGCCACCCGGCTGCTGCGCACGTCGCTGTTCATGCACGGCAACCGGATCGTGCGGGCCGTGGAGGTGCGGGGCGACCTGCAGTCCGCGCTGCGCCACGTCGCCCGGCAGCCCGGGGTGCGGGCCGTCGAGGAGGCCCTCAACCCCTACCTGGAGCAGGACCGCGACCTGAACGACCCGCACTCCGCCCGCCGGTTCTTCACGCTGGCGGCGATGCCGGCCGTCCACCACGTGGCGTCCGCGACCGGGGCCGAGGCCCGCCCGCAGCGGTGCGCGCTGCTCTACCCGGTGCGGCCCGGCGCGGGTCCCGAACTCGCCCGGCTGCTGGCCCGGCAGGACGCCTCCGCCGTCTACACCCCCGACGGCCCGGTCCTCGCCACGACCGTCTTCCACCGCGACGACCTCGTGGTACGGCTCGTCGACGTGGCCGGTGACCCGGACGAGGAGCCCGCGTTCGTCCTGGGGCTGCACGACCGCGGCGGGTCCTCCGCCGCGGCCGGTGTCGCGGTGGCCGAACGGCTGCTGGACACCGCCTCGGTCGGCATCGACGGACCCCTGACGGACGCCGGCACGCTGTCGCGGCTGCTCGCGCGGGCCCGTATGACGCCGCTGACCGACCGGCGTTCGCTCCCCTCCTGACCCGCCCCGCCGGCGCGCACCGGCCCGCCGGCCGGTGCTCGCCGTCCCTCCCCACCGCCTTCCGTCCTTCCGGAGTGACCGACATGACAGACCAGCAGGTACGCATCGTCTCCCTCGGCGACATCGCGCCCAACACCCGACGCGGCGGTGACCTCCGCGCCCTCCTCACGCCCACCACCGCCGGGTCGACCAGCGGCTTCATGGGCGTGGCCATCGTGCAGCCCGGCGACCGCATCGCCGAGCACTACCACCCGTATTCCGAGGAGTTCGTGTACGTCACCGACGGCACGCTCGAGGTGGACCTGGACGGGGCGCCGCACTCGCTCTCCGTCGGGCAGGGGGTGCTGATCCCGCAGAACGTGCGCCACCGCTTCCGCAACGTCGGCGCCGTCGAGGCTCGGATGGTCTTCCACCTGGGGCCGCTGGCCCCGCGGCCGGAGCTCGGCCACGTCGACACGGAGGACGCGGAGGGCAACGCCCTGCCGCACGAGGGCCACGCGGGGTGCGCCGGGCACGAGCGTCCCGCCGCCGCGGCCGAGGCGGTGTCATGACGCGGCGACGGGTCGCCGTCACGGGCATAGGCGTCGTCGCCCCGGGCGGGATCGGCGTGCCGCAGTTCTGGGGCCTGCTGTCCGACGGCCGTACGGCGACGCGGCGCATCTCCCTCTTCGACCCGGCCGGTCTGCGCTCGCAGATCGCCGCCGAGTGCGACTTCGAACCGTCCGCGCTCGGGCTGGACCTCGCCACCGCGCAGCGGTGCGACCGGTACGTGCAGTTCGCGCTCGTCGCCGCCGCCGACGCGGTGCGCGACGCGGAGCTCGACCTCGGCCGGCTCGACCCCTGGCGGGCCGGTGCCACGCTGGGCACGGCGGTCGGCGGCACGACCCGGCTGGAGCACGACTACGTGCTGGTCAGCGAGCGCGGCACGCGGTGGGACGTGGACGACCGGCGGGCCGAGCCGCACCTGGAGCGGGCCTTCACCCCGGCGACGCTCGCGTCGGCCGTGGCCGAGGAGTTCGGAGTGCACGGGCCGGTGCAAACGGTGTCCACCGGGTGCACGTCCGGTCTGGACGCGGTGGGGTACGCCTACCACGCCGTCGCCGAGGGACGCGTCGACGTGTGCCTGGCGGGCGCGGCCGACTCGCCGATCTCGCCGATCACCATGGCCTGCTTCGACGCCATCAAGGCGACCTCGCCGAACAACGACGACCCGGCGCACGCCTCCCGGCCCTTCGACGCCGACCGCAACGGCTTCGTCATGGGCGAGGGCGCGGCGGTGCTGGTCCTGGAGGACCTGGAGCACGCCCGGGCCCGCGGCGCGGACGTGTACTGCGAGATCTCCGGCTACGCCACGTTCGGCAACGCCTACCACATGACCGGGCTCACCAAGGAGGGCCTGGAGATGGCGCGGGCGATCGACACCGCGCTGGACATGGCCCGGCTGGACCCCACCGCCGTCGACTACGTCAACGCGCACGGGTCCGGCACCCAGCAGAACGACCGGCACGAGACCGCGGCCGTCAAGCGGTCGCTGGGCGAGCACGCGTACGGCACACCGATGAGCTCGATCAAGTCCATGGTGGGCCACTCGCTCGGCGCGATCGGCTCGATCGAGCTGGCCGCGTGCGTGCTGGCGATGCACCACCAGGTGGTGCCGCCCACGGCGAACTACACGACCCCCGACCCCGAGTGCGACCTGGACTACGTGCCGCGCGAGGCCCGGGAGCGTTCGCTGCGGCACGTGCTGTCGGTGGGCAGCGGCTTCGGCGGCTTCCAGTCCGCCGTCGTACTCAGCGGTTCCGGTGCTGGCTCCGGTTCGGAAGGAGGGCCGCGATGAGCGGACGACAACGGCCCCGGCGCGCGGTGGTCACCGGCCTCGGTGTGGTGTCCCCCCACGGCATCGGGGCCGAGGCCCACTGGAAGGCAGTCGCGGACGGCACCAGCAGCCTCGGGCCCGTCACCCGGGAGGGCTGCGAGAAGCTGCCGCTGCGGGTGGCGGGCGAGGTGCGCGGCTTCGACCCGTCGGAACTGACCGAGGAGCGGTACCTCGTCCAGACCGACCGGTTCACGCACTTCGCGATGACCGCCGCGCAGCTCGCGCTCACCGACGCGCGGTTCGGCCGCGCCGACGTCGAGTCGCCGTACTCGGTCGGCGTGGTGACCGCGGCGGGTTCGGGCGGCGGCGAGTTCGGGCAGCGCGAGCTGCAGAACCTGTGGGGCCAGGGCTCGCGGTACGTCGGCCCGTACCAGTCGATCGCCTGGTTCTACGCGGCCAGCACCGGCCAGATCTCCATCAGCAACGACTTCAAGGGCCCTTGCGGGGTCGTCGCCGCCGACGAGGCGGGCGGACTGGACGCCCTCGCGCACGCGGCGCTGGTCGTGCGGGGCGGCACCGACACGGTGGTGTGCGGCGCGACGGAGGCACCGCTCGCCCCGTACTCGATCGTGTGCCAGCTCGGCTACCCCGAGCTGAGCCGGGCCACCGAACCGGACCGCGCCTACCGCCCGTTCACCCAGGCGGCCTGCGGTTTCGCGCCGGCCGAGGGCGGGGCGGTGCTGCTGCTGGAGGAGGAGAACGCGGCGCGCGAGCGCGGGGCCGACGCGCGGGCGACGGTGGCCGGGCACGCGGCGACCTTCACCGGCGCCTCCCGCTGGGAGGAGTCGCGGGCCGGGCTGGCGCGGGCGATCGAGGGCGCGCTGGCGGAGGCCGGCTGCCGGCCCGAGGAGGTGGACGTGGTGTTCGCGGACGCCCTCGGGGTGCCGGAGGCCGACCGGGCCGAGGCCCTCGCGCTCGCCGACGCCCTCGGGCCGCACGCACGGCGGGTGCCGGTCACCGCGCCCAAGACCGGGACCGGGCGGGCGTACTGCGCGGCACCGGTGCTGGACGTGGCGACCGCGGTGCTCGCCATGGAGCACGGACTGATCCCGCCCACCCCGAACGTGTTCGACGTCTGCCACGACCTGGACCTGGTGGCGGGCCGGGCCCGTGCCGCCGAGCCGCGCACGGCCCTGGTCCTCGGCCGGGGACTCATGGGCTGCAACTCCGCTCTGGTCCTGCGCCGGGGCACGGTGCCGCCCACCGCCTGAGCACCGGCCCGCCGGGTCCCGCCCCGGCGGAGCCGTCACCATCCCGAGCGGGCGCCGCCTCCCGGCGTGCGCCGATCCGAGTGAAGGAGCACCTCCGCATGACCGACCAAGTGGACTACCAGGTGACCGTCGAGGAACTGTCGGCGCTCATGAAACGCACCGCCGGTGTGCACGTCGACCCGGTCACCCTCCAGCAGCGGGCCGACGCCGGATTCGACACGTTCGGCCTGGACTCGCTCGGCCTGCTGGGCATCGTGGCCGAGCTGGAGAAGCGGTACGGGCTGGGCCTGCCGGAGCAGGCCGAGCGCTGCAAGACGCCCGCGGATTTCCTCGCGCTGGTCAACGGCGCCCTGAAGACGGGAGTGTGACATGGCCGGGCACACCGACAACGAGATCGTCATCGCCGCGCCGATGACGCTGGTCTGGGACATGACCAACGACATCGAGAACTGGCCCCGGCTGTTCAGCGAGTACGCCTCCCTGGAGGTCCTCGAACGGGACGGCGACCGGGTCACCTTCCGGCTCACCATGCACCCGGACGAGGAGGGGCGGGTGTGGAGCTGGGTGTCCGAGCGCGTCGCCGACCCGGTGACCCGCACGGTCCGCGCCCACCGGGTGGAGACCGGTCCCTTCCAGTACATGAACATCGTCTGGGAGTACACCGAGACCGCGGAGGGGACCCGGATGCGCTGGATCCAGGACTTCGCGATGAAGCCGGAGGCGCCCGTCGACGACGCCGGGATGACGGAGAACATCAACCGGAACTCCCGTACGCAGATGGCGCTGATCCGGGACCGCATCGAGCAGGCCGCGGGTGAGCGGCGGACCGCCTCGGTGCTCGCCGACTGATCCCGTCGAACCACAGTGCCGACCGGCACCGACGAAGGGCACCTCCCCATGCACCACACCCTGATCGTCGCCCGGATGGCCCCGGGCGCGGCACCGGACATCGCGAAGGTGTTCGCCGAGTCCGACCGCGGCGAGCTGCCCCACCTGGTGGGCGTCAACCGGCGCAGTCTCTTCGAGTTCGGCGACGGTGTGTACCTGCACCTCATCGAGAGCGACACCGACCCGGCCCCCGCCATCGGCAGGCTGACCGGGCATCCGGAGTTCCGTCGGGTCAGCGAGCGGCTCGAGCCGTACGTGTCGGCCTACGACCCGGCGACCTGGCGCGGTCCGAAGGACGCGATGGCGCGCCGCTTCTACACCTGGGAGCGGACCGGCACCGGCTGACGCCGGTCCGCCGCCCGCCGGACCCTCGGGGCCGCCCGCCTTCCGCGGGCGGCCCCGACGCGCGCGCCGGGACGGGAGATCCGCGTGCCCCTGACCGTCCGGCCCCGCCGGCGGCGGTTCGCGGGACGGGCGGCGGGGCGAGGGGTGATGATCCCTCCATGACCACCACACCCTCCTTCGACCCGCACGCACTGCTGGCGGCGAGCCGGCTCGGCGTACTCGCGACGCTCAGGGCGGACGGCCGCCCGCAGCTCTCCCCCGTCACCCCTTCCTACGACCCCGCGGCCGGCCTCGTCCGCGTCTCCACCCAGGAGGGCCGGGCCAAGACCGCCAACCTGCGCCGGGACCCGCGGGCCGCGCTGGAGGTGACCGCGCCCGACGGCAGGTCCTGGGCCACCGCCGAGGGAACGGCGACCCTGACCGGACCGGGCACCGACCCGCACGGCCCGGAGGTCGAGGCGCTCGTGGAGTACTACCGGGCGGCCGCGGGGGAGCACCCGGACTGGGACGAGTACCGGGCGGTCATGGTGTCCGACCGCCGGGTGCTGGTCACGATCGCCGTCGACCGGGTGTACGGGGCCGATCTCGGCCGATCGTGACGGTCGACGGACCGGTCCGGGTTTTTGTGCCGGAGCGCTGATCGATCCGCCCGCCGTTTGCGTACCTCCTGGCGTACGAGTCCCACGCGTCGTCCCTGGAGGCATCATGCGGCTGTCCCGCAGCAGGATCGGAGTCGTCGTCCTGTTCGGTGCGATGACCCTGACCCTCACCGCGCTGGCCTTCCCGGCCGTGCTCGGTCTGGACAGGCCCGACGGCAATCAGGACCGCGTCGTCGCGAGTACGAAGTACGGGCCGCTCACCGAGGCCGACCGCGACTTCGTCGTGAAGGTCCGGGCCGCCGGGCTGTGGGAGTACCCGCTGGGCGAGATGGCCATGCGGCGCGGGACGACCGAGGAGATGAGGACGGCCGGCGAGCACCTCGTCGTCGGGCACGCCGGTCTCGACGCGATGTGCCGCGAGATCGCCCCCGAACTGGGCATCACCCTGCCCAACAAGCCCTCCCCGCAGCAGCAGGGATTCGTGGCGACCGTCGACGCCAAGAGCGGCAGGGAGTTCGACGCGTCGGCGGTCAACATCATGCGGGTGACGCACGGCCAGATCTTCCCGGCCATCGCCAAGATCCGGGCCACCACGAAGAACACCCTCGTGCGGCAGCTCGCCGACCTGGCCAACGACACCGTCCTGGACCACATCACGGTCCTGGAGCGGACCGGACTGGTCGAGTACGACCAGGTCACCTTCCAGCAGACCGGCCCGGCGAAGCTCCCGAGGGAGCAGGTCACCCCGCCGCCGCCCCAGCCGGGCGAGCGGGTGCTGGTGCTCAGGCCGCGGCCCGACCTGAAGGTGAACACGGCCCCGCCGACGCCGGCTCCGTCCCCGGCGGCTCCCTGACCGCGCCGCGGCACCGGGGGGCGGATCAGGCGGGCTGATCGGGCGGGCTGATCGGGCGTCGGGGCCGCCGCCACGTCCGCCGCCCAGCCCAGCGGATGCGGGTCGGAGCCGTCCGGGACCGCGGACTCGCCACCCGCCTCGCTACCGCGCCGGCGCGCACACCCCCTCGGGTTCAGGCGCTGCGCCTGCGGGAGGCCGTCTTCTTCGCGCTGCTCTTGCCGGAGGCGGTCTTGCCCGTCGCCTTCTTCGCCGCGGTCCCGGCCGCCGCCTTCTTCCCGGACCGGCCGGCCGTCGGCTTCTTCGCGGCGGCGGCCGGCTTCTTCGCCGCCGTCTTCTTCGCCGCCGTCGACGTGGACTTCTTGCCGCCGGTCTCCTTCGGCGTGCGGGGCGCCGCCGTCCTGCCCCGCGGCAGGGACCTGACCTCGGCCCCGGCCTCCTCCTCCCCCTCCTCGCCCCGGGACTCGCGGGCCGCCCGCACGCTGTTCTCCAGGGCGGCCATGAGGTCCAGCACCTTGCCGGACCTCGCCGGGGCCGGGCTCTCCGGGGGCGCCTCGCCGGCGGCCTTCGCGGCGATGACCTCCTCCAGGGCCTCGCGGTACTCGTCGTGCAGGTCGTCCAGGTCGATCTCGCCGAGCGTGTCCATCAGCGCGTCCGCGAGGTCCAGCTCCTGGTCGCGGACCGTCACGTTCGTGTCCGGGGCGACGCCCTCGGGAGCGCGCACCTCGTCCGGCCACAGCAGACCGTGCATCGCGATGGCCTCGCCGACGACCCTCAGCATGCCCAGGCGTTCACGGCCGCGCAGCGCGTACTTGGCGATGGCGACCCGGTTGCTGCGCTTGAGCGCCTCCCGCAGCAGGGTGTACGGCTTGGCGGCGGGGGCGCCGCTCGCCGCCAGGTAGTACGCGGCGCCCATCTGGAGCGGGTCGATGCGCTCCTCGGGCACGAAGGCCACGATCTCGATCGTCCGCGCGGTCGGGATCGGGAGCTGGGACAGGTCGTCGTCGGTGATCGGGACCATCGAGCCGTCGGCGTCCTCGTAGGCCTTGCCGATCTCGTCCTGGGCGACCTCGCGGTCCTCCAGCTCGCAGACCTTGCGGTAGCGGATGCGGCCGCCGTCCTCGGTGTGGATCTGGCGGAAGGAGACCGCGTGGCTCTCGGTCGCGTTCACCAGTTTGATCGGGATGCTGACCAGGCCGAAGGAGATGGCGCCGTTCCAGATGGATCGCACGTGCAGCACCCTTCCGTTCGCTTGCCACCCTGGGCGATTTGTCCGTGTTTCGTGAGATTCTCATCGTATGGCGCCTATCACGGAGGTGGAGGGGCGGCGGGTGGCCCTCAGCAACCTGGACAAGGTGCTGTATCCGGCGACCGGCCTCACCAAGGGCGAGCTGCTGCACTACTACGCGACGACCGCCGAGGTGCTGCTGCCGCATCTACGGGACCGCCCGGTGTCCTTCCTGCGCTACCCGGACGGACCCGGCGGCCAGCTGTTCTTCACCAAGAACGTGCCGCCGGGTACGCCCGACTGGGTCACCACCGCCGAGGTGCCCCGGTCGGAGGGGCCGGCCCGGATGGTGCTGGTGCAGGACCTGGCGAGCCTGATGTGGGCGGCCAACCTGGTGACCGAGTTCCACACGCACCAGTGGACGGCGGACGATCCCGGCGAGGCCGACCGGCTGGTGTTCGACCTCGACCCCGGGCCGCCCGCGACCGTGGTGCAGTGCTGCGAGGTCGCGCTGTGGCTGCGGGAGCGGCTGGCGGCGGACGGCCTGGAGGTGCACGCCAAGACGTCCGGGGCCAAGGGCCTGCACCTGCTGGCGGGGGTGCGGGGGGCGTCGTCCGAGCGGGTGTCTGAGTACGCGAAGGCGCTGGCCGTGGAGGCGGAGCGGGCCCTGCCGCGGCTGGTGGTGCACCGGATGACGCGCAGCCTGCGTCCGGGGAAGGTGTTCGTGGACTGGAGCCAGAACGCCGCGCGCAAGACGACGGCCGCCCCCTACACGGTGCGGGCCCGCGCCGAACCGGCCGTCTCCACGCCGGTGACGTGGGAGGAGGTGGCCGCGTGCCGGCGGGCGGAGCAGCTGGTGTTCCGGCCGGGCGACCTCGGGCCGCGGCTCCAGGACCACGGCGACCTGCTGGCACCGCTGTTCGACCGGCGCCGGGCGGCGGAGCTGCCGTGACGGGTTCCCGGCCGGTCCCGGAGCTGCCCTGACGCGTCCCGGCCGGTTCCGGCACCGACCTGACGGGGCACCGGCCGGTTCCGGCGCCGGACCGTCAGGCCCGCGTCCACACGGTGCGGTCCCGGGCCACCGCGTGCAGGGCCTCCACGTCCGCCGGCTTGAGCACCCCGCCCGCGCGCACCAGGCCGGGCAGCTGCTCGGCCGTGAGGACCCGGACGTCGCGCGGCGGGACCGCGGCCTCCACGCCGGCCGGACCGGCCAGGGCCAGGACGGGGCGGACCTCGGCGGTCAGGGCGCAGGAGGCGCGGGCGGCGTCGGAGCGGACCCGCTCCAGCAGGGGCCGCGGCGCGCGCCGCCCCACCGCGACCAGCGGGTCGGTGATCCGCACCCGCTGCCTGCGGACGGGCAGCACGTGGACGGCGAAGAGGCCGCCGGGCCCGATCAGCAGGTGGTGGATGCGATCGCCACCGGGCAGCGGGACCGAGTGCAGGACGTGCCGGCCGGCACCGTCGAGCCGGTCGAGGACCCGCCCGGTCAGCTGCTCGGCCGCCAGCTCCCGGCGCCGCGGGTCGGGGCGCAGCCGGTGCGCCGCTCCGGTGTCGCGGTCCAGGGCGACCAGGAGCGCCTCGCCGGGCCGGTTGGGGGCGAGGTCGTCGTCCGGGTGGAGGCAGAGCCGGGCCAGCTCGCCGGGGGTGGGGACCAGGGGCGGGCCGACGGTGACCGGGCCGGTGAGGAAGGGCCCCAGGGCCTCGAGCACCTCCCCCTCGCGCTCGTCGCTCAGCAGGCTCACCCGGGCCGCGTCACGGTCGTACCAGGCGATGTTCCGGCCGTCCGCGAGGCAGACCTGGAGCCGCTCCCGGCCGTGCCGCCGGGTCGGTATGACGCGCAGTCCGCTCATGCCTCATCACCTCACGACCATGGGACCAGGAGGGGTGCTCCCGCGGCAAGACCGGGCTACCGTTGACGGCGGTGGGGCAGGTCCTCGGGCGGGATGGGGAGGCGCGTTGCGTACCCGTGGCAAGGGATCCGACGTACCGGCCCCGGGCCGGCCGTGGGACGAGATCGTGCCCGGTCTGTGGATGGGCGGGCACGAGTTCCGGCGGCCGGGCGGACGGCTGGAGTCCGCGGTGGTGCGGGACGAGTTCGACCTGGTGCAGACCCTGCTCAGGCTGCCCGGCCACGGCCCCGACCCGGGCGTCGAGCACCAGGTGTGGCCGATCCCCGACGGGCCGCTGGACGGGACGCAGCTCGCGGGGGTGATCCGGCTGGCGCAGGCCGCGGGCGAGGCGCTGGACGCGGGTCGCAGGGTCCTCGTCCGCTGCTACCACGGGTACAACCGCTCCGGCCTCGTGGTCGCCCATGTCCTGATGCACCGGGGCCGCGGCGCCGAGGAGGCGATGCGGCTGATCCGCGCCCGCCGCTCGCCGTGGGCACTGCACAACGAACTCTTCGCGGAGTACCTGCGGGCCGGCCTGGTCACCGCCCGGCTGCTGGAGGAACTGGCCGAGTAGCCCGGTGCGCGGCCGGGCAGGCAAAATGGCCCCCCGTACGAACGAGGGTGCGGGACCGCAGACGACGATCGCCGACTCGCCGATCACCGAACTCCAGGAGTGCCGTGCTCCCCAGCCGCCGTGGGCGCCCGGCCCGTGTCCCCGCCGCCTGCGCGCTGCTGCTCGCGACCGCGGCGGCCTCGGTGACGGTGACCGGCTGCGGTGACACGGGCGGGCTGCGGAGCGCGGGCGCCACGCCGACCGCCGCTAGCCCCGCCCGGCTGTGGCCGGACCTGACGCCTGCCTCCAGTCCGGCGTACGACATCGGCGAGGTGGACCACGAGGTCGTCCGGGGCGTTCCCGTGCCGGGCGGCGACATCCGCCGCGCCGACCCGGTGGCCGCCGTGCGGGCCGAGATCGCCGCGCACCCGGCCGAGTACGCGGGCGACAAGGCGCCGTACCGCGAGACGGCCCGCCGCATGGCCGACTGCGGCGCGGCCGGCGGGAGCGCCCGGTGCCCCGTCCTGCGGCCGTACTACCGGGACCTGACCGGTGACGGGCGCGCCGAGATGACGCTGGGTTTCCGGCTGCTGCCCGCGCGGATGACCGCCGTGCGCGTCTACGGCGTGGAGAAGGGCCGGCTCGTGCGGGTGATGTCCTACGAGGACGCCGTGAGCGCGGTCGAGCTGGCCGGGCGGTCGGTGATCGTGCGGTCGCCGTCGGAGGTGGCGGGCTACGAGTACCGCCTCCAGTGGACCTGGGACCCGGACCAGGACGCGATGCTCCTGACCCGCGACGAGATGCTGCGCACCGGTGACGCGGCGGGCGGGAAACGCCCCTCCGTCTCCCCGGCCCCGTCCCCGTCGGCGGGCGCCCGGTGAGGCCGGTGCTGCCGCGGTGGGCCGGCCCGCTGGCCCTGAAGGCCGCGGTGTTCATCACGGTGATGTGCTGCGCGCTGGCCGCCCTGCTCGGCGTCCTGGTGCACGTCTCGGTGACCGACCAGACCGTGGGGCGGGCCCGCGAGACGGCCCTGGCCCGGCTGCGGGAGGCGACGGCGGCGTACGAGGCGGGGGACCCGCTGCGCCGTGGCGCGGGCGTCGATCAGCCGGGGCTGCCGCCGTCGCTGCGGGAGCTGGCCGCCTCCGGCCGGCGCGGCACCGTGCTCGCCGAGCGGGACGGGCGCCCCACGATGTGGGCGGCGGGCCCGGCCGACGGCGGCCGGGTCCTCGCGGTGCGGGTCGACCACTCCCAGGGCGAGCGCACCATCGAGGGCCTGGACCGGGCGATCGTGTGGTCGTCGGGGCTGGCGATCGGGGCGACGCTGGTGGTGGGCGCGTTCGCGGTGACCCGGGTGACGCGCCGGCTGCACGCGACGGCGCGGGTGGCCCGGCGGATCAGCGCGGGCGACCTCGACGCGCGGGTCGGCGACCCCCGGACGAGGGATCCGACGCGGCCGCAGGACGAGGTGGCCTCGGTCGCCGCCGCACTGGACTCCATGGCGGCGTCGCTGCAGGGCAAGCTGCTCGCCGAGCAGCGGTTCACCGCGGACGTGGCGCACGAGCTGCGCACCCCGCTGACCGGGCTGCACGCGGCGGCCGAACTGCTGCCGCCGGGCCGCCCGACCGAGCTGGTGCGGGACCGGGTGGCCGCCCTGCGCACGCTCACCGAGGACCTGCTGGAGATCTCCCGGCTGGACGCCGGACGGGAGCGCCTGGAGACGGAGCCGGAGGAGCTGGGCACGCTGGCCCGGCGGGTCGTGCGGGGCTCCGGCACACGCGCGCGCGTGGACGTGGTGCGCGACGCGCGGGTGGAGACCGACCGGCGGCGGCTGGAGCGGGTGCTCGGCAACCTCGTCGCGAACGCCGGCCGGCACGGGCGGGCGCCGGTGGTGCTCACCGTGGACGGGCCGGTGATCACCGTGCGCGACCACGGGGACGGCTATCCGGAGTACCTCCTCGCGCACGGCCCGCAGCGTTTCCGTACCGAGAGCGGCACGAAGGGGCACGGGCTCGGGCTGACGATCGCGCTGGGGCAGGCGGAGGTGCTCGGCGCGCGGCTGGAGTTCGTGAATCCGCCCGGCGGCGGGGCGCTGGCCACCCTGACGCTGCCTCAGCGGCCTTGACCTCAGCGGCCCTGACCGGAACGGCCGGCCGTGACGGCCCGCGCCGTCCCCGATGGCGCAGTGCGACGGGCGGCCCTCACCCGCCGCTCCTAATGTGGCGCTTAGTCACCTTCGACTGCTCAGTCACCTCAGACCGCTTCGGCACGTTCGACCGCGTCGGCGTTCCCGCCTCCCGGGAGGTACCCATGTCGCTGCTGAACCTTCGTCCCTCCCCGGCCCGCCGCATCGGCACCACCGGTCCCGCGCCGCGCTGGTACTGATGCCGACGGATCGCAGACCCCACCATGTCGGTAAGTTCCGGACATGACCAAGGCCGGAACCGAGACCGGAATCACCGTGGCCCAGGCGGACACCCCCGCTCCCGCCGCCCGCCTCCCCCGGCGCCGTGGCATTGAACTCGCCCTCATCGTCATGGCCGTCCTGCTGTCGGTGTTCGGCTACTGCAACGTCGGCCTCGCCCAGCACGGCACCCTGCCGCCCGGCGCCGCCGGCTACGGCGCCGGACTCGGAGTGCTCGCGGTGTTCGCGCATCTGGCGGTACGGCTGCGCGCCCCCTGCGCCGACCCGCTGCTGCTGCCCATCGGCGTGCTGCTCAACGGCCTCGGTCTGGTGCTGATCTACCGGCTCGACCTGGAGACGCCGGGCGACCGGGCGGCCCCGACCCAGCTGGTGTGGTCCACGCTGGGCGTCGCGCTGTTCATCGTCGTCGTCCTGCTCCTGCGCGACCACCGCGCCCTCCAGCGCTACGCCTACGTCTGCGTCGCCGCCGCGCTCGTCCTGCTCACCGTGCCGATCCTGTTCCCGGCCGTGAACGGCGCCCGCATCTGGATCCGGATCGAGGGGTTCTCCATCCAGCCCGGCGAGTTCGCGAAGGTGCTCCTCGCCGTGTTCTTCGCCGCGTACCTGGCCGCCAACCGCAGCGCCCTGGCGTACGCGGGCCGCCGCGTGTGGCGGCTCCAGCTGCCCACCGGCCGGGTGCTCGGGCCGATCGTCGCCGTGTGGCTGGTCAGCGTCGGCGTCCTGGTCCTGGAGCGGGACCTCGGGACCTCGCTGCTGTTCTTCGGCCTGTTCGTGGTCCTGCTCTACGTCGCGACCGGCCGCACCGGCTGGATCGCCGTCGGCCTGCTGCTGGCCTCGCTCGGCGCGGTCGCCGTGGGCTGGCTGGAGCCGCACGTGCACAGCCGGGTGGAGGACTGGCTGCACCCCTTCGCCTCGATCGAGGCCGGAGGGGGTGCCAATCAGCTCGCCCAGTCGCTGTTCGCCTTCGCGGCGGGCGGGGTGACCGGCACGGGTCTCGGCCTCGGGCACTCGGTGCTGATCGGTTTCGCCGTCAAGTCGGACTTCATCCTGGCGACGGCCGGGGAGGAGCTGGGCTTCCTCGGCCTGACCGCGATCTTCCTGCTGTACGCGCTGCTGGTGGAGCGCGGTTTCCGGGCGGGCCTCGCCGCGCGCGACCCGTTCGGCCGGCTGCTCGCGGTCGGCCTCTCCTCGATCGTGGCGCTCCAGGTGTTCGTCATCGCGGGCGGGGTGACCGGCCTGATCCCGCTGACCGGCATGGCGATGCCGTTCCTGGCCCAGGGCGGCTCGTCGGTGGTCACCAACTGGGCGATCGTGGCGCTGCTGATCCGGGTCAGTCACGCGGCCCGCAGCCTGGGCCCCCGGCAGGCGGCGCCGTGAGCGGGGAGGGGCCGCGGTGACCCGGCACATCCGGCACGCCGCCGCCTTCTGCGCCCTGCTGCTGGTCGCGCTGGTGGTGAACGCCGCCCGCGTGCAGATCGTCCAGGCGCCGGAGTACGACGACAACCCGGCCAACCGCCGCCCGGACATCGCGCGTTACCAGCAGCCGCGCGGCGACATCCTCGTCGGCGGCGAGCCCGTCACCGGGTCCCGGGACACCGGCGAGCACCTGCGCTTCGAACGGACGTACGCCAACGGGCCGATGTACGCCCCGATCACCGGCTTCGCCTCCCAGGAGTACGGGACGACGCTGCTGGAGCACGCCGAGGACGGCCTGCTGTCCGGCGCCGACCCGATGCTCGCGCCGCTCCCGCTGTGGAACGACGTCACGGGCGGCCGCAACGCGGGCGGCGACGTGGTGACGACGATCGACGGGGCCGCGCAGCAGGCGGCGTTCGAGGGGCTGGACGGACGCAAGGGGGCGGTGGCCGCCGTCGAGCCGTCGACCGGGCGGATCCTGGCGCTCGTGTCCACCCCGTCGTACGACCCCCAGCTGCTCTCCGGCAACAACGCGGCCGCCACCCGGACCTGGGAGCGGCTGAACGGTGACCCGGACAAGCCGATGCTCAACCGGGCGGTGCGCCGGACCTATCCGCCGGGTTCGACGTTCAAGGTGGTCACCGCGGCGGCGGCGCTGGACGCGGGCGTGGTCCGGGACCTGGACGCGCCGACCCGCTCCCCCGACCCCTACACGCTGCCCGGAACGCGGACCCGGCTGACGAACGAGGGCGAGGGATGCCGGGACGCCTCGCTGCGGGAGGCCTTCGAGTGGTCCTGCAACACGGTGTTCGCCAAGCTCGGCGTGGACGTGGGCGTGGCGGACATGGCGGCCACGGCGGAGGCGTTCGGTTTCAACGACGACGGGCTGCGGGTCCCCTTCTCGGTGGCGCGGAGCACCTTCGACACCTCGGTGGACCGGGCCCAGCTCGGGCTGTCGTCGATCGGCCAGTACAACACGCGGGCCACCCCGCTCCAGATGGCGATGGTGGCGGCGGCCGTGGCCAACGGCGGGCAGGTGCGGTCGCCGTACCTGGTGGAGCGGACGGTGAGGGCCGGCGGCAGCCTGGTGGCGACGGCCGGGTCGCGGCCCGCCCGGGAGGCGATGCGGCCGTCTACGGCCCGGCGGCTGAAGGAGCTGATGACCGGCGTGGTGGAGGACGGCACCGGCGCGAACGCGGCGATCCCGGGGGCCACGGTCGGCGGCAAGACCGGCACCGCCCAGCACGGCGTCGGCAACTCGGGCACTCCGTACGCCTGGTTCGTCTCCTGGGCGCAGGACGACGGGGACCCGGAGCCGCAGGTCGCGGTGGCGGTGGTCGTGGAGGGCACCCCCGGCGGCCGTGAGGAGATCAGCGGGGGCGGGCTGGCGGCGCCGATCGCCCGGTCGGTGATGGAGGCCGTGCTCTACGGCTGAGACCCCGGCGCCCCTCATTTCTTTACCCGCGGTCAACAAGTCCCGTCCAGGGGATTGACGAGCTTGCTGACAGGCAGTCTCATAAGACGAGTGAGTGACCGCGGGTAACACGATGAGGTGGGACAGCCATGACGACCCTGACGGAAGCCGACGCGCTCGACGGTCTGCGCGACGCGCTCGGCCTGCTCAAGGACCGGGAGCAGGTGGCCGAACGGCTCCTCGACTCGTCCGCCAAGCACTCCTTCGACCCGGACAAGGAGCTGGACTGGGACGCGCCCTTCGAGGAGGGCAAGTGGTTCTGGCCCCCGGAGCTCGTGTCGCTGTACGACACCCCGATGTGGAAGCGGATGAGCGAGGAGCAGCGCATCCTGCTCTCCCAGCACGAGTCCGCGGCGCTCGCCTCGCTGGGCATCTGGTTCGAGCTGATCCTCATGCAGCTCCTGGTGCGGCACATCTACGACAAGTCCGCGACGAGCGCCCACGTGCGCTACGCGCTGACGGAGATCGAGGACGAGTGCCGGCACTCCAAGATGTTCGCCCGGCTGATCTCCCGCGGTGAGACCCCGTGGTACCCGGTCAGCCCGGTCCACCAGCACCTGGGCCGCCTGTTCAAGACGATCTCCACCACGCCCGGCTCCTTCACCGCCACGCTGCTCGGCGAGGAGGTCCTGGACTGGATGCAGCGGCTGACCTTCCCGGACGAGCGGATCCAGCCGCTGATCCGCGGGGTCACGCGCATCCACGTCGTGGAGGAGGCCCGCCACGTGCGCTACGCCCGTGAGGAGCTGCGCCGCCAGATGGTGACGGCCCCGAAGTGGTCGCAGGAGTTCACCCGGGTCACCTCCGGCGAGTTCGCCCGCGTCTTCTCCAAGGCCTTCGTCAACCCCGAGGTCTACACGAACGTCGGCCTGGACAAGCGGGAGGCCGTGGCCCAGGTCCAGGCCAGCGGCCACCGCCGGGAGATCATGCAGACCGGCGCGAAGCGCCTGACCGACTTCCTGGACGACATCGGCGTCCTGCGCGGCACGGGCCGCCGCCTGTGGAAGTCCTCGGGCCTCCTGGCCTGACCTCAGCAGCCGCGGGCAGTCGTGCCGCCACCGTCCATCGCCCGTGCCGCGGGCAGTCGTGCCTCCCCCAGGGCCTGAACGGCCTGGGAGGTACCCCCAGGGGCGGCACGGGTGGGCGGTGGGGGTCCCCCCGCTCGAGCGAAGGCGAGAGTGGGGGAGGCACCCCGTCACGCGGGGCCGCGTCACCCACCCGTGCACCGCGCCCACGGCGCATTTTCGAACGCCCCCGTTCGAACGCCCCCGGCCTCACCCGGCGGAGCGATTACGCTGCGGTCCATGACCCCGCAGGCCCCCACCCCCGCCTACCGCCGGCTCAGCGTCGAGGAGCGCCGCGGTCAGCTGCTCGACGCCGCGCTCGCCCTCTTCGCGCACCGGCCGCCGGAGGAGGTGTCCCTGGACGACGTCGCGGAGCAGGCCGGGGTCTCGCGCCCGCTGGTGTACCGGTACTTCCCCGGCGGCAAGCAGCAGCTCTACGAGGCCGCCCTCAGGTCGGCCGCCGACGAGCTGCGGCTGTGCTTCGACGAACCCCGCGAGGGACCCCTGCTGACCCGGCTGTCCCGCGCCCTGGACCGCTACCTGGCCTTCGTCGACCAGCACGACACCGGCTTCAGCGCCCTGCTGCGGGGCGGCAGCGTGGCCGAGACCTCCCGGACGTCGGCCATCGTGGACGGCGTGCGCCGGGCCGCCGCCGAGCACATCATGAGCCACCTCGAGGCCGTCGACCCCGGCCCCCGGCTGCGGATGACCGTGCGGATGTGGATCACCGCGGTGGAGGCGGCCTCGCTGATCTGGCTGGACGAGGAGAAGCAGCCGCCCCTCGACGAGCTGCGGGACTGGCTCGTGGAGCAGTTCCTGGCCATGCTGTCGGTCACCGCGCGGCGCGACCCGCAGACCGCGGCGCTGGTCGAGGCGCTGGCGGAGGATGTCTGACACTGGTGCCGTGAAGAGCGAAGACACCCCCTTCGAGGGCGGCCCCATGGACGGGCGGGTGCTGCCCGTGCTGGTCGGCCCCACCGGGCACCCGCCGAAGACGTACCGCATCCCCGTCCCCGCCCCGGACGGCGGGCCGCCCACCGTGCTCGTGTACCGGCGCGTGCCCCGCTCGGACCGGCGGACGATCGGTTTCGCCCGCTGGAAGTACGCCTACGACCCCGAGGGCGACAAGGGTCCCCGCCGGCGCTGGCCGTGGTCCCGGCCGGACGCCACGCCGGGCGGCAAGCCGGACGACGCCGACGGGTGACGGCATTGCGCCGAACCGCGCACATCCGGCGCGCGCGCCGCGGGAACCGGCCCGATGCTCGCGGTGCGGAGCGGACGAAGGTTCCGCCGCACCGGAGGTGACAGCGTGTCAGGAAGGTTTCTCCGTCTGGCCTGTACGGCGGCGATGACGGCGGGGATCGTGTTCGCGCCCGTGCCCGCGGTGGCGGAACCCGTGCCGCCCGCGCCCGGCCGGCCGTCCGTGGCCGAGCTGCTGACGGAATTTCAGGGGCTTTACCGGGAGGCCGAGAAGGCCACGGAGGCCTTCAACGGCACCGAGGAGAAGCTGACCCGGCAGCGCGCGAAGGTGCAGCGGCTGGAGACCGAGCTGGCCCGGGCTCGGCTGTCCCTGCGCGACGGCCGCGGCGCGGCGGGCCGGCTGGCCCGGCAGCAGTACCGGAACGGCGGTGACCTCTCCCCCTACCTGCGGCTGCTGCTGGCCCGCGATCCGCAGCACGCCCTCGACCAGGGGCACGTGATCGGGCAGCTGGCCCGGGATCGGGCCGAGACGGTGGGCCGCCTGGCCGGCCACGAGAGGAAGACCGACGACCTGGCGCGCCGGGCCCGCGAGGCCCTCGACGAGCAGGTCGCCCTCGCCGCCCGGCAGAAGAGGGAGCGGGACGGCGTACGCACCCGGCTCCACGCAGTCGAGGAACTGCTCGCCTCGCTCAGCGCCGCACAGCTGGCCGAGCTGGCCGCCGTCGAGGAGGACGGCATCGCCGAGGCCCAGGAACGGTTCATGGCGTCCGGTGCGCTCGGCGACGACGGCAGGCCGACCGCGGAGGGCGACCGGGCGGTGCGCTTCGCGGTGGAGCAGCTCGGGAAGCCGTACGAGTGGGGCGCGGAGGGCCCGGCGTCGTACGACTGCTCGGGGCTGACCTCCGTGGCCTGGCAGCGGGCCGGAACGCCGATCCCGCGGACCAGCCAGGAGCAGTGGGCGCGGCTGGAGCACGTCCCGCTGGACGGGCTGCGGCCCGGTGACCTCGTCGTGTACTTCCCCGAGGCCACCCATGTGGCGATGTACCTCGGCGACGGCATGGTCGTCCAGGCGCCGCGGCCCGGTGCCGAGGTCAAGGTGTCGCCGATCGCGGCCAACCCGGTGCTGGGCGCCGTACGGCCCGACCCCGGCGGGGAGCCCCTGCGGCGGTACACGCCTCCGGAGCTCCCCGAGGGGGCGACGGCCGGATCCGACGAGGGATACGCCGCGGCCTACGCGCCGGCCGCTCCGGAGACCTCCATCAGGTAGGCCTCCGTCTTCTGCGGGTCGAAGAAGAAGTTCTCGAAGTCCGCCGGGTCGTTGAAGCCGTTGGCGAAGCGGTCGGCGACCGGCTGGAGCTGACCGGCCGCGCCGATCAGGTTCAGGACGTGCTCCGGCGGCGGGGCGAGCATGGCGTTCGTCCACTTGGTGACGTGCTGGGCCGTCTCCCAGTAGCGGTCGAAGGTCTGCCGCATCCAGACCTCGTCGAACTCCTTGTCCCCGTGCTCCAGGATCGAGGCGAGGTAGGAGGCGGCGCACTTGGAGGCCGAGTTGGAGCCCTGGCCGGTGATCGGGTCGTTGGCGACGACCACGTCGGCGACACCGAGGACCGCGCCGCCGCCGGGGAGACGGCCGATGGGGTTGCGGACGGTGGGGGCGTAGCGGCCGGCGAGGGTGCCGCCCGCGTCGGTCAGTTCGACCTTGGTGGCCCGCGCGTACTCCCAGGGGAGGAACTTCTCCATGAGTTCCAGGGTCAGGGAGAGGTGCTCCGAGGGGTCCTTCACGTCCTTGAAGGCGTCGAGCGGACCGCCGGGTATGCCCTCCCAGAACAGGATGTCGGCGCGGCCGGAGGTGGTGACGGTCGGCATGATGAACATCTCGCCGACGCCCGGCACCAGGTTGCAGCGGACGGCCTCCGTGTCCGGGTGCTCCGGACGCGGGCCCAGTCCGTGGACGTAGGCGACGGCGAGGGCGCGCTGCGGCTCGGTGTACGGGGAGCGGGAGGCGTCCCGGCCGAACATCTGCACCAGCTCGCCCTTGCCGGCCGAGACGAGGACGAGGTCGTAGGCGCGGGAGAAGTAGTCCAGGTCACCGACGGCCACGCCGTGGATGACGAGCTGGCCGCCGCGCTGCGCGAAGGTCTCCATCCAGCCGGCCATCTTCACCCGCTGGTCGACGGACTGCGCGTAGCCGTCGAGCCGGCCCAGCCAGTCGATCGCCCGCTGGGACGGGCCCGGGTCGAAGGAGCCGGGCGCCGCCACCGAGACACCGAGCCCCTCGATCTTCGGGGCCTGGGACTCCCAGAAGTTCAGCTGGAGATCGCGCTCGTGCTGGAGTGCCGTGTGGAACATGCACTGCGTCGACATGACCCGGCCGTTGCGGATCTCGTCCGCGGTCCGGTTGGACATCAGGGTGACCTCGTAGCCGTGCGACTGGAGGCCGAGGGCGAGTTGGAGGCCGGACTGGCCGGCTCCGACGACGAGTATCTTCCGCATGCGGGGGACGCTCCTAAGGGGACTGCTCGGGGACTACTCGGGGGTTTCGTCGAGCGCGTGGCCCACGAGGGACAAGAGGGTCTCGATGGCCGAGATCCGGCGGCGCGCATCCATGATCATTACAGGTATGTGCGCCGGGATCGTCAACGCCTCCCGCACGTCCTCCGCGTCGAACCGCTCGCTGCCGTCGAAGTGGTTCACCGCGACGACGTACGGCAGTCCGCAGCTCTCGAAGTAGTCCAGCGCCGGGAAGCAGTCCCTCAGGCGGCGGGTGTCGGCCATGACGACGGCGCCGATCGCGCCGCGCACCAGGTCGTCCCACATGAACCAGAACCGCTGCTGGCCCGGCGTGCCGAACAGGTAGAGCACCAGGTCGTCGTCGAGCGTGATGCGGCCGAAGTCCATGGCCACGGTGGTGGTGAGCTTGTCCGGGGTGGCGGTGAGGTCGTCGGTGTCCTCGCTCGCCTGGGTCATCAGCGCCTCGGTCTGCAGGGGCGTGATCTCCGAGACGGCGGTGACCAGCGTGGTCTTGCCCACGCCGAAGCCGCCCGCCACGACGATCTTCGTGGCGATCGGCGCACGGGTGCGGTCCGTCTGCCAGGACTGTACGTTCTCGTCCGGGTCGACGAGGGGGGAGACGCCGTAGGCGGCGGCGTCAGAGACGACGGAGTCCACTGAGCACCCTTTCGAGCAGAGCGCGGTCCGGGCGGCCGGTTCCGTGGCCGGTTCCGGTGCCGTACACACGGATCTTTCCCTGGTCCGCCAGGTCGCTGATGAGCACGCGGACCACGCCGAGCGGCATCTTCAGCAGCGCGGCGATCTCGGCCACCGTACGCATGCGGCGGCACAGTTCGACGATGGCCCTCATCTCCGGCATCACGCGGGAGGTGAGGCCGCCGTTCGTCAGTTCCTTGCGCTCCTCGGCGGCTTCGAGCGCGGCGGTGCCCGCGGTGGCGCCGACGAACGTCTCGACGAGCAGGACGTGGCCGAAGCGGGTCCGGCCGCCGGTGAGCGAGTAGGGGCGTACACGGGCGGACTTGCGGTCCGCGCCGCGCACGGGGAGGCCCTGCGGATGCCTCGGGTTGCTGCCGGGGCCACTGCTCATCGGACGCTCTCCGTCGACTCGGACTCCAGGGACTGCCGCAGTTCGCTGCGGAGTTCGGGGGTCAGGACATGGCCGGCGCGGCCGACGAACAGCGCCATGTGGTACGCGATGACGCTCATGTCGCAGTCAGCGGCGCCGTGCACGCCGAGCAGCGAGCCGTCGCTGATCGACATCACGAACAGGCTGCCCTCGTCCATGGCGACCATCGTGTGCTTCACGTTGCCGAAGTCCATCAGCCGGGCGGCGCCGATGGTCAGGCTGCCCACGCCGGAGACGACCGTGGCGAGGTCGGCGGCGGAGCCGCGCGGGCCGGTGCGCCGCTCGCCCCGTGCCACCCGGGCCGCTTCGTTCCTGTCCTGGTCGGAGGAGAGCAGGAGCAGGCCGTCGGAGGAGACCACGGCGACGGACTCGATGCCGGGGACCTCCTCGACGAGGTTGGTCAGCAGCCAGTGCAGGTTACGGGCCTCACGACTCAGTCCGTAGGTACTGGGAGCGGTCAACTGCTTGCCTCCTCGACAGTGCCCCCCGTGGCTTCTTCTGTTGTCCCCGCGGCGGTCGGCGCCTGGTGCTGCTCCGTCCGTTCGGAGATCTCCGCCTCGACGTCGCGCCGTCCGGCCTCCGCCCCCCGGCGGAACCCTCCCAGACGGCGGCGCAGCGCCTCGGCGTCGACGGAACCCGCCGTGCGCGGCCGTGGGACCGCGGCGGGTGTGCTGAGCTTCGGGGTCCGCTTGGGCAGCCCCTTGGCGGTGATGGGGTCACCGTCCGGCTCGGCGCCCTCGTCCGCGGTGCGTTCGTGGACGTCGGGGCCGATGGCGTACGGATCGGCGGGAGCGGGGCGCTCCGGCGCGGGACGCTCCTGCGGTGCGGGGGCCTCCGGCGGTGCAGGGGCCTCCGGGGCGGGTGTCCTCTCCGGGGCGGGGCGCTCCTGCGGGGCGGGTGTCCTCTCCGGCGCTGGAGCCGCCTGCGGTGCGGGGGTCTCCTGCGGTGCGGAAGTCCCCTCCGGTGCGGATGCCTCCCGCGGGTCCGGCGCGGGGGCCGGCGGCGGGGGCGGGGTCGGCGCGGGGGCCTGGGCCTGGACCGGGAGCAGGAGTTCCATCGTGGTGTCGTCCGGGAAGTCCCTGACGCCGGTCGTGCCCTCGGCCACGGGGGCCTCCGGCGTCCCGGGGGCCTCCGGCGTCCCGGGAGTCTCCGGCGTCCGGGAAGCCTCCGGCGACTCGGTGGCCTGCCGCGTCTCGGGAGTCTCCCGCGTCTCGGGGACCTCCGGCGTCACGAGAGGCTCCCGCTGCTCGCCGGACTCCGCGGTCTCGCCGGCCCGGCCGGTCTCCGCGGTCCCACCGCTCTCCGGGGTCTCGTCGGCGCGCTCCTGCGGGTGGGTACCCGACGCCGGGGCCGGCTCGGTCACCGCGGGGCCCCGCTCCGTAGGTGCAGCGGTCTCCGCGGCGTCCGCCGCCGGTTCCGCCGCGGCCTCCGCCTCGGCGCGGCGTACGGCCTCCTCCGCCGAGGCCACGAGCGGGTCGGTGTCCGGCCGTGCCTTCTTCTCCGCGCGGCCGGAAAGGACGTTGGAGTTGGCCTCCGCGCCCGCGCCCGGCAGGGTGAAGGAGCCCGTGCCGTCGGCCACCGGCGCGGCTGGGGCGAGGGCCGCCGGGGGCGCCGCCGCGAGCAGCGTGCTCGGCAGCACCACGACGGCCGCGACGCCGCCCTGCTTCTGCTCCCGCAGCCGCACACGCGCCCCGTGCCGGTGGGCGAGCCGGGCCACCACGTACAGGCCGAGCCCGAGGCCGTCCTCGCCCTCCTGGTCGTAGGGCGCCTCCGGGTCGAAGTCGGTGAGGCGGGCGTTGAGCCGCTGGAGGCGCTCGGTGGCCATGCCGATGCCCTCGTCCTGGACGGAGAGCATCACCTCGCCGTTCTCCAGCAGCCAGCCGGACACCTCGACGGGCAGGTCCGGCGGCGAGAAGGAGGTGGCGTTCTCCATCAGCTCGGCGAGCAGGTGGGAGAGGTCGTCGGCGGCGAAGCCGGCCACGTGCGCGTGGGGCGGCAGCGTGGCGATGCGGACCCGTTCGTACCGCTCGATCTCGCTGACCGCGGCCCGGACCACGTCGACCAGCGGCACCGGACCGGCGCTGTGCTGGATGTGCTCGGTGCCGGCGAGCACGAGGAGGTTCTCGCTGTGCCGGCGCATCACCGTGGCGAAGTGGTCGAGCTTGAACAGGGTGGCGAGGCGGTCCGGGTCCTGCTCGCGGTCCTCCAGGCTCTCGATGACGGCGAGTTGCCGCTCGACCAGGCCGAGGGTGCGCAGCGCGAGGTTGACGAAGGTGCCGCCGATGCTCTTGCGGACGACGTCGAGCTGGGCGGCGGACTCGGCGAGTTCGGCGCGCAGTTCCTCACGCGCGTCGGCCATCTTCTGCCGCTGGCCGACGAGGTGCTTGCGGTCGGCCTCCAGCGTGTTGACGCGCTCGGCGAGCGTGGCGGCGTGCGCGTGCAGGGCGTTGACCGAGCGGACGACCTGGGCGAACTCGTCGTTGCGGCCGGTGAAGGCGACCGGCTCCTCGACGGTGGGGTCCGCCGCGCCGGCGAGCCGGGCCGAGCCGCGGCGCAGCACGGAGAGCGGGCGGGTGAGGGTGCGGGCCATGGCGGTGGCGATGCCGAGGGCGAGCAGGATCAGGGCGCCGAGGGCGGCGATCCGGATCTCCAGCGCGGTCACGTCGTCGTCGCGCAGCTGCTCAAGCGCCGTGGTGCGCTTCTCGTACAGGGCGGACTCGGCCCCGCGCATGGCGTCGACGCGGGCGGAGAGCGCGGCGTCCAGCTTCTTGACGGAGGTGCCGAGGTCGTCGTCGGAGAGGGTGGGCCGGTCGGTGAGGCCGGCGAGGTACTTCTCGGCGGAGTTGACCTCCGGCCCGGTGACCGTGGCGTCGTACCTGTCCCGCGCCTCCTTGGGCGCCCCCTCGCGGAAGTCGGCGAGGGCCGCGTCGGAGCGCACCCGGGCCTGCTGGGCGGCGGCGCTGAGGGCGTCACGCTGCTCGGTCTCGGCGTCCGAGGAGGTGACGGACTCGGTCGGCAGCCCGGTGATCGGGTCGATGACGGTCTCGGTGCTGCTCGGCACGCCGAGGGCCGCGAGCAGCAGTCCCCGGGTCGCGGCGGCCTGCTGGACGGCGGTGTCCAGGTCGGCGAGGGCGTGGGCCCCGCCGCCCGCGCGGGGCGGCATCTGCTCGGCCAGTTCCCCGGCCAGGGCGTGCAGCCCGGCGATCGCCTCCGAGTAGGCGTCGTGGGCCTGGAGGGCGCTGCTCTTGCCGGTGAGCGCCGAACGGCGCAGCGCGGCGATGGCGTCGAGGTCCTCGCGCAGGGAGTCGGGCGTGTCGGTGTCGGCGAGCAGCTCCTCCACCTGCCGGTCGACGCGTGCGCTGCGCTGCTCGGAGGGGGCCTTGGACTTGGGGCGGCCCGCGGCGACGTAGGGGGTGACCTCGTCCCGCTCGTCGGCGAGGGAGTGGGCGAGGGCCAGCGCGTCCTGCGTCTGCTCGGCGAGCGTCACCAGGTCCTGCGAGTCGTGCAGTTGTCCGGAGGCGGCCACGACCGACGGGGCCCCGGCCGCGGCCACGGCGGCGGCCACGACCGCCACGGCGACGATGAGCCGGTTGCGTACGTGGGTGGGCCGGCCCTTGCCGACGGGCGGCGCCTCGGCCGCCGGGGTGGAGGGGGCGCCCGGGGTTCGCTCCACGCTTGCCGCGGGGGCCGTCTGCTTGCCTGTACGACGAGGCCGCGTCTTCTGCACCGGTGCTCGCATTCCTGACTCGTGTACCCGTGGGCCCGGGTGGCGCTCCGTCAACTGGCCGGCCGGCGCGTGCACCCTTCCCCAAGCTCTGGGCTGCTCTCCCGCCGCCGACCGTGCGCCGGACGGGGAGACCGCGTGAGCAGGGCAGGCCCCCCACCGGTTCCCGACCATCCCAGTGCCGGTGGGCGGTGGGTGTGCATCACCTGACCCGCCACCCGAAGGAGTGAACCCCGACCGGGAGTTGAGGGGCAAGTTCCGCCGGCTCGTGCGGCGGGCTCGGACAGTGCGCCGGTTGGACGTCTGCGACGGACGGTGGCAGGATGTGCCGCCACGCGTTCCCGGAGTGCAGCATTCCAACCCAAATCCGGCCGCTGACCTGCGCGACAGCGTCGTTTTCGGGGGACGTTGGCAGCCTTTTGCGGACCCTGTGAAGAGGTCGTGCAGACTGGCCGGATGCGTACGGAACTCGTTTCGGAACCTGGCCTCGCCGACCGCCCCAACGAGGACTTCGCGAGCGTCGCGCTACCGGCCTCGGGACAGGGCGGCGCGCTCGTCGTGCTGGACGGCGTGACGCCGCCGAGGACCGGGACGGGGTGTCTGCATTCCGTACCCTGGTTCACCGCGCGGCTCGGCGGAGCGCTGACCGAACTGACCGTTTCACTCGGGGATGTTCCTCTCGCCGACGTCCTGTCCCGTGCCATCGCGCATACCTCCGCGGCACATGCGGGAACCTGTGACCTTTCTCACCCGCGCACTCCGCAGGCAACCGTGGTCCTGGCGCGCTGGTCCCCCGACCTGGTCGAGTACCTGGTGCTGTCCGACTCCGCCCTGCTGGTGGAGACGCCCGCCGGCACGGTCACGGCGCTCCTGGACGACCGGCTGGCCCGCCTGCCGCGCTCGGCGCTGGCCACGGACGCGATCGTGGACGCGAACTACCGCAACAGGGAGGGCGGGTTCTTCACGGCCGCGGCCGACCCGGCGGTGGCGGCGCGGGCGGTGACGGGGACGCTGCCGCGCGAGGAGGTGCGGACGCTGGCGGCGCTGACCGACGGGGCCGCGCGCTGGGTGGAGACGTTCCGGGAGGGCGACTGGGCGGACTGCCTCGCCCTGGTGCGCAAGCAGGGCGGGCGGGCACTGGTGGACCGGGTGCGGGAGCTGGAGCGCGGGGACGCGGCGGGGGCGCGGGAGTTCCTCGGCCGCAGCAAGACGCACGACGACGCGACGGTGGTGTGCGCGGAGTTGTGAAGGGTCCGACCCCTGGCGCGTGAAGGGGCAGGCCCCGAGCCCGTGAAGGGTCCGGCCCCAGGGGGCGCCAAGGGGCGGACCGCGGGGGCTACTTCTCCATCCCCCGGTTCAGTTCGTGCAGCAGGCGGGCCAGTTCGGCCACTTCCCGCGGGTCCCAGTCGCCGAGGCGGCGGGCGTACCGCGCCCGGCGGGCCTCCCGCACCCGGCCGACCCGCTCCTGCCCCTCCGGGGTCAGGGTGACCAGCCAGGCACGGCCGTCCGCGGGGTCGGGTTCACGGGCGACCAGGCCGAGTTCCTCCAGGGCGCGCAGTTGGCGGGACATCGTCGCCTTGCCCACGCCGATGTAGGCGGCCAGGTCCGTGGCGCGCTGCCCACCGCACTCGCCGAGCCGGACGAGAAGGCCGTACGCGGACGACTCCAGGTCGGGGTGGACCTCGCGGGCCATCTCGCCCTGGTTGGCACGGGCGCGCCGGAGCAGGACGGTCAGTTCGCGTTCCAGCGCCAGGAACTGGGGCCGGTTCACACCACTTCCGGACAGGCGGGCTTCGCCCTCGCGACCGCCGCCGTTTCCGTCTTCGTGCACGTCAGCCCCTGCCTCGATTTTCCCGTTCCTGAAAGTTTCCGCCACGGGCCGCCATCGCCGCAGCTTGGCAAGTATTTCGCAGGCTTAGACCAACGGCGGCTTCCGGCTCCTCTTCCCACCCCCCGTTCTACGTGCGTAGCGTCTTCACCGGACTCGTGAATGGCATGCCCACGCCACTCACGAGTCTCTCCCCACGCACGGTCCCCCACCGAGCACCACCGAACCATCGGAGGCACGTCCATGCTCGTGCACAGATCCGGATCGGCCCGCGGCCGGCGTTTCGCCGCCACCGGGATTCTGCTCGCCGCCCTCTCCCTCCTCCTCGCCCAGCCCTCGTCGGCCGCCGACGTCCCGCCCCGCGGCTCCGCCCACATGGGCATGGGCGTCCTGGCCCACGACGGCCAACAGGGCACCCCCGTCCCCGGCGACGCCACCCAGACGGAGGGCGTCGACGTCTCCGGACACCAGGGCAACGTCGCCTGGTCGACCCTGTGGAACAGCGGGGTCAGGTGGGCCTACGTCAAGGCGACCGAAGGGACGTACTACACGAACCCCTACTTCGCCCAGCAGTACAACGGCTCCTACAACGTCGGGATGATCCGCGGCTCGTACCACTTCGCCACCCCGGACACGACGAGCGGCGCGACCCAGGCCAACTACTTCGTCGACCACGGCGGCGGCTGGTCCCGGGACGGCAAGACGCTGCCGGGCGCGCTGGACATCGAGTGGAACCCGTACGGGGCCGCCTGCTACGGCAAGACGCAGAGCGGGATGGTGACCTGGATCCGGGACTTCCTGAACCAGTACAAGGCCCGCACCGGCCGGGACGCCGTCATCTACACGGCGACGAGCTGGTGGACCCAGTGCACCGGCAACTACGGCGGCTTCGCCGCGAACAACCCGCTGTGGATCGCCCGGTACGCCACCTCGGTGGGCACGCTGCCGGCCGGCTGGGGCTACTACACGATGTGGCAGTACACCTCGTCCGGCCCGACGGTAGGGGACCACGACAAGTTCAACGGCGCCCTGGACCGGGTGCAGGCACTGGCCAACGGCTGACCGCCGCACCACCCCGGCCGGGGGCACGGGGGTTGCCCCCGACAAGCACGGCAACGGCGCCCTGGACCGGGTGCAGGCACTGGCCAACGGCTGACCGCCGCACCACCCCGGCCGGGGGCACGGGGGTTGCCCCCGACAAGCACGGCAACGGCGCCCTGGACCGGGTGCAGACACTCGCCAACGGCTGACCGCCACACCACCCCCGGCCGGGGGCACGGGGGTTGCCCCCGACAAGCACGGCAACGGCGCCCTGGACCGGGTGCAGACACTCGCCAACGGCTGACCGCCACACCACCCCCGGCCGGGGGCACGGGGGTCGCCCCCGGCCGGCCGGACGGCTCACGGGCGGGGCCCGGGTTCCCTCGCGGGTACCCGGGCCCTCGCTCGTCCGGTCACGTCCGTCACGCCGCGACCGGAACCTCCGGCTCGGCACCGTTCACGGCCGGTGCCAGCGCCAGTTCGAGGACCTGGCGGACGTCGGTGACGGTGTGGACGTCGAGCTTGCCCAGCACCTCCGCCGGGACGTCGTCCAGGTCGGGCTCGTTGCGCTTGGGGATGATCACCGTGGTGACGCCCGCCCGGTGCGCCGCGAGCAGCTTCTGCTTGACCCCGCCGATCGGCAGGACCCGGCCGGTCAGCGAGACCTCGCCGGTCATCGCCACGTCGGTGCGGACCAGCCGGCCCGACAGCAGCGAGGCGAGGGCCGTGGTCATCGTGACGCCGGCGCTCGGGCCGTCCTTGGGGACCGCGCCCGCCGGGAAGTGGATGTGCACGCCCCGGTCCTTCAGGTCGGCCACCGGCAGTTCGAGCTCGGCGCCGTGGCTGCGCAGGAAGCTCAGCGCGATCTGCGCGGACTCCTTCATCACGTCGCCCAGCTGACCGGTCAGGGTCAGACCCGCCGCGCCCGTCTTCGGGTCGGCGAGCGACGCCTCGACGTACAGCACGTCGCCGCCCGCGCCGGTGACCGCGAGACCGGTGGCCACGCCCGGCACGGAGGTGCGCCGCTCGGCCGGGTCCTGGGCGGACTCGGGCACGTGGTGCGGCCGGCCGATGAGGTCGCGCAGGTCGCCGTCGCCGACGGTGAACGGCAGCTCCCGCTCCCCCAGCTCGTGCTGGGCCGCCACCTTGCGCAGCAGCCGCGCGATCGACCGCTCCAGGGTGCGCACGCCCGCCTCGCGGGTGTACTCGCCGGCCAGCCTGCGCAGCGCGCCCTCGTCGATCGTGACCTCGTCCTTGTCCAGACCGGCCCGCTCCAGCTGGCGCGGGAGCAGGTGGTCCCGGGCGATGACGACCTTCTCGTCCTCGGTGTACCCGTCGAGGCGGACCAGCTCCATGCGGTCGAGCAGGGCCTCGGGGATGGCCTCCAGGACGTTGGCGGTGGCGAGGAAGACGACGTCGGACAGGTCGAGCTCGACCTCCAGGTAGTGGTCCCGGAAGGTGTGGTTCTGGGCCGGGTCGAGGACCTCCAGCAGCGCCGCGGCCGGATCGCCCCGGAAGTCGGAACCCACCTTGTCGATCTCGTCCAGGAGCACGACCGGGTTCATGGACCCGGCCTCCTTGACCGCCCGCACGATCCGGCCGGGCAGCGCCCCGACGTACGTGCGCCGGTGGCCGCGGATCTCGGCCTCGTCGCGGACGCCGCCGAGGGCGACGCGGACGAACTTGCGGCCCATCGCGTGGGCGACGGACTCGCCGAGCGACGTCTTGCCCACGCCGGGCGGGCCCACCAGCGCCAGGACGGCACCGCCGCGCCGGCCGCCGACGACACCGAGGCCGCGGTCGCTGCGGCGCTTGCGCACGGCCAGGTACTCGGTGATCCGCTCCTTCACGTCCTGCAGGCCCGCGTGCTCGGCGTCCAGGACGGCCTGGGCGCCCTGGATGTCGTAGGCGTCCTCGGTGCGCTCGTTCCACGGCAGCTCGAGGACGGTGTCCAGCCAGGTGCGGATCCACGAGCCCTCGGGCGACTGGTCGGAGGACCGCTCCAGCTTGTCGACCTCCTTCAGCGCGGCCTCGCGGACCTTCTCCGGCAGGTCGGCGGCCTCGACGCGGGCGCGGTAGTCGTCGGACTCCTCACCCTCCTGCTCCCCGTTCAGCTCGCGCAGCTCCTTGCGGACGGCTTCGAGCTGGCGGCGCAGCAGGAACTCGCGCTGCTGCTTGTCGACGCCCTCCTGGACGTCCTTGGCGATCGTCTCGGCCACGTCCTGCTCGGCGAGGTGGTCCCGCAGCTGCCGGGTGGCGAGCTTCAGCCGGGCGACCGGGTCGGTGGTCTCCAGCAGCTCGACCTTCTGCTCGGTGGTGAGGAAGGGCGAGTAGCCGGAGTTGTCGGCGAGCGCGGAGACGTCCTCGATGGCCTGGACCCGGTCCACGACCTGCCAGGCGCCGCGCTTGCGCAGCCATGCGGTGGCGAGGGCCTTGTACTCCTTGACGAGTTCGGCGACCTGGCCGGGCAGCGGGTCGGGCACGCTCTCGTCGCTACGGGTGCCCTCGACCCACAGCGCGGCGCCGGGGCCGGTGGTGCCGGCGCCGATGCTCACCCGGCTCCGGCCGCGGATCAGCGCGCCCGGGTCTCCGTCGGCGAGGCGGCCGACCTGCTCGACCGTGCCGAGGACGCCGGTCTTCGCGTAGGTGCCGTCGATGCGCGGGACCAGCAGGACCCGGGGCTTGCCCGGTTCGTCCCTGGCGGCGGCCTGCGCGGCCTCCACCGCGGCCCGTACGTCGGAGTCGCTCAGGTCCAGGGGGACGACCATCCCCGGCAGCACGACCTCGTCGTCGAGCGGCAGCACGGGCAGGGTGAGCGGTGTGAAGGCAGCGGACTCAGCAGCCATGATCTCCCCTTCGGCAGTCAAGTTGAGTTATGCCGACTCAATGCTCGGGAGCCGCCGATTGTTCCCAGGGGGCTGTTCGCTGTGAGCGATCAAGGGACGCCGCCCGTCGCGAGTCGTCCTCACGCCCCCTCAGCACGCCCGGAGCACCGGTCATTCCCCGGTCGGTGATGCCAGGATGGGCCGATGCCCATCACCTCTTACGACTCCCACGACACCCCGGAAGTTCTGGACCGTCGCGAGGGCCCGTACGGCGAGGTCGTCCTGCGCCGCCACGGGGCGCTGCTGCAGATCATCGCGAACGGCTGCTTCCTGATGGACACCTCCGACGGGCGCTCGGAGCGCCGGCTCGTGGACGCGGCGGCCGAGGCGCTCGACGGCCGGGCGGCACCGCACGTCCTCATCGGCGGGCTCGGCGTCGGCTTCTCACTGGTGCACGCGGCCGCCGACCCCCGCTGGGGCCGGATCGCGGTCGTCGAACGCGAGCGTGCCGTCATCGACTGGCACCGCACCGGACCGCTGGCCGAGGTGTCGGCGACGGCCCTGGCCGATCCGCGCACGGCGATCGTCGAGGCGGACCTGGTGGGTTACGTCAATGAGACTTCCGACACGTACGACGCGCTCTGCCTCGACATCGACAACGGCCCCGACTGGACCGTCACCGAGGGCAACGACGGGCTGTACTCACCAGGCGGACTGGCGGGCTGCGCACGGGTGTTGAGACCCGGCGGGGTGCTCGCCGTATGGTCCGCCCAGCCCTCCCCGGAATTCGAAGAAACCTTGCGTAATGCCGGGTTCCAGCAGGTGCGTACCGAAGAGATCCCCGTTGCCCGGGGCGTTCCGGACGTCGTCCACCTCGGCATCGGGCCTGGATAGCAAAGGCGCGGCACCTCCCCGTACGCTGCTGACCTGACGCGGATCATTCAAGCGTCAAGCGCAGTCATGGGATCACCCCACGGATTCCGGAAAGCACACCTCAGGGGCGGGCGATGGAGCAGACACAGACCTCCCACAACGGCACGGCGACGGCCACCCAGGGCGCACAGCGCCGGGTGCTGGTGGTCGAGGACGACCAGACGATCATGGAGGCCATCGCCACCCGCCTGCGTGCCGAGGGGTTCCTGGTGCAAACGGCGAGTGACGGCCCGGCGGCCGTGGACACGGCCGAAGCCTGGCAGCCCGACCTGCTCATCCTCGACATCATGCTGCCCGGCTTCGACGGCCTGGAGGTCTGCCGCCGCGTGCAGGCCCAGCGGCCGGTGCCGGTGCTGATGCTCACCGCGCGCGACGACGAGACGGACATGCTGGTCGGCCTCGGCGTGGGCGCCGACGACTACATGACCAAGCCGTTCTCGATGCGCGAGCTGGCCGCACGCGTGCACGTGCTGCTGCGCCGGGTGGAGCGGGCCGTCGTGGCCGCCTCGACGCCGCGCAGCGGCATCCTGCGCCTCGGCGAACTGGAGATCGACCACGCCCAGCGCCGGGTGCGGGTGCGCAGCGAGGACGTCCACCTGACGCCCACCGAGTTCGACCTGCTCGTGTGCCTGGCGAACACCCCGCGCGCGGTGCTCTCGCGGGAGCAACTGCTGGCCGAGGTGTGGGACTGGGCGGACGCCTCCGGCACCCGGACCGTCGACAGCCACATCAAGGCGCTGCGCCGCAAGATCGGGGCCGAGCGCATCCGCACCGTGCACGGCGTGGGCTACGCGCTGGAGACGCCGACGCCATGAGCTCAGGACGGGAAGGCGCACGGAGGAGCCCCGGGGAGCCCTGGGGCGGCGTACGCCCGTTCTCGATCAAGACCAAGCTGGGTGCGCTGGTCGTCACGTCGGTGCTGATCACCACCGGCCTGTCGGTGATCGCGGTGCACACCAAGACGGAGCTGCGCTTCATCACGGTCTTCTCGATGATCGCCACGCTGCTGATCACGCAGTTCGTGGCCCACTCGCTGACCGCGCCGCTGGACGAGATGAACGCCGTGGCCCGGTCCATCTCACACGGCGACTACACGCGCCGGGTGCGCGAGAACCGCCGCGACGAGCTGGGCGACCTGGCCGTCACGATCAACCGCATGGCCGACGACCTGGAGGCACAGGACCTCCAGCGCAAGGAGCTGGTGGCGAACGTCTCGCACGAGCTGCGCACCCCCATCGCGGGCCTGCGCGCGGTGCTGGAGAACATCGTCGACGGCGTCACCGAGGCCGACCCGGAGACCATGCGGACCGCGCTGCGGCAGACGGAGCGGCTCGGCCGGCTGGTGGAGACGCTGCTGGACCTCTCCCGCCTGGACAACGGCGTCGTACCGCTGCGCAAGCGGCGCTTCGAGGTGTGGCCCTATCTGTCGGGCGTGCTGAAGGAGGCCAACATGGTCGCCTCGGCGCGCGCGGCCATCGCCAGCGGATCCGGCAGCCACACGCGTACCGACGTGCATCTCGCCCTCGACGTGTTCCCGTCCGACCTGACCGCCCACGCCGATCCCGAGCGCATCCACCAGGTGGTGGCCAACCTCATCGACAACGCGGTCAAGCACAGCCCGCCGCACGGCCGGGTGACGGTCCGGGCGCGGTGCGGGGCCCAGCCGGAGTCCCTGGAGCTCGAGGTCATGGACGAGGGGCCCGGGATCCCGCGGTCAGAATGGCGACGCGTGTTCGAGCGGTTCAACCGGGGTTCGGTGTCCCGGCCGCACGGTCCGGGCAGCGACGGCGGCACCGGACTCGGCCTGGCGATCGCCCGCTGGGCGGTGGATCTGCACGGCGGCCGAATCGGTGTGGCCGAATCCGAGCGGGGGTGCCGGATTCTCATCACTCTTCCGGGCCTGCCCTCGGCGTCGAGTTGACGTAGGGTTCGAAACGGAGCACCAAGATCCACGGGCGTTCGCGCTGACGGACACGTGTGATCAGGCACAGGCCCGCGACTTCCCCGCGCCGGGCCCCGGTCTCCCCTTCCCACGCGCAACAGAACCTCGCTTGTTTCCCGCCATTTCCAGCGCCGAAACGCGGTCTGCAATGTGACTTACGCGACGTTGAACGGGCCCGGTCTGACCTTCCGGTCCGGGGAGGCGTAGCCTTGATTCCCGCTGTCCACCACCTTGTGAAGCGGAAGAGGGCGGTTCTCGCCGTGTCGCCACAGTCCCCCAGTAACTCGAGCATCTCGACCGACACCGACCAAGCGGGCAAGAACCCCGCGGCGGCGTTCGGTGCCAACGAGTGGCTCGTCGACGAGATCTATCAGCAGTACCTCCAGGACCCGCACTCCGTGGACCGAGCCTGGTGGGACTTCTTCGCCGACTACAAGCCCGGTGCGGCCGCCGCCCAGGCGGCGTCCGGCTCCGCGACGACCACGGGCACGAGCACGCCGCAGGCCGCCCCGGCGCCCCAGGCGCAGGCCCCCGCTCCGGCACAGCCCGCCCCGGCCCAGGCGCCGGCGGCTCCTCAGCAGGCCGCCGCACCCGCCAAGCCGGCCGCGGCCCCCGCGAAGCCCGCCGCCGCGGCTCCGGCCGCGAAGCCCGCCGCCAAGCAGGCCGCGAAGCCGCAGTCGAAGGCCGAGCCCGCCAAGGAGGCCGCTGCGTCCACGGCGGGACCCGAGACGGTGACGCTGCGCGGCCCGGCCGCCGCGGTCGTCAAGAACATGAACGCCTCGCTGGAGCTGCCCACGGCGACGTCCGTGCGCGCGGTCCCGGTGAAGCTGCTGTTCGACAACCGCATCGTCATCAACAACCACCTCAAGCGCGCCCGGGGCGGGAAGATCTCCTTCACGCACCTGATCGGCTACGCGATGGTGCAGGCCATCAAGGCCATGCCGTCGATGAATCACGCGTTCGGCGAGAAGGACGGCAAGCCGACGCTCATCAAGCCGGCGCACGTCAACCTCGGCCTGGCCATCGACCTGGTGAAGCCCAACGGCGACCGCCAGCTCGTCGTGGCCGCCATCAAGAAGGCCGAGACGCTGAACTTCTTCGAGTTCTGGCAGGCCTACGAGGACATCGTCCGCCGCGCCCGCGAGGGCAAGCTGACGATGGACGACTTCACCGGCGTCACCGTCTCGCTGACCAACCCCGGCGGCCTCGGCACCGTCCACTCGGTGCCGCGACTGATGCCCGGCCAGTCGGTGATCATGGGCGTCGGCTCCATGGACTACCCGGCGGAGTTCCAGGGCACCAGCCAGGACACCCTGAACAAGCTCGGCATCTCGAAGGTCATGACGCTCACGTCGACCTACGACCACCGGGTCATCCAGGGCGCCGCCTCCGGCGAGTTCCTGCGCCAGGTCGCCAACCTGCTCCTCGGCGAGAACGGCTTCTACGACGAGATCTTCGAGGCGCTGCGCATCCCCTACGAGCCGGTCCGCTGGCTCAAGGACATCGACGCGTCCCACGACGACGACGTCACCAAGGCCGCCCGCGTCTTCGAGCTGATCCACTCCTACCGGGTCCGCGGCCACGTCATGGCCGACACCGACCCGCTGGAGTACCAGCAGCGCAAGCACCCCGACCTGGACATCACCGAGCACGGGCTCACCCTGTGGGACCTGGAGCGCGAGTTCGCCGTCGGCGGCTTCGCCGGCAAGTCGATGATGAAGCTGCGCGACATCCTCGGCGTGCTGCGCGACTCGTACTGCCGCACCACCGGCATCGAGTTCATGCACATCCAGGACCCGAAGCAGCGCAAGTGGATCCAGGACCGCGTGGAGCGCGCCCACTCCAAGCTGGAGCGCGAGGAGCAGCTGCGCATCCTGCGCCGGCTGAACGCGGCGGAGGCCTTCGAGACCTTCCTCCAGACCAAGTACGTCGGCCAGAAGCGGTTCTCCCTGGAGGGCGGCGAGTCCGTCATCCCGCTGCTGGACGCCGTGCTGGACTCGGCCGCCGAGTCCCGCCTCGACGAGGTCGTCATCGGCATGGCCCACCGCGGCCGGCTGAACGTGCTGGCCAACGTGGTCGGCAAGTCGTACGCGCAGATCTTCCGCGAGTTCGAGGGCAACCTCGACCCGAAGTCGATGCACGGCTCCGGCGACGTGAAGTACCACCTGGGCGCCGAGGGCACCTTCACCGGCCTGGACGGCGACCAGATCCGCGTCTCGCTGGTGGCCAACCCCTCGCACCTGGAGGCGGTGGACCCGGTCCTGGAGGGCGTCGCGCGCGCCAAGCAGGACATCATCAACAAGGGCGGCACGGACTTCACCGTCCTGCCGGTGGCGATCCACGGCGACGCGGCCTTCGCGGGCCAGGGCGTGGTGGCCGAGACCCTGAACATGTCGCAGCTGCGGGGCTACCGCACCGGCGGCACGGTCCACATCGTCATCAACAACCAGGTCGGCTTCACCGCGGCCCCCGAGTCCTCGCGTTCCTCCATGTACGCGACGGACGTGGCCCGCATGATCGAGGCCCCGATCTTCCACGTGAACGGCGACGACCCGGAGGCCGTCGTGCGCGTCGCGCGCCTGGCCTTCGAGTTCCGCCAGGCGTTCAACAAGGACGTGGTGATCGACCTCATCTGCTACCGCCGCCGCGGCCACAACGAGTCCGACAACCCGGCCTTCACCCAGCCGCTGATGTACGACCTGATCGACCGCAAGCGCTCGGTGCGCAAGCTGTACACCGAGTCCCTGATCGGCCGCGGCGACATCACCCTGGAAGAGGCCGAGCAGGCGCTCCAGGACTACCAGGGCCAGCTGGAGAAGGTCTTCACCGAGGTCCGCGAGGCCACCTCGCAGCCCTCGGCCGCCGAGTCCACCGACCCGCAGGCCGAGTTCCCGGTCTCCGTGAACACCGCGGTCACCGACGAGGTCGTCAAGCGGATCGCCGAGTCCCAGGTCAACATCCCCGACCACGTCACCGTCCACCCGCGCCTGCTGCCGCAGCTCCAGCGCCGGGCGGCGATGGTCGAGGACGGCACGATCGACTGGGGCATGGGCGAGACCCTCGCCGTCGGCTCCCTCCTGCTGGAGGGCGTGCCGGTGCGCCTGGCGGGCCAGGACTCGCAGCGCGGCACCTTCGGCCAGCGTCACGCGGTCATCATCGACCGCGAGACCGGCGACGAGTTCACGCCGCTGCTGTACCTGGCCGACGAGCAGGCCCGGTACAACGTCTACAACTCCCTGCTGTCCGAGTACGCGGCGATGGGCTTCGAGTACGGCTACTCGCTGGCCCGTCCCGACGCGCTCGTGCTGTGGGAGGCGCAGTTCGGCGACTTCGTCAACGGCGCGCAGACGGTCGTGGACGAGTTCATCTCGTCGGCGGAGCAGAAGTGGAACCAGACCTCCGGTGTGGTCCTGCTCCTCCCGCACGGCTACGAGGGCCAGGGCCCGGACCACTCCTCGGCCCGTCCCGAGCGCTTCCTCCAGCTGTGCGCGCAGAACAACATGACGGTCGCGATGCCGACCTCCCCGGCGAACTACTTCCACCTCCTGCGGTGGCAGGTGCACAACCCGCACCACAAGCCGCTGGTCGTCTTCACCCCGAAGTCGATGCTGCGCCTGAAGGCGGCGGCCTCGAAGGCGGAGGAGTTCACGACGGGCCGCTTCCAGCCGGTCATCGGCGACGACTCGGTCGACGCGGCCGCCGTCAAGAAGGTCGTCTTCACCGCCGGCAAGGTCTACTACGACCTCGAGGCCGAGCGGAAGAAGCGCGGCCTCACGGACACGGCCATCATCCGCATCGAGCGCCTGTACCCGCTGCCGGGTGCCGAGCTCCAGGCGGAGATCGCCAAGTACCCGAACGCCGAGAAGTACCTGTGGGCCCAGGAGGAGCCGGCGAACCAGGGTGCCTGGCCGTTCATCGCGCTCAACCTGATCGACCACCTGGACCTGGCGGTCGGCGCCGACGTCCCGCACGGTGAGCGCCTGCGCCGTATCTCGCGGCCGCACGGCTCGTCCCCGGCCGTCGGCTCCGCCAAGCGGCACCAGGCCGAGCAGGAGCAGCTGGTGCGTGAGGTCTTCGAGGCCTGATCCCTCGCGGCAGCCCGGCTCCGGCGCCTGACCGACGGCCCGTCCCCCCGCCCCGGGGGACGGGCCGTCGGCGTTCCGCCCCTCGCCGGGCGGGACCACGCACCCGATAACCTGGCGGTGTACACACCCCCATTCCCGACGGAGAGCCCCTTGTACTTCACCGACCGCGGCATCGAGGAACTGGAGAAGCGGCGCGGCGAGGAGGAGGTCACCTTCGAGTGGCTCGCCGAGCAGCTGCGGACCTTCGTCGACCTGAATCCGGACTTCGAGGTGCCGGTGGAGCGCCTGGCCACCTGGCTGGCGCGGCTGGACGACGAGGACGACGACGAATAGACGACGAGCGAGCAGGGGACGACTGCTTCTCCGACGATTACCCACGGGGTGCCGGTCACGGCACCCCGTTTCGCATGTCCGGGGCCGTGCCGTCGGCCGGACACGTCGGCCACCGGAACGGGTGTCTTGACTTTCCACCTCCGCGATATATCGTGAATAGCGGTGGACGCGATATGGCGCGTTCGGTCAGGAGGTCTGCACCATGCCCGAGTGGTCCGTCGCGGAGCCCGTGAGGCTCACCTTCGACGAGTCCGTGAGCGAGCTCCACGTCCGCATCGTCAACGGAACGGTCAACGTCGTGGGCACGGACGAGGGTTCCGCCAGACTCGAGGTCTCCGAGATCGAGGGCCCGCCCCTGATCGTCACCCAGCAGGGCGGCACGCTCACGGTGGCCTACGAGGACCTGCCCTGGAAGGGCTTCCTGAAGTGGCTGGACCGCCGGGGCTGGCGCCGCAGCGCGGTGGTCTCCCTGGCCGTCCCCGCCCGCACCCGCGTGGAGGTGGGCGTCGTCGGCGCCGCTGCCGTGGTCTCCGGCATCGACGGCGGCACCGAGGTGAAGGGCGTCTCAGGGGACACCACCCTGGTCCGCCTCGCGGGCCGGGTCCGCGCCGACACGGTCGCCGGGAACGTGGAGGCCCAAGCGCTCGCCGGCGACCTCCGGTTCAACTCCGTCTCCGGGGACCTGACCGTGGTGGAGGCCGGCTCGTCCGTCAAGGCCGACTCGGTGAGCGGTTCGATGATCGTCGACCTCGACGCGGCCGACGGACCCACCGACATCGGCCTCACCAGCGTCTCGGGCGAGATCGCCATCCGGCTGCCCCAGCCGGCCGACGCCGAGGTGGAGGCCAACACCGCGAGCGGCACGGTCTCCAGCGCCTTCGAGGACCTCCGGGTGACCGGCCAGTGGGGCGCCAAGCGGATCACCGGCCGGCTCGGCGCGGGCAACGGCCGGCTGAAGGCCACGACGGTCTCCGGCTCGATCGCCCTGCTGCGCCGCCCGCCGGCGGAGGAGGACACACCGTGGGAGCCGGAGGACACCGGGCCGGTGAAGGGCACGGAGAGCGACTCGGGGGACAATTCCGCTTCCGGCCGGGACGGCGGCGCCCCCGGCGCCCCGGCCGACGGCACGACCGACAAGAAGGTGCTCTGACATGCCCCCCGTCTTCGCCCACGGCCGCCTCCGCCTGTACCTGCTGAAGCTGCTCGACGAGGCCCCGCGCCACGGCTACGAGGTGATCCGGCTCCTCGAGGAGCGCTTCCAGGGCCTCTACGCGCCGTCGGCGGGCACCGTGTACCCGCGCCTGGCCAAGCTGGAGGCGGAGGGCCTCGTCACCCACACCACCGAGGGCGGCCGCAAGGTGTACGCCATCACCGACGCGGGCCGCGCCGAGCTGGCCGACCGCAGCGGCGAGCTGGCCGACCTGGAGCTGGAGATCCGCGACTCGGTCGCCGAGCTGGCGGCCGAGATCCGGGCCGATGTGCGCGGCGCGGCCGGTGATCTGCGCCGGGAGATGCGGGCGGCGGCCGGTGCGGCCCGCCGCGGCACCGGACCGGGCCCCCGGACCGAGGGCGCCGGCGGCTCCGGCGACGGCGCGGACATCGGGGACAAGGAGGCCTGGCGCGCCGCCAAGGAGGAGATGCGCCGGGTCAAGCAGGAGTGGAAGGAGCAGGCGCGCCGCGCCAAGGACGAGAGCCGCCGCGCCCGTGACGAGGCCCAGCGGGCCCGGCGCCAGGCCGAGGAGGCGCAGGAGCGGGCCCGCGCCCAGGCGCAGGAGGAGGTACGGCGCATCGCCCAGCGGGTGCAGGAGCAGGTGCAGGACCACTTCGCGAGGGGCGACTGGCCGACGGGACTGCGTGAGGGCCTGGGCGAGCTGGTCAAGGAGGTCGGCGAGTTCGGCAAGGACTTCGGGAAGGACCTCGGCCGGGACTGGGGCTTCGGGCGCACCGACGCCGGCGCGTCCGCCTCCCGGCCGGAGTACACCCGCACCACCGAGGACTTCCCGGCGGAATACGCACCGTCCTGGGCCCACGAGGACACCGCCGACTCCACCGGCGACCCGGCCCGTGACCTGGACCGACTGCTGGACCGCTTCCGGGACGACATCCGCGACGCGGCCCGCGACCACGGCGTCACGGACGGCCAGCTCCGTGACGCCCGTCGCGAGCTGTCGACCGCGGCGGCCCGCATCGGGGCGATGCTGCGGACGCCGAAGGCCTGAGTACGCGGGCGCGGGAGGGGTCCGGCCGGGTCAGGCGCAGGCCGCTCCCCCGCCGAGCACTCTCGTCAGCGACTCGTGGGTCACCCCGTGATCGGCGAGCACCTCGGCGGGCACACCGGGGCGCACGGTGAGGGCGAGGAGGAGATGCTCGTCGCCGATGTGCCGGTCACGCCGGGCGACGGCCGCCCGCAGGGCGTTCTGCAGGACCTCTTTGGCGTCCCGGCCGAAGCCGGGGCGCCCGGACCACGAGCGCCTGCCCTCCCGGTCGCCGGACATCGCGCCGGTGCCATGAGCCTCCTCCACCCGGGCGACGATCTGCGAGACGTCGATCCCGAGGCCGGCGAGCGCCTCGGTCTCGGCCTGCGACAGACCGGCGCGCCGTCGCGCCTCCTCCAGGGCGCGCCGTACCGACTCCCTGCCCCCGCCGGAGCCGAGCGCCGTCAGCGCGAACGAGGCGCGGCTGCCCTCCCGGTCCAGCAGGGCGAGGAGCAGGTGCTCGGCACCGACGGTCCCCGCCTGCGCCCTGCCCGCGTGCTCGAAGGCCCCCTGGACCACGGCACGGGCATCCTTCGTGAACCGTTCGAACATCAATGCCTCCCGTACTTCTTGTGCACGGCCTGCCTGCTGACCCCGAGTTCCGTGGCGATCTCCTGCCACGACCAGCCCTGGTTGCGCGCGCTGCGCACCTGCACCGCCTCCAGCTGCTCCAGCAGCCTGCGCAGTGCGGCGACGGCACGCAGCCCGACCCGAGGGTCGCGATCACCCGCACGTGCGGCGAGATCCGTTGCTTCACTCATGCAGTCAACTTAGGTTGACATGACGCATCTGTCAACCACCATTGACATGCTCCGGCGCGGGCGGGAACGCGAACGGCGGGCCCGGAGGACCGGGCCCGCCGCACGGAACGGAAGGGGGAAGGAAGCGGGTCAGGACCCGCTGAGCACGATCTTGCCGAACAGCTCGCCGGACGCCATCCGCTCGAAGCCCTCCCGGGCCCGGTCCAGCGGAAGCACCTCGTCGATGACGGGACGCACGCCGGTCGCGGCGCAGAAGGAGAGGAGGTCCTCCAGCTCGTCCTTGGTGCCCATGGTGGAACCGACGACCTTGAGCTCCAGGAAGAAGATCCGGGTCAGTTCGGCGTGGGAGGGCCGGTCGCCGCTGGTGGCGCCGGAGATGACGAGCGTTCCCCCGGGCCGCAGCGACTTCACCGAGTGGGACCAGGTCGCGGCACCCACGGTCTCGATGACGGCGTCGACCCGCTGCGGCAGCCGGGCGCCGGACTCGACGGCCTCCACCGCGCCCAGCTCCAGGGCCCGCTTCCGCTTGGCCTCGTCACGGCTGGTGGCGAAGACCCGCAGCCCCGCGGCCCTGCCGAGCACGATGGCGGCCGTGGCGACCCCGCCGCCCGCGCCCTGCACCAGCACCGAGTCGCCGGGACGCACCCCGGCGTTGGTGAACAGCATCCGGTAGGCCGTCAGCCAGGCGGTCGGCAGACAGGCGGCCTCCTCGAAGGACAGCTCCTTCGGCTTCGGCAGGATGTTCCAGGTCGGCACGGCGACCTGCTCGGCGAACGTCCCCGGGTAGCGCTCGGTGAGGATGGAGCGGGGCTCCTTCGCTCCGACCCCGTGGCCGGTCTGGCCGATGACGGAGTGCAGGACGACTTCGTTGCCGTCGGCGTCGACACCGGCGGCGTCGCAGCCGAGGATCATCGGCAGCCGGTCCTCCGGGAGGCCGACACCGCGCAGGGACCACAGGTCGTGGTGGTTGAGGGAGGCGGCACGGACATCGACGACACTCCAGCCGGGACGGGCCTCGGGGGCCGGACGCTCCCCCAGCTCCAGACCGTTCAGCGGCTGGTCGCGGTCGATTCGGGCGGCGTAGGCAGCGAACATGACCTTGACGATAGGTTCCGACCCCGTCATCCGGAACCACAAACGCCTGTGAGACACGCCCTCTTGCCACCGGCAAAGCGAACGGCCCCGCCCACCCGGGACGAGGCCGTTCACCGCACACGCGTCACACCGTCACCGGCGCGCGACGCCCTCCGCGCGGGCCGCCGCCGCCACCGCCGCCGTGACGGCCGGCGCGACGCGCTCGTCGAACGGGGACGGGATGACGTAGTCCGCCGCGAGGTCGTCGCCCACCACGGAGGCCAGCGCCTCGGCCGCCGCGAGCTTCATGCCCTCGGTGATCCGCGACGCCCGCACCTGGAGCGCGCCCGCGAAGATGCCCGGGAACGCCAGCACGTTGTTGATCTGGTTGGGGAAGTCCGAGCGTCCGGTCGCCACGACCGCCGCGTACTTGTGCGCGACCTCGGGATGCACCTCGGGGTTCGGGTTGGCCATGGCGAAGACGAACGCGCCCTCGGCCATCGAGGCCACCGCCGGCTCCGGCACCGTGCCGCCGGAGACGCCGATGAAGACGTCGGCGCCCGCGAGGGCCGCCTCCAGCGGGCCGGACAGCCCGGCCTTGTTGGTGAAGGAGGCCAGCTCCTGCTTCACCGGCGTCAGGTCGTCCCGGTCGGCCGAGACGACGCCCTTGCGGTCGGCGACCGCGACGTCGCCGATGCCGGCCTCGACCAGCATCCTGGCGATGGCGACACCGGCCGCGCCCGCGCCCGAGATCACCGCCCGCAGCTCACCCAGCGTCCGCCCGCTCAGCCGCGCCGCGTTCCTGAGCGCCGCCAGCGTCACGACCGCCGTACCGTGCTGGTCGTCGTGGAAGATCGGGATGTCCAGCCGCTCCTGGAGCTTGCGCTCGATCTCGAAGCACCGCGGCGCCGAGATGTCCTCCAGGTTGACTCCGCCGAACGAGGGCGCGAGGCGCACCACCGTCTCGACGATCTCGTCGGCGTCCGTGCAGTCCAGCGCGATCGGGACCGCGTCCACACCGCCGAACTGCTTGAAGAGGATCGCTTTGCCTTCCATCACCGGAAGGGAGGCCTCGGGGCCGATGTCCCCGAGTCCCAGAACCGCCGTACCGTCCGTCACGACCGCCACGACCGACGACTTCCACGTGTAGTCGTGCACCAGGTCGGGCTGCTCGGCGATCGCGCTGCACACTTTCGCGACGCCGGGCGTGTACGCCAGGGACAGGTCGTCCTTGTCGCGGATCGGCACGGTGGCCTGCACGGCCATCTTGCCGCCGCGGTGCAGCGCGAACGCCGGGTCGAAGGAGTCGAGGTGCTCCGCCCCGGCCTCCTGGTCCGCACTGACGTCGCTGTCGCTGCGAGGATTGACGATCTCCGCTGCCACTTTGTCTTACCCCTTAAGTGTTCATGGTTTGAGGGTTTGTCCACTCCTGGTGAGGGGTGGGCGGGCACCGCCCAGGGACATGGCACGTTGATGCGCACGGGTCCCTGCGCGACGGGCGCGCCGCACACGCGCCCTGAGCCCCTGATGAGGGGTGTAAAGAACCTTCCTACCCGACGCACGCCTCCCGCGGCGAGTCCGATAAGTGCAAGCTCACATGTCGGACGCGGCAGGCCACATGCCGGTGACATGACTCATAGCCAGGCATCCGGTCAACTTCCCGATACCTCTTGACAGTCCCGGAGAACAGCGCCTCGACGAGGGAACGCGCGAGCGAACCATGGCCGTATAACGAGAAATACCGAAGATCTTCCGGCCGGAAGGGTTGATTCCCGCAAAGGTTCGGTCGTGATGTACCGACCTGATGGGATTCGGGGGGTCACCCGTTATCCGATTTTGACATGACGGCTCCCCTGAATGGCCGAGTCCGAATGGCAAGATGCCGTAATCACACGAGGTCGCGGCTCTCGAATGCATGTGCCCTCGTCGTCCCACGGCGCCGGCCGGTCCCCCGTCCGGCGTCCCGTCCCATCGGCAACTCCACCATCCGCCGGAGGAACCACCATGACCGCAAGCTTCACCCGTCGTCCGACCGCCGCGCAGACCCGGCTAGCAGCGGTCGGTGCGATCGCGGTCGCAGGCGCCCTGCTGCTCACCGGATGCGGCGACCAGACCAAGAAGAACGACGAAGGTGGCGAGGGCAAGTCCGCCTCGGGCGCCCCGCTGGCCGAAAAGCTGCCGCAGGCGATACGCGACAAGGGCGTCATCCGGGTCGGATCCGACATCGCCTACGCTCCGGTCGAGTTCAAGGACGACTCCGGCAAGACGGTCGGCATCGACCCGGATCTCGCCGACGCCCTGGGCAAGCAGCTCGGCGTGAGGTTCGAGTTCCAGAACGCCACGTTCGACACCCTCGTCGGCGGTCTCGCGTCCAAGCGCTACGACATCGCCATGTCGGCCATGACCGACACCAAGGACCGGCAGGAGGGCATCGACGGCGACACCGGCAAGAAGGTCGGCGCCGGCGTCGACTTCGTCGACTACTTCACCGCGGGCGTCTCGCTCTACACCAACAAGGGCGACAGCCAGGGCATCAAGACCTGGGACGACCTGTGCGGGAAGACCATGGCGGTCCAGCGCAACACGTTCTCGCACGACCTCGCCAAGGAGCAGGCGCAGAAGTGCGAAAAGGCCGGCAAGCAGACGCTGAAGGTCGAGGAGTTCGACACCAACCCCGAGGCCGAGACCCGGATGCGCTCCAAGGGCGCGAACGTCGTCTCCGCCGACTTCCCGATCGCCGCCTACTCCGTGAAGAACTCCGGCGGCGGCAAGTACTTCGAGATCGTCGGCGACCAGGTCGAGGCGGGCCCGTACGGCATCGCCGTCGCCAAGGACAACACCGAACTGCGCGACGCGCTCCAGGCGGCCGTGCAGGCCGTCATCGACAGCGGCGATTACAAGAAGATCATCGAGAAGTGGGGCGTCGCGGACGGCGCGGTCACCGAGGCCAAGATCAACGGCGGCTCCTGACCCGTCCCGTTCGACGCGGCTCTGAAAGGCTCCATCCGTGACTGTTGACGTCAACAAGACGACCGGTCCCGACGCGAGGCCCCCCGCCGGGCCGGAGGCCGTCAAGGCCATTCCGGTCCGGCACCCGGGACGGTACGTGTCCGCGGTCGTCGCGCTCGCCCTCCTGGGCGCGGTCGTCTACGCCTTCGCGCAAGGCAAGATCAACTGGGGCGCGATCCCCGACTACTTCTTCGACGACCGCATCCTCGACGGTGTCTGGAGCACACTCCAGCTCACCGTGCTGTCGATGGTGATCGGCATCGCCGGCGGCATCCTGCTCGCCGTGATGCGCCTGTCGAAGAACCCGGTGACCTCGTCCATCGCCTGGTTCTACATCTGGTTCTTCCGCGGCACCCCGGTCCTGGTCCAGCTCTTCGTCTGGTTCAACCTGGGCCTGGTCTTCGAGTACATCAACCTGGGTCCGATCTACAAGGACTACTGGTCGTCCTTCATGACGCCGCTGCTGACGGCGCTGCTCGGCCTGGGTCTCAACGAGGCCGCCTACATGGCCGAGATCTGCCGTGCCGGTCTGCTCTCGGTCGACGAGGGACAGACCGAGGCGTCGCACGCCCTGGGCATGAGCCACACGAAGACGCTCCGCCGGATCGTCGTTCCGCAGGCGATGCGGGTGATCGTGCCGCCCACCGGCAACGAAGTCATCAACATGCTGAAGACGACCTCGCTCGTCTCGGCGGTGCAGTACGCCGAACTCTTCCAGCAGGCCAAGGACATCGGTCAGAGCTCGGGCTCCCCGGTGGAGATGTACTTCCTCGCCGCCGCCTGGTACCTGATCATGACCTCGATCCTGAGCGTCGGCCAGTACTACGTCGAGCGGTACTACGCCCGCGGTTCGAGCCGGTCCCTGCCGCCGACGCCGCTGCAGCGCTTCCGGGCCGCGGTGCTGCCCACGCGCCGTCCGAAGGGAGTCGCGGCATGAACCAGTCCTCCCACGCCATGGTCAAGGCCGAGGGCGTCCACAAGTCCTTCGGTCCCGTGGAGGTCCTCAAGGGCATCGACCTGGAGGTGAAGCAGGGCGAGGTGTTCTGCCTCATCGGCCCCTCCGGCTCCGGCAAGTCGACCTTCCTGCGGTGCATCAACCACCTGGAGAAGATCAACGCCGGCCGCCTCTACGTCGACGGGGACCTGGTCGGCTACCGCCAGAAGGGCGACAAGCTCTACGAGCTGAAGGACAGCGAGGTCGCCCTCAAGCGCCGGGACATCGGCATGGTCTTCCAGCGCTTCAACCTGTTCCCGCACATGACGGCCGTCGAGAACGTCATGGAGGCACCGGTCCAGGTCAAGGGCGTCAGCCGGGCGCAGGCCAGGGAGCGCGCGATGCAGCTCCTGGACCGCGTGGGCCTGGGCGACAAGGCGGGCAACTACCCCTCGCAGCTCTCCGGCGGCCAGCAGCAGCGGGTCGCGATCGCGCGGGCCCTGGCGATGGACCCGAAGCTGATGCTGTTCGACGAGCCGACCTCGGCCCTGGACCCGGAGCTGGTCGGTGACGTCCTCGACGTCATGCGCGACCTGGCCGAGTCCGGCATGACGATGGTCGTGGTCACCCACGAGATGGGCTTCGCCCGCGAGGTGGGCGACAGCCTGGTCTTCATGGACGGCGGCGTGGTGGTCGAGTCGGGCAACCCGCGCGACGTGCTGACCGACCCGCAGCACGAGCGGACCAAGTCGTTCCTGTCCAAGGTCCTCTGAAGCACACGCGCGCGCCGAGGGGCGGTACGGATCTCCGTACCGCCCCTCGGCGCGTGGTCCTACTTCAGCGCGAGCAGCAGCGTGTCCGACGGGGAGCACCACACCGGCCGCACCTCGCCGAAGCCCTTCTCGCGCAGCACGCGCGCGTGCCAGGCCGCCGAGGGCATGTCGCCGTCGGCGTGCTCGCCGTAGATCCCGAAGCGCCGGGCCGTGGGCTCCGCGAGGACGGGGTCCGCGGCGGCGAGCCGCCACCATTCGGCCCAGTCGAGGGCGCCGTCCCGCCGGGCGTCCTCCATGCGCGCGTGCCGCCGCGCGCGCTCGGCGGCGTTGATCCGGGGCGTGGTGTCGTCGATCATGTGGTCCGCGTTCATGAAGACACCACCGTCGCGGACCAGCTCCGCGACCCGGCCGTAGAGGGCTGCGAGGGGTTCGGCGTGGAGCCAGTGCAGGGCCGTCGCGGTCAGGACGGCGTCGTAGGAGTCGTACGGCAGCTTCGCCGGCCAGTGGGGGTCCTTGAGGTCGGCGGCGACGAAGGAGGCCCGGTCGTCGCCCGCGAAGGTGCCCTCGGCGATGGCGAGGAGCGCGGGGTCGAGGTCCACCCCGGTGCTGACGGCGTCCGGGAAGCGGGCGAGCAGCCGCGCGGTGATGGTGCCGGTGCCGCAGGCGAGGTCGAGCACGCGCGGTGCCGGGCCGGTCAGGGCCTCGACCATGTCGAGCATGATCCGGAAGCGTTCCTCGCGGTCCGGCATGTACCACTCCTGCTGCCGGTCCCAGCTCTCCTGCCAGGCGTTCCAGTCGGTACCGGTCGTGGTGGTCCGCGCGTCCGTCATCGAGCCCCTCCGTCACGTCGCTACGTAATACCCTGTAGGCACGGTCAGCTGTTACCTGGCCGCAGGCACGACCATAGAGCCCCTTCGTAAGGACTACAAGTGGAACTGGCCTATTACTCGGATTACGCCGTACGCCTCGTCAACACCGAGGAACCGGCGCGCGGGCAGGACTCCCTGACCTCGGTCGAGGCCGTCCGGGAGCTCTTCGGTGCCAACCAGTCGGCGGCCCGGCGGGCCACGGACTCGGACGTGACCCGGTTCCGCTCGGTGCGCGGACGGCTGCGGGCGGTCTTCGAGGCCGCCGACGAGGGGGACGAGACGCTCGCCGTCGACCTCCTCAACTCCCTGCTCCTGGAGTTCCCGGTGAGCCCGCAGATCTCCGGCCACGACCAGCGCGACGACGACGGCAGCCCCCTGTGGCACATGCACCTGGCGGACCACCCGTCCAACGCCACCGCCGGATTCGCCGCCATCGCCGCGATGGGCCTGGCCTTCCACCTCACGGAGTACGGCGTGGACCGCCTGGGCCTGTGCGAGGCGGCCCCCTGCCGCAACGCCTACCTGGACACCTCCACCAACCGCTCCCGGCGCTACTGCTCCGACCGCTGCGCCACCCGCGCCAACGTGGCGGCCTACCGCGCCCGCAAGCGCCTGGAGGCGGACCGGTCCGACAGCACCGGCCTGAGCGCCGAGACGGCCCAGCGGACCACGGCGAGCGGCGAGCGCTGACCGGGCCGCCGGGGCCGGTAGCGGAACCGCACCCTGCCCAGCACGAGGTCCTCGGGGACCGTCCCGTAGTCGGTGCTGTCGCCGCCGGCGAAGGCGTTGTCCCCGAGCACCCACCAGCCCGCCCCGCGCCGCTCCGCCGCCCGCTTGACGACCAGCAGGTCCTGCTGGAAGGGATGCCGCAGCACGACCACGTCACCGGGGCGGACCCTGGCCCCCCAGTGCACGAGGAGCACGTCCCCGTGGTGCAGCGTGGGCACCATCGACGGCCCGGTCACCTCGGCCGGCCCGAACGGCAGCGGCCCTCTCGCCCGCTCGGTCTCCTGCGACAGCTCCGGCATCACCCGGCACCTCCCCGTCTTTCCTCCACCAGTCTCAGTCTCACCCCGGACTTTTGTCCTAAGCCCACGGGGGCACTCGCGAAATCGGGCTTCCCAGGGAGTAATGTCCCCCCTGAGAAGACGATCACGAGGAAGGAACGCTCCATGCTTTCCCGCCTGTTTGCCCCCAAGGTCACGGTCAGCGCCCACTGCGACCTGCCCTGCGGCGTGTACGACCCGGCCCAGGCCCGCATCGAGGCGGAGTCGGTGAAGGCCGTCCAGGAGAAGATGGCCGGCAACGACGACCCGCACTACCAGACGCGTGCCACGGTCATCAAGGAGCAGCGTGCCGAGCTCGCGAAGCACCACGTCTCCGTGCTGTGGAGCGACTACTTCAAGCCCCCGCACTTCGAGAAGTACCCGGAGCTGCACCAGCTGGTCAACGACACCCTGAAGGCCCTGTCGGCCGCCAAGGCGTCGACCGACCCGGCCACCGGCCAGAAGGCGCTGGACTACATCGCCCAGATCGACAAGATCTTCTGGGAGACCAAGAAGGCCTGACCCCGGTCAGTCGCTCCGCACGCCGCGATCGGTGCACCATCGCGGGCCTGCGGACAGCCCGAAGGGGCCCCGCCGCCCATGCGGCCGGGCCCCTTCGACATGAGCCGCCGTCCCCCAGGGCGGCGGCTCAGCGCTTGCGGTCGTACGTCCGCACCACGACGCCGTTGCCGAACGTCCGTACCGAGTCCGGCACGAACGCGGAGACCTCGAAGCCGGAGCCGAACATCGGCATGCCCGTGCCCAGCACCACCGGGTACGTCTTGATGACCAGCTCGTCGACCTCGTCGATCAGCTCACCGGCGACGGCGGAACCACCGCACAGGTAGATGCCCAGGGGGCTGTCCTCCGCCTTCAGCGCACGGACCCTGCCGACCAGGTCCGCCGAGATGATCTCGACGTTCGGGTCGGGCGACGGGCCGAGCGTGCGCGAGGCGACGTACTCGCGCAGATGGGCGTAGGGGCTGGTGATGCCCTCCTTCAGGGCCAGGTCGTAGCTGGCCCGCCCCTGGACGACCGTGTCGAACCGCTTGTTCGGCAGGTCGTCGAGACCGAGGGCCCGGCGGCCGTGCGTCGCCATCGTCTCCGGATACTCCGCTGCCAGGAACGCGAGGAACTCCTCGTCCACGTACGGGAGCATGAACGACGCGTCGCCGTCCGGGCCGCCGATGAAGCCGTCGATCGAGCAGGCGATGAAGTACGTGAGCTTGCGCAAGTGGTCTCTTTCCGTGGGAAGCAGCGTGGACCAACAACCACTTCAGTTATAGTACTTCGCATGTAGTGGTTGCAAGGGATTACCGCGACGCACGGACGAAGAAACCAAGTGGGAGAGAGGGTTCCGCATGGCCAGCAACCCGGAGCGGCGTGCCGCCCTGGTCGACGCAGGTGTCGAGGTGCTCGCCCGCGAGGGCGCACGCGGACTGACGTTCCGCGCGGTGGACACCGAGGCGGGCGTGCCCGTGGGCACCGCGTCCAACTACTTCACCGGCCGCGACGACCTGCTGCGCCAGATCGACACCCGGCTGCACCAGCGGCTCGCGCCCGATCCCGAGGTGGTGGCGGACCTGCTGACGAGGCCGAAGGACCGCTCCCTGGTCACCGCCTTCATGCGCGACCTGACGGACCGGGCGACCCGTGACCGCACCGGCTATCTGGCCCTGCTGGAGATGCGGCTGGAGGCCACCCGGCGCCCCGGCCTGCTCGCCTCGTACACCCGGTCGGTGCGGGGCGACCTGGAGGAGGGCATGGAGTTCCACCGCGCGGCGGGCCTGCCCGGCGGGGACGAGACCGTCGTCGTGCTCTACCTCGCGATGCTCGGGCTGATCCTGGAGCACCTGACCCTGCCGGACGTCCTGACGGGCGTACTGCCCACGACGGACGTCCCGGACGGCCTGGTGGAGCGGATCGTGGCGACGGTGGTGCCGGAGGCCTAACGGGCCCCCTTCCGCGGCTCGCGCCACATGGGCCACATCCGGGGACCGTCCGGCAGGTCCAGGGCGCGGCCGGTGAACTCGAAGCCGAGGCGCTCGTACAGGCCCCGGCTGCGGGCGCTGCTCGCCTCCAGATAGGCCGGCAGCCGCTCGCGGTCGCAGCGGTCGAGGACCGACTCGATCAGCGCGGTGCCCAGGCCCTCGCCCTGCCGTCCCGGCGCCACGCCGACCATCCACAGGTACGCGTGGGCACGGCCGGAGGGGTGGATGGTCTCCGTCAGCCTGGCTATCCGCTCGACGCGCTCGTTGTCCGGGTCGACCGCCTCGCGCACCCGGGCGGGTCCGTCGCCGGCCCCGGCGTCCTCGCCGTCGTGCCCGCCCTCGGGCACGGACAGCCACAGCGCGCACGCCGCGCCGTCCTCGGTGATGTCGATCCACCCGTCCGCGAGCACGGCGTCGGTGAAGGCGGCCATGAGCCGGTGATGGGTCCGGCGGCGGTACTCGTCGCCGGGGAAGACCCAGCCGCTCACCGGGTCGTCCTGGAACGCCTCGTCCAGCAACCGCACCACCCGCTCCCGGTCGCCCTCCCCCGCCGTCCGGATCGCCACACCCATGCCCCGACCGCCCTCTCCGCCTCAACAGTGCTCTTCCGTACGGCGGTTGAGCCTAGCCGCAGGCTCCGGCGGGGCGGGAGCGGCCTTCCGTCCGGCACGCCCATGGTGGCGGGTCCCGCACACCGCGGGGGCGTGCGGGACCCGCCGGACCGGAGCCCCTCGGCGGTGCGGTCGTACGGCGGCCGGGCGCCGAACGGCCCTCTAGGGCTCCGGGGTCGTGCGCGGCCGTGGCCGTCAGGTGCTGCGCCGGGTCACGAACTCGGCCAGTGCGAGCAGACCGCCCGCCGCCTCCGGCTCGGGCACCGCGCGGGCGAGCTCCTGCATCGCCCGCGCCATCCGGTCGGCCGCCTGGGCCTGCGCCCAGTCCCGGCCGCCCGCCCGCTCCACGGCGAGTGCCGTGCGCTCCAGCTCCTCCTCGTCTCCCGCGTACGGTGCCGCGTACAGCTCGGCGAGCGCGGCGGCCTCCGGGGTGCCCGCCGCGAGCGCGGCGACCACCGGCAGCGACTTCTTCCGGGCGGCCAGGTCCGCTCCGGCCGGTTTCCCGGTGTGCCCCGGGTCGCCCCATATGCCGATCACGTCGTCGATGAGCTGGAAGGCCAGTCCGGCCTCGCGGCCGAAGGCGTCCAGCGCCCGGACGTCCTCGTCGGCCGCGCCGGCGTACAGCGCGCCGACCGCGCAGGCGCAGCCCAGCAGGGCGCCGGTCTTGGCCTCGGCCATCACGAGCGTCTCGCCGAGGGTGACCTCGTCCGGGGCCCGCCGTTCCATCGCGGTGTCCACCTGCTGCCCCTCGCACAGCTCCATGACGCAGTCCGCCAGCCGGGCGGCCGCCGCGGCGGACGCCGGATGCGGGTCCGTCGCGAGCAGCCGGACGGCCAGCGCCTGGAGGGCGTCGCCCGCGAGGATCGCGTCGGCGTCGCCGAACACGGCCCAGGCGGTCGGCCGGTGACGGCGGGTGGCGTCCCGGTCCATCACGTCGTCGTGCAGCAGCGTGAAGTTGTGGACCAGCTCCACCGCCGCCGCCGCGCGCACCGCCGCCGCCCGGGCCCCGGGCCCGCCGAGCGCGGCGGCCGAGGCCAGGACGAGGGCGGGACGGATCGCCTTGCCCGCGTTCCCGGAGGCGGGCGTGCCGTCCGCGTGCTGCCAGCCGAAGTGGTAGAGCGCGACGCGGCGCATCGCGGCGGGCAGCAGTGCGACGGCGGACCGCAGCTCGGGATCGACCGAGGCCCGGGAGCTGCGCAGGAGCTCCGCCGCCTCGAGCCCGTCGGACACGGGGACCGCCCCGCGCTCCCGGTCGCGCTGCACACCGACGGTCCCTTGTCTTTCCAGGGTGCCGGTGGGGCGGGGCGCCTCGGCGCCGCCGTGCCCGGCCTCCGTCATCGGTTCACCTCCCCCATGCGTCCGCCTCCGTGCCCCCGGGGTGCACCCGCCCGGACGGGCGGGGTACACGGCGTGCGGGAGACAGGCGTCACCGCCAGCGGCCGATCTCGACGTTCTCCAGGACGCCGAGCGCGTCGGGCACGAGGACCGCGGCCGAGTAGTAGGCCGTGACCAGGTACTTGATGATGGCCTGCTCGTTGATGCCCATGAACCGCACCGACAGACTCGGCTCGATCTCGTCCGGGATGCCCGTGGCCCGCAGGCCGATGACGCCCTGGTCCGCCTCGCCGGTACGCATCGCGATGATCGAGGACGTGCGGGCCTCGGTGACCGGGATCTTGTTGCAGGGGTAGATCGGCACACCGCGCCAGGTGGGGATGCGGTTGCCGGCGATGTCGATCGTCTCGGGGACCAGCCCGCGCTTGTTGAGCTCGCGTCCGATGGCGGCGATCGCCCGCGGGTGGGCGAGGAGCAGCTTGGTGCCGCGCCGGCGGCTGAGCAGCTCGTCCAGGTCGTCCGGGCCGGGCACGCCGTCGTGCGGCTGGATCCGCTGGTCGTACTCGCAGTTGTGCAGCAGGCCGAACTCCCGGTTGTTGATGAGCTCGTGCTCCTGGCGCTCCTTCAGCGCCTCGACCGTGAGCCGGATCTGCTGCTCCGTCTGGTTCATCGGCTGGTTGTAGAGGTCGGCCACGCGCGAGTGGATGCGCAGCACGGTCTGGGCGACGCTCAGTTCGTACTCGCGGGGCCGCGCCTCGTAGTCCACGAAGGTGTGCGGGATGTCCGGCTCGCCGCTGTGGCCGGCGGCGAGGTCGATGGCCTTCTCCCCGTGCTTGTTGGTGCGCTGCTCGGGGATCGAGCGCCGCTGCCGGAGGTGCTCGCGCAGGGAGTCCGCGCGCTCCGCGACCCGCTCCACCTCCTGGCGGGGCAGCACCAGGACCGTGCAGGCGGTGACCGTGCGGGCGGTGTACTCCCAGATGGCGTCGCCGTCGAGCAGTGCGTGGTCGCCGAAGTAGGCGCCGTCGGCGAGGACGCCGAGCACCGCTTCGTCGCCGTAGGGGCCGGTGCCGATCTTCTCGACCTTGCCGTGCGCCAGCAGGTACACCTCGTCGGCCTGGCCGCCGAAGGAGGCGATCACCTCGCCCGGGCCGAACTCCCGCTGCTCGCAGCGCTGGGCGAGTTCCGACAGGACCTCGTCGTCCTCGTACGAGCGCAGGGCCGGCAGCTCGCCCAGCTCCGCGGGGATGACCTCGACGCGGCCGCCCGTCTTCACGAACGTCACCCGGCCGTCGCCGACGGCGAAGGTCATGCGCCGGTTCACCCGGTACGTGCCGCCCTGGATGTCCACCCAGGGAAGCGTGCGCAGCAGCCAGCGCGAGCTGATCTCCTGCATCTGGGGTACGGACTTGGTCGTGGTGGCCAGGTTCCGCGCGGCCGCCGTGCCGAGGCTCTGCTGCGGCCTGGTCTGCTCGGTGCGGACCTCTTCGCCTACCGACATAAGGAATTGCCCTCCCGGTCATGCCGGACGCCTGCGCCCGGCATCGATGTGCGTGGACCAGCCTTCCTCACGGAGCGTGCCGGTGCTATTACCCGAAAGAGCGGGACTGGATCTCCGGCGCCCGGGGCATGAAGAGGGGCTCGCACCGCCGGCCGCGTCCGGCTCCTCGCCGACGGCCCGGCCGTACTCCCGGCGGGGACTGTCCGGATCGGCTCGCACACGGCCCGAACAAGTCATACGGACGGCTTTGTTTCGGTACAAGCCCCTTACGAGGCGGTCGCGCCCGGCGGTCGTCGCGCAGCGAAGGAGTCGGCCATGGCCTCACCCATGTCCGCGGGCGGTTTCCTCAAGGCCCTGAAGGCGGAGGGCGTCACCGTCGTCGAGGTCGGCGACTGGCGGCACCACAACCGCAACCACAAGGGCCCGTGGGGCCCCGTGCACGGCGTGATGATCCACCACACGGTCACCAGGGGCAGCGCGCGGACCGTCGACATCTGCCGCAAGGGCTACGAGGGTCTGCCGGGGCCGCTGTGCCACGGTGTCGTCACCAAGGACGGCAGGGCCCACCTGGTCGGCTACGGCCGCGCCAACCACGCCGGGCTCGGCGACGACGACGTCCTGCGCGCGGTGATCGCGGAGAGGGCGCTGCCCCGGGACAACGAGGCGAACACCGACGGCAACCGGCACTTCTACGGCTTCGAGTGCGAGAACCTGGGCGACGGCGAGGACCCCTGGCCGGCGGCGCAGCTGGAGGCAGTCGAGCGGGTCGCCGCCGCGGTCTGCCGCCACCACGGGTGGACGGAACGTTCCGTCATCGGTCACCTCGAGTGGCAGCCGGGCAAGGTGGACCCGAGGGGGTTCACCATGGCGTCGATGCGGGCGCGCATCCGGGACCGGCTCCGGTGACCGCTCACACCGCGCGCGGGGTGGCGTGACAATGGCGGGGTGACCAGCACCGACCCGCCCGACCTCGCCGCCCTGCGTCCCCGGCTGCCGTCGCCGTTGCGGGAGGCCGCGGACGAGCGGTTCGAGCGGCGCGGGGTGCGGCTGCTGCTGAAGCGCGACGACCTGATCCATCCGGACCTGGTCGGCAACAAGTGGCGCAAACTCGCGCCGAATCTGGCCACGGCGCACGGCCGTACCGTCGTCACCTTCGGGGGCGCGTACTCCAACCACCTGCGTGCCACGGCCGCGGCGGGCCGGCTGCTCGGGCTGTCCACGGTCGGCGTGGTGCGCGGCCAGGAGCTGGCCGGCCGCCCCCTGAACCCCTCCCTGGCCCGGTGCGCGGCCGACGGCATGCGGCTGCACTTCACCGACCGCTCGACGTACCGCCGCAAGGGCGAACCCGGGACCCTGGCGGCCCTGCTGCGGGCCGCGGGCGCCGAGGACGCGGTCGTCGTCCCCGAGGGCGGCAGCAACGCCGCGGCCGTCCGAGGCTGCCGGGCGCTCGGCGAGGAGCTGGCCGGGCACGCCGACGTCGTCGCGCTCGCCTGCGGCACCGGAGGCACGCTCGCCGGGCTGGCGGCCGGCCTCCCCCGGGGCCGGCGGGCACTCGGGATACCCGTACTCAAGGGCGGGTTCCTGGCCGACGAGGTACGGGAACTCCAGCAGCGGGCCTTCGGCGGTATCCGCGGCACCTGGAGCCTCGACGACCGCTTCCACTGCGGCGGCTACGCCCGCGTCACGCCCGAGCTCGACTCGTTCGCCGCGGACTTCGAACGGCGCCACGGGCTGCCCGTGGAGCGCGTCTACGTCGCCAAGATGCTGTACGGCCTGCTCGCGCTGACCGAGGAGGGCGCCTTCCCGCGGGGGACGACCCTCGCGGCGGTCGTCACCGGCCGCCCGTTCCCCTGATGCCCCCGGAGGCCCCGAGGCCGCCCTACGCGGCCTCCCGGTACGCCGCCGCCTCCTCCAGGTCCAGGCGGCGCAGCAGCGTCCGCAGCATCTCGTCGTCGATGTACCGGCCGTCCCGCAGCCGGACGAACACCTCGCGCTCCGAGCTGATCACCTCCCGGGACAACCGCCGGTAGGTGTCGTCGACGGTCTCGCCGGTGACGGGGTTGGCCTGCCCGAGGCGTTCCCAGACGGCGTTGCGGCGGCGCTCCAGGACCGTGCGCAGGCGCTCGGCGAGGGGCGCCGGCAGGGCGTTGCGCTCGTCGGCGAGCAGGTCGTCGAGGCGCTGTTCGGCGACCCGGGAGGCCTGCGCCTGGGCGTTGGCCTCGGCGAGCGTCTCGGCCTGCACGTCCCGGGACGGGAACTTCAGCAGCCGGATCAGGGGCGGCAGGGTCACGCCCTGCACGACCAGTGTGCCGATGACCGTGGTGAAGGTCAGGAAGAGGACGAGGTTGCGCTCGGGGAAGGGTGCGCCGCCGTGCACGGTGAGCGGGATGGAGAAGGCGACGGCCAGCGAGACCACGCCCCGCATCCCGGCCCAGCCGATCACGAACGGCTGTTTCCAGCCGGGGTCCTCCTCGCGCGCGCGGACGCGTGCGGACAGCATCCGCGGCAGGTAGGTCGCCGGGTACACCCACACGAAGCGGGCCGCGGCGACGACCAGGAAGAGGGCGATCGCGTACCAGGCGGCGTCGGCGCCCTCGTAGGCGCCGAGACCCTTGAGGACCACCGGCAGCTGCAGGCCGATCAGGGCGAACACGGCGGACTCCAGGACGAAGGCGACCATCTTCCACACCGCCTCCTCCTGGAGCCGGGTGGCGAAGTCGACCTCCCACGCGCGGTGGCCGAGGTAGAGCGCGACGACCACCACCGCCAGCACTCCGGAGGCGTGCACCTGCTCGGCGGCCGCGTACGCGACGAACGGGATCAGCAGGGAGAGCGTGTTCTGCAGCAGCGCCTCCTTCACGTGCGTGCGCAGCCAGTGGATGGGCACCATGAGCACCAGGCCGACGCCGACACCGCCGAAGGCGGCGATCAGGAACTCGCCGATCCCGCCGGCCCAGGTGGCACCCTCGCCGACCGCCGCCGCGAGAGCCACCTTGTAGGCGGTGATCGCGGTGGCGTCGTTCACCAGGGACTCGCCCTGGAGGATGGTGGTGATGCTTGACGGCAGTCCCACCCGGCGGGCGACCGCCGTGGCCGCGACGGCGTCCGGCGGGGCCACGACCGCGCCGAACACGAGCGCGGCGGTCAGCGGCAGCCCCGGCACGATCAGGTAGGCGGCGCAGCCGACCACGAACGTCGCGAAGAGCACGTAGCCCACGGACAGCAACGCCACCGGCCTCAGCTGGGCCCGCAGGTCGAGGTAGGAGCTGTCGGTGGCCGCCGTGTACAGCAGCGGCGGGAGCAGCAGGGGCAGGACGATGTGCGGGTCCAGGGTGTAGTCGGGCACCCCGGGCACGTAACTGACCGCCAGACCGGCCGCGACCAGTAGCAGCGGCACCGGCACCGGGATGCGCCGACCCGCCGCGGCGATCGCGGCGCTGCCCGCCACCAGCAACAGCAGCGGCATCACGTCCATGGTTCTCGCCCACCCTTTTTCTCCGCGCGACCACCCGCACGCCCGTCGTAACCTGGCAATCATGAAACAGTGCACGCACGCCGACGGGCTGCCGCACCCGGAGCCGAGGCCGCTGGGCGCCACCTGTCCGGAATGTCTGGCCGAAGGCACGGATCCGGTGCAGCTGCGGCTGTGTCTCACCTGCGGTCACGTCGGCTGCTGCGACTCCTCGCCGAGGCAGCACGCGACGGCGCACCACAAGGAGACCGGCCACCCCGTGATGCGGACCTTCGAGCCGGGAGAGACCTGGCGATGGTGCTTCGTCGACCACGTGCTCGTGTAACCCGGCACGACCGCACCCGGGGACGGTTCGACCGTCCGGAGCCTGGGTACGTCAACCCGGCGCGCGCTCTCCCGATTTGGGCCCGCCGAACCCCTAGCCACTGTGCGTGTTCAGGTGTTTACTATGAGTGACAGCAAGGGGCCGGGGTCTCGGGGACAGGAAAGTTCGCCGCGCGATAACGTCACCGCTGAACCACGTGTCGCGTTACCCCGAGGGGCGACCCTCGACCCTGTAACGCTTGTACCACCTTGGAGGTGAGGGTGTCCCAGATCGCAGGCGAGCCCGCGACCCAGGACTTCGTGGAAGTCCGGCTGCCGGCCGCGGGTGCCTACCTGTCGGTGCTGCGTACGGCGACGGCCGGCCTCGCAGCCCGCTTGGACTTCACCCTCGACGAGATCGAGGACCTGCGCATCGCAGTCGACGAGGCCTGCGCGATCCTGCTGCAGCAGGCCGTGCCCGGCTCGGTGCTCAGTTGCGTCTTCCGCCTCGTCGACGACTCGCTCGAAGTCACTGTCTCGGCGCCGACCACGGACGGTCACGCCCCCTCGCGGGACACCTTCGCCTGGACCGTCCTGTCCGCTCTCGCGGGCAAGGTCTCCTCCGCCGTGGACGAGGACAAAACCGTTTCGATCAGCCTCTACAAACAGCGCGGCGCGGGACCCGGGCCGACGTGAGGGACGGGGACGGGCCGGTGCGGGACGAAGAACGCGGCACACGGGAGCTGTCGGCCGACGCCGCACGTGCTGAGAACGGGGCCCCACACATGGCGGACGGCATCGACGGCATCCCCGAGCAGGCCCGCCCACACCCGGAGGACGACGCCCCCGCGGGGGCCGGGAGCGGGGGCGGTGCCGTGCCGGGTGCGCCCGCGGGCGGGCGGCCCGGGGGCACGCCCGCCCGGCCCGGCCGAGCGGAGGCGAGGGCTCGGGAAAGGGTTACGGGCGGGACGATGAGCGAGCACGAGCGACACTCCGAGGACCGGGCACAGGGCGCGCGCGGCACGCAGGGCACGCGGCACGACCCGCAGGACCGCAGCGGGGCGCGCGCCCTGTTCCTCGAGCTGCGCACGCTGACGAAGGACACCCCCGAGTACGCGGAACTGCGCAACCGGCTGGTCCGCATGCACCTGCCGCTCGTCGAACACCTCGCCCGCCGCTTCCGCAACCGCGGCGAGCCCCTGGACGACCTCACGCAGGTCGCCACCATCGGCCTGATCAAGTCCGTCGACCGTTTCGACCCGGACCGCGGGGTGGAGTTCTCCACGTACGCGACGCCGACGGTCGTCGGCGAGATCAAGCGGCACTTCCGGGACAAGGGCTGGGCGGTGCGCGTCCCGCGCCGGCTCCAGGAGCTGCGGCTGGCCCTGACGACGGCCACGGCGGAGCTCTCGCAGCTGCACGGCCGCTCCCCCACGGTCCACGAGCTCGCCGAGAAGCTGTCGATCTCGGAGGAGGAGGTCCTGGAGGGCCTGGAGTCCGCCAACGCGTACTCCACGCTGTCCCTGGACGTCCCGGACACCGACGACGAGTCGCCGGCGGTCGCGGACACCCTCGGGGCCGAGGACGAGGCGCTGGAGGGCGTCGAGTACCGGGAGTCGCTCAAGCCCCTGCTGGAGGACCTGCCGCCGCGGGAGAAGCGGATCCTGCTGCTGCGCTTCTTCGGCAACATGACCCAGTCGCAGATCGCCCAGGAGGTCGGGATCTCCCAGATGCACGTGTCGCGGCTGCTGGCGCGCACGCTCGCGCAGCTGCGGGAGAAGCTGCTGGTCGAGGAGTAGCCGCCGACGCCGGTCGCGTCCGCGTACCGCCGGGCGGCCGCTACCGCCCGGCTACTTCTCGGCGCGGCCGGGCCCCCGGATGCCGAGGGCCCGGGTGGTCGTCGGGTTCAGGAGCAGGACCAGCGCCGCGACGGACACGACGGCCAGCACGATCCCCGCCGGGATGGCCACGCTGTCGGCCTGGAGCAGGTTGTAGGCCACCGGCAGCGCCATGATCTGCGTGATGACCGCGGGCCCACGGCTCCAGCCGCGCCGGCCGAGCAGCCCGCGGGCGGCGAGCAGCGGCAGCAGCGCGAGGACGACGAGGGTGACCCCGCCGGTGACGGCCGAGGTGCGGTCGTCGGGGTGACCCGTGAGCCCCTCCACGAGCATCCAGACGCCGCCGGCGACGAGCGCCAGCCCCTCCAGCGCGGCGAGCGCGGCCGCGGCGGTCAGCCGGCCGGGACGAGGGCCCGTCTCTTCGGCGGCTTCGGGGGTGGGGTTCTGCTCACTGCTCACCCCAGAAGGGTAGCCCGCGGGACGCCGGTGGCCGCGGGCCGGTACCGCGCCGGTCCCCCGCCCGATCCCACCTCGGCCTGGGCCGGGGTACCGCCCAGTAGGTACCCTGCACACCATGCGTGCACTTCTCGTGGTCAATCCGGCGGCAACCACCACGAGCGCGCGCACGCGCGACGTGCTGATCCACGCGCTCGCGAGCGAGATGAAGCTGGAGGCGGTCACCACCGAGTACCGGGGTCACGCGCGCGACCTCGGCCGGCAGGCCGCGCTGAGCGACGAGATAGAGCTCGTGGTGGCCCTCGGCGGCGACGGCACGGTGAACGAGGTCGTCAACGGCCTGCTGCACGCGGGCCCCGCCCCGGAGCACCTGCCCGGTCTCGCGGTCGTCCCCGGCGGGTCCACCAACGTCTTCGCCCGCGCCCTCGGCCTGCCCAACCACGCGGTGGAGGCCACCGGCGCCCTGCTGGACGCGCTTCGCGAGGGCAGGGAGCGGACCGTCGGACTGGGCCTGGCCTCCGGCACGCCGGGCTCGGAGGACGAGTCCGTGCCGGCCCGCTGGTTCACCTTCAACGCCGGGCTGGGCTTCGACGCCGGTGTGGTCGGACGGGTCGAGCAGCACCGCGAGCAGGGCAAGAAGTCCACCCACGCCCTCTACGTCCGCCAGGTGGTGCGCCAGCTCATCGGGGAGCCGCACCGCCGCAGCGGCACCATCACGCTGGAGCGCGCCGGCGAGGACCCGGTCACCGATCTGGTGCTGTCCATAGTCTCGAACACCTGCCCGTGGACGTTCCTCGGCAACCGCCCGATCTACGCGTCGCCCGAGGCGTCGTTCGACACCGGCCTGGACGTGTTCGGACTCAGCCGGCTGTCGACGGCCGCCGTCGCCCGGTATGGCACCCAGTTGCTCACTTCGTCCCCCGAGCGCGGCCCCCGCGGCAGGCACGCGGTCTCCCTGCACGACCTGAGTGACTTCACCTTGCATTCGAAGGTGCCCCTGCCCCTCCAGATGGACGGTGACCACCTGGGGCTGCGGACGAGCGTGACGTTCACAGGCGTACGCCGTGCACTGCGTGTGATTGTGTGAGCAGAACCGGCAAAAGTCCTTTCACTCGAACGTTTAGACCAGGGTCCACCCCATAGAAGTACGGCTGTGACCTAGTCGACACCGAAGAATCAAAAAAAACTTTCCGGAAGGGGTTGTATCCACCGCCGAGGTTTGCGAGTCTCTTCTTGGCGATCGGGACGGCCCGCAACATCGGCCTCCACAGATCACCGGAACCCCTCTTCAAACCCAAGGACCACACCGGGAACCCGGCGGTAGGCCCTTCCCTTGTTGAGGGATTCGTGAAAGCGTTCACATTCACAAGCACCCTGCACAGTCATACCAAGGAGAGGTAGCAGCCATGGACTGGCGTCACCGCGCCGTTTGCCGCGAGGAAGACCCCGAGCTCTTCTTCCCCATCGGCAACACCGGTCCCGCGCTGCTGCAGATCGAGGAAGCCAAGGCCGTCTGCCGTCGCTGCCCTGTCATGGAGCAGTGCCTGCAGTGGGCGCTCGAGTCCGGTCAGGACTCCGGCGTCTGGGGTGGTCTCAGCGAGGACGAGCGCCGCGCAATGAAGCGCCGTGCCGCCCGCAACCGGGCTCGTCAGGCCTCCGCCTGATCAGTCACCCCTGCTGACAGCCTGAGCTTGGCGGCGCGTACAGCGCGTACGCAACTCCCGCCCCCGAGCCGCAGCGCGCAGTACCCCGATGCTCCCCCGCATCACATGAGCACTAGCCTCGGACCTTCACCGGTCCGGGGCTTTTTGCTGTCCCCGGCCCCGCTTCCCTGCCGCCCGCGTCGCCCCGGCCGGCCCCCTGCCCTACTTCTCCGCCGGCACCGGGATGTCGAGGAGGACCCGGGTGCCGCGCCCGGGGGCCGGGACCATGTCGAAGGCACCGCCCAGCTCACCCTCGACCAGGGTGCGGACGATCTGCAGCCCGAGATTGCCGGAACGGTGCGGGTCGAAGTCCTCGGGCAGGCCGACGCCGTCGTCCTGGACGGTGACCAGCAGCCGCGCCTCCTTCGTCGTGCCCCCGCGGACCGCGGTGACCTCGACCGTGCCGGTGTCGCCCTCGCGGAAGCCGTGCTCCAGCGCGTTCTGCAGCACCTCGGTCAGCACCATCGACAGCGGGGTGGCCACCTCGGCGTCCAGGATGCCGAAGCGGCCCGTCCGCCGGCCGGTCACCTTGCCGGGCGAGATCTCGGCGACCATGGCCAGCACTCGGTCGGCGATCTCGTCGAACTCCACGCGCTCGTCCAGGTTCTGAGACAGCGTCTCATGCACGATCGCGATCGATCCGACCCGGCGTACCGCCTCCTCGAGCGCTTCGCGGCCGCGTTCGGACTCGATGCGCCGGGCCTGGAGCCGGAGCAGGGCCGCCACCGTCTGGAGGTTGTTCTTCACCCGGTGGTGGATCTCCCGGATGGTGGCGTCCTTGGTGATCAACTCTCGCTCACGGCGGCGCAGTTCCGTGACGTCCCGCAGCAGCACCAGTGAACCGATGCGCGTGCCCTTGGGCTTGAGCGGGATGGCGCGGAACTGGATCACCCCGTCGTGCGCCTCGATCTCGAACTCGCGCGGCGCCCAGCCGCTGGCCACCTTGGCGAGTGCCTCGTCCACCGGGCCGCGGGACGGGGCGAGTTCGGCCGTGGTCCGGCCCAGGTGGTGGCCGACCAGGTCGGCGGCGAGGCCCATCCGGTGGTAGGCCGACAGCGCGTTCGGGGAGGCGTATTGGACGATGCCGTCCCCGTCGACGCGGATCAGGCCGTCGCCGACGCGGGGGGAGGCGTCCATGTCGACCTGCTGGTTCTCGAACGGGAAGGCCCCGGCGGCGATCATCTGCGCGAGGTCCGAGGCGCTCTGCAGGTAGGTGAGCTCCAGCCGGCTCGGCGTGCGCACGGTGAGGAGGTTGGTGTTGCGGGCGATGACGCCGAGGACGCGGCCCTGGCGCCGTACGGGGATGGACTCGACCCGGACCGGGACCTCCTCGCGCCACTCCGGGTCGCCCTCGCGCACGATCCGGCCCTCGTCCAGGGCGATGTCCAGCATGGGCCGCCGGCCGCGCGGGACGAGGTGGCCGACCATGTCGTCCTGGTAGGAGGTCGGTCCGGTGTTGGGCCGCATCTGGGCGACGGACACGTACCGGGTGCCGTCGCGGGTGGGGACCCACAGGACCAGGTCGGCGAAGGAGAGGTCGGAGAGGAGCTGCCACTCCGAGACCAGCAGGTGGAGCCACTCGAGGTCGGAGTCGTCGAGGGCGGTGTGCTGGCGTACGAGTTCGTTCATGGAGGGCACGTGGCCGAGCGTACCTGGCGGTTCGGACAGCGATCGGAATCGGCCATGTTCCGCGGCGCCGGGGGCCCGGAGACACCCGCGGGCCGCGGCGCCTGGGAGGGACCCTCAACCCTCCCGGCACCGCAGCCCGGAGCAACATCGGCCGTGGGGTGTGCGGTCCCGGTCGGCCGAAGGATGAGGAGCCGGGGCAGTCAGGGCAGAGAGCTCCGGTTCCTCGGTCCGCCCTCCTGTGCGGGGAAGGCGGAAGTCCGATGTCCGTCCGGCGCGCGTCTCGCGGCCGGTGCGTCGGTGTCCATTGTGGACTAGACCACTAGCCGTGTCCATGCGGTGGACGGTCTTTGCAGTTGTCGTGTTCCGCGGTCGCCCGGGCGTCCGGGCGGTCGCCTGAAGCCTAACCCCGTTGGCCCACGAGCGGGGCCGGACCGCCGGACAATTTCCCGCGCGCGCGGCTGCGCACATACCCGGCCGGACGCCGTTTCGGCGCCCCCACGAGGGCACTCCTCTGTTAGATTGGTCTAAACCACATGCCCAGTTCAGGGTCCCGGTGAGTCCTTCTCTTCGAAACGGCAGGCAAGCGTGGAAGTTGTCATCGTTCCCGACGCCAAGGCGGGCGGCGAGCTCATTGCCGAGGCCATGGCGCAGCTGCTGCGGCGCAAGCCCGACGCCCTGCTCGGGGTCGCCACCGGCTCGACGCCGCTGCCCGTCTACGAGGCGCTGGCGGCCCAGGTGCGTTCGGGCTCCGTCGACACCGCGCGGGCCCGGATCGCCCAGCTCGACGAGTACGTGGGGCTGCCGGCGGAGCACCCGGAGTCGTACCGGTCGGTGCTGCGGCGCGAGGTGCTCGAACCGCTCGGGATCACCATGGACGCGTTCATGGGCCCGGACGGCACGGCCGCGGACGTGCAGGCGGCCTGCGAGGCCTACGACCGCGCGCTCGGCGAGGCGGGCGGCGTGGACCTCCAGCTGCTGGGGATCGGGACCGACGGACACATCGGGTTCAACGAGCCGTGCTCCTCGCTCGCCTCGCGCACCCGGATCAAGACGCTCACCGAGCAGACCCGCGTCGACAACGCGCGGTTCTTCGACGGCGACATCGAGCAGGTGCCGCACCACGTGATCACGCAGGGCATCGGCACCATCCTGGAGGCCCGGCACCTGGTGCTGCTGGCCACCGGCGAGGGCAAGGCCGACGCCGTCGCCGCCAGCGTGGAGGGCCCCGTCGCGGCCGTGTGCCCGGCGTCGGCGCTGCAACTGCACCCGCACGCCACGGTCGTCGTCGACGAGGCCGCCGCGGGCAAGCTGAAGCTCGCCGGCTACTTCCGGCACACCTACGCCCACAAGCCCGACTGGCAGGGCATCTGACCGGCAGGTCCGCGGACACGTCCGGCGGGTCCGTCACGACGAAGGCGCCGCGCTCCCCGACCGGGAGTGCGGCGCCTTCGTCGTGACGGACCGGCGGGCACCCGGGTCAGGCGCCCGCGACGACCTCCGCCGCGGCCAGGCCGCAGACGCGGGCCGCGCCGTGGGTGGCCACGTGCAGCGCGCCGCGGGGTTCGGCCCCGGGCACGCCCATCTCGACCACGACCGTGTCGGGGCGGGCCGCCAGCAGGGTGTCGAGGGCCGCCGCCATCCAGGGGTGGCGGTGCTCGTCGCGGACGACCGCCACGACGCGGCGCGGGCCGGCCGCCGCCAGCACCTCGTCGCCGGCGTCCGGTCCGGCGAAGCTGCCGGTCTCGGTGCCGGGGAGCAGGCGGCGGAGTTCGGCGGCGACGCCCCAGGGGGTCTCGTCGCCGACCGCGATGTTGGCGACCGGGGTGAGCGCGGCGACGTACGGCGGTTCGGTGAGGGGGGTGAAGCCCTCGGCGCCCGTGACGCGCAGGGCGCGGCGGGCCGCGCGCAGGCCCACCTCGCCGTCGGCGGGCACGGCCCGCGCGGCGTCCGCCCGGGCCGCCGTCCAGCGGGCCAGGGCGCGCACCCGCTCCGCCGCGTCGGCCAGGCGTTCCTCGGGCAGCTCGCCCGTGCGGACCGCCTCCACCAGGGCGTCGCGCAGTCGCCGTACCGTCTCCTCGTCGGCCAGGCCGCCGCCCACGCAGATCGCGTCGGCGCCGGCCGCGACGGCCAGCACGCTGCCGCGTTCGATGCCGTAGGTGCCCGCGATGGCCCGCATCTCCATGCCGTCGGTGACGATCAGGCCGTCGTAGCCCAGCTCGCCCCGGAGCAGGCCGGTGAGGATGCGGCGGGACAGCGTCGCGGGACGGTCCGGATCGAGGGCCGGGACCAGGATGTGGGCGCTCATCACGGCGCGGCTGCCGGCGGCGATGGCCGCGCGGAACGGCGCCAGGTCGCGCTCGGCCAGCACATCGGCGTCCACGTCGATGCGCGGCAGGGCGTGGTGGGAGTCGACGGCGGTGTCGCCGTGGCCCGGGAAGTGCTTGGTGCAGGCGGCCACGCCCGCGGACTGCAGTCCGGTGACGTAGGCCGCGGTGTGCCGGGCGACCAGACCGGTGTCCGCGCCGAAGGAGCGCACGCCGATGACCGGGTTGCCGGGGTTGGAGTTGACGTCGGCGGACGGGGCCCAGTTGAGGTTCACCCCGCAGGCGGCGAGGCGGCGGCCCAGTTCCGCGGCGACCTGGCGGGTGAGCACCTCGTCGTCCACCGCGCCGAGGGCGAGGTTGCCGGGGAAGGACGAGCCGGCGCGCACCTCGAGGCGGGTGACGTCGCCGCCCTCCTCGTCGATGGCGACCAGCACGTCCTCGCGCTCGGCGCGCAACTGGGCGGTGAGGGCGGCCAACTGTTCGTCCGAGGCGATGTTGCGCCCGAACAGGCCGACGGAGGCCAGCCCCTCGCCGAGGCGGCGCAGCACCCAGTCGGGGGCGGTGGTGCCGGTGAAACCGGGCTGGAGGACGGTCAGCGCGTCGCGCGTGAGCGTGTCGGTACCGCTGGCGATTGTCGTCATCGGATGGCGTTATCCCTTCACGGCGCCGTCGGTCAGGCCGCTGACCGCCTTGCGCTGCAGGAAGACGAAGAGGATCAGGATCGGGATGGCGAAGAGGGACGAGGCCGCCATGGTCGCACCCCAGTTGTCGCCGAAGACGGTCTGGAAGCTGGTCAGCCACAGCGGCAGGGTCTGGGACTCCGCCTCCTTGTTGACGACCAGGACGAGGGGGAGCTCGTTCCAGGCGGTGATGAAGCCGAACATCGAGGTGGACATCAGGCCCGGGGCCAGCAGCGGCAGGATGACCAGGCGGAACGACTGGGCGCGGGTGCAGCCGTCGACCATCGCGGACTCCTCCAGCTCCTTCGGCACGGCGGCGACGAAGCCGCGCAGCGTCAGGATGGTGAAGGGCAGGATCATCATCATGTAGAAGAGCGTGAGCGGTACGAGGCTGTTCAGCATCGACGCGTCGCGCACGATCATGTAGATGGCGATGACCATGACTTCCCAGGGCGCCATCTGGGCGAGCATGAAGCCGACGATGAAGCCGCGCCGGCCCTTGAACCGCATCCGCGCCAGGGCGAAGGCCCCGGCCAGCGCGATGATCAGCGAGAAGACGACCGCGCAGACGGTGACGACGAGCGAGTTGGTGACGTACGTCCAGAAGTGGTCGGCGTCGACCGCGGTCCTGAAGTGCTCGAGGGTGATGTCGGTCGGGAACCAGACCGGGTCCTCCGAGATGATGTCGCCGGCCGGCTTGAAGGCCGTGGCGAACATCCAGTAGACGGGGAAGACGAGGCCGATGAACAGGACGACGGCCGTGACGTTGGGCCACAGGCGGCCGAAGAGTGAGCGCTTCACAGCTCGTCCTCCTCTTGCTTGAGCACGATCCTGAGGTAGTAGGCGGTCAGGCCGAGCAGAATCAGGATGGTCAGGACCGCGATCGCGGCGCCCATGCCGTAGTGCTGGTTGCCGACGCCCTCGATGTAGGCGTAGACGGGCAGGATCTCGGTGAGACGGTCGGGGCCGCCGCCGTTGAAGGTGTAGACCTGGACGAACGCCTTGAAGATCCAGATGATCTCCAGGAAGGTCGTCGCGTAGAGGAACGGCCGCAGGAACGGCAGGGTGACCGTGGTGAAGCTGCGCCAGGCGCCGGCTCCGTCGAGGGAGGCGGCCTCGTACAGCTCGCCCGGGATGGTGGTGGTCGCCGCGTACAGGTTGATCGCGACGAACGGGACGGACATCCACACGATCAGCACGGTGACGACGAAGAAGGTCGAGAACTGGCTGCCGGTCCAGCTGAAGTCGGCCATGGAGTGCCAGCCGAGCTTGTCCAGGACCCAGTTGACGACGCCGAAGCGCTGGGCGAAGAGCCACTGGTAGACGGTGGTCGCGGCGACCACCGGCATCGCCCACGCCAGCACCAGGCCGATCAGCAGTACGAGCCGCATCACCCTGCCGAGGCGGGCGAGCAGCAGGCCGATCAGGCCGCCCAGCACCATGGTGAGGACGACGTTGACCGCCGTGAACAGGATCGAGCGGAGGGTGACCCGCCAGAAGTCCTCGCCGGTGAGGACCTCCTTGTAGTTGTCGACGCCGGTCCACTCGGTGACGTGCTGGATCAGCTGCGCCATGTTGAGGTTCTGGAAGGACAGCAGGCCGTCCTTCAGCAGCGGCCACCCGAGCAGCAGCACCGTGGCCGCGCAGGCCGGCAGCAGCAACAGGTACGGGACGAGCGCGCCGGCGCGCGACGCGGCTCTCGGTTTCGCCTGGCCGGTGTTCCCGCCGTCCGCCTTGCGGACGTCCGACGGGCCTCGGGGCGGCCGTTCGGTCTGCACGGTCATGCTCGCGGTCTCTCTTCTTCTCGACCTGTCCCACTCGAGCCGGGGCGGGGGCCCTCGTGCAGCGGCCCCCGCCCCGGCTCACCCGGTGTTACTGCTGCTGCGCCAGGCGCTTGTTGAACTCACCTTCGACCTGCTTGGCGGCCTCCGCCGGGGACTTGCCCTTCAGCACGGCCGTCAGATAGGTCTTGATCGGGTTGGGGTCGTTCTCGACCGCGGCCCACTCCGGGATCAGCGGGGTGGTGCCACCGCCCGCGGCGGCCGGCGCGGCGGCCTCGGCGGCGGCGTTGCCCTGGAGGTTGCTCTGCAGCGACTCCTTGTTCGGGATGACGCCGTTGGCCTTGGCCAGCGCACCCTCGTACTTGTCGGAGAGCGCCAGCTTCAGGAACTCCTTGGCCAGCTCCTGCTTCTTGCTGCCCGCGGCGACGGCCAGGTTGGAGCCGCCGAGGAAGACGCCCTCGGGCTTGCCGGCCGTGGCACCCGGGATGGTGAAGTAGCCGAGGTCCTTCTCGATCGCCGGGTTGGCGGTGATCGCCGTGCCGGCCTCCCAGCCCATGCCGATGAAGGCGCCGGTCTTGCCCTTGGCGAAGATCTCGCCCTGCTGCGGGGTGGCCTCGTCCTTGTCCTTGGGGGCCTTGGAGAGGGCCTGGAACTTCTTGTAGGTCTCGGTGGCCGCGGCGATCTTCGGGTCGGCCAGGTTGGAGACGTACTTGTCGCCGTCCTTCTTGACCAGCTCGGCGCCCTCACCGACGGCCAGGCCCACGAAGTGGTACCAGTTCTGGCCGGGCAGGTAGATCGGCTCGGCGTCGGTCTTCTCGCCGATCGTCTTGAGGTCGTCGTAGAACTCGTCGCGGGTCTTGGGCGTGTCCTTGATGCCCGCGTCCGCCCAGATCTTCTTGTTGTAGACGACCACGCGGTTGACCACGAACCACGGGGCGGCGTACTGCTTGCCGTCGAAGACCGCGGACTCGTTGAGGGACTCGGACCAGTCGGCGCCGAGCCCGCTCTTGAGGTCGCCCAGGTCCGCCAGGCCGCCGGTCTTGGCGTAGGCCGGGGTCTGGGTGTTGCCGATCTCGAAGACGTCGGGCGGGTTCTCCTCGGAGAGGGCGGTGGTCAGCTTCTGCTGGATACCGTTCCACTTCTGGATCTCGAACTTGACCTTGGCCTTGGTCTTCGCCTCGAACTCCTTGGCGAGGTCCGCCTGCCACTGGTCGGGCGAGGAGCCGTCCATCACCCACACGGTCAGCGTCTGGCCGGCGTAGCCGTCCGCCCCGGCCTTCTTGCCGTCGTCGCCGCCGTCGTCGCCCCCGCACGCCGCGATCGAGACCATCATGCCCGCGATACCGATCGCGGCTATCAGCTTGCGCTTCACGCCACCCTCCTCAGGGATGCCACAAAACCCCCCTGCCTCCCCGCGGTTGCTCGTCGACGCGGACCGCCCATGGGGCCGGGACCTGGACCAATGGTGTAGACCAGTAGGGGGAGCTTGGCCCAGACCAATAGGGCTGTCAAGGGTGTTCAAGCGCCCTCCGGGCGTCCGTGATGCGACCGAGATATGCAGGGACCTTTCATTGCGCAAGCGACACATCGGACGGACCGGCGCCGGGTGTACCACCGCCGCCGGAAGAGGTGCCGCCACCGGCCCGGCGGCGCGTACCAGCCGCCTCGGACGGCGCGGTGGACTAGACCAACGGGAACCTCGGAGGTATACAGAAGGGATCACGGAGCGTGCGGGATCCTCCCGGCACGAACCCGTGCCACGATGTGAGCCGTGGCCGACAGGGGATGTCGGTCGCTTCGGCACCCGGAGCCGGGAAGGCAGAGCATGAGCACCGAGGTCAGCAGTGCGGAGAACGAGGGTGGGGCGACCGTCCGTACCGCGCGCGTGCCCAAGTACTACCGACTGAAGAAGCACCTGCTCGACATGACCCGGACGCAGGCGCCGGGCACGCCGGTCCCGCCCGAGCGCACGCTGGCCGCCGAGTTCGACACCTCGCGCACGACCGTGCGCCAGGCCCTGCAGGAGCTGGTCGTCGAGGGCCGCCTCGAGCGCATCCAGGGCAAGGGCACCTTCGTCGCCAAGCCCAAGGTGTCGCAGGCGTTGCAACTCACCTCGTACACCGAGGACATGCGGGCCCAGGGCCTCGAACCCACCTCGCAGCTGCTGGACATCGGCTACATCACCGCCGACGAACGCCTCGCCGGGCTGCTGGACATCACGGCGGGCGGGCGGGTGCTGCGCATCGAGCGGCTGCGCATGGCCAACGCCGAGCCCATGGCCATCGAGACGACCCATCTGTCGGCGAAGCGCTTCCCCGCCCTGCGCAGGTCGCTGGTGAAGTACACCTCCCTCTACACCGCCCTCGCCGAGGTGTACGACGTCCATCTCGCCGAGGCCGAGGAGACCATCGAGACCTCGCTGGCCACCCCGCGCGAGGCCGGCCTGCTCGGCACCGACGTCGGCCTGCCGATGCTGATGCTCTCCCGGCACTCGCTGGACCGCACGGGCCAGCCGGTGGAGTGGGTGCGGTCGGTCTACCGCGGCGACCGCTACAAGTTCGTGGCCAGGCTGAAGCGCCCCCAGGACTAGGGGGTGTCGTTTGGATCAGGACGACTCCAGGCAACGGTGCCTTGCAGACCGACCCGAGCGGGGTCTGGTGCGTGCAGATGCAAGGCGGAGGAGGGCGCCAGGGCGGAGCCCTGGCAACCGACGACAACGCCGCAGATGCGCGTGCCGGACCCCGCGACCCCGGCAAGATCCGAACGACACCCCCTGGGGTCCGTCGTTCGGGTCAGGCCGGCTGAGAGAGCCGGTGCGTCCCGGGCGTGCCACGCCCCGCGACGCCGGCGTGATCCGGACGACAGGCTCCAGGAGCCGCCCCGGCCGCGTGGCGTGCGACGTTGCGGTTGAGGACCGATATACGGACGAGGTCTTCCGCTTTCCAGACGCCGTCACCTACATTTTCGTGCGCACTGCACCAGGTGATCAGCGAGGGGACGGAGCCACCGCATGTCGCAAGCCCCGGAAGTGAACAGAGGGCCGACGGTGACGCCGGTGCGCGTCGTCATCGGCCTCTGTCTTGTCGCACCGTTCGTCGCCATGCTGTGGGTCGGGTCGTACGCCAAGACGGACCCCGCCCTCATCGGCATCCCGTTCTTCTACTGGTACCAGATGGCATGGGTGCTGATCTCCACCCTGCTCACGGTGACGGCGTACAAGCTCTGGCAGCGTGACCAGCGCGCCCGCCGGGAAGGCGGGACCAAGTGAACGACGGCGTGAACGGCGTCGCACTCGCCGTCTTCATCCTCTTCTTCGTGCTCGTCACCGCGATGGGCTTCCTGGCCGCCCGCTGGCGCAAGGCCGAGAACGAGCACAGCCTCGACGAGTGGGGCCTCGGCGGCCGCTCGTTCGGCACCTGGGTCACCTGGTTCCTGCTGGGCGGCGACCTCTACACGGCGTACACCTTCGTGGCCGTCCCGGCGGCGATCTACGCGGCCGGCGCGTCCGGCTTCTTCGCGGTGCCGTACACGATCCTGGTCTACCCGCTGATCTTCACCTTCCTGCCCCGCCTGTGGTCGGTCTCCCACAAGCACGGGTACGTGACGACCTCGGACTTCGTGCGCGGCCGGTTCGGTTCGAAGGGCCTGTCGCTGGCGGTCGCCGTCACCGGCATCCTCGCCACGATGCCGTACATCGCGCTCCAGCTGGTCGGCATCCAGGCCGTGCTCGACGTGATGGGCGTCGGCGGCGGGGAGGACACCAACTGGTTCGTCAAGGACCTGCCGCTGCTGATCGCCTTCGGTGTGCTGGCGGCGTACACCTACTCGTCGGGTCTGCGCGCCCCCGCGCTGATCGCGTTCGTGAAGGACACGCTGATCTACATCGTGATCGCCGTGGCGATCATCTACATCCCGATCAAGCTCGGCGGCTTCGACGACATCTTCGCCAAGGCGGGCGAGGCGTTCGGCCAGACCAACGAGGCCACCGGGAAGCCGCGCGGCGCGGTGGTGCCGGGCGAGGCGAGCCAGTGGACGTACGCCACGCTGGCGCTCGGCTCGGCGCTCGCGCTCTTCATGTACCCGCACTCGATCACCGCGACGCTGTCCTCCCGCAGCCGTGAGGTGATCCGCCGCAACACCACGATCCTGCCGCTGTACTCCCTGATGCTCGGCCTGCTCGCGCTGCTGGGCTTCATGGCGATCGCGGCCGGCGTCAAGGTGGACAACGGCCAGCTGGCGATCCCGCAGCTGTTCGAGGACATGTTCCCGGACTGGTTCGCGGGCGTGGCCTTCGCGGCGATCGGCATCGGCGCCCTGGTGCCGGCGGCGATCATGTCGATCGCGGCCGCGAACCTCTTCACCCGCAACATCTACAAGGACTTCATCAAGCCCGACGCCACCCCGGAACAGGAGACGAAGGTCTCCAAGCTGGTGTCGCTGCTGGTGAAGGTGGGCGCGCTGATCTTCGTCCTCGGCATGGACAAGACCGTCGCGATCAACTTCCAGCTGCTCGGCGGCATCTGGATCCTGCAGACCTTCCCGGCCCTGGTGGGCGGTCTGTTCACCCGCTGGTTCCACCGCTGGGCCCTGCTCGGCGGCTGGGCGGTCGGCATGGTCTACGGCACGGCCGCCGCCTACGGGGTCGCCTCGCCGACGCAGGCGCACTTCGGCGGGTCCTCGAAGGAGATCCCGGGCATCGGCGAGATCGGCTACATCGGCCTCACCGCCTTCGTGCTGAACGTCCTGGTCACCGTGGTCCTGACCTTCGTCCTGAAGGCCGTCAAGGCACCCGAGGGCGTCGACGAGACCCGGCCGGGCGACTACACGGCGGACGCGGGCGACCCGGGCGTCCAGACGGAGCTGCCCCCGGCCACCGCGGGCACCTCGCACTGATCCCCCGATCCGACGGGCCGCCGGAGAAATCCGGCGGCCCGTCGTCGTACCCGTGGGGCACACTCGGCCCATGGACTTCGTGATCAGACAGGCGTCACCCGACGAGTACCGGGCCCTCGGCGACATCACCGCCCGCGCCTATCTCGACGACGGACTGCTCGACTTCGGGGAGAGCGATTCCTACCTCGGCGAGCTGCGGGACGTCGCCAAGCGGGCCGCGGCGGCCCAGGTGCTCGCCGCCGCAGCGGACGGGCGGATCCTCGGCGGCGTGACCTTCGTGCCGTCCGGCGGCCCCATGGCCGACATCGCCCGGCCCGGCGAGGCCGAGATACGCATGCTCGCCGTCCACCACGAGGCGCGGGGACGCGGCGTCGGCGAGGCCCTCGTGCGGTCGTGCGTCGACCGCGCCCGGGCCGTCGGGGGCTGCGCACGCGTCGTGCTGTCGACGCAGCGGACGATGCGCACCGCCCACCGGCTCTACGAACGCCTGGGCTTCGTCCGCACGCCCGAGCGGGACTGGAACCCCGTGCCGGGGCTCGACGACATCACGCTGCTCACCTACCAACTGACGCTCTGACACCGGCGCGGCACAACATCTGGGGGTGCTCGCGGAACCCGGCACAAGATGTATGCTCATGCTCGCTGTCGCCGCAGGGGAATCCGGTGTGAATCCGGAACTGTCCCGCAACGGTGTACTCGTGTGTGTTCGCGTATCCGCGTGAGCGCCACGGGCTCGAGTCCGAGGACCTGCCGACAGTGCGCCCGGCCGTCCCGGTCCGGGTGCCATGACGTCCGGGCCTCGCGGAATGGGCCGGTGGACGCGACGCCGCGCGCGCTCGTGAGCTGCCCCCTGCCCTCCGCCTGGCCCCGTGCCGAGCGAGGGAGTGCCCCACGTGACCATCGCGCCAGCCGACCCGGCCTCAGTGTCCGCTGCGACGGCTTCTGCGATCCCCGTGACCGAGGAACCCGACGGACCCGGTGCCGCCCTGCTGCGGACCCTGACCGGCCTCACCGCCGACCTCCCCGACGCCGACCCCGGCCGGGTCGCCGCCGCCGCACTGCGCGGCCGGTCCGCGCGGGCCGACGAGGCGGAACTGCGGGAGCTCGCCACGGAGGCCGCGGCCGGTCTGATCTCGGAGGACCCGGTCTACTCCCGGCTGGCCGCCCGGCTGCTGACCCTCGGCATCCGCGCCGAGGCCGCCTCCCAGGGCGTCACCTCCTTCACCGAGTCCGTCGCGACCGGCCACCGCGAGGGCCTGATCGCCGACCGCACGGCCGGGTTCGTCCGGCTGCACGCGGCCCGCCTGGACGCGCTGACCGACCCGGCCGCCGACGACCGCTTCGGCTACTTCGGGCTGCGCACGCTGTACAGCCGCTATCTGCTCCGGCACCCGCTCACCCGCAAGGTCGTCGAGACGCCCCAGCACTTCCTGCTGCGCGTGGCCGCCGGACTCGCCGAGGACGACACCGACCGGTCGGTGGACGAGGTCGCCGCGCTGTACGGGCTGATGAGCCGCCTGGACTACCTGCCCTCCTCCCCCACCCTCTTCAACTCCGGCACCCGGCACGCCCAGATGTCGTCCTGCTACCTCCTCGACTCCCCCCTGGACGAGCTGGACTCCCTCTACGACCGCCTCCACCAGGTCGCGCGCCTGTCCAAGCACGCCGGCGGCATCGGCATCGCCTACTCCCGCGTCCGCGCCCGGGGTTCACTGATCCGCGGCACCAACGGGCACTCCAACGGCATCGTCCCGTTCCTGAAGACGCTGGACGCCTCGGTCGCCGCGGTGAACCAGGGCGGCCGGCGCAAGGGCGCGGCGGCGGTCTACCTGGAGACCTGGCACGCCGACATCGAGGAGTTCCTGGAGCTGCGGGACAACACCGGCGAGGACGCCCGGCGCACGCACAACCTGAACCTCGCGCACTGGATCCCGGACGAGTTCATGCGCCGGGTGGACGCGGACGGGCCGTGGTCGCTGTTCTCGCCCTCGGACGTGCCGGAGCTGGCCGACCTGTGGGGCGCGGAGTTCGACGCGGCCTACCGGGAGGCCGAGGCGAAGGGCCTGGCCAGGAAGACCCTCCCGGCCCGCGAGCTGTACGGCCGCATGATGCGCACCCTCGCACAGACCGGCAACGGCTGGATGACCTTCAAGGACACCGCCAACCGCACCGCCAACCAGACCGCCGAGCCGGGCCACGTCGTGCACTCCTCCAACCTCTGCACGGAGATCCTGGAGGTCACGGACGACGGGGAGACGGCGGTCTGCAACCTCGGGTCGGTCAACCTCGGCGCCTTCGTGACCGGCGGCGACATCGACTGGGAGCGGCTGGACGCCACCGTCCGCACCGCGGTCACCTTCCTGGACCGGGTTGTCGACATCAACTTCTACCCGACCGAGCAGGCGGGCCGCTCCAACGCCCGCTGGCGCCCGGTCGGCCTCGGCGCGATGGGCCTGCAGGACGTCTTCTTCCGGCTGCGCCTGCCCTTCGACTCCGCCGAGGCCAGGGCCCTGTCCACGCGCATCGCCGAGCGGATCATGCTCGCCGCGTACGAGACGTCCGCCGACCTCGCCGAGCGCAACGGCCCGCTGCCGGCCTGGGAGAAGACCCGCACCGCCCGGGGCGTGCTGCACCCCGACCACTACGACGTGCGGACGGCCTGGCCGGAGCGCTGGGCGGCGCTGCGGACGCGTATCGCGACGACCGGGCTGCGCAACTCGCTGCTCCTCGCCATCGCGCCGACCGCCACGATCGCCTCCATCGCGGGCGTCTACGAGTGCATCGAGCCGCAGGTGTCCAACCTGTTCAAGCGCGAGACGCTGTCCGGGGAGTTCCTGCAGGTCAACTCGTACCTGGTCGACGACCTCAAGCGGCTCGGCGTGTGGGACGCCCGCACCCGCGAGGCGCTGCGCGAGGCGAACGGCTCGGTGCAGGGCTTCGCGTGGATCCCCGAGGACGTGCGCGCGCTGTACCGCACCGCGTGGGAGATCCCGCAGCGCGCCCTCATCGACATGGCCGCCGCCCGTACCCCGTACCTCGACCAGGCCCAGTCGCTGAACCTGTTCCTGGAGACGCCGACCATCGGGAAGCTGTCCTCGATGTACGCCTACGCCTGGAAGCAGGGCCTGAAGACCACGTACTACCTGCGTTCCCGCCCGGCGACCCGGATCGCGCGCGCCGCCGGCCGGGCCACCGTGCCCGTGCAGGCCGCCCCGGACCCCGAAGCGGTCGCCTGCTCCCTGGAAAACCCCGAGTCCTGCGAGGCCTGCCAGTAATGACCACCGAGACCCCCGCCGTGAAGAACCTGCTCGACCCGGGCTTCGAACTGACCCTGCGCCCCATGCGCTACCCGGACTTCTACGAGCGCTACCGCGACGCCATCAAGAACACCTGGCACGTCGAGGAGGTCGACCTCCACTCGGACGTCGCCGACCTCGCGAAGCTCAGCCCCGAGGAGCAGCACCTCATCGGACGGCTGGTGGCCTTCTTCGCGACGGGCGACTCCATCGTCGCTAACAACCTGGTGCTGACCCTCTACAAGCACATCAACTCCCCCGAGGCGCGGCTGTACCTGAGCCGGCAGCTCTTCGAGGAGGCCGTCCACGTCCAGTTCTACCTGACGCTGCTGGACACCTATCTGCCCGACCCGGACGACCGTGCCGCCGCCTTCGCGGCCGTGGAGAACATCCCCTCGATCCGCGAGAAGGCCGAGTTCTGCTTCCGGTGGATGGACTCGGTCGAGTCGATCGACCGCCTGGAGACCAGGGCCGACCGCCGCCGCTTCCTGCTCAACCTCATCTGCTTCGCCGCGTGCATCGAGGGCCTGTTCTTCTACGGCGCCTTCGCCTACGTGTACTGGTTCCGCAGCCGGGGCCTGCTGCACGGCCTGGCCACCGGCACCAACTGGGTGTTCCGCGACGAGACGATGCACATGTCCTTCGCCTTCGACGTGGTCGACACCGTCCGCAAGGAGGAGCCGGACCTCTTCGACGACGAGCTGCGCCGGCAGGTCACCGACATGCTGCGGGAGGCCGTCGAGGCCGAGCTGCAGTTCGCGCGCGACCTGTGCGGTGACGGCCTCCCGGGCATGAACACCGACTCGATGCGGCAGTACCTGGAGTGCGTGGCCGACCAGCGCCTGACGCGCCTCGGCTTCGCCCCGGTGTACGGCTCCGAGAACCCCTTCTCCTTCATGGAGCTCCAGGGGGTTCAGGAGCTGACCAACTTCTTCGAGCGGCGCCCCTCGGCGTACCAGGTGGCGGTGGAGGGCACCGTCGACCTGTCCGAGGACTTCTGAGGCGTCTCCTTCCGGATGGTCTCCCGGGTCTCCTGGTCCCTCCGGGCCTCCCTGAGCTGACGGTCGACGCGCCGGTCGCGCACGATGCCGAACACCGAGGGGAGGACCATGAGGACCAGGAGTCCGAAGGTCGCGAGCATTCCGATCAGGGCTTCTGTCTGGTCTGCGGTCATGTCACTACTGTCACGCCTCGGACTCCTTACCGGGAGTGGCAGGACTGCCGCAGGGCCTCGATTTCCTGCCACTTCCGGGGCACACTGTCAGCATGCTGAAGAACGTGGCCGCCGTTCTGCTGGACGGCGCGCATCCCTTCGAACTCGGCGTCGTGTGCGAGGTGTTCGGCATCGACCGCAGCGACGACGGGCTTCCCCGGTACGACTTCGCGGTGGTGTCCGCGGAGGGCCCGACGCTGCGCACCCACGTCGGAGGGCTCACCGTGTCGACGCCGTACGGGCTCGACCGGCTGGACGAGGCGGACCTGATCACCGTGCCGGCCGGGAGCGACTTCACGCGCCGGGAGTATCCGCCCGCGCTGCTGGACGCCCTGCGGCGGGCCGTGGACCGGGGGACGCGGGTGCTGAGCGTGTGCTCGGGGGTCTTCGTGCTCGGTGCCGCGGGGCTGCTGGAGGGGCGGCGGTGCGCGGTGCACTGGCACCACGCCGACGAGCTGGCCCGGCGGCACCCGGGGGCACGGGTCGAGGCGGACGTGCTCTACGTCGACGAGGACCCGGTGATCACCTCCGCCGGCACGGCCGCCGGGATCGACGCCTGTCTGCACATCGTGCGCAAGGAGCAGGGGCCGGAGGTCGCCAACAAGATCGCCCGGCGCATGGTCGTACCGCCGCACCGGGACGGCGGTCAGGCGCAGTACATCGAGCGGCCGCTGCCGCGCTCCTCCTGCGACACCGTAGGCGAGGTGCTGGCATGGATGGAGCAGCACCTCGACCAGGAGGTCGCCGTCGAGCAGCTCGCGGCCCGGGCGCTCATGTCCCCGCGCACCTTCGCCCGCCGCTTCCAGCAGGAGACGGGCACGACGCCCTACCGCTGGATCCTGCGCCAGCGCGTGCTGCTGGCCCAGCGGCTGCTGGAAGCGACGGACGAGACGATGGACACGGTGGCCCGGCGCACCGGCTTCGGTACGGCGGCGGCCCTGAGGCACCAGTTCGTCAGGGCTCTCGGCACCACCCCGCACGCCTACCGGCGCACCTTCCGGGGCTCCGAGGCCGCCGCCTGAGCCGCGCCGCCGCGGCACTCACCTCGCTACGGGCCTGACCAGCAGGTCGTGCGGACGCAGTGTGATGCCGACGCGCACCGCGTCGTTCGAGCCCGGCACCTGCTCGAAGCGGTACCTGGCGGCGAGCGCCGCCGTGATCAGCGTCAGCTGCGCCATCGAGAAGTGGTCGCTCGGGCACTTGCGATTGCCCACGCTGAACGGCCGCATGGCGTATTTCGGCAGTTCCGTCACGCGCTCCGGAAGCCATCGGTCCGGGTCGAACTCCAGGTTGCGGGCGTACGACTTCGGATCGCGCTGGATTGCGTACGGACTGTAGATGATGTCCGCCCCGGCCGGAATGCGATAGCCACCGAGTTCCGTCTCGACCACCGCGCGCCGCGTCAATACCCATACCGCGGGGCGCAAACGCATGGCCTCCACGATGACATTGCCGGTGTGCGTGAGCCGGCGAACGTCCTCGAATGCCACAGGACGTCCACCGGTCACCTCTTCCACCTCGTCGCGTATGCGGTCGGCATGTTCCGGGTGTTCGGCAAGTGCCCGGAGCAACCACATGATCGTGGAGGCGATGGTTTCGCTGCCGGGGGTGAGGATCGCGACGACCTGGTCGTGGATCTCCTGTTCCCCGATCGGGTCGCCATTGTCGTCCTCGGCCTCCAGCAAAGCCGTCAGCAAATCGTCCGGCTTTTGGCCGGACGCGCGACGCTCGGCGATGATCTCGTCCACCACGAGGTGCAGATCGGCCAGCGCATTGTTGAATTCGCGATTGGCCGGCAGCGGCAGCCGGTACAGCGGCCCCAGCGGGACGACCATCCGCCGGTACATGCCGCGGAAGACGGTGGCGAGGGCTACGCACAGGCGCTCGGCGCGCTCGTCCATGTACTGGCCGCGCAGCAGGCACCGGGCCGCGACGCGCACGGCGACGCGGAAGGACTCGGAGGTGGCGTCGACGGTCTCCCCCGGCCGCCAGCGCTCGGTGAGCGCGTGCGCCTCCTCCTCCATGATCGGCCCGTAGGCGGGGATCGCGTCCAGTTTGAAGGCGGGCTGGATGGTGCGCCGCTGGCGCCGGTGCAGCGGGCCGTTGGCGGTCGCCACGCCCTCCTTGCCGAGCAGGCCCTCCAGCGACTCCCACAGCGGGCCGGCGATGTGGTAGTCGGGGCTCAGCGCGAGGGCGCCGGTGAGCGCCGGAGTGGTGACCGCGTACACGGTCTTCGGGCCGAGCCGGATGCGTACGACGTCGCCGTGGTCGCGCAGCTGGGCCATGAAGGCCAGCGGGTCGCGGGCCAGCCTCCAGCCGTGCCCGAGGAGCGGGACGCCGCCGCCCGCGACGGGCGGCTCGCGCAGCTCCGCCGCGTCGTCGGTCCGGGTCCCGGGGTTGACCGAATCGACGGTCATTTCTCACCTGCCGCTTCGTTGTTGACGTACGGGGGCGTGGACCGGTCGTCCCAGCTGTCGACCATGTAACGGCCGGACTCGTGATGGAACCAGTAGACGGAACTGAACCAGTTCCGCATATTGCCGACGCAGGCCCGCACGGCGCCGCTCAGTTCCTTTCCGCGCACGGTCCCGTCGGCGAGCCAGTCGGCGAACCGCAAGGCGTCCTGTTCGGCGACGAGGAATTCCGTGACACATTCCTCGACGCGCCGCCGGACTTCCTCTATCGATTCTTCCAGGGTCAGTTGGTGATGGGTGATGAGACTGATTCCGAGATTGTGGACCTCGTCGCCCGCTAGTTCCTTCGGCAGCGAGCAGAGGTCGTTGTACCAGGCGGCGAATTCCTGGCTCAGCAGTGCCGCCCGCCGGTATGCGGGGTGTTTTCGGACGGCATCCGGGAGTTCGCACCCGGCGCTCGGCTCCAGCAGGTCGGTCCAGATCCAGTGCGCGAAGGTGAGCCGGCGCAGTGCCAGGTACTCCTCGACTCCGGGCACGACTCCGTGGGTGCGGTTGCGGAATTCCCGGTCGTACGCCTCGATCACCGCGTGGAAGTGCCGGGCGAACCGGGCGTTCCACGTCGGCGGCAGGAAGGCGTACAGCCGCAGCACACTGTCGGCGAAACCGGCGACCAGCGCGTCCTCGTGGTGCAGGTGGTCCGCGGGCGAGTCCAGGGCCGTGTGCAGCCGGTCCCGCAGCTGCCGCCAGGCGGCCGGCCGGCCGTGGACGATGTCACGGTCGTGCCGGTCGTCCCAGACGAAGAACCACGCGCTGTAGTCGGCTATCGCCTGGAGGACCTCGTCGGGGGCGCCGAGGTAGTACCCGGCCATGAGGTCGGTGTAGCACAGGCCATCGGCATATTCCTCGACCTTGTCCGCCGGCATGAGCCGCTTTTCGAGCAGCCACGTGCGGGTCTTCTCCTGGAGCTTCGGCCAATACGGGTGCAGTCGCCGGGTGAATTCCGCCTCGATCACCGGGAGTGAGAGCTGCGGTGGAACTGCGATCGCGGTCGGTGTCGCTGTGTTGCCGTGTGGGAAAGCATGCACGAACAAACCCCTCTCAGCCGCCGGTGGCGCACACCTCTCGCTGAGCGGGGCGTGCGCCGTTGCGTATCCCCGCTCAACCATTCAGCACCACAACTGACCGTCCTGGGAACGGATTTGCTCCATTCACTACCCCACGGCGCCTGAATCCTCCTGTTGTGTGTCGGCTTCGGGATCTCCGGGCGAGCAGCAGGGAAGAAACGAGTCGCGGACACACGAACGGCGCCCGCTCGGGTGGGACCGAACGGGCGCCGTGCGTCTGGGGCTTGTGAGGCGGAGGTGAGGCTCAGTCGTTCGCGACCACGGGGTAGCGCGGCTCGTTCTCGGCCATCTGCCGCAGCGCGTCCTTGCGTTCGCGCTTGGAGAGCCGGTCGATGTAGAGGTACCCGTAGAGGTGGTCGGTCTCGTGCTGCAGACACCGTGCGAAGTAGCCGGTGCCGCGCACCTTGATCGGGTCGCCCTTCTCGTCCTGCCCGGTCACCTCGGCGTAGTCGGGGCGGGCGAGCGGCGCGTAGGCGGTCGGCACCGACAGGCAGCCCTCGTTGCTGTCGTCGAGGCGGCGCCGGTCGGCGGGCAGCTCGACGAGCCGCGGGTTGCAGACCACGCCGACGTGGCGGACGCCCTCGTCGTCGGGGCAGTCGTAGACGAAGACCTTCTTGTCGACGCCGATCTGGTTGGCGGCCAGGCCCACGCCCTCGGCGGTGCGCTGGCTGGCGAACATGTCCGCGACCAGCTGCTGGAGGTCCTCGCCGAAGTCGGTGACGTCCTGGCACTCCTTGTGCAGCACCGGATTGCCGACCACCGTGATCGGCCGCGAGGTACCGCGCTCACGCCAGGCCGTCTCGCGCTCCTCGCAGTCCTCGGTGTCCACGACGAAGCCCTCGTCGTCCACGGGGAGCACGCCCGTGTGCTGCTGATCGGTGTCCTGCTGCGCCATGACCGACGTACGCCTTCCTCATGAAACCCGGGTGATGCCTGATACAGGGTACGGGGAAAGGGACGACGGCCTCAGCAGACCTCTTCGAGATCCCGCCAGTCCCGGGAATCCGGGCTGTCCGCCACCCACCCGTCCAGCAGCCCCCGCACCAGGGAGGCCGGCGCGGCCACACCGCACTCCCGCTCCGGCACCCACAGCTGCCCGTCGGTCCGGTGCCCGAGCGGCCCCGGGTGCCCCGGCTCGCTCTGGTCGTGCGGGTCGAGATGCTCGCCGTCGCCCTCGTCGGACGGCATCCGGGACTCCGAGCACGTCCGGCACAGCAGCCGCACGGAGGACGACCAGTCCTCGGCGGCGAACCCGGCGTCGGCGGCGAGCTGCTCCAGCGCGTCCCGGTCCGCCTCGGTGGCGGCCTCCAGGAGGACCACCCAGGTGGGCACGGGCGACGGCGCCCACAGCTCGATCTCGTCGAAGACCGGGTAGGCGTGTCCGGCGGCCGTGGTCCGCTCCCCGTGCGGGACGCCGTCGTGCAGCACGACCTCGCCCCAGCGCCGCCCGGAGGACGGCAGCGGAATGGACAGCACCTCGATGCGGGCGGGGTCGAGCCGCCGCCCCCACACCACCTCGGCCTCACCCTCGGGAGACAGCCGTACGGCCGCGCTGCCGAGGTCCATGCCGAGGGGTTCGCCGGCGTCCGTCGCGTCGCCGGGCGTCTTCAGCCCGTAGGCCTGCCACGCGCGGCGGGCCAGGGGCCAGTCCTGCAGAGCGGTCGCGGCGATGCCCACGTTCCACCAGTCGGGCGCCCCGCTGTCCCGGTCGAGCAGCGCCACGGCCCGCAGGCCCGCAGCTCTGGCCTGCTCCCAGTCGTGCCGGAACTTGTGCAGCAGGGCGAGGTTGAACCACGACTCCGACAGCCAGGGTTCCAGGTCGGCGGCCCGCGTCAGCAGCGCGCCCGCGTCCTCGTAGCGACCGTCGCCGATCAGCGTGAACGCACGGTCGGTGGCCTGCCGCCAGGAGGCGGAGGGCCGGTGCCGTCCCTTGCCGAAGATCCTCACGATTCCCGCCTGCCAGTTCCGTTCTGTGGGCTGGCTGTGCCTTTTCGCGCCCCCGGACACCCTCTCCTGCGCATCAAACCATGTACGGCCTGCGGGGCGCTCATTACCCATGGGTTACCCAGCCGAGGGCGAGGTAAGGCTGCCTCGGGAGAGCACTCGGGCCAGTGCCTCCACGACGTCGGGAGCGTAGTCGCCCGCGGTGGCGAGGCGCAGCTCCTCCAGCGCGGAGAGGTCGCCGCCGGGGCCGGCGTCCCGCGCCTTCTCCTCGTAGGCGTTCACCGCGCGCACGATCCGCGCCGCGACCGGCTGGTCGTGGCAGGGGTCGGCCTGCCGCTCCACCACCACTGCGACCGCGGCGTCGACCCCGGTCTGGCGGACGACGGCCCCGCCGAGCAGCGCGATCCGCCGCTGTTCGGCCACGGGCAGGCCGGCCGTGGCTCCCGCCGGGACCGGGTCTACGAGGCTCAGCTGTCCGATGTCGTGCATGAGGGCCGCGTACTCCAGCACCGTCAGCTCGGGCCCGGACAGCCCCAGGTCGCGTCCGACGGCCGCGCTGAGCTCGGCGACGCGGCGGGCGTGCCCGGCGGGGGTGTACCCGGCGATCTCGGTGGCCCGGGCCAGGGAGGCGATGGTCTGCCGGTAGGTGGCCCGGACGGCGGCGTACCGCCGGTAGGACAGCTGCGTGAGCAGCAGCGGCACGCAGAAGACGGGCAGTGCCCACAGTCCCGCGACGGCCACCGCGAGTGCCATCACCGCCCCCGTCGCGCACACCGCGGAGGTGACGCCGACCATGGCGCGCAGTTCCTCGCGCAGCAGCGGGCCGAAGGGCCACCCCGTACGCGCGTGGGCCGGCGCCGCGGCGAGCACGGCGTCGCACAGTGCGGTCAGGGCGAGCAGCGCGATCAGCAGCAGCGCGTGGGCGGGGCCGCCCCAGTCGTGGAAGGTGCCCCGGGCGGCCGGCGGCTGGAAGCACACGGCGGCGAAGGCGACGGTGAGCAGGCGCCGCGCCAGGTGGTCGAGCACGGGTCCGTGTCCGCGCGCGATGTGCGGGACGCTGCCGAGCAGGGAGGCGACGAGCACCACGGTGACGGTCTGGGCGGCCCCGTGGTGCACGGGCCGTCCGGCGTTCTCCCCGAGCAGGGCGTACGCCAGCGCCCCGGCGGTCCCGAGCGGCGCGGTCTCCCGGCCCTCGCCCCCGGTGCGCCGGGTCAGCTCGCCGAGCGCGACGAGGACCCCGAAGGCGAGCGCGACGGGACGCTCGACGACACCGGTCCACAGCACGGAGGCGAGGCACACGAGCGCGACGAGGGCGGCGCCGGTGTGCATCAGGAGCACCGCCGGGGTCCGTGGCGCCGTCACGGCCCGCTCCCGTCGCGGCCACGGTCCGGACAGGCCGCGTCCGGTGCGGGCGGGGCGGAGGCCGCCCGCCGCCCCCGCCGCCCCCGGCGGCGTCACGAAGCCCCCCTCGTCACGCTGCCGCGCGCGTCCTCGCCGTGGCCGTCGGCCGGACGGGACGGGTGGGCGTGCGCGCCGTCGGAGGTCACGGCCGGGTGCCAGCCGTGGTGATCCAGCGCCCGCACCAGGGCCCCGACCATCCGGGGGTCGAAGTGGGTCCCGGCGCACCGCCGGAGCTCCTCCACGGCCTTCGCGACGGGCCGCGCCCTGCTGTACGACCGGGTGGACGTCATCGCGTCGAAGGCGTCGGCGACGGCGACCACCCGGGCCGACTCGGGAATCTGGCCGCCGGCCAGTCCGTAGGGGTATCCGCTGCCGTCCAGCCGTTCGTGATGGTGCAGTACGGCGGCGCGGGCCTCGCCGAGGAAGCGGATGCCGCGCACCATCTCGTGTCCGTACTCGGGGTGCAGCTCGATCACGCGCCGTTCCTCGGGCGTCAGCGGCCCGTCCTTGCGCAGCAGCCGGGTGGGCACGCCGAGCTTGCCCACGTCGTGCAGGATCCCGGCGAAGCGCAGCGTCTCCACGCGCTCGTCGTCCAGACCCAACTCCCGGGCGATCAGCATCGAGGCGTGGCCGACCCGCTCGCTGTGCCCGCGCGTGTAGCCGTCCTTGATGTCGACGGCCTGCACGAGGGCGCGGATGGTCGCCTGGTGCGCGGCTCGCTCCCGGTGGTACTGGGCGAACGCCCACCAGGCCACGCACATCGGCAGGAGCACGAGCAGCGCGGCGACCGGGCCGTAGGGGCTGCGCCACAGGACGGCCATCATCAGACCGGCGAGCCCGTGCACGGCGATCGGGGCGAGCGACCGGAGGAACAGCCCCCGCCACGCCCGCCGCACCGGCACCCGGTCGGCCAGCGCCAGGATGCCGCCGTCCAGCAGGGTCAGCACCAGGCAGAAGGCCAGCACCGCGGCCCCGGCCGGCGCGAGCGCGTAGGGGAAGTCGGGGGCCGCGACCGCGTCCCGCCCGCCGCACTCCGCGTGCACGTGGGCCGCGGCCCACGGGGCGAGGGTCAGCTGCGCGGCCCGCCAGGTCCGTCGCAGGGCGGCCGGCCGCTGCGCCACCGGGGACAGCAGGGTCCCCGGCAGTGCCACGAGCGCGGCGGCGGCCGGCGGGAGCAGGAAGGCCCCGGCGAGCAGCACGGGGTAGCAGGTACCGACGAAACGGGACCGGGCGACCTGCTCGCAGCCCGCGTACAGTCCGGCGAGCAGCAGTACGGCCCACCAGGGCGTGGGCGCCTGGGGCAGCGGGCGCAGACAGAGCAGGGCGGCGAGGACGACACCGGCGACATACGCGCGCGCCCGCGCCGGTACCGCGTCCATGAGCACCTCCCCCGGCCATGCCTGTCAGGCTCGCGAGCCTAGGACGGCGGCAGGGGGAGGCGGGCGGATGCCCCGCGGGTTAGCACGTACGAGTGACGGTCACGCGGAGCTTGCCGGGCTCAGGACTCCTGGGGCGTGGACGGCGCCGACGTCACGTCGTGCTCGGGCACCGACTGGCCCGAGCGGATCAGGTCGATCCGGCCCATGACCTTGGAGCGCAGGTCACCCGGTACGTCGTCGTGTCCGCAGCACCGCTTGACCAGCTTCTTCACGGCCTGCTCCAGCCCGTACTTCTCCAGGCAGGGCGAGCACTCCTCGAAGTGGTGCTCGAACTTCACGCAGTCCGAGTCCGGCATCTCCCGGTCGAGGAACTCGTAGAGATGGTCGAGGATTTCGCTGCAATCCGTCTCGTGCGGCTCTCCGCAGCTCATGACCCCGAGCCTTTCGCTTCGTTCGACTCTCCGGCGCCGGCCGGGACCAGACCACGGTCGCGGGCGTAGTCCTCCAGCATGCCGCGCAGCTGACGGCGGCCCCGGTGCAGCCGGGACATCACCGTACCGATGGGTGTCCCCATGATGTCCGCGATCTCCTTGTAGGCAAAGCCCTCTACATCGGCCAGATAGACGGCGATGCGGAATTCCTCGGGGATCGCCTGGAGCGCCTTCTTCACGTCCGAGTCGGGCAGGTGGTCGAGCGCCTGCGACTCGGCGGAGCGCAGACCGGTCGACATGTGCGACTCGGCGCGCGCGAGCTGCCAGTCCTCGATCTCCTCGGCGGCGCTGCGCTGGGGCTCCCGCTGCTTCTTGCGGTAGCTGTTGATGAAGGTGTTGGTGAGGATGCGGTACAGCCACGCCTTGAGGTTGGTGCCCTCACGGAACTGATGGAAGGACGCGTACGCCTTGGCGTAGGTCTCCTGCACCAGATCCTCGGCATCGGCCGGGTTGCGGGTCATGCGCAGCGCTGCCGAGTACATCTGGTCGAGGAACTCGAGCGCGTCCCGCTCGAAGCGCGCACTGCGCTCCGCGGTCGACTCCGCGCCCGTGCCCCGGCCCTCGGGCTGCTCCGCCTGGCCGTGTTCGGTCCCTGCGTCGGTCCCAGTGACCGGACCCACCTCCTCCAGTGATGTCGCGGAGCCGAAACCGGTCCCGCTCGAATCGGAGGATAGACGACGATCCGGCCCGCTCGCCGCCCGAACAGGGGCGGTCTTCGCCGCGTGCAGCACCGTCCAGTCCAGGTCGGATCGGCTGCTACGACTCGGGCAGAAGGTCGAACCCATGCGGCAGACTTCCTCTCCTACGGCGTCGGTGCTGATACTCAGCAACGTACGACCGGCACAACAGCGGTCGCCCGCCGGTCATTCCCGGGCCCTCAGCCGAGTGAGCGGGTCCACTCCGCGACGCCGTCGGTGATCAGCTCCAGGGCTTCGTCCTGCGTGATCCCGGCCCGCTTGGGCACGGCGAAGCCGTGGTCGCCGTACGGCACCGGGGTCAGGTCGTAGCTCCCGTCGGGGAACTCCCCGGGCCTGCCGAACGGATCGTTGCCGCCCTGGACGACGAGGGTGGGCACCCCGGCCCCGAGCAGTTCCGCGGCGCGGGACTTCTCCGGCTTGCCCGGCGGGTGCAGCGGGAAGCTCAGGGCGAGGACGGCCCGGGCGCCCAACTCGGTCGCGGTGCGGCAGGCGACGCGGGCGCCGGCGCTGCGGCCGCCGGAGACCACCGGCAGGCCGGGTCCGTTCAGCGCGGGCCAGACGCCCCGCCAGCCGGTGTCCAGGGTCTTCGGCGCGGGCGCCAGCTTCTTGCCGGCCACCCGCCAGGGCTGCTCGACCAGGGCGACGGTCACGCCCCGCGCGGGCAGTTCCGCCGCCAGTGCCGTGAGGTCGCGCGCCTCGATGCCGCCGCCGGCGCCGTGGCCGACGGCGAGGACCAGGCGGGGTCGTGCGGCCTGGTGCCAGGTGATGCGGGCGGCGCCGGCCTCCGTGTCGATGATCTCGGTCTTCACGTCAGAAGAGTGTGCCCTCCTCCGGCGCCGCCAGCTCCTTCAGCAGCTCCGGACCGTTGTTGCGGACGTTGCTGACGGCCGTGGCGACGGGGTACGCCCGCATCAGCCCGGCGGGCGGCGGCGTGAGCAGGGAGGTCAGCTCGTCGGGGTCGGTGCGCGCCGGGTCCAGCCAGGCGTCCCACCGGTCCGGTGTCAGCATCAGCGGCATCCGGGGGTGGATGTCGGCCAGGACGTCCGGGCCCTCGGCCGGGGCGACGGCCAGCGGCGTGGTCTCCGCCTCGGTCGTGATCACCGAGCAGGTCACCCACCAGGCCCCCGGGTGGTCGTCCGGCAGCATCCGGTCCCGCCAGAACTCGTACAGTCCCGCCATGGCGAAGACGGAGCCATCGGCGGGGGTCACGAAGTACGGCTGCTTGCGGGGCCGCTTCCTGCGCCCCTCGACCTCCAGGTCCCGCTCCTGCTTGCCGGTGACCCACTCGTAGTAGCCGTCGGCGGGCAGGATGCAGCGCCGGGTGGCGAAGGCACGGCGGTAGGACGGCTTCTCGTGGACGGTCTCCGCGCGGGCGTTGATCATCCGGGCGCCGCCCTCGGGCGTCTTGGACCAGGAGGGGACGAGCCCCCACTTCAGTTTCCGCAGCTGGCGAACCGGCCTCGGGTCATGGGCGTCCTTCAGGGGACGGTCCAGGACGGCGTAGACCTCCTTGGTGGGGGCCACGTTGTAGTCGGGCTCCAGGGTCTCCTCGGGCTCCCACTTGTCGATCTCGAAGATTCCTGCGAGATCCTCGGGTCGACGACTCGCCGCATACCGTCCGCACATACGTGCCACACTGCCAGGCCCGCCCGTCTCCGGGCCACCACCCGGCACCGAGGCGCTTCGCGCCGCACCCGCCCGACCGCGCACACGAGGAGCCCGCACCGAACATGGATTACTCGCTCGCCTCCCTCTGGGACGAGGTCTCCGGCACCCAGCCCGATCCCGGCCTGTGGGTGGTGATCGGGACGCTGGTCGCCGCGCTCGCCGTCGTCGTGCCGCACGGCCTGTGGCGAATAGCGCGGAACGCGATCACCATCGCCCACGAGGGCGGTCACGGTCTCGTGGCGCTGCTCACCGGCCGCACGCTGGTCGGGATCACCCTCCACTCGGACACCAGCGGCCTGACCGTGAGCCGGGGCAGGCCGCACGGACTCGGCATGGTCCTCACCGCGGTCGCCGGCTACACGGCCCCGCCGCTGCTGGGCCTCGGCGGGGCCGCGCTGCTGGCCTCCGGGCGCATCACGCTGCTGCTGTGGGTGGCGACGGCGCTGCTGGTCGCGTTGCTCGTGATGATCCGCAACGCGTACGGCGTGCTGACGGTCGTGCTGACCGGCGCCGCGTTCCTCCTGGCGTCCTGGCTGGCCGACGCGGAGGTGCAGGCGGCGTTCGCCTACGCGGCGGTGTGGTTCCTGCTGCTGGGCGGGGTGCGGCCGGCGTTCGAGCTGCAGGCCAAGCGGGCGCGGGGCGGGGCCGGCGACTCGGACGCGGACCAGCTGGCCCGGCTGTCCCACGCGCCGGCCGCCGTGTGGTTCTTCCTGTTCCACGCGGTCTCTCTGTGCTCGCTGATCGGCGGGGGCCGCTGGCTGCTGGGGCTGTGAGCGGGGGCACCGAGGTCGGCGGCGCCGTCCGTGCGGGATCCGCCGCATATATGCGCGGCAATTCCCCTGTCACGGTTTCGGTCGGATTTCGCCGCCTTTGATCAAGATCTCCGATCGGCTTCAGCCATTAAAGTGGGGCCCATGACCGTGAATTCCGCGCACACCGCCCTCTGGCCCGCCCCGCACGCGAGCGGGGCCGTCGACGCGACCGTCCATGTGCCGGGGTCCAAGTCGGTCACCAACCGCGCCCTGGTGCTGGCCGCGCTCGCCTCCGAGCCCGGGTGGCTGCGCCGCCCGCTGCGCTCCCGCGACACCCTGCTGATGGCCGGGGCGCTGCGGGCCATGGGCGTCGAGATCGAGGAGGGCGTCGGTCCCGACGGAACCGGTGAGTTCTGGCGCGTCATCCCGGCCGGGCTGCACGGCCCCGCCACGGTCGACGTCGGGAACGCCGGCACGGTCATGCGTTTCCTCCCGCCGGTCGCCACGCTCGCCGACGGCCCCGTCCGGTTTGACGGCGACCCCCGTTCCTACGAGCGTCCGCTGCACGGGGTGATCGACGCGCTGCGCGCGCTCGGCGCCCGCGTCGACGACGACGGGCGCGGCGCGCTGCCGATGACCGTGCACGGCGGCGGCGCCCTGGAGGGCGGCCCGGTCGAGATCGACGCGTCGTCGTCCTCGCAGTTCGTCAGTGCCCTGCTACTGTCCGGCCCGCGCTTCAACCAGGGCGTCGAGGTCCGCCACACCGGCTCCGCGCTGCCGTCCATGCCGCACATCCGCATGACCGTCGACATGCTCCGCTCGGTCGGTGCCCAGGTGGACACCCCGGAGTCCGGCGGCGAGCCGAACGTGTGGCGGGTCACGCCGGGCGCGCTGCTCGGCCGCGACCTGACGGTCGAGCCGGACCTGTCCAACGCCCAGCCGTTCCTGGCGGCGGCGCTGGTGACCGGCGGCAGGGTGGTCGTTCCGGACTGGCCGGCCCGCACCACCCAGCCCGGCGACCGGCTGCGCGAGATCTTCACCGAGATGGGCGGAGACTGCGAACTGACCGAGTACGGTCTCGTGTTCACCGGGTCGGGCGCCGTGCACGGCATCGACGTGGACCTCGGGGAGGTCGGGGAGCTCACCCCCGGCATCGCGGCCGTCGCGGCCCTCGCCGACTCCCCCTCGACCCTGCGCGGGGTGGCGCACCTGCGCCTGCACGAGACGGACCGGCTGGCCGCGCTCACCAAGGAGATCAACGAACTGGGCGGCGACGTCACCGAGACCGCGGACGGGCTGCACATCCGGCCGCGCCGCCTGCACGGCGGGGTCTTCCACACCTACGAGGACCACCGCATGGCCACCGCCGGCGCGATCATCGGCCTCGCGGTCGAGGGCGTGGAGATCGAGAACGTGGCGACGACCGCCAAGACGCTGCCCGACTTCCCCGACCTGTGGACCGGGATGCTCGGGGCGTAGGGACCGTTCGCCATGCGCCGCTACGGCAAGCACACCGACGAGGACGACATCCGCTCCCGCCCCAACCGCAAGGGCAACCGGCCGCGGACCCACATCCGGCCCAAGCACGAGGACGCCGCCGGGGGCCTGGTCCTCACCGTGGACCGGGGCCGGCTGACCTGCCTCGTCGAGGACCGGGTCGTCATGGCCATGAAGGCGCGCGAACTGGGCCGCAAGGCGGCGGTCGTCGGCGACCGGGTCGCGCTGGTCGGCGACCTGTCGGGCACGAAGGACACGCTGGCCCGGATCGTCCGCATCGAGGGGCGCACCTCGGTGCTGCGCCGCACCGCGGACGACGACGACCCCTACGAGCGGGTGGTCGTCGCCAACGCCGACCAGCTCGCCATCGTCACCGCCCTCGCCGACCCCGAGCCGCGCCCGCGGCTCATCGACCGCTGCCTGGTCGCGGCGTTCGACGGCGGCCTCACCCCGCTGCTGGTGATGACCAAGTCGGACCTCGCCCCGCCCGACGAACTGCTCGGCCTGTACGGCGCGTTGGACATCCCCTTCGTCGTCACCAGCCGCGAGGAGCTGGAGAACGGCGACGCCGCCGACCGTGTGCGCGAGCACCTGGACGGCAAGGTGACGGCGTTCGTCGGCCACTCGGGCGTCGGCAAGACGACGCTGGTCAACGCGCTGGTCCCGAAGGACCGGCGCCGTACGACGGGGCACGTCAACGCGGTGACGGGACGCGGCCGGCACACGACGACCTCCGCGCTCGCCCTGCCGCTGTCCTCGGACCTGGGCGGCTGGGTCGTCGACACCCCCGGCGTACGGTCGTTCGGGCTCGCCCACATCGACCCGTCCCGCGTGATCCACGCCTTCCCGGACCTGGAGCCGGGCACGGAGGGCTGCCCGCGCGCGTGCAGCCACGACGAGCCCGACTGCGCGCTGGACGCGTGGGTCGCCGAGGGCCACGCCGATCAGGCCCGGCTGTACTCGCTGCGCCGGCTGCTGGCGACGCGGGAGCGGACCGAGGGCGACTGACCTTCGCGTTGTTTGCGGTGCCCGGCGACCGGCAAGTGCATAATCGCACCAAGCTGGAGACAAGCCTCGGCAAAAGCCGGTGAATCGACGAAGCGGTCACGGTACGGGACCACGGAAGGACGACACATGGCGTGGCTGCTGGTCATTGTGGCCGGGGTGCTCGAGACCGGCTTCGCCGTGTGTCTGAAGCTGTCGCACGGCTTCACCCGGCTCTGGCCGACGGTCGCCTTCTGTGCCTTCGCGCTGGGCAGTTTCGGCCTGCTGACCATGTCGCTGAAGAAGCTCGACGTCGGCCCGGCGTACGCCGTGTGGACCGGCATCGGGGCGGCTGGCACCGCCATCTACGGCATGGTGTTCCTGGGCGACCTAGTCTCCACGCTGAAGATCGTCTCGATCAGCTTCGTCATCATCGGCGTGATCGGGCTCCAGCTGTCGGGCTCGGCGCACTGAGGCGTCCGGCCGTCACGCCGTCAACTTCCGTGGCAGAACGGCGCGGACGAGTTCCGACACGCCGCCCTCCGGCGGGGCCGCGACGCAGGACAGGGCGAGCCGGACGGTGAGTTCGCAGGTTCGGGCGAGGTCGGCGGCCTCCGCCCGGGCGACGCCGGGCCCGGACAGGGCGGCGACGGCGCGGTCGCACACGAGGGCCACGAAGTCGCCGGGCGTGGGCAGCGGGCCGTCGGCCCGGCGCTGGGCCGGCACGACGGAGGACGACGGTACGGCCCCCGGTGCCGGAGCGGGCAGCCACGCACCCCAGCAGCCGGTGAGCATGGCGCGCACCAGCGCGTTCTCCCCGGCGGCCGCGGTCGTCCACTCGGCCGTCGCGGTGAGCCGCTCGCGCGGGTCGCCGAGCGCGGAGAGCGCACGCTCCACACCGGCGAGGTACCCGTCCGCCTCCCGCCGGACGAGCGCCCGGCCGAGGCCCTCCTTGCTGCCGAACTCGTTGTACAGCGTCTGCCGCGACACCCCGGCCGCCGACGCCACGTCCACCATCCGCACGGCGGCCCACGGCCGGCGCGCCAACGCCGTGCTGGCGGCGTCGAGCAGGGACTCCCGGGCTGCGGGCATCATCGCCTCCCTGGGCCGAAAGCGACTCGTCGCCCAGATTTGACGGGCCCGCCGTGCCTGTCAAGGGTCCTCGCGTCCCGCCCGCGCCGTGAGGGCGGTGCCGGGTGCGCGACCCGTCCCCGGAGCGTGCTGACACGCCCGCGCTCCACGCCGGCCGAACCGGCGCCCTGCCCCGCCCTCACGCCCCGGACGCGTCCGTGCCCGCCGGCCCCTGGTGGCCCCGCACCGCCCCCGCCGGATACCGTGGCCGCATGCCGGACTACCTCGACGACCTGCGCCTCGCCCACGTCCTCGCGGACGCCGCCGACGCCACGACGATGGACCGCTTCAAGGCCCTCGACCTGAAGGTCGAGACGAAGCCGGACATGACTCCGGTGAGCGAGGCGGACAAGGCCGCCGAGGAACTGATCCGCGGTCACCTCGCCCGCGCCCGCCCCCGGGACTCCGTCCTCGGCGAGGAGTACGGCACGGAGGGCACCGGCCCCCGCCGCTGGGTCGTCGACCCGATCGACGGCACCAAGAACTACGTCCGCGGCGTCCCCGTCTGGGCCACTCTCATCGCCCTCATGGAGGCGGGTGAGGGCGGCTACCATCCCGTCGTCGGCCTCGTCTCCGCGCCGGCCCTCGGCCGCCGCTGGTGGGCCGTGAAGGACCACGGCGCGTTCACCGGCCGCAGTCTGACCTCGGCGTCCCGGCTCCAGGTGTCCCAGGTCTCCGCACTGTCCGACGCGTCCTTCGCGTACTCCTCGCTCAGCGGCTGGGAGGAGCAGGGCAGGCTGGACGGCTTCCTGGACCTGACCCGCGAGGTGTGGCGCACGCGCGCGTACGGCGACTTCTGGCCGTACATGATGGTGGCCGAGGGATCGGTCGACCTGTGCGCCGAACCCGAGCTCTCCCTCTGGGACATGGCCGCCAACGCCATCATCGTCACGGAGGCGGGCGGCACCTTCACGGGGCTGGACGGCCGCCCCGGCCCGCACAGCGGCAACGCGGCGGCGTCCAACGGCCGGCTCCACGACGAACTGCTCGGCTATCTCAACCAGCGGTACTGAGCACGCCCCCCGTACGCCCGCCGACTCGCCCTCCGCGCCCCCTTGTTGACCCCCCGTTCGCCTGCCACTCTGAGAGTCCCCCACTTGTGAACTTGTGAATCCATGAACTAACTCATGGATCACCGGCAGGAGGTGGCTCCACCCATGCTCGTCCGCGAAGCCATGAGCTCGGTCGTCCTCACCATCGGTCCCGACCACACCCTGCGCCAGGCCGCCGCGCTGATGTCCGCCCGCCGCGTCGGCGCGGCCGTGGTGTACGACCCCGACGCCGGCGGCATCGGCATCCTCACCGAACGCGACGTCCTCAACTCCGTCGGCCGGGGCCAGGACCCGGACGCCGAACGCGTGCACGCCCACACCACCACCGACGTCGTGTTCGCCGCGCCGTCCTGGACCGTGGAGGAGGCGGCCGGGGCGATGGCGCACGGCGGCTTCCGCCACCTCATCGTGCTGGAACGCGACGAGCCCGTGGGCATCGTCTCGGTCCGCGACATCATCCGCCGCTGGGCGCCGGAGCGACGGCAGCGCGAGACACCGGCGGCGATCGCCTGACGCCGCTGCCGGCCGGCGTAGTGGCGGCACGACGAAGGGCCGGACCCCCGTCCCCGGGGATCCGGCCCACCGCTACGACAAGCGGTCCAATGCTGGACGTCAGCCGCGCAGGGCCTGGACCGCGGCCTCCAGCCGCTTGCCGAAGTCACCGTCGGCCTGACGGAAGTTGTTGATCGCGCGCTCGGCGATGTCCTCGCGCGAGACCTGGGAGATGCCGCCGGCCAGGTTGTTGATCAGGCGCTCCTTCTCCTCCTCCGTCATCAGGCGGTAGAGGTTGCCCGCCTGCACGAAGTCGTTGTCCTCGGCGTGCACCGGGGCCTGCGTCTCACCGGTGACACCGGTGACCGCGACGGGCTGCCACAGCGCGCGGTCCGTCTGGAACGGGCCGCCGAAGCTGTTGGGCTCGTAGTTCTTCGCGCCCTTGTGGCGGCCGTCGTACAGGTAGCCGTCACGGGAGTGGGTGCGCGCCTCGGTGGCGTGCGGACGGTTCACCGGCAGGTGGTCGGCGTTGATGCCGACGCGGTAGCGGTGGGCGTCGCCATAGGCGAAGAGGCGGCCCTGGAGCATCTTGTCCGGGGACGGGCCGATGCCGGGCACGAAGTGCGCCGGGGAGAAGATCGACTGCTCGACCTCGGCGAAGATGTTTTCCGGGTTGCGGTTGAGCTCCAGCTTGCCGAACCAGACGATCGGATAGTCCGCGTGCGGCCACACCTTGGTGAGGTCGAACGGGTTGAAGCGGTAGGTCGCCGCCTCCGCCACCGGCATGATCTGCACACCGACCGTCCAGGACGGGAAGTCGCCGCGCTCGATGGCCTCGCGCAGGTCGCGCTGGTGCGAGTCGGGGTCCTTGCCCGCGAGGACCTCGGCCTCCTCGGCCGTCAGGTTCTTGATGCCCTGGTCGGTCTTGAAGTGGTACTTCACCCAGAAGGCCTCGCCGGCCTCGTTGCTCCACTGGTACGTGTGCGAGCCGAAGCCGTCCATGTGCCGGTAGGAGGCCGGGATGCCGCGGTCGCCGTGCAGCCAGGTCACCTGGTGCGTGGACTCGGGAGACAGACTCCAGAAGTCCCAGACGTTGTCCGCCTCCTGCGAGCCGGTGTACGGGTCGCGCTTCTGGGTGTGGATGAAGTCCGGGAACTTGATGGCGTCCTTGATGAAGAACACCGGGGTGTTGTTGCCGACGAGGTCGTAGTTGCCCTCTTCGGTGTAGAACTTCAGCGCGAAACCACGCGGGTCGCGGACGGCGTCCGCCGCGCCCAGGTTGCCGGCCACGGTCGAGAAGCGGAGGAAGGTCTCCGTCTCCTTGCCGACCGCGGAGAGAAAGGCGGCGCGCGTGTACTTGGTGACGTCGGCGGTGACCGTGAAGGTGCCGTAGGCGCCGGCACCACGGGCGTGCACGACGCGCTCCGGGATGCGCTCACGGTTGAAGTGGGCCAGCTTCTCGAGGAGGAGCTGGTCCTGGACGAGCACGGGGCCGCCGACGCCCGCGGTCTCGCTGTTCTGGTTGTCGGCCACCGGAGTACCGGCTTCCGTAGTAAGCGGTCCCTGAGTCACGTACGCCTCCTGCGCCAATCCTGCAAACCTGTCCCTTGGCTAATGCCGATCCCGATCCTACAATGGACAATGTCTAAGTCAAGTAAGACTCCAAAGTCACACCCGTTCGGGACCTGGTCCCCCTTGCTGTTAGGCTGGTCTGTATGAGTGACCTTCTGGAACGGCTGCGTGGTCGCGGATGGCGCATGACCGCGCAGCGACGCGTCGTGGCCGAGGTCCTTGACGGCGAGCACGTCCACATGACCGCCGACGAGGTGCACGCCAGGGCCGTCACCAAGCTGCCGGAGATCTCCCGGGCGACCGTCTACAACACCCTGGGCGAGCTGGTCTCGCTCGGCGAGGTGCTGGAGGTCGCGACGGACAAGCGCGCGAAGCGGTACGACCCGAACGCGCACCGGCCGCACCACCACCTGGTCTGCGCGCAGTGCGGCGCGATCCGCGACGTCCACCCGACCGGCAATCCGCTGGCCGACCTCCCCGACACGGAGCGCTTCGGCTTCACGGTCTCCGACGTCGAGGTGACGTACCGCGGCACCTGCCCGAACTGCGCCGCGGCGTAGTCCGGTCCCGCGCTCGTACGAGAGCCCCGGCACCCATGGGTGCCGGGGCTCTCGCGTGTACGCCGCACGCGTCGCCGAACGCACCGAGGGCCGGAACCCTTTCGGATTCCGGCCCTCGGCCTTCAGTAGCGGGGACAGGATTTGAACCTGCGACCTCTGGGTTATGAGCCCAGCGAGCTACCGAGCTGCTCCACCCCGCGGCGATGAATGGAACACTACGTCAAGCCCGCGACCAGAAGCAAATCGCCCCCGGCCGGCGGCCCAGCGGCGCCCCTCGGCGCGGCGCCGTGCGTCACGCCGACAGTTCCTGCCGCAACGCGTCCCGCAGCCGCGCCGCCCGCTCCGCCACCTCCCGCGGTCCCAGCGACACCGCCCGGTCGGCCCAGCGCTGCCCCTCGTCCAGCTCCCCACGCCGGGCGCACACCAGCGCGAGCCGCAGTGCGGCCCGTCCGTGCCCGGCGTCGGCCGCCCGGCGCCACCACACGACGGCCTCCGGCTCGCTGCCCTCGCGGGCCAGCAGCAGCCCCAGGTTGAAGGCACCGTTGCGGGAGCCGGCCTCGGCCGCCTCCCGGTACCACCGCGCCGCCTCCACCACGTCGCCCCGGGCCGCGGCCAGCATGCCGACGCGCACCTGGGCCCGGCGGTGGCCCTGCGAGGCCGCCCGCTCGTACCACTCCTCGCACTCGGTCTTCTCCTGCGCCGGCTCGCCCAGCTCGTGCGCGGGTGCCGGCGGCCGGCGCGCGTCGAGCAGCGTGGCCAGGCGGTACGCGGCCTCCGGGCTGCCACCCCCCGCCGCGCACCGCAGGAACCGCTCCGCCTCCGGCTCGTCACCGTCCCGCAGCCGCGCCATCCCGACCTGCAGCGCCGCCTCCGTGTGTCCGGCGGCGGCGGCCCTCTCGTACCAGCGCAGCGCGGCGACGTCCTCGCCCCGTCCGGCGTGCAGGATGCCGAGGTTGAAGGCGGCGTCCACGCTGCCCACCTCGGCGGCCTTGGAGAACCACGGCTCGGCACCCGCAGCGTCCCCGCCCCGGAGCAGCAGGATGGCCAGCGCGTTCGCGGCCTCCCGGTGCCCGGCGTACGCGGCGCGCCGGTACCACTGCTCGGCCTGCGCGGTGCGGCCCTGCTCGGCGCAGAGCAGGCCCAGGTTGTAGGCGCCGTTGTCGTCCCCGGCGTCCAGCGCGGCCCGGTACCACCGCTCGGCGGTCTGCGGCTCGCCGCGCTCGGCGTGCAGCGCGCCCAGCGCGTTGGCCGCGTTGCCGTCGCCGTCCTGCGCGGCCCGCAGCCACCACACGGCGGCGCTCTCGGTGTCGCCAGCGTCGCGCAGCAGGAAGCCCAGCGCGCAGGCCGCGCGCGCCTCGCCGTCCTTGGCGGACGTCAGGTACCAGCGCCCGGCCTCCCGGAGCTTCGCCCCGCTTCTCCAGGATCGCCCCGAGGTGCAGCGCGGCCCGGCGGTGCCCTCGCGCGGCGGCCTGCCGGTACCACTGCTCGGCCTCCTCGCTGCCCTCGGCCCGGTCGCCGCGGACGCCGCGCTCGGTCACGGAGCGCACGACGCCGGGACCGTCGTCGTCGAGGTCCCGGCCCGCACGCCGGTCCAGCGTCCGGGCCAGCCGGTACGCGGCCTCGCGGTGCCCCCGCTCGGCCGCGGCCCGCATCCACCGCTCGGCGCCCGAGCCGTCGCCGCGGTGCTCCAGCAGGTCGGCGAGCGCGTAGGCGCCCAGCACGTGTCCCTGTTCGGCGGACTGGCGGAGCCAGTACTCGGCGGCGGGTTCGTCGCCGCGCTCGCGGAAGTGCCGCCCCAGCGCGTGGGCGGCCGGGCAGGACCCGGCCACGGCGGCGATCCGCCACCATCCGGCGGCCTCGTCGGCGTAGCCGCGCTGGTGCAGCAGGACGCCGAGGTTGTTGGCGGCGGCGCGGTCCCCGGCGGCGGTGGCGGCACGCAGGTGGGACTCGGCTCCGTCGAGATCACCACGGCGCAGCAGCATGGCCCCGAGCACGCTCATCGCCTCGACGTCACCGGCCTCGGCGGCGATCCGCCGGCGTACCTCCTCGGCGGCTTCGTCGGCGGCTTCCTGGGCCTCGTCCCCGGCTTCCTCCCGGCCGGACGACCGCGCAAAACGCCCCGTCTCGAACAGATCTGCCATCTCCCCCATAACGTCCATCGTCGCACCACCCGCAACCCGGGTACACCTGGTATACCGCAGCCATTGAGGTCACTTCAGCGTTTTGTCGACATGCCCACAGGGAGACAAGTCAAACACGGATCACCCCAACTCCCCCCACCGGCGCGGCCGTAGCCACCGTCGGCACATGCGTTCGCACATCACAAAGGCCCGGATCCCTGTCGGGATCCGGGCCTTCGCTGTCGTTCGCACGTAGCTCACGACTTCAGTAGCGGGGACAGGATTTGAACCTGCGACCTCTGGGTTATGAGCCCAGCGAGCTACCGAGCTGCTCCACCCCGCGCCGTTGTGTTCACAACCGTATCACGGCGCGGGACGGGCATTTGACCAGCTCGGACGGGCTCCGCCGGGTGGGGTCAGCCGCCGCCCGACCCGGCGCCGGCACTGCCGGCCGGTGTCGGGCTCGGACTCGCCGCGCCGCCCTGGTTCTTGTCGCCGGTGTTCTTGTCTCCGCCGCTCCCGGCCTTCGCCTGCGCGTCCTCGGCCTTCTTGAGGGCGTCCTCCAGGTCCTTCTGCGCCTTGCCGTACGCCGTCCAGTCGTTCTGCTTGAGGGCTTCCTGACCGGCCTCGAAGGCCTTCTGGGCGTCGTTCAGCGCGTCCTGGACCGTGGGGTTGGCGGACGTCGGCGGCGGTGTGGTGGTGCCGTCGCCCTGGTCCGGCGGCTCGGTGGCCGAGGCCTTCGCGCCGAAGACCTTGTTCAGGGCTTCGTCGAGCGTGTCCTCGAAGGCGGTGTTGCCGCCGTAGGACACCAGCACCTTCCGCAGCAGCGGGTACTTGAGGTCGCCACCGCGCACGTAGACCGGTTCCACGTAGAGCAGCCCGCCGTCGAGCGGCACCGTCAGGAGGTTGCCGTACTCGACCTCCGAGTCGCCGCCTCTCAGCAGCCTGATGGACTCGGCGATGTCCTGTTCGGAGTTGAACTGGCTCTGGACCTGTTTCGGCCCGTTCACGGTCGTGCTCGTCTGCAGCTTCAGGACTCTGATCTTGCCGTAGTCCTTGGTGCCCGCTTCCGCGTCGACCGCCATGAACGCGCTGAGGTTGTCACGTCCGATGGGCGTGAACGTCGTCGTCAGCGAGAACGCCTGCTGCTTCTGGTCGGGCATCTTCATGCTCAGGTAGTACGGCGGCACCGCGTCGCCCGACTTGTTGGTCGGGTCGTCCGGCACCTGCCACACCTCGCTGCCGCTGAGGAACGTCGTGGCGTCCTTCACGTGGTAGCGGGTGAGCAGCTCGCGCTGCACCTTGAACAGGTCCTGCGGGTACCGCAGGTGGGCCATCAGCGCGTCGGAGATCTCGCTCTTGGCCTTGACCGTGTTCGGGAACGCCTTCATCCAGGTCTTCAGGACCGGGTCCTCGGTGTCCCACTGGTACAGCTTGACGTCGCCCGTGTAGGCGTCGACGGTCGCCTTCACCGAGTTGCGGATGTAGTTGACCTGGTTCTGCTGGGCCACCACGGCGCGCGAGTCGTTGCGCGCGGTCAGCGAGTCGGCGGTCGTGTCGCCGAGCGTCGTGCGCGAGGCGTACGGGTAGCCGTTCGTCGTCGTGTAGGCGTCCACGATCCACTGGATGCGGCCGTCCACCACCGCCGGGTAGGCGTCGCCGTCGATGGTCAGCCACGGGGCGACCGCCTCGACGCGCTCCTTCGGCGTGCGGTTGTAGAGGATCTTCGAACCCTCGCCGATGGCCCCCGAGTAGAGGATCTGCGGTTCGCTGAACGCCACCGCGTACGCGGCCCGGTTGATCGGGCTGGACAGGTCCACCCCGCCGTCGCCCTTGTAGCTGGTGGTCTTCTCACCACTGTCGTCGGAGTAGTCGATCTCCTTCTGGGGACCGCCGACGATGGAGTACGTGGTGGTCTTCTCCCCGTAGTAGACCCGCTGTTCGTACGTCCCGAGGTCGCCCTTGGACGGCAGGTCGGACTCGGTGAAAACGGGGCGCCCCTCGGAGTCGACCTGGGTGCCCTTGGCGGCGACCACTCCGAAGCCGTGGGTGTAGCGGAAGTGGTTGTTGATCCAGTTCTTCTTCGGGATGCCGGCCAGGTTCAGCTCGCGCAGACCGATGACCGTGTCCTGGTCCTTGCCGTCCTTGGAGTAGCGGTCGACGTCCAGGTTGTTCGGGAACGCGTAGTAGTTCCGCATCTGCTGGAGCTGCTGGAACGTCGGCGAGATGACGTTCGGGTCCATGATGCGGATCGACGCCGTGGCGTCGACGTCGTCACGGAGCCGGGTCTTGTCGTCGGTCTTGCTCACGCCGGCGTACTCGGTGACCTGGGTGCCCTCGATGTCGTAGGCCTTGCGCGTCGCGTCGAGGTTCTTCTCGACGTACGGCGCCTCCTTGGCCTGCTCGTTGGGCTGCACCTGGAACTTCTGGACCAGCGCCGGGTACAGACCGCCGATGAGGATCGCCGACAGCACCATGAGGCCGAAGCCGATCACCGGCAGCTGCCAGGTGCGCCGCCACAGGGTGGCGAAGAACAGCAGCGCGCAGATGACGGCGATGCAGAACAGGATCGTCTTGGCCGGCAGGTAGGCGTTGGCGTCGACGTACCTGAGGCCCGTCCAGTTGTCGGTGGCCTTGAAGTCGCTGGACTTCACCGCCAGTCCGTACCGGTCGAGCCAGTACGCGACCGCCTTGAGGGCGACGAAGACGCCGATGAGCACCGACAGGTGGCCGGTGGCCGCCGCCGTGGCGCGCGCGCCCGGGCTGGTGACGCGCAGTCCGCCGTAGAGGTAGTGGGTGAGCGCCGCGGCGATCACCGAGATGATCACGGTCGCGAAGCCGAAGCCGAGCAGGAACCGGTACCAGGGGAGGTCGAAGGCGTAGAAGGAGACGTCCAGCTTGAACTGGGGGTCCTTCTGGTGGAAGGGCACGCCGTTGACCCACATCAGCCAGGTCCGCCACTGGCCGGACGCCGAGGCGCCGGCGATCAGGCCCACCAGGGCGGTGATGCCGAGCAGCAGCCACTTCTTGTACGGGGTGATGCCCATCCGGTAGCAGTCGAGGTTCTGCTGCTCCATCGACATGGCGCTCAGCGGCGGGCGGAGCCGGTGGGCCAGCCAGATGTTGAGCCCAACCGCCAGCGCCATGAGCAGGCCGAAGACGAAGAAGAGACCGATCTTGGTCCACAGCGTGGTCGTGAAGACCGAGGAGTAGTGGACCGACCGGTACCACAGCCAGTCCGTCCAGAAGCCCGCGAACATGGTGAACGCCATGCCGAGCACGGCGAGGACACCGAGCGTCATCAGCAGGGTGCGGACACGCCGGGACGGGCGACCCACTCTGATCCGTGGCCCCGTCGGGCCTCCGCCTCGGTCCGGCATCTGGAAAGCCAAGGTGCGCACCTCGAAGTCGCTGTTGATCCGTCAGGCCCTCGGGTTCGCGGGCCCCCCGTGCGCCCCCGTCATCGTGGGCCCACACCTATGCAACTTACTCATCGTTTACTCGGTTCCCGATTCGGCCCAGGAACGAGGCAGGATTGTGACCATGTCCAACACCCCCATGGCAGCGAGCCCCCTCACCCGGGCCGTGCTCGAGATCGACGAGTACGTCTCCGGCCTCGGCTGGGACCAGCCCGCACGCCTCTTCGCCCTTGTCGACACCGCACGTCTGCGGGCCGACCAGCCCACGCTCGCGGACCGGCTCGGTCTGCAGGAGGAAACGGAGAGCTCCGGCCTCACCCCGATCGAGCAGGACGAGATTCCGGCGGACCGGCCGCTGGACGACTTCCTCGGAACCATCGCCTGGCCCGACGCCGTGGTCGGCTGCGCCCTGGCCGTGGAACGCCTGATGCTGCCGCCGTCCGCAGAGGCCCAGGTGCCGGCGGACCTGGACGGGGAGAAGCTGACGCGGTGGGTGGCGGAGCACCCCGACCGCCAGGAGGTCCGTATGACGGTCGCGGTGCTGCGTGACGGCGCCCGCGAATCCGCCCTGCGGCTGCGGGAGAAGGACGCCGCCACCGAGGTCCTCACGGGTGCGGATCTGGTGCCCGGTCTGGCCCAGGCGCTGACGGCCACCTTCGAGGAGTAGTCCGGGCCGGTCCCGGGCGGCCCGTGCGGCTGCCCGGGGCACCGTCTATCCGGTCGTGCACTTCGGCAGGTCGGCGGTCTTCCCGGCGCGGATGTCGTCGAGGGCGCCGATGGCGTCGTCGATGGTGCCGACCTTCACGAGGGTCAGCCCGCCGGGGGTGTCCTCGGCGGCGGCCTTGCAGTTGTCGGCGGGCGTCAGGAAGTACCGGGCGCCCTTCTCCCGCGCGCCGATGGTCTTCATCCCGATGCCGCCGATCGGGCCGACCTTGCCGGCGTCGTCGATCGTCCCGGTGCCGGCGACGAACGCGCCCCCGGTGAGGCTGCCCGGCGTGAGCTTGTCGTAGATGCCGAGCGCGAACATCAGGCCGGCGCTGGGCCCGCCGACGTCGGCGAGCTTGATGTCGACGGAGAACGGGAACGTGTGGTCCGTTCCCGCGCTGATCCCGACGATGGCGCGCTTCTCGCCGGCGTCGTCCGAGGCCGCGGTGGTGATCGTGACCTTCTCGGTCCTCGTCGGCGTCCGGTTCTGCTTCTCCGCGGCGGCCTGCTCCTTGGCGGGCACGATGGTGAAGACGACGTCCTGGCCGGGTTTGTGCTTCGTCACCAGGTCGGCGACGTCACCGGGCTCCTCGACGGCCGTGCCGTCCACGGCCCGGATCACGTCACCGGCGTGCAGCCTGCCCTGCGCCGGGGACCCCTTGACCACCGTGGAGACGATCACCCAGGACTTCACCGGGATGTCCAGTGCCTCCAGGGCTGCGACCTTGGCGCTCTCCTGGGACTGGCTGAACTCCTCGGCGTTCTCCTGGGTGGCCTCCTCCTCGGTCTTGCCGTCCGGGTAGAGCGTGTCGTGCGGCACCACGCGGTTGTCGTGCGCGAACCATCCGTAGACGGCCTCCACGAGGTTCATCCGGTAGTCGGCACTGGTGACCCGGACGGTGGTCATGTTCAGGTGACCGCTCGTGTCGTACGTCCTGTGGCCGGAGATCCGCAGCACCGGCTCGCCGTCGTGGTCCCCGAGCGTGTTCACCGTCGGCCCCGGGGACATCTCCGAGTAGGGCACGGGGATGAACACACCCGCGCACAGGAGCGCGATCAGCATCAGGGTGGAGGCGAGCATCGTCGCGGTGCGGCGTGGCATGGGACGACATTACGGGACGCGACTGTCGGAGCACCGTCAGGGCGGCACCCGTCAGGCTCCGGTGCGGGACTTCTCCATCGCCTCGCGGAACCGGGCATAGCCGTCGAGCTCCGGACCGTCGCTCCGGATCTTGCGGGTCCGGTTGGCCCAGCTTCCCCACAGACCCGCGCCTACCGCAGCCACCAGCGGAATCAGCAACCAGGCGAGCGCCCCCATGCCGACCTCCCAACCCCACGAGCTCCGCGACTGACTGATCAGCAGATTAACCATCCGCCGTGACAACGCTCACGCCGGGGGGCCGGTTACGCAACCGGAGTCACGGGGTGCACGGAGGGTGGCGACGAGTCCGCGGACGCCCGGTCGGCTCAGCAGGCGCCGACCCATTCCTCGGTTCCGTCGGAGAACGTCTGGTGCTTCCAGATGGGCACCTCGTGCTTGAGGTCGTCGATGAGCCTGCGGCAGGCCTCGAAGGCCTCGCCCCGGTGCGGGCAGGAGACGGCGACGACCACGGCGAGGTCACCGACCTCCAGGTCCCCCACACGGTGGACGGCGGCGAGCGCCCGTACGGGGTAGTCGGCCACGACCTTCTCGGCGATCCGCCGCATCTCGGCCTCGGCGCTGGGATGGCAGGAGTATCCGAGCCGGTCGACGTCGGTGCCCCCGTCGTGGTCGCGCACGGTCCCCACGAACAGCACGGTTCCCCCGGCCGCGTCGTCCCCGACCGCCCGGAAGACCTCGTCCACGGACAGGGGCGTGTCCCGGATGCCGATCAGCTTGACGGGGTCCGGTGCGGCCTGCTCGCCGGGGTGGTCGCTCGTGGATGCGGATGCCATGTGCCCATCGTGCCCCACGGTGCGCGCAGCACGGAATAGCCTCATCGCCCGGTACGCGCGCGTCGCGCCTTGGAGCCTCCTACAGGCCGGCGCCCACGTCAGATCCGCCGCCGCGCCTTCCGCGCCCGCCGCACCACGGCCGCCGCGCCCAGCAGGGCGACCGTCGCACCCGCGGCCCCGGCCGCCGTCGCGTCCTTGCGTCCGAGGCGCCGGCCGGCGACCGTGTGCCGTCCCGCGACCTCCTCCAGCAGCTCCGCGAGGACCTCCTCGTTGGTGTACTTCGGCCGCCACCCGGCGTCGTGCAGGCGGCTGCCGCTCACCACCCAGGGGTACATCGTGTACGCCAGGTCCCCGGCCGGGGAGGGTGTCAGTCCGATCCGGTGCAGGCGGGCCGCCGCGCCCAGTGCGACGGCCGACGGCAACTCCATCCGCCGGATCCCGCTGAGCTCCTCGACCTCCTCCTGCTCCAGCCAGCCGTCGCAGCCGACGGCCAGCTCCCCGTCGGCCTTCTCCAGGACGGCGTACTCGAGGGCACTGCACAGGTCGTCGACGTGGCAGAACTGCCAGGCGGGCCGGGACCCGGCCACCACGAGCAGCCGGGGCGACTCGAAGTACCTGGTCAGCGCGGTGTCCATGCCCCCGACCAGCACCGCGGGACGGACGACGGTCACGTTCAGGCCCGGATGGGCGCGCGGTGCGCGGCGCGCGAGGCGCTCGATCTCCAGCAGGTCCCCGACCCCGGTGGCCTCCGCCGTGGCCCGCAGCTCGGCGTCCTCGGACAGCGGCAGCTCGTTGTCCGGCAGCGCGCCGTAGACCATCGCCGAGGTGCACAGCACGACGCGGTGCACACCGGCCGCCGCGGCGGCGGTCAGGACGGTCTGCGTCCCCCGGACGTTGTAAGCCGTCCGGGCGGCCGCGTCGGTCTCCAGATCGAGGTCCAGCGCGAGATGCACCACGACGTCCGCGCCTCGCAGTTTCTCGGCGATGGCCGGGTCCCGCACGTCCAGGGTGTGCCAGTGCGCCTCCGCGCACTCGCCGCGCCGCTCGTCGATGGCCACGACCTGTCTGACCTCGTCGGACGCGGCCAGCCGCGCCGTGAGCAGGGCACCGATGCCGGAAGCGGCGCCGGTGACCGCGACGACGGGCCCGCGCGCGCCGGGCGCGGCGGAACTGGTTGACTGGTTTCGCGCTGCGCGAACCTGCGGATCTGGGGAACTCACCGGGCGTCTCCAGTGGTTGTCTTCAGTACGGGCGCGGGTGACGCGTACGTACCAGGTGGCATCCATCCTGCCGCAGGCCGTCAGCCGGCGAAGCACCGAGGCCCGAACCGCCGCGGGTGTCTACGCTGGGTGGTGATGTCGGGCAGCCGTGCCGCCGGAAAGAACCGGTGGCCCTACCAGCCGAGGAACCCCGTGAGTGACACCCCATTCGGATTCGGCCTTCCGCCGGAGGAGCCGGACGACGGCGACGAAGGCAAGAAGAAGGACCAGCAGAGCGGTGGTGGTCAGGGACCGGCCAACCCGTTCGGTTTCGGGCTGTCCGGAGCCGGTGGCCTGGGAGGCCCCGGTGCGGACAACCCGTTCGCTGCCATGTTCGGTTCCATGAACCCCACCGACCTGGGCGCCGCCTTCCAGCAACTGGGCCAGATGCTCTCCTACGAGGGCGGCCCGGTGAACTGGGACATGGCCAAGCAGATCGCCCGCCAGACGGTCGCCCAGGGCACCCCGGACGGCACGAAGGACGCGAGCGTCGGCCCCACCGAGCGCAGCGCCGTCCAGGAGGCCGTCCGCCTGGCCGACCTGTGGCTGGACGACGCGACCGCCCTGCCCTCGGGCTCGGGCTCCGCGGTGGCCTGGAGCCGCGCGGAGTGGGTCGAGGCGACCCTCCCCGCATGGCGCGAGCTCGTCGACCCGGTCGCGGAGCGTGTCGGGACCGCCATGGGCGACGTGCTGCCGGAGGAGATGCAGGCCATGGCCGGCCCGCTGATCGGCATGATGCGCTCCATGGGCGGTGCCATGTTCGGCACCCAGATCGGGCAGGCCGTCGGTGTGCTCGCCGGCGAGGTCGTCGGCTCCACCGACGTCGGCCTGCCGCTCGGCCCGGCCGGCAAGGCCGCGCTGCTGCCGGCGAACGTCGAGGCGTTCGGCAAGGACCTGGGCGTCCCCCAGGAGGAGGTGCGGCTGTACCTCGCCCTGCGCGAGGCCGCCCACCAGCGTCTGTTCGCGCACGTGCCGTGGCTGCGCTCGCACCTGTTCGGCGCGGTCGACGGCTACGCCCGCGGGATCAAGGTCGACACGGCCAAGCTCGAGGACGTGGTCGGGCAGTTCGACCCGCAGAACCCCGAGCAGCTGCAGGAAGCACTCCAGCAGGGCATGTTCCAGCCGGAGGACACCCCGGAGCAGAAGGCCGCCCTGGCCCGCCTGGAGACGGCTCTGGCGCTCGTCGAGGGCTGGGTGGACGCGGTGGTGCACGCCGCCGCCAAGCCGCGCCTGTCCTCCGCGGACGCGCTGCGCGAGACGCTGCGCCGCCGTCGCGCCTCGGGCGGTCCGGCGGAGCAGACGTTCGCCACGCTGATCGGCCTGGAGCTGCGCCCGCGCCGTCTGCGGGACGCCTCGCGTCTGTGGGCGTCCGTGACGGACGCGCGCGGTGTGGACGGCCGGGACGCCCTGTGGGCCCACCCGGACATGCTGCCGACGGCCACCGACCTGGACGACCCGGACGGCTTCGTGCACCGCGAGCACCTGGACTTCTCCGAGCTGGACAAGATGCTCGGTGAGGCCGCGGGGAAGACCGATCCGACGAAGAAGGACGAGAAGGACCAGGACGAGGCCGACGGAAAGGGCGACGACGCCGAGTGAGCCTCCACGACGACGCGGTCCTGGTCCTCAAGGGCCACGAGGGCCAGGACGAGCTGCGTCAGGTCTACCTGGACCATCTCGCGGCACATCCGGACGGCCTGTGGAAGTCCTGCGCCGACGGGCACGTCACGGCGAGCGCTCTGGTGATCGACCCGTCGCGCGGGCGGGTGCTGCTCACCCTCCACAGGAAGTTGCGCATGTGGCTGCAGATGGGCGGCCACTGCGAGCCGGCCGACGAGACGCTGGCGCTCGCCGCCCTGCGCGAGGGCACGGAGGAGTCGGGCATCGCCGGCCTGACCCTGCTGCCCGGCGGTCCCGTGCGGCTGGACCGCCACCACACGCCCTGTGCCTGGCACCTGGACGTGCAGTACGCGGCGGTGGCTCCGGAGGGGTCCCTGGAGGTCATCAGCGACGAGTCGCTCGACTTGCGCTGGTTCCCGTACCGGGAGGTCGCGGACGTGGCCGACGAGTCGGTCGTGCGCCTGGTGAGGTCCGCCCGCGCGCGGCTCTGAGACGCCGGGCGGCGGTACGGCGAGGGGCGACCGCCCGGGCGGTCGCCCCTCGCCGTACCGCCGGGTCACCCGGTCAGCTCCAGACGTTGCCCTGGTTCTGGCCCCGGGCACCCTGCTGCCCCATGCCGTACTGCGCGGCCAGACCCGATCCGATCTGGGCGTTCTGCGGCGGCAGCAGCTCGCTGGGCTGCACGAGCGCGAAGCCGCTGCCCATGAAGCTGAGCTCCCACCCCTCGCCGGTGGTGCCGCGGCGCCGCCACACCCCGGAGGAGTGCGTCTGCGCCTGCATCTGCACGCGCAGTGCCGTCGACCAGGCGACGATGGCGTCCGCGTCGCAGTTGACGTACTTGTCGGGCGTCACCTGCATCAGCAGCGGGGCGCCCGAGGTCATCAGGGCGACCCTGCCCCGCCCGGTGATGTTGAGCTGGTACTTCCCCGAGCCGGAGATGCCGTACAGGCTGTCGACGGCGATGACCTCGTGGTGCAGGGAGGAGTCCATGGCCAGGACGTAGCTGCTGTCCACGGTGAGACCGTCCTGCTCGACCTCCATCACATGGATGTACTGGGCGAGGTTGGCGAAGTAGACCGTGCCCTGCCCGTGGCAGCGCATCAGGTCCAGGCCCTCACCGGTGTGCGCACGCGCGCGTGACTGGCTGTTGCTCTGGTACTCGGCGTCGAACTCGACGAGGCCCTGGTAGGCGACCATCGTGCCCTTCCGGGCGAGCACGTCGTCGTGGCCGTCCAGGGCGACGCGGAGCATGTGCTTGTTCTGCAGGCTCCAGCGTTCCTGGGTCTGCTGGTCGTTGTACGCGAAAAGCGGGCTCTGCATGATGTTCTGGCTCCCCCTCAGCCCCGGACCCGGAGGCGGTCGGTGCTGTCCTCGCTGGGCTGGACGACGACGATGCCCTGACCGGAGAAGGCCATCTGGTAGGCCTCGCCGCTGCCGCGGCCGATCAGCGACTGCGCCTTGAAGCTGCGCTTGCCCTTCACCTTGAGGTTCGGGGACCAGGCGACGAGCGCGTCGGGGTCGACGTACGTCTCGTCCTCGCCGCCGCCGCAGTCGACGACGATCGGCTTGCCCCGGGAGGTCAGCGCGACCCAGCCCTGGCCGGAGATCTTCGTGTTCCACAGGCCCTGCCCGGCGAACTTCGCCAGTCCCTTGACCCGCTCGACGCCCCAGGTGAGGTGGGCGTCGAAGGCGAGCAGGTTCGTGGCGTTGACGCTGATCCCGTCGCCGTTGAGGTTGATCACGACGACGTTCGCGCCGTAGTCGGCGAGGTAGAGCAGTCCGTCGCCGGAGCACTTCATCAGGGGCGCGCCCTCGCCGGTCATCCAGTCCTTGGCGATCTGGCGCACGGCCGGCGGGTTGGGTTCGTACTGGACGAAGCCCTCGTAGGCGACCATCGAGCCCACGCGCGCGAAGAGGTCGTGCCCGGTCTGCATGGCGACCTTCAGCATGTGGTTGCCGTGGTTCTCCATGCGGGCGGTGACCGGTGCCGGGGCGTAGCCCGCGAGCGGCTGGTTCATGTCGGGCTCTCCCTCAGATCTCGTACGGCTGGACGACGACGAAGTTGCCGGGGGCCGCCCGGAACTGCAGGTTGACGCTCTCGCCCGTGTCACCGGCGTAGGCGTTGCGGCGCATCCGCACCTGGCTGGAGACGACGACCTGGGCGGCGGCCGACCAGGCGACCACGGCGTTGCAGTCGGCGAACGTCGTGGGCGTGACCGGCAGCACCACGGGCACTCCGTGGGTCTTGACGACGATCGTGCCGGTGCCCTGGAACTGCATCGTGAACAGCGCGCCGCCGGGGATGCCGTGCCCCTCGATGCGACGGACCTCGTACTGGAGGCTCTCGTCGAAGGCGAGCACGTTCTCGGCGGAGACGCACACGGCGTCGCCCTGGAGCTCGATGGGGTGGAGCATCGCGGAGTTGTCGGCGAGGAACACCTGTCCCTTGCCCGAGCAGCGCATCAGCTGCATCTCCTGGCCGGTCGCGTTGCCCACGATCCGGCCGGCGAATCCGGCGCCCTTGTAGCTGAAGTCGACCTTGCCCTGGTAGAGCACCATGCTGCCCTGCCGGGCCAGGACGGGCTGCCCTTCGGCGCCGAGGTCCACGCGGACCAGCTTCTTGTTCTGCTGGGTCCAGCGCTGCCCGGTCGCCGTCTCCCGGTACTGCTGGAGCGCGGCGGCCACACCGCGGCCCTGCGGGGCGCCCTGGGGCATGGCCTGCGGCGCGCCCTGGGGGGCGCCGTAGGGTGCCTGCTGCCCGTAGCCGGGGGGCGGCGGAGGCTGCTGGCCGTAGCCGGGCGGCGGGGGCGGGGCCTGGGGGGCCGGGGGCTGCCCGTAACCGGGGGGCGGCGGGGCGGTCTGGCCGGGGACCTGGCCGTACGGCTGCTGGTGGCCGGGCTGGCCGTACGGCGCGGGCGCCGGGGCCGGGGGCGGCACCGGGGAGCCGCCGGACGGGGTGTGCAGGGGCGCGACGATGGTCGGCGCGGCGTGCACGTTGGGCGCGGGCGCCGGGGGCGGCGTGGCTCCGGACGGCGGGGCGAAGCCCTGCGGCGCGGAGGCGGGCGCCGGGGCCGGGGCCGGAGCGGGGGCGGGGGCGGACGCGGGGGCGCCGAAGGCCGGGGGCGCCGAGGCCTGGGCGGGTGGGGCGAAGCCGGGAGCGGCGCCCCCGGCCTGCGGCTGCTGCGGCTGCTGCGGCGCGGGAGCCTCGTCCTCGGCCACCTCGCCGCCGAAGTTTCTCAGCAGGGCCTCGAGACCGCCGTCGAAGCCCTGCCCCACGGCGGCGAAGCGCCACACGTCCTTCAGGTAGAAGTCGCCCAGCATCACCGCACGCTCGGTGGAGAACTCCGACCCGCTGAACGGGTACCGGGCGACCTCCTCGCCGCCCGCCACGATCCGGATGTATCCGGGGCCGACCTGCGACATCTGCCCGGCGCCGTCGATCGTCGCCGTGAAGGACAGCTTCTGGATGTGCGACGGGATCCTGTCCAGGGTGACCCGGAAGGACTCGGTGTCGCCCGCCTGCGCACCCAGGAGCTGGACGGCCTCCTCGGGGGTCTTCGGCTGGTTGAAGAACACGAAGTACCGGTCGTCGGAGAGCCGTTCGTCGGCGTCGAGTCCGAAGCAGCTGATGTCGAAGCTCAGCCCGGGGCCGGAGATCTGCACGCCTACGTACAGATCCGTGCCCGCGGTGAGGTCACTGATCCTGGCCTTGTGGCCGCGTTGGAATTCCCTGGCCATGCGTTACGACCGTCCCCCATCCGGATGCGAGTGCGTCGCGTCAGGCTAACGGCAAACCCTGACACCGGACGATGCCGGTACACACCCGGTACAGAACCCGCGCCCGCCCGTACCGGACCCCTTGCAGGGCCTGTCACTCGCTCCTGGCGCCGGGCACGTGCGGCAGCCGGTCGGCGGCGACCACGCCCTCGAGGTAGCCCCGGGCCCGCTCGGTCCGCGGGTACGCCTCCAGCAGCCGCCAGAAACGGGGGCCGTGCCCGGGGACGAGCAGATGGGCCAGCTCGTGCAGGAGTACGTAGTCGACGACGTACTCGGGCATGCCCTGGAGGCGGTGCGACAGGCGGATGCTGCCCTCGGCCGGGGTGCAGGAGCCCCAGCGCGTGTTCTGGTTGGTGACCCAGCGCACCGAGTCGGGCCGGGCCCGGCCGTCGAAGTACTGGTCCGACAGCCGACGGGCGCGCTCGGCCAGCTCGGTGTCGCCGAGGACGCGCTTGCTCTCCTGCGCGGCCAGCTTGTCCAGCATGACGCCCACCCAGCGCCGCTCCTCCGCCTCGGACATCCGGGCGGGGATCAGCACGACGGTGCGGTCGCCCTCGCGGTACGCGGAGACCGTCCGGCGTCGACGGGTGCTCCTGCGCACCTCGATCGCGCCAGCCCCCGTGCCGCTCGGCGGCGGACTCGTCGGCGTGCGCTGGGGCGCTCCGGCGCGGTGCAGTGGGTCGGCGGACACGCCCCGACGTTACCCGCTGCGCACGGGGAAGTCCCGGCTCCGGGACGGTTCCGCGCCGATCCGCTCGACCGCTTGTACGACGAACACCCACCGCCTGTGGACAACTTTCGACGCCCCGCGGCGATTTTGTGCATGCTGGCAGTCGCCGGCGGACGTGTGACCGGGCCCACAGCCACCACACGGCCCGTCACCGCCGGCGCACGGGGACGTTCGAGGAGTAACGGGGGTTCGGTCATGCATCCGATGGTGAAGCCCGCGCTCAGGCGCGGCTGGCGCGATCTCAACACCGTGCAGTTCGGGATGACGCCGGCGCACGCGCTGACGCTTCGCCCGGTGGACACGGCGACGGGCAGCTTCCTCGAGCTGCTCAACGGCACCCGCGGACCGGCGCTCCTGCGCGAGGAGGGGCGCCGCATGGACCTGCCGGACGGCCATGTCGACCGGCTGGTGGAGCGGCTGGCAGGGGCCGGGCTCCTCGACGACTCCCGGGGCGGCGGGCCGGCCGCCGACGCCCTGCGGGAGAAGAAGGAGGTCCTCGACCGGCTCCGCCCCGACCTCGCGTCCCTGTCCCTGACAACCTCCCGGCCGGGGGACGCGATCCGGCACCTGGCCGCCCGGCGCGCGATGCGGGTGCGGGTGCGGGGCGCGGGCCGGGTGGGCGCCGTGCTGGCCTGCCTGCTGTCGGGCTCCGGCGTCGGCGAGGTCGACGTGCGGGACACCGGACACGTCGAGCCCTGGGACGTCGCCCCGGGCGGGCTGCCCGCCGAGGCCGTCGGCGACCGCCGGGACGAGGCGTCCCGCCGGGCCGTGCGCCGGGCCGCGCCGGACCGGCCGCCGCGCCGCGTCCCGGCGGCTCCGCCGGAGGACGGCGGTCCGGGCTTCTCCCTGGTGGTCCTCGCCCCGCGCGACGACGTTGCGTCGCACACGCCCGACCCGGCCCACGCCGAGTCCCTCATGGCATCGGGCACACCCCACCTGTACGCCGGGGTCGTGGAGGGGACCGGCGTCGTCGGCCCCCTCGTCCTGCCCGGCGAGACGGGCTGCGCCGGCTGTCTGCACGCGGACCGCACCGACCGCGACGCCACCTGGCCGCGGCTGGTCGCCCAGTGGCGCTCCGGCCGGCAGCGCCAGGTGCCGCCCTGCGACCTGACGCTGGCCACTACCGTCGCCGGACTGGCGGCGGCCCACACCCTCGCCTTTCTCGACGGCCGCACGCCCTCCAGTGCCGGCGCGCGGTGGGAGGTCTCGCTGCCCGCGCTGCGGTGGCGCGCGCGGCCGGTGCGGCCGCACCCCGCGTGCCCGTGCGGGGCCGCCCGGAAAGGTAAGCAGGAACACACCTTCGGGAACGGGGGCCGGCGCGCGACAATGGCTGGGCAATGGCCGTCAGTCGAAGTACGCCGTGAGGCAGAGGCGGCGCGGCCGGCTGGGACTTGGAGGGCGCATGTCTGATCTTCCCCGGAAGGCGGTCACCCGGACCGCCAAGCTCGCCGCGCTCCCGCTCGGCTTCGCCGGGCGGGCGACGTGGGGACTGGGCAAGCGGATCGTGGGTGAGTCCGCGGAGATCGTCGGACAGCAGCTCCAGCAGCGCACCGCGGAGCAGCTGTTCAAGGTGCTCGGCGAGCTGAAGGGCGGGGCGATGAAGTTCGGGCAGGCCCTGTCCGTCTTCGAGTCGGCGCTGCCGGAGGAGGTCGCCGGTCCCTACCGGGCCGCGCTGACCAAGCTCCAGGAGGCCGCGCCCCCGATGCCGACGCGCACGGTGCACTCCGTGCTCGCGCAGCGGCTCGGCGAGGACTGGCCCGGCCTGTTCCTGGAGTTCGAGGACAAGCCCGCCGCGGCGGCCTCGATCGGCCAGGTGCACCGGGCGGTGTGGCACGACGGCCGTGAGGTGGCCGTCAAGGTGCAGTACCCGGGCGCCGGCGAGGCCCTGCTGTCCGACCTGAACCAGCTCAGCCGCTTCGCCCGCCTCCTGGGCCCGCTCGTGCCGGGCATGGACATCAAGCCACTGATCACGGAGTTGAAGGACCGGGTCTCGGAGGAGCTGGACTACGACCTGGAGGCGCAGGCGCAGCGCGCCCACGCCGAGGAGTTCGCGGACGACCCGGACATCGTGGTGCCGGACGTGGTCCACGAGTGCGAGCAGGTCCTGATCACCGAGTGGATCGACGGCATCCCGCTGTCGGAGGTCATCGCGGACGGCACGCCGGAGCAGCGGAACCGGGCCGGCCAGCTCCTGGCCCACTTCCTGTTCTCGGGTCCGGCCCGCACCGGTCTGCTGCACGCCGACCCGCACCCGGGCAACTTCCGGTTGCTGCCCGGCGGGCCGGAGGGCGAGGACGACTGGCGGCTGGGTGTGCTGGACTTCGGCACGGTCGACCGCCTCCCGGGCGGACTGCCGGAGCCCATCGGCGAGGCGCTGCGGATGACGCTGGACGGCTCGGCGGAGGCCGTCTACGAGATGCTCCGCGCGGAGGGCTTCGTCAAGGAGTCGATAGAGCTGGATCCCGACGCCGTCCTCGACTATCTCCTGCCGATCATCGAGCCGGCCCGGGTCGACGAGTTCACCTTCACCCGCGGCTGGATGCGCAGCCAGGCGGCCCGGATCGCCGACCCCCGCTCCCCCGCCTACCAGCTGGCCAAGCAGCTCAATCTGCCCCCGGCCTATCTGCTGATCCACCGCGTGACGCTGAGCACCATCGGCGTGCTGTGCCAGCTGGGCGCGACGGTGCGCCTGCGTGCGGAGCTGGAGGAGTGGCTGGCGGGCTTCGTCCCCGAGGACGAGGTCGCGGACGACGCCGTGTATGACGACTCCGGGGACGAGATCGAGGAGGCCGCGGCGGAGGCGTGAGCCGACGCCCGTGGGGGGCCGGTCCGTCGGACGGACCGGCCCCCCACGGGGAAGGCTTCGCCTCCAGGACGGAGGCCACCGCTTCGGGTGTGGTCGGTTACTGCATGACCGCCATGGCGAGCGCGCGCCGGGCGCGCATCGAGGCGCGCTCGGCCCGGCGGTGCATCCGGCGGGCGGTCGCCAGACGCATGGCCCGGCGTTCCCGCTCGGCCTCATGCAGGCGCTCGTGCATATGCGCACGCGCCAGGGCTTCTGGGATGAGTTGCATTTCGCGGGTCCTGTTCTGACGCGAGTCCTTCGCGTCACTGGTGGTGAAGTCTTCAGGCGCGGTGCCTGCGATCTCGTCGGTGGACGGCTTCATCGGGGCCTGCTTCTTGGGGTCGTGCGTGAGGGGGCGATCGATCGTTCCGGTGATGTTCATGCCGTGACCGGGTTCTTGCGCGGGCGACCACGCGGCCGCTTCCGGGCGACGACGACCCCCTGGACGAACAGCTCGCCACCCCAGACGCCCCAGGGCTCACGCCGCTCCTTGGCACCGGCGAGGCAGGCCTCGACCAGCGGGCAGGTACGGCAGAGGGACTTGGCGTACTCGACGTCCGCCGGCGACTCCGCGAAGAAGACCTCCGGGTCGAAGGAACGGCAGGGGACGGGTACGCCGAGGTTCTCGATGGCGTCGTCGAGCGCGGTGAGCGCGGTGAGCGGGATCAAGGTGGGGTCCTCCGTGGAGCCGGGCTTGGGGATCGTGTCGGAAGGCGGTACGGACGGGGCGTGCGCTTCGAGTTGCACGGGTGGTCTTCCTCGTCTGATCGTTCCGGCCGGTCGGCCGGTTGCGGCTTGGTACCGGGTTCTTTTCTTGTCCCGAGGCGCCTTCGCGCTGTCTTCCCCGTTCGGGGAAAACAGAAGGGCCGCGGATCCCGGGTGGGGTTCCGCGGCCCTGAAGGCGCCGGCCTGATCGAAGATCAGGCTGGATCACTCCAGGGTTCTGGCCCACGGAAGGCCCACATCAGGTGGTGCTGCGTCGTCTGCTTCCGGAATCCGGCACCGGCCGCCGTAAAGGCATAGGCCTGAGCCTGTGCCGCTACTGCTGCTTCCAGTGCCTCGGTCGGTCGCTCATCGCGCTCACGGACGGGAAGGCCCGCGGGGGCGACGGAGGCGGACGCCGGACGCACGGCACGAATGCCGGACAGACCGGTGCCCGGGTTGGAAACGCCGAGCATGCGCAGGGAGACGGCCGAGCGATCGGTCAGTTTGGCGGTGGAACCGGCGGTGGTGCTGATGTTGATGCTGATCACTGGACTCGCCTCCTCTCGGCGTCTCGGGGGGACCGGTGTGACCCGGTCCACGGATATGCAAGTACAACACGGACCCAGGGCCTCCGGGAAGGCCGCTGTTCTCCGTGACCAAGAACCTATGGGGATTCCCGGGGCATGCGCAAACTTTTTTTTCGACGAGTTGAAATCAGTCTCCGCCGTCAAGCCCGGCGACCTCCCGGCCTGCGCAGATGGCCAGAACGTCGGCTCCGTAGCGGTTGAACTTGCGTACCCCGACGCCCGGGATCCTCGCCAGCTCGTGCTCGTCCTCCGGCACGGACTCGGCGATCGCCATCAGCGTCTTGTCGGTGAAGACGCAGAACGCGGGCTGTCCGCTGCGCCCCGCCTGGACCTCCCGCCACTCGCGCAGCCGCTCGTAGACGCCCTCGTCCATGTCGGACGGGCAGTCCTCGCAGCGCATCAACTTCATCTCGCCGGCCTCGGTGAGCGTGCGCCCGCAGACCCGGCAGCGGGCCGGGGTCCGCTGGGTCCGCCGCGGCGCCACGACCGTGGTGCCGCGCCCGGCGCCGCGCTCCACACCGCCCGGGCCGCCGGCGGACGTGCGGGCGCCGGCCGGGGCCGAGCCGGACCTCAGCCCCTTGAGGAAGCGGCTGGGGCGGCGGTTCGGGCGGCCGCCGGGCGAGCGGGCGAGCGCCCAGGAGACGTGCAGGCGCTCCCGCGCGCGGGTGACGCCGACGTAGAGGAGGCGGCGTTCCTCCTCGATCTGCTCGTCGGTCTTTGCGTAGGTGATCGGCATCATGCCCTCGGCGACGCCCACCAGGAAGACGGCGTCCCACTCCAGGCCCTTGGCCGAGTGCAGCGAGGCGAGGGTGACGCCCTGCACCGTCGGCGGGTGCTGGGCACCCGCCCGCTCGTCCAGTTCCGCGACGAGGTCGCCCAGGGTGGCACCCGTCCGGGCGGCGGCGAAGTCGTGGGCCAGGGAGACCAGGGCCGCCAGCGACTCCCAGCTCTCCCGGACGGCGCCGGACCCCGCCGGGGGCTGGGGCGTCCAGCCCTCCCCCGACAGCACGGCACGCACCTGGGACGGCAGGTCGACGGCGTCGTCGAGGAGACGGTCGTTGCCGCCGAAGCGTGCGGCGGCCCGCAGGGCGCTGCCGGCCCTGCGCACCTCGGGACGGTCGAAGAAGCGCTCCGCCCCGCGCAGCTGGTAGGGGACTCCGGCGTCGGCGAGGGCCTGTTCGTAGGTCTCGGACTGCGAGTTCGTACGGAACAGCACCGCGATCTCGGCGGCGGGGACGCCCGAGTCGATGAGTTCGCGGATGCGGCGGGCGGCTCCCTCGGCCTCGGCCGGTTCGTCGGTGTACTCGGCGTAGACGGGCTCGGGGCCCGCGGGGCGCTGGGAGACCAGCTCCAGGCGGTGGTCGGCGGCCCGGCCGCGGGCCTGGGCGAGCAGTCCGTTGGCGAGGTGGACCACCTGGGGGGTGGAGCGGTAGTCGCGGACCAGCTTGACGACGGTGGCGTGGGGGTGCCGGCTGCGGAAGTCGAGCAGATGGTCGGGGGTTGCTCCCGTGAACGAGTAGATCGTCTGGCTGGCGTCACCGACCACGCACACGTCGTCGCGGTCGCCGAGCCACAGCTCCAGCAGGCGCTGCTGGAGGGGGCTGACGTCCTGGTACTCGTCGACCACGAAGTGCTGGTACTGGGCGCGGACCTGCTCGGCGACGTCGTGCCGGTCCTGCAGGACGGCCACCGTGAGCAGCAGCACGTCCTCGAAGTCGATGACGCCGCGCCCCCGCTTGAGGTCCTCGTACGCGGAGTACAACTGGGCGATCTCCGCGGCGTCGCGAGGCGCCTCGCGGCCGGCCTTGGCCGCGGCCGGGGCGTAGTCGGCGGGGACGGTCTGGGTGACCTTCGCCCACTCGATCTCGGCGGTGACGTCGCGCAGCTCACCCCGGTCGAGCCGGAGGTGGCAGGCGGCGGCCGCGTCGGCGACGAGCTGGATCTTGCGGTCGACGAGCCGGGGCAGGGAACCACCGATCGCTTTCGGCCAGAAGTACTGGAGCTGCCGCAGCGCCGCCGAGTGGAAGGTGCGGGCCTGGACGCCGGCCGCGCCGAGCTGACGGAGCCGGCCGCGCATCTCCCCGGCGGCGCGGTTGGTGAAGGTGACGGCGAGCACGCTGGACGGCTGGAGGATCCCGGCGCGCACCCCGTAGGCGATGCGGTGGGTGATCGCCCGGGTCTTGCCGGTCCCGGCGCCGGCCAGCACGCACACCGGACCGCGCAGGGCGGTGGCCACCTCGCGCTGCTCGGGGTCGAGCCCTTCGAGCACCGCGTCGGCCGAGTCCGGTACCTGCGGGAAAAGGGTGGAGTGCGTTGCTGCTGTCACAACGCCATGCTGCCAGGTCGGGCGGGACGGGTGCGTCGGCCGTCCACAGGCACGCACCGACAGTCGTACTGATGCGACCGGCGTCACGCGCCGGGAATGGCGGGGCGACCACGGACGTTCACCCTCTGCGACCTCATCCCCGAGCCGCCGAAGGAGCGCGAGAGACATGCCGGGCACTGTGACGATGTACAGCACCACGTGGTGCGGCTACTGCCGCCGGCTGAAGAGCCAGATGGACCGCGAGGGCATCGCGTACACCGAGATCAACATCGAGCAGGACCCGGATTCCGCCGCGTTCGTGGAGAAGGCGAATGGCGGAAACCAGACGGTTCCGACCGTTCAGGTAGTTCCCTCCAGTGGTGGCACTGAGGTCGTGATGACGAACCCGAGCCTTGCCCAGGTGAAGCAGGCACTCGGCGTCTGACCCTTGCGAGACGCAGCCCCCGACCGGCCTGACGCCGATCGGGGGTTTTGTGCGCCCCGGGGAGACCGTAGCGGCAGGACCAAGGCCCGCCCCCGGCAACCACCGCTGTAGATGCGAGGCCGTCTCCTGAACGCTCCCTGCACAGGGCGCAGAGAGACTGAGCGTTCCACCTGGTGGCCGTCACCGACAGAATTGTCCCCGGCGTCGGATGGAGGACGACCGCGGGCCGGGCGTAGGGAGCGAGAGCGGGGACTGCGGCGAGAATGGCCTCGGCGGACGGCCTGTTCGAGTACGGCAGCACGATCGAACGGTACACGGCCCCCAGAGGCATCGATCCAGGTCGACGAGCTCACCATTCAGCGTTGAAGCCCCGGCCGAGCGACCGGTACATGGGTGAGGGGCGGGCCCGCCCGCGTGGGGAGGGCCCGCCCCTCACACCTGTGCCGCGGTGCCGCCTCAGACGAGGCCGCGGGTCGGCAGCGGCTTGCCGTACCAGAGCTCGATCAGGCGGGCCGCGATCGAGATGCCGTAGGGCGGGAGCACCTCGCCGGACTCGAAGGCGGCGCCCAGCTCGTCGCGGGAGAACCAGCGGGCCTCGTGGATCTCGTCGCCGTCGACGTCGATCTCCGTCGAGGTGGCGCGGGCCATGAAGCCCAGCATGAGGCTGGACGGGAAGGGCCAGGGCTGGCTGGCGACGTACTCGACGGGGCCGACGGCGATGCCGACCTCCTCGTGGACCTCGCGGCGCACCGACTGCTCGATGGACTCGCCGGGCTCCACGAAACCGGCGAGCGTCGAGAAGCGGCCCTCGGGCCAGTGCATCTGGCGGCCGAGCAGGATGCGGTCGTCCGCGTCGGTGACCGCCATGATCACGGCGGGGTCGGTCCGCGGGTAGTGCTCGGCGCCGCAGGCGGGGCAGCGGCGGATGTGGCCGGCCGCGGCGATGACGGTGCGCTCGCCGCAGCGGGAGCAGAACCGGTGCAGGCGCTGCCAGTTCTCCAGGGCGACGGCGTGGACCATCAGACCCGCGTCGCGGGGCGACAGGAGCAGGCCCGCCTCGCGCAGCCCGGCCGGGCGCGCGGACTGGTCCATGCGGCCGGGCAGAGAGTCCTTCTGGAGGGCGAAGTAGCTGACGCCGTCCTCGTCGGTGCCCAGGAAGTACCGGTGCGCCTCGGTGAGCGGCGCCTCGAAGGAGGGGGTCATGACGATTTCGGTGCGTCCGTCGGGCACCTCGTCGATGAGGACCTGACCGCCGGAGACCACGAAGCAGCGCGTCGAGGGGTGGCTCCACGCCGCCGCGAGCCAGGCCTCGTCGAGCCGGTGGTGGGCGGCTCGGTCGACGCCGCTCGGGGCGGTGAGCGAGATGGGACGGTCGGCGGTGTGGTCGGTCCAGGTGGTCACGGGTGCTTCCAACTCCCCCGGTGGGCGGGTGTGGTTCGGCAGGCGGTTCAGCGGGTGGTACGGCGCGTGGCGAGCGGGTCCGGTGGGACCGGCGGTGCGGGCGGCCCTGTCGGTGCCGCCCGCACGCGATGCCGGTCCGGACCCGCGCCGGTCGGGGCGGGGGCTCAGGGCGCGTGGCGCCAGTGCTCCGCCAGGTCGCCCCACAGGTGGGCGGATGTCTCGACACCCTTGAGGAGCAGGTCGAGCTCGACCTTCTCGTCGGGGGCGTGCCAGCCGTCGGAGGGGACGGAGATGCCGAGGAAGAGCACCGGTGCGCCGAGGACCTCCTGGAGGTCGGCGGCCGGCCCGGAGCCGCCTTCGCGGGTGAAGCGGACCGGTTTCCCGAAGGCCCGGCCCATGGCGCGGACCACGGATTGCAGTGCCGGGTGGTCCAGCGGCGTCAGGCAGGGGCGCGTGGCCGAGCCGAAGGTGATCTCCCAGCGGATGCCGTCCGGCACCTGCTCGGCGGCCCACGCGCGGACGGCCTTCTCGACGTGGTCGGGGTCCTGGCCCGCGACCAGGCGGAAGGAGAGCTTCACCATGGCGGAGGACGGGATGATCGTCTTGCTGCCCGGGCCCTGGTAGCCGCCGCCGATGCCGTTGACCTCGGCGGTGGGGCGGGCCCAGATGCGCTCCAGGGTGGTGTGGCCGGCCTCGCCGTGGGCGGCGTAGGACTTGGCCGTGCGCAGCCACTGCCGCTCGTCGAAGGGCAGCTCGGCGAAGAGGTCGCGTTCGCGCTCGGTGAGTTCGACGACGCCGTCGTAGAAGCCGGGGACCGCCACGCGCGCGTGCTCGTCGTGCAGGGCTGCCACCAGGCGGGCGGCGGCCGTGGCCGGGTTGGGGACCGCACCGCCGAAGGAGCCCGAGTGGATGTCCTGGTCGGGTCCGTGCAGCCGGATCTCGCACTCGGCGAGGCCGCGCATGCCGGTGCACACGGTGGGGGTGTCCTCGGACCACATGCCGGTGTCGGAGACGATCACCGCGTCGGCGGCGAGCCGCTCGGTGTGCTCCTCCACCAGCGCGCGGAAGTGCGGGGAGCCGGACTCCTCCTCGCCCTCGATCAGCAGTTTGAGGTTCACCGCCGGTGCGGTGCGGCCGGTGGCGGCGAGGTGGGCGCGGACGCCGAGTGTGTGGAAGAACACCTGGCCCTTGTCGTCGGCCGCCCCGCGCGCGTAGAGGCGGTTGTCGCGGACGACGGGCTCGAAGGGGTCGCTGTGCCAGCCGTCCTCGCGGGCCGCGGGCTGTACGTCGTGGTGGCCGTAGACGAGGACCGTCGGTGCCGCGGGGTCGCCGGAGGGCCATTCGGCGAAGACGGCCGGGGCGCCCGCGGTGGGCCAGACCTCGGCGGTCGGGAAGCCGGTCTCCTTCAGCTTGGCGGCGAGCCAGTCGGCGCTGCGGCGTACGTCGGTCGCGTGGTCGGGCTGGGCCGACACGGACGGGATGCGCAGCCACTCGGCGAGGTCGTCGAGGAAGGCGGCGCGGTGCCGCTCGATGTACGTACGGACGGCGCTGACGGCGTTGTCAACGGGGTGGCTCATACTCACGAGCCTATCGGCCCGCGCGGACACCCCGACCGTGCGGTTCGTCACCGACCGGTTCGCCGAGCAGCAGGCGTTCCAGTGCGGCACGGTCCGGCAGGCCGTCGGGCCGTACGGCCTCGCCGCTGCGTACGTACAGGAAGGTGGCCGTCACCGATTCCAGCGGCACGCGCTGCTGCTCGGCCCAGGCGAGGCGGTACACGGCGAGCTGGAGCGGGTCGGCGGTGCCGTCGCGGCCGGTCTTCCAGTCGACGATCTCATAGGTCGCCGCGGGGCCCTCGCCCTGCCGGTAGACGGCGTCGATCCGGCCGCGCACGACGCGTCCGGCGAGCGTGAGCTGGAAGGGCGCCTCGACGCGGTACGGGGTGCGGTGCGCGTAGCCGGTGCGTTCGAAGGCGTCCTTGAGGAACTCCAGGTCGCGTTCGTCGGCGATCTCGGCCTCGCTGCCGGGCAGCTCCTCCGGCTCCAGCATCGGCAGCGTCAGCGCTTCGAAGCGGGACTCGATCCAGGCGTGGAAGCGGGTGCCGCGGCGGGCGGCGGGCTGGGGCGGGCGGGGCATGGGCCGGGCCAGCTCCTGGGCGAAGCCGTCGGGGTCGGCGGCCAGGCGCAGCAGCTGGGAGGCGGTCAGTGATGCCGGGAGGTGCACCTCGGTGACGCTCTCGCGGGCGCGCAGCAGCTCGCCGGTGAGGGCGTCCAGGTCGCGGTCCCAGGAGGCGACGGTGCGGGCCTCCTCGGGTGTGAGGCGGGACGCGGTGGTGTCCCGGGGGGCGGGTTCCGGCGGCGGCGCCTGGGGCCGGGGGACGGCGGCGCCGGCGGGCCGCGGCGGCGGTGGCGCCTGGCGCGGGACCGTCGGCCGCGCGGCGGGGCGGTCGGTCGTCCAGGAGTCCCAGCCGGCGGAGTCCTCCGGACGGCCGGGGTCCTCGTCGTCGGGGAAGGGCGCGTCGTCCTCGGTGAGGGGGGCCTCGTCCTCGGGGGGCGGCGGCCAGTCCGGGTCGTCGTAGGTGTCCGGGTCGTGCGTGGCGGCGGGCCGGCCATCGTGCCGGGAGGCGAGGCGGTCGAGGTGGGCGAGGACGGTCTCGGCGGCCGACCGGCGCAGGGCGAGGGCCGTGTCGTCCAGGGGCAGGGGCCAGGCCTGGTCGGCGGTGGCGCGGATCAGGGCCGGGTTCTCCTCGTCCTCGGCGGGTTCGTCCGCCCAGGCCTCGATCTCGCCGTACCCGGCGGCGCAGTGGTCGTAGAGGGCCTGGAGGAAGCCGGACGGTCCGCGCGGCTTCTTCTGGCTGGGGCCCCACCAGTGGCCGGAGCCCAGGAGCAGGGAGCGGGGGCGGGTGAAGGTGACGTAGCCGAGGCGCAGTTCCTCGGTGTGCTGATGTTCCTTCATGGCCTCGTGGAAGGCCTTCAGCCCCCGCGCGTCCCAGGACGCGACGTCGGGCAGGGTGTCGGCGTCGCCGCGCAGTCCGTGCGGCAGCACCTTGCCCTGGGCGGTCCACTTCTCGCGGCCCTGGCCGCTGGGGAAGGTGCCGGTGACCAGGCCGGGGACGGCGACCACGTCCCACTCCAGGCCCTTGGACTTGTGCGCCGTGAGCACCTTGACGGTGTTCTCACCGCCGGGCAGGGCGTTGTCGAGACCCTTCTCGTACTGGGCGGCGGTGCGCAGGAAGCCGAGGAAGGCGAGGAGGGTGGCCTCGCCGTCGCCGGCGGCGAAGGAGGCGGCGACGTCCAGGAAGTTCGACAGGGTCTCGCGGCGGCGGGCGGCCAGGGCGTGCGGGGACGCCGACAGCTCGACCTCCAGACCGGTGGTGGCGAGGACGCGGTGCAGGACGTCCATCAGGGGGTCGGACAGGGCGCGGCGCAGGTCGCGCAGCTCGGTGGCCAGGCGGGCGAAGCGCACGCGCGCGTCCGGCGAGAAGGGCAGCCCGTCGTCGTCACCGGTGCCGTCCAGCGGCGTCTCCAGGAACGTGTCGAGGGCGTCCGCGAGGGAGATCACCTCGGACGGGTCGACGCCCTCGACGGCCTCGGCGAGCCGCCGGTCGGGGTCGTCGTCGCCGTCCACGCGCGCGTGGCTCACGAGCAGCCGGGCCCGGCGTCCCAGGAGGGCGAGGTCGCGGGGGCCGATGCGCCAGCGCGGACCGGTGAGCAGGCGGACCAGGGACGCGTTGGCGCCGGGGTCCTGGAGGACCTCGCAGACGGCGACCAGGTCGGCCACCTCGGGCAGGTGCAGCAGGCCGGACAGGCCCACGACCTCGACGGGGACGTCGCGGGCCACCAACGCGCCCTGGATCTCGGCGAAGTCGGTCGCCGTGCGGCACAGCACGGCGATCTCCCCGGGCGCCTTGCCGGTGCGGACCAGGTGGGCGACGGAGTCGGCGATCCAGTCGATCTCCTCGGCGTGCGTGCGCAGCAGGGCGCAGCGGACCGTGCCGTCGCGTTCGGCGCCGGGGGCGGGGCGCAGGGCCGCCACGCCCGCGTGCATGGCGCGCAGGGGTTCGGCGAGGCCGTTGGCGAGGTCGAGGAGGCGGCCGCCGCTGCGGCGGTTCTCGCTGAGCGCCTGGCGGGCGGCGGGCCGGCCGTCGGCGTGCGCGAAGTGCTCCGGGAAGTCGTCGAGGTTGGCGACGGAGGCGCCGCGCCAGCCGTAGATCGCCTGGCAGGGGTCGCCGACGGCGGTCACGGGGTGGCCGGTGCCGCCGCCGAAGAGGCCCGCGAGCAGGATGCGCTGGGCCACCGAGGTGTCCTGGTACTCGTCGAGCAGCACGACCCGGAACTCGTCGCGCAGGACGCGGCCCACCTCGGGGAGCCCGGCCAGCTGGGCGGACAGGGCGATCTGGTCGCCGAAGTCGAGGAGGTCGCGCTCGCGTTTGGCGGCCCGGTAGCGGATCACCAGATCGGCGAGTTCCCGGCGGGTGGCAGCGGCCTCGGGGACCTTGCGCAGGTCGGCGTTGGTGAGCTTGGCGCCCTCGAGGGTGCCGAGGAGGTCCGCGTCCCAGGTGCGCAGCTCCTCGGGGCGCACGAGGTGTTCGGAGAGCTCGGCGTCCAGGGCGAGGAGGTCGCCGACCAGGTCGGCGAAGGAGCGGGTGAGCGCCGGGTACGGGCCGGGGGCCTCGCGCAGTACGCGCGCGGCCAGCTGGTAGCGGGTGGCGTCGGCGAGCAGGCGGGACGTCGGCTCCAGCCCGAGACGCAGGCCGTGGTCGGTCAGCAGGCGGCCCGCGAAGGCGTGGTACGTGGAGATCACGGGTTCGCCCGGCGGATTGTCCGGGTCGATGACGTCGGGGTCCGTGACGCCGGCCCGGACGAGTGCCTTGCGGACGCGTTCCGCGAGTTCGCCGGCCGCCTTGTTGGTGAAGGTGAGGCCGAGGACCTGCTCGGGGGCCACCTGGCCGGTGCCGACCAGCCACACGACGCGCGCCGCCATCACCGTCGTCTTGCCCGACCCGGCTCCGGCCACGATCACCTGCGGGGCGGGCGGCGCGACGATGCAGGCCGTCTGCTCCGGGGTGAAGGGGATGCCGAGGAGCTCCTTGAGCTGCTCGGGATCGGTGATACGGGCGGGCACGTCGAAGAGGCTAGCGGCGGCCACTGACAGTGGAGGCCCGGTGCACCCCGGGGGTGGGCAGAAGCGCAGGTCAGCACGCCTGGTGCGACTGGTCACACCGGTCCCCCGGCCCCCGGGGTCCCACCGCGGACCGCTCTACTCCACGACGTGGCGTCCCTCGGGTCGCGCGGTGCACGACGCGCGGAAGGCGCAGTGCGTGCAGTGCTGGCCCGGGGTGGGGGTGAACCGTTCGTCGAGGACCTTGCCGGCGGCCGTGGCCAGCAGGTCCCCGACCCACTCCCCCTCGGGGCCCGCCAGGGAGTCCTGCGCCTGCACCTTGGGCAGCGCGTCCCCGCCGTCGCGCTTGGCCGCGCCCTGGCGGAGCTGGACGAGTTCGGCGCCGCCCGGCTCGGGGCGCACCCCGCCGAAGGCCTCGTCGACGGCGCCCTCGCGTACGGCGAGCTGGTAGACGGCGAGCTGGGGGTGGCGGGCCACCTCGGCGGAGGTCGGCGCCTGTTTGCCGGTCTTGAAGTCGACGACGTAGGCACGGCCCTCGCCGTCGGTCTCGACGCGGTCCATCTGGCCGCGGATGCGGACCTCGTAGTCGCCCGCCTCCAGGGTCACGTCGAAGTCGTGCTCGCTGGCGACCGGCGTGCGCCCGGCGCGGTCCATGACGTGCCACTGGAGGAAGCGTTCGAGCGCCACGCGCGCGGTGGCCTTCTCCTGGGCCGACTTCCACGGCGCGTCGAAGGCGAGCGCGTTCCACACCGAGTCCAGGCGCTCCATGAGGACGTCGAGGTCGGCCGGGGAGTGCCCGGAGGCGACCTCGTCGGCGAGGACGTGCACCACGTTGCCGAAGCCCTGGGCGGCGGTGGCGGGCGCGTCCGCCTTCACCTCCCGGCCGAGGAACCACTGGAGCGCGCAGGTGTTGGCGAGCTGGTCCAGGGCGCTGCCGGAGAGGGTGACGGGCTGGTCGCGGTCGCGCAGCGGCACCTTGCTCTCGGTCGGGTCCCACATGCCCCACCAGCGGTAGGGGTGGGCGGACGGCACCAGCGGGCGGCCGTCCTCGTCGGCCAGGGCGGCGAGGCGGGCCAGGCGGTGGGCGGCGGCCTCGCGCAGGGGGGCGGAGACGCGCGGGTCGACGGTGGTGGCGCGCAGCTCGGCGACGAGGGCCGCGACGGCCAGGGGCCGGCGGGGGCGGCCCGTGACGTCGGAGGGCTCGACGCCGAGTTCGGTCAGGAAGCGGGAGGGCTGGTCGCCGTCGTCGGCCGGCGCCTTGACGGCGGTCACGACGAGGCGTTCACGCGCGCGCGTGGCGGCCACGTAGAACAGGCGGCGCTCCTCGGCGAGCAGCGCGCCCGGTGTGAGGGGCTCGGCGAGTCCGTCGCGGCCGATCCGGTCCGCCTCCAGCAGGGAGCCGCGGCGGCGCAGGTCCGGCCACAGGCCCTCCTGGACGCCCGCGACGACGACCAGCCGCCACTCGAGGCCCTTGGAGCGGTGCGCGGTCATCAGGCGGACGGCGTCGGGGCGTACGGCACGCCGCGTGAGGGTGTCCGCGGCGATGTCCTCGGCGTCGATCTCCTCCAGGAAGTTCAGCGCGCCGCGCCCGCCCGTGCGCTCCTCCGCGCGCGCGGCGGTCGCGAAGAGGGCGCACACGGCGTCCAGGTCGCGGTCGGCGTTGCGGCCGGCGGCGCCACCGCGCCTGGCCGACCGTTCCAGGCGGGCGGGCCACGGTGTGCCCTCCCACAGGTCCCACAGTGTCTCCTCGGCGCTGCCGCCGCCGGCGAGGCGCTCGCGGGCCCTGCGGAGCAGCGCGCCGAGGCGCTGGGCGCCGCGCGCGTACGCCGGGTCGTGCACCGCGAGGCGCTCGGGCTCGGCCAGGGCGCGGGCGAGCAGTTCGTCCGAGGGGGGCGGCAGCGGGTTGCCGGCGGCCCGCTCCTCGTCGCGCAGGGCGCGTCCTAGGCGGCGCAGGTCGGCGGCGTCCATGCCGGCGAGGGGGGAGGTGAGCAGGGTGAGGGCGGTCTCGGTACTCAGCCAACAGGCTGCGTCCGCCGACGCCCCGGCTCCGGGCCCACCGTCGTATCCGGGCGCGTCATGGGGCACGCCGTCGGGACCGGGCGCGGCTGCCGGTACGCCGTCGGCGGCGGGCCCGGCGGGTACCTCGTCGGAACCGGCCCCGGCACGGGGCACGCGGTCGGGATCAGGCGCGGCTGCCGGTACGCCGTCGGCGGCGGGCCCGGCGGGTACCTCGTCGGAGCCGGCCCCGGCACGGGGCACGCCGTCGGGACCGGACACGACCGCCGGTACGCCGTCTGCGCCGGGCCCCGCCCCGGAGGCACCCCCGGAACCGGCCGCCGCTTCCGTCACGTCATCCGCGCGGGCGCCGGACCGTTCATCCGCCGCCGTCGCCACCGCGCGCAGGGCCGTCAGCAGCGGTGCCACCGCCGGTTCGTGCCGCAGGGGCAGGTCGTCGCCTTCGACGTCCAGCGGGACGCCGGCCGAGGTGAGGGCACGGCGGACCGCCGGGATGGTGCGTGAGCCCGCGCGCACGAGGACGGCCATGTCGCCCCACGGGACACCGTCCTCGAGATGGGCCCGGCGCAGGATGTCGGCGATGTTGTCGAGCTCGGTGCCGGAGGTCGGGTACGTGTACACCTCGACGCGCCCCCCGTCCCGTACGGAGGCGAGCTCGCGGTGGGCGCGTACCTTGCCGGCCGGCAGCCGGGTCAGCGGCATGCGCTGGGTCAGCAGCCGGGTGGCGGCCAGCAGGGCGGCCCCGGAACGGCGCGAGGTCCGCAGCACCTCCACCGGCGCCGGGCGGCCGTCCGCGCGCGGGAAGGCGTGCGGGAAGTCGAGGATGCCGTTCACGTCCGCGCCCCGGAAGGCGTAGATCGACTGGTCGGGGTCGCCGAAGGCGACGAGGGTGCGTCCGCCGCCCGCCAAGGCGTGCAGCAGCCGGATCTGGGCCGGATCGGTGTCCTGGTACTCGTCGACATACACGGCGTCGTACCGCGCGGCCAGCCGTGCGGCGACCTCGGGACGGCGGGCGAGCAGTACCGCACGGTGGACGAGTTCCGCGTAGTCGAGGACACCCTGCAGGTCGAGGACGTCGAGGTACTCGGCGAGGAAGGCGGCGGCGGCACGCCAGTCGGGCCGGCCGATGCGGCGGGCGAACGCCTCCAGGGCGTCCGGGCCGAGGCCCAGCTCACGGCTGCGGGCGAGGACCGCGCGGACCTCGTCGGCGAAACCGCGGGTGGTCAGGCAGGCGCGCAGCTCGTCGGGCCAGCGCACGTGCGCGAGACCGAGCCGCTCCAGGTCGGCCTGTCCGGCCAGCAGCCCGCGTACCGCCACGTCCTGTTCCGGGCCGGACAGCAGCCGCAGCGGCTCCACGAACAGTTCGCTGTCCTGGTGGGCGCGGACCAGGGCGTAGCCGAAGGAGTGAAAGGTCGTCGCCCGGGGGGCGCGCGCGGCGCCGATGCGCAATGCCATCCGGTCGCGCAGCTCCACGGCCGCCTTGCGGCTGAAGGTGAGGACCAGGATCCGTTCCGGGTCGCCGCCGCGGGCGATCCGGTCGGCCACGGACTCGACCAGGGTGGTGGTCTTGCCGGTGCCCGGGCCGGCGAGGACGAGCAGCGGCCCGGCCCCGTGGTCAACCACGGCACGCTGTGCCGCGTCCAGACGAGGGGGAGCCACCCGCGTCGGCGGGGTACGCACCAGTCGGTAGGCGCCGGCGCTCCCCCGTCGCACTTGGGGGTGCGACGGGCGTCCGGTGGAGGATGAGGAGCTCACGTGGTTCGCCGGTCCTGGTGGGTGTGCTGGTGGGCTGTCCGTCCTGCGGGGACGGCGGTGGCCGCCGCATGAGGAGGACGCGCGCGGCAGACGCTACGCCGGCGAACGAGGTGGAAGCAGGGCTTCCCCTTCTTCTCTCGTGTCACTCGCGGCGCGCGTGTCTCCCGCCCCTCGAACGTACGTCATGCCACAAAGGTGTCCGATGTGTCCTGCTTCCCTCATACGGATCACTGGTCACACACCGGCCCGTCCGATGGCGGAAGCTGTCAGGTGTGACCCAGCGCGCGTTCGCCGCCGTCCCACCGGGCTCGTCCCAGATCGATGCGCGGCAGATGTCCCTCGGCGGCCCTGCTCGCCTCCTTCAGGGGCGTGCCCTCCGCCCGGTAGTGGCCGAGCGCCTCCAGTTCGTGCCCGGCGAGCAGGACCCCGTCGGCGCGTACGACCCGCCACCAGCAGACGCCTCCCCCGTAGAGGGACATCACCCGGCCGACCTGGCGCGGTCCCCCCGCCTCCAGGTACTCGGCGACGTCCCCGTACGTCATGACGCGGCCCGGCGGGATCAGTTCGGCGACGTCGAGGACTCTCTCCGCGTACTCGGGCAGCGCGTCCGCGTACTCCGGAGGAGCTTCGTCCGGAAGGCTCTGCTCGCTCATCCGTCCCATCCTGCCCCACCCCACCGACAACGAGACGCGCTCGCGGCGGTGCGCGTCCCTCGCCCGCGAGCGGCGCTTCCGGCAGACTGTGCCGCCCGCACGGGCACCCTGATGCCCCCGGCTGTCGGTCCGGCATGCCACCATCGTGCGGTCGGTGACCAGTGATACGAGAGCAAGAAGAGGCGATGAAGCAGCAGGGTGTGCACCCCGAGGACGCCGAGGGCACCTCTGATTCTTCCTCGCGCCCGGACACGGCCGCCGACGGCGAGAAGTCCGCCGGAAGCGACGAGAAGTCCACCGACGACGGCGGGAAGTCGGCCGAGAGCACGGCCGACGGCCCGGCGGCGACGGCCGCCGACCCCAGTGACGTCGCACACATCGGCGAGGTGGAGGGCGACGAACCGCTGCTCCCCGCGCGCGTGCACCGCCCGTCCGACCTGATGCGGCTCCTGGTGGGCGTGCTCGCGGTCGTCCTGCTGCTCGGCGTCGCCGCCTTCGCGCACGGCACCACCTCGGGTCTCGAGCAGGACATCAACAAGGGCACCGGACAGGCCCCCGACCTGCTGATCAAGGTCGCGGGCCTGGCCTCCAGCATCGCGATCCTCCTGGTGCCGGTCGCGTTCGCCGTCGAGCGGCTGATCAAACGGGACGGGCTGCGGATCGCCGACGGCGTACTCGCGGCGGTCCTCGCGCACGGGGTGACCCTCGCCACCGACCTGTGGGTGGCCAAGGCGGCTCCCGGTTCCATCCAGGAGGCGCTCACCCAGCCCTCGCCGGGCGACGTCCACGCGCTCACCGACCCGGTGCACGGCTACCTCGCACCGGTCATCGCCTACATGACGGCCGTCGGGATGTCCCGCAGACCGCGCTGGCGCGCGGTGCTGTGGATCGTGCTGCTCCTCGACGCCTTCTCCATGCTCGTCACCGGCTACACGACGCCGTTCTCGATCATCCTGACCGTCCTCATCGGCTGGACCGTGGCCTACGGGACGCTGTACGCGGTCGGCTCGCCCAACGCCCGCCCCACCGGCCGGACGCTGATGGCGGGCCTGCGGACCGTCGGCTTCCGCCCCGTGACCGCCGTCCGCGAGGAGGCGTCGCAGGAGAACGCGGAGACCGGCGACCGGGGCCGGCGCTACTTCGTCACCCTTGAGGACGGCCGGCCGCTGGACGTGACGGTGGTGGACCGCGAGCAGCAGGCGCAGGGCTTCTTCTACCGGGCGTGGCGCAACCTGACGCTGCGCGGCTTCGCCACCCGAAGCAGCCTCCCCTCGCTGCGGCAGGCGCTGGAGCAGGAGGCCCTGCTCGCCTACGCGGCGATCGCGGCCGGAGCCAACGCGCCGAAGCTGATCGCGACGTCCGAGCTCGGCCCCGACGCCGTGATGCTCGTCTACGAGCACACCGGCGGCCGCACCCTCGACTCGCTGCCGGACGAGGAGATCACCGACGGCCTGCTGCGCGAGGCCTGGGAGCAGGTCCGCGCCCTGCAGTCCCGCCGCATCGCCCACCGCCGGCTGGTGGGCGACGCGATCCTGGTGGATCGTTCCGGCACCGTGATCCTCACCGAGCTGCGCATCGGCGAGATCGCCGCCGGCGACCTGCTGCTGCGCATGGACATCTCCCAGCTCCTGGTGACGCTCGGCCTGCGGGTGGGCGCCGAACGCGCGGTCGCCTCGGCCGTGGGCGTCCTCGGTCCCGACGCCGTGGCGGACTGCCTGCCGATGCTCCAGCCCATCGCGCTCAGCCGCTCCACCCGCGCGACCCTGCGCAAGTTGGCCCGGGAGCGGGCCGAGCGCGAGCGGGAGGCGGTCCTCGAGGCGTCCCGCCAGGCCAAGCAGGCCCGCTCCGAGGCGGCCGGCGCGGACGAGGCCGCCGTGCCCGGGAAGCCCGACAAGAAGGCCGCGCGCGCGGAGCAGCGGGCCGAGAAACGGGCCCTGGACGACGCGCTGGAGGAGGCCCGCGAGGAGGACCTGCTCACGCAGATCCGGCACGAGGTGCTGCGCATCAGGCCGCAGGCCCCCGTCGAACCGGCCCGGCTCGAGCGGGTGCGCCCCCGCACACTGATCAGCTTCATCGCGGGAGCGATCGGCGCCTACTTCCTGCTGACGCAGCTCACGCACATCGAGTTCGGACCGCTGATCGCGAACGCCCAGTGGGGCTGGGTGGCCGCAGCCGTGCTGTTCTCGGCGGCGAGCTACGTCGCCGCGGCGATGGCCCTGCTCGGCTTCGTGCCCGAGCGGGTGCCCTTCGTCCGGACGGTGGCCGCACAGGTGGCGGGATCGTTCGTCAAGATCGTCGCCCCGGCGGCGGTCGGTGGCGTCGCGCTGAACACCCGGTTCCTCCAGCGTGCGGGGGTGCGGCCGGGGCTCGCGGTGGCGAGCGTCGGCGCGTCGCAGCTCTTCGGGCTCGGCTGCCACATCCTGATGCTGCTGTCCTTCGGCTACCTGACCGGCACCGAGAAGACGCCCTCGCTGTCACCCTCCCGTACCGTCATCGCCGGTCTGCTGACGGTGGCGGTGCTGGTGCTGGTGGTGACGTCGGTGCCGTTCCTGCGGAAGTTCGTCGTCACGCGCGTGCGGTCGCTCTTCGCCGGCGTCGTGCCGCGCATGCTCGACGTGCTCCAGCGGCCGCAGAAGCTGGTCACCGGCATCGGCGGCATGCTGCTGCTCACCGCCTGCTTCGTGATGTGCCTGGACGCCTCGATCCGGGCCTTCGGCGACGACTCGTCGTCCATCAGCGTGGCCAGCGTCGCCGTCGTCTTCCTCGCGGGCAACGCACTGGGGTCCGCGGCACCGACGCCCGGCGGTGTCGGCGCGGTGGAGGCGACCCTGACGGTCGGCCTGATCGCCGTCGGCCTGCCCAAGGAGGTCGCCGCACCCGCGGTCCTGCTGTTCCGGCTGCTCACCCTGTGGCTGCCGGTGCTGCCGGGCTGGCTCGCCTTCAACCACCTCTCCCGCAAGGAAGCCCTGTAGGAGCCCGCACGGGCCCCCGCGCCGCGCCGTACCTCGTACGGCTCGTGCCCCGGGGCGCGCGGACCCGCCCGGCCGCACGATGGGGACATGCCGAAACCAGCCCGGCTGCGCGCCGCCGCCCTCACCGCCACCGCCGTGCTGATGTCCGCCCTCCTGGCGGGCTGCGGGGACGGTTCGCGGAACGACGGGGACCTGACGGAGCAGAAGCTCGCCTGGAAGGACTGCCCGGCACCGTCCGAGGCCGAGGGGGGCGGCCCTGCGCCCTCCCCGCTGCCGGACGGCGCCGAGTGGCAGTGCTCCACCATGAAGGCCCCGCTCGACTGGAACGATCCGAAGGGCGACACGATCGGCCTCGCGCTGATCCGGGCGCGGGCCGGCGGCGCGGCGGACCGGCGGATCGGCTCGCTGGTCTTCAACTTCGGCGGCCCGGGCGGCTCCGGCGTCACGACCCTGCCCGCCTTCGGCGAGGACTACGCGACCCTGCGCACCCGCTACGACCTGGTCAGCTTCGACCCGCGCGGCGTCGGCCGCAGCGTCCCGGTGGAGTGCCTGGACGACAAGCAGCTCGACGCGTACTTCCAGCAGGACGCCACCCCCGACGACGCGGCCGAGCGCGAAGCGCTGCTGGACAACACCGAGGGCTTCAACGCCGCCTGCGAGAAGCACTCGAAGAGGATGCTGCCGCACGTGGCCACCACCGACGCGGCCCGCGACATGGACCTGATGCGCCAGGTCCTCGGTGACGACAGGCTGTACTACTTCGGCATCTCCTACGGCACCGAACTCGGCGGCGTCTACGCTCACCTGTTCCCCAAGCATGTGGGCCGGGCCGTCTTCGACGCGGTCGTCGACCCGACGCAGAACGCCGAGCAGAGCTCGCTGGGGCAGGCCAAGGGCTTCCAGCTCGCCCTCGACAACTACGCCGAGGACTGCGTGTCCCAGGTGGAGGACTGCCCCGTCGGCGACAGCGTCCAGGACGTCCAGAACCGCATCGCGCGGCTGCTGAAGGACCTCGACCGCAAACCGATCCCCGGCGTCTTCCCCCGCGACCTCACCCAGACCGCCGCGACCGGCGGCATCGCCCAGGCGCTGTACTCGAAGGACTTCTGGCAGTACCTCACCGAGGGCCTGGAGCAGGCCTACGACGGTGACGGCAGGATCCTCATGGTGCTGTCGGACTCGCTGAACGGCCGCAGCGAGAACGGCGAGTACAGCAACATCACCGCGGCGAACGTCTCCATCAACTGCGCCGATGACAAGCCCCGGTACGACGCCGCGTACGTGGAGGGGAAGCTGCCCGAGTTCCGCAAGGCCTCCCCGCTGTTCGGCGACTACCTCGCCTGGGGCATGGTCAGCTGCACCGACTGGCCGGTGGCCGGCGCGGCCGACCACCCCGACGTCAGCGCGCCCGGGGCGGCCCCGATCCTGGTCATCGGCAACACCGGCGACCCGGCCACGCCCTACGAGGGCGCGGGGAGGATGGTGGACGCGCTGGGCAAGGGCGTCGGGGTGGAACTCACCTACAAGGGGCAGGGGCACGGGGCCTACGACAGCAAGAACAGGTGCGTGCAGGACGCGGTGCACGGCTATCTGCTCGACGGGAAGACACCGGCGGCCGGCACCGTCTGCTCCTGATCCCCGTCCCGCGCCACCTCCCGTGCCAGAAACCCCAGGTCACAGGGTTTTCCACAGGCCTCGGCGGGCGTCGCCGCCTCCGCCTACCATGGCACGACCGCCATCCGCCGCACGGCGCGGACGGCCAGCGAGGGGGGAACGGCCCATGGCACGTCTCGTACGGTGGACGGCTCTGACCGTCGCCGCCGCACTGCTCAGCGCGGGCTGCGGCGGAGGCTCGTCCGGCGGCGACGAGGGCGACGGGGACATGAGCGGTGCGCGGCCGTCCGCGGCGGCGCCCTCCGGGGTGCCCGCGTCGCTGGCGTCCCAGTCGCTCGACTGGGGCCGCTGCAAGGGCACCGCGGACGCTCCCGCGCCGGGCGGCGACTGGCAGTGCGCCACGCTCGAGGCGCCGCTCGACTGGGCCGACCCGGACGGCGAGACGATCGGGCTCGCCCTGATCAGGTCCAAGGCGAGCGGCAAACGGCGCGCCGGCTCCCTGCTGTTCAACTTCGGCGGACCCGGCGGCTCGGGCGTGTCCATGATGCCGTCCTACGCCGACACCGTCTCCGAACTGCACGAGCGCTACGACCTGGTGAGCTGGGACCCGCGCGGGGTGGCCGCCAGCGAGGGCATCCGCTGCCGCGGCGACGAGGCGATCGAGGACGCCGAGTCGGTGGACGCGACGCCCGACACCCCGGCCGAGGAGCGGGCGTTCCTCCAGGACGCCGCCGACTTCGGAAAGGGCTGCGAGAAGGCCGTCGGCGAGCTGATGGCGCACGTCTCGACCACGGACACCGCCCGGGACATGGACCTGATGCGGTATGTGCTGGGCGACGAGAAGATGCACTACTTCGGCATCTCCTACGGCACCGAGCTCGGCGGCGTCTACGCCCGCCTGTTCCCGAGGAACGTGGGCCGGATCGTCCTCGACGCGGTCGTGGACCCGAGCGCGGACACCATGGGTCACGCGGAGAACCAGACGCGTGGCTTCCAGCGGGCGCTGGACGAATACCTGAAGTCCACGGGGCAGGACCCCGAGCGGGGCACGCGGGAGATCGCCGGCCTGCTGGAGCGGATCGACGCCGAACCGCTGCCGACGTCGTCGTCTGGGCGGAAGCTGACGCAGACGCTCGCGATCACCGGCATCGTGCTGCCGCTCTACAGCAAGGACGGCTGGCCGAGCCTGACGAGCGCGCTGGCGGCCGCCCGTGACGGCGACGGCTCGGAGCTGCTGGCCCTCGCCGACGGCTACAACGAGCGCGACGACTCCGGCCACTACGGCACGACGACCCACTCGCAGCGGGTCATATCGTGCCTGGACGGCAGGCAGCGGCCGACCGCGGAGGAGACGAGGAAGCGGCTGCCGGAGTTCGAGAAGCTCTCCCCGGTCTTCGGCCCCTTCCTCGGCTGGGACACGGCCGGCTGGTGCCACGACTGGCCGGTGCCCGGACAGCACTACACCCCGGAGGTGAGCGCCCCCGGCGCGGCGCCGATCCTCGTGGTCGGCAACACCGGCGACCCGGCCACGCCCTACGAGGGCGCCCGCAGGATGGCGGACGAGCTGGGCGAGGACGTCGGTGTGGTGCTCACCTGGAAGGGCGAGGGCCACGGGGCGTACGGGAGCGGGAGCGACTGCGTCGACGTGACGGTCGACGCCTACCTCCTGAAGGGCACCGTGCCGGAGGACGGCAAGGTCTGCTCATGACGCCGGCGGGGGCTCCGGGCACCAAGGGTGCGCGGAACCCCCGCCATACGGGAACCGGGACGAGCGAAGCCCGTAATTCCCGAGCCGACGCCGGGTCAGTAGACCGGCTTCTCCGGCTCGATCTGGTTGACCCAGCCGATGACGCCGCCGCCGACGTGGACGGCGTCCGCGAAGCCCGCGGACTTCAGGACCGCCAGGACTTCCGCACTGCGGACACCCGTCTTGCAGTTCAGGACGATCTTCTTGTCCTGGGGGAGGCTCTCCAGGGCGGAGCCCATGAGGAACTCGTTCTTCGGGATCAGCCGGGCGCCCGGGATGGACACGATCTCGAACTCGTTCGGCTCGCGGACGTCGATGAGCTCGATGTTCTCGCCGTCGTCGATCCACTCCTTGAGCTGCTTGGGAGTGATCGTGGAGTCGGCGGCCGCCGCCTGGGCCTCCTCGGACACGACGCCGCAGAAGGCCTCGTAGTCGATGAGCTCGGTGACGGTCGGGTTCTCGCCGCAGACCGCGCAGTTCGGGTCCTTGCGGACCTTGACCTGGCGGTACTGCATCTCCAGGGCGTCGTAGATCATCAGCCGGCCGACCAGCGGCTCGCCGATGCCCGCGAGGAGCTTGATGGCCTCGTTGGTCTGGATGGAGCCGATGGACGCGCACAGCACGCCCAGGACGCCGCCCTCAGCGCAGGAGGGGACCATGCCGGGGGGCGGGGGCTCCGGGTAGAGGCAGCGGTAGCAGGGACCGTGCTCGGACCAGAAGACGGACGCCTGGCCGTCGAAGCGGTAGATCGAGCCCCAGACGTAGGGCTTGTTCAGCAGCACACAGGCGTCGTTGACCAGGTAGCGGGTCGCGAAGTTGTCCGTACCGTCGACGATCAGGTCGTACTGGCTGAAGATGTCCATCACGTTGTCGGCCTCGAGCCGCTCCTGGTGAAGGACCACGTCCACGTACGGGTTGATGCCCTTGATGGTGTCGCGGGCGGACTCGGCCTTGGAGCGGCCGATGTCGGCCTGGCTGTGGATGACCTGACGCTGCAGGTTCGACTCGTCGACCTCGTCGAACTCCACGATGCCGAGCGTGCCGACACCGGCTGCCGCCAGGTACATCAGGGTCGGCGAGCCGAGGCCGCCCGCGCCCACGGCGAGCACCTTGGCGTTCTTCAGCCGCTTCTGCCCGTCCATCCCGACATCGGGGATGATCAGGTGGCGGGAGTACCTGCGGACCTCGTCTACGGTGAGCTCGGCGGCCGGCTCGACCAGGGGTGGCAGCGACACGGGGACTCCGTTGGTCGGTCAATCATTACGGTGGGTCTTCCCGTAACACTGCCACGGCCTTTTTCATTCCGAGACACCCGTCCCGACACGCGAGACGATTTTGTCCCAGTAGCCGGGCATGTTCTCCCAGGGGTCCACTCGGCCGGCCCGGCTGGTGCGGTCGGTGAAGTAGATCGTCGCCGCGCCCTGCCAGCGGGCGATGCGCAGTGCCTCCTCCAGATGGCCGCGGGGGACGCCGTGGACGAAGTGGCAGAAGCGCTCGGGCGGGTGGTCGGCGGTCCACTCGGCCGCCTGGGACCAGCGGTAGTCGCTCCAGCCGCCCGAGAAGGTGACGAGCTGGTCGGCGGTCTCGGCGTATCCGGGATACGGGTGGGTGCCGTGGCCGAGGACGATGTGGGCGTCGTCCCGGACGATACGGAGCGTGCCGACGGTGCGGCGGACCTCGGGGAGCGCGGCGCGTTCGGACGGGCAGCGGTCCAGGAGGAAGCCGTCGGTCCGGTACCAGTCGAGATACCGGTGGGCGTCGGAGATCAGCTCCCCGAAGCCGCGGGCCCCGTACGCGGCATCGAGGTACCCGAGGACGCGGACGCCCGCGTTGCGCAGCCGGCCGGAGGCCTCCAGGCAGCGGGGGTCGGGCTGGGCGCCGGGGCCGCCTGCGACGTCGAGGACGACCCAGTGCAGGGGGGTGCCGGGGCGGGTGAGACCGGACCACTCGTCGGGTGCGACGAGGGGGTGGGCCAGGCCGGGGACGCCGAGACCGGTGCGGACGCCGGTGTGCGCGGTGCCCGCCTGCGCACGCGTCAGATACGGCATGCCGCCTCCATCCAGATGTCGGCGAGGGACTCCTCCAGGTTGATCCGGGGCCGCCAGCCGAGCCGGTCGCGCGCGGTGCGTACGTCGGCCTGCTGCCAGCCGCCGCAGCCGTCGGGGTAGGGGTGGGTGACCGGCGCCGTGTGCTCGGCGTCGGCACGGTGGTCGCCGCGGTGCCCCGGGGCGTCCGGGCGGTGGTGGCCGAGGGACTCGGCGCGGTGGGCCAGGGAGTCGACGCGGTGGCCGAGGGACTCGGTGCGGGGGTGGCCGATGAGCGGCCGCAGTCCGCCGGGCGGCGCGTCGAGTTCGTTCAGGGCGCCGCCGTAGCCGGCCACGCGGGCGAGGGTGGCGGCGGCGTCGCGCAGCCGGACGGCGCGGCCGGAGCCGATGTTGATGACGCCCTGAGCGGCGGAGAGCGAGGCGGCGTGGACGGCGCGGGCGACGTCGCGGACGTCGACGAAGTCGCGCTGGACACCGAGGCCGCCGAGCCTGAGCTCGCCGTCGCCGGACTGCATGGCGCGGCGCATGGCCTCGGCGAGGCGTCCGAGCGGGGAGCCGGCGGGGGTGCCGGGGCCGGCGGGCGAGAAGACGCGCAGGACGACGGCGTCGAGACCGGAGCCGAGGACCAGTTCGGTGGCGGCGAGTTTGCTGACGCCGTAGGGGCCGCCGGGGCGGGGCACGGCGTCCTCCGCGGTGGAGGAGCCGGGCTGGCTGGGTCCGTATTCGGAACTGCAGCCGATCTGCACCAGGCGGGCTCCGCAGCTGCTGCGGCGCAGGGCCTCGCAGACGGTGGCGACGGCGACGGTGTTGTGGCGGGTGAGGTCGCGGGCGCCGCCCCGGGTGGCGCCGGCGCAGTTGACGACGACGCCCGGGTGGACCGCGTCGAGGAAGCGGGTGAGGGCTCCCGGGCTGCCGGTCGCGAGGTCGAAGCGGACGTCGGCGTCGTCGCCCCGGCCGAGGGCGGTGAGCTGGACGGCCGGGTCGGCGAGCAGACGGTCGGCGACGAACCGGCCGATGTAACCGTTGGCCCCGATCAGCAGGACTCTCATCGCGCGGCTCCCCGGGCCGAGGCGTCCGGTCGGGAGGTGGTCATCTGGGGTTCTCCTTCGAGGGGTGGAGCGGGACGTGTGTGGGGGGTTGCCCGGAGCGCGCGGTCATCGCGGCTGCTCCGCGGGTGCGTGGGCGGACGCCCTGGTGAGGCGGCGGGTCGCGTGGACGAGGAGGACCAGGGCACCGGTGCCGCAGGCCGTCGCGGGGACACCGGCCGGGCCCCAGGCGGCCACGAGGGCCTCGACGGGAGCGGCCAGGGGGCCGCAGCCGGGGAGGCGGCCGGCGAAGAGCGTGGCGAGGGCGGTCGCCTCGGCCGCTGCCGTGGCGTTGAGGACGAGCCTGGCGGCGTGGGTGAAGCCGTGGACGGCGAGGAGGCGGGCCGGCAGCAGGAGTGCGCCGAGGGCGAGCGCCTGGGGGTACCCGGCGGGTTCGTCGAGGACCGCGCCCGTCAGCGCGAGCAGGGCGGTCAGGGCGCCCAGGAACAGGGCGAAGGTGCCGAGCAGCAGGGGCCGTACGGAGGCCGAGAAGTCGGTCAGTCCGCGGCTGGCGGCCAGTCCCCGGCGGGCCCCCCGGGCGAAGAGGTGGGCGCCGGCGGCGGCGGGCGCGCAGGCGAGGGCGAGGGCCACGACGGGTGCGGCGGTGACGGGCCAGGGCCCGTCCGCGGCGCCGTCGGGCAGGCCGTCGGGGCCGCCGGCGAGGGCGGCGCTCAGCAGGCCGTCGCCGAGGAGGGCGTAGCCGACGAGCCAGCAGGGCGCGGTGAAGCCGGTGTGGCCGCCGGCGCTCAGCGGGCCCCGGCGCAGTGCGGCGCGCAGGGCCAGGGCCACCGCGAGGACGGCGGCGACGACCACGGCCGGGCGCGGCCGTCCGTCGGTGAGACGCAGCCCGGCCACGGCGGCGGCGCACAGCACCCCGGGCAGCAGGGCCAGGACGATCCAGGTGCCTCGCGTGCGGGGCGCCGGCGGTGCGGTGGGGCGCGCGGGTGCGTCACCGTCGCGCGGGACGCGGGCGAACATCTCCTCGGCGAGGGAGAAGACGTCCCGGTGGCGGAAGCGGGCCGCGGTGCGGTCGGTGACGCCGTGCGCCTCCAGCCCCGCCGCGATCTCCAGGGGGTCCACGGCCCGTTCGCACAGGTCGCGGTGGCGGTGCATCAGGGCCTTGACGGGGTCGGTCGCGCGGCGGGCGGCGCGGGTCGGCCGCGTGCCGGCCGGGGGCGCTCCGTCGGCGCGCGCGGCGTCCGGACGTCCCCCGGCGGGGGCTCCCGTACCGGGTGCCTCCTGGTCCAGGCACTCCTGCGAGCGTTCGTGCCAGGCGCCCGGGCTGCTCGGGGTCTCGGGGCGGTCCAGTTCGCCCAGGCCGCTCATCGCGCCCCCTCGGTCGGGACGGGCGAGGCCGTGACGGCGGGGGGTGCGACGGGCGCGGTCGTGACGGCCGGGGACGTCGCGCGGACGGGGGTGTCCGTCGCCCAGCCGGGGCCGCCCCGGGCCACGACGCGGCCGGCGGGGGCGGTCCAGCAGCCGGTGACCCGCGCCTCGGCGGGCACGGCGAACGGCAGGGGGTCCCCCGCCTCGTCGAGGACGACACGGCGGACGGGCGCGCGCGAGAGGATCTCCAGGTAAATGCCGTGAAATGCCGCGACGTTCTGTTCGACGGTGAAGAGCTCCAGCGCACGGGCGCGCGCCGCGGCACCCAGGCGCTCACGGCGCTCGGGGTCGCGCAGCAGGGCGACGCACGCCCCGGCGAGCGCCCGGGGATTGCGGGGGGGGACGACGAGTCCGGTGCCGCCGATGGCCTCCACCACGGCGCCGACGTCCGTGGACACCGTCGCCCGGCCGCAGAACATCGCCTCGACCAGGCCGGCCGGGAACCCCTCGACGACGCTGGAGAGGACGACGAGGGCACCGGCGGCGTACGCGTCGGCGCGGGAGGGCAGTTCCGGTCCGCCGGTCTCCTCGAAGGACACCGGGTTGTCGCCGACGGCGTGCGGACCGGTGGCCTCGTCGGGGAAGAGCTGCGCGGCCAGGGCCCGGCAGTGGGTGAGGTAGGCCGCGCCCTCGGAACCCACGGGGGCGCCGACGATCCTCAGCCGCGCCGCGGGCTCCACGGTGCGGATCTCCGCGAAGGCGTGCAGCAGCGAGACCAGGTCCTTGGCGGGCTCGACGCGGCCGACCCAGACGAGGGTGTGCGGGTCGGCGCACTCCGGCGACTCCCCCGCCTCGGCGAAGGGCGTCGCGTTCATGCCCGGGGGGACCGTGCGGAGCTTGGCGCGGTCGGCCCCGCAGCGTTCCTGCCAGCGGCGGGCGTGCGCGTTGCCGGGCGTGATCAGGGCCGCGCGCCGGTAGGTCTCGGCGGCCAGCCGGCCGTGGAAGGCGGCCAGCAGGGACCGTATGGCGGGCGGCGAGCCGGGGTCCGCGAGGTAGTGCGTCCGCAGCCGCACGCCGTACTCCGTCACCAGCAGGGGGACGTCGTGGAAGTGCCGGGCGAGCAGGCCGGGCAGGGCGGCCGTACCGCCGGAGGCCGCGTGGCACAGGTCGACCGCGCCGAGCCCGTCGGCGTCGTACCAGTCGAGTGACAGGGGGCGCAGGGCGCGTTCGAGGCGTGCGGCGACGGTCAGCAGTTCGGGGACGCGCGCCGTGCGGACGGTGCTGGGGGCGCCGGGCGCGCGACAGGCGCGTTCGAGGGCGCGTACGGCGGTCTCCGAGCGGAGGGAGTCCGCCAGTCCGTCCTCGTCCCGGGCGAGTTGCGCGAGGCCGTACAGCGCGTTGGCGAAACGGTCCGCCTCAAGGGCCGACGCCTCCGTCGACGCACCGGACGGGTCCTGCGGAGCGGGCGTGCACAGGGTGGCGGCCAGCTCGCCGTAGCACTCGGCGAAGCGTCGGCGCGCGCGCCGCCCGTACGCCCGGCGGCCGTCGCGAATCACCCGGCCGGAGTCGTCGGCGTCCCACAGCGGGGCGGTGCGCACGCGGACGACCTGCGACGGCAGCGGGACGCACCCCCTGCCCTCCTGACGTTCGCTGCGGCTGAGCGCGTAGACGTCGAACTCGTGCTGCCCGAGCCCTCGCACGAGCCGGTCGCACCAGAGTCCGGCCTCACCGCTCACATACGGATAACCACCCTCCGTAAGCAGTCCGATGCGCACGCGCGCACCCCCGATCTCCCGTCCGGGGAGCCGCCGTTGGTCCGGCGGCTCACAGCGGGACGAACGTATGCGGACAAGGCCGTGGCGCGATGGACGGTTGTCCATCGCGCCACCAAAAGGGGTGAACGGTCGTAACTTTCCCGCACGGGACGCGTTCGGTCGCGCTAAGAGATCATTCGATTACCTTGCGCGACGCACTGACCAGGCCTGGCGGGTCAGCCGTTGGGGTAGGCCCAGGCGTTGGGGCGGCAGTCGACGCCGTCGTGGTCCACGAACTTGGTCTGCTGCTGCATGACCGGGGCGAGCTCGCCGTCCTTGTCGCAGGAGACGTGGTTGTAGCCGATGCGGTGGCCCACCTCGTGGTTGATCAGCATCTGCCGGTAGGCGTGGATCTGGTCGCCGTAGGGCTCGGCGCCCTGCGCCCACCGGTAGGCGTTGATCATCACGCGTTCGGTGGCGGCCGAGTCGCAGGAGACGTTGTCCTCGGTGGTGTCCAGGCCGGACTTGGCGCACCAGTCGGCCGTGGTGCCGGGGCTGGCGAGCGTGATCACGAAGTCGGGCTTCCCGGAGTGGATGCGTTCGAAGGTGCGGGCGCCGTTGTGCGCCCAGCTCCGGTTGTCGTTGAGGGTCTTCTGCACGGCCTGCGCGAAGAGCGTGCCGTCGAGGCCGAGCCCCTGCTCCACGTCCACGCGGTAGGTGTACTTCTGCCCCGTCCCCGGCGCCTTGTCGAAGCCGGGGACGGCCTCGAACTTGCCCGAGCCCTTGTCGTCGGCGCCGAGGGGGTAGGTCGTGGCCATCTTCTGCTCGTACGTCAGCGGCGCCGCGGCACCGGGCGCGGCCGGGTCCGGCCGTCCGTCCGTGCGGGACGCGGGGTCGCGGACGTCACGGGCCTGGTCGGTCGCGGACGGGGCGCGCGCACCCTCGGCGTCCTGGCCGTCGGCGACCTGTCCGGCCACGACGACCGCGAGCACGGTGGTGACGGCGGCGGCGGCGATGCCGGTGAAGGTCCGCCCCTTGCCGCCCCTGGCCGGCGCGGGTTCGCCGGTGGGCGCCGCTTCGTCGGCGCCGGGATCCCCGGGGCCGTCGCCGGCCGACCAGCCGGTGACGGAGGCGTACGGGTCGGGCGCCTGAGCGGGGACGGCGGTACGGCGCCGGGGGCGGGCCGAGAAGACGTCGTCGTCCTGCTCGCCGAAGGCGTCCAGGTAGTCCGGCCGCGGCCCGTCCGGGGGCGCCTGCCGCTGCCGCGGGAGGGGAACGGACACGCCGGGGCGCGGTCCGGCCTGCGTGCCGTTTCCGGCACCGGCCCGTCCGTCCGACGTGCCCCAGCCGCCGCCCGGTTCGCGCTGCTCGGGATGCCCACCGCGGACCCGCGGCACACCCCGCGCGGGCGTGCCGCCCTGCCCCCGCGGGAAGCCCTGACCCTGCGGGATGTTCTGCGCCGGAGTGCCGCCCTTGACTCGCGGGAAGCCCCGGGCGGGCGTGCCGTCGGGGACTCGCGGGAAGCCCTGCGCGGGCGTGCCGTCGGGGAGCCGGGGGAAACCGTGCGCCGGTGTCCCGTCCGGGGGCCGTGGGGCCGCGTGGCCCCGGGTGTCGCCCGGGGTGAAAGCCTGCTGCGGGCCCGGCGTTCCGTTCGCCGGCGGCGTCCGCTCCCCCGCCGGCGGGCCGGGCATGCGTCGTCGGCCGGTGCCTTCGGCCCGGGCCTCCCGCGCTGCCGCGGGGGCGTCCGCGGTGCCGCCCTTGGGGGCGGGTCCGCGGCGGCTGTGGCGTCCCACTCGCGCCTCAGCCTCCTGTTGTCTGGTTGGCGGGCTCGTCGTCGACGGCCCCGTCGGTGCTCCGGCCGACCGCCCGTCCATCGGTGTCCGCGAGAAGTTCGCGGAACGCCGTGGCCACGGTCTCCGGATATTCCATCATCGCCACGTGACCCGCGTCCGGCAGGGTCAGCAGCCGGGAGTCGCGGAAGGCACGGGCCGCCCGCTGGGCCATGCGGTAGCCGACGAGTTGGTCCCGTCCACCGTAGACCAGCAGCGTCGGCGCGAGAACCCGTCCGGCCTGCCGCCAGAGTCCGTGCTGGCCGCCCAGGGTGTACGCGTTGACGATCCCACGCGCCGAACGCGCCATCGCGTCCCAGAAGTACGGCAGTCGCAGCCGGCGCTCCATCTCCTCGACGGCGTTGCGGAAGCCGTCCGGCGACACCCTCGCCGGGTCGCCGTAGCAGAGGGCCGTCACCCCGCGGACCCGCTGCTCCGCGGTCCATTCCCTGGTGAGCCGGGTGAACAGCGCCACCACTCCCGGCAGCGCCAGCAGCCCCGTCGGCACCGCGCTGCGCTGGACGCGGATCTCGGGCAGCGCGGGCGACACGAGGGTCAGCGTGCGCACGAGGTCGGGCCGCACGGCGGCGACGCGCGTGGCGACCGCGCCGCCGAGCGAGTTGCCGAAGAGGTGCACGGGACCGCGTCCGGCCGCGTCCAGGTGACGGATGACTGCGCGCGCGTGCCCCGTGACGGAGTAGTCGCCGTCGTCCGGTGGCGGCGAGTCGCCGAAGCCGGGCAGGTCGACGGCCTCGCTGTCGACGACGTCGTCCAGCAGCGGCATCAGCGCCGACCAGTTCCGCGAGGAGCCGCCGAGGCCGTGGATGTACAGCGCGGGCGGGAGGCCCTCGCGCGCGGGGCGCCGGGAGCGCACCGTGAGGGTGATTCCGGGCAGGTGGACCGAGCCGAGCCGCTCGCCCTCGACGACCCTGACGGCCGCCACCCTGGGCAGCACGTTGGCGGGCGGCGCGGACGGCTGCTCGGTCGAAGACATGGGCCAATGTTACGAGACGATCACGCACTGGTTCATGTGTTCGCCGTCACAAGGGCGGGTGCGGTATCGGCGGTGGGCGCACGGTGACGTCTGGCGGCCGAATCGGGTGTCTCCTAGGCTCATGGAAAGGGCACCCGCATGTGGCCCCTGCATCCCCAGGGACGTCCGTAGGAAGGGAGCCCAGCATGACCGTCGACCCCACCGACCCGGAGACCTTCGACAACGAGGACCGGGAACCGCAGGAACTCGGCGTCGAGGCCCCCGACGCCGACGCGGCCGAGCAGAACGCGGACATCACCCCCGACCGCGACGACCCGCTCACCGACGTGGAACCGGATCGCGCCAACGAGGCGGACCTGGCCGAACAGGCCCGGGTGGTCGCGCAGGACGAGGACGACTACCGCTGAGGCGGGGGGCCGCCGAACGAGAGGGAGGCCGATCTTTGCCCGGCCTGGGACCTTTTGAAACCTGTTGTGCGGCTTTCGCCTCCGTCCGGTCCGTGAAATTCTGCGCTCGCACCGCGCGCACCACGGTTACCGAAAAGTACGATGGCGACGCGGCGCACACCGCACGTGGACGACTATGGGAGGCGGCGTGACAGCCATCGAGCAGACAGAGGCGGTACGCCCGCGGGGCACACGCCTTCCCCGCCGTGCCCGACGCAACCAGCTGCTGGGCGCCGCCCAGGAAGTGTTCGTGGCACAGGGCTACCACGCCGCCGCGATGGACGACATCGCCGAGCGCGCCGGCGTCAGCAAGCCTGTGCTCTACCAGCACTTCCCCGGCAAGCTCGACCTCTACCTCGCCCTGCTGGACCAGCACTGCGAGGCGCTGATCCAGTCCGTGCGGAACGCGCTCGCGTCGACGACCGACAACAAGCAGCGCGTCCGGGCGACGATGGACGCCTACTTCGCGTACGTGGAGGACGACGGCGGTGCCTTCCGTCTGGTCTTCGAGTCGGACCTGACCAACGAGCCCGCCGTGCGCGAGCGCGTCGACAAGGTGACGAACGAGTGCGCCGAGGCGATCTGCGACGTGATCGCCGAGGACACCGGCCTCTCGCGGGCCGAGTCGACGCTGCTGGCCTCCGGTCTGGGCGGCCTCGCCCAGGTGGTGGCCCGCGCCTGGCTGCACAGCGACCGCAGCGTGCCGCGCGACCAGGCGGTCCAGCTGCTGACGTCACTGGCCTGGCGGGGCATCGCCGGTTTCCCGATGCACGGCAGCGAGCAACCCTGACCGTCGCACGTTCGGCGTACGGCGTCGTCCGCTCCCCGGGCTGTTCGCTCCTGGCGTTCTCGGGCGGAGCGTGTACGTCCCCTCACCGGGCTAATGTGTGCTGGGTACGGCGCGTAAGATCGCGCACTTCACTGACCGTCGGAGGGACATAGCCGTGGAGGTCAAGATCGGCGTGCAGCACGCGCCCCGCGAGATCGTTCTGGAGAGCGGTCAGAGTGCCGAGGAGGTAGAGCGCGTGGTGGCCGAGGCACTGGCCGGCAAGTCGCAGCTGCTGAGCCTCGTGGACGAGCACGGCCGCAAGGTCCTGGTCCCGGCGGACCGCCTCGCCTACGTCGAGCTCGGCGAGCCGAGCCCGCGCAAGGTGGGATTCGGCGCGCTGTAGCCGACACAGGCAGCACGCGAAGGGCCCGGCGGCCACGAACCGCCGGGCCTTTTCCGTTTCCCCCCTGGGGGCACAGCTCACCCACAGGAGGAGGATTGCATTCCGCAGGTCAGGGGTAAGTCGGGTAAGACCGTTTCGGGCAGGCCGGCCACGTGGGAGGGACCCCGACATGCTCCTGGAAGCGCTCAGCGCCTCGATCCTCGGCCTCGCCCTGGCCTGGGCCGCCGCCCACCGCCTGCCGCACCGCCTCCCCGACCGTGTCCTGGTCCTGCCGACGGGAGTCGCCGGGGCCCTCTTCGGGGCGTTCGTCACGCACACCGCGCTGGGCGCCGGCGGCCTCGTGCCGGTCCTCGTCGGCGCGGCAGCCGTCTCGGCGGCCTCGCTGTCGCTGCTGCTGCGCCCCGCGCGACGACTGCGGCGCCGCTCGGCGACCGCCTGACCGGCCGCCGGTGGGGCACCGGCGGTGAGGTCCGGCCGGGCGGTGCCTAGGCCGCCAGCCCCAGGGCCGCCATCCGCTTGGTGTGCGCCTCGGTGATCCGCGAGAACATCCGGCCCACCTCGGCGAGGTCGAAGCCGTCCGCCACCCCGCCCACGAGCATCGTCGACAGCGCGTCCCGGTCGGCGACGACCCGCTGCGACTGCGACAGCGCCTCGCCCATCAGCCGCCGCGCCCACAGCGCCAGCCGGCCGCCCACCCGCGGGTCCGCGTCGATCGCCGCGCGCACCTTCTCCACGGCGAAGCTCGCGTGCCCGGTGTCGTCCAGCACGGCCAGCACCAGATCCCGGGTGTCGGCGTCGAGCCGGGCGGCGACCTCACGGTAGAAGTCGCTGGCGATGGAGTCGCCGACGTAGGCCTTGACCAGGCCCTCCAGCCAGTCCGAGGGGTCGGTCTGCTTGTGGAAGCCGTCGTAGGCGGCCACGAACGGCTCCATGGCCGCCGTCGGCTCCTCGCCGATCCCCGCGAGCCGGTCGCGCAGTCGCTCGAAGTGGTGGAACTCCGCCGACGCCATCTTCGCCAGTTCCGCCTTGTCCGCCAGCGTGGGTGCCAGCTTGGCGTCCTCCGCGAGCCGCTCGAACGCCGCCAGCTCGCCGTACGCGAGCGCGCCGAGCAGGTCCACGACCGCGGCACGGTACTGCGGGTCGGCGGCGGCCGTCGCCCAGTCCCGGGCGGCGACTCCGGTGGCTCCGGTGGCTCCGGTGGTTTCGGCGGGGGCGTCCGTGGCGTTGCCAGGCTTGTCAGAGCTCGTCATGCAGCGCACAATAGCCCGCCGAACGTGGACGGTACGGGCCTGGTCAGTCACTGTGACGACGACTACGTGACCGAATCGGCCATCGCGTGTGCGCGAATCCGGGGTATGGTGGTAATGCGCCTGCCGAGTATGTGACGTACGGGTACGTGACGTCTTCGTCGGGCCGCACGCATGAGGATGCCCGGTCGGTGGCCCGATCGGCTCCGACCCGACAGCCCTCCCTCCGTACGCCACAGTGCGTACGGACCCCGGAGGGGGACCCTCAGTGGTACGAGCGCTGGAGCGTCGACAGAGGTCCCGTGTCCCGTGTCCTACGGCTCACCCGTAAGGCAGCCGACGTCCCCGACACGGTCCGGCACGACCCGCGCGCTCGCCTCGCACCACGCACACAGAAGAGGCAGCACCCTGACTACGACGTTCCGATCCCTCGGGATCCTCCCCGAGACCGCCGAAGCCCTCGAGGCCGTCGGCATCATCAACCCCTTCCCCATCCAGGAGCTGACGCTCCCCGTGGCCCTGTCGGGCACGGACGTCATCGGCCAGGCCAAGACCGGCACCGGCAAGACGCTGGGCTTCGGCCTCCCGCTCCTCGAGCGCGTCACCGTCCCCGCAGACGTCGAGGCGGGCCGGGCGGCGCCCGAGTCCCTGACCGACGCCCCGCAGGCCCTCGTCGTCGTCCCGACGCGCGAGCTGTGCCAGCAGGTCACCAACGACCTGCTGACCGCCGGCAAGGTCCGCAACGTGCGCGTCCTCGCGATCTACGGCGGCCGGGCCTACGAACCGCAGGTGGAGGCCCTGAAGAAGGGCGTCGACGTGATCGTCGGCACCCCGGGCCGTCTGCTGGACCTCGCGGGCCAGAAGAAGCTGAGCCTGAAGCACATCAAGAGCCTGGTCCTCGACGAGGCCGACGAGATGCTCGACCTGGGCTTCCTGCCCGACGTCGAGAAGATCATCAACATGCTGCCGGCCAAGCGCCAGACGATGCTGTTCTCGGCCACCATGCCGGGCGCCGTCATCGGACTGGCCCGCCGCTACATGTCGCAGCCCACGCACATCTCCGCCACCTCGCCGGACGACGCGGGCGCGACGGTCGCGAACACGAAGCAGTTCATCTACCGCGCGCACAACATGGACAAGCCCGAGATGGTGGCGCGCATACTGCAGGCCGACGGCCGGGGACTGGCCATGGTCTTCTGCCGCACCAAGCGCACCGCGGCCGACCTGGCCGACCAGCTCAAGCAGCGCGGCTTCGCCTCCGGCGCGGTCCACGGCGACCTCGGCCAGGGCGCCCGCGAGCAGGCCCTGCGCGCCTTCCGCAACGGCAAGGTGGACGTGCTCGTCTGCACCGACGTCGCCGCCCGCGGCATCGACGTCGAAGGCGTGACGCACGTCATCAACTACCAGTCGCCGGAAGAGGAGAAGACGTACCTGCACCGCATCGGCCGCACCGGCCGCGCGGGCGCCAAGGGTACGGCGATCACGCTGGTCGACTGGGACGACATCCCGCGCTGGCAGCTGATCAACAAGGCGCTGGACCTGGGCTTCAACGACCCGCCGGAGACGTACTCCACCTCCCCGCACTTCTACTCCGACCTCGGCATCCCCGAGGGCACCAAGGGCGTCCTGCCGCGCTCGGAGCGCACGCGCGCCGGGCTGGACGCGGAGGAGCTCGAGGACCTGGGTGAGCCGGGCGGCCGGGGTGGCCGTGCCCGCGGTGGCCGTGGTGGCCGGGACGAGTCCCGTTCCGCCGACCACGAGCGTTCCTCCCGTGCGCCGCGTCGCCGTCGCCGTACGCGCGGCGGGTCGCAGGTGGACGCGCCGGCCGCCGGGACCGCCGCGCCCGAGGCCGTGACCGGCGGCGCGGACGGCGCCACGGACACGGACGCCGCCGCCCAGGGCCCTCGTACGCTGCGCCGGCGTCGTCGCACCCGCGGCGGCGAGCCGGCCCAGCAGCCGGTGGCGGCCGCCGCGGTCGAGGCGTCGGCACCGGAGACCGCCGTCGCGACGGCGGAGGGCACGGCCGCGGAGGCTTCGGAGAGCGTCGAGGCCCCGGCGAAGCCGCGTCGTCGCCGCACCCGCAAGTCGGCGGAGGCGCCGGCCGCGCCGCTCGAGGCCGCCCCGGTGGCCGAGGCCGCCGTGGTCGAGGCCGCCGTGGTCGAGGCCGCCGTGGTCGAGGCCCCGGTGACCGAGGTGTCCGCGGTCGAGACGCCCGTCGAGAAGCCGCGTCGGCGCACCCGCAAGGCCACCGCCGCCGAGAAGGCGGTCGACACGGCCGAGGCGGTGGCCGAGCCCGTGGCCGAACCGGCGGAGTCGAAGCCGCGCCGTACGCGCAAGAAGGCGGCGGCACCGGCGGAGACCGCGGAGACCACCGAGACGGCGGAGTCGAAGCCGCGCCGGACCCGCAAGGCCGCCGCCGCTCCGGAGGCCGTCGAGGTCGCCGAGACCGCGGAGACCGTCGAGGCCAAGCCGCGCCGGACCCGCAAGACCGCGGCCGCCAAGGCGGAAGCCGCCGTCGACACGGCCGAGGCCACGGAGGCCAAGCCGCGCCGCCGCACCCGCAAGGCCGCCGAACCGGCCGGGGCCACCGCCGAGATCCCTGCCCAGTCGGCGCAGGAGCCGGAGGCGGCCGAGACGGCCAAGCCGCGCCGTACCCGCAAGGCGGCAGCCGCCAAGGCGGAGACCGCGGTCGACACGGCCGAGGCCACGGAGGCCAAGCCGCGCCGGACCCGCAAGGCCGCCGCCGCTCCGGAGGTCACCGAGGCCGCTGAGACCGTCGAGGCCAAGCCGCGCCGCCGCACCCGCAAGGCCGCCGAACCGGCCGAGGCCACCGCCGAGATCCCGGCTCAGGCCTGGCAGGAGCCGGAGGCCGCACCGCGGCGCCGGACCCGCAAGGCCGCGGCGGCCCCCGTCGAGGCCGCCGAGACGAAGCCGAAGGCTCGTCGTACGCGCAAGGCGGTCGCGACGCAGCCCGCGGAGTCGGCCGAGAGCTGACCCGCCGCGTCCCGATCCGTCGGCCCGGTCCCGCCACTCGGCGGGGCCGGGCCGACGGCGTGTCCGCGCCGGTATGCAGGCGTGCGGTGGGGTGGGTGGGCACGGCAGCGCGCGACTGCCCGCAGGCTGGGCCGGTGGGGTGGGCGGGGTCGGGGGCGCGGATAGTCTCTGGGCGTGAGCACGAACGCCCGCTTCACCCCGCCGCCCGCCGCCCGCACGTACCGGCTGCGTACCGCGCGCGGTGAGTTCGCCGTCGTCGATTCGCCCGCGGCGGGCGACGGCGTGCCGAGGGGCGTCGTGCTGATGCTGCCCGGGTTCACGGGCAGCAAGGAGGACTTCACCCTGCTCCACGAGCCGCTCGCCGCCCGCGGGTACCGCACGGTCGCCGTGGACGGGCGGGGGCAGTACGAGTCCGACGGCCCCGAGCACGACGAGTACGGCTACGCGCAGCCCGAGCTGGCCCGGGACGTCCACGCACAGGTCGCTGCGCTCGGAACGCCCGTGCACCTCCTCGGGCACTCGCTCGGCGGCCAGATCGCCCGTGCCGCCGTGCTGCTCGACCACTCCCCCTTCGTCTCCCTGACGCTGATGTCGTCGGGTCCGGCGCGGATCTCCGTCTCGCAGCAGCAGCGCGTGAAGCTCCTGCGGGACGCGCTCGACACCATGACGATGGCGCAGGTCTGGGAGGTGATGCAGGCGATGGGGCCGCCCGAGGAGGCCGGTGCCCCGGTCCCCGCGCGCGGCCCGGACGGCCCGGAACGGCTGCGCGAGCGCTGGCTGGGCACCAGGCCCGCCCAACTGCTGGCCACGGGGCGCCAGTTGTGCACCGAGCCGGACCGTGTCGCCGAGCTCGCCGCCGTGCCGCTGCCGTTCCACGTGCTGTCGGGCGCCTACGACGACACCTGGCCCGTCCCCCTCCTGGACGAGATGGCCGTACGGCTGGACGCGCGCCGGACGGTCGTCCCGGGGGCCGAGCACTCCCCCAACACGGACCAGCCGCTGCCGACCGCCCGGGCCCTGGCCGACTTCTGGGACGCCGTCCCCGCGACACGCCGGGACGGCGGGCCGGACCGGTCCGGGGGCCTGTCCTAGTACTGCGAGCGGAGGTGCTCCCAGAAGCCGTCCCGCAGCGCCCGGCGCAGGTCGGCCTGGCCGCGCAGTGAGTACTGCAGCAGCCCCTCGGCCTCCACCAGCAGGTCCTGGTCGACCGAGCCGGGGAGGTAGGGGTGGCCGGGGAGCAGCTCCAGCAGCGTGTCGCGGCCCCGGGCCGCCAGCCATTTCGCCGCGATCTGGGCGCCCACGAAGCGGACGTCCTCGCGGGCCGGCCGGACCGTGCCGGCCGCTTCGTAGGCGTGGGCCGTGCGCCGGGAGACGTACGGCTTGAAGAAGTCCAGCTCGAAGGTGCGCTGGCTGTCGACCTCCCAGAGCAGCGGGTCGGCCTGGTTGCGGCCCTCGGGGGCCTCGATGCCCCACAGGTGGACGCGGGCGCCGTACCCCTGGGCGGCCTCGACCGCCGACACCAGGTCCTCGTCGCCGCCGAGCAGCGCCGCGTCGCTGATGGCGCGGTGCCGGGCGAGGGACTCCAGGTCGGAGCGGATGAGGGAGTCGACGCCCTTCTGCTGGTTGTTGGCGTTGAGGTTGCCCAGGCGGACCTTGACGTCGGGCAGCTCGGCGATGGACTGCTGCTCGGCGGTGTGGATGCGGCGCCGCGCGCCGTCGTACCAGTAGACCCGGAGCAGGCGGCTGTCCGCGAAGATCGTGCGGGCCGTGTCGATGAGTGCCTCGATCAGCCCCTCGGCGTCCAGGTCGAAGGCCCTGCGGTCCTCGGTGCCGGCGACCAGCCGGCCCGCCGCCGCGTACAGGTAGCCGGCGTCGACGAAGATCGCGTGGGTGGAGGGCGTCTTCGCCACCTCGACGAGCATGCGCTGCAGCAGCTCGTTGGTGCGGTCGATGCGGGCGTTCAGGGCCGCGAGGTCGTCGTTCATCACCTCCATTGTCCCGGCGGTCACGCTGCGAACACAACCGGTCCCGGTCAGTCTTGTGCCGTACACGGACCGCCCGGACCCGAGCTTCTTACGTGTCAGTAATTAGTTGTTCGAAAAATTTCCTTAGCGTAGGGAATGTTCGTAACACCCAGCCGGTTGACTCGTATGGACGCCCGGGCACCGACGACCCGGGGCCCACACCAGTAGTTCTCCTCAGGAGGATGACCAGATCAAGGGAGAGGCCCATGCGCTTTGAAGTCATGCGACTCGACGACAACGACGGAACGCCCGTCGACACCACCGTCGTGGACGCCGCCTCCGTGAACCGCATCGTTCAGCAGGCCGCCGCCATCGGGCAGCGCCTGTGGATCCGCCCTGCCGACACCTCGGCCTTGTAACGCGGACCGTTCGTACGCCGCGAGCCCCCGTGCGGCACCGTCACCGGTGCCGTGCGGGGGCTCTGTCGTCCCCGGCGCTCACGCGCCCTGGATCACCTGCGTCACGCCGTTGATGATCTGCTGCACGGCGATCGCGGAGAGCATCATGCCCGCGAGGCGGGTGACCAGGACGACACCGCCGTCCTTGATGACGCGGATGATCAGCAGCGAGTACCGCATCACCAGCCACAGCACCATATGGATGGCGAGGATCGCAGACCAGACCGACACCTGCGAGGTCACGCTGCCGGCCTTCTGCACCGCCAGGATGACCGACACGATGGCACCGGGTCCCGCCAGCAGCGGCATGCCCAGGGGCACCAGCGCGACGTTGACGTCCTTGGTCTGCTTGGGCTCGTCCGTCTTGCCGGTGAGCAGGTCGAGCGCGATCAGCAGGAGCAGCAGTCCGCCGGCGATCATCAGTGCGGGCACGGACACGTGCAGGTAGTTAAGGATCTGGTGCCCGAGCAGTCCGAACACCGCGATCACACCGCCGGCCACGCAGACGGCCTGGAAGGCCATCCGCTTCTGCACCTTGGCGGGCCGGCCGGCGGTCAGCGCGAGGAATATCGGGGTGATCCCGGGGGGATCCATGATGACAAAAAGGGTCAGGAAGAGGGAGCCGAAGACGGCGAGGTCGAACATGAGCGTGACAAAGCCTTGCGCTGAACAGGAACAACGAACGGGGATGTGAGGCGGGAGCGGCCGCGCGGGCCTCAGGCTCCGCCGGCGCCCGGCACGGGGAACGCCCCGAACGCCCGCCGCGTGATCTCCCCGTAGACCTCGGGGTCGGTGGTGTACTCGCCCAGCTCGCAGGTCTTGCGGCTGCCGTGGTAGTCGCTGGAGCCGGTCACCAGGAGGCCGAGCTCGGCAGCGAGTCCGCGCAGCCGCGCCCGCGTCGGCGCGTCGTGGTCCATGTGGTCGACCTCGATGCCGTCCAGCCCGGCGGCGGCCAGCTCGGCGATGGCGGCCTCCGGTACCGTACGTCCCCGCTTGGCGGCGGCCGGGTGGGCGAACACCGCGACGCCACCGGCGCCCTTGATCAGCCGGATCGCCTCGAAGGGGTCGGTCTCGTGCTTCGCCACGTGGGCCCGGCCGCCGTCGGCCAGCCAGTCCTCGGTGAAGGCGTCGCTCACGGTCGGCACGACGCCGAGCTCCACGAGCGCGGAGGCCACGTGCGGGCGCCCGACGGAGCCGTCTCCGGCGATCCGCGCGACCTGCTCCCAGGTGACGGGGACGCCCAGCTCGTTGAGCTTGGCGACCATGCCCCGCGCCCGCGGCACCCGGTCGTCCCGGACCAGCTCACGCTCGGCGAGCAGGGCGGGCTCCTCGGGGTCGAAGAGGTAGGCCAGCATGTGCATGCTGACGCCGTCGAGGCGGCAGGAGAGTTCGGCGCCGGTGACCAGCGTCAGCCCCTCGGGCAGCGCGGCGACGGCCTCGGCGTGGCCGCGGGTGGTGTCGTGGTCGGTCAGCGCGACGACGTCCAGTCCGGCCTTCGCGGCGTTGCGCACCAGCTCGGCCGGGGTGTCCGTGCCGTCGGACGCGGTGGAGTGGGTGTGCAGATCGATGCGCACGACGCTGACTCCAGGCGGTGACGGGACGGAGGGGGACGCTCAAGGATAACCGGCGTTCCGCCTTCCGGTGTCACACCCGAAGTGGGCTCGCGCCCCCTACGCACAGCGCGCCCACCGGCCCGCGGACGCGGTGCGTGCCGCGGCCTCCGAGCCGGGCCTACGGCTGGAGGAGCCGCGGCGACAGGGCGCCGCACGGCACCAGGTCCACCTCGGCACCGGCGTCCCGGAGATCGGTCAGCACCAGCTCGTCGTACATGAGCAGCCCCGACTGCTCGGGCCAGAGCACGGCCCACAGCCACACCCCGAGGGCCTCTCCGGCGAACACGGCCCGATCGACCGGGGCGCCGGAGACGTGCCAGAGCGGGGCCGGCCGGCCGGCGGCGAGGACCTTGGCCTGGGGCGGCTTCTCGACGTCCAGGTAGGGGCCGGGGTCCGGTGCGTCGATCCCCGCGTACCAGGCGCCGAGTCCGACACCCAGTTCCTCGGCCACCAGGATCAGCTCGCCGGCGCCTCCGAGCGGGCCGGGTCCCGAGCAGGCCACGGCGGTGGCCCGGCCGCCGCTGCGGTCGTCGCCCGCGCAGGCCACGCCGGTGAACAGCCAGCCCACCGGGAGCGGCCACGGCATCCACAGCGGCACCTGGGTGCGGTGCACCACGACGCCGAGCGCCTCGACGCTGGGCGGTATCACGGGCTGCAGCGGGTGCACCGGCCCGTGCACGTCGCACTGCCATGAATCGGCGAAGAGACCGGGAGCCCTGACCCGGCCACCACACTTCGGGCAACTGGGTTCGCCCCTCATACGGCCCCACGGTCCTACCCTCGCTCCCCCACGTCAAGGACGATCACCCATCCGGACCGCGGGCCTGACCAGGGGAAAGTAGATGTGCATTGCATTAATTAGCCGCGCTAACTTACTATGTGCAAACACCAACCATCTCCTGTCGGCATTGGAGCAACCATGGACCCCTTCGACGCGGGTGCGGGCGGCATCCTGCGCCAGCCCAAGGCCGTGTGGGCGACCGCCGGCGCGTCCGTCGTCGCCTTCATGGGCATCGGGCTCGTCGACCCGATCCTGCCGTCCATCGCCAAGGGCCTGGACGCGAGCGCCAGCCAGGTCTCCCTGCTGTTCACCTCGTACTTCCTGATCACGGCCGTCGCGATGCTGGTCACCGGCTTCGTCTCCAGCCGCATCGGCGGCCGGAAGACCCTGCTGCTCGGGCTCGCCTTCGTCGTGGTCTTCGCCGGCCTCGCGGGCACCTCCGACAGCGTCGGCCAGCTCGTCGGCTACCGGGCGGGCTGGGGCCTCGGCAACGCCCTGTTCGTCTCGACGGCCCTCGCGGTCATCGTCGGCGCGGCGGCCGGCGGCAGCGCCGCGGCGATCCTGCTGTACGAGTCCGCCCTCGGCCTCGGCATGGCCTGCGGCCCGCTGCTGGGCGCGCTGCTGGGTGACGCCAGTTGGCGCTACCCGTTCTTCGGCACCGCGTTCCTGATGGCGATCGGCTTCCTGTGCATCACGGTGTTCCTGAAGGAGCAGCCGAGGCCGGCCCGCAAGACCTCGCTGCTGGACCCGATCAGGGCGCTGGGCCACGGCGGCCTCGCCTCCGCCGCGGTCTCGGCCTTCTTCTACAACTACACGTTCTTCACCGTGCTGGCCTTCACGCCGTTCGTGCTGAACATGACGCCGTACAAGTCCGGTGCGGTGTTCTTCGCGTGGGGCGTGCTGCTCGCGGTCTTCTCGGTCCTCGTGGCGCCGCGCATGCAGAGGCGGTTCGGCTCGCTGAAGGTGCTCGGCGGCTCGCTGGTGCTGCTCGCGGCCGACGTCCTGGTCCTCGGGTACGGCAACCACACCGCGGCGATCGTCTGCACCATCCTGTCCGGCGCCTTCATCGGCGTGAACAACACCGTGTACACCGAGCTGGCCCTCGGCGTGTCGGACGCGCCGCGCCCGGTGGCGAGCGCCGGTTACAACTTCGTGCGCTGGTTCGCGGCGGCCGCCGCCCCGTACTTCGCGCCGAAGATCGAGGAGTGGACCGACATCCACATCCCGTTCGTGGTGGCCGCGGTCACCGCCGTGCTGGGCGCGGGCGTCGTCGTCGTACGCCGCCGCGCCCTCACCCACGAAGCCGAGGAGCAGGAGCCGAGGCACGCGACCGAGGACGGGGTCACCGTCTTCGCCAATTGACCCACGCCCGAGGGGCGTTGGTGACTTCGGTCACTCCAGCGGGACGGACCTGCGGGACGGATCCCGCAGGTCCGTCCCGTGCGTCAGCCAGCGCTCCTGGAGGGCCTGGGCGCCGTGCACCCGCTTCCAGGCGGCCTCGTTCGGTGTCATCGGCAGCAGCGGCAGGAACCGTACGGGGTCCAGCGGCGCGTCCAGCTCCAGGTCCTCCACCAGACCGCCCGGCTCGGCCACCAGCACCGAGGTGAAGGGGGCGCCGGGCCACAGCGGCTCACCGACGTCCAGGGAGGCGCCGGGCGCCACGACGACGCCCTCCACCTGCGGGGACGCGCCCAGCACGGCCAGCGGGCGGAGCACCTTGCCGGTGTCGGCGCGGCCCGCCCGGACGGAGAGGACCAGCTCGGCGCGCGGGCCCTTCACCGGATCGGCGAGCACGGCCGTGGGGTCCGCCATGGGCTGCGCGGACATGCCGAGCGTGGCGTAGCGGACGATGTCGCCCTCCGGACCTCCGCCGGGGAAGCGCAGCACCTCGATGCGGTCGGCGCCGAGGAAGGTGACCGCCGCGCGCGCGTCCGGGTCGCCCAGTGCCGTACGCAACCGGGCTTCGACCAGAGGAAGAACATCAGCCATGCGGCGAGCATAGAACTCGTCAGTACGCGGCAAAGCGGCACCTTGACACGTCGAGTCACTGATACTCTGGGCCAGCGGTTTTGGGGCAGCACGCAGCTGGGGGCACCTCCCTGGCCCTCCAGGCACTGGCGGAGGCGTGATCATGACCCCGACGCTATGAACACTCCCCTACGGGGAACCCCTTCAAACGGGGTGTGGATCGTCCCTCACGAGGGACCGGCCGGAGGAGGTGGGCGGCATGGACCGAAGTCGACCGTGCAGTACCACTCGCTCTTCCGGACGCTGACGCAGCTGCTCCGGTTCTTCCCGCCGCCGCTTCCTGCTCGCGCGCCTCTCCTCGGAAGAGCACTTCGTCTCGTTTTGCCTGATCTGCCTGCCTGCAACAGCAGTGCTGCATCAGCAGTGAAGTCGGCCACCGCGACGGTGCGGTGCCCCCCGCTTTGTGGACGCGCCGAGCACGCGTGATCTGGACGTCCTCATTCCGGGTGGTTCCACCCCTCGCCGGCACGCTCGCTGCCCGTCGCGAAGGAGCCTGCCATGTCGATGATCCGTGACCTGCGCGCCGCGGTCCGCCCGTCCCGCGTCTCGCTGCGCAAGGACAACGGCGTCTACGACACCACCCGCGACCCGGGGACCGCCTCCGCCGTCGTCGACTGCGCCGTCTACCGCGACGGCACGCGCGTCGTGACCGACGCACCGCTGAGCCCGCACCAGGCGATGCGGCAGGTGCGCCGCGACGGCGGGTTCGTGTGGATCGGTCTGCACGAGCCCACCGAGGACGAATTCGCCGGTATCGCCCGGGAGTTCGGGCTGCACCCGCTGGCCGTGGAGGACGCCGTCCAGGCCCACCAGCGGCCCAAGCTGGAGCGCTACGACGACTCCCTGTTCACGGTCTTCAAGACGATCCACTACGTCGACCACGACGAGCTCACCGCGAACAGCGAGGTCGTCGAGACCGGCGAGGTCATGTGCTTCACCGGACGGGACTTCTTCATCACCGTCCGGCACGGCGGGCAGGGCTCGCTGCGGGCACTGCGGTGCCGGCTGCAGGACGAGCCCGAGCTGCTGCTCAAGGGCCCCTCCGCGGTGCTGCACGCCATCGCCGACCACGTCGTCGACGGCTACATCGCGGTCGCCGACGCGGTGCAGGACGACATCGACGAGGTCGAGACCGAGGTGTTCTCGCCGGGCCGCAAGGGCAGCCCGCGCGGCACCGACGCCAGCCGGATCTACCAACTCAAGCGCGAGGTACTGGAGTTCAAGCGGGCCGTGGCGCCGCTGCTGCGGCCCATGCAGCTGCTCAGCGAGCGTCCCATGCGGCTGATCGACCCGGAGATCCAGAAGTACTTCCGGGACGTCGCCGACCACGTGGCGCGGGTGCAGGAGCAGGTCATCGGCTTCGACGAGCTGCTGAACTCCATCCTCCAGGCCAACCTCGCCCAGGCGTCAGTCGCGCAGAACGAGGACATGCGCAAGATCACCTCGTGGGCGGCGATCATCGCCGTGCCGACGATGGTGTGCGGGGTGTACGGCATGAACTTCGACTACATGCCGGAGACGCACTGGAAGTTCGGCTATCCGCTGGTCCTGTCGATCACGGTCGGCATCTGCCTCGGCATCCACCGCACGCTCAAGCGCAACGGCTGGCTCTGAACCGGCCCGCGGGCTCGTGGATAGGCTGACCGCATGACACGCGAGCTGCTCGACCAGGCCCTCGTCGAGGAGGCCACGAAGAAGTCCGGCCTTATCTGGGTCAAGGGCCCCGGGGTGCCCGCCCGTGCGCTGTGGCACGTCTGGCACGAGGGCGCGGCCTGCGTCGTCGGCGACGGACCCGGTGAGCAGCCGCTGCCGGGCCTGGCCGACGGGGCGGTGGCCGAGGTGACGGTGCGCAGCAAGGACAAGGGGGGCCGGCTGGTCTCCTGGGCGGCGAGGGTCGTGGAGCTGCCGTCCGGCTCCGAGGCGTGGCAGGCCGCGGTCGCCGACCTCAAGGGCAAGCGGCTGAACGCCCCGGACGGCGAGGCGATGACCGGCCGCTGGGCCCGTGAGTGCCGGGTGCTGCGTCTGGAGCCGACGGGGACGCTCGCGCCGCTGCCCGACGGTTCGCTGGCCGAGGCGCCGCTGCCGAGCCCGGCGACGACGCGTGAACCGCTCCCGGAGGGCCTGCCGCGCCTGCTGCTGAAGCGTCGCGGTAAGAGCCGGCGGCACTAGGACGTCGGCAGCTGCTTGCCGTAGTCCAGGGTGTCGTCCTTGGCCGGCGCCGTGAGCGCGAAGTCCTTGTTCCAGTCGGAGAAGCTGAGCGTGCCCGCGCTGCCCGCCCGCACCAGGCGCAGCGGATAGGGCGCGCCCTCCAGGGAGACGTCCAGCGAGCCGCCCGAGCCCTCGTCGCCGGTGACGCGGACCGTGCGGACGCCCGCCTGCTCGTGCCGCCCGTCGGTCTCCACCGTGCCGTGCAGGGTCAGCAGGCCGTCGAGGAGGACGTCCTTGTCCGTGAAGCCGCTGAACTTCTGGTACGCGGGGTCGCCCTCCGGCACCTTCACGTACTTGCCGGCGAGCTTGTCGGCGGCCGCGGCGTCGCCGCCGTCGTGGGTCCAGAACCCGGCGTCGGCCTTGAGGAAGAGCTGGTCGCCGACGCGCAGCAGCCGGAAGGTCGTCCCCTCGGCGGCGACCGACCCGGTGCCGCCGTCGGACTTCAGGCGCATGTCGAGGGTGTACGTGGCGCCGCCGGCGGCCACCGTCCCGTGCAGCCGGACCGCGCGGGCGGACGAGGCGGCCGCGCGCGTCTTGGCGTGGATCTTCGCGGCCGGGAGCTTGCCCACCCCGTTGGTGCCCGCGTCGGGGTCCTCGCTGCTGCATCCCGTCAGCCCCGCCCCCGTCACGGCCAGGGCGCACACCGCGCCCAGCCAGGCGGCCCTGCGGATTCGGCGCCGGGGAGTCACGGTCACGGGTGGGGCTGCCTTTCTGACGGGGGTCCAAGCGGCGTACGGCAGCGTACCGGGGCCTGGCACCATGATCGGAGCCAGTCCGTCCGGACCGGCCGCCAGGGCGGACCTCTTCGGGACGGGCTAGCCTGAAGGCCGTCCGAGTGGGCAATTCGGAAAAGAGACACAGTACGAAACACCTCTCACGGACTGACTGACGAAAAGGAGCCGCGGCCATGGCAGCGGGCGCCCCCCGGATCTTCGTCTCGCACCTCTCCGGCATCGCCGTCTTCGACCCGGCCGGCGACCAGGTGGGACGGGTGCGCGACCTGGTCGTCATGCTCCGCGTCGGCCGCAAGCCCCCGCGGGTGCTGGGTCTGGTCGTCGAACTGTCCACCCGCCGCCGCATCTTCCTGCCGATGACCCGGGTCACCGGGATCGAGTCCGGGCAGGTCATCACGACCGGGGTGCTCAACGTGCGGCGCTTCGAGCAGCGGCCCACCGAGCGCCTCGTCTTCGGCGAGCTCCTCGACCGGCGGGTGACGCTCGTCGAGGACGGCGAGGAGGCCACGGTCCTGGACCTGTCGGTGCAGCAGCTCCCGGCCCGCCGGGACTGGGAGATCGACAAGGTGTTCGTCCGCAAGGGCCGCAAGAGCAGCGCCTTCCGGCGCAACAAGGGCGAGACGCTGACCGTCGAGTGGTCCGGCGTCACCGGCTTCTCCCTGGAGGAGCAGGGCCAGGGCGCCGAGAACCTCCTCGCCACCTTCGAGCAGCTGCACCCCGCCGACCTTGCCAACGTGCTGCACCACCTGTCCGCCAAGCGCCGCGCCGAGGTCGCCGCCGCCCTCGACGACGACCGCCTGGCCGACGTGCTGGAGGAGCTGCCCGAGGACGACCAGATCGAGATCCTCGGCAAGCTCAAGGAGGAGCGCGCCGCCGACGTGCTGGAGGCGATGGACCCGGACGACGCGGCCGACCTGCTCGGCGAGCTGCCGGAGGCGGACAAGGAACGCCTGCTGAGCCTGATGCAGCCCTCCGACGCGGCCGACATGCGGCGCCTGATGGCCTACGAGGAGCACACGGCCGGCGGCCTGATGACGACCGAGCCGATCGTGCTGCGTCCCGACGCCACCGTCGCCGACGCCCTGGCCCGCATCCGCAACCCGGACCTGTCGCCGGCGCACGCCGCCCAGGTCTACGTGTGCCGTCCGCCCGAGGAGACGCCGACCGGCAAGTACCTGGGCACGGTCCACTTCCAGCGCCTGCTGCGCGACCCCCCGTACACGCTGGTCGGGTCGATGCTCGACGACGACCTCCAGCCCCTGGAACCGGACGCCGCGCTGCCCGTGGTGGCCGGCTTCTTCGCCACCTACGACATGGTGGCGGCGCCCGTCGTCGACGACTCCGGGTCGCTGCTCGGCGCGATCACCGTGGACGACGTACTGGACCACATGCTGCCCGAGGACTGGCGGGAGACCGAGTACCACCTCGAGGAGACGGACGAGGGAAGGGAGGTGGGTGCCGATGGCGCCTGAGCGCGAGACGGCGGCCCGTGAGCGCGCGGTGTCGGGGGCCACGGCGGCCTCCCGGCCCCGCGGTGCCCGTCTGGATCAGCCCCGGCCGCCCCGGCGCCGGCTCCTGCCCGAGTGGGACCCGGAGGCCTTCGGGCGGCTGTCGGAGCGCATCGCGCGCTTCCTGGGCACCGGGCGGTTCATCGTCTGGATGACGGTCGCCATCATCGTCTGGGTGCTGTGGAACGTGTCCGTGCCGGGCAGTCTGCGGTTCGACGAGTACCCGTTCATCTTCCTGACGCTGGCCCTGTCCCTCCAGGCCTCCTACGCGGCCCCGCTGATCCTGCTCGCCCAGAACCGGCAGGACGACCGGGACCGGGTCAATCTGGAGCAGGACCGCAAGCAGAACGAGCGGTCGATCGCCGACACCGAGTACCTGACCCGGGAGATCGCGGCCCTGCGCATCGGGCTCGGCGAGGTCGCCACCCGGGACTGGATCCGCTCCGAGCTCCAGGATCTGATCAAGGAGATGGAGGAGCGGCAGGACGGCCACCGCCACCGGGACGGGGTATTCCCGGCGGACCGGTCCACCGGGCGTGACGTACACGACCGCTGACGGGGCTTTCCGCGTCCCCCTGGCGGCGCCGTACCATCGTGTCTATGGCTACGGAAGACGCGGTGCGCGAGGCACTGGCGACGGTGAACGACCCCGAGATCAACCGGCCCATCACCGAGCTCGGCATGGTCAAGTCGGTGGAGATCGGCGCGGACGGAGCGGTCGCGGTCGCGGTGTACCTGACGGTCTCCGGGTGTCCCATGCGGGACACCATCACGCAGCGGGTGACCGACGCCGTCTCGCGGGTCGAGGGCGTCACGCGGGTCGACGTCGAGCTGGACGTGATGAGCGACGAGCAGCGCCGTGAGCTGGCCTCCGCGCTGCGCGGCGGCCAGACCGAGCGCGAGGTGCCCTTCGCCAAGCCGGGCAGCCTGACCCGGGTGTACGCGGTCGCCTCCGGCAAGGGCGGCGTCGGCAAGTCGTCCGTGACGGTGAACCTGGCGGCGGCGATGGCGGCCGACGGCCTGAAGGTCGGTGTGGTCGACGCCGACATCTACGGTCACTCCGTGCCGCGCATGCTGGGCGCCGACGGGCGGCCCACCCAGGTCGAGAACATGATCATGCCGCCGTCGGCCAACGGCGTGAAGGTCATCTCGATCGGCATGTTCACCCCGGGCAACGCGCCGGTCGTCTGGCGCGGCCCGATGCTGCACCGCGCGCTCCAGCAGTTCCTGGCGGACGTGTACTGGGGCGACCTGGACGTCCTGCTGCTCGACCTGCCGCCCGGCACCGGTGACATTGCGATCTCCGTCGCGCAGCTCGTCCCGAACGCCGAGATCCTCGTCGTGACGACCCCTCAGCAGGCCGCCGCCGAGGTGGCGGAGCGGGCCGGCGCGATCGCCGTGCAGACCCACCAGAAGATCGTCGGCGTGGTCGAGAACATGTCCGGCCTGCCCTGCCCGCACTGCGGCGAGATGGTCGACGTGTTCGGCACGGGCGGCGGCCAGGCGGTCGCCGACGGCCTGACCCGCACGACCGGCGCCTCGGTCCCGGTCCTCGGCTCCATCCCGATCGACGTCCGTCTGCGCGAGGGCGGCGACGAGGGCAGGCCCGTGGTCCTGTCCGACCCGGAGTCCCCGGCGGGCGCGGCCCTGCGGTCGATCGCGGGCAAGCTGGGCGGCCGTCAGCGCGGCCTGTCGGGGCTGTCGCTGGGGATCACGCCCAGGAACAAGTTCTGACGTCCCGTACGGACCTGGGGGCGCTGTCCTGAGGGACGGCGCCCCGTGTCGTACGCCCGGCCGCCGGTCAGGCGTCGTAGGCGGTGATGTCCTTGACCACGGAGAAGGCGAGCCCGTAGGCGCTCATGCCCCGGCCGTACGCCCCGAGGTGGACGCCCCGGTCGGTGGAGCCGGCGAGCACCCAGCCGAACTCGGACTCCCGGTAGTGGAAGGACGTCGGCACGCCGTCCACGGGCAGGGACAGCGTCGTCCAGTCCTCCCCGTCGAGGTCGTCGGCCAGCACCCACGCGGTCTCGGTCTGCTGCTCCAGCCAGTTGTCCCGCAGGGAGTGGTCCATCTGGCCGGGCCAGGTGAAGGACAGCAGCCCCACACCGGCGAGCCACGCCGCCGAGGACACCGAGGTGGCCTCCAGCAGCCCCGTGCCGTCGGCGCTGTGCCGGTCGGGGTTGGCGGCCACCGTCACGACCACCGCGAACTTCTCCCTGGCGTCCTGCTCGTCGCCCGCCACGTGCTCGTTGCGCACCGACGGTTCGTCGCCGTGCCCGATGGAGCCGTGTTCCACGGCCCCGTCGGCCGCGGTGCCGACCTGCATCAGCCACCGCCGGCCCGTGAACGCCTCGTCGAGGCCGTACCACGGGAAGTGCGCCCGCAGATAGCCGTCGACCGTACGCCGGGCGGAGGGGACCGGTGGTCCGTCCTCCGCGGCCGGCGCCTGCGCGACCGCCGCGTTCGTCGTCTCCATGTGCCCGGACGCCTCCTCGCTCTCGTCGGAGCGGATCGGCCCACCCCCCTTCGGGCGCACTCGTCCGCTCCGCACAACAACTCGGCAGCATAGCCACACGATTGCGGACAGCCGGGAAAGCGCCCGGCGCGTGGGGCGCACCGGCACCGTGATCAGGCCGCACGCGACCGGTTCGGAGTATGAGACGCGTCACGTTCGGCGGTGGGGCGGGTGCCCTTCCCCCCGCACGGCGGGAGGCGTGCCGGGCTCAGGTGGCGTCGGCGTCGAACGGCGGGCGGTCGTCCCGGGCGGGGGCCTCGGGCTTCTTGGCCATGTCGATCTTCTTGGTCATGTCGATGGCCCCGCCGGAGGAGGTGGACGGCGACGCCTCCGACTCGCGGCCGTGGACCGCGTCGGTGACCTCGGCCATCTCCTTCTTCAGGTCGAAGGTGTTGCGGATCTCCTTGAGACCCAGCTCGTCGTTGTCGAGCTGCTTGCGGATGAACGTCTTGGGGTTGAGGTCCTCGAACTCGAAGTCCTTGAACTCGGGACCCAGCTCCTCCCGGATGTCCCGCTTGGCGCTGTCCGAGAACTCCCGGATCTTCCGGATGGTCCGCGTCACGTCCTGGATGACCTTGGGGAGCTTGTCCGGTCCGAACACGAGCACGGCGAGGACGACGAGCGTCACCAGCTCGAGTGCGCCTATGTCATTGAACACCTGAAGCTCCTTGCGATGTCCGGGCCGCAACCACGGTACCCGCCGATCCTGCCCGGCCGGTACCGTCCCGTGACCGTCGACTGTGCGTATGCGAGCGCTTTCCCGATTGTTTGCCTTCCGGGCCCCTCTCCCGGCCTCGCTCCGGTCCGTCCGTCTCAGCCTCCGCCGGAGGAGCCGAGCACCAACGAGACATTCGTCTCCCTGCCCTCGCGCTCCACGGTCAGCTCCAGGCGGTCGCCGGGGCGGTGGGCGCGGGTCCTGACGATGAGTTCCTCACCGGAGTGCACGCGCCGGCCGTCGACCTCCGTGATCACGTCGCCGGCCCTGAGGCCGGCGTCGGCGCCAGGTCCGCCCGGGGTGACCGGGGAACCTCCGTCGCCGCCCCGCGTGCCCACGCGGGCGCCGTCGCCGGCGTAGCTCATGTCGAGGGTGATGCCGATGACCGGGTGCGTCGCCCGGCCCGTGTTGATCAGCTCCTCGGCGACGCGCTTGCCCTGGTTGATGGGGATGGCGAAGCCCAGTCCTATGGAGCCGGCCTGGCCGCCGCCGGACTCGGTGCCGCCGGCGTCGGCGGACCGGATGGCGGAGTTGATGCCGATGGCGCGGCCCCGGGAGTCGAGGAGGGGGCCGCCGGAGTTGCCGGGGTTGATGGGCGCGTCGGTCTGCAGCGCGTCGACGTACGACACGTCGCTGCCGTCGCTCTCCTCGCCGCCCGCGGTGATGGGCCGCTCCCTGGCGCTGATGATGCCGGAGGTGACCGTGCCGGCCAGGTCGAAGGGGGCGCCGATGGCGACGACGGGGTCGCCCACCTGCACGTTGTCGGAGTTGCCGAGGGGCAGGGGGGTGAGTCCGTCGACGCCCTTCACCTTCACCACGGCGAGGTCGTATCCGCTGTCGCGGCCGACGACCGTGGCCTCGGCGGTGTCGCCGCTGTTGAAGGTCACGGTTATCTCGCCGCCGTTCCCCGCGGGCTCGACGACGTGGTTGTTGGTGAGGACGTGGCCGCGCCCGTCGAGGACGAAGCCGGTGCCGGTGCCCGCCGCGTCGCTGCCGCTCACGTGCAGCGTCACCACGCTGGGCAGGGCCCTCGCGGCGATCCCGGCGACGCTGTCCGCCGCCCGGTCGGCCGGTTCCCTGCCGGCCTGGGGCAGCTCCACGGTCCCCACGCCGCCGTTGCGCTCCAGATAGGTCCCCACGGCGCCGCCGATGCCGCCGGAGACGAGGGCCACCAGCACGATGCCGACGGCGAGCGTGCGCCGGGTCCGCTTGCGCGGCCGCTCCGGCGTGCCGACGGCGCCGCCGGTGTGCTGGAGCGGGCCGGCGGCGGCCCACGGGTCGTAGCGCCGCCAGGGGTCGGGCACGGGGGCGCCCGGGGGCGGGGTGCCGCCGGGGTGCGGGGACGCGGCGGGTGCGGTGGGCGTGCCCGTGGCGGGCGTGCCGGCGATGGGCGCCAGGGGTGCCGGGTGCTGGAGCGGCGGGGCGGGGGGCGGGGCGTCCGCGTAGGCGGGGTCGGGTACCGGGGTGCCGGGGGGCGGCGCGGGTGCCGGGGGCGCCGTCGGGCCGTGGGGCGGTGTGGTGGTGCCGTGGGGTGGCGTGGTGGTGCCGTGGGGCGGTGTGGTGGTGCCGTGGGGTGGCGTGGTGGCCGGATGCTGGACCGGCGGGGCGGGGGCCCAGGGGCCGGGCTCGCCGTACGGCGGGGTGCTGTACGGGTCGGGATCGTGCAGCGGCCGGGGACGCTCGGCGGCGTCCGGCGCGTCCGTCGTGGCGGGGCGGGGTTCCGGGACGGTGGCGGGGCTGTCCGGGGCGGCGTCGGGGTGCGTCGCCGGTGCCTGGGAGCGGGGCGCGGGGCCGTCCAGCTCGTAGTCGCCGTCGTGCCGCCGCTCGTCGTCCCCCAGGGGTGCCGCGGGGCGCTCCAGCCGGAAGTCGCCCCAGTCGCGCTCGTCGTCGCCGCTGCCGTGGGCGGCGCGAGGACGTGCCAGTTCGAAGTCTCCGTCGGAGCCGTCCCCGGACGGTCGAGGACGGCTCCACCACTTCGCCTTCGTGGGTTTCCCCTCGTTCATGCTCTCCCCGCACCTGGCCGCGAATCGTCGGCTCCAAGGGCTCTGGCGCCATCCCGGATTCAATCAGGTCCGCGACCCGGCGCGCAGATCCTTGTCAGGGGAGGGGACGGTGGGGCACGGCGGGCAGCGCCGTGGCCCGCGGGGAGGAGACCGGGTCGGGGGCGGGTGCGGAGAAGAGGCCCGGGGGCTCGGCCACGGGCGGCGACGGCCAGGCGGCCAGGGCGAGCGGCGGGACCGCGTTCAGCGGCCGTATCAGCGGGGACACCGCGACCGCGCCGACCGTCACCGGCGTGGTCAGCGCACGCACGGACCGGTGCCGCGGGTCGGCGGCCGAGGGGGCCGGCAGGCCGGGCAGCAGCGGCGCGGTCACCTCGGTCGGGGCCACGGGGGTCTCCCCGGGCGTCCGGTGGCCCTGGGTCTGCCCGAGCAGTGGCCCGGCCGAGCGGCGGCGCTGGTTCTCCGGGTTCTTGGCCGCTCCCGTGCCCTGGGTGCCCAGCGGCGTCACATTGCTGCCGGCGCCCGAGCCCCGGGCCTCCGTCGCCGTGTCGGGCGTGCCGAGGGTGACACCGCCCAGCGCGATCGCGGCCAGCGACACCGCTCCCGCGGCGACGAACGCGAAGCGCATCCCACGCGAGGCGGAGCGCTCCGACTCGTGCCGGCTCACGTCGTGGATCCGGAAGCCCCGGTCCGCCGACGAGGAGGGCAGCAGAGAGGAGTGCGGGCGGGCGGTGACGTAGCCGAACTCGAACCTCCCGGGCATGCCGGGCATCGGGTCGGAGAAGTCCCCGCCGGTCAGCGGCGAGTCGCGGCCGTCCGTGTCACCGCCGCCCGGAAGCCCCTGGAGGCGGGCCAGGAAGCTCTCGGACGGGGCCGGCGGGGCGGCCGCCGCGAAGACGTTCTTCAGGCGGCGCTGCGCGTCGACCTCCGCCTTGCACTTCGGGCAGGTCGCCACGTGCGCCAGCACGCGCTCACGCGCGTCATGACCGAGCTCTCCGTCCACCAGGGCGGAGAGTCGGTCTCCCAGGTGCTGCTCCGCGAGGTGTCCCTCCGGTTTCGGCCGTGACCCACTCACGCGCTCGTGCCCCCTCCTCCCAGTGCGGGAACGCGGGCCACGAAGGAGCGGCGCTCCGCGCGGGCCTGCGGGGAACGGTGCGCGAGGGCCTTGCGCAGCTGGGAGCGGCCGCGGTGGATCCGCGAGCGGACGGTGCCGAGCTTGACGCCGAGGGTCGCGGCGATCTCCTCGTACGACAGTCCCTCGATGTCGCACAGGACTACGGCGGCGCGGAACTCGGGGGCGAGCGTGTCCAGCGCCTGCTGGACGTCCGCGTCGAAGTGGGCGTCGTGGAAGAGCTGCTGCGGGGTGGGCTCCTTGCTGGGCAGCCGCTCGGCCGCGTCGTCGCCGAGCGCGTCGAAACGGATGCGCTGCTTGCGGCGCACCATGTCCAGGAACAGGTTCGTGGTGATGCGGTGCAGCCAGCCCTCGAAGGTGCCGGGGGTGTAGGTCGACAGGGACCGGAAGACGCGGACGAAGACCTCCTGGGTGAGGTCCTCGGCGTCGTGCTGGTTACCGGTGAGCCGGTAGGCGAGGCGGTAGACCCGGCCGCTGTGCGTGCTGACGATCTCCTCCCAGGTGGGCGGAGTCCACGCCTGCCCGTCCGCGTCGCTGGTGAAGGTCGCGGTCTGGGTGGGTCCTGAGGCAGGACCGGTGGCGTGGCTGTGGTCAGCAGCGGTGTCGTTCACGGATTTGGGCCTGCCCGCCGATCCGAGAAAGCGCCGCAGCACTCCTCCCCGATCCACAGGTGCGGCCGCACCTCCCCTGTCGGCTCTGGTGGTGTCCAGTGGAGCCCCTACCATAGCCACCTCGCCCGTTAGCTCCGGATAAGCGGTTTTACGAGAATTTGATCTGCGCTCGCACCGCTCGTACGGCTGCGTCAGCACTTGCTCGGTGCCCTGGCCCATCCGCCGCCCCCTCCGCAGTGCCGTTCGCTCCGTCGTGTCTTCCCGTATCCCTTTAAACGACCGGTCCCATCTGCGGGTTCCCGACGCCAACGGATACAGTCACGCCGAGGCAACGACGGGGACAGGAGAGGGTCATTACCGGCAACCGGCAGACGAGCTGGGCGTTCGCCGACGCCTATGTCGCCGAGGACGACGCGCTGCGCTGGGCGCGCGACCGGGCCTGCGAGGCGGGCCTGCGCTCGGTGACGCCCGGCACGGGGTCGGCGCTCGGGTTGCTCGCCGCCGCCGTGGACGCCAAGGCGGTCGCGGAGATCGGTACCGGCTGCGGCGTGTCGGGGATCCATCTGCTGCAGGGGATGCGGCCGGACGGGGTCCTGACCACCGTCGACCCGGAGCCGGAGCACCAGCAGTTCGCCCGGCAGGCCTTCCGGGCCGCGGGCTTCGCCAGCAACCGGGCCCGTTTCATCCCGGGCCGGGCCCTGGACGTCCTGCCCCGGCTGGCGGACGCCGGCTACGACCTCGTGTTCTGCGACGGCGACCGGCTGGAGTACCTGGACTACCTCGCCGAATCGTTGCGCCTGCTGCGTCCGGGGGGTCTCGTCGCCTTCGAGGGCGTCTTCGGCACCGGCAGGACGATCGACTCCGGACCTCAGCCCACCGAGGTGCTGCGACTGCGGGAGGTGCTGCGCGCGGTGCGGGAGAGCCAGGAACTGGTGCCGTCGCTGCTGCCGGTGGGCGACGGGCTGCTGTGCGCGGTGAAGCGGTAGCCGGCCCGGAGAAGCCGCCGCCGGGTACGGGAAAACCCGGCGGACCGGTCCGGGGAATGCCGGAGAACCGCGGAAACCGGGGAAAACAATCGCCCCGGCACCAGGTACGGCACCGGGGCGACTGAACGGGTATGGTCGCTTGCGCGTCAGCCGACGACCTTCTTGAGGGCGTCGCCGAGCGCGTCGGCCTCGTCGGGGGTCAGCTCGACGACGAGTCGACCGCCGCCTTCGAGCGGAACGCGCATGACGATGCCCCGCCCCTCCTTGGTCACCTCGAGCGGGCCATCGCCCGTCCGCGGCTTCATGGCCGCCATGCTCGTTCCCCTTCCTGATACCAGCTCACCGTCACCGCCGACGGCCCGTGAGGGCACGCGCAGTCCGGCACCGCGCGACACCGGCATCGAACACATTGCTTCCCGGCCATTATCCCGCATCCCAGGACCCGATGACCAACATCAGTCGGCATCGCTTGGGCAACGCGCGCGAGCAAAACCACTCAATTCGGCGATGTGGCTGCGATACTGCGCGCCCCGCCCCACTCCCACCGAATGGATACGGACCGGAATTCTTTGACGCAGGTCACATCCCCGCGGCGGTCCGCGGCCGGTGATCTCCGTCATGCTGTCCTGCAGACACAAGCCGCGACGCGGAGGGGATATCCATGGCCGACACCGTGCTCTACGAGGTGAGCGACGGGCTCGCGACGATCACGCTGAACCGCCCCGAGGCGATGAACGCGCTGAACATCGAGACCAAGGTCGCGCTCCGGGACGTGGTGCGGTCCGCCGCGGCGGACGAAGCCGTACGGGCCGTGCTGCTGACGGCGGCCGGGGAACGGGCGTTCTGCGTGGGCCAGGACCTCAAGGAGCACATCGGGCTGCTGGCCTCCGACCGCGAGACGGGCGAGGGCCGGACCATGAGCACGGTCCGCGAGCACTACAACCCGATCGTGCGGGCGCTTGCCGAGGCGCCGAAGCCGGTGGTCGCCGCCGTGAACGGGGTGGCGGCCGGGGCCGGCTTCGGGTTCGCGCTCGCCGCGGACTACCGGGTCGTCGCGGAGACGGCGGCGTTCAACACGTCCTTCGCGGGCGTGGCTCTCACGGCCGACTCGGGCATCTCCTGGACGCTGCCGCGGGTCGTCGGCCCCGGGCGCGCCGCCGACCTGCTGCTGTTCCCGCGGAGCATCGGCGCCCAGGAGGCGTACGAGCTCGGCATCGCGAGCCGGGTCGTCCCGGCCGCCGAGCTGCGCGCCGAGGCCGAGCGGACGGCACGGGCCCTGGCCGAGGGGCCGACGGTGGCCTACGCGGCGCTGAAGGAGTCGATGGCGTACGGGCTGACGCACTCGCTCTCCGAGACGCTGGAGAAGGAGGACGAGCTGCAGACGCGGGCGGGCTCCTCGGAGGACCACGGGATCGCGGTGCGGGCGTTCGTCGACAAGGAGAAGCCGGTGTACCTGGGGCGCTGAGTCCGGTGCGGGCGGGCGGTGCGGGCGTGGTCCGCGCCGCTCACGCCCGCCGGGCCGCGCAGGCCGCCAGGTGGTCGTCGACCAGTCCGCACGCCTGCATCAGGGCGTACGCCGTCGTGGGGCCGACGAAGCGCAGGCCGCGCTTCTTCAGGGCCTTCGACAGGGCCGTCGACTCCGGTGTGACGGCCGGGACGTCGGCGAGGGTCTTCGGCACCGGGCGCCCGTCCGGGTCGGGGGCGTGGGACCAGATGAGCTCGTCCAGCTCGCCGGGGGCCCACCCGGTGAGCACGCGCGCGTTGGCGAGGGTCGCGTCGACCTTGGCGCGGTTGCGGATGATGCCCGGGTCGGCGAGCAGCCGTTCGCGGTCCTCGTCGGTGAACCGGGCGACCTCGGCGATCTCGAAGTCCGCGAAGGCGGCACGGAAGCCGGGGCGGCGGCGCAGGATGGTGATCCAGGACAGGCCGGACTGGAAGGCTTCCAGGCTGAGCCGCTCGAACAGGGCGTCGTCGCCGTGGACCGGGCGCCCCCACTCCTCGTCGTGGTACGTCACGTAGTCCGCGGTGGACAGGGCCCAGGGGCAGCGCGGCACGCCGTCCGGGCCGGCGACGGCCTCGCCGGCGCTCACTGCCGCTCCTCCGGGGCCGGCTTCTCCATGGAGACGTGGTGGGCGGCGGCCCGGGCGCCCGCCAGCGCGGACTCCAGGTCGGCGATGCGGGCGTCGCGCTCGGAGAAGCTCGGCGCCGAGCCGGCCGAGGGCGTCGTCGACGTCCGCCATGCGGTAGCCGCGGACGACGAGCGGGAAGCGGAGCCGCTCCACGTCCGCGCGGGCCACCGGGCGGTCCGGGGGCAGCGAGTCCCGCAGCTGCTCGGGGGCGGCCTCGGGCAACGGCCCGCTGTCGCCGCCGCTCACCACGGCGAGCGTCACCGCGGCGACCACGACGGCGAGCGCGACGACGAGGAAGAGGAACATGACCACCGCTGGGGCCCCCATGGTCGGATCGAGCGCTGCGATCCCATTGTCCATCGATGGGTCGCGTCGGCTGGTTGGATCGGAGTCGTTGTGTCGGGTCCGATCGTGCCATGCGAGTCTGACAGTCGGGATCGCAGGCGGTCGAGGCACCCGGGCGGACGCCGAAGGGCGGGACGTCGGAGCCGGAGCGGGACGTGAGGGACGAAATGGGCGAGGAGATGTCACAGGGGATGCTCAGGCTGGGCAGGCGTGAGTTCGCGGCGCACGAGCCGGTGATCATGGCGATCGTGAACCGGACCCCGGACTCCTTCTACGACCAGGGCGCCACCTTCCGCGACGAGCCGGCGCTCGCCCGCGTGGAGCGGGCCGTGGCCGAGGGGGCCGCGATCATCGACATCGGCGGGGTGAAGGCCGGGCCCGGGGACGAGGTGTCGGCCGAGGAGGAGGCGCGGCGGACCGTGGGGTTCGTCGCGGAGGTGCGGCGGCGGTTCCCGGACGTCGTGATCAGCGTGGACACCTGGCGGCACGAGGTCGGCGAGGCCGTGTGCGAGGCGGGCGCGGACCTGCTGAACGATGCGTGGGGCGGTGTCGACCCGAAGCTCGCGGAGGTCGCGGCGCGGTACGGGGTGGGGCTGGTGTGCACGCACGCCGGCGGCGCGGAGCCGCGGACGCGGCCGCACCGGGTGACGTACGACGACGTCATGGCGGACATCCTCGACGTGACGGTGGGGCTGGCCGAGCGGGCGGTGGCGTTGGGCGTGCCGCGGGAGGCGGTGCTGATCGATCCCGGGCACGACTTCGGGAAGAACACGCGGCACAGCCTGGAGGCGACGCGGCGGCTCGGGGAGATGACGGCTACGGGATGGCCGGTGCTGGTGTCCCTGTCCAACAAGGACTTCGTCGGGGAGACGCTGGACCGGCCGGTGAAGGAACGGGTGCTGGGGACGCTGGCGACGACCGCGGTGTCGGCGTGGCTGGGCGCGCGGGTGTACCGGGTGCACGAGGTCGCGGAGACGCGGCAGGTGCTGGACATGGTGGCGACGATCGCCGGGCACCGGGAGCCCGCGGTCGCCCGGCGGGGGCTGGCGTAGGGAGCCGGGGCGTGGGCGGCGCGTCGGACGCCGACGCCCCCGCCGCCCCTGCCCACTCGTCTCCCGCTGCCGCCGGGTCCTAGCGGCCGGCCTCCTTGGAGACCAGCGCCACGGCCTCGTCCACGTCGTCCGTGACGTGGAACAGGAGCAGGTCCTTCTCCGCGGCCTTGCCCTGGGCGACCAGGGTGTTGCGCAGCCAGTCGACCAGGCCGCCCCAGTAATCGGAGCCGAACAGGACGATGGGGAACCGGGTGACCTTCTGGGTCTGCACCAGGGTGAGCGCCTCGAAGAGCTCGTCCAGGGTGCCGAGGCCGCCGGGCAGGACCACGAAGCCCTGGGCGTACTTCACGAACATCATCTTGCGGACGAAGAAGTAACGGAAGTTCAGCCCGATGTCGACGTACGGGTTGAGGCCCTGCTCGAAGGGCAGTTCGATGCCGAGGCCGACCGAGATGCCCTTCGCCTCCAGGGCGCCCTTGTTGGCCGCCTCCATCGCCCCCGGGCCGCCGCCGGTGATGACCGCGAAGCCCGCCTCGACCAGGCCGCGGCCCAGCTGGACGCCCGCGTCGTACTCCGGCGTGTCGACCGGCGTGCGCGCCGAGCCGAAGACGCTGATCGCGGGCGGGAGTTCGGCGAGCGTGCCGAAGCCCTCGATGAACTCCGACTGGATCCGCAGGACGCGCCAGGGGTCGGTGTGGACCCAGTCCGTCGGGGCGCGCTCGTCCAGCAGACGCTGGTCCGTGGTGCTCCCCTGGACCTGGTCCCGCCGCCGGAGGACCGGGCCCAGGCGCTGCTCCTCCGGTGGCCGCTTCTTGCCCTCGGGGTTGCCGGTGGCCATGTGCGCTCCCTCCGTTTGCTGGTGGTTCCACCTCAGCGTAGATCTACGCGGGTTACGTACGGGGGACCTCAGCATGTCCGGCACGCAGCGGCGTAAACCCGGGCGGGATCATGCCGTCAGCCAGGACCGCAGCCGCTCCTCGCCCGCGAGGACCTTCGCCGTCTCGACCCGCTCGTCCCGCTTGTGCGCCAAGTGCGGATTGCCCGGGCCGTAGTTGACCGCGGGGACGCCGAGCGCGGAGAAGCGCGAGACGTCCGTCCAGCCGTACTTGGGCTGCGGGGTGCCGCCGACCGCCTCGATGAAGGCCGCTGCGGCCGGATGGGACAGGCCCGGCAGGGCCGCGCCGCTGTGGTCGTCGACCACGAACTCGGCCACCCCGCAGTCCGCGAAGACCTCGCGCACGTGGGCGAGGGCCTCCTCGGGGCTGCGGTCCGGGGCGTAGCGGAAGTTGACGGTGACCACGCACTCGTCGGGGATGACGTTGCCGGCCACACCGCCGGTGATGCCGACCGCGTTGAGGCCCTCGCGGTACTCCAGACCGTCGATCACGGGGTAGCGCGGCTCGTACGCCGCCAGGCGCGCGAGGATCGGGGCGGCGGCGTGGACGGCGTTGGAGCCCATCCAGCCGCGGGCGGAGTGCGCACGCTCCCCCGTGGTCTTCAGAAGGACCCGAAGGGTGCCCTGGCAGCCGCCCTCCACCTGGCCGTCCGACGGCTCCAGGAGCACCGCGAAGTCGCCCTCCAGCCACTCGGGGTGGGCCTCGGCGACGTGCTTGAGGCCGTTGAGGTCGGCGGCGACCTCCTCGTTGTCGTAGAAGACGAACGTCAGGTCGCGGTTGGGGGCCGGCACCGTGGCCGCGATGCGCAGCTGCACGGCGACGCCCGCCTTCATGTCGCAGGTGCCGCAGCCCCACAGGACGCCGTCCTCGTCCAGCCGGGAGGGGACGTTGCCGGCGATCGGCACGGTGTCGATGTGGCCGGCGAGGATCACGCGTTCCGTCCGGCCCAGGTCCGTGCGGGCCACGACGTTGTTGCCGTACCGGTCGACCGTCAGGTGCGGCAGGGCGCGCAGCGCGTGCTCGATCGCGTCCGCCAGCGGCTTCTCGGAGCCGCTCTCGGAGGGGAAGTCGACGAGCCGCGCGGTGAGCTCCGCGGCGTCCAGCGTGAGGTCAAGCGGGGTATCGGCCATGCCCTCGACCCTACCCGCCGGGTCGTCCGCGGCCTTCTCGCACATCATCGGCACCAGCCGCCCCAGGAGTCCTACTCTCCAGTACCTTGTACGCGTGCCTGAGCCGTCCCCCCTCCGCAAACGCCGCGGCCGCCTCCTCCGTGCCGGGGCCGCCTCCGCGGTCCTGCTCGCGGTCGCCGGTTACCTCACGGTCCAGTACGTCACCGGCGGCACCGCGCCGGGCTGCAAGGTCGTCTCGGGCGAGGACGGCCGCACGGCCTACGAGTTCACGCCGGAACAGGCGGTGAACGCGGCGACGATCACCGCCGTGGGCACCGCGCGCGAGCTGCCCGAACGGGCGGTGACGATCGCCCTGGCGACCGCGTTGCAGGAGTCCGCGCTGCGCAACATCGACTACGGCGACCGCGACTCGCTCGGCCTGTTCCAGCAGCGGCCCTCGCAGGGCTGGGGAACCACGAAGGAGATCATGGACCCGGCGTACTCGGCGGGCATGTTCTACGACCACCTGGTCAAGGTGCCCGACTACCCGCGGCTGCCCCTCACGGTCGCCGCGCAGCGCGTGCAGCGCAGCGGCTTCCCCGACGCGTACGCCAAGCACGAGCCGGACGCCGAGCTGCTGGCGGCGGCCCTGACCGGGCGGTCCGCGGCGACACTGACCTGCCAGGGGCGTCCCGGCGCGCACCGGGCCGAGGGACCGGACGCGGTACGCGCGGCGCTGGTGCGGGACTTCGGACGCGACGTGCTCCAGCCGGCCGGCGCGGAGGTGGGCGCGTCGACGCGGCCGGCTCCGTCCGCGTCCCCGGGCGCCGGCGGCTCCGACGGGCGGACCGTCACCCTGCCCGTGGGCGCCGGCTCCGGCCCGGGCGCGGACCGGAACGCCGCGCGGCGCGGCTGGCAGCTGGCGCACTGGGCGGTGGCCAACGCCTCCGCGCTGCGCATCGAGCGGGTCGACTACGCCGGGCGGCAGTGGACCGCCGGGAACACCGACAGCAAGTGGCACGCGACGGGGGCCGGCGCCCACGGTGCGGGACAGGGCACGGGGCCGGTCCGGATCACGACCGCGCGGTAGTGCGAGCCGTCACCCGTGAGGGGTGACCCTGGCCGGTGTGCGGCGACCGGGTGCGGGGGTGTCGCGTCGTCGTCGCCGGATGCCCCGGAACCCGGGAGAGCCAAGGGCCGTGAGGGCTGCGAGGGCTTTTGGGCCGGCGACCTTTTGCCCGCTTTTCCGGGCAACCGATAATGCGACGTATTGCCAACTCTTTACGTCGGCGCGCCGCAACCTTCGACGCCCTCGAGCGGTAGTCACTGCGTCCGAGCCCGGCGATCACCCGCCGGGACGGGCCGGAACCTCATCGTTGTCTTGCGTCGAAGGAGCATCATGTCCCTCCCCCTGACCCGCCGGATCGCCCGTGCCGCGCTGCTCGTCGCTGCGGGAGCGGCTGCCGGGGTCGGTGCGGCCGGCTCCGCCAGTGCGGCTCCCGAGCTCCCGGCCACCCCGAACCTCGGCGGGCTGACCGCGCTGGACGCGGCGAACGTCGGCGCGTCCGTCGACGGTGCCGCCCGGAGCGTCACCGCGGTCGCGGGAGGCGCCGGCAGCGGGGCCCTCAAGGAGACGGTGCCCGCCGCGGGCAGGGCCGGCGGCTCGGTCGTCAGGAAGGCCACGCCGGCGGCGCAGAAGGCCACCGGGAACGCGGCGGACTCGGCTACGGGGCTCGTGGGTGACACGGCGGCGACGGCCACGAAGGGTGGGCTGCCGCTGCGCTGACGGTCGGATGCCGCCGGCTGTACGGCGACGGGGTCCGGGGGTGACCCCCGGACCCCGTCGTTTTGCTGTGCCGGTGCGTGTGCCGGTGCCTGCGTCCGTGCGGCGGGCGTCCGTCGATCCGTGCCCGGCGCCGGTGGCTGTGCCCACCCGTTCCGCCCTGCGGAACGACTGCCCACAGCAGGAGCGGGGGCGCACGCCCGCCCCGGCGGGAGCGGGAGCGGGAGCGGCACCGCATACCCGCCCCGGCGGGAGCGGGAGTAGGAGCGCCGCGCCCGCCCCGGTGGGAGCGGGCGTGGTTGTCGGGGCGGCGGGGGTTACAGGCGGGCTACTGCTGCTGCCACGCGGGCGTCCGTTGCCGTGAAGGCGACTCGGACGTGGTTCTCTCCCGCCGGGCCGTAGAAGTCGCCGGGGGCCACGAGGATGCCGCGTTCGGCCAGGTGGGCGACCGTGTCCCAGCAGGACTCGTCGCGGGTGGCCCACAGGTAGAGGCTGGCCTCGCTGTGCTCGATGCGGAAGCCGTGGCCGAGGAGTGCCTCGCGCAGGGCCGCGCGGCGGGCCGCGTACCGCTCGCGCTGGACGCGCACGTGCTCGTCGTCGCCGAGGGCCGCCACCACGGCCGCCTGCGTGGGCGCCGACGTCATCATGCCGCCGTGCTTGCGGATCTCCAGGAGCGGGCCCAGGACGGCCGGGTCGCCGGCCAGGAAGGCCGCGCGGTAGCCCGCGAGGTTGGACCGCTTGGAGAGGGAGTGGACGGCGACGAGGCCGTCGTAGGAGCCGCCGTTGACGTCCGGGTGCAGGACCGAGACCGGGTCGGCCTCCCAGCCCAGCTCGAGATAGCACTCGTCGGAGACGACCAGGACGCCGTGCTCGCGCGCCCAGGCGACGATCCGCGTCAGGTCGCCCTTCGAGAGGACCTGGCCGGTCGGGTTGGACGGGGAGTTGAGCCAGAGGAGCTTCAAGCCCGCCGGGTCCAGGTCGGTCGGGCCCGGCGCGTCGGCGCCCGGTGTCAGCGTGTACGCCTCGTACTCGGCCCGGGCCAGGCGCGCGCCGACCTCGTACGTCGGGTAGGCGAGGCGCGGGAAGGCCACCCGGTCGCCGGGGCCGAGGCCGAGCTGGGTCGGGAGCCAGGCGACGAGTTCCTTGGAGCCGACGATCGGCAGGACGTGGCGGTGGGTGACGTCGCGGGCGCCGAGACGCCGCTCGACCCAGCCGGTGATCGCGTCGCGCAGTGCCGGGGTGCCCCAGACGGTGGGGTAGCCCGGGGAGTCCGCCGCGTCGATCAGGGCCTTCTGGATCAGCTCGGGGACCGGGTCGACCGGGGTGCCGACGGAGAGGTCGACGATGCCGTCCGGGTGCGCGGCGGCCGTCTTCTTGTACGGCTCCAGCTTGTCCCAGGGGAAGGTGGGCAGGCGGTCGGAGACTGCGGACACGTTACTGGCTCACTTTCGTCGTGGCCGCCCGGTACGGCAAACGCCTCGGTCCCGTGCGGCGCCGATCGGGGTGACCGGGCCGTACGGGACCGAGGCGGCGCGCGTGCGGGCCGCCGTTACTGGTTCTGCGGCGGCAGCGCGGCGACGAAGGGGTGGTCGCGCTCGATCAGACCCAGCTTGCTGGCGCCGCCGGGCGAGCCGAGCTCGTCGAAGAACTCGACGTTCGCCTTGTAGTAGTCCTTCCACTCCTCCGGAGTGTCGTCCTCGTAGAAGATCGCCTCGACCGGGCAGACCGGCTCACAGGCACCACAGTCGACGCATTCGTCCGGGTGGATGTACAAGGACCGCTGGCCCTCGTAGATGCAGTCGACCGGGCACTCCTCGATGCACGCCTTGTCCTTCACGTCGACACAAGGCTGCGCGATGACGTAGGTCACGCTGTCGTTCCTCCTCGATTGGGCGCTGGCGGGCCTCCTCAGGCTCCGCCGCCTGGCGCGCGGGAGCGCGGCGTCGTCGATGCCCGCCCCTAGTATCTCCGTTCTTGGGCATGATCCGAACAGGAGGGGTGGACCGACCCGTGGAAATCTCTGCCGCCGGCCGACTGGAGGTCCGCATCACGGCCGCTGACGTGGGCAAACGAGTATCCGTCCGGCGCTTGAGCGAACCTGGTGTCGCAGGTGAGAAGTTCACCGACACGGTCGGCGTTCTCACATCATGGGACAACGGTGTGCTCCAGATCACACGGAGGGGCGGCGAGTCGGTCCGGATCGCGGAGTCCACGCTGGTCGCGGGCAAGCTCGTGCCGGCCGCCCCTGCGCGTCGCCGCGGCCCCGCCACGTCCTACGAGGAGCTGGCGCGGGTCGCCGCGCGGGCCTGGCGGCCGGTGGAGAGCGAGCGGCTCGGCGCATGGGAGCTGCGGGCGGCGTCCGGGTTCACCCGCCGGGCCAACTCCGTGCTGCCGCTCGGCGATCCGGGGATGCCGCTCGACGAGGCGCTGACCGCCGTACGCCGCTGGTACGGCGCGCGGGGACTGCCCGCGTACGTCCAGACCGCCACCGGGGCCGAGGGCACGCAGGAGCCGCTGTGCGCGGAGCTGGAGCGGCGGGGCTGGGTGCGGGAGGTGACGGCCGAGCTGTGGACCGGCGGGCTCGCACCGGTCGCCGACCGGGCCGAGGGGGCCGGGGTGGTGCTGTCCCGGGAGGCCGACGAGGCGTGGCTGGCACGGTACGGGCGCAAGGGCGCGAGCGACGTGGCGCTGCGGGTGCTGCACAGCGGACCGTCGGTGTGGTTCGCGACGGTGCCCGGCTCCGGGGCGCCGGCCGCGATCGGCCGGTGTGTCGTGGACGGGCGGTGGGCCTCCTTCGCGGCCGTCGAGGTCGATCCCGGGCAGCGGCGGCGGGGGCTCGCCACCGCCGTCATGGCCGCGCTGGCCCGGCGGGCGCTCGACGAGGGCGCCTCGGCGGCCTGGCTCCAGGTCGAGGCGGACAACGCGGGGGCGCGGGCGCTGTACGCCGGGACGGGGTTCTCGGCGCATCACGCGTACCACCACTACCGCGCGCCCGACGGTGCCGACGGGGCGGGGCGGGTCTGAGCACGGGCGCCGCCGCGCCGGTCGCCGGTCGCCGGTCGCCGGTCGCCGGTCGCCGGTCATTCTTCATCGTTCGCCGATCGCCGTGAGAGGGCACGAGCCTGATATGCGTCACCTCCCCCACCCGCCGCCGCCCGGGCGTTCCGCCGAGGTGCGACGCCGGTTCGCCGAAGAGGCGCGGTCCGAGCGCCCCGACCTGTCGACGCTGTGCTTCCTGGTGGGCGCCGAGGCGGACGGGGCGCTGGACGAGGCGGGCATGGACGCCGCCCAGATGGAACTCGACCGGCTGGCCGGGCAGGTGCCGTTCCGGCCCGGTTCGCCCCGGGCCTGGGCGGTCGCGCTGCGGGACCTGCTCGGCGAGCGGTACGGGTTCCACGGGGCCGCGGCGGACTACCGGCGCCTGGAGTCGTCGTTGCTGCACGAGGTGCTGCGGCGCCGGCGAGGGCTGCCGATCCTGCTGTCGGTGGTGTGGCTGGAGGTGGCCCGGCGTGCGGGGGCGCCGGTGTACGGGGTCGGGCTGCCGGGGCACTTCGTGGTCGGGTTCGGGCCGGAGGGGGAGCGGGTGCTCGCCGACCCGTTCGACGGGGGGCGGGTGCTCAGCGGGGACGACGCGGAGGTGCTGGTGTCGGGCGCGACGGGGGCGGGGCTGCATCCCTCGATGCTGGAGCCCGCGGAGCCGCTGGACGTGGTGGCGCGAATTCTCAACAACGTCCGGGTGTGGGCGGCGGCTCGGCCGGAGCGGTCGGACGTGGGGCTGTGGGCGATCGATCTGGCGCTGCTGTTGCCGTCGCACGCGGCGCGGTTGCGGTACGAGCGGGCGCAGTTGCTGGTCCAGCGCGGGGAGTTCGTGGCGGGGGCGGAGGAGCTGGACGCGTACGCCGACGTGGTCGGAGCGGTGGACGAGGGGGCGGCCGAGCAGGTGCGGGGGGAGGCGCGGGCGGCTCGGGCGTTGCTGAACTGAACGCCGGTGCGGTGAGCGGCGGGTGGGGTGCGCGGCCCCGCGCTGCCGGGTGCCGCCTGCGCCCACCCTCCCCCACTCCCGGCTTCGCTCGAGCGGGGGGACCCCCATCGCCCCAGCGGCACGACTGCCCGCAGGCTGGGTGGGCGGGGTGCTAGAGCCAGCCCTTTTCTCTTGCTATGCGGACCGCTTCCGCCCTGTTGCGGGCGGCCAGTTTCTGGATGGCCGTGGAGAGGTAGTTGCGGACCGTGCCCTTGGAGAGGTGGAGGGCCTTGGCGAGTTCCGCGTTGGTGGAGCCGTCGGACGCGGCGCGCAGGATCTCGCGTTCGCGGTCGGTGAGGGGGTTGGCGCCCTCGGCGAGGGCGGCCGCCGCGAGGGTCGGGTCGATGACCCGCTCGCCCGCCAGCACCTTCCGCACGGCCTGCGCGAGTTGGGCCGCCGGGGCGTCCTTGACCAGGAAGGCGTCCGCGCCGGACTCCATGGCGCTGCGCAGGTAGCCGGGCCGGCCGAAGGTGGTGAGGACGATCAGCTTCACCGCCGGGAGTTCGCGGTGCAGCAGGGCCGCCGCCTCGATGCCGGTCGCGCCGGGCATCTCGATGTCCATCAGCGCCACGTCCACGCCGTGTGCGCGGGCGGCCCCCAGTACCTCGTCGCCGCGCGCCACCTGGGCGACGACCTCGATGTCCTCCTCCAGGCCGAGCAGGGCGGCCAGTGCCTCGCGGACCATCGCCTGGTCCTCCGCCAGCAGGACCTTGATCGTTCGGCTCATGCCCCGGATCCTACGTCCGCCGCGGCGCCGGCCGGCACGCGGGCGACCAGCCGGAATCCGCGCCGGGTCCGGCCGGCCTCCAGCTCGCCGCCCGCCTTGCCGAGGCGCTCGGTGAGTCCGGTCAGGCCGTTGCCGGGGGCGGCCGCGGATCCGGGGCCGCCGGAGCCGTCGTCCTCCACCGACAGTTCGAGCACCCGCCCGTCCAGGGTCTGGCGCCCGAGGAGCTCCACCGTGCAGCGCCGGGCGCCGCTGTGCCGTACGACGTTGGTGACCGCCTCGCGCAGGGCCCAGGCGAGGGCCGACTCGGACTCCTCGGGAACCCCGGCGAGGTCGGGTTCGGCGGGCAGCTCGGGGACCACCCCGGCGGCCGTCAACGCCAGCTGCGCACCCGCGAGTTCGGCGTTCAGCCGGGCGCGCCGGTAGCCGGTGACGGCCTCCCGGACGTCGACGAGGGCCTGCCGGCTGACCTGCTCGATGTCGGCGACCTGCTGGGCGGCCTTGTCCGGGTGGCCGGGGAGCATGCGGCCGGCCAGTTCGCTCTTCAGCGTGATCAGGGACAGCGAGTGGCCGAGCAGGTCGTGCAGGTCGCGGGCGAGCCGCAGCCGCTCCTCGTTTGCGGCGAGGTGGGCGACGGTGGCGCGGGCCTCGCGCAGGGCGATCGTCGTCCGGATCAGCTCGCGTACGCCGGTCATGGCGAAGCCGCCCAGCAGCGCCGGTATGAGCAGGCCGCCGAGGAAGCTCCTCGCGTCCGGCACGACGAACGCCAGGGCCGTCATCAGCGCGGACGCGCCGGGAATCGTCCAGCGGGCCTGGCGCAGCGGCAGGGTGGCGCCGGAGGCGATGGAGACGTACACGAACAGGACCAGCCACTCCCGGCCCAGCGTGAGGGCGAGGAGCGTCGACTCGGCCGCCAGGACGGCGAGGGAGACGAGGACCGCGTCGGTTCCGTCGCCGCGTCCGGTGCGGAAGAGCAACAGCATGTACCAGACGACGAAGACGACGAGGCCGGCCCAGCCCAGGATGCGCGCGGCCGTGCCGTGGCCCCCGTTCAGCAGGTCGACGACGGGAGCGCTCAGGTAGACCAGCCAGATGCCGGCCCACAGTGACTTGATGACCTTCTGCCTGCGGTTCTCCGGGCGTTGCCCGATGCCGACGCCGCTCACGCCTTCAGCGTGTCCTTCCGGTAGAGCCATGCCGCGCCGCCGGTGAAGAGCACGAACGAGACGGCGAGGACGGCGAGATCCTGTGGGTGCGGGGCGTGACTCTGTTCGATCGCATGCCCCAGGGCAGCGTACGCGTGGGTGGGCAGCCACTCGGCGATGTCCTGGAGCCGGCCGGGGAAGGTGGTCGTGGGCATCCACAGGCCGCCGAGCACGGACAGGCCGAAGTACACGATCATCGTGACCGGGCGGACGGCGTCACCCGACGCCAGGTGACCGATGGCGACGCCGAGGGCGGCGAAGACCAGGCTGCCCGCCCAGATCGCGCCGGTCAGGGCGAGCCACTGCCAGGCGTCCAGGCGTACGTCCTTCACGGCCGCGGCCACCACGAAGACGATCACGATGGAGGGCAGGCTGACGACGGCGGCGCTCGCGGTCTTGGCGAGGACGTAGCCGCGGCCCGGGAGCGTGGTCAGCCGCAGCTGCCGTACCCAGCCGCTCTCGCGCTCCTTGGCGATGCGTTCGCTGTTGCCCATCAGTACGGCGGTCAGGGCGCCGAAGGAGGCCATGGAGACCATGAAGAGGGCCGGCGGGGTCAGGCCGGTGCCGTCGACCTCGGTGGTGGCGTCGGCGCTGCCCGCGACGAGCAGGAACAGGGCCGACGGGTAGATCACCGAGAAGAACAGGAACTTGCGGTTGCGCAGGGCGCGGGTGAGCTCCAGCTTGATGAGACCGTTCACGGCTGTCTGGCCTCCTCGGCGGCGGTGACGGCGAGGAAGGCCCGCTCCGGTGCGAGGCCGGCGACTTCGAGGTTGCGGGGGTACAGGCCGAGGCCGTACGCGGCGTGGACGGTGGCGTCGGCGTCGGAGGACTGGATGCGGACGGTCCGGCCGGAGACGGCGAGCGAGGTGAGGAAGGGCAGGCCGCGCAGCGCCTGTTCGTCGATCGTGCCCTCGAGGTCGAAGGAGATCCTGCGGGTCCCGGCCCTGGCCTTGATCCCGGCGGCGGTGCCGTCGGCCAGCAGCCGGCCCCGGTGCAGGACGAGCACCCGGTCGGCGACGGCGTCGGCCTCCTCCAGGTAGTGCGTGGCGAACAGGACCGTGCGTCCCCGGTCGGCCTGTTCGCGCAGGGTGGCCCAGAAGGCCTGGCGGGCGGTGACGTCCATGCCGGTGGTGGGTTCGTCCAGGACGATCAGGTCGCTGTCGCCCGCGGTGGCGAGCGCGAAGCGGACGCGCTGGGCCTGGCCGCCGGAGAGCTTGTCGACCTTGCGGTCGGCGATCTTCGTGAGGCCGGCCCGCGTCAGGACGTCGGCGACCGGGTGGGGCCTCGGGTGCAGCGCGCAGCCGAGCCGGACGAGCTCGGCGACGGTGATCCCGTCCATCAGCCCGCCGCTCTGGAGCATCGCGCCCACCCGCCCGGCGACGACGGCCTCGCGCGGGCCGGTGCCGAGGACCCGGACGGTGCCGCTGTCGGGCCTTCTGAGGCCGAGCATCAGGTCGAGCGTGGTCGACTTGCCCGCCCCGTTCGGTCCCAGCAGGGCCACGGTCTCCCCGGGGCGCAGGGTGAGCGTCAGGCCGTCGACGGCGCGGACGTCCCCGTAGCTCTTGGTGACCCGGTCGAACCCGACCGCCTCTGTCGTCGTCATGGCAGCCATCGTGGCCGCCGCGGCCGGGTGGGCGGCAGTGTCGCCGGTCCCGGGTGACGGATGACGGATGTCATGCGGCACCGGCCCGCAGGGGGGCGGCGCCGGTACGGCGAGGGGGCGCCCGGTGTCCGCCGGGCGCCCCCTCGCCGTACCGGGTGTCAGCTGGGGTCGGTGTCGATGACCCCGACGCGGTTGCTTTCGCTCGTCAGCGCCGGGCGCAGCGCGCCGATCACGTCCTGGACGGTGACCGGGGTTTTCTGGCCGGTGGCGCGGGTGATGAGCACGCCGTCGAAGGTGTCGCCGTACAGCTCCTTCAGGGCGGCCTGGTCGTAGTACTCGACCAGCTTGCCGTTCTGCGGCTTGACGGCGAGGAACTTCCACAGCGACTTGCCGGGGCTGAAGGAGACCGAGTGCGCGGCGTCGGTCCGGACCGTGACCAGGCCCGACATCGCCGGCTCGGCGAACTCCTTCATCATCCGGTCGACCTCGGCGTTGGAGACCGTCGGCTGCCGTTCGGTGGTCGGCACGTTCACCGCGGTGGAGGTGCCCGTCTCCACCTGGCTGCGGTATGCCGCCTCCACCGCCTCGGTGGACTTGGCGACGTCGATGCCCTTGCCCGCCTTGCCGTACACCGGGACGGCCTTGCCGGACTGGAACGTGATCGTGCCCTCGGTCACCCCGCCGGCGCCGCCCGCCGCGTCCTTCAGGGCGGCGTGCAGCTTCTCCTCGTCGACGGGCATGACCGGGTCGACGACACGGTGGTTGCCGAAGAGCGAGCCGATCACGGAGACCGGGTTGTAGTCGCTCTGCGCCGCGTCACTGGCCGTGGCCTGGGTGTCGAACTGGAGCCCCGCCTGGTCCGGCTTCAGGGAGACGCTGTCGCCGCCCACCGTGAGCTTGAGGGGCTTGTTCACCCGGGCACCGAGGGCGCTGTCCAGCTTCTCGACGGCGTCGTCGCGGGTGCCGCCGCCGATGTCCACGCCGAGCACTGTGGTGCCCTTGGGCACGTCGGAGTGGTTCATCAGCAGGCCGGCGCCGTAGGCGCCGCCGACGACGACGATCAGGACGCCGACGAGCAGCGGGAGCTTCTTCCGCCCCTTCTTCTTGGCCGGCTTGGCGGAGCTCGCCGGCGCGGTCGCCGGTGCGGGCGCCTTGGGGGGCGTGTGCGGGCGCGGTCCGTCGGGGGACGCTCCGGGGAACGGGGTGTCGCGCCCGCCCGGTACGACGGGGATGCCGCTGGTGACGGTGTTCCCGGAGACGTTGTCCGGGTTGCCGTAACGGGCGCCGCCCGGCGGTTCGGGGGCGGGCCGCTGCGGGGTGAGGATCGCGGTGTCGTCGCTCAGCCCGCCGCCGGGGCCGGGACGGGCGGTGCCTGGGCCCTGGCCGGGTCCCTGGGGTCCGGTGGGAACGCCGGGTACGGCGAGGCCGCCGGGGCCGCGCGGGCCGGCGGGGCCGCGCTGTCCGTCGGGCCGTCCCGGCGCGCCCGGTCCGCCGGCGGCGGGCGGGACCCGCGGGCCGTCCCCGGTGACCGGGCCGGTCGTCGGGCCGGTGGGCGTCTTCGGGCCGCCGAAGACGAGCTGTCCGTCGCGGACCGGGCCGCTCTGCTCGCCGGGGCCGTCGGGCGTGTTCCGGTCGCGTCCGTCCTTGGAGGGGAAGGGACGGCCGGGTTCGGTGGTGCCGTTGCCGCCGGGGCGCGTCCCGTTGCCGCCGAGCGGTCCCGCGGCCAGCGCCTCGGTCACGTCGAAGGAACCGGTGCCGCCGCCGTGTCCGGGCGCCACGGGGCCACCGGTCGCGCCGGGCAGGCCGGCGCCGTTGGTGGAGCCGGGACGGGGTCCGCCGGGGGCGCTCATCGAGCCGACCACGCCACCGGGCCGGCCACTCCCGCCGCCCGGTCGCGCACCGCCGGACGCGCCGGCGCCCGGGGCCGCCGGAGCCGGGCCGGTGCCCGCGCCGGGGATGCCGGCGGCGGAACCACCGGGCAGACCGGCACCGTTGGTGGAGCCACCGCCCTGACCGCCCTTGCCCGGGGTGGACTTGCGGGGCGCGAACCAGTCGCTGGTCGGCTTGTCCTCGGCCTGCTGGGCGGGATCGGCGGGAGTCTCGACGGTGCCCGTGGGCGCGGTGGCGCCCGGCCCGGAGTGCTCGGCCGTCTCCGTGTCCGCGGCGTCGCCGTCGGCGTCCGCGACGGGCTTGCGCACGACGACCGGCGGAATGGGCCGCGACCCGGGGATGTTGATCCGGATCCGGGTCGTCAGCGTCGTCTCGGTCTTGCGCTCCTCCGGCCGCGCGGCCGAACGGCCCGCGTCCGCGCCGGCTCCGGGGAGCACGGGGGTCCCGTAGGGCGGGGTGCCCGACGGGTACGCGGCTCCACCGCGCCCGTGGGGCCCGGAGGACGGACTGTCAGTTTCACGACTCAAGGCAGGTTCTCCCGGTTGGCTCCGCCGCCCGGCACACCAGAAAGCGGGCGGCCCGGCGGCGCGCACCACCATACTGGCCACTTCTCACGCGTATCCCATGACTGCCTGGGAAACCCACACCGGACTCGCACGCCCGCGCCACGGCGAAGTAGTACGTCATTTCCCAAGTCGGGCGCCGCCGCCGTCCGGTTGCCGTACCGGCGCGAGGGTGGCGCACATCACAGCCACGGCGATACCGCCGAGGAGGAAGAGATAGGATCCGCTGCCCGCGGCGAAGACGAAGTCCCCCTCCGGGCGGCTGGTGGTGAGCAGCACGACGGCGACCGCCCAGCCGACGGCGGGCGCCACGGCCCCGCCGCGGCGGCCCAGGGCACGTCCGGCGCCGAGGCACAGGCCGGCCTCGGCGGCCAGCGCGAGCAGCAGCCCGCCGGGGAACCAGGCGCCCTGCACGAGCGCGCCCGCCACGCCGGTCAGCGCGCCGAGGACGAGCAGCCCGAGGTAGACGGCGGCCCGCCCGGGGGACGGCGGTCGCAGCGGCCGGGCCAGGGCGGAGGCCGGCGGCTCGGTACGCCCGCTCACGACGCTCCCCCGGTCCCGGTCCCGGCGAACAGGTCGCTCTCGCGCCGCGCGGGGCGCTCGCCGCGCACCAACTCGTAGTACTCGGTGGTGAAGAGCGGCTGCGCGAGTTCGTTGGAGAGAACGAAGTACGGTTCGGCCACCGTGATCTGCGTGGCGTGCGCCCGCATCGCCGCGGCCTTGGCGGTGGCGTACGGGGTGCCGTCGATCTCGGTGGTGATCTGCTCGTCGGCGACGACACCCGGTACGTCACCGACGGCGGCCGCCTTCTCGAAGGGCAGGCCGGGCAGGTCGCGCTCGAGGCGGGCGAAGGACTCCTCGGCGACGGACCGGGGCACGCGGTTCCAGTAGACCTTGGGGACGTCCCAGCCCTGTTCCGCGGCCAGCTCGACGGCGCGCATGGCGACGCGGTGGGCCTGGATGTGGTCGGGGTGGCCGTAGCCGCCGTCGTCGTCGTAGGTGACGACGACCTGGGGGCGGATCTCGAGGATCACCTCGGCGAGCAGCCCCGCGGCCCGGTCGACGTCGGCCTGCCAGAAGCAGCCGGGGTCGTCGTTGTCGGGCAGCCCCATCATCCCGGAGTCGCTGTACCGCCCGGCCCCGCCGAGCAGCCGGAAGTCCTCGACGCCGAGCGCGCGCATCGCCTCCTTCAGCTCCCCGAGCCGGTGCCCGCCGAGGGCGGCCCCGCTCAGGTGCCCCAGCTCGGGCGGGATGACCTCGCCCCGCTCACCGAGCGTGCAGGTGACCAGCGTCACATGTGCGCCTTCGGCGGCGTACCGGGCCATGGTCGCGCCGTTGTTGATCGACTCGTCGTCCGGGTGAGCGTGCACCAGCAGCAGACGCCGGCCGGAGCGGGAGGGGGGCAGTTCCGTCATGGGGCCAGCCTATGAGGCGCCCGGCCGGTCCGCGGGCCCGGCGCTGTGGATCACGTCCCTCGCGGGCGTCGCGGCCCACCGTGGCCGAGGCGGGTCTCGGCGCATGCCCCCGTCCGGGCCCTCCGTCGCCGGGTACGCTCACCGGCCCCGCCCCGCCGGGCCGTCCTGCACCGCGCCATCGTCCGATGCGCTCGGCGAATTACTGATTCACGTCACCGAGCGTGGCCGACCGAACGTACCGTGATGAGTGATCGCCCTGTTACGCAGAGCCACGGTTCGTGCCTGCGAGCGGAGCGGGACAGTACGTGGCAGCACTGCGGAGGGGCGCGCATGTCGGTGAACGGTGAGCGGGTGCGGGTCGGGGCCGAGACGGACCGGACGGACGAGCCGGGCTGGGAGGTGGACCCGGACGACGACTGGGCGCTCGCCGTGGTCGCCACGGTGGGACGCCAGTTGAGGCTCCGGCGGGAAGCGGCGGGGCTGCGGGTCGGCGAGTTCGCGGTGGCCGTCGGATACGGCGAGGACCTCGTCTACAAGATCGAGACCGGCAAGCGGATCCCCCGGCCCGAGTACCTGCTCATGGCCGACGAGGTACTGCGCGCCGGTGGTCTCGTCGCGGCGATGCAGGAGGACGTGAAGAAGGTCCGGTACCCGAAGAAGGTGCGGGATCTGGCGCAGTTGGAGGCACGGGCGGTCGAGCTTCAGCTCTACGACCCCGTCAACATCCATGGTCTCCTGCAGACACCGGAGTACGCGCAAGCGCTGTTCCGGATGCGTCGGCCTCGGTACGCCGACGAGGAGGTCGAGCGGGGTGTGGCTGCTCGCATGGCCCGTAAGACGGTCTTCGACCGGGCTTCGGCGCCCGAACTCAGCTTCGTCCAGGACGAGTGGTCGCTCCGGCGGCGCCTCGGGGGGACGGAGGTGGTGCGTCGGCAGCTCGAACACCTGCTGGCGGTCGGGCAGTTGCCCAACGTCGAGATCCAGGTCATGCCGATGGACCGCGAGGAGCACGCCGGGGCGGACGGTGGGATCGAGGTGCTGAAGTTCGACGACGGGACGGCGGTGGGGCGGTCGCCGGGAGTCGCCAACGGACGACCGGTTACCGATCCAAGGCAGCTCCGTATCCTGGAACTTCGGTATGGCATCATCCGGGCGCAGGCCCTCACACCGCGTGAGTCGACTGCCTTCATCGACCAACTGCTGGGGGAGACATGATGCACAAGACCTCGTCCGGGGACGCCTGCGACCTGGCGTGGTTCAAGAGCAGCTACAGCAGCGGTGCCGAGACCGACTCCTGCGTCGAGGTCGCCACCGAATCCGGCATCGTTCACGTCCGTGACTCGAAGGACGTCGAAGGCCCCCGCCTGGCCTTCGCCCCCGCCGCCTGGACCGGCTTCGTGCCGTACGCCGTCGAGGGCTGAGCCGGCGACTCCTACTGGAGCCGCCGGAACGGCCGGTCCGCCTCCAGCTCGAACGCCAGTTCCAGCAGAGTCCGTTCGGCGCCCGGGCGGCCCGAGAGCATGACGCCGATCGGCAGCCCGTCCGCCGTCGCGCTCGCGGCCGGTACCGACATCGACGGGGTGCCCACGACGTTGTCGACCGGGGTGAACGCCACGTAGGCGAGGATCCGTTCGATCAGCGTGGCGTAGGGGACGGCCGGGCTGAGGTGGCCGATCGGCGGGGTGGTGTGGGCCAGGACCGGGGAGAGGATCACGTCGAGGCCCCGGAAGCCCGCCGCGTACGCCTCCCGCGTGCGCTTCAGTCTGCGCACGACGCCCGGCGTCCGCCTCCACTTCCGCACGTACGTCTCGCGCAGGCCCCGGCTCAGGCCGTCCATGCGGCTCCGGTCGAAGTCCGCGCCCAGCGTTCTGCCGCTGACGCCGAGCAGGAACGACAGCATGCCCCAGTAGGTGAGGAAGTCGTCGGTGAAGTGCGGGTCGAGGGGCAGCTCCACCGGTTCCACGGTGTGACCGAGCCGCTCGAGGCGCTCGGCCGTCTCCGTGACGGCCGCCCGGGTGCCGGCGTCGGCCCGGACGCCGTTCGGGGAGTCCACCAGGAGGCCGATGCGCAGGCGGCGGTCCGAGGGGCCCTCGACAAGGCCCACGGGCGGCAGCCCCGGGTTCCGCCAGTGCTGCTCCGCGGCGGCCAGGAACGCCGCGCTGTCGCGCACCGAGCGGCTCACGACGCCGTCGGCGACGAGGTCGATGGGGAGCCTGCGGCCCTGCGCGTTCGCCACCACCCGGCCACGGCTCGGCTTCAGGCCGACGAGTCCGCACGCGGCGGCGGGGATGCGGATCGAGCCGCCGCCGTCATTGGCGTGGGCGATCGGCACGGCACCGGCGGCGACCAGGGCCGCGCTGCCGCCCGAGGAACCGCCCGCCGAGTGGCCCGTGTGCCACGGGTTGCGGACGGGCTCGGCCCCCTCGAACTCCGTGGAGGGGCTGAACCCGAACTCGGGCAGCCGGGTCTTGCCGAGCACCGTGACACCGGTGCTCAGGAACTGGCGGGTGAACGGGGCGTGCCGCCGGGCCGTCCGGGGCGCGAAGGCGGCGCTGCCGTGGCCGGTGGGCAGGCCCCGGTAGTCGGTGTTGTCCTTGACGAAGGTCGGCACCCCGGCGAAGGCGCCGTCGGGCGCGGAGGCGTGGGCCGGGAGGTCGAGGCGTACCTGGACGGCGTTCAGCCGGGACTCGACGGCCCTGACCCGGGCCCTGGCGTCGCGGGCGGCCTCGGCGGCGCCGACCTCGCCCCGGCGGATCGCGCGGGCCAGGCCGACCGCGTCGTGGTCGCCGAGGGCGTCGTCCCGGAAGGCGTGCACCCTCGTCCGCGACCCGTCGCGTTCCTCGCCCTGTTCCTCGGAAGTCGTCACCGTCGGCTCCGCCCTGCGCGCGTGGATGATGGCCCCGCCATCATTGCCTACCGGCGGGTAACACGCGAGGGGCCGGTGGACGCGCGTCGGAACGATCACCCGTTCCGGCCGTCGTCGGCGGCCGGCTCACGGACGGGACGTGGACTCCGGCCGGGTCCCGGGACGTGCCACGGGTCCCGGCCGGGAGACGGTGTTCAGAAGTTGATGCTTCCGATCATCCCCGCGATGTTCGTCGTCACCTCATTGATCGTGGGGGCGACGGTCGAAGAGGCCAGGTAGAAGCCGAGCAGCATGCAGACGACTGCGTGCCCGGCCTTCAGTCCTGACTTCTTGACCAGCAGGAAGACGACGATCGCCAGCAGCACCACCGCCGAAATCGAGAGTGCCACGGCGGATCACCTCCAAAGAACCCAGGGACATGGGAAGGTCGGACGCGGTCGGACTATCGGAACACTGTGGAACGCACGAGCAGATAAATCCACGCAGCAGGCACCCAGTTGATACCCACTGTGCGCTAGTGATCATAACTATCCGTACGCGCGCATCGATCGGCGCACGGCCGCACAAGGGGGCGCATGGCCAATATGGTCAGGGCATGACGACCGAGTCCGACTCCTTCCCCAAACGGCACGCCCGCACCCAGCGGTTCACGCTCGGCGCGCCGCGTTCGTTCACCGTGGCACCCGACGGTTCACGGGTCGCCTTCCTGCGCTCCGGCTCCGGCACGGACCGGGCCAACGCCCTGTGGGTCCTCGACGTCGGGGACGGCGGGGAGCGCGTCGCCGCCGACCCGCGCGCCCTCCTGGGCGGCGCCGAGGAGCGCCTGTCGCCCGAGGAGAGGGCACGGCGCGAACGCAGCCGCGAGGGCGGCGCCGGCATCGTCGGGTACGCCACCGACGCGGCCGTCGAGCTGGCCTCCTTCGCCCTGTCGGGGCGCCTCTTCACGGCCGAGCTGCGCGCGGGCACGGCCCGCGAACTGCCCGTCCCCGGCCCGGTGATCGACCCGCGTCCCTCCCCCGACGGACGGCACGTCGCGTACGTCGCCCGGGGCGCCCTGCGGGTCGTGGGCGCCGAGGGCGACGGGGACAGGGCGCTGGCCGAGCCGGACGCCGAGGGCGTCTCCTACGGGCTCGCCGAGTTCATCGCCGCCGAGGAGATGAGCCGGACGCGGGGCTTCTGGTGGGGCCCGGAGTCCGACCGGCTGCTGGTCGCGCGGGTGGACGACACGCCGGTCAGGCGGTGGTGGATCTCCGACCCGGCCCACCCCGAACGTGATCCACAACACGTCCCGTATCCGGCGGCGGGCACCGCCAACGCGGACGTGCGGCTGTTCGCGATCGGCCTGGACGGCGGGCGCACCGAGGTTCTCTGGGACCGGGCGCGGTACCCGTATCTGGCCCGAGTGCACTGGTCAGCGGCGGGCGCGCCGCTGCTCCTCGTACAGGCGCGCGACCAGCGCAGCCAGCTGTTCCTGGCCGTGGACCTCGCGTCCGGGACGACCCGGATGGTGCACGCGGACGAAGATCCAGTTTGGCTTGAACTGTTCCCCGGCGTGCCCTGCTGGAGCCCGTCCGGGCAGCTCGTCCGGATCGCCGACGAGGGCGGGGCGCGGGTGCTGGCGGTCGGCGAACGTCCGCTCACCGGTGCTCAGTTGCACCTGCGGGCGGTGCTGGACGTCTCCGACGAGGACGTGCTGGTCTCCGCGTCGGCGGGCGAGGAGGCGGCCGCCCCGGAGACCGGCGAGGTGCACGTGTACCGGGTGAACGAGCTCGGCGTGGAGCGCGTCTCGCAGGAGCCGGGCGTGCACTCGGCGGTGCGTGCCGGGGGCGTGACCGTACTCGTCTCCGCGACCCTGGACCGGCCGGGGGCCCGGGCCCAGGTGCTGCGGGACGGGAAGGTCGCGGCCACCGTCGCCTCGTACGCGGAACACCCCGGTTTGTCCCCGCGCGTGACGCTCACCCAGGGGGGCGCACGCCGTGTCCCGTGCGCCGTGCTTATGCCAACGGACTACCACGGTGACACCCTCCTCCCCGTCCTCCTGGACCCGTACGGTGGCCCGCACGGCCAGCGGGTGGTGGCCGCGCACAACGCCCACCTGACCTCCCAGTGGTTCGCCGACCAGGGATTCGCGGTGGTCGTCGCCGACGGGCGGGGCACGCCGGGGCGCTCGCCCGCCTGGGAGAAGGCCGTCAAGGACGACGTGGCCGCCGTCGTCCTCCAGGACCAGGTCGACGCGCTCCAGGCCCTCGCCGCCGACTTCCCGCTCGACCTGGACCGGGTGGCCATCCGCGGCTGGTCCTTCGGCGGCTATCTGGCGGCGCTGGCGGCACTGCGCCGGCCGGACGTCTTCCACGCGGCGGTCGTGGGCGCCCCGGTGACGGACCTGCGGCTCTACGACACCCACTATCAGGAGCGTTACATCGGCCACCCGGACGAGCAGCCGGAGGTCTACCGCCGCAACTCGGTGATCGACGACGACGGCCTCGTCGACGCCGCCGAGCCGCACCGCCCGATGATGATCATCCACGGGCTGGCGGACGACAACGTGGTGGTGGCGCACTCCCTGCGCCTGTCCTCGGCCCTGCTGGCGGCCGGACGCCCGCACGAGGTGCTCCCGCTGTCCGGCGTCACGCACATGACCCCGCAGGAGGCGGTGGCCGAGAATCTGCTGCTTCTCCAGGTGGACTTCCTCAAGCGGTCCCTCGCCTGAGGCCGCGGCCACGAGGGCACCAACCGCTTTAACACGCGGGCAACTTCGCCGAAGCGGCACCGATATACGGACGCGCGACACTGAACGTCGTACGGCCGTGCGGGTGCCGTAGGCGGGCCGGGGGGGGACCTTGTCACCCCGGCCCGCCGCCGTGCTCGCCCGGGTCCTCGGCGTCCTCCCGGTGCGCCCCGTGCGGGTGCCGAGGGGCGGTCTCCTCCGGCGGGACCACCTGCTTCTCCTCCGCGAAGTGGCACGCCGAGTCGTGCGCGGCGGGGCCGGAGACGCCCCGGAACCCGGCGGGCACCGCAAGCGCCGGCACCTCCAGGGCGCACCGCTCCCGCGCCTTCCAGCAGCGGGTGCGGAAGCGGCAGCCGGAGGGGATGTCGGTCGGGGAGGGTACGTCACCGGCCAGGATGATCCGCTCGCGGTGCTCCCGGGCGTCCGGGTCGGGCACCGGCACGGCGGACAGCAGTGCCTGGGTGTAGGGGTGCGTGGGGTGGTCGTAGATCTCGGCGTCGCGGCCGGTCTCCACGATGCGGCCGAGGTACATCACACCGACCCGGTCCGAGATGTGCCGGACGATCGACAGGTCGTGGGCGATGAAGATGTACGACAGCTCGAACTCCTCCTGGAGCCGGCCCATCAGGTTGATGACCTGCGCCTGGACGGAGACGTCGAGGGCGGAGACCGGCTCGTCCGCGACGATGATCTCCGGGCGCAGGGCGAGCCCGCGCGCGATGCCGATGCGCTGGCGCTGTCCCCCGGAGAACTGGTGCGGATAGCGGTTGATGTACTCCGGGTTCAGGCCGACCACGTCCAGCAGGTGCTGCACCCGCCTGCGCCGGTCGCCCTTCGGGGCCACCTCCGGGTGGATGTCGTAGGCCTCCCCGATGATGTCGCCCACCGTCATCCGGGGGTTGAGGGAGGTGTAGGGGTCCTGGAAGACCATCTGGATGTTGCGGCGCACGGCCTTGAGGGCCCTGCCCGACAGGCGGGTGATGTCCTCGCCCTTGTAGCGGATCTCCCCCGCCGTCGGCCGCTCCAGGTTCACCAGCATCCTGGCGACCGTGGACTTGCCGCAGCCGGACTCGCCGACGATGCCCAGGGTCTCGCCGCGCCCGAGCTCGAAGTCCACGCCGTCGACCGCCTTGACCGCGCCGACGTGCTTCCTGAAGAGGATGCCGGAGGTCAGCGGGTAGTGCTTGACGAGGCCGCGGACCTCGAGGATCGGTGCGGTGGCCTCAGCCATGCAGGCACTCCCTCCAGAAGTGGCAGGCGCTCCCGCGTTCCGTGCCGGTCCACTCCGGGGGCGTCACCCCGTACAGCGGCGGTACGTCGGTGCGGCAGACGTCCCGGGCCATCGGGCAGCGGGGGTGGAAGGCGCAGCCGGGTGGGATGCGGCTGAGGTTGGGCGGCAGGCCCTTGATGGCGTAGAGCTCCCGGCCCTTCTGGTCCAGGCGCGGGATCGACTCCAGCAGGCCGCGGGTGTACGGGTGCGCCGGGGCCTTGTAGATGTCGTGGACGGGGGCCGTCTCCACGATCCGGCCGGCGTACATCACCGCGATCCTGTCGGCGACGTCGGCGACCACGCCCAGGTCGTGGGTGATGAGGATCAGGCCCATGTGCAGCTCGCGCCGGAGTTCCGCGAGCAGCTCCATGACCTGGGCCTGGACGGTGACGTCGAGGGCGGTGGTCGGCTCGTCGGCGATGATCAGCTTGGGTTCGAGGGCCATCGCCATCGCGATCATGATGCGCTGGCGCATGCCGCCGGAGAACTGGTGCGGGTACTGCCTCACCCGCTCCCTCGCGGCCGGGATGCGCACCCGGTCCATCAGCTCGACGGCCTTGGCGCGGGCGTCCTTGCGGGACATGCCCCGGTGCACGGTGAACATCTCGCCGAGCTGGTCGCCGACGGTGAGGACCGGGTTGAGGGAGGACAGCGCGTCCTGGAAGATCATCGCCATCCCGGCGCCGCGGACCTTCCGGCGCTCCTGCTCCTTCAGCTTCAGCAGGTCCCGGCCCTCGAAGAGGACCTCACCCCCGGTGACCCGGCCGGGCGGGACGTCGAGGATGCCCATGATCGTCTGGGCGGTGACGGACTTGCCGGAGCCGGACTCGCCGAGGACGGCCAGGGTCTCGCCCGCGTCGACGCCGTAGCTGACGCCGTTGACGGCCCTGGCGACGCCGTCCCGGGTGTGGAACTCCACGTGCAGGTCGCGCACTTCGAGCAGCATGGCGGCGGCTCACCTCAGCTTCGGGTCGAGGGCGTCGCGCACCGCGTCGCCGAGCATGATGAACGCGAGGACGGTGACGGCCAGGGCTCCGGAGGGCCAGAGCAGCGCGTGCGGGGCGTTGCGGACGTAGGGGGCGGCGGCGGAGATGTCGATGCCCCAGGAGACGCTGGGCGGCTTCAGGCCGACGCCGAGGAAGGACAGGGTCGCCTCCAGGGAGATGTAGGTGCCGAGCGCGATGGTCGCCACGACGATGACCGGGGCGACGGCGTTGGGCGCGATGTGCCGCAGCAGCAGCCGGGAGTTGGAGGCGCCGAGCGCGCGGGCGGCCTGGACGTAGTCGTTCTGCTTGGCGGTGATGACGGAGCCGCGGGCGATGCGGGAGATCTGGGGCCAGCCGAGCAGCACGATGAAGCCGATGACCGGCCAGACGGTGTTGCTGGTGATCACGGAGAGCAGCACCAGCCCGCCGAGGACGACCGGGATCGCGAAGAAGACGTCGGTGATCCGGGACAGGACCGCGTCGCCCCCACCGCCGAAGAAGCCGGCGAGCCCGCCGAGCACGCTGCCGAGGAGGGCGACCCCGAGCGTGGCGAGGACGCCGACCTCCACCGACGTGCGGGCACCGTAGACGGTGCGGGTGTAGACGTCGCAGCCCTGGCCGTTGTAGCCGAAGGGGTGGCCGGGCTGGGAGCCCTCCTGGGCCTTGGCCAGGTCGCACTGGAGGGGGTTGCCGGAGGTGATCAGGGACGGCCAGACGGAGATGACGATCAGGAAGAGGATCACCAGGCCCGAGACGATGAAGACGGGGTTGCGGCGCAGGTCGTGCCAGGCGTCGGACCAGAGGCTGCGGGGCTTGTCCCGGGGCCCGGAGCCGTCGGGGCTCTCCGGGGGCCTCTCCAGGGTGATGGCCTCGCTGGTGCCGAGGTCCATCGTGCCGCCCATCCCGGTCCCGGCGATCGCGCGTTCGGGCTCGTAGGGCTCCTGCTCAGGCATAGCGGATCCTCGGGTCGAGTACGGCGTACAGGAGGTCGACGACGAGGTTGGCGACCAGGAAGACGAGGACCAGGACGGTGACGAAGCCGACGACGGTCTGCGTGTTCTGGCGCAGGATGCCCTGGTAGAGCTGGAAGCCGACGCCGTGGATGTTGAAGATCCGCTCGGTGACGATGGCGCCGCCCATCAGGGCGCCGATGTCGGTGCCGATGAAGGTGACGACCGGGATGAGGGAGTTGCGCAGCAGGTGCCGGGTGATGACCCGGTGGCGGGGCAGGCCCTTGGCGATGGCCGTGCGGACGTAGTCGGAGCGCCGGTTCTCCGCGATGGAGGTGCGGGTGAGCCGGGTGACGTACGCGAGGGACACGGAGGCGAGGACCAGGCCGGGGACGATCAGCTCGTCGAAGGGGGCCGCCGTGGAGACCGCCGGATCGATCCAGCCCCACTTGACGCCGAGGAGGAGCTGGAGCAGCAGGCCGGTGACGAAGGTGGGGACCGAGATGACGACGAGGGTGAGCAGCAGCGCCCCGGTGTCGACGGGGCGTCCGCGGCGCAGGCCGGTGACGACGCCGAGCACGATGCCGACGACGATCTCGAAGAGGATGGCGACGATGGTCAGCCGGATGGTCACCGGGAACGCGGTGCCCATCAGCTCGGTCACCGGCTGGCCGTTGAAGGCGGTGCCGAAGTCGCCGGTGAAGACGTTGCCCATGTAGGTGAGGTATTGCTGCCACACGGGCTTGTCGAGGCCGAACTCCTTCCTCAGCCGGGCCGCGGTCGCCGGGTCGCACTCCCGGTCCCCGCACAGGCCCGCGATGGGGTCGCCCATCACGTTGACCATCAGGAAGATCAGCAGCGTGGCCCCGATGAATACCGGGATCATCTGGAGCAGCCGCCGGACGACGTACCGTCCCATGGCGCCTCCTCAGCCGACCTTGATCTCGTTGTAGACGGGGACGCTGAAGGGGTTGAGCTCGACGTTGGACAGCCGCTGCGAGTAGCCGGCGCTGCCGTTCTGGTACCAGAGCGGGATGGCGGCCATGTTGTCCCGGACGACCTCCTCGGCCTGCTGGAAGGTCTGGACGGCCTTGGCGGTGTCGGACTCGCCGTTCGCCCGGTCGACGAGGCCGTCGAACTTCTTGTCCGACCACTTGCCGTCGTTGGAGGAGGCGTTGGTGTAGTAGAGCGGCTGGAGGAAGTTCTGGATGAGCGGGTAGTCCATCTGCCAGCCGGCGCGGAAGGGACCGCTCATCTTCCGGTCGGTGATCTGGTTGCGGAAGTCGGCGAAGGTGCCGACCGGGTTCCCGACACAGGCGCGGTCGTTGTCCAGGGCGTTGTTGATGGAGTTGCAGACGGCGTCGACCCACTGCCCGTGGGAACCGGTGTCGGCGTTGTATGTGATCTTGACCTGGCCGCCGGGCAGACCGCCGCCTTCCTTGATCAGCTTCTTGGCCTGGGCGGGGTCGTACGAGCAGGCGTCCCCGCACAGGCCGGCCTTGTAGCCGCCGTCCGCGCCGAGGACGGGCGAGGTCCAGTCGGTGGCCGGGGTGCGGGTCTGCTGGAAGATCGTGTCGGTGATCTGCTTGCGGTCGATCGCCATGGACAGGCCCGTGCGGACCTTGTCCGAGCCGGGCTTGTTCCAGTTCTTGTCGTAGTACGGGAAGGCGAGGGTCTGGATGATGCCGGCGGGGGTGTTGATGTAGCGGTCGCCGAGGTCGCTCCTGACGTTCTTCAGCTGGGCGGCGGGGATGTCGTCGGCGAGGTCGAGGTTGCCTGCCATCAGGTCGGTGTAGGCGGTGTTGTTGTCGGTGTAGACCTTCAGGTCGACGCCGCCGTTGACGGCCTTGTCCGGGCCGGGGTACCGGTCCCACGTCCGCAGGGACATCTGGGAGCCCCGGGTGTAGTTGTCGACCTGGTAGGGCCCGTTCCCGACCGGCTTCTTCACCCAGGCGTCGTGGTCGTCGAAGAACGCGGTGGGCAGCGGGGCGAAGGCGGGGTAGCCGAGGGTGTCGGGGAAGGTCGAGAACTTCTGGCTGAGCTTGACCGTGAAGGTGCGGGGGCCGGTGACCTTCAGCCCGGAGAGCGTGTCGGCGCTCTGCCCGCTCCCGTCCTCGGGGTGCACCTTGTCGTAGCCGTCGATGTAGGCGAAGAAGTAGGCGTTGCGCTGGTTGTTCCGCAGGCTCGCGCCGTAGTTCCAGGCGTCCACGAAGGACTGTGCGGTCACCTTCTCGCCGTTGCTGAAGGTCCAGCCGTCCTTGACCGTGATGGTGTAGTTCTGCGAGTCGGAGGTGTCGATCTTCTCGGCGAGCATGTCCTTCGCCTCGCCGGTCTTCGGGTCGTACTTCTTCAGCCCCCGGAAGATCATGTCGAGGACCTTGCCGCCCTGCACCTCGTTGGTGTTGGCCGGCTCCAGCGGGTTCTGGGGGTCGCCCCAGGAGGAACTGAGCACGGCTCCGCTGTCCGAGCCGCCGCCCCCGCCCCCGCCCCCGCCCCCGCAGGCCGTCACCGTTAGGGCGACCGCCACCGCACAAGCGGCCCCTTTGGCGTGCGTGGCTCCGCGCATGGCCTGCCTCCCAGTGCCCGACTCGTCCGCTGTCCGTTCCGGCCAGCATCGGGGGGCGGGACACCCGGCGCACATTCGTCCGGTCCGTACGGGTTCGGGGCGTCCTCCGGACGGACGTACGGCGAACGGGGCACCGGCACGGCGATCGGGTGGCCGGCCGACGTGCCCGGCGGCACGCGAAGGACCGGGGGCGGGAGAGTCGTCCTCCCGCCCCCGGTCCTCGGGCCGTCGAGTGGCCGGCCCCTGCCGGGGCCGGACCCCGCCGGGTCAGCTCTTCGAGACGTCGGCCTCGCCCGCGGGGCCGTCCTCCAGGGCCGCGAGGGCCGGGTCGAGGACGATGTCCTCGGCGCGCGCCTCGACGGTCGGCTCCTCCGGGAAGTGGCAGGCCGTCAGGTGGCCGGCCTTGCTGCCCTCGATGCGGACGAGCGGCGGCTCCTCGGTCGCGCACTTGTCCTGCGCCTTCCAGCACCGCGTACGGAAGCGGCAGCCGGACGGCGGGGCGATCGGCGAGGGCACGTCGCCCTGGAGGCGGATGCGCTCCTTCTTCACCGCGTCGATGTCCGCGTCCGGCACGGCCGACAGCAGCGCGTGCGTGTACGGGTGGCGGGGCCGCTCGTACAGGGAGTCGCGGTCCGCGATCTCCACGATCTTGCCCAGGTACATCACCGCGACGCGCTGTGAGAAGTGCCGCACGATCGACAGGTCGTGGGCGATGAAGACGAACGCGATCCCCATCTCCCGCTGCACCTCCTGCAGCAGGTTCACCACCTGGGCCTGGATCGACACGTCGAGGGCCGAGACCGGCTCGTCGGCGATGATCAGCTTCGGCTGGAGCGCGACGGCGCGCGCGACGCCGATGCGCTGGCGCTGACCGCCGGAGAACTCGTGCGGGAAGCGGTTGTAGTGCTCCGGGTTGAGACCCACGATCTCCAGGAGCTCCCGGACCCGCTTCTCGCGGCCGCCGGGCGGGTTGATCCCGTTGATCTCCATCGGGCCCGAGATGATCGTGCCCACGGTCTGCCGCGGGTTCAGCGACGCGTACGGGTCCTGGAAGATCATCTGGATCTCGGACCTGATCGGCGCGAGCTGCGCCCGGCTCGCCTTGGTGATGTCCTGCCCGTTGTACTCGATGGTGCCCTCGGTGGGCTCGTACAGACGGGTGATCAGCCGGCCGGTCGTCGACTTGCCGCAGCCGGACTCGCCGACGAGGCCGAGGCTCTCCCCCGCGAAGACCTCGAAGTCGATGCCGTCGACGGCCTTGACCGCGCCGACGGTGCGCCGGATCGGGAAGCCGCCCTTGATCGGGAAGTGCTTCTTCAGGCCCTTGACCCGCATGAGGGGTGCGCCGTCACCGTCCCGCTGCTGCGGGATCGAGTCGGCGACCGCCGTGTTCGTCTTGCTGTTGTCGCTCATGGTGATGCCCCAGTCGCCGGTTTCCGCTCAGCCCAGCCGGGGCTGAATCGTCTCGATGAACACCTGCTGCCGCTGGTCCCCCGTCATGTGACAGGCGGCCGCGCGACCCACGCCGAGCTCCGGACGCTCCAGCGAGCAGCGCTCGCCGGACACCTTGTCGGTGAACGCGCACCGCGGGTGGAACGCGCATCCCGAGGGCGGGTTCAGCAGCGAGGGCGGCGATCCGGGGATCGGCATCAGCGGCTCGTCGACGTCGGAGGCGAGCCTCGGCATCGACCCCAGCAGGCCCCAGGTGTACGGGTGCTGAGGCGACTTGAGCACCTCGCGCACCGTGCCGCGCTCGACGGCACGCCCGGCGTACATCACCATGATGTCGTCGGCCATGTTGGCGACCACGCCCAGGTCGTGGGTGATCATGATGATCGCGGAGCCGAACTCCTGCTGCAGGTCCTTGAGCAGGTCGAGGATCTGCGCCTGCACCGTCACGTCGAGCGCGGTGGTCGGCTCGTCGGCGATCAGCAGGTCCGGGTCGCACGCGAGCGCCATGGCGATCATGGCGCGCTGCCGCATACCGCCGGAGAACTGGTGGGGGTAGTCGTCGACCCGCTGCTGCGGGTGCGGGATGCCCACCTTCTCCAGCAGGTCGATGGCGCGCACCCGGGCGTCCTTCTTGGAGGCGCCGGTGTGCTTCATGAACGGCTCGCCGATCTGACGGCCGATCGTGTAGTACGGCGACAGCGCGGTGAGGGCGTCCTGGAAGATCATCGCCATCTTGTTGCCGCGCAGCTTTTCCATCTGCTTCTCACTGGCGTCGGTCAGCTCCTGACCGTCCAGTGTGATCGACCCGTCGATGGCGGTCTTCTTGCGGTTGTGCAGGCCGAGGACGGCCAGGTTGGTCACCGACTTGCCGGAGCCGGACTCGCCCACGATGCCGAGCGTCCTGCCGCGCTCAAGATCGAAGGAGAGCCCGTCCACCGCCTTGACGATGCCGCCCTCGGTGGAGAAGTGGACCTTGAGGTCGCGCACCGACAGGAAGGCGTCCCCCGCGGCGGCGGCCGCGGCCTCTTCGGGCTTGGTCTGAGTGGTCACGGTGGTTCTCCTAGGACAGGCGCACGCGCGGGTCGATGACGGCGTACAGGGCGTCCACGATCAGGTTGAAGACGATGATGAGCGCGGCGCTGACCAGCATGACGCCCATCAGCATCGGCAGGTCCTTGTTGGTGACGGAGTCGAGCGCCAGCCGGCCGAGACCGGCCAGGCCGAACGTCAGCTCGGTCACCATGCCGCCGGACAGCAGCGAGGACAGGTCGATACCGAGGATGGTGACGATGGGGATGAGGGAGCCGCGCCAGGCGTAGCGGAAGAAGACGTAGTTGCCCGACATGCCCTTGGCGCGGGCCGCCTTCACATGCTCTTCCTGGAGCTGCTCGATCATCGACGACCGGCTCATACGGGTGTAGTTGGCGGTGAAGATCGTCGCCATGACGAGCCAGGGGATCAGCAGCCCCATGAACCAGCCGCCGAGGTCGTCGGAGAACGGCACGTACTTCGGCTTGTCCAGCCAGCCGGTGTTGTAGACGAAGAGCAGCAGGACCAGCGGGCCGAGGAAGTAGATCTGCATGGAGCTGATCACCAGGGAACCCGAGCTGAACGTCTTGTCCAGCCAGGTACCGCGGTTCTTCGCGGCCAGCATGCCGGCGCCGAGACCGACGATGAGGAAGACCAGGAGGCTGCCGACGGTCAGCGAGAGCGTCAGCGGGAAGCGGTCGACGATCGTGTCCCAGACGTTCTGGTTGTTCGCGAAGGAGACACCGAAGCAAGGCGCGGCGCAGTGACCGACGGCGAAGTCACGGCCGGCGAAGATGCCGACGATGAAGTTCCAGTACTGAACGGGGACCGGCGAGTCGAGGCCGAGGTTCTTGTGGATGATCGCCAGCGCGTCCGGGGTGCAGTTCTTGCCACAGGCCAGCATGGCCGGGTCCTGCGGGATCGCGAAGAACATGAAGAACGTGAACGCACTGATCAACAGCAGAATCAGCGCCGCGCCGAACGTCCGGCGAATGAGGAATTGAAGCATGGCAGGCAGCTGCTCTCAGGACGGCGGCAATCGGTTGGGAGGTCTGAAGGGATCCGGGCCCCGGTGGTGGGCGCTCCGCCGCGCGCCCACCACCGGTTTCCCGACAGGGCGGGTTACTTCTTGAGGAAGACCCGGGTGACGTCCACGTAGCTCGAGTCGGAGCTGTAGCGGATGCCGCCGATGTTCGAACCGAAGATCTGGAAGACCTTGGTGTAGTAGATCGGCGCGGCCGGGTTGATCTTCTCGGTGATGTAGGTGCTCAGCTCACCCCACGCCTTGGTGGCCTCGGCGGTGTCGGTGATCTTCTGGATGCGGGCGATCTCCGAGTTGACGTGCGGGTCGTTGATGTGCGAGTAGTTCGACGCGCCGTCCTGGATCTGCGTGCCGTCGTACACGGGCGGGAAGACCGTGGACGCGGACGGCCAGTCCTGGCCCCAGCCGGTCATGTACAGGTCCAGACCGTTCTTGACCTTGCCGACCTGCTCGTACCAGGTCGCGGCGTCGATCTCCTTCTTCTGGATGTCGAGGCCGATCTTGCCCAGGGCGTCGGCGATCAGGACGGCCTGCTGCTGACGGGTCGGCGTGTTGCCGTAGGCGTAGACGAGCTTCTTGCCCTCGAAGCCGCCTTCCTTGATCAGCTTCTTGGCGGCCTCGATGTCGCCGTTGGGCTTCTTGGCGCGGTTGAACGGGTCGTAGGACTCGTCGTAGCCCGGGGTGGTGGGCGACATCAGCGAGTTGGCGACCTCACCGCCGTAGGCGCCGCCGTCGGCCTTGAAGACCGAGGTGGCCGGCAGGGCCAGGGCGATGGCGTCACGGAGCTTCTTGTCCTTGACGCGGTCCATGTTGAAGTTGAGCTGCCACACGTAGGGCGCGTAGCCCTGGATCGTGCGGTTGGCCATGGCGTTCTTGTCGCTGACGACCTTCTGCAGCTGCGTGGTGGCGACCTGGCCCGTGAACATCATCGCGTTCTTGGCCTCGCCCTGGTCGGCGAGCAGGGTCTTGGTCTGGTCTTCGTCATCGTGGTTCATCTCGATGTTGAAGCCGTCCACGTACTGGTGGCGCACCGAGTCGGACTTCGGGTCCCACTGGGTGTTCTTGACCAGCGTCATCGACTTGCCCGGCTTGAAGTCCGAGATCTTGTACGGACCGGAGGCGACCGGGTCGGTGTCGTACTTCTCCTTGGTGTCCGTCTCCTCCGGGACGACGCTGTAACCGGGCATGGTCAGCATCTGCGGGAGGTCGGGCTGCGCGTCCTTGAAGTGGAAGACGATCGTCTTGTCGTCCGGCGTCGCCAGGACGTTGTCGGGCAGGTGCTTGCCCTTGTCCGGACCCTCGTAGGCCTTGCGGTACGTGGTGCCGGCACCGGACAGCCACTGCTGCAGGTAGACCGGACCGTCGGTGATGTACGAGGCGTACAGGCGCTCGACCGTGTGGCGGATGTCCGCCGAGTTGATCGGGTTGCCGTTCTCGTCCTTGAGGTTGTCCTTGAGGGTGTACGTCCAGGTCTTGCCCCCGTCGGACACCTTGCCGGCGTCGGTGGCGAGGTCGCCCACGACGGTCAGGTTGCCCTTGTCGTCCTCGGAGTACTGGGTCAGGCCGCGGTAGATGAGGCGGCTGAGCAGCTTGCCGTCCGAGACGTAGATCTGGCCCGGGTCCAGGTGGGAGAAGTCGTCCTCCTGGTACACGGTCGCGACACCGCCGGGCTTGGCGCCGGGAACCTCGGCCGCGGGACCGGTGGACGCCTGGGCGTCACCGATCTGCACCGGCTTGGACTGCGACGCGGCGTCCTGCTTGCTCTTGCTGTTGTCCTTGGACGAGTTGCCGCTGTCGCCGCCGCCGCAGGCGGTGAGGGTCAGGGCGCCCGCCGCCACCGCGACGAGCGCGGCCGTAGCGGTGCGGTTTCGGAAGATGCTCATGGAGTCGAATCCACCTGCCTGTGAGTAGTGAGCACTGCTGGTACGTGGCCGGAGACGGGCTGTGTGGCACCGAGCCCGACCTGGGGCAGAGCGAGGAGTCCCCGTGGGGGCTCAGCGGCCCGTCTTGGGATCGAAAGCGTCCCGCACCGAGTCGCCGAGGAGGTTGAAGGCCACGACGAAGATCACCATGGCGATGCCGGGGAAGAGCATGTAGTAGGGGTCCTGCTCCACGATGTTCGCGCCGATGGCGAACATGCGGCCCCAGTCCGGCGTGGGTTCGACGTATCCCACACCCACGAAGGAGAGGAAGGCGATGCTCAGGATGGTGCTCGGCAGCGTGAGGGTCGCCTGCACGAGCGTGGGCGTGACGATGTTGGGAAGGAGTTCCTTGCGGATGATCCGCCAGGACGAGGCGCCGGAGATGCGCGCCGCCTCGACGAACTCCCGGTCACGCAGGGACAGCGTGGCGGCCCGGACGATCCGCGCCATGCTCATCCAGCCCAGGAAGGCCATCACGATGATGATGGCGCAGGTGCGCACGTAGGTGGGCGTCTCCTCGTCCGGGGCGACGAACACCGTGGTGATCACGGGCATCGCGGCGACGAAGAACAGCTGGCTGGGCAGGGCCATGAAGAAGTCGGTCACCCGGCCGAGCCAGTAGTCGGTCTTGCCGCCGAAGTAGCCTCCGGCGAGGCCGATCAGCACACCCACGATCGTCATGATGAGCGTCGCGGCCAGCGCTGTGGCGATCGAGGTCCGCATGCCGTACAGCAGCTGGGTGAAGACATCGCGGCCCAGACCCGGTTCGATGCCGAACCAGAACTCGCCGTCGATGCCGCCGGCCGGCTTAGCCGGCATGGTGAACATGTCCAGGAGGTCGGGGTTGTCCTGGCCGTAGAGCGTATACGGGTTCTTGCCGTACACCTTCGCGATCAGTGGCGCCGCTGCCGCGACCACGAAGAAGAACAGGACGACGAATGCGGAGACGACACCGGCCCGGTCGCGCTTGAAGCGACTCCACATCAACTGCCCGGGGCTGCGCCCCTCGGAAGACTTGTTCGACTCCTGGGCGTCACCCTGCGGTGCGCTCTCTTTGTCCAAGACGGAAGAGGCTTCAGCACCCTCAATCTCGATTGGACTCGTCATGATTCGTCCATTTCACAGGTGTTGGAGACCGCCGGAGGTGCACGAGTGGTCCGACGGCCTTCGCACGGCGTATGTCATTCGAAGCGCGCGAGGGGAACAACGACTGGCGGGCGAACCCGCCCTTGGGGAACCCTGGCTCGCGGCCGGCGTCGACCGGCCGCGGGAACGAGCCGTCAAGGAAGTCCGCGCCACCGGATCGCCACGGCGGCGACGGCAACGGAACTGAACCCACCCACGGGACCTGCACCTGCCACCGGGGACGACGCGACCCATATGGCGCTTGTGGCACCTCGCATGGGTTCCTCCTCATGAATCCGCTGGTTCACCGCAAAGAGGAGCACACGCCAACTCCCGGCCCCGTCACCGGTGCCTGGAATCCGCCAAGTGCCCCCGCGCTCGCGAGTCTGCGCCGTCAGCGCGTGACCCGTTCATACGAGCTCTACGCGCCTAACTATCTGCCATCCGCCAGGGACCGAACCACACTCTCGAGGTCTCGGTTCGATCACAGATAGGGGCTAGATCTTCCAAAATCCGGACAAAGGGTTTGGTGAGAGATCACTGCGAAACGGACTTGTTACACATCTATCGGGAACGGGTGCCCGCATAGCGGACGCCCGTGTCAGGAAAAGAGATTGCGAGTAACGTGCCCGCCGTGCAGGGTGCCCCAGGTGTGCCCCGCGCCCGCCACGCTCCGTGTGCACGGACGTCGGCCACGGTGACACCGGTCCCCGCGCCACCGGCCCCTCCGGGCGCGTGACTTCCGGGCAGGGTAGTGCGAGCCGGCCCCCCGGACGGCATTCCCGCACGAAATCGAGGGTTTTCCCTACGCTCTCGTGATCCCCTCTCCGGAGCGGTCCCCTCTCCGGAGGATCGCACCCCGGCCACGAAAACGGCACCGGACACCCCCGGAGAGGGGTGCCCGGTGCCGTCCGGGGGGTGGGATCAGCCGTGCTTGGCGCGGCTCGCGGCGCGGGCGCGCTCACGGGCGTCCAGGTTCACCTTGCGGATGCGGACGGCCTCGGGGGTCACCTCGACGCACTCGTCGTCGCGGCAGAACTCCAGCGACTGCTCCAGCGAGAGCTTGCGCGGCGGGACGATCGCCTCGAACGAATCGGCCGAGGACGACCGCATGTTGGTGAGCTTCTTCTCCTTGGTGATGTTGACGTCCATGTCGTCGGCGCGGGAGTTCTCGCCGACGATCATGCCCTCGTACACCTCGGTGCCGGGCTCCGTGAAGAGCACGCCGCGCTCCTGGAGGTTGGTCATCGCGAACGCGGTGACCGCACCCGAGCGGTCGGCGACCAGCGAGCCGTTGTTGCGGGTCGTCAGGGTGCCGAACCAGGGCTCGTGGCCCTCGTGGATGGAGTGGGCGATGCCGGTGCCGCGGGTCTGGGTCAGGAACTCGGTACGGAAGCCGATCAGACCGCGGGAGGGCACGACGAACTCCATGCGCACCCAGCCCGAGCCGTGGTTGGACATGTTGTCCATCCGGCCCTTGCGCACGCCCATGAGCTGCGTGACCGCGCCCATGTGCTCCTCGGGCACGTCGATCGTCATGCGCTCGACGGGCTCGTAGGTCTTGCCGTCGACCTCCTTGGTGACGACCTGCGGCTTGCCGATGGTCAGCTCGAAGCCCTCGCGGCGCATCTGCTCGACCAGGATGGCCAGCGCCAGCTCACCGCGGCCCTGCACCTCCCAGGCGTCCGGACGCTCGGTGTCCAGGACGCGCAGCGAGACGTTGCCGATCAGCTCGCGGTCCAGACGGTCCTTGACCTGGCGCGCGGTGACCTTGCGGTCCTTGACGACCGCCTTGTTGTCCGCGCCCTTGCCGGTGGCGCCGCGGCCGACCAGCGGGGAGGTGTTGGTGCCGATGGTCATGGAGATCGCCGGCTCGTCCACCGTGATCAGCGGCAGCGGGACCGGGTTCTCCGGGTCGGCCAGCGTCTCGCCGATCATGATCTCCGGGATGCCCGCGACGGCGCAGATGTCACCGGGGCCGGCCTTCTCGGCGGGCTTGCGCGTGAGCGCCTCGGTCATCATCAGCTCGGAGATCCGCACGTTCTGCACGGAACCGTCGCGCTTCATCCAGGCGACGGTCTGGCCCTTCTTCAGCTCGCCCTGGTGCACGCGCAGCAGCGCGATGCGGCCGAGGAAGTTGTCGGCGTCCAGGTTGGTGACGTGGGCCTGGAGCGGGGCCTCCTCCTCGTAGGTGGGCGCCGGGATGTACTCCAGGATCGTCGAGAAGAACGGCTCCAGGCTCGTGGAGTCGCTCGGGACGGTGCCGTCCTCGGGCTTGGTGAGGGAGGCGACGCCGTCGCGGCCGCAGGCGTAGACGATCGGGAACTCGATCTGCTCCTCGTCGGCGTCCAGGTCGAGGAAGAGGTCGTACGTCTCGTTGACGACCTCGTCGATCCGGGAGTCCGGGCGGTCCGTCTTGTTGATGCAGAGGATGATCGGCAGGCGCTGCTGGAGCGCCTTGCGGAGCACGAAGCGGGTCTGCGGCAGCGGGCCCTCGGAGGCGTCCACGAGGAGGACGACGCCGTCGACCATCGACAGACCGCGCTCGACCTCGCCGCCGAAGTCGGCGTGGCCCGGGGTGTCGATGATGTTGATGGTGATGACGTCGCCGCCATCCTTCGGGTGGTACTTCACCGCCGTGTTCTTGGCCAGGATCGTGATGCCCTTCTCACGCTCCAGGTCGTTCGAGTCCATCATGCGGTCGTCGACGGAGTCGAGCTGGTGCGCGGCGAAGGCACCGGCCTGCTTGAGCATCCCGTCGACGATGGTGGTCTTGCCGTGGTCGACGTGGGCGACGATGGCGACGTTGCGGATGTTGTGACGCGTAACAGACACAGCCATGTGTGGCGTACTCCCGGAGGGTGTGAGGACGGCCCTCGCGGACGTCCGTGTCACGCGGGCCTGCCGGGCGATACATGCCACGGCCTCACCCAATGGTACGGGGCCGCGAGGGCTGGAGCTTGCCGGGCCGTGTGCGGGGGGCCTCCCCGCCCGCTCAGGACGACGGGCCCGCCGACCGCGGCGCGCCCTCGGCGCCCTTCTTCAGGAAGCCCATGTCCTCGTACACCGGGGTCCCGAAACCGAAGGCTCCCGCGTTGACGAGGTTCCTGCGGGCGGCGGTCAGCTGGGGCCGCTGGTAGAGGGGAATGGAGCCCGCCGCCGCCCAGATCCGCGAGTCCGCCTTGCGCAGCAGGTCGCGGGCCTCGCTCTCGTCCAGCGTCGCCAGGGCCTGGTCGAAGAGCTGGTCGACCTGGTCGGTGCCGACCCGGGTGTAGTTCTGCGCGACGTTCAGGGAGCCGTCGGCGGCCGGTACGGGCTTGGCGTAGATGGGGCGGGCGTCGGTGGCGGGGAAGGCGGTGGTCGGCCAGGAGTAGAGGGCCAGGTCGTACTCGCCGGAGGCGATGTGGTCCTTGAAGTAGCTCTCGTCGGAGACCTTGGTGACGTCGGTGGTGATGCCGACCTTCTTCAGCATGCCGGAGATGCGGTCGGCCACCGTGCGCAGCGCGTCGGAGCCGGGGCCGGAGGGGAGCACGAAGCGCAGGGTGAGGGCCTTGCCGTCCTTGGCCATCGGCTTCACCGCCGGACCCGCCGGGGCGGCGGTGCCCTTGGGGGCGTAGGCGCCGGGGGCGCCGCCCTGGGCGGTGTTCTTCTCGTTCCGGTGCTTCTCGCCGCTCTCCTCGTCGGTGTCGTCGTTCTTGTTGTCCTCGCCGACGATGTAGGTGCCGTCGTCGCCGCCCTCGGACTCCTCGCCCTTGTCGCCCTTGCCGTCCTTGTCGCTCTCGTCGCTCTTGTCGCTCTTCGACTTCTCGCCCTCGGCGCCGGCCGCCTTCTCCCCCTTCTCCTCCTCGTCCACGGGCCCGCCGGGCACCCACCCGGCGTCGGCGAGGAGGGCGCGGGCCTCCTTGGCGTCCTGGTCGCCGAGCGCTCCGCTGTTGTCGGCGTACACGGGCTGGCCGGACAGGGCGAGGTGGCTGCCCACGGGCTCGGCGGGCAGGCCCAGCGGGCCCAGGACCGCCCTGGCCAGTGCGCCGCGGTCCAGGGCGCGGGCGACGGCACGGCGGACGCGCTCGTCGGCGAGGGGGCCGTCGGCGCCGTTGAGGGCGAGCTGGGTGTAGGCGGGCTCCAGCGACTTGCGGAGCTCGAATCCGCGCAGGGCCTGCTGCCGGCGCTCGGACTTCTCCGCCGCCTCGCGGCGCTCCTCGCGGGCGACGGTCTCCTCGTCGGCGGCCTCCTCGTCGGAGCCGTTGGCGACGGCCCAGGAGCGCAGGTCGTCCGCGGCGGACCGCTTGCCGTCCTGGCCGGACGCCGGCGTACCGCCCGGTCCCGCGGCGGGGCTGCCGCTCGCGCCCATGACGGGGCTCCCGGTGCCCGCGTCCCGGGGTCCGGCGGCCAGCGCGACCTCACCGGCGGTGTCCGGGTCGAGCTCGGCCAGGTCCACCTCGCCGGCGGCCAGTGCGGAGACCCGCTCGTCGCGCGGGACGGCGCTCAGCACGATCTCGGAGAGCTTGGGCTGGTCGCCCCACCAGCGGGGGTTGCGGGTGAGGACGATCTCGTCGTCCTTGGTGTCGACCTTCTTGACGGCGAAGGGCCCGGCGGTGACCTTGAGCTTGCGCCGGGCTCCGTCGTTGAAGGAGTCCGGGGTGCCCATGACGTCCTTCGGGTACAGCGGGGTGAACAACGACTTCCAGTCCGCGTAGGGCCGACTGAAGGTGACCTTGACCTCCAGGTCGTCGGCACCGCGCTCGATCTTCTGGATGCGGTCGTAGCCGGCGTTGCGGGCGGTCCAGTAGGCGCTGTCCCTGCCGGACAGGGCGCGCCACTGGGCGGCGAAGTCGGCCGCGCCGATCTCCCGGCCGTCGCTCCAGACGGCCTGCTGGTCGAGCTTGTACAGGACGACCTGCTTGGGCTCGGTGTCGACGACCTTCGCGGACTCCAGGTAGTCGGCGTTGCGCACCGGGCGGCCGGTCGCGTCCGTCCGGTACATCGAGGGCAGCACGGCCTGCGCGACGCGGGCCGTGGTGGCGTCGGCGTCCGACTGGAAGGTGTTCAGGGTCTCCGGCACGGAGTCCACGGCCCAGTGCAGGGTGCCGCCGTCGGCGATCCGGGCGCGGTCCGCCCGGGCGATGTCCTGCCCGGCGAGCGGCTTCCCGGAGGGGTCCTCGGAGCTGCAGCCGGCCAGCGCGGGGAGCGTGAGCACACCCGCGGTGAGGAAGACGACCGAGCGCGTGACCGCGCGAGGTCCGACGCCGACGTGGGACATCTGTGCTACCTCCGGAAGGCCGCGGGGATGGTGATCACGTCCGTAGTGATCGCTTCTAGCGGTATATGAGGTTGATCATTTGTATCCGTGCGGTATGCGGCCACTGAAGAGGAAACGGTTCGGCTGCGCGGGGAGACACGGCGGTGGCGGTGCGCAAGCCCACCCGTGCGGCGCAACGCACCGCCTCGCGCACCCGTACGCCCCGGCCAATCGGTGCACGTCCCTTCCCAGCGGCGGGTGTGACGCGCGACACTCTCAGGCGCATGAACGTCGCCGTCCAGGGCCGGCCGGGTGCCGTGCCCAACGGAAGTGAGGTCACGTCATGTCCGTGCACGACGACCTGTCATCCCTCCAGCGCTGCCTCGACGACCTGTCCCGGTCCGTGAGCCGACTGGCACAGCAGCTCGGCGGCGACGGCCTGGAGATGCGCCGGGTCCGCACCGACGCCGACCATCTGCGGGAGAGCGTGGCGCTGCTGCGCGCGACGGCCGCCTCCCCCGTCGCGGCCGAGCGGTCCGACCTCGTCCCGATCCCGGACACGCCGTACGACGGCTCCCTGTGGACGGACTCGGACGACGAGGGCCTCGGCGCCCGCGACCGCCGCGCCCCCTGACCCCGACCCGGAGCCGACCCGTGGCCACTGGAACCGAACCACCCGGAACGGAACCCCGCCCCCGCGGCGGCGTCCACTCCCCGACGCGCGCCGCCATCGGCGCCCCGCACCTGCGCACCGACCGCTGGTGGCTGGCGCCGGCCGCGACCGCCGCGGGACTGCTCGCCTTCGTCGTCTACTCGACCTGGCGGGCCTTCGCGAACGCCGACTACTACGCGGCCCCGTACGTCTCGCCCTTCTACTCGCCCTGCCTGGCGGAGAACTGCGAGCCGATGCGGGCCGGCCCGAACTGGGGGCTCCTCGGCACCTGGTGGGGCATCTCCCCCGCGGTCATCATCCTGATCTTCCCGCTCGGCTTCCGCCTGACCTGCTACTACTACCGCAAGGCCTACTACCGGGGCTTCTGGGCGTCCCCGCCGGCCTGCGCGGTGGCCGAGCCGCACAGGAAGTACACCGGCGAGACCCGCTTCCCGCTCGTCCTGCAGAACGCCCACCGGTACTTCTTCTACGCGGCGCTCCTGGTCGCGGGCATCCTCACCTACGACACCGTGCTCGCCTTCCGCGACGAGCACTACGCCTGGGGCCACATGGGCCTGGGCACCCTGGTGTTCCTGGCGAACATCGGGCTGATCTGGGCGTACACCCTGTCCTGCCACTCGTGCCGGCACATCGTCGGCGGCAAGCTCAGGCACTTCTCCCGGCACCCGGTGCGCTACCGGATGTGGCGGCTGGTGGGGCGGCTCAACGCCCACCACATGGCCCTCGCCTGGGCGTCGCTGCTGAGCGTGGCGCTCGCCGACTTCTACGTGTACCTCGTCGCGTCCGGCGTCTTCGACGATCCGCGCTTCTTCTGATGAGTTCCGATGAGTGAGGCCTTCTGATGTCCGTGGTCGACCGGCAGGAGTGGGACGTCGTCGTGGTGGGCGCGGGCGGCGCCGGACTGCGCGCCGCGATCGAGGCCCGCGAGCGGGGCGCCCGTACGGCCGTGATCTGCAAGTCGCTGTTCGGCAAGGCGCACACCGTGATGGCCGAGGGCGGAATCGCCGCGGCCATGGGCAACGTCAACTCCGGCGACAACTGGCAGGTCCACTTCCGCGACACCATGCGCGGCGGCAAGTTCCTCAACCAGTGGCGGATGGCCGAGCTGCACGCCCAGGAGGCCCCGCAGCGGGTGTGGGAGCTGGAGACCTGGGGCGCGCTGTTCGACCGGACCCGGGACGGCCGGATCTCGCAGCGCAACTTCGGCGGCCACGAGTACCCGCGCCTCGCCCACGTCGGCGACCGCACCGGCCTGGAGCTGATCCGCACGCTCCAGCAGAAGATCGTCTCCCTCCAGCAGGAGGACTTCGCGGAGACCGGGGACTACGAGTCCCACCTGAGGGTCTTCCAGGAGTGCACGGTCACGCGGGTGCTCAAGGACGGCAACCGGGTCTCCGGGGTCTTCGGCTACGAGCGCGAGTCGGGACGCTTCCTCGTCCTGGAGGCGCCCTCGGTGGTGATCGCCACGGGCGGCATCGGCAAGTCCTTCAAGGTGACGTCGAACTCGTGGGAGTACACCGGCGACGGGCACGCCCTGGCGCTGCTCGCCGGTGCGCCGCTGCTGAACATGGAGTTCGTGCAGTTCCACCCGACGGGCATGGTCTGGCCGCCGTCGGTCAAGGGCATCCTCGTCACCGAGTCGGTGCGCGGCGACGGCGGGGTGCTCCGGAACTCGGACGGCAGGCGCTTCATGTTCGACTACGTCCCCGACGTGTTCAAGGAGAAGTACGCCGAGTCGGAGGAGGAGGGCGACCGCTGGTACGACGACCCGGACCACAACCGGCGCCCGCCCGAACTCCTCCCCCGCGACGAGGTGGCGCGGGCGATCAACGCCGAGGTGAAGGAGGGCCGGGGCTCCCCGCACGGCGGGGTCTTCCTGGACGTGTCGACCCGGATGCCGGCCGAGGTGATCAGGCGGCGGCTGCCGTCGATGTACCACCAGTTCAAGGAGCTGGCCGACGTCGACATCACGGCCGAGCCGATGGAGGTCGGGCCCACCTGCCACTACGTGATGGGCGGTGTCGCCGTCGACTCCGACACGGCCGCCGCGCGCGGGGTGCCGGGACTGTACGCGGCCGGTGAGGTGGCCGGCGGCATGCACGGCTCCAACCGGCTCGGCGGCAACTCCCTTTCCGACCTGCTGGTGTTCGGGCGCCGGGCGGGCCGGCACGCAGCCGAGTACGCGGCGGGCCAGGAGGCCGGTGCGCGGCCCCGGGTGGACGACGGCCAGGTCGACGCCGCCGCCGCGGAGGCGCTGCGGCCGTTCTCCGCCGAGACGGAGGGGCCCGACGACGGGCCGCCGGAGAACCCGTACACCCTCCACCAGGAACTCCAGCAGACGATGAACGACCTGGTCGGCATCATCCGCCGGGAGCCGGAGATGAAGCAGGCCCTGGAGAAGCTGGCCGAGCTGCGGGTACGGGCCCGCCGGGCCGGTGTCGAGGGGCACCGGCAGTTCAACCCGGGCTGGCACCTCGCCCTGGACCTGCGCAACATGCTGCTGGTCAGCGAGTGCGTGGCGCGGGCCGCGCTGGAACGCACCGAATCGCGAGGCGGGCACACCCGCGAGGACCATCCGTCGATGGACCGCCGGTGGCGTCCGGTCAACCTGCTGTGTTCCCTGGCCGACCCGACGGGCGGCCTGGCGGCGACGGACCCGGAGCGCGGCCGGATCAGCCTGGAGCGGCAGCCCACCGAGCCCGTCCGCCCCGACCTGCTGGCCCTCTTCGAGAAGGAGGAGCTGGTCAAGTACCTCGCCGAGGAGGAGTTGTCCGAATGAGCGGCTACGAGGCCGGCTTCAGGGTGTGGCGGGGCGACGCGGAGGGCGGTGGCCTCGAGGACTTCCGCGTCGAGGTGAACGAGGGCGAGGTGGTCCTGGACATCATCCACCGCATCCAGGCGACCCAAGCCCCCGATCTGGCCGTGCGCTGGAACTGCAAGGCCGGCAAGTGCGGTTCGTGCTCCGCGGAGATCAACGGGCGCCCGCGGCTGATGTGCATGACCCGCATGTCGGTCTTCGGCCCCGAGGAGACGGTCACCGTCACCCCGCTGCGGGCCTTCCCGGTCGTCCGCGACCTGGTGACGGACGTCGGCTTCAACTACACCAAGGCCCGGAAGATCCCGGCGTTCGTCCCGCCCGCCGATCTCGGGCCGGGCGAGTACCGGATGGCGCAGGAGGACGTGGACCGCTCGCAGGAGTTCCGCAAGTGCATCGAGTGCTTCCTGTGCCAGGACACATGCCACGTCGTCCGCGACCACGAGGAGAACAAGCCGGCCTTCGCCGGTCCGCGTTTCCTGATGCGCGTCGCCGAGCTGGACATGCACCCGCTGGACGCGGCCCCGGAGGCCGGCCTGGACCGCGGGCGCACGGCCCAGGACGAGCACGGCCTCGGCTACTGCAACATCACCAAGTGCTGCACGGAGGTCTGCCCCGAGGGCATCAGGATCACGGACAACGCGCTGATCCCGCTGAAGGAGCGGGCCGTGGACCGCAAGTACGACCCGCTGGTGTGGCTGGGGTCGAGGATCAGGCGCCGCTCGTAGCGGTCCGCGGCCCGCTCAGCGGACCCAGCCCTCGCGGTACGCCGTCCAGTCCTCCTCCGTCGCCGCGAAGTCGATGTACGCGGCGACACCGAAGCGGGCTCGGTCGGCATCCGTGCGGGACAGGCCCAGCCGGACGCCGCGCACGGCGGCGCTGACGGTCTCGGCGTGAGCCCAGTGGCCGAAGCGGTTCTCGTGGTAGAAGGGCAGGCCCATCAGCAGGTGGGTGGTCGGCGGCGTGACCTCCAGGGCGAGGGAGGTCTGCTGGGCGACGTAGCCGCCGTAGAGGCTCTCCAGGGGCTGCATGGTGTCGTACGACATGACGGCGATCTGGTCGACGCGGCGGGCGACCTGGCCGAAGAACTCCTGCGACCACCACTTGGGGTGCCCGGCGACCGTGCCCCAGAAGGAGTGGAAGCCGGGGAGCGGGTCGATCTGGTGGGCGGCCACCGAGAGCTGTGCGCCCTCGGCCCGGGTCACGGCGCGCAGGTCGTCCAGGAGGGACAGGTAGTTCCGGTCTCCGGAGTGGAGCGGCTCCAGGTCGAGGTGGACGCCGTCGTACCCCACGTCCAGGACCTGCCGGGCCGAGCCGACGACCGCGGCCCGGGTGGCGGGCTTCTCCAGCCGCATGCCGTCGGGGCTCTCGGTGGCGAGGACGTCGCCGAGGAAGGCCTGGACGCGGACGCCGGGCATCTCCCGGTGCACGGCGTCGGTCAGCCAGCGTGCCCTGGGGTACAGCGACTTCGGCAGGGTGCCGTCGTGCTCCATCGGGCCGGTGTGGACGTACAGGTCGCGGATGCCGGTCGTCCTCAGCCGGCGGGCGAGGGCGGTGAGGTCCGCGTCGTCCTTGCGGCCGTCGACCCAGGCGTGGCCGAGCCAGATCGCGTCGCGGTTCCGGGTGTACGTGCCGTCGGCGGGGTCGCCCATGTAGTTCACCCGCAGGGCCGTCCCGGCGGTGAGGAGCGGGACGATCAGGACGAGGAGGACGGCGAGGACCGTCCGGCGGAGGCGGCGCAGCCGCCGGCTCCTCTTCGGGTGCGCCCCCGCGCCAGCCGCGCGACCCTCGCCGCCGCCCCCGGGCGGTCCCTGCGTGCCGTCCTCACCGCCGGCGCCCGCGGGGGCGGTGGGTTCGGGGTCGGTGGATTTCGGGTCCGTGCTGCCCGGGGCCGTGCTTCCCGGGTCGGTGTGCGGCTCCGTGCGCTCCACGGCGTTCCCCTCCCTGTGGCCGTCCCCGGTCGCGGTGGCCGGATCCGGCGCATACGCTCCGAGCGTGTTGCCAGCGGGGACGACTCGAACCGGTGTTCCGGTTGCGGTCAGGGGTGTCACGTGATGATCACCGCGGACCTGGTGCCGCCCCTGGTGGCGGCCGGGGCGGCCCTGGCGCTGGCCGGATGCGCCCGGGCACGCCGCACCCGGCGCGCCCGGACCCGTACGACACCGGGGCGCGTCAGAAGAGGCTCAGCAGAGCCTCCGCCGGGTCGGTCAGCCGGGTGTCCTCGCCCGGCAGCGGCAGTTCGAACCACACCGTCTTCCCGTGCGGCGTACGGCGTGAGCCCCAGGCCGCGCTGAGCAGGCCGACCAGTTGCAGGCCGCGGCCGCCCTCGTCGGTGTCGCGGGCGCGGCGCCGGCGGGGCTGGACCAGGCCGGAGTCCCAGACCTCGCAGACCAGGGTGCGGTCGAGCAGCAGACGGAGCCTGATCTCGCCCTCGCCGTACCGCAGCGCGTTGGTGACCAGCTCGCTGACCAGCAGCTCCGCGGTGTCGACCAGGGGCTCCATGTCCCAGCTGAGGAGCTGCGCGCGGGCGTACTCTCGGGCCCGGCCCACACTGCGCGGTTCGCGCGGCAGGGTCCAGTCGCCGACGGACTCGGCGGGCAGACCCTGGACGCGGGCCATCAGCAGCGCGATGTCGTCCTCGCCGTGGTGGCTGCCCAGGGTGTTGAGGACCTGGTCGCACACGTCCTCCAGGGGACGCGTGGGGTCGGTGAGCGCGCCGACGAAGGCCTGCAGACCCTCGTCGAGGGGGTGGTCGCGGCTCTCGACCAGCCCGTCCGTGTACAGCGCGAGCAGGGCGCCCTCGGGCAGCTCGACCTCCACTTCCTCGAAAGGCTCCCCGCCGACACCGAGCGGCAGGCCCGGCGGCACGTCCAGCATCAGCGCGGACTCGCCGGGCTCCACCAGGACGGGCGGCAGATGGCCCGCGTTGGCGAAGGTGCAGCGCCGGGTCACCGAGTCGTACACGGCGTACACGCAGGTCGCCAGATAGACCTCGGACAGGTCGGCCTCGCGGGGCCGGCGGGCGGCCCGCGTCGCCTGCTGCACGCCTCCGGGGGCGCCGAGTCCGCGGGCGATCTCGTCCAGGTGGGAGAGCACCTCGGCCGGTTCGAGGTCGAGCTGCGCCAGCGTCCGTACGGCGGTGCGCAGTTCGCCCATCGCGACGGCGGCGCGCAGTCCGCGTCCCATGACGTCGCCGACGACCAGGGCGGTGCGGTGACCGGGGAGTTCGATGACGTCGAACCAGTCGCCGCCGACCTCGCTGGGCCGGCCGGTGGCCGCGTTGCCGGGCAAATAGCGGCAGGCGATGTCGAGGCCGGACGCCTCCGGGTCGCCGGGCGGGAGCAGGGAGCGCTGGAGGATCAGCGCGCGTTCGTGCTCGCGCCGGTACAGGCGGGCGTTGTCGATGCAGACGGCGGCCCGCGCGGCCAGTTCCACGGCGAGGTCGCGGTCGCGGTCCCCGAACGGCTCGCTGCCCTTGGTCCGCGCGAACTGCGCGAGTCCGACGACCGTGTCGTGGGCGACCATCGGGACGGCGAGGGTGGACTGCACGAGACCGCCGTCCTCGGCGGGCACGGCGCGCGGGCGGGCCGTGCGCAGGGCGTCCGCGCAGGGCGAGTTGAACGGGTAGTGGTGGACGGCGCCGAGCTTGACCCGCTCGCCGGCGCCGTGGAAGGGAGCGTCGGAGACGGCGCTGGAGAAGGCGACCCGGCGCAGTTCGGCGCTGCCGTCGGCGAGGCCGGGCGGGGTCTCGTCGCCGGCCAGGAGGCCCTGGTAGAGGTCGACGGTGGCCAGGTCGCAGAAGCCGGGGACGACGACGTCGAGGAGTTCGCGGGCGGTGGTCTCCAGGTCGAGCGAGTTGCCGATGCGGGCACCGGCGTCGTTGAGGAGGGCGAGGTTGCGCCGGGCGGCGGCGGCCTCGCGGGCGGCGGCGCGGCGGGCGGTGATGTCGGTGCCGAGCCAGGCGATGCCGATGGGCCGGCCCGAACCGCTGTGGACGCGGTACAGGTTGACGGACCAGTGGCGGCGCTCGTCGGAGCCGGGCACATAGCCCGTGACGTGCATGTCGGTGATGGACTCGCCGATCTCCAGCACCCGGCGCAGGGTGGCGGAGACCCGGTCGGCCTCGGCGCGCGGCAGGTAGTCGTGGACGCCCTTGCCCCGGTGGGTGTCGGGCGTGCCGCCGAAGATGGAGGCGAACCGCTGGTTGGCGCGGCGCACCCTCAGCTCGGGGTCGATCAGCAGGAACCCGAACGGCGACTGGCCGAATATGGCCTGTGAGGCGGCGAGGTCGGTCTCGATGCTGCGCAGGGTGCGGACGTCGACGACGATGCAGACGGCGGCCTTCTCGCCCTCCTCCGTGCGAGTAGGCATGACGTAGACCTCGGCGAGCCCGCGCGGCCCGCGGCGCTCCCGCCCGTCCTCCCCGGTGCCGACGGCCGGTGCCCGGAAGGGGACCACGCCGGTCCACTCCCGTCCGTCGAGGATTTCGGCCATCTTGCGCTGACCCCGTTCCCGCAGGTCGGGGTCGATGAAGGTCTCGATGGGGTCGGTGCCGACGGCGTGCTCGGCCGGGATGCCGAGCAGCTGCTCGGCGCGCAGGCTCCACTGGTCGACGAGGCCGTCGGCACCGATGGAGAAGGACGCGACCTTGATGTAGTCGTACATGGAGCCGGGAGGGCTGCTCTGCCACACGGCGTCACCGGACGGCACGTCACCGGACGGGCCGCCGCCGAATCCGGTGCCCGTCGCAGCGCCGGCGGCGCCCGCGGCGCCGTTCCTGGCATCGTCCGACGGACCCTCGGACCCCGTGGCCCTCGCTGGTATCTCGCTCACGCGAACCGTCCCCTCCAGCTCACCGCACCCGGCACCGGTCACCGGGGGCGGCTGCCCGCAGTATCCAGCACTACGGCGCCGCACGACACGGTGTTCACGATCACAGCACGGTCCCGACGCTTTTCGGTCCGGACCGTGACAACACTTCCAGTCTTCTAACCAGCGGACACGGCATCGAATCACGTACGTCGACAACTGCCACTGGCCGGAACCGGTCGGCCGGTGGGCCGGTACCGCATGTCGGGACATGTCGGCACGGCCCCCGCGCGTCATTCGGGCACCACGAGCTCGAACCAGACCGTCTTGCCGGCCCCTCCCGGGCGGGTGCCCCAGCGGCGGGCGGAGGAGGCCACCAGTTGCAGGCCCCGGCCGCTCTCGTCCTCGGGGCGGGCGGCACGTTCACGGGGCGGATCCGGGAGTGGGTCGGAGACCTCCACGAGGAGGACGCCGTCCAGGCCGTCGGGGCAGAGCACGAGGCGGACCCCTATGGGACCGGTGGCGTGCCGCAGGGCGTTGGTGACCAGCTCGCTGACCAGCAGGGCGGCGATGTCGCCGACGCTGTCGAGGCCCCAGCCGCGCAGCCGGTCGCGGACGAGGGAGCGCGCGGTCCGCACGGCACCCGGCTCCCCCGGAAAGACCCACTCGACGCAGTCGTCCTCGGTCTCGGTCACGCCGCTCACTTCCCCGGCCGGCCACCCCACCCTGTCCGGTTTCGTGGGGTTAAGTGGCCCATACCCGATATCCGCTGCCCGGTACCGTCCGAAAAGAGACCCGGGGCCCTACGGGCGCATGGAAGCACCGGCGGCGTACGGGGGCGGTCGCGTCCGCTTCCCCTACGCGCCCCGCGCGTCGCTGTCCGCCGGGGTCAGGTGCGCGAGCGCCCGTTCGACGGCCGGCACGTCCTGGTCGAGCCAGGGCACGTCCCAGATCTCGGCCGGGGTGAGCCAGCGCAGGACGTCGTGGTCCTGGAGGGGTTCGGGGGCGGCGGAGCCGGGCAGCAGGCGGGCGGTCCACACCTGGAGGACGTACGGGGGCCGGAGCGGCCACTGGCCGGGAACGCGCTCGCCGGTCCCGGCCGTCACGCCGAGCTCCTCGCGCAGTTCGCGCACGAGGGCGGCCTCGGGCGTCTCGCCCGCCTCGACCTTGCCGCCGGGCAGCTCCCAGCGTCCGGCCAGCTCGGCCGGCGCGCTGCGCCGCGCGGCGAGCAGACGCCCGCCGTCGACCAGCGCGGCGGCCACCACGATCCGTTCCGTCATGGAACGGAGCCTAGTGCCGGCACTGGTTGCCCGGCGGAGCCGGGCGGTGTGCGGTGGCGCGGTCGTGCGCCGGTTCAGCCGGCCGGGCCGGTGGTGTCCGGGCCGAGCTTCTCGACCCAGTAGAGCTGCTTGTGACCGCGCCCGTCGAGGGTGTCCGCGATCTTCTGGGCCTCGGCCCGGGTCGCGTACCTGCCCACGCGATAGCGATTGCCGTTGTCGTCCTGGCGGAAGACCAGCCAGGGAAGAGTGACCGTGCTGTCGTTCATCGCGCCCCTCCGCTTCCCACCCGCGGTCCTCGCGACGCCCCGCCCGCCGAGGAAACCGCACTCCGCATATGCCCGAGCCTACGCCTAACCTTCACGCACCGAATACGGCTTTTCACGAAGAGGTACGCAACCAGCCATAACGCAGGGGGCGCACGATACCCAACGCGCCGTCCAGGGACACCGATGCTTCCGGTCAGGGGTATGTGCGGGGTACGGAGGCGACCTGCGAGAACGACCGGAAGACCGCGGTGCGGGGCAGGGATGCGGGACGCTTCGGCGCGGCGCCGACGCGGGCGAGGGGCGCGAGAGGCGCGCGGCGGCGTGCGCCATCTCACAGCGCGGCGGGCCCGGTTGGCGGCGGACGGCCGCCGTCGACGGGCCCGCGGCCCTACTTCACGGGCAGGTGGTAGGCCACCTGGTACCGGTCGGCCGGGACGACCACGTCGGCCGTCTCGACCGCGCGGCCCGAGGCGTAGAAGGTGCGCCGGACGACCAGCACCACGTGCCCGGGGACGCCGCCGAGGGCGAGCAGCTCCTCGGCGAGGCCGGGGCGGGCGCCGACCTCCTCGGTGACGTTGTCCACGACGACGTCGATGGCGGCCATCCGCTCGACGACGCCCATGCCGCCGAGCGGGCCCTCCTCGGGCAGCATCACGGGGGTGCGCCCGGTGAGGCCGAGCGGCTCCCAGGAGGTGGAGAGCATCATCGCCTCGCCGCCCTCCCGGAAGACGTACCGCGTGCACATCACCCGGTCCCCGGGCTTGATCCCGAGCCGCTCGGCGACGGCACCGCTCGCCTCGGTCTGCTCGCTGCGGGACTCCCAGGTGCCGCGCGACCCGACATCGGCCTGCTCCTGCCGGAAGGGCGTGGCACCCCCCGTCGGCCGGTATCCGGAGCGGGCGATGCGCCGGGGCTCGGGCCGCTCGCGCACATAGGTGCCGGAGCCCGAGCGCCCCTCGACCAGTCCCTCCGCCATGAGCACCTTGCGCGCCTCCAGGGCGACGGTGTCCGAGACGCCGTACTCCTCGCGGATCCTGGCCTGGGAGGGGAGGCGGGTGTGCGGGGCCAGCAGGCCGTCGACGATCTTCTTGCGGAGATCACCCGCGACACGCAGGTACGCCGGCTGCTCACCGAATGTCACTGGCCGCTCCCATCAGCTTGTACAGACAGCAACAGCGTCGCAACCGTACGTTGTGCCAGGCAAGCGAAGGCCAGAGAATCACTCGAAGTGATGACGTGTGCCTCCGGGAGGCTTCACGCAGGCACTTTCTCCCCGCTGTGGACGCCCTCACACCTCGATACCGGAGCCGGCTCCCCCGTCGCCGCCGTCCTCGTCGTAGGCCGGCGGCGTCGTCGCCAGGCCCAGAGCCTTGCGGGCCGTGACCGTCGAGTCGGCCTCGACGAGCGCGAAGGCCTTGTCGAGGTGCTCGTAGTACGTGTCGGCGTCGGCGGCCTCGGAAGCCAGGTCCCATTCCTCCTGCGCCGCCTCCAGGTCGCGGACCAGGTCGGCGACCGGCTGCTCGGCGCCCGCGGACCAGCCGTGCCCGCGCAGCATCCGGGTCTCCCGGTCGAGCGCCGTCGACATCCGTACCGCCCAGGACCGGTAGCCCGCGAGGTCGTCCTCGACGGTCTCCGCCTCCGGGACCGCGTCCATGGCCAGGTTGAGCTGGAACTCCGCCGACAAATACGTGTGCTGGTCGGGGTCGAGCCGCGTGCCGTCGTTGCGCAGCGAGCCGGTGAGCGTTCCCTCCTCGTCCGTGTTGCCGAACAGGCAGGTGATCTCCCGGTCGCCCGCCCGCCAGCTCGGCCGGGTCGGCGTCAGGTAGTACACGTCGACGTCCGCGGGCAGGGCCCAGCGGTCCATGGCGTAGGTGTCCCGCAGCGCGTAGCACCGGTCGTCGGCGGAGCGGGCGACCTCGTCGTCACCGGGGTAGGCACCGCCGGGCAGGTCGAAGGCGGCGAACACCTCGCCGTCGTGCTCCTGGGCGCAGGGCACCACGTCGACGTCGTAGGTGACCCCCTGCAGGGACCCGCTGGGCGTGGTGAAGCACTGGCCCTCGGAGAGCGCGTACGCGGTGCCCTCGCCCCGCGCGGCGTCCCTGAAGCCGTGCCAGAAGTCGGCGGCGGCACCCGTGGAGAGCGACACCGCCCACAGGGCGAGCCCCACGGAGGACAGCACGGAACCGGCCACGGCGAACCCCTTGCCCCGCTCGCCCCGCCTCCTGATCCGGCGCAGGGCGATCAGCCCCAGCACGAGCCCGGCCGCCGGTACGAAGCAGAGCACGCCGAGCACGAACGCCGCGATGGCGACGCCGTTGACGGGCGCCTGCCGCGGGTACGGCCCGTAGGGGCCGCCCCAGACCGGCTGGGGCGGCTGCGGGGCGTACGGCCCCTGGGGGTACGGACCCGGGGAGTACGGTCCCTGGGGCCCAGGGGGCGGCGGTATGGACACGGGTGCCCTGCTCCTGATCCGTGCGGCGGCGCGAAGGCCCGCCGGGGCGGGAGCGGCCGCCCGGTACGCACGGCCGCGTGACTGAGCGCATGGTATGCGCGCGCCGGGCGGTGCGGTACGCGAGGACCGGGTACGGCGGCCCGGAGGGACGGTCCCCGGCCGGTGTGCGCCTCAGTCGTCGAAGCCCGTGGCCCGGGTGCGCTTCTCCCAGGCCGTCACGTCCGCCCGGACCTGCTCCAGGTGACCGAGGACCGCGCCGACGCCGTCGTCGCCGAGCGGCAGTCGCAGCGGGGTGTCGTCGGCCGCCAGCGCGTCGAGGACGAGGGCCGCCGCCTTGGCCGGGTCACCGGGCTGGCCGCCGTCGCCGCCGGTGACGAGCCCGCGGGTCTCGCTCACCTTGGCGTACACACCGCTGTCCGCGCTGAGCCCGGCCGCGCCGCTCGCGAACAGGCCGGTGCGGAAGGCGCCCGGCTCCACGATCAGCACCTTGATGCCGAACTCCCGCACCTCGTCGGCGAGCCCCTCGCTCATGCCCTCCAGGGCGAACTTGGTGGCGCTGTACGCCGAGAAGCCCGCGAAGGACATCTGCCCGCCCATGCTGCTCATCTGCACGATCGCGCCCGTCCGCCGTTCCCGCATGTGCGGGAGCACGGCCCGCGTCAGTGCGGCCGGCCCGAAGACGTGCACGTCGAACAGGGCACGCAGCTCGTCCTCGCGGGTCTCCTCGAAGGCGCCGACGTGCGTGCGGCCCGCGTTGTTGACCAGGACGTCGATCCGCCCGTGCCGCTCGACCACGTCCCGCACGGCTGCCCCGGCGGCGGCCGTGTCGGCGACGTCCAGGCGCAGCGCCTCCATCTGGTCGGGGTGCGCGGCCACCAGGTCGTCGAGCCCCTCGGGCCGCCGTGCCGCGCCGACGACCACATCGCCCTGGGCGAGGGCGGCCTCGGCGATCGCCCGCCCGAAGCCGCTGCTCGCACCCGTGATCAGCCACACCTTGTTCATTCCGGCTCCTCGCCATTCGTTCTCCGCAACTGCCAACCACCCTGCCGGGAAAGCCGGTTGCCCGTCCAAGACCCACGGTGATAGCCAACGGTCATGACGACGGACGTGCATGTGCGGGAGCTGCGCTACTTCGCGGCGGTGGCCGAGGAACTGCACTTCACGCGGGCGGCCGAACGGCTCTATGTGTCCCAGCCGGCGCTGAGCAAACAGATCCGGGCGCTGGAGCGGCAGTTGGGCACCGAGCTGTTCCGGCGCGAGCCGAGCGGGGTGACGCTCACCGAGGCAGGCACGGCCCTGCTGCCGTACGCCCGGCGGGTGCTGGCCGACTGGGCCGAGGGCGCGGCGGCGGTGCGGGCGGCGCGGCACGGCACCCTGGTGGTCGGCATGAGCACCAGCCCCGGGCGCGGTGGTCTGCTGCCGGCGATCCGCTCCCGCTTCACGGCGGCCCATCCTCAGGTGCGGCCGCGGCTGCGGCAGTCGAGCTGGCACGACCCGACCGCGGGCCTGGCCGACGGCACGGCCGACGTCGCCCACGTGTGGCTGCCGCTGCCCGACGCGGGCCGCTACGCGTGGACCACGGTCGCCGAGGAACCGCGCCTGGTCGCCCTCCCCGACACCCATCCGCTCGCGGCCGTGCCCGAGGTCGACTTCGCGGACCTGGCCGACGAGCCGTTCCTCGCCCTGCCGCCGGAGGCGGGCGTCCTGCGCGACTTCTGGCTGGCGCTGGACGAACGGCGTGACCTGGGCGTCCGCCCGCCGCGCGTCGGCGCGGAGATCGCCGGCACGGAGGAGACGTACGAGGCCCTCGTGGCCGGCCTCGGCATCTGTCTCGTGGCCTTGGGCAACGCCCCGCTGATCACCCTGGGCGGCGTCACCACCCGCCCGGTGCGCGGGCTGAGCCCGAGCCGCTACGTGCTCGCCTGGCGGCAGGAGGACGAGGAACGGACGCTGGTGCGGGGATACGTGGAGGCGTGCCGGCAGGTGGTCGCCCGTGGGTGACACGCACGCGGAGATCCCGGACCGCTGCCTCACCGTCGCCGAGGTCACCGCGGCGGAAGAGCGCACTGCGGGGCTGAGCCCGGCGGGCCGGCCGGGCCGGCCGCGGCCCACCGGACGGAGCGGCGCCGCCGGGGCCCCCGCGGCCCGGCGGCGGCACTCCCCCGTGCGCCGGTGTCCTCAGTGAGCGGCGACGGCCCCCACGTCCTCGGTGCCGTCCGCCGTCTCCTCGGCGCGGCTCCTGATGCCGGCGACCGCGGCCACCGCACCGATCAGGCACAGGATCCCGGTCACGGTGACGGCGGAGTGCAGACCGTTGACGAACGCCTGGCCACTGCCCTCGACGACCGCGGCCCTGATCTGCGCCGGCATGTCGGAGGAGACCGGTGCGATGCCCATCGCGACGGCGTCCTCGGCCTTCTCGAGCCCGTGGGCCAGGGGTACCGGGACGCCCGCGCCGGTGAGCTCGCCGAACAGCGAGGAACCGACCTTGCCGGCGATCACTGAGACCAGCACGGAGGTGCCGAGGGCGCCGCCGATCTGCAGCATGGTGGACTGCAGGCCGGAGGCCACACCGCCGTCCCGGACCGGCGCGCTGCCGATGATCGCCGCGGCGGTGGCGGGCAGCACGATGCCGACGCCGAGGCCCATCGCGATGAACGGCGGCCACATGGTCGCGTAGGAGGAGTCGACGGTCCAGGTGAGCATGCCGAACATGGCCGCGGCCGAGAGGACCAGACCGAGCGGGATCGTGACACGGGGCCCGAAGCGCGTGGTGAGCTGGGAGCCGACCGGGGAGGCGAACAGCGAGGCGATCGACATCGGCAGCGTGCTGATGCCGGCCTCGACCGGCGTGTAGCCGCGCACGTTCTGCAGGTACAGCATGATGAAGAAGATGCCGCCGAGCATCACGAAGAAGTTCAGCAGGGTCATCACCGCGCCGGTGGTCAGCGAACGGTTGCGGAACAGGCGCATCGGCAGCAGCGGGTGCTCCTGACGGGTCTCGTACCAGCCGAAGAGGACCAGGAGCACCAGGCCGAGGGCGATGGTGCCGAGGGTGCCGGCGGACGTCCAGCCCCACGTCTCGGCCTTGACGATGCCGAGGACGAGCGCGAGCAGCCCCGCGGCGAGCAGGACGACACCGGCGACGTCGAAGCGGTGGCGGCCGGTGGAGTTTCTGGACTCGGCGAGGACCGACATGCTGAACAGCAGGGCGACGACGCCGATCGGCGCGTTCAGGTAGAAGACCCACGTCCAGTCGACGTGCTCGACGAGCAGGCCGCCGATGATGGGCCCCAGCGATGTCGAGACGGCCGAGACCATGCCCCAGATGCCCACCGCGAGCGGGAACTTCCTCGGCGGGAAAACGGCACGCAGGATGCCCAGGGTGTTGGGCATCAGGATGCCGCCGCACAGTCCCTGGAGGGCGCGGAAGGCGATGACGCCCTCGATGCTGCCCACCAGGCCGATGGCGACCGAGGTGACGACGAAGCCGCCGACGCCCGCGAGGTAGTGGAAGCGCCGGCCGAACCGGTCGCCGAGCCTGCCGCCGAGGATCATCGAGGCCGCGAGCGCGAGCAGGTAGGAGTTGGTGACCCATTGCAGCTCCGCGGTGCTCGCCCCGAGGTCCTTGCCGATCGCGGGGTTGGCGATGGCGACGACGGAGCCGTCGAGCTGCACCATGAGCAGGCCGAACGAGACTGCGATCAGAGCGAGCCAGGGGTTGCCCCGGCGGTCCGCGGACATCCGGCGCTCGGAAGCAGCCGTGGGCGGGACGGAGTTGCCCACAGAAGGGGACGCCATGAAATTGGCCGTTTCTCTCTTGAAGGGGATGTACGAAGTGCGCGACGAGCGGCCGCACGGCGGCACCCGGGGCCGGCCCCGCCGGCGGACGCCGGGGGGCGGGGTGGGCGCGTGGGCGCGGGCCGGGACCGAGGGCTGCCGCCAGGGGCGTCCCTCGGGACATGGAAGGGCGGCGGGAGGCCGGACGCCTCACCGCTCGTGCGTGCGCGAGCCGGTGGCCCTGCCGGTCAGCCGGCCGCGGGGTGGAGGTGGCGGCTCAACGCGCTCAGCGCTCCGAGGGCGGACCCGAGTGCGTCCAGCTCACCCTCGGTGAGCGACAGCATCGCGTGACCGAGGTGCTCCCGTTCCAGGGCGGACACCTCGGCGATCCGCCGCCGGGAGGACGCGGTGAGGTGGAGGTGGGCGATCCGCCTGTCGGCGCCGTCCTGCCGGCGCTCCAGCTCCCCCTGCTCCGTGAGCCGGGACACCAGGACGCTGACGTTGTTGGGCTTCATCAGCAGTGCCGCGGCCGCCTCGCGCACCGTCGCGCCTTCGTGCTGCGCGACGAACCGCAGCAGCGCGAGCTGCCCCTCGGGCGGCTTGGGGTGCGGGTACTCACTCGCGATGCGCCGCTCCAGGGCCCGGTGCAGCGCGGGCAGGCACGCCGCGAGCCCGGAGGCCACGTGGTCGATGCGCTGCTCGGAGGCACTGCTGTCGGGCATACGGAGACTATAGGTATGCCCTCATACCTATGTCAAAACCGCGGAGCCCTCCAGCGGCACGCGAAGGGGCGCGGCATCGTGCCGCGCCCCTGCATGGCGTCGCCAGGCAGACGGGAGTTCGACGACAGGGCCTAGGAGGGAGGCGAGGCGGTCGACGCCCTCGGCATTAGCGACGGCGTCGCGACGGGCAGGGACGTCACGTCGTGGCCCGCCAGCACCTCGAACAGCACCCGTGCGACCTGCGCCCCGAAGCCGTGCACGTCATGGCTCATCGCCGACAGCGTGGGATGCGTCAGCCGGCACAGCTGGGAGTCGTCCCAGGCCAGCAGCGACAGGTCGTCCGGCACGGAGACGCCCATCTCGGCGGCGACACCGAGTCCGGCGACCGCCATGATGTCGTTGTCGTAGAGGATCGCCGTAGGCCGCTCGGCGGACAGCAGCAGGGAACGGGTGGCGCGCGCGCCGTCCTCGCCCGAGAAACCCGTCTCGACGTGCGGGCCGCGTTCGAGGCCGAGTTCGGCCAGGGTCCGCTCGAACGCGGTCGTCCGGATGGCGCTGTGCCCGAGCCCGCGGGGGCCGCCCACGTGGGCGATGCGCCGGTGCCCCAGCACCGCCAGGTAGCGCACCGCCTCGGCGACGGCGGCGGCGTCGTCGGTCCACACCGACGGGAATCCGCCGGTGAGGGACGGGTGGCCGACCGCCACCGCCGGGAGACCGATCCGCCGCAGCGGGCCGATCCGCGGGTCCTCGTGATGGAAGTCGACCAGGATCGAGCCCCCCACCTGCCGCTCCCGCCACCAGCGCTCCTGAAGGCCGATCTCCTCCTCCAGCGAGCCGACCAGCCGCAGCAGCAGCGAGCAGTCACGCTCGGCCAGCACGCTCTCGATGCCGGAGACGAACTCCATGTAGAACGGCTCCAGGCCCAGCAGCCGGGCCGGCCGGCAGATCGCCAGCCCGACGGTGTCGACGGACCGGCGCGACAGGCTGCGGGCCGAGGAGTTCGGGGCCCAGCCCAGTTGCCGGGCCGCCGCGAAGATCCGCTCCCGGGTGGCGTCGGAGACTCCCGGTTTGCCGTTGAACGCCAGGGACACGGCGCCCTTGGACACGCCGGCGGCCGCGGCGACGTCCTTGATGGTGACGCGGACGGACGGTGCTCTCACGCCGGTTCCACGCAGAACAGCGCCGCCCGCACGGCGTTGGCCCCGGTCTCCGCCGCGCCCGTGACCCGCAGCCGGAGCCGCTCGCCGGGAAGCAGGGTCCGCAGCCCGGTGTCGCAGACCGCGTCCGGTCCCAGCCGGTCGGCCTGCAGGAGGAGGTCGCGTACGAGGGTGTGTGCGGTTACCACGACCTCGACACTACCCGTCCCCTCACCCACCGGGGTCTCCACGACCAGGTCGTAGTCCGGGGCCGGGTAGGCGAACTCCCGGTCCGTGACCGGCACGTACACGCTGCGCAGGTCCGCACCGTCGGCGACGAGGAACTCCTCGGCGGTACGCCGGTCGGGGACCAGGCCCCGGGGCACGGACTGCCGGTGCACCGCACGGGCGGCGACGGTCACGTCGAGCACGTGCCCGGCCACTTCGGTGCCGTCCGCCCGCAGCCGGCGCAGGACCACGCGGGCCTGCCAGGGCTCGGCGGACTGGTTGACGACGGCGAGTACGACGCCGTCGCCGCCGTCGCCGCCGTCGCCCGGCTGGAGCGTGAGGAGCCGGTCCGCGTAGACCCGGCGCAGCTCGTGGTAGAGGGGCTTGAGCCGGCCGTCGCCGTCGATGGCCGCCCACGAGCTGACCGGCCAGCAGTCGTTGATCTGCCAGACGACGGTGCCGGCGCACACGGGCCAGTGCGAGCGCCAGTGCTCGATTCCGGTGGCGACCGCGCGGGCCTGCACGACCTGGGTGAGGTAGTGCCAGCGGTCGAAGTCGTCCCCGGGCAGCACGAAGTGCCGCTCCACGCCCCGGTTCAGCTTGCCGTTGCCGCCCTCCGCCTTCTGGTGGTGCAGCATGCCGGGAGAGTCGGGCGCGAGTCGTTCGCCGGGCAGCGCGCGCCGCAGGGTCGCCATCGCGGGCGGCGCCTGCCAGCCGAACTCCGCCACGAAGCGGGGCACCGAGTCGCGGTACTCGGCGTAGTCCCGGCGGTTCCAGGCCTCCCACGAGTGATGGGTGCCGTGGGCCGGGTCGTTCGGGTGGTGGTCCCAGGAGCCGGACCAGGGGCTGCCCGCGGTGTAGGGGCGGGTGGGGTCGAGTTCGGCGACGATCCTCGGGAGCAGGTCCAGGTAGTACCCGCCGCCCCAGGAGTCGCCGTCGAGGTCCGGCTCCCAGTCCCAGTCGCGGAAGCCCCAGAGGTTCTCGTTGTTGCCGTTCCACAGCACGAGCGAGGGGTGCGGCAGCAACCGGACAACGTTGTCGCGCGCCTCGGCTTCGACCTCGCCGCGCAGTGGCTGCTCCTCGGGGTAGGCGGCGCAGGCGAAAAGAAAGTCCTGCCAGACCATGAGGCCCAGTTCGTCGCAGGCGTCGTAGAAGGCGTCGTCCTCGTAGATGCCGCCGCCCCAGATCCTGACCAGGTCCACGCCCGCGTCGGCCGCCTGACCGAGCCGGGTGCGGTAGCGCTCGGGCGTGATCCGGGACGGGAAGACGTCGTCGGGGATCCAGTTGACCCCGCGCGCGAAGATCCGTTCCCCGTTGACGACGAGGGTGAACCCGGTGCCGTGCTCGTCCGCCGAGCGGTCCAGTTCCACGGTCCGGAAGCCGATGCGCCGGCGCCAGGAGTCGAGGGGACGCTCCCCGGAACCCGGACCGTCGCCGTCCTCGACGAGCGTCAACTCCAGTTCATGGAGGGGCTGTTCGCCGTAGCCGCGGGGCCACCACAGGGAGACGCCGGGCACCTCCAGTGTCAGCACGGCGTGCGTCCCCTCCACGACGCCGCGGGTCTCCGCGAGGCCGTCCCCGACCCTGGCACGCACGGCGAGCGGGCGGGCCGTCCCCCGCGCGGTCCGCTCGACCTCGACACGCACCTCGACGCGGCCGGTGCCGCCGTGGACCGTCACCAGAGGGCGCACGTCGGCCAGCCGGGCCGTCGACCAGCGCTCCAGCCGGACCGGGCGCCACATACCGGCGGTCACCAGGGTCGGGCCCCAGTCCCAGCCGAAGCCGCACGCCATCTTGCGGATGTACTGGAACGGCTCCGGATAGACGTTGGGGCGCTCCCCCGTCAGCGCCCGCACCGAGGCCGCCTCGTCGTAGGCGGAGGCGAAGTCCACCTCCAGGAGACCGTGCCGACCCGTGACGTCGAAGCGGTAGCGCCGGTGCATGTTCCGGGTGCGGCCCAGTTCCCACCCGTCCAGGGTGACGGTCGCCGCGGTGTCCAGTCCGTCGAAGACCAGGTCGGTCCGCTCGTGCTCCTCCCCGGCGGTGTCGGTGGCCCGCAGGGCGCGGACGTAGGTCCAGGCCCGCCGTCCGACCCAGGCCACGTCCTTCTCGTTGACGCCGAGGAAGGGGTCCGGGATCAGTCCGGCCGTGAGCAGATCGGTGTGGACGCAGCCGGGGACGCGGGCGGGCAGCAGGCTCTCGCCGTGGCGCAGGCTCCAGTCCTCGGCGAGCGGGACGACTTCCTTCATTTACGGCTCCTTCGGCGGGACGGGCCCGGTGTCGTGGGCAACGCGGCTCAACCTAACCCCCTGTTTGTGAACCGGTCTAGCCCTCTTCGCGCGACCCAAGCCCTCGCGCGGACTCAACGGGGACATGGGTACTCCGGCCCCGCGCCTCACCTCAGGTAACGATTGAGCATCACGGGCGATCGGCTAGCTTTACCGGTTCACTGCCGACTGACATAGTCGCCGTCAGCCACCACCGGAGCCCGAGCCGTGATCCTTGGAAAGGAGCTGGGCGCATGGGGAAGAGAGCGCTGAGCGTCGCTTTGCTCGCCACCGCGACGCTGACCGTCGCGGGGTGCAGTGGAGGAGGGAGCCCGAACGCCGGCGAGACCGCCGCCGCGCCGGTGAACCCGGACGGCGTCTCGGGGGACATCACCGTGCTGACCAATCGCACCGACCTGGTCGAGGACGGGACGATGAAGAAGTACGCCGCCGAGTTCAACAGGACCTACCCCGGGGTGAAGGTCAGGTTCGAGGGCCTCACCGACTACGAGGGGGAGGTGAGGATCCGCATGAACACGGAGGACTACGGCGACGTCCTGCTGATTCCGTCGGCGGTCGCCAAGGGCGACTACCCCAAGTTCTTCGCGCCGCTCGGCGACACCTCGTCGATGAAGCCCACCTACCGCTTCACCGACAAGACGGACGTCGCCGGAAAGACGTACGGCATCGCCACCTTCGGGACCGCCAACGGACTCGTCTACAACAAGGCGCTGTGGAAGCAGGCCGGGATCACCGGCTGGCCGACGACGCCCCAGCGGTTCCTCGACGATCTCAAGACCGTCAAGGACAGGACCGGAGCGACCCCGTACTACACCAACTTCAAGGACGGCTGGCCGCTCGAGAGCCCCTGGACCAACGGTGTCGGCTCCATCAGCTGCGACACCCGGGCCTCCGACAAACTCGCCGCGACGGACGAGCCCTGGGCCGAGGGCAACGACCTCAACACCCTCGACACCCTGCTCCACGACATCGTCCACGAGAAGCTGTCGGAGAAGGACCCGGCCACCACCAACTGGGAGAGCTCCAAGACCCTCCTGGCCAAGGGCAAGGTCGGCAGCATGATGCTCGGGTCCTGGGCGGTCGAGCAGATGCGGGACGCGGCCGAGGCGGCGGGGCGGAACCCCGACGACATCGGCTTCATGCCGGTCCCCTCCCAGAAGGACGGCACGTTCTGCGCCACCCTGGTCTCCGACTACCAGCAGGCCGTCAACATCCACTCCGGCCACAAGGAAGCCGCCCGGGCGTGGATCGACTGGTTCACCGAGAAGTCCGGCTACGCGGCCGAGGAGGGCGCCGTCTCCGCCCTGAAGTCCGAGGGGATGCCGTCGACACTCAAGGACTATGTTGACAACGATGTCAGGCTGATCGAGCGTTCCGAGGCCAGGACGGCCGACGTCAACGCCGTCGACAACGCCGCCGAGATCGGGCTGAACAAGCCCGACTACCGCAAGAAGCTCATCGACATCGCCCGCGGCGCCACGGACGGTTCGCTCGAGGACTACTTCGACGACCTGAACAAGCGCTGGTCCGAGGCCAGGCAGACCGTCGGCTCCTGAACCGGCTCCCGCCCGAACCCAGCACCCGCCGGGTTTCCGCCCCGACCCCGGCGAGCGGGACCCGGCGCCCGGTGCCTTTGGCGGACGACGAAAGGCCCTGGCTCCCCATGACCCGAACCGCTTCCACGGCTTCACCACCCACCCCGGCGGCCGAGCCGGGCCCGATCGGCAGGCAGCGCTTCCGGCACCGCGCGCGGACCGGCACCTCGTGGCGTGACCGGCCGCTGAGCAGGATCACTCCGTGGCTGTTCCTGCTGGCCCCGCTCGCCTTGCTGATCACGTTCACCTACGTGCCGGTGGGCAACATGATCTATTACAGCTTCACCGACTGGGACGGAGTCAGCCCCGACCGCACCTACGTCGGCACGGAGAACTACACCGAGATCTTCACCCGGCCCGAGCTGCTGCGGGTGTTCGCGGTGAGCTTCTACTACCTCGCGGCGTCCGCCGCGCAGATCGCCGTCGCCCTGTACTTCGCCACCGTCCTCAGCTTCGACCTGCGCTTCAGGAACCTGTTCAAGGGCATCCTGTTCTTCCCGTACCTGATCAACGGTGTCGCGATCGGCTTCGTCTTCCTGTACTTCTTCCAGGACGGCGGAACGCTCGACTCGGTCCTGTCCTGGTTCGGCGCCGGCACCGACCACGCCTGGCTGGGCTCTCCGGAATCGGCCAACACGTCCATGGCCGGCGTGTCCGTGTGGCGCTTCACCGGCCTGAACTTCGTTCTGTTCCTCGGCGCGATCCAGTCGATCCCCGGCGAGCTCTACGAGGCCGCACAACTGGACGGCGCGAGCCGCCGGCAGCAGTTCCGGCACATCATCGCGCCGAGCATCCGGCCGGTGCTGAGCCTGAGCGTAATCCTGGCGATCTCCGGCTCCCTGTCCGTGTTCGAGATCCCGTACATCATGACCGGCGGCGCGACGGAGACCTCGACGTTCGTCATCCAGACGGTGAAGTTCGCCTTCCAGTTCAACAAGACCGGCCTGGCCTCGGCCTGTGCCGTGGTGCTGCTGGCGATCATCCTGGTGATCACCTGGCTCCAGCGCCGCCTCGTGCCCGACGAGAAGGTGGATCTCGTATGACCCTCTCCGCCCCCGCCCGCCCGCGGGAACGAGCACGCCGTCGCCCGCGCGCCGGTACCGCCCTGACGTACCTGTCGCTGGTCGTCGCCTCCGTCGTGGTGCTGCTGCCGCTCGCCGTAATCTTCCTGACCTCGCTGAAGTCCTACGGGGAGATCTCCGACGGCCAGGGCGCCCTGGCGCTCCCGGACGACTGGCTCAACTTCTCCAACTACGCCACAGCCTTCACCGACGGCCATCTGCTGACGGCCTTCGGCAACACGGCCTTCATCCTGCTGTTCTCCATCACCGGAACCGTGATCATCGGCTCGATGACCGCATACGCCATCGACCGCTTCGACTTCCGCTTCAAGAAGCTCGTCATGGCCCTGTTCCTGATCGCCACGCTGGTGCCGGCCGTGACGACGCAGGTCGCCACCTTCCAGGTCGTCAACAGCTTCGGGCTGTTCAACACCCGCTGGGCACCGATCCTGCTGTACATGGGCACCGACATCGTGGCCATCTACATCTTCCTGCAGTTCATCCGCGGCATCCCCCGGTCACTCGACGAGGCCGCGCGGCTCGACGGCGCCAACTCCTTCACCATCTACCGGAGGATCATCTTCCCGCTGCTGAAGCCGGCCATCGCGACCGTGGTCATCATCAAGGGCATCACCACGTACAACGACTTCTACATCCCCTTCCTCTACATGCCCTCCGAGGAACTCGGGACCATGTCGACGGCCCTGTTCCGCTTCAAGGGGCCGTTCGGGGCGCACTGGGAGAACATCTCCGCCGGGGCCGTCCTCGTCATCGTGCCGACCCTCGTGATCTTCCTGTTCCTCCAGCGCTACATCTACAACGGCTTCGCCCAGGGGGCCACGAAGTAGCGATTTCCGCCGTCGTGAAACCGGCAACCGATGCACGAAATAACAACTCGTTTGTTAAAGTAGTCGGCATGGCTGACATGACACCCACCCCTGGAGAAGGGCCCGTCCGCCCGGTTTCCGTGTCCCTGCACGAGGGCACCATCGCCGCCCTGAAGCAGCGCACAGGCCGGCGCGGCATGTCGGCATACGTCGAGGGCCTCATCCAGCGTGAACTGGAACGGGAACGTTTGCGTGAGTTGATCGCCACCGCGGAAGCCGAACACGGCCCAGTGGACCAGGAGGCGGTCGACGCCAAACGCGCGATCCTGCGCGGCGACGCGGCGAACTCGGCGGACGCCGCGTGAGCGGCACCCTCGTCCTGGACTGCGAGGGCCTCTCCAAGCTCGTACGCCGCCACCCTGAGCTGACCGAATGGCTCGCGGCAGCCGACGCCGAGGACATCCGGGTCGTGACCAGCTCGGTCACCCTGGTCGAAGCACGGGATCCGCGGGTCCACCAGGCCCAGTTCGACTACGCCGTCTCAGGCGTCAACATCATCCCGCCCAGCGAGGCCATCGCCAGACAGGCGAGCAAACTGCTCGCCGAGACCGGCCTGCACGGCCACAAGTACGCGCTGGACGCAATCGTCGCCGCCACGGCACTCGCCTCGCCCCGCCCCACGACCGTCCTCACCTCCGACCCGGAGGACCTCCTGATGCTCTGCAGCGCGGAGATCACCGTCATCAAGATCTGAGAGTGAACGGAGTCGCCCAAGGTGTGCACTTGCTGGACAACACCGTAAGGGCAAGCACGACATTCAGTGCAGACCACGGCTGGCCGGTCGGCGGGCCGGCCGGCCGTTGTGCAGCACTGGGAGCGCTAACGGGGTCAGCCCAGAACTGGACCGGCTCCGCTGCCCCGCAGACTTACCAACCCGACCGAGACCGAGCTATGGCGGCTGCTACACGTTGAAGCGGAACTCCACCACGTCGCCGTCCTGCATGACGTAGTCCTTGCCCTCCATGCGCGCCTTGCCCTTGGCGCGGGCCTCCGGCACCGAGCCCGTCTCGACCAGGTCGTCGAAGGAGATGACCTCCGCCTTGATGAAGCCCTTCTGGAAGTCGGTGTGGATGACACCGGCGGCCTCGGGGGCGGTGGCGCCCTTCTTGATGGTCCAGGCGCGGGACTCCTTGGGGCCGGCCGTCAGGTAGGTCTGCAGGCCGAGGGTGCGGAAGCCGACGTGGGCGAGGGTGGCGAGGCCGGGCTCGTCCTGGCCGACGGACTGGAGGAGCTCCAGGGCCTCGTCCTCCTCCAGCTCGGCGAGGTCCGCCTCCAGCTTGGCGTTGAGGAAGATCGCCTCCGCGGGGGCGACCAGGGCGCGCTGCTCGTTCTTGAAGTCCTCGTCGGTGAGCTCGTCCTCGTCGACGTTGAAGACGTAGAGGAAGGGCTTGGTGGTGAGGAGGTGCAGGTCGTGCAGGAGCTCGTTGCGCTCGGTGCCCTGGACGATGCCGTGGGCGAAGAGCGTGTCGCCCTTCTCCAGGATCTCCTTGGCCTCCTCGACCGCCTTGACCTTGGGCGCCACGTCCTTCTTGATCCGCGACTCCTTCTGGAGGCGGGGCAGGACCTTCTCGATGGTCTGGAGGTCGGCGAGGATCAGCTCGGTGTTGATCGTCTCGATGTCGTCCTTCGGCGAGACCTTGCCGTCGACGTGGACGACGTTCTCGTCCTTGAAGGCACGGATGACCTGGCAGATCGCGTCGGACTCGCGAATGTTGGCCAGGAACTTGTTGCCCAGGCCCTCGCCCTCGCTCGCGCCGCGCACGATGCCCGCGATGTCCACGAAGTCGACCGTCGCCGGGAGGACCTTCTCGGAGGAGAAGATCTCGGCCAGTTTCGCCAGGCGGGGGTCGGGGACGCCCACGACGCCGACGTTGGGCTCGATCGTGGCGAACGGGTAGTTGGCCGCGAGCACGTCGTTCTTGGTCAGGGCGTTGAACAGGGTCGACTTGCCGACATTCGGCAGACCGACGATTCCGATCGTGAGCGACACGTTGCGACTTCCCGTACGTGAGGATGCGGAGGGCGGGGCAGGCCAGACTGGGCCGATCCACCAGTCTACGGGGTGTCCGGTAATGGCCACGCCGGGCGTCGAACGCCTGGCCGGGCCTCGCCCCACGGCGTGTCTGTCGGGCTATTCGGCACATTAACCGACCTAAGTTGGTCCAGTGGAGCAACACAGGACGCGACCTGCGCAGTACGGACCGCGACGAGGCCGGACGCCGTTGCCCCCGCAGGGGCGGGGTGCCGGGGGCGGGGCGGTGAGACCGCCGGCCGGGTCCGCCGGTCCGGGCGGGGGAGGTGGCCCGCGCCGTCCGGCGGCGGTGGCCGGGCCCCGGCCCGGGGCGCCGGTGCCGCCCGTGCTGCGGGTCCTGCGGCGGGTGCGCGCGACGCCCAACCCCCGGCTCACCGGGCTGGGCAGCGGCCTGTTCTGCGCGGCGGTGATGGTCGCGCTCGGGTTCCTCGACCGGCTGCTGCTCGGCGGGTCCCCCACCGTCTACGGCGTGCTGTTCCTGCCGGTGTGCGTGCTGACGGCGTTCTGGGTGCGCAGGGGCGACCTGCTGACCGCGCCCGTCGTGCTGCCGATCGCGTTCGCCTCGGGCCTGGTGACGGTCGCCGAGCGCGGGGACGGGATCGGCGGGCGGCTGATGGGGCTCGTGACCGCGCTGGCCACCGAGGCCGGCTGGCTCTACGGCGGCACGCTGCTCGCCGGGTCCATCGTGCTCGTCCGGCGGATCAGACTGGTGCGCCGCCGCGCCGCCACCGCGCGGACCCGCCCGCCGGCGTGACGCTCCGGGCCGGGGCGCCGTGACCCTCGGTCGGTGCGACAGCCGGACCATGCGCCGGGCCGGGCCGCGGGGCGGCGTGCGGCCCCGCGCACGGACGGCCGGGGCCGCGGGAGGACCGCAGGGCACGGCCTCGGCACGAGGGCGGGGAGGTGACCGGCGCGCCATGGCGGCCGGACCGGAACACCGGCGAGCGGCCGGGCCGCGCCCCGTGCCTGCCGGTCAGCCGGCCGCGCGCATCGCCGCTCCCACGATGCCCGCGTTGTTCTGCAGCTGCGCCGGGACGATCTCCGCCTGGATGCCCTCGAGGTAGTGCAGGAACTTGTGGGACTTGCGGCTGACCCCGCCGCCGAGGATGAACAGCTCGGGCGAGAACAGCATCTCGACGTGGGCGAGGTACTTCCGGACCCGGTCGGCCCACTGCTCCCACGACAGATCGCGGTCGTCCTTGACCTTGCTGGAGGCCCGCTTCTCCGCGTCGTGGCCGTCCAGCTCGAGGTGGCCCAGCTCGCTGTTGGGCACGAGGACGCCGTCGGTGAAGACGGCGCTGCCGATGCCCGTGCCGAAGGTGAGCAGGACGACCGTCCCCTTCCGGCCGCGGCCGGCACCGAAGTGCATCTCGGCGACGCCCGCCGCGTCCGCGTCGTTGACGACCGTGACGTCCAGTCCGCCGAGCCGCTCGCTGAAGAGGGCACGCGCGTCCGTGTCGACCCAGCTCTTGTCGACGTTGGCCGCCGTACGGACCGTGGCGCCGCCGGTGACGACGCCGGGGAAGGTCAGTCCGACCGGGCCGGTCCAGCCGAAGTGGTCGACGACCTGCTTCACCCCGTCGGCCACCCCGTCGGGGGTCGCCGGGTGCGGGGTGAGCACCTTGTGGCGCTCCTGGGCCAGGTCGCCCTTGTCGAGGTCCACAGGGGCGCCCTTGATCCCGGATCCGCCGATGTCCACGCCGAAGATCTCCATGGCTCCACGTTACGACGGGCCACCGACCGTCACGCGGGCGGTGCGGGAACGGTCAGACCCCCGTACCGGAACCGCCCCGTCCGGCCACCAGTGCGGCGGCCTCCTCGCGCAGGTCGCGGCGGAGTTCCTTGGGCAGCGAGAAGGTGATCGACTCCTCGGCGGCCTTGACGATCTCCACGTCCTCGAAGCCGCGCGGCGCCAGCCACTCCAGGACCTGCTCGACCAGGACGTCGGGGACGGACGCGCCGGAGGTGACGCCGACCGTGGTCACGCCCTCCAGCCAGGCCTCGTCGATCTCGTCGGCGAAGTCCACCAGGTAGGCGTCCCGCGCGCCGGCCTGCTTGGCGACCTCGACCAGCCGCTTGGAGTTGGAGGAGTTGCGCGAGCCGACGACGATCACCAGGTCGGCCTCGGCGCCCATCTGCTTCACCGCGAGCTGGCGGTTCTGCGTGGCGTAGCAGATGTCGTCGCTCGGCGGCGAGAGGAGTTGCGGGAACTTGTCCTTGAGCGCGTCGACGGTCTCCATGGTCTCGTCGACGGAGAGGGTGGTCTGCGACAGCCACACCACCTTCGACGGGTCGCGGACCTCGACCTTCGCCACGTCCTCGGGGCCGTCGACGAGCTGGATGTGGTCGGGGGCCTCGCCCGAGGTGCCGATGACCTCCTCGTGGCCCTCGTGGCCGATCAGGAGGATGTCGTAGTCGTCGTTCGCGAAGCGGACGGCTTCCTTGTGCACCTTGGTGACGAGCGGGCAGGTGGCGTCGATGGTGGCGAGCCGGCCGCGTTCGGCCTCCTCGTGGACGACGGGGGCCACGCCGTGCGCGGAGAACATGACGATGTTCCCCGGCGGGACCTCCTCCGTCCGCTCGACGAAGATCGCGCCCTTCTTCTCGAGGGTCTGCACGACGTACTTGTTGTGGACGATCTCGTGCCGGACGTAGACGGGGGCCCCGTACTGCTCCAGGGCCTTCTCGACGGCGATCACGGCGCGGTCCACACCCGCGCAGTAACCACGGGGGGCGGCGAGCAGGACACGGCGGCCAGGCGAAGCGGTCATGGGACCCATCGTAAGGCCGCGTTCGGCGGGTCAGGGATCGCGTGGACGCGGCCCCGCCGGGGACACTGACGGGGACGTTCCGAGCCACACCCCGATGCGCTGGCGGAGGCACGATGTCCGAGTCCGGTACCACGGCCCCCGGGGCCGGTGCGGAACACGAGCTGAGGCGCACCCTGGGCTTCAGGGACCTGGTGGTCTACGGACTGCTGTTCATCGCGCCCATGGCACCGGTCGGCGTCTTCGGCACGCTGGACGCCAAGTCGCACGGCGCGGTGGCACTCGTCTACGTCGTCGCCACGGTCGCGATGGCGTTCACCGCCTTCAGCTACGCCCAGATGGTGCGGGTGGTCCCCCAGGCGGGGTCGGTGTTCGCCTACGCGCGCGTGGGGCTCGGCGACAGGGCCGGTTTCGTCGCCGGGTGGATGGCGATGCTGGACTACGTCCTCATCCCGGCGGTGGCCTACCTGTTCTCCGGTATCGCCATGGAGGCGCTGGTCCCGGAGGTGTCCCGGTGGGTGTGGACGGCGCTGGCGGTGGTCGTGACGACGGCGCTGAACCTGTGGGGGGTGCGGGCGGCGGCCCGGGTGGGCTTCCTGGTCCTCGCCCTGGAGATCGCGGTGCTGCTGGTGTTCGTGGCGTCGGCGATCGTGGTCCTCGCGCGCGACGGCGCCGAGCGGGACTGGTTGTCGCCGCTGTCCGGGGACGGCACGCAGGGCGCGTTCGCGCTGTCGGCGGTGGTCGGCGCGGTGTCCGTGGCGGTGCTGTCGTACCTGGGCTTCGACGCGATCGCGACGTTCGCGGAGGAGGTCACGGGGGGTTCGGCGAAGGTGGCGCGGGCGCTGTTGTTCTGCCTGGCGCTGGCGGGTGTGCTGTTCGTGGCGCAGACGTATCTGGTGGCGCTGCTGGAGCCGGTGTCGTCGGCGGAGCTGGCGGCGGATCCGGCGCGGCAGGGGTCGGCGTTCTACGACGCGGTGGACTCGTCCGTGGGGACGTGGCTGCACGACCTGGTGGCGGTGAGCAAGGCGATCGGTGCGGCGTTCGCCGCGCTGGCCGGGCAGGCGGCGGCCGGGCGGCTGCTGTTCGCGATGGGCCGCGACCGGCGGCTGCCGGGGGCGCTGGCGCGCACGGACGCCGGGGTGCCGCGGGTGGCACTGCTGGTCGCGGCCGTGATCACGATGGTGGCGGCGGTGTGGGCGGCACGGCGGGACGACGGCCTCGACCAGCTGGTGTCGGTGGTCGACGTCGGCGCGCTGACCGCGTTCACGCTGCTGCACGCCAGCGTGGTGGGCTGGTTCACGGTGCGGCGCCGCGGGGGCCGGGTGAGCTGGTGGCGCCATGTGCTGCTGCCGGTGCTCGGCGCGGCCATCACGATCGCGGTGATCGTGGAGGCCTCGGGGACCGCGCAGGTGGTCGGGGCGATCTGGCTGGCGGTCGGACTGGTGGTCCTGGTGGCGCAGTCCCGCCGGAGGGGCCCAGCGGGGGCGTGAGGCCGCCGGCGCGGGGGCGGTCGGGCGAGCACGGTCGGCGTGTCAGGGCGGGGAGCGTTGTCGTACGTGGCCGTTACGCTCGACCGCATGGCTGCGAACACGTCCCCCGAAGCTCCCCTGCCCGTCGGCGAGGTGTCACGGCTGATCGGGGGCTGGATCGACCGGCTCGGCGCGGTGTGGGTCGAGGGGCAGATCACGCAGCTGTCGCGGCGGCCGGGCGCCGGGGTCGTGTTCCTGACCCTGCGCGACCCGTCGTACGACATCTCCGTGAGCGTGACCTGCTACCGCCAGGTGTTCGACGCGGTGGCGGACGTGGTCGGCGAGGGTGCCCGCGTGGTCGTGCACGCCAAGCCGGAGTGGTACGCGCCGCGCGGGCAGCTTTCGCTGCGGGCGGCCGAGATCAAGCCGGTGGGGGTCGGGGAGCTGCTCGCGCGGCTGGAGCAGCTGAAGAAGTCCCTGGCGCGCGAGGGGCTGTTCGCGGCGGAGCGGAAGAAGGCACTGCCCTTCCTGCCGCAGCTGATCGGCCTGGTCTGCGGGCGGGCCTCCGCGGCCGAGCGGGACGTGCTGGAGAATGCCCGGCACCGCTGGCCCGCCGTCCGCTTCGAGGTGCGCAACGTCCCGGTGCAGGGCGTGCACGCGGTGCCGCAGGTGGTGCAGGCGGTGAAGGAGCTCGACGCGATGGACGCCGTGGACGTGATCGTCGTCGCGCGCGGCGGCGGCAGCGTGGAGGACCTGCTGCCGTTCTCCGACGAGCAGCTCGTCCGGGCGGTCGCCGCCTGCCGTACGCCGGTCGTCTCGGCGATCGGGCACGAGCCGGACAGTCCCCTGCTGGACCTCGTCGCCGACCTGCGCGCCTCCACGCCGACCGACGCGGCGAAGAAGGTCGTGCCGGACGTGGGCGAGGAGTACGAGCGGGTGCGGCAGCTGCGGGACCGGGCGCGGCGGTGCGTCGCGGCGTTCGTCGACCGCGAGGAGCGGGGGCTGGCCCACGCGCTGGCCCGGCCGTCGATACAGGACCCGCACCGGATGATCGACGAGCGGGCCGAGCAGGTGACGGCCCTGCTGGAGCGGGGTCGCCGCTCGCTGCGGCACCAGCTCGACCGGGCCGAGTCCGAGCTGACGCACACGCACGCGCGCGTGGTGGCCCTCTCCCCCGCCGCGACCCTGGAGCGCGGGTACGCCGTGCTGCAGCGGGCCGACGGCCAGGCGGTGCGCGGCCCGGGCGAGGTGGAGCCGGGCGAGACGCTGCGCGCCCGCGTCTTCGAAGGTGATTTCTCCGTACGAGTCGACGCATAGGGTGAGTGGATGACCAGCGAGGTGGAACAGCCGGCGGCCGTGTCCGAGGCGCTCGGGTACGAGCAGGCGCGGGACGAGCTGATCGAGGTCGTACGGCGGCTGGAGGCCGGCGGTACGACTCTGGAGGAGTCCCTGGCCCTGTGGGAGCGGGGCGAGGAGCTGGCGAAGGTGTGCCGGCGGTGGCTGGAGGGCGCCAGGGCCCGCCTGGACGCGGCGCTGGCCGAGGAGACCGGGCCCGAGGACGGGGACGGGGACGGGGACGGGGACGCCTAGAAGACTCATGAAGATCTTGGTGAGGGGCTGTCCGGCCGTAGGCCGGGCGGCCCCTTGGTCTATGCGGTTGCTGGGTTGATCGTCCAGGTGCTGCCTGTTCGGGTGAGTCCGAGGTTGATCAGTCGGCGGAGGTTGAGGGCTGCTGCTCGGGTGTGTAGCCAGGTGTTGTTGGCGATGGTGCCGCGATAGCGCAGGCGGCGGTTACCGTGCTGGACGAGCCAGGCGACGGCGCGTTCGACCGGGGGTCTCCAGCGCCTGTAGTGGGCTTGCCAGTCGGGGTCGGTGGCGGCCTGGTCGCGGGCGGCTGCCTGGAGGTCGTGGTGCGGGCGGATGGTCAGGATGCGTCCGGCCTTGGCCTTGGTGCACCGCTCGCGCAGGGGACATCCGGAGCACAGGTCCTTGAAAGCGGCCTTGCGCTGCTGGTGCTGTCCTCCGGACTCGGAGAGGGGAACGGTGTGTCCGGCCGGGCAGGTCACGGTGGCGGCGGTGGTGTCGATAGCGAAGTCGTCGGGGGTGAAGCCGCCGGGGACGGCCGGCCGCAGCGGGGCCGGTTTGAGGAACAGCCGGTGACCTTGCTGCTGAAGGGTGTGGCGGACGTCGCTGGTGGAGTAGGCGGTGTCGCCGAAGAGATCGAGGGCAGTGTCCTCGTCGGCGAGCAGGTCCAGGCCCACCTTGGCCTCGTGGTGCTCGGGCCCGGCCCCGGGTGTGAGGGCGACGGCGGTGTATAACCCCGTCTCCGGCTCGATCGCGAGGTGGGCTTTATATCCGTCCTGCCGGCGGGTGCGGCTCTTGTGGACGTGCCGGGACTGAGGATCGACGGTGGAGACGGTCCGGTCGTAGGCGGTGCCGCGGGTGATGCGCCAGCGGCCGTCGCGGCCGTCGGAGTCCTCGGCCGGCTCCACGTCCTGCCCGGCGACCAGGGCCAGCAGGCCGACCGCGTTCGCGGCCCTCTCGCCCAGTTCCTGCTCGGGAAGGTGGCCCAGCAGCCTGAGCGCGTCGCCGACGAGGGCGTCGACGAGAGCGGCGCGGGCCTGTTCGTCATTCCAGGCGATGCGGGGTTTGCCGGGATCGGTGTAGTCATGGGCGGTGCACTGCACGGCCGCGACCCGGTCGGCGCCGGGGACTTCGCGGATCACCGCGCGGACGGCGGCGATCAGCTGGGTGACGGTGTCCTGGGTGGCGACCGCGTCGTCCAGCACGGTGGAGTCCAGAGCCCGCCGGTGCTTGCCCTTGAGGACCCCGGTGGCCTTGACCACCTCCCGCACCGCCTCGAAGACGCGGTCGGGCCGGGCGGAGCGGGAAAGGCGGCGCCGGAAGTAGGCCAGCAGCGAGGGGTCGAACGCCATGTCATGCAGACCGAGCCCGCAAGCGGCCTTCCACCGCAGGTCACACCGCAGCTCCTGGACCGTCTCGAAGTCCGACAGCCCGTGCAGGGCCTGCAGTGTGATCGCCGAGGCGAGGATCTGCGGCGGCATACTCGGCCGCCCGTTCGCCGAGGGGTACATGTCCGCGAACATCTCCGCCGGGAACAGCGCACCACGGTGCTCGGCCAGGAACGCGAACACACTCCCGGCCGGGATCAACTCCCGGCAGGTCTCCCACACATCCGGCCCGACCGTCTCCCCGGCCCATTCCCCCATCACCACGAAACGAGTCTGGCCCCGCCGCTCACGCGGCGGGGCCAGAACCCCAAGATCTTCATGAGCCTTCTAGAGCTTGTCTCTTTGATGGGTTGGTCAGTTGATCGGATGTGTCCGTCCAATTAGTGATCACTGATGCGATGGGGGACCGGCTCGAGCCGCTGATGCCGGCCGATCCGGTCCGGGGGCGGCGGTGGGCCGGCCACCGCCGCATCCTTGAGGCCATCGCGTGGAAGTACCGCACCAACTCGCCCTGGCGGGAACTGCCCGACGAGCTCGGCTCGTTCCAGACCGGGACCACGCCCAGCTCTCCCCGATCCTCCCGCCGAGTCCGACGCCGCCCACCCCGCTCGACGTCCGGCGGGCCGCAGCCTCCCGCGGCCCAGCGACGCTGCCCGCGGCCAGCGTGCCGCGGTGGAGCACCACAAGCCGACCCGCCCTGCCCGGCCAACGCCGCTGGCCCCAGCCCAACCCCGTCCGGAGACCTACCCCTCGTGTCTCTGCAGGCCCCCGAGTTCTTCGTGCCTCCCCTGCCACGACCACGCCGTCGTGGGCAACACGCACTGCGCCACTCCCGTCCCCGGCACACCGCTGCGGCTGCGGATCGACTTCACCCGCGCCATCCACGCGGACACCTACGGCGGGCTGCGTGTCGCAGTCGCCCACCCGGCACGCGGCGAGATCGACGCGGTGGCACTCAGCTTCGTGCACCACGGAACCTTCCACCGCCGCGACGAAGCCACCCACATCTACCACCGCCCGGGCCGCCCGCTGCGGCCCGTCATCCCGGCTCACCCCGGCGCCCATCACTGTTCGAGAGTGATTACCTCTCTGCCGACCACGCGAAAATCTGTGTCGACTGGAGTAGACATTGGGCAGTGGTGTGGTTACGTTTCTCCTGTAACCCGGAAGGACCGCAGGGCCCGGCAGAGACGAACCGCCGGGCAGCAGTACCAGCAGTTGCAGGACGGTGCGGTGGTGGAGTGTCGAAGCCAGGATGTTGCAGGACGGCGACGGGACTGACGACCGGACCGGGCGGCCCGCAGTGATCAGGGGCCGCCACCGTAGTGGCAGTACCCAGCAGTGAAGTCAGTGAGCGGTACCTCGGTGAAGGCGTCGGCTGCGGACGCGCGCACCGGGAGGTTCGGCAGTGGGGTTCCAGGCCAGAGCAGACGCAGGACGGGCAACGGGGCTGGCTGCCGAAGAGTGGCGCTGTCACAGGTCACTGAGAGGTTCGTATCACCAGCAGTAGAGCAGTACTAGAGGAAAGAACGGAGGAACGAAGCGCCATCAGGATCGCCCGGGCGGAGTTTTGGGCCCGGGTACCGCAGGACATCGATAGTGAGGTGGTCTCCGGTCAAGAAACCGCGATCCCCGCGCCCCCGTCAGCAGGCAGGTCGGGTCCGCGGACACAGAAGGCCGGCGCAGTATCAGGGCCGGCAGATGGTGTAGGAGTTCCTTCGGGGCCCTGGAGCCGTATGGCGCCAGGGCCCCTCCACGCGTTCCGCGGAGAGGTGCAGATGACAGCAGACGATTCGTACGGCCGTCTCGACGACGACGATTACCCCGCCTACACCATGGGGCGGGCGGCCGAGATGCTCGGCACGACCCCCGCCTTCCTGCGGGCCATCGGGGAAGCCCGACTAGTCACGCCGCTCCGCTCGGAGGGCGGCCACCGCCGCTACTCCCGCTACCAGTTGCGCATCGCAGCCCGCGCCCGCGAACTCGTCGACCAGGGCACCCCCGTCGGGGCTGCCTGCCGCATCATCATCCTGGAAGACCAGCTCGAAGAAGCGCGGCGTATCAACGAGGAACTGCAGACGCACCCCGCCGGCCTGGTGGACAAGGCCGACGCCTGAGGCCGTATCTGCCAGATGGTCCTATGAGGGCCCGGCTGTCAAGGCGGGAAGCCCTTGCCGTAACCGAAGAGGCAGCTGTCCGCACCGATGTGCTGGGCCCGGTCCTGGCTAGGACTCCCGTCGTCTTGCCGGAGCGATGCGGCTGTGGACGCGGAACCGGACGGTCGTGTCGTCGGGCGCGGGGCGCAGGTCGATGGCGACGGGCCGGCGAAGGTGTATCCCTGTTCGGCGGCGTGGCGGCGCACCTGGCCGGCGAGGGCCGGTGCCACGGGCCGAGGGCTGGCCGCGATCAGCCGGTGGGTCTCCGGGAGCAGTTCGATGACCGAAGTCGTTGGGTGCCACGACGCGTCGTCGGCCGACGATCAGGATGTTGTCGTCACACTGCCGTAGAAGCGTGGTCAACGCTTCGCTTCGCCCTGCTCTTGCCTGGCCGGCAGCATGCAGGCCACATACTCGTTGGGCACTGCTCCACGAGGCGTTCGCTTGTTCCGAGGAATCCCATCGAAGGCGCCTGCCCCACCGCACCCTGAGCAGGCTCACCCGCATGGGTGCACTTCGGTATGAGGGGTCCCGAAGGCTGCCGGGGCCAGTGGGACGTCCTTGCCGGAACCGCTGTCTGCGACCCAGGGCTGTCCGCCGTCTGGGCGAGGGTCCTCGTCTTCTGGGCGGCAGCCCTTTAGCGTGGGCGGCAGCCGCCGAAGGGAGGCGTCATGTCGGACGATCCGACGGGCCCGTTGGGTACGGCAATGCGGGAGGTCACGTTCCCGGACCAGTCTCGCGGGATCATCTTGGTGCGGGCGGGGACACCGCAGGACGAGGCCGAGGCAATGGCCGCCCGGGTGTGGGCCGAGATGCCGGAAGGCTGACCTGCATGAAGGCAGGTCAGCCGTACTGTCCTCTCACGCATTTGCTGAGCCGTCGGCCATGAACCGGAACCAGCCGTGCGGAGCCCGCACCGGTGCATGGCGCCATCGCGTCGATTGCCTGGGGAGGAGGCGCGGTGGCGGTCTCTGCGACGAGGTCGAGGCCACTCGGGGTGAGAGACGCCGCGCCGCGTTCCGCAGCATGGTGCGCCTGCTGGCTGTCCAGGAGAGGCTCGCCGAAGGCGGCCGAGGAGACCTCATCGGCCAGCCCGACTTGCCGCGGCTCTCACTGACCCAGCGGTGGCAGGTCGCAGGCGCCGCCGCTTTCTCAATGGCAGCACTCACCCCGCCTGGCGATCCCGGTCCGGCGGTGGGAGCTTGACCTTCCGCAGGGCTGTTTCGGGCATGTTTCTAGCATGATCGGATGGTTTTCGATGATGCCCATAGGACCAGGACGGCCCGGGGAGTTGTGGAGGGGGCTGTAGCCGGTCTCCCCGGCGGAGCACACCGTGGCGATGCCGAAGAGAACTCTCATCCTGTGGCCGACCTGGCCGACCTGGCCGGGTGGGCGGCGGACCTGGTCGAGCCGGTCAAGCCGAGGCTGCGTGGCTGGCTCCACACCGCGATGGTCCCGACCTCATTGAGTGCCGGCATCGTCCTGATCTGCCTGGCCCGGACGCCGGCGACCTGGGCCTGCGCCGTGTACGCCGTGACTGCCTGGCTGCTGTTCGGAACGAGCGCCGTCTACCACCTTGGCACCTGGTCACCGCTGGGCAAGGCCGTTCTGCGGCGTCTCGACCACGCCAACATCTTTCTGATCATCGCGGGAACCTGCACGCCTCTGGCCGTGCTCCTCCCCGCTGACCGGCAGGCCCTGCTTCTGTGGATCGTATGGACCGGGGCACTGGCCGGCATCGCCTTCCGGGTCCTGTGGGTCAGTGCTCCCCGCTGGCTGTACACCCCTTGCTACCTGGCCCTGGGGTGGGCACCGGTGCGTTACCTGCCCGACTTCCTGCACACCGGCGGAGCGGCCGTAGTCACCCTGATCGTGACCGGAGGTCTCCTCTACAGCGCGGGAGCGGTGGTCTACGCCGTCCAGCGCCCCAACCCCTTGCCCCGCTGGTTCGGCTTCCACGAGGTTTTCCACGCTCTGACCGTGGCAGCCTTCACCGTGCACTACATAGCCATCTCCCTCGCCGTCCACTGACCCCGGCAGCAGGGACCGCCCCTGCGTCACGGGGCCGTCGCCCCACTCGCGCACCGACCGGAGCGTGCGGCATGCAGTGAGGGCCCCACCGGCGCGTCGGTCGGGCCCCTCACTGCTGTTCTGGTGTCAGCGCGCACCTGTCGCGTCGGTCAGACGGACAGGGGGGCGCCGAGCATCGCGGAAGCCCGCTGCAACGGACCTTCGATGCTCGCGGCGGCGGTCTCGGGCACGGTGCGGCAGGTGAAGCCGAGATGGGCCATGGCCCGCAGGACTTCGCCGGTGCTGAAGTCGCGGCGGTCCTGGCGGGTGATGACCTGGCCGACCTGCTTGGCGGGGTAGCGACGCCGTCCGATGATCACGGACTCGCCAGTGACCGGTTCGGGCTTGACGCCCTTCATCGACTCCAGCACGCCGCTCTTGGTCAGGTCGAACGGGAAGCGGGCAATGACACAGCGCATGATGCCTCACAGGCAGAAGAGGAAACGGGGCCGGCCGCCGTGCAGCAGCGGTTCAGCGGGAGAGAGCGAGGACGCCCAGGGCGCTGCCGTGGTCGTCGACCACGGGCACCGGCCCGAGCCGCCCGAAAGGCACCGCGTCCTCGGCTTCTTCCCTCGTGGCCAACGGTGAGACGAAGGGCTCGCTGCCGTCGGTGATGTCACCCAGGCGGAGCCGGTCGGTGTATCGGGAGCTGTCCCGGACGGCGGTGAGCCGGGCCTGGGTGACCAGGCCCACGCACCGGGCATCCTCGTCGCAAACGACCAGGTGCTGCGCACGTGCGGCGGCCATCACGGACAGCGCCACCTCGACGGTCATGTCGTACCAGACCTGCGGGCCGGCCGCGTCCATGACGTCGACCACCGTGCCGTGCAATGGGCGAGCGCTTACGGAGCGATCCTGCAACTGTCCCAGCGTCAAAGGGTGCCTCCTGCGCAGACGGGCGGGGTTCCTGATCAGGACGGTTCTAGGCGGCCGCACCGGCCGTGGACTGGAGTGCGGGGGCACGCCGGGTCGCCGAGGCGGGGCGGCGTCGGCCGCGAGAGGTGGCACCGCGCTTCTTGGGGCGCTCCGCCACCGGGGCGGCGATGACGACCGGGATGCCGGTCGGAGCCTGGGCTCCGGTGATCCGGCTGAGGGCCTCGTCGCCCGAGCGGACCTGCGTGGTCTGCGGCCGGATCCCGGCGTCCGACATGAGGCGGACCATGCCGCGGCGCTGGCTCGGCGTGACGAGCGTGACGACGCTGCCGGACTCACCGGCGCGGGCCGTGCGCCCGCCACGGTGGAGGTAGTCCTTGTGGTCGGTCGGCGGATCGACGTTGACGACGAGGTCGAGGTTGTCGACGTGGATGCCGCGCGCCGCGACGTTGGTCGCCACCAGCACGGTGACGTGTCCGGCCTTGAACTGCGCCAGGGTGCGGGTGCGCTGCGGCTGCGACTTGCCGCCGTGCAGCGCGGCGGCCCGTACCCCGCTGTTGAGCAGGTCCTGCGTCAGCCTGTCGACGGCGTGCTTGGTGTCCAGGAACATGATCACGCGGCCGTCCCGGGCGGCGATCTCGGTGGTGGCTGCGTGCTTGTCGGCACCGTGGACGTGCAGTACATGGTGCTCCATCGTCGTGACGGCGCCCGCTGAGGGGTCGACGGAGTGCACGACGGGATCGGTCAGGTAGCGGCGTACGAGCAGGTCGACGTTGCGGTCCAGGGTCGCGGAGAACAGCATGCGCTGGCCCTCGGGGCGGACCTGGTCGAGAAGGGCGGTGACCTGCGGCATGAAGCCCATGTCGGCCATCTGGTCGGCCTCGTCGAGGACGGTGATGCACACCTGGTCCAGCCGGCAGTCGCCGCGGTCGATGAGATCCTTGAGGCGCCCCGGCGTGGCAACGACGACCTCGGCGCCACCGCGCAGCGCGCTCACCTGCCTGCCGATCGACATTCCGCCCACGACGGTGGCCAGCCGCAGTTTCACGGAGCGGGCGTAGGGGGTGAGCGCGTCGGTGACCTGCTGCGCCAGCTCACGTGTCGGGACGAGGATCAGTCCCAGCGGCTGCCGGGGCTCGGCCCGCTGTCCAGCCGTACGGGCCAGCAGGGCCAGCCCGAAGGCGAGGGTCTTTCCGGAACCGGTACGGCCCCGGCCGAGGACGTCACGGCCGGCGAGGGAGTTCGGCAGGGTCGCGGCCTGGATCGGGAACGGCACGGTCACCCCCTGCCCGCCCAGTGCCGCCAGCAGCTCACGGGGCATGTCGAGATCGGCGAAGCCCTCCACGGCGGGAAGCGCGGGAGTGATCGTCCTGGGCAGCGCGAACTCCCCCTGGACGGCGGCGGGCCGGCGGCCGTAACCGCCGGAGCGGCTCGGTCCGGCCGACCGGCGCGGCGTCGGCGAACCGAAGCGGCTGCCGCCCTTTCCGGAGTCGGCACTGCCATTACGGGTGCGGGCGTAGCGGTCGTTCGTGCGTGTGCGGTTCATGCGGGGCCTTCCTCGATGCGGCACATATCAAAGAATTCCCGAAGCAATGAGCAGCACGGAGAATCGCAAGAATGGACCGGTGGGCCTTGAAAGCGAATCTGGCCAACAGATAAATTATGCGGGCGCAGGCGCTGGAATGATTGGGTGCGCTGTGGGCTCGATATTCGGAGCGTCCACTGCGCGGTAGCTGTGAGAGGATGCGTCTGCATCCCCGAAGGGCAAAACGTGTGCGGTGAGCCAACGATGTCCGGGTTGTTGCCCCCAGGCGGAATCACTGCGGGGAAACGCATGCAGCTGGGGCCCGCACCCCGAAGGATGCGGGCCCCAGCTACAAGTATGTGACAGTCAGCGTCAGGCGGGAACGATGTTCTCGGCCGTCGGGCCCTTCTGGCCCTGCGCGATGTCGAAGCTCACCTTCTGGCCCTCCAGCAGCTCGCGGAAGCCCTGGGCGGCGATGTTCGAGTAGTGGGCGAACACGTCAGCGCCGCCACCGTCCTGCTCGATGAAGCCGAAGCCCTTTTCCGCGTTGAACCACTTCACGGTACCAGCAGCCATGTCATTTCTCCTTTGGGGCAGTGCATACGGGATCCGCACCGTGCGAACCTCGTGTCGCCGCGATGATCACCCCGCCCGGAAAAAGACCGGAGATACAAAAGCGCTTCCAGAGGCACAGGGCCGACCGGAGCACTTGAAGTTTCGGGAACCACAACTGCAACTGACACCGACAGTAGCACGCCACAGCAGCCACTGTGCGGTGAAGAACGCCACCCTACTTATTTCGGCAGAGAATCTATCCGCATGCTCCGTTGAAATCTCAGCCCCCGGGCACAGATATTGACCCACCCGCGCGACGCCATATTTTGCGTGCCGCGCTTGCATGATCCGGCCCCCGCACCACGCCCTCGAAGCTGCCCATGCCGGCGTCGATCCCAGGTCGGTTTCTTGGGGTTCTGGCCCCCTCCGCTCTCCCTACTTGCCCTCGTCCTCGGCGCGCGTGTGGGCGACGAGCGCGTTGGCGTGTCCGTGGCCCAGGCCGTGCTCGGTCTTGAGCCAGGCGACGAGTTCCATGTGCCGGGTGAGCGGCGAGGAGCGGATCAGGTCCTTCCACTCCGCGATCGGCCGCCCGTACCTCTTCTCGATCGAGGGGAAGTAGGAGGCGGGTCCCTTGACGGTGCTGGTCATGTCGGGCGGTCCCATCCGTGCGAGTGGCGGTCTGTGCCGGGTAGGACCGCGGCCGGCGCGCGAAGTGATCGGCGGCCAAGCGTGATCCGCGTCACTCCTTGTTCGCGTGAAGCGGATCACTGCGCTCCTCCTTTGGTTGAACATTGAACTTCCTTGCCGTAGCGTCGTCCCCGTCAACGGCTCCCGTGCGAACCGCGGGGCCGACGCACATCGCCAGAAAGTTCACGCATGTCTCTCGTTCTTGACCCCGCCGCCCAGGACCTGCTGTTCCGTGAGGCCCGCACCGCCAACACCTTCACCGACGAGCCGGTGACCGACGAGCAGGTCCAGGCGATCTACGACCTGGTCAAGTACGGCCCCACCGCCTTCAACCAGTCGCCGCTGCGCATCACGCTGGTCCGCTCTTCCGAGGCCCGCGAGCGTCTGGTCCAGCACATGGCCGAGGGCAACCGGCCCAAGACCGCCTCCGCCCCGCTGGTCGCGATCCTGTCCGCCGACAACGAGTTCCACGAGGAGCTGCCGCAGCTCTTCCCGCACTTCCCCGCGGCGAAGGACGCCTTCTTCAGCGAGCGCCCCGTGCGTGAGGGTGCCGCCACGCTGAACGCCGCGCTCCAGGCCGCCTACTTCATCGTCGGCGTCCGCGCCGCCGGTCTGGCCGCCGGCCCGATGACCGGCCTCGACTTCGAGGGCGTCCGCAAGGAGTTCCTGGACGACGACCACACCCCGCTGATGGTCGTCAACATCGGCCGCCCGGGCCCGGACGCCTGGTTCCCGCGCTCCCCGCGCCTGTCGTACGAGCAGGTCGTCACCACCGTCTGAGGCGACGCCCGCGACGCGGTGCGCCCACCCACCGCACGAAGGCCCCCGGCATGACGCCGGGGGCCTTCGCCGTACGGTCGGGACCGGCGCTCAGCCCGTCCTCAGGGCCGCCGCCATGTCGGCCAACTGCTCGAACGACCCGGTGCCCGCCACGACGGTCGTCGCACCCCCGGCGCCGTCCGTGTTCTCGAGCACCAGGGCGTCGTACCGGCCGCCCTCGTACCGGACCCACGTGCGGCCGGCGATCTGCTCGGTGGCGTCGGTCCGCCGCCCGCCCTGGCTGGCCTCCTCGATGAAGGTGACCGGCTTCTCCGCGGACTGCTCGACCGCCACGTACTCGCCGTCGGGGGCGCGGAAGCCCAGGTGCCAGGCGTCGAAGTCGTCGCCGCGGAACCGTACGGAGGTCGGCTTCCAGTCCCGGGAGAGCCCCTCGGGCGCCGCGACCGGGTAGGACGCGGCGCGGCGCGCGGTGAGCAGCTCGACCCGGTAGTCGACCCGCCTGATGTCCGGCTCCCCCTCGTTGTGCGGGATGAAGAGCCACATCCCCAGCCCCACGAGCACGATGACCCCCAGGGAGAGGATCATGTCCCGGGCCGTCTTCTGCTTGCGATTCGTCCCTGCCACGCCCCTATCGTCGCAGGTCCCCGATCCGCTCATCCGTGGGGTCCCCTGCTCATTTTGTCGGACTGACGATAGAGTGCGAGTCATACCCTCATCCGGCCGTCGTCGTATCAGAAAGGTGCGCTCCGATGACCGAGAATCATCATCTGCCGTCCGAGCTGGACGTCCCCTCAGAGGCTCCCGACCGCAACCTCGCCCTGGAACTCGTCCGGGTCACCGAGGCCGCGGCGATGGCCGCCGGCCGCTGGGTCGGGCGCGGTGACAAGAACGGCGCCGACGGTGCCGCGGTGCGCGCCATGCGCACCCTCGTCTCCACCGTCTCGATGAACGGCGTCGTCGTCATCGGCGAGGGCGAGAAGGACGAGGCCCCGATGCTCTTCAACGGAGAGCGGGTCGGGGACGGGACCGGGGCCGAGGTCGACATCGCCGTCGACCCGATCGACGGGACCACGCTGACCGCCAAGGGCATGACCAACGCGATCGCCGTGCTGGCCGCCGCCGAGCGCGGCTCCATGTTCGACCCGTCGGCCGTGTTCTACATGGACAAGCTGGTCACCGGCCCGGAGGCCGCCGACTTCGTCGACATCAACGCGCCCGTGTCCGTGAACATCCGGCGGGTCGCCAAGGCCAAGCGGCGCACCCCCGAGGACGTCACGGTCGTCATCCTCGACCGGCCCCGCCACGACGGCCTGATCAAGGAGGTCCGGGAGACCGGCGCCCGGATCAAGCTGATCTCCGACGGCGACGTGGCCGGCTCCATCCTCGCGCTGCGCGAGGGCACCGGCATCGACCTGCTGCTGGGCATCGGCGGCACGCCGGAGGGCATCATCTCGGCCTGCGCCGTGAAGTGCCTGGGCGGCACCATCCAGGGCAAGCTGTGGCCCAAGGACGACGAGGAGCGGCAGCGCGCGATCGACGCCGGGCACGACCTGGACCGGGTGCTGACCACCGACGACCTGGTCTCCGGCGACAACGTCTTCTTCGTCGCGACCGGCATCACCGACGGCGAGCTGCTGCGCGGGGTGCGGTACCGGTCCGAGACGGCCACGACCGACTCGATCGTGATGCGGTCGAAGTCGGGCACGGTGCGGCGGATCGACTCCGAGCACCGGCTGAGCAAGCTGCGGGCCTACAGCGCGATCGACTTCGACCGGGCGAAGTGACTCCGTCGGAGCCGCGGGGCGCCCATGGAAGCGGGGGTGCCCGTCCGTCGGCGAGTGCGGGTTCACGGCGGCTGGTCGCGCGGTTCCCCGCGCCCCTGGGCCGGTTCCACTGCCCGGCGTTCAGCGGGTCCCCGGCGGCGTGACGAAGGGCGCTCCCCTGTGCGGAGGGGGGCGCCCTTGCCGTGTCCGAGGTCAGCCGGCCGCGGCTATGCGGCCCGTCGTGGTGCGGGCCGCCTTCTTCAGTTCGACGTCGCGGCGGCGGCGCCGGGCCAGGACCACGCGGCGCTCGGCGGCGGTGAGGCCGCCCCAGACGCCGTACGGCTCGGGCTGGAGGAGCGCGTGCTCGCGGCACTCGACCATGACCGGACAGCGGGCGCACACGCGCTTGGCCGCCTCCTCGCGGGAGAGCCGGGCGGCGGTGGGCTCCTTGGAGGGTGCGAAGAACAGTCCGGCCTCGTCGCGCCGGCACACCGCCTCGGTATGCCACGGAGCGTCTTGGTCCCTGTCCCGCACGGGTGCCCGCTGTGCCGGTACGGCGGCTACCTGCAGGGACGAATGCGGCGGTTGCAGCACGGGTCTACTCCTGACGACGGCTTCGCGAGCGAGAGACGATGCGTCAGGCTTACCCGCTGTGCGCGCGCCTATGCACTGGGTTTCCCACCGCGGCGGGCGCCGCGCTACGCGTGCTTGCGCAAACCCCTGTCGACCTTGCGCTGGACCCGGTCGAGGATGTCGGCGACCAGCCGGCCCCGCTTGGGGCGCGCCTCGACGCTGCCCAGCACGGCCCAGCCCTCCACGTAGATGACGGGGGCGTCTGCCTCGGCCGAGTCGAGGGAGTCCACGTCGAAGGTGCCGAGCACGCCGCCGCCCGCGCCGCGCAGCGACACGTTCTCCGGGACGCGGACCTCGACGCTGCCCAGGACCGCGAACGCCTTGATCACGACCTGCTGGTGCTCGAAGAGCGCCTCGCTGAGGTCGATCTCGACGCTCCCGAGGATCGCGTACGCGTGGATACGACGGCTCGCGCGCCGGCGGCCCCGGCGGACGGCGCTGCTGAGCACCGCCACCACGTTCTCCTCGGGGTCCGCCGGGATCGCGCCGAGGGTGGGACGGTCGGGGGCCGGGGCCGCGGCCGCCCGTCCGGCGTGCCCGGCGGGCAGGTCGCGCACGAACACGTCCAGCTCGGCGACCGTCCTGGCGGCCAGCACGCCCTCCACGCGCTCGGCGTGCTCCTCGGCGGTCAGACGCCCCTCGGCCAGGGCGTCGCGCAGCATGTCGGCGATGCGGTCGCGGTCGGCGTCCGAGGCGCGCAGCTCCGCGACGTGCGGCGCCGGGCCCTCGTGCGGCTGTCGGTCGTGCTTGTGAAGGTCCACGGCAGCAGCGTACCGAAACGCGATAGATCGCGACCAGGGGTGTGGACGGCCTTGTCACACCTTTGTCCCGCGGTCCACTGAGCCTTACCTCACAAGCTCGTCGCCGACGGCAGGTTTTACGCTGGTGGACGCTGCCAATGGAGGCCAGCCGTCGTTGCTGAGGAATCCAGCCGCGCGTGATGTCGAGTGAGGAATGGGCGAGATGCCTGAGTTCGCGTACACCGATCTGCTCCCCCAGGGCGAGGACACCACTCCGTACCGGCTGGTGACCGCCGAGGGCGTCTCCACCTTCGAGGCCGACGGGCGGACCTTCCTCAAGGTGGAGCCGGAGGCGCTGCGCAAGCTGGCCGAGGAGGCCGTCCACGACATCCAGCACTACCTGCGCCCGGCGCACCTCGCGCAGCTGCGCCGCATCATCGACGACCCCGAGGCGTCGGGCAACGACAAGTTCGTGGCGCTGGACCTGCTGAAGAACGCGAACATCGCCGCGGCGGGCGTCCTGCCCATGTGCCAGGACACCGGTACGGCGATCGTCATGGGCAAGCGCGGCCAGAACGTCCTGACGGCGGGCGGCGACGAGGAGGCCCTGAGCCGGGGCATCTACGACGCCTACAGGAACCTGAACCTGCGCTACTCGCAGATGGCCCCGCTCACCATGTGGGAGGAGAAGAACACCGGCTCCAACCTCCCGGCCCAGATCGAGCTGTACGCGACCGACGGCGGCGCCTACAAGTTCCTGTTCATGGCCAAGGGCGGCGGCTCGGCGAACAAGTCGTTCCTGTACCAGGAGACGAAGGCCGTGCTGAACGAGGCCTCCATGATGAAGTTCCTGGAGGAGAAGATCCGCTCGCTGGGCACGGCCGCCTGCCCGCCGTACCACCTGGCGATCGTGGTCGGCGGCACGTCGGCCGAGTACGCGCTGAAGACCGCCAAGTACGCCTCCGCGCACTACCTGGACGAGATTCCCTCCGAGGGTTCGGAGCTCGGGCACGGCTTCCGGGACAAGGAGCTGGAGGAGAAGGTCTTCGAGCTGACGCAGAAGATCGGCATCGGCGCGCAGTTCGGCGGCAAGTACTTCTGCCACGACGTGCGCGTGGTGCGGCTCCCCCGGCACGGGGCGTCCTGCCCGGTCGCCATCGCCGTGTCCTGCTCGGCGGACCGGCAGGCCGTCGCGAAGATCACCGCCGAGGGCGTCTTCCTGGAGCAGCTGGAGACCGACCCGGCGCGGTTCCTGCCGGAGACGACGGACGAGCAGCTCGACGAGAGCGGTGACGTCGTCCGGATCGACCTGAACCAGCCGATGGAGACGATCCTCGCCGAGCTGACCAAGTACCCGGTCAAGACCCGGCTGTCGCTGACCGGCCCGCTGGTCGTGGCGCGCGACATCGCGCACGCCAAGATCAAGGAGCGGCTGGACGCGGGCGAGGAGATGCCGCAGTACCTGAAGGACCACCCGGTGTACTACGCGGGTCCGGCGAAGACGCCCGAGGGCTACGCGTCCGGGTCCTTCGGGCCGACCACGGCCGGGCGGATGGACTCCTACGTGGAGCAGTTCCAGGCGGCGGGCGGCTCCAGGGTGATGCTGGCCAAGGGCAACCGGAGCAAGCAGGTCACCGACGCGTGCGCGGCGCACGGCGGCTTCTACCTCGGGTCCATCGGCGGACCGGCGGCGCGGCTCGCGCAGGACTGCATCAAGAAGGTCGAGGTCGTCGAGTACGAGGAGCTCGGCATGGAGGCGGTCTGGAAGATCGAGGTCGAGGACTTCCCGGCGTTCGTCGTGGTGGACGACAAGGGCAACGACTTCTTCAGCCCGCAGGAACTCTCTCAGCCGACGTTCACGAGCATCCCGGTGCGTCAGGCGTGAGCCTGCGCCTGTAGACGCTTCTCACGCCCCCGCCGGTCCGACCGGCGGGGGCGTTGTCGTACTGTCACTCGGCATCGGCCCGCCCTGGCCACCGAGTGCTCACAGCAGCGATCCCCGCGACGCGTCAACGTATGGGGATCCGACACCGAAGAGGAAAGTCTTCGATGCAGGTACAGCGTATTAACCTCGACAGTTTCTGGAGCTGCTGGAGCGTTCCCTGACAGGGTTGAACGCCGACGGCGATCCAGAATACCTGTAAGCACAGGCCCCACGCCCATTTCGTTAGCCGTTGTAAGGCCATAAGTTCTCTGCGTCCTTCAGGCTGCTTCAGTGAACCAGTCCTCCGCATCGATCCGTCCGAGGCATTCCGCGGAGCGGTCGCCAGGGAGTAGACGGAACGTCGTCTTCGCTCCGCGCTTGCTTCCCACCGTCTCGACCTCCGGCCAACCAGCGTCAACCAGGGTTCTCACGCCACGTTCCGTGTAGCGGCGAAGGTTGCCGGCCCGGTCACGGATGCCGACAGCATCGGCGAGCGAACGCCATGGAACGGCCACCTCGAAGTCTTCGCCGCACAGTCGAGCTATCTGACGGGCCACAGCCTGGCCGCTTCGCGGAACGCACTGGATCGCGTCGGCATACCATCGGCCGGCCTGTCTGGTCGGGGGCACCGCTTCGGCCGCCAGGGCAAACCCCCGCTTACGAAGCTTCACGCTGCGCACGTCGATAGCGTCCGCGTCCTGGTCGAGGAAAGGCATTGACCAGTTCCATTCGGTGCAGGCAACAGAGAAGCCCCGACTACGGCCGGGGCTTCAAGGATGGAGTGAGTCAGTCTTCGGTTATGTGCTTCGAGACGGCCACGGGGCCGCTCTCGCCAGTGATCCGCACTCAGCGCATGTTCACGGTCAACCCCTGGCGGATTCAAGGCTGAGCATGCGGCGAAGCGAGCAGGACCGTTTACCGTCCGGGTACGAGAAGGCCCCCACAGCGTTTACACGCGCCACGGGGGCCATTTCAGGGAGCCGCTACTTCCGCTTGTAAGCCATCCGGCGAGGCAAAATATATTCCGCCTCCGGCTCCACCCATAGGTGCCCCTCGGGGACGTGAAGGCCGGTCTCCTCGGCGATCTCCGCCAGTTCCGGCATCTTCACGACCGCGCGGCGGTTGCCGTCCTCCGCGGTGCCGACGTGAACGGTGATCCCGTGCCGCTGTAGGAACACCCGCTTCTGCTCGTCATCCTTTGCAGCCCACTCCTCGGCGTAGGTACGCCCCATGGCCGTCCATGCGGGAGCTTCCTCGGCCGCTTTGATCTCCGCCCGCAGCCTCTCGACCTTCGCAGACTGGAACCCATGCTGCCCCCAGTACCTCTCAACCTGAACATCAGTCTTGAAGCGGCCGGCGAGGTAGTCGGCCTCCAAGCGGTCAAGGGCCGCTTCGGCGTCGGTGAGTTCTACCTTCGTCTGGGAGATCGCGTTCCCCGTACGTTCCATGACGGGCAACGGACCCAGCACGGTCTTCACGAAAGTACTCACCGCCTGGTCAAGGTCGTCCCTACGGATGCGGCCAGGGTCCGGGCAGGTGCCCGTGTTGACCGCGTTGCATCCGTAGTAGTGATGCACTCGGCCGGTCGGCTTCGTCTTCTTGTTGGACGACATCCGAGAGCCGCACCCTAGACACACGGCCACACCGCCAAGCATCGAGCGTGACGGCGTGGCCCGCCGGACGGGCCGGTCACTCTTGAGGGATGCGACCAGTTCGGACCACTCGGCGTACTCCATGAGCGGCTGTTCCGTGATACGGACGTACTCGCCGTTCTCATCCTCGACGTACTTGCCTTTGTACGTGTAGATACCGGCCACCGTTGGGTTCATGACGACGACCCGCACAGCGTTGCTCGTCCAGTCGATGCCCCGCGGCTCTTCGCCCTTCATGACGCGCAGGTGATCCCTCCAGGTGGGCACACCTCTCTTGTTCAGTTCCACCGCGATCTTGTAGCTCGACCAATCGCCCTTCAGGCGTTCGATGATCTCTTGGAACAGAGCCGCATAGGCGGGGTCTTGAACGAGCTTCTTCCCGCCGCCGTCCTGCCGCTCGAAGCGATACCCGAACGGCTCAACTCCCCCGACCCATACACCCTTTGCCTTGCGAGCCTGCGAGCCTGAGAGCGCGCGGGCCCGGATGGTGTCCAGCTCACCCTCGGCGAAGGCCGCGATGATCTGAGCGAACATCTTCCCCATGGGAGTGCTCATGTCGATGCCCTCAGTCACCGACACGATCGTCTTCCCGTGCTCCTGGCACCACTCGAAGACCTCGGCGAAGTGACCGGCTTTACGGCTCAGCCGGTCAAGCTTCCACACGGCCAGCACATCCCAGTCGTCTGCCCGCTCCGAGAACCACGCACCGAGGCCGGGCCGCTTGAAAGGGTGCATGGCGCCGGACACGTCCAGGTCCTCGGCGAAGCCGACTATGCGGCCGTCTACAGCCGGCCCCGTGGTCCAGTGCTCGACCGCGTGCTTCTGCTTCTCGGGACTGGTGGAGTCGTCCTTGAGGATGGAGAGGCGAACGGTTCCTAGAACCCTCGGGTGCTTGACCACGCCCACATGGTACGGGTAGTTCCTGCGAACTGAATGAGTCGAGCGACTTCTTACACAACCCGGCGCCTGCGCCACGACGATCCCCGTGCGGGGTCCCGGGCTCGCCTGAGCCCGGCCGGTGACGGCTTGCCTCCACGGGGAACAGTGGTCGCGTCGGGGACGCTGTGACACGTGGAGGTGATCGTCGATGGCCGACGAGCAGGACAGGACCGAGTACCGCACCGAGCACGACTCCATGGGCGAGGTGCGGGTGCCCGCCCACGCCAAGTGGCGGGCGCAGACCCAGCGGGCGGTGGAGAACTTCCCCGTCTCCGGACAGCGCATCGAACGCGCGCACATCGAGGCGCTGGCCCGGATCAAGAGCGCGGCGGCCGAGGTCAACGCCCGGCTGGGCGTCCTGGACCGGGAGACCGCCGACGCGATCCGGGAGGCGGCCGACGAGGTCGCCGAGGGGAAGTGGGACGAGCACTTCCCCGTGGACGTGTTCCAGACGGGTTCGGGGACCTCGTCCAACATGAACACCAACGAGGTGGTCGCCACCCTGGCCAGTGAGCGGCTCGGCCGGGACGTGCACCCCAACGACCACGTCAACGCCTCCCAGTCGTCCAACGACGTCTTCCCCTCGTCGATCCACATCGCCGCCACCGCCGCCGTGAGCCGGGACCTCGTCCCCGCGCTGGACCACCTCGCCGCCGCCCTGGAGCGCAAGGCCGAGGAGTTCGCCGACGTCGTGAAGTCCGGGCGCACGCACCTCATGGACGCCACGCCCGTCACCCTGGGCCAGGAGTTCGGCGGGTACGCGGCCCAGGTGCGGTACGGCATCGAGCGGCTGAACGCGTCGCTCCCCCGGCTCGCCGAGCTGCCGCTGGGCGGCACCGCGGTCGGCACCGGCATCAACACCCCGCCCGGCTTCGCCGCCGCCGTCATCGAGGAGGTCGCCCGCACGACCGGGCTGCCGCTGACCGAGGCGCGCGACCACTTCGAGGCGCAGGGCGCACGGGACGGCATCGTCGAGACGAGCGGGCAGCTGCGGACCATCGCCGTCGGGCTGACGAAGATCGCCAACGACCTGCGGTGGATGTCCTCCGGCCCGCGGACCGGCCTCGCGGAGATCTCGCTGCCCGACCTCCAGCCCGGTTCGTCCATCATGCCGGGCAAGGTGAACCCGGTCGTCCCGGAGGCCGTGCTCATGGTCGCCGCCCAGGTCACCGGCAACGACGCCACCGTCGCCGCGGCCGGGGCGGCCGGCAACTTCGAGCTCAACGTCATGCTGCCGGTCATCGCCAAGAACGTGCTGGAGTCGGTGCGGCTGCTCGCCAACGTCTCGCGGCTGCTGGCCGACCGGACCGTCGACGGCATCGTCGCCCACCGCGACCGGGCCCGCGAGTACGCCGAGTCCTCGCCCTCCGTGGTCACGCCGCTGAACAAGTACATCGGGTACGAGGAGGCCGCCAGGGTCGCCAAGAAGGCGCTGGCCGAACGGAAGACGATCCGTCAGGTGGTGGTGGAGGGCGGGTACGTCGAGCGCGGCGACCTCACGAACGAGCAGCTCGACGAGGCGCTGGACGTGCTGCGGATGACCCACCCGTGACCGGACGTCCGTCGCGGGCACGGGCGCTCCTCGCGATCACCGCCGCGTCGGATGGCCGGGGCACCTAATATCTGTCCATGGCAGACGGTGAAGCGGTGAGCGCGGCGGCACAGGCGGGCGGTCCGGCCGCCCCGGCGGGGTTCTGGGCACCCGGCAGTCACATCCTGTGGCGGTACCGGGAGAACGGCGGCCGGCACTTCCACATCGCCCGCCCCGTGACCGTCGTACGCGACGACGCCGACCTGCTCGCCGTGTGGATGGCGCCCGGCACCGAGTGCGTGAAGCCGGTGCTCGCCGACGGCACCCCCGTGCACCTGGAGCCGCTGGCGACCCGCTACACCAAGCCGCGCACCGTGCAGCGCGACCACTGGTTCGGCACCGGGGTGCTGAAGCTGGCCCGGCCCGGCGACCCCTGGTCGGTGTGGCTGTTCTGGGATCCGGGCTGGCAATTCAAGAACTGGTACGTGAACCTGGAGGAGCCGCTCGCCCGTTGGGAGGGCGGCGTCGACTCCGAGGACCACTTCCTGGACATCACCGTGCAGCCGGACCGCAGCTGGCACTGGCGGGACGAGGACGAGTTCGCCCAGGCCCAGCGGGACCGGCTGGTGAGCGCCGCACTGGCCGAGCGGGTGCGCGGGGCGGGACGCGCGGCGGTGGGGGTGATCCGGGACTGGGGGCCGCCGTTCTCGGACGGCTGGGAGCAGTGGCGGCCCGATCCGTCCTGGACGGTACCGTCGCTGCCCGGCGACTGGGATCGTACCTCCGCGCACGTGTCCCCATGAGACCCTTGATGCGCCCCCGGGCAGGAAACGTAGGATCGTCCTCCGCAAGGGTCGCAGCGGCAACCGGCGGAGCGTGCACTGTGCTTGACCGATCGTCACCGAGGGGCGGCAGGACGTGAGCGAGGGGTACGAGGGCAAGGCCGGCACGGGCCGCGAACGGCCCGCCGGTGGCACAGGAACAGCCTCTGACCACGTGGGAATTCCGTTCCTGGGGCACGTCTTCCGGGTATCGGGATTTCTGTGGGACGAACTGCACGCGCCGCGCGCAGTCCCGGACGGATGGATTCGACACGCGTGACGGAGCACCCGACCTCCTTCGAACGCCCCCCGACGGGCGACGACCCCACGGACTCCCGCGGGGCGTTCCTGCGTTCCTCCGTGCCGCCGCGGGCACCCGAGGCCGCCTTACCGGCGCAAGGGCGCGGCGGGGAGACGCCGCCCGTGCCCGGCGCGGCCGCCTTCGAGCACTCCCAGCCGGGTGCCGAGCACGCCGCCGAGCCCGGCACCCACCGTCCGCGGCCCGCGGCCGAGGGCGTCCCGGTCCAGCCGGACGGGACGGGCGCGCCGGCGGGGCAGGACGGCCGTGACCCGGTGCCGGACCGGCGTACCGGGCAGCCCACCGCGCCCGGACGGCCCACGCCCATGCGGCGGGACGGGGACCGGCTGCGGTTCGTCGGCGCCGCGACCCGGCGGATCGCCCGGGGCATGGACCTGGACGAGATCGTGATGGGGCTGTGCCGGGCCACCGTGCCGACCTTCGCGGACGCCATCCTCGTCTACCTGCGCGAACCGCTGCCGGTCGGCGACGAGCGGCCCACCGGCCCGCTGGTGCTGCGGCTGCGCCGGACCGACCGGATACCGGCCGAGCGGACCACCGAGGGCGGCTTCCCGCTCGCGCAGTCCGAGCCCTCCGAACTGGAGGCCGTCGGCTCCGAGCTGTGCGAGGTGCGGCCCGGCAGCGCGCTCGCCGAGGTGCTGCGCGGGGTGCGCCCGGTCTTCACGGACACCGCCGCGGCCCGCGCCGCCCTGCCCGACCTGCTCGGCGACGGCGGCGAGTTCGCCGTGCCCGGCGGCCGGCGCGCGATCCTCGCGCCGCTGCGCGGCCGGCGCCGGGTGATCGGGGCGGCCCTGTTCCTGCGCGGCCCGGAGCGCATCGCCTTCGAGGGCGACGACCTGCTGGTCGCCGCCCAGCTCGCGACGCACAGCGCGCTCGGCATCGACAAGGCGGTGCTCTACGGGCGCGAGGCGTACATCGCCGACGAGCTCCAGCGCACGATGCTCCCGGAGAACCTGCCGCGCTGCACCGGCGTACGGCTGGCCTCCCGCTATCTGCCGGCCGCCGAGACGGCACGGGTCGGCGGCGACTGGTACGACGCGATCCCGCTGCCCGGCAGCCGGGTCGCGCTGGTCGTCGGGGACGTCATGGGCCACTCGATGACGTCGGCGGCCATCATGGGCCAGCTGCGGACCACCGCGCAGACCCTGGCCGGCCTCGACCTGCCCCCGCAGGAGGTGCTGCACCACCTGGACGAACAGGCGCAACGCCTCGGCACCGACCGCATGGCGACCTGCCTGTACGCCGTGTACGACCCGGTCGCGCACCGCATCACCGTCGCCAACGCCGGCCACCCGCCGCCCGTCCTGCTGCACCTGGGCGGGCGGGCCGAGGTGCTGCGGGTGCCCGCGGGCGCCCCGATCGGCGTCGGCGGCGTGGACTTCGAGGCCGTGGAGCTGGAGGCCCCGGCCGGCGCCACCCTGCTGCTCTACACGGACGGCCTCGTCGAGTCCCGCCTGCGGGACGTGTGGACCGGCATAGAGCAGCTGCGGGAGCGCCTCGCGGCGACCGCGCAGCTCACCGGCCCCGACCACCCGCCGCCCCTGGAGGCCCTGTGCGACGAGGTGCTGGACATGCTCGGGCCGGGCGACCGGGACGACGACATCGCACTGCTCGCCGCCCGCTTCGACGGCATCGCGCCCAGTGACGTGGCGTACTGGATCCTGGAGGCGGAGGACGCGGCACCCGGCCGGGCCCGCCGGCTGGCCCGGCGCGCCCTGGCCCGCTGGGGCATGGAGGAGCTCACGGACTCGGTGGAGCTGCTGGTGAGCGAGGTCGTGACCAACGCGGTGCGGTACGCGACCAAGCCGGTCTCCCTGCGGCTGCTGCGCACCGACGTGCTGCGCTGCGAGGTCGGCGACGAGGTACCGCAGCTGCCGCGGCTGCGGCAGGCGCGCGCCACGGACGAGGGCGGGCGCGGGCTGTACCTGGTGAACCGGCTGGCCCGGCGCTGGGGCGCGACCCGGCTGAGCACCGGCAAGGTGGTCTGGTTCGAGCTGAACCGGGGCTGAGGGGAACCGAGAGGAACACGGAAGGGCGCCCGGTGAGCACCGGGCGCCCTTTCATGTACCTGCCGGCGGTCCGCCGGCTACTGCTCGCGCCGGCCGTTGCCCGGGAACAGCGGGTCCTCCGGGTCCGTGGACGCCCCGCCCGTCGGCGGTTCGGTCGAGGGGCTGTTCGACGGGGACATCGACGGCGACTCCTCCGGCTCCTCGGTCGTGGGCTCCTCCGTCGGCTCCTCGGTCGTCGGCTCCTCGGTCGGCGTCTCCTCGGCCGTCTCCTCCTCCGAGGGCGACTCGGACGGCGACTCGGTGACCGTGGGCGAGGTGCTGGGCTCCACCTCGACGTCCTCCTTGGCCTCCAGGTCGAACTCCGTGACCTTGTCCATCACGCCGAAGGTGTACGCGGCCCAGATCTGCGCCGGGAAGCCACCGCCGTTGATCCGGGGCTCGCCGAGCGCCTTGTACATCGGCACCTGGGCGGAGGTCTTGGAGTCCTCGCCGAACATGCCGACGGAGGTGACCAGCCCGGGGGTGAACCCGGTGAACCAGGCCGACCGGTTGTAGTCGGACGTACCCGTCTTGCCTGCCACCTCCTGGCCCTTGCGCATCGGGTTCTCGCGCACCGACTTCCTGGCCGTGCCGTCGTCGACCACACCGGTCAGCACGGACGTCACCGTGTCGGCGGCCTCGCGGCTGATGACCTGGTCACCGATCGGGTCGGGGAACTCGACCTCGCGGGAGTTGTGCTCCACCGACTTCACGACGGCCGGGGTGACCTTCTTGCCGTGGTTGTCGAGGGTGGCGTAGACGCCGGCCATCTCCAGCGGGCTCGCGCCCATGCTGCCCAGGGTCTGCGCGGGGACGGGGTCCATGCCCTCGGTCTCCATGCCGAGCTTGCCGGCGACCTTCACGACCTCGGACATGCCGACGTCGACGCCCATCTGCGCGAAGACCGAGTTGACCGACTGGTTCATCGCCTCCTGGACGTCGATGTCACCGTAGTCGTGGTGGTCCTCGTTCTCGGGGGCGAAGCCGACCTTCCGGCCACCGTCCACCACGGGGCGCTCGCTCGTGCCGTCGTACATGGTGTTCGTCGTGATCGGCACGCCGTCCTGCGTCTCGGCGTCCTCGTCCACCGCGGCGGCCAGGATGACCGGCTTGAAGGTGGAGGCGGGCTGGTAGTCGTCACGGGTGGCGTTGTTGCGGAAGTGCTTGACGTAGTCCACACCGCCGTACATCGCCACGACCGCGCCCGTCTTCGGGTCCACGGACACGGCGCCGGCCTGGATGTCGGCGTCCACCTCGTGCTTCTGCGGGTCCAGCTTGCTGGTCAGCTGCTCCTTGACGGACTTCTCGAGCGCCGCCTGCTTCTTCTTGTCGACGTTGAGCGTGAGGGTCCAGCCGCCGGCCTCGACCAGCGCGTCGGCCTGCTTCATGTCCTCGGCGCTGCCGCCGGCGACGAGCTGCTTCTTGAGCGCGGTGTTGGCCGCCTCGACCAGGTAGCCGGTCTGGCCCTCCATCCCGGGTGCGGGCTTGGGCTCCATGGGGACCGGGAACTTCATGGCCTGGCGGTCGGTGGCGCTCAGCCACTTCTGCTCGACCATGTTGTCCAGGACGTAGTTCCAGCGCTCCTGGACGAGCCGCTTGCCGGTGTCGCTGGCGATGGCCCAGTCGTACTGGTTGGGCGCCTGGAGCAGCGCGGCGAGGTACGCGCCCTGCTCGACCGTGAGGTCCTCGGCGTCGACGCGGTAGTAGGCCTGGGCGGCGGCCTGGATGCCGTAGGCGCCGCGGCCGTAGAAGCTGGTGTTGATGTACCCGGCGAGGATGTAGTCCTTGGGCTTCTCCCGGTCCAGCTTCAGGGAGATGACCAGCTCCTTGAGCTTGCGGGAGACGGTCTGGTCCTGGGTCAGGTAGTAGTTCTTGACGTACTGCTGGGTGATCGTCGAGCCGCCCTGCGCGCCCTTGCCGGAGAGCGTGTTGAGCACACCGCGCGCGGTGCCCTTGAGGTCGACGCCGGAGTCCTTGTAGAAGGTCTTGTTCTCGGCGGCGACGAAGGTGTGCTGGACGTCCTTGGGGACCTTGGCCAGGTCGACGATCTCTCGGTTGTAGCCCTTGCGGGCCATGATCGAGCCGTCGCTGTACTTGTAGACGTTGCCCTGCCGCTGGGCGTCGGGGTTCCCCTCGGGTATGTCGATCACCATGTACAGCACGATGAAGGCGCCCATGCCGAGCAGGATCACGCCGAAGAACGTGCCGAGGATCTTCTTCCAGGTGAACAGCCGGCGTATGAGGCTCCGGTCGTCCTTCGGCGACGAGCGGCGTCGGCTCGGCGCCGCGCGGCGGCCACCGCGCTGACGCGCTCTTCTCTCTTCCGCTCGTCCCATGGGTCCGATCCGCTCCGCTTCGGTCGTGTGTGCTCACCCGTCGCACAGGTTCGCCGCTCAGGTCAGCTCAGAAAGCTAACACCGGGAGGTGTGGCATACGGCCGCGGATCCCGTCTCGTACGGACGTGAGAATCAGCACCCGCTCCTAGGGAACCGACGTGCGAACGGGGTTCATGGTTGCCATGCTCGTGTAAAGTGATATCACTTAGCTAGATCGAGGCCATCACCGGGTGCGTGCGAGCGCACCCCGCGGGAACGGGGGGACCATTCATGTCCGTACAGGAGAAGCCGCAGGTCGGGGCCGACGTGCCCGAGATGCCGGCCCCGCGGGTGCGGGAGACCCAGGCGCCCAGCATCGGCGGCGGGCTCGCGCTGCTGCTGGGGCTGGTCGGGCTGCTGGCCGGCGTCGGGATGGTCGTCGCCGCCACGGCGGTGTCGGCGACCGGCGCGAAGGCCGGGCTGATCGTCGGAGGCATCGTGATCGCCCTGGCGGCGTTCCTGGCGATGTGCGGGCTGAACATGGTGGCGCCGGGCGAGGCGCGGGTGGTGCAGCTCTTCGGCCGGTACCGGGGGACTATCCGGCAGGACGGGCTGCGCTGGGTGAACCCCTTCACCTCGCGCACCAAGATCTCCACGCGGGTGCGCAACCACGAGACGGCCGTCCTGAAGGTGAACGACGCGTACGGCAACCCGATCGAGCTGGCCGCGGTCGTGGTGTGGCGGGTGGAGGACACCGCGCAGGCCACCTTCGAGGTGGACGACTACATAGAGTTCGTCTCCACCCAGACCGAGGCCGCCGTGCGGCACATCGCCATCGAGTACCCCTACGACGCCCACGAGGAGGACGGCCTCTCCCTGCGCGGCAACGCCGAGGAGATCACCGAGAAGCTCGCCGTCGAGCTGCACGCGCGCGTGGAGGCGGCCGGCGTGCAGATCATCGAGTCCCGCTTCACGCACCTCGCGTACGCGCCGGAGATCGCCTCGGCGATGCTCCAGCGGCAGCAGGCCGGCGCGGTGGTCGCGGCACGGCGGCAGATCGTGGACGGCGCGGTCGGGATGGTCGAGGCGGCGCTGGCCCGCATCAGCGAGCAGGGCATCGTGGAGCTGGACGACGAGCGCAAGGCGGCGATGGTGTCCAACCTGATGGTCGTGCTGTGCGGCGACCGCGCCGCCCAGCCGGTCCTGAACACGGGAACGCTCTACCAGTGACGACCCCGTCCGAGGGCCCGGCCCCCAAGCGCCGGCCGCAGCAGCGCAAGCAGGTGCTGCTGCGGCTGGACCCGCAGGTGTACGAGGCACTGGCCCGCTGGGCGGGCGACGAGCTGCGCTCGGCCAACGCCCAGATCGAGTTCCTGCTGCGCAGGGCGCTCGCGGAGGCGGGCCGCCTGCCCGGGGACACCGGGCAGCTGCCCCGCCGGGGGCGTCCCCCGAGGGGCGGCCCGGACGGGACGCCCCCGCCGTGACCGCCCTCGGACCGGCCGCGCCGTCGCACCTCGCGACGGCGCGGCCTCCGTCGTAGCGGAACCGTGACAAACGCTTCCGACCTGCGGACCGGCACCCCGCGCCACGGTCTCTCCACTCGGCGTATACATGGTGCGTATACACCGTGCGTAGAGTGCTGCCCATGTCCATCGGTCACACCCTCCTGGGACTCCTGGAGTCCGGGCCGCGCCACGGTTACGACCTGAAGCGTGCCTTCGACGAGAAGTTCGGTCACGACCGGCCGCTGCACTACGGCCAGGTCTACTCGACGATGTCCCGTCTGCTGAAGAACGGCCTCGTCGTCGTCGACGGCATCGAGACGGGCGGCGGTCCCGAGCGCAAGCGGTACGCGATCACCGACGCCGGGATCACCGACGTCCAGCACTGGCTCGCCACGCCCGAGAAGCCCGAGCCGTACCTGCAGTCCACGCTCTACACCAAGGTCGTCCTCGCGCTGCTCACCCACCGCGACGCGGCCGACGTCCTCGACACCCAGCGCTCGGAGCACCTGCGCAGCATGCGCATCCTCACCGACCGCAAGCGCAGGGGCGATCTCGCCGATCAGCTCATCTGCGACCACGCCCTGTTCCACCTCGAGGCCGACCTGCGCTGGCTGGAGCTCACCGCCGCGCGCCTCGACAAGCTCCGTGAGGCGGTGGCCCGATGACCGCTCCCGCGGGTTCCCTGCTCTCGGCCGAGAAGCTGACCAAGGCCTACGGTCCGACCCTCGCCCTCGACGGCGCCGAGTTCTCCATCCACCCGGGCGAGGTCGTCGCCGTGATGGGCCCCTCCGGGTCCGGCAAGTCGACGCTGCTGCACTGCCTCGCCGGCATCGTGCCCCCCGACTCGGGCACGATCACGTACGACGGGCGGGAGCTGTCCGCCATGTCCGACGCCCAGCGCAGCGCGCTGCGCCGCTCGGAGTTCGGCTTCGTGTTCCAGTTCGGGCAGCTCGTGCCCGAGCTGACCTGCGTCGAGAACGTCGCCCTGCCGCTGCGCCTGAACGGCACCTCCCGCAAGGAGGCCGAGCGGGCCGCGCTGACCTGGATGGAGCGGCTGGAGGTCGACGACCTGCGAAAGAAGCGGCCCGGCGAGGTCTCCGGCGGTCAGGGGCAGCGCGTCGCCGTGGCACGCTCGCTCGTCACCAACCCCCGCGTGCTGTTCGCCGACGAGCCGACCGGTGCCCTGGACTCCCTCAACGGCGAGCGGGTCATGGAGCTGCTCACGGACGCCGCCCGGTCCACCAACGCCGCCGTCGTGCTGGTCACGCACGAGGCGCGGGTGGCGGCGTACTCCGACCGCGAGGTCGTCGTACGGGACGGCAGGTCGCGGGACATGGAGCGCGCCGTATGAACGTCGGCCAGTGGGCCCGCGACCTGGCCCTGGGCGTGCGCTTCACCGTCACCGGCGGGCGCGAGGGCTGGACCCGGGCGGTACTGACGGCCGTCGGCGTCGGGCTGGGCGTGGCACTGCTGCTGCTCACGACGGCCCTGCCGAACGCCCTCGCCGTCCGCCACGAGCGGGAGGCCGCGCGCACCGACATCACCTTCACCGACGACCGGCCCGCCAAGGCCGACGACACCCTGATCGTCGCCGACGTCGACACCGACTTCCGGGACGACACCGTCCGGGGCCGCGCGCTGGACGTCGAGGGGGCGAAGGCACCGCTGCCGCCGGGGGTGGCGAAGTTCCCCGCCGTGGGCGAGATGGTCGTCTCCCCCGCCCTGAAGGAGCTGCTGGAGTCGGACTCCGGCGCACTGCTGCGGGAGCGGCTGCCGGAGCGGATCAGCGGCACGATCGGGGAGATCGGGCTGATCGGCTCGCACGAACTCGCCTTCTACCGGGGCGCCGACGGCCTCGAGCCGTACCTCGACAGCGGCCGGATCGTCCGCATCGACCACTTCGGCGACCCCGACCCGGGGACCGAGCAGGCCGACCCCGTGCTCCTCCTGCTCGTCCTCGTCGTCTTCGTGGTGCTGCTGATGCCGGTGGCGGTGTTCATCGCCGCCGCCGTGCGCTTCGGCGGCGAGCGGCGCGACCGGCGGCTCGCGGCGCTGCGGCTGGTCGGCTCCGACAGCCGCATGACCCGGCGCATCGCGGCCGGCGAGGCGCTGGCGGGCGCGGTGCTCGGTCTGCTCTTCGGTGCCGGGTTCTTCCTGATCGGGCGCCAGCTCGCGGGTACGGCCGAGGTGTTCCGCATCAGCGTGTTCCCCAGCTACCTCAACCCGTCCCCGCTGCTGGCACTACTGGTCGCGGTGGCGGTGCCGGCGGCGGCCGTCATGGTGACGCTGCTCGCGCTGCGCGGTGTGGTCATCGAGCCGCTCGGCGTGGTGCGCACGGCCAGGCCCGCACGCCGGCGCCTGTGGTGGCGGCTGCTGCTGCCGGTGGCCGGCCTGGCGATGCTGTACCCGATGGTCGGCCAGGGCCGCGACAACGGGGACTTCAATCAGTACCTGGTGAGCGGCGGCGTCGTCCTGCTGCTCGTCGGCGTCACCGCGCTGCTGCCGTGGATCGTGGAGACGGTCGTCGCCCGGCTCGGCCCGGGCGCCGTGTCCTGGCAGCTGGCCGTGCGCCGGCTGCAACTGAGCAGCGGCACGGCGGCCCGCATGGTCAACGGCATCGCCGTGGCCGTCGCCGGGGCGATCGCCCTGCAGATGCTGTTCGCGGGCGTGGACGACGACTACACCCGGAGCACCGGGAAGGACCTCACGCAGGCGCAGATGGAGGTGGCCCTGCCGAGCGAGGCACCGGTGGCCGCGGCCGCGGGCAGGTTCCGGGCCACCCGGGGTGTCGACGAGGTCTTCTCCTACTCCGAGGGCTACGTCGGCGACCGGCGCAGCGACCCGCAGAACACGACGACGGTCACCGTGGGCGACTGCGTCGCGCTGCGCGAGATCGCGACGCTGACCTCCTGCCGCGACGGTGACGTCTTCGCCGTGCGCGGGGCCGAGTGGGACACCGGTCTCGACGTGATGGCGCTGGCGAAGCCCGGCCGGACGATGTACCTCGACCCGACGTACGAGGGCAACCCGAAGAGGAGCCTGGTGCTCCCCTGGAAGGTGCCGTCGGGTGTCCACGAGGCGGCGCCGCGCCGGGGCCTGCTCGCCGGGATCGACCGGGGCGGATTCCTGATCACGCCGAAGGCGCTGCCCGAGTCGCTCGCCCCGGCGCTGACCGGGCACGCCTACCTCAGGCTCGACGAGTCCGTGCCGGACGTGTACGACCGGGTGCGCAACACCGCGGCGGCCCTGGATCCGCTGGCGTACCCGATGGTCTGGTCGGCCACGGAGCGCACCGGCCGGTTCGACGCCATCCGCACCGGTCTGTTCGTCGGCGCCGCGTGCGTGCTGGCGCTGATCGGCGCGAGTCTGCTGGTCTCGCAGCTGGAGCAGTTGCGCGAGCGCAGGAAGCTGCTGTCGTCCCTGGTCGCCTTCGGCACCCGGCGCCGCACGCTGAGCCTGTCGGTGCTGTGGCAGACCGCGATACCGATCGCGCTGGGACTGGTGCTGGCCACGGTGGTCGGCCTGACGCTGGGCACGGTGCTGCTGAAGATGACGGCCACCCCGGTCGCCGTCGACTGGGCCGGCGTCCTGTCGATGACCGGCATCGGCGCCTCGGTCGTCCTGGTGGTGACCCTGGCCAGCCTGCCGCCGCTGCTGCGCCTGATGCGGCCCGAGGGCCTGCGGACGGAGTAGCCCCCCGGCCTGCCCGGGCCCGGACGCGGCACGCTTCCCGTGCCCGTCCGGGCCTCCGCGCGCCCGGAGGCGCCGGCGGTCCCGGCGCGGCGCCCGTCAGCCGCGGACCGTGCGCACCGGGAGTTCCTCCATGGCCTCCCGGAGCGCCACCGCCAGCTCCTCGTACTCGGCGGAGCGGGCCGCGCCCGTGCGCATGGCGAGGGCGACGCGGCGGCTGGGTGCCGGGTCGGCGAAGGAACCGGTGAGGAGCTGGCTGGAGCGGGACGTCTCCACGCGGACCGCCGTGCGCGGCAGCAGCGTCACGCCGAGGCCGCCCGCCACCAGTTGCACCAGCGTCGACAGGCCCGCCGCCGTCGTGGTCGCCGGGACGTCCGCGCGGCCGGCCTCCCGGCAGATGTCGAGGGCCTGGTCGCGCAGGCAGTGGCCCTCGTCGAGCAGCAGCAGGTTCAGCTCGCGCAGCACGCCCCGTCCGATGCCCTCCCGGCCGCCGAGCCGGTGGTCGAGCGGGGTGACGAGCACGAAGTCCTCGTCGAACAGCGGCAGTTCGGTGATGCCGGGGACACCGAGCGGGACCGCCAGCAGCAACAGGTCGAGGCGGCCCGACGCGAGACCGTCGAGCAGGCTCGCCGTCTGCTCCTCGTGGACCTGGAGATCGAGGTCGGGATAGCGGTCGTGGACCAGCCGCAGGACCGTCGGGAGCAGGTACGGCGCCACGGTCGGGATGACGCCGAGCCGGAGCGCCCCGGTGAACGGCGCGCGCACGGCCTCCGCCTCCTCCAGCAGCGCCCCGACCTCCGCCAGCACCGCCTTCGCCCGCACGGCGAGCCGCTCCCCCGCCGGAGAGAGCAGCACCTTGCGCGTCGTACGCTCCAGGAGGGTGACACCGAGTGTCTCCTCCAGCGTGGAGACGGCGCCGGAGAGCGCCGGCTGGCTCATGCCTATCGCGGCGGCGGCATCGCGGAAGTGCAGATGCTCGGCGACCGCGGCGAAAGCCCGCAGCTGGGCGAGGCTGGGCTGCCTCTTCTTCCCTGTCACTAATAGCCACCTCCGATCAACTCGACCGAGTGTAGCTATTTCACTAATCAATGCACTCTGTGCCAACATCACTAACGTCCAACCCATGGGAAACACTTGCAAACTGGGTGTTTCTTCGCTGCACTTTTGGAGAGCACGTGCTCACTGTCGGTGACAAGTTCCCCGAGTTCGATCTGACCGCCTGCGTCTCGCTGGAGAAGGGCAAGGAGTTCGAGCAGATCAACCACAAGACCTACGAGGGTCAGTGGAAGGTCGTCTTCGCGTGGCCCAAGGACTTCACCTTCGTGTGCCCGACCGAGATCGCCGCCTTCGGCAAGCTGAACGACGAGTTCGCCGACCGTGACGCCCAGGTCCTCGGCTTCTCCGGCGACTCCGAGTTCGTGCACCACGCCTGGCGCAAGGACCACCCGGACCTGACCGACCTGCCGTTCCCGATGATGGCGGACTCCAAGCACGAGCTGATGCGCGACCTCGGCATCGAGGGCGAGGACGGCTTCGCGAAGCGCGCCGTGTTCATCGTGGACCAGAACAACGAGATCCAGTTCTCCATGGTGACCGCCGGCTCGGTCGGCCGTAACCCCAAGGAGGTCCTGCGGGTCCTCGACGCCCTGCAGACCGACGAGCTCTGCCCGTGCAACTGGAGCAAGGGCGACGAGACCCTCGACCCGGTCGCGCTGCTGGCCGGGGAGTGACCGACATGTCCCTCGACTCCCTGAAGTCCGCCATACCGGACTACGCCAAGGACCTGAAGCTCAACCTGGGCTCGGTCATCGGCAACTCCGACCTCCCGGCGCAGCAGCTGTGGGGCACCGTGCTGGCGACCGCCATCGCCTCGCGCTCCCCGATCGTGCTGCGCGAGCTGGAGCCGGAGGCGAAGGCGAACCTCTCGCCCGAGGCGTACACGGCCGCCAAGTCGGCCGCCGCCATCATGGCGATGAACAACGTCTTCTACCGCACCCGGCACCTGCTGTCGGACCACGAGTACGGCACCCTGCGCGCCGGTCTGCGGATGAACGTCATCGGCAACCCGGGCGTCGACAAGGTCGACTTCGAGCTGTGGTCCTTCGCGGTGTCCGCCATCAACGGCTGCGGCATGTGCCTGGACTCGCACGAGCAGGTGCTGCGCAAGGCCGGGATCGACCGCGAGGTCATCCAGGAGGCCTTCAAGATCGCCGCTGTGGTCGAGGCCGTCGGCGCCACGCTGGACGCCGAGGCGGTCCTCGCCCAGTAGTACCGCCGGACCCGGCGGAAAGGGGCCCCGCTCACCGTCCTGGTGAGCGGGGCCCCTTTCGCGTCGCTAGGCCGGGGGCGTCTCGGGCGCCGGCTCGGCCCCGTCGGGACCGGGCCGCTGTTCCGCCGCGGGGGACGCGTCGGTCGGGGCCGCGCCGCGTGGCCTGGGCGTCTGCCGGACGGCGGTCTCGCGGGAGTAGGCCCGCAGATAGCCCACGACGGTGTTGGTCACCGCCACCAGCGGTACGGCGACCACCGCGCCGCCGATGCCGGCCACCATGCCGCCGGCGGCCACCGACAGCACCACCGCGAGCGGGTGGACCCGCACCGCGCGCCCGAGGATGAACGGCTGGAGGATGTGGCCCTCGATCTGCTGGACCACCAGCACGACGACGAGCGTCATGACCGCCGCGAACATGCCCTGCGTCACCAGCGCCACGACGACCGCGAGGGCGCCCGAGACCACCGCGCCGACGAGCGGGATGAAGGCGAACAGGAAGATGAACACGGCCAGCGGCACGGCCATCGGCACGTCGAGGAAGTAGATGCCGAGGCCGATGAAGATGGCGTCGATCAGTGCCACCACGACCGTGCCGCGCACGTACGCGGTGAGCGTCCGCCAGGCGCGCGGGCCGGCACCCGCGACGCCCGGCCGGGCCGCGGCGGGCACCAGCTTGAGCGTCCACTGCCAGATGCGCCGGCCGTCGTAGAGCAGGAACAGCGTGGAGAAGGCGGCCAGCAGGATGCCGGTGAGCGCCTCGACGACGACCGTGACGCCCTCGAGTCCCGCGGAGGTTATCTGGTCGGTGTTGGCGCCGACCGCGTCGCGCAGGTTCTTGGCGATCTCGTTGATCTGCTTGTCGGTGACGTGGAAGGGACTGTTCAGCAGCCAGATGCGCAGCTCGTCGATGCCGTCCTGGACCTGGTCGGAGAGGTTGTCGATGTTCTCCATGACCTGCCAGGTGACGAACCAGCCGATCAGGCCCATCACCACGAATCCGAGGATGGCGGTGAGGGCCGTGGCCGGTCCGCGGGGCACCCCGTGCCGCCGCAGCCAGCCCACGGCCGGCTGGAGCAGGGCCGTGATCAGCAGTGCGGCGACGAACGCCAGCACCACCAGCTGCACGGCGCTGATCACCTTCATCAGCACCCAGAGGGTGCCCGCGAGGACCAGCAGCCGCCACCCGGCCTCGGCCGCGACCCGCATGCCCCACGGCACCGCCTGGGCGGGGTCGGGCCGGTCCCGGGCGACGGGCGTGTGGTCCACGAGCCTGTGCCCGTGCCCGGCGGACGCGTGGTCCGTGTCCGGCGCGGACACCTGCACCAAGACGTGCCCCGGTACGACACCGTCGGTCTCGGGGTCCTCGCGCTCCGCCTCGGCGCGACGCTGGTCCAACTGGCTGCTCATCCGGGTCAGTCCGGCGCCGAGCCGGCCGAGCCACCCTGGCACTCGCGACATGATCCGTCCTCTTCCCCCGTCCGTCCCCACCACTCCCCCAGGAGTCGTTCCGGTCCGACCGTACATGGCGGGAGCGCGAAAGCCCCTCACCGTAGGACGGTGAGGGGCTGCGCGAGGTTGAGCGGCGGACCGTGCCGGGCCGGCTCAGTACCAGTGGTTGTTCTGCCAGAAGGCCCAGGCGTCGCACGGGCTGCCGTAGCGGCTGTCCATGTAGTTGAGGCCCCACTTGATCTGGGTGGCCGGGTTGGTCTGCCAGTCGGAGCCGACCGAGGACATCTTGGACCCGGGCAGGGCCTGGAAGAGGCCGTAGGCGCCGGAGGACGCGTTGACGGCCCGGTAGTTCCAGCTGGACTCGTGGTCCACGATGTTGCTGAAGCACTGGAACTGGCCGCTGGGGACCATCTGACGCGCCATCGCCTGGATCTGGCCGACGCTGTAGGAGCTCTGGACGGCGAAGCTGACGGACTCGCGCTCGGCGTCGCGGCTGGCGGCTTCCTGCTCCGCCTTGCGCTCCTTGGCCTCCTCGGCCGCCTTCTTCGCCTTCTCCTGCTTGGCGACGGCGGTCTCGGCGGCTGCCTTGCGGGCCGCTTCCTCGGCGTCCTTCTTGGCGCTCACGTCCGCGGCGATGGCCTGTACGTCGGCCTGCTGCGTCAGGGACGCGGTCTGCACCTGCGCCTGCTCGCCCATGGGGATGTCCGCGAGCAGCGTCGTGCCTGCTGCCGTCGCCTCCGCGTCGTGGTTCTGCGCGGTGCTGCCCGAGGCAACGCCGACGACGCTTCCGACTGCGGTGACCGCCGTGGCCGAGGCCACTGCGAATCCCCGGACCGAGATCCGGCTCACACGGTTTCCTTCCAGCATCGCCCGCTTCGGTGACCCTCGCGGACGCAATCGTGCCCCTGGCACTGGCCTCCCCAACTACGGGTCACGGAAGGCGCGGGCCCGGTGGACAACTCCCTCGACGGGAGCGCCGCGTGGTGCTCGGGCGGCATACGACGCTGCTATGGAGTTGGATCTGGTGCTTCTGTGGTGCCGTACCGCTGGGGGTACAGATGTGTCGTATGCGGGGCCTGACAGGAATGAGACTCTGCCGTAACCCGCCGGGGTGAGGCAATTCTGTGCTGCGTGTGAAAGCTCACATCCCGTTTGGCCCTGGGGATTTCGAGAAACCTCCCCGCGCGAAGACGCCGCCCGGCTAGGCTCTTCGCCTTTCCGGACGGCGTCGACCGTCGGGACAACCGACCCGTGTCGGGTCGGAGTTCTCAGATGTGCCCGTCCTCCAGCATTTCGGTGACAAGTGCCGCGATCTGCGACCTCTCGGACCTCGTCAGCGTGACGTGGGCGAAGAGCGGATGGCCCTTCAGTTTCTCGACGACGGCGACGACTCCGTCGTACCGCCCCACCCGCAGGTTGTCCCGCTGCGCCACGTCGTGGGTCAGGACGACCCTCGAGTTGGCGCCGATGCGGGACAGGACGGTCAGCAGGACGTTCCGCTCCAGCGACTGGGCCTCGTCCACGATCACGAACGCGTCGTGCAGCGAGCGGCCGCGGATGTGGGTGAGCGGCAGGACCTCCAGCATGCCGCGGGCGGTGACCTCCTCGATGACCTCGCGGCTGGTGACCGCCGACAGCGTGTCGAAGACCGCCTGGGCCCAGGGGCTCATCTTCTCCGCCTCGGAGCCGGGCAGGTAGCCGAGCTCCTGCCCGCCGACCGCGTACAGCGGGCGGAAGACCATCACCTTCTGGTGCTGCCGGCGTTCCAGCACGGCCTCCAGTCCCGCGCACAGCGCCAGCGCCGACTTGCCGGTGCCGGCCCGGCCGCCCATCGACACGATGCCGACGTCCGGGTCCAGGAGCAGGTCGAGTGCGATGCGCTGCTCGGCGCTGCGGCCCTTGATGCCGAACGCCTCCCGGTCGCCGCGCACCAGCCTGACGTTCCCGTCGGGCGTGACGCGGCCGAGCGCCTTGCCGCGCTCCGACTGGATGGTCAGACCCGTGTGCACGGGCAGCTCGGCGGCCTCGGGGACGTGGACCCGGCCCTCCTCGAAGAGCACGTCCACCTGTTCACCCGGCAGGGTGAGTTCGGACATGCCGGTCCAGCCGGAGGCGTCCGTGATGGCGAGCTCGGCGCGGTACTCCTCGGCGAGCAGGCCGACGGAGGACGCCTTGATCCTGAGCGGGAGGTCCTTCGACACGACGGTGACGTCGAACCCCTCGGCCTGCAGGTTGCGGGCGACCGCGAGGATGCGGGAGTCGTTGTCCCCCAGGCGGTAGCCGGTGGGCAGCACGCTGGGGTCCGAGTGGTTGAGCTCGACACGCACGGTCCCGCCGAGATCCCCGATGGGGATGGGGGCGTCCAGGCGGCCGTGCCGCACGCGGAACTCGTCGAGCAGGCGCAGGGCCTGCCTGGCGAAGTAGCCGAGTTCGGGATGGTGCCGCTTGGCCTCCAGCTCCGTGACCACGACGATCGGGAGCACGACCTCGTGCTCGTCGAAGCGGTTCAGGGCGCCTGGGTCGGCCAGCAGGACGCTGGTGTCGAGAACGTAGGTGCGCCGATCTGGCTTGTGGCGCTTTGTGCTGGTCACCACGGAAGGACGTACCCCCTCGGAAGAGGTCGGGGAGCGACGAAGTGGACGCTGGGCCGGGAGGGCGGGAAAGAGCCGGCCGGTCGTCGGCCGCCCTGCACGGGCGCGGGCCGCGAACCGGCCCTCCGCCACTTCTTCCGCGCCGTGACCGCACGGTAGGGCTGGTGCAAAGGGCCTCCCGGGCGGACGGGCTACGTGCCGTCCGCTGAGATCCGATGCCCGTGGTTCGGGCGTCGACCTGCTTGCCTTATGCCCGGGAACGGGCTTCGCCATGCAACGGCACAGGACGACGCACCGGTGAACTCCTCATGACAGGCGCCCCTCGGGGCACCCGGGCGGGTCGGGGTGCGGGCGGGCCCGGCGGCGGTGTACCGGGAGCCGGGCGGGCGGGGCGTCACCGAGGGCAGAAAAAACGGGCCGGTCCGTGGGGGGGGAGACGGACCGGCCCGAGGGGGGGTTTCCACCATAACCCTTCGTAAGTGAAGTCGCGCGCATCGGCGTGCCACAACTACTCTCCGGAATCACCCGGCGACGCCCGGGTGGCCATGGAATAGCCCATTCCGCCCTGAATCATGGCCAGAACGCGGCCATTCCCTTGGAATTCCACGGGAAACGGGTGACAGGCGGGTGACAGGAGTGGCCACGCTGGGCTTCACCTCCGCGCCGGGCCTCGCACGACGGAACGCCTCCGCGTCCCACCACCGGGTGACGCCGCCGGCGAACGCCCGCTTGACCCGGCACCGCGCAGCCCCCTCCACTGCGCGGTGCCACACGCGCAGCTTTGCTGACGCGAATTACCTGCCTCGAATGTACGTGATCACGGTGGGCGGTTCCGACCCGTGCGGGTCAGGGGTGGATAACGATGTGGAAATCCTGTGAGGATCGCGGGGTGATTCCGCACACCTCCTCCGGAGCGCGGATATTTGCGAAGGTATGTCACGAACACCCGGAATGATCCACTCGGCCGGGCACACTTCTCCGTCTTCGAGGACGGCCGCCGGCCCGCGTCGGCCCTGACGTTCCCTCATGACGAGAACCGCGAGAATCACTCGAACGGCGGCGGGGCGCGCGGCGGATCGAACGGCAGTTCCTGGCCATGTCCGCCCGCACGGGCACCTGCGGGCGGCCGGGGCCTACGCGTCCGGCTTGCGGGCCTCGAAGAGCTGGCGCGCGCTGTGGGCCACGAAGGCCCCATCGGCCTCGATGCGGTCGTGCAGCTCGCGAAGGCGGGGCCGGTACTCCTCGACGGTGAACCCGGGGACCATCCACACGACCTTGCGCAGGAAGTGGACGACGGCGCCGATGTCGTGGAACTCCATCCGCAGCCGCTCCGCCCGCACGCCGACGACCTCCAGCCCGGCGGCCTCCGCGTCGGCACGCTCCAGGTCGGGGTGGCGGGCGGTGCGGTTCTCCTCGGGCAGGGGGCCGAGGAAAAACTCGACGAGCTCGAAGACGCTGGCGGGCCCGACGTGCTGGGCGAAGTACGTACCGCCGGGCCGGAGCACGCGGGCGATCTCCGTCCAGTGCGGCCGGACGGGGTGCCGGCTGACGACGAGGTCGAAGCCGCCGTCCGCGAAGGGGAGCGGCGCGTCGTCGGGCGCGGCGACCACGGCGACGCCGCGCGGGCGGAGCAGTCCGGTGGCCTTGGCGACGTTCGGCGCCCACCCCTCGGTGGCGACGACGAGCAGGGGCCGGTCGGGGGCGGCGAGGCCGAGGGCGAGCTCCAGGACCTCGCCGCCGCCGGTCTGTACGTCCAGCACGGCGCCGGCCCCGGCCAGCCGCCCGGCCATGGACCGCGCGTATCCCCAGGACGGCCGTTCCTCGGTGGCCCGCCCCTCGAACCAGGTGAAGTCCCACCCTTCGGTGGGGACGGCAGCGCCCTCGGCCACGAGTTCGTCGAAGGAGCGGGCGGCGGCGGGGGTCATGGGGCGCTGGATCCGATCTGTGTGTCGTGCCGGTCGGTACGGTCGGCGGTCGGCGGTGCTAGTCCAGGAGGGGCCGGACCTGCTGGGCGGCGAACCGTACGAAGCCCTCGGGGTCGGGCTCGTCCCCCGTCGGCTGGAGGACGACGGTGTCGGCGCCGGCCTCGGCGAGCCGCCGGACGGCCTTGGCGACGGCGTCGGCGTCCCCGGCGACACCCAGGTCCGGCACCGCCGCGAGACCCTCCGCCCGCTGCTCGGCCCGCAGCCGTTCGGCGGCGCCGGGTCCGGTGGCCGCGAGGAGGTACACGACCACCTGGTGCGGCTCCGTCCGCCCGGCGGCCGTCCGGCCCTCGTCGACGAGCCGGCGGGCCCGCCGCACGGCGTCGGGCGGGTTGGCCGCGGTGAGGACGGTGCCGTCGGCGGCCTCCCCGGCGAGCCGCAGGGAACGGGGCCCGGTGACCCCGGCGAGCACCTCGGCCCGCTGGGCGGGCGGCCAGTCGAGGGCGACGTCGTCGAGCCGGACGTACCGGCCCTCGGTCGTCACCCGCTCCCCGCGCAGCAGGGCCCGCAGGGCGAGGAGGTACTCCCGCAGCAGGGTCATGGGCGACTCCGCCCGCGCCCCGACCTGGCCCATCCAGTCCTGCACGCCGTGCCCGACGGCGAGGACCGCGCGGCCGGGGAACATCCGGTGCAGGGTGGCGGCCTCCATGGCGGTGACGGCCACGTTCCGCAACGGCACGGGGAGCAGCCCGACGCCGACCCGGAGCCGTTCGGTCCATGCGAGGGCGGCGGCGGCCGTGGCGATGCCTCCTTCGAGGAAGCAGTCCTCCCACAGCCACAGCTCCTCCAGTCCGGAGTCCTCCGCGACGCGGGCCACGGCACGCAGCCGTTCGGGGGCGAGCTGGGGACGGAACACGACGCCGAGTGCGGTCATGGGCCCTTCCTACACTTGGCCCGGACCGCGGGACAACGGCATTTCGCGGTCCGGGCGGGGCGCCGGGGCGCGGCGCGGGGAGGGAGTCGGCATGGGGCGGCGCTGGCGGGACGGGCGGGGGCGCCTGGTCGTGGCAGGCGGACCGGACGGGAGGGCGGTCACCGTGCCGCTGGAGATCGCCGCGTCCTACCGGGCCCGTACGCGGGGGCTGCTGGGGCGGGACTCGGTCGACGGGGCGCTGCTGCTGACGCCTGCCAACAGCGTGCACACCTTCCGGATGCGGTTCCCCATCGACGTGGCCTATCTGGACCGGCGCCTCACCGTCATCGCGGTGCGCACCATGCGCCCGGGCCGGCTGGGGCTGCCGCGGCCGCGTGCCCGGCACGTGCTGGAGGCCGAGGCGGGGGCGATGGCCGGGTGGGGTGTGCGGGCCGGGGTGCGGGTGGAGGCGGTGCGGACCCCGGGGGCGGAGGAGGAGTAGGGACGGCGGGCGGCGTCGCGGGGGCGACGCCGGCCGGTGGTCGGCTGCCGGAGCGTCACGAGGTGCGCGGGAAGGAGACCTCGACCCTGCGGTTCTTCTTGCGGCCCGCCTCCGTCGAGTTGTCGGCGATGGGGTAGTCCTCGCCGTAGCCGCGGACCTCGTAGGTGATGCCGGCGTCGCTCAGGGTCTGGGCGAGGAGGTCCTGCACGGCGTTGGCGCGCTGCTTGGACAGGACGTCGCCGTGGGCGTCGGAGCCGAGGTTGTCGGTGAAGCCGAAGACGCGGATCTTGTTCGCCTTCTGGTTCCTGATCTCCTCGGCGATGCCCGCGACCCGGGACCTGGCCTCGCCGCCGAGTTTCGCGCTGTCCTTGCCGAACAGCACCTCGGCCTGGAGCGCGAAGGTCACGTCGGTGTTGGTGTCCTCGCGTCGCTCGTCACCGCTCTGGTCCTCGACGACCGACTTGATGTCCAGCACCTTGGCCTGCGCGAGCGTGGCCCCGTCGGGGAGCTTCAGGTCGGGGTCGTTGGGATCGACGTCGACGGGAGCGGAGGCGGAAGCCTCGGTGCCTGGCGGGTCGACGGGGTCGTCGTCGGCGTGTGCGGTGGCGGCGCCGTAGAGGTTCGTGGCGAGCAGAAGGGTGACGGTGGTGAGAGCCAGGGTGAGGCGGGGGGTCGGGGTCATGGTGGGCCTCACCCGGAGATCTCGATGCTGGCAGCCGAGAACATGGGCAGCTGGAACGTCACCTCGGTCGCGTCCGCCGGAGGGGCGGGGAACTGCATGAAGACGGGGAGCGTTTCCCCCGACTTCAGAGCGGAGAAGTTGGTTGTGGTCAACGGTCGGCCTTCGGTGTCGCGCAGCACGTAATACCGTTTCTTGCCGTTGGAATCCACCAACGTTGCTCCGCCGAGGGACCTGCCGTTACGGATGATCTCGGTCTCGTTCCCGCTCAACTGAGCCGGGACGGTGGTGGTTTTGCTGCCCTCATTCTTGAGGTCACCGCTCACTGTGACGAAACCGCCGGAGTCACGCTGCGCAGCGGTGATCGCCAGCAGCAGGCCGGAAGGGCCTTTCAGTTCGGCCAGAACCTCGTCCGACTGCCCCTCCTGCGGACTCGGCTGCGACCCGTCGGTCCCGGGCGAGGACGCCGAGGCCCGAGGCTTGTCGTTGTCGCTGTCGCCACCGCAACCGACCACGCCGAAGGCCAGCCCGAGCGCAACGGTCACTGCGACCGCTCCCCTACCGACCCCGGGGGTGAACCGAATACTCATGACTCCGCTTCCTTCGTCCTCGTCGTTCGCATGTCAGTCGGCCAGATGGACGTCGAACAGATCCTCGGGCTTCGGCAGGTCCAGGAGGTCGTCCGGATCCAGATCCCACTCCTCGCCCTTGCACGAGAGCCGGGGCAACACGTCGTCCCCGACGTCCCCACTGGGCAGATCGAACGAGCAACGGGGCTCGATGACGGCAGTGGCGGACTCCGTGGCTCGCTGGTCTTCTGTGCCCGACACGATGGTGTCACCGACAGCCTTATTGGTCTCGGCCACAACTCTGTAGGACAAGGGGTCGATCACGCTGCAGTCCACAGTTGCATCGTTGCTTGCCGCCAGTTGCTGAGCGCGCCAACACGCGCTGGGGACTGCTGCCTTGCCGTCGAAAATGTCCTGCCAGGTGTCCGGCTTGGTCACGTTCTCGAGCCACTGGTCCGCGAGGGCATCGCGCGTTTCCAACGCCGCTGCGAGTGCCGCAGCGTCCGCTGCTGTCTGAGCCTCACTACGAGTCGCTGCGGCCTGGCCGACCGCGAAGTACGCAAGTGCGAGAAAGAGCAGGCCTCCCACCACCGTGATGTAGATGGGGAAAGCCTGCCCTCCATCGCCGCGAAAGTGTCCGGGCTTCAGCCACCGGTGACTTCGGTGATCTTGTCTGTGATCGCGTTGTAGATCGTCTGCCCGATGTCCGTCCCCGTGATCGCCAGTACGATCGCCACCACCACCGCGATGATCCCCAGGTACTCCACCGCCGTCTGGCCCTTGTCGTTCCGCGCGGCGCGGGAGGTGAGGTGTGCGACGGTCGTGTGCAGCCAGTTGCTCATGGTGTTGCCCTCCAGGGTGGCCGGTGCCGCGCTCGACGTCGGGAACGTAAGGCGGGTTCGCCCGGCCCGCCGAGGGCCCCAGGGCCCAAATGCGGGCCCAATCGCGCACCGTGGGACGGTCCATCGCGCTCACCCCAGGCCCAGCCACTTGGCGGTGGCTTCGGAGCGGCTGGTGCTGTGGAGCTTGGCGAAGATGCGGTTGATGTGGTTCTTGACCGTCTTCTCGCTGATGAAGCACGTGGCGGCGATCTGCTGGTTGTTCATGCCGGATGCGATGTGGTCCATGATCTCCACCTCCCTCGTGCTCAGCTGGAACCGCGACCTGTCGGGAGTACTCGACGACGACTGTCCCATATGCGGTTGCAGTTGCGAAAGTCCTTGTGCGGAAATCGGCCTACTTGAGCGCAGTACGGCGGAGCTCGGACTTCTTTCTTCGTGTGCACTCGCACTTCCACGCCCTTCTTCGCGCAGCTGGGACAGCAGCGCGTCCGCCGCCGTCGGTGTGAAGTGGGCCCGGCCGCGCCGGACGTCCCGTACCGCCGCCACCAACTGGTCGGCGGTGAACTCGCCGTGGACCAGGTACCCCCCCGCACCGCGTCGCAGGGCTTCCCGGACGGTCTCCGACTCCCCGCTGTACGTCAGCATCATGACCGAGGCGATGCCCACCAGGTACGGAAGGGCGGAGATGCCGTCCACGCCGGGCATGCGGACGTCCAGGAGGACCACGTCGGGGTGGTGACGCTGCGCGGCCTCGCAGGCCTGGCGGCCGTCGGCGGCCTCGGCGACGACCGTGATGTCCGGCCGGCCGGAGAGCAGCGCGGTGAGACCGGCGCGGACGACCGGGTTGTCGTCGGCCACGACGACCCGTAGGGCGGCGGCCGGCGCGGGCGGCGGGAAGGGGTGGAGCGGGTGGCCGTTCCCGTTCGTGTCGTCGTCCGGCATCGGGTGTGTCCTCTCCTGTCGTGGGGTCGACGGGTACGCCGTGCTCATGCCCGCGTGCTCGCGCCGGGAGCAGGTGTCAGGGCGGACAGCGGCAGGTCCACGCGAACCTCGGTCCCCCGGGCGTGGCCGCCCCGGCCGATGCGGATGCGGGCACCCACCGAGGCCGCCCGCTCGACCATGCCGACCAGGCCGAAGTGGCCCGAGCCGCTCAGGCGTTCGAGGTCGGTGTCCGCGGGGAGGCCGGTGCCGTCGTCGTGGACGCTGATGCGCAGGCAGTCGTCCCGCACGGCCGCGCACACGTGGACGTGGGCCGGTGCGGCGTGACGGTGGGCGTTCTCCAGGGCCTCGGAGACGATGGTGAGGAGCTGCCGGGCGACCGCCGGGGGCACCGGGGGGACCGGCGCGTCCGCCGCGGGCGGATGGCAGCTGGCGGGCACCCCGGTGCGGGCGGTGAACTCCCGGACCCTTTGATTCAGTTCGGCCGCGATGTCCGTGCCCTGTGCCGGATCCGTCTCCCGGCGCAGGTCGGTCAGGAGTTCGCGGGACTCGGCCGCGGCTCTGCGGGCCGAACGGGCCACCAGTTCCGCCTGGCGCCTGGCCAGGGCCGGGTCCATGCGCCCGCTGCCCGCCGTGGCGGCCAGGCCCTCGGCCGCCAGGGCCACGCCGTGCAGGGTCTTGGCGACGGAGTCGTGCAGTTCACGGGCGAGGCGGGCGCGTTCGGCGCTCACCGCCTCGGTGACCGCCAGCCGGGCCCGGACCGCCGTCAGGGCCTCGGTGGCCGAGCCGAAGCGCAGCAGCAGCCCGCGCAGGCTGGAACCCGCCGCCCCGGAGATCACGCACAGGCCCGGCAGGAGCGACGCCTCCGCCACGCCCGGGTGCGGGTCCAGCGTCGCGTGGACCAGCAGCAGGATCAGCGACTGGAGGGAGGCGAAGACGGCCGCTCCGCGCCAGCCGTAGACGAGCCCGGCGAGGAGCGGGGTGCAGACGCTGACGTAGGCGAGGGTCGTGTCGGGGCCCGCCGAGATCAGGAGCAGGGAGCCGAACAGCGTGTCCACCGCCAGGAGCGTGGGGTGGCACAGCAGGAGGGGGCCGAAGCGCTCCCAGTCGCGGACGAGGACGTACGAGGCCATGAAGGTGACGACCACGGCGGCGCCGACCAGGCGGGCGCCCAGGCCCGGGCTGGCGTTGAGGAGGGCGGCGGGGGCGGCCAGCGCGATCATGGCCAGGCGGAAGCCGAAGACCTGGCGGCACAGGGCCTGCAACGCGTTGACCTGGAGGGTGAGCGCGGGTGCCGCCGTCGCCTCCCCGGGGCCGGGGGACGGCCCCTCCGCGGCCGGCGGGGCGTCCGGGCGTACGGCGCTGTCGACGACCGGCCGGACCGGGCTCCCCGGAGTTCCCGGCTGTGGCCCCGAGGGTGTTCGGCCCGGCGGCAGCAGGGGCGTCGCCGGGGCGTCCGGTGCGGGGCCGTGGGCGGTGCGGGCGGGCGGAGGCGCGGGCAGGGCGGCGAGCAGCGGAGCCGGCCGCGGCGGACGGCGGCGGCGCGGCGTGCGGGCGGGCCGGTCGTCCGGCTGCCGTGCCGTCAGGTCCCTCGCCGGTGGGTTGGTCGTGGCCATGCCGTCCGTCCTCCCCTACTCACCCGTGATCGTTCCGAAGTCCGTGCCGGAGCCGAGGATCAGCCCGGCGCCGAGCAGGATCATCGTGGCCGGGACCATGAACGTCGTGATCATCATGGTGGCCTTGGGGACGGCCCGGGCGGCCTTGCGACGGGCGTTCTGGGCGTCCGTGCGGCGCATGTCCTTGGCCAGGGACACCAGGGTGTCCACGATGGGGGCGCCCAGTTCCTCGCCCTGCTGGAGTGCCGTCACGAACATCGCCACCTGTTCGGAGTCGTTGCGCCGGCGCAGTTCCGCGAAGGCCTGGCGGCGGCTCATGCCGAGGTCCATCTGCCGGAGGGTGATGCGCAGTTCGTCGGCCCAGGGGCCCTCGTAGCGCATCGAGACGCGGTCCATGGCCTGGCGGAAGCCGAGGCCGGCGCTGACCACGACGGCCAGGACGTCGAGGAAGTCGGGGAGCGTGCGCTCGATGACGTCCTTGCGGATGCGGATCGCCGACCAGATGCCCACCTCGGTCCAGAACGCCCCGAAGGCCAGCAGCAGCAGCGCGACGAGGAGCTGGCCGCGCAGGAGGAAGACCAGGAAGCCGACGGCGCCCAGGAAGCCGTAGACGGCGCGCCGGGCGGCGTAGCGGTCGATGGTCAGGCCGCCGGGGTTGCCGGCCAGGTCGATGCGGCGGCGGTACCTGGCGACCAGGGCCGGGCCCATCAGGCGCTGGACGGCGGGGGCGTAGCGCATGCCCAGGCGGTCGACCAGGGAGTCGACGGCGCCGGTGCGGGTGGAGCCGACCTCCAGCGCGAGGGCGAGGTCGCCGGGGAGCTTGGCGTCGGCCCGGTACATGCGGATGCCGGCGAAGGCGCCCCAGACGCTCAGGCCCATGACCAGTGCGAGCAGCAGTCCCATGGCTCCTCCTTCCTCAGACGTCGATGCGGGACAGGCGGCGGATGAGGACGAAGCCGACGGCGTAGAGGCCGAAGGCGACGATCACCGCGCCCTGGCCGACCGGGGAGCCCGTCATGCGCTCCAGGGCGCCGTCCTTCACCCCGTTCATCAGGAACAACGAGCCGACGCCCAGCACCGGCACGGCGTACGACGTCATGCTGACCTGGGAGAGCTGGGTGCGGACCTCGCGCCGGGTCTCCTTGCGTTCCTCCAGCGTCTCCGTCAGGTTGCGCAGCGCGCTGACCACCTGGCCGCCCGCCCGGTTGGACAGGACGAGGGTGGTGACCAGGACGACGAGCTCGCGGGAGGGGAGGCGTTCGGCGAGTTCACCGAGCGCGTCGTCCATCGAGGAGCCGATGGCCAGCTGGTCGGCCACCTTGCCGAGTTCCTCGCCGGCCGGGGCCTCCAGCTCCTCCGCCGCCATGCCGATGGCGGTGCGCAGGGCGAGACCGGCCTGGGTGGCGTTGGCGAGGATGCGGGCGAGTTCGGGAAGCTGGTTGATGAACTTCTCGATGCGCTTCTGGCGTTGCCAGGTGAGGAACTGGAGCGCCGCCCAGATGCCCAGCAGGCCCGCGAGCGGGCCGAAGAACGGCGCCAGGGCGGCCTGCCCGACCAGCCACAGGCCCGCGACCGCGGCGACCATGCAGGCGAAGAACTCACCGGGGGTGATGTCCAGCCCGGTCGCCGCCAGGCGCAGTTCCAGTCTCCGGCCCGCTTTCGTGCGGCGCAGGCGGCGGTCCAGGGTGCGGAAGCGGCGCCTGCGCCCGGCGGAGGGGAGCTGCCCGGTGGCGGAGAGACGGTCGACCAGGGCCTCGCGCTGGGCCTTGCCCGCGGCGTAGGAGTGCAGGCCGACGACCGCCAGGACGCAGGTCAGCAGCGTGATGCCGGTGGTGAGCGTGACGAGCGTGTGCAGTTCCATCGGGCGGTCCTACCTGGCTTCTCGGGTGGCGAGCTGTTCCGCGGAGTGGGCCACGCCGAAGGCCTGCGGGATGGGCTGGCTCGCCATGTACAGGCGTTCGGCGGTGCGGCGCGGCAGGGGGTAGTACTCGAAGGCGCCGTAGATCCGGCCGTCGGCGGTCATCGGCTGGGCGTTGAAGCGGGCGACCGTGGCCAGGCGGTAGGGCTCGCCGCCGTGGCTGGCCAGCAGGGCGACCTCGGTGATGCGGCGGGCTCCGTCGGCGAACCGGGTGAGCTGCACGATGACGTCGACGGAGCTGTTGATCTGGTCGTGCAGGGCGACGAAGGGGATCTCGACGTCCGACATGGAGGCCAGGGTCTGGAGCCGCATCAGGGCGTCCTCGGCGCTGTTGGCGTGGACGGTGGCGAGCGATCCGTCGTGGCCGGTGGACATGGCCTGGAGCATGTCCAGGGACTCGCCGCCGCGGACCTCGCCGACGACGATGCGGTCGGGGCGCATGCGCAGCGAGTTGCGGACCAGGTCGCGGATGGTGACCCGGCCCTTGCCCTCGACGTTGGGCGGGCGGGACTCCAGGCGGATCACGTGGGCCTGCTGGAGCTGGAGTTCGGCGGAGTCCTCGATGGTGATGATGCGTTCGGTCTCGGGGATCAGGCCGGAGAGGGCGTTGAGCAGGGTCGTCTTCCCGGTGCCCGTCGCGCCCGAGACGATGATGTTGAAGCGGGCCTGCACCAGTCCGGCCAGCAGGTACAGCATGTGCTCGTCGAGCGAGCCGAGGCCGATCAGTTCCTGCAGGGTGAAGGAGCGCGGGAAGCGGCGGATGGTGAGCGTGGCGCCGGTCAGGGACAGCGGCGGGATGATGACGTTGACGCGCTCGCCGGAGGGGAGGCGGGCGTCGACCATCGGATTGGACTCGTCCACGCGGCGGTTGACGGTGGAGACGATCCGCTCGATGGTCTGCATCAGCTGGTCCTCGGAGGCGAAGCGCAGCGGGAGCTGTTCCACGCGGCCACCACGCTCGACGAAGATCGAGTCCGGCCCGTTGACCATGATCTCGGTGATCGAGGCGTCCTCCAGCAGGGGTTCGAGGATGCCGAGACCGAGGGCCTCGTCCACGACCCGGCGGATCAGCTGGGAGCGCTCGACCGTGGACAGGACCGGGCCCTCGCGGCTGATGATGTGCCCGAGGACGCGCTCCAGCCGGGCCCGGCGCTCGGCCATGGCGAGCGAGCTCATCTCCGCGAGGTCGATCTCCTCCAGGAGCTTGGCCCGGTAGGAGGCGACGAGGTGTCCGTCCTCGCCCCGGCCGCCGTGCTCCTCGGGTGCGTGGATGCGTGCGCGCAGGCTCATGCGTCCGGTGCTCCTTGCTCCTCGTTCACGCGGTCACTCGTCCGCTCGGTGGTCGAGCGGCATGGTCGCCGTCCTGGTCGCGTCGCCGAAGTCCCAGCCCGGCACGACGGAGGGGATGGCGACGGAGGCGGTGACCGTCACCTCGTCGCCGCCGTACGAGGGCGGGCAGTCGGTGCCGTCGGCCAGCCAGTCGCTGACCGCCGTGGTGCAGGCCTCCTGGGCGTTCTCCTGGAGCGAGGCCCCCCGCGCGCCGGCGCGGGCCGCCGTGCCGGCCTGCTGGGCGGTGTAGGCGATGAGGCCCAGCTGTACTGCGGCCAGGGCGACGACGACCAGGATCGGGAGGAAGCCGAGGTACTCGATGGCGACCTGGCCGCGGTCGCCGGCCCGTCGCTTCCGGTGGGGGTACGGCATGTCAGTCGTCCTCCTCCTCGACCGCCCCCGCGTGCCCGTGCACGGTGAAGGGGAAGCCGACGGTGCCCGGGAAGAGGATGGGGACCTCGAGCCGCACGTCGGCCGTGACGTATCCGTTCGCGGTGCCGCAGTCCACTCCGGCGCCCCCCTCCCAGGCCCCCGGCAGCTTGTCCCGGCCGGCGTCCTGGCAGGCTCCCTGCCGCTCCCCCGGGCCGGCCGCCGTCGCCGCGCGTACCGCCTCGTCCGCAGCATTACCCGCGAGGGTGAACGTGTATCCCACGAGGACGAGCTGCCACAGCACCACCAGCGTGACGATGATCGTCGGCAACATGCCGAGGAACTCGATGGTGACCTGCCCGCGGTCGCGGTCGCGGTGGCGGCCGCCGGGGCCGAGTAAGCCGTGCGTCCTCATCCCCCACCGTCCTTCCGGCGCCGGAAGCTCACCGACCCGCGGTCGCTGCGGAACCGGCCGCCCTTGCGGTCGCCCCCGGCCGTCCCGACCAGCTCCAGCTCGCCCGCGAGGGCCCACAGGGCCTGCTTCACGGTGCTCTTGCCGTCGAGTTCGTGGAGGCGCCCGGAGTCCACGGCGCCCTGGAGTTCCTTGAAGGCCGCGGGGACGGTGGTGGCGGCGACCGCCGTGCCGGTGATCCTGCGGATCAGCGGGGGCTGGATCTCGGTGCCGCGAGTGTGCCGGTTGACGACCACGGTCGTCTCCTCCGCCTTGCGGATCTGGAGCCGGTCCCACATCCGCACGGCCCGCTTGGCGCCCCGGACGGCGATCACGTCCGGGGTGGTGACCAGCAGTGCCGTGTCGGCCATCTCCACGGCGGCGGCGCCCGCCCCGCCGAGCTGGGCGCCGCAGTCGATGACGACGACCTCGTAGCGGGAGCGCAGGGCGCTGACGACCTGGCGGGCGGCTCGGTCGGTGACCTCCTCGCCGCGTTCGCCCTCGCCGGGGGCGAGCAGCAGGGCGAGGCCGGTGTCGTGGCGGAAGACGGCGTCGGCCAGGACGCGCGGCGAGATGTCGTTGATGGCGGCCAGGTCGACCACGGAGCGGCGGAACTGGACGTCCAGGTAGGAGGCGACGTCGCCGGACTGGAGGTCCATGTCGACCAGGGCTGTGGCGCGGCCCGACGCCTGGGCGGCGAGCGCCAGGTGGACGGCGGTCAGGGTCGCCCCGACCCCGCCCTTGGCTCCGCTGACCGTGACGACGGTGCCGCCGGCGCCGGTGAACACGTCGCCGCCGCTGCCGAGGTGCCGGCGGACGCCCACCGACCACTGGGCCACGGCCTGGACGCGGCTGGCGAGTTCCTCGTAGCCGAGCGGCAGGGCGACCAGGCCGCGGGCGCCGTAGTCCATGGCGGCCTGGAAGAGGCCGGGGCTCGCGTCGGAGGTGACGAGGATGACGCCGACGGCAGGGAAGCGCAGCGCCACCTCGCGGATCAGCTCCAGCGCCGGGACGGGGCCGATGCGCTCGTGGACCACGACGACCTCGGGCAGTTCGTCGACCGACTCGGCGGCCAGCCGGGCGAGGGTGTCGACGAGCTGGGTGGAGTCGGCCACGGGGGCCACGGGTTCGGCGTCCGGGAGCTGGCTTAGCAGGGTCGTGATGGACCGTACGGCGTCCGCGTCGCCGCCTGCCGGCAGGATCCTCGTGGGCATGCGGGCCTCTCACTTGTCCTTCGCGAGTTCGTACGTACGGTCCTTGTCCGGGACCGTGGTGCCGCTGCCCGGCGCCACGAGCGCGAGCCGGACCCGCTGGGCGAACGACTCGGCGTAGGTGATGCGCTGGGCGTCGATGGTGGACAGGGCGAAGGTGATGGGGACCGCGTCGGTGGGCCGGCGGTCGCCGCTCTTGTCGCCGGGCTGGAGCGAGGTGAGTTCGCCGACGTCGATGACCCTGGCGTTCGTCACGATGATCCTGGAGAGGTCGGGGGCGCCCTCGCGTTCCCCCTCGAAGGTGGCGTAGACGTTCACGGTGGCGCCCGGCGTGATCTTGCCGGCGACTCCGGTCGCGGCGTCGATCATGATGGCGACCTCCTGCTGCCCCGGCTGGAGGGCGGGCTGGTCGACGATCATGTCGCTCTGGAGCAGTGAGCCCTTCTTGAGGGTCGTCACGGCGATCTTGCCGCGGATCCGGGAGAGGTCCGTGACCGCGTTGTCCGACAGCCAGCGCTCGGGCATCTCGATCTTCTCGAACTGGTCCGCGCTGAGGGACGTGTAGGGCGCCACGTCGTCCTTGACCTGGTAGGCGGTGACCTCGGGGCCGACCTTGGACTTCGCGTCGTCGATGACGGACAGCACGCCGGCGAAGGCGCCGAGGGCGCAGAGGACCGACAGGATCAGCAGGATGATGCCGCGGCGCTGGCGGGAGTTCATGGGCCGTGCAACCTCATTGGGGGAATCGGTCGAGCCGGAACGGAGGACGGGACGAGCTGAACGGGGCGGGCCTACCCGGTGAGCGCGCGTCTGCCGCGTCGGAGCTCACGGCGAGGTCCGGGGGCGGGGGCGGGGCAGGCGTCGTCGGCGGGCGGGGTCGCGGAGCAGAAGACGCAGCGGTCGCCGATGACGTCGATACCGCACCAGTGGCAGCTGCTGCGCCGCACCGAGGTGACGAGCTGGTAGAGCACCGACAGGTCGGGCAGGTAGGCGCAGAACTCGGTGAGCCTGCCGGTCCCCCACCAGGCGGAGGACTCCGCGGGGAGCGGGGCCTCGTGCAGCCCCTGGACCTTCCAGGACGGGGCCAGGGTGCCGGTGACCCAGTCGGACGCGAGCTGTCCCTTGGCGTGCAGCAGCCAGGTCCCGAACTCGGGTCCGGCGAGGGCCGCGTCCGGGCCGATCCGCACCAGCTGCGGCTCGGGGTGCGCCACGACGCCGAACTGGCTGCCCGGCACCCACGACTTGGCGTGCGACTTCAGCGTCACGGGGACGCGGTCGAGCCGGGCGACGGAGCCGAGCAGCGCGCCGGAGTGGAGGTAGTGGGTGAGGAGCCGGCCGGCCGAGGCGAGGACGCCGGGGCCGAGGTCGCAGGAGGCGAGCTGCCGTAACTGGCGGGCCAGTACGGCGATTCCGAGCGGCGGCAGGGCCGGGCGGAACAGGGCGATCCGGTCGGTCTCCAGCAGGGACCGGACGGTGTGCAGCCGCCGCTCCACCTCCGGGGAGACGCCCTGCGAGCCGACCACGATCACGTGCCCGTGCTGCTCGACCAGCGCCTGCATCTCGCCCAGCACCTGCTCCAGCGGCCGCCGGCCGACGTCCTGGAGCACGGCCGCGGGCACGGTCCGTTCGTCCTGCGGCGGCAGTGCCATGTCGGCACTGGTCACGGCAATGGCAGTTGGCACGCGCGGCTCCCCGTCTCCCCATGCCCCCGGGTCGGCCGGCATCGCTTCGGCCCACCCGGACGACTTCACTGCGTGACTACGTGAGCACTGTAACCACGCGTCTGTGACCGGAGAACAGCGTTTCTGTACCTCATGGGGGAACTTACGGGGCACAAGAGACGGCAAACCGGGACAGGCCGGGCAATCCGCCACCGGCACGGGCCTCCGGGGGCGGGTCGGCCGGCCGACCGCCGGCGCCGCGGCCGTCTTCCGCGCCCGCCGCGCCAGTTGGTCCGTACCTACCCCTTGACACCCTCAATTGGTCTGGACCACCTTGTACGTCAGCGGTGGCCACCGTGCGTTCCTCCCCCTTCCTCCCCACTCCCCACCGGAGGCCCCAGTGGAGCCCGTACACAGACGGCGCGGACATCGACGGATGCGGGTCGGGTCCGTGGTCGGCGCCGTGACCGCCGCTCTCGCGCTCACCGTCGGCGCCGTCGGCCAGGCGTCCGCCGCGGACGTCAACAACGCCAGGAACGCCGGTTTCGAGGCCGGCCTCGGCAACTGGACCTGCTCCGCGAACAGCGGTACGACCGTCGCCTCCCCCGCGCACTCCGGCACCGCCGCGCTCAGGGCGACGCCCGGCGGGCAGGACAACGCCCGCTGCGCGCAGACGGTCAAGGTGCGGCCCAACTCCACGTACACGCTGAGCGCGTGGGTCCAGGGCGGCTACTCCTACCTGGGCGTGACCGGCACCGGGACGACGGACGTGTCGACCTGGACCCCGGACTCGGCCTCCTGGAAGCAGCTCTCGACGAGCTTCCGGACCGGCGCCTCGACGACCTCGGTGTCCGTGTACACGCACGGCTGGTACGGGCAGGCGGCGTACTACGTCGACGACGTGTCCGTGTACGGCCCCGACGGGGGCGGCGGCGGCCAGGAGCCCGAGCCGACCGTTCCGGCCGCCCCGGCCGGGCTGGGCGTCTCCGGCACGACCTCCTCCTCCGCCTCGCTGGCCTGGAACGCGGTGTCCGGCGCCACCGGCTACAGCGTCTACCGCGACGGCACCAAGGTGACGGCCGTGACCGGCACCTCGGCCACCGTGACCGGCCTCGCGGCCTCGACGTCGTACTCCTTCCAGGTCACGGCGACGAACGCGGCCGGCGAGTCCGCCCGGTCGGCGGCCGTGACGGCCCGTACGGCGGACCCCGGCAACGGCGGTGGCGGCGGTGACGTGCCCAAGCACGCCGTCACCGGGTACTGGCAGAACTTCAACAACGGTGCCGCCGTCCAGAAGATCTCGGACGTCTCCGCGCAGTACGACATCATCGCCGTGTCCTTCGCGGACGCGACGGCGACGCCGGGCGCCGTGACCTTCAACCTCGACTCGGCCGGGCTGAACGGCTACACCGCCGACCAGTTCAAGGCGGACATCCGCGCCAAGCAGGCGGCCGGGAAGAAGGTCATCATCTCGATCGGCGGCGAGAAGGGCACCGTCTCGGTGAACGACTCCGCCTCCGCGACCAACTTCGCGAACTCCGTGTACTCCCTGATGCAGACGTACGGCTTCGACGGCGTCGACATCGACCTGGAGAACGGGCTCAACCCGACGTACATGACGCAGGCCCTGCGCGCCCTGTCGGCCAAGGCCGGTCCGGACATGGTCCTCACCATGGCGCCGCAGACCATCGACATGCAGTCGACGTCCGGCGGGTACTTCAGGACGGCGCTGAACGTGAAGGACATCCTCACCGTCGTCAACATGCAGTACTACAACAGTGGTTCCATGCTGGGCTGCGACGGCAAGGTGTACTCCCAGGGCACCGTCGACTTCCTCACCGCCCTGGCCTGCATCCAGCTGGAGGGCGGCCTCGACCCGTCCCAGGTCGGGCTGGGCCTGCCGGCCTCCACCCGCGCCGCCGGCGGCGGCTACGTGGCGCCGAGCGTCGTGAACAACGCCCTCGACTGCCTGACCAAGGGCACGAACTGCGGCACCTTCAAGCCGCCCAGGACGTACCCGTCGCTGCGGGGTGCCATGACCTGGTCCACGAACTGGGACGCGACGTCCGGCAACGCCTGGTCGAACGCGGTGGGAGCGCACGTGCACACGCTGCCGTAGCCCGTACGGATCCGCGCCCGCCCCTGCCCACGGTGACGTGGGCGGGGGCGGCGTCGTCTCCGCCGCCGGGGCGCCCCGGGTGCCGCATGAAACATTTCCCGTGCCCCACCGCATCAATGAGGTGAAGGCAGCACCGGACGAGCGCAGGGGGACGTGTCGCATGGGGCAGGGGCGGGCGGACGACTACGCCGAGTTCGCGGGGGCGCGGGCCGGGCATCTGTACCGGACCGCGTGTCTGCTCACCGCCGGGGACACGCATCTGGCCGAGGACCTCGTGCAGGAGGCCCTCGGCCGGCTGTACGTCCGCTGGGGACGCGTGTCCCGGGCCGAGAACCCCGCCGCGTACGCGCAGACCGTGCTCACCCGGGCGTTCCTCGCCCACCAGCGGCGGCGCAGCAGCGGCGAGCGGGTCACGGACGTGTTCCCCGACCTGCCCGGCACCGCCGACGGGGACGCGCCGCTGCGGCTGACCCTGCTGGCCGCGCTCGCCCGGCTGCCCGCCAAGGACCGGGCCGTCATCGTCCTGCGGTACTGGGAGGACCGCTCCGTGGAACAGACCGCCGACGTGCTCAACGTCAGCTCGGCGGCCGTGCGGACCCGGTGCTCGCGCGCGCTCGGCCGGCTGCGGGAGCTGCTGGGCGAGGACCTCGCGGAGTACGCCAGACCCTGACGCGCCCCTTCCGCCCCGCACCTCTCATCTCACCTTGCCGAAAGGGTGGTTCGCCATGCCCGGAACCCAGCACCAGGATCCCTTCGAGGACCGGCTCAGCGCCGCCCTGCGCGAGGCCGGCGACGGCTTCGACACCGACCGGACGGCGCTGGCCGCCGGTGGCCGGGCCCGCGGGCGCCGCGCCCGGCTGCGGCGGCGGGCCGGCGTGCTCGGCGGGGCGGCCGGCATCGCCCTGATCGGCGTCGGCGGGGCGCTGCTCCTGCCGGACGGCGGTGACCCCGCCGGGGCGCGGGGGGCGACCCCGGCGGCCGCGCCGAAGGCCACCGCCGCGAGCCCCGCGCCCACCGCCTCCTTCTCCGGCGACGATCTCGTCCGGGCCCTCACGGAGCTGCTGCCCGAGGGCGAGGTCAGCGGGGAGCAGGCCCAGGGCACCGGCCCGGGGCTGCCCCCTTACGCCCACCTCGTGTTCGACGACGGCCGGGGCGCGGCGGCCGTCGGCATCAGCCTCGACCGGCTGGAGCCCGGCAGCCGGGACGTCCGGGAGCGGACGACCTGCCCGGACAAGGCCCTGGTCCCGTACGACGCCTGCACCACCGACCGGCTGCCCGACGGCTCGGTGCTCATGGTCTACCAGGGCTACGAGTACCCCGACCGGCGCGTGGACACCAAGTGGTGGTCGGCGGAGCTGGTCACGGCCCGGGGACAGCACGTGTCGCTGAGCGAGTGGAACGCGCCGGCGGAGAAGGACGCCGCGATCACCCGGGACCGGCCGCCGCTGACGCCCGCACAGTTGCGGGAGATCGTCACCGCCGACGTGTGGCGCCGCGTCGTGGACGCGATCCCCGAGGACCCGAAGGCGGAGGCCAGGAAGAAGGCGGCGGCGTCCGCGGCACCGGCCCGCGAGCCCGAGGCGTCGGGCGCGGTGATCGGGAAGACGCTGGAATCGCTGCTGCCCGACGGGGCGGACGTCGTCTCGCGCGGCGACCAGGAGACGGGGTACGGCTATCTCGTCCTCGACGACGGCGAGGGCCGTAGCCTCGTCCAGATCAACGTGCAGCCCGACATGCGGGACGTCGCCGACCAGCTCTACGGCTCCGCCGAGACCCGACCCGACGGCACCCTGGTCGCCACCTCGCAGGGGCCCGGCGAGAAGGGCGGCGCCGGGGTCGTGATGTGGACCGTCGACACCATGCGGCCCGGCGGCCTCCGCGTCGTGGTCAGCGCCTTCAACACCGGTGCCCAGCACGAGGACGCCACCCGTGACGCGCCCGCGCTGACCATGGAGCAGCTCGAGCGGATCGCGCTCAGCCCGAAGTGGGACCAGGTGCGCTGATCCCGCCCGCCCGGATCAGAAGAACTCCGACCACGGCTGGTCCCAGACCTGCTTCACGCACAGCGCCAGGAACAGCAGGCCGGCGACGGCGAGCATGCCGTTGCTCAGTGCGCCGTTGCGCCACGCGCGGGGCGTGCGGGAGGAGTTGAGGAGCCAGATCAGGGTGAGTGCGAGGAAGGGCATGAAGGCGGCGCCCAGGACGCCGTAGATGATGATCAAGCGGAAGGGCTGGCCCTGGAAGAGCAGGACGACGGGCGGGAAGGTGAGCCAGAGCAGGTAGGCGCGGAAGGCCCAGGAGCGTTCGCGGCGCCCCGAGGCCAGCTCGTCGCCGCGCGCCTCCCGCTCGCCCCGCTGCCGGGCCAGGAAGTCGGCGAACATCAGGCTCACGCCGTGCCAGACGCCGATCAGCGAGGTGAAGGAGGTGGCGAAGAAGCCGATCAGGAAGAGCTTGCCGGTCGCGGTGCCGTACTCGTCCTCCAGGACGTCCCCGAGCTGGACCAGGCCCTTGTCGCCGCTCGCGATGGCGATGTTCGCCGAGTGCAGCAGCTCGGCGCCGACGAACAGCATCGCGACGACGAAGATGCCGGTGGTGGCGTAGGCGACCCGGTTGTCGAGGCGCATGACCTTCATCCAGCCGGTGCCGGTCCAGCCCTTGGCGTTGACCCAGTAGCCGTAGGCGGCCAGCGTGATCGTGCCGCCGACACCGCCGATCAGGCCGAGGGTGTTGAGGACGGAGTCCTTCTCGTCCGGGAGGACGGGGAGGAGGCCGGCGAAGGCGTCGCCCAGGTGGGGGGTGACCCGGACGGCCAGATAGACCGTCACCACGAACATGACACCCACCAAAACCGTCATGACCTTCTCGAAGACGGCGTACTTGTTGAACCAGACGAAGACCAGGCCGGTCACTCCGCAGGCCACACCCCACCACTCGAGGTCCATCACGTCGGGGAACAGGGCCTGGAGCGGCAGGGCGCTGGACGACATCGCCGCCGCGCCGTAGACGAAGCCCCAGATCACGGCGTAGACCGCGAAGAACCACATGGTCCAGCGGCCGAGGCTGGCCCAGCCGTCGAAGAGCGTGCGGCCGGTGGCCAGATGCCACCGGCCGCACGCCTCCGCGAGGGAGATCTTCACCAGGCAGCCGACGATCGCGGCCCACAGCAGCGTGTAGCCGAAGTTGCTGCCCGCGATGAGGGTGGCCACGAGGTCGCCGGCGCCGACACCGGTCGCGGCGACGACGATGCCTGGCCCGATGTGCCGCCAGGTGGACCTGTGCGGAGCCGGTCCTGCCCCCGCCGCGAGTGGTGCACCGGTGTCCCGAGTGTTGCCCGTGGTGTCCGCCATGCGAGTCAAGGAAGCGGAAAGCGGACGGTGGGGCAAGAGGGCGTGCGGGGATCTTCACGCGATGCGCTTACTCTGCGGAGGCCCCGGCCCTGCGCCCCTCGCCGTCCGCGTCGCTCTCCGGGCCGTTCTCCGGCTCGCCCTCCGGCTCGTCCTCGGGGCCGTTCCCCGGCTCGTCCTTCGCCGCGGGCTCCGGCTCGCCGTCCTCGAAGTACGCGTCGAGGACCTCGTCCAGCGCCGACTCCCACTCCTTGAAGCGGCCGCGGGACGTGGCCTCGATCTCGATCGGGTACCAACGCCGGTCCGGCGTGTGCACCGTGACGGTGAACCGCTTGCCGAAGCGGCCGGTCTCCGTCTCCACGGCGCCGATCTCGTCCCAGCGGAACTCGCACGCCTGGTCGTCCAGGGCCAGGCGTACGCCCCTGTGGTCGGCGACGATGCGGGCGCGGCGGTCGGACGCCTCGAAGACCGGGCCGTCGGGGGCCTCCCCGGTTCCGGGCGCCGCCGCCGCGTCGCCGGTGCCGGACTCCTCGGCGGTGGCCGGGGCGTCGGCGGGCTCCGCGGACGCCGGTGGCTTCTCCTCCACCTCCTCCGGCTGCGCTTCCTCCGGCTCACCGGACGCGGGCGAGGTGAGCCCGGGGATGAAGGCCGGGTCGAAACCGGCGCCTTCCAGGGGCTTGCTGCTCGAACCTATGCGCTGCTCCACGGCGGAAGTATGGACGACATTCCTGTGCCGGGAACAGCCGGTCCACCGGTCACCCGCGTTCCCGCACGTCACAGTTGTGCGTCGGCCGGCCCCGCACCCGTCACTCGTCCATGAAGACGATCCGCCGCGTCCGCGCGCCGTCGCCCGGCACCGGAGTCACCGCGCCGCGGCCGGCCGGCACCGCCCGCTCGCGGCCCCAGGCGCGGATCTCCTCGATCTGCTCGGGGTTGCTCACGCTCAGCGGCCGTACGTCGGCGAACGTGTCGAGGACGAAGGAGTCCTTGAGCGCCCCGACCCCGCCGCGGATCAGCGCCTCCTCCCCCACGTCGTGCAGCGCGGCCTCGATGTCGGAGCCCGCGAAGCCCTCCGAGAGGTCGACGAGCCGGTTGATCAGCTCGGGCTCCGGCTCGGTCTCCAGATAGCGGCGGTAGTAGATGCCGAGGATCTCCCGGCGGTCCTCGGCGTCGGGCAGGTCGACGAAGAACAGCTCGTCGAAGCGGCCCTTGCGCAGCAGTTCGGGCGGCAGGCTACGGATGTCGTTGGCGGTGGCGACGACGAAGGCGCGGGACTGGGACTCCTGGAGCCAGTACAGGAACTGGCCGATGATGCGCTGCGGCACGCCCGACATGTCGTCGCGGCCGGCGAGGCCCTTCTCGATCTCGTCGATCCACAGGATGCAGGGCGCCACCCGGTCGGCCATGGCGAGCGCCTCGCGGAAGCGGCCCTCGGACTCGCCGAGGTACTTGCCGTGGATGCTGGCCATGTCGAGGCGGTACAGCGGCAGCCGCCACTCGTGGGCGATGGCCTTGGCGGACAGGGACTTGCCGCAGCCCGGGACGCCGACCAGCAGGACGCCGCGGGGCGGGCGCAGCGCGGTCTGCCGCAGGTCGCGGGAGATCATGTCGTTCTTGCGGCGCAGCCAGGTGCGCAGGCCGACGAGGCCGCCGACGGCGTAGTCGCTGTCGCGGAGCTGGACGCGTTCGAGGCCGGTCAGGTCGCTGAAGATGCGGTCCTTGGCCTGGGCGAGGCCGAGGACGTCCTCCTTGAGGATGGCGCCCTTGGCGGCGATGGTCGCCATCAGGTTGACGCACTCCGCCTCGGTGACGCCGCTGAGGAACTCGGCGGCGCGGCGGGCGTCCTCCTCGGTCCACTCGATCGGGATGTGCCCGTGGTGGTCGCCGAGGAAGCCGCTGAGGATGGCGTACATCTCCTCGGAGTCCGGCAGGTCGAGCCTGAGGCTCATGCCGAGCCGCTGTAGGCCGCTCCAGACGGGCGTGTCGGTGATGATCACGATGCTGCCCATGTTGCTGTCGGCGAGCCGGGCCAGCTCGGCGAAGTGCCGGGTGACCGGGGTGTCGGACTCGAGCTCGTCCGGGTCGACGAAGACGACGGTGGCGTTGGCGCGGCTGCCGAACTGGGTGGCGGCGAAGTCCATGGCGCCGGTGAGCGAACGGTCGTCCTGGACCGAGGCGTTGGTCCGCAGGTCGCGCAGGCCGGTGGCGCGGGTGTAGATCCAGAACGGCATGTTGCTGCGCCGGGACTGCGTGGCCGCCTCCCTCAGCAGCCGCAGGGCGCGCTGCTGCTCGATGGTCCGCATGGCGATGACCGGGACGCGGGCGGAGATGTAACTGTCGAGGTGGGTGAGGCTTTCGGCGTAGTTCGACATACGGGGTACGGCCTTCGGGGCGAGGGTGGGCGGGGTGCGCGTTCCGGAGCGGGCGGGGCCCGTGCGTGCGGGCGGGCCCCGGGGGGACTCAGCCGGGCACGATCCGGCGCCGGGGCGGGCTGCCGGGGACGTCGGCGGCCCACGGGTCGGGCACGGTCGGCGTGGCCGGCGGCGGCGCGGCGAGGACACCGGTGAGGGCGTTGTCGCGCAGGGTGCGGCGGCGGCGTTCCAGCAGGCGCCGGTCGGCACCGCGGCGCTCCTCCTCGGCGAGCTGGTGCTCCAGCTGCTCCTGCACGTGCGGGATCTGCTGGTCGACGAGCCGGAGCAGCTCGGTCCGCAGGGACTCGGGCAGCCCGGGGTGGGCGGCCAGGGCGCGCACCTCGCGCAGTCCGGCGCGGGCCTGGGTGAGCTCGCGGCCGTAGCTGAACTCGTCGCGCGCCTGGTCCAGGGCCCGCACCAGCGCGTCGGCCCAGGAGCCGAGGCGGGTGTTGATCGAGCTGGTGAGGTGGGTGCCGAGCCGTACCCAGGTGGCCGCGTCGTAGTGCTCGTCGGTGAGGGCGGGCAGGGCGGCCGGGTCGACGGGCTCGCGGGCCGCCCAGCGGCGAAGGAAGTCGGCCCAGGCCTGGTAGGCGCCGCCGTCGCCCCACAGGCCGCTCACGGGGCGTTGCTCCCGGGGCGGCGCACGAGGGTCTCGCCGGGCGGCAGCGGTTCCCAGTCGGGCAGGCCCTCGACGAGCTTGCGGAGCCTGCTGGTGACGCGCTCCTGCCGCGGCCGGCGCACGGCGCCCCACGGGGAGGACTGGGTCCGCCCGGCGTCGGCGGAGCCCGCCCACGGGGACGCGTCCGGGGACGTGCGGGGCGGGGGCGGGGCCGGGGAGCCGGCCGGCGGGGTGTTCGGGGTGCTCATCGGGTTTCGTCCTCCTGGCGTACGGTGCGGCCCTCGAACGGTGAGGCCGGTCCGTCCGTGGTCCGCAGGGACGCGATCAGTTCGCGGACCCTGGCCTCCACCTGGTCGGCGGCGCGGAACTTCTCGTACCAGTCGGTGAGTTCGGCGGAGGCGCCGCGCAGGGCGTGCAGGGACTCGGTCCTGGCCGCTTCCAGGGCCTGGCGGGCGGTGTCCTGGTTGCGCCGGGCGGCCTGGGCGCCGTTGTACAAGACCAGGCCCCACACGGCGCCGACGACCGCGGCGGCGCCCAGCCCGAAGCCGACGCTCGCCTGGGTGACGATCAGCAGGATGCCGATCACCACCGCGGCCAGGGGCACAGCCTTCTTCACCCACGGGTAGCCGAGCGCGTCGATGAAGGGGGTCATGTGCCGGTCCCAGTGGTCGGCGAGGGACTTCTCCAGGACGGCCAGGGGCTGTGTGAAGGAGCCGGTCCAGGGCGGCAGCCGGAAGGACTGGGCGGCGACGGTATACGCGGTGTCGAAGTGCGCCTGGACGTCCTGCGGCATGGCCGCCCGGTAGTCGCGGGTGTGCCCGGCGTGGGCCTGCTTGAACCACTCGTGGCAGGCGGCGACCGCCAGGCGCTGCGTGGCCGGCGAGGTGCCGATGGCCTCCGGGTTGAGGGCGGCCGTGGTCTGCACGGTCAGGTAGTCGAGGGTCTCCTCGTACGAGGCGGCGTCCGCGTCGGCGGTCCGGCGGGCGGAGTCGAGGTCGCCGTCGTGGTCGACGACCGCCTGGTTGAAGGCGAGGTCGCGGCGCAGCGGCAGCTCCTCGTTGTCGTACTCGGAGACCAGGCGGTCGAGGATGTCGTCGACGGCGTCCTCGATGCGGTCGGAGGGCGCGAACTCCCGGTCGAGGACGGCCCGGTACTTGTCCAGCAGGAGCTGCTGGCCGCGGGCGCCGGAGAGCACCCCGTCGAGCTGTCCCCACTGGGGCGAGACGGCCGCGAGCCGCGGGAACTCCTGCTGTGCGGACGGGCCGCGCAGGGCCGCGATCTCGTCGCGCCAGCGCTTGACCTGCCGGGCCTGCGCGTCGGCGCTGCCCGCCAGGTGGGCGCGCCATTCGGCGAGGGTGCGGTCCAGCAGGTCGCGGCCGACGACGCCGAAGGCGCCCTGGGCGATGGCCTCCAGGATGACGGCGAACTCGCGGCCGAGCGACGTCGGGTCCTGGGCCAGCAGGTAGTGCCGCAGCCAGCGCACCGCGCCCTCGCGGCGTCCCTGGCGGCGCAGGACGAGGGCGAAGAACAGCGCGGTGCGGTCGGGTGAGCGGCGGAACGCCTCGTCGACGGCGCGCTCGCACAGCCCCGGGTCGTCGGCCGACCAGGAGGCGAGGGCGACGAGGGCGGGCGCCAGCCAGTAGCGGGGCGTCTGGATCATCAGCTGGTCGCTGACCATGCGGACGTTGTCCTCGGAGACGAGGCCCACGTCGAAGGCCTGGAGCATGCCGACGGCGGTGCGCCGGACCGTCTTGTGGTGGCCGAACTGGTGGTCGATCTTGTCCTCGATGACGCCGATGCGGGTCTCGGCGCGCTGCACGTTGGCCGTCGTCTCGGCCTGCCGCACGAACGCGAGGAACTCGTCGCGCAGTTCCTGGAGTTCGGTGCGGGCCTGCTGCTGGGCGGCCTCGACCGTGGAGACCTGGCCGGACACCGAGCCGACCTGTTCGGTGAGTCTGACGACGAGGTTGCTGACCTCCTGCACCTTGCGGTGCAGTGCGTAGTCGACCTCGGACATGCGCGAACTCCGTTCACGTGCGGGGCTTTCGGGGGCCTGCGTCCTTCTCGGGGCGGGTCAGGGCCGTACGACCGTGCCGTCCTCGAGGACCGGCAGGATCAGCCCGTCGCTATAGACCTCGACGTAGGCGTAGCCGCCGGAGCGGGCCAGCATCCGGGCCGAGGAGTACGGGTCGGGCATGGGCTCGGCGGGGGCGAAGTGCCGCACGATGACGCCGAAGAGGTTGAGCTGGTGGTCCACGTAGGGCGGGCCGAGGTGGCAACGGGCGACGAAGCCGAGCGGGACCGCGCCGTACGTGGTCGTGTACTCCTCGCGGATCCACTCGGCCAGTGAACGGCAGGCCTGTTCGTCCAGTCCCGCGTCCAGCCGGTGCAGGGCGTCGCGCAGTTCCCGCGGGCGCGGCCGGTACAGCTCGAGGCGGGTCACGTCCGGGCCGGGCGTGCCGGATGCCTGGCGCCGGGGCGTGCCCAGGTCGCCGACGAGGCGGCGGCCCGCGCCCGGTGACGACAGGGGCCGGGCGGACTGTCCCTGCGGCCCCTGCTGTCCGGGCCGGACGATGCGACGTGGGTGTTCTGCGTACCCCATGGTGTCCCCCGAGAGTCATGGGTGGCGCGCACCGGAGGACCGGTTGCGTGATGCACGGGATGTGAAGCGTAATGACGTTCCGTCAAGAGCGCGACTCCAATCACCGAATGACCTGACGGTGACCGGAACACGCCCGGAATGGACCCGGTTCGGTCATCGCGTTCGCGCGGCGCGGGGCGGAGCGCACTGACAGACTCTCCGGCATGGGGAAGATCCATGCGCTCCTGGTGGGAGTCGACGCCTATCCGGCGGAGGTGGCGCCGGCGCTGACCGGCTGCGGCAACGACATCGCCGAGGCACGCCGGCTGGTCGCGGACCTCGCGGGCGGGCGGGCCGAGTTCACCGTGCTGCTGGACGGTGCGGCGACCGTGGCCGCGGTGGAGGACGCGGTGTCACGCCGGCTGGGGGAGGCGGGTCCCGGGGACACGGCGCTGCTGTGGTTCTCCGGGCACGGCACGCAGGTGCCCGCCACGGGGGCGGACCTGCTCGTCGAGGCGACCGGCCTGAACCAGGCGGTGCTGTGCGTGGACGGCCCGCTGCTCGACAAGCGGCTCGGTGCCCTGCTGAACCGCGTCGCGGCGGGCGGCGCCCAGGTCACGGCGGTGCTGGACTGCTGCCACTCGGGCGGCGCCACCCGGCGGCCGGGACTGCGCTACGCCCCGCCCAGCCCCGCGTGGAAGCTGCCCGCGGAGGGTACCGCCACGCGTCAGGCGGTGGCGGAGGCGCCCGGGGGGCATCTGCTGATGGCGGCGAGCCGGCTGAACCAGCCGTCGTACGAGGACTGGTTCGACGGACGGCAGCACGGTGTCTTCACCCACGCCCTGATCGGCGCGGCGCGCGCCGCGGGTCCCGACGCCACCTGTCGGCAGCTGCTGGCGGCCGCCGCCGCGCGGGTCGCGCGCGCCGGGCGGGAGCAGCAGCCGGTGCTCCTGCCGGACGCGCCGGGCGGCCCGGCGGACCAGCCGTTCCTGGGCCCGGTCGGCCCCCGTCCGGCGCCGGCGGCGGCGCACCTGCTGCGGTACGGACCGGACGGCTGGGAGGTCGACTGCGGCACGGCCCACGGACTGCGGGAGGGAACCGACGGGACGGAGTTCGCGGTGCCGGCCCCGACGGCGGAGGACACCGGGCCGGGCGGGGCCGGGACGGACGTGACGCCCGCGCCGGGCGGGGGCGGGCTCGTGGTGCGGGCCCGGGAGGTGCGGACGGAGCGGACGCTCGTCGATCCGGTGGGGTGGGTGCCCGATCGGAGCCGGGTCTACCCCGTCGCGGTCTCGGCGCTCGCGCTGGCGCCGGGCGGTGTGCGGCTGGAGGGGCCCGCCGGGGCGGTGCGGGAGCTGGCCGAGGCGGTGGCGCCGTCGCCGTTGCTGCGGCTGCTCGACGGGCCCGGGCAGGCGGCCGTCGTGGATCTCCGGGTGCGGGTGGCCGAGGGGGCCGCGCACGTGGAGCGGCGGGACGGGACGCCGTTCACCGCGCCACTGCCGTACGAGGACCGCGGCGACGCCACGCGGGTGGCCCGCTGCCTGGAGCATTTGGCGCGCTGGCACGAGATCCGGGACCTCATCCCCCGGCCCTCTCCGCTGGACGGCCTGGTCCGCGTGGAGATCGCACCGTGGAACGCGGCGCCGGGCGAGGTGCTGCTGCCGGACGGCAGCGGGGAGATCGTCTGCCGGTACACGTCCGGTCCGGACGGGCCTCAGGAGCCCCGGGTGTCGATCCGGCTGCACAACCGCTCCCCCGACCGCACCCTGTGGTGCCTGCTGCTGGACCTGTCGGACGACTACGCCTGCCACTCCCTGCTGTACCCGGGGCACTTCATCGGCCCGGGCCGCACGGGCCATGTCCTGGACGGCAAGGCCGTATGCCTGTCCCTGCCGCCCGATCGGCCGGTGTCGCCCGGCGCCCAGGCCCGGGACTGGCTCAAGCTGATCGTCGCCGAGCGGGAGCTGAACACGCTCCCCTTCCAACTGCCCGCGTGGGGTCCGCGCACCGTGCCGACCTCCCGCATCCTGGGCCCGGCGCTCGGGCCCGCCGCCGGGCTGTGGACGACGCTCACCGTGCCGCTGCGCACACTCGTCCCGGACGGGGCGGCGGAGCCGGTCACCGGCCCAGGTGGGTGAAGCCGGCCCAGGCGGTCAGGTCGTGCGGGTCGATGCGGCGGGAGCGGGCCGCCAGGGCCGGGGGGAGGTCGTCGGGGAGCTCCCGGCCGGGGTCCAGCATCCACAGCTGGGCGCGGCGCAGCGCCTTCGCCGGGGGCTCGCCGTGGGTGCGCAGGAAGTGGTGGGTGAGGAACATCAGCACCGAGGTCGCCTCGTCCGGGACCGGCCACAGCGAGCCGACGACCGAGTCCGCGCCGGCCACGAGGAACGCGGTGGAGAGACTGAACGCCTCGTTGAGGCCACGCCCCGACACATGGCTGCTGCAGGCCGCGAGCAGCACCAGTGACAGCCGGCGGTTCCGCCCGCCGGCCGTGTCGGTCAGTTCCTCCGCCGCCAGCCTGCCGCCGTTCAGGGCGAGATAGGCACTGCGGCGGGCGTTGGCGGCGACGGCGGCATGGCAGGCGAGGTGCAGCACGCCGCCCCCGTCCGCCGCGGCACCGCGCAGCCAGTCCAGTACCTCCCGCGGCGTGCCCGCGCCGTCCGTCGTGTTCACGGCAGCGGTGGCGCGGCGGCCGAGGAAGCGGCCGTGCGGGTAGAAGACGCGCTGCACGGCGTCGGCCTCCTCACCCGCGTAGAGCAGGTCGCCGGTGGGGTTGCCGACGACGAGCGCGGGGCCGGTGTGCGGTACGGCCGGACGGGCCGCGACCTGGCACAGCAGGCGGGCCGAGGCGGCGTAGGAGATCTCGGCGGCCTGGAGGGCGTAGCGGCGGCCGCGGGGCCCGCCGGGCTCCCAGGCGGCGTGCCACGGTACGAGCCCGAGCGTGCCCATCGGCACCAGCACCAGGCGCGGCGGCCGTCCGCCCGGCATCTGGAACGCCTCCAGCAGCGGCCGCATCGCGGCGTGCCAGGCCCAGCCGCACAGCCGGTCGAGCTGCTCCCGCAGCCGGGCCTGCGCGTCCTGGGGCCGGCCGTCTGCGCCGAGGTGGTCCGGCACCGGACCGAGCACGCGGCCGGAGGCAGGGACGGGGCCGGCCTCCTCGGCGCGGGCCGGGCCCTGGGACGCCGGGGTGTACGCCGTGAGCGGGGCCGCCTCCTGGCTGAGCGTGGGCAGCGGTACGGCGTGCACCTGTCCTGATGAGGTGACGACCAGGGCGGTGCCGGGGACGTCGTCGCCGGCCGGGACCAGGTAGACCAGGGCGTCCTTGTCCACGGCGCGCAGGGCCCGGCCGATCTCCTCCGGTGTGGGCGGGTCGAGGAGCTGGGCCGCGCTCGGGGCGTCGCCGGCGGTGAGCGCGGCGAACACCCGCCGCCGCAGGGAACTGGGCACGCTCGGCGGCGGCTGGGCGGCCGCGAGGGGGTCCTCGGGGTGCTCGGCGGCACCGGCGCCGCTGGAGTGCCACTCCTCGACGAGGTCGTCCTGGCCGGCCGCGGCCAGCAGGGCGGGCACGGTCGTCGAGGTGACGGCCGCGTGCAGGACGAGTCCGCGGCAGGCGTCGAGCGCCTGGAGGGCCTCCTCGGGCCTGCCGTCCCGCAGGCACCAGCCGGCGACCTCCAGCGCCGCCCCGGTCGCCTGCGCCGCGGCCAGCGCGGCGTGGTCGGTGCCGGACTGGAGCAGCGCCGCCCAGGCGTGGCCGCGCAGGCAGGACAGGCCGACGCGCCGGGCGGTGGCGCGGTCGCGCCGGTGGAGGTCGTCGCGGGTGCGGTAGGCGCGGGCCAGGGCGAGGCCGATCTCGGCGTACAGACGGTGCTCCGGTCCACCCGCCTCCTCCAGGGCGCCTTCCAGGAACGTGATGCCCTTGGCCAGCCGCTCGCGGCTGTGCAGCCGGTCGAACTGGAGCGTGGACAGGGCGCAGTGGGCGACGCCGAGGGCGTAGGCGTAGCGCAGGCGGTCGTCGCCGCCCTCCGTGGACAGGTCGTGGGCCTCCTGGAGCAGGCCGATGGCTTCCAGCAGACCCGGTCCGTCGTGCACCCGCGTGGCCCGGATGAAGCGCCGCATGCCGTTGTCGCCGAGCACCCAGGCACGGTGGTCGCGCGGCAGGCGCTTGGCCTCCCGCCGCAGTTCGGCCGCGCCGGGACGGCCGGCGAGCGGGGGCAGCGGCGCGGCGCCCAGGTTGTCCGCGAGGACGTCGCGGGCGTCGCGCACGTTCTCCAGGGCGGTGAGGACCTCGATCCGCGAGGGGTCCTCGGCCGGCATCGCGGCGTGCCCCTCGGTCAGGGCCGCGATGTGCCGGTCCGCCGCGGCCAGGTCCCCGCGCCGGACGGCGGTGTGCGCGTCGAAGCCCGCCTGCTGGAGATCCAGGGTGCGGCGCACGTGCGCGGGCATGGTGGGGTCGTCCCGCAGCCGCCGCCAGACGGCCGCGCCCTCCTCCATGTCGTCCGCTCCGCCGCCTGTCTGGCCCCGCTGGGTGCGTGCCAGGAACCGGGCCAGGTCCAGCCCGTAGTCGTCGCGCCCGCCGGCCTCCTCGGCCCGGTCGAAGTGGGCGAGAACCTCGTCCAGACCGGCCCCGGAGCCGGAGCTGGTCTCCTCGTGGAGCCGCGCCATCCCGAGGACGGCGTGCGCCCGGCCGGCCCACTCCGGGTCGGTCTCGGCGCGCTGGAGCACGGCCTCGGTCAGCTCTCGCCGGGCGTCGAGGTCGAGGTGGTCGCCGTGAGGGTCGATCATGGGCAGGTTGGAGAGGATCATCGCGGCGAGCTCGGCACGGAAGGCGCTGCCCCGCTCGGTGGCGCGCAGTTGGTCCATCCCCAGGGCGATGCTCCCGGCGCGCGCACGCGCGGACGTCAGGTCCCGGCCGATGCCGCGCAGGAACTCGTCCTCACCGAAGTCGATGAAGGAACGGCCCTCGCGGAGGTCGCCGAGTATGCCGTTGGTGGCCTGCCGGACGGCGTCGAGGTCGAGGCCCTCCGGCAGGCCGTCGACCTCCGGTAGGATCCCGCGCTCCGCGAGCGTGAAACGCGCCCAGCCGTCCAGCAGCCGAGCCATGTGGACGAGCGACTCGGCGCCGGAGGGGCCTTGCGTCATCCGCCCGGTGGCGTCCAGGACGTCCCGGAGGCGCCGGGGGTCGCGGTCGTCGCGGTAGCGGGCCTGCTGGAACGCGGCGAGGAAGAAGGCGCTCACGGTCGGGTCCCCGTCGCGGGCCGGCTCCCACCGCTCCAGCGCCCGCCGGATCAGCGCGATCCCCCGGTCGCGGCCGGTGTCGTCGTCGCGGCCCGCCGCCCGTTCGTAGAGCAGCCGGCCGAACACGTCGAGGTACGGGGGCGGGAGCAGGTCCTCGGCGCCGGGCCGGGCCAGCAGGTCCCGCAGTTCCGCCTCCGCGGCGGCGCACTGGCCGTTGTCCTGCCACGTCGACCAGATCAGCGTCCGGACGCAGACGGCGTTGGCCTCGGCCGTGAACGCCCAGTCCGGCTCCTCGCCGCCCGCCCGGCGCAGCTCCTCGCGGGCCGAGTGGAAGGCGTCCCGGGCCTTCTCCAGCGTCTCCCGCTCGACGGCCAGCCGGCCGCGCAGCATCAGGGCCAGGCCCATGCTGTGCCGGACGTGTGGCAGATCGGCGTCCGGCGGACGGGCGGCGAGGACCGCCGCGTAGTGGCGTGCCGACTCGGCGGCGGCGCCGGGGTCGGCGCACAGCTCGGCCCGCTCCAGGTGCAGGAAGCCGAGGGAGACGTGCAGTTCGGCCTCGTCGTCGTCGCCGGGTGTCGCGTCGTCCAGGGCATCGGCGTGGCGGAGCACCGCGTCGTCGAGCAGTGCCCCCGGGTCGTCCCCCTCGCCGCGCCGCACGTAGCGCTCCTTGGCGCAGTTGGCGAGGAGGCGGCGGCCGAGGAGGCGGACGTCCTCGTGCTCACGGTCGTCGGGGGCGAGGCCGTCGACGCCCTCCCGGAGCAGTTCCCGTACGCGGTCCAGGAGTCCGAGGTCCCGGGACTCGTCGTACGCGACGGCCAGCAGGTGCCCGTACAGGATTCGCCAGGCGTGCCAGACGGGCTCCGGGCCGGGCCTGCGGAAGGCGCGTTCAAAGCCTTCCAGGGCCAGGTCGAGGTTCTCGCCCTCCGGGTCGGCGGCGTCCAGGTGGTGCAGCCGGTAGCCGAGTTCGCCGACGTACGCGCACATGCCGGGCACGTCGGGGTCGTCGGCGGGCAGCCGGCCGAGCGCGTCGAGGGTCCGCTCGCGTTCGGCGGCGAGTTCCTCGGGGGAGACGGGGGTGTCGGGCACGGTGCGGGCCTTCTACTGGGGGGCGAGCTGCGCGTGGTAGGGCTGGAGCACGGAGTCGAGGTGGCGCCGCCCGTCGGACGTGGCGAAGTCGACGGTGTGGCCGGGGAGCGCCTCGAGGGCGCCGGGCGGGCAGCGGTCGCCGAAGAGGACCACCGTCCGGTCGCCGGGCTCGCGCTTGGAGGCCCAGACGAAGCCCTGCGCCCAGGGGTCGGTGTGGCGGCGGATCCAGTGCGCCCAGTCCCGGGTGTAGGCGTAGTCCTGTGCCTCGGTCTGCGTCAGCCAGCCGTCCTGCCGTACTCCGGCGAGGTCCTGGGCGGTCATCAGGGACACGACGGTGAGGTCGGCGGCCAGCCGCAGGGTGCTCAGGCCGCGCCGGGCGACGGCGACGCCGGGCACCAGGCGCGGGCCGCCCGCCGGGTCGAAGGGCAGGGAGCGCAGCAGCGTCTCGCACACGGCGGCGGCCGGGGTGGTGCCGGCGTAGAGGTAGCCGTAGCGGTCGCAGGGCGTGGCGTCGAAGCGCCCGCCGCCGTAGAGGCAGTGCGCCGGCTGCGGGTTGAAGGCGGTGGCGTTGCGGTGCAGGGCGTGGACGCGGTGCAGCAGGGTGCCCTGCGCGAGCGTCGCCTTGGCCGGGGTGCCCGTCAGGTGCTCGGGCGGCCGGTAGTTGGGCACGGCGGGTCTGCCTCCTCGTGCTGCGCGGTCGGTACGGTCACACGTCCTCCATCAGCAGGCGCGCGGTGTCGGCGAGCCGGCGCTCCTGTCCGGTGCCGAGGAGGGCGGCGGGGGCGGTGCCGAGCCAGGCGTTGCCCGCCAGCCACCAGTCGGCGGCGCCCCAGGGGTCGCGGGCGGCGTCGAGGAGGGCATTGACCTCCAGGACCACCAGCCAGGGCAGGCAGCCCTCGGAGAACTGGAAGCGGGGCAGCCGGGCCAGTCCGCCGGGTCCGGGCAACCGGATCAGGTCGCGGGCGTACGGGTCGCCGCCGTCGCGCAGCACGGTGGCCGGGTCCAGGGCGGGTTCGGCGAGCAGCCGGTCGCGCACCGGGCCGAGCACGGGGCCCACCATGCGGTGCCCGTCGAGGAGCAGCACGGCGAGGTCGTCGGCGCGGAAGCCCAGGTAGGACGGGTCGGTGCCGGTGGAGCTGTCCGTGCCGGTGGCGAGCCGGGCCTGTCCGGCGGTGCCGAACTCGTCGGGCAGGGCCCGGCGGAGCAGCCCGACGGCCTCCTCGGCGGCACCGCGCCGGGCGGGTTCGCCGACCTCGCGGTGCCGTACGACGGTCAGCAGGGCGGCGAGGCGCTCGCGGGTGGGTCCGGTCAGGCGGTCGGCCAGCCGGTGCCACTCGGCTGCCGCCGCGGCCAGCACGGCGTACGGATTCACTGCTCCCCCTTGTCGTCGTCTGCCGGTCGTCGGGTCGGGCGCCGCTCCCGGCCTGTTCGGTGGGCTACGGGCGGCGCCCGGTGAGTAGCCGTTCCACCAGGTCGGCGCGGGCCTGGCGGCGCATCACCAGGTGGATGTCCCACCGGGCGCCGCGGGCCAGTTCGGCCTCCACCGCCGTCCACAGCGCGCCGAAGCTCTCCAGGGCGGGCAGGCCGCCGCGGCCGGCACCGAGCAGGGGCAGGCAGACGGAGGTGAGCGGCGGGTCGTGGCGTGCGGACTCGGCGGCGAGCAGCGTGAAGGCCCGGTCGACGGCGCGGGTGATGTCGGCGGGCTGGACGTCGTAGTCGTTGGTGCCGGGGCGGGGCACGGCCACGGCGAGGTGGTAGATGCGGCGGACGCCCTGGGCGGCGAGGGCGCCGGCGGAGGTGGCGGCCACCGTGCCGGGCAGGGCAGCGCGGCCGGGGATGCCGTGGCGCGCGGCCCAGTCGCGCAGTTCGTCGTGGACGAGGTCCTCGACGACTCCCCCGGTGGCGTCGGTGCGGGCGGCGGCCCGGCGCAGGTTCGCGGCGACCGAGGCCTTGTAGGGCGCGGGGAGCGCGAAGTAGGTGTTGGACGGGGAGACGACGACGTCGACGCCGCGCAGGAGGTCCACGGAGTGGACGTGCAGGGTGACGGGGACGACGCGGTCGTGGACGCGTGGCTTGATCACGCGGTGGGCGGGGGCGAGCAGGTGCCGCCCGGGCTCCGCCGTGTCCCGGCCGCCGGCCGGGTCGGGGGCCGGGGCGGCGTCACCGGCGGCGGTGACGGTGCCGGTCGTGGCGGTCGTGGCCGTGAGACCGAGGATCTGCTCGGTGATTTGCCCGAGCACCATCAACTCGTGGTGTTTGCGGAACCGTTCGACGCTGACGCCGTAGACCTCGGCGGCCCGGCGGCGCCGGTCGGCCGGCGGCCAGTCGCGGGTGCCCTGGGCGAGGCCGAGGGTGTACTCGGCGGCGGTCTGGAGGGTGCCGCCGCCGATGCCGGCGACGGCGTCCCGGAGCAGCCGCTCGACCGCGAGGCCGGGTAACTCCCCCGGTGCTCCCAGCCGTTCGCGGGCGATGCGGGAGAGCTCCGGGACGTCCAGCCCGCGGAGCCTGACGACTCCGGCCCGCCGCACCGCTCTCACCTCGGCGAGCACCGCGGCGTGATCGAGCCTGTGAGGGGGATGCGGCATGGCATCAAGACTCCCATTGCCGCCTCCGCCCTCACAAGCCCGATCCGGTGCTCCCCCCGTGCATCCATTGCACCGCACGGGCCGGTCGGGCCCGGGGCTCTTTCCGGGCGGATCCGGGTCGGACGGGCGGGAGTTGCCGGGGGCCCCGGACGAGCCGGGCGGGCCCTAGACGAACAGGCTGAGCACCGCGGCCGTCACGAAGCCGCCCAGCGACAGCACGCTCTCCAGCACGGTCCACGTCTTCAGGGTGTCCCGTTCGGTGATGCCGAAGTACTTGGCCACCATCCAGAAGCCGCCGTCGTTGACGTGCGAGGCGAAGATGGAGCCCGCCGAGATGGCCATGATGACCAGCGCGACGAACGCCTGGGAGTGGTCTCCCCCGGCGAGCAGGGGCGCCACGATACCCGCGGTCGTCACGATCGCGACCGTCGCCGAGCCCTGGGCGACCCGCAGCACGAGGGAGATCAGGTAGGACAGGACGATCACCGGCAGGCCGACGCCGTTGAAGGTGTCGGAGAGGGCCTGGGCGACGCCGCTGGCCTTGAGGACCGCGCCGAACACCCCGCCCGCGCCGACCACCAGCAGGATGTTGCCGACCGGCTTGAGCGAGGACGTCGAGACGGTCTCCAGCGACTTGCGGGACCAGCCGCGCCGGATGCCGAGCAGGTAGTAGGCGAGGAACAGGGCGATGGTCAGGGCCACGAAGGGGTGGCCGAAGAACTCGATCACCGAGCGGGTGGTGGAGGGGTCCAGGGCGATGGAGGAGAAGGTCGCGGCGAGGATGAGGACCAGCGGGGTGCCGATGATGCCGAGGACCGTGCCGAGCGGCACCGGCGTCTCGCGCGGCGCGACGCCGGCCTTGCGCTGCTCGTCGATGACGGCCTGCCGGGCCTCCTCGGCGGCCTCGACCATGTCCTGCGGCACGGGGACGAAGATGCGGCGGCCGATCCAGGCGGAGTAGGCCCAGGCGGCGAGCACGGCCGGGATGCCGCAGACGACGCCCATGAGGATCACCCAGCCGAGGTCCACGTGCAGCAGTCCGGCGGCGGCCACCGGGCCGGGGTGCGGCGGCAGGAAGGCGTGGGTCATCGACAGGCCGGCGAGCAGCGGGAGGCAGTAGAGCAGGATCGACTTGCCGGACCGCTTGGCGGCGGCGTAGACGATGGGCGCGAGGACGAAGATGCCCACGTCGAAGAAGACGGGGATGCCGAAGATCAGGCCGGTCAGGCCCATGGCGAGCGGGGCGCGCTTCTCGCCGAACAGGCCGAGGAGGCGGGAGGCCAGGACCTCCGCTCCGCCGCTGACCTCGAGGATCGCGCCGAGCATGGTGCCCAGGCCGATGATGATGGCGACGTGGCCGAGGATGCCGCCCATGCCGGACTCGATGGTGGAGACGGCGTCGGACCTCTGGACGGTGCCGAAGAGTTCGGTGACCGACAGGCCGGCGAGCAGGCCGACGGCTATGGAGACGGCGAGCAGCGCGACGAACGGCTGGAGCCGCACCTTGATGATGAGGAGGAGCAGCAGCGCGATGCCGATCGCGGCGACGGTCAGCAGGCCCGCCGTGCCGTCGATCAGGGTGAGCAGGCCACCGGTGTGCGGTGGGGTCTCGGAGGCGGCGAGCTGGAGGGAGAAGTGGGACATTCGGGGGTCCTCTGCGTAAACACATGTGACTTTCGGGCAGGGAGGAGCGCGGCACGGCGCCCCGTGGGTGGGGGCGCCGTGCCGTTCACAGACAGGCGGGGGTGGAGCGGGTTAGCCGAGGACGGCGAGCGCGTCGATCTCGATGAGGAGTCCCGCGGGCAGACCGACGTAGACCGTCGTGCGCGCGGCGGGCGGCTGGGTGAGGCCCTGCTCCGCGAAGTACGCGTTGTAGATCTCGTTCATCTCGGCGAAGTGGTCGACGTCCGTGAGGTAGACGCGGATCATCATCGCGTCGTCCCAGCTCGCGCCGCCCTCCTCGAGGATGGCCTTGACGTTGGCGAGGGTCTGGAGGGTCTGCTCGCGCAGGGTGGGGCCGGCCGGGGTGGGGGCCTTGCCCTCCTCGTGGGGCAGGAAGCCGACCTGGCCGGCGACCTGGAGGATGTTGCCCTTGCGGACGCCGTGCGAGAACTTCGCCGGCGGGGCGGTGTGGGTCGCGGGCGTGAGGGCGGTCTTGTCGGTCATACGGTGTCCTTCTCGGGGTGGTGCTCGGGGTGCTGCACGGGGGTCCTGCCGGAGTACTCGCCGCTGATGGCGTCCGCCGTACGGCGCACCAGCGGGAGCAGGGTGAGGAGTTCGTCGGCGGTGACGACGACGTTCGGCGCGGAGACCGACATCGCGGCGGCCACCCGGCCGTCGGCGCCCCGGATGGGCGCGGCGACGCAGTTGATGGACTCCTCGTGGCCGCCGAGGTCGGTGGCCCAGCCCTGTTCGCGCACCGTGGCCAGCTCCGTGAGGAAGGCGTCGGCGTTCGGCGTCGAACGGGCCGTGTAGAGGGGGTAGTCGAGCTTCTCCGCGACGGCGCGGCGCTCGCTCTCGGGGAGGTCGGCGAGCAGCAGCTTGGCCACGGCCGCGACGGTGATGGCGACGGGCTTGCCGATCCGGGAGTACATCCGCACCGGGTAGCGGCTCTCGACCTTGTCGATGTAGAGGACCTCGTTCTCCTCGTAGACGGCGAGGTGGACGGTGTGTCCGCACTGCTCGTTGAGGCGTACGAGGTGGCTGTGGGCGATCTCGCGGACGTCCAGGTTCTCCATCGCCTCCTGGGCCAGGGCGATGAGCCGGGCGCCGAGGCGGTAGCGCTGGTCGGACTGGCGGTAGACGAAGCCGTGCTCGTGCAGGGTGCGCAGCAGGCGCAGGGCCGTGGACTTGTGCACGCCGAGCCGGTCGGCGACCCGGCCCAGGTCGGCGGGGCCCTCGGCGAGCAGCGGCAGGATGCCGAGCGCGCGGTCGACGGTCTGGCTCATGGTGTGCGTACCTCCTCGTCGGCCCCTTCGTCGGCCTGTGTCCAGCCGGGGCCGAGTCGCAGTCTCCCCCACGCGGCGTCGCCGAGGGCGGCCAGGCGGTCGGCGTGGTGGCGGGCGGGGGGCGCGGCGAGGTCGCCGGGGACGGTGAGCGCGGCGGCGGCCATCAGGTGGCCGTGGCGCAGACGCTCGCGCACGGGCAGTCCGCGCAGGGTGGCGGAGAGGAACCCGGCGGCGAAGGCGTCGCCCGCGCCGACGGCGGCCACGACGTCGACGTGCAGGGCGGGGACGGAGGTCACGTGGGGCCCGTGGAAGGCGGTGGCGCCGGTGGCGCCCTGCTTGACGACGAGCAGCTCCGGCTCGGGCAGCGCGGCGCGCACGGCTTCGGGGGAGCCGAGTCCCCAGGCCTCGTCCTCGCCGACGAAGACGAGGTCGGCGCCGCGGGCCAGCTCCAGCAGCACCGCCGGGCCGTCGCCGTCGCGCCACAGCCCGGGGCGGTGGTTGACGTCGAAGGAGACCAGGGGCCGGCCGGGGCGGCGGGCGGTCAGTTCGCGCATCAGGTCCAGGCAGTCGGCGGAGAGCGCGGCGGTGATGCCGGACAGGTGCAGGACGCGTCCGGAGCGGACGGCGTCGAGGTCCAGGGCGGCGGCCGACATCGCGGAGGCCGCCGAGCCGGCCCGGTAGTACGCCACCTCGTGCGCGTCGGTGGCCCGGTCCCCGGCGGTGCGGAAGTAGATGCCGGTCGGCCGGTCCGGGTCGCGGTGGACGGCGGAGACGTCGACGCCGTACGCGCCGATCGCCTCGACCAGGTGGTCGCCGAAGCCGTCGGCGCCGACCCCGCTGACCCAGCGGACGGTGTGCCCGGCCGCGGCCAGCACACAGGCCACGTTGGACTCGGCACCGCCGATGGCGCGGTCGAAGGAGGGGACGTCGGCGAGGCGCCCGGGACGGGAGGGCAGGAAGGTGACCATGGACTCGCCGAGCGTGACGACGTCCACGACGTCGGGGGTGGTGCTGGTGGGTCCGTCGGCGGTCACGATGGTGGGGCTCCTTGTCCTGTCGCGGGCCCAGGCTCCGTTGACCCCGCGTTGGCCGAGATGTTAGACAGCACTGAGCGATATACGCAACGGTCGTTGCACAGAACGCAACGACCCACTTCAGGGAGGCTCCATGGCCCTCGACACCGGCACCGAAGCCCTCGCCCGTCTGGCCGGCGCGCCCATCGACCACCGTTTCAAGGGCCTCCCGCCGGACGCCGCCGGCCTGACCGTCGCCGAGCTGGCCGCCCAGCGCCGCAACCTCTTCACCGGCGGCTTCACCACTCCCGTGCTGGCCCTCTCCGCCGAACGCCTGGAGCACAACCTGGAACTCATGGAGACGTACGCGGCCCGGCACGGCCTCGCGTTCGCGCCGCACGGCAAGACCTCCATGGCCCCCCAGCTCTTCCACCGGCAGATCGAGCACGGCGCCTGGGGCATCACCCTCGCGGTGCCGCACCAGGTGTGGGTGGCCCGGGCCTTCGGCATCGGGCGGATCTTCCTGGCCAACGAGCTGGTCGACGCGTCCGCCCTGCGCCGGATCGCCGCGGAGCTGGACGCCGACCCGGACTTCCGCTTCGTCTGCTACGCCGACTCCGTCCGCGGCGTCGCACTGATGGACGCTGCGCTGAGCGCCGCCGGAGCCTCCCGCCCGGTGGACGTCGTGGTGGAACTGGCCGCCGGTGAGGGCGCCCGGACCGGGGTGCGCACGGAGGCGGAGTGCGCGGAGATCGCCGACGCGGTGGCCGCCGCGCCGACGCTGCGGCTGGCAGGTGTCGCCGGGTACGAGGGCGAGGTGCCGGACGCCGACCCGGAGCGGGTGCGCGCGTGGCTGCGGCGGCTGGTCGCCCTGGCCGTGGACTTCGACAAGGCCGGGCGGTTCACCGGGCTGGACGAGATCGTGCTCAGCGCGGGCGGCAGCGCCTGGTTCGACGCGGTGGCCGAGGTGTTCGCCGAGGTCCCGGAGCTGTCCCTGCCCGTGCTGAAGCTGCTGCGCTCGGGCGCGTACGTCTCGCACGACGACGGGCACTACCGCGAGCTGACCCCCTTCAACCGCGTCCCCGCCGAGGGCGCCCTGGAGCCCGCCTTCCGCCTGTGGAGCCAGGTCGTCTCCCGCCCCGGCCCCGGACAGGCCTTCACCAACGCCGGCAAGCGGGACGCGGCCTACGACCTCCACCTGCCCCTGGCCCAGGTGGTCCGCCCCGCGTCCGGCGGCCCGGAGCGGCCGGCGGCCGGCGTCACGGTGACCGCCCTGTCCGACCAGCACGCCTGGCTGCGCACCGCCCCGGAGGCGGAGCTGGAGGTCGGCGACTGGGTCGGCATGGGCCTGTCCCACCCGTGCACGTCCTTCGACAAGTGGCAGCTCATCCCGGTCGCGGAGGCGGACGGGACGGTCGTCGACTACATCCGCACGTTCTTCTAGAGGAGGCCCTGGTGGAAGAGCTGGTCATCCGGGACGCCGACGTCGTCGACGGCACCGGCGAGCCCTCGTACCGCGCCGACGTGGTCGTCGACGGAGGGCGCGTCGTGTCGATCGTCAAGGAGGCGGCGGCCGCCGGCTGCCAGCGCCCCCGGGCCCGGCGCGAGCTGGACGCCGAGGACCTGGTGCTGGCCCCCGGCTTCATCGACATGCACGCGCACAGCGACCTGGCCCTGCTGCGCGACCCCGACCACAGCGCGAAGGCGGCCCAGGGCGTCACCCTGGAGGTCCTCGGGCAGGACGGGCTCTCCTACGCGCCGGTCGACGACCGCACCCTCGGCGAGGTGCGCCGCGCCATCGCCGGGTGGAACGGCCCCGGGGACGACATCGACTTCGACTGGCGGTCGGTCGGCGAGTACCTGGACCGCCTGGACCGGGGCATCGCCGTCAACGCCGCCTATCTGATCCCCCAGGGCACGGTCCGCGCCCTCGTGGTCGGCTGGGAGGACCGGGAGGCGACCCCGGCCGAGCTGGAGCGGATGCGCCGGCTGGTCGCCGAGGGCATGGAACAGGGCGCGGTCGGCCTGTCGTCCGGGCTGACCTACACGCCCGGCATGTACGCCCAGGACGCCGAGCTGACCGAGCTGTGCCGCGTGGTGGCGTCGTACGACGGCTACTACTGCCCGCACCACCGCTCCTACGGGGCGGGCGCCCTCGAGGCGTACGCGGAGATGGTGGAGCTGACCCGGGAGGCGGGCTGCCCGCTGCACCTGGCGCACGCCACCATGAACTTCGGCGTGAACGAGGGCCGGGCCCCCGAGCTGCTGACGCTGCTGGACGGCGCGCTGGCGGCCGGCGCCGACATCACCCTCGACACCTACCCGTACACCCCCGGCTGCACGACGCTGGTGGCGCTGCTGCCGAGCTGGGCGGGCGAGGGCGGCCCGGAGCAGATCCTGAAGCGGCTGTCCGACGACGACACGGCCGAGCGCATCCGCCACCACCTGGAGGTGACCGGCTCCGACGGCTGCCACGGCGTGCCCGTGGAGTGGGAGACCATCGAGATCTCCGGCGTGACCGACCCGGCCCTGGCGGAGTACGTCGGCCGCACGGTACTGGAGTCGGCCGGGCTGCGCGGCGAGACGCCGTGGACGGTCGCCCGGCGCCTGCTGCTGGCCGACCGGCTGGCCCCGACGATCCTCCAGCACGTCGGACACGAGGAGAACGTCCGGGCGATCATGCGGCACCGCGTCCACACCGGCGGCTCGGACGGCATCCTCCAGGGCAGCAAGCCGCACCCGCGGGCCTACGGCACCTTCCCGCACTACCTCGGCCACTACGTGCGCGAGCTGGGCGTGCTGTCGCTGGAGGAGTGCGTGGCCCACCTCACCGCCCGCCCGGCGGCCCGGCTCCGGCTGCCCGACCGGGGCAGGATCCGCGAGGGGTACCGGGCCGACCTGGTCCTCTTCGACCCGGCGACCGTCGCGGCCGGCAGCACGTACGAGGAGCCGCGCCGGCTTCCGACGGGCATCCCGTACGTGCTGGTCGACGGGCGGTTCGTGATGGAGGACGGGCGCCGTACGGACGTCCTGGCCGGGCGGTCGGTCCGCCGGAGCCCGCGCTGACCGACCGCCGACGGCTACGGCTTGGGCAGCACGCAGCCGCTGCGGGCGAGGTCGAGCTTGTTGTCGGCGCCGAAGCAGGCGGGGATCTGGTAGGTCTGCTGGGCGTAGTTGATGCCCTTGCGGACCGTCACCGTGCCGTTCTCGGAGACCTCGCAGGGGTTGTTGTCGGTGCAGCGCCCGCCGTCCTCGTTGCCCGTGTTGTTGACGGCCACGACCTTGCCCGTGGCGTTGTCGACGACGGGCGAGCCGGAGGTGCCGCCGATGGTCTGGCAGGCGGAGGTGTAGCGGACCGAGTCCTTCCAGGTCCACTCCCCCTCCTTGAGGCGGTAGGCGAACCCGTCGATGTTGCAGGCGTAGGTCCGCTTCCAGTAGCCGGAGACCACGGTGATCGCGCTGCCGGGCGTGGGGCGGGTGTTGTTGAGCGTGAGCGGGCTGATCCCGTAGCTGCTGCGGATCTGGGCGTACGTGCTGGTGAGCTGGTACAGCGAGACGTCGGTGTCGGTCATCGTCGCGTAGGCGATCTTGCTGGCGCGCAGGGTGCCGACGCGGGTGCCGGAGGCGTTGAGCAGCCCGAAGGACCGGCTGGAGGGCTGGTTCACGACGACCTCGCCGGCCGCCGGGAAGCCGGTCTCCAGACAGTGGCCGTTGGACATGACCAGCGCCGGGTCGTCGTCCTCGGAGGCGGGCAGGCGGACGACGGAGCCGGAGCAGTTGCTGAGCGAGACGGCGCCGGCGAAGGTGACGGCGCGGACGGCGGGAGCGGCGGGTGACGCGGGTGACGCGACCGCCGGTGCCACGCCCACCCCGGTGACGGCCAGGGTGGCGAACGCGGCAAGGAGAGGCTTGTACATGTGGGGTCCCCTCTTCGGAGGGTGCCGGGCGGAGATCTTCCGGACGGCACCTGAATTGTCATGCGCATTGTTAGCGCCGAGAGGGGCGGGGACAAGGAGCGCTATCCGGCCGGTCGTTGGCGCGATCCGACCCCCCGGGCACGGCCGGAGGGGACGGCGGCGGCCGGAACCGGCACGTCTCACGTGGTGGAAAACACGGCCCAAGGGTCGTAACCGGGTCGTAAGCTCACGGACATGCAGGTGATCCAGTCGACCAAGCTCGCCAACGTCTGTTACGAGATCCGGGGCCCGGTACTCGAGGAGGCGATGCGGCTGGAGGCGGCCGGCCACCGCATCCTGAAGCTGAACACGGGCAACCCGGCGGCCTTCGGGTTCGAATGCCCGCCGGAGATCCTGGAGGACATCCTCCGCAACGTCTCGACGGCGCACGGCTACGGCGACGCGAAGGGCCTGCTGGCCGCGCGCCGGGCGGTCGTCATGCACAACCAGACCCTCGGCATCGAGACGGACGTCGAGCACGTCTTCATCGGCAACGGCGTCTCCGAGCTGATCGTGATGGCCATGCAGGGCCTGCTGGACGACGGCGACGAGGTCCTCGTCCCGGCGCCGGACTACCCCCTGTGGACGGCCGCCGTGTCCCTGTCCGGCGGTACGGCGGTGCACTACCGGTGCGACGAGCAGTCCGACTGGATGCCGGACCTCGCGGACGTGGAGCGCAAGGTCACCGACCGCACCAAGGCGATCGTCGTCATCAACCCGAACAACCCGACGGGCGCCGTGTACGACCGGGAGGTGCTGCGCGGGCTCACCGACATCGCGCGCCGGCACAACCTGCTGGTCTGCTCGGACGAGATCTACGACAAGATCCTCTACGACGACGCGGTGCACGTCCCGACGGCCGCGGTCGCCCCCGACCTGCTCACCCTCACCTTCAACGGCATGTCCAAGGCGTACCGGGTGGCCGGCTACCGGGTCGGCTGGATGTCGGTCTCGGGCCCGCGGGCGCACGCCGAGTCCTACATCGAGGGCCTGACGGTCCTGGCGAACATGCGGCTGTGCGCCAACATGCCGGGCCAGCACGGCGTGGTCGCGGCGCTCAGCGGGCGGCAGACCATCAAGGACCTGGTGCTGCCGGGCGGGCGGCTGCGCGAGCAGCGGGACGCCGCGCACGAGGCGCTGACCAGCATCCCGGGCGTGACCTGCGTGAAGCCCAAGGGGGCGCTGTACCTCTTCCCCCGCCTCGACCCCAAGGTATTCAAGATCAAGGACGACCGGCGGATGGTCCTGGACCTGCTGCGCCAGGAGAAGATCATGGTCGTCCAGGGCACCGGCTTCAACTGGCCCGAGCCGGACCACTTCCGCGTGGTGACCCTGCCGACGGCCGGCGACCTGCGCGAGGCGGTGGGCCGGATCGGGAACTTCCTGGACGGCTACGGCCAGCCCTGACCCTCACCCTCCGTATGCACGGGGTCCGATGTTGCGGTCGGCTCAACTTTAGAATGAATCCAATGTAGGATGGCATCCTGTAAGCGTTCAGGAGGCCGTCCCATGTACGAACCGATCCGCGGCAAGTCGGTCCACAGCACGGTGGCCGACGGCATCTCGGACTTCCCCCACCGGTCCCGTGAGGAGGAGCTGGACATCCAGCTCGCGGGTCACCTCTCCGCCCTGCTCGCCGCCACGGACGAGCTGCGCGCGCTGGCGCCCTCCCAGGAGCTGGACACCGCGGCCGACCGGCTCGCCGGGCAGGTCGCCCGGCTGCGGGGAGGTCACGCACCGGCCCGCGTGCCGCTGACGGCCGTGCCGTCCGCGGCGCACCCGGCGGCACTGCACCGCCGCGCGCACACCCTGGCGAGCCGCGCCCTGGTGGTGGCCGCGTCCCGTGCCGACACGGCGGTCGCGATCCTGACCGCCGAGCGCATGGACGCCCACTCCGCGGCCCTGGAGCCGCGCGAGCTGGCGTCCCGCTGAGCCCTCACCGGGCTCTCCCCGACGGCCCCGGTCCGCGCGCACCCGCAGCGACGCGCGGACCGGGCGCCCTTCACCGCATGGCTCGGGCCGTTCCGCGACGGCGCCGCGGGGCCGTCTGCCGCTTCGGCGACTTCCGGTCGTGTGTGGTTGCTCGCGCGGTTCCCCGCCCCCCTTCGGGGCGCATCCCCTCGGCAGCGTGGACATGTCGAAGGGCCGGGTCCGTCGCACGCCGTTGTGCGGGGACCCGGCCCGAGCGGGGCCTCCTCGTGCTCCGGGACATCGAGCTACTGGAGCGTGAGGAGGACCCTCGCGGCCGGCCTTCGTGACGACTTCGCGGGTCAGGGCTAGCCGGACCGGCCGCGGAACCAGGGGGGATCAGCCCAGGCGCTGCACCAGCGCCCGGTACTGGTCCCACAGCTCGGTGGGCGTGTGGTCGCCGAAGGTGTTCAGGTGCTCGGGGACGAGCGCCGCCTCCTCGCGCCACACCTCCTTGTCGACGCTGAGCAGGAAGTCGAGGTCGGCGTCGGCCAGGTCGAGGCCGTCGGTGTCGAGGGACTCCCTGGTCGGCAGGACGCCGATCGGGGTCTCCACGCCGTCCGCCTTGCCCTCGAGGCGCTCCACGATCCACTTCAGGACGCGGCCGTTCTCGCCGAAGCCGGGCCAGACGAACCGGCCGTCGTCGTCCTTGCGGAACCAGTTGACGTAGTAGATCTTGGGCAGCTTGGACTGGTCCTTGTCCTTGGCCACATTGATCCAGTGACCCATGTAGTCGCCCATGTTGTAGCCGCAGAAGGGCAGCATGGCGAACGGGTCGCGGCGCAGCTCGCCGACCTTGCCCTCGGCGGCGGCGGTCTTCTCGGAGGCCACGTTGGCGCCGAGGAAGACGCCGTGGTTCCAGTCGAAGGACTCCGTCACCAGCGGGACCGCGGTGGCGCGGCGCCCGCCGAAGAGGATCGCCGAGATCGGCACGCCCTTGGGGTCCTCCCACTCCGGCGCGATGATCGGGCACTGCGCGGCGGGCGTGGTGAAGCGGGCGTTGGGGTGGGCCGCCGGGGTCCCCGACTCCGGCGTCCAGTCGTTGCCCTTCCAGTCGGTGAGGTGGGCCGGGGTCTCCTCCGTCATGCCCTCCCACCACACGTCACCGTCGTCGGTGAGGGCGACGTTGGTGAAGACGGAGTTGCCCCACAGGGTCTTCATCGCGTTGGCGTTGGTGTGCTCACCGGTGCCGGGCGCGACGCCGAAGAAGCCGGCCTCGGGGTTGATGGCGTACAGGCGGCCGTCCTCGCCGAAGCGCATCCAGGCGATGTCGTCGCCGATGGTCTCCACGGTCCAGCCGGAGATCGTGGGCTCGAGCATGGCGAGGTTGGTCTTGCCGCAGGCCGACGGGAAGGCGGCGGCGACGTACTTGGGCTCGCCGGTGGGCGGGGTCAGCTTCAGCACGAGCATGTGCTCGGCGAGCCAGCCCGCGTCGCGGGCCATGACGGAGGCGATGCGCAGGGCGTAGCACTTCTTGCCCAGCAGGGCGTTGCCGCCGTAGCCGGAGCCGTAGGACCAGATCTCGCGGTCCTCGGGGAAGTGCGAGATGTACTTGGTGCTGTTGCACGGCCAGGGGACGTCCTCCTGGCCCTCGGCCAGCGGGGCGCCGAGGGTGTGCACGGCCTTGACGAAGAAGCCGTCGTCACCGAGCTCGTCCAGGACCGGCTGTCCCATGCGGGTCATGGTGCGCATGGAGACGGCGACGTAGGCGGAGTCGGTGATCTCCACGCCGAGCGCGGACAGCGGCGAGCCGAGCGGGCCCATGCAGAAGGGCACGACGTACATGGTCCGGCCGCGCATGGAACCGCGGAACAGACCGCCCTCGCCGCCGGTGCCCCGGAAGATCTCCCGCATCTCGGCGGGGTCCTTCCAGTGGTTGGTCGGGCCGGCGTCCTCCTCCTTGGCGGAGCAGATGAAGGTCCGGTCCTCGACGCGGGCGACGTCGGACGGGTCGGAGGCCGCGTAGTAGGAGTTGGGGCGCTTGATCGGGTCGAGCTTGCGGAAGGTGCCCTTGGCCACGAGCTCCTCGCACAGTCGCTCGTACTCGGCCTCGGATCCGTCACACCAGACCACGTTGTCCGGCTGCGTCAGTTCGGCGATCTCGTTCACCCACGAGATCAGCTCCTGGTGCTGGGTGGGGACGACGGGGGGAGCCGCGATGTCGCGCGCCACGATTGCTCCTAAATGAGGGGTTTTTTGTTGGAGGCCCCGTGGGGGCTGCGACCCGGATGCGTCACGCGAGGAGCTCACGCTGCTCATCCGGTGCCGACCGCACTCATTTGATCATCCGACGCGAGTGCCCATATGTCCAGAGGGCCTCACACCTGAGCGGAGTGAGGATCGCCACGTACCAGTGGTTGCCTCCGGGATTCTTTGCGTGCGCCTGGAGTTCGCCTGAAACTCCCTTTACTTCGCCGGCACGGGCACCCGTGAGACGATGGTCATCCGCCATCCGCCTCGCGCCTGTTACTGATGCGTAACTTAGGGTGGCGTAGGTACGATACGACTCATGACTGCGTCCGCCTCCGACGCGCCCGGGGACACGCAGGCCGCCGGCCGCGGTCCCGTGGCGCTCTCCCTGCCGCATCCGGTCAAGCCCAAGCTGCGCGGCTGGCTGCACCTCGGAATGTTCCCGGCCGTCCTCGTCGCGGGTCTGACACTCACCGCTCTCGCCGACACGTCCAGAGGGCGCATCGCCTGCGGGATCTACGCCGTCACGGCCTGCCTGCTGTTCGGTGTGAGCGCGCTGTACCACCGGGGCAACTGGAGCCCCCGCATGGACGGCGTCCTGCGACGGCTCGACCACGCCAACATCTTCCTGATCATCGCGGGCACCTACACCCCGCTCACGATGCTCCTGCTGCCGGGCGCCCAGGGGCGGTGGCTGCTGTGGGGCATCTGGGCCGCCGCGGCGGCCGGCATAGTCTTCCGGGTGTTCTGGGTCGGCGCCCCGCGCTGGCTCTACACCCCCTGCTACCTCGCCATGGGCTGGGCGGCCGTCTTCTACCTCCCGGAGTTCATGCGGGCCGGCGGCATCGCCGTACTCGTCCTGGTGATCGCGGGCGGCGTGCTCTACAGCGCGGGCGGCGTGATCTACGGCCTCAAGCGCCCCAACCCCTCACCGCGCTGGTTCGGCTTCCACGAGGTCTTCCACGCCTTCACCCTGGCGGCCTTCATCGCGCACTACGTGGGCATCTCGCTGGTGGCGTACCAGCAGGCGTAACCCCTCACCGGCGGGTCGCGGGCCCGGAAAAGCCCGCGGCCGCCGGGCTCCCGCGTGGCATCCTGACCAGGTGAACGGTCCCGAGATCCACGTCGAATTCGCCCCCGCGCTGCGCCTGTTCGTCCCCCGGGCCCGCCCCACCGGCACCGCCCGCGCCGTCACCGACGGCGTCTCCACCCTCGGCCACGTCGTCGAGTCCCTCGGCGTCCCGCTGACCGAGGTCGGCGCGCTCCTCGTGGACGGCCGCGAGGTGCCGCCCGGGCACGTCCCCGCCGGCGGCGAGTCGGTGACCGTCCGCGCCGTCGCGCACCCCCAGCGGGTCCCGGGCGCTCCCCTGCGCTTCCTCCTCGACGTGCACCTCGGCACCCTCGCCCGCCGCCTGCGCCTGCTCGGCGTGGACACGGCGTACGAGTCGACGGACCTCGGCGACCCGGCGCTCGCCGCGCTGTCGGCGTCCGAGAGACGGGTCATGCTCAGCCGCGACCGGGGCCTGCTGCGCCGCCGCGAGCTGTGGGCCGGCGCCTACGTCTACAGCACCCGCCCCGAGGAGCAGCTGAGGGACGTCCTGGACCGCTTCCGGCCCGAGCTGCGGCCCTGGACCCGGTGCACCGCGTGCAACGGGCTGCTGCGCCGGGCCACCAAGGACGAGGTGGCGGACCAGCTCAAGGGCGGCACGGAGCGGTCGTACGACGTGTTCGCGCAGTGCACGGCGTGCGGCAGGGCGTACTGGAAGGGCGCGCACCACGAACAGCTCGTGGCCATCGTGGAGCGCGCCCTCGCCGAGTCCGGGCAGGACCGCTAGCGCCGCTGCCGCACGTCCCCCTTCCCGCAGGCCACGCGGTCGCGGTCGGGGTCCAGGCGCAGCGGGTCGTCCGTGCCGTTGAGCTCCAGGCGGCCGTAATCGTTGCGCGCCAGCCAGGTGCAGCGGGCTGCCGTCGTCCTCTTCACCTCGGCCGGGAAGACGGTCGGCACGCAGACGTCGGCGGAGCCGTAGTGCCGGTCGCAGCCGGAGACGGTGGGGGCGACCGGCTGGGAGGCGCGCTTCCCGCCGGGGCCCGTGACCCTGCCCCGGGGGGCTCCGGCGAAGGAGTGCACGTGCGCCGAGGCGTCCTTCGCGGCGAGGGCCGCCGGACCCTGGAGGTGCACCCACTTCGCCACCGAGGGCACGCCGCCGGCGTCGACCGCGAAGAGCATGTACCAGCCGGGAGGGGCGAGATCGGGATTGCTCGTCACGTTCAGGTCGATGTTGTTCCCGTCCACGGACAGCGGCAGGTCCACGAACCGCTGGTTCGGGTCGGAGGAGTGGGTGACGGCGGCCGGGCGGATCAGCTCGGCCTTGGCGACGGGCCGGTCGACGGTGATCCGCTGGGTGTCGCCGTAGGTCCACTCGGTGTCGATCACCGAGGTGATCACGGGCCGCTCGCCCCTGAACAGGTACGGGGGCGTGTAGACCGACACGTCGTGGTTCCAGGAGCCGTTGCCCGGGTTGTCGCCGGTGGACATCACCCGGCCGTCGGGCAGCAGGAACGACGACGAGTGGTAGCCGCGGGCCTCCGGGTCGGCGGCCACCGGGTCGAAGGTCTCCGAGGCCGGGTCGAAGACCGAGGACTCGAAGACCGGGTTCGCCCGGTTGTGCAGCGCGCCGCCGGTCTCGAGCACCTTGCCGTCGGGCAGCAGCACGGCGGAGACGTACATCTTGCCCTGGTTCCCGGTCTGCGGCACCGGCCCGGCCCCGAGGTCGACCGTGCCCTGCGGCAGCGGGGGCCCGGCGACGTAGGCGGGGTTCGGCTGCTTGAGGTCGATGATGTCGGTCAGTCGGTTCGCGTCCGGGTTGGAGTCGATGTTGCCGCCGCCGATGGTCAGCACCCTCTGGTCCTGCGCCGGCGGCAGCAGCACGCTGGCCGACTGGTCGCGCACGTCCTTGGACTGGAGGCCCGGCACCTGGGTGACGGTGTTGGCGTCGTAGTCGTAGATCGCCGAACCGGTGCCGGGGATGTTGTCGCCGAAGACGTGGCTGCCGGAGTAGAAGAGCCGCCCGTCCTGCATGAGGATCATCGACGGGTACAGACCCCAGTACGACCAGGTCTGGTTGACCTGCCAGGTGGGCAGCCACTTCTGCTGCGCGTCCGACCACCGCTCGGCCGTGACGGACCCGGTGGAGTCCTCGCGCAGCCCGCCGAAGGAGATGACGTCGCCGTTGCCGAGGACCGTCGCCGACGGGTACCAGTGGCCGTCGTTCATGTCGTTGGTCCTGGTGTACGTCTCGGTCTCCGGGTCGAAGACGTACGAGTCCCTGAAGCCCTGGTAGCCGACCGTGCCGTCCGCCGAGGGGTAGCCGGCGTTGCCGCTCATGACGAGGACGCGGCCGTCCTGGAGCTGGACGTGCCCGGCGCAGAACATGTCCTTGGGCGTCGGGATCGTCCGGTACTCGCCGGTCGCCGGGTCGTACACGGCCGAGGTGAAGGTGCCGGCCTCGAACATCTCCGGGTCGTTGCCGGAGCCGGCGATCAGCAGCACCTTGCCGTTGTGCAGGACGACGGAGTGCATCGAGCGGACCGGGTTCCCGGTGGGCAGCACGTCCCAGCGGCCGTCGGCGCACTCCTTCGCGGTGCCGGTGCACTCCGGGTCCGGGACCGGGACGGCGACCTGCTCCATCGTGTAGTCGTCGGTGGTCGCGGAGCCGGTGCCGTAGACGGACACGCCCCAGCTGATGCGGTCGGTGCCGGCCGGGACCTCGGGCGTGCGGACACCCGCCTCGGTCCAGTCGGCGGCCATGTCCAGGGTCTTGAGGTCGGTCCAGTACTGCCAGCCCGCGGTGGCGTCGTGCCGGAAGAGGGTGAGCGCGGCGTCCGGGGTGGTGGTCTTGTACCAGAGGGACAGGTCGTACTGCCGGCCCGCCGTCACCACGGGCGCGCACTCGGCGGACTCGGTGATCAGCGCCTTGCGGTCGCCGTCCACCCGGCGGGTCAGCTCGACCTTCATGGCCTTCGCGCCGGTGTGCGCGTCGGCGGTGGTGGTGAAGGCGAAGTCGTTGTCGCCCCAGCCGGACTTCTCCCAGCAGTACGGCATGTCGCCGGTGCCGGCGGTCTCGAAGCCGGGGTTCCTGATCAGGTTGGCGGCCGAGGCGGGCTGGGGGGAGGTGAGCAGCAGGCCGCCGGTGAGGGCGGACACCGCCAGGAGGGCGGAGGTTCTCCTCCGGGGTCTTCTCATGCGTCGCTCCCTGCTGTGCGGGCGGTACGGCCGGCCTTCCGCTCCGGCGCGCTCCTGCGGCGCGGGCGCGGGAGGTACACGAGCGCCTCGGTCCCCGCGAAGCGCAGGACGAAGGTGATGACCAGGGCCAGCGCGGTGGCGGGCAGCACGGCCAGCCCCGCCTGCCCGACGAGCAGGGCGATCAACGGGATGCGCAGCACCAGGTCGGCGTTGGCGATCAGCGCGAACCGCACCGTCCGGTCGGCCCAGTGCCGGTGCCGGCGCCGGTCGCGGAAGAGCAGCCGGTCCAGGAGGAGGAGGTTCCAGGCCACCCCGAACTGGTTGGCGAGGATCTCGGCGGGCAGGTAGTGCAGCCCCGCCGCGGTCAGCGCCCACAGGGCGGCCAGGTTGGGCACGAAGCCGCTCAGCCCGATCAGCCCGAAGGCGATCATGCGGGCCGGTGCCGAGGCGGTGCGCAGCCCGGCCAGGTGGCGCAGGAAGCGCATCCCCTCCCGCGCGGTGGACTTGGACTCGCCCGCGAACCGCTCCTCGAACACGAACGGCACCTCGGTGACGGCGTGCGGGCGGCTGCGGACGGCGAGTTCGAGGAGGATCTTGTAGCCGAGCGGCTTGAGCACGTCCGCGGTGACCTCGCTGCGGCGGATGGCGAAGAAGCCGCTCATCGGGTCGCTGATGCCGCGCAGCCGGCGCGGGAAGAGGGCCTTGGTCAGCCAGGTCGCCGCGCGCGAGACGGCCACCCGGTAGCCGCCCGCGAGTCCGGCGCGGCTGCCGCCCTCGACGTACCGGGAGGCGACGACGAGCCCGGCGCCCGCCCGTTCGCCGGTGGCGACCAGTTCGGGGACCAGGGACGGCGGATGCTGGCAGTCGCCGTCCATGACGACGATCCAGTCCGACGTGGCCGCCTTCAGACCCTCGACGACCGCGCCGCCGAGCCCGCCGGCCGGTTCGTCCCGGTGCAGGACGGTGACCGGGAACGGGCAGTCCAGGGCCGCCTCCCGGATGACGTCCGGGGTGTCGTCGGTGGAGTCGTCCACGAAGACGACCTCGCAGGGCAGCCGGGCCGGCACCGACTCGGTGATCCGCCGCAGCAACTGCCGTACGTTGCCGGACTCGTTGAAGGTCGGTACGACGATGGTGACGGCGCCCGGCTCGGGCACCTCCGTGGCCGCGGGGCGCACGGCCGGACGGCCGAGCTCGCCGGGGACGGTGGACTCGTGGCTCATCGGGCGGCTCCGGAGGGCTGGATTCGGCGGATCTCGATGCGGTCCGCACCGGTGCCGAAGACGGCGACCGGGGTGGAGTGGTTCATGGCGGCCAGGACATTGGGCAGGTCGGCCGAGTCGCGCCGTACCGTCGGGGAGGCGACCACGTAGTCGATGTCGCGCCAGCCGCCCGGCATCGTCCTGGTCACCGCCGGGTCGAGGTCGGCCTTGTAGAACCAGATGACCCCGAGTCCGGGCCGGTACCCGGCGTGCACCAGGTCCAGCCACAGCGCGTCGTCGACGAGCACCCGGGTGCCGGCGGGGTCCGCCACCTCGTCGGCCAGCCAGTCGGCGGCGGCCTCGTAGGGGGCGTTGGCGTCGGCGGTGACGGCGGTGCGGTCGCCGTCGTACCAGCGCGGCACGACGTAGGCGCCGGCGGCGAGGACCAGGACGGCGGCGAGCGCGTACCGGCCGCCGCTCAGGGCCCGGCTCCCGGCCTCGGCCCGCCCTCTGCGCAGCACGGCGTGGGCGGTGCTCGCCGCGCCGCCGGCCAGGACCAGGGCGAGGAAGGGCAGGGCCTGGATGACGTACATGGCGGGCAGGTAGCCGTTCGGGCGCAGGGCGAGGGCGGCGAGGATCGCCACCGTCAGGGCCGGTCCGGCCAGGGCCCGCGCGGTGACCGACCAGCGCCAGGTGGCCAGCAGGAGCAGTGCCCCGGCGAGGCCGCCGAGGGGCAGCACGCGGTCGTAGTACAGCCAGGACTGCAGGACGCCCCAGGAGCCGGAGCCCTGGTCGAGGATGAAGCCCGAACCGGGCCGGGTCATCTGGTAGACGACGCCGTCCCAAAGGGAGACGTGGCCGCCGCCCGGCAGCAGCTCGCCCTTCAGCAGGGCGAACAGGGGGTAGGCGAACCCGATGAGCGCGCAGGCCGTGATCCCGCCGGTCAGGGCGAACTTGCGGGTGTCCCGGTGGCTGTGGCGCCACATGGTGACCAGCAGGGCGGGCAGGACGACGAGCATCGTCTCCTTGGTGAGCACCGCGGTGGCGGCGGCGACGCCCGCGCCGAAGTGGTGCCACAGGTGGCGGCTCGGGGAGGCGGCCAGCGCGAACGCCAGCAGGGTCCACATCACCGCGAGGTTGTCGAGGAAGATCTCCCGCTGGAGCACGACCGACAGCGGGGAGAGCCCGAACAGGGCCATGGCGAGTCCGGCGGCCCAGCGGGGCAGGGAGAGCCGGCGGGCGATGACGTGGACGAGGACCGCGGAGACGGCCGCGACCAGCAGCATCACCGCGCGCATGGTGCCGACGGTCATCGACTCGGGGCTGATCAGCGCGGGTATCCAGGTCAGCACGGCCAGCTGGATCCAGCCGAGCGGCGGGTGGTCGTACCAGTAGGTGTAGTGGGCGAGGCCCTCGCCCTGCTGGACGGACCAGGCCTGGGCGAGGTAGGTGCCCTCGTCGTCGCTGAGGGCCGGGTAGTCGGAGATGTTCCAGCCCTGCACGACCATGATCGCCAGGAGCAGCGTGCCGCACAGCAGCAGGTCGGGCCGGGAGGAGCGCAGGCGGCCCGGCGGAGCCGCGCGGTGCGGGGCCGTGCCGGTGTCGTGGGCAGGCCGGCGTTGCGCGGGGACCGGGGTGCCGGCCGCCGCGGGAAGGATGGAGGTCACGCGGGGACGTCCTCTCGGTCCACGGGCGCGAGGTGGGCGCCGACATGGCTGGTCAGCTCCCAGTCGTCGCGGCCGCGTTGCTCGCGCCACACGGCGCGTACGGCGGCCCCGGCGAGGAGGACCTGGTAGAAGGGGCCGCCGGCGATCAGCTTCAGGTAGTGGCCGAGGCGGACGCGGAGCCCGTACTGCTTGCCGAAGTCGTGCAGGCCGACGACCTCGAAGACGAACGTGACCAGGGCCGTCACGGCCGGCAGGAAGGTGATGAAGGCGATGCCGACGGGCACGTCCAGGAAGAGCGCGACGGCCACGTTCAACGGGATGATCACACCGGTGAAGGCCTGGAGGAACGGCGTCATCAGGGTGTAGCGGGCCAGCAGCCGCTGGGTGAAGGTGGGCAGCTGCTTCCAGTCCTTCTTCCGGTACACCTGGAGGAACCCCTGGTTCCAGCGGGTGCGCTGCTTGAGCAGTGACATCAGCGTGTCCGGGGTCTCCTCGCGGGTGACCATGTCGGAGTCGTAGGCGACGACGACCTTCTTGCCGGTGCTGGAGAGCCGGACGCCGAGGTCGCAGTCCTCGGCCAGGCAGTCCGGGTCCCAGCCGCCCGCCCCGCGCAGCACGTCCGTGCGCACGAAGACGGTGTTGCCGCCGAGCGGGATGAAGCCCTTCTGCGCGTGCAGGTGCAGCCGGGAGCGGAACCAGAAGAAGTACTCCAGGCAGTTGCGCAGGCTGTACCAGCTGGAGTGGAAGTTGATCAGCTGGACGCCGCCCTGGACGACGTCGGCGCCGGTGGTGCGGAAGGCGTGGTCGACGTGGGCGAGCAGCTCCGGATGGACCTGGTCCTCCGCGTCGAAGACCCCGACGACGTCGCCGCGGCAGTGCGGCAGCGCCGTGTTCATGGCCTTCGGCTTGTTCTTCTTCTCGTGGGTGTCGACGACGACGCGGACGCGTGGGTCGCGGGCGGCGGCCCGCTCGGCGACCGCGGTGGTCTCCGGGTCGTCGTGGCCCACGATCACGATGATCTCGAAGTCGGCGTGCGTCGAGGTCAGCAGCCGCTGGACGGTGTGGTCGAGCACGGCCTGTTCGTGCCGTGCGGGCAGCAGCAGCGAGAACGACACGTGCTCGTCGCCGTCGGGTCTGCTGAAGCGGGTGGACGCGAGCACCTCGGGCGTGCGCCAGGCGTGCATCTGCCACCACAGGGTGAAGGCCGCCATCCAGAAGAGCGCAAGCGAGACGGCGGCTACCAGGACAGACGTCAGCAAGAAAGATCCCCCCAGATCTCCGTGAATCCCCCTGCCGCGACGCCGCCCGGACCGGGCGGCGTCGCGTCACGGTGAAGAGGCTAGGGGTCTTCTGTGAAACACATCGGGTGTTTCGGTGAAGAGCGTGTTTCCTCACCACAGGAACCGGTTGTGAACAATTCGTCCACCGGTCCCGTCATGGTTGGTTCCGTGTCTGTCGTTTCAGCTGTTCAGTGCGGTCCGCAGGCGTTCCGGATCGGTCGTCGGCGCGTCGCAGGTGAAGTCGCGGCAGACGTACGCGGCCGGCGCGCCGCCCACCAGCGGGCGGCCGGCGAGCAGCGGGAACTCGTCGCTGCCCTCGGTGCCGACGGCGACCACCGCGCCCGGCGCCGTCCCCAGGAGCGCCGTGCGGTGCAGCCCCTGGGTGGCGCCGTCGCCCGGGTCCGGCCCGACGACGGCGACCTCGCGCGGCCCGTCGAGCAGGGCCTCGGCGGCGGCGAGGCCCCAGCCGACGAAGCGCGGGACGCGCGGGCCGAGCGCCTTCACCACCCCGAGGGCGTGCTCGGCCGCGGTGCGGTGGGGTTCGGAGCCGGTGTGGGCGGCGTAGGACAGCAGGGCGGCCGCGGCGGCGGTCCAGCCGGACGGCGTGGCGTTGTCGGTGGGGTCCTGAGGGCGGCGGATCAGCCGCTCGGCGTCGGCGGCGGTGTCGTAGAGGGAGCCGGAGTCGTCGGTGAAGCGGGTGAGGACGTGGTCGAGCAGCAGCCCGGCGAAGTCCAGCCAGACGCCCTCGCCGGTGACGGAGGCCAGCGCGAGGAAGCCCTCCGCGACGTCGGCGTAGTCCTCCAGCACCCCGGCGTTGGCGCCCGCCCGGCCGTCCTTGCTGGTGCGGAAGAGACGGGCGTGCTCGTCGAGGTGCAGCCGCACCAGCAGGTCGGCGGCGGCCACGGCGGCCTCGACCAGGTCCGGGCGCTCGAAGTAGGCCCCGGTCTCGGCGAGCGCGGCGATCGCCAGGCCGTTCCAGGCGGCGACCACCTTGTCGTCGCGGCCGGGGGCGGGACGCTCGGCGCGGGCGGACAGCAGCCGTTCCCGCACGGACGCGATCCGCTCCGCGTCGAACACGCCTTCCTGCTGGGGAAGTTGCAGCACGGAGGCGCCGTGCTCGAAGGTGCCCTCCTCGGTGACGCCGAAGTACTGGGCGGCGAGCGCGGCGTCCTCGGGCCCGAGGACCTCGGCGAGCTGTGCGGGCGTCCACACGTAGTACGCGCCCTCGACGTGCCGGCCCATCCCGTCGTCGCTGTCCGCGTCCAGCGCGGAGGCGAACCCGCCCTCGGCCGTGCGCAGTTCGCGGACCATGAAGTCGGCGGTCTCCAGCGCGACCCGCCGGGCGAGCGCCGACCCCGTGGCCCGCCACAGGTGGGCGTAGGCCCGGCAGAGCAGGGCGTTGTCGTACAGCATCTTCTCGAAGTGCGGCACCACCCAGTCCCGGTCCACGGAGTACCGGGCGAAACCGCCGCCGAGCTGGTCGTAGATCCCGCCGCGTGCCATGCGCTCGCAGGTGTCCTGCGCCATCTGCAGCGCGCCCTCGGCGCCGGTGCGGGCGTGGTGCCTCAGCAGGAACTCGATCACCATGGACGGCGGGAACTTCGGCGCCCCGCCGAATCCGCCGCGCTGTGCGTCGTACTCGCGGGTCAGCCCGAGCAGCGCCTGGCCGAGTTCGGCGTCGCCGGGCGCCTGCGCGTCGCCGTAGGAGATCTCCCGCCCGGCGAGGTCGCGCACGATCTTGCCGGCGACCTCGGTGACCTCGCCGCGCCGGTCCGTCCAGGCCTGCTGGACGCCCTGGAGCACCTGCCGGAAGGACGGCATGCCGTGGCGGGGCTCGGGCGGGTAGTACGTGCCGAAGTAGAAGGGCTCGGCGTCCGGGGTGAGGAAGACGGTCATGGGCCAGCCGCCGTGCCCGGTCGCCGCCTGCACCGCCTCCATGTAGACGGCGTCGACGTCGGGGCGCTCCTCGCGGTCGACCTTGACGCTGACGAAGTGCGAGTTGAGGAACTCGGCGGTGGGCCCGTCCTCGAACGACTCGTGCGCCATCACGTGGCACCAGTGGCAGCTGCTGTACCCGACGCTCAGCAGCACCGGCACGTCCCGCCTCCGCGCCTCGGCGAAAGCCTCGTCCGACCAGGGCCACCAGTCGACGGGGTTGTCGGCGTGCTGAAGCAGGTAGGGGGACGTCTCGTGCGCCAGTCGGTTCGGCATGGTGTCCATCCTGCCCCAGTACCCGCGTCCCGCCGGGCAGCACACCGCCGCGCCCGGCCGGTCCCTCCCCGGCATCCCCGCACCGCGGCACATTTGACCGGCGGGCAACCGGGGAAGGACCCGGGGGCGGGCCGGGAGGGTCCCGGCGATGCCTGGGGACACCAGCGGGACACACCAGCGGGACGCCATTGCCGCCGGAGGGGGACGGGATGCGGGACGGTCATCGGGTGGAGGCCGAGCGGCTGCTGACGCGGGCCGTGGAGGAGGAGGTGCGGCGCTCGGGCGGGCGCACCGACGGGAACGTGCTGCTGTCGCGGGCCCGCGGGGCCCTGGACGCGATGGCGGAGAAGGCCGCCGAGGAGTACGGGGCCTACACCCGCGCCCTGGACGAGGCATCGGCCGGGCAGCTCACCTTCCGGCAGCGCTACGCCCGGGACGGCGGCGGCACTCCGCTGCTGGTGGCCGCCGTGGCGGCGGTCGCCGCGGTCGTCGCCGACGTGGCGCTCGGCACCGGCACGGGCACCGCGGTCGGCGCGGGCGTGACCGTGGGCGTCGTCGGCGCGGCGGCGACCGTGGTCAAGGTGGCCGGGTCCCATGTGCCGGCCGCCCATCACCGCGCTGGTGCGGTGAGCCAGCCGGGCGGACCCGAGCAGCTCCGGCTCCAGTGGCTCACCGCGCTGGAGGTGCGCGGCATCCGGCCCTTCCTGGACCAGCAGCGGGTGACCTCCGCGTCCACCGGCCCGAAGAAGGCGGGGCCGAAGCTGCGGGGCGCCGACAAGAGCGCGGCGGCCCGGGGACGCAGTGTGCTGGAGCAGTCGTTCGCCCAGCTGCCGCGGCCCGAGGGCGCGTTCGCCGGGCGGCGGGAGGAGATGGCGCGGCTGCGGCAGTGGGTACGGGCGGCCCGCGCCGGCACGGAGACGATGCCGACGGTCGTGGTGCTGCACGGGGCGCCCGGCAGCGGCCGTACGACGCTCGCGGTGCGGGCCGCGCACGAGCTGCGGGACCATTTCCGCGGGGCGTGCGTGGTCGACCTGCGCGGGGACGGCACCTCGCCGGGGGGCGAGTCGCCGGTGACCACCCGGGACGCCCTGCTGCATCTGCTGAACCGGCTCGGGGCGCCACGCGAGCAACTGCTCTTCCGGGAACGGTCCTCGGCCGACCAGCAGGTCAAGCGGCTGAGCGAGCTGTACCACCAGCATCTGGCGGGCGTGCCGGTCACCGTCGTCCTGGACGACGCCTCGGACCCCGAGCAGGTGCGCGCGCTGGTGCCCGAGCGGTCGGACAGCCTGGTGCTGGTCACCGCGCGCGAGGCGCTGACGCTGCCGCCGGACCTGCCCGCGCGGGTGTTCGACCTGCCGGTGGAACCGCTGGACGCGGCCGGCGCGGAGGAGCTGCTCGGCGCCGCCGCCGAGGACGCTTCGGGGCCGTACGACGCCGAGTCCGCCGAGCGGATCCGGCAGCTGTGCGGCGGGCTGCCGCTGGCGCTGCGCGTCGCGGGCTCGTCGCTGGGCCCGCGCTCGCTGCGCCGGCTGGCCGCCGACCTGGGCGCGTACGGCCCGGTCGAGCCGGTCGAGCGGGCCCTGTGGCTGCGCTACACCGACCAGCGGGAGCCGGCCCGGCGGCTGCTGCGGCGGCTGGCGCTGGCCGGGCGGACCTCGCTGGGTACCGCCGCTGCCGCCGCGCTGCTGGCCACCGACGAGACGGAGGCGGCGCGGCAGCTGGCGGCCCTGTCGGACGCGGGGCTGCTCGACCACGTCCGGGGCAGCCGCTACCGGCTGCACGACGTGGTGCGGGCCTTCGCCGGGGCCCGCCTGCGCGACGAGGAGGAGCCGGCGGAGATCGCGGCCGCTCAGGAACGGCTGATCGCCAACTACGCCGAGCTGGCCGACTCGGTGCTGCGCCTGGTGGACGGCAACATGTCGACCCGCTCGGACCGGTTCGGGCAGCACGGCTTCACGTCCCTGGACGAGGCGCTGCGCTGGCTGGACGACGAGTCGAGCTTCATCACGGCGGCCCTGCGGCACGCGGAGGGCGTCGACCAGGGCACGGTGCTGAACCTGCTGGGCGCGCTGTGCGACTACTGCCTGCTGCGCGGCGACCTGTACCGGCTGGGCGAGATCAGCGAGCTGGCGCAGTCCGTGGACCAGGGGCTGCTGGTGCGCTCCGTGCAGTGGCGCACCGGTATCGCGGCCCGGCAGCTCGGCGAGCTGGACAAGGCGCGGACCACGCTCACCTCGGTCGTCGACCTGTACCTGGAGGCCCACCACGACGCGGGGGCGGCGCGCGCCCTGTGCTCGCTCGGGATCACGCTGCACCACCAGGGCAGTCTGACCGAGGCGGCTGCGAAGCTGCGGGAGGCGCTGGACCTCCAGGCCTCACCGGAGCTGGCCACGGACCGGGCGTGGACCCTGCACGCGCTGGCGGCCGTGCAGCGGGACCGGGCGCGGCTGGCGGAGGCCATGGACCTGCTCACCGAGTCGCTGGTGCTGCACCGTGCGGGCGAGTCGGTGCACGGCCAGGCGTGGGCCCACTTCCAGCTCGGCCAGCTGCGGCTGCGGATGGGCGATCCGGTGCGGGCGGAGTCGGAGCTGCGGGCGGCCCTGGAGCTGTACGGCCGCACCCAGGACGCCCGCGGCGAGGCCTGGGCGCTGACCCAGCTCGCGCGGACCCGGCTGATGGACGGCGACGCCTCGGAGGCGGCCGAGGAGCTGAGGCGGGCGGCGGCCCGCCACCGCGAGAACGAGGACGCGCGCGGCGAGGCGTGGAGCGTCTACTACCTGGGGCAGGCCCTCGAGGAGACGGGCGCCCTCGACCGGGCGGTCCGTGAGCTGGAGCGCTCCCGCACGATGTTCTCGCGGATGCGGGACGTGTACGGCCTGGCCTGCGCCCGGCACCATTCGGCGCGGGTGACCCGCGACCAGCGGGCCGCCCAGACCGGCTCGCTGCGCAACTCCGGCTTCGCCCGGCAGCTCCTGGTCGACGCGCGCGCCGACTTCCAGCGCATCGGGGTCGGCCACGGGGAGGCGTGGACGTGCCTGGAGCTGGCCGTCGTGGACGCCGGCAACGCCCGTACGCCGCAGGCGCTGGCCCTGTGCGACGAGGCGGCGGCGCTGTTCGCGGCGTACGGCGACCGGCGCGGGGAGGACTGGGCCCGCTTCCTGCGCTGCACGCTGCTGCCGTACGCCGCCCCCGGCGGGGTGGAGGTCGGTACGGCGGTGGCGCAGGAGGAGCTGGCGCAGCTGTCCCGCGCCCGGCACCCGGCACGCGACTCGAAGCTGGACGACTACATGGAGGCGTACCAGCTGCTGCTGGAGCGGGGGGTGCGGCTGGAGGCGGGCTGGCAGGCCTGGGGCCTCGGCATGGTCCCGGACCGGCACGCGCGCGAGGTGATGGGCGTGGCGGTGACCGCGGGCAGCTGACCCGTGGGGCAGCGGCCCCCGCAGGTCACCGGGCCGGGGCGGCAGGGCTGCCGCCCGGCCCGGCGCGCGGAGGCGCGGGGCCGGTCCGTGTCCGGGGTCAGCCCTGCTGCGGCTCGGCCCGGCCGGAGGACGTGCCCGTCCCGCCGGAGGCATCGGCTTCCGGGTCCTGGGACTCCTTGAAGTCGACCCTGCCCATGTGCCGGTTCATGGACTTCATCAGACCCCACACCGCCAGGGCCATCACCGCGAAGACGATGAAGCCGAGGACGCCGGGGGTGACCTTGTCCTCGTCGATCTCGGCGAGAGTGACGAGGTGCGTCATTGCCAGGCTTGCGCTTGCGCTCATGTCAGGCATTGTCCCGGATGCCCGCGAAGAGGTCGTCCTCGGGGAGGGAAGTGTCCACGAGGGACTTCGCGAGCTCGTACTCCTCGGTGGGCCAGACCTCCTTCTGGATCTCCATCGGCACCCGGAACCAGCCGCCGTCCGGGTCGATCTGCGTGGCGTGGGCGATCAGCGCCCGGTCGCGGATCTCGAAGAAGTCGGCGCAGGGCACGTGCGTGGTGAGCGTGCGCTCCTTGCGCTCGAACTCCGACCAGCGCTTGAGCCAGTCCCCGTACGGCGATTCCAGGCCGCGCTCCAGCAGCGCGTTGTGCAGCGCCTCGGTGCGGGGGCGGTTGAAGCCCTGGTTGTAGTACACCTTCAGCGGCCGGTACGCCGTCCCGTACTCGCTCTCCGGGTACTTCTCGGTGTCGGCCGCGCCCTCGAAGGCCACCATCGTGATCTTGTGGGTCATGATGTGGTCGGGGTGCGGGTAGCCGCCGTTCTCGTCGTAGGTGGTGATCACCTGGGGGCGGAAGGAGCGGATCTTCCGCACCAGCTCGCCGGCCGCCTTGTCGACGTCCTCCAGGGCGAAGCAGCCCTCCGGCAGCGGCGGCAGCGGGTCGCCCTCGGGCAGGCCGGAGTCGACGAAGCCGAGCCACTCCTGCTTGACGCCCAGGATCTCCCGCGCCCGGTCCATCTCCTTCTTGCGCACCTCGTGGATGTTCTCCTCGATGTACGGATCGCCCTGCAGCTTGGGGTTGAGGATGGAGCCGCGCTCTCCGCCCGTGCAGGTCACCACCAGCACGTCCACCCCTTCGGACACGTACTTCGCCATGGTGGCCGCGCCCTTGCTCGACTCGTCGTCGGGGTGGGCGTGGACGGCCATCAGTCGCAGCTGGTCAGTCAAGACTCGTTCCTCGGTCAGTCGGCGCCCGATGTGCGGTGGCGCGATCCAATGAGTGCCGCCCCGTGGGGGCGTCGTCGTTCAGGGGCGGCGGTCGGGTGGCGGGTGGAAGGCTTCTATAGTGACCGAATCGGGGGGCGAATAATTCCGTGGCCCGGGAACAACGCGGTCCGGGGCCCCTTTCGGGACCACATTCTCCCGCTCCTGCCGAGAGGACGATCATGAGCACGGCGACCACGAAAGCGCCCGAGGGCCGATACGGCCGCTCCTCGGACGAACGGTCCGACCGCACCCTCAGGATCGTCGGCGCCGTGCTCGGCGGCGTGCTGCTCGTGGTGATCGGCTGGTTCGGCTACCACTACGTCGGCCAGAACAAGATCAGCGCCGAGGTGATCAGCTTCGACATCACCGACAAGGCCGTACAGGTGCACCTCGAGGTCCGCAAGGACGCCGGGGCCGCGGGTTACTGCACGCTGCGCTCGCAGGCGGAGAACGGCGACGAGGTCGGCCGGGCCGACTTCCGCTTCGACGGGGACGCCACGCGCATCGACGAGGTCGTCACGCTGCGTACGAAGGCCCGCGGTACGTCGGCCGAGCTCCTCGGCTGCCACGCGGAGTGACCCCGCCGGGATTCCCTCCGCGCTGACCTGCGCCGACGGGAATCTGGTGGCTTATGTCCTCCCCCTTTGCCCGCTGAATTGTTAGGCTCGTGGTTTCGCCCTTCCGTGGAGGAACATCCTTCTGGGTAGGGCGGTTCTTTGTATTTCCCAGTACCGACGAGGAGCACCTGTGACCCAGACCAGCGAGAACGTCACCTGGCTGACCCAGGAGGCGTACAACAAGCTCAAGGAGGAGCTTGCGTACCTTACTGGTCCCGCGCGCACCGAGATCTCTGCCAAGATCGCCGCGGCGCGCGAGGAGGGGGACCTGCGCGAGAACGGCGGGTACCACGCGGCCAAGGAGGAGCAGGGCAAGCAGGAGCTCCGCGTGCGCCAGCTGACCCAGCTCCTCGAGAGCGCCAAGGTGGGCGAGGCCCCCGCCGCGGACGGCGTGGTGGCCCCCGGCATGGTCGTCACGATCGCCTTCGACGGCGACGAGGACGACACGCTGACCTTCCTGCTCGCCTCGCGCGAGTACGCGAGCTCGGACATCGAGACCTATTCGCCGCAGTCCCCCCTGGGCTCCGGCGTCAACGGCCACAAGGTCGGCGAGGACGCGGAGTACGAACTGCCCAACGGCAAGTCGGCCTCCGTGAAGATCCTCAAGGCCGAGCCCTACAACGGCTGACCCCGGCGGCAGGCCGGTGCCTCCGGCCCGCCGCCCCCGTCCTGACGAGCCCCCGGCGTCCTCGTGACGCCGGGGGCCGCGTCGTCCCGGGGGGTCAGCCGTCGGCCGAGCGGTACTTGCGCACCGCCAGCGACCGGAAGACCGCGACGATCAGGACCGACCAGATGACCGAGGCCCAGACGGGATGCTGCATGGGCCAGGCGTCGGACTGCACGACGCCCGGATTGCCGAACAGCTCCCGGCAGGCCTGCACCGTGGCGCTGAACGGGTTCCATTCGGCGATGTGCCGCAGCCAGGGGGTCATCTGACCGGAGTCCACGAAGGCGTTCGACACGAACGTCACGGGGAACAGCCAGATGATCCCTCCGGAGGTCGCCGCCTCGGGAGTCCGCACGGACAGGCCGATCAGCGCTCCGATCCAGGTGAAGGCGTATCCGAGGAGAAGCAGCAGGCCGAAGCCGGCCAGGATCTCCCCGGCACTGGTCGGCGCCGCGGATCCGGTGCGCCACCCCACGATCAGCGCGACGATCGCGAGGACGAGCAGCGTGATCGCCGTCTGCACCAGGTCGGCGACCGTGCGGCCGGTCAGCACCGCGCCGCGGGCCATCGGCAGGGAGCGGAAGCGGTCGACCAGCCCCTTCTGCATGTCGTCGGCGATGCCCGCGGCCGAGCCGGCGGTGGCGAAGGTGACGGTCTGCGCGAAGATGCCCGCCATCAGGAAGTCCTTGTAGACATCCGGGTCGGTGGTGTTCCCGATCTGCATCGAACCGCCGAAGACGTACGTGAAGAGGATCACGAACATCACCGGCTGGATGACCCCGAACAGGACCATCTCGGGGATCCGGGTCATCCGGATCAGGTTTCTGCGGGCAATGACCAGGGAGTCGGCCATCATGCTCACTTGGTGACCTCCTTCTCCTGCGGGTGACCGGTGTCCTCCGGCCGGCGACCGGCCCCCTCCGCCGGGTCGTCCGTCTCGTCGTCCGCTTCGGCCGCGTGGCCGGTGAGGGAGAGGAAGACGTCGTCGAGGGTGGGGCGGCGCAGGCCGATGTCGTCGATCTCGATGCCGCGGGAGTCGAGTTCTCGGATGACCTCGGCGAGCAGCTTGGCGCCGCCGGTCACGGGGACGGTGAGCTTGCGCATGTGTTCCTCGACCGTGGTGTCGCCCTTGCCGAAGCCGCGCAGCACCTCCGACGCGACCGGGATGTGCTCGCGCTCGTGCACGACCAGTTCGACGCGCTCGCCGCCGGTGCGGGCCTTGAGCTGGTCGGAGGTGCCCTTGGCGATGACCCGGCCGCGGTCGACCACCGCGATCTCGTGCGCGAGGTGGTCGGCCTCCTCCAGGTACTGGGTGGTCAGCAGCAGGGTGGTGCCGCCGGAGACGAGCTGCTTGATGACGTCCCAGAGCTGCTGGCGGTTGCGCGGGTCCAGGCCCGTCGTCGGCTCGTCCATGAACATCACGGGCGGCGAGACGACCAGGGCCGCCGCGAGGTCGAGGCGGCGGCGCATGCCTCCCGAGTAGGTCTTCGTGGGCCGGTCGGCGGCGTCCGCGAGGTGGAACTGCTCCAGCAGCTCGGTCGCCCGGCGCTTCGCCTCCCTGGACCGCATCTGGTAGAGCTGACCGACCATCTGCAGGTTCTCCCGGCCGGTCAGGTATTCGTCGACCGCGGCGAACTGGCCGGAGAGGCCGATCGAGCGGCGTACCGCGTCGGGCTGCCTGAGCACGTCGAGGCCGGCGACCACGGCCTTGCCGCTGTCGGGCCGCAGCAGGGTGGTCAGGCAGCGGACGGTGGTGGTCTTGCCCGCGCCGTTCGGCCCGAGCAGGCCCAGGACCGTGCCCTCGGGGACCTCGAGGTCGACGCCGTCCAGAGCCTTTACGTCACCGAAGGTCTTCACCAGGCCTTCGGCATGGATGGCGCCTGGCATATGAGTCTCCACGTCGTCGGGGATTCTTCGGAAAGCCTAGGATCGTGCGATTTCTTCTGCTTGTTCTTCTGCTTCTTCCGCTCGCTCTCCGCCGGTTTCCGATTCCTCGGCAGGCGTGGTCGAGCGACACGGACACACACTAACGCGATGTATCGCGTCGCACCACGGGATTCCCCGAACGAGTGACCGGGGGGCGGCCGGAAAGCGAGCCGGCCGCCGGTCAGCCGATGACCGGGTAACCCGCGTCCCGGAGCGCCCGGCCGACCTCGGCGCAGTGCTCGGGACCCTTGGTCTCCAGGTGCAGCTCGACCTCCGCCTCCGTCAGCCCGAGCCGCGGGTCGGTCCGGACGTGGCTCACGTCCAGCACGTTGGCGTCCGCCGCCGACAGCACCCCGAGAAGCGTCGCGAGGGCACCCGGCCGGTCCGTCAGCCGCAGCCGGACCGCCAGGTAGCGGCCCTGCGCGGCCATGCCGTGCCGCAGCACGCCCTGCATCAGCACCGGGTCCACGTTGCCCCCGGACAGCACCGCCACCACCGGCCCCTCGAAGGCACCGGGGTCGCTCATCAGGGCCGCCACCGGGCTCGCCCCGGCCGGCTCCACGACCAGCTTGGCCCGCTCCAGGCACAGCAGCAGCGCGGCCGACAGCTCGTCCTCGGAGACCGTGCGGACCTCGTCCACCAGGTCGCCGACGATCCCGAACGGCACGTCACCTGGCCGCCCCACCTTGATGCCGTCGGCCATCGTCACCGGGTTCTCGACGGCCACCGGCCGCCCCGCGGCCAGCGACGGCGGATACGCCGCCGCGCCCTCCGCCTGCACGCCCACGATCCGCACGTCCGGCCGGATCCCCTTCACCGCGACCGCCGTCCCGGCCACCAGCCCGCCCCCGCCGATGCCGACCACCACGGTCCGCACCTCGGGGCACTGCTCCAGGATCTCCAGCCCGACCGTCCCCTGACCCGCGATGACGTCGGGGTGGTCGAAGGGGTGGATGAACACCGCGCCGGTGCGCTCCGCGTACTCCTGGGCGGCGGCCAGCGTCTCGTCGACCACCTGCCCGTGCAGGCGCACCTCGGCGCCGTAGTCGCGGGTGGCGCTGATCTTCGGCAGCGGGGCGCCCTTGGGCATGAACACCGTCGACCGCACGCCGAGCAGCGCCGACGCCAGGGCGACGCCCTGCGCGTGGTTGCCCGCGCTGGCCGCGACGACTCCGGCGGCCCGCTCCTCGGGCAGCAGCCCGGCGATCCTGACGTAGGCGCCGCGCAGCTTGAACGAACCCGTCCGCTGGAGGTTCTCGCACTTGAGGTGCACCGGCGCCCCGACCAGCTGCGACAGGTACCGGCTGCCCTCCATCGCCGTCACCCGCGCCACGCCCGAGAGCATCTTCTGGGCTCCGCGCACGTCGTCGAGGGTGACGGAGCGGACAGCGGCGGCCGTGCGGTAGCTCATGCCCCCAGCATCGCAGTTCGCCGGCCGGCGCGACCGTTGTGACCAACCTCCGAGACCCGCTTTGCGCAGCGCCGGTACGTCTCGCCACCCGGCCGCGTACCCTGTCCCCCAATTAGCAGCCCTCCACGAAGTGAGCCCCCGGCCATGCCCACAACACCTGAAATGTCGATGGACATGACGACCGCCGGTGACACCGGTCTTCTCGAGACGCTCCAGCACGAGGTGGCGCTCTTCGCCCGCCGCGCGGAACAGACCCGGCTCGGCGGGGTCGGGCAGATCCGCAATTCGATGGACCGCGCCGCCTACCTGCTCCTCAACCGCCTCGACAAAGAGGGCCCGATGGGGGTCAAGGCCCTCGCCGCGAGCATGGGGATCGACTCCTCGACGGTCACCCGGCAGGTGGCCCCGCTCGTCGACAACGGACTCGTCAAGCGGACCTCGCACCCCGAGGACGGACGCGCGGTGGTGCTCCAGCTCTCCCCGCGCGGCGTCGCGCGGCTGGATGAGGTGCGGACCTCGCGGCGTCAGCTGATGGCCGAGCTGACCCACGACTGGGCGCCGGGGGAGCGCGAGGCGTTCTGCACGCTCCTCACCCGTTTCAACACCGCCCTGTCCGCCCGTACGTCGCCGCAGAGCGCCGGGGGCCAGGAGTCGTCGCCGGCCTCCTGAGCCGCCCGTCCCGGCTCGCCGGGATCCCCGGGGGCTCCCCCGGGCTCTACCCGGCTTTCCCGGCCCGAGGGCGCCGCACTCTTGACCGCCGGGCCGGCCCTGGCCTGATATGAGACCGGGCCCTCGGCGTGCGCGGCGGGGTCCCCCTCCTCACGGAGGCCACGGGGTGTCGCCCATCGGTCGGGAGGCGCGGTGCGGGAACGGCATGCGGTGCGGGACGCCCGGCGGGCCCGGGAGTTCGAGGCGTTCGTCGCGGGCGCGGCGGGCCGGCTGCTGCACGTCGCCACCCTGCTCACGGCGGAGCCGCCGGACGGCAGTCCGCGCGCGCGGCGCCTGCTGACGCTGTCCCTGGCCCACACGTACGCGTGCTGGGACGGGCTGCGTGGCGAGGACCCCTACGACCACGCCCGCCGGCACCTGGCCACGCGCTTCGCCCGCGAGGCCTGGCACCGCCACGGCGGTGTCCTCGGCCCGGCCCGCCATCGCCCCGCCGGCGCCCTCGGCGGGCTGACCCCGCAGGAGCGCCTGGTGCTGGTGCTCGGGCTGTCCGAGGGGGTCGCCGCGGAACAGGTGGCGGCGCTGCTGGCCCTGCCGGTGGAACGGGTGCGGACGGTGCACGACCGGGCGATGGCCGCCCTGCTGCACCCGCGGCCGGAGCCCGCCCGCCGGGTGGCGAGGGCGGCGGCACCGTGACCGGCACGGGCGCGCGGGACACCGGGGGGCGGCGGTGAACCGGCTCGAACGGGAGGCCACCGCACGGCGGATCATGGAGCAGTCGCCGCCGCGGGTACCGCCGGAGCTGTACGCGGACGTCGTGCGCCGCGGGAGCCGGATGCTGCGGCGCAGGACCGCCGCCCGCCGGCTGATGTGGCTGGTGCTGTGCGCCGCGGCCGTGGCGTTCACGGTGTGGGCGCTGACCGCCCGGCCGTGGGTGGAGCCGCCGTCGCGGACGACTCCACCGGTGACCGGCTGGGAGGGCTGGTGAGCCCGGCGTCCCAGGCCCTGTCGTCGAACTCCCGTCGCCCGCCCTCCGGGCGAACGACGGGAGTTCGACGACAGGACCTAGCCGAGCGCCTGCTGGAGGTCCTCCAGCAGGTCGTCGGCGTTCTCGATGCCGACCGAGAGGCGCACCAGGTCGGCGGGCACCTCGAGGGCCGAACCGGCCGCGGAGGCGTGCGTCATCCGGCCGGGGTGCTCGATCAGCGACTCGACGCCGCCCAGGGACTCGCCCAGCGTGAACACCTGCGCGCGGTTGCAGACCTCGACGGCCGCCTCCTCGCCGCCCTCGACGCGGAAGGAGACCATGCCGCCGAACGCCTTCATCTGCTTGGCGGCGACCTCGTGCCCGGGGTGGTCCGGCAGCCCCGGGTACAGCACGCTCGTCACCCGCGGGTGCCGGGTGAGCATCTCGGCGACCCGGCCGGCGTTCTCGCTGTGCCGGTCCATGCGGACCGCGAGCGTCTTGGTGCCGCGCAGCACCAGCCAGGAGTCGAAGGGGCCGGCGACGGCGCCCATCGCGTTCTGGTGGAAGGCCAGCTCCTCGCCGAGCTCCTGGTCGTTCACGATCAGCGCGCCGCCGACGACGTCCGAGTGGCCGCCCATGTACTTGGTCAGGGAGTGCACGACGACGTCCGCGCCGAGCGCCAGCGGCTGCTGGAGGTACGGCGTGGCGAAGGTGTTGTCGACGACGAGCCGGGCCCCGGCCTCCCGGGCGACCTGCGCGACGGCCGCGACGTCGGTGATGCCGAGCAGCGGGTTGGACGGCGTCTCCACCCACACCGCCTTGGTCTTCGGCGTGAGGGCGGCCCGCACGGCGGCGGGGTCGCCGCTGTCGGCCACCGACCACTCCACGCCCCACCGGGTGGCGACCTTGGCGAAGAGCCGGAAGGTGCCGCCGTAGGCGTCGTTGGGGATGACGACGTGGTCGCCGGGGCGCAGCAGCGTACGCAACAGGCAGTCCTCGGCCGCCAGTCCGGACGCGAACGCGAGGCCGCGGCGGCCGCCCTCCAGGGCGGCGAGGTTCTCCTCCAGCGCCGTCCGGGTCGGGTTGGCGCTGCGGCTGTACTCGTAGCCGCCGCGCAGGCCGCCGACGCCGTCCTGCTTGTAGGTCGACACCTGGTAGATCGGCGGAACCACCGCTCCGGTGAGGGGATCGGCGGTGTTGCCCGCGTGAATCGCGAGCGTCTCGAAGTGCTGACTGATGTGCCTGTCGCTCATGGGCACCGAGAGTAGTGCCGCGGACGGCTCCGTGCGCTTCTCATCGGCACCCGGTGCAGGTTGGCCAAGTGCCGGGGGCGTCTGGTTCGCTGGTGGCATGGAGATTCTCTGGGTCCTGATCGCCCTGGTCATGCTGGGCTTCGTGCTGCTTCCCGTGCTGCGGCGCCGGCGGAGCGCGGTCGGGCTGGTCCCGCCCGGCCACCCGGACGCCGCGGACCCCGCGAACTACGGCTTCGCCCGCGAGGAGGAGCTGGACGTCCGCATGCCGGGTCCCGACCAGGACCTGCTGGACGTGCTGGACCTGGTCCAGCGCACCCAGGACTACCGCGCCGCACAGCAGTTGCTCGCCGGCACCGAGGCCGAGGGCGAGCGCCGCTGGCAGCGCGTGCAGGCCTTCGCGGGCGCCGCGTCGCTGGAGCTCCAGCAGCGGCCCGGCGGGGTCGACGCGGTGCCGGGCGGGCAGTGGCTGCGGGTGTGGCGGGCGGAGGCCCCCAAGGACGCGGGCGGTGCGGCCGTGCACGCCGAGTTCCTGGTGCAGCAGGCGTGGCGGACGGCGACGCCTGGCACGGACGAGTTCCGGATCATCATGGAGGAGGCGAAGGCGGCGTGCGGTGAGGCGGCGCTGCTGGCCCCCGGTGACCCGGTTCCGTACATCGTGGAGCTGTCGGTGGCGCGCGGTCTGGCCTATCCGCGCGAGGAGTTCGAGCAGCTGTGGCTGAAGATCCTGGACCGCGCCCCGGCCCACATGGGGGCGCACCTGGCGGCCCTGCCCTACTGGTGCGAGAAGTGGCACGGTTCGCGCGAGCTGGCGTACTCGTTCGCGGAGGCCGCGGCGGCCCGCGCGCCGCAGGGGTCGATGCTGGCCGCGATGCCGCTCTTCGCGGTCTTCGAGCACCTGCCCGAGGTCAATCTGGTCAGCGGCTTCTACCGGAGCGAGGTCGTCACCAGGGCGGTCCACGGCGCCCTGCACGCGGTCCACTCGGCGCGCCCGGACGATCCGACGCAGGCGCACGTCCGCCATCTGCTGGTGTTCTTCCTGGTGCGCGGCGAGCGCTGGGCGGAGGCCATGAACCAGCTGATGGTGATCGACGGCCACGTCGGCGCGCTGCCCTGGACCCTGTCGCCCGACCCGGCGGCGGAGTTCGCGGTCTACCGTGCCCTGGCGGTGGCGGGCTACGAGGCGAACGGCGGCAGCCCGGCGACGCTGCCCCACTGAGCGGTGCCCGTGAGGACGGCCCGGCCGGGCTTCCGGCCGGGCCGTCGCGTGCTCAGCCCTCCGTGCGGGCGGGGAGCCGCCAGCCGGGGCGCGGGAAGTGGCAGGTGTAGCCGTCGGGGTAACGCTGCAGGTAGTCCTGGTGCTCGGGCTCGGCCTCCCAGAAGGGGCCGACCGGCTCCACCTCGGTGACGACCTTGCCGGGCCACAGCCCGGAGGCGTCCACATCGGCGATCGTGTCCTCGGCGATCCGCTTCTGCTCGTCGTCGACGTAGTAGATCGCCGAGCGGTAGCTCATGCCGATGTCGTTGCCCTGGCGGTTCCTGGTGCTCGGGTCGTGGATCTGGAAGAAGAACTCCAGGAGCGCCCGGTAGTCGGTCTGCTCGGGGTCGTAGAGGATCTCGATGGCCTCCGCGTGAGTGCCGTGGTCGCGGTACGTCGCGTTCGGCACGTCACCCCCGGTGTAGCCGACCCGGGTCGCCGTCACCCCCGGCAGGCGGCGGATCAGCTCCTCCATCCCCCAGAAGCATCCGCCCGCCAGCACGGCCCTCTGCGTCTGCGCAGCCATTGCGGCCCTCCAAAATCGTCAGTCCGGTAGGTCGGGCTGCTCGGCTCGCACACCACCGGCATTTGTTGCCCGCCTCCCTCAACGCGTGAGGGTTCCCGCCGATTCCATGCCCGGCCGGTAGTGCCCGGTCTCCCCCGCCGGACCCGCTCCCCGCCCGCTCACCGGGCCGGCGCCCAGGACGGGCGCCAGGACGGCCCGGTGACCGGGGGCAGCGTGGCGAGGTGGTCGACGACCGCCCGGAGGCCGGGGTGCGGATTCGTCGCGGGGAGCATGAGGGCGAGCGGGTAGACGAGCGCCGGGCCGGCGATCGGGATGCGCCGCAGGTCGTGCTGGGCCGGCCAGAGGTACCGGTCGCGCGCGCCGACGAGGGTGGCGACGTCGGCGGAGTCCGCGAGCGTGTCGAGGAGGACCTCGTTGCCGAAGTTGGGGCCCGCCGCGTCGATGCGGAGGCCGAAGACCTCGGAGAGCTGGTCGTAGAAGTCCGACCACTCGCTCCGGGGCGCGATCCCGGGCACCCAAATCCGCAGTGAGCGCAGCTGGGACGGGGTGAGGGTGCGCGCGGAGGCGAGCGGGTGCCGGGGGCCGACGAGGAGTTCCAGCGGGGAGTCGAAGGCGTGGATCATCCGCACGTCGGGCGGCAGCGTGGCCGGGTCGGTGACGCTGCGGAAGGCGGCGTCGATCTCGCCCGCCCGGACGGCGGCGGCAGCCACCTGGGGGTCGTTGACCCTGAGGGTCACCACGTCGAGGTCGGTCCCGGGGTGCGAACGCCAGTAGTCGTGCAGGACGACGGCCTGCGCGCTGCGCAGGCCCAGCACGTCGATCCGCAGGGCCCGCGAGCCCGGCCGGACCGCGGCGACGGCACGGTCGGCGCCCGCGACGATGGTCCGCGCGTGCGGGAGGAGCGCCTGGCCGTCCAGCGTCGGTTCGACCCCGCGGGCGGTCCGGGTGAACAGGCGGGCGCCCAGCTCGCGCTCCAGCGCGGCGATCCGCTTGGAGACGGCCTGCTGGGTCACGCCCAGCTCGTCGGCCGCGTGCTGGAGCTGTCCGAGCTCGGCCGCCCGGACGAACGATCGCACTGCTTCGGTGTCCATGGAGGCAGCCTATGTGCGCACAACCGGCGGTTGTGGCTGCCCGGAGGGCGGTTGTTTGATCCGGCGCTCCGGCGTCCGATGTGATGACCGGGCCCAAACATCGGTTGTTCCGGAGGAGTAGTGCGCGCGTGAGTACGGAGTCCGATCTCCGCCGGCTGTGGTCGGCCTACGCCGTCAGTACGTACGGCTCGTGGACGGCGTTCGGGGCGTTCCAGCTCATCGCGGTGCGCGTGCTGCACGCGTCGCCGTTCGCGGTCTCGCTGCTGGAGGCGGCCGGGCTCGCGGTCGCGGCGGTCGTCGCGTTCCCGCTCGGGCCGTGGGTCGAGCACCGGGCCAAGCGTCCGGTGATGGTCGCGACGGACCTGGTCCGGTTCGCCGCGATGGCGAGCGTCCCGGTCGCGTACTTCCTCGGCCTGCTGTCCTACGTCCAGCTGCTGGTCGTCTCGGTCGTCTCCGGGACCGCGGGCATCGCCTTCACCGCCGCGTCCGGCGCCTACCTTAAACACCTCGTCCGCGGCGACCGCCTCCTCGCCGCCAACGGGAGGTTCGAGGCCACCGCGTGGGCGGCGACCGCGGCCGGGCCGCCCCTCGGCGGCGCGCTCGTCGGGCTGCTCGGCCCGGTCGTCACGGTCCTGGCCGACTCCCTCAGCTATCTGCTGTCCGCGCTCGGCGTCCTGCGCATCCGCGGGGGCGACACCGCCACGCCGCGCGACCCGGCGACCCGGCCGGGCGCGGCCGGTCTCCTCGAGGGCGGGCGGTTCATCCTCCACGACACCGTCCTGCGCCGGCTGTTCCTCAACTCGGTCCTGGTCGGCGGCCTGATCATGGCCACCACCCCGCTCCTGGCCGTCCTCCTGCTGGGCCGGTACCACTTCCCGGCCTGGCAGTACGGACTCGCCTTCGGCGTCCCGGCGCTCGGCGGCTTCGTGGGCGCCCGCCTCTCGGCCCGTCTGGTGAAGCGTCACGGCCGGTACCGGGTGATGGCCGTCTTCGGATGGCTGCGGTCCCTCTTCCCCCTCGGTCTCGCGTTCGTGGGGCCGGGTGTACCCGGACTCCTCACCGTGATCGTCGTCGAGGGCCTGCTAATCACCTGCATGGGCGTCTTCAACCCGGTCAACGCCACCGAACGCCTCCAGCGGATCCCTCTGGACCGGGCGGCCCGGGTCCTCGGCACGTGGACCGTCGGCAGCAGGCTCGTACAGGCCGCCCTGATGCTGGTCTGGGGCGTCCTCGCCGGCCTCGTCGGCCCTCTCGCCGCGATCACGGTCGCCGGCGTCCTGCTGCTCGCCACCCCGTTGCTGCTGCCCCGGCGCGCGCACCTGTCCGGCCCGGCCCCGGCCACGCGGACCGGGGGCGTCCCGGCGGCCTGAGCCACCGGAACGCCCCCGGGACCGGGCGGTACGCGCCCCGCGTCAGATGGTGGCCGTGTCGATCACGAAGCGGTAGCGGACGTCGCTGGCCAGCACGCGCTCGTAGGCGTCGTTGATCTCGGCGGCGGCGATCAGCTCGATCTCGGCGCCGATGCCGTGCTCGGCGCAGAAGTCCAGCATCTCCTGGGTCTCGGCGATGCCGCCGATCATCGAGCCGGCGAGGGTCTTGTTGCCGCCGATGAGGGAGAAGAGGTTCAGCGAGATCGGCTCCTCGGGGGCGCCGACGTTCACGAGGGCGCCGCCCGTCTTCAGCAGGCCCAGGTAGGCGCCGAAGTCCAGGGGCGCGGAGACCGTGGACAGGATGACGTCGAAGGTGCCCGCCAGGTCCTGGAAGGTCTTCTCGTCACTGGTCGCGTAGTAGTGGTCCGCGCCCAGCTTCAGGCCGTCGTCCTTCTTGCGCAGGGACTGCGAGAGGACGGTGACCTCGGCGCCCATCGCGTGGGCGATCTTGACGCCCATGTGCCCGAGGCCGCCCAGGCCGACCACGGCGACCTTCTTGCCCGGGGCGGCGCCCCAGTGCTTGAGCGGGGAGTACGTGGTGATGCCCGCGCACAGCAGCGGCGCGGCCACGTCGAGCGGCAGTGCGTCGGGGATGCGGACGGTGAACGCCTCGGCGACGACGACCTTCTGCGCGTAGCCGCCGTAGGTGGGCTCACCGTCGTAGCCGACGGCGTTGTAGGTGCCGACGCTGCCCTTGAGGCAGTGCTGCTCCATTCCGGCCTTGCAGTTCTCGCACTCGCGGCAGGAGTCGACGAGGCAGCCGACGCCGACGCGGTCGCCGACCTCGAACTTGGTGACGCCGGAGCCGACCGCCTCGACGACGCCCGCGATCTCGTGGCCGGGGACCATCGGGAAGATGGCCTCGCCCCAGCCCTCGCGGGCCTGGTGGATGTCGGAGTGGCAGATGCCGGCGAACTTGATGTCGATCAGGACGTCGTGCTCGCCCACCTCGCGCCGCTCGATGGTGGTGCGCTCCAGCGGAGCCTTGGCGGCGGGGGCTGCGTATGCGGCGACAGTGGTCATGCCGGTGTCTCCGGGATTCTCGTGGAGGGGTGTTCGTTCTTCCACCCTGCCGTGCCCGCCGGACGCCACCCAGACCACGGTTCTGCCTACGTCCAGTGTTCCTACCACCAGCGGGGACAGCCTTCTGTGCGTACGACCGGGAATACTGGAGAGCATGGATGGACAGCTGGACCGGCGTGCCGAACTGAGCGAGTTCCTGCGGACCCGGCGGGCCAGGCTGAAGCCGGAGGACGTGGGACTGCCGGAGTTCGGGCGGCACCGCCGGGTGCCCGGACTGCGCCGGGAGGAGCTGGCGCAGCTCGCCGGGGTGTCCGTGGCGTACTACACCCGGCTGGAGCAGGGCAACGGGCAGAACGTGTCCGCCGAGGTGCTGGACTCGATCGCCCGCGCGCTCCGGCTGACCGACGCCGAGCACGCCCACCTGACGCACCTCGCCAAGCCGAAGCAGCAGCGCAGGCGGACCCCGGCGCGGGCGCAGCAGCCGGTGCGAATGGCGCTGCTCCAGCTCCTGGAGCAGATCGACACGGTGCCCGCCTACGTGACGGGGCGCCGGTCGGACATCCTGGCCTGGAACCGCATGGCCGCCGCCCTCTTCGGCGACTGGGGCGAACTGCCGGCCCAGGAGCGGAACTGGGCGCGGCTCGTCTTCCTGAACCCGGAGTACCGGGAGCTCTTCGTCGACTGGGACCAGAAGGCGTACGACATGGTCAGCTTCCTGCGCATGGACGCGGGCCGGCACCCGGACGACCCGCGGCTGTCCGCCCTGGTCGGCGAGCTGTCAGTGAAGAGCGAGGAGTTCCGGCGGCTGTGGGCCACGCACGACGTCAAGGAGAAGAGCTACGGCGTCAAGCGGATGCGGCACCCGCTGGTCGGCGACCTGACCCTGTCCTTCGAGACGTTCCGTATGGTCGACGACGCCGAGCAGGCGTTCGTCACGTACCACGCCGAGCCGGGCTCGCCGTCGACGGAGGCGCTGCGGCTGCTGGCGAGCTGGGGGACGGACGCGGCGGCCTCGCTGACGGCCTGACCCGGCGGCCGGGCCGCGGCGTGCGCCCGGCCGGTGCCCCGGGCGGCGGCCGGTGTCACGGGGCCGCGGCCTCCAGCTCGTCGACGGTGCCGGACATGACCGTCCGGATGTGCTCGGTGAGGTGCTCGACGGGCCAGTCCCACCAGGCCACGGCCAGCAGCCGGGCGGTGTCGGCCGCGTCGTAGCGGGTGCGGATCAGTCGGGCCGGGTTGCCGCCGACGATCCCGTAGTCGGGCACGTCCGAGGTGACCACCGCGCCGGCGGCGACGATCGCGCCGTGGCCGATCCGCACCCCGGGCAGCACGGTCGCGCCGTGACCGAACCAGACGTCGTGTCCGACGACGGTGTCCCCCCGGTTCGGCAGGCCGGTGAGCAGGTCGAAATGGTCGGCCCAGGAGCCGCCCAGGGTGGGGAAGGGGAAGGTGGACGGGCCGTCCATGCGGTGGTTGGCGCCGTTCATGAGGAAGCGCACGCCGGTGCCCAGGGCGCAGAACCTGCCGATGACCAGCTTCTCGGGGCCGTAGTGGTGGAGCACGTTGCGGGTCTCGAAGGCGGTGGGGTCGTCCGGGTCGTCGTAGTAGGAGTACTCCCCCACCTCGATGAGCGGCGACTTCACCAGCGGCTTGAGCTGTACGACGCGCGGCTGCCCGGGCATCGGGTGGAGCACGGTCGGATCGGCGGGGGCGAGTGGCATCGCGGTTTCGGCTCCCTTAATGCGACGACTGATGCATTAGGATGCTTGCACGCCTCCCCGTCCCCGAGCAATCGGAATGTCCCATGACCGACGCGCCGGCCCACCCGCCGGAGGACCCGCCGGGCCACGGCCGCACGACCGGTGACCGCTCCACCGGTGACCGCTCCACCGCCGACGCGCCTTCCGCGCCGGGCGCGCGGCGGCCCGGGGGCCGTACCGCCCGGGTCCGGGCCCGGGTGATCGCCGCGGTGTGCGACGAGCTCGCCGACCACGGCTTCGAGGGCCTGACGCCGGAGGGCGTGGCGGCCCGGGCCGGCGTGCACCGCACCACGGTCTACCGGCGCTGGCGGGACGTCGGCGGCCTGCTCGCCGACGTCCTGGACGCCGCGGGCGAGGACGGCTGGCAGCCCCCGGACACCGGCTCCCTGCGGGGCGACCTGGCGGCGCTGAACGCCGAGATCCAGGAGTCCCTGGTCGCGCGGCCGTCGGTCGCCTCGGCGCTGATCGCCGCCTCGTTCCGCTCCGAGCAGGCCGCCCGCGCCCAGGAGCGGCTGTGGGAGGACCGGTACACCCGGTGCGAAGCCGTCGTGGAGCGCGCCGTGGGCCGCGGCGAACTGCCGCCGGGCACCGACGCCCGCCGGCTGCTGATCGCCGCGACCGCGCCGCTCTACCACCAGCTCGTGCTGCTGCGGAGCGCCCCCGATCCCCACCTGCCCGACCAGGCCGCCGCCACGGCCGTGCTGGCCGCGGCGGCGGGGGCCTTCGACGGCGCGGCAGGCGGGTCCGCGACCGGGGCCTTGAGCCGGCGCGTTCTCCCGGACGGTGATCCGGCCCTCGCGGATCGTCGCCAGGCGCGGGGGAACGGCGGACGCCCGCCGCCCCCGGTACGGGGCGACGGGCGTCCGTCGTGAAGTAGCCGTGCTTGACCGGCTGTTCGGCGTCAGGCGGCCGAACCCGCCTTCCACTGGGCCCAGTCCATGTTCCAGCCGTTGAGGCCGTTGTCCGGGGCGACGGTCTTGTCGCCGGTGTTCTGGACGACGACCACGTCACCGACGATGGAGTTGTTGTAGAACCAGGCACCCGGCGTGTTCGGGTCGTCGGCGCCCTTGGCGTCCTCCAGGCCCACGCAGCCGTGGCTGGTGTTGGCGCTGCCGAAGATGCCCTTGCCCCAGTAGTTGCCGTGGATGAAGGTGCCGGAGGTGCTCAGCCGCATGGCGTGCGGCACGTCCTTGATGTCGTACTCGCCCTTGCCGTCGTCGTCGGTGAAGCCGACGGTCGAGCCGTCCATCCGGGTCTCCTTGTACTTCTCGGAGATCACCATCTGGCCCTCGTAGGTCTTGTTGTCGGGCGAGCCCGCGGAGATCGGGATGGTCCGGACGGTCTTGCCGTCCTGCGTGACCTTCATCTGCTTGGTCTTCGCGTCGACGTAAGAGACCTGGTTGCGGCCGATCTTGAAGGTGACCGTCTTCTGCTGGACGCCGTACACGCCGTCGGCACCCTCGACACCGTCGAGCGCCAGCTTGAGGGTGACGGTGGAACCCTCCTGCCAGTAGTTCTCGGGGCGGCAGTCCATGCGCTGGGTGCTGAACCAGTGGCAGGCGACTTCCTGGCCGCTGGTGGTGTTGACGGTGATCGCCTTCTGGACGGCGGCCTTGTCGGTGATCTCCTTGTCGAAGTTGATCGACACGGGCATGCCGACACCGACGGTGGTGCCGTCGTCGGGGGTGAAGGTGCCGATGAAGCTGTTGCTCTTGGAGACCGTGGTGAACGAGGAGTTCTCGTGGGCCGCGCGGCCCTCGGAGTCCTGCGCGGTGGCCGTCAGCTTGTAGGTGGTGGCCCGCTCGAGCTGGACGCTGGGCTTCCAGCTCGTCCTGTCGGCGGATATCTCGCCCTTGACCTCGGTGCCGTCCGTCGTGGTCATCTTGACCTCGGTGAGCGTGCCCTTGCTCACGGTGACGGCGGCCGCGTTGTTGATGGAGGCGTTGTCCGAGCCGTTGGCAGGCGTGATCTTGATCTGGGCCTCGGAGGTCTTCTTGGCCGCCGCCTCGTCGACCTGCGCCTGCGAGGTCTTGTCGTCCCCACCTCCGGAGGCGCCGGCGTCATTGCTGGAACATGCCGAGAGCACCAGCACACCGCCGAGCAGTGCGGACGCGGCCGCCAGGCCCTTGCGCCGCTTACCGTCCGTCATCACACGCTTCTCCATCGTCGCCGATTCCCACGAAACCCCGAGATCCCCCGTCAAGGCGTCAACGCTACGACCGGTTCGTCCCGTTCCACATCGTCAGCAGGTGTGGGACATACCACGTCCGCCGTGGGGCGGGGTGGTGCGGGGGTCGGTCGGTGCGCCCCTTGAGACGGTGAAACACCGGACGGCGGTTGCCGCCGGGGGGCACGATTTTCCCCACGGTGCGTCAGCCGGCCGCCGGTTCACCGTCTTCCGGATCATCCTCGCCGCCATCATCCTCGTCCAGATCCCAGTCGGGCGAGCCGGGGTCGTGGTCGATCTGCTCACTGCTCCAGGAGGCCTGCTGGAGCTCGACCCCGGGCACCGCACTGACCAGGTCGAACGGGTCGACGAGACAGGCCAGGGCCTCGGCGGTGTCCTCCATCACAGCCTGCTCGGCGTGCGCCCGTTCCGCGTCGGGCAGCGCGGAGTCGGCGGCCAGGGCCTGCAGTGCGGCGCCGGTGACCGCCTCCTCGTCGTCGATCGCCAGGACGAGGTCCACACGAAGCCGCACAAAACATGATGTCTCCGGAGCGCTCATGCCCGGAGAGTACGACCGAACGCTCCCGTGACTTTCCTGTGACCCGCGGCTTTCACTAACATCTGCCCACACGGCCAATTCGCCAGCGCCACAAGGGGATCGATATTCCGTGTCATCCGCTCGCCGTCCGTTGCTGACCGCCGCCGCCGCGGGGGGCCTGCTGTGCGCCCTGTGGTTCGTCCCGTCCGCGAACGCGACACCCGGGACCCCGGCCGCGGGCACCGCCTCCACCAGCCCGTCTCCGCAGGTCACCGAGCAGGCCAGAGTCGTGTCGACCGACACGGCGGCCGCCGGTGGGGAGAGCGTCCGGCTGGCCGACACGGGAAGCTTCGACAGCACCCCGTACGTCATCGGGGGCACCGCCTGCCTCGGCCTCGGTGCCGGGTTCGTCGTGTACTCGGTACGCCGGGAACGCCTCGATTTTTGACATCACTTGACGTTCTTTTGGAAGTTTTGACCCTGCTGGGCGCCGCCCCACGGAGGCGGCCCGCGTGCCGGTCGCGCCACTGGGTCCGCCGCGCCACCGCGCGGCGGACCCCGTGAGCCCGGCTAGCGCAGCGGCCCGGTGACCGTCTCCGCCGCGGCGACCAGGCCCCCCGCGCGCACGAAGGCCTCCGCCGCGGCCAGGTCGGGGGCCAGGAACCGGTCCGGCCCGGGGCCCTCGACACCGGCCGCCCGCGCGGCGTCGATGACCGCCCGCGAGGCCGGGGCCGGGGTGAGGCCCTCGCGGAGCTGGATCGCCCGCGTGGCGGCGTACAGCTCGACGGCGATCACCCGGGTGAGGTTGTCGACGGCCGTGCGCAGCTTGCGCGCCGCCGACCAGCCCATGGACACGTGGTCCTCCTGCATGGCGGAGGACGGGATGGAGTCCGCGGAGGCCGGTACGGCGAGCCGCTTCAGCTCGCCGACCAGGGCGGCCTGCGTGTACTGGGCGATCATCAGGCCGGAGTCCACGCCGGCGTCGTCCGCGAGGAACGGCGGCAGGCCGTGGCTGCGGTTCTTGTCCAGCAGCCGGTCGGTGCGCCGCTCGGCGATGGAGCCGAGGTCGGCGACGGCCACGGCGAGGAAGTCCAGCACGTAGGCGACCGGGGCGCCGTGGAAGTTGCCGTTGGACTCCACCCGGCCGTCGGGCAGGACGACGGGGTTGTCCACGGCCGCCGCGAGTTCCCGCTCGGCGACGAGGCGGGCGTGCGCCATGGTGTCGCGCCCGGCGCCGGCGACCTGCGGGGCACAGCGCACCGAGTAGGCGTCCTGGACGCGGGGGGCGTCGTCCTGGTGGTGACCGGTGAGGCCGGAGCCCTCGAGGACGGCGAGCATGTTGGCGGCGCTGGCGGCCTGCCCGGGGTGCGGGCGGATGGCGTGCAGCTCGGGGGCGAGCACCCGGTCGGTGCCGAGCAGCGCCTCCATGGTCAGCGCGGCCGTGACGTCGGCGGACTTGTAGAGGGTGTCGAGGTCGGCGAGGGCCATGACCAGCATGCCGAGCATGCCGTCGGTGCCGTTGAGGAGGGCGAGGCCCTCCTTCTCGCGCAGCTCGACCGGGGCGATCCCGTGCTCCGCGAGCAGCTCACCGGCCGGCCGCACGGTGCCGTCGGGGCCCTCGGCGTCCCCCTCGCCCATGAGCGTGAGGGCGCAGTGGGAGAGCGGCGCGAGGTCGCCGGAGCAGCCCAGCGAGCCGTACTCGTGCACGACCGGGGTGATGCCGGCGTTGAGGACGTCGGCCATGGTCCGCGCGACCTCGGGACGGACGCCGGTGTGCCCGGAGCAGACGGTCTTCAGGCGCAGGAACATCAGGGCGCGCACGACCTCGCGCTCGACGCGCGGCCCCATGCCCGCGGCGTGCGAGCGGACGATGTTGCGCTGCAGCTGGGCGCGCAGGTCCGGGCTGATGTGCCGGGTCGCCAGGGCACCGAAGCCGGTGCTGACGCCGTAGACGGGGTCCGGCTCGGCGGCCAGCGCGTCCACGATGCCGCGGGCCGCCGCCAGCGCCGCCACCGCTTCCTCGGAGAGCTCGACCCGGGCGCCGGCGCGCGCCACGGCGAGGACGTCGGACGCGGTGACCCCGGACGTCCCCACCACCACAGTGTGCATATTCATATTCAGGAGCGTACGCAGTGAATTCGATGATGTCACCCCCGGTCGCCGAGGGCACCCCTTACCCCTCCGGCGCGGTGGCCTAGGGCGAATGCCGCCCGCGGAAACGCCGCCGCTCCCCGTCCTCCTCCCGGGACGGCTCGTCCGCCAGCCGGACCACGGGGTCGTCGGGCCCCTCGCGGCCGGCCACCACCGGCCGGCCCGCCCGGCCGGCCTTGGCCCGGTACTGGGCGGCGTCGGCCAGCCGGAACAGCCGGCGGGCGGAGCGGACCGGCCCCACCGGATCCTCCGTGGACGCGACCCCGCAGGCCACGCCGTCGCCGAGGTCCAGCTCGGCCGCCCGGCGGCACAGCTCCTCGGCCGCCTTGACGACCGCGTCGGCGGACGGACCGACGGCCAGCAGGCAGAACTCGTCACCGCCGAGCCGGGCCGCGAGCGCGCCCGGCAGCATGGCCCCGCACAGCGACAGCACCGACCCGAAGCGCTCCAGGAGCCGGTCGCCGGCGGCGTGCCCGTGGGTGTCGTTCACCCGCTTGAGCCCGTTGAGATCGCACACGACGAGGCTGACGGCGACACCCTCCGCACGGTGCCGCTCCACCGCCTCGTCCAGGCGGGAGTCGACCGCCCTGCGGTTGGCCAGACCGGTCAGCGCGTCGGTGTACGCCAGACGCCGGACCTCCTCCAGCCGCTCGGTCTGCGCGATCCCGGCGGCCACGACCGAGGCCAGGACGGTGGCGAAGTCGGCGTCGCCCCGCGCGAAGACGTCCTCGCCCACCGGACGGGCCACGTACAGCTCGCCCCAGGCGCGGCCGTGCAGCACGATCGGCGCGACCACGCAGCAGCCGCGCCCGCGGCGGCGCAGGGCCGCGACGCGCTGGTGGACGTACCCGGGGCTGCCCTCGGCGGCCCCCGTGGCCGTCTCGACCCAGGCGTCCGGTTCGCCGCCGCCGGCCCAGCGCTCGTGCAGGAACTCGGTGATCTCCGCGAACTGGTGCACCGGGTAGGACTCGTCCTCGGGGAACTCCTCCTCGCCCTCGGCCCGCTCGCCCACGTTCACCAGGACACGGAGCCGGCCGAGGTCGCGCTCCCACACCGACAGGGCCGCGAAGCTGCCGCCCAGCGCCCGGCAGGCGCCGGCGGCCGCCGCCCGCCACGCCTCCCGCGCACTGTGCGCGGCGGCCATGCCCTGCGCCAACGCCACGACGGCCGCGAGCCGCCTGTCCTCGCCCATCACTCCAGGCTAGGGACGTTTTACCCAAAAGTGGACATGAACGACGCGAACGGGGACCGGTCCGCGTCGTCCGCCGTCACTCCCCGGGCCAGCGCGGCGCCCGCTTCTCGTTGAACGCCGCGACACCCTCCGCCCGGTCACCGGAGAACGCCACCGACCGCCACGCCGCGTCCTCGACCTCGAGGCCGGCCCGCAGGTCCAGCCCGTGACCGAGCCGCAGCGCCCGCTTGGCCGCCCGCAGGCCCACGGGCGAGTTGGCGGCCATCCGGGAGGCCAGCTCCAGCGCCTCCTCCCGGTCCCGCCCCTCGTCCACCAGCTGGTCGACGAGGCCCAGCTCGCGCGCCTCCGCCGCCGGCACCCGCCGCGCGGTGAACACCAGCTCGGCGGCGCGGGCCGCCCCCACCCGGCGGGGCAGCAGCTGCGTACCGCCGCCGCCCGGGATCACCCCGACGGACACCTCGGGCAGCCCCACCACGGCCGTGGGGTCGGCCACGATCACGTCGCACGACAGCGCCAGCTCGAAGCCGCCGCCCAGCGCGAATCCGTGCACGGCCGCGACCGTCGGCACCGGCAGTTCCAGCACCGCGGTGTACGCGCCCCGCGCCACCGGCCGCTGGCGCAGCAGGTCGGCGTCGGAGAAGGAGTTGCGCTCCTTGAGGTCGGCGCCGACGCAGAAGGCCCGCTCGTGCGTCGAGGTCAGCACCACCACCCGCACGCTCCGGTCGTCGCCCAGCGCCGCGCAGGCCGCGCCGATGGACCGGGCCATCGCGGTGGAGACGGCGTTCATGGCCTTCGGCCGGTCGAGCGCGAGCTCCGCGACATGCCCCTCCCCGTGCCGCCGGACCAGGACGAACTCTCCGAACCGCTCCTCGCTCATGACACCCTCCGGTTAACGCGGGTTAACAACGACCGCCCGATCATCGCAGGCGCGGGGGCGCGGGGAAAGACCGGGCGCGTGCCGCCGCGGCACCACGCCGCCGTCCACCCGTTCGAGTGACAACCCGGCGATGCCGCCGACCCGGCATCCGGCAGCGCCTATGGTCGCTCGCCAAGCGCAGCGGCGGGGGGCACCTGCGCACCGGGAGGGGACCATGACGACGACGGACACGCCGACCACACCGCGACCGCGCTTCCCCCGGTTCCGGGGCCGCCACCGCCGCCCGCGTCCCCGCAAGGCCCTCCTCGCGGCCGGCGGCCTGGCCCTGGCGGCCGGCGCCCTGAGCCTGGTCCGCCTGGTGCCCGAGCCCGGCGGCGGGCTCGACGGCTTCGGCGCCGAGGCCGCACCGCGCGTGGAGACGGGCGGGACCGGCACGGGCGACGCGGGGACGGGCCGGGAGGCCGGCGCCGCCCCGGACACCGGCGCCACGCCCGGCGCGAGCCCGTCGGCGACGTCGGTCATGGGCGGCCTGAGCGCGTCCCCCCGGGCGGGCGGCCCGATACCGGGCCCGTCCGCGAGCGGCCCCTCGACGCCGGGCCCTTCGGCCCCGGTTCCGTCGTCCGCGCCGGACCCGGCGGCGGGCGCGACCACCCTTCCGAGCCTCCCGAACCAGCCCGGCACCCCGCACGCGCCGGGCACCGGAGCCGGGGACCCGGTGCCGCCCGCGCCGCGGCCCCCGCAGCCGCCGGGGACGGGCACTTCCGCCCCTCGCCCCGCGCCCACCCCCTCGCCGAGCCGCACCGCACCGCCCGCCGCGGAGCCGGAGCCGCCCGGGCTGTGCGTACCGCTGATCGGGCTGTGCGTGGACCTGCTGGCCGGCGACGGCTGACCCCCGGCCGGGACGGCTCCCGCCGCCTACTCCCCGCCGTCGCCCCGCCGGGTCAGCAGCCACGGCTCGATGACTCCGAGACCGCGCACCGGCCGCTGCCACATCGGCTGGAGCGCGAAGCGGTACGCCGGGGGCTCCTCGCCCTCCTTCTCCGCCGCGGCGGCCTCCTCGGCCGCCTCCGCCTCGGAGGCCGGGGCGTCCTGGGTGCGGATCAGCTCCTCGGCGAAGGCGGCGTCGATGAGCACGGCGTCCTTGGGGGCTATGGAGGTGAGCCGGGAGGCCAGGTTCACGGTCGTGCCGAAGACGTCGCCCATCCGGGTGGTGACCGTGCCGAAGGCGAGGCCGACGCGCAGCTCCGGCATGGTCTCGTCGTTCGCCATCGTCTCGATGAGGCGCAGCGCGATCTCGGCGGCGGTGCCCGCGTCGTCGGCGGCGTACAGCACCTCGTCGCCGAGGGTCTTGATCAGGCGTCCGCCGCGGGCGGCCACCAGGTCGGCGGCGGTGGTCTCGAAGGCCTCGACGAGCTCGCCGAGCTCCTCCTCCTCCATCCGGCGGGTCAGCCGGGTGAAGCCCACCAGGTCCGCGAAGCCGACCGCGAGCCGCCGGTCCACCATCTCCTCGTCGTCACCGGCCTGCACGACCCGGCCGGTAGCGGCGGCGAGCTGACGGCGCCAGACGTAGACGAGGAACTCCTCCAGCTCCGGCAGCAGCAGCTCGACCAGCGGATACGTCACCTCGGTGCGGGTCATCCCCGGCTCCGGCGGCTCGGTCAGGCCCTCCAGGAAGGAGTCGATCTGCCATTCGGCCAACCGGGCGGTGGTCTGCCCGGTGGACCGGGCCACCTGCACGGCCATCGCCTCGCTGAGCAGCCCCGCCTCCACCAGGCCGGCCAGGCGCCGCAGGGCGAGGACGTCGGCCTCGGTGAGCGCCTTGGCCTGTCCTATGTCGGCGAAGCCCATGGCCCGCCAGAAGCGGGAGGCCAGCTCCATGGAGACGCCCGCGCTGCGGGCGGCCTGGAAGGGCGTGTAGCGGCGCTCGGCGCCCAGGATCAGTCCCTCGAGGCGCAGCGCGAGCGGGTCCTCGCCGGAATCGCCGGAATCCGGGCCCGGCTCGGGGTCCACCCGGCCGTCCCCGTCCGCGCCGGAGCCCGTGTCGTCGACGGTCACGCCTGCTGCCCTTCCGATCTGCCGCGGTCAGGTTCGACCGGCCCCAACTTTACGTCAGGTGTGCCCCAGCTCACTCCCGCACGGCCGACGGTCACCGCCCGCCCGGCCTGCGGGCAGTCGTGCCTCCCCCGGCGCCTGAACAGCCCTGGAGGTACCCGGGGGCGGCACGGGTGGACGCGGGGCGGCACTCCGTACCGCCGGGCAGCGCGGCCCACCCACCGAACCCGGCGCCCCCGTGCGCCCTGCGGGGACCGCATCCACCCCAGGGCCCCGGCAGGGGGCCACGTCACGCCGACGGCGAGCGCGCCCGCCGGCCGGCGCCTCCGCCCGCCGACGGCAAGCGCCCCCTCACGCCAACCGCAGGTGCACGATGTCCCCCGCCCCCACCGGCTCCTGCACACCCGCCTCCGTCGCCAGTACCAGCCGCCCGTCCCCGTCCACGGCCACCGCCTCCCCCACCAGCGACCGGTCCCCCGGCAGCTCCGCCCGCACCACCCGGCCGAGCGTCGCGCACCCCGCCGCGTACGCCTCCTGCAGCCCGCTCACCGCCGGGTCGCCCCCGGCCGACCGCCACCGCCCGTACCAGTCCTCCAGCGACCGCAGCACCCCCCGCAGCAGCGGATCCCGGTCCGTGCTCACGGCCCCGGCCAGCGCCAGCGACCCGGCACGCGGGACGGGCAGCTCCTCCGTCCGCAGGGTGACGTTGATCCCGACGCCGACGACCACCCCGTCGTCCCCGGCACGCTCCGCCAGGATCCCGCCGGCCTTGCGCTCCTCGCCGCCCACCGTGACGAGCAGGTCGTTGGGCCACTTCAGGGCCGTGTCCACCCCCGCGGCCCGGGACAGCCCCGTGGCCACCGCGACACCCGTGAGCAGCGGCAGCCAGCCCCAGCGGGCCACCGCCACGCCGGCGGGCCGCAGCAGCACGGAGAAGAAGAGGCCCGAGCGGGCCGGCGCCGTCCACTGCCGGTCGAGACGCCCCCGCGCGGCCGTCTGCTCCTCGGCGACGAGCACGGCGCCCTCGTCCGCCTTCCCCTCGGCCGCACGGGCCACCAGGTCGGAGTTGGTGGAACCGGTGCGCTGCACCACGTCCACCTGACGCCACAGCCCTCCCTCCCGCACCAGCCCCCGGCGCAGTGCCATGACATTGAGGGGCGGCCGGTCCAGGTCGGACCAGCGGCTGTGGGAGGGGCCGGAGGCATCTCGGGGTGTCATGCAACCCACACTAGGTGTGGGAAACACCGCACTGCCGATCGGAGGACCCCCTACTACTCTACGGATGAGTAACCGTCCCCCCTTTTGAGCAGGCAGGGAGCCGCATCCCGATGTCCGAGCCGGAAGAGCAGCAGCCTGACATTCACACGACCGCGGGCAAGCTCGCGGATCTCCAGCGCCGTATCCAGGAGGCTACGCACGCCGGTTCGGAACGCGCCGTCGAGAAGCAGCACGCCAAGGGCAAGCTGACGGCGCGTGAGCGGATCGACCTCCTCCTCGACGAGGGTTCCTTCGTCGAGCTGGACGAGTTCGCGCAGCACCGGTCCACCAACTTCGGCCTGGACAAGAACCGCCCCTACGGCGACGGCGTCGTCACCGGCTACGGCACGGTCGACGGCCGCCCGGTCGCCGTGTTCTCCCAGGACTTCACCGTCTTCGGCGGAGCACTCGGCGAGGTCTACGGCCAGAAGATCGTCAAGGTCATGGACTTCGCGCTGAAGACCGGCTGCCCGGTCATCGGCATCAACGACTCCGGCGGCGCCCGCATCCAGGAGGGGGTGGCCTCCCTCGGCGCCTACGGCGAGATCTTCCGCCGCAACACCCACGCCTCCGGCGTGATCCCGCAGATCAGCCTGGTCGTCGGCCCGTGCGCGGGCGGCGCGGTCTACTCCCCCGCCATCACCGACTTCACGGTGATGGTCGACCAGACCTCGCACATGTTCATCACCGGCCCCGACGTCATCAAGACCGTCACCGGCGAGGACGTCGGCTTCGAGGAGCTGGGGGGCGCCCGTACCCACAACTCCACCTCCGGCGTCGCCCATCACATGGCCGGCGACGAGAAGGACGCCATCGAGTACGTCAAGCAGCTGCTGTCGTACCTGCCGTCCAACAACCTCTCCGAGCCCCCCGCCTTCCCCGAGGAGGCGGACCTCGCGGTCACCGACGAGGACCGCGAGCTGGACGTGATCGTCCCGGACTCGGCGAACCAGCCCTACGACATGCACACGGTGATCGAGCACGTCCTCGACGACGCCGAGTTCTTCGAGACGCAGCCGCTGTTCGCGCCGAACATCCTCACCGGCTTCGGCCGCGTCGAGGGCCGCCCCGTCGGCATCGTCGCCAACCAGCCGATGCAGTTCGCCGGGTGCCTGGACATCACCGCGTCCGAGAAGGCCGCCCGCTTCGTGCGCACCTGCGACGCCTTCAACGTGCCGGTGCTGACCTTCGTGGACGTCCCCGGCTTCCTGCCCGGCGTGGACCAGGAGCACGACGGCATCATCCGCCGCGGCGCCAAACTGATCTACGCCTACGCGGAGGCCACGGTCCCGCTGATCACGGTCATCACCCGCAAGGCCTTCGGCGGCGCCTACGACGTCATGGGCTCCAAGCACCTGGGCGCCGACCTCAACCTGGCCTGGCCCACCGCCCAGATCGCCGTCATGGGCGCCCAGGGCGCCGTCAACATCCTGCACCGGCGCACCCTCGCCGAGGCGGAGGCGGCCGGCGAGGACCTCGAGGCGGTCCGGGCCCGGCTGATCCAGGAGTACGAGGACACCCTTCTCAACCCCTACACGGCGGCCGAGCGCGGCTACGTCGACGCGGTGATCATGCCGTCCGACACCCGCCGCCACGTCGTCCGCGGCCTGCGTCAGCTGCGCACCAAGCGGGAATCCCTGCCTCCGAAGAAGCACGGCAACATCCCCCTGTAAGGAGCCGCTGTGACGATCAAGGTCGTACGGGGCAACCCGACCCCCGAGGAGCTGGCCGCCGCCCTGGCGGTGGTCCGCGCCCGCGCCGCGACGGCGGAACCCGAGCCGTCCGGCGCCGACGGCCCGCGCGACGCGTGGGCCGACCCGTCCCGCATCGCGGCCCGCCGCCTCCCCCAGCCGGGCCCGGCGTCCTGGGGCCGCACCTACTGGCCGGGCTGACGGGAACCCCCTCAGGGGCGCGGGGACCGTGCCGCCTCGGCGCGCACGGAAGCGGAACCCCGCGCCCCAACTTGAGTACCCGTACTCAGGCACACCGCGACCGCCCGGCCGCACGCTGGTGCCATGCTGTGGTCCGACCCCGAGAACGAGCCGCCCCAAGAGCTGCGCGACATGCAGCACATGCTGCGGCGGCTGAGCGTTCTCCTGGCCATGGCCATGGTGCTGGCGATGATCGTGATCGGTCTGAGGTGAGCCGGCCCCGCCCGGGTGGCTACGCTGGGCCCCATGACTGCTCAGCGCCGCAGGCGGCTCGTCCTCGCGTCCCAGTCCCCCGCCCGGCTCGGCCTGCTGCGCCAGGCCGGACTCGCCCCCGAGGTGCTCGTGAGCGGCGTCGACGAGGACGCCGTGACCGCTCCCACCCCCGCCGAGCTGGCGCTCGCCCTCGCCGAGGCCAAGGCCTCCGTGGTGGCCGCCCGGCCCGAGGTGCGGGGCGCGCTGGTGATCGGCTGCGACTCGGTGCTGGACCTGGACGGACAGGCCCTCGGCAAGCCCGCCGACGCCGAGGAGGCCACCGCCCGCTGGAAGGCGATGCGCGGCCGGGCGGGCACGCTGCAGACCGGCCACTGCGTCTGGGACACGGCCACCGGCCGCCACGTCTCGGCCACCGCCTCCACCGTCGTCCGCTTCGGCGAGCCGACCGACGACGAGATCGCCGCCTACGTCGCCTCGGGCGAGCCGCTGTACGTCGCCGGGGCGTTCACCCTGGACGGCCGCTCGGCGCCGTTCATCGACGGCATCGAGGGCGACCACGGGAACGTGATCGGCATCAGCCTGCCCCTCGTCCGGCGCCTGCTGGCCGATCTCGGGGTCGGCATCACGGAGCTGTGGGCGCCGGCGGAGGACTGACCGGCGAGCCGTCGTCGCCCCTGCCGTCCCCGGCCGGCCCGGCGGCGGCCGGTTCCTCCCGGCCGTCGTAGGTCATCAGCAGCAGCACGATGAGGCCGAGCACGAGGAGCATGAACAGGAAGGCGCTCCAGCCCACCAGACCCCAGGTGAAGGCGCCCAGGAGCCCGTGCACGACGGCCGCGCTGATCAGCAGGACGCGGCCCAGGCCGGCGGGGCGCCGGTCGCGCAGCGCCACGAGCAGGGCCACCAGTCCGCACAGCGCGAAGTAGAGACCGAAGACAACGCCGCCGATCTTCGAGGACACGGACATGGTGTCCGGGTCGAGACCGGCCAGGGACATGTCCTGCCGGTCCACCACGATGCCCAGGAACCAGTTCAGCGCGGCGACGCCGAGCGCCTCCACGAAGAGCACGACCGCCACGATCCACGCCACCGGCCTGCGCACCGCCACCGGCCCCCACCCACTTTCGACCGCTGCCGCACGGACAGCTGTTACCCCAAGTACGTTCGAGACGACCTGAACGCTACTAACGGGTAAACCTCGCGACAAGGGGTCTGCCGCGGGCAAAGAATCATTGGGCCATTCGTAGGGACTCCACAAAGAAACGGAGTGGCCCGCAGCACGCCCTTACAGAGACCTTGACCACAACGGGGAGCTAGGGTTTGCCCGAGGAGTCCTGCGTATCGCGGTACTGCGAGGGATTTCGCGGGTCGAGCGAGCCTCGAATCACGCTCCGTGTGGGCAAGCTCACCATTGGGGACGGGTCGAAGTGCCGTGTCGGCAGTCCCTAAACTCGGCTTGTTTCAAGGAGGGAGCCTCAATCGTGCGCAAGGTGCTCATCGCCAACCGTGGCGAAATCGCTGTCCGCGTGGCCCGGGCCTGCCGGGACGCCGGGATCGCGAGCGTGGCCGTCTACGCGGACCCGGACCGGGACGCTCTGCATGTCCGCGCCGCTGATGAGGCGTTCGCCCTGGGTGGTGACACCCCCGCCACCAGCTACCTGGACATCGCCAAGGTACTGAAGGCCGCGAGCGAGTCCGGCGCGGACGCCATCCATCCCGGCTACGGCTTCCTCTCGGAGAACGCCGAGTTCGCGCAGGCGGTCCTGGACGCGGGTCTCATCTGGATCGGCCCGCCGCCGCAGGCCATCCGCGACCTGGGCGACAAGGTCGCCGCCCGGCACATCGCGCAGCGCGCCGGCGCCCCGCTGGTCGCCGGTACCCCGGACCCCGTGTCCGGCGCGGAGGAGGTCGTGGCCTTCGCCGAGGAGCACGGCCTGCCGATCGCCATCAAGGCGGCCTTCGGCGGCGGCGGACGCGGCCTGAAGGTCGCCCGCACCCTCGAGGAGGTGCCGGAGCTCTACGACTCCGCCGTCCGTGAGGCGGTGGCCGCGTTCGGCCGCGGCGAGTGCTTCGTCGAGCGCTACCTCGACAAGCCCCGGCACGTGGAGACCCAGTGCCTGGCCGACCAGCACGGCAACGTGGTCGTCGTGTCCACCCGTGACTGCTCGCTGCAGCGCCGCCACCAGAAGCTGGTGGAGGAGGCTCCCGCGCCCTTCCTGTCGGACGCCCAGATGGAGGAGCTGTACTCCTCCTCCAAGGCGATCCTGAAGGAGGCCGGCTACGTCGGCGCCGGCACCGTCGAGTTCCTCGTCGGCATGGACGGCACGATTTCCTTCCTGGAGGTCAACACGCGCCTCCAGGTGGAGCACCCGGTCACCGAGGAGGTCGCCGGCATCGACCTGGTCCGCGAGATGTTCCGCATCGCCGACGGCGAGGAGCTCGGCTACGGCGACCCGGAGCTGCGCGGCCACTCGTTCGAGTTCCGCATCAACGGCGAGGACCCGGGCCGCAACTTCCTGCCCGCCCCCGGCACCGTCACCACCTTCGCCCCGCCCACCGGTCCCGGCGTCCGCCTGGACGCGGGCGTGGAGTCGGGCAGCGTCATCGGCCCGGCCTGGGACTCCCTGCTGGCCAAGCTGATCGTCACCGGCCGGACCCGCAAGGAGGCCCTGCAGCGGGCCGCCCGTGCCCTGGAGGAGTTCCAGGTCGAGGGCATGGCCACCGCGATCCCGTTCCACCGCGCGGTCGTGCGTGACCCGGCGTTCGCCCCGGAGCTGACCGGCTCGGCCGACCCGTTCACGGTCCACACCCGCTGGATCGAGACCGAGTTCGTCAACGAGATCAAGCCGTTCGCCACCCCGGCGGACACCGAGGCGGACGAGGACGCGGGCCGCGAGACGGTCGTCGTCGAGGTCGGCGGCAAGCGCCTGGAGGTCTCCCTCCCCTCGTCGCTGGGCATGTCCCTGGCCCGCACGGGTCTGGCGGCCGGCGCCAAGCCCAAGCGCCGCGCGGCGAAGAAGTCCGGCCCCGCGGCCTCCGGCGACACCCTCGCCTCGCCGATGCAGGGCACCATCGTGAAGATCGCGGTGGAGGAGGGCCAGGAGGTCAAGGAGGGCGACCTGATCGTCGTCCTGGAGGCCATGAAGATGGAGCAGCCCCTCAACGCCCACAGGTCCGGCACCGTCAAGGGCCTGGGCGCCGAGGTCGGCGCGTCCGTCACGTCCGGCGCCGTGATCTGCGAGATCAAGGACTGACACCCGCACGACAGCAGGACGACCGGGGCGCCCGGCGGACCGTCTCGCACGGTCCGCCGGGCGCCCCGCCGTTCACGGGGGACGCGACGGACCGTGGGGGCCCTCAGCGCCGGCGCAGGTCCGCGACCCGGGCCCGTTCGGTCCCGGCGCTCTGCTCGCCGAGTGCCGCGGCCGTGCGCAGCGCCGGCCCCGCGCCGGGGACCTGACGGCGCGGCCCGGGCAGCGGCACGTCCCGGCGCTGCGGACGCGCCGGGGCGGTGTCAGCCCCGGCGGTCTGGGGGTTTCCCGCGCCGCCCGCACCCCCCGACGCCCCGGCCACGGCGATCTGCACGCCCTGGTCGGCCAGGGCCTGGAGCTCGGTGGCCGCACGGTCGTCGTGGCCGGGCGGCTCGTCCGTCACCAGGCGGGTGATGAGCTCCGTCGGCACGGTCTGGAACATGGTGTCCGTGCCCAGCTTGGAGTGGTCGGCGAGGACGACGACCTCGCCCGCGGCCTGCACCAGCGCGCGGTCGACGGACGCGGACAGCATGTTGGACGTGGACAGGCCCCGCTCCGCGGTCAGGCCGCTCCCGGACAGGAAGGCCCTGGACACCCGCAGCCCCTGGAGGGACTGCTCGGCACCGCTGCCGACCAGGGCGTAGTTGGATCCCCGCAGGGTGCCGCCGGTCATCACGACCTCGACCCGGTTGGCGTGGGCGAGGACCTGGGCGACCAGGAGCGAGTTGGTGACGACGGTCAGCCCGGGCACCCGCGCGAGCCGGCGCGCCAGCTCCTGGGTCGTGGTCCCCGCCCCCACCACGATGGCCTCGCCCTCTTCGACGAGGCCCGCGGCGAGGTCGGCGATGGCCGTCTTCTCGGCGGTCGCGAGATGGGACTTCTGCGGAAAGCCGGATTCTCGCGTGAATCCGCCCGGCAGTACCGCACCGCCGTGCCGGCGGTCGAGGAGTCCTTCTGCCTCCAGCGCGCGCACGTCCCGCCGTACGGTCACTTCGGAGGTCTGGACGACGCGGGCGAGCTCACGGAGCGACACGGCCCCGTTCGCTCGCACCATTTCGAGGATCAATTGGCGACGTTCTGCAGCGAACACGAAACTGACAGTAACCCCAACGACCGTCTGCTTTCAGCAGTATGCGCCGAATAACAGAAGTTGTTCGCACCGTAGGGACAGGAGTGGTATACACGCCTACTCCGGCCGCCTATGCCACCCGCAGGATCCGCGACTCCCCGTGACCGGCGGGGAGTGGATTCCGGCCGCCTAGCCCTCTCCGTTGGTCTTCCGGGTGTGCAGTTGCCGCGCGACCTCGGCGATCGATCCCGAGAGCGAGGGGTAGACGGTGAAGGCGTTGGCGATCTGCTCGACCGTCAGGTTGTTGTCGACCGCGATGGAGATGGGATGGATGAGCTCCGAGGCGCGCGGTGCCACGACCACGCCGCCGACCACGATCTCGGTGCCCGGCCGGCAGAAGATCTTGACGAAGCCGTCCCGGATGCCCTGCATCTTGGCGCGCGGGTTGCGCAGCAGCGGCAGCTTCACCACGCGGGCGTCGATCTTGCCGGCGTCGACTTCGGCCTGCGAGTACCCGACCGTGGCGATCTCGGGGTCGGTGAAGACGTTGGCGGAGACGGTCTTGAGGTTGAGCGGGGTGACCGCGTCGCCGAGGAAGTGGTACATGGCGATGCGGCCCTGCATCGCGGCCACCGAGGCGAGGGCGAACACGCCGGTGACGTCGCCGGCGGCGTAGACGCCGGGAGCCGAGGTGCGCGAGACCCGGTCGGTGCGGATGTGCCCGGAGTCCTTGAGCTTGACCCCGGCCTCCTCCAGACCCATGCCCTCGGTGTTGGGGATGGCGCCGACGGCCATCAGGCAGTGCGACCCGGTGATGACGCGCCCGTCGGCCAGCGTCACCTCCACCCGGTCCCCGACCCGCTTGGCGGACTGGGCCCGCGACCGCGCCATGACGTTCATGCCGCGGCGCCGGAACACGTCCTCCAGGACGGCGGCGGCGTCCGGGTCCTCGCCGGGCAGCACGCGGTCGCGCGACGACACGAGGGTCACCTTGGACCCCAGCGCCTGGTAGGCACCGGCGAACTCGGCACCGGTGACACCGGATCCGACGACGATGAGCTCTTCCGGCAGCTCCTCCAGGTCGTAGACCTGGGTCCAGTTGAGGATCCGCTCACCGTCGGGGCGCGCGTCGGGCAGCTCCCGCGGGTGCCCGCCGGTCGCGATGAGCACCGCGTCCGCGGTCAGCGTCTCCTCGCTCCCGTCGGCGGCCCGCACCACGACCTTGCGCGACCCGTCGAGCGCCTGCATGCCCTCCAGCCGGCCGCGCCCGCGCATCACCCGCGCACCGGCGCGCGTCACGGAGGCGGTGATGTCGTGCGACTGGGCGAGCGCGAGCCGCTTCACGCGCCGGTTGACCTTGCCCAGGTCCACGCCGACCACGCGGGCGGCCTGCTCCATGGGCGGGGTGTCGTCGGCGACGATGATCCCCAGCTCCTCGTACGAGGAGTCGAAGGTGGTCATCACCTCGGCCGTGGCGATGAGGGTCTTGGACGGCACGCAGTCGGTCAGCACCGACGCCCCGCCCAGGCCGTCGCAGTCGACGACGGTCACCTCCGCGCCGAGCTGTGCGGCCACGAGCGCCGCTTCGTATCCGCCGGGTCCGCCACCGATGATCACGATCCGAGTCACGTACTCCATTGTCCCGTACCGCTCGACGAGGGGCCGCCCGGGGGCACGTCTGTGACGAGAGCGACTCGCGGGACGCCTGCCGTACGCTCTCCCCATGTCGCTCTACGCCGCATACGCGGGCAACCTCGACGCGCGGTTGATGACCCGCCGCGCCCCTCACTCGCCGCTGCGCGCCACCGGCTGGCTGAACGGGTGGCGGCTGACCTTCGGGGGCGAGCACATGGGCTGGGAGGGCGCGCTGGCGACCCTGGTCGAGGACCCGGTCTCCCAGGTCTTCGTGGCCCTGTACGACGTCGCCCCGATGGACGAGGACTCGCTCGACCGCTGGGAGGGCGTGGGCCTGGACATATACCGCCGCATGCGCGTCCGCGTCCACACCCTGGACGGCGAGGAGGGCGCCTGGACGTACGTCCTGAACGCCTACGAGGGCGGCCTGCCCTCCGCCCGGTACCTGGGCGAGGTGGCCGACGCGGCGGAATCGGCGGGCGCGCCCCACGACTACGTCATGGAGCTGCGCAAGCGCCCCTGCTGAGCGACGGCTTCGTCAGAAATAACAAAACAACAATCCCGATCCCGTGAGCTCCGTCATCTACGCGCGTAGGCGTAAAGCGGCTACCCTCATCGGCGTGAACGCATCTCTTCTTCCGGACGACATCCAGGGCGACCCCTACGCCGCCGCCGACGCCGCCGCGGCCCGCCTGCGCGAACTCACCGGCGCCGAGACCCACGACGTAGCCCTCGTGATGGGCTCCGGCTGGGCACCGGCCGTGGACGCCCTGGGCGACCCCGAGGCGGATCTCCAGGTCACCGACCTGCCGGGCTTTCCCAAGCCCGCAGTGGAGGGGCACGGCGGCAGGATCCGCTCGTACTCCATCGGCGACAAGCGCGCGCTGGTCTTCCTGGGCCGCACCCACTACTACGAGGGCCACGGCGTCGCCGCCGTCTCCCACGGCGTCCGCACGGCCGTCGCCGCCGGCGCCAAGACGATCATCCTGACCAACGGCTGCGGCGGCCTCCGCGAGGGCATGCGCCCCGGCCAGCCGGTCCTGATCAGCGACCACATCAACCTCACCGCGACCTCCCCGATCGTCGGCGCGAACTTCGTGGACCTGACCGACCTCTACTCGCCGCGCCTGCGCGCCCTGTGCAAGGAGGTCGACCCCACGCTGGAGGAGGGCGTCTACGCCCAGTTCCCCGGCCCGCACTACGAGACGCCGGCGGAGATCCGCATGGCGCGCGTCATCGGCGCCGACCTGGTCGGCATGTCGACGGTCCTGGAGGCGATCGCCGCCCGCGAGGCCGGCGCGGAGGTGCTGGGCATCTCGCTGGTGACCAACCTGGCGGCGGGCATGACGGGCGAGCCCCTCAACCACGAGGAGGTCCTCCAGGCGGGCCGCGACTCGGCGACGCGGATGGGTGCGCTGCTGACGCGGGTGCTGGGCCGGCTGTAACCCGGGGTACGGGGCGCCGCGCCCGGTCTCGTGGCGCGGCGCCCTCGACTCACCCGGCGCGATGGCTGACCGGGGGTGGGTCGCGTAGCCCGGCGCTACGGGGTGCCCGCCCCGGCGGCACGACTGCCCGCAGCCGGGGCGAGCGGCGCGACGGCCCGCAGCCGGGGCGAGCGGCGCGACGGCCCGCAGCCGGGAGGGCGCAGCGGGACGGCCGATGGCCGCGTACGGCGGGAAGGGGACGGGTCGGGGGGTGTCCGCCCGCAGCGGTTGGCGCGTCAACGCCGACCACTTCCGTGGCCGACCGATTCCGCGCCGTTCCGAGGACGGACACCTCCCGGCCCCGCCCCGACCCACAGACCACGCACCGCGCTACGCGCACCCCACCGAACCCGCACAGGCCGCCGCAGGCACCGCCCGCCCCCACCGCCGGAGGCCCCGGCACCCCCACCCAACCCGCCACAGGCCGCCGCAGGCATCCCGCACCCCCACCGAACCGCCACAGGCCGCCGCAGGCACGACGCACGACCCACCGACCACACGACACGAAGGGCTGACCGACGTGCACGACGACCTCCTCGCACGGGCCAGGGCATGGCTGGCCGAGGACCCCGACCCGGACACCCGCGCGGAGCTCGCCGGGCTCATCGACGCCGAGGACCACGCCGAGCTCACCGCGCGCTTCGCCGGCACCCTCCAGTTCGGCACCGCGGGCCTGCGGGGCGAACTGGGCGCCGGCCCGATGCGCATGAACCGCGCCGTCGTCATCCGGGCCGCCGCCGGCCTCGCCGCGTACCTCAAGAAGCAGGGCACCCCCCACGGGGACGACACGGCCGGCCTCGTCGTCATCGGCTACGACGCCCGCCACAAGTCCGCCGACTTCGCCCGCGACACCGCCGCCGTCATGACCGGCGCCGGCCTGCGCGCCGCCGTCCTCCCCCGCCCCCTCCCCACCCCCGTCCTCGCCTTCGCCATCCGGCACCTGGGCGCGGTCGCCGGCGTCGAGGTCACCGCCAGCCACAACCCGCCCCGTGACAACGGCTACAAGGTCTACCTCGGCGACGGCTCCCAGATCGTGCCCCCCGCCGACGCCGGCATCGCCGCGGAGATCGACGCGGTGCGCTCCCTGCACGACGTCCCCCGCCCCGAGTCCGGCTGGCAGACCCTGGACGACTCCGTCCTGGACGCCTACCTCGCCCGCACGGACGCCGTCCTGGCCCCCGGCTCCCCGCGCACCGCCCGCACCGTCTACACGGCGATGCACGGCGTCGGCACGGAAACCCTCCTCGCGGCCTTCGCCCGCGCCGGCTTCCCCGCCCCCGACCTCGTCGCCGAGCAGGCCGAGCCCGACCCGGACTTCCCGACCGTCGCCTTCCCCAACCCGGAAGAGCCCGGCGCGATGGACCTGGCCTTCGCCAAGGCCCGCGAGACCGGACCCGACCTGGTCATCGCCAACGACCCGGACGCCGACCGCTGCGCCGTCGCGGTCCACGACGGCACCGACTGGCGCATGCTCCGCGGCGACGAGGTCGGCGCGCTCCTCGCCGCCCACCTGGTCTCCCGCGGAGCGCACGGCACGTTCGCCGAGTCGATCGTCTCCTCCTCCCTCCTCGGCCGTATCGCGGAGAAGGCGGGCCTGCCGTACGAGGAGACCCTCACCGGCTTCAAGTGGATCGCCCGCGTGGAGAACATCCGCTACGGCTACGAGGAGGCCCTCGGCTACTGCGTCGACCCCGACGGCGTCCGAGACAAGGACGGCATCACCGCGGCGCTGCTGATCACGGAACTGGCCTCCGTCCTCAAGGCGACCGCGTCCGACAGCGGCTCCGCCGCGGGCCGCACCCTCCTCGACCTCCTCGACGACCTCGCCGTCGAGCACGGCCTGCACGCCACCGACCAGCTCTCGGTCCGCGTCGAGGACCTCTCCCTGATCGCCGCTGCGATGCGGCGCCTGCGGGAGCAGCCGCCCGCCCGGCTCGCCGGTCTGGCGGTCACGAAGGCCGAGGACCTCACCCGGGGCACGGGCACGCTCCCGCCCACGGACGGCCTGCGCTACACGCTCGACGGCGCCCGGGTGATCGTCCGCCCGAGCGGCACGGAGCCCAAGCTGAAGTGCTACCTGGAGGTCGTCGTCCCGGTCGCCGGGCACGCCGGCCTCCCCGCGGCCCGCGCGAAGGCGACGGAGCTGCTGACGGCACTGAAGCGGGACCTCTCGGCAGCGGCGGGCATCTGACGAAGTCTCCCCGCGCACCGCGCACCCGACGGGGTGCCCCCACCCGGGGGCACCCCGTCGGGTGCTTAACCGAGACCGAGACCGAGGCCGGTGGAGGCGCAGGCGCGGCAGGAAGGCCGGGTTCTGGCGTTCAGGCCGGTACCGCGGCCGCCCCGTGGCCGACCGGCCTCACCCCACGGCCAGCAGCACCGCCAGCAGCACGGCCCCGGCCACCGTCGGCGCGATGATCTCGTAGGCCCAGCGGACGCCGACCCCGCCCTGCGCGGCACCGTCCTCGTCCCGGGCTGCGCCGGCCTCCTCCCGGGCGGCGCCGGCCGGCTCCGAGGCCCGCGCCTCACGCGCCTCGAGCAGTGCGCGCAACTCGTCCATCGCCTGGTCGCCCTCCGACCGTACCGGCCCGTCCGGCAGGGCCCCGGGGCCGCCGCGGCCGCCGGTCAGCCCGCCGAGGCCGCCGCGCCCGCGGGTGTCCCCGGCCTGGCGCCGGTCCTCCCGCTGGGCCGCCTTCTTGCGTGCCCGCAGCGAGACGGGGATGGCCCACAGCTGGTACTTGGTGCCGGACCGGGCCACGACCTCGTTGGAGTAGCCCGACCGCAGCGTGGCGACCTGGTCCCAGGGCAGTACGACGACGCGGAGCGGGTTGCGGACGCGCAGCCGCTCCTCGTTGGCGAAGACGGCCGGCCGCACCGTGAAGGCGGCGCCGAGCGGCACGACGAGCAGCATGAGGGCGAGCGCCGTCCACGGGGTGTTCCCCTCCCCCGAGACCACCGCGTCGATGCCGAGCCAGAAGACGAGGGCGAGCAGCAGGACGCCGCCGGCGATGCCCCCGAGCGAGCGGTAGACCCGGTCCTTGGACGCGGGTTCCGGTGGCTGGGGCGCGGGTGACTGGGGCTCCGGGGTCGTCATGGTGCAGATTGTGCCCGACGTCCCGTGCGCCCCTCGGCCGCGGTGCCGGTCGGCGGCCCGGGCGACCCCCGGCCGCGGTGCGGGCCGACGGGACGGGCGCCGGGGACTGTACAGCCGCTACGCGCGTAGATATGCTCGTCTGGTGACCATGCCCACCACTGCATCCGCTGCACCCGTTGCATCCGCTGCGTCCTCTCACGGACTCACGGACGTCACCGCGTCCGACAGCACGCTGCGCCGCTTCCTCCACGGGCTGCCCGGCGTCGACGCGGTCGGCCTGGAGGCGCGCGCCGCCTCGCTCGGCACCCGTTCCATCAAGACCACCGCGAAGGCGTACGCGCTCGACCTGGCCATCTCCATGGTCGACCTGACGACGCTGGAAGGCGCGGACACCCCGGGCAAGGTCCGGGCGCTCGGCGCCAAGGCGGTCCGCCCCGATCCGACGGACCGGACGAGCCCCGCCACGGCGGCCGTCTGCGTCTATCCCGACATGGTGCCCGTCGCCAAGGAGGCCGTCGCCGGTTCGGGCGTCAAGGTCGCCTCGGTCGCCACGGCGTTCCCGGCGGGCCGCGCCTCGCTGGCCGTCAAGCTGGCCGACGTCCGCGAGGCCGTCGCGGCGGGTGCCGACGAGGTCGACATGGTCATCGACCGCGGGGCCTTCCTCGCGGGGAACTACCTGAAGGTGTACGACGAGATCGTCGCCGTGAAGGAGGCCTGCGGGACGTCCGCCCGCCTGAAGGTCATCTTCGAGACCGGCGAGCTGTCGACGTACGACAACATCCGCCGCGCGAGCTGGCTCGGCATGCTGGCGGGCGCCGACTTCATCAAGACGTCCACCGGCAAGGTCGCCGTCAACGCCACCCCGTCCAACACCCTCCTGATGCTGGAGGCGGTCCGCGACTTCCGCGCGCAGACGGGCGTCCAGGTCGGCGTCAAGCCGGCCGGCGGCATCCGCACCGCGAAGGACGCGATCAAGTTCCTGGTCCTGGTCAACGAGACGGCGGGCGAGGACTGGCTGGACAACCACTGGTTCCGCTTCGGCGCCTCCTCGCTGCTGAACGACCTGCTGATGCAGCGCCAGAAGCTGGCCACCGGCCGCTACTCCGGACCCGACTACGTGACGGTGGACTGAGACCCCATGACCATGGAAAAGCAGACCTCTGCATTCGAGTACGCGCCGGCGCCCGAGTCGCGCGCGGTCGTCGACATCGCCCCGTCGTACGGCCTGTTCATCGACGGCGAGTTCACCGAGGCGGCCGACGGCAAGGTCTTCAAGACCGTGTCCCCCTCCAGCGAGGAGGTCCTCTCCGAGGTCGCCGAGGCCGGCGAGGCGGACGTCGACCGTGCGGTGAAGGCCGCCCGCAGGGCCTTCGAGAAGTGGTCGGCGCTGCCCGGCTCCGAGCGCGCCAAGTACCTGTTCCGCATCGCCCGGATCATCCAGGAGCGCAGCCGTGAGCTGGCCGTCCTGGAGACCCTGGACAACGGCAAGCCGATCCGGGAGACCCGCGACGCGGACCTGCCCCTGGTCGCCGCGCACTTCTTCTACTACGCGGGCTGGGCCGACAAGCTCGACCACGCCGGCTTCGGTGCCGACCCGAGGCCGCTGGGCGTGGCCGGCCAGGTCATCCCGTGGAACTTCCCGCTCCTGATGCTGGCGTGGAAGATCGCCCCGGCGCTCGCGACGGGCAACACGGTCGTCCTGAAGCCCGCCGAGACGACCCCCCTGTCGGCCCTGTTCTTCGCGGACATCTGCCGTCAGGCCGGGCTCCCCAGGGGTGTCGTCAACATCGTCACCGGTGACGGCCGCGCCGGTGCCGCGCTGACCGCGCACCCCGACGTGAACAAGGTCGCCTTCACCGGCTCCACGGCCGTCGGCAAGGAGATCGCGCGCACGGTCGCGGGCACCCGCAAGAAGCTCACGCTCGAACTGGGCGGCAAGGGCGCCAACATCGTCTTCGACGACGCCCCGATCGACCAGGCCGTCGAGGGCATCGTCACCGGCATCTTCTTCAACCAGGGCCAGGTCTGCTGCGCGGGCTCGCGCCTCCTCGTCCAGGAGTCGATCCACGACGAGCTGCTGGACTCCCTCAAGCGCCGCCTGTCCACGCTGCGCCTTGGCGACCCGCTGGACAAGAACACCGACATCGGCGCGATCAACTCCGCCGAGCAGCTCGCCCGGATCACCGCGCTCGCCGACCAGGGCGAGGCGGAGGGCGCCGAGCGCTGGTCGCCGTCCTGCGAACTGCCCTCGGCCGGCTACTGGTTCGCGCCGACCCTCTTCACCCACGTCACCCAGGCGCACACCATCGCCCGCGACGAGATCTTCGGTCCGGTGCTGTCGGTCCTCACCTTCCGCACCCCGGACGAGGCGGTCGCCAAGGCGAACAACACGCAGTACGGGCTGTCGGCGGGCATCTGGACCGAGAAGGGCTCCCGGATCCTGGCCGTCGCGAACAAGCTGCGCGCGGGCGTCGTCTGGTCCAACACGTTCAACAAGTTCGACCCGACCTCGCCGTTCGGCGGCTACAAGGAGTCGGGCTTCGGCCGCGAGGGCGGCCGCCACGGCCTGGAGGCGTACCTCGATGTCTGACGCACGACTGTCGGTGTTCAAGACCTACAAGCTGTACGTGGGCGGGAAGTTCCCGCGTTCCGAGAGCGGCCGGGTGTACGAGGTGACAGACGCGAAGGGCACGTGGCTGGCGAACGCCCCGCTCTCCTCCCGCAAGGACGCTCGGGACGCGGTGGTCGCCGCGCGCAAGGCGTTCGGCGGCTGGTCCGGCGCGACGGCGTACAACCGCGGCCAGATCCTGTACCGGATCGCCGAGATGCTGGAGGGGCGGCGCGACCAGTACGTCGCCGAGGTCGCCGGCGCCGAGGGCCTGTCGAAGTCGAAGGCGGCGGCGCAGGTCGACGCCGCGATCGACCGCTGGGTCTGGTACGCGGGCTGGACCGACAAGATCGCCCAGGTGGTCGGCGGCGGGAACCCGGTCGCGGGCCCGTTCTTCAACCTCTCCTCCCCGGAGCCGACCGGCGTCGTCGCCGTCCTCGCCCCGCAGGAGTCCTCCTTCCTGGGCCTGGTCTCGGTCGTCGCCCCGGTCGTCGCCACCGGCAACACGGCGGTGGTGATCGCGAGCGAGAAGGCCCCGCTCCCGGCCCTCTCCCTCGGCGAGGTCCTGGCGACCTCCGACCTCCCCGGCGGCGTGGTCAACGTCCTGTCCGGCCGTACGGCGGAGATCGCGGCGCCGCTGGCCGCCCACCAGGACGTCAACGCGATCGACCTCGCGGGCGCCGACGAGGCGCTGGCGAAGGAACTGGAGATCGCGGCGGCGGACAACCTGAAGCGCGTCCTGCGTCCACAGCCTGTGGACGACTGGTCGGCGACGCCCGGTATCGACCGCATGACGGCCTTCCTGGAGACCAAGACGGTCTGGCACCCCACGGGTTCGCTGGGCGCCTCGGGTTCCTCGTACTGAGGCACTGAGGCACTGAGGCACCGGGGCGCCCACCTCCCGGGCACCCGCGAGCGAGCCGCGCCCTCCCCCCGTCCGGGGACGGCGCGGCTCCGCGCGTCCCAGGGGCGGCGGCCCTCAGCGCAGCGCCCCGGTCACCCGCCCCACCGCCGGCACGGCGCCGACGGACCGCGCCTGGGCCACCGGCCGGGTCAGCTCCGTCGAGGACACCGGCCGGAAGTCGGCCACCTGCGTGCCGACGCCGTTGTCGAGCGGGTCCACGCCGGTGCCGGCCGGCGGGTTGGGCCTGAGATCGGCGACCGGGCCGGTGGCGAAGCCGACACTGCCGGTCAGCGCCCGCACACCCGCCTGCGGGTCGACGGGGTCCGACGAGGCGACCCGGGGCCGCGCCGGGCCGGCGGCCGGCCCACCGCCGTCCGCGGACGCCGTCGCCGCGCCTGCCGCCAGGGCCGCTGCGGTGGTCGCGAGGACGCCCAGGGCGCGCCGGGCGTTCGGGATGTGGAGGGAGACGTGTCGGGCCATCGCTGCTGCCACCTCATGTCGCCGCGGGGTGCCGCGGGTTGCTTCGGACTACGGTGACAACACCGCGGAGGGTGATCAGGTCACCGCGTGGCGTGGTGGGAGTGTGACGCGCGCTGCAAAGCCGGCCGGCGGGCTCGTACGGCGGCCCGCCGATGCCTCACACTGGTGTCCCGTGACCTCCCATCCGCCCATACCGACGCGAGTCGTGCTGCTCTGCGGCCCCTCCGGCTCCGGCAAGTCCCTCCTCGCCGCCCACTCCGGTCTCCCGGTGCTGCGGCTCGACGACTTCTACAAGGAGGGCACCGACCCGACGCTGCCGCTGGTGGAGGGAAGTTCCGACATCGACTGGGACCACCCCGGCTCGTGGGACGCGGACGCGGCCGTCGCCGCGATCACCGAGCTGTGCCGGTCGGGCCGCACCCAGGTGCCCGTCTACGACATCGCGCTCAGCGCCCGCACCGGCGAGGAGGCGGTCGGCATCGGACGCACCCCGCTGTTCCTGGCGGAGGGCATCTTCGCCGCCGAGATCGTGTCGCGCTGCCGCGAACTGGGCGTCCTGGCCGACGCGTTGTGCCTGAGCCGGGGGCCTCTGACGACGTTCCGCCGACGCTTCCTGCGGGATCTGCGGGAGGGCCGCAAGTCCGTGCCGTTCCTGCTGCGCCGCGGCTGGCGGCTGATGCGCCGGGAACGGTCGATCATCGCCCGGCAGACGGCCCTGGGCGCCCACGCCTGCGACCGGGACGAGGCGATGGGCCGCCTGGCCGCCGCGGCGGCGGGCCGTCGCCCCACGGCCCGTACGACGCGTACGGCGGTGTGACGGACGTACGCGGGGCGCGTACGCAAAAGAGAACGGGACTGGACGGACCCCCCGGCCCTCCAGTCCCGCTTCCTTGTGCTCCCCCGTGTCCCCCCGTGTTCCCCCGTGGTGCTTCCCCGTGAGTAAGAGCCCGGTACTTCCCCCGTGATACACCCGGGCTCCGACTTTTTTTCGGGGATCCCCCCCCGGGTCCCCCCGGACCTTCAGGCGACCAGTTCGCCGAAGGCGTCCTCCCGGTCACGGCCGAAGCTGAGGACCTCGTCCTCGCGCAGCCGGCGCAGGGAGCGCCAGATGCTCGACTTCACCGTGCCGACACTGATGCCGAGGATGTCCGCGATCTCCGGGTCCGTGCGGCCCTCGTAGTAGCGCAGGACCAGCATGGTGCGCTGGAGTTCGGGGAGCCGGGCCAGCGCCTGCCACAGGACCGTGCGCAGTTCGGTGCCGCGCATCGCGTCCGTGTCGCCGGGCGTCTCCGGCAGTTCCTCGGTCGGGTACTCGTTGAGCTTGCGGCGCCGCCAGGCGCTGATGTGCAGGTTGGTCATGGTGCGGCGGAGGTATCCGCCGACCGCCGCCTTGTCACTGATCCGGTCCCACGCCCGGTAGGTCGAGAACAGCGCGCTCTGCAGCAGGTCCTCGGCCTCGAAGCGGTCGCCGGTCAGGTGGTAGGCGGTGGCGTACAGGGAGGCGCGGCGCTCCTGGACGTAGGCGGTGAACTCCGCCTCCGACACCGAACCCCTCTCCCCCGGAACCTCCCCGTACGCCGGTCCCCCGTGCGTCTCCGCCCGGTTCCCCGTGTCCCCCGTGTCCCCCGTGCGTGCGTCGACCACCGTCATGCAGGCGGTGTGCTGACGCCCGGTGCCGCGAGCGCACCCCCGCCCTCCCCCACGCTCGAATCCGCTCACGCGGGATGGGCCCCCATCAGCACCGGACTTCTCGGAACCCCGGTGTGCGTGCACGTCGTGCAGACGCGTGACCACTGCGCTGGTGCTGGTGCCCTTCAGCGTGTTCATCTCGCGCCCCCCGTCGTGGACTTCCGGTGTTCGGACTGCTGTGTTGCCTGTGCCGAGAAGCCTGCCGGGCCGACTTCATGGCCGTGTCCGCCGACTGTCACAGACCTGTCACAGGGGCCGGCCACGGTTGCGTCACGGATCCTTCACAGGCCCCGTCGGCAGGTGGGGACCCCATCCGGGCCCGCGGGTCGAACCCCGGCCCCTCCATGGGCCAGAATGAGCCCGTGCCTTCCCTGTTGCTGATCGAGGACGACGACGCCATCCGGACGGCCCTGGAGCTCTCTCTGACGCGCCAGGGTCACCGCGTGGCGACCGCTGCCAGTGGTGAGGACGGTCTGAAGCTGCTGCGCGAGCAGCGGCCGGATCTGATCGTGCTGGACGTGATGCTGCCCGGCATCGACGGTTTCGAGGTGTGCCGGCGCATCCGGCGCACCGACCAGCTGCCGATCATCCTGCTGACCGCGCGCAACGACGACATCGACGTGGTCGTCGGCCTGGAGTCGGGCGCCGACGACTACGTCGTCAAACCCGTGCAGGGCCGCGTGCTGGACGCCCGCATCCGGGCCGTGCTGCGGCGCGGGGAGCGGGAGTCGAACGACTCGGCGAGCTTCGGCAGCCTCGTCATCGACCGGTCCGCGATGACCGTGACGAAGAACGGCGAGGACCTCCAGCTCACCCCGACCGAGCTGCGGCTGCTGCTCGAGCTGAGCCGGCGGCCGGGGCAGGCGCTGTCGCGGCAGCAGCTGCTGCGGCTGGTGTGGGAGCACGACTACCTCGGTGACTCGCGGCTCGTGGACGCCTGCGTGCAGCGGCTGCGCGCCAAGGTCGAGGACGTGCCGTCGTCGCCGACCCTGATCCGTACCGTGCGGGGTGTCGGCTACCGGCTGGATCCGCCTCAGTGACACAGGAACACCGGGGGGGCTCGCGCGGCTGGACCGCGACGCGCAAGGGAGTCCGCTCGCGGCTGCGCCTCACCAGCCTGCGCCTGCGGCTGGTCCTCGTCTTCGGTCTGGTCGCGCTCACCGCCGCCGTGTCGGCGTCCGGCATCGCGTACTGGCTGAACCGCGAGGCGGTGCTCACCCGTACCCAGGACGCCGTGCTGCGCGACTTCGAGCAGGAGATGCGGAACCGGGCGGGTGCGCTGCCCGCGCGCCCCACGCAGGACGAGGTGCAGCGCACCGCCGGGCAGATGGCCAGCAGCAGTCAGCGCTTCGGGGTGCTGCTCGTCGCCCTGAACGCCGACGGCGAGGCCGTGTACGGCAGTTCCGGCGGGCTCGGCGGGTTCTCGCTGTCCGACGTGCCCGAGTCGCTGCGCACCGCGGTGAACAAGGAGCAGAAGGTCTCGTCGGCCAACAAGTACCCGTACCACCTGTACTGGCAGCGGGTCGTGGAGGACGGCACGCCCTATCTCGTGGCCGGTTCGAAGGTGATCGGCGGCGGACCGACCGGTTACATGTTCAAGTCGCTGGAGCCCGAGGCCAAGGACCTGAACTCGCTGGCCTGGTCGCTGGGCATCGCGACCGGGCTCGCGCTGCTCGGGTCCGCGCTGCTCGCCCAGGCCCTGGCCACGACCGTGCTGAAGCCGGTGCACCGGCTCGGGGTCGCGGCGCGACGGCTCGGCGAGGGCAGGCTGGACACCCGGCTGCGCGTCTCGGGCACCGACGAACTGGCGGATCTTTCGCGGACGTTCAACAGCGCGGCGGAGGCGCTGGAGAAGCGGGTCGCGGACATGGCGGACCGGGAGCAGGCCTCACGGCGCTTCGTGGCGGACATGAGCCACGAGCTGCGGACGCCGCTGACGGCCATCACCGCCGTCACGGAGGTGCTGGAGGACGAGCTGGAGTTCGAGGGCGGCGGCATCGACCCGATGGTCGAACCGGCCGTACGGCTGGTGGTCAGCGAGACCCGGCGCCTGAACGACCTCGTGGAGAACCTGATGGAGGTCACCCGCTTCGACGCGGGCACCGCCCGGCTGGTCCTGGACGACGTCGACGTGGCCGACCAGATCACCGCCTGCATGGACGCCCGCGCCTGGCTGGACGCCGTCGACCTGGACGCCGAGCGCGGCATCCACGCCCGACTCGACCCGCGCCGGCTGGACGTCATCCTGGCCAACCTCGTCGGCAACGCGCTCAAGCACGGCGGGTCGCCGGTGCGGGTGTCGGTGACGCGGGCGGACGACGAGATCGTCATCCGGGTGCGGGACCACGGCCCCGGCATCCCCGAGGACGTGCTGCCGCACGTCTTCGACCGCTTCTACAAGGCCAGCGCCTCCCGGCCCCGCTCCGAGGGCAGCGGGCTCGGCCTGTCCATCGCCCTGGAGAACGCCCACATCCACGGCGGCGGGATCACCGCCGAGAACTCCCCCGAGGGCGGCGCGGTGTTCACGCTGCGGCTGCCGCAGGACGCGTCGGTGCCCGCGGAGGAGGACGCCGGGGAGGCCCCGGCGGGCGACGGGACCGGGGACGCGGGCCGGGAGCCCGGCAAGGACGCGAAGGGACAGGCCTGATGACCGTACGCCGCCTGCCGGCGCTTCCCCTGCTGGCCGTGCTGGCCGTGCTGCTCACCGGGTGCGGGATACGCGCCACGGAGGTGCCGACGGACTACGGCCCCGCGCCGTCGCGGGTGCGCTGCTCGCTCGCCGAGCCGGACGGGCCGGCCGGGGCCACGCCGGGCCTGCCCGTGCGGGTCTCCCTGCTGTGCGGCTCCTCGCTGGTGAGCGTGGACCGGACGGTGCGGGTCCCGGACGGCGCCGCGGACTCCGCGCGCCGGGTCCTGATCGCCCAGGGGCTGCTGGACCAGCTCGCCGCGCCGCCGTCGGCCGCGGAGAAGGAGGCCGGGTACACCACGGACATACGCGCCGGCGTCACCGTGAAGGGGCCCCGCCCCGGCGACCCGGAGGACACCCTGCGGCTCGGCATCGCGCCCGGCGACCTCGCCTCGTACGCCCTCGCCCAGGTGGTCTGCACCTTCTCCGACTCGGCCGCGGCCGAGGGCGACGGTTCCGTGATCCTGGCCGGGCCCGACGACCGGGCCCCGCGCCGCTACACCTGCACGGACGAGGTCCGCGCCCGGCCGGGCAGCAACGAGCCGCCGTCCCGGGCGGTCTCCGGCGGGTGACGCCGGGCCCGGGGCCCGTGTGGCGCAGGACTCATCCTCGCGCGGAGGGCGCCGGAACCGACCGAGCCGGAGGCCGCGTCTAGGGGGGCGTGCAGCGTCAAGGGTTCATCGGCGGCAGCGCCGCGCACCGCATCCGTGCGACAGGAGGTGTCCTCCTCGTCGCGCACCTCGCGTTCGTCGCCTGGTACACCCTGCGGCCCCTGGACGTGCCGTGGGTCCTGCCGCCCAACGTGCACCCGCTCGACGGTATCCGCGCCGACCTGGCACTGGGCTGGCCGGCGGCGGCCCGCTCCCTCGGCGGCGCGCTGGCCCTGCTGGCGCCGCTGGGGGTGCTGCTGCCCGCGGTGAACGGGCGGCTGACCGTGTCGCCCACGGCGTCCCTGCTGCGCACGGTGGCCGCGGGCGCCCTGCTGTCGTTGGGGATCGAGCTGCTGCAGACCGGGGTGCCCGGTCAGGTCGTGGACGTCGACTCGCTGCTGCTGAACACCCTGGGCGTGGCCCTTGCCCACCTCGCCGTCGTACCCGCGGGCCGGGCGCGGCTCCGCCGCAGGTCCGAGCCGGGGGATCGGGAGGACGTCCCTCAGGGGGAGCCGGCTCAGGGTCGGACCCCGACGATTCCCAGGGTCGGTATCGCCCCGTAGAGCGACGCTTTGTTCCGTTCGTCTCCGTAGCGTGGAGGGCAGATGAGGGGTGGCCGGCCGGCCGCCTCGCGACACGCTGACGAAGGAGCCGCGATGTCCCGCCTCGCCCGCCCCACCCACGGCCGCATGATCGGCGGAGTGTGCGCCGCGCTGGCACGGCGCTTCGGCACCTCCACCACCACGATGCGGGTGATCTTCGTCCTGTCCTGCCTGCTGCCCGGCCCGCAGTTCCTGCTGTACCTCGCCCTGTGGATCCTCCTGCCGTCGGAGGAGAAGGCGGCCCGGACGGCCTGGTGACGGGCCCACCCGGCCGACTCGTCCGTCCTCTCCGCGGCATGCCGACGGGGGCGCACCCGGTGCGGGTGCGCCCCCGTCGGCGCGTGGCGCGGGAGGGCTCAGTCGCCCAGCGTCAGGCCGTTCACCGGCACGCCCTGGGTGGACAGGCCCTGCGGGGGCAGGGCCGGGGCGGGCAGGGTCCGGGCGGTCGGCAGTCCGCCGAGGAGGCCCGCGGCCGGGCCGGCCGGGCCGTCGGCGGGCTTCCCGCCGAGCGTCTGCTCGACGACCGGCTGGGTGGCGGCCAGACCCGTGCCGGCCATCCGGCGTCCCTGCTCCAGCCTGGTGCCGGTGCCCGGTGCCACGGTGGAGACGGCCTCCGTGGGGAGCGTGCGGGCGACGGAGTCCACGGTCCCGGCGGCGTCCGGGAGCTGCGGGGCGGCCGAGGCCGCCCCCGCCCCGGCGGCGGCGAAGGCGGCACCGAGGGCGGCGACGCCGAGGGTCTTGACAGCAGACTGCTTCATGAAATGCGTCCTCGAATATGGATGACGGGGGATGTGAGCGGTGCTCGACCGTAAACAGGCGGGGCCGCCCGCCGCAAACATCGAAATGCGTACGAGTCGTGAACGCCCGTCCACATCCCGGTTTTCCCCGGACGCCGAGCGGCCTCTATTCTTCCGAAGAACCGCTGGTGGAGGCCGCCTGCTGGAACAGCCATTCGGATTTCAGTTCCGCGTATCCCGGCTTGATCACGTCATTGATCATGGCCAGTCGTTCATCGAAAGGAATGAACGCTGATTTCATCGCATTGACGGAGAACCACTGAAGGTCGTCGAGCGTGTAGCCGAACGCGTCGACAAGGTGCTCGAATTCCCGGCTCATACCCGTGTGGGACATCAGCCTGTTGTCCGTGTTGACGGTGACGCGGAAGTGCAGCCGGCGCAGCAGGCCGATCGGGTGCTCGGCGTACGAGTCGGCCGCCCCGGTCTGGAGGTTGGAACTGGGGCACAGCTCCAGCGGGATCCGCTTGTCCCGTACGTAGGAGGCGAGCCGGCCGAGCTCGACCGTGCCGTCCCCGTGGACCGTGATGTCGTCGATGATCCGCACGCCGTGTCCGAGCCGGTCGGCGCCGCACCACTGGAGGGCCTGCCAGATGGACGGCAGGCCGAAGGCCTCGCCGGCGTGGATGGTGAAGTGGTTGTTCTCCCGCTTGAGGTACTCGAAGGCGTCGAGGTGCCGGGTGGGCGGGTGGCCGGCCTCGGCGCCCGCGATGTCGAAGCCGACGACACCGAGGTCGCGGTAGCGGTTGGCGAGTTCGGCGATCTCCAGGGAGCGGGCGGCGTGCCGCATGGCGGTGAGCAGGGCGCCGACGCGGATGCGGTGGCCGTTCTCCCGGGCCCGGCGCTCGCCCTCGCGGAAGCCCTCGTTGACGGCCTCGACGACCTCTTCGAGGCTCAGCCCGCCCTCCAGGTGCTGCTCGGGGGCGTACCGCACCTCGGCGTAGACGACGCCGTCCTCGGCGAGGTCCTCGGCGCACTCGGCGGCGACCCGGACGAGGGCGGCGCGGGTCTGCATGACGCCGACGGTGTGGGAGAAGGTCTCCAGGTACCGCTCGAGCGATCCGGAGTCGGCGGCCTCCCGGAACCAGGCGCCGAGCCGGCCGGGATCGGTCTCGGGGAGATCCTCGTATCCGGCGGCGCGGGCGAGTTCGACGACCGTGCCGGGGCGCAGCCCGCCGTCGAGGTGATCGTGCAGCAGAACCTTCGGCGCCCGGCGGATCTGGTCCGGTGTCGGAGTCCTCCCGGCGGTCTGCGCGCCGGCCTTCGCGGTGTTCTGGCTCGTCATTTCCGCACTCTAGCTCCTACGCGCGTAGAGCGGCAGGACCACGGCCGGGCGGGGACGGGAGTACCGGCGGGCGGGGACACTTCCCGACGAATCGGTGTACGGAACCGCCGATATGTAACGGTGACTGCGAGGGACGGGTCGCCGCACCCCGTCTTCTGAGAATGTTCTGTCATGGGACAGCAAGCGACGCCGGCCCGTCGGGCCCGGCTGGGGCGAACGCTCGGTCCGGAGCGGACGGCGGTCAGCGGTGTGGTGCTCCTGCTCCCCGGTGGCGACGAGGTGTCCGACCGCAGGCCGTCCGGGCTGCTGGCGTCCGCGTCGGTACGCGCGCTGGGGCGCGGGCTGGCCCGGGCGGGCCGGGACGAGGGCCTGGCCACGCACGTCGTGCACTACCGCTACCGGGGCTGGAACGGCACCGAGGCGCACCTCGCCCGCGACGCCGAGTGGGCCGCCGCCGAGGCCGTGCGGCGCTACGGCGACGTCCCGGTCTGCCTCGCCGGCATCGGCATGGGCGGACGGGCCGCGCTGCGCGCGGGCGGGCACGAGGCCGTCAACTCCGTGCTGGCGATCGCCCCCTGGCTGCCCGACGAGGACGTGGCGGCGGCCCCCGAACCGGTGAAGCAGCTCGCCGGGCGCCAGGTGCTGATCGTGCACGGCACCAACGACGGACGCTGCGACCCCGAGCTGTCGTTCCGGCTGGCGTCCCGGGCGAAGAAGGCCAACCGCGACGTGTGCCGGTTCGAGGTGCACTCCGACGGGCACGGGCTGCGGCAATACCGGAACGAGGTCGTCGCGCTGGCGGAGGACTTCGTGATGGGCGCGCTGTTCGGGCAGTCCTTCTCGCGGCCGGTGGAGGACGCGCTGGCCGCGCCCCCGCCCCTGGGGCTGCGGATGCCGCTGGCGGCGGGGTTCGGCAGGTCGCTGCGCCGGTAGGGCCCGGTCAGCCGGGCAGGAGATGGCCCCTTCTGGACAGCAGGAACTTCTTGAAGGCCGCCACCGGGGGCGTGTCCGTGCGGCCCGCGAGCCAGGCGACGCCGATCTCGCGGGCCGCGCGCGGTGCCGTGACCGTCAGTTCGACCACGCCGGGGCGGGGCACGGCGGGCGGCGGCAGGAGTGCGACGCCGAGGCCCGCGGCGACCAGGCCGCGCAGCGTCTCCGCCTCCTCCCCCTCGAAGGCCACCCGCGGCCGGAAGCCGGCCTCCCCGCAGAGGTCGTCGGTGATGCGGCGCAGCCCGTAACCGGGCTCCAGGGTCACGAAGTTCTCGTCGGCCGCCTCGGCGAGGCGGATGCGCCGGCGGGCGGCCAGCGGATGGTCGGCCGGGACGACGAGGCGCAGCTTCTGCTCGTCCAGGCGGCGGGCGACCAGGTCGGGGGCGTCCGGGACCGGGGAGGTCAGGCAGAGGTCGAGGTCGCCGGCGCGCAGCCGCTCCAGCATGGCCTCGCCGTAGTTCTGGACGAGGCTGAAGCGGACGCGGGGGTGGTCGGCGCGGAAGGCGTGCAGCAGGCCGGGTACGGTCTCGGCGCCCATGGTGTGCAGGAAGCCGAAGGCGACCTTGCCGGTGGCCGGGTCGGCGTCCGCGCGCACCTCCTCCGCGGCGCGCCCGATCTCGGCGAGGGCGCGTTCGACCGAGCCGAGGAAGGTGTGCCCGGCGGGGGTCAGCGCGAGGGTGCGGCCCCGGCGGACGAACAGGTCGACGCCGAGGTCCGCCTCGAGGCGTACGAGGGCGCGGGAGAGGGTGGACTGAGGGACGTTCATCTCCTGCGCGGCCCGGGTGACGTGCTCGGTGCGGGCGACGCCGGCGAAGTGCGCGAGGCGCGGCGCGAGCAGCGTGACGATGTCTTCTGTGTCACCGGACGGTGACAGGCGGGCCTGTGAGCTCTGCTGATGCACCATGGGAACGATTATGACGATTCCATGCATTGGACGGATGAGTCCAGGGCTTCGTACCTTCGCAGCATGACTCCCGCCGATACCGGGGCGTCCACCACCGTGGGCGCCGCGACCGCCGTCTCCGTCCCCTCCGCCCCCGATCCCGCCGACTCACGCATGACCCCGGGCGGCCCCGGTTACCGCCGGATGAGTCTCGCCCTGTTCCTGGCGGGCGTCGCGACCTTCGCGCTCCTCTACTCCACCCAGGCCCTGCTGCCGCTGATCTCCGGCGACCTCGGGGTGAGCGCGGGCGACGCGAGCTGGACGGTGGCCGCCGCGACGGGCGGCCTGGCCCTCTTCGTACTGCCGATGAGCGCCCTGTCGGAGCGCTTCGGGCGGCGTACGGTCATGACGGCTTCGCTGGCCGTCGCGGTGTCCGTCGGGCTGCTGGTGCCCTTCGCCCCGTCGCTGACGGCGCTCGTCGCGCTGCGAGCGGTGCAGGGCGCGGCGCTGGCCGGGCTGCCGGCCTCGGCGACGGCGTACCTGGCGGAGGAGGTGCGGCCGCGGGCGCTGGTCACCGCGATCGGCCTGTTCGTCGCGGGCAACAGCGTCGGCGGCATGAGCGGCCGGGTCATCACCGGCTGGGTCGCGCAGGAGTGGGGCTGGCGGGTCGCCGTCGGGGTGATCGGCCTGGTCGCGGTGGCGTGCGCGGTGGCCTTCCGGCTGCTGCTGCCGGCGCCGCGGCACTTCACGGCGGGCTCGCTGCGCCCGCGGGTCCTGGTCCGCACGGTCCGCGACCACCTCGCCGACCCGCTGCTGCGCCGCCTGTACGCGATCGGCGCGCTGTTCATGACGGTGTTCGGCGGCGTCTACACGGTGATCGGCTACCGCCTGACCGAGGCCCCGTTCTCCCTGCCGCAGGGCGTCATCGGCTCGATCTTCCTGGTGTACCTGGTCGGTACGGTCTCGGCGTCGACGGCGGGCCGGCTGGTGGGCCGGCTCGGCCGCCGCGGGGCGCTCTACCTGGGCGGCGGCACGACGGCGGCGGGCCTGCTGCTGTCCCTCGCGCCCTGGCTGCCGCTGGTCCTGCTGGGGCTGGTGCTGATCACGGCGGGCTTCTTCGCGGGGCACGCGGTGGCCTCTTCGGCGGTGGGCAAGACGGCCACGCACGGCCGGGCCCAGGCGTCGGCGCTGTACCAGTCCGCCTACTACATCGGCTCCAGCGCGGGCAGCACGGTGGGCGCGGTGGCCTTCCACTCCGGCGGCTGGGCCGGGACGGTCGGCGTCGGGCTGCTGGCGGTGCTGGGCGTCGTGGGGATCACCGCCCTCGGGTCGCTGGCGGCGCGCCGCCGGAGCGCGGGCGTGCGCTCCGGCGCGCCGGTGCGCGGCCTGCCCGCGACGCGCTGACGGCCGGGCGGGGCCGCCGCGCGCCGGCGTGCCGGTCCTGCCCGCCACGGCGCCGGCGTGCGCCTTTCCCGACTCCGCGGGCCATTGTCGGTCCCCTGCGGTAGCTTCCGAAGTGCGAGGCGCGACAACGCGCACGACGGGATGCGGCCCAGGGGTGGGTGGACGATGACCAACGGCACCGTGGCGCCGGAGCTGGACTCCGCGCTGGAGAAGCACCGGGTCGAGCTGACGGGGTACTGCTACCGGATGCTCGGTTCCTCCTTCGAGGCCGAGGACGCGGTGCAGGACACCCTGGTCCGCGCCTGGCGGAGCTACGACAAGTTCGAGGGCCGCTCCAGTCTCCGCTCCTGGCTGTACCGCATCGCGACCAACGTCTGCCTGGACATGCTGACCGCGGGCAACAAGCGGGCCCGTCCGATGGACCTGACGGACTCGACGCCGCTCGCGCGGGCGGCCCTGGCGCCGCGCCCGGACAACACCTGGCTGGAGCCGGTGCCGGACGCCCGCGTGCTGCCGACGACGGCCGATCCGGCGGAGGCCGCGGTCGCCAAGGAGTCGGTGCGGCTCGCCTTCATGGCCGCGCTCCAGCAGTTGCCGCCCAAGCAGCGGGCGGTGCTGATCCTGCGCGAGGTGCTGGCGTGGCGGGCGAGCGAGGTCGCCGAGCTGCTCGGCACGACGGTCGCGTCGGTCAACAGCGCCCTCCAGCGGGCCCGGACGACGCTCGCCGAGCGGCAGGACCGGGGGGCGGGCGCGGCGGTGTCCGATCCGCTGGACGAGGAGCAGCAGAAGCTCCTGGAGCGCTATGTCGCGGCCTTCGAGGGGTACGACATGACGGCGCTGACGGCGCTGCTGCACGAGGACGCGGTCATGACGATGCCGCCGTTCGACCTGTGGCTGGCCGGTCCGGCGGACATCACCGGCTTCATGGAGACGCTCGGCTCCGCGTGCGCGGGCTCGCGCCTCGTGCCGGTCGAGGCGAACGGACTGCCGGCCTTCGCGCACTACAAGCCGGACCCGGAGGCGGGCGGCTTCGCGCCGTGGGCGGTCCAGGTGCTGGAGATCTCAGAGGGCCGCATCACCGGGTTCCACTGCTTCCTGGACACCAAGCGGTGGTTCCCGCTGTTCGACCTGCCGCTCCGCCTCGAAGCGGAGTCCGACCAGGTCGAGTAGGGCGTGCAGGGCGGGGTCGGGGTCGCGCAGGCGTATCCGGCCCCCGGTCCGCCGGGCGGTGAGCTCCAGCCGGGCCAGCAGGTCGACGACGGCGAGTCCGGGCGGCCCCAGCCCGCCGACGTCGCAGACGACCACGCCGGCGCGGGTGGTTTCCAGCAGCGCGCGCACCTCGTCGCAGAGCCGGGGCGTCTCCCCTCGGGAGACGGGCCCCGGCAGCACGAGTACGGCGGGTGTCACGGCGTCCACGTGCGGTAGACCGGGCGTCCGGGCGGAACTCATCGGTGCCGGCACGGCGAAGATCACGTTGACCTCGGGACGGCCCGCCCCTGAGGGTTGGCATGTGCCCCACATACCGCCGCCCGCCGCGCTGCCCGACGCCGTCCGCCTCCCGGTCGAGGAGGCGTCGCCGTGCAGGGGGTGCTGACCGGCTTCGCGGTGATCGCGGTGGTGATCGGCGTCGGCTATGTGCTGGGGCTGCGCGGGCACCTCGGGCCGCAGGGGCGCGAGGTCCTGACGAAGCTCGCCTTCCACGTGGCCTCACCCGCCCTGCTGTTCACGACGCTGGCGACGGCCGACCTGTCGGTGGTCTTCTCCACCCGGCTGCTGGTGACGGCCCTGTCGACGCTGGCGGTGGCCGGCGCGTTCGCCGCGGTGGGCGTCGTACGGGGCTGGGGCGTGGGCCGTACGACGATCGGCGCGCTCTGCTCCGGCTACGTGAACTCCGGCAATCTCGGCATCCCGATCGCCGTGTACGTGCTGGGCGACGCCTCGCTGGTGGCGCCGGTGCTGCTGTTCCAGCTGGTGCTGGTGACGCCGGTGGCGGTGACGATCCTGGACCTGTCGGGCGGGGGCGCCAAGGGCTCGCCGCTACGCCGGCTGCTGACACCGCTGCGCAATCCGATCGCGCTCGGCTCGCTGGCCGGGGTCGCGGTCGCCGCGACCGGGCTGCGGGTGCCGGCCGCGGTCCTGGACCCCATCACCCTGATCGGCAACATGTCGGTCCCGGCGGTGCTGCTGGCCTTCGGCATCTCCCTGTGCGGCTCCACGATGCCGCTGCGCGGCACGGACCGGCCGCCGGTGCTGCTGGCGGTGGCGCTGAAGACGGTGGGTCAGCCGGCCGTGGCCTGGGCGCTGGCGTCGGGGGTCTTCGGGCTGCGGGGCGCCCAGCTCCTCGACGTGGTGGTGACGTCGGCGCTGCCGGCCGCGCAGAACCTCTACACGTACGCGTCGACGTACGGCGTGGGCGAGCGCCTGGCCCGGGACGCGATCCTGGTGTCGACGGTGGTGTCCGTGCCGGTGCTGGTGGGGGTGGCGACGGTGCTGGGCTGACTCAGGCCTCGGGGAACTCGCCGGTGTCGATGGTCAGGTCGAAGGGGGCGGGGAGCGTCAGGGGATCGCCGAACTTGGCGGCGCTCAGTACCCGGTAGACATCACCCTTCGGTTCACCGTAGAGCGTCGCCGTGGGTCCGCCGGGGGCCCAGCGGTCGATGAGGAGGTAGAGGGGGATTCCGGCGGTGGCGTAGGCGGCGGGCTTGCTGATGCGGTCGTGCCGGGCGTTGGACTTGGAGGTGACTTCGACGACGAGTTCGGCGAGAGCGGCGGGGATGTGGGTGTCGGACTCGGTGCGGTCCGGCAACGGCGCGACCACGAGGTCCGGGATGAGCATTCCAAGGCGGGACGGGACGGCGATCGCCAGTGTCTGGAAGATCTCCCAGTCCTCCGGGATGGACGGATACAAACGCCGCTGGATGCGTGCAGCGATCACGTTGTGAGGCAGTCCCGGAGCTGGTGACACGGTGATGATCCCCTCGATGATCTCCACCTTGCTGCCCTCGGGCCAATCCATCTCCTCCCAGAACCGGACGAGGTCGTCCCAGTTCTGCTCGGGCTCCTGGCTCACGGTGAGTGCGCTCATGGCGGTTCTCCTATCGGTGCGTCACCGATCCCAGCATGCCGAACGGGACCGGCAGTGGTCTACCGGTCCCGTTCACCCGATCGAGGAAACCCCTGGTCAGGCGATACGTTCCCGCACCACCGGCGAGGCGGTGAAGTCCGTGCCCGCCGGCGCGATGTCGTACGAGCCCTCCACGGCCGCGAGCGCGTACGCGAAGCGGTCCGGGGTGTCCGTGTGGAGGGTCAGCAGGGGCTGGCCCTCGGTGACCGTGTCGCCGGGCTTGGCGTGGAGTTCGACGCCCGCGGCGGCCTGCACCGGGTCCTCCTTGCGAGCCCGGCCCGCGCCGAGGCGCCAGGCGGCGACGCCGACGTCGTAGGCGTCGAGGCGGGTCAGGACGCCCGAGGAGGCGGCCTTCACCACGTGCTGCTCCTTCGACGTGGGCAGGGCCGCGTCCGGGTCGCCGCCCTGGGCCGCGATCATGCGGCGCCAGACGTCCATCGCGGAGCCGTCGGCCAGGGCCTTCGCCGGGTCGGCGTCCGGCAGGCCCGCCGCGTCGAGCATCTCGCGGGCCAGGGCGAGGGTCAGCTCGACGACGTCGGAGGGGCCGCCGCCGGCCAGGACCTCGACGGACTCGCGGACCTCCAGGGCGTTGCCCGCGGTGAGGCCGAGCGGGGTGGCCATGTCCGTCAGCAGGGCGACCGTCCGCACGCCGTGGTCGGTGCCGAGGCCGACCATCGTGGAGGCCAGCTCGCGGGCGTCCTCGATCGTCTTCATGAAGGCGCCACTGCCCACCTTCACGTCCAGGACCAGCGAGCCGGTGCCCTCGGCGATCTTCTTCGACATGATGGAGGACGCGATCAGCGGGATCGCCTCCACCGTGCCGGTCACGTCGCGCAGGGCGTACAGCTTCTTGTCGGCGGGCGCGAGGCCGTCGCCGGCCGCGCAGATCACCGCGCCGACGCCGTCCAGGACGTTCAGCATCTCGTCGTTGGACAGCAGCGCGCGCCAGCCGGGGATCGACTCCAGCTTGTCCAGGGTGCCGCCGGTGTGGCCGAGGCCCCGTCCGGAGAGCTGCGGGACGGCCGCGCCGCACGCCGCCACCAGGGGCGCGAGCGGAAGGGTGATCTTGTCGCCGACGCCACCGGTGGAGTGCTTGTCGGCGGTCGGGCGGGACAGGGACGAGAAGTCCATGCGCTCGCCGGAGGCGATCATCGCGGCCGTCCAGCGGGCGATCTCGCCGCGGTTCATGCCGTTGAGCAGGATCGCCATCGCGAGGGCCGACATCTGCTCGTCGGCCACCTCGCCGCGGGTGTACGCGTCGATGACCCAGTCGATCTGCTCGCCGCTGAGTTCACCGCGGTCCCGCTTGGTGCGGATGACGGAGATGACGTCCATGGCCATGTCTGGCTTTCCTTACTTGGTGAGGTGGTCGGGGCCGAAGGCCTGCGGGAGCATCTTCGCGAGCGGGAGCACCCCGGCGGGGGTCTCCAGCAGCAGCTCCGGGCCGCCGAACTCGAACAGCAGCTGACGGCAGCGCCCGCACGGCACCAGGATCTCGCCGTGGCCGTCGACGCAGACGAAGTGCGTCAGCCGGCCGCCGCCGGTCAGCTGGAGCTGGGAGACCAGACCGCACTCGGCGCACAGGCCGATGCCGTAGCTGGCGTTCTCCACGTTGCAGCCGGTGACGGTGCGGCCGTCGTCGACCAGGGCGGCGGCACCGACGGCGTAGCCCGAGTAGGGGGCGTACGCCCGGGACATCGCGTCCCGGGCCGCCGTGCGCAGGGCCTCCCAGTCGGTGCCGGTCACTTGCCCTGCCCCTTCCGGTACTGCATGCCGTCCGCCTTCGGCATCCGCAGCCGCTGCGCGGACAGGGCGAGGACGACCAGGGTGACGACGTACGGGGTGGCGGAGACGACCTGGTTCGGGACCTCGTTGGTGCCCGCGTACCAGGCGAAGACCAGGGCGCCGACGACGAAGGTGATCGCGGCCTTGACGTACTTCTTGCGGATCACCAGCCAGATGGCGCCGGCGACCAGCAGGAGCGCGCCGAGCAGCAGCAGGGCGTGCACGTTGGCGGAACCGCCGCGCAGGTTGAGGCTGTCGGTGTAGCCGAAGAGGCCGGCGCCGATGGCGAGGCCGCCCGGCATCCAGTTGCCGAAGATCATCGCCGCGAGGCCGATGTAACCGCGGCCGCTGGTCTGGCCCTCCAGGTAGAAGGGGTTGGCCACGATGGAGAGGAAGACACCGCCGAGGCCGGCCAGACCGCCGGAGATGATCACGGCGAGGTACTTGTACTTGTAGACGTTGACGCCGAGGGACTCGGCGGCGACCGGGTTCTCGCCGCAGGAGCGCAGGCGGAGGCCGAACGGCGTGCGCCACAGGATCCACCAGGTGGCGGGGACCAGGGCGACGGCGATCAGGGTCAGCCAGGACACGTTGGTGACCAGGCCGCCGAGCAGGCCGGCGACGTCCGAGACCAGGAACCAGCCCTTGTCGTTGAGGGTCTGGAGACCGTCGGACAGACCCGGCACCGTGAAGTGGCCGAGGGAGTCGACCGGCGGGGACTGCTTGGCCGAACCGCCCTGGTGGCCCTCGAAGGCGAGCGGGGCCAGGTAGCGGGTGGCGCCCAGCGCGAGGATGTTGATGGCCACACCGGAGACGATGTGGTTGACGTTGAAGGTGACGGTGACGATCGCGTGCAGCAGGCCGCCGATCGCGCCGCCGACGATGCCGACGAGGACACCGGTCCACGGGCCCCACTGGAAGCCGGCCCAGGCACCGAACCAGGTGCCGAGGATCATCATGCCCTCGAGGCCGATGTTGACGACGCCCGCGCGCTCGGCCCACAGGCCGCCGAGGCCGGCCAGGCCGATCGGCACGGCGAGCTGGAGCGCGGTGGACATCTGGCTGACGTTGGTGATGCCGTCGGCGCCGGTGATGATGCGGACGAGCGAGGTCAGCGCCAGGGCTCCGGCGATGACCAGGAGCAGCACGGGCCACGACATGCGGCGGCCGGTCGGCGCCCCGGGCTGCAGCGAGGGCTGGTTGACGTCGGTCGCTGTGGTCGGAGCGGTCATCGGCCGGCCACCTCCTTCTTCGAGTTGTCGGTGGCGCCCAGGACGTGGCCGGCGGCCAGCTCCGCGCCGACTCGGCGCTGCTGGCGGCGCAGGCCCCACTCGCGGACGGCCTCGTAGGAGACGACCACGGAGAGGACGATCAGGCCCTGCATGATGACCGCGATCTCCTTGTCGTAGCCGTGGAAGTCCAGCTCGGGCGAGGCCTTGTCGAGCCAGGCCCACAGCAGGGCGGCGAAGGCGATGCCGACCGGGCTGTTGCGGCCGAGCAGGGCGATGCCGATGCCGAGGAAGCCGATGCCGGTGGGGAAGTTGAGGCTGTAGGTGTGGGTGGCGCCGAGCAGGATCGGCAGGCCCGCGAGTCCGGCGAGGCCGCCGGAGATGAGCATGGCGGTGAGCACCATGCGCTTGGGGTCGACACCGCTGGCCGCGGCGGCTGACTCGGAGGCGCCGGAGGCGCGCAGGTCGAAGCCGAAGCGGGTGCGGTTGAGGACGACCCAGTAGCCGATGCCGAGCAGCACCGCGAGGAGGACCAGGCCGTAGATCTCGCCGGCCGCGCCCGTGTCGATGCCGGGGATCCAGCCGGAGTCGTGCATCTCGCCGGTGGTGTTGTTGTTGCCGATCTTGACGCCGAAGACGTCCGGCAGCCACAGGTAGCCGATGACGGCGGTGGCGATCGCGTTGAGCATGATCGTCGCGACGACCTCGCTGACGCCGCGGGTGATCTTGAGGACACCGGCGATGCCGGACCAGAAGGCACCGGTGCACACGGCGGTCAGGAGCAGCAGCGGCACCTGGAGGAACGCCGGCAGGTCGGCGTGGGCGCCGACGATGGCGGCCGTCATCGCGGCGAGCTGGTACTGGCCGTCGACGCCGATGTTGAACAGGTTCATCCGGAAGCCGATGGCGACCGCGAGGGCCGCGATGTAGTACATCGACGCCTGGTTGACGATCAGGACCTGGATGTCGGAGAAACCGGCCTGCTCGAACATCAGGGCGAACGGTTCGACGGGGTTCTTGCCCGAGGCGACCAGGACGATCGCGCTGAGCACGAAGGCCACGGCGAGCGCGATGACCGGCCCGGCCACCGCGAGGAGCACGCGCTCCTTGTCGAACTTCTTCATCAGCGGGCCTCGTCTTCCGGAGACTCGGGAGACTTGCGGATCTCGGGGGTCTCGTCGTGTTCCAGGTGTCCGGAGGCGGCACCGGTCATCGCCGAGCCGAGCTCCTCGGGGGTGATGGTGGCCGGGTCGGCGTCCGCGACCAGCTTGCCGTCGTAGATCACCCGGAGGGTGTCGGACAGGCCGATCAGCTCGTCCAGGTCGGCGGATATCAGCAGTACGGCCAGGCCCTCGCGGCGGGCCTCGCGGATGTGGTCCCAGATCGCGGCCTGTGCGCCGACGTCCACACCGCGGGTCGGGTGGGCGGCGATCAGGAAGCGCGGCTTGTGGCTCATCTCGCGGCCGACGATCAGCTTCTGCTGGTTGCCGCCGGACAGGGAGGCGGCGGTGACCTCGATGCCGGGGGTGCGGACGTCGTACGCCTCGACGATGCGGCGGGTGTCCTCCTGGGAGCCCTTCGGGTCCAGCCAGAAGCCCTTGCTGTTGGGCTTCTCGGTGACGTGGCCGAGGATGCGGTTCTCCCACAGGGGGGCCTCGAGGAGCAGGCCGTGGCGGTGGCGGTCCTCGGGGATGTAGCCGACGCCCTGCTCGCGGCGCTTGCGGGTCGGCAGGGAGGTGATGTCCTCGCCGAGGAAGCGTATGGAACCGGAGTCGGCGTGCTTGAGGCCGATCAGCGCGTCGACCAGCTCGGTCTGGCCGTTGCCCTCGACGCCGGCGACGCCGAGCACCTCACCGGCGTGGATGGTGAAGGTGACGTCGTCGAGCAGGGCCTTGCCGCCCGGCGCCACCAGGCGCAGCGTGTCGACGGCGAGGACCGGGCGGTCGGTGACCGTCGACTCCGCCGTCTCCGGCGTCGGCAGCTCGCTGCCGACCATCAGCTCGGCGAGCTGGCGCGGGGTGGTCTCGGCGGGCACGGCCGTGCCGACCGTCGTGCCGCGGCGTATGACGGTGATGTCGTCCGCGACGGAGAGGACCTCGCCCAGCTTGTGGGAGATGAAGATGACGGACAGCCCCTCGGCCTTGAGCTCGCGCAGGTTGTCGAAGAGGGCGTCCACCTCCTGCGGCACCAGGACGGCCGTCGGCTCGTCGAGGATCAGCGTGCGGGCGCCGCGGTAGAGGACCTTGAGGATCTCCACGCGCTGGCGCGCGGCGACACCGAGCTCCTCGACCAGGACGTCGGGGCGCACGCCGAGGCCGTACCGCTCGGAGATCTCCTTGATCCTGCGGCGGGCCCTGCCGCCGATGCCGTGGAGCTTCTCGCTGCCGAGCACCACGTTCTCGAGGACCGTGAGGTTGTCGGCGAGCATGAAGTGCTGGTGCACCATGCCGATGCCGCGGACGATCGCGTCGGCGGGCGACGAGAAGGAGACCTGCTCGCCGTCGATCGCGATGGTCCCCTCGTCCGGCTTCTGCATGCCGTAGAGGATCTTCATCAGCGTCGACTTGCCGGCCCCGTTCTCGCCGACGAGGGCGTGGACGGTGCCCTTGCGGACGGTGAGGTGGATGTCGTGGTTGGCCACGACACCGGGGAAACGCTTGGTGATCCCGGCGAGTTCGACGGCGGTCACCGATTCGTTGACCGCCGCTCCGGCCGGAGGGCTGCTGGACGCGTTGATGGCGCACTCTCCTGGGGACGGGGGTCGTCTACGCGCGTAGCGCCCCTACGGCATCTGAAGCGGCGGCACATCGGCACGACGGGGTACGAGGAGGCCGACTCCCCGTACCCCGCCGAGCGGCGCAACCCCGCGGTTACACACTGTTCGAGGTGGTGCTCAGCTCAGTTCAGCTGCTCTTGACCTTGATCTCACCGCTGACGATCTTCTCCTGGGCCGCCTTGACGGCCGCCTGGAGGTCGGCGTTGCCCGCGAACTTCGGGTTGGAGACCGACAGACCGACCTCGCCGGACTTCAGATCGCCCTTGACGATACCGGTCACGGGCTTGCCGTCCTCGACCGACTTCGCAAGGTTGTACACGGCCTTGGCGACGTCCTTGGTGGCCGACGTCAGGATGGAGTCCTTGTACTTGGCGAGGGCTTCCTGCTTGTACTGGTCGGAGTCGACGCCGATCGCCCAGATCTTGTGGGCGGAGGCGGCCTCGATGACGCCCTGGCCGGACAGGCCGGCGGCGGCGTAGACGACGTCGGCCTTCTTCTCGATCTGGCCCTCGGCGGCGGTCTTGCCCTTGTCGGGGCTGGAGAAGCCGCCCTCCTCCGCCGTCTGCGTCAGGTACTGCGACAGCACCTTGACCTTCGGGTTGGTGTCGGTGACACCCTGCTCGAAGCCGGCCTGGAACTTGTGGATCAGCGGAACGTCCACGCCGCCCACGAAGCCGACCGTGTTGGTCTTGGTGCTCTTGGCGGCGGCGACACCGGCGAGGTAGGAGGCCTCCTCCTCGCTGAAGACCAGGTCGGCCACGTTCTTGGCCTGGATCTGGGAGTCGTCCACGATGCCGAAGGTGGTGTCCGGGTACTTCTCGGCCGCGTTCTTCATGGCGGTGGCGTACGCGTAGCCGACGCCGATGACCGGGTTGTAGCCCTGCTTCGCCAGCGACGCGAGGCGCTGCTCCTTGTCGGCGTCGGTCTCGCCCTCGGTGGGCTCGATGTCGGCCGTGGCGTAGCCGAACTCCTTCTTCGCCTGCTCCAGGCCCGAGTAGGCGGCGTCGTTGAAGGACTGGTCGCCCTTGCCGCCGACGTCGTAGGCGATGGCGAGACCCTTGTCGCCCTTCGAGTCCGACGACCCGGAGGAGGTCGAGGTACCGCCGCAGGCGGCGAGGGCGAGGGCCAGGGAGGCGGTCGCTGCGCCTGCGACCGTGATCCGGGAAATCCGGCGCATTGTGGAGCTCCTGTCGTACAAGCGCCGTACGGTTCGGCTTCGGCGCTGGCTTCGCCGCAGATTAACGCGCGTAGACCTGCCTGAAAACCCCTTCTGTCCACCTTGTTATCCGCCCGTGAGCAAGGTGACGCGGACGACGGTCCGGGGCTTGCCGGGCGCGAACGCGGGGTGGCGGAGGGTGACGCCGAGGGGTCCGGAGCGGTCCGGCGGGTGGCTGCGCGGATGCGGGCGGTCCGGCGGGGGGCGCCCGGACGAAGCGGGCGGGTAGCGGGCGGGCGGGCGGGGGGTGGGAACGCCGAAGCGGGCGGGCGCCGGGGGCGCCCGCCCGCTTCCGGGACTCCGTGCCGGCCGTCTACTCGGTCTTGACCTTGATCGAGCCGCCGACGATGCCTTCCTTGGCCTTGGCCACGGCGTCCTTCGCGCCCGCGACCTCGGCGAACTTCGGGTTGCTGTCGGACAGGCCCACACCGTCGGACTTCAGGTCGAAGGTCTGGGTGCCGGTGAGCGGCTTGCCGTCCTTGACCGACTTGGCCAGGGCGAACACCGCGCCGTTGATGTCCTTCAGGGCGGAGGTGAGGATGTGGTCCTTGTACGCGGCGAGGGCTTCCTGCTTGTACTGGTCCGAGTCGACGCCGATCGCCCAGACCTTCGCCTTCGCGGCGGCCTCGATCACGCCCTGGCCGGACAGGCCGGCCGCCTGGTAGACGACGTCGGCCTTCTTCTCGATCTGGCCCTCGGCGGCGGCACGGCCCTTGTCGGGGCTGGAGAAGCCGCCCTCCTCCGCGGTCTGCGTCAGGTACTGCGACAGCACCTTGACCTTGGGGTTGGTGTCCGTGACGCCCTGCTTGAAGCCCGCCTCGAACTTGTGGATCAGCGGAACGTCCACGCCGCCCACGAAGCCGACCGTGTTGGTCTTGGTGGCCTTGGCGGCGGCGACGCCGGCGAGGTAGGAGGCCTCGTTCTCGGCGAAGACGAGGGACGCCACGTTCTTGCCCTCGACCACGGAGTCCACGATGCCGAAGGTGGTGTCCGGGTACTTCTCGGCCACGGCCTTCATCGCCGGGCCGTAGGCGAAGCCGACGCCGATGACCGGGTTGTAGCCCTGCTTCGCCAGCGAGGCCAGACGCTGCTCCTTGTCCGCGTCCGTCTCGCCCTCGGTGGGCTCGATGTCGGCGGTCTTGTAGCCGAACTCCTTCTGAGCCCTCTGCAGACCGGCGTACGCGGCGTCGTTGAAGGACTGGTCGCCCTTGCCGCCGATGTCGTAGGCGATGGCGAGGCCCTTGGCGTCCTTGCCGTCGTCGCCGCTGCCGCTCTCGCTGCTGGTGCCTCCGCAGGCCGTGGCGGCGAGTGCGAGCGAGGCGACGCCCACCGCGACGCGGGTCAGTCTGGATATCCGACGCATCTGAAGTTCCCCATTCTCCAAAGCCCCGCAGCGGGCGCTCGGTTCGGCGCACATTAACGCGCGTAGAAACTCCTGGGAACGGGGTTCCGCAGGGCCGTTACCCATTCGTGCCGCTGGCCGGTTACGGCCCGGTGAACCACCGGGCCGAACGCGGCGGAAGGGGGTCGAAGCGGGCTACTGCACGGCGTCGATGAGCGCGGCGGCGGTGAACATCTCCACGCCGACGGTGATGGCGTGCTCGTCCACGTCGAAGTCGCCCTGGTGCAGGTCCCGCACCGTGCGCTCGCCGGGCGGACGCACGCCGAGCCGGGCCATCGCGCCGGGCACGTGCTCCAGGTACCAGGAGAAGTCCTCGCCGCCGAGGCTCTGCTCGGTGCCCTCGACGGAGTCCGTGCCGCGCCGGGCGACCATGGCGGCCTGGAGCAGTTCGGTGCTCGTCACCTCGTTGACGACGGGGGGCACGCCCCGGACGTAGGTGATCTCGGACTTGGCGCGGTGCAGGTTGGCGATCTCGTCGATGGCGCCGACCACGAGGTCGGGCGCCTGCCGCCACGCGTCGAGGTCGAGGCAGCGCACGGTGCCGGCGAGCTCGGCGTGCTGCGGGATGACGTTCGGGGCGTGGCCGCAGTCGATCCGGCCCCAGGTCAGGGCGAGGCCGCTGCGGCTGTCCACGCGCCGGGCGACGACCGCGGGCACGTCGACGACGACGCGGGCGGCGGCGGTGACGAGGTCGGTCGTCAGGTGCGGCCGGGCGGTGTGGCCGCCGGGCCCGTTCAGCGAGATCTCCAGCCGGTCGCAGGCGGAGGTGATGGGGCCCACCCGCAGCCCGACCTTCCCGGCGTCCACCCGGGGGTCGCAGTGCACGGCCAGGATGCGGCGCACGCCCTCCAGCGCGCCGCCCTCGATGGCGTCGGCGGCACCGCCGGGCAGCACCTCCTCCGCGGGCTGGAAGACCAGCCGCACGGGCCGGGGCAGCAGACCCTGCTCGTGCAGGGCGGCGAGCACGAGGCCGGTCCCGAGGACGACGGTGGTGTGCACGTCGTGCCCGCAGGCGTGGGCGCGGTCCGGGACGATCGAGCGGTACGGGCAGTCGTTCTTGGTGTCCGGGATGGGCAGCGCGTCGATGTCGGCGCGCAGCGCCAGCATGCGCGGCCCGCCGGCCCACTGTCCCGAGTCGGTGCCGATGTCGCAGACGAGCCCGGTGCCCACGGGGAGCACGCGCGGCTTGAGACCGGCCCGCTCGAGCCGCTCCTTGATCGCCGCGGTGGTGCGGAACTCCTGGTTGCCCAGCTCGGGGTGCATGTGCAGGTCGCGACGGAAGGCCACGAGCTCGGCGCGCAGCGCCTCGGGCAGGGTGCCGGGAAGCAGCGCTTCCCCTGACGGATCGGCCTCGGACTCTCGGGACATCAATTGCTTCACCCTCTGAAGGGTAGGACGCCGAGGCAGTCAACTGTCCCTCGATCAACAAAAGTTCAACCCGTTAGGGGAAGAAAAGTTGGCCGTACGGCGCATAGGTGCCGACGGAGGTGGGTAAGCTCGCCCGCTTTTGGCCGCCGCGCCCGCCTCCGTTTCCTTGCTCCTTCACGGATACCACGCTCCGTGCGCCCCACGCGTCCCCGGCCACGGCCGGACGGGCCCTGGCGACGGCCGCGGTTGCTCCTGCCCGCCTGCACGTGTCGTCAGGCCTGAGTGGGGAGGGACTCGGTGGACGACCAGAAGCTCGAACGGACGTTCGGGGCGGGAAGCTCCTGCTGCGAGTAGTCCGGGCCGCTCGGCCTGCTGGTCGGTTGAGCGACCTCGGACTTCTCCACACACGGGGTGGTGACGCTCAGATGGGCTTGGCCATTGGGGGCGATCAGGACCTCGAGCTGGAAGTCGTCCGGAGTCCTGAAATGGGCGACGAGTCCGTTCCCACCCGTGGCGACGAGGGTGTAGCCCTCGCTCTTCCAGTGACGTTCCAGAACGCCGAGGAAACTGCCGCGCCGTTCGGCGGAGATGATCGTCATCACGGCACGGTCACGATCCACGTAGCAGTCACCCGGCATGGAGTACCGATGCGTCCACTGAACGGGAGGCTTGATGGCCGCAAATGTCTCGTCCAGAATCTGGTCCGCCCTGTCCGCGGCTTCTTGCAGGTTCATCTTCGATTGACTTTCTTTGCTCGAGGGCGCCGAATCCGTCATGCCACACCCAGCGAGAAGCAGCGCCAGCGTTGTGACCGCGGCCGCCCCTTTCCTCATCGCGGCGTCTCCCTTACGACGTATTCCGGATGCCCTGCGACAATGGCAGCGATGTTCTGTGCGGATACTTTGTCCTTCCCCTCTTCCGGGTTGAAGTAGTTGCTGTGCGCTTCGAGATCCAACTTCGAATCCAACAGATTGGGGACGGAGGGCTGAACCAGCTCCGGTCCGGGCATGACCTCAAACCTGTTGGCGCCGAACGCCTTGCTCGCCGGATCCTTGCCGAACCAGACGTCGTCGTCACCCTGGTCGGCGATCTCTCCTCCGAGATAGGCACCGAGCGGCCCGCCTCCGAAGAATCCCATCACTCCCGCCGTGGCTTCCTTCGACGAAGGGAGCTTGGTGACGACGTCGTTCTCCGCTGCGCCCACCCAGACGTGGTTCTTTCCCACGCCCAGCTCCTCAGCCTTGTCGACGCCGACGCCGGGGCTTCCCACGAGAATGATGTCGTCAGCGCCCGGGATTCCTCCCGCTTCCTGCGTGGCGGCCCCTACCAGTCGAGAACCATAGGAATGTCCGATAGCAGTGACATGAGGGTCGGGCGTCTCGTTGGTTGCCGATATCCCGTCCATGAAACCGTTGTAATCGGGTGCCCCGCGTTTAGCATCGGTGGCGGTCATCACATCGATCGATTGAGGCGCATCGTAGCCGAGCCAGACGATCGCGGACGAGGAGGAATCATACTTCTGAGCACCCACGGCCGTATAGTAGGCGCGCTTGACCGTGCCGTCGGCAAATTCGGAGTCGAGCTTGGTACCCAGGCCCGGAACATAAGCCGAAACATTCTTCGAGGTGTCCGGATTCCCGTAGGCCACGATTGCCCTGCCGTTTCCTTCGAGCCCGATGCCCAGGAGGTACATCGGCGGCACGCTGGGTTTACCGAGCTTCTCCTGGATGCCCTGGAGACCTCCCAGCTTGGCCTGCGACGCCTCGTCGTGGTGGCCTTCGAGGGATGCGATGAGCAGAGGCAGGTTCTCGCGGTTCGCCTCGTCGCGTACCGCGGAGGGAATACCGTCCAGGTTTCCGATGACCTCGGGGAACGCGATTCTGAATTCCTCGCGCTCCTCGTCGGTGAGGCTGTCCCACCACTCCTTGCGGTCGGCGGGAGACTTGTCGAGCGGGATGGCGTCGCGGAGGTATTCGTCTGCGGCCGTGCTGACGACGCCGACGTCGGACGCCACGTCCGCCCACGTCTTCGTGCTGACGCTCAGTCCCGGCGCCGCCTTGAGCTTCCCCAGCGCCTCGCTGTAGCGCTCGTCTATCTCGGTGGCTTCCCGCAGGGCGTGGGCTATGCGGTCGGCTATGTCCTGGGCCTTCGCGAAGTGCGGGTTGCCGTGGTGGATGTCGATACCGCCGGTCTTGCCGTCCGGCGAGTACAGACCATTGGGTCCGGGGCCGTACAGGGACCTGTTGCTGGGGCCCAGCATGCCGTTGTTGCCCACGGCCGTGCCGCCGGGGACCGGGGCTCCGGTCGCCTTGTTCTCACCGCCGGCGGGAAAGGTGACGTCTCCGGTCGCGCTCACCGGGTAGCCCAGTGCCGCCGCGTCGTCCAGAGCCTCGGTCAGCCGGCGTCGGGGGGAGGCGATCTCGGTCGAGAAGCCGTTGAGCGACCCGCTGACCAGGCCGCACTCGACCTGGGTGTAGTGGAGGTTCTCCGAGAGCTTCTTCAGCTGTTTCTGCGCGGCGTCCGCGGCCTTGCCCTCGTTGGCCGCGTCCATGGCCTTGGTGATCTGCTTGTCGATGCGCTCCCGGGAGGCGTCGGCCGCATCGCTCACCGCGCGGTATCCGTCCGCGGCTTCCGCGTACTCGGTCGGCACGAGTGCCTTGAGGGTCTTGATGTCCACGACCGGTCACCGACCTCCGCCGTGGCCGGCGGACGCGTCCTTGGAACCGACGCTCAGCGCGGCGATCTCGGCCTCGATCGCCTGATCCGTCCTCAGCTGGTCATTGCCCGTCTTCTCCAGGACTCCGGCGAGTCCGTCGCACAACTCGTCGATGTCCTCCACCCGGCGCTGCCACGAGTCGAAGACCCCCTTCTGCGCCGCGGCGGTCAGAAACGCCGACGCCTTGCCGAGGCCGGTCTGGGACTCCTCCAGTTTCGTCAACGCCTTGCCCAGGTTGGTGCGCAGCTCCCCCAGGCCCTCCCCCGCCTTGGACCACGCGGACTTGTCCGACCGCAACCTGCCGGACGGGGGGCCGTAGGTACCACCGGCACCCCCCTGGCCGTCCGGTAACTGGTTCAGCCGCATGTGCGCGGACTGCCGCTCGGCTGCCGCGGCCTTCAGCTGCTCCCACTCGTCCCACGCCATGCGTGCCCTCCCCGGTTTCCTGACGTACGTCGCCGCACGGACACGTGTCCCATGCCGGCATCGCTGTGTGGCCGGGACGAATCTAACGTCCCGTCACCAGGAGCCCCACCCGTTTCGGTCACCAGTGCGTCTGAGTACGCGTACTCAGGTCGGGACCGGCCCCGGTCCGGCTGGGGGGGGTGCGTTTCGCGGTCGCGTCGGTCAGCCCGCCACCGCCGGCAGCCGGTGGGCCGCGCGGGCCGTGGTGGTGACGCCGGAGAGGAAGCCGGTCGCCCGGGGGGAGGCGGACCGGGTGAGCCAGGCGGGGTCGATGTCGCAGACGGCGACGCGGACCTCGGTGCCGGTGAGGGCGAGGGGGAGCGTGTGGACGACCGTGGACGGAAAACTGAGGACGGTGCGGCCGATCGGGCCACGGCGGGCTATGAGTTCCAGCGGGAGGTCGGGGCGGACGATCTCCAGTCCCGTCTCCACGGCCAGGCGGTGGAGTTTCTCGGTGCTCTCGCGGCGGTGGGCGAAGTAGCGGGCCGCCCCGTGGGTCTTCGCCAGGGTGCGGACGGCGTCCAGGTAGCGGTCGGTGTCCACGACGCCCGTCTCCACCAGGGAGGTGCCGACCATGTCGGCGCCCTTGGTGATGCGGGGCGGGCCGAAGCGGGCGCGGGTCCAGGCGAAGGCGTTGGCGGTGACGGTCACGCCGTCCGGGACCTCCTCCACCGGCATGGCGGAGAAGACCTCCACGGCGCGGCCCCCGGCCGGGGTCAGGCGGCGCCGGGCGGACCGCGACACCGGGGCGAAGAGCAGGTCGCGGGGTCCGGGGCGGCTGCCCTTGCGGTGCCAGCGGACCAGGCGTTCGCCGCGGGCGAGCTGGGTGACGAACTCCATCGTGGCCGTGCCGTCGTCGACGACGACCAGGTCGCGGGCCCGGGTGATGGTCAGCAGGAGTTGGACGTAGCGGGAGAAGGGGTCGCCCATGACGACGCGGTCCGCGCGGCGCAGGGGCGTGGCCAGGCTCCCCACCGTGCGGAAGGGTGCCGTGGCGCCGCCCCGCGCCTCCTCCCAGCGGACCTCGTGGCCCTCGTGCCGGGCCAGTTCCGCCATGCGGCGGAGCTGGCCGCGGGTCATCGGGTCCACCGGGGACAGGACGACGAGGGTGAGTTCCGCGCCGGGCGCACGGGTGTGCGCCCACTCCAGCACGTTCAGCAGTTGCACCGGGCTCTCGACGAAGGCGAGAGTGCGGGGGCCGGCGTTCCCGGCGCGGGGGCTCATCGGCGTACGACCGTCCCGTCGTAGGGCGTGGTGGGGGTGGGAGTGGGTCAGACCGTGACCGGCTCGCCGGCCGCCGTGGCGATCTCCGCCTCGGCGACGACACCGGTGACACGGCGCAGCTTCTTCATCGGGCCGAGCTCGGAGTCGTAGACCTTCTTGACGCCGTCGCCGAGGGAGGCCTCGATGGTGCGGATGTCGCGGACCAGGCGGGTCAGGCCCTGCGGCTCGACGGAGGCGGCCTGGTCGGAGCCCCACATGGCGCGGTCGAGGGTGATGTGGCGCTCGACGAAGGTGGCGCCGAGGGCGACCGCGGCGAGGGTGGTCTGCAGGCCCGTCTCGTGGCCGGAGTAGCCGATCGGGACGTTCGGGTACTCCTGCTGGAGGGTGTTGATCACGCGGAGGTTCAGCTCCTCGGCCTTCGCCGGGTAGGTGGACGTCGCGTGGCACAGCAGGATGTTGTCGCTGCCCAGCACCTCGACCGCGTGGCGGATCTGCTTGGAGGTGGACATGCCCGTGGACAGGATGACCGTGCGGCCGGTGGCGCGCAGGGCGCGCAGCAGCTCGTCGTCGGTGAGGGAGGCGGAGGCGACCTTGTGGGCGGGGACGTCGAACTTCTCCAGGAAGGCGACGGCCTCGGTGTCCCACGGGGAGGCGAACCAGTCGATGTTCCTGCTCTTGCAGTAGTCGTCGATCTGGCGGTACTCGTCCTCGCCGAACTCGACGCGGTGGCGGTAGTCGATGTACGTCATCCGGCCCCAGGGGGTGTCGCGCTCGATGTCCCACTGGTCGCGCGGGGTGCAGATCTCGGGGGTGCGCTTCTGGAACTTGACGGCGTCGCAGCCGGCCTCGGCGGCGGCGTCGATCAGCTTGAAGGCGTTCTCGATGTCACCGTTGTGGTTGATGCCGATCTCGCCGGTGATGTAGACGGGGCGGCCGGGGCCGGCCTCGCGCGTGCCGAAGGTGCGGATGCGGGAGTTGGTGCTCATGGCAGGGGGTTCCTTACGTGGACTGGGTGAGCGGAGCGGGGGTCGCGGAAGGGTCGAGGGAGGGGCCGAGGAGCCAGCCGGCGATCTCGCGGATCGCGCCGTCGCCGCCGGGGACGCTGGTGACGGCGCGGGCGGCGCCCCGCACCACGTCGTGGGCGGAGGCGACCGCGACCGGCCAGCCGACGAGGGCGAAGCACGGCAGGTCGTTGACGTCGTTGCCGACGTAGAGCACGCGCTCGGGGGCGATGCCCTGGTCCTCGCACCACTGCTTGAGCGCGAGGTCCTTGCGGTCGATGCCGTGCAGCACCGGGAGCTGGAGCTTCCGGGCGCGGGCGGCGACGACCGGGTTCACCTCCGTGGACAGGATCAGCATCGTCAGGCCGCTGCGGCGCAGGGCGGCGATGCCGAGCCCGTCGCCGCGGTGCACGGAGACGAACTCCCGCCCGTCGGAGTCGATCAGCACCCGGTCGTCGGTCTGGGTGCCGTCGAAGTCGAGGACGACGGCGTCGATGTCGGCGGCGGTCGGCAGGGCGCCGGGCCGGGCGGCGTCGAGGAGGGGCGCCAGGGCGCGGGCACGGGCCAGGTCGTGCGGGTCGTCGATCTCCAGGACGCGGGCGGGGTCGGTGCGGACCAGTTCGGTGCGGCCGAAGAAGCGGTGCCGGTGTGCGCGGAAGCCCGCCGCGTCCATGGCGTAGGCGGCGCCGGTCTCCAGCAGGTCCTGGGGGCGGTCCTGGCGTCGGGGGCGGTGGGCCTTGTCGTGGTTGACGCCGTGGCCGCCGTCGCCGCCGTCGGAGGGGCCGTCACGCCAGACGAAGCCGTGGAAGGGGGCGACGGTCACCGCGGTGTCGGCGCCGCCGGCCACCGCGCCGGCCACCGCGTCGACGTCCTCGCGGACGAGGAAGGGGCTGGTGCACTGCACGAGCAGCACCACGTCGACGGCGGCGCCGTGCAGGGCCTCGTGGGTGTCCAGGGCGTGCAGCACCGCGGCCTCGGAGGTGGCCGTGTCCCCGGCGATGGCGGCGGGGCGCAGCACCACCTCGGCGCCGGCCTCCCGGGCCGCCGCGGCGATGGCCCGGTCGTCGGTGGAGACCACGACGTCCGTCACCAGGCGGGTGGCCCGGCACTCGCGGACGGCGCGGGTGACGAGGGGGACGCCGCCGACCGGGGCGAGGTTCTTCGCGGGTACGCCCTTGGAGCCGCCGCGCGCGGGGATCACGGCGAGCACACGGCGCACCGAGGCGCCTCGGCCCGCTTCCGGGTCGTCCGGCTGGGTCATGGCAGGGGCTCCTTGGGCGGGTACGGGGGTCTGGGGTCGGGCGGGGCGGCCGGTCACAGCTCCCCCATCCGGCGGATCACCGGGGCGACGCGCTGGACGCCGTGCCGGTAGGCGCCGCGGGCGGCACGGCGCACGACCTGCCGGACCGGTCCGGGTGCCTTGTCGGCGGCGGGTGCGCCGGGCAGCGGGGTGCCGTCCGGGCCGAGGTGGTGGCGGGCGAGGATGCCGGGCAGGTAGCCGGGGGCGGTGACGGGCGTGTAGTAGGGGCGGAGCGGCGGCAGGCCGCCGGGCCGGCCGAGCAGCGCGGTGATGCGTGCGCGGGCCGAGTCGAAGGCGGTGCCGTACGTGCCGTCCTGGGCGACCCCCTGCCGGGCCACCCACGCCGGGTCGGCCACCGGGCGGTGGCCGGCGTCGAGCTGGTCCCAGGAGGCGAGGCAGCCGGAGCCGACGAAGTGGTGGTTGCCGAGGGTCTCGCGTACGCCCAGGTCGGTCAGCACGGCCGTCGGGATGCGGCGGTGCAGGGACTCCAGGGCGGCCGTGGAGCTGACGGTGACCAGCAGGTCGGTGCGGTCGAGGACCTCGCCCATGTGCCCGTAGACCAGGCGGAAGTTGGGCGGCGGGTCGGCCTTCTGCACCAGCTTCTGGTAGGGCAGCTCCTCGATGTGCGTGGTGTGTTCGCCGGGCTTGGAGCGGAGTTTGAGCAGCACCTCGCGGTCGGGGTGCCGGCGGGCGTGCCGGACGAGCCGGTCGAGCAGGTACGTACGGCCTTGCCGGCTGTCCGGGACGGAGGGCTGGGCGGCGAAGACCACCGTGTACGGGTGGCCGTGCTCACCGGTGTGCTCCGCCCCGCCCAGGAAGGGCAGCGCGACCTCGGTCACCGCCGAGGCGTCGGCGCCGACCCCCTCGTACACGGTCCGGAAACGGTCCGCGTCCTGGCGGGAGTTGGCGAGGACCAGATCGGCGCCGTGGCGCAGCAGCAGGCCGTCGGTGAGCTTCTCGTAGACGACGCCGACGTAGCCGGTGACGACGACGGGGCGCTCGGTGCGGCCTTCCCACACGTGTCCCAGTCCGTGCAGCATCGCCTGGACGCCGCCGCCGACCAGGGCGAGGACGAGCACGTCGTACGGCTCCTCGGCCATGGCGCGCAGGAACTCGGCGGCGGTCACCTCGCGGAGCGAGTCCGCGGCGGCGCCGACCTCCGTCAGCTGGCGGGCGGTGGGGGTGGCTCGGCCCCGCAGGAGGTAGCCGTCCAGGTGGACGTCCGCACCCTCGGGGGAGATGCGGGCCGCGGTGAGCGCGCCCCATTTCCACCGGGTGTCGGAATCCGCGAGAACGGCGACTCGCCGGGCCTTCGTTGCACTTGCTGGCACACCGAGGACGCTAGGAAGCCATTTCTAGTAACCGCCCAACCGGAATGCAACAAACGGTGAACAGCATGTCGCCGAATGGCGAATCGGGTCGCCGGACGCCGGAAATCCCGTCCACTTCACGGCTTCGCCACGCCTCGTTCACTTCGCATCAAGGTTCAGGTAAAGCCGCATGCCGGGCCGGCGCATAACGTCGCCACGTGCCCAAGCTCTCCGTCATCGTGCCGTTCTACAACGTGCGGCAATACGCACCCGACACCCTGCGGAGTCTGCGCGCGAACGCGCGGGAGGACTTCGAATTCATTCTCGTCGACGACTGCTCGTCCGACGGCACCGTGGACCTTCTCGCGCGTGCCGAGGAGGAACTGCCGGGGGCGGTGCTGGTCCGCCACGAGCGCAACGGCGGCCTGGCGACCGCCCGCAACACCGGCATCGACCGGGCGCGCGGCGAGTACCTGACCTTCCTGGACGGGGACGACTGGCTGGCCCCCGGCCATTACGGCCGGCTGGTCACCGCGATCGAGGACCTGGGCTGCGACTTCGTGCGCACCGACCACGTGCAGTGCACGGCGCGGGCGCGGACCGTGTTCCGGGTGCCGCACGGGCGCAGGAACGTCTCCCTGCGGCCGCGCGACGCGATCCTGCCCGCCCACCGCTCCACCTCGGTCGACTACGCCTACGCCTGGGCCGGGATCTACCACCGCCGGCTGGCCGACCGGGGCCTGCTGCACTTCACCGACGGGCTGCGCACGGCGGAGGACCGGCCGTGGATCTGGAAGCTGCACCGGGAGGCGGAGTCCTTCGCGGTGACCGGGCTGCTCGGCGTCTTCTACCGGCGCGGGGTGGCGTCCTCGCTCACCCAGATCGGGGACGTCCGCCAGCTGGACTTCATCCGCGCCTTCGACCAGGTCGTCGCCGAGACGGCCGCGGACGCCGACGCCGCGCGGCTGCTGCCGAAGGCGGTGCGCACGTACTGCGCGATCATCTCCCACCATCTGGGTTCCATCGAGAGGTTCGAGCCTGCCGTGGCACGGAAACTGAAGGCGATGAGCGCCGCCGCGCTGCGGCGGATGCCGCAGGACGCGCTCGACGGGGTGCTCGCCTCGATGGACGCCGAGCGGGCGACGCGGCTGCGCCGGCTGCGCCGCCGTCCGGTGCCGGCCGCGGAGGTGGCGGCGTGAGCACGCAGATCTTCCTGGCATCGACGCTGTACGGCACGGCCACGCTCGCCGCCGCCCTGGACGCGGGCTGCTTCGCGGCGGCCGACCGGCGGATCCTGCTGGTCTCCAACAACGCGGCGACGCCCGAGACGACCCCGTCCCTGGACGTGATGCCGGGGTTCGAGCGGCTGCGGGACCGGTTCGACGACGTGGTGTCGTGGAACGAGGCGGTCTTCCCGTTCCACCCGGGCGGCTGGGCGCCGCGCGTGGACGACGCCCCGATGTGGGAGCGGTATCTGCGGCTGGCCTGGGGGCTCGGGGACGACGACGTCGAACTGGTCGTGGAGTCCCTCCAGGTGCAGCCGGCGCTGGGGGTGGCGCAGATGTTCCCGGACGCGCCCCTGACCGTGTACGCGGACGGTCTGATGAGCTACGGGCCGACCCGCAACAAGCTCGACCCGCTGGTCGGCACCCGGGTGGAGCGGCTGCTCCACCTCGACCTGGTGCCGGGGCTCACCCCGCTGCTGCTGACCGAGTTCGAGGTGGGTGCGGAGCTGGTGCCGGCCCCGGCGTTCACCAAGGTGCTGGCCGAGCTGGCGGACACCGGTGCCGGTCTGCCGGACGTCGAGGAGCCCGCGCTGCTGCTCGGCCAGTACCTGTCCGCGCTGGGCATCCTCTCCGCCGAGGAGGAGGAGGACCTGCACGTGCGGATGCTCACCGGCGCCGTCGGCCTCGGGCACCGCCGGGTGGTGTTCAAACCGCACCCCACGGCCCCGGCCCGCTTCACACGCACCCTGGAGGAGGAGGCGGAGCGGCTCGGCGTCGCCCTCACCGTGGTGGACACCCCCGTGCTCGCCGAGGTGCTGTACCAGCGGATGCGGCCGGCGCTGGTGGTCGGCTGCTTCTCCACGGCCCTGCTGACCGCGTCCGCGCTGTACGGCCTGCCGGTCGCCCGGGTCGGCACCGGGACGCTGCTGGACCGGCTGACGCCGTACGAGAACAGCAACCGGGTGCCCGTCACCATCGTCGACGCGCTGCTGCCCGAGCCGGACGACGCGCCGGCCGTCACCGAGCGGCGCCAGGGCCTGGAGCCGGAGGCACTCGGCGCCCTGGTGCGGGCCGTGGGTTTCGCCATGCAGCCGAAGATACTCACCGATCTGCGGCCGGACGCGGAGGAATACCTGCGCGGGAATCTGGATGCGCACACCTGGAGGTATTTCAAGAAGCGGCGGCTCACTTCCCTCGGACTGCCCGGCGGAATTCCCGGCCGGCTGGCCTTTCTGCCGCACAATTCCACGGCACGGAAGGTGGCGCGGCGGGCGCGGGCCATTCGGCGCTCGATCAAACGCTGAGGTGACGCCGAATGACGGGAGGGTGAAGCGGGCGGGAGCACCGGCCGTCGTCGCCGTTCCGTCATCCGGCGTTCCGCAGGATTTCCCCCGGTGGCCGGCCCGGCGGCGCCCTGCCGGCCGGAGGCGTGCCTAGCCTTGCCCCACCCACCACACACGCGTTCCTCGTACTGCCGTTCACACTCGGCCCCTCTCCGGGCGTCCCGACCGACGACGAGTGGGGGAACGGCCGAAGGAGACCAGCAGTGACCGAGACGGTCGTGAGCACGTCGACAGCGGGGCCCGGCGCGGCCGGTGCCCCCGCTCCGGCGCCCGGCGCGGCGATACCTCAGGCGCCGCGGGCGAAGGCGGCCCCGGCCCGGCTGCGTGCCCTGGACGGGCTGCGGCTGGTGGCCGCGCTGATGGTGGCGGCGTACCACTACGGCGGACGCGGCGGTTCCGTCGCCGACGCGTGGGGCAGCTCGCCCAAGTTCCAGTTCCCGACGCTGCACACCTTCTTCGCCTACGGCTGTCTCGGCGTCCAGGTCTTCTTCGTGATCAGCGGCTTCGTGATCTGCATGAGCGGCTGGGGCCGGTCCCTGACGTCGTTCGTCGCCTCCCGCGCGTCCCGGCTGCTGCCCGCCTACTGGGCGGCGGTGATCCTCGTGACGGCGGTGTTCGCGCTGCCGGTCGTCGTGTACGAGGCGGTGTCACCGAGTGACGCGCTGGTCAACCTGACGATGCTCCAGCAGCCGCTGGGCGCCGACCGGGTGCTGGGCGTGTGCTGGACGCTGTGGGTGGAGGTCCGCTTCTACGCGCTGTTCGCGCTGTGCGTGGTGCTGCCCGGCGCGAACCGCCGGCGCGTCCTGATGTTCTGCGCCGGCTGGCTGCTGGCCGCGGCGATCGCGCAGGCCGCGCACGAGCCGCTGCTCGAGCTGGTGCTGATGCCGGAGTACGCGCCGTTCTTCGTGGGGGGCGTGGGCCTGTACCTCGTCCACCGCGACCGGCGTGACGCGCACGCGTGGGGCCTGGTGGGCGCCGGCTTCCTGATCGGCCAGCACTTCGCGGTGCGCGACCTGTGGAACGCCACCGACCCGAACGCCTTCGCGCACCGGACCACGTTCGGCATCGTCCTGGTCGTCGCCTTCGGCTTCGTCGCGGTCGCGGCGGTCGCGCTGGGTTGGCTGAACCGGGCGAACTGGCGCTGGCTGACGGTGGCCGGTGCGCTGACCTACCCGTTCTACCTGGTCCACGAGCACCTGGGCTGGGTGGCGATCCGCTTCCTGCACCGCGGACTGCACGTGCCGTCGGCGGCGACCTTCGTGCTCACCGCGGCCGGGATGCTGGGCCTGGCCTGGCTCCTGCACCGGTACGTCGAGAAGCCGCTGACACCGTGGCTTCGTACGGTGCTCAGCCGATCACACTGAGCGATTCGCGCGATATTCCGCCCACCGAATCGAGCACGCCCGCTGTCACTCCGGGCCCGAGGAGGCATCCTCCCTTCATGGCGACCGCGCAGGCAAAGCACACGCATCCCGCTGAGCTGAACGACGTCCCCGGCTGGTTCTGGCCGCTCGACCAGGTGCTGTTCTCCTGGTTCCTCGAACGGCAGGAGGCCGCCGGAACCCGCGGCGACCTCCTCGAACTGGGCGCCTACCTGGGCAGGAGCGCGATCCTCCTGGGCCACCGCCTGCGGGACGGCGAGAAGCTCACCGTCTGCGACCTGTTCGAGGCGGACGCCCCGGACGAGGCGAACCGGGCCGAGGCGGCGAAGTCGTACGCGACGCTCACCCGGCAGGCCTTCGGGTCTCAGTCGAGGCCGTAACGCGCGGCGATTCCGTCGATCACCAGCGCCAGCCCTTCCTCGAAGTGCCGATCGTAGTCCTCGAAGATCTCCGCGCCCGCCGCGGCCGACAGGGGGAAGTCGGCCAACCGGCGGGCGCGTTCGTTCATGTCGTAGCCCTCGCGCCGCTGGTCGGGCAGGGGGGCGACGCCCTGTTCCTCGGTGACGAAGCCGAGCGTGTAGACGTACGTCGTCGAGGTCGCCCGCACCGCCTGGGGGAGGGTGAAGCCGGCGGCGGTGAACAGGCGCAGGCCGTCCTCCATCTGTTCGGCGTGCTCCAGGCCGGTGAAGCGTGAGCCGCTGAAGACCTTGGCGCCGTCTCGGTAGCCGAGCAGCGACGCGCGCAGGCCCCGGTTGGTCTTGAGCAGCCGTTCGCGCCAGGTGTCGCCCGGGTCGAGCGAGCCCTCGGCGATCATCCGGCGGTACATCTCGGTGGCCATCTCGTCGAGCAGGGCCTGCTTGTCCTTGAAGTGCCAGTACAGGGCGGGCGCCTTGACGTCCAGTTCCCGGGCGATGGTGCGCAGGGTCAGGCCGTCGAGGCCCACCTCGTTCAGCAGCTTCAGCGCCGTGTCCGCGACCCGTCGGCGGTCGAGGGGGGCGCGTCGTTCCGTTCCCACGCGCACAGCTTGACACCTTAACGCTGTTAAGGAGATCCTCGGGGGCAGGCAGCACTTAACAGCGTTAAGGAGATGCGGCATGCAGACGGACGTTCTGATCACCGGCGCGGGCCCGACCGGACTCGCGCTCGGCATAGACCTGGCCCGGCGCGGGGTGGACGCGCTGGTGGTGGAGCGCGGCGGGACGCTGTTCCCCGGCTCGCGCGGCAAGGGCCTCCAGCCCCGCACCATGGAGGTCTTCGACGACCTCGGCGTCCTCGACGCGATCCACGCGGCCGGCGGCGGCTACCCGGTCGGCATGGTCTGGCAGGACGGCGAGCGGCTCGGCGAGCACTCCCTCTTCGACCCGGCCGAGGCGAGCGAGGACTCGCCGTACAACGCGCCCTGGATGGTGCCGCAGTGGCGGACCCAGGAAATCCTGCTGGCCCGGCTCGAGGAACTGGGCGGCACGGTGGCCTTCGGCCGGGAGGTCGTCGGCCTCGCCCAGGACGCGGACGGCGTGACCGCGCAGCTCGCGGCCGGGGAGCCCGTGCGCGCCCGGTACCTCGTCGCCGCCGACGGCGGCCGGTCGGCCGTGCGGCGCGCGCTCGGCATCGGCATGACGGGCGAGACGGTCGATCCGGGTCCGATGCTGGTGGCGGACGTCCGGATCGGCGGCCTGGACCGCGACAACTGGCACATCTTCCCGCCCCGCGGGGACACCGGGTTCCTCTCCGTGTGCCCGCTGGCCGGCACCGAGGACTTCCAGGTGGTCGCGCAGTTCCCGGAGGGCACCGACGTGGACCTCACGGCGGACGGCGTGCGCAAGGTCGTCGCCGACCGCACCCACCTGGCCCCCGAGGACGTCACCGAGGTCCGCTGGGCCTCCGACTTCCGGCCCCGGGCGGCGCTGGCCGACCGCTTCCGCGCGGGCCGCGTCCTCCTCGCCGGGGACGCCGCCCACGTGCACTCGCCGGCCGGCGGGCAGGGCCTGAACACCAGCGTGCAGGACGCCTACAACCTGGGCTGGAAGCTGGGCGCGGTGCTCGCGGGCGACGCCCCGGACGGGCTCCTGGACAGCTACGAGGAGGAGCGGCGCCCGGTCGCCGCCGGGGTGCTCGGCCTGTCGACCGGCGTCCACCGCGGCGAGGTGCGGCGCGGGGGCGCGACCCGGCAACTGGGGATCGGCTACCGGGATTCGTCCCTGACGGCGGAGACCCGTACCGTCCCGGACGGTGCCCTGCGGGCCGGCGACCGCGCGCCCGACGGCACGGTGGACGGCGTCCGGCTCTTCGACGCGTTCCGCGGACCGCACTGGACGCTGCTGGCGCTGGGCACCGACGCGCCGCCGGTGCCGGAGTCGGTGCCCGTGGTCCGGGGGCCCGGACACGGGGCGTACGGAACGGGGCTGTTCCTGGTCCGGCCGGACGGCCACGTCGGCTGGGCGGGCGCGGACCCGGCCGGCCTCGGCGGGTACCTGGCCCGCTTCGGCCTGGCCTGAAGACGGTCCGGGCGCTGCCCGACGCCGGGTCTAGGCGCCGGCCACCGACAGCTTCACCGCGAAGCCCAGGAACAGCGCCCCCGCCGCCGAGGTGGCTCCCGCCGACAGCCGCCTGCGGCGGCGGAAGGCGGCGGCCAGCCTGGTGCCGCTGAAGATCAGCGCGCTGAGGTAGAGGAAGCTGAAGAACTGGGCGAAGGCGCCGAGGACGACGAAGGACAGGGCCGGGTAGGCGTAGCCCGGGTCGACGAACTGCACGAAGAAGGCGACGAAGAAGAGGATCGCCTTCGGGTTGAAGAGGCTGACGACCAGCGCCCGGCGGAAGGGCCGTTCGTCCCCGGCCACGGGGGCGGTGGTGTCCGGCGCCTCCTGCTCGCGCCGCGTCCGCCACATGCTCCACGCGGCCCGCATCATGCCGACCGCGAGCCACGTGAGGTACCCGGCGCCGGCGTACTTGACGATCGCGAAGAGCACGGCGTTGGCCTGGAGCAGCGAGGCCACCCCGGCGGCCGACAGCGTCATCAGCACCGTGTCCCCGCACCAGACCCCTGCGGCGGCCGTGTACCCGGCGCGCACGCCGCGGCGGGCGGCCACGGAGAGGACGTAGAGGGAGTTGGGGCCGGGCAGCAGGACGATGAGGACGAGGCCCGCCAGGTAGGTGGGGAGGTCTATGACGCCGAACATGGAGGGAGTGTCGCACGGGGGTGCGGCACTCCGCTCCGGCATTTCAGCCGTCGGTACGGACGCCCACGCAGCGCGTCCGACGGGTGATCAGAAACGTGCTCAGAAGGCGTCCGAGGGCACGTACGTCCCCCACACCTCGCGCAGCGCGTTGCACACCTCGCCCACCGTCGCCCGGGCCCGCAGCGCGTCCTTCATCGGGTAGAGGACGTTGTCCTCGCCCTCGGCGGCCTTCTTCAGGGCGGCCAGGGCCGTGTCCACCGCCTGCTGGTCGCGCTCGGCGCGCAGCCGGGCGAGGCGTTCGGCCTGCTGGGCCTCGATGGCCGGGTCGACCCGGAGGGGCTCGTACGGCTCCTCGGCGTCGAGCTGGTAGCGGTTGACGCCGACCACGACCCGTTCGCCGGAGTCGGTCTCCTGGGCGATGCGGTAGGCGCTGCGTTCGATCTCGCTCTTCTGGAAGCCGTGCTCGATGGCGTTGACCGCGCCGCCGAGGTCCTCGACCTTCCGCATCAGCTCGAGGGCCGCGGCCTCCACGTCGTCGGTCATCTTCTCGACGACGTAGGACCCGGCGAAGGGGTCGACCGTGGCCGTCACGTCCGTCTCGTAGGCGAGGACCTGCTGGGTGCGCAGGGCCAGGCGGGCCGACTTGTCGGTCGGCAGCGCGATGGCCTCGTCGAAGGAGTTGGTGTGCAGCGACTGGGTGCCGCCGAGGACGGCCGCCAGGCCCTGGACGGCGACGCGGACCAGGTTCACCTCGGGCTGCTGGGCCGTCAGCTGCACGCCCGCGGTCTGGGTGTGGAAGCGCAGCATCAGCGACTTGGGGTTCCTGGCGCCGAACTCCTCCTTCATCACCCGCGCCCAGATCCGGCGGGCCGCGCGGAACTTGGCGACCTCCTCCAGGATCGTCGTGCGGGCCACGAAGAAGAAGGAGAGACGGGGCGCGAAGTCGTCGACGTCCATGCCGGCCGCGACCGCCGTGCGCACGTACTCGATGCCGTCCGCGAGGGTGAACGCGATCTCCTGCGCGGGCGACGCGCCCGCCTCGGCCATGTGGTAGCCGGAGATGGAGATGGTGTTCCACTTCGGGATCTCGGCCCTGCAGTACTTGAAGATGTCCGCGATCAGCCGCAGCGAGGGCTTGGGCGGGAAGATGTACGTCCCGCGCGCGATGTACTCCTTCAGCACGTCGTTCTGGATCGTGCCGGTCAGCCTGTCCGCGCTGACGCCCTGCTCCTCGGCGACGAGTTGGTAGAGCAGGAGCAGCAGTGAGGCGGGCGCGTTGATCGTCATCGACGTGGAGACCTTGTCCAGCGGGATCCCGCCGAACAGCACCCGCATGTCGTCGATGGAGTCGATGGCCACGCCGACCTTGCCGACCTCGCCCGAGGCGATCGGGGCGTCGGAGTCGTGGCCCATCTGGGTAGGCAGGTCGAAGGCGACCGACAGGCCCATCGTGCCGTTGGCGATCAGCTGCTTGTAGCGGGCGTTGGACTCCGTCGCCGTGCCGAAACCGGCGTACTGGCGCATGGTCCAGGGGCGGCCGGTGTACATCGTCGGGTACACGCCGCGGGTGAAGGGGTAGGCCCCCGGCTCGCCCAGCTTCTCGGCCGGGTCCCAGCCCGCCTGGCTGTCGGGCCCGTAGACCGGTTCGATGGGCAGTCCGGACTCCGACTCGCGCGTCATGGTGTGTTGCCTCCCGCTGAGCATGTGTTCGAGCTGCTCGAACTACCCGTCAGTTACTCGCCAGTACAGACCGACCCTCCGAGGGACTGTATCGGCGCTCGCGCGCCCCGGTGCAGGGGCACACGCTGGGACCTTGCTCACAGCCGCCTTGCGGTCCCGGTCACAACGATGCCGCGCCGTTCGCGGCGCGTCATCCGCGGGGAGCATCTCTGGGGGACATCCGTGGCGAACCGTGGGACGACGGGGACAGTGATGCGTATGAGGGGCATGAGCAATGCGCGGTACGGGCGGGGCGCGGTCGCCTGCGCCCTGGGCGCCGTGCTGGCGGCGGGCGGCTGCACGGTGCAGGGTCCCGGCATCGACGGCGCGGGCCCGCCGGCGCCGGGTGCCGACGGCACGGCCCGGCAGGCGCCCGGCGCCGGCGGCACGGCGCGCTCGCCGGCCCCCGGCGCCCGCGGCGCGGGGCGTCCGTCCGCACCCGGCGCCGCCGCCGGTGCGCCGTCGAAGCGCGCCCCGTCCGTCCGCCGGCCGGCCCCCGCTCCGCCCGCCCGGCCCGCGCGGGTGCTGTGGTCGCGGGGCTCCACGGGCCGGGACGTGCGCGAACTCCAGGCACGGCTGCACCAGATCGGCTGGCTGGTCGACGGGCCCACGGGGACGTACGACGACCTGACCGAGCGTGCGGTGAACGGCTTCCAGCGCAAGCGCGGACTGCCCCGGACCGGCCGGACGGACACGGTCACCTGGCAGCGGCTGCTGGCGATGACGCGCGAGCCGGGGAGGTGGGAGCTGTACCGGATGGGCGGGCAGCCGGCCGCCGCGCCCGACGCGCGCTGCCTGACCGGGCGGGTGCTGTGCATCAGCAAGTCGAGCCGGACGCTGCGCTGGATGGTGGACGGGCGGACGGTGTCGACGATGGCGGTGCGGTTCGGCTCCCAGTACACGCCGACCCGGGAGGGCGTCTTCCACGTCTACTGGAAGTCGCGGCACCACTGGTCGACGCTCTACCGCTCGCCGATGCCGTACGCGATGTTCTTCAGCGGCGGCCAGGCCGTGCACTACTCGTACGACTTCGCCGCCCGCGGCTACGCGGGCGCCTCGCACGGATGCGTCAACGTGCGGGACGAGGGGGCGATCGCGGACCTCTACGCGCGGGTGCGCGACGGCGACAAGGTCGTCGTGTACCGCTGAGGCGGTCCGGGAGCGGATGGGGCGCGGGCGGGACCGGGGGAACGTGTCCCGCCCGCGCCGAGGTGCACGAGCCGCAGGTACGGGGGGAACCCCGGCTCGGTGCGGAAGCCGATGACCAGTCGGCTCACTCAGTACTGCGCCCCGGCGGCCGAAAGTGTCACACCTGCGGCGGAGAAAGTTGCGCGCGTGAGCGAAAACGCAGGTCAGGCGGTGTTGCCAAGCCCCGGAGACTCCTGCTGGGCGTGCTTCGGGCGTCGGTCCGGCAGGGGCACGAAGGCCGCGGGCGCGCCCGTGGCGTGGGCGGGCCGCAGCGCCGCGGAGCCCTGGGCGTGGGGGTTTCCGGCGCTGCGGCCCGGGCCGTCGTCGTCCTCGTCCCCTGAGTCCTCGCCCTGGCCGCCGCCCTTGTCGCCGTTTCCGCCCTGGTCGCCCTGGTCGCCCTGGCCGCCGTTGTCGCCCTGCTTGCCGTTGCCGTTGCCGTTGCCGTTGCCGTTGCCGGCCTTGCCGCCGGTGCTCTTGCCGGGCGTGCCGTTGCCCGCCGTGCCGCCCACCAGTCCCTCCGCGGCCTCCCCGGCGCCGTCACCGGTCCGGTCCCGGGTCGCGGCATCGGTGCCGGCGAGGACGCTCCGGCAGTACGCGTCCACCCGTGAGGTGCCGCCGGCCGCCTCCGTCAGCGCGCGCCCGCGGGCGCCGTCCAGCGTCCTGCCGGCGCCCACCTCGCGGCACGACGCGGCGAGTTCCCGCCGGCGGACGCCCGCGCCGCCGGTCCCCTGGTCGCGGGTGCCCGGGCCGGGCTCGCCGGCCTCCTCGTCGCGCGTGGTCCCGCTGCCGGAGGGGCCGGGCGTGACTCCGTCGGGCGTGGATCCGCCCCGCGGGCCGTCCAGCGGCGCGGGCGGGCCGAGCGGGCGGTCGGGGGTCGTCGCCGCCGAGACGCTGGCGGCGGGGTCCGGTTCGGCACCGCCGAACGGGGTCGGCAGGACTCCGGTTCCGGCCGCGACCGCCACCCCGCCGACCATGCCGGCGGTCAGCGCGGCGGCCAGACCGAACCGCAGCGGACGGCCCCAGCGGGAGCGCCGGACGCCGTCGCGGCGCGCTCCGACACGGACCAGCCCGGCGTCGGAGTGCCGCACCGGGGCGTCGTGGCCGAGGGCGGCAGGCGCGTCGGCCCACTCCCCCGCCCGGTCGGCGCGCGCCTTGCGGAAGGCGGCCAGCGCGGCGGCCTCACCGGGCAGTTCTCCGCTGGTCGGCGCGGGGTGCGCCGCCAGCGCGTCCAGGGTCTCGGCGAGCCGTCCGGCCCGGTCCAGCGCCGCGGGGTCGACAGCTTTCAGTGACTCTCCGCGCAGCAGGATCTCCGCCGTTTCGCGGTCCAGCCACCCGTCCTGCTCGTCGGCCATCACATGTCCTTCTGCGTCCGCGGACGCGTATGCGTCACAGTCGCGGACGTCACCGCACGGTGGCGCGGTTCTCGCTGGGGCGGCAGGGCGTCGAGCGCCCCGGTGGATTCCGGATCGCCGCCGAGCAGTTCGGCCAGGCGCTTCAGTCCCCGGTGCGCCGCCGTGCGGACGGCTCCGGGGCGCTTGCCCAGCGTCTCGGCCGCGCTCTTGGCGTCGAGGCCGACGACCACCCGCAGGACGACCGCCTCGGCCTGGTCCTGGGGCAGCCGCGCGATGAGGGAGAGGGTGCTGCCGGTCGCCAGGGCCTCGATGGCCTCGCCGGCGGTGTCGGACTCGGCGGCCCTGCCGGTCAGCTCCGTCTCGTCGCCGCCGATCGCCGGCCGACGTCCGCGCATGCGGATGTGGTCGAGCGCGCGGTTGCGGGCGATCCGGGCGGCCCAGCCGCGGAACCGGTCCGCGTCGCCGTCGAAGCGGTCGAGGTCGCGGGCGATCTGCAGCCACGCCTCGGACGCGACGTCCTCGGCGTCCGGCTCACCGACCAGCGTCCGTACGTACGTGAGCAGCCGCGGGTGCACCGAGCGGTACACAGTCCGGAACGCGGTCTCGTCCCCGTCCTGTGCCGCACGCACCGCGGCGGTCAGCTCCGCGTCGTCCCCCAGCACCGAACGCGCCTCTCTTTGCACCTCAGCCGGCGCCGCTCTCGCGGACCGGGTGCTCGCCGTCGTGGTTCCTCAATGCGTGGTCGCGGTGGTCCCCCGCTGCTGTGATGCGGAAAGGTCCCCCGCTGATCGGCGCGAAAGGCACGTTACGTCTTGAAACCGCCGCTCGTCCATGTCCTCATCGCATTGCCGTACAAGATGCAACTAAGCCGTGACGCGGTGAGGTGTGACAGAAAACGCAGTGCCGGCGCTGTAGCAAGTACGGGTCGCCGCGCGGCCCGTGCCGCGCGACGGCCGGGGCCTCTCCTGTGGGGGGTGGCGGCCCCGGCCGTTGCCTTGGCCACCGCGCTCGCCTTCGCGCGCTACTCGCCCCTGCCGCGGTCCTGGCCCGTCTTCTCCCCGTGACCGGTGTTCGCCCCGGCGTTGTTGCCGCCGGAGTTGCCGCCGTCGCTGCCGTTGCCGTTGCCGGAGCCCGCGGTCCTGCCGGGGCCGCCGCTCGCCGGGGCGGGACCGCTCGGAACGGTGCCGGCGGCCCGGGGGTTCCCGGCGTTCCCCGCGCCCGCGGGTCCCGTCTGCCGGGCGCAGTACGCCGCGACGTGCCGCTCACCGCCCGCCGCCGCGACGAGCCGCTGCCAGGCCGTCGCGTCCAGTGCGCGGCCGTGCCCCGCGACCCGCTCGTAGGCACGGCAGTGGGCCGCGGCGACGCGGCCGGCGTTCCGGGCGCCGGACCCGGCGGTGGCGGAGGAGGACGGGGCGGAGCGTCCAGGCCCGGCGGGGCGTCCGGCGTCGCCCGCGGCGGCGGGGGCGGGGGCGGCGGTGGACGTCGGTCCACGGTCGCCGGCGGACGGCGTGCCCGTGGCCGGGGAGCCGCCCGTCTCGCCCGCCCCGATCGCCGCGTACGCGACGCCGCCGAGCGTGAGGCTCGCCAGCAGGATGGAGAGGGTCACCCTCAGGGAGCGCCGCGCGCGCCGCGGTTCCCGTGGCCGCCAGTCGTCCCGGCGGCGGATGCGCGCGGTGCGCGCCGCACGGTGCGTCCCGGCGTCCCGGGCGGCCCGGAAGGCGTCCACCGCCCGCCGCTCCCCCGCACCCGGGTCACGGCCACCGCGCAGAGCCCCGGCGAGCACCTCCTCCGTGGCCGGGCGGGCCCGCACGGAGCGGGCCGGCCGATGTCCGCGGGGAACGCCGTCACCGGCCCCGCGGACATCGGGGGTCTCCCGGGCGCCTCGCGCGGCCCGGGCGTCGGGGTGGGCCGGCCGGGGGGCGTGGGGGCCGTCGGCGCTCCGGTGTGCACCCATGTCCGCTTCCGTTCCCGCTCGGTCCGCCAGGCCGCCGTCGGCGCCCGTCATGTCGACTCCCCCAGCGTCCTGGGCCTCTCATCCGTCACACCGTCCGTGCCCAGCTGCCGGGCCAGCCGCTTCAGCCCCCGGTACGTCGCCGTGCGCACCGCGCCCGGCCGCTTGCCGAGGACGCGCGCCGCCGCCGGGCCGTCGAGACCGACGACGACGCGCAGCAGCACCGCCTCCGCCTGGTCGCGGGGCAGCCCGCTCACCAGTGCCAGGGCGGCCCGGGTGGACAGCGTCTCCAGCGCCTGGTCGTGGGTGGAGTACGGGCCGGGCAGCTCCAGCACGTCCTGCTCCAGCGCCGACCCTCGGGGCCGCACCTTCTGGCGGCGCAGGTGGTCCAGTGCCCGGTGCCGGGCGATGGTCGCCGTCCAGCCCCGGAAACCGGCCCCGTCGCCCCGGAAGCGCCCCAGGTCGCGGGCGATCTCCAGCCAGGCGTCGGACGCCACGTCCTCGGCGTCCTCCCCGACCAGCCCGCGCAGATAGCCGAGCAGGCCTGGCTGCACGAGGCGGTAGGCGACCGCGAAGGCGGTCTCGTCGCCCTCCTGGGCCAGCGCGACGGCCGCGCCCAGTTCCCCGTCGTGCGCCTGTACGCGGCGGGGTTCCCCTCCTCGGCCCAAGAAGCGTCCTCGTCCGTACCGGATTCCCGGCGTGCTCGTCGAGCCCGCCCCCAAGGTCATCAGCGTCGGGCCGCACGGAAGTGTCACAGCGGACGGCGTCACCGGCCCGCCGTCGCCTCCCGGCACAGCAGGCGCAGCGACCCGTCGCCGGCGAAGCACCGGCGGGCCTCGTCGATCGGGTCCCACAGGCGGCCGTCGCCGGTGCGGATCCAGTGGTCGCCGCCGGTCGCCCACCACTCGGCGCCGCCCTGTCGCACGATCACCTCACCGGCGTAGGCGCCGAGGCCGCGCAGGACGGTCTCCACCGCGGCGTAGGGCGCCCCCTCGCCGCGGATGCCGTCGATCATGCGGTCGACGCGCCACAGGCTCCGGGGCGAGTAGTCGAGGCGCAGCCGCGCGCCCTCGCGCAGCACGGCCACCGTGTCGGACGCCCACCGCACGGGCCTGGTGGCGGCCGAGGGCCGGTGCGCCGCCGCCGGACCGGCACTGGGTGCCGGGGCGGCCGGGGCAGTGGTCTCGCTGGTCACCGTCGTTTCGCTCGTCACAGTCGTCACATCCGCTAGAGCGTCGTCCGGCGGCGTTCCGTCACAGGGTCACGGCGGTGGTTCCGCAACCGGCGCAGGACCGCCCCACCGTCACCACGTCCGCCGCACGACCGCCGCGCCGTCCACGCAGGACGGTCACAGCCCGGCGGGCCGTCAGCCCCGGCCGCGCGCCCGGCGGGAGACCACCGCCCGCAGCACCCGCCGTCCCTCCGTGGACACGTCCAGGGCGCCGCGGAGTCCGGCCGGGCCGTGGCCCGCGAGCAGTTCGAGGACGCTGACCTGGCGGCGCAGCTCGGCGGCGACCAGCGGCGCCTCGCCCTGCGTGGGCTCCTCACGGCCGGCGCCGGCACCGCCGGTGTCCTCCGTGGCGGGGTCGAGGAGCCGGTGGATCCGCAGCGAGGCCACGGAGCAGGCGTCGGCCCAGGCCCGTACCTCGGCGGCCGAGCGCCCCGGCGGGGCGGCGTCCAGCATCCGCCGGGCCAGCAGGACGGCCTCGTCCTCGCCGGCCGCGCCGGGCCCGGCGAGCCTGCCGCGTGCCTGGTCCCAGGCCCCGGCCCAGGCGGGCCCGCTGCCGGTCACGTCCGCGTCGGCGAGGGTCGCCCACAGCGGCCGCAACACGTCGTCGTCTCCGTCCAGCAGGGGCAGGCAGCGGTCCAGACAGGCCAGTCCGCTCGCGGCGAGCCCGCGTGCGTCGGCCTGCGCGATCAGTTCCACCAGACTCATCCGGCGCCTCCTCGACCCTGCCGCTCCGGCCCGCTGTCCGCCACGGAGTCCGCATTTCCCCTTACTGCGTGCGTCGGGCCCCGCGTGTCACAGCGGCACCACGCCGAGCCGGTCGAGGAACCGGAAGAAGAGGTCCTCGGCCACCGGCGCCCTGCCGGACGCGGAGCCCGGGCGGAGGGCCGCGCCGTCCCCCGGTCCGGAGGTCAGCACGTCGGCCAGCCCACCGGCGTCCGCCGTGCGTCCGGCCTCGGCGGCCCAGGCGACGGCCCGCCCGACGGCGTCCGGGGGATCGAGGAAGTAGTCCTCCAGCGTGAGCCCCTCGTTCCCGGCGCCGAGGTACGCGGCCATCGCGGCCCGCACCAGACAGGTCGTCCACGCCCCGCCGACGGGCGCCGCCGCCTCCACGACCACGCAGTCGCTGTCCATGACGTAGCCGAACAGCGCGGGCGCGCCGGTCTGCGCGGCCAGGTCGTGCATGTTGCCGACGTCGCCGTCGCCGCCCGGGTACTCCCAGACCTGCCAGGCTCCGGCGCGGACACCCGCAGCGTCATGTCCGGGGCGCCCGCCAGGGCGTCCAGCTCCGCGAGCGGCCGCTCGGCGCGGCCCACGACGAAATACCCCCAGTAGCCCATGTCCCGGCTCCCCCCGGCGTGTCGGTCGGCTCGCCCACACATCACCACAGGCCCCCGGGGGTCCGCAGCCGTATGGGGCGATCCGGCACGGACCGGGTCAGTCGAGCCGGCCCGCCAGCGCCTTGAAGTCCGCCCAGGACAGCTCGGGCCTGTCCGGGTCCCACAGCTTCTGGACGGTCGCCGCCAGCGGCAGCCGGATGCCTGCCGCGACCTGGGCCTGGGTCTGGGCGCCCGGGATGTCGCCCCAGACCGCGAAGCTGCCGCCGAGGATCTGGTCGTCGTACTTGGCGTCGACGGCCGTCGTGCCCCGCAGGACGCGCGGGGTCCACTGCTCGTAGATGCGCTCGCCGGTCGGGTAGACGAAGGTCTGCGGCTCACCGAGGACGTAGTAGAGGAACTCGTCGTTGTAGTTGAGGACCTGGCGCCCCGCGCTCAGGTAGGCCGTGGGCGGCCGGGCGCCGATCTCCTTGCCGGTCCAGTAGGCGGCCTTGATGTCCTTCAGGGGTTCGACGGACGTGTCCTTGAAGAAGCCGTCGTTCCAGGCGCGCGGGGTGCGGTCGTGGGCCATCACGGTCCTGGCGCGGCCGTTGAGCCATCCGGTGGTGAGGTCGGCGACGGTGCCGCCGGAACCGTAGGCCTCGCGGGCGGCGGCGGCCAGCGTCGGGTAGGACGCCTCGGGGTCCGGCACCACGAGCGCCTGGTACTCGTCGGCGCCCAGGTGGAACTGGGAGCCCGGGAAGAGATCGGCGTACTCGTCCAGCAGGTCGTCGACGATCTGCGCGGCCTCCGGCTTGGAGATGTCGATCGCGCCGCGCGTGGCCGTGCCCCGGACGTTGCGCAGTTGCAGGTCGGGGTGCGCGGCGATCACCGCGCCGAGGTGGCCCGGCGAGTCGATCTCGGGGACGACGGTGATGTGCCGGGAGGCGGCGAGGTCGGTGATCTCCTTGATCTCGGCCTTGGTCAGGTGGTCCTCGGAGACGATCTCCGGGTGCGAGTCGGACTCGATGCGGAAGGCCTGGTCGTCGGAGAAGTGCAGGCCCAGCTCGTTGTACTTCAGGTCGCCCAGCTCGCGCACCCGGTCCTTGATCCAGGCGGCGTCGTAGTGCTTGCGTGCGATGTCGAGCATGAAGCCGCGCTTGGGCTTGGCCGGCTCGTCCCGCACGACGCCCTCGGGCGCGGTGCCGCCGCCGTCCACCTCCTGCTTGAGGGTGCGGGTGCCGTAGAAGACGCCCGCCTCGGCCGGCCCGCTGACGACGACGCGGCCGTCGCGCACCGTCATGGTGTACGACTCCGGGTCGGCGCCCTTCTCGGCCTTCACCTCCAGCCGCAGGTCCCCGGCGCGCGCGTCGTCCTGCTCGCCGGCGTACGTCATGCCGAGCTCGCCGGCCACGAGACGCCCCTCGTCGGCGAGGGACGGGTCGGCGACGACGACCCGGTGACCGGGGCCGGGCTGCCAGCCGGGGCCGCGGGCAGCGGTGTGCTGCCGTACGGCCGGTATGGTCCGCGGCTCCTTGGACAGGGCGTACGAGCGACTGGGGCTGGGCGAGGCGGAGGGGGCGGCCGCCTCGCCGGAGGAGCGCGCCGCCGAACCCGCGGGCCCGCCGTCCCCGTCGCCGCCGGCGGCCCACAGGCCGGCTCCCACGCCGAGCGCCGCGACCGCCGCTCCGGCGATCACGGCCCGCTGTCTCACCTTGCGCGCCGGTGCCCGGCGTCCGTGCTGGCTCACAGCGCCAACCTAAGGCCGACTGCTCCACCATGCGTCCACCACATGTTCCGAAACTCTCCCGTTCGGGTGAAATTCGGGCAGCGTACGGACATGCGATGCCCTCTCTCGATAACGTGTCGTCACATATTTCGCACAATCCACTGCCGACACACACGTGACGCCCACAAGGACCCACGCTGCCTGTGCACCGTCTTCCAGATCTCTCCGGCCGAGTCGCCATACCGGTGCCGGTGCAAACCCGCGCCGCACCGGCACCACCCGCCTCGCTGGAACTTTTCAACACGGCCCCCGCCGAGGAGGCCGCCCGCACCCTGCTCACCTGCCTGAACAGCCGCGACTGGGCGCACCGTCTCACCGCCCACCGGCCCTACCCGGACCTCCCCGCCCTCCTCGCGGCGGCCGACGAGGCCGCGTACGACCTGACCCCGGGGGAGCTGGGGCAGGCCCTGGCGTCGGAGGCGCTGCCCGCCCTGCCGGAGGACACGTACGCGGCGGCCCACACGGCCCTGAGCGCGGCGACCGCGGCCTACGAGGCCCGCTTCGGACACGCGTTCGTCATCTGCGTGGACGGCCTGACCGCCGACGAGGCGCTGAACCACGTGCTGGCGGCCATCCGGTCACGATTGGCGAACGATCCGGACGAGGAGCGCCTGGTGGCGGCCGAGGAGCTCCGGCGCCTGGCCAGGGCCCGGCTGACCGGCACCCTCGGGGGCACGGGGCGGTGACCTCGGCGGCTCCACAGCGGGCCACCGGCGGCCTCGGGCGGCCCGCAGCCGGCAATCCGGGCGAACCGCCGCCCCGGTGACCGCCCGCGGCCGGCCGACTGCTCCTTTGAGTGCAACTTTGATCACATAGGCAGGCCCCCCGTAAGCACCACAGGCAACCGTCGCTACGATGCTGGGGGCCGGTGGACCGTACCCGGCCGGGCCCGACCGACAAGGAAAGCCGGCGCGGCCCCAATCCCCGCTCCCGGAGGAAACTTCCGTGCCGGCTGGAACGCTGTACCGCGGCCGGGAAGGAATGTGGTCCTGGGTGGCTCACCGAGTCACCGGCGTCCTCATTTTCTTCTTCCTGTTCGTTCACGTGCTGGACACCGCTCTCGTCCGCGTGTCCCCCGAGGCCTACGACACCGTCGTGGCCACGTACAAGACGCCGATCGTCGCGCTGCTGGAGTACGGCCTCGTCGCCGCCATCCTGTTCCACGCGCTCAACGGCCTGCGTGTCATCGCCGTCGACTTCTGGGTCAAGGGCGCTCGCTACCAGAAGCAGATGCTGTGGACCGTCGTCGCCCTGTGGGTCGTGCTGATGGCCGGGGCGATCTACCCCGTCCTCGGGCACGCCGCTCGTGAACTCTTCGGGAGCTGACGCACATGTCGACCACTGAAACCACCCCCTCCGGCATCGGCCCCGTCGAGGGCGCGGGCGCCTCCGTCTACACCGTGGACAACCCGGCGCCGCTGATCGAGCCGCCCCGCAAGCGGACCAAGAAGTCCCCGAAGTCCACGCGCGGCAACTTCGAGATGGCCGCCTGGCTCTTCATGCGCCTGTCCGGCGTCGTGCTGGTCGTCCTGGTCATCGGGCACCTGCTCATCCAGCTCGTGCTGGACGGCGGCGTGTCGAAGATCGGCTTCGCCTTCGTGGCCGGCCGCTGGGCCTCGCCGTTCTGGCAGGTCTGGGACCTGCTGATGCTCTGGCTCGCCATGCTGCACGGCGGCAACGGCCTGCGCACGGTCATCAACGACTACGCGGAGCGCGCGAACACCCGGCTGTGGCTCAAGGGCCTGCTCTACACCGCCACGGTGTTCACCATCCTGCTGGGCACGCTGGTGATCTTCACCTTCGACCCGAACATCCGCTAGGCACGGGGCTGCGAGAATCATGAAGATCCACAAGTACGACACCGTCATCGTCGGCGCCGGTGGCGCCGGCATGCGCGCGGCCATCGAGTCGACCAAGCGCAGCCGCACCGCCGTCCTGACGAAGCTCTACCCCACCCGCTCCCACACGGGCGCCGCGCAGGGCGGCATGGCCGCCGCGCTGGCCAACGTGGAGGAGGACAACTGGGAGTGGCACACCTTCGACACGGTCAAGGGCGGTGACTACCTGGTCGACCAGGACGCCGCCGAGATCCTGGCGAAGGAGGCCATCGACTCGGTCCTCGACCTGGAGAAGATGGGCCTGCCGTTCAACCGGACCCCGGACGGCACCATCGACCAGCGCCGCTTCGGCGGTCACAGCCGCAACCACGGCGAGGCCCCGGTCCGCCGGTCCTGCTACGCGGCCGACCGCACCGGCCACATGATCCTCCAGACGCTGTACCAGAACTGCGTCAAGGAGGGCGTGGAGTTCTTCAACGAGTTCTACGTCCTGGACCAGCTGATCACCGAGGTCGACGGCGTCAAGCGGTCGGCCGGCGTCGTCGCGTACGAGCTGGCGACCGGCGAGATCCACGTCTTCCAGGCGAAGGCCGTGATCTACGCGTCCGGCGGCACCGGCAAGTTCTTCAAGGTGACGTCCAACGCGCACACGCTGACCGGTGACGGCCAGGCCGCCGTGTACCGGCGCGGGCTGCCGCTGGAGGACATGGAGTTCTTCCAGTTCCACCCGACCGGCATCTGGCGCATGGGCATCCTGCTGACGGAGGGCGCCCGCGGTGAGGGCGGCATCCTCCGCAACAAGGACGGCGAGCGCTTCATGGAGAAGTACGCGCCGGTCATGAAGGACCTCGCGTCCCGTGACGTCGTCTCCCGCTCCATCTACACGGAGATCCGCGAGGGCCGCGGCTGCGGTCCCGAGGGCGACCACGTCTACCTGGACCTCACCCACCTCCCGCCGGAGCAGCTGGACGCCAAGCTGCCCGACATCACGGAGTTCGCGCGGACCTACCTCGGCATCGAGCCCTACACGGACCCGATCCCGATCCAGCCCACCGCGCACTACGCCATGGGCGGCATCCCGACCAACGTCGAGGGTGAGGTCCTCGCGGACAACACCACCGTCGTGCCGGGTCTGTACGCGGCCGGCGAGGTCGCCTGCGTGTCCGTGCACGGCGCCAACCGCCTGGGCACCAACTCGCTGCTCGACATCAACGTCTTCGGCCGCCGCGCGGGCATCGCCGCCGCGGAGTACTCCCAGAAGGCGGACTTCGTCGAGCTGCCGGAGAACCCGGAGTCCCTGGTCGTCGAGCAGATCGAGCGGCTGCGCACCTCCACCGGCTCCGAGCGGGTGGCCGAACTGCGCCGCGAGCTGCAGGAGACCATGGACGCCAACGTCATGGTGTTCCGCACCGAGCAGACGATCAAGACGGCCGTCGAGAAGATCGCCGAGCTGCGCAAGCGGTACAAGAACGTGGCGATCCAGGACAAGGGCCGCCGGTTCAACACCGACCTGCTGGAGGCCGTCGAGCTGGGCAACCTGCTCGACCTGGCCGAGGTCATGGCGGTGTCCGCGCTCGCCCGCAAGGAGTCCCGCGGCGGTCACTACCGCGAGGACTACCCCAACCGCGACGACGTCAACTTCATGCGCCACACCATGGCGTACCGCGAGGTGGGCGACGACGGCACCGAGTCCATCCGTCTGGACTACAAGCCGGTCGTCCAGACCCGCTACCAGCCGATGGAGCGTAAGTACTGATGGCTACCCCTGTCATGGAGAAGAGCGACAAGGCCCCCGAGGCCGGCTTCGCCGACTCCCCGTACATCACGGTCACCCTGCGCGTCCGCCGGTTCAACCCGGAGGTCTCGGCGGAGGCGACCTGGCAGGACTTCCAGCTGGAGATCGACCCGAAGGAGCGCGTCCTCGACGCCCTTCACAAGATCAAGTGGGAGCTGGACGGCACGCTGACCTTCCGCCGTTCCTGCGCCCACGGCATCTGCGGGTCGGACGCCATGCGGATCAACGGCAAGAACCGGCTGGCCTGCAAGACGCTGATCAAGGACATCAGCCCCGAGAAGCCGATCACGGTCGAGGCCATCAAGGGCCTGACGGTCCTCAAGGACCTGGTCGTCGACATGGAGCCGTTCTTCCAGGCGTACCGGGACGTGATGCCCTTCCTGATCACGAAGGACACCAACGAGCCGACGCGCGAGCGCCTGCAGTCCGCCGAGGACCGCGAGCGCTTCGACGACACGACGAAGTGCATCCTGTGCGCCGCGTGCACGTCCTCGTGCCCGGTGTTCTGGAACGACGGGCAGTACTTCGGCCCGGCGGCCATCGTCAACGCCCACCGCTTCATCTTCGACTCGCGTGACGAGGCCGGCGAGCAGCGGCTGGAGATCCTCAACGACCGTGACGGCGTCTGGCGCTGCCGCACGACCTTCAACTGCACGGACGCCTGCCCGCGCGGCATCGAGGTCACGAAGGCGATCGCGGAGGTGAAGCGGGCGCTGATCACGCGCCGCTTCTGACGTCCGCCGGTTCGCCGCCGTAGGCCGGTGAGGGCCCCGCTTCCCCCGGAAGCGGGGCCCTTTGGCATGTGCCACCCCATGAGGTGAACGCCGCCGGGGGTCCTTGCCGCCGGACGGGCGAAGAGCGCGCCCCACGAGGAATGACAATCAGCCGTTCCGGACGATGACCGTCCTAGCCTGACGCCATGTCAGATGACGAGTCGTACGAACTGCTCGGGTTCGACAACGTGCTGCTGCCCGTCGGCGACCTCGGTGAGGCCGTCGGCTTCTACGAGCGGGCCGGTTTCCCGGTGGCCTTCCGGCTCGACGAGGCCGGGATCGCGCTGCTGAAGGTCGGCGGCGAGACGCCGGGCGTCCTGCTGCGGGCGGAGGAGGAGTTCGGGCGGCGCCCGCCGCCGTGGCCCTCCGCGCGGGTGTGGCTGGAGGTGCCCGACGCGCGCACGGCGGCCCGGGCGCTGCGCGACGCGGGCATCGCACCGCTGGACGAGCCGTTCCCCGTCGCCACCGGCTGGACCGTCGAGTTCGCCGACCCCTGGGGCAACGTCGTGGGCCTCACCGACTACTCCAAGCGCCCGGAGCTCGGCCGCCGGCCGTGACCGCCGCCCCGTGACGCGGGCCACTCCACCCTTGAGTTGAACACGTTCAAAAGCGGGTCTACAGTCAGTCCCGTCAGCGTTTTGAACGCGTTCAAGAAGGGGTGGGGCATGGACCGCACCGTCATCGCCTACGTCATCTACCTGGTCGTCAGCATCGGTCTGACCGTCTGGGTGGCCCGCACGCTCAGCCGCAACGGCCGGGTCTTCCTCGCCGACGTCCTGCACGGCAACGAGAAGCTCGCCGACGCCGTGAACCACCTGCTGGTGGTCGGCTTCTACCTCGTCAACCTCGGTTTCGTCGCCCTGTACCTCAGCGGCGACGGGACGATCACCGACACCCGGGGCATCTTCGAGGCGCTGTCGACCAAGGTGGGCGTGGTGCTGCTGGTGCTCGGCGTGATGCACCTCGGCAACGTGTACGTGCTCAACCGCATCCGGCGGCGCGGGGTGATGGAGCGGGAGCAGGTGCCGCCGGTCCCGCCGCAGGGCTGGGTGGCCCCGACGGCCGGGGCCTGAGCCGATGGCTCCCGCCCCCGGGACGGCCGGCGCCCCCGTGCGCCGGCTCACCGTCCTCTACGACGCCGAGTGCTCCCTGTGCACCCATGTACGGGACTGGCTGCTGCGGCAGCCGCGGCTGGTGCCGCTGGAGCCGGTCCCGGCGGGGTCGGAGGAGGCCCGGCGACGGTTCCCCGGCCTGGACCACGGCACCTCCCTCGACGAGGTCACCGTCGTCGGCGACGCCGGGCAGGTGTACCTGGGCGCCGCGGCCTGGATCGTCGTCCTGTGGGCCCTGCGCGCACACCGCCCGCTCGCCCACCGGCTCAGCACCCCCGCCGGGGCCCGGCTGGCCCGCGGCGCCGTCCTGGCCGCCGCCAGGTGGCGCGACACCCGGCAGCGCTGGGGCGGCAACGGCTACCGGCGCGCGGACGGCTGGGTGTACGAGCCGGGGCTCGGCTGGCTGTACACCGGACCGGGCTGCGACGACGGCGCCTGCGCCACTCGTTAGGCTCTCTTCCTGTGCCTGCGAAGAACGACGGCCCCGACGACGGTGCCCCCCTCAGCAAGTCCGAGCAGACCCGCGCGCTGATCCTGGAGACGGCCATGCGGCTGTTCCAGGAACGCGGCTACGACCGGACGACCATGCGGGCCATCGCCCAGGAGGCCGGCGTCTCCGTCGGCAACGCCTACTACTACTTCGCGGGCAAGGAGCACCTGATCCAGGGCTTCTACGACCGGATCGCCGCCGAGCACCAGGCGGCGGTCCGGGAGGTCCTGGCGCGGGAGACCGACCTGGAGGCGCGGCTCGCCGGCGTGCTGAAGGTGTGGCTGGACATCGCGACGCCGTACCACGAGTTCGCGGTGCAGTTCTTCAAGAACGCCGCCGACCCGGACAGCCCGCTCAGCCCCTTCTCCCCGGAGTCGGAGCACGCGCGCGTGGAGGCCATCAGCGTCCACCGCTCGGTGCTGGCCGGCACGAAGACCAAGGTGCCGGAGGAACTGCGGGACATCCTGCCGGAGCTGATGTGGCTCTCCCAAATGGGCCTCGTCCTGTACTGGATCTTCGACCGCACCGAGGGCCGCGAGCGCAGCTACCGGCTCGCCGAGCGCGGCGCCCGGATCACCGCCCGGGGCGTCGCGCTGGCCCGGTTCCGGGTGCTGCGCCCGCTGGTGCGCGAGGTGCACGAGCTGTTCACGGACTTCCTGCCCGGCATGACGAAGGCGCTTCCCGACCCCGCGGCCGGGAAGCCCTCCCGTCAGGCCTGACGGGACGCCAGCTCGATCACCGTGATGTCCGACGGCGCGCCCACCCGCGTGGGCGGGCCCCAGGCGCCCGCGCCCCGGCTGACGTAGAGCTGGGTGTCGCCGTAGCGCTCCAGGCCCGCCAGGGTCGGGTTGGCGACGCCCGCGATCAGGTTGCCGGGCCAGAGCTGGCCGCCGTGGGTGTGGCCGGAGAGCTGGAGGTCGACGCCGTGGTCGACGGCGTCGTGGATCTGCACCGGCTGGTGGGCGAGCAGCACGCAGGCGCGGGCCCGGTCGCGGTCGCCGAGGGCGCGGGCGTAGTCGGGGCCCTGGCCCTCGTCCTCGCCCGCCACGTCGTTGACGCCGGCCAGGTCGAAGTGGGGCAGTTCGGTGCGGGCGTTCTCCAGCGGGATGAGGCCGAGCCGCCGTACCTCGGCGACCCACTGCTCGGCGCCGGAGAAGTACTCGTGGTTGCCGGTGACGAAGTACGCGCCGTGCCGGGCCCGGAGCTGCGCGAGCGGGGCGGCCGCGGGGCCGAGGTCCTTCACGCTGCCGTCCACCAGGTCGCCGACGACGGCGACGAGGTCGGGCTGCGTGGAGTTGATCGTGTCGACGACCGTCTGCGCGAAGCCCCGGCCCAGCACCGGGCCGAGGTGGATGTCGCTGACCACGGCGATGCGGAAACCGTGCGCCGCGCGCGGCAGTTTGGCCAGCGGCACGGTGACCCGCTTCACCTTCGGGCCGCGCAGCACGCCGTAGGTGCCGCCGGCGACCGTCCCGACGGCCGCCGCGGCGGCGGCGCCGGCGACGACGCGGGAGACGAACAGGCGGCGCGAGGGGACGGCGAGGGAGCCCGGCGGCGTGGGCGCGGGCGCGGCGGCGGGCGGCTCGGACTCCGCGGAGGGTGTGCCGGGCGGCACGGAGCCCGCCGGCATGCGCTCCGGGTCCGCGGCCGGGGCCGGCACCGGCAGCTCGTCCGGCTCCGCCGGCTTCGCGGCTGCCCGACGCTCCAGGAACCTGCGCAGCAGCGGCCGTACGGCCTCGCCCGCGAGCACCGCCAGCAGCAGGTATATCGACAGGGCCAGCCACAGGAAGCCGGGCCAGGCCAGGACGCGCTGGAGCCAGAAGGGGGCGCCCGTGCGCTCGGCGACCAGCGCGCCGACGGCCAGCACCCAGCCCCCGGTGATCACCACCGCACCCGCGCGGCGGACGGGGCCGGGGCCCCGGGTGGTGTCGCGGAACAGGCGCAGCCACACGTACCGGTTCGCCAGCACGACCACGCCCAGCACGACCACTGCGACCAGCGCGATGACGACCACCATGCCGTCGGATCCCCTCAGTTGTGACGTCGGTGACGTTATGACGTTCGGCGCAGTGCGCGCACGCCGCGCAACCCGATGGCCCCGACGACCGTCCCCAATACGAAGGAGACGACCGCGAGCAGCAGGTGCACCCAGAAGTACGCCGTGGGGTCGCCGTCCTCGAAGGCCAGCCCGCTGCCGTCCTTGACCAGGTTTTTGACGAAAGTGATCCAGATGATCCAGCTCCACACCCCGAAGGCGAGCAGGAACCAGGAGACGGGGCGGCTGAGCTTCATGAACCCAGTATCGCCGCCGGATGTCCGGTTCCGTTCGCGGGGTGGGGAGCGGGGTGGGAGGACGCCGGTGGCGGGCGGTACGTTGCCGCTCGTGCCCGCATCCATGAAGACAGTCCGGCGTTCCCTGCCGGTCACCGCCGCCGCCCTGACCGCGCTCACCCTCCTCGCGCCCGCCGCGCTCGCCGCCCCGAGCCCCACGGCGAGTCCCACGGCCACTCCCCCGGCGTCGATGTCCTCCGTGGGCGGCACGCGGCTCGGGCGGCCCGGGACGCAGGTCGATCTCGCGGGCGGGGCCCCCGTCCTGCCCAAGGACCTCACCGCCCGGTCCTGGATCGTGGCCGACGCCGAGACCGGCGACGTGCTCGCCTCGCACAACGCGCACTGGCGCCTGGCCCCGGCGAGCACCCTGAAGATGCTGTTCGCCGACACGCTGCTGCCGAAGTGGCCGAAGACCACGCGGCACAGGGTGGCGGTGTCCGACCTGGCCGGCGTCGGCGCCGGGTCCAGCCTGGTCGGCGTCAAGGAGGAGGAGACCTACACCGTCGAGGATCTCTGGCGCGGCGTCTTCCTGATGTCGGGCAACGACGCCGTGCACGTGCTGTCGGCGATGAACGGCGGGGTCGACAGGACCGTGGCGGAGATGAACGAGCACGCCGCGGAGCTCCAGGCCCTCGACACGACCGTGGTCAGCCCCGACGGCTACGACGCGCCGCACCAGGTCTCCTCCGCGTACGACCTGACGCTGTTCGCCCGCTCGGGGCTGCAGAAGAAGGACTTCCGCGAGTACGCCTCGACGGTCCGCGCGAAGTTCCCGGGCGAGACGGCCAAGGACAAGAAGGGCAAGGCGTACCGCAAGTCCTTCGAGATCCAGAACACCAACCGGCTGCTGCGGGGCGACCCGGACATAGCCGTCTACCCCGGCATCGCCGGGGTGAAGAACGGCAACACCACGAACGCGGGCGCCACCTTCACCGGGGTCGCCGAGCGCGACGGCAGGGTGCTGCTGGTCACCGTGATGAACCCGGCGAAGAAGGAGCACAACGAGGTCTACAAGGAGACCGCCCGGCTGTTCGACTGGGGTTTCCAGGCGGCCGGCAAGGTGAGGCCGGTCGGTGAGCTGGTGCCGCCGAGGAGCGCGGTGGCGGCGAGCGCGGAACCCGACGACTCGGGTCAGGCCGGGGGCGCGGGCGGGAAGGCCGTCATGGGGACGAAGCCCGTGGCGGGCGCCCCGGCCGCGGACGGCTCCACCGGCGTCGGGATCGCGGCCGGCATCGCCGCCGGGGTGCTGGTGCTGCTGACCGGCGGGGCGTTCCTGGTCAATCGTCGCTGGCCGCTGCCGGAGCTGGTGCGCCGCCGGTCCCGTCCGTGAGCTCCTCGGCCTTGCTGCCCGTCGCCGTCCAGGCGGCGCAGAACAGCACCAGCTTCGAGGTGAAGTTGATCCACAGCAGCAGGGCGACCGGGACGCCGAAGGCGCCGTACATGCTCTTCGTGGCGACGCCCTGCATGTAGCCGCTCAGCAGCAGCTTGAGCAGTTCGAAGCCGACCGCGCCGATCAGGGCGGCCACCACCAGGCGGCGGCGGCCCGGCTGGACGCCGGGGAGCAGGGTCAGCACGTACAGCAGCAGGAGGAAGTCGGCGAGGACGGCGACGGCGACGGCGGCGATGTGCAGCAGGACGCTGCCGAAGCCGCCCTCGGCGATGCCGAGCTGGCGGATGATCCAGCCGACCAGCGCCGAGGCGACGGTGGAGATGCCGACGGTGACCAGGAGCGCGCCGCCCAGGCCGACGAGGACACCCGCGTCCTTGGCCCGGTGCAGGAGCGGGTTCTCCTCCTCGTCCGGCACCTCCCAGACGGCGCGCAGACAGCCCCGGGTGGCGTCGACCCAGCCTATGCCGGTGAAGAGCAGCAGGAGGCCGGCGATGAGGCCGACCGTGCCGGCGTTGTCGACCAGGCCCTGGATGTCGAGCTGGCCGGAGATGCCCGGCACCTGCTCGGCGATCTTGTCCTGGAGCCGGTCCTGCTGCTTCTGGCTGAGCGTGGCGGCCGCGACGGCGGCGGCGAGGCTGAGCAGCGGGAAGAGCGCGACGAAGCTGGTGAACGTCATCGCGGCGGCCAGCCGCGTCCACTTGACCCGGTCCAGCCGCTCGTACGACCGCCACGCGTGCGTGGTCATCAGCCGGGCGATCCACGGCCCCACCACGGGGAGCTTCTTCAGCCAGTCCATGATCCGACGCTGCCCCCGGTCGTCCCGGTCCATGATCCCGGCCGGCGGCCGGGTGTCTTCCCGGAGCGGAAGACCAGTGTCCGTGTGCCCCAGAAACGCAGGATGGTGGCCAGCGCCATGCCGATTCCCGCGCCGGAGACCGTGTCGGCGCGCTGCGAGGTGAGACCGAGGCCGTAGTGGCTGACGGCCAGGCACAGCAGCTGCACGGCGGCCCCGGCGGCGTTCACGGCGAAGAACACGAGGTACGGACGCAGTCCGCGCGGGCGGGCGTGCCGGTAGGTGCCCAGGGCGTTGCCCGCGTAGGCCACGGAGCAGCCGGCGACGAAGGACAGGGACTTGGCGGTGAGCGGGCCGAGGCCGGCGGGGCCGCGCAGGACGGTGAAGAGCCCGAGGTCGACGGCGTAGGCGAGGAGCCCGGCCAGGGCGAAGCCCACCAGTTCGCGCCGGCCGGCTACCAATTGGCCACCGCCAGGCCGTACATCGCCAGCCACACCAGGCCGATCAGTGCCAGGGCCCGGTCGCGCAGGACGACGTCCTCGGGCTCGCCGGCCGTGCCGCGGTCGGCGAAGACGGCGTAGCGCAGCACGGCGAGGATGAAGGCGACCATGGACAGCTGCCGCCAGGGCAGCACGCTGGTGTGCGGGACACCGCCCTCCTCCATGGCCCACAGGCAGTAGCCGAGGACGGCGACGCCGGCCGCGAGCTGCCAGACGAAACGCAGGTAGCCGGTGGTGTACTCGGTGAGCAGCGCACGGGTGGCGCCCGCCTCGCCGGCCATCTGCACGGCCTCGCTGTAGCGCTTGGCGGAGACCATGAACAGGGCGCCGAAACCGGTGGTGATGAGGAACCAGCGCGACAGCGGGATGTCCAGCGCGAGCCCGCCGACCATGGCCCGCATCAGGAACCCGGTGGTGACGACGGCGAGATCGACGACCAGCACGTGCTTGAGGCTGACGCAGTACGCCAGTTGCATCGCCAGGTAGGCGACCAGCAGGGCGGTGACGGCCGGTGGACACAGCCGGGCCGCGAGGACGGGCGCGAGGACGCCCAGGGCGCCGCCGACGGCGTAGGCGACCGGGACGGGGACCTGCCCGGCGGCGACCGGGCGGTGGCGTTTGACCGGGTGGGCGCGGTCGGCCTCGGCGTCGCGGGCGTCGTTGACGAGGTAGACGGCGGCGGCGCAGGCGGTGAACAGGACGAAGACCAGGGCGAGCCGGCCCAGGGCGTGCCGGGAGAACAGCTCGCCGGCGGCGGCCGGGGCGGCGACGACCAGCACGTTCTTGATCCACTGGCGCGGCCGCGCGGTCCTGAGCAGGCCGCCCGCGAGGCCGCCGCGGCCGGGCGGGGCGGGCCGCGGGGGCTGTTCGGTGGCGCGCTGCCGCAGGACGGCCGTGTCGGTCACCGGGTCCCCTCCCGCATCCAGTCGGCCCCCAGCCGGGCGGTGAGCGCGCCCAGGGCCGCGCCCGCCACCACGTCGGACGGGTAGTGGACGCCGACGACCAGCCGGGACACGCACACGGCGGCGGCCAGCGGCCAGGCCGCGCGCACGCCGAGCGCGCCGAAGACGACGGCGGCGGCCGCGGCGGAGGTGGCGTGGGAGCTGGGGAAGGAGTGCCGGCCCGCGGTGCGCACCAGCGGCTGGACGTGCGCGGGGCGGGGACGGCGCACGATCCGCTTCACCCCCATGCTGGCCAGGTGCGCGCCCGCGGTGAGCGCCGTGCCGCGCAGCCACGCCGTGCGCCGCCCGCGGTCCACGGCGGCTCCGGCGAGGCCCGTCGCGAGCCACAGCGCACCGTGCTCCCCGGCCCGGGACAGGGTGCGCGCGGCGGCGGCCACGCGCGGGTCCGTGCCGCAGGCTCTGAGCGCCGTCACGATCCGGTGGTCCATGTCGTCGAGGTCGTCCATGTGGACTCACTGTTCACGCCGACGGGGCGTGAAGTCCGGCATGATCGGGCGACATACCATTAATCACCCGTTTCGGGGAGGGACGGGATGTTTCGTAACTGATCGCTCGCACAAGGGGGATACGGTCACCGGCATGTCTGCCGACACCGTTCCCGACACCGAGTGGGGCACCGTCACCGGCTGGGGCCGCACGGCGCCCACCGCGGCCCGTCTGGTCCGTCCGCGGACGTACGAGGAGGCCGCGGCGGCCGTCCGGGACTGCGGGGCCCGCGGCGGCATCCCCCGGGGCCTGGGCCGGGCGTACGGCGACGCGGCGCAGAACGCGGGCGGCGCCGTGCTCGACATGACGGGCCTGGACCGGATCCACGCCATCGACGCCGACGGCGGCACCGTGGTGTGCGACGCGGGGGTCTCCCTGCACCGGCTGATGGAGGTCCTGCTGCCGCTCGGCTGGTTCGTGCCGGTGACGCCCGGCACCCGCTACGTGACGGTCGGCGGGGCGATCGGCGCCGACATCCACGGCAAGAACCACCACGTGTCCGGGTCGTTCGCCCGGCACGTGCCGTCCCTGGAGCTGCTCACCGCCGACGGCGGGGTCCGCACCGTGGACCGCGGCACACCGCTGTTCGACGCCACCGCCGGCGGCATGGGCCTGACCGGGGTGATCCTCGCCGCGACCGTGCGGCTCCAGCCGGTCGGGACCGCGCTGATGTCGGTCGACACCGAGCGCGCCACCGACCTCGACGACCTCATGGCCCGTCTGACGGCCACCGACCACCGCTACCGCTACTCGGTCGCCTGGATCGACCTCCTCGCGCGCGGCGCGGCGACCGGGCGGGCGGTGCTCACCCGCGGGGACCACGCCCCGCCGGACGCGCTGGACGCCCGCGCCCGGCGCGATCCGACGGCGTTCCGCACCTCCCGCCTGCCGGCCGCCCCCGCCTTCCTGCCGGAAGGGCTCCTCAACCGGACGAGCGTGGGCCTGTTCAACGAGCTCTGGTACCGCAGGGCCCCCCGTGCGCGCCGCGGGCAGCTCCAGCGGATCTCCACCTTCTTCCACCCCCTGGACGGGGTGCCCCACTGGAACCGCGTCTACGGCCGCGGCGGCTTCGTGCAGTACCAGTTCGTCGTCGGGCACGGCCGGGAGGAGACCCTGCGCCGGATCGTGCGGCGCATCTCCGCGCACCGCTGCCCGTCCTTCCTGGCCGTCCTCAAGCGCTTCGGGCAGGCCGACCCCGGCTGGCTGTCGTTCCCGGTGCCCGGCTGGACCCTGGCGCTGGACGTCCCGGCCGGGCTGCCGGGGCTCGGTGCCTTCCTCGACGAGCTCGACGAGGAGGTCGCCGGGGCCGGCGGCCGCGTCTACCTCGCCAAGGACTCCCGGCTGCGGCCCGAGCTGCTCGCCGCGATGTACCCGCGCCTGGACGACTTCCGCGCGCTGCGCGCGGAGCTGGACCCCCGCGGGGTGTTCAGGTCCGACCTGTCCCGGCGCCTCGCCCTCTGACCCTTTCTGGAGCTGTCGTGAAGGACGCCTTCGGCCTCCCCCAGTCCCTTCTCGTCCTCGGCGGTACGTCCGAGATCGCGCTGGCCACCGTGCGCCGCCTGGTCGCCCGCCGCACCCGCACGGTCTGGCTGGCCGGCCGTCCCTCCCCCGCCCTGGACGCGGCGGCGGAGCAGGTGCGCGGGCTGGGCGCCGAGGTGCGCACCGTCGCCTTCGACGCGCTGGATCCCGGGTCCCACGAGGAGGCGCTGGGCAAGGTGTTCGCCGAGGGCGACATCGACCTGGTGCTCCTGGCGTTCGGGGTCCTCGGGGACCAGGCGCACGACGAGCGCGAGCCGCTGAACGCCGTGCGGGTCGCGCAGACCAACTACACCGGCGCGGTCTCGGCCGGCCTGGTGAGCGCCCGCGCGCTCCAGGCGCAGGGGCACGGCTCCCTGGTGGTGCTGTCGTCCGTGGCCGGGGAGCGGGCCCGCCGGGCCAACTTCATCTACGGCTCCAGCAAGGCCGGCCTGGACGCCTTCGCGCAGGGTCTCGGCGACGCGCTGCACGGCACGGGCGTGCACGTCATGGTCGTGCGCCCCGGGTTCGTGCGGTCGCGGATGACGGCCGGGATGGAGGAGTCGCTGCTCGCCACGACGCCGGAGGCGGTCGCCACGGCCATCGAGCTGGGGCTGCGGCGCCGCTCGGAGACGGTGTGGGTGCCGGGCGCGCTGCGGGTGGTGATGTCGGCGCTGCGGCACCTGCCGCGGGGGGTGTTCCGGCGGCTTCCGGTGTAGGGCCGGGTCCTGTCGTCGAACTCCCGTCGTTCGCCCGAAGGGCGGGCCTAGCGGGCCGGCAGGGAGCCGGTCTCCAGGCGTCCCGACTGCGGGGGCACGACCGCGCTGCCGAAGGGGAACTCGCGCAGCTTGCGCCACACCCCGTCGGCACCCTGCTCGTAGAGCGCGAAGCCGGTGCAGGGCCACTGGGCCTCGTAGTCGGCCAGCTCCTCGTAGGCGCGGTCCATGGCGGCCTCGTCGATGCCGTGCGCGACCGTGACGTGCGGGTGGTACGGGAACTGCAGTTCGCGCGCCATCGGCCCGGAGGAGTCGCGGACCCGCTTCTGGAGCCAGGAGCAGGCCGCGGCGCCCTCGACGACCTGGACGAAGACCACGGGCGACAGCGGGCGGAAGGTCCCGGTGCCGGACAGCCGCATCGGGAAGGGCCGGCCGCGGGCCGCCACCTCCGCCAGGTGCGACTCGACCGCGGGCAGCGCCGCGCCGTCGATCTCGGTCGGCGGCAGCAGCGTGACGTGCGTGGGGATGCCGTGCGCCGCGGCGTCGCCGAAGCCCGCGCGCAGCTGCTGAAGCCGGCTGCCGTGAGGCTCCGGGACCGCGATCGACACGCCGATCGTTACGGTCCCCACGTCGTCTCCCTGTCGTTCTGTCGGTGCCGCCCGCCCACCGGCGTGCGGCGGTGGCCGCCGATACGGCCACCCGGTTATCGACTGTACGGCCACGACCCTGTCCCGGGCAGGCGCAACCGGCGTGATGTGCAGCGCTACGGTGGCGTGCCGGGCGCTCGGTGCGGTACCGCCGGTCAGTGCTTGGCGGGCAGGAAGCCCATGCCGTCGTACGCCCGGGCGAGGGTCTCGGCGGCGACGGCGCGCGCCTTCTCCGCACCCTTGGCCAGCACCGCGTCGAGGGTCTCCGGGTCGTCGAGGTACTGCTGGGTGCGCTCCCGGAAGGGCGACACGAACTCGACCATGATCTCGGCGAGGTCCGTCTTCAGCGCGCCGTAGCCCTTGCCCTCGTACTGCTGCTCCAACTCGGGGACGGTGGTGCCGGTGAGGGTGGAGTAGATCGTCAGCAGGTTGCTGACGCCAGGCTTGTGCTCACGGTCGAAGCGGATCACCGTGTCGGTGTCCGTGACCGCGCTCTTGACCTTCTTCGCGGTGGCCTTCGGCTCGTCGAGCAGGTTGATCAGGCCCTTCGGGGTGGCCGCCGACTTGCTCATCTTGGCGGTCGGGTCCTGAAGGTCGTAGATCTTCGCGGTCTCCTTGAGGATGTACGCGCTCGGCATGGTGAAGGTGTCGCCGTAGGTCTGGTTGAACCGGTCGGCGAGGTCGCGGGTCAGCTCCAGGTGCTGGCGCTGGTCCTCGCCGACGGGGACCTGGTCGGCCTGGTAGAGCAGGATGTCGGCGACCATCAGCATCGGGTACGTGAACAGGCCGACGGTGGTGCGGTCGCTGCCCTGCTTGGCGGACTTGTCCTTGAACTGGGTCATCCGGGAGGCCTCGCCGAAGCCCGTGATGCAGTTCATCAGCCAGCCGAGCTGGGCGTGCTCGGGCACGTGGCTCTGCACGAACAGCGTGCAGTGCTCCGGGTCGAGGCCGGCCGCGAGGAGCTGGGCGGCGGCGACACGGGTGTTCTCCCGGAGCACCTTCGGGTCCTGCGGGACCGTGATCGCGTGCAGGTCGACGACCATGTAGAACGCGTCGTGGGTGTTCTGCATGTCGACCCACTGGCGGACGGCGCCGAGGTAGTTGCCGAGGTGGAACGAGCCGGAGGTCGGCTGGATACCGGAGAGCACGCGGGGACGATGCTGCATGGCGGAGCCATTCCCCTGAGGGTGGTGGTGGGAGACGGGCGGGCGTTCAGAGGCCATGGCGCCATTCTCTCAGAGCCCGGAGGGTGGCTCCCGGGGTGGGGAACCGCGGGCCGTCCGAGGCCCGGCGCGATCCCCCGCACCCCTTCCGAGGCGCCTCAGCCCAGGTCGATCTCCGGGTAGAGCGGGAAGCCCGCCACCAGGTCCGTGGCCCGGCGGGAGATCTCGTCGGAGATCTTCCCGTCCAGGACGTGCGACGCCTTGGAGGGGGCGCCCGACTTGGTGGTGCCCGGCTCGGTGGCCGTCAGGACGCGGTCCATCAGGCCCGCGACCTCGTCCATCTCGGCGGTGCCGAGGCCCCGCGTGGTCAGCGCCGGGGTGCCGACGCGGATGCCGGAGGTGTACCAGGCGCCGTTCGGGTCGGCCGGGATGGCGTTGCGGTTGGTGACGATGCCGGAGTCCAGCAGGGCCTGCTCGGCCTGCCGGCCGGTGAGGCCGTAGGAGGACGCCACGTCGATCAGGTTGAGGTGGTTGTCCGTGCCGCCCGTCACCAGGGTGGCGCCGCGGCGCGTCAGGCCCTCGGCGAGGGCGCGGGAGTTGTCGACGATGCGCCGGGCGTAGTCCTGGAACGCGGGCTGCCGGGCCTCGGCGAGGGCGACGGCCTTGGCGGCCATGACGTGCGGGAGCGGGCCGCCGAGGACCATCGGGCAGCCGCGGTCGACCTGGTCCTTGAGGGAGTCGTCGCACAGCACCATGCCGCCGCGCGGGCCGCGCAGCGACTTGTGGGTGGTCGTCGTGACGATCTGGGCGTGCGGGACCGGGTCGAAGTCGCCGGTGAGCACCTTGCCCGCGACCAGACCGGCGAAGTGCGCCATGTCGACCATGAGGGTGGCGCCGACCTCGTCGGCGATCTCGCGCATGATCCGGAAGTTCACCAGGCGGGGGTAGGCGGAGTAGCCGGCGACGATGATCAGCGGCTTGAACTCGCGGGCCTGGGCGCGCAGGGCCTCGTAGTCGATGAGGCCGGTGGCGGGGTCCGTGCCGTAGGAGCGCTGGTCGAACATCTTGCCGGAGATGTTCGGGCGGAAGCCGTGGGTGAGGTGGCCGCCCGCGTCGAGGGACATGCCGAGCATGCGCTGGTTGCCGAAGGCCTGGCGCAGCTCGGCCCAGTCCGCCTCGGAGAGGTCGTTGACCTGGCGGACGCCGGTCTTCTCCAGGAACGGCACCTCGACGCGGTCGGCGAGCACGGCCCAGAAGGCGACGAGGTTGGCGTCGATGCCGGAGTGCGGCTGGACGTAGGCGTGGCGGGCGCCGAAGAGTTCCCGGGCGTGCTCGGCGGCCAGCGACTCGACGGTGTCGACGTTGCGGCAGCCGGCGTAGAAGCGGCGGCCGACGGTGCCCTCGGCGTACTTGTCGCTGAACCAGTTGCCCATGGTCAGCAGGGTGGCCGGGGAGGCGTAGTTCTCGGAGGCGATCAGCTTGAGCATCTCGCGCTGGTCGGCGACCTCCTGGCCGATGGCGTCGGCGACGCGCGGCTCGACGGTGCGGATCACGTCGAGGGCGGCGCGGTAGGCGGTGGAAGCGGGGGTGAGCTGCTGCTCCGCGGACATGGGGACCTCCGGGCGTAGTGGTCGGCGTTCGGCTCGGCCCAGGCGCACGGCTCTCCCTGCCCGGGCCGCTCCCCGATGGTTGGTCCCATCCCAGCGCGCCAGTCACGGCCCACGGTCAGCGTACCCGGGCCGGTGGAGGGGTGCGGGGAGTGTCCGCGATGCGGGAGCGTCGCCCCCTCGGAGGATCACGTGGGGCAGGAACCTCGCGTACTCGTCCGTGATCAGGCCCGAGGACTCCCGGATGCCAGGCCCGCCGACTCGTTCTCCACGACCTGTACGACGGTTGAGCCGGACGCGTGTACGGCCCGCACCGCGGGTGGACTCTACGGCAGCGCCCGGCACAGCGCGTCCAGGGCCCCTGACCAGGCATGGTCGGGCGGGGTGCCGTAGCCGACGACCACGGCGTCCAGGGGTTCGGTGACGGCCTCCGGATGGCGGAACAGGGACAGGCCGTACAGGCCGAGGCCCTGCCAGGCCGCCGCCCGGACCGTCTGCTGTTCGGTGCCGGGCGGCAGGCGGAGGACGGCGTGCAGGCCGGCCGCGATCCCGGTGACCCGCACCTCGGGGGCGCGGCCGGCGAGCGCCGCGACCAGGGCGTCCCGGCGGCGCCGGTAGCGCAGGCGGGTCGAGCGGACGTGGCGGTCGTAGGCGCCGGAGGTGAGGAACTCGGCCAGGGTCAGCTGGTCCAGCACGCCGCTGGTGTCGAGGCCCCCGCGGGTCGCCGTGAGGTCGTCGGCGAGGCCCGGCGGGAGCGCGGCCCAGGCCAGCCGCAGGCCGGGGGCGAGGGACTTGCTCGCGGTGCCGAGATGGACGACGCGGTCGGGGTCCAGGCCCTGGAGGGCGCCGACGGGCTGGCGGTCGTAGCGGAACTCGCCGTCGTAGTCGTCCTCCAGGACCAGGCCGCCGGTGCGCCGCGCCCAGTCCACGACGGCGGCCCGCCGGTCGGGGTGCAGGGGCACGCCCATCGGGAACTGGTGGGCGGGGGTGAGCAGCACCGCGCCCGCGCCGGCCGGGGCGACGGGGTCGGTGCCGCGGGCGTCGAAGGGCAGCGGGACGGTGCGCAGTCCGGCGGCGGTCAGCAGGTCGCGGTGGACGTGGAGGCCGTACGACTCGACGGCGACGGTGTGCACGCCGCGCGCCTTCAGCACGGCGGCGAGCAGGGTCAGGCCGTGGGCGAACCCGCCGAGGACCAGGAGGCGTTCGGGGTCGGTGCGCACGCCGCGGGCACGGGCGAGGTAGCCGGCCAGCGCGGTGCGCAGCTCCGGGCGCCCGCGCGGGTCGCCGTAGCCGAGGGCGTCGTGGGGGGCGGCGTTGAGGGCGCGGCGGGCCGCCCGGAGCCACTCCGCGCGCGGGAAGGAGGCCAGGTCGGGCGTGCCCGGGCGGAGATCGTAGGCGGGGCGGGTGCTGACGCGGGGGCGCGGGGCCGAGCCGGCGGGCGGTACGACGGCGCGGTCCGCGACGCGGGTGCCGGAGCCCTGGCGCGCGGTGAGCCAGCCCTCGGCGACGAGGTCGGCGTAGGCGTCGGCGACGGTGTTGCGGGCGATGCCGAGGTCGGCGGCGAGGGCGCGGGAGGAGGGCAGCCGGGTGCCGGCGGCCAGGCGGCCGGTGCGGACGGCCTCGCGCAGGGCGTCGGTCAGCCCGCGTCGCAGTCCCGGCCCGGCCGGTTCCAGGTGCAGGTCGACGCCGAGAGTGGCCCAGGGTTTCGCCATGGAAATGGACCATACCCCTGGGCTGCTTCGTTCCTAGGGTCGAGGCATGACGACGCACACCGATGACACGACGACCGCGCGCCACGCCCCGGAACTGCCCGTACGGCTCGACTGGGCCGGGCACGCGCCCGAGGTGTACAAGGCCATGGTCCGGCTCGACGCGGCCGCCCGGCGGGGTGTGGACCCGACGCTCTACGAGCTGGTGAAGATCCGCGCCTCCCAGATCAACCGCTGCGCGCTGTGCATCGACATGCACAGCAAGGACGCCCTCGCGGCCGGCGAGAGCGTGGAGCGGATCATCCAGCTCAGCGCCTGGGAGGAGTCGCGGCACTTCTACACCGGGAAGGAGCTGGCGGCGCTGGAGCTGACGGAGGCCGTGACCGTGCTGACGGACGGTTTCGTCCCCGACGAGGTCTACGAGCGGGCCGCGAAGGTCTTCGACGAGCCGGAGCTGGCGCAGCTCATCGCCGTCATCACGGTGATCAACGCCTGGAACCGCTTCGGCGTGACCTGCCGCATGACCCCGGGGCACTACCGGCCGGGGCAGCACGGATGACGGCCCGGACGCGGCTCCTGGACCGGCAGGTCGGGCAGACCCTGTCCGCGCTCGCCGCGGCGGCGAAGAAGGGCCTCGGCGATCCCGTGCTCGCCGAGCTGGTGATGATCCGGGCCTCGCAGCTCAACCACTGCGCGTTCTGCCTGGACATGCACCTCGCCCTCGCCCGCGAGAACGGGGAGAGCGAGCAGCGGCTCGGTCTGCTCGACGCCTGGGAGGAGGCCGAGGAGCTCTACAGCGAGCGGGAACGGGCCGCGCTCGCGCTGACCGAGGCGGTGACGGTCCTGACCGACGGCTTCGTGCCCGACGCCGTGTACGAGCGGGCCGCCGCGCACTTCGCGGACGGCGAGCTGGCCCACCTCGTCGGGCTGGTCGCCGCCATCAATAGCTGGAACCGGCTGATGGTCGCCCGCCGCATCCCGCCGGGGGGTTACACACCATGATGGCCGGCACCTTCCGCGCCCTGCACCACGGCCGGCTTCCGGGCGACCCGCTCGTCCTGCCCGGCCCCTGGGATGCGGCGAGCGCCCGGGTCCTCGCCGACGCCGGGTTCCCGGCGCTGGCAACGCCCAGTGCCGGGGTCGCCGCCTCCCTCGGGTACGAGGACGGGCGGACCCCGGCCGGTGAGATGTTCGCGGCGGTCGCGCGGATCGCCCGGTCCGTCGACGTGCCGGTCTCGGCGGACGTGGAGGACGGGTACGGGCTGGCACCCGGGGAGCTGGTGGAGCGGCTGCTGGCGGCGGGTGCCGTCGGCTGCAATCTGGAGGACTCCACCGGCGGGGTGCTCAAGGACCCGCGCGAGCACGCCGAGTGGCTGGCCGGGGTGCGGGCGGCGGCCGGGGACCGGCTGTTCGTCAACGCCCGGATCGACACCTTCCTGAGGGGCGTCACCGACCCGGACCGGACCGTCGAGCGGGCCGCGCTGTACGTCGCCGCGGGCGCCGACTGCGTGTACCCGATCGGCGCCCCCGTGGACGTGCTGCCGCTGCTGCGGGCCGGCATCGAGGGGCCGCTGAACGTCGTCGCACGGCCCGGGGAGGGCCCCTCGCCCGCCGGTCTCGGCGAGCTCGGGGCCACCCGGGTCACGTTCGGACCGGGTCTGCAGCGGCGCACGGAACGGGCGCTGCGGGAGATCGCGGCCGGGCTGACGGGGTGAGGGTCAGGGCAGCCACGCCCGCCAGACGGACTCGTGGCTGTCCACCCACTTCTTCGCCGCCTCCTCGGGCCGCATCTTCTGCTCGGCGATCATCAGGGAGACCTGGTTCTGGTCCTCGGTCGTCCACCGGAAGTTCCTGAGGAACTCCGCCGCCCTGCCGCCGTGCCGGGCGAAACCCGCGTTGAGGTACTTCTGCAGCGGCGTGACCGGGTAGGCGCAGTCGACCTTCTCCGGGTCGGCGTCGCAGCCCTCCTTGTACGGCGGCAGCTTCACCTCCGTCATGGGGACCTTCTCGAACAGCCACTGGGGCGTGTACCAGTAGGTCAGGAAGGGCTTCTTCTCCTTGGCGAACTGCTTCATCTGGGTGATCTGCGCGGCCTCGGAGCCGGCGAAGACGACCTGGTAGTCCAGACCCAGGTTCTTGACCAGGGCCTTGTCGTTGGTGACGTAGGAGGGGGAGCCGTCCATCAGCTGGCCCTTGCCGCCGCTCTCGGCGGTGCGCAGCAGCTCGCTGTACTTGTCCAGGTTCTTCCAGTCGGTGACGTCCGGGTGCTTCTTCGCGAAGTACGCCGGGACGAACCAGCCGATGTGCCCGGTGACGCCGAGGTCGCCGCCGGCGGCGATGGTCCCCTTGTCCGTGACGTAGCGCTGTTCCTGCTCGGGGTGGCCCCAGTCCTCCAGGATGGCGTCGACCCGGCCCTGGCTGAGGGCGTCCCAGGCGGGGACCTCGTCGACCTGGACGGTGTCGACGCGGTACCCGAGCTCGTGTTCCAGCAGGTACTGGGCGACGGCCACGTTGGCCTGGGCACCGACCCAGGACTGCACCGACAGGGTGACGGTCCTGGAGCCCTGGGCGTTCGCGAACGGGGACGCCTGCTCGGTCATGTCGGCGGCGCCGCAGCCGGTGGCCAGCACCAGCACGGCGGCGGCCGCCGTGATCCGCCTGTGGGACATCTCAGGCTCCCTTCCCGGTACGGCGTTCGGTGGGCTGGGTGACCCGGTCGAGGGTCAGCCCGAGGCAGACGATCGCCGCGCCGGCCACCAGGCCGGTCGCCAGGTCGCCCTGGGCCAGGCCGAAGACGACCTGGTAGCCCAGCGCGCCACCACCGACCAGGCCGCCGATGATGACGACGGCGAGGACGAGGACGACGCCCTGGTTGACGGCGAGCAGCAGGGACCGGCGGGCCAGCGGGAGCTGGACCTGGCGCAGCTGCTGTCCGCTGGTCGCGCCGAGCGAGCGGGCCGACTCCATCGCGGCCGGGTCGACCTGGCGCAGCCCCTGGGCGGTGATGCGGACGACCGCCGGGAGGGCGTAGACGACGGCCGCGGCGACGGCGGGCGCGCGGCCGACGCCGAAGAGGGCGACGACCGGGATCAGGTACACGAACTGCGGCATCGTCTGGAAGACGTCCAGGACGGGCCGCAGCAGGCGTTCGAAGCGGTCGCTGCGGGCGGCGGCGATGCCGGTGGCGAAGCCGATGACCAGGGTCACGGCGACGGCGGCCAGCACCTGGGACAGGGTGTCCAGCGACGGGTTCCAGACCCCGAGCACGCCGGTCGCGGCCATCGCGAGGACGGCGGTGAGCGCGGTGCGCCAGGTGCCGATCAGCCAGGCCAGGGCGGCGACGATCAGCAGCACGGACCACCAGGGCAGCCACTGGAGGCCGTCCCGCAGGGGGTTGAGGACCCAGCTGGTGAAGTGGGCGGCCCAGTCGGCGGTGCCGCCGACGACGGGGACGCCGGAGTAGAGGTGGGCGGTCATCCAGTCGACGGCCCGGTTGACGGGCTCGGCGATGCGGACCTCCCACGCCCCGGGCCAGTCGAGGAGGCCCCCGAGGCGTCCGGCGAGGGCCACCGCGACGGCGGCGGCCAGGGCGTACAGCCAGGTCACCGGGGACTTCCCGGACTCCCCGAGCCGCTCCCCCGCCGCGCCGGTGACGCGGTCCAGGACGACGGCGAGCAGCACGATCGGGATGCCGGCGGCGAGGGCCGCGCCGACGTCTACGGAGGCGAGCGCCTGGTAGACGCGGTCGCCGAGGCCGCCGGCGCCGATGACGGAGGCGATGACGGCCATGGAGAGGGCCATCATGATCGTCTGGTTGACGCCGAGGAGGAGTTCCTTGCGGGCCAGCGGGAGGCGGGCGGTCAGCAGCCGCTGGCGGGCGGTGGTGCCGAGGGACTCGACGGCCTCCAGCACCTCCTTGTCGGCGCCGCGCAGACCGAGGGCGGTGAGCCGGGCCATGGGCGGGGCGGCGTAGACGACGGTGGCCAGGACGGCGGCGGGGACGCCGATGCCGAAGACCAGGACGACGGGGAGGAGGTAGGCGAAGGCGGGCAGCACCTGCATGGTGTCGAGCACCGGGCGCAGGAGGCGGTCCATCCGGCCGGACAGACCGGCGGCCAGGCCCAGCAGGGCGCCCACGGCGACCGAGGCGAGGACGGCGACGACCATCAGGGCGAGGGTCTGCATGGTCGGCACCCACATGCCGAGCAGGCCGCAGGCCAGGAAGGCGGCGGCGGTGCCGAGGGCTAGCTTCACGCCGGCCACGCGCCAGGCGACGAGCGCGCCGATCGCGGTGACCCCGGCCCAGCCGACGGCGAGGAGGGCGAGGTAGACGGCGCGTACGGCGATGACGACGGCGTTGCTGACGTGGCCGAGGAAGTAGAGGAACAGGGGGTGGCCGTCGCGGTTGTCGATGATCCAGTCGCTGGCGTCGCCGAGCGGGGCGGAGACGTCGACGGTGAGGGCGGACGGCCAGGTGGCGCCGGGCCACTGGGTGATGACGAGGGGGACGAGGACGGCGGCGGCCACGGCGAGGGCGAGGAGCTTGCGGGCGGCGGGGCGGGTGAGGAGGCCCGGGGGCGACGCCTCACGGGGGGTTGCGGTGATCGTCGCCATCACACCGGCTCCTCGCGGGTGGAGGGGGCGGCCGGCTCGGGGCGCTGGGCGGGTGCGGGTGCGTCGTCGCCGGGGCCGGGGACGTTCCGCTCACGGCGCTTCGCGGGCGCCTCCCCCACGCTCGGATTCGCTCGCGCGGGGGGACCCCCATCGCCCACCCGTGCCGCCCCGGCGGCACGACTGCCCGCAGCCGCGTCGGCGGCGGGGGCGGCCTGGTGCGCCGGGGTGGGGGTTCCGGCTACTACCGAGAGGAGGGTGCCGGCGTCGATGACGCCCAGGCAGCGGCCGTCGGACATGACGCGGGCCGGGGAGCCGGCGCGGGCGACGGCCTCGATGGCCTCCGTGACGGTGGCCTCGGGGCGCAGCGCGGGGCCGGCGCCGGCCTCGTCGGCGGAGGCGGCGGGGCGCATGGCCGTACGGACCGTCAGGACCTGCTCCCGCGGCACGTCCCGGACGAACTCACGGACGTAGTCGTCGGCGGGCGAGCCGACGATCTCCTCGGGGGTGCCGAGCTGCACGACGCGGCCGTCGCGCATCAGGGCGATGCGGTCGCCCAGCTTCAGGGCCTCCTGGAGGTCGTGGGTGATGAAGACCATCGTGCGGCCCTCCTCGCGGTGCAGCCGGACGACCTCCTCCTGCATGTCCCGCCGGATCAGCGGGTCGAGCGCGCTGAACGGCTCGTCGAAAAGCAGCACCTCGGGATCGACGGCGAGGGCGCGGGCGAGACCGACACGCTGGCGCTGGCCGCCGGAGAGCTGGCCGGGGCGGCGGTGCTCCAGCCCCTCCAGGCCGACCTTCGCGACGATCGCGGCGGCGCGCTCGCGGCGCTCGGCGCGGCGCATGCCCTGGACCTCCAGGCCGTACGCCACGTTGTCGAGGACCGTGCGGTGCGGGAGCAGGCCGAAGTGCTGGAAGACCATCGCGGCGCGGTGGCGGCGCAGTTCGCGCAGGCGCCCCCGGTCCATGGCGCGCACGTCCTCGCCGTCGATGGCGATGGTGCCGGCGGTCGGCTCGATCAGCCGGGTCAGGCAGCGCACCAGCGTGGACTTGCCGGAGCCGGACAGGCCCATGACGACGAAGACCTCGCCCTTGCGCACGTCGAAGGAGACGTCGCGGACGGCGGCCGTGCAGCCGGTGCGGGAGCGCAGCTCGGCCGGGGGCAGGGCGGTCAGCTCGGGGTCGGCGGGGACGCGGGCGGCCTTCGGGCCGAAGACCTTCCACAGGCCGTCCACCGAGAAGACCGGCGGCCGCTCCCGCGTGGTGCCGTTGACGGTGGCGGTCATCGGGCGTCACCTCCGATCAGCTCGACGGCGCGTTCCCCGACCATGAGGACGCAGATCATCGGGTTCACGGCGGGCATGGCCGGGAAGACGGAGGCGTCGGCGATGCGGATGCCCTCGAGTCCGCGGATGCGCAGCTCCGGGTCCACGACGGCGAGTTCGTCGGTGACGGCGCCCATCCTGCAGGTGCCCGCCGGGTGGTAGACGGTGTGGGCGGCCTTGCGGGCGTACTCGCTCAGCTCCTCGTCACCGGTGACGTCCGGGCCGGGGCAGACCTCGCGCTTGAGCCAGGTCGCGAGCGGCTCGGTCCGGGCGATCTCACGGGCGATGCGGATGCCGTCGACGAGGGTGCGGCCGTCGTAGTCGTCCTCGTCGGTGAAGTAGCGGAAGTCGAGGGCGGGCTTCTCCCGCGGGTCGGCGCTGGTGAGGTACAGGCGGCCGCGGCTCCTCGGCTTGGGGATGTTCGGGGTCATGGAGACGCCGAACTCGGGCCGCTCGTAGCCCAGTCGCTCCGGGTTGTCCGTGAACGGGATCTGGTAGAAGTGGAACATCAGGTCGGGGCCCGCGTGTTCGGGGTCGCGGCGCACGAAGAGACCCGCGTCGGAGTCCATCGCGGAGTTGTCCGGGATGGGGCCGTCGGTCTCCCAGACGATCACCGACTCGGGGTGGTCGAGCAGGTTCTCGCCGACGCCGGGCAGGTCGAGCACCACGGGTATGCCGAGCGCCTCCAGGTCCGCGCGGGGGCCGATGCCCGAGTGCAGCAGCAGGCGCGGCGAGTCGACCGCGCCGGCGCAGAGCACGACCTCGTCGCGCGCCTGGACCAGGATCTCCTCGCCCTCCTTGGTGCGGACGTGGACGCCCCTGGCGCGGGTGCCGTCGAGCTCCAGCCGGTGGGCCCAGGTCTCCAGCATGATCGTCAGGTTGGGGCGCTCGTCCATCACCGGGTGCAGGTAGGCCACCGACGCCGAGGAGCGCTTGTTGTCCTCCGGGTGGTAGGCGAGGTCGAAGAAGCCGACGCCCTCGGTGAACGGCTTCTTGTTGAAGCCCTCCACGCGGGGTACCTCGAGGGCCTTCTGCGCGGCGTCGACGAAGTCGCGGGCGATGGCGTTCCGGTCCTTCTCGTCGACCGGGACGATGTTGTTCTGCAGCCGGGCGAAGTACGCCTCCATCTGCACCGCGCCCCAGCCCTTGGCCCCCGCGGCCTCCCACTCGTCCCAGTCGGACGGCAGCGGCTTGAAGGCGATGAGGGTGTTGTGGGAGGAGCAGCCGCCGAGCACGCGGGCGCGGCTGTGCCGGATGTGGCTGTTGCCGCGTGGCTGCTCGGTGGTCGGGTAGTCGTAGTCGAGCTCGCCGCCGAGCAGGCCCATCCAGCGGCGCAGCGTCAGCACGTCGTCGCGGCCGACGTCGCTCGGGCCGCCCTCGATGACGGCGACGGTGACGTCCGGGTTCTCGGTGAGACGGGAGGCGATGACGGAGCCTGCGGTGCCGCCGCCGACGACGACGTAGTCGTAGACCTGGGAGGTCTCGGGCATGGGGGTACTCCAGGAGGGCGTGGGGGACGGGAGGGGACGCGCGGGGAGGTCAGCCGGCGAACCAGCGGACGGGCCGCGGCGCGAGGTTCTGATAGACGTGCTTGGTCTCGCGGTACTCGGCCAGGCCGGCGGGGCCCAGCTCGCGGCCGACGCCGCTCTTGCCGAAGCCGCCCCATTCCGCCTGCGGCAGGTAGGGGTGGAAGTCGTTGATCCAGACGGTGCCGTGGCGCAGCCGGCCGGCGACCCGGCGGGCGCGGCCCGCGTCGGCGGTCCAGACGGCGCCGGCGAGTCCGTACTCGGTGTCGTTGGCGAGGGCGACGGCCTCGTCCTCGGTGCGGAAGGTCTCCACGCTGAGGACCGGCCCGAAGACCTCCTCCCGCACGACGCGCATCCCGCGGTGGCACTGGTCGAGGACGGTCGGCTCGTAGAAGTAGCCGCCATCGGGCCGCTCGGGGGACGGCTCGGGACGCTTGCCGCCGCAGCGCAGCACGGCGCCCTCGGCGAGGGCGGAGGCGACGTGGTCCTCCGTCCTGGCGCGCTGCTGCTCGGAGACGAGCGGGCCGCACTCGACGCCGTCCTCGGTGCCGCGGCCGAGGCGGATCCTCCCGGCGCGGCGGGCGAGTTCGGCGACGAAGCGTTCGCGGACCGACTCCTCGACGATGAGCCGGCCGCCCGCGGAGCAGACCTGGCCACTGTGGATGAAGGCGGCGTTGAGGGCCTGGTCGACGGCGGTGTCGAAGCCCTCCTCGGTGTCGCAGGCGTCGGCGAAGACGACGTTGGGGTTCTTGCCGCCGAGTTCGAGGGCGACCTTCTTGACGGTGGCGGCGGCGGCCTGCGCGACCTTGGTGCCGCTGACCAGGCCGCCGGTGAAGGAGACCAGGTCGACGTCGGGGTGTTCGGCGAGCCGGGCGCCGACCGAGTGGCCGGGGCCGGTGACGATGTTGGCGACGCCGGCGGGGAGCCCGGCCTCGACCAGCAGGTCGATCAGGGCGACGGTGGTGAGCGGGGTGATCTCGCTGGGCTTGATCACGAACGTGTTGCCGGCGGCGAGCGCGGGCGCGATCTTCCAGCTGGCCTGGAGCAGCGGGTAGTTCCAGGGCGTGATCATGGCGCAGACGCCGATCGGCTCGTGCACGACGACGCTGTGGACGTCGGGCGAGCCCGCGTCGACGACCCGGCCGGGGGCCTCGCCGGCGACCAGGTCCGCGAAGTAGCGGAAGGCGTCGGCGACGCAGTCGATGTCGACCCGGCCCTCCTCGACGGTCTTGCCCGCGTCGCGGCTCTCCAGCAGGCCGAGTTCCTCGCGGTCGCGCGTGAGCAGGCCGGCGACGCGGCGCAGCAGGGCGGCGCGTTCGGCGACCGGGGTGCGCGGCCAGTCGCCGGTGTCGAAGGCGCGCCGGGCGGCGGCCACCGCGAGGTCGGCGTCCTTCTCGTCGCCCTCCGCGACCACGGCGAAGGGCAGGGCGTCCGCGGGGTCGACGATCTCGCGCGTCGCGCCGGAGGACGCCTCCCGCCACTCACCGCCCGCGTGAATGGTCCGGTGCGCCCGTTCCGCCCGGGTTTCCGTTCTGTTCGCCATGATCCGGTACTGCCTTCCGTTCCTGTTCCGTGTCCCTGCGTCACACGCATGTCACTCTCGGGACCGGGAGCCCCTGCCCTCTTCCCCCTGTTGCATGCGGAATCGGTGACCGAAAGTGCTTCGCCTCACGGGCAAGGGACGTGAAAGGGGCGGAAATGCGGACAGGGGCACGTCGCCGTCAGACGCACGGCCCGCCGGACGGGCGGAAGGAGTCCACCGCCGCGGTGAGCGGGTCGCGCAGCAGTGTGCCGCCGAGCGTCTCGGGGCCGCTGGAACGGATGGCGTACAGGGTGCCGCCGGCGGCCCGGAAACGGTGGTCGATGACCTGGCGCGGGCCGCGGTCCTCGTCGTCGTAGCGGTAGGTGAGCTCGGAGAACGCGTCGCCGTCCGCGTCGCGGGTGAGGGCGCGGTAGCCGGGCTGCCGCGCGAATCCGTAGGCGGGTGCGTTCTCGGCCAGGTCCAGGGAGGCGGCCGGGCTCTCCTCCACCAGCGCGAAGATCTGCAACTGGCGTCCGTCGTCCGGGGAGTCGTAGGTCACGACGGGGGCGGACTCGCCCTGCTTCTGGTGGCGTCGCCAGCCCTGCGGGACGGTGATCGCGTAGCCGACGGGGTCCTGGGCGTGGCGGTAGCCGGGGGCGGCGGACGGGGTGGCGGGGGTGGTGGCCGGTGGGGCCGCCGGTGCGCTGGGCGCCGGCGCGGTGTCCGAGGCCGGCGCCGTCGGGGCGTTCGTGACGGTGACGCCCGTGGCGGGGGCGTCGCCGGCCGGGTCGGTGCCGTCGTCGCGGGTGAACGCCCAGATCCCGGCGCCGACTCCCGCGCCGAGGACGGCCGTCGCGGTCAGGGCGATCAGCACCCGGCGCAGCCCGGGACCGGAGCCGGGGCCCGATCCGGGCGGTGCCGGCCGGGGCGGGGGTCCGGCGGGCGCGTCCGGGGGCCCGTACGTCCACGATGCCGGCGGGGCCGGGACGGCGGGCGCGGGAGCGGCGGGGTCCGGGGCCCGGGGGGCCGCGGCCGGCGGGCTCGCGGCGGCGGGCGGGCCGGGCGGCGGCGTCGGAGCGGGCGTCCACGGAGACGGCGGGGCGGCGGGCGCGGACGGTACCGGGGCCGGCGGGGCGGCGGGCCCGGAGGGCGCCGGGGGCGGGGGCGTGAGGCTCGTGCGGGTCTGGGCCGTGGCCCAGGCGGGCGGTTCGAACGGCCCGTCCGTGCCGCCCGCGGCTTCCGCGGCGTCCGGGGTCCGGGCCGCTCGGCCGCTCTCCTCACCCGGACCGTGACCGGAGCCCGCTTCCGGCTCCGCCCGCGCACCCGCCGGCGCTTCCGGCTCCGCCCCGGACCGCGAACCGTCGTCCTGCCAGCCGTTCATCCGTACCCCCCGAACCCGTCGAAACCGGTGTTCCGAAGGTAGCGGCGAAAACGGCGACGGGCCCCGTTCCGGCCGAAACCGGAACGGGGCCCGTGCGGGGCCGTGACGTACGGCCCGCGGAGCGGACGGACTCAGAGGAGGCCGAGACCGCGGACCGCCTCGCGCTCGTCCGACAGCTCCTGCACGGAGGCGTCGATGCGGGCGCGGGAGAACTCGTTGATGTCCAGGCCCTGGACGATCTCGTACGAGCCGTTCTTGGTGGTGACCGGGAAGGAGGAGATCAGGCCCTCCGGGACGCCGTAGGAACCGTCGGACGGGATGCCCATGGAGGTCCAGTCGCCCTCGGCCGTGCCGTTGACCCACGTGTACACGTGGTCGATGGCGGCGTTGGCGGCGGAGGCGGCCGAGGACGCGCCGCGGGCCTCGATGATCGCCGCGCCGCGCTTGGCGACGGTCGGGATGAAGTCGTCGGACAGCCACTTCTCGTCGTTCACGACCTCGGCGGCGTTCTTGCCGGCGATCGTGGCGTGGAAGATGTCCGGGTACTGGGTGGCGGAGTGGTTGCCCCAGATGGTCAGGCGCTTGATGTCGGCGACCGTCGATCCCGTCTTCTTCGCGAGCTGGGTCAGCGCGCGGTTGTGATCCAGGCGGGTCATCGCGGTGAAGCGCTCGGCCGGTACGTCCGGGGCGGCGGCCTGGGCGATCAGGGCGTTGGTGTTGGCCGGGTTGCCGACGACGAGGACCTTGATGTCGTCCGCGGCGTGGTCGTTGATGGCCTTGCCCTGCGGCTTGAAGATGCCGCCGTTGGCCTCGAGGAGGTCACCGCGCTCCATGCCCTTGGTGCGGGGGCGGGCGCCGACGAGGAGGGCGACGTTGGCGCCGTCGAAGGCGACGTTCGGGTCGTCGGTGATCTCGATGCCCTGCAGGAGCGGGAACGCGCAGTCGTCCAGCTCCATCGCGGTGCCCTCGGCGGCCTTGAGCGCCGGAGTGATCTCCAGAAGGCGCAGCTTGACCGGCACGTCCGCGCCGAGCAGCTGGCCGGAGGCGATGCGGAAGAGCAGGGCGTAACCGATCTGGCCGGCCGCGCCGGTGACGGTGACGTTCACGGGAGTGCGGGTCATGGCGTTCTCCGTATGACAGCTGGCGGTGGGGCGTCCCTGCCCCGGGGTGCGGGATCCCGCACCGGCTCGTGACCGGCCCGCCGTGATGATCGATCATCGGTGCGGACGGATCACCGACGGATGATCGATCTCTTGGCGTCAAGAGAGATCCAGCGGTCAGGCTATCGCGCCCGCGGCGCCCGGGGCGTCGGGGCCCGTGTGGCCAGTCCCACAGCGCCGCCTGCTGTCACCCGGTGGGGGCATCCGGTGCGCCGGTCACGGAAAGGGAGAGGCGGTCGCCCGGGTCCGGGAGAGGGAGGGACTGAGGCGACCGCCGTTCGGGGACCGTTGCCGGACTCCCGTGGGGGGATACCTGTCGCGTGCCCGCGCCTCCGCCGGCCATGCCTACGACAGGAAGATTTTCTTTCTTCCCTTCCTATGTCACCCGAACGGCCGACGGCGCCTCGTCCCGCGGGCCGCGTCCCGGCGCCTCCCGCACCCGGTCCGGCGGACCGCCGGCCTCAGTTCGTGCAGCCCTGGCCGCCCGCGGCCAGCGTCACGCACGCCTTGGCGTCGGCGGCGTTCCTCACCGCCACCATCGGGGTGTACGCGACCGTGTCACCGGCGGCGGTGATGCTGCCGGTCTGCTCATTCCTGCCGCCGGCGCTGACGCGGACCTCGTCGCCCTGGCCGGCCTGGGTGACGCGGGCCCACGCGGCGCCGCAGATCCTGCTGTAGCGGACCTCGACGGAGGCCGTGCCGATGGTGGCCGCGGCGGCGGTGGTCACCAGGTCTCCGCCGCAGCCCATGGTCTCGGGGTCCTTGCCGGTGCACTGGTCGCCGCTGCACTTCACCCCGGGCGGGAGCTTGGGCGCGGTGCTCGCGGTGGGCGACGGGGACGGCTCGGCGCGCTCGTCCTTCTCGTCGCCGCCGTCGTGCACGAGGAAGAAGGCGAGGGCGGCCACGACGAGCACGCCGACGACACCCGCGACGAACGTCCCCGTCCGTCCTCCGCCGCCCGGGGCACCGCCTCGCGCCCGGGAGCCGTCCGGCGGGGGCGTGCCGTGCGCGTCCGCGGTCCCGTGGGCCGCGGGCACCGGCGCGGTGGCGGCGGGACCGGCCGGGTACGCCCCGGTGACCCGCGGCCGGCGTTCGCCCGTCGGCGACGGCCCCCGGTATCCCGCGAGGCCCCACGAGTTGCCGTCGGACGGCCCGCCGGCGAACGGGGCGGAGGGTCCCCCGGGACCGGCGCCGCGCCCCGGACCCACGGCCGAGTCGGGGCTGTCGACGGCCGTCGGCTGTGCCGGGACCGTCGTCGGCGGCAGCGTGGGCGCCACACCGCCCGGCCCGGCGACCCCCGTCCTGGCCGCCGTACCGCCGCCGTGCCGGTCCGGCCTGCCGCCGCGCCCGCTGCCGGAACCGGCGTCGGGCGTGCCCAGTTCGCCGAGGGCGGCCCGCGCCTGCGAGATGCGGATGGCCTCCATGGTCATGTCGTGGCGCATCTCCGAGCGGCTCCAGGCGCGCTCGGCCAGTTCCCACAGGGTGGTCAGGTGGACGGGGTTGGTGCCCGTCACCTCGGCGAGGGCCACGATCGCGCCCTTCGGCGCGAGCAGCCGCCCGTTCAGATAGCGCTCCCAGGACGTCTTGCTGTAGCCCGTGGCGTCGGCCAGCGACGCGATGCTCAGCTCGCTGCGGTCCACGAGCCGGCGCAACTGGCCGACGAACTCCTCGAGCTGCGGATCGAGTTCCTCGGGCAAGGCCTTCCAGCGAGGCATTGCTTCCCCCTCTTCCCCCCGGTGACGTGCTGTTTCGTTCCCCGTTCGGTCCCCCGCGGTCCTCGCGCGCGGCGTCCCGCGCCGAGTCCCCGTTCTGGCTACCCACAGGGATGCGCCCGGTCGGGCTCCCCGTTCCCGGGGTGGGGGCGCACGGGAGCACAGGGACCCGCGGGCACGCACCGTCGCACGCTCGCCGATCCGCGGACCAGTGTCCCATCGGCGTTCCCGTGCACCGTACGGAACCCCTGCCGTCGTCCGGAACGGCCCCCACCGCTTGTACGGAACGCCCCGGGCCGTCCCGGTCGGCCACGGTAGCCCCGCCGCCGGGCGACTTGGGGGCACATCCCCGAACTTGTCGGCACTTCGGCACACGGAACGCACATGTGCGGTCACGCCCGGCGCAAGGCCCCCGTCATTCACGGACTCCGTAGCGGAACGGTCACTTCCGTGCCACAGCGCCCCGCCAGGCGTTGAACAGGGCGTTCCGCGTGCAGGAGGGTTGGTCGCGGCGGCGGCCCGTTCTCCCACGGGGGTGGAGGACGGGCCGCCGTACGCGGGACCGGTTACTGACTGACCGTGAAGTGCAGGGTGTCCTTCAGGAACGGGATCTGCAGCACCGGGTGCGGCTGGGCCATCAGCGCCAGCAGCGCGATGCAGAGCCCCAGGACCAGGTACGTGCTGATGTCCGTGAAGCGCGAGCGTACGGCGAGCATGCCGACGTCGGGCACGGTCCAGCGCAGCGCGGCGCCGACCAGCAGCGCGACGCCGATCAGCAGCGTGCCCCAGCGGAAGACGTCCAGTGCGGTCAGCAGCAGACCGATCCCGACGAGGCCCACCACCGTGAGCACCGGCCACTGCCGGGCGGGCGCGGGCGCGTCACGGGGTGCGGCCCGGCCGCCGCCCTCGGGGCGCGCGGTGTCGCGCGTGAAGAGGGGGAACCGCCGGGTGGCGCGCCGCGGTCTGCCGGAGGCGTCGGGCGCGCTGACGGGGTCCCGGACGGTGAGTTCCTCCCGCGGGAGTTCCTCCTCCGGGCGTTCGTCGTCGCCCCCGGTCCCCTTACTGCCCTCGGCCGGCACCGTGCTCCGCCCCTCAGCCGGCACTGCGCTCCGCCGCCTCGACCACGTTGACGAGCAGCTGGGCCCGGGTCATCGGGCCGACACCGCCGGGGTTCGGGGAGATCCAGGCGGCCACCTCGGCCACGTCCGGGTGGACGTCGCCGACGATCCTGCCGTCGGCGTTGCGCGAGACGCCGACGTCGAGGACGGCCGCGCCGGGCTTGACGTCCTCGGGGCGCACCAGGTGCGGGGAGCCGGCCGCGGCGACGACGATGTCCGCGCGCTTGAGGTGGGCGGACAGGTCGCGGGTGCCGGTGTGGCACTGGGTCACGGTGGCGTTCTCGCTGCGGCGGGTGAGCAGCAGCGGCATCGGGCGGCCGATGGTGACGCCGCGGCCGACGACCACGACCTCGGCGCCCTTGATCTCCACGCCGTAGCGGCGCAGGAGGGTGAGGATGCCGTTGGGGGTGCAGGGCAGCGGCGCCGGCTCGTTCAGGACGAGGCGGCCGAGGTTCATCGGGTGGAGGCCGTCGGCGTCCTTGTCCGGGTCCATCAGTTCGAGGATGCGGTTCTCGTCGATGCCCTTGGGCAGCGGCAGCTGGACGATGTAGCCGGTGCAGGCCGGGTCCTCGTTCAGCTCGCGGACGACCGCCTCGATCTCCTCCTGCGTCGCGGTGCCGGGCAGTTCACGCTGGATGGAGGCGATGCCGACCTGGGCGCAGTCGCGGTGCTTGCCCGCGACGTACTTCTGGCTGCCGGGGTCGTCCCCGACCAGGACGGTGCCGAGGCCGGGCGTGACGCCCTTCTCCTTCAGCGCCGCCACGCGGGCGGCCAGTTCGGACTTGATCGCGGCTGCGGTGGCCTTGCCATCGAGAATCTGGGCGGTCATGCCCCCATCCTCGCGGATGACCGGCCCCCTGTTCCAATCCGGTCACCATGCGGGCACCGGCCGGGGAGTCCCGGGCACGCGGGGACGGGTCCGGCCGTATCCGGCCATGATCACGGATGTTGCACTTGCACAACACCTGGTGGCCGCGGCTGGACAAGTAACGACCGGGTCAAGAACGATGGAGCGGCACAGTGTCGCGGACTGTACCGGGGGGACGAACCGCATCTGTAGAACTTCCTCCGCTCCATGCCGCGCGTCCCCGCACAGGAGCACATCGGAGGAAGGACCGCCATGAGTTTCGGCGACCCGAACAACCCCTACGGGCCCCCGCCCCAGCAGCCGCCGGGCGCTCCCGGTTACGGCTACCCGCAGCAGCCGAACGTCCCGCCGCAGGGCTACGGCTACCCGGCCGCCCCGCCGGTGCAGCAGCCGTACGGCGGTTACCCGCCGGGGCCGGTGGAGATGCCGGGCCTCACACGCGCGGCGCAGATCATGCTCGGCGTGGTCGCCGTCGCCCACCTGATCGTCGCCGGTGTCTACGGCTACCAGCTGTCGCGCTGGGACGAGATGATGCTCGAGGCGGGCATCTCCGGGGACGCCGAGGCGGAGCGGTACGCCGACCTGGGCAAGGGCGTCGTCGTCTTCCTCATCGCCCTTGCCTCCGTCTTCGCACTTCTCGGTCTCGCCCTGCTGGTGCAGTACGCGAAGGGCGGCAACGGGGTCCGGGTCTGCTCGATCGTCTACGGGTCGTTCGCGATCATCACGGGCATCTTCACCCTCGCCATGTACGGCCTGGGCCTGCTCGACATGGCCGCCGCCATCCTGCTGATCGTCTTCGTCTCCAAGCGGGCCAGCGCCGAGTGGTTCAGGCGCCCGCGCTACTGAAGCCCCCGGCGCGGCCGCACGGTCCGCGCCGAACACCGCACAGGGCCGTGTCCCACCCGTACGAGGGGGGGACACGGCCCTGGTGCGTCGGGGCGGCGCGTGCGTCAGTGGAAGAAGTGCCGCGTCCCGGTGAAGTACATCGTGACGCCGGCCTCCTTCGCGGCCTCCACGACCTGCTCGTCACGGATCGAGCCGCCGGGCTGCACGATGGCCCGCACGCCGGCGTCGATCAGGATCTGCGGCCCGTCGGGGAACGGGAAGAACGCGTCCGACGCGGCGAAGGAGCCGCGTGCCCGCTCCTCGCCGGCCCGCTCCACCGCGAGTCGGCACGAGTCGACGCGGTTGACCTGGCCCATGCCGACGCCGACCGAGGCGCCGTCCTTGGCGAGCAGGATCGCGTTGGACTTCACGGCCCGGCTCGCCTTCCAGGCGAAGGCCAGCTCGGCCAGCTCCGCCTCGGACAGGGCCTCGCCGCTGGCCAGCGTCCAGGTCGCCGGGTCGTCGCCCTCGGCCTGGAGGCGGTCGGCGACCTGGAGGAGGGCGCCGCCGTCGATCGGCTTGACGTCGACCGGGTGGGACGGGCCGTCCGGGCAGCGCAGCACGCGGATGTTCTTCTTCTTGGTGAGGGCCTCCAGCGCGCCCTCCTCGTAGCCGGGGGCCACGACGACCTCGGTGAAGATCTCCGCGACCTGCTCGGCCATCTCCTTGCTGACCGGCCGGTTCACGGCGATCACGCCGCCGTAGGCGGAGACCGGGTCGCAGGCGTGCGCCTTGCGGTGGGCCTCGGCGACGTCCGTGCCGACGGCGATGCCGCACGGGTTGGCGTGCTTGATGATCGCGACGCAGGGCTCGTCGTGGTCGTACGCGGCACGGCGGGCGGCGTCCGTGTCGGCGTAGTTGTTGTACGACATCTCCTTGCCGTGCAGCTGCTCGGCCTCGGCCAGGCCGCCCGTGCCCGCGGTGTAGAGGGCGGCGGGCTGGTGCGGGTTCTCGCCGTAGCGCAGGGTGTGGGCGCGCTCCAGGCTGGTGGCGAGGAACTCCGGGAACGGGGAGTCGTCGGCCGGCGCGTAGGCGGAGGCGAACCAGGAGGAGACCGCGATGTCGTACTCGGCCGTGTGCCGGAAGGCCTCGGCGGCCAGCCGCTTGCGGGCGGCGAGGTCGAAGCCGCCGTCCCGCACGGCGGCGAGGACGTCGCCGTACCGGGCGGGGCTGGTGACGACCGCGACGGACGGGTGGTTCTTGGCGGCGGCGCGCACCATCGACGGGCCGCCGATGTCGATCTGCTCGACGCACTCGTCGGGGGTGGCGCCCGAGGCGACGGTCTCGCGGAACGGGTAGAGGTTCACCACGACCAGGTCGAACGGCTCCACGCCCAGCTCGCCGAGCTGCTGCCGGTGGCTCTCCAGGCGCAGGTCGGCGAGGATGCCGGCGTGCACCTTCGGGTGCAGCGTCTTGACCCGGCCGTCCAGGCACTCGGGGAAGCCGGTCAGCTCCTCGACCTTGGTGACGGGGACGCCGGCGGCGGAGATGCGGCCGGCGGTGGACCCGGTGGAGACGAGTTCGACGCCGGCCTCGTGGAGCCCGCGGGCGAGTTCCTCGAGCCCGGTCTTGTCGTAGACGCTGACGAGCGCGCGACGGATGGCCCGCTTGTTGCTCTCGGCGGTGGCGGTCACTGGATAACTACCTTTCGTCCCTCAATGCGATAGCCGTTGCGGGCGAGCCGCCCCACGACATCGACGAGCAGCCTTCGCTCGACTTCCTTGATGCGCTCGTGCAGAGCGCTCTCGTCGTCCTCGTCCCGGATCTCCACCACGCCCTGCGCGATGATCGGCCCGGTGTCGACGCCGTCGTCGACGAAGTGGACGGTGCAGCCGGTGACCCTGGCGCCGTACGCGAGCGCGTCCCGCACACCGTGGGCTCCCGGGAAGCTGGGGAGGAGTGCGGGGTGGGTGTTGACGAACCGCCCGCCGAACCGCGCGAGGAACTCCTTCCCCACGATCTTCATGAACCCGGCCGAGACGACGAGGTCCGGTTCGTGGGCGGCGACGGCCTCGGCGAGCGCCGCGTCCCACTCCTCCCGCGTCCCGTAGTCCCCGACCTTCCGCACGAAGGTCGGCAGCCCGGCGCGCTCGGCGCGCGCGAGGCCCTCGATGCCGTCGCGGTCGGCGCCGACGGCCACGACCCCGGCTCCGTAGGCCTCGACGCCGGTGGCGGCGATCTCGTCGAGGAGCGCCTGGAGGTTGGTGCCGGATCCGGAGACCAGCACGACGAGGCGCTTGGCTCGCTGGGCCACGGGCTTGGCGGCCACGGTGGGGGCCTTTCTCGGGGGAGCGGGTGCGTGCGGTCGGCCCCCGCATACGCCGGTTCGTAGGGTCCTACGAATGCTTCGCGCCCCGGGATACGGGGAAGTCTACGAAGCGGCCGACCGTCAGCAACGATACCGGCACACCGGACGGCCCCCTCGGGACGGGGGCGGCGCCGGCAGGTAGCGTCTGCGGGGGACCGGACGGGGAACGGGACCTGCGTGTCACGCGTTCACCAGTCGTGGCGCCCGGTTCGTGCCCGCCACGATCGTTGTCGCCAGTTCGCTATCGCCAAGGGGAAGACGCTCACTTGATGCCGGACCGCAGCCTGCGACTGCTCACGCTCCCCCAGCAGTCGGCGCAGCCAGACCAGCGCAGCGCCGTGTTGCTGCGGGAACGTCCCTCCACGCCGTCCGACGCCTCCCCGGACCGGAAGAACGGCGACGAGCAGGGCGGCGGCACCCCCCAGGACGACAACCCGTTCGCCCCGCCGCCGGAGGGCTCGCCGGACCGCCCCTGGCAGCCGCGGCACCCGTCGGACGACGACGGCTCGCAGAGCCCGCAGGGCGAGGGCGGGCGCTCGCCGTGGGGCCGTCAGTGGAGCGACCGCCAGCCGGGCCGCTCCTCCGGCGGCTTCGGCGAGCGGCCCGGCGGCGGCTCCGGCCCCGAGGGTCCGGGCGGCGGCGGGGGCCCGCGCTGGGACCCGACGGACCCGGCCCAGCGGCGCGCCCGCTACGCCCTGCTGTGCGGCATGTGGGCCCTGTTCTTCGCGCTCTTCTCCTGGCCGTACGTGGCCCTGCTCCTCGGCGCCCTCGCCCTGTACTGGGGCATCAGCGCCCTGCGCGCCAAGCCCCGTGCCGCCACCGACCCGGACCACCCGGCCCCGGCCGCGCCGCAGGACGCCCGCCCGCAGCGGACCGCCGCGATCAGTGGCCTGGTCACGTCGTCCCTGGCCGTCCTCATCGTCGCCGCGTCCTTCACCGCGCAGCTCGTCTACAGCGACTACTACACCTGTCAGAACGACGCCCTGACCAGCCAGGCTCAGCAGAACTGCAGCAAGCTCCTGCCGGAACACCTGCGGGACGTCCTCTCGACGGACGACTGACCCGCCCGCAGGTCACCCACCCGTCCGGCGTTCGAGGACGGGGGCCTTCAGCCGCCGCGGCGGGGATCCGGGGGTCCGGCCGGCGCGGGTCACCGCCCTCGGGGCGCCCGGGGCGGCTCCCCCGGCGCGTCGGCGGGCAGCAGGTCGTACGCCTCCCCGCCCCCGGACGACGGCACCGGGCCGCGCCGCCACCATCCCCCCACCGAAACCGAGGGCACCCGCACCCGCACCCGCACCCGCACCCGCACCCGCACCCGGGCCCAGTCCCACCGCCCCTGACCCGAACCGTCACCGGCAGGGGCACCGTCAGGGGCAGCACCGGCCCCGGCACCGGCCGCCTTTCCGGCCCGCCGGCACAGCCACCACCGCCCCACCACCGCGACCGGAACCCCCGCCACCGCCACCCACGCCGCCGCCGCGCCCCCGGCCTGCCACCACACCGGCCCGAACCGCGCCAGCCCCGCGCCGCCGAGCGGTCCGCCCGCCCACGCCGCCAGCAGGGCGACCAGCACCCCGGACAACAGCGCGGCGACCCAGGCCGCGACGACGGTCCGCCGCACGTCCCACGGCTCGACGGCACCCTCGTCCCGCTCCGGGGCCGCCTCCTTCCGCGTCCCCGTCGTGGCGAACCCCGCCGTGACGAACTGCGTCGTGGCGAACCCCACCGCCCCACCACCCACGGCGGCGACCCGCGCCGTGAACCACCCCACCGTCGCCCCCGCCGCCAGCGGCACCACCCCGGCCGCCCAGTGCAGCGGCGTACCGGGCCCCGCCTCCGGCACCGCCGCGAGCAGCGGGAAGGGCGGCAGCAGCGGAGCGGGGGCGGACGCCATCGGTCCCACCACGTTCCCGGCACCGAGCACGAAGCCCGGCCCGAGGCCGTACGCCGCCGCCCAGACGGCCGCGTTCGGCACCAGGGTCACGCAGAGCAGCAGCACGGCGAACTGCCCCGACCACCCCTCGCTCAGCCGCAGGAAGGCCCCGCGCACGGAGTCGCCGTGCCACACCAGCGAGACGGCGAGCAGCAGCGCCCCGCCCCCGACGAACACCGCCGCCCCCGCGGCCGCGGCGCGCGTCGCGGCGCCCAGCCGCGCGTCCGGCTCCACCAGCAGCTCCCGCAGGCTCCGGGGCAGCACGCGCAGCGCCCGCCCCACCGGCCCGCCGGGGCGGCCGAACGCCGTCCACGCGCCCGCGCCGGCCGCCGCCATGACGACCAGCGGCAGGCACACCGCGGTCCGGCTCGGGGAGGGCCGCAGCTCGCCGCCCGCCGCGTACAGCACGACCGGGGTGGCGACCGCGAGGTAGCCGACCACGACGCCGGCCCAGGCGAGGCGCGCGGAGAGGGGGTGCGGGCCGTCGTCCCGGCGCACACCGACACCCGCCCTCGCGCCCGCGCCGACGGCCACCCCGACCCCGTCCCCGGGGTCCGTGGCGTCCCGGGCCGCCCGGTGCACCAGCCACACGGGCGGCACGAGCAGCAGCAGCGGAGTGACACCGACGGGCGCGGGAACGCCGGAGAGCGTGTCGGTGCGGATCAGCTCGGCGCCGTGCGCCAGCACCCAGAGCGCCGCGGCGACGTGCAGGGCGTCGCCGGGCCCGCGGACGGGGTACGGCGAGCTGATCCACAGCAGCGTCACGAGCACGGCCACCCCGGCCACTCCCAGGGCCGCCGCGAACGCGCCTCCCAGGAGGCCGGCGGCCATGCCGGGCGCCCGCTCGTGCCACCGGGTGCGGAGCAGGGACAACGGGGCTCGGCGAACGGTCGTCTGGATCACGCCCGCCATGCTCCCAACGACACGCGCTTTCGCGGCGTAACGCGCGAAGCACCGCTGTGTCGCTCAATATACGTTTATGTACCTTTTCGTCCGAAGGGGTGTCCTGTGAAGCGGAGCCACGCAACCCCGCTCCCTCCTCCCGAGACCCGCCGACGCCTGCGCGAGGCCGCCACGCTGACGCAAGCTCAGCTCGCCGAGCGGGTGGGGGTCACTCGCGAGACGGTCGACGCGTGGGAGAGCGGCCGCGGGATCCCACGCGGCCACACACGGGCGGCGTACGCGAAGCTGCTGGACACCCTGTCCGGCGAAGCGGCGGCCCGGCAGCCGGAGTCCGAGCCGGAGCCGGCCCCGGAGTCCGCGGCGCCGGTGACCGCGGCTGCCGGCGCCGAACCGGCGAAGGCCGAGCCGCTGCCCTCACTGACGCCCGCTCAGGCCTTCGACGCCCTGTACGAGTTCGGCGCCCCCGCGCTCGTACGCCAGACCTACCTGCTGACGGGCCGCCGCGAGCTGGCGCGCGAGTCGGTGGAACGGGCCTTCCAACTCGCCTGGGAGCACTGGCCCGAGGTGGCCCGCGACCGGGATCCGGTGGGGTGGGTCCGGGCGACGGCGTACGAGTACGCGCTCTCGCCCTGGCACCGGTTCCGGCCGCGCCACCGGCAGCCGGAGCCGCCGCCCGCCGACCCCGGCGACCGCACCCTGCTCGGCGCCCTGCTCGGACTCCCCTCTCCGTACCGCCGCACGCTCCTGCTGTACGACGGCGTCGGCCTCGACCTGCCCGAGACGGCCGCGGAGACGGAGGCGAGCACCCCGGCGGCGGCCGGACGGCTGCTGCGCGCGCGTGAGGCCGTCGCCGTGCGGCTGCCCGAGCTGGCCGATCCGGCGGTGCTGCACCGGCGGCTGGCCGAGGTGGCCTCCACCGGGCGTCTGCGGGCGTCCCGGCCACCGACGGTGCGGGCGGGCGGCGAACGCCGGGCGCGGTTCCGGACCCGGGCCGCGATCGCCTTCACGGCCGCCCTGATCGGCACCACGGCCCTGACGCTGCGCACGGCCCCGACGCAGTACGAGCCGCCGGTGCCCCCCGGGCAGGCGGTGCGCGGCGTGCCGGCCAGGGTGGCGCCGGGCGCGCTGTCGGACAGGGAGCTGGAGCTGCGCCAGAGACTGCGCGACCAGCTCCAGGACGGGCCGGAGCGGCTGATGCCCGCCCCCGGGTGAGCGGGACGGCCCCCCGGAACGCCGAGTGGGCCCGCCCCCCGTACGGGAAGCGGGCCCACTCGTGTGGTGCGACCGGCTCAGCCGGCGAGGATCTCGCGGGCGAGCTTCGCCGTCTCGGTCGGCGTCTTGCCGACCTTGACGCCGGCGGCCTCGAGGGCCTCCTTCTTCGCCTGGGCGGTGCCGGACGAACCGGAGACGATGGCGCCGGCGTGGCCCATGGTCTTGCCCTCGGGCGCGGTGAAGCCCGCGACGTAGCCGACGACCGGCTTGGTCACGTTCTTCGCGATGAAGTCCGCGGCCCGCTCCTCGGCGTCGCCACCGATCTCGCCGATCATGACGATCAGGTCGGTCTCGGGGTCGGCCTCGAACGCGGCGAGCGCGTCGATGTGCGTGGTGCCGATGATCGGGTCGCCACCGATGCCGACGGCGGTCGAGAAGCCGATGTCACGCAGCTCGTACATCATCTGGTACGTCAGCGTGCCGGACTTCGAGACCAGGCCGATGCGGCCCGGCTTGGTGATGTCGCCCGGGATGATGCCGACGTTCGACTGGCCCGGGGTGATGATGCCGGGGCAGTTCGGGCCGATGATCCGGGTCTTGTTGCCCTTCTTGCCGGCGTACGCCCAGAAGGCGGCCGAGTCGTGCACGGCGATGCCCTCGGTGATCACGACGGCCAGCGGGATCTCGGCGTCGATGGCCTCGACGACCGCGTCCTTGGTGAACTTCTCCGGCACGAAGATGACGGAGACGTTGGCGCCGGTCTTCTCGATGGCCTCCTTGACGGTGCCGAAGACCGGTACCTCGTTGCCGTCGAAGTCCACGGACTGACCCGCCTTGCGCGGGTTGACGCCGCCCACGACGTTGGTGCCGTCGCCGAGCATGAGCTTGGTGTGCTTCATGCCGGTGGCGCCGGTCATGCCCTGGACGATGACCTTGCTGTCCTTGTTGAGCCAGATAGCCATGGTGTGTTGGTGTCCTCGTCCTGAGTGCTTACTTGGCGGCGTGGGCCAGCTCGGCGGCCTTGTCGGCCGCGCCGTCCATGGTGTCGACGCGCTGGACCAGCGGGTGGTTGGCGTCGGTGAGGATCTTGCGGCCCAGCTCGGCGTTGTTGCCGTCGAGGCGGACGACGAGCGGCTTCTCGACCTTCTCGCCGCGGTCCTCCAGGAGCTTCAGCGCCTGGACGATGCCGTTGGCGACCTCGTCGCAGGCGGTGATGCCGCCGAAGACGTTGACGAAGACGGACTTGACGTCCGGGTCGCCGAGGATGATCTCCAGGCCGTTCGCCATGACCTGGGCGGAGGCACCGCCACCGATGTCCAGGAAGTTGGCGGGCTTCACGTCGCCGTGCTTCTCACCGGCGTACGCGACGACGTCCAGGGTGCTCATGACGAGACCCGCGCCGTTGCCGATGATGCCGACCTCACCGTCGAGCTTGACGTAGTTGAGGTTCTTCTCCTTGGCGGCGGCCTCGAGCGGGTTGGCCGCGGCCTTGTCGTGGAGGGCCTCGAAGTCGGGGTGACGGAACTCGGCGTTGTCGTCGAGCGACACCTTGCCGTCCAGGGCGATGACCTCGCCCGAGGCGACCTTGGCCAGCGGGTTGACCTCGACCAGGAGGGCGTCCTCCTTGATGAAGGTGTCCCACAGCCGGACCAGGACGTTGACGACCTTGTCGGCGACCTCGGCCGGGAAGTTCGCGGCCTCGACGATCTCGCGCGCCTTCTCCGGCGTCACACCGTCGATGGCGTCGATCGGGGTCTTGGCGACGGCCTCCGGACGGGTGGCGGCCACCTCCTCGATCTCCATGCCGCCCTCGACGGACGCGATGGAGAGGAACGTGCGGTTGGCACGGTCGAGGAGGAAGGAGACGTAGTACTCCTCGACGATCTCCGGGGCGGTCTCGGCGATCATCACCTTGTGGACCGTGTGGCCCTTGATGTCCATTCCGAGGATGTCCGTCGCGCGGGCGACGGCCTCGTCCGGGGTGGCGGCGAGCTTCACGCCACCGGCCTTGCCGCGGCCACCGACCTTCACCTGAGCCTTGACGACGGACTTGCCGCCCAGACGCTCGGTGATCTCGCGCGCCGCCTCAGGCGTGTCGATGACTTCACCGGCCAGCACCGGTACATCGTGCTTGGCGAAGAGGTCCCTCGCCTGGTACTCGAACAGGTCCACGCGCTTCCGTCCCTATCAGTGATCTCGCGGTTCGTTGGATGCGTGGGCGTGCCGCGAAGGGCAACGTGACGTCCGCTGTGTCACAAGGGGGGCGCACACGGTGACCGAGCGCGCGGCATGTCCGTCTCGCAGGTTATCGCCGCTCCCCGGGGGTCTCTAAATCGCGGGTCACACCTGAGCGGTGATACCTGTCACATGATGCCACGCTCACTGGCACGGGGTGCCTGGCGTGAGGGGGCGGGCGGGGGTGCGACGGGGGCTGGGAGGAGCCCGGGCGGAGGCGTGACGGCGGCCGGGAGGGCCGGGGCCTGCGGCGGGGTGGAGGACCTCACCGGGTTGGGGTTGACCCGGTGAGGTCCGTGGCGCTCCTCCGGAGGGCCGCACGGGTGCGGTCCCCCGGAGTGCGGGCCGGTCGTTCCCCACCCCAATGGGGATCGCCGGCACCGTCCGCGGGGTCTCGGCCGGACGGGGCCGACGGCTTTCGGCCCTCCGTCCGGTGTCTGGAGCCCCGCGGAGTCTCTCGTCTGCCCCGCCGCCCCTCGCGGTCCCCCGCGCCGCCGGTGGTGCGGGCGCGGTCGCGGCGGGTCGGGCGGGGCGGGTGGCGGCCGGTCTCGTGCCGGGGCGGTGGCGCTCCCCCGCGGTCGCCGCGCCGGGCACCGGCTCCGGGTACGGCTCCGGCGCCCGGAAAGGGCAACCGGAATGGGGAAGGCGTCTCCGACGGCGGGGAGACCTCGCCACGCCCGCGCGGCAGGTCCGCGGCGGGGCGGGGGCGCCGGCGCTAGGCCGGGGAGACGGGGATGTCCCGGTACCGCTCCCGGGTGTCGGGCGCCTCGGTGTGCACGACGGCGCCGGGCACGAGCCGGACCGGTACCCGGTGGTGCGGGGCGATCGCGTGGGCGTCGGCGTGGCGCGGCGGGCCGGCGTCGGCGTCCGCGCCGGTCCCCAGGGCACCGTCGGCGTCCCCGGTGGGTGCCCGGTGCGCGGGGGCGTGGGCGGGGGGCCCGGCCGGGACACCACGGGCGTCGTCGTGGGCGGCGACGCCCGCCTCGCCGTCCCTGTCGAGGCCCGGCCCGAACGCGAGACCGCCGGAGGCGGCCGGGGCGCCGGAGGCGGGCCGGGTTCCGGGGGCGGGCCGGGCGTCGGAGGTACCGGACTCGGCGAGGCCGGCGTCCGGCACGGTCGCGGGCCCCGGCTCCCGCGCACCCGGGGCCGGCCGGACGGGCGGGCCGGACCGGTCCGGCAGGGTGGAGAGGTCCGGCAGCGTCGGCGCGGAGGGCGGCGACGGGGTGGCGGGCAGCGAGGGGGCCGTGGGCAGCAAGGGCGCCGGCTGCGGCAACGCCTCCAGCGGCGGCACTTCCACCCGCACGGCCGTCCCGAGCTCCTCGGTCACCGCGGCCACCACGTCACCGACCGGCCGCACGACCTGGTCCGTCACGGTGCGGACGGCATGCCCGGTGACCGGGCGCAGACCGTCCAGGACCGCCGGTCCGGCGACCCGGCCGGGCCGGGCGTCCGGTGCGGCGGGTGGTGCCCCGGCGGTGCGGGCCGTCCGCGCGAGGTCCGGCGGCACGGCGCCCAGCACCCGGCCTACGGTGCCCGGCACCGACGGCGCGCCCTCGGCCGCCTGCGCCCGCTCCCCGCAGAGCACACCGAGCACGAGGAGTCCGCCCACCAGCAGCGCCAGGCGCAGCGCACGCCACCCGGCCGCCGTGCGCATCACGCGCAGAGCGGCACCGGGCAGGGCTGCTGACGACATCAAGGGGGAGCTTCCTCCCGTGCGGCAGGACGGACGCGCGATCCTTACACGGGACTCCGGAGGTTGCGCAAGCTCTCCGTTACCGATGGGTAGTCATGTCCGTTTTGGTGCCCGGATACACGCCCCCGGACATCGCATCGTCACCCGGCGTCGGGTATCGGCAGCGGCCGCTTCTCGAGTGCCGCCGCCATCACCTCCGGGAAGTGGTCGGGCGTGCAGGCGAAGGCCGGCGTGTCCAGCGCGGCGAGCGCCGCCGCGTGCTCCCGGTCGTACGCGGGCGCCCCCTCGTCGGACAGGGCCAGCAGCGTCACGAACTGCACCCCCGCCGCCTTCATCGCCGCGACCCGCTTCAGCATCTCGTCCCGGATGCCTCCCTCGTACAGGTCGCTGATCAGCACGACCACCGTCTCCGACGGCCGGGTGATGCGCGACTGGCAGTAGGCCAGCGCCCGGTTGATGTCCGTACCGCCGCCCAGCTGCACGCCGAAGAGCACGTCCACCGGATCGTCGAGCTGGTCGGTGAGGTCGACGACCGCCGTGTCGAAGACGACCAGCCGGGTGTCGATCGACCGCATGGAGGCCAGTACCGCCCCGAACACGGAGGCGTGGACGACGGACGCCGCCATCGACCCCGACTGGTCGATGCAGAGGACGACCTCCTTCTTCACCGACCGCGCCGCCCGCCCGTAGCCGATGAGCCGCTCCGGCACCACGGTCCGGTGCTCGGGCAGGTAGTGCTTGAGGTTCGCCGCGATCGTGCGGTTCCAGTCGATGTCGCGGTGCCGGGGCCGGCCGACTCGTGCGCTGCGGTCGAGGGCGCCGGTGAGAGCGGCCCGGGTGCGGGTGGCGAGCCGCTTCTCCAGGTCCTCGACGACCTTGCGGACGACGGCCCGTGCCGTCTCCTTCGTCGTCTCCGGCATCGCCTTGCCGAGGGACAGCAGCGTGCCGACGAGGTGCACGTCGGCCTCCACGGCCTCGAGCATCTCCGGCTCCAGCAGCAGGGAGGCGAGGCCCAGCCGGTCGATGGCGTCCCGCTGCATGACCTGCACGACGGAGGACGGGAAGTACGTCCGTACGTCCCCCAGCCAGCGCGCCACGGACGGCGCGGAGGCGCCGAGCCCGGCCGCCCGGTCCCCCCGCGTCCGCGGCCTGCCGCTCCCGCCGTAGAGCGCGGTGAGGGCCCCGTCCATCGCGGCGTCCCGTCCGGACAGCGCGCATTCGGTGCCGTCGGCCGTGTCCCCGCCGAGCACGAGCCGCCACCGCCGCAGCCGCTCCCGCGCCGCGTCCGTCTCCCCGGTCCCGCTCGTCATGCGTCCACCCCCACGAGGTCGTCCTTGTCCGCGTCCAGGCCGAGCAGCAGGCGCACCACCGGCAGCACGGCGTCCGCGCGCCCGGTGTCGGGCCCGGCGGCGAAACCGGGTACGGCCGATCCGGCCGTCGTCACGGCGCCGCGTCCCTCCGGTCCGCGCCGGACCAGCTCACCGAGGGTGCGGCGCACCCCCGGTTCGTAGGCCGAGAAGGTGCGGCGCAGCAGCGGCAGCACGTCCGTGAACGCGCCCGCCGGTACGCCGGTCAGCCAGGCGTCGACCAGGGCGAGCAGCCGCTCGTCGTGGACGAGGAGCATCCCGCCCCCGGAGCCGCCTCCGACGAAGCCCTCGATCCAGGCCGCCGCGTCCGCCGGAGGTGTCCCCGGTGACAGCACGAGCGCCATGAGCCGTGCCGTCTCCTCCGGCGCCAGCGCGCCGTCGTCCAGCAGGAGCCGCACGGCGCGGCCCCGGACGACGCCGGCCACGGTGTCCCGCGTGGACAGCACCCGCAGCACCGCCTGCCAGCGGGGCCGCAGGCCGCCGTGGCCGGGGCCGGGGCCCTCTCCGAGCAGGCCGACCGCCCCGTGCACGGCGTCCACGTGACGCCGCATCTCCTCGGCGGCGTCGGCGTCCAGGGCGGCACAGGCCGCGGGGAGGCCGACGAAGACGCGCTCCGCGAGTCCCGCGGCGACCTCGGCCAGCGCGCCGGTGTCGGTACCGCGCACGTCGCCGTAGCGCAGCGCGCGGACCAGGGCGGGCAGGGCCTGGGCGAGGTGGCCGACATCCGTGTCGAGCGCCGCGCGGTCGGTGAGGACCCGCATGACCGTGGGGAGCGCGTCCGGCAGTCCGGCCGGCAGGCAGCGCTCGGCGAGGGAGGTGACCTCGGCGAGCCCTTGGGCGGCGAGGGCGTCCGCCTCTGCCCTGGCGGTCGCGGCGGCGAGCACGGTGGTGCCCCACACCCCGGCCTCGGCCACCCGCACGGACAGCTCGGGCTCCCACCGCAGCCGCCAGGTCTCCCGGAACGTGCCCGTGCTGCTCCGCGAGCCGGCCGGCTCGCCCCATCCGATGCCGAGCAGCCGCAGCCGGTGCAGCAGTCTGCTGCGGCCCGCGTCGGTCTCCTTGCGCAAATCGAGCTCCAGTTCCCGCTCCCGCGCCTCCGGTTTGAGCCGCAGCCGCCGCTGGAGCCGTGCGAGGTCGCGCTGCAACGGCACGGCGGGTGCCCCCGCCGGCACCTCCCCCAGGGCGTCCCCGACGACCATCCGGTCGTGCACCAGGGCCAGCGGTACGTCCGAGCCCTCGCACATCACCGCCCGTACGGCGTCCGTGGTCTCGCTCAGCCCGGGCAGCGGGCGGCCGCGCACCACCGCGAGGGTCTCGGCCAGCCGTACCGCCTCGATGACGTGCGCCGGGGAGACGGTGCGGTCCTCCTCCCGCAGCAGTCCGGCCACCTTGGTCAGCCAGCGTTCGACGGGCCGGTCCGGGGCGCCGAACAGATGCCCGTACCAGCCGGGCGAGTCGATGCCCGCCCCGTACCCGCCGGCCCGGGACAGCCTGCGGTGGGTCCAGGGGACCCAGGTCATGTCCACCTTGGTCCTGGGCAGCCCCTTGAGCAGGGCCCGGTCGGCCGCGACGGTGGCCCTGCGGCGCAGCGCGGGCACGTGCCAGGCCCCGCACACCACGGCCACGCCCGCCTCGAACTCGCGCTGCGCCGCCCGCACCTGGAGCCGCATGTACGCCTCCCGGACGAGGTCGCGGTCGCGCCCGCCGTCCGGCTCCGTCTCGCGCAGCGCCCCCATGGCCTCCTCCAGCGCGGTGAACGGCGCGAACACGTCCCCGTCTCCCGAGCCCCGGTGCTCGACGACGTCCTCCCACCACCGCTCCGGGTCGTCGTGGCCGGCGGCCTCGGCGAGGGCGGCCAGCGGATCGGCCCGCACGCCGGAGCAGGCGTCCGGCGCGCGCCCCTCCCCCGGGCCGGTCTCGCCCGCGGGCTCCGCCTCCGGGCCCGGCTCCCCCTCTGCCGGACTCGGCTTCCCCTCTTCCGGACTCACGGCCGGCGTCCCGCTCCCGGGGGTGTCCCACGCCAGCGTGTGGGCGGCCGGGAGGTCGATGAAGCGGGCCGGCACGTCGTGTTCCAGGGCCCAGCGGACGGCCACCCACTCCGGGGAGAACTCGGCCAGCGGCCAGAACACCGAGCGGCCGGGTTCGTCCACGGCGTGGGCGAGCAGGGCGACCGGCGGTCGCATGTCCTCGTCGGCGGCCAGCGGAACGAGGGCGTCGGCCTCGGGCGGGCCCTCGATCAGCACGACCCCCGGCCGGGCCGCCTCGAGCGCCGCGCGGACGGCCCGCGCCGACCCCGGCCCGTGGTGGCGCACGCCCAGCAGCAGCGGACCGTCCCCCGGCTGCCACCCGACTGCCCCCTCAGTGCCCGTCACACCGTCCCCCTCGCCTCCGGGACCAGGTCGAGTCCCCGTCGTCCCCCGCCGGTACGGCGACCGGGAGGGCCGCCCGCGACCGCGTCCGCTCGCCGCTCACGCGCTCACCTCCCGGCAGGCCCGGTAGAAGTCCTTCCAGCCGTCGCGCTCGCGGACGACGGTCTCCAGGTACTCCTGCCAGACGACGCGGTCGGCCGCCGGGTCGCGGACGACGGCGCCGAGGATGCCGGCGGCGACGTCGCCGGAGCGCAGCACTCCGTCGCCGAAGTGGGCGGCCAGCGCGAGGCCGCCGGTGACGACGGAGATGGCCTCGGCCGTCGACAGCGTGCCGCTGGGCGACTTCAGTCTGGTGCGCCCGTCGGCCGTCACCCCGTCGCGCAGCTCGCGGAAGACGGTGACGACCCGCCGGATCTCGTCGACGCCGTCGGGCGCGGCCGGCAGGTCGAGGGACCGGCCGATCTGGTCGACCCGGCGCGTGACGATGTCGACCTCCGCCTCGGCGCTCTCCGGCAGCGGCAGCACCACCGTGTTGAAGCGGCGGCGCAGGGCGCTGGACAGGTCGTTCACCCCCCGGTCGCGGTCGTTCGCGGTGGCGATCAGATTGAAGCCGCGGACCGCCTGCACCTCCTGGCCCAGCTCCGGTATCGGCAGGGTCTTCTCCGACAGGATGGTGATGAGTGTGTCCTGCACATCGGCCGGGATGCGGGTCAGCTCCTCCACCCGGGCGGTCGTCCCCTCCGCCATGGCCCGCATGACCGGGCTGGGCACCAGGGCGTCGCGGCTGGGGCCGTGGGCGAGCAGCCGCGCGTAGTTCCAGCCGTAGCGGATGGCCTCCTCGGGGGTGCCGGCCGTGCCCTGCACCAGCAGCGTCGAGTCGCCGCTGACGGCGGCCGCGAGGTGTTCGGACACCCATGTCTTCGCCGTCCCGGGCACGCCGAGAAGGAGCAGCGCGCGGTCGGTGGCCAGGGTGGTGACGGCGACCTCGACGATGCGGCGCGGTCCCACGTACTTGGGGGTGATCACCGTGCCGTCGGGCAGCGTGCCGCCGAGCAGGTAGGTGGCGACGGCCCACGGCGACAGCTTCCAGCGGGCCGGGCGCGGACGGTCGTCCTGCGCGGCCAGCGCGGCGAGTTCGGCCGCGAAGGCGTGCTCGGCGTGCGGCCGCAACGCCTCCGCCGCTCCCCCGTCGCGGGTCGGATCGACGGGCGTCGGTTCCACGGACACGGACATGGCGAGTCCCCCTCCAGCTCGGCCGGTTCGGTCTGGAACCAACCGTGCACCACCCCACTGACAATCGCTCCCACCTGCGCAAACGCCCCGGCCGGCGCTCTCGTTGGGCCGATTGTCAGTGGCACGATCTACCTTCGGGAGCATGACTCAGCAGGGGGTGCGCTGGACCGCGGACCAGGTGCTGGCACTGGCACCTGACGCCGCGTCGCGCAAAGCGGGCAGCAAACTCGGCGCGGCCGGTCCGTGGTCCGGGACAGGGGGCTCCGGCGAGGGGGCGGTATGGGGGCTGTGCAAGGGCAGCGGCAGCACGCCGTACCGGACGGTCGTCGACCTCGCGGACGCGTCCGGCCCGGCCTGCACGTGCAGTTGCCCGAGCCGGAAGTTCCCGTGCAAGCACGCGCTCGGGCTGCTGCTCCTGTGGGCGGGCGACGAGAGCGCCGTGCCGCGGGCCGAGGAGCCGGACTGGGCGGAGCCGTGGCTCACGGGCAGACGGGAGCGGGCGAAGGAGAGGGAGAGGAAGGCGAGGGAACCGGCCGATTCCGCGGGCGGGGCCGCCGACCCCGAGGCGGCGCGGCGGCGGGCGGAACGCAGGGCCGAGCGCGTCACCGCGGGTGCGACGGAGCTGGAGCAGCGCCTGGCGGACCTGCTCCGAGACGGTCTGGCCGGTGCGGAGCGGACCGGGTACGCGCTGTGGGAGGAGGCGGCGGCCCGCATGGTCGACGCCCAGGCGCCGGGACTGGCCGCCCGGGCGAGGGAGTTGGGTGCCCTGCCGTCCTCGGGTCCCGGCTGGCCGGTCCGGCTGCTGGAGGAGTGCGCCCTGCTCCACCTCCTGGACCAGGGCTGGCTGCGCCGGGAGCGGCTGCCGGACGCACTGGCGGCGACGGTCCGTTCACGCGTCGGCCTGCCGGCGTCGGCGGACGGCCCGCCGGTGCGGGACCGGTGGCTGGTCCTCGCCCAGTACGACACGGCCGACGCGCGGCTGACGACCCGGCGCGTCTGGCTGTACGGCACCGAGTCGGAGCGCACCGTGCTGCTCCTTTCCTACGGGGCCGCCGGCCGGGCCCCGGAGCTCACGCTCCCGGTGGGTCTGGCACTGGAGGCGGAGGTGTCCGCCTACCCGGGCGCCGGGCAGCGGCGGGTCGCCCTCGGCAGGCAGTTCGCGCCGCCCGAGGGGACGGGGGCACGGCCGCCGGGGGTGACGACGTCCCGTGCGGTCGTCCGTTACGGCGAGGCCCTCGTCGACGACCCGTGGCTGGAGTCGGTCCCGGTGGTGCTGGAGCGGGTCGTGCCCGTACCGGACGGCGGGTCCTGGCAGCTCGCGGACGCCGACGAGGACACGGCGCTGCCCCTCACCCCGGCGGCCCGGGGCCGTTCCGGCCTGTGGCGCCTGGTCGCCCTCGCGGGCGGCAGGCCCCTCACGGTCTTCGGTGAGTGCGGTCACCGGGGCTTCACCCCGCTGACGGCCTGGCCGAGCGGACCGGGCCCGGCGGTGCCGCTGTGCTGACCCACCCCACGGAAGGGAACCGCATGACCAGGACGCCCGCCCCGGCGGACGCGCCCCGGCAGGGAGCGTGGGAGGAACTCGTCACCTCGGCTCTGCTCGGCACGCAGCGGCGCACTCCCCGGGGCCTGGAGCCCGGCCGGGACGCACCGGCGGCGCTGCTGGACGCCGCGGCCGTGGAGACCGTCCGCAGACGCGCCGGGCTGTCCCCGGCCCGTGCGGCCCGGCGTCCGCAGCCGGCTCCCGACGACGACCGTCCGCCGCTGCCGGCCGCGGCCGCCCGCCGGCTCACGATGCTCCTCACCGACCGTCCCGGGACGGCGGGCGGCGGGCGCAGGGGCACGGCACCCGACCTCATGGAGCTGCTGCCCCAGTGGCTGGCCGCGGCGAACGCCCGGGGTTTCGCGGCACCGCCACAGACGCTGCCGGCCCTGCTGGACGCGGCCCGGGGGCGCACGGACCTGCGTCCGGCGGCACTGGCCTTCGCGGGGCCGCGCGCCCTGTGGCTGGCCCGGCTGAACCCGGACTGGCGGTTCGCCCTGCGTGCGACACCGGGCGGCGGCACGGGACTGCCCGGCCCCGAGGCGGCGGAGCGGATCAGGGAGCTGTGGCAGGAGGGGCTGTTCGCCGAGCGTGTCGCCCTGCTCGCGTTCCTGCGTTCCCGCGATCCGGCCGCGGCGCGCGGGCTGCTCGCCTCGACCTGGGTGACGGAGCGGGCCGAGGACCGGCTGATGTTCCTCGACTCCCTGCGGGAGGGGCTGACTCCGGCGGACGAGCCGTTCCTGGAACAGGCCCTGGCCGACCGCAGCCGCAACGTACGGGCGACGGCGGCGGAACTGCTGTCGGCGCTGCCGGGCTCGGCGCTGGCCGCGCGGATGGCGGCGCGCGCCCTGACGTGCGTGTCGCTGGACCTCGCTCCGGGCCGGCCGGCGATCGCCGTGGAGGCGCCGCACGAGTGCGACGCGGGCATGGAGCGGGACGGGGTCGTGCCCAAGCCGCCGACGGGGCGGGGCGAGCGGTCCTGGTGGTTCGGCCAGTTGGTGGAGGCGGCGCCGCTCGGGGCCTGGCCGGCCCGGCTGGGCGGGCGCACACCGGAGGAGATCGTCGCGCTGCCCGTGACGGACGACTGGGAGGGCGAGCTGCACGCCGCGTGGTGCCGGGCGGCGGTACGGCAGCGGGACGCCGCGTGGGCGAGGGCGCTGCTGGGAGCACCGACGGCGCCGGAGGCCGGCGGTCCCGGTGCGGTGTCCCTGTCCGAGCGGGCCAAGCTGCTGGGCACGCTCGGTGGCGACGAACGGGCCGAGTGGGTCGCCGGGTTCATCGCGACGCACGGTCTGTCCGAGGCGTTCCAGCTGCTCGGCATGTGCGGGGTGCCGTGGGCAGCGCCGCTCGGGCGGGCGGTGGTCGACGCGCTCGACATCGCTCGGGACGCGGGGAGTTACCCGTGGAGCTTCAGCGGCGTCATGGGCCTGGCCGAGCGCTGCCTGGACCCCTCCGAGGCGGGCCGCCTGGACGGGCTGCTGGCGGTACCTGACGAACGGGAGGACGCGTCGCCCGGGGCGGGCGGGTACTGGGCGGAGGCGTTCCAGCGCCTGGTCACGACCCTGCGACTGCGCGCGACGATGACCGAGGAGCTGGGGGCGGTGTAGGGGGCAGGAACGCGGGACCCGGCGCACCCCTCGCTGCCGCGGCCGGCGGGGCGGGACGCGACCCGGCACGCCGAAGGCACCCCGGGCCCACGGCACGGGAGGCGGTGCGGCAGACCGAAGACACTCCGGCCCACGACCCGACAGCGCGGATAGCGGAAGGGAGTGGTGCCGCAGGCACTGAGCCGCGTCACCCCGACATCGCGCACGCACCCGCGTACGCCTCCGCAGTCACCCCGACGTCGCACGCTCCCGCGTACGCCTCCCCGGAGGTCCGCCTCGGCAGCGTGCGACGGGCATCGGCGCCGGCGGGCACCCGCGGTCGACGCCGCGGCCGCCCGCCGGCGGGCCGGAGCGGTTACGCCCCCGCCGGTTCCCGCACGTTCGCCCGGACCCAGTCCACGATCGACGCCGTCGTCGCGCCGGGGGTGAAGATCTCCGCGACGCCCTTCTCCTTCAGCGGGGCGATGTCCGCCTCGGGGATGATCCCGCCGCCGAAGACCAGGATGTCCGCCGCGTCCCGCTCCCGGAGCAGGTCGATCACGGCGGCGAAGAGCGTGTTGTGCGCACCGGAGAGGATGGACAGCCCGATCGCGTCGGCGTCCTCCTGGATCGCGGTGTCCACGATCTGCTCGGGTGTCTGGTGGAGGCCGGTGTAGATGACCTCCATACCGGCGTCGCGCAGGGCCCGCGCGATCACCTTGGCCCCGCGATCGTGGCCGTCGAGCCCCGGCTTGGCCACCACCACGCGGATCGGACCGGCTGCCACACCCATCACTGCCTCCATGAAGCGACTACATCCATCCGTACCGACAAGTACCGCACACATCACCCGTGCCCGTACACACGGGCACGGTGCACACGGGCCACACGTTCCGCACCGAGTGCGCGAGTGCACGCCCCGCGGTACAGACACCGCGCACGACACCGTCCGGGGGAAGTGAACGAACGTTATCGCCAGCATCCCGCAACCGGCAGTTTCGCGGTGGAGACAGAGGGGGAAATCACACGGTGGGACATGTTCGCCGCGCACCGTCGCAGGGACCGCGGAGTGAACACGCGTACGGAGAGCCGCAGCGAGGGCAGGACAGGGCAGGGCAGCCGCGGGCCACGCCGCCGTATCCACGGCACCGGAGGGCGCAGAGCCCCCCGCACTGGCACACTGAATCGGGTAGCCCCTCGTAAACACCACATTTCACTGGTGTCACGGCTCTCCACGAGGGCACTCGGAGACACAGGCGTTCCTCCGCGTGCCGACAGGAGGTCGGCCCATGAAGGTCACGACGGCAGCACTGCCCCTTCTCCCGCTGTGTCAGCGTTTCCTGCCCGCCCTGCCTGCTCTCCCGGCGCTTCCGGGCCTGTCGGCCCTGACCGGTTTATCGGCCCTCACCGGTCTCCCCGGCCTGCCCGGCAGGGTGACGGGGCTCTCCATGACCCTTCTCAAGGCGACGGCCCTGGAGGCCGCGATCCTCGCCGGGCACGTCCTCCTCTACCCCTCCGGCATCGTGCAGGAGCGCCGCTGCGTCCCCGATCCGTCCCGGGCGATCTCCCGGGACCCCGAAGCCTCCTCCGCGTCCACCGCGCAGCTGCCGGCCCACCCCCGCCCCCCGGTCGTCCTGCTGCACGGCTTCATCGACAACCGCTCGGTCTTCCTCCTGCTGCGCCGCAGCCTGGCCCAGCACGGCAGGCAGCAGGTCGAATCGCTGAACTACTCACCGCTGACCTGCGACATACGCTGTGCGGCCGAGCTGCTCGGCAGGCACATCGAGGAGATCTGCGAGCGCACGGGCAGTGAGCGTGTCGACGTCGTCGGGCACAGCCTGGGCGGACTGATCGCCCGGTACTACGTGCAGCGCCTCGGCGGCGACCTTCGCGTCCGGACGCTCGTGACCCTGGGCACCCCCCACGCGGGCACCCGGGTGATACCGCTGGCGAACGCCCACCCGATCGTCCGCCAGATGCGGCCCGGTTCGGCGGTGATCGAGGAGCTGGCCCGGCCGGCGCCCGGCTGCCGCACGCAGTTCGTCAGTTTCTGGAGCGATCTGGACCGGGTGATGGACCCGCTGGAGACGGCCTGCCTCGAACACCCCGACCTGACCGTGCGCAACGTCCGGGTGAGCGGCATCGGCCACCTGGCCCTGCCCGTCCACCCCGCCGTGGCCACCGGCATCCGGCAGGCGCTCGACACGCCCGGCCCCGTACCGGGCACGGCGGCCGGTGGCGCATCCGGCGGACTGACCGTCGCCTGAGACCGGAAGTCTCACCCGATCGGCCGCCGGAACGCCCCCCGAAGCACCCCGCCAGGCGGCCGGCACCGAGGTCGCCGCGGAGAGAACACCGCGGCGCAATCAGCGCACAATGTCCCGGTCGGCGTCGAACAAACGTCGAACACAAAGCCAAACTCGCGCCCGTCGTCCCCCAAAACACGTCCGATTGCCCGTTTCCTGCGTGGGCGAAACCTGCAGAAGATTGTCGCGCCCGCATACCGCCGGGTACAGTCGCCGCACTGCTCTGCCAGCCCTGTTGTCGAGGCGAAAGAGAAGTTGGTGAACGACCGTCACCCGTCGGGGGACATGACCACCCCGGCCTCGGCTTCCGACGCCGACCCGGCGCACTGCGCGTCGTACGGCACCGGGGAAGCCCAGTACGACGACCTCACCACGTACGGCGGCTACGACGCCACCGGTTTTGCCACCGGCGCCCACACCACGGCGACCTTCGCCGCGGATCCGCTCTTCGGCAGCCTCCCCGAGCAGAACACGGGCGGCTACGACACCACCGGCTCGTACGACACCACGGGTGCCTACGCCACCACCGGCACGTACGACACCACCCAGTGGGCCACCGGCAGTCACCAGACGCCGTACCACGACGCCTACGCGGCCCAGCACCATGCCGCCTACGACACCGGCGCCTACGACACACTCACGTGGACGGCCGAGGGGCAGCACGCCGTCCCGGTACCGGCGCAGGCGACGAGCGTCGAGTCGACGGGCCAGTGGGACACGGGCGCGTGGGCCCAGCCCGACCAGTCCGGCACCCCCGCGGACCGGACCCAGCAGTGGGACTGGGGCACCCAGACCTTCGAGACGGGGACGTTCGGGACAGGGGCCTTCGAGACGGGCGCCTTCGAAGCGGTGGCGTTCGGCACCGGCACCTTCGACACGGGCGCCTACGACGCCACGCAGTGGAACTCGGACGGCGCGGAGCAGGACACCGCGACGGACACCGCTCCGGCCGCCGTCGAGGAGCCCGCCCCGCACGACGACCCGGCGACCGCCACCGGTGAACTGCCCGCCGTGGGAACGCTGCTCGAGGACCAGGAAGAGGTCGTCCCGGCCCCCCGGATCCCGGCCTCGCGCACCGCGTCCCGCAGCGGATCGCGTTCCCGTCGGCGCCAGCCGGCCAAGCGCTCGGCGCTGCTGACCATCGCCGTGCCCTCGGCCTGCGTGATGAGCGTCGCCGGTATCGCCGCGGCCTCCGTCGGCGGTCTGAGCGGCGAGGACGGCAAGGAGACCACGGCGTCGGCGGCCGACACGGACGCCGCCCCGGTGAAGCCGTCCGCCGCCAACAACAAGCTGGACACGCAGCTCGCGAGCCTCTCCGCCGGCGCCGACGACTTCGCCGACCGGGCCAGCCGGACGCAGGAGCGCATCGACCTCGAGGCCCAGCAGGAGGCGGAGAAGAAGAGGGCGGCGCAGGAGGCGGCCCGCAAGGAGCGGCTGCGCCCCAAGTTCGCGCTCCCGGTCGAGGAGCACGGGCTCAGCGCCTACTACGGCCAGGCCGGCATCAACTGGATGTCCGCCCACACCGGCATCGACTTCCCCGTGACGTACGGCACCAAGGTGATGGCGGCGACCGACGGCACGGTGCGCACACAGTTCAACGTCGCCTACGGGAACATGCTGATCCTGACCGCGAAGGACGGCACGGAGACGTGGTACTGCCACCTCTCCAGTTACCAGGTTCCCTACGGTGCGCAGGTCAAGGCCGGCGATCCGATCGCGCTCTCCGGCGACACGGGCAACTCGACCGGACCGCACCTGCACTTCGAGGTGCGGCCCGCCGGCGGAGGGGCGATCGACCCGCTCCCGTGGCTGCGCAGCCACGGCATCGACCCGACCTGACGCCGTAGCCTCCCGGCGAGCCGGGCCGGACCACGCGTTCCGGACGGGCCCGGCCGGGCCGACCCGGCCGGAACGCGTCCCTCAGAGCTTCTCCACCGGCGCGTACCGCAGCAGCAGCCGCTTGGGCTTGGGCTCGCCGAAGTCGATCGTCGCCTCCGCGTTCGACCCCGTGCCCTTGACCCCGACCACCGTGCCGAGCCCGAACTGGTCGTGCGTCACCCGGTCGCCGACCGCGAGCGAGACCGTCGGCTTCTCGGCGGCGGTCCGGCGCGTGGCGAAGCCGGACGCGCCCGACGCCGAGGAGCGGGAACGGGACGACGACAGCGAGGCCGCCACACCGGAGACCGGCGCGGAGGGCGCGGGCCCGTTCGCACCGGTGCGCTTCCACTCCAGGTGCGGCGCCGGGATCTCCTCGAGGAAGCGCGAGGGCGGGTTGTACGACGGCTGCCCCCAGGCGCTGCGCAGCGTGGACCGGGTCAGGTACAGCCGCTCCCGCGCGCGCGTGATGCCGACATAGGCCAGACGCCGCTCCTCCTCCAGCTCCTTGGCCTGGCCGAGGGCGCGCATGTGCGGGAAGACGCCGTCCTCCATGCCGGTGAGGAAGACGACCGGGAACTCCAGGCCCTTGGCGGTGTGCAGGGTCATCAGGGTGACGACGCCGTCGCCGTCCCCCTCGTCGGGGATCTGGTCGGAGTCGGCGACCAGTGCAACCCGCTCCAGGAAGTCGGCCAGGGTCCCGGTGCTCTCGCCCTCGGCCTCGGCCCGCTCCTGCTCGAACTCCAGCGCGACGGCGGCGAGTTCCTGGAGGTTCTCGATGCGGGTCTCGTCCTGCGGGTCGGTGGACGACTGCAACTCGGCGAGGTAGCCGGTGCGTTCGAGGATGGCCTCCAGCACCGTCGCCGGTCCGGCGCCGGACTCGACGATCGTGCGGAGGTCCTCCATGAGCGCGTTGAACCGCTTGACGGCGTTCGCGGAGCGCGCGGCCATGCCGTACGCCTCGTCCACGCGGCGCAGGGCCTGCGGGAAGCTGATCCTCTCCCGCTGGGCGAGCGCGTCGATCATCGCCTCGGCGCGGTCGCCGATGCCCCGCTTGGGGACGTTGAGGATGCGGCGCAGCGGCACCGAGTCCTCGGGATTGGCCAGGACGCGCAGGTAGGCCAGGACGTCCCGGACCTCCTTGCGCTCGTAGAAGCGGACACCGCCGACGACCTTGTAGGGCAGGCCGACGCGGATGAACACCTCCTCGAAGACACGGGACTGGGCGTTGGTGCGGTAGAAGACGGCGACGTCGCCGGCCCGGGCGCTGCCCGCGTCCGTGAGCCGGTCTATCTCGTCGGCGACGAACTGGGCCTCGTCGTGCTCGGTGTCGGCGACGTACCCGGTGATCTGCGAGCCCGCGCCCTGGTTGGTCCACAGGTTCTTGGGGCGGCGGGACTCGTTGCGCTCGATGACCGCGTTGGCGGCGCTGAGGATCGTCTGGGTGGAGCGGTAGTTCTGCTCCAGGAGGATCGTCGTCGCGTCCGGGTAGTCCTCCTCGAACTGGAGGATGTTGCGGATGGTGGCGCCGCGGAAGGCGTAGATCGACTGGTCGGCGTCACCGACGACGCACAGCTCGGCGGGCGGGACCTCGGCCTCGGGCGGCACGTCGACGGGGTGCTCCGAGGTGCCGACCAGCTCGCGGACGAGGGCGTACTGGGCGTGGTTGGTGTCCTGGTACTCGTCGACCAGGACGTGCCGGAAGCGGCGGCGGTAGTGCTCGGCCACGTCCGGGAAGGCGCGGAGCAGGTTGACCGTCGTCATGATCAGGTCGTCGAAGTCGAGGGCGTTGGCCTCGCGCAGCCGCGACTGGTAGAGGGCGTAGGCCTGGGCGAGGGTCTTCTCGAAGCCGTCGGCGGCCTGCGCGGCGAAGTCCTCCTCGTCGATCAGCTCGTTCTTGAGGTTGCTGATCTTGGCGCTGAAGGACTTCGGCGGGAAGCGCTTGGGGTCCAGGTCGAGATCACGGCAGACCAGGGCCATCAGGCGCTTGGAGTCGGCGGCGTCGTAGATCGAGAAGGACGACGTGAAGCCCAGCCGCTTGCTCTCGCGGCGCAGGATGCGCACGCACGCGCTGTGGAACGTCATGACCCACATGGCGTTCGCCCGGGGTCCGACGAGGTGCTCGACGCGCTCCTTCATCTCCCCGGCGGCCTTGTTGGTGAAGGTGATCGCGAGGATCTGGCCCGGGTGGACGCCCCGCTCGGCCAGCAGGTGGGCGATGCGGTGGGTGAGCACCCGGGTCTTGCCGGAACCGGCGCCGGCCACGATGAGCAGCGGGGAGCCGGAGTGCACCACGGCGGCGCGCTGGTTGTCGTTCAGCCCGTCCAGGAGTGCGGCGGGGTCCAGGACCGGGCGCGGGGCACCGTCCCGGTAGTACGGGTCCCGGTCCGGCGGCACGTCGAACTTCCCGCCGAACAGATCGTGCGGAACCGGCTCCGCCCCGTGCTCGTCCTCGGGCGGCGGCGGGGGTTCCTCCTCGTGACCGCGCGGGGTCTGGAGGCTCGCCAGGAAGCTTTCGTCAAAGAGGCTGCTCATCGCTCTCCGAGTCTAGGGCGCCCCACCGACAACCGGCCGCCACCCCGGAAAATGGCCGCTCCCTCACGCCCGGGGACTCTCGGGACAGGGGTTATCACACACCGTGACGCCCGCACGGAAGGTCACGAAAATGTATCGGGCATATCACCCGGCAACCTTCCCAGGCGCCACACGAGTTGGCTACGGTGCGGGGCAGGTCGCACGCCCCCTCCGGCGAACGTCGCCGGGACGTGCTGCCTCCGCCGAGTCCGGCGTGCCGTACGGCGCCCGGAGCCGGGGACCCACCGAATTCCTGGGGTGAATCGGCCACCCGCCCACGAGGGGCGGTGCCGTAGGGCACACCTTCCGAGCCACACCGCCCGACCCCTCCCCCAGAGCCTGAACGGCCTGGGAGGTGCCCCCACCGCTACCCCGGTAGGCGGAGCACGGAAGGAGTCGCCTCCCTTGGCGTCGCACCGCAAGTCGCGCCCCACCGGCACGCGCATGGCAGGCATACGGACCCCCGCCCTCGCCACGGCGGCCCTCACCTCCGTCGCCCTGCTCTCCCAGACGGCCGAGGCCGCGCCGTCGGACGACAGGCCCACCCTCGAAGAGGTCGAGAAGAAGGTCGACGACCTCTACCGCCAGGCCGGGTCGGCGACCGAGAAGTACAACGCGGCGAAGGAGCGGACCGCGAAGCAGCGGCAGCGCGTCGACACCCTCCTCGACGACGTGGCCAAGCGCACCCAGAAGCTCAACGAGGCCCGCGAGGAGCTGGGCTCCTACGCCTCCGCGCAGTACCGCACGGGCGGCCTGGTCCCGTCGACCGCGACCTTCCTGCTCGCGGACTCGCCGCAGGACTACGTCGACCGGAGCCAGCTGATGACCCGGCTCACCGGCCGTCAGAAGGACGCGGTCGACGACTTCGTCACCCAGCAGTCCGACACGATGAAGAAGCGCCGGGAGGCCACCGAGAGCCTCGAGACGCTCACCGACTCGCAGAACGACCTGAAGCAGGCCAAGGCCACGGTCCAGGGGAAGCTCAGCGACGCGCGCGAGCTGCTGTCGACGCTGACCGCCGAGGAGAAAGCCCGGCTCGCGGCGATCGAGAAGAAGAAGAAGAAGCAGGAGGCCACGCGCAAGGCCGCCGAGCTCGCCCGGCAGCAGGAGCAGCAGGCGCGGGAGCGGGAGCGGGCCGCCCAGCAGGAGAGCGGCGCCTCTTCGGGTTCCACCGGCTCGTCCGGTGCGGACACCGGCGGCACGGACACCGGCTCGTCCGCGCCGGACCCCTCGTACGGCACCAAGGCCGAGAAGGCGCTCGCCTTCGCCCGCGCCCAGATCGGAAAGCCGTACGTCTGGGGCGCCACGGGCCCCGGCTCCTACGACTGCTCCGGGCTCACCCAGGCCGCCTGGAAGGCGGCGGGCGTGACCCTGCCGCGCACCACCTACGACCAGGTCGAGGCGGGCACGACGGTCTCCGTCTCCCAGGCGCAACCCGGTGACCTGGTCTTCTTCTACGACGACATCAGCCACGTCGGCCTCTACATCGGCAACGGCATGATGGTCCACGCCCCGAAGCCGGGCGCGTACGTCCGCGAGGAGTCGGTCTTCTACGACGGCGAGTCGGCGATCCACAGCGTGGTGCGTCCGGCCTGACGCGCCGGGCTCTCTAGCATCGGTCCATGTCATCCGGCACCAGTCACCCCCTGCGCGCCTGGTGGGCGCGGCGTCCGCCGGCGGCCGGGGCCGCGGTGATGGCGACCGGCATCCTGTCCGTCGCCCTGCACCTGACGCACCACGAGCTGCTGTCCCGCGTCGCGCTGGCCCTGGCCTGTGCCGCCTGGCTGACCCTCGCCGCGGGCTTCGTCCACCTGCTGCTGTCCGACCGTGCGAAGTGGGAGCGGTGGGCGGCGACGCCGGGCGCGCTCACCGCGATCGCCGCGACGACCGTGATCGGCACCCGTTTCACGCTGCTCGGCTGGACGGCGCCGGCGGCGGCGCTGCTGGCACTGGCCGCGCTGCTGTGGCCGGCGCTGCTGCTGGTCATGCAGCACTGGGAGCGGCGGATGCCCGGGGCGGTCTTCCTGGGATGTGTGGCGACGGAGGGCCTGGCGGTGCTCGGCGCCTCGCTGGCCGAGGCCACCTCGACGGCCTGGCTCGCGCACCTGGCGCTGGTGCCGTTCTGGCTGGGGCTCGTGCTCTACGTCGTCGCGCTGTTCCGCTTCGACCCGCGGCAGGTGGCCCGCGGCGCCGGGGACCACTGGGTCGCGGGCGGCGCGCTCGCCATCTCGGCGCTCGCCGGGGCCAAGCTGCTCGCCGCGGCCGACAGCGGGCCGTACCTGTGGAACGGCGACGACGACGCCGTGCTCCACGACGCGACCGTCGCCCTGCTGGCGCTCGACCTCGCCTGGTACGTCGTGCTGCTCGTCTGCGAGATCGTGTGGCCGCGGCTCCGGTACGACGTGCGCCGCTGGTCGACGGTCTTCCCCCTCGGCATGACGGCGGCGGCCGCGCTGTCCGTCGCCGCCGTCGTAAACGTTCCGTGGCTGGAGGGGCCGGGGCGGGCCATGGTGTGGATCGCGGTGGCCGCGTGGCTGGCGGTCGCCGCGGGTGCGGTCGCCGCTGCCCGGGCCGGGCTGAGGTCCGCCGCCGCGGGGGCGGCGGCCCTCAGGTCCACAACACGGCGATGAAGATGTTCACCAGGGTCAGCAGGCCGACGAGGCCGAACAGCGGCTTGTCCACCTTCTCGTCGTCGCGCTTCACGTAGACGAGGCCGAGGATCACGATCAGCACGGCCAGCTTCACGCCGATCTTGACGTTGTCGACGGAGTAGTCCTGGGCCTGGTTGAGGCCGACCAGGACCGCTCCGGTGACCAGCATCGTCAGCGCGCCGTGCAGCATGGCCGGGGTGAAGCGGGCGGTGCCCCGGCCCATCGCCTTCATCTGGGTCAGGAAGCCGCCGAGCAGGGCCGCGATGCCGACGATGTGCAGACCGACGAAGAGGTGGATGAGTACGTCCATGGGTCCGGAGCCTAATCAGCGGCCGGACACGCTCCGACACCGGCCCGTCCGGCCCGCGGGGGCAGCGGCGCGCACATGCGCCCCGTAGCAGCCCATCGGCCCCGTGGGTCCCGATCCGGGTTTTCGGTCATCACCCTGCGTGAAGGCGGCGGTGTCCTGCCCGCCTCCCGGTCACGTGCGGTCGCCGCCGGTCCGGTACCGCCAGTTCCGGGCAACCCGTCACCGGCCCGTTACGGACCGGCCTAGCGTCCTCCCGCAGGCGACCGGTCCGAGCGGCGGACGGCGCCCGGTACGGAAAGGACGTGGATCCCAGGTGGCAGCGCATCGCAGGCCGCTCCGGCGCCTCGGCAGCGGCGGGACGACCGCTCGCACCGCCGTCACGCTCACCCTCGCGGGGGCGGCCACCGCGGCCGGGCTGGGCGGGACCGGGAACGCCGCTCCGGAGCCGACGCCGGCGCAGGTCGGGGCCACGGTCGACAGGCTGTACCGGGAGGCGGAGGTCGCCACCGAGAAGTACAACGGCGCGAAGGAGAAGGCCGACGCGACCGAGCGGCGTCTGGAGGAGCTGCGGGACGAGATGGCCCGCAAGGAGGACCGGCTGAACGCGACCCGGGAGACGCTGGGCTCGGTCGCGGCGGCGCAGTACCGCGGCGGTGGCCTCGATCCGGCCCTGCAGCTCGTGCTCTCCGCCGACCCCGACCGGTATCTGGAGGGCGCCGCGTTCGTCGAGCGGGTGGGCAGCCGGCAGACGGCCGCCGTCGGCCGGGCACGCGCGGAACTGCGGGAGGTCGCGCGGCTGCGCGGGGCCGCCCGGGTCGAGCTGGCCTCCCTGACGTCGCGGCGGGCGGAGCTGGAGCGGCACCGGGCCACCGTCACCGGCAAGCTGGAGGCGGCGCGCCGCCTGCTGTCCCGGCTGACGGCGGAGGAACGCGCCCGCCTCGACCCCGGCCCGGACCGCGCCACCCGCGCCCCGGGCGCCCGCGAGGGCCTGTCGGCCTCCGCCGAGGCACCCAGCACCCGGGCCGCGGCGGCCGTCGCGTACGCCTACCAGAAGCTCGGCAGCCCCTACGTGTGGGGCGCGACCGGCCCGGACGCCTTCGACTGCTCGGGCCTCACCCAGGCCGCCTACCGCGCCGCGGGCGTCTCCCTCCCCCGCACCACCTACGCCCAGATCGGCGCGGGCCGCAGCGTTCCGCGCTCGGCGCTCCGCCCGGGCGACCTGGTCTTCTTCTACTCCGGCATCAGTCACGTCGGCATCTACGTCGGCGACGGGCGGATGATCCACGCCCCGAACCCCTCGGCGCCGGTCCGCCTGGCCCCCGTCGACTCGATGCCGTTCGCGGGGGCCGCCCGGGTGGTGTGAGACCCGGCGGGCGCGAACCGATGCGTGCGCGGACCCTTGCCACCCCTCAGGTCCAGGCCTACTCTCACGACCGGTGAAAGCGCTTTCTCGATTGTCATGATCAGCTCAAAGGACCACCATGCGCCCTTTCCCGAGCTGAGCACCCGTACGAGCACCTGCACCCCCGCACGTCACCGCACCAAGGAACTCGGTACCCGGATCCGGGAGAAACCGCTTCATGCGTCATGGGCGGCAACCTCCCGGGCCCGCCGGACCACCTCTACAGCGAGCGGCGACCGCCGCTGTGCGAAGACGAAAGGCGAGGCGAGAATGAGACGACCAGTCGCCATACGGCTCTCAGCCGCAGTGGGCACCCTGGCCCTGGCGGCCGCGACCGGCGCGGTCCTGTCGGCGCCCGAGGCGTCGGCCGCGGCCGGCGGCGCCACCGGCTACGCGACCCAGAACGGCGGGACCACCGGCGGCGCGGGCGGGCAGACCGTCCGCGCCACCACGGGCACCGCGATCCACGCGGCCCTGTGCAACCGGGCCTCCAGCAGCACCCCGATCGTCATCCAGGTCGAGGGCACCATCAACCACGGCAACACCACCAAGGTGTCGGGCGACAGCTGCAGCACCGCGGCCGACAAGATCGAGCTCAAGCAGATCAGCAACGTCACGATCGTCGGGGTCGGCAGCGGTGCCGTCTTCGACCAGCTGGGCATCCACATCCGGGAATCCAGCAACATCGTCATCCAGAACGTGACCGTCCGGAACGTCAAGAAGTCCGGGTCGCCCACCTCCAACGGCGGTGACGCGATCGGCATGGAGAGCGACGTCCGCAACGTGTGGGTCGACCACACCACCCTGGAGGCGTCCGGCGGCGAGTCGGAGGGCTTCGACGGCCTCTTCGACATGAAGGACAACACCCAGTACGTGACCCTGTCCTACAGCGTCCTGCGCAACTCCGGCCGCGGCGGCCTCATCGGCTCCAGCGAGAGCGACCGTTCCAACGGGTACGTGACGTTCCACCACAACCTGTACGAGAACCTCGACTCCCGCGCGCCCCTCCTGCGCGGCGGCATCGCCCACATCTACAACAACCACTACGTGCACCTCAACGAGTCCGGCATCAACTCGCGGGCCGGGGCGAAGGCCAGGGTCGACAGCAACTACTTCGAGGACTCCAAGGACGTCCTCGGCACCTTCTACACCGACGCGGCCGGCTACTGGCAGGTCAGCGGCAACATCTTCGACAACGTGACCTGGTCCTCGCCCGGCGGGGACAACAACCCGGCTGGACCGAACCCGCAGTCCAACACCAGCGTCTCCATCCCGTACGCGTACAGCCTGGACGACGCGTCCTGCGTGCCGGGCATCGTGAGCCGGACGGCGGGCGCGAACAAGGGTCTCGCGGTGTCGGACGGCAGCTGCTCCGTCCAGTCCCCGGGCCCCACCGACCCGGGACCGGACCCGACCGACCCCACCCCCGGCCCGAGCCAGCCCAGCGGCACCAACCTCAGCCTCGGGGCCGGCGCCGACGGCTCCTCCAAGGCGAGCGGCACCAGCTACGGCAACGTGCGCGACGGCGACCTGGGCACCTACTGGTCGCCGGCCGGCACGACGGGCTCCGTCTCCGTGAAGTGGGGCGCCGCGACCACGGTGTCGAAGGTCAACATCCGGGAGGCGGCGGGCAGCTCGGGAACCATCGGCTCCTGGAAGGTCGTCAACGGTGACACCGGCGCCACCCTGGCCTCGGGCAGCGGCGCGGGGGTCATCGGCTTCCCGGCGACCTCGCTGAAGAAGGTCACCTTCACCATCACCAGCGCGTCGGGCACCCCGAAGGTCGCCGAGTTCGAGACCTACGCCGGATAGCCGGACCGCCCCCTCGACCGTCCGCCGGCCGTCACACCAGCCGGCGGGCGGTCGCCCAGCGGGTCAGCTCGTGGCGGTTGGAGAGCTGGAGCTTGCGGAGCACCGCGGAGACGTGGGACTCGACCGTCTTGACGGAGATGTACAGCTGCTTGGCGATCTCCTTGTACGCGTAGCCGCGGGCGATCAGACGCAGGACCTCGCGCTCGCGCTGGGTGAGGCGGTCGAGGTCCTCGTCGACCGGCGGGGCGTCGGTGGAGGCGAAGGCGTCCAGCACGAAGCCGGCCAGCCGTGGGGAGAAGACCGCGTCGCCCTCCTGGACCCGGAAGACCGAGTCGACCAGGTCCGCGCCGGTGATCGTCTTGGTGACGTAGCCGCGCGCACCGCCGCGGATCACGCCGATCACGTCCTCCGCCGCGTCCGAGACGGACAGCGCCAGGAAGCGGACGGGCCGCTCGGCGTCGGCCATCAGCGGGGCGCACCGGCGCAGCACCTCGACGCCGCCGCCGCCCGGGAGGTGGACGTCGAGGAGGACCACCTCGGGCCGGGTCGCGGTGATGACGGTGACGGCCTGGTCCACGTCGGCGGCCTCCCCGACGACCTCGACGCCGGTCTGCGCGGTCTGGCCGATCTCTGCCTGGACGCCGGTGCGGAACATGCGGTGGTCGTCGACGAGGACCACGCGCACCCGGCGCTCCCCCGCGCCGCCGTCCGCCGGTCCCGCCGTTCCGTTGCCCTCGGTCGGGTAGCTCATGACGTCTTCTCCGCCCTCTCCATCTCCAGTTCGACCTCCGTGCCGCCGTCCGGCACCGCGCGCAGCCGCGCCGTGCCGCCGTTGCGCTCCATGCGGCCGATGATCGATTCCCTGACGCCCATGCGGTCGGCGGGTATCGAGTCGAGGTCGAAGCCGGGGCCGCGGTCCCGCACGGACACGAAGACCGTCCTGCCCTCGACCTCGGCGTAGACCTGAACCGCGCCGCCCTCGCCACCGTACTTGGCGGCGTTCACCATGGCTTCGCGTGCCGCCTGCATCTGTGCGCCGATCCTCTCGTCGAGCGGGCAGTCGCCGACGACCACGACCTCGATGGGCACACCGTGCTTGTCCTCGACCTCGGCGGCGTTGCGCCTGACCGCCTCGGCGAGGGTAGTGGGCTCGTCGTCCTCGTCCTTGCCGTTGCCCTCGGGCTTGTAGAGCCAGGCGCGCAGGTCGCGTTCCTGGGCGCGGGCGAGGCGGCGCACCTCGCCGGCGTTCTCCGCGTTGCGCTGGATCAGGGTGAGGGTGTGCAGCACGGAGTCGTGCACGTGGGCGGCGACCTCCGCCCGTTCCTGGGCGCGGATGCGCATCAGCCGCTCCTCGGAGAGGTCCTGCGTCATGCGCACCAGGTAGGGACCGGCGAGGAGGGTGATGCCGACGAGGACGGCGAGCGCGGCCTGGAGGACGGAGCCCAGGTGGGCGGCCGACCCCTGGAGGACGAAGATGCCGGAGACGCCGGCCGTCACCAGCAGGACACCGGCGACCGAGCGCAGCAGGGTGACCGTGCGCCGGTCCCGGCCGACCTCGGCCCAGCGGGCCCTGCGGGCGTTGTCCGCCTGGCGCCAGACGAGGGCGACGCCCGCGCCGACGAGCACCACCGGCCACAGGTAGGCCTTGGCGCCGTTGCCGAGGTTCACGTTGCCCACGAAGACCATGGCCACGACGACCATGAGCAGCAGGGCGACGATCTGCCCCCGGTCCGGCTTGCGCGCGATGAGTCTGCGGCGGCCGTCCGGCGAGGTCTCGGCCGTGACCAGGGACGGCGGCCGCTGGGCGTCGACGCCGCCGACGCCGAGCGGGACGAAGAACCAGAAGGCCGCGTAGAGCAGCGCACCGAGGCCGTCGGCCATGAACAGGCCGACGAAGACGAGCCGGACCCAGATGACGGGCAGCCCGAGATGCCCGGCGAGCCCCCGCGCCACACCACCGAGCCAGCGTCCGTCGCTGCTGCGGTAGAGCTTGCGCGGCGGCCGCGTGTCGAGGAGGGGAGGTGCTGCGGCGTCCGGCATGTCAACGATGGTCACACGGCCGGCCGAGGGGCAGCATCAGGGTCGGTCCCCCAGACGCCCCTGATCTTCGGCGCGCGGCCCCCGCGAGCTCTTCCCGGGCGCCGGGTGGGGGCCGATATCAGGGTCCGACCAGGGTCGTACCGGCTGCCGGCACGCCGTCGCGCCCGTCACCATGGACCCATGACAGATCACGAGCACGCCGCGACGGGCCCGGGACCCGGCTCCGGGCCCCGCCCGCCGCGGGGCACCGGCCCGCGGGACGCCGCGCCCGCCGCGGATGCCGGGGACGCCCTGGGGTCCGCGGGCGGCGGTGCGGACGGTCCGGGGCCCGTCCCCAGGTTCCGGCGCGACCGGCCGCACAGGACGCTCGCCGGGGTGTGCGCCGGGCTCGGGCGGCAGTGCGACATGGACCCGGTGATCTTCCGCATCACGCTCGTGGTGCTGGCCGCGACCGGGGGCATCGGCCTCATCTTCTACGGCTTCGCCTGGCTCTTCGTCCCGTACGACGACGAGGACGAGAACGAGGTGCGCAAGCTGCTGACCGGCCGGGTGGACGGCCAGGCCCTGGCGGCCGTGCTGTTCGCCCTGGTCGGCTGCGGGGTGTTCCTGACCATGCTGAACAACGGCGGGGTGCTCACCTTCGCCGTGATCCTCTCCCTCCTCCTCGCGGGGGCGGGCTACTGGTCGCGGCAGCGCGGCACTCCCGGCCCCGACCCGCTCGCCGCCCAGGCCGTCGCCGACGCCCCGCCCGAGGCCAAGGCGCCGCCGGCCGCCGCCGGCTACCCGTCCTGGTGGCGCGACCCCATCGTCAAGGACGGCACCCACGTCGGCGGCACGGGCTACCTGTGGGGCCCCCGGGACTCCCGCGACCGGGACGTCGCGGCGGCCGTCTCCACGGGGCGCGGTGCCCCTCGCGACCGGGAGACCCCGGCCGGCCGGTCCTGCCGGCGCCCGCAGCCGCGCGGCGCGCACGGCATCGGCGGCTGGATCTTCCTGCTCGCCCTGCTGGCGGGCTTCCTCGGCACCCGCCTGACCTGGGACGAACGCCCGCTCGGCACCAGTCTGCAGACGGGGCTCGCCTGCGCGCTGGCGGTCTTCGGGGTGGGGATCGCGGTCAGCGCCTTCCTGGGCCGTACGGGAGCCGGCTCGGTCTTCCTGGCGATCGTCACGGCGGGCCTGCTCGCCGGGTCGGCCGCGCTGCCGGAGGACGCCGGCACCGAGTGGACGCGGAGCACCTGGACGCCGACGACGGCCGCGGGCCTCCGCGGACAGTACGACGTGGGCACGGGCACCGGCACCCTCGACCTGTCCCGCCTGGACCTGGCAGAGGGGCAGACGGTGACCACCCGGGCCGACGTGGGAGTGGGGCGCATCCGGGTGATCGTGCCGCGGGACGTGACCGTGCGGCTCAGCGTCGACGTGGGCGTGGGCGACATCCAGTTGCCCGGCGACGACTCGAAGGACGTGGACGTGGCGCCGGGCAAGCACAAGGAGGTCACGCTGGCCCCCGCCGAGGGCGCCGACGGTGCCGGCACGCTCGACCTCGACCTCGAGGTCGGCCTCGGACAGGCGGAGGTGTCCCGTGCTGCGTCATGACTTCCAGCCCGGCCGGCTGGTCGCCGGCGCCTTCCTGACCCTGGCGGGCGTGATCTACGCCGGAGACGCCGGGGGCCTGTGGGAGACCCCGTGGTTCGTGATCGTCCCCGTCGTCTCCGGCGGCCTCGGCCTGGCCGGCGCGGTCGGGGTGCTGGCCCGGGAGGCCCGCCGGCGCCGGCGCGCGCTGCGCACGGCCCCGGACGCGGACGGGCCCCGGGCGGACCCGACGGGCTGACGGCCGGCCCGACGGGCCGACGGCCGGACCGACGCGGCGAAGGACCGACGGCGCCTACCGGTACCCGCCGGTAGGCCGGCGGCGACGGGTGCGCAGCGCCGCGTCCAGCGACAGCAGCGGAGTGCCCGCGAGGACGAGGGGGAGCCAGGCCATCAAATAGGCGAGGTCACTGGCGTACTGCTGTTGTAGGGTCGCTCACTGTGAAGACTGTGCGGGTACTGATCGCCCTGCGGATCAGCAACGAGACCGACGCCTCCACCTCACTGGAGCGGCAACTACAGGACTGCATGGCCTACGTCGAGGAGAGGCGGCACCTGGGATGGCAGGTGGTGGGAGTAGCCAAGGACGCTCACATCTCCGCTACCAAATCTCATCCATTTGAGAGACCGAAACTCGGAGAGTGGCTGAATAACAGAGCGCCCGAGTTTGATCTCCTGCTTTTCTGGAAGATGGACAGGTTCGTCCGCAAAGTCGTCGACATGCAGGACATGATCAAATGGGCGACTGCGCATGGCGGAAAGTCGCTGGTTTCCGCCAAAGAACCGGTGCTCGACATGGTCGGTCCTTTTCGGCACGTCATCATCGATCTCTTTGCGGCTATCGCTGAGACTGAAGCACAGAACATCTCCATGCGAGTTAAGTCGTTCCAGAACTACGCGAAATCCAAGAACGTATGGGCCAAGGGAAATCCTCCCTACGGTTATGAATCATTCCGTGACATTGACGGAGCCATGAGGCTCCGGGTGCGCGAAACACAGAAGGATGTCATTCGGGAGATTTATAAGCGGGTTGTCGAGGACGGAGAACCCTACTCGACTATCTGTGATGACCTCAACGCTAGAGGAATTATGTCACCTGGGGCAGAGAGGATGTCGAATCGCCGAAAGAATAACGGCGACTCCCCCCCGATATGGCGTAGCCGCACCATCACAACCATTCTGAGGTCGGAAACCATCCTCGGCTGGAAGTGTGAGGAAGTGAAGGTACCCGGAAAGAAGTACGGGGTATCCCAGCCTATCGTGACTTCTGAAGGAAAGATCAGGATGGCTGATCCAATCCTCACAAACGACGAATGGGCCAAGCTCCAAGAAGAGATGAACAGTCGTCCTAGCTCTGCCCGTCGCTCCACAAAAAACACGACTGCCTATCGTGGAGTTGTCATGTGTGGCGGATGTGGAAGGAACCTGTATCTCTTCAACCCTGAGAGGCAACAGGGTAGGCCGGTGTACCGCTGCAATAGGGCGGCTAACCGTGAATCCTGCGGTAAGGGATACGCCTTCCGTGCCGAGAAAGTCGAAGAGATTGTAGAGAAAATGGTGCTGGGAGTCATCGGAGATGTCCCCATGCATGAGCGCTACTACGTCAAGGGATCGAATAACACTCAGAGGCTTCACGAAATCGAGGAGTACGTGACGGAACTTCAGAGGTCTATCCGCCCCGGCGGGAAGAACTCTTCAGGATTTGCCAAGAAGTCCACCGAGGAAGAGATTGCAGCCCTGTACGAGGAGCACGACTCCCTTTCCGCCGAGGGCGATAAGCCAGACCGTTACGAGTACCGATCTACCGGAGAGACCTTCCGTCACATGTGGGAGAGGAACAAAGAAAACAAGGACGAAAGGACGCGTCACCTATTGAAAGCGGGAGTCAGCATCCGCCTTAATCCCCTCGTTAAGGGCGTATCAAATACGGTTGACTTTGGCGCAGAGGTCGACCTAGGGAAGAGTCTGCATCAGCCATTCACTATTCATTAAGGAATGAATCACTCGCCGCTCTGGCTCTCTGATCTCCAGGGAGCCAGCTCTCCAGTCTTCTGCTCCCAACGGCAATCCTGACAGTTGCCCGCCCTGCCACCCTTGCGGCGAGGATCTTTCCTGAACATCGAGACAGGCAGTGTCCGCTCACACCTTGGACATACCCGAGTCTCTGACACTGACATTCTCCAGACATGCAAAAGGACCGGCTAGGCGTACCCAACCGGTCCCATTGCGGTGACTCTATTTACTCCTCTGGGTAAGGCCAGAGGAGGCAGAGCACAGCACAGAGCGTCCAGGAATCCAGCGTCTGAAGCTCCGTCCAGCCTGCTTCGTCTGCCGCTTTCCTGAGTGCGCCTGGCGGGTAGCCTAAGCCTTGTTCAGCTTCGGTGAACGTGAGACTTAAGCCGTTCTGTTCGGGGGTGCCGGTCATCGCGCTTCCCCCTCCCTTCTTCGGTTGGGTACAGCCCACAGGGTATCTGCTTGCAGAGGATCTGTGCAGGGGTACGGCCAAGGCCAGGTGATCAGCCTTGGCTCTCTTCCCTCTCATAGAATCTTTCCTAGAAACAAAGAAAGCCCCCCGGCTCAATACCGGGGGGCTTTCTCATGGGCTCAGTAGATTTCTCCAACGTAACTGCAATCCTCATCCCATGCAGGCTTACTGTAGTGCTGTGCCGGAATGCGCTTCGATTCAGCAACAGGAACCGGGGTCGGAGGATTCGGGTTCGGTTCCACTAGGCCGTCAACCTTCACCAGAGAATCAAGGTGTGCCTCGGTGTACTGGAAATCCAATGCAAGGGACGCCTGATATGTAAGGCGTCCATCCTCGGTCAACTCCCAATACTCAAGATTCTCACCCTGACTATGCCCGGCCCGTGGGGCAGAATCCATTTCACCGGCGGAGACACACCACGTGAACAGACCGGCATGGAGATCCAGAGTGGTCTTGGCAGCAGCCATAGCCTTGTAAGCCTTTTCCCACTCGTCACGTGCCTTGGCTGCCTTCTCAGCTTCCTTGAGACCCATAGCCTTCAGCTCACCAAACAAAGCATCCGAATACTCCTGCTTAGCCTTCTGAATTAGGACCTTATGAGCTGACACCGTTCGGCCGTAATCATCCATCTTAACCTTGACCGGGGCAAAGAATGCTTCCTTATCAGGGAGAGGCTTACCAGCCTCTACGGCAGCAATCTCAAGTTTCCTGAGTTCCCTCTTAGCCTCTTCCAGAGCAGTGCAACTGTGCCGAGGCTTAGGCTCCCCGATCCTTCGTACGTCTCTGGTGCAGTATCGGGAGTTTTCCTGAATGTACTTCTCGTAAGCTGCCTCGGCGTCCTGATATGCCTTACGAAGGTTCTTAACCTTAGGGCTCAGGGGAAGGTCTGCCGGAGGTTCGGTTGCAAAGTTAGTGTCATAGCGATTAAACATGGTTGTACTCCTTGATAGGTGACAGTAGAGACAAGAAAAGGGCCCGGTCGTGAAACCGGGCCCTATCTCTTCTCTCATGGGAGGTCTAGACCCACCTACCCAGTAGAGAGAACTAAGAGGCATCCTTCTTCGGGGATGCCTGTAGAGGAATACTTCTCTAAGAGACAGTCTTAAGTAACTCACAAGAGGACAACGGCTAGAGAAGACACTGCCCCCCTACCCCCCACAGTAGAACTAGCAAAGCAAGGGGTAGGGAGGAAGCGTTCATCTCTACGCTGTCTTCTCACAGGGAGGAATCCGTATAGAGCCCATAACGACTTGGGAACTGCCTGGCACATTGGCCACACCAGAGGCACACCGCCGAGTGTGCATGGTCCCCGAGAATAAATCTCACCCTGTATGTACCTGTCCCCCGTGGTCTGATCGGACATCAAAGCCTCAGAATGAGACGTAGACCACACGGAATGAGCGCAGCCAAGACTAAGAGCGTCTCTGATGGCACCACCTAGAGGCTCAGCAAGGCCAGGAAGGCCCCTGTACGCCGTTCTAACGGCCTTACACCCCTTCCTTAGTCTCCCTAAGTCTCCCTAGTCCATCTAGGACCCTCAGAGGCTCTCAGAGAGCCTCACAGAGCTTTCAAACCCGTACAGGATGGAAGGGCAGTGCCCCTGCGGTCCTCATGACGTGCACGCACATGCATTACCCCCGGGGGTGCATGACATGAGGGTGCAGAGGGTGTCTCACGCCGTCTCAGAATCGATGGTTTACGAGACAGGATGCAGAGGCCAGCCGGACACCCTCTGAGGGTGTTCAAAACCCGTCTCACAATCCCTCTAGATCGCTTGACATTCTGAGATGAGTTTTGAGACGCTGTAGACATGGCGACGAAGCAGAGCAGCAGCGGCCACCTGATCGGGTACAAGCGAGTCAGCACCAAGGCTCAGGATGCACAGCTACAGGCTGATGCGCTGTCAGAGGCAGGGTGCGCCAAGGTCTTTGAGGACAAGCTCTCCGGCAAGAACACGGAGCGTCCGGGACTGCTGGCAGCACTGGACTACATGAGGGAGGGGGACACCCTCTGTGTCTGGAAGCTGGACAGGCTTGGGAGGTCCACTAAGGACGTGCTCACGATCGCTGAGGAGCTGCACAGCAAGGGGATCGCTCTCCGCATCCTCACCGGGACTCTCGCTGGTAGCTACTCCCCCAAGGGAGAGGGGAAGTTCTTCTTCACGATGATGGTCGCCTTTGCTGAGCTTGAGAGAGACATGATCGTTGAGAGGACAAGGGCAGGGCTGGAAGCTGCCAAGGCGCAGGGGCGTACCGGAGGAAGGCCCACTGTCATCACGGATGACCTCCTGACCGTGGCCAAGGCGAGGAAGGCCAAGGGGGAGAGTGTCAGTGCCATAGCCAAGGCCCTGGGGGTCTCCAGGGCGACCCTGTACCGACACCTGAGCGACTGAGCCTGAGAGTCCCTGAGAGGCCCCCTAGCGTCATGCTGGGGGGCCTTCCTCATGTCACGTCATCCCTGGTCACGGCCTAGTAAATCCGCCTGCGGCGTCGACGCCTGACCAGGGCATCCAGCGACCAGTAGGGCGCTCCAGCCAGCACGAGGGGGACCCAGCAAAACATGTACGGGAGGTCGTTGCCGTAGTAGTACGGGTCGGAGGCCCAGCTCACGGTCAGCCACAGGCTGAGCGAGATCAGCGCGCCGCCGAGCGCCGCCAGGCGGCCCAGCAGCCCGAGCAGCGTGCCGATGCCGACGGCCAGCTCGCCCAGGGCGATGGCGTAGCCGAAGCCGGCCGGGTTCTTCAGGGCCAGGTCGACCAGGGCCGGGATGGCCGAGGAGTCGCGGACGGTGCGCATCATGTCGCCGATGGACCCGGCGCCCGAGTCCTTCAGGAACGCGCTGTCGGTGAGCTTGTCCAGGCCCGCGTAGACGAACGTGACGCCCAGGAAGATCCGCAGGGGCAGGAGGGCGTACCGGCCGGCGACGTCGCGCCAGTCCCGGCCGCCGTCGAGGCCGGACATGTGCGGATCCGTCCGCATGCCGTGAGTCATCAGTGCCAGCCGCCTCTCGCCACGCGCGCCGAACTCCCGACAGACCATACGTACGGAGGACGGGCCGCGCTCGATCCTGGTGGGTTTTCTTCCTGTCGGTTCCGACAGGTGGTCGTAAGCCGGGGTCCGGACGGGCGGTCAGTCCGTCACGTCGATCGCGTACCGGTTCGTCTCCACGCCGGCGCCCGTGATCACCTGGACCTCCACCCGGCCCGGTTCCACGTCCGCCGGCACCGGCACGGTCAGCAGGGCGTCCGTCGGGTTGCTGAAGCCGCCGGTCACCGGGACCAGGGGCACGTGCACGTTGACGGCACCGATGCGGACGACCATGCGCGACAGGCGGTCCGCGCGATCGGCGCCCGGCGGCACGAAGCCGGCGCCGCGGATCTCGATGTCGTCGCCGGTGCGGATCGGGGCGTCCAGGTCACCGGCCTCGCGCGCCCGGACCACGGACAGGACGACCGGCCGGCCGCCCTCCGCGTACTTGCCGGCCACGTAGGTCGCCGCCGACACCAGCACCACCACGGCGAGCCCCCACGGCAGGTCGGGCAGCTGCTCCGGCCGCCGGGCCAGCCGGACCGCCGCGAACACCAGGGCGACCGCGCTGATCACGACGTACTGGATGTCGGCGAACGTCCCGCGGCCGGCGTCGTCCGTCAGCAGGTCGGCCGCGCGCGGCCGGTCGGCGCGCACCTTCTGGAGCCGCTGCCCCAGCACCCGCAGCCCGACCACCCGCCGCACCAGCACCGCGATCCCGCACACCACCGCGAGCACGGTCACCACACCGGCGCCGCGCGCGAGTTCGAGCCCGGAGATCAGCGCGTCCCGCCTCCCGTGTCCCGAGGCCACCGCCAACTGACCGGCCAGGACGAGCACCGCGTAGGCGACGAGGAGCACCCAGGCCGCCGCCACGGCACGGGACGTGGAGAGGCGGTTGTCCTCGCCGATCACCGGGGCCAGTGCCCCGCCCCGCGCCCGGTGGAACCAGGACGCCGCCGTCAGCGCCCCGGCCACGACCACGGCCGCGGCCAGCCCGGCGGTGCGGGCCGCCGACCAGCCGGCGCCGACCGCGGTGAGCGCCTGGGCGAGCAGCAGCACCACGACCGCGGCCCACACGGCGACGGACGTGCGGCGCCCCAGGCCCGCGAGCCACGCCTCGCCCTCGGCCCGGCCGCGCTCGGCGACGGCCTCCGCGGACTGGGTCAGCTCCTCGGAGACCCACTGCCGGGAGGCCGAGGCCGAGTGGGCCACCGCGGCCGGCAGCCCCTGCCCGGCGGCGAACTCGTCCCGTCTGAGCAGGAACGCGGCGACCGCCCTGCGGTGTCCCTCGCGGGCTCCGTGCGGGCAGTCCCCGCACGTGCAGCCGCCGCCGTGCGGCCCCTCGTACGCGCCCCTGCCCGAGCCGCTCCCGCGTCTCGTCTCCTGCACCGCCACGCCCGACGCCCGCCTTCCCGAAACCTGCCGAAACACCCGCGGCACACGCATGCGCCGGCACCCTTAAGTCCCCTGTGACGAAAGCGAATTGTGCCGTACGCGACGCCTCGTGCGCCCGGCGGCCCCGGTCCCCTCTGCTCAGCGCGGGTGACGCGCGAACCGCCGTGTTGACCCGGCTGCGAGAATCCCGTCATGGCCGAGATCATCCAGCGCGACGGGACCTGGGCGTTCGACGGCAGCACGGTCCGGATCACACCGGGCCTCCACCGCTCGGTGCCGCTGTTCCGGCAGACGTACGGGGAGGTCTCCGTCCCGCTGGAGGCGGTCGCGGGCGTCGTCTTCGCACCCGGGCGCGGAGGCGGCCGGCTGCGCCTGCGGCTGCGCGAGGGCGCCGATCCCCTGCTCCAGGCGACCGGCGGGCGGCTGCCCGACGCGGCGGAACCGTACCGGCTGGTGGTGGACGCCGACCGCTGCGGGGTGGCCGAGTACGTCGCCGAGGAGGTCCGCCGCGCGCTGCTGCTCGACCGCGTCCCCGAGGAGCCCGTCCGGGCCTACCTGCTGCCGGGGCCGCCGGTGCCGGTCTCGGTCCGTTCCTCGGACGGCACCGTCTCCTTCGACGGCGGCGAGGTGCGCATCGACTGGGCCGACACCTCGGACCGGGTCAAGCGCGCCGCCGGCCCGCGGATCATCGGCGTCGGCGACCTGGTCCGCGTCGAGTGGCTGCCCGGCTCGGGCCGCGCGGACGGCTTCCTGCGGTTCGTGACGCGGGACGGGGGGATCTCCGGGCTGCCGCCGGAGAAGGACCCGCACGCCCTGGACCTGTGGGGCAACGCCCGTCGTGACCTGCTCACCGCGCTGATCGCCGCCGCGGTCACGGCCCGCCTCCCGCACCCGTCGACCCGCCCGGGCCCCGGTGACGGGGAGTCCGGGGAGACCGTGCGGGGCGCGGCCCCCGCCGGACATCACGACGCGCTGCTGCGCCGGCTGCGCGAGCTGGGCGAGCTGCACCGCGGCGGCGTCCTCACGGACCACGAGTTCGCGGCGACGAAGGCGGCCGTGCTCCGGGGTTTCCGGGGCGGCGCCTGACGCCCGCCGGGAGCCCCGCGGCGCGGGCACGCCGGGCGGAATACCCGACAGAGGACGTCGGGGACGGGCGCCACACTCCTCGTATGACACCGAACACCGCGGACTGGGCTTTCTTCACGGCCGCCGAACCCGAACTCGCCGCCCTCGTCGAGGCCCGCTTCGGCGCGCACCGGCACCACACGCTCGCGACCCTGCGCCGGGACGGCTCGCCCCGCACCTCGGGCCTGGAGGTGCGCTTCCTCGGCGGCGAGCTGTGGCTCGGCATGATGCACGGCTCGCTCAAGGCGCTCGACCTGCGCCGCGACCCGCGCTTCGCGCTCCAGGCGAACCCCGGGGAGGGCACCGGCATGGACGGCGGCGACGTCCGGATCTGCGGGCGGGCCGTCGAGGTCGAGGACCCCGCGACCAAGGGCGGATACGTGAAAGAGGTGGAACCGCCGCAGCCGTTCCACCTCTTCCGCACCGAGCTGACGGAGGTCGTACGGACCTTCGTCGAGGACGACACCTACCTCGTCGCCCAGGTCTGGAGGCCCGGTGAGCCGGTGCGCGCGCTCAGACGGACCTGACCGCCGGGACTACTCCCACTCGATGGTGCCCGGCGGCTTCGAGGTGACGTCGAGGACCACGCGATTGACGTCCTTGACCTCGTTGGTGATGCGGGTGGAGATCTTGCCGAGGACCTCGTACGGCAGGCGCGACCAGTCGGCCGTCATCGCGTCCTCGGAGGACACGGGGCGCAGCACGATCGGGTGGCCGTAGGTGCGGCCGTCACCCTGGACGCCGACCGAGCGGACGTCGGCGAGCAGCACCACGGGGCACTGCCAGATGTCGCGGTCGAGACCGGCCGCCGTCAGCTCCTCGCGGGCGATGGCGTCGGCCTCGCGGAGCAGGTCGAGCCGCTCCTTGGTGACCTCGCCGACGATGCGGATGCCGAGGCCCGGGCCGGGGAACGGCTGGCGCTGGACGATCTCCTCGGGAAGGCCGAGCTCCTGGCCGACCATGCGGACCTCGTCCTTGAACAGCTTGCGCAGCGGCTCGATCAGCTTGAACTCGAGGTCCTCGGGCAGGCCGCCCACGTTGTGGTGGGACTTGATGTTCGCGGCACCGGTGCCGCCGCCGGACTCGACCACGTCCGGGTACAGGGTGCCCTGGACCAGGAACTCCACGGCCGGGCCCTCGTCGGCGATGATCTCCGCCTGGGCCTGCTCGAAGACGCGGATGAACTCGCGGCCGATGATCTTCCGCTTCTCCTCGGGGTCGGAGACCCCGGCGAGCGCCTTCAGGAACCGCTCCTCGGCGTCCACGACCTTCAGCTGGACGCCGGTCGCGGCGACGAAGTCCTTCTCGACCTGCTCGGTCTCGCCCTTGCGCATCAGGCCGTGGTCGACGTAGACGCAGGTGAGCTGGGAGCCGATGGCCTTCTGGACGAGGGCGGCGGCGACGGCGGAGTCCACGCCGCCGGACAGGCCGCAGATGGCGCGCCGGTCGCCGACCTGCTCGCGGATGGCCGCGACCTGCTCCTCGATCACGTTGCCCGTGGTCCAGTCGGGGGCCAGGCCGGCGCCCCGGTACAGGAAGTGCTCCAGCACCTGCTGCCCGTGCGTGGAGTGCATCACCTCGGGGTGGTACTGCACGCCGTAGAGCTTCTTCTCGTCGTTCTCGAAGGCGGCGACCGGGACCACGGAGGTGGAGCCGGTGACGGTGAAGCCCTCGGGGGCGGCGGAGCAGGCGTCGCCGTGCGACATCCACACCGGCTGCTCGGCCGGGGTGCCCTCGAAGAGGGTGGAGGACGGCTTGGAGACCGACAGCTCGGTGCGGCCGTACTCGCGGGCGCCGGAGTTGTCGACGGTACCGCCGAGGGTCTGCGCCATGAGCTGGAAGCCGTAGCACATGCCGAAGACGGGGACGCCCGCCTCGAACAGGGAGCGGTCGACGGTCGGGGCACCCGGCTCGTACACGGACGACGGGCCACCGGAGAGGATGATGGCCGCCGGGTTCCTGGCGAGCATCTCCTCGACCGGCATGGAGCTCGGCACGATCTCGCTGTAGACCCGCGCCTCGCGGACGCGACGGGCGATGAGCTGGGCGTACTGCGCACCGAAGTCGACGACCAGGACGGTGTCGGGGGCGGCGGCAGCGGGAGTCGCTGATGACACGGGGTGCCTTCCGGCGGTCGGGCGGGGGTCTTGTGCCTCCGAGTCTACCGAGACGGGCAGGTGGGGCGTCCCGCCGCGGTGCCCCCGCCGCACCCGGCTCCGCGTCTCACCATGCGAACCTGCTTGGACACGGTCCGTTCCCGGGGCATACTGGGCCCATGCTCACGCACCAGACCTTCGTCTTTACCTATGGCAACCGGCCCGCCGGCTGCCATGGTCGTGCTGCTTGAGCAACTGACAAGCGACTTCCCAGGCGCCCCGGGCCGACAAGGTCCGGGGCGCCTGCCGTTTCCGGGCCCTGCCGGCCCCGGGGCACCGCCCACCCCGGCGAGGAGCCCCCGAGATGACCGTCACCACCGCAGACAAGACCGGCGCCCGCACGACCGAGGCGGCCGGTGTGATCACCGGCGCCCGTGAGCGCATCGACGCGCTCGACGACCGGATCATCGGGCTGATCCAGGAACGGATGGCCGTCTCCGCGGTCATCCAGGAGGCGCGGATCACGTCCGGCGGCCGGCGGGTGAACCTCTCCCGCGAGATGGACGTCCTCGGCCACTACCGCGAGGCGCTGGGCAAGCCGGGCACGGCGCTGGCGATGACGCTGCTGGAGCTGTGCCGGGGTCGCATCTGAGTTCGGGCACGCTCTCACCCGTACGGTGCGTGACCGCCGCGCGGAACGCTTCGTTGGTCCCGGTGTCCGTGCCAGCCAGGGGCGGGCCCGATGAGAACCACGCGTGGCTCGCTGGGGCGATGAGGCGTACGGATCGCCGTACGCCGTGGGACCTCGCTCCAGGAAGTGACCGGACGGCAGGGGACAGCAGCCCGGTCACCCATGAGAACGGCCGGCTCCGGGGACGCCCGGGGCCGGCCGGCGGGAAAGGCCCGATTCCTGGGCCGGACGGTCGCGGCGCCCACCCCCCGTCGAGCACGAATCCGTACGGACCCGAGTCCCCCGTACGTGCCCCCACCGCATCGCCCCGCACCGGCGCACCGCCGGGGCCGCGGGACGGAGGACCGGCCGCGCGACCCCCCGGCGCCGCCACCCGGGCACCGGCGCTTCCCTGACGTCGGTGCCGGTCGTGAAAGGGCCCCGCGGACACGTCCCGCGGGGCCCTCCGCCTGCCGCCGCGCCCTACTGCCCCATGGCCCCGGGGACCGACTCGACCGGGTCGCCGGGCTGCCACTCCGCCGACGTCCAGTCGGGCGTGGGGGTCGGGCGCGGGGGCGCGGGCGGGGGGTTGGTCCCGCGGTTGGGGTTCTGCGGCACGTCCTCCTGCTGCTCCGCCCCTCCGGCACCGCCGCCGGACGTACCGCCCGAGCCGGTCGAGCCGGTCGTGGCGCGTGTGCCGCCCGTACCGGACGAACCGCCGCGGTCCGTCGTGCCGCCGGTCGCTCCCGAGCCGGTGGAACCCGTCCCGCGCGCCCCCGAGGACGGCGCCGGCCGCGCGGCCGCGGTCTTCTCCGGCGCCGCGGCGGGCGTCGACCGCGCCGGGCCGGGCGACGCGGAGGACGGGCCGGGCTCCGGCGAACGGTCCGCTCCCGGGGCGCTCACCGACGGCGCCGCGCTCGCCGGTGTCCTCCCGCCGCCGGACGGACGCCCGGAATCCGTGGCACCGCCGGCCGAACACCCGGTGACGCACAGGACGGTCAGCGCGGCCGCCGCACACCACACCACCGGTCCCGCACCACCGGCTCTGCCGCCACCCGTCCCGTCCGCTGACACTCTTCGCACGATCTCCCCACCCTGTCGTCCCTCGTGGACCGGCACATTCAACCGAAAAGCGGGGGTGCGGACGATCTTTCGAGGGAGTGACGCAGGCCACATAAGAATTCCGTGAGTCCGGGGACAACCATTCACGGCGGTCGTTGATCAAACACGTCGAACAGATGAACCAAGGGCCGACCCGCGCCCCACTCGCGGAGGCCTCTCCTGACTCGCCCCCCGTGCCGCGCCACGCGGCACGCCGGACATCCCGAGGTCTTCATGAAGCTTCGTCGCGCCATGGCCGCAGCGGCTGCCACGGCAGTGATAGCCCCCTTGGCGCTGCTCGCGGCACCCGCCGCCTACGCGACCGAGTCGCCGGCGCCGTCCGCCTCCTCCAGCACTCCCGCGGGCGAGGACACCGAGTCCCCGGCCCCGACCACCACGGAGTCCGAGACGGCGACCCCGCCCGCGCCGAGCGACCCCGTCACCACCCAGCCCAGCCAGACGGCCACCGAGACCGCTCCCACCCCCGGCGCGTCGGAGACCAGCACCTCCACTCCCACGACGCCGGCGCCGACCACCTCCGCTCCCGAGGAGACGGAGACCCCAGAGCCCGAGCCGTCCCTGTGCGAGGACACCAAGGTCGACGTCAGCATCTCGGGCCTGCCCGGCAAGATCGCGGCGGGCAGCGGCTGGCACAAGTTCTCGCTGAACGTGGCCAACAACTCCGACTCCACGCTCGAGGACCTGGACTACTTCGCCGGCGCCTCCTCCGACGCCGACGGCGAGAACCTGTTCAAGAACAAGCAGGTCAGCCTCCAGGCCTGGAACCCGGACGACAAGGTCTGGGAAGACCTGGACGAGACCGACTACGCGGCCGGGTACGTCGGCTTCACCAACGTCCTCGAGCCCGACTACGAGGTCGACATCCCGATGCGCGTCAACGTGAAGGCGAGCGCCCCGGTCGGCGCCGGCTTCACGCTCGGCGCGACCATCTACGGCGACGCCGACGGCGAGTGCACCGGCTACGGCGACGTGGCGTACAAGTTCCAGATCGTCGCCTCCGGCACGGACACGGACGGCACCAAGCCGCAGGAAGGCGGCAAGGCGCCCGTCACCGACCAGAAGCCGGCGACCACCACGCCGGAGGTCACCGGCAGCCTCGCCGAGACCGGTTCCAGCTCCGCGCTGCCGATGATCGGTCTGGCCGGCGGTCTCGCCGTCCTCGTCGGCGGCGGTGCCGTGTTCGTCGTCCGGCGCCGCAAGACCGGTGCCGAGGCGTAAGGGCTGACGCACACGGCTTGACGCAAGACAGGAAGGACCTGCGCTCGGAGGGGGGCGCAGGTCCTTCTCGTTCGCGGCGGGCGCTACTTCTTCGGCGGCACCGCCGGCATCCCGAGGAACGGCAGCCGCAGCGCGCCGAAGGCCTCCGCCGGGACCGCGGGGGACCTGGGCTCGACGGGAGCCAGGCGCTCGTACGCCGCGCCCTGCGCCGGACGCGGGTCCTCCTCGCCCTTGTTGGGCCAGAACGCCATCGCCCGCTCGGCCTGGGCCGTGATGGTCAGGGACGGGTTGACGCCCAGGTTGGCGGAGACCGCGGCGCCGTCGACGACGGAGATCCCGGGGTGGCCGTAGAGGCGGTGGTAGGGGTCGATGACGCCGGTCTCCCGGGAGTCGCCGATCGGGCAGCCGCCGAGGAAGTGCGCGGTGAGCGGGGTGCCCATCAGCTCGCCGACGTTGGAGCCGGCGAAGCCGTTGATCTCCGCCGCCAGGGCGGAGGCGCCGTCCGTCGCCGCCTTGATCTGCTTGGGGTTGGGCGAGCCGTGGCCCTGGCGGGCGGTGAGCAGGCCCTTGCCGACCCCCGTCGGCTTCAGGTGCGTCGTCAGGGAGTTGTCCAGCGACTGCATCACCAGGCCGATGATGGTCCGCTCCGACCACTTGCGGTTGGACAGGGAGCGCAGGACGTGCACCGGGTGCCGGGCGGCCCGGCCCAGGAAGCCCAGAACGCGCGTGGCACCCGAGGCGGTCTCACCGGCGTACGGGACCTGGAGGATGGACAGGCCGCCCATGGAGTTGGAGCCCTTGCCGTAACGCACCGGCTCGATGTGGGTGTTGGCGTCCGGGTGGACGGACGACGTGATGGCGACGCCGCGCGTGAAGTCGGCCCGTGGCTCCCCGGTGGCCCTGCGGTAGCGCCGGTCGTCGGTCTGGGCGCCGACCAGGGCCTCGGAGTTGGTGCGGGTCAGCTCGCCGAGCCTGTCGGAGAGGTGAGGCAGCTGACGGTTCGCCTTCATGCGGTGCAGCAGCGTCTGGGTGCCGTAGGTGCCGGCGGCGATGACGACGCGGCGGGCCGTGAAGGTGCGGCCGGCGCCCTTCCTCTTCCGGTCGGTGGGAAGCGTGGCGACGGCGAAGCCGCCGCGTGAGTCGTCGGTGACCGACACGACCGTGGTCATCGGGTGGACGACCGCGCCCGCCTTCTCGGCGAGGTACAGGTAGTTCTCGTTGAGGGTGTTCTTCGCCCCGTGCCGGCAGCCGGTCATGCACTCGCCGCACTCGTGGCAGGCCTTGCGGTCCGGGCCCACGCCGCCGAAGTAGGGGTCGGGCACCCGCTCGCCCGGCTCGGCCTTCACCGTCCCGTCGGCGTCCTGGCCGTCGCCGAAGAAGACGCCGACCGGTGCCATGTGGAAGGTGTCGCCGACGCCCATCCGTTCGGCGGCGGCCTTCAGGTGCACGTCGGAGGGGGTCATCGTCGGGTTGAGGCGGACGCCGAGCATGCGGCGGGCCTGGTCGTAGTACGGCGTCAGTTCCTCGTGCCAGTCGGTGATGTCACGCCACTGGGGGTCTTCGAAGAAGGGCTTCGGCGGCACGTAGAGGGTGTTGGCGTAGTTGAGGGAGCCGCCGCCGACCCCGGCGCCCGCCAGCACCATGACGTTGCCGAGCAGGTGGATGCGCTGGATGCCGTACATGCCGAGCTTCGGCGCCCACAGGTAGTTCTTGAGGTCCCAGGAGTTCCTGGGCAGCGACGCCGGCACGAAGCGGCGGCCCGCCTCCAGGACGCCGACCCGGTAGCCCTTCTCCGTCAGGCGGAGGGCGGACACCGATCCGCCGAAGCCGGAACCCACCACGACGACGTCGTAGTCGTACCCGTTCTCGTCCCGGGTCTGGACGGACTTCTCCTGCGACACGTGCTCTCCTCGTCGAGAACGGGGTGGACTGGGGGCTAGCGGAAGCGGAACGCCTTCATGAGCCGGAGACTGCGGCTCATGAACCGGGCGTACGACTCGTCGTCCATGCCGAGCGACGGCGCCATCGGCAGCAGCCGCTGGTGGGCGACGGTCTGGGCCTCGGTGTACTTGAGGATGCCCTCGGAGCCGTGCCGGCGGCCGAGGCCGGAGTCCTTCATGCCGCCCATCGGCGACTGGACGCTGCCGTAGGCGGGCGCGTACCCCTCGTTGATGTTGACGGTGCCGGTGCGCAGCCGCGCGGCGACGTCCCGGCCGCGCCGGGCGTCCTTCGTCCACACCGAGGAGTTCAGGCCGTACGGCGTGGAGTTGGCGTGCTCGACCGCCTCGTCCTCGGTCGTGAAGCGGTAGACGGAGACGACCGGGCCGAAGGTCTCCTCGGTGCACACGGCCATGGGGGCGGCGACCCCGTCGAGGATGGTCGGCTCGTAGAAGTACGGGCCGATGTCCGGGCGGGCGACGCCGCCGGCGACCAGCTTCGCGCCGTTCGCGACGGCGTCCTTCACGTGCCGTTCGACGGTCTCGAGCTGCCGCTCGCCCACCAGCGAGCCCATGTCGGCGCCGTAGGCGAGGGAGGTGCCGAGCCGCATCGCCCGCGTGCGGGCGGCGAAGCGCTCCAGGAATGCGTCGGCGACCGACTCGTGGACGTAGAGCCGCTCGATGGAGATGCAGAGCTGGCCGGCGGAGGAGAAGCAGGCGCGGACGGCGCCCGCGGCGGCCTTCTCGACGTCGGCGTCCTCGAGCACCAGCATGGCGTTCTTGCCGCCGAGTTCGAGGGAGACGCCGACCAGGCGGGCGGCGGCGCCCTGGGCGACCTCGCGGCCGGTGCGGGTGGAGCCGGTGAAGGAGACGTAGTCGGCGTGCTTGACGACCTCGGGGCCGACGACCGGGCCGTCGCCGAGGACGACCTGGAAGACCTCCGCCGGCAGCCCGGCCTCGATGAGGAGGTCACGGGCCCACAGGGCGGTCAGGCAGGTCTCGGTGTCGGGCTTCATGACGACCGCGTTGCCCGCGGCGAAAGCGGGGAGCGCGTCGCCGACGGACAGCTCCAGGGGGTAGTTCCAGGGGGCGATCTGGCCGACGACCCCGCGCGGGTGGCGCAGTTCGGTGACCTTCGTCAGGGTCGGGATGGCGCCGGTGTGCCGCTTGGCCTTCAGGTACGCGGCGGCGCGGCGGCCGTAGTGCCGGGCGGCGACGGCGACGGCCTGGACCTCCTCGTGGGCGTGCAGGCGGGCCTTGCCGGTCTCCAGCTGGATGAGGTCGAGTACCTCGGCCTGCCGCTCCAGGACCAGGTCGTGGAAGCGCAGCAGGACGGCGGCGCGCTGCCGCACCGGTGTCCTGGCCCACACGGCCTGCGCGGCGCGGGCCCGCTCGAAGGCCCCGGCCACGTCCTCGGGCGTCGACTCGGGCAGGTCGGCCAGCTTCTCGCCGGTGAACGGCGTGTGGTTGGCGGTACGGCCGGAGCCGGCGACGCCCTTGGTGAGCTGGGCCACCAGCTCGGGGGTCACCACGTCGGCCGCGGTGCGGGCACCCGCCGGGGCGGGGGCGAGGGGGTTGGTGCCGGTGGTCTCCGGGGCCTGCGCGTCCGTCATGAGCGGCAGGGTATGCCGCCGCGCGGGCTTTGTGTACCCGTCGGTAACGGGGATTCACCGAGTGCTCACACGGCGCCAGCGATCACTGGCAACAAACGCGCTGATCAGGGCGTTGGGCGGGCGGAGCGCTCAGGCTCCGTCGATGTCCAGATGAGCGACGGCCGTCCTCGCCACCTCGCGTCCCCGCTCGGTGAAGTCGCCCTTGCCCGGATAGGCGACGGTGAGCTTGTACATGTCGCCGGCGGTCGTCCGGTAGTAGAAGATCCGCAGCTCGCGCGGGCGGGGGTTCTGGCTGTCGGTGGTGGTGTAGACGACCGTGTTCTCGGCGGACTTCTGCCCCTTGTACGTGGTCTCCCGGGGGTCGGTCTTCGGGTTCTCGGGCATGGAGAGCCGGTACTCCCCGCTCTTCTCGAATGTCCCGTCGTCCTCGTACATCTCGGCCGCGGCGGAGGCCGCTATGTTGCCGCCGGTGTCCTCCGCCTTCCTGTCCAGGGTCAGGCCGATCCAGATGCTGCCGCTCCAGTCGGTGTAGGTGACCCCGTGCTCGGCGGCGTCGTCGGACACGGTCCGCTGGTAGCCGTCGGGCACCGCCAGGGTGGCGGCGAGCTGCTTCTCGTGCGGGGTCGTCCAGCCGTCGGGCATCGGCCCCGCGAACGGGTCCGCGATCACGAGGTATCCCGCCACCGCCGCGGCGACGACGGTCGCGGCCAGGCCGGCCCACGCCTTGCGGCCGAGCCGGATGCCGCGTCCGCCCGGCGCGGGCGCCCGCACGATCTGCGTGGGCTGCGGCGCGGGCGGGTTCGCGGCGGCCTCCAGCAGGGCCCGCACCCGGGCGGCGTCCGGACGGCGTGCCGGGTCCTTGTCCAGCAGCCCCGTGATCACCTCGGCCAGCGGGCCCCGCGCGGAGGCGGGCGGCGCCGGCACGGCGTTGAGCACCGACTGGAGCGTGGCGGGGGTGTTGCTGCGGCGGAACGGCGAGACGCCCTCCGTCGCCGCGTACAGCACCACGCCCAGCGACCACAGGTCGCTCGCCGGGCCGGGACGCTGGCCCAGCACCCGCTCGGGGGCGATGTACTCGGGCGAGCCGACGAAGCCGCCGGTGTCGGTCAGGTTGGTCTCGCCCTCGATCTGGGCGATGCCGAAGTCGGTGAGGACGACCCGGTCGTACCGGCCGAGCAGGACGTTGTCGGGCTTCACGTCCCGGTGCAGGATGCCCGCCGCGTGAGCGGCCTCCAGCGCGCCGAGGACCTCCAGGCCGATCCGGGCCGCCTCGCGCGCGCCCAGCGTGCCCTCCTGCAACGCGTCGCCCAGCGAACGGCCCCGCACCAGCTCCATCACGATCCACGGCCGGCCGTCCACCACCGCCACGTCGTGCACGTCGACCACGGCCGGGTGGTCGAGCCTGGCCGCGGCGCGCGCCTCGCGGCGCATCCGCTCGAAGGCGTTGGCCCGTTCGCGCTCGGGGAGGTGGTCGGGGACGCGGGGCTCCTTGACGGCGACCTCGCGGTCCACGGTCTCGTCCTGCGCCCGCCAGACGGTGCCCATGCCGCCGTGCCCGAGCTTGGCGACCAGCCGGTAGCGGCCCGCGATCAGCCGGCCCGTACCCGGCTCCGGCGCGGGCGCCCGCGCGGGCTCCGGCGCCGGCCCGGAGGGTGCCGGCGACCGCGGCGGCCCGGCCTGCGCGGGCGCCGCGTACGGGTTGCCGGGATGCGGTACGGCGGCGGGTGGATTCGGCGGCCGCAGGGCAAAACTCGTCGGCTCGTCCGGCCCGCTTCCGGTTCCCCCGTTGTTGCTCATGGACCATCCATATCGCGCCCGGCGCGCCGATATCCACCGCCCGCGGACCGCGGTCACAGACCCGTGACGCGGGCCGGCGCTTATCTCCTATTTGGGCGTGTTCTCCGACGCCGGCCCGGTCGCCCGGCGGGTCACGGTGACCGTGGCGGTCGGCACCCCGGGGGGCACGTCGGAGGGCACGGGCCCGAGCCCGGGCGTCGAGACGGGCGGGGAGGCGGTCGTCGGGGTCCCGGGCACGGACGTCGCCGGCGCACCGCCGCCGCCGTCGCCGCCGTCCGCGAGCAGCGCCGCCGCGGAGATGCCCGCGCCGGCCGCCGCCGCGACCAGGAGGACCGCCAGCAGCACGCCGCGCGTGGAGTACCGCGGCTCGTTCTCGCGGGAGGGTGCGGGGGTGCGGCCCGTGGCCAGGAAGGCGCTCAGCATCCGTTCCGCCTCGGCGGCGTCCAGACGGCGGGCCGGGTCGCGTTCCAGCAGCCCCCGGACGACGGGCAGGATCGGCGCGGCCTGCGCGGGCGGGCGGATCTCCTCGGAGACCACGGCGTGCAGGACGCCGCCGAGCGAGTCGCGGTGGAAGGGCGACGCGCCGCTGAGGACGGCGCACAGCAGCACGCCCAGCGACCACAGGTCGGACTCCGGTCCGGTCCCGGCGCCGGACATCCGCTCGGGGGCGGTGTACTCGGGCGAGCCGACGAAGGAGCCGGTCTCGGTGAGCGTGGTGGCGCCCGCGACCTGGGCGACGCCGAAGTCGGTGAGGACGACCCGGCCGTCCTCGGCGACCAGCACGTTGGACGGTTTCACGTCCCGGTGCAGGATCCCGGCCGCGTGCGCGGTGCGCAGGGCACCGAGCAGGGCCACGCCGATCCGGGCGGCCTCGGGGGCGTCGACCGGGCCGTGGCCGGTGACGCGGTCGGCGAGCGAGCCCCCGTCGACGAACTCCATGACCATGTAGGCGCGTTCGTCGTCCTCGACGACGTCATGGACGACGATGACGTGCGGGTGCCTCAGCTGTGCGACCGCGCGGGCCTCCCGCAGGGTGCGTTCGCGGCGCCGCCGGGCCTTCGCCGCGGAGAGGGTCTCGTCGCGCGGGAGCGCCTTGACGGCCACCTGACGGGCGAGCAGTTGGTCGGTCGCCCGCCACACGATGCCCATGCCGCCGCGGCCGAGCCGCTCATGGAGACGGTAACGGCCAGCGACGACACGCCCGCCCGACCCCTGGGTCACCATGCGACCCATCATGCCCCACCCGGACGCACCGACTCCGGGCCCCGGAACACCGGGTGGCCGACAACCGACGGACGCGCCGTGGGGGTGAGGCCCGGCACGGTGCGCCCGTCAGGCCGACGTCTCCTGCCAGCTCCGCAGCAGGTACGCGAACCGGTCGCTCGTGTCCGCCCAGTCCTGCGCGGGACCGGTCATGTAGAGGGCGTACTCCACTCCGTCCCGGGACATGTACATCTCCTCGATCGCGCGCCGCCGACCGGGGAAGGGCGTGTCCTTCGCCAGTGCCGTCCAGGTGTACTCCCACCGGGCGCTGTCGCGGTCGCGGTACGTGGAGTGCTCCAGCGTCAGGCGCCGGTAGTCGACGAGCCGGTGGAGCTGCTGCTCCAGGTCGATCTGGTGGGCGTAGGGGTCGTTGAAGTCGGGCGCGGTGTCGACGGCGACGCGCACGAAGTGGTCGCCGCCGTCGGGGCTGTAGTCGACCTGCCGCAGAGCACCACTGGCCTTGAGTTCCGTGCGCTCCCAGCCCGGGGGCAGGGAGAGGCTGAAACCCAGTGGGTCGTCGTGGCGGACCCAGTCGGCCGGGACGGAGCCCGTGGGCTTTCCGTCCGCGGAGGCGGAGGGTGACGCGGAGGGTGAGCCGGAGGCGGACGGGGAGGGCGACTGGCCGACGGCCGTACCGCGGTCCGTCTCCCCGCCCCTGTCCCACGCCTGGAGCAGCACGGCGGTGCCGACGCCGACCAGGGCCGCGACGGCGACCACCAGGGCGAGCGTCCGCAGGCGGCGCCGGGGCCGGGCGGGAGCGCCGCCGGTGTGACCGGCGGGCGGATACCCCATGGCCGGCGTACCGCCGCTCGCCGTGACGCCGGACGCGGGGCCCATGGCCGCGTGCCCCACGGCCGTCGGGCCGGTCACCGGTGCGTACGGCGTCTGCCCGGCCGCGCCCGGCGGCACCGGGTGGCCGGGAGGGGGCGCGTGCCCGGTGCCGGAGTACCGCGTCGGGACGTACGCCTGCGCCGCGTCGGGGCGCCGTCCCTCCGCCGCCTCGGCGAGCAGCTGCTCGGCCAGGGTGACGTCGGGCCGGTCGGCCGGGTCCTTGCGCAGCAGGGCGCTGATGACGGGCGCGAGCGGGCCGGCGTGCAGGGGCTCGGTGGCCTCCTCCTCGACGACGGCCTGCATCGTGGACAGCGGCGAGGTGCGGCGGAAGGGCGACCTGCCCTCCACCGCGGTGTACAGCGTCGCGCCGAGCGCCCACAGGTCGGAGGAGGGGCCGGGATCGTGGCCGCGCACCCGCTCGGGCGCCAGGTAGTCCACGGAGCCGACGACCTCGCCGGTGCGGGTGATGGTGCTGTCGCCCTCGATCTGCGCGATGCCGAAGTCGGTGAGCAGCACCCGTCCGTCGTCGGCGAGCAGGACGTTGCCGGGCTTGACGTCGCGGTGCAGGACGCCGGCGGTGTGGGCGGCGCGCAGGGCGCGCAGCACCCACAGGCCGACCCGGGCCGCCTCCCGCGGTGCGACGCGTTCGTCCGCCTTGACCGCGTCGGCCAGCGAGCGGCCCTCGACCAGCTCCATCACGATCCACGGCCGGCCGTCGTGCTCGAGGACGTCGTGCACGGTGACGACGGCCGAGTGGTTGATCCGCGCGGCCGCACGCGCCTCGCCCCGGGTGCGCGCCAGCAGAATGGCCTGGTCGCTCTCGGAGACGTAGTGCGCTGCGGTCAACTCCTTGATGGCGACGGCCCGGTGGAGTACCTCGTCGTGTGCGCGCCACACCCGGCCCATGCCGCCGCTGCCGACGGTCTCGCCGAGCCGGTAACGGCCCGCCACGAGCCGGCCCTGCATCTGATTCACGTTGCCCCGCAATGGTCTTGTCAGGGGCCAGACTAGGGACCGGGCCCCGTTCGGGGAACGGGTGGGGTGGTACGAAGACCGCTCTGTGACGGTTGTCGCTTCCCGTGCCGCGAGGCAACCATCGGGGCGGTCCGCGAGTCGGCCGCCGCGCCGGACGGCGGACCCGCGTGCACGGGCCCGTCCGCCCCAAGTGCCGTCAGCCCGTGTACCGGTAGGTCGCCGACGCCTGCTCGTACAGCCGGGAGACCTCGTCGCGCTCCGCCTCGGGGCCGCGCACCTGCACCACGTGGTATCGCCCGTCGATCAGCATCGCGACGTTGCGCACGTACAGCTCGCCCCCGTCGGTGCCCTTCCAGGTGAACTGCCCCTCGGCCATGGTCCGTCCGCCCACCTCGATGGTCTTCAGCCCGCCGGACGTGGCCCAGCTGGAGGCGCGGTACGGCTCCAACTCGCTCTCCCTGTCGCGCTGGTAGGCCATCGGGTCGGTGCCGAACCGGCTCGCGGGGTCCCGGCCCGGCACGACGATGAGCTCGAAGTCGCCCTTGCTGTAGACGACCTGGCCGATGCCGTTGCGCGGGGCGCGGCTCCAGCCCTCGGCGACGGCGACCCGGAATCCCTCCGGGTCCTCGCGCAGCGCGAACCCGTCGGCGACGTCGGGCCCGGTGGTCTGCGTCTCGGCCGAGCCCGACGACTCCGATGCGCCGCCCTCCGGGGACGACTGCTCCGGCCGGGGCTCGCTGCTGACCTCGGGCGACTGCCCGGACGGTGCCCGGCTCGCCTCCCCGGCGGCGCCCGTCCGGCCGGTGGCGCCGTCCCCGTCGCTGTCGCTCCTCGGCATGAGGAACATGGCGTACGCGACCGCTCCGGCCAGCGCGAGCAGTATCAGCAGGAGCAGGGTCCGGCCGAGGCTGCGCGGTGAACGGTCGGGGTCCTGCCGGGCCCTCTTGTGCCGTCCGTGGTGGGCGGGCAGCCCGGCGCGCCGCCTGCGCACCAGCTCGCCCCGGCGGCGCACGATGGGCAGCCGGCTGGCGTCGGCGGGCGGGGCGGGGACGACGTGCAGCCCGGCGTCCGGCTCGGGTGCCGAACGCACCAGGGAGCGCAGCCAGCCGCCCAGTTCCTCGAAGTCGATGCGCTCGGTGGGGTCCTGACGCAGCAGCGACTCCACGACCGGCCGCAGCGGTCCGCATTCCTCGGCGAACGCCGGCGGCTCCGCGCACACGATCTGCACCAGCTCGGCGGTCGACTCCTCCGGGTAGGGCGCGTGCCCCTGCACGGCGCGGAAGAGCAGCGCGCCCAGCGCCCAGAGGTCGGTGGCGGGGCCGATGGGCGCGGCGAGCTGCCAGTTCTCGTGCACCGGCCCGGCCTGTTCCGGGGCCCAGCGCTCGGTCACGGGCCCGACCACGGCCATCCGGGCCTGCCGCGCGCGTTCGGCGGCGAGCGCCGTGCCCGGTCCGCGCCGCGCGGGGGTGCGGGCGTCGGGGGCGTCCCAGCCGCCGGCGGCCGGGGCGGTCTCCTGGCGCGGGGCCGGGGGCAGGGCGGCCCGGTCGCCGGCCGGATCGGGGGCGAGGGCGTCCGCCGGGTCGCCGGCCGGATCGGGGGCGAGGGCGTCCGCCGGGTCGCCGGCCGGACGCGGCGTGGCGCCGTGCCAGGGGGCCGCACGGACGCCGTAGGGGTCGGCGATCTGCCCGGGCGGTGCGGACGCGCCGCCGTGCCCGTCGGTGTCGTCGTCGGGGGCGGGGCGAGCGCCGGGCAGGGCCGCGCGTCCGCTCTGCGCCTCCTGGACGCGGGCCGCGGCGCGGGCGCCGGCGCGGTAGGCGGCGATGGCCCCGGCGCGGGCGGCGCGGACGTCGCCGGTGTCGAGGGGCGCGGGGGTGAAGCCCGCGGGGAGCCCGCGGGGGCCCTCGGGGCCGGTCGCCGGCAGCCCGCGCTCGCTGCGCGCCTCGATGGCGGCCCGCCGGGCGGCCTCGGGATCGGCACCGCCGGGGCCGTACACGCCGGTGGTGGGACCGGGCAGGCCGATGCCCGCCGCACCGGCCTCGGCGTCCGCCCCGGCCGGTCCCAGGGCCCCGCGAGGGCCCGGCGCCCCGGCCGTACGCCCCGTCGGACCGGCGTCGGGCGCTCCCGGCCCGTCGAAGCCCGGCCCGCCGGAGGGCCCGCCGTAGCCCGGCGTGCCGCTCCCGGCGGGGTCGTCGCCTTCCGCCTCGGCCTCAGGGGCGGGGACCGGGTCGTAGCCGCACAGCGCCTCCTCCGCCGCCCCGACCGCCAGGCCGGTCAGCATCACGCGCCCGTCGTCGCAGACCAGGACCGTGCGGGCGGTGATGTTCCGGTGGATCCAGCCGTAGCCGTGCAGCACCCGCAGCGCCATGAGGACGTCGGAGGCGACCTCTGCCGCCCGGTACGGGGTCAGCGGCTGCTCGGCCAGCAGGGCGGCCAGGGGCCTGGCGGCCACCAGCTCGCTGACGATCCACAGCGAGCCGCCCTCGGCGAAGACGTCGAAGACCTGGTCCAGACGCGGGTGGTCGGGCACGGCGGCCGCGGCCTGCGCGGCCTCGACGGCCCGCCGCACCACCGGGTCGGCCGGCCGCCCCGGTCCGCCCCGGGGCGCCCGGGGCCGCGCGCCGGGGCGCCGGGCGCCACCGCCGCGGGTGGTGAAGCCGTCGGGCAGGCCGTCCGCGTCGAGGACCTCCGCCTCGACGACCTCCGGCAGCGGCACCTGCCGGACGAGGACCTCCTGGCCGCTGTAGGTGTCGAAGGCCCGGCTCTCGGTCAGCTCGTACTCGTCGGACGGCGGCAGCGGCAGGCGGTAGCGGTCGGCGAGTACCCGTCCCGCATAGTCGTCCACGTTGCCTCCCCCGGCAGTCCGGCGCTTCGGTACCCGCCGGTCAATTCCGTTCGTCCGGCGGGCCGTTCCGGCTGCGTACGGTCCGCAGGCATTCACGATACGTGCCGGAGGCAACCCGCAATGAGGGGATGCCAGATCTCGGACCGCTCAAACCCGGGGCCGCGGAAATCAGGACTTGGGCGTGAAGGTCTTCGTCAGCGTGCGCCAGCTGTCCCGGCGCTGGTCACCGTCCCAGTCGGCGGCCTTCGCCGTGTACATGAGGGCGTACCCCTGGTGCTCGTCGACGACGAAGCCCCGGTCGACGGTCCGGTAGGCGGTGCCGCCGTCCTTGTAGGTGAACTCCCAGTCGGCGGTGTTCCAGCCGCGGTAGTCCACCTTCTCGATGCGGATCTTCCGGTACTGCGAGCGCACCATGGAGCGCTCCTGGTTCTTCCAGTCCGCGACCGGGTCGTCCTTGGGCGTGGTCGTCCAGGCGACCAGCAGCTTCTGCCCGTCGGGCCCGGTGAACCGGTCGCCGGCGGCACCGGAGGACCGGAACTTCCATCCCTCGGGGAGCCCGATGGAGTACCCCTGGCCGCCCCGGTGGGTGGCGGCCGCGCCGTCCTTGCCGTCATCGTCCTTGCCGTCGTCCCCGGTGCCGCCCGAGGCGCTCGGGGCGGGGCCGGCGGCGTCCGACGAGGTGCCCGTGGCGGGCGCGGAGGCGGAGCCGTCCGTGCGCGGCCCGTCGGATCCGTCCTGCCCGGTGTCGCCGCTCGCGGAGACGGTGGCGGAGGTCGTGTCGCCGCCCGCTCCGCCCTTGGCCGTGTCGTCGTCGCCGCCGCCGAGGGTGAGGGCGAGCACGGCGCCGACGACGGCCAGGGCGACGACCACCGCGATGATCACGAGGGTCCGCTTCGGCACCACGTCGGTGAGCGGGGCGCGGGGCGCGGGCCGCTGCGGCAGGTCCGGCGGCGGCATGACGGGCCAGCCGGAACTGCGGCCGCCCGCGGCGGCGTTCGGCGCGCCGACGCCCCGGCCGGTCCGGTTGCCGGAGGCCGTCGGGTGGGCCGGCGGGACCGCCGCCCCGGCGGGGCCCGGCGCGGCGGCGGCACCCGCTGTGCCCGGCCGGGTCCGGTCGCCGCCCGTCCCGGTGCCGGACGTGGCCGCGGCACCCGCCGCGCCGGCGCCGGCGGCGGCCTTGCGCACGGAGCGCAGTGCCCCGCGCAGCCGCTCCCCGGCCTCCTCCCGCTTGCCGGTGCCGCCCCGCCGCGTGCGGTCGTCCGGCTGCGCCGGCAGGGGTACGACCTTGGTGGCGTCCAGCGGCTCCGCCTCGCCCGCGCGGACGGCGGGCGCGTGGATGACCTTGGTGAGCATCGCGCGGGCGCCCGCGTCGTCGAGCCGCTGGGCGGGGTCCTTGGTGAGCAGCCCGTAGATGACGTCCCGCAGCGGTCCGGCGTTCTGCGGCTCCTCCAGGTTCTCCGTCATCACCGCGGTGAGCGTGGCGATGGCGGAGCCCTTGTCGTAGGGCGGGGTGCCCTCCACCGCCGCGTACAGCAGGCCGCCGAGGGACCACAGGTCGGCGGCCGGGCCGGGCTTGTGGCCGCGGGCACGCTCCGGGGAGATGTACGAGGGGGCGCCGACGAGCATGCCGGTGGAGGTGATGGACGGGTCGCCCTCGACCTGGGCGATGCCGAAGTCGGTGAGCACGACCCGGCCGTCCTCGGCGATCAGGACGTTGGACGGTTTCACGTCACGGTGCAGGATGCCCTCGCGGTGCGCGGAGCGCAGGACGTCGAGGACGGCGAGGCCCACCTCGGCGGCGCGCTTCGGCTCCAGCAGGCCGTCCTCCCGGATGACCTCGGCGAGCGACTTGCCCTCGACGAGTTCCATCACGATCCACGGCCGGTCGTCCTCCTCGACGACGTCGTAGACCGTCACGGCGCTGTTGTTGCGGATCCGCGCGATGGCCTTGGCCTCGCGCAGCGTGCGCGTGATCAGGCGCCGCTTCTCCTCCTCGTCGATGTTCCCCGGGAACCGCAGCTCCTTGACGGCGACCGTGCGCCCCAGGGTCTCGTCCTCGGCGCGCCACACCGTCCCCATGCCGCCGCGGCCGAGCACGTCTCCCAGCCGGTACCGCCCGGCGAGGAGACGTGCGCTCTTGTCCGTACGGGATGTCCCCGCCCGCTCCGCCTCCGACATGCGTCCCCTCATGCAACCCGCCCTGACAGAGCCTTCATTGTCTCTCACCCGACAAGTGCTCGACGCCCAGGGTGCCTCTCGGGCCGCGCCCGGGCCCGGCACGGGCCGGGGCCCGGGGAACGGCGCGTTCCGCGGGGTCGCGCGAGGGGCACGGGGACGCTTCGCGGGGCGTGCTGACCCCGCGTCACCCTCTCGGGTGCCCGCCTACCGCGAAACGATGTCGGGCGCGCCGAGCCGGGCCGCGTCCGCCGTCAGGTCGTCCGGCTGGCGCTGCGACTCCCGCTCGGCCTCGACCCGCTTCTCGTAGTGCTGGACCTCGCGGTCGATCTGGCCCTGGTCCCAGCCCAGGACCGGTGCCATCAGCTCGGCGGCCTCGCGGGCGCTGCGGGTGCCCCGGTCGAAGGTCTCGATGGAGATGCGGGTGCGCCGGGTCAGCACGTCGTCCAGGTGCCGCGCGCCCTCGTGCGAGGCGGCGTAGACGACCTCGGCGCGCAGGTAGTCGTCGGCGGCTCCCAGCGGCTCGCCCAGCGAGGAGTCGGCGGCGATGAGCTCCAGCAGCTCCTCCGTCAGGGCCCCGTACCGGTTGAGCAGGTGCTCGACGCGCACCACGTGCAGGCCGGTGCGCGCGGCGATCCGCGCCCGCGCGTTCCACAGCGCGTGGTAGCCCTCGGCGCCGAGCAGCGGCGTCTCCTCGGTGACGCAGTCGGCGACCCGCATGTCGAGTCCGTGCACGGCCTCGTCCACGGCGTCCTTGGCCATCACCCGGTACGTCGTGTACTTGCCGCCCGCCACGACGACCAGTCCCGGCACCGGGTGGGCGACGGTGTGCTCGCGCGACAGCTTGCTGGTGGCGTCCGACTCACCGGCCAGCAGCGGGCGCAGTCCGGCGTACACCCCTTCGACGTCGTCGCGGGTGAGCGGCACGGACAGCACCGAGTTGACGTGTTCCAGCAGGTAGTCGATGTCCGCGCTGGAGGCGGCCGGGTGCGCCTTGTCGAGGTCCCAGTCGGTGTCCGTGGTCCCGATGATCCAGTGCCGCCCCCAGGGGATGACGAACAGCACGGACTTCTCGGTGCGCAGGATCAGGCCGGTGGTGGAGTGGATGCGGTCCTTGGGCACGACGAGGTGGATGCCCTTGGACGCCCGGACGTGGAACTGGCCGCGCTCGCCGACCATCGACTGGGTGTCGTCGGTCCACACGCCGGACGCGTTCACCACCTGCTTGGCGCGGATCTCGTACTCGCCGCCCCCTTCGACGTCCCGCACGCGCGCGCCGACCACGCGTTCGCCCTCGCGCAGGAAACCGGTGACCCGCGCCCGGTTGGCGACCGGGGCGCCGTACGCCGCGGCCGTGCGCACCAGCGCGGCCACGAACCGGGCGTCGTCCACCTGAGCGTCGTAGTACTGGAGGGCGCCGACCAGCGCGTCCTTCTTCAGGGCGGGGGCGACGCGCAGCGCGTGACGGCGGCTCAGGTGCCGGTGCAGGGGCAGTCCCCGGCCGTGGCCGCGGGCCATCGACATCGCGTCGTACAGCGCCACGCCCGACCCGGCGTACAGGCGCTCCCAGCCCTTGTGCTGCAACGGGTACAGGAACGGCACCGGCTTCACCAGGTGCGGGGCGAGCCGCTCCAGCAGCAGCCCGCGCTCCTTCAGGGCCTCCCGCACCAGCGCGAAGTCGAGCATCTCCAGATAGCGCAGGCCGCCGTGGATCAGCTTGCTGGACCTGCTGGAGGTACCCGACGCCCAGTCGCGTGCCTCGACCAGGCCGGTGGACAGGCCGCGCGTCACGGCGTCGAGCGCGGTGCCCGCGCCGACCACGCCCGCGCCGACCACCAGCACGTCCAGTTCACGCTCGGCCATGGCCGCGAGTGCCTCGGCGCGCTGCGCCGGCCCCAGTGTCGCTGTCCTCACTGCTGCCTCCCGCTGTCGGTCGCGTCGGCCGCACCCGTCGGGCGAAGCCCGGTTCCGGGTACCCCCTGCCCAGATTCTGACCGTGTTGCCCGACTTCGGCCACCACGCCCCCAGCCTGTGGACAACTTCCCCACGGGTCACCGTCGACACTCACCGAAACTCGGCCGACCAATCCCGCAAATCGGTCATATTTACTCCTAGTCTGACGTTGTGCTCGCCCATCCTGTCCACCGGGCTTGCGCGCCTGTCCCGCTTCGGATATTGGGAAGGACGGCCCACGCCATGCCCGCAGATCTCGCCGTCGTCGGACTCGGACCGTACGGCCTGCCCCTGGCCCAGGCCGCCGTCGCCGCCGGCATCCCCACGCTCGGCTACAAGACCGGCCCCGAGCCCGGGCCCCTCAGCCCCGCCGAACTGCGCCGGATGCTCGCCGGGGGCTTCCGGACTCCCGCGGGCCCCGCCGAGCTCGGCCGGGTCCGCACCGCGGTCATCTGCGCGCCGACCCCGCCCGGCCCGGACGGCGGCCTCGACCTCGGCCAGGTGGAGGCCGCGGCCCGCACCCTGGCCGCCCACATGCGCCCCCACACCACGGTGATCCTGGAGTCGCCCGTGCAGCCGGGGACGACGGAGGAGTTCCTGCGTCCCCTGCTCGAGGAGGGCTCCGGGCTGCGCGCCGGCCGCGACTTCCACCTCGCCTACTCCCCCAGCCGCGTCGACCCGGGCAACCGCGACTTCACGCCGGCCAACACCCCGAAGGTGATCGGCGGCCTCACCTCCGCCTGTACCGAGTCGGCAGCTGCCTTCTACGGCCGCCTCACCGACAAGGTGGTCCGCGCGCGCGGTCCCCGCGAGGCCGAGACGGTCCAGCTCCTGGAGACCAATTTCCGGCACGTCAACATCGCCCTCGTCAACGAGATGGCCGTCCTCTGCAACGACCTGGGCGTCGACCTGTGGGACGTCCTGCGCTGCGCGGAGAGCAAACCGTTCGGCTTCCAGGCCTTCCGCCCCGGCCCGGGCGTCGGCGGCCATTCCGTGCCCCAGGACCTGACCGGCCGGGCCCCCCGCGGCCTGCGCCTGGTGGAGCTGGCCCAGCAGGTCAACGAGCAGATGCCCCGCTACGTGGTCCAGCGCGCCGCCGCCCTGCTCAACGAGCACGGCAAGTCCGCGCGCGGCGCCCGCGTCCTGCTCCTCGGCGTCACCTACAAGGCCGACCTGGCCGACCAGCAGGCCACCCCGGCCGAGGAGGTCGCGACCCGCCTGATGTCGATGGGCGCCGCGGTCAGCTACCACGACCCGCACATCCCGTCCTGGAACGTCCTGGACCGCCCCGTCCCCCGCGTCGACTCCCTCTACGAGGCCGCCGCCGACGCCGACCTGACGATCCTCCTCCAGCAGCACCGCACGTACGACCTCCAGGGCCTGTCGGTGAAGGCCCAGCTGCTGCTGGACACCCGGGGGGCGACGCCGACGGGTGCGGCGCACCGCCTCTGAGCGGCGCCCGGACACGCGAAGGGGCCCGGAGCTGGCAGCTCCGGGCCCCTTTCGGTAAGCCGTCCGGGTGATTACCGCCGGTGCTGCGAGTCGGCGACCGTGACCTCGACGCGCTGGAACTCCTTCAGCTCGCTGTAGCCCGTCGTGGCCATCGCGCGGCGCAGGGCGCCGAAGAAGTTCATCGAACCGTCCGGAATGCGGGACGGGCCGGTGAGGACCTCCTCGATGGTGCCGACCGTGCCGAGGTCGACCTTCTTGCCGCGCGGCAGCTCCTCGTTGACGGCCTCCATGCCCCAGTGGTTGCCCTTGCCCGGCGCGTCCGTCGCGCGGGCCAGCGGCGAGCCCATCATCACCGAGTCGGCGCCGCAGGCGATGGCCTTGGGCAGGTCGCCGGACCAGCCGACACCGCCGTCGGCGATCACGTGCACGTACCGGCCGCCGGACTCGTCCATGTAGTCGCGGCGGGCCGCCGCCACGTCCGCCACGGCCGTCGCCATGGGCACCTGGATGCCCAGCACGTTGCGCGTGGTGTGCGCGGCGCCGCCGCCGAAGCCGACGAGGACACCCGCCGCGCCGGTGCGCATCAGGTGCAGGGCGGCGGTGTAGGTGGCGCAGCCGCCGACGATCACCGGGACGTCGAGCTCGTAGATGAACTGCTTCAGGTTCAGCGGCTCGTGCGAACCGGAGACGTGCTCCGCCGAGACCGTGGTGCCGCGGATGACGAAGATGTCGACGCCCGCGTCCACGACCGCCTTGGAGAACTGGGCGGTGCGCTGCGGGGAGAGCGCGGCGGCGGTGACCACGCCGGAGTCGCGCACCTCCTTGATGCGCTGCCCGATCAGCTCCTCCTTGATGGGAGCCGCGTAGATCTCCTGGAGGCGCCGGGTCGCGGTCTCCGCGTCCAGCCCGGCGATCTCGTCGAGGAGCGGCTGCGGGTCCTCGTAGCGCGTCCACAGGCCCTCGAGGTTCAGGACGCCGAGGCCGCCCAGCTCGCCGATGCGGATGGCGGTGGCCGGGGAGACGACCGAGTCCATGGGAGCGGCCAGGAACGGCAGCTCGAAACGGTAGGCGTCGATCTGCCAGGCGATCGAGACCTCCTTCGGGTCCCGGGTACGGCGGCTGGGGACGACGGCGATGTCGTCGAAGGCGTACGCCCGGCGGCCGCGCTTGCCGCGCCCGATCTCGATCTCAGTCACGTCTGTGGCCTTTCCCTGATGCGTTGCAGCGCCTTCCAGTATCCCCGACGGACACGCCGAGGGCGGCCCCGGACGCTCCCGGGGCCGCCCTGGAAGGCCCGCTGTCTACTTGCTGCGGCTGTAGTTCGGTGCCTCGACCGTCATCTGGATGTCGTGCGGGTGGCTCTCCTTGAGGCCGGCGGAGGTGATCCGCACGAAGCGCCCCTTCGACTCCATCTCCTCGATCGTGGCGGCGCCCACGTACCCCATGGTCTGGCGCAGGCCGCCGACGAGCTGGTGCAGCACGTTGGCCAGCGGGCCGCGGTAGGGCACCTGGCCCTCGATGCCCTCGGGCACGAGCTTGTCGTCGGACGCCACCTCGGCCTGAAAGTAGCGGTCCTTCGAGTACGACCTGCCCTGGCCGCGGGACTGCATGGCACCGAGCGAGCCCATGCCCCGGTACGACTTGAACTGCTTGCCGTTGATGAACTGCAGCTCGCCCGGCGACTCCTCGCAGCCCGCGAGCAGGCTGCCCAGCATCACCGTGTCGGCACCGGCGGCCAGGGCCTTGCCGATGTCGCCGGAGTACTGCAGGCCGCCGTCCCCGATCAGCGGGACGCCGGCCCGGCGGGCCGCGAGGGAGGCCTCGTAGATGGCGGTGACCTGCGGGACGCCGATGCCGGCGACGACGCGGGTGGTGCAGATGGAGCCGGGGCCGACGCCGACCTTGATGCCGTCGACACCGGCGTCGATCAGGGCCTGGGCGCCGTCACGGGTGGCGACGTTGCCGCCGATCACGTCCACGCCGACGCTGGACTTGATCTTCGACATCCAGCTCAGGGCGTTGCTGTTGTGGCCGTGGGAGGTGTCGACGACCAGGAAGTCCACGCCCGCGGCGGCCAGGGCCTGGGCGCGCTCCAGGGCCTCGGGGCTGGCGCCGACGGCGGCGCCGACCAGCAGCCGGCCCTCGGAGTCCTTGGCGGCGTGGGGGTACTGCTCGGCCTTGACGAAGTCCTTGACCGTGATGAGGCCCTTGAGGAGGCCCTCGTCGTCGACCAGCGGGAGCTTCTCGATCTTGTGGCGGCGCAGCAGCTCCATGGCGTCCACACCGGAGATGCCGACCTTGCCGGTGACCAGCGGCATCGGCGTCATGACCTCGCGCACCTGACGCGCGCGGTCGGACTCGAAGGCCATGTCGCGGTTGGTGACGATGCCGAGCAGCTTGCCGGCCGGGTCGGTGACCGGGACGCCGCTGATGCGGAACTTGGCACACAGGGCGTCCGCCTCGGCCAGCGTGGCCTCCGGGTGCACCGTGATCGGGTCGGTGACCATGCCCGACTCGGACCTCTTGACGAGGTCGACCTGGTTCACCTGGTCCTCGATGGAGAGGTTGCGGTGCAGCACACCGACACCGCCCTGGCGGGCCATGGCGATCGCCATGCGGGACTCGGTCACCTTGTCCATGGCGGCCGAGAGCAGGGGGATGTTCACCCGGACGTTGCGGGAGATGCGGGACGAGGTGTCGACCGCGTTGGGGAGCACCTCGGATGCACCCGGCAGCAGCAGCACGTCGTCGTAGGTCAGCCCGAGTGTCGCGAATTTCTCGGGCACTCCGTCGACGTTGGCAGTCATGACACCTTCCCCAAATGGCCTTGATCGGTGCGGATGTCCATGCTAACGGGAAGTGGACGTGGCTCATTCCACGATCAAGGACCCCTGCGACGTTCGTGCTTTTGTACGAAGTCGCGGCGTCGCCCCTCGGCGCGGTGTCCTACTGCTCCGCCAGCGCCCGCAGCCGGCTCAGCGCCCGGTGCTGGGCGACGCGCACGGCCCCGGGTGACATTCCCAACATCTGCCCGGTCTCCTCGGCCGTGAGCCCCACGGCGATGCGCAGCAGGAGCAGCTCGCGCTGGTTCTCGGGCAGGTTGGCCAGCAGTTTCTTGGCCCAGGCGGCGTCGCTGTTGAGCAGCGCCCGCTCCTCGGGGCCGAGCGAGTCGTCCGGCCGCTCGGGCATCTCGTCGGACGGGACGGCCGTCGAACCGTGCCGCATCGCCGCGCGCTGGAGGTCGGCGACCTTGTGGGCGGCGATGGCGAAGACGAACGCCTCGAAGGGGCGCCCGGTGTCCTTGTAGCGCGGCAGCGCGAGGAGCACCGCGACGCAGACCTCCTGGGCGAGGTCCTCGACGAAGTGCCGGGCGTCGCCGGGCAGCCGCGACAGCCGTGTGCGGCAGTAGCGCAGCGCCAGGGGGTGGACATGGGCGAGCAGATCGTGCGTGGCCTGCTCGTCCCCGTCGACGGCGCGGTGCACGAGCCCGCCGACCGTCCCTTGGTCAGGGGCCGCCTCGTCGTCACGCATCGGTCCATGGTGCCTTGCGGCCGTCCGATCCGTGGCTCCGTGCCCGTTGTTGTGCACCGAAGCGTTATGAGCAGGTGCGCCGGAACTCATCCCCTGCGCCCTCCCCTCCCGCTCGACCGACTCGTCCCCGAGGAACTCCACACCTCAAGGATGCGTCATCCGCGGCGAAACGAGCAGCGGGCACCCGGCGGGTCGGCTTGTCACCCCCGCCCACCTCGCGGTAAGCGGGGAACCGGGCGCCCCCGTCGGGCCCTGTGGGCCTCCACCACACGGGGTTTCCCTATCGGACGAGGCCCCATCGGAAGCCGAGCGCCACCGCGTGCGCCCGGTCCGAGGCGCCGAGCTTCTTGAAGAGCCGCCGGGCGTGCGTCTTGACGGTGTCCTCGGAGAGGAACAGCTCACGTCCGATCTCCGCGTTGGAACGGCCGTGGCTCATGCCCTCCAGGACCTGGATCTCACGCGCGGTGAGCGTGGGCGCGGCGCCCATCTCGGCCGAGCGCAGCCGGCGCGGGGCGAGCCGCCAGGTCGGGTCGGCGAGGGCCTGCGTGACCGTGGCGCGCAGCTCGGCGCGCGAGGCGTCCTTGTGCAGGTACCCGCGGGCGCCGGCGGCGACCGCGAGGGCCACGCCGTCGAGGTCCTCGGCGACGGTGAGCATGATGATGCGGGCACCGGGGTCGGCGGACAGCAGCCGCCGGACGGTCTCGACGCCGCCCAGGCCGGGCATGCGCACGTCCATCAAGATCAGGTCCGAGCGGTCGGCGCCCCAGCGGCGGAGGACTTCCTCGCCGTTGGCGGCCGTCGTCACGCGCTCGACGCCGGGCACGGTCGCGACCGCGCGGCGGAGCGCCTCTCGGGCAAGCGGGGAGTCGTCGCAGACGAGGACGGAAGTCATGGCCGTCCTCCGCAGCTGATGCGCGTCACGTTGAGCCTCCAGGCTGGTACGAAATCTCACCTGTGCGGTCGACCGTCCCGGACACCGCCCGAGCACCTGTTCCTTCAACCGCCTCCGCACTCTCAACGACGGTCACTCGAAAGAGTTACGGGGCTGTGTGTCGTCTTCGGCACTCTACGTGAGGGGACGTTCACAGCGCCGACACGCGCCGTTACCCGCCCCGTTTCCTCACATGCGGTGCCCCATTTAGCCGCTTTTCTTCCACTTCACTGGTGTCTGCGACTAGATTCGCAATGAGTCATATTTTCATCTCCTTAGATCGTAGTTGTACGGTCGTGGACACCGGGTCCACCCAGATCGGTTACAAGGGGTCACGCAATGGCAGATTTCTCCCGCCTTCCCGGACCGAACGCGGACCTGTGGGACTGGCAGCTCCTGGCTGCCTGCCGCGGGGTGGACAGCTCGCTCTTCTTCCATCCGGAGGGCGAGCGCGGCGCGGCCCGAAGCGCTCGTGAGAACTCGGCCAAGGAGGTCTGCATGAGGTGTCCGGTCCGCGCGGAGTGCGCGGCGCACGCACTGGCGGTGCGTGAGCCGTACGGCGTGTGGGGCGGACTGACCGAGGACGAGCGGGAGGAGCTCATGGGACGGGCGCGCAACCGTCTGATGACGGCGTCCGCGCCCTCGTCGGCGTCGGTCGGGGGCGACACCAACGCCGCACATCACTGAAGGAACGTTTCTCCGTTTTCTCGCCGGCGACCGGCGGGGACCAGGGCACGCGCGTACGCGCTCCGCCCCGCGCCGTTCCCGGTGCCGCACCGTGCCGTGCCGTGCCCGGCGTGCCGCTCAGCGCACGGCGGCCTGACCCGAGGCGGCCCGCGCCAGCTCGTCCAGCGTCGCCGTCACCGCGGGTACCTGCGCGAGGTCGGGCAGCGTCAGCGCGACGATCTCCCGCCGCACCGCGGGTTCCAGGGACACCGTGCGCACGCCCCGGGGCCGTACGGACTCGACGGCGAGCTGGGGCAGGACGGCCACGCCCAGCCCGGCCCCGACCAGACCGACCACCGCCGGATAGTCGTCGGTCGCGAAGTCGATGCGGGGGGTGAAGCCGGCGTCCTCGCAGACCTCGACGAGCTGGCCGCGACAGCGCGGACAGCCGGCGATCCACGGCTCGCGGGCCAGCTCCCCGATGGCCACGGAGCCCTCGGCCCCGGTGGCCGCCAGCCGGTGCCGCTCGGGCACCAGGGCCACGAGGCGGTCGGTCAGCAGCGGCCGCACCACCAGGTCGTCCCACTCCTCGGCACCCGCTGCGCCCTCGTAGCGGAAGGCGAGCGCCACGTCGCAGTCGCCCTCGCGCAGCAGCTCCACGGACCGGGGCGGCTCGGCCTCCTCCAGGGAGACGCGGGTGCCGGGGTGGGCGGCGCGCAGCGCGGCCAGGGCGGTGGGGACGAGGGTGGAGCTGCCGCTCGGGAAGGAGACCAGACGGACCCGCCCGGCCCGCAGACCCGCGATGGCGGCGACCTCCTCCTCGGCCGCGGTCAGACCGGCGAGGATGCCCGCGGCGTGCCGCACCAGCGCCTCACCGGCCTGGGTCAGGCGCATCTCACGGCCGGTGCGCACGAGCAGGGGCGTGCCGACGGAGGCCTCCAGGGCCTTCATCTGCTGGCTGACGGCGGGCTGCGTGCAGCCCAGCTCCCGCCCCGCGGCGGAGAAGGAACCGGTGGATGCCACGGCGCGCAGGACACGGAGATGACGGGCCTCGATCACACCGCCGAGGATAAGCGACTCTTTGACCGGACGACGAATATTGCGTCGACGCTTTGAAGGGGATTGTCCTAGCGTTCGGGCATGAAGCTTCTGTCAGTCAATCTGGGCCGCCCGAAGGCCGTGCCGTACACCGACCAGCCGGACGGCGTCACCGGCATCGACAAGCAGCCGGCCGACGGGCCCGTCCGGGTGACGGCGCCCGGTCCGGAGGGGACCGGCGCGAGCGGGCTGGCCGGGGACGCGGTGTGCGACGCGCGCCATCACGGCGGCGTGGACCAGGCCGTGTACGCCATGGCGCGCGAGGACATGGACGACTGGGAGCGCGAGCTGGGCAGGCCGCTGCCGCACGGCGTGTTCGGCGAGAACCTCACCACGACGGGCGTGGACGTCTCCGGCGCGCTGATCGGCGAGCGCTGGCTGGTCGGCCCGGAGCTGCTGCTGGAGGTGACGTCCGGACGCATTCCGTGCCGCACCTTCCAGGGCCATCTGGGCGAGGAGCGGTGGATGAGGCGCTTCATGGACAGGGCCGCGCCGGGCGCCTACTTCCGGGTGATCCGGCCCGGGGAGATACAGGCGGGGGATCCGGTGCGGGTCGTGCACCGGCCCGGCCACGACGTGACGGTGGCGCTGCAGTTCCGGGCGGTGACGACCGAGCGGGAGCTGCTCCCCCGGCTGCTCGCGGCGGGCGACGCGCTGCACCCCGAGGCGCTGGCGAAGGCGCGGAAGTACGTCGCGACGCACGGCGCCTGACCGCCCTTCACCAGGCTTTTCTTCACACCCCTTTCACAGGGGGTGGTCCCGGTGGGCGACCGGGGCGATGCCCGCCCCGGCCCCATAACCTTGCGGCATGACAACGGCATTGATTACGGGATCGACGGCGGGCATCGGCGCCGCGTTCGCGCGGCGGCTGGCGGCCGACGGGCACGACCTGGTGCTGGTGGCGCGCGACACCAAGCGGCTGCGCGAGCAGGCGACCGAGCTGCACGACCGGCACGGCATCGAGGCCGAGGTGCTGACGGCCGACCTGGCCACGGACGCGGGCATCGAGGCGGTGGCCGCCCGGCTGGACGACCGCAGGAATACCGTCGACCTGCTGATCAACAACGCCGGCTTCGGCAACAAGGGCCGTTTCCTCGAGGTCTCGATGGCCGACGAGCTGACGATGCTCAAGGTGCACTGCGAGGCGGTGCTTCGGCTCACCGCGGCGGCGACCGGGGCGATGCGGGCGCGGGGCCGCGGCGGCGTCGTCAACGTGGCCTCGGTCGCGGCCTTCGTCCCGCGCGGCACGTACGGCGCGTCCAAGGCGTGGGTCGTGCAGTTCACGCAGGGCGTGGCGAAGGACCTGGCCGGCAGCGGCGTGCGCCTGATGGCCCTGTGCCCGGGCTTCGTGCGCACCGAGTTCCACGAGCGGGCCGGCATGGGCACGGACAACATCCCGAACTGGATGTGGCTGGACGCCGACAAACTGGTCGCGGCGGCCCTCGCCGACCTGTCCCGCGGCAAGTGCCTGTCGATCCCCGACCCGCGCTACAAGGCCCTGATGGGCGCGGCGAAGCTGGTGCCGCGGGGGATGCTGGGCGGGATCTCGTCCCGGACGGGGCGGAAGTACGGGCCGCGGTAGGGTCCGCCCGGCCGGGGACGCGGTCGCGGGAGGGGGGCCGCCCGGGGCGCCGGGCGTCTCACTCCGCCGCGGTGTCCTCGCAGTTCTCCGAGGTCATCACCACGTCGAACACCACCGGGTAGTCGGTGATCCGCTGGTTGGGTCCGGGCCGGGAGGCGCAGATCCTCCACTCGGCCGGGTCGTCCACCTGGCGGCCACGGCCGCTGGCGTCCTCGAAGGTCATGTCGGTCCCGGCGCCCATCTGCTCCTGCGCGCGCCCCGCGTTGCCGCCGATGACGTCGGGCATGACGGCGGCCACCGGCGCGGCGTTCGCCGGTCCGGGGGTCCCGGCCGATGCGGAGCCGGTCGGCGCGGGCGCCGGATCGTCCGGCGTGGCGGAGGCGCCGCAGGCGGTGACCGAGCCCAGGAGCACGGCGACGAGTGCGGGCCGCAGGCCCTTGGTGACGGTCATGCCCTACCTCGTGTGTCGACGGTGCGGATCAGTATTCACGGTGCCTCGGGAGAGGTCGCCCCTTCCTTGATCACGGTTCGGGCACCGTCCTCGGCCGCCGGCCGGCGCCTCGCCACGGGTGCGGCGAAGGCCGGGCGGCCCGTTGACCAGTGCGCGCCCCCCGGGGGCCTCACCGAAGCGCGCGGTGGTGCGGTGACCGACAGGGGCCGGAGGCAGCGGGCCCCGCTGACGAGGCGGACCGCCCTGCGCCTGTCGGCGGCCACCGCGTCCGGTGGTCGCCGGGCGGGCCTCGGTGTCGGAGTGGACGACTAGGATTCTGCACCTGTCAGTCAGGGGAGGATCACCACGCCGCAGCGTGTACGGGCCCTCCCGCCCGTTGTCCACCGGAGGTGCTCGGTGTCCGCTGCCCCGAAGCCGACCGCTCCCGCACCCCGCGAGCGCTGGTTCCAGCCACGGCGGTCGGGCTTCCGGTGGGAGCAGGAGGGGCTGGACCACCTCCGTGGGCTGATGCCGGGGACCGAGCCCTACCGGGCATGGGCGACGTTCCAGTTCACCGGGGCATCCGGGCGGATCAACGAATGCGACGTGCTGATCGCGGTCCCCGGCGGCATCTACCTCCTGGAGCTCAAGGGGCACCCGGGCCGGGTCGTGAACCACGGCGACACCTGGCAGTTCCACGGTGACGACCGGGTGCGTACGCTGCGCAATCCGCTGCATCTGACCGACCTCAAGGCGAAGGAACTGAAGGGACAGCTGGAGCGGGCCGCACGCACGCTGGGGATGGACCCCCGTCAGATCCCCTTCATCAAGCCGGCCGTCTTTCTGCACGACCCGGGTCTGGTGAGCGGCCTCGACGAGTTCCAGCGCACCTCCGTCTACGGCCGCAACGACGGTGCGAGCGGACTGCCGAAGGTCTGGGACGACCTGCTCGGCCGCCCCCCGGAGCGGGAGAGCTGGCGCATCACGCCGGTGATCGGCCAGCGCCTCGAACAGCTGATGCAGCGGATCGGCATCAGCCACTCCACCGCCCACCTGCGGTTCGGCGGCGACTGGAAGCTCCAGCCGCGCGCGCTCGACGCCGGCCCCGGCTGGGAGGACCGGCTGGCGGTACGGGACGACGGGCTGGTGCAGGAGAGCGGCCGGGTCCGTATATACCTGGCCGGTCAGGCCGCCTCCGCGGAGCAGCGGGCGAAGGTGGACCGCGCGGCCCGCCGTGAGTACCAGGTGCTCCAGGGGATCAACCACCGGGGCATCGTGCAGGCGGCGCAGATCCGCGAGCACCAGGGCGGTCCGGCGATCCTCTTCCGGCACCGCGAGTCCGATCTGCGGCTCGACGCCTATCTCGACGCGTACGGCGGCCGGCTCACTCCGGCGGTGCGGCTCGACCTGGTGCGCCAGCTCGCCGAAGCGGTCCGCTACGCGCACCACCGCTCCCTGTACCACCGGGCGCTCGCCGCTCGTTCCGTCTACGTGTCGGCCCGGGAGGACGGCAGCGAGCCGGTGCTGCGCATCGCCGACTGGCAGACCGCCGCCCGCGACTTCGAGACGACGCTGCACCGCTCACTGGGCGACACCCCGCTCGACGCCGGCCTGATCGCCGACACGGCACAGGTGTATCTGGCACCGGAGACGGACCAGGAGTTCGCCGACCCCGGCGATCTGGACGTGTTCGGCCTGGGCTCCCTCGCCTACCTCCTCCTCACGGGCCGCCCGCCCGCGGACCGGCGCAGCGCACTGCTGGAACGGCTGCAGAGCGACGGCGGGCTGCATCCCTACGCGGTCACCGACTCCGTCTCGTCGGCCCTGGACGCGCTCGTCTTCCGCGCGACGACGGCGGACGTACGGGACCGGCTCGCCTCCGTCGACGAGTTCCTGGAGCTGCTGGCCGCCGCGGAGGCCGACGCGGCGGCACCGCAGCCGTCCGCGGGATGGCCGGCCGATCCGCTGACCGTGCAGCCGGAGCAGCCGCTGGGTGACGGCTGGGCCGTGGCCCGGGTCCTCGGTACGGGCGCCACCGCCCGCGCCCTGCTGGTGCGCCGGTCTCTGCCGGAGGGTGAGGAGGAGCTCCGCGTCTTCAAGGTCGCCCTGGACCGGGAGAAGGACGCCCACCTGTACGCGGAGGCGAAGGCGCTCAAGGAGGTCGGCGGCGGCCGGATCGTGAAGCTGCTCGCCGAGCCGAGGGAGCTGGCGGGCCACACGGTCCTGGAGATCGAGTACGCGGGCGGCTACCGCGGCGCGGACGACCGGACGCCGGTGAGCCTGGGGGCGCGCCTCCGCGACCAGGGCCCTTTGGGTTACGACCAGTTGGAGCGGTTCGGCAACGACCTGTTCCAGGCGCTGGACGCGCTGGCGGCCCGCGGGGTGCGCCACCGGGACGTCAAGCCGGACAACCTCGGCCTGTTCAAGCGCAGTGACGGCTCCTGGCAGTTGATGCTGTTCGACTTCTCCCTGGCCGACGCCCCGGACCAGGACGTGCACGCCGGCACCCGCGGTTATCTCGATCCGTTCCTCGGCGGAGCCGGCCGGTCCCGGTACGACGATCACGCCGAGTGGTACGCCGCGGCCGTCACGCTGCACGAGATGGCGTCGGGTGAGCGCCCGGTGTGGGGTGACGGCCAGAGCGACCCCCGCATGGCCGCCGACGCCGCTCCGCATGTCGCCGCCGAGCTGTTCCCGCAGGCGCTCAGCGAGGGACTGAAGGGATTCTTCGAGCGGGCCCTGCACCGGGACGTGGAGCAGCGTTTCGACTCGTTGCGGCAGTTGCAGGAGGCGTGGCGCCAGGTCTTCCGGACCGCCGACGCCGCCCACCCGGCGACCACTCCGGCCACCGTCGGGCTGAGCGCGGAGGACCTGGAGGACGTCCGCGAGCAGGCCGCGGAGGCCGCGACGCTGAGGACCCCGCTCGCGGCGGCCGGGCTGTCCCCGCGTGCCGTCTCGGTCGCCGAGGGGTTGAAGGCGCACACGGTCGAGCAGCTCCTCGACATCCCACCGCACCTCATCTCCCGGGCCCGGGGCGCGGGCAACGCGATCCGCAAGGAGCTGAACCGCCGTCACCGCCAGTGGACACAGGCATTGCGCCGCCGGCCCGCGCCGAAGCGGCCGGCCGCCCTGGAGCCGGACGCTCCCGAGGAGGCGCTGGAGTCGGTCGACACCCTGGCCGCCCGGCTCACGCCGCCGGAGGGCAAGCGCCGGACCCGGCCGCGTCCCGACGTGGTCCGGGCGACGCTCCAGCTGCCCGGCGTACTGGAGGCCGGTGAGGCGCTGGAGCCGTGGCCGGCGCAGAGCCTGATCGCGAAGGCGCTGGGCATCAGCCAGCCGACGGTCTCGCAGAACCAGCAGGTGGCCGTCGATCAGTGGGCGGCGATGCCGTGGCTCGGCAGGGTGCGCGACGAAGTGGTGGCCATACTCACCGAGCGGGACCGGGCGTCCACGGCGGAGGAGCTGGCGGCAGAGCTGCGGGCGCGGCACGGTTCGGGGGCCGGTGCTCCCGCCGTGTCCCTGGCCAGGGCGCTGGCCGTGGTGCGTGCGGCGGTCGAGGCGGAGATCCGCAAGCGGGACGACGACCCGGCGGGGTCCGCCTCCGGTGAGCCGGCCGAGGCGCCCGCGCGGCTGGCCGTGCAGCGGCGTGGTGGCCGGGTCGTCGTCGCGCTGGAGGACCAGCCGGGCTCCGACGATCCGACCCCCGCCGAACTCGCCGACTACGCGGCGGCGTTGGGCGAGACGGCCGCCGATCTGGCCCGCCGGGAGCCGCTGCCGGGCCGGGCCACGGTGCTGCGTGAGCTGCGCGCCGTCGCGGCTCCGGACGGCATGGCGCCGCTCGCCGACACCCGGCTGGTGGAGCTGGCCGCGGCGATGGCGGGCGGGGTGGCGTTCTCGCCGCGTCTGGAGCTGTTTCCGCTGGATCTGGGGCTTTCCCGTGCTCTGCGCATCTCGCAGGCCGCGGCAGGGGTCCGGCCGGAGAGCGGCATCCCGCTCGAGGACCTGCTGTCCCGGGTGCGGGCACGATTCCCCGGTCTGACCGTGCTGGACGAGACGACGTACGTCGAGCTGTCCGAGGCACTGGCCGAGGCGGGTTTCCCGCTGGACTGGGATCCGGAGCGGCGGCGCTTCCTCCCGAGGGCCGAGGAGGGCCGCGCCGGCCGGTCGGCCCTGTCGTCCTCTGTGCTGACCAGCACCGGCTCCCTCTACGCGGCCGCCCAGGGACGCATCGCCGAGGGCCGCGATCCCCGTGAGGTGCTGTCCGCACGGCTCGCGGAGTCCCGTCGCCTCGGCGGCTTCCTCGCGCTCACTCTCAAGGGCCCCGATCTGCCGGGCGTCGCCGAAGCGCTGACCGCCCGGTACGACACGGCGGCGGTGTCGCTGGGCGCGGTGTTCCTGGAGGCGCTGCGGAAGCTGGCCGAGGAGCAGTCGGTGCGCTGGCAGGCGCTGCTGAAGGCGGACGCGAAGTTCACGGCGACGGGCACGCTGGGCGCGGCGCTCGCCTCGTACACGCGGCTGGCGGCGGAGCGGGTACGGCAGCGGGTGGTGGAGGCCGCGGAGGGTGCGGGCCCGCGCTCGGTGGTGCTGCTGCACGAGGCCGGTCTGATCGCCCGCTACTGGGACGCCGGCGGCCGTGAGCTGCTGGCCGGTCTCCAGCAGGCGGCCCGCCGCCCGGCGGACGTCCCGCACGGCCTGTGGCTGCTGCTGCCGACGGAGGACCCGCGCGCGACGCCCGCGCTGGACGGGCGGACGGTGGAGGTGGTGGACCGGGCCACCGAGTGGGAGGTGCTGGACGGGCTGTTCCTCAAGGACCTCCGGTCGGCTTCGGCGCGGCCCTGACCCCGGCGGCGTCGGCAGGAACGGCCCGTTCGAGGTGCCGCTGAACGCGGAGTCCGCCGGTACGCAGGCGCTGGTGGAATACGCGTTCACGCGGGAAGGGATGGCCCGCCGCGGTGGCACCCTGGTCGTGGACGAGTTGGGCAGCAGCCTGCACCCGCGGCCCAGCGCCTTCCTCTTCGGCCTCTTCGAGGACCCCGAACGCAACCCGCATGGGGCCCAGTTGCTGTTCACCAGCCATGACGTGAGCCTGCTGGGCCGCAGAGCCGGCGAGGACATCCTGAAGCGGAGCCAGATCTGGTTCATGGCGAAGAACGAGTTCGGGGAGAAGCTCGCTGTATCCGCTGTCCGACTTCCGGCCGCGCCAGGACGAGAACCGGGAACGGCGCTATCCGAACGGAAGCTACGGCGCGGTGCCCATGGTCGACGACACGTTCACTCTGGCGATCGCCAGGCGGGGGGAGACGGGTGGCGAGGGATCCGAAGCAGGACGGCCGGAGGAATCCACGGCGTGAGTCCAGTCTGCGCCGCAGGCCTGCTTACCGGGACGCGCTACCGACGATCCTGGTGGTGTGCGGGGCCAGTAACGGAGAACCGGCATACGCGGGCTCGTGATCGTGGCATCATCGGCTCGCGCCACGTTGGCTTCTCGGGGGAAATCCATGGCGGATCAGGTCAGTTCGCGTCGCCCGTCGTACTGGGCCACCGGCGCCCTCTGCGGCTCCGTGGCCGCGTTGAGTGCGACCGGTGACATCATCTTCGGCGTCTTCGACAGGCCGACCGCCATCGCCGTGGGAGGCGGGACGGCGGTGCTGATCGGGGCCCTCGCCTGGTACCACTCGGCGCGCTCCCGGCCCGGGGCGGTCGCACAGCCGGCAGCACGCGGCGTGATACGGCATGAACTGCCGTCGACCGCGCCGTGGGTGGGCCGCCGGACGCTGCTCGACGGCCTGCTCGCCACGCTCCGGGACGTCCCTGCGCCGAGGGGCGGGACCCTGTCCGTCGATCCCTCGCACAGTCAGTCGAAGATCGTCGCCGTCCACGGTGCGCCCGGCACGGGGAAGACGACGCTCGCCCTCAACGCGGCCCACCGGGTGAAGGGCGACTACCCCGACGGCCAGTTGTACCTCGCGCTGCGGGGTGACGGCGACGAGCCCACGACGAGTGCGGACGCCCTGGAGGAGCTGCTGCGGAGGCTCGGTGTCGCACGTGAGGACATTCCCGCCCGCGTCGCGGACCGGGCCGCGCGTCTGCGGACGCTGACCAACGACCTGCGCCTGCTGATCGTGCTCGACAACGCGCACAACGCCACACAGGTGCGCCCCCTGCTGCCGGTGGGGGCGGGGTGCGCGGTGCTGATCACGACCCGCAGGGCGCTGTCCGTCGGGGACGTGGCCCGTCCCCCCGTGCATGTCTCCCTGCCGAACGAGGACGACGCGTTGAGTGTCCTCGCGCACTGGGCCGGTGAGGAGCGCGTCGCCGCCGATCTCGCCACCGCCCTCCGGATCACGCGGTTCTGCGGCAGGCTCCCGCTGGCCCTGCACATCGTCGGCTCGAAGCTCAGGAACCGGCCGGACCTGAGTCTGGCCCGGATGCAGGAGCGCCTTGAGGACGAGCGGGAGCGCCTGCGGGAGCTTCTCCCGTGACGACAGCGGCCTGGAGGCCTGTCTGGGTTTCAGCCACCGGGAGCTGGCGGAGCCCACGCGGGCGGCCTTCGGTGCGATCGCCTCGTTACCGGCAGGGCGGCTCACCGACTGGCACTTCGCGTCCGTCCTCCAGAGCCGGGGATCGGCGGTCGCGGCCTGCGACGAGCTGGTCGAGGTCAGTCTGATGGAGGCCCGGGGCGACGGGGAGGCGGACCCCGGTTACCGCGTCCACGACCTGATCCGGGTCTACGCGGCCGAGCAGTACGACCGGCTGCCGCCGGACGACCGGCGGCGGCTGGAGGCCCGCCTGGTGCGGGCGTTCCGGGACGCCGTCGTCCACCTCGCCGCACAGCGCGCTCCGGAGCTCGCGACGGAGGTGTCCGCGGAGCGGGTCGGCGGCCTGGACCGGTCGTCGGCCGCCGCCTGGGTCTCGGGCGAACAGGAGCGTCTGGAGTGGGCCATCGGCCAGGGGCGGAGTCTCGGCATGGAGGCGGAGGCGGCCGAGATCGGCGAGGCCCTGTCGTACTTCCTCAACGACGTCACCCTGCGGTCCGGTGCCGCGGACTGGCTGTTCAGCGCGCCGCCCGGGACCAGGCCGCGGGTGCGGCGCAGTCTGCGGCGGGCCCGCGCGACGGCAGCGCTGACCGAGGGCTCGCCGGACACGGCACTGGCGCTGCTGGCGGCCGACGGCACGGAGGACGGGGACGCGCCGGACGCGGTGGAGAGGGCCAGGGACGAGATGGTCGTCGCCGCCGCATACGCGGCGAAGCACGACTTCCGGGACGCCCTGCGGCACATGACCGCGGCGGTGGACCGGTTGCGGACGGCCGGTGACGCCTGGCACGTGCTGAACTCCCTCGAGAGGCTGGGTGAGTTCCAGAGGTGGCGGGGGAAGCCGGAAGCTCGCGGAGCGGAGCCAGCGGGAGGCGCTGCGGCTGGCCGAGCGGGCCGGTGACCTCCGGGCGTGCGCCCGGCTGCGGCGGACGCTCGCGGAGACCCTCGGCTACCTGCGCCGGCCGGAGGAGGCGGCGCCGCTGCTGGAGGCGGCGATCCACGACTTCCGTGTGCTGAACGACCGCAACTGGGAGGGCGCCTCCCTCTACGCCCTCGGGAAGATCTACCGTCTCCTCGGCCGCCGCGACGAGGCGCTCGACTGCTACCGGCGGGCGGAGGCGATCTTCGGGCCGATGGGCGAACGGCACTGGGTCGGGCGGGTCGCCAACGCCAGGATCCGCGTCCTGGCGGGCCTGGGCGACCTGGACGCGGCCCGCGGGACGGCCGGGACGGCGATCGGGATCTTCGAGCAGGTCGGCGACGAGATGTGGGTGGCCCACACCCAGCGGGACGTCGGCTGGCTGCACCTGAGGGCAGGCAGGCCCGCGGAGGCTCTGGGACCGCTCACTCATGCCGTCGAGGTGACCGAACGCGCCGGTGACGCCTACGCCAACGCCATGGCCCGTCATCTGCGCGGGGTCGCCCACCGCGAGCTCGGCCACCACGCGGAGGCGCACGCCGACTTCGACGCCGCCCTCGAGGTCTACCGGTCGGGGGACTACGCGTGGAACGAGGCGGCGGTGGTCCACGACGTCGTCCGTGCCCTGCGGGCGGAGGGCCGGTCCGAGGAGGCCGCCGCCCTGGAGACCGGCACCGCCGCGGCCAACCCGTTCTTCACGGGAATGCGCGGGCGGAACGGCGCCGAGGCCGTCCCGGACGAGGACTGACGGCCTTCCGTCGTCCTGTCATCCGTTCTTCCGTAGTCCGGCCTTGCGTCGTCCGGCCGGGCGCCGCGCGTCCGTGGTGTCCCCCGGACGTTCCCGGGGCCGGCGCGTCCGGCCCGCGTGGCACGTCGTGGCGGGCCGGGAGCCGTGCCCCGGCCCGTCGGGTCAGCCCGGCGCGGAAGCTTCGGCGCCGTCCGTGGCCGGTTCCGCCGTCAGAACCACTTCGTGCAGGTCCAGGAACCGCCGGCGCCGTCGTACTGCTCGACACAGGCCCGGTAGGCGTGGCTGTTCCACACCATGGCGGTGTACGCCGGATAGTTGGGCGAGGCGTGCTCCGTGTACGGGGAGCGGTTCTTGATCTCGAGCTTGAAGCGCCAGTTGCTGTTGGCCTTCTGGATACGGGCCCAGGCGGCGCTGCAGGACGGTGAGACCCGCAGCTCGACCGCCGGGCCGCCGCCGGCCGGCGAAACCGTGCTGCCCTTGAGCGTGTAGGCGTCGGCGCCGCAGCCCGTCGCCTGCGGGTTCTTGCCCGTGCAGCCGGAGCCCTTGCAGCTGGCGGCCTGTGCCGTCCCCATGGGCAGCAGCGCGGTCAGGGCCACGGCCGCCGTGACGGTACCCAGCGTCTTCTTGAGCATGGTGTCCTCCCCGGGAGTCACCGACTCCCGTGATCTGTGACGGTGTCGGTCAGAAGGTACATATCGACACTCCCGGCCGACGCGCACGCCACAGCCGGTGGGTGACGCCGCGGCGGCCGTCCTCACTGGTAGCGCGCGGATGCATCGTTCCTGCGGCGCGGGAGTCCGCCGCCCCCATTCGGGGCAACGGCGGTCACGCGGGATTGACCAGGACCGACCTCGCCCCTTTCGGGGGTCTCCGATCCTCCGCCTTGCGCGATCAACCCTGTGAGCAGCGTGGATGCCGGATCGCGCCGGTGAACGGTTCACTGTGCACCGATCTGCCTGAGGCCGGTGCGGCCGGGCTGGCAGGATGGGACGGCGGGCCTTGGGGGGTTCGCCGGGAAATGAGTGCGTCCGCGGTGATCGCGGGGCCGGCTAGCGGGATGTGAGGTGCGGCTGTGACGGAGACGGCTGAGGAGCGGCAGGGGGCGGGGGCCTCGCTGGACCGGGCACGGCTGCTGAAGGATCTCCAGGCGCAGGCGCGCGTCCTGGAGGACGATCTCCGGGCGCGGACCGACAGCGAGCCCGAGTTCCGGGACGCCCTGCGCCGGGAGTACGAGAAGGCCGTCGCGGCGGAGCGTACGGCCGCCATGTACGAGACGTGGCGGGACGAGCGGGTCGTGCAGATCGCCGCCGCGTGGGTGCTGGCGTGCGTGTTCGTGCGGTTCAGCGAGGACAACGGGCTGATCCCGGACGCGTGGCTGTCCGGCCCCGGTGACCGGCTGGCGGAGGCGCAGGACCGGGCACGACGACTTCTTCCGGCGGAACCCGTCACTGAACGACCGTGACTGGCTGCTGGCGTCCTTCGAGGCGCTGGCGAAGTCCCACCGGACGGTGGCGGGGCTGTTCGACCCGGCCCACAACCCGTTGTTCGAGGTCCTGCCGTCGTACGAGGCGGCCACGGCTCTGCTGGCGTTCTGGCGGCAGCGGGGCGCAGACGGCGAGGTCGTGCACGACTTCACCGACGGTCAGCTGAACACCCGTTTCCTCGGCGATCTGTACCAGGACCTGTCGGAGCACGCCCGGAAGACGTACGCGCTGCTCCAGACGCCGGTGTTCGTGGAGGAGTTCATCCTCGACCTGACGCTGGAACCGGCGGTGGAGGAGTTCGGCCTCACGCCGGCGTGGAAGCACCGGCCCAGTGGGTGGGACGGGGAGGTCTTCGCGGATGGTCCCGGTGGGGAGGAGGTCGTGCGGGGGCTGCGGTGCATCGACCCCGCGTGCGGGTCCGGGCACTTCCTGCTGGGGATGTTCGAGCGGCTGCTGGGCAAGTGGCGGGAGGCCGAGCCGGGGACCGAGGCGTGGGTACTGGTGCGGCGGGCGCTGGAGTCCGTCCACGGGGCCGACAAGAACCCGTTCGCTGTGGCGATCGCGCGGTTCCGGTTGCTGGTGGCTGCGCTGAAGGCGTGTGGGGTGCGGGAGTTGAGTGCGGCTCCTGAGCTGCCTATTCGGGTGGCTGTGGCGGACTCGTTGCTGCATGGGCGGGGTGCGGAGACGGTCACTGAGGCGCTCGACACGCTGTTTGCGGAAAACGAGCAGTTCTATTACCGCACGGAGGATGTGGAGGGGTTCGCCCGGGAGGTGGATCTGCTCGGGCGGGGGTCGTATCACGTGGTGGTGGGAAATCCGCCGTACATCACCGTCAAAGACGCGAACGAGAACAAGAACTACAAGGCCGCGTATGACGCTTGCTATCGGCAGTATGCGTTGTCGGTGCCGTTTGCTCAGCGGATCTTTGAATTGGCGGTTCGGGCGGGAGGTGACCATCGAGATGGAGGGTTCACCGGGCAGATTACGGCAAACTCCTTCATGAAGCGGGAGTTCGGGAAGAAGCTGATCGAGTGGTTCTTCCCGAAGGTTCAGCTGACGCATGTGATTGATACGTCCGGGGCCTATATTCCGGGACATGGGACGCCGACGGTGATTCTGGCGGGGCGTAATCAAATGCCCCGGCAAAGTGAACCCGTGCGGGCTGTTCTGGGTGTGAGAGGGGAGCCTAGTCAGCCCGACGAACCGGAGAAGGGCTTGGTATGGCAGGCTACCGTCACCCAAGTCAACGCCCCAGGAACAGAGTCTGACTGGGTATCTGTCGAGAACATCACCCGGACACGCTTCTCGAAGCATCCTTGGTCACTCAGCGGCGGCGGCGCTTCTGACGTTATGCTGAAGCTGGCCACCGCCACAAACACCGTCAAGGACCATGTCTTCCGGATTGGGTTCTATGGGGACAGTCACGCTGACGAGGCCTTCACTCTTCCAACTTCTGGGCCGCTGGCTCGCCGAGCCGAAAACCTTAAAGCAGAGGTAAGCCATCGAGGCGACCAAACTCGCGACTGGGCATTCTCTGAATACGATCTTGCCGTACACCCATATGACGATAAGGGTGATCTCCTGTCAGAGGAAACCCTCGGGGACGTTTTCGTCAAACATTTCTGGCCCTGGCGCACCGAGCTTTGGATGCGAGGGACTTTCGGTGGCTCAACATATCGGGCAGACGGGCGCAAGTGGTGGGAGTGGCATCAACACCCCAAGGACGAGGAAGCCGGACGAGCAGCTATCGCCTTTGCATTCGTAGCCACGCACAACCATTTCGTGTTGGATCGGGGCGGGAAGGTTTTCAACCGCTCGGCACCCGTGATTAAGCTGCCGGAGGGGGCCAGCGAGGAGCGGCATCTGGAGTTGTTGGGGGTGTTGAACTCCTCCGCTGCGTGTTTCTGGCTCAAGCAGGTGAGCCAGGGCAAGGGCGGGAGCGGCCTCGGGCGTGGCCTACAGGATGAGGCGTGGGAGGAGCGGTACGAGTTCACCGGTACCAAGCTCCAAGAGTTTCCGCTCACCCAACACCTCCCCCTTGCCCTTGGCCGGGAGCTGGACGCACTCGCGCAGGAGATGGCACGGCACGAGCCCTCTGTTTTGGCTCGCGACGCCGTTCCTACCCGGGAAGCGCTTGACGAGGCACGCAAGGCCCAGGAGCGCGTCCGGGCGCGGATGATCCTTTTGCAGGAGGAGCTGGACTGGACTGTCTACGGGGCCTACGGACTCCTTGCCGCTGACGAGGTCGCCCGGACCACCACCGGCGAGGGCGGCGTGCCCGAAGTTGTCCTTGGGCAGCGCGCCTTCGAGATCGTGCTTGCGCGAGGCGACGCCAAGACGGCCTGGTTCGAGCGGCACGGGTCCACCCCTTACACCGAGATCCCCGCCGACTGGCCCGAGGCGTACCGCAAGGTTGTGCAGGCGCGGATCGATCTCATCAAGGCGAACAAGGACATCCGGCTCATCGAGCGACCGGAGTACAAGCGGCGCTGGTCCACCGAGCCCTGGGAGAAGCGCGAAGCCGCTGCCCTGCGCAGCTGGCTGCTTGATGCTGCCGAGCGGGAGGACCTGTGGTTCGAGGAGCGGGACGGGTTCACCGTGCCTCGGCCGCACACCGTCAACCAGCTTGCCGATGAGCTGCGGCACGACCAGGACGTGCAGGACGTTGCCGCGCTCTACGCCGCCGATCACCTCGGTAAGAGGGACGCTTCCCTCGCCACCGTGCTCGCCGCCGTTATCGAGGCCGAGCACGTGCCCTACCTCGCCGCCCTCCGTTACAAGGACTCCGGGCTGCGCAAGCGGGCGCAGTGGGAGCAGGTCTGGGAGCAGCAGCGGGAGGAGGACCGGACCGGGCAGCGGCTCGACATCAAGGTGCCGCCGAAGTACACGAGCGCGGACTTCCTCAAGCACTCCTACTGGTCGAACCGCGGCAAGCTCGACGTGCCCAAGGAGCGGTTCATCTCCTACCCCGGGGCCTCCCCCGAGGCCGACGGCTCCCTGCTCCTCGGCTGGGCCGGCTGGAACCACCGTGACCAGGCCGACGCCCTCGTCGGGCTGATCCGCAGCCGCGTCGAGACCGGCGGCTGGACCAAGGACGACCCCCGTTTCGTACCGCTCCTCGCCGGTCTGCGCGAGGTGCTGCCCTGGGTGCACCAGTGGTACGGCGAGTACGACGAGGAGTGGGAGGGCAACCCCGCCGAGGAGTTCCAGGCCGCCCTCGACACCGGCCGTGCGGAGCGCGAGCTGTCCGAGGCCGATCTCGTCAACTGGCGTCCCGAGAAGAAGACGCGCGGGCGGCCGAAGAAGAGCGAGTGAGCAGAGCAGTGCCCTTCGGGCATGAGTAAGGGGCGGTGGGGAGCACAAAAGGTCCCCCACCGCCCCTCGTTCGTATCAGACGCCTGCGGCCATCCGTACGAACGCCGTCCACTGGTCAGACGGCACATTGAGGACCGCCACGTCCGGGCACTTGGAGTCGCGGATCAGTACGGCCGTACCGGCGTCCGCGACCTCGACACACTGCCCACCATCACCAGCGCTGTAACTGCTCTTCACCCAGGTCAACTGTGCTGCCTGATCGTCGTTGGCGTTCACAACTCTCCCAAGAGCTTCTCGATCCAGGCCAGCGACTCCCTGGGGGTCATCGCTTGCGCCCGCAGGACTCCGTACGTGGACTCGAACCCCTGGACCTTCGCTGGCGCCGTATGCAGGGCGCTGTTGCTCTGCACCTCCGTATAGGCCATCCTCCGTTGTTGCCGCGTGAGGATCAACGTGAAGGGCCCAGCGACTCCAGCGTGTTCGTCGCGTCCGGTCGGCATCACCTGTAGTTCTACGTTGCGTTCGTGTCCCACGAGCAACAGGTGCTCCAACTGGGCTCGCATAACCTCAGCGCCCCCAAGGGGCCTACGCAGGACGGTCTCCTCGATCACGAAGCTCAGCAGCGGCTTGGGGCGCCGCGCCAGCAACTTGTGCCGGTCCAAACGTGCCGACACCCGTTGCTCGATGGTCTCCGTGTCCAACAGCGGCCGCCACATGCTGAAAACCGCACGTGCGTACTCCTCACATTGCAACAAGCCATTTACGACATGGGCGTCGTAGGCATGCAGCTCGGCAGCATCGGCCTCCAAGGCCGCGAACTCGCGGAAGAACGACGGATACCGAGCCTTCGCCGCCTCCCCCTTCATGGCCACCAACAGCCCCCGCCCGCCCACCTCCCGGTCCACCGCGTCCACCAGCTCCGGACGAGGAATCCGCCGCCCCTGCTCCACCGCTGCGATCTGCGCCTCGCCGTACCCGACCCGCTCCCCCAACTGCGCCTGCGTCAGCCCCGCGGCCTCCCGCAGCAGCTTCATCTGGCGGCCGAAGCAGCGCAGGAACTCCCCGTTGGAATCGGCACCCGCGCCGCCCTCCACGCCCGCACCCGAGTCCGCGCCCGACTCCATCGCACCCGCCCCCTCAGCACACCCGTCCACCGGTCACCCGTGCTCGCACCGTAGGACGCCCCCTGCGTCAACCATGGTGAGACCGAAACAAGTTGCGCCGGAAGAGTGAAAGAGCAGGTCATCCCGCTCGCGTCGTCGCGCGCCAGCCGGGTCCCGTGGCCGAGCGGGGCGTACATGACGCCGGTGCGCAGCAATAGGCCGACTACGCCGCTCTTGACCCGGGCACTCGGAGATGGGGGCGGAGGTGATTCCTCGGGACTTTCCCCCCTCCTCCGCACCACCCGAAGTACTGTGCATAACAGGGGATGTTCTGACCCGTCGGGAGGTTGACGAGAGTGTCCGCGCGGTGCACTGGCTGGATACACGAACTCCGAGGACAGACCGTCATGTTCACCGGCAAAACCCGGGTGGACGGTGAATGGGTTGTCCGTAAGAACTGCTTCTCTCGTGTGCAGACATTAGGAGCTGTCTGCCAGAACAGTTTCTCCAGGAAGGTGACCCTCGTCGTCCATGGAGAGTTAACAGGCAACGTCAAGGATGCGGAGCGGGAGCTGAGCAGAAAACTGCTGACAGTCATCGAATCGCGACGAGCAGGTCGGCACATACACGTGGTCGACAACGCCGGCTACTCGGACCTTCTGTTCGGAGCTCCGGCCCGGTGCCGAGACCTCAAGATGCAGGGCGAGCACGTGACCGTTATGCCCGAGATCGGGGAAGGGTTCCTCGGCGGCCCGTTCGACAGGCTCCGTCTGCGCACTCGGGGCATCAACCGGCTGGAGGCCGGCGTGCTGGGTCGGGGCACGCCACGGCACGAGAAGCTGCTGTCACGCCTCGTCGAGCGGGTCACCGGCCGAGCAGCGCTCGACGTTCGGTCTCCAACGCGACGGGGACCACAGTTCGACCTCGGCTGGGTCAGCGAACGGACCGCGTACGGCGCGTGGGTCGCCACTCCCGAGCAATCAGGCGCCGAAGAGGCGAAGCGCCTCGCAGAGGCCGTCGAGTACGTCGGCAGGTCGGCCCCGTCTGTTGCCCGGCACGGCCAGGTCCAGCGAGTAGTGGTACTCGAGGATGCCGTAGACCTGAGCTCCGGGTTGCGGGAGAAGGCCCGAGCGTCCGGCCTTCTGATCGGGAAAGTCAAGGACGTCCCTCGGTGAGACGGGGACCGAACGGCATGTGACGGCCCGACGCGGAGAACCCGGCTCCGCTCCCCGCCGGTCCTTCCAGAAAGCCCGTAGACGCCGTGCTCCGCACCACGGCCGCCTCCTGCTCGTCGCCCGTACGCGGTGATCGACACGGGCGGGTGACGGGCCGCATCAGCAGGGCGATCGCCTTCACGCTAAAGCCTTCTTCACTCAATGCGTTCATCCGCGCACACTGCGTGCGGTAGCGTCGCCTCGACATCACGTCTTCCACGTGCCATTCCGGGCACGGAACGAAGGCGACCCCCGCGGCCGGTTGCACCCGTCCGCGAGGGCCTTGAACCACCAGTGGAAAGCGACTCCACCGTGATTTACCGGCACCATACCCCGCCCCCGCGCGCCTTCACGCAGTTCTCGCACGACCTCATTCGGCACCCCAGGCTGTCCTCCGACGCCGTACGCCTCCTGACCTGGCAGCTCTCCCTCCCCGACGGAGCGCGCGAGCCCCTGTCGCGCACCGCCGAGCGTGCCCGTATCGGCGCGTGCGCCTTCACGCGGGCCAAGCGGCAGCTCAAGGAGGAGGGGTTCGTCCACGAACGGCGGCTCCAGGGGCCCGGCGGTCACTGGATCACCCAACAGCTCGTCTCCAACGTGCCGTTGAGCGCCGCCGAGGCCGCCAAGATCCTCGCCCGGATGCCCGTACGCGTACCCGACGCCTCCGCGTCGTCCCAGCTCGCACCGAGTGCCCGCGTTCCGGCCGTCGGTGACCCGACCCCTCCGCCAACCGACGGTCATCCAAGAAAAGACGCTGGGGAAAACACCTCCCACCATCCCGCCGAGCCGGAGCGGAGGCCGGACCCGGAACCCGCCTCGGAGGCAGCCGAGGCCCCCGAAGCCGCCCGCGCCCTCGTCGCCGCCCTCCCCCACCTCTCCCCCGACCTCCGCCGCATTCCCCGGGGCATGTACGACGAGTTGGCCCGCCTCGTCTCCCGCTGGCTCGCGGCAGGCCACACCCCCGCCGCCGTCCGCACCCACATCCTGCGCGGCCTCCCCGACGACGGCACCCCCGTCCACCGCCCCGGCGGCCTCCTGCGCCACCTGCTCCGCGACGTGCCACCCGCGCCGGACCCCGACACCACCCCGGCCGCCGAACACCCCGCCCCCGCACGCCCGTCCAGCCGCCTCTCCGCCCTCCGCGAATGCGAGGGCTCCCACGTCCAGGCAACCCTCTTCCGCCCGTCCGGCGACGAAACCCAGTGCGGCCGCTGCCTCAGCTCACCCACCGGTCAACGGGTCTGACGGGGCCTGGAGCGGACACGGACGGTTACAGGAAACGCGCCGCGAAATCAGGTTCGCCCAAGTCCGGTTGCCACGGGGAGCCCGCGGTGACGCCGCGCCTGGCAGGATGCGCGCCATGGCATCGCGAGAGGACAGCGACGAGGCGTACGTGGTCGGCCTGTGCAATCGGGTCCTCGGCGAAGAGGCCCTGACGCAGCACAAGTTCGACTGGCTGCTGGGCGACCCGGGGGCAGGGGGCCGTCAGGTCAGGCTGCCGGTCGACGCGTACTGGCCCGGACACCGGCTGGTGGTCGAGTACCGGGAGCTCCAGCACGACCAGCCGGTGCCCCACTTCGACAAGCCGGACCGGCTCACCGTGAGCGGCGTCCACCGGGGCGAGCAGCGGGCCCTGTACGACGCCCGCCGCGACACCGAGATCCCCGCCCACGGACTGCGGCTGGTCGTGGTCCGTCCGGCCGACCTGGACGCGGACGGGCGCGGGCGGCTGCGGCGCAGCGAGCAGGCCGACCTGGCGGCGCTGCGGAAGATCCTGGCCCGGAAGAGCGACGAGGACCGGGTCACCGACGTCTTCCGCACCTGGCTGCTCGCCGAGGGCTGGACGCCGGTCGAGCCCACGGACCGCTGGACCGACCTGGAAGCGGTGCGCGGCGAGGAGCGGCTGATCTGCGAGGCCAAGGGCCGCACCAAGGAAAAGGGCATCGACGCGGACATCGCCTACGGCCAGCTGCTCCGCCGCATGACGAGCCAGGACACCCGCATACGGTACGTACTCGCCGTGCCGTCCTCGTCCGTCAAAGCCGTCGAGCGTGTTCCGGCGCACATCCGCGAGCTGCTGCGGATCGACGTGTACGAAGTGACGGACGACAACGGGGTGCGCCCGCTGCCCGCGTGAGCGGCCTCGCCCCGACAGGCCCGACACCGTTGCCCGCCGCCCCGACAGAGCACCGCCGTGGGGGCGGCGCTCCTGGTGAACAAGACTGTGGGCGCGGGATCGTCGGTGCATGACCACTTCCCCCCGCCAGGAGCGGCGGTCCGCGCTGCCGCTCCCGCTCGCCGATCAGACGGTGCTCTCGTTCCGCTTCACCCCGTCCCCGCGCGGCGCCCGTCTGGCCCGCCGGCTCGCCTGCTGCCAGATGGACGCCTGGGGCCGGCACCACGGCACCCCGGCGCACGACGCCGTCGAGCTGATCACGGCCGAACTGGCCAACAACGCCGTGACCCACGGGCGGGTGCCCGGCCGGGACGCCGAACTGCGGCTGACGGCCGACCGCGACAACGGGCTCGTACGGGTGGAGGTGAGCGACACCCGCGGGGAGCACGGACCGCGCGTGGGCGTCGGCGATCCCGGGGCGGAAGGGGGCCGGGGCCTGCTGCTGGTGGCCGCCCTCGCCGACGCCTGGGGAGTCGGCGGACGGACCGGCGGGCCCGGCAAGACGGTGTGGGCCGTGGTCGGCGTCCCGACGGGCACCACACCCCTGGACGGCCTGCCCGCGGCCCCATCGGGGGACCCGCGCGGGACATATGCTGCTGACGAGGCCGACCCGGCCGGAACGGAGACCGGGCGGACCGCCTGGGAGGACGGATGCTCACACGGCTCGAGGTCGACGGATTCAAGAACCTGCTGGGACTGACGGTCGAACTGGGCCCGTTCACCTGTATCGCGGGGGAGAACGGCACGGGCAAGTCCAACGTGTTCGACGCCATCCAGTTCCTCAGCCTGCTCGCCGACCGGTCGCTGATGGAGGCCGCCCAGGAGGTCCGCGGCACCCACGGCGAGCGGCACGGCGACGCGCGGGACCTCTTCTGGAACGGCTACGACCGCGGGATGCACCGGATGCGGTTCGCGGCGGAGATGCTGGTTCCGGCGGAGCCCGTGGAGGACGACTTCGGACGGCCGGCCACACCGACGACGTCCTTCCTGCGCTACGAACTGGAGCTCGGCTACCACCCGCCCCAGGGCGCGGAGAAGATCGGCAGGCTGTCGCTGCTGCACGAGAGCCTGCGGCACATCAAGCAGGGCGACGCGCGGGCCCGGCTGCGCTTCCCCCACTCCAAAGCGCGATTCCGGGACGCGGTGGTCACCGGTCGGCGCTCAGGCGTCTCCTACATCTCCACCACGGTGGAGGGCACCGAATCCGTGATCCGCATCCACCAGGACGGAGGCAGCCGCGGCCAGCCGCGGCCCGCGGCGGCGTCCCGGGCCCGGGCCACCGTCGTGTCGACCGTCAACACCAGCGACGACCCGACCATCCTCGCGGTTCGCCGGGAGATGCAGTCATGGCGACGGCTCGCCCTGGAGCCGTCGGCGCTGCGCAGCTCCGACGGTTACACCGATTCCCGGTCGATGGGACCGAACGGGCTGCACCTGCCGGGCACGCTGTTCCGCATCGCGCTGCACGGCTCGCCGGACGATCCCGACCAGGTCTACTCACGGGTGGCCGGCCGGCTGTCGGACCTGTCCGGCCTCCAGGTGCGCACGCTCGACGTGCAGGAGGACGACGTACGGGAGCTGCTGACCATCCGGCTGCACGAGATCAGCGGCATGGTGCTGCCCGCCCGCAGTCTGTCCGAGGGGACCCTGCGCTTCCTCGCGCTGTGCGTGCTGCTGGAGGACCCCGAGATCCGCGGGCTGGTGTGCATGGAGGAACCGGAGAACGGCATCCACCCGGCCAACCTCTCGGCGATGGTGGACCTCGTGCGGGACCTCGCGGTCGACCCCCAGGAGACCCCCGGCGACGACAACCCGTTCCGTCAGGTGCTCATCAACACCCACTCGCCGGGAGTCGTCCAGCTCGTGGACTCGCAGGACCTGCTGTTCGCCGACACCTCCGCCCACCGGACCCAAAGCGGCCAGGTGACCCGGCGGCTGAGGCTGCGCCCCCTGGCCGGGACCTGGCGGGCGGCCGACCGGGACGGGGACTTCGTCACCAAGCTCGACATCCTCCCCTACCTGGAGGCGCCGCCGGACGCCCAGCTCACCTTCGACCTGGACGGACGTGCCGCATGACCGTGCGCGTCCTGTTCCTGAGCGAGGGCACCAGCGACCAGGGTCTGGTGAGCCACGTGGAGGGGATCGCGGCCGACCTGGGGGTGGCGGTCACGGTGAGCGCGCCGGACCTGCGCTGGCTGCGGTCCCACGTCGGACAGTCCGTCCCGGACAAGCTCCGCACCACCCGGGAGTCGGGAGGCACGTACGACCTCGCGGTCGTCCAACGCGACGCGGACCGCGGGTCGCCCGACCTCCGCAGGACGGAGATCGCGGAAGCCGTCGACGAGGCCTGGCCCGAGCTGGCGCACGTTCCCGTCGTGCCGGTGCGCATGCTCGAGGCATGGCTCCTCCTCGACGAACAGGCCATCCGGGAGGTCGCCGGCAACCCCCGCGGACGCATCCCGCTCGACCTGCCGAAGGCGACGGCCGTGGAACGCGTCGCCGATCCGAAGCAGCGGCTCAAGGACACCCTCGCGAAGGCCGGCGGCTGCAAGGGGCGGCGCCTCGCGGAACTGCAGCAGCGCTTCCCCCGGAACCGGCACCGGCTGCTCGACCTGCTCGACCGTGACGGGCCGGTCGCCGAGGTGCCGTCGTGGCAGGCGTTCGTGTCGGACCTGTCCGGTGCCCTGAAGGCCGCCGCCCCCGGAGTGTGAACGGTCCGTGACCGCCCGGTCCCGCGCCCGGGCCGGAGCTGGCAGGATTGGGGAGGAATGTGCGAGGGGCACGGCCGAGCCGTGTGAGCCTCGTCGGGTGGCCCGGCCCCCCGCAAGGAGCGGCCGGACGGATGCGGTGGGGAGCGGGACGCTGATGGCCAGGGGAGGCGGCGAGACGGTCGTACTGAGGGACGTACTCGACATCAAGGAGGACGTCTACGCCGGCGACTTCAAGGTCGAGCTGTCCCAGGGGTTCAGCGGCCGGTCTGCGGGGCGGGTCGAGGAGTACGTGGTCACGCCACAGCTCCAGGAGCAGTTCGACAAGGCGCTGAAACTGATCCGCGGCGCCGTCCGCAAGAACGCCTCGTACGCCGCCTACCTGCACGGATCCTTCGGCGCCGGTAAGTCGCACTTCCTGACCGTGCTGCACGCCGTACTCAACGGCGAACCCGCCGCCCGCGCCAAGCCGCGCCTGCGGGAGGTCATCGCCGAGCACGACGAGTGGCTGCGCGGGCGACGCTTCCTCATGGTGCCGTACCACCTGGTGGGCGCGGCTAACCTCGACGAGGCGCTGCTCGGCGGGTACGTGCGGGCGGTGCGGGAGCAGCACCCGGACGCTCCGACACCGACCGTGTTCCGCTCCGACGCCATGCTGGCCGACGCCCGGCGGATGCGGGAGCAGCTCGGCGACGACGCCTTCGTGCGGCTGCTGCCCGCCGACGGCGGTGACGGCGGGGCGGACGAGGACGACGACGAGCTCCAGGTCATCGGCGCGGGCGGCGCCTGGACCGCGGCCGAGCTGGACGAGGCGTTCAGCGCGCCCGCCGGGGACCCGCGTCGGGAGCGGCTGGAGTCCGCGCTGCTCACCGGGCCGATGCGGTCGTACGCGGAGAGCGCGCGCGGTGACGCGGCGAAGTACGTGCCTCTGGAGAACGGTCTGGCGGCGATCAGCCGGCACGCCCGCTCGCTGGAGTACGACGGTGTGGTGCTGTTCCTGGACGAGCTGGTGCTGTGGCTCCAGGCGCACATGCGGGACCGGACCTTCGTCAACAGCGAGATCCAGAAACTGGTGAAGCTGATCGAGTCCGGCGACGCGGACCGGCCGGTGCCGATCGTGTCGTTCATCTCCCGTCAGCGCGACCTGTCCCAGCTCGTCGGCTCCGACGTGCTCGGCGCCGACGTCAAGGCGATGGAGCAGGCCCTCGAATACCTCAACGAGCGGTTCGACACGGTCGACCTGGAGGACCGCAACCTGCCGGAGATCATCAAGGAGCGGGTGCTGAAGCCGCTGCCCGGCAAGGACGCGGTCCTGGAGGCCGAGTTCGCGAAGATCGACCGGACCGGGCAGCAGGTCAAGGACATCCTGCTCGACGGCAGCGGCGCCACCCAGGCCGACTGGACGGACTTCCGGGCCGTGTACCCGCTGTCCCCGGCACTGCTGAACGTGCTGGTCGCGCTGTCCGGCGCGCTCCAGCGGGAGCGGACCGGCCTGAAGCTGGTGCAGCAGCTCCTGGAGCGGAACGCCGACGCCGCCGTCGGCCGGCTCATCCCGCTCGGCGACCTATGGGACGTCCTCGTGGACGGCACCGGGGCCGCCTTCACCGACAGGCTGAAGCGCGAGTCGGAGGCCGCGGTGAAGTTCGCCGCGAAGGCGCGCGCCCACCTGCTGGAGAAGTACAGCTCGGACACGCACGCCGACTTCCAGGCCGACGAGCGGTTCGTGAAGACGATGCTGCTCGGCGCGCTCGCCCCCGACGTGCCCGCGCTGCGGCGACTCACCGGGGCGCGGCTCGCCGCCCTCAACCACGGATCGGTGCGCTCCCGGACCGTGCCCGCCGGGGACGTCGTCGTGCGGCGCATGCGGGACCTCCAGGCCGCCTTCCCCTCCGAGATCCGCTCGGACGGCGAGGCCGACCCGGTGTTCTCGCTGCACCTGTCCGACCTCGACATCGAGCCGCTGCTCGACGCCGTCGCCGAGGAGGACAAGGCCGGCGTGCGCCGGGTGTGGCTGCGGGACCGGCTGTGGGAGGCGATCGGGGTGCGCGACGGGCAGTTCGTCGCCGAGAAGGAGATCGTCTGGCGGGGTACCCGGCGCATCGCCGAGTTCGTCTTCGGCAACGTGCGCGACCGGTCCGACCTGCCCGACGAGCAGTTCACCCCGGCGACCGCGGGCAACGTGCGGTTCGTCGTCGACTACCCCTTCGACGACGGCGACCACTACCCCAGCGACGACTACCACCGCGTCGAGGAACTGCGGAAGTCCGGCGTCACCGCGCCGGCACTGGTGTGGCTCACCGACTTCTTCTCCGACCAGCGCCGCGCCCAGCTCGGCCGGCTGATGCGGATCACCTTCCTGCTGGAGAGGGACCGGCTCGCCGACTACACCGGCACCTTCCCGCCCGACGACCGGGCCAAGGTGCGGCGGCAGCTGGAGGTGGCCCGCGACACCCTCACCGACCAGCTCACCGGCGCGCTCGCCGAGGTGTACGGGCTGGCCCGGCCGACCGACGCCAACCCCGGGCCCGAGGTGCCGGACGGGCGCCACGTGCTGTCGCTCCAGCCGGAGTTCGCGCAGCCCAGGGAGGAGGGCGGCAAGGGCTTCGAGGCCAACGTGCTGCACCTCGCCGACGGCATGTTCTCCGCGCTGTACCCGAAGCACCCCGACTTCGGGGCCGACCGCACCGGGCAGCGCAAGGCGGTGACCCCGGGCGAGCTGCGGACCGCGCTGGAGTGGATCACCCGCGCGATGGACGAGGGCGGACGGGCCAACAACGTCGACAGCCACCACCTGAAGACCGTCAAGCGGATCGTGGAGCCGCTGGAGCTCGGCACCGTCCACGACGGGCCGCTGGTGATGCGCAGCGACTGGCGCACCCGGATCAACCAGGCCGCGGCAGCGCACCAGCAGCGCGGCGACCTCGACGTCGAGGACATCCGCACCTGGATCACCAAGGACCTCGGGTACGCCGGACTCGACAGGCTCACCGGCAATCTCCTCATCGCCGCGTACGCACTGCTCGACGACCGCGCCTGGGTGCTGCGGGGCGGTCCGGAGCGGGAGGCGCCCGCGCTCCAGGAGATCGGGGCCGGCTGGTCGCTGCGGGCCCAGCCGCTGCCGAGCGACGAGGAGTACGCGGCGGCCCGGGACCGGGCGGCCCGGCTGTTCGGCGTGACCGCCAAGCCCGCCCTGTACGCGCGCAACGTCAACCGGCTCGCCGAGGACCTGCGCGCCCGCGCCGAGGCGTGGGAGCGGAACGTCGCCGGGGTACGGGCCTCGCTGGACCGGCACGCCGCGCTGCTCGGCCTCGACGAGCCGGGTGCTCCCCGCACCGTGATCCTGCGCGAGGCGGCCGGGCTGCTGGCCCGGCTCTCCCGGCACGGCGGCGACGCCACCGCGCTGGTGCGGGAGCTGGCCGCCTTCTCCCCGGCCGCCGGCGAGCGGGACCTGAACACCGCGATGGGCAGCGCGGGCGAGGTACTGGCGGCGCTGGACGGCACGGACTGGCCCGCGCTGCGGAACGTGCACGGGCTGACCGGACGTGAGGACGGCGTCGGCGACCGGGCCCGGCGGCTGTTCACCGAGATCGCGCGGACCGCGCGGGCCTCCGAGTTCGAACGGTCCCTGGTCGAGGTGCTCTCGGGGGTCCGGGAACAGGCCAACGCGATCATCAACGCGGCGCTGAAGGTGGAGAGCGTCGTCACCGACCCGACGCCGCGTCCCGTGGTCCAGGACGTGCGGATCAGCGATCCCGAGGTGGCCACCACGCACCCCGTCGTACCGCCGCGGCCGGAGGTGCTCCCGGGCACTGCGTCCGGCTCGTCCGCGGACACGGCCGGGGACACGGCCGGGGACGGCGCCCCGCCGCGTCGCTCCGGGCGCCGGCTGATCCCGGCCGGAGGCGACGCGACCGCGCTGGAGCAGCGCCTCGCGGTGCAGCTGGCGGCCGTGCAGGAGGAGATCCGCGCCTTCCGCGCCGCGCACCCGGACGCCGGCGTCGAGATCGTCTGGCAGCCGGTCGGGGACCCGGGAGTCGACCGGAGCGCCGACGGCTCAGGGACGGCCCACGACGGCCGGGCAGCCGGAAACTCCGGGGCGGCCGACACCTCGGGAGTCGACCGGAGCGCCGACGGCTCAGGGACGGCCCACGACGGCCGGGCAGCCGGAAACTCCGGGGCGGCCGACACCTCGGGAGCCGACCGGAGCCCCGGGGGATCCGGAGCGGCCGAACTTCCGGGGCCCCTCGCGGACCCCAGGGCGGCCTACGGCACCCGGACGGCTGAGGGCCCGGGGCGGGCCGGCGGCACCCAGGCGGCCGACGACGCCGGGGAGGCACGCTGATGCCGACGCGGCCCGCCGCGGGGCGGCGCGCCATCGAGGTCCTGCTGGAGGCGGAACTGCCACGCGCCGCAGGACGGCGGCTGGTGCTGGTCGACGCCGTCTGGGCGGACGGCGACGGGGAACGTGACTTCACCGTCCAGATCGACGGCAGCGCGCGCCGCGTGCACGTCACCGACCAGGACTCGCCACTCGGCATCACCGAGGCCTGGCAGAGGCACCTCGCCGACACCGGCCCCGACGGGGACGGCGTCCTCGTGGTCACCGGCAGGGTGCCCGCCGACCAGCTCGGCTGGGACCTGCGCGGACACGCGGTGCGGCGCCGCCCGCTGGCCGTGGACCGGGCCGGCATCGTCACCCAGCTCTTCGGCGCGGAGAGCCTGGACACCCGGATGGTCCGGGAGGAGTGGCTGCTGGACGCCCTCCTCGACGCCGAACCCTCCGGCGGCTGGCCGCGCGTCGGCGGCGTCCTCACCCGCGACCGGGCCCTGCGCGCCCTCCTGGCCGCCCGGACCGGCCTCGGGGACACCGGCGCCGACTCCCTCGACCTGGACGCCGACACCCTCTTCGGCTGGAGCCGCGGCCCGGCCGGGCCCCGCCGCTTCGCCGAACTGACCGAACCGGAACGCGCCGGGCTCACCGCGTGGCTGACCCAGGTCACCGGACCCGCCGCGCCCACCCTGCTCGCCCTGGCCGCCGACGGCCGCGGAGCCGACGCGCTGCCGCTCGGCGCGCTCGCCGCGGCAGCCCTCGGCTCCCCTGCCGCGGCCGACGCGGGCTTCGCCCTCGGCACGCTCTTCGGCAGCGCGCTCGGATCGTTCGACGCGCTCACGCCCTACGCCGCCGCCACCACCGGAGTGCTCACCCGGTGGATCGCCCAGGCCGAGGCGGGCGGCGCCGCCGGTGCGGACGCACGGGCCCGCGTCGTCGCCGTACTGGAGCGCGCCGACCAGCTCGCCGACACCGCGCGGCTGACCCCGCTGCTCGCCGAGGACCGGCTGCTGCCCTCCGGCTACCGGGCCCGGCTGCGCGCCCTCGCCGCCACCCTCGACGGACGGCCGGGGGCCGCGCAGGACGCGCTGCGCCGGCTCGCCGACCACCAGCTCGCCACGCTGTACGGCGAGTCCACCGAACGCGCGCGGACCGCCGTACGCCTGGTCCGGTGGCTCGACACGCAGGCGTCCGACGTGTCCTCGGTGGGCCAGGCCGTACGGCAGCACCTGCGGTCGACCGGCCGGGTCGACCTGGCCGTCGGCATCCTCGCCGAGGGCGACGCCTCCCGGGACGGGATGCTCGGGGAGGCGTACCACCGGCTCATCGGCCGGGTACGGGACCGGCGGCGGGAGCTCGACGAACGGTTCGCGCGGGACCTGGCCACCTGGACCGAGGCCGCGTCCCAGCAGGCGCCGAACGGGGCCCTGTTGATCGAGGACGTGCTCGCGGAGGCCGCCGCGCCCCTCGCCCGCGACGGCGGACGCCCCCTGGTCCTCGTCCTCGACGGGATGAGCGCCGACGTCGCCGTGGACCTCGCGGCGGGACTCGACCCGCGCGCGTGGACGGAGATCTGCCCGGCCGCGGCCGCCGGACGCCGGCCCGGCCGGCTCGCCGCCGTCGCGATGCTGCCCACCGTGACACGCGTCAGCCGCGCCTCCCTGCTCTGCGGCACCGCCGCCGACGGCGGACAGGACGTGGAACGCACCGGGTTCACCGCCTTCTGGAAGAAGCGCAGGCGCAGCTCGGTGCTCTTCCATAAGGGCGGCTACGAGGGCACGGCCGGACACCGGCTCGCGCCCGCCCTGCTGGAGGAGCTCGCCCACGAGGAGCGGATCGTCGGGGTGGTCGTCAACACCATCGACGACGCCCTCGCCGACGGACGGGAGAGCGGACGGGCCCGCTGGCGCACCGGGGACATCGCGAAACTCGCCGACCTCCTCGACGCGGCCCGCGGCAGCGGCCGGCCCGTCCTGCTCGTCTCCGACCACGGGCACGTACTCGACCGGGGCCCCCGGGGCGCGGGCCCCACCCCCGCCGACGGCGTGCAGGGCGCCCGCTGGCGTACCGGCCCCGCCGGGCCGGGCGAGGTCGCGCTCGCCGGGCCCCGGGTGCGGGCGGCCGACGGGCGGATCACCGCGGCATGGCGCGACGACCTGCGCTACACCGCCCGCCAGGCCGGCTACCACGGCGGCGCCTCCCTCGCCGAGGTCACCGTGCCCGTCCTCGCCTTCGTCCCGTCCGACAGCCGCATCCCCGCCGGATGGACGGCCCTGCCGGCCGAGGACACCGTGCCGGACTGGTGGCGGGGCGGCAACGGGCCGGTGGCCGAACCCGCACCCGAAGCGAAGGCGCCGGGGCGCGGGCGCAAGCAGGCCGCCCCGCAGGAGGAGAGCCTCTTCCCGCAGCCCGGCCGGGGCACCCCCGGCGAGGAGACGGTGCGCAGCGCGGCGTACCGGTCGCAGCGCGACTTCGTCCGGCTGCCGCCCGCCGACACCGCCGTGGCCGCCGCCCTCGACGCGCTGCTGACCGCCGGGGGCAAGCTGTCCCCGGCCGCGGTCGCGGCGGCGGCCCAGGCCGCCACCGGCAAGTCGCAGCGCAATCCGGAGCGGTTCGTCACCGTGCTGGAGCGGCTGCTGAACATCGACGGCTATCCCGTGCTCCAGCTCGTCGAGTCCGGCCGCACCGTCCACCTGGACAAGGAGCTGCTGCGGCAGCAGTTCACCGGAGGCACCCCCGCATGAGCACCACCGCCGTGGACACCCCCGACGAGCGGCCCGGCATCAGTGCCGCACGCGCCCGTGACGTCGTCGACGCACTGCGTCGCGGTACCGTGCCGCACCAGGGACTCGGCCTTTTCGCCGTCGGGCTGGACCGCTTCGCGGAAGCTCTCGACGACGACCTGGCCACCGTCGCCCGCGGCGGCTCCGCCTTCCACGCGCTGCGCGGCGAGTACGGCTCCGGCAAGACTTTCTTCGCCCGCTGGCTCGCCGAGCGGGTGAAGCGGCGCGGGCTGGCCGTCAGCGAGGTGCAGATCTCCGAGACGGAGACCCCGCTGCACCGCCTGGAGACGGTCTACCGGCGGCTCACCGAACGCCTCACCACCGCCACCCACCCGCCGTCCGCGCTGCGCGCCGTCGTCGACTCGTGGTTCTACGCGCTGGAGGAGGAGGTCCTCGACGCGGGAGAGGCCGAGGAGGACGACGAGGCCGGACTCGGCCGGGCGGTGGACGAGCTGCTGGAACGCCGGCTCGCCGACGTCGCCCGCACGACACCGGCGTTCTCCGCCGCGCTGCGCGGCTACCGCGACGCCGTGGCGGCCGGTGACGGGGCACGCGCCGAGGCGCTGATCGCCTGGCTCGGCGGGCAGAGGTCCGTCGCCGCCGCGGCCAAGCGCGCGGCCGGGGTGCGCGGCGACCTGGACCACTTCGGCGCCCTCGGCTTCCTTCAGGGGCTGCTGACGGTGCTGCGGGACTGCGGTCACCCCGGGCTCCTGCTCGTGCTCGACGAGGTGGAGACCCTGCAGCGGGTGCGCGGCGACGTGCGGGAGAAGTCCCTCAACGCGCTGCGGCAGTTCCTCGACGAGATCGACGCGGGCCGGTTCCCCGGGCTGTTCCTCGTCATCACCGGCACCCCGGCCTTCTACGACGGGCAGCAGGGTGTGCAGCGCCTCGCGCCGCTCGCGCAGCGGCTGGCGACGGACTTCACGACCGACCCCCGCTTCGACTCCCCGCGCGCGGTACAGCTCCGGCTGAGCGGCTTCGACCTCGCGTCCCTGGGTGAGCTCGGCCGCAAGGTGCGTCAGGTGTACGCGGCGACGGCCAGGAACCCCGGACGCGTCGCCCTGCGCGCCGACGACGCCTACCTCGACGAACTGGCGCGGGCGGTGACCGGCTCGCTGGGCGGCAAGGCCGGTGTCGCACCCCGGCTCTACCTGCGCAAGCTGGTGGCCGACGTCCTCGACCGGGTCGACGCCTTCGACGACTTCGACCCCCGGCGGCACTACACGCTCACGGTGGACGGCGCGGAACTCGACGAGGTGGAACGCAACGCGGCCGCGAGCGCCGGGGACGTGGAGCTGGAGCTGCCGTGAGCGCCGACGCACTGGACCTGCTCGACCCGATCCTCACCCACCACATCGTCAACTCGCTCGGCTGGCGCTCGCTGCGGCCGTTGCAGCAGCAGGCGATCGAGCCGGTGCTCGCCGGGCATGACGCCGTCCTGCTGGCGCCGACCGCCGGCGGGAAGACCGAGGCCGCCGTGTTCCCCCTGCTCACGCGCGCGCAGCGGCAGGGCTGGAAGGGCACCGGCGTCCTGTACGTCACCCCGCTGAAGGCGCTGCTGAACAACCTGCACCCGAGGCTGGAGACCTACGCCGCTTGGGTGGGGCGCACCGCCGAGCTGTGGCACGGCGACATCGCCTCCACCCGGCGCCGCCGCATCCTGGCGAACCGCCCCGACATCCTGCTCACCACCCCCGAGTCGCTGGAGGCGATGCTGGTCAGCACGCACGTGGACCACCGGGCGTTCTTCTCCGGGCTGCGCGGTGTGGTCGTCGACGAGGTGCACGCCTTCGCCGGCGACGACCGGGGCTGGCACCTGCTCGCCGTGCTGGAACGCCTCCAGCACGTCGTCGGGCGGCCGGTGCAGCGGATCGGTCTTTCGGCCACCGTGGGCAACCCGCGGGAGTTGCTCGACTGGCTGCAGGGGTCGGGACGGGGCTCGCGTCCGGGGCGGATCGTGGCGCCGGGGGTGTCCCTGCCGGGCACCGGCGCCGCGGTCGCGCCGCCGCCGGGCGACGTCGAACTGGACTACGTCGGCTCCGTCGCGAACGCCGCCACCGTGATCGCGGCCCTGCACCAGGGCGAGAAACGCCTGGTCTTCTGCGAGAGCCGGCGCGCCGTCGAGGAACTGGGCGAGCAGCTCCGGCTGCGCGGCGTGACGGCCTTCCTCTCGCACGCCTCCCTGTCCACCGACGAACGGCGCCGTGCGGAGGAGGCGTTCGCCGAGGCCCGGGACTGCGTCATCGTGTCCACCAGCACCCTCGAACTCGGCATCGACGTCGGCGACCTGGACCGGGTGATCCAGCTCGACGCACCGGCTACGGTCGCCTCGTTCCTGCAACGCATCGGCCGCACCGGACGCCGCCCCGGCAGCCGACGCAACTGCCTCTTCCTCGCGTTGGGCGACGAGGGCTTCCTGGCCGCCGCGGCCCTGCTCCTTGCCTGGTCGCGCGGCTGGGTGGAACCGGTGACACCGCCTCCCGAGCCGCGGCACCTGGTGGCCCAGCAACTGCTCGCCCTGTGCCTCCAGGAGCACCGGGTCGGGGAAAACCTGTGGCAGGAGTGGTGGGGCGGGCTCGGGGTGTTCGGCGCCGCCGCCGAACCCGTCGTACGGCATTTGGTGGAACGGGGCTATCTGGAGCGGGACTCGGGCACCCTGTTCATCGGCCCGGAGGCCGAACGCCGCTTCGGGCAGCGTCACTTCATGAACCTGACGGCCTCGTTCACCGCGCCGCCCGAGTTCACCGTGCTCAGCGGGCGGACGGAAATCGGCCGCACCGACCCGGACCTGCTCACCGAGGAGACCGAGGGTCCGCGCAAACTACTACTGGCGGGCCGCAGCTGGCTGGTGACGTACATCGACTGGCGGCGCAGGCGCTGCTTCGTGGAACCCGTGGACGAGGGCGGACGCGCCAAGTGGAGCGGCTTCGGGGCGCATCGCGTGCGGTCCTTCGTCCTGGCCCGTGCCGTACGTGACGTGCTGCTCGGCGGGGACCCGCCCGTGTCCCTGACCCGCCGTGCGGAGGCGAGGCTCGCGGCGGCCCGGGAGAAGTACCTGGACGTGGTCCATCCGGCCGGGACCGTCGTCACCCGCCGGGGCGACGGCGACGTGCGCTGGTGGACCTGGGCCGGGCACCGGGCGAACGCGACCCTGGCCGCGTCGCTCCCCTCCGTCGTCCTGCGGCATCGGACCGTCGACGGCCGCTTCGTCCGGCTGCGGGACGACGTCACCCCGCAGGCGTGGCGGGCGGCGGTGGCGGACACCGGTACGGGCGTGACCCTGCCGGACGTGGACCCGCACGCCGTGCGGGGCCTGAAGTTCGCGGAGGCGCTGCCCGCACGGCTCGCGGAGGCCACCCTCGCCGCACGGCTGGGGGACGCCGACGGAGCACGGGCGGCACTGGCGGAACCGGTGCGGTTCCTGGTGCGGCAGGACGGCTGACCGGCTCCCAGGCGCACAGCCGACGTCGAGTTCCGGTCGGCTGGTCGTCCATCCGCCGGCGGCACCGGCCCCGACGGGCACGTCGTGCGTCCATGAGAGCTCCGGCGGGGCGCACCGGTGAGGGCCCCGGCCCCACGGGGCGAGGGCCCGGCGCCGCTGGTGAACAGCGGTGCCGGGCCCTCGGGGTGCTTCGAGCGGGGTCGCTCAGTGGGAGTGGGAGTGGCCGTGGCCCCCGGCGGCCGGCTCTTCCTCTTCCTTCTTCTCGACGACCAGGGTCTCGGTCGTCAGGAGGAGGGAGGCGATGGAGGCGGCGTTCTCCAGGGCGGAACGGGTGACCTTGACCGGGTCGATGACGCCGGCCTTGACCAGGTCGCCGTACTCGCCGGTGGCGGCGTTGTAGCCGTTGCCCTTCTCGAGCTCCGCCACCTTGGAGACGATGACGTAGCCCTCGAGGCCGGCGTTCTCGGCGATCCAGCGCAGCGGCTCGACGGCGGCCTTGCGGACGACCGACACACCGGTGGCCTCGTCGCCGGTCTTGCCGAGGTTGCCCTCGAGGACCTTGACGGCGTGGACCAGGGCGGAGCCACCACCGGAGACGATGCCCTCCTCGACCGCGGCGCGGGTCGCGGAGATGGCGTCCTCCAGACGGTGCTTGCGCTCCTTCAGCTCCACCTCGGTGGCGGCGCCGACCTTGATCACGCACACGCCGCCGGCCAGCTTCGCGAGGCGCTCCTGGAGCTTCTCGCGGTCCCAGTCGGAGTCCGTGTTCTCGATCTCGGCCTTGATCTGGGCGATGCGGCCCTCGACCTCGTCGCGCTTGCCGGCACCGTCGACGATCGTGGTGTCGTCCTTGGTGACGGTGATGCGGCGGGCGGTGCCGAGCACGTCCAGGCCGACCTGGTCGAGCTTGAGGCCGACCTCCTCGGAGATGACCGTGGCGCCGGTGAGGACGGCCATGTCCTGCAGCATCGCCTTGCGGCGGTCGCCGAAGCCCGGGGCCTTCACCGCGACGGCGTTGAAGGTGCCGCGGATCTTGTTCACGACGAGGGTGGAGAGCGCCTCGCCCTCGAGGTCCTCGGCGATGATCAGCAGCGGCTTGGAGGCACCCGCCTGGATGACCTTCTCCAGCAGCGGCAGCAGGTCCGCGATGGAGGAGATCTTGCCCTGGTTGATGAGGATGTAGGGGTCCTCCAGGACGGCCTCCATGCGCTCCTGGTCCGTCACGAAGTACGGCGACAGGTAGCCCTTGTCGAAGGCCATGCCCTCGGTGAAGTCCAGCTCCAGACCGAAGGTGTTGGACTCCTCGACGGTGATGACACCGTCCTTGCCGACCTTGTCCATGGCCTCGGCGATGAGCTCGCCGACCTGCTGGTCCTGGGCGGACAGCGCGGCCACGGCGGCGATGTCGGACTTCTCGTCGATCGGGCGCGCGGTGGCGAGGAGGTCCTCGGACACGGCGGCGACGGCCGCGTCGATGCCCTTCTTCAGCAGCGCCGGGGAGGCACCGGCGGCGACGTTCTTCAGACCCTCGCGGACCAGGGCCTGGGCCAGGACGGTGGCGGTGGTGGTGCCGTCACCCGCGATGTCGTTGGTCTTGGTCGCCACCTCCTTCACCAGCTGGGCGCCGAGGTTCTCGTACGGGTCCTCGATCTCGACCTCGCGGGCGATCGTGACACCGTCGTTGGTGATGGTGGGGGCGCCGAACTTCTTGTCGATGACGACGTTGCGGCCCTTGGGGCCGATCGTCACCTTCACCGTGTCGGCAAGCTTGTTGACGCCGCGCTCGAGGGCGCGACGGGCGTCCTCGTCGAACTTCAGGATCTTCGCCATGGGAGCGTGAGCCCTCTCGGAAATCTGATCTAACGGAAAACAGACTGCGCCCCTCGCGCCCGGCTTCTTATCGGTCGCGGGGGCCAGGGGCGCAGCTGTCGAGCAGAGTCGAGGTGAGTCGACCTACGGCTTACTTCTCGATGATCGCGAGCACGTCGCGGGCCGAGAGGACGAGGTACTCCTCGCCGTTGTACTTCACCTCGGTGCCGCCGTACTTGCTGTAGAGCACGACGTCACCGACGGAGACGTCGAGCGGAAGACGGTTGCCGTCCTCGAAGCGGCCCGGGCCCACGGCCAGGACGACGCCCTCCTGGGGCTTCTCCTTGGCGGTGTCCGGAATGACCAGGCCCGAAGCCGTGGTCTGCTCGGCGTCGAGCGGCTGGACCACGATGCGGTCCTCGAGCGGCTTGATGGCAACCTTGGAGCTGGTGGTCGTCACGATCCGACCTCCCCCTTCGGAGATCTCACGGGGTTAACTGTCTGAGGTGGCGACCAGGTGGATCCGTCGTCGCGGGTGCCGGACCTGCCCGTCGCGTAGTTGGCACTCTCCAGGGGGGAGTGCCAGACCTGAGACTATGACCGCGATTAGCACTCGGTCAAGCGGAGTGCCAATGCCTGCGGCGCGTCGTGGGATTTTCTGGTGCCGGTGCCGGTTTTCGGGCGCACCCGGCGTGGGTGTGGGCGTCGCCAGGGGCTGCCGCCCCCGGACCCCCGCTTCGGCCTGGACGGCCTCGTCCTCAAGCGCCGGACGGGCTGTTTCGACCCAGGTAGTCCTCCAGGCGGCCCACCCGGAGGTCCTGTTGCTCGATCCGGCGCAGCAGGTGCTCCGTGCGGGACGGAGCGGTGACCGAGACGATGTCGCCGGGGTGGAGGCGGTGGTCGCCGCGGGTCCAGGTCAGGTCGCCGTCGGCGCCCAGCTCGGCCCGCCACAGGACGACGGCCGTGATGCCGCAGTCGGCGGCGGCCCGCAGGGTCGTCGGGTCGTACCGGCCGTGGGGCGGGCGCAGGAGGCGGGGGCGGACGCCGAAGCGGGAGTGGAGCTTGGTCTGCTGGCCGCAGATCTCGGCGCGCTGGCCGGCGTAGGGCAGGCCGCGCAGGGCGCGGTGGTCCAGGGTGTGGTTCTGCAGGCTCGCGCCGACGGAACGCAGCCGGGCGAAGCGGCCGTACGCCGGCCCGGCCACGGTGTCGGAGAGGAACAGGGTGACCGGGAGCCGCCGTTCGCGGACGAGGCCCGCGAGGCGGGGGTCCCGGTCGGCGCCGTCGTCGTAGGTGAGGAAGACGACCCGGTCGGCGGTGCGCACGTGGTCCAGGACGGGCGGCGGTGCGTGGCCCCCGCCGCCCGCCCGGGCCGCCTTGCCGGCCGTGGGGTGGCCGGCGGGGCCGGCGAACGGGGCGCAGCCGGTGAGCAGTACGGCTGCCAGGGCGGCCCCGGCCGGCCGGAACCGCCCGCGCCTCACAGGTAGTCCTCCAGCCGGGCCACCGCGTATCCGGCGGCGGTGATCCGGTCCAGGAAGCGGCGGACCATGTCCGTCATCGTGCCGTCCCAGTCGTCGCGGCCCCGGAAGTGGGTGAGGACGATGTCGCCCGGGTGGAGGTCCCGGTCCCACTCGCGGTACTCCCAGTGGTCGACGTAGACCTCCTCGTTCCAGATCGGCGCGTACCTGACGCCGCAGGACCTGGCGGCGCGCAGGGTGTCCCGGTTGTAGTTGCCGAAGGGCGGGCGGAAGAGGGCGGGGCGCTTGCCGTAGCGCTTCTCGATCACCTCCTGCATGCCGCAGATCTCGCGTCTCTGCTGCGCGTAGGAGAGCGCCGGGAGGTAGGGATGGCTCAGGGTGTGGCTGTTGAGGGTGACCCCGCGGGTCTGCATCTCCTCGAAGTAGCCGTAGTCGTCCTTGATCTCGTCGTCGGTGAGGAAGACCGTGTACGGGATCCGCAGCTCGCTCATCATGCGCAGGAAGGCCGGGTCCTTCTCGGCGCCGTCGTCGATGGTGAGGAAGACGATCCGCTCCTCGGTGGGGACGGTGGTGAAGACCGGCGGGAGGTCCTCCTGCCCGTCCACCTCGAAGCCCTCCCGCGCCGTGATCCGCGGCTTCTCGGCGGGGGGCGGCGGGGCCGTCAGCGGGACCTGCCGCAGGTTCCAGCGTTCGGCGGCGGCGACCCGGGCGGTCTGCGCCGCGCGCAGCCGGGACGCGTAGGTGTCGAGCGCGCGGGCCGGGGGTGCCTCGAGGGGCTGCTGCCCGGGGGCGCCCCGGACCTCGGGCGTGTGCTGCGCACAGGCGGAGGCGAGGGCGGCGACGAGGAGCACGGCGAGGCCGCCGCGCACCCGGGCCCCCGGAGACGTCCCGGAAGCCGCCCGGGGCATCCCGGACGCCCGGCATTTGTCATTTTGTACGACTAGTCGCATGGTGCCGGATCTTCGCAGCCCCGGGCTCCGGGCCGGCCCCCGACACCGCGCCGCGGGCACACCATCCACCGACTGGCCCACAATGGGCCGGTGAACGACCTCGACGCCCTCCACGCCCTGCTCACCCCCGACGGCCGCGCCCTGCTCGACGAGGTCCGCGACACCGACCCCGCGCGGGAGCTGGCCGTCGCCACCCGGCTGCGCCGCGACCACCCGGCCGGGCTGGTGTCGGCGGCGCTCGGGCAGGCGCGGCTGCGGCAGCGGGCGGTGGCGAAGTTCGGGGCCGAGGACGCCGGGCGGATGTTCTTCACGCCGAACGGGGTGGAGCAGTCGACCCGGGCGAGCGTGGCGGCGTACCGGGCAGAACGCCTCAAGGACCTGGGCATCGCCTCGGTCGCCGACCTGTGCTGCGGGATCGGCGGCGACGCGATCGCGCTGGCCCGCGCGGGCATCCGGGTCCTGGCCGTCGACCGCGACCCGGCGACGGCGGGGGCCGCCCGCGCCAACGCCGAGGCGCTCGGGCTGGCCGACCTGGTCGAGGTGCGCGAGGCGGACGTCACCGAGGTGGACACGAGCGGGTACGACGCCGTCTTCGTCGACCCGGCGCGGCGCGGCGGACGGGGCCGGATCTTCGATCCCGAGGCGTACTCGCCGCCGCTGTCCTGGGCCGTGGAGGCCGCCCGTAAGGCGCCGCGCGCCGCCGCGCTGAAGGTGGCACCCGGCATTCCGCACGAGGCGGTGCCGGACGACGCCGAGGCCGAGTGGATCTCCGACGGCGGGGACGTGAAGGAGGCGGTGCTGTGGTTCGGCACCGCGCCGGGGGCGGTCCGGGCGACGCTGCTGCCGGGGCCGCGCACCCTGCTCGGCACCGGCCTGCCCGACCCGGAGGTCCGCACGCCCGGCCGGTACCTGTACGAGCCCGACGGTGCCGTCATCCGGGCCCATCTGGTCGCCGAGGTCGCCGCACAGGTGGGCGGCGGGCTGCTCGACGCGACCATCGCCTACGTCACCGCGGACGACCTGGTGCCGACGGCGTACGCCACGGCGTACGAGATCACCGACCGGATGCCCTTCAACGTCAAGAAGCTGAAGGCGCTGCTGCGGGAGCGCCGGGTCGGCACGCTCACCGTGAAGAAGCGCGGCTCGGCGGTCGAGCCGGAGGAGCTGCGCCGCAAGGTCAGGCCCCAGGGGCCGAACGCGGCCACGGTGTTCATGACCCGGGTCGCGGGGGCGCCGACGATGCTGATCGGGCACCCGGTGCGCTGACGGCGTCTCAGCCGCACTCCCGTGCGCGGCGGGCCAGCAGGTCGCGTTCGCGTTCGTTGCGGGTCAGGGACGCGGCGCGTTCGAACTCCGAGCGGGCCTCCGCCGTACGGCCCAGGCGCAGCAGCAGGTCGGCGCGGACGCTGGGCAGCAGGTGGTAGCCGCGCAGGGCGGGTTCGGCCGCGAGGGCGTCGACGAGGGCGAGCGCCGGGGCGGGGCCCTCGGCCATCGACACGGCGACCGCGCGGTTGAGTTCGACGACCGGGGACGGGGCGCGGGCCGCGAGCAGGCCGTACAGCGTGGCGATGCGCGGCCAGTCGGTCTCCTCGTAGGTGAACGCCATGGCGTGGCAGGCGGCGATGGCGGCCTGGAGCGCGTACGGGCCGGGGGCACCGGCGGCGTGGGCGTTCGCGCGGTCGAGGGCGGTGATGCCGCGGGCGATGAGCATGCGGTTCCAGCGGCGGCGGTTCTGGTCCCTGAGCAGGACGGGGGCGCCGTCGGGGCCGGTGCGGGCGGCGGTGCGGGACGCCTGGAACTCGAGCAGCGCGGTCAGGCCGTGGACCTCGGGTTCCTTCGGCATGAGGGCGGACAGCACACGGGCCAGGCGCAGCGCGTCCTCGCACAGGCCGGGCCGCAGCCAGTCCTCGCCGGCGGTGGCCGCGTAGCCCTCGTTGAAGATCAGGTAGATGACCTCCAGGACCGAGCCGAGCCGAGCCGTCCGCTCCGGTCCGTACGGGACCTCGAAGGCGACGTTCCGTGCCGCCAGCGTCCGCTTGGCGCGCACGACGCGCTGCGCGACCGTCGGTTCCGGTGCCAGGACGGCGCGGGCGATCTCGGCGGTCGTCAGGCCGCCCAGCAGGCGCAGCGTCAGCGCGATCCGCGCCTCGGCGGACAGCACCGGGTGGCAGGCCGTGAAGACGAGCCGCAGCAGGTCGTCGTCGATGCCGTCCGGGTCGGCGGGCTCCTCGGGCGGGGCGGCGACGGGCAGGTCCCGGCCGATCTCCGCCAGCTTGCGGGCGTAGGTCTCCCGGCGCCGGACCAGGTCGACGGCGCGGCGCCGGGCGGTGGTCGTCAGCCAGGCGCCCGGACGGTCGGGCACCCCGTCGCGGGGCCACTGCTCCAGGGCCGCGACCAGCGCGTCCTGCGCGATCTCCTCGGCGATGCCGACGTCCCGGACGACGCGGGCGACGCCGGCGACCACGCGCGGGTACTCCAGCCGGAAGACCGTCTCGATCGCCTCCGTGGTCCGGTCGGAGGCGGTGGTGGGCTGTGGCTTCACAGCCCACATGCAACACCCTCGCGCGCCCGGAACGAAGCGGACGTCAGCCCTCCATGATCTCCCGCACCTCGCAGGTCACCGTCCAGTGCTCCTCGTGGACCTTCAGGAAGCGCTTGGTCCACTCGATCGCCTCGGCCATGTCCTTGGCCTGCATCAGCGCGTAGCCGCCGATGACCTCCTTGGTCTCGGTGAAGGGACCGTCGGTGACGGACAGCTGCCCGGCCTCGTAGTGGACGCGGGTGCCCTGGGCGGTGGGGGTCAGCCCGGCGGTGTCCAGCAGGACGCCGGCCTTCGTCATCTCCTCCATCAGCTCCCCCATGCGCTGCATCAGCTCCGGGCTGGGGCCGCCGGCGGGGGCGTTGTTCTCGTCGATGCGCACGAGCGACAGGTAGCGGGGCATGGTGACTCCTCGGTGGTTGGGGACCGGGTCGCTCCCGGCCTTCCACCCGTACGTCGAACGGGAGGGCCGTGGATCGACAGCGCCCCGGATTTTTCCCGAGAATTTTTTCCGGCTCCCGTCCCGGCCGCATCCGCACCGGCATCCTCGCGGGTCAGAGGTGGTTCAGCGGAGCGACTCCCACAGCTTCCGGGCGTCCGGTTCCCGGGCCACCACCCGGTTGCCGTCCCACGGGGCCGGATCGACCGGCATCGTCACCGTCCGCACGGCGTCCTCCGACAGGCCCGCGAGGCCGCGGCCGAGGTCCGTCTGCTCGCCCAGCGAGTCCAGCCCGGTGTCGGTGGTCAGGCTGCCGGTGACCGCGTCGGCGACCCGGTACAGCCGGGCCGGGTCGGTGAGCAGACCGGGGCCGACGGGCGCCGAAACCTTTCGCGAATGTTTCGGTCCGGCGGTCGGCCGGCCGCCTCAGGCGGCCGGCGGCCGTGCCGTACTGCTGCGCACCTCCAGGCTGGTGGCCAGCTCCACCCGGGTGGCCGCGGCCGGGCCGTCGTCGCGGCCGAGGTCCAGCACGAGACGGGCCGCCGCCTCGGCCATCTCCGTGAGCGGCTGCCGCACGGTCGTCAGCGGCGGCCCCACCCAGCGGGCCACCGGCAGGTCGTCGAACCCGACCACGCTCAGGTCCTGCGGGATGCGCAGCCCCAGTTCGCGCGCGGCCTCGTAGAGCCCGAGCGCCTGGAGGTCGTTGCCGGCGAAGACCGCGGTCGGCCGGTCGGCGCGGCGCAGCAGTTCCAGGCCCTGGCGGTAGCCGGCCTCGTGGTGGAAGTCGCCGGTCACGATCAGCTCCGGGTCGACCGGCAGTCCGGCCGTCTCCAGGGCGGCCCGGTAACCGTCGACGCGGGCGCGGCTGCACATCATCCGGGTGGGGCCGCTGATCGCGCCGATGCGGGTGTGCCCCAGGTCGATCAGGTGGCGGGTGGCGGCGAGGCCGCCCTGCCAGTTGGTGGCGCCGATGGACGGCACGTCGGCACCGGGGTCGCCGGCCGGGTCCATGACCACGAACGGGATGGAGCGGCTGGTCAGCAGGGCCCGCTGGGACTCGTCCAGCCCGGACAGCACGAGGACGACGCCGTGCGGGCGGCGGGCGGCGACCTGGTCGGCCCAGGTCCTGCCGGGTGTGAGGCGGCCGGCGCTCTCGGAGAGCACGACGCTGAGCCCCGCGTCCCGCGCCACGTTCTCCACGCCCCGGATGACCTCCATCGCCCAGGCGCTCTCCAGCTCGTGGAAGACCAGGTCGATCAGGGGCGAGCGGGTCGCTTCGGCCCGCCTGCGACGGTAGCCGTGGGCCCGCAGCAGGTCCTCCACGCGGGCCCGGGTCGCGGGGGCGACGTCGGCGCGGCCGTTGAGGACCTTCGAAACAGTCGGTGCCGACACACCGGCCTCGCGGGCGATCTCGGCGAGGGTCGCGGTCTGCGCGGACCGCCTCTGCGGCCGTGTTTCGGCGGGCTGCGGGGATGTCATGGCGGCGATCGTAACCCCGCTGCCCCTCTTGACGAAGACTTCCCCCGGCCATAGGTTTCCGGAACATTCGCTGATTGTGTCGAAACATTCGCAGCCGTTCGTGGCCAAGCGTTCGTGAGAGGGCAGCCGTCCCGTCCACCCCGACAGGAGTTCCATGACCACCGCGCCCTGGCGTGACCCCGCCCTGCCCGCCGCCGCCCGCGTCGACGACCTCCTGGCCCGGATGACCCTGGAGGAGAAGACCGCACAGCTCTACGGCGTGTGGGTGGGCGCCGCCACGGACGGCGACGGCGTCGCCCCGCTCCAGCACGAGATGACCGCCGACCACGACTGGGACGAGCTGATCACCCACGGCCTCGGCCAGCTCACCCGCCCGTTCGGCACCGCCCCCGTCGACCCGGCCCTCGGCGCGCGGGCCCTCGCCCGCGCCCAGCACCGCATCCGCGAGGCCGGCCGCTTCGGCATCCCGGCGCTCGCCCACGAGGAGTGCCTGGCCGGCTTCACCGCCTGGCGGGCCACCGCCTACCCGGTGCCGCTGGCCTGGGGCGCCGCCTTCGACCCCGACCTGGTCGAGGAGATGGCCCGGCGCATCGGCCACGACCTGCGCTCGGTCGGCGTCCACCAGGGCCTCGCCCCCGTCCTGGACGTCGTGCGGGACCCGCGCTGGGGCCGGGTGGAGGAGACGATCGGCGAGGACCCGTACCTGGTCGGCACGATCGGCAGCGCCTACGTCCGGGGCCTGGAGTCGGCCGGGGTCGTCGCCACGCTCAAGCACTTCGCCGGGTACGCCTCCTCGGCCGGCGCCCGCAACCTGGCCCCGGTGCGGGCGGGCGTGCGGGAGTTCGCCGACGTGACGCTCCCGCCGTTCGAGCTGGCGCTGCGCGAGGGCGGCGCCCGGTCGGTGATGGCGGCTTACACGGAGACGGACGGCGTCCCCGCCTCGGCCGACCCGGCACTGCTGACCGGGCTGCTGAGGGACGAGTGGGGCTTCACCGGCACGGTGGTCGCCGACTACTTCGGCATCGGCTTCCTGGAGTCCCTGCACCGGGTCGCCGGCACCCCCGCCGAGGCGGCCCACCTGGCCCTCGCGGCCGGCATCGACGTGGAGCTGCCGACGGTGCACTGCTACGGCAGGCCCCTGCTGGAGGCGGTCCGGGCGGGCGAGGTCCCCGAGGAACTGATCGACGTGTCGGCCCGCCGCGTGCTGCTCCAGAAATGCGAACTGGGCCTGCTGGACGAGGACTGGACGCCCGAGCCGGCCGGCGGCCCCGGCCCGGTCGACCTGGACTCCCCCGCCAACCGCGCCCTGGCCCGCCGGCTGGCCGAGGAGTCGGTGGTGCTCCTGGACAATCCCGACGGCGTCCTGCCGCTCGCTCCCGACGCCCGGATCGCGGTGGTCGGCCCGCGGGCCGCCGACGCCCTGGCCATGCTGGGCTGCTACTCCTTCCCGTCCCACGTCCTCCCCCACCACCCCGGGGTGCCGGCGGGCATCGACATCCCGACCGTGCTGGACGCCCTGCGGGCCGAACTGCCCGACGCCAAGGTGACGTTCACCGAGGGCTGCGACACCTCCGGGCCGGACACGTCGGGCTTCGAGGAGGCGGTGGCGCGGACCGCCGAGGCCGACGTGTGCGTCGCGGTCCTGGGCGACCGGGCCGGACTGTTCGGGCGGGGCACCTCCGGCGAGGGCTGCGACGTCAGCGACCTCAGGCTGCCCGGGGTCCAGGGCGCGCTGCTGGACGCGCTCGTCGCGACGGGCGTGCCGGTGGTCCTGGTGCTGCTGACCGGGCGCCCCTACGCGCTCGGCCGCTGGCACGGGCGGCTCGGCGCCGCCGTGCAGGCGTTCTTCCCCGGCGAGGAGGGCGGCCCGGCGGTGGCGGGCGTGCTGTCGGGCCGTGTCTCCCCCTCCGGCCGCCTCCCGGTCAGCGTGCCGCACCTGCCCGGCGGCCAGCCGTGGACCTATCTCCAGCCTCCGCTGGGCCTGGCCGGCGAGGTCAGCAACCTCGACCCGACCCCGCTGTACCCCTTCGGCCACGGCCGCTCGTACACGACGTTCGCGTGGGAGGGCCCCACCGGCGGCCCGCAGGACGGCCCGGAGGACGGCGTGGAGATCGGCACGGACGGCTCGTACGACGTGTCGGTGACCGTGCGCAACACCGGTGACCGGTCCGGCGCCGAGGTGGTGCAGCTCTACCTGCACGACCCCGTGGCGTCGGTGACCCGCCCGGACGTCCGCCTGATCGGCTACCGGCGGCTGGAGCTGGCGCCCGGCGAGGCCCGCCGGGTGACGTTCCGGTTCCACGCCGACCTCTCGGCGTTCACCGACCGCTCGGGCCGCCGGACCGTCGAACCCGGCGCCCTGGAACTGAGGTTGGCGGCGTCCAGCGCGGACGTCCGCCACACGGCGCGGCTGACGCTCACCGGCCCGGCACGGGTGCTCGGACCGGACCGGCGGCTGCGCTGCGACGCGGAGGTGTCACCGGCGCTCTGACGCCGCCGGCGCCGGCGCGGGCGCTCCGGGTCAGTCCGCGGCCACCGACTCGAACCGCCACCGGTGCACCGCCCGCGTGACCAGGCTCCCGTCCGGCTCCGGCAGTTCGGGCAGGTCGGCGTCGTAGGCGGCGTCCCACCAGGTGACGACGAGGACCCGGTCCTGCGGGGCGCGCAGCGTCTCCCGGCGCAGCGGCCGGCCGTCCAAGGGCTGCGCCCGTACCCAGGCCAGCAGGTCCTCGCCCCGGCCGGGCACGGCCCGCGCCTCCCACATCAGCGCGACGGTCACGGGTACAGGTTCTCCTTGGCCGTCTCGTGGACGTGGTCGTGCGTGTGGCCCTGCCCCGGCACGTGCGGGTCCGTCACCGGCAGCGAGGAGTCCGCCGACAGGTCCCAGTCGGAGGCGGCCCGGTTACGGGCGACCATCTCGGCGCCGAGGGCGGCGACCATGGCGCCGTTGTCCGTGCACAGCTTGGGCCGCGGCACGCGCAGCCGGATGCCGGCCGCCTCGCAGCGCTCCTGCGCCAGGAACCGCAGCCGCGAGTTGGCGGCCACGCCGCCGCCGATCATCAGGTGGTCGACGCCCTGGTCCTTGCAGGCCCGCACCGCCTTGCGGGTCAGCACGTCCACGACCGCCTCCTGGAAGGAGGCCGCCACGTCCCGCACCGGCACGTCCTCGCCCGCCGCCCGCTTGGCCTCGATCCAGCGGGCCACGGCCGTCTTCAGCCCGGAGAAGGAGAAGTCGTACCGCGGGTCGCGCGGCCCGGTGAGTCCGCGCGGGAACGCGATCGCCTGCGGGTCGCCCTCGCGCGCGTACCGGTCGATGACCGGGCCGCCGGGGAAGCCCAGGTTCAGCACGCGGGCGATCTTGTCGAAGGCCTCGCCGGCCGCGTCGTCGATGGTGGCGCCCATCGGCCGGACGTCGGAGGTGATGTCCGTCGACAGCAGCAGCGAGGAGTGCCCGCCGGAGACCAGCAGCGCCATGGTCGGCTCGGGCAGCGGCCCGTGCTCGAGCTGGTCGACGCAGATGTGGGAGGCGAGGTGGTTGACGCCGTACAGGGGCTTGCCGAGCGCGTAGGCGTACGCCTTGGCCGCCGAGACGCCGACCAGCAAGGCGCCGGCCAGGCCGGGGCCGGCGGTGACGGCGATGCCGTCGAGGTCGCGGGCGCTGACGCCCGCCTCCTTCAGCGCGCGGTCGATGGTGGGGACCATCGCCTCCAGGTGAGCGCGGCTCGCCACCTCGGGGACGACGCCGCCGAACCGGGCGTGCTCGTCGACGCTGGAGGCGACGGCGTCGGCCAGCAGGGTGGTGCCGCGCACGACACCGACACCGGTCTCGTCGCAGGAGGTCTCGATCCCCAGTACGAGAGGTTCGTCGCGTGAGTCAGCCATGGTTGTCGGTTCCTTGTACGGGGTCGGCGCCCGCGGCGGGGCCGCCGCCGGGCGCTGTGGTCAGGCGCATCACCAGGGCGTCCACGTTGCCCGGCTGGTAGTAGCCGCGCCGGAAGCCGATGGGTTCAAAACCGAAGCGCTCGTACAGCCGCTGCGCACGGGTGTTGTCCACCCGGCACTCCAGCAGCACTTCCGTGCTCTCGAAGGCGGTGGCCGCCCGCAGCAGTTCGGTCAGCAGCCGCGCGCCGAGTCCGGTGCCCCAGTGGTCGCGGGCGACGGCGACGGTCTGCACGTCGGACTGCTCGCCGGAGGCGACGAGGCCCGCGTAGCCCACGATGCGGTCGCCGTTCGCGCCGGCCTCGTCCGGCAGCACCGCGACGACGTACTTCCGGGTCGCGCCCGGCCCGCGCGCGTGGGCCAGCTCGGACCAGAACATCCCCCGCGACCAGGCGTCCTCCGGGAACAGCTCCCGCTCAAGCCGGAGCACCGGGTCGATGTCCCACCAGCGCATCTCGCGCAGCACGGCGTCCACGGTCGAGGTCACGGGCCCGGTCACTTGGGGGTGACCACCTTGTAGTTCTTGGGGACCTGGGCGTCCGGCCGGCGCAGGTACATCGGCCGGGGCGCGGGCAGTTCCCCGCCCGCCGCGAGCTTCTCGGCGGCCAGGCAGGCCAGGGCGGCGGCGGACACGTGCTCGGGCTCGTGCGCCCGCGGGAAGGTGTCCGGGTACAGCAGGGCGCCGGCGCCGACGGCGGGGAGCCCGGCCACCTGCTCGGCGATGTCGGCGGGACGGTCGACCGCCGGATCGGTGAGACGGGTGCGGGAGTCGGCGTAGCGGGCCCAGTAGACCTCCTTGCGGCGGGCGTCCGTCGCCACCACGAAGGGGCCCTCCAGGTCGGCCGCGTACGCCAGTCCGTCCAGCGTGCACACGCCGTGCACGGGGACGCCGAGTGCGAGCCCGAAGGTGTCCGCGGTCATCAGGCCGACGCGCAGCCCCGTGTAGGGGCCGGGGCCGGTGCCCGCGACGACGCCGGTGACGGCGTCGAGTCGCAGTCCGGCCTCGGCGAGGACCCGGTCGACGGCGGGGAGCAGCAGCTCACCGTGCCGGCGTGCGTCCACCTGGCTCGACGAGGCGATGACGTCCGTACCGTCGTGCAGCGCGACGGTCACGGCGGGCGTGGCGGTATCCAGAGCGAGCAAGAGCACGCAAACAGCCTACGGCGCCCGCGGGCCCGTGTCGGACGGCCGGGTCGGACGGCCGCCTGCTGCTACGGTCGCGGGAAGCACGCAGCGTGACGACAACCGCACCGCTCGTGACGCCCCGCTTCCCGAGTACGACGTACGAGGCCCAGGTGGTCCCAGTGGCAAGCAGCAGCGCCGGTTGGGTGGCCGCGCTCACCGCGGCGGCCCTCGGCACGGTCGGTTTCCTCACCTACCAGGCGTCGGCCCGCCTGCCGGCCGAGCCGGACAGGGCGCACGCGACCGGCAAGCCCGCCCCCGGCGCCTCCAAGGCACCCCGCGACGCGCGGCACCCGGACGCCCTGCCCCTCGGTTCGGGACGGGGCGAGCGGGTGGTGTATTCGCTGGACGACGACCGGGTGTGGCTGGTCGGCCCGGACAACCGGGTCCAGAACACCTTCACGGTCACTCCCGGCAGGGTCGACCCGATGCCGGGCACCTACGCCGTCACGTCGCGCTCGAAGCGGATCACCGGTTCGGACGGCGTCCCGGTCGAGCACGTCGTGCGCTTCACCAGCGTCGCGGGCGTGGTCGTCGGCTTCAGCGCGGCGGTGGACGCCTCGCCGCCGAAGCCGGCTCCGGGCCTGCGGACCGGCGGCATCCGGGAGTCCCGCGCGGACGGCGACGCGATGTGGCGGTTCGCGACGATCGGCCAGCCCGTCGTCGTCATCCCCTGACATCCGCCGGGTCAGGCGGCCTCGCGGTGCTCCCGGACGGGGCGGCACCGCTCCGGTTCGGGCGCGCGCGGCGGCGTGGACACCGCGGCCGCCGCGGCGCAGGCCGCGAGCAGGTCGTGCATGGACACCCCGGCGGGCGCGGGCGGCTGGGTCACGGGCTGCGGCACGGACGCCTCCTGAAGGTCGGGGGCGGGCGTAGTTAGGCATGCCTAACTACGAGCTGACCACCATGTGACCACGGGCGGGACCCCGTTGGCAACATCTTGCCGACGTGTTGTCGGAATCCGGGCCGGCAACCGCCTCAGGCGGCTCTACCTTCTTGATCGGGTTGATCGAGCCATTCGTAGGGTTGGGTCGCCCAGGGGTGCTGGGTGTGGCTATCAGGCGGCTGCCGTCTCGTGGCTTCCCTTGCTTCGCCGCCCAGCGCCCCACGACGACTCGGCCGCCGATTAGGAAGTGCGAACAAGTCGCTGTGTAGAGCAATGCCGGCGAAGTCGTCCGTGGCACGAGCAGTACGCACACGCATGTCAGGAGCGCAATGAGCCGGATATGGGCGGGGATCGACAGCGGCAAGGGCCATCACCACGGCCTTGTTCTGGACGCGGACGGCAAGACCCTGTTGTCGCGGCGGGTGGCCAACGACGAGCCCGAGCTGTTGAAGCTGATCGGTGACGTCCTGGACCTGGCCGACGGCCGTGAGGTCACCTGGGCCATCGACATGACCGGCGGAGAGCCGGCACTGCTGCTGGCCCTGCTGGTCAACCACGGCCAGGAGGTCCTCTACATGCCCGGCCGGCTGGTCAACCGGGCATCCGACGGCTACCGCGGCGAGGGCAAGACCGACGCCCGCCACGCCTATGTCATCGCCGACCAGGCCAGAATGCGCCGCGACCTGCGGCCCATCCGTCCCGGCGACGAAGCCGCCATCGAACTCAAACTGCTGACCGGACGCCGGGCCGACCTGGTCGAGGACCGCACCCGCGTGGTGAACCGCCTGCGCGGCACCCTGCTGAGCATGTTCCCGGCCCTGGAACGGGCCCTGGATGTCACCAGCACGGGACCGCTCAGGCTGCTGACGGGCTACCAGACCCCGGCCGCGATCCGCCGGGCCGGCATCACACGGCTCGCGAGGTGGCTGGCCAACCGCAAGGTCCGCAATGCCAGAGCCCTGGCCGAGGCTGCGGTCGAGGCCGCCGAACGCCAGCACACCGCCGTCCCCGGTGAGAAGACCATCGCCAAGCTGGTCCACACCCTGGCCGAGGAGGTGATGGCCCTCAACGAGCAGATCCGTGAGCTGGACAAGCTCATCGAGGGCCGGTTTCGCGAGCACGAGCTCGCCAACATCATCCTGAGCGTCCCCGGCATCGGCACGGTTCTGGGAGCGGAGTTCCTCGCCGCCGTCCGCGGCAGCCTCGACGAGTTCGACTCCCCGGACGCCCTGGCAGCCTTCGCCGGCGTCGCCCCAGCACCTCGCGACTCGGGCAAGGTCAGCGGCAACCTCCACCGGCCGATCGCCTACCACCGAAGACTCCAGCGCGTCTTCTACACCTCCGCGCTCGTCAGCGTCCGCTACGACCCGAACTCGCGGAAGTTCTACGACCGCAAACGCGCCGAGGGCAAGAAGCATGTCCAGGCCGTGCTCGCCCTCGCCCGCCGACGCGTCAACGTCATCTGGGCTCTGATCCGTGACCGACGGTGCTACGAAGTGGCGCCCCCGGCCACGGCCGCCGCTTGACAACAGCATTAGGAAGCGAGGACGCTCAGGTCGGCCGCCGCCCAGCGCTCGCCGACACCCGTCAGCGTCACGTGGCGGACCTCGTCGGTGGTGTCGCCCACGGCCCGGTGGATCAGGAGCTGCAACCGGTCCTCGGTGAGCTCCTCCACCTTGCCCTCGCCCCACTCGACCACGATCACCGAGTCGGACAGGGAGACGTCCAGGTCGAGGTCCTCCATCTCGTCGAGCCCGCCGGACAGCCGGTAGGCGTCGACGTGGACGAGTGGCGGACCGTCGCCGAGCGAGGGGTGTACGCGGGCGATCACGAAGGTCGGGGAGGTGACGGCGCCGCGGACGCCGAGGCCCTCGCCGAGCCCGCGGGTCAGTGTCGTCTTGCCCGCGCCCAGCTCCCCGCTCAGCATTACCAGGTCACCGGCGCGCAGCAGTTTGGCGAGCCTGCGGCCCAGTTCCCGCATCTGCTCCGGTGAGGTGACGGTGATCTCGACGGCGGGGGCGGGTCCGGCCGGGCCCTGCGGTGCTGCTGGTGCTTCCATAGCCCTCAACGGTAGCCGCTGCCGGCGCGGCCGCCCGTGCCGCCGCCGCGCTCACACCGCCGCGCCGCGCGCCTTCTCGTTCGCGCGGGCGAGCAGGTCGGCGAGGCGGTCGGTGACCAGTTCCGGGTGCTCCAGCATCACCAGGTGCCCCGCGTCGGGCACGAGCACCAGCTCGGCGTCCGGCAGCAGGCCGGCGATCGCCTCGCTGTGCTCGCTGGGCGTCACCAGGTCCCGCACCCCGGCCAGCACCAGCACCGGCAGGTCGCGGAAGCGGGCGAGGGCCTCGGTCTTGTCGTGGTCGTTGAACGCCGGGTAGTACTCGGCGACCACGTCGATCGGCGTGGACTCGATCATCCGCTCGGCGAACCGGGCCACGGCCGGGTCGACGTCCCGGGAGGCGAACGAGTACCGCTTGATGATCCCGGCGAACAGGTCCGCCGTCGCCCGCCGCCCCTTCTCCACCAGCTCGGCCCGCTGCCCCAGCGCCTTCAGCACCCCCGGCAGCACCCGTCGCACCGCGTTGACGCCGGCCACCGGCAGTCCGAAGTTCACCTCGCCGAGCCGCCCGGACGACGTGCCGACGAGGGCGATGCCGACGACGCGCTCGCGGATCAGGGCGGGGAAGCGGTCGGCCAGGGCCATCACCGTCATGCCGCCCATGGAGTGGCCGACCAGCACGACCGGGCCGTCGGGCACGGCCGCGTCGATGACGGCCTTCAGGTCCCGGCCCAGCTCGTCGATGGTGACCGGTTCGCCGTCGCGTATCTGGGCCACGCCCCGCCCCGACCGTCCGTGGCTGCGCTGGTCCCAGTGCACGGTGCGCACGACGCCCCTGAGCGCCGCCCGCTGGAAGTGCCAGGAGTCCTGGTTGAGGCAGTAGCCGTGGCAGAAGACGACGGTGACGGGAGCGGGCGTCCTGCGGCCGAAGAGCCGCCGGCGGCGGCGGGGGAGCGCGGACTCGGTCTCCGGGTCGACGTCGTCGACCTCGTAGTACAGCTCGGTGCCGTCCTCGGCGTACGCCTTGCCGGGGGTGCCGCGCAGCCCGCCGTACGGTCCCGCGGAGTCGAGGGCGAGCCGCGCCTTCTGCCGTATGCCGCGGCCGACGGTGAGCCGCTCTATCGCCACGCCGGCCGCCGCGCCCGCGGCGACCACGCCTATCGCGGCACCGGCGATCCCGGTCGCCCGGCGCCAGCCCCCGGCGGCCACGTCGGTGGCGGCCTCCGCGGCGGAGGCGACGGCCGCCGCGGCGACGTCCGCGACACCCTCCGCGCTGCTCTCGCTCACGTACCGCTCCTCTTCACCGGGCCGCGGGGCGGATTCCCCTCTGGTTCCTCATTCACCCGAACGCGTGCGGCATGCCCGTCATACACGCCGGGCCGGGCGCGCGTCACGTGTCACTGGTCACGCGGGCCCGAAACGCTCACTCGTTCACGTGGACACGGGGCACGCGCGCGCCGATCCGGGTGACGATCTCGTACGCGATGGTGCCCGCGGCCTGCGCCCAGTCCTCGGCGGTGGGCTCGCCGCGGTCGCCGGGTCCGAACAGCACGGCCTCGGTGCCGGCCGGGGGCCGGTCCCCGCCGAGGTCGACGACGAACTGGTCCATCGCGACCCGACCCGCGATCGTGCGCCACTTGCCCTCGACCAGGACGGGGCCGGTGGAGGAGGCGTGGCGCGGGATGCCGTCCGCGTAGCCGAGTGGGACGAGACCGAGGGTGGTGTCGCCGGGGGTGGTGTAGTGGTGGCCGTAGCTGACGCCGTGGCCGCCGGGGACCCGCTTGACCAGGGCCAAGGCGGCGGACAGCGTCATCACGGGGCGCAGTCCGAAGTCGGCGGGGGTGCCGATCTCGGGGCTGGGCGAGATGCCGTACATCGCGATGCCGGGGCGTACGAGGTCGAAGTGGGCGTCGGGGAGCGTGAGCGTGGCCGGCGAGTTGGCGATGTGCCGCACGTCGGGACGCACGCCCTGCCGCTCGGCGTACGCCGTCATCTCCCGGAAGCGGAGGAGCTGGGCGGCGATGGAGGGGTGCCCGGGCTCGTCGGCGCAGGCGAAGTGCGACCAGAGCCCGGTGACGCGGACCAGCCCCTCGGCCTCGGCCCGCAGGGCCTCCCGGACGAGTTCCTCCCAGTCGTGGCCGGGCTGGCAGCCGCCGCGGCCGAGCCCGGTGTCGGCCTTGAGCTGCACCTGAGCGGTCCGGCCGGCCGCGCGCGCCGCCGCGGTGACCTCGTCGAGGGCCCACATGCCGCTGACGGAGACGTCGAGACCGGCCTCGACGGCCTCCCGCCAGGGGCCGCCCGGCGTCCACAGCCAGCACATGATCCGCACGTCGTCCGGCAGTCCCGCCTCCGCGCGGAGCGTGAGCGCCTCCTGCGGCGTGGCGGTGCCGAGCCAGGTCGCACCGGCCGCGACGGCCGCGCGGGCGCACGGGACGGCGCCGTGGCCGTACGCATCGGCCTTGACGACGGCCATGAGGGCCGCACCGGGCGCCCGTTCACGCAGTGCGCGCACGTTGGCCCGCAGTGCGGCCAGATCGATCTCTGCACGGCCCCGCAGGGACGCGGCCCACTGGACGGAAGTCTCACTCATCGTGCCCCCAGTCTCTCAGAGCCCCCGGCCACCCCCACGGCAGCCGCTGCCCCAGCCGCGGGCAGTCGTGCCTCCCCCGGTGCCCGTACGGCCCGGGAGGTGCCCCAGGGGCGGCACGGGCGGGCGGTGCCTCCCCCACTCTCGAGCGAAGCCGAGAGTGGGGGAGGCACCCCGCGGCGCCGGGCCGCGCGATCCACTCCCCGCTGCGACGGCCGCACCCACAGCCTCACGGCGCCCGGCGTCACCCTCGCCCGCTCACATCCCCCGCACGTCCCGCCACGCCCGCGGCACCGCCTCCGCCACGTCGTGCGCCCCCACCGGCGCCCCCACCGCCGCCATCCGCCCCGCGAGCCCGTGCAGATACGCCCCCGCACTCCCCGCGTCCACCGCCGAGAGCCCCGCCGCCAGCAGCGACCCCGCCAGCCCCGAGAGCACGTCCCCGCTCCCCGCCGTGGCCAGCCACGACGTCCCCGTCGCGTTGACCCGCACGGGCCCCTTCCCGCCCGCCGCGGCCACCACCGTGGTCGAACCCTTCAGCAGCACCGTCGCCCCGTACCGCCCCGCCAGCTCCCGCGCCGAGGACAGCCGAGCCCCCTCGACCTCCTCCCGGCTCACGCCGAGCAGCGCCGCCGCCTCCCCGGCATGCGGCGTCATCAGCGTCGGCGCCGCGCGGCCCCGCACCGCCTCCGGGTCGGCCAGCCGCAACCCGTCCGCGTCGATCAGCACCGGCACCTGCGCCCCCAGCACCTCCGCCACGGTCGCGGCGTCGTCCCCGGCCCCGGGTCCGACGACCCACGCCTGCACCCGGCCCGCCCGCTCGGGTCCCCGGTCGGACACGAGGGTCTCCGGGAAGCGCGCGATCACCGCGTCCCCCGCCGGTCCGACGTAGCGCACCGCCCCGGCCCCGCCCCGCAGTGCCCCGGAGACGGCGAGCACGGCGGCCCCCGGGTAGCGCGCCGACCCGGCGGCGATGCCGACGACCCCGCGCCGGTACTTGTCGCTCTCCGTGCCCGGCACCGGCAGCAGCCGGGCCACGTCCGCGTGCTGGAGGGCCTCCAGTTCCGCCGCGTCCCCGGGGAGCGGCAACCCGATGTCCACCAGCCGCACCGACCCCGCGTACTCCCGCGCCGGGTCGACCAGCAGCGCCGGCTTGTGCGTACCGAAGGTCACCGTCAGGTCGGCCCGGACCGCCTCACCGCGCACCTCCCCGGTGTCGGCGTCGACGCCGCTCGGCAGGTCGACCGCGACGACGGCGGCCCGTGCCCGCCCGGCCGCGGCGGCCAGCGGCACCGCCTCCGCCCGCAGCCCGCCCCGGCCGCCGATCCCGACGATGCCGTCCACGACCAGGTCGGCCCGCTCGATCAGCCGCTGTCCGTCACCCTCGGCGGCGACGCGTCCGCCCGCCCGCCGCAGCGCCGCTAGCCCGCCGGCGTGCGCGCGCCCGGGCGTGAGCGGTACGGCCGTCACACCGGCCCCGCGCCGGGCGAGCCGCGCCCCGGCGTACAGGGCGTCGCCGCCGTTGTCGCCGCTGCCGACCAGCAGCACGACCCGGCTGCCGTAGACCCGGCCGGCCACGCGGCCGAGCAGCTCCGCGCAGGCGGCGGCGAGCCCGGCCGCCGCCCGTTGCATCAAGGCCCCGTCCGGCAGCCTCGCCATCAACTCCCGTTCGGCCGTCCTGACCGTCTCCACGCTGTACGCAGTCCGCATGTCGTCGAGTCTTCCCGGTCCGCCGCGAACGTCACGGGCCGCGCCGGCCCGGTTCGCCCGGGCCCGGCACCGGCCCGGACCGCGTGGAGGGGGTCCCGCGGGCCCGCTCCGGTGCGGAGGGCGGGCCCTACCCCTCCGCGACCACGACCGCCGACGCCACCCCCGCGTCGTGGCTCAGCGACACGTGCCACGACGTCACGCCCAGCTCCGCCGCCCGCGCCGCCACCGTCCCGGTGACCCGCAGCCGCGGCCGGCCGCTGTCCTCGACGTACACCTCGGCGTCCCGCCAGTGCAGCCCCGCCGGCGCCCCTAGCGCCTTGGCCAACGCCTCCTTCGCCGCGAACCGGGCGGCGAGCGAGGCGACGCCCCGGCGCTCCCCGCTCGGCAGCCGCAGCTCGCTCTCCAGGAAGAGCCGCCGCGCCAAGGCCGGCGTGCGCTCCAGCGACGCCCCGAAGCGGTCGATCTCGGCCACGTCGATCCCGACCCCGATGATGCTCATGCCGAGCAGCCTAGGCCGACGCCCGGGCCGTCACTCCACCGTCACCGACTTCGCCAGGTTCCGCGGCTGGTCCACCTCGTTGCCCCGGGCCGTGGCCAGCTCGCAGGCGAAGACCTGCAACGGCACCGTCGCCACCAGCGGCTGGAGCAGGGTCGGGGTGGCGGGGATCCGGACGAGGTGGTCGGCGTAGGGGACGACCGCCTCGTCGCCCTCCTCGGCGATGACGACGGTCCGCGCGCCCCGGGCCCGGATCTCCTGGATGTTGGACACGATCTTGTCGTGGAGCACGGACCGGCCGCGCGGGGACGGTACGACCACGACGACCGGCAGGTCCTCCTCGATCAGCGCGATCGGCCCGTGCTTCAGCTCGCCCGCCGCGAAGCCCTCGGCGTGCATGTACGCCAACTCCTTGAGTTTCAGGGCGCCTTCCAGTGCGACCGGGTACCCCACGTGCCGGCCCAGGAACAGCACGGTGTCCTTGTGGGCGAGCGAGCGCGCCAGTTCCCGTACCGGCTGCATGGTCTCCAGGACCTGGTCGACCGCGCCGGAGATCCGGGAGAGGTCGCGGACGACGCCGCGGATCTCGTCGGCGTACTTCGTGCCGCGGACCTGGCCGAGGTAGAGGGCGACCAGGTAGCAGGCCACCAGCTGGGTCAGGAACGCCTTCGTCGAGGCCACGGCGACCTCGGGACCGGCGTGCGTGTAGAGCACCGCGTCGGACTCGCGCGGGATGGTCGAGCCGTTGGTGTTGCAGATGGCCAGCACCCTGGAGCCCTGCTCGCGGGCGTGGCGCAGCGCCATGAGGGTGTCCATGGTCTCGCCGGACTGGGAGATGGCGATGACCAGGGTCCGCTGGTCGAGGATGGGGTCGCGGTAGCGGAACTCGCTGGCCAGCTCCACCTCGCAGGGGATGCGCGTCCAGTGCTCGATGGCGTACTTGGCGATCAGCCCGGCGTGGAAGGCCGTGCCGCAGGCGACGATGACGACCTTGTCGGCCTCGCGCAGCACCTCCGGCGGGATCCGCAGCTCGTCCAGGGTGAGGGAGCCGGAGCCGTCGATGCGGCCGAGGAGGGTGTCGGCGACCGCCTTGGGCTGCTCGGCGATCTCCTTGAGCATGAAGTAGTCGTGGCCGCCCTTCTCGGCGGCCGAGGTGTCCCAGTCGACGTGGTACGAGCGCACGTCCGCGGGGTCGCCGTCGAAGCCGGTGACCGTCACGCCGTCCCGGCGCAGCTCCACGACCTGGTCCTGGCCGAGCTCGAGCGCGTCCCGGGTGTGGGCGATGAACGCGGCGACGTCGGAGGCGAGGAAGTACTCGCCCTGCCCGACGCCCACCACGAGCGGCGAGTTGCGCCGGGCGCCGACGACCACGTCCGGCTCGTCCGCGTGCACCGCGACCAGCGTGAACGCGCCCTCCAGCCGCCGGCACACCAGCCGCATGGCCTCCGCCAGGTCGGCGCAGGCGGAGTACTCCTCGGCGAGCAGGTGGGCGACGACCTCGGTGTCCGTCTCGGAGGCCGGCACGTGGCCGCGCTTTTCCAGCTCGGTCGTGAGCTGCGCGAAGTTCTCGATGATGCCGTTGTGGACGACGGCCACCCGGCCGGCGTCGTCGAGGTGCGGGTGCGCGTTGACGTCGGTGGGTCCGCCGTGCGTGGCCCAGCGGGTGTGTCCGATGCCGGTCGCGGCGGCCGGCAGCGGGTGTTCGGACAGTTCCTTGTCGAGGTTGACGAGCTTGCCGGCGCGTTTGGCGGTGGCCAGCCCGCCGTCGGCGAGCACGGCGACGCCCGCCGAGTCGTATCCCCGGTACTCCAGCCGCTTGAGTCCGGCCATCACGACATCGAGCGCCGACTGCGACCCCACGTATCCCACGATTCCGCACATGACCGGCAGCCTACGGTCAGCTTCGATCACGAACCTGTTGTCACGTGCCCGAAATCGGAAATTCCCACCGGGGTACGAACACCCCGACGGTCTCGCTCGCGCGTCCGCCCGGCCGCTGTCAGCGGCGTCGCGCCGGCTGCTTCCACCCGAAGTCGGCGCTCTTGAGCCACCGTCGCGTGGCCACCGCCACGGGTCGCTCGACGAAGCGCTGGACCACGTACGACAGGACGATCAGGCCCGCCGTGGTCACCCCGACCAGCACCCACGGGTCCACACGGTCCGCGTAGCGGTGCAGGACGGTGATGCCGATGATGTCGTGCAGCAGGTAGAGCGGGAAGGTCAGGGTTCCCGCGACGGTCAGCCAGCGCCAGCGGATCCAGCTGGACCAGCCGAGCGCGATGGCGGCGATCAGCGCGAAGAAGACCGTGGTCACGAGGATCAGCCAGCCGTACGACGGCGACCAGGTGTCCCACCTGATGCGGCCACCGCGGGGAGCCAGCAGGAAGTGCAGCGCCAGCAGCCACGACATCGCCACGACACCCCACAGCAACGGCGTCGGCCGGAAGCGGTACATGAGGTAGAAGGCCATGCCGGCGATGAAGTACGGGGCCGACTGCGGGTTGACCAGGAGCGTGAGCAGCGGCATGTCGGCGGCGGGGGCGAGCACCGCGGCCACGGTCCACAGCCCGGCGAAGATCACCACACGCTGGTAGGTGAGGCCCTTCCAGACCACGACCGAGAAGGTCAGGTAGAAGCAGAGCTCCGGCCATAGCGTCCAGTACACCGCGTCGAAATTGTTGACGCCCAGGGGTGTCTGCAGCATCGTGAGGTTCGCGAAGAGCACCCGCGGGTCGCGGTGCGCGAACGGGGTGTCGGCGAAGTACAGCACGCACGCGGAGACCAGGATCGCCACCCAGTACATCGGGTACAGACGGGTGACGCGCGAGATGAAGAAGTCACGCGGAGTCCGGCCCCACGCGCTCATGCAGATCACGAAGCCGCTGATCAGGAAGAACAGGTCGACCCCGAACTGGCCGTACGCGAAGTACCCGTGCGCCCGGGGGAAGACCTCCTGGTACGGCCGCCCCCAGAAGACCTCCATCGTGTGGGGCTTCTGGCCGCCGAAATGGAAGAGCACCACCGCCAGCGCCGCCAGGAACCGCAGCCCGTCCAGCGCGGCGAGCCGGTTGCTGCCGCGGACGGGCGCACCGGCCGCGACGGGAACGCGCGCCGCTTCCGGCAGCGGCGCGTCCGCCGGTCCCGGCTCGAATCCCCCCTGGGCCTCGCCGACAGCAGATATTCGATCCGTCTGGGTCATCTCCACCGTTCCGGTTTCGTCCTCGTTGAGGGGCGGCGCTCCACTCGGTCCGGCGACCGGCGGACCCCTGGCCGCCCTGGTCCCGCAGACTGCTCGGCCCGCTGCGCAGACACACCGGTCACAGGCGCCACACTGCGGAACCATAGCCGACGCAACGGTTCGCTCCGGAGCGAGCTCCGAGGCCCCGTGGGGGTGATCAGCCCGGCTCGGCAAGCCGCGCACCCACTCAGTGACGCCGGGCCGGCTGCTTCCAACCGAATTCGGCGCTCTTCAGCCACCGCCTTGAGGCAAGCGCGATCGGACGCTCCACGAACCGCTGTACGACGTACGACAGGGCCACCAGTCCCACCACCGTGACGACGACCAGCACGCGCGGATCGACGCGGCCCCCGTAGTGGTGGGCGATGGACATGCCGATCACGTCGTGCAGAAGGTACAGCGGGAAAGTGAGCGTCCCTCCGACGGTCAGCCAGCGCCAGCGGAGCCAGCGGGTCCAGCCGAGCGCGATGGCGGCGATCAGGAGGAAGAAGACCGTGGTCACCAGGATCAACCAGCCGCGCCAGGGCGCCCAGGTCTCCCAGTTGTTGCGGCCTCCGTGAGGAGCCAGCATGAAGTGCTGGGCGAGCAGCCACGACATACCGACGATGCCCCACAGCAGGGGCGTCGGACGAAAGCGGTACATGAGGTAGAAGGCCATGCCGCCGATGAAGAACGGAGCGGACGTCGGGTTGACCAGCAGGTCGAGCAGCGGCATGTCGGCCGCAGGGGTCAGCACCGCGGCGACCGTCCACAGGCCGCAGAAGACGACCACTCGCTGGTAGGTGAGGCCCTTCCAGACCACGACCGAGAAGGTCAGGTAGAAGCAGAGCTCCGGCCAGAGCGTCCAGTACACCGCGTCGAGGTTGTCCACACCCAGCGGGGTCTGGAGCATGGTCAGGTTGGCGAAGAGCATCCGCGGGTTGGGGCGCCCGAAGGGTGTGTCGAACAGGTAGATGACGGACGCCGACACCGCGATCGCCACCCAGTACATCGGGTACAGGCGAGTGACGCGGGAAATGAAGAAGTCGCGCGGAGTCCGGCCCCACGCGCTCATGCAGATCACGAAACCGCTGATCAGGAAGAAGAGCTCCACGCCCAGCCGACCGAAGGCGAAGTAGCCGTGTGCGTCGGGGAACATCTCCTCGTAGGGACGGCCCCATACGAACCTCATCCCGCCAGGAGTCTGACCGACGAAGTGGAAGAGCACCACCGACAGTGCTGCCAGGAAGCGCAACCCGTCCAGCGCGGCGAGCCGGTCCCCACGGACGACCGGCCCGGCCTCGACGGGCAGGTGGGTCGCCTCCGGCAGCACTGCCTCCGACGAGCCCGACGCTCTCCCTGACGGCCCCGTGGCCGCGTCACCGAGACTCCTGTGGTCCGTTTGGGTCATCCTTCACCATCCGGTGTAGCTCCACTGGCAGGGCTCCGAGGCCCTCGTTCCGGGAACCGGCGGACGAACCCGGAGGTTGCGCCGGCTCCGTGGAAGCCCCTTGGCTCGAACAGAGAGCAGTCCTCTCCGGCCACAGGCGCCGCACCGGGGAACGATAACCGACTCACCGGGTCCGCTCGGGACGGGTGTGTCGGTGGACCTGCCTAACAGCCCGTCCGGGTCAGAGCCAGCCGCGCTGTGCGGCCTTGAGTCCCGCCTCGAACCGGCTCGAAGCGTTGAGGCGCTCCATGAGGGCGGCCATCTGGCGACGCACCGTACGCAGGGACACACCGAGTCGCTTCCCGGCCGCCTCGTCCGTGAGGCCGGAGGCGAGCAGCTTGAGCAGCTCCCGCTCGTTCCCGGAAAGACCGCTTTCGTCCGGCTGCGGCCGGTCCGCGCCGAGCGGCACGGCCGAGCGCCAGGTCTGCTCGAAGAGACTGATCAGCGATGCGATGATCCCGGGTGACCGGGTGCAGAGCGCGCCCGCGCGGGAGTTGGCCGGATCGATGGGCACGACCGCGACGGTACGGTCGAACACCAGCAGCCGAGACGGAAGAACGGGGCTCCGTGGCGGTCCCTCGCCCCCGCCCAGGCGGCGGTCTCCTGTTCGGCGGTTGGCAGGACAAGTCGGCCGGCACGTTCACCTACTTCGCCGAGAACAACCCCTCGGTACTGACGAACAAGTACACGGGCAACATCAACGCCAGCTCGCTGGCCGGCTGGCCCACTAGCGTCTACCAGGCCATTCGCTACGACAACGTGGTCGACGACGCCGCACAGCCCGTTGCCTCGGGTTTCGCTGACGGCCAGGGGACCTTGTCCGTCGCCCACACCCGCGACGGGCGGCTGGACACCTTCATCACACAGTCGAACGGTGCCGTCGCACGCAACATCGAGACCTCGCCCTCCGGCGGCTGGAGCGGATGGGCCCCGGGCTTCGCCCCGGCCGACGCTGCCAGCAGCGTGGTCACCGGGGTTCACCCCGACGGCCGGGTGGAAGTGTTCACCCTCCAGACGAACGGTGGCGTGACGCGCCGGTACCAGACGAGCGCCTACGGAGCCTGGAGCGACTGGGAGAACTTCGCCCCGGCCGGTTCCGGCACTCAGCTCAAGGTCGCCCGGCACTCCGACGGCCGGCTGAGCCTGTTCATGCTGCAGAGCAACGGTGGCATCGCGCGCAACTACGAGACCAGCGCGGGCGGCTCGTGGAGAGGCTGGAAGTCGTTCGCCCCGGCCGGCGCGGCCGCCTCCTTCACGGTCGGCACCCACGCGGACGGGCGCATGGACGTCTTCGCGATCCAGACCAACGGCGGCGTCTCCCACGTCTCCGAGACCAACGCCTCCGGGGGCTGGAACGACTGGTCCGGCCTCGCGGAAGCCGGCGCCGCCAGCACGGCGCTGTCGGCCGGGGACGGAAGCAACATCGCCGTGGCCAATCAGAAGGACGGCAGCCTGAACGTCTTCATCGTGCAGTCCAACGGCGGCGTGGCACGCAACCACGAGACCCGTCCCAACGGTCCGTGGAGCGGGTGGGGAAGCTTCGCCGACTCCGGGGCCGCACTGACCGGGGCCCCGCGGGCCGGTGTCACTCCCGTCAGCGGGACCAACATCTCGGTCGGAACCCACGCCGACGGACGTCTCGGCGTAGTGATCCTCCAGTCCAACGGCGGCGTCTCGCGGAACTCTGAGACCAGCCCCGGCGGCTCCTGGAGCGGCTGGAACGGACTCCTGGACGCCGGCGGTGCCGCATCGGTCGAGGCCACCATTCACTCCGACGGCCGCTTCGACATCTTCGTCACCCAGACCAACGGTGGCATCTCCCGCAACTACGAGACCAGCCCGGGTGGCTCGCTCTCCGGCTGGAAGGGCTTCGCCTCGGCCGACGCGGTCAAGACCTCCGGGACGGTCGTCTGAGCCTCGTCGTCGTACAGTCCAGCGGCGGCGTGATGAGCCGCGTCGAGACGTCACCGAACGGCCCCTGGAGCGAGACGTGGCGGTCCCTCGCCCCCGCCCAGGCGGCGGTCTCCGTGAACACGGTTCTCCTCGGCGACGGCCGCGTCGACGCCCTGGTGGTGCAGAGCAACGGAGGCGTGGCCAGCGCCGCGGAGACCGGTCCCGGCAGCGGCGTCTACACGACCGACTGGCAGCGAGTTGCCCCGGCCGGCGCGGTCTCGACGGGCTGAACCGCGAGGGCCGAGGCCTCCGCGGCGCGGTCAGCCCAGCTTGGCGAGCTGGGCGTCGCTGATCTCCGTGGGGAAGGGGAAGTCCTTGCCCGTGGCGGCGGCGGCCAGGTTCAGCACGGTGAACGACGCCACCGTGGAGCCCTTGCGGGCGACGACGGCCTTGACCGGGAAGGCGTCGCCCTCGTCACCGACCATGGTCAGCGTCACCGCGACCGCCTCGTCGGCACCGCCGGGCGCCTTGTCCTCGGTCACCTTGGCGACCTTGGCCTTCTCACCGGCCGCGGTGTAGGAGAGGCCGCCGGCGCAACGGCCCACGGCCGCCTTCAGGTCCCCCAGGACCGTCTCGGCGCCGCCGTCCTCGTAGGAGGCCAGCGTCACCAGCACCTTGTCCAGGTCGAACGCGGCGTTGAGCGCCTCCTCGGACACGTCGTCCCCGGCCGGCTTCTTCGGCTCCTCGGTCCAGGACCGCTTCACCGTGGCCGCGGGCTTGCCCGCCGCCACGCCGGTCTGCGCGAAGACGAGCGGCTGGCACTCGGTCTTCTCGGCCTTCACCTGGTCCTGCGGGATGTCGTCCGTCGGGGCGGCCTTGGTGACCTTGCCGTTCTTGACGTCCGCCTGCGCGAGGGCGACCTTCTCCAGCTCGGCGGCCGTCAGGGCCTTGGCGGCCGGGGCGGCGGAGGCGTCCTTGCCGCCGCCGGTCTTGCCGTCACCGGCCTTGTCGCCGTCGTCGGAGGACCCGCCGCAGGCGGTGACGAGGAGGGCCAGGGCCGCGGTGCCGGCAGCCAGGGCGGAACGGCGAACAGCGGTCGATCTCACGTGGTGTGACTCTTTCTGCCAGTGCAGCGGAGGAGCTCCGCATGCTTCGCGCGCACTGTACGCACAGGAAGCACACAGACGACCGCTCCTCGATCACCCGGTATCCGAACGTGACGCCCGCGTGATCTTGAACCGCCGGCGCACCGTCCGGCGTGACGCAGCCCACCTGCCGCCCCGTTCGTACAGCGTTAACAATGGACTGTGATCTCTCCGGTCCCCTCGATGCCCCGGAGCGCCCACCGGTCCAGGCCGGAGGCGACTCCCTACGTCGACCTCACCCGCCCCGAGTGGAGCGCGCTGCGCGACAAGACGCCGCTGCCACTGACCGCCGAGGAGGTGGAGAAGCTGCGCGGCCTCGGCGACGTCATCGACCTCGACGAGGTGCGGGACATCTACCTCCCGCTGTCCCGGCTCCTCAACCTCTACGTCGGCGCCACCGACGGACTGCGCGGCGCGCTGAACACCTTCCTCGGAGAGCAGGGCTCGCAGTCCGGCACGCCCTTCGTCATAGGGGTCGCCGGCTCGGTCGCGGTCGGCAAGTCCACCGTCGCCCGGCTCCTCCAGGCGCTGCTGTCCCGCTGGCCCGAGCACCCACGCGTCGAACTGGTCACGACCGACGGCTTCCTGCTGCCCACGAAGGAGCTGGAGGCCCGCGGCCTGATGTCGCGGAAAGGTTTCCCCGAGTCGTACGACCGCCGGGCGCTCACCCGGTTCGTCGCCGACATCAAGGCGGGCAAGGCCGAGGTGACCGCCCCCGTCTACTCGCACCTCATCTACGACATCGTCCCGGACGAGAAGCTCGTGGTGCGCCGCCCCGACATCCTGATCGTCGAGGGCCTCAACGTGCTCCAGCCGGCCCTGCCCGGCAAGGACGGCCGCACCAGGGTCGGCCTCGCCGACTACTTCGACTTCAGCGTGTACGTCGACGCCCGCACCGAGGACATCGAGCACTGGTACCTCAGCCGCTTTCGCAAGCTGCGCGCGACCGCCTTCCAGAACCCGTCCTCGTACTTCCGCAAGTACACCCAGGTGTCGGAGGAGGAGGCCCTCGACTACGCCCGCACCACCTGGCGCACCATCAACAAGCCGAACCTGGTGGAGAACGTGGCCCCCACCCGGGGCCGGGCCACCCTGATCCTGCGCAAGGGGCCGGACCACAAGGTGCAGCGCCTGCGCCTGCGGAAGCTGTGACGGCGGCCCCCGCTTGCCGGTAGAAATACCGGATGCTGCATCTGCGTCTGATCACTCCGGCCGACCTGACCGACGAGGTGGTCCGGCTGATCGACCGGACGGTCGGCACCACCCACCTCGTCGTCCTGCCCGGCGCCGCCCGGGTCCCGGAGGGCGACGTCGTGCTGTGCGACGTGGCCCGCGAGGCGGGCGACGAGCTCGTGGGCGGGCTCCGGGCGCTGGGCGTCGACGACCTCGGCGCCATCACCGCCGAGAACATCGACCTGTCGCTCTCCCGGCACGCCGACGAGGCGGAGAAGGACGCCCCGGGCGAACCCGCGGACGCCGTGCTGTGGGAGCAGCTCGAGGAGGCGACGCACGAGGAGTCGACCCTCTCCGTCACCTACGTCGCCTTCATCACGCTCGCCACGATGATCGCGGCCTGCGGCGTGGTGCTCGACAACGCCGTCCTGATCGTGGGCGCGATGGCGGTCGGCCCGGAGTTCGGGCCGCTGGCGGGCATCTGCACCGCGATCGTCCAGCGCGCGCCGCGCCTGGCCCTGCGCTCGCTGACCGCCCTGCTGGTGGGCTTCGCGGCGGCGATGGCGGTGACGGTCGGCTTCAGCTGGATCATGGCCGCGTTCGACCTGTTCAGCGAGGGCAAGCTGGAGGGCGACCGGCCCAACACCGGCTTCGTCTACGCCCCCGACGCCTTCTCGTTCGTGGTGGCGGTCCTCGCCGGGATCGCGGGCACGCTGTCGCTGACCTCGGCGAAGTCCGGCGCGCTGGTCGGCGTCGCCATCTCCGTCACCACGGTCCCGGCCGCCGCGAACGCGGCCGTGGCCCTGAGCTTCGGCGACATGGGGCAGACGGTGGGCTCCAGCGAGCAGCTCGTGCTGAACCTGGCCGGCATCGTCGTGGCCGGCACGCTGACGCTGCTGGTCCAGAAGGCCCTGTGGGCGACCCAGCGCGGCCGCCTCACCAAGCCGGAGGCACGCTGACGGGCGGTCAGGTGCCGCTGCCGGGCGGGGAGATCACCCCGGGGACGCGGGGAGCCGCTGATCCGCGGCTCCGCCGCGTGGGCGCGACCGGCCGCGACGGCGTCGCGGCCCGCACCGCACAGAGGCCCCCGCCCCGGACCCGGCACCGCGGAACTACCCGAGCGCCGACTTCACCGCGTCGGCCAGCCGCCCCGCGACGGACCGCGCCTGCTCGATGTCCGCCGCCTCGACCATGACCCGCACCAGCGGCTCGGTCCCCGAGGGACGCAGCAGGACGCGCCCGGTGCTGCCCAGCTCGCGCTCGGCCTCCGTGACGGCGGTCGCCAGCTCCGCGGACGTCTTCACCCGCGCCCTGTCCACGTCGGGCACGTTGATCAGCACCTGCGGCAGCCGCTCCATCACGGACGCGAGGTCCTGGAGCGTACGGCCGGTCTGGGCGACCCGCGCCGCCAGCATCAGGCCGGTCAGCGTGCCGTCGCCGGTGGTGGCGTGGTCGAGGATGATGACGTGGCCGGACTGCTCGCCGCCGAGGGCGTATCCGTGGGCCTTCATCTCCTCCAGCACGTACCGGTCGCCGACGCCGGTCTGCACGAACCGGATGCCCTCGCGCTCCATGGCCAGCTTGAAGCCCAGGTTGGACATGACGGTGGCGACGACGGTGTCGGAGCGCAGCGCGTCCCGCTCCCGCATCGCCAGCGCGAGCACGGCGAGGATCTGGTCGCCGTCGACCTCGGCGCCGGTGTGGTCCACGGCCAGGCAGCGGTCGGCGTCGCCGTCGTGGGCGATGCCGAGGTCGGCGCCGTGCTCGACGACGGCGGCCTTGAGCAGGTCCAGGTGGGTGGAGCCGCAGCCGTCGTTGATGTTGAGGCCGTCCGGCACCGCGCCGATGGTGACGAGCTCCGCGCCGGCCCGCGCGAACGCCTCCGGCGAGACCCGGGAGGCGGCGCCGTGCGCCTCGTCCAGGACGATCTTCAGCCCGTCGAGGCGGTTCGGGAGGACGCCGACGAGGTGGGCGACGTACTGGTCGAGCCCCTCGTCGTAGTCGCGGACGCGGCCGACGCCGGCGCCGGTCGGGCGCTCCCAGGAGGCGTCGGTGCGGTGCTCCGCGTACACGGACTCGATGCGGTCCTCCAGCTCGTCGGCGAGCTTGTGGCCGCCGCGGGCGAAGAACTTGATGCCGTTGTCGGGCATGGCGTTGTGGCTCGCGGAGAGCATCACGCCGAGGTCGGCGCCGAGCGCGCCGGTGAGGTGGGCCACCGCGGGCGTCGGCAGCACGCCGACCCGCAGCACGTCCACGCCGGCGCTGGCCAGGCCCGCGACCACGGCGGCCTCCAGGAACTCCCCGGAGGCGCGCGGGTCCCGCCCGACCACCGCGGTCGGGCGGTGTCCGGCGAAGGTGCCCGCCTCGGCCAGTACGTGCGCCGCGGCGACGGAGAGACCGAGCGCCAGCTCGGCCGTCAGATCCGCGTTGGCGACACCGCGCACGCCGTCCGTGCCGAAGAGTCGTCCCACTTGTCCTCCTGAGGAAACGTCATTCCGGGAGCGGCTGCTGGTGCGGCCCGCGCAGCCGGCTCCCGTCGTACCGGTCACGCGTCGCACCGCGCGGCTCGGCCATCCGATCACACAAGCCTTTGAACGTCTGAGCGTCTGAGCGTCTGAATGTCTGAGCATCTCAACGTCTTGTGCCGTTATACGCCCAACGACGGAGATAAACGAACGCCCCGGCGGCACAGTGGCGTGCCGCCGGGGCGTTCGGAGTACAGGCAGCGAGGCTTAGCGCTTGCTGTACTGCGGAGCCTTGCGGGCCTTCTTCAGACCGGCCTTCTTGCGCTCGACCGCACGGTCGTCGCGCTTGAGGAAGCCGGCCTTCTTCAGCGGGCCGCGGTTGTTGTCGACGTCGGCCTCGTTCAGCGCACGGGCGACACCGAGACGGAGCGCACCGGCCTGACCGGAGACACCGCCACCCGCGATGCGGGCGATGACGTCGTAACGGCCCTCGAGCTCGAGCACCTTGAAGGGCTCGTTGACTTCCTGCTGGTGCACCTTGTTCGGGAAGTAGTCCTCGAGGGTGCGACCGTTGATCTTCCACTTGCCGGTGCCCGGGACGATCCGGACACGGGCGATGGCGTTCTTGCGACGGCCCAGGCCGGCGGCCGGCTGGGGCTCGCCGAAGCGGGACGCCATGGACTCCGAGGTGTACTCGCCCTCGACGGGGACCTCGGACTCGGTGGTGTAGCTGTCGATGTCGATCTCTTCGAGCGGCTGCTCGGCAGTGGTCTCGGCCACGATGCTCCTCAGATTCTCTTCAGTCTTAGGGGGTGGCCGGACTTACTGCGCGACCTGGGTGATCTCGAACGGCTGCGGCTGCTGCGCGCCGTGCGGGTGCTGGTCACCCTTGTAGACCTTCAGCTTCGAGAGCATCTGACGGCCCAGCGTGTTCTTGGGGAGCATGCCCTTGACGGCCTTCTCGATGGCCTTCTCGGGGTTCTTGTCCAGCAGCTCGTCGTAGCGCACGGAGCGCAGACCGCCCGGGTAACCGGAGTGGCGGTACGCCATCTTCTGGGTCCGCTTGTTGCCGGAGAGGTGCACCTTGTCGGCGTTGATGATGATGACGAAGTCACCGGTGTCGACGTGGGGCGCGTAGATCGGCTTGTGCTTGCCACGCAGGATGGAGGCGGCGGTGGAGGCCAGACGACCCAGGACGACGTCCTGAGCGTCGATGACGTGCCACTGGCGCGTCACATCGCCGGGCTTGGGGCTGTACGTACGCACGGTTCGTAGCCTTCGCTTCTTCAGTGAATGGTCCTGACAAGGTCACCGAAGACGATCACGACAGCCCTGACCGCACAGCGGTGACGCAAACCGCGTGCTGGTCGCTGGTCATCGGTCCCGGTGGACCGGTGTAAGGGCCCCTCACGTGAGAATGAGCAAGCCAATACACATACGACTGTGCAGAGTACCCGGGGTGCCCTAGCCGGGTCAAAACGGAGCGGCGGGCACCCGCGCGGTGTCCGGCGCGCGCCCGGCGCCGCCGTGCCCGGCGGCGGGCGCCGTGCCACCCCGGGCCCGTCGCGCCACCGCCCACGCCAGCACGCACAGCGTGAACGCGTCCTTGAAGGCCCGCTGCCGCACCGCCTCCAGCCAGGGCCAGGTCAGCCCCGACGCCTGGGGCACCAGCGCGATCCAGAACCAGGGCCCCCGGGCCACCGCCCCGGCGTACGGCAGCCCGGCGAGCAGCAGCGGCACCACGACCAGGAGGTAGTGGTCGTACGACGGCCTGGAGACCAGGAAGGCCGACAGCATCAGGCCCGCGCCGGTCTCCGCGTACCGCAGCGGCCCGGCGTCCGCGCGGCGCCAGCGCAGGTACGCGCACAGCACCCCGGCCAGCGCCGCCGCCACCGCGACCCCCTGTGCGAGCGGCCCGGCGACTCCCAGCCGGGGCAGGACGGCCGCCGGGGATGCCTCGTAGAGCCGCAGGAACCCGTCGTCGCCGTGGGCCAGGAACGGCAGGGTGCGGGTGAGGAAGCCGGCCGGGTCGGGCATCAGCAGCGCCGCCGCTCCGGAGGCCAGCGCGGGCACCAGGACGGCCGCCGCCAGGGCCCGCCACCGTCCGGCGAACACGAGGAGCAGCACCACGGGGGCGAGCAGCGGCTTGAGCGCGACGGCCGCGCCGATGACGGCCCCCGCCGCCGTCCACCGCCCCCGGCTGGCCAGCAGCAGGCACAGCGGCAGGCCCACCGCCGCCGTCACCGTCCAGTTGCCGAGCCGCACCAGGTGCCCGAACGGCGCGAAGCCCGCCGCGAGCCCGATCGGCCCGAGGACGCCGAGCCGGCTGCCGAACGGCACCCGGTGCAGGCGCAGCGCGCAACCCCAGGCCAGGACCAGCAGCGCCGTCACCGCGAGCGGCGCCAGCACCCGCAGCACGGCCGTGGGCAGCAGCGCCTGCGGGACGGCGGCCAGGACCGCGCTCGGCAGATAGAGGAAGTGCGGATCGTCGTAGGGGGAGCCGCCGGCCAGCCAGGTCCGGGCGGCCCGCACGACGATCGCGTTGTCCATCCCGCCGTCCGGAGCGACCCGGGCCGCACTCAGCGCGGACGCCACCAGCACCGCCCCGAGCGCCGCCCACGCGTGCCCGCCCGCAGGCCGCACCAACCACCCGGAGATGTCGTTTTTGCCCGTCCGCATGAAGGGCACGCTAGGCGCTGCGGCCCTTCCGGAGGCGCACCAGCACGCCTCTCGGCCCGTCTAAGATGCCGCCCATGAGCTTTGGGCAGGGGGGACCTCAGTCGCAGTGGGATCCCTGGAAACCGCAATCCCAGCAGCAGTCCTGGAACAGCGGCGGCGGCGACTCCCCGGACTGGGCCGCTCTCGCCGAGGCCTCCGAGGCCCGTAACAAGCGGCGCCGCCTGCTGTTCATCGGGGGCGGCGCGCTGGCCACCGTGGCGATCGCGAGTGCCGTCGCCGTGGCGGTGATGTCCGCGAACGGCTCCGACCGGGCGTCGAACACGCCCTCCCAGCTGCCGTCGACCGCGGACATCCCCAGCCAGTCGGCCGCGGCCCCGTCGTTCGCGCCGACCAGTGCCCCGCCGCCGCTGGACCCCAAGGACTTCGTGTCCAGCAGCAAGAAGGACAAGGCTCCGCTGAGCCCGGACCTGCTCTTCCCGGGCACGCAGCTGACCATGGGCGACATCGTGTACAAGAAGGGGCCGACGGCGGACACCCGCACCTGTGCCTCCGCCGCGCAGGGCACCCTGCCGAAGGCCCTCACCGCGGGCGGCTGCACCCGGCTGCTCCGCGTCACCTACACCAAGGGCGACATGGCCGTGACGGTCGGCGTGGCCGTCTTCGACAACGAGGCGCAGGCGCTGAAGGCCAAGGGCCAGACCGACAAGAAGAGCATCGTGCGCTCGCTGTCCGGCGGCGGCGTGAAGTCGTTCTGCACGGGCGCGGTCTGCCGCTCCACCACCAACTCCTACGGCCGCTACGCCTACTTCACGATCGCCGGCTTCATGAACGGCAAGAACGTGACGCAGAAGGACACGGGCGTGTTCCGCACCGGCGACGACCTGGGCGAGTTCGCGTTCCGGCAGATACGCCGGCGCGGCGAGGCCCAGGCGTCGGAGGCGGCGACGGCCGGGTAGCGGCTCAGCAGCAGCCGGCCCCCGGCAGGGACCGCCGGTTGCGCGCCTCCTTGTTCCGCGCCGCCAGCAGCTCGTCCGCCGGGTAGCCGACCTCTTCGAGGGTGAGCCCGTGCGGCCGTACGACGTGCACGGCGGAGTCCCGTACCCCGGCGGCGAGCACCTTGGCGGGCCAGTCGGGCGCGCGGTGGCCGTCGCCGACGAACAGCAGCGCCCCGATCAGGGAGCGGACCATGTTGTGGCAGAAGGCGTCGGCCCGGACCGTGGCGGTGACGATGCCGTCGTCGCCGCGCACCAGGCTCAGCTCCTGGAGCGTCCGGATGGTCGTGGCCCCCTCCCGCTTCTTGCAGTAGGCGGCGAAGTCGTGCTCCCCCAGCAGCCCGCGGGCCGCCTCGTTCATGGCGTCCACGTCGAGGGGCCAGTCGTGCCACAGGACGTGGCCGCGCAGCAGCGGGTCGACGCCGCCGGGGTTGTCGGTGACCCGGTAGGCGTAGCGCCGATAGATCGCCGAGAACCGGGCGTTGAAGCCGCTGGGCGCCTCCCTGAGGGCCCACACCCGCACGTCCCGGGACAGCCGCCCGGCGAGCCGCTTGAGCAGCTTCTCGTGGTGCTCGGCCCAGACCTCGCGCGGCAGGTCGACGTGGGCGACCTGACCCCGGGCGTGCACCCCGGCGTCGGTCCGTCCCGCCACGGTCAGCTCGTACGTCTCGCGGGACCGCGTGACCGTCCGCAGGGCGTCCTCGATCTCCCCCTGCACCGTGCGCCGTCCCCCGGCCTGCTTGGCCCAGCCGGAGAACTCGGACCCGTCGTAGGAAAGGTCCAGCCGCACCCGTACGAACCCGGCCTCTACTTCGTCACTCACCCAGAGATCCTCTCAGCAACACGAAGGCGGGCCCGCCCCTCGAAAGGAACGGACCCGCCAACACCCTCAAGGGGCGCGGGGCTGTGCTCGATCTGCGGCTCCGCCGCGTGGGCGCGACCGGCTACGACGAAGCCGCACCCGCGACCGCACAGCCCCCGGCAGGACGCTTACGCGTCCTTCGACTCCTCGGCGGCCTCGTCGGCCTTGGCCTCGGTGGTCTCCTCGGCCTTGGTCGTGTCGACCTTGGCGTCGGCGTCCTTGGCGGCGCGCTTCGTCGCGGCCTCGGCCTCGCCGGTGGCCTGCTGCGCCACGGTCAGCGCCTCGACCAGCTCGATGACGGCCATGGGCGCGTTGTCGCCACGGCGGTTGCCGATCTTGGTGATCCGGGTGTAACCACCGGGACGGTTCTCGTACCGGGGGCCGATCTCGGTGAAGAGCGTGTGGACGATGCTCTTGTCCGTGATGACCTGGAGCACCTGACGGCGGTTGTGAAGGTCGCCCTTCTTCGCCTTGGTGACCAGACGCTCGGCGTACGGACGCAGCTTGCGCGCCTTCGCCTCGGTCGTGGTGATGCGGCCGTGCTCGAACAGCGACTTCGCGAGGTTCGCGAGGAGCAGCTTCTCGTGCGCGGCGCTGCCGCCCAGACGGGCACCCTTGGTGGGCTTCGGCATGGTGTTTCTCCTAGGTGTCTGCCCCGGCCGTATCAGGTACCGAAGTCAGTATCCGAGCAGGCGGTCGCCTGTCGGAGATCCGGGGCGACTTTTCAGACGCCCCGGAGGATCCGCACCCCGAAGGGGCGCGGGGCACTGCGCGACCGGCCACAGCGGACCGGCAGCCGAATCAGTACTGCTCGGTCTCCACGAAACCGGCGTCAGCATCGTCATCGGCACCGAACGCGTCGGCAGCGGCGGTCGGGTCGAATCCGGGCGGGCTGTCCTTGAGGGCCAGGCCCATGCCGGCCAGCTTCGCCTTGACCTCGTCGATGGACTTCGCACCGAAGTTGCGGATGTCCAGCAGGTCGGCCTCGGAGCGGGCGACGAGCTCACCCACGGAGTGGATGCCCTCGCGCTTGAGGCAGTTGTACGACCGGACGGTGAGCTCGAGCTCCTCGATCGGCAGCGCGAGGTCGGCGGCGAGCGCGGCGTCCGTCGGGGACGGACCCATGTCGATGCCCTCGGCGTCGATGTTCAGCTCGCGGGCGAGACCGAACAGCTCGACCAGGGTCTTGCCGGCCGACGCCATGGCGTCACGGGGACGCATGGCCTGCTTCGTCTCGACGTCGACGATCAGCTTGTCGAAGTCGGTGCGCTGCTCGACACGCGTGGCCTCGACCTTGTACGTGACCTTGAGAACCGGCGAGTAGATGGAGTCGACCGGGATACGGCCGATCTCCTGGCCCACCTGCTTGTTCTGCACGGCGGAGACGTAGCCGCGACCGCGCTCGACGGTCAGCTCCATCTCCAGCTTGCCCTTGCCGTTGAGCGTGGCGAGGACGAGGTCGGGGTTGTGCACCTCGACACCGGCCGGGGGCGCGATGTCGGCGGCGGTGACCAGACCCGGGCCCTGCTTGCGCAGGTACATCACGACCGGCTCGTCGTGCTCCGAGGAGACGACCAGCTGCTTGATGTTGAGGATCAGGTCGGTGACGTCCTCCTTGACGCCCGGCACGGTGGTGAACTCGTGCAGGACACCGTCGATGCGGATGCTGGTGACAGCAGCGCCGGGGATCGACGAGAGGAGGGTGCGGCGGAGGGAGTTGCCGAGGGTGTAGCCGAAGCCCGGCTCCAGCGGCTCGATGACGAACCGGGAGCGGAACTCGTCGACGACCTCTTCGGTCAACGAGGGACGCTGAGCGATCAGCATGGAGTGAATCCTTCAGTCAGGGGCGCCCGCTATTTGACGCCCGACTCTGTACTGCAAGGGTACGGGCGGTACGACCCGAAAGAGCCGTACCGCCCGGAAATCCCTGACGAAGCGAGATCAGACGCGACGACGCTTCGGCGGACGGCAGCCGTGCTGCGACATGTGGGGGACGACCCCCACACCCCCAGCCGGAGGCCCGTCCGCCGCGTGCCGAGCGTCAGACGCGACGACGCTTCGGCGGACGGCAGCCGTGCTGCGACATGTGGGGGACGACCCCCACACCCCCAGCCGGAGGCCCGTCCGCCGCGTGCCGAGCGTCAGACGCGACGACGCTTCGGCGGACGGCAGCCGTTGTGCGGGGTGGGCGTGACGTCCTGGATGGAACCGACCTCGAGGCCGGTCGCCTGCAGGGAGCGGATGGCGGTCTCACGACCGGAACCCGGGCCCTTGACGAACACGTCGACCTTGCGCATGCCGTGCTCCTGAGCGCGGCGGGCAGCCGACTCGGCGGCCATCTGCGCGGCGAACGGCGTGGACTTCCGGGAGCCCTTGAAGCCGACGTGGCCGGCGGAGGCCCAGGAGATCACGTTGCCGGACGGGTCCGTGATCGACACGATGGTGTTGTTGAACGTGCTCTTGATGTGCGCGTGGCCGTGAGCGACGTTCTTCTTTTCCTTGCGGCGCACCTTCTTGGCGGCGCCCTGACGTCCCTTGGGGGGCATGTCGTTCTCCTACGGGAGGTGGTCGGTCCTACAGCGAAGACCGCTGGACGGCGAGTCCGCTGCGGACTACTTCTTGCCCGGCTTCTTCTTACCGGCGATGGCGCGACGCGGGCCCTTGCGGGTGCGGGCGTTGGTGCTGGTGCGCTGGCCGCGGACGGGCAGGCCACGGCGGTGCCGCAGACCCTGGTACGTGCCGATCTCGACCTTGCGGCGGATGTCGGCCTGGATCTCGCGACGGAGGTCACCCTCGGTCTTGATGTTGCTGTCGACGTACTCGCGGATCGCGACGAGCTGCTCCTCGGAGAGGTCGCGAACGCGGGTGTTCGGGTCGACGCCGGTGGCGGCCAGCGTCTGCTGCGAAAGGGTCCGGCCGATGCCGAACACGTAGGTGAGGGCGATCTCCACGCGCTTTTCGCGCGGGATGTCAACACCGGAAACGCGTGCCATTCAATGGCTCCAGTTGATTGTCGGAGGTCTTCCACAGAACCGGTCCCCGGTCGCCGTATCAGGTACGAACCGGGTCCCCGGCCTCCGAACCGGGGGTGTCGGGCACCTGGGTGCCCGGGTCCTGCGTATGAACATGTTCAGCTCGCGTCGCGCGAAGTCCTGCGAATCGCGGAGGGAACGGTCGTGCGTCAGCCCTGGCGCTGCTTGTGGCGCGGGTTGTCGCAGATGACCATGACCCGACCGTGACGGCGGATCACCCTGCACTTGTCGCAGATCTTCTTGACGCTCGGCTTGACCTTCATGGGGTGAGGTTCTCCGGGTCAGTTGCCGGCGGTCCCCCGGCACGTTGCCGCGGGACGTGGGCAAGATCTACTTGTACCGGTAGACGATCCGGCCACGCGTCAGGTCGTACGGAGACAGCTCCACCACGACCCGGTCGTCAGGGAGGATGCGGATGTAGTGCATGCGCATCTTGCCGCTGATGTGTGCCAGGACCTGGTGGCCGTTCTGGAGCTCGACCCTGAACATGGCGTTCGGAAGAGACTCGACGACAGTGCCCTCGATCTCGATGGCACCTTGCTTCTTGGCCACGCTTCGCCCTTCGAATCGACTACCTTGATCGACTCCGCTACACCCTGCGAGCAGACGCAGGCATAGGGGTGCACTGGAGCCGACGAGTCAGTCTACGTCAGCACCCCCGGAAAGGCGAAACGAGGAAGTCTGCCCCAAGAGGGAGATCGTCATGCCCGCGGGGCACCATCGCCGGCTTCGCCCCCGGCCGCCGGACGCGCCTCGGGTCCGCGTCAGGCCAGCGGGTCCGGTGCCGCCGTGACGCCCAGCTCCGCCAGCTTGGCCTTGCCACCGTCGGGCGCCGTGAGGACCAGGGGGCCCTCTTCCGTCAGGGCCACGGAGTGCTCCCAGTGCGACGACCACGTGCCGTCGGTCGTGATGACCGTCCAGTCGTCCCCCAGGACCTCGGTCCTCGGGGTGCCGAGCGACACCATCGGCTCGATGGCGAGGCAGAAGCCGGGCACCAGCTTCGGGCCCTTGCCGCGGCGCCGGTCGACGTAGTTCAGCAGGTGCGGGTCCATGTGCATCTCGGTGCCGATGCCGTGGCCGCCGTAGTCCTCGATGATCCCGTACTTGCCGCCGCCGGGCTTGGGCTGGCGGCGGATGTAGGTTTCGACGGCCCGCGAGATGTCGACGAGCCGGTTGCCCTGCTTCATCGCCGCGATCCCGGCCCACATCGACTCCTCGGTCACCCGGGAGAGCTCGACCAGCTCCGGGGCGTGTCCGGAGCCCACGAAAGCCGTGTAGGCGGCGTCGCCGTGCCAGCCGTCGATGATCGCGCCGCAGTCGATGGAGATGATGTCGCCGTCCTTGAGGACGACGTCGTCGGACGGGATGCCGTGGACGACGACCTCGTTCACGGACGTGCAGATCGTCGCCGGGAATCCGCCGTACCCGAGGAAGTTCGGCTTGGCGTCGTGCTCCGCGAGCACCTTGCGGGCGACCTGGTCCAGGTCCTTGGTGGTGGCGCCGGGAACGGCGGCCTCCCGCGTCGCCGCGTGGATGGCGGCCACGACCAGCCCCGCCTCACGCATCTTGGCGATCTGCTCGGGGCTCTTGATCTGCACCATGGGGGCTGCGGCCTTTCTGGACCGGAGGAGAGACGGACGCACTCAACGATACGGGGCCGGGCCCCGCGGCAGGTCGCGGGCGGTCGTGCCACGGGCGCGACCCACCCCGGGCACACCACAGCCGCGGCCCCGAGAGGGAACCGCGGCTGCAGCCACGCGAGAACTACTTGTCGCGCTTCAGCGCCTCCAGCGCCCGCGTCGTGACCTCGCCCACCGGTCCCATCGCGGAGATGGTGACGACCAGCCCCTGCGCCTTGTAGTAGTCGATGATCGGCTCGGTCTGCGTGTGGTAGACCTCGAGCCGCGTGCGGACCGTCTCCTCGGTGTCGTCGTCCCGCTGGTACAGCTCGCCGCCGCAGACGTCGCAGACGCCTTCCTTCTTCGGCGGGGTGTACGTCACGTGGAAGACGTGCGCCGAGTCGTTGCGGCAGACGCGCCGGCCGGCGATCCGCTTGACGACCTCGTCCTCGGGGGCCTCCAGGTCCAGCACCGCGTCGAGCTTCATGTTCTCGGTCTGGAGGAGCTCGTCCAGCGACTCGGCCTGCGACACGTTGCGCGGGAAACCGTCGAGCAGGAAGCCGCCCTCGGCGTCGGGCTGCTCCATCCGGTCCTTCGCCATGGCGATGGTGACCTCGTCCGGTACGAGGTTGCCGGCGTCCATGTAGGACTTGGCGAGCTTGCCCAGCTCGGTCTGCCGGCTGATGTTCGCGCGGAACAGGTCTCCCGTGGAGATGTGCGGAATGTGCAGCGTCTCGGCAAGGCGGGTGGCCTGCGTTCCCTTTCCGGCACCCGGCGGCCCGACGAGGACGATTCGCATCAGCGGAGGAACCCTTCGTAATTGCGCTGCTGGAGCTGGCTCTCGATCTGCTTCACCGTCTCGAGACCCACACCCACGATGATCAGGATGCTGGTACCGCCGAACGGGAAGTTCTGGTTTGCCCCGAAACCAGCCAACGCCATTGTCGGGACGAGAGCGATCAGACCCAGGTACAGCGAACCCGGCCAGGTGATCCGGTTGAGTACGTAGCTCAGGTACTCAGCGGTCGGTCGGCCAGCCCGGATGCCCGGGATGAAGCCACCATACTTCTTCATGTTGTCGGCGACTTCCTCGGGGTTGAACGAGATAGCCACGTAGAAGAAGGCGAAGAACACGATCAGGAAGAAGTACAGGATGATGTGCGGGGTCGCCCCCGTGTCCGCGAGATTCTTCGTGATCCAGGTGGCCCAGCCCGCCTGCGAGTTGGAGAACTGGACGATCAGCGCCGGGATGTAGAGCAGCGACGAGGCGAAGATGACGGGGATCACACCCGCCTGGTTCACCTTCAGCGGGATGTACGTGGACGTGCCGCCGTAGGAACGGCGTCCGATCATGCGCTTCGCGTACTGGACCGGAATGCGGCGCTGGGCCTGCTCCACGAAGACCACGAGACCGACCATCACCAGGCCGACCAGGATCACCGTGCCGAACTCGATCCAGCCGCCCGCCAGGTCGCCCTGCTTCTTGATGGCCCACAGGGCGGACGGGAAGGTCGCGGCGATCGAGATGAACATCAGGATCGACATGCCGTTGCCGATGCCGCGGTCGGTGACGAAGCTCACCGAGCCACATGACGACGGCCGTACCGGCGGTCATGCAGACCACCATCACGACGGTGCTGAAGATCGAGCGGTCGGGCACGATCTGGCCGGCGACGGTGCAGCCGGAGAAGAGGGCGCCGCTGCGGGCGGTGGCCACCAGGCCGGTGCCCTGCAGGATGGCGAGCGCCATGGTCAGGTAGCGGGTGTACTGCGTGATCTTCGCCGTACCCGCCTGGCCCTCCTTCTTCAGGGCCTCCAGGCGCGGGATCACCACGGTCAGCAGCTGCAGAATGATGCTCGCCGTGATGTACGGCATGATGCCGAGCGCGAAGACCGTGATCTGCAGCAGGGCGCCACCGCTGAACATGTTGACCAGACCGAAGAGGCCCTGGTTGCCGGACGCCTGGTCCACACACTCCTGGACGCTCTTGTAGTCGACGCCGGGGATCGGGATGTGGGTACCGAGCCGGTACACCACGATGATGCCGAGCGTGAAGAGCAGCTTCTTGCGCAGGTCGGGCGTCTTGAACGCCCGGGCGAACGCGGTGAGCACGGTGCCTCCTGCGACCCCCGCGCTTCTGCGTCAAGGGTGACGGTCTTGAGGTTCGACTGACGACTTAGGGGATAACGGCCAACTGCCGTTCAGGGTGCCCCATGTGTGGCACCCGTGAAAGAGGGCAGCGCAGGCCACCTTACCGGCGGGACCACTGCCCTTGGAACGACCAACCGGGGATACCCCTTTTGTGGAGTATCCCCGGTCGGGATCGTTCAGGTCATCGAGACGCCCGAATGGCTCAGACGAGCTCGGTGACGGTACCGCCCGCGGCGGTGATCTTCTCCTTGGCGGAGCCGGAGACGGCGTCGACCGTCACCTGCAGCGCCACGGAGATCTCGCCCTGGCCGAGGACCTTGACGAGGCTGTTCTTGCGAACGGCACCCTTGGCCACGAGACCCTCGACGGTGACCTCGCCACCCTCGGGGTACAGCGCGGCCAGCTTGTCGAGGTTCACGACCTGGAACTCGGTCTTGAACGGGTTCTTGAAGCCCTTCAGCTTCGGGAGACGCATGTGGAGGGGCATCTGGCCACCCTCGAAGCGCTCCGGAACCTGGTAACGGGCCTTCGTGCCCTTGGTACCACGACCGGCCGTCTTACCCTTCGACGCCTCACCACGACCCACACGGGTCTTGGCGGTCTTGGCGCCCGGGGCGGGACGGAGGTTGTGGATCTTGAGCGGGTTCTGCTCCGCCATGATCAGTCGACCTCCTCGACCGTCACGAGGTGGCGGACGGTGTGCACCATGCCGCGGAACTCGGGGCGGTCCTCCTTGACGACCTGCGTGTTGATGCCCTTGAGACCAAGGGAGCGCAGGGTGTCACGGTGGTTCTGCTTGCTGCCGATGTAGGACTTGACCTGCGTAATCTTGAGCTGCGCCATGATTACGCACCCGCCCCGGCACGCGCACGGAGAAGAGCCGCGGGGGCGACGTCCTCGAGCGGCAGACCACGGCGGGCCGCGATCTCCTCGGGACGCTGCAGGCCCTTGAGGGCCTCCACGGTCGCGTGCACGATGTTGATGGCGTTGTCGGAGCCGAGCGACTTCGACAGCACGTCGTGGATACCGGCGCACTCGAGCACGGCGCGCACCGGACCACCGGCGATCACACCGGTACCCGGGGACGCGGGCTTGAGCAGCACGACGCCGGCAGCCTTCTCACCCTGGATGGGGTGCGGGATGGTGCCCTGGATGCGGGGGACCTTGAAGAAGTGCTTCTTGGCCTCCTCAACGCCCTTGGCGATGGCGGCCGGCACCTCCTTGGCCTTGCCGTATCCGACACCCACGGTGCCGTCACCGTCGCCCACCACGACCAGCGCGGTGAAGCTGAAGCGACGACCACCCTTCACAACCTTGGCGACGCGGTTGATCGCGACGACGCGCTCAACGTAAGCGGTCTTCTCGGCGGCAGCTGCGCCGCCGTCACGGCCCTTCCGGTCCCGCCGCTCGCCGCCACCGGCACCGCTTCCGCGGCGCTGGGGTCCAGCCATTGGAATTACCTCTCTCTTTTTCCGCTAGCTACGGAACCGGCTCAGAACTTCAGTCCGGCTTCGCGGGCGGCGTCCGCCAGAGCGGCGATGCGCCCGGCGTACTGGTTGCCACCACGGTCGAACACGACGGCCTCGACACCGGCGGCCTTGGCGCGCTCGGCGACCAGGGCCCCGACCTGCTTGGCCTGCGCGGACTTGTCGCCCTCGCCACCACGGATCGAGGTGTCCAGGGTGGACGCCGACGCCAGGGTGTGGCCCTTGAGGTCGTCGATCACCTGCGCCACGATGTGACGGTTGGAGCGGGTCACGACCAGACGCGGACGCTCCGCCGTACCGGAGAGATTCTTGCGAATCCGGATGTGGCGGCGCTTGATCGCGGCGCGCTTGTAGGCGTCGCCCTTGAGGATCTTCTGTCCGTATGCCATGGCTTACTTACCCGCCTTTCCGACCTTGCGGCGGATGACTTCGCCCTCGTACTTGACGCCCTTGGCCTTGTACGGGTCGGGCTTGCGCAGCTTGCGGATGTTGGCCGCAACCTCGCCGACCTTCTGCTTGTCGATGCCCTCGACCGAGAAGCGGGTCGGGGACTCCACCTTGAAGGTGATGCCCTCGGGGGCCTCGACGGTGATCGGGTGGCTGTAACCGAGGGAGAACTCCAGGTTCGAACCCTTGGCGACGACGCGGTAACCGACACCGCTGATCTCGAGCTTCTTCACGTAACCCTGGGTCACGCCGGTGATCATGTTCGCCACCAGCGTGCGGGACAGGCCGTGCAGGGCCTTGCTCTGACGCTCGTCGTTGGGGCGGGTGACGTTCAGAACGCCGTCCTCACCCTTGGCGATGTCGATCGGCGCGACGACGGTGTGGGTCAGCGTGCCCTTGGGGCCCTTGACCGCGACCGTACGGCCGTCGATGGTGACGTCCACGCCGGCGGGAACCGCGATGGGGAGCTTGCCGATGCGCGACATAGCTGTTTCCTCCGTTCCCTTCCGCTACCAGACGTAGGCGAGGACTTCCCCACCCACGCCCTTCTTGCCGGCCTGCTTGTCGGTGAGGAGCCCGTGCGACGTGGAGATGATCGCCACGCCGAGGCCGCCCAGCACCTTCGGCAGGTTGGTGGACTTCGCGTACACCCGGAGACCGGGCTTGGAGATCCGCTTGATGCCCGCGATGGAGCGCTCACGGTTCGGGCCGAACTTCAGCTCGAGAACGAGGTTCTTGCCGACCTCGGCGTCCTCGACCTTCCAGCCCGTGATGAAGCCCTCCTGCTGGAGGATCTCCGCGATGTGAGACTTGATCTTGGACGCCGGCATCGTCACGGAGTCGTGGTACGCCGAGTTCGCGTTCCGCAGACGCGTAAGCATGTCTGCGATCGGATCAGTCATGGTCATGAATTGGCCTTCGGCCTCTCTCGCCGGGGTTTCCTGGTGCGCCATCCCTCTCCCCGATCCGAGACGGGACGGGTGCGGCGCGGTGGACCTACGGCGTAGTAAGTCGTACGGGCGGCAGACGCCCAACCCCACAAGCCTAAGGCATGCGGAGACGGGCCCCTGCCGACCCAGATGCTTACCGAGAGTCTGAATAACCCGGAATTACCGGATTACCAGGAACTCTTGGTCACGCCCGGCAGCTCGCCACGGTGAGCCATCTCACGAAGGCACACGCGGCACAGGCCGAACTTGCGGTACACGGAGTGCGGACGGCCGCAGCGCTGGCAGCGCGTGTAGCCGCGGACACCGAACTTGGGCTTGCGAGCAGCCTTGGCAATCAGAGCCTTCTTCGCCATCTCGCTCACGCCTCCTTGAAGGGGAAGCCGAGGTGACGGAGGAGCGCGCGGCCCTCAGCGTCGTTGGTCGCCGTGGTCACCACGGTGATGTCCATACCCCGGGTGCGGTCGATCTTGTCCTGGTCGATCTCGTGGAACATGACCTGCTCCGTGAGACCGAAGGTGTAGTTGCCACGGCCGTCGAACTGCTTGGGGGACAGGCCGCGGAAGTCGCGGATGCGCGGGAGCGCGAGCGACAGGGTGCGGTCCAGGAACTCCCACATGCGGTCGCCACGAAGCGTGACGTGGGCACCGATCGGCTGACCCTCACGCAGCTTGAACTGCGCGATGGACTTGCGGGCCTTGGTGACGGCCGGCTTCTGACCGGTGATCGTGGTGAGGTCGCGGATGGCGCCCTCGATCAGCTTGGAGTCGCGGGCGGCGTCGCCCACACCCATGTTGACCACGATCTTGACGAGGCCGGGAATCTGCATGACGTTCTCGTAGGAGAACTCCTCACGCAGCTTGCCCGCGATCTCCTCGCGGTACTTCGTCTTCAGACGCGGAGTGGTGGTGGTCGCCATCAGATGTCCTCACCCGTCCGCTTGGCAACGCGGATCTTGTTGCCCTCGTCGTCGAAGCGGTAACCGACGCGCGTGACGACCTTGTTGCCGTCCTTCTCCACGACCAGCTGGACGTTGGAGACGTGGATCGGGGCCTCGGTGGTCACGATGCCGCCGGCCTGCGAACCGCGAGCGGTCGGACCGGCCTTGGTGTGCTTCTTGACCCGGTTGACACCCTCGACCAGGACACGGTCCTCACGGGGGAAGGCCGCGATGACCTTGCCCTGCTTGCCCTTGTCCTTACCGGTGATGACCTGAACCAGGTCGCCCTTCTTGATCTTCATGCTCACAGCACCTCCGGCGCGAGGGAGATGATCTTCATGAACTTCTTCTCGCGCAGCTCACGGCCGACCGGGCCGAAGATACGGGTGCCGCGAGGGTCGCCGTCGTTCTTCAGAATGACGGCGGCGTTCTCGTCGAAGCGGATGTACGAGCCGTCCGGACGGCGGCGCTCCTTGACGGTGCGAACGATGACCGCCTTGACGACGTCACCCTTCTTCACGTTGCCACCGGGGATCGCGTCCTTGACGGTGGCGACGATGACGTCACCGATACCCGCGTAGCGGCGACCGGAGCCACCGAGCACACGGATGCAGAGGATCTCCTTCGCACCCGTGTTGTCGGCGACACGCAGTCGCGACTCCTGCTGGATCACGTCTATCTCCTGATTGTCTGCCGGTTCCCTCCGGGTGTTGGTCCGGAGAGCCTGGCGGAACCGTCCTGCGGGAACTCCGCAGGAATTACTTGTGCCTCTGGGAGGCGAACCACCGCCGGGGGCCGGGGCCCCCGGCGGGGTCAGCGGGGCCGGAGCCCCTGCCGACTACTTCGCCTTCTCGAGGATCTCCACGACGCGCCAGCGCTTCGTCGATGACAGCGGCCGGGTCTCCATGAGGAGGACGCGGTCGCCGACACCCGCGGCGTTCTGCTCGTCGTGGGCCTTGAGCTTGTTCGTACGGCGGATGACCTTGCCGTACAGCGCGTGCTTGACGCGGTCCTCGACGGCGACGACGACGGTCTTGTCCATCTTGTCGCTGACGACCAGACCCTCGCGGGTCTTGCGGAATCCGCGTGCCTCGGTGTTCTCAGTCACGTTGCTCTCGCTCATCAGGCGCTCTCCACCGTCTCGATGCCCAGCTCGCGCTCACGCATCAGGGTGTAGATCCGCGCGATGTCCTTACGGACGGCCTTGAGCCGACCGTGGTTCTCGAGCTGACCGGTCGCCGCCTGGAAGCGGAGGTTGAACAGCTCTTCCTTGGCTTCGCGGAGCTTCGCCAGAAGCTCCTCGTCACCCAGTTCGCGCAGCTCGGACGCCTTGGTACCGGCCGACATCACGCTTCACCTGCCTCGCGCTTGACGATCCGGCACTTCATCGGCAGCTTGTGGGCCGCACGAGTCAGCGCCTCACGGGCGATCTTCTCGTTGGGGTACGACAGCTCGAACATGACGCGTCCGGGCTTGACGTTGGCGATCCACCACTCCGGCGAACCCTTACCGGAACCCATGCGGGTCTCGGCCGGCTTCTTCGTGAGCGGACGGTCCGGGTAGATGTTGATCCAGACCTTGCCGCCACGCTTGATGTGACGGGTCATCGCGATACGAGCCGCCTCGATCTGGCGGTTCGTGACGTAGGCCGGGGTCAGCGCCTGGATGCCGTACTCGCCGAACGCAACCTGCGTTCCACCCTTGGACATACCGTTGCGCTTCGGGTGGTGCTGCTTGCGGTGCTTGACCCTACGGGGGATCAGCATTTCGGTCAGGCCTCCGTTCCGGTGCTCTCAGCCGGAGCGGCAGCGGCGGGCGCCTCGGCCTTGGGGGCCTCGGCGGCCGGAGCCGACTGCTGCTGCGGCTTGCGACCGCGCCGCTCTCCACCGCGGCCACCACGGGCCGGGCGGTCGGCGCCACCGCGGGCCGGGCGGTTACCCGCACGGGCGGCAGCGTTCTCGGCGCGGACCTCGGCGATGTTCTTGACGTCGCCCTTGTAGATCCAGACCTTCACACCGATGCGGCCGAAGGTCGTCTTGGCCTCGAAGAAGCCGTAGTCCACGTTCGCGCGGAGCGTGTGCAGGGGCACACGGCCCTCGCGGTAGAACTCCGAGCGGGACATCTCGGCGCCGCCGAGACGGCCACCGCACTGGATCTTGATGCCCTTGGCGCCGGCCTTCATCGTGCCCTGCATGCTCTTGCGCATGGCACGGCGGAAGGAGACGCGGGAGGACAGCTGCTCGGCGACGGCCTGGGCCACCAGCTGAGCGTCCGTCTCCGGGCTCTTGACCTCGAGGATGTTCAGCTGGACCTGCTTGCCGGTCAGCTTCTCCAGGTCACCGCGGATGCGGTCGGCCTCGGCGCCGCGGCGGCCGATGACGATGCCGGGACGAGCGGTGTGGATGTCCACACGCACGCGGTCACGGGTGCGCTCGATCTCCACCTTCGAGATACCGGCGCGCTCCATGCCGGACGTCATCATCCGACGGATGGCGACGTCTTCCTTGACGTAGTCCTTGTACAGCTTGTCGGCGTACCAGCGGGACTTGAAGTCCGTGGTGATGCCGAGCCGGAACCCATGCGGGTTAACCTTCTGGCCCATTACCGGGTTCCTTCCTTGCTGCTGACGACCACGGTGATGTGGCTGGTCCGCTTGCGGATCCGGTAGGCGCGGCCCTGGGCGCGCGGACGGAACCGCTTCAGGGTCGGGCCCTCGTCGACGTACGCCTCGGAAATGAAGAGGCTGTCGGCGTCGGTGTGGTCGTAGTTGTGCGCGGCGTTGGCAATGGCGCTGTCCAGCACCTTGCCAACCGGCACGCTCGCGGCCTGCGGGGCGAAACGCAGGACCGCCTGAGCCTCCGTGGCATCCATGCCACGGATGAGGTCCACCACGCGGCGGGCCTTCATGGGCGTGACGCGGATGTACCGCGCCTGGGCCCTGGCTTCCATGGTTGTCCCTTCAGTGTTTGTCATGGTCTTTCACACCCCGCTGACTAGCGGCGCTTCGACTTCCGGTCGTCCTTGACGTGACCCCGGAAGGTGCGCGTCGGCGAGAACTCGCCGAGCTTGTGGCCGACCATGGACTCGGTGACAAACACCGGGATGTGGGTCTTGCCGTTGTGCACCGCGATCGTGTGGCCGAGCATCGCCGGGACGATCATCGAGCGACGGGACCAGGTCTTGATGACGTTCTTGGTACCGGCTTCGTTCTGGACGTCCACCTTCTTGATCAGGTGGTCGTCGACGAAGGGTCCCTTCTTCAAGCTACGAGGCATCTCAACCCGTCCTTAGCGCTTCTTGTTCGTCTTGCGGCGGCGGACGATGTACTTGTTCGACGCCTTCTTGGGCGAACGAGTACGGCCTTCCTTCTTGCCCCACGGGGACACGGGGTGACGACCACCGGAGGTCCGGCCCTCACCACCACCGTGCGGGTGGTCCACCGGGTTCATGACCACACCACGGACGGTCGGGCGAACGCCCAGCCACCGCTTGCGGCCCGCCTTGCCCCAGTTGATGTTGCTCTGCTCGGCGTTGCCGACCTCGCCGACCGTGGCGCGGCAGCGCTGGTCGACCAGGCGGATCTCTCCGGACGGCATGCGGAGGTGGGCCATGGTGCCCTCCTTCGCGAGCAGCTGCACGGAGGCGCCGGCGGAGCGGGCGAACTTGGCACCGCCACCGGGACGGAGCTCGATCGCGTGGATCGTGGTACCGACCGGGATGTTGCGGAGGGCCAGGTTGTTGCCCGGCTTGATGTCGGCCCCGGGACCGTTCTCGACGCGGTCGCCCTGCTGCAGGTTGCGCGGGGCGAGGATGTAGCGCTTCTCGCCGTCGGCGTAGTGCAGCAGCGCGATGCGCGCGGTGCGGTTGGGGTCGTACTCGATGTGCGCGACCTTCGCCGGCACGCCGTCCTTGTCGTGACGACGGAAGTCGATCACGCGGTAGGCGCGCTTGTGTCCGCCACCCTGGTGGCGAACGGTCACACGACCGGCGTTGTTACGGCCGCCCTTGCTGTGCAGCGGGCGGACCAGCGACTTCTCCGGCGTGGACCGCGTGACCTCGACGAAGTCGGCGACGCTGGAGCCACGACGGCCCGGAGTCGTCGGCTTGTACTTGCGGATACCCATTTCTCAGTCCTCGTCCGATATCGGACGATCCGGACCTCCGTCAGGAGGTCGGACCGCCGAAGATGTCGATACGGTCGCCCTCGGCGAGGGTCACGATCGCGCGCTTGCTGTCGGCACGCTTGCCGAAGCCCGTGCGGGTCCGCTTGCGCTTGCCCTGGCGGTTGATCGTGTTGACCCCGGTGACCTTGACCGAGAAGACCGCCTGGACGGCCTCCTTGATCTGGGTCTTGTTGGAGCCCGGCGCGACGACGAACGTGTACTTGTTCTCGTCGAGCAGCGCGTAGCTCTTCTCGGACACGACCGGCTTGAGCAGCACGTCACGGGGGTCCGTGAACGCCTTGCTCGCCGGGGTCACGACGGTGTTCTTGCCCTCGGCCTCGTGGCGACGCGCCTTGGCGACGCGCGCGGCCTTGGCCGCCTTGGCGGCCTTCGAGGCGATGCTCGGGTGACGCGTAGCCATCAGGCCTCGCTCCCTTCGGTGTCAGCGGCCTTGGGGCCAGACACGAAGGACTCGAAAGCGGCCTGGGTGAAGACCACGTCGTCCGAGACGAGAACGTCGTACGTGTTCAGCTGGCCCGGCTCCAGGATGTGGATCTGGGGCAGGTTGCGGGCGGACAGCCACGCGGCCTCGTCGGAGCGGTCGGCGACGAGCAGCAGGTTCTTACGCTCGCTGATCTTGCCGAACAGGCTCCGGGCGGCCTTGGTGGAGGGGTTGTCGCCCTCGATCACGCCGGTGACGACGTGGATGCGGTTGTGGCGGGCCCGGTCGGTGAGGGCGTGGCGCAGGGCCGCGGCCTTCATCTTCTTCGGGGTCCGCTGCGAGTAGTCGCGCGGCACGGGACCGTGCACGACGCCACCACCGGCGAACTGCGGCGCACGGGTCGAACCCTGGCGCGCGCGGCCGGTGCCCTTCTGGCGGTACGGCTTCTTGCCGCCACCACGGACCTCGCCGCGACGCTTGGTCTTGTGCGTGCCCTGGCGGGCAGCGGCGTTCTGCGCGACGACGACCTGGTGGATCAGCGGGATGCTGATCTTCTCCACGCCGAAGATCTCCGCGGGGAGCTCGACGCTACCGGTCTTCTCGCCGGCAGGCGAAAGGATGTCAACAGTGCTCATCGGTTACCTCAGGCCCCCTTGGCCGCGGTGCGGACCAGGACGAGGCCGCCGTTCGGACCGGGAACCGCGCCCTTGATGAGCAGCAGACCCTTCTCCGCGTCAACGGCGTGGACGGTCAGGTTCTGGGTGGTGACCCGCTCGTTGCCCATGCGACCCGCCATGCGGAGGCCCTTGAACACGCGGCCCGGGGTGGCGCAGCCACCGATGGAACCGGGAGAGCGGTGCTTGCGCTGGGTGCCGTGACCGGCGCCGAGGCCCTTGAAGTTGTGACGCTTCATGACACCGGCGAAGCCCTTGCCCTTGCTCTTGCCGGTCACGTCGACCTTCACGCCGGACTCGAAGACCTCGGCGGTGACTTCCTGGCCCAGCGTGTACTCGGAGGCGTCCGACGTGCGGATCTCAACGAGGTGACGGCGGGGGGTGACGTCGGCCTTGGCGAAGTGGCCCTTGAGGGGCTTGTTCACCTTGCGCGGGTCGATCTCGCCGAAGGCGATCTGGACCGACTCGTAGCCGTCGACGTCGTTCGTACGGACCTGGGTGACGACGTTGGGGCTGGCCTTGACGACGGTGACCGGAACAACGCGGTTGTTCTCGTCCCACACCTGCGTCATGCCGAGCTTCTCGCCCAGGATGCCCTTGATCTGCTTAGCCATTCTCAGATCACCGGCCTTCAGAGCTTGATCTCGATGTCGACACCGGCCGGGAGGTCGAGTCGCATCAGAGAGTCAACGGTCTTGGGGGTCGGGTCGAGGATGTCGATCAGGCGCTTGTGCGTGCGCATCTCGAAGTGCTCGCGCGAGTCCTTGTACTTGTGCGGCGACTTGATGACGCAGTACACGTTCTTCTCAGTGGGCAGCGGCACCGGGCCCGCGACCGACGCACCAGTACGCGTCACCGTCTCGACGATCTTCTTCGCCGAGGAGTCGATGACCTCGTGGTCGTAGGCCTTGAGCCGGATGCGGATCTTCTGTCCCGCCATGGCTACTTCGTAGTCCTGTCTCTCGAAAACGCTCTGGAACCCGGTGTTCCCTACCCTCACCTCCGACCCACGCGGTCGGGCGTGTCGCGCTCCCGCTGACACAGATGTCCCTCTTCGGGACTTCCCTGCTGGGGAGTGCGGGCCCTTCCGGAACCGCGGGCGGGGGCGAGAGGCCCACCGGGCGCCTGGTCTGCACCCCGCTGACACTTCCCGGAAGATTCCCGTACTTCCGCCCCTGATCAGGGGCGACGAGTACTGTGGGACTCGCTTCCGGTCCTCCCGGCGGGAGGCGCGCAGCATCGGCACTCGACCGAGCAACTCGGCTAGTCTGCCATACACGACGGGGGCCTGGCCAATCGAGCCGGAGAGAATACCCCGGACGTGACGTAGGTCAAACCGTGCCCCGCCGGGCGGGCGGGTGCGGCGGGATATGACCGGACATTCGGGAGGGGACGCGCGTGGCGGCAGCCGGCACGGACGGGGCGACGGAGGCGGAACGGGCGGGGGCCCTGGCGGCGGGGCGTGCGGACAAGTGGTCGATCGCGTGGATCCTGCTGGCGCTGGCCCTGTGGGGCTGCTTCGCGATCCTGCTGCTCTCCTCGTACGGCCCCGAGTCCCACTCCTACGGCTCCGGTGCGGGTGAGCAGCGCTGCAAGGGGCCGCTGATCGACCCGTTCCAGCGGGTGGACGGCGTCTGCGACAGCGAGCTCCGCCAGTGGCCGGCGCTGCTGGGCATCCTCGCCCTGTCGACGATCGCGACGACCGTGGCAGCGGCGACAACGGTCTACGCGAAGCTCCTGTCCCGCCTGACCGACACACCCCTCACCCGCAACGCAGAGTCTTGACGGTGGCGGGGAAGTAGGCACGCATGAACGCCTCAACCTTCGTACGATTTTCCTCGTCGAGGATGCTCGCCTGGGGCAGGTGCAACTTGAGCGTGAAATGTTGCCCGCGGGCGGTGAGGCACGAGGTGCTCGCAATTGCGCCGTTCCTACCTACAACCGACTCATCGCCAATGCTTGCTTTGCGCCACTGCGAAACGTCAACAAAGATCGGATCGAACTCAGACCGCTGAGCGAATCCGGGTGCATCCGAAGTCCAGTAAAAGTGGAACTCCATGAGTCGGTTACCGCTAGAGAATATCGTGCATGGGGCTGAGATGAGTTCCGATCGATCCACCCGACTGTACTCGTGAAGGTCATCGATGGAACCGACTAAAGGATCGACAAGCTTCCAGTCGACGAGCGTGCCACAAATCCTCTTTGGCGGCTTGAAATCATTACCGCTCCCGCAGGATGTTGCCAAAAGGGAAAAACTCAGCGTGAGAATGGTCGCGCTCAGTCTCGTCAGGGCCCTTCCCATCAGCGCGGATCACTTCCCGACATATCCCTGCCTTTCACGCCACCGCGACCAGCCGCCGTATCAATGGCATCCTGCGCGTCATATGTGGCGTCGACTTCACCTGCATGCGCTGCCTGCCATTCGTCGGCAAGGGCCATGAGTTGCCTGTTTCTCAATTCAGCGGTCTTGATGTTGTTCTCGGCACGCTGACCGTCAAGCCTCTTCTGCTCATCTTCCAACCACATGTCCGTGACATGGTCGACCCCCTGCTGCACCTTGTCACTAGCAACCGGAATGTAACTGATCGCTTCGTCGATGAGTGGTTTCGCGGCGAACTCCGCGACCTCAGGGGCACCTTGCGCCTGCACACGCGCTTCTTCAAGAAATCCCACTGTCCGTCCCGCCCGAGTGAGCGACTCGGTCGAGCCAGACTGACTGTGCTCGTGGATGTCAGCCACCATCGCCTGATTCAGCCCACCATTCAGGGTGCTGTAGGCGGCCTGGTCCTTTGAAATTTGCTTGGCGACCTCGAAAAGGTCGGTCTGTGCCAGGGGTGACTCTGCGACGTCAATCTCGCTCATCGCCGTGTGCACCGTGCCCCCGTGGTTGACCAGGATGTTGGCCATCGGTTCACGCAGGGACGGGGGGAAGTCGTCGCCTCTGGCGGACAGGGTCGTGATCGCCGACTGGAATACCGCGTCGTTCTGACGCGTGTGTTCCACGTACCGCGCGTTCTCGTCCGCCGGGTCGATGCCCGTCGCCGCGGCCTGGAGTGCCGCGCCGAGGCCCGCGCGGTCGTCGCCGTCCACGCCCGGCGTGTACGTGCCGACCTTCGCGCCCTCGCGCTCATGCAGCATGACGTTCCAGTCCCGGTCCTTCATCAGGTACGTCATCTTCTCGTCAGAGGCGAGATACGCCGCCGCCGCGTCGGGGTCGTGGCTCATGATCCCGAGCATGCCGTCCACCGGATCGTTGGCGAACCAGCCGTCCCGCTTACCGGCGTACTCGCCCTTCAGCTGCCAGAGGCCCGGGTCCTTCTTCTCCGCCGCGATCATGTCGTCGGTGAGGTCGCCGAGCATGTCCGGCGAGTACCCGTGCCCCTTCTGCATCAGCGTGACGAGCGACTGGTAGCCGACGGCCTTGTCCAGGCGGGCGCCCTGCGCGTCGGTGCCGTGCCGCTCCACGCCGGCTTCGCGCATGTCCTCGCGCCAGCCCTGGTACCACGACGACTTCGTGTCCTTCGTCGCCGAGGCCAGGGCGTTGGCCAAGCCGGTCTCAATCGTCGAGTAGCGGACCGCTCGGTCGCCGCCTTGGACGTGGATCAGGTCATTCAGCTCGTTCGTCAGCGTGAGGGTGCCCTCGGCGCCCAGACCGTCCAGGAGGGCCCGTGAGAACGCCGGATCGTCGCTGTTGTCGCGGAACGTCCGCTCGAGCTCGGCGATCTCCCGGCCGGACAGGCGTCCGCCGTCGCGGAGCTTCTCCAGCGCCTTCTCGGCCGCCTCGCCCTCGTACGTCTCGACGTCGTCCTTCGCCTCGCCGTTGAAGCCCTTGCCCCCGGCGGCGACGCCGGAGTCGACCACGACGGCGTGGAGGGCGATCCGCACGCCCGCGTCCGCGTCCGTGACGTCCCGTACCGCCTTGTCGATGCGGTCCTGCCAGGACCGGACTGCCTCCTGCCACCCGGCGGGGTCGACGTGCAGTGTCCGCCGTTCCGCGTCCGGCAGACGCTCGGTGTCCAGGCTCACCCGGCCCTGCTCGGAGACCCTTATGCCCGCGTCGACAGCCTCCCGCCGAGCGGCCCTCAGCCGCCCCCGCAGCTCCACGAACTGCGCGTGCGCGTCCCTCAGCAGCCCCGCCACCGCCCTCGCCTCCGTCTGCGCGGACCCGAACTCCCGGAGCGTGATGTCGAACCGCCGGTTCGCCGCGTCGGCGCTCAGGCCCACCCAGCCGGTGCCCATGGAGATGCCGTGGACGTCACGCCGGTAGGCCTTCTCCTGCTCGGCGAACTCGCCCGCCATGCCGTCCCACCGGTCGGCGGCGGTGGTGAGCGCGCCGAAGTCGGTGGTCATGATCTCGTGGTACGTCGGCATGCGCCCGCTCCCCCTGCCCCGCGTCCTCAGAACCGGTCCAGCGCCGACGGCTGCCGGATCCTCAGCGCCTGGGCGCCCACTCCCTGGTCCGTGCCCGTCAGGACCGTCCCGGCGCCGCGCAGCGCGCCCTTCTCCGTGTCGAGCCGGTCCATCAGGTTCTTCACCTGACCGCCCCAGGTCTCGTGGGCCTTCCTCAGCGCCGCGGAGGTGTCCCAGCCGTCGCCGTCCTTGGCGGCGAACGCCTTGACCGCGTTCCCGGTGTCCTCGTCCGCCCACGCCCCGGCCTTGGCGGTGTCGGGCTGGATGTGCTCCTCGATCGCCCGCACGGCAGCCGCCTTCTCGGCGGGCGAGGAGGCCAGAACCTTCCGCCCACCGCCCACCGGCCCCGGCACCACGGCACCGCTCACGACGCATCGCCTCCCCCAGAGACAGACAGGTGCTCCCGGCACCGATCATCACCGAGGGTGACGATACCGCACTCATCACGAAGCGTGACGAGCTGATCACTCGAAGGGGGTCCTCCGTTGCGGCCTCAGGCCCCGTTCCCCGCGTTCCGCATGCGGGTGAAGGACGTGTTCAGGCCCTTCTTCAGGAGGCGGGACAACGGGCGCTCCACGCAGCGGTGGATCAGGTAGCTAAGGACCATGAAGCCGGTGATGATCGCGGCCACCAGGAGGCGGGGGTCCATGGTGTCGTGGAGGCGGTTGATGAGGGCCGTGCCGGCGGCGTAGTGGATCAGGTAGAGGGGGTACGTCATGGCGCCCGCCGTGACCAGCCACTTCCAGCGGACGCGGTCGGTGTGACCGAGCGCAACGGCGACCATGAAGAGCAGGAACACGGTGTAGATCAGCACACTCCCCCGCCAGCCGGAGACGTGCTCGATCCGCTCGATGCGGTTGCCGAGCTCGAGCTGGCCCATGAGCCAGGCCATGGCGAGGATGCCCCACAGCAGGAGGTCCTGGCCGAAGCGGTGCATGAGGTAGAGGGCCAGGCCCGCGATGAAGTACCAGGCGCCGTCCGGGTTGGCGATCAGCTCCAGCAGGGGCAGGTGGGATATGGGGGCGAGCATCGCCGCCGCGCCCCACAGGCAGCAGAACAGGACCACTCTGCGGTACGTCAGCCCCATGGCGACCACGACGAGGAAGAGCAGGTAGAAGCGCAGTTCCGACCAGAGGGTCCAGTAGACGCCGTCGACGTTGGGCACGGCCGAGCCGGACTGGAGCATGGTCAGGTTGAGCAGTATCTCGCGCAGGCGCAGGCGCTCCCACACGCCCGGTACGGCGATCAGCACGGCGGTGGTGAAGGCGACGGCGAACCAGTACGCCGGGTAGAGCCGGATCACCCGGGAGACGAAGAACTGGCGCGGGGTGCGGCCCCAGCACGACATGCAGATCACGAAGCCGCTGATCACGAAGAAGATCTCGACGCCGATCCAGCCGTAGGAGGCGAACCGGAAGACCGTCGGCATGATCTCGGACACCGGCCGGTCCCAGATCAGGTTGCCGGGGCGGTCGGCCCGGTAGGTACCGGCGTAGTGGTGCACGGCCACCATCAGGGCGGCGAGCAGCCGGATGCCGTCGATGACGTAGAGGCGCCCGCCCGGCGCCGGCCGGCCGGTGGGCGCCGTCGGGCCGGCCGGGACGGTCACGGCGAGTGGCGGGAGCGGTTGCTTGAACCGTCCTGCCGCCCGTCCCGTCAGCCGTCCCGCGACCCGCTCGGGTATCCGTGTTCCACTGTCCGCCGCACGCACCATCCGCCCAGCCAAGAACACCGTTCACGACGGCGGTAGTGCTTTCGTCGACTCGCCGCCAACACCCCGTTCGGCGTTGGCGGCGTGTTCACCCGTGCGTCAGATGACGCCCTGGGCGAGCATCGAGTCGGCGACGCGCTCGAAGCCGGCGATGTTGGCACCGGTCACGTAGTCGCCGGGGGCACCGTAACGCTCGGCGGTCTCGTGGCAGGTGGTGTGGATGTCGTTCATGATGTGCGTCAGCTCGTCCTCGACGCGCTCCGCCGTCCACGACGTACGCGCGTGGTTCTGGGCCATTTCCAGGGCGCTGACCGCGACCCCGCCCGCGTTCGCCGCCTTGCCGGGGCCGAAGGCGACGCCGGAGCGCTGGAGGAGGTGGACGGCCTCGGGGGTGGTCGGCATGTTGGCGCCCTCGGAGACCGCCTTGACGCCGTTGCGGATCAGCGCGGCGGCGTCGTTCTCGTCCAGCTCGTTCTGGGTGGCCGACGGCAGCGCGATGTCGGCAGGGACCTCCCAGACCCGCCCGCCGGGCACGAAGCGCGCCGAGGCGCCCCGCCGCTCGGCGTACGTGTCGACGCGGCCGCGCTCGACCTCCTTGATCTGCTTGAGCAGTTCCAGGTCGATGCCCTTCTCGTCGACCACGTAGCCGGAGGAGTCGGAGCAGGTGATGGCGTTGGCGCCGAGGGCGGCCAGCTTCTCGATGGTGTAGATCGCGACGTTGCCGGAGCCGGACACGACCGCCGTCTGGCCCTCCAGGTCCTCCCCGCGCTCGCGCAGCATGGCCGCGGCGAAGAGGACGTTGCCGTAGCCGGTCGCCTCGGGGCGGATCAGCGAGCCGCCCCAGCCCGCGCCCTTGCCGGTGAGGACGCCCGCCTCCCAGCGGTTGGTGATGCGGCGGTACTGGCCGAACAGGTAGCCGATCTCGCGGCCGCCGACGCCGATGTCACCGGCCGGGACGTCCGTGTGCTCGCCGATGTGCCGGTGGAGCTCCGTCATGAAGGACTGGCAGAACCGCATGACCTCCGCGTCGCTACGGCCGTGCGGGTCGAAGTCGCTGCCGCCCTTGCCGCCGCCGATGCCGAGGCCGGTCAGGGCGTTCTTGAAGATCTGCTCGAAGCCCAGGAACTTGATGACGCCCAGGTTCACGGACGGGTGGAAGCGCAGGCCGCCCTTGTACGGGCCGAGCGCGCTGTTGAACTCCACCCGGAAGCCGCGGTTGACGTGGACCCGCCCCTGGTCGTCCTGCCACGGCACGCGGAAGATGACCTGCCGCTCGGGCTCGACCAGCCGCTCGATGAGGCCCGGCTCCGCGTACTCGGGGCGCGCCGCGACCACGGGGGCGAGCGTCTCCAGCACCTCGTGGACGGCCTGGTGGAACTCGGGCTGGGCCGGGTTGCGGTGTTCGATCTCGGCGAGCAGGTGGTCGAGCGTGGTCTTCGATTCGGATCGCGTCGTCACGGAAGCCCTTTCTGGCACGGCTGACACCGGGTCCGGGAGGGGGGCCGGGAGGGGCGGCCGGCGTGGCTCCTGTCCCGTCCGGTGAGGGGCGCTCGGCGCCGTTGCCGCGCGCAGGGACGCTCCAGTGTGACTCTTACGTAAACTCCCTGGCCACCATGCGCCCTCCGGACTTCCACCATGTGAGACACCATCGCCATATTTTGGAAGTAATGTTCCGATACCTCCGGGTTCTCCGTCCCGAAATTCGCACAGCCGGCGCCAGCCGGCACGCCAGCCGGTCCTGCGACTCGTATACGACCGCGCCCGAACCGGCGACCTTGCCCCTGCCACCCCGGCCAGACAAGATCGACTTGAACCGAACCGAGGACCGGACGGGCGAAGAAGGGGGCGCAGGCGTGGCGTGGGCAGAATGGGAGCAGCTGAAGCAGGAGGTGGCGCAGCGTGATGCCACGCATATGCGGCTCAATCAGCTGCCGGCGGACGGTGGGGGCGGTGGGGGCACGCCACAGGGCGTGCTGACCGTCGACCAGCAGGATCTGGCGGCCATCGGCAACAAGGCCTTCGACCTGTGGGACTCCCTGGGGAACCACGGCCGGGACGCCTGGTCGAGCAGCCAGTCCGCCGCGTCCGACCTCAAGACGCAGGGCTTCAGCGTGGGCGGCGCGCTGGACCACGTGCAGGAGCGGTGGGAGAAGCAGCTGACGTCGCTCCTCGACGCCTGCGCCCACATCTCCAACCACCTGGAGTTCACGAAGAAGGTGCACCGGGGGAACGAACACTTCATCAGCGGCCAGTTGAGCAGCATCGCCACCCTGGACAAGGGTTTCCGTGAGGAGGCGGGCGGCTGATGGACCTGGAAACCCTCCGCTTCGGGAACTTCGCCAAGCTGAAGACGGCCACCGACGACTGGGCGAAGGTCGTCAAGCACCTGGAGACGCTCGAGAAGGACGCCCGCGAAGGCCTCCAGGCGGCCGCCACGAAGGCCAACTGGGCGGGTGTGAACGCCACGGTCTCCCGCGACTTCATCACGAGGACCGCCGGCGAGTTCGCCGACGCGCACACCGAGGCGTCCAGCATCCACAACATCCTGCTGGACACGCACGGAGAACTGGTCGGTTACCGCCAGCAGCTCAACGAGGCGATCGAGCGGGGGCTGAAGAAGAACCTCACGGTGGCGGACACCGGGAACGGATCGTTCACCGTGACCATGAACATCCACCCGGACCGGGCGGCGGCGGGCACGTCGCTTCCCGACCACAGCCAGCAGGACGTGGACAACCTGCGCGACGAGGTGGAACGCATCCTGAAGGCGGCCACCAAGAGCGACGACTCGGCCGCCGAGGCCCTGCGCGTCCTGGTGGACCAGACGACGTACGGCTTCTCCGGCGCCTCCTACGCGGACCGGGACTCCGCCGCCGAGGCCCTGGACGAGGCCGAGAAGTACGCGGACCTGATCAAGAAGAAGGGGGACGACATGTCCCCCGAGGAGTTCGACCAGCTCAATCGCACGCTCGCCGCCCACCGGAACGACCCGCTCTTCCAGGAGAAGTTCGCCACCACCCTCGGCCCGAAGGGGACCCTCGACTTCTGGGCCGACCTCGCGGACCCCTCCGATGGCGGTGGCCTGCAGCGTTCACGCCACGACCAGCTGGGCGACCTGCAGAAGAACATCGGTCTCACCCTCGCCGGTGCCACCCGCTCCGACTCCCCCGCCATGCGCCAGTGGGAGGACCGGATGGTCCAGCTCGGCGACGACCGCATCCAGACCCGCGGAACGCAGGTCTACGGCTTCCAGCTCATGAGCAACCTCATGCGCGTCGGGGACTACGACGACTCGTTCCTGAACAAGTACGGCAACGCCCTGGTCGAGACCGAGAAGAAGATGAAGATCCCGGGCAACACCTGGAACGGCGGTCTGCCGCCGATGCCCAAGATGAACTTCATCGGCGACGACTTCGGCCGCGACCCGATGACCGGCTACATGACCGCGCTGTCCGACAGCCCCGAGGCGGCGACGGAGTTCTTCAACACCACGAAACCGCAGGACAATGCCCAGTGGGTGCTGAAGGACCGCCCCGTCTTCGACGACACCCCTCTGGACGACGGCGACGGCAACTCGTCCCGTGAGGCGACCGGCAAGGCACTGGTGGCCGCGGCCACCGGCGTCAACCCCAACGACTCCCACGCCGTCCCGGTGGAGCACACCGCGGAGAACCGCCGGGTGCTCGACCGGTCGCTGAAGTACCTCTCGGAGGCGGGCGACGACATGCCCGGCGAGTTCCGGGACGACATGGCGACCGTGCTGGTCAACTACGGCGACGAGGTCCACCACACGGCCAGTTCGCTCGCTGACGACAAGGGCGACCCGCGTCAGCTCGACCGGCACCAGCTCATGGAGGTGACCAAGCAGGTCTCCCGCGACCAGAACGCCTACGGCGTCCTCAACGACGGTCTCAACCAGGAGATGGTCCGCGACATCTACAACGACCACCCCAGCGATCCGAAGGAGACGCTGCTCCGGGCCGGGCACACCACCGGATTCCTGGAGGAGGCCCGCTACCAGGCCCTGGACACGGACAAGGACGACCCGTCCTGGGACGCGAAGTGGCTCTATCACGGCTTCGGCGGCGCCGCGAACTTCATCCCCGTCGCCGGCGACGCCGTGCAGCGCGGCGTCGACGCGCTCGCCTACCAGTGGCAGCTCGACGAGCAGGCCCGCATCGACCAGGAGAACGCGCGCCAGAACGGAGAGGTCTTCACCGCCCGCGAGAACCAGCTGCAGAAGCTCGCCGACATCTGGATGGACGCGAACCCCGACCACAAGGGCAACAACCGCTACACCCTCACGTCGGAGATCAACGGAGCCGCGTTCGACGGGAACGCCCGCGCGCAGGGACTGGCGGGGGATCAGTGAGCAGCCGTACAGCCACCACCGGGAAGTCGCGGCCGCGCCGGCCCGGTGTCCGTCTGGGCGCGGCCGTGGCCGTCCTGCTGTCCGTCGCCACCGGCTGCTCGGACGGGGGCCGGGACTACGCGGTCCCCGAGGACCTGTGCGGCGTGAGGGTCGGCTCCGACCTGCTCGCGCCGTTCCTGCCGGACGGCGAGAAGCTCACCCAGCGCGCCTACGACGCCGGGAACACGAGCCCCCGCTGCCGCGTCACCGTCGACGACCGGCTGATCCTGTACGTCGCCGACGACCTGGTGCCGCCGGACACCGACCCGCTGAAGGTGCAGGACCGTGCGCTCCTGCGACTCGGCGACCCCGCCCCGGTGGACGTGGGCGAGGCCGCCCGGGTGGCGGACCGCGGGGCGACGGCGGTCACGGGGTGCACCCGTGACGGCGGCGATAAGAAGTTCGTCACCCTGCTCCAGCTCGAACGGAGTACGCCGGAGGACACCGAGCAGCGCAGATCCGCGTTGACCGACCTCCTCCGCGCCTACTCCCCCAAGGCGATGGCCGACCTGGGGTGCGCGCCGACGTAGGCCGGAACGGCGACGGTGCTCACGGCCCGTGCGCACCGCCGCCGTTCCGTGGGCGCGGGGTGTCAGACCAGGCCTCCGTTGGCGCGCAGGGTCTGGCCGTTCACCCAGTGGCCGGCGGGGCTGCTCAGGAAGGCGACCACGGCGGCGATGTCCTCCGGGGTGCCCAGCCGCTCCAGGGGCGGGGTCTTGGCGAGCTGCTCGATCCGCTCGGGCGTCTTGTCCGCGAGGAACATGTCCGTGGCCGTGGGCCCGGGGGCGACGGCGTTCACCGTGATGTCGCGGCCGCGCAGCTCACGCGCCATGATCAGCACCATCGCCTCCACGGCGCCCTTGCTCGCCGAGTACGCGCCGTAGGTCGGGAACTGCGCGCCGACGACGGACGTCGAGAACCCCACGAAGGAGCCGCCCGCCCGCAGTCGCCGGGCCGCCTGCCGGGCGACCACGAAGGTGCCGCGGATGTTGGTGCGGTGCATGGCGTCCATGGCCGCGAGGTCCAGGTCGGCGATGGTCGACAGGGTCATCCGGCCGGCCGAGTTCACGACCACGTCGACGGCGCCGAACTCCTCCTCCGCCCGGTCGAAGAGCGCGGCGACCTCCTTCTCCTCCGCCACGTCGGCCTGTACGGCGATCGCCCGCCCGCCGGCCTCGGTGATCGCGGCCACGTTCTCCTCGGCGGCCGCCGCGCCGCGGGCGTAGTTCACTACGACGGCGAGGCCGTCCTGTGCGAGCCTCCGCGCGACCGCCCGGCCGATGCCGCGGGATGCGCCGGTGACGACGGCGACGCGCCCGTTCCGTGCGGTGTCGTTCTGGTTCGTGTGCGTGGTCATGGCTCCACGATGCGCCGCCGCGGCCGGCGCAGCCAGGGGATGTCATCCCCTGGGTCACCGTCCCCGCCCGGCGCAGAATGGACGGCATGAGCGCTGTGAAGTACGCCGAGCTGGGAGCGTTCCTGCGGTCGCGGCGGGAGCGGATCCGTCCGGCCGACGTGGGGCTCCCGGCCGGGCCGCGGCGCCGGGTGCCGGGGCTGCGCCGCGAGGAGGTCGCCCAGCTCGCCGGGGCGTCGGTGGACTACTACAACGAGCTGGAGCGCGGCGCCGGCTCCCAGCCGTCCGAGCAGATGATCGCCGCGCTGGCGCGGGCGCTGCGGCTGTCCGCCGACGAACGCGACTATCTGTTCCGGCTCGCGGACCGGCCGGTGCCGGTGCGGGGCGGGACCGTCCCGCACGTGCATCCCGGCATGCTCGACCTGCTCGGCCGGCTGTCCTCGACCCCGGCGCAGGTGATCACCGACCTGCACGTCACCCTCGTGCAGAACCCGCTGGCCGTGGCGCTGGTCGGGGACCAGTCCGCGTTCCGGGGGCCCCGGGCCAGCTTCGTCCACCGGTGGTTCACCGAGCCCGACGCCAGGCGCCTGCATCCCGAGGCCGACCACGAGAGGCAGTCCCGCGCCTTCGTCGCCGACCTGCGGGCCGCGGCGGCGCGCAGGGACGCCAAGGACCCGGAAGCCGGCTCGATGATCCGCACGCTGCTCGACGTCTCCCCCGAGTTCGCCGCGCTGTGGGCCGACCACGACGTGGCCTTCCGCCGCGACGACCGCAAGCGCATCGTCCACCCCACGCTCGGCGTGATCGAGGTCAACTGCCTCAACCTGTTCAGCGAGGACGGGCGGCAGCGGCTGCTCTGGTTCACCCCGGCCGTCGGGACGGACAGCGCGGGGTTGCTGGAGCTGCTCGCGGTCGTCGGGACCCAGGAGGTCGTCAGCGCTCCGACGCGTACGTCAGGAACTCCGTCCAGGCGGCGGGCGTGAGGGTCAGGCGGGGGCCTGCGGTGTGCTTGGAGTCGCGGACGTGGACGGTGCCGGGGGTGATGGCCAGCTCGACGCAGGAGTTGCCGTCAGTGCCGCTGCTGTAACTGCTCTTGAACCACGCCAGCTCGGAGGCGTCCCTGGCGGATGCCTTACGGATCATGTCTCTCCCAGCAATCGTTCGATGAAGGCCAGCGACTCCCTCGGCGGGAGAGCCTGCGCCCGGATGGTGCCATACCGCAGCTCAAGAATGCGCAGGTCTTTCGGGTCGGCGATCGGCCGGCCGTTGAACGCGCCGTCGGAACGCCCCACGGCCGTACCGTCCGGGAACTTCAGCAGCTCGATCTTGCCGTCCACGCCCGGGTGGGCGTCAGTGTCCGTCGGCATCACCTGAAGCGTGACGGGATTCAACCTCCCCACCTCCAGAAGGTGTTCGAGCTGGCGCTGCCACACCATTGTGCCGCCAATCGGCCGCCGCAACGGTGCCTCCTCCAAGACGAAGTGGATCGACGGCGCCGGGTCCCGTTCGAACACAGTCTGGCGGGCCATCCGAGCGGCCACCATGCGCTCCACGTCGTCCGGCGAGTACGACGGCTGCGCAGCCTCCATCAGTGCGCGGGCGTGGTCCGGTGTCTGCAACAGCCCATGCACGCTGTTGCACTCGTAGATGCCGATCTCAACGGCCTTACCTTCCAACTGCCCCAGCTCCCGAACCTTCTTCGGGTACCGGACCTTCTTCACGTCCTCCCACGTCGCCGCGATGAGCCCGCCCGCGTTCAGGACGTCGTCGGCCCTGTCCAGGTACTCCTGCCGGGGGATCCGCTTGCCGCCCTCGACCTTGTAGACGAGGTCCTCCCCGTACCCCACGGCGGCCCCGAAGTCGGCGGCCCGCATCCCCACCGCCTCGCGCCGGAGCTTCAACTGCCGTCCGACGGTGGCGATGACGGCGACGCCCCACTCGTCGTCCGGGTCCACCTCCCAGCCCGGCTCGTCGGCCTCGCCCCTGAGCGGGCCCGCCTCCGCCTCGACCGTCATTCCGCGCCCCTTCGTCGTCCTGGCTGTGGCTCCCAGCGCCCTACCCGTACGTCCGCCTCCGACAGCCCCGACAGCACCGGACAAGCTCCGGACAGTGACCATACGTACCCGCTGAGTCACTTCTCACGGTACGCAGACACCGCCACGCTGAGTGACGTGAATCAGAAATCCGCCGAACTCCAGGCGTCCGTCCGCAACTTCAGCGTGCAGCTCTCCCCGACGCCCCGCGGTGCCCGTCTGGCCCGCCTGCTGGCGACCGAGCAACTCCGTTCCTGGGAACTGCCCCTGGACCCGGCACGGCACGTCGTCGCCGAGCTGGCCGCGAACGCGGCGGCCCACGGACGCGTCCCCGGCCGTGATTTCCGGCTCACCCTGTACGTCGTCGGCGACACCCTGCGCGTCGAGGTCACGGACACCCGGGGCGAACGGCTCCCCGAGCCCCGAACGCCCGACCCCGAAGCGGAGTCGGGCCGCGGGCTGCTGCTCGTGGAGGCGTTCGCGCACCGCTGGGGAGTGACGGAGGGCCGCTCTCCCCGCAAGACCGTGTGGGCCGAACTGCGCCTCGGCCCACCGGAACCCGGCTTCTGAATCCCAGGCGGTACCGGACCGCTCACGCCACCGCCGACACGCAGAACGGGTGGCCGGCCGGGTCCAGGAGCACCCGCCACCGGTCCGGGTCCGGCTGGAAATCGGGCTTCGTCGCCCCCAGGGCCAGCAGCCGGGCCTCGGCCGCGTCCAGGTCGTCGGCGCCGAGGTCGATGTGGGCCTGCTTCTCCCGCGCGGGGTCCGGCCAGGTGGGACGGCGGTAGTCGGCCAGGCGGTTGAAGCCGAGGCCGGCCGCTCCGTCCTGCTGCCCGAGCAGGACGAAGTCGTCGGTGGAGAAGACGACGGACAGGCCGAGGGCCTGGCCGTAGAAGCGGGCCATCTCGGCCGGGTCGGGGCAGTCGAAGGTGACCGCCGAGTAGCGGAGCGCGGGCGCCGAAGTGTTTTCCGTGGTGTTCGTCATGGCGGGAACGGTAGGACGCGACCAGGACGCGTTCGGTCCGGGTCACGGGCCGGCGTGTGGAAAACTTCGCCGACATGCTGAGTACGTCAGCCCGGCTGCTGCGGCTGGTCTCCCTGCTGGCCGTCCGGCCCTCCTGGACCTGCGGTGAGCTGGCCGCGCGCATCGAGGTCACCGAGCGGACCGTGCGCCGGGACATCGCCCGGCTGCGGGAACTCGGCTACGCCGTCGAGTCCGACCCCGGCCCCTGGGGCGGCTACCGCCTGCGCCCCGGCACGCGGACGCCCCCGCTGATCCTGGACGACGAGGAGGCGCTGGCCGTGGCCGTCGGGCTGCGGGAGGCCGCGCTGAGCGGGGCGCTCGGCGGTGACCAGGCCGCCCTGTCGGCGCTGCTGAAGCTGCGCCAGGTGCTGCCCCGGCGGGTCGCGGACCGGCTGGGCGACATGGACGCCGCCTTCGTCCACACCCCCAGGGCCGGCGGGCCGCAGATCCCGCCCGGCATGCTGCTGGAGCTGGCCGCCGCCTGCCGCCGGGCCGAGCGCGCCCGGCTGTCGTACCGCGACTGGGAGGGGCGGGCCACGGTCCGGGACGTCGACCCGTACCGCCTGGTCCACACGGGGCACCGCTGGTACTTCGTGGCCCGCGACGTGGAACGGGACCGGTGGCGGACCTTCCGGGCCGACCGCGTCCAGCGGCTGCGGCCCACCGGACGCCCGGTGGAGATCACCGACCCGCCCGACCCGGCGCTGCTCGTCTCCCGCTCCGTCGCCACCGGCCCCTACCCGCTGCGGGCGACGGTGCGCCTCCCGATGCCACCGGACCAGGCGCTGCGGCTCGTCCCGTCCACCGTCGGCACCCACCGCGCCGACGGCCCCGGCGCCACGGTCGTCGAGGTCGGCGGCCCCGACGCCGAGAGGCTCGCCACGTACCTGCTCGGCCTGGGCACACCCCTGCGCGTCCTGGCGCCCGACTCCGTACGGGAGGCGCTGGTGCGGCGCACCCGGGAACTCCTCGACGGCAACACGAACGACCAGGCCGGTTCCGGCCCTTGACGATCACTCGTGGTCGAGCCGGTGCCGGGCGTGCCACCGCGCGGCCCGATGATGTCGGTCATGACCAACACCTCACGGCGCGGCGTGCTCGCCGCTCTCGCGGCCTCTGCCGCCACGCTCCCGCTCGGCGCCAGGGCCTCCGCCTCGCCCGCCCCCGCCGCGGCCCCGGCGGCCTCGCCGGTGGCCGCTCCCACCCAGCCCGCCTCTCTCGCCGCGGCACGCTCCGCCGTGACGCTGCCGCCCCTGGGCCCCGCCTACTTCGGCGGTCTCACCCTGGCCTCCCGGCTCACCGCCGGCGTGCTGCCGGGCACCCCGGCCCGCACCGAGGTCACCTCCGGCGGCAGACGGGTCGCGCTCCTGACCCACGGGGCGCGCACCGTCCTGCTGCCCGGACCGGAGCGGACCTTCACCGAGAACAAGAGACCCTTCGCGGACGACTTCGAGCGCACGCTGCCCGACCCCTCGCTGCCCGCGGACGACCGCGCGTACTGGGGCACCTCACCGGGCGGCGGAAGCTGGTCCACCCTCGGACCGGCGGACTCCGACTACTCGGTGGTACCGGGCACCGGGATCATCGCCCTCACCACCGACTACGCCAGCCGCCATGCCACCCTCCGTGACGGCGAGATCACCGACCTGGACGTCAGCTCCGTCGCGCGGTTCGACAAGGTCCCGGCCGGCGACGCCTGCTCGTACGCCCTGTCCTTCGGCTACCAGGACACGCACAACAGCTACCGGGCCCGGCTGTCCTTCACCACGTCCGGCTCCGTCCAGCTCCGGGTGGAGAAGGAGGTCGCCGACACCGTCACCCAGCTCGCCACGGCGGTGACCCTGGCCACCGGCGTGCCCGCGGGCACCGACTGGACGATACGGGTCCGCCGCGAGGGCACCCGGATCCGGGCCAAGGCCTGGCGCTCCGCCGACACCGAGCCGTCCGCATGGACCGCCGACGTCACCGACGCCACCTTCGGCAAGGGCCGCGTCGGCCTGCGCGCGCTCGCCAACCAGGGCACCACGAACCTGCCCGTCCGGCTCCTGGTCAGCCGCTTCCAGGTGGACGCGGCGAACTGGGCGGCACCGCCCGCCGTCACCCACTCCGACTGGGTGCGGGTGCTGCCCGAGCCCTTCGACGGCGTCTGGACCCCGGAGCTGGAGACCACCGTCCGCGGCTGGTACGGCTCCACCGCCCCGGACGTCCTCGCCCACGCCGCGATGTTCCTCGCCGGGGCGCCGGCCGTCGTCGCCGGTGCCGGCCCGGCCGAGGGCAGGCAGGTCCTGGGCGAGGCCGGGTACGGCTACCTGGACCCGCGGGGCTACCGCTACGAGGGCGCCGACTTCCACGAGTACATGAACACCGGCTGGACCTTCCCCGACGGCGCCTACACCGGCCCGTCCGCCAAGCAGGCCGGCAACCTCGACTGCTCGGGCTACACCCGCATGGTCTACGGCTACCACCTGGGCGTACCGATGGCCGCGGGCGCGGACACCTCGGGTACCCGGCTGCCGCGCAAGTCCCGGGACATGGCCGAGTACGCGCCCGGCGTCCGCGTCGACCGCACCGACGGCACGAACCCGCCCGCCGCCGCGCGGCTCCAGCCCGGCGACCTCGTCCTGTTCAACGCCGACTCCGGCGACGACGGCCCGGCGGCCACCGTGGACCACGTCGGCATCTACCTCGGCCCGGACGCCGAGGGCCTGCGCCGCTTCCTGTCCAGCCGCAAGACGGTCAACGGCCCGACCATGTCCGATCTGGGCGGCAGGTCGGTCCTCGACGGCACCGGGACCTACGCGAAGACCCTGCACACGGTCCACCGGATCTGAGGCACCCGCCACGCCCGTACGGCGGCACCCGGCCCGGTGCCGCCGTACCGCCCGGCGCCCCTTCGGCGGCACTGGTCTGTACCAGCGTCTTGCCCCGGCCCCGCCTTCGTCGCAAGCTCCCCTCATGGAGCTGGAGTTGCGGCATCTCAGGACGGTCCGGGCCATCGCCGACGCCGGCAGCCTCACCAGGGCGGCGACGGCGCTGGGGCTCGCGCAGCCCGCGTTGAGCGCACAGCTCAAGCGGATCGAACGCGCCCTGGGCGGCGCCCTGTTCGAGCGCGGACGACACGGCGTGCGGGCCACCGCGCTGGGGGAACTGGTGCTGGAGCGAAGCCGGATCGTGCTGCCCGCGGTCACCGACCTCCAGCAGGAGGCGGCCCGGTTCGCCCGTGCGGCCCCGCGCACCGCGGAGCGGCTCCGGCTGGGCGGCACCCACGGCCCCCTCCTGGGCGCGCTGGTGGACCGGCTGGCGGGCGTGGCACCGGACGCCCGGATGACGACCTGCACGTCCTGGTCGGAACGGGAGCTGGCCGAGCAGCTCGCCGAGGGGCGCCTGGACTTCGCCCTCGCCGGGACCTGCGGGTCGGCGTCCCCGCCCGGCGCGGAGGGCCTGGTCTGGCGGGAGGTCGCCGTCGACCCGGTGTTCGTCATGGTGCCCGACGGCCACCCGCTCGCCCACCGCCCCGAGGTGGACCTGACCGAGCTGGCGGGCGAGGAGTGGGCCTGCGTGCCCGGTGACGGCTGCTTCGGGGACTGCTTCACCGCGTCCTGCGCCCGCGCCGGGTTCACCCCGCACCGCATGTACGAGACCGACACCGCCTCCCTGGTGCACCTCGTGCAGGTGGGCCGGGCGGTCGGGCTGTGCCGGGCCACGTTCCCGACCACGCCCGGCATCGTCACCCGGCCGCTCACCGGCACGCCCCTGGCCTGGCGGCACCTGCTCGGCTGGCACGCCGGGACCCAGCGGCAGGACACCGCCGCCACGGTCCTCGCCCAGGCCCGCGTCGCCCACGCGGGCGTCGCCGCGGGCAGCGACAGCTACACCGCGTGGCTCGCGGCCCACGGCGACGCGGCCGCCGTGGGCTGAGCGACGGGCCCTCGGGGACGCCCGCGCGTGTTCCATAACGCCGGGGAGGGGGCCGGCCGGTGTCTTATGCCCGCCGCCCGGCCCTCCCTACGGTTTCGGCACCTCCCCACCGAGACCGAGGAGTCCCCATGCCCTCCCTGTCCTCCGTGTCCCAGCGGCACACCCGGGCCGGAGCCGCGGGCGCCGCCCTCGCGGCCGCGGCCGCCCTGCTCGTGGCCGGGCTTCAGCGGCTCCGCGAGCGCCGGGGCGGCCGAGGCCGCGCGGCCGTCGGCGCCCTCCGCGGCACGGACCCTCCGCACCGACGCCGCCCCGCCCGCCCTGCTGAACGCCATGCGGCGCGACCTCGGCCTGGACCGGCACCAGGCCGAACGGCGCCTGGTGAACGAGGGCGAGGCGGGCGCCGTGGCGGGCCGGCTGCGGGCGGCGCTCGGCGCGGACTTCGCGGGCGCCTGGGTGCGGGGCGCCGAGTCCGGCAGCCGGGCCCAGGGCGTCACCTCGGGCGGCTCGGGCAACTGCGGCAGCGGCGGCGAGACCTTCTTCCAGCCGATCAACCCGCTGCTGACGAACTACGGGCTCATCCTGAAGACGTCCGGTGGCGGCGGCCCCGAAGAGCCCCCGCCGGGCGGCGGCACCTGGGCGGCCGGCACGGTCTACCAGCCGGGCGACACCGTGACGTACGGCGGCGCCACGTACCGCTGCCTCCAGGGCCACCAGGCCCAGCCGGGCTGGGAGCCGTCGAACGTCCCGGCGCTGTGGCAGCGCGTGTGATCCACTGACCGCCCCACGGGGGACAGGGGGGCAGGGCCCGGGTGCGAAGCGGGAGAGCGCCCGGGCCCGTCCGTGCTCAGGTCCGGGTGACGGTGCAGCACTCGTCGAGGACGCCGGCCAGCTCGACGGGCGCGGACAGCATCGGCCAGTGGCCGGTGGGCAGGTCGAAGCGCCGCCACGGCGGCTGGTTCAGGTGGGCCGGCATCGGCACGCCGGCGTCCAGCAACCGCGTGAAGTCGTGGCAGGCGACCAGGACGCGGTCCACCCCGGCGCCGGGCTCGGCCGGGCCGGCCAGGGGCTGGGTGTAGGTGCCGAACGGCTGCGGGGTGGCCCGTGCGCGCAGCACGTCCCGCCGGTCCTCGTCGAGTCCGTCGAGGCTGCTGGACAGGCCGACGACCTCGAAGGGCGGCATCGGCAGCCGCCACCCGTCACCGGACGCGGCGACCTCCTGCCGGAGCTGGTCCGCCGCCTGCGGGGGCATGAGGTCGAGCATGCACATGCCCTCGGCGAACGGGGCGCTGTCCACGTAGACGACGCGCTCCAGCCGTCCGCCGAGACGCGCGGCCGCCCCGGTGACCGGCGCGGCCGCGTAGCTGTGGGCGACCAGCGTGACGTCACGCAGCGCGTTCCGCTCGACGAAGCCGGTGATGTCCGCGATGTGGGTCTCCAGGTCCGTCCCGGGCCCGCCCTGGTCGCCGCGCTCGGCCAGGCCGGTCAGGGTCAGCGGCAGCGCCGTGTGGCCGCGCTCCCGCAGGGCACCGGCGGTGTCCTCCCAGACCCACGCCCCGAGCCAGGCGCCGGGAACGAGTACGAAGGTGGCCATGTGATCTCCCAGAAGTAGGTCCTGCGGGGAGCGTAGAGTCGATACAGGACAGAATCCGCCCTGAAACGTCGAGGGATCCATGTCGCATCCCCTGACCCGTGTGCTGACCCTGCTGGAGCTCCTCCAGTCGAACGCCGGGCTCACCGGGACGGAGCTGGCGGGCCGGCTGGGCACCGATGTCCGCACCGTCCGCCGCTACACCGCCCACCTGCGGGAACTGGGCATCCCGGTGGAGGCCGAGCGCGGCCGCTACGGCGGCTACCGGCTGGCCCGCGGCTACCGCATGCCGCCCCTGGTGCTCACCAACGACGAGGCCCTCGCCGTCGTCCTCGGCCTGCTCGCGGCGGAACGCCTGGGCATGGGCACGGCCGCACCGGCCAGTGCCGGCGCCCTGGCCAAGATCGAACGGGTGCTGCCGGACTCCCTGCGCGAACCGCTCGCCGCGATGCGGGAGACCCTCTCGTTCACCGCGGGCGCCGTGACCGGGCAGGCACCCGGGACGGGCGTCCTGCTGGCCCTGGCCCAGGCCTCCCGCGCCCGCACGACCGTCGGCATCCACCACCGGTCCTCGCGCCACGAAGACACCGAACGCGACATCGACCCCTACGGCGTGGTCTTCCACACCGGCCGCTGGTACGTCGTGGGCCACGACCACCTCCGCGAGGGCCTGCGCACCTTCCGCATCGACCGCATCGCCTCCGTCACCTCCCGGGCCGGCCGCTTCACCGCACCCGACGGCTTCGATCCCGTCGCCCACCTGACCGCGAACCTGGCCAAGGGGCTCTACCGCTGGCAGGTCGAGGTGACGATCCACGGCCCCCTCGGCGAGATCGCCCGCCGGCTGCCCGGCTCGGCGGTGACGCTCACCGCCCGGCCCACCGGCGTCCTCATGCGGGCGCGGGCCGAGCATCTGGGCGGCATGGCACACCTGCTGGCCTCCCTGGAATGGCCCTTCACCATCCACCGTCCCGACGAACTGCGGCAGGCGCTCGGGGAGCTGGCCGCCCGGCTGGCCCGAGCCGCGGAACGGCCACCGGGCGAGGCGCGGACCGACTGATCACGCGGACCGCGCCGGTACCGGGCGCCCACGCGAAAGGACCCGCACGACCGAAGTCGTGCGGGTCCTCTCAGGCATCAAGCCCAGGTCAGGTCATCGACCCAACAAGTAAGCGGAACTTACTTGTTGATCTTGGTGACCTGGCCGGCGCCCACGGTCCGGCCACCCTCACGGATGGCGAACTTCAGGCCCTCTTCCATGGCGACGGGCTGGATGAGCTCCACCTTCATCTCGGTGTTGTCACCCGGCATGACCATCTCGGTGCCCTCGGGGAGGGTCACGACGCCGGTCACGTCCGTCGTACGGAAGTAGAACTGCGGACGGTAGTTGTTGAAGAACGGCGTGTGGCGGCCACCCTCGTCCTTGGACAGGATGTAGGCCTGCGCCTCGAACTCGGTGTGCGGGGTGACCGAGCCCGGCTTGATGATGACCTGGCCGCGCTCGACGTCCTCGCGCTTGATGCCGCGAAGCAGCAGACCGACGTTCTCACCGGCCTGGCCCTCGTCGAGGAGCTTCCGGAACATCTCGATGCCGGTGACCGTGGTGGTGGTCTTCTCGGTCTTGATGCCGATGATGTCGACGGTCTCGTTGACCTTGAGGACACCACGCTCGATGCGGCCGGTGACGACCGTACCGCGACCGGTGATGGTGAAGACGTCCTCGATCGGCATCAGGAACGGCTTGTCGACGTCGCGCTCGGGCTCCGGGATGGCCTCGTCCACGGCCTTCATGAGCTCGAGGACCGAGTTGCCCCACTCCTTGTCGCCCTCGAGGGCCTTCAGAGCGGAGACCTTGACGACGGGAACGTCGTCGCCCGGGAACTCGTACTCGGAGAGGAGCTCACGCACCTCGAGCTCGACAAGCTCCAGGATCTCCTCGTCGTCCACCATGTCGGCCTTGTTCAGGGCGACGACGATGTACGGAACGCCGACCTGGCGGGCCAGGAGCACGTGCTCCTTGGTCTGCGGCATCGGGCCGTCGGTGGCGGCGACCACGAGGATGGCGCCGTCCATCTGCGCCGCACCCGTGATCATGTTCTTGATGTAGTCCGCGTGACCGGGGCAGTCGACGTGGGCGTAGTGACGCGTCTCGGTCTGGTACTCGACGTGCGCGATGGAGATGGTGATACCGCGCTGGCGCTCCTCGGGAGCCTTGTCGATCTGGTCGAAGGCCGAGGCCTCGTTCAGGTCCGGGTACGCGTCGTGCAGCACCTTGGTAATGGCGGCCGTGAGGGTCGTCTTACCGTGGTCGATGTGACCGATGGTGCCGATGTTGACGTGCGGCTTAGTCCGCTCGAACTTCGCCTTCGCCACGGGGGTCCTCCTGAGAGTGGTTCTGGTACGCCTTACTCATCGGCGCCAGGTGATCTTTGCTGGGAAACCCGGACCCGGGTCATTCCGCCGGGTTGGCGACGGAATGACCCTTGCAGGCTCCGGGGTCAAGCCTAAGGCGTGTGAACGCGGTCCGTTAAACGCGGACCGTGTTACTCGCCCTTGGCCTTCGCGATGATCTCCTCGGCGACGTTCCGGGGAACCTCGGCGTAGGAGTCGAACTGCATCGAGTAGCTTGCGCGACCCGACGTCTTGCTGCGGAGGTCGCCGACGTAGCCGAACATCTCCGACAGGGGCACGAGACCCTTCACGACGCGGGCACCCGCCCGCTCCTCCATGGCCTGGATCTGGCCACGGCGGGAGTTGATGTCGCCGATGACCTCACCCATGTAGTCCTCGGGCGTGGTGACCTCGACGGCCATCATCGGCTCCAGGAGCACGGGCGAAGCCTTGCGCGCGGCCTCCTTGAAGGCCTGCGAACCGGCGATCTTGAACGCGAGCTCGGAGGAGTCGACCTCGTGGTAGCCACCGTCGATGAGCGTGACGCGGACGCCCGTCATCTCGTAGCCGGCCAGGATGCCGAACTGCATGGCCTCCTGCGCACCGGCGTCCACCGAAGGGATGTACTCCTTCGGGATGCGGCCACCGGTGACCTTGTTCACGAACTCGTACGAGGCGTCGCCGCCCTCGATCGGCTCGATCGCGATCTGCACCTTGGCGAACTGACCGGTACCACCGGTCTGCTTCTTGTGGGTGTAGTCCACGCGCTCGACGGCCTTGCGGATCGTCTCACGGTAGGCGACCTGCGGCTTGCCGACGTTGGCCTCGACCTTGAACTCACGGCGCATGCGGTCGACCAGCACCTCGAGGTGCAGCTCGCCCATACCACCGATGATGGTCTGGCCGGTCTCCTCGTTGGTGTGAACCTGGAAGGAGGGGTCCTCCTCGGCCAGGCGCTGGATCGCGACGCCCAGCTTCTCCTGGTCACCCTTCGACTTGGGCTCGATGGCGACCTGGATGACCGGCGCCGGGAAGTCCATGGACTCCAGGATCACCGGGCTCTTGTCGTCGGACAGCGTCTCACCGGTGGTGGTCTGCTTCAGGCCCATGACGGCGACGATGTCGCCGGCGCCCACCGACTCGATCTCCTCACGCTTGTTGGCGTGCATGCGGTAGATCTTGCCGATGCGCTCCTTCTTGCCCTTGACCGAGTTCAGCACCGCGGTGCCGGACTGGAGGCGGCCCGAGTAGACCCGGACGAAGGTGAGCTTGCCGAGGTGCGGGTCGCTCATGATCTTGAAGGCGAGCGCGGCGAGCGGCTCCTCCTCCGACGGCTTGCGCGTGACGACGACCTCGGGGTCCTTGACGTCGTGGCCCTCGATGGCCTCGACGTCGAGCGGGGTCGGCAGGTAGCGCACGACCGCGTCGAGCAGGGGCTGGACGCCCTTGTTCTTGAACGCGGTGCCGCAGAACACCGGGGTGACCGTGGTGTCGCTGGACTTGCCGGAGGCGATGGTGATGCGACGGATCGCGGCGTACAGCTGCTCCTCGGTGGGCTCCTGGCCCTCCAGGAACAGCTCCATGATCTCTTCGTCGTTCTCGGCGACGGCCTCGACCAGCTTGCCGCGCCACTCCTCGGCGGCCTCGGTGTGCGTGTCGGGGATGTCGACGACGTCGTACATCTCGCCCTTGGCGGCCTCGGCGGACCACACGAGCGCCTTCATGCGGACCAGGTCCACGACGCCCTTGAAGTCGGCCTCGGCACCGATCGGGAGCTGCATGACGAGCGGCTGGGCGCCCAGGCGGTCCGAGATCATGTCCACGCAGCGGTGGAACTCGGCGCCGGTGCGGTCCAGCTTGTTCACGAAGCAGATGCGGGGCACGCCGTAACGGTCGGCCTGACGCCACACCGTCTCGGACTGGGGCTCGACACCGGCGACACCGTCGAACACGGTCACGGCACCGTCGAGCACACGCAGGGAACGCTCCACCTCGACGGTGAAGTCGACGTGGCCCGGGGTGTCGATGATGTTGATCGTGTAGTCGTTGTCCTCGAGCGGCCAGTGACAGGTGGTCGCAGCAGACGTGATCGTGATGCCACGCTCCTGCTCCTGCTCCATCCAGTCCATGGTGGCAGCGCCGTCGTGGACCTCACCGATCTTGTACGACACACCGGTGTAGAACAGGATCCGCTCGGTGGTGGTCGTCTTGCCCGCGTCGATGTGGGCCATGATCCCGATGTTGCGGACCTTGGCCAGGTCAAGTGAAGTGGTAGCCATAAGGCTTCAGTCTTCTCTCGGTCTCGATGTGGGTAGCGACTACCAGCGGTAGTGCGCGAAGGCCTTGTTGGACTCGGCCATCTTGTGCGTGTCCTCGCGCTTCTTCACAGCGGCACCCAGGCCGTTGGAGGCGTCGAGAAGCTCGTTGAGCAGACGCTCGGTCATGGTCTTCTCGCGACGGGCGCGGGAGTAACCGACGAGCCAGCGCAGCGCGAGGGTGTTGGCGCGACCGGGCTTGACCTCGATCGGCACCTGGTAGGTGGCGCCACCGACACGGCGGGACTTGACCTCGAGGGTCGGCTTGATGTTCTCGAGCGCGCGCTTCAGCGTGATGATCGGGTCGTTGCCCGTCTTCTCACGCAGACCCTCCATGGCACCGTAGACGATGCGCTCGGCGGTGGAGCGCTTGCCGTTCAGCAGCACCTTGTTGATCAGGGAGGTCACCAGAGGAGAACCGTAGACCGGGTCGATGATGACCGGGCGCTTCGGGGCGGGGCCCTTACGAGGCATTCTTACTTCTCCTTCTTGGCGCCGTAGCGGCTGCGGGCCTGCTTGCGGTTCTTGACACCCTGGGTGTCGAGCGAGCCGCGGATGATCTTGTAGCGAACACCCGGCAGGTCCTTCACACGGCCGCCGCGCACGAGCACGATGGAGTGCTCCTGCAGGTTGTGTCCCTCACCCGGAATGTAAGCAGTGACCTCGATACCGCTGGTCAGACGCACACGCGCGACCTTACGCAGGGCCGAGTTCGGCTTCTTCGGGGTGGTCGTGAACACACGCGTGCAAACGCCGCGACGCTGAGGGGAACCCTCGAGTGCGGGCGTCTTGTTCTTCTCGACCTTGTCCTGCCGGCCCTTACGGACCAGCTGCTGGATCGTAGGCACTACTTCTCCGGTTTCTGTGTGCCGAATGGTGAAGCTAACCTGGGACGTCACCGACCCACGCGGTCGGGTGTGTCGAAGCCGCGGACCCTTGCCGCGAGGACGGAAAGGGGCGCGGATTGCGGTGGCCGCTCACGGCCTCCGGTGCGGTTGAAGGCACGCACGAAGGCCAGGGCACACCCCAGGCACAAGGTCTGAGCGTACCTATCGCATTCGCTGCGGTCAAAACAAATGGGCGAGACCGGCACCGGAACCCGGCTCGTCCCGGTTTCTCCCGATCCGCGTCCGGCCCCCGCCCGGGCGCCCGACGGCCGTGCGGCGGCTCGGCACCGCGGCCGCGCACCCGCTCAGGACCGCGGCACCGGAATCCGCGGCTCGCCCTCCCCGACGGGGGCACCGGACCCGTCCGGCCCGGCCGCCGTGTCGTGCCGGACGAAGTAGGTCGGTCTGTTCTGCACCGCCGTGTAGATCCGGCCGACGTACTCGCCGAGCAGGCCCACGCAGACGAGCTGGACGGCCCCGATGAACACGATCCCGGTGAAGAGCGAGGTCCAGCCGGGCACCGTGCGGCCCAGGGCGAAGGCGGTCAGCGTGTAGACCAGCAGCCCCAGGCAGACCAGGAAGGCGCCGGCGCCCAGCCAGGTGGCGATGCGCAGCGGGGCCGCGGAGAAGCCGGTGACGCTGTCGACCGCGAGGCGGATCATCCGGCCCAGCGGGTACTTCGTCCGGCCCGCGGTGCGCGGCGCGCGCTGGTAGGTGACCTGGCCGCTCGGGAAACCCAGCCACGGCACCAGGAGACGGTAGACCCGCTGCTGGTCCGGCAGGGCCTTCAAGGCGTCCACCGCGGCCCGGCTGAGCAGCCGGAAGTCGCCCGCCTGCGCGGTGACCGAGGGGCCGGCCAGACGGCGCATGAGCCGGTAGTAGACGCCCGCGGTCCAGCGCTTGAACCCGGTGTCGCTGCTGCGGTCGGCCCGGACGCCGTAGACGATGTCGAGGCTCTCGGCGCGGGCCAGCGCCAGCATGTCGGGGATCTTCTCCGGCGGGTCCTGGAGGTCGGCGTCCAGACTCACCACGTAGGCCCCGACTGCCCGGTCCAGGCCGGCGGTCAGGGCGGCCTGGTGGCCGGAGTTGCGCCGCAGCGCGATCACCCGCAGTTCGGGCCAGCCGAGCCGGAAGGCGGCGAGCAGCTCCGCGGTGCGGTCGACGCTGCCGTCGTCCACCGCGACGACCTCGTGCGCGACGCCCAGCTCCGCGAGGACCGGCCGCAGCCTGCTGACCAGCGCGGGCAGGGCCTCTTCCTCGTTGTACATGGGGATGACGACCGACAGCACGACCGGCTCGTCCCGTTCCTCGGGCACCGTCGCTCCCCTCCCCTCGTCCCCTGGCACGGAGCACAGATGTGCGACTCTTGTGCGATCTTATGGCAGCAATTGCTCGTTGAGGGCGGACCGAGGGGACCACAGCCATGGACACGGCTGCCGACGGCACGGCGACCGACGCGTCGGCCGGCGCGGGGGACGGCGCGCGGGACGGACTGTCCGGCGAACGCCGGGGGACGGCGGGAGGGCGGCCGGGGAGCGGTGTCCCGGGACGGTCCGGGGCGGCCTGGCAGGACCGGCTGCCCGCGTGGACCCGGCGCCTGCGTCTGCCGGCCGGCGCGCGCCCGTACCTGCCCGCGCTCGCCCTGTACGGCGTCACCAAGCTCGTCGGTCTCACGGTCTTCGCCTCGCTGCTGGAGTACGCCGGGGACTACCGCGGCAAGAACCCGCGCTTCGGCGGCGGTGCCCACTGGTGGGACGTCCTCGCCACCTGGGACGGCTGGTGGTACCTCCAGGTCGCCGAGCACGGCTACCACCCCTCCCTGGTACGGCTGGACTCCGACGGCCTGTTCACCGTCCAGCAGAACTCGGTGGCGTTCTTCCCGCTCTACCCGGCCCTGATCCGCATGGTCTCGGAGATCACCGGGATCGGCCTGTACGGCTCGGGGATCCTGGTCTCCGTCCTGGCCTCATTCGTCGCCGCCGCGGGCATCTACGCCGTGGTCCGCCTGCTCGCCGGGGTACGGGCGGGCACCATCGCCGCGGGGCTGTGGGCCGTGGCGCCCGGCGCGGGCGTCGAGTGGGCGGTGTACTCGGAGTCCGTGTTCGTCGCCATCGCCGCCTGGGCCTGCTACGCCGTGATGACCCGGCGCTGGGTGGCGGCCGGCCTGCTGGCCTTCACCGCGGGCCTGAACCGGCCCACGTCCGCCGTCCTCATAGGCGCCGTGGGACTCGCCGCGCTGGTGACCCTCGCGCGCCCCGCGAGCCGACGCGAGCACGGGGTGCGGGGCCCGCTGTACGCCATGATCGTCGCCCCGCTGGGCCTGCTGTCCTACATCGCCTGGGTCGGCTACAGCACCGGCGAGCCGTCGGCGTACTTCATCCTCCAGCGCGAGGGGTGGGCGCACTTCTTCGACTACGGTGCCTACACGCTGGAGGTGCTGCGGAACCTGGCGGTGGGCCGCAACGACTACGTCTTCGCCTTCTCCACCCCCGACCTGCTCTCCCTCCAGCTGGTCCTGGCGCTGCCCTTCCTGATCGCCCTGATGCTGCGCAAAAGGCCTCCGCTGGTGCTCGTCGCCTACACCCTGGCGTCGGTCATCACGGTCCTGGGCACGCAGCAGATGTTCGGCAACACCATGCGCTACCTGCTCCCCGTCTTCCCCCTCCTCCTCGCCCCGGCGGCGGCCCTGAGCCGGCTGAGGACACCGAGCCTGGTGGTGTTCTTCTCGACGGCCGCGATCGCGTCGGGCTGGTACGCGCACTACGTCATCTTCGAGCTGGGCGTGCCGTAGACGAGCCGATTCGGCCGGATCGCGCCCGTCGCGCGTGGGGCGCCGCTCCCTTTCAGTACCTTGGTCCGTCCGCTGAGACGATCGGGGGGTTCGCTGATGAGGACGGCGCCGCACGCACCGGACGACGGAGGCCTGGACGACCGGGTGCCGTTCCTGGCGCGGCTGGAGAAGGAGGACCGCACGGCGCTGCTGTCACTCGGCCGGGAACTCGCCTTCGCCGCGCGCGTCATCCTGCTGCACCAGCGCGAACCGTCCTCGCACGTCCTCTTCCTGGTGCAGGGCTGGACCAAGGTCACCGCCTCCGCCGCCAACGGGTACGAGGCCCTGCTGGCCCTGCGCGGCCCCGGTGACGTCATCGGCGAGTCGGCCGCGCTGACCGGCCGGCCGCGCTCGGCGACGGTGACCGCCCTGGAGCCGGTGCGGGCGGTGGCCGTGGAGCACGAGCGCTTCAAGGACTTCCTGAACCGTTCGCCCGCGGTCTCCTTCGCCCTGCTCGGCCTCACCGCGGACCGCACCCGGGCCGCCGACCGGCGCCGCCTGGAGTTCGCGTCGATGAACGTGCGCCAGCGTTTCGCGGTGCTGCTGCTCGACCTGGCGCGCACCCACGGCCGCCGCACGGACGAGGGCATCGCGCTCGCCGTCCCGCTCAGCAAGCAGGAACTGGCCGGCTCCGTGGGCGCCTCCCGGGAGATGGTGCAGCGCCTGCTGCGCGAACTGCGGGAGAAGGAGGCGGTGGCCACCGGGCGCCGCACGCTGCTCATCCTCCGCCCGGACGTACTGCGCCGCATCGCCGCGACGGACCAGCCGGCCCCGGCGATCCCCTCCCCGACGCGGGAACCGGCCGGCGAGCGGCCCCCCGCGCGCGGCGTCTGACGCAACGCCTCCCCCGGCCCCGGACGGGCCCGCGGCGCGCTCTGTGCACGCCGTCACACTCCGACTGCGTCATCCGCCCTCACGGCTCCCCCGCCTCTCCGGCCACTCTGCTGCCCTGCACGACGCACACACCGTCGAAGGGCGACCATGACCAACCCCGTGAACCGCACGATCCTGCTGCTGGACATCGAGAGGTTCAGCGACCGGGACGACGTGGAGCAGGCGTATCTGCGCCGGATGCTCTACGACATCGCCGACCGGGCCCTGGAGAGCGCGGGCATCGACGAGACGCTGCGGCTGCGGGCCGACCGCGGCGACTCCGTCATGGAGCTGATCGACGCGAACGCCCCGGTCACGGCGCTGCTGCGGGCCCTGCTCACGGAGGTGCCCGCGCAGCTGCGGGCGGTCAACCGGATGGCGTCCCGCTCGGCGCAGATCCGGCTGCGGGGCGTCCTCGCCTCCGGCTGGGTCGCCGTGGACGAGCGGGACGGCTGGGTGGGCTCGGACCTGAACCACGCCTGCCGGCTGCTGGACACGGCCCTGCTGCGCGCGGCCCTCGTGGAGCGCCCCGACGACTTCGCGCTGTGCGTCTCGGACGCGCTGCACGCCGGGGTCGTCCGGCACGACCACCCCGGCATCCCGGCGGACGCGTTCCACGCCGTGACGGTCGGGAGCAAGAACGGCCCGCTGAAGGCCTGGCTGCACGGGCCGGTGCCGGGCGCACCAAGCCACAGTGAGCGGGGGGAAGAGGTCCCGGTGCCGGGTGCCGACTCGGGGGAGCACCCGGCACCGGGACCGGAAGCGGCGCCGGCGCCCGCGGCCGAAGGGGGAACGGCTCCGTCCGGCGGGGTGGTGTTCCGGTTCGACGGCGGCACCCCCTCGATCGGCGGCAGCCTCGTCGGCGGTGACCAGCACGGCGTCTCCGGCGGCCACGTCGCCGGAGACGTCCACCTGGGCCGGTCGGGAGGTGGGCCGGCATGACGGTCCCCCCGGCGCAGGCGCCCGCCCCCGACCCGGCACCGCCGCACGATCCGCGGCCGGACGCCGACGCCACCGGCCCCGACGACGAACGGGAGCAGAGCCGGGAGGCCCGGGCCGCTCAGCGCGAACTCGTCGCGCACACGCCCGGTTTCATCCTCGACGGGTCCGCCGCCGTCGGCGGCAGCCTGGTGGGCGGCGCCCAGCACGGCGTCTCCGGCGGGACCGCCCGTGATGTGTTCATGGGCAGGACGGAGATCCACCACCACGGCCCGTCGTCCCCGGCCGCGCCCGCCTCCGGCCGGATCCCCGGCACCCTGCTGGAGACCCTGGCGGCGGTGTTCGTCGACGGCCCCGTCTTCGCCACCGCGCTGGAGCGGCTGCGCGAGGAGCGTGTCCTGGTCCTCTCCGGCGCGCACGCGACCGGCCGGCACGCCGCCGCGCTGATGCTCCTGCACCGCCTGGGCCTCCCCGCCGTGTACGCCCTCGCCACGGAGACCAACCCGGCCGAACTCGGCGCCCGCCTCACCGCGCCGGGCGGTCACGTCCTGCGCGACCTGCCGCTCAGCCGCAACCGGCCCCTGCGGGACACCCACCTCTACGCGGCGCGCGACCAGCTCCGCAAGGCCGACGGCTACCTGGTGGTGACCGTCGAGAACTCGCCGTTCCAGCTCGGGACGGCTCCGTGCGCGTGGGTGCCGCCGGACCCGGCCGACGTGCTGCGCGCCCACCTGACCCGGCTGCGCGGCACGGACACCGAGGAGCTCCTCGCCCTCTCCCCGGTGCGGGACTTCCTGGCCCGCGGCGCCCACCGGCCCGCCGAGGCGGCCGGGTTCGCGACGGTACTGGCCGCGTACGACGGCGGCGCGGACGCCGTGTCCCGGCTCGCGGACTTCGGGCAGGCCGCGGTCGAGCAGCAGTGCCGGGAATGGCTCGGCGATCCCGACACCGCCCTGCGCGACAAGGCCTTCCTGGTCTCCCTCGCCGTCTTCGACCGGGCACCGTACGCGCTGGCCGCCGAGCTGGCCGACCGGCTCTTCGTGCACTTCCAGCGGCTTCAGCACCCCGAGGAACCGCCGGACATCCCCCTCTTCGGGCCCGCCGCCGACGTCCGGCTGGACCGGGCGCGGGCCGCCGGCGAGCTGTGCGACGTGGAGACCGAGTGGGGGCCGGTGCCGCAGCTCACCGCGTACTTCCGCAAGGAGGGCACACCCCGCGTGCTGCTCACCGAGGTGTGGACGGGGCATCCGTCCACCCGTCCCGCGCTGGTCGCCTGGCTCCGGGAACTGGCCCGGGACGGGCGCCCGGTCGTGCGGACCCGGGCCGCGGCGGCCACCGCGCTGCTCGCCCGGGCCGACCTGTCCTCCGCGGTGGCCCTGCTGATCGACGGCTGGGCCGTCTCCAAGTCGTTCGGCCCCCGCGTCACCGCCGCCAACGCCCTCACCCTCGCGCAGCTCCTCGACGCGCCCGCCGTGCTGCGGCTGCTCACCCAGTGGTGCACGGACACCCACTGGGCCCGCCGCTGGACCGCGATCCGCGCCTTCGGCCTGCTCGCGCCCCTGCGCCCCGCCCTGGCGGCTCCGGCACTGAGCGCGCTCGCCGCCCGGGCCCGCGCCGGGAACAGCAGCGCGGCCGAGGCCGACAACCTGATCCAGTCCACCGCCCTGCTGCTGTCCGTCGGCGTCCGCCGCGGCGAGATGCTCGCGGAACTCGTGCGGCTGCTCCACCACGACACGGCGACGGTCCGGGCACTCGCCCTGGACGCGTTCGTCCGGGCCTGCGACAACGCGGAGGAGGGCGCGCTCGTCGAGTGGTACGCCGAGCACGGCATGTACGAGGCCGACACGGCCCGCGACCTCGCCGCCCTCTGGCGCACCGCCCTCGGCGACCGCGCCCACACCCGCGGGGCCCTCGACGCGCTGCACACCTGGGTGCACCTCGCCGCCCTGCGCGCGGACACCGAGCACGCCCTGCGGCTGCTGCTGCCCGCCCTGGTCGTGACCGCCGACGACCACAAGCGGCTGCGCCACGAACTGCACACGCTGCGCGCCCCCGACGGCGGCCCGCGCCCACCGGTCGCCGACCGGCTGCTCGACGTGCTCGCCCACGGCGGCGGCGCCCTTCCCACGCAACCTTCGAGGAGTTGACCCATGGCGGACTTCCGCCGTCAGCCGGAGTGGCAGCAGGACGCCCACCGGCACAGCACGCTGATCGACCCGGTCCTGACGGTGCGGCCCATCTCCCGCTTCGACCACACCGGCCGCCGGTCGGTGTCCGCGATCGACCACGCCCTCGTCTTCGCCACCGCCCGCGGCACGTACGACGCGTTCCTGCCGCCGCACCGCCCGAGCCGCACCGACGCCGCCACCCGCCGCTACGTCTCGGTCTACGAGGTGGACATGGGCAGCCATCCCGTCCGGCTGGAGCTGACGCTGCCCAGTGACGACGACGCGTTCTCCTTCGGCGCCTCGGCGGACCTCACCTGGCGGGTCGCCGACCCGATCGCGTACGTGGCGAGCGGCGAGCGGGACGTGCCGACGCGGCTGACCCGTGAGCTCCACCAGGCCGCCAGGCCGGTCAGCCGCCTCTTCGCCATCGAGGACAGCCCGGCCGCCGAGCGGGCGGTCCAGCAGGCCGTCGAGTCGGAAGGCTTCGCCGCCGGGGCCGGTCTCGCCGTCACCTGCACCGTCCGGCTGCGGCTCGACGACGAGGCGATCGCCCACCGGCGGCGGCTGCGCAACCTGCGCTACGAGTCGGAGATGCTCGACCCCGAGCACGAGTTCCGGCTCCGGCAGGCCCGGCAGCAGCACGAGCTGGAGGCGCTGCGCCAGCAGCAGTCGCACGCCCTGGTCGCCGAGAAGATCCACTTCTACCAGTACTGGCTCCAGCACGGCGGCGCCGGCGCCTGGGCGCTGCACCTCGCCCAGCACCCCGAGGACACCCGGCTGGCCGTCGGCTCGCTCCAGAAGGACCAGCTCACGGCGATCAGGAGCGAGCTGGAGCTGATCGCCGGGGACACCCTGGAGGACTACCAGCGGGCGGAGTCGGCCCGCACGACGCTCCGCGCGGTCGACGACCTCCTCCAGCAGCAGACGCCGCCCCCCGCGGCCCTGCCCCCGGGCACCGGCCGGCCCTACGCACCACCGCAGGCACCGGGCGGCGGCCAGCCCTACGTACCTCAGCAGCCGCCGGACGCCGGACAGCACCCGCCCGCACCTCAGCAGCCGCCAGGCGCCGGACAGCCCTACGTACCTCAGCAGGCGCCGGGCACCGGACAGCCGTTCGCACCTCAGCACCCGCAGCCGGCCGCGCCCCCGTACGGGCCCGGGCCCTCCCACCCCGGCGCGGCGGCGTACGGTCCGCCCGGTCACCCGGCCGGCGCACGGACTCCCGCCGCGCCGCAGCCGCTGCCCCCGCAGCCCCGGCCGGTGCCGGGCCCGGACCCCGCCCTGCCCCCGCCGCCGCCCGTCACCCCGGCGCAGGCCGGTCCCGACGGCGGGCCGGCGTGACCGCCCCGGGCGTCCCCCCGCCCGCCGCGCCACCCCCCGCCCCCGGTGGATCGCCCGCCGCGCCGGCCGCGGAGCGACTGCTGGGCGAGCTGCGGAGCGAGATCGCCCGAGCCGACAGCAAGGCGGCCGTGCTGGTGGCGACGCTCGGCATGACGGCCGGCGTGTTCAGCGGTCTGCTGGCCGGACGGGACTGGACGCCACGGGCGCTGTCCGACGCCGCCGCCGCCCTGTGGTGGGCGGGCACCGCGGCCCTGGCGTTCTCCCTGTTCGCCCTGCTCCTCGCCGTGCTCCCCCGGTTCGGGGGCGGCTCCTGGGCCCCCGGCCGGCCGCTGTGCTACTTCGGCGACATCCAGCAGGCGGTCCGCGCGGGCCGGCTGGCCGACGCGCTCGCCGCCACCGACCACGACCCCGCCGCCGCCCTCATGGCGGCCCTCACCGAGACCAGCCGCATCGCGGCGCGCAAGCACCAGTGGATCCGCACCGGGCTGGTCGCCTTCTGCGCCGGCACCGCTCTCCTGCCCGCCGCGCTGCTCACCGGCTGACGTCCCCGCACCACAAGGAGTCCCGTCATGTCCCATCCGCCGGGCCCGCCGTACCCCGGGCCCTCCTCCCCGCACGCCCCGCACCCCCAGCAGCCCGCCCACCCCGCCACCCCCGCACCGGCGCCCCCCGGGCACACCGCGCACCCGCAGTATCCCGGGCCCCCCGCGTACCCGGCAGCCTCCGCGCCCCCGCCCCCGCCCCCGTACCCGGGCAGCTCCGCGACACCGCCGCCGTACCCCTCGGCGCCGACAGCCCACCCGTACGGGACCGCTCCCGTCCACCCCGGCCTCACACCGCCCGCCTACGCGCCACCACCGCCCCGCCCCTCGGCCCCGGCCGGCCACCCGTACCCGACATCCCCGTACCAGGCGCCCCAGTCCCCCGCCCCGCAGTACCCGGCGCCGGGCGGGCTCCCCCACCCGGCGCCCGGGGCCGCGCCCGCGCAGCCGGGTCCCGTGCCCTTCATGCCGCACCCGGTGACCGCCCCCGACGACCTCGACTACCGCCACCAGGGATCCCGCGTCCACGTGGCCGCGCGTCAGCGGGGCGCCGACGCCACCGCCGTCGGACAGCTCGCGACCCAGATCCCGGGGTTCCTGGTGAGCCTCGTCGTGGTCGCGGTGTTCTCCCTCACGGCGTTCGGTCCGGTCCTGGGAACGGTGCTCCTGCTGGCCTGGCTGGCCTCCGGCGCCCTCGTCTTCCACCGGCCCACCGAACTGCTCTTCGCCCGGCGGGTGCTCAAACTGCGCGCCCCGCTCGCCGAGGAGAGGGCCCGCCTGGAACCGGTCTGGCGCGAGGTCACCGCCCGCGCCGGCATCGAGGGCGACACCTACGAGCTGATGATCCAGAACAGCACCGACCTGAACGCGAGCGCCGCCGCCGGCCACGTCGTCGGTGTCACCACCTATGCCCTCAACCGGATCCCGAGCAGCAACCTCGCCGCGGTGCTCGCCCACGAGCTCGGCCACCACACCGGCGGTCACGCCTGGGCCGGTCTGCTCGGGTACTGGTACTCGCTGCCCGGCCGGATCGCCTGGGCCGTCGCCCGCGGGTTCGCCCGGGCCGCGCTCGCCGTCTCCCGCGTGTTCTCGGTGGCGGCGACCGGGGCCCTGTACCTCTTCCTGGGGGCCGTCCTGGTCACCGGCTTCCTGATGGCCTGGTACCTCACCGTCCCCCTCGTGGCGGCGCCGTACCTGCTCGCCTACGCCGGCCGCCAGGGCGAGCTGCGCGCCGACCGGGCCGCGGCCTCCCTCGGCTTCGCCCCGCAGCTCACCGAGGTCCTGCACCACTTCCAGGCCGAGGAGGACGCCGCGAAGACCTTCGCCGCGGCCCACGGCAAGCGGCTGAAGCAGCCCTCCGGGCTCGCCAGGCTGCTCTCCTCGCATCCGGACAACCACACCCGCATGCGCGCCCTGGAACCCCACCTCCGGCGCGCGCTCTGACGCCCGCGTCCGGACACGCCGAAGGGCGGCCACCCCGCACGGGGTGACCGCCCTTCGGTCGTATCAAGCTGCTCGCTTACTGGTTGTACGGACCGTAGTCGTAGTCCTCCAGCGGAACGGCCTGGCCGGAGCCCGTGCCGAACGGCGAGTAGTCGATGTCGTCGTAGCCGACGGCCGAGTACATCGCGGCCTTGGCCTCCTCGGTCGGCTCGACCCGGATGTTGCGGTAGCGGGACAGACCCGTACCGGCCGGGATGAGCTTACCGATGATGACGTTCTCCTTGAGGCCGATGAGGCTGTCGGACTTGGCGTTGATCGCCGCGTCCGTCAGGACTCGGGTCGTCTCCTGGAAGGAGGCGGCCGACAGCCAGGATTCCGTCGCCAGCGAGGCCTTGGTGATACCCATCAGCTGCGGACGACCGGAGGCCGGGTGACCGCCCTCCTGGACCACACGACGGTTCTCGGTCTCGAACTTCGACCGCTCGACCAGCTCGCCGGGCAGCAGCTCGGCGTCGCCGGACTCGATGATCGTCACGCGGCGAAGCATCTGCCGGATGATGATCTCGATGTGCTTGTCGTGGATCGACACGCCCTGCGAGTTGTAGACCTTCTGGACCTCGCCGACCAGGTGGACCTGGACGGCACGCTGACCCAGGATGCGCAGCACGTCGTGCGGGTTGGTGGCACCCACGGTGAGCTTCTGGCCCACCTCGACGTGGTCGCCCTCGCCCACGAGCAGACGGGCACGCTTCGAGATCGGGTAGGCCGTCTCGTCGCTGCCGTCGTCCGGGGTGACGACGAGCTTCTTGGTCTTCTCGGTCTCCTCGATCCGCACGCGGCCGGAGGCCTCGGAGATCGGGGCGACACCCTTCGGGGTACGGGCCTCGAAGAGCTCGACGACACGGGGCAGACCCTGGGTGATGTCGTCACCGGCCACACCACCGGTGTGGAAGGTACGCATCGTCAGCTGGGTACCGGGCTCACCGATGGACTGGGCGGCGATGATGCCGACCGCCTCACCGATGTCGACCAGCTTACCGGTGGCCAGGGAGCGGCCGTAGCACATGGCGCAGGTGCCGACCTGGGACTCGCAGGTCAGGATCGAGCGGGTCTTGACCTCCTCGACACCGTGGCGCACCAGCTGGTCGATGAGCACGTCACCGAGGTCGACGTTGGCCGGCGCGATCACCTTGCCGTCGATGACGACGTCCTCGGCGAGCATGCGGGCGTACACGCTGGTCTCGACGTCCTCGGCCTTGCGCAGCACGCCGTCCTCGCCGCGCTCGGCGATCCGCAGCTTCAGACCGCGCTCGGTGCCGCAGTCCTCCTCGCGGATGATGACGTCCTGGGAGACGTCGACCAGACGACGGGTGAGGTAACCCGAGTCGGCGGTACGCAGAGCGGTGTCCGCCAGACCCTTACGGGCACCGTGCGTGGAGATGAAGTACTCCAGCACGGACAGGCCCTCACGGAACGACGCCTTGATCGGACGCGGGATCGTCTCGTTCTTCGCGTTCGACACCAGACCACGCATACCGGCGATCTGACGCATCTGCATCATGTTGCCTCGTGCACCCGAGTTCACCATCATGAAGATCGGGTTGGTCTTCGGGAAGTTGTCGTTCATCGCCTCGGCGACCTCGTTGGTCGCCTTGGTCCAGATCGCGATGAGCTCCTGCGTGCGCTCGTCCTTGGTGATCAGACCGCGCTCGTACTGCTTCTGGACCTTCTCGTCCTGCGCCTCGTAGCCCTTGACGATCTCCTTCTTCGCCTCGGGAACGACGACGTCGGAGATGGCCACGGTGACGCCGGAACGGGTCGCCCAGAAGAAGCCGGCCGCCTTCAGGTTGTCGAGCGTCGCCGCCACGATGACCTTCGGGTAGCGCTCGGCGAGGTCGTTGACGATCTCGGAGAGCTGCTTCTTGCCGACCTCGTAGTCGACGAAGGGGTAGTCCTCGGGCAGCAGCTCGTTGAAGAGCGCGCGGCCCAGCGTGGTCTTCAGGGTGAAGGTGTCACCCTGCTGCCACTCCGGCTCACCCTCCTCGCGGGCCGGGGGCTGCCAGCCGCGGGGCGGGATGGTGCCCACCGGGAAACGGATGTCGACCTTCGACTGGAGCGACAGGTCGCCCGCGTCGAACGCCATGATCGCCTCGGCGGCGGAACCGAACGCACGGCCCTCGCCCTTGAGGTCGCGGCCCTCGCCGTCGGTGGTGAGGAAGAACAGACCGAGGACCATGTCCTGGGTCGGCATCGTCACCGGACGGCCGTCGGCCGGCTTGAGGATGTTGTTCGAGGACAGCATCAGGATGCGGGCCTCGGCCTGCGCCTCCGCGGAGAGCGGCAGGTGGACGGCCATCTGGTCACCGTCGAAGTCCGCGTTGAACGCGGTGCAGACGAGCGGGTGGATCTGGATGGCCTTGCCCTCGACCAGCTGCGGCTCGAAGGCCTGGATGCCGAGGCGGTGCAGCGTGGGCGCACGGTTCAGCAGAACCGGGTGCTCCGCGATGACCTCTTCCAGCACGTCGTACACGACCGTGCGGCCGCGCTCGACCATGCGCTTGGCGCTCTTGATGTTCTGCGCGTGGTTCAGGTCGACCAGACGCTTCATCACGAACGGCTTGAAGAGCTCCAGCGCCATGGCCTTGGGCAGACCGCACTGGTGCAGCTTCAGCTGCGGGCCGACGACGATGACGGAACGCGCCGAGTAGTCGACTCGCTTGCCGAGCAGGTTCTGACGGAAGCGGCCCTGCTTGCCCTTGAGCATGTCGGACAGCGACTTCAGCGGACGGTTGCCGGGGCCCGTGACCGGGCGGCCGCGGCGGCCGTTGTCGAAGAGCGCGTCGACGGCCTCCTGGAGCATGCGCTTCTCGTTGTTCACGATGATCTCGGGCGCACCGAGGTCGAGAAGCCGCTTCAGGCGGTTGTTGCGGTTGATGACACGGCGGTACAGGTCGTTCAGGTCGGAGGTCGCGAAGCGGCCGCCGTCCAGCTGCACCATCGGACGCAGGTCCGGCGGGATGACCGGCACGCAGTCGAGCACCATGCCCTTGGGGCTGTTGCTGGTCTGCAGGAACGCGGAGACGACCTTCAGGCGCTTGAGCGCACGGGTCTTCTTCTGGCCCTTGCCGGTGCGGATGATCTCGCGGAGGCGCTCGGCCTCCTCGTTGAGGTCGAAGGACTCCAGGCGCTTCTGCAGCGCCGCGGCACCCATCGAGCCGTCGAAGTACGTGCCGAAGCGGTCACGCAGCTCGCGGTAGAGCAGCTCGTCGCCCTCGAGGTCCTGGACCTTGAGGTTCTTGAACCGGTTCCACACCTCGTCGAGGCGGTCGATCTCGCGCTGCGCACGGTCGCGCAGCTGCTTCATCTCACGCTCGGCACCCTCGCGCACCTTGCGGCGCACGTCGGCCTTGGCGCCCTCGGCCTCCAGCTCGGCCAGGTCGGTCTCGAGCTTCTTGGCGCGGGCCTCGAGGTCGGAGTCGCGGCGGTTCTCGATCTGCTGACGCTCGACGGAGACGTGGGCCTCCAGCGACGGCAGGTCGCGGGTGCGGCGCTCCTCGTCCACGAACGTGATCATGTACGCGGCGAAGTAGATGACCTTCTCGAGGTCCTTCGGCGCCAGGTCCAGCAGGTAGCCCAGGCGCGACGGGACGCCCTTGAAGTACCAGATGTGGGTGACGGGGGCGGCGAGCTCGATGTGGCCCATCCGCTCACGGCGCACCTTGGCGCGCGTGACCTCGACGCCACAGCGCTCACAGATGATGCCCTTGAAGCGGACGCGCTTGTACTTGCCGCAGTAGCACTCCCAGTCCCGGGTCGGACCGAAGATCTTCTCGCAGAAGAGTCCGTCCTTTTCGGGCTTGAGGGTGCGGTAGTTGATGGTCTCGGGCTTCTTGACCTCGCCGTGGCTCCACTGACGGATGTCGTCAGCGGTGGCCAGACCGATCCGGAGCTCGTCGAAGAAGTTGACGTCGAGCACTATGCGTCAATCCCTCTCAGGGTTGTAAGTCTTGGGGTCTGATACGGGGGTCCTGGGGCCGGCGGGCCTTGATCGCTCAAGGCCCGCCGGACTCCCGTCAGACCTCTTCGACGCTGCTCGGCTCGCGCCGGGACAGGTCGATGCCGAGCTCCTCCGCAGCGCGGAAGACGTCCTCGTCGGTGTCGCGCATCTCGATGGACATGCCGTCCGAGGACAGCACCTCCACGTTGAGGCACAGGGACTGCATCTCCTTGATGAGCACCTTGAAGGACTCGGGGATGCCGGGCTCAGGGATGTTCTCGCCCTTGACGATGGCCTCGTAGACCTTCACGCGGCCGGTGACGTCGTCGGACTTGATAGTCAGCAGCTCCTGGAGGGCGTAAGCGGCGCCGTACGCCTCCAGCGCCCACACCTCCATCTCACCGAAGCGCTGGCCACCGAACTGGGCCTTACCACCCAGCGGCTGCTGGGTGATCATCGAGTACGGACCGGTCGAGCGGGCGTGCAGCTTGTCGTCGACCAGGTGGTGCAGCTTGAGGATGTACATGTAACCGACCGAGATCGGCTCCGGGAACGGCTCACCGCTGCGGCCGTCGTACAGCCGCGCCTTGCCGGACGGGAGCACCATGCGCTCGCCGTCGCGGTTCGGGATGGTGTGCTGCAGCAGACCCGCCAGCTCGTCCTCGCGCGCACCGTCGAACACCGGGGTGGCGACGTTGGTGCCGGGCTCGACCTGGTCGGCGCCGATGACCTGCAGGCGCTGGGCCCACTCCTCCGCGAGGCCGGAGACGTCCCAGCCGCGGCTGGCGAGCCAGCCGAGGTGGATCTCCAGGACCTGTCCCGGGTTCATTCGGGACGGGACACCGAGCGGGTTGAGGATGATGTCGACCGGGGTGCCGTCCTCCAGGAACGGCATGTCCTCGATCGGCAGGATCTTCGAGATGACGCCCTTGTTGCCGTGACGGCCGGCGAGCTTGTCACCGTCGGTGATCTTGCGCTTCTGCGCGACGTAGACGCGCACCAGCTGGTTGACACCGGGGGGAAGCTCGTCGCCCTCCTCGCGGTCGAAGACGCGGACGCCGATGACCTTGCCGATCTCGCCGTGCGGGACCTTCAGCGAGGTGTCGCGGACCTCACGGGCCTTCTCACCGAAGATCGCGCGCAGCAGGCGCTCCTCGGGCGTCAGCTCGGTCTCGCCCTTGGGCGTGACCTTGCCGACGAGGATGTCGCCGGCGACGACGTCGGCACCGATGCGGATGATGCCGCGCTCGTCGAGGTCGGCGAGGACCTCCTCGGAGACGTTCGGGATGTCCCGGGTGATCTCCTCGGGGCCGAGCTTGGTGTCACGGGCGTCGACCTCGTGCTCCTCGATGTGGATCGAGGAGAGGACGTCGTCCTGCACGAGGCGCTGCGACAGGATGATCGCGTCCTCGTAGTTGTGACCCTCCCACGGCATGAAGGCGACCAGCAGGTTCTTGCCGAGCGCCATCTCGCCGTTCTCGGTGGCCGGACCGTCGGCCAGGACCTGGCCCTCGATGATCCGGTCGCCCTCGCTGACGATGACCTTCTGGTTGACCGAGGTTCCCTGGTTGGACCGGGAGAACTTGGCCAGGCGGTACGTGATGTACGTGCCGTCGTCGTTGGTGGTGGTGATGTAGTCCGCGGAGACCTCCTGGACCACACCCGCCTTCTCGGCCTTGACCACGTCGCCGGCGTCGACCGCGGAGCGGTACTCCATGCCGGTGCCGACGAGCGGCGACTCGCTCTTGATGAGCGGCACGGCCTGACGCATCATGTTCGCGCCCATGAGGGCACGGTTGGCGTCGTCGTGCTCGAGGAACGGGATCATGGCCGTCGCGACCGACACCATCTGGCGCGGCGAGACGTCCATGTAGTCGACGTCGTCCCCGGGGACGTAGTCGACCTCGCCGCCACGGCGGCGGACCAGCACGCGGTTCTCGGCGAAGTGGAACTCGTCGGTCAGCGGCGCGTTGGCCTGCGCGATGACGAAGCGGTCCTCCTCGTCGGCGGTCAGGTAGTCGACCTCGTCGGTGACCTGGCCGTCGACGACCTTGCGGTACGGCGTCTCGATGAAGCCGAACGGGTTGATCCGGCCGTACGAGGCGAGCGAGCCGATCAGACCGATGTTCGGGCCTTCCGGCGTCTCGATCGGGCACATGCGGCCGTAGTGCGACGGGTGCACGTCGCGGACCTCGAAGCCGGCCCGCTCACGGGAGAGACCACCCGGGCCGAGCGCGTTGAGACGACGCTTGTGCGTCAGACCCGACAGCGGGTTGTTCTGGTCCATGAACTGGGACAGCTGGCTGGTGCCGAAGAACTCCTTGATGGAGGCGACGACCGGCCGGATGTTGATCAGGGTCTGCGGCGTGATCGCCTCGACGTCCTGGGTCGTCATGCGCTCGCGCACGACGCGCTCCATACGGGCGAGACCCGTACGGACCTGGTTCTGGATCAGCTCGCCGACGTTGCGGATGCGGCGGTTGCCGAAGTGGTCGATGTCGTCGGTCTCGACGATGATCGACCGGCCCGACTCGCCGACCGTCTCGGTCTCACCGGCGTGCAGCTTCACCAGGTACTTGATGGTGGCGATGACGTCGTCGGTGGTGAGCACGCCGGCGTCCAGCGGCTCGTCCGCGCCGAGCTTCTTGTTCACCTTGTAGCGGCCGACCTTCGCGAGGTCGTAGCGCTTCGGGTTGAAGTAGAGGTTCTCGAGCAGCGTCTGCGCGGCCTCACGGGTCGGCGGCTCGCCCGGACGCAGCTTGCGGTAGATGTCGAGCAGCGCGTCGTCCTGGCCCTGGGTGTGGTCCTTCTCCAGGGTGGCGCGCATGGACTCGTACTCGCCGAACTCCTCGAGGATCTGCTCGGTGGTCCAGCCGAGGGCCTTGAGGAGGACGGTCACGGACTGCTTGCGCTTGCGGTCGATGCGCACACCGACCATGTCGCGCTTGTCGATCTCCATCTCCAGCCAGGCACCCCGGGACGGGATGATCTTCGCGGAGAAGATGTCCTTGTCGGAGGTCTTGTCGATGGAGGAGTCGAAGTAGACACCCGGCGAGCGGACCAGCTGCGACACCACGACACGCTCGGTGCCGTTGATGACGAAGGTGCCCTTGTTCGTCATGAGCGGGAAGTCGCCCATGAAGACGGTCTGGGACTTGATCTCGCCGGTCTCGTTGTTGGTGAACTCGGCGGTGACGAAGAGCGGGGCCGCGTACGTGAAGTCGCGCTCCTTGCACTCGTCGATGCTGTTCTTGGGGGGCTCGAAGCGGTGGTCGCGGAACGTCAGCGACATCGACCCGGAGAAGTCCTCGATCGGGGAGATCTCCTCGAAGATCTCTTCCAGACCGGACTTGGTGGGGACGTCGTGACCGGACTCCAGAGCCGACTCGACGCGAGCCTTCCACGCGTCGTTGCCGAGCAGCCAGTCGAAGCTCTCGGTCTGCAGCGCGAGAAGGTTCGGAACCTCGAGGGGCTCCTTGATCTTTGCAAAGGAGATGCGCAGCGGGGCGGTGCTGGCAGCGTTGTTCGTATTCGCGGTCGAGGCATTGCGCGAGGCGGCCAAGAGGGGGTCCTTCCGAGGGCTCGGACTCACTACGCGCGTACCGGCCCCTCTTCCTCGCACGGAGACAGGGGGTGCCTGATGTGGCCTAAAGCCAGCTCAGGCGTGCTCTGGTCGTCAGTGCTCGGGCGAGGGCGGACCCCTGGTGACGGGCAGGGGGCAGCTAACAGGCAGCGCAAAGGGTCAGTGTAGCCACTTGGCACACTGATGTCCAGTGAAGGCTTCCCGAACCGTGTCCGCTCCTCGTTGTACTCACCACCTGCGGCAAGGCCTCGCCCTCAACGCACGGTGATACTGCCCTCTTCGCCGTCGATCCATGCCTCGGATTCGGATCCTGTGACGACGCGTCCTGAGAATTGCGCGCCGCGTGCGGTTCGTCAAGGCCCCCCTTGTCCAAACCGGCTGCCGTCCAGGGACTCTCAGGGTCCCGGAGACGGCACGACGAAGATCACCCTACTCTCCGCCGACGGCCGTGCAAGGCAGCCGCCGCCGGACCCCCTGAACGCCGAAGAGCGACCACCCGGATGGATGATCGCTCTTCGGTGCTTGCGCGTTACAGGCCCTGAGGGACCTGTGAGGTCTTACTTGACCTCGACCGAGGCGCCGGCGCCCTTGAGGGACTCGGCGGCCTTCTCGGCCTGCTCCTTGTTGACCTTCTCGAGGACCGGCTTCGGGGTGCCGTCGACGAGGTCCTTGGCCTCCTTCAGACCCAGGGAGGTCAGCTCACGCACGACCTTGATGACCTGGATCTTCTTGTCGCCGGCACCGGTGAGGATGACGTCGAACTCGTCCTTCTCCTCCTCGACCGGGGCGGCCGGGCCACCCTGGGCCGGGCCCGCGACGGCCACGGCGGCGGCGGCGGTGACGTCGAACTTCTCCTCGAAGGCCTTCACGAACTCGGAGAGCTCGATGAGGGTCATCTCCTCGAACTGGGCGAGCAGGTCTTCCTGGCTGAGCTTCGCCATGATGGCGGTCCTTCCACTAATTCGGCAGGTGCCGGATGTACGGGGTGAGGCGGGCGTACGTCGGGCCCGCGTCGGCCCTCGCCTCAGGCGGCGAGAGCCGGAAAGCGAGCCGAGTTACTCGGCACCGCCCTGCTCGTCCTGCTTGGCACGGAGCGCGTCCACGGTGCGGACGAGCTTCGAGGGGAGCGCCTGGAAGAGCTGAGCAGTCTGCGTCTGCTTGCCCTTGAAGGCACCCGCCAGCTTGGAGAGCAGAACCTCGCGGGACTCGAGGTCCGCAAGCTTCTTGATCTCGTCGGCGGACATCGCCTTGCCGTCAAGGACACCGCCCTTGATGACGAGATTCGGGTTGTCCTTGGCGAAGTCGCGCAGACCCTTCGCCGACTCCACCGGGTCACCGGTGACGAAGGCGACGGCCGTCGGACCAGCGAAGAGCTGGTCGTCGAGCGTGATCCCGGCCTCATTGGCCGCAATCTTGGTCAGCGTGTTCTTCACCACGGCGTACTGGGCGTTCTCACCGAGCGACCGGCGCAGCGTCTTGAGCTGCGCCACGGTGAGACCGCGGTACTCGGTCAGCACGGCGGCGTTGGAGCTGCGGAACTTGTCCGTCAGCTCGGCAACCGCGGCAGCCTTTTCGGGCGTCGCCATAGAGCCTCGGCCTCCTTCCGGGTGATTCGGACCGCGCGGACCCGAAGGAGGACTGGGGAAAACGAAACGCCCCGGCGCAGGCGCACGGGGCGTGACTCGACCGGTCATACGCGCTCGGGGCGCGGACTCCGGGAGCTCATCCACTGTCACCTGCGCGGGTCGTCCGCAGTTCAGCGGATCCTTCGGCCACCGTGCCCTCTCACGAGCACACGGCAACGACCAGCGGTCTTTGGCTTCGGTAGGAGCGTACGTGAACGGGGCAGCGGCAAGCAAATCCGCCCCTACGGCGACCGGGCGGGCTCAGCCCTCCTGGCCCTCCTGCATCATCTCGGCCAGGTCGACCGTCTCCCCCGCCGGCGGGGCGGTGACCTTCACGGGCTCGTTGAAGCCGAGGAAGGTGACGGTCATGTCCAGCGGGCCCTTGGCCGCGTCGCCCCGCATGCGGAACTGCTTGGCCTGGTCGTCGCCGTCGATCCACATGTCCATCGTGAGCTTGTCGACGCCCATCTTCTGGTACTGCTCGATGCTCTTGCGGAGCTGGTCCCGGGTCGCCTTGTCCTCGTCCCCGAGGGACTTCTCCAGGGTGTCGAGGGTGACGGTGCCCTTGTAGTGCGTGGTTTCGACGCCGTCGACGGTCTCGGTGCCGACCTTCTCCACGTCCTTGGCGCCGGTGAGGAAGGTGGACTCGGCCGCCGGGTTCTTGTCGGCCTGGGAGGCGCTGCCGAGCTGGTTGAGCTCCTTGTCGGCGCCCATCGCGGCCAGGTCGAACTTGATCCAGCTCTTGCCGTCCATCTCCTTGGCCGCCTCGGCACCCCCGTTGAGGTAGAGGGCCTTGTCGACGAGCCGGATCTCCGCGCTGGCGTCGGCCCCCTGGTCGGGCGCCTTCATCTTCATGGCCATCGCGACCACCGGCTTGAGCTGCATCTGGGCCTCGGCCTCGACGCGGCCCTCCTCGGGGGCCCGGCCGGTCAGGCGGTAGCGGAGGGAGCTGATGTCCTCCGTGTTCTTCGCCGCCTTGGCCACGGCCGCGGCCGGCGTCATCCCGGGGGACGTGTCCGCCCCCTCGTCCTTCGAACAGCCCACCGCGCCGGCGGCGAGCAGCAGTGCGGCCAGCCCGGCTCCCACGGGCACGCGCACGGAAGTCTTCGTCATGGTTCCCCCCACGGGACACAGGAAATGAACGGCCGTCACACAGCCAGGACGCGAGAGTAGCCGAGAAGGTTCGGGTGATCCCGGAATTTCCGGCTCAGGAGCCGTCGCCCGGCGGCTTCACCAGCTCCGTGAAGTCCGCCGTGTCGGCCGCCGGGGGCTTCTCGACGGGTACGTCGAAGCCGTAGTCGCTGTAGTAGGCGGTCTGGGCCAGCTGCCCCGTCTCCGCCCGTCCCCGCTCGGTCTTCTTCACCAGCAGGTCCTGCCCGTCGACCCAGATGTCCACGGTCCGCGCGCCGTCGCCGTCCACCGTGCCTGACCAGTGCGTGGTGCGCCGTCCACGGGTCGTCTCCTCGCCGACCTCATGCACGTCGTCGGAGGCGAGCAGCAGCCGCACCGCCTCGTCCGGGGCGATGTCGCGCATCCGGTCCGCGAAACCGGCGCCCGCGCCGCCTGCGAGGTTCTCCAGGTCTGCGTACGCGTACTTGATCCAGTGCCGGCCGCCCGCGCGGGCGGCGAAGGCGTCGCCCATCCTCGCGTAGTAGGCGTCGGGCAGGTAGCGGGCCTCCATGGAGGTGGTGCCGAGCCGGCGCATGGCCGCGGCGGTCGTCCCCCCGGTGTACGTGATCGTCAGGGTGCCGGTGAGGCCGTCGCCCCAGCCGAGGGCGCCGGAGGACTTCAGGGACAGCTCGTCGCCCACGACGGTCGTGGACTCGACCCACGCCGAGCCGGCCCGGCCGGTGGCGCGCTCCACGGCCCGCAGCGGCTCCGCCGCCGGACCCGGCCGGCCGTCGGAGGGGATGCACGCGGTCACGCACGCCAGTACCGCCGTCGACGCGATCGAGAAGGCCGTACGGCCCACCCTCGTGCTCGTCATGTCCCACCCCTGCCGCGTCACCTGCCCGCACGCTAGCCCAGGCTTCCCGCTCCCGTACCGGAAAACCCGCGTCCGGAAACGGGGACGGGCCCCGCACCTCGGAAGGTGCGGGGCCCGTGAACCGGTGGGGCGAGCCGTTGGCTCAGACCGCGGCCGGGTCCTCCTCGACGAGGAGGTTGCGGGTGCGGTTGGAGTCGAGCGGGATGCCGGGGCCCATCGTGGTGCTGATGGCGGCCTTCTTGATGTAGCGGCCCTTGGCGGCGGACGGCTTCAGACGGAGGATCTCCTCCAGCGCCGCACCGTAGTTCTCCACCAGCTTGGTGTCGTCGAACGACGTCTTGCCGATGATGAAGTGCAGGTTCGAGTGCTTGTCGACGCGGAACTCGATCTTGCCGCCCTTGATCTCGGTGACCGCCTTGGCGGTGTCCGGGGTCACGGTGCCGGTCTTGGGGTTCGGCATGAGACCACGGGGACCGAGCACGCGGCCGAGGCGGCCGACCTTGCCCATGAGGTCCGGGGTGGCGACGACGGCGTCGAAGTCCAGACGGCCCTTCGACACCTCGTCGATCAGCTCGTCGGCGCCGACGATGTCGGCGCCCGCGGCACGCGCGGCCTCGGCACGGTCACCGGTCGCGAAGACCAGGACCCGGGCGGTCTTGCCGGTGCCGTGCGGGAGGTTCACGGTGCCACGGACCATCTGGTCGGCCTTGCGCGGGTCGACACCCAGGCGGAAGGCGACCTCGACGGTGCCGTCGAACTTGGTCGTGGAGGTCTCCTTGGCGAGACGGACGGCCTCGAGCGGGGCGTAGAGCTTGTCCCGGTCGATCTTGGCGTCCGCAGCGCGGAGAGACTTGCTGCGCTTGCTCACTACTGCTCCTGTTGGCTTCTTAGGAGTCGTGGTCCGGGCCGAGCAGGCCCCGCCACTTCTGCTTGCTTACGGGGGTGGAGGTCAGCCCTCGACCGTGACGCCCATGGAACGCGCGGTGCCGGCGATGATCTTCTCGGCGGCGTCCAGGTCGTTGGCGTTGAGGTCGGGCATCTTGGTGGTGGCGATCTCGCGGACCTGGTCACGCGTGATCTTCGCGACCTTGGTCTTGTGCGGCTCGCCGGAGCCCTTCTCCACGCCCGCGGCCTTGAGGATCATCTTGGCGGCCGGCGGCGTCTTGGTGATGAAGGTGAAGGAGCGGTCCTCGTAGACCGTGATCTCCACCGGGATGACCCAGCCACGCTGCGACTCGGTCGCGGCGTTGTAGGCCTTGCAGAACTCCATGATGTTGACGCCGTGCTGACCCAGCGCGGGGCCGACCGGCGGAGCCGGGTTGGCGGCACCGGCCTGGATCTGGAGCTTGATGAGCCCCGTGACCTTCTTCTTCTTGGGAGGCATAGCTCTCCGGGTCCTTTCGATTCGGGTCCTGCCCGCATCCGGGGAACCACCCGGACACAGGCATACCGCACAACGATAACGGGTATGGATGCGCGGCCAAAAACCGGGCAGGTCAGACGACGCGCGAGCGTCGCCTGACCTGCCCGGAAGCGGTACGTCCGAAGAAGTGCTAGTTCTTCTGGATCTGGTCGAAGCTCAGCTCGACCGGGGTCTCGCGGCCGAAGATCTCGACGAGGCCCTTGACCTTCTTCGAGTCGGCGTTGATCTCGTTGATCGTGGCCTGCAGCGTGGCGAACGGGCCGTCGGTGACGGTGACCGAGTCGCCGACCTCGAAGTCCAGGACCTGGACCTCGACCTTGCGCTGCGGAGCCGGCCTGCCCTCGGCCTCGGCGGCCTCGCGGGCGGCCTTCTCCTCGGCCTCGGGGGCGAGCATCTTGACGATCTCGTCCAGCGTCAGCGGGTACGGGTCGTAGGCGTTGCCCACGAAGCCGGTGACGCCGGGGGTGTTGCGGACGACGCCCCAGGACTCGTTGGTCAGGTCCATGCGGACCAGGACGTATCCCGGCAGCTTGTTCTGGCGGATCGTCTTGCGGTCGCCGTTCTTGATCTGGACGACCTCTTCCTGCGGCACCTCGGCCTGGAAGATGTAGTCCTCGACGTTGAGCGAGACGGCGCGCTGCTCGAGGTTGGTCTTCACGCGGTTCTCGTAACCGGCGTAGGTGTGGATCACGTACCACTCGCCGGGCAGGACGCGCAGCTCCTGGCGGAGCTTCTCGATCGGGTCCAGCTCGGGCTCGGGCTCCGCGGTCTCCGCGTCCTCGGCCTCGGCGTCCTCGGCGTCCGCGTCGGCGGACTCGCCCTCCGTGGCCTCGACCTCGTCCTCGTCCTGGACCTGCTCGGCCTCGTCCTCGGCGACGACGGCGTCGGCAGCCTCGACCTCGGCGGAGGTCTCGGTGTCCTCGTTGTCCGCGCCCTCGACAATGCCGAGCTCGTCCTCGACGGACTCGACAGCCTCCCCGCGAGGCTCAACGGCGTCGTTCACGTTCGGGTCAGACACGGTGGCTGCTTCTTCCTGGATACATAGGGGTGGAACACGCGAAAGGGGCGCCGGGTACCTCGGCGCCCTTCGCTCTCGACTCAGCCGAAGACGTACTTGGCGGCGTGGCTGAAGCCATAGTCAATCAGAGTCACCAGGCCGATCATGATGACCACGAAGATGATCACGACCGTGGTGTACGTCGTCAGCTGGTTGCGACTGGGCCAGACGACCTTGCGGAGCTCCGCGACGATCTGGCGGTAGAAGAGCGCGAGGCGCTTCAGCGGACCCTTCTTGGCCCGCTTGCCGCCCTTGCGGGTCTTCTTCTTGGAGTCCGGCGCCTCGTCCTGGGCATCAGGCATGTCGATGGAGCCCACGGCGTCCGTCACTCGTCCTCACCTGATTCCGGGTCGTGGCCGTGCCGCGCCCGGTCTGAGCCGCACGGCGTTGCATTGCTGTACGTACATGCGCACACATCCTGGCGAAGGTGTGTGTAGCAGGGCCGGAGGGACTTGAACCCCCAACCGCTGGTTTTGGAGACCAGTGCTCTACCAATTGAGCTACGACCCTTTGCGTGTCCCCCAACGTACCGCATCCGACCGGATGCTTGGTGTGCACCGGCTTGAGTGCGGGCCGCTGAAGGCCAACGAGTGGAGAGTGTACGTGTTCCCGGGCCGGGCGTCGAACAGAAAGCACCCGGGGAGCACCACCCCGACGAAAGATCGTCCTGGCCGCGACGCCGATCCGGACTGGTGTTCAAGGGTTTGCCCGGTGTTGTTCAGTACGTGAAACCGCTGTGCCGCGCGGGTTACCGGTCTGGAACGATGGGTCCATGAGCGCTGCAACCCCTCCCACCGAGCGCCGGGTCTCCGCCCGAGTCGGCGCGATCTCCGAGTCCGCCACCCTCGCCGTGGACGCCAAGGCCAAGGCCCTCAAGGCCGCCGGGCGACCGGTGATCGGCTTCGGCGCCGGTGAACCCGACTTCCCGACGCCCGGCTACATCGTCGAGGCCGCGATCGAGGCCTGCAAGAACCCGAAGTTCCACCGCTACACGCCGGCCGGCGGACTGCCCGAGCTGAAGGCCGCGATCGCCGCGAAGACGCTGCGCGACTCGGGCTACGAGGTCGACCCCTCGCAGATCCTGGTCACCAACGGCGGCAAGCAGGCCATCTACGAGGCGTTCGCCGCGATCCTCGACCCGGGCGACGAGGTCATCGTCCCGGCGCCGTACTGGACGACGTACCCCGAGTCGATCCGGCTGGCCGGCGGTGTGCCGGTCGAGGTCGTCGCCGACGAGACGACCGGCTACCGGGTGAGCGTGGAGCAGCTGGAGGCCGCGCGCACGGAGAAGACCAAGGTCGTCCTCTTCGTGTCGCCCTCGAACCCGACGGGTGCCGTGTACGGCGAGGCGGAGACCGAGGCGATCGGCCGCTGGGCCGTCGAGCACGGCCTGTGGGTGCTGACCGACGAGATCTACGAGCACCTCGTCTACGGCGACGCCGTCTCCGTCTCCATGCCGGCGCTGCTGCCCGAGCTGCGCGACAAGTGCATCGTGGTCAACGGCGTAGCGAAGACGTACGCGATGACCGGCTGGCGCGTCGGGTGGGTCATCGGCCCGAAGGACGTCGTCAAGGCCGCGACGAACCTCCAGTCGCACGCCACGTCCAACGTGTCCAACGTCGCCCAGGCGGCGGCGCTGGCCGCGGTCTCCGGCGACCTGGACGCCGTGGCGAAGATGCGGGAGGCCTTCGACCGGCGCCGCAGGACCATCGTGCGGATGCTCAACGAGATCGACGGCGTGCTGTGCCCGGAGCCGGAGGGCGCGTTCTACGCCTACCCGTCGGTGAAGGAGCTGCTCGGCAAGGAGATCCGCGGCAAGCGTCCCCAGGACAGCGTGGAGCTGGCCGCGCTGATCCTGGAGGAGGCCGAGGTCGCGGTGGTGCCCGGCGAGGCCTTCGGCACGCCCGGCTACCTGCGGCTGTCGTACGCGCTCGGCGACGAGGACCTCGTCGAGGGCGTGAGCCGGATCCAGAAGCTGCTGGCGGAGGCGCGGGACTGACCTCCGCTTCCCCGCAGGGCGCCCCGTGATGTCACGGGGCGCCCTGTTTGTTTGTGCGAGCAAGACCACGTACGGGGAAAGTGCTGTCCGGCCGGGCGTGTCGTGCGGCAGGATCACTGAATGGAGCGCGTACGTGATCTCTCTGAACTGCCGAAGGCCCATCTGCACCTGCACTTCACCGGGTCGATGCGGCCCGCCACCCTGCTGGAACTGGCCGACAAGCACGGCGTGCGGCTGCCCGAGTCCCTGACCGAGGCGCTGACCAGCGGGGAGCCGCCGCGCCTGCGGGCCACCGACGAGCGGGGCTGGTTCCGCTTCCAGCGGCTGTACGACGCGGCGCGGTCGTGTCTGCAGGAGCCGGAGGACATCCGGCGGCTGGTCCAGGAGGCGGCGGAGGAGGACGTGCGGGACGGCTCGGGCTGGCTGGAGATCCAGGTGGACCCGACGTCGTACGCGCCGCGGCTGGGCGGGCTGATCCCGGCGCTGGAGATCATCCTGGACGCGGTGGAGACGACCGTGCGGGACACCGGGATCGGGATGCGGGTGCTGGTCGCCGCGAACCGGATGAAGCATCCCCTGGACGCGCGCACCCTGGCCCGGCTGGCGGTGCGGTACGCGGACCGCGGGGTGGTCGGCTTCGGGCTGTCGAACGACGAACGGCGCGGCATGGCGCGGGACTTCGACCGGGCGTTCGCGATCGCGCGCGAGGGCGGGCTGCTGTCGGCGCCGCACGGGGGCGAGCTGACCGGGCCGGCGTCGGTGCGGGACTGCCTGGACGACCTGGAGGCGGACCGGATCGGGCACGGCGTGCGGGCGGCGGAGGATCCGCGGCTGCTGAAGCGCCTCGCGGACCGGCAGGTGACCTGCGAGGTGTGTCCGGCGTCGAACGTGGCCCTGGGCGTGTACGAGAAGCCCGAGGACGTGCCGCTGCGGACCCTGTTCGAGGCGGGGGTGCCGATGGCGCTGGGCGCGGACGACCCGCTGCTGTTCGGCTCGCGGCTGGCGGCGCAGTACGAGATCGCCCGGCAGCACCACGGGTTCACCGACGCGGAGCTGGCGGAACTGGCCCGGCAGTCCGTGCGGGGCTCGGCGGCGCCCGACGGGGTGAAGGACAAGCTGCTGGCCGGCGTCGACGCCTGGCTCAGCGCCCCGGCCGTCTGAAGTGGGCGTACGGCGGGTACGGCTTGAAGGCGAGCACGATCTCCGGGTGCCGCCACGGGTCGGGGTCCGGGGCCAGTTCGCCGTGCAGGCGGGTGACGAACGCCGCGCGCCCCTTGGCGACGCCCTCCTGCCGGGGTCCCCCGGCCGGCCGCCTCGGCCAGGGCGGTCGCCGCGGAGGCGAAGGCGGTCCGCTCGCCGATGAGGAAGTACGTGCGGGCGTGCGTGGTGTGGCGCAGCGGCTCGCGGGCGTGGGGCCGGTCGAACCAGGCCCGGGCGTGGCGGGCCGTGCGCGCCTCGTCGGTCCGGACGGTGAGCGGTGTGCCGCGGCCCAGCCCGCGGCGCAGCTCGGGCCACTTGGTGGGGCGCAGTCCCGCCTCGGGGTGCGCCAGGACCAGGTCGACCAGCTCGCCCTGTCCCTCGTCGGGCGGTACGCCGTCGCGCAGGGGGACGTGCACGACCGTGTGGCGTGAGCAGGCGGCGAAGGAGAACAGGCCGGCGAGCCGGTTCAGCCCGTCGTGGTCGCCCATGAGCATGCCGTAGGCGTTCTCCGGGTCGCGCAGCGAGGTGTGGCGCAGGGGTGTGCGCGGCTGGACCACCCGGTGGGTGTGCGGGCCGGTGCGGGGGCGGTACTCGGTGAGTCTCAGCCGCATGGGGGACGCCTCATGGTCCGAGCGTGCCGGTCGGGAGGGCCGGCCGGCAACGGGGATTCCGCCCGACGGCGCCGTCCCGGCCGGGCGGACGGTCCGCTAGAGGCTGACGCCGACCGTCACCGGCTCGTTGACCAGGGTGACGCCGAAGGCCTCGTGGACGCCGGCGACGACCTCGCGGGCCAGCGCGAGGAGGTCCTCCGTGGTCGCCTCGCCGCGGTTGGTGAGGGCGAGGGTGTGCTTGGTGGAGATCCGGGCGGGACCGGTGCCGTAGCCCTTGGTGAAGCCGGCCTTGTCGATCAGCCAGGCCGCGGAGGTCTTGACGCGGCCCTCCCCCGCCGGGAAGGCGGGGGGCTCGACGCCGGCGCCGAGCCGCTCGTCCACCCGGGCGCGGAAGGCCGCGAACTCCGTGTCGGTGAGGATCGGGTTGGTGAAGAACGACCCGGCCGACCAGGTGTCGTGGTCCTCGGGGTCCAGGACCATGCCCTTGCCGGCGCGCAGTCTCAGCACGGTCTCGCGGGCGGCGGCCAGCGGCACCCGGCCGCCGGGCTCGACGCCGAGGGCGCGGGCCGTCTCGGCGTAGCGCAGCTGGGCGGAGAGTCCGCCCGCGTCCTCCAGGGCGAAGCGGACGCGCAGGACGACGTACCGGTCCGGTTCGGCCTTGAAGCGGCTGTGGCGGTAGGCGAAGGCGCAGTCGGCGTTGGCGAGGGTGACCGTGTCGCGGTTCCGGCGGTCGTAGGCGATCACTTCGGTGATCGTGGAGGAGACCTCCTGGCCGTAGGCCCCCACGTTCTGGATGGGGGTGGCGCCCGCCGAGCCGGGGATGCCGGCCAGGCACTCGATGCCGGCGAGCCCGACCTCGACGGTGCGGGCGACGGCGTCGGTCCACACCTCGCCGGCCGCGAGCTCCAGCGTCGTGCCGTCGAGCGAGAGACCGCGCGTGGCGATGTGCAGGGCGGTGCCGTCGAAGCCCTTGTCGCCGATGACGAGGTTGGATCCGCCGCCGATGAGCAGCAGAGGGGTGCCGGTGTCGTCGGCCTCGCGGACGGCGGCGATCACCTCGGCGTCGGTGGTGGCCGTGATCAGCCGGGTCGCGGGGCCGCCCAGCCGGAAGGTGGTCAGCGGGGCGAGGGGGGCGTCGTGGATTTCCTGCACGCGCCCAAGACTACGAGACGGCGGCGGCGGCCCGGGGCAACGGGAAGCGCCCCGACCGGTCGGCCGGGGCGCTCGCCTCAGGGTGTGCGCGGGTCAGCGCGCGACCAGTTCCTCCTTCGGCGCGGGTGCCGTTCCGGCGGAGGCCGGCGCGGGGCCGTCGGCGGGCGTGCTGTCGTCCCGACGGCGGCCCGGGATCAGCAGGGCCGCGACGCCGCCGAGGGCCACCACCGCGGCGCCCACCGCGACCGCGGGCCGCAGCCCGTCGACGAAGGACTGCGCGGACTCGTAGCCGCCCTGCGCCGCGAAGATCGAGGCCATGACCGCGATGCCGAGCGCGCCGCCCACCTCGCGCAGGGCGTTGTTGGCGCCGGAGGCGATGCCCTGCTCCTTCGGGGCGACGCTGGACATCACCAGGGCGGAGGCGGGGGCGAAGAAGAGGGCCATGCCGATGCCGCTGACGACCAGGCCCGGCAGCTGGGCCGCGTAGGAGGTGTCGGCCGTGATCACGGAGGCGAGGTAGCCGAGGCCGGCCGCCTGGAGGAAGAGCCCGGTGGCGACGACCGGGCGCCCCCCGATCCGGTCCGAGAGGATGCCGGCGATCGGCGCGACCAGCATGGGCATGCCGGTCCAGGGCAGCATGCGCAGGCCCGCCTCGGTGGGCGAGTAGCCGAGCACGCCCTGCATGTACTGGCTGAGCAGGAAGATCGAGCCGAACATGCCCAGGAACATCAGCAGGCTCGCCGCGTTGATGCCGGAGAAGGCCCGGGAGCGGAACAGCCGCATCGGGAGCATCGGGTTCTTGGCGCGGGTGCTGTAGAGGACGAACCCGGTCAGCAGCGCGCCGCCGGCGACCAGCGCGGTCAGCACCACGGCTCCGGTCCAGCCGTCCACCGGCCCACGGACCAGGCCGTAGACGACGCCGAAGAGCCCGCCGCTGGCGAGGAGCGTGCCGGGGAGGTCGAGCGGTGCGCCGGTGCCGTGCGACTCGGCGAGGCGGAGGCGGGCGAGCGGCAGCAGGGCCAGCCCCAGGGGAACGTTCAGCCAGAAGATCCACTGCCACGAGATGTGCTCGGTGAGGGTGCCGCCGATCAGCGGCCCGGAGGCCACGGCGAGCCCGTTGACGGCGCCCCAGATGCCGTACGCCATCCCGCGCCGTTCCGCGGGCACGGCGGCCGTCAGCAGGGTCAGGGTCAACGGCATCATGATCGCCGCGCCGACGCCCTGGACCGCCCGGGCGGCGATGAGGGAGTCGATGCCGGGCGCCATGGCCGCGGCGGCGGAGGCGCCGGTGAAGACGGCGAGTCCGACCAGGAAGAGCTTGCGGCGGCCGAAGCGGTCGCCGAGGGCGGCGCCGAACATGAGCAGCACCGCGAAGGTGAGCGTGTAGGCGCTGACGGTCCATTCCAGGTCGTGCAGCGCTCCGCCCAGGTCCTCCCGGATGGAGGGCAGGGCGGTGGTGACCACGAGATTGTCCAGGGCCGCCATGAAACCGGCGACGCTGGTGATGACGAGGGCCCAGCCTGCTCCCCCGCGGCGTGCGTTCTGCTGTGACATCTCTCCCCCAGAGGGTGTTCACTGCCTGCGGATGTGGTGGTCGGTGCTGATGAACTTCACGGCCGAAGTGATTAGTAATCGATGACTAACTACTGCGGGCAGACCGGAGCGCTCGCCCCGGGCGTGCCACGGGCGTCCGCCCGCGCCCTACCCTTCTTCCGGCCCCTGCTGGGGCCGGGCCGAGAGGTAGAGGCCCTCCCAGACGCGGTGCCCGGGCGGGAAGCCCATGGCGGCCAGGGCGTTGACCAGCATGCCGACCGCCATGAAGGACGTCGTCCCGCCGATGTCGCCGCCGAGGGGCACGTGCACGGCATCCCAGAGTTCGAGCCAGCCCTTGCGGACCATCTCGCCGAACTCGTGATCCCCTGCCGCCTCCGCCGCCGAGACGGTGACGTAGACCTGCAACTGCATCTGGAGCCGCTCGGGCCGCTCGGCGATCAGCCGCATGTACGCCTCGGCCATGGCGTGCAGTGCCTCGTCGCCGTGCAGCCCGTCGGACGACTCCTCGAAGACCCGGCGCACGTCCTGAAGGCAGCGCTCCGCCACCGCCAGGAACATCGCCTTCTTGCTCGGGAAGAGCCGGAACAGGTACGGCTGGGAGACGCCCACCCGTTTGGCGATGGCTTCCGTGGAGGTGCCGTAGTAGCCGCCCCGCGCGAACTCGCTCATCGCCGCCCGGATGACACTCTCACGCCGCTCTTCCGCGCTCATCCTGACCATGCCCGTAAGTTAGTACTCAATCACTAACCAAGTCAAGCGGTGGTCCGGGGCCGCTCGTGGAACAGGGGGCGCCTCCGTGGAGGACGCCCCCTGTCCGGGGCACGGGTGCCGGGATCGTCAGGCGAGCCGTACGACCGCGCGGGACATGCCGAGGACCTTCTGGCCGGCGCTGGTGGCCAGCAGGTCGACACGGACGGTGTTGTCGTCGAGCTTGGCCGCGACCTTGCCGCTGACCTCGATCAGGGCGCCCTCGTCGTCGTTCGGGACGACGACGGGGCGGGTGAAGCGGACGCCGTACTCGACGACCGAGCCCGGGTCGCCGGTCCAGTCGGTCACCACGCGGATGGCCTCGGCCATGGTGAACATGCCGTGCGCGATGACGTCCGGGAGGCCGACCTCCTTGGCGAACCTCTCGTTCCAGTGGATCGGGTTGAAGTCGCCGGAGGCGCCCGCGTAGCGCACGAGCGTGGCGCGGGTCACGGGGAAGCTCTGCGCCGGCAGCTCGGTGCCGACCTCGACGTCGCTGTACGCGATCCTCGCCGTCGCGGGGTGCGCGGGGGGCTGCGTCACGGGGTGCATGGGGTGCTCACGCCTCCTCGGCCGCGCGGGCCACGAGCTTGGTCCAGGCGGTCACGACGTGCTCGCCGGCCTCGTCGTGGACCTCGCCGCGGATGTCCAGTATGTCGTTGCCGGCCATCGACTTGATCGCCTCGATGGTGGAGGTGACCGTGAGCCGGTCACCGGCCCGCACCGGGCGGGCGTAGGCGAACTTCTGGTCGCCGTGCACCACCCGGCTGTAGTCCAGGCCGAGCTGCGGGTCCTCTATGACCTGACCCGCCGCCTTGAACGTGATCGAGAACACGAAGGTCGGCGGAGCGATCACATCCGGATGGCCGAGCGCCTTCGCCGCCTCCGCGTCCGTGTACGCCGGATTGGCGTCCCCCACCGCCTCCGCGAACTCGCGGATCTTCTCCCGCCCCACCTCGTAGGGCGCGGTGGGCGGGTAGGTCCGCCCCACGAACGACTGGTCGAGCGCCATGGGCTCGCAACCTCCTGCTGCTGTCTGCGACTACTGCTGTCTCTGCGGCTACCGCCGGACACAACGACGCGAGGCCGTCCCCAAACTACGGGGACGGCCTCGCGTACGAGCCTGATTTATCGCGTTTCGCGGTGCGCGGTGTGCGCATTGCAACGCGGGCAGTGCTTCTTCATCTCAAGACGGTCCGGGTTGTTACGCCGGTTCTTCTTGGTGATGTAGTTCCGCTCCTTGCACTCCACGCAGGCCAGCGTGATCTTCGGGCGGACGTCGGTGGCAGCCACGTGAGTGCTCCTTGACGGACGGATTGATGGTATTAACGCAGGAAAGAGTAGCCGATTGAAGGACCGACCCCGCAATCGGCTACCAGAAGTAGCGGTGACCGGACTTGAACCGGTGACACAGCGATTATGAGCCGCTTGCTCTACCGACTGAGCTACACCGCTGTGATGTGATCGGGCCCCGCCTCGCGGCGGGAACCTCTCACACCAGAGCCCCAAAACGGAATCGAACCGTTGACCTTCTCCTTACCATGGAGACGCTCTGCCGACTGAGCTATTGGGGCGAGCGATGAAGACATTACACGGTCGCCCGCCGTTCGCCCAAATCCGTTTCGCCGACCCTGCCCCGTCCCGTCCCCCGGGCACCCGGACGCCCCATGCGCACCACCCCGAAGAGCCCGCGGACGCGGTACCGACGGGCCCACGGACGCGAACGCCGGCGGCCCTCGGGGGCGCGGCCCGCACCGGTACGACTATTGCGCTCCTCCGCGCCACGGGCGGGTCGCCGTCCTAGGCTCGACCTCACTCCGCGTGATCTTGCGCTCCCCCTGCGCAGTCCCGAGCCCAGAGGAGTGCGATGCCCGACAGCCAGCCGCAGCCGCCCCGGTCGCCGTTCCCCTCGGGCCCGGCCGGCCACGGCTCACTGCTGCTGGCGGGGGCCCGGCTCACCGACGGCCGGACCGTGGACGTGCGGCTGTACGGCGGGCGCATCGAGGCGGTCGGCACGGCCGGCAGCCTGGCCACGGCCCGCCCGCCCGGCCCCGGCACACGGGTGGACCTCACCGGCTACCTCCTCCTGCCCGCCCCCGCCGAACCGCACGCCCACGGCGACACGGCGCTCACGGCCGACGTCCCCGGCCCGGTCTCCCACGAACCCGAGGACGTCCAGCGCCGGGTCACCGAGGCCGTCCTGCTCCAGCTGGGGCACGGGGCGACCGCGCTGCGGGCCCATGTGCGGGTGGGTGACGTGCCGGGGCTGGGCGCGCTGCTCGCCGTCCTGCGGGCGCGGCGGGCGCTGCGCGGGCTGGCCGAGCTGACGACGGTGGCCATGCCGAGGGTGCTGACCGGGGTGGCCGGGGCCGACGGGCTGGCGATGCTGCGGGACGCGGTCAAGATGGGCGCGGACGTGGTGGGCGGGTGCCCGGACCTGGACCCCGACCCGGCGGGGTACGTGGAGGCGGTCCTGGAGGTCGCCGCCGAGCACGGCTGCCCGGTGGACCTGCACACGGACGCCGCCGACCCGGCGCGGCTGGCCCGGCTGGCGGCGATGGCGGGCGGACTGCGTCCCGGGGTGACCGTCGGGCCCTGCGACGCGCTGGGGCGGCTGCCCGCGGACGTGGCCTCGCGGGCCGCGGACCAGCTGGCGGCGGCCGGGGTCGCCGTGCTGTGCCTGCCCCAGGGGCCCTGCGGCCCGGGCGGTGACGGGGGCGCCGATCACCGCGAGGGCACCGCACCGGTACGGCTGCTGCGGGCCGCGGGGGTGCGGGTCGCCGCCGGCAGCGGGGCGCTGCGGGACGTGTCCAACCCGGTCGGACGGGGCGACCCGCTGGAGGCGGCGTACCTGCTGGCCTCGCGCCACGGGCTGCGTCCCGAGGAGGCCTACGACGCGGTGAGCGGCGCGGCGCGGACGACGCTGGGCCTGCCCGAGGTGCGGGTGGAGGCGGGCTTCCCCGCCGAGCTGCTCGCGGTGCGCGGGGACCGGCTCGCGGGCGCGCTGTCGCTGGCCTACGGGCGGATCGTGGTGCACCGGGGGCGGGTGGTGGCCCGCACGAGCGCGGTGCGGGAGTACGGCGACTCGACGGCCTCGGCGGAGCTGGGACTGCCGCGGCAGGGACGCGGGGAGCGACCCGAGGGGTGGGGGCCGGCCTGAGGGGCGTGACCGCGCGATGCGCGATCTCGACGTGCGGGCGTCGCACGGGCCGTCCGGACGGGAGCGGACGGGCGCCGGGGTGATGCCCGTGGGGGCCGCCGGACACGGCCGAAGTCATGCGGCGCGGGCGGCCGTCGGGGCGTACGGTCGGAGACATGCGCATTGTCATCGCTGGTGGTCATGGTCAGATCGCGTTGCGGCTGGAGCGCCTGCTCGCCGCGCGTGGTGACGAGGTGGCGGGCATCATCCGCAAGGCCGAGCAGGCCGACGACCTGCGCGCGGCCGGTGCCGAACCGGTCGTGCTCGACCTGGAGTCGGCCTCGGTCGAGGAGGTCGCGGAGCGGCTGCGGGGCGCGGACGCGGCGGTCTTCGCGGCGGGCGCGGGCCCGGGCAGCGGGGCGGCCCGCAAGGACACGGTGGACAAGGCGGCGGCGGTCCTCTTCGCGGACGCGGCCGTCCGCGCGGGCGTGCGGCGCTTCGTGATCGTGTCGTCCATGGGCGCCGACCCGGGGCACGCGGGGGACGAGATCTTCGACGTGTACCTGCGTGCCAAGGGCGAGGCGGACGCGTACGTGCGCGCTCAGGACGCGCTGGACTGGACGGTCCTGCGGCCCGGTCAGCTGACGGACGACGCCGGCACCGGCCTCGTGCGCCTGGAGGCACACACCGGCCGGGGCCCGGTCCCGCGGGACGACGTGGCCGCCGTCCTGGCGGAGCTCGTCGACACCCCGGCGACGACCGGCCTGACCCTGGAGCTGATCAGCGGCTCGGCGCCGGTGTCGGTGGCGGTGAAGTCGGTGGCCGGCAACTGAACGCCTCTCAGAACAGAGGCAGTTGCCCGGGGAACTCCGGGACGGTGTAGCCGTCGAGCGTGGGCTGGGCGGCGTCCGACTCGGCGAACCGCCGGGAGCCGGGGCAGGACACGAGCTCCCCGGCCGCCCGCGCCCCGGGCGGATCGTGCCGTGCGAAGCGCCCGGCGACGACGGCGATCTCCCGACGGCACTCGGGGCAGGTCCTGCGACGCGACGACATGGTGTCAGCGTAGGACGGGCGGGGCGGGGTGCCGGCGAGAAGTCCGACGGGTGATTCCCCCGCCCCTCGCCCACCGCGCGGCTCAACCAGCGTGACCAGTGGGAATCGGAACGGCAACACGCCCCACGCCCACCCCGCAGAGCCGCCGCTCCGGCTTGCCACCCGCTCTCCGGCCGGTGCGGCCACGGCCTGGGCTCAAGGCGAAGGTCGTCAGCACACCGGACACGGCCGGAGTGACGGAGCGGGCGACGTGCCAAGCGGAAGGAGGACATGGAGTAACCGCCCGGCAGCCCGCCGATGTGAGGCTGCTCGAAGGAGGCCTCGACAAGGCGTTACGGCACGGCCCGAAGGTACTGGCGGGGAGAGCACAACAGCTTGCAGAACGCGTGATTCAATGCCACGCATGGAGGCGAACGGTACACACTTGGGACCGTTGGAACTGGTCAGCGGGCACTGGGCAGTCGGAGACGCCACACGCCCGGACACCCACTGGGTGGAGTTCCGCCCGGACGGGCTCCACCAGCACGAGCCGGACTCCGAGGGGCGGTTGATCCCGTGGTCAAGGATCATGACCGGCATCTGGCTCACTTGGGGCAAGCACTCCCGGAACACGAACCGCAGGGGCATGTACACACTCAAGGGAATGGTTGCTGGGCGCGACGGAGGCTGGATGCACATGACGCTTCGCCACCCGTACGAGGACCACCAGCTGCGTTTCGACCAGCACGCGCGCTCGTACCGGGCGGTGGATGCCCTCCGGCTGGAGAGTCTGCTGCGGCAGCTCATCGACGAGGGGAAGCTACACCTCCTCGGCGACCCGGAATGGGTGGGCCGCGCCGTGGCCTGCCTGACCGGCGGGAAAAACAGCTGGCTCACGCAACGTGCGCTGCGGCGGGTGGCGACCGAGGCCATAGCAGCGGCCGGCCCCGGCAACCTCTGACGGCCCGCCGTCGCCAACGGCGTTTTCCAGCAGATCGGCATCTTCGCCACGCAGCCGTGTCCACGTGGCTCAGCTCCGGTGTGGAGCCGCAGGAGGTGACCGCACGTGCCGGCCACAGCGTGGCCGTGCTGTTCCGGGCGTACGCGAAGTGCCTGGACGGCGGCGCCGCCACGGCGAACGCCCGGGTCGAACGGGCACTGAAGAACGGCGGCTAGAACGGCCGGAAACTGCCCCACGCCTGCCCCACACGGACTGGTCAGCACCCGAATCAGGGTGAGACACACTGGGAAACAGCACCCATAAGGATCAGGTCGGGCCCGTCAACGACGAAAGGGTCTGTGATCAGCATTGCTGCTGGTCACAGACCCTTTCGGTCGTGTGGCGGCGCCAGGATTCGAACCTGGGAAGGCTGAGCCGGCAGATTTACAGTCTGCTCCCTTTGGCCGCTCGGGCACACCGCCGGGGTTCGCTGCCCTTCGCACCGTCTTGCGGCGGTGCTCCGTGGCAACGACGTAAACAATACCCGATAGGGAGGGGTGCTTCGCCACCCGATTGATCTCCACCCCGGGCGCGGGGGGTGGCTAGGCTTGTCCGGATGCGGCCGAGAACCCCTGGCGGGCCCGGCGGCCGCCCACGTATGCCGGTTCGGACCCGGCACGCGGCCCGACACGCACCCAGATACAAGGAGCCACAGGACATGGCCGACTCCAGTTTCGACATCGTCTCGAAGGTCGAGCGGCAGGAGGTCGACAACGCCCTCAACCAGGCCGCCAAGGAGATCTCCCAGCGCTACGACTTCAAGGGCGTGGGCGCCTCGATCTCGTGGTCCGGGGACAAGATCCTCATGGAGGCCAACTCCGAGGACCGGGTGAGCGCTGTCCTCGACGTCTTCCAGTCCAAGCTGATCAAGCGCGGCATCTCGCTGAAGGCACTGGACGCGGGTGAGCCCCAGCTCTCCGGCAAGGAGTACAAGATCTTCGCGTCGATCGAGGAGGGCATCTCCCAGGACAACGCGAAGAAGGTGGCGAAGATCATCCGCGACGAGGGCCCCAAGGGCGTGAAGGCCCAGGTGCAGGGCGAAGAGCTGCGGGTCTCCTCCAAGAGCCGCGACGACCTGCAGACCGTGATCTCGCTGCTCAAGGGCAAGGACTTCGACTTCGCACTGCAGTTCGTCAACTACCGGTGATCTGCCGGACGCCACCGGCGTTCCGCTAGGCCGGCCGCGTACGACGAAGGGTGGGCGCCCCCGGATTCCGGGGTGCCCGCCCTTCTCACCGCCCGGCGGGTCCGGCCGGCTCAGTCGCGCGAGTTGCCGAACAGGATGCGGTAGGCGATCAGGAGGACCAGCGAGCCACCGATGGCCGCCGCCCAGGTGGCGCCGTCGTAGAAGTCCCTGCTGATCGGGTGGTCCAGCCAACGGGCCGATATCCAGCCGCCGATGAACGCTCCCGCGATGCCGATGAGGGTGGTTCCGATGAAGCCGCCCGGGTCGCGGCCCGGCAGCAGCAACTTGGCTATGGCTCCGGCCAACAGTCCCAGGATGATCCAGCCGACGACGGTCATGCCGTGACCCTGCCTTTCCTCGCTGTGCCCGCGCTGTGCGAGCGCTGTGGGCTCGTACCTCCGCGTGTGTTCATGTCCTCTTGGTGAGGAGGACGTTCCGGCAGCTCCCGGTGGTTGCGTCGGTCAGTAGGGTGCGGCCCATGACACCTGCGGGTTCGGAACTGCGGCGCACTCTGGGCGTCGGTGACGCGGTGGTCGTGGGGCTCGGTTCGATGATCGGTGCCGGGATCTTCGCCGCCCTGGCGCCCGCCGCGCACGCCGCCGGATCGGGGCTGCTGCCCGCCCTCGCCGTGGCCGCCGTGGTGGCCTACTGCAACGCCACGTCCTCGGCCCGGCTCGCGGCCCGGTATCCGGCCTCGGGCGGCACGTACGTCTACGGGCGCGAGCGGCTCGGGGAATTCTGGGGGTACCTGGCCGGCTGGTCGTTCGTCGTCGGCAAGACGGCCTCCTGTGCCGCCATGGCGCTCACCGTGGGCGCGTACGTCTGGCCGGGGCAGGAGCACACGGTGGCGGTGGCGGCCGTGGTGGCGCTGACCGCGGTGAGCTACGGGGGCCTGCAGAAGTCGGCCTGGGTGACGCGGGCGATCGTGGCGGTGGTCCTGGCCGTCCTCGCTTCCGTGGTGGTGGTGTGCCTGTCGTCGGGGCGGTCCGGCGCCGGACGACTGGACGTCGGGTTGTCGGGCGGTGCCGGCGGGCTGTTGCAGGCGGCCGGGCTGCTGTTCTTCGCCTTCGCGGGGTACGCGCGGATCGCCACCCTCGGTGAGGAGGTACGGGATCCGGCGCGCACCATCCCCCGGGCGATTCCGCTGGCGCTCGGGATCACGCTGGCCGTGTACGGGTGTGTCGCGGTGGCCGTCCTTTCCGTGCTGGGGCCGACGGGGCTCGGCCGGGCGACCGCGCCGCTCGCCGACGCGGTCCGGGCGGCCGGCGTGCCGGAGCTGGCGCCGGTCGTGCGGGCGGGTGCCGCCGTCGCCGCCCTGGGCTCGCTGCTCGCCCTGATCCTGGGGGTGTCCCGGACGGCCCTGGCCATGGCGCGGGACCGTCATCTGCCGGCGGCGCTGGCCGCGGTGCATCCGCGGTACCGGGTACCGCACCGGGCCGAGCTGGCCGTGGGCGCGACGATCGCGGTCCTGGCCGCCACGGTGGACGTGCGGGGCGCGATCGGGTTCTCGTCCTTCGGCGTCCTGGCGTACTACGCGGTGGCCAACGCGTCGGCCTGGACGCTGGACCCGGCTCCGGCTGCGCGGGCCGTGCCGGCTCTGGGGCTGGCCGGATGCGCCATGCTGGCGTTCTCCCTTCCCGTCGTCTCGGTGATCATGGGTGTGGGGGTGCTGGCCGTGGGAGTGGTGGCGTACGCGGTGCGGGGGCGGCCGGAGCGCCGGTAGGCCGCCGGGGCAGTGGGCCCACGGGCCCTCGCCGGCCCCTCGTTCGCCTTTGCGGCCCCACCCGTGCCGCCGGCTCCGCACGCCCGCCCGTGCCGCCCGCCGCGGGCCTCCGGCGGGCCGGTGAGGGGCGGGGTGGGCGCGCCCGGTCTGCGGCGGGCTCGGGGTGGGAAGTCCGGTTGCGTGGGTGAGCGTTGGACGCCTGGACGGTCGTCCGGGCCGGCAACTGCGCGATCTCGGTCATGGGTTCATCATGCGAGCCGGCGCCGGCCGCCGCCCGGACCTGTGGACAACCTCGCGGTTGTGGACAGACAGGGACCCTGCTCGGCCCTTTCCGGCCCCCTACCAGCCGGTCGTCCGGGTGCCGGCGGTGGCCGTGAACGGCTGGTCGGTGCGTACGATCTCGCGTCCCATCGGCAGCAGCGAGACCGGGATCAGCTTGAAGTTGGCGATGCCGAGCGGGATGCCGATGATCGTGACGCACAGCGCGATGCCGGTGACGATGTGGCCGATGGCCAGCCACCAGCCGGCGAGGACGAGCCAGAGCACGTTGCCGATGCAGGAGGCCGCTCCCGCGTCCCGGCGCTCGACGGCCGCGTACCCGAAGGGCCACAGGGCGTAGACGCCGATGCGGAACGCCGCGATGCCGAACGGGATGCCGATGATGGTGATGCAGAGCAGCGCCCCCGCGACCAGGTAGCCGAGGAACAGCCAGAAGCCGCTGAGGACGAGCCATATGACGTTGAGGATGGTCTTCATGGCTGACGACCTGCCATCTTCTCGAGGCGGGCGATTCGCTCCGCCATCGGCGGGTGGGTGGAGAACATCTTCGACAGCCCCTGCCCCGGGCGGAACGGGTTCGCGATCATCATGTGGCTCGCGGTCTCGATCCGGGGCTCCGGCGGCAGCGGCAGCTGCTTGGTGCCGGCGTCGAGCTTGCGCAGTGCCCCGGCGAGGGCCATCGGGTCGCCGGTGAGCTGGGCACCCGACGCGTCGGCCTGGTACTCCCTCGAACGGCTGATCGCCAGTTGGATGAAGCCGGCGGCGAGCGGGCCGAGCAGCATGATGAGCAGCATGCCCAGCAGGCCGGGGCCCTCGTCGTCGTCCGACCGCCCGATCGGGATCAGCCAGGCGAAGTTGACCAGGAACATGATCACGGAAGCCAGGGCGCCGGCGACCGACGAGATCAGGATGTCGCGGTTGTAGACGTGACTGAGCTCGTGTCCGATGACGCCGCGCAGCTCGCGCTCGTCGAGCAGGCGCAGGATGCCCTCGGTGCAGCACACGGCGGCATTGCGCGGATTGCGGCCGGTCGCGAAGGCGTTCGGGGCCTCCGTCGGAGAGATGTAGAGGCGGGGCATCGGCTGGCGGGCCTGGGTGGAGAGGTCCCGGACCATGCGGTACAGAGCCGGGACCTCGAACTCGCTCACCGGGCGGGCCCGCATCGCGCGCAGGGCCAGCTTGTCGCTGTTCCAGTAGGCGTACGCGTTCGTGGCCAGGGCTACCAGGACGGCGACGACGAGGCCCGCTCGGCCGAAGAAACTGCCGATGACGATGATGAGCGCGGACAATCCCCCGAGGAGTACTGCGGTCCTGAGCCCGTTGTGCCGGCGGTGCACGGTACGCCCTCCAAGTCGTGCAGCAGGGGAACCCTTTGCTTGCTGGTCTCGCTCGCTGTGGTTGCTTCCCGTCTCCGATGCCGCTGGGGTCGTGGTGTCACGTCCAGTGGACCCTTCCGTACTGGTCAACGCCAGGCGGGGGCCTCCAGTTCCCCGCCGGGCACGGCTGCGCGCGTGGTCCGTCCGGGTGAACGGCCCGGTAGGCGGCACGCGCGCGTGGGGACCGAGTGCCCCACGCGCGCGTGCCGATACGCGGCTGTCGCTCAGAAGAGCCCCGAGTCGGCGAAGCGGAGGATCAGCTGGGGCGCTCCGGACAGCGCCACGGCCAGGACGGCGGTCGCGCCGAGCGCGGCCGTGAGCGGCGCGGGGAGGCGGTGACGCACGGTCTCGCCCTCGGGTGCGCGGAACAGCAGGGCCGTCCACTGGAGGTAGTAGAAGAGGGCGATGACGACGTTGACGGCCATGACGACGGCCAGCCAGCCGAGGCCCGCGTCGACGGCCGCGGAGAAGACGGTGACCTTGGCGAAGAGGCCGATGATGCCGGGCGGCAGGCCGGCGAGGCAGAGCAGGAAGAACGCCAGGAGCAGCGCGGTCAGCGGGTTGGACGCGTACAGGCCGCGGTAGTCGGCGACGCGGTTGAGGGCCCTCGTACGGCCCACCAGTGCGGCCACCGCGAAGGCGCCGAGGTTCACGGCGGCGTACATGAGGGCGTAGGCGACGGTGGAGCCGATCGACCGCTCGGGGTCGTCGGAGTAGCCTGCGGCGGCGATCGGCACCAGGAGGTAGCCGGCCTGGCCGACGGACGACCAGGCGAGCAGGCGTACCGCGCTGTACGCGCGCGTGGCCCGCTGGCGCAGTGCTCCGACGTTGCCGACGGTCATGGTGAGCGCGGCCAGCACCGCGAGCGCCGGCCCCCAGGCGTCGGCGTAGGACGGCAGGGCGACGACCGTGACGAGGATCAGTCCGGAGAAGCCGACGGCCTTGCCGACCACGGACAGGTAGGCGGCGATCGGGAGCGGCGCGCCCACGTAGGTGTCGGGCACCCAGAAGTGGAAGGGCACGGCGGCCGTCTTGAAGGCGAAGCCGACCAGGGTGAGGACGACGCCCGTCTGGGTGAGCGTGGTGAGCTGCCCGTCGACGTGCTGGACGCGGTCGGCGACCTGGGTGAGGTACAGGGTGCCGGTGGAGGCGTACAGGAAGCTGATGCCCATGAGGCTGACCGCGGTCGCGGTGACCGAGGACAGGAAGAACTTCAGCGCGGCCTCGGAGGAGCGCCGGTCGCCCTGCCGGAGGCCGACGAGGGCGAAGGCGGGCAGGGAGGCGACCTCCAGGGCGACGACGAGGGTCGCGAGGTCGCGGGAGGCGGGCAGGAGAGCGGCGCCGGCCGCCGAGGAGAGCAGCAGGAACCAGAACTCGCCCTCGGGCAGTCCCCGGTCGGCGTCCTTCAGGGCGGTGACCGAGAGCAGGGCGGCCAGCAGGGCGCCGCCGAGCACCAGGAGCTGGATGGCGAGGGTGAAGGTGTCCGCGGTGTAGCTGCACACGGCGGCGTCGCCGGTGAGGCAGAACGTGGAGCGGTGGTCGCCCACGAGGGGCAGCAGCAGGAGCGCGGAGGCGGCCAGTCCGGCGACCGCGACCCAGCCGAGCAGCGCCTTGCGGGCGTCCGCGACGAACAGGTCGGCGACGAGGACGACGAGCCCGACGAGCGCCGCGACGGTGGGTGGCGCGATGGCGAGCCAGTCCACGGACTGGACGAGGCTCTGGGCCAGGGGCTCGGCCAGGGGCTGGGCCAGGGAGCTCATCGGGTGCCTCCTGAGAGGAGCTGCTGCACGGCCGGGTCGGTCAGCCCGAGCAGGGTCTTGGGCCACAGCCCGGCGACGACGGTGAGGGCGACGAGCGGGGTCCAGGCGGCGAACTCGTGCGTGCGCACGTCGGCGAGGCGCGCGGATTCCCGCGGTACGGCGCCCATGCAGACGCGGCGGACCACGATCAGCATGTACGCGGCAGTGAGCAGGGTGCCGAACGCGGCGATCGCCATGAAGGTGAGGAAGGCGGGGCGGCTGAGCCCGGCGGCGGGGTCGAAGGCGCCGAACAGGGCCAGCATCTCGCCCCAGAACCCGGCGAGGCCCGGCAGGCCGAGCGAGGCGACCGCGGCGAAGGCGAGCAGGCCGCCCAGACGGGGCGCCCTGCCGTAGAGGGCGGCGCCCGTCCCGTCGGCCAGGGTGTCCAGGTCGGTGGTGCCGGTGCGGTCCTTCAGGGCGCCGACCACGAAGAAGAGCAGGCCGGTGATGAGGCCGTGGGCGATGTTGGCGAACAGGGCGCCGTTGACGCCGGTCGGGGTCATGGACGCGATGCCGAGCAGCACGAAGCCCATGTGGCCGACGGAGGAGTAGGCGATGAGGCGCTTGAGGTCGCCCTTGGCGCCCCGCTTGGCGAGGGCCAGGCAGGCCAGGGAGCCGTAGATGATCCCGACGACGGCGAAGGCGGCGAGGTAGGGCGCGAAGGTCCGGAAGCCGTCCGGTGCGACGGGCAGGAGGACGCGGACGAAGCCGTACGTGCCCATCTTCAGCAGGACGCCGGCCAGCAGCACCGAGCCGACGGTCGGCGCGGCGGTGTGGGCGTCGGGCAGCCAGCTGTGCAGCGGCCACATCGGCGTCTTCACGGCGAGGCCGACGCCGATCGCCAGTACGGCGATGACCTGCACTGATGTGGCCAGTGACCGGCCGTTGTCAGTGGCGAGTGCCACCATGTCGAACGTGCCCGCCGTGATTCCGATCAGGAGCAGGCCGAGCAGCATGACGACGGAGCCGAGCAGCGTGTAGAGGATGAACTTCCAGGCGGCCCGGGCCCGTCCCTCGCCGCCCCAGCGGGCGATGAGGAAGTACATCGGGACGAGGACCGTCTCGAAGGCGAGGAAGAACAGGATCAGGTCGAGGACGGCGAAGGTGGCGAGGGTGCCGGCCTCGAGGACGAGCAGCAGGGCGACGAAGGCCTTGGGGCTCGGGCCCGCGGGCGTCTTGAAGTACGAGTAGAGCGCGCACAGGAAGGTCAGCAGCGCGGTCAGGACCAGCAGGGGGAGGGAGATGCCGTCGATGCCGAGGTGGATGCGCACGTCGAGTGCCGGGATCCAGCTGATGTCCGTACTGGCCTGCATCTTCGACGGATGGTCGTGGTCGAAGCCGAGCACCAGGACGATCGCGGCGAGCAGGACGACGCCGGTCACGGTGACGCCGTGCCGCAGCACCGCCTGTTCGGGTGACTTCCCCTTCAGCCCGGGCGGGGCCGGCAGCAGGGCCGCGGCGGCGCCGAGGAGCGGGCCGACGACGACGAACGCCAGAAGGAACTGCATCACGGACTCGTTGATATCGATCACGCCTGCTCACGCTCCCGTGGCGACGAGGACGGCGGCGACCGCGAGGACGACGGTGCCGGCGAGCAGCGCGCTCACATAGGTCTGCACATTGCCGGTCTGGGCACGGCGTACGGCGGCCCCCAGCCAGCGGGGCAGGGCGCCCGCCGCGCTGACGTACGTGTCGACGACCTCGCGGTCGAGGAACCGGACGAGGCTCGCGCCGGCCTGGACCGGGCGGACGAAGAGGGCCGAGTACACGGCGTCCAGGTGGAAGCCGACGGCCGCGTGGCGGTGCAGCGGACCGAGCAGCAGCCGTCCGGGGTCGGCCGGGTCGGGCGCCGAGGCCACGTTTCCGTAGGCGGGTGTGTGGCTGGCGATGGCCTCGGCCTCGACCTGGCCGGCGTCGGCCTCGGGGTGGGCCGCGACCGCGCCCAGCGGGACGCGGGCCGCGAGCGCGGTGGTGTGCCGCCAGGCCGCGTAGGTGACGATGCCGCCGACCAGGGCCACGCCGGTGCCGAGCACGGACGTGGTGAGGGTCGGGGTCAGGTCGGTGCCGTCGAACCAGTCGGGCAGCAGGCGGAACGCGAGTCCACCCAGGGCGAGGGAGGGGATGGCGAGCACCCAGAGCACGGCGTTCATGACCAGGGGCTGCCTGCCGTGGTCGGGGGCCTCGGCGCCCCGCCCGTGGAAGGCCAGCAGCCACAGGCGCGTCGCGTAGGCGGCGGTGAGCAGGGCCGCGATCAGGCCGGCGACCAGGACGGTCCAGCCGGCGGCGCCGGGTGCGTGCTCGGTGTGGCCGGTGGCGACGTGCTCGGCGGAGCCGAGGACCGACTCCTTGGAGAAGAAGCCGCTGAACGGGGGGATCGCGGCGAGCGCGAGCAGCGCCACGGTCGTCGTCCAGTAGGCGTCCGGTACGCGGGTGCGCAGGCCGTGCATGCGGGACATGGCGGCCAGCGAGTTGGTGCCGGCGGCGTGGATGACCACGCCCGCGGCGAGGAACAGCACCGCCTTGAAGGCGCCGTGCGTGAGGAGGTGGAAGACGGCGGCACCGCGGTCGCCGGTGGCGAGGGCACCGGTCATGTAGCCGAGCTGGCCGATGGTCGAGTAGGCGAGGACGCGCTTGATGTCGTCCTGGGCGAGCGCGGCGAGCGCCGAGCCGACCATCGTGACGGCGGCCATGACGGCGAGGACGACCATCGCGGCCCGTGAGGCCTCGAAGAGTGGAAGGAGCCGGGCGACGAAGTAGACACCGGCGGCGACCATGGTCGCGGCGTGGATGAGCGCGGAGACCGGTGTCGGGCCCGCCATCGCGTCGGGGAGCCAGGTGTGCAGCGGGAACTGCGCCGACTTGCCCGCCACGCCGGCCAGGAGCAGCAGGGCGATCACTGTCGGATGGCCGATCGAGCCGTTCGCCACCGCGCCGAGGATCCGGGTGATGCGGAAGGAGCCGGTCTCGGTGGCCAGGGCGAGCAGGCCGATGAGGAAGGGGACGTCGCCGAGCTTGGTCACCAGGAAGGCCTTGAGGGAGGCGGCACGCGCCTCGGGAGTCTCCCAGTAGTGGCCGACCAGGAAGTAGGAGCAGATGCCCATGATCTCCCAGCCGACCAGCAGCACCATGAGGTCGCCGGAGTAGACGACGAGGAACATGGCGGAGGTGAACAGGGAGACGAGCGCGGCGTACGAGGGGTAGCGCGGGTCGTCGCGCAGGTAGCCCGTCGAGTAGAGCTGCACGCAGGTGGCGACGCAGCCGACCAGGACGGCGACGAGGGCGGCGAAGCCGTCGATGTGCAGGGCCAGCTCGATGGGGACGGAGCCGGTGGGCGTCAGTTCGGTGACGGCGTCGACGGCCTGGTCACCGCCCTGGCGCGCGGCGACCAGCAGCGCGAGGACGAGGGCCGCCAGGGTGGGCAGGACGGCGAGCGGGCGGACGAAGCCGGGGGCGGTGCGCCCGAGGAGCAGGCCGGCGACCGCTCCCAGCAAGGGAAGGAGGGGGACGAGGACGGCGAGGGTGGTCGTGGTCACGCGGTGGCCTCAGCCTTCTCGGCCGTCCCGGTCGCGGGGGCGTCGGTGTCGGGGCCGTCCGGTTCGTGGCCCTCGGCGGTGTCGCGGAGCCGGTCGATGTCCGCGGTGCCGCGGTTGCGGTGGACGGCGAGCACGATCGCCAGGCCGATGCCGATCTCGGCGGCGGCGATGGCGATGGTGAACAGGGTCAGGGCCTGCCCGGAGTGCAGGGTCTCCTCGGCGGCCCTGCTGAGCCAGACGTCGAAGGCGACCAGGTTGAGGTTGACGGCGTTGAGCATCAGCTCGACCGACATCAGGACCAGGATCGCGTTGCGGCGGGCGAGGACTCCGTACAGGCCCGTGCAGAACAGGAGGGCGGAGAGAACGGCGGGATAGGCGAGGTGCATCAGCGGACACCGTCCTTGCCGGCACCGTTCGGGGCGGTTGCCGGGGCGGCGCCGGACGCCTGCTCCGCCTTTGCCTTGCGGGACAGGACGATCGCGCCGACCAGGGCGGCGAGGAGGAGGACGGAGAGGGCCTCGAAGGGGAGGACCCAGTTCTGGAAGAGGCTCGCTCCCGTCACGGCGGTGGAGCCGGCGGCCGGGCCGTTCAGGTCGATCCACGTGGTCCGGAAGGCGTCGACGACCACCCACACGAGGGCCGCCGCGGCGGCGACGGCCACGGTGAGGGCGGCCCAGCGGTTGCCGGAGTCGGCGTCGGGGGAACGGCCGATCGGGGCTCTGGTGAGCATCAGGCCGAACAGGAGGAGGACGACGACGGAACCGACGTAGATGAGGACCTGCACCCAGGCGATGAACTCGGCGGTGAGCAGGAGGTACTCGACGGCGAGGCCGCCGAGGGCCACCACCAGCCACAGGGCGGCGTGGACGAGCTGCCGGGTCGTGACGGTGACGACGGCGGCGCCGAAGGTGACGAGGCCGACGAGGAGGAAGGCGATCTCCACGCCGGTCGGGGACAGGAAGCCGTGGGAGCCGGCGGCCGTGGTCGTGGAGTCCGTGGCCGCGAGGCTGAGGACGGTCGCTGCGGGCGTCATTCCCGGCCCTCCTGTCCCGGCCCGGGCTGCCCGGGACCCTGCTGGTCCGGCCCCGGCCGGTCCGGCCCCGGCTGGTCCGTCTGCTGCTTGGAGTCGCCCGCCGGGCGGGTGGGCCCCTCGGCGGCGCGGGCCTGCTCGTCGGCGTGCGGTTCGGTCGGCCTGCCCGCCCCGGGCGCACCCTGCGGGGTGCCCTCCTGGGCGGCCCCGGGCGCCGCGGCCCCCGGCTCGGCGGCTTCCTGCCGGGCGGCCTCCTGCTGGGCGGCCAGCTTGTCGGCGGTCTTGCGGGCCGCGGCGAGTTCCTTCGGTTCCTCCCCGCCGGGATCGAGGGCGGGCGGGGCCGGGACCGTCCACATCCACTCGCGGAGCTTGTCGCGCTCGTGGGTGAGGTCGCGGATGTCCGTCTCGGAGTACTCGAACTCGGGGGACCAGAACAGCGCGTCGAAAGGACAGACCTCGATGCAGATACCGCAGTACATGCACAGGGCGAAGTCGATGGCGAAGCGGTCGAGGACGTTGCGGCTGCGTTCGCGGCCGCCGGGGGTGGCCGCGGGCACCGTCTCCTTGTGGGAGTCGATGTAGATGCACCAGTCGGGGCACTCGCGGGCGCACAGCATGCAGACCGTGCAGTTCTCCTCGAACAGGCCGATCACGCCGCGGGTGCGGGGCGGGAGGTCGGGCTGGGTGTCCGGGTACTGCTGGGTGACGGTCTTCCTCGTCATCGTGCGGAGGGTGACGGCCAGGCCCTTGGCCAGGCCGGAGCCGGGGACGGGGGACATGGTTACTGGATCACCACCTTGACGATGCCGGTGAGGGCGATCTGGGCGAGGGAGAGGGGCACGAGAAGGGTCCAGGAGAACTTCTGGAGCTGGTCCTCGCGCAGGCGGGGGTAGGTCACGCGGAGCCAGATCACGACGAAGGCGAGGACGGCGGTCTTCAGCAGCGTCCAGACCCAGCCGAGGCCGTCGGCACCCCAGGGGCCGTGCCAGCCGCCCAGGAAGAGGACGGTGGTCAGGCCGCACAGCACGACGATGCCGGCGTACTCGGCGAGGAGGAACAGGGCGAACCGCAGGCCGGTGTACTCGGTGTAGGCGCCGAAGATGATCTCCGAGTCGGCGACCGGCATGTCGAACGGGGGACGCTGCAGCTCGGCCAGCCCGGCGACGAAGAAGACGACGGCGCCGACGATCTGCCAGGGCAGCCACCACCACTCGAAGGCGTCCAGGATGCCGACGAGCGAGACGGTGCCGGCCGCCATGGCGACGGAGGCGGCGGTCAGCAGCATCGGCAGTTCGTACGCGAGGAGCTGGGCGGCGGTGCGCAGGCCGCCGAGGAGGGAGAACTTGTTGGCGGAGGCCCAGCCGGCCATGAGCGAGCCGAGTACGCCCACGCCCATGACGGCGAGCACGAAGAAGATCCCCGCGTCGACGACCTGGCCCACCGCGCCCTCGCCGGGGCCGATGGGGATGGCGAGGAGGACGAGGAGGTACGGCAGCAGCGCGACGGCGGGGGCGAGCTGGAAGACGCGGCGGTCCGCGTCCGCCGGGACGACGTCCTCCTTCTGCGCGAACTTCACACCGTCCGCGACGAGCTGGGCCCAGCCGTGGAAGCCGCCGGCGTACATCGGGCCCAGGCGGCCCTGCATGTGGGCCATCACCTTGTGCTCGGTCTGGCCGACGATCAGGGGGAAGGTGAGGAAGACGACGAAGACGACCAGGAGGCGCAAGGTGACGTCGAGAGCGTCGTTCACTGCGGGCCTCCTGGGCGGTCGTCGGGGGTTTCGGAGCGGGCGGGGGGCCGCGACGCCTCCCCTGTCTCCGGGTCCTCGGGTGTCCCCGGGTCCTCGGGAGTCTCCGGGTCCTCGGGAGTCTCCGGGCTCCCCGGCCCCTCCTCCTCGGCCTCCGCGCTCCCCCGGTCCTCGGGCTTCCCGGAGGGTTCCGTGGGCTCGTCGAAGGCCGGGCGGGCGTGGTGCCAGGGCGCGTCGGAGCTGCGCGGCGGCGCCGTAGCGGACTTCGGCGCAGCGGGCGTCTCCCCTGCCGCCTCGGAGGGAGCGGCCGCCTCGGACTGACCGACCGTGTCGGACGGACCGGCCGTGTCGGACGGACCGGCCGTGTCGGACGGACCGGCCGTGTCGGGCCGCACCGTCGTGGGGTCGGGCCGCTGGGAGGCCGAGCCCTCGCTCGCGCTCCGGGCGCGGCGGGCGGTCGGGGTGCGCGGTCCGGTGGTGTCCCGGCTCTCCGCGCCGGGTGCGCCCACGGAGTCCTCGGGGGCTGCCGGTCCCGGCCGTTGCGACGCCGACCCCCCGCTCGCGCTCCGCGCCCGACGGGGCGCGGACGGCGGCGACGAGGACTCGGCACCGGGAGTCCCGGCGGCCGGAGTCTCGGTGACCGGGGTCTCGGTGGCCGGGGTCTTCTGGCCGACGGAGCCCTGGGCGGCCGTCCGCATACGGCGCGCCGGGCGCTCCCCGGCCGCCGTCCGGGCCGGACGGTCGCCCACCGCGCGGGCGGCGCCCCGGGCCGGGCGGGCCGGGGCGGGCGGGAGCTGGCCCTTCTGCGGGCCCCACTCGTTGGGGTCGGGGACGCCCGGGGGCAGCATCTGCCGGCGCCGGGGGCCGCCGTGGTCGGACTCGCCGGGTTCCTTCGCGCCCGGCCAGGCCTTGGCGACGCGGGCGGCGAGGACGAAGTCCTTGCGCAACGGGTGGCCCTCGAAGCCCTCGGGCAGCAGCAGGTGGTCCAGCCCGGGATGGTCCTCGAAGACCACGCCGAACATCTCGTGCGTCTCGCGTTCGTGCCAGGCCGCGCCCGCGTACACCTCGACGGCGGTGGGCAGGACCGGGGACTCGTGCGGGACCGTCGTCCGCAGCAGCAGCCGGCGGACCGGCGCGAGGGCGGCCACGTGGGCGGCGACGCGGAAGCCCGTGCCCGGTTCGTCGACCGCGTTCAGCCAGTCGAAGTACGTACAGCCCAGCCGGTCGCGGGCGGTCTCCAGGGCGGAGATCCAGGCGGCCGGCGGCACGTCCACGGTCAGGAGGTCGTAGGACTCCTCGGCGGTGGCCTCGGCCCCGAAGAGTTCCCCGGTATCGGCGGGCAGCCAGCCGACCGCGGTCATCGGTCCTCCTCGGGAGCGGAGGTGGGGGCGGGCGGCTGCACCAGACCGCTCTGCAGCGCGGCCGTCGACGGGCGCGGCGCGGTGCCGTACCGCTCCCCCAGCGACTCCCGCGCGATCTTCTCCTGGAGCTTCAGGATGCCCTGGAGCAGCGCCTCGGGGCGGGGCGGGCAGCCGGGGACGTAGACGTCGACGGGGATGATCTGGTCGACGCCCTTCGTCACGGAGTACGAGTCCCAGTACGGGCCGCCGCAGTTGGAGCAGGCGCCGAAGGAGATGACGTACTTCGGCTCGGGCATCTGCTCGTAGAGGCGCTTGACGGCGGGGGCCATCTTGTCCGTGACCGTGCCCGACACCACCATCAGGTCGGCCTGACGGGGCCCCGGCGCGAACGGGATGACGCCGAGGCGGATGAAGTCGTGGCGGGCCATCGACGCGGCGATGAACTCGATGGCGCAGCAGGCGAGGCCGAAGTTGAAGACCCAGAGCGAGTAGCGGCGGCCCCAGTTGAGGACGACCTTCATCGGCTCGGGGGCGAGCCGGGCCAGCGCGCCGAGCCGCTTCGGCTCCGGCAGCAGGACGGGCTCGGAAGCGGCGGACGCGGAGGAGGCGGAGGAAGAGGCGGAGGAGGCCGCGGGGTTCACGTCCATGACAGGACGCCCTTCTTGTATGCGTAGAGCAGGCCCACGGCGAGGAAGCCGAGGAAGACGAACATCTCCACGAGTGTCGTGGCGCCGTACCCGGGGTCGGCGAAGACCGTCGCCCACGGGAAGAGGAAGATCGAGTCGACCGCGAAGATCACGTACAGGAAGGCGTAGACGTAGTAGCGGACCTGGGTGTGTGCCCAGCCCTCGCCGACGGGGTCGACTCCGCACTCGTACGTCAGGAGCTTCTCGGGCGTCGGGACCACGGGCCGCAGCAGCCGCCCGGCGCCGAAGGCGACGGCCACGAAGAGCACGCCGACGACGGCGAGCAGTCCGACGACCGAGTAGGACTGGAAGTAGTCGGCCGCGATGCCGACACCCGGTTCCGGCACGTCCGTTCCTCACTCCCTGTCCGAACCCCGAACGCTGCTGTTCGACGATCTGTACGCACGGGAGTCTAGGGCCTGATAAAGAGACGGTAAGCAGCCCGTCGTACGTTGGGACGCCCGGGTGGGGTTTTCCTCAGGGGACGCCCGGCGGTCCGCCTCATGGCGCGGGGCCGTGCCGCACGGCACGCTGACCCGTATGACCGAAAGCCTCTCGTCCTCGACGCATGCCGGGTACCCCGGCGAAGCGGACAGCGACCGCCTCCCACCGGCCCGTTTCGCCCTCGACCGGCACACCTGGAAGGAGATCGCCCACCTGCTGGCGAACCTCCCGGTGTCCGTGCTCGGCTTCACGTACGTCGTGACGATGCTGTTCGCCGGTGCCGGCCTGACGGTCACGGTGATCGGGCTGCCGCTGCTCGCGGCCGGTCTGTCGGGGGCCCGGCTGCTGGGCAGGCTGGAGCGGGCGCGGGCCCGTTCGCTGCTCGGGGTGCGGGTGGAGGAGCCGAGCCGGCTGCCGTGGCGGGGGCGGGGCGGGTTCTTCTCCCGGATGTGGCTGGCGCTGAAGGACCCGGTGGGCTGGCGCACGGTCCTGTACGAGTTCATACGGCTGCCCTGGGGCGTCTTCACCTTCGCCGTCACGCTGGTGTCGCTGTTCGTGCTGTGGCCGGTGCTGCCGTTCGTCGCGCGGGGCCTGGCCAACGTGGACCGGGCGCTGGTGCGGGGGCTGCTGTGCCCGTCCGACGAGCTGGAGCGGCGGATCGCCGAGCTGGAGTCGGACCGGGGCGTGGTGGTGGACACGGCGGCGGCGGACCTGCGGCGCATCGAACGCGACCTGCACGACGGGGCGCAGGCCCGCCTGGTCAACCTGGCGATGGGGCTCGGCCTGGCCAAGGAGAAGCTGCTGGAGGACCCGGACGCGGCGGCGGCGATGGTCGACGAGGCGCACGGAGAGGTGAAGCTGGCGCTCCAGGAGCTGCGGGACCTGGCGCGCGGCATCCACCCGGCCGTGCTGACCGACCGCGGCCTGGACGCGGCCCTGTCCTCGGTCGCCTCGCGCTGCACGGTGCCGGTGAAGGTGACCGTCGACCTGGTGGAGCGGCCGGCGGCGGCGATCGAGGGCATCGCCTACTTCACCGTCTCGGAGCTGCTGCAGAACGTCAGCAAGCACAGCGGGGCGAGGTCCGCCTCGGTGGAGGTGTGGCGGACGGCCGACCGGCTGCTGATGCAGGTGGGCGACGACGGGCGCGGGGGTGCGCGGCTGGACGGCGGTACGGGGATGAAGGGGCTCGCCGAGCGGCTCAGTGCCGTCGACGGCCTGTTCGCGGTCCATTCGCCGCCGGGCGGCCCGACGACGGTCACGGCGGAGCTGCCGTGGCGCGACCGTTCGGACACCGACGGGGCCGCCGCCTCCGGCGCGAGGTAACCGGCCGGTCCGGTCCCGGGACACGCCCCGACGCGTACGCGTCGGGGCGTGTCCATGTCGGCCGGGGGTGGGGAAAACCCCCCTTCCAGGACGCCGACGGGCCGCATGGCCCGCGGCCGCGCGGTCCGGGAGGGTGGAGTCGGAAGAGCACAGCCACAGGTCGAGGAGAAGGACGGCACCGATGGCCACGGAGTACGGACAGGGTTACGGGCTCGGGGGAGGATCCGGCCTCTCCGCGGACACGGGTGCGCGACGGCACCGGCTGCCGGCGGGACTGCGGGCGCCGTTCGAGGGCCGCCACTGGCGGGAGTTCGCCTTCGTGCTGCTGAGCCTGCCGATCGGGATCGCGCTCTTCACGTACGCCGTCACGATGATGTCGCTCGGCGCCGGGCTGCTGGTGACGTTCCTGGGCGTCCCGGTGCTGGCCGCCGCGCTCGCCGGGTGCCGGGGCATCGGGGCGCTGGAGCGGGCCCGGGCGCGCGGCCTGCTGGGGCTCGACGTGGCCGCGCCGGAACCGCTGCGGGCGGGCAAGCCGGGCGCGATGGCGTGGATCGGGGCCGTCCTCAAGAGCGGCTCCTCCTGGCGGAGCCTGCTGTACGCGCTGGTGCAGTTCCCGTGGTCGGTGTTCTCGTTCGTGGTCTCCGTGACCTTCTGGTCGGTCGGCTGGACGATGCTGACGTACCCCGTGTGGTTCTGGGTGTTCCCGGCGTACGCCGGCCAGGACGGGCTCCAGCTGTACGGCGACGGGACGCACCGGATCTACCTGGACAACCCCTTCGAGATCACCGTGACCGCGCTGGTCGGGCTGCTGGTCACCCTGGTGACGCCGTGGATCGTCCGGGCCCTGACGACGGTGGACCGGCTGCTGGTGCACGGGCTGCTCGGACCGTCGCGGCTGGCGACGCGGGTGGTGGAGCTGGAGTCGGACCGGGGGGTCGTGGTCGACACGGCCGCGGCCGATCTGCGGCGCATCGAACGCGACCTGCACGACGGGGCGCAGGCCCGCCTGGTCAACCTGGCCATGGACCTGGGCCTGGCCAAGGAGAAGCTGCGGGAGGACCCGCAGGAGGCGGCGCGCATGGTGGGCGAGGCGCACGGCGAGGTGAAGACGGCCCTGCAGGAACTGCGGGACCTGGCGCGCGGCATCCACCCGGCCGTGCTGACCGACCGCGGCCTGGACGCGGCCCTGTCCTCGGTCGCCTCGCGCTGCGCGGTGCCGGTGCGGGTGGAGGTGGACCTGGCGGAGCGGCCGGCGTCGGCGATCGAGGGCATCGCGTACTTCACGGTGTCGGAGCTGCTGCAGAACATCAGCAAGCACGCGCGGGCCACGGCGGCCGCCGTGGAGGTGTGGCGGGTGGAGAACCGGCTGATGATCCAGGTCGTGGACAACGGCGTGGGCGGCGCGCGGGCGTCCACCGGTTCCGGTCTCGCGGGGCTGGCCGAGCGGCTCGACGCGGTGGACGGGATCCTCGTGGTGGACTCGCCGGCCGGCGGCCCCACCCGGGTGACGGCGGAACTTCCGTGGCGCACGGAGCCGGTACGCCGCTGAGCGGCTGCCGCCGCCACCGGAGACACCGCCGGCCGGAGCCCCGTACCCCCCGGGCTCCGGCCGGCGTAATCGATTTTCGGCCACCGAGTGTCCGAATCCCGGCCCGGCCTCCGCTTTTCTTCCCGGTACTTCCGGTCGTACGAACGCATCCGGCCTCCGATGCTGGAATGCTGGGCCTGTCGCACGGGCGGTCCGTGGACGCGGCGCGGGCCGCGCGGGCCGTGCGGGTGAGTCTGGCTGGGGGGCCGAAGAACGTGGAGGACAGGGTGCGGGTGGTCATCGCCGAGGATTCAGTGCTGCTCAGGGAGGGGCTGACCCGGTTGCTGACCGACCGGGGGCACGAGGTGGTCGCCGGCGTCGGCGACGCCCAGGCGCTGATCAAGACCATCACGGAGCTGGACGCGCGGGGGGAGCTGCCGGACGTCGTCGTGGCGGACGTACGGATGCCGCCGACGCACACCGACGAGGGCGTGCGGGCGTCGGTGCAGCTGCGCAAGGCGCACCCCGGGCTCGGCGTGCTGGTGCTGTCCCAGTACGTGGAGGAGCGGTACGCCACCGAGCTGCTGGCCGGTTCCAGCCGGGGCGTGGGCTATCTGCTCAAGGACCGGGTGGCCGAGGTGCGGGAGTTCGTGGACGCGGTGGTGCGCGTGGCGCAGGGCGGTACGGCGCTCGACCCCGAGGTGGTCGCGCAGCTGCTCGGACGCAGCCGCAAGCAGGACGTGCTCGCCGGGCTCACCCCGCGGGAGCGGGAGGTCCTGGGGCTGATGGCCGAGGGCCGGACGAACTCCGCGATCGCCCGGCAGCTCGTCGTCAGCGACGGGGCCGTCGAGAAGCACGTCAGCAACATCTTCCCGAAGCTCGGACTGTCCCCGAGCGACGGCGACCACCGCCGCGTGCTCGCCGTGCTCACCTATCTCAATTCCTGAGCACCGCGCCACCGGAGGACATCCGGACGACGGCGAAACCGCGGCACGGAGAGGGGGCGTCTTCACCGGCGCACGGGGGGCGGGGAGACGTGGACCGGCAGGATGCCGGTCCGGCTCGGGGTCGCGCCCATCATGCGAATGTCCACCGGAAGTCAACACCCGCGGACGTAGGGTTGATCCGGGACGGTCGATGGGAGACCAGTCCCCGGACAGCCGCCTCGAGGGAGGTCCAGTTCAGTGACCAGCCAGGTCAGCAGCCCAGCGGAGCAGGCCGACGGAACCGTCGTAGGAGAGCAGCGCGAACCGGTAGGGGCGAAGGACGTCCGCCGGCTGGACCGGGTGATCATCAGGTTCGCCGGGGACTCCGGTGACGGCATGCAGCTAACCGGTGACCGCTTCACGTCCGAGACGGCGTCCTTCGGCAACGACCTGTCGACGCTGCCGAACTTCCCGGCCGAGATCCGGGCGCCCGCCGGCACCCTGCCGGGCGTGTCGTCGTTCCAGCTCCATTTCGCCGACCACGACATCCTCACCCCCGGCGACGCGCCGAACGTGCTGGTGGCGATGAACCCGGCCGCACTCAAGGCGAACGTCGGCGACCTGCCGCGCGGCGCGGAGATCATCGTCAACACCGACGAGTTCACCCGGCGCGCCATGCAGAAGGTCGGCTACGAGACGTCTCCGCTGGAGGACGGCTCCCTCGACGGGTACCACCTGCACCCGGTGCCGCTGACCACCCTGACGGTGGAGGCGCTCAAGGAGTTCGACCTCAGCCGCAAGGAGGCCGAGCGCAGCAAGAACATGTTCGCGCTGGGCCTGCTGAGCTGGATGTACCACCGTCCGACCGAGGGCACCGAGCGGTTCCTGCGGTCGAAGTTCGCGAAGAAGCCCGAGATCGCGGAGGCCAACATCGCGGCCTACCGGGCGGGCTGGAACTTCGGCGAGACGACGGAGGACTTCGCGGTCTCCTACGAGATCGCGCCGGCGGCCAAGGCGTTCCCGCCGGGCGTGTACCGCAACATCTCCGGGAACCTGTCCCTGGCCTACGGCCTGATCGCCGCGTCCCGCCAGGCCGACCTGCCGCTGTTCCTCGGCTCGTACCCGATCACCCCGGCCTCGGACATCCTGCACGAGCTCAGCCGGCACAAGAACTTCGGTGTGCGCACCTTCCAGGCCGAGGACGAGATCGCCGGCATCGGCGCGGCGCTCGGTGCCGCGTTCGGCGGGTCGCTGGCCGTGACGACGACGAGCGGCCCGGGGGTGGCGCTGAAGTCCGAGACGATCGGTCTCGCGGTCTCCCTGGAGCTGCCACTGCTGATCGTGGACATCCAGCGCGGCGGGCCCTCCACCGGTCTGCCGACCAAGACCGAGCAGGCGGACCTGCTCCAGGCCATGTACGGCCGCAACGGCGAGGCCCCGGTGCCCGTCGTCGCCCCGCGCACCCCGGCGGACTGCTTCGACGCGGCCCTGGAGGCGGCGCGGATCGCGCTGGCCTACCGCACCCCGGTCTTCCTGCTCTCCGACGGCTACCTGGCCAACGGCTCCGAACCATGGCGGATCCCGGAGCTCGACCAGCTCCCCGACCTGGCCGTGCGGTTCGCGCAGGGGCCGAACCACACCCTGGACGACGGCACCGAGGTGTTCTGGCCGTACAAGCGCGACCCGCAGACCCTCGCCCGCCCGTGGGCGGTGCCGGGCACCCCGGGTCTGGAGCACCGGATCGGCGGCATCGAGAAGCAGGACGGCACGGGCAACATCTCCTACGACCCGGCCAACCACGACTTCATGGTCCGCACCCGCCAGGCCAAAATCGACGGCATCGACGTCCCCGACCTGGAGGTCGACGACCCGGACGGCGCGCGCACCCTCGTGCTCGGCTGGGGCTCGACGTACGGGCCGATCACGGCGGCCGTCCGGCGGCTGCGGCGGGCCGGGGAGTCGATCGCGCAGGCCCACCTGCGCCACCTCAACCCCTTCCCGCACAATCTCGGCCCGGTCCTGAAGAGCTACGACAAGGTGGTGGTCCCCGAGATGAACCTCGGGCAGCTCGCCACGCTCATCCGGGCGAAGTACCTGGTCGACGCACGCTCGTACAACCAGGTCAACGGCATGCCGTTCAAGGCGGAGCAGCTCGCCACGGCGCTGAAGGAGGCCATCGATGACTGACGCCAACGCGCTGCTCCAGCTCGTGCCGAAGGCCGGGGGCAAGCAGTCCATGAAGGACTTCAAGTCCGACCAGGAAGTGCGCTGGTGCCCCGGCTGCGGCGACTACGCCATCCTCGCCGCCGTGCAGGGCTTCATGCCCCAGCTGGGCCTGGCGAAGGAGAACATCGTCTTCGTCTCCGGCATCGGCTGCTCCTCCCGCTTCCCGTACTACATGAACACCTACGGGATGCACTCCATCCACGGCCGCGCCCCCGCCATCGCCACCGGCCTGGCCGCCTCACGCCGCGACCTGTCGGTGTGGGTCGTCACCGGCGACGGCGACGCGCTGTCCATCGGCGGCAACCACCTCATCCACGCGCTGCGCCGCAATGTGAACCTCAAGATCCTGCTGTTCAACAACCGGATCTACGGTCTCACCAAGGGCCAGTACTCCCCGACCTCCGAGGTCGGCAAGATCACCAAGTCGACGCCGATGGGCTCGCTGGACGCGCCCTTCAACCCGGTGTCGCTGGCGCTGGGCGCGGAGGCGTCCTTCGTCGCCCGGACCGTCGACTCCGACCGCAAGCACCTCACCGAGGTCCTGCGCCAGGCCGCCGACCACCCGGGCACGGCGCTCGTCGAGATCTACCAGAACTGCAACATCTTCAACGACGGCGCCTTCGACGTCCTCAAGGACCGGCAGCAGGCGGAGGAGGCGGTGATCCGGCTGGAGCACGGGCAGCCGATCCGTTTCGGTGCCGACGGCTCCAAGGGCGTCGTCCGCGATCCGCGGACCGGTGACCTCGAGGTCGTCACGGTCACCGCGGAGAACGAGGCGGACATCCTGGTCCACGACGCCCACGCCGCGTCGCCGACCACCGCGTTCGCGCTGTCCCGCCTGGCCGACCCCGACACGCTGCACCACACCCCGATCGGTGTGCTGCGCTCCGTCGACCGGCCGGTCTACGACACGCTGATGTCGGACCAGCTCGACACCGCCGTCGAGCAGAACGGCAAGGGCGACCTGGCGGCGCTGCTGGCGGGCGGCGACACCTGGACGGTCGTCGGCTGAGCGCCGTACCGCATCACGAGGCCCGGGACGCAGGTGCCCGGGCCTCTTGTCGTGCCGCTCCATCCCGTACCGCCTCGGCCTCCTGCCGTGCCGCCTCGGTCTCCTGCCGTTGCGCCCGGGTCTCGTCGTACGCCAGGCGGGCCCGCTCGACGTCCGTCATCCGCTCGCGCGTCCACTCGGCCAGGCCCCGGACCCGCTCCGCAGCCTCACGGCCGAGGGGTGTCAGGGAGTAGTCGACGCGGGGCGGGATGACGGGCTTGGCGTCGCGGTGGACCAGGCCGTCGCGTTCGAGGGTCTGGAGGGTCTGGGTGAGCATCTTCTCGCTGACGCTCCGGCCGACCCGGCCGACCGCCCGGCGCAGCTCGCTGAACCGGTGCGGCCGGTCCAGGAGCTCGATCAGGACGAGGACGCCCCAGCGGCTGGTCACATGCTCGAGGACGAGCCGGTAGGGGCACATCGCCTCGCCGGCCCGGGGATCACTTACCGCCATATGGGTACCTTACTTCAAAGTGGGTACTTTCTTTTGGTTAGCGCTTCGCCTAACGTCGGTGGCATCGCACCTCATCCCCCACAAGGAGTTCCGCACCATGAGCATCGTCGTCACCGGAGCCACCGGACACCTCGGCCGCCACGTCGTGGCGCAGCTGCTGGAGAAGGTGCCGGCCGACCAGGTCACCGCGGTCGTCCGGGACCGCGACAGGGCCGCCGACCTCGCCGCCCGCGGAGTGCGGCTCGCGGTCGCCGACTACAACTCCCCCGCCACCTTCGACGGCCTGTTCGCGGCCGGCGACCGGGTCCTGCTGATCTCCGGCAACGAGTTCGACAAGGGACGCGTCCAGCAGCACCGGGTCGTGATCGACGCGGCGAAGGCGGCCGGGGTGGCCCTGCTCGCCTACACCAGCGCCCCCAGCAGCCTGACGGCCGCGCTCGCCGACGACCACCGCGCCACCGAGGAGGTACTGGTGGGCTCGGGCGTGCCGTACGTGCTGCTGCGCAACGGCTGGTACCACGAGAACTACACCGAGCAGCTCGCTCCGGTCCTGGAGCACGGCGCCGTGGTGCAGGCGGCGGGCGAGGGCCGCGTCTCCTCGGCCGCCCGCGCCGACTACGCGGCCGCCGCCGTCGCCGTGCTGACCGGCGAGGGCCACGAGAACACGTCGTACGAGCTGGGCGGCGACGAGGCCTGGAGCTTCGCCGAGTACGCCGCCGAGCTGAGCCGGCAGACCGGCAAGGAGATCGCCTACCGGCCCGTCTCCGTCGAGGACTACGTCGGCATCCTCACCGGCGCCGGGCTGCCCGAGCCGCTGGCCGCCGTCTTCGCGGGCGTGGACGCCGCCATCGCCAAGGGCGAGCTGGTCGTCTCCACCGGCGACCTGTCCCGGCTGACCGGCCGTCCGGCGACGCCGCTCGCCGAGGCGATCCGGGCCGCGCTGAAGGACTGAGCCCGCACCACCCGGCCCACCCGGCCCCCTGTCATGACCGTATGGCGATACGGGCATGACAGGGGGCCGGGTGCGGCGCTATTTTCGACCTGGCACGCCTCCGTGTTCGGCGCGCCGTAGGCGAGAAGGAGGTGCCCGTGGCCGGGTCGTCCAGGAGTGAACAGCGCATAGGCCTGCTGAACGGCTTCGCGGCGTACGGGATGTGGGGGCTCGTCCCACTGTTCTGGCCGCTGCTCAAGCCGGCCGGGGCCGGTGAGATCCTCGCCCACCGGATGGTGTGGTCCCTCGTCTTCGTCGCCGTCGCCCTGCTCTTCGTACGGCGCTGGGCCTGGGCCGGCGAGTTGCTGCGGCAACCGCGCAAGCTGGGCCTGATCACGGTGGCCGCGGCGGTCATCACCGTGAACTGGGGCGTCTACATCTGGGCCGTGAACAGCGGCCACGTGGTCGAGGCCTCGCTCGGGTACTTCATCAACCCGCTGGTCACCATCGCGATGGGCGTGCTGCTGCTGAAGGAACGGCTGCGGCCCGTGCAGTGGGCGGCGGTCGGCACCGGCTTCGCGGCCGTCCTCGTCCTCACCATCGGCTACGGCCGGCCGCCGTGGATCTCCCTCTGCCTCGCCTTCTCCTTCGCCACCTACGGGCTGGTCAAGAAGAAGGTCAACCTCGGGGGCGTCGAGTCGCTGGCCGCCGAGACGGCGATCCAGTTCCTGCCCGCGCTCGGCTTCCTGCTGTGGCTGGGCGCGCACGGCGACTCCACTTTCACCACCGAGGGTGCGGGGCACGGCGCCCTGCTCGCCGCGACCGGCGTGGTCACCGCGATCCCCCTGGTCTGCTTCGGCGCGGCGGCGATCCGCGTGCCGCTGTCCACTCTGGGACTGCTCCAGTACCTGGCGCCGGTCTTCCAGTTCCTGCTCGGCATCCTGTACTTCGGCGAGGCCATGCCGCCCGAGCGCTGGGCCGGCTTCGCGCTCGTCTGGCTGGCGCTCACGCTGCTCACCTGGGACGCGCTGCGCACCGCCCACCGGACCTCCCGGGCCCTGCGGGCACAGCTGGACCGCGCCGGCGGCGGCGTGCCGGCGGTCAAGGAGGACTCCGCGCGGGACTCGGACATCGTGGCCTCGGGAGGACCGGCCCCGGATTCCGCTTCCGCGCCTTCCGCGTCCGCGCGGCTCGACACCCCGACCGTGAAGCCGTAGACCGATATGCGCGACGCGGTGGCCGGATAGCGGTCTTGACGCGGCGTCAGTGACGGCCCCACCATCCAGGCACCCCATTCACCCGGGAGTCCTCCCCAGGGACTCCCCAGGAATCCGGAGCCCCCCACTATGAAGGTTTCCGTTTCCGGGCGTGCGCTGGCGGCCGGTGCCGTCGCCGTCGCCACCCTCGTCACCGGCGGTTCCGCGGCCGGTGCGGCACCCGCCACCGGGACCGCCGCCGCGGCCGCCGCACCCGACATACCGGTGGCCAACGTCAAGGCCCACCTGACGCAGCTCCAGTCGATCGCCACGGCGAACGGCGGCAACCGCGCCCACGGCCGCCCCGGCTACCAGGCGTCGCTCACCTATGTGAAGGGCAAGCTGGACGCCGCCGGCTTCACCACCACGGTCCAGCAGTTCACGTCCTCCGGCCGCACCGGGTACAACCTCATCGCGGACTGGCCCGGCGGCGACACCAATCAGGTTGTCATGTCCGGGTCACACCTGGACAGCGTCACCGCGGGTGCCGGCATCAACGACAACGGCTCCGGCTCGGCCGCCGTCCTGGAGACCGCGCTCGCCGTGGCGCGCTCCGGCTACCAGCCCACCAAGCACCTGCGCTTCGCCTGGTGGGGCGCGGAGGAGCTGGGGATGGTCGGCTCCCGCTACTACGTCAACAGCCTCGGGACCACCGGACGCGCGAAGATCAGCGGCTACCTGAACTTCGACATGATCGGTTCACCCAACCCCGGCTACTTCGTCTACGACGACGATCCCGCGATCGAGAAGACCTTCAAGGACTTCTACGCCGGCCTCGGCGTCTCCACCGAGATCGAGACCGAGGGCGACGGCCGTTCCGACCACGCGCCCTTCAAGAACGCGGGCATCCCCGTCGGCGGCCTGTTCAGCGGCGCCGACTACGTCAAGACGTCCGCGCAGGCGGCCAAGTGGGGCGGCACCGCGGGCCAGCGGTTCGACCGGTGCTACCACTCGTCCTGCGACACGACCGCCAACATCAACGACACGGCGCTGAACCGCAACAGCGACGCCGTCGCGTACGCGGTCTGGGCGCTCTCGCGGTAGCGCCCGGCGCGTCCGGGCCGGCCGGTCAGTCGGCCCGGGCGTGGGCGCGGGCCCGGTCGGCGAGGCGGCCCATGCGGGTCCGGGCCGTCTCGAGTTCCTCGACGTCGTCGGCGGCCGGTCCCGCCCCGGCGGCGAGTTCGCTCCACAGGCCGACCAGGTCGTGCCCCAGCTCCAGCCCCCGTTCGGGGTCGCGCACGGCACGCCAGGCGGTGGCCGCGCTCTGGACGTTGCCGTAGGCGGCCTCCGCGTCGCCGGCCGTGCGGTGGATCCGGGCCAGGTCCAGCGAGAGCCGGAAGGCGCGTTCCGGGTCGCCCGACAGGTAGGCGATGTAGGCGGTGAGTTCACGGAGCCGGAGTATCTCGGGGTGCTCCGGCCCCAGCGTGTCCGTGGCCTCGGCCACGGAGCGCTCCGCGAGTCGCGCCGCGTCCTGCGTACGTCCCTCCTTGACCGCCTCGTTGATCCGCGCCGTGGGCTCGGCGAGGAGGGCGGGAGCGGTGGCGTCGCCGGGTGCGGTGAGCGGCGCGTCGCCGAGCACGGCCTCGGCCACGGCGTCGAAGCCGCGGGCGGGGGTGGGCGTGGGCCTGGGGCCGGGGTCGGGGTCCAGGACGAGGCCCGGGACCGGCTTGGGACGAGCGACGGAGACGGGGGCGGGCACCGGGCCGGAGGGCGTCGGACCGGAGGGCGTCGGACCGGAGGGCGTCGGACCGGTGGGCGTCGGACCGGTGGGCGTCGGACCGGTGGGCGCGGGAGCGGTGGGCGCGGGAGCGGCGGATGCGCGGTCGGCCGGCGCCGGACCGGCAGGAGCAACGGGGGCCGGACTGTAGGGGCCGGGAGCGCTGGGCGGTGTCGGGGCGCCGGGCGCATACGGACCGGCCCGACGGGCCGCGGACACGGGACCGGCGGGAGCGGCTGCGTCCGCCGCCGTACCGCCGGCCGCGGGCGCCGCGTCCATCCGGGGCGGTGGACCGAACACCCCCGTCGGCGGCGCCACCGTGCCCGGCGCCGTGGGCAGGGCGGGTTCGGGCAGGGCGCGCAGCACGAACGTGGGCACGGACGCACGGGACGCCGTCCGCTGCGGCTCCGCGGCCGCCGGCCTGTCGGCAACCGAGGCGACCGGGGCGACCGGGGCCGGGGCGCCCGCGGGGACTTCGCCGGTGGGGACCGCCGGGGCCTGCCGGACCGCGGGCCCCGCCGAGGCCGGCTCGGACGCCGGCACCCCCGGGGACGGCGGCGCTTCGGGCACCGCCGGGGCGACTGCCACCGCCTCCGGGGTCACCGGCGTGCGCGGGGTCGGCACCGGCTTGCCGGCGAGGTGGCTGGAGCCGTCGGGGTCGACCCGGAGCCGGACGACGCAGCCGATGCGCTCGTCGTGGATCGTGGCGAGGACGGGCCTGCCCCCGGCCAGCGCGAAACGGTGGAGGCGGTTCAGGACGGCGTGCCGGATCTCCTCGCCGGGCGCGGCGACGACCAGGACACCGTCGACCGAAGCGCCGCGCGCGTCACCGCCGGCCTCCGGTACGCGGACGTCGATCGGCGTCTCCACGGGAGCGGGCGGGCGCTCGGCGCGTAGCTGGGCCCGCCGCTCGTCGCGGCCGAGTCGAGACATCTTCCCCCCACTCCTAGGCGGCTTCCGTCGGCGGTTTCGCTTCCCTGCCGTCCAGAGCCTGTCATGCCTGTCGTTCATCTGCCGTCGAGTCTCTCCGCTCACCCGCGATTCTGGCGTCACCGCGGTGTCACAGGCTCGTTCCAGGAGGTCACGAAGGTGCGGTGGGCCGCGTCGGCCACCGCCGGCGGCGCCGCCCGAGCGGGCGTCCCGCGCACCGCCCGGCACCACCCTGGACAATCCCATGCACGCGCATATACTGCACGTGCTGGTAATTCGCGCACGCCGATCACCTGGGAGGACCCATGAGCCGCCGCTTCCTCTTCCTGCTGGGCAGCAGCCGCCCCGACGGCAACACCGAGCTGCTGGCCCGCCGTGCCGCCGAGCAGCTGCCCGCGGACACCGAGCAGCGCTGGATCAGCCTGGCCGAGCACCCGTTGCCCGAGTTCGAGGACCTGCGGCACGACAGCGACCACACCCGGCCCACCGCGGGGAACGCGGGCCTGCTGCTCGACGCCACGCTCACCGCGACCGACCTGGTGATCGCCTCGCCGCTGTACTGGTACTCGCTGTCCGCCCCGGTCAAGCGCTACCTCGACCACTGGTCCGGCTGGCTGCGCACCCCCGGCCTCGACTTCAAGGCGACCCTGGCCGGCCGCACCCTGTGGGGCGTCACCGCGCTGGCGCACGAGGAGCCGGAGGTCGCCGACCCGCTGATCGGCAGCCTGAACAACTCGGCGGCGTACATGGGCATGCGGTTCGGCGGGGTCCTGCTCGGCAACGGCAGCAGGCCCGGCGACGTCCTGCGCGACACCGACGCGCTGTCCCGCGCCAAGACCTTCTTCGCCGAGGAGCCGCCGCTCGCCCGTTTCCCCTACGAGCGGACGGACGCGCCGGCTACGAGGTGATGTCCTTCGCCGTGAACCGGGCCCAGGCGGCCGAGCCGAACACCGCCGCGTACAGGGCCTGGAGGCCGAGGTTCTTCACCAGGTCGTCCCAGTAGACCGGCTCGCGCATCAGGTCGGCGAAGGACAGCCAGTAGTGCGAGAAGAAGTACGGCTGGAGCGCGTGGAGCTGGGGGATCTGGTCGAGGATCTGGACGGTGATCAGCAGCCCGACCGTGGTCGCCATCGCCGCGATGCCGCTCGTGGTCAGCGTGGAGACGAACAGGCCGAGCGCCGCCACGCCGACGAGCGAGGCGGCCACGACCACGACGATCAGCAGGGCCCGCCAGAGTCCCTCGGCATACGTGATGTGGGTGCCGGAGATGGTGGTCAGGTCACCGAGCGGGAACAGCAGGGCCCCGACCGCGAGCGCCGAGACGGCGACCACGAGGGTGGCCGCGAGGCAGAAGGCGATCACCGTCGCGTACTTGGTGAGCAGCAGGCGGGTGCGCCCGGCCGGGGCGACCAGGAGGTAGCGCAGCGTGCCCGCGCTCGCCTCGCCCGCGATCGCGTCACCGGCGACGACTCCGACGGCCATGGGCAGGAAGAACGGGAGCGTCGCGGCCAGCGCGGTGAAGACCAGGAACAGTCCGTTGTTGCTGATCTGCGAGATGAACGCCGGTCCGTCGCCCCCGCCGCCCCGGCCTCCCCCGCCGAACGACGAGCCGTCGCCCGTCTCGATCCTCACGGCGACCCCCACCAGGACCGGCACCGCGGCCAGCACGCCCAGCAGGGCGAGGGTGCGCCAGCGCCGGAAGGTGGTCAGCAGCTCGCTGCGCAGCAGCCCGAGGGACCACAGGCGGCGCGGCGCGCGCCCGACGCCCGCGTCCACGTCCACGTCCGTGCTCCCGCCCACAGCTCCGTCGGACCGTGCCGCCCCTGCCGGTGACGCCTCAGCCCGCGACATCGAAGCCCTCCCCCGTCAGCGCCACGAACGCGTCCTCCAGGGAGGCCCGTTCCACCCCGAACCCGCGGACGCGCACGCCGGCCGCGACCAGCGCGGCGTTCAGATCGGCGAGGTCGCCGCCCGGTGGCTCCGCCGTCACCCGGTCCTCGGCGACGGTTACGTCCCCGGCGCCCCGCTCCTTCAGCACCCGTGCCGCCTCTCCCGTGTCCGGCGTGGTCACCACCAGCCGGCCACGCGCCCCGGCCGCCAGGTCGGCCACCGCGCCCTGCGTGATCAGCCGGCCCCGCGCCATCACCGCGGCGTGCGTGCACACCTGCTCGATCTCGTCCAGCAGGTGGGAGGAGAGGAAGACGGTCGTGCCGTCGGAGGCCAGCTCGCGCACGAGGGTGCGGATCTCGCGCATGCCCTGGGGGTCGAGCCCGTTGGTGGGCTCGTCCAGCACCAGCAGGCGGCGCGGCTGGAGCAGCGCCGCCGCCAGGCCGAGGCGCTGCTTCATGCCGAGCGAGTACGCCTTCGCCTTCTTGCCCGCGGCGGCCGCGAGGCCCACCCGGTCCAGCGCCGCCCCGACGCGCTCGCGCCGGGTGCGCGGGTCGGCGGTGGGGTCGGCGGCGTCGTAGCGCAGGAGGTTGTCGCGGCCGGAGAGGAAGCCGTACAGGGCGGGGCCTTCGATGAGGGCGCCGACCTGGGGCAGTACGGCACGGGCGGCGCGCGGCACCGGCCGGCCCAGCACCCGTGCCGTGCCCGAGGTCGGCTCGATCAGGCCCATCAGCATGCGGATGGTAGTGGTCTTGCCGGAGCCGTTGGGGCCGAGGAAGCCGAAGACGCTGCCCGCCGGGACGGTCAGGTCCAGGCCGTCGACGGCGAGTTGCCCGCCGCGGTAGCGCTTGGTGAGCGCCCGGGTGGCGATCACGGCGTCACCCGCGCTCCCCCGGTCCGGACGCTCCGGCTCCGCGGCGGACGGCTCACCCATCGGCTCCCTCTCCTCGTCGTACGGGTACGGACCGTGGCGTCCGGTCCTACTTCGCGGCGTCGGCCGCCTTCACCAGCGCGTCCTTGGTGACCGCGCCGGCGTAGACCTTGCCGTCGTCCGTGATCAGGGCGTTGACCAGGCGGGTCTCGAAGACCGTGCCCGAACCGAAGTCGCCCTTGACCTGGTCGCCGAAGGAGCCCAGGAAGCCGCCCAGGTCCCCGCCCGCGGAGTCCTTGGGCAGACCCTGGCCACCGGTGTCGAAGGCGGCGATCGAGTTCCAGCCCTCGCCGATGACCTTCAGGCCGTCCAGGCCCCCGGCGAGGTCGCCGCCGGGCCCCCGGCCCCGCTCGGGCGCCTGGGGCGCCGCGTCGCCCTCGGTGACCTTCGCGCCCTTGGGCGGGGTGAAGTCGAAGGCCGACGCGTCCGGCTTCGCGAAGCTGACCTGGGTGAAGCCGGCGTCCACGACGGCGGCGCCGCCACTGGACGGGGTGAGCGTGAACTTCAGCGGCATGCCGGTCCTCGCGTCCACGGCCACGCTGATCGCGCCGACCGTGGAACCGGACTGCCTGGGCTTGATCACCAGCCGGTAGGCGTCCCGGCCGGCCACCTGCGCGGTGCCGTCCACGGTCACGGAGGTGGTGTCGTCGACCGCCTTCAGTGCCTGCTCGGTGAAGTCCTTCGGGGTGGCCGGCGCCTTCTCGGCGGGCCGCTCGGCGCCCGCCGCGGCGGTGGAGTGGTAGACCTCGTTGGACCTGCTGTCGTAGCCCCAGACGTCCTTGCCGTCGTGGATCAGGCTGTACTCGGCGGCGTTCTCCAGCAGGGACAGCTTCTGCCGGTCGGGTCCGTCGGCCGCGACGCGCAGCGTGTGGGTGCCGGTCACCAGCCCGGTGAGCTTGGCGGACGGGTCGGCGGCGGAGCCGTCGTCGCCCTCGCCCTCGCCCGGGCCGCCGGACATGCCGGACATCAGGCCGCTCTCCAGGCCGCCGAGGTCCGGCAGGCCCAGGTCGGTGCTGATCCTCACCGTGCCGGACAGCTGCTGGACGTCCGACTGGGCGATCCTCTCGATGAGCTGCTGGGCCGTCACCTCCGGCAGGTCCGGGTCGCCGGAGTCGGCGAGCGCGGGGACGAGCCCGATCGTGGCGGCCGCCACGCCCATCACCGCGACCGGGACGACGTACCGCGCTGCCCTGCGCCGTCCGGTGCGCGGTTCCTCGCGCTCCCCGGCGGTCGTGCTGTCGTCGGAATCGATCGGTGCCATGTGTGCCCTACCTCCGTCGTCGGCGGCGGCTGTCTCGCGACCTCGCACTGTTCACCCGTGAGCCGCCATTCTCACCCGAATCGGTGAGGAGTGGTGTTTTTCCGTGGTGTCCATCTGACCAAATCGGTCAGGAAGAAGCGTCAGACCTCGGGCTCAACTCCGCGTACTCCTGCGGGATGACACGGAGGAGCGGCATCTCCCCCGGCCCGTAGGGGGCAGGGGCGCCACGCCGGGAGGGCGCGGGGAACGGCCGGGCGGGGTCAGCCGGCCCGGTGCACCACCGCGTCGCACAGCTCGATCAGCGCGGCCTTCGCGTCGCACTCCCGCAGCGGGGCCAGCGCCGCCCGGGCGTCCTTCGCGTACCGGACGGTGTCCCGCCGCGCCTGTTCGAGCGCGGGGTGGGCGCGCAGCAGGCGCAGCGCCTCGGCGTGCCGTGCGTCGTCGCTCAGGTCGGAGTCGAGCAGCTCGCACAGGGCGACGTCCTCGGCCAGCCCCAGCCGGGCCGCCCGCTCGCGCAGCCGCAGCACCGGGAGGGTCGGGATGCCCTCGCGCAGGTCCGTGCCGGGCGTCTTGCCCGACTCGTGGGAGTCGGAGGCGATGTCCAGGACGTCGTCCGCGAGCTGGAAGGCGACGCCGAGCCGCTCGCCGTACTGGGTCAGCACGTCGACGACCGTCTCGTCGGCGCCGGACATCATCGCGCCGAACCGGCAGGAGACCGCCACCAGCGACCCCGTCTTGCCGCCCAGCACGTCCAGGTAGTGGTCGACCGGGTCCCGTCCGTCCTGCGGGCCGGCCGTCTCCAGGATCTGGCCGGTGACGAGCCGCTCGAAGGCCAGGGCCTGCACCCGGACCGCCTCGGGCCCGAGGTCGGCGAGGATCTGGGAGGCGCGGGCGAACAGGAAGTCGCCGGTGAGGACCGCCACCGAGTTGTCCCAGCGGGTGTTCGCGCTGGGGACGCCGCGGCGCACGGCGGCCTCGTCCATCACGTCGTCGTGGTACAGCGTGGCGAGGTGGGTCAGCTCCACGACCACGGCCGAGGGCACGATGCCGGGCGCGTAGGGGTCGCCGAACCGGGAGGCGAGCATCACCAGCAGCGGCCGGAACCGCTTGCCGCCGGCCCGCACCAGGTGCTGGGCGGCCTCCGTGATGAACGGCACCTCACTTTTGGTTGCCTCAAGCAACCCTTCCTCGACGGCCGCCAATCCGGTCTGGACATCGGCTTCCAGAGCCTGGTCCCGCACGCTCAGCCCGAACGGCCCGACGACGGTCACGAGGGGTCTCCTGTCTGCTGGTGTCTACTGGCGATTACCTGGTTTGTCGATAGGTCGCTGCCACCACTCGAGTCAGCGTATCCGGTCACGTTTCGATCACCGCTAGCGCCCACCGTTACAGGCCGGTCGGTATTGGATCATGCGCGATATGTTTTTGATCGGGCGATATGAGCAGATACCGCCCGATGCCACCAGAACGGCGCGAACCGGGACACGGCACGCCGGAAACCGCCACCGAAGATCCCACCATTCCTCCCAACGGGCCGCACCCCGGGAACGTCACCCATTCGGCACCCTCCCGCCCTCCTCTCCCCCCTCCCCTCTCCGAACGGATGCCCGCACAGCGCGCGGGGACACCGGGACGGACCACCGGCGGCGAGGCGCGATCGAGGGTACGGAGCCCCGGCCCGGCCGCCCGTCCCGCGCCCGCCGGCGAAGCGACCCCCATCGGCGGCCGGTTGGCCACTAGTTGGCCCTAATGCCCGTTTTGCCGATCTTGTTGAGGCCCGTGAGTTGGCTCACGCCCCGGCGACCCCCCGCACCCGCGCCGCGAACCCCGCCACCCCTTTGCCCCGTAGGGGAGTTGGCCCTTGGCAGTCGCAAAGGATCAAGCAGCTCAAAACGCCCTGATCAAGGTCAAGAGGCGCGTCGAGTGATTCCTGCACTTGTTCCGGACATGTGCTCTCGCATACGTTCCCGGCCTGTCGGGCGGACGCCGAATCCTGCCACCGCCCCGACGCACAGTCATCCACTCGACACACTCGCAGGCAGGAGCGGGGGACCCAGGTAAGTCGTCGCGCCGGACACCACCGGAGCGGCTCGGGGTGAAGCCGTACCCGTCAGGGCACGGCCGGGCACCTCCCCGCCCGAACCCGACAGCTCACCTCGCAGGCGTAGGAGAGGGACACACACATGCCTGCCAACGGTCAGAACCGTCACGCCCGCACCGCCCGCCTCGGCCGCAAGCTCGCCCTCGCCGGCGCCGGCGCCGCCGTCTTCGCCATGCCGCTCGTCGGGGCCGCCACCGCGTCCGCCGCCACGCCGGCCACCACGACCACCGCCGCCACCGCGGCGACCACGGCCTACCCGGACAACCTCGACGGCTGGATCCGCGAGTCGCTGGACATCATGGCCCGGCACGGAATCCCCGGGACGTACGACGGCATCCACCGCAACATCATGCGGGAGTCGTCCGGCAACCCGCTCGCCATCAACAACTGGGACATCAACGCCGTCAACGGCACCCCGTCCAAGGGCCTGCTCCAGGTGATCGACCCGACCTTCCAGGCGTACCACGTCGCCGGCACCTCCTGGGACTCGTACGACCCGGTCGCCAACATCACCGCCGCCTGCAACTACGCGGCCGACCGGTACGGCTCGATCGACAACGTCTTCAGCGCGTACTGAGCCGTACCCCGCACCCGGCCGTGATCCGGTCCCGTCGGCCTCCGACGGGACCGGGACCTAGCCGGCTCCGAAGATCCGCTCGAGGACGACGGCCACGCCGTCGTCCTCGTTCGTCGTGGTGACCTCGTCCGCGACCGCCTTCAGTTCGGGGTGCGCGCCGGCCATGGCGACCCCGCGGGCCGCCCAGTGGAACATGGGGATGTCGTTGGGCATGTCCCCGAAGGCGATCGTCCGGCGCCGGCTCAGGCCCAGGTGCTCGGCGGCGAGCGCCAGGCCGGTCGCCTTGGTGACACCGCACGGCTGGAGCTCCACCGTCCCCGGCCCCGACATCGTGACCGTCGCGAGGGAACCGACCACCGCGCGCGCCGTCGCCGCCAGCTCGTCGTCGGACAGGTCGGGGTGGCGCAGCAGCACCTTGCTGATCGGCGCGCTCCACAGCTCGTCGCGCCGCTCCACCCGCACCGCGGGCAGGGTCGGGTGGGGCATCAGGTAGCCCGGCTCGATCAGCGTCAGTCCGTCGACCCCGTCCTGGTCGACCGCGGCGTAGACCTCACCCACCTCCGCCTCGATCTTGCCGAGCGCGGTCTCCGCCAGTTCCCGGTCCAGGGTGACCGACCAAAGCATCCGGTGCGCGCCGGAGTCGTACACCTGCGCGCCCTGTCCGCACACCGCGAGCCCCGTGCAGCCCAGGCCGTCGAGCAGCGGGCGCACCCTCGGTGCCGGGCGCCCCGTGACCACCAGGTGCCGCGCGCCGGCCCGGGCCACCCGCTCCAGCGCGGCCAGCGACCGGTCGGAGACGGTGTCGTCGCCGCGCAGCAGCGTTCCGTCGAGGTCGGTGGCGACGAGGGCATATGCGGTGCGGTCCATGATCAGAGAATACGGACACCGAACCTGCCCGACTCACCCACGACCGGTTGCGCACGAGGACGTTCGCAGGTGTCCGAAACCTGACGCAACACCGTCTAAAGGCGGTTAAAGGCCTGTGCACCAGTTGGCAACAACATGCTCCGCCTTCTACCCTCCCGGCGGCCCCGGGGGTACCTTCCTTCTGTCCAGGGGGGACTTGATCGGGGGGTCGGGTTGAACGGCGGACGTGTACGTGTACTGAGGCCGGAGGAGCTGGGCGAGGGGGAACGGGAGCGCTGGCGCGCGCTGCGCGCTGCCTCGAGGGCGCCGCGCAATCCGTTCATGGAGCCGGAGTTCACCGACGCCGTGGGCCGGGTCCGGCCCGGGGCGCGGGTCGCGGTGCTGTACGACGGCGGTGAGGCCGCCGGTTTCCTGCCGCACGAGCGCGGGCCGCTGGGTCAGGGCCGGGCGATCGGACTCGGGGTCTCGGACTGCCAGGGCGCGGTGCTGCGGCCCGGTCTCGTCCCGGACACCCGCCGACTGCTGCGGGCCTGCTCCCTGTCGAGCCTCGCCTTCGACAACCTGGAGGCCGAGCAGGGCCTGTTCGTGCCGTACGCCGCCGAGGAGCACACCACCTACGTCATCGACGTGGAGAAGGGCTACGAGGCGTACGAGAACGTGCTGCGCGCCCAGTCGCCGAAGTTCCTGAAGACCACCCTCGCCAAGGAGCGCAGGCTGGGCCGGCAGGTCGGCGACGTGCGGTTCGTCTTCGACGAGCGCGAACCGGCCGCGCTGCGCACGCTCATGGAATGGAAGTCGGCGCAGTACCGCAGGACCGGGCGGCGGGACCGGTTCGCGCAGGAGTGGATCACCCGGCTCGTCGGGCGGCTCGCCGGGACCCGGGCGCCCCAGTGCACGGGCACGCTGTCCGTCCTCTACGCCGGCGGCCGGCCCGTCGCCGCCCACTTCGGGCTGCGCTCGGCCTCGGTCCTGGCCTGCTGGTTCCCGGCGTACGACCCGGAGGCCGCGAAGTACTCGCCGGGGCTGGTACTGCATCTGCGGATGGCCGAGGCCGCCGCCGCCGAGGGCATCGGCCTGCTCGACATGGGGCGGGGCGCGGCGGAGTACAAGGACTCGCTGCGGACCGGCGAACTGCCCGTGTACGAGGGGACGGCCACGCGCCCGGGGGCGGGCGCCGCGCTGCAGTGGCTCGGCCGCGAACCCGCCCGGCGCGCGCACGGCTTCGTGCGCGACCGGCCGCGGCTGGCGTCACTGGCGGCACGCACGCTGAGGGGGGCGGCCCGGCTGCGCCGGCCGTGACCGAGGGGCAACCACGAGGGGGGTGGGGCGCATGGCCGGAGCACGGCGTGCGCGGCAGGAGACACGGCAGGAGATCGAGAGGTTCCTCGGCACCGAGCCGGCGCAGGTCGCCGAGCTGGACCTCGGGGACGAGGGGGAGGCCGGCCTCGGAGCGGGGCCGGGCGGTCCGCCGGTGACGGCCGGCGCGGTGTTCGTCCTGGTCCGCCGCGGGGGCCGGCCCGTGGGCACCCTGCTCGGGCGGGTGCCGGAGGGGGCGGACCCGACGCGGACGCTGGCGGCGCTCGCCCGGCGCCTGCACCCCGCCCCGCCACCCGGACCGCATCCCGGGCCCGCGCCCACCCCACCGCCCACCCCGCCGTCCGCCAGTGTCGTCGTCGCCACCCGGGAGCGCGCCGGCCGGCTCGCCCGCGCGCTCGACTCCCTGCTCGCGCAGGACCACCCGGACGCCGAGATCGTCGTCGTCGACAACGCCCCGGTGACCCACGAGACGCGGGAGCTGGTCGAGCGCAAGTACGCCGAGCGGGTGCGGTACGTGTGCGAGCCGGTGCCCGGACTCGCCGTCGCCCACAACCGAGGGCTGGCCGCCGTACGGGGCGAGGTGGTCGCCTTCACCGACGACGACGTGGTCGCCGACCCGCGCTGGCTCACCGAACTGACCACCCCCTTCGCCGCCGACCCGCGCCTGGGCTGTGCCACGGGGCTGATCCTGCCCGCGCGGCTGCGCACCCCCGCCCAGGTGCTCCTGGAGAGCCACGGCGGCTTCGCGAAGGGCTTCGTCCCGCGCACGTACGACCCGGAGCACCCGCCCGCGGACGAACCGCTGTTCCCCTTCACCGCGGGGCGCTTCGGCTCCGGCGCCAACATGGCCTTCCGCACGGCGACCCTGCGCGCGGTCGGCGGATTCGACCCGGCGACCGGCGCGGGCACGCACGCGCGGGGCGGCGACGACCTGTACGGCTTCGTGCGCGTCCTCGCCCAGGGCGCACGGCTGCACTACACCCCGACGGCCCTGGTGTGGCACCACCACCGGGAGAGCTGGCGGGACCTGGAGACCCAGGCGTACGGCTACGGCGCGGGACTCACCGCGTACCTCACGGCGATCCTGGTGAACCGGCCGGCGCTGCTGCCGGCGTTCCTCGCCCGGCTGCCGCGCGGGCTGGCCCACGCGCGCGTGCTGACCGCCGTCCGCGACACGGACGGCGGCGGCGCACCGGGCGGACACGACGAACGGACCCACCCGTGGCCACGACGGCTGTCGCGGCTGCAGCGACGGGGCATGGCCTACGGGCCGGTGGGCTACCTGCGCGCCCGGTACGCCCTCCGGTCCGCTCCCGGGAGGACGCGATGACGACGACGGGCCGTCGCGGCGAGGACACGCCGGACGGCAGAGAACGGGCGGACGGCGACTGCGTCCCCGTCCTCCTCTACCACGCCGTGATGGCGGACCCGCCCGGCTGGATCGCCGAATTCACCGTTGGCCCGCGGGAGTTCGCCGCTCACCTCGACGCGGTCGTCGACAGCGGCCGGACCCCCGTCACCATCGGCGCGGTCGCCGACCACTTCGCCGGGCGGGCGCCCCTGCCGCCCCGGCCCGTGCTGCTGACCTTCGACGACGGCTTCGCCGACCTGCCGGGCCCGACCGCCGAGGCGCTGGCCGAGCGCGCGCTGCCCGCCACCGCCTACCTCACCACCGGCGCCATCACCCCGGGCGGCCGCAGCCTGCTGCCGCCCGCCCCGATGATGACCCTGGGCGAGGCCGCGGAACTGGAGCGCTCCGGCATGGAGATCGGCAGCCACACCGTCACCCACGCCCAGCTCGACACCCTGTCCGGCACGGCCCTCGCGTACGAACTGCGCACCTCGAAGAACGTGCTGGAGGACGCCCTCGGCCACCCGGTCCGCCACCTCGCCTACCCGCACGGCTACAACAGCCCGCGGGTGAGGGCCATGTCGGCCCGCGCCGGCTACGAGACGGCCACCGCCGTCCGGCACGCGCTCAGCTCCGGCCGCGACGAGCGGTACCGCATCGCCCGCCTCATCGTGCGCCGCGGCCACACCGCCGACGACGTGCGGACCTGGCTGGCCGGCCGCGGCGCCCGGGTCGCGCCGTACCGCGACGGGCCGCGGACGGTCGGCTGGCGCTGGTACCGCCGGACCCGCGCCGCCCTGCGCGGTCCCGTCTTCGCCGGCTGAACGGCGGGGGCGGGCGGCCTCGCCAGGAGGTCCGAGTCCGACGAATTCGGCGTGAAAAACCGGAAAAGTTCCTATACTTGGCCCGGGGAGGGGAGTCTCGACGTGCAGCACCACGTGCCCGTACCGACCGCCGAAAGCAGCACGCTGCCCGCCCCCGACGCCGCCACCGGGCGGAAACGCCCGGGCGGGGACGGCGGCGGCGCCCGGAGATCGCGGTGGATCCCGCGCGGTACGCCCGGCGCCGGTCTGCTGACCCTGCTGCTCGCGGCCGGACTGTGGACGTACTCCCTGCCCCGCATCGGCTTCCGGGAGATGGACGACTACGGCCTGCTGGACCGGCTGCCCGTCACCTACTACTTCTCGCTGCTCGTCCTCACCGCCGGCTTCGTCGTCGGTCTGCGGCGCGCGGCCACCGCGCCCTGGTGGCCGGCCGCGCACTGCGCCGCGCTGCTGTTCGCCCTCAAGGCACCCCCGGCGGTGCTGTACGACGCGGTGCGCTACCCGTGGGCCTCGAAGCACGACGCCGTCGTCAACACACTGCTGGCCAACGGCGAGCTGCGTCCGGAGGCGGCGCTGTCGGGCAACATGTCGGCGTACGACCAGTGGCCCGGCTTCTTCACGCTCAACGCGGGCCTGACCCGCGCCCTGGGCACGGAGAGCGCCGCCGCGTACGCGAACTGGGCGCCGATCGTCCTCGGCCTGCTGACGATCCCGGTGCTGGTCCTGATCTACCGCACCTTCTGCCGGGACTGGCGGCTGGTGTGGACCGCCGTCTGGATCTTCCAGCTCGCCAACTGGGTGGGCCAGGACTACTTCGCCCCCCAGGGGCTCGCCTACCTGCTGCACCTGACGATCCTCGCGGTGGTGCTGCGGCACTTCGTGCGTCCCGGGTCCGCCGGGCGGCTGCGCGACCGCACCCTCCTCGACCCGGCGGCCGCCGCCGTACCGCCGCCCACGAACCTCCGCCAGCGCGCCGTCTGCGTCCTGGTCCTCGCCCCGCTGATCGCCGCCGTCAACGCGACGCACCAGCTCACGCCGGTGATGCTGTGCGTCTGCCTGCTCGCGCTCAACCTGACCCGCCGCTACCGCAACGCCGGACTGCTGGCCGTGGCCGCACTGCTGATGCTGACCTGGGACCTCACCATGGGGCGTCCCCTGTTCACGGAGACGCTCTCCACGCTCAAGGAGTCGATCGGCGAGCTGACCCAGAACTCCCGCGCGGGCTACGCGGGACAGCTCACCGGGCCCGGACCCGAGCTCGCGGGCCGGGCCGGCGTGCTGATGGTCCTCGCGATCGTCGTCCTGGCCGGCGCGGCCGTCGTGCTGCGGCGCCGGCTGACCCGCAGCGCCCTGCCGCTGCTGCTGGTCTCCCTCGCCCCCGTGCCGCTGTTCGCCGTCAACGACTACGGCGGCGAGATGCTGTTCCGCGTCTACCTGTTCGGCCTGCCCGGCGCCGCCTTCTTCGCCGCCGCCGCACTCGTGCCGGCCGCCGCGGGACCGCGCCCCGGCCGGAGGAAGGTCCTGCGCGACAGGACCGCGGCCGTCGCGCTGCCCGCCGTGCTGGTGCTGCTGTCGGCCGGCTTCCTGCCGTCGTACTACGGCAAGGAGAAGATGTACTACACCCCGCCCGAGGAGACCGCGCTGGTCACCCGCGCCCTCGACAGCGCCCCCGACGGCTCGCTGATCCTCGCCACCACCGGCTCCTTCCCACAGGCACTCCACCGCTACGACCGGCTGGAGCACTGGTACTTCGCCGAGCAGGAACTGCCCGAGAACGAGCGGATGCTGAAGGACCCGGCCGGCTACCTCGCCGCGGGGATCCCGCCGGGCACCAGGACGTACGTCGTCCTCACCCGCACCCAGGACGTCTACACCGCCGGAGAGGGCCTGTTGCCGGCCGGCGGCTTCGAGACGCTCCGTACGGAGCTGACCGCGTCGCCGCTCTTCCGGACCGTCGAGGCACACCCGTACGGCGTCGTGCTGGAGTACCGCCCGGCCACCCGCTGAACGACCACCACGTGAGCGCAGTGACGACGAAGGGCAGTCAGGTCAGGCCATGAACAGCACCCCGGACATCGAACACAGCACCGAGGCGGCGAGGGGCCCCGTGGTCACCCCGACGCACCTCAGAGTCCTCGTCGCCGCCTCGGGCTGGCTCGCCCTGGCCGCCACCGCCCTGCCGGGCCCCTCGCCGCTGCGCTGGATACCGGTGCTGCTCTTCACCCTGTTCGGACCGGGCTGCGCGGCGCTGTACCCGCAGCCCGCCGGGCTGGCCGCCGGCGCCCGGCTGGAGGCCGTCGCGCTGGTCGCGCCCGTCAGCCTCTCGCTCGGCGTCCTGACCGCCACCTCGCTGTTCCTGGTGGAGGGCTTCTCGGCCACCGCCTTCCTCGTCCCGCTCGCCGTCTTCACCACGGTCACCGCGGCCCTGCCGGGGCTGCCGCTGCCCGCCGCCCGGCGCGGCGCGGTCGAACGCGCCGCACGCGGGCCGGCCGGCGGTGGCGGCACATGACGGGCCGGCACCGGCCGGGCGGACCGCACACACCGTCCGGAACACACGAGGAGACCGGCACGGAGGGCACCGGGAAGCGCACCTGGACGGCCGTCGTCCTGGTGGTGGTGGCCGCGCTGCTCGCCGGGCTCGGCGTCTGGGCCGGCCGCTCCGAGGACCGGAGGGCGCCCGCCGGTGACGCCCTGCCCGGCAACGCGGCCTCGGGCGAGCTGCCCACCGGGCCCTGCGCGCCCACCGGCACACTGGTCCCGCCCTGCGGAGCCTGGTGGGGCGCCTACGTGCCGTACGCCGGCAACGGCTCGCTCAAGGACGCCGTGCTCGGCTTCGAGAAGCGGATCGGCCGCAGGCTCGACCTCGTCTACAACTACCACGACATGTCGGACACCGAGCTCGACGGACAACTGCTCACGCCGGACGAGCAGGAACTCGGCAGGGACAGGCTGCTGATGCTGGCCTGGGAGTCCACCGTCTGGACCGAACCGCACCACGAGAACTGGACGGAGACGCAGCTCGGCTGGAAGAACATCGCCTCGGGGAAGTACGACGAGGAGATCCTCGACCCGCAGATCCGGCGCATCAAGGCCTACGGCAAGCGCGTCCTCCTCTCCTTCGACCAGGAGACCGACGCCCGCATCAAGGAAGGCGCCGGCACCCCCGCGGAGTTCGTCGCGGCCTACCGCCATCTCCACGACCGCTTCCGCGAACTGGGAGCCGACAACGTGGTGTGGGTGTGGACCGTCTCCGGCTACCTCGGCAGCGCGGACGAGATGAAGGCGCTGTACCCCGGGGACGCGTACGTCGACTGGATCGCCATGGACCAGTACAACTACTACCGGTGCCACAACACGACCGACTGGAAGGACTTCCTGCGCAGCCAGCAGCCCAGCTACGCCTGGCTGCGCGAGAACGTCACCGACGACAAGCCGGTGATGCTCGCCGAGTTCGCCACCGCGCCCGACGCCGGAGACCCGGACCGCCAGCGCGACTGGTACACGGAGATCCCCGCGGCCGTGAAGGAGCTCCCCCGGGTGAAGGCGCTGGTCCACTGGAACCGGGCCCCCTCGGAGAACCCCGCGTGCGACCTGACCGTCAACGCCGGCCCGGGGCTGGACGGTTACCGGGAGGCCGGGAAGAACCGGTACTTCCACCAGCCGGTGCCGACCCGCTGACCGGGCACCGGCCGGCCGGTCCGGGGACGCGGATCAGCGCCCCGGATCAGCACCCCGGCCGGCCGGCCGTGCCGCCGGGGCGCGGGAGCCCTCTCGCCGACGCGGCACGGCCGAGCGGCACCAGCAGGACGAGCACGGTGAGCACCACGAACACCGGCAGGGCGGCCGGGGCGATCGTCTCCCGCCACACCCAGCCGCCCATCGCGACGAGGTACAGCACGCCCCAGCGCACCGCCCGGGGCAGCCGTCCGCCCACCTGGGCGAGCAGCAGCCACAGCGGTACGAGACACAGCAGCTGAAGCACCGGCGGCCCCCACCGCAGCAGCGCCCCGGGCCCGTCGAGGCCCACCGCCTCCGCCAGGAAACGGGCCGTCCCCGAGGTCCACGCCCCGTCGGCCGGACGGGGCTCCCGGCCGACGGCCGCGGGCGCGGCGTGCAGCGCGAGCAGCGCCGACCCCAGGGCGGCCCCGGGCAGCCACGCGTCGTGCCCGGCGCACAGCGTCACCGCCGCCGCGAACACCACCAGCAACAGGCCCACCGCGACGAGCGCGAGCGGCGGTAGCCCCTCCAGCAGCCGGCGCCCGGTCAGCCCGCCCCCGTCGGCCGCGGACGCGCCGCCCGGCCGGGGCAGACCGCGCAGCGCCGCCCAGAAGGCCACGGTGGCGACGGCGAGCAGGGACCACAGGGCTCCCCTCAGCCACCGCTCCCCGCGCTCGGCCGGCCCGGCCCCCGCGGGCGGCGCCGGGCCGTCGGGCCCGCCGGTCTCCGCGCCGGGACCGGAACCGGACGGCCGCACGATCAGGGCCAGCGTGTCCGCCTGAAGCGCCTCGCGTTCGTAGCCGGGACGGCCGATGAACAAGGTGGCCGTGTCCCCGTCGGCGTCCCGCTGTTCGTACGCGGCCCGTCGCGCCCAGCCGGTGCCGTACCCGGCGGTGGCGTTGAGCCGGGCCCAGCTGGTGCCGTAGTCGGGGCCCTCGGCCTCCCGGCCGCCGCGCCGCCGCCCGCCGCCGGTGCCGCCGCCGCGCAGCGTGGACCGCAGGCCCGGCGCGCAGCCCAGGGCGACCAGCGTCATGCTCAGCACCACGGCCCAGCCGGCACCCGCGATCCCGGCCGGGGTGAACAGCACGGCAGCGCTGCCCAGGACGAGGACGCACATCGTGCCCTGCACGGCGGCGAGCACGCCGGTGCGCCCCTGGACGCGGAGCACGCCGATGTACAGCTCGACGACGATCCTCGGCAGCGCGCCGACGGCCAGCAGCCGCAGCACCGTGGAGCCGTGCTCGGCGTAGTCCGCGTCGAACGGGGCGAGGATCTGCGGGGCGAGGACGACCAGCACCAGGACGACCGGCACCAGCAGCAGCGTCATGCGGCGCAGCGCCCCGCGCACGCCGTCGGCGAGGTGGCGGGGGTCGTGCGAGGCGTGGGCGGTGAGCGAGGAGGCCATGTTGATGGCCATGAACTCCATGGTGCCGCCGACCGTGTACGCCACGTAGAAGAAGCCGTTCTCCGCGGCGCTGAAGCGGACCGCGACCATCACCGGCAGCAGATTGATCATCGCCATGCTGAACAGCGCGCCCAGCGAGTCCCCGGCCAGGAAGCGGCCCATCTCGCGGGCCTTCGGCGGCTCCACGTCGTGGTCGGCGGCGGCCTGGCGCGGGATGAGCCTGCGGAAGATCAGCCAGCCGAGCGGCAGGGTGGAGAAGGCGATGGCCACGGCCCAGGACACGAAGATGCCGAGCACCGGCAGCGCGGAGGCGAGGACGGCCAGGAGGATCAGCTTCCCGACCGAGAACACCGCGTTCCCGGCGGGCACCCACTCGGCCTTGCGCAGCCCGGTCAGCACCCCGTCCTGGAGGGTGAGCAGCGCCCAGGCCACGCACGCGGCGACGAACAGCGCCCCCGCCGCGGGAGTGCCGAGCGGCGCGTACGAGGCGCCCCACAGGTCGAGGGTGAGCAGGAAGACCACGGCGGCCACGACCACGACCACCGAACTGGCCACGTACGCACGCCGCACCAGCGGGCCGGTCGCCCGCCCGGCGCGGGGCACGAAGCGGACCACGGCGCCGATCATCGTGGTCGCCGTGATGCTGGCGAGCAGCCGCATCGCGGCGATGGCGGCCGAGCCCTGGCCGACGGCCTCCTCCGAGTAGTAGCGGGCGGCCACGAGCCAGAAGCCCAGGCCGAGCACGGCGGAGACGCCGGTGCTGAGCATGAGGAAGTAGGCGTTCTTGAACAGCGAGTCGGAGCCCGGCCCGCTCCCGGACGGCTCCGGGTCACCGCCCGCGGGCGCCGCGGCGGCCTCCTGCACCCGCGTCTCAGCCACGGGACGGTCCCGCCCCCTCCGGCGCCTCGGCGGGCCGCGCCCCGGACTCCTCCAGCGCCCGGACGACCGTACGGGCACGCAGCGGGTCCACGGGCAGCGCGTGCCGGGCGAACCAGCGCGCCCCCTCGGGGCTGGGCGAGAGGTCGGTGAACTCCGCGCCCGCGTAGTCGTCCAGCGGCGGATCGTAGAGGTATCCGACGACGATGCCCCGCCGGGCCAGCGCCGCGATCGCCGCGTCCCGGTCCGCCACGAGCAGCGGCACCCGGAACAGCGGCTGCGGCACGGCCGGCCGCCGGCCGCCCGCCGGGTGGGCCCAGCGGGTCGACAGCAGCAGTTCCGTGCCTGCCCGGCAGCCCGCGAGCACCTCGTCCAGCCGGTCGAGTCCGCGCCGGACGCGCCCGAGCCGGAAGCGGCCGGACCGCAGGCGGTAGTCGTGCATGTCGACGCGGACCCACGGGTCGTGCGCCTCCAGGTCCGGGGCCGCCGCGACCGCCCGGGCCAGCTCCCCGGGCCGCAGCGGCATCCGGATCCCCTCGCGCTCCGTCCGCCCCAGCAGCCGCAGCGTGGCCCAGGCCGCCCGGCGCAGCCGCAGTCCGCGTACGGCGGCCTCCGCGTACGGCCGGACGGCGTAGGCGGCCTCGGCCGTGGCCCGGCCCGGCAGCAGCAGGTCGTCGCAGGACTTCTCCAGCGCCTCCCGCAGCCCCGGGTCGGCGACCGCGAGGATCCCGCCGGCCTTGGCGCCCACGTGCTTGGACAGGCTGAACACGGACGCGTCGCCCCAGGTGCCGACGGGCCGCCCGCCCACCTCGCTGCCGATGGCGTGCGCCGCGTCCTCGAACAGCGGGATGCCGAGCGCGTCGCAGCGCTCGCGCAGCCGGGGCGCCGGGTCCGGGTTGCCGTACAGATTGGTCGTGAGCACGGCGGACAGCGAGCCCCACACCTCCGCGGGCACGGCGTCGACGTCGATGGACGCGTCCAGCGGATCCAGCGGCGCCTGCACCGGCCGCAGTCCGGCGGCCAGGACGACGAAGAAGATGACGTCGTCGTTGACCGGCGACATCAGCACCCGGCCGCCCGGCGGGCACCAGTGACGCAGTGCCGCGTACAGCCCGAGACGGCACGACGGTACGTACACGCATTCCCGGCCGAGTCGGCCGCGCATGGTCGCTTCGAGCCGCTCTCTCGGCTGCGAACCCGACCGCGCCGGACCCGGACCGGCCTCCCCTGTGGCCATCCGCTCCCCCTGATGTGCCGTCGGAACGCCCCCTCCCCGAGGCCTTCCGGCACCCGCCCAGAGTCGCCCCGTTCGCACCACTGCGTCAAGATTGCCTCCCGGCCTGTGGACAACTTCCCGCACACGTCCGGTGGCGGAGCGCCACCGTCCCTCGGCCGGCCCGCCGGCCCCTGTCGGCTCCGCCACCTCTTTCGGCACTGCCCAAGACCCGTCCGCCACCCGTAACGTGTGGCGCGGCCACGGATCACGTGGCGCACGGCGAGCACGAGAGCGAGGCAGCACCCGATGCCCCCCTTCGATGTCCCCGAGGGCGATCCCTTCGGCCCGCACAACCTTCCGTACGGCGTGTTCTCGATCCGCGGCGCGCAGGAGCGGACGGTGGGCGTCCGGCTCGGCGACCACGTCCTGGACGCGGGCGCGGCGGCCCACGCGCTCGGATCGCCGTACGCCTCCCTGCTGGCGCGGCCCACCCTGAACCCGCTGCTGGCGGCCGGCCGCACCGCCTGGTCGGACGTGCGGCGCGCGCTGACGGCCTGGGTGACGGTGCCCTCCCACCGGGAGGCCCTGGAGCCCCTGTTCCACCCCCTGTCGTCGGTGACCCTCCACCTGCCCTTCGAGGTGGCGGACTACGTCGACTTCTACGCCTCCGAGAACCACGCCCGGAACGTCGGCCGGATCTTCCGCCCCGACGCCGAGGACTCCCTCACCCCGAACTGGAAGCACCTGCCGATCGGTTACCACGGCCGCGCCGGCACGGTCGTCGTCTCCGGCACGGACGTCGTACGGCCCTCCGGGCAGCGCAAGGCCCCGGCCGACGCCGCCCCCGTCTTCGGCCCGTCCGTCCGCCTCGACATCGAGGCCGAGGTCGGCTTCGTGGTGGGCACGCCGTCCGAACTGGGCCGCCCGGTGGCGCTCGGCGACTTCCGCGAGCACGTCTTCGGGCTGTGCCTGCTCAACGACTGGTCCGCGCGGGACGTCCAGGCCTGGGAGTACGTCCCCCTCGGCCCGTTCCTCGGCAAGTCCTTCACCACGTCGGTGTCGGCCTGGATCACACCGCTGGACGCCCTGGACGAGGCCCGGACGGCCCCGCCGGAGCGCACCCACGCGCTGCTGCCCTACCTGGACGACGCCGGGGAGGAGCCGGGCGGTTACGACCTGCGGATCTCCGTCGCGGTCAACGGGCACGTGGTCTCCGAGCCGCCGTTCTCCACCATGTACTGGACCGCCGCCCAGCAGCTGGCCCACATGACCGTCAACGGTGCCTCCCTGCGCACCGGCGACCTCTACGGATCGGGCACGGTCAGCGGGCCCACCGAGCGCGAGCGCGGTTCGCTGCTCGAACTGACCTGGAACGGCCGTGACCCCCTCGACCTCCCGGACGGCAAGCGGACCTTCCTGGAGGACGGGGACGAGGTGACCCTGTCGGCCTGGGCACCGGGTCCGGGCGGCCTGCGGGTGGGGCTCGGCGAGGTGACCGGGCGCGTGGTCGGACGGTAACCGCCCCCGGATGCCCCGCGCGGGCATCCGATGTCCGCCGGCACCTGACTCGCACCGCCCGTCCCCGTCATACTGGCGTCGGGCGGTGTGCGCGGCACGTCCGCCCGCCGGGACGGCCGGAGCCGCGGTACGCCCGGCCCGGGGCGCGGGCCCGGACGGCACCGCTCGGCAGCACCACCGCCCGCAGCACGACAGCACCGCCGCGCGGCCACCACCGCACCGTCGCGCAGCACCACCGCACCGTCACGCACCACAGCACCGTCACGCACCATCGCACAGCACCACAGCACCACAGCACCACAGCCAGAGCCGCCTTTCCGACCAGGATCCGGAGCCCGTGGCATGACCGTCTGCCTGCTCCTGCTGTTCGTCGTCGCCGCGACCGCCGCCGTGCCGGTGCCGCGCGCGCTGACCCGGTCCGCGTGGCCCGAGCGGGACCCCGTCGTCGCGCTGTGGGTGTGGCAGTGCCTGGTCGCCACCGTCCTGCTGTGCTGCCTGACGTCCCTCGTCCTCGGTGCCGCCGCCGTCTTCGGCACCGTGCGCGCCCAGGTGTTCGCACCGGCGCCGCCCGCGGTGACCGCCGCCTACAACCTCTCCGCCGGCCCGCCCTGGGCGGCCACCCTCACCCTGCTGCTGGCCGGCGGCGCCGCCTGGACGACCGCGATGCTGGCCCGCGAGCTCGTCGAGGCCCGCCGGCGCCGCGCCCGGTCCCGCGCGCATCTGCGCGAACGCGCCCCCGACCTGCCGGCCGGGCTCCCCCGGGCCCGCGGTCCCCTCCTGGTCCTCGAGGACGAGTACCCGGACGCCTGGTGGATGCCCGGCAGCCCGTCCCAGCTGGTCGTCACCACCGGCGCGCTGCACCGCCTGACCGACCACCAGCTCGACGCCGTGCTCACCCATGAACGCGGGCACGCCCGGGCCCGTCACGACTGGCTGCTGCACCTGTCCACCGCGCTGGCGACCGGCTTCCCGCGGGTCCCGCTCTTCTCCCACTTCTGCGACCAGACCCACCGCCTGGTCGAACTCGCCGCCGACGACACCGCCTCCCGCCGCTGCGGCCACCTGACCACGGCACTGGCGCTGATCGAGCTCAACCAGCACCGGGGCGTCCTGTCCTGCGCCTCCAGCCACCGCCTCCTCGGCGAACGGGTCGACCGCCTCCTGGAGCCCCGGCCCCGCCTGGCCCCCCGTCACCGGGCCCTGACCACGGCGACGGCCGCCCTGGTCCCCCTCATCCCCCTGCTGATCACCTTCGCCCCAGGCCTGACGGCGCTGACGTAGACGGACCCGGCCTCGCAGCCGGATCCCCGCGCGGCTTTCCGGTGCCGGGCCGCTGCGGCACCGCGGAGTCCCCGGGTGTGCTCACATCCAGTCGTCGGGCTCCGGCTCCGGCTCGTCCTCGGGCCAGTCGTGCGGGCCGGGCTCGGCGCCGGTCGCGGGGGACGGGGCCGGCGAGGCGTCGCCGGCCGTCCCGGCGAGCACCGCCAGCACGCCCTCCCCGTACGTCACCAGCTTCTTCTCACCGACACCGCTGATCCCGCCGAGCTCCGCGACCGAGGTGGGCCGGGCGGTGACGATCTCCCGCAGCGTGGCGTCGTGGAAGATGACGTACGCCGGGACGCCCTGCTCGCGGGCCTGCTCCGCCCGCCAGGCACGCAGCGCCTCGAAGGCGGGCTGCAGTTCCTCGGGCAGCTCGGCCGCGGCGGCCCTGGACTTGCGGTCCCCCCGTGAACCGCCCGTCCCCCGGGCCGTCGCCTCCTTCTTGGGCTCCTTGCGCAGCGGCACCTCCCGCTCCCGCCGCAGCACCGCCCCGCTGGCGTCGGTCAGCACCAGCGTGCCGTACTCGCCCTCGACCGCGAGCAGTCCCTGGGCCAGCAGCTGCCGGGTGACGCCCCGCCACTCGCCCTCGGTCAGCTCCTCGCCGATGCCGAACACGGAGAGCTGGTCGTGGTCGAACTGGATCACCTTGGCCGTGCGCTTGCCCAGCAGGATGTCGATGATCTGCCCGGCGCCGAACTTCTGCCCGCGCTCCCGCTTCAGCCGCACCACGGTCGACAGCACCTTCTGCGCCGCCACCGTGCCGTCCCAGGTCTCGGGCGGGGCGATGCAGGTGTCGCAGTTGCCGCAGCCGGCCGGGTCCGGGTCCTGCCCGAAGTAGGCGAGGAGCTGGCCGCGACGGCACCGCACGGTCTCGCACAGGGCCAGCATCGCGTCCAGGTGGGACTGCGCCCGGCGGCGGAACGCCTCGTCGCCCTCGCCGGACTGGATCAGCTTGCGCTGCTGGACGACGTCGTTGAGTCCGTACGCCATCCAGGCGGTCGACGGCAGTCCGTCGCGTCCCGCGCGGCCGGTCTCCTGGTAGTACCCCTCGACCGACTTGGGCAGGTCCAGGTGGGCGACGAAGCGGACGTCCGGCTTGTCGATGCCCATGCCGAAGGCGATGGTCGCCACGACCACCAGGCCCTCCTCGCGCAGGAACCGCGACTGGTGCGCCGCGCGGGTGCCCGCGTCCAGGCCCGCGTGGTACGGCACGGCCTCGACGCCGTTGCGCGACAGGAACTCGGCGGTCTTGTCGACGGAATTGCGCGAGAGGCAGTAGACGATGCCCGCGTCCCCGGCGTGCTCCTCGCGCAGGAAGTTCAGCAGCTGCTTCCGGGGGTCGGTCTTCGGCACGATCCGGTACTGGATGTTGGGCCGGTCGAAGCTGGCCACGAAGTGCCGCGCGGCCGGCATGTCCAGCCGCTCGGTGATCTCGCGGTGGGTGGCGTGGGTGGCCGTCGCCGTGAGCGCGAGCCGGGGCACGTCCGGCCAGCGCTCGCCGAGCAGGGACAGGGACAGGTAGTCGGGCCGGAAGTCGTGGCCCCACTGGGAGACGCAGTGCGCCTCGTCGATCGCGAAGAGGGAGATCTTGCCGCGGGAGAGCAGGTCGAGGGTGCTCTGCAGCCGCAGCCGCTCGGGCGCCAGGTACAGCAGGTCCAGCTCCCCGGCGAGAAACTCGGCCTCCACCACGCGCCGCTCGTCGAAGTCCTGCGTGGAGTTCATGAACCCGGCCCGCACGCCGAGGGCCCGCAGCGCGTCCACCTGGTCCTGCATGAGGGCGATGAGCGGCGAGACCACGATGCCGGTGCCGGGCCTGACCAGGGCCGGGATCTGGTAGCACAGCGACTTGCCGCCGCCGGTGGGCATGAGCACGACGGCGTCGCCGCCCGCCACCACGTGGTCGACGACCGCCTCCTGCTCACCGCGGAAGGCCTCGTACCCGAAGACCCGGTGCAGCGTGGCCAGCGTCTCGCTGTCCAGCCGTGTCGTCCCTGCCGTATCCGTCATCTCGCCGATCACGCCCATCGTCCCGTCCCCCGTACGTCCTGCCGCGCCCGTCCTGTCCCGACCACTGCCCCAACGATAGGGGCCCGCGCCGACAGCCCGGGCTCCGTCCACAGGCCGCCCTCGGGCCGGGGCGTCAAGGACACGGTTCTCGTTCACACGTTCGCGGGAGACCCGTCCGTTTCCGGCGGATAGTCTGATTGCACCCGCGAGACTCCGTCCCATGGGAGCACTGATGAGCGTCGCACCGAAGGCGTCCGCACCCGCCTGGCCGATCCCGCCGGAGGGCGGCTGGACGGCGGACGACCTGGACCGGCTTCCGAACCTGCCTCCGCACACGGAGCTGATCGACGGGAGCCTGGTCTTCGTGAGTCCGCAGACCGCCTTTCATGAACGAGCTGTCGACTTCTTCAAATGGCAGTTGCAGTCGCTGGCACCTGTCGAGTTCGAGGTCTTCCGTGAGTTCACGATCGACATCGACGCACAGAACAGACCGGAACCGGACGTCATCGTCCTGCAGGCCGACGCCTGGACGGAGACGGCGCAGACCCGGTTTCCCGCAGCCGCTGTCCTGCTGGCAGTCGAGGTCGTCTCCACCGACTCGGTCTCACGAGACCGCGAGACCAAGCCCTTGAAGTACGCCAGGGCCAAGATTCCGCACTACTGGCGTGTCGAGAGCGAGAAGGGGCTCGCCGTCGTCCACGCCTTCGAGCTGGAGCCGACCACGGGCGCCTACACGAGCGTCGGCATCTTCCGTGAGCAGATGAAACTGGACGCACCCTTCCCCGTGACGCTGGACCTGACAGCCATCCGGGCCCGGCCCCGCCGCGGCGAATAGCCGCACACACGACGGCGGCCCGGTACCCCCACCAGGGTGCCGGGTCGCCGTCGTGTCCGTGCCGGGGGACGCCCGCGTCAGCGGACGAACACCCCCGCCTGGCCCGCGAGGTCCAGGAAGTACTGCGGGGCCACGCCGAGCACCACCGTGACCGCCACCCCGACGCCGATCGCCGTCATGGTCAGCGGGGACGGCACCGCGACCGTCGGGCCCTCGGGCCGCGGCTCGCTGAAGAACATCAGCACGATCACGCGGATGTAGAAGAACGCCGCGATCGCCGACGAGATCACACCGACCACGACCAGCGGGGCCGCGCCGCCCTCCGCCGCCGCCTTGAAGACGGCGAACTTCCCCGCGAACCCGGAGGTCAGCGGGATGCCCGCGAAGGCGAGCAGGAACACCGCGAACACGGCCGCCACCAGCGGCGACCTGCGCCCGAGCCCGGCCCACTTCGACAGGTGCGTCGCCTCACCGCCCGCGTCGCGCACCAGCGTGACCACCGCGAAGGCGCCGATCGTCACGAAGGAGTACGCGGCCAGGTAGAAGAGGACGGACGAGACGCCGTCCGGCGTGGTCGCGATGACACCCGCGAGGATGAAGCCCGCGTGCGCGATCGACGAGTACGCCAGCAGCCGCTTGATGTCCGTCTGGGTGATCGCCACGATCGCGCCGCCCAGCATGGTGACGATCGCCACCGCCCACATCACCGGCCGCCAGTCCCAGCGCAGGCCGGGCAGGACGACGTAGAGGATGCGGAGCAGGGCGCCGAAGGCCGCGACCTTGGTCGCCGCCGCCATGAAGCCGGTCACCGGCGTCGGCGCACCCTGGTACACGTCCGGCGTCCACATGTGGAACGGCACCGCGCCCACCTTGAACAGCAGGCCCATGACGATCAGCGCGGACCCGACGAGCAGCAGCGCGTCGTTGCCCATGGTCCCGGCGAGCGCCGGGGTGACGCCCTGCACGGTGCCGTCGACGACCTGCGCGATCCTGCCGTACGACATCGAGCCCGCGTAGCCGTAGAGCAGGGCGATGCCGAAGAGGGTGAACGCGGAGGCGAACGCGCCGAGCAGGAAGTACTTGACCGCCGCCTCCTGCGACAACAGCCGCTTGCGCCGGGCCAGGGCACACAGCAGGTACAGCGGGAGGGAGAGGACCTCCAGGGCGACGAAGAGCGTCAGCAGGTCGTTGGCCGCCGGGAAGACCAGCATGCCGGCGACGGCGAAGAGCAGCAGCGGGAACACCTCGGTGGTGGTGAACCCGGCCTTCACCGCCTTCTGCTCGCTCTCGCTGCCCGGCACGGCCGCGGCCTGCGCGGCGAAGGAGTCGACACGGTTGCCGTGCGTCTCCGGGTCGAGCCGGCGCTCGGCGAAGGTGAACAGGCCGACCAGCGCCGCCAGCAGGATCGTGCCCTGGAGGAAGAGGGCCGGTCCGTCGACGGCAATGGCGCCCATCGCCGCGATGCCCGCCTTGGTCGTGCCGTACCCGCGCGCCGCGAGCGCGACGACCGCGGCGAAGGCGGCGACGAGCGCGACGACGGATACGAATACCTGTGCGTAATAGCGGGACCTGCGCGGCACGAAGGCCTCGATCAGGATTCCGACGACCGCCGCGCCGATGACGATGAGCGTGGGCGCGAGCTGCCCGTACTCGATCTTCGGTGCGTCGATCTTCGCGATCGGGTCGGCCGCCGTTGCCGCCGTTGTCCACAGGCTGTGGACGGCTGATGCGCTCACTTGGCCGCCTCCACCTCGGGCTGGGGGTCCTTCTTGTGTACGTCGGACATGGTCTGCTGCACCGCCGGGTTGACGATGTCCGTGACGGGCTTCGGGTAGACGCCGAGGAAGATCAGCAGCGCCACCAGCGGAGCCACGACCACCAGCTCACGCACCCGCAGGTCGGGCATGGCCCTCACCTCGGGTTTCACCGGCCCGGTCATCGTCCGCTGGTAGAGGACGAGGGTGTAGAGCGCGGCGAGCACGATGCCGAAGGTGGCGATGATGCCGATCACCGGATAGCGCGTGAACGTGCCCACCAGCACCAGGAACTCGCTGACGAACGGCGCGAGACCCGGCAGGGACAACGTGGCCAGACCGCCGATCAGGAACGTGCCGGCGAGCACCGGGGCGACCTTCTGCACACCGCCGTAGTCGGAGATGAGCCGCGAGCCGCGCCGGGAGATCAGGAAGCCGGCGATCAGCATCAGCACGGCGGTCGAGATCCCGTGGTTGAGCATGTACAGCGTCGCGCCGGACTGGCCCTGGCTGGTCATCGCGAAGATGCCCATGATGATGAAGCCGAAGTGCGAGATCGACGCGTAGGCGATCAGGCGCTTGATGTCACGCTGGCCGACCGCGAGCAGCGCCCCGTAGATGATGCTGACCAACGCCAGGACGAGGATCACCGGCGTCGCCCACTTGCTCGCCTCCGGGAACAGCTGGAGGCAGAAGCGGAGCATCGCGAAGGTGCCCACCTTGTCGACCACCGCGGTGATGAGCACCGCGACCGGCGCGGTGGCCTCCCCCATCGCGTTGGGCAGCCAGGTGTGCAGGGGCCACATCGGCGCCTTCACCGCGAAGGCGAAGAAGAAGCCCAGGAACAGCCAGCGCTCGGTGTTGGTCGCCATGTCCAGCGAGCCGTTGGCCCGCGCCTCGGCGATCTCCGTGAGGGAGAAGTTCCCGGCGACCACGTAGAGCCCGATCACCGCGGCCAGCATGATCAGACCGCCGGCCAGGTTGTAGAGGAGGAACTTCACCGCCGCGTACGACCGCTGGGTGGCGGCCGCCTTCTCGCCGTGCTCGTGCGCCCGGTCCCCGAAGCCGCCGATCAGGAAGTACAGCGGGATCAGCATGGCTTCGAAGAAGATGTAGAAGAGGAAGACGTCGGTGGCCTCGAAGGAGATGATCACCATCGCCTCGACGGCCAGGATCAGGGCGAAGAAGCCCTGCGTCGGCCGCCACCGCTTGCTGCCGGTCTCCAGCGGGTCCGCGTCGTGCCAGCCCGCGAGGATGATGAAGGGGACGAGCAGGGTGGTCAGCGCGATGAGCGCCACGGCGATGCCGTCCACGCCCAGCTCGTACCGCACCCCGAACTCCGCGATCCAGGAGTGCGACTCGGTGAGCTGGTAGCGGGCGCCGCCGGGATCGAAGCGGACGACCACCAGCTCCGCGAGGACGAACGTGGCGATCGAGAAGGCCAGCGCCAGCCACTTGGCGAAGCCGCGCTTGGCGGCCGGCACGGCCGCCGTGGCGATCGCCCCGACGGCCGGGACCACCGCCGTCGCTGTCAGCAGGGGAAAGGACATCGGTATCAGACCGCCCTCATCAGCAGGGTCGCGGCGACGAGGACCGCCGCACCGCCGAACATCGAGACCGCGTACGAGCGCGCGAAGCCGTTCTGCAGCTTGCGCATCCGCCCGGACAGGCCGCCGACCGAGGCCGCCGTGCCGTTGACGACCCCGTCGACCAGGGTGTGGTCGACGTAGACCAGCGAGCGGGTGAGGTGCTCGCCGCCGCGCACCAGGACCACGTGGTTGAAGTCGTCCTGGAGCAGGTCGCGCCGGGCGGCCCGGGTGAGCAGCGACCCGCGCGGGGCGACGGCCGGGACCGGACGGCGCCCGTACTGCGCCCAGGCGATCGCGACGCCGATGACCATGCAGGCGACGGTCGCTCCGGTGATCGTCCCGGCGCCGATCGGCGCGTCGCCGTGGCTGTGCCCGGTGACGGGCTCCAGCCAGTGCAGGAAGCGGTCGCCGATGCTGAAGAAGGCGCCGCCGGCCACCGACCCGACGGCCAGCACGATCATCGGGATCGTCATGATCTTCGGGGACTCGTGCGGGTGGGGTGGTTCGTACTCGCCGCGTGTCTCGGCGGCCGGCTCGACATCGGGCGCGGCCGGGGACGGCGTCGGAGCCTGACGCCAGCGCTCCTCGCCGAAGAACGTCATCAGCATCACGCGCGTCATGTAGAACGCGGTGATGGCCGCGCCCAGCAGGGCGCAGGCGCCGAGGATCCAGCCATCGGTGCCGCCCTTGGCGAACGCCGCCTCGATGATCTTGTCCTTGGAGAAGAAGCCGGACAGGCCCGGGAAGCCGATGATGGCGAGGTAGCCGAGGCCGAAGGTGACGAAGGTGACCGGCATGTACTTCCGCAGGCCGCCGTAGCGCCGCATGTCGACCTCGTCGTTCATGCCGTGCATGACGGAACCGGCGCCGAGGAACAGCCCGGCCTTGAAGAAGCCGTGCGTCACCAGGTGCATGATCGCGAAGACGTAGCCGATGGGGCCGAGGCCCGCGGCCAGCACCATGTAGCCGATCTGCGACATGGTGGAACCGGCCAGCGCCTTCTTGATGTCGTCCTTCGCGCAACCGACGATCGCACCGAACAGGAGCGTGACCGCGCCCACGATCGTGACGACCAGTTGGGCGTCCGGAGCGCCGTTGAAGACGGCCGCCGAGCGGACGATCAGGTACACGCCCGCGGTCACCATGGTCGCGGCGTGGATGAGGGCGGAGACCGGGGTCGGGCCCTCCATCGCGTCACCGAGCCAGGACTGCAGCGGCACCTGGGCCGACTTGCCGCAGGCGGCGAGCAGCAGCATCAGCGCGATCGCGGTGAGCTTGCCCTCGCCGGCCTGCCCCGCGAGGCCGGGCTCCTCCAGCGAGCCGAGCACCGGCCCGAAGGCGAAGGTGCCGAACCAGAGGAACATCAGCATGATCGCGATCGACAGCCCCATGTCGCCGACGCGGTTGACCAGGAAGGCCTTCTTCGCGGCCGTGGCCGCGCTGGGCTTGTGCTGCCAGAAACCGATCAGCAGGTAGGAGGCCAGACCGACACCCTCCCAGCCGACGTACAGCAGCAGGTAGTTGTCGGCGAGGACGAGGATCAGCATCGCCGCGAGGAACAGGTTCAGGTAGCCGAAGAAGCGGCGGCGCCGCTCGTCGTGCTCCATGTACGCGACCGAGTACAGGTGGATCAGCGAGCCGACGCCGGTGATCAGCAGGACGAACGTCATCGACAGCTGGTCGAGCCGGAAGGCGACGTCCGCCTGGAAGCCCTCCACCGGGATCCAGCTGAACAGGTGCTGCGTCAGGGTGCGGTCCTCGGCGCCGCTGCCGAGCATGTCGGTGAAGAGGACGACGCCGATCACGAACGACGCCGCGGCCAGCAGCGTGCCGATCCAGTGGCCGACGGCGTCCAGCCGCCGGCCGCCGCACAAGAGGACCGCGGCTCCGAGCAGGGGCGCCGCCACCAGCAGCGCAATCAGGTTTGTCACGGTTCAGCCCCTCACAACTTCATCAGGCTGGCGTCGTCGACCGAGGCCGAGTGGCGGGAACGGAACAGGGACACGATGATCGCGAGCCCGACCACGACCTCGGCGGCGGCGACGACCATCGTGAAGAAGGCGATGATCTGGCCGTCGAGGTTGCCGTGCATCCGGGAGAAGGCGACGAACGCGAGGTTGCAGGCGTTGAGCATCAGCTCGACGCACATGAAGACCACGATCGCGTTGCGCCGGATCAGCACGCCGGTGGCGCCGATCGTGAACAACAGGGCTGCGAGGTAGAGGTAGTTGACGGGGTTCACTTCGACGCCTCCTCGGACCGCTTGAAGGTGGCCGGCCCGACCGCCCCGCGCTCCAGGCGCTCCTCGGCGCGCTGCTCCAGGGCCTTGAGGTCGTTGAGCGCCTCCATCGAGACGTCGCGGACCTGGCCGCGGTCGCGCAGCGTCTTGCTGACGGTCAGCTCGGACGGGGTGCCGTCGGGCAGCAGGCCCGCGATGTCGACCGCGTTGTGCCGGGCGTAGACGCCGGGCGCCGGCAGCGGCGGCAGGTACTTGCCGTCGCGGACGCGCTGCTCGGACAGCTCGCGCTGCGTCCTGGCCCGCTCGGTGCGCTCGCGGTGGGTGAGCACCATGGCACCGACGGCGGCCGTGATGAGCAGGGCGCCGGTGATCTCGAAGGCGAAGACGTACCTGGTGAAGATGAGGGACGCGATGCCCTCCACGTTGCCGCCCGCGTTGGCCCGGCCGAGGCCGTCGAACTCCTTGAGGGACGCGTTGCCGATGCCGGCGAACAGCAGGACGCCGAAGCCGAGCCCGCAGGCCAGGGCCAGCCAGCGCTGGCCCTTGATGGTCTCCTTCAGGGAGTCCGCCGCGGTGACGCCGACGAGCATCACCACGAACAGGAACAGCATCATGACCGCGCCGGTGTAGACGACGATCTGCACGATGCCGAGGAAGTAGGCGCCGTTGGCGAGGTAGAACACCGCCAGGACGATCATGGTCCCGGCGAGGCAGAGCGCGCTGTGCACGGCCTTCTTCATGAAGACGGTGCACAGGGCGCCGATCACCGCGACCGTGCCGAGGATCCAGAACTGGACGGCCTCGCCGGTGGAGGTGCCGGCGGAGAGAGTCGCCGCGGCGGCGAGCTGCGCGCTCATCGGCGGATCACCTTCTCCGACGCCGGCTCCTCCGCGCCGAAGGTCGAGGCCGCCTCCTGGACGACCTCGCCCTTGGAGTGGGCGACCTGCTGCTCGGTACCGGGCGCGGCCTCGGTGACCAGGCCGCGGTAGTAGTCCTGCTCGTCCGTCCCCGGGTAGATGGCGTGGGGCGAGTCGACCATGCCCTCCTCCAGGCCGGCGAGCAGCTGTTCCTTGGTGAAGATGAGGTCGGCACGGGTGGAGTCGGCCAGCTCGAACTCGTTGGTCATCGTCAGCGCGCGCGTGGGGCACGCCTCGATGCACAGGCCGCACAGGATGCAGCGGGCGTAGTTGATCTGGTAGACGCGGCCGTACCGCTCGCCCGGGGAGTAGCGCTCCTCGTCCGTGTTGTCGGCGCCCTCCACGTAGATCGCGTCGGCGGGGCACGCCCAGGCGCACAGCTCGCAGCCGACGCACTTCTCCAGGCCGTCCGGATGGCGGTTGAGCTGGTGCCGTCCGTGGAAGCGCGGAGCGGTGGTCTTGCGCTGCTCCGGGTACTGCTCGGTGAGCCGCTTCTTGAACATGGCCTTGAAGGTCACGCCGAAGCCGGCCACGGGGTTCAGGAAACCGGGGTCGGTCTCCTTCGGTTCCTCAGCCATCGGACGCCTCCTTTCCATCCGTGGATCCGCCCACAGGTCCGTCACTCTGAGTATCGGGTCCGCCACTGACAATCAGCTCCCGGTCCCGGCGCGGGCGGCGCCGCGGTACCGGGGGCAGCTCCTGCCCGGGCATCGGCGGCACGGGGAACCCGCCGGCCATCGGGTCGAAGGCGGCCGGTTCCCCGGCGGGCTCCTCGGCGCCCTTGCCCTTGTCGCGGTAGATGTCGGCGACGAAGGACAGCAGCAGCAGGGCCAGGACGGCGCCGCCGATGTAGAGGGCGATGTCGGTGAAGCCGTAGTTCTCGTTCCGCATGGCCCGCACGGTCGCGACCAGCATCAGCCAGACCAGGGAGACGGGGATGAGGACCTTCCAGCCGAGCTTCATCAGCTGGTCGTAGCGCACGCGCGGGAGCGTGCCGCGCAGCCAGATGAAGAAGAACAGCAGCAGCTGGACCTTGACGACGAACCAGAGCAGCGGCCACCAGCCGTGGTTGGCACCCTCCCAGAAGGTGCTGACCGGCCACGGGGCCCGCCAGCCGCCGAGGAACAGCGTGGTGGCGACCGCCGAGACCGTCACCATGTTCACGTACTCGGCGAGCATGAACATCGCGAACTTGATCGACGAGTACTCGGTGTTGAAGCCGCCCACCAGGTCGCCCTCGGACTCCGGCATGTCGAAGGGGGCGCGGTTGGTCTCGCCGACCATCGTGACGATGTAGAGGATGAAGGAGACCGGCAGCAGCACGATGTACCAGCGGTCGCTCTGCTGGGCGACGATCTCCGAGGTCGACATCGAACCGGAGTAGAGGAACACCGAGGCGAACGCGGCGCCCATCGCGATCTCGTAGGAGATCATCTGCGCGCAGGACCGCAGGCCGCCGAGCAGCGGGTACGTCGATCCGGAGCTCCATCCGGCGAGCACGATGCCGTAGATGCCGACGGAGGCGACCGCGAGGATGAACAGCATCGCGATCGGCAGGTCCGTGAGCTGCATGGCGGTGCGGTGGCCGAAGATCGAGACCTCGTTGCCGGCGGGCCCGAAGGGGATCACCGCGATCGCCATGAAGGCCGGGATGGCCGCGACGATCGGCGCCAGGACGTACACCGCCTTGTCGGCGCGCTTGACGACGACGTCTTCCTTCAGCATCAGCTTGATGCCGTCGGCGAGGGACTGGAGCATGCCCCAGGGGCCGTGCCGGTTGGGGCCGATGCGCAGCTGCATCCAGGCGACGACCTTGCGCTCCCACACGATGGAGAACAGCACGGTCACCATCAGGAAGGCGAAGCAGAAGACCGCCTTGACCGCCACCAGCCACCAGGGGTCGGTGCCGAACATGGAGAGGTCTTCAGCGGCGAGGTACGGGCTCATGCCTCCACCTCCTTGGGGGCCTCGCCCGCGAGCGTGGCCGGGCCGATGCGGACGAGGGTTCCGGGCAGCACCCCGGCGTCGGAGGCGACGCCGTCGCCGGCCGAGTTCAGCGGGAGCCAGACCACCCGGTCGGGCATCTCGGTGACCTGGAGCGGGAGGGTGACGGCCCCGGCGGGTCCGGTGACGGCGAGGAGGTCGCCGTCCTTGACGCCCGCCTCGGCGGCCGTGGCGGCCGACACGCGCGCGCGTGCGGCGTGCCGGGTGCCGGCGAGCGCCTCGTCGCCCTGCTGGAGGAGGCCCCGGTCGAGCAGCAGCCGGTGCCCGGCGAGCACGGCCTCCCCGGCGGCCGGCCGGGGCAGCGCGCTCGCGGTGCGCAGCGGCTCGCCGGCCCGCGGGCCGTCCCAGGCGCCGAGCCGGTCGATCTCCGCGCGCGTGGTGCGCAGATCCGGCAGGCCCAGGTGGACGTCCATGGCGTCGGCGAGCATCTGGAGCACTCGCCCGTCGGTGGGTGCGACGCGGCGGGTCATCTGGTCGGGCTTGAGGGCGGCCTCGAAGGAGCGTCCCCTGCCCTCCCAGTTGAGGAAGGTCCCCGCCTTCTCGGCGACCGCGGCGACGGGCAGGACCACGTCGGCGTGCGCGGTGACCTCGCTGGGCCGCAGCTCCAGCGACACCACGAAGCCCGCCTCGGCGAGTGCCGCACGCGCGCGTGCCGGGTCGGGCAGGTCGGCGATCTCGACGCCCGCCACCAGCAGCGCCTGGAGTTCACCGCGGGCGGCGGCCTCGACGATCTCGCCGGTGTCGCGGCCGTGGCCGTGCGGAAGGTCGGCCAGGCCCCAGGCCGCGGCGACCTCGGCGCGGGCACGCGGGTCGGTCGCGGGGCGCCCGCCCGGCAGCAGCGACGGCAGTGCGCCCGCCTCGATCGCGCCGCGCTCCCCGGCCCGGCGCGGGATCCACACCAGCCGGGCGCCGGTCGCGGTGGCGGTCCGTACGGCGGAGGTGAGGCCGCCGGCCACGGACGCCAGCCGCTCGCCGACGAGGATCACGGCGCCCTCGGCGCGCAGCGCCTCGGCGGCCTGGGCGCCGCCGTCCTCCAGGCCGACGCCGCTCGCGAGCGCGTCCAGCCACTCGGTCTCGGTGCCGGGAGCGGCGGGCAGCAGCGTGCCGCCGGCCTTCTCCAGGCCCCGGGTGGCGTGGGTGGCCAGGGAGTAGACCCTCAGCCCGTGCTTGCGCCAGGCCTTGCGCAGCCGCAGGAAGACGCCGGGCGCCTCCTCCTCGGCCTCGAACCCGACCAGCAGCACGGCCGGCGCCTTCTCCAGCGCGGTGTACGTGACGCCCGTGCCGTCCAGGTCTCGGCCGCGTCCGGCGATCCGGGCGGCCAGGAAGTCGGCCTCCTCGGAGCTGTGCACGCGCGCGCGGAAGTCGATGTCGTTGGTGTCGAGCGCCACGCGCGCGAACTTGCTGTACGCGTAGGCGTCCTCGACGGTGAGCCGGCCGCCGGTCAGCACACCGGTCCGGCCCCGTGAGGCGAGCAGTCCCTGCGCGGCGATCTGCAGGGCCTCCGGCCAGGAGGCCGGTTCCAGGTCGCCCTCGGCGTTGCGCACCAGGGGCGTCTCCAGCCGGTCGCGCTGCTGCGCGTACCGGAAGGCGAACCGCCCCTTGTCGCAGATCCACTCCTCGTTGACCTCGGGGTCGTCGGCCGCGAGGCGTCGCATGACCTTGCCGCGCCGGTGGTCGGTGCGGGTCGCGCAGCCGCCGGAGCAGTGCTCGCACACGGACGGCGAGGAGATCAGGTCGAACGGGCGGGAGCGGAACCGGTACGCCGCCGAGGTGAGCGCGCCGACCGGGCAGATCTGGATGGTGTTGCCGGAGAAGTACGACTCGAAGGGGTCGCCCTCGCCGGTGCCGACCTGCTGGAGCGCGCCCCGCTCGATCAGCTCGATCATCGGGTCGCCGGCGACCTGGTTGGAGAACCGGGTGCAGCGGGCGCAGAGCACGCACCGCTCGCGGTCGAGCAGCACCTGCGTCGAGATCGGCACCGGCTTCTCGTAGGTCCGCTTCCTGCCCTCGAAGCGGGAGTCGGCCTGGCCGTGCGACATGGCCTGGTTCTGCAGGGGGCATTCGCCGCCCTTGTCGCAGACCGGGCAGTCCAGCGGGTGGTTGATGAGCAGCAGCTCCATCACCCCGTGCTGGGCCTTCTCGGCGACGGGCGAGGTGAGCTGGGTCTTGACCACCATCCCGTCGGTGCAGGTGATGGTGCAGGACGCCATGGGCTTGCGCTGGCCCTCGACCTCGACGATGCACTGGCGGCAGGCGCCGGCCGGGTCGAGGAGCGGGTGGTCGCAGAACCGGGGGATCTCGATGCCGAGCTGCTCGGCGGCCCGGATGACCAGGGTGCCCTTGGGCACGCTGATCTCGACGCCGTCGATCGTCAGCGACACGAGGTCCTCGGGCGGGACCGCCGCGTCCCCACCGCCGGAGGGTGCGCTCGTGGTCACGGTCATGCGTTCACCTCCGTACGGTGGTCGGCCCAGGCCGTGGACCTGGCCGGGTCGAAGGGGCAGCCGCGGCCCGTGATGTGCTGCTCGTACTCCTCGCGGAAGTACTTCAGCGAGGAGAAGATCGGCGAGGCGGCACCGTCGCCGAGGGCGCAGAAGGACTTGCCGTTGATGTTGTCGGCGATGTCGTTCAGCTTGTCGAGGTCGCTCATCGCGCCCTTGCCGGCCTCGATGTCGCGCAGCAACTGCACGAGCCAGTAGGTGCCTTCACGGCAGGGCGTGCACTTGCCGCAGGACTCGTGGGCGTAGAACTCGGTCCAGCGGGTGACGGCGCGCACCACGCAGGTCGTCTCGTCGAAGCACTGGAGCGCCTTGGTGCCGAGCATGGAGCCGGCGGCGCCCACTCCTTCGTAGTCGAGGGGGACGTCGAGGTGCTCGTCGGTGAACATCGGGGTCGAGGAGCCGCCCGGCGTCCAGAACTTCAGCCGGTGGCCGGGGCGCATCCCGCCGCTCATGTCGAGGAGCTGGCGCAGGGTGATGCCGAGCGGGGCCTCGTACTGGCCGGGGGTCGCGACGTGGCCGCTGAGCGAGTAGAGCGTGAAGCCCGGGGACTTCTCGCTGCCCATCGACCTGAACCAGTCCTTGCCCTTGTTCAGGATGGCGGGAACCGACGCGATCGACTCGACGTTGTTCACCACGGTGGGGCACGCGTAGAGGCCCGCGACGGCGGGGAAGGGGGGCCGGAGCCTCGGCTGGCCGCGGCGGCCCTCGAGCGAGTCGAGCAGCGCGGTCTCCTCACCGCAGATGTACGCGCCCGCGCCCGCGTGCACGGTGAGTTCCAGGTCGAGTCCGCTGCCCAGGACGTTCTCGCCGAGGAAGCCCGCCGCGTAGGCCTCGCGCACGGCCTCGTGCAGCCGCCGCAGCACGGGGACGACCTCGCCGCGCAGGTAGATGAAGGCGTGCGACGACCGGATGGCGTAGCACGCGATGACGATGCCCTCGATGAGGCTGTGCGGGTTCGCGAAGAGGAGCGGGATGTCCTTGCAGGTCCCCGGCTCCGACTCGTCGGCGTTGACGACGAGGTAGTGCGGCTTGCCGTCCCCCTGGGGGATGAACTGCCACTTCATCCCCGTCGGGAACCCGGCGCCGCCGCGGCCGCGCAGACCGGAGTCCTTGACGTACGCGATCAGGTCGTCCGGCGACATCGCCAGCGCCTTGCGGAGCCCCTCGTACCCCTCGTGCCTGCGGTAGACGTCCAGGGTCCAGGACTCGTCCTCGTCCCAGAAGGACGACAGCACGGGTGCGAGCAGCTTCTCCGGGCTGTGGTCCTTGATTTCTGCTGCCAAGGTCATCACTCCCCCTCCTCGGCTGCGGGCCCGGCCGGGTGCGCCGGGTCGGAGGCCGATGTGTCCTGCGGCGCGTCGTGCGAGCTGAGGTGCTCCTGCGGCGACGGGTCGTGCACGGCCCGGTCCTGCGCCGCGTCGTGCGGTCCGCCGTCCCGCGGGTGCACCACGCGCGCGCCGGACGTCTCGCCCTTGGCCAGCTTCAGCCCGGCCAGGGAGGCGGGGCCCGCGCTGCCGCCGGCCGCGACGGCGCCGGCGCGCTCGTCGGGGAAGCCCGCCAGGATCCGGGCGGTCTCCTTGAAGGTGCACAGCGGCGCCCCGCGGGTGGGGGTCACGGGCCGTCCCGCACGCAGGTCGTCGACGAGGTGCCGGACGCTCTGGGGGGTCTGGTTGTCGAAGAACTCCCAGTTGACCATCACGACCGGGGCGAAGTCGCAGGCCGCGTTGCACTCGATGTGCTCCAGCGTGACCTTGCCGTCGTCGGTGGTCCCGCCGTTGCCGACGCCCAGGTGCTCCTGGAGGGACTCGAAGATCGCGTCGCCGCCCATGACCGCGCACAGCGTGTTGGTGCAGACGCCGACCTGGTAGTCGCCGCTCGGCCCGCGCCGGTACATGGTGTAGAAGGTCGCGACCGCCGTGACCTCGGCCGTGGTCAGGCCGAGCAGGTCCGCGCAGAACTGCATGCCGGTGCGCGTGACGTGGCCTTCCTCCGACTGCACGAGGTGCAGCAGGGGCAGGAGGGCGGAGCGGGAGTCCGGGTAGCGGGCGATGATCTCGCGCCCGTCGGCCTCCAGCCGGGCCCGGACGTCGTCCGGGTACGCGGGCGCGGGCAGTTCCGGCATGCCCAGGCTGACGCCCCGCTCCGAAGAAGAGGTGGTCACCGGTCGACGCCTCCCATCACGGGGTCGATGGACGCCACCGCGACGATGACGTCGGCGACCTGGCCGCCCTCGCACATCGCCGCCATGGCCTGAAGGTTGGTGAAGGACGGGTCGCGGAAGTGGACCCGGTAGGGGCGGGTGCCGCCGTCGGAGACGACGTGCACCCCGAGCTCGCCCTTGGGCGACTCGACCGCCGCGTAGGTCTGGCCCGGCGGCACGCGGAAGCCCTCGGTGACCAGCTTGAAGTGGTGGATCAGGGCCTCCATGGAGGTGCCCATGATCTTCTTGATGTGGTCCAGCGAGTTGCCCAGTCCGTCCGGTCCGAGCGCGAGCTGGGCGGGCCAGGCGATCTTCTTGTCGGCGACCATGACCGGGCCGGGCTGGAGCCGGTCCAGGCACTGCTCGACGATCCGCAGCGACTGGCGCATCTCCTCCAGCCGGATCAGGAACCGGCCGTAGGAGTCGCAGGTGTCGGCGGTCGGGATGTCGAAGTCGTACGTCTCGTAACCGCAGTACGGCTGGGTCTTGCGCAGGTCGTGGGGCAGGCCGGTGGAGCGCAGGATCGGGCCGGTTGCGCCGAGGGCCATGCAGCCGGCCAGGTCGAGGTAGCCGACGTCCTGCATGCGGGCCTTGAAGATGGGGTTCCCGGTGGCGAGCTTGTCGTACTCCGGGAGGTTCTTCTTCATCTTCTTCACGAACTCGCGGATCTGGTCCACCGCGCCCGGCGGCAGGTCCTGGGCGAGTCCGCCGGGGCGGATGTACGCGTGGTTCATCCGCAGGCCGGTGATCAGCTCGTAGATGTCGAGAATCAGTTCACGATCGCGGAAGCCGTAGATCATGATCGTGGTGGCGCCGAGCTCCATGCCGCCGGTGGCGATGCACACCAGGTGCGAGGAGAGCCGGTTCAGCTCCATCAGCAGGACCCGGATGATCGAGGCCCGGTCCGGGATCTGGTCCTCGATGCCGAGGAGCTTCTCGACGCCGAGGCAGTACGCCGTCTCGTTGAAGAAGGGCGTCAGGTAGTCCATGCGCGTCACGAACGTCGTGCCCTGCGTCCAGGTCCGGTACTCGAGGTTCTTCTCGATGCCGGTGTGCAGGTAGCCGATGCCGCAGCGGGCCTCGGTGACGGTCTCGCCGTCGATCTCCAGGATCAGGCGGAGCACCCCGTGGGTGGACGGGTGCTGCGGACCCATGTTGACGACGATGCGCTCGTCGTCGGCGCGGGCCGCGGTCTGGACGACCTCGTCCCAGTCGCCGCCGGTGACGGTGTAGACGGTGCCTTCGGTGGTCTCCCGGGGGGAGGCGTGCGAAGTGCTCATGAGTACGACCTCCGCTGGTCCGGAGCCGGGATCTGGGCGCCCTTGTACTCGACGGGGATGCCGCCGAGGGGGTAGTCCTTGCGCTGCGGGTGGCCCTGCCAGTCGTCCGGCATCATGATCCGCGTCAGGGCCGGGTGACCGTCGAAGACGATGCCGAAGAAGTCGTACGTCTCGCGCTCGTGCCAGTCGTTCGTCGGATACACCGAGAACAGCGACGGGATGTGCGGGTCGCCGTCGGGGGCGCTGACCTCCAGGCGGATCAGCCTGTTGTGGGTGATCGAGCGCAGGTGGTAGACGGCGTGCAGCTCGCGGCCCTTGTCGTCCGGGTAGTGGACGCCGCTGACGCCGGTGCACAGCTCGAAGCGCAGGGCCGGGTCGTCGCGCAGGGTCCTGGCGACGCGGACCAGGTGCTCGCGTTCGATGTGGAAGGTCAGTTCGTCGCGGTCGACGACCGTCTTCCCGATCGCGTTCTCCGGCACGAGTCCCTGTTCCTCCAGGGCGCCCTCGAGCTCGTCTGCGACCTCGTCGAACCAGCCGCCGTAGGGCCTGCTCGCCGGTCCCGGGAGGCGGACCGAGCGGACCAGCCCGCCGTACCCGGAGGTGTCGCCGCCGTTGTTGGCGCCGAACATGCCGCGCTGGACGCGGATCTCCTCGCCGCCCTGCCCGCGCCGGCCCGGGAGGTTCTCCGCGGAGAGGTCCTTCTCGGGGTTCACCCCGTTCGCGTCACCCGTGGTGCCGTTCGCGTCGCTCACCGCAGCAGCCCCTTCATCTCGATGGTGGGCAGGGCCTTGAGCGCCGCCTCCTCCGCCTCGCGGGCCGCCTCCTCGGCGTTCACCCCGAGCTTGGAGTTCTGGATCTTGTGATGGAGCTTGAGGATGGCGTCCATCAGCATCTCGGGCCGCGGCGGACAGCCGGGGAGGTAGATGTCGACCGGGACGACGTGGTCGACGCCCTGGACGATCGCGTAGTTGTTGAACATGCCGCCCGAGGAGGCGCAGACCCCCATGGAGATCACCCACTTGGGGTTCGGCATCTGGTCGTAGACCTGCCGCAGCACCGGCGCCATCTTCTGGCTGACCCGGCCCGCGACGATCATCAGGTCCGCCTGCCGCGGCGAGCCGCGGAAGACCTCCATGCCGAAGCGCGCCAGGTCGTAGCGGCCGGCGCCGGTGGTCATCATCTCGATGGCGCAGCACGCGAGGCCGAAGGTGGCGGGGAAGACGGACGACTTGCGCACCCAGCCCGCGGCCTGCTCGACGGTGGTCAGCAGGAAGCCGCTCGGCAGCTTTTCTTCGAGTCCCATGACTAAAGGCCCCTCAGTCCCATTCCAGGCCGCCGCGCCGCCATACGTACGCGTACGCGACGAAGACGGTGAGCACGAAGAGCAGCATCTCCACGAGCCCGAAGATCCCCAGGGCGTCGAAGGTGACGGCCCAGGGGTAGAGGAAGACGATCTCGATGTCGAAGACGATGAAGAGCATCGCCGTCAGGTAGTACTTGATGGGGAAGCGCCCGCCGCCGGCCGGCGTGGGGGTCGGCTCGATGCCGCACTCGTAGGCCTCGAGCTTGGCCCGGTTGTACCGCTTCGGGCCGATCAGCGTGGCCATGACCACGGAAAAGATCGCGAAGCCTGCCCCGAGGGCTCCCAGTACGAGGATGGGCGCATACGCGTTCACCGCTCCTCGCTCCTCTCAGTCGGCACTGACTGCTGGCGGTTGGCCTGGACTCACAACCGCCCCCGCAGTCCCACGAGCCCCGCTGGTCCCGGCGAAGATCGCGAACATGTGAAGCAGGTCACAAGCCCAACTGCCTCGCATCCTATGCCCGTGGCTCTGTGATCTGCGACACGGGGTATTGCACAAGCTTTGTGATCTCCACCACCTGACGAAGGATCATGAAGTCGGATGAGCGGTGATCTTCACACAAGAAGCGTTCAGCTGATCACCAGAGGTGACAATTTCGCTCGTCGCCGCTGGCCAGAGGGGTCGCGCGGCGGGCGTCTCAATATCAAGATGCTTCGCGTGCATGCAAATTGGTGCTGGACCTGATCTCTTGATAGTGGCCTCCGTTCACACCTCGGAGGGAGAGCGGGGTGCGATGTGGACGCGTGCACGCGTTCACGAGCGGCACGGACGGCGATCCGCGCGGGGGACGCGGCCGCCGGGGCGGCCGTTCCGTGACGTCCGCCACATCCATGAGAGGCGTCTGAGAACCGGGCTTGGCCAACTGCCTCAACCAGTGGTAAGCGAGGGGCAATTCGGGCGAAACGATCAAAGTCCGTGATCACAGGTGGGTTACGGAGGGCTCACAATGTTCGCCAGGGTGTCAAAAAAGGGCGACACGCCCGGGATTCAGGGGCTCGGTTGAACAACTGTGGCGCAGCACACGTTTCTTGAAGGTATGGAGGAGCTCCTGATACCGGTTGTACCCATGTCCCACACCGCTCACATACGCAGCCACCGGAAGCCCCGCCGCAGCGCGTCGACCATCGCGATGCGGGCCGGAGTTGCCGGTGGCGTCCTCAGCACCCTGGCAGTGGCCGGGGCGTCGGGCTCGGCGAACGCGGCCGAGCCGGTGACGCAGACCCTCGAGCTGCCCACCCTGACGGCCGACCTGGCCGCCCAGGTCGCCCAGTCCGCGGACGCCACGCAGCAGGCCGCGGCCAACTACGAGCTGCGCGCCGAGCGCGACGCGGCCGCCGCCGCCGCGGCCAAGGAGGCCAAGGCGGACCTCGCCGAGGCCAAGAAGAAGGCCGCGGAGGCCAAGAAGAAGGCCGAGGAGGACGCCCGCAAGGAGGCCGCCGAGCGCGCTTCCCGTGCCGCCGAGCGCGCCACCCTGAGCGCCTCCGCGGACACCGGCTCGTCGTCGTCCTCGTCGTCCTCGTCCGGCGGGTCCTCGGTCAGCGTCAGCTCGTCGGCCACGGGTTCCGCCGCGGCCGTCGTCTCCTTCGTCCAGGCCCAGGTCGGCGACGCCTACGTCTCCGGCGGCACCGGCCCCAACTCGTGGGACTGCTCCGGTCTCGTGCAGGCCGCCTTCAAGCAGGTCAACATCGACCTGCCGCGCGTCTCCCAGGACCAGTCGGTGGCCGGCACCCAGGTGTCGCTGAGCAACCTCCAGCCGGGCGACATCCTGTACTGGGGTGGCGCGGGCAGCGCGTACCACGTGGGCGTCTACGTCGGCGACGGCATGTTCGTCGGCGCGCAGAACTCGTCGACGGGCGTCGTGATGAAGCCCCTGTCGTACGACCCGCCGAGCGGAGCCGTGCGCGTGCTCTGACGCTCGCGTCCGGACACCACGGACACATCCGCACGAAAGGCCGCAGCCACTTCGGGGCTGCGGCTTTTCGCGCTCTCCCGGCGGACGCGGGCTTCCCCTGACAGGCTCGGGACGGGCCGGTACCGCACCGGCCGGTCACGAGACCGAAGGGGAGAACAGCATGCCCAGCGTGTTCCTGCAGGGGCGGCGCACCGCCTCCTGCCCACCGCTCGCGCCCGAGGCCCGGCGCGGGTCGCTGCGGCGCGTCACCGAGTTCGGCGAGGAGGTGCTGCACAAGCCGTGCCGGGACATCACCGAGTTCGGGCCCGACCTGGCCGCGCTCATCGACGACATGTTCCGGACGATGTACGTCGCGGAGGGGGCGGGGCTGGCGGCCAATCAGGTCGGCGTCGGTCTGCGCCTGTTCGTGTACGACTGCTTCGACGACGAAGGTGTCCGACATGTCGGGCACATCGTCAACCCGGTCCTGGATGCGCTCGACCCGGCCGCGCGGCGGCTGCTGGACGAGGGCGAGGGGTGCCTGTCGGTGCCGGGCGCCGTCATGGCGGTGCCGCGCCCCGACCGGGCCGTCGTACGGGGCCTGGACCGGAGCGGCGCACCGCTCCGCGTCGAGGGCACCGGCTACTTCGCCCGCTGCCTCGCCCACGAGACCGACCACGTGGACGGCCACGTCTACCTGGACCGGCTCTCCGCGCGCGACCGGAAGCGGGCGCTGCGGCAGTCCGCGGACCGGCGCGACGAGGTGTTCGCGCGCCGGGCCGCCAACGCCGCCGCCCTCGACGGGGCGTGATCAGGCCTTCGGGGCCACCTTGCTCAGTCCGTTGATGATGCGGTCCATCGCGTCGCCGCCCGTCGGATCCGTCAGGTTGGCGAGCATCTTGAGGGTGAACTTCATCAGGACGGGGTGGGTGAGGCCGCGCTGGGTCGCGATCTGCATGACCTTCGGGTTGCCGATGAGCTTCACGAAGGCGCGGCCCAGCGTGTAGTAGCCGCCGTAGGTGTCCTTCAGGACGCGCGGGTAGCGCTGGAGGGCGATCTCGCGCTGGGCCGGCGTGGCCCGCGCGTGGGCCTGCACGACGACGTCGGCGGCGATCTGGCCGGACTCCATGGCGTAGGCGATGCCCTCGCCGTTGAAGGGGTTCACCAGGCCGCCGGCGTCGCCGACGAGGAGCAGGCCCTTGGTGTAGTGGGGCTGGCGGTTGAAGGCCATGGGCAGCGCGGCACCGCGGATCGGGCCGGTCATGTTGTCCGGGGTGTAGCCCCAGTCCTCGGGCATGGACGCGCACCACGCCTTCAGCACCTCGCGCCAGTCCAGCTCCTTGAAGGAGGCGGAGGTGTTCAGCACGCCCAGGCCCACGTTCGAGGTGCCGTCGCCCATGCCGAAGATCCAGCCGTAGCCCGGCAGGAGTCGGTCCTGCGCTCCGCGGCGGTCCCACAGCTCCAGCCAGGACTCCAGGTAGTCGTCGTCGTGGCGCGGCGAGGTGAAGTACGTGCGGACCGCGACGCCCATCGGGCGGTCCTCGCGGCGGTGCAGGCCCATCGCCAGGGACAGCCGCGTGGAGTTGCCGTCGGCGGCGACGACCAGCGGCGCGCGGAAGGTGACCTCGCGCTTGTCCTCCCCCAGCTTCGCGTGCACGCCGGTGATGCGGCCGGTGCGGTCGTCGACGACGGGGGCGCCGACGTTGCAGCGCTCGTAGAGGCGGGCGCCCGCCTTCTGCGCCTGCCGGGCCAGCTGCTCGTCGAAGTCGTCGCGCCTGCGCACGAGTCCGTAGTCGGGGAAGGAGGCCAGATCCGGCCAGTCCAGCTGGAGGCGCGAGCCGCCGCCGATGATGCGCAGGCCCTTGTTGCGCAGCCAGCCGGCCTCCTCGGAGATGTCGATGCCCATGGCCACGAGCTGCTTCACCGCGCGCGGGGTGAGGCCGTCGCCGCAGACCTTCTCCCGGGGAAACGCGGTCTTCTCCAGCAGGAGGACGTCGAGCCCGGCCTTGGCCAGGTGGTACGCGGTCGTGGAGCCGGCTGGCCCCGCGCCCACGACGATCACATCGGCGGTGTTGTCGGAGAGGGGCTCGGTCACGGCGGGATCTCCCCAGAGTTTCGGAAATGTGCGTGCCGACGGGCACTGGACATGGGCAGTCTATTCAGCGTCACCGATCACCCGGCTGAAGGGCTGCCCCGTGAAACGAGCTCTGCCTGTCGTACGGCTGCGCGTCCCCACCGACGAGGACGCCGTGGCCTGGCACCGGATCTTCGACGACCCGGACGTCATGGAGTTCCACGGCGGGAGGTCCGCGGAGCTGTCCGTCTACGAGGAACTCACCGCCCGCCAGCGCCGGCACGACGCCGAGCGCGGCTTCTGCCTGTGGACCATGGTGGACGAGTCCGGACGGGTCGTCGGCTTCACCGGCGCCCAGCCGTGGCCGGGCGACTGGGGCCCCAGGGGCGAGATCGAGATCGGCTGGCGGCTCGGGCGCGAGCACTGGGGCAAGGGCTACGTCACGGCGGCGGCCCGGGAGACGCTCCAGCGGGTGCGCTCGGCGGGTGTGGCGCAGGTGGTGGCGATGGTCGACGCCCGCAACGCGCGCTCCATCGCGGTCACGGAGCGGCTGGGCATGCGGCTCGCCGAGGTCTTCACGACCCCGGCGACACAGCAGCGGGGCCACTGCTACCGGCTCGAGCTGTGACACCGGGGAACGGGCCGGCGCGGCCGCAGCCGGGGCGGATGCCGCTCAGCTCTCCTTGAAGCCCCGGTGCAGCGCCACGACGCCGCCCGTCAGGTTCCGGTGCGCCACCCTCGACCAGCCGGCCTTCCGCAGCCGCTGGGCCAGCGCCGCCTGGTCGGGCCAGGCGCGGATGGACTCGGCGAGGTAGACGTAGGCGTCCGGGTTGGACGACACCGCGCGGGCCGCCGGCGGCAGGGCACGCATCAGGTACTCGGTGTACACGGTGCGGAACGGCGCCCAGGTCGGGTGCGAGAACTCGCAGATGACGACCCGGCCGCCGGGCCGCGTCACCCGGTACATCTCGCGCAGCGCCGCGTCGGTGTCCTGCACGTTGCGCAGCCCGAAGGAGATGGTGACCGCGTCGAACACGTCGTCCCGGAACGGCAGCCGCGTCGCGTCGCCCGCGGTGAACGGCATCCAGGAGTGCCGCTGCTTGCCCACCTGGAGCATGCCCAGGGAGAAGTCGCAGGGGACGACGTAGGCGCCGGCGCGGGCGAAGGGCTGGGACGAGGTCGCCGTGCCGGCGGCCAGGTCGAGGACCTTCTGCGCGGGCCGGGCGTCGACGGCTCTGGCGACCTCCTTGCGCCACGCCCGGTCCTGCCCGAGCGAGAGCACGGTGTTCGTCAGGTCGTACCGTTCCGCGACGTGGTCGAACATCGAGGCGACTTCGTGCGGCTGCTTGTTCAGGGAAGCGCGGGTCACGGGACCATTCTTGCAGGGCCGGGTCACGGCACGAGCCTCGGCCTCTTCCGCGCGGCGACATCCTCCACCCGGCCGAAGAGGACGACGAACACCGCGATCAGGATCCAGCCGACGCCCAGCAGGAACCACTGGCTGTCCAGCGGCAGCTGCGCCTCGAAGGCCGGCACGTCCCAGAGGCGGTCGATCAGCGGCACCGCCGGGACGAGGGCGAGCTCGTGCCAGAGGCAGATCGTCACCGCGCGGGCGCTGAAGACGGTCACCAGCCGGCCGAGGCGCCGGAACAGCTAGTGCCGCAACAGGCAACGTTCGCCCCGTCGCGACGCCCGGCACGCGCTCTCGCCGCACCGGCCGGCGCGCTCAGCGGCGCCGGTAGACGATCCGGCCCGCCACGACGGTCGCCACGCACGTGGACGCGCCGTCCCGCACGAGCGCGGCCCGGTCGGGCACGTCGAACACCGCGAACCGTGCGGGTTTCCCGGGAGCGAGCCCAGGAAGCAGCACGAGCGGCACCGGTGAGAACGACGCGGGACCGGGCAGGGTGGCCGGACGCCCCGCCATGGCGAGCCCCGCTCCCCGCACCGCGTCCAGGGCCGCGCGACCCCGCAGCTCACCGGCGACGGCGACCGTTCCGTGCGCCAGCATGCGCTGTACTCCGCGGCGCGCGCTGGCGCCCCGCGCGGACGGGTCGGCGGCGAGAAGGGCGAGCGCGCGCTCCCCGAAGACCGGCTCGGTACCGAGCCGGTCCGCTTCGCGCGGGTCGGGGTGGTAGGCCTGCTCCAGCAGTTCCGGACCGTAGGGGTTGAGCAGTCCGGGCGTCAGGAGCCCGGGCCACCGGCGCACCCGTGCCCGCGGGTGGTCGGCGGCCAGTGCCTCGTACGGGCCGACGGCGGCGAGATGCGCGCCGTCGACCACGACGGCCGCCTCGGGCGAGGCCTCGGCGACGTGGATCGTCAGCACGGCCGCGTCAGTTGGAGGCCAGCAGCTTCAGCTCGGGGTGAGCCGTGCCGCCCTCGATGGCCGTGGACGAGATGTGGGAGACGACCCGCTCGTCGACGGGGTCGTTCGCCGGGTCGTCGTGCACGACGAGGTGCTCGTACGTCGTGGAACGCTGCGCCGGGACGCGCCCCGCCTTGCGGATCAGGTCGATGATCTCGAGCCGGTTGGAGCGGTGCTTGGCGCCGGCCGACGACACCACGTTCTCCTCCAGCATGATCGAGCCGAGGTCGTCGGCCCCGTAGTGCAGGGAGAGCTGGCCGACCTCCTTGCCGGTGGTCAGCCACGAGCCCTGGATGTGGGCGACGTTGTCGAGGAAGACGCGGGCGATGGCGATCATCCGCAGGTACTCGAAGAGCGTGGCCTGGGTGCGGCCCTTCAGGTGGTTGTTCTCGGGCTGGTAGGTGTACGGGATGAAGGCGCGGAAGCCGCCGGTGCGGTCCTGCACGTCCCGGATCATGCGCAGGTGCTCGATGCGCTCGGCGTTGGTCTCGCCGGTGCCCATCAGCATGGTGGACGTCGACTCGACGCCCAGCCCGTGCGCGATCTCCATGATCTCCAGCCAGCGCTCGCCGGACTCCTTCAGCGGCGCGATGGCCTTGCGCGGGCGCTCGGGCAGCAGTTCGGCACCGGCGCCGGCGAAGGAGTCGAGTCCGGCCGCGTGGATCCGGGTGATGGCCTCCTCGACCGACACCCCGGAGATCCGGGCCATGTGCTCGACCTCGCTCGCCCCCAGGCTGTGGATGACGAGTTCGGGGAACTCCTTCTTGATGGCGGCGAAGTGCTTCTCGTAGTACTCGACGCCGTAGTCCGGGTGGTGGCCGCCCTGGAACATGATCTGCGTGCCGCCCAGTTCGACGGTCTCCGCGCAGCGGCGCAGGATGTCGTCGAGGTCGCGGGTCCAGCCCTTGGCGGTGTCCTTGGGCGCGGCGTAGAAGGCGCAGAACCTGCACGCGGTGACGCACACGTTCGTGTAGTTGATGTTGCGCTCGATGATGTACGTCGCGATGTGCTCGGTGCCCGCGTAGCGGCGCCGGCGGACGGCGTCGGCGGCCGCGCCCAGTGCGTGCAGGGGGGCGTCGCGGTAGAGGACGAGGGCCTCTTCGGGGGTGATCCGCCCACCGGCGGCGGCACGGTCGAGGACGGTCTGAAGGTCGGCCTTCTCGGTCACCGGCGTCCCTTTCGCAAGGTTCGTAAGGGTTGTGGACGGACCCGACCAGCGTACGCGAGCCGTTTTCAACGGCCGCGTTCAGGCCGCGTACGCGCCCGCGAGGACGCCGAGGAGGGCACCCGTGAGCAGGAACGGCCCGAAGGCGATGGCCGTGCCGCGTCCGGCCCGCCCCGCGACGACGAGGGCGCCCCCGTACACCGCGCCGAGCAGGAACCCGGCGAAGGTGCCCAGCATCACCGTCGGCCAGCCGTACCAGCCGAGGACGGCACCGGCCCCCAGCGCGAGCTTGACGTCGCCGAAGGCCATGCCGGCGGGATTGATCAGGAACAGCAGGAAGTAGCCGGCGCCGAGCGCGAGGGCGCCCAGCAGGGCGGTGGTCCACTCCCCGGCGTGCTCGGGCACGAGCGCGGTGACCCCGAGCAGGGCGAGCGCGGTGCCCGCGAGCGGGAGGGTCAGCGGGTCGGGCAGCCGCCGCACCCGGAGGTCGACGACGGCCAGCAGCACGCCGCCCGGCGCGAGCAGCAGCCAGACGGCCAGCTCGGGCCGGGTCCCGGTGGCGGCGGCCAGGGCGGCGCAGACCAGCGCGGTGACGGCGGCGGGGACGACGGCACCGGGCCCGTACGGCGCCGGGGCGGGCACCGCCGCGTCCGCGCACCGCCGGCAGCGGGCCGGCCCGAGCCATCCCCGGACCGGGTGCGCGGCCGGGCACGCGTCGCGCCACGCCTCGCCGGAGGGCGCGGAGAAGCGGTAGGCCGCCCGCGGCAGCAGCGCGCCCGTCACCGCGCCCCAGAGCACGGCGACGAGGAGGACCAGCACATCGACCATCGGCACGCGGACACCCTATGGGGGCGGGCCGCACGGCCGGTGGCCCTTGTGGGCTACCCGACCTTCGACAGCCGGGCCTCCGGTTTCCCCGACCCGGCGCTCTCGGACGCGTAGGCGAGGTCGTCGCCGACCGGGGTGAAACGGACGGTCGTGGGCGCCTGGTTGCAGCCGCCGTGGTTGTCCTCGGCACCGACGGAGTCGGCGACGATCTGCCGCCCCGTCACCTGTTTGAGGGTCAGGACGTCGACGCACACGCCGCCCAGCTGGTCGGTCTGGCGCAGCCGCCCCAGCTCCTCGCCGACGCCGGCCCGGCCGATGGTGATGCGGAAGGTGCCCGCCGGCAGCGTGCCGCCGAGGGCGCTGCCCTGGCCCTCCCAGGTGCCGAGGTAGGCGGCCGGGACGGTGCCCGCGGTGCCGCCGGGGGCGGGCGTGGAGGGGGTGCCGCCCCCGTCGCCTTCGCCGGCCCCCGGATTCTCACCGGACGAGGAGGACGAGGGAGCCGGTGAGGAGGGCGCCCGGCTGGTGCGGTCGGCGTCGCCGCCCCCCGCGGTGTCCCGGTGGCCGCCCGGCAGCAGGTCGAACAGGAACACCGAGCCGACCGTCACCGCGGCCAGCGCCCCCGCCACGGCGAGGGCCACCGTGCAGCTGAGCCTGCGCCCGCGGCCGTCACCGCCCCGGGTCGAGGTCGCCGCCACGTGCACCGACAGCTTGCCGGGGCCCCGGTCGCCGCTGCGCGCCCCCGGCACGGTGACGGGAGGCGGCGGAGCACCCGTGGACAGATGAGGCCCGGAAGCCCCGGGAGGCGCGGACGTCCCGGCGGACGCGGGCTCCCCGGAAGTGGCCGGCCCCCCGAAGGGCACGGGAGCCCCGGACGGAGCGCCGGAAGAGTCGGGCGGCCCGAAAGGCGCGGGCCTCCCGGCGAATGCGGCGGCCCCGGAGGACCCGGACGCCCCGGCGGGTGCGGGCGTACCGAACGGCGTGGGCGTCCCGGAAGACGCGGACGCCCCGGCCGGTGCGGGAGCCCCGGAGGAGGCGGGAGCCCCGAACGGCGCGGGCGTCCCGGAAGGCGCCGGAGGCCCGGGCATCACCGGCGGCGGGCCGAAGGCGCCGGTGACGGGGGTGGCCGGTGCCTCGCGGTCCGCCGCCGCGCCGGCTGAGCTCCCGTCCGACGGCGGCTCCGCCCCCGGCGTCACCGACGGCCGGCTGAAGCCCACCGGCCCCGACCCCGGCCCGCCCTCCCCCGCGGCCTCCAGGTTGAGCAGCTGCACGGCGCTCCGGCTGACCTGCTCCACCAGCGCCCCCGGCAGCCACCCGACGGCGACCAGCCGGGCGGCGCCGTCCGGGGCGAGCCGCCGGGCCACCTCACCGGGGGCGGGGCGGGCGCCGGGCTCCTTGGCCAGGCACCGGCCGACCAGTTCCCGCATCTCGCCGTCCAGGGCGCCGAGCTCCGGCTCCTCGTGGACGACCTTGTAGAGCAGCGCGGCCGAGGAGTCCCCGGGGAAGGGCGGCGAGCCGGTAGCCGCGAAGGCGAGGACCGCGCCGAGGGAGAAGACGTCGGCGGCGCCGGAGACGCCCTTGCCGAGTATCTGCTCCGGCGCCATGTAACCGGGCGAGCCGATCGAGACGCCGGTCGAGGTCAGGGAGGCGGTGCCCTCCGTGGCACGGGCGATGCCGAAGTCGATCAGGAGGGGCCCGTCGAGGGTGAGCAGCACGTTGGACGGCTTCACGTCCCGGTGCACCAGGCCCAGCTCGTGCACCGCGGCCAGCGCCTCACCGAGGCCCGCGCCCAGCGCCCGTACGGAGTGGGCCGGCAGCGGGCCGCCGTCCGCGACCGCCGCCGTCAGGGACGGTCCGGCCGCGTACGCGGTGGCGACCCAGGGCACGCGCGCGCCGGGGTCGGCGTCGAGCACGGGCGCCGTCCAGGCGCCGCCCACCCGGCGGGCGGCCTCCACCTCGCGGCGGAACCGGGCCCGGAACTCCTCGTCCAGCGCGAAGTGCGGGTGCACGATCTTCACGGCGACCGTCCGGCCGCCGGCACTGCGGCCCAGGTACACCCGGCCCATGCCGCCGGAGCCCAGCCGGCCGAGCAGCCGGTAGGGCCCCACGACGGTGGGTTCGTCGACATCGAGCGGCCTCATCGGTCCACCCCTCCCCCGTGCGCCGGAACCTTCCAGCAGGGTAGTGGGCCGACGGCGCGACGCTCAGGGCTCGAGCAGCTCCACCTTCACGTCCGCCGGGAAACCCGTCGTCGGGCCGACCCGGCGGGCGAACTCCGCGACCGCCTCCAGCTGCGGGGCGCCGAAGCGGAAGTCGAGGGTCGTGAAGTACCGCTCCAGGGTCTCCTCGTCGAAGGACTCCCAGCGGGCCGCCTGCTCGGCGACCTTGCCGACCTCCTCCAGGGAGAGGTTGCGGGAGGCGAGGAAGGCCTCGTGCACCTTGCGGGCGATGACCGGCTCGCGCTCCACGTAGTCGCGCCGGGCCGCCCAGACCGCGAAGACGAACGGCAGGCCCGTCCACTCCTTCCAGAGCGCGCCCAGGTCGTGCACGTCGAGGCCGTAGCGCGGCCCGTCGATCATGTTGGCGCGCAGCGCGGCGTCGCCGATGAGGACGGCCGCGTCGGCCTCCTGCATCATCACGCTCAGGTCCGGCGGGCAGCTGTAGTAGTCCGGCTGGACGCCGAAGCGCTCGGCCAGCAGCAGCTGGGCGAGCCGGACCGAGGTCCGCGAGGTCGACCCGAGGGCGACGCGGGCGCCGTCCAGCCGGTCCAGCGGGACCTGCGAGACGATCACGCAGGACATCACCGGGCCGTCGCAGCCGACGGCGATGTCGGGGAAGGCGACCAGTTGGTCCGCGTGCTTGAGGAACTCGACCAGGGTGACCGGCCCGATGTCGAGATCGCCCTGCACCAGCTGCTCGCTGAGCTTCTCCGGGGTGTCCTTCGTCAGCTCGAAATCGAGGAGCGTTCCCGTTCTCGCGAGCCCCCAGTACAGAGGCATGCAGTTCAGGAACTGGATGTGGCCGACGCGCGGCCGGGTGCGAGAATTGTCCACATCGCGAGGCTAGCCCTCCCCCGGCGGCCCCCCGGCGCCACCCCCCGCTGTCAGCCGAATGACACGTGCGTTCAAACATTCGGGTGAAGTGATCTTGGCCTCTGTTGCGCTCGGGTGCCTGCGTGCTACGCTCACAGCAAGTTGCAGTTTGGTTTCCCTTGCAGTACAGAGCCTGCGGAGCATGTGACCGCGGGCTCTCGTCATTCTCAGACATATGCAGTTGTGCGGATCGGTCTTCACACTTGCTGGTTCTGGAGCAGGGCAACCCTTTGGGCCCAAGGAGGGCTTATGGCTACCGGAACCGTGAAGTGGTTCAACGCCGAAAAGGGCTTTGGTTTCATCGCCCAGGAAGGCGGCGGCCCGGACGTCTTCGTCCACTACTCCGCGATCAACGCTCAGGGATTCCGTTCCCTCGAGGAGAACCAGCAGGTGTCCTTCGACGTCACGCAGGGCCCGAAGGGTCCGCAGGCGGAGAACGTCACTCCTGTCTGATTGACAGCAGTACCCAAGGAGCCCCGCGCCGGTTTCGGCGACGGGGCTCCTGCCCTTTCCGGCGCCGTCATGAATTCACGGTGAATTCCGGCGGCCGCCGGTGGCTGTCGGTGGCAGGCCCTAGGGTCCCGCCATGACCCACGACACCGGCTTCCTGGACACCACCCGGACCTTCTACGACACCGTCGCCGAGGACTACGCCGACTTCTTCCGCCCCGTCGCCGCCGGCACCGCGCTGGACCGGGCGCTGATGGGCGCCTTCGCCGAACTGGTGGGGCCCGAGGGGGAGGTGGCCGACCTCGGCTGCGGGCCCGGCCGGGTCACCGCGCACCTCGCCTCCCTGGGCCTGCGCGTCTTCGGCCTCGACCTGTCCGCCGCCATGCTCGCGATCGCGCGCCGCGAGAACCCGGGCCTGCGGTTCGAGCAGGGCTCCATGCTGGACCTGGACCTGCCCGACGGCGCTCTCGCGGGCGCGGTCTCCTGGTACTCGTCGATCCACACGCCGTGGGAGCGGCTTCCGGACCTCTTCGGCGAGGTGCGGCGCGTGCTGGCCCCGGGCGGGCACTTCCTCCTCGCCTTCCAGGTCGGCGACGAGCCCTTCCGCCCCGACCGCCCCTTCGGCCACCCGGTCGCCCTGGACTTCGAGCGGCGGCGACCGGAACCGATGGCGGAGCTGCTCGAGGCGGCCGGCTTCACCGTGCTGTCGCGGACGGTGCGGGTGCAGGAGGAGGACACCTCCGCGAAGGTCCCGCAGGCGTGCCTCGTCGCCCGCCGCTGACGCCGGGCGCCGCCTACCCCCTGTACAGCGCCTCGACGGCCTCCGCGAAGTCCCGCACGATCGCGTCGCGCCGGAGCTTCAGGGAGGGCGTCAGATGGCCCTCCCACTCCGTGAAGTCCCTCGGCAGGACCGCGAAGCGGCGGATGGACTCCGGGCGGGAGACCATCTTGTTCGCCTCGTCGACCGCGCGCTGGAGCACCGCGCGGACCTCCTCGTCGTCGGTCAGCAGCTCCGGCGGCACCGGGTGCTTGCCGTTCATGCGGCGCCAGTGGGTGATGCCGTCGGCATCGAGGGTGAACAGGGCGGAGACGTAGGGGCGGCGGTCGCCGAGCACGATGCACTGGGAGATCAGGGGGTGGGAGCGCAGCCAGTCCTCCAGCGGGGCCGGAGCCACGCTCTTGCCGCCCGCCGTGATCAGCAGCTCCTTCTTGCGGCCGGTGATCGTCAGGTAGCCCTCGTCGTCCAGGCTGCCGAGGTCGCCGGTGGGGAACCAGCCGTCGGGGGCGGCCGGGACGACACCGCCCGCCTGGGGGTCCCAGTAGCCGTGCAGGACCTGGTCGCCGGCGACCAGGATCTCGCCGTCGGCGGCGATCCGGATCCGGGTGCCGGGCAGCGGCCAGCCCACCGTGCCGAGGCGTGGCTTCAGCGGCGGCGTCACAGTCGCCGCGGCCGTCGTCTCGGTGAGCCCGTAGCCCTCGTAGATCTCGATGCCGGCGCCGGCGTAGAAGGCGGCCAGGCGCCGGCCGAGCGGGGAGCCGCCGCAGATCACGTGCCGGACCCGGCCGCCCATGGCGCCCCGGATCTTGCGGTAGACGAGGGGGTCGTAGAAGGAGCGGGCGGTCTTCAGGGCGCGGCCCGGACCGCCGCCCGAACCGGTCTGGCGGGCCTCCATGGCCTCGCCGTAGCGCACCGCCACCGACACCGCGCGGTCGAACACCGTGGCCCGGCCGCCCGACTCGGCCTTGGCGCGCGCCCCGTTGAAGACCTTCTCCAGCATGTACGGAATGGTCAGCAGACAGGTCGGCCGGAAGGCCGCCAGGTCCGGCAGCAGGTCCTCCGCCCGGAGGCTCGGCGCGTGTCCGAGGCGCACCCGGGCGCGCACGCAGGCCACGGCGACCATGCGGCCGAAGACGTGGGACATGGGGAGGAAGAGCAGGATCGACGGCTCGTCCGTCTGCGCCTTGAACACGGGGTAGAGCAGCTCGATCGCGTTGTCCACCTCGGCGAAGAAGTTGCCGTGGGTCAGCACGCAGCCCTTGGGGCGGCCGGTGGTGCCCGAGGTGTAGATCAGGGTGGCGAGGGTGCTGGGGCTGAGCATGCCCCGGCGTACGTCCACCTCAGCGTCCGGCACCGCGGCGCCCAGCTCGGCGAGCTGCTCCACGTGTCCCTTCTCCATGACCCACAGGTGCCGCAGGTCGGGGAGGCGGTCCAGCTCGGGGCCGAGGGCCGCCGCCTGCGCGGCCGTCTCGGTGACCAGGGTGACCGCGCCCGAGTCCTGGAGGATCCAGCGGACCTGGTAGAGCGAGGAGGTCGGGTAGACGGGGACCGTGACCAGGCCCGCGGCCCACGCTGCGAAGTCCAGCAGCGTCCACTCGTACGTCGTCCGGGCCATGATGGCTATCCGGTCGCCCGGCATCAGGCCCTCGGAGATCATGCCCTTCGCCACCGCCAGCACCTGTCCGGCGAACTCGGCCGCCGTCACGTCGCTCCAGCGCCCGTCCCCGGACCTGCGGCTGAGGACCACCGAGTCCGGGACGGCGGCCGCGTTGTCGAAGGGCAGGTCGGCGAGGGAGCCGTGCCGCACCGGCGGGGCGAGCGGCGGCACGTACGCCTCCCGCACGGCCCCGTCCAGGCGCCGCGTCTCGGGCTCCACCAGGGTGGGGCCGGGCGAGTCGGCGAACGCGGCGGAGGGGGCGAAGGAGGGAAGCGGGGTGGACACGGGCGGCTCCTGGGACGTGCAGCGGCGGCACTGCTCGGCTGCATGACGTACGTGCCTCGCGTGCCGCAGCGTTCATCGCCGGGCCCGGTGGGCGCGAGGTCCTGCCGGGGGTTACCGGCGGTCAGTGTCGGGATCGTACGGGGCTCGCGTGGGGAGTTGGTGCGGGTTCGGGGATGGTCCGGCGCCGGGGCTGTGCAGCACTGGGGGTTACCTGCGGGTAGGTCACATTGGTTCCGGAATGCCCGTCACACTCCGCGCGTCCGCGGCGGCTTCAGGGGCGCCCATCTCGTGCCGCTCCTCACCGGCGACTCCGCCCGACCGCGACTTACCTGCGGTAACCTTACTCTAGAGTAAGCGACTTGGACCGTCACGGAGCTGGGAGTCACCCATGGCCGACCGCTATCTGAGCCTCACCAGCACCGCGCCCGGCCGCTTCCTGACCCGCCGCATCGGGCTGCCGCAGCCCGCGGAGCTGATCCGCCGCTCCGACCGGCACCCCCGCCTCACCGGCGGCCTGCTGCACCTGACGGCCGGACGGACGGACCTCGGCCTCGCCCCGGTCCTCGCCCGCACGGGACTCGGCGCGGACGAGACGGGCCACCCCGCCGCCGTCGTCCTCGACGCGACCGGCGTCCGGGACGTCGACACGCTCGCCGAGGTGCACGCCGCGCTCCACCCCGTCGTACGGTCGGTCGCCCCGAGCGGCCGCGTGGTCGTCCTGGGCGCCCCGCTCGACGCCGCCGACCACCACCAGGCCGCCGCACAGCAGGCCCTGGAGGGCTTCACACGCTCACTCGGCAAGGAGATCGGCCGCGGCAGGACCGTCAACCTGGTCCGGCTCACCGACGCCGAAGCCGCCGAATCCACCCTCCGCTTCCTCCTCTCCCCCGGCTCCGCCTACCTCGACGGCCAGGTGATCGAGGTCGGACCGGGCGAGGTCACCGCCCCCGCCGACTGGGACAGCCCGCTGACCGGACGCACCGCCCTGGTCACCGGCGCCGCACGCGGCATCGGCGCCGCGGTCGCCGAGACCCTGGCCGGACAGGGCGCCCGCGTCGTCGTCCTCGACGTGCCGCAGGCCGAGCAGGACGCACGCGAACTCGCCGAACGCCTCGGCGGCAGCGCCCTCGCCCTCGACATCACGGCCGCCGACGCCGGCGAGCACCTCGCCGGCGCCCTCCCCGACGGACTCGACCTCCTGATCCACAACGCCGGCATCACCCGCGACCGACGCCTGGCCAACATGCCCGCCGACCGCTGGAGTTCCGTCCTGGACGTCAACCTCGCCGGCGTACTGCGCACCACCGACGCGCTGCTGGCCGCGGGCACGGTGAACCGCGGCGGCCGGATCGTGGCGACGGCCTCCATCGCCGGGATCGCCGGCAACGCGGGCCAGACCAACTACGCCGCGAGCAAGGCCGGCATCATCGGCCTGGTCCGCTCCCTCGCCCCGCGCGCGCTCGCCGAGCACGGCGTGACGGTCAACGCGGTGGCACCGGGCTTCATCGAGACGAGGATGACCGCGGCCGTCCCCCTCCTCATCCGCGAGGCCGGCCGCCGCATGAACTCCCTGGCCCAGGGCGGCCTCCCGGCCGACGTCGCCGAGACGACCGCCTGGCTCGCCCACCCGGCGTCGGGAACCGTCAACGGCCAGATCGTGCGCGTCTGCGGCCAGAGCCTGCTGGGGGCCTGATGACCACCGCCGCCTCCCGGAGCACGAACACCCTGACCGGTGTCCCCGCCCTCCCGCCGCTCCTCGCCCGCGGCGCCCTCCTGTCCCCTCTCAAACGACCCCGGCCCGACGCCCGCTTCCCCCGCACCCGCCTGGTGGTCCCCGCCCTGCGCGTGGACCTCGCGCGGCTGGCCGCCTACGAGCGGGTGTGCGGCTTCCCGACCGGGGAGGACGCGCTTCCGCCCGCGTATCCCCACGTGCTGGGCTTCCCGCTGGCCATGCGGCTGATGAGCGGCCGGGACTTCCCGCTGCCCCTGCTCGGGCTCGTCCACACGTCGATCGACCTCACCCGGCGCGCCCCGCTGCGGGCGACCGGAACCTACGAACTCGCCGTCCACGTCGACGCCCTGCTGCCGCACCGGCGCGGCACCGAGGCCGTGGTCGTCACGGAGCTGCGGACCGGCGGCGCCCCGGTGTGGGAGTCGCGCAGCACCTACCTGGCGCGGCACCGCACCGAGGGCCGGCCCTCCCCCGGCGCCCCGCGGCAGGAGGCGGACACACCGCTGCCCGTGCGCGCCGAGTGGCGCCTCGCCGGTGACCTCGGACGGCGCTACGGGGCCGCCTCCGGCGACCGCAACCCGATCCACCTCCACCCGCTCACCGCCCGCCCGTTCGGCTTCCCCCGGGCCATCGCCCACGGCATGTGGACCGTGGCCCGCTGCCTCGCCGAGCAGGGCACACCGGAGGCGGTCACGGTGCGGGCCGCCTTCCGGGCGCCGGTACCGCTGCCGGGGACGGTGACGTACGCGGCGGCGGACGGACGGTTCGAACTGCGCGGCGCCGACGGCCGACTCCACCTGTCCGGCGAGGCCCGGCCCTATCCGGCGACCTGAGCCACCGCCTCGGCCCCGGACTCCTCCGGCGCGGACCAGGGCCGGTCCGCCATCAGATCGCCCAGGCCGGCCCAGGCGAAGTTCATCAGCGTCGCCGCCGCCTGCTTCGCGCTGACGCCCTCGGTCGCGTTGGCCCAGTCGGCGAGCGACTCGGCGGCCCCGACCAGCGCCTCGGCGAGCCCGGCGACCTCCCGCTCGGGCAGATGCGGATCACGATGGGCGTCGCGCGCGGCGGCGACGATGAGCTGCGTCACGAACGCGACGATCTCCTCGCGCATCACCGCCACCTCGGCGGCGAACGGCTCACCGTGGGTACGGGCCTGGAGGTGCAGCACCGTCCAGGCGTCCGGGTTGCGGGCGGTGTGGGCGAAGAAGGCCCGCAGACCGGACCAGAGTTGGCCGTCGGCCGGCAACCCGGGATGCACCCCGGCCCGCACGGCCTCGGTCAGCGCCCGCGCCTCCCGGCGGATGCAGGCGGTGAAGAGGTCTTCCTTCGAGTTCAGGTAGAGGTACACCAGCGGCTTGGAGACACCCGCGAGTTCGGCGATCTCGTCCATCGACGCCGCCACGTAGCCACGCCGCCCGAAGGTACGCACGGCGGCGTCCAGCATCTGCTGCTCACGGACCGCACGCGGCATCCGCCTGGTCTTTCCAACACCCATGCGAATCAGCGTACGGTCCGTGCGACCGTGAAACAGGGCGCCCGGACGTCGGCACGTCCGGACGCCCTGTCACGGTAGGGCGGTCGTGCGGTCAGGCCGCGACCGGGACGGGCGCCGCGTCCTGCGGCTCCGGCTCCGGCTCGTCCAGCGGCGAGCTGTGCGCCTGGTCGTAGGCCTTGCGGTCGAGCAGGCCCTCGCGGGCGGCGACGATGACCGGGATCAGCGCTTGGCCGGCGACGTTGGTCGCGGTGCGCATCATGTCCAGGATCGGGTCGATGGCGAGGAGGAGGCCGACGCCCTCCATGGGCAGGCCCAGGGTGGACAGGGTCAGGGTCAGCATGACCGTGGCACCGGTGAGGCCGGCCGTGGCGGCGGATCCGACCACCGACACGAAGGCGATCAGCAGGTAGTCACCGACGCCGAGGTCGATGCCGAAGATCTGCGCGACGAAGATCGCGGCGATCGCCGGGTAGATCGCGGCACAGCCGTCCATCTTGGTCGTGGCGCCGAACGGGACGGCGAAGGACGCGTACTCCTTCGGCACGCCGAGGCGCTCGGTGACCTTCTGGGTCAGCGGCATGGTGCCCACGGACGAGCGGGAGACGAAGGCCAGCTGGATGGCGGGCCAGGCGCCCTTGAAGAACTGGATCGGGCTGGCCTTGGCGACGGTGGCGAGCAGCGTCGGGTAGACCACGAACAGCACGAGGGCGCAGCCGACGTAGATGTCGGCGGTGAAGGTCGCGTACTTGCCGATCAGGTCCCAGCCGTAGGTGGCGATGGCGCGGCCGATGAGGCCGACGGTGCCGAGCGGGGCCAGGCGGATGACCCACCACAGGGCCTTCTGGAGGAGTTCGAGGACGGACTCGCTCAGGTTGAGGATGGGCTGGGCCTTCTCGCCGAGCTGGAGGGCGGCGATGCCGGCGACGGCTGCCATGAAGACGATCTGGAGGACGTTCAGCTCGGTGAACGGGGTGATGACGTCCGTCGGCACGATGCCGGTGAGGAAGTCGATCCAGGAGCCGGTGTGCTCGGGCTTGGCGCCGTCGGCCGGGGTGAGGCCGGTGCCCGCGCCGGGGTTGGTGACCAGGCCGATGACGAGGCCGATGGCCACGGCGATCAGCGAGGTGATCATGAACCAGAGGAGGGTGCGGGACGCCAGGCGTGCGGCGTTGTTGACCTTCCGCAGGTTGGTGATCGAGACCAGGATCGCGAAGAAGACGAGCGGGGCGACGGCCAGCTTCAGCAGGCCGATGAAGGTGCCGCCGATCTTGTCCAGGGTGGTGACGAGCCAGGAGACGTCCTGGCTGCGGGCCACCCAGCCCAGCAGGACGCCGAGGACGAGGCCGGCGATTATCTGGGCCCAGAAGGGCACCTTGAAGGACTTCGTGAGGGAGGACACGGACATGCTCCGTAGGGGGACGGGACGCGGGGACGGACGCGCACGTGCTGACGTGGGGAACGACGGGTCGAGAAGGGACGTCAGGGGCGACAGTTCGCGGAGGCGCACCGACAGAGGTCCACGTGCAGGCGCGCGACGAGCCCGAGGCTCGGCGGTGTGGCGGGCGCGGCTGCTGGCTTCATGCGTACGACTTTAACACCCATGCTTTGGGACCCCCAAAGCCTCGCTTTGAGAGGCTGGAGACGGCTACTGCCCGTAAAACGAAAATCGCCCCGGTTTCCTGTGATTCGGGAACCGGGGCGCTTCGGGTGTGTGACGGGTGTTACGAAGCCTGGCCCTGCGCGCGGGCGGCGTCGTCGGCGAGGTCCTCCTGGCCGCGGTTGGCCTCCAGGTTGGCCTTCATGCGGTCGACCCGCTGGACGACCTGCTCGGAGGCGCGGTCGCGCTCCTTGCGCAGGACGACGAAGCTGATGGGGGCCGAGAGCAGCAGGGACAGCAGGACGATCCACATGCCGTTGGAGTCACCGAGGCCGCGCGGGAACACGCCGGCGTAGACGAGGCCCCAGACGGCCACGAGGCAGCCCACGAAGATTCCGAGGCGCATCAGCGTGTAGCGGAGCATCTCTATCCACTCTTCCGTTTGGGGGAGGCCAGAACGTACCCAAAGGGGCACCGCCCAGTGAAGCACGCCGGGGCCGGGGCGCCACAGCCGGGGTGCCGCGCTCAGGTCAGGGGCAGCAGCATCGTGATGTCGTCGCGGTCGTCGCCCGGTGCGACCCGGATCGCGCCGGGCACCCGGCCGACCTCCTTGTAGCCGCAGGACTCGTAGAACCGTTCCAGGCCGAGGCCGCCCCGGCAGGTGAGGCGGATCGCCTCGATGCCGTCGCGGGCGCGGGCCGCGTCGGCGGCGGCGGCCATCAGGTCCCGGCCGAAGCCCCGGCCCTGGTGGCGGGGGTGGATCATCACCGTGTGAAGCCACAGCCAGTGGGTCATCAGCCGATGGGTGTTGAGGGTGAGGAACGCGGTCGCGGCCACGCGCCCGTCCTTGTCGTGGCCGACGAGGAGCCGGGTGCGGCCCTCGGCCATGGCCACCATGTGCTTGACCAGCTCGGGGCGGATGTCTTCCCGGGTCACCGGCGGGACGAAGCCGACGGAGCCGCCGGCGTTGGACACGTCGGTCCACAGGTCGAGGACGCCGTCGCGCAGCTCGGTGGTGAGGGCGGGGTCTGGCGTGAAAGTAAGGGACACGGGCCCATACTAGCTATTACCCTCCCGGTGGCGGGACGTGCGTCAGGACAGGGCCCGCGCCGCCACCTCCAGGTCGGCGACCAGGCCCCGGTAGGCGCCCTCCCGGTCGTCCGCCCGCAGCACCGCCGAGGGGTGGACGGTGGGCACCAGTGTCTCGGGCCGTCCGTGGATCTCCTCCTCCAGCACGGTGCCGCGCACCTGCGTGACCCGGAACGAGGAGCCGAGCAGCGCCTTGCCGGCCGTGGCGCCGAGCACCACGATCAGCTCGGGTTCGACCCGGGCCAGTTCGGCGGCGAGCCACGGTCCGCAGGCCGTCGTCTCGCGCAGCGTGGGCGACTTGTGGATACGGCGCTTGCGCGGTTCGGCCCGGGTGAACTTGAAGTGCTTGACGGCGTTGGTGACGTAGGCGTCCGCCGGGTCCAGGCCGGCGTCGGCCAGCGCCCGGTCGAGGAGTCTCCCGGCGGGGCCGACGAAGGGCCTGCCCTCCCGGTCCTCCTGGTCACCGGGCTGCTCGCCGACGAGCATGACGCGGGCGTCCGCCCTGCCGGCGCCGAAGACGGTCTGCGTGGCGTCCCGGTGCAGGGGGCAGCCGCGGCAGCCGGCGGCGGCTTCGCGGAGGGCGGTCAGACTGCCGCCGTCCTCCGGGACGAAGGGTTCGGCGGTGTAGTCGTCCTCGGTGGCCATGGGGTGCGGGTACCCGCCGTGGCCGGTTCGGATCCGGTCGGGTGGGATGGTCCGTGGCTGGTCGCGCAGTTCCCCGTGCCCTTCTCAGGGGCGCTCCGTGAACGTGCCCCGAAGGGGCGCGGGGAACTGCGCGACCAGCCCCCACTCACCCGCCGCCGACGGACGACCGCACCTTCACACCCGCATCGGCTGCGGCGACTCCCGCCGCGCCGGGTCGGGGCCCTCGTACTCCCGGAGGATCTCGTAGCGGGTGTTCCGCTCCACCGGCCGGAACCCGGCGTCGCGGATCAGGTCGAGCAGGTCCTCGCGGGTCAGCTTGTTCGGCGTGCCGAAGTCGTCCGCGTCGTGCGTGATCTTGTACTCGACGACCGACCCGTCCATGTCGTCCGCACCGTGCTGGAGCGCCAGCTGCGCGGTCTGGACGCCGTGCATGACCCAGAACACCTTCACGTGCGGGACGTTGTCGAACAGCAGCCGCGACACCGCGAAGGTCTTCAGGGCCTCCGCGCCGGTCGCCATCTGCGTCCGTGCCTGGAGCCGGTTCCTGACCTTCCCGTCCTTCATGTCCACGAAGTCGTGCTGGTAGCGCAGCGGGATGAAGACCTGGAAGCCGCCCGTCTCGTCCTGGAGCTCGCGCAGCCGCAGCACGTGGTCCACGCGGTGGCGGGGCTCCTCGATGTGGCCGTAGAGCATGGTGCACGGGGTCTTGAGCCCCTTCTCGTGCGCCAGGCGGTGGATGCGCGACCAGTCCTCCCAGTGGGTGCGGTGGTCGACGATGTGCTGCCGCACCTCCCAGTCGAAGATCTCGGCGCCGCCGCCGGTCAGGGACTCCAGGCCGGCGTCGATCAGCTCGTCGAGGATGTCGGAGGCGGACATCCCGGAGATGGTCTCGAAGTGGTGGATCTCGGTGGCCGTGAACGCCTTCAGCGACACGTTCGGCAGCGCGGCCTTCAGTTCCCTGAGCGAGCGCGGGTAGTAGCGCCACGGCAGGTTCGGGTGCAGCCCGTTGACGATGTGCAGCTCGGTGAGGTTCTCGCCCTCCATCGCCTTGGCGAGCTTCACGGCCTCCTCGATGCGCATCGTGTACGCGTCCTTCTCCCCCGGCTTGCGCTGGAAGGAGCAGTAAGCGCAGGACGCCGTGCACACGTTGGTCATGTTGAGGTGCCGGTTGACGTTGAAGTGGACGACGTCGCCGTTCTTCCGCGTCCGCACCTCGTGCGCGAGGCCGCCGAGCCAGGCCAGGTCGTCCGACTCGTACAGCGCGATGCCGTCCTCGCGGGTCAGGCGGACGCCCGCCCGTACCTTCTCCTCCAGCTCGCGCTTGAGCCCGGCGTCCATGCGTTACCTCTTTCTCCGGCAGACTCCGTAAACCGTACGCCCAGCGCCTCAGACCTCTTCGGGCAGCTCGCCCACCCGGTTCTCCCACTTGGTGGAGAGCACGATGGTGGTGCGGGTCCGGGAGACGCCCTTCGTCCCGGACAGCCGGCGGATGATGCTCTCCAGGCCGTCCACGTCGGCCGCGCGCACCTTGAGCATGTAGGAGTCGTCGCCGGCGATGAACCAGCAGTCCTCGATCTCCCGCAGGTCCCTCAGCCGCTGCGCGACGTCCTCGTGGTCGGCGGCGTCGGAGAGCGAGACGCCGATCAGTGCGGTGACGCCGAGACCGAGCGACGCGGAGTCGACGGTGGCCCGGTAGCCGGTGATGACTCCGGCCGCCTCCAGCCGGTTGATGCGGTCGGTGACGCTGGGTCCCGACAGTCCGACGAGGCGCCCCAGCTCCGCGTAGGAGGCCCGGCCGTTCTCCCTCAGGGCCTGGATGAGCTGCCTGTCCACCGCGTCCATGCGATCGAAGCCTTCCGCTGAAGAGGTCTGAAGATACGTGTGGGGGGAGGTGGTGCTCGTGCTCAGGCGGTGGGGCGCGACCCTCCGCCGAGCTCGCCGCGCCAGCGGCGGTACAGGCCGTGTCCGACGCCCGCCGCGTCGAGGACGCGTCCGGCGACGAAGTCCACCAGGTCCTGGATGTGCGTCGCGCCCGCGTAGAAGGCCGGGGACGCGGGCACCACGGTCGCCCCCGCGTCGTCCAGGCTCACCATGTGACGCAGCGTCCGGCCGTCCAGCGGGGTCTCCCGTACGGCCACGACCAGCTTGCGCCCCTCCTTCAGGGTCACGCTCGCCGCCCGCTGGAGCAGGTCCTTCGACAGCCCCAGCGCGACCCCGGCCACGCAGGCCGTGGACGCGGGCACGATCAGCATGCCCCTGGTGGGATACGAGCCCGAGGACGGCCCGGCCGCGAGGTCGCCGGCGCTCCAGTGCCGTACCCGGTCGCCGTCGAGGCCGACGTCGAAGGTGTCCGGCTTGCCGTCGGCTCCGCGGGCCAGCCACTCGCGCAGGTCCTGCTGCCAGTGGGCGTCGCGGAAGGAGATGCCGGTCTCGTCGAGCAGGGTGAGCCGCGAGGCCCGGCTGACCACCAGGTCGACGCTCTCGCCGGCCGCGAGCAGTGCCCGCAGGACGGCCGCCGCGTACGGCGTACCGGATGCCCCCGACACCCCCACGATCCAAGGCACGCGCTGCGTCTGTCCTGGCTTCATGATGTCGAGCCTAGCCGTAGGCTCCGAGTATTCAGACCGTGAGGCCCCGAACCAGCAGATCCAGCAGGGCGCACACGAACAGGGCGATGCCGATGAAGCCGTTGACGCTGAAGAACGCCCTGTTCAGGCGGGACAGGTCGTGCGGCTTGACGATCGTGTGCTCGTAGACGAAGGCACCGGCGACGATCAGCAGGCCCAGCCAGAAGAAGGCACCGGCGCCGGTGGCGACGGCGTACCAGGCGAACAGGGCCGTGGTGACGGTGTGGCAGGCGCGGGCGCCCCGGATGGCAGCGGGGATGCCGAAGCGGGCCGGGACCGACCTTACGCCGACCCTCCGGTCGGTCTCGACGTCCTGGCAGGCGTAGATCAGGTCGAAGCCGCCGATCCAGATGCCCACCGCGAGGCCGAGGATCACGGCCTCCCAGGACCAGCTGCCGCTGATGGCCAGCCAGCCGCCGACCGGGCCCATGGCCTGGGCGAGTCCGAGGATGGCCTGCGGGAAGTTCGTGAACCGCTTGCCGTACGGGTACACCACCATCGGGATCACCGCGACGGGCGCGAGGGCCAGGCAGAGCGGGTTGAGCAGGGCCGCCGCGCCGAGGAAGACGACGAGGGCGACGAACGCGCCGGTCCAGGCGTGCCGGACGGACATCGCGCCGGTGACCAGCTCGCGGTGCGCGGTGCGCGGGTTGCGGGCGTCGATCTCGCGGTCGATGATCCGGTTGACGGCCATCGCGAAGGTGCGCAGGCCGACCATGGCGACGGTGACCAGGAGCAGCCGGCCCCAGTGGATGTTCTCGTCCCACTCGTACATCGCCGTCAGGGCGGCGATGTAGGCGAAGGGCAGCGCGAACACCGAGTGCTCGATCATCACCAGGCGCAGGAACGCCTTGGTGCGCCCCGGCTGCTGCGGTAGCGCGGCGGAAGCCGACGTCACAGTCCGTACTCCTTCCAGCGGCGGTCGACCTTCGCCGCCGTATCCGGGTCGGACAGCACCATGTCCGGCCAGCCCCCGTCGCGCGTGTACCCCTCCTCGGGCAGCTTCCTCGTCGCGTCGATGCCCGCCTTGCCGCCCCAGAACTGCTGGTAGGAGGCGTGGTCGAGATGGTCGACGGGGCCCTCGACGACGGTGAGGTCACGGGCGTAGTCGGTGTTGCCGAGCGCGCGCCAGGCGACCTCGTGCAGGTCGTGGACGTCGCAGTCGGAGTCGACGACCACGATCAGCTTGGTCAGGGACATCATGTGCGCGCCCCAGATGGCGTGCATCACCTTCTGGGCGTGTTTGGGGTACTTCTTGTCGATCGACACGATCGCACAGTTGTGGAAGCCGCCCGCCTCCGGGAGGTGGTAGTCCACGATGTCCGGGACGATGATCTTCAGCAGCGGGAGGAAGAACCGCTCGGTCGCGCGGCCCAGCGGACCGTCCTCCGTCGGGGGCCGCCCGACGACGATCGACTGGAGCAGCGGGCGCCGGCGCATCGTCACGCAGTCGATCGTCAGGGCCGGGAAGGGCTCCTGCGGCGTGTAGAAGCCGGTGTGGTCGCCGAAGGGGCCCTCGGGCAGCATCTCGCCGGGCTCCAGCCAGCCCTCCAGCACCACCTCGGCGTTGGCCGGGACCTGGAGCGGCACGGTCTTGCAGTCGACCATCTCGATCCGCTTGCCCTGCACGAAGCCGGCGAAGAGGTACTCGTCGATGTCACCGGGCAGCGGCGCGGTGGAGGCGTAGGTCACGGCGGGCGGGCAGCCGAAGGCGATGGCCACGGGCAGGCGCTCGCCGCGCCGGGCCGCCACCTGGTAGTGGTTGCGGCTGTCCTTGTGGATCTGCCAGTGCATGCCGATGGTGCGCTTGTCGTGGCGCTGGAGCCGGTACAGGCCCAGGTTGCGGATGCCCGTCTCCGGGTCCTTGGTGTGGGTGAGGCCCAGGTTGAAGAAGGAGCCGCCGTCGTCGGGCCACGTGAACAGGGCGGGCAGCCGCTCCAGGTCCACGTCGTCGCCGTGCAGGACGACCTCCTGCACCGGCGCGCTGTCGGACTTCACCTTCTTCGGCGGCACGTGGGCCATCGCCCCGAGCTTCCCGAACGCCTCGCGCATCCCGACGAAGCCCTGCGGCAGCTCGGGGCGCAGCAGCCCCCCGATCTTGTCGGAGATGTCGCCGTACGACTTCAGGCCGAGGGCCTTGAGCAGGCGCCGGTCGGTCCCGAAGACGTTCATGGCCAGCGGCATCGCCGAGCCCTTCACGTTCTCGAAGAGCAGGGCGGGGCCGCCGGCCTTGTTCACCCGGTCGACGATCTCCCCGACCTCCAGGTAGGGATCCACCTCGGCCTTGATGCGCTTGAGGTCGCCCTCGCGCTCAAGCGCCCTGAGCAGGGAGCGAAGATCGTCGTAAGCCATGCGGTCCAGTATCCCCGAGCGGCTACGCTGGCCCTGTACCTGGGGGCCGTGACGCGTCCCCGCCCACCGCTTCCGCTGGAGAGGCCCCATGCTCCGGGTGCTGATGTTCCTCGTGCCACTGGCGTTGAGCGTCTACGCGTTCATCGACTGCATCAGCACGAAGGACGAGGACATCCGTCACATGCCCAAGCCGTTGTGGGCGATCCTCGTGCTGCTGTTCCCGATGGTCGGGTCGATCTCGTGGCTGATCGCCGGCAAGAAGCGGCATCCCGCGGGCGCGGGCGGCTCCGCGTGGGGCGGGAGCGGCGGCCGGCAGCGGTGGGTGGCCCCGGACGACAACCCCGAGTTCCTGAAGTCGCTGGACGACGACCAGGACAAGGACGACAGGCCGGGGGACGGCGACCGCGGCGGCGCCGGCTGACCCTCCCCCGCGCGCGTCAGCTCCTGGTCCAGCTCTGGCTCGCCGTCCCCTCGCACACCCGCACCATGACCAGGCCGCTCGGGCGGGAGTGCTCCAGGCACCTGCCGGTCTTCGCGAGGACCACGGTGCCACCCGGGCCGAGGCGCCACTCCTGGGCGTCGTCCGTGCCACAGGTGCCGCTGTGCATCGAGCCGTAGGCGGACAGGCAGTTGCCGGACGCCCCGTGCACGATCCGGTAGGTGCCGGACGAGGCGCCGCGCAGGCTCCAGTCGGCCGCCCCGGTGGTGCAGTCGCCCATGGAGACGGTGCCGTAACCGGCCTGCGTCGAAGCGGTGAGGCACCGCCCGCTCGACCCGTTGCGCAGGGTGCCGCCGCCCGTCGAGGGGGCCTCGGTCGCCGTGTCCGGGGCGGGGTCGTTCGCGCCGCCACCGCCACCGCCACTGCCGCCTCCGCCGTCGCCGCTGGTGCCGTCGCCCGCGTCGTCGTGCGCGGCCGGGCCGCCGTCGCCCTTCGCCCCTGCCTCGTCCGCGGCCCGGTCCGCGCCCGCCGCCCCGGGCGCGGTCGCCGATTCCTTCGTTCCGGCCTCCGGCGTCTTCGAGCCGGAGGCGCCGGTGGACGGCGACGCCTTCGCGGAGGGGCCGGCCGTCCCCGACGGCGCGACGACGGCGGAGGCCGTGACCGAGACGGACGGGGCGGATCCCGCCGCGTCGCCGGCGTCGGTGACGTGGGGCAGGAGCTGGAAGGCGAGGGTCGTGCCGGTCGCGACGACCACGACGGGGACGAACACGGGCAGGATCCGGCGGCGGCGCTCCTTCCGGGACGCCACGGGCTTCGGCTCCGGCACCGCCGCGGGCTTCCGGCCCTCCGCCTCCAGGTCCGGTTCCGTCGCGGGTCCGGCCGCCGGAAGGTCCTCCGGCTCCGGTGTGCGCGCCGCGAAGGCGGCCCGTTCGGACAGCCGCCCGGTGATGGCCTCCGGCCACAGGGGCGGCGTGAACGGCCCGTGCCGTTCGGCGAGTTCGACCAGTTCGGCGGCGCTCGGGCGGCCCTCGAAGTCCTTGTCGAGGCAGGCCGCGACGACGTCGGCGAGGTCGGGGTCCAGTTCGCGCAGGGCGCCGAGGTCGGGTTCCTCGTGCACGATGCGGTAGAGCACCGCGTGCCCGGACTCGTCGCCGAAGGGCGGCCGGCCGCTCGCCGCGTACGCGAGCACCGAGCCGAGCGCGAAGACGTCGACGGCGCCGGTCGACCGCCGCACACCGGAGGCCTGTTCGGGTGACATGTAGGCGGGGGTGCCCACCACCATGCCGGTCCGAGTGACCTGACTCTGCTCGGCGGCGCGGGCCACGCCGAAGTCGATGAGGGTGAGGCCGTCGAGGGTGAGCATCACGTTGGACGGCTTGAGGTCCCGGTGCACCATGTCCAGCGCGTGCACCGCGGCCAGCCCGGCGGCGGCCTCGCGCAGCAGCAGCCACAGCGCCTCGGCCGGCAGCGGGCCGTCGTGCGCGTCGAGGGCCTCGGTCAGCGTGAGGCCCGGGACGTAGGCGGTGGCGAACCACGGGGGCCGGGCGTCGCGGTCGCCCGCCAGCAGCGGGGCGGTGGCCTTCTCGGGCAGGCGCGCGAGGTTGTCGAGTTCGTGTCCGAAGCGGCGCAGGAAGTCCCGGTCCTCGGCGACGATCGACGGCAGGAGCTGCTTGACGGCGGCGTACCGCCCCTCGTGGAATCCGAGGTAGACCCGGCCCATGCCGCCGGCTCCCAGCCGCCCGAGCAGGGGGATCGGTCCGATCCGCCGCGGGTCCTCGTCCTCCAGTGGCTCGGCTCCGCTGCCCTTGAGGCGGAATCCGGCTTCCCCGTTCACTCTCTCCCCGTTCACCGACCGACCGGACCGGACCCGTGGCCGTACGTTCCCCCCCGGGTCGTACGGACGGACACGGGTCCGGTCGAGGGGCCAGTCTGTACCACTGCGGCCCCGAATTGAAAGGTGCTTCTAGAAACTAATTTCATCTCCGCGCATACGAGCCGAGCCCGACGAGGCAGTACACGTACTCGTTGATCGCTGTGCCGTTCAGGGTATAGCGGTAGGAGAAGGCGTACTCCGTACGGGAGTTGGCGTTGCACTCGTTCAGGTCGGACGTCATGGGGAAGGTCTGGATCACCTGGTAGTGGGCGTCGGACGCCGAGCAGTCGACCTCCTCCACGTCGTCCACCTCCTGCGCGGTGGTGGAGTCGGGCAGCGTTCCGTTGAGGCAGGTGCCGGAGACGTAGGGGTCGGGGGCCTCGGTCTCGGGCGCGTAGGGTTCCTCGGTGAACGGGTTCTCGTCGGCCGGCTCCTCGTCCACCGGTTCGTCGTCGGCCGGTTCGTCGTCGGCCGGTTCCTCGGTGTACGGGTCCTCGGTCTCGGGGTCGTCGGCGTACGGGTCCTCGTACGGATCCTCGCTGTACGGGTCCTCGGCGTCGGTCCCGTAGGAGGAGCCGGCCGACCCGGCGGACGAACCGCCGCCGTCGCACCCGGTGGCCGACAGGGCGAGCAGCACGGCCACGGCGGCGACCGCGGCCCCCCTCACCCGGGTGGCGCCGCCCGGCCTGAACACGGTGGGGATCTCTGATCCAGACATGCGCCCAGTGTGCTCGCCGACACCGTCCAACCGGAGCGCTTTTCTAGAAAGGTGCTCTAGAATTTCACAGACGGAGGACCAGCCGGAACGTTGCTTTACCCTGGTCGTCCACGGTCCCAGCAGAGAACGGTCGCCTCATGAGCCCCAAGCAACAACGTGGTGAGGCCACTGTCGAACTGCTACTGGACGCCGCACTGCGGGTCTACGGCGAGGCGGGCGAGCAGGGCCTGACCGTCAGCGCCGTCACCAAGGCCAGCGGCGTGAGCCTGGGCAGCCTCTACCACCACTTCGGCAGCGTCGACGGCCTCGTCGACGCGCTGCTGATGCGGTGGCTGGAGCGGTTGCTGGGCGAGATGGTCACCGCGCTGGAACGTTCACGCACCGCCCGGACCGGTGTCCGTGCCCTCGTGCGCGCCTACCTGTCCTTCGTCCGGGAGCACCCGGAGGCGGGCCGGCTCCTGCACTCCTCCCGTGCCGACCACCTCGGCATGGCCCAGGCCAAGCAGCTCCGCGACGCCCAGGAGGCCAGGCTGACGCCGCTGGCCGAGTGGCTCCGGCGGTACGTCGACAAGGGTGAACTCGCGCCCCTCACCCCCGCGCTGATCGAGACCCTCGTCCTCGGCCCCGTCATCGGCGCGGCCCGCCGCTGGCTGACCCTCGGCGACATCGACCTGGACGAGGCCGCACGCGTCCTGCCGGACCGCATCTGGCGCTCGGTGAGCGCGGACGGGTCGTGACCGGCGGGCGGCCGCGACGCCCCTTGTCACGGCCTCCTCGTGGGGGCCCGGGGCGGGTTCGCGGGCGGGTGTGACGAAGGCCGGCTCCTGCGATCCACGTCGCGGGGGCCGGCCTTCGGCGGGTGGGGTCAGAAGCCGGCCGACTGGAGCATGCCGAGGCCGACGTCGGCGTAGGAGTGCTTGCCGGAGACGAAGATGTTCACGCCGTAGTAGTTGAACAGCCAGCAGGCGAACGCCGCCAGGGCCAGGTAGGCGGCCTTGCGGCCCTTCCAGCCGGCCGTCGCGCGGGCGTGCAGGTAGCAGGCGTAGGCGACCCAGGTGATGAAGGACCAGACCTCCTTGGGGTCCCAGCCCCAGTAGCGGCCCCAGGCGTCGCCCGCCCAGATGGCGCCCGCGATGATCGTGAACGTCCACAGCGGGAAGACGGCGGCGTTGACGCGGTACGCGAACTTGTCGAGGGACGCGGCGGCGGGCAGCCGGTCCAGGACGGAGTTGGCGAAGCGGCCGGGAGTGCCGCCGGTCGCGAGCTTGTTCTCGAACGAGTCCTTGAACAGGTACAGGATCGTGGCGACGGCACCGACGTAGAAGACCGCACCGCAGAAGATCGCCGTCGAGACGTGGATGTACAGCCAGTACGAGTGCAGTGCCGGGACGAGCTGGTCGCTCGCGGTGTACAGGACGGTGACGGCCAGACCGAGGTCCAGCAGGACCGTGGTGGCCAGCGGCAGGCCGAGCCAGCGGATGTTCTTCTTCAGCGCGAGCAGCACGAGGTACACGCCGACGGCGACCGTCGTGAACGTGATGTTGAACTCGTACATGTTGCCCCACGGCGCCCGCTTCACCGACAGGGCCCGCGCGAGCACGCCGCCGGCCTCGATGGCGAAGGCGAGCACGGTGAGCGAGACGGCGATGCGGCCGTAGAGGTCGCCCTTCTCCGTGCCGCCGTGGGCACCCGGCCCGTCGGGCACGTCGCGGGAGCCGGAGGCGGCCCGCACGACGACCTTCGGGCGCTCCAGGACGGCGGTGCCGCCGGCCCTCTTCACCGTGACGGCCGGTGCGTCCTTCGCCTCGGCCGTGGCGGTGAGCGCGGCGGCCGTGCGGCCGACCTTGCTGCGGCTGCCGAAGAGCCACTCGGCGATGTGGGCGAAGAAGGCCAGGGTGTAGACGGCCATCGCGGAGTAGATCAGCGTGTTGCTCAGGTTCGCGAGATGCTCGTTGGCCGCGACGGCCAACTCTGTTGCGGCGGCGAGAGTCACTTCTCAGCCCCTTCGGCAGGTACGACTCGGGGATCGGGGGTTTCGGGACCGGCTTCGGCGTCCGGGGCACCGGGCGCCTGCTCGTAAAGGATCCCGGCCAGCTCGCCGAGTTCCTCGGGCACCTTCGCGGACTCGCTGCGGCCGAGGCCGGCCATCTCGACGACCGTGACGCCGTCGGCGCCGCGGACGGCCCGCACCCAGACGCGGCGGCGCTGGATGAACAGGGAGCCGGCGAGTCCGAGGATGGCGACGACGGCACCGCCGAGCGCCCAGCCGCTGGCGGGCTGCCGGGTGACCTGGAAGTTGGCCCATTCCTGGACGCCGTCGAAGGTCACGGTGCCGGCGCCGTTCGGCAGGGCCATGGTGTCGCCGACCTTGAGTTGCTTCTTGAACAGCTCACCGTCGGAGTCCTTGAACTCCTTCAGCTTGGTCTTGTCGAGCTGGTAGATGCTCTTCGGGAAGCCCGCGTCGACACCGAGGTCGCCGTGGTAGGCGGACAGCGCGAGCATCGGGTTGAGCAGCGCCGGGAAGGTGGAGTACATCGCGCTCCCCTTGCCGCCGTACGTCGGCAGGAAGAACGCGTTGAAGCCGAGCTGCTCCTTGACGCCCTCGGTGTTGCGGTAGCCGTCGCGGACCATGACGGCGCCGGAGGAGGTGACGTTGGAGTCCAGCGGCAGCAGCGCGGTCGCCTCGCGGTCCATGACGACGTTGCCCTCGGCGTCCTTGACGGTGAGGACGGGCGCGTAGCCGTGGGCGGTGAGGTAGACCTTCGAGCCGTCGATCTCCAGGGGCTCGTTGACCTTGATGGTGGTCGGCCTGTCCTTGCCGTAGGCGCCCTCGCTGTAGGTGACCTTGGCCTCGTAGACGCGGGGGGTGCCGCGGTTGGGGCCGGTCGCCTCGTAGGTGCCGTGGAAGTCCTTCAGGGTGAAGCTGAAGGGCGCCAGGTCGTGGTCCGCGTCGAACAGGTTGCCGGACTTGAAGTCGTCGTACTGCGTGAGGGTGTTGGAGAAGCCGTCGCCCTCCAGGATCAGCTTGTTGCCCTCGTACTTGAACAGCTGGCCCCAGGCGAAGGCGATCAGCATCACGATCAGCGCGATGTGGAAGGCCAGGTTGCCGGCCTCGCGCACGTATCCCTTCTCGGCGGCCACCGCGTCGCCGACGACGTGGGCGCGGAAGCGGCGCTTCTTCAGCAGCGCGAGCGCGGCCTCGCGGACCTCGTCGGGCTCGGCGCCGGTGCGCCACGTGGTGTGGGCGGGCAGCCGGTTCAGGCGCCGGGGGGCACCGGGCGGGCGGCCGCGGAGCTGGCCCACGAACTGCCAGGTGCGCGGGACGATGCACCCGATGAGGGAGACGAACAGCAGGATGTAGATCGCGGAGAACCACACCGAGCCGTAGACGTGGAAGAGGCCGAGCTTGTCGTAGAGCGGCGCCAGGAGGTCATGCCGCTCGCGAAAGTCGTCGACCTTGGTGGCGTCGACGCCCTCCTGGGGGATCAGCGACCCGGGGATCGCGCCCAGCGACAGCAGCAGGAGCAGCAGCAGCGCCACCCGCATCGACGTGAGCTGCCGCCAGAACCAGCGGACCCAGCCGACGACGCCGAGGGCGGGAAGGTTCGGTGCCTCCTCCTGGGGGGCGGTGGAGAGCTGGGAGCCGGCGGCGCCGAGGTCCTGGTCGTCGCCGGCCACGGGAGTTTCCCCCGGCACCGTTTTCTCAGTGCTGCTCATCGATTCAGATTCCCACGTCGAAGCCGGTGGACCAGGTCTGCATGTCCTGCACCATGCTGTCCCACACGCCGGTCAACAGCAGCAGACCGGTCGCGATCATCATGACGCCGCCGACACGCATCACCCATACGTAGTGACGCTTGACCCAGCCGAAGGCGCCGAGCGCCTTGCGGAAGGCGACCGCGGCGAGGACGAACGGCACGCCGAGGCCGAGGCAGTAGGCCACGGTCAGTATGGCGCCGCGGCCGGCGGTGCCCTGCTGGGAGGAGAGCACCAGCACCGAGGAGAGGGTCGGGCCGATGCAGGGCGTCCAGCCGATGCCGAACAGGGCACCGAGCACGGGCGCGCCGACCAGGCCGCTCACGGGCTTGCGATGGAAGCGGAACTCGCGCTGGGTCAGCCAGGGCATCAGGCCCATGAAGAAGACGCCCATGAGCACCATGAAGGTGCCCAGGACCTTGGTCAGGACGCCCCGGTTGGCCTGGAGCGTGTCGCCGAAGTAGCCGAACAGCGCACCGCCGGAGACGAACACCGCGGTGAAGCCGAGGACGAACAGGGAGGCGCCGGCGACCATCCGGCCGCGCCGGGCCTCGCCGAGGTCGGTGCCGGTGACCCCGGTCACGTAGGAGAGGTAACCGGGGACGAGCGGCAGGACGCAGGGCGAGAAGAACGAGACGAGACCGCCGAGGAGCGCGACGGGGAGGGCGACCAGCAGGGCGCCGTTGAGCACCGTGCCGTTGTAGCCGTCCGCAGCGAGCGTGGACATCACGGTCACGTCACTTCCCCGGCTTCTCCGCGAGGAACGGCGCGAGCATCTTGCGCAGCTTCTCCTCGCTGAGCCCCTGGAGGCTGCGCGCGGCGACCTTCCCGTTCCGGTCGATGACGAGCGTCGACGGGATGGCCTGCGGGTTGAGGGTGCCCTTCTCGAACCGGAGCATCATCTTGCCGGTGGGGTCGTACAGGCTCGGGTAGCTGATCCCGTAGTCCTTCTCGAAGGCGCGGGCCGGACCGACGGAGGGGTCCCGGGTGTTGATGCCGACGAACTGGACGCCCTGGTCCTTGGTGTCCCGGTAGACCGTCTCCAGGTTCTTGGCCTCGGCGCGGCAGGGCCCGCACCACGAGCCCCACACGTTGATGACGACGATCTTGCCCTTGTAGTCGGCGACGTCGACCTGCCCGCCGTCGACAGTCTTGCCGGACAGCTCGGGGGCGTCCGCCCGCTCACCTTCCTTGGCGGTGGAGATGCCGTCCGAGCCGGTGATGAAGCCGGTCTGGCCGCCACCGCCGGACGTCCCTCCCGAGCCGCACGCGGACACGAGCAGCGCGGCCACGGCCGCACCGGTGGTCAGGGCGGCGCGACGGCGGACGCGGGCGGCGGTGCGGTTCGAGCGCGGGAAGGCGCGGCTGGCGGCACTCATGTGAAAAGTTTCGCATGTCCGTTCCGGGGATCTTGCGCACCCCCCTCACGGGCGGAAACCCGCATTTCAGGCGGCGTTTCCGGTGGGTGTCGAGCCTCCGGTGGACGTGTCCTTGAGGAAGGCGTTCCAGCCGCCGGCGGGCCGCTGCCCCACCTCGACCGTACGAAGCCTGGCGAGCACCTCGGGCTTCTGCACGTCCAGCCAGTCGGTGAACTGGCGGAAGGAGACGAGCCGGATGTCCCCGCCCTTCTCCTTCTCCCGCGCGATGTGCTCGAGTGCGTTCTCGACGGCGTCCATGTAGATGCCGCCGTTCCACTCCTCGAAGTGGTTGCCGACGAAGAACGGTGCCCGGTTCGACTCGTATGCCCGCCTGAAGCCCGATATGTACGACTGGGTGGCCTGGTCGCGCCAGCCCGGGTAGTTGTGGGGCGGGGCCTTGGTCGAGTTGACCGACTGGTTGGCGAGGATGTTGTAGTCCATCGAGAGCACCTCGAAGGAGTGGCCGGGGAAGGGTATCTGCTGCAACGGCAGGTCCCAGATGCCGTCCTTCTTCGCCGGCCACACCTGCCGGCCGCCGGGCGAGGAGGCGTCGTAACGCCAGCCGAGCTCGCGGACGGTGGGCAGCAGGCTGTCCTGGCCGAGCAGGCAGGGCGTGCGGCCGCCGACGAGTTCCTTGTCGTAGTCGAAGGGGAGCGACGGCAGGTCGGTCCAGCCGCTGTTGGTCCGCCACTCCTTCACGAAGGACTTGGCCTGGTCGATCTCGCTGCGCCACTGCGCCGGGGTCCAGTTGCCGACCGTGCCGCTGCCGCCGCAGAAGTGGCCGTTGAAGTGGGTGCCTATCTCGTGGCCGTCCAGCCAGGCCCGGCGGACGTTCTTCAGCGTCTCCTTGATGTGGGCGTCGGTGAGGTAGCCGATGTCCGAGGCGCCGCGCGGGTTGTTGGGCGGGTCGTAGAGGCGCTTCTTCGACTCGGGCAGCAGGTACAGCCCCGAGAGGAAGAAGGTCATGTGCGCGCCGTGCTTCCGGGCGAGGTCGAGGAAGCGCGGGAAGAGCCCGTTGCCGACCTCGCCCGCGCCGTCCCAGGAGAAGACGACGAACTGCGGCGGGGTCTCACCGGGCTCCAGCGGCACGGGCGCGTCGGGCTGATGCGGCTGCTTCCCGGTGTACGACGTGGAGCCGTCGCCGATGGGGCGCGCCGGGGGCGCGCTGCTCCGGGACGGCGAGGGGCGCCCGCCGGAACCGCCGGCCTGGTGCGAGCCGTCCGTCGATGGGTGGGAGCCGCAGCCCGCGAGCCCGGCGGCCGCCGCGGCGCCCGCGCCGAGTCCGAGCATCCCCCTGCGGGTGAGAGTGCGGGTGGAAGTGCGCATCGCAACCTCGTTCGTCACGTCCTCTGGTGGTCACTCGGTCAGAGGATGCGACGAACGGGCCGGTTCCGGATATGTGTGCGGATTCCGTAACGAGGTTCGCGCGGCGCGGGCTTGTGTGTCCCTCAGGCCCCGAAGGCCTTGCCCTGCCCCTTCACCGGCTTGGCCCCCGCGAGGAGGTGGGCCGGGACGAGGTCACGGGCGGGCTCGGTGTAGCCCACGGACACGATCCGGTCGCCCCGGAACGTGAACGTCGTCAGGGAGGCCAGCGTGCACTGCCGCTTGCGCGGGTCGTGCCACAGCCGCCGCCGCTCGACGTACGACCGCAGGATCCAGATCGGCAGCTGGTGGCTGACGACGACGGCCTCGTGGCCGCGCGCCTGGTCCTTGGCGGCGTTCAGCGCGCCCATCATCCGCACCACCTGGTCGACGTACGGCTCGCCCCAGGACGGCTTGAACGGGTTGACGACGTGCTTCCAGTTGGCGGGCCGGCGCAGCGCGCCGTCGCCGATGCCGAAGGTCTTGCCCTGGAAGACGTTCTCGGCCTCGATGAGCCGCTCGTCGGTGCCGAGGTCCAGACCGTGCGCCTTGGCGATCGGCGTCGCCGTCTCCTGCGCCCGCTCCAGCGGGGAGGCCACGACGTAGGTGACGTCGCGGGGGGCGAGGTGCTCGGCGACCCGGTCGGCCATGCGCCGGCCCAGCTCGGAGAGGTGGTAGCCGGGCAGCCGGCCGTAGAGCACGCCGGTCGGGTTCTCGACCTCGCCGTGCCGCATCACGTGGACGACGGTCAGCTCGTCGTTCCGGTCCCCGGCGCTCACGCGGTCGCCTCCGCGGCCGCGCGGGCCGCCGCCGGGAGGGCGTCGGCGATGCGCTGGACGGCCCGCTCGTCGTGGGCCGTGGACACGAACCAGGACTCGAAGGAGGACGGCGGCAGGTAGACGCCGTTCGCGAGCAGCGAGTGGAAGAACGCGGTGAAGCGGAAGGACTCCTGCGCCTTGGCGTCCTCGTAGTTCCGCACGGGGCCGTCGGTGAAGAAGACGGAGAACATGTTGGAGGCGGTCTGCACCGTGTGCGCGACGCCCTCCTTGGCCAGCGCCTCGGTGACGAGGCCCTGGATCTGCTCCGACACCGCGTCGACCTTGGTGTACGCCGCGTCGTCGAGGAGCCGCAGCTGGGCGAGGCCGGCGGCGGTGGCGACCGGGTTCCCGGACAGGGTGCCGGCCTGGTAGACGGGCCCGGCCGGGGCGAGGTGCGCCATGACGTCGGCGCGCCCGCCGAACGCGGCGGCGGGGAACCCACCGCCCATGACCTTGCCGAAGGTCATCAGGTCGGGGACGACGCCCTCGACGCCGTACCAGCCGGCCCTGCTGGTGCGGAAGCCGGTCATCACCTCGTCGGAGACGAACAGCGCGCCGTTCGCGGCGCAGGCGTCCTTGAGCCCCTGGTTGAAGCCGGGCAGCGGCGGCACGACGCCCATGTTGCCGGGCGACGCCTCGGTGATCACGCAGGCGATCTCACCGGGGTGGGCGGCGAAGGCGGCGTGCACGGCGTCGAGGTCGTTGTACGGCAGGACGATCGTGTCGCTCGCCTGCGCGCCGGTGACGCCCGGGGTGTCGGGCAGCGCGAACGTGGCGACGCCGGAGCCCGCCGCGGCGAGCAGCGAGTCGACGTGGCCGTGGTAGCACCCGGCGAACTTGATCACCTTGGTGCGCCGTGTGAACCCGCGGGCGAGCCGGATGGCCGACATGGTGGCCTCGGTCCCGCTGGACACGAGCCGCACCTGCTCGAGCGGCGCGACCCGCTCGACCATCGCCTCCGCGAGGGCGACCTCGCCCTCGGCGGGCGTGCCGAAGGACGTCCCGCGCGCGACCGCCTCCCGCACGGCGGCGACCACCTCGGGGTGCGCGTGCCCGAGGATCATCGGACCCCAGGAGCAGACGAGGTCGACGTACTCCCGCCCGTCCGCGTCCGTCAGGTACGGCCCGGTGCCGGACACCATGAACCGGGGGGTGCCGCCGACGGCGCCGAACGCCCGGACCGGCGAGTTCACACCACCGGGCGTGACGACCGCCGCGCGGTCGAACAGAGCCTGCGAGGCCGGTGCTTCATATGGATATGCCAGTTCGCTCATGACCTGCGACTTCTCCGACCTTCTCGACCTTCTCCGACTTCTCGGACCCTGCTCCGGCTCTGGTTGCCCAGGGTGACCTCATTCAGGGTAGACAACCCGCCCGAACGCCGCGCCGTCTGCCAGACTGGAGCCCGTCCACGCAGTTCATGCGGGCGGCGCGGACAGGGGCGGCCGGGCTCCCGCGGGCATATGACGGCCGGATGACGCCCATATGTTCACCGCACGTTTCGGCGCGCGGCCGTGGGGGAGGTCACTGACACGATGATCGGGTTGCGCGGCGGGGGTCACGCGTCCTAGAAAAGCAGTCGGGTGGAGATATGCATCGCGGTGGCGGACTGGGCGAGGGGACCGACGACCTGGGTCCTCGACGTGCCCGGCGGGGAAGGCACCGACGCGACGCGGAGGGTACGGCCGAAGCACGCGAGACACGTCAGGCACACGGTGCGCCGAGCGAGCCCGACCGGACCGACCGACGGGGCGGCCGGCTCGGGGCGGGGAGCGGGAATGGTGGTCGGGTGGGGGTGACGTACAAGTATTTCGGCGCGCCCGACGGCGCGACCGCGGCCCGCGTCCCGATCTCGATGCGCCCCGAGGAACTCGGCGGCGACGAGCTCGGAATGAACGGCATGTTCACCAAGATCAAGCCGGAGACCATGGCGGCGATGGTCCTCACCGGCATCGAGGGCGTGCCCCTGCACAAGGTGCCCCCGCTGGAACTGGTCGTCCTGCACCCCGACTACGCGGTGGTGAAGCTGCCGATGACCGTCGTCGACCCGCTGCGCGGCATCGGCGAGGAGGCGGTCGGCGCGGCGGCCTTCATCTGGTCGACGGTCCCGGACCGGGGCGGCCCGCGGGACGCGTTCAACGTGTACCAGCTGCTGCACGAGTGGCAGGACTTCTCACACCGGCTGCATGAGGCGGGGCATCAGCCGTACTGCCTGGTGTGGCCCTGAGCCGCGATTTCACTGGTGTTGGGCGGGGTCTTCGGGCCTCGCCCTTCTGCGTGCCGGGGAGGGGCCGTCAGGCGGCCGGGGCACATTGGTTCTGCTGGGGCTGGTGATGCGCCCTGGGACTCACCGGCGTCCTGGGGGCTCCGCTCCCGGGAAGGCGTCGTCGACCGCCTTGCGGATGCGGGTCCCGCTGGACGGCAGAAGGTGCCGCGTCAGACAGAGGGCAGGTAGAGCGGCGCGGGGCCGCGACCGGTCCCCTGTTCCGGTCGCGGCCCCGCTGCCGCGGGTGTCGAGGCCGGTCACGAGCCGCAGCAACCGCCCGCCGAAGCGCCCTCGGCGGTGACGCCCACGGTCGCGGGCGCGGCGAGCTGGACGAGCCGGGGTTCCGGTGCGGCGCAGCAGCCGCCGCCGTCGGTCTGTTGGGCGTCGGGGGTGTCGAACAGGCCCGCGCCGCCGCAGACGCCGGTCTCCGGAAGCGTGAGTTCGACGCGGTCGGCGGAGTCGAGATCGCCGGCGATGGCCGCGGCGACGGAGCGGACCTGCTCGTACCCGGTCATGGCCAGGAAGGTGGGGGCGCGGCCGTAGGACTTCATGCCGACCAGGTAGATCCCCTGCTCGGGGTGGGAGAGCTCGCGGTGCCCGTGGGGGTAGACGGTGCCGCAGGAGTGCTGGTTGGGGTCGATCAGCGGGGCGAGTGCCACCGGTGCCTGGAGGCGCTCGTCCAGGCCGAGGCGCAGCTCGTCCAGGAACGTCAGATCGGGGCGGAACCCGGTCAGCACGATCACCTCGTCCACCGCGTCCAGACGGCGTCCGTCCTCGCCGAGGAGGACGAGGCGTCCGTCGTTGTCGCGTTCGAACGCCTCGGTGCGGAAGCCGGTCACCGCGTCCGCGTGCCCCTTGTCGACGGCGGCCTTCGCGGCGAGCCCGAGGGCCCCGCGGGCGGGGAGCTGGTCGGCGGTACCGCCGCCGAAGGTGGAGCCGGAGATGCCTCGGCGCAGGACCCACACCGCGTGCGTCCCCGTACCGTCCTCGGACTCGGCCAGTTCGTCGAGGTATGCGAGCGCGGTGAACGCGGACGCGCCCGAACCGATGACGGCCGTGCGCTTGCCCGCGTACCGGGCACGGACGGCCGGGTTCCTCAGGTCCGGCACACGGTAGGTGATCCGGTCGGCCGCCGCCTTCTCACCGAGCGCGGGCAGGCCGCTGCCACCGGCCGGGCCGGCCGTGGCCCAGGTGCCGGAGGCGTCGATCACCGTGCGGGCGAGGATGCGCTCCTCTCGGCCGTCGGTGTACTCGACGTGCACGACGAAGGGCTGCTGTTCCCGGTCGGCGTCGACGATCCGGTCACGGCCCTCCCGGGAGACACCCGTGACGGTGGCGCCGGTGCGGACCTTGTCCCCGAGGGCATCGGCGAGCGGCTGCAGGTACTGCTCGGCCCAGTCGCCGCCGGACGGATACGTCGCCGGGTCGGGCCGGGTCCAGCCGGTAGGGGCCAGGAACTTCTCGGCGGCCGGGTCGACGACCTCACCCCAGGTGGAGAACAGACGCACGTGGCTCCACTCACGCACGGCCGCGCCGGCCTTGTCGCCCGCTTCGAGAACGAGGGGCTCGATGCCGCGCTCGATGAGGTGGGCGGCTGCGGCCAGTCCGGCGGGGCCGGCCCCGATGACGACGACGGGGAGCTGCTGGATGCTCATGATGCTCGGTCTCCTCTGGGGTGAAGGGGTCAGCGCGCGTGGGTGATGGCGGTCGTCCGAGCCTGCCGCCGGCGGTCTGTCGCGCGGGACGCGCTGTCGCTGACCTGGGCGCAGCCGTCGCAGAAGCTGACACCGGCCAGGTGGCGGGTGGCACGGCGGGCCCGGGCCGCGGTGAGCACGGTACGGAGGGTGGTGGTCACGACGACTCCCTGATTCGATGCCTGTCGATGTCTCTCCTCGCCTCGGAGCTTGCCACCCGTATCGACGAGTGTCAACATAGACGCATGTCGAATTCAGAGGTCGCGGAACTGCCCGTCCTGCAGGACGGAGACGCGGTGCCGTGCTGTCCGCCGATCACCGCCGGGGAGCTGTCACAGGCCGACGCGGAGAAGATGGCCGCCATGTTCAAGGCACTCTCGGACCCGGTGCGCCTGCGGCTGTTCTCCAAGATCGCCTCACACCCGGGCGGAGAGGCGTGCGTGTGCGACATCGCGGACGTCGGCGTCTCCCAGCCGACCGTCTCCCACCACCTCAAGAAGCTGCGCGAGGCCGGCCTGCTGACCTCCGAACGGCGCGGCACCTGGGTCTACTACCAGGTCGCCCCGTCCGTGGTGGCGGCCATGGCCGCCATGCTCGACCTGCGCGCCTGACCGGCGCCCGAGCCGGGTCCGGTCAGGCGTCGCAGCCGGACGGGCGGCAGCGCCTGCCGACGGACGAAGCCGGGCATTCCCCGGGTGGCCGCCGCGGTGTGAGCGGCAGCCTCAGGGCGAGCCCGGCCTGGCCGCCGCCGACCACCACCCCATCCGTGTGCTGCGTCACGGCGCCGTCGTCACCGTGCCGGCGGCGAACTTCCTTCGCCAGGCCAGCGCGACGTGGACCAGACCGATCAGCACCGGGACTTCTATGAGCGGGCCTACGACTCCGGACAGTGCCTGGCCGGAGGTGACACCGAAGGTGGCGATGGCGACCGCGATGGCCAGCTCGAAGTTGTTGCCCGCCGCGGTGAACGCCAGCGTGGCGGTGCGGTCGTAGGCGAGCCCCAGGCCCTTGCCGAGCAGGAAGGTGCCGAAGAACATGACCGCGAAGTAGACGAGCAGCGGCAGGGCGATCCGGGCGACGTCCAGGGGCTGGGAGGTGATGGTCCTGCCCTGCAGGGCGAAGAGGATGACGATCGTGAACAGCAGCCCGTACAGCGCCCACGGCCCGATCTTCGGCAGGAAACGCTGTTCGTAGCCCTCACGGCCCATCTTCCGCTCACCGACCCGGCGGGTCAGGAAGCCGGCCAGCAGCGGGACGCCGAGGAAGATGACCACGTTCAGGGCGATCTCCCACATCGAGATGTCCAGGTGCTCGCCGTCGCCGAGGCCGAGCCAGCCGGGCAGCAGGTCGAGGTAGAACCAGCCCAGCAGACCGAACGCCAGGACCTGGAAGACCGAGTTCAGCGCGACGAGCACGGCCGCGGCCTCGCGGTCGCCGCAGGCGAGGTCGTTCCAGATGATCACCATGGCGATGCAGCGGGCCAGGCCCACGATGATCAGGCCGGTGCGGTATTCGGGCAGGTCCGGCAGGAAGATCCATGCCAGGGCGAACATCACCGCGGGCCCGAGGAGCCAGTTGATGACCAGGGAGGAGATCATCAGCTTCCGGTCGCCGGTGACGGCGTCCAGCCGGTCGTAGCGGACCTTGGCAAGGACCGGGTACATCATGATCAGCAGGCCGAGCGCGATCGGCAGGGAGACACCGCCGAGCTCCACCTTCGCCAGCGCGTCGTTCAGCCCGGGGACGGCCCGTCCGAGCCCGAGGCCGACGGCCATGGCGATGAGGATCCAGACCGCCAGGTAGCGGTCGAAGGTGGAGAGCTTCCTGACGATCGAGTCGTCGCCGCCCTCGGTCCGCACGGAGGTGGTGGGCTCGGCGGAGGTCACGGGCAGGCCCTCTTGTTCTCGGCGGCGGTACGGGCGGAGGCGGCGAGTTCGGCGAACTGCTCCGACAGGCCGGCCAGGACCTCGGGCCTGAGCTTGTAGTAGGTGTAGCGGCCGCAGGGCTCGGTCTCCACGATCCCGGCCTCGCGCAGCACCTTCATGTGGTTGGAGAGGTTGGTCTGCTTGGCTCCGGTCTCCTCGACCAGGTGCGTCGTGCAGAGGGTCTCGCGCGCCAGCAGAGTCACGATCCGAAGACGGAGCGGATCACCCAGCACCCGGATCACATCAGGATCGACTGAAGTCAGCATGCACTGATATTCTCACATCACCACTTGCCGACATCAGCAGGGGCTGAAGTCATTGGCGGCTGGATCCCGCCGTGCGACGAGAGAGAACGACCACCATGGCCGACAAGCCGTCCGTCCTGTTCGTCTGCGTCCACAACGCCGGTCGCTCCCAGATGGCCGCCGCCTGGCTGACCCACCTGGCCGGCGACCGCGTCGAGGTCCGCTCCGCCGGCTCCGCCCCCGGCGATCAGGTCAACCCGGCCGCCGTCGAGGCGATGGCCGAGGTCGGCATCGACATCTCCGAGGAGACGCCGAAGATCCTCACCGTCGACGCGGTCCGCGAGTCGGACGTCTGCGTCACCATGGGCTGCGGCGACACCTGCCCCGTCTTCCCCGGCAAGCGCTACCTCGACTGGAAGCTCGACGACCCGGCCGGCCAGGGCGTCGAGGCCGTGCGCCTGATCCGCGACGAGATCAGGAACCTGGTCGAGGGCCTGATCGCCGAGATCGCCCCGGCGAAGCCGGAGGCGACGGCGTGAGCGGGATACGCGACGTCGTCATCATCGGCTCCGGCCCTGCCGGATGTACCACCGCCCGTGACGTCAGAGCCACCGGCCGCACGAGGCGGGGCATCAGCCGTACTGCCCGGGTCAGTCGGTGGTGTTGATGCCGCCGGTGACGGCGATGACCTCGCCGACGGTGAAGCTGGAGTCGGCCTCGGAGGCCAGGTACACGTACACCGGCGCGATCTCCTCCGGCTGTGCGACCCGCCCGAGCGGACCCTCGCTGCCCAGGTGGGCCAGACCCTCCTGCGGCATGTTCGGGTCGGCGACGTTCAGCACCGTCCAGGTGGGACCGGGCGCGACCACGTTCGCGCGGATGCCGTCCTTGGCGAGGTGCTCGGCGATGGACTTGGTGAAGTTGACCAGCGCTGCCTTGGACGCCCCGTAGTCGATCATGGTGTCGCTGCCCCTGAGGGCCTCCTCCGAGGCGGTGGCGATGATCGCGTCGCCCGCCCGGAGGTGCGGGCGCGCGGCCTGCACCAGGTGGTAGTAGGCGTACACGTTGACCTTGAAGGACCTGTCCCAGTCCTCGAAGCGGAGCTGCGAGAGGTCGGTCTGGCTGTTCAGGTGGGCCGCGTTGTTCACCAGGATGTTCAGGCCGCCCAGCTCCCGCACCGTCCGCTCGACCGCCTCCCGGCAGAAGGAGCCGTCGGCCAGGTCGCCGGGCAGGAGCAGGCACCGTTGCCCCGCGGCCCGCACCGCGTCGCGGGTCTCCTCGGCGTCCGGCTGCTCCTCGGGCAGGTAGACGATGGCCACGTCCGCGCCCTCACGCGCGTACAGCAGCGCGACGGCGCGGCCGATGCCCGAGTCACCGCCGGTGATGAGCGCGACCTTGCCGCGGAGCTTGTCCGCCGCCCGATAGCGCTTCGCCTCGTAGCGCGGCCGCGGGCGCATGTCCCGCTCCAGCCCCGGGGGCTGCTGCCGCTGCCTGGGGTAGGGCGGTTTCGGCTCGACGCCGTTCTGCGGGCGGGTGCTTTCGGCCCTGCCGTGGTCCTGCATGTTCCGGAACCTCCTGAGGACGTGGGTCAGTTCGGCAGCCAGGTATCCCAGGGGAGGCCCCGCACACACCCGGCCGGGCCCGCGGGCACTGTCCGAACGGACCGGGTCCTCGGCGCCTATCGCTGTTCCCACTCGCTCCGGGTGAGTGCGTACTCGACCTCGCCGTGTTCGGAGCCCTCGATCGGTTCCGGCCAGTCACCGGTGAAGTCGCGGACGAAGGACAGGCCGGACTTCTCCATGACGCGGCGGGAACGGGTGTTGACGGCCATCGTGTTCGCCGTGACCCGCTCGACCCCCAGGTCCGTGAACCCCTTGTGGATCAGGGCCCGGGACCCCTCGGTGGCGTAGCCGTGCCCCCATGCCGACCGGTGCAGGCGGTAGCCGAGTTCGACGACGGCGGGGCTGCGCTCGTCCCACGGCCGGAACTCGAACCAGCCCAGGAAGGTGCCGGTGGTCCTCCCTTGCGCGGCCCAGTAGCCGCGGGTCTCCCAGCACGGGTAGTCGTGCAGGAGGCGCGGCAGGACCCGCGTCCCGATCGCCTCACGGCTGGTGGGGCGGCCTCCGTTGATGAAGCGCACGACCTCGGGGTCGTTGTCCAGGGCGAGCAGGTGGTCGATGTCGGCCGTCGTGAACGCGCGCAGGACGAGCCGGCCGGTCTCCAGGAAGTGGGACATGCCGCGATCCTCGCCACGGGCCCGCCGGGTCCGCCACCGGTTTCCGGCCGGCCGATGAGTGGAGCTGGAGCACCTGCACGCCGCCTGCGACCTCATGCGCAGGCACGACGGCCGCGACCCCGCCTCGGTGCTGGCCCCCGAGCTGCCCAACGTGCTGACCTTCGAACCGAACAAGGCCTACCTGCGGGAGCTGTTGGACACGCAGATGGACCTCACGACGCTCGGCGCCGGCTACGTACGCGAGGCGCACGAGCGGTTCGCGAAGATGCAGGAGGACATCCACGGCGGCGAAGCTCCCCCGAGCGACCAGGTCATGACCGAGCATGACGCGATGTTCGGCCGCGAGTACCGCGTCCAGACGGAGGGCGAGCACCCCGACCCCGCGCAGCGCGAGAAGTAGGGAACGACATGTCCGAGCTGCACACCCCGCACGCCGGGGACGACAAGGCGCAGGACGACGACGTCGTCGCTCTGCTGATGCGCCAGCACGGCGACATCCGCAACCTCTTCGACGAGGTCGAGGCCGCCGGGGGCGAGGAGCGCCGCGACGCGTTCCGCCGCCTGGTGCGGCTGCTGGCCGTGCACGAGACCGCCGAGGAGGAGGTCGTCCACCCCTTCGCCCGACGCGCGCTCCCCGGCGGGGAGCAGGTCGTGGAGGAACGGCTCGCCGAGGAGAAGGCGGCCAAGGAGACCCTCGCCGCGCTCGACGACACCGACACCGACGACCCGAAGTTCATGCCCCAGCTGCTGAAGCTGCGCAAGGACGTGCAGGAGCACGCCCGGGCCGAGGAACGCTACGAGTTCACGCACATCCGGCGCAGCGCCGACGCGGCCGGCCTCGCCTCGATGGCCGCGGCGATCAAGGCCGCCGAGGCCATGGCACCCACCCGCCCTCACCCGGGCGTCGAGTCCGGGGCCGCGAACATGGTGCTCGGGCCGGTCGCCGCGCTCATGGCCCGCACCAAGGACGCCGTCCGCAAGGCCATGGGCAAGGACTGACTCCGTGGCGCCCGGCCGGGCCGGGCGCGCCGCCGTTTCGTTCCGGCGGCCGCGGAGACGCGGCCGCCGTCTCCCGTTCCTGCTGCCCTGGGGGCAGGCACCCCCTCGTTCTAGCGCAGCAACGTGCAGAGCGCGCCGCCGACGCCGGCCGTGCACGCCAGCATGCCCGACGCCCAGGCGGCGTGGCGCCTGAGCAGGCTGCGCCGCAGTTCGAGGTACCGGGCTTCGTACTCCCGGCGCAGCTCGTCGGCCCGCTGGACCGTCGCGACGAGCATCCGGCGGGTCAGGGCGACGCGGTGGCCGACGTAGTGGCGCGTGAGGTCCTCCGCCTGCGCGCTGGTCAGCCACGGGAGGCTGTCGCACAGGGCACGCGCCTCACGGCGTGCTTCCGTCCAGTGCCACCGCGCCAGCAGGAAACCCTCCGCCTCGTCCCCGACGGCCGTGGCGGCGTCGGCGTCCGGACGGCGGGCGTGACCGCTCGTCACGTCCGGTCGCCCTTGTGGCCTCCGGTGTCCAGGACGTCGCGCTGGCCGGTGTTCTCCGCCTGGTCGAGGCTCGCGAGCGCGGGGTGGTGCAGGTCGAAGGCGGGGGACTCGGACCGGATCCTCGGCAGGGTGACGAAGTTGTGGCGGGGTGGCGGGCACGAGGTGGCCCACTCCAGCGAACGCCCGTACCCCCAGGGGTCGTCGACCTCGATCCGTGTGCCGTACTGGGCCGTCCTCCAGACGTTGTAGAGGAAGGGCAGCGTGGACAGCCCGAGGAGGAAGGCGCCGATGGAGGAGACCGTGTTGAGGGCGGTGAAGCCGTCGGCGGCGAGGTAGTCGGCGTACCGGCGGGGCATGCCCTCGGCGCCCAGCCAGTGCTGGATCAGGAAAGTGGTGTGGAAGCCGACGAACAGCGTCCAGAAGTGGATCTTCTCCAGCCGGTGGTTCAGCATGGTGCCGGTCATCTTGGGCCACCAGAAGCTGAAGCCGCCGAACATCGCGAACACGATCGTGCCGAAGAGCACGTAGTGGAAGTGCGCCACGACAAAGTAGCTGTCGTGGACCTCCCAGTCCAGGGGCGGAGAGGCGAGCAGGACGCCGGTCAGCCCGCCGAAGAGGAAGGTGACCAGGAAGCCGACCGCCCACAGCATCGGCGGTTCGAAGGACAGGGACCCCCGCCACATCGTGCCGGTCCAGTTGAAGAACTTCACTCCGGTCGGCACGGCGATCAGGAAGCTCATGAAGGAGAAGAACGGCAGCAGCACGGCACCGGTGGCGAACATGTGGTGCGCCCAGACGGTCACGGACAGGCCGGTGATGGCGATGGTGGCGCCGATCAGGCTCGTGTAGCCGAAGATCGGCTTGCGCGAGAAGACCGGGAGGATCTCCGTCACCACCCCGAAGAACGGCAGGGCGAGGATGTAGACCTCGGGATGGCCGAAGAACCAGAACAGGTGCTGCCACAGGATCGGCCCGCCGTTCGCCGCGTCGAACACCTGCGCCCCGAACAGCCGGTCCGCCGCCAGCACCAGCAGGGCGGCCGCCAGCACGGGGAAGGCCAGCAGCACGAGCACCGAGGTGAGCAGGATGTTCCACGTGAAGATCGGCATCCGGAACATGGTCATGCCGGGGGCCCGCATCCCGATGATGGTGGTGATGAAGTTGACCGCCCCGAGGATGGTGCCGAAACCGGCCAGCGCCAGCCCCAGGATCCACAGGTTGGCGCCGAGGTAGGGGGCGCGCTCCGCCCCGCTGAGCGGCGGATAGGCGGTCCAGCCGAAGTCGGCGGCGCCCTGGGGAGTGAGGAAGCCGCTCAGCACGATGAGCCCGCCGAAGAGGAACAGCCAGTACGAGAACATGTTCAGCCGCGGGAACGCGACGTCGGGGGAGCCGATCTGCAACGGCATGATCGCGTTGGCGAACCCGGCGAAGGTCGGGGTGGCGAAGAGCAGCAGCATGATCGTGCCGTGCATCGTGAAGGACTGGTTGTACTGCTCCGGCGACACGATCTGCAGACCCGGCCGGGCCAGCTCCGCCCGCATCACCATCGCCAGCGCTCCGCCGATCAGGAAGAAGCCGAACGACGTGATCAGGTAGAGGTGGCCGATCTTCTTGTGGTCGGTCGTGGTCAGCCAGGTGACCACGACGTGGCCCCGCCCCTGCCGCTCGGGCGTGGGGACGGGAGCCACCGGCTCGGTGTGGGTCGCCATTAGGTTCCTCACTCGGCAGCGGCACGGACAGGCACAGGAGCGACGATTCACGTCCCGGCGGTAATGAATCGGGTGATATCGCAGCCCTCGTGGAAAATAGCCGTCCTCCGCGAACGTCCGCGCCCGCAGGCGGCGGGGCCCGGGCCGAACGGCCCCGTATTCCAGCCGCACGGGTGAGGACACCGCCCCGTGTCCGGGTCCGCCGTTTGTCCTTCGCGTCCGGGGGGACCCTGCGCCCATGAGGAAAAGGTCAGACCACCCCATCACCGGACAGAACCGCATGTTGTCGCTGCTGGAAGCCCTGGAGCGCGATTCCAGGGCGGACGGGGTGATCGACGTGCTGACCAGACGCGTGCGGGCCCTGCCGCTCGGCCGGGCGCGGGACGCGCTGCACGGCAAGCCGCTCGGCCATCCCGCGCACCCGCTGATGGTGCAGGTGCCGATCGGCAGCTGGATGTCGGCCGCGGTCATGGACCTGTGGCCCGGCCGTTCCCGGGAGGCCGGGGCCCTGGTGGGCGTCGGACTGGCGGCGGCCGCTCCGGCCGCGCTGGCGGGCGCGGTCGACTGGGCCGAACTCCGTCGTGAGCAGACCCGGGTGGGGCTGGTGCACGCCGTGGCCAACGTGACGGCCGTGGGCCTGTACGGCGCCTCGCTCTTCTGCCGCCTCACCGGACGGGCCGGTGCGGGGCGGACGTACGGCTTCCTCGGGCTGACGGCGGTCGGCGTGGGAGGCATGCTCGGCGGCCACCTGGCCTACCACCAGGCCGCCGGCGCCAACCACGCCGAGGAGGTCCCGCACGTCGTCAGGGAGGGCTGGCACCGGATCGGCGGCGTGGACGAGTTCCCCGCCGGCCGAGCCGTGCGGCGGACCGTGGACGATGTGCCGGTCCTGGTGGTGCGCGAGGACGGCGGCACCGTCCACGCGCTGGCCGAGCGGTGCAGCCATCTGGCTGGGCCGCTGTCCGAGGGCAAGGTCGCCGACGGCTGTGTCGAGTGCCCCTGGCACGGCAGCGTCTTCCGGCTCTCGGACGGCTGGAACGTACGCGGCCCCGCCACCGCCCCCCAGCCCGCCTTCGACACGCGCGTCGTCGACGGACACGTGGAGATCAGCCTCCGCGATCCGGACCGGACACCGGCCGGCACCGAGGCGGACGGGGCGCCGGCGCGCGCGGAGGAGAAGCGACTGCACGGGCACGGCGCCTGACGGCCGCTTCGGTTCCCCCGCCCCGGTTCCTGTCTTCGCGCCACCGCCGCACGGGTCGGCGTGCCGCCGCGGTGCAGCGTCCCTACGATGGGCGGGTGACCAGTAGCGCCCGAACACGCAGCCGCCCGGCCGGGCGGCTGTTCGTGCTGCTGGTGATGGCGGTGCTGGCCGGTGTGCTCGGCATGCACGGCCTGGCCCCCGGAGCGACCCCCGCCGCGCACGCGGACGCCGCCCACGCGACGATGCCGGCCGCGGCGGAGGGCATGCCCCACGCGGGCGGGGCCTGCGCACACACGGACGGTGGATCGAGTCACCTCGACCACGCCGACGGGACGTGCGCGGCCGCCGGCATCGGATCGGCCTACGCGCCGCCCGCGCTGACCGGCGCCCCGCTGGACGGGGCCCCGGCTGCCGCGCCGGCGACGGTCCCCAAGGGATCGTCCCGGGACGGACGCGCACCGCCCGACCTCTCCGAGCTCCAGCTCCTGCGGATATAGAGCGGCCCGCCCGGCACCACGCTCCCGGTGATCCCCCGCGATCCCGGTGGGGAGTGCCGTGCCTTCGCACGCCCTCATCCGTTCCACCGCGCGCCGCTGACCCGCGCGCGGGAAGGAGTCGCACCACCATGATCCGCACACGTTCCCTCGTCCGCCGCTGTGCCGCCCTCGCCGCCGCCGGTGCGGCGACGCTCGTCCTGGCCGCCTGCGGCGGTGCCGGTGACGACGGCACCCCGGCCGGACACGGCGGCCACAACGCCGCCTCGCCCTCCGCGCCGTCCTCCGCCTCCGCCCCGCAGGGGCAGCACAACGCCGCCGACGTGGCGTTCGCGAAGGGCATGATCCCCCACCACCGCCAGGCCGTCGCGATGGCCGGCCTCGCGCCGGACCGGGCTCGGTCCGCCGAGGTGAAGCAGCTCGCCGAGGACATCAGGAAGGCCCAGGACCCGGAGATCAGGACCCTGTCCGGCTGGCTCACCTCCTGGGGCGAGGAGGTGCCCGCCGAGGGCGCCACGGACCACTCCATGCACGGCATGGACGGCACGGGAGGCATGGGCGGCATGATGACCGCCCAGGACATGACCGAGTTGGAGAACGCCTCGGGGAAGGCGTTCGACACCGCCTTCCTGGAGATGATGGTCGAGCACCACGAGGGCGCGGTCGAGATGGCCAGGACCGAGCAGGCCGACGGCGCCCACGGGCCCGCCCGGGCGATGGCCGGAGAGATCATCACCTCGCAGAGCGCGGAGATCGAGCGGATGAACAGCCTGCTCGGCAAGGACTGACCGCCCTTCCTCACCGCGGGGCGGGTGCCGTCGGCGCCCGCCCCGTCCCCTCTTCCTCCACCCGGCCGGCCGGGTGGACGGTTCCCCTGACTCCTCCCGACTCCCCCGGACTGTTGGGCATATACCCCCAGGGGGTATATGCTCCTGAGTCGTGAGGGGTCGTCGGCCGGCCCGTCACGACTTCGATTGGGGACGCAGTCATGGACCACAGCACGCACCACTCCGGCGCCGCGCACGACCACACCGCTCCCGCGGGCGGCCACGGCGAGCACCACGACGGGCACGGGCACGGGCCGGCCTCGTGGGCGATGGCCGCAAAGGCGACGCTGCACTGCCTGACCGGGTGCGCCATCGGCGAGATCCTCGGGATGGTGATCGGTACCGCCCTGATGTGGGGCAACGTCCCGACGATGATCCTCGCCATCGCGCTCGCGTTCCTCTTCGGCTACTCGTTCACGCTCTTCGCGGTACGCCGGGCCGGACTGGACCTCAGGGCCGCGATCAAGGTCGCCCTGGCCGCCGACACGGTGTCCATCGCGGTGATGGAGCTGGTCGACAACGGGATCATCGCCCTCGTGCCGGGTGCGATGGACGCACACCTGTCGGACGGGCTGTTCTGGTACGCGCTGCTCGGCGGACTCGCCATCGCGTTCGTCCTCACCACGCCGGTCAACAAGTGGATGATCGGCCGCGGCAAGGGCCACGCCGTCGTCCACGCCTACCACTGACCGCACCGTCTCCGGCCCGGGCGGCCCCTCGATCGCCGAGGGGCCGCCCGGCGTCCGCGTCGTACGGCCGTCCGCGCCGCACGGCCGCCGGGTCAGTGGCCGTGCGGTCCGGCCGTCGTCCGGGGCCTGCCCCGGGGCACGAGGGACAGGGCCACCACCGCACCGACGGCCGCCACGACCGCGCACAGCGCGAACGCGTCGGCGAATCCGCCGGCGGACCCCCGTTCGAGGCCGGCGGCCGCGACCGTGGAGACGACCGCCACGCCGACCGAGCCGCCCACCTCGTGGAAGGTGTTGACGACACCCGACGCCAGCCCCGCCTCCCGGTGGTCGACCATGGCGAGCGCCGTGGTGGTCGCGGTGACGAAGACCGCGCCGAGGCCGAGGGCGGCTACGGCGAAGCCGGGCAGCAGCGCGGCGTACACGCCGCCCGTCTCCGACAGCCGGGCCAGCGGCACGGTCCCCGCGGCGGCGACCGCCAGCCCGCCGACGGCGACGGCCCGGCTGCCGACGACGCCGACCAGGCGGGAGCCGAGGTGCGCGCCGACGCCGGTGGCGACGGCCACCGGCAGGAAGACCAGGCCGGTCCGCAACGGGCCGAAGCCGCGCACGTGCTGAAGGTGGGCCGAGCCGAGGAAGAAGTAGGAGATCAGCAGGCCGGTGGCCACGAGCATCAGGAAAGCCCCGGCGAGGACGGGACGGCGGGCGAACGTGCCGAGGTCCATCAGCGGGGTCCGGCTCGCCCGCTCGACGGCGGCGAACGACGCGTAGAGCACCGCGGCGCCCGCCAGCGGCAGCAGGGCCGAAGGACTCCCCCATCCCGAGTCGCCCGCCTCCACGAGCCCGTGGATCAGCGCCCCGGTGCCCGTGGTGACCAGCAGCGCCCCGGGCACGTCGAGCCCGGTCGGCCGCGGGGCGCGGGCCGCCACGGCGAAGGGGACGGCGGCGAGCACGGCCAGGCCCACGGGCACGTTGACGTAGAAGACCCACTGCCAGCCGGGCCCGCCGGTCAGCGCCCCGCCGACGAGGACCCCGGCCGCGGCACCCGACCCGCCCAGGGCCGCCCACACGCCGAGGGCCTTGTGGCGTTCCCGGCCGTGGAAGGTGGTCGTGACGACGGAGAGCGCGGCCGGTGAGAGCAGGGCCGCGCCGACCCCCTGGGCGACGCGGCCGGCCAGCAGCGTCGCGGCACCGCCGGCCAGACCGCAGACCAGCGAGGCCGCCGTGAAGAGCGCGAGCCCGGTGAGCAGGGTCCGGCGCGCGCCCAGGGCGTCGGCGAGACGTCCGCCCAGCAGCATGAGACCGCCGAAGCAGAGGGTGTAGGAGGTGACGACCCAGGTCAGCGCCGAGCGGCCGAGGTGGAGGTCGGCCGCCATGCCGGGCAGCGCGACGTTCACGACGGTGACGTCGAGGATCAGCATGAACTGGGCCAGGCAGACCAGGGCCAGCGCGGCCCAGCGGCGGGGGTCGGCGGCCGGGTCGGTGCGGACGGGCGCGGGTGACATGTCGGGCGGCGAGTGGGCCATGGCGTGTCCTTCCGGGGCGGCGGTCATGCGGCAGGGCGGCGAGCGCCGGGAGCAACGGTCCACGCGACGCCGGACACCTGAACTGAACTGTACGGAACAGTTCAACTGAACTCAACTGTTCAGTACAGACGGGTGCTAGGCTCGGCACATGGACACGGAAGGGACCAGACGGCCACCGAGCGGGGCGCGTGCGGCGCTCAAGCGGCAGGCCATCGTGCGAGCCGCCCGTGAGCTCTTCCTGCGGGAGGGCTTCGGCGTCGGCATGGACGCCATCGCCGCCGCGGCGGGCGTGTCCAAGGTGACCGTCTACAACCACTTCGGCAGCAAGGAAGCCCTCTTCACCGCCGTGATCGCCGGTGCCGTGGACGAATCCCTCACCGGAGAGCCGGCGGCCGCTCTCACGCACCTGGCCGAGGCCGACGATCTCCGCCCGACCCTGCTGGACGCCGCCCGCGGCTGGGTCCGGTCGGTCCGCGCCGACGACGACGTGACGGCGCTGCGCAACCTCGTCGCCGCGGAGGCGCACCGCTTCCCCGAGCTGGGCCGCGCCTGGCAGCGCCACGGGCCCGAGGGCCACCACCCGGCCGTCGCCCAGGCCCTGCGCACCCTCGCCGACCGGGGCCGCCTGGTCGTCCCCGACCTGGACACGGCCGTCCTCCAGCTCTACGCGCTGCTGATCTTCCCCCACATCGTCTTCGGCTCGTACGGCACGCACATCGACGACGCCCTCACCGACCGTCTGATCGTCAGTGGCGTCGACATGTTCCTGGGTTACTACAGCCCCCGGCCCGCCTGACGGGCGCGGTCGATCGCCGACTCGACGGCGCCGATCCGGTCGGCGAGCAGGCCGAGGGCGGCCACGGCCCGGGTCAGCGGGTCGTCCTCCGGGCCGCCGAGTGCCCGACCGCGCACGTGTGCGGCCTTCACCTCGGCCCAGCGCTCCGCCCGCGCGGCGTCGAGCGTCCCGCGCAGTTCGGCCAGCTTGAGGAGGTTCGCCTCGGCTCCCGTGGTGAGGGTCTGCGCCTCGGCCCGGTAGTGGTCCTCGATCAGCGCCGACAGCTCCTCGTCGTTCATGACCGGCTGGATGCGCTGGGCGATCTTGCGCATGTTGCGGTACGAACCCTGAAGCCGGAAGGGCGGCTCCGTCCGGGCCTCGTCCGTCCGGGCGGCGGAGGCGATGTACGCGGCGTTCACGGCGAGGACCGTGTCGCGTGCCGTGAGCAGGTGGCGCAGCACGGCCAGGACGCGTTCCAGTTCGGCCGGCGCGTAGGGGTGGAGGAGCCGGTCCACGCGGGCCGTGCCGTCGCCCTCGGCCAGGCGGATCAGCAGGTCGAGGTCGGCGCGGTCGCGGCCGGCGAGCGGGGCGAGGACCGGGTTGGCCGTCAGGGCGTTCTCGACGAAGCTCAGCGCGAAGACGTGCTCCTTGCCGGTGAGGACGTCGCCGAGGTTCCAGACGTCGGCGCGGTTGGCGAGCATGTCGGGGACCCGGAAGCGGCTGCCGGACTCGGTGTACGGGTTGCCGGCCATGCACACGGCGAAGCGCTTGCCGCGCAGGTCGTAGGTGTGCGGTTCGCCGTTCCGCACGCCGTCGACACGGCGGGTGGCGTCGCACAGCGGGATGAACCTCTGGAGGAGCTCGGGCGAGGTGTGCTGGATGTCGTCCAGGTACAGCAGGGTGTTGCTGCCCGCCTCCAGCGCGAAGTTGATCTTCTCGATCTCCTGGCGGGCGGTGGCGTCGGGCGCCTCGGCGGGGTCGAGCGAGGTCACCGCGTGGCCCAGCGCCGGACCGCTGATCTTCACCAGCATCAGGCCGAGGCGCTCGGCGACGTACTCCACGAGCGTGGTCTTGCCGTAGCCGGGCGGGGAGACGAGCAGGAGGAGCCCGCCGCCGGTGGTGCGGTGCGCGGAGTCGGCGGTGCCGAGCTGCTTGGCGAGGCTGTCGCCGATCAGCGGGAGGTACACCTCGTCGATGAGCCGGTTGCGGACGAAGGCCGGCAGCACGCGCGGACGGTACTCGTCCAGGCGCAGCCGGGCGCGCTCGGCGGCCAGCAGGGTGCCGCGGTGGTGCTGGTAGGCGCGGTGGCCGGGCACGTCGTGGGCGCGGAACGCGCGGGTGCGGGCGAGGAGTTCGTCGACGCGCACGGTGAGGGTGCCGTCGGTGACGCGCGGGTGCGTGCCGAGCAGGCCGCGCACGGTCTCGGTGAGCGGGGCGTCGTACGGGTAGCGCGGCAGGTCCGGGCAGAGCTCGGCGGCCACCGCCTCGGCCAGGTCGCCCGGCGTGGTCTCGGTGCCCGTGGACTCCGTGTACGCGGTGAGCCAGGCCTCGACCAGCTGGCGGCGCGCGGCCAGGTCATCGAGGGCGGCGATGTCCTCGTCGTAGGCCGGACCGCCCACCGTGCGGCGGAACTTGTCCAGCAGCGTGCGGGTGCCCGCGCCCAGGACGAAGCCCTCGGGACCGCTCGTCAGCTCCTCGAAGAGGTACGCCGCGGCGGCCTCCGCCGTCTCCTCCGTCTCCCCGGACCGGGCGGTGACGGCCCGCGCCAGCTCCTGCCGCAGCTCGGCGATGGCGGGTGCGAGCCCGAAGGTGTCCCGGGCGCGGGCCAGCGAGACCGCGCGCCGCCGCCAGTCCTGCCGGGCCCCGTCCGTCGTGCCGTGCGCCCAGAACAGCTGGGCGGCGGCCCGCGCGGCGGGCTCGTGGCGCAGCGGGCCCGCGCCGTCGTGCAGGCGCAGCAGGGCGGTGAGGATGAGGGTGGCGTCGTGGTCGTGGACGCCCCGCTCGTAGCCCTCGTCGTACGCCTCCTGGGCCGCGCCCCGCACCAGGGCCGGCAGGTCGCCGGTCTCGGCGAGGGCGGCCGGGCCGTGTGCGTCGAGCAGGCGGGCGGCGAGGTGTTCGGCGCGGTAGACCCCGGGCGACTCGGACGGCAGCAGCCGGTCCCAGTAGGGGCGGGTGGCCGCGAAGTCCGGGTCGGTGACCGGTGAGCGGTAGTCGGTGCCGGTCACGGCGAGGGCCAGGCCGTCGCCGTGCGGGACCAGGGTCAGGTCGAGGGACTGGGTGCCGACGGCGAAGCGGTGGTTGCCCAGGCGCAGGGTGCGTCCGCCGTCGGCATAGAGGTCGGTGCGGTCGCGCAGGGCGCGGGACGCCTCCTGGCGGGCGGCCTCCAGGCGGCCGTCGAGTTCCTCCGCGCGCACCGGGTCGCCCAGTTCGCGCAGTTCCGCGGCGGTGCGGCGGACCTTGGCGGGCATCGGGTCGGAGGCGAAGTACGTGGTGACGGCGTCCGCGTCGGCGAGCGCCGCGGCCCGGCGCACGACCGTCCGCAGCACGCGGGCGGCCGAGTCCGCCAGGCGTTCGGCGCGGCGGGCGCGGGCGTCGGCGAGGGACTGCTTGCGGGCGGAGAGCGCCTCGTGGATCTCGTCGCGCTTGTCCGCCAGTTCGCCGAGGAAGTCGTCGAACTCGGCGAACCGGGACTCCAGGTTCTCCACCTGGACCAGCAGGCGGGCGAGCTGCTCGTCGCAACGCTCGGGGCTGTCGGCCACCGCCAGCGCACCGGTGACCGTCTGGCCGAGCAGCGCGAACTCGGCGGCGAATCCCGCGCGGCCCTCCTGGTCGAGCAGGGCGCGGCGGCGGGCGCCCAGGACGGCGCGGGCGCGGTTGACCCCGGCGAGCGCCTCGGCGACGCGCTCCAGGATGGCGGTACGGACGGTGGCGTCGCCGATGTCGAGCCCGGCGACGATCTCGGTCACCGTGCCGAGCTGCCCGGCGAGCTCGTCGAGGCGGCCGGCGAGCGGCTCGGCCTCGGCGGCGGTGCCGATCCCTCCGGCGTCCGCGACGAGCCGCTCGACGTCCGCGTGGTGCTCGGCGAAGGCGTCCTCGCGGGCCAGGTGGGTGACGGCCCGCTGGCCGAAGGCGGCCAGGTCGGCTTCGGCGCCGGCGGCGAGGTCGTCGATGCGGGCGGTGTCCGCGTACCGCATGTCCTTCAGGGTCAGCAGGTGCCCCTGGGCGCGGCGCAGTTCGGCCAGCCCGGTCACCCAGGCGGCGGCCCCGCGCGGTGCCTCGCCGCGCAGCCGGCGCACGACGGCGGCGAGCCGGTCGGCGGCCTCCTCCAGCGCGTCGTCCGCCCGCGCGGTCAGGGCCCGCACGTTCTCGAACTCGGCGAGCACCTGCCGCGCGGTGTCCCGCACCTGCTCCAACGGGCCGGCCAGGTCGCCGGCCTCGGGGTCGCCCAGCCAGTGGTGGGCGTCGGCCGCCCGGACGCAGGCGGCGGCGAGCTCGGCGTACACCTCGCCGGTCGGCGTGGTGCCGGTGGCGGCACGGACCACGGACAGGCAGTCGGAGAGGCCCCGGACGAGGTCGGCGTTGCCGATGCGGGCCAGCGGACCGCTGCCCGCCGGCCGGGCCGCCGCGTACGTGTCGGAGACGTACGGGGAGGTCCACCGCTGCACCGGGTGCACCCGGGCCGGCTCGCCGCCGTCCTCGGTGCGCAGCAGGGTGAGCGTGCCGTCGTCGAACAGCGCCCAGCCGCGGCAGGACAGCGGGGTCGCCGCCTCCTTGCGGATCAGGTTGTACGGCAGCAGCAGGCTGCGGCCGTGCGCGGGGGCGTGGAAGGCGTACAGCACGTCCTCGCCGTTGGGCGCGCGCAGCTCGCGCTCGAACTCGAGCCCGGCCGTGTCGAGTTCGTACGTGCGGTGGGTGCCGGCGGCCAGGTAGTGGCCGCCGGGGAAGATGATGCCCTGGTCGTCGGGGAGGCGCCGGCAGGCCTGCCCGATGCCGTCGAGGCGGACCACCGTCCTGGTGAGGGTGTTGAACACCAGGTACCGGTCGGTCTCCTCCTTGTAGGGGCGTACGCGCAGCAGGATCAGCGCGCCGACGCGCGCGTGGGCGATGTCCGCGTCGGCGAGGGCCTGGAGCGGTTCGGCGACCGGCTCGCCGTGGATGCCCCGCTCGGTCCCGGTGTCGTTCTCCACCTTGACGGTGAGCGTGCCGCCGACGGCCGAGACGAAGACCTCGCCCCCGACGGAGACGTGCGGGTGGCGGCCGAGGACGTGGTCCTCGCGGGTCGTCCGGGTCCAGGTGAAGTCGTGGGCGGGCGGCAGGACGTGGTCGCGGTCGCCGCGCGCGTCCAGGAACGACGCCCGTCCGTCGTCGGTGAGGGCCCAGCGCAGGACGCGGATGTCGTCGGCCTTCTCGCCGGTGCGGAACACGGCGAGCAGCCTGCCGTCGACGCGGCGCAGCCGCAGCAGGGTGGCCTCGCGGTAGTAGCGGTACAGGGCCGCGAACTCCCGGACGAAGGCCGGGTCGTCGAGCAGGCCCGGCACGGCGTCCTCGGGCAGCCGGTTCAGATCCCGGTCGTGCAGCGCGAGGACGTCGCCCACGGCGGTCTCGGTCCGGGTCGCGAAGGCCGTGTTGTACCCGAACAGCAGCGTCCCGCCGACGGCGACGACGTCCCGGGGGACGCAGGGCCGCTCGGTCCGCAGCCGCTCGGTGCCGGCGAGTTCCAGTCCGGCCGAGCCGAACTCCTGGATCCGGCGGAGGTTCAGCGCCTCGGCCCGCCGGGCCAGTTCGGCGGCCTGCGCGGTGAGCCGGTCCCGGAGCACCTCGTAGGTGCCGGTGTCCAGCGCTTCCTGCGGCCCGTCGTGGAGGCCGCTGTCCGGTGTCGCGTGCGCGCTGGTGTCCGCCCCGGTTGCCATGGGGCTCCTTTCCGCGAGTGGGCTCCCCGGCCGCCGCCGCTGTGCGGCGGCGGCCGGGGGGACTACGTGGTCGGGCGGCCGTCAGCCCCTGGAGCTGCCGTTGAGGGAGGTCAGCGGGGCGTCCGCGAGCCCCAGCTCCCCCGCCCTGTCGAGCAGCTTCTGCAGCTGGCCGGCGTGCGGGTCACCGGTCTTCATCAGCTTCATCAGCAGGGCGGAGACGGTCAGGTTCTGCACGTCGGCCGTGGAGACCGAGCCGAGGATCCGGCCGAGGTCGTCGGCGATGTTCGACGTGCCGTCCAGCCACGGCCCGGCCAGCGCCTGGGCGGTCGCGGAGTTCTCGACGAAGCCGTCGACGCTCTTGCCGAGCGCGATGGAGGACATCAGGCGGTCGAAGAACACCGACTCGCCGCCGACGATGTCGATGTCGGCGTTCTCCAGACCGGTGGCGAGCACGGTGGCCTGCGCCTCGGCGACCTGCCGCTGCACGTCCAGTCCGGCGAGCCGGATCTCCTTCTCCGCCTCCAGGCGCAGCCGGTACTCCTCGTGGGTGCGGGACGCCTCGTCGAGCGCGGCCATCGCCGCCGCCTTCTCGGTCAGGCCGGCCGCCTCGGCCTTGAGCTTCTCGCCGATGCCCTCGGCCTCGGCGAGAGCCTTCGCCCGGACGCCCTCGGCCTCGGCACGCATCCGGGCCTCGGCCGCCTCGGCCTCCGCGCGGCCGGCCTTCTCGATGACCTCGGCCTCCTTGTCGCGGACCTGGACGGCGGCCAGCCCCTCCGCGGCGCTCTCCGCGCGGACGGCCTCGGCGAGCCGCAGCTTGGCCTGGGCGTCGAGGTCGGCGCTCTTCAGCCGGGCCTCGGCCAGGGTCAGTTCCTCGGCGGCGCGGTGGGTGGCGGCCTGCTCCGCGGCCTCCGCCGCCTTGATGTCCTTGACCAGCTTCTCCTGCGCCTCCGCCTCGGCGGCGATGATCACGGTCTGCCGCTGCCGCTCCGCCTCCTCCACCGCGCGGAGCTTCTTGATGGACTCCTCCTGCTCGGCGACCGTGCGGTCCACGGCGACCCGCTCGCGGATGACCTCGGCGATCTCCCGCTTCTCCGCCTCGACCTCCTTCTCGGCCGCGATCCGGGTCAGCTCGGTCTCCCGCTCCCGCGCGATGACCTCCAGCAGCCGGTCCTTCTCGATGCGCTCGTTCTCGATGGCGATGACCCGTTCCCGGTTCTTCGCGGCGACGGCGACCTCACGGGCCTGGTTCTCGCGCTGGACGCCGAGCTGCTCCTCGGTGCGCAGGAAGGCGCCCTGCGCGCGCAGCCGCTCCTCCTCCACCACTCGCGCGGTCTCGGCCTCCTCGCGGGCGCGCACGGTCTCGATCTCCCGCCGCTGCTTGATCTCGGCGTCGGTCTGGCGGCGCTCCAGCTCCAGGATCGCCTCCCGGGCGTCGACGTTCTGCCGGGTGATCTCCTTCTCCTCGGTCCGCTGGGCCTCGTTGGTGCGCACGTGCTCCACGGCCGTCAGTTCCGTGATCTTGCGGATGCCCTGCGCGTCGAGGACGTTGGCCGGGTCGAGCTGGGACAGCGGCGTCTGCTCCAGGTAGTCGATCGCCGCGTCCTCCAGGTGGTAGCCGTTGAGGTCGACGCCGATGACCTCGATGATCCGGTACCGCAGTTCCTCGCGCTTGGTGTAGAGGTCGGTGAAGTCCAGCTGCTTGCCGACGGTCTTCAGCGCCTCGGAGAACTTCGCGTGGAACAGCTCCTGCAGCGTGTCGCGGTCGCTCGCGCGCGCCGTACCGACCGCCTGCGCGACCTTGACGACGTCCTCGACGGTCTTGTTGACCTTGACGAAGAACGAGATGCGGATGTCCGCGCGGATGTTGTCCCGGCAGATCAGGCCCTCCTTGCCGGCCCGGGTGATCTCGATGGTCTTCACCGAGATGTCCATCACCTCGGCCCGGTGCAGCACCGGCAGGACGACCTGCCCGGTGAAGGTCACGTCGACCTTGCGCATCTTGGAGACGATGAGCGCCTTGCCCTGCTCCACCTTGCGGAACAGCCGGGAGACGACGAGTAGGGCGAGCACACAGAGGACGACGAGCGCGCACGCGCCCACGGTCATGGCATTCATCAGCACGTCCTTGGCGACTGGGAAGGGCGAGCCCGAGCAGGGCCCGGAGGTGTCACAGCGGCGGCCGGTGCGGATCGCACGGCACGGCACCGCGGAGTTCAGGCGGCCGTCCGGGACGGCCCGGGTTCGTCGGGGGAGGGCCGGCGCCACGGCCGTACGGCGGGCCGGAGCGCGCGCCGTGCGGTGACGGGCGCGGCGGCGAGGTCCACGAGGCCGCCCGGCGCGGGTGCCGGGGCGACGGGACCGGGACGGGCGCCGGCACCCAGGGCGCGGGGTCCGGCGAGTGCCGTCGGCAGCGGGTGCGGGGCCGCGGCCGGTACTCGGCCGGCACTCCGGGCGCCGGCGCCCACGGACCCGACGGCGCGGCGGAGGCCGGTGGCAGTGCGCGGCGCGGCGGTGCGGGGGACGGCGGGGACCGCCCCGGCGGCTTCGTCGAATGTCCGCATGTCCTACCCCCCGTGTCCTGCCCGTATCCCGCCCGGGACGGCAACGGCACGTCCGGGCTCCGACGGCTCACCTGCCGGTGCCCGGCACCGGAGCCGTCTCACACGCTCCCCTCGCCCCCATCCTGCCGACCGGCACGTCTCGCCGCATTGCCGACTTCCGGCAGTCTTGCCCCGCGTCTTCATGCCGGACTCCGTCGGCGCCCTCACCCGAACGGCCCACACCGGCTCGCCGCCTCCCGGCCGCGGGCCAACACTCGAAATCCCCCGAACACCGGGCATTTCCGAGGGACGGAGAAGACCATGGCCAACGCGACCCACAGCACCGGCGGCCGGGCCGGCGGCAGCAGGAGTGCCTGGGCCTCCGGCGGCGTCGTCTTCGCCGGGGTGCTGATGCTGATCGAAGGCATCTTCGGCATCTTCAACGGCATCGCCGCCATCGCGAAGGACGACGTCTACGCGTCCGTCGGCGACTACGTCTTCAAGTTCAGCCTCACGTCCTGGGGCTGGATCCACCTGATCGTCGGCATCCTCCTCGCCCTCACCGGCCTGGGCGTGCTCAGGGGCGCCCCGTGGGCGCGGGGCCTGGGCGTCGGGCTCACCGCGCTCTTCGTGATCCTCCAGTTCATGTGGCTGCCCTACACCCCGCTCTGGGCGATCATCTCCATCGGCGTCGGCGTCTTCGTCATCTGGTCGCTGTGCACCGACCGCGGCCACACGTCGTCGGTCTGAGCGCCGGCTCCGCCTTCCCAGGTACCCCCCAGGGGTATACAGTGAGCGGTGCGGGAGCGCAGTGAGAGGCGCGCTTCCCGTGCTGCCCATCTGCCGACGAACCCCAGGGAGACGCCATGACCGCCGACCAGAACACCTCCGGCTCCTGCTGCACCACCGACGGCTCCTGCCACGGCGGTGCCGCGGCGGAGGGCGGCCAGGGCGCCGGCGTCACCACCGTCTACCGGGTGACCGGCATGACCTGCGGTCACTGCGAGGGCGCGGTATCCCAGGAGATCTCCGCGCTGGCGGGCGTCACCGCGGTCGAGGCCGTCGCCGCCACCGGCGAGGTGACCGTCACCTCCACCGCCCCGCTCGACGAGGAGGCCGTCCGCGCCGCCGTCGACGAGGCGGGATACGAACTGGCCGGCCCGGCCTGACCCGACGCGCCCCCTGCCCCGAAGGACACCCGCCGCCGCCGGCCCGCCCCGTCAGCCCGGCCCGGTGCCCGGCGGGTCGTCCGGTGCCGGGTGCTCGCCGACCGTGAAGCCGATCACCGACCCGCCCCCGTCCCGCCGGGAGGCGAACGGCGTGCCGCCGTGCGCCAGCGCCACCTCCCGCACGATGGACAGGCCGAGGCCCGAGCCGGGCTGGGAGCGGGCGTCGGCGGCGCGGTAGAAGCGGTCGAAGACCCGGGCCAGGTCGGCGTCGGTGATGCCGGGGCCCCGGTCGCGGACCTCTACGCGGATCGTGCCGGGGCGGGCGGGTCCCGCGACGGTGACCTCGATGGGGCCCGTGCCCGCCCGGTCGAACTTCGCGGCGTTCTCGACCAGGTTGGAGATCGCCCGGGTCAGCATGACGGGCCGGCCGTCCGTCGTCGTGTCGCCGCAGGCCCGCACGCTGATCTCGCGCCCGGTGCGGCGTCGCGCGTGGGTCGCCACCTCGTACGCGATCTCGCCCAGGTCGACCGGCCGCACCGGCTCCGTCTCGGACTGGCCGGCCGCCAGCTCGACCAGTTCGTTGACCAGGTCGGTCAGCTCCCGGGCCTCCTGCCCCAGGTCGGCGACCAGCTCCTCGCGGGCGGCGGGCGGCAGCTCGTCGATCCGGCGGAGCAGCGAGATGTTGGTGCGCAGCGAGGTCAGCGGGGTGCGCAGCTCGTGGCCCGCGTCCTGGACCAGGCGCCGCTGGTCCTCCTCCGACTGGGCGAGCCGCCCCAGCATGCGGTCGAAGGCGCGGCCCAGCCGCCCCACCTCGTCGTGGCCGGTGACCGGGACCTGGATACCGAGCCGCCGGGTGCGGGCGACGTCCTCGGCGGCGGAGGTGAGGGCGATCAGGCGCCGGGTGATGCGCCGGGCCAGCCACCAGCCGAACAGGCCCGCGGCGGTCACCACGGCGGCCATCAGCACCAGCGTCCGGCGCTGGAGCGCCCGCAGCAGGTCCTCGGTGTCGCTGAACTCCTGCGCCACCTGGACGGCACCCCGGCCGTCCCCGAGCGAGACGGTCGCGATCCGGTAGACGTCGTGGCCGACGTCCACGTCCTTGTGCTGCACCATCCGCCCGGCCGCCGCCGCACCCGCGGTCCGCCGGTCGCCGCCGGTCACCGGCAGCCGGCGGCCGGCCGGGTCGGAGACCTCGCCGTCCGGCCCGAGCACCTGCACGTCGGTACGGGCCGGGCGCACGATGTCGTGGCCGGGCGCGGAGGAGGAGAAGTCGCCGGGTGACATCGGCCGCTGGCGCACCTCGGCCCGCAGGTCCTGGACGACCTGGTCGAAGACGGTCTCCTGGTCCACCCGCACCAGGCGTGCGGCGGCGTTGTACGACAGCACGCCGACGAGGACCGTGACCACGGCCGCGACCGTCGCGAACGACACCGCGAACGTGGTCCGCAACGACAGCAGCCGGGGCCGCCGCCCCCGGCCGCCCGGTCCGGGCGAGGTGCCCACTCAGCCCTCCCGCAGCACGTAACCCACCCCGCGCACGGTCTGGATCAGCTGCGGGGCGTCCGGCTGGTCGAGCTTGCGGCGCAGGTAGCCGACGTAGACGGCCAGGTTCTTCGAGCCGGGGCCGAAGTCGTAGCCCCAGATGCGGTCGTAGATCGTGGAGTGGTCGAGGACGATGCCCGCGTTGCGGACCAGCAGTTCCAGCAGCTCGAACTCGGTGCGGGTCAGCTCCAGCTCCCGCCCGCCCCGCCAGGCGCGGCGGGCCTGCGGGTCCATGCGCAGCCCGGCCGCCTCCAAATACCGGCGATCGGCCTCCGCGGCCTGCCCGGGCGCGTCCTCACCCGCCGCCGGGACCGGGGCGTCCCCGGCGGTGGCCACCCCGGCGGTGTCCGGCTCCGTCCGGTCGGTGCGACGCAGCAGCGCGCGGAGCCGGGCGAAGACCTCCTCGACGTCGAACGGCTTGACCACGTAGTCGTCGGCGCCCGCGTCCAGTCCCGCGATGCGGTCCGCGGTCTCCACGAGCGCCGTCAGCATCAGGATCGGGGTGCTGTCGCCCTCGGCGCGCAGCACCCGGCACACCTGGAGGCCGTCGATGCCCGGCATCATCACGTCGAGGACCAGCACGTCCGGGCGTCCGCGGTGCGCCTGCGCCAGCGCCTCGACGCCGTCGGCGACCGCGGTGACCCGGTAGCCCTCCAGGGTGAGGGCGCGCTCCAGGGCGTGCCGGATGGCGCGGTCGTCTTCGGCGAGCAGAACAGTCCGGGGCACCCGTCCAGTCTGCCAAGGCCGGGAGCCCCGCGACCGGACGGCCGGGCTTCTTACCGAGATCTCACCCGGCGGGCCGCAGCGCCGCGAGCCGCTCCTCGAAGGGCACGACCTCGACGGTGTCCCCGGCCGGCTTCCGGGCCGTCGACAGCCCGGTCATCAGCGCGGCCAGCTCCTCCGCAGCCCGCCCGATCCGCCCGTCCAGCCCCTCGGCGCCCCAGTCCTCGGAGGCGGCGTAGACGCCGGTCGGGACGACGACGGCCTTCAGGTAGGCGAAGAGCGGACGCAGCGCGTGCTCGAGGACGAGCGAGTGCCGGGCCGTGCCGCCGGTCGCCGCGATCAGCACCGGCTTCCCGGCGAGGGCGTCCGGTTCCGTGGCGCCCAGCGCGTCGAAGAACGACTTGAACAGCCCGCTGTACGACGCGGAGAACACCGGCGTGACGACGATCAGGCCGTCGGCCGCCCGCACGGCGTCGAAGGCGGCGGACAGCTCCCGTCCGGGAAAGCCGTTGGTGAAGGTGTGCGCGATCTCCACCGCGAGGTCGCGCAGCTCCACGACCCGCACCTCGGCCGAGGTGCGCCCGGCGGTCGCGGCGGCCAGCCGGTCGGCCAGCAGCCGGGTGGAGGACGGGACGCTCAGTCCCGCGGAGACGGCGACGAGCTTCATGCGCGTGCTCCTTCCTTCTCGGTGTTCTTCGCGCTCAGCAGCGAGGCGTGGGTCGGGGCGTCCGGCACGTTCGCCGGGCGGTTCTTCGCGAACTCCTCGCGCAGCACCGGCACGACCTCCTCGCCGAGCAGGTCGAGCTGCTCCAGCACGGTCTTCAGCGGCAGTCCGGCGTGGTCCATCAGGAAGAGCTGGCGCTGGTAGTCGCCGGCGTACTCGCGGAACGCGAGGGTCTTCTCGATCACCTGCTGCGGCGATCCGACGGTCAGCGGCGTCTGCTCGGTGAACTCCTCCAGCGACGGGCCGTGTCCGTAGACCGGCGCGACGTCGAAGTACGGGCGGAACTCGCGCACCGCGTCCTGCGAGTTCTTCCGCATGAACACCTGGCCGCCGAGGCCGACGATCGCCTGCTCGGGCGTGCCGTGCCCGTAGTGGGCGTACCGGGCCCGGTACAGCTCGACCATGCGCTTGGTGTGGTCGGCGGGCCAGAAGATGTTGTTGTGGAAGAAGCCGTCGCCGTAGTACGCGGCCTGCTCGGCGATCTCCGGGGAGCGGATCGAGCCGTGCCAGACGAACGGCGCGACGCCGTCCAGCGGGCGGGGCGTGGATGTGAAGCCCTGGAGCGGCGTACGGAACTTGCCCTCCCAGTTCACGATGTCCTCGCGCCACAGCCGGTGCAGCAGGGCGTAGTTCTCGACGGCCAGGTTGATGCCCTCGCGGATGTCCTTGCCGAACCAGGGGTAGACGGGGCCGGTGTTGCCGCGCCCCATCATCAGGTCCATCCGGCCGTCGGCCAGGTGCTGGAGCATCGCGAAGTCCTCGGCGATCTTCACCGGGTCGTTCGTGGTGATCAGGGTGGTGGAGGTGGACAGGATCAGCCGCTCGGTGCGCGCCGCGATGTAGCCGAGCATGGTGGTCGGCGACGAGGGCACGAAGGGCGGGTTGTGGTGCTCACCGGTCGCGAAGACGTCGAGCCCGACCTCCTCCGCCTTCAGGGCGATGGCGACCATGGCCTTGATGCGCTCGCGCTCGGTCGGCGTACGCCCGGTGGTCGGGTCCGGAGTGACGTCGCCGACGGTGAAGATGCCGAACTGCATGGTCGCTCAACCTCCAAGTTGTTTACGCTTCAACTATACCGTCGAAACGACCTGCCCCCGGACGTTATTCCGGCCCCGTTCCCCCGCTCCGTGCCCCACCCCAGCCGTGCGAAGCTGGCCCGCATGCTCGTCCTGCGCTCCGCCTCCCTCTTCGTCGTCGCGGCCCTCTTCGAGATCGGCGGCGCCTGGCTGGTCTGGCAGGGCGTGCGCGAGCAGCGCGGCTGGCTGTGGGCGACCGGCGGCGTCCTCGCCCTGGGTGCGTACGGCTTCGTCGCGACCTTCCAGCCCGACGCCCACTTCGGCCGTATCCTCGCCGCGTACGGCGGGATCTTCGTCGCCGGCTCGATCCTGTGGGGCATGGCCGCCGACGGCTACCGCCCCGACCGCTGGGACGTCACGGGCGCCCTGATCTGCCTGGCGGGGATGGCCGTGATCATGTGGGCGCCGCGCAACGGCGGCTGACTACCCTGGGCGCGACCGGTCGTACGAACCAAGGAGCAGCCCATGGCCCCCGCAGCCGCCCCGTCCGCCGCCTCCCGCATCGCCGTCGTCACGGGTGCGAGCAGCGGCATCGGCGCCGCCACGGCCCGGCAGCTCGCCGCCGCCGGCTACCGCGTCGTCCTCACCGCCCGCCGCAAGGACCGGATCGAGGCGCTGGCGGAGGAGATCCAGGCCGCGGGCCACCAGGCGACGGCCTACCCCCTGGACGTCACCGACCGCGCGGCGGTCGACGAGTTCGCGTCCGCGTTCAGGACGGTCGGCGTCCTGGTCAACAACGCGGGCGGAGCGCTCGGCGCCGACCCGGTGGCCACCGGCGACCCGGAGCACTGGCGCCGCATGTACGAGACGAACGTCATCGGCACCCTCAACCTCACCCAGGCCCTGCTGCCCAAGCTGGAGGCGAGCGGCGACGGCACGGTCGTGGTCGTCTCCTCGACCGCCGGCTTCGCCACCTACGAGGGCGGCGCGGGCTACGTCGCCGCCAAGCACGCCGAGCATGTCCTCGCCGAGACGCTGCGCCTGGAGATCGTCGGCCGCCCCGTCCGGGTCGTCGAGATCGCGCCCGGCATGGTCAAGACCGACGAGTTCGCCCTGACCCGCTTCGCCGGCGACACGGAGAAGGCCGCCAAGGTCTACCAGGGCGTCGCCGCCCCCCTCACCGCCGACGACGTCGCCGACACCATCACGTGGGCGGTCACCCGCCCCGCCCACGTCAACATCGACCTCCTGGTCGTCCGCCCCCGCGCCCAGGCGTCGAACACCAAGGTGCACCGGGAGGGCTGACGCCGGACGGCGCCCCGGGCGTCAGCCCTTCACGCAGACGACCTGCTTCAGCTTCGCCACGACCTCCACGAGGTCGCGCTGCTGGTCGATGACCTGCTCGATCGGCTTGTAGGCGCCCGGGATCTCGTCCACGACGCCGGAGTCCTTGCGGCACTCCACCCCCCGCGTCTGCTCCTCCAGGTCCTGCGTGGAGAAGCGCCGCTTGGCCGCGTTCCGGCTCATGCGCCGGCCCGCGCCGTGGGAGGCGGAGTTGAAGGACTTGTCGTTGCCGAGGCCCTTCACGATGTACGAACCCGTGCCCATGGAACCGGGGATGATCCCGTAGTCCCCGGAACCCGCGCGGATCGCGCCCTTGCGGGTCACCAGCAGGTCCATGCCGTCGTACCGCTCCTCCGCCACGTAGTTGTGGTGGCAGGAGATCTCCCGCTCGAAGACCGGCTTGGCCTTCTTGAACTCCTTGCGGACCACGTCCTTGAAGAGCGCCATCATGAGCGTGCGGTTGTACTTCGCGTACTCCTGCGCCCAGAACAGGTCGTTGCGGTATGCCGCCATCTGCGGGGTGTCGGCGACGAAGACGGCGAGGTCGCGGTCGATCAGACCCTGGTTGTGCGGAAGTTTCTGTGCCACGCCGATGTGGTGCTCGGCCAGTTCCTTGCCGATGTTCCGAGAGCCGGAGTGGAGCATGAGCCACACCGAATCGAACGTATCAATGCAAAATTCCACAAAATGGTTGCCTTGGCCAAGGGTTCCCATCTGAGTAGCCGCCCGGTCCCTACGGAAACGAACCGCCTCCGCCACCCCGTCGAACCGTCCCCAGAAGTCGTCCCACCCGGCGGTCGCCAGCCCGTGGAAACGGCCCGGGTCGACGGGGTCGTCGTGCATCCCGCGGCCCACCGGGATCGCCTGCTCGATCTTCGAGCGCAGTCGGGACAGGTCGCCCGGGAGGTCGTTCGCCGTCAGGGACGTCCGCACCGCCGACATGCCGCAGCCGATGTCCACGCCCACCGCCGCCGGGCACACCGCGCCCTGCATCGCGATCACGGACCCGACCGTCGCGCCCTTGCCGTAGTGCACGTCCGGCATGACCGCCAGGCCCTTGATCCACGGCAGGGTCACGACGTTGCGGAGCTGCTGCAGCGCCACGTCCTCGACCGTCGCCGGATCGGTCCACATGCGGATCGGCACCTTCGCGCCCGGCATCTCCACGTACGGCATATCGCCCTCATTCCCCCGGAAGTACAACAGAAGTCTCAAAGCGCAGAACCGGCGCCAAGGGCAGCCAAAGAGACAGCTGACCGGCGTTCACGGCGGCGCGTGCGATACACATTGTCTCCAGGGGTCGCCCCCGCGCGGCAAGCGAATAACCAGCGGGGACACTGGAGTACCGACCACAGCCACACCGGCGAGAGGAGCCGCACCGTGCAGCGGAAGGCCTACGTATCCGGCGTCGCCGCCCTTCTGGCGGTGCTGCTGGCCGGCTGCACCGGCGGCTCGGACGACGGCGTCACGACGGACAACTCCCAGCCCGGCCGGCCCGGTGTCGCCAGCGAGGCGGCCCAGCCCGGCAGGTACCGCACGCTCCCGGAGCCGTGCCGCGTGGTCGGCCACAAGACGCTCGACTCGCTGCTGCCCGGCGTCCGGGAGATCGCGGACGAGGTCCAGCGCGAGAAGGCCTACCAGGGCGAGCCGACGCTCGCGTACAACACCGACCGCAAGGTCGGCTGCCGTTGGAAGGTCGAGTCCGCGGACGCCACCGACCATCTCTTCGTGGACTTCGAGCGGGTCGTGTCCTACGACAACTCCGTGAGCGACGACAGCCAGGCCGAGCAGCTCTTCGCCCGGCAGGTGGCGGCGGCCGACCTGCCCGAGCCGGTCGCACCGGAGTCGTCGGACCCGGCCTCCGGGACCCCGTCCGGCGCCCCGTCGTCCGGGGCGCCGTCCGCCGGTCCGAGCACCTCGCCGTCCGCGTCCGCCTCGGGCTCGGCGTCGGCCACCGCACCCTCTTCGGGCCCGTCCGCCTCCGACGGCACCCCCACCGACCTCCAGCCCCGTCTCCTGGACGACCTGGGCGACGAGGCGTTCCTGAACGACGAGCTGAGCAGCTCCGGCTCGACGGCGGAACGACGCACGGTGACTGTGGCGTTCCGCACGTCGAACGTGATGGTGACCATCGAGTACGCGGAGCAGCCGGCGACGGTCGGAGTCGTGCCCGACAGCAAGGAAATGCAGGACAGGGCGCGGAAACTGGCTTCCCAGCTGGCGGATTCGCTGGGCGGCTGACCCCGTTCGAGGCCCCGTGCCGGCCGCCCGTGAGGCGCGCGAAGCCGGACCGCGCACGGTGCCCAACGCGTACGGTGACCTCTCGGACCCGATCCGAACGCAGGAACCACGAGTGCCATGAGTGAAGGAACCATGCAGCGACGAGCCCAGCGTGATCAGCGAGCGAAGCGACTCACCCGTGTCCTTGCCGGCGCGGCCGCCATACCCGTGATGCTGGTGGCAGCCGGCTGCTCCTCGGACTCCGGCTCGGACGACGGCAAGGACAAGGCCGCGGACAGGACGACCGCGTCGGCGTCGGCCAGCCCGTCCCCGACGGTGCAGGCGGCGAAGTTCGGGAAGCTTCCCGAGCCGTGTGCGGCCCTGTCGAAGAAGACGCTGGACAAGATGGTGCCGAAGGCCGGCTCCGGCAAGGAAGGCGCCTCGAACGACACGGCGAACCGCGGCAGTTGCTCCTGGGACAGCCTGGCCGACAACGGCGTCAAGGGCTCGCAGTTCCGCTGGCTGAGCGTGTCCATGCTGCGCTTCGAGTCGGACGTGGCGCGCGGCGCGGGCGACAAGCTGGCGAGCGCCCAGTACACCAAGCAGCTCCGGGACGCGCAGACCGCCGAGGGCGCGCAGGCCGTGAAGACGACGCCGGTGAGCGGCACGGGCGAAGAGGCCGCGATCGTGCGCTACGACCTGAAGAAGAAGGAAGGCACCTTCAAGCAGCAGACGGTCGTGGCGCGCGTCGAGAACGTCGTCGTGACCGTCGACTACAACGGCGCGGGCCTGGCCGGGGACAAGACGCCGGACGCGGACGACCTGGCCAAGGCCGCCCAGAAGGCCGCCCAGGAGGCGGTGGCCGCGGTCGCGGCCGCCAACGGCAGCGCGGCGGGCGGCTCGTCGTCGCCGTCCGGGGCACCGTCGGCGTCGGGTTCCACGTCCGCGTCGCCCAAGTCGTCGTCCACGCCGGGCAAGAGCTGACGTCCGCCGCTCGGGGTCCCAGGCGCCGGAGGACCCACCGGCCACCCGTTCCCCGGACACATGTGCCACCCTGTTGCGCGCAACAACAGGCACACGGAGGGGAGTACGGGTGGCCGCGCCACTTCAGCTGACACGGACGCATCGCGTGCTGATCGGCATGGTCGTCTTCGGTGCCGTCGTCATCGCCGGGATCGGCTTCGCCGGTTCGTACGCGGCGGTCCGCGAGCTGGCCCTCAAGAAGGGCTTCGGGAACTTCAGTTACGTGTTCCCGATCGGCATCGACGCGGGCATCTGCGTGCTGCTCGCCCTCGACCTGCTGCTCACCTGGATCCGCATCCCGTTCCCGCTGCTGCGTCAGACGGCGTGGCTGCTGACGGCGGCGACGATCGCGTTCAACGGCGCGGCGGCCTGGCCGGACCCGCTGGGCGTGGGCATGCACGCGGTGATCCCGGTCCTGTTCGTGGTGTCCGTCGAGGCGGCCCGGCACGCGGTCGGCCGAATAGCCGACATCACGGCCGACAAGCACATGGAGGGTGTCCGCCTCACCCGCTGGCTGCTCTCCCCGCTGCCGACCTTCCTCCTCTGGCGCCGGATGAAACTGTGGGAGCTGCGCTCCTACGACCAGGTGATCAAGCTGGAGCAGGAGCGCCTGGTCTACCAGGCCCGGCTGCGCTCCCGCTTCGGCCGCGCCTGGCGGCGCAAGGCCCCGGTGGAGTCCCTGATGCCGCTGCGGCTGGCCCGCTACGGCGTCCCCCTCGGGCAGACCGCCCCGGCGGGCCTGGCGGCGGCGGGCATCGAGCCGGCGCTGCTGCCGCCCGCGCCGCAGCCGGAGCCGCAGCCACGGGCCGAGGCACCCGCCGCGCCGGCGGCCCCCTCGATGGAGAAGCGCCCCGAGCTGGTCCGGGCCGGCGCGGCCGGCCGGCCGCAGCACGGGCCGGAGGCGGACGCCGAGGCGCGGGCGGAGGCGGAGGGGCCGGAGCAGAGTCCCTGGTTCAACACCCCCCGCCAGGTGGCGTACCAGGGCGGCTACGACCCGACGTACGACCCCGCCGAGCAGTACGCCCAGTGGTACGAGGAGCAGCAGCAGGCCGACGAGTACCGGGACCAGTACGAGGAGGAGCCGCCCGTCGAGGAGCCCTCCCCGGAGGAGACCGGAAGCTTCCCCATCCCGGTCGTCCCGGGCCGCACCCGTGAACTGGGCGACGGCGGCGGCACCCCCGCCGCGGAGCCGGACGAGGACGGGTACTACCAGGTCTTCAAGCAGTCGATCGACGACAGCTTCCCGACCCCGCGGGAATTCGGCGAGAACATCGAGGCGACGTACGGCACGTCCCTCGCGGACGCGGAGGCCAAGCGCCTGGTCGTCCGCTTCTCCAACCGCTTCAACGCGGAGCTGGAGGAGAACCACATCGCCTGACGGCGTGGCGGTACGACGGAAGGGGGCGCCCGGTGTGCACCGGGCGCCCCCTCGTCGTCGTACCGGGCCTTCTACTCCCCGAGCAGGGTCCGCACCCGCTCCTGCCCGACCGCCAGCAGCAGCGTGGGCAGGCGCGGGCCGGTGTCGCGGCCGACGAGCAGGTGGTACAGCAGCGCGAAGAAGGTCCGCTGGGCGGTCTTGATCTCCGGCGGCAGTTCCTTCGGCGTGGCGTCGGCGGAGAACCCGGCCTGGACCTTGGGCACGCCGTAGACCAGGTGGGTCAGCCCGTCCAGCGACCAGTGCTCGGCGAGCCCGTCGAGCAGCAGCCGCAGTGACTGCCGGGCCGGCTCGTCGAGGCCCTTCAGCAGCTCGGCGTCGGGCGCGTCGCGGACGATGGTGCGCTGGTCGGCGGGGACGTGGGTGTTGATCCACGCCACGGCCTTGTCGTAGCGCGGCCGGGCCTCGGCCAGCGAGCCCAGCGGGTCGGACGGGTCGAGCTCGCTGAGGATGCGCAGCGCCTGGTCCTCGTGCCCGGCGGTGATGTCGGCCACGGACGCGAGCGTCCGGTACGGCAGCGGGCGGGGCGTCCTCGGCAGCTCACCGGCCGCCGTGCGCACGGCACGCGCGTGCGCGGCGACGTCGGCGGGCAGCGCGCCGCCGTCGGCCACCTTGGCGTCCAGGCGGTCCCACTCGTCGTAGAGCCGCTGGATCTCCTGGTCGAAGGCGATCTTGAAGGACTGGTTGGGCCGGCGGCGGGCGTACAGCCAGCGCAGCAGCTGCGGCTCCATGATCCGCAGGGCGTCGCCCGGGGTGGGCACGCCGCCCTTGGACGAGGACATCTTCGCCATGCCGCTGATGCCGACGAAGGCGTACATCGGGCCGATCGGCTGCTCGCCGCCGAAGATCCCGACGATCTGCCCGCCGACCTGGAACGACGAACCGGGGGACGAGTGGTCGACACCGCTCGGCTCGAAGATCACGCCCTCGTACGCCCACCGCATCGGCCAGTCGACCTTCCAGACCAGCTTGCCGCGGTTGAACTCGCTCAGCCGGACCGTCTCGGAGAAGCCGCACGCGGTGCACGCGTACGTCAGCTCGGTCGATTCGTCGTCGTAGGCGGTGACCGTCGTCAGGTCCTTCTCGCAGTTGCCGCAGTACGGCTTGTACGGGAAGTACCCGGCGGAGCCGGAGCTGCCGTCGTCCTCGGCGGCGGCACCGGAGCCCTCGGCGGCCTCGAGCTCGGCCTCGTCGACCGGCTTCTGCTGCTGCTTCTTCGCCGGGGCCTTCTTCGTCCGGTACTGGGCGAGGATCGCGTCGATGTCCTGCCGGTGCCTCATGGCGTGCAGGACCTGCTCGCGGTAGACGCCGGAGGTGTACTGCGCGGTCTGGCTGATCCCGTCGAACTCCACGCCCAGTTCGGTGAGGGCGTCGACCATCGCGGCCTTGAAGTGCTCCGCCCAGTTCGGGTACGCCGAGCCCCGTGGGGCCGGGACGGAGGTCAGGGGCTTGCCGATGTGCTCGGCCCAGCTCTCGTCGACCCCGGCGACGCCCGCCGGCACCTTGCGGTACCGGTCGTAGTCGTCCCAGGAGATCAGGTGCCGGACCTCGTGGCCCCGGCGGCGCACCTCGTCGGCGACCAGGTGCGGGGTCATGACCTCGCGCAGGTTGCCCAGGTGGATGGGACCGGAGGGCGACAGGCCGGACGCGACGACGACCGGTTTGCCCGGGGCACGACGCTCCGACTCGGCGATGACCTCGTCCGCGAAACGGGAGACCCAGTCGGTGGTCTCTGTGCTCTGAGCCACGATCGGCACGTCCTCTTTTCCTGGTGTTCCTGAAGTACAGCTAGGGCAGCCCGTACGGCTGACCGCTCCATTCTCCCAGCCCGGCCCGCATCCGCGAAAACCGCTTTTCACCGCGTGGGATACTCGGTTTCCGTAGTACTCCAGGAACCCGAGCAGAACGGCGAATCCCTCCATGGCCTCGGTCACGTCCCTCAGCGACTCCGTCCAGCAGCACCTCGCGTCCGCCCTCTCGGCCGTCCGGCCCGAGGCCGCCGGCGTCGACCCGCTGCTGCGACGAAGCGACCGGGCGGACTACCAGGCCAACGGCATCCTCGCCCTGGCCAAGAAGTCCAAGGCGAACCCGCGGGAGCTCGCGGCCGAGGTCGTCTCGCACCTCACCACCGGTGACGTGATCGCGGACGTCGAGGTCTCCGGACCCGGCTTCCTGAACATCACGATCGGCGACCGGGCTATCACCCGGAACCTCGCCGCGCGGCTCGCGGACGGTGAGCGCCTCGGCGTGCCGCTGAAGGAGGACGCGGGCGTCACGGTCGTCGACTACGCCCAGCCGAACGTGGCGAAGGAGATGCACGTCGGCCACCTGCGGTCGGCGGTCATCGGCGACGCCCTGCGCGGCATGCTCGACTTCACCGGCGAGAAGACGATCGGCCGGCACCACATCGGCGACTGGGGCACCCAGTTCGGCATGCTCATCCAGTACCTGTTCGAGCACCCCGGCGAGCTGGCCCCGGCCGGGGACGTCGACGGCGAGCAGGCCATGTCGAACCTGAACCGGGTGTACAAGGCGTCGCGCGCGGTCTTCGACTCGGACGAGGAGTTCAAGGAGCGGGCCCGCAAGCGGGTCGTCGCCCTGCAGTCCGGCGACAAGGAGACGCTGGAGCTGTGGCAGCAGTTCGTGGACGAGTCGAAGGTGTACTTCTACTCCGTCTTCGAGAAGCTCGACATGGAGATCCGCGACGACGAGATCGTCGGCGAGTCCGCGTACAACGAGGGCATGCCCGAGACCGCCCGACTCCTGGAGGAGACGGGTGTCGCGGTGCGCTCCGAGGGCGCGCTGGTGGTGTTCTTCGACGAGATCCGCGGCAAGGACGACCAGCCGGTCCCGCTGATCGTGCAGAAGGCCGACGGCGGCTTCGGCTACGCGGCCTCCGACCTGACCGCGATCCGCAACCGCGTCCAGGACCTGCACGCGACCACGCTGCTGTACGTCGTCGACGTGCGCCAGTCGCTCCACTTCCGGATGGTCTTCGAGACCGCCCGCCGGGCCGGCTGGCTGAACGACGACGTCACCGCGCACAACATGGGCTACGGCACGGTGCTCGGCGCGGACGGCAAGCCCTTCAAGACGCGTGCGGGTGAGACCGTGCGCCTCGAGGACCTGCTGGACGAGGCGGTGCAGCGGGCCGCCGAGGTCGTCCGGGAGAAGGCGCGGGACCTCACCGAGGACGAGATCCGGGAGCGGGCCGCGCAGGTCGGCATCGGCGCCGTGAAGTACGCGGACCTGTCGACGTCTCCGAGCCGCGACTACAAGTTCGACCTGGACCAGATGGTCTCGCTCAACGGCGACACCAGCGTGTACCTCCAGTACGCCTACGCCCGTATCCAGTCCATCCTCCGCAAGGCCGGCGAGGTCCGCCCGGCCGCTCACCCGGAGCTGGGGCTGCACGAGGCGGAGCGCGCGCTGGGCCTGCACCTGGACGCGTTCGGTGACACGGTCTTCGAGGCGGCCGCCGAGTACGCCCCGCACAAGCTGGCCGCGTACCTCTACCAGCTCGCCTCGCTGTACACGTCCTTCTACGACAAGTGCCCGGTGCTGAAGGCCGAGACGCCCGAGCAGGTGGAGAACCGCCTGTTCCTGTGCGACCTCACGGCCCGCACGCTGCACCGGGGCATGGCCCTGCTGGGCATCAGGACGCCCGAGCGCCTCTGAGCGGCGGGCCGGGACGCACCCGGCCCGCCCGTCGGGCGTCAGGCGTAGTAGTGGATCGTCCCGCGCAGCGCCGGCTCGGCGCCCTCGCAGTGCTGGACGAACGTGGCGGCGAAGGCGGTGACCGCGCCGTCCTCGCCACGGGCCAGCTTGGTGATCGTCAGGGTCCCGTTACTGGCGTTGCAGCCGCCGAAGCCCGACACGTCGAGGCCGGCCACACCCGGTCCGCTGCCGCGTTCCGTCCGGTAGACGCCTCCGGCCTCGAAGCTCTCGCCGGCCGGCGGGACGAGCAGGGCCGACCAGGTCTCGCGCTTGCCGGACACGTCGTACTGGAGTCCGCCGATGCCCCACTCCTGGAGCGAGAAGAGGCTGGTGGCGCCGGTGTGGGTACCGCTCCTGCCCTGGCCGGGGTAGTCACCGGGCTCGCTGACGTAGGTGAAGGAAAGCGGGTGGGCGCGGTATTTGACGACGCCCTTGAGGACCGGGGCGTCGGCCGCCTCGCAGCGCTGCGTGTAGGTCGCGTCCAGCACCGTGATCGCACCGGTCGCGTCCGCCTCGATCTGGTTGACCGAGAACTGCCCGTAGACCCGGTTGCAGCCGCGTGAGTCGCCGCTGACGTCGAGGCCCGGGGCCCGCCCGGTGCGCGAGGACGCCCGTTCCGCGTCGCGGTAGACCCCGGGGTGGAGCCTCTCACCCGCCGGAGCGGCGAGTTCGACGGTCCACCAGTCGTTCTCGTTCTCGATCCGGACGGTCAGCGCCTCCCTCTCCCCGGACACGGTGATGTCCGCCGTCCTGGGCGTGTAGGCGACGCTCCCGCCCTGACCGACCCAGTCACCGGGTGCGCTGGTGTGGCTGTACTTGGTGACGGCCACCGGTGTCCCGGTCGCCGCGTGGGCGGGCGCGGACAGTCCGGCCGTCAGGCCGATCGTCGCCGTCAGGCTCGCCAGCGTGCCGAGCAGGGCACGCCGCCATCCGGTGCGAGTACGCACGGATGCCTCCCCCTGTGTGTGGCGGGCACCACCCGGGCGCCCGAACTCGTGTTGCACAACGCCCAGTTGACTGTCCCGGAATGCTTCACATAAACCACCGGAACCCCACGCGTTCTGCCAGAACCGGCCGCCGACGCGTCGTGTCAGCGGAGCAGCCGCAGCCCCTCGGGCGCGTCGATGCCGAACTCCGCCGCCAGCACCCGGCGGACCTCCGCGTCGTCCTCCAGCTTCCGCTCGGTGACCGTGCCGTCGGTCCCGGTCCTGGTGAGGACCCGCCCGTCGAGGAGCAGGTGACCGTCCGGCAGCAGACGCTGCGCGTAGGGCCGCCGGGAGAACGGCGAACGCGGGTGCGTGGCGATGTGCCAGTTGACGACCTCGTAGTCGAGCTGCTCGAACGGCTCCACGGTGAAGGCGTACTGCGCCTGCCAGCCGGCCCCGGCGGACGCCCCGTGCGCCTGGAGCACCCACATCTCCAGCGGCCCCCGGTGCGGCACGTGCACCAGCCGGTGGCGGCGCCCGGCGTCGTTGAACTCGGTGTCCGCGACCAGCGGCACCGGCTCCAGCAGCGATCCGACGGCCCCGAAGCCGACGTCGGCCAGGTACGGCCGCGGCTCGCCGGGGACCTCGGCCAGCAGGGCCATGTGGGTGCGCGGCCGGTCCTCGACCCGGCCGGCGCCGACGACGACCCGCGCGGTCAGCCGGGTCACCCGGAAGCCGAGCGCCTCCAGGGCGAGCGCGAGCAGCGTGTTGTGCTCGTAGCAGTACCCGCCGCGCCGCCGCCCGTGGACCAGCTTGGCCATCAGGCGGGCCGGGTCGAGGGAAGGTGCCGTCCCGCCCAGGGCGTCGAGGTTCTCGAACGGGACGGCCCTCATGTGGGCGAGGTGGACGCCCCGCAGCGTGGCCGCGTCGGGCTCCCGGTGCCCCTCCCAGCCGATCCGCCCGAGGTACGCGTCGAGGTCGAACGGTGCGGTCCGTGCGCTGTCAGCCATACCGCCAGCCTAGGGACGCACCGCCCGGCCCGTCCGCCGTCCCCGGCCGGACCGGCACCCGGTCTTTCGTCCTAGGCCGGCAGCCCCTGTGCGGACAGCGCCGCACCCAGCCGCCGCAGGCCCTCCGCGATCTCGTCCGGCGTCTGCGTGACGAAGCACAGCCGCAGCGTGGCGCGGTCGGGCTCACCGGCGTAGAAGGGGGCGCCGGGCACGTACGCCACGTCGTGCCGGACCACCTCGGAGAGCAGGGCGGTGGTGTCGTGGCCCTCCGGCAGCCGCGCCCACAGGAACATGCCGCCCTCGGGGCGGTTCCACACCGACCCCGCCGGGAGCGCGTCCGCCAGGCCCGCCAGCATGGCGTCCCGGCGCTCCCGGTAGGCGGCGGCGACGCGGGCGACGTGGGCGTCCAGGTCGCGGTCGGCCAGGTACCGGGCGGCGGCGAGCTGGTTGACGGTCGGGGTGTGCAGGTCGGCGGCCTGCTTGGCGACCGCGCAGGCCCGGCGCAGCTCGGCGGGGGCCCGCAGCCAGCCCAGGCGCAGGCCCGGCGCCATCACCTTGGAGAAGGAGCCCAGCAGCACGGTGCGGTCCCGGGCGCCGTCCAGGGAGGCGATCCACGGCACGCGGTCGCCCTCGAAGCGCAGCTCCCCGTACGGGTCGTCCTCGACGATCCACAGCCCGCACCGGCCGGCGACCTCGGCGACGGCGGCACGGCGGGCGGCGGGCATGGTGCGGCCCGTCGGGTTGGAGAAGGTGGGCACGGTGTAGAGCAGCTTGGGCCGCTCGCGCACCACCAGCTCCTCCAGCGCCACGGGGTCCGGCCCGTCCTCGTCCCCCGGCACGGCGATCACGCGGGCGCCCGCGAAGCCGAAGGCCTGGAGGGCGGCCAGGTAGCAGGGGCTCTCGACGAGGACCGTGTCGCCCGGCTCGATCAGGGCGGTCGCGAGCAGGGACAGTGCCTGCTGCGAGCCGGTGGTGACGAGGATGTCGTCGGCGCCGGTGTCCAGTCCGCGCGCCGAGGTCCGGGCGGCGAGCGCGGCCCGCAGGGCGGGTTCGCCCTCGGTGGTGGAGTACTGGAGGGCCCGCGCCGGTGCCTCGGCGAGGACGGCCCGGTACGCGGCGGCGATGCCCTCCACGTCGAACAGCGAGGGCGCCGGCAGCCCGCCCGCGAAGTTGATCACCTCGGGGCGGGCGGTGACGGCGAGGATGTCCCGTACCGGCGAACCGCCGATCGACCGGGCCCGCGCGGCGAGCGGCGGCAGGGGTGCGGTGGCGGTGGGGGCGGCGTCCTGAGTCACTGTCATGCCCGCAGCCTAGGGAAGTACGTGCCGTCTACAAGGACGTTTCCGTGATGCGGACACCCCGCCGGTCAGGTCCCCTCGACGAACTCCCAGGCGTGGCTGCCGAGGGGGTACGCGTAGTAGGACGCGTCCTTGGAGGCGCTGGTGCGGAACGGCCGGCCGTGGTCGTCGACGCGCAGGGTGCCCTCCCGGCCGCCGCTCGACCATTCCAGCTCCAGGTACCAGCTCACGTCGTGGCCGCTGGTGTGCGCCTTGACGTGGAACACCTCGGGGTCGGACTCGGTGACGCTGTACGGGAAGTCCCGCTGTCCGGCGACCGGCATCGCCAGCGGGGTGCCCAGGTCGAGCGAGACGTCGAACGACGCGGTGTCCACGCCGCCGCCGCAGCCGTTGCCCATCACGTACTGGTTCCAGTCCAGCGCCGGCCCGCTGTCCACCACGCGGACATGCAGGTCCTTGAGGACCACGGTCTCCTCGCCGGTGCCCTGCACGGTGAGGACGACCGTCTGCCGGTTCGCGGAGACCGCGCCGTAGGCGGTGGCCCAGCCGACCGAGTCCTGCTGCGGGGGCGGGGGCAGCACGTTCTGCGGGCTGCGGTCGACGAGGAAGGCGTGGTCGCAGGGGGAGTCCCAGAAGTACGGGGTGGTCGACACGGTGAGCGCCGGGCCCGAGGCGGGGGCGCGGCGGCTCGGTGCGGCCGTGCCGGGGCGCGTCGCCGGCGCCTCGGCGGACACGGAGGCGGACGGCGACGGGGTGGCGGACGCCGAGGCCGAGGCGCTCGCACGCGGGGACGCCGGGCGGGTGGCGGTCCCGGACACCGGCGCGGACGACGACACGGCGGCCCCGGCGGCCCCGGCCGGACCGCGCCGCCCGGTGTCGCCGTCGCCCTGCACGAGGTTCGCCACGAGCGCCACGGCACCGGCGATGGCGACGACGCCGGTCGCGGCGTACAGGGCGGCACGCGGCACCCGCCGACGCGGCCCGCCCGCCCGCTCCCCCACCGGCCGACCGGCCGGCCGGAACGCCGCGGCCGACGGGGAGGCGACGGAGCCACCGCGTCCCCCCGCAGGCCCACCCCCGACCTCTCCGACCGCCCCGGCGACTTCGGATGCCTCCGCGGCTCCGGCCGGCCCTGTCGGAGCGGCTCCGGCGGACTCAGCGCCCCGCCCGGCCCCGGCGGCACCGGCGGTCCCCGCCCGGGCGGCTTCATCCACCCCCGCAGTGCCGGTGACCCCACCGGCCCCGGCAGCCCCAATCGGCCTGCCTGACCCAGCGGTTCCGACCGTCTCGGTCCGGCCGACCCCGCCGGCATCGGCAGCCCCGGCAGCCCCGGCTCGGGCGGCTCCGTCCACCCCGGCTGTGTCAGCAACCCCGCCGGCCTCGGCAACCTCAGTTGCCCCGGCAGCCCCGGCCGCGTCCCGTGCCCCGGACTCCGGCTGCCGAGGGCGCGCGTCCCCGGCCGTCCCTCCGGGCGCCCCGGTGTCCGCCTCTCCCGGCGTCTCCGGCCCCTCCCCGGTCCTCTCCTCCGCCTTCTTCACGCCGCGCAGCGCATCCGCCCTGATCCAGCGGCGGTGGAGTTCGAGCAGTTCCCCGGGGGTCGCCCGGCACGCCCGGGCCAGCCGCTCGACGGGCGCGAACTCGACGGGCACGACCTCCCCGCTGACGTAGCGGTGCACCGTGGACGCGCTCATGTGCAGCCGCTTGCCCAATGCCCCGTAACTGAGCCCGGACCGCTCCTTGAGCTCCCGCAGCAGTTCCGCGAAGTCGTCCCCCGCCACCGTTCCTCCCTCTCCCAACATCCCCGTACCGCATCCCAGACGGACACCGTTTCCACAGGTCAGAGCCCCCTTCGGCGTCCCAGCGTCCCGCATGCGGCGGCGCTGCTGGCGCGCGGGACGACTCGGACCCCAAGCTGTGGTCATCCAAGCAGCCGCTCCCGGCCAACGGTCGAGCGGCTCACCCAACTTCCACCGAAACGGGGCCCCTTCATGTCCGCACGCACCACCCGCACCCGCCTCTTCGCCGCCACCACCGTCGCACTGGCCGCGCTCGCCCTGACGGCCTGTGAGGGCGATTCGGACACGGGCGCCGAGAGCGTCCCGTCCTCCTCCGCGGCGGCCACGGGCCCGAGCACCCCGTCCGCCGGCGCCTCCGCCTCCACGGGCGGGGACAAGGCGCCGTCCGGCTCGGCCGGCTCGGGCACGGACTCCCACGGCTCGGCGGGCTCCTCCGACGAGGCCGGCACCTCGGGCTCCGGCCAGAAGGGCAAGGGCTCCTCCGCCGGTTCGACGAACGGCGGCGACACCGGCAGCCAGGACGACATGCCCGGCAAGTGCTCCGCGGCCGACGTGAAGATCACCGCGCAGAAGCTGTCCCGCCCGCTCAACCACCTGCTGCTGACCGCCACCAACACCGGCTCGAAGACGTGCATGCTGCCGCCGTACCCGGCGGCCCGCTTCGGCGAGGCCCAGGCGGTGCCGCCGGTCGCGGAGGCGACCAAGCCGCAGTCGCTGACCGGCGTCGCGCCCGGCGAGGCCGGCTACGCCGGGGTGCTGCTGTCGGCCGGCGACGGCAGCGGCGAGAACGGCTACGAGACGAGCACCCTCACCGTCCCCTTCGAGGACGGCTCCATCGCCACGGTCGCCCTGCCCGCCGGCGGCGTGCACGTCGACACCGCGCTGACGGTCACCTACTGGCAGACCGACGTGGACGCGGCGCTCGGCTTCTGAAGAGGTCCCCGCACCCCCTGTGTGCCGCACCGGGGGAGGCCGTTCAGCGCAGCGTGCGAGCGACCTCGGTGGCCCAGTAGGTCAGGATGTTGCGCGCACCGGCCCGCTTGATGCCGGTGAGCGTCTCCAGGATGGCCCGGTCGCGGTCGATCCAGCCCTTCTCCGCGGCGGCCTCGATCATCGAGTACTCGCCGGAGATCTGGTAGGCGGCGACGGGCACGTCGACGGCCTCTGCGACCTTGGCCAGGATGTCGAGGTAGGGGCCGGCCGGCTTGACCATCACCATGTCGGCGCCCTCCTCCAGGTCGAGCGCCAGCTCCCGCAGCGACTCGCGCGCGTTGGCCCCGTCCTGCTGGTAGGTCTTGCGGTCGCCCTTGAGCGAGGATCCGACGGCCTCGCGGAAGGGCCCGTAGAAGGCGGAGGCGTACTTCGCGGTGTAGGCGAGGATGGCGACGTCCTCCCGCCCGATCTGGTCGAGGGCGTCGCGGATGACCCCGATCTGCCCGTCCATCATCCCGCTGGGCGCGACCACGTGGGCGCCGGCGTCGGCCTGGACCTGCCCCATCTCGGCGTACCGCTCGAGCGTGGCGTCGTTGTCGACCCGGCCCTGGTCGTCGAGCACCCCGCAGTGCCCGTGGTCGGTGAACTCGTCGAGGCACAGGTCGGACATGACGAGCAGCTCGTCCCCGACCTCGGCCCGCACGTCCCGCAGGGCGACCTGCAGAATGCCGTCCGGGTCGGTCCCCGCCGTCCCGGCGGCGTCCTTCTTGGCCTCCTCCGGCACGCCGAACAGCATGATCCCGGAGATCCCGGCCTCGACCGCCTCGGCGGCGGCCTTCTTCAGGCTGTCCCGGGTGTGCTGCACGACCCCGGGCATCGCCGCGATCGGCACCGGCTCGCTCACGCCCTCGCGCACGAAGGCGGGCAGGATCAGGTCGGCGGGATGCAGCCGCGTCTCGGCGACCATCCGACGCATGACGGGAGTGGTCCGAAGCCGCCGGGGCCGGGTGCCGGGAAAGGATCCGTACGTCGTCATACCACCTACGCTACGCCCGCCCCCGCCATGCCTTTGCCGACGCGGAGTCGGCCCTGGGACGCTTGACCTCGACCAAACTTGAGCTTCTACGGTCGACGCCATGGACTACTCGCACAGCGACGCCGAACTCATCCAGCAGCCCGTCGGTTACTGGACCTGGGCGGCCTACAAGGCCGTCGTCACCCGCACCCGGGCGGCCCTCGCCGGGATCGGCACGACCCAGCCCCAGTGGTGGACCCTCGCCCAGGTGGCCCGCGCGGACACCCCGAAGACCCGCGCCGAGGTCTCCCGCATCCTGCGCAGCTACCTAGACACGGGCGCGGACACGATGGAGGCGGAGATCGACGCGACCGTCACCGCCGGCTGGATCACCGAGCACCCCGACGGCCGCCTGACCCTCACGCCCGAGGGCAGCGCCTTCCACGAGAAGGCGGCCGCCCTCCAGAGCGACCTGTGGACGGAACGCCACGCGGGAATCTCCGACGCGGAGTACCTGACCACCATGAAGGTCCTCCAGCGCCTCATCCACAACACGGGCGGCCGGGCCTGGCACCACTGAGCCGCCCTTCGTCCCGGGGCCCTTGTTCCGGGCGCGGACGGTGGAACCGGTCACCGGCGCGGGATGTCCGAACAGATGTGGCGGCCTCCCTCTTCCTGACCCTGGCCCTCGCGCCGTTCCTGACGCCGTTCGTCGTCCTGGGCACCGCGGGGGTGCTCGCCGTGCGGGCGTGGCACCGGGAACCGGAGGACGGTCCGCGCATGCCCGGCGCCGTGTCGTGCGGTCTGCTGGCCGTGCTGGCCGGATCGGCGGCCCTGGGCGCCTACGCGTACGGCGTGAACCAGGGGTTCTACATCCTGGACCCCGACCAGATGTGCGCCGCCGCCGGAGCGCCGGGCGATCACGTGGTGACCCGGATGACGCTGCCGGTCAGCGCGCAGTGCGTCACGCCGGACGGCGTGGGCACCGAGCTGGTGCCCGGCTGGGTGAACCCGGTCGTCGTCACCGGCCTGACGGTCTTCGTGCTCGCCCTCGCTGCCGCCGTCGCCTCGCCCCTGCGGAGGGCACGGGCACGGGCGCGGCCACATGATCGTGAGGGACAATCCGAAGGCCCCCGCCCATGCCGCGGCGGAGGCACCGGGCTCCCAGGAGAGGGCTGACATGCGCCTGCGCTGCGCCGTGCTCGACGACTCACCCCGCACCTGGGCTACGTCTCCCACCTCAACTACCGCACGTACTACGGCCAGGCGGTGGAAGCCATCGAGGCCTACCTCACCGGCAGCCCAATCCGCCGCCTCGGCTGAACCGCCCCGCGGCACCGCCCGCCGGGTGCCCTGAGGCCCGTGACCTGGCGGCTGCGCGAGGACGAGGCCGTGGTCCTGATCCTGGACCGCCTGCTGGTCTTCATGCCCAAGCCGAAGTCCAAGTAGGACGCGACCCCGAGGCACGGAGCCGTCAGCGGCCGACGACGCGGCGGAGCACCCCGAGAGCCGCTCCGCCTCGTGCGATCGACCGGCTCGGGCCGCCGACCGATGCCTCCCTGCCCCGGCCACCGCTCCCGCGGTCGGATGGCCGGGTCACCGGGCCTCGAAACCGCCGCACCACCCCTCACAGACGGCGGTTCAGGCCGCGTACGCCGTCCCGCTCGCTGTCGCCTGTCCGAGGCGGCAGTCGCGGCAGCGGCCTGGTTCCGGGGCACGGAAGACCCGGTCGCAACCGTCGCAGTCCTGGAAGGCGGGAGGGCGGTGGGCGCCGACCGTGGCCGGCGGAGGTTCCGGAGCCGCAGGAAGCGGCGGGGGCAACAGTTCACGCAAGCGGTAGGCGAGCACACCCGCCGGATGCTTCATGGTGACGGGCAGGTCGGCGGACAGGGTGTGGCGCACGGCGACCGGGCCGACCCCCCGTTCGAACCAGTCGACGACAGCCGGGGCCAGTCGGTACACCTCCCGCAGCGACAGCGTGAGGCGCTCGTCGGCTCGGCGCAGACCCGCGAGAAGCGCCACCGCCTTCTCATGCAGCGGTCCTGGGCGAACGGGCTCGTGCGGCGGGTCCACGGGAGCGGCGGACACGAACGCCTCAGGCACCCTCGTCGGCGCGTCCGGGGCCGGGGGAGCAGGAGACGGACCGGCCGGGACCACCGGCTGGCCAACGGCTTGATCGTCCTCCTGGGATGCCTCCCCGCCGCCCACGCCCTCCACCGCATGACGGGCGCGACCCGCCCCGGGACGCCGCCCCACCGACCGCACGGGATCCGCGGCGGCAGCGGACGCCACATCCGCCGGCGTGTGGTGGGCGTACGTCCGCGTCACCAGCCGCCCGTCCTCCGTGTGCTCACGGACCCGCCTCAGATACCCGTGGGCCTCCAGCTCCCGCAGGGCGAAGGCGATCCGGTCCCGCCCCTCGGGGAAGCGTTCGGCGAGGCTGCGGATGTCGACCGGGGTGCCCTCGGGCACCGAGAAGATGTGGGTCGCCAGACCGATCGCGGTCAGCGACAACTCGCGGTGCTGGGCGAGATGGTTGCCGACGACCACGTACTGCCCGGACTGGCACGTACGTACGTGAGTGACACCGGACGGGGTGGCGGATCGTCGAACACCCAGAATCGGGCGCGGGGCGCCACTAAGCTTCTGCTCAGCCATGGGGAAGGGGCTTGTCTTCCTCTTTGGTCAGGCCCTCGCCCGGGAGTGCAAGTCCCGGCGGGGGCCGACGTCTGTACGGGCTTGTGTGAGCGCCGAGTTGTCCCGGCCCTCTGAGCCGAGAGTGCCCGCCCGCACCGCCGCCGCGCCAGCCAGTTCGACGCGTTTCACCCGGCCGAGTGATCAACGCGAGGTTTGGTCGGGTTGGTTGGTTTTTACCCTAGGTACTTAAGTCTTTTACGGCCCGCAGCCCCGTCGGCCGACCCACCGGAGCCCGCCCGACCCGACTTCGGCACACCGGCGTGCGTGCCGGGCACGGCACGGATGTCACCGAGCATGCCTGCGCCTGTAACAGGCGTGTCCGGACGTGTCGTCGGGCGAAACGGCGAGCGGGCGGGACAGCTCTTGTGATGCGCGACGGCCTACTGACGGGCCGCCACACACACCCCCACCGACACCGAGGAAGACACCATGCGCGTCACCAAGCTCACCGTCGCCGCCCTGGCCGTTGTCGCGGGCCTCTCGCTCACCGCCTGCGAGAACAGCGACGACATCGCCGCGGACCCCAAGCCGGCCACCTCGGCCCCCACCGCGAACGGCGACGCGGGCCAGGAGCAGGGTCAGGAGGGCGGCACGGTCGCCGGAACCGGGAACAACGAGAACGGCAAGACCGACAAGTGTCGCACCGACGAACTGGACGTCACGGCGACGGACGCCACCATCGACGGCGACACCGACGGCACCGTCGCGGTGACGTTCACCAACGGCGGCGGCCGGGACTGCGCGATCTCGGGTTACGCGGGCGTCGACCTGAAGACCAGCGCGGGCTCGCTCTCCGCCGAGCGCACCGGAGAGAAGGCCCCCTCGGTCGTCCTGAAGGACGGCGAGAAGGTGTCCTTCGCCGTCGTCTACCCGGTCAACGACTCCGGCGGCTCCGGCGTCCGCGTCACGGGCCTGGTGGTGACTCCGCCGGACGAGACGAAGTCGGTCCCGCTCGACTGGCCGGGCGGCTCCTCCCTCCCGGTCACGGACGGCTCCGGCACCCCGGTGAAGGTCGGCCCGATCGGCAGTGCGGGCCAGGGCGGCTGAACGGTCCGGGCGCCTTCCGGCGCGTGGTGGAGCGCATCCCTTCAGGCCCGCGCGGCTGAGCGGCCCCGGTCACCGGCCGAGGTCCAGTTCCGCCCACACGGTCTTGCACGGCACCGGGCCCGTTCGTACGCCCCAGCGGTCGGCCAGTTCACGGACCAGGAGCAGGCCGTATCCGGATTCGCCGGGCTCCGCCCCGCCGACCGCCCGCTCCTGCGGCGGCAGCTGATCGCCCCGGGGGTCGGTGACCTCGATGCGGAGGGTGCCGGGCTCCGTGACGGTGAGACCGAGCCGGAAGCCGCGCCCTGCCACACGCCCGTGCAGCACGGCGTTGGCCGCGAGTTCAGCGACGATCCCCCGGGCCGGGTCCAACGGCATGCCCCAGGCATCCAGTTGCTCGGCTGCCAGCAGACGGGCGAGCCGTGCGCCCCGGCGGGTGGCGGAGAGCGGCACGGAGTACTGATGGAGCGGGGAGCGCGATACGACGGATTTCTGGTTCACGTCACCCAGAGTCGCGATTCGCGCACCTTTCATGAAGGCGGGCGGCCCGTGCGACCGACGGCTGTCCGTGAGGTGTCCGGTCCCGTCCGGGCTGCCCGGTGCGGCAGGCCTCCCCTCAGGGCGTCGGCAGCGGAAGGCAGGGCATCCGCGGGTGCCGCACGTGCTGCCCGCCGCCGTGGACGCACAGGGTGAAGGTCTCCGGCCCCGGCCGTCCGGCCGCGTCGTGGACGTCGACGACCCGCTCGACGCTCTCCCACAGCCTCATCGACCCGCCCTCCCGCACCCGCCAACCGCCGTCACCGTCCGGGGCCAGCGTGGCGACCGACCCGCTGACCACGTCGATCAGATGCACGACGTCGCCGACGGTGGTCAGTTGCGCGTCGGGTACGGCGCTCTGCGCGAGGAACCGCAGGTGGAAGGCCTCCTCGGTCGCGGCGGTGATCCGCTCGGGCCCGTGCCGGGCGATCCGCGCCGCCCCCGGCGGCTCCGCCGCCCAGTGGGCGGGGTTGCCGAAGGCCGGCGCCGCGTGCGTACGCGCCGGCATGAAGGAGACCGTGCCGCCCATCAGGCACCCCTCGGCGGTGCCGTCACCGGCGACCGTGAGCAGAACGCGGGCGTAGCCGTAGAGCCAGCCGGACAGCGTCAGCAGGATCTTGCCGCCCGGCCGGGCCTGGGCGACCAGGGCCGGGGGCACGGCCCGGAAGGAGCAGGCGGCGACGATCCGGTCGAACGGGGCCTCGGGCCAGTACCCGTACAGTCCGTCCGCGACCGCGAGGGTGGGTGCGTAACCGCAGCCGTGCAGCGCGCTCGCGGCCCGCTCCAGCCGGTGCGGGTCCACCTCGACGCTCGTCACGGCGGCCGATCCGAGGCGTTCGCAGGCCAGCGCGGTCGAGTAGCCCGTCCCGGTGCCGATCTCCAGCACCGAGTGCCCTTCCCGCACGTCGGCGTCGGCCCACATCCGCACCACGAGCGACGGCAGGGTGGAGGACGAGGTCGGCGCCCCTCCGTGGCGCTCGGCCGGGTGCTCCCAGTCGGGTTCGTCACCGTCGAACTGCGTGATGAGCGTGGTGTCGGAGTACGCGGCAGCCAGCCAGCGACCGGGATCGAGCGCGGCGGTGACCGGCTGCCACACGGTCAGCCCCTGCCCGTCGCGCTCGTCGGCGGGAAGGTGGAAGCCGGGTACGAACCGGTGCCGGGGCACCGCCTCCACCGCCGCCCGCCAGGCCGGATCGTCCAGCGCCCCGCGTACGGCAAGGTCCTCCGCCATGACCGCGCGCAGCCGCGCGGCATCGGTCTCGAGGTCGACGGGCGGTGTCATGAACGGCCCTTCTCGATGGTGTGGTGTTCCTCGAATTTTCCTCACTCAGTGTGTTCGCGTGTACCTAATGTGTGAATGCGGATGATTCGTACGGCCGGTGTCTGTACGTGAGATGTCCGGTTTCCGTCCGGGCTGCCCGGGGTGACCGGAAGCGGGCGGCCGGAGTTGGTCCGGGGAAGGGCGCGCGACGGGAGGACAGCGAGCAAGAGCGGGTGGGAAGCGGGGCTGGACGACGAAGAGGCCGGGGCCGTGATGCGCACGGTCGCACGGCAGCTGAAGCTGTGGCGGGAGGCAGCCGGCCTCACCCAGGCGGAGTTCGGGGCGGCAATCAAGTACGGGGAGGAGACGGTCTCCTGCGTTGAGCGGGGGCGGCGAATTCCCCGGCCGGAGTATTTGGACGCGGCGGACGAGGTCCTGGGCGCGGGCGGCAAGATCGCCGCGATGAAGAGGGACGTGGCGGAGGTCCGGTACCCGAAGAAGGTACGGGACTTGAAGAACCTGGAGGCGGCGGCCACGGAGCTGTGCGCCTACAACAACTCTGTCGTCCATGGATTGCTGCAGACCGAGGAGTACGCACGGGCAGTACTCAGCGCCCGCCGCCCGCCCTTCACCGCCGACCAGTTGGAACAGCAGGTGTCGGCCCGCGTGGCGCGACAAGAGATCGTCAGCGACACGGCAGTCCAGTCCGTCTTCGGTTTTGTCCAATGCGAGTCGACGCTTCGTCGGCCCATCGGGGGCAAGATGGTGATGCGCGCGCAACTCGAACGGCTGTTGGAAGTCTGCGCGTTCCGCAACGTCGACCTTCAGGTACTGCCTCTGAGCCGTGAGGACAACTCAGGGCTCGACGGCTCGTTCAGGTTGCTCAGGCTCGGGGATGGCACCACGGTCGGTCATGTCGAGGTGGCGCACCTCAGTCGCGTGATCGCGGAGCCGAAAGAGGTGCAGCTCCTGGACATCCAGTATGGAATCATCCGGGCACAGGCTCTCAGCCCACGGGAGTCGACGGCCCTCATCGAGAAAGTGCTGGGAGAGACATGAAGCTGGAGTGGATAAAGAGCAGTTACAGCACGTCCAGCGGCCCCGACTGCGTTGAGGTGGCCACCCCGGACGAGAGCCACGTCTTCGTCCGCGACTCCAAGAACCCCAACGGCCCCTGCCTCGCCCTCACCCCCACCACCTGGGCGACCTTCCTCCCGTACGCATCCGAGCACTGACGCGCCCGAGCGAACCGGTCGCCCACACAACACCCCCTGAAGCGTGAGCACTCCGGCGAGAAGTGCTCACGCTTTCGTCGTGCTGGAGCTTCTCCCGTAACGATCACACAGGACGGCGTCGCAGCCGGTTGACGACCAGTTGCGGAGTCAGGCCAGGCGGGTTGCCCATGCCGCCAGCGCGCCGAAGTCGTCGTCGGTAAGGCCGCATCGGGGGTCGATCCGGTGCAGTAGGGCGGGACCGACGTGATGGTCCTTCACCCAGGCGCGATCCGTCTCTGCGATCTCGTCGTCGACCATGCGAACGCACGGCCTTCCGCCCACGCGACGATCTCAGGCGTCTTCCAGAACAAACCGCCCCCAAGCTCGGCCCGCGGCGACGGCCAGGAAATGTAGGGCAGTTCAGGCAACCTCAGGATCGGCGCGATGAAGGCGTTGGCTTCTTCCTCCCATGTGGTCGCCCACACCAGGTCGAAGGGCAGTGCGTGCAGCGCTGGGCCGTGGTTCGGGTTGAGCCACACCCGCAGCGACTTCACGGGCCTGTTCGGCAGCCCCCGCTCAGTCAGCCGACGCCGCTCGGCGGTTTGCCACCGAGGCGTCAGCAACCGGTGCGTCTCATATCCCTCCGGCCGCCGGTGTGGCTTGGCGGCATACGGATTCAGCGGTCCGTCCACATCCACCAACAGCACTGGGCGGCGCACCAGCTCACCCCCTTTGGCTCCGCATCGCACCGTACCGGCCGCCGACGGGACCGCCCAGCGGAATTCCGTAAGCCTGGGCTCCGGGATGGGCTGCCACAGCGACAGGTTCATCGCGGTCGGCAGCCAGGCGTAGCCCTGCCCCAGCACTGGGCCGCCATGACCGAGTCCCCGCGCGGAGCCGGTCGGGCCCGCCGTCGGGCCGGAGGCCGGACCGGGTGCAGCGGTGCAGCGGTGCAGCGGGACCTGCGTTGAACGCGGGCACCCCGACCGCCCCGACCCACCACGAGGAGAGGCGCCCCAGAAAGGGCGCCTCACCTCGGATCCCCGGCCGGGATCCTCACGTCGTCGACCGCCGCCTGCGCGCCCCCGGCCGGCGCTCACTCGGACGCGTCACCGGGTCGCCGGCGTCCAGGGCCGCCGCGCGGCGGCGCAGGCCGAAGTCGGCGAGCGCCTCCGCCAGCTTGTGGACGGACGGCTCGGGAGCCATGACGTCCACACGCAGCCCGTGCTCCTCCGCGGTCTTGGCCGTCGCCGGGCCGATGCAGGCGATCACCGTCACGTTGTGCGGCTTGCCCGCGATGCCGACCAGGTTCCGCACCGTGGACGACGACGTGAACAGCACCGCGTCGAAACCGCCGCCCTTGATCGCCTCGCGGGTCGTGGCCGGCGGCGGCGAGGCGCGCACCGTGCGGTAGGCGGTGACGTCGTCGACCTCCCAGCCCAGCTCGATCAGCCCGGCCACCAGGGTCTCGGTGGCGATGTCGGCACGGGGGAGGAACACCCGGTCGATCGGGTCGAAGACCGGGTCGTACGGCGGCCAGTCCTCCAGCAGGCCCGCGGCCGACTGCTCGCCGCTCGGCACCAGGTCCGGCTTCACGCCGAAGGCGATCAGCGCCTTGGCGGTCTGCTCGCCCACCGCGGCGACCTTGATGCCCGCGAAGGCACGGGCGTCGAGGCCGTACTCCTCGAACTTCTCCCGGACCGCCTTCACCGCGTTGACCGACGTGAACGCGATCCACTCGTAGCGGCCCGTCACCAGGCCCTTGACCGCCCGCTCCATCTGCTGCGGGGTGCGCGGGGGCTCCACCGCGATGGTCGGCACCTCGTGCGGCACGGCCCCGTACGACCTCAGCTGGTCGGAGAGCGACGCCGCCTGCTCCTTCGTGCGCGGCACGAGGACCTTCCAGCCGAACAGCGGCTTGGACTCGAACCACGACAGCTGGTCACGCCGGGCGGAGGCGCCGCGCTCGCCGACCACGGCTATCACCGGGCGGCCGCCGTCCGGGGACGGCAGCACCTTGGCCTGCTTCAGCGTCTGCGCGACCGTGCCGAGCGTCGCCGTCCAGGTGCGCTGCCGCGTCGTCGTACCGGCGATGGTCACCGTCAGCGGGGTGTCCGGCTTGCGGCCGGCCGACACCAGCTCCCCGGCGGCCGCGGCCACCGAGTCCAGCGTCGTCGACACCACGACCGTCCCGTCGGAGGCGCCCACCTCGGTCCAGCAGCGGTCCGACGCCGTACGGGCGTCCACGAACCGCACGTCGGCACCCTCGGCGTCCCGCAGCGGCACACCGGCGTACGCGGGCACGCCGACGGCGTTCGCGATGCCGGGGACGACCTCGAAGGGCACCCCGGCCGCGGCGCACGCGAGCATCTCCTCGGCGGCGTACGTGTCGAGCCCGGGGTCCCCGGTCACCGCACGCACGACCCGCCTGCCGCCCCGCGCGGCCTCCATGACAAGATGTGCGGCATCCCGCACAGCGGGGACGCCGACGCTCGTTGACGCACCGTCAACTACCGTCAGCTGGGGCGTGCCCGTGCCCGGATCCGACGGATCGGCATCCGTGAGCACCTCGGACACGCCCTGCCTCGCGTGCGTCCGTACGACGTCGAGCACCTCGTGCTCGGCGACGAGGACGTCCGCGTTCGCCAGCGCCTCCACGGCGCGCAGGGTCAGCAGTCCCGGATCTCCGGGTCCGGCACCGAGGAAGGTGACGTGCCCGTGTTCGGGACAGGCGGGAAAGGCGGTGGGGCTCAATGTGCTCGCTCCCCCATCAGACCGGCCGCGCCCTGGGCGAGCATCTCGGTGGCGAGTTCGCGACCGAGTGCCAGCGCCGCATCGTGCGTCTGGGGCACGGGACCGGTGGTGGACAGCTGCACCAGCGTCGAGCCGTCGGTCGTACCGACGACGCCGCGCAGGCGCATTTCCTTGACAGTCTGCCCGTCGGTCAGCAAGTCGGCCAAGGCGCCCACGGGGGCGCTGCAGCCGGCTTCCAGAGCGGCGAGCAGTGACCGCTCGGCCGTGACGGCGACCCGCGTGAACGGGTCGTCGAGCTCGGCGAGCGCGGCGATCAGCGCAGCGTTGTCCGCGGCGCACTCGATCGCCAGGGCCCCCTGGCCGGGGGCGGGCAGAACCGTGTCGACCGACAGGAAGTCGGTCACCTCGTCGATGCGTCCGACCCGGTTCAGTCCGGCGGCGGCCAGCACGACGGCGTCGAGCTCACCGCTGTGGACGTATCCGATGCGGGTGTCGACGTTGCCCCGGATCGGGACCGTCTCGATCTCCATTCCGTGGGCGCGGGCGTACGCGTTCAGCTGTGCCATGCGACGCGGCGCGCCCGTGCCTATGCGGGCCCCGCTCGGCAGGTCGGTGAACTTCCGCGCGTCCCGGGCGACGATGACGTCCCTCGGGTCCTCGCGCACGGGGGTGGCCGCCAGGACCAGGCCCTCGTGCTGCGCGGTGGGGAGGTCCTTGAGCGAATGAACCGCGAAGTCCACGTCACCCCGCAGCAGGGCCTCGCGCAGCGCGGCGACGAACACGCCCGTGCCGCCGATCTGGGCCAGGTGCTCGCGGGACGTGTCGCCGTACGTGGTGATCTCGACGAGCTCCACAGGCCGTCCGGTCACCTGGCTCACGGCATCCGCCACCTGCCCGGACTGGGCCATGGCGAGCTTGCTGCGCCTCGTCCCCAGTCTCAGTGCCTTCTCAGTCATGCCGGCCCTCGGTTCTTCTCAGTGCTGTTCTCGGTCCGCGAGACGGAGGCCACCGTCTCCTGGTCGAGGTCGAACAGGGTGCGCAGCGCGTCCGCGTACCCGGCGCCGCCGGGCTCGGCGGCGAGCTGCTTGACCCGGACCGTCGGCGCGTGCAGCAGCTTGTCGACCACACGCTTGACGGTCTGGGTGATCTCGGCGCGGTGCTTGTCGTCGAGACCCGGCAGCCGCCCCTCCAGCCTGGCGATCTCACCGGCGACGACGTCGGCGGCCATGCTGCGCAGCGCGACGACCGTGGGCGTGATGTGCGCGGCCCGCTGGGCGGCGCCGAAGGCCGCGACCTCGTCGGCGACGATCCGGCGGACCATGTCGACGTCGGCGGCCATCGGTGCGTCGGCCGACGCCTCGGCGAGCGACTCGATGTCCACCAGGCGCACCCCGGCCAGCCGGTGCACGGCGGCGTCGATGTCGCGCGGCATGGCGAGGTCGAGCAGGAACAGCACGGGCTGCGGACGCGGCACGTCGGCGACGGGCTCGGGGCGGCGGCGCTCGGGGATCCGGCCGACGCTCGCGGCCGTCGCGGCCAGCGCGCCGATCAGATCGGTCTCCGCCTCGGGGACGGTCCGCACCGCCTCGCGCGGCCGGTCCACGGCCGTACCGCCCGCGGCCCAGGCCCCGTGCTGCTCCAGCGTCGCCGCGTCCATGCCGGCCACCGCGGCCTCCCCCATCACGGAGAAGCCGGTCGGCACGGAGGACAGGTCCAGCGGGCAGTTCTCGTCGGCGCCGGCACCCGGCAGAGGCGTTTCGGCACTCTGCCGTCCGTCGGCGGGACCGGCGCCGGCGGCCGGGCGGGCAACGGCGGACGGGGTCACGGCCGTGGGCGCGCCGGTACGGCCCTCCACCGTCGCCACCACGGCGTCCGCCGTGAGGACCAGCCCGGTCGCCCCGGTGCAGGAGACGGCCACGTCGGCACGTGTCAGCTCGGCCGGCACCGCGTCCATCGGTACCGCGCGGGCCAGCACGTCCGTGTCGTCGCCCTCGGCCAGGATCCGGGCGAGCCGCTCGGCCCGCTCGAAGGTGCGGTTGGCGACCACGATCTCGGCGATCCCGGAACGCGCCAGCGTGGCGGCGGCCAGCGAGGACATCGACCCGGCGCCGATCACCAGCGCCTTCTTGCCCCGCGCCCAGGTCCGGACGTCGGCCCCGGCGGCGAGCTGCTCCAGGCCGAAGGTGACCAGGGACTGTCCGGCGCGGTCGATGCCGGTCTCGGAGTGGGCGCGCTTGCCGACCCGGAGCGCCTGCTGGAACAGGTCGTTGAGGAGCCGGCCGGCGGTGTGCAGGTCCTGGGCGCGGGCCAGGGAGTTCTTTATCTGACCGAGGATCTGGCCCTCGCCGACCACCATCGAGTCGAGCCCGCAGGCCACCGAGAACAGGTGGTGGACGGCCCGGTCCTCGTAGTGCACATAAAGATAAGGAGTGAGCTGGTCCAGGCCGACCCCGCTGTGCTGGGCGAGCAGCGTGGACAGCTCGGCGACACCGGCGTGGAACTTGTCCACGTCGGCGTACAGCTCCACGCGGTTGCAGGTGGCCAGCAGCGCGGCCTCGGCGGCCGGCTCGGCGGCGACGGTGTCCTGCAGCAGCTTGGACTGCGCCTCCGCGTTCAGCGACACCCGCTCCAGGACGCTGACGGGGGCACTGCGGTGACTCAGCCCGACGACGAGGAGACTCATGCCGGCATCACGGCGGGCACGTCCCCGTCGGGTCCCTGGTCGGCGGACGGCTGCTTGCGGGCGACGGCGGGCGGGACCGCGCCGGCGTCGGCCGCGGCCTCCTCGCCGGCCTTGCGCTGCTCGTGGAACGCGAGGATCTGCAGCTCGATGGAGAGGTCGACCTTGCGCACGTCGACGCCCTCGGGGACGCTCAGCACGGTCGGCGCGAAGTTCAGGATGGACGTGACACCGGCGGCCACGAGCCGGTCGCAGACCTGCTGGGCGGCACCGGCGGGGGTCGCGATCACGCCGATCGAGACACCGTCGTCCTGGATGATCTTCTCCAGCTCGTCGGTGTGCTGCACGGGGATCCCGGCGACGGGCTTTCCGGCCATCTGCGGGTCGGCGTCGATGAGCGCGGCGACGCGGAAACCACGGGACGCGAACCCGCCGTAGTTGGCGAGCGCGGCGCCGAGGTTGCCGATACCGACGATCACGACCGGCCAGTCCTGGGTCAGCCCGAGTTCACGCGAGATCTGGTACACGAGATACTCGACGTCGTAGCCGACACCCCGGGTCCCGTAGGAGCCGAGGTAGGAGAAGTCCTTGCGGAGCTTCGCGGAGTTGACTCCCGCCGCGGCCGCCAGCTCCTCGGAGGAGACCGTGGGGACCGAGCGCTCCGACAGAGCGGTGAGGGCTCGGAGGTACAGCGGAAGCCTGGCGACGGTGGCCTCGGGGATTCCTCGGCTGCGGGTCGCCGGTCGGTGTGTTCGGCCAGTTGCCACGATGCTCCTGCGGGTAGAGCGGGGCTGTAGGCGGTCATACGTCCCTACATGACCGCCCCGTCGAATGCAGGCTATGTCTTTGTGAACGCGTGCACAAAGATGGTGTCCGATTTGCCCGGCCAACGTGACCGGGGTCACGCACCCCCGGCGCCCGAACGGGGAACCGGCGCACTCGCACCCGCGTTCCTGTCCCATCGGGGGCAAAGCCGCTCACGCTCCTCACGATCAACGCCCCCGAGACCATGTCGCCATCGATCCTAAGCGACCATCCGGACTACTTGTACTGCTCGGTCAGTGCCCTGCGCAGGCGCTCCTCGTTCACACGCCAGAAGGTGTGCTGCCTGCCGTCGACCAGGACGACCGGGATCTGCTCCCAGTACTGGTCGTGGAGCCGGCTGTCCTCGGTGATGTCCTTCCCCTCCCAGGGGACACCGAGTTCGGCACACACCTTCTCGACGACGAGCTGTGCGTCATCACACAGATGACAGCCGGGTTTGCGGATGAGGGTGACGAGATGGTTCTCGGAGTGCGGAGGGCTTGGCGGGTGCTCGGCGGTCTCGGGGGCCCCGGGCGCCTGCGGGGCCCTGCGGCGGAAGAGGGGACTCATGCCGGCCATTCTCGCGCGGACCCGACCGGAGGGAACGCCTCCGCCGACGACCGGCCCCCGCGCGGAGCCGCCGACCGGACCGCCCGTGGGACCGGCGGCCCGACACACCCGCGGGCCCGGCCCCGCAACGCACCGGCCGCCCAGAGTTCACGGCCCCCCAACCTCTCGGGTCCGAAGCCTCCGAACAAACTGGCTATGCTCACGGACATGGCCGCTCTCGGATGGCTCACCCCCCGTAGGCGCTCCGCCACGGCGCGGAGCGTGTTGGCAGGCGAGGCCTCGGCGGAGGCCGCCCGCAAGTCCACCCAGGACCTTCCCGACGCCGCCCCCGGCGTGGAACCCGAGTTCCCCGTCCACGGCGACGACCGCGCCGCCGCCTTCTTCGACCTCGACAACACCGTGATGCAGGGCGCCGCCCTCTTCCACTTCGGCCGGGGCCTGTACAAGCGGAAGTTCTTCGAGACCCGCGACCTCGCCCGGTTCGCCTGGCAGCAGGCGTGGTTCCGGCTCGCCGGCATCGAGGACCCGGAGCACATGCAGGACGCCCGCGACTCGGCGCTCTCCATCGTCAAGGGCCACCGCGTCTCCGAGCTGAGGTCGATCGGCGAGGAGATCTACGACGAGTACATGGCCGAGCGGATCTGGCCGGGCACCCGGGCCCTGGCCCAGGCCCACCTCGACGCCGGGCAGAAGGTCTGGCTGGTCACGGCCGCCCCGGTGGAGATCGCCCAGGTGATCGCCCGCCGGCTGGGCCTGACGGGCGCGCTCGGCACGGTCGCCGAGTCCATCGGCGGCGTCTACACGGGCAAGCTGGTCGGCGAACCGCTGCACGGCCCCGCCAAGGCGGAGGCGGTACGGGCGCTGGCGGCGGCCGAGGGCCTGGACCTCTCCCGCTGCGCCGCCTACAGCGACTCCCACAACGACATCCCGATGCTGTCGCTGGTCGGCCATCCGTACGCGATCAATCCCGACTCGAAACTGCGCAAGCACGCTCGCGAGCTGGAATGGCGGCTGCGCGACTACCGCACGGGCCGCAAGGCCGCGAAGGTCGGCATCCCGGCCGCGGCCGGCGTCGGCGCGGTGGCGGGCGGCACGGTGGCGGCCATCGCGCTGCACCGTCGCCGCCGCTGACCCCCGACCGGCACGGCACCGCACGTGCGGGCGCCGCTCGGTCAATCGGTCCGGCATACCCGCGGAGGGCTCTCTTCAGTCCCCTTCTCCCACATCGGGCACAACACGCACTGTAGTCACAAGGAAGCCGAACCGTTTCGGTCGTCAAGCGATCAATCTGCGGCACTCGACCGGGCGTCAATCGGCCACGGAAGCGACGTAATCGATGATTTGAGCAACTGGGCGTAGCAGCACCTGTACGAAGCGTTATTCTCCTCAGACGCAATCCGGTACCCCACCTTCGCTACGACGGGTGAATGGTTCCGTACTGCACGTGATGGAAGCTCTGCCTCTGGGAGTCCCGTGTACCCACACGTCGGGGTTGACGCCTCGGGCCTGGCTACGCTGCGCGCAACGGTCAAATCAGCCCAGGACCTGCTGCGCGTCTTCGTCCCCACCGCGTACGCCGTCCCCGCCCTCGCCGCGGCCGCCGCCCCCGCGGGCCCGTGCTATGCACTGGCCGAGGGCAGCGCCGCCGTCGGCAGACGGGCGCGGTCGTCCTCGTCGGGGGCCGCCGCCACCCACCGCCGCCCCGCCGCGGACAGCGACAGCGCCCGCATGATGGACCTGGTCGAACGCGCCCAGGCCGGCGAGGCCGACGCGTTCGGGCGGCTCTACGACCAGTACAGCGACACCGTCTACCGCTACATCTACTACCGCGTGGGCGGCAAGGCGACCGCCGAGGACCTGACCAGCGAGACGTTCCTGCGGGCCCTCAGGCGCATCGGCACCTTCACCTGGCAGGGGCGCGACTTCGGCGCCTGGCTCGTGACCATCGCCCGCAACCTCGTCGCCGACCACTTCAAGTCCAGCCGCTTCCGGCTCGAGGTCACCACCGGCGAGATGCTCGACGCCAACGAGGTCGAGCGCTCCCCCGAGGACTCCGTCCTCGAGTCCCTCTCCAACGCCGCCCTGCTCGACGCCGTCCGGCGGCTCAACCCACAACAGCAGGAGTGCGTCACCCTCCGCTTCCTCCAGGGCCTCTCGGTCGCCGAGACCGCCCGTGTCATGGGCAAGAACGAGGGCGCCATCAAGACCCTCCAGTACCGGGCCGTCCGCACCCTCGCCCGACTGCTGCCGGACGACGCCCGCTGAGTCCCCGGCGCCCCTGAGGCGCCACCACCCTACGCATCCCCCAAGTCACCGTCTGTCGAAGTCGGTTGAGACCTCGGTCCGGTCATCCGTCGTCCGTAACCCAAGTACCGCGCCGCTCGTTGTGCGGGATGCAGGCTCCCTGTGGTCACCCCCGACCGGCTCCGATCACACGTTCGTATGGTTTCGGAAGGGGCGTGCAACCCTCAGGACCCCCTGGGGAGTCGACCGTGATGACGAGAGGAGGTGCCGCCAGTGATCGCGAACGTATCGGCGCACCGGCGGGCGAACGCCTTCGCCCAGGCTCTGGAGGACCAGTCCGATCCCGGGGCGGCGGCCGAGCAGTCCGAAGGCCCGGCACCCGCCGGGACCGCCGCGGACCAGACCGGGCAGGGACGTCTGCTGTCCCTCGCCGCCGGCCTGGAATCGCTGCCCCGGCCGGAGCTGGACCCCGAGGTCAAGGTCGTCCAACGGGCCCAGCTGGTGGCCGCGTTCGAGGCCATGATGCAGGAGGGCACCGCGGGCGGCGGGGCGACGGACCCTTCGGTGCCCGAGCAGCGCCGGGCCCGCGGCGCCCATCGGGCGACCCCGCTGGGAAAGCTCCGGCCGCGCTCGCGGCTGGCCAAGGGCCTCACCGCGGGCGGACTGAGCGTGAGTGTCGCCGCCGGAGCCCTCGGCGGAGTCGCCGCTGCCAGTTCGGACGCGCTGCCCGGTGACTCGCTCTACGGCCTCAAGCGCGGCATAGAGGACTTCAAGCTCGGCTTCGCCGACGGCGACGACGAGCGCGGCCGGGCCTACCTCGACCTGGCGTCGACCCGGCTCAACGAGGCACGACGCCTCATGGAGCGCGGCCGCAGCGGCCCCCTCGACCACGAGGACCTCGGCGAGATCCGCCGAGCCCTGTCCGGCATGCGGCACGACGCGTCCGAGGGCCACCGCCTGCTCAGCGCCGCCTACGCCCGCGACCCCGAATCCCTGGCCCCCATGCAGGCGCTCTCCGCCTTCTCCCGCTCACACCGGGAGACCTGGGGCGCCCTGCGCGAGCGGCTGCCCGTGCAGCTCGGGGACGTCAGTGAAGAGGTGTCGTCGGTGCTCGACGCCATAGAGGACGACGTCGCCCCGCTGCAGTCCCTGCTGCCGAAAGCACCGGCCCAGGACGGCACTCCCGGCGACGACGGACGACCGGGCGGTTCCGGCCCGGCGGCCACCGAGGCACCCGGCACCGGGCGCTCCGCGTCCCCCGGCACCGGCAGCAGCGGGCCGTCCGACGGCCCGGGCACCGGCAGCGGCGGCCCCAGCGAGTCGGCCGCCTCCGGCAGCACCGACGACGGCCTGCTCGGCGGCAACACCGGCGGCCTGCTCGACCCGCCCGAGGCGAGCGGCAGCGCCACCCCGTCGCCCCGGGACAGCGCGGCGTTCCCCAAGCCGGACGTCACCCTCCCGCCCCTCCTCCCCGGCCTGCTTCCCGGGCTGGGGATCCACGGCGAGGACGCGGACTGACACCGTGGGGTGCCCCTGCATCAGGGGCACCCCGTCGCTCTCAGAAGAACACCGACCGCCGTTGCACCAGCAACTTGTAGAGCGTGTGCTGGAGCCCACCCACACCGCCGGCCTCGCGCCGCTGCGCGGGCTTCGCCCGGCTGCGCCGGACTCCGTCCGCCGACTCACCGCACCCCGCCGTCACGCCCCGCCTCGCCTCGCCTCAGAAGAACACCGACCGCCGTTGCACCAGCAACTTGTAGAGCGTGTGCTGGATCTGCTCCCTGACCTGGTCCGTCAGGTTGAACATCAGCATCGGGTCCTCGGCCGCCTCCGGCGGATATCCGTCCGTCGGAATCGGCTCACCGAACTGGATCGTCCACTTCGTCGGCAGCGGCACCGCACCCAGCGGACCGAGCCACGGGAAGGTCGGCGTCAGCGGGAAGTACGGGAAGCCCAGCAGCCGTGCCAGGGTCTTCGAGTTGCCGATCATCGGATAGATCTCCTCCGCCCCGACGATCGAGCACGGAATGATCGGTGCGCCCTGCCGCAGCGCCGTCGACACGAAACCGCCGCGCCCGAAGCGCTGCAGCTTGTAGCGCTCGCTGAACGGCTTGCCGATGCCCTTGAACCCCTCCGGCATCACCCCGACCAGCTCCCCCTGGGCCAGCAGCCGTTCCGCGTCCTCCGCGCACGCCAGCGTGTGGCCGAGCTTGCGGGCCAGCTCGTTGACCACCGGCAGCACGAACACCAGGTCCGCCGCCAGCAGCCGCAGATGCCGGTCGGCCGGGTGACGGTCGTGCACCGCGACCTGCATCATCAGGCCGTCCAGCGGCAATGTCCCGGAGTGGTTGGCGACGATCAGCGCGCCCCCCTCCGCGGGGATGTTCTCCACGCCCTTCACGTCGACCCGGAAGTACTTCTCGTACATCGGGCGGAGCAGCGACATCAGGACCTGGTCGGTGAGTTCGGCGTCGTAGCCGAAGTCGTCGACCTCGTAGTCGCCGGTGAGACGGCGCCGCAGGAAGGACAGGCCGGCCGCGACCCGCCGCTCGAGGCCGCCGTCCGGGTCCTGTGCCCGCACCGCGCCGTCGTCACCGCGGGACCCCGGCGACGACCCGCCGGACACGCGCGCGTCGTCCCCCGTCGCCCCGCGGACGGGCAGCGGCTCCACCTCGCGCACCGGCACGGACTCCGCCGCGCCGCCCTTGAGCCGGCTCCCCCCACCGCGGCGCCGCGCCGGGCGCTGTCCCGCACTCCCGCCGCTCCCCCGGGACCGGTCGTCGTCGAACGGAATGACCTTGGCGTCCGCCATCGTTGCCGCGCTCCTCAGTTGGCGCTCTGGGTCGGAAGGGGGCCGCCGCCCCGCAGGGACAGCTCCGCGATCCGGTCGACGGCCCCCGCGAGGGCCTCCGGCGGCAGCAGCCCCGGGCCGCGGCCGCGCACGAAGTCCGCGAACGTCTCGGCCGTCGTGTACTTCGGCCGGAATCCGAGGGTCTCGCGCATCTGCGTGGTGTCCACGACCCGTCCGTGGGTGAGCAGCCGGATCTGCTCCGGGGAGAAGTCCGTCATCCCCAGCGTACGCACGAGGGAGCCCGCCCAGGTGACCGCCGGAAGCAGCAGCGGCACCGTGGGGCGGCCCAGCCGCCGCGAGCACTGGGAGAGCAGCAGGACACCTGAACCGGCGATGTTGAACGTGCCGCTGTTCAGCGTGCCGCGCCGCGGTTCGTGCGAGGCGACGCGCAGCACCTCGATCACGTCGTCCTCGTGCACGAACTGCAGCCGCGGGTCGTAGCCGAACACCGTCGGCAGCACCGGCAGCCCGAAGTACGACGCGAGGGGCGTGTCCGCGCTCCGGCCCAGGATGTTGGCGAACCGCAGCACGCACACCGCGACGTCCGGCCGGCGGCGCGCGAAGCCCCGCACGTACCCCTCGACCTCCACGGCGTCCTTGGCGAAACCGCCGCTGGGCAGCGACTTAGGCGGGGTGGTTTCGGTGCAGACGGCCGGGTCGCGGGGCGCGGAACCGTAGACGTTCGTACTGGACTTGACCACGAGCCGCTTCACGGTCGGGGACTTCTGGCAGGCGCCGAGCAGCTGCATCGTGCCGATGACGTTGGTCTCCTTGACCGACGTGCGGCTGCCGCTGCCCAGCGGGGTGCCCGTGACGTCCATGTGGACGACCGTGTCGGCGCCCGTCTCCGCCAGCACCCGCCCGATGGCCGACTGCCTGATGTCCGCCAGCACGAAGTCGGCACCGCCCAGGTGGTGCTCGGGCGCGACGGCGTCCACGGCCACGACCCGGTCCACGTCGGGATCACGCTGGATCCGCCGGACGAACCGGCCTCCCAGCGGACGGGCCACCCCGGTCACGAGCACGACCTTGCTCAAGATCAGCGCCTTCCTCTCGCCCTACTGCGTACCCTGCCGCGTTCCCGCCTGCGGGCCAACTTAGCCGGTCGGTGTTGCGCTGTGATGACCGCCGGATGCAGCACGTGACGGGAATTCACGCCCACCCGAACGCCACGAGCCCGGAAGACGACTGCGGCCCCCCACCGGATGCGGTGGGGGGCCACAGACCACGCTGACGGCGCAGCGTCGCTTACTTCTTGTTGCGACGCTGAACGCGCGTGCGCTTGAGCAGCTTGCGGTGCTTCTTCTTGGCCATCCGCTTGCGCCGCTTCTTGATAACAGAGCCCACGACTACCCTCGCTCACTTCTCATCACTCGGTTGTTTGGGCGCCATGGGCCCACACGACCTACGAGGGGCCAGCCTACCCGCCCGAGCGCTGAGGTCGTAATCGAGGTCGTCAGGCCGTTTCCACCCCCACATAGCTCTCGCGGAGGTACTCGTGAACCGCTTGCTCCGGGACACGGAACGACCGTCCCACCCGGATCGCGGGCAGATGACCGCTGTGCACCAACCGGTACACGGTCATCTTGGACACGCGCATCACCGCGGCGACCTCCGCCACGGTAAGGAACTGAACCTCGTTCAGAGGCCTTTCGCCAGCTGCAGCCATGACACACCTGAACCTTCCGCACTCGACGGCCACCGGCTTCCCCTTCCGGTGACTCTTCGTCGTTGCGTGCTCACTCCCCAATGTAGGTGCGGGTGATGCGAATGGGGAAGAGGTGCATCCATCAGCATGCTACTGGGACAGACACGCCCGATTGAGTACGTAGCGGGTGAGCGGCAGGTAGTACTCGGGCCGCACGCCGTCATCAAGTGGAACGGCGACGGACACCAGCCCCTCGGCCTCCCCCACGAAGAGCGCGGGATCGTTCGTATCGCCCGGCCCGATGGCCTCGAACCCCAGCTGACCTGCTCCGCAGACCCAGCCGTGGTCCCCGATCACCAACTCGGGAAGCGGCCCGCCGGCCTCGGCCGCCACCGCCAGCGCGGTCCGAACCGGGAGCGGCGAGTGCGTGTGTGCGCCGGGCTCACGCCCGGAGCGTTCCGCGTCCTCCTCCCGCACCAACCCGACTCCGCGGACGTACTCGAGGTTGCAGATGCGTAGACCGAACCGGGTCGTTATGTCGACACGGCGACCCTGCGCCGGGGTGAGGACAGCACATCCCGCCGCCGACAGGGCGTCGGCCAGGGCGACGTAGAAACCAAGCAGCCGATGCGGGTGCCCGGTGCCCAGGAGGACCGGAGCGCGACGCTCGGCGACCGCGGCGAGCCGCCCGGCGAAGGCGTCCAGAGCGGTCAGCGTCCGCTCGGGGTCGATCACATCCTGGCCCGAAGTATGCCGCGGGTCGGCCGAAACGCCACACCTGCGCGCCATCAACCCGAGCAGCTCCCGCTGCCCCCAGTCGCCCTGCGGGTCGATCCCGAGCAGCACCCGCGGGTCCCGTGCGGCGAACAGCCGGTAGCTCCGCAGACTCACCTCGCGAGAGGTGGCCACGACTCCGGCAAGACGAGCGTCCAGAAGATGAGCCCGAAGAGCTCCACGGCTCAGCACACCCCCATCCTTCCGCCCCCACCCACCCCCGCCCCCCGAACCCCCCGAACACCCCACAATCGGCCCAACCCCAACCCCAACCCCAACCCCAGCCGCCGCCCACGCCGGGCACCCCACAGGCGGCCGAGGCCCTCACCTCACCCCACCGTCACGCCAACAACCCCCGCAGGGGAAACACCGCCCGCCGAGTAGCCACCACCGCCTGATCCAACCGATCCGCGGGGTCGTACCCCGCCTCCCACGAGGCCCACCCCACCGGCCACCGCCCATCGGTCATCCGCATCGGCCCGAGCTGCCGCGTCCGCGCGAACACCTCCTGCCGCCACCCCTCGGGAATCACCGTCTCCGGCTCCACCGGCCGCCCCGCCGCGATCCCCACCAGGTGCGTCCACGACCGCGGCACCACCTCCACCACCGCGTAGCCGCCCCCGCCCAGCGCCACCCACCGCCCGTCGGCGTGTTCGTGCGCCAGGTCGTGACACGCCACCTGCACGGCCCGCTGCGCGTCCAGGGACACCGCCAGATGCGCCAGCGGATCCTCGAAGTGCGTGTCGGCCCCGTGCTGCGTCACCAGCACCTGCGGCCGGAAGTCCGCGATCAGCTCCGGCACCACCGCGTGGAACGCCCGCACCCACCCCGCGTCCCCGGTCCCGGCCGGCAGCGCGACGTTCACGGCCGAGCCCTCGGCGTTGTCGGCCCCGGTCTCCTCCGGCCACCCCGTCTGCGGGAACAGCGACCGCGGATGCTCGTGCAGCGAGATCGTCAGGACCCGCGGGTCCTCCCAGAACGCCGCCTGCACCCCGTCCCCGTGGTGCACGTCGACGTCCACGTACGCGACCCGCTCCGCCCCCAGCTCCAGCAGCCGCGCGATGGCCAGCGCCGCGTCGTTGTAGACGCAGAACCCCGACGCCGCCCCCGGCATCGCATGGTGCAGTCCGCCCGCGAAGTTCACCGCGTGCAGCGCGTCCCCGCGCCACACCGCCTCCGCCGCACCCACCGACTGCCCGGCGATCAGCGCGGACACCTCGTGCATCCCCGGGAACGCCGGATCGTCGACCGTCCCCAGCCCGTACGCCGGGTCCGCCGCATCCGGATCCGCGGAGGCCGCCTTCACGGCGTCGATGTAGTCCTCCCGGTGGACGAGCCGCAGCGTCGACTCCCCCGCGGCCTTCGCCGCGACGACCTCCACCTCGCGATCCAGCCCGAGGGCGCCGACCAGTCCTCGCGTCAGGGCGAGCCGGACCGGATCCATCGGATGGTCCGGACCGAAGTCATAGCCCGTTACTGCCTCGTCCCACATCAGCTGTGCGCGGCCGCTCATGCCCGCCACCGTATCGGTCCGGTTGAGCCTCGAACGACCTGGCGTACACCAGCGTCACCAGCACCAGGACCATCGGCACGAGCATGGCACCGCGGTAGCTCCAGGCGTCCCCGAGCGCGCCCACCAACGGCGAACCGATGAGGAAACCCACGTAGTTGAAGACGTTGAGCCGCGCCACCGCGGCGTCGGACGCCCCGGGGAACAGACGCCCCGCCGCCGCGAAGGTCTGCGGCACCAGCACGCACAATCCCAGCCCCAGCAGGGTGAACCCGAGCATCCCGGCCCACGCCCCCGGCGCGGCGGCCACCACCGCGAACCCGCCCGCCGCGACGACCGCCCCGCCCCGCACCACCGCGACGGCCCCCAGCCGCCGCACGCCGAAGTCCCCGACCGCCCGCCCCACCAGCGTCGTCACCATGTACACGTTGTACGGGACGGTCGCCAGTTGCTCCGAACTCCCCAGTACGTCCTGGAGGTACTTCGCGCTCCAGTTGGAGACCGTCGAGTCCCCGATGTACGCGAACGTCATGACCAGGCACAGCGGCAGCAGCACCTTGAAGCCGACCCCCGCCGCGGCGCCCCCGCCCGCCGGCGTCTCCGCCACGGCGCCCGTCCGCTCCCCGTCGACGTACCACCGGCTCCCCACCAGCGCGGCCGGCAACAGCACCGCCACGGCCGGGAGGTACGACACCCACAGCGCCAGGTCCCAGTGCGCCCCCGCCCACGCCAGCGAGGCCCCCAGGATCCCGCCCAGACTGTAGACCGCGTGGAACCCGAGCATGATGCTGCGCCCGTACGCCCGCTGCAGGCTCACCCCGAGCATGTTCATCGAGGCGTCCAGCGCCCCCACCGCCAGCCCGAACGCCCCCAGCGCCACGGCCAGGGCCACCATCCGGTCTCCCGCGCCGACGCCCAGCAGCGCCAGCAGCACCACGGGCTGGGACCAGCGCAGCACCCGACTTGGGCGTATCCGCCGCACCAGCCGCTCCGTCGCCACGCTCCCCGCACCGGCGAGGACGGGGACGGCGGCCAGGAAGACCGGCAGCAGCGCGTCGGAGACGCCGTACCGGTCCTGGATGGCCGGGATGCGCGTCACGAGCAGGGCGAAGGCGACCCCCTGCGCGAAGAAGCCGAACGCCAACGAGGCCCTGCCGCGCCGCAGCACATCTGTCATGGCGGCGAGCGTAGGGCCCCGGCTTACCGGTGGGTAGATCCCGCCAAAGGTGAATCCGCCTCAACTTCGCCGGGCTCGGCGAGGACGGGAGCCTGGGCCGGTGCGGCGTCGGGACCGGAGGCCGCGGCCACGGACGTGCCGAGCATGTGCACCATCGGGCCGGCGCCCAGGGCACCGCTGATCACGAAGGCCAGCACCATCGCGGCGACCATGATGACCGTCCCCAGCCAGACCATCGTGTCGACGGGGACCGTCCAGGCGCCGGCGGCCCGGGCCGCGCACTCGACGAGGAACGCCGTGCCCCACACACCGGTGAACCGCAGCTCCGCCCGCCGGAACGCCGGCGACTCCCGCCGCAGCCGCTCCCACGCGGCTTCCCGCCGGGCGTCCCCCTTGATCAGCCACGGCTTGAGGGTGGCGGTCATCATCGGCCGCCCCGTCAGCACGGACACCAGCAGCACGATCCCCACCACACTGCCGATCGCGCTGTCCTTCATGAGCAGCAGCCGGGCGTCCCCCGTCCCGAAGCTGAGCAGCAGCCCGACGAGGTTCACCAGGAGGATGAGGACGGGCAGGCCGTTCACCTCGCGGTGCCTGGACAGCCCCCACCCGGTCCGCAGCACCGGCACGACGGTGCTCCAGCCGAGCGCCGCGACGGAGCTCATCCCGAAGGCGCCCTTCAGGACGTAGTACGAGCCGACAGGTACCCCCACCTCCAGGAGCAGGGAGACGAAGGTACGACTCTTGCGCTGCTGGATGCCCGTGCCCGTGTTCGTCGTCATGCACACAGCTTCGCGGTCGGGCCCGGTCCCGCAGTAGAAACATCCGTCCGGAGGTCCGCATGACAAATGTCAGCACGGGCCGGCTGCCCGCCGTCATACGAGCAGGTCAGCCAACTCCCCCATGTCGCCGAAGAGTCGAGTGGACCCGGTGAGCCTCTCGGCCGGCGTCATCCCGGTGAACCCGTACACGTCCATCCCGGCCGCCACGGCCGCCCGCACTCCCAGCGCGCTGTCCTCGATCACCAGGCATCGCTGGGGTGCGACGCCCATCCGCTCGGCCGCGTGCAGGAACAGATCGGGCGCCGGCTTGCCCCGGCCCACGTCCTCGGCGCTGAAGATCCGCGCGTCGTCGAACCACCGGTCCAGCCCGGTCTTCCGATGCCCCACGCGGATCCGCTCATGGCTCCCGGAGGAGGCCACGCAGTACGGCACCTCGTCGGCCGCCAGCTTCTCCAGCACACCGACGACGCCGGGGACGGGCTCCAGGTCCCGCTCGAAGGCCGCGAACACCCGCCTGTGGAAGACATCGTCGAAGTCCTCCGGAAGCGGCCGGCCGGACCGCTCCAGGACCAGGTCGTGGACCCGGTGCATCGCGGACCCCATGTAGTCGCGCAGCGAGTCCTCGTACGACGTCGGGTGCCCCAGCTCGGTCAGATGGGCGGCCAGCAGGCGGTTGGAGACCGGTTCGCTGTCGACGAGGACACCGTCGTTGTCGAAGAGGATCAGTTCGTAGCGCATACGACGACCCTAAACGCAGAAAACCCCGCACCGTGAGGTGCGGGGTTTTCCCAATATTTGTTCGGCGGCGTCCTACTCTCCCACAGGGTCCCCCCTGCAGTACCATCGGCGCTGAAAGGCTTAGCTTCCGGGTTCGGAATGTAACCGGGCGTTTCCCTAACGCTATGACCACCGAAACACTATGAAACAGACAACCAGCCGCCCCTGTGACCGGGGACGGGTTGTTCGTGGTTTCAGAACCAACACAGTGGACGCGAGCAACTGAGGACAAGCCCTCGGCCTATTAGTACCGGTCACCTCCACACCTCACGGTGCTTCCAGATCCGGCCTATCAACCCAGTCGTCTACTGGGAGCCTTACCCCATCAAGTGGGTGGGAGTCCTCATCTCGAAGCAGGCTTCCCGCTTAGATGCTTTCAGCGGTTATCCCTCCCGAACGTAGCCAACCAGCCATGCCCTTGGCAGGACAACTGGCACACCAGAGGTTCGTCCGTCCCGGTCCTCTCGTACTAGGGACAGCCCTTCTCAAGACTCCTACGCGCACAGCGGATAGGGACCGAACTGTCTCACGACGTTCTAAACCCAGCTCGCGTACCGCTTTAATGGGCGAACAGCCCAACCCTTGGGACCGACTCCAGCCCCAGGATGCGACGAGCCGACATCGAGGTGCCAAACCATCCCGTCGATATGGACTCTTGGGGAAGATCAGCCTGTTATCCCCGGGGTACCTTTTATCCGTTGAGCGACGGCGCTTCCACAAGCCACCGCCGGATCACTAGTCCCGACTTTCGTCCCTGCTCGACCCGTCGGTCTCACAGTCAAGCTCCCTTGTGCACTTACACTCAACACCTGATTGCCAACCAGGCTGAGGGAACCTTTGGGCGCCTCCGTTACTCTTTAGGAGGCAACCGCCCCAGTTAAACTACCCATCAGACACTGTCCCTGATCCGGATCACGGACCCAGGTTAGACATCCAGCACGACCAGACTGGTATTTCAACGACGACTCCACCCATACTGGCGTATGGACTTCAAAGTCTCCCAGCTATCCTACACAAGCCGAACCGAACACCAATATCAAACTGTAGTAAAGGTCCCGGGGTCTTTCCGTCCTGCTGCGCGAAACGAGCATCTTTACTCGTAGTGCAATTTCACCGGGCCTATGGTTGAGACAGTCGAGAAGTCGTTACGCCATTCGTGCAGGTCGGAACTTACCCGACAAGGAATTTCGCTACCTTAGGATGGTTATAGTTACCACCGCCGTTTACTGGCGCTTAAGTTCTCAGCTTCGCCCCACCGAAATGGAGCTAACCGGTCCCCTTAACGTTCCAGCACCGGGCAGGCGTCAGTCCGTATACATCGCCTTACGGCTTCGCACGGACCTGTGTTTTTAGTAAACAGTCGCTTCTCGCTGGTCTCTGCGGCCACACCCAGCTCAGAGTGCAAGACTCGTCACCAGACGTGGCCCCCCTTCTCCCGAAGTTACGGGGGCATTTTGCCGAGTTCCTTAACCATAGTTCACCCGAACGCCTCGGTATTCTCTACCTGACCACCTGAGTCGGTTTAGGGTACGGGCCGCCATGAAACTCGCTAGAGGCTTTTCTCGACAGCATAGGATCATCCACTTCACCACAATCGGCTCGGCATCAGGTCTCAGCCACAAGTGCGACGGATTTGCCTATCGCACGGCCTACACCCTTACCCCGGGACAACCACCGCCCGGGATGGACTACCTTCCTGCGTCACCCCATCACTCACCTACTAACCGCTTGGTTCAGCGGCTCCACCACTCCCCTCAACTCCGAAGAGATCAGGGCGGCTTCACGGCCTTAGCATCACGATGCTCGATGTTTGACGCTTCACAGCGGGTACCGGAATATCAACCGGTTATCCATCGACTACGCCTGTCGGCCTCGCCTTAGGTCCCGACTTACCCTGGGCAGATCAGCTTGACCCAGGAACCCTTAGTCAATCGGCGCAAACGTTTCTCACGTTTGTATCGCTACTCATGCCTGCATTCTCACTCGTCAACCGTCCACAACTACCTTCCGGTGCTGCTTCACCCGGCAGACGACGCTCCCCTACCCATCACAGCGCCCGTTGGGGCTACATGCTGCAATGACACGACTTCGGCGGTACGCTTGAGCCCCGCTACATTGTCGGCGCGGAATCACTAGACCAGTGAGCTATTACGCACTCTTTCAAGGGTGGCTGCTTCTAAGCCAACCTCCTGGTTGTCTGTGCGACTCCACATCCTTTCCCACTTAGCGTACGCTTAGGGGCCTTAGTCGATGCTCTGGGCTGTTTCCCTCTCGACCATGGAGCTTATCCCCCACAGTCTCACTGCCGTGCTCTCACTTACCGGCATTCGGAGTTTGGCTAAGGTCAGTAACCCGGTAGGGCCCATCGCCTATCCAGTGCTCTACCTCCGGCAAGAAACACACGACGCTGCACCTAAATGCATTTCGGGGAGAACCAGCTATCACGGAGTTTGATTGGCCTTTCACCCCTAACCACAGGTCATCCCCCAGGTTTTCAACCCTGGTGGGTTCGGTCCTCCACGAAGTCTTACCTCCGCTTCAACCTGCCCATGGCTAGATCACTCCGCTTCGGGTCTTGAGCGTGCTACTGAAACGCCCTGTTCGGACTCGCTTTCGCTACGGCTTCCCCACTCGGGTTAACCTCGCAACACACCGCAAACTCGCAGGCTCATTCTTCAAAAGGCACGCAGTCACGACGCAAGGACAAGTCCTTGCGCGACGCTCCCACGGCTTGTAGGCACACGGTTTCAGGTACTATTTCACTCCGCTCCCGCGGTACTTTTCACCATTCCCTCACGGTACTATCCGCTATCGGTCACCAGGGAATATTTAGGCTTAGCGGGTGGTCCCGCCAGATTCACACGGGATTTCTCGGGCCCCGTGCTACTTGGGTGTCTCTCAAACGAGCCGCTGATGTTTCGACTACGGGGGTCTTACCCTCTACGCCGGACCTTTCGCATGTCCTTCGCCTACATCAACGGTTTCTGACTCGTCCTGTCGCCGGCAGACGACAGAAGAGAGATCCCACAACCCCCACGACGCAACCCCTGCCGGGTCTCACACGTCGTAGGTTTGGCCTCATCCGGTTTCGCTCGCCACTACTCCCGGAATCACGGTTGTTTTCTCTTCCTGCGGGTACTGAGATGTTTCACTTCCCCGCGTTCCCTCCACACTGCCTATGTGTTCAGCAGCGGGTGACAGCCCATGACGACTGCCGGGTTTCCCCATTCGGAAACCCCCGGATCAAAGCCTGGTTGACGACTCCCCGGGGACTATCGTGGCCTCCCACGTCCTTCATCGGTTCCTGGTGCCAAGGCATCCACCGTGCGCCCTTAAAAACTTGGCCACAGATGCTCGCGTCCACTGTGCAGTTCTCAAACAACGACCAACCACCCATCACCCCGGGACAACATCCCGAGTGCACTGGGGCCGGCAACTGAGGGTTCGTTCCCTCAGACACCCAACAGCGTGCCCGACACAATCCCTCTCCGGATTCACGTTCCACGCCGAAGCAGTACTAGTGATCCATCAAGTCGATCGTGCCGAGTAGTCAACGTTCCACCCATGAGCAACCAGCATCAGACATTCGCTGATGTACTGGCCTCTGAACCAGGCAAGCCCGGTTAAGAAGTGCTCCTTAGAAAGGAGGTGATCCAGCCGCACCTTCCGGTACGGCTACCTTGTTACGACTTCGTCCCAATCGCCAGTCCCACCTTCGACAGCTCCCTCCCACAAGGGGTTGGGCCACCGGCTTCGGGTGTTACCGACTTTCGTGACGTGACGGGCGGTGTGTACAAGGCCCGGGAACGTATTCACCGCAGCAATGCTGATCTGCGATTACTAGCGACTCCGACTTCATGGGGTCGAGTTGCAGACCCCAATCCGAACTGAGACCGGCTTTTTGAGATTCGCTCCACCTCGCGGTATCGCAGCTCATTGTACCGGCCATTGTAGCACGTGTGCAGCCCAAGACATAAGGGGCATGATGACTTGACGTCGTCCCCACCTTCCTCCGAGTTGACCCCGGCGGTCTCCCGTGAGTCCCCAGCACCACAAGGGCCTGCTGGCAACACGGGACAAGGGTTGCGCTCGTTGCGGGACTTAACCCAACATCTCACGACACGAGCTGACGACAGCCATGCACCACCTGTACACCGACCACAAGGGGGGCACTATCTCTAATGCTTTCCGGTGTATGTCAAGCCTTGGTAAGGTTCTTCGCGTTGCGTCGAATTAAGCCACATGCTCCGCCGCTTGTGCGGGCCCCCGTCAATTCCTTTGAGTTTTAGCCTTGCGGCCGTACTCCCCAGGCGGGGCACTTAATGCGTTAGCTGCGGCACGGACAACGTGGAATGTTGCCCACACCTAGTGCCCACCGTTTACGGCGTGGACTACCAGGGTATCTAATCCTGTTCGCTCCCCACGCTTTCGCTCCTCAGCGTCAGTATCGGCCCAGAGATCCGCCTTCGCCACCGGTGTTCCTCCTGATATCTGCGCATTTCACCGCTACACCAGGAATTCCGATCTCCCCTACCGAACTCTAGCCTGCCCGTATCGACTGCAGACCCGGGGTTAAGCCCCGGGCTTTCACAACCGACGTGACAAGCCGCCTACGAGCTCTTTACGCCCAATAATTCCGGACAACGCTTGCGCCCTACGTATTACCGCGGCTGCTGGCACGTAGTTAGCCGGCGCTTCTTCTGCAGGTACCGTCACTTTCGCTTCTTCCCTGCTGAAAGAGGTTTACAACCCGAAGGCCGTCATCCCTCACGCGGCGTCGCTGCATCAGGCTTTCGCCCATTGTGCAATATTCCCCACTGCTGCCTCCCGTAGGAGTCTGGGCCGTGTCTCAGTCCCAGTGTGGCCGGTCGCCCTCTCAGGCCGGCTACCCGTCGTCGCCTTGGTGAGCCATTACCTCACCAACAAGCTGATAGGCCGCGGGCTCATCCTGCACCGCCGGAGCTTTCGAACGTCACAGATGCCTGTGACGGTCAGTATCCGGTATTAGACCCCGTTTCCAGGGCTTGTCCCAGAGTGCAGGGCAGATTGCCCACGTGTTACTCACCCGTTCGCCACTAATCCCCACCGAAGTGGTTCATCGTTCGACTTGCATGTGTTAAGCACGCCGCCAGCGTTCGTCCTGAGCCAGGATCAAACTCTCCGTGAATGTTTACTCGGCCAGTGAATTAACACCGCCGGTGCGACACACACGGGAGCGGAACAGTCGGAGGAATGATCCGACCGTTCACAGCGTCCTCGCTGTGTTTTTTCAAAGGAACCTCGTCCCAGCCTGACGGCCGGAGACGGGGTATCAACATATCTGGCGTTGACTTTTGGCACGCTGTTGAGTTCTCAAGGAACGGACGCTTCCTTTGTACTCACCCTCTCGGGCTTTCCTCCGGGCGCTTCCCTTCGGTCTTGCGTTTCCGACTCTATCAGATCCTTTTCCGATCCGATTTCCTCGGTGCTTTCCAGGTTCCCGCTTTCGCGTTTCCCTTTCCGGCGGTTCCGACTCTATCAGATCCTTTCGGGCCTGATTCCCAGTCAGAGGGGGTTGACTTCCCGGCTGTTGGGCCGTTCCGACGAGGTGAGACTCTAGCGGATTCCCGACTCCCGAGCTAATCGGGGGCCGCGTCCTTTCGAACGTGGATTCCTCATTCCGTAAATACGCGCGCCAATAACACGACGACGCCGACAGCGCGACTGATCGTCGAGGAGTGGTTGGTACTTGCGGAATCGCTGTCCGGGGACCGACCGGAGTCGGCGCTCACGTCGGACAACTCGGAGCACACTACGGATGCGGGCAGGTCGTGTCAACTCGGAGGCGAAGTGCCTGCCAGAGGCGTAGCTTGGGGGCGTGATGACGCGTACGTGCAACCAGTTCTGGTGGGCCGCCTGACGGCGGCCCGTACTCACGTAGGCATGTGACGGCCGCCGCTTCGGCGGCCGTTCTCGTATCTCCCTCCAGGAGGGGCGGCCGGCGGGTGGCGGCGGCCCTGACCAGGAGGTGGAGAGATGACACGAGTGTTCAGTGGGGTCAAGCCGACCGGAAACCTGACGCTGGGGAACTACCTGGGCGCCCTGCGGCGGTGGGCCGCGGAGGACCAGCACCGGTCGGACGCGCTGTTCTGCGTCGTCGACCTGCACGCGCTGACCGTGGGCCACGATCCGGCACGGGTGCGCCGGCTCAGCCGGCAGGCGGCCTCGCTGCTGCTGGCGGCTGGGCTGGATCCGGAGTTGTGCACCGTGTTCGTCCAGAGTCACGTGGACGAACACGCGCGGCTGTCGTACCTGCTGGAGTGCGTGGCCACGGACGGTGAGATGCGCCGGATGATCCAGTACAAGGAGAAGGCCGCGCGGGAGAGAGAGCGGGGCGGGAGCGTGCGGCTGTCGTTGCTGACGTATCCCGTGCTGATGGCGGCCGACATCCTGGCGTACGGGACGGACGAGGTGCCGGTGGGGCACGACCAGACGCAGCACGTGGAGCTGGCCCGGGATCTGGCGGTGCGGTTCAACCAGCGGTACGGGCACACGTTCGTGGTGCCGCGGGCCACGAATCCGGCGGTGGCGGCCCGGGTGATGAACCTTCAGGAGCCGGACTCGAAGATGGGCAAGAGCGATGACGTCGGGCCGGGGATCGTCTATCTGCTGGACGAGCCGGACGTGGTGCGGAAGAAGGTCATGCGGGCAGTGACCGACAGCGGGCGCGAGGTCGTGTACGACCGGGAGGGGCGGCCGGGGCTCGCGAACCTGCTGGAGATCCTCGCCGCGTGCACGGGTGCGGAGCCGGAGGTACTGGCCGGGGGGTACGACTCGTACGGCGCGCTGAAGAAGGACGTCGCGGAGGCCGTGGTCGAGGTGCTGCGGCCGTTGCGAACGCGGCACCGGGAGCTGTGCGCGGATCCCGGGTACGTCGAGGGGGTGCTGCGGGAGGGTGCGGAGAAGGCGCGGGCGATGGCCCGGCCGACCGTGGACGCGGCCTACCGGGCGATCGGCCTGCTGCCGCCGGTGTCGGACACCGTGGTGAACGCGGCGCGGTAGGCGCGGGGGCTGGTGGCGAGGCGCGATGCGAAGTGCTGGCGCATCGTGACCTCGCTGCCGAAGCCTGCCCTGCGGGCGATATCGGGCATGGGCAGGTCGGTGCGCTCCAGGAGTTTCTGGGCGGCGGCGATGCGCTGGTCGAGGAGCCAGCGCAGCGGGGTGGTGCCGGTGGCCGCCGTGAAGTGGCGGGCGAAGGAGCGCGGGGACATGCCGGCGCGGGCGGCCAGTCCGGCGACGGTCAGGGGCTCGTGGAGATGGCGCAGGGCGTGCTCGCGGACGGCGGCCAGGGCGTCGGCGTCACGGTCGGTGCGCGGGGTGGGGTGCTCGATGAACTGGGCCTGGGTGCCGGTCCGGAAGGGGGCGGTGACCATCGAGCGGGCGATGGTGGCCGCGGCCTCGGCGCCGTGGGCCAGGCGGACCAGGTGCAGGCAGAGGTCGATTCCGGCCGCGGTGCCGGCCGCGGTCCAGAGGTTGTCGTCCTCGATGAAGAGGGCGTCGGGGACGACGGTGACGCGGGGGTGGTGGGTGCGCAGGAGGTCGATCAGTCGCCAGTGGGTGATGGCGCGACGGCCGTCGAGGAGGCCCGCCTGGGCGAGGGTGAACGCGCCGCCGCACAGGGCCGCGACGGTGGTGCCGCGGGTGTGCGCGCGGCGGAGGGCGGTGAGGACCGGGGCGGGGGCCGGGGTGAGGTGGTCGTCGAGGCCGGGGACCACGACGAGGTCGGCGTCGTCCAGCCAGTCGAGGGGGCGGTCGGGGTGGAGGGCGAGGCCGCCGCGCATCGGGACGGCTGTGGTGCCGTCGGCGGCGACCCGGCGCAGGTCGAAGGCGGGGGCGCCGCGGTCGGTGCGGTCGGTGCCCCAGACCTCGGTGATGACGGAGACGTCGAAGGCCCGGATGCCGGGGAAGGCGACGAGGGCGACGCGGTAGGGGGCCTGGACGGTGGCCTGGGCTGCCATGAGTGGCAGTAAACCATCGATCGCCGACTTCTGTACCTCTGGGGAGCGTGGCCGTCCGGCGGCACGATCGTGGGCATGGACATCGCAGAGAACGCGGCGCTGGTGGTTGTGGACGTGCAGAAGGGCTTCGAGGAGCTCGCCTTCTGGGGGACGCGCAACCACCCTGCGGCGGACGACAACATCGCCGCCCTCCTCGACGTGTGGCAGGCGACCGGGCGGCCGGTCGTCTTCGTGCGGCACGACTCGGTCAAGGAGGGGTCGCCGTTGCGGACCGGGTACGAGGGCAACGGCTTCAAGGAGTACGTGGAGCAGCGGCGCGGCAAGGGGAGCGGAGCCGAGCTGCTGGTCACGAAGACCGTGAACTCGGCCTTCCTCGGGACGCCGGACCTGGGGGCGTGGCTCCGGGAACAAGGGATCGGCCAGGTCGTGCTGGCCGGGATCCAGACGAACATGTGCGTCGAGACGACGGCACGGATGGGCGGGAACCTCGGCTACGACGTGCTGGTCGCGTTCGACGCGACGTACACCTTCGACCTGGAGGGGCCCTTCGGCTGGCGGCAGAGCGCGGACGAGCTGGCGCGGGCGTCGGCGGTCTCGCTGCACGGAGGCGGGTTCGCGCGGGTGGTGACGACGGGGGACGTGGTGGCCGCGACGGAGTGAGCGCGGCTGCCACCATAGTGGGGGGCAGCCGCGGTGCCAGCTCTCCGACTTCGTCCGGGTCAGTCCTTGGTGCCGGAGGCGAGTTCTCGGCTGCGGTCGCGGGCGGCTTCCAGGGCGGCGATGAGGGCCGCTCGGACGCCGTGGTTCTCGAGTTCGCGGATGGCGTTGATGGTGGTGCCGGCGGGGGACGTGACGTTCTCCCGCAGCTTGACCGGGTGTTCGCCGCTGTCGCGGAGCATCTTCGCGGCGCCGATCGCGGACTGGACGATCAGGTCGTGGGCCTTGTCGCGGGGCAGGCCCAGGAGGATGCCGGCGTCGGTCATGGCTTCGACCAGGTAGAAGAAGTAGGCCGGGCCGGAGCCGGAGAGGGCGGTGCAGGCGTCCTGCTGGTTCTCGGGGACGCGGAGGGTCTTGCCGACGGCGCCGAAGATCTCCTCGGCGTGGGCCAGGTGGGCCGCGGTGGCGTGGGTGCCGGCGGAGATGACGGACATGGCCTCGTCCACGAGGGCGGGGGTGTTCGTCATGACGCGGACGACCGGGGTGCCGGCGGCGAGGCGCTCCTCGAGGAAGGAGGTCGGGATGCCCGCGGCGCCGCTGATGACCAGGCGGTCGGTGGGGATGTGCGGGGCCAGTTCGTCGAGGAGGGTGCCCATGTCCTGCGGCTTGACCGTGAGGATCAGGGTGTCGGCGTTCTTGGCGGCCTCGGCGTTGGTGACCGGGGTGACTCCGTAGCGGGCGCGGAGTTCGTCGGCCCGTTCCGGGCGGCGGGCGGTGACCAGGAGGTCGGCCGGGGACCAGCCGGAGCCGATCATCCCGCTGAGCAGGGCTTCGCCGATCTTGCCGGTGCCGAGGACTGCGACTTTCTGGGTCATGGCGGTGGTGCCCTCCGGAGGGTGCGCGTTGGCCTCGGTCATCCTCGCATTCAGGGTGGCCGGGGAGGGGGCGGCGTCCAGTCCGCGGGACGTGGGTGGGGGTTGGTTTCGCCTCCGCCGCCCTTCCCGTCCCCGCTCGGCCCGGAGGGCCTCGTCCTCGGACGCCGGACGGGCCGCGCTATGCCGTGCGGCGCTTCAGGGTCGCCGCGCCCAGGGCCAGGACCAGGAGGGCGCAGCCGGCCACGATCAGGACGTCCCGGACGAAGGTGGCCGTCATGTCGGTGTGGCGCAGGACCTCGTTCATGCCGTCGACGGCGTAGGACATCGGCAGGACGTCGGAGACGGCCTCGAGGGCCGGGTGCATGCGGTCGCGCGGGGTGAACAGGCCGCAGAGGAGGAGCTGGGGGAAGATCACCGCCGGCATGAACTGGACCGCCTGGAATTCGGAGGCCGCGAAGGCCGAGACGAAGAGGCCGAGTGCGGTGCCCAGGAGGGCGTCGAGGAGGGCGACCAGGAGCAGGAGCCAGGGGCTGCCGGTCACGTCGAGGCCGAGGAACCAGACCGCCAGGCCCGTCGCCAGGGCCGACTGGACGATCGCGAGGGCGCCGAAGGCGAGGGCGTAGCCGGCGATGAGGTCGCCCTTGCCCAGGGGCATGGCGAGGAGGCGTTCGAGGGTGCCGGAGGTGCGCTCGCGCAGCGTCGCGATGGACGTGACCAGGAACATCGTGATCAGCGGGAAGATCCCCAGCAGGGAGGCGCCGATGTTGTCGAAGGTGCGCGGGCTGCCGTCGAAGACGTAGCGGAGCAGGAACAGCATCAGGCAGGGGATCACCAGGAGCAGCGCGATCGTGCGGGGGTCGTGGGCCAGCTGGCGCAGGACGCGGGCCGCGGTGGCGGTGGTGCGGGAGAGCTTCAGGGGGCGGGTGGGGGCCGGGGGCGGCGTGGTCCGCGCGGTGGGCGTGGTGGTGGTCATCGCGTGGTCTCCTTCGTGCGGGCTGCCGCCGTCGCCTCGTCCACCAGGTGCAGGAAGGCCTCCTCGACGGTCTCCGTGTCCGTGCGGGCGCGCAGGGCGTCGGGGGTGTCGTCGGCGAGGAGCGTGCCGTCGCGCATCAGCAGAAGGCGGTGGCAGCGCTCGGCCTCGTCCATGACGTGGGAGGAGACGAGGAGGGTGGTGCCGCGCTCGGCGGCGAGGGAGTGGAAGAGGGTCCACAGGTCGCGGCGGAGTACGGGGTCGAGGCCGACGGTGGGTTCGTCGAGGACCAGGAGCTCGGGGGCGCCGAGGAGGGCGACGGCCAGGGAGACGCGGCTGCGCTGGCCGCCGGAGAGGTTGCCGGCCAGGGCGTCGGCGTGGGTGGTGAGGTCGACGTCGGCGACGGCCCGGGTGACGTTCTCGCGGCGGCGGCCCGAGGAGGCGCGGCCGGGGTCGAGTATCGCGGCGAAGTAGTCGAGGTTCTGGCGGACGGTGAGGTCGTCGAAGACGGACGGGGCCTGGGTGACGTAGCCGATGCGGGTGCGCAGGCCGGGGTGGCCGTCGGGGCGGCCGAGGACGTCGAGGGTGCCGGTGACCTTGGCCTGGGTGCCGGCGATCGCCCGCATGAGGGTGGACTTGCCGCAGCCGGAGGGGCCGAGGAGGCCGGTGATCCGGCCGCGCGGGACGGTGAAGCCGAGGCCGCGCAGGACGGTGCGGGTGCCGCGGACGACGGTGAGGTCCTCGGCGTGGACGGCGGGGGCGGCGGGGGTGGTCCGGGGGGCGGCGGGCGCGGTCTCGTGGCCGGGGTCCGTCGCCCCGCCGGGGGTGGCCCCGTGGCCGGGGATGGCACCGGCGTCCGGGGAGGCGCCGGCGTCGTAGGTGGCCGTCCGGTCGTCGGGAGGGCGGGACGAGTAATTCATCATGTGATGAATAGTGCTCCCGCCCTCCTGTCGCGTCAAGCGGCCGCGGGCGTCCTGGCGAGCAGCAGCACGACGACGTACGTCTCCTCGACGATCCCGTCCGGGAAGACGGCCAGGAGGTGCTCCCGCTCCTCGGCCAGGAACGCCGCGCTGCGGTCCTCGCCGTGGGTCAGGAAGACCGAGTGGCTGGCGATGTTGGCCAGGTGCGTGTCCAGCGGGACGCTGCGGCTCCAGCGGACCTCGCGGCGGGTGAAGGCCAGCCGGCCGGAGGGGTCGGCGACGCGGGCGTCGACGTTCCGTTGCTCGGCGGAGACGTCCAGGCCGAACCGCCGCCGCGTGCGCTCGTTCGCCGCGGCGATCCACGGCACGTCGGGGGCGTCGGTGTTCCACCACAGCGCCAGCGCCCCGCCGGGACGCAGCACGCGCAGCGCCTCCGGGACGGACCGGGCGGGGTCGATCCAGTGCCAGGCCTGGGCGTAGGTGAGCAGGTCGAAGCGGTGGTCGGCGAGGGGAAGGGCGTTGCCGTTGCCGCGGACCACCGGCACCTCGGGGAGGCCGCGGCGGAACTCGGCCGCCATGCCCCCGCCGGGCTCGACGGCGAGCACGTCGGCGCCGTGTTCGCGCAGGCGGGCGGTGGCGATGCCCGTACCGGCGCCGACGTCCGCGACGCGGGAGCCGGCCAGGCGGCGGCCGGACAACTCCTCGATCGCCTCGAAGAGGGCGGGCGGGTAGGAGGGACGGGCGGCGGCGTACTGGGCCGCGGCGGCGTTGAAGGAGTGGGCGCGGGCGGCGTGGCCGGCCGGCGGGTCGACCCTGGGTGACGTCATACGGCCATGGTCGGCCGGTGACCGCCGGGCGCGGGGGTCTTTTCCGCGGGGGAAGCCCGTCGAGAGACGGCGGACGAGCCGGGAGAGGGGAGCGCGCGGCCCGCCGGGACGGGCTAGGAGCGGCGCTTCTTCGACGGGTTCCGCGAACGGCGGGTGCTGCGCTTCTCGTACTCCTCGCGGGCCCTGTCGTACTCGGCGCGGTGGAGCCGCTCGCCGGGGGCCTCGGTGAGGGTACGGAAGAAGTAGGCCAGGAGCGTGCCGACGAAGCCGATGGCCAGCAGGCCGCGCAGGGACGCCTGGCGGTCGGGGTCGGGGCGGCCGGAGAAGCCGGACCAGGTGTGCCGGAACGCCAGGGCACTGCAGACCGCGAACATCACGACCATCAGCAGCGACACGAAACCGCCGACGTCCGCGATCCGGAGGCCGTCGTAGGCGACGCGGAGGACGAAGCAGGCGGCGGCGGCCACGACGAGGGAGCCGACGGCCAGGCCGGCCCGGCGGGCGGCGTAGCCGTTGTCGTGGTTCACCCAGGTCGTGCCGAAGAACCGGAGAGGTTCGGGGCGGGGACCGGCGGGGGGCGTGGAGCCCGCGGGGGTGTCCGGGATGCCGTTCGTGCCGTTCTCTGCGCTCACGGAACGATTATGGCGCCGGACGTGGCCGCGGGCTCCGGGTGGGCTCAGGAGCAGCGGGACGCGACGTAGCCGTCGCTGCCGGTGCGCACGTACGTGTCGGACACGTATCCGTTGCCGATGTTGTCCCAGATGGCGCTGGTGCCGTACGGGCCCGTCACCGTCGTGCCCGGCCGCTGGCAGTGGATCGGGACGCGCGCCCCCTCCGCCAGGACCCGCACGATGCCGTAGCCGGTGCCGGGCCCGCTGCGGACGTTGAGACGGACGCCCGGGGCGACCGGGTAGTACGTGACGGCCGCCGCGGTCACCGCCACCGTCGTGATGACGGCGTCCGTGCCGCCGTCGGTCTCTTCCAGGTGGTCGGCGTGACCGGCAGTCATGATGTCCTCCCCCGTCGGACCCGCGCGTGCCGCGGGGTCCGGTCCGTTTCCGCCGTGACGACCGTCCGGAACAAGCCGCCACACACGAGTTCGCGACTCGCACGCGGAGGCTAGCAAGCCGCCTCGGCCCGCAACGAGTCATCGACTAGGCTCCGAGCGTCGCGCGCGCACAGGAACAGCACGGGGGTGGTCCCATGGCGCCACGGGTGAACGACGGAGCGGGCGCGGAAGCGGAACTTCCGGAATATGCCGGTCACTACCGTCTGGATTCCTGTCTGGGCTCGGGCGGCATGGGCGTCGTGCACGTGGCCCGCAGCACCTCCGGGATGAAGCTCGCGGTGAAGGTCGTCCACGCCCGGTACGCCACGGACCCCGAGTTCCGGGGAAGGTTCCGGCAGGAGGTGGCCGCGGCGCGGCGGGTGAGCGGCGCCTTCACCGCGCCGGTCGTGGATGCCGACCCGGAGGCCGAACGGCCCTGGATGGCCACCCTGTTCATCCCCGGCCCGACCCTCTCGGAGCAGGTGAAGCGGAACGGCCCCATGGATCCCTCCCAGTTGCGCCGGCTGATGGCCGGACTCGCGGAGGCGCTGCGGGACATCCACCGGGTCGGGGTCGTTCACCGGGACCTTAAACCCAGCAACGTGCTGCTCGCCGAGGACGGACCGAAGGTCATCGACTTCGGCATCTCCCGGCCGAAGGACAGCGAACTGCGCACCGAGACCGGCAAGTTGATCGGTACGCCGCCGTTCATGGCGCCCGAGCAGTTCCGGCGGCCCCGGGAGGTGGGCCCGGCGGCCGACGTCTTCGCCCTCGGGTCGCTGATGGTGCACGCGGCGACCGGGCGCGGTCCCTTCGACTCGGACAGCCCGTACGTCGTCGCCTACCAGGTCGTGCACGACGAGCCCGACCTGACGGGTGTGCCGGAGACGCTCGCGCCGCTGGTGCTGCGGTGCCTGGCCAAGGAGCCGGACGAGCGGCCCACGCCGGACGAGCTGATGCGGGAGCTGCGGTCGGAGGCGGCGGCGTACGACACGCAGACCTTCGTGCCGGCGCCCCCGGCCGAGGAGGCGGAGACGCCGGAGCCCCGGCCGGCCGGGCCCGCGGCGCGGCCCGCACGCCGCCTGGGCCGGCGGACGGCGCTGTTGGCCGGGGTGCTCTGCCTCGCCGTGCTCGGCGGACTCGCCGCGCTCCAGTGGGCCGGCGGTTCCGAGGCGGCGCGGGAGCCCGCCGCCGCGCAGGAGGCGACGGGCGGCTTCGGCGCGTGGGAGACGGAGGCGGCCCCGCGGGGCGGAACGCCCCAGTGCTCGTACGGGGCGGGCCGGCTGGTGTGCGGCCGGCCGGGGACGGTCTTCGCCCTCGATCCGGCCGACGGCCGCACGCTGTGGCGGCACGGCGTCGCGGGGACGACGCGCAGCGAACCGCCGGTCGTGTCGGGCGGACTGGTCCAGCCCTCGCTCGATCTGATCGGCGACCTTGAGGCCCTCGACCCCGCCACGGGCGAGGTGACCTGGCACACGGAGCCGCCCGAGTACGCCGGAGTGCGGAGCGCGGGCGGCATGCTCCTGCTCACCGCCGCCGACGGGCAGGTCACCGGCGTGGACAGCGCCTCGGGCGAGACCGCCTGGACGCACCGGATCGCCGGGCAGTCCGTGCCGTACTTCACCTCCTTCGCCGACGACGCGACGGCCTACGCGACGAGCGCGTCGGACGACGGGTCCCGGACCCGGGTGACCGCGGTGGACCCGGCGACGGGGAACGTGCGGTGGGAGGCCGGCCTCGAGGGGGCGCTGACCGCGGTGGGTGCCGCGGACGGGTCCGTGTACTTCCTCGCCGGCGGCGAGGTCTACGGGGACGCGGTCGCCGTGGTGCGCTACACGCCCGGCACCGGGGCGACCCGCCGGGTCCGGCTGCCCGTCCCCGTCGCCCAGGCGCAGGCCGGCGTGCACGGGGACACCGTGCACCTCATGGGCGCGGGCGGTTCGCTGGTGGCCGTCGACATGGCCGCGGGCAGGCAGCGGTGGCGGCTGGAGTCCGGGGTGAGCCGGGGCTCGACGCCCGTCTCCGACGGACGGCACGTGTACGTCACCGTCCCCGACGGGCGGCTCCTCGCGGTCGACGCCCGCACGGGCAGGCTGCTCGGGCAGACCCGGCCTCGGTTCGGCGCCGAGTCCGACCGTGTGCCCGCCTCGCTGCCCACGCCGGTGCTCGCGGGCGGGCACGTCTACGCCGGTGCGCCGGACGGCACCGTGTTCGGCGTGGACGGGCGGAACCCGGCCGCCTGGTAGCCGGGCCCCCGCGGGGCGGGTCAGCCCAGCTTGCTGACGTCCCGCACGGCGCCCTTGTCGGCGCTCGTCGCCATCGCGGCGTACGCCCTCAGCGCCGCGGAGACCTTGCGCTCGCGGTTCCTCGGGGCGTACACGCCGTTCAGGGCCTGCTCGCGGCGGGCCAGCTCGGCGTCGTCGACCAGCAGCTCGATGGAGCGGTTCGGGATGTCGATGCGGATGCGGTCGCCGTCCTCGACGAGGGCGATGGTGCCGCCCGCGGCCGCCTCGGGCGAGGCGTGGCCGATGGAGAGGCCGGAGGTGCCGCCGGAGAACCGGCCGTCCGTGACCAGCGCGCAGGTCTTGCCGAGGCCGCGGCCCTTCAGGTAGGAGGTCGGGTAGAGCATCTCCTGCATGCCGGGGCCGCCCTTGGGGCCCTCGTAGCGGATGACGACGACGTCGCCGTCCTTGACCTGCTGGGTGAGGATCTTCTCGACGGCCTCCTCCTGCGACTCGCAGACGACCGCCGGGCCCTCGAAGGTCCAGATCGACTCGTCGACGCCGGCCGTCTTCACGACGCAGCCGTCCACGGCCAGGTTGCCCCTGAGGACCGCGAGGCCGCCGTCCTCGGAGTAGGCGTGCTCGGCGGAGCGGATGCAGCCGCCCTCCGCGTCCTCGTCCAGGGCCTCCCAGCGCTCGGACTGGGAGAAGGCCTCGGCGGAGCGGACGCAGCCGGGGGCCGCGTGCCACAGCTCGACGGCCTCGGCGGACGGGGAGCCGCCGCGCACGTCCCAGGTCTTCAGCCAGTCGGCCAGGGAGGGGCTGTGCACCGAGTGCACGTCCTCGTTGAGCAGGCCCGCGCGGTGCAGTTCGCCGAGGAGGGCGGGGATGCCGCCGGCGCGGTGCACGTCCTCCATGTAGTACGTGCGGTCCTTGGCGACGTTCGGGGCGACCTTGGCGAGGCACGGCACGCGGCGCGAGACCGCGTTGATCTCGTCCAGGCCGAAGGGGACGCCCGCCTCCTGGGCCGCGGCCAGCAGGTGCAGGATCGTGTTGGTGGAGCCGCCCATGGCGATGTCGAGGGCCATGGCGTTCTCGAAGGCGGCGAAGGACGCCACGCTGCGCGGCAGGACGCTCTCGTCGTCCTGCTCGTAGTAGCGGCGGGTGATGTCCATGACCGTGTCGGCCGCGTCGACGTACAGCCGCTTGCGGGCCGTGTGCGTGGCGAGGACCGAGCCGTTGCCCGGGAGGGAGAGGCCGATGGCCTCGGTCAGGCAGTTCATCGAGTTGGCGGTGAACATGCCGGAGCAGGAGCCGCAGGTCGGACAGGCGTTCTCCTCGATGCGGAGGATGTCCTCGTCCGAGATCTTGTCGTTCACGGCGTCGGAGATCGCGTCGACCAGGTCGAGGGTGCGGACCGTGCCGTCGACCAGGGTGGCGCGGCCGGACTCCATCGGGCCGCCGGAGACGAAGACCGTCGGGATGTTCAGCCGCAGGGCCGCGTTGAGCATGCCCGGGGTGATCTTGTCGCAGTTGGAGATGCAGATCAGGGCGTCGGCGCAGTGGGCCTCGACCATGTACTCCACGCTGTCCGCGATCAGGTCGCGGGAGGGCAGGGAGTAGAGCATGCCGCCGTGGCCCATCGCGATGCCGTCGTCGACGGCGATCGTGTTGAACTCGCGCGGGATGCCGCCGGCCGCGACGACCGCCTCGCTGACGATCCGGCCGACCGGCGCCAGGTGCGTGTGGCCCGGCACGAACTCCGTGAAGCTGTTCGCGACGGCGATGACCGGCTTCCGCCCGATGTCCGCGCCGGGTACACCGGAGGCACGCATAAGGGCGCGGGCGCCCGCCATGTTGCGGCCGTGGGTGACTGTGCGGGACCTCAGCTCGGGCATCGTCGCTCGCTCCTTCGGAGAGTTCTGCCAGGAAGCGCTGACAGTTTTCTGACTGTCGACGAGCGTACGCCCGTCATCCAGGGGCCGGGACAGGCTGTCCGGGATGCGGGATGCCCGTCTCGGCCGCGGAAGGCTTCAGGAGCCGGTGAGATGGCCCTGGACGACCGGCGCCAGCCGCGCGACGATCCGCTCGGGGTCCGCCGACGCCAGCGGCTCCACCTTGATCACGTACCGGAGCATCGCGCATCCCACCAGCTGCGCCGCCGCCAGCTCGGCGCGCAGCTCCGCGTCCGGCAGGTCGAGCTGGGCGGCGATGCGCCGCAGCAGCTGGGCGGCGATCATGCGGCGGAAGACGGCGGCGGCGGTCTCGTTGTTCACGGCGGAACGGACGACGGCCAGCAGCGGCGCACGGGTGCCGGGGTTCTCCCAGAGGCCCAGGACGAAGCGGGTCAGGCGCTCGCCGACCGTGTCGAGCGGGCCGTCGCCGATCGCCTCGGGGGCCTCGAGGGCGGGCGCGAAGACGACCTCGATCGCCGCCTCGAAGACCTGTTCCTTGGTGCCGAAGTAGTGGTGCACGAGCGCGGAGTCCACGCCCGCCGTCTTGGCGATGCCGCGTACGGAGGTCTTGTCGTAGCCGCGCTCGGAGAACTCCTCGCGGGCCGCGTCGAGGATGCGGTCGCGGGTCCCGGCCGACTCGGTGCGCGGGGGGCGGCCGCGGCGGCGGGCCGGAGCGGGGGTGTCGGAGGCGCCGGGGGTCCCCTCGGTGGCGTCGCTCACGGCCGGGGCGCCCTCGCCGCCGGGGAGGCCGACGCCAGGTGCAGGCGCGTGAAGGCCAGGGCCTCGGCGAGATCGGCCTCACGTTCGGCGCTGGACATCGCGCGACGGGTGTTGACCTCGATGACGACATGGCCGTCGAAACCGGTGTGCGCGAGGCTTTCCAGTACCTCGGCGCAGGGCTGGTCGCCGCGGCCCGGGACCAGGTGCTCGTCCTTCGCGGAGCCCTTGCCATCGGCGAGGTGGACGTGACCGAGGCGGTCGCCCATGCGGCCGACCATGTCGAGGGTGTCGGTGCGGGCCGTGGCGGTGTGGCTGAGATCGATCGTGAAGTGGCGGTAGTCCTCCTTCGTCACGTCCCAGTCGGGCGCGTAGGCGAGCATCTCGCGGTCCCGGTAGCGCCACGGGTACATGTTCTCCACGGCGAACCGCACGTCCGTCTCGTTCGCCATCCGCCAGATGCCGTCGACGAAGTCCCGGGCGTACTGGCGCTGCCAGCGGAACGGCGGGTGCACGACGACGGTGCTCGCGCCCAGCTTCTCGGCGGCGGCCTGGGCGCGCCGGAGCTTGGTCCAGGGGTCGGTCGACCAAACCCGCTGGGTGATCAGCAGGCAGGGCGCGTGCACGGCCAGGATCGGCATCCGGTGGTAGTCGCTGAGCCGGCGCAGGGCCTCGATGTCCTGGCTGACCGGATCGGTCCACACCATGACCTCGACGCCGTCGTACCCGAGGCGTGCGGCGATCTCGAAGGCCGTCGCCGTCGACTCCGGGTAGACGGAAGCCGTCGACAGGGCGACCTTCGCGTCCGGGATGCGGACTACGTCCCTTGGTTCTGCCACGGGGGCCAGGTTACGGGGTACGGGTCGCGGGGTGCGGGGTGCGCGATGGCCGTTGTGGTGATTGCCATAGGGCGGGGGCGGGGCGCGTGACGGCGGTGCGCCCCGCTCCCCCGCGCCCCTTCCGGGCACGTCAGCCCTGGCCCATGTGGTCCAGGCGGCGGAGGATCACGCCCTCCCTGAGGGCCCACGGGCAGACCTCCAGGTTCTCCACGCGGAAGAGGTCCATCGCCGCCTCGGCGACCAGGGCACCGGCCAGGAGCTGGGCCGCGCGGCCCTCGGAGACGCCCGGGAAGCTCGGCGCGCTCGCTGGTCGTCATGGCACCCAGGCGGGGGACCCAGGGCTCCAGGGACGCCCGCTTCAGTTCCCGCTGCACGTAGAGGCCCTCGGTGGAACGGGCCGCGCCGGTGATGCGGGCCAGCTGCTTGAAGGTCTTGGAGGTGGCCACCACGTGGTCGGGGGCGCCGAAGCGGCTGAACTCTCCCACCGTGCGGGCGATCTCCGTACGGACGTGGCGGCGCAGCGCCCGGACGTCGTCCGGGGCGGGCGGGTCCCCGGGCAGCCAGGCCGCGGTCAGCCGGCCCGCGCCGAGCGGCAGCGACACGGCGGTGTCCGGCTCCTCGTCCATGCCGTAGGCGACCTCCAGGGAGCCGCCGCCGATGTCGAGGACCAGCAGCTTGCCCGCCGACCAGCCGTACCAGCGGCGGACGGCGAGGAAGGTGAGCCGGGCCTCCTCGGCGCCGCTGAGCACGGCGAGCTCGACGCCGGTCTCCTCGCGGACGCGCGCGAGGACGTCGTCGGCGTTGCGCGCGTCCCGCACGGCGGAGGTGGCGAAGGGCAGCAGCTCCTCGACGCCCTTGTCCTCGGCGGCCTGGAGCGCCTCGTGGACGACCGCGACCAGCCGGTCCACGCCCTCGGGGCCGATCGCGCCGTCGTCGTCGAGGAGTTGGGCGAGGCGCAGCTCCGCCTTGTGCGAGTGCGCGGGCAGCGGGCGCGCGCCGGGGTGTGCGTCCACCACCAGCAGATGCACCGTGTTCGAACCCACGTCGAGGACACCGAGTCTCATGTACGGCACGCTACTGCCGACGGGGAGCGCTGCGGTGCCGTCCTGCGGCTTCGGCGACTTACCCTGGAGCCGTGCCAAAGACGAACAAGGCGAAGGACGGAAAGTCGCCCAAGAAGGACAAGCAGGACAAGCGCGGTAAGAAGGGCGGGCTGAGCGGGATGGCCGAGGGTGTGTCGACGGGCCCCGCGTCGGGTTCCGCGCCGAGTCCCGCGCCGGGTTCCGTGCCGGGCGACGAGAAGGGGCTCGACTTCGCGCGCGCGTGGGTGGAGTTCCCGGATCCGGCGGACGACGAGCAGGTCTTCCGGTGCGACCTGACCTGGCTGACCTCCCGCTGGAACTGCATCTTCGGCAGCGGCTGCCAGGGGATCCAGGCGGGCCGGGCGGACGACGGGTGCTGCTCGCTGGGCGCCCACTTCTCCGACGAGGACGACGAGCAGCGCGTCGCCGAGCACGTGGCGAGGCTCACGCCGGACATCTGGCAGCACCACGCCGAGGGCACCCGGAACGGCTGGGTCTCCGAGGACGACGAGGGCTCCCGGCAGACGCGTCCCTTCCAGGGCTCGTGCATCTTCCAGAACCGGCCGGGATTCGCCGGGGGCGCGGGCTGTTCGCTGCACATCCTGGCGCTGAAGGAGCGCCGGGAGCCGCTGGAGACCAAGCCGGACGTGTGCTGGCAGCTTCCGGTGCGGCGGACGTACGAGTGGATCGACCGGCCCGACGACACCCGGGTCCTCCAGGTGTCGATCGGTGAGTACGACCGTCGCGGCTGGGGGCCGGGCGGGCACGACCTGCACTGGTGGTGCACGTCGGCGACCTCGGCGCACGGCGCGGGCGACCCGGTGTACGTCTCCTACCGGCCGGAGCTGATCGAGCTGATGGGCAAGGCGGGCTACGACCGGCTGGTGGAGCTGTGCGAGGCGCGGCTGGCGTCGCAGCTTCCGCTGCTGGCACCGCATCCGGCGGACCCGGCCCGCTGAGGGACGCCCTCGGCGGGCGGGCCGTGTCCTAGGGCACGGCCGGGCTCGGGATGTCGTCGCCGGGCGGGGGGGACGAGCCGTCCGTGCCGTCGGTCGGGGACGGCTCGGTGGGCGTGGGGTCCGGGTCGGGTGACGTGGGCGGCGGGTCGTCGGTCGGCGTGGGGTCGGGCGGCGCCGGGGTCGACGGCGAGGGGTCCGGACCCGGATCGGACGGGGACGACGAGTCGTCGGGCGTGCTGGGGCGCGGGGTCGGGCGGGACGGGCTCGGCGCGGTTCCGTAGCCCCGGATGGTGACGACGGCGCCTGCCGGTGAGACGGCCACCGTGGCGCTCCAGGAGCCGGACGGCTCGCGCAGATGGTCGACGTGCACCCTGATCGTCGTCGACTCGCCGGGGCGGAGGGTCCCCGACGACTGGCTCGGGTAGAGCCAGGGGGCGCCGATCGAGGCGGACCAGCGCACGGGGGCGTCGCCGGACGCGGTGAGGGTGATCAGCGTGGTGTCGCCGCGGTTGCCCGCCGTCACGTCGAGGTGGCCGGTGCCCTTCGCACCCGTGCCGGAGACGCTGACGACCTCCACGGAGACGTCGGCCTTCCCGTCCTTGCCGAAACGGGGGCCGGGGGTGCTGCTCGCGTTGCCGGCGTTCTCGTAGCCGTAGCCGCCCGCATCGCCGCTCGCGCCGTCGGGGCCCTGCGCCTCGCTGGCGCTGGCCGAGCGGCCGCCCTCGCCCTCACCGACCGGGGTGCCGCGGTAGGCCGCCCACAGGGCCAGCACGGGGGCCGCGACGACGGTCGCGACGACGGTGGTGGTGACGGCACGCGCCCGCAGGCGGTCCCGGCGGGCCGCGCGGTCCTTCGGGTCCATCGGGAAGCCGCGCCGGTCGAAGCGGGGAGCGGCGCCGCGGGCGCGGGGGCCGTGCGCCATGGCGGCGTGCAGCGCCGCGCGCGGGGCCTCCAGGACCGGCAGTTCGGCGGGGGTGACGGTGGTGCCGGGCCAGCGGCCGGGAATCGCGCGTTCGGCCGCGCGGCGGCAGCGCGGGCAGTCGTCGACGTGCCGGACCAGTTCGCGGCGGAGGGCGGCGCTGAGCACGTAGCGGTTGTCACCGGTGAGGCGGGACACGCCCTGGCAGGCGCCGGTCTCGACGACGGCGAGGGCGGCGCGGGTGCGCTCGACCTCGCAGGCGGCCGCGGCGAGCAGTTCCCTGGCGGCGGCGAGGTCCATGCCGAGCACGGCGGCGACCTCGGGGGCGGCGAGGTGGTGGCGCACGGCGAGTTCGAGGGCCTCGCGCTGCTCCGGGGTGGTGCCGGCGGCCTCCGGCCAGGCCAGCAGGGACAGTTCGCGGCGGCGGCGCTCCTCGTCCTCACCGGACGGCGGCGGGGTCGCGGGCTGCTGCGCCGGGCGCTGCCGGTCGGGGCCCGTGCGGGGCGCCGTGGGGCGGCCCGCGGCGTGGCTGCTCGGACGTTTCTGCTTGGCCTCGGCGAGCTTGCGCAGGCAGGCCCAGCGGGCCAGCGCGTACAGCCAGGCCCTGCGGTCCGCGGGGTCGGGGCCGCGGGTGCCGCGGGTGCCCCGGTGGTCGCGGCGCTCGGCGAGCGCGAGGACGTCGCCCAGGGCGGCGGTGGCGGTGTCGTGGTCGCACAGGACGGACAGGCAGTAGGTGAACAGGCCGTCCAGGTACGCCTCGTAACGCGTGGGCGACCGCTGCGCCAGCGTGCGCGCGGCCGCACGGTCACGCGCTTCCCGCTGCTCCCGGTGTGCCCGATGGTCCCGGGGGTCCCGGGGTGCTCGGTGGGTACCGGTCGTGCGGATCGTGGTCTCCGGACTGCTCCTCATCACCCGGTGACCGTAGGGGGCCATGGGTGGCGCGAACTGGCGCGTTGGCCACTTTTAATCCGTACGGGTGAAACGATCCCTCATAAGGGGACAGGGGTGCTGATGCGACCCGCGCCTGCGGCGGACCGCCGTCCCGCTACGCCCTCCCGCCACGCCGTCCCGGCTGCGGGCCGCCGCGCCGCTCGCCCCAGCTGCGGGCAGTCGTGCCTCCCCCAGTGCCTGAACGGCCTGGGAGGTACCCCCAGGGCGGCACGGGTGGGCGGTGGGGGTCCCCCCGCTCGAGCGAAGCCGAGAGTGGGGGAGGCACCACGGCAGCGCCGGGCCGCGCGGACCCACCCCCGGCCCACCACAGCGCCGGGCACCCCGGTGTCGCCGGGCGCCGCGGGGTGTTGTCAGTGGGGGCGGTTACCGTTCGGGCATGGCTGCTCGTGCGAAGACCACCAAGGAACGGCCGTCCTACCGCTGCACCGAGTGCGGCTGGCAGACGGCCAAGTGGCTCGGCCGCTGCCCCGAGTGCCAGGCCTGGGGCACGGTCGAGGAGTACGGCGCACCCGCGGTCCGTACGACGTCGCCGGGGCGCGTCACCACGTCCGCGCTGCCGATCGGCCAGGTCGACGGCCGTCAGGCGACCGCCCGCCCGACCGGCGTGCCCGAGCTGGACCGCGTGCTCGGCGGCGGACTGGTGCCCGGTGCGGTGGTGCTCGTCGCGGGCGAGCCCGGCGTCGGCAAGTCCACGCTGCTGCTCGACGTCGCGGCCAAGTCGGCCAGCGAGGAGCACAAGACCCTCTACGTCACCGGTGAGGAGTCGGCGAGCCAGGTGCGGCTGCGGGCCGACCGGATCAAGGCCATCGACGACCATCTGTACCTCGCCGCCGAGACCGACCTCGCGGCGGTGCTGGGGCACCTGGACGCCGTCAAGCCGTCGCTGCTGATCCTCGACTCCGTGCAGACGGTGGCCTCCCCCGAGATCGACGGCGCCCCCGGCGGCATGGCGCAGGTGCGGGAGGTCGCGGGCGCCCTCATCCGGGCCTCCAAGGATCGCGGCATGTCCACCCTGCTGGTGGGCCACGTCACCAAGGACGGCGCCATCGCCGGACCCCGGCTGCTGGAGCACCTCGTGGACGTCGTCCTGCACTTCGAGGGCGACCGGCACGCGCGGCTTCGGCTGGTACGGGGCGTCAAGAACCGGTACGGCACGACCGACGAGGTCGGCTGCTTCGAGCTGCACGACGAGGGCATCACCGGCCTCGCCGACCCCAGCGGGCTGTTCCTCACCCGGCGTGCCGAGCCCGTGCCCGGCACCTGTCTGACCGTCACCCTTGAGGGGCGCCGGCCGCTGGTGGCCGAGGTGCAGGCGCTGACCGTCGACTCGCAGATCCCGTCCCCGCGGCGCACCACGTCCGGTCTGGAGACGTCCCGGGTGTCGATGATGCTGGCCGTGCTCGAGCAGCGGGGGCGGATCGTCGCGTTGGGCAAGAGGGACATCTACAGCGCGACGGTCGGCGGGGTGAGGCTCACCGAGCCGGCCGCCGACCTCGCCGTCGCGCTCGCCCTCGCGTCGGCCGCCAGCGACACCCCGCTGCCCAAGAACCTCGTCGCGATCGGCGAAGTGGGTCTCGCCGGCGAGGTGAGACGGGTCACGGGGGTGCAGCGCCGGCTCGCCGAGGCGCACCGGCTGGGCTTCACGCACGCCCTGGTACCGGTGGATCCGGGCAGGGTCCCCGACGGCATGAAGGTCCTGGAAGTCGCGGACATGGGGGACGCCCTGCGGGTCCTTCCGCGCTCCCGTCGGCGAGAGGCCCCACGGGAGGAGGAGGACCGCCGGTAGACTTTGCCCTGGTCTCGCCCGTCCGTACGTCCGAGTGTGCGACACGGCAGCGCCAGAAGAACCTGCGACCGGAGGAGTGCAGTGGCAGCCAACGACCGGGCAGCAGCTCCCGGAAAGTCCGGTGGGAGTGCCGGTGCCGATGGCCTGATGCGCGCCTCCCTGAGCGCCGTGGCGCCCGGCACGCCCCTGCGCGACGGGCTCGAACGGGTCCTCCGCGGCAACACCGGCGGTCTCATCGTGCTCGGCTCCGACAAGACCGTCGAGTCGATGTGCACCGGCGGCTTCGTGCTGGACGTGGAGTTCACCGCGACCCGGCTGCGGGAGCTGTGCAAGCTCGACGGCGGCATCGTGCTGTCCTCGGACCTGTCGAAGATCCTGCGGGCCGGGGTGCAGCTCCTTCCGGACCCGACGATCCCCACGGAGGAGACCGGCACCCGGCACCGTACGGCGGACCGGGTCAGCAAGCAGGTGGGCTTCCCCGTCGTCTCCGTCTCGCAGTCCATGCGGCTGATCGCGCTGTACGTCGACGGGCAGCGCCGGGTTCTCGAGGACTCCGCCGCCATCCTGTCCCGCGCCAACCAGGCCCTGGCGACCCTGGAGCGCTACAAGCTGCGGCTCGACGAGGTCGCGGGCACGCTGTCGGCGCTGGAGATCGAGGACCTGGTCACCGTCCGGGACGTCTCGGCGGTCTCCCAGCGCCTGGAGATGGTGCGCCGGATCGCCACCGAGATCGCCGAGTACGTGGTGGAGCTGGGCACCGACGGGCGGCTGCTGGCGCTCCAGCTCGACGAGTTGATCGCCGGCGTGGAGCCGGAGCGCGAGCTGGTCGTACGGGACTACGTGCCCGAGCCGACCGCCAAGCGGTCCCGCACGGTCGACGAGGCGCTGGCCGAGCTGGACAAGCTCAGCCACGCGGAGCTACTCGAACTCTCCACGGTGGCCCGGGCCCTGGGCTACACCGGGTCTCCCGAGACGCTGGACTCGGCCGTGTCGCCGCGCGGCTTCCGGCTGCTGGCGAAGGTGCCGCGGCTGCCCGGCGCGATCATCGACCGGCTGGTGGAGCACTTCGGCGGGCTGCAGAAGCTGCTCGCCGCCAGCGTCGACGACCTCCAGACCGTCGACGGCGTCGGCGAGGCCCGGGCGCGCAGCGTGCGGGAAGGGCTGTCGCGCCTCGCGGAGTCGTCGATCCTGGAGCGCTACGTCTGACGCGTCAGTCGTTCTTCAGCACGAAGGACGTCTGCACCTTCCCGAATCCCGCGGCCTTCGCCTCCACCAGGTACGTCCCCGCCCCGGCCGAACCCGCCGGGGGCGTCCCGCACTCGGGGGCGCTCGGCTTGCGGTCCCACTTCACGGTCGAGGTGATGCCGCCGTCGGCGGTCACCCGGTACGCGAGGCTCCCCGAGCCCTTGGGGCAGTCGTCGGAGGACCAGTACGCGTCGTCGCCGCTCGCCGGGGTGATCGTCAGCACCGCGTGCTTCGGGCCGAGGTCGATCTTGCAGTCGCTGCCGGAGGTGTTGCGGGCGGTCAGTTCGAAGGTCGGCGTCTGCCCGGGCGAGTAGGAGTTGCGGACGCTGCGCAGGCTCAGTCTGACCGCGTTCGCGGTGCAGTCGGGCAGGCTCGATCCCGCCGGCAGCGCGTCGCCCGCACCCACCGCGGTCGCCGGTCCACCGCCACCGGAGCCGCCCGATCCGCCGGAACCGTCGCCGCCGGCTTCGCCGGAACCGTCCCCGGAGCCGTCTCCCGAACCGTCGCCCTCGCCGGAGCCCGAGCCCGAGCCCGACCCGCCGGAGTCCCCGCCGCCCGACTCGTCGCGCCCACCCGGCGCCTGACTGATCGCCGGCCCGGAGCCCGAGGGGCCCGGCGTGATCGACGGCGCGGGGTGCTTGCCGTCGGCACCGTCGCCGTGCCCCTTGCCGCCGCCCCCGCCGCCGACGACCACGATCCACGTGACCAGGAAGGCCAACAGGGCGAACACGGACAGCAGTACGGCCCTCCGACGCCAGTAGATGGAGGAGGGAAGCGGCCCGACCGGATTGCGCAGAGATCCCACGGCGCAAACTGTACGAGAGATCGGCGCGTTCCCCGGTCCCACCCGCCGCTCGAGCCCGCAACTTTTACGGATCATCATTCCGGAGAGCGCCCGGCACCCCTGCCGATCGTCAGGTGACACACGTGTCGATCGCGGGGTGTGACCGTATCTCCCGATCGCCTACGGTCCGTGACCATGACCTTCCAGGACGACGGGCTCTACCGTGACATCACCGGTTTCGCGCACGACACCCCGACATGGGTACAGCACACCGCGGAGGTGTGGACGGAGGCCGGACTCCTGCTGTTCGCCGCGCTGTTCGTCACCGGATGGTGGCGTTCGCGGCGTGGCAGTTCCCGGGCGTTCGCGATCGCGGTCCTTGCACCCGTGGCCACGGCTGTGGCGTACGTGTGCAGCGAACTGCTCAAGTCCGGTGTCACCGAGGAGCGTCCGTGCCGGGCGGTCACCGGGGCCGTCGCCTCACTGGCCGCGTGCCCGGCGAGTGGTGACTGGTCCTTCCCCAGCAACCACGCCACCATCGCGGGTGCCGCGGCCGTCGCGCTGGCCCTCGTCCGGCGCGTGCTCGTCCTGCTGACGGTGCCCCTCGCCCTGCTGATGGCCTTCTCCCGGGTCTTCGTCGGCGTCCACTACCCGCACGACGTCGCCGCCGGGCTCCTGCTGGGCGCCGTCGTCGCCGTCGTCGCCGTGCGCCTGGGCACCCGCACGGCGATCCGCCTGGCCGACGCCCTGCGCACCTCGCCGGCGCCCGCCGCCCGGTGGCTCGCCGGGCCGGGGGCGGCCGCCGCACCCGCGTCGCCGTACGCCGCCGCGCACCGGCGGTGAGGTGTCACGCGTCCGGCCCGACGAGCCCCGCCTCGTACGCCACGATCGCCGCCTGCACCCGGTTGCGCACCTCCAGCCGGTCCAGGACCGCGCTCACGTACGCCTTCACCGTGCCCTCGACGAGGTGCAGCCGGGCGGCGATCTCCGGGTTGGACAGGCCGGCGCCCACCAGGCCGAGCACCTCGCGTTCGCGGGGGCTGAGCCGCGCCACGCGCGTGCGTGCGTGTTCGCGTCGGGCGAGGCGCCCGCCGCCCCTGCCGAGGTCCTCGATGACGTACCGGGCCACCTTCGGCGAGAGGAAGGCGGCGCCGTCCGCCACGGCCCGCACCCCCGCCATCAGTTCGTACGGGTCACCTGACTTGAGCAGGAAGCCGGTGGCGCCGGCGGCCAGCGCGCGGGCCACGTAGGCCTGTTCGGAGAAGGTGGTCAGCATGGCGACGGCGGTGCCGGGAACGGTGCGCACGATCTCCTCGGCCGCCGCGAGGCCGTCCAGATTGGGCATGCGGATGTCCAGCAGGGCGACGTCGGGGCGGTGGGCGCGGGCCAGTTCGGCCGCCTGCCGCCCGTCACCCGCCTCGGCGACGACCTCGCTCTCCCCGCCGCTCGCCAGGATGGCGCGCACCCCGGCCCTCACCATCGCCTCGTCGTCGGCCAGCAGGACCCGGATCACCGTACGTACTCCTCGTATTCCTCGCGTCCCTCGCCGGACAGCCCGACGCGGGGGACGACGTCCTTGGCGACCAGGCGGCCTCCGTCGTCGAAGCAGAGCCGGAAGTGGTCGACGGAGACCAGGAGTTCGCCGCTCGCCCGGTAGTAGCGGCAGTCGGCGCCCGCCGGCGGCGCGGGCGCCCGGTCGGTGGGCGGGTCGTGCACCGCGTGGTCCGGCAGCACCGCCGCGGCCTGGGTGAACGGCGTGCCGAGCGACAACCCGGCGTACGCGCCGGGGCTGAGCACGGAGTGCGTCTCCGTGTACGCGTACCAGCCGAACGCGGCGGCCACCAGGACGACTCCGGCGCCGGCGGCCGCACCCAGACCGAGGGCGACGCGGCGGCGGGCCCGGGCGAAGGGAGCGGCCGGAGTCGCGGGGACACGTGGGGCTGACGGGGCGACGGTGTCCTGCGCGGGGAGGTACGCGCGCACCCGGAACCCCTCGCCGTGCGGGCCCGTGCCGAGGTCGCCGCCGACCGACGCCACGGCGGCGCGCAGCCCGGCCAGGCCCGAGCCGCCCGAGGAAGGTGGAGCCGGTTCGGTGGCCGGGCCGTTGGTGACGGTGACCGTCGTGCCGCGCGGCTGCCCGGTGACCGCGACGACGACGGCGGCGCCGGGGGCGTGCCGGGCCGCGTTGGTCAGTGCCTCGCGCACCACGCGGTGCAGCAGCCGCCCGGCGATCCCGGCGGGGTCCGGGACCGGGGCGGCGCCCGAGGGCTCCCAGCGCACCGGGAGACCCGACTCGGCCGCGCGGGCGACGAGTTCCTCGACGCTCTCTCCCGCCGGGGTCAGCGGGGCCGGCTCGTCGGCCTCGCGCAGCACGCCGATGATCCGGTGCAGCCGGTCGGTCGCGTCGGCGGCGGCCATCCGCAGGTCGGCCGCGGCGGCACGGTGGTCGGCGGCGAGCCCGGGGGCGACCTGGAGCGCGCCGGCGCGCAGGGCGATCAGGCTCAGTTCGTGGCCGAGGGAGTCGTGCATGTCCTGGGCGATCCTGGCCCGCTCCCGCAGCCGGGCCCGCTCCTCGGCGTGCCGCTGCTCGTCCTCCAGCCGGGCGGCCCTGAGCCAGCCGGCCTCGGCGAGCGCGCGGCTCTGGCGCCAGTAGCGGCCGGCGAGCCAGGGGAAGACGCAGCCGAAGAGCAGGGTGCCGGTCATGACGAGCCACTCCGGGGCCGGGTCGGCGCCGGTCAGCGCGATCCTCACCGTGCCGGCGACGCCCACCGCGGCGAAGGTGGCCGTCGCCGGGCGCGCCCGGGCCGCGCGCAGGCCGAGAAGCAGGGCGAGGACGCCGAGCGCGGGGCCGTAGGAGACGCTGAACAGGGCGGGCGCGGCGGCGAGGCCCAGGCCCGCGGTCAGGGCGAACGCGGAGAGGGGGCTGCGCCGGGACAGGGCGACGGCCGCGGCGAGTACTCCGAGGCCGGCCGCCTGCTGCCACGCGGGGCGGGGCTCGTTCAGGCCGATCCGGTCCGCCGTGACCGCCGGGACGGCGAGGACCGCCCAGAACAGGACACCTCGCCCCAAAGGCCGCGCCCACGGGAGCCCGCGCCGGGTCGCCGCCCCGGCCCGGACGCGGGGGGCGGTACGGGTGCCGGGGGCGGCGCCGGCCGGGACGTCGGTGTGGGTGCCGGCGTCCGTGCTGGTGGCGGTGCCGGCGTCGGCGTGGGCGTCCGCACCCATGCCGGTGCCCGCCGGGGTGGCGGTGCCTGCGTCGGGGACGGCGTCCCTACCGGTGCCGGTGCCCGCCGGGGTGGCGGTGCCGGCGTCGGGGACGGCGTCCGCACCGATGCCGGTGCCCGCCGGGGTGTCGGTGCCTGCGTCGACGTCCGTGCCGGTGCCGTTTCGGCGTCCGGCGTCCGTGCCGCGGCCGGTCCGCGTGCGGCTGTCGGGCTCGGTGCGAGGGGGCCGGCGGGGGTGCTCCATGCGTCCGACGCTACAAGCGGCGGCCGGGCCGGCGCCCCTGCCGATCGTCAGGTGCCCCGGCCTCCCCCGGTGGCGGTGCGCCCGTGCGGCGCTCCTCCCGTGGCAGGATCGGAGGGTCATGACTGCGCCCACGAAGCCCTCGCACAACGGCCCGACCGACTCCGCGGCACCCTCGGTCCCCGCCGCCCCGTCCGCCGCACCGTCCGCCGAGCCGGCCGTGTCCGGCGAGCCGCTGCACTCCCCCGTCATCGACTGGTTCGACGAGCACGCCCGTGACCTGCCGTGGCGGCGCCCGGAGGCCGGCGCGTGGGGCGTGATGGTCAGCGAGTTCATGCTCCAGCAGACGCCGGTGAGCCGGGTCCTGCCCGTGTACGAGCAGTGGATGGCCCGCTGGCCACGCCCCGCGGACCTCGCCGCGGAGGCCCCCGGCGAGGCCGTCCGCGCCTGGGGCCGGCTCGGCTACCCGCGCCGCGCCCTGCGCCTGCACGGCGCCGCCGCCGCCATAACGGAGCGGCACGGCGGGGACGTACCGGCGGACCACGCCCAGCTGCTGGCGCTGCCCGGCATCGGCGAGTACACGGCCGCGGCGGTCGCCTCCTTCGCCCACGGCCGGCGACACGCCGTGCTGGACACCAACGTCCGCCGGGTCTTCGCCCGGGCGGTCACGGGTGTGCAGTACCCGCCGAACGCCACCACCGCCGCCGAGCGGAAGCTGGCGCGCGCGCTGCTGCCGGAGGACGAGGCGACGGCCGCCCGCTGGGCCGCCGCGTCCATGGAGCTGGGCGCGCTGGTGTGCACGGCGAAGAACGAGTCGTGCCACCGCTGCCCCATCGCGGGCCAGTGCGCCTGGCGGCTCGCCGGCAAGCCCGCGCACGACGGACCGCCGCGCCGCGGCCAGACGTACGCGGGCACCGACCGGCAGGTGCGCGGCCGGCTGCTCGCGGTGCTGCGCGAGGCGCACGGGGCGGTGCCGCAGGCGGCGCTGGACCGGGTGTGGCACGAACCGGTCCAGCGCGCCCGCGCCCTGGACGGCCTGGTCTCCGACGGCCTGGTGGAACCGCTGGCGGACGGGATGTACCGGCTGCCGCTGAGCTGACGCACAGCACGGTCACAGCGGACAGGTGACGGAAGTCGCCGTCGTACGGGCTTCCGTCACAACGCCACCACCGGACACATCGCCCCATACCGCAGCCAAGTGCCCTGCGCCCGTACCCCGTTCCCGGGTTCGTTACACAACCGACGGACAGCCGAGGGTTAGCCGCAGGCTGCTTCGCACAGCGCCGTGACAACGCTTTCCTACCTTCGTTTGCGTGCCCGAGGGCACGGGACGACGGACCACAGGCAGGAGACCGGCGGGTGACCAACCGCCGGTAAACGGGGATCGGAAGGCGGATGACCATGGCGCAGGGCGAGGTGCTCGAATTCGAGGAGTACGTCCGCACCCGGCAGGACGCGCTGCTGCGCAGCGCCCGACGCCTGGTCCCCGACCCCGTCGACGCCCAGGACCTGCTCCAGACCGCGCTGGCGCGGACGTACCGCCGCTGGGAGACCATCGAGGACAAGCGGCTGGCGGACGCCTACCTGCGCCGGGTCATGATCAACACGCGGACCGAGTGGTGGCGGGCCCGGAAGCTGGAGGAGGTGCCGACCGAACAGCTCCCCGAGTCCTGCGTGGACGACGCCACCGAGCAGCACGCGGACCGCGCCCTGCTGATGGACGTCATGAAGGTGCTCGCCCCGAAGCAGCGCAGTGTCGTGGTGCTGCGACACTGGGAGCAGATGTCAACGGAGGAGACGGCCGCCGCCCTCGGCATGTCGGCCGGTACGGTCAAGAGCACGCTGCACCGAGCGCTCGCCCGGCTCCGCGAGGAGCTGGTCGCCCGCGATCTGGACGCACGGGCGCTGGAGCGTGAGGAGCGGGAGCGTTGCGCGGCCTGACCGACGGTCGGACACCCGGGGAGACCCGGAAGAGCGTGCAGGCGACGAGCACGGCGGTGGCCGTGTTCGTCGCCGTCGGCGTTTCCCTCTCCGGCTGCGGCGCCGGAGGGACGGGCGCCCGCGACGAGGGGCCGGCCCACGCGGACGCGGTCGGCGGTGCCGCCTCCTCCGCTTCATCGACGCCCGCGGTCAGCGCCCCCTCCCGCGTCCCCGACCGGGTCGACGCGGTCCGGCTCGTCAAGGCCGACCCCAAGGTCTCCGCGGAGGTCAAGCGCGAGCTGAAGCCGTGCGTCGCCGACGAATACCCCGTCGACGTGTCGTACGGGAAGCTGACCGCGGGCTCGGCCGAGGACGTCCTCGTCAACGTGCTGACCTGCGGTGACGCCGTGGGTGTGGGGAGCTACGTGTACCGCGAGAAGGACGGCGGGTACCAGAACGTGTTCCAGGCGGAGGAGCCTCCGGTCTACGCGGAGATCGACCGCGGCGACCTGGTGGTGACCAAGCAGGTGTACGAGAAGGGCGACCCGGTGTCGAGCCCGTCCGGCGACAACGTGATCACGTACCGCTGGTCCGCGGGCCGATTCACCGAGGCCTTCCGCACGCACAACGACTACAGCAACGCCGTCGGGGCCGCGCCGACCCCCGCTCCGGACAGCTGAGGCGCACGGCGGGTGAACCGATCGGGTTGTGAACCGATCGGGCCGCTGGGACCGATGGAGAAATGAACGCGGTGCGCGATCCCCGCGTCTGCCAAGTGACCGCACATGCGTCCGGCGACCGTGACCGCGCCCGCAACCGACCATGACAACGAGGACTGAGAGCACCGGGATGGCAGACCAGACCCACGTCCTGTTCGTCGAGGACGACGACGTCATCCGCGAGGCCACGCAGCTCGCCCTGGAGCGGGACGGCTTCGCGGTCACCGCGATGCCCGACGGGCTGTCGGGCCTGGAGGCGTTCCGCGCCGACCGCCCGGACATCGCGCTGCTGGACGTCATGCTCCCCGGCCTCGACGGCGTCAGCCTGTGCCGCCGGATCCGGGACGAGTCCACCGTCCCCGTGATCATGCTGTCGGCGCGGGCGGACTCCATCGACGTCGTGCTGGGCCTGGAGGCGGGCGCCGACGACTACGTCACCAAGCCGTTCGACGGGGCCGTCCTGGTGGCCCGCATCCGTGCCGTGCTGCGCCGCTTCGGCCACGCCGGCGGCGGCGACCGGGCCTACGCGGGGGCCGCCGTGGACACCGGGGGCGTGCTCACCTTCGGCGAGCTGGTGGTCGACACCGACGGCATGGAGGTGCGCCGGGCCGGGCACCCGGTGGCGCTCACCCCGACCGAGATGCGGCTGCTGCTGGAGTTCTCCTCCGCGCCGGGCACGGTGCTCTCGCGCGACAAGCTCCTGGAGCGCGTCTGGGACTACGGCTGGGGCGGTGACACCCGTGTCGTCGACGTCCATGTGCAGCGGCTGCGCACGAAGATCGGCCAGGACCGCATCGAGACGGTCCGCGGTTTCGGCTACAAGTTGAAGGCCTGAGCAGGGACATGCGGGGGTTCATCCGACGCCTGACCGCCTCACCCCTGAGGCGCGCGGGCATCCGTACGGGACTGCGGTGGAAGCTCAGCGCGGCCATCGCGCTGGTCGGCGCACTGGTGGCGGTCGCGCTGAGCCTGGTCGTGCACAACGCGGCCCGGGTCTCGATGCTGGACAACGCGCGTGACCTGGCGGACGACCGGGTCCTGATCGCCCAGCGCAACTACGAGCTCTCCGGCCGCCTGAACTTCCCGAACGCCCAGATCGACGACCCGCGGCTCCCGGCCGGGCTGCGGAAGAAGGTCGATGCCGGGCGGAGAGCGACCTACGTCTCCGAGCGGGCGAACGGGGTGACGGACATCTGGGCCGCCGTGCCGCTCAAGGACGGGCACGTGATGTCCCTGCACTCCGGGTTCACCGACCGCAGCGCCGACATCCTGAAGGACCTCGACCAGGCCCTGGTCATCGGCTCCATCGCGGTCGTCCTCGGCGGCAGCGCGCTCGGCGTGCTCATCGGCGGGCACCTGTCGCGCCGGCTGCGCAAGGCCGCGGCCGCGGCGAACCAGGTGGCCAAGGGCGAGCCGGACGTCCGCGTCCGGGACGCCATCGGCGGCGTCGTCCGGGACGAGACCGACGACCTCGCGAGCGCGGTGGACGCGATGGCGGACGCCCTGCAGCAGCGGCTGGAGGCCGAACGCCGGGTCACCGCGGACATCGCGCACGAGCTGCGCACCCCGGTGACCGGGCTGCTGACCGCCGCCGAGCTGCTGCCGCCGGGCCGGCCCACGGAGCTGGTGCTGGACCGCGCGAAGGCCATGCGCACGCTGGTGGAGGACGTCCTGGAGGTGGCCCGGCTGGACGGCGCCTCGGAGCGCGCCGAGCTGCAGGACATCATGCTGGGCGACTTCGTGAGCCGGCGGGTGGCGGCCAAGGACCCGGACGCCCGGGTGCTCGTGGTGCACGAGTCGGCGGTCACCACCGACCCGCGGCGCCTGGAGCGCGTGCTGTTCAATCTCCTCGCCAACGCCGCCCGGCACGGCAGGCCGCCCATCGAGGTCAGCGTCGAGGGCCGGGTGATCCGGGTCCGCGACCACGGCCCCGGCTTCCCCGAGGGCCTGCTCGCCGACGGCCCCAGCCGCTTCCGCACCGGCAGCGCCGACCGGGCCGGCCGGGGGCACGGACTGGGACTGACCATCGCGGCCGGGCAGGCCCGGGTGCTCGGCGCCCGGCTCACCTTCCGCAACATCCGGCCCGCCGGGGCGCCCGCGCACATACCGGCCGAGGGTGCGGTGGCGGTGCTGTGGCTGCCGGAGCACGCGCCGACGAACACCGGGAGCTATCCGATGCTGCCGGACCGGTCGTCGCAGGGCGTGTCCTGACGGACGGGGCGACCGGCGGCCCGGCTCACCGATCGGGGGCCCAGGAGACGCAGGGGGTGTCAGAGGCGGACCCTAGCCTTGGGCGCCATGGGGATACGGATCGACGCAGAGGTGAGCTACCCGGTCAACGACGAGGTGGAGAGGGTGCTCGGCCTGGCCGAGGCCGTCGGCGAGCCCGTCACGGTCACGTTCGTGTGGGAAGGCGGTCGGGGGACGGAGTGCGCGGTGCTCGTGCCCGCGGCCACGCTGGCCCTCTGGGAGCACTGGGCCCCTGCCGCCTACCCGCCGAGGGCCGCCGCCGACCAGGCCGTGGCGGAGGAGCCGGAGCTGGCTCACCCGGCGGAGTACGGCGCTTTCACACTCTTCCGCCGTCGCGTGGGAGGCCGCACGGCGGTCGTCCGCGGCGGCGTGGTGGTCGCCGAGCTGCTGGACCCGGGCGAGGCGCACTGGCTCGAGGAGCAGGCCCGCAACGTCCGCCAGGGCTTCATGGACCCGAAGCAGAAGGCGGCGTTCGAGGAGTTCCTCGCCCGGCAGGCGGCCCTGGAGGAGTGAGGGGCACAGCGGCCGGCGCAGGCCGTCGACGAAGCCTGCCAGGCACCCGCCCCGACGGTGACGACCGGCCGGCCGGGTTCCTGCTGTCCCGCACGATGACCGACCGGTGGGGCGTCGCGCCGTATCCGGACGGGCGGGGCAGGACGGTGTGGTCCGAGTGCGTCGGCACAGCGGACGAGGAAGGCCCCCGGGCGGCCGAAGCCGTCCGGGGGCCTCGTGAGGGGGCAGGCGGACCGCCGCGAGGTCAGACCGTCTCGGGCACCGATGCCTTCGCCGTGGCCGGGCCGTCACCGTCGGCCGGGGCGTCGGCCGCCTTCGGGCCCGCGCCCTTGAGCGGGACCTCCTTGACGAAGACCGCCGCGACCAGCGCGAACACGGCCACCGCCGAGCCCAGCAGGAACGCTCCGTGCGTACCGGACGACACCGCGTGCTGGTAGGCCTCGCGCGCCGCGTCCGGCAGCTTGGCCAGCCTCGCCGCGTCCAGCTGCGCCGACTGCTCGGTCACCTTGGAGCCCAGCGCCCCGGCCCGCTCGGCCATGACGTCCTGGACACGGTGGTTGAACAGGGCGCCCATGATGGCGACGCCGAAGGACGAGCCGAGGGTGCGCAGGAGCGTGGTGGACGAGGACGCCACGCCCATGTCCTTCATCTCCACGCTGTTCTGCGCCACCAGCATGGTGATCTGCATCAGGCAGCCCATGCCGAGACCGACCACGGCCATGTAGAGGCCGGAGGTGAAGCGGCTGGTGCCGGTGTCCATCAGCGACAGCAGGAACAGCCCGACGGTCATCAGCGCGCTGCCGGCCACGGGGAAGACCTTGTAGCGGCCGGTGCTCGTGGTCACCCGCCCGGCGACCATCGAGGTGACGAGCATCGCGCCCAGCATCGGCAGCAGCAGCAGCCCGGAGTTGGTGGCCGAGGCGCCCTGCACCGCCTGCTGGTACAGCGGCAGGAAGAGGGTGGCGCCGAACATCACGAAGCCGGTGACGAAGCCGATGAGGGACATCAGCGTGAAGTTGCGGCTGCGGAAGATGTGCGGCGGCACGATCGGCTCGGTGGCCCTGGTCTGCCAGAACACGAATCCGACCAGCGCGGCGACCCCGATGCCGATCAGCTCCATGATGCGCGCGGAGGTCCAGGCGTACTCCGTGCCGCCCCAGGTGGTCACCAGCACGATCGCGGTGATGCCGACGGTCAGCAGCGCGGCGCCCAGATAGTCGATGCGCGCGTCGCTGCGCTTCTTCGGCAGGTGCAGTACGGCGCTGATGGCGACCAGCGCGACCGCGCCGAGCGGCAGGTTGATGTAGAAGGCCCAGCGCCAGCCCCAGTGGTCGGTGATGGTGCCGCCGACCAGCGGTCCGCCGATCATCGCCAGCGCCATGACGCCGGCCATCATGCCCTGGTACTTGCCGCGCTCCCGCGGCGGGATCAGGTCGCCGATGATCGCCATGACGCCGACCATCAGACCGCCGGCACCGAGGCCCTGGACGGCGCGGAAGCCGATGAGCTGGCCCATGTCCTGGGCCATGCCGCTGAGCGCCGAGCCGGCCAGGAAGATCACGATGGAGGTCATGAACGAGCCCTTGCGCCCGTACATGTCGCCGATCTTGCCCCACAGCGGGGTGGACGCGGCGGTGGCGAGGGTATAGGAGGTCACCACCCACGACAGGTGTTCCAGACCGCCCAGCTCACCGACGATCGTCGGCATCGCCGTGCCGATGATCATGTTGTCGAGCATCGCGAGCATCATCGCGATCATGAGTGCGAGCAGGACCACCCGCACGCTCCTCGGCTGTTTCCCGCCCTCGGTGTCGACGGCCCTGCCCGTCGGTGTGTCCGACATCGCTGCCACTCCCCCAGCTACCGCTGCACTTCAGCTACTTACTTGCCGACCGGCAAGTTGACTACACTGAGGAAGGTAGACGCGTAACTAGCCGGGCGTCAAGTAAGTTTTCCGGAACGTGCGCGGAGCGGGAGGTGCGTAGGAGGATGGGCGGCACGATGGACAGCACCAAGCAGCAGCGACGCCGCGGGGACACCCGCCAGCGCATCCAGGACGTGGCACTCGGGCTCTTCGCCGAGCAGGGCTACGAGAAGACCTCGCTCCGTGAGATCGCCGAGCGCCTCGACGTCACCAAGGCGGCGCTGTACTACCACTTCAAGACCAAGGAAGAGATCCTCGTCAGCATCTTCGAGGACCTCACGCGGCCGATCGAGGACCTGATCGAGTGGGGCCGGCTCCAGCCGCACACGCTGGAGACCAAGCAGGAGATCGTCCGCCGCTACAGCGAGGTGCTCTCGGGCGCGGCACCGCTCTTCCGCTTCATGCAGGAGAACCAGGCCGCGATCCGGGAGCTGCGCATCGGGGAGATGTTCAAGACCCGCATGCTGGGCCTGCGGGACATCCTCATAGACCCGGAAGCGGACCTGGTCGACCAGGTCCGCTGTGTCAGTGCGATGTTCACGCTGCACGCCGGGATGTTCGTCCTCCAGGACATGGAGAGCGACCCCGAGAAGAGGCGCGAGGCCGTGCTCGAGGTCGCCACCGACCTGGTGGTCCAGGCGCACCGGGGAGCCGGGGAGCTCCTGACCGGCCGCGTTCGGCCGGCCGGGACCCGATGGTCCCGGCCGGCCGGTCACGTCATGCTCAGACGGTCACGCCGTGGCCGCGCAGGAAGGCGACCGGGTCGACGGCGGAGCCGTAGTTCGGGGTCGTGCGGATCTCGAAGTGCAGGTGCGGACCGCTGGAGTTACCGGTGTTGCCGGACTTGGCGATGTGCTGGCCGGTCTTGACGACCTGGCCGATCTTCACGTCGATCCGCGACAGGTGGGCGTACTGGGAGTACGTGCCGTTGCCGTGCTTGATGACGATGGCGTTGCCGTAGGCGGGGCCGTCACCGGCGCCGTTGCCGCCGGCCTTGACGACGGTGCCGCCGTGGGCGGCCATGACGTTGGTGCCGATCGGCACGGCGAAGTCCTGGCCGCTGTGCTTGTGCGCCCACATGCCACCGTTCTGGGCGAACTTGGCGCTGAGCGCGTACTTCTTCACCGGGTCCACCCAGGAGGCCGCCTTCTTCTTGGCGACGGCCTTCTTGGCGCTCGCGGCGGCCTTCTCGGCCTTCGCCGCCTTGGCCTGCGCCGCGGCCTGGGCCTCGACGGCGTTCGCGACGGTGGAGGTACCGGAAGCCGCCGTGGTGCCACTGGCGGCCGCGACCCCTGCTCCCAGCGCGACCGAGGCTCCGAGACCGGCGGCCATCACGGCGGCGCGGGTGCGGACGGTGGTCGTACGGGAAGAGCGGGACGTGACACGCGAGAACATTCGAACCTCATGGGGACGGGAACACAGGAACGCCCCTCGGCGGATGCACAGGCACTCACCGGGCGGGCTCCACCTTGGTAACCCGCCGGGCCGTACCAGCACAAAGGTGTGATCTACTACCACATCTAGTACTTCAGCATGAAACTTACCGACCCATGACAGAGCTTCCATAACGGACAGAACCAGCTCAGAGCCCTGCAAACAGGCCACCCCTTCGGGGCAATGTGTCCGTTTTCGTATTTCTTGCGCTCTCCACTATTCCTCGTAGTACCGGGCAAATCGCCTGTGCGGCATGTCACCGGCGGCCCCGGTGGAGGGGGTGGTGAATGTGACCCGGGCTACTCCGCTCCGGCCCGACACGCCCCTCACGCAAGGGCGTTGGAGCACCCCGAATCGTGGCCGAGGCCACACCGATCGGGCCCTTCACGTGCCACTACTCGCCAGTAACCCAATCGTTGCCGTCCCGCCACTTGTCTGGGCAAACATGCACGCGTCAATTTTGTGCCGTCAGGCATCCGCGCAGGCATGAGAGGACCCCACCCCCCATGACCGAACAGAACGGACGGACCGGACAGGCCGGGCGGGCGAGACGGACCGGGCACACCTGGAAGCGGGCCCTCGGCGCCGCCACGGTCACCGGTGCCGCACTCGCGATGGCCGTCACACCGGCCGAGGCGGCCCCCGCCGCGGCCGCCACGACGTCCGCGGCCGCTGCCACGGCCGTCGACTACGCCACCTGGCAGCGGGACTGCCGGGCCGTGATGGACCAGGCCCTGCCGTACCTGAAGGAGCGCATCGCCGACGCCGCCCCCGGCGAGAAGCAGGCGATCGTCCTCGACATCGACAACACCTCCCTGGAGACCGACTTCGGCTTCCGCTACCCGCAGCCCGCCAACCGCCCGGTGCTGGAGGCCGCCCGGTACGCCCAGGAGCACGGTGTCGCCCTGTTCTTCGTGACCGCCCGCCCGGGCATCGTCGGGGCGCCCACCGAGTGGAACCTCGACCACGCCGGCTACGAGTCCTCCGGCCTCTACGTCCGCGGCTTCCTCGACCTGTTCCGCGACGTCGCCGAGTACAAGACCGCGCAGCGCGCCGACATCGAGTCGAAGGGCTACACGATCATCGCCAACATCGGCAACACGCCCACCGACCTGTCGGGCGGCCACGCCGAGAGGGCCTTCAAACTGCCGGACTACGACGGCCAGTTGTCCTGACCCCCGGATAGGCTCCCCTCGACGACCGACCACGGGGGTGGCGCATGGAACCGGCGGTACTCGGCGGCAAGTTGGCGTCCGGCCTGGTCGCCCCGCTGGTGAAGAAGCTGTTCGTCACGGGCGGCCCCGGCGCCGGACTGACCGACAGGCCGGTCCGGCTGGACCGCCTCGTCTCCTCCCGGGGCGAGCGCCGCCGCCTCGGCGAGGCGGAGGTGCGGGGGCTCGCCGGGCGGCTGGTCGGGGCGGCCCTGGACTCCCCCGGCGAGCCGCCCTTCCCCCGCGACGAGGCGGACGCCGTCACCGAGGCCCTGACGGCCCGTCTGCTCGCCCTCGGCGAGCTCGACATGGACGACGGTCCAGGCGGTCCGGCTGGGCCACCGGGAGCTGACCGCCCGGCTGCGGCGACACGCTCCGGGAGCGGGTGACGGGCTGCCGGCCGACGCCGGCCACTTCCTCGACTCCGCGACGGAGTGGGCCTGCCTGCACATCCTGGAGTTCTTCACCCGGCGCTCGACCTTCGTCGCGCGGACGCTGGTGGAGCAGACCCGTGCCCAGGCGGAACTGATCGCCAAGGTGAACGAGCTGATCGCCCGCACGCCCCGCCCCGACGCCCGCGACACCGCGTTCGAGCGCCGCTACCTCCCCTACGTCGCCGCGCGCCACAACCACCTCGCCATCTACGGCCTCGACCTCCGCGACTCCCCCGACCGCTGGCCCCTCGAAGTCGCGTACCTGAGCCTGGAGGCGGCCACCGACGGGGAACCCGGCCGGGACACCGTGCCCGGTGACAACGCACCGGCCCGCGCCGGACGGATTCCCGCCGACGCGGCGCTCGACAAGGAACCCCGTGTGCTCCCGCTGCTGACGGACCTGGACGCCCTGGGCCGCTTCACGTCGCTGACGCGGCTGGCGTACTACAAGTGCCCGAACGCACGCGGCCTGGACCGGCTGGCGGGGCTCGGCCTGACCGAACTCGTCCTCGGCGCCGACACCGACCCCTCGGGGATCCGGTCCCTCACGTCCTTGACCCTGCTCTCGCTGACTCCGGAGCTGCCGGGCGCCGGTCTCACCGAGTCACTGCCCGCCGACGCCCCGCTGAGCTTCCTCTACCTGGGCGACACGTGCACGGAGCCGGGCGGGCTGCTGGGGCTCGGCCACTGGAGGACGCTGCAGACCCTCAGTCTCGGCGCACTGACCTCGGAGCTGACGGAGGACGACTGGCGGGAGGTCGCCTCCCTGCCCGCGCTCACCCACCTGTACCTGAACGCGGCGATCCTCCGGGAGGTGCCGGCCTCCATCGGCCGTATGCCCGAGCTGCCGGGCGTCGAGGTACTGATGGTCCACGACATGGAGGGCACCGAACACCTCGCGGCGCTCGCGGCCCGGCTGCCGGACCTGCACCGGGTGACCCTCGCGAACCGCCTCGGTCACTCCTTCCCCATGTCCGGCTTCCGTCCGCTCTTCCCCGGCGCCGAAGTGGTCCTGAGCGAACGCTGACCGGGCATGCGAAAGGGGCTGCCCCGGGACCGGAGTCCCGGGGCAGCCCCTTTCTCGGCTCACCCGCGGAGGGCTACGCCTCCTTGCTCAGGTTCGGCCCGGCGCCGCCGGCCGCCTGCTCGATCGGCGGGACGTCGGGGAGGGCCGCCTTCTCCTCACCCCGGAAGGTGAAGGTCTTGGTCTCGCCCTCGCCCTCGGTGTCCACGACCACGATGTGACCGGGGCGCAGCTCGCCGAAGAGGATCTTCTCCGACAGCGAGTCCTCGATCTCGCGCTGGATGGTCCGGCGCAGCGGCCGGGCGCCCAGCACGGGGTCGTAGCCCTTCCTGGACAGCAGCTCCTTGGCGGACTGGGAGAGCTCGATGCCCATGTCCCGGTCCTTCAGGCGCTCGTCCACCTTGCCGATCATCAGATCGACGATCTGCAGGATGTCCTCCTGGGTCAGCTGCGGGAAGACGACCACGTCGTCGACGCGGTTGAGGAACTCGGGGCGGAAGTGCTGCTTGAGCTCGTCCGACACCTTGTTCTTCATGCGCTCGTAGTTGGTCTTCGTGTCGCCCGCGGCGGCGAAGCCCAGGTTGAAGCCCTTGGAGATGTCCCGGGTGCCGAGGTTGGTCGTCATGATGATGACCGTGTTCTTGAAGTCCACGACCCGGCCCTGGGAGTCGGTCAGGCGACCGTCCTCCAGGATCTGCAGCAGCGAGTTGAAGATGTCCGGGTGAGCCTTCTCGACCTCGTCGAAGAGGACGACCGAGAACGGCTTGCGGCGCACCTTCTCCGTCAGCTGACCGCCCTCCTCGTAGCCCACGTAACCGGGGGGCGAACCGAAGAGACGGGAGACCGTGTGCTTCTCGCTGAACTCCGACATGTCGAGGGAGATCAGCGCGTCCTCGTCACCGAAGAGGAACTCGGCGAGCGCCTTGGACAGCTCGGTCTTACCGACACCGGACGGACCGGCGAAGATGAACGAGCCACCCGGACGCTTCGGGTCCTTCAGACCGGCGCGCGTACGGCGGATCGCCTTCGAGAGCGCCTTGACGGCGTCCTTCTGGCCGATGACCCGCTTGTGGAGCTCGTCCTCCATGCGCAGCAGGCGGGACGACTCCTCCTCCGTGAGCTTGAAGACCGGGATGCCGGTGGCGGTCGCGAGGACCTCGGCGATCAGCTCGCCGTCGACCTCGGCGACGACGTCCATGTCGCCGGCCTTCCACTCCTTCTCCCGCTTGGCCTTGGCGGCCAGGAGCTGCTTCTCCTTGTCGCGCAGGGAAGCGGCCTTCTCGAAGTCCTGCGAGTCGATCGCGGACTCCTTGTCGCGGCGGACGCCGGCGATCTTCTCGTCGAACTCGCGGAGGTCCGGCGGCGCGGTCATCCGGCGGATGCGCATCCGGGAACCGGCCTCGTCGATCAGGTCGATCGCCTTGTCCGGCAGGAAGCGGTCCGAGATGTAGCGGTCGGCCAGCGTCGCGGCCTGGACGAGGGCCTCGTCCGTGATGGAGACGCGGTGGTGCGCCTCGTACCGGTCACGCAGACCCTTGAGGATCTCGATCGTGTGCGGCAGCGACGGCTCCGCGACCTGGATCGGCTGGAAGCGGCGCTCGAGGGCCGCGTCCTTCTCCAGGTGCTTGCGGTACTCGTCCAGCGTGGTCGCACCGATGGTCTGGAGCTCACCGCGGGCCAGCATCGGCTTCAGGATCGAGGCGGCGTCGATGGCGCCCTCGGCGGCACCCGCACCGACCAGCGTGTGCAGCTCGTCGATGAACAGGATGATGTCGCCGCGGGTGCGGATCTCCTTGAGCACCTTCTTCAGGCGCTCCTCGAAGTCACCGCGGTAGCGGGAGCCGGCAACCAGCGCGCCCAGGTCCAGGGTGTAGAGGTGCTTGTCCTTGAGGGTCTCGGGCACCTCGCCCTTGACGATGGCCTGCGCGAGGCCCTCGACGACGGCGGTCTTGCCGACGCCGGGCTCACCGATCAGCACCGGGTTGTTCTTGGTGCGGCGGGACAGCACCTGCATGACCCGCTCGATCTCCTTCTCGCGCCCGATGACCGGGTCGAGCTTGGACTCACGAGCGGCCTGGGTGAGGTTCCGGCCGAACTGGTCGAGGACCAGGGACGTCGAGGGGGTGCCCTCGGCAGGCCCGCCGGCGGTGGCGGTCTCCTTGCCCTGGTAACCGGAGAGCAACTGGATGACCTGCTGCCGCACCCGGTTCAGATCTGCGCCCAGCTTGACCAGGACCTGGGCGGCGACGCCCTCGCCCTCGCGGATCAGGCCGAGCAGGATGTGCTCCGTGCCGATGTAGTTGTGGCCCAGCTGAAGCGCCTCGCGGAGCGACAGCTCCAGCACCTTCTTGGCACGGGGGGTGAAGGGGATGTGACCCGACGGGGCCTGCTGGCCCTGCCCGATGATCTCCTCCACCTGCTGGCGGACCGCCTCGAGCGAAATCCCGAGGCTCTCAAGGGCCTTGGCGGCGACACCCTCACCCTCGTGGATCAGGCCCAGGAGGATGTGCTCGGTGCCGATGTAGTTGTGGTTGAGCATCCGGGCTTCTTCCTGAGCCAGGACGACAACCCGCCGCGCGCGGTCGGTGAACCTCTCGAACATCGTTAATCGCTCCTCAGAGCGGTCAGGCAGTGGGGGGAACTTCCCCTCCCTGTCCTTCCGCAGCTTAGTCCCGCGAGCGGGGACCGCTCATTCCAACTGCCGACACCGTCGATGGCCTCCTGACCCCTGACGCCGACATCTGCCACAACCCGATGGTGCGAGACGATGTTCCCGCAGGCCAGGCACTTACCCCGCTCGCCAGTACGCCCATGGCGAACGTGAGACGGCCCAATCTGCGTGTCGCCCCCTCCCACTAGGGATGTCTTACCCGCTGGGACTGACACTCCATGCCGCGCGCACCGGTTCCCTCCGCTACGGGCGAACAACCTTGCGCCTCCCCACGCCCCCGCGCGCCCCTTCGTCCGGAACCCGGCGCGTCCGTACGGACACCCAGCGTAACCCGAGTGCCTTTTCGACGGTTGCACGTGGCATGGCTGGCGTCCGGTCCACGACCCCCGCGGTGCCGTCCCCCCGTCGGCCGCCCGCCGGGAGCGGGGCGTGGGAGCGGGTGCGGTCCTGGTACGAGGGCGGGCTGGGCTGGCCGACGGCTCCCGGAACCCCCGTACGGCTTCGCACGGGCGTCCGTTTCGACGTCCTCGACGTGCCGGCCGAGGCCGGTCACGCGGCACTGCGGCGCCGGGAACACGGCTTTCCGGTGGCCCTCCGGGGCGAGCGGATACTGCTGCTGGTGGCCGTGGGCGGCGCGGACGAACTGCCCGGGCTGCTGGAGTGGCTGGAGTGGGGCTCCCTGGCACTCGACCTGCGGGCGGTCGGCACGGGCGGTCTCGTGGAGGCGCCCCTGCCCCCGGAACCCGGACCGGCCGGACCGTCGTCGCCGCCGGGCCCCGACGCTTCGCAGGGGGCCGCCGTGTGGCTGCGGCCCCCTGGGACGGGGAGCGAGGTCGAGGCCTCGCTGCCGACTCTGTCGGCCCCGGGGGGCGCAGGGACGGCCCCCGATCTCGCACGGCTGGTGCACACGCTGGCGACGCAAGTCCACCGGCTCCGGCTCTCCCGGCCGTCACGCTGAGGGCGAGCGGGCCCCTGGCGGACGGGCCGGAACGCGCGGGCCCGGTCGGTGGCGCGGGCCGGGCGATCAGCCGTTGGCCTCTTCGTACGCCTGCCGAATCGCCGCGGGGACGCGGCCGCGGTCGTTGACGTCGTGACCGTTCGCCTTCGCCCAGGCGCGGATCGCCGCGGTGTCCTGGCTGCCGCCCGAGGAAGCGCGCGCCTTGCCGCGGCCGCCCGAAGCGCGGCCGCCGGTCCGACGTCCGCCCTTCACGTAAGGGTCGAGAAGGCCACGGAGCTTGTCCGCATTGGCGGTGGTGAGATCGATCTCGTAGGTCTTGCCGTCCAGCGCGAACGTCACAGTCTCGTCCGCCTCGCCGCCGTCGAGGTCATCGACAAGAAGGACCTGAACCTTCTGTGCCACCGGATTTCCTTTCATCGATAACTTGAGGGGCGGGGGTCCGCCGGCGTCCGCCGTATCGCCGTCCCTTGTTATATGCAGTACTGCAGTACGCCGGAAAGCAAACCGCTTTTGCCGGAAAAACACAAACCCCCGGTGGGAACCCGTAGGCGCCACGGTCCGGAAAGGTGCGCGTTTCGGACATAGGGAACCGGCGTACGGTCCGCCGGCGCAATAAACCTGGCGGAGGGTCGCGGATGCGGATGGGATGACGGTTGCCGTTCCGGATCGCCGCGGGTCGGCTCTCGGCCGCCGTTCACAGATGCCGCCGTTCACAGATGCAGAAGCATCCGGCTGTTGCCCAAGGTGTTCGGTTTCACCCGTTCGAGACCGAGGAACTCCGCGACGCCCTCGTCATAGGAACGCAGCAGCTCGGCGTAGACATCCGTGTCGACGGGTGTCTCTCCGATCTCCACGAAGCCGTGCTTGACGAAGAAGTCCACTTCGAAGGTGAGACAGAAAACGCGGCGAACACCCAGCCGGCGTGCCGTCTCCACCAACTTCTCCAGCAACCGATGTCCGACACCGGCGCCCTTGAGGCCCGGCTTCACCGCGAGAGTCCGCACTTCCGCGAGGTCTTCCCACATCACGTGCAGGGCGCCACAGCCGACCACCTCGGCGTTGTCGTCCCGTTCCGCGACCCAGAACTCCTGGATGCTCTCGTAAAGCGTCACCATCGCTTTGTCGAGCAGGATGCGGTCACGGACGTACTCGTCGAGGAGCCGGCGTACGGCCGGGACATCGCTGGTGCGGGCCCGCCGGACGGTGATGGCATTTGACATGTGTGGACGCTATCGCTCGCCGGTGTCCGCCACCGAGCCGGGTCCCGGAGCGGGTGTTTCCGGCCCCTGCACGATGCGGATGGCGTCCCTGAGTGCCTGGCGCTGTTCCTCGCTCATCATGCCGAAGAAGGCGATGAGAGCGGCGGCGGGGTTGTCGCTCTGCGACCACGCGTCGTTCATCAGCGCGGCGGCGTAGGCGGCGCGGGTGGAGACCGCCTCATATCGATAGGCCCGGCCTTCCGCCTCGCGGCGCACCCAGCCCTTCTGATGGAGATTGTCCAGGACGGTCATGACGGTGGTGTACGCGATCGACCGTTCCTGTTGGAGATCTTCCAGGACTTCTCGAACGGTCACCGGGCGGTTCCACTTCCACACCCGCGTCATGACCGCGTCTTCGAGTTCTCCCAAGGGTCGAGGCACGCTCACGACAATAGTGGGGAAACCGGTCGATCGCGTGCGGGACGTGCGTGTTCACACGCTTTCATGGGCGAGTGGGGGCGAAAAGGGCGTACGGCTCCTCGGTGCGCGGGCACGGAGGAGCCGTACGGGGCCTTCGCCGGGGGTGGTGGTGCGGGCGGCGGTGGAGGTGGTGCGGGGAGGTCAGGCTTCCGGGTTCGCCGTCGCCCGGCGGGCGCCCTCCGCCCGTGCGAGGGCGGCGTCGACGGCCGCGTCCTCCTTGGTCTTGCTGGCTCCGCCCTGGGTCTTCACGATCACCCTGACGACGCCGATGAACAGGGCCGCCATGACGACCGGGGGCAGAAGCGCGGAGACGTAGTCCATGGATCCAGAGTAGCCAGGGCCCGTCAGCCGGCGGCGAGGTGGTGCCGGGAGCCGGCGGGGGGCGTGGTCGGCTTGCGGCGGGGGAAGACCTCGCCGGGGGTGGGGACGGGGCGTTTCGGGGTGGCCGGGGCGGGACCGGGGGCCGGCTTCTGCGCGGGCTTCGCGCCGGGCCGGGCGGCCTGGTCCTGGCCCGCGCGGCGGCCGCCGGGGAGGGCGAGGAGGCGGGTGCGCGCGGCGGGGACGGTGGGGGTGGCGGCGGCGATGACGGTGGCGGCGGCCGGGGGCGCGCAGCGGGCCAGCAGGCCGGCGGCGGCGGGGTTGCCGCGGAGCGCCCTGAGCGCGGCGAGGTCGTCCGCGACGGGGTGGTGGCCGGCACTGAGGGCCTCGTCCAGGAGGGTGAGGTAGCCGGTGACGCTGCCGGGGAGGGCGGCGCGGTACCGGGCGAGGTCGGCCAGCAGGAAGTCGCGCAGCCGGGCGCTCTCTCCCATCGCCTCGTCGAGCGACTTCGCGAGGCGGAGACAGTCCTGGACGTCCTCGCCCGAGGCGGGGCTGGGGTTCAGGGCGAGGGCGAGGGCGCGCCGGAGCACACGCAGCTCCTGGGCGCCGAACGCCATGCCGCCTCGGGATCCGTATGGCGTGGGCATGCGGCGACGATACGCGCTAATCGGACAAATTTTACATAGGGGGTGGGTGTGGCGTGGTGGGCCACTCGTATGCGTGGGCCTCCGGCGGTGGGGGCGGGCGGTGCCTGCGACGGCCTGTGCGGGTTGGGTGGGGGTGCGGAATGCCTGCGGCGGCCCGTGGCGAGTTGGGTGGGGGTGCGCGTAGCGCGGTGCGGTCTGTGGGTCGGGGCCGGGCCGGGGGGTGTCCGTCCTCGGAACGGCGCGGAATCGGTCGGCCACAGAAGTACGCGGCGCGGACGCGCCAACCGCTGCGGGCGGACACCCCCCGACCCGTCCCCTTCCCGCCGTACGCGGCTATCGGCCGCCCCGCTACGCCGTCCCGGGCTGCGGGCCGCCGCGCCGCTCGCCCCCGGCTGCGGGGCCGCCGCGCCGCTCGCCGCAACTGCGGGCAGTCGTGCCGCTGGGGCGGCACGGGTGGGCGCAGCGGCAACCCGTAGCGCCGGGACACGCGACCCACCCCCGGACCACCACGGGGGCGGGCCCCTACATCCGGGACACGTTGCGTTCGTAGACCAGCCGGAGGCCCATCAGCGTCAGCCACGGCTCGTGTTCGTCGATGACCGACGACTCGCCCAGGACCATCGGCGCCAGACCCCCCGTGGCGATGACCGTCACGTCGTCGGGGTCCGTGGCCAGCTCGCGGGCCATGCGGTTGACGACCCCGTCGACCTGGCCCGCGAAGCCGTAGACGATGCCGGACTGCATCGCCTCGACCGTGTTCTTGCCGATCACGCTGCGCGGACGCGCCACCTCGATCTTGCGGAGCTGCGCGCCCTTGACGCCGAGCGCCTCGACGGAGATCTCGATGCCGGGGGCGATGACCCCGCCGATGTACTCCCCGCGCGCGCTCACCGCGTCGAACGTCGTCGCCGTGCCGAAGTCCACGACGATCGCCGGGCCGCCGTAGAGCTCGACCGCGGCGACCGCGTTGATGATGCGGTCGGCGCCGACCTCCTTGGGGTGGTCGGTGAGGATCGGGACGCCGGTCTTGACGCCCGGTTCGACCAGGACCGCGGGGACGTCGCCGTAGTAGCGGCGGGTGACCTCGCGCAGTTCGTGCAGGACCGAGGGGACGGTCGCGCAGATGGCGATGCCGTCGATGCCGTCGCCCAGTTCGTCGCCGAGGAGCGGGTGCATGCCCATCAGGCCCTGGAGGAGGACCGCCAGCTCGTCGGCGGTGCGGCGCGAGTCCGTGGAGATGCGCCAGTGCTCGACGATGTCCTCGCCGTCGAACAGGCCCAGGACGGTGTGGGTGTTGCCCACGTCGATGGTCAGCAGCATGCCTCTACTCCGCTTCCCGCAGGTCGAGGCCGATGTCCAGGATGGGGGAGCTGTGGGTGAGGGCTCCCACGGCCAGGTAGTCGACGCCGGTGGCGGCGTACTCCTTGGCGTTGCCGAGGGTCAGGCGGCCCGAGGCCTCCAGGGCGGCCCGGCCGTCGACCAGCGCCACCGCCTCCTCGCACTCGCCCGGCGTGAAGTTGTCCAGCAGGATCAGGTCGGCGCCGGCGTCCAGGACCTCGCGCAGCTGGTGCAGCGTGTCGACCTCGACCTCGATGGGGACGTCCGGGAAGCGCTCCCGGACCGCCTGGAAGGCCGCCGCCACGCCGCCCGCGGCGACCACGTGGTTGTCCTTGACCAGGGCCGCGTCCGACAGGGACATGCGGTGGTTGACGCCGCCGCCGCAGCGGACCGCGAACTTCTCCAGCGAGCGCAGGCCCGGGGTCGTCTTGCGGGTGTCCCGGACGCGGGTCCCGGTGCCCTCGAGGGCGTCCTCCCACGCGCGCGTGGCGGTCGCGATGCCCGACAGGCGGCACAGGAGGTTGAGCGCGCTGCGCTCGGCGGTGAGCAGGTCGCGGGTGCGGGTGGTGACCGACAGGAGCTTCTGGCCGGGCTCCACCCGGTCGCCGTCCGCCACGTGCCGTTCCACTTCGAACTCGTCCGTGGCGACGATCGACAGGACCGCCTCGGCGACCCTGAGGCCCGCCACGACGCCGGCCTCGCGGGCGGTGAAGTCGGCGGTGGCCACCGCGTCCTCGGGGATGGTCGCGACCGTCGTCACGTCCACGCCGTGGGCCAGGTCCTCCTGAAGGGCGACGTTCGCGATGTCCTCGACCTCCACGGGGTCGAGGCCGGAGTCCAGCAGGAGCGCGGCGAGCGCGGGGTCGAGGCCGCACTCGAGGTAGGTCTCCGCGTCGGCGTCCGCGCCGCAGCCGCAGCCGTCGCCGCAGCCTCCGCCGGAGGCGAGGGGAAGGTCGGGGGTGTTCACTGTCGTCACTGCTCCTGGGGGCGCTGCGCCGGCCGGGGGCCGGAGGTGGTCGGGGGGAATTCTGGCGTGTCCGTGGTGTGCGCGGCGAGGGAGCAGTCCGGGTTCAGCCGTACGACGATGTGGCGGTGCCACCTCGTGTCGTCGCGGTCCGCGTGGTCCTCGCGCCAGTGGCAGCCCCGCGTCTCCTCGCGCCGGGCCGCCGCGGCCACCAGGACGCGGGCCACGCACAGGAGGTTCGTCGCCTCCCACGTGTCGACGCCCGGCTCGGCCGTCTTCCCGTTCTCGTGCAGGGCGTCGCGGGCCTCGGTGTGCAGCTGGTGAAGCTGCTCGGCGGCGCGGGTGAGGGAGTCGTCGGAGCGCAGGACGCCGGCGCCCTCGGTCATGATCCGCTGGATGGCGAAGCGGGCCTCCGGCGGGAGGAGGGGGTGCGCCGGGCGGTCCGCGTGCGGGAGCGGTGCCGGCACGCGCGCGTGGAGGGTGCCGTCCGCGTGGCTCGCCGCGACGTCGGCGGCGATGCGCTCGGCGTAGACCAGGCCCTCGAGGAGGGAGTTCGACGCGAGGCGGTTGGCGCCGTGCACGCCCGTGCAGGCGACCTCGCCGCACGCGTACAGGCCGGGGACCGTGGTGCGGCCCGAGGCGTCGGTGCGGACGCCCCCTGAGGCGTAGTGGGCGGCCGGGGCGACCGGGATCGGCTCGGTGACCGGGTCGATGCCGTGGGCGCGGCAGGCGGCGAGGATCGTCGGGAAGCGGTGCTCCCACATCTCCGCGCCGAAGTGGCGCGCGTCGAGGTACATGTGCTCGGCGCCGCGCTCCTGCATGCGGCGCATGATGCCCTTGGCGACGATGTCCCGGGGCGCCAGCTCGGCCAGTTCGTGCCGACCCAGCATGAAGCGCACGCCGTCGGCGTCCACCAGGTGGGCGCCCTCGCCGCGCACCGCCTCGGAGACCAGGGGCTGCTGGCCCTCCGCGTCCGGGCCGAGGAAGAGGACCGTGGGGTGGAACTGGACGAATTCGAGGTCGCTCACCTCGGCGCCCGCGCGCAGGGCGAGCGCGACGCCGTCCCCCGTGGAGACGGACGGGTTGGTCGTCGCCGAGTAGACCTGGCCCATGCCGCCGGTCGCCAGGACCACGGCGGGCGCGTGCACGGCGCCGACGCCGTCGTGCTGGCCCTCGCCCATGACGTGCAGGGTGACACCGGCGGTGCGGCCCGCGGCGTCCGTGAGGAGGTCGAGGACGAGGGCGTTCTCGACCGTCCGGATCCCCCGCGCTCGGACCGCCTCGACCAGGGCGCGGGAGATCTCCGCGCCCGTGGCGTCGCCGCCCGCGTGGGCGATGCGCCGGCGGTGGTGGCCGCCCTCGCGGGTGAGGGCGAGTCCGCCCCCGGACGACTCGTCGAAGTGCGCGCCGGCCGCGATGAGCCGGCGTACGGCGTCGGGGCCCTCGGTGACGAGGATGCGGACGGCCTCCGGGTCGCACAGGCCGGCGCCGGCCACCAGGGTGTCGTCGAGGTGCTGCTCGGGGGTGTCGCCCTCGCCGAGGGCGGCGGCGATGCCGCCCTGGGCCCAGCGGGTGGAGCCGTCGTCGAGGCGGGCCTTGGTGACGACGACCGTGGCCAGTCCCGCGGCCTCGCAGCGCAGCGCGGCGGTGAGGCCGGCGACGCCGGAGCCGACGACCACCACGTCCGCCGTGATGTCCCAGCCGGGCGCGGGGGCGTGCAGTCGTATGCCTGTGCTGGTCACGAGGCGGCTCCGAAGGTGAGGGGGACGTTGTCGATCAGCCGGGTGGCGCCGACCCGGGCGGCGACCGCGAGGACGGCCTCGCCCGTGTGGTCGTCGCCGATCTCGGTGAAGTCGGACGGGTCGACCAGGGCGAGGTAGTCCAGCCGCAGCGGCGGGTCGAAGCGGGCGGCGTCGTCCAGGACCAGGCGGGCGGCGGCGCGGACGGCCGTGGCGCCGCCCGGGGCGGAGGTGGCGACGGCGTGGGCGTCGGCCGCCGCGCGGGACTCGCCGAGTGCGCCGAGGGCCTCGGCACGCGCGCGCGTGGCGGGCACTTCGCGGGCCCGCGCGCGCAGCGCCTCCTGGGCCGCGTGCCGGTCGCGGCCGGCGAACAGGGCCTGGGAAAGGGCCAGGGCAGTGCGGCGCTCCTGGGGCGAGAGGAAGCGGTTGCGGCTGGAGAGGGCCAGGCCGTCCTCCTCGCGCACGGTGGGCACGCCGACGATCTCCAGGCCGAAGTTCAGGTCGTGGACCATGCGGCGGATCAGGGCGAGCTGCTGGGCGTCCTTCTGGCCGTACAGGGCCAGGTCGGGGCGGGTGAGGTGGAGCAGCTTGGCGACGACGGTGAGCATGCCGTCGAAGTGGCCGGGGCGGGAGGCGCCCTCCAGGCGTTCGCCCATGGGGCCCGCCGTGACCCGGACCTGCGGCTCGCCGCCGGGGTAGACCTCCTCGACGGACGGGGCGAAGACGACGTCCGCGCCGGCCCGCTCGGCGATCCTCAGGTCGGCGTCCAGGGTGCGCGGGTAGCGGTCCAGGTCCTCCCCGGCGCCGAACTGGAGCGGGTTGACGAAGACGGTGACGACCACCTCGCCGTCCGGGCCGACGGTGCGCCGGGCCGTACGGATCAGGGTGGCGTGGCCCTCGTGCAGGGCGCCCATGGTCATCACGACGGCCCGGCGACCGTGCCGTACGCGCGCGTGCAGCTCGTCCGCGGTGCGCAGCAGGGTGGTGGTCATCGGGCGTCTCCCTCGGTGCCGTCGGTGCCGTCGGCCGGGCGGTTCCCGTCGGCGAGTACCCCGAGGAGGTCCTCGGCGAGTTCGGGCTTGAGCAGGCCGTGGTCCAGGGCGCGGTCGGCCGTCGCGCGGGCCATCGCCACGTAGCCGGCGACGGCCTGCGGGGCGTGGGTGCGCAGTTCCACGATGTGCGCGGCGACCGTGCCCGCGTCCCCGCGTGCGACGGGGCCGGTCAGGGCCGCGTCGCCGGACCGCAGGGCGTTGTCGAGGGCGGCGCCCAGCAGCGGGCCGAGCATCCGGTCGGGGGCCTCGACGCCGGCGGTGCGCAGCAGCTCAAGGGACTGGGCGACCAGGGTGACCAGGTGGTTCGCTCCGAGCGCGAGCGCCGCGTGGTACAGGGGGCGCTTGTCCTCGGCGATCCACTCGGGCTCGCCGCCCATCTCGATGACCAGGGCCTCCGCGGCCAGCCGCAGTTCCTCGGGCGCGGTGACGCCGAAGGAGCAGCCGGCCAGGCGCTGGACGTCCACCGGGGTGCCGGTGAAGGTCATCGCCGGGTGCAGGGCGAGCGGCAGGGCGCCGGCGCGCAGGGCGGGGTCCAGGACCTTTGCGCCGTACCGCCCCGAGGTGTGCGCGATCAGCTGGCCGGGGCGCACGGCGCCGGTCTCGGCGAGCCCCGTCACCAGGCCGGGCAGCGCGTCGTCGGGGACGGTCAGCAGCACCAGTTCGGCGTGCTGGAGGACCTCGGCGGGCGTCATGAGCGGCACGTCGGGGAGCAGGGCGGCGGCGCGCCGCCTGGAGGCGTCGGAGACCCCTGAGACGGCCACCGGACGGTGTCCGGCGAGCTGGAGGGACGCGGCCAGCGCGGGGCCCACCCGGCCGGCGCCGACGACGCCTACGGTGAGCCGCGCGGGGCGGTCCTTGGGGTCTGGCTGTGGGGTTGTGTTCACGCGACTGCGGCCTTCCCGTTCCAGTCCGCTCGGGGTACCGGACGATTTCTCGTCATGTTAACGCTATCGGTCCCGGGGCGTCCGGTTGTCCACAGGCTGTGGGTTTTCGCACCCGTCTCAGGGGACCCGTCCGGCCCGGGCCCGCACGGCCCATACGCCCGCCCGCTCCGGGCCCGTGCCCGCCGGAAGCGGAAACCCCGGTGCCGGCGCCGCTTCCCGCACGGCATGATCCCGGCATGACTGGCACTGGGGAAAACGCGGAACGGACGGACGCGACGGAGGGGCGGGAGGAGCACTACCGGCGCATGCGCGAGCGGCGCGTGGCCGTCCACCGCAGCGCCGGGCGCCTGCTCGCCCGCCCGGGCTACGGCGCCACCCTGCGGGAGCGGCTCGCCCTGCTCGACGGGGCCGGGGGAGCTCTACGACCTCGACGAGGCGTCGGACCTGTACGGCAACGGCGTCGTGGAGGCGCTGGAGCGGCGGACGGCCGCCCTGCTCGGCCATGAGGACGCCGCCTTCTTCCCGACCGGGACCATGGCCCAGCAGGTGGCGCTGCGCTGCTGGGCCGGCCGCACCGGCAACCCGGTGGTGGCCCTGCACGGGCTCGGCCATCCCGAGGTGCACGAACGGAACGCCTTCAGCAGGGTCAGCGGCCTGCGCCCGGTACGGCTGACCGACGAGCCCCGGCAGCCCACCGCCGACGAGGTGCGCGACTTCGGGGAGCCGTTCGGCGCGCTCATGCTGGAGCTGCCGCTCCGTGAGGCCGGCTACCTGCTGCCCACCTGGGAGGAGCTGACCGAGGTGGTCGGGGCGGCCCGGGAGCGCGACGCGGTGGTGCACTTCGACGGCGCCCGTCTGTGGGAGTCAACCGTGCACCTCGGCCGCCCGCTGGACGAGATCGCGGGCCTCGCCGACAGCGTGTACGTCTCGTTCTACAAGTCCCTCAAGGGCTACGGCGGCGCCGCCCTGGCCGGTCCGCGCACCCTGGTGGAGGAGGCCAGGGCCTGGCGGCACCGCTACGGCGGCAACGTGTTCCAGCAGTTCCCCACGGCCCTGTCGGCGCTGGCCGGCCTGGAGCGCGAGCTGCCCCGGCTGCCGGAGTACGCGAAGCACGCGCGCGTGGTGGCCGCCGCGCTGCGCGAGGGCTTCGCGGCGGCCGGGCTGCCGTGGGCGCGGGTGCACCCGGAGGTGCCGCACACCCACGAGTTCCAGGTCTGGCTGCCGTACGACGCCGACGTCGCCGGCGAGGTCGCGATCCGGCAGGGCGAGGAGACGGGCACCCTGCTCTTCGGCCGGCCCTGGGACGCGACCGGGCCGGGCATCGCCGTCACCGAGGTCGGGATCGAGGCGGACGGCCTGGAGTGGACGGCGGACGACGTGAAGGCCGCGGTCGCGGACTTCGCCGCGCGGCTGCCCCGCTGACCCGCCCGCCCTCATGGCGGATCGCCCTCTCCGGGCACGGGGACAAGGGGTCGGTGTGCGGGCTCCGCGGCGTCCCGCCGGTCCCGGGCTGCTCCGGCCGGGCCGGCGGCGTCGCGCCGATTGACGGCGCTGGTCAATCGGCGGCGGCGTTGTCGGTGGCGGCGTGCACCATGGGGGCATGAGCGTGCGCATCGACATCGCGGGGCTGCGGCCGGAGAGGGTCGCCGTCGTGCCCTCGCCGCTGGGCGAGCTGTGCATGGCGCTGCACGCGCTCTCCGAGCCGGCCCACCACCCGGGTCTCCAGGGCTGGGTGACCGGGGCCTCCGCCCGGCTCGACCCGCACCTGGCCGACCGGATGTGCGAGGCCGACTTCCTGTGGCGGACGACGTTCTCGGACCTGTTCATGCCGTTCGCCGGCATACCCGGCCGCACCACGCTGCCCGGCGCCACCCTCGCCGAGGACCTGGACCTGCTGGACAAGCTGTCGGACGAGCAGTTCGTGGACGCGGCCCTGGAGTTCACCTGCGCCCTGCCGTACGGCACCCGGGGCGCCTCAGCGCTCTCGGACGCCGCGGTGCGCCGGCGCGCCCTCGACCTGGCCGCCGCGCGCGGGCCGCGGCAACTGCGGTTCAGTGAGCGGCTGCTGGCCGACCCGCCCCGGATCCGGGCCTGGCTGCGCCAGTTCCTGCACGACTGCGACGAGGCGTTCTTCTCGGACGCGTGGGCCCGGCTGCGCCACCAGCTCGCGGCCGACGCCCGGCACAAGACCGAGCTGCTGCGGCACCGGGGTCTGGCCGAGGCGCTGGCCGCGGTGTCCCCGGCGGTGGCGCTGGACGAGGCGGCGGGCGTGATCACGGTCGACAAGCTCGGCGACGGCCGCACGGCCACCGGGGACGGCGGCCTGATGCTCCTGCCCACCAGCTTCGGCTGGCCGCACCTGTCGGTCCTGCACCGGTACGGCTGGCAGCCCGTCCTGCACTACCCCGTCGGTGCCGCCGAGCCGGTCTCCCCGCCGTCCGTCGAGCAGCTCACGCTGCGGATGTCGGCGCTGTCCCACCCGGTGCGGATGCGGATCTGCCGCCACCTGGCCCGCAGCGCGTACACCACGAGCGAGCTGGCGCAGGCGCACGGCGTGACGGCCCCGGAGATATCCCGGCACCTGGGGGCGCTGAAGAAGGCGGGCCTGATCACCACCCGCCGCCGCGGCCGGTACGTCCTGCACCAGCTGGACGTGACGGTGGTGGCCCGGCTGGGCAGCGACTTCCTGGAGGGCATCCTGCGGTAGCCCGGCGCCGCCCGCGCGAGCGGTCAGTCGAGGCGGATGTGCCGCAGCCCCACCCCCGTCTGCCGCAGGCGCGTCCGCAGCGCGCCCTCGTCGTTGGGCTCCAGGGTGAGCCCGGCCAGGACGGCGATCCGGTCGGCGGTCCTCGGGACGGTCGTGCGGTCCGTCCACAGGTGCTCGGCGAACTCCGGCTCGCGCAGCCGCTCCAGACAGTGGTCGAGCCGCTCCACGGCCCAGCTCTCGCGGCGCAGACCGGAGTTCTTCCCGGTGACGTACTTCAGGAGGTGCCCGAAGCCCCTCTCGCGCAGCCGCCGCAGGACGGTCTCCCGTCCGGCGAGGAGGGTGAAGTGGCGGACGTCGTGTCCCAGTTCGCGCAGTCGCCCCACGGTCTCGGCGAAGTACGCCGGCTCGGTCACCGTCATGGGGGCGATCACCACGCCGTCGTGCCGGGTCAGGGCCAGGTCGAGGACCTCCACCACCCCCTGCCGCCAGGACACCAGGTCCTGGAAGTCGCCCCGCAGCCCGGGCGGCAGCATGCGGTGCAGCCCGAAGCCGGCGAACTCGGGGTCGCAGACGACACTGCCGGGCAGCCGGCGGCGTATCTCGTGCGCGGTCTGTGTCTTGCCGCCCCCGAAGGGCCCGTTGATCCACAGGAGCATGCGCGGCACCCTACCGACGCCGGGCCCGCGCCGGGGCGTGCTCAGCCGTGTCCGCCGCCGGCCCGCACCAGCCCGGTCTCGTAGGCCAGGACCACGACCTGCACCCGGTCCCGCAGTCCCAGCTTGGTGAGGATGCGGCCCACGTGGGTCTTGACGGTCGCCTCGGACAGCACGAGGCGGGCCGCGATCTCGCCGTTGGACAGGCCCTGCGCGACCAGCACCATCACCTCGCGCTCGCGCCCGGTGAGCCGCCGTAGCTCCGCGTGCCGGGGCTCCTGCCCGGTGGCCGGCAGCATCGGCGCGAACCGGTCGAGGAGCCGGCGGGTGGTGGAGGGGGCGACGACCGCGTCACCGCTGTGCACGGAGCGGATCGCGGCGAGCAGCTCACCGGGCGGCACGTCCTTGAGCATGAAACCGGAGGCGCCGGCCTTCAGCGCCGAGAAGGCGTACTCGTCCAGGTCGAAGGTGGTCAGGATCAGCACCTTCGGCGCGGCCGGGTCCACGCAGATCCGGCTGGTGGTCTCCACCCCGTCGAGCTTGGGCATGCGGACGTCCATCAGGACGACGTCCACGGCGGTGGAGCGCAGCACCTCCAGGGCCTCGACGCCGTCGCCCGCCTCCGCGACGACCTCCATGTCCGGCTGGGCCGCGAGCACCATCCGGAACCCGGTGCGCAGCAGCACCTGGTCGTCGACGAGCATCACGCGGATCGTCATCGGGGCCTCTTCCGTTCTCCGGCCGGTGACCGGCCGGGGTGTGTGACAGGTGTCAACGCCGTACGTGCGTACGGGCGCGGAGGTCAGTGTGCGGGTTTCAGCGGCAGCAGAGCGCTGATGCGGAACCCTCCGCCGGGCCGCGGGCCCGCGTCCAGGGTGCCACCGACCATGCCGATCCGTTCCCGCATGCCGATCAGCCCGTGGCCCTGTCCGTCGAAGCCGCCCTCCTCGTACAGCTCGTGGGGGGCGCCCTTGCCGTCGTCCTCGACGAGCAGGCCGAGCCCGTCGTCGAAGTAGACGAGCCGCACGCTCGCGCCCGCGTTGGGACCGCCGTGCTTGCGGGTGTTGGTGAGTGCCTCCTGCACGATGCGGTACGCGGTCAGCTCGACGCCGCTGGGCAGCGGGCGCGGGGTGCCCTCCACCTTGAAGTCGACCGGCAGCCCGGAGGTGCGGCACTGCTCGACGAGGTCCCCGATCTGCTGGACGTCGGGCTGCGGAACGTACTCGCCGGCCTCCTGGTGCTCGCCGGTGCGCAGCACGCCGAGCAGGCGGCGCATCTCGGCGAGGGCCTGCCGGCCGGTGGAGGAGATGGTCTCCAGGGCCTTCTTCGCCTGGTCGGGGGCCGCGTCCAGGACGTAGGCGGCACCGTCGGCCTGCACCACCATCACCGACACGTTGTGCGCGACGACGTCGTGCAGCTCCCGGGCGATCCGCGCCCGCTCGGCGGCGACCGCGACCTTGGCCTGCGCCTCGCGCTCCTTCTCCAGCCGGGCGTTGCGCTCCTCCAGCTGGGCGAAGTAGGCGCGGCGGGTGCGGATGGAGTCGCCGAGCACCCAGGCCAGGGCGAACGGCACCGCCTGGAAGACCGTTATGGCGATGTTGCCCGCTATGCCGGTGTTCTCGCTGGGCCAGCGCAGCTGGGCGAGGGGCGCGGCGCACAGGCCCGTGGTGAGCGCGACCCGGGAGGCCCAGCGGACGCCGGTCGCGGCGACGGTGTAGACGATCACCAGCAGCGCGAAGTCCGCGGACATCGCCGGGACGTCCAGCGCGAGCTGGCACGCCCCGAGTCCGACGGCCAGCAGCAGCATCTTCTCCGGCATGCGCCGGCGCAGCGCGACCACCAGGCACAGCAGCACGATGAGCGGGACGACCAGCGCCGTGACGTCCTTCCCCTGGGCCTCCTGCTGCGTGGTCACGGAGATCGCGGAGATCCCGAGCAGGGCGAGGGCCCAGAAACAGTCGACACCGATCGGGTGTCTGCGGAGGAAATCGTAGAGGCGCTGCACGTAACCCAGCGTAGGGAAGTGCGATAGGTGCAGGGGTCAACCGGAGGACCGATCCGCGTCCGCCGCGCATACTCCGCAAGGTGGAGGCTCCGCTCGCCTGTGCGCCTAGCCTGGGTCCGTGACGGCGAGGACAGCGGAGACCGACGGGACGGACGGGACGGGCGGAGGGAGCTGGGCCGGCGGCGGCTGGCGCGGCTGGCGGGAGGCCACGGAGGACGCCCTGTACGGGCCGGCGGGGTTCTACCGCGGGCCCGAGGGTCCCGCCGGGCATTTCCGCACCTCCGTGCACGCGTCGCCGTTGTTCGCAGGCGCCGTGGCGCGGCTGCTGTGCCGGGTCGACGAGGCGCTGGGCCGGCCCGCGTCGCTCGCTTTCGTGGACATGGCCGCCGGGCGGGGCGAGCTGGTCACCGGTGTGCTGGCCGCGCTGCCCGCGGACGTGGCCGCCCGCACGCGCGCGTACGCCGTGGAGGTCGCCGGGCGCCCGGACGGGCTCGACCGGCGCATCGAGTGGCTGCCCGGGCCGCCGCGGGGGGTGACGGGGCTGCTGTTCGCGAACGAGTGGCTGGACAACGTGCCGGTGGACGTCGCGGAGGTGGACGCCGCCGGCGTGGCACGGCGGGTGCTGGTCCGGGGCGACGGGACGGAGCGGCTCGGGGATCCGGTGGACGGGCCGGACGCCGAGTGGCTGGCACGCTGGTGGCCGCTGCCGCGCGAGGAGGGGCTGCGGGCCGAGATCGGGCTCCCCCGGGACACCGCGTGGGCGTCCGCCGTCTCCACGCTCGAACGAGGGCTGGCGGTGGCCGCCGACTACGCCCACACGCTGGACACCCGCCCGCCCTTCGGGACGCTCACCGGCTTCCGGGAGGGCCGCGGGACGACGCCGGTACCGGACGGGTCGTGCGACATCACGGCCCACGTCGCCCTGGACGCCTGCGCGGCGGCGTACGGCACGGGAGGCACGGCGGGCGGCGCCGACCGTGCGGGCGGCGCGGGGCACCGGACGGACGCCGTGGGGTGCGAGCCGGTGTACGCGCCCCCCGGCGCGCGGCTGCTCCCCCAGCGCGACGCCCTGCGCGTCCTCGGGGTCGCGGGCGCGCGCCCCCCGCTCGCGCTGGCCGCCACCGACCCGGCGGCGTACGTGCGCGCCCTCGCGCGGGCCTCCGAGGCCGCCGAGCTGACGGCGTCCGGCGGGCTCGGCGACTTCGTGTGGCTGCTCCGGCCGGTCGGGCCCGTCGACGCCGCGCGGCTACTTGTCGATGTCCCCGACGACGAAGAACAGTGACCCCAGGATCGCCACCATGTCCGCGACCAGCGTCCCGGGCAGCAGCTCCGTCAGGGCCTGGATGTTGTTGTACGAGGCCGAGCGCAGCTTCAGCCGGTACGGGGTCTTCTCGCCCTTGCTGACCAGGTAGTAGCCGTTGATGCCGAGCGGGTTCTCGGTCCACGCGTACGTGTGCCCCTCGGGCGCCTTCAGCACCTTCGGGAGCCGCTGGTTGACCGGCCCGGGCGCCAGCCCCGCCAGCCGGTCCAGGCAGGCGTCCGCGAGGTCGAGGGCGTTGTGCGTCTGCTCCAGGAGGCATTCGAAGCGGGCGAGGCAGTCGCCCTCGGTGCGGGTGACGACCTTCAGGGTGTCCTGGAGCTCGCCGTAGGCGAGGTACGGCTCGTCGCGGCGCAGGTCGAAGTCGACGCCGGAGGCGCGCGCGATCGGCCCGCTGACGCCGTACGCGTGCACGGCCTCGGCGCTCAGGACGCCCACCCCGCGCGTCCGCCCCCGGAAGATCTCGTTGCCGAGTACCAGGTCGTCGAAGACGCCCATGCGGGAGCGCACGGCGGCGACGGCGGCACGCGCGCGTGCGGTCCAGCCGGACGGCAGGTCCTCCTTGAGGCCGCCGACGCGGTTGAACATGTAGTGCATGCGCCCGCCGGAGACCTCCTCCATGACGTTCTGGAGGACCTCGCGCTCCCGGAACGCGTAGAAGACCGGGGTGATCCCGCCGAGCTCCAGCGGATACGAGCCGAGGAACATCAGGTGGTTGAGCACCCGGTTCAGCTCCGCGAGCAGCGTCCGCGTCCACACCGCGCGCGGGGGGACCTCCATGCCGAGCATGCGCTCCACGGCGAGGACGACGCCCAGTTCGTTGGAGAACGCGGAGAGCCAGTCGTGCCGGTTGGCCAGCACGATGATCTGACGGTAGTCACGCGCCTCGAACAGCTTCTCCGCGCCGCGGTGCATGTAGCCGATCACCGGCTCCGCGCTCGTGATGCGCTCTCCGTCCAGGACGAGCCGCAGCCGCAGCACGCCGTGCGTGGAGGGGTGCTGGGGGCCGATGTTGAGCACCATGTCGGTGCTCTCCGCGGCGCCGCCGATACCGACCATGGTCTCCGTCGTAGGAGTCATGCGCCCAGTGTCCCCTACGTACGCTGGGTCCATGGAGACGGGGAGCCCTGATCACACGGGCACGGCGGGCGGGGCAGGGGCGACGGGGGCCGGGGCAGGCGCGGCGGCGGACGGACCGGTGTGGACCGGGCTGCCCCCGGGACTGCTGCGGATGCGGCGGCTGTTGCTGGTGGTGTGGCTGGGGCTGCTCGCCCTCGCCGCGGGTCTCCTGCCCGGCCTCCTCGCGGGCCCCGGCTGGGCGGCCTTCGCGCTGCTGCCGCTGGCGGTGCTGGCCTGCGGCTGGGTGATGCTGGAGCGCAACTGGCGCTCGTGGCGGTACGCCGAGCGCGCCGACGACCTGCTGATCACCCGGGGCGTGCTGTGGCGGGAGGAGACCGTCGTGCCGTACGGCCGGATGCAGCTGGTCGAGGTGACCTCCGGGCCCGTCGAACGGTACTTCGGGCTGGCCAGCGTGCAGCTGCACACGGCCGCCGCCGCGACCGACGCGACCATCCCCGGCCTGGACCCGGCCGAGGCGGAACGCCTGCGCGACCGGCTCACCGAGCTGGGCGAGGCCCGATCGGCGGGGCTGTGACCGCGGGCGCCGGGGAGGCGGTGGCCGAGCGCCGGCTGCACCCGGTCACCCCGCTGCGGCGGGCCTGGGCGCCGGTCGCCGTGATCGTCGGGTGGGCCGTCCACGACCCCGACCAGGCACAGCGCCAACTGGCGCGGCTGACCACGACCACGCTGCTGATCGGCCTCGCCGTGCTGATCCCGGCCGCCGCCCTGTACGGCTTCCTGACCTGGTGGTTCACCCACTTCGCCGTGACGGACGCCGAGCTGCGCATCCGTACCGGCCTGCTGTTCCGGCGCACGGCGCACATCCGGCTCGAACGCATCCAGGCGATCGACGTCACCCAGCCGCTGCTGGCCCGCGTCGCCGGGGTCGCCAAGCTGAAACTCGACGTCATCGGCACCGCCAAGAAGGACGAGCTGGCCTTCCTGGGCGCCGCCGAGGCGCGGGCGCTGCGGGCCGAGCTGCTCGCGCGCGCGGCGGGATTCGCGCCGGAGACGGCGCACGAGGTCGGCGAGGCCCCGTCCCGGCACCTGCTGCGGGTGCCGCCCGGTGTGCTGGCCGTCTCCCTGCTGCTGACCGGCGCGACCTGGGGCACGCTGGCCGCCGCCGTGATCGTGCCGACGCTGCTCTGGTCGGCCACCCACAGCCTGTGGACGGTCCTGGCGACCGCCCTGCCGCTGCTGGGCGCGGCCGGAGCGAGCAGCGTGGGGCGGTTCGTCGGGGAGTACGACTGGACGGTGGCCGAGTCGCCGGACGGGCTGCGCCTCGACCACGGGCTGCTGGACCGGGCCCACGAGACGGTGCCGCCGGGCCGGGTGCAGACGGTGCGGATCGTGGAGCCGCTGCTGTGGCGCCGGCGGGGATGGGTCCGGGTGGAGCTGGACGTGGCCGGGTCGTCGAACTCCGTGCTGGTGCCGGTCGCCCCGCGCGACATCGCCGAGTCGGTGGTGGCACGCGTGCTGCCCGGCGCGACGGTGCCGGCGCCGTCGGCGCTGTCGCGTCCGCCGCGGCGGTCCCGGTGGTGCCTGCCGCTGTGGTGGCGCGGCCAGGGCCTGGCCGTCACCGACGCGGTGTTCGCCGCCCGCCGCGGGCTGCTGCGGCGGAGCCTGGCACTGGTCCCGCACGCCAAGGTGCAGAGCGTCCGCCTGACGCAGGGCCCGTGGCAGCGGGCCCGGCGGGTCGCCGACGTACGGGTGGACACGGGGGCGAACAAGACCGTGACCGCGCGGCTGCGGGACGCCGGCGAGGCGGCGGAACTGCTGCGCGGGCAGGCGGAGCGCTCCCGCACGGGGCGGCGGGACGCGCTGCCGGACCGGTGGATGGCGTGACCCGGACCGGTGACGGCGTCCGCCGCCGGGTCCGCTCCGGTCAGGAGGCCGCGCTGCGCAGCCCCTGTACGTCGATCTGCTCGGTCTCGTCGTGGGCCGTCAGGTCGATCACCTGGCCCACCCCCCGGGACTCCTCGCCGGCCGGCTTGAAGGCGGCCTCCGTCTCGGCCTTGTGCAGGGCGAGGGCCTCCTGGCCGACGACGTCGGCGAGGTCCTCGTTCTGCACGGCCTCCAGGGCGGCGGGCGACGCCGTCGCGTCCTTGGTGCCGAAGAAGTCGAAACCGCCCTCGACCACCGGGCGCCGCGCGGGAGCGGCCGGCACGACGGCCACCGCGGTCGGCACCGTGTAGTGCCGGCCGGGCTGCCGCGCGGACGGCTGCTCGGCGGACTGGTCGGCGGACTGGTCGGCCTGCCCCGGCCGACCGGGCAGGTCGTCCGACCGGCCCGGCGCGGTGGTGGGCGCGGCCTCGTGCCCGTCGGCCCCCTCGGGCTGTCCCTGCGCCTCGTCCTCCGGCACGGGCTCGGCCGCCGCGGCGCTCTCGCCGCCGCCGTTGCCGCCGCCGTCACCGTCATCGCCGCCGTCGTCGTCACCGCCGCCGGCGGGCTCACGGTCCTCTCCGGCGGGCGCTTCGTCGTCCTCGAACCGTGCCAGCGCGGCGCTCGCCCGGAGGAACAGCGGGGAGCCCGCCGGCGAGAAGACGGCAGGCGCCCCGGGCGTCTCCCCGGCGGCCTCCGCGGACGCGGCGGCCCGCGGGTCCCCGGTCTCCGCCGGGCGCGTCTCCTCCACCGGGGCCGGCCGGGCCGCGGGCAGCGCGCGTGTCGTCGGCGCGGCCTCGATCTCCAGCAGGCGGCGGCCCTCCAGCGCGCTGGCGCGCTCGGTCTCCGCGGTGGCGTACCGGCGCAGCAGGGAGGCGTGCTCGTTGCGCAGGCCCGCCAGCTCGGTGCGCTTGGCGCGCAGCCGGTGCTCCAGCTTCATGCGCAGCTCGCGCGACTCCTCGAGGTCGGACTCCAGTTCGGCGACCCGTTCCTCGTAGCGCCATTCGTCGCTCGCACGCGCGCGCGTGAGGTCGGCGACGCGCTTGCCGGCCTGGGCGTCCCAGTGACGCATGACGACCGCACCGGCGACCGCCGTCACCGCGGCGGCCGCCGCGAGCGCGCGGAGGACCACCGCCTCGCCGAACACCCAGGGGCCGAGTGCGCAGACGACCGAGACGCCTGCGATCGCCGACGGAGGAAGCAGTCTGTGCAGAGGCGGGGAATGACGGTGACGTCCACGTGGCATGGCCAGAAACTTACCGCGCGTAGGCGAATCTTGGCGCCCCGCCCCGTAAAAACACGGCCGTCTCCGACGCGTTCACACGGCATCAGGATTCCACTTGCCCGCCGTCGCCGAATTAACTCAAGATCATTTCGAGGAAAATCCGCGCGGAGCCCGGCGGCCCCGCGTCAGCGGGCGTCCAGCCGCCCGCCGATCCACTGCAGCGCCGCCGGGATCTCGCGCCGCCAGGTATTGAAGTTGTGCCCGCCCCTTTCGAGGATGATCGACGAGATCCGGGTCGGCTTCTTCTCCTTCACCCGCTCTATGAACTTCAGCGTGTCCTTGTAGTTCGTCTCGCCGGACTTGCTGCTGGTGACGAGCAGCGAAGTGGCCGGCGCGGGCATGTGCTTGACGTACCACCAGAGGTCGGCCCGGTTCCGCAGTTCCTTGTCGCCCTGGAACAGATCGCCGGTCGTCGGGTCGCTCGGGGCGTCGTAGTACGCCGACAGGCCGACTCCGGCGGCGTAGACGCGGGGATGGTGCAGGGCGAGCTTCAGCGCGCAGTACCCCCCGGTCGAATTGCCGACGATGCCCCAGCTGCCCGGGTCCCGGCCCACCCGGTAGTGGGCGAGGACGGCCTCGGGAAGGTCCCTGGCGAAGAACGACTCCGTCTGCGGGCCGCCCGGCACGTCCACGCACTCCGTGTCGCGCGGCGGTGCCACCGTGGGCCGCAGCATCACCAGCACCATCGGCTGCATGCGGCCCTCCTCGGCCAGGTCCCGCGCCGTGCGCGGGTAGTGGAGCTTGCTCACCAGCGCCTCGGTCGTCCCCGGGTAGCCGGTCAGGACGACGGTCGCGGGGAACGTACGGGTGCGGTACCGCGGCTGAAAGTACTCGGGGGGCAGGTACACCTCGGCGGGCGTCGCGATGTGCGTCGTACGGCCGACGATCCGGACGTGCTGGATCTGGCCGCCGATCTCCGGCCGGGCCCCGCCCGCCCGTGTCACCCGCCCCGTGCCGACCACCTGGAGCGGGCCGCGCGCGCCTGCCGAGTGGTCGACCACCACGCCCTGGCCGGTCTCCCGCCCGAACAGGTCGGCCCAGCTCGCGTAGAAACCGAAGGACTGGTTGGCGGCGAGGCCGACCGCGGCGAAGACCGCCAGCTGGGTGGCGAACAGCAGGCCTATCCGGCCCAGGACGGCACGCCAGCCCCGCCGTGCCAGGCGCGGCCACAGCCACACCGTGCCGGCGAACAGCAGCACGCCGGACACAACCGCCAGTGCCAGCAACTTGTTGCTTGTCAGACCCATGCCTCGCTACCTGCCTACGCTTTCCCACGGGTTGCCCGGCCCCCCGTCGGGTTCGCGAGGGGTTGTCCCGCAACTTTCCCCGGCCTTTGAAGGGGCTTTGAGAAGGGGAGTGAACCTCTCCCCTCAAGACACCGTCCTAGAGGGCGCAATGTCGCCGGATGCCCGAAACGGGCCCGGATCCACGGTCTCTCGCAGAACTACGGGTGCGATGTCTGTCAGCACAGATGAGGAAATGTCGGGTGCGGTTCCGAGGATCGCGCCCAAGACCGCCGTCCCCACGCGCGTGGGCCGGGTGCTGCGCGGTCCGCGCCCGGAGGCCGCGCCCGTCCTCGTCGGCAGGGCCTGCACGCTGGTCGGCCTGCTGAACATCGCCGCGGGCGTCTTCCCCCGATTCCGGCACAGCCGCATGCACGCGTTCGCCGAGGTGCTGCCCGGCGCGTTCGGCCCGTTCGCCGCCGCGCTCTCGCTCAGCGCGGGCGTCCTGCTCCTGCTTCTCGCGCACGGGCTGAAGCGCCGCAAGCGCCGGGCCTGGCGGGCCGCCGTGGCCCTGCTGCCGCTGGGCGCCGCCGCGCAGTTCACCTACCGTCATTCCCTCGTCGGCGTGCTCATCTCCCTGGTCCTGCTCGCTCCGCTGCTGCGCCACCGCGACCAGTTCGCGGCACTGCCCGACCCGCGCAGCCGCTGGAAGGCGCTCGCCAACTTCGTCCTCATGGGCGCCGGTTCCCTCGCCCTCGGCCTGGTCATCGTCAGTGTCCACCCGCACCGCATGGTCGGCGACCCGAGCCTGGCCGACCGCATCGCCCACGTGCTGTACGGGCTGTTCGGCTTCGAGGGGCCGGTCGACTACCGGGGCAACACCTCCTGGACGGTGGCCTTCTCCCTCGGCGCGCTCGGCCTGCTCACCGCCGTCACCACCATCTACCTGGCCTTCCGCCCCGAACACCCGGCCGCGCGACTGACGGAGGACGACGAGACGCGCCTGCGCGCCCTGCTGGCCAAGCACGGCAGCCGCGACTCCCTCGGTCACTTCGCCCTGCGCCGCGACAAGGCCGTCGTCTTCTCCCCCAGCGGCAAGGCCGCCGTGACCTACCGCGTGGTCTCCGGCGTGATGCTCGCGAGCGGCGACCCGATCGGCGACGTCGAGGCCTGGCCGGGCGCCATCGAGCGCTTCATGGACGAGGCGCGTGCCCACTCCTGGACGCCCGCCGTCATGGGCTGCTCCGAGACCGGCGGCGAGGTGTGGACCCGCGAGACGGGGCTCGACGCCCTCGAACTGGGCGACGAGGCGGTGGTGGACGTCGCGGATTTCGCCCTCACCGGCCGCGCGATGCGCAACGTGCGCCAGATGGTCAAGCGCATCGAGCGCGCCGGTTACGAGACCCGGGTACGGCGCGTGGCTGACCTCGGCGAGGCCGAGCTGGACCGGGTGCGCCGCGCCGCCGACGACTGGCGGGGCACCGACACCGAGCGCGGCTTCTCCATGGCTCTGGGCCGCATCGGCGACCCCGCCGACGGGGACTGCCTGATAGCCACCGCGCACAAGCAGGACACGGAGCCCGGCGAGTACGGCGATCTCAAGGCGATCCTGCACTTCGTGCCGTGGGGCACCGACGGGGTCTCCCTGGACCTGATGCGCCGCGACCGCTCGGCCGACCCGGGCATGAACGAACTGCTGATCGTGGCCGCGCTCCAGGCCGCCCCGAAGCTGGGCATCGCGCGGGTCTCCCTGAACTTCGCCATGTTCCGCGCGGCGCTCGCGCGCGGCGAGAAGATCGGCGCGGGGCCGGTGCTGCGGGCGTGGCGCGGACTGCTGGTGTTCCTCTCGCGCTGGTTCCAGATCGAGTCGCTGTACAAGTTCAACGCGAAGTTCAAGCCGCGCTGGGAGCCCCGCTTCGTCGTCTACCGCGCTTCCGCCGACCTGCCCCGCATCGGCTTCGCCGCCATGCAGGCGGAGGGCTTCGTCACCCTCACGCCACCGCTCCCCCGCTTCCTGCGCCGCCGCGCGGGCGCACGGCGTCCGTGCGTGCACGGCCTCCCGGACCGGGAGGCCCGGACGGCGTGACGCCGTGCCGCCGGGGCCCGGCGGCACGACTGCCCGCGGCGGCACGGCCACGAAGCCGCACGGCCGCCGCAGGCCCCCCACCGCCGCCGGAGGCATCCGCTCGCGGGGCCTACGCTGAACACATGAGCAAGCAGACCGGCCGCCGCCACCTGGCGGGACTGACCGCATGGGACCGCTGTGCGGTCATGGGGGTCGTCAACGTGACCCCCGACTCCTTCTCCGACGGCGGCCGCTTCTTCGACACCACGGCCGCCATCAAGCACGGCCTCGACCTCGTCGCCGAGGGCGCCGACCTCGTGGACGTGGGCGGCGAGTCCACCCGCCCCGGGGCGACCCGCGTCGACGAGGACGAGGAACTCCGCCGGGTCGTCCCGGTCGTGCGCGACCTGGCCTCCGAGGGCGTCACGATCTCCGTCGACACGATGCGCGCCTCGGTCGCCGAGCAGGCCCTCGCCGCCGGCGCCGCCCTCGTCAACGACGTCAGCGGCGGCCTCGCCGACCCCCGCATGATCCCCGTCGTGGCCGACGCCGACGCCCCCTTCGTCGTCATGCACTGGCGCGGCTTCCTGGAGGGCGGCAACGTCCGCGGCACCTACGCCGACGTCGTCACGGAGGTGGCCGACGAGTTGCACGCGCGTGTGGAGGCCGTCCTGGAGGGCGGCATCGCCGCCGACCGCGTCGTCGTCGACCCCGGCCTCGGGTTCTCCAAGGACGCCGAGCACGACCTCGTCCTCCTCGCCCACCTGGACCGCCTGCTCGCCCTCGGCCACCCGCTGCTCGTCGCCGCCTCCCGCAAGCGCTTCCTCGGCCGCGTCCTCGCCGGCCCGCAGGCCGCCCCGCCGCCCGCGCGCGAGCGCGACGCCGCCACCGCCGCCGTCTCCGCGCTCGCGGCGCACGCCGGAGCGTGGGCCGTGCGCGTCCACGAGGTGCGCGCGACGGCGGACGCGGTACGCGTCGCACGCGCGGTCGAAGGAGCGCGGTGAACGCCCCGCACCTCGACGTCGAACAGGTCGAGGCCACCAACACCGCCTTCTACGAGGCCCTCGAGCAGGGCGACTTCGAGAAGGTGTCCGAGCTCTGGCTCACCCCGTCCGACCTCGGCATCGACGAGACCTACCACGACCCGGCCGACGCCGGTGTGGTCTCCTGCGTGCACCCCGGCTGGCCGGTGCTCACCGGCCGCGGCGAGGTCCTGCGCTCGTACGCGCTGATCATGGCGAACACCGACTACATCCAGTTCTTCCTCACCGACGTGCACGTTTCCGTCACCGGCGACACCGCCCTGGTGACCTGCACCGAGAACATCCTCAGCGGCGGCCCCGCCCCCCAGGGCGACGACGAGCTCGGACCGCTCGTCGGCCAGCTCGTGGTCGCCACCAACGCCTACCGGCGCACGCCCTCGGGCTGGAAGCTCTGGTCGCACCACGCCTCGCCCGTCCTCGCGGAGAGCGAGGACGAGGGCGGCACGGACACCGAGGACACGGCCCCCTGAGCCGCCGGGAGCAAGAAGTGGTTGGAATCACGGACCGCCGGGTATGGGCGGCTACCAACCCGTGATCCACCGGGTCCGCCAGGGCAAACGCACGGTGAAGGCTCCGCGCGTCCGCCCGGACCCGCGCCACCCGCGGCCCGGCACTGTCGGTGCCCGCGGGTAGATTCGACTGTGGCCGGCGCACCGCCCGCACGTGGTGCGCACCGGCCCTGACCGACGACTGCAGGAGTGATTCGTGTGGATCGTGTCGCGCTGCGCGGCCTGAAGGCCCGCGGGCACCACGGTGTGTTCCCCAAGGAGCGCGAGGAGGGCCAGACCTTCCTCGTGGACATCGTCCTGGGCCTGGACACCCGGCCGGCCGCGGCCGACGACGACCTGGCGAAGACCGTGCACTACGGCATCGTGGCCGAGGAGGTCGTGGCCGTCGTCGAGGGCGAGCCCGTCGACCTGGTCGAGACGCTCGCCGAGCGCATCGCCCAGGTCTGCCTGAAGCACGAACGGGTCGAGGAGGTCGAGGTCTGCGTCCACAAGCCGGACGCCCCGATCACGGTGCCCTTCGACGACGTGACCGTCACCATCATCCGGAGCCGTGTATGAGTGTCCCCTTCACCGACGGTCCCAGCGACCCGACCGTCCAGCCGGTGCCCGCCTCCGTCGTCGAGAGGGTGGACGCCGCCGACAGCACGCTGTCCAACCCCAAGCGCGCCGTGATCGCGCTCGGCGCCAACCTCGGCAACCGCCTGGAGACCCTCCAGGGCGCCATCGACGCCCTGGAGGAGACCCCGGGCGTGCGCATCAAGGGCGTCTCGCCGGTGTACGAGACCGAGCCGTGGGGCGTCGAGCCCGGCACCCAGCCTTCGTACTTCAACGCGGTCGTGGTCCTGAAGACCACCCTGCCGCCGTCCTCGCTCCTGGAGCGGGCGCACGCCGTCGAGGAGGCCTTCCACCGCGTGCGGGACGAGCGCTGGGGCCCGCGCACCCTCGACGTCGACATCGTCGCCTACGCCGACGTCGTCTCCGACGACCCGCACCTGACCCTGCCCCACCCGCGCGCCCACCAGCGCGCCTTCGTCCTCGCCCCGTGGCACGACGTGGACCCCGAGGCCCAGCTGCCCGGCCACGGCCCGGTCGCCGGCCTGCTGGACGCGGTGACGCGCGAGGGCGTCGCGCCCCGCGCCGACCTGGAACTCCACCTGCCCGAGTAGTCGTTAAGGTCGAGACGACCGAAGTCCGCCGCCGGACGCCCGACGTCCGGGCGGGCGGCGGCCGGCGCATGAGCCGGACATCCGGGGGAGCGAAGGGGCACCGTGAAAGAGTTGCGCATCAGGATGCTGGCCGGCGTGTTCGTCGTCGCCGGAGTCCTGTCCTGGGCGGGCGCCCGCCTGTGGAACTCGGTCGGGACCCTCCCGAGCGTCCCCCTCGCCGCCCCCATCGTGCTCGCGGTGATCGCCGTGATCCTGCTGGCCACGGCGCTCTCGATCCGCGCCCGGCTGAAGGCCCAGCGCGACCGCGTCCCCGGCGCCAAGGGCGTCGACCCGCTGATGGCGGCCCGCGCGGTCGTCTTCGGCCAGGCCAGCGCCCTCGTGGCCGCCCTGGTCGCCGGCATGTACGGCGGCACGGGCGTCTTCCTCCTGGAATACCTCGACATCCCCGCCCGCCGCGACCAGGCCATCTACGCCGGCTTCTCGGTCCTCACCGGCATCGGCGTCATAGCGTCCGCCATGTTCCTCGAGCGGGTCTGCAAGCTCCCGGAGGACGACGACGACAACTCGGGCGCGGCCCCGACGACCTGACCCGCCGCGTCCCCGGCCGGACCGGCGCGCCGTGTCAGCGCGCCATGATCAGGCTCATCGCCTCGTTGCGGGTGGCGGAGTCCCTCAGCTGACCGCGCACCGCCGAGGTGATGGTCTTCGCGCCGGGCTTGCGGATGCCGCGCATCGACATGCACATGTGCTCGCACTCGATGACGACGATCACGCCGCGCGGCTCCAGGATGTCCATGAGGGAGTCCGCGACCTGCGTGGTGAGACGTTCCTGCACCTGCGGCCGGCGGGCGTAGACGTCCACGAGACGGGCGAGCTTGGACAGTCCGGTGATCTTCCCGCTGGTGGACGGGATGTACCCGACGTGGGCGACACCCCGGAACGGCACCAGGTGGTGCTCACACGTGCTGAACACCTCGATGTCCTTCACCAGGACCATCTCGTCGTGACCGAGGTCGAAGGTGGTCGTCAGGACGTCCCCGGGCTCCTGCCACAATCCCGCGAATATCTCCCTGTACGCCCGCGCCACCCGCGCCGGCGTCTCCCGCAGGCCCTCCCGGTCCGGGTCCTCGCCGACCGCGATCAGCAGTTCGCGCACGGCGTTCTCGGCCCGCTTCTCGTCGAACTCACCGATCGGGTCCTGGCCGTCCAGCGTCACGGGGTCGGTCATCTGGTGCCTCGTTCCTGTCTTCTCGCATGCCGGCATACGGAAATGCCGCGCCCCCCAAGGCTAGAACCTGGGGGGCGCGGCTTACATTCCGACCCTGATCGGTCGCGGGGAGGCCGTGATCAGCTCTCCGGGCGGTCCTCCGGGGCCCTCTCGGGTGCCGGGGCGGGCTCCGCCGTGGTGCTCTTGGCGGTGGAGATCGCCGCCGTCGCACCGTTCGCCCCGTTGGTCAGTGCGAGCTCCTTGGGGGAGAGCACCGGCGGGCGGGTCGAGGGGGTGCGGCGGGAGGAACCGGTCCAGGCGGGCCGGGGCGGGCGCTTGACGATCGTCGCGAAGATCTCGGCGATCTCCTCCTTGCCGAGCGTCTCCTTCTCGAGCAGGGCGAGGACGAGGTTGTCGAGGACGTCGCGGTTCTCGACCAGGATCTCCCAGGCCTCGTTGTGCGCCGTCTCGATGAGCTTCTTGACCTCTTCGTCGACCAGCGCGGCGACCTCTTCCGAGTAGTCGCGCTGGTGCGCCATCTCACGGCCGAGGAAGGGCTCGGTGTTGTCGCCGCCGAACTTGATCGCGCCCAGACGCTCGGTCATGCCGTACTGCGTGACCATCGCGCGGGCCACACTGGTGGCCTTCTCGATGTCGTTCGCGGCACCGGTCGTCGGGTCGTGGAAGACCAGTTCCTCGGCCGCGCGGCCGCCCAGCATGTAGGCGAGCTGGTCGAGCATCTCGTTGCGCGTGGTCGAGTACTTGTCCTCGTCCGGGAGCACCATCGTGTAGCCGAGGGCGCGGCCGCGGGAGAGGATCGTGATCTTGTGGACCGGGTCGGAGTTCGGTGAGGCCGCCGCGACCAGGGCGTGACCGCCCTCGTGGTACGCGGTGATCTTCTTCTCCTTGTCCGACATGATCCGGGTCCGCTTCTGCGGGCCCGCGACCACACGGTCGATCGCCTCGTCCAGCATGTGGTTGTCGATCAGCTTCTGGTCGCTGCGGGCCGTCAGCAGGGCGGCCTCGTTCAGCACGTTGGCCAGATCGGCACCGGTCATGCCGGGGGTGCGGCGGGCGACGGCCGACAGGTCGACGTCCGGCGCGACCGGCTTGCCCTTCTGGTGGACCTTGAGGATCTCCAGACGGCCCTGCATGTCCGGCCGGTCGACGGCGATCTGCCGGTCGAAACGGCCCGGGCGCAGCAGCGCCGGGTCGAGGATGTCGGGCCGGTTCGTCGCGGCGATGAGGATCACGCCGCCCTTGACGTCGAAGCCGTCCATCTCGACGAGCAGCTGGTTCAGCGTCTGCTCGCGCTCGTCGTGACCGCCGCCCAGGCCGGCGCCGCGGTGGCGGCCGACCGCGTCGATCTCGTCGACGAAGACGATGGCCGGCGCGTTCGCCTTGGCCTGCTCGAACAGGTCACGGACCCGGGAGGCACCGACACCGACGAACATCTCGACGAAGTCGGAACCGGAGATCGAGTAGAACGGCACGCCCGCCTCGCCCGCGACGGCACGCGCGAGCAGGGTCTTGCCGGTACCGGGCGGGCCGTACAGCAGCACGCCCTTGGGGATCTTGGCGCCGACGGCCTGGAACTTCGCCGGCTCCTGGAGGAACTCCTTGATCTCGTGGAGCTCCTCGACGGCCTCGTCCGACCCGGCGACGTCGGAGAACGTCGTCTTCGGGGTGTCCTTGGTGATGAGCTTCGCCTTGGACTTGCCGAAGTTCATGACCCGGGAGCCGCCGCCCTGCATCTGATTCATCAGGAACAGGAAGACGACCACGATCAGGACGAACGGCAGCAGGGAGAGCAGGATGCCGACGAAGGCGTTCTGCTTGGACGGCGACACGGTGTAGCCGTCGGGGATCTGCTTGTCCTGGTACTTGTTCTGCAGGGTGCCGGCGATGGTCACGCCCTGATCGCCGATGTAGCTCGCCTGGATCTTCGAGCTGCCCTTGATCTTTTCGCCGTCCTTGAGCTGGACCTTGATGGTCTGCTCGTCACCGGTGGTGAGCTTGGCCGACTCGACCTTGTTGTTGTTGATCGCCTGGACGACCTGGCCGGTGTCCACCGTCTTGTAGCCGCCGGACGAGCCGACGACCTGCATCAACACGACCACGGCAAGGACGGCCAGCACGATCCACATGACCGGCCCACGGAAGTATCGCTTCACGTCCATCCACACGGAGCGGTGCCGCCCCGTCCCTCCTGCCATAGTGAGTCTGATAAGACAGTTCTTCTGACGGTACCCCAGCCTGGTGGCCCGAAGCCGCACAGGACGGTCGACGTCCCGTCTGCATGCTCCAACGCCGCGGGGGCCGCCGGGGTTCCCGTTCCGCCCTACGAGGCTGTGCTAGCCACCGTAGACGTGAGGCGCGAGCGTACCGACGAACGGCAGATTCCGGTACTTCTCGGCGTAGTCCAGCCCGTAGCCGACGACGAACTCGTTGGGGATGTCGAAACCGACCCACTGCACGTCGATGGCGACCTTGGCGGCGTCGGGCTTGCGCAGCAGCGTGCACACCTTGAGGGAGGCGGGCTCGCGCGAGCCGAGGTTGGAGATCAGCCAGGACAGTGTCAGGCCGGAGTCGATGATGTCCTCGACGATCAGGACGTGCCTGCCCTTGATGTCGGTGTCGAGGTCCTTGAGGATCCGCACCACGCCGGAGGACTGGGTGCCCGCGCCGTACGAGGACACCGCCATCCAGTCCATGGTGACGGGGGTGGACAGCGACCGGGCGAGGTCGGCCATGACCATCACGGCGCCCTTGAGGACACCGACGATCAGCAGGTCCTTGCCCTCGTACTCCGCGTCGATCTTCGCGGCCAGCTCGGCCAGCTTCGCGTCGATCTCTTCCTTGGTGATGAGTACCTTCTCGAGGTCGGCACCCATGTCGTTCGCGTCCACCCGCATCACTTTCGGTCGTCCCACCGGCCACTCCGGATCACCCCGGTGACCCCGGACGGGTCGGTGGGAGCTTCCGGATTCAGCCTTGCCGAATCACCAGTCTGCCACCCTGCCGCCGGGCGACGACTTTGCCGGGGAGGTTGATGGCTCCCTGACCGCGCCAGCCGGTGATCAGCCGGTCGACTTCCTCGATGTGGCGGGCGAACAGCGCACCGGCCGGGGCGCCGGCCTCGATGGCGGCCCGGCGCAGGATTCTGCGGCGCACGGCGGGCGGCAGGGCGTAGAGCTTGGCGCACTCCAGGACGCCGGTTGCGTCGCGGACGCCGGCCTCGGCCTGGCGGGCCCAGGTGTCGAGGGCGTCGGCGTCGTCCCGGGAGAGCTGGGCCGTACGGGCGAGGGCCTCCACAACGCCCTTGCCGAGGGCCTTCTCCAGGGCGGGCAGGCCTTCGTGGCGCAGCCGGGAGCGGGTGTACGCGGGGTCGGCGTTGTGCGGGTCGTCCCAGACGGGCAGGGACTGGACCATGCAGGCCTTGCGGGCGGTCTGCCGGTCGACCTGGAGGAAGGGGCGCCGGTAACGGCCGCCGGCCCCCGAGACCGCGGCCATGCCCGACAGGGAGCGGATGCCGGAGCCGCGGGCGAGGCCCAGCAGGACGGTCTCGGCCTGGTCGTCGCGGGTGTGGCCGAGCAGGACGGCGGCGGCCCCGTGACGGGCGGCCGCGGCGTCCAGGGCGGCGTAGCGGGCGTCGCGGGCGGCGGCCTCGGGCCCTCCCTCCCGGCCGACGGTCACGGCGGTCGCCTCGACCGGGTCGAGGCCGAGCTCGCGCAGGCGCAGGACGACTTCCTCGGCGCGCAGGTCGGAGCCGGTCTGCAGGCCGTGGTCGACGGTGACGCCGCCGGCGCGGATGCCGAGCCGGGGGGCCTCGAAGGCCAGGGCGGAGGCGAGCGCCATCGAGTCGGCGCCGCCGGAGCACGCCACGAGCACGAGCGGCGCCGGCGGACGGTCGGGCGCGCGCTCGGCGGCCGTCCCGGCGGGGACGCCTGCCGTGGTGTTCAGTTCGGTCAGGATGTCGTGGAGGACGCGGCGGACCGCCAGGCGTATCGCCGCGACCGCAGGATGGGGACCCATGTCCGGTGCCCTTCATGAAGTTTTCGGGGGTGAGCCCGAGGTTCGGTCACGCAGAGTGTGTAGATGGTGACAGAAACGGGCCGTTCCCCGAGCATCGCACGCCTGCCGAAGGCTCACGGTCCCTCGGACGGGTGATTGAAGGGGCGTTCGCCTGCCGTCGGCCGGATTCGTTCACGATCCGCCCGCGGGGCTCACGACTCCGGCGTGCGGTGCACCCGCGCGATCCAGTCCGCCGGTTTGGCGATCTCCGCCTTGGTGGGGAGCGTGTTGGGCGAGGTCCACACGCGGTTGAAGCCGTCCACGCCGCACTCGTCGACGACGGCCCGTACGAAGCGTTCGCCGTCCCGGTACTGGCGGAGCTTGGCGTCCAGGCCGAGCAGCTTGCGCAGGGCCATGTCGAGGCGGGAGGCGCCCTTGGCGCGGCGCTGCTGGAACTTCTCGCGGATCTCCGCGACGCTCGGCACGACCGCCGGGCCGACCCCGTCCATCACGAAGTCCGCGTGGCCCTCCAGCAGCGACATCACGGCGGTGAGACGGCCGAGGACCTCCCGCTGGGCGGGTGTCTGCACCAGCTCGACAAGCGACCGGCCGCCGTCGTCCTCCTCGCCCTCGGGGCGTCCCCCGGCGAGCGTCTGGGCGGCCTCGCGGACGCGCTCCAGCACGGTCATGGGGTCGACGTCGGTCTCGGCGAGGAACGACTGGATTTCGCCCTCAAGGTGGTCGCGCAGCCACGGCACGGCGGTGAACTGGGTGCGGTGCGTCTCCTCGTGCAGGCACACCCACAGGCGGAAGTCGTGGGGTTCGACGTCGAGTTCGCGCTCGACGTGGACGATGTTCGGCGCGACGAGCAGCAGCCGGCCGCCTCCATCGGCACCGGCGGGGAGCTCACGGGTGGCCGGGGCGAAGGTCTCGTACTGGCCGAGGACTCGGGACGACAGGAACGACAGGAGCATGCCCAGCTCCACGCCGGTGACCTTGCCGCCGACGGCGCCGAGGACCGCGCTGCCGGGGGAGCCGCCGCGGCGCTCCTCCATCTTCTCGAGCAGGGGCTTGAGGATCTCCCGGAATCCGGCGACGTTCGCCCGGACCCAGCCGGGGCGGTCAACGACGAGGACCGGGGTGTCGTGGACCTCGTCGGTCGCCAGACGAGTGAAGCCCCGGACGTGTTCCTCCGAGGCTTTGGCGTGGCGGCGGAGTTCCGCGACGACGGCCCGGGCCTCGTCGCGACTCACCTCGGGGCCCGGCCGCACGAGCCGGGTCGCGGTCGCCACCGCGAGATTCCAGTCGACCATGCCGGAAGATGCGCCGATGCTCGTCATCCCTCAACGGTACGTGAGCGCCGCCGTCGAAGGCAGGCTGTGCGGGGCGGTGGAGTGGGGGCCACGGCTGCCCGCCGCTACGACACGAGGACGGTCGCCGCGTGGTCCAGGGCGGTCTGGGCGGCCTGCGCGTCCGTCGTGTCGCTGGTCAGGAAGGCGAAGGCCAGCAGACGGCCGTCGGGGGTGACCACGGTGCCGGCGAGGGTGTTCACCCCCGTCAGGGTGCCGGTCTTGGCGCGGACGAGACCGGCCGCGCCGTCCGCGTACCGGCCGCTCAGCGTGCCGGTGAAGCCGGCGACGGGGAGACCGGTGAGGACCGGCCGGAGCTCGGGCCGGGCGGGGTCGGCCGCCTCGGCGAGCAGCGCCGTGAGGAGGTCGGCGGTGATCCGGTCGGTGCGGTCCAGGCCGCTGCCGTCGTGGAACACCGCGCCCCGCACGGGCAGTCCGAGCCCCTTCAGCCGGGCGGTGACCGCGGCGGAGACGCCGTCGAAGTCGGCGCGCTGCCCGGTCGCCACGGCCGTGTGCCGGGCCAGGGCCTCGGCGAGGTCGTTGTCGCTGTTGGTCAGCATTCGCTCGACCAGGGCGGACAGCGGGGGCGAGGAGACGGTGGCGAGGGTGGCGGCGCGGTCCGTGGCCTTGGAGGGGCCCGGGGCGGACGCCGTGACGCCGTGGTCGCCCAGGAAGCCCGCGAAGGCACGGGCGGCGTCCGCCGCCGGGTCCGCGGCGCGCGGGGCCGGTCCGCTGGTGGAGTCGTCCGTGCGGCCCTCGTCGGCCATCAGGGCGGTGACGGGGGCGAGGTTCTCGTTGACCCCGATCGGGTGCATTTCCGCACCGGCGTAGAGCGTGGTGTCGTACGACAGCGTCACCTTGGTCACACCGCGCTTCCTCAGGGCCGTGGCGGTCCGCTCGGCGAGGGTGCGCAGGCTGGCGAGGCCCGCGGCGTCCGGGCGGGCGGTGAGGGTGGGGTCGCCGCCGCCGACCAGGACGAGTTCGCCCGTGTCGCTCTCCAGGGCGGTGCGGGTGGTGAGGCGGTGGTCGGGGCCGAGGGCGGAGAGCGCGGCGACCGCGGTGGCGATCTTGGTGGTGGAGGCGGGGGTCAGGGCGGTGCCGGCGCCGCGGCCGTACAGGCGCTTGCCGGTGGTGAGGTCGACGACCGCCGTGCCGCGCCGGGCGCCGAGCGCGGGGTCGTCGAGGAGGGGGCCCAAGAGGCCGGCGAGGGCCTCGCCGCGTGGTGCCGCCCGGACGCCGCCGGGGGCGGTGCCGGAGGCGCCGGCGAGGGCGGTGAGGACGGACGCGGCGCTGGGGGCGGGCCGGGGCTTCCCGGCGGCCGCGCCGGGGCCGGCGGACCCGCGGCCGTGATCTGCGCCACCCGTGTGCTCCAGGGCGACTGCCCGGTCCCGCTCGGCCGTACGCTGACCCGTGGAGTCCCAGGGGCCGGCGGCGGTCACCACACCGGCGGCCAGTGCCAGTCCGGCGGTGGCGGCGCCGGCGGTGTACTGCCAGGTCTTCGGCCCGCGGGTGGGCTGCGGCGCCGTGGCCCGCGCGAGCCGCGTCAGACGCGGTCCGGCGGCCCGGGCGGCGCGTGCGAGACGCGGACGTACGGCGCCCGCGACCCGCACCACGTGCGGTCTCGCGGCCCGCCAAGGCCTCAGCTCTGGCACGACCACCAGCCCCTTTCGCGATCACACACCTGCGTGAGGGACACTTAACCACCAGAACTATGTGCTGATCATGGAGGAGCGTCCGGTGGAGTTCGACGTCACGATCGAGATCCCGAAGGGTTCGCGGAACAAGTACGAGGTGGACCACGAGACCGGTCGTATCCGCCTGGACCGCCGCCTCTTCACCTCGACCGCCTACCCGACCGACTACGGCTTCGTCGAGAACACCCTCGGCGAGGACGGCGACCCGCTGGACGCGCTGGTCATCCTCGACGAGCCGACCTTCCCGGGCTGCCTGATCCGCTGCCGCGCGATCGGCATGTTCCGCATGACCGACGAGGCCGGCGGCGACGACAAGCTGCTGTGCGTGCCCTCGACGGACCCGCGTGTGGAGCACCTGCGTGACATCCACCACGTGTCGGAGTTCGACCGCCTGGAGATCCAGCACTTCTTCGAGGTCTACAAGGACCTGGAGCCGGGCAAGTCGGTCGAGGGCGCCGACTGGGTGGGCCGCACCGACGCCGAGGCCGAGATCGAGCGGTCCTACAAGCGCTTCAAGGACCAGGGCGGCCACTGACACAGGAGCCCCTCCCGTAACGGGCCGCACGCGAGCGCGTGCGGCCCGTTCACGTTTGGGCCCGCATACTGAGGGTTAGAGGAGGGGGTGTCGTACGGAGGCTCAGGGAGCGTTGCGCAGGTGACGGAGGCGGAGGACCGCAAGCCGCAGTCGGACGAGGCGCACAGCGCCTTCCGGCCGCCCCAAGGGGTCGCGGCGGCCGACGGCGAGTCGTCGACGTCCGAGTTCGAGGTCCCGCAAGGGCTGGCCGTCGCCCGGGCCACCGGATCGGAGTCCGAGACGACCTCGGAGTTCTCGCTGCCGGAGGGTCTGGACGTGCCCGCGGCGCCCTCCGCCGAGGCGGAGGGGTCGGCGTTCACCACGCCGAGCACCTACAGCGCGTGGAACACGCCGGCCGCGTTCACTCCGGCGGGTGGTTTCCCGGCCCTGGGCCTGACGAAGGACGTGCCGTGGCAGGACCGGATGCGCGCGATGCTGCGCATGCCGGTGGCCGAGCGGCCCGCGCCGGAGACGGCCCACCGGCACGAGGACGAGACGGGCCCCGCCGTGCCGCGCGTGCTCGACCTGACGCTGCGTATCGGGGAGCTGCTGCTGGCGGGCGGTGAGGGCGCCGAGGACGTCGAGGCGGCGATGTTCGCGGTCTGCCGCTCCTACGGCCTGGACCGCTGCGAGCCGAACGTCACCTTCACGCTGCTGTCGGTCTCCCACCAGCCGTCCCTGGTCGAGGACCCGGTGACGGCGTCCCGGACGGTGCGCCGCCGGGGCACCGACTACACGCGGCTCGCGGCCGTGTTCCAGCTCGTGGACGACCTCAGCGACGCGGACACGCACATCTCGCTGGAGGAGGCCTACCGGCGCCTCGCGGAGATCCGCCGCAACCGGCACCCGTACCCGACCTGGGTCCTGACCGCGGCGAGCGGAGCGCTGGCCGGCGCGGCCTCGCTGCTGGTCGGCGGTGACGTGATCGTGTTCTTCGCGGCGATGTTCGGCGCGATGCTCGGCGACCGGCTGGCGTGGCTGTGCGCGGGGCGTGGACTGCCGGAGTTCTACCAGTTCGCGGTGGCCGCGATGCCGCCCGCCGCGATCGGCATCGCGCTGACGCTGACGCACGTCGACGTGAAGTCGTCCGCGGTCATCACCGGTGGCCTGTTCGCCCTGCTGCCGGGGCGGGCGCTGGTCGCGGGCGTGCAGGACGGTCTGACCGGCTTCTACATCACGGCCGCCGCGCGTCTGCTGGAGGTCATGTACTTCTTCGTCAGCATCGTCGCCGGGGTGCTGGTGGTGCTGTACTTCGGCGTCCAGCTGGGCGCCAACCTCAACCCGGACGCCGCGCTGGGCACGGGCGACGAGCCGATCGTGCAGATCTTCGCGTCGATGCTGCTGTCGCTGGCCTTCGCGATCCTGCTCCAGCAGGAACGGACGACCGTGCTGGCGGTGACCCTGAACGGCGGCGTCGCCTGGTGCGTCTACGGCGCCATGCACAACACCGGCGGCATCTCCCCGGTGGCCTCCACGGCCGCCGCGGCAGGGCTGGTGGGACTGTTCGGGCAGCTGATGTCCCGGTACCGCTTCGCGTCGGCGCTGCCGTACACGACCGCGGCGATCGGGCCGCTGCTGCCCGGTTCCGCTACGTACTTCGGGCTGCTGGCGATCGCCCAGAGCAAGGTGGACGCGGGGCTGCTGTCGCTGTCGAAGGCGGTGGCGCTCGCCATGGCCATCGCCATCGGGGTGAACCTCGGTGGGGAGATCTCCCGGCTGTTCCTGAAGGTGCCGGGGGCGGCGAGCGCCGCCGGCAGGCGGGCCGCGAAGCGGACGCGGGGTTTCTAGCGCCGGGTTCGGTGGCCCCGGCGCCGGATGCCCGCGGGCTCCCCGCGGCCCTCGGGCCGTTCAGTAGCCCTGGTTGTACGGGCCCTGCCCGCCCTGCTGCCCGTGGTCGCGCGGGTACTGCTGCTGCTGCTGATCGCCGTGGCCCTGGTTGCCGTAGTCCTGATTGCCGTGGCCCTGGTTGCCATAGCCCTGGTTGCCGTATCCCTGGTCGGCGTACCCCTGGTTGCCGTAGTTCTCGTCGGCGTAGCCCTGCCGGCCGTAGCCCTGGTCGTACTGCTGCTGGGGCTGCTGCGGCTGCTGGTAGGCATCCACGCGGCGGAGCTGGGTCGTCGCGTCGTCCATCACCGGGTACTGCGGCTGCTGGGGCTGCTGCGGCTGCTGGGCCGCCGGGGACTCGGCCGCGGCGGCGCGCTTCTTCTTCGCGCGCTCCCGCAGGAACTCGATGCCGATCGGGACGACCGAGACCAGGACGATCAGGACGAGGATGGCCTCGACATTGGTGCGGATGAACTCGATCTGGCCGAGCCAGTAGCCGGCGAGGGTGACACCCGTGCCCCAGGCCACGCCACCGATCACGTTGTACGTGAGGAACGTGCGGTACTTCATACGGCCGGCGCCCGCCACGATGGGGGCGAAGGTGCGCACGATCGGCACGAAGCGGGCCAGGACGATCGCCTTGGGGCCGTACTTCTCCATGAACTCGTGGGCCTTCTCCAGGTTCTCCTGCTTGAAGAGTCTGGAGTTCGGCCGGCTGAAGAGCTTGGGGCCGAAGAACTTGCCGATCATGTAGCCGACTTGGTCACCGAGGACGGCGGCTGCCACGATCAGGGTGCACACCAGCCACAGCGGCTGGCTGATGTACTGCCCTTGGGCGACGAACAGGCCGGCGGTGAACAGCAGCGAGTCGCCGGGCAGGAACGCGAAGAGACCGGACTCGGCGAAGACGATCAGCAGGATGCCGGCCAGGCTGAAGGTCTCGATCAGATAGTCCGGGCTCAGCCACTCGGGGCCGAGCGCAAGCGTGGTCACGGGATGTGGCTCCTGCACTGGGGGGCGGGCTGGGGCTTGGCTGCCTCAACGTATCAACGCAGCCGCGTGGGTCCGGGTTCCACCTGTGCGCCGGAGGTGCGCCGTGCGCCCGGCCGGGGAACCCTGTGAACCATGGGCATTGAAGAATACGGCGGCGGACAGGGCCCTCAGCCCGACGTACTCGTCGTGACCACGAACGACCTGCCCGGCCACCGGGTGCAGGAGGTGCTCGGGGAGGTCTTCGGACTGACCGTACGCTCCCGGCACCTGGGGAGCCAGATCGGCGCCGGGCTGAAGTCACTGGTCGGCGGTGAGCTGCGCGGGCTCACCAAGACCCTCGTCGAGACCCGCAACCAGGCCATGGAGCGGCTCGTGGAGCAGGCACGCGCGCGGGGCGCCAACGCGGTGCTGGCGTTCCGCTTCGACGTGACCGAGGCGGCGGACGTGGGCACCGAGGTGTGCGCGTACGGGACGGCGGTCGTCGTGGCCCGGGAGTGACCCGGGCCACGACGCTCAGGAGGTGTGCCGGGCGGCGTTGGCGAGGATCGCATCCCGCAGGTAGACGGCGAAGCCCGGCCGGGCCTGGTCGAGGTTTCGCGTGAAACGCTCGTCCGAGACGTACATCTCGCCCAGGCAGGCGTGCATCTCGTACCCGCAGTCGTAGTGGTTGCGGACGATCCCCTGCCGGTGGTCCTCGGCGGCGTCCATGGCCGCCTCGGAGCCGGCGGGCTCACCGGCGTCCATCAGAGCGACGAAGCGCCGGGTGAGCTCGTCGGCCTCGTCCTGGATGCGCTGCCAGTCCTCCTTGGTGTACGAGGCCGTACGCTGCTGCGACTGGCGGTAGGCGTCGGTGTCGCCCCAGCGTTCCCGCACCTCCTCCTGGTGCTCGTCGGGGTCGAAGTCACCGAAGACCTCGAACTTCTCCTCGGGCGTGAGGTTGATGCCCATGCTGCGTGCCTCCATGGCGTGCTCCACGGCCGCCGCCATCTTCTGCAGCTTCTCGATCCGGGCGGTCAGCAGCTCGTGCTGGCGGCGCAGGTGCGCGCGCGGGTCCGCGGCCGGATCGTCGAGCAGGGCGGCGACCTCGTCGAGCGGGAAGCCGAGCTCGCGGTAGAACAGGATCTGCTGCAGCCGGTCGAGGTCGGCGTCGCTGTAGCGCCGGTGGCCCGCGCGGCTGCGCCCGCCGGGGGCGAGCAGGCCGATGTCGTCGTAGTGGTGCAGGGTGCGCACCGTCACTCCGGCGAAGCCGGCCACCTGTCCCACGGAGTAGCTCACTTCCGCTCCCTTCTGTGACGCCGTCCACGCTGCCTCCTCACGCCACGTGAGGTGCAAGCCCGGCCGCCGCCGGCGGACCGGGCGGAGGACCGGTCTACCGGCTGAGGCGGGCGAACCTGCGCACCGCCAGCGGGAAGAACACCGCGAGCAGCACCAGCGGCCAGACGACGGCCGCCCAGACGTGTCCCGACTCGCCGCCGGGGCCGCCGAACAGGTCCCGCACGGCGGTGGTGGTCTGCGACATCGGGTTCCACTGGACGACCGTGCCCAGCCAGCCGGGCATGGAGTCCGGTGCGGCGAAGGCGTTGGAGAGGAAGCCGACCGGCCAGACCAGGATCTGCACCGCCTGCACGAGCTCCGGCTTCCCCGCCACCAGGGCCAGGAAGATGCCGGCCCACAGCATGGCGAACCGGAAGAACAGCAGCAGGCCCACCGCGCCCAGGAACGCGCCGGGGCCGCCGTGGGCGCGCCAGCCGAGCGCGTACCCGACCGCGATCATCACCGCGAGGCCGGCCGTCGACTGGAGCATGTCGGCGGCCGATCGGCCCACCAGCACCGCGCCGTTCGCCATCGGCAGCGAGCGGAACCGGTCGATGACGCCCCTGTCGAGGTCCCGGGTGACGGCGATCATGGTGCCCTCCAGGCCGAAGGCCATGGTGAGGGCGAGCATCCCGGGGACCAGGTAGTCGACGTAGTCGCCGCTCACGCCCCGGCCGCCGCCGACCAGGTAGCCGAACATCAGCAGCAGCATGACGGGGAAGACCAGGCCGACGACGACGGGGACCGGCTGCCGCGCCCAGCGGGCCAGCTCGCGGCGGGTCATGGTCCAGCAGTCGGTCAGGGCGTACGTGGTCACACGGCCTCCTCGGCGTGGTCGGTGAGGTGCAGGAACACCTCGTCCAGGGTCGGCCGGCGCAGCGCCACGTCCTCGGCCTCGATCCCGGCCTCGCGCAGCGCCCGGACGACGTCGGAGAGCGCCGCCATCCGGTCGGTGACCGGCGCGCTGAGCAGCCGCCGGTCGGGGTCGACGCGGACGCCGGTGAGGGGCAGCAGGCCGGCCGTGGCGCCCAGCTGTCCGGCGTCGCGCAGGACGACGTCGATGCGGTCGCCGCCGGTGGCGGCCTTCAGTTCGTCCGGCGTGCCGTCGGCGACGACCCGGCCGGCGTCGACCACGGAGACGCGGTCGGCGAGCTGGTCGGCCTCCTCCAGGTACTGGGTGGTGAGCAGGACCGTCGTACCGCCATCGACCAGGGAGCGGACCGAGTCCCACACCTCGGCGCGGCCCCGCGGGTCGAGTCCGGTGGTCGGTTCGTCCAGGAAGAGCACCTCCGGCTCGGTGATCAGGGACGCCGCGAGGTCCAGGCGGCGCCGCATGCCGCCGCTGTACGCGGCGACCGGCTTGCGTCCGGTGTCGGTGAGGCCGAAGCGTGCCAGCAGTTCCCCGGCACGCGCGCGGGCCCGCCGGGCGCCCAGGTGGTGCAGGCGGCCGAACATCTCCAGGTTCTGCCGGCCTCCCAGTTCCTCGTCGAGCGCCGCGTGCTGGCCGAGCAGGCCGATGCGCAGCCGTACGGCGTACGCCTCGGTGACGACGTCGTGCCCGGCCACCTCGATCCGGCCGGCGTCCGGCCGGAGCAGGGTGGACAGGACCCGGACCAGGGTGGTCTTGCCGGCGCCGTTGGGTCCGAGCACCCCGTGCACCGTGCCGCGCGTGACCGTCAGGCCGAGCCCGTCCAGCGCGTTCCTGCTGCCGTACCTCTTGCGTGCCCCTTCGACGGTGATCGCCGCATCGGCCACTGCGCCTCCCCTGCTAGTCAAAGTTGACTACTTGACTGGCGAAGGTAGTGCCCGCACCCGGCCTTAGTCAAACTTGATTAGGCTGCTCAGCCGACGTCCCCGCGATGCCGCTCCCCCGTCGCGTACGGGTTCTCCTCGCCCTCCGCCAGGACGCCGACGAACGGCTCGCCCTCCCCGGCGAAGGTGTACGCGCCGCCGCGGATGCGCTCCACGAGAGCGCGGGTCCACTCGGCGCCCGTGTCGGCGGAGTGCACCCAGAGGTTCATGATCTCGCCGATATGACCGAGCTGTCCGGGGCCGTCCCCGGGCGTGTAGTACGTCGTGACGGACTCGCGCCACTCCCGGATGGCCCGGATCCGCTCCTCCAGGAGGGCCAGCACCTCCTCGCGGCCGAGGTCGACCATGAAGCCGAGGCCGGCGGAGAGCACGTCCGGCTTCTGGTCGTAGGCGGTGAGGGACTCCCGCAGCAGGGCGAAGTACTCCTCGGTGCCCTTCCCCGTGATCTCGTACTCCGTGCGCGGCGGGCCGCCCGCGGTGGACGGGGCGATCTCGTGCGCGTGCAGCAGTCCCTGCTTGGCCATCTGCTTGAGCGCGTGGTAGATCGAGCCGGGCTTGGCGTTGGACCACTCGTGCGCGCCCCAGTACTCCAGGTCGTTGCGCACCTGGTAGCCGTGGGCCCGCCCGTGCTGGCGCACCGCGCCGAGCACCAGGAGACGGATCACTGACATGCGGTCCAGGTTAGGCGGGGACGGGGCCGGACCGGACGCCGGTCCGGCCCGCGCCGGTCAGAACGGGAAGCCGCTCCGGCCGTGCTGCACCGAGATCCACTTCTGCGTGGTGAAGGCGTCCAGCATCGTGTCGCCGTTCAGCCGGCCGATCCCGGAGTGCTTCTCGCCGCCGAAGGGCACGATCGGCTCGTCGTGCACGGTGCCGTCGTTCACGTGGAACATGCCGGTGTCGATCCGCTTGGCGAACGCGACGCCCCGCTCGACGTCCGCCGTGTGCACGGCGCCGCTCAGACCGTAGGGCGTGTCGTTGACCAGGCGGACGGCCTCCTCCTCGCCGTCGAAGGTGACCAGGAAGGCGACCGGGCCGAAGACCTCCTGCTTCAGCAGGGCGGATTCGGCGGGCAGGCCGGTCAGGACCGACGGCGTGACGAGGTTGTCGGTGGCCGTGCCGCGCACCAGGGCGGTGGCGCCCTCGGCGAGGGCCTGCTCGACCACACCGGTGAGCGCGTCCGCCTGCGAGGAGTTGATCACGGGGCCGATGACGGTCGCCGGGTCGCTCGGGTCGCCGGCCTTGAGGCTCTTCACCTTGGCGACGAACTTCTCGGTGAACTCGTCGGCGACCGCGCGGTCGACCAGCACGCGGTTGGCGGCCATGCAGACCTGGCCCTGGTGGACGAAGCGGCTGAAGACGGCGGCGTCGACCGCGTAGTCGAGGTCGGCGTCGTCGAGGACCACCAGGGCGCTGTTGCCGCCCAGTTCGAGCACCGAGCGCTTGAAGTTCGCGGCGCAGACCGTGGCCACGTGGCGGCCCACCGTGTCCGAGCCGGTGAAGGAGATCACCTTCGGGACCGGGTGCTCCAGGAAGGCGTCGCCGATCTCCGCGATGTCGGTGACCACGACGTTGAGCAGACCGCCCGGCAGGCCGGCGTCCTCGAAGAGCTTCGCGACCAGGGTGCCGCCGACGATCGGCGTGTTCTGGTGCGGCTTGAGGACGACGCCGTTGCCGAGGGCGAGGGCCGGGGCGACCGACTTCAGGGAGAGCAGGAAGGGGAAGTTGAAGGGGCTGATCACGCCCACCACGCCGACCGGGACCCGGTAGACGCGGTTCTCCTTGCCGTCGACCGGCGAGGGGATGATCCGGCCCTCGGGGCGCAGCGCCAGGTGGACGGCCTCGCGCAGGAACTCCTTGGCGAGGTGCAGTTCAAAGGCGGCCTTCAGACGGGTACCGCCGAGCTCGGCGATGATCGCCTCGCTGATCTCCGCCTCGCGCTCCTCCACGAGCCGCAGCGCCTTCTCGAACACCGCGCGGCGCGCGTACGGGTTCGTCGCCGCCCACTGCTTCTGCGCCCGCTCGGCCGCCCGGTACGCGGCGTCGACCTCGTCGACGGTGGCTATCGTGATCGAGGCCAGCTTCTCGTTGTCGTACGGGTTGAAGTCGATGATGTCCCAGGAACCGGTCCCCGGACGCCACGCGCCGTCGATGTACTGCTGGGCGAGGTCGGTGAAGTACGACGACATGTGATCCCTCAATCCCCTAGCTGCCGCGAGCGAGTCGCCTGACTGGGCGTCATCGTACTTACGTTTCAGGAGAGTTGGAGAAGGCCCCGAAGCAGGTCCCGGCTCTCGTCCGGCCCCGGGCTGTCCTGCTGGAGCTCCTTGAGCGCCGTCTCGTACTGGGTGACGTCCTCGCGCTTGTCCAGGTACAGGGCGCTGGTGAGCTGCTCCAGGTACACGACGTCCGAGAGGTCGGACTCGGGGAAGCTGAGGAGCGTGAACGCGCCACTTTCGCCGGAGTGCCCGCCGAAGCCGAACGGCATGACCTGAAGCCGCACATTGGGGCGTTCCGACATGTCGATCAGGTGCTGGAGCTGTCCGCGCATCACTTCACGCCCGCCGTACGGACGGCGCAGCGCGGCCTCGTCCAGCACGATGTGGAACTCGGGGGCGTTCTCGGCGACGAGGTGCTTCTGCCGCTCGAGGCGCAGCGCCACCCGCCGCTCGACGTCCGCCTCGCTCGCGCCCTTCATGCCGCGCCGGACGACCGCGTGGGCGTACTCCTCGGTCTGGAGGAGGCCGTGGACGAACTGCACCTCGTACACGCGGATCAGCGACGCCGCGCCCTCGAGGCCCACGTAGGTGGGGAACCAACTGGGCAGCACGTCGGAGTAACTGTGCCACCAGCCCGCGACATTGGCCTCCCTGGCAAGGGAGAGCAGGGAGGCGCGCTCCTGCTCGTCCGTGATGCCGTACAGCGTCAGCAGGTCCTCGACGTCCCTCGTCTTGAAGCTCACCCGGCCCAGCTCCATCCGGCTGATCTTCGATTCCGAGGCGCGGATCGAGTAGCCCGCCGCCTCGCGCGTGATCCCCCGCGTCTCACGCAGTCGCCTGAGTTGTGATCCGAGCAGCATGCGCCGCACCACCGATCCGGGCTCTCCCGCGCTCACGTTCGCCAGCCTCCCCAACCGTCTTCAGGGGCCGAAGTCTGCCACTAAAACACTCCGAGCAGTACTCGCCCGGTTACGGAAACGGAATCGAGCCAAGGAGAACGCGCGCGATCGGGCGGGGAGTTGACAGCTTCCGTTAGTGATGCGGGATGAAGACGGCGCGAATACGACGGAAAAATTGCATAACAAGCGGTACGGGCAGGTCCATTTCGGTCACGTGCACGTGCATCTGCCCTTGCATCCACGGTACGCATCCGAAACCATGGTCCCGCACCACCGCGCCGCATCGCTACGACCGCGAACTCCCGGGAGTGCCTCGCATGGGGACGAATGGATCGACCATGCTCGAGCCGTTACGGCAGGGCCTTCCGCCACTCGACCCCGCGGCCGTCTCCAATGCCGCGTCGTGCGCCCTGCCGCCCCGTTACGAGGCGGTGCGCGAGGCCCGGCGGTTCACCCGGAGAACGCTCGACGGCTGGGAGATGGGCGACCGTTTCGACGACGCCTGCCTCGTCGTGTCCGAGCTCGTCACCAACGCCCTGCGGCACGCCCTGCCGGCCGACGCCCCGCGCCTGGCCGACCAGAACGGTCCCGTACGGCTGCACCTGATGCGCTGGCCTGAGCGGCTGGTGTGCGCGGTGCGCGACCCCAGCCACGACAGCCCGGTCGCCCGGGACACCGACGACTTCTCGGCGGAGTCGGGCCGCGGTCTGTTCCTCGTCGACTCCTTCAGCGACAGCTGGGGCTGGCACCCGCTCGCCGGCACGCTGGGGGGCAAGGTCGTCTGGGCGCTGTTCCGGCTCCGGCAGCCCGCCGGCTGACCGCCCGCGGCGCTCGTGCCGCGCGGTCGGGCGAGGGCGGCGCGTCGAGCGGCGGTCGGGGCGCGCCTTCAGATCGCGATCAGGTGGTCGAACTCCCCGTCCTTGACCCCCAGCAGCATGGCCTCTATCTCCGCGCGCGTGTAGACGAGCGCGGGGCCCTCGGGGAAGCGGGAGTTGCGCATGGCGACTCCGCCGCCGGGCAGTCGCGCGAACTCCACGCAGGACCCCTGTGAATTGCTGTGCCGGCTCTTCTGCCAGGCCACGTCGTGCAGCTGCGTGGCCGCCATGCCGTTGTACACGCCGGACGCGTCGTCAACGTCGTACACGTCGTGGTCCACAGGTCGCTCCCCGGTGGTGCACTGGCTGGTATGGCCATTGATGCAGCGGTCAACTGATCCGGATCATAACTCTGTTCACGTGCCGATGCATGAGCAAATGCACGTGCACGCGCGGTGTTCCTCCGGTTACAACGTCGACGACCGCCTCGCTGAAAGCCCTTGCTCTCTTTGACGCCCGCTCCGTGGGAGTCGTTCCCGCGCCTTCCCCCGAATTCGGAGAACATGCAACAACACGGCGGGCCGCCCACCGGACCGGGCCCCGGTGCGGAAGGGACGGGCGCCGTCGGCCCGTCCCAGGTCGACCCGCGTGACCATGCACACGCCGGGCTTCTGCGGGGAGTTGCCGCGGCGCCCTGGTAGCTTGCGGCTGACGTGGGGCCCACCCGGCCGTCCGGCTACAGCTTGGAGCTTGCGGTGACACTGGTGACTGCGGAGAGCACGGCGAGTACGGCGAACGCGACGAGCACCGCGGGCACGGCGCGGGCGGCTGCCCGCGCGGCCGGCCCCGGTGGCGCCCGGCGGTCCGTCCGGGCGGCTGCCGCGGCCGCCGTCCTGGTGGGCGCGCTGGCACTCACCGCGTGCAGCGACGGCGGCGACGCCGACGACGATTCCGGCAAGGGCACGTCCTCGGCCGCGCCCAGCACCTCGGCGAGCGCCGGCACGGGCGGTACCGACGGCGGCTCGCCGTCCGCCGCGGCCGGCGAGCTGGAGGGAAGCTGGCTGGCGACCACCGACGGCCACGCCGTCGCCCTGGTGGTCACCGGCGACAAGGCCGCCCTCTTCGCCACGGGCGGGTCCGTGTGCAGCGGCACCGCGGCCGAGCAGTCCGGCACCCGCGCCATCCGCCTGAAGTGCACCGACGGCAGCACCGACCGCGCGAACGGGACGGTCGAGTCGGTCGACGGCACGTCGCTGAAGGTGAAGTGGCAGGGCGCCCTGGGCGAGGAGACGTACACCAAGTCCGAGGGCGGCACCGTGCCGCCCGGACTGCCGACCGCCGGTCCGGGGTCCTGAACCGCACCTACGAAGGAACCACGCCCATGCGCACCACCCAGTCCGCCCTCGCCGTCACGGCCGCCGTCACCGCGGCGCTCCTCCTCGCCGCCTGCGACGGGGGCGGCGGCAGCGACGCCGGAAAGAGCGGCACGGACGACCGCGGCCCCGCCGCCTGCCGCATCGGGGAGCTGGGCGTGGAGATCGCGCCCAGTCCCGCCCCGGCCGCCGGGGACACGGGCACCGTCTCCGTGAACCTCGCCAACCACGGCCCGGCGTGCACGCTCGACGGCTTCCCCGCCGTCACCCTCACCACCGGCGGCTCCCCCGCGAAGGTCCCCGCGGACGAGGCGGCGACCGCGCAGCGGCTGACCCTCGCCGCGGACGGCACGGCCGGCTTCACCCTGACCTACGTACGGGGCGGCGCCGACGGCCTCGCCGTCCGGTCGGCGGAGTTCGCCCTGCCCGGCGACGCCGCCACCCACCGCATCCCCTGGTCGTTCGGGGAAGTGGCGACGAAGGGCGGGGCACCGGACGCCGCGGTGAGCGCCTTCCAGCGCGCCGGGGACTGACCGCCGGAGCTGAGCGCGGGGGACTGACCGCCGGAGCTGAGCGCGGGGGCGCCCGGTCTACTGCCCGGGCAGCGGGCGCCGGTGGCCGACCCGGGCCCGGTCGGCCGCGCGGGTGCCCTCCGTCCAGCCCGCCGCGTCGTCGGCCCCCCGCAGCCTGGCCGTGGTCGTCTCCGGGAACATGCGCTCCAGGCGGTCGGTGACCGCGACCTCGCGGGAGGCGAGAACGGGGAGCAGGTCGGCGTCCGCCGCCCCGGACTCGGTGGCCGCCCGTTCGGCGACGGCCCGCAGACGGGTGCCGGCGCGGTGGGCGTAGGCCGCGAGGAAGGACTGACGGAAGGTCTTGGTCCGCTTGCGTCCGCCGGCGCGCTGGGCGGCCTCCGCCTTCGTCATCGCCGTCTCGGCCTGCACCAGCAGAGAGGTGTAAAGGAGCTCGACCGCCTCCAGGTCGGTCTCGAAGCCGACCACGGTGGAGAAACCGAGCGCCTCGTTCCACACGGCCCGGCAGTGATTGGCGTCGGCCACCGCGTCCAGCAGTACCGCCTTGGCCTGCTCGTAGGGCCGCTCGACCCCGATGCGGCAGGCGCCCGGCGCGTCGGGCGAGGGCGCGTGGGCCGACAGCAGCGCCTCGTCGACGCTGTGCCGGGCCATCAGTTCCTGCGCCTTGGCGCTGAGCGCCTCCGCCTCCTGCGGGTAGCCGGTCGCCTCGGCCTTGGCGAGCAGTGCGCGGATGCGGGCGAGCGCGCGGGACTCCGGCCGGGGCTCGTCGCGGGACGGCCCCGCCTGCCGGGCCTCCAGCGGCTCCAGCACGGGCAGGCGCAGCAGCAGGCGGTAGAGCTCCAGTACGGCGGTGGCGTGCGAGAAGCGGTCGGTGCGGTGCGGCGCAGGCCGGTCCGGCAGGTCCTCGAGCTGCGCGGCCCAGCGGGGACCGCGCGGGCGGTCGTGGGCCGCCCGGCCCCGGATCAGCTCCGCCACCAGCGCCGCGTGCGCGTCGTCCAGCTCGCGCCGCACGATCCGTACGACGTCGGCGGGCTGCCAGCCGCGCCGCCAGGCCGTGGCCACGAACTCCTCGCCCCGCCGCGTCAGTTCGGCGTCGGCCGCCGGGTCGGCCGCGAGCAGCGAGGCCGCGGTGTCGAGGGCGGTGTCGGCGGTGTCGTACAGGGCGGTCCCGAAGGCGCGGTCGACGGTGCTGGACGTGCTCACCCGGTGATGGTGCCACGGCGCGACTGTCAACCATCGGTTGACAGCCCTCGGGGCGCAACCTACGGTTGACACATGACGACGAATCCGAGCAGCATCACGTCATCCGTACGTCTCGACGAACTCATCAACGCCATCAAGAAGGCGCACGCGGAGCCGCTCGAACAGCTCCAGGACGCCGTCATCGCCGGTGAGCACCTCGGCGAGGTGGCCGACCACCTCATCGGCCACTTCGTGGACCAGGCCCGGCGGTCGGGCGCGTCCTGGACCGACATCGGCCGGCGCATGGGCGTCACCCGGCAGGCGGCGCAGAAGCGATTCGTGCCCAAGGAGTCGGCCGACCTCGACGCGAGCCAGGGCTTCAGCCGCTACACGCCCCGCGCCCGCAACGCGGTGATGGCCGCGCACAACGAGTCGGTGGCCGCGGGCGCCACCGAGGGCCTGCCCGAGCACCTGCTCCTCGGCGTGCTCACCGAGCGCGAGGGCCTCGCCGCCAAGGCGATCGCCCAGCAGGGTGTCCCCCTCGACGCGGTCCGCGAGGCGGCGACGGCGGCGCTCCCCCCGGCCGCCGAGGCGGTCCCGGAGCTGGTGCCCTACGGGCCGGCGGCCAAGAAGGTCCTGGAACTGACCTTCCGCGAGGCCCTGCGCCTCGGCCACAACTACGTCGGCACCGAGCACATCCTGCTCGCCCTGCTGGAGCACGAGAACGGCGAGGGCGTGCTGAGCGGCCTCGGCATCGGCAAGGAGGCGGTCGAGCGGTACGTCACCGAGACGCTGGCCCAGTTCCTGGAGACGTCCGAGGAGCCGGGTCAGGAGACGCCCGGGGCCCAGGACGACTGAGGCGAGGGGGCTCCGGGGCGAGCCCCCGGGACCGGCGGGCGTCCGCGGGGGACGGTGCGAAGGCGTCCCAGCCCGCCGGCGTACCGAGACGCGGTGCCGCCGTCGGCGGGCCGTTGTCGGACCCTCCTGTCACACTCGCGGCATGGCCGACCGGTGGGCGCTCGCCGCGACCGAGGACGGTGGCGTGGACGTCGCCCCCCTCGGTCCCGACGGCCTGCCCGCCGGCCCGGTGCGGCGGGAGCCCGACCTCGCCGAGGCCGTCCGCCGCCGGCCGGACGTCACCCGGTGGGTGTGGCGGTCCACCGCGGAGGTCAGTCCGCGTCTGCTCGCGGCGGGGGTGCGAGTGGAGCGGTGCTACGACATCGAGGCCGCCGAAACGCTCCTGCTCGGCCACGAGGGGCGGTACGGGCAGCCGCACTCGGCCGCCGCCGCCCTCGCCCGCCTGCGCGGCGGCCCCGTGCCGCCCGACCCGCCCCAGCGGTCGGCGGAGCCGGGCGCGCAGTCCTCACTGTTCGAACCGCAGGGCGTGCACCTGCCCCTGGACGACCTCCTCGCCGTCTACGCCGAGCAGCAGCGCCGCCACGACCGGTCCGCGCACCCCGACCGGCTGCGGCTGCTGACGGCGGCCGAGTCGGCGGGGATGCTGGTCGCCGCCGAGATGAACCGCGCCGGACTGCCCTGGCGGGCCGACGTGCACCGCGAGGTGCTCCACGACCTGCTCGGCGAGCGGTACGCGGGCAGAGGCGAGCCGCGCCGGCTGGCCGAGCTGGCCGAGGAGGTGTCCGCCGCGTTCGGGCACCGGGTGCGGCCCGACCTGCCCGCCGACGTCGTCAAGGCGTTCGCCCGGGCCGGCGTCAAGGTCGGCTCCACCCGCCGCTGGGAGCTGGAGACGGTCGACCACCCGGCCGTGGAGCCCCTGCTCGCCTACAAGAAGCTGTACCGGATCTGGGTCGCGCACGGCTGGTCCTGGCTCCAGGACTGGGTGCGCGACGGACGCTTCCGCCCCGAGTTCCTCGCCGGCGGCACGGTCACCGGGCGCTGGGTGACCAACGGCGGGGGCGCGCTGCAGATCCCCAAGGTGATCCGGCGGGCCGCCGTGGCCGACCCGGGCTGGCGACTCGTCGTCGCCGACGCCGACCAGATGGAGCCGCGCGTCCTCGCCGCGATCTCCCGCGACCCCGGCCTGATGGAGGTGGCCGGCCGGGAGACCGACCTCTACCAGTCGGTGTCCGACCGGGCCTTCTCCGGCGACCGCGCCCAGGCCAAGCTCGCCGTGCTCGGCGCGGTGTACGGCCAGACCTCCGGCGACGGCCTGAAGAACCTCGCCGCGCTCAGACGCCGCTTCCCCCGGGCGGTGGCGTACGTCGACGACGCGGCCCGCGCCGGCGAGGAGGGCCGGCTCGTGCGGACCTGGCTGGGGCGCACCTGCCCGCCGGCGGCCGGGACGGCCGGCGACGACCCCGCCGAGGAGGCGGGCATCCCCCAGGACACGCCGTCCGACGCCCCCGGCCCCCAGGAGTGGGTGCCGGGCTACGCCTCCACCAACGCCCGCGCGCGCGGGCGCTTCGCCCGCAACTTCGTCGTCCAGGGCAGCGCCGCCGACTGGGCCCTGCTGATGCTCGCCGCGCTGCGCCGGGCCTGTGCGGACCTGTCGGCCGAGCTGGTCTTCTTCCAGCACGACGAGGTGATCGTGCACTGTCCACGGGAGGAGGCCGACACCGTCGTCGCGGCGATCCGCGAGGCGGCCGACCTGGCAGGACACCTCACCTTCGGCCGGACACCGGTACGGTTCCCGTTCACGACGGCGGTGGTGGAGTGCTACGCGGACGCCAAGTGAACCCGGGCGGCGACAACTGAAGGCCAGGTCACGTGAAGTGACCTGGCCTTCGTCTGAGCCGCCTTCGGGATTCGAACCCGAGACCTACGCATTACGAGGGCCTGCAAGATCATCCCGGCTGATGCCGGGCGATGCCACAGAGTCCCGTTTCCCCAGGTCAGAGACGTATGGCCGTGATCACCATGACGCTGGATCCACCCTAGTGCCGCCCAGTCCGCTCACGCAGCGCTCACGCAAGCAGGCCGTCCAACGACCGCAAACTCGCAGGTCGCCGGTGCTGCCAGAAGCGACCACCCGTACGAGTCATTGCACCAGGCCCGGCACCGGGGTGAGCTGTTGCCATGCATCGCTGGTCTCCCCTGAACGAACGACAGCTCGCCCTGCTCGGCCGGCTCGCGAGCGGCAAGGAGCCCTGGGAATCCGGTGAGTCCCGCACCGCCTACGCGCTGCGCGACCGCGGGCTGGTGACGATCAAGCGCAGCGGGGGCGAGGTAGATGCCCAGGTCACCGAGGCAGGCACCTTCTATATCCAGCACGGTTTCCACCCGGACGACCCCGCGCACGTAGGGGAAAAGAAGATTGCCGAGAGGAAGGCGGCAGGCGGCGCCCGCTCCGCGTCCTACGCCGACAGGCCAGTCGCACTCGCCCGTCGGACCAAAGCGAAGGAACTCATCGAGCGACTTGTTACGGACAGGCGGGTCACCATCACTGAGCCCGACGACGCGACGGTGACGGAGTGGCGACGCGTGATCGACTACGCGAAGCGCCACAGCCTCGTCCCTGAGGGCAAACGCATCGAGAGCCTCCGCATGTGGAATCGCGACCTGCAGATCTCTCTGGCCGAGGGTCCGCACCCCAACTCACTGAGGCAGAGGCCGGATGAGGCGCCGCCCGTCCATGTACCCACGCAGTTGCACTCTCCGCATCCAGTCGTGGCCGCACTGAGAGACGACGAGGGCCGACTCGTCATGCCCGCCCCGCTGCGTCGCCGATCGTTGCTGCTGCTCCAGGGCCTCGCCGCCGAGGCAGTACGTCGAGGGCACAAGGTGAAGGGGCATGAAGTCCCCTCCCGCCAGCGCAGCCATGCCTACACGTACAACGGGCGTCACTACCCGTCCAGCTACTCCCTCCGCGAGGGCGAAATGGACTTGGCCGTGAACGGCTTCACTTACACCGTCACGATCGATCAGGAGTTTCCCCAGTCCACCGACCCAGAGCGCTCGAAGAGCCTCGTGATCGAACTCGGCTACAGCCGATCCAGCCGGCAGTGTCGCTGGGCCGATCGCAAGCGCTGGGTGCTGGAGGACATCCTGGGAGCCGTTCTCCGAGAGATCGAGACCCGCGCCGTAGAGGACGCGCAGCGTAAGGCGGACGAGGAACGGGCCAAGGCCGAGCGCGAGGTTCGCTGGCGGGCGGCCATGGAGAAGGCCAAGGAGTTGGCCGCCCAGGAGCAATATGCCGAGGTGCTCCGTGCGCAAGCCAGCCAGTGGCAGGAAGCTGCAAGTCTGAGCGCGTACTGCAACGCCTTGGAGCGCCGGCTGGAAGAGGCGGCAGGGGAGAGCGAGGCGACGGTGGCCTCGGCACACGAGTGGGTGACCTGGGCACGCCGATACGTTCAGAGCCTCGACCCGTTGACCCGCCTACCCGCCATGCCCACCCCTCGCGAACCGAAGCCCGAGGAGCTGGCACCGCACCTGAACGGCTGGAGTCCTCACGGCCCCGAAGCGCACCGCGGCTGGGGAGCCCGCTGAGAAGGAACGGGAATCCCACGCAAGGCGCCCGCCCCGAGCTGGCTGCCGGCCCCTCACCTGGAGCGAGAGCGGCACCGGCGGAAACTCCCCGGCCATACGCTCCGCGATGACTTCCTCGGCAGCAACGTCCGGCTGAACCTCGCCACCCAGCGCCTCGGCTAGGGCAGCCTGGAGGTCCTCCATGATCTCCTGGGCGATGACCTAGGGTCACGGCCTGGGAGCGCGGTTGGTCTGGGTCGGCTCTATCGGGCCGCGGTCCAGGTTGCCGAGTGGTCTTCCGGCTGCTCGGCGGGATGGCGAGGGCCCGCAAGGGCATCCCGGGTGATGCTGCGCGGTGTCACCGAATTGTGTTTTCGCTGATCAGATGCTTGCGGCCATGATCGCCGTGACGCCGGGTCCTCCCTCGTATCACCCAGTCCGCTCACACATGCTGGACGTTTCACCGCTTCGCCGCAGAGGATCTGAAACATCTAGGCTCTCGTCGTTCTGTAGCGTTCCTGATCTGGGAACTGGGATGATGTGAGCCCACAGCACGCGACCAGGATGGGAGGCAGAGATGGCGTACTCGACCCGCATGGCTGCCGCCCTCTCGGGAGCGACGGTCGGACAACTGCGCACGTGGAGGCAGGACCGTGGCAACGGGCCGATCCTTCGGCCCGAGCTGGCAGCCAGGCCGGCCCTGTACTCCTTCCGCGACGTACTCGCGCTGCGCGCGTTCGCCCACCTGCGCCAGGATGTGTCACTCCAAAAGATTCGCGTAGCCCTGGCCACCCTGAAAAAGATCGGGGAGGTCGAGCATCTGTCCACTTACTCCCTGGTGACCGAGGGCGACTCGATCGTCCTCGCAGGCCACGATGACCACGGCACTGATCTGGTCAAACGCCCTGGCCAACGGGTAATCGCCACCATGGCCGACATTCTCCAGGAGTTCGCTCCCAGAGCCGGCGTCGTCGTCCCCCACCTGCTCCAACCGAAGCAGCACGTCACTGTCGACCCTCAAACCCAGGGGGGACAGCCCGTGATCACGGGCACGAGAACCCCCTTCGACACCGTCGCGGAGCTGATCGAGGACGGTATCCCGCCGGAGGAGATCGCCGACTATTACCCCGGTGTCACCGCTGAAGCAGCACGCGACGCTGCTTCCTTCGCGCTCTACGTGGACAGCTACAGCACGGGAGCGCGCGCTGCCTGATGCGGATCCTCATCGACGAGAACGTCCCCGTGCAGGTGCTAGAGATACTCAGACGAATCCTGCCCGGACATGAGGTCAAGCACGTCAGCGAGATCAAATGGGCGGGCAAGAAGGATCTCGCGCTTCTCCCCGATGCTGCGAGAAAGGGTTTCGACGCCTTCCTGACGAGGGACGCCCGCCAGCTGGAAGACCCGTCAGAGACAGAGGCAATCAAGAAGTCGGGAATGCATCACATCCGCTTCAGCCAGGCGCACAAGGGCATGGCCGGTCTGGGCCTGTCTCTAGGCGCGGTGGTAGCAGCCATGCCCTTGATCGTCGACGAGCTCAACGAAGCACACACACAGCAGCTGATTCACATCAAAGGGTTGAACCCGGCGAGCAAGCACCGCTTCGAGCGTGTGGACCCGTCCGTTTCACCGCCGTCCTACTGGCCACATTAGACGAGTGTGACGCCTCCCGCCGCATGCGCGACGCGTGGGGCAGTCATGGGAATTACCTGGCTCGGGGCCAGACGGGTGGTTCCTTCGTCTCTTCTGCGCACTCAAGGCGGAGAAGAGACGAAGGAACGAAGGGCCTGAGATTCTCAGCCGAGTAGTTCAGTGACCAGTTGATCCAGTTCCTCGGCGTCGGGGGAGCTGAGAAGGAAGTCGCGCAAGGTGCGACGGATCTGGATGTAGCTCTTGCCGTCCTCGAACTTCAGCTCTGCGATCCGCTGATGCTCAGCCTCTCCGAGTTCAGCGATTCGTACGTGCTTGGCATCGGTCGGATCGAAGTCCGGGATGGGCAGCTCCCACACGGCCTTGTCGATGTCGCGCTCGTCTTTACCATAGGACATAAGAGGGCGAACGGCTTCGGTGGTGTAGGGCGAGTTGAGCATCGCCAGCAAGTACATGCCCTCCTGCCGGGTGGCGACGGTTCCCCAGTACAACTTGTGCTCGATGACCGCGTTCGGGTCGTCCACCAGCGCCGCAGTGACGTACATGCCGGAAGCTCCATAGACCACTCGCAGAGGTGCACCAGGAAGTTGATCGGTCAGCCCCCTGCGGAAGTTGAGCCTCTCTGCCAATGAAAGACGTCCGCTGGAGCGGTTGTCATCCCAGAGTCGTTCTGCGTTACGCCACCACTTGGCCAGGTCTGGGTAACGGTCGATGTGATCATTTTCGCCGTCCATGAGGGTGTTTGTCCCTTCAACCGGCAGGACGGCCTTGTCCGCGCCCAAGATCCGGTAGGGGACAACGTGTTCACCGAGCAAAACAGGCCGGACGAACTCCTTCTCGACCGATCCTTCTAGGCCAGGGAGATCTTTCCAAGGCTTCTTCTCCAGTGTGCTGCGCTGTGAGCGGACCGAGATGCGGCCGCCGCCCAGGCCGAGAGGGCTTGCCGCCTGCTCCTGCACGAAGAAGAACACCTTCGGGAAGATTGTTGCTCCGTTCAAGAATCGGTCCCTGTAGGGCGAGCTGATCAGCCCCTCCTTGGGGTAACGCAGCTCACCCTCCTTCCGAGTGATCCACTGAGCTGACCCCGGATTCGTGGAGTCCCTGAAGCCAGGCTTATGATCCTGGCCCGAAGGAGAACCACGAGCAGTGCCAGCACCACGCAAATATCCGGACGAGCTCCGCGAGCGGGCCGTGCGCGAGGTCCGCACCACGGGCCGTCCGATCGCTCATGTCGCGAAGGACCTGGGCATCCACAAGGAGGCCCTGCGCGGCTGGGTCCGCCAGGCCGAGGCGGACGCCGGCGAACGCGACGACCGGCTGACCACCGCCGAGCACGAGGAACTGAAGCAACTCCGCAAAGAAGTAGCGGAGTTGAGGCGGACGAACGAGATCCTCAAAGCCGCGAGCGCGTTTTTTGCGGCGGAACTCGACCGTCCCCGGACGAGGCCGACCAGGTGATCGAGCACCTCAGGGACAAGGGCCTCGGGGTCGGGTTCGCCTGCCGGGTGCTGGGGCTTTCGGAGTCGGCGTACTACGCGCGCAAGAAGCGGCCGAAGTCGGCCCGCCGGCTGCGCGACGAGCAGCTCATCCCGCTGATCGAACAGGTCCATGCCGAGTCCGGCGGCACCTATGGTGTCCGCCGGATCACCCGCGCGCTCAGGCGCAAGGGTGTGCAGGTGGCCCGCTGCACCGTCGAGCGGCTGATGGCTGAGCTGGGCATGGAGGGCGTCATCCGCGGTCAGCGGCGGCGGACCACCGTGCCTGAGCCGTCGGCACCCAGGCCCCCGGACCTGGTCGACCGCGACTTCACGGCCTCGCGCCCGGATCAGCTGTGGGTGGCGGACATGACGTATGTGCGCACCTGGTCCGGCTGGGCGTACGTGGCGTTCGTCCTGGACGTGTACTCGCGGATGATTGTCGGCTGGCAGGTCGCGAACCACATGCGGACCGAACTGCCTCTGGACGCACTGGAGATGGCGTTGTGGAGACGCCGGATCAAGAAGGACTCCGGCCTCATTCATCACAGCGACCGCGGGTCGCAATACGTATCAATCCGGTATACCGAGAGGCTGTCCGAGATCGGGGCTTCAGCGTCGGTCGGCTCGGTCGCGGACAGCTACGACAACGCGATGGCCGAGGCGCTGAACGGCACCTTCAAGGCTGAGCTGATAGAGATGCAAGGCCCTTGGCGGGACGTCGACCAGGTCGAGCGTGCGATCTTCCAGTGGGTCACCTGGTACAACGAGGAACGGCTCCACTCCGCCCTCGACTACGTACCACCCGCCGAGTACGAACGTGACTGGTGGCGACAACAGGAAGCCACCCCCCAGTCCGCCTGAAACACGATCACCGGACTCTACGAAACTCGGGGCAGCTCACACCCCTTTGCGCGTTCCCAATGGGCCGCACTCTTGGCAATCTTCCCTGTCCAGATCTCGGTCTGCCTGGGCAGCGGGACGGCGCTGTTGCCCTGCTGACCGATGGCGAGCGAGCGGCGCCGGCCAAAGATGACGGCAGCAGCGCGAGGGAAGAAGTGCGGTCGCAGCCGACGCAGGTCCCAGGACCCGGTGAAATTGACCTTGACGGGGTGGTCGGGGTCGGTCCATTCGCCGCTGCGGAAGCCGGTCCAGTAGGGGCGATCCAGCACGGGGTTGGGGACGACGAAGGCGAAGGAACCGCCCTCGCGTAGGTACTGCTGGACAGCGCGAGCGATGAACAGGCCAGACAGGTCCTGGTGAGTGGCGACCTCAAAACCCTTCCAAAGGCCGCGGGCCTGCATCATCTCCTTGAAGGTCACCTGCATATCGCTCGGCATGTGTCGGTAGGACAGCCAGGGTGGGTTGCCCACGAGGACGTCAACGCGGTTCTCTGCGCGGGACAGCCACATGGGACGGGCCAGGTTTCGAACGTAGTAAGCCCAGATGTGGTTGCGACCCTCATCGACGAGATCGCACAGGACACGGAAGTTGTCTGTCAGTTCTTCCCGGTCGTCCGCGCTGGCGACTCCGTGCCGGTTGAAGAGGGCAGCCAGGGAGGGCAGCTTGCCCTGAGCGCGGTGTGGGTCGGCAGCCTTGTCGGCGAGCTCGTTGACGATCGCGTCGAATCGGCTGGCGTCGTGCAGCAGATCTTCGGAGAAGCGAAGTTCGTTGGTGAAGAGCTGGTTGCCAGTGCCGGTCTTGATGACGAGGTGGCCGTGATCGATGAGGTCGGTTCGTTGGTCCCACTGGAGGCTGTCCCCCAGGTAGACGGGGACACTTATCGGGCCGCGCTCTTCGGACGTGAGCGTCTCGCGGCCGATGGCGAGCAGGTACGTGACACGGGCCAGCGCCACGGCGACTGGGTGGAGATCGATGCCAGCAACATGATCGTGGAGCCCGTCCAGCGCCTCTCGCAAGGGCAGCCCGTTGTCCCGTGCGGCCGCCAGATAGCGGCGGACGCCGTGGAAGAGGAAAGTGCCGGATCCACACGACGGGTCCATGATCCGCTGGTTCAGAGGATCGGAGACTGCCTCGGTCACCGTCGCTTCCGCCAGCCAGTCCGGTGTGTAGTACTCACCTTGTTTCTTACGGGTCTCTGCGGCGATTACCGACTCGTACAGGACCTTCAGTACGTCATGCTCGACCCTCGACCCTCGACCAGTCGAAGCCAGCGAGGCGACGAGAAAGATCTTGGACAAAGCCTTCGCCGCCCTCGACCTCCAGCGGCCAGCCGAAGAAGTCCGATTCGACCACACCCGAGATCCGCGCCTGTGCGAACAGCTGGCCGTTGACCAGCGAGGCGGGCGGGGTGTCCTTGACGTCGATGCCCATCACCGCGTGGGCGATGATCGAGGCGGTGTTCACGAGAAGCGTGTGCTCGATGAACAGATCGTCGCTGTCCTCGAACTGGGCACCGAGGGCACTGCGCAGCAGCCGCGACCACAGGTCGCGCTTCAGTTGGACGGTCGGCAGACTCTTGTTCTCCGCGTACAACGCGGCGAGGACCGTCTTGTCGATGGAGTGGGCGACGCTGTCTGCTCCAAGGCGGGTTGCGATGGCATCCGGCGTGGGGGCCGCGCCCTCCGAAGTCGCCAGGACGCCTTCGAGCCACCGGACCAGGTCCAGCGACTTGATGTTGCGCTCCCGCGCATCGAAGTGATTGACCTCGTTCAGCTCGTTGTTGACCAGCGTGTAGGCCCGCCAGTCGGCGCCGTCGGTGAGGATGCCGACGTGCCGCCGCTCTCGCTGCTCTGTCCGGGCCCGGACGTACTTCGTCAGTTGCCCGACCGCGTCCTTGCGGAGCTTCGGGCGGCTGATGTCCTTCTTGACCTCGACGACAGTCGCGCCCATCTCGATGTCGATGCGATGTCCGGTGCCGTCTCCCACCTGCGCTTCCAGCACGGGATCCAGGAGATCGTGCTCGCCGAGGTTGAGGTCCGCGTCCAGCAGGAACTGACGGATGTCAGCCTGCAGTGTCGCCTCGGCGCGGACAGCCTTGCGCTCGATGACCCGCTTGAACACGGCTTCAAGCGCGGTAGGCGAAGAAGGAGGGACGGAGAGCGTCACAGCGAGAGCTCCAAGAGCATCAAGGTGTATAGGGCAACGGCGGCGGGACAACTGGTCCCGTCGGCCATTGTCGTGCAGGCGATGCGTGTCGGCACAGTCCTTGCTGGGCGTGGCCACGCTGTCGTCTCTGGTTCAGCACGCTGCTCCCGGCGCTACCCCATGCTCCAGGTAGACAGTCGTGCCGTTCGCTCGGGCCTCGACACCCGCAGTGATGCGGCGTACGAGGCGAGGGATGGTGAGCTCCGGTAGCTCCCTGGTGTCGTGGAAGGCGTATCCACGGAGCTCGTCGGCCTGAAGCTCGATGTGTCGACACTCATCCGCGGTGACTCGGCCCCCGTCGAATAGGTAGAGCACCTTGTCGCCCTCCCCAGGGTTGGGCGCCCAGTCCACGACGAGCAGGCGGCCGATCGCGGGCTTGATGCCGAGCTCCTCCTGGACCTCGCGTACGCAGGCTTGCAGGGGCGACTCCCCCGTCTCGACGTATCCACCGGGGATATCCCGATAGTCCTTGTACGAGGGCTCGACGAGGAGGACCCGGCGGGCGTCGTCGAAGAAGAGCGCGCCTGCGGCCATGCGCGGGTGGGCCATCTTCGCTTCGTGCTCGTTCTCGCTCACGGGACGGACTCTAACCGCCGACCACGCCGAGCCTGCGAGCCAGGTCGACCACCGGCTGGGACGGGCGACCTCGGGTGCCGCGAATCCAGCCAACGACCAGTTCGCGGCTCAGGTAGTGGTGGCGCACCTGCTCGGGTGCGGCTCGCTCGGCTTCCAGCAGCGCGGCCAGGGCTTCGTCGGTCCGGTTCCAGGCGCTGAGGGCTCTGGCGACTTCCAGGCTGTGCCTCACGCGCCGCTCCACCGGCAGGCCGCTGGTGTCGATGCGCTGTCCGAGGTCGGCGGCGATCTGGATGTCGCCGAGTTCTCCGGCGGTGGCGACGCAGTGGATGGCCACGTTGGTCGGGCCGAAGGCCGTCCAGAGGTGGTTCGCGTCGGCACCCAGTCGTTGTGCGACCTCATCCGCTTCGCGGAGGAAGGTCTGGGTGGTTGCACGGTCCTCCGCTCGGGCGGCCGCCATGGCGCCGGCGAGGAAGAGCGTGCCGTAGACCGAGAGGTATTCGTCGTTCGCGGTGCCCAGGCCGGGCTGCATGACGGCCGCCGCATCGTTCACCAGCTGGATCGCCGCGGTGAATCGGCCAGTGGCCATCAGGCAGTGCGTGACCGCCCGGAAGAGCGAGCCCGTCACCGTGCTCTGGCCGCTCTGTTGCGCTGCCGCCAGGCCCCGGTCGGCGGCGATCCACGCCAGTTCCGACTCCCCGACCTTGCCCAGCACCATGGCCGCACCGTGATAGGCCAAGGCGAGTTCGGCATGGGCCTCCTCCCCTTCACGCCCTGAATACGAGCGGGAGGCCGCGAGGGCGTCGGCGAGGACGAGGGGAAGCCGCCGGGTCGCGAAGCCGTACTGAGACACCTGGTAGGCATCGAGGACTCTTTTCACTGCGTCCCGCAAGCCCGCCAGAGTCGGCGGTTCGTCGTCGGGTGGGAGCCCCAGCAGGGGCGTGAGCTGCTTGTAGTCCATGAGCGCGTCACGCAGAGCGGGCACCGTACGGCGGCCGCTGTCGCTCGACCACTCCAGGAGCGTCGGCTCGGCGAGGAGATCCCCGAGCGAGACGTCGAGAGCCTCGGCGAGTGAAGTGATCACCGAGAGGCGGTCGAGCTCGATCCGGTTGTTCTCCGCTTTGCTCAGCCAGTCCGTGGTGCGGCCGACGAGGCCGGCCAGGACCTCTTGGGAGAGTCCGCGTCGGCGCCGGTACCAGGCAACGCGTTCGCCGATGGTCAGGTTCTCTGTCATCCCTCGCATGTCCTGAGCATCACCTCGTGGCCGGAATCGACCCCGGAAGGTTTTTCCGGGGTGCTGCGGGGTGCCGCGCCTACTGTCGCAGCAGACCGAGAAAGTCGCAGGGCGATGGACGTAACTCCCCTCATTCCAGCGGACTTTGGAGATCGGCTCTGCTTACCGAACGGGATGGAGGTGTGTGGAGGATGCGCAGCACGAAGTCCGCGGAGCCGTGGGTCGGACGAGGGCTGGGGCCATTCGGCGTGGCAGTCCTCAAGCCGTACTCCAGGACGCGGTTCGCCACGGACGGCAGCGCTGTACTGAAGGTCTACGTCGGTATCGACCCCGAGGGCCGACGTCGACGGGAGGCCGCCACGGTCCAGCGTGCTGCCCTGCGCGGCATCTCGGTTCCGCCCGTCCTGGCGACGGGATGCGACGAGGCCGGGTCCTGGACAGTGTTCCGGGCGGTGCGCGGGACGCCGTGCTCGGTGGCCACCCGCAAGGCGACGGAGGACTACATCGGTCACGTCGTGGCGGTGAGCGGCATGCTTCACCGGCCCATTGCCGGCGCTACTCCTGCCCACGGCTGGGCGGCACGGACTGGCAGCCCTGTTTCCGCGAGCCAGTTCCTACTGGATCAGTTCTCGGCCCGCTGCCGGTGGATGCCCTGGTGGGTTGCATTGCGGGAGGCCCTCCAAACGACCGACGCCCACCCAACCGTTCACCTACATGGCGATCTCAAGCCCGAGCACCTCCTCGTCGACGGAGAGCACCTGCACGTCGTCGACTGGGAGGCGAGCGCCTGCGGCCCAGCCGTTCTCGACTACACCGATGTTGTCTTCCACCTCGTACGGGACCTGCTGTACGAGGACGTAGCGCCAGCGCGCATTCCAGTCGATCTCGCGGAGCGCTTGCCGTTCTGTGGGCCGGTGCTCGCCTGGCGTCTGCTCCTCTGGCTCGATCGCCGCCGGACCCAGGACATCGACCTCGTCACGACCCACGACATCGTCCGACTCACCGCTGAAGAACAAGCCGTTTCCGCATACCAGTCGCTCGCAGTGATCGTGGCGCATCTCCGCGCTGCCGGAGTCCCTCGCTGAATCTCGACCGCACCGCTCGTCCAGGCGTGCTGACGCCTGCGCTAACCCCCTTCTTCCCACCCTTGAACGGGAGTTCGTGATGCCTCGTACGAGCACGATCATCGGCAACAGCCACCTCGTCATCGACACCTCCATGGCCAGACCGGACGCGACGACCATCGTCGAGCGGAAGGGCCTCGGCCACCCGGACACCCTCGCCGATCACCTCGCCGAGCGGCTGTCCCGTGCCTACAGCCACCACACTGTCGCGCGCTTCGGCGCCGTGCTGCACCACAACTTCGACAAGCTCGCTCTCCTCGGCGGTGCCAGCGAAGTCCGTTACGGGGCAGGCGAGATGACCGCCCCGGTCCGCGTCCTGGTCAACGGGCGCGCGGCACCCATGTGTGGCGGCGAGACGGTCCCCGTCGAGGAGATCGTCGAGGCCGAGGTGCGGGCGTTCTTCGCCGAGCGGCTTCCCGAGGTGTCGGACCACCTCGACATCGTCTTCAACATCACCAGCAACTCCAGCCCGGGGGCGGTTCTCACCGGCGACGGGACTCCCGACCGCACGCGCTGGTTCAATCCCCGCTCCGTCGACGACCTTCGTGAGCGCCGGGTGCGGCTCTCGAACGACACGTCGCTGGGGACCGGCTGGGCCCCCGAGAACGCCTTCGAGTCGTTCGTCCGCGACCTGGTGAACCACTTCTCCGGCGAGAGCGAGTTCACCCTCTCCCACGCGTGGTGCGGGTCCGACGTCAAGCTCATGGGTTTCTGGGACGGCGACGAGGCCGACATCGTCCTGTGCGTCCCGCAGAAGTCGCGCCACGTCGCCAGCCGGGCCGAGTACATCCGCAACAAGGAGACCGTCCTCGCCGAGTGCCACCGGCTGGCCGGTCTCCGACTGCCAGGCGCCCAGGCGCGCTTCCGGCTCAACGCCCGCGACGTCCCGGAGAAGGACGAGCTGTACCTGACCTACACCGGGAGCTCGATCGAGTCGGGAGACGAGGGCGTCGTCGGGCGCGGTAACCGGGTCAACGGGCTGATCACGCCGCTGCGGCCGATGAACCTGGAGGGCGCCAACGGCAAGAACCCCGTCTACCACGTCGGCAAGCTCTACAACATCGCCGCGCAGCGCCTGGCCCACCGCCTGCACGAGACCACCGACGGGCATGCGGAAGTGCATCTGGTCAGCACTACCGGCCAGCGTCTGGACGAACCCTGGCGCATCCTCGTCCGCCTCTCCGCCCCGGACGCCGAGGTCGACAAGGTGCAGGCCCTCGTCGCGGAGGTACTGGGCGAGTTCCCTGCCCTGACGGATGAGCTCGTCTCGGACGGGATCGAGCTGAGCTGATGACGAAGTGGACGCTCGGAGAGATCCCCGCGGGGTGCGGGCAGCGGTTGCTGGCGCACTACGGGCCTACGGTCAAGCCGTGGCTCGACACCGTCCCTGGGCTGCTGGCACGTGCGGCAGGGAGGTGGAAGCTGAGGCTCGTGGCGTACCACGACGCCGGCCACGCCTCGGTGATCGCGACCGCGGCCCGTCCCGACGGGCGTCCGCTGCTCCTCAAAGCATGGGTTGATCCATCTCGTTTTCGCCACGAGGTGGAAGCATTACGGCTCTGGGCCCGCGGGCCCACGGTCGAGGTCGTGGAGGCCGCGGACGACCTGGCCGTGGCCGCGCTCGAACTCATCGGAGGGCAAGCCGGCGGCGCGGATCGTCCGCGGCGGGAGCTTCCACATGGTGGCGGCGGCCGTCCACGGGCTCCACACCTTGGGGCGCCACAGACTCCGGTCGGAGCAGCTTCCACTCCTCACCGACTACTTCGCCCACGAAGTGCGTCCGCAGATCGAGCGGCGGATGCGCGAACTCGACCTTGGTGGCTGGCGTTCCCTCGTCGAAGCAGGGTTCGCTGCCGTCGCCGATCTGGAGGAGGGCTCCCGCCGAGCGACGGTGCTGCACGCCGACCTGTACCGGGAGAACGTCCTGTTCGACTGGCGGGGACACCCCCGGCTGATCGATCCGCTCCCCATGGTGGGCGATCCCGCGTTCGACTGGGCGTTCTGGACCGTCTACTACGAGCTCGGACGCGGGACGACCGCACGGCTGGCCGTCGCCTCACGTACGTCTCGGATCCCCGTCCCCGTGCTCGCACCCTGGTGCCGACTCCTGGCGGTCCACGGCCTCCTCTTCTACGTGGAGTCCGGCGACCCACGCGCCACGTTCATGGCCACCGTGCTCAGCGATCTTCTGGCGACAACGGCAACCCCTCGGAGTGGATCGTGACGACGTACATCCTTCGCCATGGCCAGACCGACTACAGCAAGCGGTACCTCGTCAACGGCGACCCGACCAGGCAGATTCTTCTGACCGACGAGGGCCGACAGTCGCTCGGCCGTGCGTGGAACGTCCTCCCACTCCATTCCGTGGCCACCTGGCTGACCAGCGGATTTCCACGGGCTCGGCAGACCGCCTCGCTACTCATGGGCGTCTCCTCGCCCGAGCTGGTTGTAGACGCCCGGCTGAACGAACTCGACTACGGGGAGTTCGAGGGCAAGCCCTTCCTCGACTACGCGGCCTGGCTCGACGAGCACGGTCCTCGTCAGCGCCCGCCGGGCGCCGCGGAGTCGCAGCATGAGGGCATACGCAGGCTGCTCACCGGCGTCCTCGCCGCTCTGGAGCACCCAGCGCCCCGCGTCCTGGTCGGGCACGGCCTGCTGGTTTCCGTCCTCCACTGGCATGGAGATCGCGCGGCTGGCGAAGCCATGCCGCTGTTCTTCCCCGAGGCTCCCTACATCGAGCCGCTCGCCATCGGCGACGACGATCTTTCCCTCTTGGTCACGGAGCTCTTGGATGATCTTGAATCGGCCACTCTGCGCGAGATCACCGCCGATGGTGACGCGTCGATATTGCGGATCGGTGAGGGGTCGGCGGTTGCTACCGTCGATGCGGTATCCCCATCCCACTCGCCGGATAAGAAGGATCTTCCTCATGCATGATGCCCGCGCCCTGATTGAAATGGGTGCCGAAGCGGTACGTCGGCTCGCTCGTCGCGGTTACTCCCTGGATCTGTCCCGGCTGGAAGACCTCCAGTCCCGGCGCAACCAGAGCATCCGCTCGGCCGACGAGCTGCGGGCGGAGTCCAAGCGGGTGGCGAGCGAGGTCCAGCAGACGGCCAAGCAGGGTGGGGACATCTCCAAGCTGAAGGAGCGCGCCCGCGAGCTGAAGGACCAGATCCGCGACATCGAGGCCACGCAGGAGAAAGTCCAGGAGGAGCTCACCGAGCTCCTCCTGACCATCCCGAATCTCCCCGACGACGAGGCCCCGGACGGCGACTCCGAGGAGTTCGCGGTCGAGATCCGGCGCGTCGGCAACCCGCCGGCGTTCTCGTTCGAGCCGAAGGACCACGTCGACCTGGGCGAGGCCACCGGCATCCTCGACTTTGCCCGCGCCACGAAGCTGTCCGGCTCGCGCTTCGCGGTCTCCCGCGGCGCTGGCGCCGCCCTGGAGCGCGCGCTGGCCACGCTCTTCCTCGACATCCACACGCGCCGCCACGGCTACGTCGAGCACGGTGTCCCGTACCTGGTGACCCGCAAGACGATGACCGGCACCGGTCAGCTGCCCAAGTTCGAGGAGGACCTGTTCAAGACCGGCGCCGCCGATCGCGACCTGTTCCTCATCCCGACGGCCGAGGTCCCGCTGACCAATCTCTACTCCGACGAGATCATCCCGCCCGCCGAGCTGCCCCTGGCCCTCACGGCGCACACCCCGTGCTTCCGCTCCGAGGCGGGCTCATACGGGCGCGACACCCGCGGCCTGATCCGCCAGCACCAGTTCTCCAAGGTCGAGATGGTCAAGATCGTCGACCCGGAGACCGCGGACGCCGAGCTGGAGACGATGGTCGGCCACGCCGAGGCATGCCTGAAGGAGCTCGGCCTCGCCTACCGCGTTGTCAAGCTGGCAGCCGGCGACACCGGCTTCTCCGCCCAGCTCACGTACGACATCGAGGTCTGGATCCCGAGCCAGAACACCTACCGGGAGATCTCCTCGATCTCCAACTTCGGCACCTTCCAGGCCCGCCGCGCCAACATCCGCACCCGCGGCGAGGACGGCAAGCCCAAGCTCGTCGCCACCCTCAACGGCTCCGGCCTGCCCGTCGGCCGCACCCTGGCCGCGCTCCTCGAACAGTGCCAGCAGCAGGACGGCTCGCTCGTCCTCCCCGAATCTCTCTTCCCGTACCTCGGCTTCCGCCGGATCTCGGCGGACGGAACACCGGAGGCATAAGTGCTCGTCGGCGTCTGCGACTTCCCCGGTAGCTACGCCTTTCCACCCGCCGGTTACGGCGGAATCGAACGATGGCTGTGGGCGGTCGCCGTAGGCGCCCGAACCGCAGGCGCCGACGTACACCTCCTTGGGCCGGGCTGGCTCACGGACCTGGAACACGACTGGGTCCGCAAGCCGGTCCGCCTGGAGGACCTCACTCCCGGATCGCTCGCCGAGCGCGAGCTCCGCAGCGCCGGATACGACCTCCTGGTCGTCGGGCACGAATACCCGTCGCTGCCGGCCTGGACGCGTACCTGGAACAAGCTGGACTGCGACATGGCCACGTTCCAGCATTCGCCCGTCTTCCAGCACGCGGACACGGCCTTCGACGGCAAGCGGTCACGGCTCTACTGCTACTCGCCCGAGATGATCGAGCGGTACGCAGCCCACCGACCGATCCCCGAACTCGCTGTCCACCTCGGCCTGGACGAGGAAGAGCCGCCCGCCGTCGCCGGTAGCGACCTCGTATGGCTCGGCCGAATAGACGAGGAAAAGGCCCCGCACATCGCCGTCCGAGCCGCCCAGATCCTCGGACGCTGGATCCAGATCGTCGGACCCGTCTTCGACGACGCGTACGTACGACGCCACCAACGCCTCTTCAGCGCGGACCACGTGAAGTGGGTCGGTGAACTCGGCGGCCCCGCTAAGACAGCTGCTATCCGCGACGCCTCCGTCTTCGTCTACACCTACGCCCGTGCATACGTGGAGGCCGGCGCCGCGGTCTTCGGCGAGTCTCTCCGCGCCGGCACCCCCATGGCCGCGCTCACCTGGCGCGAGGGCACATGCGCCCAAGCCGCTCTGTGCGATCAGACCGGCGTGGTTGCGGTGGCCGACCCTGTCGTGGACGACGAGACGGCAGCGGAACTCCTCGCGCGGGCGATCGAGAAGGCTGAGGACCTGAAGTACGCGGAGGTCCAGGAGATCGGGATGGACCGCTTCGATCCGGCCCGCCACTTCAGGGCGATGGCGAGTCGGCCGTGATGTCGAGTCATCCCAGAGAACGCCCGTTCGTGCCATCACCTCCTTCAGGCATCCTCATACCTGAGGTCCTTCAGCGCATCCTCGGGGCCCACTGGGAGTTCACCGTCTCCGACAGACAGGTCAAGATCGAGCACGCACACAGAGGCTCCCCATACCGTCCGCCACGTCAGGCGCCGTCATGGGAGGAACTACTGGCGGGGCTCACGACGGGTTTCGCGGCGCTAGGCGTCCCGCAGGACACCTGCCTGCCGCTTCAGTGGGGCCGCGAGACCGAGTTGACGATCTCGGCAGTCCAAGCCCTCGATCCCTATCTCAAGGACGGGCGTCCGGTGACCTACCGCAGCGGCTTCCTGCCTCAGCCCGTCGTCCGCTTCACCGGGCAGCGCGACACATCGGGTGATCTTCGGCCAGGGTTCCTGACCTCGTTCGTCAACGTCTCCCGTGTCCAGCCGATCCAGCACATGGACGAGTACGGAGGAATCTTGGACGGCTGGTTCAGCGTGCTGTCACGACTCGGTTTCCACGCGCGCCACATCAGCGTCCACGGCACACTGACCACTTGGAAGCGCCGCCAAGTCGAGGGCATCACACTTCGCTTCAAGCACTTGGACCTGCCTGTCGGTGACATCGTCCTCCTGTGGAACGCCGACAACCCTGCCCGTCTGGCCGTGGACCTCGGTACCGGTCTTGAGCGACTGGCCTGGGCACGGACTCGGTTGGGGTGGAGGGATCTCGTATTCGGCAGGTTCTCATCCCTGGCCCCACCACCGACCCTGGATGCCGTCCGCACCGCCACTCTCCTCCTCGGGCACGGCATCCGTCCCGCCTCGCGAGGAGCAGGCGGCATCACTCGTCGAGTGATCGCAACGGTCGATCCTGGTGTGGCGAGGTTGGGCGTCAGTTCCCTGGTTCGCGCGTCGTACCGCTACTGGCGGCTGTTCGGCGAGCTGAAGGCACCTTGGCCAGCCGTGGCCGTGGCGATGGAGGAGGAGCTGGGTGCCTGAAGGGCTGGCTGTTCGTGTCGCCGTCGGCCAGACCGACTGGGACTATCGGCGCCGTCCGAACTGCCGTTCGGCGGGTGCCGTGGGTGCCGCTGCAGGTTGTGGATTCAGGTGAGCCGACACCGAAGACGTCATGGTCGAGCGCCGGCGAGCAGCCTGCGCCCGGCGGTTGGGCACAGGGTTTCGGCTGGTGTGCTGGATGCGAGTGATCAGGACGCGGGCGGGCTGACGGGCGGTATGTAGTTCGCGTTGGGCGACTGCTTCCTTGAGGAGCTGGTGGGGTGTGTGGCCGCCGGCTTCGGCATCGGCGAGAACGGTGGCGAGGGCCGGCCAGGCAGGGTCAGTGAGGATGCGGTCGGCGTAGTCGGGTATGGCTGCGCGGACATCGCGGACGAGGGAGCGACTGGCCTGGTCGTTCGGATGGCGAGTGGCGAGGCTGTCGATGATGGGCGTGAGGGCTCGGTCGGTGACGGTCTGGAGGTGGTGGAGAGCCTGGCGGGCGGCTTCGGCCTGGTGGGCGTGGTTCTTCGCTTCGTGCCAACGGGCGGCGACGACGGTGGCCCAGACGAGGGCGCCGAGCAGGGCCGCCAAGGCGCTGCCGTCGGGGCCGGTGGCGGTGTGTGCGATGTCGCGGGCCGCCGCGCGCAGGGTGTGGGCGACCTGGTTCTCGGCCCGGATCTGGGAGCGCTGAGCACGGACGAACGCCCGTGAAGCGGCTCGCAGTTCGGCGTGGAAGTGGGCGGGGGCATTCTGGGCGGTGGCTTCGATGAGTTCGCCGAGCGCGGTGATGTGGGCCTGAGCGTGGGAGTCGTCGGCCATGCCAGCATGGAGGATGTCGAGGGCGTCAGTGGCCTGGTGCCAGGGGGTACTGGGGCGCTCTCGGCGGGCGGTGGGGTGTTCCTCTGGCGGGGTGGTTTCCAGGCGGGCCTTGAGCCTGGGGAGGGTGAGGTCGGGAGCGATCTTGCCGCCAGGGTGGAAGATCTGTTCGCCGTCTTTGTTGAGGTCGCTGGGGCGGCCGACGGCGTAGCCGAGGAGGTCTCCGGACGGTCCGCGGCGCGGCTTGACCGCGATGCCGTCGGCTTCGAGGTAGGCGAGGAGTTCTTCAGCGCTGCCGGCGTGGGGGATGGCGGCGCGGATGCGGTCCTGGAGCCAGGCGCGGCTGGTCTGCTCCCAGCCGAGGCGTTCGGCCTTGTGCATCTCGGCCTGGGTGGGGCGGCGTCCGGCGGTGCGGTCGCCCTTCTTCAGTTGGCGTAGGCCGTAGTCCTTTTCGACCTGGCGGCAGGCGTCGCCTACGCGGATGCCGCTGTCGTGGAGTTTGGGACGGCGGCCATCTTCGCGGACGGTGGTGGCGAGGATGTGGATGTGGTCGTCCGCGTGACGTACTGCGATCCACCGGCAGGCCAGGTCGTCTCCGGGTGGGGCGATGCCTGCGGCTTCGACGATCTGCTGTGCGATGTCGGCCCACTCCGTGTCGGAGAGGTGCCGGTCCTCGGGGGCTGATCGGACGGGGCAGTGCCAGACGTGGTCGGTGACCTTCTTTCCGAACTCGCTGTTGCGGAGCCGTACGGGCTCGTCGAGGTGGCGGGCGAGCTGGGTGAGGGTGGCGTCGGGGTTCCGGCCGGGATCGGGCATGCCGAGCATGGCGAAGCCCGCGACGATGTGCGGATCGAGATGTTCATCGTGCCGACCGGGGCCGTAGAGATAGGCGAGCAGGCCACGAGTGTTGGCCCCGGTCGGCTTGATGGCGGCTATCACGCGGCTTGGTCCTTCCTGGGGTCGGCGGGTTCGCGCAGGGCCTCGGCGATCAGTTCCAGCAGGTGGTGTAGCTCGTCGAGGCGGTGACGTACGTCGGGTGGGGTGAGGTCGCTGTTGAGGGCACGGGCGATCTGGTTGACGTTGACGCCTATGCGGTTGAGTTCGCGCAGCACCTGGGCGCGGAACATGTGGGTGCGGCGACGGTCCTCGGACAGCGGCAGGTTCGCGGTGAACCGACCGGTGATGAAGGCGAGGACGATGTCGGCGGCGAAGCCCGATTCCCCCTTGTAACCGTGTTCACCGGCGGCCTCCTGGAGGCTGGCATGCTCGTCGCCGGTGAACCGCAGCGGTCCGACGCGGACGGTCCGCTTGGTGCCGGTGAAACGACGGATCGCCGGTTGGACGCTCTGCGCTTCTCGCTCGCCTGTTGGCGGCTCGGTGGTGGGTGTGGGGTGGAGGATCTGCTGCTGGACGGTATGGAGCTCGTTTTGGTCGGGGCCGCCCTCGGCTCCGACCTCCCGGTCCGGCGCCCCCTGGCGCTGGGCTGTCTCCGCCACCCCTGGGGCGGAGACCCCCGAAGGCCGGCCTTGAGTCGGACTCGGGGTACTACTGGCTCCGCCAGGGGCCGTCCGTCCGAACGCCTGCCGCAGACGTGCCAGCAGCGTAGGAGACTGCGGCGAGTCAGGTGGCTCAGAGTGGGTGTCCTCAGGCTGGCGCTGATTGTGCGTCAAGGGAGATGCTCCATGTACGGCTGGGCGTGCGGGGTGGCGATGCTTGCGCGGCGCGGTCGTCGCGTTGTCCACAGGTGTGGAAAGCTGCGGGCCGGTTGGCCGATGCTCGGGTGACCGGAGGGGTTCCGGTCACCCGAGCAGGCCGGGGTCAGCGCCTGGAGACCTCTATGCCAGCTGCTTCGAGTTCCGGCCGAAGTAGTTCCATCACCTCGGTCTGCCGCTCACTGCCGATCGTCAGGTCTCGGTCCTTCACTGCCGCTCGAAGCAGGCCGCGCGTGAGCTTGCCGTGCTGATGACCGGTCGTCCGTCCGATGTTCGCCAGCTCCGCGATGGTCGCTTTCGGCGGACGACCACCGCTCGACTTGCTCTCCGGAACCTGGGGCGCAGGTTCCGTCCGCTCGTCACCGGAGACCGGCGAGAGATCAGGAGCGGCGTCTGGCCGGTGGCTGTGGTTGATGTCGCCGACCGATCGTTCCTGCGCCTTTACGGAACCCCTGTCCGAGGAGCCGTCGGGCGGTGCGACGAGCTGGTGGATCTGTCGCATCAGGACGCCGAAGGCGACCATCGCGGCGGCCGGAGGAACGGCTGCGACCACGTAGTCGAGGAGCGGGACGCTGCGCGCGTTGTCCGTTCCGCTGACCCCGGCGACGTTCAACGCGATGGAGCCGACTGATCCGGCAACGGTCACGGCGATTGCCCAGGGGTCGGTTATGCGGCGCAGCGCTGCGCGCAGCATGAGCAGTTCGCCCGCGACGATGAACGCGTCCAGGGTGGCGGGCCAGGCCCAGCGGCGGATGGGGGTTGCTCCGAGCCCGTGTTGGCCGGCGACGTCGGCGAGGTGCGCGTAGGAGAGCCAGAACGCTCCGGCTGTCAGGGCGACGATGACGAGGCCAGCCGCGCCGAGCACGAGTTGCTCGGCGTCAACCCGCTTCGTCGGCTGCCTTTCGCTGCGGACGTCGGCTCGCGGCTGGGGTGCTTGCGTGGTGAGGTGCGGGGCGGTCAAGCGGGAAACTCCTGGGGGTGGTGGTGTGGGGCGTCTTTGCCGTCTCAGCCGTTGCAGGTGCAGGTCAGCGCGGGACGGCAGCGCTCCGGACGTGCCGTCCTGGCGGGCAGCGCCAGCGTCTTGTCCCGATTCGGGACAGGGAGGCGGCGGCTTCGGTTCGGGCTCCGCCTTGGGACGGCTTGTCCCTCACCGGGACGGTTGCGTTATGGCAGCCGTCCCGGCAAGCAGGACTGTGACCTGCGGCGATACGGCGAGGACGCCTGGGACGGGGCAAGACGGATCTGGACGCCGTCCCCTGCGGGCTGCACGTTCTCAGGCGCGTGCGCTGCCGTCTTGCCCTCGGCTGCCGTCTTGCTGGCGTGTGCCCTGACCTGCACGATCACGGCAGGGACGGCAAGTACGGCAACCAGGGAGGTGAGGGTCAGGCTTCGCCGCGACGAGCGTCGACGGGGTGGACGGTCGGGCAGTACCGCCGCCAGGCGTCGAGGAACTTGTTGCGCATGTAGCCCTTGCGCTGCGTCCGATCGGCCATGCGTACATTGCCGGGCCGGATGTCGTAGTCCCGCAGCATCCCGCTGAGCTCCCGCGAGGTCAGCCCGAAGCGTCCACGCTCTCCCCACGGTGCTTCTGCGTCCGCGTTCAGGTGGTGCAGAAGGTCTTCGGTTGAGAGGCTGTCCGCCTCTCGCTGGGCGAAGAAGACCCGTCGGATATCGGCGAGGATGCGCGCCCCGCTCGGGTGGTCCTCCTCGGCCGCCACCTCGGCGGCGACCATTCGGGCGCACGCGATCCGCGCGAGCCGTGGCCAGCGACCACCGACCAGGTCGGCGACGATCACCAGGGGCTCCCAGGTGTCGGCGGCTCGATCCTCGACCGGCATTTCCGGCTCCAGGATCGCGGCATCCTCCAGCAGTGGGAGGGCCCAGGCGCGGATGCGGTCGCGTAGCTCGTGCAGAGCGGGGATGTCGCGTCGCGAGCGGAAGGGTTTGACCTTCTCGCCCTCGGCCCGGCGGCGCATGCGGATGACGACCGATCGATCCATGACCGTGTCCGGCAGGTCACCGATGCCCGCAATGGCCGCCATCGCGAAGGTGGCGAACTTGTGCGGGGTGTGGTCGTTGCCAACGACCCGGGTGACATACCGGCCGCGCTGGTGGCCGGCGTTGAGGAGGCCGCGTGTCTCCTCGTTCTTCTCCGCGACCTTGGGGCCGAAGATGGTGTCGGCCTCGTCCACCAGCAGGGTCGGCGGCTCCTCTTCGTTGATCGAGCGGAAGATGGCCGCTGGCGTGGTGTTGATGGTAAGCATCGGCTCGTTGACCGTCTCGGTCAGCACGTCCAGGAGCCGCGACTTACCGCACCGCTTCGCAGGACCCACCACTGCCAGTCGTGGGGCGTGCTGCCACGCGGGCTGGAGCTGCGTCGCCGCCACCCACAGGGTGATCGCGTCCAGCGCCTCGGAAGAGGGTGGGATCACGAACTGGGCTATCTGGGAGCGGAGTTCATCCAATAGCTCCGAGCCCGGCGTCGGCTCCCCGTCGGGGATGACCTCCAGGCCCCTCGCCGGGTCCGCCTCGCTACTGCCGTCGGCCGGACCGTCGTAGGCGTCCGCTGTGGCACTGTCGGCCTGGTCGGGGCGCAGGTGCGAGCCGGGCCGGCCGGGGATGGCTGTGGCGGGCCAGGCCGCTCGGACGGAGGCGGAATAGGGGTCGGGGTTCTCGGGTTGCATTGGGCGGCTCCTCGTCTGGCGGCGCCGGGCTTGCACGCCCCTGCCGCCGGGTCGGATCTCACGGGATTGCTGGGGAGTCTCGGGGCCTCCGGCGTTGCACCGCCGGAGGCTCTCCCCGTGCTCGCGGGGGCTTCGGTACCGCGAGCGACCACGGACAGTACGTCCACGCCATGCCACAGTCCAGCTTTCCTGTGTCAGCTCAGCGCAGAATGGCTTATGACGCATCAGACGCCTCACGCAGCCAGCCCCAGCAAGGCCAACAGGTCTGCAGTCACTACTCGGTAGGCGTTCCCGAGTCGAAGCACCCTGCACGGGTACTGGCCGCGCTTGGCCAGCTCGTAGCCCTTGCTCCGACCGAGCCCCAGCGCCCTATTACCCGTCTCCAGGTCAATGGCCGCCGGAAGCCTCAGAAGCTCCTCGCGACTCATCCCCTTCGCCCATCCGGCATCTTCGTTCTCGCGCATACGCACTCCATCCATGACTGAGCCCACAGCGAACGCGACCTTCGCGTCCGTCTCCAGGTCTTGGAATCAACGCTAAGCGAGCTAATGTGTCTCCATGACACAACGCCGTAGCCATCCTAGAGAGAAGCAGGCCGACGACGGGGACGACGTCCCGGAGTGGGTGGACCAGGTCATGGCCACCGTGGCCGCCGAGGTCCGCAGACGACGGAAGGAACTGGGATGGAGCGCACAGGACTTGGCCGACAAGTGCGAGGAGATCGGCCACCCGATCCCTCGCAACGTCATCGCCAACATGGAGTCCGGGCGCCGCTCCAACCTGCCTTTGGTCGACGTCATGGTGCTGGCCGAGGCGCTGAACACCCCGCCCATCTGCCTGCTCTATCCCGTGGGCTACGTCGAGGACGTTCAACGCCTTCCTCTTCAGCACCCGACCACATCGCTGAACGCGCTGCGCTGGTTCACCGGGGAGGAGACCGCCCTCGGCGCGGACGACGACATGCTCCGCTATTTCCGCGCCCACCACACCGCGCAGGAGCAGATGCGCCGCGCACAGCAAGACGAGGAACACGCCCGCTACCAGGCCAAGACCGCCAACAACGCGGATCGAAAGGCCGAGGCCCTGCGAGCTCAAGCGCAGGCCGCCGTAGCCGCCGAGAAGGCCAAGACACGCCTGCACCGGGTCCGCGCCTTCATCGAGGAAGAGGGCGTCACGCCCCCATACCTGTGGCCCGACGTCATCAGCGCCATCGAATCGACCGGCACCGACCCCGACACCACCGAGGAGAATGATCTTTGAAGGGCTCCACCTACCGCCGCTGCTCCTGCCGGGACCCGAAGACCGGCAAGGAACTCGGCACCTCCTGCCCCAAGCGCAACAGCAGGAACCACTGCACCTACTCCGTACGCCAGGAGCTCTCACCCCGCGAAGGCGGCACCCGCCGTTCCTTCGCCCGTGGCGGATACGGCAGCCTCAAAACGGCCCAGGCCGATCTCGACCACGTACGCGCGCTCCTCGGGCTCGCCGACTCGGACGACCCCGAGGGCACCGAACTCATCGCCGAGATGCTGGCCGAGGTCAGCCGCGAGCGGTCTCCTCTGCCCGAGGTCGAGGAGACGCGGCGGCGCCTCAACTCCGGTCAGGACCTCATCGGCAGCCTGACCGTCGCCGAATGGCTCGACCGTTGGCTGGCCGGCAAGCGCATACGCAAGTCCGGCCTCAACCGCTACGAGACCGACATCCGCGTCCACCTGAAGCCACGCATCGGCGACCGGCGCCTGGACCGACTACGTGTCAGCCACCTCAGCGAGATGTTCACCGAAATCCGCGACGCCAACGCCCAGATCCTGGAGGACAACGCCCAACGCCGAGCCGCACTTGACGAGTTGGCGACCGTCCCATGGAAGGGCGCAGAGCACCGTGCCCGCCGTAAGGCGATGAAGGCCGCGATCGACGAGATGCCACCCTTCCGGCGCATCACCGGCCCCGCCACCCGTCAGCATGTGAAGGCGACCCTTCGCGCGGCTCTGAACGACGCGATCGGGCAGCAGATCATCACGTTCAACCCGGCCGCCCACGTGGAGATCGACCCCGTACGCAAGCCGAAGGCGCTCGTGTGGACCGACGAGCGGGTCGCCAAGTGGGAGCAGACGGGCGAGAAGCCCTCGCCTGTGATGGTCTGGACGCCGGAACAGACCGGCGCCTTCCTCGACTTCGTCGCTGAGGACCGGCTGTACGCGATGTGGCACCTGATCGCCTTCCGGGGCCTGCGCCGGGGCGAGGCATGCGGGCAGCCGTGGTCGGAGACGAACCTCGAAACCCACTTCCTCACCGTCTCCTCCCAACTCGTCCAGGACGGCTGGGAAGTGGAAGCGTCCGACCCCAAGACCGACAGCGGCTCCCGCGTGGTCGCCCTCGACGACGACACCGTCGACGTCCTGAAGCGCCACGGCGAGAGGCAGGGCAAAGCCCGCGAGAAGTGGGGCACTGCCTGGGTCGAGACCGGCCACGTCTTCACGCAGGAAGACGGCTCCTGGCTCCATCCGGGCAAGGTCACCGACCTCTTCGAGCGCCTCGTCGCCGCCTCCGGCCTCCCGCCGATCCGGCTACACGACCTGCGCCACGGCGCGGCCACTCTCATGCTCGCCGCTGACATCGACATCAAGATCGTGTCGGACACACTCGGGCACAGCGACACCCGGATCACGCGGGACATCTACCAGAGCGTGCTCCCCCACGTCGGGAAGAGTGCCGCCGAGGCGACCGCGAAGCTCGTCCCCCTCCAGCGCAAGGCCGAGGCCGAGAAGGCCGCGCGCAAGGCCGCGAAGAAGGAGAAGGCCAGGAAGGCTGCGTCCAAGGGGGCCGGCGCCGGCAAGGGCGGCAAGCCGAAGAAGGACAAGGCGAAAGCCAAGACCAAGGCCACCAAGAAGGCCACCCGCCACAAGCCCAAGAAGTAGGTACCGAGCGGCTCCGCTCACGCATCGCTCACGCAAGCAAAGTCTCGGCACCCAGGCCGTGTGACGCGTCATGCCCTGAGCAACAGAAAACCCCAGGTCACGGGCAATGTGACCTGGGGTTCAACTGAGCCGCCTTCGGGATTCGAACCCGAGACCTACGCATTACGAGTGCGTTGCTCTGGCCATCTGAGCTAAGGCGGCGCGCTGTGCACACCATGGTGCGATCAGCAACGTCGGTAAGTCTACACAGTTTCCGGGGGTGCTTCGCACCCGCCCCGGAGGTGGGGGTCCGGGGCGGGAGGGACCGGTGGGGTGGTCACGAGCAGCGTGTGCCGTCCGCCGGCGGGGTGCCGCGCAGGAGGTAGGTGTTGATCGCCCTGTCGATGCAGGTGCTGCCGCGGCCGTAGGCGGTGTGGCCGTCGCCCTCGTAGGTGAGGAGGCGGCCCGAGGAGAGCTGGCCGGCCAGGGCCTTGGCCCAGCGGTACGGGGTGGCCGGGTCGCGGGTGGTGCCGACCACGACGATCGGGGCGGCGCCGGCGGCCTCGATGCGGTGCGGTTCGCCGCTGGGCTGCACCGGCCAGTAGGCGCAGTTCAGCGAGGCCCAGGCCAGGCCCTCGCCGAAGACGGGGGACGCCTTTTCGAAGTCGGGCAGGGCCTCGCGCACCTGGTCCGGCGTGGAGAAGGACGGCGGGAGGTCGAGGCAGTTCACCGCCGCGTTGGCGAACATCAGGTTGCTGTAGCTGCCGTCGGCCTCGCGCTCGTAGTAGCTGTCGGACAGCACCAGCAGGCCGGCGCCGTCGTGCTGCTTCATCGCCGAGCCCAGCGACTCGCGCAACTGCTGCCAGGCGCCCTCGTCGTACATCGCCGCGATCACGCCGATGGTTGCCAGGGACTCGGTGAGCCTGCGGCCGTCGGGGTCACCGGTGGGGACGGGCCTGGCGTCCAGGTCGTCGAAGAAAGCCTTCAGCTTCCTGCCCGCCTGGCCGGGTGTGGTGCCCGGCCCGCCGAGGGGGCAGCCGGCCTGGCGGACGCAGTCCTTCACGAACGACTGGAACGCCGTCTCGAAGCCCGCCGTCTGCTCCAGGTTCAGGCGGCGCGCGGACAGCGACGGGTCCATCGCGCCGTCCAGGACCAGGCGCCCCGCCCGGTCCGGGAACAGCCCGGCGTACGTCGCCCCCAGGAAGGTGCCGTACGAGGCCCCCACGTACGTCAGCTTCTCGTCGCCCAGCACAGCCCGCAGGATGTCCATGTCCCGGGCCGCCTCGACGGTCGAGACATGGCGCAGCAGCTTCGGCGCGTGCGCTCCGCAGCCCTCGGCGAACCCCTCGTAGGCGCCGACCAGCTCCTCGGTCTCCCCCGTGTCGTCCGGGGTGAAGTCCGTCCGCGTGTACGCGTCCATCCTCCGCCCGTCGAGGCACTCCACGGGCTCGCTGCGGGCCACGCCCCGCGGGTCGACGGCCACCATGTCGTACCGGGCGCGGACCTCCGCCGGGTAGCCGATGCCGGCGTACTGCTGGAGGTAGCCGACCGCGGAGCCGCCCGGCCCGCCCGGGTTGACCAGCAGGGAGCCGAGCCGCTTGCCGGGGCCGGTGGCCTTCTTGCGCGCCACGGCGAGGCGTACGTCCCCCTCGGCCGGCTTCTCGTAGTCGAGCGGCGCCTTCATCGTGGCGCACTGGAAGCCGGGGACGCCGCAGTCGCGCCAGCTCAGCCTCTGCCCGTAGTACGGGGACAGGGACGACGGCGTGGCCCCGGGCAGCGGGGCCAGGGTCGTCCGCGCCGTCCCGGTCGCTCCGCCCGCCTTCTCCGCGGCAGGGGAGCCGGCCGACGTCGACGCACCCCCGGCCGAGCAGGCGGTGGCGAGCAGCGCGGCGGCGAGCAGCGTCGTTCCGGAACGGGTCCTGCGGTGGGTACGCCTCGTGTACATCCAACGAGCGTAACTCTCCGCGACGACGCGGACGCCCTACGTGCCGACCGTGCCTCGAACGAGTACCCCGGTCAACCGCCGTCGGCGCCCCGTCAGCCCGCTCTGAGCGCCATCGTCATGGCCTCCACCGCGAGCAGGGGCGGCACATTGCGGTCGAGGGCCTCTCCGCAGGCGGCGATCGCTTCGATACGACGCAGGGTGGACTCGGGCGAACCGGCGCGGGCGAGGCGCTCCAGGACGTCCATCGAGTCGGCGTTGGCGATCGCCACGCGGGAGCCGAGCTGGAGGGCCAGGATGTCCCGGTAGAAGGTGGTGAGATCACTCAGGGCGAGGTCGAGGCTGTTGCGTTGCGTGCGCGTTCTGCGGCGCTTCTGGTTCTCCTCCAGATCTTTCATCACCCCCGCCGTACCGCGCGGCAGTCGGCCGCCCTGGGCCGCCCCCAGGGCTGCCTTGAGCTCTTCCGCCTCCTTGCTGTCCATCTCCTCGGCGAGTTCCTTGGCGTCTGCCGCCGCCGCGTCCACCAGCTCCTGCGCCGCCCTCAGCGCGCTGCCGACGTCATCGACTCGCAACGGCAGCTTCAGCACGGCGGCCCGGCGGTCCCGGGCGGCCTCATCCGTCGCGAGGCGGCGGGCCCGATCGATGTGCCCCTGCGTGGCGCGGGCCGCCGCGGCGGCGATGTCCGGCTCGACGCCCTCGCGCCGGACGAGCATGTCGGCGACGGCCTCGACCGGGGGCGTGCGCAGATTCAGGTGGCGGCAGCGGGAGCGGATCGTGGGCAGGACGTCCTCGACGGACGGGGCGCACAGCATCCAGACAGTGCGCGGGGCGGGTTCCTCCACCGCCTTCAAGACGGCGTTGCCGGACTTCTCGTTCAGCCTTTCGGCCTCCTCGACGAGGATGACCTGCCAACGGCCGTTCGCGGGTGAGGTGAAGGACTTACGGACGGTCTCCTTCATGTCCCGGTAGAGAATTTCTGCGCCCACCGCGACCACCGTGCTGACATCGGCGTGAGTGCCGATGAGTGCCGTGTGGCAGCCGTCGCAGAAGCCGCAGCCGGGCGAGCCGCCGAGGGCCCGGTCGGGACTGACGCACTGCAACGCGGCGGCGAAGGCCCGTGCCGTCCGCGTCACCCCCGCGCCGGGCGGGCCGGTGAACAGCCAGGCGTGCGTCATGCTCGACGCCTCGGGAAGAGGACCGTCGGTCGCGGCGGCGGTGACGAAGGCGTCCGCGTCCCGGGCGGCGGCGGCGAGCTGATCGCTCACCTTCTTCTGCCCGACGAGGTCGTCCCACACGGTCATGGGTCACGCCGTCCTTCCGTCACACTCCGCCGCACACTCTGCGCCGCGCCCTCCATTGTGGGGGGCGCCTCTGACAACGGGCGCCGGCCGGCGGACGCCGTCAGCGCCGCCCCCGGCCCCTCCTGCGGCCTCCGCCGTCGCCGTCGCGGCCCTTGTCCCGGTCGTCGTCGCGGTCGTCGTCCCGCGGGCCGAGCAGTTCGTCCGCCAGGGTGGGCAGGTCGTCCAGCGGTGTCTCCTCGGCCCAGTCGGAGCGGCGCCGGCGGGGCGGCTCCTGGTCGGGGTCGACCTGGGGCAGTTCACGCGTGATCTCCTGCGGCTCCCCGGACCGGTCGGGGCCGGCGGGGCCCTCCTCCCGGAAGTAGCCCGGCGGCACCCGGTCGGCCGGGTCGTCCCCGCGCACGGGGGGCAGCACCGCCGTCTCGTCCGCGGCGCCCGGCGTCACGGGCGGCAGGACCGCCGTCTCGTCGGCGGCGCGGGGGTCCACCGCCGGCAGCACCGCGGTCTCGTCCGCGGCGCCGGACGGCACCGGCGGGACGGGCAGCTCGGCCGTCACCTCGGACTCGGACACGCCGGACGCCCGGTCGTCGTCGCCGCGTCCACGGGCCCGGTCCCCCGCCGTGCCGCGCTCTTCGCCCGCGTCGTCGTCCTCTACGTCCCGTGCGTCCCGTGCGTCCCGCACCGGCCGCAGTACCGCCGTGTCCTCCGCCGAGCCGCCGGCCGCGTCGGCCGGCGTCACGACGGGCGTCGGCACGGTCAGCGCGTCCGAGGGGTCCGGCGCGGCAGGAGTGCGCCGGGGGCCGTCCGCCGCGGGCGGGGCCGCCGGCCCGGGGCCCGCCGCGGCCGCGGCCGCCGCCCGCTCCGCCGCCCGGCGTGCCTCCTCGGCCCGCATCAGGGCCTCCTCGGCCTTGCGCTGCTTCTCCAGGCGCCGGGCCTCGGCCTCGGCGCGCAGCCGCTCCTCCTCCTCGGCCTGCTTGCGGCGCCGCTCCTCCTCGGCGCGGCGGCGGGCCTCCTCCTCGGCGCGGGCCTTCTCCTCCGCGAGGAGCCGGGCCCGCTCCTCCTCCGCCTTCCGGCGGGCTTCCTCGGCCCGCTGCCGGGCCTCCTCGGCCTGCCGCTCGGCCTCGCGCCGCTGCGCCTCCTCCAGCTCGCGCCGCTTGCGCTCCTCCTCCTCGGCGCGCAGCCGCTCCAGCTGCTCGAGGCGCTCACGCTCCAGGCGCTCCTCCTCGGCCTTGCGCGCGGCCTCCTCCTCGGCCTTCCGCCTGGCTTCCTCCTCGGCCTTGCGGCGCGCCTCCTCCCGAGCCTTGATCTCGGCCTCGGACAACGGCAGCACTTGGTCGAGACGGTGCCGTACGACGGTGGTGACGGCCTCGGGCTCCTGGCCCGCGTCCACGACGAGGTAGCGGCCGGGGTCGGCGGCGGCCAGCGTCAGGAAACCGGCCCGCACGCGCGCGTGGAACTCGGCGGGCTCCGACTCCAGGCGGTCCGGCGCCTCGGTGAACCGCTCGCGCGCGGTCTCCGGCGGGACGTCCAGCAGGACCGTCAGGTGCGGGACGAGACCGTCGGTCGCCCAGCGGTTGATGCGGGCGATCTCGGTCGGAGACAGGTCGCGCCCGGCACCCTGGTAGGCCACCGAGGAGTCGATGTACCGGTCGGAGATGACCACGGCGCCGCGCTCCAGCGCGGGCCGGACCACGGTGTCCACGTGCTCCGCGCGGTCGGCCGCGTACAGCAGCGCCTCCGCGCGGTGCGACAGACCGGCGCTCGACACGTCCAGCAGGATCGACCGCAGGCGCTTGCCCACCGGCGTGGCGCCCGGCTCGCGGGTCAGCACGACCTCGTGCCCCTTGCCCCGGATCCACTCGGCGAGAGCCTCCGCCTGGGTGGACTTCCCGGCGCCGTCGCCGCCCTCCAGGGCGATGAAGAAACCGTTCGCCGCCGGGGTCGGCGCCGGGTCGTCGCCGCCGAGCAGCGCGTCGCGCAGGTCGTGCCGCAGCGGCACCCCGGAACGGTCGTCGACCTTGGCCAGCACCAGCGCGGCGACCGGCAGCAGCAGCGCGCCGACCAGCATCAGCACGAAGGCGGCGCCCCCGTGCGCGAAGACGAACCTGCCGTTCTCCAGCCGGTGCGGCCCGATCGCCGCCGCCACGACCGGCGCGATCACCGCGCCGAGCGCCACGCAGACCCGGACGACGGCGTGCAGGTGCTCGGTCGTCCGCGCCCGGCGCTGGTCCTCGGTCTCCTGGTCGAGCAGCGCGTGCCCGGTGTTGGCGGCCACGCCCGCGCCGCCGCCGGCCAGGGCGAGCAGCAGCAGCACGGTGGTGACGTCCGGGACAAGGCCGGCTGCCAGCAGGGCGACGCCGACGAAGGCGATCGCCAGGGACAGCAGCCGCCGGCGCGACAGGGACGGCAGCAGGGCCGGGGCCGTGCGGATGCCGACGACCACGCCGCCGGTCAGCACGCCGACCATCAGCCCGTACAGCACCGGGCCGCCGCCCAGGTCCTTGGCGTGCAGCACCGCCACGGCGACCACGGCGGACACGACGGCGGCGACGGCCGCGCAGGCGAACACCAGCAGCGGCACGGCGCCGGTGCGGCCCTTGTCGGCACCGGCGGCCGTCCTCGGGCGGCGCAGGCCCTCCAGCGGCGACCGGGCGCGCGGCGTGCGGGTCCCGGGCAGTTCGAGGAAGGTCACCAGGGACAGGGAGGCGGCGAACAGCCCGGCCGCCACGTACGAGGCGAGGGCCGCCTGGTGCTGGGCGAACCAGTCGACACCGGTGCCCAGCAGGTTGTTCAGCAGTCCGGCGACGACGAGCACGGCGGCGGCGAGGGGGATCGCCGCGAAGGTGGTGCGCAGAGACAGGCGGCGCAGGGCGTCCATGTGGTCCGGCAGGGGCCGTACCGTCGCGCCCTCCGGAGGCGGCGCGGGCAGCAGCGCGGGGGCCGCGCTCTCCCGGCACACGGTCCAGAAGCGCTCGGCGACGCCGGTGACGAAGCCGGTCACCAGGAGGACGGCGAGGGCGTCGTCCGGGGTCCAGTCGATCCACAGCGGCGCCACGATCAGCAGCGCTGCCCGCAGCCCGTCCGCGCCCACCATGGTCCAGCGCCGGTCGAGCGGACCGTCCTGGGAGGTGAGCGAGGTGAGCGGGCCGAGCAGGACCGCGCCGAAGAGCAGCGTCGCCAGGATGCGCACGCCGAAAACGGTCGCCACTGCGAACGCCACGCCCCGGTAGCCCCCGCCGAACGAGCCCGCGCCTATGGCGGCCTGCACGGCGAGGAGCACCAGCACCAGCAGGGCGAGGGTGTCGCCGACACCCCCCAGGAGTTGTGCGCCCCACAACCGCCTCAACTGCGGCCGGCGCAGCAGGGCGCGGACGGCGCGCTCGCGGGAGTCCGCGACCAGGGCGTCGTCCGGGGCGGGGTGAGGGGCCGTTGGCTGGTCGGCTCGCGTCATGCGTTCAGCCTATCGGGCGCGACCGACAGGCCGTGGTACCCGGCCGAACACACGCACGCCCCGACACCGAATCGATGCCGGGGCGTTCGCTCAGCGAACGAAAGCGTGCCGTGCGTGGGCCTGGGACCGGCTCAGTCCTCCGACGTCCGGGAGGCGGCCGTCTTCTTGGTGGCCGTCTTGGTCGTCGCCTTCTTCGCCGTCGTCTTGGCGGCCGTGCTCTTGGCGGTGGTCTTGGCCGCGGTCTTCTTGGCCGCCGTCTTCTTGGCCGGGGCCTTCTTGGCGGTGGTCTTCTTGGCCGCGGTCTTCTTCGCCGTCTTCTTGGCGGGTGCCTTGGCGCGCTTCTCGGCGAGCAGCTCGTAGCCGCGCTCCGGCGTGATGTCCTCGACGCTGTCGCCCGAGCGCAGGGTCGCGTTGGTCTCGCCGTCGGTGACGTACGGGCCGAAACGGCCGTCCTTGACCACGACCGGCTTCTCGCTGACCGGGTCGGTGCCCAGTTCCTTCAGCGGAGGCTTGGCCGCCGCCCGGCCGCGCTGCTTGGGCTGGGCGTAGATCGCGAGCGCCTCTTCGAGCGTGATCGTGAAGAGCTGCTCCTCGGACGTCAGCGACCGGGAGTCCGTGCCCTTCTTCAGGTACGGGCCGTAGCGGCCGTTCTGCGCGGTGATCTCGACGCCCTCGGCGTCGGTGCCGACGACACGCGGCAGCGACATGAGCTTCAGGGCGTCGTCCAGGGTCACCGTGTCCAGCGACATCGACTTGAACAGCGAGGCCGTCCGCGGCTTCACGGCGTTCTTGCCGGTCTTCGGGGTGCCCTCGGGGAGCACCTCGGTGACGTACGGGCCGTAGCGGCCGTCCTTGGCGACGATGGCGTGGCCGGTGGCCGGGTCGGTGCCCAGCTCGAAGTCGCCGCTCGGCTTGGCGAGCAGCTCCTCGGCGTGCTCGACGGTCAGCTCGTCCGGCGCCAGGTCGTCCGGCACGTCGTGGGACTGGTACTCCTCGGTGCCCTTCTCACCGCGCTCGACGTACGGACCGAAGCGCCCGACGCGCAGCACGATGTCGTTGCCGACGGGGAAGGAGGACACCTCGCGGGCGTCGATCGCGCCGAGGTCGGTCACCAGTTCCTTCAGGCCGCCGAGGTGGTCCCCGTCGCCGTTGCCGGCGTCGGCCGCGGCGACGGCGCCCTCACCGGTGCCCTCGCCGAAGTAGAACCGCTTCAGCCACGGCACGGACTGGGCCTCGCCGCGCGCGATGGCGTCGAGGTCGTCCTCCATCCGGGCGGTGAAGTCGTAGTCGACGAGCCGCCCGAAGTGCTTCTCCAGGAGGTTGACCACGGCGAAGGACAGGAAGGACGGGACGAGGGCCGTGCCCTTCTTGAACACGTAGCCGCGGTCCAGGATCGTGCCGATGATCGACGCGTACGTCGACGGGCGGCCGATCTCGCGCTCCTCCAGCTCCTTGACCAGCGACGCCTCGGTGTAGCGGGCCGGCGGCTTGGTGGAGTGGCCGTCGACCGTGATCTCGTCGGCCGTCAGCGCGTCGCCCTCGGCGACCTGCGGCAGGCGGCGCTCGCGGTCGTCCAGCTCGGCGTTCGGGTCGTCGGCGCCCTCGACGTAGGCCTTGAGGAAGCCGTGGAAGGTGATCGTCTTGCCGGAGGCGCTGAACTCGACGTCCCGTCCGTCGGAGGCCGTGCCGCCGATCTTGACGGTGACGCTGTTGCCGGTCGCGTCCTTCATCTGGGAGGCGACGGTCCGCTTCCAGATCAGCTCGTAGAGCTTGAACTGGTCGCCGGTCAGTCCGGTCTCGGCGGGCGTGCGGAAGCGGTCGCCGGAGGGGCGGATCGCCTCGTGCGCCTCCTGCGCGTTCTTGACCTTGCCGGCGTACGTCCGCGGCTGCGCCGGCAGGTACTCGGCGCCGTACAGCTGCGTGACCTGGGCGCGGGCGGCGGTGACCGCCGTGTCGCTCAGGGTCGTCGAGTCCGTACGCATGTAGGTGATGTAGCCGTTCTCGTACAGCTTCTGGGCGACCTGCATGGTCGCCTTCGCGCCGAAGCCGAGCTTGCGCGAGGCCTCCTGCTGAAGCGTGGTCGTACGGAACGGGGCGTACGGCGAGCGGCGGTACGGCTTGGACTCGACGGAGCGGACGGCGAAGCGGGTGTTCTCCAGCGCGGCGGCGAGCGCGCGGGCGTTCGCCTCGTCGAGGTGGAGGGTGTTCGCGCTCTTGATCCGGCCCAGGGAGTCGAAGTCGCGGCCCTGCGCGATCCGCCTGCCGTCCACGGTCTGGAGGCGGGCGACCAGCGACGACGGGTCGGAGGCGTCGCCCGCGCGGCCCGTGCCGAAGGTGCCCGTCAGGTCCCAGTACTCGGCGGAGCGGAAGGCCATGCGCTCGCGTTCCCGCTCGACGACGAGCCGCGTCGCGACGGACTGGACGCGGCCGGCCGACAGGCGCGGCATGACCTTCTTCCACAGGACCGGCGAGACCTCGTAGCCGTAGAGGCGGTCGAGGATGCGGCGGGTCTCCTGGGCGTCGACGAGCTTCTGGTTGAGCTGGCGCGGGTTGGCGACGGCGGCCCGGATCGCGTCCTTGGTGATCTCGTGGAACACCATGCGCTTGACCGGGATCTTCGGCTTGAGGACTTCCTGGAGGTGCCAGGCGATGGCCTCGCCCTCGCGGTCCTCATCGGTGGCGAGGAAGAGCTCGTCCGAGTCCTTCAGCAGATCCTTGAGCTTCTTGACCTGCGCCTTCTTGTCAGCGTTGACCACATAGATCGGCTGGAAGTCGTGTTCGACGTCGACACCGAGGCGGCGGACCTCGCCGGTGTACTTCTCGGGCACCTCGGCGGCGCCGCTGGGAAGGTCGCGAATGTGCCCGACGCTCGCCTCGACGACGTAGCCAGGACCGAGATAGCCCTTGATCGTCTTCGCCTTGGCAGGCGACTCGACGATGACGAGTCGGCGGCCGCCGTTCGCGGTCTCGCTGGTCGGGGACAACTTCGCTCTTCTCTCCGGTCGACGCTGGGGGGCCAGACCCAGGCAGTGTTCCCGGGGTCGGGTCGTGCTGCATTTCGGTCGTGACGCTGCGGAGTGTGACGGTACCTCCCGCCCCCGTGTCAAACGGGAAAAGCCCGCAACGGCCACTCGAACGGTAACCCGACGAACCCGGTTCCTGCGTCCGGAGTGCCCACCGGCCCGGATGCGTGTATCCGGAGCGCAGCCCCCCGATTACCGGGGGAGAAAAGCGACAGGCGGCCGGATCCGGCCGCTCACACGCGCGTCAGGCACCATGCCCCGACGGCCAGCGCGGTCACCGCGGCGACCCCCGCGATCGTCGCCGATGCGACGGGCCTCACACCCAGCGCGACGGGCCGGCCGTGCCCTACCCGTGTCACGGTCCACACCAGTAGGCCGCCCCCGAACAGGGCGAACACCATTCCCGCGAAGATCGCCGGCCCGCTCTCCATGGTCCCCGTGCCCCTTTTCTCCGTCCGCGAGTGCCCAGCCTCCGCGAGGCTGGCACGCGCGGACGGCTGGGAGGCGAACCCGAGGTGAACGGGGAACCGGCGGGGGCCTGCCCGTGGCTCGTTCCCCCCGGTCCGCCGCCGGTGCCGGGGCGCACCGGGGCGGTTTTCCGCGTCGTCGCACCGGTGCGGAAAACCGCTACGCCGGTTCCAGGAAGCCCTGCTCCACCAGCAGCCGGATCTGCGCGGGCGTGCGATCGCGCAGCGCCACCGGGTCCTCGCCCACCAGCTGGGCGATGGCGTCCAGGATGCGGCCGGCGCTCATGGTGCCGTCGCAGACGCCCGCGAAGCCGGCGCCGACGGTGTCGACCCGGGTGGCCCGGCGCATGCCCCGGTTCTGGCGCAGGACGACGTGCTCCGGGTCCTCGGCGCCGGGCAGGCCGACCTGCTCCTGGACGACCTCTGCGGCCAGCGCGAAGTGTGCCTCGAGCAGGGCCGCGTCGTCGTGGTCCCGCAGGTAGTCGAGACGGGCGAAGTGCGCCCGCACGGTCTCGCCGAGCGGCTGCTCGATCGGGTGCGGCCACTCCTCCGCCGTGATCGACGGCTCCGCGGCCGCCGTCCTGCGCAGCGTGATCCAGCCGAAGCCGACGGCCTTGACCTTGCGCGCCTCGAACTCGTCCAGCCACGCGTCGTAGCGCGCCCGGTACTCGGTCTCGTCACCGCGGTGGTCGCCCGCGTCCCTGAGCCACAGCTCGGCGTACTGCGTGATGTCCTGCACCTCGCGCTGCACGATCCACGCGTCGCAGCCGCGCGGCACCCAGGACCGCAGCCGGTCCGTCCACTCCTCCCCCTCCACGTGCTGCCAGTTGGCGAGGAAGTGCGCGAACCCGCCCTCGTTCAGGCGCTCCCCGGTGAGCTGAACGAGCGTGCGGCACAGATCGTCCCCGCCCATCCCGCCGTCCCGGTAGGTCAGCCTGGCCCGCGGGGAGATCACGAACGGCGGGTTCGACACGATCAGGTCGTAGGTGGCCCCCTCCTCGACCGGCTCGTACAGCGAGCCCTCGCGCAGGTCGGCGGCCGGCGCCCCGGACAGGGCGAGCGTGAGCGCGGTGATGTGCAGGGCGCGCGGGTTGACGTCCGTGGCCGTCACCCGGGTGGCGTGCCGGGCGGCGTGCAGCGCCTGGATGCCGGAGCCGGTGCCGAGGTCGAGGGCGGCGGAGACGGGCGTGCGGACGGTGAGGCCGGCGAGGGTCGTGGAGGCGCCGCCGACGCCGAGGACGACACCCTCGGCGCGGTTGCCGATGCCGCCCGCGCCGCCGACCGCGCAGCCCAGGTCGGACACGATGAACCAGTCCTCGCCGTCGGGCCCGCCGTACGGCCGCACGTCCACGGTGGCCGCCAGCTCGCCGTCGACGGACACGAGCCATCCGCTGCGCAGGCACGCGTCGACGGGCAGGACGTCCGCCACGCGCGCGTGGGGCACCGGCTGCTGGAGGAGGAACAGCCGGACGAGCAGTTCCAGCGGGGTGTCGCCGCGGGTGGCCCGGAGCGCGGGCACGACCTCGCTGCGCGACAGTGCCGCGTAGGCGGGGGCGCCGAGCAGCTCCAGCAGTCCGTCGGCGGTGAAGGACGCCCCGAGCAGGGCGTCCCGCAGCCGCGCGGTGACGTCGGGGCGGTCGGCGGAGGGCAGGGGGGAGAGGCTGGCGTTACTCACTCCCCCATTGTGGCCCGCGCTCCGCCGCGCGCCCGCCGGACGGCGGCCGGTGCACCCGGGCCGCCGTCCCCGCCGTGCCCCGGTGTCAGCTCGTGGCCACCGGTACCGACGGGGTCGCCGACTTGCAGCTGGGCTGCTGGGCCATCGCCTTGCCGACGTCGCCCTCCTCGAGGGTCTTCAGCGCGTCGCTGCCGGACTTGCTGAGCTTGTTCAGCTCGGTGGCGACGTCCTTGAGGCCGTCGGCGAACTTCGCCTGGTCCTTGGTGTCGAGCTTCTCCATCTGCGTCTTCAGGGAGGCGTACGAGGCGGAGAGGCCGTTGAGCTCCTTGACCGCGTCCTGCTGCTTCTTCTCGCCGTTCTCGACGTCCGGCGCCCCGGCCTTCTGGACCGTGGCGGCCATCGCCTTGTAGGCGTCGGACATGTCCTGGAAGGCCTTCGCGTCGGTCTTCTGGACCTGCTCCGGAGTGCTGTTGTCCGAGGTCTCCTTCTGGATGGCGGCATTGGCGGACTCGATCTTCTTCGCCTGCGGCTGCACCCCGTCGCAGACCTGCTTGGCCCAGGAGTCCAGCTTGTCGTCGCCGTCGTCGCTGCTGCATCCCGTCAGCGCCAGTACCAGTACCGCACCGCCGGACAGTGCGGCCGCGAGCTTCTTGTTCACCGGATTGGTCCCTTCCATGGCTCTCGGCCCCGGAACATACACGCCGGACGGGGGACGTTCGCAGGACGAGCATCCGTTAAGACCGTATTGAAGCCATTTGCACCAAGAGAGAGAAGGCTCACGCGAGAGCGCGCGGACGCACCGCACGGGCGGGCGACGCGTCAGTACGCGCCGCCCGCCTGTGTGTTGAGCGGGACCGCCTGCCGCCGCCGGATCCGGCGGCTACGAAACCACCGCCGGATCGGGCGACTTGGGCTCCTGCCCGGCGTTGTCCTCGTCACCCACCGCGATGCCGCGCCGCTTGGACACGTACACCGCCGCCGCGATGACGACGAAGGCGACGACCGCGACCAGCACCCGCACGCCTACGCTCCGGTCGGCGCCGTAGGAGAACTTGATGACCGCCGGCGCGATGAGCAGCGCCACCAGGTTCATGACCTTCAGCAGCGGGTTGATGGCGGGACCCGCGGTGTCCTTGAAGGGGTCGCCGACCGTGTCGCCGATGACGGTGGCCTCGTGGGCGTCGCTGCCCTTGCCCCCGTGGTGACCGTCCTCGACGAGTTTCTTGGCGTTGTCCCAGGCGCCACCGGAGTTGGCGAGGAACACCGCCATCAGCGTGCCCGCGCCGATCGCGCCCGCCAGGAACGCGCCGAGCGCGCCGACGCCGAGCGTGAACCCGATGAAGATGGGCGCCAGCACCGCGAGGAGCCCGGGCGTGGCGAGTTCGCGCAGGGCGTCCCTGGTGCAGATGTCGACGACCTTGCCGTACTCCGGCGTCTCGGTGTGGTTCATGATGCCGGGCTTCTCCCGGAACTGCCGCCGCACCTCGAAGACCACCGAACCCGCCGACCGCGACACCGCGTTGATCGCCAGCCCCGAGAAGAGGAAGACGACCGCCGCGCCCGCGATCAGCCCGACCAGGTTGTTGGGCTGCGAGATGTCCATCATCAGGCTCATCGGCGCACCGTCGCCGCTGAGTCTCTCGCCCACGTCCCGCGCACCGGTGGTGATGGCGTCGCGGTACGAACCGAACAGTGCCGAGGCCGCGAGGACGGCCGTGGCGATGGCGATGCCCTTGGTGATGGCCTTGGTGGTGTTGCCGACGGCGTCCAGGTTGGTGAGCACCTGGGCGCCGGCGCCCTCGACGTCGCCGGACATCTCGGCGATGCCCTGGGCGTTGTCGGAAACCGGACCGAAGGTGTCCATGGCGACGATGACGCCGACCGTGGTGAGCAGGCCGGTTCCGGCCAGCGCCACCGCGAACAGCGCCAGCATGATCGACGTGCCGCCGAGCAGGAAGGCCCCGTAGACGCCGAGGCCGATCAGCAGGGCGGTGTAGACGGCGGATTCCAGGCCGATGGAGATGCCGGCGAGGACGACGGTGGCGGGACCGGTGAGCGAGGTCTTGCCGATGTCCCTGACGGGCCGCCGGGTGGTCTCGGTGAAGTAACCGGTGAGCTGCTGGATCAGGGCGGCCAGCACGATGCCGATCGCCACGGCGACGAGCGCGAGGATCCGCGGGTCGCCGCCCCTGCCGGCGATGGCGGCGTCGGTGACGCCGTCCAGGTCGGCGTACGAGCCGGGGAGGTAGACGAAGACGGCCACCGCCACCAGCACCAGCGAGATCACCGCGGAGACGAAGAAGCCCCGGTTGATCGCGCTCATGCCGCTGCGGTCGGCCCGCCGGGGCGCCACCGCGAAGATGCCGATCATGGCGGTGAGCACGCCGATGGCCGGCACGAGCAGCGGGAAGGCCAGCCCCGCGTCGCCGAAGGCCACCTTGCCGAGGATCAGCGCGGCCACCAGTGTCACGGCGTACGACTCGAAGAGGTCGGCCGCCATGCCCGCGCAGTCGCCGACGTTGTCGCCCACGTTGTCGGCGATGGTGGCGGCGTTGCGCGGATCGTCCTCCGGGATGCCCTGCTCGACCTTGCCGACCAGGTCGGCGCCGACGTCGGCGGCCTTGGTGAAGATGCCGCCGCCGACCCGCATGAACATCGCGATCAGCGCGGCGCCGAGGCCGAAGCCCTCCAGCACCTTCGGCGCGTCGGCCGCGTACACCAGCACCACGCAGGAGGCGCCCAGGAGGCCGAGTCCCACCGTGAACATGCCGACGACGCCGCCCGTGCGAAATGCGATCTTCATCGCTTTGTGCGAGACGAGGGTGAGATCCTTTTCCGGTTCACCCGGGCCCGGTGTCGCTTCCCGCGCCGCCGCGGCGACGCGCACATTGCTGCGCACGGCGAGCCACATGCCGATATAGCCGGTGGCCGCCGAGAATGCCGCGCCGATCAGGAAGAAGACCGATCGTCCGGCACGCTGACTCCAGTCGTCCGCGGGCAGCAGCATGAGCAGGAAGAACACGACGACGGCGAATACGCCGAGCGTGCGCAACTGCCGGGCCAGATAGGCGTTCGCGCCTTCCTGGACGGCAGCCGCGATCTTCTTCATGCTCTCGGTTCCCTCGCCTGCCGCGAGCACCTGGCGCACCAGGATTCCCGCGAGCACCAGCGCGGCCAGCGCGACGACCGCGATGACCGCGACCAGGGCGCGGTTTCCGTCGGTCAGTACGGCGGCGGCGACGGTCGAGGCATCGCCCAACTGATGAGGGGTGGAAAGCTCCGCCATTCGTCCTCCTTGACGCTTGGGCTGAGCTCAAGATGTGGACGGGATTGTAGGTACCGGAACCTGATCAAAACAGTGCACGACAAATGGAATTGACCTGTCAACCGGAAGGACCCCGGACGTAGTAATGCCCCTTCGGCATTAACGCCGTGATCCTTTCACCTGATCCTTTTTCGCGCGATTGATCGTGAATGAATTCACCTGACTCCCGCACGGCACCACTGTATGCACGGCCCGCATCTTCCGCACATGACGAAGGGCCCTACGAGGTAGGGCCCTTCGGGTGATGCGAGTGTCAGACGGGCGGCAGCACCACGGTCGCGGTCGGCCACGTCATACGGATCAGTCCGCCGTCCTCGCCGGCCGAGACCTCCACGTCGTCGACGAGGCCGCTGATGACCGCGAGGCCCATCTCGTCCTCCTCGGCCTCCACGTCGTCGCCGGCGCCCCGGCCCGCGGCCCCGGGCACCGCGTGCGGCGCCTTGTCGCCGACCTCGATGGAGAACTGCTTCTCCTCCTCGATCAGCGACACGTGGACCGGCGCGGTGATGCCGACGTGCTGATGCAGGCCCACGGCCCGGGTGCAGGCCTCGCCGACGGCGAGCCTGACCTCGTCGAGGACGGCCTCGTCCACTCCGGCCCTGCGTGCCACCGCTGCCGCCACCAGACGGGCGGTGCGGACATGCTCGGGCAGCGCGCTGAAGCGGAGTTCGACGGTGGCCATGCATCCCCCTCGTACTACGGGCGTGCTGTCGAGGGGCCGGGCTGTCGACAGCCCAGCCCCTCCTTGGTTCGGTCGCCCCGGGCGCTGGCCCGGGGGACGGTCGTCAGTCGGTGGCCGCCACCGCTTCCTCGACCGAGGTGTGAATGGGGAACACCTTGGTGAGGCCGGTGATACGGAAGATCTTGAGAATGCGCTCCTGGTTGCAGACCAGGCGCAGCGAGCCCTCATGGGCGCGCACGCGCTTCAGTCCGCCGACCAGCACGCCGAGCCCGGTGGAGTCGAGGAAGTCCACGCCCTCCATATCGACGACGAGGTGGAAACTCCCGTCGTTCACCAGCTCGACCAGCTGCTCGCGCAGCTTGGGCGCGGTGTATACGTCAATTTCGCCACCGACCTCGACGACCGTACGATCGCCGACGGTACGGGTCGACAGGGACAGGTCCACGGATCCTCCAGCACCTTGCTATCGAGCGGTCGTCCCTCGGGACACCTCGGCTTGAAGCTCCCAGGACGGTTCGCCAGCCGCGATGGCATTCAATCACTTACCGGCAGGCGTGCACGACGCCTTGGTCCCATTGTCCGTCACGCCAGTGACACACTCGGTGCCGATGGCCACGAATCACCGATCCGATCGAACCCCGGCGGGGCCCGGCTCCCGGCCGGATCCGGGCACGCTCCTGGACCGGCTCGCCGCGGGACCGAACCGGGCTGCGCGCATCACTCATACGGAGCACTTGCCCCCGCGTGCGGGCCGTCATGCCCTCTGGCCGGACCGGATTCGCCCGGAGGTCGTCGCGGCGGTGCGGGACGCGGGCATCGAGCACCCCTGGGCCCACCAGGCACGGGCCGCGGAACACGCCCTGGACGGCGATTCGGTGGTCGTCGCCACCGGCACCGCCTCCGGCAAGTCCCTGGCCTACCTCGTGCCGGTCCTGTCGACGCTCCTGGACGGCTCCGAGGCCCCGAACGGGCGGGGCGCCACCGCCCTCTACCTGGCTCCGACCAAGGCGCTGGCCGCCGATCAGTGCCGGTCCGTGAAGGAACTCGCACAACCACTGGGCACATCTGTGCGAGCCGCCGTGTACGACGGCGACACGCCGTTCGAGGAACGCGAGTGGATCCGCCAGTACGCCACCTACGTCCTCACCAATCCGGACATGCTGCACCGCGCGATCCTGCCGTCCCACCCCCGCTGGTCCTCCTTCCTGAAGTCGCTGAGGTACGTCGTCGTCGACGAGTGCCACACCTACCGCGGCGTCTTCGGCTCGCACGTCGCCCAGGTGCTGCGCAGACTGCGCCGGCTGTGCGCCCGCTACGGCGCGTCGCCCGTGTTCCTGCTGGCCTCCGCCACCGCCGCCGAGCCCTCGGTGGCGGCCCGCCGGCTCACCGGGCTGCCGGTGGTCGAGGTCGCCGACGACGCCTCGCCCCGCGGTGAACTGGTGTTCGCCCTCTGGGAACCGCCCCTGACCGAACTGGAGGGCGAGAAGGGCGCGCCGGTCCGCCGCACCGCCACCGCCGAGGCCGCCGACCTGCTCACCGACCTCACCGTGCAGGGCATGCGCTCGATCACCTTCGTACGCTCCCGGCGCGGCGCCGAGCTGATCTCGGTGATCGCCCAGGAACGCCTGGCCGAGGTCGACCGCTCACTGACCCGGCGGGTCGCGGCCTACCGCGGCGGCTACCTCCCCGAGGAGCGCCGCGCCCTGGAACGCGCCCTGCACTCGGGCGAACTCCTCGGGCTCGCGGCGACGAACGCCCTCGAGCTCGGTGTCGACATCTCCGGCCTGGACGCCGTGGTCATCGCCGGCTACCCGGGCACCCGGGCGTCGCTGTGGCAGCAGGCCGGACGCGCGGGCCGGTCGGGGCAGGGGGCGCTGGCGGTGCTGGTCGCCCGGGACGACCCGCTGGACACCTTCCTCGTCCACCACCCGGAGGCCCTGTTCGACCAGCCCGTGGAGTCCACGGTCCTCGACCCCGACAACCCCTACGTCCTCGCCCCCCACCTGTGCGCCGCCGCGGCCGAGCTGCCCCTGACGGAGGACGACCTGAAGCTCTTCGGCCCCGCCTGCGAGGAGCTGCTCCCCCAGCTGGAGGCGGCGAAGCTGCTGCGCCGCCGGACCCGGGCCTGGCACTGGACGCGCCGTGAGCGGGCCGCCGACCTGACCGACATCCGCGGGGAGGGCGGACGTCCGGTCCAGGTCGTCGAGGCCGGGACGGGCAGGCTGCTGGGCACGGTCGACGCCGGCGCCGCCCACACGTCCGTCCACGAGGGCGCCGTCCACCTCCACCAGGGCCGCACGTATCTCGTGCGTTCGCTGGACCTGGAGGACTCCGTCGCCCTGGTGGAGCAGGCCACGCCGTCGTACTCCACGGTCGCCCGCGACACGACGTCGATCTCCGTCCTCCGGACCGACCTCGAGGTCCCGTGGGGCGACGGACGCCTGTGCCTCGGCTCCGTCGAGGTCACCAACCAAGTGGTCTCCTTCCTGCGCCGGCGGCTGATCACCGGCGAGGTCTTGGGTGAGACGAAGCTCGACCTCCCTCCCCGGACGCTGCGCACGCGTGCGGTGTGGTGGACCGTGACCGAGGACCAGCTGGACGAGGCCCGGATCAACCCGGAGATCCTCGGTGGCGCCCTGCACGCCGCCGAGCACGCGTCGATCGGCATGCTGCCCCTGTTCGCCACGTGCGACCGCTGGGACATCGGTGGCGTGTCGGTGCCGCTGCACCCGGACACACTGCTGCCGACGGTCTTCGTGTACGACGGCCATCCGGGTGGTGCTGGCTTTTCGGAGCGCGCCTTCCACACGGCCCGGGCGTGGCTCACGGCCACCTGGGAGGCCATCGCCTCCTGCGAGTGCGACGCGGGCTGCCCGTCCTGCATCCAGTCCCCGAAGTGCGGCAACGGCAACGATCCGCTGCACAAGCGGGGGGCCGTACGGCTGCTCACGGTGCTGCTGCGAGGAGCAACGGAGGCGGCGCCGGGGACGGAGGGTCGGTAGGCGCGTCAGGCGCGGCGCCCAGCCACGCCGTCGCGGCGCCTCGCCACTCCACCGCGGCGTCACGGGGCCGGTCTCGGCCCAGTCCCCGGGTCCGGTTCCGCAGGGCCGGCCCGGGCCCGGACCTCCGCCCCGAAAGGGCCTCGGCCCGACGCCGCGGTCACGTCGGAGACCTGGCCGGTCAGGACGCACCGCACCAGCCGCGTGTTTTGGGCCCGCGCGATCCGGTCCGCGTGGGCACACGCCGCCGGGCCGCCCAGCGACCAGTGGTCGGCCGCCGCCAGCGCCGCGAGGTCGGCCCCGCCGGCCGCACGGTGCCGGGCCGCGACGGCCTGCCCCAGAGCCAGCACGATGCCGAACACGAGGCACAGGACGGCGATCGCGCCGACACTCCAGACGGTGGCGGATCCCCGGTCGGAACCCTCCAGGGCGTGCCGGACGGCCGCCCGGCGGGACGAGAAGCCACCGCTCATGGCCTGGCCCCCGTCGGCGCGTCCGCCGTCCGGCCCGGGACCGCGTCCGCTGCCGGGCCCCCTGCCGGATCGGCCGGCGTCCCACCCGTGCGGGCCACGGCCGGGCCGGCCGCTCGCTCGACCGAGGCGACGGCCTCCTCCCGTACCTCGAAGGGCAGGCCGTGCAGTACCGGCGGTGCGGCCACGACCACCACACGGACCCGGTCCGCCTCCCGGGCGACGGTGACCCGCGCACCGTGCGGCGCCGCTTCCCGGGCGACCTGGACGACCGCGTCGGCCGGGTCCTGCCGGGCCGCCGCGCGAGCTCCCGTGCGGGCGGCGTCCACGCACTGGATCTGGGCGGCCACGACCAGCAGACCCCACACCAGCGCCATCGCGAACGCCACCAGCACCGGCAGCACCACGGCGGTCTCGGCCGTCACGAACCCCCCGTCGGCTCTCCAACGGGCTTCCCGCCCCGCCGACCGCTCACATCCGCGCATCGAGCGCCCGCTTCACGATGCCCTGGAGCTCCGCGCTGACCGCCCCGCTCGTCACCACCTTGTAGAGCACCACGGCGAACGCCACCGCCGCGACGATGCCCATCGCGTACTCCGAAGTGACCATTCCCGCGTCCCGCCGCGGCCCGGCCTGCCGCCGCGCCGCGCGTACTGCGCACACCAGGGCACGCAGCCATGGCCGTACCGATCGATTCATCACAACCCCCGTGAGGTTCGGTTCCGTCGTTCACTCGCTCGTCCGTCGGTTCACTCGCTCGCCGGCGCCACGCCGTCGCCCTCCGCTCCCGTCACCCACCACCTCCTCCGCCGCCCAGCACCCCGCCCGCGAGGCCGATCACCACCGGCGCCACGCCCACCGCGACGAAGGCGGGCAGGAAGCACAGCCCCACCGGCGCGGTGACCATGACGGCCGCCCGGCGGGCCCGGACCGTCGTGGCCCGTGCCCGGTCGGCGCGGGCCTGGGCGGCGAGCCGGGCGACCGGTCCGGCGGCGGGCATGCCGGACACGTCGGCGCGCTCCAGCAGCCGCGCCAAGGACGCGGCGTCCGGCAACGCGGCCAGCCCGCGCCAGGCACCGCCCGGCTCACCACCGAGCCGGACTTCCGCGGCGCCACGCGCCAGCGCGTCCCCGACCGGTCCGCCGAGGGCGTCGCCGACGGCCTGGGCCGCGACCACCGGGCCGGCCCCTGCCGCCACGCACGCCGCCAGCAGATCGGCCGCCAAGGGCAGTTGGCGGGCGGCCTCCACGGCGGTGGTCTCCTCCGCGGCCGATCCGGCGGCCGGTCGTTTCGCATTCCAACGCCACAGCGCTGCCGCCGCGGTCAGCCCCACCACGACACCGATCACGCCGCCCACCAGGGCCCATCCGGCGCCCACCGTCCCCACCAGGGGCAGCCACCTGCGCGCGGCGTCCAGTACCTCGCCGCCCCGTGGGCCGGCCCGGGCCCGCTCGGGGACCATCAGCGCCGCGAGCCGCTTGCGCACCGCACGCTCCCGCCGCACGGCGCCGGCCCGGCCCACCAGCCACCCGGCGAGCAACACCACCCCCAACACCGTCCCCAGCCTGTGGGCGACGTCCCCGTTCACGCCGCCGCCTCCGCGCCTCGCACGATCCGGGACACCCACCACAGTCCGAGGCCCTCCAGCACCGCGCCGGCCAGCAGGCACCCCAGTCCTCCTCCGGTGTGCAGCAGGACGTGCAACGGGTCGGAGCCGAGGGCGACACCGAGCAGGAGGCCCAGCACCGGCAGGCCGGCCAGCATCACCGCCGTGGCGCGGGCGCCCGCCAACTGGGCGCGCAGGTCGGCCCGCTGGTCCCGCTCGGCGCGCAGTGCGGCCTCCAGCCGCTCGAGCCCCGCCGCGAGCCCGGCGCCCTGGTCGACGGCCACCCGCCAGCAGGCCGCGAGGCCGCGCAGTCCGTCGGCGCCCGGTCGGTGTGCCGTCGCCGCGAGGGCGGCCGGGACGTCCCCGCCGAACCTGGCCGCCGCCAGTACCGCCGCCTGCGCGTCACCGAGTCCTCCGGGGTCGTGCGCTGCGCACAGCAGTGCCTCCCCCGGCTGCCGGCCCGCCCGCACCTCGCCCGCGAGCACGCCGCACAGTGCGATGACCGCGTCCTGCCGGTGTTCCCGGTCCCGTCGGTCCCGGCCGGCCAGCCGTACGCGCCGCAGCACCGGCACTCCGGCCGCTCCCGCGACGACCGGAAGCACCGAGGCGCCCAGTACCGCCAGCACCAGCCCGGCCGCCAAGGACCACCACTCGCCCCGCAGCCGACCGCGTACCTGCCGCAGCCCGTCCGTCACCCGCCTCACCGTGGGCGGCCCGGTCCCGGCCGTCCCGCCTCCCCGGAGCAGCAGGCGCGCGCGCCGTGCCCCGGTGTGCCACCCGACCGTCAGCCGGGCGCCCGCGACCAGGCACGCCAGGGCGGCGGCCGTCGTCAGTTCACCTGTTCCCGTCATCGGTTGGCCTCCCTTCCAGATGCCGCGCTCCGAGTCCTTCGCCGCGCAGCAGTTCCCGCAGCCGCTCCCACCCGCGCTCGGCAACGAACGCCTCCGCGCCCCACCGCAGTGCCGGGACCGTCCTCACCAGGCCCGACGGGTCCCGTTCCAGCACGTGCACTTCGGCGATGCGACGCCGTCCCGCCCGGTCCCGCACCAGGTGCAGGACGACCGACAGGGCCGCCGCCAACTGGCTGTGCAGGGCTGCCCGGTCCAGTCCGGCGGCGGTGCCGAGTGCCTCCAGCCGGGCGGGTACGTCGGCGGCGGCGTTGGCGTGCACGGTCCCGCAGCCGCCCGCGTGGCCGGTGTTCAGGGCGGCGAGCAGATGCACCACTTCGGGTCCGCGCACCTCGCCGACGACCAGCCGGTCCGGCCGCATCCGCAGGGCCTGCCGCACCAGGTCCTCCAGGCTGACCAGGCCCGCGCCCTCCTGGTTGGCGGATCTGGTCTCCAGGCGGACGACGTGCGGGTGGTCCGGCCGCAGCTCCGCCGAGTCCTCGGCGAGCACGATCCGCTCACCGGGGCCGACCAGCCCGAGCAGCGCGCTCAGCAGCGTTGTCTTGCCGCTGCCGGTGCCGCCGCTGACGAGGAAGGAGAGCCGAGCCCGCAGGAGCGCCCGCAGCACCCGGTCCCCGCCGGGGGGCACGGTGCCCGCCGCCGTCAGCTCGTCGAGCGTGAAGGCGCGCGGCCGCACCACCCGCAGCGAGAGGCATGTGCAGCCGACGGCCACCGGGGGTTGCCGACCACCTTGGTAGCTAGCGAAACCCCCAGGTGAAAGCGGGTGCCGCTATGAAGCCGCAAGTCGATCTGTACGTACGCAAGTCGAAGCGCGTCAGCGCAGGAACCGACGCCCTCAGCATCCGCGCCCAGGAAGACCGGGGCCGACGCTGGGCAGACCAAAACGGCTACGGCGTCCGGAAGGTGTGGCGGGAAAACGAATCCGCCTTCCGCGCCGTCGAGCGTCCCGAATTCGAAAAGGCGCTTGCCGCCGTTCTCAGCGACGAAGTACCCGCACTGTGGTGCTTCGCAATGGACCGCTTCAGCCGTAAGGGCGCGCGCAGCGTCATTGATCTTCTCGACTCCGGAAAGCGCGTCGTCTTCGATTACGAAGACCTTGACACGTCCCGCAAGCGTGACCGGCGTTGGATCATTCAGCGCGCGGAAGACGCCTTCGAGTACAGCGACCGACTTTCGTACAACGTCCGCACCACGAAAGAGCGGCAGCGCACAGAGGGCAAGTGGCTTGCGCGTCCGCCGTACGGGTGGACCGTCGACAAGAACCGGAAGCTTCACAACAAGCCGAAGACGTGGCCCATTGTCGAGCGCATCTACGCGGAAGCTGAAGCTGGGTCGAGCACGCGCGTAATCGCGAAGGGGCTGAACGCTGACAAGATTCCCGGTCCGGGCGGCGGCAAGTGGCACAGCGCGACCGTGCGTCAAATCGTCCACCACCCGGTTCACGAAGGGTGGTTGACTGTCAGCGTGAAGAAGACAACGCCGGTCGCCTACCTGAACGACGGCAAGCGGGTGCGGTGCGCAGCGAAGGACGAAGCCACCATTCCCGCCGACAAGGCAGCGCGCGCACGCCGGGTGATCTCCGGATTCCAGCTTGCCGCCAATCCTGAAGCGCCCCGTCGTGGCCGTGCTGAAACAACCATGGTCGGACTCTGCGTGTGCGCCGGGTGCGGGTACAACATGGCGCGTAGTGGCGGCTCATTGCTGTGCAATCAGCAGCGTTCCGGCATTGCCTGCCCGGCGCCCGCTTCAGTGAGCATTACCGCAATCGAAAGCTATGTGGTCGACGCGTGGTCGGCACGCCTGGGCGCATCCGACGCGGAAGACGCGCTTCTCGGAATCGTCGCTGACCGGTATGCGGCACTGAACGCGCCCCAGGAAACGGCAGCGATCAGCGAAGCGAAAGCGGCACTGCGGGGCGTCGAGCAAGAGGCAAAGCAACTTGCCGCCGACTACAAGGCCGGAATGTTCAATGGCGCCCTTCGCGTCCACTTCGCGAACCTTGCCGCTGATCTCGACTTGCGGAAGGCGGAAGCTGAAGAACGGTTGTCGGCGCTGGAAAGCCCGCGCGTCGATATCACGTTCCTTCTCGAAGGCTTCGCACGGCAGGCGTACGACAACGCGGAACAGTCGACGCGGCGTGACCTTGTGCGGCTCGCCGTCGAGCGGGTGACCGTCACGAAGGCGCCTTACAAGGGCGCCCGGTTCAACGGTGCGGAACGCGTTCGTATCGAGTGGGCGGAGTCGGCAGCGTGAGCGACGAAGAGCGCAAGTTCCTTGCTGCGGAGATCCGTTACACGTCCTTCCGGCTCGACGTCTTGTACCGGCGTCAGCACAAGGGCGACCGCAGCGTGTTGACCCGGCAGAAAGTAGAGCGGCTGGAAGCGCTTCTAGCGGCCTTGCAGGGGCACCCTGAAGCCCTGGGCGCCTAGCCACCCGTACGCCCCTCAGAACGCCACACACGCCCCCGGTTGCCACTACGGAGCCGGGGGCTTCTCTATGCCCGCGTACGGCGCTGTGAGGGGCGCGGAGCTACCGGCGGACGGCGGAGCGCTCAGCGGGGCGGAGACGGGCGCTCAGTGGCTCCGCTGCGGCAGCACGGTGAAGCCGAGAAAGTGACTACTCACGTGAGTAGTCATCCGGCAGTGTGGCGGAGCTGAAGGGATTCCCGCAGGACGTCACCCCTGGGCGGATTACCGGGGCTTCATGGCGGGGCGAGTGTGGTGCCGGTCACGGCGTATGCGCTGGGCGACCCCCCAAATGGGGCAAAAGATTTAGCGCTTCTGTGCGCCTTACTGTCGGAACGGCCGGTCGGCGTCACTTTGGCAACTTCAGCACCACACAGCGAAGAGCGCCGAAACATCGTCTGACCTGGGCTTTCTCTCTCCTGAGTGACGTACTAAGACGAACATTATGTATCTACACATTCACTAAAGAGATCTCATAGGGCAATCAGTAGATGCATTCTGTTCGTCTTAGTACGTCACTCGCCCCGCCTTCCCGCTGTGGCGCTGACTGGGGCAGGTTGCCGACTCCCTTCATATAGATAGAGGCGCTTTACGGCGCCCTTGCTGCGGGACCACCACGCTTTCCCGCCCCATGAACCCGCCGTGTGCCGGTGGCCTTGTGCTCAGGCCAATGCACACACCTCGCCCCTTCCTGGGTTGAGTCGACGTAAGCGTGTGGTGGCGCTGCGTTGATTCCCTGGGAAGGGGCGTTTTTCGTTTCCACCACAGCGAAGGATGCCCCGCCATGCGCACTTGCGCCGACATAGGTTGCAGCAACCCGATTCCCCAAATCGGTGAGCGCGCCACATACGCCAACAAGCGTTTCTGTTCCGATGCCTGCCGGGCGCGGACTTCCCGGCTCACTCGCCTTCAGACGAAGCTGACGAACCTGAAGCTTCCGCTCACGCTGACGTGCCGGAAGTGCGGCGAAAGCGTTGTGCGCGAGTCTGAGGCACAGCGGAGCTGCAACCCGAAGCGAGAGACGGCGTCGCCGGTTTGTCGCGCTGAGGCCGAGCACAAGGCCGCCCAGGACGAAGCCCGCATGGTCGCCAACCGTGAATTCGTTGACGGGTACGGACGCCGCCAGTACTCGATCACTTGCGCCGATCCGATGTGCGGCAGGGAAGCCACTTTCCCGGTACTGCGCGGAAAGCGTCGCCGCTACTGCACTGACAAGTGTTGGAAGCGCGTCTATCAGTCGCGTACTGCCGCTGTGGCGAAGGAGTCGAGCAAGTGACTTCCGCCTACGCGTACGAGAATGCGCACGCCCGTGTGAAGCGGCTTCACGGACCGGCCCGGTATTACCCGTGCGACTTCTGCGGATTGAGCGCTCATGATTGGGCACTTGACTGGGAGTCGCCGGAGATTATCCGAGATCAGAAGTGGCGTGCCTACTCGCCTGATCCCAGCGGGTATATGCCTCTGTGCCGAAAGTGTCACAAGGAATACGACAAGCACGTGAGCCGGTTTGGCGCTGATCCCGTCGAAGTGCTAAAGCTCCGTGATCGGCTTTGGAAAGCCGTAGACAAGGAAACGCGCGCCGCGAATCGGGAACGTCTTCTGTCGTCGTATAAGGCGTATCTGATGTGGACTACGGGCGCCGTCGACATTGTGTTCAAGCGCACGAATACGTTCACGGGCGAAGAGCGAAATTATTAGTGACTTAGGCCACAAGCCGGCTTCGGCCTCAAATGTTTCTCCGAAGGGCGTACGTCATAAACGATGTGCGCCCTTCACCATTCCCGAAGGAAAACAAATGGCCCCCACCATCGAAGCATTCCTGAACGCGCGCACAGCACACGGAAAGAGTCGTTCCGTGCCGCTCGAAATGCTGCGCAACGCGTGCGCCACCTGGGCACGTAAGCACGATGCGCCGTTCCCGGAAATGGGAGCGCTCGAAGATGCCCTGAAGCGTCGCAACGTGCGAATCGTCATGGTCGGCTGGGCGCCGGTCGCGAAGGGGGTCGGGCTTACACGGCCGAAGACTGAAGTGCCGAATCCGGATGCCGCTGAAGCTATGCGCCGGATTGCGGGTGCCCGATGAGCGCTAATCGTGATCAGGTATGGGAATTTCTGCGATCCGAAACGGTGCACGACGACGACGCATGCGCATGGCTCGACTCGTTCTGTCGCTGCTTCGGCGGATGGTCGGCACGGCGTGGACGCCCGCATATCGACCGTAATACGGCCACCCCGTGGCTACGCGCTGCCGGATACCACCTCGCCGTAACGCATACCGGCTCCGTCGTGATCCTGGGACTCACCATAAAGAACGACCGTAAGCCGCTGAAAACTCACAGTCTCGTTCCGCCGGACGCAATTCCGGTTGCTGCAATGGACTGAGCGCCACAAGGGCGCACACAACCTACTCACGTGAGTAGCTAACCCGCTGTGGGTTGTGGGTTAGGCACGGGGCTTTGCCGCTCCGCGCCCTTCCCAGGATTCACAGCGACCAACCAACACAACTCCCGAAGGAAAAACACCCATGGCCCTTGATGCCACTCTTGCCGCCGACCACATTGCGAAGCGCGACGCTGCCACGGCGAAGCTGACGGCGCTTCAGGCGAGGTACGGCGCCAACATGCCCGCCGGAGCAAAGGACACCGAAGAGCGTCTTCTCACTGAGATTGCGGAGCACGACGGCGCCCTTCGTGGCCTTGTCGGCGACGCCGTCAAGACGGATGAGCGCTCGGCCTATGTGAATGCGGTCGTTTCTGCGGGTGCGGATCACCTTCCCGACGACGTTACGAAGCGTTCTTTCAGTGACGTGCGCATTCTCGGTATGCCGGTGGAGCGAAACGAGAGTTTCAGCTTCGTTGAGCGCTCCGCCGACGCCCTTGACGCACTCGACACGGGCAACTGGAATGCGGCCCCGGTCATGCTCGCTGAGGCGCCGAACGGTTCTCAGCTCATCGGCCGTGTGCAGACCTTCACGCACAACTCGACTCGCGGATATGTTCCCGTCGTTCCGCAGCTTCAGGCCAGCATTACCGGCCGGAATGATGAGCTTCAGCCGGGCACTATCGAGACTGGCGCTATCGGCACCTTCGAAACCGTGAAGGTTATGGCCATGGTCAAGGCCGACCATGACAACCTTCAGGATTACCCGCAGCTCGAATCGAGCATTGACGCTGCGCTTCTGTCCGCGCTGGGCGCCGGGGTGGACGACGTCATTGTGAACGGCGGCACCGACGGCGACGTAACCGTGCCCGGTCTTATGGGACTGGGCACCGTAACCGCTGCCGCTGTGGACGCTGCGGGTGTCCTGGGCGCCATTGCGCGGGTCAAGACGGCGCGTGCCATTCCTGACACGCTCCTGATGCACCCGGACACTGAGGCGGCGTTCCTGGGCGCCATTGACGGCGCTCTTCTCGCGAAGCTTCCTGAGATCGTGGCCATTCCGTCCGTGCCTGCCGACACGGCGATTGTGGCAGCGCTGGGGAACACGGCTGTTGCCATGCGGGAAAACCTGGGCGTTGCTTCGGCCACCGATCACCCTGAGCTTTTCTACAAGGATCAGGTTGCGCTCGCCGGTCGCGCCCGTATCGGCGACGTCGTTGTTGCCAATGCCGCTCACGTTCAGATTGTGGCGCCTGCCGCGTGAGCCTGAACGAGATTGCGAGGCTCCGGGAAACCCTTGCCGTACGCGCTGAAGCGGCTGGTTTCCCGGGGCTTCTGCCCTGCGCAATGCTCAGTGATTGCCGGGGGCGAGACAGGGCTGAAGGGCTCAGCGACGTCGGCACACCGTTCTATGAGCCCTCCTTTGTGGAAGTGGTCGAGCTGAGCGAAGTTCTACAGCGGGCCAACGTGCGAATAGCGTCGGCCAAGAAAGCGCAACGCACACTTGCCTGCCGCGCGTGCACCCAATGGTTTCATCAGCGTGAGATGTGGCGGGACATATGAAATGTGATGTTGCAATCAAGTGCAGCGGCGGCGAGATACAGAACGGCCATACGTCGGCGTTCACGATTCGCACGCTGCGGCGCAAGTTTCATCCGCTGCCGCTCGACGTCGTGATGAGCGATGCACCTCGCATTCCGTCAGTCGACGGTTATGTCTGTCTGACGTGTGAGTCTGAGCTGAACTATCGAAGGTGGAGTTATGACGTGGCGTGAGCGGATGCGCGATAAGCGGGAACGTCGCCGGACCCAGCGGGATCGGGAACTCATCACGCGCGGTGCGCGCTTCGCTGTGCTCAATGAGTCCATGCCTGTTAGGTGCGCTGAGTGCGGCCGGTTTGGTCCTGTCCTGGGGGCAGTGGCAGCGCGGACGGATAAGGGGGTGTCTCTCATGGATAGGCAGTGCGCCATAGAGGGGGGTGCCCGCTTTCTGTCCCTGGGTGAATGTGTCGAGCGTGCGGCAGCGCTGGGCATTGAGCTTCGGTCTAAGCGCGCTTCGTCCCCGTCGCCCATTGGCGTGATCACGGCTCAGTCGGATTACGAGAATGCGGCGCTGATCTTCAATGCCACATCGGGCAGGACTACGGCCGGACACATTGCCCAGGTCGGAGCGACAAGACGGCGCGGCTGATCAGGCTACTCACGTGAGTAGGTTGATGGCTTCGCCTTAGTGAAGTGACGACCCATCAGGCATTCGCCGGCGAAGGGTGTTTGCCCAGGTCAAGGCAATGCATGATGGGTCGTCTTCTTTGCAATCCGCTTCGCGATAGGGGCGGTAGCGGCTTCGAAGTTCAGACGAAGTGTCCTCAGCGATCCCGGTCCCAGCTCGGAAATCGCGTCCGTGAGTGACCGGCCCGCCGGGTGTCACGCAGCGGAATTCACCACAAAGGAAGTGACCAATGAACGACCGACTTTGCGGGGCGTGCGGAAAGCCGCTTCCCGCTGACGCCGACCGGCGAATGATCTACTGCGGTGAAGCCTGCCGAAAGCGTGCTAACCGCCTGAAGCGTGCGTCTGCCGCTGTGGTGCCACTGCGCCCCCAGGACGACGCACAGCGCGATACAAGCCGTCATGACGACCTGAGAGACCTATGGGCGCAAATCGTCGCTTCTATCGCCACTCAGGGCGTTCTAGTGCCCGGCTCGGCTGGGGTACCGGTCGCGCATCCCGCGCTTCGCTTCGTCGCTCAGATCGACGCCCAGCTTCTGAAGCATGAGATGCACCCGGCAGAAACCGGCAGTGATGATCTCGACGCGCTGATTGCTAAGGCGCTTCGAGTGAGCGACGACGAAGGGAAGGCCGTATGAGTTTCGCTGTATCTGACGTTACGTCGGAACTGGCTAACCGGATCGTTCGCAGCGGGATGGAGCCGACGGCGCACCCGCAATTCCCGTTGTTCCGGCTCGCGTTCCTTCGCGATACGGGCGCCGAACCGGGCGTTGATGAAACTCCCTGGGGCGACGTGCACGACGTGTATCGCTGCGCGAATGCCCCGGACGTCTTCTGAGCGCCCCGCACCACCATGAAGCCCCGTAGGCACCTGGGAACGATCCTGGGGGCGCCTACGGGGCTTCTGTCGTGCCCCGGGGGTGGTCTGGACACCCGGCGGTGCTCACCTCAGACTCAGCGCATGAATGCGGTCGTTGCGGCACTACTCGGAACCTTCCTGGGATCACTGGCGACAATAGGCGCCGCCGTCGTTTCAGGCTGGGCACAGCGCGAAGGGGCGCGAATATCGGCAAGGTCGCAGTACGTTCAGGAGCGGCACGAACCACGACGTGAAACGTATAAGACGTTCATAGCCACAATCACGGACCTGAAAGAACGTTTTACGCTGATGGAATTCTATGAGCACCCTGATCTTGATACGCAAGAGTCGCTTAGGAAATCGATCAATGCGCAATGGGTTGACGTCAGCCTGTTGGGTCCGGAATCCGTGGTCGTAGGCGCTTCTCAGGTACGCAATATCGCATTGGACGTGGTGCAACAAATGCAAGTCGTCATCGCCGAGGAACATAGATTCCTGAGCGTAGACGAAGACGACGAAGACCGTCACGAGGCTGCACAGCGAGAATACGAGGGCGTCATAAATGAACTACTCGCTACGGTGCGCCTGCTGACTGACACCCTTGATCAATTCGCGTTGATTGCTATGCGCGCCCTTGACGACGATGGGACGACACCCCGAAGCCTGCCGCGAGGAAGACGCACAGCGCGACCGGCTGACGCCCCCTGAGACGCGCTGAGAGTACGACGAAGCCCCCTACGGCCACCCGGGAAGTCCTGGGCGCTGTCGGGGGCTTCTGTGCGTTCCTGAGGGTCCTTACGGCGTCATGTCGCGCATGCCCGCGCCGATATCGCGTCCGGCTTCGGCGTACAGGGCAAGGGCGTCGTTGTCCTCGACCACACGGGCGGCAATCGGGATGACTTCGCCCAAGGCTTCAACAACGCGCGCCAACACGAAGTTCGCTTCGTCGGCGTCGAGTTGAGCGCCGTTCGTCATCGCTTCGGCAAGGGTGAGCCAAACCGTCGCCGACTCCAACGCCGTCATGTCCGCCATGCCTTCGAGAAGCTCGCCGGGCGCTGTGCGCGCGTAAGCCGTCTTTCCGCTCGCCGCGTCGTGCCCCAGTCGGCGGAGTCCCTGAATTTCGCTCACTCGGACACTCCCGTTTCGTGCGGGTGCTGCCGGACAATGCGCGCCGCTTCGAATCGGGCGTTCGCGTCTCCGCTTTTCTTCGCTGCCGCCAGTGCTGCCAGTGCCTCAGCGCACGTCGAGCAACCGGCGACCGGGTGAGCTTCGTACAGCCAATCATCAAGCGGCAGCACGACCGGGCTTTCGGGGTAGCGGGACGGCTCAGTCATGCCGCACGCCCCTGGGGACCGTACGGGTAGTCAATTCCCATTGCTGCGAGCGTTGATGCGATTCGCCGTTCCCGCTGAAGCGCCCGTTCCCGTTCCCGTTCGTGCGCGATCAGGAAGGGGCGCACAAGGGGAAGCCCGTCAGCTTCGATCACGTCGAGCGGACGGGGAGACCTGGGGGCAGGCAGCGGACGGCGTACGGGGGCGGGTGTGGTCGGCGCGGGGGCAGGCTTAGCGCGGCGCTTGCCCTGGGCGGGCAGGAAGAGCGCGAGGATCGCGGCCAGTAGGGTTCGCATAGCCGAAGCTCCATTCTTCGGTTAGCCCCTGGGGCGGCCCTCCTACCGGCCACCCTGGGGGCGTTTCTGTTACCGGCACCACCGTACCCGTAGTTATCCACGGTTATCCACGGATGCGCAGAGACCCATGGACACCCACGCTGAAGGTATGGAGCTTGACCGCACGCGCCCGCTGTGGCGACAGATTGCCGCAGTGATCATCCGGCGGATTGAAGACGGGACCTATCCGCCGGGTAGCCGTGTGCCGTCCACGCTTGAGATTGCCCAAGAGTTCGGCGTCGTGAATGCGACGGCAGCGAAGGCCATGCGACACGTGCGCGAGGAAGGTTGGACGCGCGGCGAAGTCGGGTTGGGGACGTTCGTGGCCGATCCGCTGCCGAAGGTCAACTAGCCCCGCGCGCAACGGAGTTGGGCAACGTCCGCCCAGGTCACGGGGGCACTCCGGTAAGCTACCCAGGTGGTTGGTTGACCGGGGGTAGCACGGCGTGCAGCCGGGTGCCGTCGGGCAGCCGGGCGTCCACCCACGGCCGGGCGTCGTCGAGCCGGCGCCCGGCGACGGCGGCGAGACGCTGCGCGAGCCGCCGCACCGCTCCGGCGTCCGTGAAGGCGACCGGCGTGAGCTCCAGGCCGCCGCCACGGTCCACCCAGACCCGGTCCGGGGCGGACACCAGTACGTCGGTCACGGACGGATCGGCGAGCAGCGGTTCCAACGGTCCGCTGCCGACGAGCTCCGACCGCAACTGCTCGGCGGCACCGAGGATCTCCGCGTCCCCCAGCACCCGTCCCTGCTCCCGCAGCGCCTGAGCCACGCGCGCGGGGGTCGGCTCGGCCCCGCTCTCGGCGAGCCGGCGCCGCACACCGTCGAGCAGCCCGGAGACCGACCCCGCATCGGCCATCCCGGAACCGGCCCCTGGGACCGCCGGGGAACCGCGGCCCGGAGCCACCGCGGAAGCACGACCCGGGGCCACCGCGGACACTCGCCCAGGAGCCACGACGGATGCGCGGCCCGGGGCTCCCGCAGACGCCTGCCCAAGGTCCACCCCAGCAGCCCGGCCCGGGGCCACCGCGGACACTCGCCCAGGAGCCACGACGGATGCGCGGCCCGGGGCTCCCGCAGACGCCTGCCCAAGGTTCACCGCGGAAGCCCGGCCCGGGACCATCGAAGATGCTCGCTCGACGGCCACCGCGGCAGCCGGACCCGTCGTCCTCCCGGGCGCTCGGCTCTCCGGCGGCACTGCGGAGCCCGGACGGGCGTACGCAGTGATCCCCCGGGCACCAGCGGACGGCACCGAGACAACTCCCGTGCCGACGCCTGCCCTCGCACACAACCCGACGGCCGGTCCAGGGGACGACTCCTGAAGCCCCGCCCCCGTGGCCGCCCACGCGGGCCGCCCGGACGCCCGCCGACGACCCGCCCCCGCGGCAGGTTGTCCGGACGCCACCCCACGGGCGGTGGAACGCTCAGGGCCCGCCCCCACGGCCACCGCACCGGTCGGCGTACCCTCGCCCACGGCGTCGTCGTCATCCCACGCCGTCCTCATGCCGCACCGCCCGTCTCCGCCGCCAGCGCCCGCTCCCAGAACTCCCGGCAGAAGCGCGCCAGAGGCCCCCGTCCGGCGGCGCCCGGTGGCCGCTTGCCCTCGGTCGCCCGCAACAGCCCGGACTCGACGGGCACGTCACCGACCAGCGGAAGCCCGAGCAGCCGGGCCACCTCCCGGTCGTCGAGCCCCGGCGCGTACGGGCCCCGTACCGCGACCCTCAGGTCGCGCAGGACCATGCCGACCGCGGAGGCCACCCGCCCGGCCGCCGCGACGGCACGTAGTTCGCCCGGGACGACGAGGAGACCGACGTCGATCTGGGCGAGGACCTCGGCGACCCCGTCGTCGATCCGGCGGGGCAGGTCGACGACGACCGTGCCGCCCCTGCGCCGCGCAGCGGCGAGGACCGCCCGTACGGCCTGGGCCGGCACGGTGACGCAGTCCCCGCGGTCCCAGCTGAGCACGCGCAGCGAGTGCAGCTCGGGCAGCGACTCCTCCAGGGCACCCCCGCCGACCCGTCCGCGCGAGGCCGCGAACGCCGGCCACCTGAGTCCCTCGGCCGTCTCACCGCCGAGCAGGACGTCGAGGCCGCCGCCCAGCGGATCGGCGTCCACGAGCAGGCTGCGCAGCCCCTGGCGCGCGGAGGTGACGGCGAGCGCGCAGGCCAGCGTGGACGCCCCGGCACCGCCCCGGCCGCCGATGACACCAACCGTGAGGGCGGGCCTGCCGACGCCCTCCGCGACGTCGGCGATGCGGTCGACCAGCCACTGTTCGCCGTCGGGCAGCATCAGGACGTGGTCGGCGCCGATCTCGACGGCCCTCTGCCAGACTCCCGGGTCGTCCTGGTCGCGGCCCACCAGCACCACGCCTCGTCTGCGTGTGGCCCCGCGTACGCGCCGGGCGGCGTCGTCACCCACCAGGACGAGCGGCGCCGCCTCCCAGCTGCCGCGCTGCCCGGATGCCGCCGGCCTCCCCGGCACCGAGTGGTGCACCTCGGGCGTGGCGCCCGCCGCCGCGCACAGGCGCAGCAGGTCGTCCAGGAGTTCCGTGTCCTCGGTGACGATCAACGGGCCGCTCTGCCGCCCACCGGCGGCGGGCGGCGGATCGTGTGTGACGGTCCCGGTCATGTCTGCGTCCCCCTTCGTTCTCGTCATGTCCTGCGTCGTCGCTTCACCGCTTCGTTGCGTCCCGCGCAACGGCGAAGCGTGTGAAGAACCGGAAGCCGGCCATATGCGTCCGGCAAAGCGGACCGGCCCTGTGAGTGGGCGCGGCCCGAACGCGTGGAATCACGGTGCAGCGATCCGCGAAACTGTGTGGATCTTGGTCGATAACTGTGGACAACTCCGCGGTTGTGGATATCGCCGTCACCCATACCGGCGGGTCCGGAGCCGCACCCCGCTCCCGCTCCGCGCGACTCCCGCTGAGCAGTCCGACAGCTACACACAGTGATTAATCATGGGCATGACAAACCACTCGCCACTCACCGCCCACGTGCGCGAAACACGCCGACGGCAGAAGGGAAAACCCACCCGGACATGCGACGACCCCCGCCGGGGGGGAGAGCGGGGGTCGTCTCCACGGCCGACTCGGGGGGGGGAGGAGTCGGACCGGGTTAGCACGGTCGCGAACGATCCGTGACTTCCATGGTGTACCCGAGAGCCTTCTCAGGCAAACCCACACGCCACACCTTACGCCGAATGGGCTGCGCCTATGCTCGGGGTCGTGGAAAACCACTCCTGGCCCCGTACCGCGGCCTTCTTTGACCTGGACAAGACGGTCATTGCGAAGTCGAGCACACTCACCTTCAGCAAGTCGTTCTACCAAGGCGGGCTGATCAACCGCAGGGCCGCCCTGCGTACCGCCTATGCGCAGTTCGTCTTCCTCGCCGGTGGCGCCGACCACGACCAGATGGAGCGGATGCGCAAGTACCTGTCCGCGCTCTGTCGCGGCTGGAACGTCCAGCTGGTCAAGGAGCTCGTCGCCGAGACGCTGCACGACCTGATCGACCCGATCATCTACGACGAGGCCGCCTCCCTGATCGAGGAGCACCACACGGCGGGCCGTGACGTCGTCATCGTCTCCACGTCGGGCGCCGAGGTCGTCGAACCGATCGGCGAGCTCCTGGGAGCGGACCGGGTGGTGGCGACCCGCATGATCGTGGGCGAGGACGGCTGCTTCACCGGGGAGGTGGAGTACTACGCCTACGGCCCGACCAAGGCCGAGGCGATCCGCGACCTGGCCGCGTCCGAGGGGTACGACCTCGCCCGCTGCTACGCGTACAGCGACTCGGCGACCGATCTGCCGATGCTGGAGTCCGTCGGCCATCCCCACGCCGTCAACCCGGACCGCGCCCTGCGACGCGAAGCCCTGGCGCGCGCGTGGCCGATCCTGGACTTCCACCGGCCCGTGCGGCTCAAGCAGCGGGTCCCCGGCTTCGCCGTACCGCCGCGTCCGGCCCTCGTGGCCGCCGCCGCGATAGGCGCCGCGGCGGCCACCGCGGGCCTCGTCTGGTACGCGAGCCGGCGGCGGACGGACGTGGCCTGATACAACCCCTTCACTGTGTTTGAACGTGCAAGTAAAGAAGTGCGGCAAGGCCTTCCACTTGTTCCCGGCCGGGAGTACAAAGGAGTCAACGGCCCGCGAGACCAAGGACATCCGAAAGGATCACCTTAAGAACGCATTTGGCCCCACGGACCGAGCATGAACACCGGGCACCCACGCGACGTCGACCCGTCGATTACGGGCCAGCCGCACCAGGTGACGGGCAAAGTCCCGACCTGATGGGCATATATCGAGGACGCTTGGTAACTGGGTGAGCATGCCAGCGGCGGTACGAATTCTCGTACCGCCGCATTTGGTTGGGCCGCACCGGCGCCCGCTTACGCCGCTCCGCGCTGGAGCGCCTCGCACACCGCAGTCGACTCGCGCGCGCCCAGCTCCACCGCTCTGCCGCAGTGCGCGATCCAGGCGGCCATGCCCTCGGGAGTGCCGGAGACGTAGCCGTCGAGGGCCGCCAGGTAGGCCGCCCGCCCCAGCTCGGCGTGTCCGACCTCGGCCGCGCAGACCGACTTCGGATCCAGCCCGCTGCCGACCAGGACGATCCGCTCGGCCGCACGCGCGACCAGGCCGTTGTGCGAGGTGAAGGGGCGCAGGGCCAGCAGCTCGCCGTGCACGACGGCGGCGGTCACCAGCGCCGGGGCGGAACCCCCCGCGGCGACCAGCTCGGCCAGGCCGTCCAGGCGGCCGTGCGCCTCCGCGGCATCCGGCATCGGCAGTTGGACGAGCGGCTCGTCCACCGGCTCGCCGTCCTGGCGCGGCCGTCCCACCTGACCGGACTTGTCCGCGGCCGCCACCAGATGCAGCCGGGCCAGCACCCGCAGAGGGGACTGGCGCCAGATGGACAGCAGCTGTCCCGCCTCGGCGGTCAGCCGCAGGGCCGCTCCCACCGTGCGCGCCTCGTCGTCGCCGCTGAAGTCGGTCCGCCGGCGCACCTCCTCCAGGGCCCAGTCCGCGCCGGACAACGCCGCCGAGCCCCGGGCGCCGCGCAGCGCCGCCTCGGACGTGATCTCGTTGCTGCGCCGCCGCATGATCCGGTGACCGTAGACCCGGTCCACGGCCTTGCGTACGGACTCCACGGACTCGGCCACACCGGGCAGCGATCCCAGGGCCGCGAGCGGATCGGCGGTCGCGCCTGTCGTACTCATGGGTACGACACTACGCACCCCGGCGCCGCGCCCCACGAATGAGTGGTCTTCTTCACGCACCTCCGCTTCCCCCTGCCACGTACAGCTATCGATCCACTACCCTTGGTGAACATGAAAATTGCTTTCGTCGGGAAGGGCGGCAGCGGCAAGACCACCCTGTCCTCCCTGTTCATCCGCCATCTCGCCGCCACCGGGGCACCCGTCGTCGCGATCGACGCCGACATCAACCAGCACCTGGGGGCCGCGCTGGGCCTCGACGAGGCGGAGGCGGCCGGGCTGCCCGCGATGGGCGACCACCTGCCGCTGATCAAGGACCACCTGCGCGGCACCAACCCGCGCATCGCCTCCGCCGACGAGATGATCAAGACGACGCCGCCCGGCGAGGGCTCGCGGCTGCTGCGGGTGTGCGAGGAGAACCCGGTCTACGACGCCTGCGCCCGGCCGGTGGACCTCGACGGTGACACGGTCCGCCTGATGGTCACCGGGTCCTTCACCGAGGCCGACCTGGGGGTCGCCTGCTACCACTCCAAGACCGGGGCGGTGGAGCTGTGCCTGAACCACCTGGTCGACGGCCGTGACGAATACGTCGTGGTCGACATGACGGCGGGCTCGGACTCGTTCGCCTCCGGCATGTTCACCCGCTTCGACATGACGTTCCTCGTCGCCGAGCCCACCCGGAAGGGGGTCTCCGTCTACCGCCAGTACAAGGCGTACGCCCGCGACTTCGGCATCGCCCTGAAGGTCGTCGGCAACAAGGTGCAGGGGCAGGACGACCTCGACTTCCTGCGCGACGAGGTCGGGGACGACCTGCTGACGACCGTCGGGCACTCGGACTGGGTGCGCTCCATGGAGAAGGGACGGCCGCCCCGGTTCGAGCTCCTGGAGGACGCCAACCACCGGGCGCTGCGGGCGCTGCGCACGGCCGCGGACGCGACGTACGAACTGCGCGACCGGGAGCGCTACACGCGGCAGATGGTGCACTTCCACCTGAAGAACGCCCGGAGCTGGGGCGACGAGAGGACCGGGGCCGACCTCGCCGCGCAGGTCGACCCCGCCTTCGTCCTCGGCGAGGAGGCCGTCGCCCCGGCGTGACGACCACCGCGGCACGGCGGCGGCGGCCGTCACCGGCGGGCTGCCTACCGCCTGGTCGCCGGCGCGCCGGGCACGCCCTTCGGCGCCGGCGCCGGGGCGGCCGACAGGAAGGTCGCCCAGCCCTTCTCGGGGGCCCTGCCGACGTCCAGGGTGCGCAGCTTCTCCAGCGTCTGCGGGTCCTGTGCGTCCAGCCAGTCCACGAGCTGCCGGAAGGAGACACAGCGCACCTCCTCCTTGGTGCACACCTCCTCGATGACCTCCTCGACGGCCCGCATGTAGGTGCCGCCGTTCCACGACTCGAAGTGGTTGCCGATGATCAGCGGCGCGCGGTTGCCGTCGTAGGCCCGCTGGAAGCCCTGCAGCAGGCTGTCGCGCATCTGGTCGCCCCAGAACTCGCGCTTGGCGGGGTCACCCTGGGTGGTGGTGCCCGACTGGTTGACCATGAAGTTGTAGTCCATCGTGAGCTGCTCGAAGGAGTGCCCGGGGAACGGCACGAGCTGCATCGACAGGTCCCACAGTCCGTACTTCTTCTTCGGCCAGACCTGGTTGTTCACGCCGCTGCTGTCGTACCGGAAGCCCATCCGGCTCGCGGCCCGCATGAAGTTCTCCTGGCCCTCCAGGCAGGGGGTGCGGGCGCCGATCAGCTCCTTGTCGTAGTCGAAGGGGAGCGGTGAGGCGTCCCTCAGCCCGGTGTTGGTCTTCCAGGTCTTCACGAACTGCTTGGCCTGGCTGATCTCGCTCTGCCACTCCTCGACCGACCACTCGCCGACGCCGCCCCCGGCACCGCAGAAGTGACCGTTGAAGTGGGTGCCGACCTCGTTGCCCTCCAGCCACGCCTGGCGCAGCTGCGAGACGGTGTCGGTGATGCCCTCCTCGTCGTTGAAGCCGATGTCGGAGCGGCCCGGTGAGTGCTGCGGCGGCTGGTACAGGTCCTGCTTCTCCTTCGGCAGCATGTACACGCCGCTCAGGAAGTACGTCATGGTGGCGTCGTTCGCCTTGGCCACCTCACGGAAGTGGGAGAACAGCCTCTGGCTGTCCTCGCCCGCGCCGTCCCACGAGAACACCACGAACTGCGGAGGCCTCTGCCCGGGCTTCAGGCGCTGGGGCCGCGGCAGGTGCGGCTGGGCACCGGTGTAGGCCGTGGAGCCGTCACCGATCAGCCGTACCGCGTTCTTGGGCGCAGGAGCCGCCTTTCCCTTCTCCTTCTGCGGGCCGTTCGTCCCGTGGTCGGACTGGTTGCCGTTGGAGCCGATCGCGCAGCCGGCCAACGACGCGGTGCAGATCGCGGCGATCACGGTGCGTTTGGCGAACCTGTGGGTGGCGGCCATGTTCCGCCCACCTTCTTCCTTCTCTCGGGCCAACGCCGACGAGGGCGATGTCGGGTGCTGTTCCGGGACGTGCCGTCAGCGCCGTCAAGGTGGCACGAGACCGAGAAGGAATTAATACGACAAGCCGATGAAAAGACCGATTCACTCGCCGGAGCAGGGCATTACTCCATTTGCGCGAAAAGTCTATGCCCGCCTTTTACTCTGAATTACTATTCGTTTACTGAGTGCAATCGAAAAGCGCTCAAGCGTCCCGCCGCTGTACGCCGTGCCCCACTGCCGCGAAACCGCCCCGCCGAGCGGGGGACCCCCCTGACCGCGACCGCACAGCCCCGGAGGAGACGGGAAACATGTCAGCCTGCGTCCCCGCCCACGCCGATTCGGCCCGGACCGAGCACGTCCACCCACCCCACAGCCCACCACCCAAGCGCCCCCGGCGATTCCGCGTCGCGGGCGCCGACGTCTCGGCCGCGATCGCGGTCTTCCTGATCGCCCTCCCCCTGTCCCTGGGAATCGCCCTCGCCACCGGCGCCCCCCTCCAGGCCGGCCTGGTCGCCGCCGCGGTGGGCGGGATCGTCGCCGGCCGACTCGGCGGCTGTCCGCTCCAGATCAGCGGGCCCGCGGCCGGACTGACCGTGGTCACCGCCGACCTCATCCAGCGCTACGGATGGCGTACGACGTGCGCCATCACCGTCCTCGCCGGACTCGCCCAGCTTGGCCTGGGCTGTCTGCGCGTGGCGCGCACCGCCCTCGCCGTCAGTCCCGCCATCGTGCACGGCATGCTCGCCGGCATCGGCGTCACCATCGCCGTCGCGCAGCTGCACATCGTCCTCGGCGGCACCCCGCAGAGCGCCGTCCCCGACAACCTGCGCGCCCTGCCCGCCCAGATGGCCGACGTGCAGCCCGCCGACCTGGCGGCGAGCACCCTGACCCTGACCCTGCTGCTGCTCTGGCCCCGCCTCCCCGGCCGGGCCGGTCAGTTTCTGGGCAAGGTGCCCGCCGCTCTGATCGCCGTCGCCGGTGCCACCGCGGTCGCCGTCCTCGCGGGGCTCCGGCTGCCCAAGGTCGACCTGCCCTCCTGGAGCAGCCACGCCCTGGCCACCCTGCCCGACGGCCCGGTGCTCGGCCTCGTCGCCGCCGTCCTCACCACCACGCTGGTGTGCAGCGTGCAGTCCCTGCTCGGCGCGGTCGCGGTGGACAAGCTCGTCGCCGCCCGGCCGGGCCTGACCGGACGCGTCGGACGGTCCGACCTGGACCGCGAACTGCTCGGCCAGGGCGCCGCCAACGTCGTCTCCGGGTCACTCGGCGGCCTGCCCATCGCCGGTGTGGCCGTGCGCAGTTCCGCGAACGTCCAAGCCGGCGCCGTCAGCCGGAACTCCACGATGCTGCACGGCGTTCTCGTAGTGATCGCCGCACTGCTGATGGTCCCGGCCCTGGAGCTCATCCCGCTCGCCTCGCTCGCCGCCCTGGTCATGGCCGTCGGCCTCAAGATGGTGTCCCTCAACCACATCCGCACGGTGACCCGCCACCGTGAAGTACTGGTCTACGCGGTCACCACCTGCGGCGTGGTGTTCTTCGGCGTCCTGGAGGGCGTCGCACTGGGCATCGCCGTGGCCGTCGGTGTCGCCCTGCACCGGCTGACCCGCACCCGCATCACGCGCGTCGAGACGGAAGGAGTCCACCATGTCCACGTCCGGGGCCAGTTGACCTTCCTGGCGGTGCCACGGCTCAGCCGGGTCCTGCACCACGTGCCGCCCGGCGCCGAAACCGTCGTGGAGCTGGACGGATCGTTCATGGACCACGCGGCGTACGAGACGCTGCAGGACTGGCAGAAGACGCACACCGCACAGGGCGGTTCCGTCGAGATCACCGGCCGCCGCCCCGGCCTCCGCATCTCCGAGCCGGCCGAGACGGACGGCTGCCGCTGCCGCCCCTGGACGCCCTGGCGCAACCATCAGTGCGAACGCCCGCGGACGGCGCCCGCGCACCCGCCCGGCAGCGACCGGAAGTCCCGCACCGAGGGGACGTGGGAGACCGGAGGCACCCGCCTGGCCGGCAGTACCGGGGAACCCGCGGGATCCATCGGGCCCGGCGGAGCCGGCCGGTCCGGCGAGCCGGGCGGACCGAGCGGACCGAGCGGGTCCGGCGGACGTGAACTGGTGCGCGGGATCGACGCGTTCCATCGCAACACCGCCCCGCTGGTGCGCGGCGAGCTGGCCCGGCTGGCGCGCGAGGGACAGCAGCCCTCCCAGCTGTTCCTCGCCTGCGCCGACTCACGGCTGGTCACGTCGATGATCACTTCCAGTGGCCCCGGCGACCTCTTCGTCGTGCGGAACGTGGGCAACCTCGTGCCGCCGCCCGGCGAGGAGAGCGGGGACGACTCGGTCGCCGCCGCGATCGAGTACGCGGTGGACGTGCTGAAGGTGCGGTCCATCACGGTGTGCGGCCACTCCGGGTGCGGGGCCTTGCAGGCGTTGCTCGGCACCGGGACCGGGGAGGCGCGGACGCCGCTCGAGCGGTGGCTGCGGCACGGGGCGCCGAGCCTGCGGCGCCTGTCCGGAGACGAGGACTCCTGCACCCGGCTGGCGGGGCGGCGGCCCGCCGACGCGGCCGAGCAGCTCTGCCTGGCCAACGTGGTCCAGCAGCTCGAGCACCTGCGCGACCACGCATCGGTGTCCCGGGCACTGGGCGACGGGGAGCTGGAGCTGCACGGCATGTACTTCCACGTGGGCGAGGCCCAGGCGTACCTGCTCGCCGAGGGGGAAGGAGCCGGACGGTTCGAGCTGGTGCGGGAGGCCGACCTGACCGCCTGAGCGTCACGACAGCCGGCGCGCGCGGGAGTGTGAGAGGCGTTACACACGCTGAACCCCGCGCCGTCGGCGCCCGTGGGTACGGATGACCACTGGTCACGAAGACGGCGCCACCCCCAACAGGTCTAAACCAATTGCCCGTCGACCCTTGTCATCGGCCCCCCGGGTCTGATGAGGTGTGGCCTGGGACACAACGGACAACCCTGAGAAAGGGAGATGTCGTGAGCAATGACAGCTTGGCCAACCTCTTGAAGGAGGAGCGACGCTTCGCGCCGCCCGCTGACCTGGCCGCGAACGCCAACGTCACGGCAGAGGCGTACGAACAGGCCAAGGCTGACAGGCTCGGCTTCTGGGCCGAGCAGGCCCGCCGACTGACCTGGGCGCAGGAGCCGACCGAGACCCTGGACTGGTCGAACCCGCCGTTCGCCAAGTGGTTCAAGGACGGCACGCTCAACGTCGCGTACAACTGCGTCGACCGGCACGTGGAGGCCGGCCACGGCGACCGCGTCGCCATCCACTTCGAGGGCGAGCCCGGCGACAGCCGCGCCATCACCTACGCGCAGCTCAAGGACGAGGTCTCCAAGGCCGCCAACGCCCTGCTGGAGCTGGGTGTGCGCAAGGGCGACCGGGTCGCCGTCTACATGCCGATGATCCCGGAGACGGCGATCGCGATGCTGGCCTGCGCCCGCATCGGCGCCGCCCACTCGGTCGTCTTCGGCGGCTTCTCCTCCGACGCGCTCGCGACCCGCATCCAGGACGCCGACGCCCGCGTCGTCATCACCTCCGACGGCGGCTACCGGCGCGGCAAGCCGTCCGCGCTCAAGCCCGCCGTCGACGAGGCGGTCGAGCGCGCCGGCACCGTCGAGCACGTCCTCGTCGTCCGCCGCACCGGCCAGGACGTCGCCTGGGACGACTCCCGCGACAAGTGGTGGCACGAGACCGTCGACCGGCAGTCCGCCGAGCACACGCCGGAGGCGTTCGACGCCGAGAACCCGCTGTTCATCCTGTACACGTCCGGCACGACGGGGAAGCCCAAGGGCATCCTGCACACGTCCGGCGGCTACCTCACCCAGACGGCGTACACGCACTGGGCGGTCTTCGACCTCAAGCCGGAGACCGACGTGTACTGGTGCACCGCCGACGTCGGCTGGGTCACCGGTCACTCGTACATCGTCTACGGCCCGCTCGCCAACGGCGCGACCCAGGTGATGTACGAGGGCACCCCGGACACCCCGCACCAGGGCCGCTTCTGGGAGATCGTGCAGAAGTACGGCGTGACGATCCTCTACACCGCGCCCACCGCGATCCGGACGTTCATGAAGTGGGGCGACGACATCCCCGCGAAGTTCGACCTGACCTCGCTGCGCGTCCTCGGCTCGGTCGGCGAGCCGATCAACCCCGAGGCGTGGATCTGGTACCGGAAGACCATCGGCGCGGACGCCACGCCCGTCGTCGACACCTGGTGGCAGACCGAGACGGGCGCGATGATGATCTCGCCGCTGCCCGGCGTCACCGAGGCCAAGCCCGGGTCCGCCCAGCGCCCGCTGCCCGGCATCTCCGCCACCGTCGTCGACGACGACGCCAACGAGGTGCCGAACGGCGGTGGCGGCTACCTGGTCCTCACCGAGCCGTGGCCGTCGATGCTGCGCACCATCTGGGGCGACGACCAGCGGTTCATCGACACCTACTGGTCGCGGTTCGAGGGCAAGTACTTCGCCGGCGACGGCGCCAAGAAGGACGACGACGGCGACATCTGGCTGCTCGGCCGCGTGGACGACGTGATGCTCGTGTCCGGGCACAACATCTCCACCACCGAGGTCGAGTCGGCCCTCGTCTCCCACCCGTCGGTCGCCGAGGCGGCCGTGGTCGGCGCGGCGGACGAGACGACCGGCCAGGCCATCGTGGCGTTCGTGATCCTGCGCGGTACGGCGGCGGAGACCGAGGACCTGGTCGCCGATCTGCGCAACCACGTCGGCGCCACCCTCGGGCCGATCGCCAAGCCCAAGCGGATCCTGCCGGTGGCCGAGCTGCCCAAGACCCGCTCGGGCAAGATCATGCGCCGCCTGCTGCGCGACGTGGCGGAGAACCGGGCCCTGGGCGACGTGACCACCCTGACCGACAGCAGCGTCATGCAGCTGATCCAGGACAAGCTCCCGGCGTCGTCCAGCGACGACTGATCCGCGGGGCCGATCCGCGGGACCCTTCCGCGGGACTGAATCGGCCGCCCGAGGGGCACCCGGCGAGCGATCCGCCGGGTGCCCCTCCGCATGGGCGTCCCACGGCGCGAGCACCCAGCCCGTTCGCGCCGGAGCGACCCGTTAGGTACGCTAAGGAAAGCGTCAAAGTCACAAATAGATCGTCAGGGTGCGCCGGGAAGTCTGGTCGGCACGTGTTTCGTGCTGCCCATCGACCGGAGGTCCCCCCGTGACGTCGCCCCGCACCCCCCGCAAGGCCTTCGGCCGGCTGTCGCTCCCGGAGCGGACGTACCTCACGGACGCGCTGCGCACCGAGACCGTCGGCGGGGTCCTGCTGCTCGTCGCCGCGGTCGCCGCCCTGATCTGGACGAACATCCCGGCGCTCCACGACAGCTACGAGAGCGTCAGCCACTTCCACTTCGGCCCCGCCGCGCTCGGCCTGAACCTGTCGGTCGCGCACTGGGCGGCGGACGGGCTGCTGGCCGTCTTCTTCTTCGTCGCCGGGATCGAGCTCAAGCGCGAGCTGGTCGCGGGCGACCTCAAGGACCCGAAGGCCGCCGTGCTGCCCGTGGTGGCGGCCCTGTGCGGCATGGCCGTACCGGCGGTCGTCTACACGCTCACCAACACCGCGGGCGGCGGTTCCCTGGCCGGCTGGGCCGTGCCCACCGCCACCGACATCGCCTTCGCGCTCGCCGTGCTCGCCGTCATCGGCACGTCCCTGCCGAGCGCCCTGCGCGCCTTCCTGCTGACGCTCGCCGTCGTCGACGACCTCTTCGCCATCCTGATCATCGCCGTCTTCTTCACCGACGGCCTGAACTTCGCCGCGCTCGGTGGCGCCGCCGCCGGCCTTGCCCTCTTCTGGCTGCTGCTGCGCAAGGGTGTGCGCGGCTGGTACGTGTACGTCCCGCTCGGCCTCGTCGTCTGGGGCCTGATGTACAACAGCGGCGTCCACGCCACCATCGCCGGCGTCGCGATGGGCCTGATGCTGCGCTGCCACACCCGGGAGGGCGAGGAGCACTCCCCCGGCGAGCACATCGAGCACCTCGTGCGCCCGCTGTCGGCCGGTCTCGCCGTACCGCTGTTCGCGCTGTTCAGCGCGGGTGTGTCCCTGTCGGGCGGCGTGCTGGCCGACGTGTTCACCAGGCCGGAGACCCTCGGCGTCGTCCTCGGTCTCGTCGTCGGCAAGACGCTCGGCATCTTCGGCGGCACCTGGCTCACCGCGCGTTTCACCAGGGCCTCGCTCAGCGACGACCTGGCCTGGGCCGACGTGTTCGCCGTGGCGACGCTGGCCGGCATCGGGTTCACCGTCTCGCTGCTCATCGGCGAGCTGGCCTTCGACGGCGACGCGGCCCTGACCGACGAGGTGAAGGCCGCCGTCCTGACCGGGTCGCTCATCGCGGCGACCGTGGCGACCGTGCTGCTGAAGATCCGGAACGCCAAGTACCGCCGCATGATCGAGGACGAGGAGCGCGACGACGACCTCGACGGCGTGCCGGACGTCTACGAGCAGGACGACCCGGCGTACCACCTGCGCATGGCGGCCATCCACGAGCGGAAGGCCGCCGAGCACCGGCGGATCGCCGAGGAGAAGAAGTCGGCGCGGCTTGCCGAAGTGCCGGGCGGGGCAGGCGAGGAGGGCGACGGTCCGGCATGATCTGACGAGACGGTACAAAAGACGGGACCGTTCGCAGTCGGACAGAAGACGACGACCGCACGGAACCGTACGCAGCAAGCCAGCAGAAGAGGGAGACCGCGATGAGCGCACCCGACGGCAGCCCGGTCGGCACCGAACGCAGCATCGGCCAGCTGTTCGCCTCGGCGACCACCGAATTGTCGGCGCTGGTGCACGACGAGATCGCGTTGGCCAAGGCGCAGCTGAGGCAGGACGTGAAGCGCGGCGCGACCAGCGGCGGCGCCTTCTCGGCGGCGGGACTGCTCCTGGTGTTCTCGCTGCCGATGCTGAACTTCGCCCTGGCCTACGGCATCCGGACCTGGAGCGGCTGGAACCTCGCGGTCTGCTTCCTGCTGTCCTTCGCGGCGAATGTCCTGGTCGCCGGGCTCCTCGCGCTGATCGGCGTCGCCTTCGCCAAGAAGGCCAAGAAGGGCCGCGGCCCGCAGAAGGTCGCCGCCTCGGTGAAGCAGTCGGCGGGCGTCCTGCAGAACGCCAAGCCGCACCCGCGCCCGGAGCTGCCCGCCGACCGGTCGCCCGAGGCCATCGAGGCTGTGGCACGCTCGTCCTCATGACGGACCCCGCCACTCCATCGGCGCAGCCCACCTCGGTCGTACGACCCGGCATCCCCGGCGGGCGCGAAGTGACCCACCGGGACGTCGCCGCCAACGGCGCGCGCTTCCACATCGCCGAGCTCGGTGACGGGCCGCTGGTGCTGCTGCTGCACGGCTTCCCGCAGTTCTGGTGGACCTGGCGGCACCAGCTCACGGCGCTCGCCGACGCCGGTTTCCGCGCGGTCGCCATGGACCTGCGCGGCGTCGGCGGCAGCGACCGCACGCCGCGCGGCTACGACCCCGCGGGCCTCGCCCTGGACATCACCGGCGTGATCCGCTCGCTCGGCGAGCCGGACGCCGCGCTGGTCGGCCACGACCTGGGCGGATACCTGGCCTGGACGGCCGCGGCGATGCGGCCCAAGCTCGTGCGGCGGCTCGCGGTGTCGTCGATGCCGCACCCCCGGCGCTGGCGCTCGGCCATGCTCGGGGACGTCCGGCAGACGCGGGCGGGCTCGTACGTCTGGGGCTTCCAGCGCCCTTGGATCCCGGAGCGGCAGCTCACCGCGGACGACGGCGCGCTGGTCGGCCGGCTGATCCGGGACTGGTCGGGGCCGCGGCTGCCGGACGACGAGGCGGTGGAGATCTACCGCCGGGCCATGTGCGTCCCGTCCACGGCGCACTGCTCCGTCGAGCCGTACCGCTGGATGGTCCGCTCGCTGGCCCGCCCCGACGGCATCCAGTTCTACCGCCGCATGAAGCGGCCGGTGCGCGTGCCGACGCTGCATCTGCACGGCTCGCTGGACCCCGTGATGCGGACACGGAGCGCGGCGGGATCCGGGCAGTACGTCGAAGCGCCGTACCGCTGGCGGTTGTTCGACGGGCTCGGGCACTACCCGCACGAAGAGGATCCGGTCACTTTCTCCACCGAACTGATCAACTGGCTGAAGGATCCCGAACCCGATCGGTGACCGAACGAGCGCGCCCGGTATCCGAATCGGTGCGCTTGTCCGATGAACGGCCACTTGCCTGGCGCATAGGCCAATTGGGGCCCTCCGGAGCGGTTATCGACCTTCGGGCGGGGGCACACGTCCCGGTATGGGCTGGACGCACGACTACAGTGACGTAGCACGCGACGGCCGCTCCACGAGCGGCGCGAGCACCCACCGACGCGGAGGCACCCCGCAACTGGCGGGGGCGGATCTACGGGTGGTGGGAATTCCGCGCATTCTGCGCCGCAGGGCACGCTGGGTCTCCGTACGGCTGCGCCATCCGCGCGGCTGAGCACCCCGCGGGTCGCCTCCGCGCGGCCGGACTCCCGGCCGGACTCCCCTGGGAGCCTGACTCCGTCAGAGCGCGCAGCTGTCGCTGTCCACCTGCTGGTTGGCGGCGCGGCCCTCGCTGATGTCCTCGCGGATCTCCTTCGTGGTGAGCGCGTAGCCGGTGTCCGGGTCGTCGAGGGACTTGGCGAACACCACGCCGTAGACCTCGCCCTGGGGCGTCAGCAGCGGGCCGCCGGAGTTGCCCTGACGGACGGTCGCGAAGAGCGAGTAGACGTCGCGGCGGACCGTGTCGCGGTGGTAGATGTCCGGGCCGCTCGCCGTAATGCGTCCGCGCACGCGTGCGGCGCGCACGTCGTAGGCCCCGTTCTCCGGGAAGCCCGCGACGATCGCGTCGTCCTCCCGGTTCGCGTCGTCGTCCGTGAACCGCAGGGCCGGGGCCCGCAGTTCCGGTACGTCGAGTACGGCGATGTCGCGCTGCCAGTCGTAGAGGACGACCGTCGCGTCGTACTTGCGGCCCTCGCCGCCGATCTGCACGGTGGGCTCGTCGACGCCGCCCACCACATGGGCGTTGGTCATGACGCGGCGCTCGGCGAAGACGAAGCCGGTGCCCTCCAGGACCTTGCCGCAACCGGTGGCCGTGCCCATCACCTTGACGATGGATCGCTTGGCGCGGGTCGCGACGGGGCTGTTGACGAGGGCCGGGTCGGGCGGCTGGACGTCGGTGATCGGCTCGTTGGAGAACGGGCTGAAGACCTGCGGGAAGCCGTTCTGCGCGAGGACGGAGGAGAAGTCCGCGAACCAGGTGTCGGCCTGCGCGGGCAGCGCACGGGAGACGCCCAGCAGCACCTTGGAGCTGCGGACCTCCTTGCCGAGCGTCGGCAGCGTGGTGCCGGCGAGGGCGGAGCCGATGAGCCAGGCGACGAGGAGCATGGCGACAACGTTGACCAGGGCGCCGCCGGTGGCGTCCAGGGCGCGGGCCGGGGACCAAGTGATGTACCGGCGCAGCTTGTTGCCCAGGTGCGTGGTCAGGGCCTGGCCGACGGAGGCGCAGACGATGACGACGACGACCGCGACGACGGCGGCGGTCGTGCTCACCTCCGCGTTGTCCGTCAGGGCGTCCCAGACGACCGGGAGCAGATAGACGGCGACGAGACCGCCGCCGAGGAAGCCGGTCACGGACAGGATGCCGACCACGAAGCCCTGGCGGTATCCGACGATCGCGAACCAGACGGCGGCCAGCAGCAGCAGGATGTCCAGCACGTTCACTGATTCAGGCCCTCGCCTCGTCGTCCTACGCTCACACCGGTCACCCTGTCATGACCGCCAGTCCAGCGGGACCTGCTTGTCCCTGTCCCAGGGCCGCTCCCAGCCCGCGAAGTGCAGCAGCCGGTCGATGATCCCGGCGGTGAAGCCCCACACCAGGGTCGATTCGACCAGGAATGCCGGTCCCCGGTGGCCGCGGGGGTGGACGGCGGTGACCCGGTTGACCGGGTCCGTGAGATCCGCCACGGGGACGGTGAAGACCCGGGCCGTCTCGTTCGGATCGACGACACCGACCGGGCTGGGCTCGCGCCACCAGCCGAGCACCGGTGTGACGACGAAGCTGCTGACCGGGATGTACAGCTTGGGCAGGGCACCGAAGAGCTGCACACCGGCCGGGTCGAGCCCGGTCTCCTCCTCCGCCTCGCGCAGGGCGGCCCGCAGCGGGCCCTCCCCCTGCGGGTCGCCGTCCTCCGGGTCGAGGGAGCCGCCGGGGAACGAGGGCTGGCCGGCGTGCGAGCGCAGGGAACTGGCCCGCTCCATGAGCAGCAGCTCCGGACCGCGGCCGCCCTCGGGTCTGCCCTCGCCGAACAGGATCAGTACGGCGGACTGCCGCCCGGCGCCGTCGGCCGGGGGGAGGAAGCGGCTGAGCTGCCCCGGCCGCACCGTCCGCACGGCCCGCGCGACCGGCTCCAGCCAGCCGGGCAGGCCCACCTCGCTGAGCGCGACGCCCTCAGTGTTGCCCGCCCGTGTCATCGCCACCCCCGTTCTGCCGTGTCCAACGCCCGACGCACCCGAGATCGTTCCGTCATCCGGCGCCGAGGGGCGGCGCCGGGGTGCCGCCCGCGTCCAGGTAGGCCTGCGGGGGCTTGAGCCGCTGGCCGGGGAGGCCGCCCTTCTCGTACTTCAGCAGCTTCCGCGCCTTCTCCGGGTCCGTCTCGCCCTCGCCGTACGCCGGGCAGAGCGGGGCGATGGGGCAGGCGCCGCAGGCGGGCTTGCGGGCGTGGCAGATGCGGCGCCCGTGCCAGATCACGTGGTGGGACAGGTCCGTCCAGTCGCTCCTGGGGAACAGCGCGCCGACGGCGGCCTCGATCTTGTCCGGGTCGGTCTCCGCGGTCCACTGCCAGCGGCGCACCAGGCGCTGGAAGTGCGTGTCCACGGTGATGCCGGGGCGGCCGAAGGCGTTGCCGAGGACGACGAAGGCGGTCTTGCGGCCGACGCCGGGCAGCTTGACGAGGTCGTCGAGGCGCCCGGGGACCTCGCCGCCGTGGTCCTCCGTCAGGGCCTTGGACAGCCCCATGACCGACCTGGTCTTGGCCCGGAAGAACCCGCACGGGCGGAGGATCTCCTCGACCTCCTCGGGGTTGGCGGCGGCCAGGTCCTCAGGGGTCGGGTACCTCGCGAAGAGGGCGGGCGTCGTCTGATTGACGCGCAGGTCGGTGGTCTGGGCGGAGAGCACCGTGGCGACCAGGAGCTGGAAGGGGTTCTCGAAGTCCAGCTCGGGGTGGGCGTACGGGTACACCTCGGCGAGCTCGCGGTTGATGCGGCGGGCGCGGCGGACCAGGGCGGTGCGCGACTCGTCGCGCGGGGAGTGCGGGGCGATGGTCTTCGCCGGGGCCACGCCCTCGACCGGGGCGGCGGCCTTGGCGGGCACGACGGCGGGCTTCCTGGCCGGCGCCTGCCTCTTAAGCGGCGCCGCCTTCTTGGCCGCGGCGGCCGTCCCCTTCACGGACGCAGACTTCTTCGCGGACGCGGGCTTCTTCGCGGAAGCGGTCTTCTTCGCTGGAGCCGACTTCCCGGCCGACGCGGCCTTCTTCGCGGGAGCCTTCTTCCCGGTCGGCCCCGGCGTCTTCCCGGGCGTGGCCGGGTCGGTCTCGGCGTTCTTCTTCAAGGCACCCTTCTCCGCGGTCACTCGCTTGGCAGGCGCCGCCTTCTTTGCCGTTTTCGCCGTTTTCCTACCGCCATCGGGAGCCTGTTCGCCCACAGCGGAATCGCGACGTACAACCACCCGCGCAGCCCCCTAGGCCTGTGCTCTCACCGGCGATTTGGACACCCGGCCAGCCTACGACCCGGCACGGACATCCGCCCCGGACCCCGAAGATCGGCGTCCAATTGGACCCCTGCCGCGTACCCCAGGACATGTGTGCGGCATCCTTGTGACAGATCACACTGTTTGGACTGTCCGGCAAAATGGGCACCACGGACCCCTGGTACACCGGGGGAACAAGATCCTCTGAGCCGGTCGACAAGGAGAGAACTCGTGGACGACGTTCTGCGGCGCAACCCGCTCTTCGCGGCGCTCGACGACGAGCAATCCGCGGAGCTCCGCGCCTCCATGAGTGAGGTGACCCTCGCCCGCGGCGACTCGCTGTTCCACGAAGGCGACCCCGGAGACCGCCTGTACGTGGTCACGGAGGGCAAGGTCAAGCTCCACCGCACGTCCCCCGACGGCCGCGAGAACATGCTGGCCGTGGTCGGGCCGAGCGAGCTGATCGGCGAGCTGTCGCTCTTCGACCCGGGCCCGCGCACGGCGACCGCCACCGCGCTCACCGAGGTCAAGCTGCTGGCCCTCGGTCACGGCGACCTCCAGCCCTGGCTGAACGTGCGCCCGGAGGTGGCCACGGCGCTGCTGCGCGCCGTCGCACGCCGCCTGCGCAAGACCAACGACGCCATGTCGGACCTGGTCTTCTCGGACGTCCCCGGCCGCGTCGCCCGCGCCCTGCTGGACCTCTCCCGCCGCTTCGGCGTGCAGTCCGAGGAGGGCATCCACGTCGTGCACGACCTGACGCAGGAGGAGCTGGCCCAGCTGGTCGGCGCGTCCCGCGAGACGGTCAACAAGGCCCTCGCCGACTTCGCCCAGCGCGGCTGGCTCCGGCTGGAGGCCCGTGCGGTGATCCTGCTGGACGTGGAGCGGCTGGCCAAGCGCTCCCGCTGACGTACCTCAGTCGGGCCGCTGGATGAGCCCGTGCTCGCCCAGGTACTCCAGCTGCGCCCGCACCGACAGTTCCGCCGCCGGCCACAGTGAGCGGTCGACGTCCGCGTACACCTGCGCGACGACCTCGCCCGGTGTCCGGTAGCCGTCCTCCACGGCCGTCTCGACCTGGGCGAGGCGGTGGGCCCGGTGGGCGAGGTAGAACTCGACGGCGCCCTGGGCGTCCTCCAGGACCGGCCCGTGGCCGGGCAGCACCGTGTGCACGCCGTCGTCGGCCGTGAGCGACCTGAGCCTGCGCAGGGAGTCCAGGTAGTCGCCGAGCCGGCCGTCGGGGTGGGCCACCATCGTCGTACCGCGGCCCAGGACGGTGTCGCCCGTCAGGACCGCCCGGTCGGCCGGGAGATGGAAGCTCAGGGAGTCGGCCGTGTGTCCCGGGGTCGGCACGACCCGCAGCTCCAGGCCGCCGACCGTGATGACCTCGCCCGCCGCCAGTCCCTCGTCGCCCAGGCGCAACGCCGGGTCCAGGGCCCGCACTTCCGTGCGGGTCAGCGCGGCGAAGCGCGCGGCGCCCTCCGCGTGGTCCGGGTGACCGTGCGTCAGCAGCGTCAGCGCGACGCGCTTGCCCGCCCGCTCGGCGGTGTCGACGACGTTCCGCAGGTGGCGGTCGTCCAGCGGACCCGGGTCGACCACGACGGCCAGGTCGGAGTCGGGCTCGGCGAGGATCCAGGTGTTCGTGCCGTCCAGCGTCATCGCGGAGGCGTTCGGCGCGAGGACGTTCACCGCGCGAGCGGTGGCGGGCCCCGAGAGGACCCCGCCGCGCGGCCGGCCGGGCAGTGCTGCTGCGTCCGTCATGCGGGGGCTCCCCCGTTCGGGCCGGAAGGCTTCGTACCGGAAGGCGCCGGGCCGGCGGGCGTGGCCGGCGTCGTGGCCGGCACGTGCTTGGTGAACTCGTCGTGCCCCGGCCAGGAGAGCTCGATCTCGCCCTCGACCAGCCGCGCCCGGGCCAGCACGGGCGTCATGTCCCGGCCCGGCGCCGACGCGAGCGCCTCGGCCGCCGTGCCGTGCTCCGCCAGCGCGCGCAGGGTCGCGATCGTCGGCGGCATCATCAGCAGCTCGCCCTTGTCGTAGCCCGCCGCCGCGTCGGCCGGGGTGATCCACACCGTCCGGTCGGCCTCCGTGGAGGCGTTGCGGGTGCGCTGGCCCTCGGGCAGGGCGGCCACGAAGAACCAGGTGTCGTAGCGGCGGGCCTCGAACTCCGGGGTGATCCAGCGGGCCCAGGCGCCCAGCAGGTCGGAGCGCAGGACGAGGCCCCTGCGGTCCAGGAACTCCGCGAACGACAGGTCCCGGGCGACCAGGGCCGCGCGGTCGCTCTCCCAGTCCTCGCCCGTCGTGTCGCCGACCACCGAGCCGGGGGTGGGTCCGGCGAGCAGGACGCCGGCCTCCTCGTAGGTCTCCCGTACGGCCGCGCAGACGATGGCCTGGGCGCCCGCCTCGTCCACGCCGAGCCGGTCCGCCCACCACGCGCGCGTGGGGCCCGCCCAGCCGATGGCGCGGTCGTCGTCGCGGGGGTCGACCCCGCCGCCCGGGTAGGCGTACGCCCCACCGGCGAAGGCCATGGAGGTGCGCCGGCGCAGCATGTGGACGGCGGTGCCGTCGCCGGTGTCCCTGAGGAGCATGACGGTGGCCGCGCGTCTCGGCGTGACCGGGGTGAGCGTGCCGTCCGCCAGCGCGCGGATGCGGCCCGGCCACTCCGGGGGGTACCACTGACCATTCGCCTGCCCATTCGCCATGGCCGGAGGCTATCCGGTGACGGGCGGATGTTCGAGTGGCCCGCGGGACCGGGCGGGCGTCAGCCGGGCAGGCCGGCCAGCCAGTCGGTGAGCAGCCGGTTCGTCTCCTCGGGGCGTTCCTGCTGGAGCCAGTGGCCGCAGCCGTCGAGGAGATGCGAGGCGGTCAGGCCGGGCAGGGTGGCCGGGTAGGCGGCGATCGCGTCGGACAGCCAGGTGGTGGAGGCGTCCAGGGCGCCGCCGAGGAACAGGGACGGCTGGGTGACCGGGGCGCCCGCGTGGCCGGCCAGGTCCGCCCAGTCGAGGTCCATGGCGCGGTAGCGGTTGAGGGCGCCGGTCAGGCCGGTGCGCTCGAACTCCCCCGCGTAGACGTCCAGGTCCTCCTCGGTGAGCCAGGCCGGCAGCCGCCCGCCGGCCGGGAAGCGGTCGCGCAGCCTGCCGCCGGGGGCGACGAGGTGCGGGTCGGGCGCCTCCGGCCCCGGCATCGTCTCGGCGGACAGGGCGGCGTAGAAGCCGGCGAGCCAGCCGCGTACGTCGGGCTCGATCTCCGCCTCGGCGCGGCCGGGCTCCTGGAAGTAGGAGACGTAGAACTCCTGCCCGGCGAAGGGCCCGGAGGCGTCGCTCATGGCGGCGAACGCCTCGCTGGGCCTCGGCCCGCCCGGCGGGGTGTACGGCACGCTCAGCAGGCCGACCGCGCGGAACACGTCGGGCCGCAGCAGCGCGGAGTGCGCGGCGATCGTCGCGCCCCAGTCGTGGCCGACGATCACCGCGGAGCGCTCGCCCAGCGCCTCCACCACGGCGACGTTGTCCGCCACCAGGTCGAGCATCCGGTACGCGTCCACCGCACCGGGCCGGGAGGACCGGCCGTAGCCGCGTACGTCGATCGCGGCGGCGCGGAAGCCCGCGGCGGCCAGTGCGGGGAGCTGGCGGCGCCAGGAGTACCAGGACTCGGGGAAACCGTGGACGAGCAGGACCAGGGGCCCGCTGCCCTGCTCCACGAGGTGCGTCCGGCCCGCCGGTGAGGGCACGACCCGGTGGACGGGGGGCTGGACGGGGACGGACGACTGCGGCATGGCTCCTCCGGGCGGTTCGGTCGGTACGGCGCCGGCGACCATCCTGCGAGGGCGGCTCGGGCAGGGGCCAGGCTTGTTGCCGGTCCGGCAAAACGGCCCGGGTCACCCGGCCGGCCGCCCGTACCGGCGGCGCCGGGCCCCAGGCCCTGCGGCCCCGGGCCCCTTCCCGCCGTCCCGCGTACTCGGCGCCGTCCGTGCGTCCGCCCGGCGGGTCACGCCTGGGTGAGCTCCACCTGGATCTCGACCTCCACCGGCGCGTCCAGCGGCAGCACCGCGACGCCGACGGCGCTGCGGGCGTGCACGCCCTTGTCGCCGAGGACCGCGCCGAGGAGCTCGCTGGCGCCGTTGAGGACGGCCGGCTGGCCGGTGAAGTCCGGCGCGGAGGCGACGAAGCCGGTGACCTTGACCACGCGCGCGACGCGGTCGAGGTCACCGGCGACGGACTTCACGGCGGCGAGGGCGTTCAGCGCGCACGTGCGGGCCAGGTCCTTGGCCTCCTCGGGCGTCACCTCGCCGCCCACCTTGCCGCTCATGGGCAGCCTGCCGTCCACCATCGGCAGCTGGCCGGAGGTGTGGACGTACGGGCCGGACTGCACGGCCGGCTGGTAGGCGGCCAGCGGCGGGACGACCTCGGGCAGCGTCAGGCCGAGCTCGGCCAGCTTCTCCTCGACGGCGCTCACGCCTGCTTCTCCCGCTTCAGGTAGGCCACGAGCTGCTCGGGGTTGTTCGGCCCGGGCACGACCTGGACGAGCTCCCAGCCGTCCTCGCCCCAGGTGTCCAGGATCTGCTTCGTGGCGTGGACGAGCAGCGGCACGGTTGCGTATTCCCACTTGGTCATGTGGCCGACTCTAGCCGTTGCCCGGGACCCGGCAGACGGCCGACCGATGCCACGTTCTCCACGGCCACCGGCGTACTCCGGGGGCGGACTGGTTACGCTCGAATACGTGAGCAGGCTCCAGGTCGTCAGTGGCAAGGGCGGAACCGGCAAGACCACGGTGGCCGCGGCCCTAGCGCTGGCCCTGGCCACCGAGGGGAAGCGCGCGCTTCTCGTCGAGGTCGAGGGTCGCCAGGGCATCGCGCAGCTCTTCGAAACGGAGGCGCTGCCTTATGAGGAGCGGAAGATCGCCGTCGCTCCCGGGGGCGGGGAGGTGTACGCCCTCGCCATCGACCCCGAACTGGCCCTTCTGGACTACCTCCAGATGTTCTACAAACTGGGCAGCGCCGGACGGGCCCTGAAGAAGCTCGGCGCGATCGACTTCGCGACCACCATCGCACCGGGGGTCAGGGACGTCCTGCTGACCGGCAAGGCCTGCGAGGCGGTGCGGCGCAAGGACAGGAGCGGACGGTTCACGTACGACTACGTCGTCATGGACGCGCCGCCCACCGGGCGCATCACGCGCTTCCTGAACGTGAACGACGAGGTCGCCGGGCTCGCCAAGGTCGGCCCGATACACAATCAGGCGCAGGCCGTGATGCGGGTGCTGAAATCGCGGGAGACCGCCGTGCACCTGGTGACCCTGCTGGAGGAGATGCCGGTCCAGGAGACCGCGGACGGCATCGCCGAGCTGCGGGCGGCCCGGCTGCCGGTGGGACGCGTCGTCGTCAACATGGTCCGGCCCTCGCTGCTGGACGCCACCGACCTGGACCTCGTACGGAGCACCCCGCGCACGGCGATCGCGCGGTCCCTGTCCGGGGCCGGGCTCGGCGGGGCGCGGCGGGGCGGGCACGCCGAACGGCTGGTGGACCCGCTGCTGGAGCAGGCCGACGAGTACGCGGAGCGGTACGCGCTGGAGCAGGAGCAGCGGGCGGTCCTGGGCGCACTGGACCTGCCGCTGCACGAACTGCCACTGCTCGCCGAGGGAATGGACCTGGCGGGCCTGTACGAGCTGGCCACCGATCTGCGGAAGCAGGGGATCGCATGAGCCCGGACCCGGACCGGCGGGGGGAGAGCGGGCGCCGTCTCGCCGCCGCGCGTGTGCTGGACGTCGATCCGCTGCTGGAGGACCCGAGGACACGCATCGTGGTGTGCTGCGGCTCGGGCGGGGTCGGCAAGACGACCACCGCGGCGGCCCTGGGCCTGCGCGCGGCCGAGCGGGGCCGCAAGGTGGTCGTCCTGACCATCGACCCGGCCAAGCGGCTCGCCCAGTCCATGGGCATCGACTCGCTCGACAACACCCCGCGCCGGGTGAAGGGCGTCGACGACTCGGCGGGCGGTGAGCTGCACGCCATGATGCTCGACATGAAGCGCACCTTCGACGAGATCGTCGAGGCGCACGCGGATCCCGACCGGGCGGCGGCGATCCTGGGCAACCCCTTCTACCAGTCGCTCTCCGCGGGCTTCGCCGGCACGCAGGAGTACATGGCGATGGAGAAGCTGGGGCAGCTGCGGGCGCGGGACGAGTGGGACCTCATCGTCGTCGACACGCCGCCGTCCCGCTCGGCGCTGGACTTCCTGGACGCGCCGAAGCGTCTCGGGTCCTTCCTGGACGGCCGGCTGATCCGCGTCCTGCTGGCCCCCGCGAAGGTCGGCGGCCGGGCCGGCATGAAGTTCCTGAACGTCGGCATGTCGATGATGACCGGTGTCCTCGGGAAGGTGCTCGGCGGGCAGTTCCTGAAGGACGTCCAGACGTTCGTGGCCGCGATGGACTCCATGTTCGGCGGGTTCCGTACCCGCGCGGACGCCACGTACAAGCTGCTCCAGGCGCCGGGGACCGCGTTCCTTGTGGTCGCGGCCCCGGAGCGGGACGCGCTGCGCGAGGCCGCGTACTTCGTGGAGCGGCTGGCGGCCGAGGACATGCCGCTCGCCGGTCTGGTGCTCAACCGCGTCCACGGCAGCGGCGCCGACGGGCTGTCGGCCGAGCGGGCGCTCGCCGCCGCGGAAAATCTTGAGGATCCCGGCATTGTGGATCAGGACGACGGGAAAGCTGGAGTTCGTAACTCTCCCGACACGTACGGCAGTTCAGATGCTCCCGACACGGAGGCCGCCGCCTCCTCCCACGCCGGAGGCCCGACCGAGGCCCACGCCGGAGCCGCCGCCGAGGACGCTTCGGACACGCCGGAGCGATCCGCCGACCAGCTCACCGCGGGCCTGCTGAGGCTCCACGCGGAGCGCATGCATCTGCTCTCCCGCGAGCAGCGCACGCGTGACCGCTTCACCGCGCGACACCCCGAGGTGGCGGTCACCGAAGTGGCCGCACTGCCCGGCGACGTGCACGACCTGGCGGGGCTGCGGGACATCGGGGACCGTCTCGCGACGGGCCGGCCCGAGCTGCCCGAGCCCGGTGTCTGATCCGACCGGGGCGTCCGCCGAGGGGCGCCCCCTGCCGCCTCAGCCCACGGCCGCGAAGTTCTCGTAGACCTCGTCGTCGTCGAGGGGCACGATGCCGGCCCCTCGCTCGTACTCCGTCCGCGCCGTCTCCAGCAGGCGGCGCCAGGAGGTCACGGTGGGCCGCCGGCGCAGCAGTGCGCGGCGCTCCCGCTCCGTCATGCCTCCCCACACGCCGAACTCGACGCGGTTGTCGAGCGCGTCGGCCAGGCACTCGGTCCGCACCGGACACCCGGTGCACACCGCCTTGGCCCTGTTCTGCGCTGCTCCCTGAACGAACAGTTCGTCCGGATCGGTAGTGCGGCAGGCGGCCTGCGCACTCCAGTCGGTTACCCAGCCCATACCGGCGCCGTCCTCTCCCGAATCGAGGCTCCCCCACGGCGGCAGCGGCATATTCACCGCCGCCAGTTGAGGACGTTACGGAAGGTCGGGACAGCGCAACACCCCCGTCGGGCCCAATCTTGAATGGCCCGAACGGACTATGCGTAAGCGGCAGATCACCCGGGGGAGTGAGCCGGTGACATGCGTGACAACCCTGGCATTCGGGTCATCTCCGGTGTGCCACAACGGACACCGCGTGACACACGAGGTGGATCCGGGCACGCACCCCCCGCACCGTGGCACGCGCTCTCCCGCACCAACGCGCCCCCCAGTGGGGCCTCTCGGAAGAAAGCCGAGCGGGTCCGGAACGATTCGGGGTCGCCGGACGTATTGATACGTGGCCTCACCGCTGTGACAGTTGGGTGCAGCTTAGGCCAAGGCATTTACGCGTGTCCGGCGAATGAGAACGTAGGCTGCCTCCATGCCAAAGAAGCGCTCGGGCGGTGGTCTGTCGCCAACGCAGCAGGCCGCCAAGTTCCTCGGTGTCAGTGTGCTCGCGGGAGCCGTCCTGGCCGGCATCGCGTTGCCGGCCGTGGGCGCGCTGGGGCTGGCCGCCAAAGGTTCGGTGGAGAGTTTCGACGAACTCCCGGCCAACCTGAAGACGCCGCCGCTCAGCCAGCGCACCACCATCCTCGACTCCCAGGGCGGCACCATCGCGTCCGTCTACTCGCGCGACCGCACGGTGGTCGGCCTGAAGGACATCTCGCCGTACATGCAGAAGGCGATCGTCGCCATCGAGGACTCGCGCTTCTACCAGCACGGCGCGGTGGACCTGAAGGGCGTGCTGCGCGCGCTCAACAACAACGCCCGCAGCGGCGGGGTCTCCGAGGGCGCGTCCACGCTCACGCAGCAGTACGTGAAGAACGTCTTCGTCGAGGAGGCCGGTGACGACCCGACGAAGGTCGCCCAGGCCACCCAGCAGACCATCGGCCGCAAGATCCGCGAGCTGAAGTTCGCGATCCAGGTCGAGGAGGAGCTGGGCAAGAAGAAGATCCTGGAGAACTACCTCAACATCACGTTCTTCGGGCAGCAGGCCTACGGCGTCGAGGCGGCCGCGCAGCGGTACTTCTCCAAGAGCGCCAAGGACCTCAACCTCCAGGAGGCCGCCCTCCTGGCCGGCGTCGTCCAGTCGCCCACCCGCTACGACCCGGTGAACGACGAGGCCGAGGCCGTCAAGCGGCGCAACGTGGTGCTGACGCGCATGGCCGAGGTCGGCGACATCTCGCGGGCCGAGGCGGACAAGGCGCAGAAGGCGCCGCTCGGGCTGAAGGTGAGCCGCCCCAAGAACGGCTGCATCACGGCCGTGAAGGGCGCGAGCTTCTTCTGCGACTACGTGCGCTCCGTGTTCCTGAGCGACCCGGTCTTCGGCAAGACGAAGGAGGCCCGGGCCAAGGTCTGGAACCAGGGCGGTCTGACGATCCGCACGACGCTCGACCCGCAGGCCCAGAAGTCGGTCCAGCAGTCGATCAAGGACCACGTCAACTCGGGCGACGAGGTGGCGACCGCCGCGACGATCGTCGAGCCCGGCACCGGCAAGATCGTCGGGATGGGCCAGTCCCGTCCGTACGGTGTCGACGTCAAGCAGCACGAGACGACGCTCAACCTCTCGGTGAACCAGGTCATGGGCGGCGGCGCGGGCTTCCAGCCGGGTTCGACGTTCAAGCCGATCGTGGCCGCGGCGGCCCTCGAGGGCGGGATGCCGGCGACGAAGACGTACTCCTCGCCGTACAAGATGGACTACCCAGCGCCGGTCGCGGCCTGCGACGGCAAGTCGTGGAACGAGCCGGGCGTCGAGCTGACCAACGAGAACGAGACCGAGGTCGGCCCGTACGACATGAAGGAAGCGACCGCCAAGTCGGTCAACACCTACTACGTGCAGATGATCAGTGACATCGGCGTCTGCCCGGTCACGCAGATGGCCGAGAAGATGGGCGTCGCGCGCGCCAACGGCAAGAAGCTCGAGCAGACCCCGTCCATCGCCCTCGGCGTCACCGAGGTGTCCCCGCTGACCATGGCGAGCGCGTACGCGACCTTCGCCTCCCGCGGCATGTACTGCACGCCGGTCGCCATCGAGTCGATCACCCAGCGGATCGGCAACAAGGACAAGTCGCTCGAGGTGCCGAAGTCCACCTGCTCGCGCGCCATGTCCGAGACCACGGCCGACACCGTCAACACGCTGCTGAAGGGCGTGGTCGAGGACGGTACGGGTACGCAGGCCGGCCTCGGCAGCCGGGCCAGCGCGGGCAAGACCGGTACGACCGACGAGCGGTACGCGGCCTGGTTCGTGGGCTACACGCCCAACCTCGCCGGCGCGGTGTGGGTCGGCGACCCGAAGCACGACCGGCAGATGGTCGACATCACCATCGGCGGCGTCCCGTACGACAAGGTCTTCGGCGGCGCGGTCCCCGGCCCGATCTGGCGGGACATGATGTCGGGCGCGCTGGACGGCAAGCCCGCTCCCGAGTTCAGCCTGGTCGACATCCCCGACGCCGACAAGGGCAAGGACAAGGACAAGGAGAAGGACAAGGGCGACGGCGACGGCGGCGGCCGCAACGACGGGAACAACGGCGACCAGGGCGGCGGCGACGCCGGCTTCCCGGGTGGCGTGTGGGGCGACCTCTTCCAGGGCCAGGGCAACGGCGGAAACGGCCGCGGCCGGCGGAACTGAGACCCCGGCCCCCCGCTCATGGCGACGGCCCCCTTCCCGTGCGGAAGGGGGCCGTCGGTGTGTGTACCGCGCCGGCTCAGCCGGCCAGCAGCTTCTTGACCGCGGCGGCGACCCGGCCGCCCTCGGCCTGACCGGCCACCTTCGGGTTCACGATCTTCATGACGGCGCCCATGGCGCGCGGGCCCTCGGCACCGGCCGCCTTCGCCTCCTCGACGGCCTGGGCGACGATCGCGTTCAGCTCGTCGTCGGAGAGCTGCTTGGGCAGGTACGCGGCGAGCACCTCGCCCTCCGCCTTCTCCCGCTCGGCCTGCTCGGGGCGGCCGCCCTGGGCGAAGGCGTCGGCGGCCTCGCGGCGCTTCTTCGCCTCGCGGGTGATCACCTTCTGCACCTCGTCGTCGGAGAGCTCCCGCTTCTCCTTCCCCGCGACCTCCTCCTTGGTGATCGCGGCGAGCGTCAGCCGGAGCGTCGAGGAGCGGAGCTCGTCACGCTCCTTGATCGCAACGTTGAGGTCGTCGTGCAGCTTCGACTTGAGCGTGGTCATGGGTGCGATTGTCGCAGGTGCGGCGGGAAGGACGCCCGTTCATTTCGGGGACCTCCCGGCGGGCCCCCGTGCGGTCGGCTCCGTCCACTGTTTCTGACACGATGGAGGTATGCGCGCGCGATACGGAGTACCCCTGGGAATCACGGCGGTCGGCGCCGCCGGTCTGGCCTACGCGGCGGGCTTCGAGGCCCGTTCCTTCCGCCTGCGACGGGTGACCGTCCCCGTCCTGCCGTCCGGGATGCGTCCCCTGCGCGTGCTCCAGGTCTCCGACATCCACATGGTCGGTGGCCAGCGCAAGAAGCAGCGCTGGCTGCGCTCGCTGGCCGGGCTCCGCCCCGACTTCGTGATCAACACGGGCGACAACCTGTCCGACCCGGAGGGCGTCCCGGAGACGCTGGACGCGCTGGGCCCGCTGATGGAGTTCCCGGGCGCGTACGTCTTCGGCTCCAACGACTACTACGGCCCCAAGCTGCGCAACCCCGCCCGGTACCTGCTGGAGAAGGCCCAGGGCCGGCACGGGCTGAACGGCAACGCGCCCGCCGTCGGCGCCGTCCACAACCCGTGGGAGGACCTGCGGGACGGTTTCGACGCCGCGGGCTGGCAGAACCTGACGAACACGCGCGGCACGCTCAAGGTCGAGGGGGTGTCGGTCGAGCTGACCGGCCTGGACGACCCGCACATCAAGCGGGACCGGTACGCGGAGGTGGCGGGCGGCCCGTCCGGCGCGGCGGACTTCTCGATGGGCGTGGTCCACGCGCCCTACCTGCGCGTCCTCGACTCCTTCACGGCGGACGACTATCCCCTGATCCTCGCGGGCCACACCCACGGCGGCCAGCTGTGCATCCCCTTCTACGGCGCCCTGGTCACCAACTGCGACCTGGACACGGACCGCGTGAAGGGCCTGTCCACCCACACGGCCGAGGGCCGGACGGCGTTCCTCCACGTGTCGGCGGGCTGCGGCACCAACCGCTACACCCCCGTCCGCTTCGCCTGCCCGCCGGAGGCGACGCTGCTGACGCTGGTGGGGCGCGAGCAGCGGCGGTAACCCACTCGGACCACTCCATATGGTCCGGAATGTCCGGCCTTTCTAGCGTGAGGCCATGACAGCTCCGATACCCAGGGACATCCCGGACCTGCCCGCGATCCCTCGCCCGCCCAGGCTCCTGCCCTCACCGGTCCCGGCGAGGGCGGTCCTGACCCCGGTCCGGCGCCTGCCGGCCGCCGTCTTCCGGCTGCTCATCGCGCTGCTGGCGCTGACCGGCGCGGCACTCGAACTGACCCTCGGACCGCCCCTGCGGGCCCTGAGCCACTTCACGGTGCAGAGCAGCGTCCTGCTGGCGTTGGTCATGCTCGCCTCGGCCCGCCGCGCCTGGTCCGCCCGGCACCCCCTGTCCGGCGGCGTGACGGGCGCGGCACTGCTCTACGCCGTCGTCGCCGGCCTGGTGCACCACCTGCTGCTGGCCAACGCGTCCAGCCCCTTCGCCATGGCCGACGCCGCGGGGTCGGGCCGGCACGCGGTCGCCGTCCAGATCATGTGCACGGCGGCGCCGGTCGCCGCGGTCCTGGACTGGCTCCTGCTCACCGGCACCGGGCGCCTGCACCTGCGCCAGACCGCCGGGTGGCTCCTCTACCCGCTGGGCTACCTGGGCTTCTCCCTGGCCCGCGGCGAGCTCCTCATCCCCGGCACGGAGGACCGCTACCTCTACCCCTTCCTCGACGTCGACCAGCACGGCTACCGGGGCATCCTGGGCAACGCCCTCCTCCTGGGCCTCGCCCTTCTCGCCCTCGCCACCCTCCTCGTGGCCCTGGACCACATCCGCCCGGATCCGCTCCGCCGCCGCTGGTAAACCCGATTTCGTGTCCGGGCGCGGGTGGGCTAAAGTAAACGACGTCGCCGCGACGAGCAGCGACAATCGGGGTGTGGCGCAGCTTGGTAGCGCGCTTCGTTCGGGACGAAGAGGTCGTGGGTTCAAATCCCGCCACCCCGACAGTGAAGTACCAGGTCAGGGGCCTGATCCGAGACATCGGATCAGGCCCCTGAATGGCTTCCCGGGCTGTCTTGGGAGCCGTTTGGGAGCCGACTCGGTGATCCGGCTCCCCAAGCCATGGAGATTCGCTGTCCGGGATGGCCTGTCGGTGGCTGTGGTTAGCCTGCTGCCATGGCCATCCAGACCCTGACGCTGAGCGTCCTCATCGCTTCCCCGGGCGACACCGCTCCTGATCGCGATGTGGTGGAGGACTCCATCCGCAGTTGGAACAGCGACCACACAATGCGGCGCAAGGTCCACCTCCTTCCTCTTCGATGGGAACTGGGGGCAGTACCGCTGGTCGGGCAGGGCGACGCGCAGGAGGTGATCAACGCACAGTTCGCCGACGAGGCAGACATCGTCATCGCGGTGTTCAACAGCCGGCTCGGCCAGGCGACGAAGCGCGCGGTCTCCGGTACGGCCGAAGAGATCCTCAGAGCCCGTGATCGCGGTGCGGCCGTTCACGTCTTCTTCTCCGACGCGCCGATCCCACGCGACCACGATCCGGAACAGCTCGCTGCTCTGAACTCGTTCCGCAAGGAGCTCCAGGAGTACGGCCTCACTGGCAGCTACGCATCTGCGGATGATCTCAAGGCAAAGGTGCGGACATGCCTGGAGCACGATGCGTATGCGGCTGGCACCTCAGAGAGTGACAGATCAGAAAGCCCACAGACGGGGGCGCTCCTCCGCTCAAGCTTCCAGTGGGACACAGAACCCAAGCAGGACAGCAAAGGGCGGGTCAGGATGCGGCGTGTGAGGGAGCGACTGCGCGTGGAGAATCTGGGTGACATCGCTGCTGAGAACGTCGTCTTGGAGATGAGGCCCGTCGGCGAGGGCCACAACCCGCACGTATTCGACGAACTGACAGCCGACCGCATCCCGTCCAAATCTTTCGTTGATTTCCTCCTCGCTCTCGATATGGGGACCTCTCGTCAGGGGACGATCGTGCACCGATGGACTGAGTCAGGCACGCCGTGCGAGGAAGAACAGACGATCTCCTGGCTGTAGGCGCATAGTGAACCGAGCAGGGATTGGGCACGTTCGTCAGCGACGCTGGTGATTGTCGACACGGCCAGCGACTGTACGGCCGAGCGCAATGGTCTGAAGCGGTTGGCCAGCTTCCACAACGTGCCCGAAGTGGCCACCCCCCTTGTCGAGTTCCCCGCTGCCCGAGAGGGCACTCGCTCTTATGCTGGATGCAGTTGGTGTTGCGTCAGGTGCAGCGAACGGGGGCCCGAGGGTGGCGAACAAATCTGGCGATGGCGGACCCCCTGAAACGGGGGATGCGGTTCCTGCGGAGGGTGGCATCGCGAACAGCGGTGTCGTGCAATACGGCGGCGTCAGCAACGTCATCATCAGCGGAGACTCACACTCCGCCGGTCGTGTCTACCAGGCCGGACGCGATGTAAGCCTTCCTGAGCAGCGGCAGAAGTTCCACTTCGACTTTCTGAACCACACGCTGAAGCAAGCCGAGTGGACGTTCCGACTGAGCGTGTGGTTCATGACCGGTGGCGCGCTGATCATTCTTGCGGGCGGCGTGCTGGCCCTGGTTCACGCGGGGAACCCCGACCTCAGCTACCTGCCATACGTGACAGCCCTTACCGGTGCGCTGATTACCACCGGCGGTGGCGCGTTGGCGGTGCACTCGAAGCGCACTATGGCCAACCTCACCAAGGCGGCCGAGGACAACGAAAGGAAGATCGATATCGATCACAAGCTCGAAGTCGCGACTAACTTCATCGACCGCGTCGTGGACTCGAAACAAAAGGATGCTCTCAACACTGCAGCGGCGATCAAGGCGTTGGGCATGGACGCCAAGCCCGAGACCATGATTGATCGTCTGTTGCCGGGAGAGCAGCCCAAGGAGATCGAGCCGGCGGTTCCACCGGCTGACTGGCGCAGCTGCTTGAGGTCGGAGATGCGGTTGACTGGGACCGACCGAGAAGTGAAGCGCCCGCCAGATCGTGGTGACTCGTGTGGGTCACGGCAGGTTGGACGGGCCGCTGTACCGGTGGCCTGGCTATCGTTCAGCAGCCGCGGACTACCGGCGCTTTCGCTCGCCGCCTCCGGCCTCACAACAAGCGTGCCCGAGTGACCCGTCGCGCTGCGCGCACATGCCGGGACGCCACTTTGGCGCCCCGGATCCCCAAGCTCAACCCTCCTCTACTGGCCTCAGCGGCACCTACTGGCACAGCTGTCGTCAACACCTCTGACATCCGCTGTCGTTCCACAGTTGACATCCAAGTCAGTCGCCCCAGGTCAGCACGTTGTGTACGACTAACTTCGCTGTCACGAACTGTCCTCGGACAACGAAGCCGGTCGCTCTGACATCCGACTGAGACGCGTTCGACACCGACCCCAGGCGGCGCTGCTCTTGGCCATCCAGCCGAGTCGTTGCAGATCAACCAGCCATGTCAGCGTCCAGTCGCATACTGACGCCCATGCAGCTTTCGGCGTACACACTCAAGCGGGCCTGGCACCAGGTGTCCGCGGACTCTGACGTGCTCGACGACGCGATGCTCCCGCCCATCGGTACCTCACCCGCCCAGTACGAGCAGCACATGGGTGAGTCGCACGGTCGTCTCTTCCTGGTCCTGGACGACGACGGCACGGTGCGCGGCCACATCGGCCCTTACCGGGAGGTCTTCGCCACTCAGGATCTGGATCAGGTGCTGTACTTCGCCGCCGAGGACGCGGTCCGCAAGCTCGCCGAGCACATCGCGGCACGGTCCCCGGGCCGCGGCCCAGTGGCCAATCTCGTCTCCGGGCAGGCCGAGCTGCTGGACCGAATCGACCCCGCCTGGGGCAGCCGATTCCGCAACGGCGGCATGGACGGTTCGCAGCCCTCCGCCGCATGCGGACGCGATCCACTGGAGCGCCTCGCCTGGATCGCTAGCAGCTGGCGCGAGCAGGACCCCTACACCCACCTTGCCTTCTTCCGCGGCGAAAGCACCAGCGCCGAACAGATCGCCCTGCTCCACGGAGCCGACCCCGCACAGATCGCCGCCGGGACCCGCCTTGCGGATCTACGCAGCATGGACGGCGGGACCTTCGACTACTGGGACATCGTCTGGGAAACCTGCTGCTACGGGCAGGCCGGCGACTGGGCGTTCCTGATGTACCACGAGACACCCGGCTGCGGGCCCGATCTTGAGGCCCTCGCCCGACTCGGTGTCACCGAGGCGGTGCACCTGAACGCCACCTCCGCGAAGGCCATCTACACCTTCGACTACATACGCGACGGCCACCGTATCGACGACGACTGGGGCGTCCTGGAGCTGATCTGGTACGACCGAGGCTGCACCCCCTACTTCCGAGGCGGTCAGCTCGACTTTCTCAACCAGGCCATACGCCGCGCCGAATTGCACCACCCCGAACTCACCAGCGACTTCGAGCTGTACTTTCACGCCTTGGAGGACGCCTTCGATCTCCAACTGCCCCGGCAGGACATCCAAGAGGGAACAGTTCGGGCCGCGCAGTGGACGCGCCGCAACTGTTGACGGTTCCATCCTCAGAAGCTTGCCAAGGGCCGTGGCATCTCACGGCAGCCCGCTTCAGCAGTGGCAGGCATACCCAGAGACCCACCCTGGTCACGGGGCTCATACCGCGGGGGACGGCAGGCACTTCCATGACCAGGGCGGGGACTTAACCGCGGCGGGGGAATCTGCGCTGGCTCCGGTGCCTGCCAGCGCGCCGGGCGGCGGGTGGTCCGGCTGCGGAGGCACCGCTCAGCCTCGCAGAGCTAGTCGGTTCGTCCCGGCTGAGGAGAGACTGCCAGATCCTCTCCTGAAGCGCTCGGATGCAGGGTCCGCACGCGTACATCGGCGCCTGGGCGCCCGCGACACGGGCGGGGCCGATCCACAGAACGCAAGTCCACCGCTGTCCGCAGTAGAGCCAGCAGGGCCCGTCGACCCACTCGTTGCCGTCGTCCGTGGCCGCTGGGGCAGGCAGTCCACCGCGTGCGAACTCGGCGATACTGGGGATCACTCTGTGCCGCAATGCGGCTTCCGTGAGCATGGTGCGTCCGCTTCCCTGGTCAGTGGCTTCGGACCGCCGCGGAAGCGTCCTCCTGCTTCTCGGCGTCGGAGAACAGGAGGGTGGGCTCGGCGAGGATGTCGCGGCCGGCCTCGCTCTTGTAGATCTCGTCGACGCTTCCGAATCGGGCTTCGGAGTAGTCGAGGTCCAGCAGCGCGGCGGCCTGCCGGACAGATGCCTCGTCGGGCCCCTCGATCTCCAGGAAGGTGGGGAGGTCGGGCCAGGTGTCGAAGTCGAAGGCGACCTCGCCCAGGCGCCACTCCTCACGGTAGTTCTCCTGGTAGCGCACTTCGGTGAGGCCGACCCGGCGCAGGATGTCGGCCATGGCGTGCAGGTCGGACACCTCGGTCTCGATCTCCTTGGTGCCGTCGATCGTGGTGGCGTCGGTGACCTGCTTGAGCGTGAGGGTCGACCGGGTGCCTTCGTCCCGAAGGCGGACCCAGGCCCCGCCGTCGAGGGAGTCGTTCTCGAAGATCTTGCGGGTGAGGAGGGTGCGGGGGAACGCCTGGACGGCTCCGAGGGCGGTCAGCTTGGCCTGGAGGCCGGCGGCGTCGACGGCCAGGAACTTCGCCTCGTACTCGTGATCCATGGGGTCCTTCTCTCAGAAGTGGTCGGTGAAGGGGGACGTTCGGGCTGCCATGAGCAGGCCCATGCGGTGGGTGTGGTCGACAGGCTGGCCGACGTGGGCCCGTTCCGTGAACTCGTTCGTGCGCAGGGTGAGCAGGATTTCCCAGTCACCGATGAAGTGAGGGAGCAGGCGCTCGGGGGAGGTGTAGTGCTCGGTCATGTGGTGGCGTCTTTCGACGGGCATCATGAACTCCGCACCGAACACACCGCCCGGACGGACCAGGCGTTGCATACGGTCGACGAACTCGGCGAGCGGGCGGTGGTGGTTGGCACTGTAGTGCCACGAGCAGCTCGTCCAGATTGCCTCGCACTGCACGCCCAGGGGCTTGCCCTCGAGGAAGTCGTCCTCAACCACGTGGACACGGGAATGGAGTTCTTCGAGCTTCAGCCGGTCGATCAGGCCCATCGCGTGGGCCTCGCTGTCACCCGGAAGGCGTACCTCGCCTCCGTGCAGGGCGAGCGCGTCGCGTTCGATGGCGACCACGTGGTAGCCGGCGGCGGCCAGCGGCAGGACGAACTTGCCGTCGCTCGCGCCGACGACCGCGACGGTGGCGTCAGGGGCGACTCGCTCGCGCAGTGTGCCGAGGAACTGGGGGAAGAAGGTGAGGGTGTGCTCCCACAGGCTCTGGGTCTGCATGGGAGTTCGCTCCTTGCCTGTCGGTTTCTGTGATCACACGGAGGACCTCTTCGGGGCTGCGCCCCGTGGTGTCGACGCGACGCATCGGGAACGAGGCGTAAGCGTCGGTGACCTGGTCCGGGACGGTTTCGATCAGTGCGTCCCACTGCGTCGTTGGCTTGTCCCGGGCGGCCAGGCGACGGCGGCGTTCGTCGTCGCCGCAGACGAGGTAGTACGTGACGGGTGTCGGGAGCCGGTGCGGCAGCGTGACGCCGAGCCGAGCCCCCATGGCCTGGTGGGTGGCGAGGCACCGGGCGAAGTAGCTCTCGACGACCACGGGGACGCCGGCGTCGAGGTGGCTCTGGATTTCCTCGGCCGCGGTGAACAGCGCGGAGAGGTAGAGGCACATTCGCGCGTCGACGTTGGTCCGCTGGTCCACGGCTGCCCTAAGGGGCTGGTACAGGGCGGGCACGGTGGGGACGAGGACGGCTTGGCGGGCGGCGGCGAGCATCGGGGCGATGGTCGACTTGCCGGTGCCCCGTAAGCCTTCCAGGCTCTCGAATCGCGGGTGGTCAGGCACGGGCGTACACCACGTCCGGCACCGCGAGCGTGAGCTCGTCCGTGGCCGAGGGCTGGTGGACGATGCGGCCAGCGCTCTTCTCGTACCAGAAGGCGTGGGAGTCCTTGCCCACGGCCTTGCAGGACATGGTCAGGGCACCACGCGGGTCGGCCTCAATCCGGTCGATCTCGCGGGCTCCCCCCGCCGGGGCGCAGAGCTGCGGGGCGCCGTGCTCGGAGAGGTCCTCGTCGACGATCACCTCCAGGGGCAGGTCGGCCGCCGCGAGCTCTTCGCGGAGCCGGCCGTAGGCGGCAGGCTCGGTGACCAGCAGCTCGGGGTGGTCGGCGGCATTGCCTACCGGCCGCAGGTGGTGGAGCTTGAGTTGCTGGACCCCGAGTCGGGCCAGGATGCCGGCGAGGGGGAGTACCTCACTGATGTTCCGTGAGGTCACGGTCATGGTCGCACCGGTCGGAACTCCGAGGCCCCGCGCGAGGCTCAGTGCGTTGAGGGCGCTCTGGTAGCTGCCATGCCTGCGGATGCCGTCGTTGGTCGATCCGACGCCCTCCAGGGACACCCGGAGGAGGTCCAGGTGCGGCGCGATCTCCGTCAGGCGTCGCTGGATCCGGTACCCGTTGGTGCAGATCTCGACGCGCTGGCCCAGTTTCTCCTTGGCGTGGCGGACGACCTCTGGAAGGTCCCGGTGAAGGAAGGGCTCCCCGCCGAGCAGGGTGACTTCCTCCGTGCCGTACTCGTCTCGCATCAGAGTGAGGAGGCGACTGGCTTCGTCGACGGTGAAGGCGTCCGCGTACTGAAGCCGCTTGCCGTGGAAGCAGTGCAGGCACGTGAAGTTGCAGCGGTAGAGCAGCTGCAGGTACAGCATCCGGATCTTCCTGATCCCGGTGATTTCCCTGATCACTTGGGCTCCTTCGGCTGGCTGCCTTTCGGGAACCCGATCGTGGCTGTCTACCCGGGGACCTCGTCACCGCGTTCAGGGACGGCCCGAGGACGTCCTGGGACGTTTTTCGTCACCTGCGAGCGACTCCAGGACGCTTAGAAGGCGCTTGGCGTCTGCCAGATCCGGAAGGACCTCTGGGGCGCCGGCCGCTGCGAGTTCCGCGCGATCGTGCAGACCGGAGGCGACGGCGACGATCCCGCACCCCGTGGCCAGAGCAGCCTCCACATCGCGAGGGGTGTCCCCGACCAGGACGATGGGCGTGTCGGTCCGGACGCCACGCAGCCGCTGCACTCGCTCGCGGGCGACCGCGACCAGGTCGGGACGGAGATCGGCGTCCGCTCCGTAGGCGCCCACCGGCAGGTCCAGCAGGGAGTCGAGGCCGAACGCGGAGAGCTTCACACGGGCGTTGGCCTCGATGTTGCCGGTCAGGACTGAGGAGACCCAGCCGCTCCGTGCCGAGGCGGCCTTCAATGCTTCATGGGCTCCTGGCAAGGCCCATCCGCGCGAGCGCAGCGCGTCCCGGCGTTCGCTCCCTGCCTGTACGAGGGCGGCCTCGATGCCGGGCCAGTCGGGCACGGACAGCCCCTCCCGAACGAACATGTCGCGCATGATCAGTCGATCCGTACGGCCCTCGGTGCGTGCTGGCTCCGTAGGCTCGCGCCCCGTCAGCGCCGAGAAGGCGGCGGCGTAGATCTCCTTGCTCACCCCCGCGTTCTCGATGAGGGTGTGGTCGATGTCCCACAGGACGATGAGCTCCATGACGCCAGCGTAAGCAGCAGCCGGTGACACTGTGATTCCGCGACAACGTCCCACAACGTCCTTGCGCGATCACGCGTCGCACCGCTTGCATGGTTTCTGTGAACGACCGACTGCATACCGTGCTCGCCCAACGAGGGGTCTCACCCGATGCGCTCGCGGAGATCTGCGAGGTCGACCCCAAGACAGTGAGCCGGTGGCTGGGAGGGCGGGTTCCTCACGCGCGGCATCGCTTTCGCGTGGCCGGTCATCTGCGCGTGGAGGAGACCTTCCTCTGGCCGACGCCCTCCAAGCGGCCCGGTCCACCCCGCGACGGATTAGGCACCGAACTGGTCGGCACCTACCAGAACCGAGCCAGCGTGCCGCGGGACGTATGGCTCTCGCTGCTGCGGGAGGCCCGGCAGGAGATCAGCGTCCTCGTCTTCTCCGGCACGTTCTTCGCACAGTCCAACCCGCACGTCGCCAAGATGCTCTCCGAACGCGCCGCCGAGGGCGTCCGGGCTCGTCTGTGCTTCGGTGACCCCGACGGACAGGCGGTCGCCGTCCGGGGCCGCGAAGAGGGAATCGGCGACACACTCGCCGCCAAGATCCGCGCCTCGCTGACGTACTACCGCCCCCTGCTGGGCGAGGCCGGGTGCACGGTGCGTCTGCACGACACCACGCTCTACACGTCCATGTTCCGCTACGACGACGACCTCCTCGTCAATCCCCACATCTGGGGGCAGCCAGCCAGCGCCAACCCCCTCCTCCACCTCAGGAGAGCCGACGGCATGGGGTGGTTCGACAACTACGCTCAGAGCTTCGACGCCGTCTGGACCGCCGCACGGCCATGGGCACCCGACCAGGAGAGGACCGCCGACCATGGGCAGGACTGAGTACTACAACGACCCGGCCGCGCCGAAGGCGAACACCCTCATCCCGGCCAGCAACCTGCTCGTCGCCGACGAGACGGGTGCCATCCTCCTCCAGCGCCGCCGCGACACCGGACAGTGGGCACTCCCCGGCGGAGCCCAGGACATCGGCGAGACCGCGGCCCAGTGCGCGGTCCGCGAATGCCTGGAAGAGACCGGCATCATCGCGGAGATCACCGGCTTCCTCGGCGTCTACACCAACCCGAACCACATCGTCGCCTACACCGACGGCGAGATCCGCCAGCAGTACGAGAACACCTACATCGGCCGCCCTGTCGGCGGCGAGCCCACAATCAACGACGAGGCCGACGGCGTCCGCTTCGTCCAACCCGCAGACCTGGACCAGTACGACATCCACCCGAGCATGCGCCAGCAGATCGGCGACTACCTCGCCGGCACCTACCCTCACTTGGGCTGAGCTGCCAGGGCGGCCTCGGTCCGCTCGACGGAAAAGAAGATCTCCGGCGCCGCCCGCCGGATGAACCGACCGACCACGCTGTCCGCGCCATAACGGTTGACGATCTCCGCGACCCGTTCCCGCGCGATCGTCCGGCCGCCGTCGGGCGTCGTCGTCATGTCGCAGTACACGAGGGCGTCCACCAACAGCGAATCGTCCAACAACGGGAACTCCCTCGCCAACTCTTCCCGCAGCCCTCGTTCTTCCGCCTCCAGCAGCGCGAACGAGTGGTTCGCCACCAGACGGGCCAGCCTCTCATCGACACCGTGCTCGTCCCGTAGGAAGCGTGCGCCATCGAGCGGATGGAACCCGGTGGTCGCCAAGCGAGGCGCATATCCCACGTCATGCAGGATGGCGGCCGAGATCAGCAGGTCAGCGCCCTCGCCCAAGATCAGGCCAACCTCGGCCGCCCTGGCTGCGACTCCACAGCTGTGCGCCCACCGTCGTGGGAGCACATTCCCGAGTTCAGCCACCGCGACTCGCCTACTCCAGCCCACCATTTCTTCGTCCATGGCCCCCTACCTCCCCCGCCATCTGCCAGTCGCATTGGTCCCCGTCCCGCCTCAGTGAGCCCGTCGCTCGGCAGTGAGCTGAGCCGCCGGACGACAGGGCCGGCCCAAGAGGGCGCATCTCTGCTCGAAGTCCGACGGTAGCCAGCCGCGGCTCAGCAAGCGCGGGTGTGCGGGAAACGCCGTGATCGCGGCAACGACGAAAGCGAGCGATGCCCATGGCGTGTGCACGCGCGTCATCACCTGCTGGCCGCGCGTGCTGATAAAGCTCGTTTGGAAGGTGTCCGGAGCGACGAGTTCGATTGCGCTCAGCGCCTCCCAGTCGAGGTCGAGTTCGCACGTCGAGTTCGCGAAATGCAGCCTCCGTGGCGTGAGCGTCACCGCACCTGATCCGTCCACCACCCACCGTGGCTGCGCGTCACGCGCAGCCTGCCGGCGCCGCGTGGAGTTGCCCAACGCTGAGCCCACCAGACTCCCGATGACAAGTGCGGGACTGCCGACGGCGACCACACTGCTGTGCTGGTAACGACCGTCTCCCAGGGCTCGCCAAGTCGAGCGCTGACCGGGGCCCACGGCAAGCGCACGGTCCCCTTGGTCCAGTCTTGCGGTTGTGGCGACCAGGGGGCGGTCAGCCAGGCGGCCTTCGAGCAGGTCGGCGAGGATGTCGCACGTGTGCCACAGATACTCGTCCAGCGGGGACCACGCCGACCGGTTCGCGTTCTCCGGCGGCGGCGCGAAAGGGTTGGGTACTGTCACTTCGGCATCCGTCCGAGGATCTATCGATTACCTAGCGCGATCAACCCTATCCACGCCGCACTACGAGCGGGATGCCGTTCACCTAATGACCGATTTCGTTCGCTCGGACATCTGGATAAGGGACAGGCGCTGGCCTCACGCGCCGACCGCACCTGTGCCTTGCGGGTGATGCATGGCACTGAGCCGAAGGACGTGGCCGAATCCGTTCGTGCGCCCCTAGTGCGTACTTGTTGCGCTCCCCGGCACTTTCCTAGCGTCCAACGGCTCACACCACACGGCATCGACAGAGGGGGCGCCGGTGAACGATGACGGAACCAAAACCGTCACCGAGATCTTGGACGAACTGAGCATCACCTCCAGCATTCAGGTCCGCTCGTCTCACGAACTCGCTGCCGAGGTCAACAAGGCGGCTTCAGACGAAGACAAGAAGCGTGCGGAGGACGGGCGGGGCCCGCTGCGCAGGCGCACCGACTACAGAGCCGTCCAGAAAGCGCCGCGATCCCTGTCACTCACCCCTTGGCAAGTCCTGCACGCCATCGGCCTTGGCGCTGCCGCGGCCCGTCAGGGAGCCGGCCGAGGACTCGCCGAGCACTGGGGCAGCTTGCGCTACAGCCAGGCACTCGAGGCGAACAGGGGGCGATTCCTGCAGTTGTCGTCCGAGGGACGCGACCTCCTGCGCTTCTACAAGGCCACGCAGTCCGGAGAGATCGGCACCGGCTTCGCCTCGCTGCTGGCCGAGCACATAGTCAGATCCCGATACCCCGACCACTCGGTCTCCGTGATACCGGCGGACATCGCCCTCAAAGCCGGCTGGACACTGCGCAGCTCCGGCACCGGGCCTCGCCCGGAACCGTTGCAGCGACGCCCCCACTTCTTCGTCGAAGCCTGGCAACCCGGACAGCCGTCCAAGATCTTCCTGATGTCCTCGAAGGGGACGCACAGCAGCGTCCACCAGGTGTACAAACAACTCAGCACCGCCAGTGCCCACGTGGAGTCAGTCCACATCGGCCCCTACGGCACTGTCCCCTACCTCCTCATAGGTACCGAGATCCCAGCCAAGGAGAGTCTCGCCCTGCATGTTCTGGAAGCACCGGGCACAACTCTGCTCCGCCCGCCCGGCGGAAAACCGGGAATCGACCTCGACCTCGCACTCACGCAGGAAGAGTTCATGCCCGATGTCGTACTGCCCACCAACGGCGACAGGGCAACCATTCCCGGGTTCCAGGTACAGCCCGAGTCCTTCGCATGGTTCAGCATCGTGCTGGCCCGGACGGAAGCAGCCACACTCACCGCCTTCACCGGCGGTGGCAAACCCACCGCCCAGTACCTGACCAAGGAACAAGGGCGACGGCACTTCCAGCACGACACCCATGCCAGCACGGCCAGGCTGCGAGACGCGGAGCACCACATTCACGACATCGACTTCGTCGGCACCGATCACATCTACCGCCTCAACGGCACCCGGGTAGAAGCCTTCTCCGGCCTGGAGAAAAGCCTCTACACGCATCTCCACCGCGGACACGTCAACGAGTACCGTCGCCGGGTACACGACCTGCGAGGACAGTGGCCGCCGCGCAGCACGTCGAAGTACTGGAATACGGTGTCGGTCCGAGCCGACGGGACAGTCCTGGCTATCCGCCTCCGGGACGAGTGACCCTGAAGCCCGTAAGAGCTCCAGACCCGCGCCAGCGCCCTGCCGGGCGGAGGTGCACATAGCCGCCCATACGCTGGCGAAGAGAGTCGGTGCAGCTGAGCCGCCTCCTGATCGCGGTGACAACAGCCGAATCAGTCCGGCAGTGCCTTACGCAGAGCTTCCCGCAGCTGTATTCAGCAGGAGCAGCCCGCAGCAAGCGGGGTACCAGAGTCGCCATCCTGCCCGCCCATAGCCGGGCAGGATGGCTGCATGACACCCACCGACCTGTCTCGCCTGCAGTTGCCACACGCGTGCCGTGAGGCTCTTGCCCAGCAGAGGTCAGAGCGGATCGACGATCACACCATTGCCATACCTGCCCACTGGTGGAACTCCAAGGTAGCCGCCGCTCACCTGCCTGGCGCTCCCGTAACTGGCCCAGGCACCACGCATCTCAGCCGGGGCGACCTCTTCGCGCATGCAGCCAGCCTCGATTTGGATTCGGAAGAGGAGCTGCTGCGATTCCTGTGGCGGACCCTTGCCTGGGGCAGCGGCATGAAGCTCCGCCACAACCGCAAGCGCATCCGAGCTGTGGCGGATGGCCTGCCATCGGCTACGGCGGCTCTTCGCCAGGCCCTACTGGCGGCCCGCGAGGATCCGGGGCAGGCTTACGAAGCTCTGCGCCCAGGAGGCCGCAACGCCATCGCACATCTGGGCCCGGCCTTCTCGACCAAGGTCCTGTATTTCGTCGGCGGCGGCGCCCTGGACCACCCGTGCTTGATCTTGGACTCCCGTGTCGCCGACACGCTCAGAAGGGCCTGCCAGTGGGGCTCGCTCGGCAACAGCGAATGGCCGACGAGCACCTACGCCCGGTACTGCGCGCTGCTGCAGCGCTGGTCGCAGGAGGAAAGTCAGCGGCTCGGACGCCGCATCGGCGCCGATGAGATCGAGCGCTGGCTGTTCGCGCCGGACCCCGAGGATTCGGCCTCTTTGGGATCCCAAAGCAGAATCCGGCTCCCTTATCAACCCACCCGCCTGTCAGTGCCTGCCGCTACCGTCGATGGGGCCAGTTCCGCTCGACCGTGAGTGGTGAGCAAGACATGGCAAACCGAGTGGCCGAGGGCGGCGCAGACCGTCACAAGGTGGCGCGATCCTCTGAAACGCCCCGTAGGAAGCGGAGCCAGTGGCTAGCGTTTGACCTTATGACTGATGCCGCACCCGAACGGGTGGAGCTTGCCCGGCTGCCCGCTAACCCGAAGTCGCTGGTACGCGCGGCTGATCGTCGCGTCTGAGACGAGCCCGAGTTCCCGGTACCGGTAGATAAGCGAACTCACCGACACGCCCCAGGTCTGGGACAGGCCGGCCAGCTGTGCCAGGTCCACCCGCCGCGACAGCAGAGGAGGGATCGATTTCTGACGGGCGAGGAACTCGGCGGCGAAAGCATCTGCCTCGCGCTCCAAACGGTTGTCACCAGTGGCACCTGCGTGGAGGACCAGGTGCCCAAGCTCATGGGCCGCGCTGAAGCGATATCGGTAGACATCATCAGCGCGATTGGGCGTGAGCACGACGACAGGACGCAGTAGGCCGGAGCTGGAGAAGGCGTCAACCTTGGATGCCGCCTCGTCAGCCTCTACAGGTGCCACCACGATGAGGCCGTGTGACTCCATCCGGCGCGCCAGATGGCGCACCGGTCCGTCACCCAGTCTCCAGTGGCGCCGGAGCGCTCGCGCAGCACCCACGGGGTCGTCAGGTAGGTCGATCCCGGGGCACACCTCGCCACCCATGAAGCCCGGAAGGGTTCACGGTTGGAAGCTGCACCCGCTTCTCGAGGGCATGAGTAAGCTCCCATACCTGTTCGACGAAGCCGAGGGCTCGCTCGCGCTGGGCCCCAGAGGCGGAACGCAAAGCCCGGAAGTGCGCCATGGAGGTATCGACCTTGCCCATCGGCCGGCCTGCGACGAAGAACTGAATCGGCACGTCCAACACTTCAGCGAGCCGAGGGATCAGTTCAGGGCGAGGGCGGCTGGTGCCTGCCTCGTACTGACCTACAGCAGCTGCCGACACATCAATGCCGTCCGCGACCTCACGCTTCGTGAGCCCGGCGAGACGTCGCGCCTGTGTCAGTCGGGGCGCGTGGAAGCCGTCCCAGACCGTGCAGTGAGCAGGTAGGCGTAGCCCTGGCCGAGGACACGAGGACACGGGTGGCCATGACGGACAACGGCCTGTGCCTGTGCTCGCTGCACCACAAGCTCTTCGACAAGGGCGTCCTCGGCATCGGTGACAGTCACCGCATTCTGGTCTCGCAGCGCTTCGTCGGCCACAGCCCCGCCGCCCGCGAGCACGTCATAGCGCTCGTCGGCCGCCCGCTCATCGGACCCCAAGCGGGTGCCCGTCCCGTCGCGGCGGCCCACCGCTCCTGGCACACCAGCCAGGTCTTCCACGGCAGCCCACGCCCCGTCCCGGCCGCCTGATCGCCGAGCGTCGATCACGTGACCCGCTGGTAAGGAGTGCGATACCGGAAGTATGGTCTCTTGTATGGCGACGAAGAAGGTAACCGTGACGATCCCCGAGGATCTCCTGGACGAGATCCGCGCGGACGCGGCAGAGCGGGGCCTGTCGGCGTATGTCACCGAAGCACTGCGCTTCAAACGCGACCGGGACCGGCTCGCGGAACTGGTCGACTGGCTGCAGGAAGAACACGGACCCGTCACCGAGGACGAGCATGCGGCAGCCCTCGGCGAACTGGAGGAACTCGACGCCGAACACGAGCGGCGCCGAACCACCGGACAGCACGACGCCGGAGAGGCTGCGTGAAGAAGCGAGCCGGTGAGCACGGACAGCGGCCCCTCCGCGTCTTCGTACTGGACTGTGAAGCCCTGTCCCTCGCGGTGCGCGGCGACCGGAAGATGATCGCCTGGCTCGACCTCGCGGCACGCGGTGAAGCCGAGGTGGTGACGTCCCCGCTGACACTGGTCGAGGCGTACGACGGCAGAACGACCGAGCAGCGCTGGGACTGGGTGCTGTCCCGGCTCCAGGTCGTCGACATCGGGAAGGACGAGGCCCGTAAGGCGCGTCGACTCCTGGCCGACGCCAAGTTGCACAGCCACAAGTACGCGATCGACGCCGTGCTCGCCGTCATCGCGCGACAGCAGAGCGGACAGGTCACCGTCTTCACCTCAGACGTCGACGACCTGGAGAAGCTGCTCCCGGACACGATCGTCGTCAAGAAGGTGTGACCCGACCCGCACCCCTCCAGCGCCAGCGCCGGCGCGGCAGCCTCCGACGCCAGGCGGCGGACGGCGCGGTCGTGCGCAGGCGGCGGGGTCCCGGGGCCGCCCTACCCGAGCGCGGCTGCCGGCGCGGCCGGGGGCCGTATGCCGAGCCACTGCTCGGCGTCCCAGGCCTCGAAGCGCTCCACCTCGGTGAAGCCCAGCTTCGCCGCCAGGCGCATCGAGCCGGTGTTGGCGGTCTGGGTGGTGAGCACCACCGGCTCGCCGGGCAGGGCACCGGAGAGCCAGCCGAGTGCCGCCGCGCACGCCTCGGTGGCGTACCCGTGGCCCCACGCCCGCGGCAGGAACAGGTAGCCGAGATCGGGCTTCCCCTCGGCAGCCGGGCGGCCGTGTCCCGTTGCCCGCCTGAGCAGGATCTGGCCGATCATCGCCCCGTCGAGGTCGACGACGAAGTGCCCCGGGCGCCGCCCTGGCACCTCCGGCATCTCGCGTTCGAGCTCGGCCCGCGGGCGGGGGCCGCCGAGGTAGGTGTGCACCTCGGGCGAGGCGTACAGGTCGACGAACGCCGCGCGGTCCCGGGCCTCGGACTCGCGGAGCACGAGCCTCTCGGTCCTGATCGACTCGGGCGGCCAGGCCGTGGATTCCAGATCTTCCATCCGGCGCACGCTAACAGCGGGGCGCCGACGTCAGCAGTACGGCGGCTGGTTGGTCAGGGAGGCCGCCACCCGCATCCACACGCCGAACAGCCGGTAGAGGCCGGGCAGGGCGCCCCGTGCCCGGACGGTCCGGCTGTCCACCGACGTGACTCCCGGTATCCCGAGGAGCGTCGAGGCCACCGAGGCCGACTGCCAGCGGACCGTGAGGACGGACGGGTCCGCAGGGGCCTCCGGCGTCTCCGGCACCGTGGAGAGGCGGGCGGCGACCGCCTTCTCGATGGCCGCCCGTGCCTCCTCCGCCGGCCGCAGCTCCGCCGCGAACCGGTCCCGCGCGTACTTCACCGGCACGGTCGTCACCGACGCGTCCCACTCGTCCATCTCCGCGCACGCGCGGTCGTCACCCGTGAGGGCCACCACCGGTACGCCGATGGCGGCCGCGGTGGCGTGCGCGAGGCCGATCTCGCCCACGGGCCGGCCGTCCAGCCACATGTCCTCTATCTCGTGCCCCATGAAGCTGTGGCTCAGCACGCCGAGCGCGCCGGCCCGCGCGTGGTAGCCGACGCAGACCACGGCGTCGCGCTCCGGGGTGAGGCCTTCGAGCATCCCCATCTGCTTGGGCTTGCCGCGCACGAGGCGGGCCGCCGGATGCAGCGCCTCGGGCAGGATGTTGCGCATCGGGCCGTGCGCGTCGTTGACGGTGATCTCCGTGGCGCCCGCCGTGACGGCGCCACGGATCGCGGCGTTGACGTCCTCCGCCATCATCAGCCGCCCACGCTCGTAGTCCCGGCCGCCTGGCTGGACGTCGTCGGCATCCACGAGCCCCGTGATGCCTTCCATGTCCGCACTGATGTAGATACGCACTGCGCAGTCTCCTCGAGCCAAGTCGCTTCGGGACGGAAAAAAGTGCCTGCTCCGCCGGCCCCGGCAAGCCTAAGCTCGGATCATGACCTTGAAGTGGCAGAACGTGATCGTCCACTCGGCGGACCCGGCGGCCCTGGGACAGTGGTGGGCCGAGGCTCTCGGGTGGGTGGTGGTCCACACCTCCGACGTGGAGTTCGCGATCCGTCCGGAGGCGGGCCAGGCACCGGGGCTCGAGTTCGTCCTGCTCGACGAGCCCAAGAAGGCCAAGAGCCGGCTGCACCTCGACTTCGTGCCGGACGACCAGGACGCCGAGGTGGCCCGCCTCGAAGCCCTCGGCGCACAGCGCGTCGACATCGGCCAGGGTGACCAGTCGTGGGTCGTCCTGGCCGACCCCGAGGGCAACGAGTTCTGCGTCCTCGGCCGCCGGCAGCAGTAGGCGACCGCCGCCGCCCACCTCACCGGTTGTCGCCGGCCGGCATGTCCACCTCCGCCCAGACCGTCTTGCCCACCGGGTCCCGGGGCTCGGCGCCCCAGCGGGTGGCGAGCATGTCCACCAGGAACAGGCCCCGGCCCGACTCCCCTTCCGGCGGTGACGTCGGCGGACTCGCGGGCGGCCGCTTGGTGGAGGCCGCGTCCGCGACCTCGATGCGGAGCGTGCCCGCCGTCCGGTCCAGGTCGAGCCGGAGGCCGAAGTCGTGGCCCGGGACCCGGCCGCCGCACCCGACACGTCCGACTCCGGCGGGTGGCCCCACTCCTCCAGGCACCGTACGGCCAGGTGCCGGGCCAGCCGGGCGCCGAGCGGGGTGGAGGCGAACTGCCGCCTGAACGTCAGGGGTTCGCCGGTGACGGCGGCTCCGGGGTCGTCCGGCGAGGTGGTCGTTCCTGTCAGCACGGCTGGCACGTCCTTGTCCGTCGATCTGGACGACGGCGCGCAGCGCGCACGCGTCGTCACGTTCCGCGTTCAAGAGTCGTCCCGTCGGCCTACGCTCGAAAGGTGACACAGCCTTACCTTTCGGCTCGTAAGCAACGGAAGTGACGCCTTGGCCAACGCAATTGACCCGAGCGCGTCCATGGCCGCGCTCTTCGGCGCGCGCGTACGCAGGCTCCGTACGGCGGCCGGACTGACCCAGGCGGAGCTCGGCGCGAGGACGCATGTGGTGGGCACGCGGATCACCCAGATCGAGCGGGCGTCCGGCGCGAAGCCCACGCTGGAGCTGGCGCGGGCCCTCGACGCCGCCCTCGGCGCGGACGACTTGCTCGTCGAGCTGTGGCCGTACGTGTATCGGGAGGCGTTTCCCGACTGGTCGCGTTCCTTTATCGGACACGCTGAGCGGGCCGTGTCCATTCGCGAGTACGCGTCGCATCTCGTGCCCGGTCTTTTGCAGACCGAGGACTACGCGCGAGCCGTACTGAGTGTCGGGCTCACGCTCAACGGTGCGGAGCAGTTGGAGGAACGGATCGGTGCCCGCATGGGTCGGCAACAACGGCTCGGCTCGCCCGACCGGCCGGAGTTGTGGGTGGTCCTCGACGAAGCGGTCCTCAAGCGACCGATCGGTGGACGCGCTGTCATGCGGGAGCAGTTGGAGCGGGTGGTGGAGGCGGCGACGGAGCGCCACATCAAGGTGCAGGTGCTGCCGTTCGACCAGGGAGAGCACGATGCGATGGGGGGATCTCTGACGGTTCTGACGTTGCCGGACGGCTCGGAGGTCGCCTACACCGAGGGCGCACACTACGGCCAACTCATCGAGGATCCGGCCGAGGTCAGGCGCTTCTCGCTGACCTACGATCGCCTACGGGCGGATGCCCTGCCGCCACTCATGTCGCTCGACATGATCCGATCCGTGATGGAGGGCTACAACCGTGGTGCGAATGTCCCGTCCCGATCTGAACGGCGCCGCCTGGCGCAAGAGCAGCTACAGCAATCAGGAGGGCGGCAACTGCGTGGAGGTGGCCGACGGAGTTCTCTCCCTCGTCCCCGTCCGTGACAGCAAGCGCTCCGAAGGGCCCGTCGTGGCCTTCCGGGCGGATGCGTGGGCGGCGTTCATAGGTGAGTTGAAGGCCGCCTCGCCCCGCCTCTGAGTCAACCGGGCATCGGTCGCCGACTGCCCTCCGGGTCCGCCGGTGCCTCGTTCGCGAGGGGCCGGTGGGCCACTGACCTCCTCAAAGAACCGGGGAAAGAACTACCCGCCCACCCGCCCTCCCGGCCTCGTCACCCGTCCGAGTGACCGGCTTGCGGGGGCGGGATGCGGGCGGTTACGTTCGCCGCGACAACCGCAGATGGACGACGGCCCCCGGCCGGGACGGCAATCCCGATCGAGGGCCTGACCGATCAGGAAGTGAACGCCTTCCCGATGGCTGACTCGCAGTCTAACGCGCGCCTGCGCGCCGACGCCGGAGCTCCGACCTCCGGCGTGATCCACCTCCGCACCCGGCTCACGGCCGACTTCACGGTGATCTCCAACGCCCTCGCCCAGCGGCGCGGCAGCGCGGTCACGATCGGCGTGGCGGTCTACATCCTCTCCCTGCCCGACGGCGCTCCCGTCAGCATCGCCGCGCTGTGCGAGCATTTCACCGAGGGCGAGATCCTCGTCTCGCGGGCGCTGCGGGAGCTGGAGGCCGCCGGGTACCTGGAACGGCGGCGTGAGCGGGTGGCCGGCGGGCGGATCCGCACCCGGACGTACTTCTCCGACGTACCGGGCGGCCCCGCCCCGTCCGCCCCGCCCGAGCGGCCGAAGCGGGCCCGGCCCCCTGCGCGGGCGGCCACCGAGGAAGCCGTACCCCCCGCGACGCCCGCACCCGCTCCGCAGGAGCCCGTAGCGCCGGCCGACGCCGGTCCGCCGGCCGACGCCGATCCGCGGGCGGTCGCCGTGCTGGCGGCGCTCCGCCCGGTCGATCCGCGCCTCGTCCTGTCGGAGCGGGAGGCCGTGCGGCTCGCGCCGGACGTCACCCGGTGGCTCGCGGCCGGTGTCACGGCCCACGAGATCACCGACTCGCTCACCGCACGGCTCCCCGACCGCCTCCTGAGCCGCCCGGCGGGCATCCTCGCGTTCCGCCTGAGGGAGACGCCCCTCCCCGCGCCGCCGCGCCCGCTCCCCCGGGCGGCGGAGCACCCGGCCGTCCTGCCCTTCCAGACCTGCGACGGCTGCGAACGCGCCTTCCGCGCACAGACCCCCGGCCACTGCCGCGACTGCCGCCCCGCACCCGACCTCCGCGCGGCGGGCTGAGCGAACAGCGGCCCGCATCGTCGGGTGACAGGTTCTTCAAAGGTTCTTCATCGGTCGCCGCCTACCTTCGGGCTGCCCGTCGCGGTCGCGGCCGGGTGGGGTGAGGAGGCGGGAGAACCGATGAGGGCGAAGCGGGTGCTGCTGGGTGCGGTGGCGTCGGTCGCGGTGTGGGGGCTGGCCGGCTGCGGGGGCGACGGCGGTGGGGCCGAGGTGCCGTCGGCCGGTGGGGGCGGCGCCTCCGCGCCGGCCGGGAAGCCGGAGGCGGGCAAAGACGTGCTGGCCGAGTACGTGGAGGGCAAGCGCGCGTGGGTGGCGTGCATGCGCCGGAACGGCATCGACCTCGACGACCCCGACGACAAGGGCCAGATCGACTACGGCAACGGGGACGCCGTACGGGCCATGAAGAAGAACCCCAAGTTCCTGACGGCCACCGAGAAGTGCGCCTCGGTCGATCCGCCTCTGCCCGAGGGCCTGGAGGAGCTCATCAACCCCCGGCCCAGGCTCAGCGCCGAGCAGATCAAGGCCGCGCGCGACTACGCGGCGTGCATGCAGAAGAACGGCGCCCCCGACTACCCCGACCCCGGCCCGGACGGGTATCCGGAGAACGACAACTCGGGCGTCTCCGTGTGGGACCAGAGCTCGGCCGGTGCCCAGCGCGCGGCGCGGGTCTGCGCGCCGATCAGCGGCGACCCGACCGGCCGGCCGCCGGCCAAGGGCTGACGATGACGGCGCAGACGGACGACGCGCACGTGACGGGGCTCGCGGCGCGTCCGCCGCGCGGACGGCGCACGGCGCTCATCGCCTCGGCCGCCGTCGTGGTGGCGGTGGTCGCGGTGGTCGGCGCGCTCGGGCTGGGCGGCGGCGGGGACGAGGGCCCGGGCGCACCGCCCCGGTCGGGCTCCCTCGTCGCCGTGGCCCGGACGACGCTCACCGAACGCACGCAGGTGGAAGGGGAGTTGGGGTACGGGACGGAGCTGCCGCTGCCGGTCAAGGCGGACGGGACCGTCACTCAACTGCCCCAGCAGGGCGCGACGGTCGGACGCGGCGAGGAGTTGCTCCGGGTCGACGACCGGCCGGTGGTCCTCCTGTACGGGACGCTCCCCATGTACCGGTCCCTCGGACTGGGCACGGAGGAGACGGAGGAGGCGGGCGACCGGGGCGCCGGTCAGGACGAAGCCGGTGGGCGGGACCAGGATCAGGGGGGCCGGGGCTCCGGGGGTGAGCAGCCGGCAGGTGAGAGCGGGGGTGCCGGTGTGCGGCCGGAGCCGCGCGAGATGCGGGGGATGGACGTCATGCAGTTCGAGGCCAACCTCGCCGCCCTGGGCTACACCGGGTTCACCGTGGACGAGACGTTCACCGCCGGCACCGCCGACGCCGTCCGGCGCTGGCAGAGGTCCCTCGGCGTGGAGGAGACCGGCACCGTCGGGGTGGGCGACGTCATCTACTCCGCGGGGAGGGTGCGCATCGGCCGGGCCGGCGTCCGCCCCGGCGCGGCGGTCGGCGAGAACGCCCTCACCTACACCGACACGGCACGGAAGGTCGTCGTCGACGCCTCCGCCGCCGACGCCGCCTGGGCGGTACGCGGCGCGTCCGTCACCGTCCGGCTGCCCACCGGTACGTCCGTGCCGGGCACCGTGGCGGCGATCGGCAGGCAGGCGTCCCCGGCCGAGGGCGAAGGCGGCGATGGCGGCGGGGAGGGCGGGGCGGGACAGCCCGCCACGGTCCCGGTGACCGTCACCCTCCGGGACCAGAAGGCCCTGGGACGGCTGGAGAGCGGGCCGGTCACCGTCGAGTACGTGGGCCGCGAGGTCAAGGACGTCCTGGCCGTTCCGGTGTCCGCCCTGGTCGCCCTGGCCGAGGGCGGCCACGGCCTGGAGACCGTGGACGGGCGGTTCGTCGCCGTGCGGACCGGGCTCTTCGCGGACGGCAAGGTGGAGGTCAGCGGCCCCGCGGTCCGCGAGGGCATGAAGGTGAGGATCCCCGAGTGACGGCGGTCGTGCGGTTCGAGGAGGTCTCCAAGACCTACCCAGGCGGTGTGGCGGCGGTCCGGGACGTGAGCCTGCGCATCGAGCGCGGTGAACTCGTCGCCGTCGTCGGCCCGTCGGGCTCCGGCAAGTCGAGCATGCTGCACCTCATGGGCAGCCTCGACCGCCCCTCCGCGGGCCGCGTGCTCGTCGACGGGCACGACGTGGCGGGGCTGTCCGACCGGGAGGTGTCCGCCCTGCGGGCCACCCGGATCGGCTTCGTCTTCCAGCAGTTCCACCTCGCGGTCGGCGTCCCCGTGCTCGACTCGGTCGCGGACGGCCTGCTCTACGCGGGCGTCCCGCAGCGGCGCCGCCGGGCCGAGGCGGCGGCCGCACTGGACCGGGTCGGACTCGGCCACCGCGTGCACCACCTCCCGCACCAGCTCTCCGGCGGCGAACGCCAGCGCGTCGCGGTCGCCCGCGCGGTGATCGGCGGCCCGTCGGTCCTGCTCGCGGACGAACCGACCGGCAACCTCGACACGGCGTCGGGCGCCACCGTCCTCGCCCTGCTGCGGGAACTGAACGCGGCCGGGACGACCGTCGTGGTCATCACCCACGACCGCGGGATCGCCGCGGGGCTGCCGCGCCGGGTCGAGATGCGCGACGGACGGCTGGTCGGCGACACGGCCCGCGGCACGGCGATCGGGGTGCCGCGGTGACGGACGACGGCATGGACCGCGGCAAGGACAGCGGTACGGACGCCGGCCCCGGCACCCCGCGGTCGCGGTCGGCCGGACGGGGGCGCTCTCCGCTGCGTGCCGCGCGGCTCGGCCCGGCGGACGTCGTACGGCTCGGCGGCACCGGGCTGCGGACCCGGCCCCTGCGGGTCTTCCTGTCCGCGCTCGGCATCGCCATCGGCGTGGCCGCGATGCTGGCGGTGGTCGGCATCTCCGGGTCCGGGCAGGCGGAGGTGGACCGCCGGCTCGACGCCCTCGGCACGAACCTGCTGCGGGTCGCCCCGGGCGAGACGGCCTCCGGTGCGGCGGCCGAACTGCCCCCGGAGTCCGTGGCGATGATCCGCCGCATCCCGCCCGTGCAGCGGGCCGCGGCGACCGGTGCCACCGGCGTCGACGTCTACCGCAACGATCACATCGCCGTCGGCCGCACCGGCTCGCTCACCGTCCTCGCCGCCGATGCCGAGCTGCTGCCGGCCGTCGGCGGGCACGTCCGCAGGGGGCGGTGGCTGGACTCCGCGACGCAGGACTACCCGGCCGTCGTGCTCGGGTCCACCGCGGCCCGGCGGCTCGACGTGTACGCGCCCGGCACCCGGCTCTGGCTCGGCAAGCGCTGGTTCTCGCTGGTCGGGGTGCTCGATCCCGTGCCGCTCGCGCCGGAGATCGACAGCGCGGCGCTGGTCGGCTGGCCGGCGGCCCGGACCTGGCTCCGCTTCGACGGGCACCCCTCGACGGTCTACGTCCGCGCCCAGGACAGCCGCGTCGCGGCCGTACGGGCGGTCCTGCCGGCCACGGCGCACCCCGAGAGACCCGGCGAGGTGCAGATCTCCCGCCCCTCCGACGCGCTCGCCGCGCGGGAGGCCACGGAGTCGGCGCTGACCGGCCTGCTGCTCGGCCTCGGCGGGGTGGCGCTGCTGGTCGGCGGGGTCGGGGTGGGCAACACGATGGTCATCTCGGTCCTGGAACGCCGCCCCGAGATCGGCCTGCGCCGGTCCCTCGGCGCGACCCGGGGCCAGATCCGCACCCAGTTCGTCGCGGAGTCGCTGCTGCTGTCGCTGATCGGCGGGCTGGGCGGGACCGCGGCCGGGACGCTGATCACGGCCGGCTACGCCCTCAGCCGCGGCTGGCCGACGGTCGTGCCGGTCTGGGCGAGCGCGGCCGGGGTCGCCGCCACGCTCGCCATCGGCGTGATCGCGGGCCTGTATCCGGCGGTACGGGCCAGCAGGCTGTCCCCGACGGAGGCCCTGGCCGGGAGCTGAGCCGGACCGTCCCGGCCGGGACGCGGTCCCCGTGCGGACCGGGGCCACGTCCGGGCCGGGGCCACGACCGGGCCGGGGCCACGTCCGAGGCGGGGAGCGGCGGCGCTCCGGGCGGCGCCCGGGTGTCCCGTACCGTGCAGGTCCGGCCGAGGGGGTTTTCGTCGAGCGCACGCGTTCGCGTTCCGGCGGGCGGTGCGGGGGGAGGACGGTCATGAGTTTCCGTGTCCGGGTGCTGGGGCTGCTCATGCTGGTCGCCCTGACCGCCACCGCGGCCACCGCCTGGCTGACCCTGCGCCAGGCCAACCGCCAGGTGCGGGAGACCGTCAGCGCCGGGCAGCAGGACGTCGCCCGGATCACCGGCGAGCTGCGCGCGTACGGACTCGCGCACGGCACCTGGGACGGGCTCTCCCCGACCGTGGCCGGGCTGGCCCGGGCCACCGGGCAGCGCGTCCGCGTCGCCACCGAGACCGGCGTCCTGCTCGCCGACTCGGACGCCCTCGCGGGCCGGACCCCCCGGCCGCCGTCCGGCCGGCCCCCGGTCCTCGTGGACCCGCGCCCGGTGCTGCGCGTGCCGGACGGGCAGGTGCCGCGGATGGTGCTGAAACAGGCCGCCGCCGCGATGGCCGACTACCGGGCGACGGCCGCGTACGCGGCCTGCCTGACCCGGGCCGGGGCCGAGGTGACGACCCGGCCGGACCGGAACGGGGTGCCCCGGGTCGCCACGGGCCACCGGCCCGCGCGGTGCCGCGAGCCGGGGGACGGCGGGACGGACCCGCTGACCCGGCAGGACCTCGACGCGCTCGGACCGTGCACCGCCGACGGGCGGTTCGCCGCCTGCGTACGGCGGGTGTTCAACGAGCGCGTCCGGTCCGCCGCCCCGCCGCGCCTGGAGGTCCGCGTCGGCGTCCGGGACGAGTCGCCGCCCACCCTGCCCGCCGCCCCCACCGTCGCCGTCGCGGCCGGCGTCGCCCTCGCCACGGTCCTCGGCGCGCTGCTGCTCAGCCGCGCGGTGCTGCGCCCGGTACGGGCCATGACGCTCGCCGCCGGAGGGCTCGGCGCGGGCGACCTCAGCCGGCGCGTCCCCGTCTCCGGGCGGGACGAGATCGCGCGGCTCGGCAGCGCCTTCAACCGCATGGCCGACTCCCTCCAGGCCGGCGAGGAGGGGCAGCGCCGCCTCACCGGTGACATCGCGCACGAGCTGCGCACCCCGCTGGCCAATCTGCGCGGCTACCTGGAGGCCCTGCGGGACGGTGTCGTCGAGCCGACCCCGGAACTGCTGGCCTCCCTGCACGAGGAGGCGCTGCTGCAGCAGCGGATCGTGGACGACCTCCAGGACCTGGCCCTCGCGGAGGCCGGCGCCCTCACGTACCACCCGTGCGAGGTCGATCTGCGCGAGCTGCTCGACACCTGCCGCACCGCACACCTCGCCCAGGCCGAGACGGCACGGGTCACGCTGGAACTGGCGGCGCCGCACCCGGTGCGGGTCACCGCCGACCCGGACCGGCTGCGCCAGGCCGTCGGGAACCTCCTCGGCAACGCGCTGCGCGCCACGGGGCCCGGGGGCACCGTGACCCTGGCCCTGGGTGTGAGCGGCGGACGGGCCGCGGTGGAGGTGCGGGACACCGGCACGGGCATACCGGCCGAGGACCTGCCGCACCTCTTCGACCGCTTCTGGCGGGCGGACCCCTCCCGGGGACGGGCGACCGGGGGCAGCGGACTGGGGCTGTCCATCGCCCGGCAGATCGTCACCGACCACGGCGGGAGTGTCGAGGTGCGCAGCGAGGTCGGGGTGGGGACGGTGTTCACGCTCGCCGTGCCGACCGCTGGGGACGGGTTGGTGGCGCGCTGAACCGGCCGCCGCCGCGCGACCCGGCCCGGCGGGTCAGGGGCGCGCCGGGCCGGTGCCGTCCGCGAGGCGGTAGCCGCGTCCGTAGACCGTCTCCAGGCGGTGGGGCATGCCGGGCTCGGTCGCCAGCTTCCGGCGCAGGTTCATGACGTGCGCGTCGACGGTCCGCTCCTGCACGTCCCGGTCGAAGCCGAAGACGCGCTCGATGATCTGCGCCCGGGTGAAGACGCGGCCGGGCTCCCTGGCCAGGGCCTCCAGGACGGAGAACTCCTTGGCGGTCAGTGTCACCGGCCGCCCCGCCACCCGGACCTCGAAGCGCGCGGTGTCCACCTCCACGTCGCCGACGCGCAGCACCGCGGGCTCCGCCGCCCCGGCCCTCTTCCCGGACCGGCGCAGCAACGCCCGTACCCGGGCCGTGAGTTCGCGGGGGCTGTAGGGCTTGGTGAGGTAGTCGTCGGCACCGAGGTCGAGGCCGAGGAGCATGTCCTCCTCGGTCGTGCGGGCGGTGAGCAGCAGGATCGGCACGTCCGACTCGGCGCGCAGGATCCGGCACACGTCGAGTCCGTCGACCAGCGGCAGCATCACGTCGAGGACGATGAGGTCGGGCGCGGACGACCGGGCCCGTTCCAGCGCCGCGCGGCCGTCCGCCGCCACCTGGACCGCGTTGCCCTCCCGCTCCAGGTAGATCCGGATCAGCCGGGACTGCTTCTCGTCGTCCTCCGCCACCAGAATCCGAGCGCTCACCGCTTCTCCCCCACCCAGGCCCCGCGCATGTCCAGCACCGTAGTACAGGCAGCCCCGCGCCCCGGCTCCGATCCACGGCTTGCATGACCATGCGACGTGATGCATACTTTTTCCATGTCCAAAGTCCTCACCTCCCTGCCCACCGGTGAGCGCGTCGGTATCGCCTTCTCCGGCGGCCTCGACACCTCCGTCGCGGTCGCGTGGATGCGCGACAAGGGCGCCGTGCCGTGCACCTACACCGCTGACATCGGTCAGTACGACGAGCCCGACATCGCCTCGGTGCCCGGCCGTGCGAAGACCTACGGCGCCGAGATCGCGCGCCTGGTCGACTGCCGTGCGGCACTGGTCGAGGAGGGGCTGGCCGCACTGACCTGCGGGGCGTTCCACATCCGCTCGGGCGGGCGCGCGTACTTCAACACCACGCCCCTCGGCCGCGCGGTCACCGGCACGCTGCTGGTGCGGGCCATGCTCGAGGACGACGTCCAGATCTGGGGCGACGGCTCGACGTTCAAGGGCAACGACATCGAGCGGTTCTACCGCTACGGCCTGCTCGCCAACCCGCACCTGCGGATCTACAAGCCCTGGCTGGACGCGGACTTCGTGACCGAGCTGGGCGGCCGCAAGGAGATGTCGGAGTGGCTGGTCGCCCACGACCTGCCCTACCGGGACAGCACGGAGAAGGCGTACTCCACCGACGCCAACATCTGGGGCGCCACCCACGAGGCCAAGACGCTGGAGCACCTCGACACCGGCGTGGAGACCGTGGAGCCCATCATGGGCGTGCGGTTCTGGGATCCGTCGGTCGAGATCGCCACCGAGGACGTCACCATCGGCTTCGACCAGGGCCGCCCGGTGTCGGTCAACGGCAAGGAGTTCGCCTCCCCCGTCGACCTGGTGATGGAGGCCAACGCCATCGGCGGCCGCCACGGCATGGGCATGTCGGACCAGATCGAGAACCGGATCATCGAGGCCAAGAGCCGCGGCATCTACGAGGCGCCCGGCATGGCCCTGCTGCACGCGGCCTACGAGCGCCTCGTCAACGCGATCCACAACGAGGACACCCTCGCCCAGTACCACGCCGAGGGCCGGCGGCTCGGCCGGCTGATGTACGAGGGCCGCTGGCTGGACCCGCAGTCGCTGATGATCCGCGAGTCGCTCCAGCGCTGGGTCGGCTCGGCCGTCACCGGCGAGGTCACGCTGCGGCTGCGGCGCGGTGAGGACTACTCGATCCTCGACACCACGGGCCCGGCGTTCAGCTACCACCCGGACAAGCTGTCGATGGAGCGCACCGAGGACTCCGCGTTCGGCCCGGTGGACCGCATCGGCCAGCTCACCATGCGCAACCTCGACATCGCCGACTCGCGCGCCAAGCTGGAGCAGTACGCCGGCCTCGGCCTGATCGGCACCGCCAACCCGGCCATCGGTGCCGCGCAGGCGGCGGCGACCGGGCTGATCGGCGCCATGCCCGAGGGCGGCGCCGAGGCCATCGCCTCCCGCGGCGAGGTCTCCGGCGAGGACGAGCTGCTGGACCGGGCCGCGATGGAGTCCGGCACGGACTGACGCGGACGCCCGATCCACGGCCGAGGGGCCGGTCCGGCGCACAGGCGCCGGACCGGCCCCTCGCCGTGCGCGGGAGGACCGGAGCGGTCCGAGTGGTCCCCGGGGGCGGCCCGGGCGCACTCTGGGAGAGGATCTCCTGACCCACAGGCACCCAACCGGGAAGGACCCGCCCCGTGATCATCTTCGGCACCAAGGGATACCTCTACCAGCTCGCGATACTGACGCTGGTCTGCCGCTCCTGCGGCACCCCCTCCGCGCACACGCTCAGGAAGCGCGTCGTCAAGTTCACCCTGTTCTTCGTGCCGCTGTTCCCCTTCTCCACGAAGTACGCGCTCCAGTGCACCTTCTGCGGCGCCGAGCAGCGGGTGACCAGGGAACAGGCCGAGCAGCTCCAGGCCCAGGCGGCCGTCGGACAGGGCGGACCCGTGTACGGAGAGCCGCAGCAGCAGCCGTACCAGTCCTAGGCCCCCGCCCGCGTTGCCGGTTCCCGGCAGCGTTGCATACCCTCTCGTTGCCGGACTCGCGCACCGGGCGTGACCGGCAGGGGGAGGCGGGGCGTGGAGGAACGGCAAGAGGCGTATCTGACCGGGTACGCCGAGATACTCGCGCAGGCCGCCGCCACCGGACGCCGGCTGAACCGTGACGAGCTGGAGGAGCGGCGGCGGCTCGGCGAACAGGCCGCGGAGGAGGGCCACAGCCTGCGCGCCCTCGTCCGGGGGCACCTGGACGCCACCCGCGCCCACTGGCCCGGCGAGGCGGGCAGCGCGGGCACGGCGGACAGCGTGCTCGGCGCCGTCGGCCAGGCCGTCGACGCCTTCGCCGAGGGATACGAGCGCGCCCAGCGCCTCGCCGTACGGCAGGAGGAGGCCGCGCGGCGGGAGTTCATCGACGACCTGCTGTACGGACGCAGCGACCTGGGGCGCCTCGCGGAGCGGGCGGAACGTTTCGGCCTGGTGCTGTCCCGGGCCCACGCCGTGGCGGTGGCGCAGGGGCCCGAGGCGTACGACGACACCTCGCCCGTCACCCGGCTCGTCGAGACCGCGCTCATCGCCCGCTTCGGGGACCGGCGCATCGTGATCGCCACCAAGAACGGCCGGCTCATCTGCATCGCGCCCGGCGACCAGGAGGAGATCCTCGCCTTCTTCGCCAAGCAGGCCTACGCCGCCACGGAAGGCAGCCGCGTCGCCGTCGGCCGGCCCCGGACCGGCGCGGGCGGCGTGGTGCACAGCTACGAGGAGGCGCTGAGCACCCTCGAACTCGCCGACCGCCTGGAACTCGACGAACCCGTGGTGCGCGCCGCCGACCTGCTGGTCTACCCGGTGCTCACCCGCGACCGGCAGGCCATGGCCGACCTCGTCCTGAGCGTGCTGGGCCCGCTGCGCGGCGCCCGGGGCGGTGCCGAGCCGCTGCTGCGGACCCTGGAGGTGTACTTCGACGCCGGGTGCACCGCGGCCGAGGCCGCGCGGCGCCTCGCGCTCAGCGCGCGGGCGCTGACCTACCGGCTGGACCGCATCCACCAGCTGACCGGGGCCGACCCGGCCGACCCCGCCGACCGCTACACCCTGCAGACCGCGGTCATCGGGGCCCGGCTCCTGGGCTGGCCCGCCCAGGAGATCTGAACGTCAAAGATCAGCGACAGGGCGGGCGGCACGTCCCCCGTGGTGCCCGGCCCGATGAGCCGGCCCCTGCGTGCCGTCCCCCGTCCCGCCCGTCGCTGAGCTTCGATGAACGCATCGTGGCACGGCAGTTGACGGTACGTCACTGCCGCAGTCCGGCAATCTTCACGCGTGTTCAGTGCCGCCTCGCCCTCTGGAACCGGCCGGGCCGCTCGGGCAGTCTCCTCCGGTGTGGTGAGCCTTCCGAACCAGGTACCGCCGGGCGGGGCGCCCGGCGACGCGTCCGCGCACATGGTGGTGTGCGGCGACGACGGGCTGGCCCACCGGCTGGCGGCCGAACTGCGCGGGGTCTACGGCGAGCAGGTCACGCTCGTCGTCCCGCCCTCCGTGGGCCGGGTGCGCCAGCCCGTGGTGGGCAGGGCCCGCGCGGCCTCGGCGGCGCTGCTGGACCGCTTCAACGCGGCCGTCAACCGCACCGGCAACGGCGACACGGGCGGCCTCGGGCGGGAGCTGGAGGCCGCCGAGCCCACCGAGGACGTCCTCGCCGAGGCCGGCGTCGACCGGGCCGCCGCCCTCGCCCTCGTCTACGACGACGACGAGACCAACATCCGCGCCGCCCTGACCGCCCGCCGGCTCAACCCCCGGCTGCGGCTGGTCCTGCGCCTGTACAACCGGCGGCTCGGGCAGCACATCGAGGCCCTCCTCGACCAGAGCGCCGCGCTCGCGGCCGGCGACGGGCGCCCCGCCGGACCGGACGGCGTCGAGGCCTCCACGACCGTGCTCTCCGACGCCGACACGGCGGCACCCGCCCTCGCGGCGACCGCGCTCGTCGGCACCAGCAAGGTCGTCCAGACGGACGGGCTGCTGCTGCGCGCGGTGGAACGGCAGCCGCCGCGCGCCGGCGAGGTCGCCGACCCCGGGCTGTGCACCCTGGCCCTGCTGTCCGCGACGAGCAACGACCCCGCGGGCGCCGACGGTTCGGAGGGCAGCGGCGAGCAGGGGCCGCAACTGCTGCCCGACGCCGCGGCGGTGGAGGCCGCCACCGGACGCGGCACCGTCGTCCTGGAGCAGGTGTCCTACTCGGGGCCGCCGCTGCCCGCCGGACGGGCCGCGGTGCCGCCGTTCGCCTCGCTGTTCTCGCGGCGGCTGCGGTGGTCGCTGTTCGGCCTGGCGGCCTGCGTGGTCGCGCTCGCCGTGGCGCTCATGGTGCTCACCGGCGACCATCCCCTGCACGCGACGTACGTGACGCTGCTCGACCTGTTCGCCATCAACGAGCCCGCGCACAACAAGGACTCCGGGGAGCAGGTCCTCCAACTGCTCTCGGGCTTCGTCGGGCTACTGCTCCTGCCGGTGCTGCTCGCGGCGGTGCTGGAGGCCCTGGGCACCTTCCGCAGCGCCTCCTCGCTGCGCAAGCCGCCGCGCGGGCTCGGCGGCCACGTCGTCCTGCTCGGCCTCGGCAAGATCGGCACACGGGTGCTGACGCGGCTGCGGGAGATGGACATCCCCGTGGTGTGCGTCGAGGGCGACCCCGAGGCGCGCGGCATGGCGACCGCACGGCGGCTGCGGGTGCCGGTGGTGCTCGGCGACGTCACCCAGGAGGGCGTCCTGGAGGCGGCCAAGATCCACCGCGCGCACTCCCTGCTCGCGCTGACCAGCGTGGACACCACCAACCTGGAGGCGGTGCTGTACGGCCGGTCCGTGCGGCCCGACCTGCGCGTGGTGCTGCGCCTGTACGACGACGACTTCGCGACCGCCGTGTACCGCACCCTGCGCGGCGCGCACCCGGGGGCGCTGACCCGCAGCCGCAGCGTGACCCACCTGGCCGCGCCCGCGTTCGCCGGGGCGATGACGGGCCGCCAGATCCTGGGGGCGATCCCCGTGGAGCGGCGGGTGCTGCTGTTCGCGGCGGTGCGGGTGGCGGGGCATCCGCAGCTCGAGGGGAGGACGGTCGGGGAGGCGTTCCGGGCGGGGGCGTGGCGGGTGCTGGCGCTGGAGGTGCCCGGTGAGGGGCGGGACGGTGCCGGTGCGGGTGCCGGTGCCGGCGCGGAGAGGGGCCGGGAGTCCCGGCTGGTGTGGGAGCTGCCCGACACGTACGTCCTGCGGGGCGAGGACCGGGTGGTCCTGGCGGCGACCCGGACGGGCCTGGCCGAGCTGCTGGGACGGCGGGCCCGACAGCGGGCGGGGCTGTAGGGACGCCGGCCCCCACAGCCCCGGCCAGGGGACTCCGCCCCCTGGACCCCCGGCCTGCGCCCACCCACCGCCCGACTCGGTCGGCCGAGAGGCCGGGCCCCGGGCCGGCCCGGGCGGCCGGGAGGCCACACCCGAGGCCGATCCGGGTGGCCGGAAAGCCGCTTTCCCGGGTCGGCCTCGGCGCCGGGGACTAACCCTGCGGGAGGTGCCGCTTCGCGAAGTCGAGCTCCAGGGCCACCTGCTTGATGCGCTCCTCGACCACCAGGGAGCCGTGGCCCGCGTCGTAGCGGTAGACCTCGTGGACCGCGCCCCTCGCCTCGAGCCGCTCCACGTAGTTCTCGATCTGGCGGATCGGGCAGCGCGGGTCGTTGACCCCCGCGGAGATGTACACCGGGGCCTTGACCCGGTCCACGTAGGTCAGGGGCGAGGACGCCTCGAAGCGGTCGGGGACCTCCTCGGGGGTGCCGCCGAGCAGCGTGCGGTCGAGGGCCTTCAGCCCCTCCATCTCGTCGTGGTACGCGGTGACGTAGTCGGCGACCGGGACGGCGGCGATGCCCAGGGTCCACGCCTCGGGCTGGGTGCCCAGGCCGAGGAGGGTGAGGTAGCCGCCCCAGGAGCCGCCGGTGAGGATCAGCCGGGACGGGTCGGCGAGGCCGGAGGCGACCGCCCACTCGCGCACCGCCGCGATGTCCTCCAGCTCGATGAGCCCGACCCGGTGCTTGAGGGCGTCGGTCCAGGCCCGGCCGTATCCGGTGGAGCCGCGGTAGTTGACGCGGACCACCGCGTACCCGTGGTCGACCCAGGCCGCCGGGCCCGCCGCGAAGGAGTCGCTGTCGTGCCAGGTCGGCCCGCCGTGGATGTCGAAGACGGTCGGGAGCGGCCCGGTCGCGCCCGCGGGCTTCTGCACCAGGGCGTGGACGCGGCCGCCGGGGCCCTCCACCCACACGTCCTCCACCGGCACCGAGCCGGGCGACTTCATGCCGGGCGGGTCGAGCACCACCCGGCCGGTCGTGGAGCGCACCGCCGACGGCTCGGCGGCCGAGGACCACAGGTACTCCACGCTGCCGTCGGGACGGGCCGTCGCCCCGGAGACGGTGCCCGCGGGGGTCCCGACCTCCACCAGCTCCCGCTCGGCGAAGTCGTAGCGGAACAGCTCGCTGCGGGCCTCGAAGCCGTGCACGATCAGCAGACCGCTGCCGTCCGGGTACCACTCGGCGCTCACGTCGCCGGGCAGCTCCAGCGCCAGGTCCGTCTGCTCGCCGCTCAGCACGTCCCACACCAGGGGCTCCCAGCGGCCACGGCGCTGGTGCCCGATGAGCAGGCGGGTGTCGCCGTCGACTGGAGCGAAGCCCAGGACCTCCAGGCCCAGCTCCTTCTCGCCGCCGTCGGTGTCGTCGAGCTCGGCGACGGTCGTGCCGTCCGGGCGCAGGACGCGCAGCGCCGAGTGCATGGCGTCGCCGTGCTCGGTGTGCTCGATCGCGATCAGCGTGCCGTCGTGGGAGAGGTCGCCGACGCCCGCCGACTCGCGGTGGCGGTAGATCTCCGACGGGGCGCCGCCCGTGTGCGCGAGGTGGATCGTCGTGCCGTCCTCGTCGGTCGAGCGGCCGATCACCGCCGTGCGCCCGTCCCGGCCGAGGGCGAGGCCCGCCGGGTAGGAGGGGTCGAGGCCCGGCACCGCGAGCTCGTCCTCGCCGCCCGCGAAGGACTGGCGGCGCCAGACGCCGAACTCGTCGCCGTCCTTGTCGTCGAACCACCAGATCCACGCGCCGTCCGGGGAGAGCACGCCGTCCGTCGTGCCGTTGGGCCGGTCCGTGACCTGCCGCTGCTCACCCGTCGAGCGGTCCCAGGCGTACAGCTCGTACGTCCCCGTCGCGTTCGACACGAACAGGGAGCGGTCCGGCGCGTCCTCGGCCCAGTCGGGCAGCGAGACGCGCGGTGCCCGGAACCGCTTCTCCCAGTCCGGCATCCCCTCGCCCTGCCCCCGCACGCCGTCCCGTACGTCCCGCGCGTCCTGCCGATCCGGTGAGACCGGCCCGTTGCTCTCAGTCATGGCCCCATAGTGCCTCGTCGCGGCGACAACGCGCGGATCGGATCCCCAGCCTGTGGACAACCTCGTTCATCCACGGCCCCGCGGGCGGATCACCGGCGCGCGCCCCGTACCGTGGGGGCGTGTACCGGTTTCTGCTGACCCCCCGATGGTGGGGAATCAACGTCTTCGTCGTGCTCGCCATCCCCTTCTGCATCTTCATGGGGTCGTGGCAGCTGGGCCGGTTCGAGGACCGGGTGCAGGACCACAACAGCGCCACCACCCAGGCGGAGTCGGCCCGGCGGGAGGCGGCCCGCCCGCTGGCCGAGCTGCTGCCCGTCGACCAGGCGACGGTCGGCAAGCAGGCCACCGTGAGCGGCCGGTACGGCGAACAGCTCCTCGTGCCCGACCGGAAGCTGGACGACCGGCAGGGGTACTACGTCCTCACCCTGCTGCGCACCGACGCCGGCCGGGCACTGCCCGTCGTGCGGGGCTGGCTGCCCGGCGAACCCGACCCGGCGAAGGCCCCGGCCCCGCCCGCCGGCGAGGTCACCGTCACCGGCGCGCTCCAGGCGTCCGAGACGCCCGGCAACAACGGCGTCAGCTCCCGCTCCGGGTGGCCGCAGGGCCAGACGGGCGTGATCAGCGCGGCGTCGCTGGTGAACCTCGTGCCGTACGACGTGTACGACGGGTGGGTCACGCTCAACACGGGCGACTCCGGGATGCGGGCCGTGCCGGTGAGCGCGCCGCAGAACACCGGACTGGACCTGAAGGCCTTCCAGAACCTCGGTTACACCGCCGAGTGGTTCGCCTTCGTGGGCTTCGTCGTCTTCATGTGGTTCCGGCTGCTGCGCCGGGAGGCGGAGCTCGCCCGGGACGCGGAACTGGGCATCGTCCCGGACGCCGGGAACGCCGGGAACGCCGGGAACGCAGACGGGACCGCCGCCGACGCCGAGCGGGAGCCCCGGCCCAGCCCGTCCGGCGTCTGAGCACGGACGCGCCGGGCACCGCCCGGCCCGCCGGTCACGTACCGGCCAGCACTCCCGTCCAGTACACGGTCCCCGCGCACGCGTGGGGCACCGTGACCGCGGCCGGTCCCGAACCCGTCTCCGGGGTGTAGGACACCGTCACGCTGCCTTCGGCCGGCCCCTCCGTGGTGACCAACTGGGTCGTGGTGCCGGTGTCCCCGCCGGTGGAGGTGCCGGCGGTGGCGGTCGGGTCCCCGGTGGGCGTCGGGTCGGGCGTGGGATCGCCGGAGCCGCCTCCCGTGCCGCCGCCGGTGGTCGGACAGGTCTCCGAGGGGACCCAGGCGAACCGCACCTCGTAGGAGGCCCCGGACGCCAGCGTCCGCGGGGCCGACTCCAGCGACGGGTCGGGCAGCGCCGCCGCGGCGTCGCCGGCCGTGTGCCGGGCCGTGCCGATCCTGGCCGGGTCCGCCGCGCCCTGCGGGGTGACGGCCACGCTGCCGGGACCGGTGACGGTGCAGCCGTCCGGGGAGACGTTGGTGACGCGGAAGGAGCCGTAGACGGCGCCCGCGGAGTCGGGGTCGGCGCTGCTCGCGACGGCCGGGCCGAGCTGCTGCGCCAGGCACGCCGGGAGGTCCGCGGGACTGCTCGCGGAGGGGCCGGCGCCGGTGGCCGAACCCGTGGCGGCGCCGGTCTCCTCGTCCTTCGGCCGCTGCGTCGGGCCGGACTCCTCCTTGTCCTCGGTGCGCCCGGAGGAGCCGGCAATGCCGCTCTCGCCGCCCGCCGGGTCCTTCCCCTGGCTGGTGCCGCCCTGCGCCTGCGAGGCGTTGCCGGCCACGGACGGGTCGGCACCGGGGCCGGTGGACTTGGTCACGTGGACCAGGGCGGGGACCGCCGTGCCGATGAACAGGGCGGCGGCGGCCATGCCGACCACGGCCTGGCGCTTGCGGGCCCGCCGCGCCGGTACCGCCCGGCGGAGGAGGTCCAGGGTGCCGTCGCTCGGCTCCATGTCCCGCACGGCGCTGTGCAGCATCCTGCGCAGCGCCAGCTCGTCGGCGGCGAGCCCGGCGGGGCCCTCCGTGCCGGGGCCCTTGTCGGCGGGGCCGTCGTTCACAGTTCCGTTCCCAGCGTGCGTGTGCTTCGGCTCGTGCCCGGCCGGCTCGGCCGGTTCGTGGGCGTCGTGGCCCTCGCGGGCGTCGTCGGCGTCACGGCCCTCGGGGGCCTCGCTCCGTGCCTCGTTGCCGTCGCCGCTCATGCCGGCGCCTCCATGGCCACCCGGAGCGCCGCGATGCCGCGCGATCCGTACGCCTTCACCGAGCCCAGCGATACGCCGAGCGTCTCGGCGACCTGGGCCTCGGTCATGTCGGCGAAGTAGCGCAGGACCAGGACCTCGCGCTGGCGGCGCTGGAGTCCCTTCATCGCCTTGATCAGGGAGTCGCGCTCCAGCTGGTCGTAGGCGCCCTCCTCCGCGCTCGCCATGTCCGGCATGGGCTTCGAGAGCAGCTTGAGGCCGAGGATGCGGCGGCGCAGTGCCGAGCGCGAGAGGTTGACGACGGTCTGCCGCAGGTAGGCCAGCGTCTTCTCGGGGTCGCGCACGCGCTTGCGCGCCGAGTGGACGCGGATGAAGGCCTCCTGGACGACGTCCTCGCAGGACGCGGTGTCGTCGAGGAGGAGGGCGGCGAGACCGAGCAGCGACCGGTAGTGGGCGCGGTAGGTCTCGGTGAGGTGGTCGACGGTGGTGCCCGCCGCCACGACGTCCTCGGCGCCGTCACGCTGATTCGGTATGCGGGCCGGCCGCGCAGCGGGCATCGGCGCGATCACCGGCATGCCACCGGCCGCGCCGGCCGCACGGGGACGGACCGGCCGGACGGGGGCCCGCACGGCGGGACCACGCGCTGCGGTGAATTCGAGTACCTCTGCCACGCCAGTTGGACACGTCCGACCCCGTGAGGGTTGTACGTGCCGGGCGTCACGTTCCCGTGTCCGCCGGGCAGGTGTCCGACTGACGGTGCGTCATAGGCCCTCATCGTCCCGCTCTTCCCTTATGTCCCATGTGAACGAGCGTCCCCACGCCCGCTCCCGGCGCCCCCGCGCCGGTCGCGCGCCCCCGCGTCCTGGATGGGTGACCGCAAAGACGCTCCCCGCCCTTCGCACGGTTGCGGAGGGCGGGGAGGAAATCCTCTGATGTCAGGGCTGCCGGGTACAAGTGGTCCGGACCGACTTCCGGATCACATCTCGCTCATGGATCCTACAAAGCAACCCCACGGCGGCCAGGGCTTTTCGCGCGCCGCCCGGTCAGCCGAACTCGGCCGCGACCAGTTCGGCGATCTGCGCGGTGTTCAGCGCGGCCCCCTTGCGCAGGTTGTCCCCGCACACGAAGAGCTCGAGCGCCGTCGGGTCGTCCAGGGCCCGCCGCACCCGGCCCACCCAGGTCGGGTCGGTGCCGACCACGTCGGCGGGGGTGGGGAACTCACCGGCGGCCGGGTTGTCGAAGAGGACGACGCCGGGCGCGGTGGCCAGGATCTCGCGGGCCCGGTCGACGGTGACCTCGCCCTCGAAGCGGGCGTGCACGGTCAGGGAGTGCGTGGTGACCACGGGGACCCGTACGCACGTCACCGCCACCGGCAGCCGCGGCAGTCCGAGGATCTTGCGGGACTCGTCCCGCACCTTCATCTCCTCCGACGACCAGCCGTCCTCGCGCAGCGCCCCGGCCCACGGCACGACGTTCAGGGCGACCGGCTCCGGGAACGGCCCGGTGTCGTCGCCCACGGCCCGCCGCACGTCGCCGGGGTGGACCCCCAGCTCGGTGCCGGCCACGAGGGACAGCTGCCGGCGCAGCGTGTCCACGCCGTCCCGCCCGGCCCCGCTCACCGCCTGGTACGAGGAGACGACCAGCTCGCGCAGCCCGAACTCGGCGTGCAGCGCGCCCAGCGCCACGATCATGGACAGCGTCGTGCAGTTGGGGTTGGCGACGATGCCGCGCGGCCGCATCCGCACCGCGTGCGGATTGACCTCGGGCACGACGAGGGGCACGTCCGGGTCCATCCGGAACGCGCCCGAGTTGTCGACCACCACCACGCCCTTGGCGGCGGCGACCGGCGCCCACCGGGCGGCCACCTCGTCGGGGACGTCGAACATGGCGACGTCGACCCCGTCGAAGGCCTCCTCGGTCAGGGCCGTCACCTCGACCTCCTCACCGCGCACGGCGAGCTTGCGGCCGGCCGAGCGGGGCGAGGCGATCAGACGGATGTCACCCCAGATGTCCGCATGCTGGGACAGGATCTGGAGCATCACCGAACCGACGGCGCCGGTCGCTCCGACGACGGCCAGGGTCGGCCGTCCGGAGCGCCCGGCGCCCGGGATGTCGGACATCAGCGCCCGGTGCCTCCGTAGACGACGGCCTCGTCGCTGTCGGAGTCCAGCCCGAAGGCGGTGTGCACGGCGCGCACGGCCTCGTTCACGTCGTCCTTGCGGGTGACGACCGAGATGCGGATCTCGGAGGTCGAGATGAGCTCGATGTTCACGCCCGCCTGGGACAGCGCGGTGAAGAAGTCGGCGGTGACGCCCGGGTTGGTCTTCATCCCGGCGCCCACCAGCGAGATCTTCCCGATCTGGTCGTCGTAGCGCAGGGAGTCGAAGCCGATGCCGGGGCGGTTGCGCTCGAGCGCGTCGATGGCCTTGCGGCCCTCGGACTTCGGCAGGGTGAAGGAGATGTCCGTCAGGCCCGTGGACGCGGCGGACACGTTCTGCACGACCATGTCGATGTTGACCTGGGCGTCGGCGATCGCCCGGAAGATCGCGGCCGCCTCACCCGGCTTGTCCGGCACGCCGACGACCGTGATCTTGGCCTCCGACGTGTCGTGCGCGACTCCGGAGATGAGGGCCTGCTCCACCTGCTTTTCCCCTTGCTTGATCGGCTCGCTGCTGACCCACGTGCCCTGCAGTCCACTGAAGCTGGACCGCACGTGGATCGGGATGTCGTACCGGCGGGCGTACTCCACGCAGCGGTGGAGGAGCACCTTGGAACCGGAGGCGGCGAGTTCCAGCATGTCCTCGAAGGAGATCCAGTCGATCTTCTTCGCCTTCTTCACCACGCGCGGGTCGGCGGTGAACACGCCGTCGACGTCGGTGTAGATCTCGCAGACGTCCGCGTCGAGCGCGGCGGCGAGCGCGACGGCCGTGGTGTCCGAGCCGCCCCGGCCCAGCGTGGTGATGTCCTTGCTGTCCTGGCTGACACCCTGGAAGCCGGCCACGATGGCGATGTTGCCCTCGTCCACCGAGGTGCGGATGCGGCCCGGCGTGACGTCGATGATCCGGGCCTTGTTGTGGACCGAGTCGGTGATGACTCCTGCCTGGCTGCCGGTGAACGACTGGGCCTCGTGCCCCAGGTTTTTGATCGCCATGGCCAGCAGGGCCATGGAGATACGCTCTCCGGCGGTCAGCAGCATGTCGAGCTCGCGCCCGGCGGGAATCGGGGAAACCTGCTCCGCGAGATCGATCAGCTCGTCCGTCGTGTCGCCCATCGCGGAAACGACGGCGACCACCTGGTTGCCGTTCTTCTTCGCTTCCACGATCCGCTTGGCGACGCGCTTGATGCCCTCGGCATCGGCTACGGAGGAGCCTCCGTACTTCTGCACGACAAGGCCCACGTGCGCTCCTCGCTCATCCGTCTGTTTCCGCACGTACGTACCTGTACTGCGGTCGGTTCATTCTATCGAGCGTCCGAAATCCCCCCTTGCGGTATCGCATGGTGAGACCGGGTACTCGCTCAGGCTGGCTCATGCCCAGGAGGACCCGGGTCACTCGGGAAAGTGCCCTGTGTCACACGTTCACAAAAGCCATGGTGTGCCCCGACCGGCACGTCCCGCACGCCTGCTTCGCCCTCTCGGGCGGGTGCCCCTACTTGACCGGACGGAGGCCCAGGGGGCCCGCGATCTCCTGCACCATGACCCGGCCGGCCTCCCGCTCCAGGGCGTCGTCACCGACGTCCTGGTCGGTGTCGAGGCCGTCCAGCTCCTCGAGGGGCTGGTTCAGACGGACGTGGGCGACCACCGACTGGAGCGCCCGCAGGGTCGCCGAGGCCGTGGAGCCCCAGTTGGAGAAGTAGGAGAACTGCCACCACCACAGGGCCTCCGTGGTGCGGCCCGCCTTGTAGTGGGCCATGCCGTGGCGGAGGTCGGTGATGACGTCGGTGAGGTCGTCGGAGATGCGGGCCGGGACGGGGGCCCTGCGCGGCTCGTAGGGGTCGAAGACCTCGGAGTAGACGTCGATCGGTTCGAGGAGACGGGCGAGGTTCTCGCGGAGCTCGTCCACGTCCAGCTCCGGGCCCAGGTCGGGCTCGTACCGCTCGTCGGGGACGATGTCCTCGTGGGCGCCCAGGCGCCCGCCGGCCAGCAGGAGCTGGGAGACCTCCAGGAGGAGGAAGGGGACGGCCGAGTCCGGTTCGTCACCCTTGGCCACTTCCGTGACCGCGACCAGGAAGCTCTCGATCTGGTCGGCGATCTGGACCGCGAAGTCGTCGGGGTTGTGGTCGGTGGCGTGCAGCGTGGCGTCAGACATCTAGGAGTCGTCTCCCCTCGAAGGCGCGGCCGAGGGTCACCTCGTCCGCGTACTCCAGGTCGCCACCCACAGGGAGGCCGCTGGCCAGGCGGGTGACCTTGAGGCCCATGGGCTTGATCATGCGGGCGAGATACGTGGCCGTGGCCTCGCCCTCCAGATTCGGGTCCGTGGCCAGGATCAGTTCCGTGACCGTGCCGTCCGCCAGGCGCGCGAGCAGCTCACGGATCCGCAGGTCGTCCGGGCCCACTCCGTCGATCGGGCTGATCGCGCCGCCGAGCACGTGGTAACGGCCGCGGAACTCGCGGGTGCGCTCGATGGCGACGACGTCCTTCGGCTCCTCGACCACGCAGATGACGGAGGGGTCACGGCGCGCGTCGCGGCAGATGTTGCACCGCTCCTCCTGCGCGACGTTCCCGCAGGTCGCGCAGAAGCGGACCTTGGCCTTGACCTCCATGAGCGCCTGGGCGAGGCGCCGGACGTCGGTCGGTTCCGCCTGAAGGATGTGGAAGGCGATCCGCTGCGCGCTCTTGGGACCGACGCCGGGCAGCCGCCCCAGCTCGTCGATGAGGTCCTGGACCACGCCTTCGTACAACGGACTGCCGTCCTTCCTGAGGTTCCTGCACTACGTACGGTAGAGGTCCCCGGCCCGTCTTAGAAAGGCAGGCCCGGGATGCCGCTGCCGCCCAGGCCCTGGGCGAGGGGGCCCAGCTTCTGCTGCTGGAGGCTCTGCGCGTTCTCGTTGGCCGCCTGCACGGCGGCGACGATCAGGTCGGCGAGGGTCTCGGTGTCCTCCGGGTCCACCGCCTTCGGGTCGATCCGGAGACCGCGCAGCTCGCCGGAGCCCGTGACGGTGGCCTGCACCAGGCCCCCGCCCGCCTGTCCGTCGACCTCCGTCTGCGCCAGTTCCTCCTGCGCCTTCGCGAGGTCCTGCTGCATCTTCTGGGCCTGCTGGAGCAGCTGCTGCATGTTGGGCTGGCCACCACCGGGGATCACGTTCAGCTCCTGTCACCGCTGTCGCCGCGCCGCCGCGGCGGGTTGTTTCCCGTTCGGCACGAGCCTACGTGGTCCGGGCGGCCCTCGCCCAAGCACTCTTTCGAGTGACTGTGGCGCGCGTCCTCTACCTGATCAAGGCCCTCTTCCGGGCGGAGAAGCGGCCGAAACCGGTTCCGCGCCACCCATTGGGCGGTAGGAAGGATCCGGCGCGTCAGCCTCGGGTGCCGCCCGAGCGCGGCGGCGTCGTCACGGACGGTGAGCAGTAGGGAGTGCCGGGTGGGTCAGCCGGAGATGCAGCCCGAGGGGCCGCCGCAGGACGGGCCGCGCGGCGAGGGCCCTGCCGCGGCCGCGGCGTCACCGGGCGACGACCTGGCCGGACGGGCGCTGCCGCTCGGCGACTGGGCGCTGCCCGCGGAGCGGCTGGACGAGCTGTACCGGTGGGTGGAGCGGGGTGCGCTGGAGACGGCGGCCTGGTATCTCACGGACCGGGTGTGGAAGCGGCGGGGGGCACGGCTGTTGCGGGGCGGGACCGCGGTGGGGGCGCTCGCCGGGGCGGTGCTGCCGCTGCTGGACATGACGGGGGTCGCGGGCGGGGGCGCGCCCTGGGGGTATCTCGCGCTGCTGCTCGGGGCGGCGTGCGTGGCCGGGGACCGGTACTTCGGGGTGACCTCCGGGTGGATGCGGGACGTGGCGACGGCGCAGGCGGTGCAGCGGCGGTTGCAGGCGCTGCAGTTCGACTGGGCGTCGGAGAGCGTCCGGGAGGTGCTGGGGCCGGCGGACGGGACGGCGAGTGAGGCGGCCGAGCGGTGCCTGGGGGTGCTGCGGCGGTTCACGGAGGACGTGACGGAGCTGGTGCGGGCGGAGACGGCCGACTGGATGGTGGGTTTCCGGAGCGGGGCGGCGCCGTTGGGGTTGCAGGTGGTGGGGGACGGCGGGGGGCGGCCGGACGCGGGGGCGGGGGTGCCGGGGAGGTTTTCCGTGGCGCCGAACGGGGCTCGGCCGAACATGCCTCGGCAGCGGCCGCCCGAGCCGAGGTGAGGGGCGGGGGCCTGGGGGTTCCTGTGGTGGGCCGGTGTTCGGGGGTGCCCTGTGCTGGTGCGGGGCGGGGGTGGGTCGCTCTGCCCGGCGTTGCGGGGTGCCTCCCCCACTCTCGGCTTCGCTCGAGCGGGGGGACCCCCACCGCCCACCCGTGCCGCCCCTGGGGGTACCTCCCAGGCCGTTCAGGCACTGGGGGAGGCACGACTGCCCGCAGCTGGGACGGCGCGACTGACACAGCTGGGGCGGCACGACCGACCGTAGCTGGGGCGGGGTGGCGGGCCTCTACTCCGGGGTGTAGGTCAGGGATTCTCCTGTTGTGGTGTTGGTGCGGGTGAGGGTGCCGTTCGGCTGGACGGTGACCTCGGTGGGTTCTCCCGGGGTGCAGGACGAGGCCGGGCCCGTCGTCACCGTGGAGGGGCCCAGGCGCAGGGGGCCGTCGGTGCCCGGGTCGGTGGTCAGGTCGGCCTCGAAGACGCAGTGGTAGGTGCCGTTGCCGGCGGGTCCGTCGGCGACGAGGGACATGACCGTGTCGCCGGCCTCGCCCTGCTGGATGGTCAGCCGGCGGGTGTGCACGCCGGAGGCGTTGTCGATGGTCGTGGCCCATGTGCCCAGGTACGCGGCCGGGACCGTGCCGTCCGGGGACGTCGGGGTGTCCGCCGGGCTCGGCGTGCCGTCGGTCGGGGCCGGTCCGGCCGTGTCGGTGCCCGGGGTCTCCGGGGCGGTCGACGCGGTCGTCGGATCGCCGCCGGCCCCGTCGTCGTCCTTGCCGCCGCTCATCAGCGCGTAGACCGAGCCGCCCGCCCCGAGCGCGACGACGAGGGCGACGACGCCCAGCAGCGCGGTGGAGCGGCCCCTCCGGGACGGTTCCCGCGGAGGCGGGTAGGGCGCCGGTCCGTACGGCGTGGTGCCGCCGGGCGCCGGCCCGTAGGGCGGGGTAGAGCCGAGGCCGCCGTACGGGTGGTGCGGCGGCACACCCTGCGCCCCGGGCGGCTGGATCCAGGGCGGTGCGGGGGCGTAGCCGTGCGCGGGCGGCGGGGAGGGGTGCGGTTGCGGGTGGCCGGACGCGGGCGCGGGGCCAGCGGGCGGGGGCGCCGGGGTGCCCGGGCCGCCCACCACGAGCGTGGGGAGGTGGTTCGCCGGCGCGCCGCTGCCCGGCTGCCGCGGGGGCGGCGGCGCCTGGGCGGGGTCGCCGGGGCCGGCCGCGGGTGTCTGCCCCGGTGACCCGGCCCCGGCGGCGGACCCGGCCGCGGCGGATCCCACGGCGGGCGGCGACGCCGGTACCGGCGGGACCGCGCCTCCCGCGCCTCCTGCGCCTCCCGCGGCTCCCGCGGCTCCCGCGTCCGACGGGTTCTCCGGGTTCTCCGTGTCCAGCAGCCGTACCGCGTGCCGGCCGAGCTGGGCCACCAGCGCACCGGGCAGCCACGGGTCCGTGGACCGGCCCTGCGAGACGGTGTCCTGCGCGCCCGTGCGTTCCAGCACCGCGGCGAGGGAGGGACGGGCCGCCGGGTCCTTCCTCAGGCAGTCGCGGACCAGGTCGGCGATGCCCTCGGGCACGCCCTCCAGACCGGGTTCCTCCTGGGCGATGCGGAACATCAGCGCGTGCACGCCGCTGTTGGCGGTGCCGAAGGGCAGGACGCCGGTGGCGGCGTAGGCGAGGACCGAGCCGAGGCAGAAGACGTCGCAGGCGGGCGTGATCCGGTCGCCGCGCACCTGCTCGGGCGCCATGAAGCCGGGCGAGCCGACGAGCGCGCCGGTGCGGGTGAGCCCGCCGTCGGTCACCGTCTCCAGGGCCCGCGCGATGCCGAAGTCGATGACGCGGGGGCCGTCGATGGTGACGAGCACGTTGGACGGCTTGAGGTCGCGGTGCACGATCCCGGCGGCGTGGATGTCCTGGAGGGCGTGCGCGAGCCCGGCCGCCAGGATCCGTACCGAGCGCTCCGGGAGGGCGCCGTGGTCGTGCCCGACGACCTGCTGGAGGCTGGGCCCGGCGACGTATCCGGTGGCGACCCACGGCACGGCGGCCTCGGTGTCGGCGTCCAGCACGGGCGCCGTCCAGTACCCGCCGACCCGGCGCGCGGACTCGACCTCCTGGCGGAACCGCTGGCGGAACTCCTCCTGTGCGGCCAGTTCCTCGCGCACCAGCTTGACGGCGACGGTGCGTCCGCGGTCCGACCGGGCGAGGTAGACCTGACCCATGCCGCCCGCACCGAGCCGTCCCAGCAGCCGGTAGGCCCCGATGTGCTGCGGGTCCCCGCCCCCGAGCTCTTGCATGTTGCGCCGCCTTCCCCCCGCACGTGAGCAACATCCCGAGGATAGTGCGGGGCGGCACCGCGGGGCGCGGACGCTGTGTCTACGGTTCCGTAACAAGCGCGCGCGAGACAGCGGCCCGGTCCGCGCCGCGTGGACAACCTGTCGTGGAAAGCCCCCGACCGCAGACAGGACGCCGATTCCTTTTCCGCATCGCGGACATCTACCCTCGGCCGCATGACCCTTCAGCCCAATCCCCAGGCCGGCGCCGCCGTGAAGGCCGCGGACCGCGCGCACGTCTTCCACTCCTGGTCCGCCCAGGAGCTGATCGACCCGCTCGCCGTCGCGGGCGCCGAGGGGTCGTACTTCTGGGACTACGACGGCAAGCGCTACCTCGACCTCGCCAGCGGTCTCGTCTACACCAACATCGGCTACCAGCACCCCAAGGTCGTCGCCGCGATCCAGGAGCAGGCCGCGCGGATGACGACGTTCGCGCCCGCGTTCGCCGTCGAGGCCCGCGCGGAGGCCGCGCGGCTGATCGCCGGGCGGACGCCGGGCGACCTGGACAAGATCTTCTTCACCAACGGCGGCGCGGACGCCGTCGAGCACGCCGTGCGCATGGCGCGGCTGCACACCGGGCGGCCGAAGGTGCTGTCGGCGTACCGCTCGTACCACGGCGGCACCCAGCAGGCCATCAACATCACCGGCGACCCGCGCCGCTGGGCCTCGGACAGCGGCACGGCCGGTGTCGTGCGCTTCTGGGCGCCGTTCCTGTACCGCTCGCGCTTCTACGCCGAGACCGAGGAGCAGGAGTGCGAGCGGGCGCTGGAGCACCTGGAGTCGACGATCGTCTTCGAGGGCCCGGCGACGATCGCGGCGATCATCCTGGAGACGATCCCGGGCACGGCGGGGATCATGATGCCGCCGGCGGGCTACCTGGCCGGGGTGCGCGAGCTCTGCGACAAGTACGGGATCGTCTTCGTCCTGGACGAGGTCATGGCCGGCTTCGGGCGCACCGGCACCTGGTTCGCCGCGGACCTCTACGACGTCGTGCCGGACCTGATGACCTTCGCCAAGGGCGTGAACTCGGGCTACGTCCCACTGGGCGGCGTCGCGATCTCCGCGCGGATCGCCGAGACGTTCGCCGAGCGGCCGTACCCCGGCGGGCTGACGTACTCCGGGCACCCGCTGGCCTGCGCCGCCGCCGTCGCCACGATCAACGTGATGGCGGAGGAGGGCGTAGTCGAGCACGCGGCACGACTCGGCGCCGAGGTCGTCGGGCCCGCGCTGCGGGACCTGGCCGAGCGCCACCCCAGCGTCGGCGACGTGCGCGGCACCGGCATGTTCTGGGCGCTGGAGCTGGTCAGGAACCGGGAGACCCGGGAGCCGCTGGTGCCGTACAACGCGACCGGCCAGGACAACACCCCGATGGCCGCGTTCTCCGCCTCCGCCAAGGCCCACGGCGTGTGGCCGTTCGTGAACATGAACCGGACCCACGTGGTGCCGCCGTGCAACATCGGCGAGGCGGAGCTCAAGGAGGGCCTGGCGGCGCTGGACAGGGCACTGTCCGTGGCGGACGAGTACACGGAGTAAGCACCGCCGTACGGCCGGCCTCGCGGGCCCCCGGGGCGCGTAAGGTGACGTGCTCGTACACGCTGGACAGGTGTACGAGCACGCCGCCCGCACCCTACGAGGAGACGTTCGACCATGCCCGGCCCCAGCGGCGCCGTGACACGCAGCACCCTGCGGCGCCAGATCGCCGACGCGCTCCGCGACGAGGTGCTGGCCGGACGGCTCCTGCCCGGGCAGGAGTTCACCGTCAAGGAGATCGCCGAGCAGTACGGGGTGTCCGCGACGCCCGTGCGCGAGGCCCTGGTCGACCTGTCCGCACAGGGGCTCCTCGACACCGACCACCACCGCGGCTTCCGCGTGCACGAGTACTCCGTCGCCGACTTCCGCGGCATGATCGAGGCCCGCAGCCTCGTCACCGACGGGATGTTCGTCGCCCTCGACGAGGACCACCAGGGCCTGCGCTTCCCCTCGGGCCAGCGGCTCGTCGCCGCCCTCTCGGGGGTGCGCCGCCGCGGCGAGGAGGCCCAGCGCGCCGCCGTGGCCGGGGACCTCACCGTCCTCATCGGCTACGACCTGCGCTACTGGCGGGAACTGGCGCTTCTGTTCGGCAACCCCTACCTCTCCGACTTCCTGCACCGGCTGCGCCTGCAGAGCTGGGTGTGCACGGTGCGGCACCTGCGCCGGCTCGGCGACCCGCGCGGTGCCCTGTGGTCCGGGCACACCGAGCTGGTCGACGCCCTCGCCCGCCGCGACGCCCCGGCCGCCCGCGCCGTCGTCGACGCCTACAACGCCCACTCCCTCGCCCTCATCGAGCGGATCACCGGGGAATGAGCGGCCGGCGAATCCGGCGGGACGACCGGCGCCGACGTGTCGTGGCGCGGCCCCAGATGGGTATGGGACCCGCACGTACCGCGCACCGACTACGCTTCCTTGACCACTGTGCTGTGTGAGGAGCACTCTTTTGGCCTGTGACCTGTGGCTGGTACCGCTCGTCGACATCCTGTGCCACACGCCGGACAACCCGTTCGCCGAGGAACTCGCGCAATACGACAAGGTGCTCGCCGAGGCGGGCCTGCCGCCGGTGCCGGTGTACCAGTACATGCCGGGCCTGTCCGGCGAGGTCGCCCCGGTCGCCGGCTTCGACTACGACGCGCTGCACTTCCTGCGCCGGGCGTACCTGCTCCAGGTGTGCGGGCTGCCGGTGACTCCGGTGGACGAACTCGGCGGGGACTACGAGCAGTTGCTGGAGATGTTCGAGGCGACGGCCCAGCAGTCGCACCTGGTCTGGCACTACGACCACGCGGGGGCCTACGTCCCGGTCGACTTCCCGCATCCGCTGTCCAGCGACGAACTCCTGGAGAACGGCGGCCCGTTGGGGTCGTCGCACACCCTCCTGCGGGAACTGGAGGCCGTCGCCCCGGCCCTCGGCATCGACCCGGCCAACCCGCCGGCCACGCCGCAGCCGCCGCTCGCTCCGACGGAGCTGGAGGAGCCCGCCGTGGCGGCGCCGTACGATCCCAGCCCCTTCGCCCGCGAGCGCCATGTGTGGCTGGGGCTGCACGCGGCGGCCACGCGGAGCCTGGCACAGGGGTCGATGATCGTCTTCAGTTGACCGGCCGGACCGGCCGGCGCGGATCAGCGCATCTGCGAGAGCCCCTTCGCCAGGTCGTCGCCGTTCATGATCGGGCAGACCTCGACCTCGGCGCTCATCTCGGTGAAGAACCGCTCGTTGAGCACGGGGAGTTCGGAGCTGTCCTGCATGTCGAAGAAGAGCAGCGCCGTCCGCCGGCCGTCCAGGGCGCCGAAGTACGCCGCCTCCGGCTTGATGTGCTCGAGGGTCTCCCGCATCACGTCGGACATCCTGCCGCTGCGGACGAGCTCGTTGGCCCGCTCCGTGTCCAGCGTCGCCTTGAGCATCACGCGCATCGCACTCACCTTCTCCTGCCGACGCGACGTGTACGGCCAGCCTATGCCCGCCGGGAGGCCCGTGCCCCTCGGCCCGGCACGGCGCCGGAGGTCAGCGGACCAGGGAGATCCCCGGTGGCCAGAGCACGCCTTCGGCCAGCAGCAGCGACGGTCCCAGATGCACGGGGCACACCCTCAGCGGTGCCCGGCGGTGCCGGGCGACCTCGAAGCGGACGGGGTCGCCGCAGCTCCCGGGGTCGCCCTCGGCGCCGTACGGGCCCTGGCAGGAAGCGGCACGGTCGCGGTCGGTCATGTCCCCGATCCCACACCGTGCCGGGGGCTGCCGCCCGGCCGGGAGGGCCGAACGGCAGCCGGGAGGACCCGGTGGGCCTACAGGAACGAGTTGATCTCGATCGTCTCGGTCCGGCCCGGGCCCACGCCGATCGCGGAGATCGGGGCGCCGGACATCTCCTCGAGCGCCTTGACGTAGGCCTGCGCGTTCTTCGGCAGGTCGGAGAAGGACTTCGCCTTGCTGATGTCCTCGCTCCAGCCCGGCAGCATCTCGTAGACCGGCTTCGCGTGGTGGAAGTCGGACTGCGAGTAGGGCAGCTCCTCGACGCGCTTGCCGTCGATCTCGTACGCCACGCAGACCGGGATCTGCTCCCAGCCGGTGAGGACGTCGAGCTTGGTGAGGAAGAAGTCGGTCAGGCCGTTCACGCGGGTGGCGTAGCGGGCGATCACCGCGTCGAACCAGCCGCAGCGGCGGTCACGGCCGGTGGTGACACCGCGCTCGCCTCCGATGCGGCGCAGCGCCTCGCCGTCCTCGTCGAACAGCTCCGTCGGGAACGGGCCGGCGCCGACGCGGGTCGTGTACGCCTTGAGGATGCCGATGACCCGGCTGATCTTCGTCGGGCCCACGCCGGCGCCGGTGCAGGCGCCGCCCGCGGTCGGGTTCGACGAGGTCACGAAGGGGTACGTGCCGTGGTCGATGTCGAGGAGCGTGCCCTGGCCGCCCTCGAAGAGGACCACCTTGTCCTGCTCCAGGGCCTGGTTGAGGACCAGGACCGTGTCGGCGACGTACGGACGGAGCTTCTCCGCGTAGCCCAGCAGCTCTCCGACCACCTGGTCGACGGCGATCGCGCGCCGGTTGTAGAGCTTGGTGAGCATCTGGTTCTTGACGTCGAGCGCCGCTTCGACCTTCTGGGTGAGGATCGACTCGTCGTAGAGGTCCTGGACGCGGATGCCGACGCGGTTGATCTTGTCGGCGTAGGTCGGGCCGATGCCGCGTCCGGTGGTGCCGATCTTGCGCTTGCCGAGGAAGCGTTCCGTCACCTTGTCGACGGTGACGTTGTACGGCGTGATGATGTGCGCGTTACCGCTGATCAGGAGCTTGGACGTGTCGACGCCTCGCTCGTTCAGCCCGCTCAGCTCGGAGAACAGGACCGACGGGTCGACGACGACGCCGTTACCGATGACCGGCGTGCAGCCGGGAGACAGGATTCCGGAAGGGAGCAGGTGAAGGGCGTACTTCTGGTCGCCCACGACTACCGTGTGGCCGGCGTTGTTGCCGCCCTGGTAGCGCACCACATAGTCGACGGAACCACCGAGCAGGTCCGTCGCCTTTCCCTTGCCTTCGTCACCCCACTGAGCACCGAGCAGCACAAGTGCGGGCACGCGCGTACACCCCTTCCGGGCGGGGCATGTCCATGGTCGAGGGCGTACGCGGAGGTCTCCGCCGCGTACACCGCGACCGTCGTTGGCCGCCAACCGTCGGACCGGATGCCCCGGAATAGACGAAGCCCCTGGCGCAATAGCGCAAGGGGCTCTTGCACAAAGATGCTACCCGAGGAAGCGAGGCATGGCCGAGGTGGCGACTTCCGCGAGATCATCCGCGACGCCCGATCAGCTTCTGGTGGTCGTCGATCCGGTCGCCCGGCGGACGGACGGCGAGTCCGTCCGGATCGCGAAGGACGTGCTCGGCGCGGGAGTGGCGCACACCAAGGTGTGCCTGCCCCAGGACCCGGAGGAGTTCGCGCGGGCGTTGCGGAGGCGGGGTTCCCGGCACCCCGTCGTGATCGGCGACGACCGGGCGCTGCTACGGGCCGTCACGCTGCTGCACCGGCAGCGGGAGCTGGCGGGGTGCGCACTGTCGGTGGTGCCGGTGGGGCCGGTGCTCGGCCTCGCCCGGTCGCTCGGGCTGCCGACGGGCGCGGTGGCGGCGGCGCGGGCAGTGCTGGACGGGGCGGTGCGGCGGCTCGACCTGCTCGTCGACGACAGCGACGGGGTGGTGCTGGGCGAGGTGGGCATCCCGCCGGCCCCGGGGCGCGAGGACGCGGAGGCCGACGCCGGCGCGCACGCCATGGCCCGCCCCTGGCTGCGGACCTGCCAGTCCCTGGTCCGGACGCTGGCCCCCGCGCGGCCGGCCCGGGTCGCCGCCGGCCCCGGCACGGCCGGCCCGGCCCGGCTGCGGGTGGAGGTCGACGGGGTCACGCTGGTGGATCTGGACCGGCCGGTCGAGGCGGTGTCGGTCCTGCCGGGGTCCGGGGGGCTGGCCGAGGTGGAGGTGCGTCCGCTGTCGGCGGGCGCGGAGACGGCACCGCTGACGGCGACGGGGCGGACGGTGACGGTCTCGGGGGCGCACTACCGGTACCGGGCCGACGCGGTGGTCTCGGGCCCGGTGCGGACGCGGACGTGGGTGGCGCGGGAGGGGGCGTGGGGGCTGACCCTGCCGGAGCGCCCGGTGCCCTAGCCGGGGCCGAAGGTCTTCTCGCGGTGCTCGCGCCAGCGTTCCATCATGGCCGCGATCTCGCCGTCGACGAACTCGAAGAAGGCGAGCGTCTCGGCCATGCGGCGGCCCGCCGGAGTGCCGGCGCCGAGGCTGGTGACGCCCTCGCGCAGGGCGCTCTCCCACCGCTTGAGGACCGCCTCGCGGCTGGTCAGCGCCTCGTACCACTGGTTGCTGTGCACCCGGTACCGCTCCCGCCGGGAGCCGGGTTCCCGCTCCCGCGACACCATGTGCTGCTGGGCGAGGTAACGGACGGCCCCCGAGACGGCAGCGGGGCTGACCCGGAGCTGCTCGCCCAGTTCGGCGGAGGTCAGGGAGCCCGAGTCGGAGGCGAGCAGCGCGGCGAACACCCGGGCCGGCATGCGCTGCATCCCGGCCTCGACGAGCTGCGCGGCGAAGCCCTCCACGAACCTCGACACCGCCTCGGGGTCGCGCCCCGGCTCCCTCGCATCCGCTTCTTCCGTCATCGTCCGATCATCCCTCACGACCCTGACGGTTTCTTAACTTCACAAACTTCTGAACGAAGCGTACTTTCCGAATCATGACGAAGGCAATCAGCGTCTCCGGACTGCACAAGTCGTTCGGCCGGACGCACGCGCTGGACGGCCTCGACCTGGATGTCGAAGCCGGCGAGGTCCACGGCTTCCTCGGCCCGAACGGGGCCGGGAAGTCCACCACCATCCGCATCCTGCTCGGCCTGCTGCGCGCCGACTCGGGCGCCGCACAGGTACTCGGTCGCGACCCGTGGGCCGACGCCGTTGAGGCCCACCGCCGGATCGCGTACGTACCCGGCGACGTGACGCTGTGGCGCAACCTCTCCGGCGGCGAGGTCATCGACCTCTACGGGCGGCTGCGCGGCGGCCTCGACACCCGGCGCCGGGCGGAACTGGTCGAGCGGTTCGAACTCGACCCGACCAGGAAGGGCCGTACGTACTCCAAGGGCAACCGGCAGAAGGTCGCGCTGGTCGCCGCCTTCGCCTCGGACGTGGACCTGCTGATCCTCGACGAGCCGACCAGCGGTCTCGACCCGCTGATGGAGGAGGTCTTCCAGCGGTGCGTGGCCGAGGAACGGGACCGGGGCCGCACGGTCCTGCTCTCCTCCCACCTGCTGAGCGAGGTCGAGGAGCTGTGCGACCGGGTCAGCATCATCCGCAGGGGGCGGACCGTGGAGAGCGGTTCGCTCGCCGCCCTGCGCCACCTGACCCGGACCAGCGTGACCGCGGAACTCGCCGGCGCCCCGGACGGCCTGGCCCGGCTGCCGGGCGTGCACGGCCTCGACGTCCGGGGACGCCGGGTGCGGCTCCAGGTCGACAACGACCGGCTGGACGCGGTGCTCAGGTCCCTGACCGAGTCCGGCGTGCGGTCGCTGACGTCGACACCGCCGACGCTGGAGGAGCTGTTCCTGCGGCACTACCGCGCCGGGGCGGCCGGGGAGGTGGCACCGCGATGACCACCACGACCGTCACCACGGCCTTCGCCGCCCGGTCCGGCGGCTCCCGCCACCTGACCGGCACCGGGACGCTGCTGCGGTTCGCCCTGCGTCGCGACCGGGTGCTGATCCCCGTCTGGGCCGGGGTGAACGCGCTCATGGTGCTCTCCATGCCGGGCACCCTCCAGGGCCTGTACGGCACCCCGGCCGAGCGCGCCGGCCTGGTGCGGCAGACGGAGGCCACCGCCTCCCTGCGCGCGATGGTCGGCCCCGTCTTCGACGACTCGCTCGGCGCGCTCACGGCCTGGCGCGTCGGCGTCTACGCCGCCGCCCTCACGGCCGTCATGAGCCTGCTGGTCGTCGTCCGCCACACCCGCGACGAGGAGGAGAGCGGCCGGCAGGAGCTGGTCGCGTCCGGGGCGGTCGGCCGCCGTGGCCCGCTGACCGCGGCCCTGCTGGCGGCGGCGGTCGCGAACGGCGTCCTGGCGGTCCTGGTGGCCGCCGGGCTGGCCGGGCGGGGAGCGGCCGGCGCGGTGGCCCTCGGCCTCGGGATCGCGGGCGTCGGGATGGTCTTCGCCACGGCGGCGGCGGTCGTCGCACAGCTCACGGAGAGCGCGCGGCTCGCCCGGGGGCTGACCGCGTCCGTGCTGGGCGGCGCCTTCGTCCTGCGCGCGGCGGGCGACGCGGCCGAGCACGACGGTTCGTCGGTGCTGACGTGGCTGTCGCCGCTGGGCTGGCTGGAGAACCTGCGGGCGTTCGCCGCCGAGCGGTGGTGGGTGCTGATGCTGATCGGCGGCGCGGCCGTGGCACAGGGCGCGGTGGCCTACGGGCTGGCGGGGCGCCGGGACCTCGGCATGAGCTTCCTGCCGGCCCGGCCCGGCCCGGCGCACGGCCGCCTGGCCACGGCCGGCGCGCTGGCCTGGCGGCTCCAGCGGGGCGGCGTGCTCGGCTGGAGCACCGGGTTCCTCCTCGCCGGGGTCGTCTACGGCGGGCTGACGGAGGGCGCGGCCGATCTGGTCGGGGACAACGAGCGGGCCCGCGCGGTCGTCGAGCGGATGGGCGGGCAGGCCGGGCCGGCGGACGCTTTCGTGTCGGCGATGGTCGGGATGCTCGGGCTGGTCGCCGCGCTGTACGTGGTGGCGTCGGTGCTGCGGCTGAGCGGTGAGGAGACGTCCGGGAGGGCGGAGCCGGTGCTCGCCGGGGCCGTGGGCCGGCTGCGGTGGGCCGCCGGGCACCTGGTGATCGCCTTCGGCGGCGCGGCCCTCCTCATGCTGCTCGCGGGGCTCGGCTTCGCCGCCGGGTACGGCAGGGACGCCGGGGCGATCCTGGGCGCGTGTCTGGTGCAGGTGCCCGCGGTGTGGGTGGTCGGCGGGGTGGCGGTGCTGCTCCACGGGGTGCTGCCGCGGGGCGCGGTGGCCGCGTGGGGGGTCGCGGGAGCGGTGCTGCTGCTCGGGTGGGTCGGGCCGGCGCTGGACGTGCCCCGGGGGGTGCTCGGTCTGTCGCCGTTCGGGCATCTGCCGAAGGTGCCGGGCGGGGCGATGAGCTGGCCGCCGGTGCTGGTGCTGACGCTGCTCGCGGGGGTGCTGGTGGGTGTGGGGCTCGCGGGGCTGCGGCGCCGGGACGTCGCGGGGTGACCGTCCGTCGGTGCGCGGCGGGGTGGGTGCGCGGGCCGGCGCTTGCCGGTGCCTCCCCCACCGCCCACCCGTGCCGCCCTGGGGGTACCTCCCAGGCCCTTCAGGCACTGGGGGAGGCACGATTGCCCGCGGCTGGGGGGGCTCAGGTGGTTCCCGCGCTTGCCGGGTGCCGCAACGCCCGCCGTTGCCGCCCCTGCGGCACGACTGCCCGCGGCTACGAGGGCTTCATGTGGTCACCTGCAGTGCCTTCAGGCCTCGCATCACGAAGTTCGGTCTGCGTTGTGGTTCCTCGGCCAGGGAGAGGCCCGGGGCACGGGTCAGCAGGGCGGTCATCGAGGCCGCCAGTTCGAGGCGGGCCAGGGGGGCGCCGATGCAGTAGTGGATGCCCGCGCTGAAGGAGATGTGGGGGTTGTCGCGGCGGGTGAGGTCGAGGCGGTCCGGGGCGGTGAAGACGGCCGGGTCGTGGTTGGCGGAGCCGAACAGCATCGCGATCTCCGCGCCGCGCGGGATCGTCGTCCCGTCGATCTCGATGTCGTCCAGCACCCAGCGTTCGAAGAGCTGGAGCGGGGTGTCGTAGCGCATCAGCTCCTCCACGGCGGAGGGGATCAGCGAGTGGTCCGCGCGCAGCGCCGCCAGCTGGTCCGGGTGGCGGAACAGGGCCAGCCAGCCGTTGACCGTCGCGTTGACCGTGGCCTCGTGGCCCGCGTTCAGGAGCAGGACGCAGGTCGAGATCATCTCCTGCTCGGTGAGGCGGTCGTCGTCCCCGTCGTGCGCCGCGATCAGACCCGAGATCAGGTCGTCGCCCGGCTCCTCGCGGCGGGCCGCGATCAGTCCGCGCAGGTAGTCGGAGAAGTCGAGCGACGCGCGGACCGCCTTCGCCGCCGTCTCCCCGGACGGGTTCAGCTCGTACATCCCGCAGATGTCCGCCGACCAGGGGCGCAGCGGCGCCCGATCGGACTCCGGGATGCCCAGCATCTCGGCGATCACCGCGACCGGCAGCGGTTCCGCCACGTCGGTCAGCAGGTCGCCGCCGCCCGCCGCCACCAGCCGGGCCACCAGGCCGTCCGCCAGCGCGTGCACGTAGGGCCGCAGCCGCTCCACCGTGCGCGGGGTGAACGCCTTCGACACCAGGCGCCGGATGCGGGTGTGGTCCGGCGGCTCAAGGTCGAGCATGCCGTGGTCGTTGAGCGTGTGGAACGGCTCGTGCTCCGGCGGGGGCGCGGTGCGGCCGAAGTCCTCGTGGGTGAAACGGTGCCGGTAGGTGCGGCCCAGCCGGCGGTCGCGCAGCAGCGCCGAGACGTCCGCGTGGTGCGGGACCAGCCACTGGTCGGTGGGCTCGTAGTAGTGCACGCGGCCCCGGGCCCGCAGCTCGGCGAAGGCGGGGCAGGGGTCGGCGACGAAGTCCGCACTCCACGGATCGAAGGCTGCCATGGCCGGACGCTAGCGCGGCCGGACCGTCCCTGACCAGGGCCGCCGTTCAGCCCGGGGTCACCAGGCGGGCCTCGTAGGCGAAGACGGCCGCCTGGGTGCGGTCCCTCAGGCCGAGCTTCACCAGGATCCGGCTGACGTGCGTCTTGATCGTCGACTCGGCGACCACCAGGCTCTCGGCGATCTCCCCGTTCGACAGGCCCTGCGCGATCAGCACCAGCACCTCCGTCTCCCGGTCGGTGAGGTCGCCGTACGCCCCGTGCGCCGACGGCAGCGCGCGGGGACCGTCGGACAGCTTGGAGAACTCGGTGATCAGGCGCTTGGTGACCGACGGGGCGAGCAGCGCCTCGCCGGCCGCCACCACCCGGACCCCGTCGGCCAGTTGGCGGGCCGAGGCGTCCTTGAGGAGGAAGCCGGAGGCACCCGCGCGCAGCGCCTGGTACACGTACTCGTCCAGGTCGAAGGTGGTCAGCACGAGCACCTTCGCCGCGCCGTCCGCGGCGATGATCCGCCGGGTGGCGTCGATGCCGTTCAGCTCGGGCATGCGGATGTCCATCAGGACGACGTCCGGGGAGAGTTCGCGGGCCTTCTCGACCGCGTCCCGGCCGTTGACCGCCTCGCCGGCGACCTCGATGCCGGGCATCGCGTTCAGCAGGACCGAGAAGCCCTCGCGCACCATCATCTGGTCGTCGGCGATCAGGACCCGGATCGTGCGGTCGGTCATGCGTCACCTTCGCTCACGGCGGTGACCGGCAGGAACACCGCCACCTCGTACCCGCCGTCGCCGGTCGGGCCGGCCGTCATCTCGCCGTTCAGCATCGACACCCGCTCCCGCATGCCGGTGATGCCGTGCCCGGCGCCGGGCGAGGGCTTGACCAGGGACGGTTCGGGCACCGGGTCGTTGACGATCCTGAGGCCCAGGCCGCCCAGGACGTAGGAGACCTCGACGCGGGCGGTGGCGCCGGGCGCGTGCCGCAGGGTGTTGCTGAGCGCCTCCTGCACGATCCGGTACGCCGACAGCTCCACGCCGGGCGGCAGTTCGCGCACCGCGCCGGTCACCGCCCGGTCGACGGCGAGGCCCGCGTCGCGCACGTTGGCGAGCAGTGCGTCCAGGTCGGCGAGCGTGGGCTGCGGGGCGTCCGGCGCCTCGTAGTCCTCGGCGCGGACCACACCGAGGACCCGGCGCAGCTCGGTCAGGGCCGCCACCGCGTTCTCCCGGATGGTGGCGAAGGCCCGCTCCAGCTCCTCGGGCGGATGCTCCACCCGGTAGGGCGCGGCCTCGGCCTGGATGGCGACCACCGACATGTGGTGGGCGACCACGTCGTGCAGCTCCCGGGCGATGGTGGTGCGCTCCTCCAGCAGGGTGCGCCGGGACCGCTCGTGCGCGGTGACCGTCCGCTGCGCGGTCACCTCCTGCCGGGCCTCGCGGCGGACGTGCCGGACGGCGACCAGCAGCAGCGCCAGGGCGGAGAGCACCAGCATGAGCGCGGAGGTGTTGAACCTGCCGTCGCCGACCAGGGTCTGCACGACGAAGGCGTAGGCGGCGGTGAGCACCCACATCCACGCGGCGGTGCGGGGCCGGGTGCGTATCGCCACGATCACCAGCACCGCCAGGTGGCAGATGAACGCGCCGGGCTGCCACGGCCATTCGCCCAGGCTGCCGTCCAGCAGCGCGACCAGCGGCGTCGCCGCCATCGACATCCAGAAGGCGCCGACCGGCCGGAACAGCGTGGCCAGCACCGGTGCCGCGCACACCAGCCCGCTCAGCAGGGCCACCGGCCCGGTCAGGGAGCCGTCGGCGACGGACCCGCCGAACATCGCGATCAGGGCCACGGCCGCCACCACCGAGTGCGGCAGGCGGGCGGCGTACCCCCGCGACCTGCCGGTGAGCCGACGGGTCAGCGGGCCGTCCGTCGCCATCGGCGGCAGCGGACGGCAGGCGAAGGCGTCGTGGAACAGGTCCTGGCGCAGTCCGCTCAGGGCGTCCATGGCCAGCCGGTACTCGGGGCTGCGCGCGCCGCCACTCCCGGAGGGGACGGTCCGTGTCTGGGTCGTCTCGGTCACCCGGTAAACGGTAGGCGCGGCTTGGGCCGCGGTCGTCAGCAGTGAGAAGGGTTCTCCGGCGTCCGTCTCAGGTACTACGGGCCCGGCCGCTCAGTACCCGGAGGGCCGCACCAGACCCGACTCGTACGCGAACACCGCCGCCTGTGTCCGGTCCCTGAGCCCCAGTTTCACCAGGATCCGGCCCACGTGCGTCTTCACCGTCTGCTCGGCGACGACCAGCCGCGTGGCGATCTCCGCGTTCGACAGGCCCTGCGCGATCAGGGACAGCACCTCGGTCTCCCGCTCCGTCAGGCCGCCGACCCGTTCCTTCAGCGGGGCCCGGGGCCGGTCGCGCAGCCGGGAGAACTCGGTGAGCAGCCGCCGGGTGATGCCCGGCGCGAGCAGCGCGTCCCCGGCCGCCACCACCCGGACCGCCTCGGCGAGCTGGTCGGCGGACGCGTCCTTCAGCAGGAACCCGGACGCGCCGGCCCGCAGCGCCTCGTACACGTACTCGTCCAGGTCGAAGGTGGTCAGCACGAGCACCCTGATCTCGGGGGTCGCCGCGGTGATCCGGCGGGTGGCCTCGATGCCGCCCAGTTCGGGCATGCGGATGTCCATCAGGACGACGTCCGGGGCGAGTCCGGCGACCTTGTCCACGGCGTCCAGGCCGTCCACCGCCTGCCCTATCACCTCGATGTCGGGCTGGGTGTTGAGCAGCACGGTGAAGCCCTGCCGGACCATCTGCTGGTCGTCGGCGATCAGTACGCGGATCACACGGCCGTGGCTGCCGGTCGTCATGGGGTGTCGTCCTCGGTGGAGTGGTCGGTGGAAGGGCCGGTGGAGAGGTCCTGGCCGTCGGCGGGCAGGAACGCGGTCACCCGGTAGCCGCCGTCCGGCAGCCGCCGCGCCTCAAGGGTGCCGTCGAGCATCGCCACCCGCTCCCGCATGCCGAGCAGCCCGTGCCCCGCCCCCTGCGACGGCGCCGGGGCCCGCGTGGGCGGGGTGTTGGAGACGTCGACGCGCAGCCCGGCCGGCAGATGCGTGAGGTGGACCCGGGCGGTCGCGCCCGGCGCGTGCCGCAGGACGTTGCTGAGCGCCTCCTGCACGATCCGGTACGCCGACAGCTCCACGCCGGGCGGCAGCGGCCGGCGTCGGCCGTCCTGCCCGGCGGTCACGGTCAGTCCGGCGGCCCGGGTGTTCTCCACCAGCGCGTCGAGCCGGTCGAGCGTGGGCTGCGGGGCGTGCGGGGCGGTACCGCTCAGGTCGGGCGCCGTCCCGGGGGCGTCGGGGTCCTCGGAGCGCAGCACGCCGAGGACCCGGCGCAGTTCGGTCAGCGCCTCCAGGGCGTTCTGCCGGATGCCGGCGAGGTTCTCCTTCAGCTCGTCCGGCGGGTCCGCGACGAGGTGGGGGGCGACCTGGGCCTGGATGGAGATGACGGACATGTGGTGGGCGACGACGTCGTGCAGCTCCCGGGCGATGCGGCTGCGCTCCTCCAGCAGGGTGCGCCGGGCGCGTTCCTCGGCGGTGAGCGAGGTCTGCTCCGCGAGCTGCGTGCGGGCCTCGCGGCGGCCGCGCAGGGCGATGCCGAGCACCGTGGCGACCGCGAACAGGATGACGGCGAGCAGGCCGGTCGGCTGGTAGTCCGGCGCCCCCACCACGCCCTGCACGACGTAGGTGGCCAGCACGCTCAGGGCGAGCGCCTCCAGGGGCACCCGGGTGCGGACCCGCAGGGCGAGCAGCAACAGGACGAACAGGTGCGCGATCAGTCCGGCGGCCGTCCAGGGCCAGGTGAACTTCGGTCCGCCCGCGGTCATCTCCGCCCGCACCGCGAAGGCCCCCACCAGCATGGCCGCCGTCGACAGCCACCACGCCGCGACCGGCCGCCACAGCGCGAGGACCATGGCGCCGGCCTCGGCGACGGCTATCAGGAAGGCGAGCAGGGGATCGATACCGCCGCCCGCCCCGGACTGGGCGGAGGGGTCGGTCCCGCCGCCCCCGCCGAGCTGGGCCGCGTCGCCGAGCAGCACCCCGAACGCGGCCAGGCAGACGATCCCGTGCGGGACCCAGCGCAGCCACACCGACGGCGGCAGCGGGTCCGTACGCCAGGTCCACAGGTCGTCGCGCAGCACCCTCAGCCGGCGCGTGCCGGCCGCACGCCCGTTCCCCCCGGATCTCACGCCGCCCAGCCTAGACATGACGGGCCCCCTTCGTCGTCACCCGGGTCCGCGGGCGGTGGGTGCGGACGACGCGCGAGCGGCGCCGGCCGTCGCCGCGCTCGAAGGCGTGGAAGGCCGCCCAGCAGACGCCCAGGGCCAGTGCGAAGACCGGCAGCCAGCCGAGCCGGGCCGCGATCCAGCCCGGTCCGTCGGGCGGCGTGTGCAGCCCGGGCAGCCGGCCCGCGAGGAGACCGGTGGCGGTGGTCGCCATCATGGCCGTCTGGTGCCACAGGAAGACCGTCATCGCGAAGAGGTTGACCAGTGCCACCGCCGCCCAGGCCACCGGCCGCCGCAGCGCACGGCGCAGCCGCCCGCGCAGCAGCAGGGCGAGGCCGCACTGGGCCAGACCGAAGGTGACGGCGGCCAGCGTCGGCGGGTTCAGGTTCGAGACGGCCGCGCCCGGGACGCCGACCATGGACGCCGGGTAGCCCGCCCCGGCGACGAGTGCCGCGGTCGCCGCCGCCCCGCCGGCGAGCAGGATCCAGCCGGCCCTGCGGTGCTCCAGCTCCCCGCGGGTCCAGGCGGCGCCGAGCGTGTAGGGCACCGCCCAGCCCGCGGCGAGATTGATCCAGCCGAGCCAGGACGGGCCGCCGAGGCCGAAGCGCAGCAGGTCGACGTGGAGGACGACGACCAGCGGCCACAGCGGGTGCAGCCGGGCCAGCAGCGGCGTCGCGGCGGTCAGCGCGGCGAAGACCAGCAGGAACCACAGCGGGGACAGGGCCAGTTTGACCAGCGTGCGGACCGTCCCGTGGTCGGCGCCGGTCACGAACAGCAGGGCCGCCGTCACCGTCCACAGGGCGAGGACGGCCACGACCGGCCGGAACAGCCGGCCCAGCCGGGCGGCCAGCCACCGCCGGTACGGTGTGCCCCGGTCGTGGGCCGCGGCCCAGCCGCGGGTGGCCACGTGCCCGCCGACCAGGAAGAACACGGCGAGGGTCTGGAAGGCCCAGGACACCGGGGCCAGCCGGGGCATGTGCTGGAGGGGGCTGGCGGTGTGCAGGCCGCCGTCGTCGGAGACCAGGGCCGTCACCAGCCAGTGGCCGAGGACGACGCCGAGGACGGCGAGGGCGCGCAGGGCGTCGACCGCGCGGTCCCTGCTCGCGGGCGTCGCCGCGTCGATCCGGGCGGCGGTGTGCCGCACGGCCTCGCGGACACCGGTCCCGGCCGGTCGCCTCGGGTCAGTCACGGGTCGCCTCCGTGGTCTCGCCCAGGACGATCCGGGCCAGGTTGGCAAGGGAGCGGGAACCGGGGTCGAAGTAGTCGCTGTGGCCGCCGTCGCCGGCGTCGAAGACCCGGGCGCCGAACGCCGGGGAGACCGGGTCGGTGCCGAAGCCGACGGTCGTGCCGAACAGTCCGGCGCTGACGTGCGGCACGTTCTCCACCCAGTCGTCGGCGCCCCGCGCCGCCCAGATCCGGGCGCTCGTGCCCAGTCCCGCGGCGGAGCCGGCGCCCGTGCCGGGGCTGCCGACCAGGGCGATGTCGGCGACGTCCAGGCCGGCGGCGGCACGGGCGCAGACGACCGAGCCGTAGGAGTGGCAGACGAGGCTCACCCGGGCGCGGGGGCCGGTGACGCCGCGCAGGTCGCCGACCAGGCCGCGCAGCTCCGGGGCGGCTTCGTCGGCGCGGCCGGTCGTGGCGACCGCGGTGCTGACGGTGCCGGGTGTCCGGTAGCCGAGCCAGGCCACGACCGCCGTGCGGGTGCCGTCCGGCGCCTTCGCGCCGAGCTGCCGGTGCAGGGCGAGGGCGGCGGCGCGGAACCGGCCGTAGGTGTCGAGGCCGGTGTCGGAGCCGGGGACCAGGACGGCGACGCGGTCGGCGTGGGCCAGGTCGCCGAGGACCTCCGTGGCCAGACCGGCGCCCCGGCCGTCGAAGGCGAGCAGCTGCCGGGCCGGGCCGGCCAGCGAGCGGTCCGCCGCCGCGCGGTGACGGTCGCCGTGGGCGCCGGCCATCCGGGCCGCCTCGGCCGCGTTGGCCCGGTTGGCGGCGTAGACGTCCGCCAGCGTGTCCGCCGTCGGGGCGGCCAGCACGGCGGGCGGCGGGGCGGGGATCCCGGGCCGCGCGGCGGCGGAGAGGGGGAACGCCACGGCACCGGCGACGAGTGCCGCCAGTGCGGCCCTGCGTGCTCTTCCCGCGCGCCGCCGCCAACGTACCGCCGTACCGGGCCCCATGGCCGCTCCCCTCCCGCACGCCCGCTCATCGGGCGTCCTGGGAAAGGAAGTTATGGATCGGAGCGGGTAACCGGCGTCCCGCCGGAGAGCTCACCCTCGGGGTAGCTCTCAGGTACTACGGGGGTGACGGGGCGCCCCGTCCGGGTGCCGCCGCCGCTCACCACGCGAGCTGGGCGATCTCCTCCGCCACCACCGCGCACGCGTCCGCCGCCGGGTCGATCAGCGGGAAGTGGCCGACGTCCTCCAGCAGCGTGACGCCCACCATCTCACCGGCCCTCGCCGCCGCGTCGGCGTATGCCTCGGCGACCGCCTGCGGGACGTCCACGTCGGCGCGGCCCTGCACGACGGTGGTGGCGATGCCGGTGGGCAGCAGCAGGGCCGGGTCGGCGTACGGCCGGCGCCCGGTGTAGTGCTCCTCGCCGCCCAGGAGCTGCCGCGCCGCCTGGCCGCACACGTCCAGCTTCCCGGCGACCTCGAAGTCGGCGATCGGGGCGAGCGCGACCACACCGCGCAGGGACGGCGGGTGGTCGAGGCGCCACGGCGCGTCGGCGGGCAGCACGTGCCGGGCCGCCGCCCACAGGGCGAGGTGGCCGCCCGCCGAGTGGCCGGTGAGCACCGTGCGGCGCGCGTCGGCCCCCGGCAGGTGGCGCTCGGCCAGGGCGGGCAGCGCGTCCAGCGCGGCGGCCACGTCGTCGAAGGTGTCGGGCCAGCGCCCCGCGACCGCGTCGTCGTCCGTTCCGTGCCGGTACTCCACGTTGGCCACGGCGAAGCCCCGGCCGGCCAGGAAACCGGCGAACGGGCTGACATGGCGCCGGCCGTACGGCGCCCGCCACGCGCCGCCGTGCAGGACGGCCACGACCGGCGCGGGCGTGCCGGGGCCGCCCGCGCCGCGCGGCAGGTAGAAGTCGATCACCTGGTCGGGGTGGTCGCCGTACCCGGCGGTGCTGTCGGGGCCGACCGCCGGATGCGAGAAGGCCGACCTCTCCTCCGCGGCGCTCCGCGCGGCAGCGGTGCCCGGTCCTGCGGCGGCGTCCGGCATGCTCCAACCTCTCAGCGTGGAAACGATGTTGGCGGACCGGGGAGGGGAATCGGCCGTCGGCGGGACGTTATCAGGCCGGTGACGTGCGCGGACACGGGGATGTCACGCTGGGTGAGTGCGGTGCCCGGGCCGGCCGGGACCGCCCGGGCGCCGCGCTCACCCGCGGACCGTCCTCAGTCCGTCCGCGCCGGGTCCGCCGCCAGGACCTCCGCGAGCACCCGCGCCGCCCGCTCCACGTCCGCGAACCCGACGTACAGCGGGGTGAATCCGAAGCGCAGCACGTCGGGGGCGCGGAAGTCGCCGACCACGCCGCGTCCGATCAGGCGCCGCATGACCTCGCCGGCGTCGTCGCAGCGCAGCGCCACCTGGCTGCCCCGCTCGGCGTGCGCGGCCGGCGTCACGGACTCGACCCGCCCGCCGGGGACGTACTCCCCGACGCAGCGCAGGAAGAAGTCCGTCAGGGCGAGGGACTTGGCGCGCACCGCCTCGACGGTCACCCCGTCCCACACGTCGAGGGACGCCTCCAGGGCGAGCATGGACAGGATGTCCGGCGTGCCGACCCGGCCGCGCACCGCACCGGGGGCCGGGGCGTAGCCGGGCCGCATGCCGAAGGGCTCGGCGTGCGAGTTCCAGCCGGGCAGCGGGGAGTCGAAGCGGTCCTGGAGGTCGTGGCGCACGTACAGGAACGCGGGCGAACCCGGGCCGCCGTTGAGGTACTTGTAGGTGCAGCCGACCGCCAGGCCGACGCCGTGCTCGTCCAGTCCGACCGGCAGGGCGCCCGCGCTGTGGCACAGGTCCCAGACGGCGTACGCCCCCGCCGCGTGCACGGCGGCCGTGAGCGCGGGCAGGTCGTGCAGCCGGCCCGTGCGGTAGTCGACGTGGTTGAGGAGCACCGCGGCGGTGCGGTCGCCCAGCGCCGCGGGCACCTCGGCCGGGGCGACGGCCCGTAGCGTGCACCCGGTCATCCGGGCCGCGGACTCGGCGACGTACCCGTCCGTGGGGAAGGTGGTGGCGTCGACGAGGATCTCGTCCCGCCCCTCCCCCGCCATGCGGACGGCCGCGACGACCGCCTTGAAGACGTTCACGCTGGTGGAGTCGCCGACCACGATCTGCCCGGCCGCCGCCCCGACCAGCGGGGCGATCCGGTCGCCGATCCGCTCGGGCGCGGTCCACCAGCCGCTCTCGTCCCAGGACCGGATGCGCAGCTCGCCCCACTGACGCCGCACGACGTCCGCGACGCGGTCGGGGACGTGCGCCGGCAGGGCGCCCAGCGAGTTGCCGTCCAGGTACGTCACGTCGTCGAGGACGAAACGACCGCGCACCCCGGCCAGCCCGTCGGCGGCGTCCAGCCTCTCCGCCTCGCTCATCAGCTCAGACATACGACCGCGCCGTCCACAGCTCGGGGAACACGTTGCCCCGGGCCCGCTTCTCCAGCCAGGCCACCCCGGCGGAACCGCCGGTGCCGGTCTTCGAGCCCATCGCGCGGCGGGTGGCGACCAGGTGGTCGTTGCGCCAGCGCCACACCAGCTCGGCGACGTCCGTGAGCGCCTCGCCGAGACGGGCCAGTTCGCCGTTCTGGTCACCGGAGTACACGGCCGTCCAGGCGGCCTCCACCTCGGGCGCCGGCTCGTACTTCCGGGTGACATCCCGCCGGAGCACGGCCTCCGGGATGTCGTACCCGCGCCGGGCGAGCAGCCGGACCACCTCGTCGTACAGGCTCGGCTCGTGCAGCGCCTTCTCCAGCTCGGCGTGGACGCGCGGGGCGCCGCGGTGCGGGACGAGCATGGAGGCGGACTTGTCGCCGAGCAGGAACTCCAGGCGGCGGTACATCGCCGACTGGAACCCGGAGCCCTCGCCGAGGGCGCTCCGGTAGGAGTTGAACTGGGCGGGTGTGAGGCCCGCCAGGGGCGTCCAGGAGGCGTTCAGGGCCTCCAGCTCGCGCACCGAGCGCTTCAGCGCGTCGGTCGCCGGCCGGACCCGGTCCTCGCGCAGGGCACCGGCCGCGGTCTCCCACTCGTGGACGATGACGGTGAACCACAGCTCCATGACCTGGGTGGTGACCAGGAAGACCATCTCTCCGGGGTCGTCGGAGAGGGTGTGCTGGAGGTGGGTGAGCACGTCCGCCTTGACGTAGTCCTCGTACGGCGTGCTGCCCGCGAAGTCGAGATTCGGGGCGTCGTGGGACATCGCTGTCTCCTGATGGCACTACGGGTAGCGGTCCGCCCTGCCGTTACCGGCACGGGGCCCCGGTCCCCAACGGCATCCTCCGCAATGCTCCCAGGAAACCGCAAGGCCCGCCCGTCGCGGGCCCTGCGGGACGCGGTGTCAGCCCAGCACCTCGGCCGCCGCCGGCGAGGAGTCCCTCAGGAACTGGGCGCAGCGCTCGTACTCCTCCTTCTCGCCGATCGCCTGGGCGGCGCGGGCGAGGGCGTGCAGGGCGCGCAGGAAGCCGCGGTTGGGCTCGTGCTCCCACGGCACCGGCCCGTGGCCCTTCCAGCCGCTGCGGCGCAGGGCGTCCAGACCGCGGTGGTAGCCCGTACGGGCGTAGGCGTAGGACTCCACGACGCCGCCGCGCTCGTACGCCTCGTCGGCCAGGCGGGCCCAGGCCAGCGAGGACGTCGGGTACTTCGCGGCGACGTCGGCGGCCGGGGTGCCGCCCGCCAGCAGCTCGCGCGGCCCGGGATCGTCGGGGAGGTGGGTCGGGGGCGGTCCCCCGAGGAGGTTCTCGTGAATGGCCATGGGGACAAGTCTGCGCCATGCCCGGGGGCGGACGTGCGAGGGCCCGGCACCGCGGTGTCCCGCGGTGCCGGGCCGGTCGTGCGTCGCGCGGGTTACTTGATCTTCTGGCCCGACGAGCGCAGGTGGCCGCAGGCCTCGAGGACGCGCGCGGCCATGCCGGCCTCGGCCAGCTTGCCCCAGGTGCGCGGGTCGTAGGTCTTCTTGTTGCCGACCTCGCCGTCGATCTTCAGGACGCCGTCGTAGTTGGCGAACATGTGGCCGGCGACCGGACGCGTGAAGGCGTACTGGGTGTCCGTGTCGAGGTTCATCTTGATCACGCCGTTGTCCAGCGCGGTCGCGATCTCCTGCTCGGTGGAGCCGGAGCCGCCGTGGAAGACGAAGTCGAACGGCTTGCTGCCGGCGGGCTGCCCGTACTTGGCGGCGACGCCCTCGTTCAGCTCCTTCAGCAGCTCGGGACGGAGCACCACGTTGCCCGGCTTGTACACGCCGTGCACGTTGCCGAAGGAGGCGGCGAGCAGGTAGCGGCCCTTCTCGCCCAGGCCCAGCGCCTCGACGGTGCGCAGCGCGTCGTCGACCGTGGTGTAGAGGGAGTCGTTGATCTCGTGCGAGACGCCGTCCTCCTCGCCGCCGGTCGGGGTGATCTCGACCTCGAGGATGATCTTCGCGGCGCGGGCGCGCTCCAGCAGCTCCTCGGCGATGGCCAGGTTGTCGGCCAGGGTCTCGGCGGAGCCGTCCCACATGTGCGACTGGAACAGCGGGTTGCGGCCGGCCTTGACGCGCTCCTCGGACACGGCGAGCAGCGGGCGCACGTACCCGTCGAGCTTGTCCTTGGGGCAGTGGTCCGTGTGCAGCGCGATGTTCACGTCGTACTTCTCGGCGACGATGTGCGCGAACTCGGCCAGCGCGACGGCGCCGGTCACCATGTCCTTGCTGTGCTGGCCGCCCAGGAACTCGGCGCCGCCGGTGGAGATCTGGACGATGCCGTCGCTCTCCGCCTCCGCGAAACCGCGCAGGGCCGCGTGCAGCGTCTGGGAAGAGGTCACGTTGATGGCCGGGTAGGCGAACTTTCCTGCCTTCGCCCGGTCCAGCATCTCGTTGTAGACCTCGGGAGTTGCGATGGGCATGTCCGCTCCTTGTATGTGCGGGTGGGCGTCTCAGGTGCTTACGGCCCTGACCTAGACCTTGGGGGCGACGTCATCGTCGGCCCCATCCTTCCAGACGGGGCGGAATACTCCGAGTGGACCTCAGTCGAGGCCCAGCTCGTCCTTGGAGTAGGCGTACCGGTACGGCACCCCCGCGCCCTCCTGGATCTTCTCGGCGGCGCCGGTCGCCCGGTCGACGATCGTCGCGACGGCCACGACCTCGGCGCCGGCCTCGCGCACGGCCTCGACCGCGGTGAGCGGGGAGCCGCCGGTGGTGGAGGTGTCCTCGACGACGAGGACGCGGCGGCCCCGGATGTCCGGGCCCTCGACGCGCCGCTGCATCCCGTGCGCCTTGGCGGCCTTGCGGACGACGAACGCGTCCAGGCGCTTCCCGCGCGCGGCGGCGGCGTGCAGCATGCTCGCGGCGACCGGGTCGGCGCCCATGGTCAGCCCGCCCACCGCGTCGAACTCCAGGTCGTCGGTCAGGTCCAGCAGCACCTGCCCGACCAGCGGCGCGGCCTCGCCGTCCAGGGTCACGCGGCGCAGGTCGACGTAGTAGTCGGCCTCCAGCCCCGAGGAGAGGGTCACCTTGCCGTGCACCACGGCCTTGTCCTTGATCTGCTGCAGCAGCGCCGCGCGTGTGCCTGGCGGCATTACTCCGTTGACGTCCGTCATGCGCACCAGCTTAGAGCCGGGTCCAGCTCCAGGCCGTCGTGGCCTCCAGCGGCTCCAGCGGCGTGACCAGGCGCGGGAGCGTGTTCAGGCCGTTGGGCGGCCCGGTCTGCGGCTCCACGCAGACGGCGGCCTCCTGCTCGTCGTAGACCACGGCCCACTGCTCTCGGCTGGTCACCCTCAGCGCCAGCCGGCCGGGCCAGGTCAGGGTCACGTCGACGCCGTCCGGCATGCCGAAGCAGTCGTCCCAGGGGCCCGGCTTCGGGTCGGTCCGGTTGCCGGTGGGCAGGTGGTCGTCGCCGCGCTCCTCCTGCCAGGCGGGGTCGAAGGCGATCTCCACGTCCGACCCGTCGAGGGTCCGGTTGAACCACGGGTGCCAGCCGATCTGCGCCGGGAAGGACGACTCGTACGTCTCCACGGACATGGTCAGCGTCAGCGCGTCCTCGGCGAGCGCGATCACCTGCGTGACGCGGCCCGAGTAGGGCCAGGGGTCGACGAGGTCGTACGTGATGACGGCCTCGTCGTCCGAGACGCGGGCGGTGCGCCAGGCGCCGTCGCGGGCGGTGCCGTGGATGGCGTGCGGCGGGGAGTTCAGCGGCATCCGGTGGACGGCGGCGCCGTCCCGGAAGCGGCCCTCGCGGATCCGGCCGCACCAGGGGACCATCGGGAAGCAGCCGTAGCGTTCGCCCTGGCGGAGCAGCTCGGTGCCCCCGACGCGGAGCCCGCCGATCCGGCCGCCGTTGCCCGGCAGCACGGTCGCCTCCGCGTCACCCGCGGTCAGCGTGATGGGTTCGTTGCTCACGCCACGACCCTACTGGGGCGATCAAGGGGGCGCCGGGGCCGGCTCAGTGGCGTTTGTTGCGCAGGGCCCGGCCGGCCACGATCGCCGAGGCCACGACCAGCGCCGCCGCCGGGGCGGCCCAGCGCAGGGGGGTGGCGGACGCGTTCGCCTGCGGCGCCGGCACGGGGGCGTACCGGCCGCGCGGCGGGGCGTGGTCCACCTCCTCGGCACTGCGGCCGATCATCGTGCGGCGGGCGTGCGCGGCCTCGGCGGGCGGTCCGGCGGCCTCGGGGCCGGCGGGGACCTCCGGAGCCTCCCCGGCACCCTCGTGGGCGCCGGCCGGGCCCTCCTCCGCGTCGGCGTCCGGGCCGAGGGAGGACGGGGGGACCTCCGTGTCGAAGACCGACGTGGGCCGCGGCTCCGCCTCCGCGGCGGGCGGCGCCTTCTCCGCCGCCGCCGCGCCCAGGTTCTCCGCGAACCGCGTCAGCAGGCGGCCGGTGGCCGACGTCACCGTCTCCTCCGGCAGCTCCGTCACCCGCCCGTCCGCGGTGGCCGTCCCGTTGAACGCGAGGGTGGCGCCGTCCTCGGCGTCCCGCACCCGCAGGACGAGCGCGAGCGTGACCGCGCCGGTGCCGCGCGACTCCGTGGCGTCGCCCTCGACGACGTACGCCCCGTCGTCGCGCGCGGACAGGCGCAGTGAGCCCCGGTAGGTGATGGAGTGACTCCCGATGCGGACCTTCAGCCGTCCCGCGACGGGCTCGGCACCGGCGTCCTGCTGGAGCCCCGGGATCGCCCGGGCGACCCGGACGGGGTCGGCCAGCACGTCCCTGAGCCGCTCGGACGGAACCGGAACGAACACCTCATGCTCCATGTCAGCGCAGCCTACCCAGCGGGCGCCCCGCGCACCCCCCGTCGGCGCAAACTCACCCGCCGCCCGCGGCTCCCCCCGGCGTCACGAGACCCGTCTCGTACGCCAGCACCACCGCCTGGGCCCGGCTGGTCAGGCCGAGCTTGGACATCGTGCGGTTGAGGTGGGTCTTCACCGTGGCCTCGCTGATGAACAGGCGGTCGGCGGCCTCGGCGTTGCTCAGGCCGCGGGCCACCAGTCCGAGGACCTCCGCCTCCCTGCCGGTCAGCGACGTCAGCGCGGGCGGCGGCCCGGCGTCGGAGGGCTTCGCGGACCGCGTGTCCGACATCCGCGTGAACGCCTCCACCAGGCGCCGGGTGACCGCGGGGGCGAACAGCGCGTCACCGCCGTGCACCGCGGCGACCGCGGCCAGCAGCCGTTCGGGGCCGGCGTCCTTGAGCAGGAACCCGGAGGCTCCGGCGCGCAGGGCGCCGTACACGTACTCGTCCAGGTCGAAGGTGGTGAGGACGAGGACGCGGGGCGCGGGGTCCACCGCCTCGGCGAGGATCCGCTCGGTGGCCTGGATACCGGACATGCCGGGCATGCGGATGTCCATCAGGACGACGTCGGGCCGGGTCTCCGCGGCCAGCGTCACCGCCTCCGCCCCGTCGGACGCCTCGCCGACGACCTCCATGCCGGGGGCGGCCCGCAGCAGCGCGGCCAGCCCGCTGCGGACGAGGAACTGGTCGTCGACGACGAGCAGCCTGATCGGACGGTCGGGCGGGCGGTGGGCCGGACGGTCTGCGTCGGTCATTCGCGGACGGTGTCTCCCCGGCGTGCGGTGTGTACCGGCGTCGGCAGGGTCAGGCGCACGCCGAATCCCCCCTCGCTGCGCGGGCCGACGGCGATCGCCCCGCCGTAGAGCTTGGCCCGCTCCCGCATGCCGATCAACCCGTGGCCGCCGCGCTCGGGGATTGTGTCCGAATCCGCCCCCTCCCGCCGGCCGTCCCCGGGGCCGTCGTCGGTCACCGACACCGTCACCTCGTGCGCGCGGTAGGCGAGTTCGACGGCGGCGTGCGCGCCGGGCGCGTGCTTGAGGACGTTGGTCAGGGCCTCCTGGACCACCCGGTACACGCACAGCTGCACGCCGGGCGGCAGGGGGCGCGGTGCGCCCGTGACGCGCAGGTCGACGCCGACGCCGCCGGTGCGGACCCTGGCGGCCATCTCGTCCAGCTGGTCGAGCCCCGGCGCCGGGGCGCCGTCCGCGCCCTGCACGCCGTCGGCGCGCAACAGGCCCAGCATGCGGCGCAGTTCGGCCAGGGCCTCGCCGCTCGCGCCCTCGATGGTGTCGAGGGCGTCGCGGGCGGTGGGGGCGTCGGAGTGGAAGACGAAGCGGGCGAGGCCGGCCTGGACGTTGATGACGGCGATGTGGTGGGCCACCACGTCGTGCAGCTCGCGGGCGATCCGCACCCGCTCCTCGGCCACCTCGCGCCGGGCCCGTTCGGCCTGCTCGGCGCGGAGTTCCCGGGTGAGTTCGCCGGTCCGGCGGGCGACGTACCCGAACCGCCACAGGACGAGCGGGAAGCCCACGGCCTGGCCGACGACGGAGGCCATGGCGTCGGCGTCGCTGACGAGGCCGGCCCAGATCCAGACACCGGCGAGCAGGCCGGCGGAGGCGGCGGCGACGCGGGTGGCGCGCAGGGAGGCCACGGTGTAGACGGCGAGCATGGGGCCGAAGGAGCCGGCCACTGGCCACTGCCCGAGGGCGATGTAGACCGCCCAGCAGCCGTGCGAGACGAGGCAGACGGTCACGGGGGCGCGGGTGCGCAGGGCAAGCGGCAGGTTCACCAGGGCGACGAGCGTCCAGGCGAGCGGGCCGAGCGCGGGCCACCCCTGGGCGACGGCCTCGGTGCCGAGCAGGACGGCCACGGTCGTCAGCGCCGCGGCGGTCAGGCCGTCGGCCGCCAGGGGGTGGAGGCGCATTGCCGCAGGGTAGGCCCGCCCGCCGGGCGGCGGCGTCATCCTTCCGCGGTACCGCGGAAGTTGCAGGAACCGCGTGTCTGCCGCGCCGGGTCGGCCCCGGTATCCACCCGCTGCGGGATTCCGGGGCGGGCGGGGCGGCCGTAGGTTCTCGGTGCGAGCGATCCACAGGGGGGCGCGGCGGCCCGTCCGGGTCCGGGGGAGGGACGGGCCGCCGCGCGGGGTCGTACGGGGGCGACCCCACGCACCGGGGCGGCGCAGAGGGGGACGCGTACCGGGCGCGGGGCACTGCGGCGGGCCCGGCACCGCGGGCTCAGTACCGCGGATGCACCAGCGTGGACGGCGGCAGGCCGGGCACGCGCGTGCGGGCCGCCGCCCGGGCGGCCGCGGTGAGGGACTGCCGGGTGAGGGTGTGCGGACGGGGGGCATCCGGGTCGAGTCGCAGGCCGGGGGATGTGCGGGCGGCGAGCAGGAAGCCCCAGTCCCCAAGGGCGCGGGAGGTGCCGGCCGCCCGGTCGGGGTCCGCGGTGAAACCGGGGGCGCGGCCGCCGACGCGGTAGGCCACGGTCCGCAGACCGGCCGCGCGCAGCGTCGCGTCGACGGTCCAGAACGTGCGGGGCCGCGCGGAGACCGGGCCGGCGTGCACGACCAGCCGCCCGTCCGGCGCGAGCACCCGTCGCAGCAGGCCGTAGAACTCCTGCGAGTACAGCTTGGTGGCGGCGGTGATGCCCGGGTCGGGCAGGTCGCAGACCACCACGTCGTACGCGGCGGTGGGCGTCGAGCGCAGGCCGCGGAAGGCGTCCGCGGCGGTGACGTGGACGCGCGGGTCGCCGTAGGCGTGCTCGTTCAGCGCGGACAGGCCGGGGTCGTGCCGGGCCAGCCGGGCGAGATCCGGATCGGGTTCCACGAGGTCGACACGGCGCACGTCCGGATGGCGCAGCACCTCCCGCGCCGCGAGGCCGTCGCCGCCGCCCAGGATCAGCACGCGCGCCCGCGGCCCGGTCATGGCCGGCCGCACCAGGGCCTCGTGGTACCGGCGCCCGTCGCCGGCGCCGACCCGCAGCCGGCCGTCCAGGAAGAGGCGGAGGGACCGGCCGTCGGTGCCTCCGGTGAGGACCACCTCCTGCACGTCGGTCCGGACGGCCACGCGGACGTCCTGCCCGTAGAGCGCGTGCCGGGCGGCGCGTTCGAAGTCGCCGGAGAGGGCGGCCGCCGAGGTGAGGACGGCGAGCACGACGGCGTTGGCGACGACCAGCAGCCGGCGGGCCCGGCGGGTCAGGTCCCGCCGGAACAGACCGAGGACCAGGGCGGCGCCGACGGCCGCGTTGACCGCGCCGGTGAGCAGGGCGCCGGTCAGCTGGCCGAGGAAGGGCAGCAGCACGAAGGGGAAGGCGAGGCCGCCCACCAGGGCGCCGACGTAGTCCGCGGCGAACAGGTCCGCGACGGCACCGCCCGCGTCCTGCCGGCGGATGCGCTGGATCAGCTCCATCAGCAGCGGCACCTCGGCGCCGATCAGCAGGCCGATGGTGAGCGAGAACGCGACCAGCAGGAAGCGCGGGCCGTCGGACCAGGGGCCGCTCCAGCCGCCGGTCCAGGCGAAGACGGCGTACAACGCCATGGCGCTGGTCCCGCCGACGAGGGCGAGGACGGCCTCGATCGCGCCGAACCCGGCCGCCGCGAACCGGCGCAGCCGCTTGGCGGCGAGCGAGCCGATGCCCATGGCGAACACCATGACGGACAGGACGACGGACGCCTGGGTGACCGAGTCGCCGATCAGGTACGAGGCGAGGGCGACCAGTTCGAGTTCGTACACGAGTCCGCAGGCCGCGCAGACGAAGACGCCCGCGAGGACCAGGAACCGGCCGGTGCCGGGCGGCACGGGCAGCGGGGCCGCCGTGCCGGGCGCCGCCGGTCCGGGTCTTCCCGCGCCCTCCCAGGACGGCGGTGCGGGTGGAGCGGGAGCCTGCGCTTCGATCACGCAGTGACGTTACGTCACACCCCCGCTGCGCATCGTCACCCGCAGGTGTGAAAGCCGCGCGCCGTGAAGCCTCGCAGGTTTGCGCGTCTCACGCCCCGGAGGGACTGAGCCGCGCCGCCGGCACCCGGACGCCGACCCGGGTCCGGGTCGCCACGAGCTGGCCGTCCTGCGGATAGGCGTGCCAGGTGCGCCAGTGCACCTGCCCCTCGTGCCGGTGCGCGAGCAGCGCGGTGAAGGCGTGCGGGCTGCCGGGGAAGACCCCGGCCAGACCGTGCGGGTGGTCGGCGACCAGGGCCAGCAGTTCCTGGGCGCGGCCCGCGAAGGAGCCCGGCGTGAGCAGCTCCACGCGGGCGGCGAACTCGTACTCCCAGTCGCCCACCCGCTTGGCCACCCCCAGTGGAAGCGGGGTGCTGCCGCCCGGGATGCACGCCACCGTCTCCGAGCAGCCGCCCCGCTCGTCCTCCAGCAGCACTTGGTGGGAGGCGCCGAGAAGCCTCAACTCGAGTCTGGCCCCCGTCAGTTCGATGTCCAGGCTGGCCAGCGCGGGCAGCGGCTCGCGCCCCAGCGCCCAGGCCAGGTCGGCGGCGCGGGTGTCGGTGTAGGCGGTGTTCAGGGTCGTGAGCATGGATCGGCTCCGCAGGCACACAGGAGAGGAAGGTGCGGGCCTGCACCCCCCGGTCACTGTCGGGGAGGCGGCCCGGTCAGCCCGTTCGGCCGGTCAGGAGGGGGGTCAACAGGTCGTCCGGGGGCTGCGTGGATGAGGGAGAGGGAATCATGAACTGCTACGGCAACACAGCGTTTTTACCCAAGTTCGTGGGCTTTCCATCCCTCGGGGGGCTCCACAGCTCAACTGTTCAACCACGGCGTGCGCCCGGACCGCCCGACGGGCGCCGGTGTGCGAGAGCGCCCACCGGGTGTCAATCCCGGCGGGCGCCCTGGGTGGGGCCGCGGGGGCCCGGCCCAGGTGCGGGCCCCTCGGAACGGATGCGGTTGTCTCCGGCAGGAGCTCAGCTGCCCCGTGTCAGCTGCCTCCACCGCATCCGCCGCCCCCTCCCCCGCAGGACGACGCGCCTCCGCAGGACGAGCCGCCACCGCAGGACGAACTGCTCCCGCAGGAGGTGCCGCCCGAGGACGAGCCGCCGTCACCCCCGCCGGCCCACCAGCTGTTGTTGCCGCTGTTGTGGCCTCCGCCCGACGACCGCGAGCCCCGGCCGCGCCCCCGGGCGGCGGAACTCCGCCGTCCACCGGATGCGGCCTTCGCGACGACCAGAGCGACGATCACGATCAGGATGATGCCGAAGACCATGGCGTCACCCTCCTTCCGATTCCCCCCGGACTCACGCCCGGAAGTTCCCCCGAAGCAACCCCCCGTGGGCGCCTCGCTTTCCGTGGTGCTCGTTGCGTGAACGGGGGATGCCCTCGCCCGCCACGCCCCAAAGCAGAGTTGAGGAACTCCAGAGCTTCGGCGCAGGATGGCCGCCATGACCTCCAGCGCACGCCCCTTCCTCAACCGCCGGCTCGCCGCGTTCGGGACCACGGTCTTCGCCGAGATGTCCGCCCTCGCGGCCAGGACCGGGGCGATCAACCTGGGCCAGGGCTTCCCCGACACCGACGGCCCCGAGGAGATCCGCGAGGCGGCCGTACGCGCCCTGCGCGACGGGCGCGGCAACCAGTACCCGCCGGGCCCGGGCGTCCCCGAGCTGCGCACCGCCGTCGCCGCGCACCAGCAGCGGCGCTACGGCCTGTCCTGGGACCCGGACACCGAGGTCCTCGTCACCGCCGGCGCCACCGAGGCCATCGCCGCCTCACTGCTGGCCCTGCTGGAACCCGGCGACGAGGTGGTCGCGCTGGAGCCGTACTACGACTCCTACGCGGCCTGCATCGCCATGGCGGGCGGTACCCGGGTGCCGGTGACCCTGCGCCCGCACGACGGCACGTTCCGCCTCGACCTGGACGAGCTGCGCGACGCGGTCACCGACCGCACCCGGCTGCTGCTGCTCAACACCCCGCACAACCCGACGGGCACCGTCCTGACCCGCGCGGAACTCGCGGCGATCGCCGAGCTGGCCGTGGAGCGGGACCTGCTGGTGGTGACGGACGAGGTCTACGAGCACCTGGTCTTCGGCACGGCCGAGCACGTCCCCCTGGCGTCCTTCCCCGGGATGCGCGAGCGCACCGTGACCATCAGCTCGGCCGGCAAGACGCTGTCGTTCACCGGCTGGAAGGTCGGCTGGATCACCGCCCCGCCCGCCCTGGTCACCGCGGTCCGCTCGGCCAAGCAGTACCTGACCTTCGTGACGTCGGGCCCCTTCCAGTACGCCGTCGCCGAGGCCCTCGCGCTGCCCGACTCCTTCTTCGCCGGCTTCCGCGCGGACATGGAGGCCAAGCGAGACGTCCTCGCGTCCGGCCTCGCGGAGGCGGGCTTCGGCGTCTTCCGGCCCGCCGGGACCTACTTCGTCACCACCGACATCCGCCCCCTCGGCGAGAGCGACGGCTTCGCTTTCTGCCGCGGCCTGCCGGAACGCGCGGGGGTCGTCGCCATCCCCAACGCCGTCTTCTACGACCACCGCGAGGCGGGCGCCCCCTTCGTCCGCTTCGCGTTCTGCAAGCGGACTGGCGTGCTGGAGGAGGCCGTCCGGCGGCTGAAGACGCTGGGGGGCTGAAAACGGCGAGAGCCCGGCCCCGGCACACGACCCCGTTCGGCGGTCGGTGCCCGGCCGGGCTCCCCGGTGGCGGGGGCGGACTACTCGCCGCCCTCGTCCTCGGGCTTGTCCGCCTCGTTGACCTCCTGCTCCAGTCCGAGCTGCTCCACCAGCCAGCGGTCGAACTCGATGGCGGCGCGCACCCAGCTGACCGTCGAGGAGACGAAGTGCTCCAGGCTGACGCCCATGCCGATCAGCATCTGCGCCTCGCCGATCAGGCGGACGGTGCCGTCGTCGTGGGTGTGCGAGTACACCTTGGGCCACAGGGTGCGCCGGTTCCAGTCGTCGAGCGACTCCAGCAGCTGCGGCTTGTCGTCGATCTGGTGGGGGCGGTCGTAGAACGTCCGCACCGAGAAGATCTGCTGATCCCCCTCACCGCGGAACATGAAGTACGTACGGAACTGCTCCCACGGCGCCGCGAGGTCACCCTCGTCGTCGACGACGTACTTGAGCTCCATCTGTTCGAGGAGCTGCTTCACGAGATCCTGATCCGGGACGACGGGGCCCGCCGGTCCTTGGGGCTGCGGCTCGGGCTGGCCCCCGAAGTTCGGAATCGAGGACGGGTCGATGCTCACCGTGATTTTCCCTTCGTACGGATCACACCATCCTCCCCCATGCGGGGAGGGGGGTGGCAAGCCCGCCGTGGCACTGTCAGCCGTGGGCTGACACGATCCGTCCGGTCGGGCGGGAGCAGCGCGGGCCGGAGGGGGACGGGCATGGGGCGGAGACGGATCCGGTGGGGACCGGTGGCGGCGGTCGCCGCCCTGCCGGTCCTGTTGCTGGCATGGCTGGTCGTGGCGGTGGTGCGGTTCTCGACCAGCGACTATCCGCTGGGCGGGGGCCCGGAGGAGGTGCCGTGCGCCGAGGCGCCGGCCTTCGGCGGGGCGGAGCCGCCCGCGGGGGCGTACGACACCGAGTGCACGGTGCGGACGTGGCTGCACACGAGCTATTACGCCGCCTTCCGGATGCCGCGGTCCGGCGTCGGGGACTGGCTGACGCACACCTACGGCGAGCGGCCGGGGACGAGCCTGTGCAGTGGGGGCGGCGACGTCTGCCTGAACCTGGACAGCGCGGCGCACCCGCCCCCACCGGCGTCGGCGCGAACGCCGTGACGGTCGACGTGGTCTACGAGAGCGCGGGCACCGCGCAGGTGCGGTTCTCGGCGTTCACCGTGTGACACGGGGTGGCCGTGTCACACGGTGGACCGGCGCGTCAGAGGGTCTTGCCGGTGGCCGGGCCCACGATCAGGCCGTCGCCCTCGCCGCCGCCGAAGCGGTCCACGCGGACCGTGTCGCCGTCCTTGATCTCGCCGGCGAGGATCTCGCGGGCGAGCCGGTCCCCGATCGAGGTCTGGACGAGGCGGCGCAGCGGGCGGGCGCCGTAGGCCGGGTCCATGCCCTCGTCGGCCAGCCAGGCCAGGGCCTCGTCGGTGACCTCCAGGGTGAGGCGGCGCTCGGCGAGCCGCCGGGCGAGCGCGTCGATCTGGAGCCGCGCGATCCGGCTCAGCTCGTCCTTGCTCAGGGCCGAGAAGACCACGAGGTCGTCGAGCCGGTTGAGGAACTCCGGCTTGAACGACGACCGGACCACCTCCAGGACCTGCTCCTTCTTCTCCTCCTCCCCGGTCAGCGGGTCGACCAGGTACTGGCTGCCCAGGTTGGAGGTCAGCACCAGGATGGTGTTGCGGAAGTCGACCGTGCGGCCCTGTCCGTCGGTGAGGCGGCCGTCGTCCAGCACCTGGAGCAGGATGTCGAAGACCTCGGGGTGCGCCTTCTCCACCTCGTCCAGCAGCACGACGGTGTACGGCCGCCGCCGCACGGCCTCGGTGAGCTGGCCGCCCTCCTCGTACCCGACGTATCCGGGCGGGGCGCCGACCAGCCGGGCGACGCTGTGCTTCTCGCTGTACTCCGACATGTCGATGCGGACCATGGCCCGCTCGTCGTCGAAGAGGAAGTCGGCGAGCGCCTTGGCCAGCTCGGTCTTGCCGACACCGGTCGGGCCGAGGAAGAGGAACGACCCGGTGGGCCGGTCCGGGTCGGCGATCCCGGCGCGGCTGCGCCGCACGGCGTCGGACACGGCCCGTACGGCCTCGGTCTGCCCGATGAGCCGCTTGCCGAGCTCGTCCTCCATGCGCAGCAGCTTCTGCGTCTCGCCCTCCAGCAGCCGCCCGGCGGGGATGCCGGTCCAGGAGGCGACGACGTCCGCGATGTCGTCGGCGCCGACCTCCTCCTTGACCATGGTGTCCCGGGCGACCTCCTCCTCGGCCTCGGAGGCGGCCTCCAGGTCGCGCTCCAGGTCCGGGATCTCGCCGTACAGCAGCTTGGAGGCGGTGTCGAAGTCGCCGTCGCGCTGGGCGCGTTCGGCCTGCCCGCGCAGTTCGTCGAGCTTCTCCTTCAGCTCACCGACCCGGTTGAGGGACTGCTTCTCCTTCTCCCAGCGGGCGGTGAGGCCGCGCAGCTCCTCCTCCTTGTCGGCGAGGTCGCGGCGCAGCCGCTCCAGGCGCTCCAGGGAGGCCGCGTCGGTCTCCTTGCCGATCGCCAGCTCCTCCATCTTCAGCCGGTCGACGGCACGCTGGAGCTCGTCGATCTCGACGGGGGACGAGTCGATCTCCATGCGCAGCCGGGACGCGGCCTCGTCGACCAGGTCGATGGCCTTGTCGGGCAGGAAGCGGGAGGTGATGTACCGGTCGGAGAGGGTGGCGGCGGCCACCAGGGCGCTGTCGGCGATCTGCACCTTGTGGTGGGCCTCGTAGCGGCCCTTGAGCCCGCGCAGGATCGCGATGGAGTCCTCGACGGTCGGCTCGGCGACCAGCACCTGCTGGAAGCGCCGCTCCAGGGCGGCGTCCTTCTCGATCCGTTCCCGGTACTCGTCCAGCGTGGTCGCGCCGACCATGCGCAGCTCACCGCGGGCGAGCATCGGCTTGAGCATGTTCCCGGCGTCCATGGCGGAGTCGCCGCCGGCCCCGGCCCCCACGACGGTGTGCAGCTCGTCGATGAAGGTGATGATCTGGCCCTCGGAGTCCTTGATCTCGGCCAGGACGGTCTTCAGCCGCTCCTCGAACTCGCCGCGGTACTTGGCCCCGGCGACCATCGCACCCAGGTCCAGCGCGACCAGCCGCTTGCCCTTCAGCGACTCGGGCACGTCCCCCTTGACGATCCGCTGGGCGAGTCCCTCGACGACGGCGGTCTTGCCGACGCCGGGCTCACCGATGAGGACGGGGTTGTTCTTGGTGCGGCGGCTGAGCACCTGCACGACCCGCCGGATCTCCTGGTCCCGCCCGATGACCGGGTCGAGCTTCCCGTCCCGGGCGGCGGCCGTGAAGTCGGTGCCGAACTTCTCCAGTGCCTTGTACTGGCCCTCGGGGTCCGCGGTGGTCACGCGGCGCCCTCCCCTCGCCTTGCGGAAGGCCTCCTGCAGCTTCTTCGCACTGGCTCCCTGCCCCTCCAGTACCTCACCGGCCGCGCCGCCCTTCGCGGCGATGCCGAGGAGCAGGTGCTCGGTGGAGAGGTACTCGTCCCCGAGCTCCTTGGCGCGGGCCTGGGCGTCGGCGACCACGGCGAGCATCTCACGGTTGGGCTGCGGCGGCGCGACCGTGGACCCGGCGACGCTGGGCAGCCCGGCGATGATGCGCTCGGCGCCGGAGCGCACGGCCGCGAGGTCGGCCTCGACGGCGGCGAGCAGGTCGGTGATGTTCTCGTTGTCCTGGCCCTGGAGCAGCGCCAGGAGCAGGTGCGCGGGGGTGAGGTCGGGGTTTCCCTCGGTCAGGGCCCGGTTGCTGGCCGCGTTGATCGCGTCCCGGCTCCGGTTGGTCAGCTCGGCGTCCACGTTCTGGCTTCCCTCCTAGCGTCGGCCGTCGACGGTCCGGCCATGTCTCCCAGTGCTGACTCGTCCAACTGGCACAAAGTTGAGTCTATTCCACTCAAGGGAGAAGCGGCGCCGGGTCGTGCCGCGGGCGCGTTTCGGCCAGGCCGGGAATCTGCCGGTACCCGGAAATGTCCCCGCATACGACAGCGGCGTCACCGTGTTCAGGTCACGGTGACGCCGCTGCCGGGGGGAAGCACCTGAGCGATTTGTTACGACGGGGGAATCGCGTCAGGCACTGCGGGGGGTGGCCGAGATGGTCCTCACTTCGGAGACCTCCGGCTGCGCGAGCCGGTGGTCCCTCTGGTCCAGGTTCACAAAGATCATTCCGTAGCGGACGGCGCACCGGACGGGCTGCGGCGCCCCCCGAGGCCGCCGCAGACACCGGTAAGCCCGCACGTCACCGTCATCGTCCAGCGTGACGACGACCGGCTCACCGAAGACGGTCACCATCAGGGAGTCACCGGAGTGGGGGATCGCGGTGACCAGGTCGATGAAGTGCCAGCCGGAGCGGTAGGCGGTGGCCATCTCACGGCGGAAGGATCGGTCGTCGGGTGGAGTGGTCACGGCGATCAGTCCCACACGCTGTCGCCCGGGAAAGCCGCCGGCTCACCGCCGGGGCCCGCGATCGCCACTGAGTGAACGCCACCCGCCTCGTGCTCACCGCTCTTCGCATCGAGGCCGGCCAACGCACCGAAGGCCACGACGGCGGAGAAGGCGGTAACAAGCACCGAGCGAAGCATTCTCATACGCATAGTCGGCTTCGTCCTCACTTGATGGTCCCCTCATTCCCCCGTCGGATAAGACGATGTCTCATTCGGGCACGTCATGGCCACACAATCGGTGCATCATGTTCCTGCACGTTCAGGACCCTGGGGGGTGGAGATTTGGTAGCAAAATGGACTAAGAGGGATCATCCCCATACGGGAACCGAGTTGTGCACCGAAGGGAGCCGTCTGTACGCGCACGCCCTCAGGGCTGGGCGCATACCGCGGACCGACGCCGAGGCCGCTCCGTGTCTGATGGATCTGGCCCTGCTCCACCCCGATCCCGACGACGCCGAGTGGCTGCGTCCGGTCCCGCCGTCGGTCGCCCTCGCCCAACGGCTCAATCCCATCGAACGGGAGATCACCCAGCAGCGCCGGCAGTCGATCGCGCTCGCCGAACTCTTCGAGCCGTTCATGGACATCAGCACCCAGGAGACGAGCCCCGCCCACTCCATCACGGTGCTGGAGGGCCTCGACCGGATCAACGCGGCGCTCGACCTGGCGACCGCCCAGTGCCAGACCGAGATGCTGACGGTCCAGCCCAGCGGCCACCGCCGTCCGGAGAACCGGCTGCTGGAAGGACTCGAACGCGACCGGCCCCTGATCGAGCGAGGCGTGCGGATCCGGACCCTCTACCAGCACACCGCCCGGTTCAGCCCGGACAGACTCGCCTACACCGACCAGTTCGCCGACGGCAAGGTCGAATACCGCACCATCGACGAGCTGGTGGAGCGTCTCATCATCTGCGACGAGACCGTCGCGTTCATCCCCGTCCGCGAGGACCGGCAGGTCGCACTGGAGCTGCGCCACCCCGGCCTCGTCCGGTACCTGATGAGGGTCTTCGAGTTCATCTGGAACCGAGCGGTCCCGCTCACCGCCGGCGCACCCTACGAGACGGCCCCCGACGGCATCACCGACATCCAGCACTCCATCGCCAAGCTCCTGGTGGAGGGCCACGTCGACGAGGCCATCGCCCGCCGCCTCGGCATGAACGTGCGCACCTGCCGCGCGCACATAGCCAAGCTGGCGACGGCCCTGGGCAGCGGCAGCCGCGCCCAGCTCGGCTACCTCATCGCCCAGTCGGGGATCCTCGAACAGGAACAGGGCGACCGGGCCGGGAGCCCCTCGTGACCGATGCGGCGCACCGGCACGCGGGGGAGGAGCTGTGCGAGGCGGGCCTCGGCCTCTACGCCCGCGCCCTGCGCGAGGGCCACCTCCCCGGCGAGGAGGCGGCCGGCGCGCCCTGCCTGGTCGACACCGGCCTGCTGTATCCGTCGGTCGAGGACCTGACCCGGCTGGTGCCCGTCGCACCGGCCGTCGCCCTGCAACGCCTGCTGCGCTCCTCGGAGGAGCGGATCGCCGGCGAACGCCGCCGCGAACAGCGGCTCGCCGACGCCTTCGAGCCCCTGATACGGCACGCGGGACCGACGGCCGCGGGCGAGGACACCCCGTTCCTGCGGATCCTCACCAGCAAGGAGCGGACGGGCCGGGCCATCGCCGAGGCCATGGCCGAGGGCCGGGACCAGCTCCTGACCGTGCAGCCGCACGACGGCCTCGTCACCGCGTCGTACCACAACCACGAAGCCGCCATGCAGCGCGACCAGGCGTTCCTCGACAACGGCGGCCGTGTGCGCGCTCTCTACCAGCACACCGTCCGCCACGCCCCCCTGATCATCGGGCGGTACGAACGCCTGAAGGGCGACGTGGAGGCACGGACCCTCAACGAGGTCACCGAACGCCTCGTCATCGTGGACCGCACCGTGGCCTTCATCCCCGCCAGCCCCGACCGTTCACTGGCCCTGGAAGTCCGCCACCCGGCCCTGGTCGCCTACTTCGTCACCACCTTCGACCGCCTCTGGCACCTGGCCACCCCCATGCACCCCCGGGCGGTCCGTCAGCCCACCCTCAACGGCATCTCCCCGCGCCAGCGCGCCATCGCCGCCCTCCTCGTCGAAGGGCACACGGACGCGGCGATCGCCGACCGCCTCGGCATGAACGTCCGCACCGCCCGCGTCCACATCGCCAAACTCGCCGCCACCCTCCGCAGCGAGAGCCGCGCCCAGCTCGGCTACCTCATCGGACAGTCGGGGATTCTCGACCAGGAACGCTGAGGGACGGCGAACCGACCAGGCCCGCCTGGGCGATGCGCACCCCCAGCTGGGTCCGGCTGGCCGCCCCCAGGGTCTCCGACAGACGGGCGATGTGCGCCCGGCACGTCCGCACGCTGATGCCCAGCCGCTCCGCGATCACCGCGTCCTGGTGACCCTCCGCCAGCAGCGCCGCGATGGACTGCTCGCGGTGCGAGACGCCCTCGAAGCCGGTCTCCGGAAGCGGCGCGGTGAGTGGGATCGCCAGGCGCCACAGGCGCTCGAAGACCGTCACCAGGTAGCCGACCAGCGCCGGGTGACGCAGTTCCAGGGCCATCGTGCGGTCGGTGTTGGCGGGGATGAACGCGACCGTGCGGTCGAACAGGATGAGACGGTCGACGACCTCGTCCAGGGTGCGGGCCTCCACCGTGCCGCCCATCAGCTCCAGGTAGTTGAGCAGCCCCTGCCCGTGCCGCGCCACGTGCGTGTAAAGGTCCCGCATCCGCACCCCGCGCCCGCGCAGCGCCAGCGCCCGGTGCAGGCCCTCCGACAGCTCCGCCTCGCGCCGGATGCCGCCGGGCTGGACGGTGAGCACCTCGGTCGTGCACGCCTCCGTCGCCTCGTCCATCGCGGCCTGGATGCGGGCCAGTCCGTCCAGGACGCGGATCGCCGTGCCCTCCGTGGCGGCCGACGCCTGGATGCGCCGGCCGAGACCCGCGTACCGCTCGAAGGCCTCCACCGCCGACCCCACCCGCCGCTGGCTGGACCTCACCTCGTCGTACACCCCGCGCAGCAGCCGGGTCATGACCTCCTGCGGAGAGGTCGGCACGAGCCAGTCCATGTCGTCCGGGTCGGGGTGCAGCAGGGCCAGCTCCAGCAGGCAGGGCACCGGCTCCGCGTCCCGGCGCGGCACCCGGCCGCGCCGTACGGCCCGGGAGTACACCCGGTCCCCGGCGGCACACAGCCGGTCGGCGCCGTGCGGATGCTCCTCAGCCCCGTGCCCGGCCATCGCCCATCCCACCCCCGGTTCCGGCTCTTTACGCAGCGCAACTATGCGCGGCCTGGACCGGGTCCGCAACACGGCTCGGCGCCGGGCGACGGGCGGAAGACGGCGGTTCGCTCCGGTATGACCGGGCGGTGGGCGACAGCTACTTCAGCCCGATCTCCGCGCAGTCCGCCGCGAACTTCGCCGTGCAGATGTCGGAGACCTTGTAGAAGCCGTCCGCCACGACGGTGTCCTTGATGTTGTTCTTCGTCAGGGCGACGACCGGGACGAGCTGCGCCGGAATGCCCTGGTGGCTGGGGCTGTCGACCTTGTCGCGGGTGAGCGCGTCGAACTGGATGTCCCGGCCCTGGATGTGCGCCACGACCATCTCCGCGGCGTTCTCGGCCTCCTGCGGGTAGGACTTGTAGACGCTCATGTACTGCTCGCCGCCGACGATCCGCTGGACCGCCGGCAGCTCCGCGTCCTGACCGGTGATCGGCGGCAGCTCGGTGACGCCCGCGGACTCCAGGGCCTTGATGATGCCGCCCGCCATGCCGTCGTTGGCGGAGTAGACGCCGGCGATGTTCTTCTTGCCGATCGCCTCGATCGCCTCGGCCATGTTCGCCTCGGCGTTCGCCGGCTTCCAGTCCTTGGTGTCGTAGGACTGGGCGATCGTCACCTTGCCGTTCAGCTCGGACATCGCACCGGCCTTGAACTGCTTGGCGTTCGGGTCGGTGGGCGAGCCGTTCATCATGACGATCCTGGCCGAGTTGTCACGGCCGCCGAGCGCCTCGACGAGGGAGCGTCCCTGGACCTCGCCGACCAGCTCGTTGTCGAAGGAGATGTAGGCGGTGATCGGTCCCTCGGCCAGCCGGTCGTAGGCGAAGACCGGGATGCCGGCGTCCTTGGCCTTCTGCACGCTCGGCGCGATGGCCTGCGCGTTCACGGCGTCCAGGACGATCGCGTCGACCTTGTCGTCGATCATCTTCTGCATCTGCGTGGCCTGTTTGTTCTCGTCCGCCCCGGCGTTGGCGTACTGGACCTTGCCCTCGTCCCGGGTCAGGGAGGCGAGCTTCTTCACGAAGTAGGGGTGGTCGAACTGCTCGTAGCGGGTGTTGTCCGTCTCCGGAAGCAGCAGGCCCACCGTGATGTCGTTGCCCTTGGAGGGGCTCGCGTCGTCGCTGCCGTCCGAGGCGTCCAGCACTCCGCAGCCGGCCAGCGAAACGGTCATCGTGGACGCTGCCACGGATATGGCGATACGACGGATGCAGGAGCTCACTTCTGGTGCCTTCCGGACGCGGGGGCCGCATTGCAACCCAGGTGACTGAAAAGCCAACGCGTCGGCGCCCCCAGCGTCAAGCGGAACCACTTAACGAGATGACAACACCACGCTGCGCAGCCGCTGTGGAGACGGAGCGGAATCGCCTCCCGCATCCCTTCACGTACCCGGCACGCGAGGCGCACGCGAAGGGGCCCGGAGGTTCGGGTGAACCTCCGGGCCCCTTCCGGGAAATCCGACGCGTCGTCAGTCCGGGGACTGCTGCTGCCGCTTGGGCCGCCACACCACCAGCGCACTGGTCTGCTGGACCTCCTGGTACGGCACCAGGTCACGGCGGTACGAGGCGTGCACCGCCGCCTCCCGCTGGCGCATCGCCGTGGCCGCGCCGTCCAGCGCGTCCGACAGCTCCGCTATGCGGGACTGGAGCGCGGCGACCTGGTTCTCCAGTTCGATGATGCGCTTGATTCCGGCCAGGTTGATGCCCTCGTCCTGCGACAACTGCTGCACCTGACGGAGCAGTTCGATGTCGCGGGCCGAGTAGCGCCGGCCGCGCCCGGCCGTGCGGTCGGGGGAGACCAGGCCGAGGCGGTCGTACTGGCGCAGTGTCTGCGGGTGGAGTCCGGAGAGCTGGGCCGCCACCGAGATGACGTAGACCGGGGTGTCCTCGGTCAGTTCATACGGATTGCGTCGACGACCGTCCATTCCCGTCAAGCTCCCTTCGCGGCCTGGAACAGCTCCTCCCGCGGATCCTCGTCCGCGGTCGCCTCGCGATACGCCTCGAGCGCGTCACGAGCCTTCCCCGTCAGATCCTTCGGGACACTCACCTCGACGGTGACCAGGAGGTCGCCGCGGGTGCCGTCCTTGCGGACCGCGCCCTTGCCCCGGGCCCGCATGGTGCGGCCGTTGGGCGTGCCCGCCGGCAGCTTCAGCGTGACGGGCGGTCCGCCCAGGGTCGGGACGCGGACCTCGCCGCCGAGCGCCGCCTCGGCGTAGGTGACCGGGACGGTGACGGTGAGGTTGTCGCCCTTGCGGCCGAAGACGCGGTGTTCCTTGACGTGCACCACCACGTACAGGTCGCCCGCGGGGCCGCCGCGCTCGCCCGGTGCGCCCTTGCCGCGCAGCCGGATGCGCTGCCCGTCCGACACCCCGGCCGGGATGCGGACCTGCATCGTCCGGGAGGACTTGGCGCGTCCGGAGCCCTTGCAGACCTCGCAGGGATTCTCCGCGATCAGGCCGCGGCCCTTGCAGTCCGGGCAGGGGTCGGTCAGCGAGAAGCCGCCGCCCGAGCCCCGGGCGACCTGCCCGGTGCCGACGCAGGTCGGGCACACGCGCGGCGTGCCGTTCTTGTCGCCGGTGCCCGAACAGGCCTTGCAGGGCTGCTGGCTGGACATCCGCAGCGGGACCGTCGCGCCCTCGATGGCCTCCGTGAAGCTGAGGGTGACCTCGGACTCGATGTCCTGGCCGCGCCGCGGCTGGGTCCGCGTGCCGGCGCCGGGACCACCGGTGCCGGTGCGGTTGAACAGGCCCCCGAAGACGTCGCCGAGACCGCCGCCGAAGCCGCCGGCCCCGCCGCCCTGGGCGCCGCCTCCGAAGAGGTCGCCCAGGTCGAAGTTGAAGGTTCCGCCGCCGCCCGCGCCCGGCCCCGGGCGGAAGCCGCCGTTGCCGAAGAGCGCGCGGGCGTCGTCGTACTCCTTGCGCTTCTTGGGGTCACCGAGGACGTCGTTCGCCTCGGAGATCTCCTTGAAGCGCTCCTCGGCCCGGGCGTTGCCCTTGTTGGCGTCCGGATGGAACTCGCGGGCGAGCTTCCGGTACGCCTTCTTGATCTCGGCCTCGGTGGCGTCCTTGGGGACGCCGAGGACCTTGTAGTAGTCCTTCTCGATGAAGTCCTTGGTGCTCATCCCCGACGTCCCTCCTCTCCTGCGTCCGCGTTCGTCGTGACGTCAGCCCTCCTCCGGGCCACCGTTCTCCTTGTCGTCGGCCGCCTCGGCCGGCTCCTCGGCCTTGACGGTCTGCGCACCCGGCTGCGGTTCGGCCACCGCCACCCGCGCGGGGCGGATGGTGCGCTCGCCGATCCGGTACCCGGGCTGCAGGATCGCCACGCAGGTCGTCTCGGTGACGTCCGGTGCGTAGGAGTGCATCAGGGCCTCGTGGATCGTCGGGTCGAAGGGCTCGCCCTCCTTGCCGAACTGCTGGAGGCCCATCTTGGCCACGACGGTCTCCAGCGACTCCGCGACGGACTTGAATCCGCCGACGAGTTCGCCGTGCTCCCGGGCGCGGCCGACGTCGTCGAGCACGGGGAGCAGCTCGGACAGGAGGTTCGCGATGGCGACCTCCTTGACCGCGATGCGGTCCCGCTCGACCCGACGGCGGTAGTTCTGGTACTCGGCCTGGAGGCGCTGGAGGTCCGCCGTGCGCTCACCGAGCGCCGTGCGTGCCTGATCCAGCTGGGCCACCAGGCCCGCGTTCTCACTCGCGTCCCCGGCCGGGGCCGCCTCCTCCTCGGAGGCGGCCTTCGGTTCGGCGGCGTCAGGCGTGGCGCCAGAGGGGACGTCGGGCTTCTCGTCGAAGCCCGGGGTCTCCTCCGTCACGCCGCACCGTCCTTGCGCTCGTCGTCCACGATCTCGGCGTCGACGACGTCGTCGTCGGCACCCTTGTCACCGGCCCCGGCACCGGCACCCGGGGCCTCGCCGCCGGCGGCCTGCGCGCCCTGGGCGTCGGCGTACATGGCCTGGCCCAGCTTCTGGGAGACGGCGGCGACCTTCTCCGTGGCGGTGCGGATCTCGGCGGAGTCCTCGCCCTTGAGCTTCTCCTTCAGCTCGGCGACGGACTCCTCGACCTCCGTCCTGATCTCGCCCGGGACCTTGTCCTCGTTGTCCTTGAGGAACTTCTCGGTCTGGTAGACGAGCTGCTCGCCCTGGTTGCGGGTCTCGGCGGCCTCGCGGCGGCGGTGGTCCTCCTCCGCGTACTGCTCGGCCTCCTGGCGCATGCGGTCGACCTCGTCCTTCGGCAGCGAGGAGCCGCCGGTGACGGTCATCTTCTGCTCCTTGCCCGTGCCCAGGTCCTTCGCGGTCACGTGCATGATGCCGTTGGCGTCGATGTCGAAGGCGACCTCGATCTGCGGGACGCCGCGGGGCGCCGGCGGCAGACCGGTCAGCTCGAACATCCCGAGCTTCTTGTTGTACGCCGCGATCTCGCGCTCGCCCTGGTAGACCTGGATCTGCACGGAGGGCTGGTTGTCCTCGGCGGTGGTGAAGATCTCCGAGCGCTTGGTCGGGATCGTCGTGTTCCGCTCGATGAGCTTGGTCATGATGCCGCCCTTGGTCTCGATGCCGAGGGACAGCGGGGTGACGTCGAGGAGCAGGACGTCCTTGACCTCGCCCTTGAGGACACCGGCCTGCAGGGCGGCGCCGATGGCGACGACCTCGTCCGGGTTGACGCCCTTGTTGGCGTCCTTGCCGCCGGTCAGCTCCTTGACGAGCTCGGCGACGGCGGGCATGCGGGTGGAACCGCCGACGAGGACGACGTGGTCGATCTCGGACAGCTGGATGCCGGCGTCCTTGATGACGTTGTGGAACGGCGTCTTGCAGCGCTCCAGCAGGTCCGCGGTCAGCTGCTGGAACTGGGCGCGGGTGAGCTTCTCGTCCAGGTGCAGCGGGCCCTCGGCGGACGCCGTGATGTAGGGCAGGTTGATCGAGGTCTCGGTGGACGAGGACAGCTCGATCTTGGCCTTCTCGGCGGCCTCGCGGAGGCGCTGGAGGGCCATCTTGTCCTTGGACAGGTCCACGCCGTGGCCGGACTGGAACTGCTTGACCAGGTAGTCGACGACGCGCTGGTCCCAGTCGTCACCACCGAGGTGGTTGTCGCCGTTCGTGGCCTTCACCTCGACGACGCCGTCGCCGATCTCCAGCAGCGAGACGTCGAAGGTGCCGCCACCGAGGTCGAAGACGAGGATGATCTGCTCGTCCTTGTCGAGGCCGTACGCCAGCGCGGCGGCCGTCGGCTCGTTGACGATGCGCAGGACGTTCAGGCCCGCGATCTCGCCGGCCTCCTTGGTGGCCTGGCGCTCGGCGTCGTTGAAGTACGCCGGGACGGTGATGACCGCGTCGGTCACCTTCTCACCCAGGTAGGACTCGGCGTCCCGCTTCAGCTTCTGCAGCACGAAGGCGCTGATCTGCTGCGGGTTGAAGTCCTTGCCGTCCAGGTTGATCTTCCAGTCGGTGCCCATGTGGCGCTTGACCGACCGGATGGTCCTGTCGACGTTCGTGACCGCCTGGCGCTTGGCGACCTCGCCGACGAGCACCTCACCGTTCTTGGCGAAGGCGACGACGGACGGCGTGGTCCTGGCGCCCTCGGCGTTGGTGATGACGGTGGGCTCGCCGCCCTCCAGAACGCTGACGACGGAGTTAGTCGTGCCCAGGTCGATGCCGACCGCACGTGCCATGGTGATTTCCTCCAGCTGACTTGAGTGCAACAGGCTCAAGTGTGCATGACGCCCACCGCTCGGTCAACAGAGGTGAGTCGGGCAGACTCAACTCTTATCCGTTCCTTACACGCAACGACGCTCTGACCTGCGTGTTCTCCGGGCCGACGGCCTGACGGACCGGGAAATCCGCTCGCCGAAGGGGCGACCGGTGGGGCCCGTGGACCCCGGTACCGGGCGTCCCGGGACGGGACGGCGGCACCCGGCCGGTCCCGCGCACAGCGGTGTGCGGCCCCGTCCGCCGCGGCTCGTACACCCGCACCCGTAGCAGACCCAGCACCACGACGGCCGAGGCGCCCGCCACCCACAGCGCGGCCGTCTCCCCCACCCGGCCGACGTGCACGAGCACCCCCGTGAGTACCCCGCAGAACGTGCCCACCCCGAGCAGCACGACCACACCCTGCGGAGTGACCCCCAGCCGCCGCAGCCGGTGGGCGAGGTGGTCGGGCCCGCCGCGCAGCGGGGGCCGCCCGGCCAGCCGGCGGGACAGCAGAACGAGGACGGCGTCGGCGCTCGCCGTCGCGGTCAGCGCGAACAGCACCCCCGCGCTCGCACCGGGCGCCTGCCCCGCCCGGGTGAACACCGCCGCCCCGGCGAGCAGGAAGCCGGCGAAGAGCGACCCGGACGCCCCGAGCGCGATCCGGGCCGGGTGCCAGTTGTGCAGCAGAAACCCGGCCAGCGCGGCGGCCAGCGCGCTCAGCAGCACCGCGAGCCCGTCCATCAGCTCCGCCGCCGCGCACACGCCGGCACCGAAGGCCGTCACGACCCCGACCGCACCGGCAAGCCCGTCGGCGTGGTCGAGCCCCCGGAAGGCCGTGGCGACCAGCGCGATCCAGGCCACCGCCAGCGCCCCGGCCAGCGCCCCGGTCCCCTCGTACGGCACCACGCAGGCCGCCGCGACGGCCGTGCCGGCCAGCAGCCAGCGCCGCCGCAGCCGCCACAGGTCGGCGGCGAGGCCCAGCAGCCCGACGACGCAGCCGGCGACGAGCAGCCGCACCACACCGGGGCCGAGGTGGACGACGCCGGCCCACTGGCAGGCCCCCGCGACCAGCCCCGTGACGAGGAGGACGGCCACGCCGCCGAGCAGCGGCACCGGTCGCACCCGGCGCCGGTCCACCAGGGCCAGACGCAGGGCGGCCACCCTCAGCAGCGCGGTGAGCCCGGCGGCGAGGAGAAAGGAGACGGTGGCGGCAGTGATCCCGTAGAGCACGGACCTAAACTAAGCCGAATATCACGATGTGCGACGAATGTCCTGTCCAGTCCGGCGTGGCGGCGACGGGCGACGGCTTCCCGGGCGGTCAGGGTTGCCTCAGCGACGCAGATCACCGCGGTGCTGACTACAGTGCGACAGGAGATACGGGTAGTCTCAGACGGACTGCATAAGTTACCGCTTAGTAATGTCGGGGCAGGTGAAGAACCCGCCCCACCCCTCGCAGGCCCGAGGAGCCCCCAAATGCAACTCGCCGCGATCGTCGTGTCGCTGGTTCTGATGGTGGTCGGCGTGGCCCTGTTCGCCCGCGCCATCCTCCAGATCGTCAACTACATGCGGCTCGGCCAGAGCGTGCCCAAGGGCACCCGCACCGACGCCCCCGGGCAGCGCACCCTCACCGTGGTCAAGGAGTTCCTCGGCCACACCCGGATGAACCGCTGGGGCATCGTCGGCGTGGCCCACTGGTTCGTGGCGGTGGGCTTCTTCTCCCTGCTGCTGACGATCGTCAACGCCATCGGGCAGCTGTTCCAGGCCGACTGGATCCTGCCGGTCATCGGCGACTGGGCGCCGTACAACGTCTTCGTCGAGTTCATCGGCACGATGACGGTGCTCGGCATCCTGGCCCTGATCGTCATCCGGCAGCTCAGCCACCCGAGGAAGCCGGGCCGCAAGTCCCGCTTCGCGGGCTCCAACTTCGGCCAGGCGTACTTCGTCGAGGCCGTCATCCTCGTCGTCGGCGTCTGCATCTTCATGCTGCACGCGCTCGAGGGCGCCCTCCACCACGTGGACGGCTACGAGGCGTCGTTCTTCATCTCGTACCCGGTCGTCTCCGCGCTCCGGGACCTGGACCTCTCCGCGCTCCAGAACCTCGTCTACTTCTTCGCCGGCCTGAAGATCGCCACCTCCTTCATCTGGATGATCACGGTCGCCCTGAAGACCGACATGGGCGTCGCCTGGCACCGCTTCCTCGCCTTCCCGAACATCTGGTTCAAGCGCGAGGCGGACGGCGGCACCGCGCTCGGCGCACTCCAGCCCATGACCTCGGGCGGCGAGCCGATCGACTTCACCGACCCCGGCGACGACGACGTCTTCGGCGTCTCCCAGGTCGAGCAGTTCTCCTGGAAGGGCCTGCTGGACTTCTCCACCTGCACCGAGTGCGGCCGCTGCCAGTCGCAGTGCCCCGCCTGGAACACCGGCAAGCCGCTCTCCCCGAAGCTCCTCATCATGTCTCTGCGCGACCACGCGCACGCCAAGGCCCCCTACCTGCTGGCCGGCGGCGGCAAGACCATGGAGGGCGAGGAGAAGGCGTCCCAGGAGCAGCTCAAGGACGTCCCCGCCGCCGCCCTCGCGGAGGCCGAGCGCCCGCTGATCGGCACCGCGGAAGAGAACGGCGTCATCGACCCGGACGTCCTGTGGTCCTGCACCACCTGCGGCGCCTGCGTCGAGCAGTGCCCCGTCGACATCGAGCACGTCGACCACATCGTCGACATGCGCCGCTACCAGGTGATGATCGAGTCCGCGTTCCCGTCCGAGGCGGGCACGATGCTCAAGAACCTGGAGAAGAAGGGCAACCCCTGGGGCCTCGCCAAGAAGCAGCGCCTGGAGTGGACCAAGGAGGTCGACTTCGAGGTCCCGGTCGTCGGCAAGGACATCGAGGACCTCACCGACGTCGAGTACCTGTACTGGGTCGGCTGCGCCGGCGCCCTCGAGGACCGCGCCAAGAAGACCACCAAGGCCTTCGCGGAGCTGCTGCACATGGCGGGCGTCAAGTTCGCCATCATGGGCGGCGACGAGAAGTGCACCGGTGACTCCGCCCGCCGCCTCGGCAACGAGCCCCTGTTCCAGGAGCTCGGCATGGAGAACGTCATGTCCCTCAACGCCGCCTTCGGCGAGGAGATGGACGACGACGGCAAGGTCGTGCCCGAGTCGGCGAAGCCGAAGTCGGCCAAGAAGATCGTCGCCACCTGCCCGCACTGCCTGAACACCCTCGGCAACGAGTACCCGCAGCTCGGCGGCGACTACGAGGTCATCCACCACACCCAGCTGCTCCAGCACCTGGTGGACGAGGGCAAGCTGATCCCGGTCACCCCGGTCGAGGGCATCATCACCTACCACGACCCGTGCTACCTGGGCCGGCACAACAAGATCTACACGCCGCCGCGCGAGATCATCGCCGCCGTCCCGGGCGTCCGCAACGAGGAGATGCACCGCCACAAGGAGCGCGGCTTCTGCTGCGGCGCCGGCGGCGCGCGGATGTGGATGGAGGAGCGGATCGGCAAGCGCATCAACAACGAGCGCGTCGACGAGGCCCTCAGCGTCAACCCGGACATCGTGTCCACCGCCTGCCCGTTCTGCCTCGTCATGCTGACCGACTCGGTCAACGGCAAGAAGAACGACGGCAAGGCCAAGGAGTCGATCCAGGTCGTCGACGTCGCCCAGCTCCTGCTGGAGTCCGTCAAGACCCCGGCCGACCCGGCCGGCGAGGCGGAGACCGAGACCGAGCCGACGCCCGAGCCGGTGAAGTAGCCCCACGGCCACGACAGCCGGCCGACGCCCCCGGATCCGCCAGGACCCGGGGGCGTCGCCGTTTCCGGACTGTCCCCGTCACTCGAACACGTGCATCATGACCGGGGCGTTGTTCGGTGATCGGTGATGCGGACGAGGTGAACGGTGCGGGTGCGAAGAAACGCGCGACGAGCGACCGGCGGTGCGGTGGCACTCGGCTCCCTGCTGCTGCTGCTCGCCGCCTGCGGCCACGGCCCGTCACCCGCCACCGGCGAGGCCACCCCGGACGCCTCCGCCCGCGCCGCCCGGGCACCGGCCCTGCCCGTCCCGCACGGCAAGGGCAGCAGGACCCCCGACGACTTCAACGGCGACGGCCACCGCGATCTCGTCCTGAACAACCTCGTCACGGCCGAGAGCCACGCCGACGACGCCGGCATCGGCATCGTCTACGGCTCGGCCCGCGGACTCGTGCCCGGCGCCCGGCAACTGCTCTCCCCGGCCACCCACGCCGCCCGCACCCAGGACCAGCTGCCGGCCGTCTTCGAGGCGGAGGCCCGCTGCGACCTCGACGGCGACGGCTTCACCGACCTGGTCGTCACCACCGACCCGCCCTACGACGGCCAGGGCAGCCCTCCGGTCCCCCTCCAGCTCCTCTTCGGCTCCCCCGACGGCCTGACCGGCCGCGGAGTGGTCCTGACCGTTCCCGACCGGGCCCGCCTCGGCGACGACTGGCCGGACCGGCCGGTCTGCGGCGACTTCGACGGCGACGGCGCCGAGGACCTGGTCCTGCACGCCTCCGCCGGCCACCTCAGCTACCTGCGCGGCCCCTTCACCCGCGCGGGCGCCCCGAAGGCGGCCGGCGCCCCGCTCGCCTCGACGGGCGAGGCCCCCACCGGCCCCGCCGCCGACGTGAACGGCGACGGCTACGACGACCTGATCGTCCGCGCCTCCGCCGACACGGGCACCGCGTCCGTCGTCCTCGGCGGCCCGGCCGGCCCCACCCGCGCCGGCACCACCCTGCCGTCCGGCACCGGCGTGGCCCTCGGCGCCTTCGGCGGGGGCAAGGCCCTGGACGCGGCCGTCGCCACCAGGAACGGCACGGCCCTGCGCTACGACCTCCCCACCGCCACCCGGGGCACCCTGGACGTCCCCGGCCCGGTGCTCGACGCCGCCGACTTCGACGGCGACGGCCTCAGCGAACTGGTCACCGGCGGCACCGGCGTCCGTGTCCTCCCGGGCAGCGCGACGGGCCCCAGCACCCGCGGCGCCGTCACCGTCACGCCCGCCGCCCGCGGCACCACGCAGATCCTCGCCGTCGGCGACTTCGACGGCGACGACCTCGCCGACCTGGTGATCCGGACGTCCCAGGGGGACACCGCCGACTCCGTCGAGGTCCACCGCGGCACCGCCGAGGGGCTGCTGACGGAACGGCCCGCCGTCACGTTCTCGACGTCGCGGTTCCTGGGCCCGTAGGGGTCGGGCTCCCGGACGGAGCAACGCCCGGGAGCGCCTCGGGGGCCTCCCGTAGGGGATGTCACAGCTCGGCCGCAAAGGACCCCCCAAAAGCCCGGCCCCCGCACGTCACTCTCCGGGACCAGGTACGTTCGAAGGCGTGGCTGGATTCAGGAGAGGACGCGGCCGGGACAACGGCGCTCCTCACGCGCGACCGCAACACCCTCCGTACGGGCAGCAGGCGCCGCAGGGACCGTCGTACGGCGCTCCCGCGACGCCGCGGCAGCCGTACCCGCAGCAGCCGTACGGGCCCGGCGGCCCCGGCGGCGGCCAGTGGCCGCAGGCCCACGGCGGCCACGGCGGCCACGGGGAGCCGGAGTACTTCGGCGACGGCGGCCACCAGGGCGGCCCCCACCACCCGCAGGGCGCACAGGCCCCGTACGACCCGTACGCGGCCAACAACCCCGGCCACACCCAGGCGTTCGCGATCGGCGAGGACCCCTACACCCAGGGCGAGACCTACCGCGCCGGCTCGGCCGCCCCGCCCCCCGGCCCGGTCGGCCCGCGCCTGCACTGGAAGGCACTGCTCAAGGGCATCGTCACCGCCCCCAGCCAGACCTTCCTCCAGATGCGGGACTACACGATGTGGGGCCCCGCCCTCGTCGTCACCTTCCTCTACGGCATGCTGGCGGTCTTCGGCTTCGACGGCGCCCGCCAGGACGCGATCAACGCAACCCTGTCCAACGCGGTCCCGATCGTCCTGACCACGGCCGTCGCCATGGTGCTGAGCGCCTTCGTGCTGGGCGTCGTCACCCACACCCTGGCCCGCCAGCTCGGCGGCGACGGCGCCTGGCAGCCCACCGTCGGCCTGTCCATGCTGATCATGTCGATCACCGACGCGCCCCGCCTGATCGTCGCGATGTTCGCCGGCGGCGACGCGCCCTTCGTGCAGATCCTGGGCTGGGCGACGTGGGTCGCGGGCGGCGCCCTGCTCACCGCGATGGTCGGCCGCTCCCACGACCTGCCCTGGCCGAAGGCGCTCGGCGCGTCCGCGATCCAGCTGGTCGCCCTGCTGTCGCTCGTCAAGCTCGGCACGCTCTGACCCGAACACCCGAAAGGGCCCCCGACGCCAAGCGCCGGGGGCCCTTTCCGTGTCGAGCGGACCAAGCAGATCACCGTGGCCACCCTTTTGCAGCTCCTGCCGGCGAAGGAGCGGGCGCGGGACGAGCTGAAGTTGGAGAGAGCCCGCTTCTACAAGGAGCAGAAGCAGGCGGAGGCGAAGGGCCAGACGACGAACCTGACGGTCGAAGATTTCTTCGGGCTACCGATCGAGCGCCAACAGGAGATCGTGCTGCACAGTCTCTCGGCCGTGCTCATCCACCCGGCCGGCCGGGGGCGTCGCAAGTTCGATCCCAGCTTGATCGAACCGGTCTGGCACTGACGATCAGACCCGTCCTTGCAACACGCCTGCTCGGCGCACCCGCTGGGCGGGGAGCTTGGGTAAGTGGTGAGCTGATGTAGCTGTGAGCCGAGGAGGCGACTTCGGCTCAGTACCAGAAGGCCTTGACGACGGCGTGCCCCGTGGGGCCGGTCCGGTTGTAGAAGGCCCGCAGGTCGTTGTGATGGCCGAGGAACCAGCCTTTGACCTCGGCCTCGTCGAAGGCGGAGAGGGGAGTCAGCACCTTTGGCCGGGCCGCCTCCCAGATGTCGTCGAAGGAGACCGCCGCCAGGAAGGAAGCCACCTCGCGCACCTGGACGGGGCTGAGTATCAGAAACGGCGGCCGGCGGTGAGTGGCGTGGTACACGGCACTGCCCCCGAAGACAGCGAGCTCCCAGTCCGGAGAACCCTGCGGAGCGTACGCCGCCCGGTAGACCTCATGGAGGGCGGGGAAGTGGGACTCCACGACTTCGGCGATTCCGTCCCGGCACTCGGCCTGGAAGCGGTCGACGTCCCCAACGTCCCCCATGAACTCCTCAAGCCATGCCCAGTCCTCTCGGATGTCGGACTCCGGCATGGCCCGCAGCTGCATCTCGATGCTCATGCCGCGCATTCTGGCCGAGGCAGGGAGACCGGCCGGCATGGCCGGGTCCCTGTGATCGACCGTCAGCGGACCGGGCTCACAGCGCCTCCTTGTTCGGCTTCGCCGCCTCTCCCGACTTATGTACCGGAGGCAGGACACTCCACGGGAAGTTGATCCAGTCGTCGGTGCGCTTCCACACGTACTCGCACTTGACGAGCGAGTGGGACTTCTCATAGATCACCGCGCTGCGCACCTCGGCGACCGTGTCGAGGCAGAAGTCCCGCACCAGCTTGAGCGTCTTGCCGGTGTCGGCGACGTCGTCGGTGATGAGGACCTTCTTCCGGGAGAAGTCGATCACGTTGGGCACGGGCGCGAGCATGACCGGCATCTCGAGCGTGGTGCCCACGCCGGTGTAGAACTCGACGTTCACCAGGTGGATGTTCTTGCAGTCCAGCGCGTAGGCCAGCCCGCCGGCCACGAAGACCCCGCCGCGGGCGATGGAGAGCACTATGTCCGGCTCGTACCCGTCGTCGGCGACGGTCTGCGCGAGCTCGCGGACGGCGACGCCGAACTGCTCGTAGGTCAGGTTCTCCCGTACTTCACTCATGCGCGCGTCCTGCTCATACCTGGGTCCGATGGAAGTTGATGAAGGACCGGGAGGCGGTCGGCCCCCGCTGCCCCTGGTACCGCGATCCGTACCGCTCGCTGCCGTACGGATGATCGGCGGGCGAGGTGAGCCGGAACATGCAGAGCTGCCCGATCTTCATCCCGGGCCACAGCTTGATCGGCAGGGTCGCGAGATTGCTGAGCTCGAGCGTCACGTGCCCGGAGAACCCGGGGTCGATGAACCCGGCGGTGGAGTGCGTGACCAGCCCGAGCCGGCCGAGCGAGCTCTTGCCCTCCAGCCGCGAGGCGAGGTCGTCGGGCAGCGAGACGACCTCGTACGTGCTGGCCAGCACGAACTCGCCCGGGTGCAGGATGAACGGCTCGTCCCCCTCCGGCTCCACGAGCCGGGTCAGATCCACCTGCTCGACGGAGGGGTCGATGTGCGGGTACCGGTGATTCTCGAACACCCGGAAGTAGCGGTCGAGGCGCACGTCGATGCTCGACGGCTGCACCATGGAGTCGTCGAAGGGATCGATACGCACCCGCCCGGAGTCGATCTCGGCCCGGATGTCCTTGTCTGAGAGAAGCACGCACCGAGGATACGCAAGGCGCGCGGAGCAGCGACAACCGCCGCCGCGCCGCGCGCCCGGTACTACTGGTGTCTCCGTGAGGCCGGCTACCGCTTCGCCGACACGACCGGCACGGCGCTCCGCAGCCGTGCACACCGCGGACATCGGACGAGCCGGCCGGGGCCGAGTCGCTCGGCCTTCTGCATCGGGAACGTGGCGGTGGTGAACACGTGCCCGTCGGCACAGCGGAGGACGGTGCGATCCATCAAGTCCTTCAAGTCCCTTCCCCAAAAGCCGCGTCTGGCTGGACTACCCTGACGACGAAAGCCACATTACGGGATCAAAGAGACGACTCTCCAGGCGGCACTCCGCCCTCCCGGACGCCCTCGGGAACGGGCCCCACGGTACGCCGCAACTCCAGTACCCCGCAGCCGCTTCCCAACCCTGAAACCGCGTCAGGCCCCACGGCGCGAACACCGGGGGCCTGCGATGAGGTAGAGTGAGCGAGCGTCCAGCACCGACTCCGGTCGGCGGATTACGCGGGTGTAGTTTAATGGTAGAACATCAGCTTCCCAAGCTGAGAGCGCGAGTTCGATTCTCGTCACCCGCTCCACGAAGAAGGCCCGGGTCATCGACCCGGGCTTTTTTGCTGTGCGGATTCGCTCAGTCGTCGCGTGCCAGATGCTTGATCATCCGGTTTCCGTGCCACGGCACCACGGGCCTTCCGCACACTGCGGTCGAGCATGCCGGCGACCTCCCGTTGCCGCTCCTCTTCGGGCCGAGGGGCTCGGCGGGCTTCTCGACCCGGCGGGTGAAGACGCCGGGAAGACGTGCGCTGGGCATGTCCGGGATCAGGGCCTGCTCGGTGCGGCGACGGCGTCAGTCAACGCGTTCGCCCCGACCAGACGTCGCCGACCTGTCGTGTCCGGCGTTGCGGAAGACGTCGGCCTCAGCGCGTCGGCGAGCATCCTGACCATCGCGCGCAGCGGGTCAGACCACCGTTGGCGTCCTGCTGGGTCGCGCCGCCGGCGGATCCTCCGCCTGGCGGCACTGGCCCTTCACCAGCCGCTCCACCGCCGCCCTCGAACGGCTCCCACTCCTGCCGAACCCGGGCTGACCAGCGCATTCACTCGCCCTTACGACAGCCCCTCACCACCTGTCAGGCGGCAAAGGCACGTCAGACGACGTCGTGGATGTTGTGCTCGGTCAGGTCTGATGCGTGCCGGGCGACAGTGCTGTAGTCGGCATCGTCGTGGAGGACGGTCAGGCCGTGGTGGGCGGCAGTGGCTGCGATGACAAGGTCTACTGCCGAGGCACTGCGGTGCTCCCCGGCCTGAGCCATACGGTGTTGCACCGCGCTGATCCAACGCCCTGCGTTCTTCGGCACCGCCGCATCGGGATAGAGGTCGGAGAACATTTCCGCGATCTCGTCGTACTCGCGGCGGTTCCGGGCGTTGTACAGGAACTCGGTGCGTTGCACGTAGCAGGATGCGATGGCTCCGGCATCGATCGCGTCATACCAGGCCGATTGCAGTTTCGGATCGCGGAGCAGCCTGACCAGGCCGGACGTGTCGAGCAGGTAGATCACAGGCTTCGCTTCTCCGCCCTGTGCAGACGCTCGGCGTCCTCCACTGCGCCCCACTCACGAGCACGCTCGAAGTGACGGCTGATGCGCGCCGCACGCTCCTGCTGCTCGGCGTAGAAGTTCAGAGCGAGGTTGACCGCCTCCTTCTTGGTCCGGACACGGGCCAGAGCCATGGCGCGCTCCAGGGCGTCGTCATCGATGTCGATCTGGGTCACGGACATACCGCACCTACCAGGCAATGTTGGTGATGTACATAGGAGAATACGTCACCAACATGCGCCGGTCCACACGTCGCTCCGGGTGTACACAGTGGCGACGGGCCCCCCAGGTCAGCCCGACGACTCCTCGGTCCGGTCGGTGCGGGCGTCGCGCTCTACGCGACCCGGCTGCCGGGCACGTTCGTGCCCAAAGCGTGCCCGTAAAGGCGGACAACCACGGTCGACAGCGGTGCCACCAAGCACTCCCGCCTGCAGCCACCAATATGAATCTGTGCAGCTCAGCAGCCATACGGCCGCCCAAGCGCCGTCGCTTCCCAAGCTGAGAGCGGGAGTTCGACTCTCGTCGTATCAGAGCGGGAGATCGTCGGGGAGTACCCGGAACGCCTTGTGGTGGCCCAAGGGCCGTACGGCCCGGAAGTCACGTCGGTCGAGGGTGAGGATCGCATCCGTGTCGTAGTCGGCAGCGAGCGCCACGTTGACCGCGTCAGCGAGGTCGAGGTCGAGGTCCAGCGCACGGTAGCGGACACGGACGGACTGGGCGGCACCCAGGTGGTCCTCCGTGATCTCCGGCATGACGACACGCCCCCGGCTCATCCAGCGCCGGAGGTCGTCGACCGCGCCGAGGGCCGCCACCCTGCCGAGCTCGCGCGTGGCTACGTGATCCAGCTCGGCCAGCAGCAGCGGGGACATGACCAGGAGGCCGGCCGCCATGATCGCTTCGTTCGCCGCCCGGTGTTCCGGATGAGCCGAGTCCAGGGCCGCCAGGAGTCCAGACGTGTCGGCGATGACAATGATCACGCGGCGGTTCCGGGATCCGAGTCGGTCTCACGGCGGACAGCGTGGGCCACCGCGTCACGGACCTCCGCCCTGGAGGACGTGCGACCTGTCCCCTCGAAAGTGCGCGAGAACAGCGGCTCGTCCCAGACCCTGTTCGCCATGGCCGCGAGGTGGATGCCCTGGCGGATGATCTCGGCCTCGCTTATCCCCCGGCGCTTCGCGGCCTCCTTGATGATCGCCAGGTCCTCGGGGTCGGCGTAGACGTTTGTGCGCTTCATGGACATGTACCAAGGGTAGTCCATGTACCGGTTTGACACACGCAGGTACCTCGTCCTTCGGCTCATCGGATGCCGCGAGCGCAGACGACAGAACTGGCCGCGCCCGCCACGGGTGCGCGACATCGAGCTGCGGCACCGCACCGTGCTCGCCGCCCGTTGCACCGGACCACTTCTCATGGAGGTCGAAGTCCGTACGGGTGACCCCCCACCGCGCTCAGCCGCTCTACGCATCCCCAAGCGGCCCGCCCACCGCTCGGAATTTCACGCCTGGAAGGTCCCGTGGCCCCGCCGGGAACAGCCGGTGCGTCCGGCGCGGTTGCACCGACCGAGGGGCCGGCACCAGACGGCGGGAGACTTGAGGCCGCAAGGTCCGCCCCACCACGATCCGGGATCGCGGCACACCCGCCGCGTACTCGGGCCAGGACTTGTATCCGCAGGAGGACTGTTTCATGACTGACCGGCCCTTGACGCTCATGGCAGTACACGCCCACCCCGACGACGAGGCCACCGGAACCGGAGGTGTCCTGGCGCGGTACGCGGCGGAAGGCATCCGCACGGTTCTCGTGACGTGTACCGACGGTGGTTGCGGTGACGGGCCGGGGGGTGTCAAGCCGGGCGATCCCGGGCACGACCCGGCGGCGGTCGCCTTGATGCGTCGTCAGGAACTCGAAGCGAGCTGTGACGTCCTGAAGGTCAGCGATCTGGAGATGCTGGACTATGCCGACTCCGGGATGGCGGGCTGGCCGAGCAACGACGCCCCCGGATCCTTCTGGCAGACCCCTGTGGAGGAGGGCGCGGCCCGACTCGCGGAACTCATGCGGCACTACCGGCCTGATGTGGTCGTCACCTACGACGAGAACGGCTTCTACGGCCACCCCGACCACATCCAGGCCCACCGCATCACGATGGCGGCGCTGGAGATGACCGCGCTGACACCGAAGGTGTACTGGACCACGATGCCCCGCTCGGGGATGCGGCGGTTCGGCGAGATCATGCGCGAGTTCCATCCGGACATGCCGGAGCCGGACCCTGCCGAGGCCGCCGCGATGGCCGAGATCGGCCTGCCCGACGATGAGGTCACCACGTGGGTGGACACCACCGCGTTCAGCAGCCAGAAGTTCGACGCGCTGGCCGCGCACGCCAGTCAGGGCGAGAACATCTTCTTCCTCAAGATGGGCAAGGAGCGGTTCGGCGAGTTGATGGGCACGGAGACCTTCGTACGTGTCCAGGACACCACCGGCGCGGCCCTGCCCGAGAATGATCTCTTCGCCGGTCTGCGCTGATCCGCCCGTAGGACCGGCCGGGAAAGCGCATCGCCCGCACGACGCAACCGAGCGGGTCGCTTACAGCGCTTCGGCGGTGCTCCGCGGAAGAACTTCCCGCACCTTCGAGTCGGCGGCATGCCCATAGCCTGCCCGTACGACGGGTCGACCACGGTCAGCCAGCGGTGCGACCCGGTCCGCGCAACAGGGTTGGCACCCTGCATCCGCGCAGGTCAGCGGACATGGGAGCCCGCAGGGCGCCATGCGTCAGTCCCGTGCCCGGGACCCGACGGCCCCGTACGGAAGGGGGGATGAGCAGATCTGCTCATCCCCCCTTCTTTGCGGGCCACACCGACATGGCCAGCTCGGCCACCCGCTCCAGTTCCGCCGCGCTCGCCCCGTCCCGAGCCTGTTGGGACATGCCCTGAACCACCGCCGCGAAGTAAACGGCCAGGGCGCGTGGTTCGACGCCGTCCGGCAGCGCCCCGGCTTTCTCGGCGTGGGCCAGTCGCTCCTCGAAGTCGCGGACGTTCGCCACCCTGCGTGCGCGTAGGTCCCGCTCGACATCGGCTGTCTGCGCCGAGTAGTTGGTCGCCGCCGTGATGACCAGACAGCCCGCCGGATGGCCGGGATCGGTGTACGAGGTCGCCGCCTCGCGCAGCATTCTGGCGAACCCCGCGCGGGCGTCGCTCTCCTCCTCCAGCGCCCTGCCCATGAAGGCTCCGAAGGTACCGCCGTAGCGGTCGACGACCTCGGTGAAGAGTGTGCGCTTGTCGCCGAAAGCCGCGTACAGGCTGGGCGGAGAGATACCCATGCTCCGGGTCAGATCGGCGATGGACGTGCCCTCGTAACCGTGCTCCCAGAACAGCCGTGTGGCCTGTACGAGCGCCGCCTCGCGGTCGAAACTTCGCGGTCGTCCCCGCCTCGTCGTCGTCACCCGAGAATTTTACAGCGATCGCTACGTATCGCGTATATGGTTTTTACATAACGACCGCTACAGATTGGAAGGTCATGCGTTCACTCACGGGCAGGACGGCTCTGGTGACCGGCGGCAGCCGCGGCATCGGGCGGGCCACCGCCGAACGGCTCGGCAGAGAAGGCGCCCTTGTGGCCGTGCACTACGGACGCGACGACGCTGCCGCCGAAGAGGTGGTGGGCGCGATCCGCACGGCGGGCGGCACAGCGTTCGCCGTGCGGGCCGAGCTGGGCGCCGGTGGTGACGTGGAGGCCCTCTGGGCCGAGTTCGACCGTCAGGTCCTCGAGCACGGCGACAGTACCGGCCTCGACATCCTGGTGAACAACGCCGGCATCACGCCCCGCGGCCATATCGAAGAGACCACGCCCGAGTCCTTCGACGAGGTGTTCGCCGTCAACGTGCGGGCCCCGTTCTTCCTGACCCAGCAGGGGCTCAGGCGGCTGCGGGACGGCGGCCGGATCATCAACATCTCGTCCGGGGCCACGCGTATCGCGCTGACCGACATCATCGCGTACGGCATGACCAAGGGCGCCATCGACACCTTCAGCCTCACGCTCGCCAAGGCCCTCGGAAACCGCGGCATCACCGTCAACTCGGTCGCGCCCGGCATCATCGACACCGACATGAACGCCTCCTGGCTCCGGGGCGACGAAGCCGCCGAACGGTCCGCCGCCCAGCTCTCGGCACTCGGCCGCGTGGGCCGCCCCGGTGATGTGGCCGACGTCGTGGCCTTCCTGGCCTCGGACGACGCCCGTTGGGTGACGGGGCAGGTCATCGACGCCACAGGGGGCTCGCAGCTCTGATCCGAACCACGGCTCGCGCGTAGGCCTGCACCACGCAAGGGTGTCGACGGGAACAGCGCGGCCGCCGCCGCCCGGTCCCCGCCGGCGCTCGCGGCGAAGACGTTCGGCCAGGCGCCGTCCGACCGCCGGGCTCGAGCTGGACGAAGCCCTGTATGCGCAGCCGGAGCCAGGCGAGTCCCTCGGGCTCCCACAGGAACTCAGCCTCCTGCTGCACGCCTGGGACGCCGTGCTCCGTGCCCCCGGTTCACCGCCGCATCGGGGGCGCGGTCATACGTCATGCCGGTCCGGGCAGGCGCTGACGGGAGAGGCCTCCTCCGCGTACTCCTGCGCGCGCCCAACGGTGCGGCTCGTCCTGTTCGGTCGAGACGGCTTGGCCAAGACCCCCGACCGCCTCAGGTGGACACGGCGTCACCGAGTGCGCCCGGCCCCCGCCGGGCGCTCACCGTCTCGGCTGTGAAAATCACCGTCCGATCGTCGGGACACGGTGATAGGGAGTCCGTGTGACAACGACACTCACGTTCCCCCTTCTGTTGCGACTGATCGACGAACGGTCGAGCGCCTTCCGTGCCGCGGTCGCCTCCGCGCCCAGCCTCGACGTGCAGGTGCCGACCTGTCCGGAGTGGACGCTGTTCGATCTGGCGGAGCACATCGGCGAGGGGCGCCGCGCCTGGGCCGCCACCGTCGCCGCGGGGCCTGCTCCGGCCAAGTCCGTACCGGAGGACGCCCCGGCCGCGCCTCGGGAGCGCGAGGCATTGCCGGCCTGGCTGGCGGAGTCCACGGAGCAACTGCTGGACGCACTGCGGGAAGCCGGCCCGGATCGCGGTTGCTGGACGTGGTGGGGTGCGTCCCAGTCGCCGCAGACCTGTGGCGCCGTCGCCCGGCACCAGCTCCAGCAGATGGCGGTGCACACCTACGACGCCCAGATCACCGTGGGTGCCCCGGAGCCGCTGCCGGCCGAGGTGGCACTCGACGGTGTCGAGGATTTCCTGTTCACCTGCGTCGCTACGACGGGTGCCTGGCCCCACAAGCCCACTGCCTTCGACTTCCACGCCACCGAGGGCCACTCCTGGCGCCTCACGGTCGACGGCGACGGCGCGCGCTCCACCCGTATCTCCGCGCCCGGCACGACGCCTGTCGCCGCTGCCGACGAGGGCCCGGACGCGGCCGGCGTCTCCGTTCACGGAACGGCCAGTGAGCTGGTTCTCTTCGTGTACGACCGTATCCCGGCGGACTCCCTGCGCATCGAGGGAGACGCGGGGTTGTTCGACCTGCTCCGCGCGTGGGAACCGGAGGAGTAGGAGGTGTGCTGCGGAGCGGCGAAGTGCTGGCGCATCGCCAGGATCCGGCCGGCGTGCCCGGCAGCCGTCGCGGTGATGCGGTACGCGTCGGCGGTGCTCACGCTCAGCTCGCCGGGGCGGCCTCGTCGACCAGGCCGCGGATGCGCTTCTCGATCTCGTCGCGGATCGGGCGGACCGCCTCGACCCCTTGCCCGGCCGGGTCGGGAAGCTCCCAGTCGAGGTAGCGCTTACCGGGGAACTCGGGTTTTCCCCAGGGTGGGTGTCCACCGACCGGTGGACGGCAGGTTCAACCGAGTACCTCTGTCCGGCAACTGCCCTGTTCAGCCACGCTTTTGGGCATGAAGTCATTCTCTGTGCGCATGGCGCGGTGGAGCGCCCGGCACCCCTGGCGGGCGATCGCCGGCTGGCTGGTGTTCGTGGCGCTCTGTCTGGGCGCCGGCAGTGCCGTCGGTACGAACAGCGCGAAGACGGCGGACTACCGGGTCGGCGAGGCGGGCCGCGCCGAGGCCCTTGCCGCCGAAGGGCATCTGGAGCGCAGGTCCGCCGAGCAGGTGCTGATCTCCGCGAGGTCCGGTGCTCTCGACCGGCGCACGGCCGAGGCCGCCGCCGCGGATCTCACCGCCCGGATGAAGCGGCTGCCCGACGTCGCGGGCGTGGCCGCCCCGCTGCTCTCCGGCGACCGTACGGTCCTCATGGTCGAGGTGGCGCTGAAGGGCGAGGAGCGGGACGCCAAGGACAAGGTCGACGCGCTCGTGGAGCAGACCGCGGCGGTGCAGAGGGACCACCCGGGCCTTCTCCTCCAGGAGACCGGGAGCCCGTCCATCAGCAAGGGCGTCGATCAGCAGCGCGGCGACGACCTGGCGCTCTCGGAGGCGATCACGCTTCCGGTCACGCTCGTCACCCTGCTGGTCGTGTTCGGTTCGGTCACCATGGCCGGGGTGCCGCTGCTGCTGGCGCTGTCGTCGATCGCGGCGGCGATCGGGCTCTCCATGGCCGCCTCGCACCTCTCCCCCGACGCCGGGGTCGGCACGAACGTCATCCTCATGATCGGCCTGGCGGTCGGCGTCGACTACACGCTCTTCTACCTCAAGCGCGAGCGCGAGGAGCGGGCCCGCTCCGGCGGCCGTCTCGGCTCCGCGGCACTGGTGGAGCTGGCGGCCGCGACCTCGGGCCGGGCGGTCGTGGTCTCCGGGCTCGCGGTCGTCGCCTCCACGGCGACGCTGTACCTGGCCTCCGACGTGATCTTCTCCTCGCTGGCGACCGGCACCATCATCGTCGTCCTGGTCGCGGTGGCCAGTTCGCTGACGGCACTGCCCGCGCTCCTGGTCAAGCTCGGGCAGCGGGCCGAGCGCAGGGAACTGCGGCGGGCACGGGGCGGGAAGCCCGCCCGCCGGGTGCGGGGCCGGGGAGGCGACGGCCGGGTGTGGGCGGCACTGCTGCGGCCCGCGGCCCGGCATCCCCTGGCCACCCTGTGCTGTTCGGTCCTCGGCCTCCTCGCGCTCGTCGCTCCGCTGGCCGGACTGAGGATCACGGAGATGAGCCGGGACACGCACTCCCGCGACATCCCCGCGATGCGGGTGTACGACCGGCTCAACGAGGCGTTCCCCGAGCAGCGGGTGACCCACCAGGTCGTGGTGCGCGCCGACGCCCCGCACGCCGCGGAGGTCGCCTCGGCCCTGCGCGAGGTGGCCCGGCGGGCCGGGGACGACGCCCTGTTCACCGGCGCCTCGCAGATACGGACGTCGGCCGACCACCGGACCAGTGTCCTCGAGCTGAAGGTGCCGTACCTGGGCAACTCCGACCAGGCGTACGACTCCCTCGACCGGCTGCGGGACGACTACCTGCCCGCCACGGTGGGCCGGATCGACGGCGCCGAGTTCGGGGTGAGCGGTGACGTCGCCCGCTACGCCGACTATCCCGCCCACCAGAACGGCAAACTCCCGCTGGTGCTGGGGGCGTTGCTGCTGGTGACGTTCGCGATGACCGTGTACGCCTTCCGGTCGGTCGTCCTCGGCCTGATCGGCGTCGCGCTGAACCTGCTGTCCGCGGCGGCGGCGCTCGGGCTGCTCGTCCTGGTCTTCCAGGGGACCTGGGCCGAGGGGCTGCTGGACTTCGACTCCACGGGGTCGATCGGGTCCCGCGTGCCGCTCTTCCTCTTCGTGATCCTCTTCGGGCTGTCGATGGACTACCAGGTGTTCGTGGTGAGCCGGATCAGGGAGGCCGTGCTCGCCGGCGTCCCGACGCGGCAGGCGGTGCTCGACGGGATCCGCTCCTCGGCGAGCGTGGTGACCAGCGCCGCGGTCGTGATGACGACCGTCTTCGCCAGCTTCGTGTTCCTGCACATCATCGAGATGAAGCAGATCGGCTTCGTGCTGGCGGCGGCCGTGCTGATCGACGCCGTCGTCGTCCGGGTCCTGGTGCTGCCGTCGGCCATGCTCCTGCTCGGTGAGGCCAGTTGGTGGCCCGGGCGGGGAGCGCGGGGTGCGGCGGCCGGTGTGGGGAAAAGGGAGCCGGTGCGGTCGGCGGTCGACGTACGTTGATCGGCATGACCACTCTCGCCGGGCCCGCCGCCGACGTCTTCTGGGCCACCCCGCTGCGCCGCTGGAACGCGGTGTGCTGGGCGCTGTTCGCCCTGATGGCCGTGGGACTCGTCGCCATGGACCGGCCCGGCGGGAGCAAGTACGCCGCGCTCGCGCTGCTGGGCGGGGTGGTGCTGTGCTACGCGGTCCTGCACCGGTTCCCGGACCACCCCGTCGTACGGCCCCACGTCTACCTCTCGGTGCTGGTGGTCGCGCTGGGAGGGCTCGCGTACCTGCGCGGCAACTACGCGGCGCTGTTCATGGTGACCCTGCCGCACTACTGGATGTTCGGCCGGACGCCGAGGGCCTCGATGGCCTTTCTGGGACTGGCCACGGCCGGCACCCTGATCGGGAGTGTCCTGCGGCAGGACGGCTGGACGGTGGAGTTCTTCAGCGAGACGCTCGTGTCCACGCTGATCGTCGTCGCGGTGGGGGTGCTGATCGGGCTCTGGGCGCATTCGGTGGTCGCACAGAGCGAGGAACGGGCGCGGCTCATCGACGAGTTGGAGCGGACGCAGGCGCAGCTGTCCGAGGCCCATCAGCGGCAGGGGGCGGCGGACGAACGGGAGCGGATGGCGCGGGACATCCACGACACGCTCGCGCAGGGCTTCGCCTCGATCATCGTGCTCGCGGAGGCGGCCCGCGCGGGGCTGGACTCCGGCACCGCGCGCAGCGCGCAGCAGTTGCGGTCGATCGAGTCGACCGCGCGGGAGAACCTCGCGGAGGCGCGGGAGCTGGTCGGTTCGGCGCGGGGACCGGGGCCGGGCCAGGTGGCGGCCGGTTCGGTGGCGCGGACGCTGCGCCGGACCGTGGACCGCTTCGCGGAGGACACCGGGCTCACCGTGGACGCCGACCTGGAGGACCTGGAGTGCGACCAGCAGACCCGGATCGCGCTGCTGCGCTGCACCCAGGAGTCCCTGGCCAACGTACGCAAGCACGCGGGGGCCTCCACGGTCGGTGTGGTCCTGACCCGGCAGGCGTACGGGGTGGAGCTGGAGATCACCGACGACGGGACCGGTTTCGTGGTGGGGGAGTCGGCGGGTTTCGGTCTGGACGGGATGCGCAAGCGGCTGGCGGAGCTGGGCGGGAGGCTGACGGTGACGAGTTCGGTGGGTGACGGTACGCGCGTACTGGCGTCGATACCCCTGGCTTCCCCGGCACCGGGAGAGAGCGGGGCCGGGGCATGACGGGCGGAGGGATTCGCATCGTCGTGGTGGACGACCACACCGTGATGCGGGCCGGAGTGGTGGCTCTCCTCTCGTCCGAGACGAGCATCGAGATCGTCGGCGAGGCGGGCGACGGCCTCGAGGCCCTCGAACTCGTCGAGCGGTACGAGCCCGACGTCGCCCTGGTCGACCTGCGCATGCCGGTGCTCGACGGAGTGGCCACCACGACCGAGATCGTGGCCCGCTTTCCCCGTACCCGTGTGCTGATCCTGACGACGTACGACACCGACGCGGACATCGAGCGCGGAGTGGAGGCCGGGGCCATCGGCTACCTGCTCAAGGACACCACCCGTGAGCAGCTGGTCGACGCGATCCACACCGCCTCCCGGGGTGAGACGGTACTGGCGCCCCGGGTGGCCGAGCGGCTGGTCGCCCGGATGCGGCAGCCCGCCCAGGTCCCGCTCACGGCCCGCGAGGCGGACGTCCTGCGCGCGGTGGCGGACGGTCTGACCAACGCCGAGATCGGGCGGCGGCTCGTCATCGCCGAGGCGACGGTGAAGACCCACCTGCTCCGCCTGTTCGCCAAACTCGACGTGAACGACCGGACCAGGGCGGTGGTGGTGGCGATGGAGAGGGGACTGCTGCGGAGGGCTTCCGGCACGGGGAACCCCCCGTGACGTCCCTGCGTGACGGTCCCGGCCGTCGTCCCCGGCCCGCTCGCCCGGCGAGCGCCGTCTCCGCGCACGGGCCTCCGGGCCGATGACAGGGCGTTCAAGGGCGTTCCCCGTGTTGCAGGAGGCCGGCGAGGGTGAAGCAGGACGCGCCACTCGTCCTCCGACGTCACGCCCGGGTGGAGTACGTCCGGTGTCGGGCGCGCGGTGCCGCCCATAGCCTCCGAGAGACACGGCAGGACGACGCGAAAGGCGCACCCGTGGCTCTGCACGACGCCAAGGAGACGGCCGCCGATCCGGCCGCCGACATCTTCACGTCACCGATCAGCGAGAAGCCCCTCTCCAAGCGGCTGATGCCGGAGCTGCCGGCGCCCCCGCACGTCGTCTACGAGCTGCTGCGCAACGAACTGCTCCTGGACGGCAACGCCGCCCAGAACCTGGCCACGTTCTGCACCACCTGGACGGACGACGAGGTCCGCCGGCTGATGGACCTGTGCCTCGACAAGAACATCGTGGACAAGGACGAGTACCCGCAGACCGCGGAGATCGAGTCCCGGTGCGTCAACATCATCGCCCACCTGTGGCACGCGCCCGGCGGCGGGACGGCACCGGCCGTGGGGTGCTCCACCACCGGCTCCAGCGAGGCCGCCATGCTCTGCGGCCTCGCGCTGAAGTGGCGGTGGCGCGACCGGCGGCGCGCGGCCGGCCTGCCGACCGACCGGCCGAACCTGGTGTGCGGGCCGGTGCAGGTCTGCTGGGAGAAGTTCGCCCGCTACTTCGACGTGGAGCTGCGCCAGGTGCCGGTGGAGCCGGGGGCGACCGGTCTCCAGCCGCACCAGCTCCGGCAGTACGTCGACGAGAACACCATCGGCGTAGTGGCGATCCTCGGGGTGACCTACACCTGCACCTACGAGCCGGTGGCGGAGATCGCGGCCGAACTCGACCGCATCCAGTCGGAGACCGGGGTCGACGTCCCCCTGCACGTCGACGCGGCGTCCGGCGGGTTCATCGCCCCCTTCCTCCACCCCGACCTGGAGTGGGACTTCCGCCTGCCGCGGGTCGCCTCGGTCAACGCCTCCGGACACAAGTACGGCATGGCGCCGCTCGGGGTGGGCTGGGCCCTGTGGCGCGACAAGGAGGCCCTGCCGGGGGCCCTGGTCTTCCACGTCGACTACCTCGGCGGCGACATGCCCACCCTCGCGCTGAACTTCTCCCGGCCCGGCGGCCAGGTCGTCGCGCAGTACTACATGTTCCTGCGGCTGGGCACCGAGGGATACCGGCGCGTCTACCAGGCGTGCGCCGACACGGCGCAGCACCTCGCCCGGCAGGTCGCCGAAATGGGCCCCTTCACGCTGCTCTACGACGGAACCGACGCACTTCCGGCCGCCTCCTGGACCCTGACCGACCCGGCCTCGGTCGGCTGGAGCCTGTACGACCTGTCCGACCTGCTCCGCATGCGCGGCTGGCAGGTGCCGTCCTATCCGCTGCCGCCCGACCGCCAGGAGACCGTGATCCAGCGCGTGCTCATCCGGCACGGCGTCGACCGGGACGCGATCGAACTCCTCGCCGAGGACATGCGCAGGGCGATCAAGCGCCTCGAGCAGGGGCGCCCCCACGACGAGGCCCGCGTCGGCTTCCACCACTGAGCAGGCTCGGCCGCCGCCCCGGAGACGGGTCCCCACGGGTGAATCCGGCCGCCCGCCGACGGGCGGGCGGCCCGGCGGCGGGAAGGCATCCCCACCCAGCACACGCGAAGGCACGGAGCGTCCCTATGCCGAAGTTCCTCATCCAGGCCACCTACACGTCCGAGGGCGCCAAGGGCCTCCTCAAGGACGGCGCGAGCGGCCGCCGCGCCGCCGTCGAGCAGGTCGTCACCGGCCTCGGCGGGACGGTCGAGGCCATGTACTTCGCCTTCGGGGAGGACGACACCGTGATCGTCGTCGACTTCCCCGACGCGGTCTCCATGGCCGCCGTCAGTCTCGCGGTCAAGGCGAGCGGCGGCCTGCGCACCCGGGCCACACCGCTGCTCACCCCCGACGAGGTCGACGAGGCCGCCCGCCGGCAGGTCGCCTACCGGGCCCCCGGCGCGAAGTAGAAGCCGTCAAGCACCGTCGCACGGTGGTTCCGACGGGGTGCCGGGCGGGAGGTGCTCGCGTTCCTCGGCGGTGAAGGCGCGGTCCGCGCGGGCACAGAGGTCGCGGAACCACGTGCCGGGGTCCAGGGCGAAGGCCGTGCGCCGGCCCTCGTCCTCCACGACCAGCTCGGTGCCCCGCAAGACCGCCGTGGAGTACGGCCGGCTCGGGATCATGCCGATGCGGACGCCGGCGAGGTCCCACAGCTCGTATCCGGCGCCCGCCTCGGACGTGATCAGCATTCCGTCGTCCGTGACCGCCAGGACGTCGTCGGCCACGGTGACGGGGACGGGTGTGCCGAGGGGGTCCTTCTTCTCCAGGTCCCAGCGGTGCACCCTGCCGTCGTTGTGGGCCACGGCCAGGTACCGGCCGTCCGGGGAGAAGACCAGGTCGTCGGAGTCGGCACCTCCTTCGAAGGCCCAGCCGACCTCGTCGCCCTTCAGCGGCGCCAGCCGGGTCCGGGTGCGCAGGTCCCAGAGCTGGATCGTGCCCTCGTCCGCGTCGTCGGGCGTCACCACGGCCACCTGCTCCGGGTGGCCCGGGCGGCTCACGACCCGGCTCCGGTACGGGGGGAAGCCCCGGTCGCGCGGCGAGGGGTCCACCGTCAGCGGTTCGCCCGTCCGCACGCCGCGCTCCGGGTCCACCCGGAGCAGGGTGCCAGCCCGGGTCAGGGCGACCACGTCGCCGTCGGGCAGGGGCTCGACGGTGCCGGTGAACGTCCGCTCCTCCTCGGTCGCCGGGCCCTCGCCCGCCGGCACGTCGGTGCGGTGGGACGGCGCGTCGGCGTCGTACACGTGCAGGCGCGAACCGTCCTCCTCGGCGAGTACGAGGTATCTGCCGTCCTGGGTCCAGACGAGGTTCGACCCGTACGAGTCGAAGCCGGCCGGCAGTGCGCCGGCCGTGGATCCCCCGTGCACGAGGTCCACCACCCGCACCTCGTCCTTCGCCAGCCGCGCGCTCCGGTCGCCGTCCGGCGACAGGACCGACGCCTCGTCGCTCTCCGCGGAGTCGGGCCGGGGCACGGCGGGCGCGTGGGCCACCACCAGGGTGTCCCCGACCGGGGAGAGCACGGTCAGCCCGCCCTCCTCCCGCCGCGCGACGGTGAGCTTCGGGTCCTCGTAGCCCGGCTCGTCGTCCAGGGGCAGCCGGGTGACGTACGTGTCGTCCGTGCCGCGTCGGCCGAGGGTCAGGTCGGCGTAACCGGCGTCGCCGTTCTCCGCCGTGTCGAAGCCGTAGGCGCCCGTGGAGTCGGAGCTCACCCACTCGCCGGGGGCACCGGCGGCCGGGATCCTCCGCAGCTCACGGCCCGTGCGCAGGTCGCGCAGCACGGTGCCGTCGGGGGTTCCGGCGTCCTCGGAGTCGGCCGTCGTGACCTCGACGGTGCCGGTGTCCTCGCCGAAACGCACGGTCTGGTTCCCGGCGGTCGACACCACGGTGTCCGCCACCGGGAGCGGCTTCAGGTCCGCGAGGTCCCAGGCGGCGAGCAGGGCCCGCGGTCGCACCCGTTCGTCGGCGGGCGTGTGGATGTCGAGCCACCGCAGCAGCCGGGTGCCGTCCGCGCTGAAGTCCAGTCCGCCGGAGACGGTGTCGCCCTCGGCCGTGAGCCGTCCGCCGAGTTTCGCCGGTCTGCCGCCCTGTCCGTCCAGCCGCCACAGCCACACCGTGCCGTCGGGCATGGCCGCGGCGTAGTGGCGCCCGTCGGGGCTGAGCGCGGCGCGCGGCTGGGTGGCGGGGACGCCGTCGAGCAGGTGGTGCCGCGGTGTGCCGTCGAGTACGCCGGTGACGACGGACACCTCGTACGGGTCCTTGCCGTCGGGCTTGGAGCGCACCGCGAGGGTGCCGCCGTCCGGGGTGGCGACCAGGTCCTGGACGCGGCCCCGCCACAGGCCGGTGTGCAGGCCGCGGACGTACCGGGTGCGGGCGTACTGCGCGAGCAGGGCCTCCCGCGCCCGCGGTACCGTCCGGTCGGCGTGCCAGGCGGCGAGCGCCCACTGCACCGCCCTGCCCGGCTGCCGGGCCTGCACGCTGCCGGACTCCTCCGCGAGCGCGCGGGCCGCGAGGGTGCGCAACTGGGTCCGGAGCTCGCTGCCGGTGTTCCAGGCGACCGTGCCCAGCGTGCCGGCCACCAGCAGCAGTGCCGTCAGCAGCGCGCCTCCCGCCAGCAGCCTGCGGACCGTCCGCCGCGCGTAACGGCGGCCCGCCTCGATGTAGGCGCGCTCGTCCGCGGTCACGTCCTCGGGCAGCCGCTGGAGCCATTCCTCGGCCTCGGCGAGGGTCCGGCCGCGCTGGAGGGCGCCCGTCTCGCGGCCCTTCTCCTCCCAGCGCGCCATGTCCGTGCGCAGCTGCTCCTGCCACTGCCGGAAGTTCCTGCTGTCGTCCAGCCAGGCGCGCAGCCGGGGCCACAGCCGGGTGAGGGCCTCGTGCGTGAGGTCGACGATCTCCGTGCCGTCGGCCGTCTCGCCGAGGACGACCAGTTTCCCCCGGGCGAGACGGCGGGCGAGCGCCGCGGCGGCCGGGTCGAGCCCGGCGGCGGGTACGGCGCGGCGGATGTATCCGCCCCGGTCGTCGGGGCGGGCCAGCTGCACGAACAGCCTGCGGGCCAGGCCCTCGTCGGCCTCGGGCACGTGCGTCCGGTAGGCGTCGTCCGCGTAGCCCACCAGGGTCCCGGTGACGCCGCCGAGTTCGTCGTAGGCGGCGTGGGTGAGCATGGAGCGTTCGCGCCGCTCCCAGAGCCTGGTGAGGGTGAACTCCACCAGCGGCATCCGGCCGGGCTCGTCCGCGGCGTCCTCGACGACGCGCTCGGCGAGGCCGGGCTCCAGCCACAGCCCCGGTACGGCGTCGACGGGGCCGGTGACCGCGCGGTGCAGGTTCTCCGCGTCGAGCGGGGCGAGGAAGAGGACGGCGTCGCTCAGGGAGCGGGACGTGTGGGAGGTCAGCAGGACGTCGAGGGACTCCTGACGTGCGGTGGCCACGACGCGCGGCCCGCGCCCCGCGCCCGGGTCCTCGGTCAGCGCGAGGAGGAGACGGAGCAGGGTGCGCGCGGCCGCCGGTTCGGCGCCCGCGTACTCCTCGAGCTGGTCGACGACGATGAGGTGACCGGCTCGGCCGGTCCGCTCCTGGAGCGAGGCGCGCAGGGCGGCGACGGCGGGCGGGATGCCTTCGCCGTCCGCTCCGGCCCGGTCCGCGGGCCCGGAGGTTCCGCCGGACTCGCCGGACTCGCCGTCCAGCATGCGCGCCAGTCTCTCCGCCGCGCCGATCCGGTCGATCTCCCCGCGGTCCGGCTCCAGGACGGGTGCGAGCGCGTGCGCCAGCAGTGCCCCGGGCGGGCTGCCGGGCACGGGGCGCAGCACGGTCACCCCCGTGCCGTCCGCGCGCAGCCGCGGCAGCAGGCCGGCGCGGATCAGCGAGGACTTGCCGCATCCCGAGGGGCCGACGACCACGGTGAGGGGACGCCCGGTGATCGACGCGAGGAGCCGCTCCACGTCGTCCTCGCGTCCGTGGAAGAACGCGCTGTCCTCCTCCTCGAACACGTCGAGGCCGCGGAACGGACACGTGGGGCGCAGCACCGCCTCGTCCACGAGCGCGGCGGACGGGACGAGGAACGCGGTGCCCGCCAGATCGCCGCGACCGGCCGCCACGGCCAGCCCGACGACCCCGCCCTGCACGTCGTCCCACACCGCCGCGCCGCTGTAGCCGTTGGTCACCCGCGGGCCACCGGGGCCGGTGTCCATCTGCACCCAGCCCGCGCCCTGGACGCTCCGCAGCGTGCCGGCCGCCCACACCCCGTGGTCGGCACCACCCGGGAACCCGTACGCGCGGAAGGTGTGCCCCCACACGGACGTCCCGTCCACCAGGGGCACCGGGCGGGCGCCGGAGACGGGTGCGTCGAGGCGCAGCAGGGCCACGTCACCGGTGTCGTCGCCCAGCAGCGGCTGCCAGGAGACGACCCGGGCGTGACGGACGGGGACGCTTCCCCCCGCGTCCCGCGCGAGCGGGAACTCCACCCGTACGGTCCCGGAGGGCGGGGCCGCGGTGTCCCGCGGCAGTCCCAGCGCGTCCGCGACGACATGGGCGCAGGTGCAGACGACGTCGGCCGCCACGAGGAATCCCGCCCCCGCGATCCCGTCGGCGCACTGTACGCGGGCGAGGCCCGACTCCAGCGCCGCTTCCCCCCGGAACGCTGTCATGTACCCGATTATCCGGGGTCCCGGGTGTCCCATTCCAGGTGTACGGCGAAGTTGGCCTCGCTCGCCGCCCTGGCCACCACGACGCCCGCTTCCGCGGACAGTTTGATGCCGAACTCCACGCTCACCGTGTCGGGCCGGTTCGCCAGGCCCCGGACGCTGGCGGCCACCGCCTCGACCGCGGGCCCGATGTGCGCGAGCGCCTCCTGGAGGGTGTGCGCCGAGTCCCGGACGACGGCCGACCCCCGGCCCACCCGGTCGACACCGCTCTCGTCCTGTCCGTCGACCTCGACCCGCACCGCGGTCCCGTCACCGAGCCGCATCTCCCCGATCCGCATCACGTGGCCCTCCGCACTCGACACCCGTCACGCACACACCCCGCACCAACTGGCCCAGTTTATAAGCCTTTTCGCGAGTCGCACAGGTGCGGACGCCCAGGGCCGGCGCTCCCGGGATCCGGTGGGGCGAGGAAAGGAGTCGCGTCGCGCCCCGCCCGCCGAAATCCGCTGTCGCCCTCGCCCACCGCGTGGTCGACTGGGGCCGCCCTCGTTCCGCCGGTCCCCTCGGAGCACCCCTTGTCCCTCCGCGTCACCGCCCTCGCCGATCCCGAACGCACCTCGTCCGGCCACCGCCTCGCGTGGCTGGCCGCCCGGGACGACGGCGAGCCCCTCGGGTCCGCGTTCCTGCGGGTGTTCACCCGGGAGGGACAGGAACACCTGGCGGAGCTCCAGGTGAACGTGCACAGCGCGGAGCGGCGCCGTCGGGTCGGTTCGCGGCTGCTCGAGGCGGCGGTGGCCGCCGCGCGGGAGGCCGGCCGGAGGTCGGTGCTGGCCCGGGCCGACGCGGGGACGCCCGGCGATCACTTCCTCGCCGCACACGGCTTCCGCAGGGTGCTGGCGCTGACGTACGCGCGGCTCCCGCTGCGGGGGTGGGACAGCGACAGGGCGGGCGGGATCGACGCGGCGGCCCGGCGGCCGCACCCCGGCTACCGTCTCGTGTCGTGGCGCGGCACCGTCCCCGGGGAACTGGCCGAGAGCTTCGCCGCGTCGCGCCGCGCCATGGACGACATGCCCATGGACGACACCGACTACGGCGTCGTCGCCTGGGACGTCGAGCGGGTCCTGGCCGCCGCCCGGGCCGTCGCCGACCGCGGGGACCTGCTCACCACGGTGGCCGCCGTCGACGAGTCGGACGGCTCGGTCGTCGGCTTCTCCGAACTCGTCGTGCCGGGCGACGGCAAGGGCGACGGGCTGCACTACGGCACCGGCGTGCTGCCCGAGCACCGCGGCCACGGCCTCGGCCACTGGATGAAGGCCGAGTCGATCCGCCTCGCCCGCGCCGACCACCCCGCACTCGCCGGCCTGGTCACCGACACGGCGGACAGCAACACCCACATGCGGGCCGTCAACGACGCCCTGGGCTACGTCCCCACGCACCGGGCCCTGGAGTACCAGCTCGACCTGTGATGCCGGGGCCACGATCCGCCCCCGCCCGTCGAGTTGTTCACGAATCCCCCCGGAATTGTCCGTGATCGGTAACGGACGCATCCCCCGGCCGCCGTTCGTCGTCATGCCAGGTGGACTCGAGGTGACCGAGACGGGCAACGGCGTGGAAGCGGGGCGGACATGGCACGGCACAGTGGCGGGCGGGGCTGGTACGGCAAGGTCGTCGGGGCGGCGCTCGGGGTGACGATGCTCGCCGTCGGTGCCTCGGTGTGGACCGCGCAGGCGGACTCCGTGGGCGCCTCCTCGCCGGAGGCGACCGCGTCGGCCACCCCGGGCGAGGACGCCGGGCACGTCGCCGTGACCATCGCGCACGCCTCGGACGCGGGGGCGAGCGGCGTCAACATCACCATCGACGACGGCCCCGACCCCGCCTGGACACCCCAAGTGCTCGACGTGCTGCGGGAGTACGAGGTGAAGGCCACGTTCTGCATGACGGGCATCCAGGCGCAGGCCCACCCGGACCTCGTGAAGGACGTGGTCGAGGCCGGGCACAAGCTGTGCAACCACTCCGTCTCGCACGACACCTCCATGGACAAGAAGTCCGAGGCGTACCAGGCGAAGGAGATCCTCGACGCCGAGCGCATGATCACCGAGGCGTCCGGGGGCGTTCGTCCGGTGTACTACCGGGCACCGGGCGGCGCCTTCACCCCGTACAGCCGCAAGCTGGCCGCCTCCCACGGCATGCGCCCGCTGGGCTGGAACGTGGACACCAAGGACTTCGAGCGGCCGGGCACGGACGCCATCGTCGCCACCGTGGAGCGGGAACTGCCCAACGGGCCGACGCTGCTCTTCCACGACGCCGGCGGCGACCGCTCCCAGACCGTCGAGGCCCTGCGCCGCGTCCTGCCCTGGCTCAGGGAGCAGGACCGCGCCTTCGGCTTCCCGGTGCGCTGAACCTCCCGGCCGACGACCGCCCGGCCCGCCCGACGGCGGGCAGAACCGCGCGAGTCCGACCCGTCGTCCCGGAATCACCGGGTGCCAGGCAGACTTTGCGTAGTAGTTACCTGACGGAGGAGGACGCGCGCATGATCACGCTCACCAAGGAAGACGGCCCGGCGGACCTGGACGGAGTGACCCACCTGTCCATCGGCGTCTCCTGGGACCCGACCGCCGGAAGCAGCGGCGGAGTGCTCGGCAAGCTGCGCCGCAAGTCCGGCACCGACCTGGACCTGATCGCCATCGCCATGCAGGGCGGCGACCCGGTGCGCCTCGCCGGGATCGACTCGCTCGACCCGATGGGCAACGGTTCGCTGCTCCACAGCGGCGACAACCAGACGGGGCACGGGGACGGGGACGACGAGACGGTGACCGTCGAGTTCGCGCGGCTCCCGGCGGTGATCACGTCGATCGTGTTCGTCGCCGCCGCCTACAAGAAGGGCAGCTCCTTCCAGAAGGCCCGCAACGTCAGCTTCAAGGTCTACGACGCGACCGGCGGCAGCACCCAGCAGGTCGCCGACATCTGGCCCAGCATGCTCAGCCAGGACAACGGCTGCGCCGTGGCCAAGGCCGTGCGGGTCGGCGGTTCGTGGAAGCTGGAAGTGATCAACGAGACGGGGAAGATCAAGCAGGGGGACGAGCACGCCCTGATGCGTTTCGCCGTCAGCAAGTAGTGCCGGCGCGGCGGGCGTTGCCCTCGGGCGGGACGCGGCGGGGCGGATCCGGGGTGCGGGGGCCGCTGGAAGTGCCCGCGCCGGGGGCGCTCCCGCCCCGCCCGTCCGCCCGGCCCCGGGCGGACGGGCGACGTCAGTCCTCCTCCGCGGCCCGCGCGTCGCCCAGCAGGTCGCGCAGCAGCCGTTCGTCGGCCGGGTCGAGGCCCGTCACGAAGCTCGCCAGCACCGCCCCGCGGTCGCTCTCCGCGTCCAGCACCCCGCGCATCCGGCGCGCGGCCAGACCGGCCTGGTCCGCGGCAGGCGTCCAGGCGAAGGACCGGCCCGCGCGCTCCCGGCTCACCGCGCCCTTGTCCAGCAGGCGGGTCAGGATCGTGACCACCGTCGTGTAGGCCAGGTCCCCGCCCAGGCGCTCCTGCACCCAGCCGGCCGTCGCCGGACCCTCCGCCCCACGCAGCACCGAGAGCACCAGCGCCTCCAGCTCGCCCTGCCCCCGCCGCCGGGGACGCCGGTCATCCGCCACGCCCGCACTCCCTTCTCTCCGCCGCCGCCCGTTTCCCGGGCGGACATCGTATAGACGCCCCGGGCCGGGCGGACCGCCCGCCGGACATCTTCTACATTGCTGTAGATTCGAGACCGTGTCCGCGCCGTGGACCACGACCGCACTCACCGAGAAGGAGTACGCAGTGGGAGTTTCCCTGGCCAAGGGTGGCAACGTCTCGCTCAGCAAGGAGGCGCCGGGCCTGACCGCCGTCCTGGTCGGCCTCGGCTGGGACGTGCGCACCACGACCGGCACCGACTACGACCTCGACGCCTCCGCGCTGCTCCTGGACGCCTCGGGCCGGGTGCCCACGGACGGGCACTTCGTCTTCTACAACAATCTCACCAGCCCGGACGGATCGGTCGAGCACACCGGCGACAACCTCACCGGCGAGGGCGAGGGCGACGACGAGTGCGTCAAGGTGGACCTCGCCGCCGTCCCGGCCGGCATCGAGCGGATCGTCTTCCCGGTCTCCATCCACGACGCGGAGAACCGCGGCCAGAGCTTCGGCCAGGTCCGCAACGCCTTCATCCGGGTCGTCAACCAGGCCGGCAACCAGGAGATCGCCCGCTACGACCTCTCCGAGGACGCCTCCACCGAGACCGCGATGGTCTTCGGCGAGCTCTACCGCCACGGCACCGAGTGGAAGTTCCGCGCCGTCGGCCAGGGCTACGCCTCCGGGCTGGCCGGCATCGCCGCCGACTTCGGCGTCAACGTCTGACGGCGGGCGCCGCTCCCCGCCGGACTGCACGCGCTTCGAACGGGCATCCGTAAGGACGAGATAAATCCACCCGAGGGGCAAGCATGGAGATATCAGGCATCATCAGCGCCGTCGTGATCGGCATCGTCATCGGCGTCCTGGGCCGGCTCGTCGTTCCCGGACGTCAGCGCATCGGCATCCTGTGGACCATCGCGGTCGGCATCGTCGCCGCCCTCGTCGGATCGGCCCTCGCCGCGGCCTTCGGCGTCGCCGACACCAACGGCGTCGACTGGGTCGAGTGGCTCATCCAGATCGTCCTCGCGGCGCTCGGTGTCGCCGCCCTCGACCGGGCCAAGGCCCGCCGCTGACGGGCTCCGGTCCCTCTCGCGGCCGGTGTGCTCCTCGTCTCGGCACGGGACGGCGACGACGCCCGCGGCGTCTCCCGTGCCGGGACGGACACCGGTGCCCCGTGACGCCGTCGGCGGAGGTCAGGGCGCCGCGAGGGACGAGGACGCCGGTGGACCCTGCGTTCGGGGCGGAGCAATATCTGCGGCCATGACTGGAGAATTCGGCGTCATGCGCCAGGAATATTCCCCTCCCGGCCCTCCGGGGCGGGATTATCCCCGGCGCCCGGCCGATCACGGCGTGCTACTGTCGATGGAAGTTGCAGTAGTGGTTGCCTGAAGGTTTTTCCGACGGGGTGATCATCGCGGCGACCGGGGCGCGCACAGGGCGGGCTCCGAGCACCGTTTCCGAAGGAGATTCACATGGCTTCCGGTACCGTGAAGTGGTTCAACGCCGAAAAGGGCTTCGGCTTCATCGAGCAGGACGGCGGCGGCCCCGACGTGTTCGCCCACTACTCGAACATCAACGCCCAGGGCTTCCGCGAGCTGCTGGAAGGCCAGAAGGTGACGTTCGACGTGGCGCAGGGCCAGAAGGGCCCGACGGCCGAGAACATCGTTCCCGCCTGACGCTCACACACACTTCGCAGCTGGGGCCCGCACCTGAAGGGTGCGGGCCCCAGCTCGCGGCGTTTCAGGGCGTGAATCCGAATTCCCGCGATTTCCTCCGTCCCTGACCATTCCATTCTTTTCGATTCACCCGATTCTCCCGGTCCCACGGCCCACTCGCGCCGAATCCGACCGGGGCCGGCCCGTTCTTGCGATTCCCTGCGCTGCTCCACCGCTGCGGGACTCCCTCGATACGTGCCGTATCAAGGAAGGTTCCGCATGAACCGCACACGCACGAACACCCGATCCACCCGCACGCGCAACGGGGCCCCGGCCTCCGGCAAGGGCGGCGGCCGGTACTCCGAAGGGGCCGGGCGGTCCGGCGGCCCGCGCCGCTCCCAGGGCTCGTCCGGGCGCCGGCCGGCCGCTCCCCAGGGCGAGTTCGCGCTGCCGAAGACGATCACCCCGGCGCTGCCGGCCGTGGAGGCCTTCGCCGACCTCGCCATGCCGCCGGCCCTGCTGGCCGCGCTCGGCCGCGAGGGCGTGACCGAGCCGTTCCCGATCCAGGCGGCGACCCTGCCCAACTCGCTGGCCGGCCGTGACGTGCTCGGCCGCGGCCGTACCGGGTCGGGCAAGACCCTCGCCTTCGGCCTCGCCCTGCTGGCCCGTACGGCGGGACGCCGTGCCGAGCCGCGGCAGCCGCTCGCCCTCGTGCTCGTCCCCACCCGTGAACTCGCCCAGCAGGTCACCGACGCGCTCACCCCGTACGCCCGCGCCGTGGGACTGCGGTCGGCGACCGTCGTCGGCGGCATGTCGATCGGCAAGCAGGCCGGCGCCCTGCGGGCGGGGGCCGAGCTCCTCGTCGCGACGCCCGGACGCCTCAAGGACCTCATCGACCGGGGCGACTGCCGGCTGGACGACGTCGCCATCACCGTCCTGGACGAGGCCGACCAGATGACCGACATGGGCTTCATGCCCCAGGTCACCGCCCTGCTCGACCAGGTGCGCCCGGACGGGCAGCGGCTGCTCTTCTCCGCCACCCTCGACCGCAACGTCGACCGGCTGGTGAAGCGCTACCTGACGGACCCCGTGGTTCACTCCGTCGACCCGTCGGCCGGCGCGGTCACCACGATGGAGCACCACGTGCTGCACGTGCACGAGGCGGACAAGCACCGCACGACCACCGAGATCGCGGCGCGCGAAGGCCGGGTCATCATGTTCCTCGACACCAAGCACGCCGTGGACCGGCTGGTGAAGCACCTGCTGAGCAGCGGCGTCCGCGCGGCGGGTCTGCACGGCGGCAAGTCCCAGCCGCAGCGCACGCGGACCCTCTCCCAGTTCAAGGACGGACAGGTCACCGCGCTGGTGGCGACCAACGTGGCGGCCCGCGGCATCCACGTCGACAACCTGGATCTGGTCGTCAACGTCGACCCGCCCAGCGACCACAAGGACTACCTGCACCGGGGCGGCCGTACCGCCCGCGCGGGCGAGTCCGGCAGCGTCGTCACCCTGGTCACCCCCAACCAGCGGCGCGACTTCAGCCGGCTGATGGTGTCGGCCGGGATCACCCCGCAGATCACCCCCGTCCGGTCGGGCGAGGAGGAGCTGACCCGCATCACCGGCGCGCAGGCGCCGTCCGGCGTTCCCGTGGTCATCGCCGCGCCGGTCGTGGAGCGTCCCCGGCGCGCCGCGTCCGGGGGCTCCTCGTCCCGTGGCCGCCGTGGCCGCGGCGGCGGTGCGGGCCGCGGCGCGCAGGGGGGCGGCACCGGCCAGGGCCGCGCGGGGCAGGGCCGGTCCGTGCAGGGCGGCTCAGGCCAGGGGCGGCCCGCCGGCGACGCTCCCCGGCGCAGGCCGCGGCGGCAGTCGACCGGCGGCTCGGCGGCCTGAGTCCGGCAGCGCGACCGGGGCCCGGCACCGGGCCCCGCCGCGCGGCGCTCCCCCCACCCGGGGGCCCGCCCCGTCCGGCCGCACGGCCGCCACGAACGCCACACCCCCTCCCCGAATCCCCTCCGCTCCCCTGTGAGGCCTCATGCGCTGCGTCATCGCCCGGTACCCGTTCGACCTGACCAAGGACGGGGTGATCAGCTCGATGAAGGGCATCACCCCCGAGCCCATCACGGGTGAGTCCGTGACCATCGCCCGCCGCCGCTACCCCGTCAAGCAGGTGGGTGCGGTCATCACCCGCCAGGACCGCCGCGACTTCACCGGCGGCGAGGTCACCCGGGCCATGGCCCGGCTCGGCTTCACCTGCCACCCCGACCCGGCGGCCGTGCCCGCGCCCGCGCCCGCCGCCACCGCGGTGGAGACCGCGTCGGCACTGCTCGGCGGCGCCTCCGAGCAGGACGGCTGAGCGGCACCGGCACGCGGAACCGACGAGGGCCCCGGCGTCAGCCGGCGGCGGCCAGACCGGCCGCCCGGCCCTCGTCGTCCCACCTGACCTCCAGGATCCGCGCGACGGCGTCCCGGTCGACCGGGCCGAACACGTGCGGGAACAGGGTGCCCTCGGCCACCCCGGGCGGCGGAGCGGGAGCCGCCGCCTCCCACACGCACGGCACGGTGAGCCGCTCCTCGTCCACGACCAGGGCGAGCAGCGGCCGGGGAGCCGTGCGGTAGAAGGCGTCGACGACGGCGAGGGTCGTCGCCTCGTCAGGGGAGCAGTGGACGAACCCCTCCGCGGCGAGGGACGCGGGCGCGTACGGCCGGCCGGGATCGGCGTCCCAGTCGGCGAGCGGTACGACGTGATAGATCATCGTCCGATTGTCCCAGCGACACGCCCGCGACGGCTCACTCCGAGGGCGTGGCGGCGGTGCTCGGGCGGGCCGTCGGCGTCGCCCCGACGGGGGAGGAGGTCTCCGGTGCCGGCCGGCCCACGGCCGGTGACGTGCTCGGAGTGGCGAACGGCGCGGCGGGGACGGACGTACTGAGGACCGCCTGGCCCTGGCCCTGGGGCGGGGCGCCGGACGCGGACGGGGACGGCGTGGGCGCGGACGTCGGGGACGGGGACGTCGGGGACGGGGACGGGGACGACGACGGCGAGGGCACGGCCGGGGGCGGCGGGGCCAGCGGAACGGCCGGGCGGGCCGGCGGTGTCGGCTGCGTCCACTGGAGGGGCAGCGTGAACAGGGCGGCAGCGGCGGCACAGGTCGCGGCGGCCCCGGCGGCGGCGCGCAGCAGGCGGCGCCGGGACGCCGCCCGGCGGATCGCCTCGTAGCGGCCCGGCGGCGGGCCCAGGAAGTCCGGTCCCGGGCGCAGGACGACCAGCAGCGGATCGTGCGGATCGTCGTAGACGGACTCCGGACCGTCCGGATCGCCCTCAAAGCGTGTGGTCAAGGCTTCTCCTCAGATGGACGCGGAGCAGTTCGCGGGCCGCGTGGAGGTCGGCCTTGACGGTTCCTTCCTTGCGCCCGGTCAGCACGGACACCTCCCGGATCGGCATGTCAGCGTAGTAGTGGAGAAGGATCGGCACGCGCAGTCGCTCCGGCAGGGACTGCACGAGCAGGCGTACCGACGGATCGGCCTGCTGGTCGTGCGGGCGGACGGCGACCTCCGCGGTGACCCGGCGCACGGCCCGGCGCTCGCGCTCCAGCCTGCGCCAGTGGTCCCGGACGAGGTTGGCGGCGGTGACGTAGAGGAAACCGCGGGGCTCGTCCACGGACGTCCAGCGGGCCCACAGCCGGGTGAAGGCCTCGGAGGCGATCTCGTGGGCCGTCCCGTCGTCGTCGACGAGACGGCGGCACCAGCCGGCCAGGCGGGGGTAGAGGGCGGCGAACAGCTCGGACGCCGCCCTCTCACGGGACCGTTTCAACGCTCTCCATGGTCGTGTGGGGGGCAGGGGGAAGACGCCGGAGCGGACGTCCGCGTTCCCGTGGTCACGACGGCGCGGAGGCCGTCGGCGCGGTGGCGGTCAGCTCGGCGAAGGCGATGACGTTGTCCCGGTAGCCCTCGCCGTCGTGCGGGCCGCCGCACGTGATGAGCCGCAACTCCGGCCGGTCCACGTCCCCGTACACGTCCTGCGTGGGGAACTCCGCCTTCGCCACCGTCCGCAGGGACGTGACGGTGAACACCGCGACCGTGCCGTTCTCCAGGCGCGCCTCGATCCGGTCGCCCCGGCGCAGCCGCTCCAGGTGGCGGAAGACGCCGTCCCCGTGGGTGCCGACCGTGACGTGGCCGAGGACGACCGACGGCCCCACCTGTCCCGGCGTGGGCGAGTGCCGGTACCAGCCCGCACGGTCGTGGTCCGTGACGGGCGGCACCTGCACGGTGCCGTCCGGTTGCAGGCCCAGGGCCATCACCGGGGTGTCGACCCCGATGGCCGGGATGCGCAGGCCGACCGGGACCGACCGCTCCAGGGGCCGCGCCGGCCCGGCGTCGGACCGCGCGGGCGGCGCCGTACGCGCGGGCGGCGCGGTCGTCCCGGCTCCCTCGGACCCGGGCCCGCCGCCGCAGCCCACCAGCAGCGAGGCCAGGGCGAGGCCGGCCAGGGCGCGCCTGGAGAACGGGGTCATGCCCCGGTCGCCCGGCGGCGGCGCACGACGAATGCGACCGCGCCGCCCGCGGCGAGGAGCGTGCCGGCGCCCGCGCCGACGAGGGCACCGCCGCCCCCGGCGGACTCGGAGGCCGTCACCCCGGTGTCGGGCGCGCCCGCGGGCACGGCGGAGACCTGACCGCCGGCCGCCGGGCTGCTCGGCTCGGCGGCCGGGGCAGGGGAACTGACGGACGGCGTCGGCACCGGCGTCGACCCCTGGTTCGGCTCGGAACCCTCCGCCGGGGAACTGACGGACGGCACGGGCGTCGGCACCTGGCTCGGGGTGGCGGCCGCCGGGGGATTGCTGGGGGTCGCGGTCGGGCCGTCGGCGAACGCGGGGGCGGTGCTCGCCAGGACGGCGGTGCACGCGAGTGCCAGGGCACTGAGGATGGTGCGGCGCATCGGGTCGCTCTCTCTCTCTCTGCGGTCGGTCCGCCCGCCCGTGGTCGGTGGGCGGGAACGCGTGGTCGCGTGGTCGCGGATCGAGCGGAGAGACGAGGCGGCGGCGGAGTAGGTTGTAAAGAGATGGCAAAGTCGCCGGGACGCCGTTCCCGCACCCGCCTTGCGGACTCGTGACGTGCCGGGGCCCGGCACCGGGCACCGGCGGCCTCGCGGACCTAGCGTGGCCGTATGCGCGTACTGGTCACCGGCGGTGCCGGGTTCATCGGGTCCCACGTCGTGGAGGCCCTGCGGGCCCACGGGCACGAACCCGTCGGCTACGACGTCCGGGAGGACCCCCGGGCCGACGTGCGCGACCCGGAGGCCGTCGCCCGGGCGCTGGCCGGGGTGGACGCCGTGTGCCACCAGGCGGCGATGGTGGGACTGGGCGACGGATTCGCCGACGCGGCGGAGTACGTCTCGCGCAACGACCTGGGCACCGCCGTCCTGCTCACGGCCATGGCGGAGGCGGGCGTACGGCGGCTGGTCCTCGCCGGGTCCATGGTCGTGTACGGGGAGGGCCGGTACGCGTGCGGCCGGCACGGTGCGGTGCGGCCCGGGCCGCGCGCCGTCGCCGACCTGGACGCGGGCCGGTTCGAACCCGCGTGCCCGGTCTGCGGCGCGGACCTCTCCGCCGGACTGGTCGGTGAGGACACCCCGGCCGACCCGCGCAACGTGTACGCCACCACCAAGCTGGCCCAGGAACACCTGGCCGTCGCGTGGGCCCGGACGACCGGCGCGACGGCGGTGTCGCTGCGCTACCACAACGTGTACGGGCCGAGGATGCCCCGCGACACCCCCTACGCGGGTGTCGCGTCCTTCTTCCGCTCCGCGCTCGCCCGCGGCGAGGCCCCGCGCGTCTTCGAGGACGGCCGCCAGCGCCGTGACTTCGTGCACGTCCGGGACGTGGCGGCGGCGAACGTCTCGGCGCTGGAGGCCGATCCGCCGTCCGGGACGCTCACGGTCTACAACACCGGCAGCGGTACCCCGCACACGGTGGGCGAGATGGCGACCGCCCTGTCCGTCGCCCACGGCGGGCCCGAGCCCGTCGTCACCGGCGAGTACCGCCTCGGCGACGTACGCCACATCACCGCCGACTCCGCACGGCTGCGGGCGGAACTGGGCTGGCGGCCCCGAGTCGGGTTCGCGGAGGGAATGCGGGAGTTCGCGCGGGCGGACCTGCGCGGGGAGCGCCGCGATGTGTCCGATTCGGCTTCGTAGGGTGAAGGCCGTGACCACCTCGCCTCCCGCGGATGTCGACGTCGTACTCCCCTGCCTGAACGAGGCCGGGGCCCTCCCCTGGGTCCTGGCCCGCATCCCCGACGGCTGGCGCGCGCTCGTCGTCGACAACGGCTCCACCGACGGCTCGGCGGACCTCGCCCGCGCCCTCGGCGCGACCGTCGTGGCCGAACCGCGTCGCGGCTTCGGTGCCGCCTGCCACGCCGGACTGGGCGCCGCCACCGCCGAGGTCGTCTGCTTCTGCGACTGCGACGCCTCCCTCGACCCGGCCCTGCTGACGCCCTTCGTGCACGAGGTGCGCTCCGGCACGGCCGACCTGGTGCTCGGCCGCAGGCGCCCACAGGGCCGGGGCGCGTGGCCCGCGCACGCCCGCGCGGGCAACCTCGCCCTCGCCCGGATGCTGCGCCGCCGCACCGGCCTGGGCCTGCACGACCTCGGCCCGCTGCGTGCCGCCCGCCGCGAGCCGCTGCTCGCCCTCGGTCTCACCGACCGGCGCAGCGGCTACCCCCTCCAGATGGTGGTGCGCGCCGCCGACGCGGGCTGGCGGATCACCGAGCACGACGTCCCCTACCTGCCCCGCACCGGCGCCTCGAAGGTGACGGGGACCTGGCGCGGCACCTGGCACGCGGTGCGGGACATGCGCCGGGTGCTGTCCGAGGAACCGGTGCGCCCCGTCCCGTGTGACCCGGGCCGCGAGGGGAAGTCGGGGTGAGCATGGCGGCCACCCTCCTCGTCATCGCCAAGGAACCGCGGCCCGGACGGGTCAAGACCCGCCTCACCCCGCCGTTCACCCCGGCCCAGGCGGCGGCGCTCGCCGAAGCGGCCCTCGCCGACACCCTGCACGCCGTCGCCGCGACCCCCGCGCGGCGCCGGGTGCTGGTGCTCGACGGTTCCCCGGGGCCCTGGCTGCCGGCCGGCTTCGACGTCGTACCGCAGTGCGCGGGCGGGCTCGACGAACGGCTCGCGCAGGCCTTCGCGGGGTGCGCCGGGCCGGCCCTGCTCATCGGGATGGACACGCCGCAGGTGACGCCGGAGCTGCTCACCGTGGACTTCGCCGGTTGTGACGCGTACGTCGGCCCGGCCGACGACGGCGGTTTCTGGGCCCTGGGGCTGGCCCGCCCCGACCCCGCCCTGCTGCGGGGCGTGCCCATGTCGACGCCGGTGACGGGGGTGGTGCAGCGCGAGCGGCTCGTCGCGGCCGGCCTGCGGGTGCGCGACCTGCCGCCCCTGCGCGACGTCGACACCGCCGCCGACGCGCGGGCGGTCGCCGCGCTGGCCCCGCACGGCCGCTTCGCGGCCCGCCTGGCCGCGTACCCGGCGGTCACGGCCCGGCGGGCGGACCGATGAACGGCTCGGTGAACGGGCCGGCGGACCGCCGCTCAGTGGGTGTCCGGCGCGCGCCGCTTCGTCGCGCTGCGCAGCGCCCGCAGCGCCAGGAGCAGAGCCGAGACACCGAAGAGCGCGGCCGTGATCAGCAGCCAGCGGGACAGGAAGCCCTCAGCCGAGAGCCCGGCGACCGACCGGTAGCGCCGGTCGACCCGGCCACTGATCAGCGGGAACCACACGAGCAGCAGCAGCCCGGAGAACGCGGCCGGCACCCGCACGTACAGGACCCACGCACGCCGTCCGGCCGCGCCCAGCCCCCGTACCACAGCCCGGTCGGCGACCGTGTACAGGGGCAGCAGCACGAGGTCGTGCGCCAACGCCGCCCCCACGAACCACAGCGCCACGCCGAGCCAGTCGCCGGCGAGCAGCCGTACGCCCGCGTAACCGGCGAGCGCGAACGAGCAGAGAAGCAGAAGGAGGGAGAAGGGACCACCGATCGCGGGCCGCAGCCCGCCCTCGTGGTCCCGCACCCGCTTCGTCACGGCACTCATCCCAGGTCCCCGAACGTCATCCGCGTCACCCACTTGGTGTTCAGCACGCCGGGCGCGGCGGGCACGATGATCCGCGCCGGATACCCGTGGTCCAGGCTCAGCGTCTCCCCGTTGACGGACAGCGCGAGCAGGGAGCGGCCCTCGGCCACCTGGTTGGCGCGCAGTGCCCCGCTGCGGAAGGCACCGTGCCGCTGGAGGGACTCGACGAACACGTCCGGCGGGTCCTCCCCGAAGCCCACGCGCGCGGCGAGGTCCCGCAGCCGCACCCCGCGCCACCACTGGTCGGACGTGGACCAGCCCTCGACGCAGGCGATCGGCAGTGCGGCGCTGTGCTGCTCCATGTCCAGCAGTTCGGCCCGGCCGAGCCGGACGGTTCCCGTGCGCCCGACGACGACGAGCCGCCAGACGTCGTCGCGCGTCCCGGCCGGGTCGATGCCCAGGTAGGCGGCCGTCTTGTTGATCTGGAAACCGTTGGGGCCGTTGCCGGGTTCGGGCCCGCCGTGCGGCGAGAGCACGGCCGTCTCCCGCAGCGGTGCGTCGAAGCTGCGGCCGGCGTTGGTGGCGAACATCAGCAGCGATCCGCCGCCGACCAGCCACAGCGCCCCGCGCCGCGAGACGGTGGGCGGGTCGGGCCGGGGTGCGGCCAGATCGTCGCCGCGCTCGTCGCGCGGCCCCCTGAGCGCGCGCAGCGCCATCGGCGCCTTGAGCACGACGTGCGTGACGAACGCGGCGAAGAACACCCAGGCACCGTAGAAGTGCAGCGGGTAGAAGGAGCCGGGGAACACGTAGTCCAGCTGGACGTTGAGCACACCGGTCACGAACTGGAAGAGCCCGCCGCCGACCAGCAGCAGCAGCGAGATCCGCTCCAGCCCGTGGGCGAGCGAGCGGACCGGCGGCAGCGTGAACAGCCTCGGCACGACCGACCACAGCTTGGCCAGCAGCACCGGGATCAGGGTGAGGCCGAGGGTAACGTGGACGCCCTGGCTGAGGCGGTACAGCCAGTCCGGCCCGGCCGGCCACGGGAAGAGGTAGAAGCCGAGGATCCCCTTGTCCGGGGTCTTGTCGTTGACCGGGTCCAGACCGGGGTTGTAGGCGGCGTACGACAGCAGGCCCGTCACGAACAGCACGGTGATGCCGGCGAGCAGGACGAGGCCGAGCACCGCCGTGAACCGGCGGCCCCGCACCGGGCTGCGCCAGAAGCCGGGGGAGGTCGGAAGCCGTGAGGCGAGGTCGCGCATGTCCCGACCGTAGGACGGGCCCGGCCCCGGGAAGGCGCCGCGACCCGTGGCGAAACGCCGACGTCCGCCGCGTGCACCATCGCGGGACGATCTTCCGGCCTACGGTGCCCGTGTGACCCGCCACCGCCCCGGCCTCCGCGACCTGTACGCCGTCGTGTCCGCCGTGCTCCTCGTGGTGGCGGCCGTACTGGTCGGCCGCCGCATCCAGGCCACCGACCACTCCCTGCTGGTCGGCTGGCCGCCGCTGACCGGCCGCTGGGACCCGCACCCGGGCCCCGGCACGCCCGCGGCCGTCCTGCTGGCGGTGGCGACCGTGGCGTACGGCCCGTCCCTCGCCGGCCGGCTGCCGTGGCGCGCCGTGCTCGCCGCGTCCTGGGGCACGGCGACGGCCTGGATCTGGTCCCTCGCCCTGATCGACGGCTGGCACCGGGGCATCGCGGTCCGGCTCACCACCCGTTTCGAGTACCTCCAGGCCGTCGGCCGCTGGAACGACATCCCGGCGACCCTGCGCGACTTCACCCGGCACATCCTGATCGGCTCCCCCGACAACTGGCCCGCCCACGTCGCCGGTCACCCTCCGGCGGCCACGCTCACCTTCGTGCTGCTGGACCGGGCCGGGCTGCGGGGCGGGGGCTGGGCCGGGGCCTGGTGCATCACCGTGGGTGCCACGGCGTGCGTGGCGGTGCTGGTGGCGGTGCGGGCGCTGGCCGGCGAGCGGCTCGCCCGGCGGGCGGCGCCCTTCCTGGTGACGGCGCCGGCCGCGGTGTGGATGGGCACGTCGGCCGACGGGTACTTCGCGGCGGTCGCGGCGTGGTCCGTGGCTCTGCTGGCCCTCGCGGTGACCGGACGCTCGCCGTGGTGGGCGGCGGGCTCGGGGCTGCTGTTCGGCCTGGCCTGTTATCTGTCGTACGGACTGACGCTGTTCGCGGTGATCGGCGCGGCGGTGCTGTGGCTCGGCCGGCGCGGGGTGCGGGAGCGCCCGGTGCTGTTCGTGCCGCTGGTCGCGGGCGCGGCGGTCGTGCCGGTGGCGTTCACCGCGGCCGGGTTCGACTGGTGGGAGGCGTACCGCCTGCTGGTGGAGCGGTACTACCAGGGTGCGGCCGGCGTGCGCCCCTACGGCTACTGGGTGTGGGCCAATCTCGCCTGCACGGTGCTCGTCACCGGCCTGGCGACGGTGGCGGGGCTGCGGCGGGCCGGGGGCGTGCTCCTGGCCCGGCGGGGCGGCGGGACCGCGGCCGCCGAGGACACCCGGGCGGCCGTTCTCGTGGCCGCGGCGCTCCTCGCCCTGCTGGCCGCCGACCTGTCCGGCATGAGCAAGGCGGAGACGGAACGCATCTGGCTGCCCTTCGCCCTGTGGCTGCTGCCGGCCTGCGCCCTCCTCGGCCGCCCGAGTGCCTGGCTGGCGGCGCAGGCCGTACTGGCGCTGCTCCTCAACCACCTGCTCGCGACCGGCTGGTGAGCGGGCCGCCGGTCACACGCAGGAGGGCCCGCACCGTACGGTGCGGGCCCTCCTGTGCGGTTCGCGCGTTGTTACGCGGGAACGATGTTCTCCGCCTGCGGGCCCTTCTGGCCCTGCGTGACGTCGAAGTTCACCCGCTGGCCCTCCTGGAGCTCACGGAAGCCCTGGGCGGCGATGTTCGAGTAGTGGGCGAAGACGTCGGCGCCGCCGCCGTCCTGCGCGATGAAACCGAAGCCCTTTTCGGCGTTGAACCACTTCACGGTACCGGAAGCCATTTTTACTCCTAGGCAGTGTCTGGAGACCCGCACCGCGCGGGTCTTCTCATCGCTGCGATGATCACCTGCCCGGATACCCGGTAACGCAAATGGCAACCACAACTGCAACTGATGTCGAGCCTAGCACGGAAAGCACCGCCCGCCCGGGCAACAAATGACGGCGGATATCACCGCGAGAATGGGAATGCGGTTATCTTCTCGCCCACCCGCGAATATCTGTTTCGCCGGGGTCAGATTTTCACCCGCCGCCGCGTCCGCCACCGCCGGGCCGCCCGGCGGTGCGGCGCAGTTCCTCGTGGGTGCGCAGCGCCTCCTCCAGCTCGTCCTCGAGGCGGACGATGCGGCAGGCGGCCTCGACCGGCGTTCCCTGGCCGGCCAGCTCGCGGGCCCGGGCGGCACGGCGCAGCTGTCGGCGTGAATACCGGCGGTGGCCGCCTTCCGACCGCATCGGGCTGATCGGTTCCGCCTCGCCGAGCGTGCGGAGAAATCCGGGCGTGGCACCGATTAGCGCGGCCGCCCTGCCCATGGTGTACGCCGGGTAATGATCGTCGTCGAGCCGGTCGGCGGCCTGCGCCCGACCTTCGGCGTCCAGCCCGCTCTCCGAGGGCATGCATACCTTCCCGCGGACCGCAGAGGACACGGCCCGCCGTGGGGAATCCGGTTCCCCCACACCTGAACTCTAGTCGCGCCGGTCGGATACCTGCCGCGGCGAACACACATCCGGCCCCTTGCGGACCCACGCCGGACGCGGAAGGGGCGGGCGGACCGAAGTCCGCCCGCCCCGTGCCGTCGCGTCCCGTCACCTCCCGGAGGACGGGACGCGGGGCCGGGTCACGACGCCACCGGCGCCGGCCCCACCAGCTCCGTCAGGACGTCCTCCATCGTCACGAAGCCCAGGACGGTGCCCGTCTCGCCGGTGACCGCGGCCAGGTGGCTGTCCTCGGCGCGCAGGGCGGTGAGGGTGTCGTCGAGGGGGGTGTCGATGCGGACCCGCGTGACCCGGTGCAGGGCGGTGCGGGGGAAGGGGCGGTCACGGTCGGTGATGCCCAGGGTGTCCTTGATGTGCAGGTAGCCGAGCACGGTGCCGCCGGGGCCGGTGACCGGGAAGCGGGAGTAGCCCGCCTCGGCGGCGAGGCGTTCCAGCTCGGCCGGGGTGACGGTGTGCGGGGCGGTGCGCATCTTGGGGGTGGGCACGAGGATCTCGCCGACCGGGCGGGTGCCCAGTTCCAGCGCGTCGCGCAGGCGCTCGCCGTCGGCCGGGGTCAGCAGCCCGGCCTCGCTGGCGTCCACGACCATGCGGGCCAGCTGGTCGTCGGTGAAGACGGCCCCGACCTCGTCCTTCGGCTCCACCCGCAGCAGCCTGAGCAGCGTGTTGGCGAAGGCGTTGATGCCGAAGACGACCGGCTTCAGGGCCCGGGTGAGGGCGACCAGCGGCGGGCCGAGGATCAACGCGGTGGCGGCCGGGGCGGCCAGCGCGATGTTCTTCGGGATCATCTCGCCGATGAGCATGTGCAGATAGGTCGCCAGGGCCAGGGCGATGGCGAAGGCCACGGGGTGGACCAGCGCGCCCGGCATGTGGACGGCCTCGAAGACCGGCTCCATCAGGTGCGCGATGGCCGGTTCCGCGACCGCGCCGAGCACCAGGGAGGACACCGTGATGCCGAGCTGGGCCGTCGCCATCATGGCCGACAGGTGTTCCAGGCCCCACAGGGTCATCCGGGCCCGCTTGTCGCCCGCGTTGGCGCGCGGCTCGATCTGGCTGCGGCGCACGGAGATCAGGGCGAACTCGCCGCCGACGAAGAACGCGTTGGTCAGCAGCGTCAGGGCGCCGATGAGGAGCTGTACGGCGGTCATCGGGCGACCTCCGGCTCCCGCAGGGACGACCGGCCGGCGGCCACCGGCTCGGCCGGCTCCCCGGCCGGCTCCGCCGGAGCGGGCGCGGCGACGCGCAGGCGGTCGGCACGGTGGTGGTCGATGTCCAGGACCTCCAGGCGCCAGCCGCCCAGGTCGACGACGTCGCCCTCGGCGGGGATGCGCGTCAGATGGGTGGCGACGAGACCGGCCAGGGTCTCGTAGGGGCCGTCGGGGGCGGTGAAGCCGATCCCGGCGAGCCGGTCCAGGCGGAGCGATCCGTCCGCCTCCCAGGCCGTGCGACCGTCCGCCCCGGTGGGGGCGGGCAGCAGGTCGGGCACCTCGACGGGGTCGTGCTCGTCGCGCACCTCGCCGACGACCTCTTCGACGATGTCCTCGACGGTCGCCACGCCCGCCGTGCCGCCGTACTCGTCGATGACGACGGCCATGGTGCGGGCCCTGCGCATGCGCTCCAGAAGGCGGTCGGCGGGCAGGCTGTCCGGCACCAGGAGCGGCGCGGTGGCCAGCTCGGTGACCGGGGTGGCCGCACGCCGCTCCGGCTCCAGGGCCAGCACGTCGCGGATGTGGACGGTGCCGACGACCTCGTCCAGGCTGGCCCGGTAGACCGGGAAGCGGGACAGGCCGGTGGCGTGGCTGAGGTTGGCCGCGTCGGCCGCGGTGGCGTGGGCCTCCAGGGCCTTGACGTCCACGCGCGGGGTCATGACGTTCTCCGCGGTCAGCTCGCTCAGGTGCAGGGTGCGCACGAACAGCTCGGCGGAGTCCGCCTCCAGGGCGCCCTCGGCGGCCGAGTGCTGGGCGAGGGCGACCAGTTCCTCGGGGCTGCGGGCGGAGGCGAGCTCCTCGGCCGGTTCCAGGCCGAAGCGGCGGACGAAGTGGTTCGCCGTGTTGTTCAGGTGCCGGATGAAGGGGCCGAAGGCGGCGGTGAAGCCGCGCTGCGGACCGGCGACGACCTTGGCGACCGCCAGCGGGCTGGAGATCGCCCAGTTCTTGGGGACCAGCTCGCCGACGACCATCAGGACGACGGTGGAGAGGGCCACGCCGAGAATGGTCGCCACCGTGGGGGCGGCGCCGCCCAGGCCGATCGCCGTAAGCGGGACGCGCAGCAGCGCCGCGAGCGACGGCTCGGCCAGCATGCCGATGACCAGCGAGGTCACCGTGATGCCGAGCTGGGCGCCGGAGAGCTGGAGGGTCAGGCCGCGCACGGCCTTCAGGGCGCCGTCGGCGCCGCGCTCGCCGGACTCGGCGGCACGCTCCAGGTCACCGCGCTCGACGGTGGTGAGAGAGAACTCGGCCGCGACGAAGAGCGCGCAGGCCAGGGTGAGGAGGAGGGCCAGCAGGAGCAGCAGGACCTCGGTCACCGTGCCACCCCGCTTCCCTCACGCACATGCAGGGGCACTGGCGGGCCGTCCGTGGCACGGCCGGTACTGGGAGGCTCCATTACGGAACGGGACTCCTTTAACGGGGTCGGTGGGCGCCGCCTGGCGGCCGCCCGAGGTTTTCCCTCTCATGGTAAAGGACGAGCAAAAAGATCGGGAGTCCGTGGACCCCTATGCTTCTACTCGCCTGTAGAGAACGGCGGGACGGTTCGGGTTGTTCCCGCACGACATGTCTCCCCGCACGAACGTGAAGGAGTGAACGCCTCGATGGTGTTCAAGCGGCTGCTCGGTTCCCTCGGCGTGGGCGGGCCCACGGTGGACACGGTCCTCGACCCGGGCGCGGCCCGGCCGGGCGGCGTGCTGTCGGGCCGGGTCGACCTCGTCGGCGGCACCACCGGATTCGACGTCGAGCACATCGCGCTGGAGCTGGTGGCCCGGGTCGAGGCCGAGCACGCGGACGGGGAGAGCGAGGGCGTCGTCGCCTTCGGCCGGTTCACCGTCGGCGGCGGCTTCCGGCTCGACGCCGGGGAACGGCACGGCGTGCCCTTCTCGGTGACGCTGCCCTGGGAGACCCCGGTCACCGAGCTGTACGGGCAGCCGCTGGGCGTCGTCCTCGGCGTGCGGACCGAGCTGGCGGTCGCCGGTGCCCGGGACAAGGGCGACCTGGACCCGCTGGCCGTGGCACCGCTGCCCGCGCAGGAGGCCGTCCTGGAGGCCCTCGGGCAGCTCGGCTTCGGCTTCCGCTCGGCCGACCTGGAGTACGGCCGCATCGGCGGCACCGGGCAGCATCTGCCCTTCTACCAGGAGATCGAGCTCACCCCGGCGCCGCAGTACGCCCACCAGGCCAACGAGATCGAGCTGACCTTCCTGGCCGCGCCCGGCGGCCTGGAGGTGGTCCTGGAGGCGGACAAGCGCGGGGGGCTGCTCGGGGACGGCCACGACGCCCTGAGCCGCTTCACCGTGCCGCACGAGGGGGCCGCGGCGCGGGACTGGGGCACCCTCGTCGACGGCTGGATCCGCGAGCTCGTGGAGCACCGGGCCTCCTACGGCTCCCACGCCGTGTACGGGCACGCGGGCGGCCACGGACACGAGCCGGCGCACCACTCCGGCCCCGGCGTCGGCACCGCCGTCGCGGCGGGCGCGGCCGGGCTCGCGGTGGGCGTCGCCGGCGGCCTGGTGGCGGCCGAGATCGTCGACGAGGCCGGGGACTTCCTGGAGGGCGACGAGGACGAGGAGGGCGCGGGAGACGAGGAGTGAGCGGCGGGCCGGCCTGGTAACTTCTACACGACTGTAGATACTAGGCCGCAGACCACCTCTCGACCGTACGGAGTTCTCATGGCCCTGTGGGACCGCGTCAAGGAGTCCGCGTCGCAGATGCAGACGCAGCTCGTGGCGAAGAAGAATGACCTCAGGAGCGGTGCCTTCCGCGACGCGAGCATGGCGATGTGCGCCCTGGTCGCCGCCGCCGACGGCACCGTCGACCCGTCCGAGCGTCAGCGCGTCGCCCAGCTCATCGCCACCAACGACGTGCTGCGGAACTTCCCCGCCGACGACCTGCGCCGCCGGTTCGAGGACAACCTGGACAAGCTGGCCGCCGATTTCGCCTTCGGCAGGGTCGGCGTGCTCCAGGAGATCGCCAAGGCCAAGAAGAAGCCCGCCGAGGCACGTGCCGTCATCCAGATCGGCATCGTCATCGGCGGCGCGGACGGCGACTTCGACAAGGACGAGCGGGCCGTCGTCCGCGACGCCTGCTTCGCCCTCGACCTGCCGCCGCACGAGTTCGACCTCTGACCGGCGGCCCGGCCGGGCACCGGTCGACCCGGGTCCCTTCCTGCCGTAGATTCCGACCGGGCCCGTGTCACGGGCCCGGACCGCATGCCATCTGGGGAGTGCCGTGTTCGGACTGAGCGAGCTCGCGATCATTCTCGTCGTCGTCATAGCCGTCCTGGCCGCCAAGAGGCTCCCCGACCTGGCCCGTTCCGCGGGCAAGTCGGCGCGCATCCTCAAGGCGGAGGCCCGGGCGGCGAAGGACGAGCAGGCGCCGGCGCAGGACCCGGGGACCCCGCGCGTGATCCCCGGCGAGGCGGTCCGGCGCGAGGACACCGGGGACACCGGCACCGGTGCGGCCCGGGGCGGCGCCCAGGCCTGAGGGCCCGGGGCCGTCAGGTGAGGCCGGCGGGGGCGCCTCACCGGCCGGCGGCGAAGAAGTCGAGGATCGTGCCGGTGGCGTCCAGGGCGCCGCTGGTGCGGCCGAAGCCCGTGGGCGGGGTGAGGGACGAGCCCGGCCAGGTGTGCCCGGCGTCGTGGACGACGAGGAGCTGCACGGTGCCCGCCGGATCACCGCCCAGGCGCCAGACGGTGCGGTCGTAGCCCCGCTCCCGTTCGGTCACCGGGCGCCCGGCGCGCCCCGCCGCGGCGAAGGCCTCCGCGCTGTCCCGGGCCGACCTGGTCGGCAGGATCGGCTCCTCGGGGTCCGCCGGCGGGGACGGCCATCCCGCGAGGGGGCGTACGGGGTCGTCGGCGCCGTAGACGACCATGACGGGCACCGGGCCGGTGGGTTCGACGGCGGCGGCGCCCGAGGGCAGCTGGCCGGAGACCGAGGCCGCTCCCGCGACCAGGCCGGGGCGCTCGGCCGCGACGCGCAGCGCCATCGAGCCGCCGTTGGAGAACCCTGCGACGTAGACCCGCTCGGGGTCGGCCAGCCCGGTGCGCACCAGGTGACCGACCAGCGCCTCGGTGAACCGCACGTCGAGGCCGGGGTCCGGCCGCTGCTTCGTCTTCCACGCGCCGGCGCCCCACCCCCGGCCGAGGCCCTCCGGGTAGGCGACGAGCATGCCGCGGGCCGCGGCGGCCTTCTCCAGCCGGGTCCGCTCCCGCAGCCCGGCGGCGTCCGAGCCCCGGCCGTGGAAGGCGACGACCAGGGGCCGCGGGCCGGCGCCGGCGGGCCGGTGCAGGAGGTAGTCGCGGGTGCGGCCGTCCACGCGGATCCGTTCGCGGGTGCCCGGCCCCGCGGTGGCCGCGGCGCCCGCGGTGGCCGTGGCGCCCGCGGCGGTCGGGCTGCTCGCCGGCGGGGTGGCGCCGGGTCGTCCGGGGTCGGCGGCGCAGCCGGCCAGGGGGAGCGCGAGGGCGAGGAGGAGCGCGCCGGGCCGTCGGCGGGGGTTCGGGGCGAGATGGCGGAGGGAGCGCATGTTCCGAGGGAACCAACGCCACCGGGTCCGTGTCCACGACCGACCGCACCCCTTGGATTCGGACATAGCGTGCGCTTTATCTCAATCCGGGGTACATAATCAGAACATGAGTACGGCAACGTATGAACTGCTGGCCGCTTCGAACGCGCTCAACATGTTCGCGGCCTTCATCGGCGGGCTGGTGGTCGCCGGCATGCTGATCCTGGCCGTGCGCATCGGCATGAGGGCCATGGAGCAGGAGTCGACCCGTCCGCGCGCCGAGGAACAGCCCCACCTCCCCGCCTCCGGTCCCGTCTACGAGGAACGGGAGATGCGGGAGCCGGACGAGATCCCACTGAACACCGACGGGAGCCCACGACTGATGCCGTACCAGCTCCACCACGCGGGCAGCCGACGCGGCGCGGACCAGAACCGGCGGCGCTGGCTGCCGGGATCGAGCGGCTCCTTCGGCAGCGGCAGCCCGGGACGCATCTGACCCCCGGCATCGCGCGCCCCCGTCCTCGACGGCCCCCGGGGCCGCCGGGGACGGCCCCGTTCGGACCAGCACCGGAGTGCGGCGCGCTGCCGGTGCGCCTTGACTGGCAGGGACCCCGCGCGTCCGCGCGGGAGCGGGCGCGTGCGAGGTCCCTGGAGGCGACATGGGCGGTCACCGGGCACACCGGGCGGCGGCGGTGACGGTACTGGCGGCCGCCGTGCTGGCGGGCTGCTCCGACGGCGGCGACAGCGGTGGCGGCACGCCCACGGACTCCGCGAGCGCGGCGGTCAGCCGGGCCGCGTCGGCCGCGTCCTCGCTCGCCTCCGAGGGCTCGGACGCCCTGGCCTCGGCGACGGCGGAGGCCGGGCGGTGGCTGGAGGACATCACGTCGGGCGCCGACGTCAAGGCGGACGTGAAGGCGGGGGCGCCGGGGACGGACAGCGGCGGACGCACCACGGCCGCGATCACGGTCCGCAACACCGCGGACGACACCAAGTCCTTCGCGGTGCAGGTCAACTTCACCGACACCGGCAACACCCTGCTCGACACCGTCGTCGTCACCGTCGACGACGTTCCCGCCGGCCGCTCCGGCAGCGCCACCGCCCGCAGCAGCCACGACCTGTCCGGGGACGTGCGCGCGGTGGTGGCCCGCGCGGTGCGCTACTGAGGGCCCACGCGGTCCGCGCGAGGCGGGCCGCGTGGCACGCGCCGCCGCTACCTCACCAGCCACGCCGTGGTGTCCGGCCCCAGCCTGCCGTCCTCCAGGGGCACGCTGGTCAGCACCACCTCGCCCGCCGGCAGGCCGACCGGCGCGTCCGAGAGGTTGGTGACGCAGCGCCAGCCGTCCGAGCGGTCGAACTGGAGCACCCCCGGCGGCACGTCCTCCGCCCAGGTCAGCGACTCGCCGTCGAGGAGCTTGCGGCGCAGGCGCAGGGCCGTGCGGTACAGCTCCAGGGTCGAGCCCGCCACCCCGTCCTGGGCCTGGACGGAGTACTCCCCGAAGCCCGGCGGCTGCGGCAGCCAGGCCGCGCCCGCGCCGAAGCCGTACGACGGCCCGCTCGTCGTCCAGGGCAGCGGCACCCTGCACCCGTCGCGGCCCTTGCGGACGTGCCCGGTCTGCTCCCAGATCGGGTCCTGGAGCACCTCGGTGGGCAGGTCGGCCACCTCGGGCAGGCCCAGCTCCTCGCCCTGGTAGAGGTAGGCCGAGCCGGGCAGCGCCAGCATCAGCAGCGTCGCCGCGCGGGCCCGGCGCAGGCCCGCGCGCCCGTCGACCGCAGGGGCGTGGCCGCCGGACAGCAGCCAGGCGTCCGTGTCGGTGCCGGGCGGCAGGACCAGCCGGGAGGCGTGGCGGACCACGTCGTGGTTGGACAGCACCCAGGTCGCGGAGGCGCCGGCGGCGTGCGCGTCCGCCAGCGAGCCGGCGATGATCTCGCGCAGCTCCGCCGCGTCCCAGCCTCCCTGGAGGTACTCGAAGTTGAAGGCCTGGCCCAGCTCGTCCGGGCGGGCGTACAGCGCGCGCCGGGCGCCCGGGACCCAGGCCTCGGCCACCGCCATCCTCGGCGGGCTGTAGGCGTCGAGGATCTTGCGCCAGTCGCGGTAGACCTCGTGCACGTCGTCGCGGTCGTAGAAGGGGTGGGTGCCGGGGGCGAACTCCGCGAGCGCGGCCTCGCTGCTCAGCTCGGGGGCGCCGAGGTCGCGCAGCGGCTCGGTCAGGTCCTTGACCAGCGCGTGGGCGACGTCGATCCGGAAGCCGTCGACACCGCGGTCGCACCAGAACTTCAGCGTGGTGCGGAAGTCGGCGCGGACCTGCTCGTTCTCCCAGTTCAGGTCGGGCTGCTGGGGGGCGAAGAGGTGCAGGTACCACTGGCCGTCCGGCACCCGCTTCCAGGCGCTGCCGCCGAAGACGGACTGCCAGTCGGTGGGCGGCAGCCCGCCGTGCTCGCCGCGGCCCTCCCGGAAGACGTACCGGTCGCGGGCGGCCGAGCCGGGACCGGCGTCCAGGGCCTCGCGGAACCAGGCGTGACGGTGGGAGGAGTGGTTGGGGACCAGGTCGACGATCACCTTCAGGCCGAGCCGGTGGGCCTCGGCGGCCAGGGCGTCGAAGTCGTCCAGGGTGCCCAGGCGCGGGTCGACGTCGCGGTAGTCCTCGACGTCGTAGCCGCCGTCGGCCAGCTCGGACGGGTAGAACGGGCTGAGCCACAGGGCGTCGACGCCCAGGGCGGCCAGGTGGGTCAGGCGCTGGGTGATGCCGCGCAGGTCCCCGAGCCCGTCGCCGTCTGCGTCGGCGAAGCTGCGCGGGTAGATCTGGTAGATGACGGCCTGCCGCCACCAGTTGGGGTCCTTGGACGACAGGTCGGGCGTGCTGGTGGTGCTGCGGACGGTCACGCGGTCTCCTTCGCGATGCGTGCGGGCGACACGAACAGATCTGTCCACATCACCCCAAAAGTGAACGCGCGGGCGGCGGGACGCGCCGGTGACCGGAAGCTGCCTCGCTCTCCCGGGTGTCCTGGTGTTCGACCGCGCTCGGGGACGGGTCCGGGTACCGGGTCACGCCGACGGCCGACGCCGCCCCCGCCGGGGGCCGTTCGCGTGTGCCGCCGCGGCTCCCGGACCCGCCGGGGCGGGCCACCCCGGCGGGGGCTTGGGTCACTCGGGTGGACCGCGTGCGGTGGTGGGGCGGGCGGGGTGGTGGTGCCGTGGGGGTGTGACCGATCGTGCGGGGCGCCGGCCGGCCGGAAGGCGGCCCCGAGACCTCGTCCGCGTGCTCGCGCTCCCGGCCGCCCTGGCCCTGGGCACGGCCGCCTGCTCCACCGCCCGCCCGGACGGGACCGGCCCGGCGGCACCGCGGTCCCCGGCCGCGCTCCCGTCGGCCGCCGCCCCGCCCGCGCTCACCCCGGCCCAGGCGAACGCGGCGCTGATCACGGCGGCCGACCTGGGGGAGACCTGGGGGCCGACGCTCGGCGCCGCGACCTGGCGGGACGACCTGCTCAAGGCCACCGCCGACGACCCGGACTGCCGCCGGCTGCTGGACGTCCTCTACACCGAGGAGCTCTTCGGCACCACCGCCCCGGCCCCCCGGGCCACGGCCGCCCTGGACGACTACGCCGGCGGAGCCCAGCTGCACTACCGGATCACCTCCCACCGCGCGGCCGACATCGACCGGACGCTGTCCTGGCTGGGGACGCTGCCCGACACGTGCGGGCACTTCACCGCCGAGGCCGCCCACGGGCCCGCCCGGGGCCTCCGGGTCACCGGCGTGACACCGCCCGAGGCGGGGGACGCCCGGCAGGGGCTGCGGGTGACCGTGGCCGGCACGACGGCCGATGCCGGGGCCGTCGTCCTCACCGTGGACCTCGTCGCCGTACGCGTCGGCGACGACGCGATCCTGGTGACCGACGGCAGCCTGGGCGAGCCGGCGGAGGACGCCGCCCCGACGGCCGCGGCGGTCGGCGCGGGACGGCTGACCGAGGTCCGGCGGCAGGGGCGGGCCCAGGTGTGAGCCGGCCGTCCGCTAACCGTCGCGGTCGAAGCGCTGCCGGTGGGCGAGGACGTCGCGGGCGACGTCGTACGCGGTGCGGCCCCCGGCGAAGGCGGAGCCGCGCAGCCGGGCCAGGGCCTCGTCGGCGCCGACACCGAGCTGGACCATGATCATGCCGATGGCCTGGTGGACCTCGTCGTGGTCACCGGCCAGCCCGCTCAGCCAGGTGCCCTCCTCCTCCCCGGCGTCGTACCGCTCCTCGTCCGTCAGCGCCATCAGGGCCGTGGTCATGATCCCGGCCAGGAGCCGGGCCGTGTTCAGCTCGGTCTCGGTGAGTCCGCCCGCGGTGTCGCGGTAGAGGTCGAGGGTGCCGACGCACTGGGTGTCGCTGCCCAGCGGCAGCGCGTAGACGGCGCGCACGCCGACGGCCGTCGCCTGCTGGGCGAAGACCGGCCAGCGGTCGGCGTCCGCACCGGACCGCAGGTCACGGACGAGCACCGGGGCACCCGTCTCGGCGGCGCGGACGCACGGCCCGTCGCCCAGAGTGGCCTGGATCTCCGCGAGGTAGGAGGCACGGTCGCCGCTGGCGCAGAACCGGACCGGGAGACCGCCCTCGCCGCGCAGTGACGCGCTCGCGCCGCTCACGGGGAGCAGCCTGACCGCGATCGCGCAGAGGCGGTCCGGCACCTCGCCGGGCGGGACGTCACGCACCTCGTCGGCGGCGGGTTCCCCTTCCGGGGGCCCTCCGCGGTCGTCGCTGGGCCGCATGTCCACCGCCTCCTTCGCTCACGCGGCCGGAGGCCCCGACTACCCGTGACGGCCCCCCGGAAACCGGCAGGCCCGAGCCGTCACAGCGGAGGCTGTGCGGGCGCCGGGCCCAGCGTGGTGGTGCCGGGAGCCGTGCGGTGCCCGAGGCCGGTGCGGTAGGCGTCCAGGGCCGCCTCCACCCGCCCGGTGCGGCGCAGCAGATCGCCCAGCAGCCGGCACAGGTCGGCCAGGTCACCGGCCGCGCCCGCCCGCTCCAGCAGGCTGAGCGCGCGCACGTAGTGCTCCTCGGCGGCCTCGGTGTCGCCGGCGTCCTCGGCGATGATGCCGAGCAGCCGGTGCGCGCCCGCCGCGTGCACGGCACCGCGTTCGGAGGACAGGTCGTCCAGCACCCCGCGCAGCAGCTCGGAGGCCTCCGCGGACTTGCCGCGCCGGTGCAGCACGTCGGCCAGCTCGACGGCGACCTGGCTGCTGTAGAGGGCGGCGCGGGTGGCGGACAGCATGTCCAGGGCCTGCCGCATCTCCTCCTCGGCGCGGCGGAGTTCGCCGTTCTGCGCGCAGACGTAGCCGCGCATCCAGTGGCAGTTGGCCAGCTCGGTGCGCAGTTGCAGCGTCCGGTACAGCTCGGCCGCCTTGGCCAGGGAGGCGTCCGCCTCGGCGAGGCGTCCCTCGGCGAGCAGCGTGCGGGCGACGGAGCGGTGCATGCGGGCCACCAGCGCCGGGTCGCCGGCCCGGGGCGCGAGGGCCAGGGCCAGTTCGGCGGCCTGGGCGGCCCGCGCGTGCGCGCCCATGTCCATGTAGGGGCCGATGACGCTGGCGTAGAGCAGCAGCAGCGCGTCGGGGTCGTGCAGGCCGCCGCGGTTCAGCTCGTCGAGGGTGGACTCCAGGAGGTAGACGGCGTACCGGAGTTCACCGGCGAGGTAGTGGGTCAGGGCCCGCCCGCGCAGGGCCGGCACCCGGGCCGGCAGCGGTGCGCCGGCGTCGGCCAGGCACTCCTCCGCCCGCTCGAAGTACCGGCGGCCGTCCGCCAGCTCGCCGGCCTCCACCGCGCACTCCCCGAGCCCCAGCAGCGCCGCGGCCCGCTCCTCGGTCAGCTCGTAGGCCTCGGCCTCGGCGAGCAGCCCGCCGTACTGTCCGGCCGCCTGCTCGGCACCGCCGGTGGCGAGCGTGCGCTGGGCCTCGGTGAGCCGCAGCCGCAGGTCGGTGGCGAGCCGGGCCGGGCGGCCGGTGACCAGTTCCTCGTAGCCGACGCCGAGCCGTTCGGCGAGGTGCCGCAGCGCCTCGTCCGAGGGGCGGACGCGGCCGGCCTCCAGGGTGGAGATGTAGGCGGGCGTGTACGCCGGTTCGGCGAGCTGCCGCTGGGTCATCCCGCGCTCGGCACGCAGCCGCTGCACCCGGCGTCCGATGGTTACCCGATCTTCACGGTCGCCCACTGCCAACTCCCCCTGTGCCCCTTGCCGTTCGGCTTCGACGGCCCTAGGTTAAATTGCGGATTAAGCGTGTTTAACTGCACCCGACAGCCTCCCACACCTTCCCCCAGAGGACGCCGTGCCCGACCGCACACGCACTGCCGAACGGTACGCCAGGGGCGTCGCCGCCGCCGTCGCGGCCGTGGCCGCCCTGGTCCTGGCCGCCAACGCGAGCCCGGCCCAGTCGGCGGAGCACCGGGTGGGGGAGGTGACCGGATCGCTCGCGCCGGACGCCCGGCCCGGCGAGCACGCCCCGGCGCCCCTGTCCGGCGCCCGCTGAGGCCCGGACGGGCGCGGCCCACCGGAGCGCGCCGAGGCCCGGGCGGGGGCGGCCGGCCCGGTGCGCGCGCCGTCCGCTCAGTCCGGCAGCGCCTGGCGCAGCGCCGCGTCGAGGCGTGCCGCCAGTTCCGCGTCGCCCGGCGGGTCGTCGGCGAAGAGGGCGCCGAGCTGGGCGGTGAAGGTCTGGGTGAAGGCGCCGTACAGCGGGGTGCGGGGCCGGTGGACCGCCCGCTGAAGGGCCGGGAGCAGGGTGTTGCGGGCGTAGGCCGGGCGGCCCGCCGGGTCGCGGGGCATGGCGTCCGCGCCCTCGCCGGTCGGCGCCGCCGAGGGCGTCGCGGCGGTCACCGCGCACGTCACGCCGTCGTCCGTGTACGCCGAGGTCCGGGTGGCCGCGAACCCGGCGTCCAGCAGGCAGCGTTCGCTCTCCTTGCCGGTGAGGTACCCGATCAGGTCGGCCGCCTTGGCGGACCGCTGGGACGCCGAGGTGACGGCGAGGTTCTGGCCGCCGAGCACGGCCCGGCCCGGCAGCGCGGTAACGCCCAGCCGGTCGCCGGGGAAGGCCTGGGACAGGGCCGGGTAGACGTACGGCCACTGCCGCAGGAAGGTGGTGCGCCCGGCGGCGAAGTCGCCGAGGGAGGCCGTCTCGTCGGAGTGGGCGGCGTCGGGGAGGATGTACGACGCCTCGGTGCGGTCGCGCAGCTCGGCGATGCCCCGCGTCAGCTCCTCGACGGTGGCGTCGTAGCGGCCGTCCTCGTCGGTGAGCGTGCCGCCGGGCACCGCCGAGGCGAAGGCCTCGACGGCATTGACCGTGCGGCCCTCGTACGCGGCGAGCTGGGTCGTCCAGCCCTTCTCGTAACCGGCGGGCTTGTGGTCGTTGAGGGTCTCGATCAGCTTCCTGAGCCGCTTCCAGTCGACGCCGCCGGACAGTTCCGTGTGCTGGACGCCGGCCTGCCGCAGATGGTCGCGCCGGTAATAGAGCAGGCCGACGTCGCTGTTGAAGGGCACGGCGTACACCTCTCCCTTCCAGCGGGCCGTGCTCGCCACGGGGGCGATGACGTCGTCGTCGAGCAGCGACGCCGGCAGCGGCCCGATCAGCCGCGCGGCGGCGAACTCCGGGACCCAGGTGACGTCGAGGTTGACCACGTCGTAGGCGGCACTGCCGGACTGGAGGGCGCCGAGGAGCTGGCTGCGCTGCTCGTCGGCGTTGCCGGGCAGCTCGACCAGCCGGGCGCGGTAACCGGTACCGGCCTTGTCCTGCCGGGCGTTCCAGGCGTCTATGAGCCGCTGCCGGACGCCGTTCTTGCCGGTGACGTCCCGGCCGCTGGCGACCACGATGTCGCCGGGCACGTCGGCGGACGGCGTCACCGCCGGGCCGCCACCGGTGCCCCCGTCGCCACCGGTGCAGGCGGTCGGCAGGAGCAGGGCCAGCGCGGCCGGCAGGGCCCACCGGGCCGCGCGCCGACGCCGTGAGAGCCGTCGCGGCATCAGTCCTCCCCCGTTCCGGTGCGGGCGACCTCGTCGTGCAGGGCGGCACCGAGGTCGTCGCCGGCGTCCAGGCACCGGCCGCCGCTCGCCTCCGAGACCCGGGCGTCCGGCTTTCCCGGGTCGCAGGCGCCGCCGGTGAGCGAGACCGTCGTGACCGGCACCCGCACCGCACGCGCGAGGGCGAGGACGTCGTCCAGACGGTCGCCGCCGAGCCGGGACACGTCCTCGTCGTCGGTGACCTGGACGATCAGGCCGGGCCGCTCGTCGCCCGCGCCGCGCCGCCCCATGTCGTCGAGGGCGGCGCGCAGCGCCCGGTACGGATCGGCCTCGGCGTCCCGGACCCCGGCCGTCCGGTCGATGGTGCGCTCGGCGTCCTTGCGGGCGTGCCGGCCGAACGGGAGCAGGGTGTCGTACGGGTCCCCGTCCGTGCCAAACACCGCCCACACCCCGTACTCGTCCCGTGCGCCGAGCCCGCCGAGCGACTGCTTCAGCAGCCCGGGGCCGCCGCTGGGCCCTTCCCACCGGCCGGCCATCGAGCCGGAGCTGTCGAGCAGGAAGAGCACCCGGCCGGGCCCGCCGGCCCCCCGGTAGCCCTCCAAGGACGCCTCCATCGCGTCCCGTCCGGCCGACTCGGTCAGCGGCGACGGCGCCCGCAGCACCGAGCCGGCGACGTCCGCGGTGTCCAGCAGGGCGCGGCTGCCGGTGGCCGCCCGGAACCCATCCCGGGCGAACGCCTCGCGCCCGCGCTCACCGGTGAGCCAGGTGCGGAACCGGCCGGCCGCGTCGTCCCGGGCCGCCCGGTCTCGGTCGGCACCCTGCCAGCGGACGCGGACGAAGACGGGCTCCAGGCCGGGCACGTCGCCGGGGTACTGGGCCATGCGCGGGGTGCGGCGGGCGCTGTCGCAGCCGACGCCGGTCTTCATCAGGAACTCGGGGACGAGGGCGGCGGTGCGGTCGTCCACGGCGTCGTCGTCGGGCAGCGTGCACAGCAGGTCGGCGGCGGTCGGGGAGGGCGGCCCGGGCTGGGCGACGCGGCTCTCGGCGCGACGGGGGTCGGCGGTGCCGGCGCCGGTGGCGTGCAGGCCGACGGTGGCGAGCAGGCCGGTGTCGGTGAACTCCGGGTCGGGGCGGCGCACCTCGGCGTCGGCGCGCCGGGCGAGCAGGTCGTCGATCATCCGGTTGAGCGGGCGCCCGACGCGCTCGGCCAGCCGCTCGGCGGCGAAGCCCTGCGGGACGGCGAGCACGACCGGGGAGTACGCGAACGCCTCGCCGTCCGGGTCCAGGACGGCCACGGCGTCGGTGTCCTGGCCCTCGGCCACGCGGGCGACGTCGGCACGGGAGCCGGGTATCCAGACGTCGGGCTGCGGGCCGACGTCGCGCTGCGGGTTGGTGTCGTCGTCCCGGGGCTCCTGCCAGGCGCCGGTGCGCTTGCGCAGGACGGTGACCGCGTCGGCGGCGCCCGCGCTGTAGACGGTGATGCCGCTGCGCCGGCAGCCGTCGCCGTTGGTGTTCTCCTCCGACGTCAGGTACGCGTCCGCGGCGGTCCGGACGGTCGTCTCCAGGTCGGGGTCGGTCAGGACGCGCAGTTCCAGGGGCGGTGGGCAGGAGGCCGGCGGGTCACCGTCCGCCACGACGAGCCGGTACGAGCCGAGGCCGACGACGGCCAGGAACGCCAGGAGGAGAACGCCGGTGCCCATCCGCCCCGGCCACCGCCGGGACGGACGGGACACCCCGGCCCCACGCGCTTCGGTCCCCCGGCCGTCCCCTCCCGCCGAGCGCCCCTTACGCCCCGGCCGGCCGAACACCCGGCCGGATCCGGCCCCACGTCCCGAGCCGGCTCCGCGCCCCGAGCCGGCTCCGTCCGCCGACCCGCTCTCCGAACCGCCCCCGCCCCCGCCCCCGCGCCCCGAGCCGCTCCCGCCGTCCCGGCCCGCGTCCGACCCGTCGTCCGACGCCGCCCTCTCACCGGCGTCCGCCCCACGCCCCGCGGCCGTACCCTCACCGGCCAACGGCCCACGCCCCGCGGCCGTACCCTCACCGGCCAACGGCCCACGCTCGGACGCCGCACCCCCGCCCGCGTCCGCCCCGAGCCGCGCCGCCGCACCCGACTCCGCGTCCCTCCCGGCTCCGGGCGCCGCGTCCTCCCCGGGCGCCCGCCGCGGCTCCGGCCCGGTGCCCGCAACCGGCTCGTGCCCGCCCCCGGCGCCGGGTCGCGGCGGACGCACCTCGCCTGCCTGCCGTCCGTTCCGCGTCCCCGCCCCGGGCTCCCCGCCGGCCCCGGACGCGTCCGTCCCCGCGCCCGGCGTCACGCCCGCGCCACCGGGCGCAGACGTCTCCCCCGGGTCGCCGCCCTCCGTGGCCGGGCCGGGCACGGCCCCCCGGTGCCACGGGAGCCGGCCGCGTCCGCCACCGCCGGAGGCGGCACCGTTGCCGGCCGAGAGGAGGACGTCCTCCTCGGGCTCGGTGCGGCTCTGCGGTTCCCACAGGTCGCCGCGCACGGTGCGGTGGCCGTCACCGGTCATCCGGGCCCGCACCGCGTCCGCGAGTCCGCGGAACCACACCTCCTTGTCGCTGCCGTCCAGCAGGGTCACGAGTTCGTCGGTGAAGGGCGTCGGGGTGCGCGGATCGCCCGCGTCGGTGCGATGGTTGGCCTGCACGCTCATCAGCAGCAGGACCCGCCGCTTGTCGCGGAAGGTCTCCCAGATCCACGCGGCGTTCCCCGCGAAGCAGCAGTCGAGGACGACCACGATCCGCCGCGCCTCGCTCGCCGCGAGCACCGTCAGCACGGTGGTGAACATCTCCGCGCCGGGGAAGACCGCCGCCCCGCCCGCGACCACGCTCGCGTTGCGCGTCTGCAGGAACAACTCGTCGCCCGCGCTCGGTATCGCCCCGTGCCCGGCGAAGTACAGCAGCAGGACACCCCTGGCCTCGTCGGCGGCCGTCCGCAGCGCCCGGCCGAAGGCGACCTGGTCCGGCGAGCGGCGCACCTTGATCTCCCGCTCGCGGAACACCCCGCCGCGCAGCAGCGCGTCCCGCAGCCGGTCCACGTTGTGCCGGACCGCGGGAAGGTCGCCGGGCACCCCGTACGGCGGCTCCGTGAGGTCGTACTTGGCCACCCCGACCAGCAGCGCCCTGTTCACCTGCCCCCGAGGGTCGTAACCGGTCACCGCCCGCCTACCTGCCGTCGAGGTTCACCGGCTCGACGTGCTCCTCGGGCGGCTCGCCGTCCTCCACCTCGCTGCGGTTGGCCTTCCAGGCCCGCACGGCCCCCTTGACCTGGTCCAGCACCTCCTGGACCACCACGGCCGCACCGCCCCCGACGAACGCCACGACGATCTCCATGCCGATGCCCATCGGGGCGCCTGTCTCGTCGGCCCGGGGCCGCTGGCGAATGCGCAGCCGGCCGGCCCGGACCAGCTCGTCGAGCGGTTTCTCCCGTTCCAGCCACTTGAGCAGCGCCCCGATGTCGCTCTCGCTCGCGGTGCCGTCCAGCCGGACGCGGATACCGCGCGTCACCACTCCGTCCCCCTCAGCCATGACTCACCATCATGGCACCGCTGTCGCGCACAGGGGAGGGTTCGTACGCCACCGTCGCTACGCGCACGCGGGCGCACGCGCCGGCCGGGGGCTCGGGCGGGCGTCAGCCCTGGGTCCCCAACCGGCTCAGCTCCCGCTGCACATGGTCCAGCGCGCCCTCGCGCCGCCCCGGGACCCGGCCGCGCAACGCGGCGAGCGCGGCACCCAGTTCACGCGCCCGTCCGGCGTCCCGGATCCGGCCCCACTGGTGGTGGGCCCGGTCCACGGCCGCCTCCACGGCGGGCGTCCCCGGTTCCTGCCCGGCTCCCAGCCGCGCCTCGGCCACCGCCAGCCAGGCCCGGCAGCTGCGCGCCGGGTCCCCGGCGAACATCGCGAGGTCGGCCCGGACCTCCGCCCAGTGCAGCGCGTCCTCGGAGGCGGGCCCCAGCGCCAGGGCCGCGGCCCGTTCGTGACGCGCGGCGAGCGCGTCGGCGTCCCCGTGCCGCCCGGTCCGCACGGCGGCGGCGATCACCGCGTGCGGGTCCCCCGCCACCGGCCCCGGCGCCGCCAGCACCAGGTCCGCGCCGCTCACGCCGCCGTCGGCCGCGCCGCGGGCCAGGGCCTGCTGGTGCAGCTGGTCCGGCGGCGGCCGGTGCCCGCTGCGCAGGATCGTCGCGACGCCGCGCATGTACGCGGGGGCGGCCACGGTCCGCCGCGAGGGCGGCGGCGCGATGCGGCCGTAGACGGCGTTGTTGCGCCCCGAGTCCAGCGGGTGGGTCCGCAGCCACTCCCAGGTCTCCTGGTCGGCGTGCAGGTCCAGCAGCAGCGTCGTCGCACCGCTCGGCCGCAGCCGGAGCTCCTCGCGGAGCCAGTGCCAGGGCAGGGCGGTGTAGCGGACCGTGGAGGGCGTCGTACGGGCCAGCGCCAGATGGGGCAGGCGCTCGCGCCGGTCCAGTTGGAGCTGACCGGTGACGTACACCGTCAGCGGACCGGGGGCCGCCGCGGCCGCGCGGAGCCGGGTCAGCACGGCCTGCGGCTCGAGCGGGTCGGCGAGTTCGACGACGTTCGCGGTGTCCGTCCCGGCCAGCACGGCGGGCGGCACTGCGGCGAGCACGGGGAGCACCGAGGCGGCGTCCACCAGGCACCCCCGGCCCACGGGCGACGCCGCGAGCAGCAGCACGGTTCCGGGCATGTCCCCTCCCCCTGTCGATCACGTACGGCAGCACGTTAACGGTTGCGACCGCACAGCGGGGCACTCAGCCGCTCACCCGCCGCACCGCGAACACGGTGGTGTCGTCGACCAGCCGCGCCCTGCTGTGCCGCAGCGTGCCGTCCCTGACGAGGGCGACCAGCCGCCGCGGCGCCGCGACGCGCGGATCGGCGGCGACGGCGCGGGCCACGTCGTCCGCGGGCCGGTAGAAGCGTCCCGCGGCGTCTCGGGCCTCGGTCACCCCGTCGGTGACGAGCAGCAGCGTCTCGTCCCGGGCGAGGGCCAGCCGGTGCACCGACATCGACGGCCCGGGCACGAGGTCGCCCATACCCAGCGGCAGCCCGCCGACGGCCGGCAGGCGCCGTACGCCGTCCGGCCCGACCGCCAGCGGGGGCTCGTGGCCGAAGACGACGGCGTCCACGGCGTCGGGCAGGTCGTCGGTGAACTCGACCAGCACGGCGGTGGCGAAGCGGTCGCCGCCGGGCTGGCCGGCGGCCGCGCTGTGTCTGCGGTGGCGCAGGATGCGGGTCTCCAGGCGTTCGGCGACCGTCGCGAGCTCCGCCTCGTGGTATCCGGCCTCGCGGAACGTGCTGAGCAGCGCGGCCGCCGTCTCCACCGCCCCCAGCCCCTTGCCCTGCACGTCGCCGACGAGGACCCGGGTGCCGTGCGGGCCGGGCTGGACGTCGTAGAAGTCGCCGCCGACGCGGGCCTCGGTGTCCGCGGAGAGGTAGACGGCCGCGATCTCCAGGCCGCCGAACACCTCCGGGAGCGGGCGGAGCACCGTGCGGCGGGTGGTGTCGGCGATGTCCCGCATGTGCAGCATGCGCCGCTCGCCGCCCACCCGGACGGCGGCGGCGGCCACCGCGATGAGGCCGCCGAGGACGACGAGGACCAGGTCCGACAGCCCGGTGCGCTCCTGGTGCTGCCAGACGGTGTCGGCGAGGACGTAGACGACGGCCGCGAGCACGGCGAGGACCGCCGTGCCCGGCACCCCGCAGATCGCGGCCGCGACACCGGGCACGAGCACGGTCCAGGAGATGATCTGGAACGCGCTGGTGGTGACGTCGGCCACGGCGATGCCGGCGAGCAGTGCCAGCGGGAAGAGCCAGGCGACGCTCCGGCCGCGCACGCTCAGCAGTTCGTGCCGGGACACGGCGTCCCCCCGGCCGGCGGCCCGGACGAGTCCCTCGAGGAGCCGCCACCGGCCGCGTACCGGCCCTCCGGAACGACCTCCCGCACGACCCCTCACAGGCCTCAGCGAAGCACGGCCCCCCACGGCCCGCATCCTGACTTGCCGCCCGCCCCGGCCCGGTGTGCCCTGGTAGGGGGCGAGGAGAGAGGAGTGCTCCATGGCTCACGCGGTAGACACGCCCAGGAAGTCCATCGACCGGGCCGGCCGCGACACGACGACCGACGTCTTCGGCCCGCGGACGCACCTGGTGGCGAAGTGGGCGGTGCCCGTCGCGGCCGGGCTGGTCTACGGCTTCTGGGCCGCGGCCAACCGGCGCTACGGCGGCCCCATCACCGGCTGGAACCTGCTGTTCGGCTTCCTGACCGCGCTCGCGTTCGTCGTGCTGTACGCCGTGGTCCGGGCGGTCGCGCAGCGGCTGCCGCGCGAGGGACACGCGGTGCTGTGGGGCGCGTTCGCGGGCAGCGCGCTGGGGTTCCTGTACGCGCAGAGCGGCGTGGCCATGTTCACGTGCATCCTCACGTCCCTGCTCCTGGCGGCCGCCGTGACGGCCTCGTTGTTCTACGTCTACTACTCGCGCGAGAACGCGACGGGCCACCGCACGCCCTGACCCGCGCCGCCCGCCTTGCCGAGCAGCGGTGAACGGCGGCGGTGAACGGCCCCCGGCCACCCGGCCGGGGCCCGCCCGTGCGCGCCGGCGACGCCGGGCCGGTTTCGGCCGTTCGGAGCGTCCGGCGGGCCCGTACGGGTCACCCCGGTCGCCCGGCGTGTCCCGCGGGCCTTGCCTGGAAGGGTGCACTCTCGTCTTCGGAGCGCCCTGTCGGCCGGCCTGATCGCCCTCGCCTGCCTGCTCGCGCCGTGCGGCACGCTGGCGGTCTGGGGGGCGTACGGGCTCACCGACACCGGCCGGTACGCCGCCGCCATGGCGCCGCTCGCCGCCGACCCGGACGTGCGGGACGCGGTCGCGGACACGGTGGGCGACGGGGTCATGAACGAGGTGGGCGCCGGCCCTCTGCGCTCGACCGTGCGCCTCTACGTGGAGGACGCGGCCCGCTCCTTCACCCGCACCGAGGCCTTCCGCGCGGGCTGGGACGCGGCCAACCGGGCCGTCCACGCCGCCGTGCTGCGCGCCCTGCGCGACGAGGGGGCCGCCGGGCGCCCCGTCACCGTCGACCTGGCCCCCGTCACCGCCCGGGTCCGCAGCCGGCTCCTCCAGGACAACGTGCCGATCGCGCGGCGGATCCCGGTCCGCCACACCGAGGTCACCGTGCTCCCGGCCCGCGAGGCGGACCGGCTCAGGAAGGGCTACCAGGTGCTCGACGTCGCCGCCTTCTGGCTGCCGCTCGCGGCCGTCGCCTTCGCCGTCGCCGGGATCGCCCTGGCCGCCTGCCGCCGGCGCGCTCTCACGGCCACCGGCGTCGGCACGGCCGTCGGCGGGGTGCTGCTCGCCCTCGCCGTCCTCCTCGGCCGCCGGCTCACCCTGGCGGAACTGCCCGGCGCGGTGGACGGCCCGGCCGCCGGCGCCGTCTACGACGCCCTCACCGCGACCCTGCGCACGGCGTCCTGGCTGCTGGTCGGCCTCGGCCTGACGGTCGCCGCGGCCTCCTGGCTCACCGGCCGGTACGGACACCTGCTGCGCCGCCGCCGGCCCACCGCGGGCGCCGCCGCCGAGGCATCACCGTCCTCGACACGGGCCCGGCTCTGACACCCGCCGCGGAAACCCCCTGGTCCCACGGGCACCCGCACGGCTACCGTCCCCGCCCATGCGCGAGACAACGACCCTGTGGCGCCACGCGGACACGTAGCCGGCGGGCAACTTCCCACCCCCGTCCGCCGTCCTTGAGGGAGGATCCGGACGACGCACCCGAGCGGAGGGCCGGCACGTGGACACCGACACGGCGAGGGGCGCGCGGACGGACGCGCGCGGCGGCCCGGCGGCCCGCAGGGCCGGACGGCGGTTCGGCGCCTGGTGCGCCGGACTGCTGTTCGCCGGGGTCTCCGCGGTCGTCGGCTGCCGGGCCGCCGACACCGACGGCATCACGCCCGTGCCGCAGCTGCTCGCCTTCCTGCCCTGGCTGCTGGTGCCGACCGGGGCCGGACTGCTGCTGACACTGCTCGCCCGCTGGTGGACGGGTGCGGTGTGGGGCGTGGCGCTGCTCGGGCTGCTGGCGTGGTTCATCGAGCCGTACGGCAGGGCCGGTGAGCCGGCCGGGCCGCCGGTCGCCGAACTGCGGGTGCTGACGTCGAACATCGAGTTCGGACAGGGCACCGAGGCGCTGATCGGCGCGGTGCGGCGGGAGAAACCCGACCTCCTGTTCGTACAGGAGTGCGAATTCACGTGCGCCGCGGCCCTGCGTCGGGAGCTCGGTGCCGGCTACCCGCACCGGCGGGCCGTCGAGGGCGGCGGCTCCGAGGGGTCGGTCATCCTGAGCCGCTTCCCGCTCGCCCCCGCCCCCGGCGTCCCCGGCACCATGGGCATGCCCGGCGCCGTCGCCGAGGTGCGCGGCCACGCCGTACGCCTCCAGCTCGCCCACCCCATGCCGCCGCTGCCGGAGCAGCTCGGCCTGTGGCGCACGGAGCTGGGCCGGCTGCGCGACGCCGCCGCCGAGGCCGGCGGGACCCCCACCGTCCTCGCCGGCGACTTCAACGCCTCCCAGGACCACGCCGCCTTCCGGCGCGTTCTCGACACCGGACTGCACGACGCGGCCCGCCTGGCCGGCCAGGACCGCACGCCCACCTGGCCGGCCCGGACGATGCCGGTGTTCGGCGCGCAGATCGACCACGTGCTGGTGACACCGGACTTCGCCGCGCGCCGCGCCCGCTTCCTGGACCTGGCCGGCACCGACCACCGGGCACTGGTCGTCGACCTCACCCTGCACGCGGGCCGCTGACCTCCGGGAGCGGGTGCGCTCAGACGCCGATGTCGCGGCCGTCCGCGCGCCACACCGCCACGACCGCCGGGCGGACGATCTTCCCGGGCCCGTCGGGCCAGGTGCTGGCGGGTTGCTCCACCGAGGTGCCGTCGACCTCGCCCGGGTGCTGCACCGCGACCAGCACGCGCCGGTCCTGGACGAGCGGGCCGCAGGTCTCGGCGCCGGTCGGCACGGTCAGGAACTGCTTCAGCTCACCGCGCCGGTCGCCCTTCGTCGCGACGCCGAAGAGGCCGTCATGGGTGCCGAGCGCGTTGCCGTCGGTGGAGATCCACAGGTTGCCGTGGCCGTCGAAGGCCACGTTGTCCGGGCAGGAGATCGGGCTGACGGCGTCCCTGGGGAAGCCCGCGAAGTACGTCGCCGGGTCCTCCGGGTCGCCGGCCACCAGGAAGAGCGACCAGGCGAAGCTCGTCGCGTCGGCCCGGTTCCGGCGCTCGGTGAGCTCCAGGACGTGGCCGTGCTTGTTGGCGACACGCGGGTTGGCCTCGTCGGGGCCCGCGGAGCCGGCCTTGCCGCGGTTGGAGTTGTTGGTGAGGGCGACGTACACCTTGCCGGACTGCGGGGACGGCTCGATGTCCTCGGGCCGGTCCATCTTCGTCGCGCCGACCCTGTCGCCCGCGAGCCGGGTGAAGACGCAGACCTCCTGGGCCGTCATGCCCTCGACGTGCGAGACGGCGCCGTGGGCGGTGGCGGTGACCAGCGGGATCCAGCGGCCGCTGCCGTCGAACTCGCCGTCGCGCGGCAGCTTCCCGGTGCCGTCGATGTCCTCGGCCGGAGAGTCGCCGGTGAGCTGGGCGACGTACAGGGTGCCCTCGTCGAGCAGCGTCAGGTTGTGCTCGCGCGCGTCGCGGCTGGTGCCGTGCCGCATCCGCTTGCTGCCGACGAACTTGTAGAAGTAGTCGAACCGCTCGTCGTCGCCGGTGTAGACGACCGGGCGCCCGTCGGAGGTCAGCCGCACGGTCGCCGCCTCGTGCTTGAAGCGGCCGAGCGCGGTGTGCTTGCGGGGCGTGGAGTCCGGGTCGTAGGGGTCGAGTTCGACGACGTACCCGAAGCGGTGCACCTCGTTGGGCTCCTGGGCGACGTCGAAGCGCTTGTCGAACCGCTCCCACTTGCGCTCGGTGGCGCCGGTGCCGATGCCGTAGCGCTTGTCGGTGGCCCGGCCGCCATTGGCGAAGTACTGGTTGAAGTTCTCCTCGCCGTGCAGCGTCGTGCCCCACGGGGTGGTTCCGCCGGAGCAGTTGTTGAGGGTGCCGAGCACCTTGCGGCCGGTCCGGTCGGCGGAGGTCCGCACCAGGTCGGACCCGGCGGCGGGGCCGGTGAGCCGGAACTCGGTGGTGGCGGTGACGCGCCGGTTGAGGTGGTGCCGGGGCACCGGCGTCAGCCGGCCGCTCCCGCGGTCCTCCTCGACGACGACGGCGGACAGCCCGTGCGCGGCCCAGGCGATCTCGACCTGCTCGCGGGTCGGGTTCTCGGGGTCGTAGCCCCGGAACATCAGCACCTCGTCGGTGTACTCGTGGTTGGCGACGAGGAGCTGCCGGCCGCGCTCGCCCTTCAGCGGCAGCAGCGCGAGGAAGTCGTTGTTGTACCCGAACTGCCCGGCCTGGGCCTTCGCGGTCTGCTTCTCGGGGTCGAAGGCGGGCGCACCGCGCAGGATGGGCTCGCCCCACCGGATGACGACGCCCTGCCGGTAGCCCTCCGGTACGACCACGGCGTCCTCGGTGTTGGGGGCCACCGGGGTGAAGCGCAGCCCGCGGGCACCCTGCGGCTTCGGCCGGTTCCCGTGGCCCGGTCCCTTTCCGGCCGCCGGCGCGGCCTGTGCGGAGGGTGCCCCCGCGACGCCCACGGCACCGGCGCCCGCCGCGGCGACGGTGACGACGGCCGCGGCGCGCATCATGGAACGGCGGCTGAGCGCACCCGCGATGACGTCGCCTACGTACTCGTTGGAGCTGGTGTTGGGCACCTCGTGGAAGCAGGCGTCACCACACCGGAAACGGCAGGTCATGGCGGACCGGCCGCCGGGATGCGAACCGGACGGCGTTCCGATCAACGGCAGCAGCTTGCGCACTTCGTTCTCCCTGGGATGCCTTGGTGTCAGCGCGACCGTAGGTGCACATACGTGCGGGAGACGGGCGCCGCGATGAACGCCGGGTGAACCCGTGGCAGTCGGAAGGGAATTGCCCCGCGGCCGGATCCGGCCCTTGACGCGCCGGTGGCCGCGGGCCAAACCCTGCGCAAGATCACAAGACGGGGCCGCTAACCTTACGTGTCCGTCCTGGCCAGGGATTGACGGGCATCAACTCACGCGAAGGGTTGCGCACATGGGCATTCTCACTCTCCTGCGGAACGCGTTCGGCCGGTCACGCAAAGTACGGGCCGCCCAGGTGGAGGGTGCGACGCAGGAGGCGACGGCACCGGCCGCCGCCCCGGAGCCGAAGCTCCCGTCCCAGCCCACCGCACCCGAAAAGCAGGCCGAGGAGACCGCCCAGGTCCCCGAGCCCCGCACCGGGACCGACGAGCACGAACTCGTCAGGGCCGCGTTCACCAACATCACGGTCCCCAAACCAACCGACTCCCCGGAGGACAACCTCCCCCCTTCCCAGGAGGCGAAGCCGGAGGCCGAGGTCAAGGCGGAGCCCGAGCCCGAGGCCGAGCCTGTGACCGAGACGGAGGCTGAGACCCAGCCCGAGTCCGAGGCCAAGGCCGAGGCGGAGCCCGAGGTCAAGGCGGAGCCCGAGGTCGGGGCGGAGCCCGAGGTCAGGGCGAAGCCCGAGGCCGAGGCGGAGCCTGTGACCGAGACGGAGGCTGAGACCCAGCCCGAGCCCGAGGCCAAGGCCGAGGCGGAGCCTGTGACCGAGGCCGAGGCCGAACCTGAGGCCAAGCCCGCGCCCGAGGCTGACGCCAAGGCCGAACCTGAGGCCGAGGCGGAGCCTGAGCCCGAGACCAAGGCCGAGGCTGATGCGGAGCCCGAGGCCGAGACCAAGGCCGAGGCTGATGCGGAGCCCGAGGCCGAGACCAAGGCCGAGGCTGATGCGGAGCCCGAGGCCGCGCCTGAGCCCGAGGCAAAGACCGAGGACGAGCCCGAGACCAGAGCCGACGTCCAGCCGGAACCCGAGGCCCCGGCCAAGGCCGACACCGAGCCCGAGCCCGAGGTCGATCCCGCACCGGCATCCGAGGCCGAGCCCGTCCCGGAAGCGGGCGCCCGCCCGGAACCGACTCCGGAGGACGAGGCCGAGCCCGCCCCGCAGGCCGAGCCCGCCCCGCAGGCCGAGCCCGCCCCGAAGGCCGCCGCCCCCGAGCCCGCGGCCGCCGACGGCGAGGAAGCCCCACAGGGGCCACCCGCACCCGACGACGAAACTGTCACGGGTGGTGCGGGTGGGAACCCCGAGGCCGACGGCGAAGCCGAGGCCTCCGAACCCGCGACCACCGACACGGGCACCGGCACCGGCACCGGCACCGGCACCGACGAGGCCCCGCAGGACCCCGCCCCCGGCCTCTCCACCGCCTACAAGGCCGCCGGCACCGCCCTGAAGAGGTACAACCTCACCGGCACCCGAGCCAAGGTCTACCTCGTCCTCGACCGCTCCGCCTCCATGCGCCCGTACTACAAGGACGGCTCCGCCCAGGCCCTCGCCGAGCAGACCCTCGCCCTCGCCGCGCACCTCGACCCCGAGCCCACCCTCCACGTCACGTTCTTCTCCACGGAGGTGGACGGCACCGGCGAGCTGACCCTCGCCGACCACGAGAACAAGATCGACGAGCTGCACGGCGCCCTCGGCCGCATGGGCCGCACCAGCTACCACGCCGCCGTCGAGGCCGTGCTGGCCCGGCACGACGAGGAGACCGCCGGCACCCCCGCCCTGGTGGTCTTCCAGACCGACGGCGCCCCGGACGCCAAGACCCCCGCCACCCGTGCCCTCACGGACGCCGCGACGAGCCACCCGCACGTCCACTTCTCCTTCGTCGCCTTCGGTGACCCGGAGAACAAGGCGTTCGACTACCTCCGCAAGCTCAAGACGGGCAACGCGTCCCACTTCCTGGCCGGCGAGACCCCCCTCGAGCTGACGGACAAGGAGCTCTACGAGGGCGTACTGGCCGACTGGCGCCCGTAGGTCACCGGGCGCACCGGGAGCGTCACTCCGGGGGGCGGACAGGGGCGGGCAGCCTGGCCCGCCCCTGTCCGCCCCCCGGAACGCGTGTGAGCCGATCTCCGTCGGGCCAGTAGGATTTCGACCATGGCGGCCACTGGAACCGAGAAGCAGGGTGGCAAGGCGTTCTACGTCAGCACCCCCATCTACTACGTCAACGACGCTCCTCACCTGGGCCACGCCTATACGACCGTCGCAGGCGACGTGCTCACCCGCTGGCACCGCCAGCGCGGCGAGAAGGTGTGGTACCTCACCGGCACGGACGAGCACGGTCAGAAGATCATGCGCACCGCGGAGGCGAACGGCGTCAGCCCGCAGCAGTGGGCCGACAAGCTCGTCACCGAGGCGTGGAAGCCTCTCTGGGAGCACCTGGAGATCGCGAACGACGACTTCATCCGCACCACGCAGAAGCGGCACACCGACCGCGTCCAGGAGTTCGTGCAGGACCTGTACGACCGGGGCGAGATCTACAAGGGCGGCTACGAGGGCCCGTACTGCGTGGGCTGCGAGGAGTACAAGCTCCCCGGCGAGCTGCTCGACGGCGAGGGCGAGTACGCGGGCCAGAAGCTGTGCCCGATCCACAAGAAGCCGGTGGAGATCCTCAGCGAGGAGAACTACTTCTTCAAGCTCAGCGAGTACAGCGAGAAGCTGCTCGCGCACTACGAGGCCAACCCGGGCTTCATCCAGCCCGAGTCCGCGCGCAACGAGGTCGTGAACTTCGTCCGCCAGGGCCTCCAGGACCTCTCCATCTCCCGCTCGACGTTCGACTGGGGCGTGCCGGTCCCCTGGGACGACAAGCACGTCATCTACGTGTGGGTCGACGCCCTGCTGAACTACGCCACGGCGGTCGGCTACAACGAGAACCCGGAGAAGTTCGAGTCGACGTTCCCCGCCGACGTGCACCTGGTCGGCAAGGACATCCTCCGCTTCCACGCGATCATCTGGCCGGCGATGCTGATGGCGCAGGGCCTGCCCCTGCCGGGGAAGATCGCCGCGAACGGCTGGCTGATGGTCGGCGGCGAGAAGATGAGCAAGTCCAACCTGACCGGCATCAAGCCGCAGGACCTGACCTCGCACTTCGGCGTGGACGCGTACCGCTGGTACTTCCTGCGCGCGATCGCGTTCGGCCAGGACGGCTCGTTCTCCTGGGAGGACTTCTCGGCCCGCTACACCAGCGAGCTGGCCAACGACTACGGCAACCTCGCGTCCCGTGTCGCGGCCATGGTCGGCAAGTACTTCGGCGGCGCGCTGCCGGAGGCGACGGCCGACGGGGAGGCCGAGAAGGCGGTCCAGGACGGTCTGGCCAAGGCCGTGGCGCTCGCCGACCGGAAGATCGGCGAGGAGCTGGACTTCCAGGGCGGCATCCTAGCCGTCTTCGACTTCGTCAAGCAGGTCAACGGCTACATCACCGAGCAGGAGCCCTGGAAGGTCGCGAAGGACGACTCGCCGGAGGGCAAGGCCCGCCTGGCGACGATCCTCTACACGGCCGCGGAGTCCCTGCGCGCGGTGGCGGTCCTGCTCAACCCGGTCATGCCGGAGACGTCCCAGAAGCTCTGGGACTCCCTCGGCGCGGAGGCCGGCCTCGGCGCGCTCGCCGACCAGAAGGTCCAGGAGGCCGGCACCTGGGGCGTCCTGCCCGCCGGCTCGACCGTCACCAAGGGCGCGGTCCTCTTCCCGCGTCTCGAGGAGAAGCCGACCGCGTAGGACGCAAGCCGAACGTCCAGAGGCCCGGGAACGACGCGTTCCCGGGCCTCCGCGCTGCGTGCCGGGCAAACACGCCGGACACACTCGTCCGAGTGAACATCATCAACTGGGCTGGGTACGCCACCGGTTGACTCACCTAGGCTCAGCGTTCGCCGCCTTCCTGGCCCACCGTTCCTCCGTCCCTTCACCTCCCGGGAACTCCCATGGTCAGCTCGCCCCACGAGGCGATGCACCGCATCTTCCAGCAGCATCCGGGTCTCTTCTCCGGAGTGTCCGAGGTCCTCGGCATCGACTTTCCCTCCGCCCACCTCGATCACCGTCCTGCCCAACGACCTCACGGAGACGAGTCCCGTCGAACGCCGCGTGGACACCCTCCTGCGGCTGGACGCGGAGGAGGGCGAGCCGCTGCTCCTGGCGGTCGAGGCACAGGGCCGGAAGGACCCGGACAAGCCCGCCATCTGGGCGTACTACGCTTCGTACCTGCTCACGAAGTACCGGCTGCAGCCGCTTCTGCTGGTCGTCTGCCAGGACCGCAGCACGGCTGAATGGGCCGCGCGCGAGGTCAGCTTCGGTCCTCGTCAGTGGCCCCTGCTGACGCTGCGGCCGCTGGTCGCGGGACCGCACAACATGCCGGTGATCACCGACCCGGCCGAAGTCCGCAAGGACCTCGCCCTCGCCACGCTGTCCGCGATCACCCACGCGACGCATCCGGACGCCGGGGCCATACTGAAATCGATGACGACCGTCCTGCGGGACACACCGCAGAACATCGCCGACCCGATCATCGAACTCGTCGCACAAGGCCTGGGTAAGCACCCGGCCGCACAGCTGTGGAGGAAACTGGTGGCCGTGGACCTCTCCTTTTACAAGTCGCCCCTCTCCGAAGAAATCCGAGCCGAAGGCGAGGCGCGACGCGCCGCCGAGGATGTCCTGGACGTCCTGGAAGTGCGCGGCCTGGACATCCCCGACACGGTCCGGGAACGCATCACCGGTTGCGGCGACCCCGAGATCCTGCGCCACTGGCACCGGCGTGCCGTCACGGCCCCGACAGCCGAAGACCTCTTCACGGCCGAGTGACCCGAGCCATGACCGCCACTCGACTCGTCGCCGACTCCTCAGGTCCTTGGACGAGCCGGCGTTGCAGTCGACGACGAGGCTCGCCATCGCCGGCCGACTCGACCGCCACCGGCGACGCGGTCCTGCGGCGTCTCGGGGAGAAACCGACCGCGTAACGCGTCTGCCACAAGCCAGGGGCCGGGGAGAGCAAGATCTTCTCCCCGGCCCCTCGCTCTGCGAGGATCCCGTGCAGACGGCCGGTCGGCCGTCGCCACTCACGTGGGGGGACTGTTCCATGGCACTCTTCGGCAACGCGCACAGCATCGACCCGGCCCAGGCGCAGCAGGAGTACGCGCGCCTGCTCGGCCAGGGGGAGCAGGTGCACGCCGCCTACCTGCTGATCCGCGACACCATACTGTTCACCGACCGGCGCCTGCTCCTGGTCGACAAGCAGGGCATCACCGGCAAGAAGACCGAGTACCACTCCATCCCGTACCGCAGCATCACGCACTTCGCGGTGGAGACGGCCGGCCACTTCGACCTCGACGCCGAGCTGAAGATCTGGCTCTCGGGCAGCGCGGCCCCGATCCAGAAGACCTTCACCAAGGGCGTCGACATCTACGAGGTCCAGGCAATCCTGACCCAGTTCGTGGCCCGCTAGACGTCGCGAGGAAGCGCCGTACGGCACGTGCCCCCACCCGTCGGGGACCGGGTGGGGGCACGTGCCGTCGAGGGGTCAGCTTCCGGACGCGTACGTCACGAAGTCCGCCCACGCCTCCCGGCCGAGGGCGACACCGACATGCGCGGGCCCCTCCGTCGTGCCGCCTCGTACCAGCCACGCCCTACCCGTGGACGCCGCTCCGGCAGGCCGGGACACCACCGGACAAGGACCGGACAGTCACCACGTGCGCCCAGAGCGTCACCATCACGGTAGGCACATCCAGCCCCGCCGAGTACGCCGATCCGCCCCGTCCACCCCGCAACCACCGGCACCCGACGACCCACGCTCCGGTCCGACCTGCGCTCCCCATGCACTACTCACCGGGGAGAAAGGACCCCACCAAGCCCCACCCCTCCCTCCCGCCGGGCAGGCTCACTCCCGCGAGTGAATATGCCAAGTGGGCTGGTTTCGTGACCGGTTGCCTGCTTTACGCTCATCGCGAGCAGTGCAAGACGACCCCCAGACATGCGACGGCCCTCGCCGGGACTGGCATCCCAGTGCGAGGGCCTGACCACCGAGGAAGACAAGGCCCTTCCCGATGGATACCGAAAACCCTAGCGCGCCCTCGCGCGCCCGGTCCCGTATCGCGCGTAAGAACCACCCCGACGGGAAGCCGTTCGCCGGCGTCACCCACGACCACGTCCGCCACACCGAGAACTTCAGAGCTGTCCGGGCTCGCCATCGGGCTCGCCTGCTACATCCAGTCCGTGCGGCCGGGCACCGCCGTCGACATCAAGACGCTCGCCGCCCGCTTCCCGGAGGGACCCACCCGGATCGCTTCCGCCCTGAACGAACTCGAGGCGCACGGCTACCTGATCCGCAGCCGCGAGCGCACCGCCACCGGCCGGATCGTCACGCGCACGGTCTCGTGCAACAGGCCCGGTCACCGCGCCGCCCGGGAGACGGCACCCCGCAGGACCGCCCGGCGCACGACCCCCGACGAGTCCGCGCCACGCAAGCGCCTCCCGGCGGTCCCCCAACCGTCGCGCCCCTGGCCCGCCCTCCTCCAGACAGCCGCCGAGGTCCTCACCGGCCTGCGCCGCCACGATCCCCGCCTGCTCCTGTCCGCCACCGACGCCGAACACCTCGCGCCGGGCGTCGCCGCCTGGCTGGAACGCGAGGTCACCCCCACCGCCGTACGCCACGCCCTGACCACGAACCTGCCGGAAGAGCCTCTGACCCGCCCGGCCGCCCTCCTCGCCCACCGCCTGGCCGCCCAGCTTCCGCCTCCACCGCCGTTCCGGCCCGCGCCCTCACCGGTCCCCGAGCCCCGCCACCCCCTCCAGACCTGCGACGGGTGCGACCGCGCGTTCCGGGCCCCTCAGCCGGGCCGATGCCGCGACTGCCGCCCCGGCCCGTCCACGAATGCCGCCCCGGCGTGCGTGACGGGCACCGACGGCTCCGAGGTGTCATGACGACGAAGGGCCCGCCGACGGAGTCGCTCCGTCGGCGGGCCCTTCCGGCCGTCCGCCTACTTCGGCTGCGGCTTGCGCACCGTCAGGTGCAGCTCCTTTAGCCGAGCCTCCTCCAGCTCCGTCGGCGCGCCCATCATCAGGTCCTGTGCGTTGCCGTTGAGCGGGAAGGCGATGGTCTCGCGGATGTTCGGCTCGTCGGCGAGGAGCATGACGATGCGGTCGACGCCGGGCGCGATGCCGCCGTGCGGCGGGGCGCCGAAGCGGAACGCGCGGAGCATGCCGGCGAACTTCTCCTCGACCGTCTCACGGTCGTAGCCCGCGATCTCGAACGCCTTGAGCATGATCTCCGGCTCGTGGTTCCGGATCGCGCCCGAGGACAGCTCGACGCCATTGCAGACGATGTCGTACTGCCAGCCCAGGATGTCCAGCGGGTCCTGGGTCTCCAGGGCCTCCAGACCGCCCTGCGGCATCGAGAACGGGTTGTGCGAAAAGTCGATCGCGCCGGTCTCCTCGTCCTTCTCGTACATCGGGAAGTCGACGATCCAGCAGAAGCGGAAGACGTCCTCCTCGAAGTGGCCGGCGCGCTTGGCGGCCTCGACCCGCACCGCGCCCATGATCTTCGAGACCTCGTCGAACTCGCCCGCGCCGAAGAACACCGCGTGCCCGGCGGCCAGCGACAGGCGCTTGGTCAGCTCGGCGACGTTCTCCTCGGTCAGGAACTTCGCGATCGGGCCGGACAGCGTGCCGTCCTCGCCGACGCGGACCCAGGCCAGGCCCTTGGCACCCTGCGAGACGGCGTAGTCACCCAGCTGGTCGAAGAACTTGCGCGGCTGGCCGGAGACGTCCGGCACCGCCAGGGCCCGCACGTGCTTACCGGCGAATGCCTTGAACTCCGAGCCCTCGAAGACGTCGGTGATGTCGACGAGCTCCAGCTTGGCCCGCAGGTCCGGCTTGTCGGAGCCGTACTTCAGCATCGCCTCGCGGAACGGGATCCGCGGGAACGGCGACGTCACGTGACGGCCGTTGCCGAACTCCTCGAACAGCTCGGTCATGAGCTTCTCGATCGGCTGGAAGACGTCCTCCTGCTCGACGAAGCTCATCTCCACGTCGAGCTGGTAGAACTCGCCCGGCGAGCGGTCCGCGCGGGCGTCCTCGTCGCGGAAGCAGGGCGCGATCTGGAAGTAGCGGTCGAAGCCGGAGATCATCAGCAGCTGCTTGAACTGCTGCGGGGCCTGCGGCAGCGCGTAGAACTTGCCGGGGTTCAGACGGGACGGGACCACGAAGTCACGGGCGCCCTCCGGGGAGGTGGCGCTCAGGATCGGCGTCGCCATCTCGTTGAAGCCCAGCGCCGTCATCTTGTGACGGATCGCCGAGATGACCGACGTGCGCAGCATGATGTTGCGGTGCATGCGCTCACGGCGCAGGTCCAGGAAGCGGTACTCCAGGCGCCGCTCCTCGTTGACCCCGTCCTCGGCGTTGATGGTGAAGGGCAGCGGCTGGGCCGCGCCGAGCAGCTCGACCTCGCCCACCTCGACCTCGACCTCACCGGTGGGCAGGTCGGGGTTGACGTTCTCGGCACCGCGGGAGACGACCTTGCCGTCGACCCGAACGGTCGATTCCTTGGTCAGCTTGTCCAGCGCCTCGTACGCCTCGGTACCGGGCCGGGCGACGAGCTGCGTGATGCCGTAGTGATCGCGCAGATCGATGAAGAGGATGCCGCCCAGGTCGCGCCGATTGTGCAGCCAGCCACTCAGTCGGACGTCGGTGCCGACGTCAGAGGAGCGGAGCTCGCCGCAGGTGTGGGACCTGTACCGATGCATCGTCGTTCATCCAGTCTTCGCGGATCGGGGGGCCGTGTCCCACGGATCTCACGGGGCTCACCTGGCGTGGTCTCGCGGTCCGTGTTTCACGTGAAACAACCCCCAGCGTACCGGGGACCCACGGCTCGATTCCTCACCAATACCGCCGGGGCGCGCGGTGGCAGCCTTCGATCACCTCTTCTTACAGTGGGGCAATGCGCACTGGCGAGTCCCTGCCCGAGGTGGGGGAGGTCCTCACCGCCCTCGCGACCGGCCTCTGGCACTGGGACACCGCCGCCGGAGAGGTCACGGTCGACGCGGAGGCCGCCCGGCTGCTCGGGCTGCCCGCCCGGGCGGGCAGGCTTCCCGAGGCCCGGGTGCGGGCGCGGATGCACCCGGTGGACTGGAACGAGGTCACCGAGGTGGTCCAGCGGGCCGTCGTCGACAACACGCTCGCCGAGGTGCGTATCCGGATCATGGACGAGCGCGGCCACCACGTCCGGGTGGTGCGCAGCCGTTCCAAACCGTCCTACGACCGCGCGCGCAAGGCCTACGAGCTGATCGGCACGCTCCAGGAGGTCGCCGAGCCGACCCCCGGCACGCCCGCGGGACGCAGCGCGGTGACCGGCGACTGGCGCCGCTCGCGGGAGGCGTTCCTGCTGGACGCGGGCCGGGCGCTGGCCGAGGCACGCTCCACCGAGGAGGTGCTGCGGGTGGCCGCGGGCCTGGCGATGCCCGGGTTCTCGCCGGACGGCCTCGCGGTGTTCGGGGTGTCGGGCGACCGCCTGACGGTCATCGGCCACCACGGCCAGCCGCAGAACGACATGGACCCGTTCGTGGCCATGCCGCTGGACACCGACTACCCGGCCGCCGAGGTGGTCCGCACCGGCGGTGCCGTCTACCTCTCCTCCCCCGAGCAGTACCGCTCCCGCTACCCGATCACCTGGCCGCTCGCCGAGCGCTTCGGCCGCAGCTCCTGGGCCTTCCTGCCGCTGGTCGCCGGGGGACGCACCATGGGCGCCTGGATGGCCGCGTTCACCTACCCCGTCGCCTTCACCCCGGACGAGCGGTCGGTGCTGACCACCGTGGCCCGGATGCTGGCGCAGGCGCTGTCCCGGGCGGGCGCCGCCGACACCCAGCGGGAGCTGACCGACGGACTGCAGCGCACCATGCTGCCCGCGCTGGGGCCGCAGATCCCCGGCGTGAACATCGCCGCCCGCTACGTCCCCACCGGGGGCGGGCTCCAGGTCGGCGGCGACTGGTATGACATGATCCCGCTGCCCCGGGGGCGCTTCGCCCTGGTCATCGGCGACGTCCAGGGGCACGACGTGCGGGCCGCCGGGCTGATGGGCCAGCTCCGCATCGCCCTGCGCGCCTACGCGTCGGAGGGCCACCCCCCCGACGCGGTGCTCTCCCGGGCCTCCCACTTCTTCCACAGCCTGGCCGACTCCGCCGAGGACTCCGACGACCCCCGCTTCGCGACCTGCTTCTACGCGGAGGTGGACCCGGCCACCGGCGTCGTGGAGAGCGCCCGCGCGGGCCACCTGGAGCCCGTGGTGCGGATGACCGACGGCACGGCGCTGATCCTCGCCACCGAGGGCGGGCTGCCGCTCGGTGTCGACCCGGACTCCGACTACCCGACCTCCCGGCTCGCCCTGGAACCGGGCGACACCCTGATGCTGTGCACGGACGGACTGGTCGAGACGGGCGGCCACGACCTCCAGACGGGCTGGCACCGCCTGCGGGTCGTCCTGGAGGAGCACGAGGGCGACCTGGAGGAGATGGCCGACGCACTCGTCCAGGCGGTGCACGGGCCGTCCTCGCACCACACCACCGGTCCCCTGATCGACCGGCGGGAGGACGACATCGCCCTAGTGCTGCTGTGCTGGCAGGACGAGAGCTGCGGGCGCGGCGTCAGCACGGTCGCCCGGCCTCCCGTGCGGCGCACGATGCTGACGGTCGAGCAGGCCGAGCCCGAGCGGATCGCCGTCGCCCGGCAGCATCTGCGGGACCTGCTCCACGACTGGCCCGACGAGGAGCAGCGGGACGCGGCCGTCCTGCTGCTGTCCGAGGTGCTGACGAACGTCCTCGTCCACACCGACGCCGACGCGCTGCTGGTCGCCGAGGTCGGCGGGAAGCCGGGCGAGCGGTACATCCGGGTGGAGGTCACCGACAGCGGCGACGACCTGCCGCACAAGCGCCGGCCGGGGGAGATGGCGTCCTCGGGACGCGGCCTGATGCTGATCGAGCTGCTCTCGGACGCGTGGGGCGTCGCCCCACGCGGCGAGGGCAAGAGCATCTGGTTCGAGTTCTACGAGTCCCCGGACGGCGGCGGATCCGGGGAGGAGCCGGGCCCCGCCTTCGGATTCATGGAGGCTTCGGAGGCCGAGTAGCGGATCTGGAGCTCGTGGACGACCCCGACCGCCGCGGCGGTGAGCGGGACGGCCAGCAGCATGCCGAGGATGCCCGCCACCGACGCCCCCGCGGTCAGGGCCAGCAGCACGACCGCCGGATGCATCTGCACGGTCCGGCTCTGGATCATCGGCTGGAGCACGTGCCCCTCCAGCACCTGCACGGCCAGCACCACCCCGAGGGCCCACAGCGCGATGACGAACCCGCGGTCGGCGAGCGCGACCAGCACGGCGACCGTGCCGGAGATGAAGGCGCCGAGGTAGGGGATGTAGGCGCCGACGAAGACCAGCGCGCCGAGCCCGATCGCGCCGGGCACGCGGAGCACCAGCAGCCCCACGGTGATGCAGACGGCGTCGATGAGGGCGATGAGGGTGGTGCCCCGCATGAAACCCTCGACGGCCCCGAAGGCCCGCCGGGCCATCGCCTCGACCGTGTCGGCGCTCCGCCGGGGGACGACGGAGCGCAGCGTGCCGACGGCGCGGTCGGAGTCGCGCAGGAAGAAGAAGACGAGCAGCAGCGCCAGGACCGCCATGGCCAGCATCTCGCCGGCCACGCTCACCCCGGTGATCACCCCGGAGGCGGCCGTGCCGCCGAACTTGCCCAGCAGCTCGCGCGAGTTCGACGCGAGGTCGTCCAGTGAGGTCCCGGCCGCCCCGAAGTGGTCGGCGACGCCCCGTGCCGCGTCCTTGAGCGAGGCGACGATCTGGTCGCCGGTGTCGACCAGCGCGGCGACCACGATGTACACGGCCCCGCCGACCACGGCCACGACGGCGACGCAGGTCAGCCCCGCGGCCAGGGACCGCTGGACGTGCGCCTTCACCAGCCGCCGGTGCAGCGGCCTGAGCAGGGCGGTGCCGAGCAGCGCGAGCAGGGCCGGCGTCACCGCGGTGCGGAGCTCGACGCACAGCCGGACCGCGACGAGGACGACACCGGAGGCGAGCAGGACGACGGCGCACCACGCGGCGAAACGGCGGACCGGACCGGGAAGCAGGTGCACCGCTCCAGCCGATCACGCGCCGGGCGGGCTGTCCTGTGCGGACGGCCCGCCCGGGTGAGGGCACTCGGCCGTACGGCCGTCAGGCGCCGGGGCCCTCGGCGGACATGCCGTGCACCGCCGGGACGGTGCCCAGCCGGCCCTTCTGGAAGTCCTCGAAGGCCTGCATCAGCTCGTCCTTGGTGTTCATGACGAACGGGCCGTAGTGGGCCATGGGCTCACGGATCGGGCGTCCGCCCAGGAGGACGATTTCGAGGTCGGGGGTGTGCGAGTCCTGCTTCTCGTCCGCGCGGACGGTCAGCGACCCGCCGGCCCCGAACACCGCCGTCTGGCCCAGGTGGACCGGGCGGCGTTCCGCGCCCACCGAGCCCTTGCCCGCCATGACGTACGCGAGGCCGTTGAAGTCCTCCCGCCAGGGCAGCGTGACCTCGGCGCCCGGCGCGAGCGTGGCGTGGACCATGGTGATCGGCGTGTGCGTGATGCCGGGGCCCTCGTGACCGCCCAGCTCACCGGCGATGACGCGCAGCAGCGCGCCGCCGTCGGGCGAGGTGAGCAGCTGCACCGAGCCGCTGCGGATGTCCTGGTAGCGCGGGGCCATCATCTTGTCCTTGGCCGGGAGGTTCACCCACAGCTGGAGGCCGTGGAAGAGACCGCCGGACATGACGAGCTGCTCCGGCGGCGCCTCGATGTGCAGCAGGCCGGAGCCCGCCGTCATCCACTGGGTGTCGCCGTTGGTGATGGTGCCGCCACCGCCGTTGGAGTCCTGGTGGTCGAAGATCCCGTCGATGATGTAGGTGACGGTCTCGAAGCCGCGGTGGGGGTGCCAGGGCGTTCCCTTGGGCTCTCCGGGCGCGTACTCCACCTCGCCCATCTGGTCCATCATGATGAACGGGTCGAGATGGCGGTAGTTGATCCCGGCGAACGCGCGGCGCACCGGGAAGCCCTCGCCCTCGAAACCGCCGGGTGCGGTCGTGACGGTGAGCACGGGACGTGCCACGGCGTCGGCGGGTGCGGATACGCGGGGCAGCGTCAACGGGTTCTCGACGGTCACGGCAGGCATGTCGACCTCCTCGGGCGGTGTGCGTCCACTTTAGTTGAGCGTTGAACTTCTTGCCACCTCAAACCGAGAGAGCCCGGAGGGTATTCCCTCCGGGCTCACGGTGGCGGCAGCGGATCAGCCGTACATCCGGCGCATGGCGAAGTCGACCATCTGCTCGACGGCCTTGGCGTCGAAGACCATCCGGTGCTCGCCCTCCATGTCCAGCACGAAGCCGTAGCCGGTCGGCAGGAGGTCGATCACCTCCGCACCCGTGATCACGAAGTACTTGGACTCCTTGCCCGCGTACCGGCGCAGCTCCTTGAGCGAGGTGAACATCGGGATCACCGGCTGCTGGGTGTTGTGCAGCGCCAGGAAACCGGGGTTGTCGCCGCGCGGGCAGTAGACCTTGGAGGTGGCGAAGATCTGCTGGAAGTCCTCGGCGGCCATCTGCCCCGTGGTGAAGGCGCGCACCGCGTCCGCGAGCGAGGGCGGCGACGGCTCGGGGTACAGCGGCGGCTGCTGGCCGTACCCGCCGGACATCGGCTGCTGCGGCGGCGCGTACTGCTGCTGCTGAGGACCCGCGGTCTGGTCGTAGCCGTACATGGCGCACAGCGTAACGAGTAACGAGTCACAGATGGGCGGTGCGGGGTTGCTTCTTATTACCGACGGGTAGCATCATCGGAGCTACTAGTTGGTACGTGTATCAGGTGCGAGGAGCCAGTGCCTCGCCGATCTATCGACGGAGCCGTCGCCATGGGGCACTACAAGCCGAATCTCCGGGACATCGAGTTCAACCTCTTCGAGGTGCTCGGCCGTGACAAGGTTTACGGCACCGGCCCGTTCGCGGAGATGGACACCGACACCGCGAGGAGCGTCCTCGAGGAGCTGACCCGTCTCTCGGAGAACGAGCTTGCGGAGTCCTTCGCGGACGCCGACCGCAACCCGCCGGTCTTCGACCCGGAGACCAACACCGCACCGGTCCCCGCGTCCTTCAAGAAGAGCTACCAGGCCTTCATGGACTCCGAGTACTGGCGCCTCGGCCTGCCCGAGGAGATCGGCGGCACCACCTCCCCGCGCTCCCTCATCTGGGCCTACGCGGAGCTGATCCTCGGCGCCAACCCGGCCGTGTGGATGTACTCCTCCGGCCCGGCCTTCGCCGGCATCCTCTTCGAGGAGGGCAACGAGGTCCAGAAGCACATAGCCTCGATCGCCGTCGAGAAGCAGTGGGGCTCCACCATGGTGCTCACCGAGCCGGACGCCGGCTCGGACGTCGGCGCCGGCCGCACCAGGGCCGTGCAGCAGGAGGACGGCTCCTGGCACATCGAGGGCGTGAAGCGCTTCATCACGTCCGGCGAGCACGACATGTCGGAGAACATCCTCCACTACGTCCTCGCCCGCCCCGAGGGCGCCGGCCCCGGCACCAAGGGCCTGTCCCTCTTCCTCGTCCCGAAGTACGAGTTCGACTTCGAGACCGGCGAGCTCGGCGAGCGCAACGGCGTCTACGCCACCAACGTCGAGCACAAGATGGGCCTGAAGGCCTCCAACACCTGCGAGATGACGTTCGGCGACCGCCACCCCGCCAAGGGCTGGCTGATCGGCGACAAGCACGACGGCATCCGCCAGATGTTCCGCATCATCGAGTTCGCCCGCATGATGGTCGGCACGAAGGCGATCTCCACCCTCTCCACGGGCTACCTCAACGCCCTGGAGTACGCCAAGGAGCGCGTCCAGGGCCCCGACCTGGCGAACTTCATGGACAAGACCGCGCCCAAGGTCACCATCACGCACCACCCGGACGTCCGCCGCTCCCTCATGACGCAGAAGGCGTACGCCGAGGGCATGCGCGCGCTCGTGATGTACACCGCCTCCGTCCAGGACGAGATCCAGGTCAAGGAGGCCAATGGCGAGGACGCCTCGACCGAGCACGCCCTCAACGACCTGCTCCTGCCGATCGTCAAGGGCTACGGCTCGGAGAAGGCCTACGAGCAGCTCGCCCAGTCGCTCCAGACCTTCGGCGGCTCCGGCTTCCTGCAGGAGTACCCGATCGAGCAGTACATCCGCGACGCCAAGATCGACACCCTGTACGAGGGCACCACGGCGATCCAGGGCCAGGACTTCTTCTTCCGGAAGATCGTCCGCAACCAGGGCGCCGCGCTGAACTCGCTCGCCGAGGACATCAAGAAGTTCCTGGCGCTCGCCACCGGCGGCGAGGAGCTGTCCGGCGCCCGCGAGCACCTCGCCAAGGCCGCCGTCGAGCTGGAGGCCATCGTCGGCCTGATGCTCACCGACCTCGCGGCCACCGAGCAGGACGTCAAGAACATCTACAAGGTCGGGCTCAACACCACCCGCCTGCTGCTCGCCTCCGGCGACGTGATCATCGGCTACCTGCTCCTCAAGGGCGCGGCGATCGCCGCCGAGAAGCTGCCGACCGCGTCCGCCAAGGACAAGGCCTTCTACACCGGCAAGATCGCCGCGGCGAAGTTCTTCGCCGCGAACGTCCTGCCCGGCGTCACCCTGGCCCGCAAGGTCGCGCAGGGCGTCGAGCTGGACCTGATGGAGCTGGACGAGGCCGCCTTCTAAGGCATCCTCCGGGACGCCGCCAGGTTCCTCCGGGAACCCGGCGGGCACTCTCCACAGTCCCCACACACCCTCACGAGGGCCCGCTCCCGGCAGACGGGGAGCGGGCCCTCGCACGTCGTTAAGGTGAACCCCATGAGCGCACCCTCCCGTTTCGATCGCGGACACACCGACGACCTCCTGTCCTTCCTGGCCACGAGCCCGACGCCGTACCACGCGGTGGCGAACGCCGCCGAGCGGCTGGAGAAGGCCGGTTTCCGGCAGGTCGCGGAGACGGACGCCTGGGACGGGACGGCCGGGGGCAAGTACGTCCTTCGCGGCGGCGCGATCGTGGCCTGGTACGTCCCCGAGGGAGCCGAGCCGCACACGCCCTTCCGCATCGTCGGCGCGCACACCGACTCCCCCAACCTGCGCGTGAAGCCGCGGCCCGACAGCGGTGCGCACGGCTGGCGCCAGATCGCCGTGGAGATCTACGGCGGGCCCCTGCTGAACTCCTGGCTCGACCGCGACCTCGGACTGGCCGGCCGCCTGTCGCTGCGGGACGGCTCGACCCGGCTGATCGACGTCGCCCGGCCGCTGCTCCGCGTCCCCCAGCTCGCCATCCACATGGACCGCAACGTGTCCACCGAGGGCCTCAAGCTCGACAAGCAGCGCCACCTCCAGCCCGTGTGGGGCCTCGGCGACACCGTGCGCGACGGCGACCTCATCGCCTTCCTGGAGGAGGAGGCCGGGCTGGAGCCCGGCACGGTCACCGGCTGGGACCTCATGACCCACTCCGTGGAGCCCCCCGCGTACCTGGGCCGCGACCGGGATCTGGTGGCCGGCCCCCGCATGGACAACCTGCTGTCCGTGCACGCCGGGACCGCCGCCCTGGCCGCCGTCGCCGCCTCCGGCGCCGCCCTGCCGTACATCCCCGTGCTCGCCGCCTTCGACCACGAGGAGAACGGCTCCCAGTCGGACACCGGCGCCGACGGCCCGCTGCTCGGCGGCGTGCTGGAGCGCTCGGTGTTCGCGCGCGGCGGCTCCTACGAGGACCGGGCGCGGACCTTCGCGGCCACGGTCTGCCTGTCCTCCGACACCGGCCACGCCGTCCACCCCAACTACGCGGAGCGGCACGACCCGACGCACCACCCGCGCGTCAACGGCGGCCCCATCCTCAAGGTGAACGTCAACAACCGCTACGCCACGGACGGTTCGGGCCGCGCCGTCTTCGCCGCCGCCTGCGAGAAGGCGGACGTGCCCTTCCAGACCTTCGTCTCCAACAACTCCATGCCCTGCGGCACGACCATCGGCCCGATCACCGCGGCCCGGCACGGCATCCGCACCGTCGACATCGGCGTGGCCATCCTGTCGATGCACAGCGCCCGGGAGTTGTGCGGCGCCGACGACCCGTACCTGCTGGCGAACGCGCTGGTGGCGTTTCTGGAGGGCTGAGTCCGCCGCCCTGGCCCGCCGCCCGCTCCCGTCCGGAACGCCCCTGCACCGCATGGGTGTTCCAGCCGGGGGTATCCGGACGGAACCGGATCGACCGGAAAGCCGGACCGACCGGATCTATAAGGAGGCGACACTCATGGGCCTCGGCGGATGCATCATCCTCATCGCCGTGGGAGCCATCCTCACGTTCGCGACCGACTGGGACATGCAGGGCGTCAACCTCGACCTGGTCGGTGTCATCTTCATGATCGTCGGCCTGATCGGTGTCGCGACCTTCAGCAGCATCGCCCGGCGGCGCCGCGTCGTGATGCCGCCGGCGACCCCCGTCGTCGAGGACCGGCCCCACCACCACACGCGTGACGGCTACAGCGACGGCTACGGCGCCTGACCGGCGCCGCGCGCGACCCCGCTCAGCCTGTCGGCCTATCGTCCGCGTCCCCGGGGGCGCGGCGGGGAAGCGGTCAGGGCATGAGATTCCTCGTGTACGACCGGCTCCTCGGCTTCGGTGACGACTACTGGATCGAGGACGCCGACGGCAACAAGGTGTACCTCGTCGACGGCAAGGCGATGCGGCTGCGGGACACCTGGGAGCTGAAGGACACCCGGGGCCGGGTGCTCATCGGCATCCACCAGAAGATGTTCGCCCTGCGCGACACCATGGTGATCGAGCGGGCCGGCGAGCCGCTGGCGACCCTCCGGCGCAAGCGGCTGTCGCTGCTGCGCAACCACTACCGGGTCTCCCTGGCCGACGGCACCGAACTCGACGTCAGCGGCAGGATCCTCGACCGGGAGTTCGCCATCGAGTACGACGGCGAGCTGCTGGCCGTCGTCTCGCGGCGGTGGCTGACCCTCCGGGACACCTACGGCGTGGACGTCGTCCGGGACGACGCCGACCCGGCGCTGCTGATCGCCCTGACCGTGTGCGTGATCCACCTGGCGGAGAAGGAGCGGGAGAAGGACGACGACGGCGACTGACCGCCCCGCCCTCCCGTCACCGGCGCGGTGCCCGCAGGCCCAGCACCCGGTCCTTCAGGGCCGGGAACTGCTCCCGGGTCCCCGACGGCTTCGTCGGGTCGAGGTCCACGATGAGGATCTCCTCGTCCGCGCCGGCCTCGGCCAGCACCTCGCCCCAGGGGTCGACCACGATCGAGTGACCCGCCTGCGGAACCCCGGCGTGCGTCCCGGCCGTTCCGCAGGCGAGGACGTACGCCTGGTTCTCCACCGCCCGGGCGCGGGCCAGGAGCGTCCAGTGGGAGCGGCGGCGCTCCGGCCAGCCCGCCGGGACGACGAGGGTCTCGGCACCGGCGTCGACGAGGCCGCGGAAGAGCTCGGGGAAGCGGAGGTCGTAGCAGGTCGCCAGGCCCAGGGTCGTCTCCGGCAGACGGACCGTCACCAGCTCGCTCCCCGCGCCCATCAGCACGGCCTCGCCCCGGTCGAAGCCGAAGCGGTGGATCTTGCGGTAGGCGGCGGCCAGGTCGCCGGCGGGGGAGAGGACGAGGGAGGTGTTGTAGAGCCGGCCGTCGGGGGCGCGCTCGGGGACGGACCCCGCGTGCAGCCAGACGCCGGCGTCGCTCGCCGCCTTGGCCATCGCCTCGTACGTCGGCCCCCGGAGCGGCTCGGCCCGCGTGCCGAAGTCCTCGAAGGCGAAGGCGCCCGTGGTCCACAGTTCCGGCAGGACGACGAGGTCGGCGCCCGCCTGATCGCGGACCAGCGACGCCGCTCGCAGGCGGCGCGCTTCGGCCGACTCGTCCTCGTTCACGGCGATTTGGATCAAAGAGGCGCGCACACTACCACCGTCCTGGCATTCGAGCCGTCCACTCGGGCCTACGATCGTCACACGAAAGCACTGCCGGGGTGCCGCACAGCAGCGTAACTTGGGGGTCCCCCCGGTTCGAGCCCAGCTTGCAGCCGGGGACCTCCGAGACCGCGCCGACCGCAGCCACCTCCCACTGGCACCGCCGCCACAATCTGCCCGTGTACCGACCGCCGAGGGGTCCCGTTCCGTGAGTCTGCATCCCACCCTCCAGCCCTACGCCGACGCCTGGACTCACTCCATCGAGGCGATATCCGAGCTGGTCCAGCCGCTTGTGGAAGCAGAGTGGAACCGCCGCACCCCCTGCCCGGGCTGGTCGGTGCGGGACGTGGTGTCGCACGTCATGGGCCTGGACTCCGAGATGCTCGGCGACCCGCGCCCCATCCACACGCTCCCGCGCGACCTGTTCCACGTCACCAACGAACAGCAGCGGTACATGGAGATGCAGGTCGACGTCCGCCGCCACCACACGGCGCCCGAGATCACCTCCGAGCTGGAGTACATGATCATCCGGCGCAACCGGCAGCTGCGGAACGAGTCGCGGGACCCGGGCACCAAGGTCCGCGGCCCCTACGGCACGGACCTGACGCTGGAGGAGTCCATGCGCCGGCACGCGTTCGCCGTGTGGGCGCACGAGCAGGACCTGCGCACGGCCCTCGGCCGCCCCGGCGACCTCGACTCCCCCGGCGCGCTCGTCGCCCGTGACGTGCTGCTCGCCGAGCTGCCGGGCGTCGTGGCCGACCGCGCGGACGCGCCGCGCAGCTCGGCCGTCGTCTTCGACGTCCACGGCCCGGTCGAGTTCCTGCGCACGATCCGCGTCGACATCCAGGGCCGCGGCACCCTGGAGACGGCCCCCGCCCTCGGCCCGGCCGCCACCCTGACCCTCGACTGGGAGACGTACGTGCGCCTGGCCTGCGGGCGGGTGACGCCGGAGGCGGTCGGGGACCGCGTCAAGACGGAGGGCGACGCGGACCTGGCGGCGGCGATCCTCAGGAACTTCGCGGTCACGTCCTGACGGCCGTGCCCGCGGGCGGGCGTGCGTCCCCCGGTCCCGGAGGGCCCGGGAGGTACCCCGGGGGCTACACGGGCACGTGCACCGTCTCGACCCGGCTGGCGACCAGCCGCTCCCGCTCCCTGCGCGCCGCCCGCCCGCGCAGCCGCAGGATCTGCGTGACGCCCAGCGCCTGGAGCACGAACACCGACGAGAACGCCACGGCGTAGTCGTCGCCGGTCGCGTCCAGCAGCACCCCGACCGCGAGCAGCGTGGTCATCGACGCGACGAAGCCGCCCATGTTCGTGATCCCGGACGCCGTCCCCTGGCGCTCCGGCGGATTCGCCGGCCGCGCGAAGTCGAAGCCGATCATCGACGCCGGCCCGCACGCGCCGAGCACCGTGCACAGCACGACCAGCAGCCACATCGGCGCGTGCTCGGCCGGGTAGGCCAGCGTGGCCGCCCACAGGGCCGCCGTCGCGCCCACCGTGCCGAGCGCCAGCGGCAGCCGCGCCGCGTGGTGCCGGGCGATGATCTGGCCGTAGACCAGGCCGACCGTCATGTTGGACAGCACCACGAGGGTGAGCAGTCCGCCGGCCGTGCCCCGGGACAGGCCCTGGGCCTCCACGAGGAACGGCAGGCCCCACAGCAGCAGGAACACCATCGCCGGGAACTGGGTCGTGAAGTGCACCCACAGCCCCAGCCGGGTGCCCGGCTCCCGCCAGGAGGCGGCGATCTGCCGGCGCACGTACGCGGCCCCCTGGTGCGGCACCGGCTCCGGTTCGTGCCCCTCGGGGTGGTCCTTCAGGAAGAGGACCAGCAGGACGAGGACGACCACGCCGGCGAGCGCGCTGCCCGCGAAGGCCGCCGTCCAGCCGATGCCGTGCAGCAGCCGGGCCAGGACCAGCGTGGAGACCAGGTTGCCCGCCATGCCGACCAGTCCGGCGAGCTGGGCGACCATCGGCCCGCGCCGGGCCGGGAACCAGCGGGTGCCGAGCCGCAGCACGCTGATGAAGGTCATCGCGTCGCCGCAGCCGAGCAGTGCCCGCGAGGCGAGCGCGGTGCCGTACGTCGGCGAGAAGGCGAAGCCGAGCTGCCCCACCGTGAACAGGACGACGCCGATCCCCAGCACCCGCTTGGTGCCGAGCCGGTCGACCAGCAGGCCCACGGGTATCTGCATGCCGGCGTAGACCAGCAGCTGGAGGATGGAGAAGGTGGACAGGGCGGAGGCGTTGACGTGGAAGCGGTCGGCCGCGTCGAGGCCGGCCACGCCCAGGGACGTGCGGAAGATGACGGCGACGAAGTAGACCGCGACGCCGATGCTCCAGACGGCGACCGCGCGCCGTCCTCCGGGCGGATCACCCGGCAGCGTGCTCCTGGCCGGCGCGACGGAACTCATCGGACCTCACCCCGCGCCAGGTGCGAGAACCAGCCCACGTGCCGGTTGACCACGCCGACGGCCGCGTCGGCGTCACCGGCGCGCAGCGCGTCGAGGATCTCCTCGTGCTCGGCGAGCGTCTTGGCGATGCGGTCGGGGTGGGAGTGCATGACGGCGACGCCCATGCGCAACTGGCGGTCGCGGAGCTGGTCGTAGAGGCGGGAGAGGATCTCGTTGCCGCCGCTGCGGACGATCTCGGCGTGGAAGCAGCGGTCGGTGACGGAGGCGCCGGCGAAGTCGCCGGCGGCGGCCTGCTCGTGCTGGCGGGCGAGCAGCTCCTCCAGCCGCTCGACGAGCCCCGGCGGGGCGGGTACGGCCTTGCGCGCCGCGTGCTCCTCGACCAGCAGCCGGGTCTCGACCACGTCCGCGATCTCCTGGGCGGAGACGGGCAGGACCAGGGCGCCCTTCTTCGGGTAGAGCCGGATCAGCCCCTCGGCCTCGAGCCGGAGCAGCGCCTCCCGCACCGGGGTGCGCGAGACACCCACGGCCTCGGCGAGCTCACCCTCGGTGAGCAGGGTCCCGCCCTCGTAGCGACGCTCCAGGACGGCCTGCTTGACGTGGGCGTACACGCGGTCGGCGGCGGGTGGTTGCTTCACGGCCATGGTCATGCCCACAGGATAGATACAACAGGGACACAAGTGGGATGCCGCCCAGTATCCGGACGCGCCGCCACCCGTCCGAGGGACGTACCCGCCTCGGCACAACCGTTCGTGCTATTCACGTGTCCCACAGGCGCGGCCCATGCTGGATCGACCGCAACTGGGCCTCACCACTGGGGATTTCACAACAATCGGGGTATCTCACTTGATAAACGGTATTCAGGGCGCCCGCCTTCGCCGCGCCGTCGCCGTCGCCGTGTCCGCCGGCGCCGTGCTCGCGTCGGGAGTCCTCGCCACCGCGCCCGCGCAGGCCGCCGTGCCCGCACAGGCCGTCGCCGCGCCCGTACAGGCCGTCGCCGTGCCCGCGATCGCCGCCAAGGGCGGCTTCGTGATGAACGACGCGAACGGCAGGACTCTCTACACCAAGGCCGCGGACACCAGGCGCTCCACCGGGTCCACGACCAAGATCATGACCGCCAAGGTCGTGCTCTCCCAGCCCAAGCTGAACCTGGACGCCAAGGTCACGATCCAGAAGGCCTACAGCGACTACATCGTCTCGAAGAACGCCTCGTCCGCGCGCCTGATCGTCGGCGACAAGGTGACCGTCCGGCAGCTGCTGTACGGCCTGATGCTGCCGTCCGGCTGCGACGCCGCCTACGCGCTGGCCGACAAGTTCGGCACGGGCCGGACGCGGGCGGAGCGGGTCAAGTCGTTCATCGGCAAGATGAACTCCACCGCCAAGAGCCTCGGCCTCAAGAACACCCACTTCGACTCGTTCGACGGCATCGGCAACGGCAGCAACTACTCGACGCCGCGCGACCTGACGAAGCTCGCGAGCAGCGCGATGAAGAACGCCAACTTCCGCGCGATCGTCAAGACGAAGAAGTACACGGCGAAGACGACCACGAAGAGCGGCGGCACCCGCACCATGGCCGCCTGGACCAACACCAACACGCTGCTGAGCAGTTACAGCGGCGCGATCGGCCTGAAGACCGGATCGGGCCCGGAGGCCAAGTACTGCCTGGTCTTCGCCGCGACCCGCAAGGGCAGGACGGTGGTCGGCACGGTCCTGGCGTCCACGTCCTCGACGCAGCGCGCCACGGACGCGACGCGGCTGCTGAACTACGGCTTCGCCAAGGCGGGCTGACCGCCGCTCACCCGCATGCCCGGAACGGGCCCGTCGCCGACGCGACGGGCCCGTTCCGCTGTCCGCGGCCCGTCGTCCGCGGGACGCCGCCCGTTGTCCGTCGACCGCCTCCCGTTGCCCGGTTGAAAATAATGGTGATAGCTTCAATAGCACCATGCTGCTGAGTCTGGACAACAACGACACCCGGCCCCTGCACGAGCAGGTCGCCGGCGCCGTCCGGCGCGCCGTCGCCGAGGGGGAGTGCGGTCCCGGTGACCGCCTGCCCTCGGCACGCGACCTCGCCGAGGCCCTGGACGTCAACGTCAACACCGTGCTGCGCGCGCTGCGCGGCCTGCGCGACGAGGGACTGCTGGAGTTCCGCCGGGGCCGGGGCGTGACCGTGGCCCAGGAGGCGCCCCGCACCTCGGGGCTGCAGATCCGGGTACGGGAGCTGGTCGCCGAGGCGGCCCGGCTGGGCTACAGCAGGACCGACGTCATCGACATGATCAGGGGGATGCCGTGAGGGACACGAGGCCGGCGGTCAGGACGACGGCGGTGGTCTGGACGGCCGGTGTCACCGCCGTGCTCGCCGGACTGCCGCTCGTGGCGCGGGACCGGCTGCCCGACCGGCTGGCGACCCACTGGGGCCTGCACGGAGGAGCCCCCGACGGCTCGATGCCGCTGTGGGCCGCCTCCCTCTTCCCGGCGCTGCTGTGGCTGGTGACGGCCACCGCCGCGACCGTCCCCCTGCTGCGGACCGGGCCCCGGGCCGCCCGGCCGTGGGCCGCCCTGGTCCTGCTCCCCACCGGTGTGGTCCTGGGCGGCGCGCAGGCCTGCGTCGTACGGGCCAACCTGGACCGCGCGGACTGGCGCGAGGCCCGTCAGCCGACCGCGTGGCTGGTCGCGCTCCTCGCCGCGGCCGTGCTGGCCTCGGTGGCCGGGTGGCTCGCCGCCACCCGGCGGACGGCGGCCCAGGGGGACGGCACCGGGCAGGGGACGGACGCCCCGGCGCTGGAGATCCCCGCGGGGCGGCGGCTGGTGTGGTTCTCCCGGGCCGCCAATCCCTGGCTCCAGGTGCTGGCGGCGGTGACCGGCCTGGTCGCCGCGGCCGCGCTGGTCGCCCAGGTCGGCGGGCTGGCCGCGCCGGACGCCCTGTGGGCGCTGTTCGCCGGCTGCGCCACCGCGTCCCTGGCCTGCGCCCTGTGCTCCTCGGTGCAGGCACGCGTCTCGGAGCGCGGCCTGGAGGTGGCCTTCGGCCCCCTCGCCTGGCCCCGGCGCCGCTGGGCGCCCGGCGACATCGACACGGCACGCGCCGAGGTCCGCGGCCCCGCCCAGGTCGGCGGCTGGGGATACCGCTTCAGCGGCCTCGGCACCACGGTGATGCTGCGTGCCGGGGACTGCCTGGTCGTACGGCCGCGGGGCCGCCGTACGGACTTCGCCGTGAGCGTCGACGACGCCGAGCGGGGCGCCGCACTGCTCAACGCGCTGCGGACGGACCGGCACCCGGGACGCTGAGCGCCCGGCCCGGACCGGTGGCCTCCGTCATCGGCGGGAAAGGACGGAACCGCGCGCCCCGTGACGGGACGCGCGGTTTCGTCGCTCGTGTCCAGCGGTGGCTCACGCCCAGGTGAGCAGCCGCTTCGGCTGTTCCAGGACCGCCGCCACGTCGGCGAGGACCTTGGAGCCCAGCTCCCCGTCGACCAGGCGGTGGTCGAAGCTCAGCGCCAGGGTCGTCACCTGACGCGGCTTCACCTTGCCCTTGTGAACCCACGGCTGGAGCTTGATCGCCCCGACCGCCAGGATCGCGGACTCGCCGGGGTTGAGGATCGGCGTGCCGGTGTCGACGCCGAAGACGCCGACGTTGGTGATGGTCACCGTGCCGCCCTGCATGGCGGCCGGGGACGTCCTGCCCTCCCGGGCCGTCGACACCAGCTCGCCCAGCGACTCGGCCAGCTGCGGCAGCGTCTTGGCCTGGGCGTCCTTGATGTTCGGCACGATCAGGCCGCGCGGGGTCGCGGCCGCGATGCCCAGGTTCACGTAGTGCTTGACCACGATCTCCTGCGCCGCCTCGTCCCAGGACGCGTTGATCTCCGGGTTGCGCCTGATCGCGACCAGCAGGGCCTTGGCGATCAGCAGCAGCGGGTTCACCCGCAGGCCCGCGAACTCCTTGTCCTGCTTCAGCTCCTCGACCAGCTTCATCGTCCGCGTCACGTCGACCGTCACGAACTCCGTGACGTGCGGTGCCGTGAACGCCGAGCCGACCATCGCCGCCGCCGTCGCCTTGCGCACGCCCTTGACCGGAACGCGGGTCTCGCGCGCCGTGTCGTACGACACCGCGGCCGCCGGGGCCGCGGGCGCGGGAGCGGCGGGGGCCGCCTCGGGAGCCTCGGCCGGAGCTGGCGCCACCGCCGCGTGCACGTCCTCGCGCGTGATGATCCCGTCCGGGCCGGAGGGCACCACGGTCGCCAGGTCGACGCCGAGGTCCTTGGCCAGCTTGCGCACCGGCGGCTTGGCCAGCGGGCGGTCCGCGGTGACCGTTCCGTGGCCGTTCATCTCGGCCTGGATCGCGGCCGACGCCTCCTGGGCCGGGGCGGCGGCGCCCTTGCGGGGGCGGCGCCGGGTCGAGGAGGTGGCCACTCCGTAGCCGACCAGGACCGGCTGGCGGCCCTCGGGCTTCCTCTCCTCCGCCTCGGCCGGTGCCGGGGTCTGGGCCACGGGGGCCCGCTCCGGTTCCGGTGCGGCCTCCTGTGCCGGGGCGGCGGCCGCGCCGTCACCGACGGCGACCGCGATGATCGACGTGCCCACGTCGACCGTGGTGCCCTCGGGGAAGTGCAGCGCGCGGACCACGCCGTCGTAGGGGATGGGCAGTTCGACCGCTGCCTTGGCCGTCTCGACCTCGCACACGATCTGTCCGTCGGTGACCACGTCACCGGGCTGGACGTACCACTTGAGGATCTCGGCCTCGGTGAGTCCCTCGCCCACGTCGGGCATCCTGAACTCGCGCACGGAGCCTTCAGTCATCGTCGTCAACGCCCTCTCCTCAGTACGCCAGCGAGCGGTCGACGGCGTCCAGCACCCGGTCCAGGTCGGGCAGGTACTCCTCCTCCAGGCGGGCCGGCGGGTACGGCGCGTGGTAGCCGCCGACCCGGAGCACCGGGGCCTCCAGGTGGTAGAAGCAGCGCTCGGTGATCCTCGCCGCGATCTCCGCGCCCGAGCCCAGGAACACCGGCGCCTCGTGGACCACGACCAGGCGGCGGGTCTTCTCCACCGACGTCTGGATCGTGTCGAAGTCCAGCGGGGAGATGGACCGCAGGTCCACCACCTCCAGGGACCGGCCCTCCTCGGCCGCCGCGTCGGCGACCTCCTGGCAGAGCTTCACCATCGGGCCGTAGGCGGCCAGCGTGAGGTCGGTACCCTCCCGGACGACCCGCGCCTTGTGCAGCGGGCCCGGGATCGCCTCGGTGTCGACCTCGGCCTTGTCCCAGTAGCGCCGCTTGGGCTCGAAGTAGATCACCGGGTCGTCGCTCTGGATGGCCTGCTGCATCATCCAGTACGCGTCGCCCGCGTTCGACGGGGAGACCACCTTCAGGCCCGCCACGTGCGCGAACAGCGCCTCGGGCGACTCGGAGTGGTGCTCGACGGCGCCGATGCCGCCGCCGTAGGGGATGCGGATGACGACCGGCATCTTGACCTTGCCCAGCGAGCGGGCGTGCATCTTCGCGAGCTGCGTGACGATCTGGTCGTACGCCGGGAACACGAAGCCGTCGAACTGGATCTCGACCACCGGGCGGTAGCCGCGCAGGGCCAGGCCGATGGCGGTGCCGACGATGCCGGACTCGGCCAGCGGGGTGTCGACGACCCGGTCCTCGCCGAAGTCCTTCTGCAGACCGTCGGTGACGCGGAAGACGCCGCCGAGCTTGCCGACGTCCTCACCCATGATCAGGACCTTGGGGTCCGCCTCCAGCGCGCGGCGCAGCGACACGTTGATCGCCTTGGCCAGCGCCATCTTCTCCGCTGCCATCTCAGACCCCCTCGGCCTCTGCGAACGACGCCTGGTAGGCGGCGAACTGGGCGCGCTCCTCGTCGACGAGCGCGTGCCCGTCCGCGTACACGTTCTCGAACATGGCGAAGCGGTCCGGGTCGGGCATGGCGCGGACCACTTCGCGCACCCGCTTGCCCAACGCCTCGCTCTCGGCCTCCAGTTCCCCGAAGAATCCCTCGTCCGCGTGGTTCGAGGACTCCAGGTAGCGGCGCAGGCGCAGGATCGGGTCCTTCGCCTCCCAGGCGGCCCGCTCGTCGTCGTGCCGGTAGCGGGAGGGGTCGTCCGAGGTGGTGTGGGCGCCCATGCGGTAGGTGAACGCCTCGATCAGCGCCGGGCCCTCACCGCGCCGGGCGCGCTCCAGGGCCCACCGGGTGACCGCGAGGCAGGCCAGCACGTCGTTGCCGTCGACCCGGACGCCGGGGAAGCCGAAGCCCTGGGCACGCTGGTAGAGCGGCACGCGGGTCTGCTTCTCGTTGGACTCCGAGATCGCCCACTGGTTGTTCTGGCAGAAGAAGATCACCGGGGCGTTGTAGACCGCGGCGAAGTTGAACGCCTCGCTGACGTCGCCCTGGCTGGAGGCGCCGTCGCCGAAGTAGGCGATCACGCCGGAGTCCGCGCCGTCCTTGGCCACTCCCATCGCGTAGCCCGTGGCGTGCAGCGCCTGCGAGCCGATGACGATGGTGTAGAGGTGGAAGTTGTTGCTGTTGGGGTCCCAGCCGCCGTTGTTCACACCGCGGAACATGCCGAGGAGGTTGGTCGGGTCCACCCCGCGGCACCAGGCGACGCCGTGCTCGCGGTAGGTGGGGAAGACGTAGTCGTCCTCGCGGGTGGCGCGGCCGGAGCCGATCTGGGCGGCCTCCTGGCCCAGCAGCGAGGCCCACAGGCCCAGCTCCCCCTGGCGCTGCAGTGCGGTGGCCTCGGCGTCGAAGCGCCGGGTGAGCACCATGTCGCGGTACAGACCGCGCAGCTCGTCGGGGGTGATGTCGGCGACGTACTCGGCGTACTCGGCGTAGGCCGCCTTCCTGACGCGCTTGCCCTCGGGCGTCAGCAGCTGCACGAGCTCCGTCCCGGAGCCCTTCCCGGCAGCCGTGCGGGTGGTGCGGGTCGTGCGCTTGGCGCCGGTGGTGCCGGCCTCGGTGCCGGTGGTGCCGGCTGCCTTGCTTCCGGCGCTGCGTCGCGGCTTGCGCGCGGCAGTGCTCTCCACGGTCACGTGTGCTCCTCCGTCGGTCCGGCCCCCGGGTTCGCCGGGCGCCAGTGCGGCTCACCTGTGGCCCGTCGGTCGCACAGGGTGGGTGCGGCCCGGTCGGGGACAGGCGTGACAGGTGCCCCGGCGAGCGTCCCTGCAAAAAGCACGTTACCCAGTGCTCCACATTTCTGTGAAACCCCTCCTGACCTGCGTTTTTACTCGGATATCCAAGTAAATCGGCGAAGTGGGGAAGTTTTACTGGTCACAGCCTCGCAGGGGGCCGGAACAACGGCACGTTATCCCGGCCACCCCGGGCACGGGAAGAGCTGGTATGTGAGACTGAGCGCGTGCGCGAAGACGGACAAATCCGGGTATTCCTCCTCGACGACCACGAACTCGTCCGTCGGGGTGTGCACGACCTGCTCGCGGGCGAGGCCGATATCGAGGTCGTCGGCGAGGCCGGCACGGCGGCCGGCGCGCTCGCCCGGATCCCGGCCACCCGTCCGGACGTGGCGGTGCTCGACGTCCGGCTCCCGGACGGCAGCGGCGTGGAGGTCTGCCGCGAGATCCGGTCCCGGGACGAGGCCGTCCGGTGTCTCATGCTCACCTCCTTCGCCGACGACGAGGCCCTCTTCGACGCGATCATGGCGGGCGCCTCGGGCTACGTCCTCAAGGACATCCGGGGCGCCGAGCTGCTGTCCGCCGTGCGGGACGTCGCCGCCGGGAGGTCGCTGCTCGACCCGGCGGCCACCGCGCGCGTGCTGGAGCGGCTGCGCGACCCGGGCAGCAGGGGCGACGACCGGCTCGCCCGCCTGACCGACCAGGAGCGCCGCATCCTGGAGCTGATCGGCGAGGGACTCACCAACCGGGCGATCGGCGAACGGCTGCACCTGGCCGAGAAGACGATCAAGAACTACGTGTCGAGCCTGCTGTCCAAACTCGGCATGCAGCGGCGCTCCCAGGCGGCCGCCTTCGTGGCCCGCATGCAGGCGGAGAACCGCTGAGGACACGCGTCCGGGAACGCGACGCGCGCGTGGCCCCCGAGGGGGACGCACGCGCGCGTGAGTGGGAGTGCCGCGGTCAGCCGCCCAGGGGGTCGACCGGGCCGCCGGAGCTGTCCCCGCCGCCGCCACCGCCCTGCGTGGGCGAGGACGGCGCCGTCGGCTCCGTCGTCTCGTCGTCCGTCGGTTCGTCCGTCGGCGTCGTCGGGTCGGTCGTCGGGTCACCCGTCGGGTCGCCCGTGGGGTCCTCCGTGGCGGTGTGCGACGGCGTGTAGGACGGCGTCCAGGGCTGGTCCCAGTCCCCGCCGGTGCCGCCACCGCCGTTGTCCTCGTTCGTGCCCGGGTCGGTGGTCTCCTCGGTCGCCTCGTCGCTCGGCGACTCGCTGGCCTGGTCGTCCTGGGTGCTCTGCGAGGTGGTGGGCGACGGGGAGGTCTTCGTGCCGCCGCCTCCGCCGCCCCCGCTGTTGTTCATCGCCAGCGCGACGCCCCCGACGATCGCGATCACCGCGAGGACGGCCAGGATCCACAGCCTGCCCCGGCCGCTGCCCTTGTTGCCGTGCCCCTCGAAGCCGCCGTCGTCGCCCCCGCCGTAGCCGCCCGGCAGGATCTGCTGGGGGATCTGCGTGGTGCCCGAGCCGTGGTCGGGGTGCGGCAGCACCGTGGTGCCCGCCATCCCGGCCGCCGGAGTGTGCCGGCCGTCGTGCAAGCCGACCGGGCCGGTGTTCCAGGTGCCGGTGTGGCCGCCCTGCTCGTAGAGCATCTGCAGGCCGTACTGGACCAGGCCGCGCATCTCCTCGGCGGTCTGGAAACGGTCGTCGGGCTCCTTGGCCAGCGAGCGCATCACCAGGCCGTCCAGCTCCGGCGGGACCGCGTCGGAGACCTGGGACGGAGGGGTCGGGATGTCCTGCACGTGCTGGTAGACCACCGACAGCGGGGTCTCGCCGGTGAACGGCGGCCGCAGCGCGAGGAGTTCGTACAGCAGGCAGCCCGTCGCGTACAGGTCGGAGCGGTGGTCGACGGCCTTGCCGAGGGCCTGCTCCGGGGACAGGTACTGGGGGGTGCCCATGACCATGCCGGTCTGCGTCATCGTCGTCGACGCGCCGTGCAGGGCGCGGGCGATGCCGAAGTCCATCACCTTCACCGCGCCGTTGTCCGTGATGATGACGTTGGCCGGCTTGATGTCGCGGTGCACGATGCCGTGCTGGTGCGAATAGGCGAGCGCCTCCAGGACGCCCGAGACGATGATCAGCGCCTGCTCGGGGCCGGGCGCCTCGGCGTTGAGGAGGAGGTCGCGGATGGTGCGGCCCTCGACGATCTCCATCACGATGTAGGGCACGGACTGACCGCCGACGAAGTCCTCGCCGGAGTCGTACACGGCCACGATGGAGTGGTGGTTGAGCCCCGCCACCGACTGCGCCTCACGCGTGAAGCGGGCCTTGGAGACGGGGTCCTCGGCGAGGTCGGCGCGCAGCAGCTTGACCGCCACGGTGCGGCCGAGACGAACGTCCTCGGCGGCGAACACCTCGGCCATGCCGCCCCGCCCGAGCCTGCGGGTCAGCCGGTACCGGCCGTCGCCGACCAGTCCGCCGTTGCCCCAGTTCTCCGGCGCGTCAGACATACCGCCGCCAGATGCCTCGGGTTCGGACGGGCCCTGGGCGCGCTGCTGCTGTGCCATCAGTCCTCGCCGTCGTTTCTGCCCGCGGTGCGCGCGGTGTTGTTACGGTCTCCGTCGGCCACGCTACAGCCTCCGCGCAAGCCTCCGGTCCGAGATGGACGCCGGGACCGGCATCGGGGACGGACCGGTCATGAAACCCTGGTTCCGTACCGTCGTGCAAATTCTGTGTACCGGCCGTACGCCCGCTGTAACGCTTGCGCGACGCTTCTTTCGCGTACGGTCACGGAACGGGCACCGCGCTTGACGTGTCACTGCCCTGGGGCAGACTTGGCCGGGAATAGCACTTTCGATCAACACGCGCTCGCGCCGCTGCCGCTGCCGCCGGCGCCTACGGGGGAAGCAGAGACATGAGCCAGGACGCCGGACAGGGCCGGTACGCGGGGCGGGCGCTCGCCGGCGGCCGCTACCAGCTGCGCGACTTGCTCGGCGAGGGCGGCATGGCCTCGGTGCACCTGGCGTACGACGCGGTGCTGGACCGCCAGGTCGCGGTCAAGACGCTGCACACCGAGCTGGGCCGGGAGCAGGCCTTCCGCGAGCGTTTCCGCCGCGAGGCCCAGGCCGTGGCCAAGCTCACGCACACCAACATCGTGTCGGTCTTCGACACCGGCGAGGACGATCTGGGCGGCGCGACGATGCCGTACATCGTCATGGAGTACGTCGAGGGCCGGCCGCTCGGCTCGGTGCTGGACGAGGACGTCCGGCAGTTCGGCGCGATGCCCGCCGACAAGGCCCTGAAGATCACCGCCGATGTGCTGGCGGCCCTGGAGATCAGCCACGAGATGGGCCTGGTCCACCGTGACATCAAGCCGGGCAACGTGATGATGACCAAGCGCGGCGTGGTCAAGGTGATGGACTTCGGCATCGCCCGCGCCATGCAGTCCGGCGTGACGTCGATGACGCAGACCGGCATGGTCGTCGGCACCCCGCAGTACCTCTCGCCGGAACAGGCCCTCGGCCGCGGCGTGGACGCCCGCTCCGACCTGTACTCGGTCGGCATCATGCTGTTCCAACTGGTGACCGGGCGCCTGCCGTTCGACGCGGACTCGCCGCTCGCCATCGCCTACGCGCACGTGCAGGAGGAGCCGGTCGCGCCGTCCTCCGTCAACCGCGCCCTGCCGCCGGCCGTGGACGCGCTGGTGGCCCGCGCGCTGAAGAAGAACCCCAACGAGCGCTTCCCCAGCGCCGAGGCCATGCGCGACGAGTGCCTGCGGGTGGCGGCCTCCTTCCAGGCCGCCCCGCCGAACATCGTCCCGGGTGCGCAGACGCCGAGCGGCGGGGGTGTCGGCTCGGCCGTCTTCCCGCCGGTCGACCAGACCGGCCACGCGCCCGCGGGCCCCGTCCAGACCCCGTACCAGCCGGCGCCCACGCCGAACCCGTACGGCACCCCGGTACCGGTGGCGCACTCCCCGGCGTACGGCTACCCGCAGCAGGGCGGCTACCCGACGCCGGCCGCGTCGGCCTACGCCCCGCAGCAGGGGGCGCAGACCCCGCCGCCGTACAGCATCAGCCCCCAGTCCCAGGGGGCCGGCTCCCCGGGCGGTGGCCGGAGCAACAAGCCGGTGATCCTGGGCTCGGCGGTGGTCGCCGTCCTGGCGGTGGGCGGTCTGATCGCGGCGCTGCTGATGAACGGCGGCGGCGACGACGATCCCGAGGCGGGCGGTGGCGGAAGCAGCGCCAGCGCCTCCGCGACGGAGACCAGGGCGGAGGGCTACCGCGGGCCGGACACGACCAAGAAGATCGAGAAGGACGAGTGCACGGAGCCCGACGAGTCCTACAACGACCCCGACAAGATCGAGGTCCCCGACTTCACCTTCAAGTACATCGGCTCGGTCAAGGAGTGCTTCCAGGCCGCCGGCTGGACGATGAAGATCGTCGACGTCGACGAGAACACCTACGGCGAGGGCTCGGTCAGGGACCAGTTCCCCGAGGCCGGCACGGACGTCGACCCGAAGAACATGCCGGAGATCCAGCTCAAGGTGTCGACGGGCAACCCCCCGTCGTCCTGACCCCGCGCGCACGAAGGGCCCGGCAGCAGGTGCTGCCGGGCCCTTCGCCGCTTCCGGCGGAGCGGCGGCCTACAGGTAGGGGCCGCCCGAGCGGCCGCCCGGGTGCGGCTCCTCGCCCTCGTGGCCCACGCCCGGCGGAAGGGCGCGGCGCATCTGCTCCAGCTGCGCCCGCGCGGCCATCTGCTGGGCGAACAGCGTGGTCTGGATCCCGTGGAACAGGCCCTCCAGCCAGCCGACCAGCTGGGCCTGGGCGATGCGCAGTTCCGCGTCGGTGGGCGTCGCGCCGTCCGTGAAGGGCAGGGAGAGGCGCTCCAGCTCCTCGACCAGCTCCGGAGCGAGGCCGTCCTCCAGTTCCTTCACCGAACTGGCGTGGATCTCCTTCAGCCGGGCCCGGCTCGCCTCGTCCAGCGGGGCGACGCGCACCTCCTCCAGCAGCTGCTTGATCATGCTGCCGATCCTCATGACCTTCGCAGGCTGCTCCACCTGCTCCGTCACCGGGATCTCACGGGGCTCCCCGTCCCCGTCACCGCCCCCGCTCAACGCCATTCCGTCCTGGCCGACGACCAGGATCTGGGGATTGTCCGGCGACCTGTCGTTCCTCGGCATCTCCATACCGCCATTCTCTCGCACCCCTGTGCCGCATCCGTGTGGTGCCCCCGGAGAGCGGTGATCCACCCCGTACGGCGGAGTCCGGAATGCCGGGACGGCCATCAGGTGTGAGGCTTGTTCCGTCGATCTTCGGCGCCTCGGTCCCGGTTCCCCCGGCGCCGGCGGGGTCGGAGTCGGCGGCCGTTGGTTCTGCGACTGCTCATCGGGAGGGGGTCACCGACGTGACTCCATGGCTGCGCGCCGCGCGCGCGACGGGGCTGGCGGGGCTTGTGGGGGCGGGCGTCCTGCTGTCGCCGTGCGCGGCGGGGGCGGCACAGGGCGCCGCTCTCGCGGCTCCGGGGGCGTTGAGGGGCCCGTCCTCCCCGGTGGCGGCGCCCGCCCCGGCACACGGGTCCGGGGCCGGTCCGGACGCCCCCTCCGACCCCGGCCGCCCCGGTCGTCCCGAGCACCTCGAGCGTCCGGCCGGGTCCGGCCGCTCCGACGTCCCGCACCGCCCGGACGACCGCCCCGGCACGCGTCCCTCGTCCGCGCACTCGCCCACCGCGCCCGCCCACACGTCCCGCGCCGAGGAGGGGCGCCCGACGTCCCGCCCACCGTCCGGCGCCGGCCGTGGGTCCGCGACGCCCTCCCGCTCCCCCTCGAAGCCGTCGCCGTCCGCCTCCGTGCCGGGCGGCGAGCCCTCCCGGGCGGGGAGCGGGGCGGGCGAGGGCCGGCAGCGGCCGGGACGGCCGGAGACGCGGGACGACGGCGTCAGGGGCGAGGCCGTTCAGGACGGTGTCGGCAGCAGGGTCGCCGACCTCCCCGACGCTCCGGCCGCCGCCGTCCCGCCCGGGCGGGACGCCCTGACGCCCACGGCGACCCCGCCGCGCTCCGAACCGACGTCCGGCACGCGGACCGAGGGCGCCGCCGGTCCCGTCCTGAAGGTCCTGCCCCTGGGCACCGGGCTGGTCCTCGTCGGCCTCGGGCTGGCCCTGGCCTTCCTCGGCCTCCGGGTGCGGCGGGACGGGGTGTAGAGCGGCCCGTACGGCTACGGCCCGGCGACCAGCAGCACCTTGCCGACGTGACCGCTCTCCTCCACGACCCGGTGCGCGGTGGCCGCGTCGCTCATCGGCAGTTCGCGGTCGATGATGGGCCGGACGTGGCCCCCGGCGAACAGCGGCCAGACGTGCTCGCGCACGGCCGCCACGATGGCCGCCTTCTCGGCCGGCGGACGGGCCCGCAACGAGGTCGCGCTCACGGCACCTCGCTTGGCGAGGAGCGTGCCGATGTTCAGCTCGCCCTTCCGGCCGCCCTGCATGCCGATGATCGCGAGCCGCCCGTTGACGGCCAGGGCCTGCACGTTGCGGTCCAGGTACTTGGCGCCCATGTTGTCCAGGATGACGTCCGCGCCCGACCCGCCGGTGGCCGCGTCCACCTCGGCGACGAAGTCCTGCTCCCGGTAGTTGATCAGGATGTCGGCGCCCAGCTCGGCGCAGCGCTCCAGCTTCTCCTTGGTGCCCGCCGTCACGGCGACCCGCGCACCGACGGCCTTGCCGAGCTGGATCGCCATGGTGCCGATGCCACTGGAGCCGCCGTGCACGAGCAGCGTCTCGCCGGGACGCAGATGGGCGACCATGAAGACGTTCGACCAGACCGTGCAGACCACCTCGGGCAGGGCCGCCGCCTGCTTGAGGCCGATGCCCTCGGGGACCGGCAGCAGCTGTCCGGCCGGGACGACCACCTTCTCGGCGTAACCGCCGCCCGCGAGCAGCGCGCACACCTCGTCGCCGACGGACCAGCCCGACACCCCCGGGCCGAGCTCGGCGATGCGCCCGGAGCACTCCAGGCCGGGGTAGGGGGAGGCACCGGGCGGCGGGTCGTAGAAGCCCTGGCGCTGCATGATGTCGGCCCGGTTGACGGCGCCGGCCGTCACCTCGACCAGGACCTCGCCCTCGCCGGGCACCGGGTCGGGGACCTCGGCCCAGACCAGCGCCTCGGGGCCTCCGGGTTCGGGAATCGTGATCGCATGCATGAGGGCGACGCTACTCCCCGGGCCCCGGCGGAGCCCCGGTGCCCGCGTCCGCGGACGGACCCGCGTCCGCCTTTGGGCCCAACCTCCGGAAGAACCCGGTGCGGAACCGATGAATTCGCGCGACGGTAAAGGTCTTCCCATGCGTAGCCCAAAGCGCGGAAGGACCACCACGTATGAGCACGCACACGTCGGGCCTGGCGATCGAGACCGCGGGCCTGGTGAAGACGTTCGGCGAGACCCGGGCCGTGGACGGGGTGGACCTCGCGGTGCCCGCCGGCACGGTGTACGGCGTCCTCGGGCCCAACGGAGCCGGCAAGACCACCACGGTGAAGATGCTCGCCACCCTGTTGCGGCCCGACGGCGGCCAGGCCCACGTCTTCGGTCACGACGTGGTGCGCGAGGCCGACGAGGTGCGCGGCCGGGTGAGCCTCACCGGTCAGTACGCGTCGGTCGACGAGGACCTCACCGGCACCGAGAACCTGGTCCTGCTGGGCCGGCTCCTCGGGCACGGAAAGAAGGCCGCGCGGGAGCGGGGCGGGCAGCTGCTGGAGGCCTTCGGGCTGACGGACGCCGCCGGGAAGCAGGTCAAGCACTACTCCGGTGGCATGCGGCGCCGCATCGACATCGCCGCTTCCATCCTGAACACCCCCGACCTGCTCTTCCTCGACGAGCCCACGACCGGGCTCGACCCGCGCAGCCGCAACCAGGTGTGGGACATCGTCCGCGCGGTCGTCGCCCAGGGCACCACCGTGCTGCTGACCACGCAGTACCTGGACGAGGCCGACCAGCTGGCGTCGCGGATCGCCGTCATCGACCGGGGCCGGGTGATCGCCGAGGGCACCAAGGGCGACCTGAAGGCGTCCGTCGGCGCCGGATCCGTCCACGTGCGGCTGCGGGACGCCGGCCGGCGACCGGAGGCCGAGCGGGTGCTGCGGGACCTGCTGGCCGCCGAGGTCCAGCTGGAACCCGATCCGGTGGCGCTGACCGCCCGCCTCGGCGCGGCGACCGGCGACACGGCGGCCGGCCGGGCCGCCCGGGCCCTGGGCGAACTGGCCCGGGCGGGCATCACGGTGGACAACTTCTCCCTGGGGCAGCCCAGCCTCGACGAGGTCTTCCTGGCACTGACCGGCCACGACACCGGACACGGCACCGGCACCGGTGCCGGCACCGGCGACGACACGAAGGACGAGGTGGCGGCATGAGCACGGCCACGAGCACCGAGAGCAAGGACCTCGCGCCCGTCAGCACCGAGTCGCTGGCGGCCCTGCTGGTCACCAGGGAGCGCCCGCCGCGGCCCAGTTCCCTGTCGACGTCCCTGACCTTCGGCTGGCGCGCGATCCTCAAGATCAAGCACGTGCCGGAGCAGCTCTTCGACGTCACGGCCTTCCCGATCATGAACCTGCTGATGTTCACGTACCTCTTCGGCGGCGCGCTGGCGGGGTCGCCGCGTGACTACATCCAGTTCGTGCTGCCGGGCATCCTGGTGATGTCGGTCGTGATGATCACGATGTACACCGGGGTCTCGGTGAACATCGACATCGAGAAGGGCGTCTTCGACCGCTTCCGCTCGCTGCCGATCTGGCGGCCGTCGGCGATGGTCGGCTACCTGCTCGGCGACGCACTGCGCTACACGATCGCCTCGGTCGTCATGCTCGCCGTCGGGCTGCTCCTCGGCTACCGGCCGGACGGCGGTTTCGCCGGCGTGGTCGCCGGAATCGCGCTGCTGCTGGTCTTCTCGTTCGCCTTCTCGTGGATCTGGACGATGTTCGGGCTGATGCTGCGGACCGAGAAGTCGGTGATGAGCGTCAGCATGATGGTGATCTTCCCGCTCACCTTCCTGTCCAACGTGTTCGTCGACCCGAAGACCATGCCGGGCTGGCTTCAGGCCTTCGTCAACAACAGCCCCATCACACATCTCGCGTCCGCCGTGCGGGAGCTGATGGCGGGTGACTGGCCGGGCGGCGAGATCGCCTGGACGCTGGGCTGGGCGGCCGCGCTGCTGCTCGTGTTCGGGCCGGTCACCATGCGGCTCTACAACCGCAAGTAGGCGCTCAGTCGCGTGGCAGCGGGCGGGTGTCGGGCGCCACCTGGGTGCCCGGCGTCGCCCGGACGATGGTGATCAGGCGGTCCGTCAACTCCAGTCTGCCGACGGCCGGGTCGTCGTACCCGAGCACCCGGTGCCCGCGCAGGACGCTCACGACCAGGTCCTCCGTCTCGCGCGGGCCCTTGCCCACCTCCGCCTTTATGACGGGGCGTTCGACGAGGTCGAGCCCGCTGCCCTGGCTGATCAGGTCCTCCATCACCATGCCGGCAGCGGGGCTGAGCACCGAGAGCCCGAGCAGGCGGCCCGCCGCACTGGCACTGGTGATCACGGCGTCCGCGCCGGACTGCTTCAGCAGCGGGGCGTTCTCCTCCTCCCGCACCGCGACCACGATCTTCGCGGCGCGGTTGAGCTGCCGTGCCGTCAGCGTCACCAGGACCGCCGTGTCGTCGCGCTGGGTGGCGATGATGATCTGCTTCGCCCGGTAGACCTCGGCCCTGTTCAGGACGTCGCTGCGCGTCGCGTCGCCTATCACCCCCGCGAAGCCGTGGGCCGTCGCGGCGTCGATCGCCTTTCCGCTGGGGTCGACCACCACGACCTGCTCCTTCCGCAGGCCCGTCGCACACACGGTCTGGATCGCCGACCGTCCCTTCGTACCGAAGCCGACGACGACGGTGTGATCGCGCAAGGTGGACCTCCAGCGGTTCAGGCGCCACTCCTCCCGAGTGCGCTCGGTGAGGGCTTCCAGCGTGGTGCCGACCAGGATGATCAGGAACAGCACGCGCAGGGGCGTGATGACGAAGATGTTGGTCAGCCGTGCGGCGTCACTGACCGGGGTGATGTCGCCGTACCCGGTGGTGGAGAGGGTGACGGTGGCGTAGTAGAAGGCGTCGAGGAGGTCGACGGAACCGTCCGAGTTGTCGGTGTACCCGTCGTGGTCCGCGTAGACGATCAACGCGGTCGCCAGGAGCACCACCAGCGCCAGGGACAGCCGTTTGCCGACCTGCCGGATCGGGTGCTCCACCAGCTTTCTCGGGAGTTTCACCCGATGGGTCACGAGGTGCTCGTCCGCCTGGCGGGCGATCGCGTCCTGGCCCGGAAGTTTCACGTGAAACACACTCCGATTCCGCCGGTGGCCCAGGGCAGGTCGAGCAACTCGGTCTCCTCTCGCGGCCGCACACCGCCGGGGGGTACGACGGCCAGCGCGTCGGCCGCCGCGATGCCGCGCAGCATGGCCGGGCCGTTGTAGCGCAGCGGCACGGCACTCTCGCCCCGCAGCACGACGGGGACCAGCCGAGTGTCGTGAGGGTGCCCGTGCACCGCGTCCCGCAGCGGCAGGGTGTACGGCTCCGGTGCCGGGCGGGCCGCGAGGGTGCGCAGCAGCGGCTCGGCGAGCGTGATCAGCCCCGAGACGGCGGCGAGGGGGTTGCCGGGCAGGCCGACGAGGTGCCGGTCCTCCGCGACGCGGGCCAGCAGCATCGGGTGGCCGGGGCGCACCTTCACACCGTCCACGAGCAGCTCGGCGCCGATGCGGCGCAGGACCGGGTGGACGTGGTCGACGGGGCCCGAGGCGGTGCCGCCGGTCGTCACGATCAGGTCGGCCCGGGACGTCGTGACGGCCCGGTGCAGGGCGTCGGCGTCGTCGCCGATCCGCCGGACGGTGCCGGGCTCGGCGCCCAGGGCCCGCAGCCAGGGCGGCAGCATGGGGCCGAGCGCGTCCCGGATGAGGCCGTCGTGCGGCAGGCCCTCGGTGAGCAGCTCGTCGCCGAGCACCAGGACGTCGACGCGGGGACGGCGAACGGCGGTCAGCGTGTCGTACCCGGCGGCCGCCGCGAGGCCCAGGACGGCCGGGGTCACGGAGGTGCCGACGGCCAGCAGCTGGTCGCCGCCGCGGCACTCCTGACCGCGGGGCCGGATGTCCTGGCCGTGGACCATCTCACGGGTGGGGTGCAGGCGGCCCCGCTCGTCGGTGCGGCCGTGCTCGGTACGCAGGACCGCGGTGGAGTCCAGGGGGACGCGGGCGCCGGTGGCGATGCGGACGGCCTCGCCGTCGGTGAGGGGGGCGGGCTCGGCGTGCCCGGCCAGGACGCCCTCGTCGCGCACGGTCCAGGGGCCCGGACCGGCGACCGCCCAGCCGTCCATCGCGGAGGTGTCGAAGGAGGGCAGGTCGGTGAGGGCGGTGAGGGGTGCGGCCAGGGTGAGGCCGAGCGCGGCGTCGAGCGGCACGGAGACCGCGCCGCGGCGGCCCGCGCGGGCGCCGGACCGGCCGGCGCGCTCGGCGGCCGACCGGGCCTCTGGCCAGGTACTCGCCCGGTGCGCCGTGGCCCGGTGCCCGGGGCGTGCGTCGCCGCCGCGGTGGCCTCGGTGCTCCGGGTGCTGTTCGTGGCCGGGGTGGGGCTCGCGGCCGGGGTGCGCGTCGTCGCCCTTGCGCGTGCCGCGGCCGGGGTGCGCGTCGTCGTCTCGGTACCCGCCGTGGCCGGAGTGCGTGCCGGTCGCGGGGTTCCGGTCGCCGGGCGGGGGGCCGGGTTTCTCCCGCACGAGGGCGAGCGCCTCCTCGACGTGGAGGTCCTCCGCCTCCCCGTCGGCCCGTGTGCCGGGGGAGGTCATCAGGCGTCCGGGCGAGTGTCGGAAGCGGCCCCGGGGGCCCCGTCCGGCCCGGCGGCCGCGGTCTCCTCCGCCCAGCGCTGGGCGAGGGCGGCGGCCTTGCGCGCGGCGTCCGCGACGGCGTCGGCGCCTCCCCCGGCCCGTGCGGCGGCGTAGCCGACGAGGAAGGTGGTCAGCGGTGCCGCGGGCCGGGCCACACCGTGGGCGGCGTCCCGGGCGAGGTCCAGCAGGACGCGGATGTCGACGTCCAGGTCGATGCCCAGTTCGTCCTTGGCTGCGGAGATCCATTCATCCAACACGTGCCCATGCTCCCTGATCCGTGCCCTGGCGGTGGCGATGTCGTCCCAGGTGTCGCAGTCGAACGAGGCGACGGCGTCGGGGACGCGGGTGAGACGCAGACCGTCGGTCAGCCGGCGCAGCGGCAGCCCGGTGGGGTCCTGCCGGTCGCCGGTGGCCGCGGCGATGCCACGGCGCAGCGCCGAGGCGCGGTACGCGGCGACGAGGGGCTGGTCGCGGCCGTCGGCGTCGGTGAGCAGGACGCCGTCGGCATCGCTCGCGGCGAGGGCCGCCGACAGTCTCCCGACGGTCGGTCCGGCGAGGAACGGCAGGTCGGCCGAGACCACCACGACGTGCTCCGCGGTGGTGTGCCGCAGCCCGGCGGCGAGCGCGGCGAGCGGGCCGCCACCGGGCGGTTCCTCGCGGGCCCAGGTCACCGGCCGCGCGGTGGGCCGGGGATCGGCGACGACGACGGTGACGCGAGCCCCGGCGCAGGCGGCGAGCACCCGGTCGAGCAGGGCGCGCCCGCCCACGCGCAGGCCGGGCTTGTCCGCGCCGCCGAGCCTGCGGGCGGCCCCGCCGGCGAGCACGACGGCGTCGTACACGGCAGGGGCCGTCCCCGGCGCGGGGCCGGTGCCTGCGCCGGATTCGCCCGGGGGTTCGTACGCGGTCACCCCCCGAGTATGCGTGTCCGCGCGATCACAGGGAACGCGGGGGAGCCCGCGCGGCCGGAGTGTGCGCGCGGGCACTCCCGTCACAGGCTGCGCAGCAGCACCGCCGGTTGTTCCACGCAGTCCGCGACGTACCGCAGGAAACCGCCCGCCGTTCCGCCGTCGCACACCCGGTGGTCGAAGGTGAGCGACAGCTGGACGACCTGACGGACCGCCAGCTCCCCCTGGTGCACCCAGGGCTTGGGCACGATGCGGCCGACGCCGAGCATGGCCGCCTCGGGGTGGTTGATGATCGGCGTGGAGCCGTCGACGCCGAACACGCCGTAGTTGTTCAGCGTGAAGGTGCCGCCGGTCAGCTCGCCCGGGGTCAGCCGGCCGTCCCGGGCCGCCTCGGTCAGCCGGGCGAACTCCCCGGTGAGGCTCTCGGCGTCGCGCGCGTGCGCGTCCCGGACGACCGGTACGACCAGGCCACGGTCCGTCTGGGCGGCGAAGCCCAGGTGGACGTGGCCGAACCGGACGATCTCCCGGGCCTCCGTGTCGACCGTGGAGTTCAGCTCGGGGAAGCGGGCGAGCGCCGCGGTGCAGATCCGGGCCAGCAGGGCGACCAGGGAGATCTTCGGACCGCCCGCCGCGTTCATCGCCGTGCGGGCCCGCATCAGCTCCGTCGCGTCCGCGTCCACCCAGCAGGTCGCGTCCGGTATCTCGCGCCGGCTGCGGGAGAGCTTGTCGGCGACGGCTCCCCGGACTCCCTTGAGGGGAGTGCGGACCTCGGCGGGCGCCCCTCCCACGAGGGCGGGGGCCGGCGCCTGGGGCGGTGCGGCCACGTGCGCGGCCGCCTCGGTGCCCGGGGCTTCCGCACGGCCGCCCCGCGCCGCGGCGGCACGCAGCGCGTACTCCACGTCCGCCCGCAGGATCAGCCCCTCGGGGCCGGAGCCGGTCAGCTCGCGCAGATCCAGATCGTTCTGCCGGGCCAGCCTGCGCACCAGCGGGGAGATGACGGGAACGGGGCCGTCCGCCGGCTCGGCGGTGCGCGCCCGGCCGTTGACCCGCACGGGCTCCGCCGGAGCGGCGGGCGCCGTCCGCTGCGGCCGCACCCGGCGCCGCCGCGCGGGCGCCTCGGACGTGCCGTAACCCACCAGGACGTTGCCCGAGCCCTTCGCCTCACCGGCGCCCTCGGCACCGGTGCCCGCGTCCCGCGCCGGCCGCCCCCCGGCGGGCGCGGCGGAAGCGGCGGGGTCGGCGGCCTCGGCGGGTTCGCCCACCGCCACCGTCAGCAGCGGCGCCCCGACGGGCAGCTCCGCACCCTCCTCGCCGAAGCGGGCGGTGACCACACCGCCGTACGGGCAGGGCACCTCGACCATCGCCTTGGCCGTCTCGACCTCGACGACCGGCTGGTCGACGGCGACCACGTCACCGACCTCGACCATCCAGCGCACGATCTCCGCCTCGGTGAGCCCCTCACCGAGATCGGGGAGCTTGAACTCCAGCACCTGTGCCATCAGCTTTCGGCCTCCCACTGCAGGCGCCCCACGGCGTCCAGGATCCGGTCCACACCGGGCAGGTGGTGACGCTCCAGCATCGGCGGCGGATACGGGACGTCGAACCCGGCCACCCGCAGCACCGGTGCCTCCAGGTGGTGGAAGCAGCGCTCCGTGACCCGGGCAGCGATCTCCCCGCCCGGCCCCCCGAAGGAGCCCGACTCGTGGACGACGACCGCGCGTCCCGTCCGCCGCACCGAGGCGCACACCGTCTCGTCGTCGAACGGCACCAGGGAGCGCAGATCGACGACCTCGAGGTCCCAGCCCTCGGCCCGGGCCGCCTCGGCCGCCTCCATGCAGACCACCAGCGACGGCCCGTACGTGATGAGCGTGGCGCTCCGGCCCGGGCGCCGCACCACCGCGCGGCCTATGGGTTCGACGGGCGTCGGCTCCTCCGGGTTCCAGGAGTCCTTCGACCAGTACAGCCGCTTGGGCTCGAGGAAGACCACCGGGTCGTCGGAGGCGATGGCCTCCCGCAGCAGTCCGTAGGCGTCGGCGACGGTCGCGGGCGTGACGACATGGAGCCCCGGAGTCGCCATGTAGTACGCCTCGGACGAGTCGCTGTGGTGCTCGACGCCGCCGATACCGCCGCCGTAGGGGACGCGGATGGTCAGCGGCAGGGGCATCTTGCCGCGCGTGCGGTTGCGCATCTTGGCGACGTGGCTGACGACCTGCTCGAACGCCGGGTAGGCGAAGGCGTCGAACTGCATCTCCACGACCGGGCGCAGCCCGTACATCGCCATGCCGACCGCGGTGCCGAGGATGCCGGCCTCGGCGAGCGGGGTGTCCGTGCAGCGGTCCTCGCCGAACTCCTCGGCCAGTCCGTCGGTGACCCGGAAGACACCGCCGAGGGTGCCCACGTCCTCACCCAGGACGTGCACGCCCGGGTCGGCGGCCATGGCGTCGCGCAGCGCCCGCGTGAGCGCCTGCGCCATGGTGGCCGGCTTGACGGCGACGGTGGTCATCGGTGTGTCCCTTCCGGTCCTGGTCCGGCCTCGGCCTCCGCCGCGAGCTCCGCCCGCAGCAGGTCCCGCTGCTCGCGCAGCTGCGGGGTGGGCTCGGCGTACACGTGCGCGAAGAGGTCCATCGGGTCGAGCTCCGCGTCCTGGTTCATGCGCGCGCGCAGATCGGCGGCCATGGTCTCGGCGTCCTCACGGACGGCGCGTATCCCGTCCTCGTCGAGCAGGCCGCTCGAGGTCAGCTCGCGCTCCAGCAGCTCGACCGGATCGTGCCGGCGCCAGGTCTCGACCTCGTCGTCGCCCCGGTAGCGCGTCGCGTCGTCTGCGTTGGTGTGCGCGTCCACGCGGTACGTCACCGCCTCCACCAGCGTCGGGCCGCCGCCTTCGCGCGCGCGGCGCACGGCGTCGGACAGGACCTCGTGGACGGCGGCCGCGTCGTTGCCGTCGACCAGGCGGCCCGGCATCCCGTAGCCGACGGCCTTGTGGGCCAGCGACGGGGCGGCGGTCTGCTTGGCGAGCGGGACGGAGATCGCGAAGCCGTTGTTCTGCACGAAGAAGACGACCGGTGCCTGCCAGACGGCGGCGAAGTTGAGCGCCTCGTGGAAGTCGCCCTCGCTGGTGCCGCCGTCGCCGACCATGGCCAGCGCGACCACGTCGTCGCCCTTGAGGCGGGCGGCGTGCGCGAGGCCGACGGCGTGCGGCAGCTGGGTGGCGAGCGGGGTGGACAGCGGGGCGACCCGGTGCTCGTAGGGGTCGTAGCCGGTGTGCCAGTCACCGCGCAGCAGGGTGAGGGCCTCGACGGGGTCGACTCCGCGGGCGACGACGGCGAGTGTGTCGCGGTAGCTGGGGAAGAGCCAGTCGCGCTCCTCGAGCACCAGCGCGGCGGCCACCTCGCACGCCTCCTGACCGGTGCTGGACGGGTAGACCGCGAGCCTGCCCTGTTTGGTCAGGGCCGTGGCCTGCACGTTGTACCGCCGGCCGCTCACCAGGCGGGCGTACAGCGTGCGCAGCAGCTCGGGGTCCAGCTGCTCGGCGGCCTTCGTGCCGAGGACGCGGTACGGCTCCGCGTCGGGCAGCAGCGGCGCGGGGTCGGTACGGGGCTGCCAGGCGGGCGGCGGTGTGGGCCGGTACGCGCCCCGCTGCTCCATGACCGTCATGACGGCACCTCCTCGTGGGAGCGGCTTCGGGCTCGCCACGGGTGTGACGGGCCTCACCTACCGATTGTTCGGTCGTTGGCACATTTTGGCTACAGGCACCCCCAGGCTGTGGACAAACGGTTCTCCACAGCCTGAGATGGACGCAGTACGTCCATGGTAGGAAGGCGGGGGCGCATGGCATCTGAACAAATGGCCGAACGCCCGGGGGAGGCCGGCGGCCCGGACGACGCCGGCGCCCCGCCGCCCCCGCGTCCGCTGGACGCGATCGACCAGGACATCCTGCGCATGCTCCAGGCGGACGGCCGCGCCTCGATCCGGTCGGTCGCCGAGCGGGTGCACGTCTCGCGGGCGAACGCCTACGCGCGCATCAACCGGCTCGTCGAGGACGGCGTCATACGCGGCTTCGGTGCCCGCGTCGACCACGAACGCGCGGGGCACGGCACCTCGGCGTACATCACGCTGAAGATCGTCCAGAACTCCTGGCGCACGGTCCGCGCCCAGCTCAGACAGCTCCCCGGGGCCTCCCACATCGCCCTGCTCGGCGGCGACTTCGACGTCCTGCTCCTGGTGCACACGCCCGACAACCGGGCGCTGCGGGAGCTGGTCCTCACCCGCCTCCAGGCCATCCCGGAGGTGCTCAGCACCCGCACGCTGCTGGTGTTCGAGACGGAGGACCTGGAGCCGCACGGCTGATCCCCGGCGGCACGGAGCCCGCGCCGGGCCGGCTCAGGAGGTCCCGCGCAGCCCCGCGAACACCAACCGCGCCACCGCGTCCACCACTTCGCGCTCGCCCGAGCCGCCACGGCCGTCGGGACCCTCCGGGCGGTACCACTCGACGATCGAGTTGATCATGCCGAAGACCAGCCGCGTCGCGAGCCGCACCTCCACGTCCGCGCGCACCTCGCCCTCGGCCGCCGCCGCCCTGAGCAGCTCGGCGACCCGGTGGTCGAACTCACGCCGCCGCTCCAGCGCCCAGCGCTCGGTGCCGGTGTTGCCACGCACCCTCAGCAGCAGCGTCACGTACGGCAGTTCGGCCATGAGCACCTCGACCATGCGCCGCACGACGTACTCCAGCCGTCCCGCGGCGGTCCCCTCGCGCGCGTGCTCCTCGTCGAGGATGCCGAACAGCTCGTCCAGGGCCCGGCTCACGGCCCGGCGCAGGAGTTCCTCCTTGCCCGTGACGTGGTGGTAGATCGAGGACTTGGAGATGCCCGCCGCCTTGGAGAGGTGCTCCATGGAGGTGCCGTCGTAGCCGCGCTCGATGAAGACCTGCACGGCGACGGACAGCAGCGTCTCGGGCGTGTACGTGTCGCGCCTGGCGGTGGTCATGAGGAACTGCCCTCCTGCTTGCCGGCGGCGTACGCGTGGCGGTAGAGCGCCAGGGAGGGAGCGTAGCGGCCCGTGGGCGCGCACTCGTGCAGATTGTCGAGGACCGCGCAGGCCCAGTCGCCGCCCAGACGGCGGCTCCATTCCAGCGGACCCAGCGGGTAGTTGACGCCGAGCCGCATCGCGGTGTCGATGTCCTCCTCGGTGGCCACCCCCTTGGCGACCGCCTCGATCGCCAGGTCGACGATCCGCGCCACCGTGCGGGCGACGATCATGCCGGGGACGTCGCCGATGACGCTGACCTTCTTGCCGAGCGCCTGGAACAGGCCGGTGGCCTGGGCGAGGGTGCGCGGGGAGGTGCTCTGCGCGGCGGACAGGGCGATGCGGGAGGCCCTGCGGTAGTCCAGGGCGAGGTCGAAGTAGACGACGTCCCGGAACTCCACCGACGTCTGGCCGTCGGCGAGCACGAGCTGGCCGCCGCTGGGCAGGACGAGCCGCGTGCCGTTGTCCTCGTCCTCCCGGCGGACCTCGATGCCCGCTTCGCCGATCATCGCGACCAGCTCGGCCGCCGGCGCCAGGTCGCCCTCGACCACGACGTACGCGGGCGGCTCGGCCGGCTCGGCGGTGTGCGGCTCGGGCCGCTGCGCCCCGTCCCGGTAGTCGTACCAGCCCTGTCCGCTCTTGCGGCCGAGGCGGCCGGACTCGACCAGGCGGCGCTGGGCGAGCGACGGCGTGAAACGCACGTCCTGGAAGAACGCCTGCCACACGGAGTGCGTGACGGACTCGTTGACGTCCTGCCCGATGAGGTCGGTCAGCTCGAAGGCGCCCATCCGGAAACCGCCCGACTCGCGCAGCACGGCGTCGATGGTGGCCGGGTCGGCGCCCTGGTCCTCGTGGACCGCGAAGGCCTCGGCGTAGAAGGGCCGGGCGATGCGGTTGACGATGAAGCCGGGGGTGTCCGCGCAGGCCACCGGGGTCTTGCCCCAGGCGCGCGCCGTCTCGTACGCGCGCGTGGCCGACGTGACGTCGGTGGCGGACCCGGAGACGACCTCCACCAGCGGCAGGAGCGGCGCCGGGTTGAAGAAGTGCAGTCCCACGAGGCGGCCGGGGACGCGCAGCGCGCCGCCGATGGCGGTGACGGAGAGGGAGGAGGTGTTGGTGGCGAGCATACAGTCGTCGGCGACGACGTCCTCCAGCGCGCGGAAAAGCTCCTGCTTGACGTCCAGCCGCTCCAGGACCGCCTCGGCGACCAGGGCGCAGTCGGCGAGCTCGCCGAGGGTCCCGGCGGGCGTGAGCCGGGCGCGGGCCGCGTCGCGGTCGGCTGCGGTGAGGCGACCCTTCTCGACGAGCCGGTCGAGCCGGGCGACGATCGCGTCGGCCGCCTCGCGGGCCCGCCCGGGAGCCGCGTCGTACAGCCGTACGGGGTGGCCCGCGACCAGCGCCACCTGGGCGATGCCCTGGCCCATGGTGCCGGTGCCGACGACGGCCACGGGGCTGCTGAGGTCGAGTGCTGTCATGTGCGCGATCCTCCCGCACCGGGTTTTCCACAGATGCGCCGGTCCCCCTTGTCCCGACCGATCGTTCGGTTACTCTAGCCGTGTCCGCCTGTTTCTGCCCAGGTTCCCCCCAGGTCACGACTCGACGGAGAGCTCGTGAGACGAGGAGTTGGTCCCGCATGGCCGCCGAACTCACCGCGCACCAGCTGATCGACCGGCACCGGCCGACACTGGACCAGGCGCTGGAGACGATCCGCACCCGCGCGTACTGGTCCCCGCACCCCGAGCACCCCAAGGCCTACGGGGAGAACGGCAGCCTGGACATGGCCGCGGGCAAGGCCGCCTTCGACGCCCTGCTCGGCACCCGCCTCGACCTCGGCCAGCCCGGCACCGACGACTGGGTCGGCGGCGAGGTCTCCCCGTACGGCATCGAGCTCGGCGTGGAGTACCCGCACGCGGACCTCGACGTGCTGCTGCCCGCCATGAAGGCCGGCCAGAAGGCGTGGCGGGAGGCGGGCGCGGAGCTGCGCGCGACGGTCTGCCTGGAGATCCTCGGGCGCATCGCCGACCGGACGATGGAGTTCGCCCAGGCGGTCATGCACACCTCGGGACAGGCCTTCATGATGGCCTTCCAGGCGGGCGGCCCGCACGCACAGGACCGCGGCCTGGAGGCGGTGGCCTACGCGTACGTGGAGCAGGTCCGCACCCCCGACACGGCGGAGTGGACCAAGCCGCAGGGCAAGCGCGACCCGCTGGCGCTGACCAAGCAGTTCACGCCGGTCCCGCGTGGCATCGGCCTGGTCATCGGCTGCAACACCTTCCCGACCTGGAACGGCTACCCGGGCCTGTTCGCCTCCCTCGCCACCGGCAACGCGGTCCTGGTCAAGCCCCACCCGCGCGCGGTGCTGCCGCTCGCCCTCACCGTCCAGGCCGCCCGCGACGTCCTCACCGAGGCCGGCTTCGACCCCAACCTGGTCGCGCTGGCCGCCGAGCGCCCCGGCGAGGGCATCGCCAAGACGCTGGCGACCCGCCCCGAGATCCGGATCATCGACTACACCGGCTCGACCTCCTTCGGCGACTGGCTGGAGGCCAACGCCCGCCAGGCCCAGGTCTTCACCGAGAAGGCCGGCGTCAACACGGTGATCGTCGAGTCGACCGACGACTACCGGGGGATGCTCTCCAACCTGGCCTTCTCGCTGTCCCTCTACAGCGGCCAGATGTGCACCACCCCGCAGAACCTGCTGATCCCCCGCGACGGCATCCGCACCGACCAGGGCGACAAGTCCTACGACGAGGTCACCGCCGACCTGGCGCGCGCCGTCGACGGCCTCCTCGGCGACGACGCCCGGGCGAACGCCCTGCTCGGCGCGATCGTCAACCCGGACGTCAAGGCCCGCCTGGAGGCCGCCGCCGGTCTCGGCGAGGTCGCCCTCGCCTCCCGCGAGGTGACCAACCCGGACTTCCCGGACGCGGTCGTGCGCACCCCGGTGATCGTCAAGCTGGACGGCGCCAAGCCCGACGACGAGGCCGCCTACACCAGCGAGTGCTTCGGCCCCGTCTCCTTCGCCGTCGCCGTCGACTCCGCCACGCACGCCGTGGACCTGCTGCGGCACAGCGTCCGGGAGAAGGGCGCGATGACCGTCGGCGCCTACACGACCGACCCGGAGGTCGAGCAGGCCGTGCAGGAGGTCTGCCTGGAGGAGGCGGCCCAGCTGTCCCTCAACCTCACCGGCGGGGTCTACGTCAACCAGACGGCCGCCTTCTCCGACTTCCACGGCTCCGGCGGCAACCCGGCGGCCAACGCGGCTCTGTGCGACGGCGCGTTCGTCGCCAACCGCTTCCGGGTGGTGGAGGTCCGGCGCCCGGCCTAGGGTCTGTCGTTCGGACCGGGCCGGCTGGGACGGACGGTGCGTCCCGGCATGATCCAGACGACGGGCCCTAGGACACCCGCGGCGCGCCCCCGCCGGCGCTCCAGTGGTACAGCGTCATGGCCACGCTGGTCGCGAGGTTGTAGCTGGAGACCTGGGGGCGCATCGGCAGCGCCACCAGGTGGTCGGCCCGCGCGCGCAGCTCCCCCGACAGCCCGCTGCGCTCGGACCCGAAGGCGAGCAGCGCGTCGTCGGGCAGCTCCAGCCCGCGGATGTCCTCGCCCTCCGGGTCCAGCGCGAAGACCGGCCCGGGCGGCAGCAGCGCCACGTCCAGCCGCTCCACGGTGGTCGCGAAGTGCAGCCCCGCGCCGCCGCGCACCACCGTGGGGTGCCACGGGTCGAGCGGACCCGTGGTGACCACGCCGGTCGCCCCGAAGCCGGCGGCCAGCCGGATCACCGCGCCCGCGTTGCCGAGGTTGCGCGGCTGGTCGAGGACCACGACGGGGCTGGTGCGGGGCGTGTGCGCCAGCGTCCGCAGCCCGGCCTCGCGCGAGGGACGCACGGCCAGGGCGGCCACCGCGGTGGGGTGCGGACGCGGGACGAGGGACGTGTACGCCGCGTGCGGCACCTCGCTCAGCAGCCCGTCCAGCACGTCCCGGACGTCCGGCGCCAGCTCGCCGGCGAGGTCGAGGGCGCCCGAGCGGTCGCTGGTGACGGCCACCGGGACGTCGGCCCCGAAGCGCAGCGCGTGCTTGAGGGCGTGGAACCCGTCGAGCAGCACGCACGTATCCGCGTGCCCGCGCCAGACGGTCAGGGCGTCGGGGCGGGGCCCGGGGGCGGGGTCGGTCATGCGGTGAAGCCTACGTGCGCCTGCTCGGCGTCCTCCCGGGCGCGTGCCGCCCAGCCGCCCAGCCGGCGCAGGAACGAGGTCGGCAGGAACACCGCGTCGGCGGCGATCATCGCCAGCGAGAAGAACGGCAGCCCGAGTACCACGGCGATCACCGCGTGCTCGGTGATCATGGCGAACAGCAGCACGTTCTTGACCCGCCGGTTGAACAGCGTGAACGGGAAGGCGACCTGCACCGCCACCGTGCCGTACGTGACGAGCATGACCATCGTGCCGTTGGCCGCCAGCGCTTCGGACAGGCCGGGCCAGGGCGAGAAGTAGTCGAGATGGAGGGGGTAGTGGACGGCGGTGCCGTCCTGCCAGCGCGAGCCCTGGATCTTGTACCAGCCGGCGGTCGCGTAGATGAGGCAGGCCTCCGCCATGATCACCAGCAGGGCGCCGTTGTGCACGATGTCGGCGACGACGTCGAGCAGGATCCGCGGCTCGCCGCTCCTGGCCCACCGCCCCACGGCCCACCACAGGCCCTGCGCCGACCACACCGTCCACAGCAGCGCCGGGACGAACGGGTCGCCGTCGAGCCGGCCCGCCAGCGTCACCACGAGCAGCGCGAACCCGAACACCGCCCACAGGGCGGGCCCGGTCCGGTCGGCGACGCGTTCACCGCGCGCGCGTGCTCCGGCCGCGTGCCGCGCCCGGCGCGCGTCCAGCGACCACACCTGGCCGCAACGGGTGAGGACCAGGTAGATGCTCATCAGGTGCAGGACGTTGTCGCCGCCGTCCCCCATGAAGATGCTGCGGTTCTGCAGCGACAGCACGCCGACCATGAAGAGCACCGACACGGTCCTGGTCCGCCACCCCAGCAGCAACAGCACGCTGCTCAGGAGGGACAGCGCGTAGACGGCCTCGAACCAGCCCGCGCCGTCCCACCACATCAGCGCCGTGAACGCGCCGTTGTCGGAGATCAGCTGCTCGGCGAGCCCGTGGCTCCAGGGCCCGTCGGGGCCGTACAGCTCGTGGCGGTGGGGGAACTCGCGCAGCAGGAACAGCAGCCAGGTCGCACTGAATCCGATGCGGATCACGGCGGTCTGGTACGGGCCGAGCGCGGACCCGGTGACGCGGGCGATGCCGCGCGAGACCGCCAGGACGAGGCCGTTCACGCGAGGCCGCCTTCCGCCTCGCCGGCGGGCACCCGCCACCAGGGCAGCTCCCGGTACACCGGCCGGTCGGAGACCTTCTCACCGCTCCAGTCGGGCGGCGGCACGTCGGTCGTCCGGGAGCGGTACTGGACGCGCCGGACGGCGCCGCCCGGTCCGGCGGCCTCGTTCCGGTCCAGCCGCAGCACCGCGACACGGCGCAGGTAGGACTCGGACAGGGTGCCCCGCAGGCCCACCGGGCGGTTGTCGGAGTCGTGGGTGGCGACGTAGAAGTCGAAGGCCCGGCGCAGCTCGTTCTGCTGGGTGTGGCTCGGCAGCGGATTGCCGTCGATGGCCCGGCCGTCCTCCGCGGACAGGTCGTACCACCCGGTGGTCCGTATCCCGCCGTCCGCCGTGGCCACCTCGGCGCGGACCTGGACGGAGATGTTCTGCTGGAGCGGGTTGGGCGCGAAGAGCTTCCAGTTCTGCTCGAACTCCGGGTAGATCCACGCGTCGACCACGGAGCCGTGCTTCTTGGACAGGGTGTTCGCCGGGGCGACGTGCAGGAACGTCAGTCCGATGTGGGCGCAGACGGCGGCCGCGACGACGGCGAGCGCGAGCACGGCACCGGCCTGGTAGCGCGGGGAGAGCGCGGCGACCCCCGTACGGGGAGGCCCGTCGGACGGCCCGGCAACCGGGGCGGACGGGTCGGCGGACCGGTCCGGCCCGTCCGGCTCCCGCCGGGCGTCCGAGCCTGTGTCGTGCGCGTCCATTCCGCCCCGTTCCCCGGTCCGTCTCTCCGCCCGCCCTGCCGCGGGGGCGCCGCGTGACACCACCGGTGCGCAGGCTGCACGGCGCCCGAACGGGAACGGTACTCAGGACGGCCCCCCGGCACAGCCCCCGGCGGCCCGGCGGCGCAGTGGCCGTCACCACACCGCGCCGTGGGCCGTGGACCGTCGCCCCGTGCCGGACCGCTAGAGGACGTGCCCCGGCTCGCCCTTCCCGTCCACGACGGGCCGGCCGGCGGCGGCCCACACCTGCATGCCGCCGTCGACGTTCACGGCGTCGATGCCCTGCTGGACCAGGTACATGGTGACCTGGGCCGAGCGGCCGCCGGAACGGCAGATCACGTGGACCCGGCCGTCCCCGGGCGCCGCCTCGGTCAGCTCGCCGTAGCGGGCGACGAACTCGCTGATGGGAATGTGCAGGGCCCCGGCGGCGTGACCCGCCTGCCACTCGTCGTCCTCACGGACGTCCAGCAGGAAGTCGCCGTCCTTGAGGTCCGTGACCTCGACCGTGGGCACACCAGCTCCAAAACTCATGTCCCCGACGCTACCCGACACGACGCCCCGCCCGGCCGGCCCGCGGGGCCCGCGCCGCGCGGAGGCGGCGGGCCGGGGCAAACAGCCGGCCCGGATCGTCGTCACCCACCGCACCACGCCTCGGTGCCCCGGCGGCCGGCGGGAGCGGCCCGCCGGGGACTACTGCCCCAGCAGCCCCGCCAGCTCGGCCTCCCGCTCGCCCACCTGGGCCGCCAGCTTCTCGGCGATCTCCTCCAGCAGGCGGTCGGGGTCGTCCGGGGCCAGCCTGAGCATGGCGCCGATCGCGCTCTCCTCCAGCTCCTTGGCGAGCACGGTGAGCAGCTCCTTGCGCCGGTCGAGCCACTCGAGGCGCACGTACAGCTCCTCGCCGCGGCTCGGCCGCCGCTCGGGCACCGGGCCCGCGGCCCACTCCTCGGCCAGCGCCCGCAGCTCGGCCTCGTCGCCCCGGGCGTAGGCGGCGTTGACCCGGGTGATGAACTCCTCGCGCCGGGCCCGCTCGGCGTCCTCCTGTGCCAGATCGGGATGGGCCTTGCGGGCCAGCTCGCGGTAGAGCCTGCGGGCCTCCTCGCCCGGCCGGACCCGCTTCGGCGGACGCACCGCCTGGCCGGTGAGCATCGCCGTGGCCTCCGGGAACAGGCCGTCCCCGTCCATCCAGCCGTGCAGCAGCTCCTCGACCCCGGGGATCGGCATCAGCCGGGCCCGCGCCTCGTCGGCCCGGCGCCGGTCCTCGGGGTCGCCGCTGCGGGCCGCCCTGGCCTCCAGGATCTGCGCCTCCAGCTCCTCGAGCCGCGCGTACACCGGGCCGAGCCGCTGTTCGTGCAGCCGTGAGAAGTTCTCGACCTCCACGCGGAAGGTCTCCAGGGCGATCTCGTACTCGATGAGCGCCTGCTCGGCGGCCCGTACGGCCCGCTCCAGCCGCTCCTCGGGCCGTGGGGCACCGCCCTGCTCGGGCTCAGCTTCCGGGGTCGTCACCCGACCAGCCTAGGCCACGCACCGCCCGCCACCACCGGCGTGCCCGCCGTCCCCGCCGGCGGCGGCGGACCGAGGCGTCACACGCCGGTCTCCGCGGCGATCCGGCCCGCCCGCACCGCGGCGAACAGCTCGGCGTGGTCCGCCTCGGTGCGGTCGGCGTAGGCCAGGGCGAAGGCGGCCACCGCCTCGTCCAGCTCCTCGTTCTTGCCGCAGTAGCCGGCGACCAGGCGCGGGTCGGCGCTGTGCGCGTGGGCGCGGGCCAGCAGGGCGCCGGTCATGCGGCCGTAATCGTCGAGCTGGTCGGCGGCCAGGGCGGCGGGATCGACGCTGCCCTTGCGGTTGCGGAACTGCCGCACCTGGAAGGGCCGCCCGTCGACCGTGGTCCAGCCCAGCAGGATGTCGCTGACCACCTGCATGCGCTTCTGCCCCAGCACCACGCGGCGGCCCTCGTGCGCGACCTCGGGGACGTCGAAACCGACGGCCGCCAGATGGGGCTCCAGCACCGAGGGCCGGGCCTCCTTCACCTGGAGCACGAGCGGCTCGCCCCGGTGGTCCAGCAGCAGCACGACGTACGACCGCGTGCCCACGCTGCCCGTGCCGACGACGCGGAAGGCGACGTCGTGGACGGCGTACCGGGCGAGCAGCGGCAGCCGGTCCTCGGAAAGCGTGGCGAGGTAGGGCTCCAGGGAGGCCGCGACCGCCGCCGCCTCCCGGTCCGGCACCCGGCGCAGCACCGGTGCCGCGTCGACGAAGCGGCGCCCGCCGTCCTCGGTGGCCTCGGTCGACCTGGCCGCGAAACGGCCGCTGGTGTTGGCCCGTGCCTTCTCGCTCACCCGCTCCAGCGTGCCGAGCAGATCGTGGGCGTCGGTGTGGGAGACGAGTTCCTCGTCGGCGATGGCGTTCCAGGCGTCCAGCGCGGACAGCCGGGCCAGCAGCCGCATGGTGCGCCGGTAGGCGCCGGCCGCGTCGTGGGCCGCCTCCCGGCACGTGTCCTCGTCGGCGCCGGCCTCCCGGCCCGCGAGCACCAGGGAGGCGGCGAGCCGCTTGAGGTCCCACTCCCAGGGGCCGTGGACCGTCTCGTCGAAGTCGTTCAGGTCGATCACCAGGCCACCGCGGGCGTCGCCGTACAGACCGAAGTTGCCCGCGTGCGCGTCGCCGCAGATCTGGGCGCCGATGCCCGTCACGGGCGTGCGCGCCAGGTCGTACGCCATCAGGCCCGCCGAGCCACGCAGGAAGGCGAACGGCGTGGCCGCCATCCGCCCGGTCCGTATCGGGGTGAGCCCCGGGATGCGGCCCCGGTGGGACTCCTCGACAGCGCTCACGGCGTCCGGCCGGGCCCCGTCCGGGTCGAAGGCGGCGTGCGCGGACCGCGGCACGCGCCCGCGCAGCGCCTTGCCCTCCGCCTTGGGAGAGCCGTCCGCCGGCCACCGCGCGAACCCCGGCACGCCCGGCACCCGGGCCGCCGATGCCCCGTCGTCCGTCGCACCGGCCGCGCCCGCGGCCTCCCCGGTGTGCGTCCCCGCCATCGCCTCGGCCATCCGACCGTCCTCCCCGACTCCCGTACACGACCCGCGCGCGGCCCGGCGCACCACGGCGTACCCGCCCCGCGCGCCCGGCCACCCGTGTGCCCCGCCGCCGTGCGCCCGCACTCACCGGGCGCACCCGCCGCCGGGGGCGCGCCCCGACCGTACAGCCGCCCGCACCGCCCGTACACGGCCGCCGCGCCCCCTCCCCATAACACCGGGCAGGGGGCGGAACGGGAGGTCCCCCCGGCCCGCCGGAGCGCCGTACGGTTTCGGCGATCAGCCACTGGAACGCGTCCCCCGGAGCACCCTGCCCGCCCCGCACCCCGGGGGACGCGCTCCGTGTCGTGCACGTCCGCCCATCGCCTTCCCCAGGGGCTGCCCCCCACCGAGGAGACCGAGGAGCCCGCCATGACACCCACCCCCGACGAAGCCGGCACCGAGCCGGGCATCAGCCGCAAGACCCTGCTCAGGGCGGCCGTCGCCGCCGGCGCCGCCGTGCCGCTGCTGGCCGGCGGCGCCGTCGCCCTCGCCCGGGACTCCGCGCGCAACCCGGGCACGACCCTGGCACCGACACCCTTCTGCGACGACGGCGACGACCCCACGCCCGACCAGATCGAGGGCCCCTACTTCAAGCCGAGCTCCCCGCTGCGCACCGACCTGACCACCGCGGGCACCGCCGGCACCCGGCTGACCGTCCGCGGCTACGTCTTCGGCCGCGACTGCGTCCCCCTGTCCGGCGTCCTGCTCGACTTCTGGCAGGCCGACCAGGCGGGCGCCTACGACATGGCCGGATACACACTGCGCGGCCACCAGTTCACCGACTCCACCGGCGCCTTCACCCTGCGCACGATCGTGCCCGGCCTCTACCCGGGCCGTACCCGGCACATCCACGTCAAGGCCCAGGCCCCCGGCGAACCCGTGCTGACCACCCAGCTGTACTTCCCCGGCGAACCGCGCAACAACACCGACACGATCTTCGACCCGGCGCTGCTGATGAACGTCCGCGACGCGGGCGGCGGCAAGGAGGCCACCTTCGACTTCGTGCTGAACGTGGACGGCGGTCCCGGCCCGGGCACCCCCACCGACCCGCCCACCGACCCGCCCGGCGGCACCTGGGCCCCCGGCCGCGCCTACCGCGCCGGCGACCGCGTGACGTACGGCTCCGGCGCCTACCGCTGCCTCCAGGCCCACACGTCGATGACCGGCTGGGAGCCGCCCAACGTCCCCGCCCTGTGGGGCCGGGCGTGATCCCACCCGAGTGAGACCTTCCTCACAGCGCGCCGCGTCCGACAACGCGAAAGCCCCCCAGGTCCGAGACCTGGGGGGCTTTCGTCTGGTGCGCGAGGGGGGAGTTGAACCCCCACGCCCTTTCGGGCACTGGAACCTGAATCCAGCGCGTCTGCCTATTCCGCCACCCGCGCATTGGGTGTGTCCTCGGGCCCCGTTCCTTTCGGCCCGGCGCCTTCCGACACCCAGAACATTAGCACGCTGTACGGGGCCGATTCACACCCCTTGTTCGCGGGCGGACGGGGCCTCCCGGGACCGGCCGGGCACTCGTACCGGCCCGTATCCGTTCACGTATCAACCTCGTACCGGTCCCCGCCGTCTCCCCAGGAGCCGGTAGGGGTCCGCGGTCAGGTGCGGGACACTGGTCCACGGCCGCCTCTACGATCCTGGGCATGAGCACCTGCGCGAGCACGCTTCGCAAGGCCGGGGGAGTTCGAAGAGGTGCCACAGCGGGAACTCCGAAGGGCGTCGACACCCGTCGACGGGGCCGACAGGGGGAACCAGCCGATCGACCGGCGCGTGGATACGATCAGTAAGCAGTACCAGGTGGACAGTGCGCGGACACGCGGCACGACGAGCAGTACGCAGGGCAGTGGACAGGACGGCAGCGACGGAGGAGGTGCCCCATGGGAGTCCTGAAGAAGTTCGAGCAGCGTCTCGAAGGTCTGGTCAACGGCACCTTCGCGAAGGTGTTCAAGTCCGAGGTGCAGCCCGTGGAGATCGCGGGAGCGCTCCAGCGCGAATGCGACAACAACGCGACCATCTGGAACCGCGACCGCACCGTCGTGCCCAATGACTTCATCGTGGAGCTGAGCACGCCCGACTTCGAGCGCCTCAGCCCCTACTCCGGCCAGCTCGGCGACGAGCTCGCCGGGATGGTGCGCGACTACGCCAAGCAGCAGCGCTACACCTTCATGGGACCGATCAAGGTCCACCTGGAGAAGGCGGACGACCTCGACACCGGCCTGTACCGGGTCCGCAGCCGTACGCTCGCCTCCTCCAGCAGCCAGCAGGGAGGCCCGGGCCCCGCGGGACCCGCCGCGCCCCCCGCTCCCTCCGGACGCCCCGGCGCACCGGGCGGTGGCTACGGCTACCCGCCCGCCGCTCCCGCCGGCGCCCCGCCCATGCCGGCCGCTCCGCCTCCCGGCGGACGCCCCGGCGGCTACGGCTACCCGCAGCCCGCGGGCGGCCAGCACCTCCCGGCCGCACCCGCGCCGGGCACCCGCACCCGCCACTGGATCGAGATCAACGGCAACCGCCATCAGATCTCCCGCGCGACCCTCGTGCTCGGACGCAGCACCGAGGCCGACGTGCGGATCGACGACCCCGGCGTCTCCCGCCGGCACTGCGAGATCCGGACCGGAACGCCCTCGACGATCCAGGATCTCGGGTCCACCAACGGCATCGTGGTGGACGGGCAGCACACCACCCGCGCTACGCTCCGCGACGGCTCGCGGATCGTCGTGGGCAGCACCACCGTTATCTATAGGCAAGCCGAAGGGTGATCCGGGGGCAATGTCAGAGCTGACCCTCACGGTCATGCGGCTGGGTTTCCTGGCCGTACTGTGGCTGTTCGTGATCGTGGCCGTGCAGGTCATCCGCAGCGACCTGTTCGGTACGCGGGTCACCCAGCGCGGATCGCGGCGCGAATCCGCACGACCGCAGCAGGCCGCGCGCCAGGGCCAGGCGCCTCCACCGCAGCGCCAGCAGCCGAGCGGCGGCCGCGGCCGCCGCAACGCTCCCACCAAACTCGTGGTGACGGAGGGCACCCTCACCGGCACCACCGTTGCCCTCCAGGGCCAGACCATCACGCTCGGCCGGGCACACGACTCGACGATCGTGCTGGACGACGACTACGCCTCCAGCCGCCATGCCAGGATCTACCCGGACCGCGACGGCCAGTGGATCGTCGAGGACCTGGGCTCCACCAACGGCACCTACCTGGACCGGTCCCGGCTGACGTCCCCCACCCCCATCGGCCCGGGGGCGCCGATCCGCATCGGCAAGACCGTCATCGAGCTGCGGAAGTAGTGCTACACCAATGATTGAGCGCGAGCGGAGCGAGCACGCAACGGCGGCCGGCACCCCCGGCCCCGGCGCGCTCCCGACCGGAGGGTGGGCAGTGTGGCTCGACACGACCGGCTGTACCCGGAGCCGACGGGCGAGGTGCGCATGAGTCTGTCACTGCGCTTCGCCGCCGGGTCGCACAAGGGCATGATCCGGGAGGGCAACGAGGACTCCGGTTACGCCGGTCCCCGCCTGCTCGCCATCGCCGACGGCATGGGCGGCCAGGCCGCCGGTGAGGTCGCCTCCTCCGAGGTGATCTCCACCATCGTCGCCCTCGACGACGACGTGCCCGGCTCGGACATCCTCACCTCCCTGGGCACCGCCGTGCAGCGCGCCAACGACCAGCTGCGGCACATGGTCGAGGAGGACCCCGCCCTCGAGGGCATGGGCACCACCCTCACCGCCCTGCTCTGGACCGGCCAGCGCCTCGGCCTCGTCCACGTCGGCGACTCCCGCGCCTACCTCCTGCGCGACGGCGTCCTCACCCAGATCACCCAGGACCACACCTGGGTGCAGCGCCTGGTCGACGAGGGACGCATCACCGAGGAGGAGGCCGGCACCCACCCGCAGCGCTCCCTGCTGATGCGGGCCCTCGGCAGCGGCGACCACGTCGAGCCCGACCTGTCGATCCGCGAGGTGCGGGCCGGCGACCGGTACCTCATCTGCTCCGACGGACTCTCCGGCGTCGTCTCGCACCAGACGCTCGAGGACACCCTCGCCAGCTACCAGGGCCCCCAGGAGACGGTGCAGGAGCTGATCCAGCTCGCGCTGCGCGGCGGCGGCCCCGACAACATCACCGTCATCGTCGCCGACGTCCTGGACCTCGACACCGGCGACACCCTCGCCGGCCAGCTCTCCGACACGCCCGTCGTCGTCGGCGCCGTCGCCGAGAACCAGGCCCAGTTCGGCGACAACGGCATCATGCAGACCCCGGCCGGCCGGGCCGCCGGCCTCGGCCGCCAGGGCGGCGGCCGGCACGGCGGGGGCGAGTTCGGCCCGCCCGGCAGCGGCGACACCACCGGCTACATCCCGGCCGGCGGCTTCGACGACTACGGCGACGACGACTTCGTCAAACCCCGCAAGAACCGCAAGTGGCTCAAGCGGTCCTTCTACACCGTGCTCGCCCTCGCCGTCGTCGGCGGCGGCCTCTACGGCGGCTGGCGCTGGACGCAGACCCAGTACTACGTCGGCATCAACAACGACCACGTCGCCCTGTACCGGGGCATCAGCCAGGACCTGGCCTGGGTCTCGCTCTCCGAGGTCCAGAAGGACCACCCCGAGATCGAACTCAAGTACCTGCCGCCCTACCAGCAGAAGCTCGTCGAGTCGACCATCGCCGAAGGCGACCTGAACGACGCCCGGGCGAAGATCGAAGAGCTGTCGGTCCAGGCCTCCGCCTGCAGGAAGCAGGCCGAACGGCGGGCCGCGGACAGCGAGAACGCGAAGACGGGCGAGGGCGAGGCCGGGGGCACCACGGGAACCACTCCCGCCTCCTTCACGTCCAAGGCCACACCGACGCCCAGCGCGTCGGCGCCGTCCAAGACGCCCGAATCGTCACCGTCCCCGTCCACGACCGCACCCACTACCAGCCCCGGCCCCAGCCTCTCGGAGGAGGAGCAGAAGGTCGTCTCGCTGTGCGGTAAGCAGTAGGCAAGCCGTGAGAGGCCCCGTCACACGATGAGCAGTACTTCCAACTCGCCGACGCACCACACGTCCACGATCGGAGCCATCGGCGCGCCCAGCCGCCGCAACACCGAGCTGGCCCTGCTGGTGTTCGCCGTCGTCATCCCGGTCTTCGCCTACGCCAACGTGGGCCTGGCCATCAACGACGAGGTACCCGCCGGACTGCTGAGCTACGGCCTCGGCCTCGGCCTCCTGGCCGGCGTCGGTCACCTGGTCGTGCGCAAGTTCGCGCCCTACGCGGACCCCTTGCTGCTGCCGCTGGCCACCCTGCTCAACGGCCTCGGCCTGGTCGCCATCTGGCGCCTGGACCAGTCCGAACTGCTCCAGAACATCAAGCAGGCCGGCACCGCCGCACCCCGCCAGCTGATGTACACCGCGATGGGCATCGCGCTGTTCGTCGCCGTGATGATCTTCCTCAAGGACCACCGCGTCCTGCAGCGCTACACCTACATCTCCATGGTGGGCGCCCTGTTCCTCCTGCTGCTCCCGCTGGTCCCGGGCCTCGGCAAGAACATCTACGGCGCCAAGATCTGGATCCAGATCGGCTCGTTCTCCATCCAGCCCGGAGAGTTCGCCAAGATCGTCCTGGCGATCTTCTTCGCCGGCTACCTGATGGTGAAGCGCGACGCCCTCGCCCTGGCCAGCCGCCGCTTCATGGGCCTCTACCTGCCGCGCGGCCGCGACCTCGGCCCCATCCTGGTCGTCTGGATCGTCTCGATCCTCATCCTCGTCTTCGAGACCGACCTCGGCACCTCGCTGCTGTTCTTCGGCATGTTCGTGATCATGCTGTACGTCGCCACCGAACGGACCAGCTGGATCGTCTTCGGTCTGCTGATGTCCGCCGTCGGCGCCGTCGGCGTGGCCAGCTTCGAACCGCACATCCAGCAGCGTGTCGACGCCTGGCTCGACCCGATGGGCGAGTACCTGCTCTCCCGCCAGAACGTCGTCGGTCACTCCGAGCAGGCCATGCAGGCCCTGTGGGCCTTCGGCTCCGGCGGCACCCTCGGCACCGGCTGGGGCCAGGGCCACTCCGAGCTGATCCGCTTCGCCGCCAACTCCGACTTCATCCTCGCCACCTTCGGCGAGGAGCTCGGCCTGGCCGGCCTGATGGCCCTGCTTCTGCTCTACGCACTCATCGTGGAGCGCGGCGTGCGCACCGCCCTGGCCGCCCGCGACCCCTTCGGCAAGCTGCTCGCCATCGGCTTGTCCGGTGCCTTCGCGCTCCAGGTGTTCGTCGTGGCGGGCGGTGTGATGGGCCTCATCCCGCTCACCGGTATGACGATGCCGTTCCTGGCCTACGGAGGTTCGTCCGTCATCGCCAACTGGGCGCTGATCGGCATCCTGCTGCGCATCAGCGACACCGCCCGCAGGCCCGCCCCCGCGCCCGCCGCCAACCCCGACGCCGAGATGACCCAGGTGGTCCGACCGTGAACAAGCCCCTGCGCCGCATCGCGATCTTCTGCGGACTCCTGGTCCTCACCCTGCTCATCCGCGACAACTGGCTCCAGTACGTCCAGGCCGACGAACTGAAGAACGACGAGGACAACCGCCGCGTCGCCATCGAGCGCTACGCCACCCCGCGCGGCGACATCATCGTCGACGGCAAGGCCATCACCGGGCACGCCACCACCGAGGGCGACTTCAAGTACAAGCGCACCTACAAGGACGGCGCCATGTGGGCGCCCGTCACCGGTTACGTCTCCCAGGCCTACGGCGCCACCCAGCTCGAGAACATCGACGACGGCATCCTCACCGGCAACGACGACCGGCTCTTCTTCCGCAACACCCTCGACATGCTCACCGGCAAGAAGCGCGAGGGCGGCAACGTCGTCACCACGCTCAACACCGCCGCGCAGAAGGCCGCCTACCAGGGCCTGAAGAAGCAGGGCGGCAAGGGCGCCGTCGCCGCCATCGAGCCCTCCACCGGCAAGATCCTGGCCCTGGCCTCGTACCCCTCGTACGACCCCTCGACGATCGCCGGCGGCAGCGACGCCGACGGCAAGGCCTGGAACAAGATCATCGAGAAGAACAACCCCGACAAGCCGATGCTCAACCGCGCCCTGCGCGAGGTCTACCCGCCCGGTTCGACCTTCAAGGTCGTCACCGCCGCGGCCGCGCTGGAGCACGGCAAGTACACCTCGGCCGACGAGAAGACCGACTCGCCGCTGCCGTGGACCATGCCCGGAACCAGCACCCCGCTGAACAACGAGGGCGACCTGCCCTGCGAGAACGCCACCCTCCGCGAGGCCCTGCGCGTCTCCTGCAACACCGTCTTCGGCAAGATCGGCTACGACCTCGGCAACGACAAGATGCTCGAGACGGCCAAGAAGTTCGGCTTCACCGAGGAGCAGTTCGTCCCCGTCCGCTCCAGCGCGTCGGTCTTCTCCGAGGACATGAACGACTCGCAGGTCGCGCTCTCCTCCATCGGCCAGTTCAACACCGCCGCCACCCCGCTGCAGATGGCCATGGTCACCTCGGCCATCGCCAACAACGGCACCCTGATGAAGCCGTACATGGTGGACGAGCTCCAGGCGCCCAACCTCGACACCATCGAGAAGACGGACCCGCAGGAGATGAGCAAGCCGCTGTCCGCGGAGAACGCCCAGATCCTGCAGTCGATGATGGAGACCGTCGTCAAGGACGGCACGGGAACCAACGCGCAGATCGACGGCGTCACCGTAGGCGGCAAGACCGGTACCGCGCAGCACGGTGTCGAGAACAGCGAGAACCCGTACGCCTGGTTCATCTCGTACGCCAAGACCGACGGCGGTTCGCCGGTCGCCGTGGCCGTGGTGATCGAGGACGAGAACGCCAGCCGCGACGACATCTCCGGCGGCGGTCTCGCGGCCCCCATCGCGAAGAACGTGATGGAGGCCGTCATCAACAGCAAGAAGTGACCAAGCACTGAACGGGACGTGACTCCGCTCACGTCCCCTTCACATCGACGCACGTTGCGATACCGGTCCTGTATCGGGTACCGGGCTTGGCCAGGTCACACAGAACGAGCCGGGTACGGTAGGCCGGACGGCAGCCCCCGACCGTACAAGCATGCCGGTCGGGACCGACGGAGAGGGCTGGTAGGTAACCATGGAAGAGCCGCGTCGCCTCGGCGGCCGGTACGAGCTGGGCCAGGTGCTCGGCCGTGGTGGCATGGCGGAGGTATACCTCGCGCACGACACCCGGCTCGGCCGCACCGTGGCGGTGAAGACGCTCCGCGCGGACCTCGCGCGAGACCCGTCCTTCCAGGCCCGGTTCCGCCGGGAGGCCCAGTCGGCCGCCTCGCTCAACCATCCCGCGATCGTCGCGGTCTACGACACGGGCGAGGACTACATCGACAACGTGTCGATCCCGTACATCGTCATGGAGTACGTCGACGGGTCCACACTCCGTGAGCTCCTCCACTCCGGCCGCAAGCTGCTGCCCGAGCGGACGCTGGAGATGACCATCGGTATCCTCCAGGCCCTGGAGTACTCGCACCGCGCCGGCATCGTCCACCGCGACATCAAGCCCGCCAACGTCATGCTGACGCGCAACGGCCAGGTCAAGGTCATGGACTTCGGCATCGCCCGCGCCATGGGCGACTCCGGCATGACGATGACCCAGACCTCCGCCGTCATCGGCACCGCCCAGTACCTCTCCCCGGAGCAGGCCAAGGGCGAACAGGTCGACGCGCGGTCCGACCTGTACTCCACCGGCTGCCTGCTCTACGAGCTCCTCACGGTCCGGCCGCCGTTCGTCGGCGACTCCCCGGTCGCGGTCGCCTACCAGCACGTCCGCGAGGAACCGCAGGCACCCAGCGTCTTCGACCCCGAGATCACGCCCGAGATGGACGCGATCGTCCTGAAGGCCCTGGTCAAGGACCCCGACTACCGCTACCAGTCGGCGGACGAGATGCGCGCCGACATAGAGGCCTGCCTCGACGGCCAGCCGGTCGCCGCCACCGCCGCGATGGGTGTCATGGCGGCCGGGGGCTACGGCTACCCCGACGACCAGCAGACCACCGCCCTGCGCTCGGACTCCGGCGCGGGCGCGGGCGCTACGACCATGCTGCCGCCGATGAACGCCGACGACGGCGGCTACGGCTACGACGACCGCCCCGGGCGGCGCCGGCAGCAGAAGAAGTCCCACACCTCCACGATCCTCCTGGTCCTGGCCGGCATCCTCGTGCTCGTCGGCGCCATCATGATCGGCAAGTACGCCATCGGGGGCGGGGGCGTGGGCAACGACAACGTCCCGGTGCCGAACTTCGTGGGCCTCACCAAGCAAGAGGCCGGCAACCAGGCGACCAACGCCGACCTGGAGCTGGCGTTCAGCGAGAAGCCCTGCGAGGACCAGGCCAAGGGCCACATCTGCTCGCAGGACCAGAAGCCGGACACCGAGGTCAAGAAGAACTCGACCGTCAACCTGGTCGTCTCGACCGGCGCGCCCAAGGCCGAGGTCCCGGACGTCGAGGGCCAGACCTTCGCCGACGCCGAGAAGGCCCTGAAGGACGCGGGTTTCGAGGTCGAGAAGGAGTCCAAGGAGTCGACGCAGGCCCCGGACACGGTGCTCTCCCAGAACCCCGAGGGCGGCGAGTCGCGCGAGAAGGGCTCGACCGTCACGCTCACCGTCGCCCGGGAGACCTCCCAGGTGACCGTGCCGAGCCTGCTGGGCCTGAGCCCGGCGGACGCCGAGCAGCGTCTGAACGAGAAGGGCCTCGTCCTCGGTTCCCAGACGGAGGAGGAGTCCACCGCTCAGCCCGAGGGCACCATCTTCGAGCAGAGCTTCAGCCCGGGCAGCGACGTGGACCGCGGCAGCACGGTCACGGTGAAGATCGCCAAGGCACCGAAGAAGACCGCGGTGCCCGAGGTCCGGACCAAGACCCTTGGGGAGGCCCGGCAGATCCTCCAGCAGAACGGGTTCACGAACATCCAGCTCGTCCCCGGTTCCCCGGGTGACGACAACGCGATGGTCATAGGCCTCACCCCGCAGCCCGGCACCGAGGTGGACGACCCGGCCGCCACGCCGATCCAGCTGCAGACCGCCGGCGGCAACGGCCACAACGGCAACAACGACGGCGGCGGCTTCATCGGCGGCCTCGGCCGCGACTGACGCCACCGCCACTGGACGGACGGAGCCCCGGCCCTCGCCAGAGGACCGGGGCTCCGTGGTGTGCGAGGCCGCGTCAGGCGGCGGCACTCACCTCAGTTCCGCCGGCGGGGTCCGCTCGCCGTCCACCTTCTCCGTGCGGACCAGCTCGCCCCACACCACGTACCGGTACCGGCTCGTGTACACCGGCGTGCAGGTCGTCAGCGTGATGTAGTGCCCCGCCTTGGTCTTCCCGGACTCCTTGGGAACGGCCCCGAGCACCTTCACGTTGTACTTCGAGGTCTCCGGGAGGATGCCGTAGACCTTGTACACGTACCAGGTGTCCTTCGTCTCGAAGACGATCGGGTCACCCTTCTCGATCTTGTCGATGTCGTGGAACTTCGCACCGTGTCCGTCGCGGTGGGCCGCCAGCGCGAAGTTGCCCTCCTTGCCCGACGTCGGAAGCTCCGACTTCACCGGTTCGGTGTAGTAGCCGGCCACGCCGTCGTTGAGGACCTTCATCGACGTGCCCTTCTCCACCAGGACGTCGCCGCTCCCCATCGCGGGCACGTGCAGGAAGCCGATGCCCGCCTTGGTGTCCAGCGCACCCGGCCCGCTCCGGCCCACCCGGTCCTGCGCCCAGTTGTCACGGACCTCGTCGGCCTGCCTGCCGGCCGCGCGGTCGGCGACGACGTTCGTCCACCACAGCGAGTAGACGACGAACAGGCCCAGCACCAGGCCCGCCGTGATGAGGAGTTCACCGCAGACACTGACGACCAGGGCGACGGCCCGCCCCGGGCGGCGACGGCGGCGTGCTGCGGACGGCGGCCGGCCGGACGCGTCGGTGTGCTCTTCGTGATCCGTGTCGGTGGTCGCTGCCACTGGTCATCCGCCCTTAATTGACGAGCGCATCCGGCTTGCCCTTGCTGCGCGGCCGTTCCTCGACCATCTTGCCCCAGACGATCATCCGGTACTTGCTGGTGAACTCGGGGGTGCACGTGGTCAGCGTGATGTAGCGCCCGGGCCCGGTGAACCCCGACTGCCTGGGCACCGGGTCGAGGACGCTGGTGTTGCTCGGTGGCGTCACCGGCAGGATCGACGACATCTTGTAGACGTAGTACTCGTCCTGCGTCTCCACGACGACGGGGTCGCCCGGCTCCAGCTTGTTGATGTAGCGGAACGGCTCACCGTGCGTGTTGCGGTGCCCGGCGAGCCCGAAGTTGCCGCTCCTGGCGTCCGGCATCGCCGTCTTGAGCGGGTCCTCGGCGTAGTGCCCCACCATGCCGCGGTCCAGCACCTTCTTGCTGCTGACGCCCTCGGCGATCGGCACCACCACGTCCAGCTTCGGGATGTGCAGGATGGCGAAGCCCTGCCCCGGCTCGAAGGCCCCCGGGTTCCGCTTGCCGCTCGCCCAGTCGTCCTGGAGGCTGCTCGCCGCCTTGTCGGCCTGGGCGTGCGCCCGCACGTTCGTCCACCACAGCTGGTAGGTGACGAACAGCAGCATCAGCACGCCGGTCGTGATGAAGACCTCGCCGATCGCCCGGCTCGCGATCACCGCCGGGCCCGGTTTGCGCGCGCGGGCCTGGCGGCGGGCCTCCACGCGGGACAGCGGCGCCTTGGGCGCCTCGCGGGGCCCCTGGGCCTCCGACGGGGGCTGAGCGGCCCCACGGCGCCCGTGACGGCCCTTGGTGGCCTTCCTGCGGGCCGCGCGGCCCCCACCGGGTGGTCCGGCCGCCTCGGGGGGAGGAACGCCTTCCGTGCGCCCGGGGGGAGGGTCCGGGACCCGCAGCGCCACCGTCTCGTCGTCGGCGACGGGCGCGTAGGGCTCCTCGTACGCCCCCTCGCCCGGGACGTGCCCCGCGTACCAGCCGTTCCCGTCCGCGTCGTCCCCGAACGAGCCGCCTCCGAACGCACCGGAACCCTCGTACGCGTGCCCGTACGAGGCCCCCTGGTCACCGGCCGCGCCGGACTCGCGCTCGGGGCGCAGCGCGGTCACGCCGTGGCCCTGCCCACCACCGGGGCGAGCCCCGCCGACCTCGCCACCGCGCCCTGGTCGCCGCACTCCACCAGCCAGTTGGCCAGCATCCGGTGCCCGTGCTCGGTGAGCACCGACTCCGGATGGAACTGCACGCCCTCGACGGGCAGTTCCCGGTGCCGCAGCCCCATCACGATTCCGTCGTGCGTGCGGGCCGTCACCTCGAGTTCGGCCGGCACGGTCCCCGGCTCGGCGGCCAGCGAGTGGTACCGCGTCGCCGTGAACGGCGTCGGGAGGCCCGCGAAGACGCCCTTGCCCCCGTGCTCCACCGCCGAGGTCTTCCCGTGCAGCAGCTCGGGCGCCCGGTCCACCACACCGCCGTACGCCACCTGCATCGACTGCATGCCGAGGCAGACGCCGAAGACCGGCACGCCGGTCGCCGCGCAGTGCCGCACCATCTCGACGCACACGCCCGCCTGCTCCGGCGCTCCGGGCCCCGGCGACAGCAGCACCCCGTCGAAACCGTCCTGGGCGTGTGCCGTGGACACCTCGTCGTTGCGCAGTACCTCGCACTCGGCGCCCAGCTGGTACAGGTACTGGACCAGGTTGAAGACGAAGCTGTCGTAGTTGTCGACGACGAGGATGCGCGCGCTCACTGGTTGTCCACCGTCACATCGTTGAAGGGAAGCAGCGGTTCGGCCCACGGGAAGACGTACTGGAAGAGGACGTAGACCACGGCCACCACGAGCACGAGCGTGAGCAGCGCCCTGACCCACGCGTTCCCCGGCAGATGCCGCCAGATCCAGCCGTACATGCCGTCCCTTCCGTCGCACCACGGCACCAGACTCACGCCGTACGGCACCAGACTAGCGGCGCGGAGCCCCCGGGAACGGCGTCACTCCACAGGCTGGGCGTAGTGCAGGTCGACGGCGCCCGAGTACCCCGGCAGGGTCGCCGTCCCCTCGTCCTCGACCTTCCAGCCGAGCCCGTACACGTTGACGTACACCATGTAGTTCTGGATCGCCGGCGACTCGGCCAGCGCCTTCTTCAGCCGCTCCGGATTCCCGACCGCCTGGATCCGGTACGGCGGCGAGTAGACGCGGCCCTGGAGGATCAGCGTGTTGCCGACGCACCGCACCGCACTGGTGGAGATCAGCCGCTGGTCCATCACCTTGATGCCCTCGGCGCCGCCCTGCCACAGCGCGTTCACCACGGCCTGCAGGTCCTGCTGGTGGATCACCAGGTAGTCGGGCTGCGGCTCGGGATAGCCGGGGAGCTTGGCGGTGGCGTCCGGCGGGGCGTCGTCGAGCGTGACCGAGATCGACTCGCCCTTCAGCTCGTGCGTGCCCGTCCTCTCCTCCAGCGCGGCGAGCTTGTCGTCCTCCGCCTTCGTGCTTCCGTCGTCGCGCTCGGCGAGCGACTCGATGTCGCTCCGCAGGGCCGCGTTGGACTCGTCCAGTTCGCCGTTCTTATGGCTGCGTTCCTGGATGAGATCGGACAACTTCAGCAAAGAGGCGTCCGTGCGGATATTGGTGCCTTTGGCGGTGTCGAAGCTGGTGAAGAAAATCAGCCCGGCGAGGGCGAAGACGGCTGCCGTGAGCACCCGCACCGGCCGGAAACGGCTTCTGCGGGCAGGACTGGATCCGGTCCCGGGGGAGTCGGCAGAATTGCTCAACGTACCCTTATCTCCTTCGGCGCCGCGGAAGCACTACGCTAACGGACGCCCGGGGGAGCGCTCAGAGTCCCCTTGTACGCCGCCCCGAGCCCGAACCGTTCCCTGCGCGGCCACGCAGCGCATCGACAGGAGAGACCCTCGTGCCGAAGTCACGTATCCGCAAGAAGGCCGACTACACGCCGCCGCCCGCGAAACAGGCGGCCGCCATCAAGCTGACCAGCCGCAGTTGGGTCGCGCCGGTCATGCTGGCCATGTTCGTCATCGGTCTGGCCTGGATCGTCGTCTTCTACGTCACCGACGGGTCGCTGCCCATCGACGCGCTGGGCAACTGGAACATCGTGGTGGGCTTCGGTTTCATCGCCGCTGGATTCGGTGTCTCCACGCAGTGGAAGTAGCTCTCCCCAGGGCTATCCACCGAGTTATCCACAGAACTTGTCCACACGGTGGGGAAAAGAAACGAAGATCTGTGGATAACTCGCCGGGCATTGACACCGGTACGATGGAAGTACCAAGAACCGAAAACCTGTTCGCCCCCTGTCTGACCTGCGGAAACACGGTCAAGTGACAGGAGGCACACTTGTTCCCGCACACTGTGCACAGGACCCGGTACCGGTTGTGGACAACGCGACGCTCAGGTGAGCTGCAGGGTTCTCAACAGGGTCAGCCCGACGACGGCCACGAGGACCAGTGCGCAGGTGCCGTACTGCACGAGCGTCCGCCGCTCGCGCGGGGCGTGGAGCATGGCGTAGCCGATGACGGCGCCGGCGACGAGGCCGCCGATGTGGGCCTGCCAGGCGATGTTGTGCCACCCGAAGGTGAAGATCAGGTTGATCACCAGCAGGGCGATGACCGGTCGCATGTCGGCGTTGAGCCGGCGGACGAGGGCTCCGGTCGCGCCGAAGAGGCCGAAGACGGCGCCGGACGCGCCGAGCGAGGCGGTGGTCGGTGCGGCGAGCAGGTAGGTGAGGGCGCTGCCGGCCAGGCCGGACGCCAGGTAGAGCGTGAGGTAGCGGGCTCTGCCGAGAGCCGCTTCGAGGGGGCCGCCGAGCCACCAGAGGCCGAGCATGTTGAACCCGATGTGCCAGAACTCCTGGTGGGTGAACATCGAGGTCACCAGGCGGTACCACTCGCCCTCCGCGACGCCTTCGGTCGGCATGTACGGGGCGGGCGGCCACTGCCCGATCAGGACCAGGTCGCCGAGGAGCGAGGACCGCGCGCGGACGGCGATGAACACCGCCACGTTGATACCGATGAGGATCTTGGTGACGAGGTGCGGATCCGCGGCGACCGTACCGCCGGCGAGCGTGCGGGGCCGGGAGGCGGCGGGGGCCGGTCCGGTGCCGCTTCCGCCGCGGGCACAGTCGGGGCAGTGGAAGCCGACGGACGCGTTGACCATGCAGTCGGGGCAGATCGGGCGCTCGCAGCGGGTGCAGCGGATGCCGGTCTCACGGTCGGGATGCCGGTAGCAGCCGGGCAGGCTGTGGGCGGGCGGGGTCGCCTGGCCGTCCGGGCCCTGCGGGCCGTCCGGTGACTGGTCCATGGGATCCCCTCCCTTGTCCGTCCGAGTCCGAGAGGCACGCGGCCCCGCCCTTCCTTACGGACGAGCGGGGCATTTGGTTCCCTTGGGACGCGCCGGTGAGGGCGGTCCGGGAGCCTCGGTGATCAGCCCTCGCGGGTCTCGACGACGACCGACTCGATGACCACGTCGTTGACGGGACGGTCGGTGCGCGGGTTGGTCTCCGTGGCGGCGATGGCGTCGACGACCTTCTGCCCGGCCGGGTCGACGACCTCGCCGAAGATCGTGTGCTTGCGGTTCAGCCACGTGGTCGGGGAGACGGTGATGAAGAACTGCGACCCGTTGGTACCCGGGCCGGCGTTGGCCATGGCGAGCAGGTAGGGCTTGGCGAAGGCGAGGTCGGGGTGGAACTCGTCCTCGAACTTGTAACCGGGGCCGCCGGTGCCGTTGCCCAGCGGGTCACCGCCCTGGATCATGAAGCCGCTGATCACCCGGTGGAAGACGGTGCCGTCGTAGAGCCTGTCCGTGGTCTTCTCCCCGGTCTCGGGGTTGGTCCACTCACGCTCGCCCCGGGCGAGCTCGACGAAGTTCCTGACCGTCTTGGGGGCGTGGTTCGGCAGGAGCCGGACCTCGATGTCGCCGTGGTTGGTCTTCAGGGTGGCGTACAGCTGCTCGGCCACGATGTGCCTTCCGTCGTCCTGTTGTGCTCCCCGATCCTCGCACGGTCCCCGGCGCACGTCGCCCAGCTCCGGTCCGGGCGTCGGGCGGGTGAGAGGGCTGAGCGAAATCCGAGTGGGTACCCCTGGGTTGCGAGCGCGGGAGGAGGATCCGTGGCATTGTCGTCGACAGGCCCCTGTTGCCCTGCATTCGTCCGTATTGCCGTTGATCGTCCTTTGGTCGCATCTCCGGTACCACGCGCCCCGGAGGGCCCGGTGTCATCGCCCGTGACCCGGATGCTCGCCCTCGCATGCCTGGCTGTGCGTCGGCAGGCATGATCCGTAAAAGGGTGGAAAGTCGATTACCGTACGCCACCGAGGAGGAGGAACCCGTGACCCGCATCGACAGCGTGCGCGCCGCGACCGGTTCGGCGAAGGACAGCGTGCTGCACGCCGCGGAAGTGGTGGCGCCCTACGCCGACACGGCCAAGGACAGGGCCGCTCACTACGCACAGGAGGCGCGCGTACGGCTGGCGCCCAAGGTGTCGCAGGCCGCATGCCAGGCCCGGCTCCAGTACGGCACGCATGTCGCGCCTCGTCTGGAACAAGCCCGTACGCATGTGCCGCCGAAGATGGACCAGGCCGCGCACGAGGCCGCGGTCCGTACACGACTGGCCGCCCGCCAGGCGGCCGACTACTCCCGTCCGGTGATCGAGCAGGCGGTCGCCGCGGCCGGACCCGTCAAGGACGAGGCCGCCGCGCGGAGTGCCGCCGCGCTGGTCGCACTGCGCGGGCAGGTCTCGGCCAAGGACATCCAGAAGCTGGCCCGCAAGAATGAGCGGCGGGCGAGTGCCGGCCGCGCCTTCAGGATCCTGGCCGTGGTGGGCGCCGTGGCGGGCGGTGCCTTCGCCGCCTGGAAGTGGTGGGACAAGCAGGCCAACCCGGACTGGCTGGTGGAGCCGCCCGAGGCGACGGAGGTCCCCGAGAGCGGGCGACTGACGTCGGTGGACGGCACCGGCGGAGCGGCCCTGGACCCCGAGGTGCAGGCCAAGCAGGCCGAGGACGAGGCCGCCGACGGCGGCGACGAGCCGCGCTGACGCCTTCCGGTACGGGTCGGCACGCCACCTCTGTGCAGCGCCGCGGGGCGGGAGGCTTCCGGGTCTCCCGCCCCGCGGCGATGTTTCACGTGGAACAGCGCGCCGGTGTCCCGGGGCTCCGTCGTCTCCTCAGCGGCCGTAGCGGCGTTCGCGCAGGGAGTAGGAGCGCAGGGCGCGCAGGAAGTCGATCTCGCGGAAGTCCGGCCAGAAGCACTCGCAGAAGTACACCTCGGCGTAGGCGGACTGCCACAGCAGGAATCCGGACAGCCGCTGCTCTCCGGAGGTGCGGATGATGAGGTCGGACTCGGAGCGCGCCTTGGAGTACAGGTGCTTGGAGATGTGCTCCATGGTGAACGTGTCGATGAACTCGTCGATGTCGCCTCCCGCGGAGGCGTGCTCCGTGAGGGCCGACCGCACGGCGTCGACGATCTCCCGGCGGCCTCCGTAGCCGACGGCGACGTCGACCCTCGTTCCGCCCTTGCGGCCCTGGGTGGCGGCGGTCGCGGTCTTCAGGCGGTTCGCGGACTCGGCCGGCAGCAGGTCGAGGGCACCGACGACCTCGACGGGCCAGGGGTTGCCCGGGGCGGCCAGGCGCTCCACGACCTCGGCGATGATGTCGATCAGCGGGTTGAGCTGGTCCTCGGGGCGGTGCAGGTTGTCGTCGGACAACATGAAGAGGGTCACGTGCTCGATCTGCGCGGAGTCGCACCAGCGCAGGAAGTCCAGCACCTTCGCGCCGCCGGCCCGGTAGCCCTCACGGGGGTCCTCGATGCCCGATTCCTTGGCCCATCGGCGGTTGCCGTCCAGCATGATGCCGATGTGCTGGGGACGTGGGCGACCCTCCAGCTCTCTGAGCAGCCGCTTCATGTACAGCGCATCGAGAGCGGCTCGTACCTTGGCCCGCATGCTCTACCCCTTTCACCTCGTCGGCAGCGACCGGACGGCTCCGGCGGCGGTGCGCCGCTTGGCACCGCCCCGCAGGGGTGTGGCGCTGGTGCCCTCTGGGGTGACGATATCAAGAGCAGACAGCGCGACTCCGGTGCCGAGCGGTGGCCTCGCGCACACCCGTTCCCGCCCGGTGACGGGAGGCCGGTGGCCTCTGTCACACCGTCAACTACCCCCGATCCGCCCGCCGTTGATGATCATTTACGCAAGGGGGAAGCACGGGGACGCAGGCGGGCGCGGGGGGCGAACCCGCAGGCGGGAGCGGTCACCCGGCGCGGGGGCCGCGGCCGTCCGCGCTGGACGCCGGCCGCCGGCCGCCGGCCCGTTGCACCACGGTGCGTGACGACAGCGACGCGAAGAGCCCGCCCGGCCTGGTGTTCACGCAGGTCGGACGGGCTCTCGAGGTGTGGAGCCTAGGGGAGTCGAACCCCTGACATCTGCCATGCAAAGACAGCGCTCTACCAACTGAGCTAAGGCCCCGGAGGAGACGTCCGGCCGGAGGATCTTCTTACCGGCGGGCGCCGCAGACAAGAGTACCGGGTCGCCCCCCGTATCTCACAAATGATTGGGGGTCCCGATGAACAACCACGCTCCGTAAGATGCTCGGCGTGGTTCGCTGAAGCGAACTGCGGTTTTTGGGGAAGCGATGGGGAGACGCAATGGACGCCGCACAGCAGGAAGCCACCGCGAGAGCGCGGGAACTGCAGCGGAACTGGTACGGGGAGCCGCTGGGGGCGCTCTTCCGCAGGCTCATCGACGATCTTGGCCTCAACCAGGCTCGTCTGGCGGGGGTGCTGGGGCTGTCCGCGCCGATGCTGTCACAGCTGATGAGCGGACAGCGGGCGAAGATCGGTAATCCCGCGGTGGTGCAGCGGGTGCAGCTGCTCCAGGACCTGGCGGGGCAGGTCGCGGACGGCAGTGTGAGCGCGGCCGAGGCCACCGAGCGCATGGACGAGATCAAGAAGTCGCAGGGGGGCTCGGTACTCAGCAACACCACGCAGACGACGAGCAGTTCGGGAGCGCCCACGGTCAAGCGCGTGGTCCGTGAGATCCAGTCGCTGCTGCGTTCGGTGGCGGCCGCCGGCGACATAATCGACGCCGCGGACGCCCTCTCCCCGTCCCACCCGGAGTTGGCGGAGTTCCTGCGGGTGTACGGCGCCGGCCGCACCTCCGACGCCGTGGCGCACTACCAGTCCCACCAGAACTGACCCCCGGGGTCCGGCCGTCGAAGGGCTCGCCGGCCGGCCTTGCGGGGAGTGGCGCGAGGGGGAGGAGCGGCACACAGCCATGGGTGAGGTCTTCGCCGGCCGGTACGAGCTGGTCGATCCGATCGGCCGTGGAGGGGTGGGTGCCGTCTGGCGTGCCTGGGACCACCGCCGCCGGCGCTATGTGGCCGCCAAGGTGCTGCAGCAGAGGGACGCCCACTCGCTGCTGCGCTTCGTGCGTGAGCAGGCGCTGCGGATCGACCATCCCCATGTGCTCGCCCCGGCCAGCTGGGCCGCCGACGACGACCAGGTCCTGTTCACCATGGACCTGGTCACGGGCGGTTCACTCGTCCATCTGGTCGGGGACTACGGCCCGCTGCCGCCCGGTTTCGTCTGCGTCTTGCTGGACCAGCTCCTGTCGGGCCTGGCGGCGGTGCACGCGGAGGACGTCGTGCACCGGGACGTCAAGCCCGCCAACGTGCTGCTCGAGGCCACCGGCACGGGGCGGCCCCGGCTCCGGCTGTCCGACTTCGGCATCGCGATGCGGCTGGGCGAGCCCCGGCTGACGGAGACCAACCTCGTGGTGGGGACGCCCGGTTACCTCGCGCCGGAGCAGATGATGGGCGCGGAACCGGACTTCGCCGCCGACCTGTTCGCCGTCGGACTGGTCGCCCTGTACCTGCTGGAGGGCGCGAAGCCCGACGCCAGGACGCTCGTGCGGTACTTCGCGGAGCACGGGACGCCGCCGGCTCCACAGGGCATCCCCGAACCGTTGTGGCAGGTCGTGGCCACGCTGGTGCAGCCGGATCCGGAGGCGAGGTTCCGCACGGCCACGGGGGCGCGCAAGGCGCTGGCCGCGGCCGCTGAGCTGCTGCCGGAGCCGGGGCCCGACGACGAGCTGATCGAGATCTTCGACCAGATAGGGCCGCTGCCGGCGGGATTCGGCCCCGGGGGCCCGCTCGAGCGGGCCAAGGGACTGGACGACGCACCGACGGATCCGCGGCGGCCCTCCGCACCCGGGCGGGCGGCGGACAGTATGCCAGGGCCTTCGGCGCCGGCGCCACCGCCCTCACCCGCCTCCGCACCCACACCGGCCCCCGAACCCGTACGGCCGTCCGTGATGTCGGACACCGGGAGCTTCCCCCTGCCGCCCCCGCAGGCCACCGGCACGTCCACCCCCGTGCCCGGCCCCCCTCGGCCGCCCGCCCACGCACCGGCCCCTCCGTCGGTCCATCCGCAGGACCCCGGCTTCCCCGGCCCACGGCCCCAGCCCCCGTACGCGCATCCGCACGCCCCGGGTCCCCCCGCACCTAAGCCGTGGCAGCGTGCCGACGTGCCCACCGCCGCGTACACCGCCCAGGCCACCCGGGCCCCGCGGGCACCGCACGCTGCCCCGCCCGCTCCGGCGTCCCCCCAGCACCGCGCGGCGCGGCGTCCCCGCCGGCCCGGTCCCCCGGCCCGCGTGGCGGTTCCGCTGCTGCTGCTCGCGCTGGCCTGTTACGCCGTGGGCTTCTGGGCCCTGACCCGCATCTGAGGCCCGCCGGGCCGCGTCACGTGGCCCGGCGCCGGGCCACCGCCGTCCACACGCCGAGGCCCGCCAGCAGGACGCTGCCGCCGCCGATCCCGCCGACGGCGAGCACCGTCATGGCGGCGTCGTCCTCCCCGGCCGCTCCGTCCGCAGGCGCCGCCTGCCGCTCCAGGGCCGAGAGCTCGAAGAGGCCGTCGGGCACGGACTTCCCCGCGTACTCCGGCCCGGTCTGCGCCGTCCCCCCGAGCCGCAGGCGCAGGACCAGCGGGAACGGCCCCTCTCCGAAGGTGTCGGCCACCTGGGCCGCGAGGTGCACCACGAGGTAGTAGTCGCCGGCGAACCGCATCCCGGTGACCCGTTCCCCGGTGGCGTACCGGTTGGCGTACGCCACCGGCGGCGCGGGAGCGAGAGCGGCCGTGACCCCGCGGCCGGTGTATCCCTTGGCGGCGTCGACGACCTCGCCGCGCACGGGGTTGTGCAGGGCCAGGCGCAGCGCGCCGGTCGTGTAGCCCGATCCGCTGTCGGTGCCGCCGAGTTCGGCGGCCGCGTACAGTTGCCGGCCCCAGTCGACGGGCACCTTGTAGAAGAGGGTCTGCCCGGGCCGGATGTCGTCGCTCCACGCCCCCTGGCCGACGGTGGTGGCCTCGGCGAAGCCGCCGCCGCCCCGGCGGTGTGCGGGCTCGCCCGTGAGAGGTCCGGGCGAGGCGGAGTCCCACGCCTCGGGTGCCCGCGTCGCGCCGGTGCGGGCCGGGGGCGGTTCGGTGACGACGGTGAGCTCGAGGTCCCAGGGGTCCGGCGGGGAGTCCTGCGGCCGGGACCGCTCGACGGTGACGTAGTAGGTCCCGGCGTCCTGGCATCGCGTCCCGTCGGCGGAGACCGCGCGTACGCCCCAGGCCGTGACCGGGCGGGGGCTGCGAGCGGCGCCGAAACTCGCGCTGTCGGACGAGCAGGTGCCCCCGTCGGCGTCCGCCACGGACAGCCGGACGCCGTCGACGGCGGTGAGCTCGTCGCCCTCGTCCGGGACGGCGGTGGCGGAGACGTACGTGTCCGAGGCCCCGTCGAGTTCGACGCGGTAGTGGAGCGTGCCGGTCCGCGGCAGGGAGCCCCGGTACGTCGTGCCGGGTTCGAGGGAGGGGGCGTTCGCCGCGCCGCTCGCGCCCTCGGCCCACTGGGCGTCCTGGGCGAACGCGTAGCCGCCCGGCGGGCCGGCCGCCAGGGCCGTCCCGCCCGGCAGGACTGAGACGGTGGCCAGCACCGCGGTCACGGCGGCCAGACGCACCGGCACCGGCGGGCGGCCACGTCCTGACCGGACTCGCCGGCGAGCCGTACACCACCGCACCATCAGTCGCCACCCCTCGCGCTCGCCGTCGCACGGACCGTGGCCCATCCTGCCGCGCGCCGGTGGTCTCCGCGCCCCCTCCGGACAACACAAAACCCCGACCGTGATGACGGCCGGGGTCTGCTCAGGACCGGATGTCGGTCGGACTCACGAACCCGTGGGCACGGAGTCGGTCGCCTCCGTCCACAGATCCTGCTCGGCGCGATCCGCCTGGATCTGGCGGTACACGAGGAGCCCGCCGATGGCGGCCAGTGCGACCAGGAGAAGCTTCTTCACCGCGCTACCTCGTCTTTCCTTGACGTAGGGGACCTCTGGCGCCCGACTATACACACCGGCCGATACCGATCGGTGATCTGAGTCGGCCCTCAACTGCCCGTCCGCGGAACGCAATAGATACGGACCGAGTCGTTCCGATCGGAGGGTGATCACATCTCCACGGACGGTGACTTTTGCCCGTCCCCCTCCCGCCTCCGCACCATTTCGTCCCCCTTGCGGCCATCCGGGTGGTGTTCATCTGAACATCGCGGCGCCACGGTCGCGGGTCCACCACTTCGCGGCCCACATACACATCATGAGGAAAGTACGCAAATCGCCCGACCCGAAAGTGAGGGGCCATGGACCGGAACAAGGTCATGAAGCTGTGGACCGCCATCGTCACCGCCTTCCTGGCGCTGTGCACGGCGCTCGGATTCGTCACGACCACCGCCGCGGCGGCCGTACCGCACACCGAGACGCACAGCAACACCGAGACGGCGCCCGAGCCGGCCGAGCCGGCGGCGGCGGCAGCCTGGTCCTGGTCCCGGGCAGGCGCCCTGCCCCCCACGATGAAACAGCGCATCCACGCCGAGGCCCACGGCAAGGCCCCCAGCTGCCGGCACCGTCCCCTCACCGACGCCGCTTCGGCCGTCACGACCCTGCCGGCAGCCGCCACCCCGTGCGACACCGCCGCCTCACCGGCCGAGCAGCACACCGTCCCGCTGCAGCGCTGAGCGGCCCGGCGCCCCGCGCCCCCGCCATCCGACCCTGACGTCACGGCGTATTGCGTACAGCACCGCACGCGAGAAACGGCCCGGCAGCTCCGACGGAGCAGCCGGGCCGTCGCCGTGCGCCGGACCGCTGTTCGCGGCACTGGCCGACCCCGGAGGCGGCTACGGCCACCGCGCGCTCATATCGCCGTCTTCGCGCTGGCCGGCGCCGGGGTGACCGCGCTGGCCTTCGGTATCGGCTCGGACGCCTGGGGGCGGCTGGTCCTCGTGTCCTTCATGGTCACGCTGGCGGCCGGACTGATGGCCGCGTTCGGGGTGCGCAGATTCGTCGATGCCCTGCTTCTCAACATCTGGTTCATCGTCGGCGTCGGCTTCGAGGCCGGCATCCACGGTGAGGCTCGCATCCCCAGTTACGACTGGGCTCAGGTGCTCTCCTGGACCGGAGGAGCGGCCCTGTGGATCACGGCGTCGTTCCTCGGGTGGCTCCTCCGTGGGCGTAGGGACCGGGACCAGCCCTTCTCGGAGCTGCCGGGCGACACGTCCAGGAGGAGGCTGACCGGCCCGCTGGTCCTGTTCGCGGTGATCCGCGCCGTGGTCATCGCCGGGACCGTCGCGCTGGCGTTCGGACTGGACCTGTCGTACGGCTACTGGATCCCGATCGCTGCCATGATCGCGCTGAAACCGAGACTGGAGCAGGCCGCGCTGGCCGACGCGCAGCGCCTCACCGGCGCCCTGACCGGAGCCGGCACGGCCGCGCTGCAGCTGTGGGTGCCCGCGAGTGAACACGGACTCAGACTGTTCGCGGTGCGACGCGGACTCGAAGTGGTGGCGCTCGTCTTCCTCAGGCACGGGGCCGGGATCCGCTTCTGGAACTACGCCCTCTACTGTGCGGCCATCGCCGCCGGCGTACTCATCCTGGTGGACCTGGCACAGCCCTCCGACGAGTCGGCCGAGGGCTACCGGGTGCTGTGGACGCTGTGCGGCGTGGGAATCAGCCTGATCATCATGCTGCTCGCGGGACTGCTCGCCAGGCGCACCGCCGGAACACCACCACGATCAGCCTGAGACCGAGCCACGGCCCAGCTGCGGAGATGCAGCAAGACCCCCGGACCAGAGGTCCGGAGGTCTTTACGCTGGTGGGGCTAACAGGATTTGAACCTGTGGCCTCATCCTTATCAGGGATGCGCTCTAACCAACTGAGCTATAGCCCCGCCGCGCTCTGCGGTGTGTGTCCCGCGCGCTGACTCCTGAAGATTAGCGCACGAGGTGGGCAGTCCCAAAATCGGTTGTCGCCGGACCGCCCGCGCGGATCACTCGTCCTCGGCGAGCGTCAGCTCCACGCCGCCGACGAAGCCGGCGGACAGGTTGTAGATGAACGCGCCGAGTGTGGCGAGAGCCGTCGCGAGGACGACGTCGATCACCGCGATGATCGTCGTGAACATCAGCACGTTGGGCAGCGACAGGAAGGACTGCAGGTCGAAGCCGTTGGACTCGTTCGAGCCGGTGGCCTCGGAGATCGTGCCGCCGACCGTCGAGAAGACGCCCATGGCGTCCATGACCATCCACAGCACGGCGGAGGCCACGATCGTGCAGACGCCGAGCGCGATGGAGAGCAGGAAGCTGACCTTCATCACCGACCACGGGTCGGCCTTGGCCACGCGCAGCCGTGCCTTGCGGACGCGGGGCGTGGTGCGTGCGCCGGTGCGCGGGCGGCGCGACGCGGCCGCGGACGGGTTGCCGCCCTGGGTCTGGTAGGCCTGCGGCGGGTGGTACGGCCCGCCGGCCTGCTGGGGCTGCCGTTCCCCGGGCAGCGGCGAGGCCGCCTGCCGGGCCTGCGAGCCTCTGGTGTCCGTCACAGTTCCCCCCTGGGATCCATGAGTGTCAGACGCGTGCGAGCCGGTCGCGCCGTCGTCGATCTTGCGCAGCTGAGTCGTGTGCGGATCCGTCGCACGCGCGGCGGAGCCACGGCCGCCGTCCGTCTCCGCACCCCTGGGGGTACTGGCCGATCCGGCGCCCGTGGCTCCGCTCACGATGACTCTCTCCTCGTGCTACTCGGCCGAGGGCGCCTCACCCTCGTCCGTGCCGGTGGTCGCGACACCCTCGGCGGTCTCGTCGACGACGACATCGCCGTCGACCTCCTCCGCCTCGCGTCCCGCCTCGGCGTTGCGCGCGATCCCCACGACGGCATCGCGCTTGCCCAGATTGATCAATTGGACGCCCATGGTGTCACGGCCCGTCTCCCTGACTCCGCTGACTCGCGTACGAATCACACCGCCCGAGAGTGTGATGGCGAGGATCTCGTCGTTCTCCTCGACCACCAGCGCACCCACGAGCGACCCACGGTCCTCGACGATCTTGGCAGCCTTGATGCCGAGACCGCCGCGGCCCTGGACGCGGTACTCGTCGACGGAGGTCCGCTTCGCGTAACCGCCGTCGGTGGCAGTGAACACGAACGTACCGGCTCGAACAACATTCATCGAGAGCAGCTCGTCCCCTTCGCGGAAACTCATGCCCTTGACGCCCGAGGTGGCACGGCCCATCGGACGCAACGTGTCGTCGGAGGCGGTGAACCGGATCGACTGCGCCTTCTTGCTGACCAGGAGCAGATCGTCCTCGGCCGAGACGAGTTCGGCGCCGATCAGTTCGTCGTCGCTTCCGTCCTCCTGCTGGCGCAGGTTGATGGCGATGACACCACCGGCGCGCGGCGAGTCGTAGTCCTTCAGCGGCGTCTTCTTCACCAGGCCGGCCTTGGTGGCCAGGACCAGGTAGGGCACCGCCTCGTAGTCGCGGATCGCGCGGATCTGGGCGATGGTCTCGTCCGGCTGGAAGGCCAGCAGGTTGGCCACGTGCTGGCCGCGCGCGTCGCGGCCGGCGTCCGGCAGCTCGTAGGCCTTGACCCGGTAGACCCGGCCCTTGTTGGTGAAGAACAGCAGCCAGTGGTGGGTGGTGGACACGAAGAAGTGGTTGACGATGTCGTCTTCCTTGAGCTTCGTGCCGCGCACGCCCTTGCCGCCGCGCTTCTGGGCCCGGTAGTCGTCGGTCTTGGTGCGCTTGATGTAGCCGCCGCGGGTGACCGTGACGACGATGTCCTCCTCGGCGATCAGGTCCTCGATGGACATGTCGCCCTCGTACGGGATCAGCTTGGTCTTGCGGTCGTCGCCGTACTTCTCGACGAGCGCGGCCAGCTCCGCACTGACGATCCCCCGCTGGCGGACCGGCGAGGCGAGGATCTCGTTGTACTCGCTGATCTTCGCCTGGAGTTCGTCGTGCTCCTGGACGATCTTCTGCCGCTCCAGGGCGGCCAGTCGCCGCAGCTGCATCTCGAGGATGGCGTTGGCCTGGATCTCGTCGATCTCCAGGAGGCCCATCAGGCCGCCGCGCGCGATCTCGACGGTGTCGCTGCGCCGGATCAGGGCGATGACCTCGTCGATGGCGTCCAGGGCCTTGAGCAGACCGCGCAGGATGTGCGCGCGCTCCTCCGCCTTGCGCAGGCGGAACTTCGTACGCCGGACGATGACCTCGATCTGGTGGTTCACCCAGTGCCGGATGAACGCGTCCAGGGAGAGGGTGCGCGGCACCCCGTCGACCAGCGCCAGCATGTTGGCGCCGAAGTTCGTCTGCAGGTCGGTGTGCTTGTAGAGGTTGTTCAGCACGACCTTGGCGACCGCGTCCCGCTTGAGCACGATGACCAGGCGCTGGCCGGTGCGGGAGCTCGTCTCGTCGCGGACGTCCGCGATGCCGCCGATCTTGCCGTCCTTCACCAGGTCGGCGATCTTCTGCGCGAGGTTGTCGGGGTTGGTCTGGTACGGCAGCTCCGTGACCACCAGGCACTGGCGGTTCTGGATCTCCTCGACCTCGACGACCGCGCGCATGGTGATCGAGCCGCGCCCGGTGCGGTAGGCCTCCTCGATGCCCTTGCGGCCCACCACCAGGGCGCCGGTCGGGAAGTCGGGGCCCTTGATGCGCTCGATCAGCGCGTCCAGCAGCTCCTCGTGGGAGGCCTCGTAGTTCTCCAGGTACCACTGGGCGCCGGCCGCGACCTCGCGCAGGTTGTGCGGCGGGATGTTGGTCGCCATGCCGACCGCGATGCCGGCCGAACCGTTGATCAGCAGGTTCGGGAAACGGGCGGGCAGGACGGTCGGCTCCTGGGAGCGGCCGTCGTAGTTGTCCGTGAAGTCGACGGTCTCCTCGTCGATGTCGCGGACCATCTCCATCGACAGCGGCGCCATCTTGCACTCGGTGTACCGCATGGCCGCCGCCGGGTCGTTGCCCGGCGAGCCGAAGTTGCCGTTGGAGTCGACGAGCGGCATCCGCATCGACCACGGCTGGGCGAGGCGGACCAGGGCGTCGTAGATGGAGCTGTCGCCGTGGGGGTGGTAGTTGCCCATGACGTCGCCGACGACGCGGGCGCACTTGTAGAAGCCGCGCTCGGGGCGGTAGCCGCCGTCGTACATGGCGTACAGCACCCGGCGGTGCACGGGCTTGAGGCCGTCACGGACGTCGGGCAGCGCACGCGAGACGATGACGGACATCGCGTAGTCGAGGTACGAGCGCTGCATCTCCGTCTCGAGCCCGACGGGCTCGACGCGCATCGCCAAGGCGTCGCCCTCGGGCGTCGTCACAGGGGTGTTCTCGTCGGTCATTGCTGGTGAAGGTCCTTCCTGGTGCGGTCAGCTGAGACCGACTCAGATGTCGAGGAAGCGGACGTCCTTGGCGTTGCGCTGGATGAACGCGCGCCGGGCCTCGACGTCCTCGCCCATCAGCACCGAGAACAGGTCGTCGGCCTGCGCGGCGTCGTCGAGCGTGACCTGGCCGAGCACGCGGTGCTCCTGGTCCATGGTGGTGATGCGCAGTTCCTCGGCGTTCATCTCACCGAGGCCCTTGAAGCGCTGCACGGAGTCCTCGCGGATGCGCTTGCCGGCCTGGCGGCCCATCTCGATCAGCGCGTCGCGCTCGCGGTCCGAGTACGCGTACTCGAAGTCGTCGCGGCCCCACTTGATCTTGTAGAGCGGCGGACGCGACAGGTACACGTGCCCGGCCTCGACCAGCGGCCGCATGAAACGGAACAGGAAGGTCAGCAGCAGGGTGTTGATGTGCTGGCCGTCGACGTCGGCGTCCGCCATCAGGATGATCTTGTGATAGCGGAGCTTCTCGATGTCGAAGTCCTCGTGCACGCCCGTGCCGAACGCGGAGATCATCGCCTGGATCTCCTGGTTCTGCAGGATCCGGTCGATGCGCGCCTTCTCCACGTTGAGGATCTTGCCGCGGATCGGGAGGATCGCCTGGTACTGCGGGTTCCGGCCGGACTTGGCCGAACCGCCGGCGGAGTCGCCCTCGACGATGAAGATCTCGCACTTGGTCGGGTCGTTCGACTGGCAGTCGGACAGCTTGCCCGGCAGGGACGCCGACTCGAGCAGGCCCTTGCGGCGGGTCAGGTCACGCGCCTTGCGGGCCGCCACCCGCGCGGTGGCCGCCTGGATGCCCTTGCGGATGATGTCCGCGGCCTCGTTCGGATTGCGGTCGAGCCAGTCGGTCAGGTGCTCGTAGACGACCTTCTGCACGAAGGTCTTCACCTCGGTGTTGCCCAGCTTCGTCTTGGTCTGGCCCTCGAACTGGGGCTCGCCGAGCTTGACCGAGATGATCGCCGTCAGACCCTCGCGGATGTCGTCACCCGTGAGGTTGTCGTCCTTGTCGCGCAGCAGCTTCTTGTCGCGCGCGTACTTGTTGATCAGCGAGGTGAGCGCCGCCCGGAAGCCCTCCTCGTGCGTGCCGCCCTCGTGCGTGTGGATGATGTTGGCGAAGGAGTACACGCCCTCGGTGTAGCCGCCGTTCCACTGCATCGCGACCTCGAGGGACAGGCTCTTGTCCTTGTCCTCGGCCTCGAGGTCGATCACGGTGGGGTGCACCAGCTCTCCCTTGCGGGAGTTGAGGTACTTCACGAAGTCGACGATGCCGCCCTCGTAGTGGTACGAGACGCTCTTGACCTCGTGCTTCTCGTCCTCGCCCGCCTCGTCCGCGCCGGCGGTGGCCTTCGCCGACTCGCGCTCGTCGGTGAGGTTGATCTTCAGGCCCTTGTTGAGGAAGGCCATCTCCTGGAAGCGCCGGGAGAGCGTCTCGAAGGAGTACTCGGTGGTCTCGAAGATGTCGCCGTCGGCCCAGAAGGTGACCGACGTGCCGGTCTCCTCGATGGCCTCGTGCCGGACCAGCGGTGCCGTGGGGACGCCCAGCTTGTAGTCCTGTGTCCAGCGGTAGCCGTCGGTCCTGACCTCCACGGACACCTTCGTGGAGAGGGCGTTGACGACGGAGACACCCACGCCGTGCAGACCGCCGGAGACCGCGTAACCGCCGCCGCCGAACTTGCCGCCCGCGTGCAGAACGGTCAGCACGACCTCGACGGCGGGCTTGCCCTCGGAGGGGACGATGCCCACCGGGATGCCACGGCCGTTGTCGACGACCCGGACACCGCCGTCGGCGAGGATCGTCACGTCGATGGTGTCCGCGTACCCGGCCAGCGCCTCGTCGACGGAGTTGTCCACGACCTCCTGCACCAGGTGGTGCAGGCCGCGCTCACCGGTCGAGCCGATGTACATACCGGGTCGCTTGCGGACCGCGTCCAGACCCTCGAGGACGGTGATGGCACTGGCGTCGTACGAGGCATGCGCCTCTGCGCTGACGGTGCTCACCGCGTCGTTCACGCCGGTGTCGGTGGACGGGTTGTTCTCGTTGGGGTTGCCGGAATCGGCCACGAAGCGCCCTTTCTGGCACAGCACGAGCCGGGCTCGTCGGCGGGTTGCCGGAGCGGCTGCGGCATGTTGCGTTGGTAACGCCTTGATCAGCGTTGCTCAGCTTGTCCCGGACGGTCCCCACGTTCGGGGCGGGATTGTCTTCCATTCTACCGGTAGCACTGACACTGATGGGGGTTTGCCGGTGCCTGAGTTCGCATGTGCCGCCCTGAACGAGCCTCTCCCGACTCCCGATATACGGAAGGGGGCCTCAAGAGGCTCACGGCGGCACTCAGCGCTTCGAGGCGTCAACCCTTGGCTACTTGGGAGTCAGATCGGGATTCGCAGCCCTGTGCGGGGGTACGACGAGCCGGGCGCCGACGGTCCGCACCGGCCCTCGACGCCCGAAAATGTGAGGTACCTCACCAACCCGCAGTGCGGGCGGGCGAGTCACCCGTAGGTGTCCCCGGGCCCCTTGCTGCCCGGCGCGCGCAGCGGTCCGTACCGCCGGGCGGAACCGCCAGGACCTCCCGGACCGTGCACCTTGATCACCCGGACCGAGCCGTGCCCGAGGTCCTCGTTGAGCCGGGCGACCAGCGTCGGGGCGAGCAGCCGCAGATTCGTCGCCCAGGCCGTCGAGTCGCACCGGACGACCAGTACCCGCTCGTCCTCGTCGTACCGCTCAGGCACGCAGTGCTTGGCCACGTCCTCGCCCACGATCTGCGGCCAGCGGCCCATCACACCGCCCACGGCGGCCGGCGTCTCCCAGCCGCGCTCCGTGATCAGCCGGTTGATCGCCGACCCCAGCGCCATCGGGTCACGGCCGTCGGCGCGCGCACCGGAACGCAGCCCCCCGCGCCGCGCCTGCCGCTTCTGCTGCGCCGCGTCCCCCCGCGCGCGTGCCGCCTCACGCGCCGCCCTCAGCGCCACCCGCGCCAGGTCTACCCCGGACGGCTCGGGGGCCCTGCCGCCCTTGCCCTGGTCGTCCCCGGCGTTCCCGGGGGCCGGCCCGTCGGTGCTCATACGCGCTCCACCGTCCCGTCCGCCACGGCGAATCGCGCCCCCGCCAGCACGTGCGGCACGTCGTCGTCCACGGCGGCGGTCACCAGCACCTGCTCACCGGGCGCCACGAGTTCGGCCAGCCGCTCCCGGCGCCGCGCGTCCAGCTCGGCGAAGACGTCGTCGAGCACCAGCACCGGCTCGTTGCCCTCGGCGCGCAGCAGGTCGAACGACGCCAGGCGCAACGCCAGCGCGTACGACCAGGACTCGCCGTGGGAGGCGTATCCCTTGGCGGGCAGCTGACCGAGCTTCAGCAGCAGGTCGTCCCGGTGCGGGCCGACCAGGGTGACACCCCGCTCGATCTCCTGCCTGCGGGCCTCGGCCAGCGCTGCCGTCAGCTGCTCGTAGAGCTCCTCGCGCGTGTGCGCCTCACCGGGCGCCGACGGCTTGTACTCCAGCGCGACGGGACCACCGCCGGGAGCGAGCTGCTCGTACGCCTTGTCGGCCAGCGGCTGCACCGCGGCGATCAGGTCCAGGCGCTGCGCCAGCAGTTCGGCGCCCGCTCGCGCCAGGTGCTGGTCCCAGACGTCGAGCGTGGACAGGTCCATCGTGCGGCCACCGTGCCGCCGGGCGAGCGCGGCCGACTTCAGCAGGGTGTTGCGCTGCTTGAGGACCCGGTCGTAGTCCGAGCGCACCCCGGCCATGCGCGGGGAGCGGGCGGTGATCAGCTCGTCGAGGAACCGGCGCCGCTCACCGGGGTCGCCCTTGACCAGGGCGAGGTCCTCGGGCGCGAACAGCACGGTCCGCACGATGCCCAGCACGTCACGCGGCCTGACCTGCGACGACCTGTTGATCCGGGCACGGTTGGCCTTGCCCGGGTTCAGCTCCAGCTCGATCAGCTGCTGCCGCTCGCCCTGCCGCACCTGCGCCCGGACCACCGCCCGGTCGGCGCCCATGCGCACCAGGGGGGCGTCCGAGGAGACCCGGTGACTGCCGAGGGTGGCCAGATAGCCGACCGCCTCGACGAGATTGGTCTTCCCCTGCCCGTTGGGGCCGACGAAGGCGGTGACGCCCGGGTCCAGCGGGACCTCGACCCGGGCATAGGAACGGAAGTCGGCCAGCGACAGATGCGTGACGTGCATGGTCGTTCGCCGACCTCCCCAACCTTCGGGTGTTGCCTACTTCTTTTCCACCGCGTGACCACCGAACTGGTTGCGCAGCGCGGCGATCATCTTCATCTGCGGCGAGTCGTCCTGCCGGGACGCGAACCGCGCGAACAGCGACGCCGTGATCGCCGGCAGCGGCACCGCGTTGTCGATCGCGGCCTCCACAGTCCAGCGTCCCTCACCGGAGTCCTGTGCGTAACCGCGCAGCTCGTCCAGGTGCTCGTCGTCGTCGAGCGCGTTGACGGCCAGGTCCAGCAGCCAGGAGCGGATGACCGTGCCCTCCTGCCAGGACCGGAAGACCTCACGGACGTTGTCCACGGAGTCGACCTTCTCCAGCAGCTCCCAGCCCTCGGCGTAGGCCTGCATCATCGCGTACTCGATGCCGTTGTGGACCATCTTCGCGAAGTGGCCCGCGCCCACCTTGCCGGCGTGCACGGCGCCGAAGTCGCCCTCCGGCTTGAGGGCGTCGAAGACCGGCTGCACCTTGGCGACGTTCTCCGCGTCGCCGCCGTACATCAGCGCGTAGCCGTTCTCCAGGCCCCAGACGCCGCCGGAGACACCGCAGTCCACGAAGCCGATGCCCTTGGCGGCCAGCTCCTCGGCGTGCTTCTCGTCGTCCGTCCAGCGGGAGTTCCCGCCGTCCACGACGACGTCGCCGGGCTCCAGCAGCTCTCCCAGCCGGTCGACGGTGGCCTGGGTGGGCTCACCGGCCGGGACCATCACCCAGACCACGCGGGGGGCGCTGAGCTTGCCCACAAGCTCTTCCAGGCTGTGGACGTCCGCGAGATCCGGATTGCGGTCGTATCCGACGACGGTGTGGCCCGCGCGGCGGATCCGCTCGCGCATGTTGCCGCCCATCTTGCCGAGGCCGACGAGACCGAGCTCCATCAGTTGCGTTCCTTAGGTCTGCGAGGTGGCGTGGCGGCACGCCCGCACCCGGCGGATGCGTGCCGCGGCACTTTCGTACCCGCGTACGAGCCTAAACCCGCAGTTCCGTGCACAGCTGTGGGCATACGCGCTCATGCGTACGCCCCCACCTGGGTCTTTGTCCTCAGCCTGTGGACGACCGGCGGCGTCAGCCGCTCAGCCGCACCGGCATGATCAGGTACTTGTAGGCCTCGTCCGCCTCGGCGTCCAGCGCGGGCCTGCCGCTGAGCAGCGCCGGCTTCGTGGACGTCGTGAAGGACAGCTGGGCCACCGGCGAGTCGATCGCGCTCAGGCCGTCGAGCAGGAACGTCGGGTTGAAGGCGATCGAGATGTCGTCGCCCTCCAGCTGGGCGTCCACCCTTTCCACAGCCTGTGCGTCGTCGCTGGAGCCGGCCTCGAGGATGAGCACGCCCTGCTCGAAGCTGAGCCGCACCGGGGTGTTGCGCTCGGCGACCAGGGCCACGCGCTTGACGGCCTCCACGAAGGGGGCGGTCTCGATCACGGCGACGCTGTTGAACTCCGTCGGGAAGAGCGTCTTGTACTTCGGGAGGTCGCCCTCCAGCAGGCGGGTCGTCGTCCGGCGGCCCGCTCCCTCGAAACCGATCAGGCCCTCGCCCGCGCCCGACCCGGACAGCGCCAGGATCACCTGATCGCCGCTGGTCAGCGCCTTGGCGGTGTCCAGGAGCGTCTTGGCGGGCACCAGGGCGACCGCGGAGGTCTCCGGGTCCTCCGGCTTCCACAGGAACTCGCGGACCGCGAAGCGGTAGCGGTCGGTGGAGGCCAGCGTCACCGTGTCGCCCTCGATCTCGATGCGCACACCGGTGAGGACGGGCAGCGTGTCGTCGCGGCCGGCGGCGATGGCGACCTGCTGCACGGCCGCCGAGAAGACCTCGCCGGGGACGGTGCCCGTGGCGTTCGGCATCTGCGGCAGGGCCGGGTACTCCTCCACCGGCAGGGTGTGGAGGGTGAAGCGCGAGGACCCGCACACCACCGTCGCCCGTACACCGTCTGTGGAAATCTCCACCGGCCGGTTGGGCAGGGCGCGGGAGATGTCGGCGAGCAGCCGCCCGGAGACGAGGACCGTGCCCTCCTCCTCGACCTCCGCCTCCACCGACACGCGTGCGGAGACCTCGTAGTCGAAGCTGGACAGGCTGAGCTGTCCCTCCTCGGCCTTCAGCAGCAGGCCCGCGAGGACCGGCGCCGGCGGACGGGCCGGGAGGCTGCGAGCCGCCCAGGCCACTGCCTCCGCGAGTACGTCGCGTTCCACCCGGATCTTCACTGTTGCCGCCTCCTGCTGTTGCCGGCGCTTCTCGCCCTGCTTCGCCTTCGTCGTCTGACCCGGTGTCGCCGTCCCCGGTGAGGGGCAGAACACCGGGGACCAGTCTGACGCACCGCACTGACAGTAGGTGCCCTTCGGGGTCAAGTCGTGCCGAGGGGCGGTCGGGCTCGAGAGCTCGAGTTGTGCACAGGTCCCGCTTCGAAACGATTCCCGCTCTCTCTCTAGTCGGGAGTAGTAGTAGGGCCTGTGGATACCGTGGATAACCTCGTTTGCGCAGGTCAGCGCAGGAATTTTGTCCACGGGGCCTGTGGGCGGAGCCGGTGGACAACTGGGCGTCTCTGTGGAGAACAGAAAGTTCTGCACACGCCGTGCACAGGGAGGGGCGACTTCTCCCCAGCGCCGTCCCCAGGTTTACCCACCTTTCCCACAGCCCAATCCAGGCCCTCGGTGTGACGCCTTTCACTCGAGGCGGTGACGAGCCGCTCCGGGTTGCCGAACAGTGGACAGGCATGTGGAGAAGCAGGTGATCGCTGGGGACAACCGGCTCCAGCCTGTGGGCCACCGGTGGACAACTTGACGCACGGGCTGGGGGACTTTTCGTTGTCCACAGGCTGTGGAGATCTTTTGTCCACGGATCCACAAGGTGCTGACCTGCCCTGATCATTCCTCAACAGCCCAGCCTGTGGACAGGATCGGGACAACTTCCCGGTCCCCAAGCTGTGGAGGGGAAAAAGTCGCCGAATCTGTGGAGAGAGGCCGTAACCCGGCAGGTATTCGAACAGCGAGGGCCGGGAGCGGGGGCGGCGCGATCGGTGCCGCGGCTGGGTCCGGGAGCCTTCCGAGCCCCGTCCGAAGCCTTCAGGGCCGCTTCAAGGAGCCCTTGCGGCCGGGTCCGGCGCCTCCCGGAGCCGCGTCCGGAGCTTCCCGGGGGGCGGGGGGCGTGTCCGGGGCTGATGCCGGATACGGCAGCCCCGCGCCGCGGCCCGCAGGCACGGAGAAGGCGCCCCCGGAGCTCTCCAGGGGCGCCTTGAGGACGCGGGCCGGCCCGTGCGGGCGGCCGTCAGCCGTTCTTGATGCGGTTGGTCAGCTCCGTCACCTGGTTGTAGATGGAGCGCCTCTCGGCCATCAGATTCCGGATCTTGCGATCGGCGTGCATCACCGTGGTGTGGTCGCGGCCGCCGAACAGCGCGCCGATCTTCGGCAGCGAGAGGTCCGTCAGCTCGCGGCAGAGGTACATGGCGATCTGGCGGGCCGTCACCAGTGCGCGGCCGCGGGAAGTGCCGCACAGGTCCTCGACGGTGAGGCCGAAGTAGTCGGCGGTGGCGCCCATGATGGCCGTGGAGGTGATCTCGGGAGCCGAGTCCTCGCCGCCGGGGATCAGGTCCTTGAGGACGATCTCGGTCAGGCCCAGGTCGACCGGCTGCCGGTTGAGCGACGCGAACGCGGTGACGCGGATCAGCGCGCCCTCCAGCTCGCGGATGTTGCGCGAGATGCGGGAGGCGATGAACTCCAGTACCTCCGGCGGGGCGTTGAGCTGCTCCTGTACGGCCTTCTTGCGCAGGATCGCGATGCGCGTCTCGAGCTCGGGCGGCTGGACGTCGGTGGTCAGGCCCCACTCGAAGCGGTTCCGCAGCCGGTCCTCGAGCGTCACCAGCTGCCGGGGCGGCCGGTCGGAGGACAGCACGATCTGCTTGTTGGCGTTGTGGAGGGTGTTGAAGGTGTGGAAGAACTCCTCCTGCGTCGACTCCTTGTCCGCCAGGAACTGGATGTCGTCCACGAGCAGGATGTCCATCTCGCGGTAGCGCTTGCGGAAGCTGTCGCCCTTGCCGTCGCGGATGGAGTTGATGAACTCGTTGGTGAACTCCTCCGAGCTCACGTACCGCACGCGCGTGCCGGGGTAGAGGCTGCGCGCGTAGTGCCCGATCGCGTGCAGCAGGTGGGTCTTCCCGAGGCCCGACTCCCCGTAGATGAAGAGGGGGTTGTACGCCTTGGCGGGCGCCTCGGCGACGGCGACGGCCGCCGCGTGGGCGAAGCGGTTGGAGGCGCCGATGACGAAGGTGTCGAAGAGGTACTTCGGGTTCAGGCGCGCGGTGGGCTCGCCGGGCCCGGTCGCCGGCGCCGGCTGTGCGGCGAGCGGGCCGGGAGCGCCGGTGGCGGGTCCGGGACCCACCGGGCCGCCGCGGTGGACGTGGCCGGAACCCGGCGGCGGCTCGGGGAGATCACGCCGGGTGCCGCGCTGGTCGTAGTCGCCGCGGGGCTGGTCGTAGTCCGGGCGCTGGGCGTCGTACGGGGGGCGCTCCGGCGGCTGCGGCCGGCGGTCCTGGGGGCGGCGGTCCTGCGGGTACGCGTCCTGGGGGTACGGCTCCTGGCCGTAGGAGTCCTGGGAGTAGGAGTCCTGCGCGTAGCCGTCCTGCTGGGGTGAGGAGTGGGAGGAGTAGCCGTCCTGGGGCGGGCCGTACGGGTCCTGCGGCGGCGAGGCGTACGGGTCCCGCTCCGGGAAGCCGAGCCGCTGCTGCTGCCAGCCGTAGTCGTCCTGCTGGGACGGGCGGGGCCAGGAGCCGGGCTCGGGGCGCTGGTACTCCTGCGGGTAGGCGGGGCGGGCGCTGGGGAGCGGATCGGCGCGGTGGCGGCCGTACCCCTCGTAGTCGGCACGGTTGTGGTTCCCCTGGCCGCTCTGGCCCGCACCGCTTCCCCCCGGGCCGGGGGACGGGAGCTCGGGCTCCTCGTAGCGCGGCTGCGGGCGGGCGGGCGGTGCCGGCGGGGCCGGGGGTTCGCCCGCGGTCTCGTCGACGGTGATCGCGATGCGGATGGGGCGCCCGCACTCCCGGCTCAGCGTCTCGCTGACGACGGGGGCGAGACGTCCCTCGAGCACGCCCTTCGCGAACTCGTTGGGTACGGCGAGGAGGGCGGTGTCGGCGACCAGTGCCAGGGGCTGGCAGCGGCGGATCCAGTGCTCGTCCTTCGATTCGACGCCTTGCCCGCGGCCTTCTCCGAGCAGCTGCTCCAGTACGCGTGGCCACACTGCGGCAAGATCGGCAGGTACGTCAGCCAC